>NZ_CABPSL010000056.1 GCF_902459665.1 Pandoraea cepalis | reverse complement strand
TGGGGTTTTCGGTTTGCGAGGCATCGTCACTCCTTGGCGACATGTTATGCCTCAAACACGAAATTAATGACAGCCCCCTCAAAAATTCCATGCACGTCGAAGGACGCGCTTGAGCAACTCAGCTTCCCGGTCCGCTGCGTTTTTGCGCTCCCGATCGATCTTGCTCGGCATACACAGAATCTCAGCGCCCTTGCTTGCCAGTGTCGGCCGCGCATCATCAATTCGCAGTATCTGAGATGCAGGCGCATGAGACTCTTGAGATGGTTCGAAATTCAGCGGTAGTTGCTTATCCCGATCCATATTATTCTCCCGAAAGGTGCTCACTCGCCATCAGTTGGTCCCTTGTCAGAATCCGCGTTACGGATAGGACCAGGTGCCGCTTGCGGCTGCCCGAATTGTAGACTACGAACCGCCATAGATTCAAGTGTCGGGATCGCCTCCAGCGTGATCGCGGTGACAGGGTAGGGTGACCTAGTCCTCATTTTCCCGGTAACTGGGTCCTTGAACCGCACCGGGAATCGTGGAGGCCGGTTGGTTTAAGTTAATGCAGGCATGTCAGCGATATTTCTGAGTTGCCCG
>NZ_CABPSL010000055.1 GCF_902459665.1 Pandoraea cepalis | reverse complement strand
GAAGTGATCGCGGTGTCGGCGGGCGTGGCGCAAGCGCAGGAGACGCTGCGCACGGCGCTGGCGATCGGCGCGGACCGCGCGATCCTGATCGAGTCGGACGACGAGCTGCAACCGTTGGCGGTGGCCAAGTTGCTCAAGGCTGTCGTGGACAAGGAACAGCCGCAACTGGTGATCCTGGGCAAGCAGGCCATCGACGACGACTCCAATCAAACCGGACAGATGCTCGCGGCGCTGGCGAAGCTGCCGCAGGCGACGTTCGCCTCGAAGGTGACGGTGGCGGACAACCGTGCGCAAGTCACGCGCGAAGTGGATGGCGGTCTGGAGACGGTGTCGCTGTCGCTGCCGGCGGTGATCACGACGGACCTGCGCCTGAACGAGCCGCGTTACGTGACGCTGCCCAACATCATGAAGGCGAAGAAGAAGCCGCTGGAGACGGTCAAGCCGGCGGATCTGGGGGTGGACGTGAGCCCGCGCCTGAAGACGCTCAAGGTGGTGGAGCCGCCCAAGCGCAGCGCGGGGGTGAAGGTGGCGGACGTGGCAGCGCTCGTCGAGAAGCTGAAGCTTGAGGCCAAGGTCATCTAAGGGGAGACGACGAGATGAGCATTCTTGTAATTGCCGAACACGACAATCAATCGATCAAGGCTGCGACCCTGAACACGGTGGCCGCCGCGCTGCA
>NZ_CABPSL010000054.1 GCF_902459665.1 Pandoraea cepalis | reverse complement strand
CGTGTGAAAGTAGGTAATCGTCAGGCTCCCCCTAAAAACCCCTTGCTAACTCGTGTAGCAAGGGGTTTTTGCTTTTCTGGGAAATTCCGTCTGGATCGATATCCGTTTCTCGCTTAGCATTTGGCCACGGGGTTAGTGGAAGTTCGGGGAGCGAAACAGGTGGTCAATCAGGATCGAAGCAAGCGCCATGCAAGATGGCGTGCGGGAGCGGCGTGGGTTGTAACCGCCATGGTTATCTTGGGGATTGGTGGATGTACGTTGCCGGGAACCTCGTCGAAACAAGCCTCGGCATTGCCTTCGCCGGTACAAAGCGATGACATTGCTCCCCTTTCCGCTGCCGTGAATCCGGAGGGTTTGCCCCCGCACTGGGAGACGTATCTCGTCACCCGCAACAAACGGCTCACCCATTACGAACAGACGATCGATAGCCAGGGCATCGCGGTGATTCGCGCCTCGGTCGACAAATCTGCGTCCGGCATCGCACAGACGCTCGACATTCCTGTGTACCCAGGCGCCAAGCTGACGTGGCGCTGGCGAGCGGATGCCATCCCCGCGAGTGCCGATATTCGCACGAAGGCATTCGATGACGCACCCGTTCGCATCGCCCTTGCGTTCGATGGCGATCCCGCAAAACTGACCATGCAAGATCAACTGCATCGCGAATTGGCGCGTATGGTCAGGTAATGCCCCCATTTTCCACGGCCGCGAGAAGTAGAAACTAAGCGGCCATGGCCAGCCGCTGCTTCGGGGTAAAG
>NZ_CABPSL010000053.1 GCF_902459665.1 Pandoraea cepalis | reverse complement strand
CCACGCCATTCCATGTGCTGCTCCAGCGTGCGAATCACCCGCTCGGACGGCAGCGAGAAATCCACCTCAATGCCCAGCGCCTCGCGGTTGAAATCATCAATCACGTTCAGCGTCCGGATGCTGCGCCCGTCAACGAGCTGGTCATGCATGAAGTCCATTGACCACACTTCGTTGATGGCATGCGGCACCGACAGCGGCTGCGGCGTTTCGCGCACCAAGCGTTTCTTCGGCTTGATGCGCAGGTTCAGCTCCAGCTCCCGATAAATCCGGTAGATGCGCTTGTGGTTCCACCCGAATCCCTTCACGTTACGCAAGTAGTAATAGCACAGCAGAAAGCCCCAGTTGCGATGACAGCCCGTGATACGCATCAGCCAGTCTGCAATCTCTTCGTTCTCCGTGTTCAATTTCGCCTCGTATCGGTAGCACGACTCGCTGATGCCGAACACTGTGCACGCCACACGAATTGACACGCGGCGCTGTTGCACAACCTGCTTTGCCATCTCGCGCCGGCGAGATGGCTTCAGAACTTTTTTTGCAGCGCCTCCGAGGCAATCTCAGCCTTGAGCTTCTCCTCGATGTACATCTTGCGCAGCCGGGCATTCTCCGCCTCGAGCTCCTTCATGCGCGACATCATCGACGCGTCCATCCCGCCGTACTTCGAGCGCCATTTGTAGAACGTTGCCGAACTGATGCCCAGTTCCCGGCATAGCTCCGGCACCGCAAGCCCAGCCTCCGCGCGCTTGAGCGCCTCCAATATCTGGCTGTCTGTGAATCTCGACTTCTTCATCTGCAGAACTCCCTCTTAACGAGAAAATTCTACTTCTCCCAGCGCCGGTTTGCGGGGGGCATTACC
>NZ_CABPSL010000052.1 GCF_902459665.1 Pandoraea cepalis | reverse complement strand
TGTAGTGGTCTAATCTCCCCGGACACCAATTTAGGCGAAAATACTCGCCACGAAGAGGTGTCTGATGAGCAAGCAACGTCGTACGTTTTCCCCTGAGTTCAAGCGCAGTGCTGCGTCTCTGGTCGTCGACCAGAGCTATAGCCACGTCGATGCCAGCCGGTCGGTCGGGGTCGCGGAGTCGGTTCTGCGCCGTTGGGTTCAACAACTGCACCAGGAACGCCGAGGCATCACGCCTCAGGGTCCTGCAATGACGCCAGAGCAGCAGCGGATCCAGGAGCTGGAAGCGCGGGTTGAACGCCTCGAGAGGGAGAAGACCATTTTAAAAAAAGCTACTGCGCTACTGATGTCGGAAGGGATAGAACGTACGAAATAATCGACCAGTTCGGCGACGGCGTTCCGGTAGCCATGTTGTGTGAGTTGTTCGATATACCTCGGTCGTGCTTTTACGCATACAGACATCGTCGAGCGCGAGTTGATGCGGCACGAATGGCACTGCGCAGTCGCGTGCACGAGTTGTTTGTCGAGAGCCGAAGCTCAGCAGGCAGCCGCAGCATCATGGGCATGCTGCGCGAGCAAGGCACGACGATTGGGCGCTTTAAGGTCAGCCGTCTGATGGACGAGCTCGGCTTGATTTGCAAGCAACCTGGCAACCACGCATACAAGCGCGCTACGGTGGAGCGCATCGACATTCCGAACGTCTTGAATCGCGAGTTCGATGTGGCGGCAGCGAATCAAGTCTGGTGCGGCGACATCACGTATTTATGGGCACAGGGGCGCTGGCTTTATTTGGCCGTGGTGTTGGACCTGTTCACTCGCCGCGTTGTCGGCTGGTCATTCTCGACGAGCCCCGATGCCGACCTGGTGGTGAAGGCATTAGACATGGCGTTCGAGCAACGCGGTCGGCCTACGGACTTAATGTTCCACAGTGACCAGGGCGGTCAATATGTCAGCCGGAAATTCCGTCAGAGACTATGGCGCTATCGAATCAAGCAG
>NZ_CABPSL010000051.1 GCF_902459665.1 Pandoraea cepalis | reverse complement strand
CAGGCGAGCAACGAGCAGGTTCAGGGCCTCTACCATGGCCGGAGCGCCACACAGGTAGGCGCGCCATCCCGCCAAGTTGGGCAAGTCACGGCAGATCACATCGGTGACCAGGCCGGATCGACGACCGGGGCCGGCAGGGCCTGTCGCAACAACGACATTCACCTTGAGATTCGGAAACCTTGCAGCCAATGCGTGAAGGCGTTCCTCGTCATAGATGTCCTGCTCGCTCCGCACACCGAAGTACAGATGGATGGGGTTGCTCATCCCGCTTTCCAGTGCGCCTCGAACGATCGAAAGGACGGGCGCCAGACCTGTTCCACCCCCCACACAAAGCATGGGACCCGTGTGCGTGCGCCGTAGATAGGCCGTTCCGAGGGGGCCGCTGATCCGCACCGAAGCGCCTACGGACAGTTCATTGAAAACGTAGTTGCTGACATGCCCGCCCGGAACCGCGCGAATCTGAAACTCCATTTCAGCATCGTCGGGCAACCCAGCCATCGAATAGGGGCGGACGCATTCGGGCGTGAACTGCACCGTTGCGTACTGGCCAGGGCTGAACTCAAGCGGCTTGGCCAGTTTGATGCGCAGGCGCCGGATGTCATGGGTGGCTTCGTCTATCGCTGTGACCGTCCCCTTGATGATGCGTGCCGGGTGAACCACGATCTCGTCAGATTCAGGAATCTCGATCGTGCAGTCTTCGGTCAGAATCGCCTGACAGGCCAGGACATAGGCCCCCTTTCCTGCCTGCGGGTGCCCGGCCTCGGGCCCGTTATCGCGAAGTTGACCGGCAACCACACGGCAGCGGCAAGTGCCGCAGCGGCCCGACATGCAGCTATAAGAGATGGGGACCTCGTTGGACCTGAGCACGTCAAGCAGGGTGCTTCCAATCTCAGCGTTCAAACGCAAATTGAGGGGTTCTACTACCAGTTCCATGCAAGCTCTTTTTTCAATTGTCTCCGAATGGCTGCGATTCTGGCGCGTCGAGCGGCATATTGCTATAGATCAAATCTGATAGTTAAAATCACCAGCATGAATAATGGTGAGGGTGAGGTCATGGATCTGCGCGACATCGACTTGAATCTGCTGGTGGTCTTCAACCAGCTACTGCTCGACCGGAGCGTATCGACGGCCGGCGAAAAACTGGGGCTGACGCAGCCTGCCGTCAGTAATTCACTTAAACGGCTGCGTACAGCGCT
>NZ_CABPSL010000050.1 GCF_902459665.1 Pandoraea cepalis | reverse complement strand
TGACCTGTCCTGAAAATTTCGTACCAATCAAATCTAGGGATAATGGCTCCTCAGCTCAGATGAGGAGTTGGCATGAAGAAAAGCCGGTACAGCGACGAACAGATTGTGCGGATACTGCGTGAAGCGGATCGTGACACGGTGCCTGAGGTGGCCAAGCGCCACGGCGTAAGCGAAGCGTCGATCTACGCTTGGCGCAAGCGCTTCGGTGAAATGGTCAGCGACGACGTAAAGCGCCTCAAAGCACTAGAGGCGGAGAACGTCCGACTGAAGAAGCTGGTCGCCGACCAGGCGCTCGATATCCAAGTCCTGAAGGAGATCGGCGCAAAAAAGTGGTGAGCGTGCAGGCTCGCTGTGAGCAAGCCCGGTTTGCGATGGCACGGGGCTTGAGCCAACGGCGAGCGTGCACGCTGATGCAGGTCAGCCGTTCGAGCTTGGATTACGAGCTCAAGATGCCGAGCAAGAACGCGCCAGTGATCGATGCGATGCGAGCATTGTCGGGGCAATTCCCGCGCTTCGGTTCGCGTCGCATTCGAGTATTGCTCGGGCGTGAGGGCATTGTGGTCGGTCGTGACCGATGCGCTTCGCTTTGGGCGCAGGCGGGTTTGCAAGTGCCAAAGAAACGTCGTAGACGCCGCGTAGCAGGCAGTCGTCCAAGGCCCCACGCACCGGCAGCTCGCAACTCGGTTTGGTGCTATGACTTTGTATTCGATGCCTGTGCGAACGGTCAGCAAGTCAAATGCCTGACGGTGGTCGACGAATATACGCGGGAGTGCCTGGCGATCGATGTGGCGGGATCGATTCGCTCTCGTCGAGTCATTGACGTGTTAAGTCGGTTGATCAGCGTGCATGGCGCACCCCGTTATCTTCGGTCGGACAACGGGCCGGAATTTGTCAGCACGGCGTTGTTGAAATGGGCGGTACAGGAGCAGATCGAGACAGCGTTGATTGATCCGGGCAAGCCTTGGCAGAACGGAACCAACGAGAGCTTCAACGGTAAATTCCGTGATGAATGCTTGGCGATGGAGTGGTTTCGCAATCGGATTGAAGCGAAGATCGTGATCGAGGACTGGCGCACGCACTACAACGAGGTGCGCCCGCATTCGAGTTTGCAGTACCTGACCCCCGCCGAATTCCGTCGGGTCAGCGAATGTAGTTCAACCACCGGGGCCGTGATTCCCTAGACGCCAGTGGTACGAAAAAAGCAGTCAGGTCA
>NZ_CABPSL010000049.1 GCF_902459665.1 Pandoraea cepalis | reverse complement strand
CAGGGCAATCGCATCAAGAGACCTGCATTCCAAGCACTTGAGCCCGATAGTGTTCATCGAATCCGGCCTTGAGCCGCTTGTTCTTTATGCCGACCTTCGTGGCTTTGTCAGCGCGCAGTAGATTCGACACGATGCGGCGCAGGATCGCGAAGTTTTGTGCTGCATTGTCCACCCGGGCACGACATTGATCCTCGCCAAAGGCGACATCGAGCACCCAATGCATGCTGTTTTCGATGGCCCAGTGAGCGCGCACCGCCTCGTTGATCCGTTTCGGGTCAGCGGGCAGGCTGTTCACGTAGTACCGCCGCTCCAGCGAAACGCGGCCGTCGATCTCGCGGGTGGCCTCAACCATCGCCACCGAACGCAGGCCGGCCCATTTGCCGTCCTCATCCAGCCAGTCAATCATGTCGGTCGCAACGCACCGGCGCGTCTCGATTCTTCCGTGCACTTTCTTGCCTGTCTGACAGTGCTCAGCGAAGCGCACGCTACGCAAAGACTGTGTGCGCTGTGCATCGAACAGCTGCACGATCGCTTCATGCAGCGCAGGCTGATTGCCTTTAACCGCAAGCACATAGTCGGCACCTCCAGCCACGATTTTCGCCGCTATCTCCCGCTGGCAACCCATCGCGTCGATCGTCACGATCGCACCCTTGAGCAGCAAGGCATCCAGCAATGCCGGGATCGCGGTGATTTCGTTGCTTTTATCGGCAGTCCTGACCTGGCCCAAGGTCGCCCCCAACGCGCCGCAATAGGCCGATACCAGATGGATCGCGCTACGCCCCATGCCGTGCGAGCGCCGTACCGTCTTGCCGTCAATTGCCACCACCTGGCCCGCGACTGCAGGACAAATTCCGCTTACCCATCGCACAAAGCACGCCTCGAACTGCCGCGCATCAAGCGCCGCGAATACGCGCCCGAACGTGTCATGCGAGGCAATCCCGTTGCGCAGCGGCAAGTACCGGCGTAGCCACTCCAGTTGTCCTTGCCCCCACAACGCGATCCCCACCCAGCTGTCGGCACCCGACAGGATCGCCGCCAGTGCAACCACCAGCATTTCCGTCAGATCATGCTCCGGGATGCGTACACGCGGGTCCTTCAGGTCCCCAAACGCGTCTTGCAAACTCAACGGCTCGTATTCGTCGTCCACATCACTCTCGGCTCTTGGCAAAACCAAGAGTTAACGCTTCTTCGCACCCGTTTACAACCCCCATTCATAACCCATTGTGTGTAAACAATTTTTCGTGCGATTGCCCTGG
>NZ_CABPSL010000048.1 GCF_902459665.1 Pandoraea cepalis | reverse complement strand
CGCCTGAACTCGCGAGGCGAGCGGTATTTCAGGGCTTTGTGCGGGTGGCGCTCATTGTAATGTTCAAACGCAATGGCCAGACGCGAGAGCGCCGTTGGCGCGTCGGGCTTGTCCATATAGGCGACGTAATTGTGCTTCATGGTCTTCACGAACGATTCAGCCATGCCATTGCTCTGCGGCGAACGTACGGGCGTGGTCAGCGGCTCCAGGCCCAGCTCGCGCGCGAAGCTGCGCGTGCGATGGTCGATGTAGGCCGAGCCGTTGTCCGTCAGCCATTCGATGGCCTGCGCCGTCTGCGTGGTGCCGAAGCGCTGCTCGACGGCCGCCAGCATCACGTCGCGCACCACGTCGCCGCTATGCCCGCCGGTCGTAGCAGCCCAGCTAATCGCTTCCCGGTCACAGCAATCCAGCGCGAACGTCACGCGCAGCGGCGTGCCATCGTCGCACCGGAACTCGAAGCCGTCCGAGCACCAGCGGGTATTGCTCCTATCCACGGCCACGCGACCGTCGTGCCGCCGCTTGTCTCGCCGCACGCCGGGACGACGCAGCAACAAATGGTGCTCACGCATGACCCGATACACGCGCTTGTGGTTGATGCACGGTGCGCCGACCATCTCGCGACTGCGGCGCAGCAGCGCCCAGATGCGCCGGTAGCCGTAGGTTGGCAGATGCGCCACGTGGCCATGGATTTCCTCGACCAGTTCCGTGTCGTCGGTGGGCTTGGCACGGCGACCGTCTTGCCAGTCAGACGAACGAGCCTGCTTCACTGCCACAACAGAGCGCGCCACGCCGAGAACTTCGCAGACCGTTTTCAATGGTCGTCCCCCGGCAGCAAGGGCGAGCGCGCAATCAGGTTTTTTGAACGGCCCCATTCCACGGCTTCCTTCAGGATTTCGACTTCCATTGTCTTTTTCCCGAGCAGCCGTTGCAGCTCCTTGATTTCCTTGATGGCTGCAGCCAACTCCGATGCGGGCACTACGGTTTCTCCCGCTTTCACCGCCGCCAGACTGCCTTCCTGGTATTGCTTGCGCCAGCCGAACACTTGGTTCGGGTTCACGCCGTGCCGCCGGGCCACGGCTGACACCGATGCTCCCGGTGCCAGCGTCTCCTGCACGATGGCGATTTTTTCCTGCGCCGTGCGCCGCCGACGGCGCTCCGGCTCGGTCAGAATTTCGATGGGTTCCACGTAATGACTAGGCTTACTGATAGACACAAGACTATCCGTTATTTTAAGAGAGTCCTTGTGTCCTCAGATACGTGGGGCCGCTCCA
>NZ_CABPSL010000047.1 GCF_902459665.1 Pandoraea cepalis | reverse complement strand
TGACCCTGCCTCGTTTTCACGTACAGCAAGTCATGCGGTAAGCAATGCGGCCTCGTAGTCGACGGGAGTACGAAAATCGATCGAGGTATGCAAGCGCTGTCGATTGTAATAGCCCTCGATCCAGTCGACGATGTCCAGGCGCGCCTGTGCTCTCGTTTCATAGTGAACCTGATAGATTCTCTCGACCTTCAGTGTCTTGAAGAAGCTCTCCATCGGGGCGTTGTCCCAGGCATTGGCACGACGACTCATCGAGATACTGGCTTTGAAATCGGCGGCCAGATCCCGGTACATCTGACTTGCGTATTGGCTCCCGCGATCGGAATGCAACAGCAATCCTGGCGCCGGTTTGCGTTGCCAACACGCGCTGCGCAGTGCCTGGCAGACCAGTTCCGCATTGATGCGCTCGGACATTGACCAGCCCACGATGCGCCGGCTTGCCAGATCGAGGATTGCCGCCAGATACAGCCAGCCTTCGCTGGTCCTGACAAACGTGATGTCGCTGACCCACGCCCGATCAAGCGTCCAGCCGTTGAAGCGACGATCGAGTAGGTTCGGTGCCACCGGCAGGCGATGCGCCGAATCGGTCGTGACCCGGTAGGGGCGTTTGTAGACTGGACGCAAACCCAGGCGTAGCAGGCTACGCCGCACGCGCTCGGCGCTTGCCGATTGGCCCTGCTCACGCAACTGTCGCACGATGCGAGGACGGCCATAGCTGCCACGACTGGCGCGGTGAATGGTGCTAACCGCTACATCGAGCGCTGCATTGGCACGAGCACGCTTGCTCGCTCCTCGGCAGCGCCACTGACAATAGCCGCTGCGCGAGACATCAAGTATCCGACACAGGCGACTGACGCTGTACTGGTCGCGGTGAGTATCGATCCATGCGTACTTCACCGCGACCCCTTCGCGAAGTACGCCGTCGCTTTTGAGAGAATTTCGATGTCCAATTTCGCGCTGGCCAACTCCTTTCGCAGCCGGCTGTTCTCCGCCTCCAACTCGTTCAGTGGGCGAGTGGTTCGTGTCGCGGTCGTGGCGTGAGTGTCGCTTGGATTCACGCCGTCGCGCGCGCCCCGTATCCAGTTTCCCAATGTCGCCACCGGTACGCCAAGCCTGCGGGCAGCCTCATGCTGCCCGACCGACTCCCCAAGCCTCACGGCCTCTATCTTGAATTCGTCCGTGTATCGCCTTTTCGGTACTGATCTTTCTGACATATAACCCTCCGTACAAACAGGAAATTAACAAATTCCTCATGTACGTGAAACCGGGGCAGGATCA
>NZ_CABPSL010000046.1 GCF_902459665.1 Pandoraea cepalis | reverse complement strand
TGAACCACACCGGATTTGGTGGAGGCTCGAATTCTTGAGAGAATCGAGCCATGAACAAGAAAGCAACGAAGTTTTCCCCGGAAGTCCGCGAGCGAGCGGTACGTTTGGTGCGCGAGCAGCGTAGCGAACATCCGTCGATGTGGGCGGCGGTCGAATCGATCGCACGAATGATCGGCTGTACGCCGCAGACGTTGCACGAATGGGTCAAGCGCGATCAGGTCGACCAGGGAGAGCGTGATGGCGTGACCACCGATGAGCGCGAGCGGCTCAAGGCGCTGGAACGTGAGGTCAAGGAGTTACGCCGCGCCAACGAGATTCTCAAGGTCGCAAGTGCGTTTTTCGCCCAGGCGGAGCTCGACCGCCGTTTCAAGTCCTGAAAGCCTTCGTCGACCAGCATCGAGACACCTTCGGGGTTGAGCCGATCTGCAGGGTCTTGCGGATTGCCCCGTCGGGCTACCGACGCCATGCGGCACAGCTTCGTGATCCATCCCGACGCTGCGCCCGCGAGAAACGCGACGAGATTCTGCAACCCGAGATCAGACGTGTCTGGCAGACCAACATGCAGGTCTATGGCGTGCCAAAGGTCTGGAAGCAGATGAACCGGGAGGGCATCGTGGTGGCCCGCTGCACGGTTGGTCGGCTAATGAAGCAGCAAGGCTTACGTGGTGCGGTTCGCGGGAAGCGGGTTCGCACGACGATTCCCGATACAAACGCGCCGCGTCCGCTGGACCGGGTCAACCGGCAATTCAAGGCGCAGCGACCGAATCAGCTCTGGGTGTCGGATTTCACTTACGTCTCGACGTGGCAGGGCTGGCTCTATGTGGCGTTCGTGATCGATGTGTTCGCCCGCCGTATCGTTGGCTGGAGAGTTAGTTCGTCGATGACCACGGACTTCGTTCTGGACGCACTTGAGCAAGCACTGTACGCGCGGCAACCGGGCGGCGACGGGACGTTGATACATCACTCCGATAGGGGTTCGCAATACGTCAGCATTCGCTACAGCGAGCGTCTGGCAGAAGCGGGCATCGAGCCTTCTGTCGGCAGCCGTGGCGATAGCTACGACAACGCGCTGGCTGAAACGATCAACGGCCTGTACAAGGCAGAGCTAATTCATCGGCGCGCCCCGTGGAAAACGAGGGAATCCGTCGAACTGGCAACGCTGGAATGGGTGGCCTGGTACAACCATCATCGACTGATGGAACCGCTGGGCTATATCCCGCCCGCCGAGGCTGAGGCAAACTACTACGGGCAACTCAGAAATATCGCTGACATGCCTGCATTAACTTAAACCAACCGGCCTCCACGATTCCCGGTGCGGTTCA
>NZ_CABPSL010000045.1 GCF_902459665.1 Pandoraea cepalis | reverse complement strand
GGGGGTGTCAGAATTTCCGTGTTCAAGGCGAGTTGAGAATTACACGGACGGTCGAACGAATCGATCCGCGTAAAGGATAGCGAATTGGTTCATTGCTGTCTTCCAGTCCTTGGCCGCTCGCCCCCAATCGGCCGTAATGTTGCGCAGCGCCAGCCAGATAAGTTTGGTTGCGGCATCATCGCTCGGGAAGTGCCCGCGGGTCTTGATGATCTTGCGTAGTTGCGAGTTGATGTTCTCGATGGCGTTGGTTGTATAGATCACCTTGCGCACTTCCGGTGGAAACGCAAAGAACGGAATCACGCGATCCCAGGCATTACGCCAGGCTGCACTGACCGGCGGAAATTTCTGGCCCCATGGTCCAGCGGCGAAGCTATCGAGTTCGGCCTGTGCGGCTTCGGCGCTCGGTGCGGTGTAGATCGGCCGGATCGCGGCAGCGAGCGATTTGCGGTCTTTCCAGCTCGCATAATCGAGGCTATTGCGGATCAGGTGAACGATGCAGGTTTGCAGCGTTGTTGCCGGAAATACGGCAGCCAGCGCCTCGGGCATGCCCTTGAGGCCATCGGTCACCGCAATCAGAATGTCGTTCACGCCGCGCGTTTTCAGATCGTTAAACACCTTCATCCAGAACTTGGCGCCTTCGGTGTTTTCGATCCACAGGCCCAGGATGTCGCGCGTACCGTCGGGCAGGATGCCCAGCGCCAGATATACCGCCTTGTTGCGTACGACGGCATCCTCGCGAATCTTCACACGCAGCGCGTCGAAGAACACGACCGGATACATCGGTTCGAGCGGCCGGGACTGCCAGGCGGTGACTTCACTCATCACCTCGTCGGTGACCGAGCTGATGAACTCGGGCGAGACTTCCGTGCCGTACTGTTCCTGTACGAAGCCCTGAATTTCACGAACGGTCATGCCACGGGCATACATGGCAATGATCTTGTCATCAAAGCCCGTGAAGCGTCGTCCGTGTTTGGGGATCAACAGCGGCTCGAAGCTGCCGTCGCGGTCGCGCGGCACCTCGATGCGGATCGGGCCGTCCTCTGTCAGGACCGTCTTGGCACCACGGCCGTTGCGCTGGTTCGTCACGCTGGCCGGTTTGGCCGTGCCCGACGGGTAGCCGAGATGGTGATTCATCTCGCCGCCCAGCGCACGCTCGATCAACGCTTTCTTGAAGGCCAGCGATGCGGCATTGATGGCGTCGGCCGTCATCGGGCCGTGGCCGAACTGCTCAAGCAGCTCGGCCGGGATCGTCGGCAGCTCTGCCGGTGGGGTTTTCGGTTTGCGAGGCATCGTCACTCCTTGGCGACATGTTATGCCTCAAACACGAAATTAATGACAGCCCC
>NZ_CABPSL010000044.1 GCF_902459665.1 Pandoraea cepalis | reverse complement strand
TTGGTGGGTCTGGAAGGACTTGAACCTTCGACCCCCGCCTTATCAAGACGGTGCTCTAACCACCTGAGCTACAGACCCGACTTAGATCTACGCAGTCAACAACCGATAAGCGTGAACACTCAACTTCCAGTGCATGCTCTAGAAAGGAGGTGATCCAGCCGCAGGTTCCCCTACGGCTACCTTGTTACGACTTCACCCCAGTCATGAATCCTGCCGTGGTAAGCGCCCTCCTTACGGTTAGGCTACCTACTTCTGGCAAAACCCACTCCCATGGTGTGACGGGCGGTGTGTACAAGACCCGGGAACGTATTCACCGCGACATGCTGATCCGCGATTACTAGCGATTCCAGCTTCACGCAGTCGAGTTGCAGACTGCGATCCGGACTACGATCGGTTTTCTGGGGTTAGCTCCACCTCGCGGTTTGGCAGCCCTCTGTACCGACCATTGTATGACGTGTGAAGCCCTACCCATAAGGGCCATGAGGACTTGACGTCATCCCCACCTTCCTCCGGTTTGTCACCGGCAGTCTCCCTAGAGTGCTCTTGCGTAGCAACTAAGGACAAGGGTTGCGCTCGTTGCGGGACTTAACCCAACATCTCACGACACGAGCTGACGACAGCCATGCAGCACCTGTGTTACGGTTCTCTTTCGAGCACTCCCACCTCTCAGCAGGATTCCGTACATGTCAAGGGTAGGTAAGGTTTTTCGCGTTGCATCGAATTAATCCACATCATCCACCGCTTGTGCGGGTCCCCGTCAATTCCTTTGAGTTTTAATCTTGCGACCGTACTCCCCAGGCGGTCAACTTCACGCGTTAGCTTCGTTACTAAGGAAATGAATCCCCAACAACTAGTTGACATCGTTTAGGGCGTGGACTACCAGGGTATCTAATCCTGTTTGCTCCCCACGCTTTCGTGCATGAGCGTCAGTATTGGCCCAGGGGGCTGCCTTCGCCATCGGTATTCCTCCACATCTCTACGCATTTCACTGCTACACGTGGAATTCTACCCCCCTCTGCCATACTCTAGCCTTGCAGTCACGAATGCAGTTCCCAGGTTAAGCCCGGGGATTTCACATCCGTCTTACAAAACCGCCTGCGCACGCTTTACGCCCAGTAATTCCGATTAACGCTTGCACCCTACGTATTACCGCGGCTGCTGGCACGTAGTTAGCCGGTGCTTATTCTTCCGGTACCGTCATCCCCCCGAGGTATTAACCCAGAGGATTTCTTTCCGGACAAAAGTGCTTTACAACCCGAAGGCCTTCTTCACACACGCGGCATTGCTGGATCAGGCTTTCGCCCATTGTCCAAAATTCCCCACTGCTGCCTCCCGTAGGAGTCTGGGCCGTGTCTCAGTCCCAGTGTGGCTGGTCGTCCTCTCAGACCAGCTACAGATCGTCGCCTTGGTGAGCTTTTACCCCACCAACTAGCTAATCTGACATCGGCTGCTCTTGTAGCGCGAGGCCCGAAGGTCCCCCGCTTTCCTCCTCAGAGCGTATGCGGTATTAATCCGGCTTTCGCCGAGCTATCCCCCACTACAAGGTACATTCCGATGTATTACTCACCCGTTCGCCACTCGCCACCAGGTGCAAGCACCCGTGCTGCCGTTCGACTTGCATGTGTAAGGCATGCCGCCAGCGTTCAATCTGAGCCAGGATCAAACTCTTCAGTTTAAACCTGTTACTGTTTTCGGTTTTTCGTGATAAATCACTCGAACCGGTCGCTCTCAAAGTATGCTGACAAGTTAATTACTTAACTTACCTATTACTTATGTGAGCCTCAATAAATTTAAAGCTTATCTGCCGAAGCAGACGCAC
>NZ_CABPSL010000043.1 GCF_902459665.1 Pandoraea cepalis | reverse complement strand
CCGTGTGAAAGTAGGTAATCGTCAGGCTCCCCCTAAAAACCCCTTGCTAACTCGTGTAGCAAGGGGTTTTTGCTTTTCCGCGGTGATAATGCCCTGCCTTGGCGTGGCTCGATGCCATGGTCGTGACGGGGCAGCTTGATCTGGCTGAAATTCCCCTGACCAATCCACCATTTCGGAACCAGTTCGCCGGACGGTCTTCGGTGGATGCCGTTGCCGAAATGGGGCGCCGCGATTGTCCCAATGCGCTGGGTGATCGAATGAGGCGCCTCGATTGTCCCAATGCGCTGGGTGATCGAACGGCGTTATCACCTGCGCATGGCCTCGCGCGACTGACGTATCAGCACGCTGGACCACCCGCGGACGCCAAGGTGCCGTCTCACTCAGATATGCCAACCGCGCCAGTTATCACACGCGCGTCGTAGCAATGAACATGACAACCAATGAGCGATACGTATGCCGTTGAAGCGAGCGCCTTCACACGCCGGTGCCGCGCATCATCGCAACGAGCACGACAACCAATGGGCGATGCGCACGCCATCGAGGCGGGAGCCTTCCGGCGTGTCGCTGCCAAGCATCGTCACGATCACGGGACGCCGTTTGTGCACAAGCACGCGCATCACCATGTTATGCCCCGATTCGTTAATGAAGCCGGTCTTCTGGACGCTTGCATCCACTTTCCCGTAGCGCACCAGACGGTTCGTATTGACGTACTGCAACTGCCCCTTGCCCGTATTCACCCGTTGCTGATGATCAATCGAATAGCGACGGATCAGTGGATAAGCGTTCGACGCCCGCACCAGGCGCGCCAGTTCGCGTGCCGTCGACACATTGTTCGGTGATAGCCCCGTCGAGTTCGCGAAACGCGTGTTGGGCATGTTCAAGGCGCGTGCCTTGCGATTCATGGCGGAGATGAAGGCAGGACGTCCGCCCGGATAGTCGCGGCTCAATGCGGCAGCAGCGCGGTTTTCCGATGCCATCAACGAGATGTGGAGCATGTCGGCGCGCGAAAGCGTCGAGCCTACCGCCAGGCGTGAATGGCTGTACTTGAGCGTATCGCGATCCGCGTTCGTGACCGTGAGCGGTGCACGCATGGCCGGTCCACTATCGAGCCAGACGACTGCCGTCATCAGCTTCGACAGCGAGGCGATCGGGCGCACTTGATTGGCGTTCAGGGAGAAGAGCGGCGTTTTGGTATTCTCGTCGACAATATAAACGGCACGCGAGAAAAGCCGCTTGCGTGATGCCGGCGTGAAGCCGCATCGTGCGAGCAGGCGTGGTTTGGCAGCAGTGCGCACGCGCGCGGTCGCGTTCGTTACCGCGCCGGCAGCGCGCACCGCTCCCGCTGCTCTCGACACTTTCGGCGTCGCATGCTGCCGCGTAGCATTAGCCCGATGCTTCACCGTAGTCTGCGCCCGATGCGCAGGTTTCGCCGCTTTACGGCCTGCATGGGTCTTTGCCCGATGATGTGCCGATCGATGGTGCGGCGTACGCGCGGCCGTTGCTTTCCGACGAGCGGGTTTCGACGTCGTCTTCGCTGCCATCTTTTTGTGCTTCGCCGGTTGGAGGTGGTGCTTGCCATGGCCCGAATGATGGCCGGTCACCGCGAGTGCATCGTTGACTGGCAGCCCGGCAACGAGCAGCGTCAAACCAAAGAGCGCCAGGCGAGCGAGCGCGACGGTGCGTGGCGTCAGACGCGGGAACCGGGAGAGACGAGGGCGGCGAGGGAGGCGACGAAGACGAGGCAGCGACGAGCTAAACAACGGGTACCACAGGGCAGACATCTTCACGCGGTTCCATAGTCAGAAGATACGGTCGACATGTGCACACAACAAGGCAACTCGCGGCAGCAGCCACCGCACGCGATGCAGGCGAAATACACGGGAAACCTGTTGGACGTTACGCGAGCGAGGAGTTCCTGAGGTAATGCCCCCCGCAAACCGGCGCTGGGAGAAGTAGAATTTTCTCGTTAAGAGGGAGTTCTGCAGATGAAGAAGTC
>NZ_CABPSL010000042.1 GCF_902459665.1 Pandoraea cepalis | reverse complement strand
GTAAGCGGCTAGCAAACCCGTCTTGACGGATGAGGTTTCAACGGACGGCAGGCGTCCAACGGTGCGGCAGCAGATCACTGATGGCGCTGGCGCGCTGTGTCGGCAACCTCTCCAGCACGTCCTTCAGGTACGCATGCGGATCCAGGCCGTTTAGCTGTGCAGAACGCACCAGGCTCATGACGGCGGCCGCGCGTTGGCCCGCTCGCAGCGATCCCGCGAACAGCCAGTTCGAGCGCCCAATCGCCCAGGGGCGGATCTGGTTTTCCACCCAGTTGTTATCGATCGGCGCATTGCCATCGTCGAGGTAGCGCGTGAGCGCTTCCCAGCGTTTGATGCTGTAATCCAGTGCTTTGGCGATGGCCGATCCGTCTGGCACTTTTTGCCGTTGGCTGATCATCCAGGCATGCAATGCATCGGCCACGGCACGTGCCTTCTCCTGGCGCACGCACCGCCGCTCGTCTGGGCTGAGTGTCGCCACCTCGCGCTCAACGTCGTAGAGCATGCCGATGTACGCCAGCGCCTGACCCGCCACCTCGCTTTTATGATTGGCGTGCAGTTCGTAGAATTTGCGCCGGGCATGCGCCATGCAGCCGAGTTCGATCACGTCCGCGCCGAAACTCGCCTTATAGCCCGCGTAATCGTCGCACACGAGCTTGCCTTGCCAGTCTTTCAGGAAGGCGCGCGCATGCTCACCGGCACGGCTCGGCGCAAAGTCGTAGACCACACCGCGCACGGACTCATAACTTGTGGGGCAGTACGCCCACAGATAGGCACGGTGCGTTTTCTTCTTGCCTGGATCGAGCATCTGCACTGGCGTCTCGTCGGCGTGCAGCACGCCGTGCGTGAGCAACGCTTCGCGCAACGCGTCGACCAAGGGCTGCAGCCGTACGCCACACACGCCAACCCATTGCCCCAAGGTCGAACGCGGCAAGGCCAAGCCTGCGCGTGCAAAGATCTTTTCTTGACGATACAGCGGCAAGTGGTCGGCGTACTTGGCCACCAGCACTTGGGCGAGCAGCCCGGCCGTCGGGATACCCTTGTCGATCACGTGAGCCGGCACAGGCGCCTGGGCCAGCGTCTCGCACTCGGCGCACACCCACTTGCCACGCACGTGACGCTCCACCGTAAAGACACCCGGGACGTAGTCCAGCTTCTCGGCCACGTCCTCGCCGATGCGCTTCATCTCGCAACCACAGCCACACGTGCTCGACTCGGGTTCGTGGTGGATGACGGTACGCGGCAGGTTTGCCGGCAGCGGCGCGCGTTTGGGCTTTTGCGGCGCCTCGGCAGGCGTTGCAGGCTGGGTGCTTAGCTGCGCGAGCTCTTCTTCGATGGCCGCGATATCGGCATCGATGCTCTCGTCGAGCAGGCTCGCTTGCGTGCTGTCGAGCTGCTCGCTGCGTTTGCCGAACTGGTACCGCTTGATCATCGCCATCTCATGCGTGAGTTGGTCGATACGCGTCTGACGGTAGTGGAGTTCGCGATCCTTCTCGCCGACCTTGGCGATCAGCTCAGCCGCGAGCGTGCGAAGCTGCTCCGGGCTGAGGTGGTCGAGGTTTGCGGGTAAGTTCATGGGGCTCAGTTTGCCAGAGCCTGGCACCGCTGCCCATTGGATCAACACCGGATTGCACCGGCATCAGAGGATTGTGATCACCCCGTGCTCGCCCAAGCGCTGCCAGGGTAGCCCGAGCACCAGCGCCTGCAACTGCTCCGGCGTGAGGGCAAGCTCCGTGGCCAGCCCCTCGCCGGGCCAGATGAAGCGGCCCTTGTTCAGGCGCCGCGCCGCCAGCCATACGCCGATGCCGTCATGCACCAACACCTTCATGCGATTGCCGCGACGGTTGGCGAACAGATACGCGTGATGCGGGCGGGCCGCGCCAAACACCTTCACCACGCGAGCCATCGCCGTGTCGCTGCCGGCGCGCATATCCAGCGGCTCGACCGCTAGCCAGATTTGGTCGACACGGATCATCGCAGCCAGTCCCGTAACCAGGTGGCACAACCGACTGCGTCCTCCAGGGGCCATCGCACGATGATGCGCGTATCGCCCCGGGCGACATCGATCTGGATATCTTGGCGTAACGCGGGCATTGACGTCGCACGCGAAGGTGCGGCAATTGGAATGAACGACGGCGTCGCCATCGCCAGTTGCCCTGCCTCCGCCAACCGAAGCCATTTGTGCACGATATTGGCGTTCATGCCGTACTTGAGCGCCACGCTCGACACCGATCTGTCCCCAGCCTTGCACTCGGCCACAACCTCGCTCTTGAACTGCTTCGAGTAGGAGCGCCGTACACGCTTAACCGCTAATTCTGTGCCCATCATCGCGTCCGCTTAAATTTAAGCGGACACTATCTGTCGGCACAACGAGACCCGCAAGATGGGTTCGCCAGCCGCTTAC
>NZ_CABPSL010000041.1 GCF_902459665.1 Pandoraea cepalis | reverse complement strand
GAGTTGTATCGGCACACTGCACGACACTCACACCAGGAAAAACACACTGGTTATAGGATCAAGCCTCACGGGCAATTAGTATCAGTTAGCTTAACGCATTACTGCGCTTCCACACCTGACCTATCAACGTCCTGGTCTTGAACGACCCTTAAGGGGAATCGAGTTCCCAGGGAAGTCTCATCTTAAGGCGAGTTTCCCGCTTAGATGCTTTCAGCGGTTATCTCTTCCGAACATAGCTACCCGGCGATGCCACTGGCGTGACAACCGGTACACCAGAGGTTCGTCCACTCCGGTCCTCTCGTACTAGGAGCAGCCCCCTTCAAACTTCCAACGCCCACGGCAGATAGGGACCAAACTGTCTCACGACGTTTTAAACCCAGCTCACGTACCTCTTTAAATGGCGAACAGCCATACCCTTGGGACCGGCTACAGCCCCAGGATGAGATGAGCCGACATCGAGGTGCCAAACACCGCCGTCGATATGAACTCTTGGGCGGTATCAGCCTGTTATCCCCAGAGTACCTTTTATCCGTTGAGCGATGGCCCTTCCATACAGAACCACCGGATCACTATGACCTGCTTTCGCACCTGCTCGACTTGTCAGTCTCGCAGTTAAGCACGCTTTTGCCATTGCACTATCAGCACGATTTCCGACCGTACCTAGCGTACCTTCGTACTCCTCCGTTACACTTTGGGAGGAGACCGCCCCAGTCAAACTGCCTACCATGCACTGTCCCCGATCCGGATTACGGACCTAGGTTAGAACCTCAAACAAACCAGGGTGGTATTTCAAGGACGGCTCCACAGAAACTAGCGTTCCTGCTTCAAAGCCTCCCACCTATCCTACACAGACCGGTTCAAAGTCCAATGCAAAGCTACAGTAAAGGTTCATGGGGTCTTTCCGTCTAGCCGCGGGTAGATTGCATCATCACAAACACTTCAACTTCGCTGAGTCTCGGGAGGAGACAGTGTGGCCATCGTTACGCCATTCGTGCAGGTCGGAACTTACCCGACAAGGAATTTCGCTACCTTAGGACCGTTATAGTTACGGCCGCCGTTTACCGGGACTTCAATCAAGAGCTTGCACCCCATCATTTAATCTTCCGGCACCGGGCAGGCGTCACACCCTATACGTCCACTTTCGTGTTTGCAGAGTGCTGTGTTTTTATTAAACAGTCGCAGCCACCAGTTTATTGCAACCCTTTCACCCTCCTGGCGCAGGCCAGTCAAGCTACAAGGGCGTACCTTATCCCGAAGTTACGGTACCAATTTGCCGAGTTCCTTCTCCCGAGTTCTCTCAAGCGCCTTAGAATACTCATCTCGCCCACCTGTGTCGGTTTGCGGTACGGTCTCGTATGACTGAAGCTTAGAGGCTTTTCTTGGAACCACTTCCAATTGCTTCGTACCCGAAGGTACTCGCCCCACAGCCTTGAATTACGCGCCCGGATTTGCCTAAGCGCCTTCTCCACTGCAGGGACCGGGACTTCCAACACCCGGACAACCTTCCGCGATCCGTCCCCCCATCGCATCATACGACGGTGCAGGAATATTAACCTGCTTCCCATCAGCTACGCATCTCTGCCTCGCCTTAGGGGCCGACTCACCCTACGCCGATGAACGTTGCGTAGGAAACCTTGGGCTTACGGCGAGGGGGCCTTTCACCCCCTTTATCGCTACTCATGTCAGCATTCGCACTTCTGATACCTCCAGCATCCTTCACAAGACACCTTCACAGGCTTACAGAACGCTCTCCTACCATGCGAGCAAGCTCGCATCCGCAGCTTCGGTATATTGCTTAGCCCCGTTACATCTTCCGCGCAGGACGACTCGATCAGTGAGCTATTACGCTTTCTTTAAAGGGTGGCTGCTTCTAAGCCAACCTCCTGACTGTTTTAGCCTTCCCACTTCGTTTCCCACTTAGCAATATTTAGGGACCTTAGCTGGCGGTCTGGGTTGTTTCCCTCTTGACACCGGACGTTAGCACCCGATGTCTGTCTCCCGTGATTGCACTCTTCGGTATTCGGAGTTTGCTATGGCGAAGTAATCCGCAATGGACCCTTCAACCATGACAGTGCTCTACCCCCGAAGGTGATACACGAGGCACTACCTAAATAGTTTTCGGAGAGAACCAGCTATTTCCAAGTTTGTTTAGCCTTTCACCCCTATCCACAGCTCATCCCCTAATTTTTCAACATTAGTGGGTTCGGTCCTCCAGTACGTGTTACCGCACCTTCAACCTGGCCATGGATAGATCACTTGGTTTCGGGTCTACACCCAGCGACTGAACGCCCTATTCGGACTCGCTTTCGCTACGCCTTCCCTATTCGGTTAAGCTTGCCACTGAATGTAAGTCGCTGACCCATTATACAAAAGGTACGCAGTCACCCCTTGCGAGGCTCCTACTGTTTGTATGCATGCGGTTTCAGGATCTATTTCACTCCCCTCCCGGGGTTCTTTTCGCCTTTCCCTCACGGTACTGGTTCACT
This sequence comes from Pandoraea cepalis, assembly GCF_902459665.1. Lineage (GTDB taxonomy): Bacteria > Pseudomonadota > Gammaproteobacteria > Burkholderiales > Burkholderiaceae > Pandoraea > Pandoraea cepalis. The sequence continues at coordinate 666 of NZ_CABPSL010000041.1, read as the reverse complement.
ATCGGTCGATTACGAGTATTTAGCCTTGGAGGATGGTCCCCCCATCTTCAGACAGGATTTCACGTGTCCCGCCCTACTTTTCTCAAGCTTAGTTCCACACCAGGGTTTTCTCATACGGGGCTATCACCCACTATGGCCGGACTTTCCATTCCGTTTTGATAACACCGGTGCTAAATCTTGAAGGCTGGTCCCATTTCGCTCGCCACTACTTTGGGAATCTCGGTTGATTTCTTTTCCTGCAGCTACTTAGATGTTTCAGTTCGCCGCGTTCGCTTCACTAGACCTATGTATTCAGTCTAGGATGACCCAAAGGGCCGGGTTTCCCCATTCGGACATTTGTGGATCAAAGCTTATTTGCCAGCTCCCCACAACTTTTCGCAGGCTATCGCGTCCTTCATCGCCTGTAATCGCCAAGGCATCCACCACATGCACTTATTCGCTTGACCCTATAACGAGTGTGTCTTTAGACACAGTCCCTATAGGTTGAGTTTTCGCGTTGTGCCGTATTCCAAGTCATCTTTCGATCACTTAAATACTAGTTGATACAATCACAACCCGTACAATTTCCACGCGCCATCTCTAACGCGCTTCCGTTGTACTACTACTTCTTCCAAATTGTTAAAGAACAAATACTGCATGACATTGCTGTCATTCAAAAACATTCAC
>NZ_CABPSL010000040.1 GCF_902459665.1 Pandoraea cepalis | reverse complement strand
GCGGTGTCTGAGCGAAGGCGCCATGCGAGCCCAATTTAAGTAATCCAAGGAAACCATGCCATGAATGAACCCCAACCGAATCATGGAAAAAGGCAAGTCCCAAACAGGTCATGAGTTGATCGGCGAAGTCGTGGAGATCGGTAAGAGCGTTGGGCGCTTCAAGCAGGGTGATCGCATCAGTATGGGGTACTCAGTCTCATGCGGACACTGCTACATGTGCGAGGTCGAGCAGACCGCACATTGCGAGACTACCAAAAACGCGGTCTATGGATTCGGCGTACCTTTCGGCGGCATCAATGGAACTCATGCGGAGGCCCTGATCGTTCCTCACGCGGATGGCCACGCGATGAATGTGCCGAAGGGAATTCCCGATGAAGCGGCGGTTACGCTTTCCTGCAACCTGCCGTCGGCAATCATCGCTAACCGCCTGGCCGATATCCAGGTCGGGGAGAATGTTGCACTGGTGGGCTGCGGGCCGACGGGAATGATGACTCTCGATATCGCGCTGCACAGAGGGCCAGGGCGCGTGGTTATCCTCGATAAGGTTGCCCATCGTCTTGACGTGGTGCGCAAAAAGGGGTGCGTCGCGATTGATGCGAACCAGGGAGACTGGAAAGAAAAAGCACTGGCAGAAACCGGCGGACGTGGCTTTGACAAAGTGATCGAGGTGGTCGGTTATCCCGAAACCCTACAGATGTGCCTCGATCTGGTTCGTCCCGGCGGAACGGTTGCCGCGATCGGCGTTTTCTGCGACTCAGCTTTCAATCTGAATTTGGCCGATGTGTTTCTGCGCAATATCAGCTTGCACATGAATGGCTTCGCTAACGCGCAGCCTTACATGTGGGAGGCATTGCGGATGATGGAGCGTGGTGTGATCAATCCGCAAGAGTACTTTTCACACGCGTTCGAACTTGTTGATGTCGACAAGGCATTCTCCGTCTTTCATCAGAAATCGGACAGCGCAATGAAGGTACTGATCCGGCCATAAACCTGCTTCGACGTAAAGCGAGGGCGAGCGCGCGAACGCTCATACCATTATTAGAAAAATCTGGTAAGGAGACGAAATTGAAGACCAATCAGAGTTGTGTCGCTGTGCGGGTGATCGTGGGTTTTTCGGTGGCATTATTTGCGATGGGCAATGCGAACGCTACTGACGTGTTCAATCTGGAGGGCTATGGCCCCGTGTCCCGGGCCATGGGGGGCACAGGCGTAGCATACGATATTGGCGCGGCCGCCATGATGGAGAACCCGGCAACGCTGGGCTTGATGGAGCATGGGGCCTATCTAGATTTCGGGCTGGATGTCATCAGCACCGATATCAACATACGAAACGCCACCACCGGCGAATCAGTTTCTTCTGGCAATCACGGCAACAACAACGGTCCCTACTTCGCGCCCGAAGCCGCATTCGTGTACCGTGCCGGGAAGTATGCATTCGGGGTGGGCGTCTTCGCGGCAGGGGGGCTCGGCACGCAGTACGGCGGCAGCAGCTTTCTATCGCGCACGACCACCAACGGCATCAGCACCGGCTTCGACAATTTTTCGCGTCTCCTGGTGTTGCGCATTCCGTTTGCCATGTCTTACGACATCACGGACAAGCTGACGGTCGGCGGCTCGCTTGACGCGGTCTGGACCTCGCTGAATCTCGGCATGCTGCTGGATGCCTCGCAAATCGGTACGCTCGCGGCCCAGCACCGCGCATCGGGCTCGCTGCTGCCCGCGCTCGCCAGCGTGCCAGGCCTGTCGGGCGGGTATATCAACTTCGCGCATAACGGAATCGTGGGCGGCGGCGCCGATGCTTGGGGGATCGGCGGCAAGCTGGGCCTCACGTATCGGCTCACGCCGGACACCGTGTTTGGCCTGGCCTACAATTTCAAGACGCACGTGGGCGATCTGGGCGGCCATGCAACGTTGTCGGCAGTGAGTTCCGTTGCCGGAAACATCCCGCTCGACGGTCAGATCACGGTCCACAGCTTCGAAATGCCCGCGCAGTTCACGGCAGGTATTAGCCACCGCTTCAACGATCACTGGAGCATTTCGGCCGACTATCAGCGCGTGTTTCTCGCGAGCGTGTTCAAGGACATCAACGTGAGCTTCGTACAGTCGGGCACGGGGGCGAACCTGAACCTGTCCCTGCCGCAGAACTACCGTGACATCAACGTGTTTGGCGTGGGGGCAGAATACCGCTACAACGCGAGCCTCGCGTTCCGTGCGGGCTTCCATTATGCGCAGGAAGCCATACCAAACAATATGCTGTTGGCCGCCATTGCCGCCATCCCGACCACGACCCTGACCGGCGGCGTTTCTTATGCGTTCAGCAAAGACAACAAGATCGACCTTGGCGTATCATTCGCATTGCAGAAGACCTTGACGAACACGAGTCAGCCCAACACCTCCGTGCCGATAAAGGTCACCCACTCGCAGATCAACGCGGCGGTCGCCTGGCAAAAACGGTTCTGATGCAGAGGCGGGCGCGGTTGGGGTTGGCCCTGTAGGTCAGGACAGTCAGACACCGTCTAGCCGTTCAGGAAGTGGTACTTCCCCCAAAGGGCGCGGTCTTGCGTAAGTCGCGTTGCGCAGATGGCTAGATTGCCTAGGGCGACCTCACGGGGCAGATCGTGACGCGTTCGAACGACGAAGTCGGCCAATTGATGGCCGCCTTGGCGGACATGCAGGGCAGCCTTTCCAGCATGGTGGCCCATGTGCGCCAGAACGCCGACAACGCGCGCCATGCCAACCAGCTCGCGCAAAGCGCCAGCGCCGTGGCCGTCGAAGGCTGCGAAGCTGTGGCCCAGGTGGTCAACACCATGACCGGCATCAACGAAAGCTCACGCAAGATAGCCGACATCATCAGCGTCATTGACGGCATCGCCTTCCAGACCAACATTCCGGCCCTGAATGCCGCGGTCGAATCCGCCCGAGCGGGCGAACACGGTCGCGGCTTTGCCGTGGTGGCCGCCGAGGTGCGCAGCCTGGCCCAGCGCAGCGCCGAGGCCGCCAAGGAAATCAAGACCCTGATCGAGGACAGCGTGGGCCGGGTCGAGCAAGGCAGCGCCCTGGTGGGCCAGGCCGGCACCACCATGAAAGAGGTCGTGGACAGTATCCGGCGCGTGACCGACATCATGGGCGAGATCAGCGCGGCCAGCACTGAGCAGAGCCAGGGAATGGCGCAGGTGGGTGAGGCCGTCACCAATATGGACCAGGCAACGCAATAGAACGCGGCGCTGGTCGAGCAGATGGCCACCGCGGCCTCCAGCCTGAAGGGCGAGTCCGAGGAGCTGGTGCAGACGGTGGCGGTGTTCAAACTGGCGAGCGAAGGCAGTTCTGACCCGGCTGCCTACGCACAAGGCCAGTCGCATGGAAGAACTGCTGCCGCATCGGTTGGCAGATCACCGACATCCTGATTCAGCCATGGCCGCCCGCGACAGTCAATATGGGTTTGCTGGACGCTTATGCTTCAGAGAAAAGCTCGACGAACAACTGACGTAGCCACATGTTGCCCGGCTCCCGGTTGTACTTGGCATGCCAAAACAGGTTGATGGCGATATCGGGCAGCTTGGCCGGGTGCGGGGATGTCGTCAGACCAAAAGGCACTTCGCAGCGAACGGCAAAACGTTGCGGCACGGTCGCGATGAGGTCGGTGCTGTGCACAATGGGGCCGACCGCAATGAAATGCGGCACCACCAGCCGCATATGCCTTTTGATGCCTGCGCGTTCAAGCAGGCCGTCGACCTCACCGTGTCCGGTGTTGAGTGCGACCACGCCGACATGCTCCAGTTCACTGAACTGTTTCAGGCTCATGGGGGATTTGGCGCTTGGATGGTCCTTGCGGAACATGCATACGTAGCGGTGGCGAAAGAGGCGCCGCTGGAAGAATCCGGTCTGTAGCTCTGGCAGAAGACCCAAGGCAAGATCGACCGCGCCCGACTCCATATCCTCGTTCAGATTGCCAGCATTCGGGCGCAGCGTGCTGATCTGGATATGAGGAGCTCGTTGCGCAAGCGCTTCCATCAATGGAGGTATGAAGTACATCTCGCCGATGTCGGTCATTGCCAAGTTGAAGGTGCGCGTGCTGGTAAGCGGGTCGAACGAGTCACGGGTCGTCAGCGCCGTCTGCAACGTGTTGAGCGCATAAACCACGGGCTCCGCAAGATGCAGTGCATACGGTGTCGGCTCCATGCCTTTTGAGGTGCGCAAGAACAAATCGTCGTTCAGCGCTGTACGCAGCCGTTTAAGTGAATTACTGACGGCAGGCTGCGTCAGCCCCAGTTTTTCGCCGGCCGTCGATAC
>NZ_CABPSL010000039.1 GCF_902459665.1 Pandoraea cepalis | reverse complement strand
TTTACCCCGAAGCAGCGGCTGGCCATGGCCGCTTAGTTTCTACTTCTCGCGGCCGTGGAAAATGGGGGCATTACCATTGCAGCTGAATCGAAAGCAACCATTGTGGGTTTAAGCGGGATAGGCAAGACGACCGCGATGGATGCGGTATTGAGAATTTATCCCAATCAGGTGATAAGGCACGAAACCTTTCAGGGACAGCGGATTCCCATCACGCAAATCGTCTGGCTCAAGGTGACATGCCCTCAGAACGGCTCGATCTCAAGTTTTTGTCGAGAATTCGCACGACAACTAGATCGAGCATTGGGAGTCGACAAATTTGAGCGCATGTATTCACGCAGCAAAGTGACTCGTGACGAACTCGAAGGGATGATCCGGCAACACTGCGCAACGTACTTCGTAGGCTTGCTTGTGATCGATGAAATCCAACGTCTGGATCTTGCAAAAACCCAGGGTGCGGCTCCTCTGCTGGACTTCTTCCAAGACTTGCGCGACCACCTGAAAGTGCCTAGCCTTTTGATCGGTACCTACAAGGCTGTGCGATTGTTTCAAGGCGAACTCAAGGACGCTCGCCGCGCTTCCGAAAGCGGTTTGATTGATATCGAGCGCCCCAGCTCTCACCTGGATGAGGAGTGGGTCAAGTTTGTCAAACGCCTCTGGACTTACCAGTGGACGAAAAAACCCACTGCAGTAGACGATGACCTCCTTTTTACGCTCTATGATCTCACACAGGGAATAACCGATATTCTGGTGATACTGTTTAAATTAGCTCAGCAGCGTGCCATGTTTGACGGCACCGAAGCTGTGACGGTCGACTGCATTCGCGCGACCTACGACGACCAACTGACACTCCTGCACCCGGCCATCAATGCGCTGCGGAAAAATACTTTCAAATCGCTTTCCGCGTTCGAAGATCTTTTGCCGCCGAACCGCGACTTGATCGGGACGTCGCCGCCCACAACGCGCGACACCGACCTGGACTCTCGGTTAGATGCGCTGCTGGCAGATCACGCTGACGATGTAGCCGCGGCGAAAACGGCTCCGAAGACTGCGCCCCGGAGCCGCGGCAAAGCCGCAAAGGAAACTCCCGAAGATGATCTTCGTTCGGCCGGTACATCAAGCAACACTTACGAGGCGTTAAAGCAATCTGGGGTCGTCGGCGACGATTCGCTGTTCGGTAACGGGCGCGGCGGCGGCTAAATCAATATCAATGTCGAAACTCCATATCCTCGCGGCTCCAGGGGAGACTGTTTTCGGCATGGTAGCGCGATGGCATCGACGCAGTGGTAACCGCTCAACCGACGACACTATTAGCGAACTCATTGGCGAACATAATGTTGTCCTAGGCAATCTGCTGACTGGCCGTCTCCGGCAAATTTTCGATGCTTTGGGCATGGCAGACGATGCGCTTCAGAACGCCGTCGAACGCCATACAATGTTGCCGTACTTCAAACCCTTTATTGAGAAGAGCCGCTATCAAGCTTCGCGGCGTGCGCTGTTACAGACGCCGGCGACTAGTCTCAAACTATACCTTGGGCTTCCAAGCAGTCGTCTCGGGGCAGCAAACCCACTGCGCTACTGCGATGCCTGTGCCAGTTCGGACCTGCGCACGCTCGGAGTGCCGACCTGGCATCGTGTCCACCAGTTGCCTGGTGTATTGGTCTGCCCAGTTCACGAAATCGCGCTCAACCAAAGCAATCATATTGAGCAGCACAAATACCGCCACGTGCTTTTTTTGCCGGATGAGCCGTTGTCGCAATTCACAAAGGCGGTTCCTGAACCCTCACGATGCGCACAAGCGAGCCTGCTTCGTATCGCGTCGCTAAGTTGCGAGTTGCTCAATAAGTCAAAACGTCCCAACGGCCAGCTTCACGCCTTGAGAAATCGCTATCGGGCGCTTTTGGAACGACACGAACTCACTCGATCGGCCACCCGCGTGGATGTGGTCGCACTGCAACGGGCTGTCGCCGCGCACTGGGCGCCGTTGCGCGAAATCAAGCCGTTTTCAGGCTTGCTGGGATCGATCGGCGGCGACCATGATTGGCTGACGAGTCTCGTGCGTAAGCCACGCGGAGTTTCCCATCCGCTAAAGCATTTGATGCTGATAGGTGCATTTTCTCCTACACTCGACGCATTTTTTTCGCCTCCGAAAGCCGTGATTGCAGCACAGAACATGCATCAGGGAAGGGGCGAACCTCGAACATCATCACTAGTTGGTGACGTCCTTAAGCTAATGTGGGAGCGGGGATTTTCGGCTCGGCAAGCAGCGCGTGAGTTGGCGATTGATGTTCATACTGTCATGACGATCGCACATCGCGAAGGTGTAAGAATCGCACAGCGTCCCAAACGAATTTTCGAAAGCGACGTCGCCGCGATCAAAACTCAACTGAGGGCAGGCGCCTCCATCACGAAAATTGCCGCGCGCACAGGCATCAGCACAGCATCGGTCGGTCGCATCCTAGTTCGTGATATGGAACTGCAAGTTCAGCGTCGAGCCAACCGCCATAAGAAGCAACGGCGAAAAATGCATGCCATCTACCTAAGTATCCGAAGAAAATATCCTCACGACAGCGCTACGGCTCTGCGCAGTCGCGAGCCGGGATGCTACGCTTGGTTGTACCGAAATGACCGAGCATGGCTGCGCTCACATATGCCCGAAGTAAGCAGTCTGGCTCGAGTGAGCAATCTCAAGGGGGCGTGGGAGCAACGGGACATTGAACTAGCCCTGTCGCTAGGCCTGGCGGCTAAAGAGATACAGGCCTCACGTGACGTCCCCGTCCGAATTTCCGTGCGAGAGCTTGGAAGACGGACCGGAAAAATATCATGGCTCGAAAAGCATCGTGCCAAATTACCCCTCTGTGACCACGTCCTGCGTGAAGTAGTGGAGACGACCTCAGCCTTCCAGTCGCGTCGGGTCCAGTGGTGGGCCAATCACTTATTCGCCCGTGAAGGCGTGCTACCAGCACCTTCCCGTGTCTACCGACTTGCTGGCGTGACGTACAAACACGCGAGCGACTACCTCTGACAACCGCATATTCCGGCACGATTGATCAGCCGGGTCGGTAGCCGCTGCCCCTTCTACGACAGGCAGCATCCTGAGCATTGGAGCAGTAGCTCGGCCGATGTGCGTGGCGCGCGGGGCATCCGCGTTCTGGGGTAAGACGAATCTCTCCGAATTGCGGGCTGCAGCGAATGGCTTCATCTATTCGATCGTCACCATGGTGATTTTCGCTTCGATGTCGTTACTGAAGCTACTCACCGAGTTGGATCCATACGTTGACCAGGCTGGCGCATTTCCATCCAGCATCTAGTCAATCAGCAATGCTACTTAGGGTCGGCAAAGTCACTTACAGCTCGCTCTCGATGGAACCAAAGCTCTCGAATAGCGTCGTCACTCTTCGACCCCGGATTGACCTCGCGAACCTTGAAGGTAGTCGGCAGGTCCACCGAGTTACCAAAGATCAACGCATGTTGCTTAGGAAGCGACGTAGGCGCTTCATCACGCAATCAGAAATGAAAGGTGTCTTGCATTGACATACAGAATGACGAGCGCTATCGAGCTGAATCGATGCTGACCTGCTCGCCCTGCGGCTTCCCCGAGCAGAGGAAGCCATGCATTTATTTGATCGGTGCTGGCGGCCCCATCCAGTACTGTTGGTTCAACATCATGTTGTTCATCATCTGCTGTTGCATGTTCAGGTACTGATCGTTCATGTACTGATGCTGCCGCAGTTGCTCAGGCGTCAGCTTGGAGTAATAGCCTCCCATATGCCCCCATCCGCCGCCTGCGCCGCCCATCATTCCCCCGGGTCCCATCATGCCACGCCCCATCATGCTCGGCCCCCACAGATCGTCCATGGCGCTCATAGTGCTTTGCATCGTGGCCCAGTGCTGCTGCAGGAGCCGTTGCCGCTCTTGCGGATCCTGGGTCTGACGGATCTGATCCATCTGCGCGCGCATCGTATTCATCTGTTCCTGCGCCTGGGCCAGTTTCTTGTCAAATTCAACGGTGCTTGGCGCTTGAGCCGCCGTGGCTTTTTTCGACGACCCGGTATCCGCGCTGGCAATGGCCGGCGACATGGAACTGCTCAGGGCGATGCCCGCTATGACTGCGGCAACAATTTTTTTCATGATGGTGAGTCCTCGTAGGTATAAAAACGAAAGAACGGCCGTATTGACACGGCGTCGCATCCTCACTGCATAGTGGCTCGTCAATGCTTCGCGTAACTTGATTTGGATCACACAAGCAGCGATACAGGTCAGATCGCATGTGAGCTGCACCAGGGCGGCACAATGGCCACAAAAGAAGAGGCGCTATCGATGTGTTTCGATTCTGTGTATTAACCATGACGACTTTAAGAGGCGTGCCGCCACCATCGCGATGCCAATCACCTTCGAGTGCCTCCGCTGCAACTGCCTGCTCAGCTTCAGCGTGCGCACTAGTGCAGTGCAGGACGTTCACGATCACAGAAACAGTGGCAACATCACAAACGCGCCGACTGCGGTGCACGACCGACGCCCATGCGCGCTCAAAGAGTCACACGCCACCACGTCTCATCCGAAATCGTGATGACCTTAAAACAGGCACGGAAAGTGTTCGCCGGAGGCGTCCCACCAAAACCGATCACGGACCGCTCAAGATTTTCCGCTGCTCCTCGTATTCCGCGCGATCGATCTCGCCGCGTGCAAGCCGGTCCTTGAGGATGTCGAGTCGAGATGGCCGCTTGCGATCCGAATGCCATCCAAGGCCCGTCGCGCGCAAGGCCCATGCGATGGCCAAAACCGTCAGAACCACGAACGCGATCATCATGATTGGCCCGACAATCATTCCGCCCCACCACATTGGAGAACCGCCCTCCCAACCGTACATCATGAACTGCTCCCTGGATCGAGACGCCGCAAACCAGGCGCCTTCTTTATGACATCGTTACGATCATTAAATTGATTGGGATCAACGCGTTGCGCCTGTTCCGTCCGAAGCAATAGCCTCATTTTGTGAAATTGATCCTGCCCCGGTTTCACGTACATGAGGAATTTGTTAATTTCCTGTTTGTACGGAGGGTTATATGTCAGAAAGAT
>NZ_CABPSL010000038.1 GCF_902459665.1 Pandoraea cepalis | reverse complement strand
CTTCTTCATCTGCAGAACTCCCTCTTAACGAGAAAATTCTACTTCTCCCAGCGCCGGTTTGCGGGGGGCATTACCGTTGCAGCTTGTGGAAGTGCAGTTTCTCGCGGGTGAGCGCGTCGCCTACGATACCGGAGCGCGCGAGAATGAGGTCTGGCAGCAGATCTGGGTCATCGATGGCACCATCGAAGTCACGCTGGGCAACGTCGCGTGGCGGCTCGACACTGGCGATTGTCTGGCCATGCGGCTCGATCAACCGATCGGCTTCCACAATCCCACGCCGGCCACTGCACGCTATCTGGTCGGGCTCGTCACATTACCGTTCGTTGCTGCAAGAAGAACACCGTGATTCCCTTTGCTGAAAGGGATACGCGTGGCGAGCGTGCGTTGCTCGTCGCCCGTCCGCCCGACCTCAGCGCACCAGATAGCCCGCGACCCGCCAACGGCTGTCGATGCCGAAGACCATCGTCACCATCTCATGGGCCTCGGCCTTGTGCTCGAAGACCGTGTTGTACTGAATCACCACATACTCGCCGTCCGGCTGCCCGGGCAGGGTGCGCGTAAACACTGCATCCGAGGTTTTGCGCGACTTCACCCGGCCCAGCGGCTCGCGCGCGGCTTGCAGGCGCTGCGCCCAGTCGTCGGCCGTGATCGCGCGCTGGAACACCGGGGCGGCCTGCTCCCAACTCTGCTTTCCACGGTTGATGTCCGTGAGTCCCAGCCAAAGATTGGCGGCCTCGAGCGCGGGCCGCACGTCGCGATTGACATCGGCCGCCGGTGCGCTTGCGCTGCTGGCTGGGCTGGAGAAAAGCGGCGGCTGGGCCGCGCGGCGCTGCAGCGGCTCTTGCTGCGCCTGCGCCGGGCGCGCGGCAAGACCGGCAACGGCCACGACGGTCAACGCCAACATGGGAAGCCAGCGAAAGCGGGGGGCGCGATTTGACGGATAGGATCGGGTCGTCGGCATTGACGCAAACTCCTTGATACAAAAAAGACGGATCCGACTATTCTACTGGCGTGCTGGGCATGTAACGCGCGTAGCGGCGTACATTACAATGCACAACACATGTCCGCTTCCCCCCGTTGGTCATCGCCATGTTGACGACGTCTTTGCTCGCGATCACCTCACTGCTCAGCTTCATGATGTTGCTGATCATGGGGTCTCTTCTGCGCTCACGCGTGGCGGGCGTTCGCGAGTGGTGCTTCGCCAACGTTGCGGTGCTCATTGCCCTGCCGCTGTTTGCGCTGCGCGGCGTCGTCCCCGACTTCCTGTCGATTGCTGTCGCCAACGTCACCCTCGCGGGCAGTCTGCTGCTTTACTTCGCGGGCTGTGCTCGCTTTCTCGGCCGCTCGCCGCATTGGCCGGCATTGGGAGCATCGCTCGGCGTGCTCGCTGCCGCCATCGTGTTCTGGCGTTACGGCACCGACGACCCACAGGCACGCGTGGTCATCGTCTCGACGTTTCACGCGGCGTGGCTGCTGGCCACGGCCGTGCTCATTGCCCGGCATATTCCCCCGCGCCGGCATCCTTACAACTATTGGCTGACCACGGGCCTCGCGGCGGCGTTCGCCATCGGGCACGCCGTGCGCGGCGTGGTCTTCGGCTGGACGCCGGCCCCCGGCCCTGAAGTGTTCGCGCCCACGATGTTCAACGCCGTGATGCTCACCATCGGCACGATTGTCATGCCCGCCATGACGATGGGCGCGGTCATGATGATTCACGACGCCATGCTCGCCACCGCCGAAGAGGCCGCGAACCGCGACTATCTGACCGGCGCGTTGTCTCGCAAACACTTCGACCTCCTCGCACGTCAGGAGATGGCACGGGCGGTGGCCCGCGGTTGGCCTCTCTCGATCGTGGTCATCGATCTCGATCATTTCAAGCAGATCAACGATACCCACGGCCATGCGGGCGGCGACACGGTGCTTCGCGAATTCGTGAAGCTCGTGCGCGATATCCTGCGCGAAGGCGATGTCTTCGGGCGACTGGGCGGAGAAGAATTTGCCGTGCTGCTGCCGGGCACGGACACACCCGGGGCAATCCGCATTGCCGAGCGCCTGCGCAGTCAGGCGAGCCGACATCTGGTGGCCGGTCCGTTCGGCGTGTGTCAATACACGCTCAGTGGCGGCGTGGCGACGTGGCACGAGAATGAAACGCTCGAAGCGTTGTGCATGCGCGCCGACCGCGCGCTGTACGCCGCGAAGATCTCCGGACGCAATCTGGTGCTCTCCGACGTGCTGCCGAGCGACGAAACGGCCTCCGAGGCGGGCTGATCCAGCCCGGCGTCGGCCTGCAGAGTCGATGTCGATTCGCGGCGATGTGACGTCGTGAAATCGCCGATTTGCCGATTTGCCGATTTGCCTACCGGACGTTACGCCTCAAGCGCTCGAGCCTTCGCCCGCGTCGCGAAAGAACTCGCGCCGCATGCGCGCGACGTAGGCCATCAGATTCGGATGGTTGGCGATTTCGTCGCGCAGCGCCATGCGGAAATGCGGCGACGCGGCGCTACCGATGAAACCGAAAGCGGTGGCGTCGGCACCGCACGGCGCATCACCGAAAAAATAGGGTTTGTCGCCGAGCAATTCGGCCGCCGCCTGTGCGCCGCGTTTGAGCAGTTGCGTTTGCTCCTGAGGCGTATAGCGCCCGGTGCCCTGCGCGTGCAGCGTGCCGCGAATCTTGCGACGGATGAACGCTTGCGCAAGTGGGCGCACCGGCCAGGGAATCGCCTTGAAGAACGAGGCCGGCCCCTTGGCGAAGTTGTCGTCGTCGCACCAGCGCGCCTGCACGACGTGCCAATAGAAATGATCTTCCAGCGCCTTCTCGAACATCCACGCGGCGCCCCGTCGCTCGGGCGTGAGACCGGCATCGAAATCGAACCCGTACTTACGCTCGATGTGCAACCGGATCAACGTGGAGTCCGCGACGATCTCACCTTCGTCATCGATATAGGGGAGCTTGCCCTTGGGGGCATGCCGAAATCCACTGCGATCCGTCCGATAGGGCAGTCCGGCGAGCTTGAGCAGCATCTCCGCCTTGACGACAAACGGGCTGGCGTCGGGCAGCCCGAACGACGGGCCAAAGGTGTACAGGGTCAACATCGAGGTCGGGTTCCCGCAGGGTGGGTATGGCGTAAAGTATTACATGCGGCGACGACGGCGGCGACCCCGTCGGGTCGGTCAGGTCAGGTCAGGTCACGTCACTCGCGCACTGTGATTTTATACAGTATCATGTCCTCCAATCGAGGAATGTCTTATGGAAACCATCGACTGGGATCAACTGGCACTGAGCGCTGCCGAACGCGACCTTGCTGGCATCGTGAGCGCGATTGCCGCGCGCTACGCGCAACAGCGTGCGGGGACCGCGAAAGCCATATCGGCACGCACTGCCGCCGTTGCGACAGCCCCTGAGGAATCGAACGAAGCGAATAATTCGAGCGAAGCGGCAGCGGCATTGACGCTTGACTGGCGCACGCTCCTCGCCATTGCCGACGAGGCAGAGGCGGATATTGGCCTGCATGCACGGCATGAAGCATGGGCGCTGGCGCGGCTGCTGCGCCTGCCCGGCGACGAGGCGCTGCGTCGCGACGGCGCGTTACCGCAGCTCGATGCACTCGTCGATCTGCACTGGCCCGACGCCCCGGCACCGGCGGTATTCCGTGCCATCGCCGCAGCATTCGCCGGTGACGACCTGCCTGGCGACGACGCGGCGCCGTTCCCGTCCGACCGATCCGTCCGCCCGATCGCGTCGCACGCCAACGCGCCGGCATGCCCGGCCTGAGCGCGGCCGAAGTGCGCAAGCGCAACGCGACCGATGACATGCGAGACATCGCAATCGAGCACGCCGATGACGCCGCGATCCGCGATGTGATGGATCCCGACGCGCTCGCCCGCTCGCTGCCGGCGCCGATGGTCTTCGTCGATCTGGAGACGACGGGTGGCAATGCGCTCGGCGACCGCATCACCGAGATCGGCGTGGTCGAAGTCGGCCCGCATGGCGTGGAACAGTGGAGCACCCTGCTCGATCCGGCCGAACCGATCCCCCCGTTCATCCAGCAGTTGACCGGAATCACCAATGAGATGGTGCGCGGTCAGCCGTCGTTCGAGTCGCTGGCGCACGGATTGGCGGAACGTCTGCAAGGCAAGTTGTTTGTCGCCCACAATGCGCGCTTCGATTATGGCTTTCTCAAAAACGAATTCCGGCGTGCCGGCATCGCGTTCCAAGCCGATGTTTTGTGCACGGTGCGTCTGTCGCGTCTGCTGTTTCCTTCGGCGGCGCGGCATGGTCTGGATGCGCTGATCGCCCGCTTCGGCCTCGCCCCGCTGGGCCGTCACCGCGCGCTCGCCGACGCCGATCTTCTCTGGCAGTTCTGGCAAAAGCTTCACACGATTTACACGCCCGATCTGATCGAGCAGGCGGTGCAACGCGTAACCAAACGTTCGAGCCAGCCGCCGCAGTTGCCGGACGACGCCATCGATGCCTTGCCGAACCGCCCTGGCGTCTACCTCTTCTATGGCGAAGGCGACACGCTGCTGTATGTGGGCAAGAGCGTCGACATCCGCGCGCGCGTGCGTTCGCATTTCTCCAGCGATCATCAGGTTGCCAAGGATCTGCGCATCTCGCAGGAAATCCGGCGTGTGGAAGCGCGCCGCACGGCGGGCGAGCTTGGCGCGTTGCTGCTTGAGTCGCAACTCGTCAAGCAGTTGCAGCCGGTACATAACCGTCAACTGCGCCGTGCTTCGCAACTCTATAGCTGGCAACTCACGCCGGATGCCGACATGCCCGAGCTCGTCAGCGCGAAGGCGGTCGATTTTGCCGGCGCCGAGGCCTTGTACGGCACCTTCTCGTCGCGCACGCGTGCGCAGAGCGCGCTGCGCACGCTGGCGGACCAACATCGTCTGTGCTGCGCGCAGCTCGGGTTGGAAACCGTGGGTGCCGGCCGGCCGTGCTTCGGATACCAGGTCAAGCGTTGTGATGGTGTTTGCGTCGGCGATATGCCGCTCGCCGCGCACACCGAGCGGGTTCGCCAAGCGCTCGCCACGCTACGGTTGGAAACGTGGCCGTACGAAGGCCCTATCGCGGTTGAAGAACGCAGCGCCGATACCTCGGAGGTCGACTACCACGTGATCGACCGCTGGCAGTATCTGGGCACTGTGACGTCGCGTGACGCGTTGGACGCGTTCGTCGACACCTTGCCTGCCGTGACCGGCTTTGATCCTGACATTTACCGACTACTGGGCCGACGCCTTGCCGCCTTGCATCAGGCGAGCGATACCGTCGTATACGACGTCACTGACGCTCAGTCGGTCGCAGTGGAAGACGACATCCCGACGTCGGTACGCGGCAAGGCGGCACTCCTGGCCGTTCTGCCGCTGAGCCGCCCGGCGTTTCGCCTCAGTTCGCTAGATCCACCGGCCCCCACGCCCGACAAGCCCAGCGCGGCGCTGTTGCGTCGCCGTCGACCATGCCCCGAAGACCCTGCGCAATATCGGCTGCCGTTCGACGCTCAGTAGCGCAGGCTGTCGGCAACGGCCGCCGTAATGTGTCGTCTGCGGGGCACCGTCGGCCCCGTCACCGTCACCGTCACCGTCACCGTCATGCCCGCATTTAAGTTTGCAGTATGGGACCCTGACCGAATTCCGTCCCAATAGCCAGACAGATGTCAGGCGCGAGAGGCTGAGCTGGGCGATATCACCGGGAAAAAGCAAAAACCCCTTGCTACACGAGTTAGCAAGGGGTTTTTAGGGGGAGCCTGACGATTACCTACTTTCACACGGGTATCCGCACTATCATCGGCGTGGAGTTGTTTCACGGTCCTGTTC
>NZ_CABPSL010000037.1 GCF_902459665.1 Pandoraea cepalis | reverse complement strand
TAGGCTTACTGATAGACACAAGACTATCCGTTATTTTAAGAGAGTCCTTGTGTCCTCAGATACGTGGGGCCGCTCCAATGTCGAATGCCAATCCGCAAGTTGCGTTGCATCCGATGAGTGACACGAATCTTAGGACGTGATTAACGTATTAACGGTCTTTGAACCGGGGCATTGGGAATTTACTCATCCCAAACCCTCGCCTTGGGACATTTCCCACGAAAATCAAAGTGAAAATCCCCATGGAAACCATTGGAATGTCAATAATCCGCCAATACTTCAATAAAATTTGAGCCCTTATCCCTCACAACATGGGAAGCACCAGGAGGTCACCGGCAGCGCGAAGTGCACTTGGAATTCACCGGATCGGTCCACACTGGCGCGAATGATCGGCGCGCCAATCGGCCCACCAACCGGCGCATTTTTTCAACGGTTTTATCTCCGCTTTCAGAAAGCGTCTCCCAATAACAAAACCCCCGTTACCGATAAGTAACGGGGGTTTCGACCCAATGGTTTGAAGCCTCAGGCGCACGGATCATGACGATTCGCTACGCCAGACAGATCACCTTGGGAAGCGATCCGCGCTTTCCGCTTGCGAGGAAAGCGTCCTGCTCACGCCCTTAGAAGCGATACTTCGCCGAGATACCGCCACCCAGCGCGCTCTCGCCCTTGCGCACGCTGACGTTACCGCCCACGCGCACTTCCAGTTGCTTCTTCATCTGCATGTCCACGCCCAGATCCGCCGTGAAGATATCGCGGCCCAGCTTCGGACCCTTCACCGTGAAGCCGCTCGGCGCGCCGTAGATCGCGTTCGTCAGGCTGCTCTGCGTGTTGCCGAACTCGTGCTCGTACGACAGGCGCAGCGACGGCGCCACCTTGCCGCCCGCGATGCTCGCCACTTCGCGCCACAGACGCACACCCACCACACCGCGCGTCGAGGTCTGCGATTGCGAACCCACCTTCAGGCCGTCAGTACCCTGCCCGTCGCGGTTCGTCTCGTCGAACGCATTGAGTCGCGTCGATGCCACGCGCACGCCCACCGACGGATCGATGTTCACGCCCGACACGCCAAAGCGCTTGCCCACTTCACCGAACATGCCGAACGTCTGACCGCTCGTCTTGCCCGACAGGCGCGCCGACGCGTTGCGTGCGGCCACCGTGCGGTCCGTCTTCACGCTGTGATTCGTGTACGACACACCACCGTTGACGAACCAGTTCGTGGCCGCCAGGTGCGAACCATACAGACCCACGCTCACGCTGTTGACCTTCGACTCGCCCGGCATGCCCTTCGCCTTCGAGTCCTGGTTGCCCAGACCCACCGAAGCGCCTACCAGCGTGTTCTGACCCACGCGCTTGTCGATACCGATCGCACCGTCCAGGCCCTTCACGTCGAACGACATGCCGTCGCCGCGCTGGCTCGCGTTACCGCCCTTGAACGAAGCCCAACCGGCAATGCCGTTGTCCGACGCCATCGCGCCGTTGGCCGTCGTGTCGTCGAACATCGAACCGCCGGCGATCATGCGCGTTTGCATGCCGCGCTGGAACGACGTGGCTGCACCTTGAGCGGCCGTGGCGTTGTTCACCAGCGATTCACCCGAGAGCAGACGGGCCGAGCGACGTTGCTCTTCTGAGCCGGCCGTTTGCAGCGCCATGGCCGAGAGCACCTTGCCGCCGATCTTGCCCGAGGCCAGATCGCCCACCGTCACGCCATCGACCGACGCCAGCACTGCGCGCTCATTGGCCGAGTAGCCACCGTCGGCTGCCAGGAATTTGACGAGATTCTTTTCAGTGATCGTCGTCTCGATGCCCGTTCCGGTCGTCGGGTCCGTCGGGTCCTTCGGGTCCGTAATCGTCGGATCCGGTTGCTTGCCCCCAGTGATACTACCCACGGTCACTTCCCCGCCTAGCACGGCGGCATTCTCTTCGGAAGTCACCACTTGGAAGTTGCCGAGGAGATCGCTGACTTCAATGTCATCGGCCACTGCAACGTCGAGTTTCGTATTGCTGAAGTCGCCAATTTGCGTGACGTGAATCTGGCCCCCAACGAGGTCACCCTCAACCTTCTCGACGCGCGACTTGATCGTCGCACCCGCGTCAGAGGCATAGGTGCCAACCTCGAGCCTGTTCATACCCAGATCGACCGTACCGTCGTTCTGCAGGTGCTTCACGCCGCTGACGTTCGTGTTCAACGAAACGGTGCTCGCACTGGCGACGTTCACGGTGCCCGAGCCCAGTGCGTTGGCATGCGCCGCCGTCACGGTACCGCCATCCACGTTCAGGATCGAGACACCGCTTTGGTCTCCGGCCAACGTCAGGTTGCCCGTGCCGACCTTGGCCACTCGGACGACCTTCGCGGTAAGCGGAGCCGCGTCGTCCAGCGTAGCGTCCGACGCCATGCGCAGCGTCTCCGACGTTTGCCCTGCTTCGACGTCCACCGGGGCCGGCGGCGCACCATGCGAAATCGAACCGGCGAAACGATCGTCGCCATTCAATGCGCCGAGCACAAGCGCCGTATCGCCGGTGTAAATCGCGCCCGTACCGGTCAACGAACCGATCGAAAGCGTCTTGTCCGGATCGCCGTCAGCATGCGTAACGCTCACCTTCGAAATATCCAGGACGCCGTCGGCGACCATGTCGATCTTGGCCTGATGCGCCGTAACGCCATCGGCCATGTTGACGATGCCCGAATTCGTCAGGTGCATCTGCTCGAGTTGCGTGGCGGTGAACGACAGCGTCGCCCCGTCAACGTTGGCAACGATGGCATTACCACCTTCCGACGTCGAGATCGAGGCATTGCCCGACGCATTGATCAACGCCATGTCCTGAAGGTCCGTGTCCTGGATCTTCAGCGTGCCGTGGTTGGTGACTTTGGCTGCGCCGCCGAGCGACTTCAGCATTTGCTTCGTCGGAACACCCTTGCTGTCGACCGCCGGCTGGCCGTCCGCGTCGAGTACATCGACCAACTTACCGCTGATGGTCGCCATGCCGGTGACATCATTGGTGATCGTCGCCGTGCGCAGATTCGAGGCGGCAACAGTGAGGGTACCGCCGTTAGCGATGATTGCATCGCCTACCGAAGCACCGTCGAATGTCACCTTGGCAGCGATCGACGGATCGCGTTTCGCCAACCCGGTCACTTCCGGCAACGCGTCAAGCTCGGCCTGCGAAAACGCGCGGCCCACCGAGATCGTGCTCGCGCCCGCGGTTGAACCTTCGGCGAAGGTCAACTCACCACCGTTGCGAAGCGCAATCGTCGCGGTTGCCGCACTGGCGCGATCAAACGTAAGCCCGCCACCGTCGATCACCTCAATTTTCGCGTTACCGGCGCTGGTTTTCTCTCCGAATGCGATGTGTCCGGCCGCGCCGTTACCTGCACCAAACTTGCCAGCCATCAGCGTCACATTAGCTGCATCGTCGGCAATACCGACGCCCTTGTCCGAGAAGTTGAGCTTGCCGTCGGCGCCTACCAGCACGGCGAGCTTGCCGCTCCCCTCGATCGCCTGGTTGACGTTCAGCGCGCCGCCAACGACACCCACTTGATGCTCGGCGCCTTCGAGTGCGCGAAGGGTGCCGATTTCACGGGTTTTAACGCTGGCCAACTCGGCTGCGCCGTGAATCGCATCGGATGCCCGGCCGGAGAAACCGCCGATTTCGAGGGTGGCGCCTTTGACGATCTTCGTCTGCGCATCACCGGCGCCCACGGCCGCCTGATTCGCAAAGGCTTTCAGGTTCGCGTCCCCCCAAGACATCAACTGCTTCGCGTTCGTGTCAGCGCTATCGGCATTGACGTCGAGCAGATAGGTGGAAGCCAGTCGAGCCGAATCCTCCGCATTCCCGACAGCCGACAACGAGGCGAGCTTATGGTTGAGCAGTGTCAGATTCTGCTGCGCTTTCGTGGCAGCGTCCTGGGCAGTGGTGACAGCCGCGTCATGAGTGCGCTTGTCGATGAGCGAATTCAGAGCGTTTCGCTTAGCGCCCGAGGTCAGCTTGCTTTCGTTGTCGATACTACGCACAGCGGCCGCCAGATCCGTCAGCGCGGCGTGGTGCTTTTTATCCAATACGGACAAGTCGCCGTCCAAACCTCGACGGCCATCCAAATCCGACTTTGCCTTTTCAATATGCGGCATTACCGCCCGAAAAGCCGAGAATTTATCTGCATTGCTACCTTCAGCTCCCACCGCATCTCTGAGGGCGGAAGCAATATTCGCAATTTCCTGGTTATTTTTTAATTCCAAATTCGCCCGGAAATTGCTTTCCTTCGCCAGCACAATCGCGCCTCGTTTTTCCCCGAGCACCTTGATGCTGTTATTTCTCTCTGCCTGCCACTGCGGCACCTGAGGCGACACGGCGTCGCTTGCCACCGCATAGCCGGGCAGCGCTGCCGCCGTCACCACGGCCGCGACGGCCATGCAAATCTTCGTCTGACGCAGAGCGTTCGACTTCGGATGGTTCTTTTGCATTCGATAATCCATAAATTAATTCGTGAAAAGTGACGAATCGCTCCATCACGCTCCAGACACGGCACGACGACCTGCGTCAAGGCTCACGAAGTCTAAAATCCGGACTATCGAAATCGATGCAAAAGCACCTGAATTTGATACTTAACCCAAGAATTTATTCTTTACAAAATTGGGATAAATATTAAAAAGACATCAATCAAATAAAAGATAAATCCCAATAAAAACACTTTCACCACAATAGATATCCTAATTAATCAAAAAATGATGTCCGCAAGCAACGGGCAATTGCGTGAAGTGCGTTATTTCCCACTGAACAATTTCCGCTCAGCGGCACGTCTTTTGCCACCCAGCCGGTCGCCTCAAGACGGCGAGATGCCGTCATCACACGCCGAAAATAAAAAACCCGCCGCGCCCTTTCGGGTACGACGGGTTTCCATTCCTTCTACGCGGGGCGTGACGCAACGGTGTAACGCCCGCCCTGCCCCTGAAGGATCGCCTTGGGAAGCGATCCGTGCTTTCCCCTTGCGAGGAAAGCGTCCTGCTCACGCCCTTAGAAGCGATACTTCGCCGAGATACCGCCACCCAGCGCGCTTTCGCCCTTGCGCACGCTGACGTTGCCGCCCACGCGCACTTCCAGTTGCTTCTTGAGCTGCATGTCCACGCCCAGGTCCGCCGTGAAGATATCGCGGCCCAGCTTCGGACCCTTCACCGTGAAGCCGCTCGGCGCGCCGTAGATCGCGTTCGTCAGGCTGCTCTGCGTGTTGCCGAACTCGTGCTCGTACGACAGGCGCAGCGACGGCGCCACCTTACCACCCCCAATGCTCGCCACTTCGCGCCACAGACGCACACCCACCACACCGCGCGTCGAGGTCTGCGATTGCGAACCCACCTTCAGGCCGTCGGTACCCTGCCCGTCGCGGTTCGTCTCGTCGAACGCATTGAGTCGCGTCGACGCCACGCGCACGCCCACCGACGGATCAATGTTCACGCCCGACACGCCAAAGCGCTTGCCCACTTCACCGAACATGCCGAACGTCTGACCGCTCGTCTTGCCCGACAGTCGGGCCGACGCGTTGCGTGCGGCCACCGTGCGATCCGTCTTCACGCTGTGGTTCGTGTACGACACGCCACCGTTGACGAACCAGTTCGTGGCCGCCAGATGCGAACCGTACAGACCCACGCTCACGCTGTTGACCTTCGACTCACCCGGCATGCCCTTCGCCTTCGAGTCCTGGTTGCCCAGACCCACCGAAGCGCCCACCAGCGTGTTTTGGTTCACGCGCTTGTCGATACCGATCGCACCGTCCAGGCCCTTCACGTCGAACGACATGCCGTCGCCGCGCTGGCTCGCGTTGCCGCCCTTGAACGAGGCCCAACCGGCAATGCCGTTGTCCGACGCCATCGCGCCGTTGGCCGTCGTGTCGTCGAACATCGAACCGCCGGCGATCATGCGCGTTTGCATGCCGCGCTGGAACGACGTGGCTGCACCTTGAGCGGCCGTGGCGTTGTTGACCAGCGACTCACCCGAGAGCAGACGGGCCGAGCGACGTTGCTCTTCTGAGCCGGCCGTTTGCAGCGCCATGGCCGAGAGCACGCTGCCGCCAACCTTCCCCGAGGCCAGATCGCCCAATGCCACACCATCGACCGACGCCAGCACCGCTTGTTCGTTGGCGCTGTAACCGCCATCCGACCCAAGGAAATTGACCGCGCTGGTCTCCGTAATCGTCACTAGGCCGTCGGTGTTGCCATCAGTGCTGCCATCGGTACCGCCGTCGGTCTCGACGCCGGTGGAGATGCTGCCGAACTCGACTTCACCGATCTGCACTTCGGCGTCGCCCTGCGCGTCCACGACCGTCACTTGCTGCTTGAGCAGATCGGTGACTTCAATGCCTTCGTCGACGGCGACCTTGATCTTGGTCGTGCGGAAATCGCTGCTTTCCGAGACTTGAATCGCACCGAATGCCAGGTCTTCACCTTGCTTCGCGACACGCGAATTGATCTTCGCGCCCTCGCTCGACGCGTACTTGCGCACGGCCAGCTTGTTCGTGCCGAGATCAAGCGTCCCGGCATTCGTGAAGTCGGTCACACCACTGACGTCCGCCGCCAGCGCGATCGTACCGGCACTGGCAACGCTCACGGTGCCCAAGCCCAGCGCGTTGGCGTGCGCCGCCGTCAGCTTGCCACCTTGAATGCTCAGACGATCGACACCACCTTGATCGCCGGTCAACGTGAGATTGCCGGTGCCGATCTTGGTCAGTTGAACGCCTTGGGTCGTCTGCGCGACTGCCGGCGTCCGAAGCGCAACCGACTCGGTCGTCTCCGTCGTCGCTTCGCCCTCGACCTGAGGTTCAGTGATAGCGATCGTCTTCATGAAACGGCCGCCGAATTCATCGTCCTGGTTGGCCGAGCCCAGCGTGACTTGCGTCGCCCCGGTGATGACGTCGCCGGTGCCGGAAAGCGAACCAATCGTGATGGCCTTTTCGGTGCCCTTCGCCACCGCGTTGGATTCGTCGGCAACCTTCTCGACGAGTGAAACGTCCAGCATGCCACCGTTCATCTTGACGACCGCGTTGTCCGCGGTGGTTTCGCCGGCCAAGCCAAGCCAGCCCTCGTTGGACAGACGACTGTTTTCAAGCGCGGTGTCGATAATCGCCATCCGCCCCACGGCACGATTGTGGAGGGTCGCGTCTCCGCCGAAGGCGTGAGAGATGGCGACTATGCCCTCATTGTCCAGCTTGAGCTTTTCGAGAGAGGCGTCCTCGAAGAGGATCTCTCCCTCGGCCTTGTTGACGACGGTCGCTTTGACCTGACTGCTTTTTTCGTACCACTGGCGTCTAGGGAATCACGGCCCCGGTGGTTGAACTACATTCGCTGACCCG
>NZ_CABPSL010000036.1 GCF_902459665.1 Pandoraea cepalis | reverse complement strand
AAAACTTCGTTGCTTTCTTGTTCATGGCTCGATTCTCTCAAGAATTCGAGCCTCCACCAAATCCGGTGTGGTTCAAACTGCGACCAAAGTCCATCGTCGTCGGCGCCTGCAGGATCGTGATGCCTCGCGCGCTCCAGTCCTCCCACGTGGCGTCCACGTGGGCGTTCGACGCCACCGGCAGCACGATTTCGCTGCCGCCGGGCGGCGCGATGGCCGTCGGTGCCACGCCATAGCGCGCCCACAGTCCCAACTTCATCCCCGAAGGGAACACGAACATCGCGAATCCGGGCGATGCTTCAACCGGCTCGAGATCGAACAATTCGGCATAGAACGCCGCGCTTTCGGGGGGACTCGAAACATACAAAATGACCAAGTTCGGATGCAGCATGACTCGCTCCTGTCGATAGGGATGGATGACGTTTTGCCCGGCCGGTCCCCGCATCCGCGGTGCCGTCGTGCACTGTCATGCATCACATCGTACGAACCGATACTGTCAATTTTTGTCAGCAGTCGATCGGCACCTGCGAAGCATCGCGAAGACCGGCGGAGCTCACCGATTGCCCGTCGTTTCGCGCCACGCCTTGAGCAGCGCGCGCCGCCCGCGCGGGTAGCGCGTCGCGCTCACCGCCAGCGCCTCGATCCGATCGGCGCGAAAATGGCGGAAGTCGTCGCGCAGCTCGCACCACGCGACGATCATGCGCATGTGGTCGAAGAAGCCGAGCGCAAACGGCCAGATGACACGCTCGGACAGGCGACCCGCTTCGTCGCGATAGGACAGTTGGAGTTTTCGCTCGGCGCGAATCGCTTCGCGAATGACCGTCATGTCGACGATCGTCGGCGGTAACGGTTCGCCCGGCGCGATGAGCAGGGTCGAGGCCTCGAGCGACGAGCGCAGGTCCGGCGGCAACACCGCCGCGATCTTGGCCAGCGCGTTCGCGCCGGCTTCGGCCAGGGCGCCGTCGGTGCGCTTGGCGACCCACCGCGAGCCCAGCACGATGGCCTCGATCTCCTCCTCGGAGAACATCAGCGGCGGGAGCAGAAAGCCCGGCTTCAGCACGTAGCCCAGCCCTGGCGCGCCCTCGATGTGCGCGCCCTGCGCCTGAAGCATGGCGATGTCGCGGTAGAGCGTGCGCAGGCTCACGCCAAGCGAGTCGGCCAGCGCCGCGCCCGCCACCGGGTAGCGGTGGCGGCGCAGCAGCTGCATCAGCGAGAAGAGACGTTGTGTGCGGGACATGGCGCGACATTATGCGCCAAGCCGCTGCGCGTGACAGTGCGTCGGATCACTTCTGGCGCAGCTGTCTGACGATCTCGGAATTCACGTCGCCCAGCTGAGCACCGTAGGCCACACGCAGGTAATTGCTCAGCTCGGCAATCTGCGCGTCGGTGAACTGGCGGGCGAAGCCCGGCATGTCCTGCATCGCCTCCAGCCCCGGGAACCGCTGCGGCTCGATGCCGTCGAGAATCGCGACGATCAGATTGCGTGGATCCTTCTGACGCACCGTCGAATTGCCCAGCATCGCCACCGCCACATGCGGCTTGCCGGTGCCGTCCGCGGCATGGCAGCCCGCACACACGGCGAGATAGAGGTTGCGTCCCGCCTTCAACTGGCTCGCGTCAGGACGCTCCGGGAGTGGGGCCGGCGCGGGAGGCGCGTCGCCCAGCAGATACGTTGAGACCGAGCGCAGATCGTCGGGCGTGAGGTATTGCGTGCTCAGATGCACCACCGGATACATCTCGCCGAATGCCGACCCTTGCGGGGCGATTCCCGTGCCAAAGAACGACTGCAGATCCTTCACCGTCCAGCCGCGTGCCGCCAGGGCGTCGGGCGTCAGATCGGGCGCGGCAATCCGGGCGAGCGCCGCCCCGCCGAGCGGCTTCGCGCTGTCGAGCTGGCCGAACGTGCCGCGCGGCGTGTGGCATTCGGCACAGTGGCCCAAGGCGTTCGCGAGATAGCGTCCACGCAGCCAGTCGGCGGACTGTCCCTTCGAGGCATCGGGCAATGCGTCCTTGAGGAACATCCAGTCCCACACGCGCATGCTCGGGCGCACGTTGTAGGGGAACGAGAGATCGTGCTTTCGATTGGGCACGGCCGCCGGCTTCACCGACATCAGGTAGGCGTAGATGGCGTCGCTGTCGGCGCGGGTCATCTGCCGATAGGACGTGTACGGCATGGCCGGATACAGGGCCTTGTCCGGGGCCATTCCGTCATGCAGCGCGCGGTAGAAGTCGTCGGCGGTCCAGCCGCCGATGCCGTTTGTCTTGTCCGGGGTGATGTTGGTGCCGTAGAACGTGCCATAGGGCGACTTGAGCGGCACGCCGCCCGCAAACGGCGCGCCGTTCGCGCTCGTGTGGCAGGCGGCGCAATCGGCCGCTCGCGCCAGATATTGGCCGCGAGCGATCAGGTCGGGCGATGCCTTCGCCACCGGCGACGGCGAAGGCGATGCCGCCGCCCCACCGCTGGCCGTCGATGCCGAGGGACTCGGTGCATCCGCAGCCATCCCGCTCGTCACGAGCGCGGGCGCCGCCGTCGTCTTGGGCATTGGCGGCTGGGCGGGCTTGGGTGGTTTGGGCACCGTCGAGTCGTTGCAGGCGGCGACGAGCAGCAGCGCGACAAGACAAGCCGCGCGCGCGCTCCAGCGGGAGGCGCGATTCAGGCGCATGGCGTCCCCCCTCATTTCGCATCCCTGATACAACCGGGCGTCTTGAGCACAACATCGCGCACGGCCGTGTAATAGCGCACATACCCCGTGCACCGACAGATATGGTCGTTGAGTCCTTCGGTGATCGCCGCTTCGAGATCGGCACGCGCGACCGGGTGGCGCTTCAGACGTTCGATCAACACCGTTGCAGCATTCACAAAGCCCGGCGTGCAGTAGCCGCACTGGAAACTGAAGTGATCGAGAAACGCCTGCTGGATCGGTGCGAGCGTGAGCTTGCCGTCGGCATCGCGCACCGCGTGGCCTTCCACCGTGCGCACCGTCTTGCCGTCGAAATAGTTTGTCCCGGTGATGCACGTGCGTACGGTTTCGCTGCTGCCGTCGGCGTGATCGACGATCACCACGCAGGCGTGGCAGATGCCCTGCCCGCAGCCCAGACGCGAGCCGGTCAGGCCCAGGGTCTCGTGCAGCCAGTCGATCATCATCAAACCGGCCGGCACGTCCATCGGGCCATGCGACACACCGTTCACCTTCACGGTGACGGGCAACGTCTCCCACGGTGCTTTGCCGTTTGCCGGGGCGGCCGTGCCTGCCGCCGCATTCGCCGTAAGCGGTGCCGCTGCCGCACTCGCCGCGCTCATGGGTTGTCCCGCGCCCGTCGACGCCGTGGCGTCCGACGCGGCCTGCGGTGTGCTCGAAGCGTTTGTCATGCCAGTACCTCCTGGATCTTCTCCGGTGTCACCGGCAACGTCGTAAATCGATGGCCGATCGCATGCGCGAGGCCGTTCACAATCGCGCCAACCACGGGAATCATCACCACTTCCGCAATGCCTTTCGGAACGTCGGTTTCGGAGATCGGTGGCAACACTTCTCCGGTTTGCGTCCACACGGCGACGTCGACCGCACGCGGCAGGTGATACCGATTGAAGTTCCATGTGCCATTGCCCGGGCCGTCTTCATAAAGCGGCAGATACTCGTGCAGCGCATGGCCGATGCCCATCGCGAGACCGCCCTGCAATTGGCCCGAGACGAGTTGCGGCGAGATCTGGTTGCCGCATTCGACAATGGAATGATGGGTGAGCAGTTCGACCTTGCCGGTTGCCTCGTGCACCGACAGCGCCACGAGCGTGCCGACGGCACTGTAGTAAGTCACCGCGGCGTTGTTACGCTGCACCGGCGGGTAGTACACGCGCTTGCGATCGAGGGTGCGATAGCCGGTGGCCGACGACGACGCAGTGGCGGTCGACGGCGTGGCCCCGCCCTTTCCGAAGCGCAACGCAATACCATCGACGGGCAGTCGCTGCATCGCGCCGTTGCCCAGATCCCAGTCCGCTTCGGCCCACTGCCAACGATTGAAGACATGCACCGTCGCTCCGGTCACCAGGCCCAGTTCGTGCGCCGCCTTCGCGAGCATGGGTAACGGCAGCGCTTCGAGCCCGGCGGCCGTGAGTTTGCCGTCGACCCAGCGTGCGTCTTCCGCGCGCACCACGAGCGGTGCGGCCTGTCCGCCGCCGAGGCCGCGACGCCAGATCGACAGCGCCGCCGGCCACAATCCCTGCATGAAGAGCAACCGCGCCGCTTCTCGCGTGCTGTGCGTGAAGTAGTAGGCAGAGTTCGTCGCGCTCGACGGCGAGGCGTATCCCGGCGACCAACGCGGATTGGCGGCGAGCCTGTCCTGATCGGCCTGCGACATCAGATACGGATCGCCGCTCGTCACGACCGGCAACTCCGGCCAGTCGGTGATCGCGACATGCACCTCCGTGGCCGGCATGCCAAGCCATTTCGCCACGGCAACCGCCTGCGACGTCGACGTGCCGGTGCCGATCTCCACGGCCGTGTGATGCAACGAAATCTTGCCCGTCTCGTCGATCTCGACACGCGCGAACGAGGTCTCAGCACCGGTGCCGAAGTCCTTTTGCACGCAGGCGAATCCGACCCCGTAACGGCGTCCCGGATGCGCCGCCTCGAACTCCGCTTTTTTCTTTTCGCGCTGCGTCCACAACGGATGCCGTTTCGCGCGAGCGAGCACCTCATCCACTCGCACCGCGCCCGCCGGAATCGCCCCTTGCGTGTTCTTCATGCCCGAGCGCAGCGCGTTCTTGAGACGGAACTCGATGGCATCGACGCCAAGCTGCGCCGCCATCTCGTCGATCATCATTTCGGTGGCCGCCATCGACTGCAACGTGCCGTAACCGCGCGCCGAACCGGCATCGATGGCCCGCGACGCAATTGCCACGCTCGCCAGATCGCTTTGCGGGATGTAGTAGATCGACTGCGCTGCCGTCGCCCCGACCATCGCCACCGATGGCGAGAAATTCATCCGCCCGCCGCCGTTGCATTCCATGTCGGCCGCGAACGCCTGGAGCAGTCCGCTCTCCTTGTCGACGCCGAGACGATAACGCAGCGTGAACGCGTGACGCTTGAGCGAGGTTTGGAACTGCTCGTAGCGGTCGTTGGCCAGGCGCACGGGCAGGCCGTCGCCGTACATCGCGGCGGCCAGACCGTAGAACGGCATGTTGTAGTGATCCTTCGATCCGTAACCCACCGTGTAGCACGGATAGACGATCAGGCGCTTGACCGGGAAGTGGCCCTTGGCCGCCATGGCCGCGGCGTTCTCCGCGACTTCCGACGGCGATTGGGTAGGCACCACCATGTGCAGCGTCTGCGTGGCGGCGTCGTACCAGCAGTTGGCGTTATCGGGTTCGAGCGCTGCCGTGTCGATTGACTGCGTGCGGTACTCGCGCGACATCACCAGCCAGTTCGCCGGCGGGTGCGAGAGCGATTCGCCGATCTTGGCCGCGTACGCCATGCCTTGCTCGTCGAGCTTGCCGTGGTCGTTGCCGTCCGGCCACACGGGCAGATGCTTGCGCATCATGCTCGGGAAGATCGGCGCGTCCTTCAGACTCGAGTAGACGTCATCGTCATACGCCGTCTTGCCGCCTACGCGCACGAAGCGGAAGCTGCCCCACGGATCGCGCTCGAGCGGGCCCGTCACGTCGCCGTAGCGAATGATCTCGTCATGGAACTTGAGCTTGTCCTTGGCGAAGCGAAAGCGCGTGAAGTCGCGATAGATCAGGATCGCGACGGCGTGGCCGAGATAGGCCGGCGTCTTGCCGGCCGGCAGCAACATGTCGTCGCCATAGAATGCGGGGAACGCGATCCCGTCGCGCGCCAGATCGTCGGCCGTCACAACACGATCGGGTTGCAGGCCATCGTCCAGACGCGAGAGGTCGAAGCCTAGATATGCGCGGTCGGCATGCGTCGCGCGCAGCACGAAGGCATGGGCTTGCTGCACGGGCCAGCCCGGCATGTCGCGCGAGCGCACGTCGCGCGCGAAGATCTTTTCACCCGTCACCTTGGCCGTGCCGTCGATACGGAACTTCGCTTGTCCCTTGACGGCGTCCCACGCAACCGGCGTGAGGTTCTTGTCTTCGAACAGCGCGGCGAACGCCCGGCTACCCAACGGGGCGATATACACAGAGATACCCGCAATCACCGACGCCTTGAGAAACCCGCGACGCGTCACCGCAACACCGGGGGCGCCATCGGGACACTGGGAGCTTCGGGAAGACGCGGGAGATTCGGCGGCGGTATCGTGACGCGCGTCGTCGCTCGACACAACCGCAGGGGGAGCGGGCTTTCTTGGCAGGCGCGGCATAAGCGTTCCGTCCGTCTTGTTTTGGGGGGATGTATCACGATCACCAAGCTCGCGCGGACACCAATGCGCACAAAACGGCACCACGACGATCACAGGGGCGAGATATCGGACACTTGCCGACTCGACCCACGAGGCATGGTCACGATGCGTGACATTCACCTGCCGTGAAGCGCTCGTGAAGTTCGGCGAGAAGACGCTTCATGAGTGACACCGGACGTAGCAAGGCTACACGCCGAGTCCAGGAATGACAAGGTTGGCCGTGGGGCACCGCGAGAGCATGCGCATGTGCTGTCGCCCAATGCACACCGTGCAGCGGGCACGTGCGGTCGCTATTCGAAGCGGGTGATGTTGTCTATGCCCAATGAGAAATGCCGCTATATCAGTTCAGACATAGCGGCATAGAACGGAGCGTGCGGCGCGCGTTTCAGCGCGTGGCCTCGATACGCAATTCCATGCAGGTGAGATCGAGCCAGCGGCCGAACTTCGTGCCGACTTCGCTGAACGTGCCGACCGTAAGGAAGCCGAGCTTTTCGTGCAACCGAATCGACGGTGCGTTCTGCGCTTCGATACTCGCGACCATCACGTGAATGCCGATGGCGCGCGCGCGTTCGATCAGCGCGCGCATGAGCGTCTCGCCGACGCCGCCGCCACGCGCGTTCTTGTCCACGTAAATGGAGTGCTCGACCGTGTGACGATAGCCGTCGAACGCGCGCCAGTCGCCAAACGACGCGTATCCCGCGACCGTGCCGTCGCGCTCGGCGACGATCACGGGATACCCGCGCGCCACGCGTGCCGCCAGCCACTCGCGCCGGTTGTCCACGTCGACGAGCACCTCGTTCCAGATAGCGGTCGTGTGCTCGACAGCGTCGTTATAGATGTCGCGAATAGCCGGGAGGTCGGCGTCGGTGGCGTCGCGCACGATGAGCGAGGAAGTCATGTGAGGGGTCCCGCAAACAAGAAGCCGTGGATGACGGCGTGAACAATGTCGTCCATTTTACTGGATATTAATTTCCAGTAAACTGGACGCCATGGACATCAACGAACGTATCGCCCACCGTGTGCGCGATCTGCGCAGCGAGCGCGGCTATTCGCTGGATACGCTGGCGGAACGCAGCGGCGTGAGCCGCTCGAGCATCTCGCTCATCGAGCGGGCGCAGACCAGTCCGACGGCCAACGTGCTCGATAAGCTTGCCACTGCGCTCGATGTAACGCTCGCGTCGTTGTTCGACGACCGGGCGCGGGAAGACACGCCGCCGTCGCCGCTCGCACGCCGTGCCGACCAGCCAGTCTGGACGGACCCGGACTCGGGCTATGTGCGACGCAACCTTTCGCCGGCGCAGCCGTCGCCGTTGGGTAATGCCCCCATTTTCCACGGCCGCGAGAAGTAGAAACTAAGCGGCCATGGCCAGCCGCTGCTTCGGGGTAAAGC
>NZ_CABPSL010000035.1 GCF_902459665.1 Pandoraea cepalis | reverse complement strand
ACTTCTTCATCTGCAGAACTCCCTCTTAACGAGAAAATTCTACTTCTCCCAGCGCCGGTTTGCGGGGGGCATTACCCGAGCACCTGACCTCGCCCGATCAAATGAAATCGGCCGTGAAGGGTGCAGGTTATGGCGTGGACGTGACAAACGCGGCTCACGGTCAAAAATCCCCGGGAGGCTGCTGCGGCTAACGCATTTCAGCACGAGGAGCGAAAGTGCATGAAAACGGGTAGCGCGGAGGCACGATGAAAACGAGCGTTATTGCAGTGCCCGACATGCTGTCGGTGCTGACCGTGGACGAAGTGGAAAAGCGGTTTGGCGACGTGCTGGGTGTTCAAAGCGCTATGGTGAACTACGCTGCGAGAAACGTCACGGTGCGCTACGACGAGACCCTACTCGAAGTCGCCGACATCAAAGTACTTGTGCACGAACGAGCAAACCACTCCGAAGGCGAGCCTCACCCTAAGGATGACAGCGAAGACGAGCCCGCACATAAGCATGACGTAGTACCAACGCTGGCGCCGCCATCCGTGTCAACGCCTGAACCCGCTGCGCCAACAGCTGCCCCGATCGCGCCCGCCGCTTCGGTAGGTGACAAACCACAAGAGCAATCGGCGCAGGACGCGTCGGCGTTGGAACCGGTAGTCGCTGCACCGAAACATGCGCCGGACGCGTCACCGTCCACAACCGCCGCCGAGTCAAAGCCACTCCAAGACGCACCTGTTGCAGCCGTCGGGGTCGCGCCCGCGCCGACGCCTCCCGCGCTTGGCGGCCACAAGGATCACAAGAGCCACAACGGCGACGCGGCATTGGGCGCGCAGCCCGCGATGCCGGCAGATATGGCGCATGAGATGGGCCATAGCGGCACTGATCTGCAACCAATGGTGCGTGACATGCGCAACCGTTTCTGGATTTGCCTGATCTTCGCGGTGCCGATTTTTATCTACTCACCGATGAGACTTTTTACGCCGCCTGCCCCGCCATTTAAGCTAAACCTTGGCCTGTGGTTGTTTGGCTTAGCTTCTCTCGCCATCCTTTATCCAAGCTGGCCGTTCTTCGTCTCCGCTTGGCGGGCACTTAGGAAAGGCGTCCTGGGCATGGCGGCGCTGATCGTTTTGAGCGTGGGTACCGGGTATCTGTTCAGCGTTGGCAGTACGTTTTTCTTCAACGGGGGAGGACAATTTTTTGAGGCCGTAGCTGTCCTGCTGGTTTTCATCCTGCTTGGCCATTGGCTAGAAATGCGCGCGCGTGCGGGGGCGTCGTCCGCCATCAAGGCGCTAATGAATCTCACTCCGGCGAAGGCTTCTGTTATCCGCAACGGCGCCGAGGTTGAAGTTCCCACCTCGGAGGTGCTGGCGGGCGAGATTGTCGTGATACGGCCGGGCGACAAGATTCCGGTCGACGGCACAATAGAGACCGGCGAATCGCTCGTCGACGAGTCGATGCTGACTGGCGAATCGATGCCGGTCCAGAAGCGGCCGGGCGCGACAGTGATTGGCGCGACTATCAACAAAAGCGGCAGCTTCCACTATAAGGCAACCAAGGTCGGCGCGGACTCGGCGCTCGCGCAGATCGTAAAACTGGTGCAGGAAGCACAGAACTCAAAGGCTCCGGCGCAACTGCTCGCCGACAAGGCCGCGCAATGGCTGGTGATTGCTGCGATTGTTGTCGGGCTTGCGACCTTTGCGGCCTGGTTCTGGTGGATCGGACAGCCGCTGCTATTCGCTGTGACCATGACGATCACAGTCTTTGTTATCGCCTGTCCGGATGCATTGGGACTCGCGACACCAATGGCGATCATGGTAAGTACCGGCCTCGGCGCCGCGAACGGCATTCTGTTCAAGAACGCTTCGGCGCTCGAAGACGCAACCAAGCTCAATGTCATCGTCTTCGACAAGACCGGGACGCTCACAGTCGGTCAACCGGAGGTCGTGGAGATCGTCGTGGCGGACCGGGTCACCGAGGACGTGGTATTAACAGCCGCTGCAGCGGTCGAACAGGGCTCTGCGCATCCGTTGGCGCAGGCAATCCTGCGCCGGGCGGCGGATCTCACGGTCGCAGCGCCGACGGGATTTGAGAGTCTTGACGGCATGGGTGCGCGCGCCGAGACGGCCGGCGGAACAGTGTTCCTAGGCAACCGATTGCTGATGGATACGCAACAGCTTGCACTCGGCAGCCTGGACGCTCAAGCGACCCGCCTGCAGGGCGACGGACGCACTGTCGTCCATGTGGCTCAGGCAGGGCGCGTGATTGGCCTCATCGCAATCGCCGATGCAATCAGGCCCACCACCAAGGCGGCGGTGGCAAAGCTGCGCGAACAAAAGATCGAAGTGGTCATGCTGACCGGCGACAACGCGGCTACGGCTAAGCGCATCGCAGCGGATATCGGCATCGATAACGTGTTGGCCGACGTGTTGCCAGCGCAGAAAGCCGAGAAAATTAAAGAACTGCAGGCCAAGCGGAAAAAGGTCGGCATGGTAGGTGATGGTGTCAACGACGCGCCGGCGCTCACCCAGGCGGATGTGGGGTTTGCGATTGGTGCCGGCACCGACGTCGCTATGGAGAGCGCCGATGTCGTTCTGATGAAGAGCGACCCGTATGACATCGTCGGCGCGATCGAACTGTCGCACGCAACCTTGCGCAAGATGCATCAGAATCTTTGGTGGGCGGTGGGCTACAACGTGATCGCGTTCCCGCTCGCAGCAGGCGTTTTGTACCCATTCGTACTGAGTCCGGAGGTCGCAGCAATGTCGATGTCCGGCAGTACCCTCATCGTGGCGATCAATGCGTTGATGCTGAAGCGCACCAAACTGGCAGGTATTCGTCAACCTAGCAAGACAGCAGTGCCGGGCACGCTCGGTGCGGCAGCGACACCCGATCAGGTGAGTCCCCTGCGGTAGCGGCATCCGATGCATGGTTCCGGGACTCTTGGCCGAGAAGCGAAAGCCATAGCGCGTAATATGTCCGGCGTGTTTGGTTGATCTACATCAACCGGAACGACACTGAAACACCTATGCTGTGATTAGCACGTTGCCTGCTGGCAGGGTAATGCGCATGCGGCGTCAGTTCCTTGCGTCCCTGACCGAGAAGGCTCGCCGGCCCGAATGCGAAAATTTTATGAATATCGTTTTCCTAAATAAATTCCTGAAATGCCGGAGATACAGA
Source organism: Pandoraea cepalis (assembly GCF_902459665.1). Taxonomy (GTDB): domain Bacteria; phylum Pseudomonadota; class Gammaproteobacteria; order Burkholderiales; family Burkholderiaceae; genus Pandoraea; species Pandoraea cepalis. The sequence continues at coordinate 9,464 of NZ_CABPSL010000035.1, read as the reverse complement.
ATGCGAAGAATCCTACTGGCATTGCTTTCGCTCGTTGCGTTCAGCTTGGCCGGCTGCGGCTATAACACCTTTCAGTCCCAGGACGAACAAGTCAAGTCGAGTTGGTCTGAAGTACTCAATCAATATCAGCGGCGCGCCGACTTGGTACCAAACTTGGTCAACACAGTCAAAGGCTACGCCAACCAGGAACGGGACGTGTTTTTGCAGGTGACCGAAGCACGGGCTCGTGTAGGCGCGATTCAGGCGACACCGGAGCTCGTCGAGAATCCGGACGCATTTGCGAAATTCCAGGCGGCCCAAGGCCAACTGACAGCCTCGCTTTCCCGGCTACTGGTCGTCGCGGAAAACTATCCCCAATTGAAGTCCGACGCGAATTTTCGCGATCTGCAAGCCCAGCTGGAGGGGACGGAGAATCGCATCACGGTCGCCCGCAACCGGTACATCAAGGCCGTACAGGAATACAACACAACGGTGCGCTCGTTCCCGAGCAATCTCACCGCCAAGGCGTTCGGCTATAAGGAAAAGGCCAATTTTTCCGTGGTCAATGAAGCAGAGTTGGCCAAACCGCCGCGCGTCGATTTCGGCACGACTCCGGCGAGCTCCCAGCCGTCGACGCCGGGAGCAACCAATTGAATGCGATTAAGGCCATTCTGCTCGCGCTAATCATTGGAATCACCGGTTTGGGTTCCCCGAACGCTACAGCACAGATCGCCGTCCCGCCGCTAACCGCGCGCGTGACCGACCAGACTGGCACGCTCACCATTGAGCAGGCGGCCGCGCTGGACCAGACGCTACAGGCCTTCGAAAGCAGAAAGGGGACGCAGATTGCGATCCTGATCGTTCCAACCACTGAGCCGGAGACCATCGAGCAATATTCGCTGCGGGTCGTGGAGCAGTGGAAATTGGGGCGTAAACAGGCCGACGATGGCGCGTTGCTTATCGTCGCGAAAAATGACAGAACCTTGCGCATTGAGGTGGGATACGGCCTGGAAGGGGCGCTCAATGACGCGACGAGCAAACGCATTATCAGCGAAGTCATCGTGCCGCGGTTCCAGCAAGGTGACTTTTACGGCGGCATTGCAGCGGGTGTCAACCAGATCGTCGGGGTGGCGGACGGCGAGCCGTTGCCGGCACCCAAGGCAAAGCCTGATGGCAGCATTGCAGATATTCAGCAGTACGCTCCCGTCATTTTTATTCTCGTGGTCGTCGTGGGGGCGGTGCTGCGTTCCGTGCTGGGTAGATTCCCGGGCGCGCTTGTAATTGGCGGGGCCGCGGCTGTTGTCGCTTGGTTGTTTGCCGGGGTGCTGCCCATTGCATTGGGTGCAGGCGTGATTGCGCTCTTGTTCACCTTGATTAGCGGGGGGGGAGGCGGTATGGGCGGACGCGGCATGGGTAGTCTTCATGGAGGGTACGGCGGTGGTGGTGGTTTCAGCGGTGGCGGTGGCGGTGGTGGCTTTGGCGGCGGCGGTGCGTCGGGGAGATGGTAGCGATGAGCATCAAACGCATAGCGAAGCATCTCATGATGACCCACTGGCAAGTCAACCGGGCCTTTCCCCGCGGAACTATGATCGCAATAGAGAAAGCGACCAAAGCGAGCGAGACCTCACACCTCGGAGAAATCCGTTTCGCGGTGGAAGGCGCGCTGCACAGCACCCCGCTCTTCAAGGGGCAGTCCGCGAGAGAACGCGCCATCGACGTATTTTCGCAATTGCGGATATGGGACACAGAGCACAATAACGGTGTGCTGATTTATCTGTTACTCGCTGACCGGGCCGTGGAGATTATTGCTGATCGCGGGATTCACGCGAAGGCGGGCGCTCGGGAATGGGAGAATATTTGCCGCAAAATGGAAGCTGCCTTTAAGCAGGGGAACTACGAATCCGGTGTGGTCAGCGGTATTCAGGCGGTGACACAGCATTTGATGAAACATTTCCCCGCTGTCGGCAATGATCGGAATGAATTGCCGGACAAACCGGTGGTGCTGTAGCCAACCAATTTGTCGATCGCGCCGGCCCGCGCACCTGCCGATCGGGTCGCCTATTCGGGCAATCCCCAGTCGTTGGCGGCACACATGGGGCGATCCTCGATAATGATGGGCTCGCGCCATGAGGACTCGAAAGGAAATGAATATGGCGAACGTCAATCCAGCAGGGCCCGGCACCACGAGCCACTCACATCAACATGATGCCGCGCAGAAAGCCGCAGCGGCGAGCGGTACCCGTTACACCTGCCCGATGCACCCTGAAATCGTGCGCGATGCGGCGGGCAGTTGCCCGAAGTGCGGCATGACGCTGATACCGATACGTGATGCCATCCCGCGGGCCGCCGAATATACCTGCCCCATGCATCCGGAGATTCGTAGCCCACAGCCTGGCAGTTGCCCCAAATGCGGAATGACGCTAGTGCTGGTCGCAGGCACAGGAGAAACGGACGATTCTGAATTGCGTGAGCTCACGCGTCGGCTATGGATCGGTGTCGCGTTTTCGATCCCATTGGTGGTGCTCACGATGTCGCCTATGGTCGGTATCCACGATCTGTTTGGCCTTCAGCCACGGCCCCGCGGCTGGGTCGAGTTTGTGCTCGGCACGCCGGTCGTGCTGTGGGTCGGTTGGCCAATTTTGCGAAAATTCTGGCTGTCGATCGTACACCGCGCGCTCAACATGTACACGTTGATCGGGCTAGGTGTTGGGCTCGCCTACATATTTAGCCTCGCTGCGGTACTGGTGCCTGGATGGTTTCCGCAGGAGTTTCGAGAGCACGACGGTGCGGTAGGTACTTATTTCGAGGCAGCGGCCGTGATCGTGACGCTGGTAATACTAGGCGACTTCCTGCAGCTGCGTGCGATGGGTCAGACCAGCCAGGCAATCCAGCAATTGCTGAAGCTTGCCCCCAACCTTGCTTGGCGGTTGCGTGACGACGGTGGCGAAGAACAGGTGCCGCTGGAAACCGTCACTGTTGGCAATCGCCTGCGCGTTAAGCCGGGCGAGAAGGTGCCAGTGGATGGCACAGTACTAGAAGGTACGAGCAGGGTGGACGAATCGATGATCACGGGCGAGCCCGTGCCGGTCGCCAAGACTGCGGGCGGCAAAGTAACCGGTGCAACGGTAAACGGAAATGGCTCATTGCTTATTCGCGCCGAGCGTGTGGGCGCAGACACGCTGCTGGCGCGTATCGTTCACATGGTGGGAGAGGCACAACGCACGCGCGCGCCGATCCAGCGGCTCGCCGATACTATCGCAGCATATTTCGTCCAGATTGTCGTAGTCATCGCCATCGTGACGGCGCTTGCATGGTGGTTCTTTGGTCCGGAGCCAAAGTTTGGATACGCGTTCCTGAATGCCGTTGCCGTGTTGATCATCGCCTGTCCTTGTGCCGTTGGTCTCGCCACGCCTATTTCGATGACCGTCGCCATGGGGCAAGGCGCACGCGTCGGAATCTTGTTCCGCAATGCCGAGGCGATCGAGCGCATGCGTGACATCGACACGCTGGTGGTGGATAAGACCGGCACGCTGACTCTCGGTCATCCAGCGTTGACTGATTTTGTTACCGACGGCATTCCAGAAAATGAAGCGCTTGCGCTGGTCGCAGGAGTAGAACAGCTTTCCGAGCACCCGATAGGGCTTGCGATTGTCGAGGGTGCACGGGCGCGCGGACTGACTCCGCAGTCTGTCGGAGCATTCGAGGCAATTAACGGCCTTGGCGTGCAAGCGGATATCGATGGTAAGCGCGTGCTTGTAGGCAGCGGTGGTTTTCTCACGCAGTGCGGCGTCGATACGCAGCATTGGGAAACGCGTGCGGAAGCCTGGCGTGCGGAAGCAAAAACAGTTGTGTTCTTCGCTGTGAATGGTATTGCCGCGGGCATCGCTGCGGTGGCCGATCCGATAAAGGACAGTACGCAGGGCGCGATTGCAACGCTAAAAAAATCGGGCGTTCGCGTCGTGATGCTGACCGGTGATTCGCGCAGCACGGCAGAAGCGGTTGCCCGGCAGCTCGGCATCGATGAAGCACTTGCCGAAGTGTTGCCTGAGGACAAAGCCGGTCATGTGAAGCGCTTGCAGGCGGAAGGGCGCAAGGTCGCAATGGCGGGAGACGGAATCAACGATGCACCAGCGTTGGCGCAGGCCGACGTCGGTATTGCCATGGGTACCGGCACCGACGTGGCGATGGAAAGCGCAGGCGTAACGCTGGTAAAGGGAGACCTGCGCGGCATTGCGAGCGCCGCCGTGTTGTCGCGTGCCACGATGCGCAACATACGCCAGAATCTCGCTTTCGCGTTCGGCTACAACGCGCTAGGCATCCCGATTGCGGCCGGCGTTCTCTACCCGGTTTTTGGCTTGCTGCTGTCGCCGGTCTTCGCCGGTGCGGCCATGGCGCTGAGCTCGGTCTCCGTAGTGACCAACGCGTTGCGCCTTAACCGCATCAAGCTGTGACCAGCGCGCAACAACGAATCTCACGACGACTTATCACTACGATCATGGGTCAACGCATATTGCCCGTGTGGCCCAGCGAGTAACGCCCCGGTTGCGGCCAGACGGTTAGACCATGGGGTTCCATGCCGACTGGAATCGACGTGACAGCACCGGTCGTCGTGTTGATTGCGTACACGACGTCGTCGAAGCGGCCCGAGAGCCACAACATCTTGCCGTCAGCACTGACATTGCCCATGTCCGGGCTGCCACCGCCCGGAATCGGCCAGGTCGTCAGGACTTTGCGCGTAGCAAAATCGATGACCGACACACTGCCTTTGCCGTGGCGCGGCCCGTGAACCAAATTCGAACCGCGATTCGCCACGTACAAGTGCTTGCCGTCACGACTCGGATAGAGCCCGTGCGTACCGACGCCGGTCGGGATGAAGCCGGTCTTCGTAAAGCTGTCGCCATCAACCAAAAACACGCCGTCGGCCATCATATCGGCGACGTAAAACACCTTGCCATCCGGCGCGACGCGGATGTCCTGAGGCATGCCTTTCTTGTCGAGTTGCAGGTAGCCCGCGACCGTCCGATTCACCATATCGATCTTCGCAAGACGTCCGCCGAACTCACAGGTGAAGAGTGCGTATTTTCCGTCAATCGAAAAGTCCGCGTGGTTGATCCCCTTGCACTCGGGCACGGATAGGCTGGATTTCAGCGCCATGGTATGCGGATCGCGGAAGTCAAGCCGCGCATGCGCTTCCGCCACGACGATGGCTTCCTTGCCATCGGGCGTGAAGTACATGTTGTACGGATCATCGACCATCGCTTCCTCGCCGGGCTTGCCCGTCTTCGGGTTAATCGGCGTGAGGCTGCCATCGGTGCGGCCTTCGGCATTGTTCGCGACCCACAGCGTCTGCAAATCCCATGAAGGGACAACGTGTTGCGGGCTGTAGCCGACGCGATACTTGTCGACCACTTTGAGCGTTGCCGGGTCAATCACATACACGTCGTTCGAGCGAAGATTGGGCACATAGACCCGGGGCAGCGCGCCGGCAACCGCTGGACTGAGGTCGCCCGCACCCGCTTCGCTATATAGGTTAGTGGCGTCCACCACGGGCGGCATGCCCGGCACGGTGGCAATGGCCGACGCGGCCGACGCCGCTTCGGCAGAACATAAGCCGGCCATCGCAAAACTGACCAACGAGGCGAGACGCAATAGGTGACGAGAACACAAATGCATGACAAATTCCGTTATTGATTGAAGAGGTAGTTCAAAGCTGTTGCCGAAAAGAGCATCAACGTCCGGCGGTATCTTTCCTGATCGCATCGACCGTTCGCGACACGATCACGTCGATGCCGAGTTGTCCGAGCGCCGCGGTCGAGCGCCGCGGGTCGCCCCCGTAGACGCCATCGGCAGCTTCGAGCTTGGGTGCGTTTTTCAGCTCATCCAGTCGCACCATTTGCGGTGCGACCGCGAGCAGCAGGGAGGTATCGGCAAGTCCGGCGTGCGTGCCGATCTCGTCGTCCCGAAAGCCATGCTCGCGGAGGATTTGGTTATAACCTGTGGAACTGGTGTCGTAGTACTCGGCAGGGACGAATGCGCGAGCATCCGAACCCGCCCAGCTCTTGTTGAGTTGCGAGACGACGCGGCGAACATCGCCCTGATAGCCGCCATGATCGCCAAGGAAGATGATGTTCCGGAAGCCGTGGACCTTGAAGCTGTTCGCGGCCGACTCCAGCGTCTTCTCGAACACGTCGTCCGGCACGGTAATCGTGCCGGGGAAGCGCATGTGCGAAGTTGGGGGGGCGTAGCTTCCCTCCGGCACATACGCGATTACCGGCGCTACGATTGCATTGCCTAGTTCTTCGGCGATGCGTTGCGCAAGTATTTTCGCGCGCACGTTGTGTTTGCCGACCGCGACGTATGGACCGGTTTGCTCTGTTCCACCGATCGGAATGATGAGGGTCGTTTTGCCCGCATGGATCTCGTCACGGATCTCAGTCCACGTCAGATCCTCGAGCTCGACGGTTTTGGGGGGCTGCGCAAATACGGTTTGCATGGCACCGAGTAAAATGACGGTGCCGAGAGCCCGTCGTAGGGGAAAACGCATGAATAGTCCTCGTAGAAAATGCATATTGAGTGTTGGGAGAGTGTTTCGGAAGCGCTGATGCAGGAACCTAGCGATACAGCATTGGAATCGACACGCCCAGGTTCTTCGCGACTTCTCTGGCCGGTACTCCCCTGGTCAACGTCTTCCTGGCAGAGGCTCTCTAGATGTCGGTCATGCTGCGTTTCGCCCGCCCGTACGGCCGACGAACCTGGCGATAGCCAGAGCTCGGTGCGGGTGCGCTGCGCAATCAGTTCGCGCTCTGTCTGTGCAAGACTGGCCATGACGTGAAAGAAAAACCTGCCGGCCGGCGTGCTGGTGTCAATGCCGTCAGCCACGCTCCTGAAATGCACCTTGTGTGTTTCCAGTTCGCTCACCAGGTCGACCAGCCCCTTGACGCCACGGCTCAGTCGGTCGGTTTTCCCTACGACAAGTGTGTCGACTTCGCGCAAGACTTCCAGTGCGGTTTGCAGTCCCGGATGATCGGGGAGCAACCCGCTCATCCGGTCTTTATAGATCTTCTTGCAACCTGCTTTCATGAGCGCGGCGATCTGTAAGGCGACGTTCTGGTCCTGGGTTGAGACGCAGGTGTAACCGACCAGCATTTCAATGCTTCAGGTAATTTGAGTAAGGCACCACGCGCGAGAGCGCCATAGGGAGCGCGCGTCCGTAGCTGATAACATTCTGATATCCCGCTGTCAGCGAGTAGAAACGAGAATAGCATATCGAGACCGTGCGACGCGGGGCGTGAAGGTGCTTCCTGAGCAGCTTGCGCATCAGGCGCTTGGCCGCGTGCCGGTCGCGCCGGCTTTGCACTCGCACGTCGGGCGCCGCGCCATGCTGGTCTAGCGCGCGCCAGGACGGTGGACCGGATACGCCGGGCAATGCCTCGGCCGAACTTCACCGCCCAGCGTCACACGGTCTCGTATGTGAGTTAACAAACAGGCGATCAGTTTGCCCAGAAATTTCATGAATTAATTGTAGGTGATATAACAAGGCAATGCAGCGGTCCCCGCGGCTGTTGCAACCCTCGATGGCGGGTGATTGGTGCTGGCGCAGTGCATCTGGTGGCACGTGAGTGCGCCTATTCGATTGACGACTGCGTGTACGGGACAAACATATTTGCAAATAGTCCTCGGCACGTTTCCTCCATGACCCATCTTGGGACAAACATTGCGTACCTTATGTGTTTCGCCAACAGATTGTTTTTATTAGAATCGAGAGGACAAACATATTTGTAGCTATTCATCTGTAGCAAGTTCTAACAGTTATCCTTAAAGTGCCTGCAAAAGTTATCCTTAAGACCTTCGGACCGACCGGAAACCCCGGCGGGACGGGGCTTAAGGGCAACTAATAGCACTAGAGTTCAGCACCTCAGGAACACCGTCAACGCGGGAAAATCTCCCTCTCCGTTGGCGCACGGCGCCCCCGCCGGACCCTGGCCTCTCTTCCACGGTCGGGCCTTCCTCCTACTTCCCCTCCCGTTTTTCCCGCCATTTCTCCCGGCATCGTTTCCTGGTTGCCGTTCCGTGCTGCCACTGCGTCGGAGGTCACTGGCTTACCCACAGCCGTTGCTGAGGTGCAACTGAATCGCGCGCTATGCGCGCTGGATTTGTCGTCCGCGCGCAGACGACTTTCCCTGAAAAACTGGAGAATTCCTGCGCGCAACGGGGTATTTTCGCCCCGAACTCGGCGCAAAATCATCATCCGGAGGGACAGGATAAGCGTCGTATGATAGGCTCGGCGCATTGGCTAGTATCATTCAAAAAGCCTTATAAACAAGCTTCTGAGAGAGGGTATACGTGTGAGACGGCAAACTCGCGCGTCGGGGAATGGCCGTGCTGTGAAGCAAACCGGCGCGAACACGGGGCCCGACCTGGTGTCGCTCATGCGGGATTTCGCGAGCGATGAGAAGGCCGGCGTGAATGCCAGTTTGGGCTTCACGTACCAGCACTGGTATGCGGCGTTGCTGGCCATCGAGCGTTTCGGCGCGATGGACGATTACCTCATCATCCTTGAGTTCAAGGAAGACGTGGCCATTGTCGATTCCTCTGGCCAGCCGTCCCGAGCCGAATTCCACCAGGTCAAGAAAAACGAGCGGTCCGGTAGTTGGACCTTGGCCGAATTGCTTGCGAGCGGCGCCAAGAAGTCTGGCGAGAAGACGCTATCGACCATGGCGAAGCTGGTCTCACGTCGGCATCAGTTCCACCCGCACCCTACCGTTCTTTGGTTCGCATCCAACGTCGGGTTCAAGCTTCCTCTTGAGGAGGGTGCGACGCCGCGCATGACGCACAACGCCAACTTACTGGACGTCTGCGGCAGTGAGCTTTCGACGCTTCGGGCCGCGCTCGCCCGAGAGCTCAATGTCGACGAAGCCGACATTGCGTTGGACGATTTCCGTCTTATTCGGACGGGGCTACCGCTTGATGACCCTCATCGTTTCGTCGCCGGCGCCTTGGCTGAGCTTTCTGAGCAGAAGAAGCTCCCGTTTGAATTGAAGCGGCCGGTGCTCGGCGCACGGATGGTGGCCAATCAATTTGCCCAGGCCGGGAGCAAAAACAGTTACGCCAAGACGTTCGAGCAACTCCAGGCGCGTGGCGTTTCGCGTCGCCAGGTCGCCGACATTCTGGTGCAGGTCGAAAACTTCAGGCAGGAGAGCAGTCACGACATCCTGAAGGCCTGCTTCACTCGACTCGACGCAGAAGCACACGACTACGAGACGCTGGACGAAGCGAAGTCGGAAGTGGTTCGTGTCTGCGCAGACCTGACCAACCGGACCAACATCGAACTGCGTGCTGTGTGCGTCGCGTTGGCCGGCGTTCGCGATGCATTCAAGCAAGCGAACCGACGCTTTGCGCAACTTGGCGGTAAGCGGCTAGCAAACCCGTCTTGACGGATGAGGTTTCAACGGACGGCAGGCGTCCAACGGTGCGGCAGCAGATCA
>NZ_CABPSL010000034.1 GCF_902459665.1 Pandoraea cepalis | reverse complement strand
CGGTCTACCCAGACCACCCCCGCGCCAGTGCTAGCTTTGCGTACCGTCACTTATTGCACTGAAAACGAGGAGACCCCTGTATGCGCTGCACGCGCCCGAGGCAGAGTGCATCGCCAAGGGCAAAGCCAGAACGCCCTACGAGTTCGGCGTGAAAGTGTCCATCGCAGTGACGGCCAAAGAGGGCCTGGTGGTGGGCATGCGCTCCATGCCCGGCAACCCGTATGACGGCCACACGGTGGACAGCCAGCTCGAGCTGGTCGAGATCCTCACCGGCCACACACCCAAGATCGCGCTGGCCGACCGTGGCTACCGCGGTGTCGAGCCCGCGTGTTGGGCGCGACTGCTGATCAGTCATACGCGCAAGTTGCCCAAGCGGCTGAAGAAGCTGCTCAAGCGGCGTCAGGTGGTCGAGCCCATGATCGGACACATGAAGGCCGACGGCCTACTGGGCAAGAACTGGCTCAAGGGCGCGGGTGGCGACGCGCTGCACGCTCTGCTGTGCGGCGCCGGGCACAACTTGCGGATGATCCTGCGGCACCTGCGGGTGCTTTATTGCGCCTTGCTCGGACTGATCGCCATGACCGCCACGCTGGCCTTGCCGGCACCCACGTCAACATCGCCGCTCACCGCCTTGACTTCGCGCCGCTCCGCGCTGGCTCGCGGCTAAAACGAGTTGTTCAGGGCCGACTGGGTAGGAGTGGTCGGCAACGGGGCAAGTTAGCGATCGCGGTCGAGTGCCATCAAAGAATTGACCGACCTCTACCCGTGCTGGCCTGCACGCCCACAGTGTCTTCCATCATCCAGGGTGACCCGCCAGGGTCATGACAGTTAGCCCGATTCAACTGCGCCAGGTGCCCAGAAGGTCGGCAATTTCAACGAGCGCTGGGAAGCCCAGGTCCTGACGGACAAGCGTGCGGCGGTGCTCGATGCGTGCAAGCACTGCGGCAATGTCGAGTTCGCCCGTTTGGGGCCCGCTGGAGGAGCAGATCGAAGCACTGCGTGCCGCGAAAGTGGGCGGATGAAACGAGAGGTTAATGGCATCTCAAGACTCGGCGGTGAAGCCCACGCGTCTGACAACTTCCCACCACTTTTCATGTTGTTTTCGCAGGCTGGACGCCATGGCCTGCGGCGTTAAGCTGTGTGCTACCAAGCCCAGGGAGGCAAGAGCCTCCGCAACCGCCTTGCGATTGACGGCTTCGGCAACCATTTGATGAAGGCGTGAAACGGTTTGGGGCGAAACGCCTGATGGAGCAAAAAAGCCGAGCCACTGATCGCCAGCGGGGTAGTCTGCACCGAACTTTTGCTCTGCAAATGTGGGAGTGTCGGGCGTGAAGGGTGTTCGCTGCGGCCCAGAGGTTGCGATGATGCGCAATTTCCCCGCCTTTTGGAAAGACAAGAACGTCCCCGTAGGCGCAGCCATGCATGCAATCTGCCCACCGATCAGATCGGTAACTCCAGGCGCGGCGCCACGATAAGCCACGTGCCTGAGATAGACGCCAGCCTCCTTGGCTACCAGCGCCCCCAAGAGATGCAATGGTGTACCGGTACCGGGAGATCCGAAACTTGCGTGTTCAGGGTGCTCCTTGGCCCAGGCCAGGAAATCCCGGAGCCCACGCACGGAAGGCGGTACCAAGGGACCCAGCGCAAGGGCGTCAGTCGTAGTGGCTACGGTGGCTACGGGAGCCAGATCCGCGAACGGATCGTAGTCCAACTTGCTGTAGACGAAAGGGTACAAGGACAGCACGGCGTCTGGTGTGAACAACAAGGTGCTGCCATCGTCGACGGCTGCCTTGACGGCGGACACAGCTATCCGCCCACCCGCTCCGACACGGTTGTCAACGATCACGTTAACCCCGGGTTCCGTCACCGCCAATCCTTCTGCCACCCGGCGTGCAACCGCATCGACGACTCCTCCGGGTGGGAAGCCGTTGATGATCTTGAGTAATTTTGGTACCGGTTGGGCTTTGACGCTTCTTACAGTGCCGAGCGATAAGGTGGCAAATCCCGCGGCTTTCATCCACTCACGGCGTTTGATCATGGTGCCCCCCCTCTGCTCAAGACTGCGCGGTAAAACCAATTTTCTCAGCGACTGCTTGCCAGCGTTTGATGTCGTTTTTCAATCGATCGGACAAGCCTTCAGGCGAACTCCAACCAGCCTCCATGCCCATCATGGCGTAGGCCTTGACCAGTTCCGGGTTTGCAACAGCCGACTTCATGGCAGCGCTGGCTTGCTGGACCGCTTGCGCGGGCGTGCCTGCGGGCATGAATACCCCGAACCACTCGGTCATCTCACTCAAGGCGATGTGGAGCTCCTTGAAGGTCGGGACGTTGGTCAGGAAACGAGAGCGGTTGGCGCCAGTCACGCCCAGCACCCGGATCTTGCCGGTCTTCATGTGAGGGAGGAACTCACCCAAGGGCGCGGCCACCGCCGGGATGTGCCCCCCCAACAGGTCCACAATCGCAGGCTGGGAACCGCGGAAGCCTGTCTGCACCATTTTCACGCCCAAAAGCCGCCCGAGCAGCTCGCCCAAGAAATGCGGTCCAGAGCCGGTGGCACCATGGCCAAACGTGGCAGAATCAGGGTTACTCTTGATCCAGGCCAAGTAGTCGTTGAGGCTACCAACCGATTCCGGGACAGCGGGCCCGATCGCAAACCCAACCTCGCTTGTCGAAACCATACCGACCGGCACAAAGTCCTTGACCGGGTCATATCCCAGATCTTTGTACGTGTGAGGGTATAGCGTCATCATGGATGCAGGCGTCAGCAGAAGTGTCGCGCCGTTTGGTGCCGCGGCCTTAACATGCTGGATCGCAATTCGACCACCCGCCCCCGTGCGGTTGTCGACGAGCACACTGGAAGCATAGGCACCGCGCATTCCCTCAGACAACCGGCGGGCAGCCATATCGGTCGCTCCGCCTGCGGCGAGTCCAATCACGATCGTGGCCACGCCAGGGCCGGATTGCGCCAAGCTCATGCCCGGAAGGCCCCCGATTCCAAGGGAGCCCAAAGTGCTCAGGGCTGCTCGTCGGGTCAGAATATGTTTCATAATCTTTCCCCTTACATTTTCACTATTGCTCATTGATACTTGTCACTGGGCAGGGCTACGAACTGTTTATTAGGGCGAAGGCGGCGTATTTTTCGTCAAGCCGAATCAGGTTGAGCAGCTGGCGCGGCGCGCCGAAATGCGTCCAACTCGCCGCAGGCCGCGTCCACTGCGCGGATCAGGGGGTAGGGCGTCAGGTCCACCTGGAAGCGGCGGGCGCTTTCCACCTGCGGCACCAGGTAGCAGTCGGCCAGCGTGGGTGTGTCGCCAAAGCTGTAGCGGCCGCGCTTCGGGTCGACCGCCAGCAGTGCTTCGTAGGCATCGAAACCGGCGCTGATCCAGGTGCCACACCAGGCGTTGATGGCGGCCTCGTCGGCGCCGAACGTCTTGCGCAGGTACTCCAGAATGCGGCGGTTGTTGATGGGGTGGATGTCGCAGCCCACGATGGCGGCCAGCGCGCGCACCCGTTGGCGGCCGTCGGCGTCGGCCGGCAGCAGCGCGGGCGTGGGGTACTGTTCCTCCAGCCATTCGATGATGGCCGGCGACTGGATCAGCACTTGCGCGCCCGTGTCCAGCGCGGGCACCAACTGCTGTGGGTTCAGCGCCTTGAAGGCGTCCTTTAGGTGCTCTTCCTTGCCCAGGTGCACGGCCAGGTACTCGTAGGGCACGCCCTTGAGGTTGAGCGCGATGCGCAGCCGGTGTGACGTGCCGCTGCGCCAGAAGTTGTACAGCTTCATCGCGTGCAGGCTCACTCGGCCGGGCCGACGGTCAGGCTGATCTCGGCAATGCCTTCCACACGGCCGATGATCTTGTCACCCGCCACCACGGCGCCCACGCCTTCGGGCGTGCCGGTGTAAATCAGGTCGCCGGGTTGCAAGTGGTAGTAGGTGGAGAGGTCGGCAATGATCTCGCGGACGTTCCAGATCAGCTTGTCCACGTTGGACGACTGTTTGGTCTGGCCGTTGACTTCCAGGGCGATCGCGCCCTGCTCCACCACCACGCCTTGCATCGGCACGATCTCGGAGCAGACCGAGCCTTCCTCGATGTCCTTGCCGGTGTCCCAGGGGCGGCCCTTGTCGCGTGCCACCAGTTGCAGGTCGCGCCGGGTCATGTCCAGGCCGGCGGCGTAGCCGTAAATCAACTCGTGCGCCTGGTCTTCGCTGACGCGGAAGCCGGGCTTGCCGATCGCCAGCACCAGCTCCATCTCGTAGTGGTAGTTGCTGGTGCGCGGCGGGTAGGCCACGGTCGCACCACTTTCCACCAGGGTTTGTGGCGATTTGGTGAAGTAGAACGCTTGTTCGACGCTTTTGTCGACCGGACGGCCCATTTCCACCGCGTGGGCGTGGTAGTTGCGGCCGACGCAGAAGATGCGGTTGATGGGGAAGCGCTCGGTCTTGCCACGAACGGGCAGAGACTGGACGGGAGGCGGGTTCCAGAGGTAGTTGCTCACTTGCTTTCCTGTTGTGTGGTGCTTCGCGGCGGCTCAGCCGCGGTTTTCAAAGACGCCCAGCTTGCGGTGCAGGGGCGATTCGTCGGCCATGAAGATGAAGGACGGCTGGTCGGCTGAGAGGTTTTTCAGCGTCACCTCGGTGTAGCCGGGGGCGCAGCAGGTATCGGCTTCCCTCAGGGCGAAGGTGGACTCGGCGATGCGCGCCTCGCTGCGGCCTTCGATCTGGTGGAACACCACGGCGGGCGAACGCACGGGCAGGCGCAGGGTCTGGCCGGGCTTGAGCATCAGGGCGTAGAAGCCCAGGATGTTCTCGGCGTCGTCACCCGTTTCGGGGTTGACGTAGGTGACCTGCACGCATTCCTGCTCAGGCTGGTCGGCCGCCAGCGACAGCAGGGCGGCACGGGTGTCGGCCCAAGGGTAGCGCAAGAGAGGATAGCGCTTGTCGCTGCGCTGGAACACGGGGGTTGGCACCACGCCCGCACGGGTCCAGGCGCAGTCGCCCCGGCCGGGGTCGACCTGCTGGCGCTCGCCGTCGATGTGGTAGCTGGCCTCCATGTAGTACACCAGCGGCAGGTCCAGCACATCGAGCCACACCACGGGCTCGTTGCCGTCGTGGCCGTGCTCGTGCCACAGGCCGGTGGGCGTGAGGATGAGGTCACCCCGGCTCATGGGGCACTTCTCGCCATCCACGGTGGTGTAGGCGCCCTCGCCCTCCACGATCATGCGCACCGCGTTGGGGGTGTGGCGGTGGCTGGGCGCCCACTCGCCGGGCAGCAGCAACTGCATGCCCAGGTATATGGCGGCGCTGGCTTGCATCTTCTCCAGGCCGTGGCCGGGGTTGGCCAGCACCAGCACGCGGCGCTCGGCCTTCTCAATGGGGGTCAGCTCACCGGCCTTGAGCAGCAGCGGCTTGAGCGTCTGGTAGGACCAGTAAGTCGGCTGCGTCTGGCGGGTCGGGACATTGGGCGGCAGCACCGCGCGTAGGCTGGGCCATAGCGGCACCAGGTTAAGTTGTTTGAGTTCGTCTCGGTAGTCCTGCGGCAGGTCTTCCAGTCGGCCAAGTTCGTGACTCATGGTGATACGCTCCTCTTCATCAAGCATGTGGATAGGGGAAGCCGATATCCCTCACGCTTCGATCAGACCAAAGCAAGTATCGGCAATTTCTGAATCCGACCGCAGTCGGAAAAAGGGGCTCGTAATCTGTGTGCATCGAAATTTGATCGAGGCCGCTGCCCACGGCTGCCCCGCGGCATGGCTGGCCGCTCATGGAGGCTGGCCATGCTTTATTTATTTCTCTAAAAAAATCAGATCAAACCTTCAGCCGACAATGTGGCCCGGACTGCTGGACGTTCAGCCACGCGGTTGAGGTAGCCTTGCAGGCCGGGCCAAGGCGAAAGGTCCACATTCACGTAAGCCCCCCAGCCAAGCACAGTAAACAAGTAGGCGTCCACCACGGAAAAGTCGTTCCCCATGGCCCAAACCTTGTCACCGAGCATCTGCTCGGTATGGGCAAGACGGCTTTCCAATTGGGCCTTGATGACTGGCTTGGCATCCTGTGGAAACACCGGGCTGAACAGCGCTCCGAAGCTTTTATGCAATTCGGTGGAGATGAAATTCAGCCATTCCATCAGTCGGTAACGCTCCAGCGAGCCAGCTGCCGGTGCCAGGCATTTTTCTGGCACACGGTCAGCGAGGTATTGAACGATGGCCGGCCCTTCGGTGAGCACCTGCCCATCATCCATTTGCAAAGCGGGGACACTGCCCACGGGATTGACGGTCTTGTAATCAACACCAGTCTCAGTCACCTTGGTGCCGAGATCAACCTTTTCTAGCTGAAAGTCAAATCCACCTTCACGAAGGATGATGTGAGGCGACAATGAACATGCGCCGGGGCTGTAATAAAGCTTCATGAGACTCCTTAAAATCAAGGCGTGGTTGAAAAATCAGAAAAATCGATGCACTGAGAATTTATGGTTGCGTTTCCTTTTGCAACCTGCTCTCAAGCATGAAAAGGCGGTCATTTCCCCACCACATTTGATCATCCCAAAACACGGTGGGAACCCCGAAAACCTTTCGGTCAATGGCCGCCTGCGTCTCTTCGTCGTATGCCTTGGCGGCATTTTCGCTGTTCAAAAAATCTTCAAATTCACCGAGATCCCAGTTTAGCTTGTCGCATACCTCAGCCAGCAAGCTATCAGCATCCAGTGCCCACCCTTTCCCCCAAGCCGAATCGAAAACAAGGCGAACATATTCAGCGGCTCGCTCCCTGGCTGCCGGGTAATACAGTCCGGCATTCACCCGGCGGCTGTTGAAGTTAGGGGGGAAAACCAACGGAATCCTATAGAGATCGGCCCATCGCTGCAAATCCACCTTTAAGTAGTCAAGCTTGACCTTGAGATCCCGATTGGACGGCCCGATGTTGCCAATGGCCGTCTTTGCTCGCGCCAAATCAATGGCGTGATACTGGATGGGGAATCCATAACGCCCCGCTAGCACCGACAAACGGTGGTTTGCCAGGTACGAAAAGGGGCTCAAAAAATCGAAATAAAAATCAACCATCATGCTCAGGCTCTCCCAAAAAAAGACGGCAGAAATGTGGAGCTGCTTCAGGGCAAGCGCCACATCCCGCGCTCTTGGCGCTTTTACGGCGTACTCGCATATTTGATACTCGCCGATTCCTCCAATCCAGAGGACGCCCAGATCAGCCAGCTTTGCTGATCGGAGATATCTGACTCAGGACCTGGCCTCGCCTCACTTCTTTTTCGAGCCGGTTGCCGTTTTGGTTTTCTTCAATTCCTCGGCGTACTTGGTATGCAGTGCGGCCCAGGCGTTGCCTGATTTTCGAGCACCTGCAAGGTATTCATCTGGTACCAGCGTATAGGGTGGCCGGCACGGCCCCGCTTTGAGCCAACCCGCCTCGTCCATTCGTGCTTTTTCGAGACCAATGTTGTATTTCGAGAATTCCGAGAAATCGCCGCGTGGAAACAGTGTGGCGTCGGCAGCGCGCATGTCATCTGAAATGGCCTTGGCCTTGGTCCAGTCACCGGTCGTCTTGGCCTGTGTCACCGCATCACGAAGCATGAGGGCAGTCGCTGGACCGCACATGGAGCCGCTGGACCAGAAGGCGGTCATGCGCTCAGGATTGATTCGGGCCGCAGCGTAATAGTCATCCTCATGCGGAAGGAAGCGAATATTTGGAGCCAATTTCAGATCCAAGTCCAGCATTCCGATGCCCAAGTACTTGGCTGTAACAACTTGCGGGATTTTGGACATTTCGGCCCAAAACGGGCGAGGAAAATCAAATTTGAAAGCCTCCGGGTTGGCATAAACAGCGATGGCAGCATCTGGCACCGCTTCCGCCACATCGCGATAAAACTGCACGGCGGTGGGCAGATCCATCTTCACCCACATCGGCACGCCGAGCATGGTTCCTTGGGCACCAATGTCCATCACTTCGCGGGTCTGGCGTATAACTTCACGGGTATTCAAGGCTGTTGTGCCGCAGAAGTAGGGCACTCGACCACGGGCGGTTTCGACGACCGTTGAAACAAAATCCCGCTTCTCCTCCCACGTCAGCGTCGCGCATTCGCCAAAGGTGCCGTGGCTCAGAATGCCATTGACGCCGGCCGCAATCAACTCCTCGACAATCCGGGCCGTCTCGTCGAGATCAACCGTGTGCGTGCTGCGCCAGTCCGAGGCATCCGGCGTGGACGGGGTCGGCATAATGACCCATGCGCCTTGAATATCCGCGGCAGTCAGACGCACCGCTTTGTTCGTCTTTCTTGTCATTCAAATTTCCTTTGAAAATGGTGATGCAAACAGAATTTGTGGAGAAATCGTCAAGAGTGGTGTATGCGGGTCGGTGGCATGATCAGGCGGCCAGCGCTTGAGGAACCGGTGCGCTTTCAATCACCGGGAGTCCGTCTTCAAAGGGAATCCTCGGCATATGCGGTGCTGAGCATCAGCATCCCAAGTCCTGCGAGGGAAATGGCTTCTTTGATCATCATTGTCTCCTTTTGTTTATATGGAACTGAATGGGGAAAACAGATGCGATCGATTTCGCATCTGTTGCATGGCTAGCTCAGTTTGCCGTCCAATCCATAACCGGTGGCCTCGATGGCGTGGCCGAAAATGTCGCCGACGTAATATTCCGATTCAGCAATGGCGGGCGCGCCTCGCCACCCAGGTTCGATCAGCCAGCCGGAAGGTGTTGCCCCGTAGAACGTCAGCGCCTTATCGTTGGAATGGATGCCCAATTGCAAGGCTATGTCAATCTTTTCCTTCGTGAAAAGCTGGTGTGTGCAACCCAAATCTTCGATATGAGTGTATTCAATCATCAGATGATTGAGGCGCTTGGCTGCAGGCATTGAACCGAAAGCGATGGAATGATCGCGAGCATTGCAATGCATGAACGTCAACTCAGCCGTCATGCCGTTGGGCAAAGGAAGGCGGTACTCGACATCTCCACGGAAGCCCAGCAGGCTGTAGAACTTGCGCGCCGCTTCCACGTCGCTCTGACGCACTATGCAGTGGCCCAGGCCTTGGTCAGCAGTCAAGAACTTGCCGTGCAAGGGGCGACCGGGGTGGAAAGGGTTGTTCAGGTCTATCCGGGGTCCCCAGAAAATCTCGGTCGGGTTGCCCCCCGGATCTTCTGTCTTCATCAGGCCCAGCACCATCCGTTCTTGTGCTTCGGCTTTGTCGCACACGCGGACTTTGTAGCCTGCGTCCACGAGCTTTTGACCCAATGCCTCGAATTCCGGTTGACCGGCGACACGCCAACCCAAGTATTCAAGGTCATCTTGACCATTGTGATGGACCACGATTCTGTGGTGCCAATTGTCCATTCGCAGATAGAAGCGGTCCTTGTCACCTTCATCGAGGACTTGAAGCCCCAGCATGTTCGCGGCAAAGGATTTCCACGCTGCGGGATCCTTGACCGAAATGCCCATGTATCCTAGTTCAATGACTGCTGCTTGCTTGCTCATGGTTTAACTCCTTTGTTGCTTCGGCTTAGAAGGGATACTGCTGTTCGAACGGTTCAATGGTTAGCCATTTGAGCTCCGTGAACTCGTCGATCACCGCGCGTCCATCGAAGCGGCCATAACCGGTGGCCTTTGTGCCGCCATAAGGCGCCTGCGCCTCGTTCTGCACGGTAGACCCGTTGATATGGACCGAGCCGTATTCGATCGCCATGCCCACGCGCAGAGCCCGGTTCACGTCCCGGCCAAACACGCCCGATGACAGGCCGTAGGCGCTGTCATTGGCAATGCGGATGGCGTCTGCTTCGCCCTTGCAACGGATAACCACGGTGATGGGACCGAAGGTTTCCTCATCGTAGATCTGCATGTCGGCTGTCACGTGGTCCAGGATCGTGGCGGGCATGACCGCACCCTCGGCCATACCACCGCACACGACCTTGGCACCCTTGTCGATGGCATCTTTCAACAGGCCATTGATCCGGTCCCCCGAGTTGGACGACACCATCGGACCAATGACGCAGTCCCCGGTCACGCACGGATCGCCTGCACTCAACTTCTTGGTTTTCTCGACGAACTTCGCGACAAATTCGTCCGCGATCTTCTCGTCGACCACCAGGCGTTCGGTGGACATGCAGATCTGGCCTTGGAACAGGAAGCTGCCGAACACCGCTGCCTTGACCGCCGCGTCGATGTCAGCGTCGTCCAGAACGATCAGCGGGGACTTGCCGCCCAACTCCAGCAAGCAACGCTTGAGATGCTGGGCCGATTTCTGGGCGATGATGCGCCCCACGCGAGTGGAGCCCGTGAAGTTGATGCGACGAATCTCTTTAGACGAAATCAGCGCATCTGCAATATCGGGCGACCGGTCCGGGGAGGAGTTCAGATAATTGAGCACGCCAGCAGGCAGGCCGGCCTCCTGCAGGCACTTGGTGATCAAAGCGTGCGTGCCGGGGCTGAACTCGGAGCCTTTGAACACAACGGTATTGCCGCAGACCAGCGGATAAGCGATGGCCCGCGCCGCGAGCACGGCGGTGCCGTTCCAGGGAGCGATGCTCAAGATGGGGCCAACCGGCTGACGCAGCGTCATCGACAGGGTGTCAGGCTTGTCCGTCGGAATGGTTTCGCCTTGAATTTGGGTGGCTAGTGAGGCGGCTTCCCGGAATACATTGGCCGACAGGTGCACGTTGAACCCCGCCCACAGCGCGGAGGCTCCCACTTCCTTGGCCATCACTTCGATGAACTCGGGCGTTTTGCTCTCCATGACGTCTGCCACCTTCAAAAGAAGGCGCCGCCGCTCCGAAGGCCCAACGGCCTTCCAAGATTTGAACGCCTCTTGAGCGGCTCGAGCCGCATTGACCGCATCGTCCACCGTGGCGTTCGCGCATTCGGTCACGACCTCGCCACTGACAGGGTGCTTGCGATCAAATGACTTTTTGTCACTCGAAGCGCTCCAGGTGTTGTTGATAAACAATTTCGTCTTCATGGGTTGTCTCCTGGGAATGGGGTTGAAAAATCTAATTTGATTGAAAATTCATTTTCGGCCGAGCGCCATGCCGCCATCAATGCCGATTACGGTGCCAGTGATGAACTTCCCTTGTTCCCGGGAGGCCAGCAAAAGATACGGTGCCACCACGTCCTCGGGCCTTGCTGCGAACCCCAAGGGGGTCAGGCCCTTGATCATGTCATCGATGCCGGGCATGTCTTTCATTTTGGTTTTGTCGAAACCGGCGCTTGCCGGCCCCGCCAAAGAAGTGACCGTACCACCTGGCGCAACGCCATTGACCCGGATGTGCGGGGCCAATTCGTAGGCCAACGCCTTGACCATGCCCAGCACTGCATGCTTGCTGGCAATGTAGCAAGAGCCGCCGCCGCCGGCCGCATAGGAAGAAACGGAAGCCGTCACTACGACCGATCCGTTCGTTTTTTTGAGTTCCGGCAAGGCCGCGCTGATGCCGCTGAAATAGCTTTTGACGTTGATATCAAATATCTCCTCGAAACTGCCGGATAATTTCTCCCATGGCTCGTCGACGCCCAGCATGTAATCCCATATCCCGGCATTTCCGATGAAGCAGTCGAGGTGTCCGAACCTGGCGACCGCCTTGTTGACCAGCTTTTCATTGGTGGCGTGATCACGAACATCGCCCGCTACGATCTCAATGGCATCTTTGAATTCACTGCGAAGGCCCGCCTCTTGTTCCTCGTTGCGAACAAGTGCGGACACGCAATAGCCAGCTGCTTTGAAGGATCGAACCAGTTCCAGCCCGATGCCTGAACCGGCGCCAGTAATGGCAATAACTTGCTGTATGTTCATGGCAATAAATTTCTGTTTAAAACAATCAAGGATGACCGCCATCAAGGCAGGCATCCCCAGGGTTCACAGGAAGGTCAACAGATTGTGGGTCTGGAGAATGCGCTCCGGGTAGTCCACAAGACGTTCCACCAGTTGGATACCACCACCTTCGATGCGTTTCCATTTGTCTTCACGCGTTGCATAGAAGACGTCAACTTGGTTTCCTCGTCTGGCGCGATGGAGAATGAGGTTGGACCGCACATGCAGCATTTCCGGTGCGCTCTTGTCCTTGGCCGCCGTGACATTGGTGACGAAGCGGGTGAAGCGGATCTTCGGGCTGTTGGCCCAGTTCTGAGGATCCATCTGGTGTTCAACTCGAACTTTCAGCTGTTGATAGTTCTCGTTGTAGATATTCACCGCATCATTCAGTTGGTATCGACGCTCGGAAGTGGAGCGAAGTTCTCGCGAGATCACTTGGTATTTGATCTCGGGGGCAACGCAGTGTTCAAGCCAGGCTTTGTAGGCCTGAATGTCCAGCAGGTGCGCTTCGCGGGTCAGGAGCGTGTTGACTTCTTGCAGTAGTGCATCATCTTGTACGATGAAGAAACGGTGAAATTCTTCGGCGTCGTGCGCGGAGACCAGCTTGTCTTCCTGGGTATTGATCATCATGATTGGCTCCTGGATTAGCGATCAGTCGTCTTGGTGAGTTCGGTGTGCCAATTTCGGGAGGTGTTTTCGAACTCGGCCCAATTGGAGCTGCTGATGTGAGCCTGGTAGGCACGGTAGAATCCGCGATAGCTGGTTTCGCCGATTGCCGATTTGCCAACGACGCCCGGATAGCATTCGTCGCCGTAGACGTCCTTGCCGAAACCCAAATTGGCAATCAGATCACTGTTGCTGGATTGGTATTTCTTGGCATTTTGCGACTCCGTCTCCATGTTGTCGTTGTCGTCGCTTTCCCAGAATCCTGCTGGTCCGAAAGTGCGCTGAACCGCGTCAGCCAAGCGACGCTTTAAGTCCTCAGGCATGTCTTTTTCTACGATGGCATACGTCCAAACCTCGGTGGTGTTTTCATCGATCGGGTTCCAGACCTTGAAGACACCGGAGCAGGTCAAAATGCTGTTGTTCGGGAAAACCGTGCAGTTCAAATGGCTGCGGTAAATCCGCGCCCGGACATCGCCGATTTCTTTGGCGAGCTTTTCCTGTTTTGCGCCGCCGAATGCCATCATTTCGGGAACCAGATCAGCACTATGGACACCGGAGTAGGCGTCCCATAATACGCCCATTCCACTGCCATACTTGCTGGTCATTTGCAAGCCCGCGCCTTCGGGTGGAAGCATCGCGTTGCCCGCAAGAGGTGTAAATATCGACTGACCTGAGCGCAAAGACGCTGCGTGCGTCCAACCAACGTGGTACGCGTCACCCACAAAGTTTTCCGCAGGAGCCTTCCAGTTCGCCTTGATCACCACTTTGCCGGGGGGGCCTACAAGTTCCAGGCCACCAGAGTGCTTGAAGATCGGTTCCAGGTACCAGGCTGCATCACCCAGATACTCGACAAGCGGGGGGGCATCTGCATCAAAACAGCCGTAGATAAAGCCATGAAAGCTTTCGATGCGGGGGACTTCTTTCAAGCCCAGGCATTTCTTTTTGATCGAATCTCCGTACAGATCTTTTTCAAAAGGAACGCTCTGCAGTTCGCCGTTGGAGCCGAAGCCCCAGCCGTGGTAACTGCACACAAAGCCTTTCGCATTTCCGGCTTCAGCGTGAACTAGTGTCTTGCCCCGGTGACGGCAAACATTCAAAAAGGCTCGCACCGAGCCATCGTTCTGGCGGGAGACGATGACTTCATCGACACCCATTTTGGCTGTGACATAGTCGCCGGGGGAGGGAATCAGACTGTCATGGGTCAGAAAAAGCCAGTTCCGCGCGAAGATGGTCTTCATCTCGTGCTGGAAAAGTTCTTTGTCGCCATGAATCAGGTGCTTTTGCGTCAGCCCTGCTTCACTCACTAAGTTTTGGTAACTCATAATTGCTTGTCTCCTCTTGTTTGAAAACGGGTAGTGATTGGGTTGGGTGGGGTGATTTCCGGATTTGGCTTTCCTCCTGCAAAGAGTTTTAGTCCAGCTTGAGCATCACGCGCATGTTTTCGATTTTTACGGGGTAGGTTTTGATGTCCTGTGTCAGGGGTGTGCACAAGGCTTTACCCGTGCAAACATCGAATCGGCCTTGATGCAAAGGACATTCAATTTCCCGGCCTTCGAGAAAGCCATCGCTCATGCGGGCGGCGCCGTGAGTGCAGGTGTTGTCGGTGGCGTAGATCTCGCCCGCCACCTCGTAGAGGGCAATCTCCTTGCCGACGATATTGATGCCGATCACGTCGCCCTCGGGCACCTCGTCGCGGGCGGCGGCGTCGATCCAGTTCTCGCTCATTGGATTCGTTCTCAGATAGGGTAGATGATGGAGTTGGGAATCATTTCGCTGTCGTACACGCACAGGCGCGACTTCAGCTTGAGGCCCTCGGGTGTTCGCACGATCACGTCTCGGTAATAGCCGGCGTTGAAAACCGTGGAATCGCCGTCGTACTTGGTGCGAATCACGGCATAGCTGGCTTCGGCGGTGATGCGCTCGCCATCCGCGTCACGCTCCACCGACAGCACGCGCGGCGTGCCTACGATGTGGCGCTGGTAGTAGGGATCGTGGTACATGGTTTCCTTGACACCGTACACTCGGTCACGGATCATGGCCTTGCTCTCCAGCGCCAGCAGACACAGCGGCAAGTCCTGCTCGAAGTTTTCGCGCGGTTGCAGGCGGTAGGTGCCGGTCTCAATGAAAAAATCAGGCCACTTCTCCCAATCGGCGGAGTCGCAGACCATGGCGTAGTCGCTGTACAGGTTCAGCAGTTCGAAGTACGTCTTGAAGTCGATCATGTTCACTCTCCCATCACCTTGCGCCAGTAGTCGTACATGCCGCGGATCAGCGTCTCGGTGACCATGTGGTCCGTGTCTCCGATCTCGTGACCGCCCATCTCGATCACGGTGCGGTGCGACGGGTTCTGCTCGAAGCCTTCCTGCGACCACTCGATCACCTCGCCGTCGTCGGCCGAGACGAAGCCTGCCGGGCCGAACAGGTTGGCCTGGATCAGGCGGCGCTGGGTCCACTCCTCGTTGTCGTCCTCGAAGCCGAAGTGGGTCCAGACGAAGTCGAAGGAGCCGTGGCCGTTGGGCTGGATGTGGCGCGTCGATACGCTGTTGACCTGCTGCTGGATGATCACACTGGGGAAGATCGTGGTCATCACGGCGGTCGGGCCGCCCCACCAGGGCTCGGGCACGATGTCCAGCAGACGCGGGTCGTTCACCTTCATCTGCTCCTTGAAGCTGTCCACGCCGGACACGACCTCCTCGTTCTTGCCGCCCTGACCGCGCGTGGAGATCATCGCGGCGTGGCGGAATTTGGCGTCCATCTTCAGTTCCGACTTGTTGTCGGCGCGCCAGAGCCCGAAGGTCGAGAACCAGGTGTGCAGCAGGCCCGGGTGGTAGGGGTCCTTGATGTTCTCCTGCATCAGCTTCCAGTTGCCCGGGATGCGCTGGCGGCGGTAGCCCAGGATCTTGAGCTTGCGGCCATTGAAGACGCGATCGAAGTAGTGCAGGATGGTTGGGCCCAGGAAGTCCTCGAAAGGCTCGACATCGTGGTCGAAAGAGGCAAACACTGCACCGCCTCGGGCGGCCACCTTGAGCTTGGTCAGGCCGTGTTCTTCGAGTTTGAAGTCCTTGGGCATGCCGCCGTTGACCTTGCCGTCCTGCTTGACGCCACGGCGGAAGGGCACGCCCTGCAGGTCACCCTTGAGGCTGTAGTTCCACTGGTGGTAGGGGCAGAAGAAGTCCTTGGCGTTGCCGTGGCGCTCGCGGCAAAAGCGCATGCCACGGTGGGCGCAAACGTTCTCCACCACGTTGATGCCGCCGTCCGGATCACGCACCATGATGACCGAGCGTTCACCGATCACCGTTCGCTTGAAGTCGCCCGGATTGGGAATCTCGGCTTCCAGGCCTACGTAGCACCAGTGGTTTGCATAGAACAGGCGCTCCAATTCGCGCTTGTACAGGTCTTCGCGGGTGTAGGCCCAGAAGGGAACGCGGCTGCTGCCGTCGCCCGGCCACTTCGGATCTTGGGGAAACACGGGTTGGGGTTCATTCATGGCATGGTTTCCTTGGATTACTTAAATTGGGCTCGCATGGCGCCTTCGCTCAGACACCGCTGGGATAGAACGCATCGGCATGGATGTGCCCGGGTGCTATGCCCAGGCGAGCAACGAGCAGGTTCAGGGCCTCTACCATGGCCGGAGCGCCACACAGGTAGGCGCGCCATCCCGCCAAGT
>NZ_CABPSL010000033.1 GCF_902459665.1 Pandoraea cepalis | reverse complement strand
GTTGCTTGCTCATCAGACACCTCTTCGTGGCGAGTATTTTCGCCTAAATTGGTGTCCGGGGAGATTAGACCACTACATAAGGCCGCTAACGCGAAGAGGAGGTGCTCGGTTGAGCGCCTTGTTGTCGCGTCAGGTTGGGCGTTCGCCGCGCATGGACGAGCCCGAACGGCGTGTGACAGGTGCTAGCCTCGCGTAGGCGGCGAGTTGCTGGGCCAAACGAGGCATGACGGTGGTGGCGGCCTGAGTGTCGGGGACGATCACTGCGTGTTCGCTCAAGGGCTCAACGATATCGGTCGCGACGCCCTTGCCTATGCACGGAGTGAGCTAGATCAGACTGTTGCCCAGCGACTTCTCGCTGGTTGCAGCAAGAGCGGCCTGCACGGGAGGGGCGCTTGAGCAATTCAAGCACCGCCGGATGATCCAGATGGGGGCTGAGAACGCGCTCAAGCGCGAGGTGGATCTGGGTGAGCAAGTCGCGAATGCGGTTGCTCGTCTGGGCAACTTGGGCGGCGAGATCGTCGTCGAAGCGAAGCGATACCGAGTCAGAAACGGTCGGCACGAAACGGCGCGGGGTCGACCAACGTCGGCGCGCCGGTGAGCATCTCCGCAATCAGGCGCCCGGTCACGGGGCCGAGCGTCAGACCGTGATGCGCGTGACCGAATGCGAACCAAAGATCCCGATGCCCGGGGGCAGGGCCGATGATCGGCAGCATATCGGGCGTGCAAGGTCGACACCCCATCCATGGCTCGGATTCGACCGGCTTTCCCAGCGGGAACAGCCGTCTCGCCAGAGGTTCAACGGCTGCCAGCTGAACCGGCGTCCGAGGTGCGTCGCGCAGCGCAAGCTCGACGCCCGTTGTCAGACGAATTCCCTGATTCATCGGTGCCAGCAAAAAGCCGCTCTCGGCATCCAATACCGGTTGATTCAGTTGTGCGCCGGTGTCGGGCAGAAAGTGCCGGTGATAGCCGCGCTTGACCGCCAGCGGCAGCCGGTAACCCAGCGCACGCGTAATGGTGTCGGACCAAGGCCCCATTGCCACGACGGCGTGCCGACCTTCGATTTCCCCCTCGAGGGTCTGCACGCGCCAATGGGGATTCAACGTGGTCGCATCGCCGCGCAAGATCTGCCCACCTATCGATGTGAAGTACTGCGCGTAGCGGGCAACCAATTCGCCGGGATCGCGAATCGAACTCGAAGCCGTATGGCGAATGGCGCCGATGAGCGTTGCCGAGAGCGACGGCTCATCCCGCTGAAGTTGCGCTGCATCGAGACGCTCGAAGGGCACACCGTACTCGCGTTGCCAGCGCTCGGTATCGAGAAGCGCCGCGTCGAACGCATCACGCCGATGGAAGACCTTTAGCCACCCGCCATCGCGTAGCAGATCATCCGCACCCGCACGTTTGATGAGTGCCTGATGCTCGGTCAAGCAATGCTCGATCAGTGTGCTGTATTGACGGGCGATGCTGGCGTGGCGTTGCGGCGCGGAGTGATGCCAATACCGTACGAGAAATGGGGCGATGCTCGGCAGCGCCAACGGGTGATAGCGCACATCCGTGGAATGATTCCGCGCATAGTGAAGCAGCGTTCCGATGTCGCGAGGAAACGCGTACGGATACACGCCTTCGCGCTGTATCAATCCGGCGTTACCAAATGACGTTTCCCGACCGGGCGTGCCGCGGTCGACGAGCGCGGTCGAAAGGCCACGACTCTGCAAGTGGATAGCCGTCGAGACGCCGACGATCCCGGCGCCGAGTACGAGAACATCGAATTTCATGATGGAGACACTGTCGTTATCCCATTGCTGTGGCTAGCCGCGTGGTCGCGTCGCAACGCGGACATTGGTATGCAAACGCGTGATTTCTTTGTTCATTTTTTGGACTCGGAGAAGAATGACAATGCGTCGGTCAACGCAGACGCAAGGCGTCCGTGACTGTTCCGGTTATCATATATGAGAATTTAAGTTCTCGTATACGAGAAAATGTTAAAAAATCAACGCAATCGGTTTCATGTGTTCGGTTCGTATTGTCTGGACCGTACACGCTCAGTGAAAGTCCTATGACGCCATCTACACCAAAGAAGCCTGCGTCGTCAGGCAAGCAGAAGCGCGACGACGGCCAGGTCAGTCATGAAACGGTGGGCGCCCGACTGCGAAGCGCGCGCAAGGAGAACGGGCTGACACTCAAGACGTTGAGCGAGCGCTCAGGCGTCGCTGTATCGACCATCTCAAAGGCGGAGCGCGGCGACATTGCGCTCACCTACGACAAGTTTGGCGCGCTTGCCCGTGCACTCGGCCTGGATTACTCGGCCATCTTCGGGCATGGCAACGCCGAACTCAGCGCAGGGATGAGTCCATCGTTCACTGAAGCGGGGAAGCAGACGATATACGAGACCCCCAACTATCGCTATGGCATGATCGCCTCCGACCTTGCCAATAAGCGCATGGTGCCGATGCGTGCACACATTCGCGCGCGCAAGCTGGAAGATTTTCCTGACTATATTCGCCACGCGGGCGAAGAGTTCGTGTTTGTTTTGTCAGGCAGTTTGTTGCTGCAGTTTGAAAATGGCAGCGAATTTCGGCTGGCGCCAGGCGATAGTCTTTATTTCGACAGTGGCGTGGGGCACGTCTATCTGAGCGAGCACGATGCTGGCGTCGACGCCATCGTCTGCTGTGTAGACATGCATGCTCCACCCGCAATGTCGCGCTCGCGATGAGGGTCGCCAGGGACTCGCCACCGGTTGTTGAGTCGTACACGCGGGCCGGACTGAGCGAACCTTTTCCGGTGGATCTCCACGATTTTGTGGACGCCTGTCGTCGGGTGCCGGTCATCTGGGACTTCTGAGTGCTTGACTCGGTGTCGGGTATCCAGGCGGTGAAACGAAGTCAGTGAGCCCGCGACGGTGGCGTCAAGGGCTTTTTGCTTTTTGACTCAATCCGCTGCGAAATCGAAATGCGGTCTAGCCGCGATTGTCGACCCAGTCGCGCGCCCACGTGGTGGCGTGTCCCAGCGCCTGCGTTTCGTTGTCGAAATAGTCGAGCGCGTAGAAATTGTACGAAACAGGATCGGCGTCCAGGGGGCCGCCTCTGACGAGCACGAGGTTGGCCGCAAACCAGCCGTCCGATAGTTGGTGCGCGGATGGGGAAATTGAGTAGCCGTTGTATTGGTGGTGATGTTCGATATTTTGCATTAGCGATTGTCGAGCGCACACATGGCATTCGCGCCATACAAGCAAGACAATTTGAAAGTTGGGGGGAGACGGATTGTGTCTAAACGACAAACGATGCGCACGTTGAGGTGTGGCGATCGGATCGGGGGGGGAGCGTCGCTGCGCGAGGAAGCGCGCGCGTGAGGCAGACAAGCAAAGGGCCGGAAGACCGGCCCTTGAAATACGTTACAGCGGGGTGATATTCGAGGCTTGCATGCCCTTCGGGCCACGCTTCGTCTCGTAGCTTACCTTCTGGTTCTCCGCGAGCGTCTTGAATCCATCGCCGCGAACTTCCGAGAAGTGAGCGAAGAGATCGTCGCCGCCAGCGTCAGGAGTAATGAAGCCAAAGCCCTTGCTATCGTTGAACCACTTAACAGTACCGGTATCCATATTGAATCCTTGAAATAAAAAAATACAGCTCCACCGCGGAGCGACAAAAACTTCAAGGAAGAGGAGAGGACAACGAGTACCGCGCAGACAAGGCGGAAAATGGTGATCAGCAATCGAGCTTCTTGAATATTTCGAGACCGACGGTAACACTGGAATGCTCGGGTTGTCAACGTATATCGTTACGGCGACTCGATATCGGGCAATGCGTCCTGGGTTCCGTGGTGCGCCGCCAGGAAGCATGCATCGGGACAACCCTTGAGGCCGTACAGGCCTATGGGTTTTCGCTCGAACGCATGATTTAGAATGGCGACACATCGCAGAGCCCCTGCGATCACGTGCCGCCTCATCATTCGGAGACCCGCCAAATGCGCAAGCTTGCTTTTCTGCTCCTCTCTACCACAGTTCTGTTGGCAAGTTGCGCCGTCTACCTTCCCGACGACGGCGGCTATGGCGGACGTGGCGGCCCAGGGAATGGTTTCTGTCCGCCGGGGCAGGCAAAAAAGGGTAACTGTTGACTGCCAAGGGGAAGTGAGGCGCCCGTCCACGCATCGGTGGGCCGGCGCTTCGCGCCGAAGGAGGCCAACGCTGCGAACGCGCTACCCGCACAGCGAGTGGGCCAACACGCAGTTGAACGTCACGCCGAGCCTATGTTGTAACCGTAGTCGGAGTCGCCGAGCGCCGGGCGTCAGCCGGCACGTTCAAAACCTAATTCGGACGTGATCCACGTCTCAGAATCCGAAATCGTTCCCTCCCAGCCTGCACAACAGTGTTTGCATGACGTCTCCTGCGCGTTGGGTGTTCTACGAAGCACTCGATGTCCCTCGTAAATCGTTATCGATTATATATAATGCACAATGTATATTAATCGAAATAACGATCGCTACACCATGCCCAATTCGCTTCCCGTGGTTGCCGTCGCCTCGCTTGGCGGCACGATCAGCATGACCCCGTCAGACGCCGCCGGCGGCGTCGTCCCCACGCTTGACGCCGCGCAACTGGCCCGCTCGGTGCCCGGATTGTCCGACGTGGCGATGATCACGACGGCATCGCTTCGACAACTGCCGAGCGCGTCGCTGCGCTATGACGACCTGATGGAGGCGCTCGCCTGGGCCGAGCAACAGGTCGCGGCAGGGGCGGTGGGCGTCGTGCTCACGCAGGGCACCGACACGCTCGAGGAAACGGCCTTCCTGCTGGATTTGTTCTGGACACTGCCCGCGCCGCTGATCCTCACGGGGGCGATGCGCGCGCCGCAGGCCGCAGGTGCGGACGGTCCTGCGAATCTGCTGGCGGCCGTCAGGGTGGCGGTGCATCCCGAGAGCGTCGAGCGCGGCGTGCTCGTCGTGATGAACGACACGGCGCATTACGCGCGGTGGGTCAGCAAGGGCGATTCGCTCGCGGTGCAGGCGTTTGTGTCGCGCGACGGCGGCGTCGCCGCACGTCTCGTCGAAGGCGGCCCAGCGTTCTTTCATGCACGCCAGGCGCGCCCGCGCCCCCTGACGCGGCCCGTGCGTGCGTGGCCGAAGGTCGCGCTGGTGGTAGCCGTGCTGGGCGATGACGGCGAACTGGCGGAGCTGGCGGTGAAGAGCGGCTACGAGGCCGTCGTGATCGCTGGGCAGGGCGCAGGACACGTCTCCTTTGGATTCGCGCAGCGCATCGGTGCGCTGGCCGAGCAAGTGCCGGTGGTGGTCGCCAGTCGCGCGGCGAGCGGGCCGACGGCGTGTGAAACCTATGGGTATGTCGGTGCTGAAATCGACCTGATCCGGCGCGGCGCGCACATGGCCGGTTGGCTCTCGGCGCTCAAGGCCCGGCTTCTGGTGGCGGCGCTCATCGCGTCGGGCGTTGCGCCCGGCGCGGTTGGGGAAGCGCTGGCGAACTGGAGTACACTCGCGCGTCGATAATCCACACACGGCACTCCTTTGAAAAGCACGCCTTCTGCATCGGCCAGCGTGTCCGGCACACCGAGCCTATCGAGCGCATCAAGCGCATCGAGCGTCTCCGGCACGTCAGGCCGTCGCCGGCTCACGGCCTACCAATATGCCATCGAGACGTTGCGTGCCGAGATTCTGCAAGGCAAGTTGAAGGCGGGCGACCGGCTTCGGCAGGACGATCTCGCGCGGCGTCTGGAGATGTCGACGACGCCTGTGCGCGAAGCGCTGCGCACGCTGGTGTCCGAGGGGCTGGTGTTTTTCGACGTTCACCGTGGTGCCGTGGTACGCGGTCTCACGATCGACGACGTCAACGAGCTGTACCGTCTGCGTAAAACCCTCGAACCGATGATGGCCGAGCAGGCGATGGCCACGCTTCGGGAGGGGGACATCGCCAACGCCCAGGCGCTGCACACCGAGATGCTCGCGACGTCGGACGTCGCCAAGTGGACCGAACTGAACCAGGCGTTTCACGCGGCGCTATGGGCGTCGCAAGACAACTCCCGACTGGCGCACCTGATCAAGACCCTGCGCGATGCGTCGGGCCCCTACATTGCGTTGTCGCTCCATATGCGTCCCGCGCACGTCGACGTGAGCAATCAGGAACACCAGACGATGCTCGACGAGTACCGCGCCCGCGACGTGGATGCGGCCCGGCGGCACATGCAAGCACACCTCGACGCCACGCTGCGCATCATCGTCGAGGCCATCGAGCAGACTGAGGCCGAGGCGGCCAGCGAGTGACGGTCGCCGGTGGGACCTTCATGTGACGAAAGTGGCGACGCCGTGGAGAATTACCCACCCGCTGGATCGTTGAAGCAATGGCCGCTGCTTCTCGTTTCGATAACGACGCCACGCGCACACATATAAAAAGCGGCTCGCCTGCGCACGCCGGCGAGCCGCGAATGCCTGAACGCCCGCATCGGCGTTCGGCCCACAGGACCGCATGCGTCCCATGTTCTTCCCCGGCGTCGACAATGCGCGTCGGCGCCATCGCAATGGTTGAGCCCGTCGCATCCATCGCAACGGTCGTCGCATCCGGTCGCCCGCCCGTCGGCGTTGGCGACCGTCGGCGATGTCATCTGCCCGCCAGCATCGAGCCACGCTCGCGCAAGTTGACGTGCATGTCGAACGCGTGTTCCAGCGCGTGCGGCGTCTGCCCGCCATAGCGCAGGGCGTCGCGATAGTAGTCGCGCAACACTTCTCGGTAGCTCGGGTGCGCGCAATGATCGATCACCAGGTTCACGCGCTCGCGCGGGGCGAGCGTGCGCAGGTCGGCCAGGCCTTGCTCCGTCACGAGGATGTCCACGTCGTGCTCGTTGTGGTCGACGTGGGGCACCATCGGCACGATGCTCGAGATCTTTCCGTCCTTCGCAATCGACTTGGTGGCGAAGATCGCCATGCGGGCGTTGCGAGCGAAGTCGCCCGAGCCGCCGATGCCGTTCATCATGTGCGTGCCGCCGACGTGCGTGGAATTCACGTTGCCGTAAATGTCCGCTTCGAGCGCGGTGTTGAGTGCGATCAACCCCAGCCGTCGAATGACTTCAGGATGGTTGCTGACCTCCTGCGGACGCAGCACGAGCTTGTCGCGATAGCGCTCGAGATGCTTGAAAACACGATCCTGCACGGCTTGCGACACCGTGATCGACGACCCCGACGCGAACACCATCTTGCCCGCATCCATGAGTTCGAACGTCGAGTCCTGCAGCACCTCGGAGTACATCGTGAGGTTCTCGAACGGCGAGTCGATGAAGCCCGTGAGCACCGCATTGGCAATGGTGCCGATGCCCGACTGAATCGCAGGCAGCGTGCGCGGCAGGCGGCCGCGCGAGACTTCGTGCTGGAAAAATTCGATGAGGTGGCCGGCGATGTTCTGCGTGTCCGCATCGGGCGGCAGCGCGTTGGAGGCGCTGTCCGGCGTGTCGGTGATAACGATGGCGGCGATCTTCTCCGGCGCAATCTTCACCACGTTCGTGCCGACGCGATCGCGCACGTCGACGATGGGCAACGGCGCGCGATGCGGACGCTGACCCGGAATCCAGATGTCGTGCATGCCTTCGAAGGCGAGCGGTTGCGCGAGGTTGATCTCGACAATCACCTTGTCCGCGAGGATCGCAAAGCTCGCCGAATTGCCGACCGACGAACTCGGCACGAGCCCGCCGTCTTCCGTGATGGCGACCGCCTCGATCACGGCCACGTCGAGCGCGCCGAACTGTCCGGTGCGCAGGAATTCGACAGTCTCCGACAAATGCTGATCGACGAACATCACGTCGCCGCGATTGATCGCGCCGCGCAGCGTCGTGTCGACCTGGAACGGCAGACGCTTCGCCAGCACGCCCGCTTCGGTCAGCGTCTTGTCGGAATCGTGTCCGAGCGACGCCCCCGTGATCAGCGTGATCTTCATCGGGTGGGCCTTGGCCCGCTTGGCCAGCGCGATGGGCATGTCCTTGGCGTCGCCGGCGCGGGTGAACCCGCTCATGCCGACCACCATGCCGTCTCGCACCAACATTGCCGCTTCGTCGGCACTCATCACCCGGTCGCGCAGCGACGCCAGGCGGATGCGGTCTTCAAACATCTTCAGGCTCCTCGTCTCTCTTATTCGAATCCCTTGATCTTTCGGCGTGGCAGCTAAGGGCAAGCCTGTCCGCGCCTGATTCGCAGTGTATTGACCCATCGGTCACATTTCCAATATATTCAAGATGCTATTTGGATACCTTTTATGTATGAATGACGGGAACCCCAATGGGGCCGGGCAGACAGAGGAGCGGTCATGGAATTGCGACATTTGCAATATTTCATTGCGGTCGCCGAAGAACGCCACTTCACGCGGGCGGCGGCGCGTGTCGGCATTCAGCAACCACCGTTGAGCTTGCAGATTCGGCAACTCGAGGCCGAATTGGGCGGGCCGTTGTTCGTGCGTCTGCCGCGCGATGTCGTCCTCACGGAGCTGGGGGAGGCGTTCCTGCCGGAAGCGCGGCAGGTGCTGGAGCGAGTAGAGCGCGTCAAGCGCCGGATGCAGCAGATCTCACGCGGCGAGGCGGGGCAGATCCGTATCGGGTTTGCTGGCGCGACCTACTTCGAGCCCCGCATTCCTGCGTGGATCCGTGACTTCCGCGCACGCTATCCGGACGTGCAACTGCATCCGCAACAGAGCAACACGGCCAGTCTGCTCACGGCGCTGGTCGACGAAGCGGTCGACGTGGCGTTTGTGCGCACGCCGTTCGAGGTGCCGCCCGGAATCGTCATGGTGCCGGTCGCCGACGAGCCGATGGTGCTGGTGTTGCCGCTCGGCCACGCGATGTGCGCGCGCAAGCGCGTGCCGCTGGCCGCGCTCGCCCGCGACGAGTTCATCCTGCTGCCGCGCGAGATCAGTCCCGCGCTGTATGACCGCACGATTGCGGCCTGCGAGTCGGCTGGATTTCACCCGAAGCTCGGGCAGGAGGCGCCGCAGATCACGTCGATCGTGCCCATGGTCGCGGCGGGGTTCGGGGTGTCGCTCGTGCCCGCGTCGGTCAGTCAGATCCGCACGCCCGGCATGGGGTTCTGGCCGATCGAGGGTGACGTGCCGCTCGCACCGATCAGCCTCGCTTATCGCGCCGAACACGCCTCGGCGGCGATCGATCGATTCATTGCAATGTCGCCGCAGGCCTCACCTGACACTGACGACAGCGTAACGTCGCCCGTCTGATCGCCTCGGTGCTGTTCGGGCACGGCTTGTCGCGTTACGCCGACGACTCGCCATCGTTGGCGGCAGGGCGTGGCGTCGCGGGGAGGGGGTGGCCTGCGTCCGCGCGCCGGAGGGCCGGCGCATCGCCGTACACGTCGTAGCCGCGCTGGCGAGGGCTGGGCACGGCGTCGTCGCGCGTGGGCAGCCAGCCATTGGCGCGCAGCTTGCCGATGAGCAGCGGATGAATCATCAGCGAGTAGAGCAGGCAAGTGGCGGGCAGCGAAAACGCTAACGCCGATTCCTTCCAGATCAACGCGGGTCCGATGGCGAGGAGGGTCCAGGCGAGCGCATGCCACGTGAATCCGTAGGCCATGAGGTAAAGCGGACCGAGGAAGAAGGCCGCGACACACGACAGACGCGTGATCTCGACGACATCTCCGTTCGCCGGATTGCGAAATTTGAGCGTCATGGCGAGGTCGTGGGAAGGAGGACGGGGAGCCTAACGTTACCGTAGCGCCGACCCCATTTCGTCCCCCCTGTTTTGCGGTATCGGCTTGCCGGATTGTCGAGTATCTGCGGGCGATGTTGGCCGATGCGTTCCCTTCCGAGGACACGACGAGCGAGCGTGGCAGTCTCGCTTCGAGAACGACGTCGCGATGTCGACGGCGGACAAACTATTTACGCCGGATCCGGACAATTACCGAGAATAGCGACAGTGATTCGGGGCTAGAGTGGAGTTGCCGTGGCTCAGATGTGCCCCCGACCTCCACGGACTATCCGGCTCGCCGATCAGGCGGGCCGCTTTTTTTTCGACCGTTTGTCGAGATTCCTTAACATGCTAGGATTTCCTGAAAAACAGCATCGGTCGGCAGCGTGATCGCTGCCGCTGGATTGAAGGGGACTTGTGATGCAATCTTTTCGGTTTTCCTGGCACTACGTCAGCCACACGCCGCCGGGGCGCCCGTTCGACTTGGAGGGGGCGGTTACGCCGCGTACCGACGAACGTTTTGATGGTGCCGTCGATGCCTATTGTGAGGGGCACTACATCGGACGTTGCGAATTTTCGAGCATCGATGCCCATGATGCGTCCGAGGCCGCGGCAATGGTCCGAAAACGGATCGAGCGCCGCATCGAAGATCGCGTCGCGCACGAGAGTCAGACATCCCACTGAATGCCCCTAAGGGCAGGATCGGCGAGCAAAAAAAAACGGCCAGCAAGTTGCTGGCCGTGAAATCCACCAGGAGGAGGTGGAGGAGACAGGTGTAACTATATCAGGGAAATCCCTAGACGGGTTAACCTTCGTAAGAAAATTTGTAGAAAAACGCCAACTGCGACAATTCGTCGCTTTTCGTCGCATCCATCGCCCAATTCCCCGCCTGTATAGCCCACTGGCATTTTGCCAGGGCGGCTCCCATCGTTCCGATGGAGAAAAACCACAAAGCTGAGCGCCGTGTCCGTGAGCCGAGGTTCCACCGATCTCGCTCGGATTCCCGCACCCGTCGCGTTTGCATGTCCTGAAAATCTCAGTGTTAACACTAAGCATTGATTTACGTTTGGCGATATAAACTTCCGCAAAGCGTAATTTAATGCGCGACGGAATTGGGTGGATTCGCCGTTCGATCCGGCGCATGACATGCCTTGTTTGCTGGATTCGGGCAACGAGGCGCCTGGGACGAGGCCGCGACGGGAATAGGCCGTCGCCAGCCCCTCGACCGGGAACGCAATGCCACGAAGTTGCGAAAAACGTTGGGAGACAAAATGAAAGCAGCAGAAGTGAATGTGGGTGCACTGATCGACGAGAGCCGTCTGGGCGCGTATCAGTGGTGGGTGATTGCATTGTGCGCGATGTGCCTGGTGGTCGATGGCTTCGATGTCCAGGCGATGGGGTATGTCGCGCCGGTGGTGATTCGGGAATGGGGCATTGCCAAGGAAACACTCTCGCCGGTATTCGGCGCGGGGCTGTTCGGCATGCTGGTCGGCTCGCTGACCTTTTCGGCGCTGGCCGACAAGCTGGGCCGTCGCCCGGTGCTCATTGGCGCGACCCTGTGCTTCTCGGCGTGCATGGTCGTCACCGGTTTCGCCAACACGATTACAGAACTGGTCGTCTGGCGCTTTGCGGCCGGGCTGGGCCTGGGGTGCATCATGCCGAACGCGATGGCGCTTGCCGGCGAGTACAGCCCGCGCCGCATTCGCGTGTCGCTCATGATGATCGTGTCGTGCGGTTTCACGCTGGGCGGTGTGCTTGGCGGCCTCATCACGGCGGCGATCATTCCGAGCCTGGGCTGGCGCGCGGTGTTCTACATCGGTGGCGCCATTCCGTTGGTGCTCGGTGTGCTGATGTGGATCTCGCTGCCCGAGTCGATCCAGTTCCTGATGTTCGGCAAACGCGACAACGCACACATTCGCAAGCAACTGCTGCGCGTGGCACCCGGTGCCAATGTGCCGGTCGACGCCCGCTTCGTACTCGATGAGCACAAGGCGAAAGGCGTGCCGTTCGTCGAGCTGTTCAAAGATGGCCGCGCACGGGTGACGCTGCTGCTCTGGGTCGTGAACTTCGCGAACTTGCTCGACATGTACTTCCTGTCGAACTGGTTGCCGACGGTGATTCGCGATGCGGGCTATTCGACGCAGGTCGCCGTGATGGCGGGCACCGCGCTGTGGGCAGGCGGGGTGATCGGCACGCTACTCCTCGGCCGCGTGATCGATCGCGTCGGCTTCACGAGCGTGCTGGCCGTGACGTTCCTCATCGCGATGGCGGCGACGGCGGCGATCGGCAATCCGATGGTCATGGTCTCGATGGTCGCGGTGTTCATCGCCATCTTCTTCGCGGGCTTCTCGATCATCGGCGGGCAACCGGCGCTCAACGCACTCGCCGCGACGTATTACCCCACCTCGTTGCGTTCCACCGGCATTGGCTGGAGCCTCGGTATCGGCCGCATCGGTTCAGTGCTCGGTCCGGTGCTGGGCGGCGCGCTGATGCATTGGCAATGGTCGTCGTCATCGCTGTTCCTGGCGGCGGCGGTGCCCGCGTGCGTTTCGTTGATCGGCGTGCTGGCGATTGCCCGCACACAGCGCAGCGACGGCGGCAACCTGCAGGCGGCAACGGCCGGATGAGGGGGCGATGTCAAAAGATGCCGGACCCGAACGCTGCGCCATAAGCATTGGTTAGGGATCCGATAACCATCGAGTATGAAAGTGCGACGCCCGCCAGCGTTATCATGGCGGGCGTCGTTTATTTGCGGCGCCTCCCGCGGCGCGACAGCCATTGCGCCGACTCATCAGAACGATCATGACATCGACGTCCGAACTCTCCCCTGCGTTGCCTTCCGAGCGTGTGTTGCTGGGCATTCTCGGCCTGTTCATGATGATCGCGCCCGCCTCCACGGACATGTATCTGCCGGGGCTCGTGACGTTGCGCCACGAACTGGGTGCGAGTGTCGCGACCACGCAGCTCACACTCTCCTACTTCTTCCTGGGATTCGCCTTCGGGCAGCTCCTGTGGGGGCCGCTCGCGGACCGATTTGGGCGTCGTCGGCCGATGGCGGCGGGGATCGCGCTGTACATCTTCGGCAGCATCGGCTGTGCGTTTGCCGACACCATCGATCACATGATGGTGTGGCGCTTCGTGCAGGCGCTCGGTGGATGCGCCATGCCCGTGATTGCACAAGCCATCGTGCGTGACGTCTACGGGCCGCGCCACAGTGCGCGCGCCTTTTCGATCATGCTGCTGGTGATGAGCGTTGCGCCGATCGTGGCGCCGCTCGTTGGCGGACAGATGCTGCGCGTCACGACGTGGCGCGCGATCTTCGGCATTCTCGCGGTGTTCGGCGCGGTGGCGATGCTGGCCTTGTGGCGTTTGCCGGAGACCGGGGCGGTGCACGCGCGTCAGTCGGGTGGACCGCGTGCCGTCCTGATGTCCTATTGGCATCTGTTGCGTGACCCGCATTTCGTCGGTTACATGCTGGCGGGCGGCGCGGTCTTTGGCGCGTCGTTCACCTACATTACGGGCACGCCGCTGGTGTACATGGAGTACTTCCATGTGTCGCCGCAGCTTTTCGGGGTGCTCTTCGGCATCAATATCGTCGGCATGGCGGCGATGACCATGTTCAACTCGCGCCGTGTGGGGCAGTTGGGCGCAGATCGCCTGATGCGTGCCGGCATTGTCGGCTGTGCGATCGTCACGACCGTGTTGTGCGCGAGCGCGTGGCTGGGGGGCGCGCGGCTGCCGTTGATGGTGGCACTACTGTTTCTGTTCATGTCGCTGCGCGGCATCATCACGGCGAATTCGGTGGCGGGGGCGCTCGCCAATCACCCGACCCGCGCCGGCGCAGCGGCGGCGCTCGTGGGCAGTGTGCAGTATGGTTTCGGCTTCGCGGCGGGCGGGCTGCTCGGCGTGCTCAACGACGGCTCGCCGCGTCCGCTCGCAACGGTCATGTGCGGTTTTGCATGGCTCGCGCTCGTCGCGCTGCTGGCGATGCTGCGCAAGCCGCGGCACGCCCACTGAACCCATTGGGCGCGCCGGGCGCCGACGCGGCGACCTATAACGCCAGCACCAGCGATTTGCCGCAGGCGCGCGAGCAGCACGACATCATCTTCGTGTTCGCGTCGCGCTCGGCGCGTGTAAGCACCACATCGCGGTGATCCACGTCACCCTCCAGCACCTGCACCTCGCAGGAACCGCACAGTCCTTCCTCGCAGTCGCTCTGGACGTCGATGTTTGCCGCACGCAGCGCCGTGAGCAGCGTCTGATCGGCCGGCACCGTCACCGTAATGCCGGAATCCTTGAGCGTGACGTCGAACGCATGCTCCTTTGCGGGATCGAGCGTGCTCAGTTGCGACTGGAAGTGTTCGACGCGCAGCGTGTCGTCAGGCCAGGGCGCACAGCACTGTGCGAGGGCGTCGAGCATTCGCAGCGGGCCGCAGGCATAGACTTGCGTGCCGTCTTGCGGCGTGGCGAGCAGGCTGGCGTAGTCGGCGCGCTGGCCCTCGTCTTTCACCCACAAATGCAGGCGCTCGCCATGCAGCGCGTGGAGTTCGTCGATCAGCGCCATCGTGCGGCGGCTGCGGCCGCTGTAATGGATCACGTAGTCGATGCCCAGTGCTTTCGCGCGCCGCGCCATAGCGGCAATCGGCGTGACGCCGATGCCGCCCGCAACGAAGATGGCACGACGCGTCGTTTCATCGAGCCGGAAGTGATTGCGCGGACCGCGAATGCGCAGGCGGTCACCGGCTTTCACTTGCGTATGAACCCAGTGCGAACCGCCACGGCCTTGCGGTTCGTGCAGGACGGCGATTTCCAGCGCGCCGGTGTCGGCCGGATCGCCGCACAGCGAATACTGACGCGACAGCCCCGTGTCGCCGCACTCGATGTCGATGTGCGAGCCCGGGGCCCAGCGCGGCATGGCGCGGCCGTCCGGGGCGACCAGGCGTAACTTCACGATGCCGTCGGCCACCGGCAGCACGGACTCGACCACGACCGGACGCGTCACGCTGTGTCCCGAGGGTTCGCCAATGCGCACGGGCGAATGACGCGTGAGCACGGTGGGGTCGCGGCGCTCGGGGTTCTGCGCCGGATCCCACTCGACCCACACATGCTCCGGGCCGCGGAAGGAGGTGTTCGGCACATACGTGAAGGTCTGCTGTGCCAGCGTCATGTGCGGCAGCCGGCGCGTGAATTCTTCGAGGAAGATCTGCATTTCCATGCGGGCGAGGTTCTTGCCCATGCATTGATGCGAGCCGTAGCCGAACGTCAACTGATCGCTCGCGTTTTCGCGGCGAATGTCGAACAGGTCGGCGTCGGCGAAGTGCGCTTCATCATGGTTGGCGGACGAGGTCACGATCAGCAGCTTCGCACCCGCGGCGATGTCGATGCCGCCAATGTTGACGTCCCGAGTGACCAGCCGGCGCCATGCGGCGACCGAGCCGTTATGACGCAGACACTCTTCGACGGCGTTCGGAATCAGCGATGGGTCGTCGCAGATCTCGCGCCAGACGTCCGGATGCTGGAGCAGCAGCTTCATGGCGTTCGCGGTGGCGTTGGCCGTCGTCTCGTGCGCGGCCACGATGCCCGCCATCATCATCGAATGCAGGTACGAATCGGTGACGACGTCGGGATAATCCTTTTGCTTGCGAATGCCGTACTGCATCCAGCCCGACCCCTCGGGGTGCTGGCGCATCTTGTCGAGAATCTTGCCCGCCAGTTGCCAGAAATTGCCTACGGCGTGGGCCACGGCCACCTGCTCTTCGGGCTTGGGGCGTCCCCATGTGTTGACCGTGTGCGCGATGGAATACTCGCGCAGCTTGTCCATGTCTTCCTCCGGCACGCCGAGGAAGTGCAGCGCCACCGTGAGCGGCACTTCCCACAGCATCTGGTCGACGAGATCGGCGCGGCCGTCGTTGATGAAGCGATCCACGTAGTCGCGTGCGAGTTGGCGCACCAGCGGCTCGTGATGCTTGAGATGCTCGGGCGTGAACGGCTCCATCAACACGCGACGACGCGGCATGTGGGCGGGTTCGTCTTCGTTCACCAGCGTGCGGTTGAGCGCGAAGCCGTAGGAGGCGAGCACGGCATTCGCCTCCGGTCCGGTCGGCGTGATCTTTTCCAGCGCAATCGACGGGCTGAACGTGAGGTTGTCGCGGAAGATCGCCTTGATGTCGTCGTAGCGCGTGACAACCCAGTAGCCGAGCTTCGGGCTGTAGAACACCGGCTCTTGCTCGCGCGCCCAGCGCACGTACTCGGGCGGGTCTTGCTGATAGCCGTCTTCGAACGGGTCGAAGTCCGCGGCACGGGCGCTCACAGGGCATCCGTTGGGGGCCGTGGCGGCAGGCGTCTGATGAAAGGGGCAGCCGCCGGCGGCTGCCGTGTCGGGGGTGGGGGCAATCGGTTGGCTCATCCGTTCACGCTCTCTGGGGCCGGTGTGACGAGCGCCGCGTTGGGCTCGCGACGACACGCGCAATATGGAACAAGTGTAGAGGAGCGATCACGCGATCGGGCGGTGCGCCTCTCCTCCCTGGAATTTGTTAAGCGTAAATATAATACGCATTGCGTAATTTGGTGGACTGGGGTTAACCTCTAGCCTTGCCGATGCCGGACAATATCGCTTTGCATCATAAAATCTCGGCGATGACGACAAGCAAACGACCCACCGCAGGCCTCCCGCGCAGCGCCGATACGCCTGTACGCGCGACGACCGGCCTCACGCCATCGCGCACCGATGCCCCTCATGACGACGATGTCACCGACGCACCGCGCGAGCGCGGGCGCCGTCAACGCGTGCAATCGGCCGAGACCGGCATGGTCGTGCTCAAGGGGCTGGCCCGGCTGGGCGGTCGCGCGAGCCTGACCGCGCTCGCCCAGCATGTCCAGCAAAGTCCGGCCAAAGTGCATCGGTATCTGATGAGTCTCGTGGAGGAGGGCCTCGTCGCGCAGGACACCGACTCGCAGCACTACCATCTCGGACTCGAAGCGATGCTCATCGGCGTGGCGGCGATGCGGCAGGCCGACCCGGTGCGTGCGGCCGAACCGGCGCTCGTGCGCTTGCGCGAAGCCTTCGATGTCACCTGCTTCATCGCCGTCATGGGCAACAAGGGACCGACCATCGTGCGTTTCGAGGAGCCGGGCCTGCCCGTGACGATCAACGTGCGCATCGGGTCGGTAATGTCGATGCTCTGGTCGGCCGCCGGCCGTGTTTTTCTCGGATGCCTGGACGATCCGCAAGTGATGGCGATGGCCGAAGCCGAGTTGGCCCATGCCTCGCCGGAGCAACGCGCACAGCTCGATGCGTCCGATCCCATCGGCGCGCTGCGTGCCGAGGTGCGCGCCGCGCAGGGGGCAAGCGTTCGCGACACCAACCTGACGGGGATCAGCGCGCTGGCCGCGCCGGTCTTCAACTACGACGGCCGCTTGGTCGGCGTCGTCACCGCGCTGGGTGCCACGGGCGGGTTCGACGCGCGCATGGACGGCCCGATTGGCGAGGCGGTGCGCCGCGAAGCCTTGTCCGCAAGCCATGCGCTGGGCTATCGTCCGACGCTGCCGTCCGGCGCCTGATGGGGCGGCGTTTCGCAGAACTGACGATCGGTTTCAGGATTCGGGACAGCGAGTGTCGGCGCGGGCCCCAACGCAAGGGCGATTGGCCTGAATTTGCGCTATTCTGACCCGCTGTTTTTCACCGTCATCGACTTCCTGGAGGAGACACCCATGCGTCGTCGCTCGCGCCGTATTTTCGCTGCCGCTCTGACGGCCCTGTCGCTGCCGATGGTGCCGCTCGCCGTGCATGCCAAGGCGCTCACCGTATGCACCGAAGCCAGCCCCGAAGGCTTCGACGTCGTGCGCTACAACTCGCTGACGACGACCAATGCGTCGGCCGACCCGGTGTTCAATCGCCTGGTCGAGTTCGATGCGTCGCAACGCAAGGTCGTGCCCAGCCTGGCGACCCAGTGGAGCGTCAGCCCCGACGGCCTGACCTACACGTTCACGCTGCGCCCGAACGTGAGCTTCCACAGCAATAGCCTGTTCAAGCCGACCCGCGCGTTCAATGCCAACGACGTCGTCTTCACGTTCGAGCGCATGCTCGACGACAAGGCGCCGTGGCACAAGCTCACGCCGTCGGGCTTCCCGCATGCGCAATCGCTCTCGCTGGGCAAGCTGATCAAATCGGTGCAGAAGGTCGACGACCACACCGTTCGCTTCACGCTGTCCGAGCCCGATGCCGTGTTCCTGTCGATGCTCTCGATGGGCTTCGCGTCAATTTATTCGGCCGAGTACGCCGACAAGCTCATCGCGATCAACAAGCCGGGCGAGATGAACGCGCGGCCCATCGGCACGGGCCCGTTTGTCTTCCGTAGCTATCAGAAGGACAGCGTCGTGCGGTACGACGCCAACAAATCGTACTTCGGCGGCGCGCCGGCCTCGGATCGTCTCATCTACACGATTGTGCCGGACGCAGCCGTGCGCGCGCAGAAGGTGAAGGT
The DNA here is from genome assembly GCF_902459665.1 of Pandoraea cepalis. GTDB lineage: Bacteria > Pseudomonadota > Gammaproteobacteria > Burkholderiales > Burkholderiaceae > Pandoraea > Pandoraea cepalis. The sequence goes on along the minus strand of NZ_CABPSL010000033.1, from coordinate 1,741 downwards.
GGGCGAGTGCCAGATCGCGCTCTCGCCCAAACCGGTCGACGTGCAGGCGGCGCGCAGCGACAAGGCGCTCCGGGTGGTCGAGACACCGGCATTCATGACGGCGTTCGTCGCGATCAACACCCAGCACAAGCCGCTCGACGATAAGCGAGTCCGTCAGGCGCTGAACATGGCGTTCGACCGCGCGAACTACGTCAAGCAGGTGTTCGAAGGGGCCGCAACGCCAGCCACCAACGTGTATCCGCCCAATACGTGGAGCTTCGCGAGGAATGTGGTCGCGTATCCGCTGGACATCGCCAAAGCGAAGCAGCTGCTCGCCGACGCGGGCTTCCCGCAAGGGTTCGAGACGACGATCTGGACGCGCCCGACGGGCAGTCTGTTGAACCCGAACCCACGTCTGAGCGCCGAGATGCTGCAAAGCGATCTCGCCAGGATTGGTGTTCGGGCGCGGATCAAGACCGTGGAGTGGGGCGAGTTGATTCGTCGCGGCAAGGCGGGCGAACATGATTTGCTCTTCATGGGCTGGTCGGGCGACAACGGCGACCCCGATAACTTTCTGACGCCGCAGTTCAGTTGCGCGGCCGTGCAATCAGGCACCAATTTCGCGCGCTTTTGCGACAGAGACCTTGACCAGTTGATCAGCGAAGGCAAACGCTCTCATGATCTCGCCGCGCGAACCGTGAAGTATCAGGTCGCGCAGCGCATGATCAAGGACGATGCGCTCTGGATTCCATTGGCGCACCCGATTGCAGCGGTCATCACGCGCGCGGACGTGACCGGATACGAGGTGAGTCCGTTCGGCCGTCAGGATTTTTCCGCCGTGCAAGTCAAGTAAGCCCCACGCCGATGGTCCGACCATGCCCGCCGTCGGGGCATGGTCGAGCCGTCGGGTCCTTAAGGACATTGTCGCAGCATCCCCCCCTCTGGCGAGCGCTCTGCTTCGCCAAACTGCACATCTGAAACCTTTCTGAATTCCACCATCCCGCGTTGAACGGCTACCGGGCGTTCGGTGACGCGAGCCGCTCATCATGCGCGCCTAATGCACCGCTCAACCTTGCCTCATGAACCGGTCGTCCGTGCGGTGGATTGCCGCAATGATGGGGCGTGTTGTAGGCGTTTCAGGAACGATACGTTTTCGGCGCACCGCTTCACGATGTCTTGCAAATTAAGGTATTAGTTTGTTTTAAATCAACAGCTTACAGTGATTGGCACGGAAATCGCGTATATGAATCGCGTATGGCGAAGCGCCAACCCGAACTTCCAGCAGGCTGTTGGCGAGGTACTCCTGTGCTTGCGTGCATGGGACGGCCAGCTATTGCCCGCGATTTTCGCTGACGTGCTCGCGCCGTAACGCAGCCCATGTTGGCCGAGGGGTGCGTGTGTCGAAGTGAGTGTGCGCGGGGAGGGAACCATGAACGGGTTCAAGGCGACTTTGGTGACGGCAGCCGCAGCGGTTGTGCTGTGCGGCATTTCGATCAACGCATTACATGCGGCGGGAGGCGGTGGGCACGGTGGTGGCGGTGGCATGGGCTTTGGTGGCGGCAGTAGCGGCGGGCTGGGTGCCTTTGGTGGCCCCGGAGGATTTGGGAATGGCTTTGGCGCCGGTGCCGGCATAGGTGGCGCAGGCGGCTGCGGTTGCGGCGGTCACAGTGGCGGTGGGCCCGGCGGTGGCGGAGGCGGTGGTCCCGGAGGTGGTGGCGGCGGCGGCGGTGGTGGCGGTGGTGGCGGCGGCGGCGGTGGTGGC
>NZ_CABPSL010000032.1 GCF_902459665.1 Pandoraea cepalis | reverse complement strand
CCTCGCGAGTTCAGGCGAGCAGCGGCGTCATCAACCTAACGGTGTCCACGTGTCCTGAGTTACAGGGGCAACTCCAGCGCGCAAACCGTTTCTTGTGGCCGACGATCACCTTGAAGTGCGTCTCCAGTGTGCGGTTGCGCGCAAGCAGGTCGTTGAGGTCGCGGTAAAGAAAGCGGAAGCGCCACAGAAATTCGGACATGTATTGCAGGTACGTCCAGACTTCGTCGAGCTTGGGCTTGTGATCGTCGGGCAGCCGCAGTCGCCGTTCGATTTCCTGCTCGAACTGGGCGAAGATGCTGTTGATGATGTCGTCTTTATTGCGGAAGTGATAGTACAGATTGCCCGGGCTGATTTTCATCTCCTCGGCAATCGTGGTGGTCGTGACGTTCGGTTCGCCGATGTCGTTGAAGAGCCGGAGTGACACCTCAAGAATTCGTTCGCGGGTACGGCGCGGCGGCTTTGCTTCCATGTCTGTCGGCCCCGGTAAGCGGCAAGCGTGACGAACGATGTTCTCCGCTTGCGTCTATGAGTTGAATATCAGGTATACGGCGACCGATTATACCCGGCAGCCGCGCGCTGCCAAGCATGGGGGAGGAAGGCGGCGAACGTTATCAGAAAAACGCTGTACGTACCCGTTCGACAATGACGGGCCCGGCGAGCAAGGCCCAGGTAAGCAGGCAAAGGCCGAGCGCGATGAGGACCGCCGCGCTGCCGAAATCCTTGGCACGTTTGGACAGTTCGTGTCGCTCCAGCGAAATGCGGTCGATGGCCGCCTCGATGCTGGAGTTGACCAGCTCGATGATGAGCACGAGCAGCACCGAGCCGATGAGCAGCACGCGCTCGACGGAGGTCACGGGCAGGAAGACCGCCGCCGGCAAGAGGATGGCGGCGAGCGCCAGTTCCTGCCGGAAGGCGCTCTCTTCGAACACGGCGAACTTGAAGCCGGACAAGGAGTATTTCAGGGCACGCCAGGCACGCATGATGCCCCGATTGCCCTTGTACGGATTCGGTTGTTTGTCGCGTGGCGGCGGGTGATCGATGAACAAGCGTCGGGTTCCTCGCCGCAACGGGCTCTGGAGGTGGATCAGACCGCGCTCGCGAGCGACAGCTCGGGCTTGCGCGGATGCAGATGCGAGGCGAACTCTTCGGAGGCCGCCTGCCACGAAAACCGCTCGGCCCAGGCACGCGCACTCGGGCGCGAGACCTTGAGCGCATCGAGACAAGCCTCGCGCAAGTCCTCTCGCAGCGCGCCGCCTTCGCCTTCCGGGCAGCCGCTAAGGACATCGACCGGGCCGGTCACCGGGAAGGCCGCGACCGGCAGCCCGCAAGCCATCGCTTCGAGCAGCACCAGGCCGAACGTGTCGGTACGGCTGGGAAAGACGAATACGTCGGCCGACGCGTAGACCTTTGCGAGTTCGGGCTGCGAAAGCATGCCAAGGTAATTCACGTCGGGGTAGCGCGAGCGCAGTTCGGCCAGTTGCGGCCCTTCGCCCGCAACCCATTTCGAGCCCGGCAAATCCAGTTTCAGGAAGGCCTCGATGTTCTTCTCCACGGCGACACGCCCCACGTAGAGGAAAATCGGATGTGCCGAATTTAGCACATGTGCGTCTTGCGCACGGAAGATGTCAAGGTCGACGCCACGCGTCCAAAGCACCACATTCTGGAAGCCGTTCGCTTCGAGATCGCGCTTGACCACCGGCGTGGGTGCCATCACGGCGTGCGACGCCTTGTGGAACCAGCGCAGAAAGCGGTAGGTTGTCGAGAGCGCAAAGCCGAAGCGCGCCTGCACATACTCCGGGAAGCGCGTGTGATAGGCCGTGGTGAACGGAAAGTCGTTGCGCAGGGCCCATTTGCGCGCGGCCATGCCGAGCGGGCCTTCGGTGGCGATGTGCAGGGCGTCCGGTGCGAAATCTTCGATGCGCCGTGTCACGCGTGCGCCGGCGAAGAACGCGAGACGGATTTCCGGGTAGGTCGGGCACGGCATCGTGCGGAATTCCTGCGGCGTGAGCAGCTCGACACGATGGCCGGCCGCCTCCAGCTGAGCGCGCGTGTTCTTCAACGTGCGGACCACGCCGTTGATCTGCGGATCCCAGGCGTCGGTGACGATCATGATTTTCATCGGGCGCTCCTTCGCGCACATGGCGCGCTTCGGTGACACGCGCGAACTCGCGCGTGAGGGCGCACGTACGACAGCACAGTGCCGTGCGTGCGCGGGGTTAGCGGGGTGAAATCGGGCAAGCGTCTTGGGCCAGCGTCTCGGACTGGCGTCTCCCGAGGTGTGGCGATCATGGCGGCGCGAGGCCGGCCAGGGTCACGGTGCGGGCTCAAGTGCTGACCGTCGCGGTTTTCGCGCGGGCGCGCACGTTGCGTTTTTGCGTCCAGTGGATGATGCGCAGCTCGCCCTCGGTCGTCTCGACCAGCGCTGAGAGGCTCTCCACCCAGTCGCCGTCGTTGCAGTAGAGCAAGCCGTCGATCTCGCGAATCTCGGGCTTGTGGATGTGTCCGCACACCACGCCATCGCAGCCACGGCGGCGCGCTTCGTCGGCCATCACGTGCTCGAAGGCCGAAATGAAGTTCACGGCGTTTTTCACCTGGTGTTTCAGATACTGCGACAGCGACCAGTACGGGAAGCCGAAGCGCGTGCGCACGCGATTGAACCAGCGGTTGAGCAGCAGGGTGAGGGTGTAGAGCGAGTCGCCCAGATACGCGAGCCACTTGGCGTGCTGAATCACGCCGTCGAACAGGTCGCCGTGGGTGACCCACAGACGTTTGCCCGACAGTGTGGTGTGGAACGCCTCGTCGCGCACCGCAATGTCGCCGAACGCCAACCCGCAGAACTGACGTGCCGCTTCGTCGTGATTGCCGGGTACGTAGATCACCTGCGTACCCTTGCGTGCGCGGCGCAGCATTTTCTGCACAACGTCGTTGTGCGCCTGCGGCCAGTGCCAGCCGCGCCGCAGATGCCAGCCGTCGATGATGTCGCCGACCAGGTACAGGTAGTCGGACTCGTGATGACGCAGGAAGTCGAGCAGGTAGTCTGCCTGACACCCTTGGGTGCCGAGGTGGATGTCCGAGAGCCAGATCGTACGGTAGCGGGTGATGCCGTCGGGGGGCGGGTCGAAGGGATCGGGCGTGTCGGGCGGCAGTTCGATCGTGTCGGGCGGGCTGATGGGCGGGGCGGCGGGGCGGCCTGGCGGGGTGTCTGCGAAGTGACCGGCGCGAGCCGCAGACGTTGGGATCGGCAACTCAAAGGTGGGGGTCGTCGTCATACCGGCTCGCACGTCGCGTTGAACATGCGTGCATTGCGCCACGATTTCGTGAAGCGACGATGACAGTCACGATCATGTCGCGAAAGTGGCGTCCAACGTCGCGACGACGCGACAGCGGGACCCGCGCCAGCCAGGGACGCCTCGGATCAGACGGCGCGTGGCAATCCCTGGGCCACGCGCTCGAGCGTCTCGAGCACATGGGCGCGCGCGCGTGGATGCGTGCCCAGCGACACATGTCCGAGCCGGTCGAGCGCGATGTTGTGGGCACCGGGCAGCACGCAAGTGCGCACCGGATAGACGACGTTGTCGTGAAACGTGTAAATCGACGTGATGCGCGCGCGTTGCGTTTGCGTTTCGCGACTGGCGAGCGCTGCGAGCCATTCGCTGCCGACGCCCATCTGGCGAGCGTTGGTGCCGAGGCCATGGCGCGCATGCAGGGTGCCGAAGTGCGGCGAGCCGAGCGTGATGGTGTGAGCGACCGGCAGGGTGGGCGCGTGGCGCAGGCAGGCACGCGCCGCGAGTCCGCCCATGCTGTGGCCGATGATGACGACGGGCAGCCGGGTGCGTTCGGCAAGGGCGCGCGTGGCATTGGCAATCGTGGGGGCGTAATCGTCGATGTCGCCGAACATTGGGCCAAGATTGACGGCGTCGCAGTCGTAGCCCGCGTCGGCGAGATGGCGCGAGAAACGCAGCCAGAACGCGCGATTGCAGCCGTAACCATGCAACAGCAATACCGAGACGGGGCGCGCCGGGCCACGCGGCGGCGGCAGTCGGGCGGTGCTGAACCACGGTTGGCAGAGATCGAGCAGGAAGATCGACGCCGCGCATTCGTAGGCCCATACGGCCGCATGGGTGCCGGCGGTGGCGCGCCGCTCCGGCGACGGGTCGCCCTGGGCGGCCATGACGAAGCCGGCCGCAAGGCCGATGGCGTGGGCGACGGGCAACCATAGCACCGTCCATAACAAAGTCGTCCAGGGGCTATGCCAAACGGTCCACGTGGCGACGGCGACGATGAGCGATAGCCCGATTTCGATGCCGCCGTAGATCAGGTGGGCGCGCGAGGCGCGCGGGGCAGGGCGGGCAGCGGGGGGCGCTGTGGTCATTTGCCCAGCACGCTCACGAGACGCGTGCCGGCGAGCCGGTCATGAATGAACTGGTGATCCGGCATCACGCGCATGGCCAAGGCCCAGAGCACGATCCAGCCGGTGAGCAACGCCACGCTGCCCCAGCCCGTGATTCCGAGTCCCCAGTCGAGCGCCATGGCCGGCAGCACCCACAACCATGCGAGCGCGTAACGCGCGACAGCGCGGGCAGTGCGCACCGGTTGTCCATGCGCGTCGACCAGACGGATTTTCCACGTCTTCATCGCGAGCGTCTGGCCACCGTGGGTCCAGAACCAGACGAAGTACGCGCCAAGTACAAGAAACAGCCAGGCTTGCATGGCATGCCGGTGCATCAGGCCGCTGTGCTGCTGGGTGAGGGCGCTGAACAGGTAGCCGGCAAGGAACAGCACGCCGAAGAGCAGCAGCGATTCGTAGAGCATCGAGAGCAGGCGGCGGCGTAGCGTCGGCACAGCGTAGCCATCCGCTTCGATGCCGGACGGCACGTCTGGCGAGGGTGTGGTGTCGGGCGAGCAGTGCGGCGTGGCGGGCTGGGTGGCGGAGTCGGTCATCGCGGCGTGGTCTGGGATTTTTGTCGGGTGCCCTGGCGCCCATGCCGGCATGGGGCAGTGGCGGCGGGCATGTCGCGTCCTGTGCCGCACATTATGCGCAAGAATGTGCCGGCGAGCCAGCCAGTCGGCGGGGGCGTTTCGAACGCATAAAGACAAACGGCCGCCCGGGGGGGGGGCGGCCGTTGCGGCATGACGATGGCCAAGGGCGGCTGGCGTCAGGCGTCAGTTGTGATGATAAATCTCGGCGTTGAAGACGGCGTCGCCATTCTTGTCGCCGTTTGCCGTGCCCGCGCTCGCCGGCGTCGCTCCTGGCGACGGTGCGGCTGAAGTCGGCATCGATTGCCCGGTCGCCGGTGCTGCCGCGCCCGATGCCACCGGCGCCGGCAACGCGCCATTCTTGCCCGGGGTGCCGGCCTCCTTGCGATGCACTGCAGCGTACGGATTTTTCACGCCTGGGCGGCCCGACGGCGGTGCGCTGACCACGTTCGGACGGTTGGCCTGCTTTCGGTCGTCCGCGGCAAGGCGCTTTTTCTGTTCTTCGGTGAGTTGCTGATACTGCTGCCACATCTGCGCTTTTCGCTCGGGCGGCAGCGTCTTGGCATTCTGATAACTCTCTCGCGCCAGCTTGCGCTGCTCGGGCGTCAGGCGCACCCAGTCCGCCATGCGGTCATGCAGGCGCTTGCGGCTTTCCGGTGACAGCGTATGAAAGCGCTTGGCAATCTCGATCCACTTCTCGCGCTGACGCTCGCTCATGCGATTCCAGTCCTGGGCGAGCGGCGCGAGCGCCTCTCGCTGGCCGGCCGTGAGCTTGGCCCAGTAACCGCCGGGCGATGCAATAGACGTCGCCGCAGCGCCGCTCGCGGTCGCACCGCTGGCCGTCAGATTGCCGACCGGCCCATGGGTGGGGGTGGCGCCGCCGGGGGCAGATGCGCCGGCCATGACCGGAGGCACGTCGGACACCGCTTCAGGCGCGTGCGTGTGGCGCAGCGCGGCCGTGCCGGCGATCGCGGCCGCGATCAGCGCGGCGAGCAGAAGAAATACATTGCGTCGCGTCACGGGGGGGGCTTGGGTAGGGGGGCTACTGGGCACGCTTCACATAGGCGTTGAAGCCATGGTCGGCATAGGCCGACAACGGGAGTTCGTCGCTCAATACGGCGGCATCGATGTCTGCCAGGTCCTGAATGTGTTGCTGATGTTCCCAGTACGCGAGCCCTGCCAGGCCGATCACCAATGCGGCGAGCGGCCAGAGCAGCCCGAGACGGCGCAGCTTGTCGAACGTGCGGCGTGGGCCGCCGGCTTCCGACGATGGCATGGCGCCGACACCGGCGAGCACCAGCGCCGGTTGCACGATGGCCACCGGTTCGGGCTTTTTGCGCGCGAGCGCCTCCTGACGAGCGGCGGCCAGCCGGGCCGCGATATTCGGCGACGGCGCGTCGGACGCTTCGTCCAGCGCACGTCGCACGCGATGTGCGAAGCGGAGTTCCCTCGTTTCCAGATCGTGACTCATAACCTGATCCCTTTTGCCTTCAACGCCTGCGCCAACGCATGGGTGGCGCGCGAGCAGTGCGTCTTGACGCTGCCCTCCGAGCACCCCATCGTGGCGGCCGTCTCGGCAACGTCCATATCTTCCCAGTAACGCATGAGGAAGGCTTCTCGTTGACGTGTCGGCAGTTTCTGTATTTCCGCGTCGATGAGCGAGAGGATTTCGGCGCGCGAAACGGTCTCTTCGCTGCTCTCGGTCTGCACAGACCCATCCTCGGCCAATAAGGTTTCCAGAGGATCGAAGTCGTCGCGTTCGTCGTCGCCCGGGCCCGCGAGATTTGAGAATAGCGTGACCCAGGTGTTACGCACCTTTTGCCGACGGAAATAGTCGTGAATGGCGTTCTGGAGAATGCGCGTGAACAGCAGCGGCAGGTCGGCCGGCGGCTTGTCGCCGTATTTTTCGGCCAGGCGGATCATCGCATCCTGAACGATATCGAGGGCGGCCTCGTCGTCGCGTACGGCATAGACGGCCTGCTTGAAGGCGCGCCGTTCGATGCCCGCGAGAAAATCCGCCAGTTCCTTGTCAGATGCCATCCGGTGGGGTGCACGCAGCGTTGCGCGCTGCGCCTTTGAAATGCCATGTAAGCGTAAAGGCCACGTAAAGATTCATGTAGCCGGTGCGGATGCTACCAAAAACGCGCTGTGCTGTAACCGCTTTTGCTTCCGGTGGTGCCGGTTTGCGACGGCGCCGGGCTCGCCAGCTTCCTATCGTGTGAAGATTGTGCACCGGCTTGGGGCGGTGTGGGGCATGGCGAGGGGATTCTGCGAGGCCGACTTTGCAGTCATGCTGCAAATGCATAAACCTGCTTGACCATTTTGCTGCAAACCGGTAATGTTGCCAGTTCGCAATATCTGTGATTGTCTCAATATCGGCACGCCTATCCGGGGTGTCCATCATTCAGACGCGCAGCTTGAGCCCGAACCACAAGTTCGCGGGGAGAGCACCCGATCAAAATTTTTGCCGAAACTTTGAAAGGTCGACGATGAATATGCCAAGCGCGGAATTCTCCGAGGCGGAAGCTACACGCCACCAAAATACTTCCGAAGACATGATTGGCGCCGAGATTCTCGTGCGCTCGCTTCAGGAAGAAGGGGTCGAACATCTGTGGGGTTATCCCGGCGGTTCGGTTCTCTACATCTACGACGAACTCTACAAGCAGGACAAGATCCAGCACATCCTGGTGCGCCATGAGCAAGCCGCCGTGCATGCGGCCGACGCTTATTCGCGCTCCACCGACAAGGTCGGCGTGTGTCTCGTGACGTCCGGCCCCGGCGTGACCAATGCGGTCACCGGGATTGCCACCGCGTACATGGATTCGATCCCGCTCGTCATCATCACCGGGCAGGTGCCCACGGCCGCCATCGGCCAGGATGCCTTCCAGGAATGCGACACGGTCGGTATCACCCGTCCGTGCGTCAAGCACAACTTCCTCGTGAAGGATGTGCGCGATCTCGCCGCAACCATCAAGAAAGCCTTCTATATCGCCAAGACGGGCCGTCCGGGTCCGGTGCTGGTTGATATTCCGAAGGACGTGTCCAAGGCGCGCTGCCGCTTCGACTATCCGAAGTCGGTGTCGCTGCGTTCGTACAATCCGGTCACGAAGGGGCACTCGGGCCAGATCCGCAAGGCGATGAGCCTGCTGCTCTCGGCCAAGCGTCCCTATATCTATACGGGCGGCGGCATCATTCTGGCCGACGCGTCGAAGGAACTGAACCAGTTCTGCGACCTGCTCGGCTATCCGGTGACCAACACGCTCATGGGCCTGGGCGGGTATCGTGCGAGCGATCCCAAGTTCCTCGGCATGCTGGGCATGCACGGCACCTACGAAGCGAACATGGCCATGCAGCACTGCGACGTGCTCATCGCCATCGGCGCGCGCTTCGACGACCGTGTGATCGGCAATCCGGAACACTTCTCCGAGCGTGCGCGCAAGATCATTCACGTCGATATCGACCCGTCGTCGATTTCCAAGCGTGTGAAGGTCGATATCCCGATCGTCGGCGACGTGAAGGAAGTGCTGCGCGAGATGATCGAAAACCTGCAAACCGCGGAGCAGGGCCCGGACGCCGGGGCGCTGGCCGACTGGTGGAAGCAGATCGAGGAATGGCGCTCGCGCGATTGCCTCGCGTTCGATCGCCAGAGCGAAATCATCAAGCCGCAACATGTGGTCGAGACGTACTGGAAGCTCACCGACGGCGAAGCCTTCGTGTGCTCGGACGTCGGCCAGCACCAGATGTGGGCGGCGCAGTACTACCGCTTCAACAAGCCGCGCCGCTGGATCAACTCGGGCGGCCTGGGCACGATGGGCTTCGGCCTGCCGGCGGCCATGGGCGTGAAGATGGCGCACCCGGATGCCGAAGTCGCCTGTATCACCGGCGAAGGCTCGATCCAGATGTGCATCCAGGAACTCTCGACGTGCCTGCAATACCGCACGCCGATCAAGATCCTGTCGCTCAACAACCGCTATCTGGGCATGGTTCGCCAGTGGCAGCAGATCGAATACAGCAAGCGCTACTCCAGTTCGTACATGGACGCGCTGCCCGACTTCGTGAAGCTTGCCGAGGCGTACGGTCACGTGGGCATTCGCATCGAGAAGTCGTCGGACGTCGAGCCCGCACTGCGCGAGGCGTTGCGCCTGAAGGATCGTACGGTATTCATGGATTTCCAAACGGATCCCACCGAAAACGTCTGGCCGATGGTCCAGGCGGGCAAGGGCATCAGCGAGATGCTGCTCGGTTCGGAAGATCTGTAAGCCGAGGCGCGCGCCGACAGTCGCCGCCGGTCAGGCCGGCGCGGGCGCGACGTCCCCACACTAGGACAATCCGGGATACACCATGAGGCATATTATTTCTGTTTTGCTCGAGAACGAGCCGGGCGCGCTGTCGCGTGTGGTCGGCCTGTTTTCGGCGCGTGGCTACAATATCGAGACCCTCACCGTCGCACCGACCGAAGATCGGTCGCTCTCGCGCATGACGGTGGTCACGACGGGCTCCGACGACGTCATCGAACAGATCACCAAGCACCTGAACCGGCTCATCGAGGTGGTGAAGGTGGTCGATCTGACCGAAGGGGCGCATATCGAACGTGAGCTGATGCTCATCAAGGTGCGCGCCGTGGGCAAGGAGCGAGAAGAGATGAAGCGGATGTCGGATATTTTCCGCGGCCGCATCATTGACGTTACTGAAAAGACCTATACGATCGAACTGACCGGGAATTCGTCGAAACTCGACGCCTTCATCGACGGGCTCGATCGTACGGCGATTCTCGAGACGGTTCGTACCGGTGGCTCGGGCATCGGGCGCGGTGAGCGCATCCTGAAAGTCTGATCGGTAGCGGCAACGCGGTAAGCGGATTTCGATCCATTCTGATTTGAGTAATTTTTTGGCATTACGGGACAATTCCAAATGAAAGTTTTCTACGACAAAGACGCCGACCTCTCCCTCATCAAGGGCAAGCAAGTGACGATCATCGGCTATGGCTCGCAAGGCCATGCCCACGCCCAGAACCTGAAGGACAGCGGTGTGAACGTGACGGTCGGTCTGCGCAAGAATGGCGCTTCGTGGAACAAGGCGGTCGGCGCCGGCCTGAACACCAAGGAAGTGGCGGAAGCCGTGAAGTCGGCCGACATCGTCATGATGCTGCTGCCGGACGAGCAGATCGGCGACGTGTACAAGAACGAAGTGCATGGCAACATCAAGGAAGGCGCCGCCCTGGCCTTCGCGCACGGCTTCAACGTGCATTACGGCTGCGTGATTCCGCGCGCTGACCTCGACGTCATCATGATCGCCCCGAAGGCCCCGGGCCACACGGTGCGCTCGACGTACTCGCAAGGCGGCGGCGTGCCCCACCTGATCGCCGTGGCACAGGACAAGTCGGGCGCCGCGCGCGACATCGCCCTGTCGTACGCTGCCGCGAACGGCGGCGGCCGTGCCGGCATCATCGAAACGAACTTCCGCGAAGAAACGGAAACCGACCTGTTCGGCGAGCAAGCCGTGCTGTGCGGCGGTACCGTCGAGCTGATCAAGGCCGGTTTCGAAACGCTGGTCGAAGCCGGTTATGCGCCGGAAATGGCCTACTTCGAGTGCCTGCACGAACTCAAGCTGATCGTCGACCTGATCTATGAAGGCGGCATCGCCAACATGAACTACTCGATCTCGAACAACGCCGAGTACGGTGAGTACGTCACCGGCCCGCGCGTCGTGACCGAAGAGACGAAGAAGGCGATGAAGCAGTGCCTGACCGATATCCAGACCGGCGAGTACGCCAAGTCGTTCATCCTGGAAAACAAGGCGGGTGCCCCGACCCTGATCTCGCGTCGTCGCATCACGGCCGAGCACCAAATCGAGCAAGTGGGCGGCAAGCTGCGCGCAATGATGCCGTGGATCGCCAAGAACAAGCTCGTCGACCAGTCGAAGAACTAAGTACGACGCGCCGCAAGATGCGTACGCCCGGCAGCGTGTGGGCGTCGCACTGGCGGCGCACGGCAGGCGGCTTGGGCGCGTCAAGCGCATCGCGCGTTTGAGCGCCGGAACCGCCGCGCCTGGCCGTCCGTTTTGCTGTAGCTGTCGCTATGGCAAGGCGGACGGCTTTTTTCGTTTCCTCTCCCCCCGCATCGACCGTGAACTGGCATCGTGGCGCCTCGATGTGGCCGGCTTTGCGGTGGCGACGCCGATGTGTCGATTGGGGAAAAAGTGTCGCCGCGCCGCGCGCATTGCTACAATGCCGCCACGTCACGGTTTGGCCCAACGCAGGCCGACCCGCTCACTCAACCGTTTTACCAAGGACGCGAGTTCAATCGCATGAATTATCCTCACCCGATCATTGCCCGCGAGGGCTGGCCCTTCCTGGGTATCGCCGTCGCCGTGGCGCTCGTCGTGCACTTCATGGCCGGCGTGCTGTGGGCCGCGCCGTTCTGGGTGATCGCCCTGTTTGTCCTGCAGTTCTTCCGGGATCCGCCGCGACAGGTGCCGCAGCAGGCCGGCGCCGTACTTTCGCCCGCCGACGGACGCATCGTGGCCATCGAAACCACGCAAGATCCGTACGCTGGCCGTGAAGCGTTGAAGATCAGCGTGTTCATGAACGTTTTCAACGTGCACTCGAATCGTGCCCCGGTTGACGGCACGGTGACCAAGGTGGAATATTTCCCGGGACGTTTCTTCAACGCCGATCTCGACAAGGCATCGCTCGAAAACGAGCGCAATGCGCTGGTGATCGACGTGGGGGGGCAGATCGTCACGAGCGTGCAGGTCGCAGGACTCATCGCGCGCCGGATTTTGTGCTACGTGAAGGTGGGCGATACGCTTTCGCGCGGTCAGCGTTACGGTTTCATTCGTTTCGGTTCGCGGGTCGACGTGTACCTGCCGCTGGGCTCGCGTCCGCGCGTGACCATCGGCGAGAAGGTGTCGGCCACCTCGACGATCCTCGCCGAGCTGTAAGCCACTCGAGCCCACGGACCACGGCCGTGTGCGGCGGCGCGACTTCCTGTCGTGCGTCACCGTGTCGCGGCCTGCAACTGCTTTCGCTTCTTGCGTTCCAATCGCGGTGATCCGATGCGGGATCGCCCGCTGTCATAGCATCGTCAGGGAGGTCCGCATGCCGGAAAACCATCGCGGCCGCTTGCGCAATAATGTCAGGCATCTTTCGGCGTTCAGCCGTCACAACCATTCATCCGCAGAGCCATTGATGAACGAAGACCACGACCACGGTGTGGAGGACGATCTGCCGGTGCGCCCGCGCAATCGCGGCATCTACCTGTTGCCGAACGCCTTTACGACCGCCGCGCTGTTCTGCGGCTTCTTCGCGATCGTGCAGGCCATGAACGATCGTTTCGAGCAGGCCGCCATCGCGATCTTCTTCGCCATGGTGCTCGATGGCATGGACGGGCGCGTGGCACGTATGACCAACACGCAGAGCGCGTTCGGCGAGCAATACGATTCGCTCTCGGACATGACCTCGTTCGGCGTAGCGCCGGCGTTGGTGATGTACGAATGGATTCTCCATGAGATCGGCAAGTGGGGCTGGCTCGCCGCGTTCGTCTACGTGGCCTGCGCGGCTTTGCGGCTGGCGCGCTTCAATACGAACATCGGCGTGGTCGACAAGCGCTTCTTCCAGGGCTTGGCGAGTCCGGCGGCCGCTGCGCTTATTGCCGGTTTCGTGTGGATTACGATCGACAACAAATTACCGGTCAACGTTTTCTGGATGCCCTGGGTGGCGTTCGGGCTGACGATTTACGCGGGGATGTCGATGGTATCGAATGCGCCGTTCTATAGCGGCAAGGCGCTCGATGTGCGCCAGCGGGTGTCGTTCGGCGTGGTGCTGCTCTTCATGGTCGGCTTCATTCTCGTGTCGTCCGACCCGCCGCTGGTGCTCTTCGGCATGTTCTGCCTGTACAGCGTTTCCGGCTATGTGCTCTGGGCCTTCCGCTTTCTGAAGGGGCGCCGGCAGCGCATTTTCGGCGACGTCGACGAATAACGGTGGCAAAACAAGGGGCGTCTCGGTGCGCCCCTTGTCACATTCGCCTGTCAGGCTTGCCGGGCGATCGTTTGCGATGCGATGTTGTAGTCTTGCGAATGCAGGCCGGAAGTTTCCCCTGGCCCGGGCGGGTCGTGGCAACGCTGAGCCGACCCGGTGCCGTTTCCATGGTTCGACGTGACGAAGGAGCAAGCATGGGCATTCTGGACTTTGTGAAAGAAGCCGGCGAGGCATTGTTGGGCGGCCAGGCGCAAGCCGCAGAGGCGCCCGCGCCGGGGCCTGACGCGGACGAAGCCAACCGCAACGCGGCCGACGCCATCGAGGCGTACATCAAGACGCAGAACCTCGACGCGACCGGCCTGACCGTCACGTTCGACGGCGCATCGCGCACGGTGACGGTGTTCGGCGTGGCCCCGGATCAAGCGACCAAGGAAAAGATCCTGCTGTGCTGCGGCAACGTGAAGGGCGTCGAGAAGGTGGACGACCGGATGTCGGTGTCGACGGCGTCGGCCGAGGCGACGTTTCACACCGTGGAGAAGGGCGATACCTTGTCGGCGATCTCGAAGAAGGTCTATGGTGACGCCAACCGATACAACGCCATTTTCGAGGCCAACAAGCCGATGCTCTCCAGCCCGGACCGAATCTATCCGGGACAGGTGCTGCGCATTCCGGTGGCCTGATCGTCGTTTGTCTCGTGATATCCAGCCCGGCGCCGTGCCGGGCTGTTCATGGGTGGCGCAGGCAGGATCGCGGGCTCGCGAGCGCCTGTCTGCATGCGGCTTGCAGCCCGCGCCGCGCGTTGCGAAATCACCCGATTGCGACTATATTGGCGCTCATGATTTCAGGCGCCACCCCGGCTTCGGACCTTCCTCTCGCACCGCCAACGCTATGCCATTCCCCCGTTCGCGGGCCGGCCATGCCTGCGCGCGTCGCGCGCTGATTTCCTCCCGGTAGTTGCCCGCCCGTCCGACGATCCGTCCGCCCGTGTTGCCTGCTGCGTGAGCACAGTGTCGTGGGCGCCCAGGCGTCCTTCGGCTTGCGACTGCGCCGCCCCCGGACATCTAGAACGAACTGAACCCTACAAGATCCCCACTGGAGAAAGTCATGGCCGACAAGCTGATCATTTTCGATACGACCTTGCGCGACGGTGAACAGTCGCCCGGCGCGTCGATGACGCGCGATGAGAAGATTCGCATCGCCCGTCAGCTGGAGCGTCTGCGCGTGGACGTGATCGAAGCCGGCTTCGCCGCCAGCTCGAACGGCGACTTCGAGGCCATCCGGGCCATTGCCGGCATCATCAAGGACAGTACCGTCTGCTCGCTTGCGCGTGCCAACGACCGCGATATCGCCCGCGCCGCCGAGGCCCTCAAGGGCGCGAACTCGTCGCGTATCCATACGTTCATCGCCACGTCGCCGCTGCACATGGAGAAGAAGCTGCGCATGAGCCCGGATCAGGTGCTCGAGCAGGCGAAACTCGCCGTGCGATATGCGCGTCAGTTCACCGACAATATCGAATTCTCACCGGAAGACGGCAGCCGCTCCGAGCTGGATTTCCTTTGCCGCGTGCTGGAAGCCGTCATCAACGAAGGCGCGACGACCATCAACGTGGCCGATACCGTGGGTTACGGCGTGCCGGAACTTTACGGCCAGCTCGTACGCACGCTGCGCGAGCGTGTGCCGAATTCGGACAAGGCGGTCTGGTCGGTGCACTGCCACAACGATCTGGGCATGGCCGTCGCGAACTCGCTGGCGGGGGTGCAGTTGGGGGGCGCGCGTCAGATCGAATGCACGATCAACGGTCTGGGCGAGCGCGCGGGCAATACGGCACTCGAAGAAGTCGTGATGGCGATCAAGACCCGCAAGGATTACTTCGGTCTGGAGCTCGGCATCGATACGACGCAAATTGTGCCGGCCTCGAAGCTCGTCTCGCAGATCACCGGCTTCAGCGTTCAGCCGAACAAGGCGGTGGTGGGCGCCAACGCGTTTGCGCACGCCTCGGGCATCCACCAGGACGGCGTGCTCAAGGCGCGCGACACCTACGAGATCATGCGGGCGGAAGATGTGGGCTGGACCGCCAACAAGATCGTGCTCGGCAAGCTCTCGGGCCGCAACGCCTTCAAGCAGCGCCTTCAGGAGCTGGGCATCGAGATGGCGTCGGAGCAGGACGTGAATGCCGCGTTCGCTCGCTTCAAGGAACTGGCTGACCAGAAGGCTGAAATCTTCGACGAGGACATTCTGGCGATCGTCTCGAATGAAGCGCAGGCCGACAGCAGCGAGCATTTCCATCTCGTGTCGATGGCGCAACATTCCGAGACGGGCGAGCGCCCGAGCGCCCGCGTGGTCTTCACCGCGCAGGGTAAGGAACTCATGGGAGACGCCGAGGGTAACGGCCCGGTCGACGCCGTGCTCAATGCCATCGAATCGCAGGTGCAAAGCGGCGCCGAGCAACTGCTGTATTCGGTGAACGCGATCACGACGGGTACGCAATCGCAGGGTGAGGTGACGGTGCGACTGTCGAAGGGCGGGCGCATTGTGAATGGCGTGGGCACAGATCCCGATATCGTCGCGGCGTCTGCCAAGGCGTATCTGTCGGCGCTCAACAAGCTGTATTCGAAGGCCGAGAAGCTCAACCCGCAACTGACGCCGTAAGCGAGGGCGCACTGGCGCCGTTGACGACCGATCCATGGCACGACACGCCCGCCTCCGGACATCCGGCAGGCGGGCGTTTTGCTGTTGGTGGGGCTCGAAATGCGATCAGAACAAGTCGTGATCGAACTTCTCGTGTAGCGGATCGGGGCTGATCTGGGTCGTCTTGACGATGCCGTCCGCATCGAAATAGAAGTTCATCATCGAGTACCAGACGTCGTCCTGCTTGAAGCGATAAGTCCAGACTTCGCGCTTCATGAGGGGGAAGTACGACGTTTCGACCGGTTCGCCGAAGTGATGCAGTACGTCGGTTTTCGTCCACTTGTCGATCTCGACCTTGTTGAACTCCGGCATCGAGAGCACTTGCGCGGTACCCAGCAGGCGGCCTTGAGCGTCGAAATCGGCGGCGATCGTCTCTTCGCCGAACGGCTTGGTCGGATAGAGCCAGCGCGTCACGCCGGGGGGGAGCGGATAGACTTCCCTGGGTTTGCCCAGCCTTGCTTGCACCTCGGCCTGCGAGGCGTTGGGGGAAATGGTTTGCCACGGGGGCGTGTAGCAGGCGCTCAGCGATAGCGCGAGTGCGCCGCCCAGGAGCCAGCGCAGTGCCGCGGCGGGGCGTGAAGCGCCGGACAAGGTGGCGGCGGTGTTCGGGGGGGCGATGCCCGCGCGCGCCCGAGTCGAATCAGTCATGAATGGCCTCGCGTCAGAGGAAGACGGCCGCAGAGCGGCATGTCGATAGCATACCGCCGTGTCGCGCGTTCCGGGGCGGGGCGGCTTGCCGGGGGCGGGTGGGGGCGTTATGATTCGCGCCGACACAGTCTCAGAGGCCTCGATGAAAGTTCATGTCTTGCTGGCGCGCTTGAGCGCGGTGTTGTGCGCCGCTGGCTTGCTGGCCGCGACCAGCCTTGCCCACGCGGCACCGCCGATCCGGCTGGCGCTCATCGAGGGGATGAGCGGCCCCTTCGGCAATGCGGGCGCCATGGTCGAGCGCAATTTGCGGTTCGCGATCGAGCGCGTGAATGCGCGCGGTGGGGTGAAGTTGCGCGACGGCGCCCATCCGTTCGAGTTGACGGTGTTCGACAGCAAGGGCGGCGTCGAAGACAGCCTGGTGCAACTCAAGGCTGCCGGCGATCTGGGCATCCCATTCGTCTTCCAGGGCAACAGTTCGGCCGTTGCGTCGGCGTTGATCGATGCAATCAACAAACGCAATGCGCGCGAGCCCGGGCAGCGCATGCTGTTCTTCAATTACTCGGCCGTCGACACGGCGCTCACCAACGAGCAGTGCAGTTTCTGGCATTTCGCCTTCGACGCCAATGCCGCCATGCGCATGCAGGCGTTGACCGAGGCCATCAAACAAGATCCGAGCATCCAGAAGGTCTACCTGCTCAACCAGGACTACAGCTTTGGCCGGCAGGTCGCCGGGCTCGCCCGACAGATGATTGGCGCCAAGCGCCCGGACGTGCAGATCGTGGGTGAGCAGTTCAGCCCGGTGGGGCGCGTGAAGGACTTCACGCCCTATCTTGCGCGCATTCGCGCGGCAGGTGCCGATACGGTGGTGACGGGGAGTTGGGGCAACGACCTGACCTTGCTCGTCAAGGCCGCACGCGAACAGGGGATGGAGCTCAAGTTCTACACGTTCTATGGCAACGCCCTCGGCGCGCCGGCAGCACTGGGCGAGGCCGGGGTTGGCCGCGTGTACGCCGTGGCCGAATGGCACCCGAACGTGGGCGGCGAGGCGTCGGATGCGTTCTACAAGGCGTTCCGTGCGCGTTATCCGGAGGCGCGCGACGACTATGCGCTGCTGCGCATGAGCGTGATGATCGACATGATCGCCGCGGCGCTCGAGCAGGCCGGCACCACCGATGTGACGACCGTGGCGCGGGCGCTGCAGAACCGCCGGATTCGCGAGGCGCCGGTCGACGCATGGATGCGTCCGAACGACCACCAGCTGATCGAGCCGTTGTACGTGTCGGTCATGCGCCGCGCGGGCGAGCCGGGGGTGAAGTTCGACAACGAAGGCTCGGGCTTTGGGTTCAAGACAGTGCTCGAGCTGCCCGCCAATAAGGTGGCATTGCCCAGTACTTGCCGGATGGCCCGCCAGCGGTGAGTGGCCGGGAAGGGCGGAAGGGCTGGCGTGACGGGAAAAATAATTGGTCGAAATTTTCCGGATAATCCGTTGAAATGGTCCGGATTATTTGGTGGGATGCCCGGTTTTCAGCGCTCAAGCCGTTCGCTCGGCCCCGTCTGAGGCGGCGTGGCGAGGAAAAGTATGGCATCCGGGAGGCAACTCCCGTATAATCGCGCACTTGCAGTTTTGTTTATGTGCGGCAATGCCGCGCATGTTTTTGTAAGTTCACGGCACGGCCATTCTTCCGTGACCGCGTGTATCCAAAGGAAAGCAAATGACTACCGCAATGACCAAGAAGTCGGACGTCGTGGCGCAATTCGCCCGTGCCGCTAACGATACCGGCTCCCCCGAAGTGCAAGTTGCGCTGCTCACCACGCGCATCAACGAACTGACGCCGCACTTCAAGGCGCATATGAAGGATCACCACAGCCGCCGCGGTCTGCTGCGCATGGTGAGCCGTCGCCGCAAGCTGCTCGATTACCTCAAGGGCAAGGACGCAGATCGTTACCGCGCCCTGATCGAGAAGCTGGGCCTGCGTAAGTAAGCGATTGCGATTACGACGAGATGCCTGTATCAGCGTGCTGATGCAGGCATTTTGTTTTTGGGCGCTCCCTGACGGATGTCCTGAGGATGTCCGGCCGGTCGCGTACCTCACGGTTGGGCTGGGTTCTCCCCGGTTCCAGCAGTTCCTGTAGTTCCCACTTTATGGGGCCTCGTCGATAAGCAGGGCTTGTGTCATTCCAGCGTCGCCCGAGCGATGCCAATGCCTACGCGCCAAGGTGCCGGGCAACGCTGGAATGGCATAACACTCCCCCCTGCGAGGCGTCGGGATCACCCCGGCAGCGATATCGCGCCGCTGCTGCATTCGCGCGATTCGATATAGGAGTGCAAATGTTCAATAAAGTCGTCAAGTCTTTCCAATGGGGACAAAACACGGTTCGCATGGAGACGGGGGAGATTGCTCGCCAGGCATCCGGTGCCGTGCTCGTCGACATGGACGATACGGTCGTGCTGGCCACGGTCGTGGGTGCGAAGAGCGCCAAGTCGGGTCAGGATTTCTTCCCGCTGACCGTCGACTATCTGGAAAAGACTTACGCCGCCGGCAAGATCCCGGGTGGCTTCTTCAAGCGTGAAGGCCGTCCGTCGGAAAACGAAACGCTGACGTCGCGCCTGATCGACCGCCCGATCCGCCCGCTCTTCCCGGAAGGCTTCTACAACGAAGTCCAGGTGGTTGTGCAGGTCGTTTCGCTGAACCCGGAAGTGCCGGCGGATATCCCGGCCCTGATCGGCGCATCGGCAGCGCTGTCGATCTCCGGTCTGCCGTTCAACGGCCCGGTGGGCGCCGCGCGCGTGGCCTACGTCGACGGTCAGTACGTGCTGAATCCGTCGCGTGAGCAGATCGCCCAGTCGAAGCTCGACCTCGTCGTTGCCGGTACGGAGCAAGCCGTGCTGATGGTCGAATCGGAAGCGAAAGAGCTGCCGGAAGACGTGATGCTGGGCGCCGTGGTGTTCGGTCACGATCAAATGCAAACGGCGATCAACGCCATTCACGATCTGGTGCGCGACGCAGGCAAGGCCGAGTGGGATTGGGCCCCGGCCGCGAAGAATGAAGCGCTGATCGCACAGGTGTCGGCACTGGCGGACGCCTCGCTGCGCGCTGCTTACCAGACGCGCGAAAAGCAAGCGCGTACGCAACAACTGCGCGCCGTGACCAGCGACGTGATCGCCAAGCTGGGCGAAGCGGCGAGCGCCAAGGGCGAAGCCGCGCCGGACAGTATCGAAGTGGGCAACATCCTGTTCGATCTGGAAGCCAAGATCGTGCGTAGCCAGATTCTGGCTGGCGAGCCGCGTATCGACGGCCGCGACACGCGCACCGTGCGCCCGATCTCGATCCGCACCGGCGTGCTGCCGCGTGCCCACGGTTCGGCGCTGTTCACGCGTGGCGAAACGCAGGCCCTCGTGGTGGCCACGCTCGGCACCAAGAGCGACGAGCAGATCATCGACGCGCTGCAAGGCGAGTACCGCGATCGCTTCATGCTGCACTACAACTTCCCGCCGTTCTCGACGGGTGAAACGGGTCGCGTGGGTTCGCCCAAGCGCCGCGAAATCGGTCACGGCCGTCTGGCCAAGCGCGCTTTGGTGGCGTGCCTGCCGGGCGCCGACGATTTCGGTTACACCGTGCGTGTAGTGTCGGAAATCACCGAATCGAACGGTTCGTCGTCGATGGCGTCGGTGTGCGGTGGCAGCCTCGCCATGCTGGACGCCGGTGTGCCGCTGACGGCGCCGGTCGCCGGTATCGCGATGGGCCTGATCCTCGAAGGCAACAAGTTTGCCGTGCTGACCGATATTCTCGGCGACGAAGATCACCTGGGCGACATGGACTTCAAGGTGGCGGGTACGTCGAACGGCGTCACCGCACTGCAGATGGACATCAAGATCCAGGGCATCACGAAGGAAATCATGCAGGTCGCCCTGGCGCAAGCCAAGGAAGGCCGTCTGCATATTCTTGACAAGATGGCGCAAGCGCAGTCGGGCGTGCGTACGGAGCTGTCGGAATTCGCGCCGCGCATGGTCACCATCAAGATCAACCCGGAAAAGATCCGTGACGTGATCGGCAAGGGCGGTTCGGTGATCCGTGCACTGACGGAAGAAACCGGCACGAGCATCGATATCTCGGACGACGGCGTGGTGACGATTGCCAGCCCGAGCGCCGAAGGCATTGCGGAAGCGAAGCGCCGCATCGAGCTGATCACCGTGGAAGTCGAAGTGGGCCAAGTGTACGACGGTACCGTGCTGAAGCTGCTCGAGTTCGGCGCGATCGTGTCGGTGCTGCCGGGTAAGGATGGTCTGCTGCACATCTCCGAAATCGCCAACGAGCGTATCAAGGACATCAACGAGTACCTCAAGGAAGGCCAGGCGGTGCGCGTGAAGGTGATCCAGCAGGACGACAAGGGTCGTCTGCGTCTGTCGCACAAGGCGCTGACGGACGAAGAAAAGCAGGGTAGCCCGGCGCTGGTCAAGCGCGAAGGCGACGCTCAGTAATTCCGATGTCGGTATGAGGCTTGGCGGCGCGCGTTGGTGCGTCGCTGTGCCAAAGAAAACGGCGACGCTTGCGCGTTGCCGTTTTTTTATCCATCGCACGGATCGGCAAAATAATGCGGAAAAAATGCGAGAAGGGTATTTACAGAAAATGGGTTTGTCTTTAGAATCTCACTTCTCTGTTCGGGGGGTATAGCTCAGCTGGGAGAGCGCTTGCATGGCATGCAAGAGGTCAGCGGTTCGATCCCGCTTACCTCCACCACGGATTCCGAAGCTTGATTTTCAGGCGCATCGAACAAGCAAGATTCTTGCGAAAACGATGCAAATCACTTGAAAATAAAGCTTCACAAGCGAAGAAATGTTGTTTAGAATAGCGTTCTTCGCGAAATGCAGTAAAGCGAAACAGACAAGATTGTGACGATTTTGTCCCCTTCGTCTAGAGGCCTAGGACATCACCCTTTCACGGTGAGTACAGGGGTTCGAATCCCCTAGGGGACGCCA
>NZ_CABPSL010000031.1 GCF_902459665.1 Pandoraea cepalis | reverse complement strand
GGGTTTTCGGTTTGCGAGGCATCGTCACTCCTTGGCGACATGTTATGCCTCAAACACGAAATTAATGACAGCCCCGTATTGGAACGAACACACGCCGTTGTTCGGATAGCTGAATAGTCCTTTAGGCAGTTTGCTGTTGAGACAAGAGATAAATTTTGAGAACCGCTGCTCGGCTATTCATCCTCATCGCGATCGGCATCCCTTTTCTGATAGTGCTCGGGCACTGGATCAAGGATGCAGTACGCCTTCACTAAGCAGCCATCGGATTATTCAGAGATTAAACGCGTAAGGCTGTCGCCGAACTCTGTCATCCGACTACGCGCGCCAAGTGGCTATATTTCGCTCGGCTACCCGACTTTCAGAAAACAAGTACGGGCGTCAACGGCTCCCCAACGAAAAACACACGCAAGTCGGAAACGATCATGTCATTACGCGATGGCGAAGTGGTGGTGATGGGTGGCTTGAGTCAACAGAAGGATTCGACCGTGAGCACCGGCATTCGTTGGCTACCCTCTTTTATGGACGGCGTCTCAACCGGTACAGGCAGGTCTGACATAGTGCTCGCGCTACAGGTGCAAAAGTTGTAGTAACGTCTCACCATCTCCCTACAATGCCCGACCAAACAACTCATGATAAATCCTCGGCCGTTCGTCCGTGTCTTTACTCCGGAGCTGTGGGGCCAGGTTGACAAATTCAAGCAGTTTTATGCTTCGACCCATAATTTCAAACCGGATGCAAAGAAGGCAGTTGCTGGCGTCGACAATCATTTTCAGAAGGCGGTGACGCTTAGACGAGTCGCATCGAAGCTCGCATCTAACTTGCGCTTGGACAACGATGAACTTGCGCAGAAAGGGTACACGGCAGCCCTAAACTCGCAGGAATTCTCGGCAGTGGTTGAGGAGGTTTTTACAGAACTCTACTCATCCATTGATTGCGCTCGGAAGGTCATCGTCGCGATATATGGCAACTGTCGCCACGTGCCGGACTCGACTCACAAACTTTTCGTTCGTGCGGCCAAGGGAGAGATCGGTTCGGATTTCCCCAAGGAACTCCTAATGTGCCTTCAATCGGCCACGTGGTTTCCCGAGCTCCTCTTGATCCGAGATGAGCTTACACACGCAACGATTGGAGCATGCCACCAAGATGCAGATTCTGACAAAATCACTTACATCCACCACGGCATCCGTCAGAACAAACGTAGTCTCGTTATCGATGATGTGTTCGCTAAGGCTGATGAATTCTTCGATGCGATCAACCGCTTCCTTGGACAGGTTTTCTTCTTTTTAAACGCAGGCCTAACTAGCACTCCGGTTGACGTCGTGTGCGCGTTTGCATTCGATCGCGTCTACGCGAGAAAGCTGAAGATCGCCGAGACAATCGACCTCAACAGCGGGACGTGCACCTCTTTCCAATGGTTTGACAGCCAACCCGAACGTCGTTGCCTGCTTGCCGACGAATGTGGAGCTTATCGCCATGCAAAAGAGTCCGGGCCTTCATCCGGTTTGTAAATTCCACGCAAATGCGCGCGAAGAGCGTTGACGCTGAACTCTTCGATAGAACGCCAATATCAAGTTGCCCCGTCACTAGGATTTGGTGCCAAATGAATGCAACATCCGCGTTCGCCAGTCTCGGAACTGATTCACCGGAAGTCATAGATCAGCTCGTCGATATGCTACTTTGGGGATTTAACGGCCCACGAAACTGGTTGTCACCGGCGGACATTCGGCAAATCATGGTGGTACTGTTGTCGAGAGCAGACGCGCACAATCCAGCTGTACAGTCGTCGCTCTCCAATTGTCTGGACTACCTTCGATCATTTATCGACTGATTTTTAACGGCATCCAGAATTGCCGCTGATACTAATACGTCAGGGCTGGCCGTCAAGGCCACGGCGCAGCCGCTTGGCCTTGACGGCCACCCACAAAAAATAAAATTGCCGATGGGGTTGTGACACATCCAGGATGAGGCGCCATCCCATGCAGACTTACGGCGTCAACGTAGCGTCAACGGCATGGCGCGATTAAGCGGCCTCATAGCTGGATGACGCCACGTAACGCGATGATTTAATGGACAAAGCGCATGCATAGCAGGTGTATTCGACGGAATCATAATCCGCAGGTCCGGGGTTCGAGTCCCTGATTCGCCACCAAATTAGAAACGGCTCCCAGCGATGGGAGCCGTTTTTTTTGTTCCGCAAAAACGGTTCTGTTCCGCAAGCCGATCACTTAGTTGGCGTAACCCGCTTCCCTTTGCGGTGCCGGACATACCGCCGCGCCATCTGTTTATCAGCGTGGCCTAGCTGGTCTTCTGCCGCAGCCATCCTCGCGAGCACCGCACGCCCTTGACACGCGAGGGGCGCGAGCATTGCATCAGAACGCCGGCTTGTCGCTACGTGCCTTGATGTTGGCCCGCAACGGCTCGCTCATCGGCATGTTCAGATTCACGCCAGCGGGAGGAATCGGCGATTCAAACCACTTCTTATAGAGCCGCGTGAATTCCCCCGATTTCATCAGTCTCGCCAAGGTTCCGTCCACCAACTTCTTGAACTCCGCATCGTCCTTGCGAACCATGCAAGCGTACGGCTCCACCTGGAGCGTTTCGCCCACAACCTCAAGCGAAGAAGGATTCCGTGAATTGGCACGCAAGCCGAACAGCAGAACGTCATCCAGGGCAAGCGCCGACGCGCGATCGCTTTCCACCAGTTGCAGGGCATCGGCATAGTCCTTGCCGGAAATGATCTGTACGTCGATGTTGTGATCAGCGCTGTACTTTTTCAGCACCTTCTCGTTCGTGCTGCCAGCCGTGCTGGCCACCGTCTTCTTCTCCAGATCCGCGTAGCCCTTGATGCCAGAATCGCGCTTTGTCAGCAGACGAGTCCCCGCATAGAAAAAGTTGATCGAGAACGCCACCTCCTTGCCGCGCGCGCTGGTATTCGTGGTCGAGCCACACTCCAAATCGTAGGTCCCATTGACCAGCATCGGAATACGATTCTGCCCAGTCACCGGGATGTATTCGACTTTGAGGCCAGGCTTCTTCAGCCGGCTTCGCACATCGTCAACAATGGCTTCCGTCAGGTCAGCTGAAAATCCAACGACTTTGTGCGGGCCAAGCAGATAACTGAAGGGAACCGCCGACTCACGATAGGCGACCGTGATTTTGTCCGCCGCGGCCACCTTTTCCAGAGTCTGCGCGTGAACATCTGCCGCAGCGGCCGACAGTCCGCCCGCGAGGAGGGCATAAGCCATCTTGAAAGATGTTTTCATTGTTGTTCTCCATGGAAGCGCGGAACGCTTGCGCGGTACCAGCCCCCGGGGTGGGCGCTGCGAAAGGGATCTCCGACCTCTTTGGTCTCAATCTAGTCGCCATCCCGATAGCGCCGTTGATCCAGGTCAACGCCGCAGGCAGCTGGCGCTCAAGCCCCCCCGCCTCGCCGCCGCTCACCACCTCGCGCCCCGCCCCATCCGATCACCGCCACACGGCTTAGTGCAATACGCGCCCCTGCTCTGCCTTACGGCGCGCCTTGGCACGACGCGTCAACATGTTCAGCCCCTCCACGAAGGCCGAGAATGCCATCGCCGCGTAGATGTAACCCTTCGGGATATGTGACCCGAAACCTTCCGCGATCAGCGTCATGCCGATCACGAGCAGAAAGCCCAGCGCCAGCATCACGACCGTCGGATTCGCCTCGATGAATCGCGAGAGCGGCCCCGCCATGAACAACATTGCCGTCACAGCGGCAATCACCGCAACGAACATGATCGGGATGTGCTCGGTCATGCCCACGGCCGTCACGATGCTGTCGATCGAGAACACGAGGTCCAGCATCAGGATCTGAACCACGGCGGCACGCGCAGTGATCGTCGCCATCGTTCCCGCCGTCGATGCGCCCTCGCCGTGTTCGGCATCGTCCGTGTCCGACGCCACATGCTGATGCATCTCCTTCGTCGCCTTCCACACGAGGAACAGACCACCGGAGATCAGAATCAGGTCGCGCCACGAAAAGCCGTGACCGAACAACTCGAAGAGCGGTGTCGTCAGCTTGGCGATCCATGCCACCGTACCCAGCAGCGCCAGACGCATGACCAGCGCCAGACCAATGCCCATACGCTGCGCGCGCGCCCGCATCGACAACGGCAACTTGTTGGTCAGGATAGAGATGAAGATCAGGTTGTCGATGCCAAGCACGACTTCCATGACCACCAACGTGACAAGCGCCGCCCATACCGCCGGGTCAACCGCCAAAGCAAGCAGATAGTCCATATGTGCGCCAGAGATTCCCTAGGGTTATCGGAACATTCGCCGCCAGTCGACAGCGGCCATGCCCCTTCGTTATCCCGCACCTAACGCGAGGTGCGGATCCAGGACAGCATGATCCCCGAACTCATGTTTCGCAAAAACCAGTTATATACTTCAAAATAATTCGGTTTTTCCGAAGTCTATTCGTTATGTTGAACTACCGTCATCTTTACTATTTTTGGGTTGTCGTCAAGGAAGGGGGCTTTGCTCGCGCGGCGGAGCGTCTCGACATGGCCGTGCAGACGATCAGCGCCCAGGTGCGCGAGCTTGAGAAATCACTCGGCCACCAGTTGCTCAAGCCCGCCGGACGCGGTGTCGCAATGACCGACCCCGGACAGGCGGCGTTTCGGCGCGCAGAAGAGATTTTTCGCCTCGGCCAGTCGATCCCCGACGACGTCCGCGAGGCCGCCAGCGGTCGTGTGGCAAGGCTTGCCATCGGGCTCGCCGACGGTATCTCCAAACTGGCCGCGCACGCGATTCTCGCGCCGGTGCTCGACACGCCCTCGCTGCGGCTCGTCTGCCATGAAGGCGAACACGAGCAGTTGCTCGCCGAACTTGCGCTACACAAGCTCGACCTCGTGCTCGCGAGCCAGCCCGCCCCGTATAACCCTACGCTGCGACTCTCAAGCGAACGTCTGGTCGCGTCGCCGGTCGACTGGTATGGGCCGGCATCGCTGGTACGCCAATCCGCGCGAGCCGCGTTTCCTCAATGCCTGGCAGACCTCCCCGTCGTGCTGCCAACCGGTCACTCGGCCCTGCGCGCCCGGCTCGATCAATGGTTTGAGGCACAGAGCATCCGCCCGAATATCGTCGGCGAATTCGAAGACAGCGCGCTCATGGCCGTCTTTGCCACACGCGGCATGGGCGTCTTTCCACTGAGCGAGGCGGGTGCGGGCGACGTCTCGCTGCTGCGCGGCCTGCGCTGGCTGGGCCGCCCTGCCGAGGTTTTCGAGGACATCCACGCCATTCGCTCGCGACGTGGCGAAGGCCATCCGCTCGTGACGCAAATCATCCGTGAAATCGGCCCGACGGCCGGTTCTGCTATAAGAACGACTGGCACGCCGTCTCCGTCTGCGCCGCCGTCATCTGCGAGGAAACCTCATGTCGAGTCGTAGCGATCAGCGCAAGTTCTTCCACCTCATGCTGTTCGTCGTGACGATCGTGTTCGGGTGGATTCTGTTTCCGCTATTCGGCGCCGTCTTCTGGGGCACGATTCTCGCCGTGCTGTTCCAGCCAGTGCAGCGCCGCATCCTCACTCGTCTGCGCGGCCGGCCGAATCTGGCCGCCCTCGCCACGCTGGCGCTGATCCTGCTCATCGTGATCCTGCCGCTCACGCTCGTGATCGGCATGCTGACGCAGGAAATCAGCACGGCACTCGTGCGTTTTCGCGCCGATCTTCCCCAACTCACAGTAGCCTTCCAGCAATTGCTCGACCGGATGCCCGCGAGTGTGCATCGGGTGATGGATCTGGCCGGTGTGCAGGACGTCGCCGCGATCCAGCAAAAGCTGGGCGACGGCGCCGCGCAAATTGGCCGCCTGGTCGCGGTCTATCTGGTGAGCATCGGTCAGAACACGGCGCAACTGCTCGTGAGCTTCGGCGTAATGCTCTACCTGCTGTTCTTTCTGCTGCGCGACGGTACCGTGCTCGGCGTGATGGTCCGACGCGCCCTGCCGCTCGAAGAACGTCACAAAACCCAACTGATCCGGCAGTTCACCACGGTCGTGCGCGCCACCGTCAAGGGCAACATCGCCGTCGCCGTGGTGCAAGGCGTACTCGGCGGCTTCATCTTCGCCGTCCTCGGCATCCAGGGCTACGTGCTCGCCGCCGTGGTGATGGCCTTCCTGTCGCTATTACCCGCCGTGGGCGCAGCCGTCGTGTGGGTGCCCGTGGGGACCTGGCTGTTGCTCTCCGGGGAAGTCTGGAAGGGCGTGGTGCTGTTTGCGTTCTGCGGCACCATTGTGAGTCTGGTCGACAACGTGCTGCGTCCGATTCTCGTGGGCAAGGACACGAAGCTGCCCGACTGGGTCGTGCTGATCGCCACCCTCGGCGGGATGTCGCTCTTCGGCCTGACGGGCTTCGTGATCGGACCGCTCATCGCCGCCCTGTTCATCTCCAGCTGGAATATCTACACGCGCCTGCGCGACGACGACAGCGATCAGGCCGACGCCGGGTGATATCCGTGGGCCTCCATCGGCACTGCCGCCCGCGCTTCATGCACGAGGGTAGCGAGATCGGCCCCGACCTGCGCCATCAGTCCATCCCAGTCGCCGCGCGGCGACTGGCGATAAAGCGTGAGCGACCGATACCAGTCGCTGTCCCGACGCGATAACTGCCAGCGCCAGTCCGGCGTAAAACCGACGAGTCCCCAGACCGGTTTTCCCAGCGCTCCGGCCAAGTGCAGCGCCGCCGTGTCCACTGAGATCACGAGATCCATCTGCGCCATGACGGCCGCCGTCTCGGCAAAATCGCTGAGCTTCGCGCCGATGTCATGCACATTGGCATACCGGGCCAGTTCGGCGCGCTCGTCGTCGGTCACATCGACCTGCAACGCGTAGAAATGCGCGTCGGTGCCGAAGACCGGCGCCCAATGCGCAAGCGCCACGTCGCGATGCGGCGGAAACGGCCCGGTGCGCCACACGAAGCCCACCCGCAACGCGCCTTCCGGCGGCTTGCCCAGCATCGACCGCCAGATCATCTCCCGCCCGGCGCTCGAGCGCACGTAGGGCAAAGCGGTTGCCACATCGCCTCCCGCTTTCAACAGATGCGGCAGGCTGAGCAGCGGCAACTGCCAGTCGAACGACGGCACCGGTATGTGCTCGGCAAGCACCGTCACCCCGCGCGCGAAGCCGCCCAGCAACGTGACAAGCGGCGCTTGCACCGACAGCACGACGTTCGCCCCCCTCTCGACCAGACGCGGCACAAACCGCACGAACTGCAACGTATTACCCAGGCCCGGTTCGCTATGGACGAATACCGTCTTGCCCGCGAGCGGCGCGCGCCCGTCCCAGAGCCGGTCGCTGAAGCGCCGCCGCTGACCGCCTTCCTGCCAGCGCCACTCGTAGTCATGCCAGCCATGCTCGAAGTCGCCCAGCAGCAGATTTGTCTGCGCCCGGTTAGTGCGCGCGCCCGCATGGTCCGGCGCGAGCTTCACCGCCTCGCGCAAGCATTGCAGCGCTTCGCCGAACGCGTGTTGCTCGCGCAGCGCCACCCCCAGGTTCACCAGCGGATCGGGTTGCTGCGGGGCGATGGCGTTGGCCAGCCGGTATGCGTCGATCTCTTCGTCGTAGCGGCCCAAAGCACCCAGCGCGCGGCCACGGTTGAAGTGCGCCTGCCACAACGCCGGCGCCTTGGCCGACGTGCGCTCGAACCAGCCGAGCGCACGCGCGTTGTCGCCCGCCTGCGCCCAGGTCAGGCCAATGGTGTGCATCGTGCCGATGACGTCCGGCGACTGCTGCACGGTGGCGTCGAACAGCGCCTCGGCACGCATCTGGCGCCCGGCCTGGAGGCTGGCCATCGCGGCGTCGAAACTCGCCTGCGCGCCCGGTTGCGGCACGAGCGCGATCAGGCGGTCGAAGGCGTCGGCGGCCGACTCGAAGGCGTTGGTGCGCAACGAGACGTAGGCGAGGCCCTCGAGGGCCGGCAGGAATTCGGGGGATTGTTTCAGTACTTGGCGCAACTCGGCGATCGCCTCGTCGAGCCGGCCGGCGGCACTCAGTTGTCGTGCACGCTCGCAACGCGCGTCTAATGGCGTCGTCATGCGGCGCATCCTTGCTTGTCTTGGAATGAGAGGGAGTCGGGCCGGCAAGCCACACGACCACCGGGGGCGCCTTGCACCACCGGCCACTGGCGCCGTGGCCCGATCGAGCGGTGCACACTACACGACCGCACGGCGCGAAGCAAGCCGCGGGAATTGGTCCGCGCAACGCCCATAAAGTTCACATCATCCCAGCCTCATTTTGCGGCCCGGCGTCGGCGCAAACGGTCTCCGCACACACCTCGGGTATCATCTGTCGAAATCTTGATTTCCCGCAGTGCAACATAAAAACCACAATTCCTCTTGGAAGATCCGGTTTGCCAGCGTATGACACGCGCTTTAACATATTTTTACGGGGCAATCTGGTAGCATCCGCTGCCGTCCCTGCGCGCGCGCAACGTCGCTGCCGCGCTGCATGCCGACGCCAAATCCTGTTATCCGTCCGACCCCTCATCCTCAAGAGGTCTTGATGACGCGCGTAGCCCGTCCGTTCATCCCCGCCACTGCGCGACGCCTGCTTCCCAACCGCTGGGATTTCATTGCGTTCCCGATCATCATCGGTTTCCTGATGGTCAGCTCGTCGGGCATTCGTCAGACGTTGGCCCCGCTGGCCAACCTGCAGACCGAGGTCATCTCGCTCGATCCGGCCAACCTGCCCGAGTACGCGTTGCGCACCACGCTGCGCATGCTCGCGGCGATGGTCGCCTCGCTCGTCTTCACGCTCGTCTATGGCACGCTTGCGGCCAAGAGCCGCCGGGCCGAGAAGCTGCTCGTGCCGATGCTCGACATCCTCCAGTCGGTGCCGGTGCTGGGTTACATCTCGTTTACGGTCACCTTCTTCCTCGCCCTGTTCCCGGGACGCGTGCTCGGCGCCGAATGCGCCGCGATCTTCGCGATCTTCACGAGCCAGGCGTGGAACATGACGTTTTCGTTCTACCAGTCGATGCGCACCCAGCCGCGCGATCTGTCGGAAGTGGCGGTGAATCTGCGGCTCTCGCCGTGGCAGCGCTTCTGGAAACTCGACGTACCGTACTCGATGCCGGGCCTCATCTGGAACATGATGATGAGCATGTCGGGCGGCTGGTTCTTCGTGGTGGCGTCCGAGGCGATCACCGTGGGCGACAAGACGGTGACGCTGCCGGGCATCGGCGCGTATCTCGCCACGGCCATCGTGCAGCGCGATCTGCATGCCGTGGGCTGGGTGATTCTGGCGATGGTCGTCGTCATTGTGATCTACGACCAGTTCCTGTTCCGGCCAATGGTCGCCTGGTCCGACAAATTCCGTCTGGAAGACACCGTCTCTCAGGCCGCGCCCGAGTCGTGGGTGCTCAACCTGATTCAACGCACCCGAGCGATTCAGTTCCTGCTTCGCCCGTTCGGCAAGCTGCTGCGTACGCTCGCGCGTGCACGCATGCCGCTCTCGCTGCCCGCCGCGATCCATTCCGAATCGAAGACCCCGCTCTCGCGCGTGATCGATTGGGTGTGGGCCGCGCTGCTGGTAGTGCTGGGCGGGGTCGCCGCCTGGAAGATCTGCGCCTTCGTGACGGCCGAAGTCGGCGTCGCCGAAGTGCTGCGCGTGTTCGGCCTGGGTCTGGTCACGTTGGTTCGCGTGGTGGTGCTCATTGGCATCGCCTCGGTGGTGTGGGTGCCGCTGGGCGTGCTGATCGGGCTACGCCCGAAGCTTGCCGAACGCATCCAGCCGGTTGCCCAGTTCCTCGCGGCCTTCCCGGCCAACCTGTTGTTCCCGGTCTTCGTGGTGGCGATCGTCCATTTCCACGCCAATCCGGACATCTGGCTCTCGCCGCTCATCGTGCTGGGCACGCAGTGGTACATCCTGTTCAACGTCATCGCCGGTGCGACGGCGTTTCCCAACGACTTCAAGGAAGCCGCCACCAACTTCCGCATTCGCGGCTGGCAGTGGTGGCGTCAGATCATGCTGCCGGGCATCTTCCCCTACTACGTGACGGGCGCGATCACGGCGTCGGGCGGCGCGTGGAACGCGTCGATCGTCTCGGAATACGTGCAGTGGGGCAACGACAAGGTTGCCGCGCACGGCCTGGGCGCGTACATCGCGCAAATGACGGAAGCGGGCGACTATCCGCGCATCTTGCTGGGCATCGCCGTGATGGCGCTGTTCGTTGTACTGTTCAACCGCTTGCTGTGGCGTCCGATGTACGCCATTGCTGAAAACAAGCTTCGCCTGAATTAAAGGGACCGTGATGCCGAACGATACCCAACCGATTGCCGGAAAAGAGATCTTCTCGCTCGCCAACGTCGGCCGCGGCTTCCGCAAGGGCAGCGACGAGCGGCAAGTGCTCGACGGTGTGAATCTGCAACTGCACGAAGGCGAAATCGTCGGCCTGCTCGGCCGCTCGGGCTCGGGCAAGTCGACGCTGCTGCGTATCATCGCCGGCCTGATTCAGCCGAGCGCGGGCGACATCCGCTATCTCGGCGAACCGCTCGAAGGGCCGCCCGAGGGGGTGGCGATGGTGTTCCAGACCTTCGCGCTGTTTCCGTGGCTGACCGTGCTGCAAAACGTGGAAGCCGGACTGGAAGCGCTTGGCGTCGAGCCGAAGGAGCGTCGCCGCCGTGCCCTCGCCGCCATCGACCTGATCGGTCTGGACGGCTTCGAGAACGCCTATCCGCGCGAACTTTCGGGCGGCATGCGCCAGCGGGTGGGCTTCGCGCGTGCGCTCGTGGTCAATCCCACGCTGCTGCTCATGGACGAGCCGTTTTCCGCGCTCGACGTGCTCACCGCCGAGACGCTGCGTACTGACTTGCTCGACCTGTGGAGCCAGCGGCAGTTGCCGATCAAGTCGATCCTGATCGTCACACACAATATTGAAGAAGCCGTGTTCATGTGCGACCGGATTCTGGTGCTGTCGTCGAATCCCGGCCGCGTGGTCGCCGAGATCAAGGTACCGTTCCCACATCGACGCAACCGTCTCGACCCGGCCTTCCGCAAGATGGTCGACGACATCTATGCGCTGATGACGTCGCGTCGCAACGCACACACCACGCAGAAGATGACGCTGGAGTTGTCGAGTCCGCTGCACGAAGTGTCGACCAACCTGATGGCCGGTCTGCTCGAAGCGTTGGCCGGCCCGCCGTACAACGGCCGCGCCGACTTGCCGGAAATCGCGCAGACGCTGCTGCTCGAGGTCGACGACCTCTTCCCCGTGGCCGAAATCCTCGACCATTTGGGCTTCGCGGAACTCAAGGAGGGCGACATCCTGCTGACCGTCGCCGGCAAACGTTTCGTGGACGTGAGCACGCAGGAACGCAAGGTGCTGTTCGCCGAGCATCTGCTGCGTCACGTGCCGCTCGCCGCGAAGATTCGCGCCGTGCTGCAGGAACGCCGCGGGCAACGCGCCCCGCGCGTACGGTTCGAGCAGGAGCTGGAAGATTCGATGTCGGACGATCTCGCGCAGGAAACGCTCGATACCGCCATCAACTGGGGACGTTACGCCGAGATCTTCTCGTACAACGACCACACGGAGACGTTCAGTCTGGAAGACGTGGAAGGCGCGACCTGATCATCGTCCGCCGGCGTCCGGCCGGAAATCCAACGCCGCGCGACTCGACTGAGCGCGCGGCGTTGTCATTTTTAGAAGGCGTAGCCCGCGCCGACCATCCAGGTCTGGTTGATCGTCTTCGAATCGGGTTCGTAGGCGTTCGTGCCCGGCGCGACCTGCGTGACGCTCGAGCGCCCGTATTGGAAGCGAGACCACTCGTAGCTCGCGTTCACGTGGAAGTTGCGCGCGATCGCATAGTCGAGCCCGAAGCCCGCCACGACGACCGGCTTGTTCCCGAGGCTGAACGTGTTCTGCGAGCCCGCCAGCGTCATCGAGGCGCCCACCATCGCGCCCGCGCGAACGTCTGCGGTCGCCACAAGCTTCGGTGTGACTTCGAGCTGCCCCATCAGGCCGCCGCCGACCACATGATGGCGATAGCGCTCGTAAAAACCGTTCGGGTCGCGACTGCTGTCACGAATCCAGTCCCGGTAGCTATAGCTCAGATAAGGAATCACCTGCGCATGCCAGGTGCCGAGTTGGAATGGAATCGCCTTGCCGGCCTTGAGCGTGACGTCCGTCGCGGTCGAGCGCGTGCTCATCTCATAGTTCGGCTGGACAACGCGGCCCGCCAGATCTTGCAGATAACCGCCGTAATCGACGTTGCCGTGCGAGACACGCACCGAGCCAGCGAAATAGAGGTTGGACACGCTGAACAGCTCTCGCTGGGTCGATGCCCCCAGCGCGAACGCGGCGATCGTTCCCCGTTCGGAATCGCTCTTGCCGGGCGCGATATTTTCCCAGTAATGCAATTGCTGGGCACCCGCGTCGACCCAGACCTGATTGTTGGCGCGCAGCATGGCTTCCTGCGCAGAGACGTTGGCCGCACACACGCTGGCGGCAACGAAGACGAATGCGGCGCGCTTGATGGCGCTTCCGCGATGGCCGCAAGCGATGGTGCGGCGGGTGCTAGGCGTCATTGCACGTCCCTCCCAGGCGTGTTCTCTAAGACGACTCGAAGATGGCCATCGGCGTGGCCACCGTTTTTCGGCATTGTTTCAGCGCGTGAGGTGGCATGCAAGCGGAGAAATGTGGATTCTTCGGATCCTTAGCCAATTGAGATTCACGCGGCTCGAGCGATCGAGACGGGAAACTCGGCTGCATGGCCGTGACGATTGGCAGATGGGCAAACGGCGGGAAATTTTCCCCGGCCGAAGCGGTCGTCGCTGAGGAGAATCGAGCGATCCGACCGTGTCAAAAAGGCCACACGTATCGGTATAGATACTGATTCGCGGTCGTTTTTATGCAGTCGCATAATGAATACGGAACCTGCTGGTCATGCACCGGGGGGCGCAGCGACGCGCAGTCATGCAGGTTCTTTCCGCGGCGAAGACCGTGCATCAGACCCGAGAAGACGCAATATGAGCTATTACCATTCGAAAGAAGCCGTCCGCGGGCGGGCCATCAGCTTGACCCCCGCGTACCGCTGGCGCCGACGCGCCTTTGCTGTGACCTGTGCGGTCATCGCCGCACTGGCGTACTACGCCGTGCACCACCCGAAGTAAGGCTCACGGCAATCCCGGCGCGCAATGCAACAAGGCGCGTACGACTCGATATCGCACGCGCCTTGCTCGGCTTGTCCTGATCTCCCTCGCAGTCACCGGCTCGCCTTTCGGCGCCATCACCTCCTCCTCAGCGTCGCCGTCACCTCCCCGCTCCCGATCAAGCCGCGTTGCCCAGGACCGGCGCATGCCAGTCGAGTGGCACGTTGGCGAGCATGTCGTCGACCATCGCGTCCAGTCCGAAGGCCGGCTGCCAGTCCCAATCGTAGCGGGCATGGGTATCGTCAAGCGTATGCGGCCAGGTCTCGGCAATCGCCTGGCGGAAGTCCGGGGCGTATTTCACCGTGAAGCCCGGCACACGACGTGCAATGGCCGCCGCCAGCGTGGCCGGGTCGAAGCTCACCCCCGCCACGTTGTACGAGGAACGCACGCGCAGGCGCGAGGCGTCGGCATTCATCAACGCCAGCGTGGCACGCACCGCATCGGGCATGTGGATCATCGGCAGCGTCGCGTCTTCCTTCAGGAAACACGTGTACGTCTCGCCGCGACGCGCCGCCTGGAAGATCTCAATGGCGTAATCGGTCGTGCCGCCGCCCGGGGGCGTCTTGTAGCTGATGACGCCGGGATAGCGCAAGCTGCGCACGTCTACGCCGAACTTTGTGAAGTAGTACTCGCACAGCCGCTCGCCCGCCTGCTTGCTGATGCCGTACATCGTGGTCGGATCCATGATGGCGAGCTGGGGCGTTTCGACGGCCGGCGTATGCGGACCGAATGCGGCAATCGACGACGGCCAGAACACGCGCAGTCCCTGGCGTTCGCGCGCCAGTTCGAGCACATTGAGCAAGCCGTTCATGTTGAGCGTCCAGGCCTGGAGCGGCCGGGTCTCGCCCGTTGCGGAGAGCAGCGCCGCCAAATGGAAGATCTGGGTAATGCCGAAGCGCTCGACCAGCGCGGCCAGTCGTGCGCCGTCGAGCACGTCGAGCGTCTCGTAATGCACCGCGTGACGTGACGGTCCGGGTGCGATGTCCGTGGCGATGACGTTCTCGTTGCCATACTGCGCGGCCAGCGCGTCGACGAGTTCGCTGCCGATTTGACCGTTGGCGCCGATGATGAGGATGCGTTCCATGTTCAACCTTGCTTGAGAATGCCGAGTTCGTTGCCGGCCTGGGCGAACGCCGTCAGCGCCCGGTTCAGTTGATCGCGCGTGTGGGCCGCCGAGAGTTGCACGCGCACGCGCGCCTGTCCGTGCGGCACCACCGGATAGAAGAAGCCGGTGGCGATCACGCCCAGCTCATAAAGCCGCTGCGCGAAACGCTGCGCGAGCGTCGCGTCGAAGAGCATGACCGGCACGATCGGGTGCGTGCCGGGCTTGATGGTGAAGCCCAGCGCCGCCACTTCGCGGCGGAAGAACGCGGTGTTCTCGTGCAATTGCTCACGTCGCGCCGATGAGTGTTCGAGTTCGTCGAACACAGCGAGCGACGTGCCGACAATGGCGGGCGCCAGGCTGTTCGAAAACAGGTACGGGCGCGAGCGCTGACGCAGCGTTTCGATGACCTCGCGTCGCCCGGCCGTGAAGCCCCCCATCGCGCCGCCGAGCGCCTTGCCCAGCGTGCCGGTGATGATGTCGATCTTGCCGAGCACACCATGATGCTCGTGCGTGCCGCGCCCCGTTGGCCCCATGAAGCCGGTCGCGTGACACTCGTCGATCATGATGAGCGCACCGTATTGCTCGGCCAGCGCCACGATGCTGTCGAGTTGAGCAATCGTGCCGTCCATCGAGAACACACCGTCGGTCACGATGATGCGATGACGCGCCCCCATCGCCGACTGCAACTGGCGCTCCAGGTCGTCCATGTCGTTGTGGGCATAGCGCAGACGCTGCGCCTTGCAAAGACGCACACCGTCGATGATCGAGGCGTGATTGAGGGCGTCGGAGATGATCGCGTCCTGCTCGTCGAACAGCGGTTCGAAGACGCCGCCATTGGCGTCGAACGCTGCGGCGTACAGGATGGCGTCTTCGGTGCCGAGATACGCGGCGATGCGAGCCTCAAGGGCCTTGTGTGGACCTTGCGTGCCGCAGATGAAGCGCACCGACGACAAGCCGAATCCAAAGTCTTCCAGCGCTTGCTGTGCGGCCTTGACGAGCGTTTCACTGCCCGAAAGCCCGAGGTAGTTGTTGGCGCACAGGTTGATACGCGCCTGCCCGTCGTCGCACATGACCTCCGGCCCCTGCCGCGACATCAGCACGCGTTCCTGCTTGAAAAGGCCCTGCCGGCGCGTGTCTTCGAGTCGTTCGGTCAGTTGACGGTAGAAGCCTTCGCGGGCTTCCGGGGTTTGTGCGGTCATCGTGCGCCTCTCCTTGGTGCGGTCGTCGGCGCCGTTATGCAGCGCCGTCGTGGGAATCCGGCGGCGTCGGTGGATACCGGCCGGTCGCGAAGGGCAGCCCGGCATCGAGCGCTTGCTCTGCTACCATGCAGCCATTCACCTTATCGGAAACTATACTTTATATTGAACTAGTTTCAATATATTGGAAAATTCTAATATCACGGAATGCATATGGCAAGTACTCCCGCAGCATCGGCGATGTCACCGGTCGCCCCGCCGCCGGTCGGCGACATGATTCAGCAACTGCGCAAAGAGCGCGGCATGACGCTGGAGACGCTCTCGCGCGCGTCCGGCGTCTCCAAGTCGATGCTCTCGCAGATCGAGCGCGACAAGGCCAATCCGACCATTGCCGTGGCGTGGCGGTTGGCCAATGCGTTAGGTGTGCGCCTCGACCAACTGCTGGGCGCCCCGGCGGGCGACCCCGAGCCGGTACGCGTGATCGGCAAGCATGAAATTCCGACACTGGCGGGCGCTGAGCACGCGTATCAGCTCAAGATCCTGGGACCGATGGAGCTGGCGGGCAAATACGAGTGGTATGAATTGACGCTGCAACCCGGCGCCGCACTCGTCTCCGAGCCGCACGATCCGGGCACGCGCGAACACTTCACGGTGTTCGACGGCCAGGTCGACATCGAGGTCGAACACTTCGCGCGACGCGCCAAGCCGGGCGAGACCGCCCGCTATCCCGCCGACCGCGCCCACGCGATCCGCAATGTCGGCAAATCCGTCGCACGTGGTCTGCTCGTGGTGATCCACGGATAAGCGCGGGCGGAACACCCGCGCGTGGCGCAGGCCGCTACGGCAGCAGCGGCCTGAAGGCACTCAGTCGGCCGCCAGCGCACCCGACATGCCGGCGTCGATGATCTGACGCGCCACCGTCGGCAAAATGCGGAGCGGCGGCGAACCGGGTCCGAAGGTTTGACTCGCTGCATACGCGCCTTCGAGAATCAGCGAGAGCGCATCGACCAACGGCGCCGGCTCCCGCAAACCCGCGGCCGTGACGAGTTCGGTGAAACGCCGCACCATTTCCGCCTTGTAATTCACCACCGACTGGCGCGCGGGATGCGCCGGGTCGGGGAATTCAGCGGCCACGTTCACGAACGGGCAGCCGCGATAGCCGGGCCGACTCGCCCGCTCGGAGAGATCCACGAAGATTTGCAGCAATTGTGCGCGCGGCTCGCCGCGCCGTTTTGCGATACTTTCGTCGATACGCGCCAGACTCGCCGTCTGCATGTGATCGAGATACGCCAGAATCAGCTCGTCCTTCGACGCGAACTGGCGATAGAGGCACATCTTGTTGACGCCGGCGCGTTTGACGACGGCGTCCACGCCCACGGCGCGCACCCCTTCAGTGTGGAACAGTTCCACGGCCGCATTGAGCAGATACTGATGCGCGACGGACGCTGGCGTCACATGCCGCTCGGTCTTGCCCGAGCGCGTCGCCGTTCGGCCTCGGCGCGCAGGGACAACCGTGCCTTTGCGCTTGGCGTCCTTCGTGGCCTTCGCGACCGCGGTCGTTTCTCCCCCTGATGTCGCCGGATCCGGCGTCCCAGGCACATCGGGCATGACAGGCGTTGTCGATTTGGCCATGATCCGGCACTCCCCTAAAGCGGTGATTCGCGATGTCGGGCAGCACCCGGACGTCGCAAACGAATACTTGACATGTTACCGATCGGTTCATACCATGGCAACCTAATGTTACCGATCTGTCACAAGCTTACGATTGACCATAGACAGCGCGGTTCCCGCAAACGTTCCCGGGACGGCTGACGAGACCGATCCCCCGCAAGGATTTCCGCCATGAAGGCAGCCATCGCAAGGCGCATCAACGGTCACTTCCACTATGGCTGGGTCGTGGTCGGGGTGATATTCCTGGTTCTGCTCGCATCGGCGGGCATTCGCGCGACGCCCAGCGTGATGATGGTGCCGCTCGAGCACGACTTCGGCTGGAGCCGCGCCACCATCTCGCTGGCCATTTCGGTGAATCTGGCGCTATACGGGTTGACCGGCCCGTTCGCCGCCGCTGCAATGCAACGTTTTGGCATTCGCCCGACCGTCATGGTGGCGTTGCTGCTGCTCGCCTCGGGCACGGCCCTTTCGTCGCTGATGACCGCCCCCTGGCAGATGGTGTTGATCTGGGGCGTGATGGTCGGGGGCGGCACGGGTGTGGCGGCCATCACGCTGGCCGCCACCGTGGCGAACCGCTGGTTCCACACACATCGCGGTCTGGCGATGGGCATCCTGACGGCGAGTTCGGCCACCGGTCAGATGGTCTTTCTGCCGATGATGGCCGCGATCATCGAGCGTCACGGCTGGCGACCGGTGGTGCTGATCGTGGCGATCGTCGCGGCGCTGGTGCTGCCGCTCGTGGCGTTCCTCCTGCCGGAGCGTCCGGGGTCGGTCGGCCTGCGCCCGGTCGGCGCCCCTGAAGACGCGCCGGATATCCCGCTCTCGCAAGGCAATCCGCTGACCCACGCGTTGTCGGTACTGCGCGTGGCGGCCGGCAAGCGCGACTTCTGGCTCTTGTTCTTCAGCTTCTTCATCTGCGGCGCGAGCACCAACGGCTACATCGGCACGCACTTCATCGCGATGTGCAGCGATTACGGGCTCTCCGAAGTCAAGGGGGCCGGCATTCTCGCGGCGATGGGCATGCTCGATCTCGTGGGCACCACGTTTTCGGGCTGGCTCTCCGATCGCTACAACAGTCGCGTGTTGCTGTTCTGGTATTACGGGTTGCGCGGGCTGTCGCTGATTTACCTGCCGTATGCGTTCGGCTTCGATTTCTTCGGCCTGCCGCTCTTTGCACTGTTCTACGGCCTGGACTGGATCGCGACCGTGCCGCCGACCGTGCGACTGACGACCGATGTGTTCGGCAAAACGGCGGCCCCCATCGTGTTCGGCTGGATCGTCGCGGGGCACCAGCTCGGTGCGGCGACGGCCGCCCTGGTCGCCGGCTCGCTGCGCGCCACGCTCGGCAACTACACAATGGCATCGATGCTCTCGGGCGGCGTGTGCATTATCGGCGCGTTCATGGTGCTGCGCATTAACCGGCGCGCACCGAGTCAGCCCGTCCCGGCCGGCGCGTAATCCTGCCATCGGGTCGCCGTGATGCCTCGCACCGGCACGCGCATTGCCGAGCATCGAGGCGCGTTTTTGCATCGACAGGCGTCGCCTTTGGTGACGTCGGCGAGATTTCAGCAATTGCCGTAACCTATTCAAGGTTTGTGCAGGACAGCATCCCCCATTTTCACAGGACCCTGAACAATGACGGACTCGCAACACCCTCAACTCACCGCGCTCGACACGGACCTTTTCTCGCCGTACCGGCTCGGTCCGCTCGAACTGCGCAACCGTATCGTGATGGCACCGCTTACGCGCAGCCGCGCCGGTGCCGGCGACGTGCCGGGCCCGATGAACGCCGAGTACTATGTGCAACGCGCGTCGGCCGGACTCATCATCAGCGAAGCGACCAACATCTCGCAGCAAGGCAAGGGCTATGCCTTCACGCCCGGCATTTACACCGAAGCGCAGATCGCCGGCTGGAAAGGGGTGACGGACGCGCTCCACGCCAAGGGCGGAAAGATCTTCTGCCAGCTCTGGCACGTCGGCCGTATCTCGCACACGTCGCTGCAGCCTGACGGTGCGCTGCCGGTCGCGCCTTCGGCGATTCAACCGGCGGGCAAGGCCTTCACGGAACACGGTTTCGAGCCGCACCCGACGCCGCGCGCGCTGGAGACCGCCGAGATCCCGGGCATCGTCGAGCAGTATCGTCATGCTGCCGAGTGCGCGAAGCGCGCCGGTTTCGATGGTGTGGAAATCCACGCGGCGAACGGCTATCTGCTCGATCAGTTCATGCGCGACAAGACGAACCACCGCACCGATCAATACGGCGGCAGCATCGAGAATCGCGTGCGGCTGACACTGGAAGTCACGCAAGCGGTCGTCGATGTATGGGGCGCCGATCGCGTCGGCATTCGCCTCTCGCCGGTCAGCCCGGCGAACGATTGCGGCGACAGCCATCCAGAGCCGGTATTCACGTACGCGGTTGAACAGCTCAACCGTTTCGGCCTCGTGTATCTGCACATCGTCGAAGGCGCAACGGGCGGTCCGCGTGAAGTCGAAAACGGCTTCGATCTGCAGAAGCTTCGTCAACGCTTCACTGGTACCTTCATGGCCAACAACGGTTACGACC
This sequence comes from Pandoraea cepalis, assembly GCF_902459665.1. Taxonomy (GTDB): domain Bacteria; phylum Pseudomonadota; class Gammaproteobacteria; order Burkholderiales; family Burkholderiaceae; genus Pandoraea; species Pandoraea cepalis. Next base: position 12,558 of record NZ_CABPSL010000031.1, on the reverse strand, counting down.
TCGCGCTGGCGATCGAGGCGCGCAAGGAGAACCGGGCTGACCTGATCGCGTTCGGCAAACCGTTCATCGCCAATCCGGATCTGGTGGAGCGCCTCCAGCGCGGCGGCCCGTTCAACGACCTGGATCGCGCCACGCTTTACGGCGGCGACGCGCACGGCTATCTCGACTATCCGACGCTTGACGAATCGGCGGCATAACGCGCCGTAACGCCCCGCAACGCCCTCGCGTCGGATCGTTGCGCTGCGTCAGAAAGGGCTCCTGCGGGAGCCCTTTCTGTCTGGCGAGTGCAATATCAATCGCGTCGTGCGTCGTGCGAGTCGTCCGAGTCGTCCGAGAAGAATCACGACACATGGCCGCGTCTTCCTGATCTCACACCCAATGGCGGGGTCCAGTGAAACGACCCACACTTCGCCTCGTTTCACCACGTCCACTCCTCCTCATCGAAGTCGTTGCCGAAACTCCATAACTGCCGCTCCTCGTAGCTGTCCATGTCGCCCAGTTCAATCGGCGGCATTTCGCTCTGTTCACTCCCCACACAACCCAGTTCGTCTCGTTCATCCATATCCCACTCCGATGTCATTCCCCCGTCACTGCGCGGTTACGCCGCCCGCTGCCCTTGCCAACGCACCAGATCCGCACCTGCCGGGTTCTGGTACATGCGCAAGCCGAACTCGGGCAGGATCGCGAGCAGATGATCGAAGACATCGCCCTGCACGCGTTCGTACTCGGCCCACACCGTGGTGTTGGTGAAGCAATACAGTTCGACCGGGATGCCCGTGGCGGACGGCTCGAGCGAGCGCACCATGCACGTCATGCCCTCGTGAATGTTCGGATGCGCCTTCAGATACGCCAACGCATACGCGCGGAAGGTGCCGATGTTCGTCAGCCGCCGGGTGTTGGCCGGCACCGCCGCGGCAATCCCCAGCGCGCCCAGCGCCGCATTCGCATCGGCCAACGAACGCTGCTTATCCGTCAAATACGACCCAAGCAGATGCAGCCGCGACAGGCGCGCAATCTCAGCCTCATCGAGAAACCCGACGCTACCCGCATCGACACACAGCGTGCGCTTGATGCGGCGGCCGCCCGACTGCTGCATGCCGCGCCAATTGCGAAAGCTCTCGGCAATCAACCGCCAGGTCGGGATCGTGGTGATCGTCTTGTCCCAGTTCTGCACCTTCACGGTATGCAGGGCGATGTCGACCACATCGCCGTCGGCGCCCACTTGTGGCATTTCGATCCAGTCGCCCACGCGCAGCATGTCGTTCGACGTAAGTTGCACGCTGGCGACGAACGACATGATCGTGTCCTTGAACACCAGCAGCAGCACCGCCGACATCGCCCCCAGACCGGAGAGCAGCAGCCATGGCGAACGGTCGATGATCGTCGCCACGATCGCGATCGCCGCGACCACATACAGCGCGATCTTGCCTAACTGCACATATCCCTTGATCGAGCGCGTGCGCGCGTGCTCCGAGAGCGCGTAGACCGTTTGTGCGGCGTCGAGAATGCCTGCGATGGCCAGCGTGGCGTAGAGCAGCGTCATCGCAAGCGCGACGTTGCCGATGATCATGAGCGCCTTCGCCGGCAGATCCGGCACCCACGCGATGCCGAACTGAATCACGAGGTACGGCAAGATCCGCGCCGCGCGGTGAAAAACGCGATGTGCGAGCAAGGCGTCGTCCCAGCGATTCGCCGTACGCTGTACGACGATGCGCACCACGCGAACGATCAGGCACCGCGCCACCGCTTGCACCAACAGCGCCACCATGAGCAGTATCGCCAACGCCCCGGCCAACCGTGCCCATGGCGCGTTGTCGAACCATGCCATCATTGCTTCCCACGTCATCCTGCAACTCCTTGCCTGCTGATTGTCCCGAGCGTTGCGCCGCGCAGGTGAATACAAAAAAAGACGGCCAGACATCGGGCCGTCATTCGTTGACTTGCCGGGCGAATGTCAGTGACGCTCACCCGTCGACGACCGCGCAAGCCATCGTCTCGAATCAGGCGCCAGGTTACAGCGTCGCACCGAACGGAACACTCGCGATCACATGCGGCGCACCTGGCGGCGGCGGCACCGTGATCGTTCCGCCCCCGTTGCCACGCGACCTGCCTGAACTCAGATAGTCCGCGATGGAATCCTGCGTGACCTCGCCGAGGTACTGGTTGTCGTCGCCCAGCACCGGCAACGACGCCAGGTTGTGCTCATACATGCGCGAGAGCAGCACCCGGAGGTTGTCGCCCGCCACCGCCGACGCCTTGAATTCGCGCACCCGCTCACCGCACGCCCCGAGCGCATGACGCGTGTCGCGACGCGCAACGTAACCCAACGCGCGCGCATTCTCGTCAACGACAACCAACGAGCGCGTGTCGAGTTCGTCCATCATGCCGTAGGCCTCGGCCAGCGTTGTCTGCGGCTTGACGGTCGGCTGCGGCGTGGCCGCGTCTTCTGCGCGCACCAGCAACAGGCGCTTGAGAATTCGGTCATGTCCCACGAAGCTCGCCACGAACTCGTCGACCGGACGCGCCAGCAACGCATCGGGTTGCGCGCACTGCACCAGACGCCCCTGACGGAAGATCGCGATGCGGTCCGCCAGCTTGATCGCTTCGTCGATATCGTGGCTGACCATGATGACGGTCTTGCCTAGTTGACGCTGCATCTGCAGGAACTCGTTCTGAATCGATTCGCGGTTGATCGGATCGACCGCACCGAACGGTTCATCCATCAGCAACACAGGCGGATCGGCGGCCAGCGCGCGAATCACGCCGATACGCTGCTGCTGACCGCCCGACAACTCGCGCGGGTAACGCGACAAATAGCGCTTCGGATCGAGCGCCACCATCGCCATCAGCTCGGTTGCGCGGGCACGGCAACGTGTCTTGTCCCAGCCGAGCAAACGCGGCACGACGGTGATGTTCTCCTCGATGGTCATATTGGGGAACAGGCCGATCTGCTGGATCACATAGCCGATGTGGCGACGCAGTTCGATTTCGTTGATGTTGCCGGTGTCTTCGCCGTTGAGCAGAACGCGCCCGGACGTCGGCTTGATGAGCCGGTTGATCATCTTGAGCGTGGTCGTCTTGCCGCAGCCCGACGGGCCGAGGAAGACGCAGATCTCGCCCGGCGGCACGTCAAGGCTGACCGAATTCACGGCGGTCATGGGCGTGCCGTCCTTCTGGACGAAGTGCTTGGTGAGATTGTCGAGTGTAATCATACGGTTCGGATTCCTTTGGGTGTCAGCACGCGCTGCAGGCGGTGCAACAGGGTGTCGGCGACGATGGCGAGCAGGCTCACCATGACCGCACCCGCGACAAGCTGCCGGGTATCGCTCTGACTGATTCCCTGGGTGATCAACACCCCGAGACCGCCGGCCCCGACGATGGCGCCAATGGCCATCACGCCGATATTCATGACGACGGCCGTGCGCACGCCGCCCAGCACGACCGGCACGGCGAGCGGCAATTCAACCAGGCGCAGGCGCTGCCAGAAGGTCATGCCGATGCCGATGCCCGCTTCGCGAATGCTCGGGTCGATCTGCTGCAACGCGAGGCTCGTGTTGCGCATGATCGGTAGCAGCGAATACAGGAACACGGCGGCAACGGCCGGCGCTGGCCCGATCCCCATGCCATAGACCGACAGCACCGGAATCATCAGGCCGAACAGCGCGATCGAGGGAATGGTGAGCACGACGGTAGCCAGGCCAAGCACGGCGCCCGACAGCCAGCGAAAACGCGTGACCAGCACACCCAGAGGTACGCCAACCACAATGGCCGCCCCTACCGACGCGGCCACCAGCCACGCATGCTGACCGGTGAGAATCAGAATGCGGTGCCAGTTATAGGTGAGAAATTCAATCATGGGACTCCTCGGTCAGTCACTTTCAGGGCAAGCAACGGGCGATCGCCGTCACTGCACCAGTCCTTCCTGCTTGAGGAAGTCACTCGCCACACGCGAAACGGCACGATGATCGATGTCGACCATCGCATTCATGTCGCGCATGTTCTCGTTGTTGATCTTCGCGGACAGCGCGTTGAGTTCGTCGGCGAGGTTGGGATGGGCGTCGAGCACCGCCTGACGCACCACGGGCGTGGCCGCATACGCCGGGAAGAAACCCTTGTCGTCGGCCAGCACCTTCAGATCGAACCCCTTGTTGCGTCCGTCGCTCGTGTAGACGAGGCCGGCGTCGATCTGCGCGTTCTTGAGCGCCGTATAAACGAGGCCCGGATCCATCTGCTTGATGTTGCGTCGCGCGAGATGAAAGTCGTAGAGCTTCTCCATCGGTACAAGCCCGTCCGAGCGGCCGACAAACTCAAAATCGAAGGCGAACTGCATCTTCGGATTGGCTCGGAATCGGTCCACGAGTTGCGACACCGTCTCGATGCCCGCTTCGCGCGCGATATTACCCGGCATGGCAAACGCATACGTATTGTTGAGCGCCGACGGGTTGAGCCAGACGAGGCCGATCTTGTCGTCGAGTTCCTTCACGCGCGCATAGGTCTGCTGCGGATCGAGCTTCTCGGTGACCTTGTTGTAGACGATCAGTGAGGTACCGGTGTACTCCCAGACGATGTCGAGCTGATCGCTCTCCATGCCCTGACGCATGACGACACTGCCCAGACCATTCTTGAGTTCGACGTCGTACCCCAGGCTGCGCAGATATTGAGTCGTCATTTCCGAGAGGATCAACTGCTCGGTGAAGTTCTTGCCGCCGACCGTGAGGGTCTCGGCATGCGCGGTGCCGCTCGCGGCGCCCGCGACGATCACGCCAAGCGCCAGACAGGCCGCACCGAGGCGTTTTAACCAGCGCGGCGCCATGCCCTTGCGCGGACGAGAAAATGAAACTTGCATAAGTAGGGGTCTCCTTTGCCTTAGCGGGCAGGGGCGCCGTGGCGCGCGAACCAGAGGCCGCTGGCGAAGGCGACGATGCCGTCGAGCACGAGCGCAAGCACTGCGGTCCCGCCGGCGCCGAGCAGCAGCTTCGTCGGGTCGTTCAGATAGATGCCGGGGAAGATCAGCTGTCCCAGACTGTCCGCGCCGATCAGGAACGCGAGCGGCGCGGTGCCGACGTTGATCGCAAGCGCGGTGCGAATGCCGCCGACAATGACCGGCATAGCGTTGGGCAGATCGACGCGGAACAGCACTTGCGCGGGCGTCATGCCCATACCGCGCGCCGATTCCCGCAATGCGGGCGGCACCTGCCGCAGGCCCTCGTACGCATTTCTCACGATGGGAAGCAGCGATGCGAGCCAAAGCGCGAGAATGGCGGGCCGATCGCCGATACCCAGCACGGCCATCGACAACGCCAGCACAGCGAGCGACGGCAGCGTGTTGCCGATATTGAAGATCTGCACCGCGCGCTCGGCGTGCTTCTCGAACGTCGGGCGCGAGATCAGCATGCCGGCGGGCACGCCGACCACGATTGCCATCGTCATCGAGATCGCTACGAGTTTGAGGTGCTGCTGGGTGTAATAGACCAGGTCGCCCCGGTATTTGACGAGCGCATCGACGCCCAGCCAATACAGCAGACCGGTGACTGCGACGGCAACGCCGAGCAGTCCGAAGCCTGCCAAATAGAAAATGCGGTACTGCTTCGCCACGTTCATGCTCCCTTTGAATGGGTTGGCAGCGCTGGCGCAGGGCAATAGCAATCGCCCCGCGTGACAACGCGGTCAAACAAGCATGACAACTGTTAGCTGCCTTGCGAATTGTGAAGTGTTCGCTCCGAGGGTCTGTGGAAGACGACGGTGACGAACCAGGCGTCGCGAAATGCGACATGAGAGACAAGCTTTCGACGCCATGAGCGCCTGGGCCTCTCGGTGCACGCTTATTGAAAACGCGCGAATGTTCTACGGCACAAACTCATTGCGTGATGGAACGGAATGTCGGCGCAACGAGGAACACCGACAACCCTCTGACTTCTGCTTCTATGGGCCAATCGCGGCGATTGGCTTTTTTTATTCTAGTACAGATAGTGCGTCGCTGCCAAGCCGTCGCCCACCTTACGGGGGAAATCCCATGCACTACTGTGCAATATCCGCTCTAATCACGCACAATGCGTTGGATACCAAATCAATTGCACGCACTTCAATCCACCGCCATCACTGGCGTTGCGGGAATTCCCCCACGCGCGCTCCGAATTTCGTCGACGTCAAGTTCCGCACAGCGGATCAGTGTGCCACGCCGATTTATTTTCCGCGACGATGGCATCGCGCTTTCGCGCGCCCGAAAACGCTGCGCAGGCGGTCCAAAATCCGCGCCTCGGCGAGGGTCGAACGGGAATGCAACGCGCGCCATTCGAAACGGATGCCAACCCGAAGAAACTCGTGTATTCTCCGATGTTTATCTTAGTTTTCAACTATTTAGCGAAAAATCGGGGAAACGGGACGGTCACGTGAGGCAACGATCTTGCGGCCAGTCTCGAGCGCGATGGTTGAACGGCAAAAGGGCGATCGTGCGCGAAGCACGAGGTCGTTGATTGGCGAATAAGAACTATGAAAACTACCATCAGCCGTACCGAACCCGGCAATCGTGTCGCCGCAACCACTATCCTGGTCGCGTGCGCCGCACTCACGCTCGCCGGATTTTTCGCGCGCGCCATCCAGGGCGAGGTCAACCCTTTACTGACGTTCTTCCTCGTCTCGGCCGGCGGCATTCTTAACCTGTCGACCGCGTGTCTGCTCGGCGTGCAGTACCTCTACAACGGCAAGCGATATTTCGCGCAATTCGGATGCGCCTTCCTGCTGCGCGGACTCTTCATGTTTACCGAGGGGGTGTTGCTCGCGAACCAGCTCGCCGGCATTGCAACGCATGTCACGCACGCGCCCTTCTGGCTTTGGTTCATGGCCGAAGCGAGCTTCGCAGCGTACGTAATGCTGAGCGTGCACAGTTATACACGCACGCGCAGCGATCCGCACATCCGTCCAGGCTACAAGGAAGCCGCGTGGTATGGCGCCACCGTGCTCGTCATCTGGGCGACGGTGTCACTGGCGCTGATCGGCACCGGCCGCCCGCTCATCGTGGCGCCTCCGGTCGGTGGCATCAGCGTCGAGACGCTCGCCCTATACGGGCTTTTCGTCGCTTATGTCGCGCTGTGGTGGCGTGTCGCGACCGTCACGCGCCTGTCTCACAAGCTGTTTCTGCTCGTGTGGGTGGTCGTCACCATCTCGCTGTGCCAGTTGCTGCTTTCGCTCACAGCGCCCAACGACGCGTCTTATCAATGGTATGCCGCACGCCTGCTGGCGTTGGCTTCGCCCGGTGTGGCAACGCTCGCCCTGGTCTGGGAAATCACGCGCCAGTATCAGTCGCTCGCGCTCACGAACACGGACCTGGTCGAGAAGGTCTTCGTCGACCCACTCACGCACATCTACAATCGCCGCTACTTCGACAATCGCATCCGCCTCGTTGCCGACCGGGTTCAGCAACGTGCGATCCCCCTGTCGGTACTGCTGATCGACATTGACTTCTTCAAACAGGTCAACGACCGCTACGGGCATCCGTTCGGCGACATCGTGCTGCAACGTATCGCCAGCACGATCCAGCACTGCATTCGGCTGCCGAGCGATTTCGCGGTGCGCCTGGGCGGCGAGGAGTTTGCGGTGGTGTTGCCGGAAATCGATCAACAGGCCGCCCTGCGCGTGGCCGACCGTATTCGCGAATCGGTCAAGCGCGCGAGCACCGAGCTACTTCCCGAGAAGGCGCGCGACAGAGGCGAGGCCATCACGATCAGCGTGGGCATTGCAACGTGGCAACCCGGCGAGCCGCTCGTCATCAGCGCGATGCTCGAGCGTGCCGACAGGGCGCTCTATCAAGCCAAGCACAAGGGACGCGATCAAAGCGTGCTGGGGCAGTTGGCGGCCTGATGCCGCGCCCGACTCAACGAAGCAAACGGAACGGCGGCCCCTTGAGTTCGACGGTATTGCCATCTGGATCGTCGACGTAACACGACGGCCCTTCGCCGTGCGCCCCATAGCGCGGCACGACCTCACCGAGCGTCACCCCATGCGAGGCCAGTTCCCAACGGATGGCCACCGCGTCGAACGGTTCGACCCGCAGACAGAAGTGATCGAGATTGCGCCCCTCGGGGCCGGGTGCCGCCCCGCCCCGGCGGCCGATTTCGCCGGCGACGTCGACCAGATCGATCAACGCGTCGCCCGCGCGAAGTTGCACCAGCCCAATGTCGGCCTGCACCTTCTCCAGCGTGCAGCCCAGGACGTCGATATAGAAGTGCCGGAGCCGCTCGACGTCGGTGGTGCGCAGCACCACGTGATCGAGCGCAACGAACGGAATCCTCATCAGGCACTCAGCGCATAGCGCCGCCGCTTCTCGACCTTGGTCTCATGCGTCATCTCGTTGCGGCCATCCTCGAACACCGTCTCCAACCGCACCGTGAAGCCCCAGAGGCGCGCCACGTGCTTGAGCACCTCTTCGAAGCTATCGTCGAGCGGCTTGCGTTCGCTTTGCACATGGCGCAGCGTGAGCGATCGATCGCCATGCAGATCGACGTGCGAGACCTGGATGTTCGGCTCCAACTGGCTGAGGTTGTATTGCTGCGCGAGCATCTCGCGAATTTCACGATAGCCGGCGTCGTTATGAATGGCCGTCACGCGCAGGCGGCTGTCGCGGTCGTCGTCGAGCACGGAGAACAGCTTGAGATCGCGAATGACCTTGGGCGACAGGAACTGCTGGATGAAGCTCTCGTCCTTGAAGTTGCGCATGGCGAAGTCGAGCGTCGTCAACCAGTCGGTGCCGGCGATGTCCGGCGCCCATTGGCGATCTTCCTCGGTCGGCGCTTCGCACATGCGGCGAATGTCCTGAAACATCGCAAAGCCCAGCGCATACGGATTCAGACCGCTGTAGTACGGGCTATCGAAGGACGGCTGGTACACCACGTTCGTGTGCGCATGCAGGAACTCCATCATGAACGCGTCGTTGACGAGCTTCTCCTGGTAGAGCTGCTGCAGAATCGTGTAGTGCCAGAACGTTGCCCAGCCCTCGTTCATCACCTTGGTCTGACGCTGCGGATAGAAGTACTGCGCGAGCTTGCGCACGATGCGCACGATCTCGCGCTGCCAGGGGGCCAGCTTGGGGGCGTTCTTCTCGAAGAAGTACAGCAGGTTTTCCTGCGGCTCCCCCGGGAACGGTGCCTCTTCGGACTCGGTGGGATCGAGCCCGTCGTCCTCGTCGTCATCGTGCAGGGGGTGATGAGGCAACGTGCGCCACAGATCGTTGATCTGCATTTGCAGATAGTTCTCGCGCTCTTTCTGGCGCGCCTGTTCCTGCGCCAGCGACAGGCGTTTTGGTCGCTTGTAGCGGTCGACGCCATAGTTCATGAGCGCATGGCAGGAGTCGAGCAGCAGTTCGACCGATTGTTCGCCGTAGCGCTGCTCGCACTCGGTGATGTAGTTGCGCGCAAACAGCAGGTAATCGACGATGGCGTCGGCGCTCGTCCAGGTGCGGAACAGATAATTGCCCTTGAAGAACGAGTTATGACCGTAGCTGGCGTGCGCGATGGTCAGCGCCTGCATGGTCATGCTGTTCTCCTCCATCAGATACGCGATGCAGGGGTTCGAATTGATGACGATTTCATACGCCAACCCCATCTGTCCGCGCTTGTAGCCGCGCTCGGACGACAGGAAGTGCTTGCCGTACGACCAGTGGTGATAGCCGATGGGCAGCCCCACGGTCGCATAGGCGTCGAGCATTTGCTCGGCGGTGATGATCTCGATCTGGTTGGGATACGTGTCGAGTCTGAAGTTCGCCGCGATGCGCGCGATCTCATGCTCGTAGCGCTGAATCAGCTCGAACGTCCATTCCGATCCGGTGGATATATACGCCATGATGCGTCCTCGTTGCGGGGCCGACGCCGGGCGGTTTTCAGGCCGCCTTCTTCTTGAACAGGTCGTGCAGCACCGGATAGATCTCGGCCGCCTCCATGATGCGCTGCATCGCGAAATTCGGATGCCGCTGCTTGACCGACAAGTATTCGTTCCACAGGTTCTGCGGCTCGGCGCTGGCCACCTCCACGTACGCGAAGTACTGCACGGCAGGCATGATCGACTGCATCAGAATATCGCGGCAGATGGGCGAATCGCCGTCCCAGTTATCGCCGTCGGACACCTGCGCCCCGTAGATATTCCAATCGCTCGGCGAATAGCGATCCGCGATGATTTCCGTCATCAGCTTGAGTGCGCTGGAGACGACCGTCCCTCCGGACTCGCGGGCATAGAAGAAGTCGTCTTCGTTGACTTCCTTCGCCGTCGTGTGGTGCCGGATGAGCACCAGATCGATGCGCTCGTAGTTATGCCGCAGGAACAGATAGAGCAGCATGAAGAAGCGCTTGGCCAACTCCTTGCGGCTCTGGTCCATCGACCCGGAGACGTCCATCAGGCAGAACATGACAGCCTGCGCCTGCGGCCGAGGCTGCATGACCCGATTCGAATAACGCAGGTCAAGCTTCTCGATGTACGGAATGGCTTCGATGCGCGTGCGAAGGCGCGACATCTCCGGCAACATCGCCAGCGCGCGCGGCGACGTGTCGCCCTCACGCGAGACAATGTCCGCGTACGCGGCCTCGAGCTCGCGCAACTGCTTGCGGTACGGCGCCGTGAGCGCGATGCGGCGACCCAGCGAGCTGCGCATCGTACGAATGACGTTGAGGTTCGACGGCGTGCCGTCGACGGAATAGCCCGCGCGAACCTTGCGGAATTCCGGAATCTGCGCGAGCCGGCGTTTCGCGAGGTCCGGCAGGGCCATGTCCTCGAAGAAGAATTTCAGGAACTCCTCGCGCGAGAGGTTGAAGACGAAATCGTCCTCGCCCTCTCCCGAGTCGCTGGCGCGGCTGCCGCCGCCCCCCGCGCCCGACGGCGGACGCTCGAAATTGTCGCCCACCACGAACTCGCGATTGCCGGGATGAATCATCTCCCGCCGCCCGCCGGGTCCATGGTGGAACAACGGCTCCGAAATGTCCTTGACCGGGATCGAGACCTGTCCGCTGCCATCGATATCGGTAATCTTGCGCCCAGCCACCGCCTTCGCTACCGCGCGTCGAATCTGATCGCGATAGCGCTTGATGAAACGCTGTTGGTTGATGGCGCTTTTGTTCTTGCCGTTTTGCCGTCTGTCGATGATTGCTGACATAGTGGCCCCGATTGCTTACGAGGATTTGCGCACGCGCAGATACCATTCCACGAGCAGGCGGACCTGCTTCGGGGTATAGCCTTTTTCCACCATACGGTTGACGAAGTTGGCGTGTTTTTCCTGATCCTCCTTAGACGACTTCGCGTTGAACGAGATCACCGGCAGCAAGTCCTCGGTGGTCGAGAACATGCGCTTTTCGATGACCGCGCGCAGCTTCTCGTAACTCGTCCAGAGCGGATTCTTGCCCGCGTTGTTGGCACGCGCGCGCAGGACGAAGTTGACGATCTCGTTGCGGAAGTCTTTCGGATTCGTGATCCCGGCCGGCTTCTCGACCTTCTCCAGTTCGTCGTTGAGCGCGGTGCGATCGAGGATCTCGCCGGTGTTCGGATCGCGATATTCCTGATCCTGAATCCAGAGATCCGCAAAGTTCACATAGCGATCGAAAATGTTCTGACCGTACTCCGAATACGACTCCAGGTACGCCGTCTGAATCTCCTTGCCGATGAACTCCACGAACGGTGCCGTCAGATACTCCTTGATGTAGGCGAGATACCGCTTCTCGACTTCTCCCGGGTACTGTTCGCGCTCGATTTGCTGCTCAAGCACATACAGCATGTGCACCGGGTTGGCGGCCACTTCCGTGTTGTCGAAGTTGAAGACCTTGGAGAGCACCTTGAAGGCGAAGCGCGTGGACATCCCCGTCATCCCCTCGTCTACCCCGGCGTAGTCGCGATACTCCTGGTACGACTTGGCCTTCGGGTCGATGTCCTTGAGGTTCTCACCGTCGTAGACTCGGACCTTGGAGAAGATGTTGGAGTTTTCGGGCTCTTTCAGACGCGTGAGCACCGCGAACTGGGCGAGCATCTTGAGCACATTCGGCGCGCGTGGCGCGTTGGAGAGCGAGCTGTTCTTGACGAGCTTCTCGTAGATCTTCACCTCGTCGGTCACCCGCAGGCAGTAAGGCACCTTCACGATGTAGATCCGGTCGAGGAAAGCCTCATTGTTGCGGTTGCCCTTGAAGCTTTGCCACTCGGCCTCGTTCGAGTGCGCCAGCACGATACCGTCGAACGGAATCGCACCGAAACCTTCCGTGCCCTTGTAGTTGCCCTCCTGCGTGGCGGTCAGCAGCGGGTGGAGCACCTTGATCGGCGCCTTGAACATTTCCACGAACTCGAGCAGGCCGCGGTTGGCCAGGCACAAGCCCCCCGAATACGAGTAGGCATCCGGGTCGTCCTGCGGAAATTCCTCGAGCTTGCGGATGTCGACCTTGCCGACCAGCGACGAAATGTCCTGGTTGTTTTCATCGCCCGGTTCGGTCTTGGCAATGGCGATCTGTTGCAGCACCGACCAGGGCAATCGCACGAAAAATTGTTTACACACAATGGGTTATGAATGGGGGTTGTAAACGGGTGCGAAGAAGCGTT
>NZ_CABPSL010000030.1 GCF_902459665.1 Pandoraea cepalis | reverse complement strand
ATTTTCGTACTCCCGTCGACTACGAGGCCGCATTGCTTACCGCATGACTTGCTGTACGTGAAAACGAGGCAGGGTCAAATCGCCTATGCATATAAAATCGTCAATCTGCCAAGCTATCGCGGACCCGTTCCAGGCACCCTTTCACTTCTTGTGCCAGCTCACTAATGCCAGGCCGTTCGACCAGTTGCAACACCGCCGTAGGATCCATGAAAGCGACGACGACCTTACCATGGACGTCCTCGCGAACGACGACGTTGCAAGGTAGAAGCAGTCCGATATCCGGGTCGATCTCAAGTGAGCGGTGCGCCAGAGGCGGATTACAGGCACCCAGAATGCGGTAGGGCCGCCCCTCTATGTTGAGTTTGGCTTTCATGGTGGCTTGCACGTCGATATCGGTGAGGATGCCAAACCCTTCCTTCTTCAAGGCGTCTGTAACCTTATCAACAGCGGCGTTGAAAGGTAGTTTTACGTAGGTAGAGAATCCGTACATGGTGACAATCCTTTCCCGTCTCGGTGATGAAGGTGGAACCCACGCACGGGATGCAAAAGCTCGTGAAGCTACAAAGTCATGTTGACGCTACAGTATGCGATGCAGCAAAGAGTCGCTGTTGACATAGATCAAGCAAACATAAAACCTGATGTGGAGCGATCAGTAACGCCGGCTGCCAGCGGCGGCGCACAACTAACGCACTTAGACAGCCGATGCTCAAGGTCGAGGTGAACCACTGGCTGAAGAAGGCAAACAGGAGGGAAGGCGTCGACGCAACGAGCTGAGAGGACTGCAATCTTTGAATGAACCCGGATTGGCCGAACAACTCCACTAGTAGCTGGATCGCTCATGGAAGTGATTCAGGCTATGAAGAAGGTCTACCCGGTAAAGCTAGTTTGTCGGCTAGCAGGGGTCGCCCGTAGTAGCTATTACGCTTGGAGCGTGCGCTCAAACCCCTTGAACAAGGATTCTCAGTTGTTGGACATCATGCGTCGAATTCATCGGGAAACGAGGCGCGATTAGGGCCGCCTCCTTTACGACAGATAATCTTTGCATTCATTCGTATACTCGTTAGAATATACGAATGAACAAACGATCTATTAAGAACGCCTTGTACGAACAGGTCGCCCGGATAGGCAAGGCCGTCTCGAGTCCCAAAAGGCTAGAGCTGCTGGAGCTGCTCGCGCAAGGGGAAAAGACGGTGGAAATGCTTGCCAGCGAGCTCTCGGTCGACATAAAGCTCACCAGCGCCCACCTGAAGGCGCTCAAGGAAGCCCGTCTGGTTTCTTCCCGGCGGGAAGGCAAGTACGTGGTTTATTGCCTGAGCGGCAAGGACGTAGCCGCGTTGTGGGTGATCCTGCGGGAAGTGGCCGAGGAGCACCTGCTGGAGCTTCGCCTCGCGCTTGAGCAGATGATGGCCGACCCGGCAAAGCTCACCTCCGTACGACGAGAGGCGCTGCTGGAGCAGGCGCGCCACGGTGACGTCATTGTCATCGATGTGCGCCCACTGTCGGAGTATCAGGCGGCGCACCTGCCCTTTGCCCGATCAATGCCGGTGGCAGAAATTGAACACCGATTGGCTGAACTACCCACCGACAAAGAAATCGTCGCCTACTGTCGTGGCCCATTCTGCCTCATGTCCGATGAAGCTATGACACTGCTGGCTTCACGTGGATACCGGGTCCGCAAGATGTCTGATGGTGTAAGTGAGTGGCGGGCAGCGGGCCTTCCGCTTGAGGCCGTATACGGCGAATGAGCCGAGCTTCAACGAGGACATAACGATGTTTTTCAGGCAACTGGCAACTAAAGAATCATCGATTTCGTACTTCTTCGGCTGTGGTGGCGAGGGCAAGGCCGTCGCAGTGGATGTTGTCGCAGGTGACCAAGAGTGGTTCATCGACGAAGCAAAAAAGGCCAGCGTCACGATCACCCACGTCGTCGACACCCATGTCCACGCCGACCATTATTCCGGTGGGCGGGCGTTAGCGCAGGCGGTGGGTGCACGGTACTGCTTGCATGAGTCGAACCAGTCTTTGGTGAAATACGAATTCGAACCCTTACGAGATGGACAGGTCCTCGACATTGGGAACGTCAAGATCAGAGTTGTACACACGCCCGGCCATAGCCCGGACAGTGTTTGCCTGCTGGTCACCGATATGCGGCGCGGCGAAGCGCCGTGGTTCGTTATCACCGGCGACACGCTGTTTGTCGGCGCGACCGGCCGGCCGGATCTAGCCGGACAGGAACGTGAAATGGCGGCCTTGCTGTATGAGAGTCTTCACGCCAAGCTACTGTCCTTGCCTGACGACATCGAAATCTTTCCGGGCCACCAGGCCGGCAGCGCCTGTGGTGTAGGGTTGTCGGGCAAGCCATCATCGACCGTCGGTTTCGAAAAGCGCTGGAACCCTGCGCTAACGATGGACAAAGCGACCTTCGTCGACTATCTAACGACCGAGATTCCGCCACGGCCCGCCGACATGGAAGCGATGGTGCGCTTCAATCTCGGTTTGGAGACCTAAGACATGCACGCAGCCCCCGTTCGCCTCGGGTTACGTGAGAACCTTGGTCAATTCTCCCTGCTACTACTCGTCAATGCTTTCGTTGGCGCGATGGTAGGGCAGGAACGCAGTATCCTCCCGGCCATTGCAGAACAAGACTTTCACATCGCAGCCAAGGCCGCGATTCTCTCCTTCATTGTCGTCTTTGGCGTCACCAAGGCGCTGACCAATTACTTTGCAGGACGTCTTTCCGACCGATTCGGCCGCAGGCATGTATTGGTGGCCGGATGGCTGGTTGCGGTTCCCGTGCCCTTTGCTTTGATGTGGGCACCCGACTGGAATTGGATGGTCGCAGCCAACGTGCTGCTGGGCGTAAGCCAGGGACTGACGTGGTCCACCACGGTCATCATGAAAATCGATCTGGTCGGGCCTAGGCAGCGCGGTCTCGCGATGGGGCTGAATGAGTGTTCCGGCTATCTTGCGGTCGCCGGCAGTGCGCTCGCCACTGGCTGGATCGCAGCACACTTTGCGCTCAGGCCCGAGCCTTTTTATCCGGGTGTCGTCTATGTGGCTGCGGGACTGTTGCTCTCTGTCCTCGTCGTTCGCGAAACCCGCGGTCATGTCACGCATGAGTTACGTGCGCATCATCGCGCCATGGCTGGCGAGACGAGACTCACACAAGGCGAAATCTTCCGCCGCACCTCCCTCACGGATCGCAATCTCTCGAGCGTCAGTCAGGCAGGGCTTGTCAACAACCTGAACGACGGCATGGCCTGGGGCTTGTTTCCGCTGGTCTTCGCTGCGGCTGGCATGTCGCTGGCGCAAATTGGCATACTTGCTGCGGTCTATCCGGCGGTCTGGGGCATCACGCAGATTTTTACGGGCGCGTTGTCCGACCAGATCGGGCGAAAATGGCTGATCGTATACGGAATGTGGCTCCAAGCCATGGGCATCGCCACCATCGCGCTGACCGCCCGGTACCTGGTCTTCGGGCTGGGTGCAGTGTCGCTCGGCATCGGGACGGCAATGGTTTATCCGACCCTGCTTGCCGCCATCGGTGACGTAGCCGACCCGGCCTGGCGCGCTTCCGCGGTAGGTGTCTATCGGCTCTGGCGTGACCTTGGCTATGCGGTCGGCGCGTTGCTCGCGGGCTTCACTGCTGATTTGTTCGGTGTCGCCGCAGCCATGTGGCTGGTCGCGGCCTTGACCTTCCTGTCCGGCGCAATCGCGGCAGTGCGGATGCGAGAAACCCTTGCAAGGGGAGAAGCATGAACGGGGAGGACACGCCCGCCGCCTTCGCGGCGGCGCCGATCACAGCGTTTCATGAAAAGCGGACGATCGTCGGCGTTCGATCCGCGGACGCGAGGGCGACCCGAGCGCCTTACCGTTGCGTGTTGGCACGCGCGGGTCAGGAAACGGTGAAGGGGCCAACCGCAAGTCCATGTTGGAACGCCGAAAATCTGGGATCTGGGGGGGGGCGACATGATGGGCTACGGTAGTGGATTGGGCGGGTGGGGTATGGGTTTCGGCGTGATGTTCATGATTCTGTTCTGGCTTTGGGGAAAGGTCGTGGGTGACAGGACGACGGCGAGAACACGCTTGCGTTTAATAGCAAAGAAAGTGCAAAACTGCGCGACGAAGCTGAGTGTCCGCCCTTGTCGAAATTGCTGAAGAAACATGGAATTGGTGCTCCAGTCCGTCCAGAATCACTTGCGCAGGTTACGTCATGGGAGGCAGAGTCATATCCCGGTTAGAAAGACCGAGCCGCAGTGGCATCACACATGCAAAACGCATGGCAACGCTTGTGCTGTACCGCGATCCAGAACAGTTAAGCAGTGGCTGGGCGTCGACGCTTATAGTCGCGCCCAGCGTTTGCAAAGACACGCTCTGGCGATGGCCCGATCCATTGCGGGTCGATCCCCCATGCACGGATCGTCGCGAGTATCTTCGACACGCTGAAATCGTCCGGTAGCTGCTGCTTACTGCAAAACTCCCCCAGTGCCACCCCGCGATGCCATTCGATGCCTGCGTTGATGACCGACCGCTTTATATGCGATGTACGGGCACCGGGCTGCGCTAACGTCCAAAGCAGTCTGCGCAGGTAAAAATGCCAAGCAGTCTCTGTCCAAGCTTCCAATTCGCGTTCAAATTCCGGGAAATCTTTAGTATCTGCGAGACACTTCCCCTTTTTCCAGCCGATCAGGATTAGTAGCTGGTTTCGACTAGCTCTCCTAGGCCGCTCTTGGGACTCGTATATCTTGCTCACCATTTGCCGGAGCCTTTGAGCCCAGAATGTGTCATCAGGATGAGTTCCCGGGATCGAATATTCGGCTCGCGTGGCCTCACGCTTGATCTGTTTAGCAAGGTGCTTTTCAAGTTTCACGAGCGCCTCTGCATCCTGGCGAAGAAGGCGCTTCATAATGCCGTAGTGCAGTTGCCATAAGTGGTCCAGACTACACTGAGGAATTTGGCTGGCCGCCATTTGTATCTGCGACATCAAATCTTCGCGCATGTCTTTGGCCACAGAGCTATCGAGTCGCCGACGGACCCTGGGAGAAATCGAGGGAATCGAACTGCTTACGAACTTGTGATATTGGGCGAGAAACCGATCTGCATCTTCGTAAATGAAATACGACAAAAGCAAGTGCCGGCCCAGTGGGGCTTCCCATGTTGACCCCGGAGTCAATGTCTGAAACCATCCAGACAGACGCTCGCTGCGGTACGCCGGGTCGACATGCGTGACAAATGAGTCTCCAAAGTGTGAGATCAATTCACGGGTGACCGCGGTTCGATCAACGCGACCTTTATGGACCATACCCAAATTGTCGAAGCCACTTTTATACAATGCTACTAAACCTTCTCGCGTTAATTCGGGACTGTTTGATGCGAGAAGCTTCGATGTGAAGATTGCGAAATCGGCATGCCTAGTCTCATCGGGCGATTGAACACCCGTGGACGTTTCGACTACCAGTTTTGCTTTACATGCCGAACACCCGAACCACGGTACTAAGACCAAATCATTGACGCGCTCGAACGGACACCGGCACTTAAGGCATCGATCTAACAAAGCCGTTCCGTGGCGGAAGCAACGCGAGATGCCAGGGATTTGATGTGCGCTTCGAATGGCTGGAGTGCCGTAGTCGGCTTCGTCCTCGCTCAGACAAGCTGGACACAAACGGGTCCACCCAGATTCGGCGACCATCCGTTGTGGAAGCGTACGCAGAGCTCGCTCAATACTCGCACGTTCGTTGGCAGCAGACAGCCGTGCTCCCGAAAACATCGCGAACAGGGGAAATAAAGTACAGTCACGCAAAAACTGGCGCATCCCGTCAACCATGTCTCCCTCAAAGCGGCCGGCCAGCGCGCTCATGAACGGTGATACCCAAGAGGTGAGACGAAACGGGCCGCGTTGGAACAGTTCCATGTAAGTATCACGCGTCGTAGGATTACCGCTGGCGACGTGATAACGCGCGACTTGCGAAACGAAGCTTTCCCCCGGGATTGCCGGGGAACAAAGCGTTAAGGGCCCGAGGGACTTGCTGTCCGAATAGTCTTGCGCGGAGGTCCCGGCAAAATTTGAATCGAACGTCTTTAATGGTTTTGCCGGACGCGGCGCCATGCTTGATTCCATCTCAATAGTACCGCTTCAGGTCTCCGCGGGTTCCCGCCGGGATGGGACAAACATATTTGTCAAAGGACAAACATTATTGCAAAGGGACAAACATATTTGTAATTCATCAAGTGGCTTATAAATAAGTGCTTTGAGTAGTAGCATTTTGATTTTCCTATCATGGGACATCTACTTTTTATTACCGCGTCGTCGACCGATGCAAGCGGTCTGCAACGGTGACAACATCACCCTGTTGGTCCTCGATCAGGTAGCAATTCGTCAAGCTGCCAAGTCGATCGACGACCTGCACGCCCAGGTTCCGACACATGCGTGTTCTAGCGGCCGTGCTGAAGTACCATCGGCAGGCGCTCCCGTTGCGGTCGGTCGCGCCATACTCAATTAGCCATTGGGCGATTGCAGGGGGAATTCCCCGCTACTGCATTCTCGTGCTCGCATGGATGGTGATCATCACGAAGACCTCTTGTTCTAATTCACGGTCTCGCTGGTCGACCCCGTTATTCCATTTGGATGTCGCGCAGGCCTTGTTCCACAGCGGAAAGTTCCGCGCGCGCGCGAGCTTCACGCATGCGAAGCACCAGTAATTCTCCAGGCAGGCGCAGCACGTTTGCGAGCGCCTTCATGGTGTTTGAATCGCGCATCTGCGCTTCCTCGACCGCGAACGACTGTCCGCCGTTACCGGCAGCTACTAAGGAAAGCCCTAGGTCCCCGATCCTGGCGACAAGCTCGCTTCCATCCTCGCTGCGGCTAAGAAATTGCAGCCGGGCATTCATCATCCCCCACAACTCTTCGGGATCCGCGAAGCGGCGCTTGGCCAAGTCAACGTCGCCGTCGCTCTGATAGCGCGTGATGGGGATATATCGCTCTTTAGAGAGCAGCCATTCTTTGGCGACATCCAGTTCAAATCGGGTACGGCCGTCTTCTTGGATAGCTATCAGCGCATTCGCGCGCTTCGGATTTGCTGCCGCACGAATGCTCATCTCTTCCATGCCTGCTAGCAGCGCAAGTTGCCGCACGGTCAAGCGATCGTCAAACGCCGCCTCGTCTTTGGTGTTCGCTCGGCTGAAGTGAAAAAACGACTCACCGCCCTCCAGAATATTTCGCGCATTGGCCAACTCGGCGACGAGCACACACCGTTGCGCCGACTCCAGCGTCTTGCGTCGGTACTCGTTAGACCAGAATGCCGCGGTCTGACTTTGCAGGATGTCGAAGAGAATCGCTGCCAGCCAGTTGTATATGCTTTCCTCCCCCATGAATTCGGCGCTTTCGTCGAGCCTGCCAAAGTAGGCATAGTGGTAGAGGCGCTCCATCTCCACGGCGAGGTCCGTTCCGCGAATATCGTCGTAGGTCAGGCCGATTTCCGCTGCATCGCCCCCAAGGCTCAAGACGGCGGTGCGCGGTGTGCGCTGAAGCACCCGATGCACCGGCTGCTCCCCAACCATCCAGGCCAGATTGCCAAGCTGGAATAGATACATTTCTACAAGGTCTTGCCTTAGAATTTCTATCGGCGGCGGGGAAAGAAAACCGGTTGCAAGCTGAGATGTGATTTTGTTCATGACCATATCGTGCATATCATCGATATGGCAACTGTAATCACACGGCTCACATTTGTCAATCGTGCATATCGACAATATGCACGTATGCTGCCGACGGTCGCTGATTTCGCGCAACCCGGGTCAGCAATGCCCCACAGGGCCAGCACATCCACATGTGACACTTGGATAAATGAATCTCACAAGATAGAGCCGGCCGCAATACCCCCCCGGATAAGGCGTTCGTCGCGAGGGATGCCTGGCGATCGATGTGCGGGATAGATTCGCTCACGCCGAGTCATTGAAGTGGTAAGTAGGTTGATCAGCGTGCACGGAGCGCCCCGTTATCTTCGGTCGGACAATGGGCCGGAAGCCGACGGACAACGCCTATGCGGAGTCATTTAACGGCTCGTTGCGCGACGAATGTCTGAATACACATTGGTTCGACTCGATTGAGCATGCCCAGACGACCATCGAGGCGTGGCGGATTGACGACAATGAGAGTCGGCCTCACATGGCTCTGGGCAATATCCCGCCTGCGGAATTTGCTTTACAGGCGGGCATTTGAAGGAGCCGTTCAGGCTCAAGGCGCCGGAAAACTAACATTCAAACTGGCCCGAAATAGCCAAGCAGATCAAGGCGCCGGAAAACTATCATTCAAACTGGCCCGAAATAGCCGAGCAGATCACGGGGCCATAAATCTCGAGACCCCAGTGGTACGAAAAAAGCAGTCAGGTCACAAATTCTGCGCGAAGCAAATCGAGATACGAACCCCGAGGTGGCCAAGCGCAATGGCGCGTGCGAAGCGTCGATTTACGCCTGGCGCTAACGGCTCGGCGAGATGGTCAGCGATGACGTCAAGCGACTCAAGACGCTTGACGTCGAGAACGCGCGGTTAAAGAAAACGGTGGCTGAGCGCGATCTTGAGATTGAGGTCATGAGGGTGACCACCTCACGCGCGAATTCGGATTGCCGCATATGAGCTGGGCATTTCGGCTCGACGCCGACGACGCGCAGTAGAAAAACATCCGCGAGCCGTTTGTGACTTGGAAGTTGGTCGACATCAGGAAGCACACCCAATCCGACGACACACCGATTCGCCTGTGGCAATTTCGTACGGTGAACAACATAGGCGGGAGGCGCGGCGCGCTAGCGTCGCTGGGCCACTGGCACACCACATCGCTGGAAAAAAAAACGGCGCTTCCGTGGAAGGGCCGCTTTTTTTTCGACGATCGCTTTACTATTGTGTCTCACATGCCCGAGATCTGGTCTCGTGTAGCGACGACTGAGCTATGTGTCTTGCGGAACCATTCCTCCGGCGCAAAATCCGTGGAGGGCAAGTGTTCCTCGGCCCCGCCGATGGCAACCGCCAGTTGTGGATAGACGCTTCTCATTGCCTCGGTCGCATGTTCCATCCAGTCGGGCATGGCCTCAACCGGAACGCGCGAGATTTTCCTGCCCTTCACCTCGATCACACCGTGTGCGAGATCCCGGATCATCGGCAAGCGCGAACTACCTCCGGTGAGAATGACCTGTAGCTTCACCGGATCACGGGCCAGGTAGTCGAGATAGCTTTCGTTCACGTCGCTCAATGCGTCGACGAAGCCCTTCTGCAGCAACTGGGCGAACAACTGTACCCGACGATCATTGCAGAACTCTTCGCGCGTAAAGGAACCGACGGTTCGGTCAGCCAGCGTGTACTCGAGGGTTCCCGCCGTAAACAAAAGCTCCTTGAGAACGCGAATGCGCCGGCGCAAGTCCGCTTCGATCATCGCGCCGTGCGTGCTCTTGGGATCGAATCCTTCCCGCTGCCCGATGAACGCCTGCAAACACTGGTCGATCTTGTCTCCTGCCTGACCCGATCCTTTGATCGATGGCGCGACCTGGATGACCTTCGGCTCATCCATATCCTGGTTACGAAGCGCTAGAAACAAGCCGAAGTCGGTGGTGCCAGCGCCCGCATCGACGACCATGTACGCGTCAATGCGATTCTCGCTGCTCTCGACCGCCGCCGCCGCGACGGCGACCGGTTCCGGCACGCCGTCGCCGATGAGAAACTCCGGACGGTGCTCCAGCTTTCTGACCTCATCGACAGCCGCCTTAAGGCGCCGGATATCGATGCCGCCCTCCCACTGCCCGTGAAATGTGTCGGCAAGGATCTGTGCCTCGGACAACAGGCGTCCCATCAGCGTGTCGACCCAGGCTGCTTGTTGTGCATCGCGGCCGCAGGGACGCGCATAGCGGCGCTTCATGAAGCGTCCGAGCGGGGCGCCTCCAACTGGCAGGATTGTGAGTTGCGTCGTAGCAATGTCCGTGAAATACGCCAGATAGATACGCAGAAAGTCACCTTGCGTCAACCTGGTGGGACCGGGATTGAGTGCCTCCGAAAGAACCAGGGTGTCGATATTGACTTGGTCCGCGAAGCTAAGCCAGCTCTTGATCGAATCGAGTCGCTGGCGACCGGCGTCCACCATGCTCTCGCTACGGTCGATCGCTTCGAAGCCGAAATAGACTTTGCCGTCGTCGACGAAGATCGATGAGGGCAGCGTGAATCCCTCGCTGCCCACTGCTCGTCCCAATTCCAGTCCGAAGTGCCTGCGTCCGTTCGTGGCGCATGCCTTCGATGAGGCCGTGCCGAAGTCCAGACACAGCAGATACCCGGGGTCGCTCGGTGCGCCGACATGCAAGGCATCGAGCACAAGTTCTACGGTCTCCGGCTCGTCGAGTTCCGGCGGCTCGATCGATAGGTTCGCCCCTGCCGACGACTCGATTGCCTCGGGTTCGATAACCTCTGGCTCGTCGTTCAGTTCGTCCGCTACGGCCTCCTCGGCTTGCTTAACCACTCTGGCGACATCGGCAGATGCCACCTTCGCAACTTCTGCGGAAGTGGATGAATACGCCGTCAGGACGCGAAGTGCGACCTTTAACGCTTCTTTCTCCACGTCCGAGACGGAGCCGACCGGGCCGTGCTCGACGCGGTCGATCAAACTCGAAATCAAGTAATACGCAATCTTTTCGTCCATTTTTTCTGGTCTCCGTCACGCATACACACATTCGTTTTCGACACGTCCTGACAGACAGGTCTTATTCGACAAGTCCTTTCAGGATCACTTCCCTGATATCCCCGTTTTCGCGAATCCGAACGATGGCAGGCTGCTTCACCGTCATTCGGCTTCGCGGCGTCGCGCCGACGATCTCAAAAAATTTCGGCGCGACATCGATTTCCTCACCTCGATTCCCGTACAGGCTGATCCCGCGCAACCTGGCCACCTGTTCAATTTCCACGGCTGACGCGTTCACCGTGTCGAGCAGCGCCCGCGTGGCGCCCGTCAGATTCGGCTCATAGATCTCCAGGCCCGACAGAAGCGGCTCGCGCAGACCGGCCGCCATCGCTCGCGCCTCGCGCACGGTTTGCAGCGCCAGTCCTATGCTCGCGCTCGCGTTCGCGTTGCTTGCCACAATTTCTTCGGCGGCATAACTGGAGAGCGTAGAATCCGTGTCCCGCTCGCGTGAAAGCCATTTGCGCACGGATTCGTCGAGCTCGATATGCCGAGCAGCCAGTGACCTAGATATCGCTCGGGCGCGCTCCGGGTATTTGCACAGAATGTCGAGTTGATCGAGAAGTGACTGATCGCGCCGCCCCTGGCGGCCGAGCAGGATCAGCGCTTCGGAGACGTCCGTGATCAGTTTGCCAAGCGCGCCGGCCAGATCGTCCGGCCAACTGCTGGAACGCCAGAAACGCTTGGCCAACGTCACTACCCGATACGTGGTTGCGTCCGCCACCACGGAGAACCGCGTGCGTACGATGTCGTGCAGCACCAAAAGCGTCTCGCGGACCAGTTCGATCTTCGCTTTCTCGTCGTCCGGCCGGCCCGATGCGGAGAACGCGTCTTCCACAACGGCATTCAGCGCAACGCCGATTTCCGTGCCGGCCTCGATATCGAGTTCCGGCAGACAGGCGCGCAAGGCGCTCAACGTCCGCGTGAGCCGGCGCGCCACGGTATTCGCGGGAGAATCGGTCGAGGGCCGCAGCGTCTTGAAGCGCGCAGCGAGTTTCGCGATCGCGGCGGCCAGCGTTTCGCTGCGAACCAAAAGTGCCGCCATGAGTTCGGCGCGCGCTTTTTCGCCCTGCTCCTCCTCGACGATCGATGTCGCCAGATAATCCACGAGCCATTCGCGCTGGAAATGCGACAAGGCGCGCGCGAGGTTCAGGCGATCGTCCGCCTCGTCGAGCAGGCTCATCGGCGGCAGTTCGGACACGAACGCCGGTTCCAGAGCGGCCATGATTTCCGGCTGCCAGCGCTTGACGACCTGACCTAGGCGCATGATTTCGGCGATGGCCAACAGGCGAAGACGCGGCGTTTCTTGCGACACCGCATCGATAAGCGTGAGACGTTTGCCCTCGAGAATTTCCGGTGCATCGGCGAACTTCGGTAGGAATTTTCCAGAGATCAACGCCGTCAACGCGATTTGTCGAGACTCCGGAGACCGCGCCTGCGCGAACTCCTGGAGGTGCTTCCAATTTACCTCAGGGGCTTGATCGTTACCGGGCATGGCATGACAACCTAATCAAAAAATGTAGCGCACATTGTTTCCCGCGGACGATTCGGAGTCAATCACGGCGACGCCAGCGAAATTGGAATGCGCGCGTGGAGGCGCTTGGTTCGAATGGCATCTCAGGCACGATGACGATTCGGCAACGTCGCCCAATCGTCGAATCGACGGACTCAAGGGCAAGGCGTTACCACCTGCATAAGATGAGATGACGGACGCAGGTTCGGCTCCGGAAAGCACCCTCGGGGACAAATGGCCGAACCAGTGGACTTTTGGCCAAAAGCAGGGGCATCTGCTCAGGCTAGGGTGCGGAATCGAAACGTTCTCCGTCCTGTTCCCTGACGATTTCGTACCAGCGCTTGGCCGGTGCTGAAAGTGCTACCGAACTCTCGACTTCCTCGACGGCTGCCGCAGCGGCGTTGCCAAGCACACTGTTGGCCATCTCCCGCTCCAGAATCGCTTCCAGCGAAAAGCGCCGGTTTCCGTTCTGACCAGCATCAGGTGCGGCAGGCGCTTGCTGTTGCGTTCGGCCCGATCCCAGAACAGATGGTTTGGCAGCGATGCTGCCTCGGCGATTTCCTTCGCCGTGCGGTAGTGATTTGCGGCCTCGGCATCAAGGCCTTGACCCAGGATCGCATCCGGCTCGGCGGATTTGAATTCCCGGTTGATCCCGAGCAGCGCCATCAGGTGCTGTGCACTGCTGCGCTCCAATTCCAAGATGTCGGCTTCGTGGTAGCGGATGTGGCGGAACAGCTTATGCCAGACCGGCCCTTCGTTATCGAGCCGCCAGCGTCGCAGCGTCTTGATGCTGACCTGCCAGCGGTCGGCGAGGTGCTTTTCGGTCATCACAGGGTAGTGCATTTTTTTCTTCTCCATGACAACGCTGTTCGCCACCAAAGCCAAGCCTTACGGCGTGATGCCCGCGGAGGCGCTGCCCCTCGGCGCGGGCCTCGGCCAGCAATTGGTGCCAGTCATCCGGAGGATGACCACTCTCCAGCATTTTGCGGAACACCCGGCAGGCATCGTTAATGCTCTCATAGGCGCGCTTGGTGTCCTCGTCGTTGACCCAAGCGAACACGATCACCTTGCTCGGTGCGTGGTAGCGGAAGAAGAGTTGGTACTGCTGAAAGAACTTGGCCCTGAACCAGTGCTTGTGGTCGCCGCTGAGGGTGTTGCCCTGCCGGCATTCCGGCCGTGGCGGGTCTTTCGGGATGACGTCGAACGCCAACTTTGTTATCGCAGCCAGTCGCTTGCTAGCGTTCTTCTTTACGTACCCGACTGGGTTCTTTTGCTTGAAGGCCTTGACCTGCCGGGGAAGAGCATCAAGCTGAGTCAGGAATAGCGGGTGAGCAAAGATTGTCCAGGCTTGAATGACCAAGGGCGCTGCCTTGCTCAAGCTCATTCATCGTCCGCCGACAATGGGGCATCGAGATCGACTTCGATGCAGCCGGCCAGCGATTGGAGGCGCCGCACAAAACTGACATCGACGACCTGGAGTCGCTCAGGCTGGCTGGCGATGTCGCGAGCCAGGAAGCCGAGGAACTTGCCGAGCACCGGGTCGTCTTCCTCGGAGGGCTCGGCGCGCGTCAAAACGACCTCGCCGCCAGGGCTAATGGTGTAGTGGATCTTGTCGCGCTTGCCCAGTTGGAGAGCGCGGCGCACGGTTTCCGGCACCGTGGTCTGGTAGCGGTCGGTCAGCGTGGATTCGACTTCGAGGGTGGCCGCCATGGCGCTCTCCGGTCAAAAGGGATGGATTTCCCGCATGGCAATGCAATCACCTTACCTTTTCAATCCGATTGCATTGCCTGCTCCTGTTGTCATCCTGCCCGAGGACTCCGATGGCCAATGGCTACCAGTTGCCCCTGTAGAACCCATCGCTTCTTGTTGTCCTCCTGATCTGGCGGATGTCCGCGAAAACGGCCGAATGATTTAAACCAGGAACAAAATAGCAACGCCCTCCTCTCCGTCTCGGAAGGTGGACGCGGGTTCGGTTCCGGTGTGCACCACTCGCGGACAATCAGCCGAAACATTGCTAACCCGTTCGAAATCCGGGACATTCGTTCGGACGACTGATGGGAATCGAGCCCTTCTCCGTCCATCACCCCGACCAACTCGCACTGACGCGATACACGGCCGGGAACCTCGGGATTTGGGCCGACTTCTCGATCGGTGGCACCTTGAGCGTCGGCGGCTACTGCCGACGACAGCACCGCTCGCGACGACCATGATGCAACGCTTGACAAAAATGACGCAAGCATGATTGAATCTGGGCTCATCTTGAATTGGGTCGACGCCCAAGCCAACCTGCCTTCCCGGGCAAGGTGGATCGCGAAAGCAGATGTGGCTCTGAACAGAGCAACTAATCGGGCAATGCGTCGACCCTCCTATTATCGGAGGGTTTTTTTGTTTGACGATGACCCCAGCCCGACATTTCGCTGGACTGCGCTGAAGCCCGATACAGCAGGTTTATCAATAACTTACGCGCGTCCATCATATGCCGGTGCTTTCCGAAACCTGACCCGGCTTCCGCTCTCGCGGCCCCTATGTGGCTCTTGGAAACCGGGTCTTTCCGAGGAGTCATCGTGGCCAAGATCAAGCTCACCAAGACCGCCGTGGAGACGGCGCAACCCCAGGCGCAGGACATCGAACTGCGGGACACCGTGGTGCCCGGCTTCCTGTGCAAGATTACCCCGGCGGGCCGCCGGGTATTCATGCTCCAGTACCGCACGAACGCGGGCGAGCGTCGCAAACCTGCCTTGGGCCTGTTCGGGGAACTGACCGTCGAGCAGGCCCGCGTCATGGCGCAGGACTGGCTGGCTGAAGTTCGCCGGGGCGGCGATCCCGGCGGCGCCAAGGCCGAGGCGCGCAAGGCGCCCACGGTGGAGGCGCTGTGCCAGAAGTTCATGGAGGACTACTCCAAGAAGCGCAACAAGCCCAGCACGCGGCGCGGCTACCAGGCCGTTATTGATCGCTGCATTGTTCCGCTGCTCGGGCGCAAGAAGGTGCAGGACGTGAAGCGGCCTGACGTTGCCGGGCTGATGGAGAAGTTGGCCTACAAACCCGCCGAGGCGAACAACACATTCGGCGTGCTGCGCAAGATGTTCAACCTGGCCGAGGTGTGGGGCTACCGCCCCGACGGCACGAACCCGTGCCGCCACGTTCCGATGTTCCCGCCCGGCAAGGAAACCCGGCTCATCGTGGACGACGAACTGGCGCTGATCTTCCGCCATCTGGAGAAATTGGAGGCGGAAGGACTGGAGAACTACGTCATTCCGCTGGCGATTCGCCTGCAATTCGAGTTCGCGGGCCGCCGCTCCGAAATCTGCACCCTCGAATGGAAGTGGGTTGATTTGGAGAACCGGCGCGTGGTGTGGCCGGACAGCAAGACCGGTGGCCTCTCCAAGCCCATGAGCGCGGAAGCCTATCGGCTGCTTGCGACGGCACCACGCCGGGAAGGCTGCCCTTACGTCCTGCCGTCGCCCAACGACCCGGACAAGCATTTGACCTTTGGCGAGCACTACGGTGGCTGGTGCCGGGTGCTCAAGGCCACGGGCGTGGCTCATGTCGGCACACACGGTATCCGCCACCGATCGACGACCGACATTGCCAATTCGGGCGTGCCGACCAAGGTGGGCATGAAGCTGACAGGCCACAAGACCGTGGCGATGTTCATGCACTATGTCCACACCGAGGACAAGCCAGTGCGCGATGCGGCCGAGCTGGTGGCCAGCCGGCGGCAGGCCATCACGGGTGCGCGCCAGCCTGCGGAGGCGACAGCATGAACAGCACAAAATCGCCCGCAGTGGCGGCCAAGGCTGCCGCCTTGCCTGCCGGCTACGCCGGCATCCACGGCGGCATCGTAGAACTGCTTGACGCTGCACGCCGTGCAACAGCGCGCAGCGTCAATGCGCTGATGACGGCCAGCTATTGGGAAATCGGCCGCCGCATCGTGGAGGCCGAGCAGCAGGGCAAGCGCCGCGCAGGGTACGGCGAGCAGTTGATCGAACGGCTGTCTGCCGACTTGACTGCGCAGTTCGGGCGTGGGTTCAGCCGCCCGAACTTGCAGCAGATGCGGTCGTTCTTCCTGACCCGGCCAATTCGCCAGACAGTGTCTAGCGAATCTTCTCTAGCGCCGTCGCAAGGGCATTTCCTGCTGGCGCAGGGCCGCCCTGGGCGGCTGGACGAACTGGCCCATGTCTTCCCCTTGCCGTGGTCGGCCTATGTGCGGCTGCTGATGGTCAAGGACGACCACGCGCGCCAGTTCTACGAAGCCGAAGCCCTGCGCGGCGGCTGGAGCGTGCGCCAGCTCGACCGGCAGATCGGCAGCCAGTTCTACGAGCGCACGGCGCTGTCGAAGAACAAGGCGGCGATGCTGGTCAAGAGCGCCGTGCCGAAGCCGGATGATGCCGTGACGGTCGATGATGCGATCAAAGACCCGCTCGTGCTGGAGTTCCTTGATCTCAAGGACGAGTATTCGGAATCCGATCTCGAACAAGCCTTGATTCGACGGCTGGAAGATTTCCTGCTGGAGTTGGGCGACGGCTTCACCTTCGTCGGGCGGCAGCGCCGCTTGCGCATCGACCAGACGTGGTATCGCGTCGATCTGCTGTTTTTCCATCGGCGCTTGCGCTGCCTGGTCATCATCGACTTGAAGCTCGGTGCTTTGACCCATGCTGATGTGGGCCAGATGCACTTGTATTGCAACTATGCGAAGGAACACTGGACGTTCCCCGAGGAAAATCCGCCCGTGGGCCTGATTCTCTGCGCCGACAAGGGGCACGCCTTGGCGCGGTACGCGCTGGAAGGCTTGCCCAACAAGGTGATGGCGGCGAACTACAAGATGGTGCTGCCGGATGCCGAGGTGCTGCAAAAGGAACTGGAGAACACGCGGCGGCTGATCGAATCTCGCGTGACGGTGCCTCCCAAGAAGCGCAAGCAATAACCGGGCGTCCCGGCGTGCCGCCGTCGGGCTCGCGGGCTGCGCCCCGCGCTTCGTGCCGAATCGCGGCCATCCGGCTTTGATCCCTGACGCCTCCGGCCCTCTCGGGCCTGCGCGCTCCGCTTGCCGAAAGCCGGGTGCGTGGGTGGTTTGAGGGAGCGGTCTTGCTGTGTCCCTTCACCGTATCACGGCGTTCTCGCCGTCAATGACTGCGCGTGCAGGCACGCTTGCGGCCTGGCGGCCGTCTTCGATCTTTGACTGCTTGCGCTGCGCCGTGAGGGCGACGGTTCCGGGCAATTCCGCCCGTGCAACCGGAGACCGTCATGAACGACAAATCACACGTTTCACTCGAACAGCATGTTTGCCTCGTTTGCGGCACGGCGTTCGATACCGGCGCCATCCTGCTGGACAAGCGCCTGCGCGCGAGCATGGAGCGCCATACGGCGACCGGCTGGGGCCTGTGCCCCAAGCATCAGAAGCTGGCCGACGATGGCTTTGTGGCGCTGGTCGAATGCGATCCGCAGCGCAGCGGTTCGCAGGCCGGCGGGCGCATGAAGCCCGAGCAGGCGTATCGGACGGGCCGACTGGCCCATCTGCGGCGCACGGTGTTCGCGCGGATGTTCAACGTACCGATCGCGGACGAGCAGGCTTGCGTGTTCGTTGAGCCTGGCGTGATCGAGCAGTTGCAGTCGATGACGGCGCCGGCGGCGAGCTGATCGCGCCGCGCTGCCTTCGGTGCGTCGTTCCTTCGGGAGCGGCGCACCTTTCTTCTTGCTGCGCCCGGTGCCGATACCTTCGCGCCTGCGGCGCTGCGCGCTGCGCTTGCACTCCAGGGGAAAGCCCTGCGGGCTATCCCCGCCGCGCAGGCTTGGCGCCCCTCGAAGACCGCCGACCCGGCTGCGCCGGATCGGCCAGACCGCATTCGCAGCAGATCCACGATGCCTTGCGTGTGCTCGTCCTGATTCTGTTGTTTCTTCGGCTTTGAAGGCTGGGCGTCCCCGGCCACCTGGGAGATGGCCGGGCGCGCTGTCGTGCTTCGCATCGAACCCCCTGCGGGGTTTCGCCCCTGTCGGGCTTCCATCGTTCCCTCGCTCCGCTCGGCTGACGCCTCCGGCCCGGCTTCCAGCTTCGGGCCTGCGCGCTTCGCTTGCGTGCGGTCGGCACACAGGGATGGCCGTTGCCATGTCCAGCCGTCTTCCCTGACTTCATCACCTTGTCCGCGACTGTAGCCCGCGGCCTGGTGCCGTCAAGGCGCGCAGGGCCGTGTCCTCGGCTGCGCCTGCGGGCCGCACCAACCCTGCGCTGGTTTCCTTGACGGCCCCCGTCCACGGGCTCCCTTCCGTCGCGGGCGATGAACTCAGGAAAGACGGTGGCAACAGGGCCAACCGGGTTCCTCGTGCCGACCGCACCGAACAGCCGAAAGGCTGGGCTCCGAATCTAGGAATCCGGTGTGCGGTTTTCTTCAACGGCCTTTTTGTTCAGGAGAAAGACATGCAACTCGCATCCCGTTTCGCTTCCCGTTCCCCTTCGCTGCGCAGCGACTGCCCGCTGTCCGATGACCAGATTCGCAGGGTAGCCCCGTCCATCTTCGCGGATGCCCCGCACCAAAGCCGCTCCGAGCGGTACGCCTATATCCCCACGGCGGCAGTTCTGACCGAGCTTCGCAAGGAGGGGTTTCAACCCTTCATGGTGACGCAGACCCGCGTGCGCGATGAAGGCAAGCGCGAGCACACCAAGCACATGCTGCGCCTGCGCCATGCCAGCCAGATCAACGGCGCGGAGGCTAACGAAATCGTGCTGCTGAACTCCCATGATGGCACCAGCAGCTATCAGATGCTGGCCGGAATGTTCCGGTTCGTGTGCAGCAATGGCCTTGTGTGCGGCGACACCGTGGCGGACGTGCGCGTACCCCATAAGGGCGACGTGGCCGGTTCCGTCATCGAAGGCGCTTTCGAGGTGTTGAGCGGCTTCGAGCGGGTGAAGGAATCCCGCGATGCCATGCGCGCTATCACGCTGGATGAAGGCGAAGCCGAAGTGTTCGCCCGTTCCGCGCTGGCCCTCAAGTACGACCCCACGGACAACAAGCCCGCGCCCATCACGGAGTCGCAAATCCTGATGCCGCGCCGGTTTGATGACCGACGCCCCGACCTGTGGAGCGTGTTCAACCGCACGCAGGAGAACTTGACCAAGGGCGGATTGCATGGCCGCAGCGCCAACGGACGCCGCCAGCAGACCCGACCCGTGCAGGGCATTGATTCCGATGTGCGCCTGAATCGCGCCCTCTGGATGTTGGCCGATGGCCTGCGCCAGTTGAAAGCCTGAACCGTTCCCCCGCCGGAGGGGCGGCTTCCCCTCCATTCCCTTGTTTCACTCGATTGGAGAGTCACCATGAACGCCATCACCCAAACCGAAGCCCGCGCCGTCAATACCGCCGCAGCTATTCCGCTGGAAGCTGCCGACCCGACCAAGAACCTGATTCTGGTTCCGCTGTCGCGGCTGGTGCTGCGCCCCGCTGGCCGCAACGTGCGCAAGACCCCGCGCATGTCCATTCCCGAACTGGCCGCATCCATCCAGCGTGTGGGTCTGCTGCAAAACCTGATCGTGATCGCATCCGCCGATGGCGAGCATTACGAAGTTGTGGCCGGTGGCCGTCGCCTCGCCGCGTTGAAGCTGCTGGCGAAGAAACACCGCATCGCCAAGGATTGGGAGGTGCCTTGCCTGCTGGTGGCCGATGGCACGGCCCGCACGGCCAGCCTCACCGAGAACGTGCAGCGCGAAGCCATGCACCCGGCAGACCAGTTTGAAGCCTTCGCGGCGCTGGTGGCCGAAGGCCGACCCATCGAGGACATTGCGGCGGATTTCTCCGTTACGCCGCTGGTGGTGCAGCGCCGTTTGAAGCTGGCGAATGTCTCGCCGCGCCTGATGGCCGACTACCGGGCCGATGCCGTCACGCTCGATCAGTTGATGGCCCTTGCCATCACCGATGACCACGCCGCGCAGGAAGCCGCGTTCTACGATGCACCGCAGTGGCAGCGCCACCCATCCCACTTGCGCGAACGCCTGACCGAAAGGGAAATCGACGCCTGCCGGCATCCGCTGGTGCGCTTTGTCGGGCTGGACAGCTACGAGGCCGCAGGCGGTGGCGTGCGCCGTGACCTGTTCGCGGAAGATGATGCGGGTGTGTATCTGACCGATGCCGCGCTGCTGGAACGGCTGGCGCAAGACAAGCTGGCGGGCATCGCCGCCACTGTCCGCGCCGAGGGTTGGGCCTGGGTGGATGCCACGCCGGGCGTGACCCATGCCGACCTGCACGCTTTCCAGCGTGCGCCGAGAGAGCGGCGCGAGCCGAACAAGCGCGAAGCCGCACGCATCGAGAAGCTGCAAGCCCGGATGCACCAACTGGCCGAAGCCGTGGATGCCGCGCTGGACGCCGACGACGAGGACAAGGCCGACGCCGACGCCTTGCAGGAGGAAGGCGAAGCCGTGGGCGAACAGTTGCAGGCGCTGGAAGATGGCTTGCAGGACTACGGCGCGAACGTGAAGGCCGCAGCCGGTGCCATCGTCACCATCGACCGCAACGGCGAGGCCGTGATTCATCGCGGCCTGATGCGCGAGGCCGAAGCCAAGGCGCTGCGCACGCTGGAAAAGCTGCGCCAGGGTTTCAGCGACCCGGACGCCGCGAACGATGACGAGGGCGAGGACGGAGACGACGACAGGCAGCCCAAGACCGCCGCCATGTCCGACCGGCTGGCGCAACGCTTGAGCGCCCACCGCACCGCCGCGCTGCAAATCGAAGTCGCACGGCATCCGCAAGCTGCGCTGGCAGCTGTGGTGCATGGCATGGTGCAGACCGCCTTGCAGGAAAGCCGCTACGGCCGCAGCCGTGATTCTCTGCCGCTGGGCGTCGGCCTGAAAGTGCAAGACCGGCTGGAAGGCATGGCCCCGGACTGGCCGGGATCGCCTGCCGCCGTGGCGCTGCGCGAACTGCAACAGGTAGCGGGCGAAGCCTTGCCGGACGACAGCGCCGAATTGTTCGCCGTGCTGCTGACGAAGCCGCAAGACGAGCTGGTCAAGCTGCTGGCCGTGTGCGTGGCTTCCACGGTGGACGTGGTGACGCCTCGCGCCACGCCGCACCAGCCCGGCGAAGAACTGGCGCAGGCCGTGGGCCTCGACATGGCCGCATGGTGGCAGCCGACCGCCGAAGGCTACTTCAAGCATGTTTCCAAGGCCGTGATTCTGGAGGCCGTGGGCGAGTTCGCGCCGGAATCCGTCACCCGGCTGGGTAAGCTCAAGAAGGCCGACATTGCCAGCGAAGCCGAGCGGCTGGCCGATGGCACGGGCTGGATGCCTGCCATCTTCAAGGCCGCAGGCCCGCAGCAGGCAGTGCAGGAAAGCGCGCAGGAGGAAGGCCCGGAGCAGGACGCCCCGGAGGATGCCGAGGCAATGGCGGATGAAACCGCCGAGGCGCTGGCCGCTTGACCCGCGCCGAAGGCAAGCGCCCCGGCTTCGACCGGGGCGCTTCGCCGAAAGGAGAAGCCCCCATGACCCGCATCACCAGCAGCCGCCAGCGCATGGCGGCGATCTACGCCCCCGGCACAACACGCGCCCGCCGCTGGCACGGCGATGGCGACGTGCGCGGCTACCGCCCGCCCTCGGGCTGGTCGGCCCGCGCTGACCTCACCGACATTCATCCCATCACGGGTCGCGCCTTGGCTCGCGCCGTGTGGTGGATCATCGAGACGAAGGAATAACCATCGTCAGCACCGCGCCCAGGCCGTTCCGTCCTGGGCGCGGTGTTGAAGCCGAACAGCCGGAACATCACGCCGCCGCCCTCGCTCTGGCTCGGGCGGCGGCGTTGCAGGCATCGCGGTGGTGCGCGATGCCAGTATGTGCCGATCGGGTCAATCGGCTATTTCTGCTATGCCACACTTTCCGGCATGAGTATCAGCACCACCATGAAGACTTGGGCCAAGCGCATCAAACGCGATGGCGTGACGCTGTGGTTTGCCGGCAAGCATCCCCGCACGCCTTGGTATGCCAAGGCGCTGGGGTTGTTCGTGGTGGCCTATGCCCTGAGTCCCATCGACCTAATTCCAGACTTCATCCCGGTGCTGGGCTATCTGGACGATGTGATTCTGTTGCCCGTGCTGATCTGGCTGACCGTGAAGCTGTTGCCGTCCGAGGTGCTGGCGGAGTGCCGTGTGCAGGCCGATGAATGGATGCGAACAGAAGGGGCCAAGCCAAGGAGCCGATTCGGGGCCGTGATGATCTTGATGCTGTGGCTGGCGATGGGGGTGGCGTTGTGGCTCTGGCTCAAGCCGCATCTGTAGGCTGTTCATGATGGCGTACTGAATGGGCTGGGCGTGTCGGCGCAATGCGCCGCCGGGCTTTCGGGCTGCGCCCCGTGCCGACTTCGCCGTCACGGCCATTCGGCGTCAATCCCTCACGCCTTCGCGCCTGCGGCGCTGCGCGCTGCGCTTGCCTCCAGGAGAAAGCCCAGCGGGCTATCCCCGCCGCGCGATGCTTGGCGCCCCTCAATGCTGCCGAACCGGCGAAGCCGGATCGGCTTGGCCAGCGCCCCGCCGCAGTGGACGGTACGTTGGCGAACACGCTGAGACTTGCTGCGGCAGGTTGTGCGAATGCGTGCCGTCCTCAACGCTGGCGGTTCGTGCCCATCACGTCATGAAGGACGGCTCACGGACATCCCGCCCGGCATCGCCATGGAACTTCCACGCCACGCCTCAAGACCAGCGCCGCAAAGTGCGGCAGGGGCGTTCTCGCCCGTCGTTGGGGTATTGACCTGGCCCGCGTCTGGGAGCGAGCCGGTGCAGCCTTCGTGCGGGAATGCCGAGCCGGCCCTGTCTCCTTTCGGTGCGGTTCGGCCCAAAGCGTCCTTGTGTTGTTGTGAATCCTGGCGGGGGCGCGGCTGCGCCTCGGGCTTCCTGGCTGCAACCGTCCAGCGAAAACAATTTCCCCTCTGCTGCGCAGATTCCTCGCGGGACAAATTCTTTTCGCCTCCCGGCTCTCCACTGCGTTGCGACCGCAAGCGGTGCAGCCCGCCCGTCCCCCGCCGGCCGGATCACAACAAGGACGCGATGGGCGCGAACCTTGTTCCACCAAAAGGAGATCCATCATGGCCAACATCGGCACCTTCACCGCAGACAAAGACGGCTTCACCGGCACGCTTCGCACCCTGACGCTCAACGTCAAGGTCAAGCTGGTGCCCAACGACAAGGGCGACAACGAGAAGGCCCCTGACTTCCGCCTGCAGGCCGCCAGCCACGACATCGGCGCGGCGTGGAAGAAGACCAGCGAGGCCGGGCGGGAGTACATCTCCGTGACCCTCGACGATCCTTCGTTCCCGGCCACGGTCTACGCCCGCCTGATCGAAGACGAGGACGGCACGCACGACCTGATCTGGTCGCGCAGCAAGCCCCAGGCGGCCTGACGGCCGCCAGCGCCCCGCCCACGCGGCGGGGCGCTGTGTTGCGAATGCTGCGCTGTATCGGCAAGCAGAATGGCTTGGCAGTGTGCGGGATGTGTCTTGCCTGGCTACCAAGCAATGGCTTGAATTGGTAGAGGTACATGCGGGGCGGGTCGGTGCTGCGCACCACCGGGCTTTGCGGGCTCCGCCCCGTGCCGACTACGCCGTCACGGCCATTCGGCTCCAATCCCTGCCGCCTTCGCGCCTGCGGCGCTGCGCGCTTCGCTTGCCTCCAAGGGATCGGCGCCAGGCCCATCCCCGCCGCGCGGTGCTTGGCGCCCCTCGATACCGCCGAACCGGCTGGCACCGGATCGGCCTGGCACGCCCCGCCATGATGGCGGGGCTTCGGCGGCTATGCCTGGGCTACCGCCAGCAGTTCTTCGGCCTTGCTCATCAGCACTGCCGTGCTGCATTCGAGTGCGCTGGCGATCTTGAAGATGATCGCCAGCGTGGGCATGTGCTCGCCACGCTCGACCTTGCCCATGTGCGAACGCTCGATGCCCGCGAGGTGCGCCAGCGACTCCTGCGCGATGCCGCGCTCCGTCCGCAACGCGCGCACCGCCGCGCCGAAGGCTTGCGCCAGTTCGGCATCGAAGGTGGTGGCGCCCGCTGGCCGGCCGCGCTGGATGGATCGCTTCTGCATGGACAGAAGCGTCAAGTCGCAGCACAATTAAAACCACGTTATCTTTAACTCTTTCGCGGCTCTGGCCTTATTCGTGCTTTTACGGAAATCCGCTTTTGCGGATTCCGACAGAACCGGAGAACCGCCTACGTGCCTTTCCAGATTTCTACAATTCTGTTTTTGCGCTTTCGTGTTTCCAAGGCTTTGGTGGAACACGCATCCGTGCTTCGGCGCGGAAGCGCAAAACCGGCAATCCATGTTGGAACAGGAGCACCACGATGAACGCTCCCCTCGTCACCGATGCGCAGCGCGCCGCGCTGCTGGAGAACGGGCGGCGGGCCGCCGCCGGTGAACCGCACGACCCGTTGCCGGTCGTGCGGCTGTTCACCCCCGACGCGCACGCCATCTGGCTGCTGGCCTCGCTCGATCCTGCCGATGACGATACGGCGACCGGCATCATGGACGTGGGCATTGGTATGCCAGAGCTGGGCCGCATCAAGCTGTCCGACCTGGCCTCCATCGTCGGCCCGAACAAACAGCCCGTGATGCGGGATTTGTATTTCCAGGCAGTGCGCCCGTTGTCGGAATACCTGCGGCTGGCCCAGGAGAACGGTTCCATCGTTGATTGAACCGTTCGCGCTCCGGCCAAGCCGGGCGCATTCAGACTATTTCGGTCTTGCTCCAGACCTTTTCGATCTGAATTCGCACTCTGCTTCAAACCCGAATATCTGTGACTGAAACAGTCACGATCTTTCGCGCGGCTTGCGGCACGGTGTTTTATGCCGCGTGACATTTTTGGGTCAGGCGGCCGTCGCATTCAGACGGA
Source organism: Pandoraea cepalis (assembly GCF_902459665.1). Lineage (GTDB taxonomy): Bacteria > Pseudomonadota > Gammaproteobacteria > Burkholderiales > Burkholderiaceae > Pandoraea > Pandoraea cepalis. Next base: position 12,181 of record NZ_CABPSL010000030.1, on the reverse strand, counting down.
TTTCGCAACTCGCCGGAGCCTATCGGTCTTGACACCAGAAGTTACAGCTTAACCGGATTTCCACCTTGATTTGAGGCTCCCGCATGTTCGCCGCCGTGGCGACGTTCCTGCTGTTCGACAGGAGCTTTCGTCATGGTCAGCCCTCACCATTTCGCGCACTGGTATCCCACGGCCGCTTACCTCTACGTCCTGGGGCTGGACACGCTCGCACTGGCCTGGGAGTACCTGCGCCGCCATCCTGATTACCGGCTCGACTGGCTGCGCCGTGCGCGTCGCTCTGATGCTGGGCATCGCTGGGGCTTGCGCCTGCTGGAAGACCCGGCGCTGGATGCGCGTGACGCGCACCCGGCCTGGCTGCCCGGCCACACTGGTGTGGTGCAGCTCTACCCTGATGCTGATCCGCCGCCCGACGCCGCCGCATTCGACTTCTGGAACATCCCCGGCCACAAACACCTGCTCCACGACGGCAAGCGACTGGCGCTGATCGCGCGCAGCCCCGGCCAGTGCCTGCGCTTCGCGCTGGCGCCCGGCCTGGAGGACGGCATGGCTGTCGCCTATGCCCATCACGGCGGTTCTGCCGCACCTGCACGCGGCCATGCGCCCGGTGCGGCGCTGGCCGATGCGCGGCCCCGGCCATCGCATTCGGCCTTGCTGGAACTGCACACCTTGCAGGCGCTCGACGCGGCCCTGACGGGCGCGTCCTTGCGCGACGTGGCCGAAGGTTTGTTCGGCGTGGATGCCGCGGCTGGTTGGTACAGCGACGGCGGCCTGCGCTCCAAGGTGCGCCGCCTGACGCGGCGCGGCGATGCGCTGATGCGCGGCGGCTATCGCCGCCTAGCACAGCTTGCTCCGCTTGAGAAGGGTCGTTTTGAAGGCCACGCAAAACGACCCTGAGCAGGAGAGCTTCGTTTTCTGAGACTGCCTCCATCCGGTTGCGCTGTGTGGCCGGAGCTTTGAAAGCTATGGAGGTTCTCACCATGCGTCCCGCTCCCTTGCGGCCTGCCGCCGCTCCCGCAACCACCTCGACCGCTACCGCGCAACCGCAGCGTTATCTCACCAACGACGAAGCTGCCGACTACCTGCGGCTGTCGCCGCGCACACTGGAAAAGCAGCGCGTGCTGGGTGGCGGCCCCAAGTTCCGCAAGTTCGGCCGCCGCGTCATGTACGCCGTGGCCGACCTCGATGCCTGGGCCGCCGAGCGCAGCTACGAAACTACGTCCGATCCCGAATACGCCGAGCAGCACTCGGCGGACAGCCGTGCGCGCTGATCGTTGGCGAGCGGGTGGCCTTCGCCATGTCCAGCCCTGCGCTGCCGTCCCGGCAGCGGCCCGTGCCAGAGCGCGAACAGCTCGACCTGTTCCGCGCCCTGCCGGGCGACATGGCACCGCGCGACAGCCAGGACTTGATGGCCTTTCCGTTCTTCTCGCTGGCGAAGTCGCGGCGCGTAGCGCCTATCGACTTCCAAGCCAGTGGGGTGACGATCCGCGTGGAGGGTACACAGGAGCACGGCATCGCCACGATCTGGGATGCGGACATCCTGATCTGGGCTGCGAGCCAGATTGTGGAAGCGCGCGACGCGGGCCTGCGCCCGTCGCGGCTGATGCAGGCCACACCCTACGAGATCCTGCGCTTCATCGGGCGCGGTACGTCGCTGCGCGATTACCAGCGTCTCAAGGCCGCGCTGGATCGGCTGCAGTCGACCACGGTGGCCACATCCATTCGGGAGACCACAGGAAGGCGGCTGCACCGCTTCTCGTGGATCAACGAGTGGAAGGAACTGGCCGATGCCAAGGGCACGCCCTTGGGGCTGGAGCTGATCCTGCCAGACTGGTTCTATGCCGGCGTGATGGATGCCGCCCTGGTGCTGACCATCGACCCAGCGTATTTCCGGCTCACGGGCGGCATCGAGCGGTGGCTGTACCGGCTGGTGCGAAAGCACGGTGGGCGACAGCCGGGGGGCTGGCAATTCGACTTCCAGCACCTGTACCGCAAATCGGGCAGCGTGGCGCGGTACTACGACTTCGCCGCCGACCTGCGGGCGCTGGTGGCTCGGCAAGCCTTGCCCGGCTATCGCCTGGGCATCGAATACCTCAGCACTGCTGCCGCGCCGCTGCTGACGTTTCGGCCCGTGCCGCCCACGGCACGGGGATAACTGCGGCAAAGCCTGTGGACGGGCTCGTGCTATCAGGCAACAGAAGTATCGTGCTATCAGGCAACGAATCCTCGTGCTATCAGGCAACAAAATCGGCCGCAAACCCAATGCTGGCGCGGGTTTCGGCCTCTCTTAACTTATCTAACTTAATTCCTAACATTAGTAGTAGCAGTGCGGCGTTTCGGTGGACAACCACCAAACGGCACGCGCGGGCCAGTGATTTTTGCCACCGGCAAGCCGGTTTTGCAGGCCGATCAAAGGCAGGTTTTCCAGCAAGGAGGGCTGCGCCATGATCGTCGCGCTGCTCAATCAGAAAGGCGGCGTGGGCAAGACCACGCTCGCCACCCACATCGCCGGCGAGCTGGCGATGCGCGGCCAGCATGTCGTGCTGCTGGACGCCGACCCCCAAAGCTCCGCGCTGGACTGGACGCAGCGCCGCAGCCAGCAAGGTTTGCCAAGGCTGTTCAGCGCCGTGGGCCTCGCACGCGAAACCCTGCACCAGGAGGCACCAGAACTCGCCAGGCGGGCCGATCACGTCGTCATCGACGGCCCGCCGCGCATCGCCGCCTTGGCACGCTCCGCGCTGCTGGCGGCCGAGCGCGTGCTGATCCCGGTGCAGCCCAGCCCCTACGACCTGTGGGCCAGCGCTGAGATGGTGGCGCTGATCCGCGAGGCGCAAGTCTTTCGGCCTACGCTGCGCGCGGCCTTCGTCATCAACCGGCGCGTCAGTACCACCGTCATCGGACGCGAAGCACGCGGCGCGCTGGCTGAGCAGCCGCTTCCTGCGCTGCGCGCGGAAGTACATCAACGCATCGTGTTCGCCGACAGCGTGGCCGCTGGCCGGCTGGCACGCGAGACGGCACCGGACAGCGCCGCCGCGCGCGAAATCACTGCGCTGGTGGACGAACTGCTGCGGTGGCCGACATGACTGCGAAGCCGCCACCGAACAGCAAACGCACGGTAAAGCGCGTCGGCATCGGCGCGCGTCCGCCCGCGAATCCGCACGCCGAGGCGTGGATTCGCCAGGGCGACGCCGATGCGCTGGGCAAGGGCGACCTCTATACGGCCCGCCTCACGCTCGACATCACGCCCGCCATGCGGGCGCGCATCAAGGTGTCGGCCTTCACGCAGGGCGTGACCGTGGCCGACCTGCTGCGCGGCCTGCTGGAGCGGGAGTTTCCAGAACACCGCAGGGAGAACACGCCATGACTGCATCCGCTTCGTCTGCCCCCGCGCCTGTTGCCTTCGCGGCCACGGCTGCGCTCGCAGCACCTTCCGGCCAGCCTGCCAGCGCGCCGCTGACGCGCGTGGCGCTGGCCTACATCGAACCGCGCTTCAAGCTCTACCTGCGCTTCGGCGAACCTGCGCGCACGCACCAGCTCGACCGCTGGCGGCGCTGCGCCGTGTTCCTGCCGGGCGCCATGTTCTGCCGCATTCGCTGGCAGGCCAACGACTACGGCACGATCCGCTGGCAGCTCATGGTGATGCAGGCTTGCACGCCGCTCGATGCGGCGCAGCGCATCCCCGGCGTTCAGCCGAGTGCACGCCTGCTGCTGCACGTCGAGGGCGACAACCAGGTGCGCGCCGTGCTGGAACGCATCGCCGCTATCGAGGCGCTGGGCATCGCGCCCGCTACCGCCTCGCCCGCGTACTGGCGCACGCTGGGCAACCGGCTCGCTGCGCGCTTGCCGTTGCCCGAATACAGCGCCGAGCGGCACGCCGCCTGGCTGGTCGGGAGGGCGCTGCCATGACCGCTGTTTCCACCGCCGGCACAACGCCGCGTTCTCGCTCGCGCCTGCGCGCTCGCCTCGTGCTGGCGGGCCTGTCCGCCTGCGGCCTCGCTGCGCTGGCCTGGGCGTCTTTCGTGCATCCACTGCCGCGCCTGACCTACAACCCGTCCGACAGCGTGGCGGTCGGTTGGTATCGCGTCGATCCACTTGACCATCGCACCAGCTCGCTGCCACGTCCGTTGTCCGTGGGCAGCATCGTGCTGGTGCCGCTGCCCGCAGAGGCCGCCGCGCTCGCTGCGCAGCGCGGCTACCTACCGACGCGCATCCCGTTGCTCAAGCGCGTGGGCGCGGTCGCGCCGCAGGAGGTGTGCATCGCTGACGGCAAAGTCCGCATCGACGGCGTGCCTTCGGCCGCCGTGCTGTCTGCCGATCGCTGGGGCCGGCCGCTGCCATCCTGGCCGCAGTGCCGCCGCCTTCGGCCTGGCGAGCTGTTTTTGCTCAGTGCGACTAACCCGGCGTCATTCGACAGCCGGTATTTCGGGCCGGTCAGCGCCGCCGCCGTGATCGGCGTTGCACGTCCGGTCTGGCTGGAGTCACGCCCATGATCGCCGCCGATTCGCTGCGCATCATCGTGCCATCGGGCGTGTCGTTCTGCTGTTCGTCCCCGTGTCGTCGCGCGTGCAGTGCGGGTGCATTCGCACCGCACTTCGCGCTGCCTCCGGTGCGGCAGTCCAACGTGCAGGCGTCTTGCCTCGAACGCGCCCGGCCTGCGGCCGTGTCTGCGTTCGCCGGCGCGCAGGCTGCTCGCGCAGCAGCGCCGCCGGGCCGCCGCTGCCCTGAGCGCCAGCGAGGGGCAAAGGCGGAAGGCAAGACAAAAGGACGCGGCACGGGGCCGCGTCGAAAGCCTGTCTGCACGTGGGGGTGGCGCGGCACGGAGCGGCTTCGCCGCCGTGCCGCGTGGGGCGCGAGGCCCGCGCCGATGCAGGCGTGCCCGCGTGCTTCGCACGCCCGGACACGCCAGAGCTTGCAGGGAGCGCAGCCATGACCGACCGCCGCGATGACGATTTCCGCATCCGACCCAGTGCCCCGAAGAACCGGGGCCAGGGCTTCGTCTCCAGGGTGCTCAAGCAGGCAGGCAAGGCCAGCAGTGGCAAGTCGTCGATGCGCCGTCCCGCAGCCGGCGGCAGCAGCGCACGCGCTGGCCAGCGGCCCGGCTCTCGACTAGGGCGCGGGCATACGGCGGCACGCTTCGCAGGCGCGAAGCTCACGCCTATGTCGCGGCGCGTGACCATCAAGACGTTGCTGGTCAACCAGCAACGGGCCAGCCCGCAATCACTCGCCAAGCACCTGCGCTACATCGAGCGCGACGGCGTGGGCCGCGATGGCGAGCCGGGCCAAGCCTACGGGCCGCTGACCGATGCCGCCGACCTCGACGCCTTCAAGGAACGCTGCGCCGACGATCGGCACCATTTCCGCTTCATCCTCTCGCCGGAGGACGGCGCGGAGCTGGAAGACCTGCGCACCTACACGCGGCACCTGATGGGCCGCATGGAAGCCGACCTGGGCACGGGCCTCGATTGGGTAGCCGTCAACCACTGGAACACCGACAACCCGCATACGCACATCGTCGTGCGCGGGCGCGACGACACCGGCAAAGACCTCATCATCGCGGGCGACTACATCGCCGACGGGTTCCGCCATCGTGCCGCCGAACTGGCGACCGAACGGCTGGGGCCGCGCACCGAACTGGAGATCCAGCAGACCTTGCGACGCGAGGTGGATCAGGAGCGGTGGACGAGCCTGGATCGCACCTTGAAGCGCGAGGCCGGCGATGATGGCCTGGTGCATGTCGAACGGCTCAATGAACCCCGACTGCAACGCCAGCGCTTGCTGCTGATCGGCCGCCTGCAACGCTTGCAGCTCCTGGGCCTGGCTGACGAGATGCAGCCGGGCACCTGGGCTGTCCATGCCGATGCCGAAAAGACCCTGCGCGCCCTGGGCGAGCGTGGCGACATCATCCGCACCATGCAGCGGGCCATGCGCGGCGAGCCGCGCGAGCTGGCGGTGTTCGAGCCGGGCCAAGATGCTGATGGAGGTGGCCGAACCATTCTCGGCCGCGTGGCAGCGAAGGGGCTGGCCGACGAGCTGCGCGACCGGGGCTATCTGGTCATCGACGGCGTGGACGGCAAGGCCCACTACGTCGCGCTCAACGCACACGATGAACTGGCGAACTATCCGGCCGGCGCCGTAGTGGAGGTGAAGGGATCGGCCGACGTGCGCGCAGCCGACAAGAACATCACCGCACTGGCGAGCGGCGGCCTATACCGCACCGACCATCACCTGGCCGTCGCGCAGGGTCAGGCCGTGCCGGGCCGTGATCCGCAGGAAGTCGTCGCGGCCCACATCCGCCGACTCGAAGCCCTGCGCCGCGCCGGCATCGTGGAGCGCGTGGCCGAAGGGCTATGGAAGGTGCCGGACGATCTGCCCGAGCGTGGCCATCAGTACGACGCGCAGCGCCTGGGCGGCGTGGCCGTGGAACTGAAATCGCACCTGCCCATCGAGCGGCAGGCCCGCGTCATCGGGGCTACCTGGCTCGACCAGCAACTGATCGGCGGCGGCTCGGGCCTGGGCGACCTCGGCTTTGGCGGCGAGGCCAAGCAGGCGATGCAGCAGCGCGCCGACTTCCTGGCCGAACAGGGACTGGCCGAGCGGCGCGGGCAGCGCGTGATCCTCGCCCGAAACCTGCTGGGCACGCTGCGCAGCCGCGAGCTGGCGCAGGCCGCCAAGGACATCGCCGCCGAAACCGGCCTGGAGCACCGCCCGGTGGCCGACGGCCAGCGCGTGGCCGGCATCTACCGCCGCAGCCTCATGCTCGCCAGCGGTCGGTATGCGATGCTGGACGACGGCATGGGCTTCAGCCTGGTACCGTGGAGGCCAGTGATCGAGCAGCGGTTGGGGCAGCCGCTTGCGGCGACAGTGCGTGGCGGAACGACCTCATGGGAAATCGGGCGTCGGCTTGGGGTTTCTTTGGGCTAGTCACTTGAGGCTATGTGCCCCATGAACATGGCCCCTGCGCGTCGCCGGTTCGTGCAGATGGCGCGATGCTGAGGACAGCTCGGTCAAGATGCCGCACTGGCTGGCCTGCTGGGATTCACGGCAGCGTTCCCGCAAGGTCTTGAGCTGTCGTTCCAACGCTTTCAATTCCTTGATGCGGGTAGCCACATGGTCGATGTGCTCGTCGAGCAGGTCGTTCACCTGGGCGCAGTTCTCGTGCGGTGCATCCTTGAAGCGCAACAGAACCCGGATTTCATCCAGCGTCATGTCCAACCCCCGGCAGTGCCGGATGAAGGACAGCCGGTCAACGTGTTCTTCTGCGTACATGCGGTAGTTGCCATCCGTACGGGCCGTTTCGGGTAGCAAGCCTTCACGCTCGTAGTACCGGATCGTCTCTACCTGGGTATGTGCGGCCTTAGCCAGTTCGCCGATTTTCATGAGTTCATCTTCAGCGGTCGCGGGTTTTTCTCCAAGGCTCATTGTAGGCGCTTGACTCTGTAGTGGGTACAGGGTTTCCAATCTGACTGAAAAGGAGAATTTCATGAACTCTGCCCACCAACGCCAACACGCCGACGCTGCCTGCTGCGGGAGTGGCTGTGCAACAGTGCCTGTGGCGCCCGAGCCAACAGCGTCTGATGCAACGACTATTGGGCCGCAACGCTTTCGCATAGAAAACATGGACTGTGCCTCAGAGGAGTCGGAAATCCGCCGGGCGCTGGAAGGCATGGCGGGGATTCGCAGCCTGCGATTCAACCTGGGGGATCGAGAGCTTGCCATTGCCGCCGATGACCACGCGCTGCCCGAGGCCCTAGAAGCGATCCGCAAAGCGGGTTTCAAGCCAGAACCCCTCGGCGCGAAGAATGTCCAGCGCTTCCGCATTGCGAATATGGACTGTGCCTCGGAGGAGTCGGAAATCCGCCGGGCGTTGGACGGCATGGCGGGAATTCGTAGCCTGCAATTCAATCTGGGCGAACGCGAGTTGGCCATTGCCGCCGATGATCCTGTCTTGCAGCAGGCGCTAGACGCAATCCGCAAGGCAGGCTTCAAGCCGGAACCTCTTGGCGACACAGGCTCGTCGGCTGCTGCGGTTGCCTCGCCAACGGGCTTCTGGACGACATGGGGCAAGTCGCTGGGCGCCCTGGGGTTGGCTGTGGCGGCCGAGGGCTTGGCATTCGCCTTTCCAGACAGCGTACCTGTCAAGGCGCTGGGAATGGCGCTGGCCGCGGCGGCCATCGCGCTGTCGGGTTTCTCGGTTTACGGCAAGGGGCTGGCTGCACTGCGGCAGGGCCGCTTGAACATCAATGCCCTGATGACCGTGGCCGTGACCGGCGCTTTCCTGATCGGCCAGTGGCCCGAAGCGGCGATGGTGATGGCCCTATATGCGATTGCGGAAGCCATCGAGGCCCGCGCCGTGGATCGGGCGCGCGGCGCCATCAAGAGCCTGCTGGCGCTCGCGCCGGAGCAAGCTGAAGTGCGTCAAGACGATGGCAATTGGGTGCGCATGGGAGTCAAGGAAGTCACTGTGGGCATGACCGTGCGTATTCGCCCTGGCGAGCGCGTTCCGCTGGATGGCATCGTGAGCCTAGGTCAGAGCGCTATTGACCAGTCCCCCGTGACCGGCGAAAGCTTGCCGGTGGACAAGAGCCCCGGCGATGAAGTCTTCGCCGGCACCATCAATCAGGCTGCGGCGTTGGAAATCCGTGTCACGGCCCCCGCGTCCGACAGCACGCTGGCGCGCATCATCCACGCCGTTGAGCAGGCCCAGTCTTCCCGTGCGCCCACGCAGCGTTTCGTGGATCGCTTTGCCGCCGTCTACACGCCTGCGGTGTTCGTCCTGGCCGTTGCCGTTGCGTTGTTGGCGCCCTGGCTCATGGGGCTGACCTGGATGCAGGCCGCCTACAAGGCCCTGGTGCTGCTGGTCATCGCCTGCCCTTGCGCCTTGGTGATTTCCACGCCCGTCACCGTCGTCAGCGGTTTGGCCGCTGGGGCGCGGCGAGGCATCCTGATCAAAGGTGGTGTGTACCTGGAAGAGGCGCGCAAGATCAAGGCCGTGGCGCTGGACAAGACCGGCACCATCACCGAAGGCAAGCCCAAGCTGGTGGCCTTCGAGCCCGTGGACACAGGACTCGGCCAACAAGCCCTGGAGGGGCTGGCCAAGAGCCTCGCAGCGCGGTCGGATCATCCAGTGTCCAAGGCCATCGCAGATGGCGTGTCGTCCGCCACGCAAGAAGTGGATGAGTTTCAGGCTGTTGCCGGGCGCGGCGTGCAGGGGGTGATCGACGGCCATACCTATGTGCTGGCTAACCACCGCTGGATTGAAGAGCGCGGGCAGTGTTCGGCTGACCTCGAAGCCCGCCTTGCAGTGCATGAGCAAGCTGGCCGCACCGTCACGTTGTTGGCCAGCAGCGAACGGGTCATGGCCATCTGTGCAGTAGCCGACACCATCAAATCCTCATCCGCGCAGGCCGTGGCCGACCTGAAGGCATTGGGCGTGACGCCGGTGATGTTGACGGGCGATAACCTGGCGACGGCGCAAACCGTCGGCACCCAGGCGGGCATCGCCGAGGTGCGTGGCAACCTGCTGCCCGAGGACAAGTTGCAGGCCATCGGCGAGCTTCAGCAGCGCATGGGCGTCACGGCGATGACCGGCGACGGCATCAACGACGCCCCCGCGCTGGCGAAGGCTGACATCGGCTTCGCTATGGGCGGCGCGGGCACCCACACCGCGATGGAGGCCGCCGACGTGGTGGTCATGAACGACGACCTACGCCGCCTGCCCGAAACGATCCGGCTGTCCAGGCGCACCCACGCCGTGCTATGGCAGAACATCGCGCTCGCGCTGGGCATCAAGCTAGTGTTCCTGCTGCTGGCGATCTTCGACGATGCCTCCATGTGGATGGCCGTGTTCGCCGACATGGGGGCGAGCTTGCTGGTGGTCTTCAACGGGCTGAGGCTGCTCAGGCAGCAGGCGGGTCAGTAAAACCGAATATGGAGTGTTGAAAATGGGAATCCTGGATCGAATTTTTGGTGGGCATGGCGGCGGCCACGGCGGGGGGCATGGCGGCTCCCACGGGCATGGCAGTAGCCATGGCCACGGTGGCCCCAGCAGTCACGACTGGGGGCGCAATCCGGCGCCTTCGGCCAGCGGCATCACTTGCCCGCAATGCAAAGCGATCAATCCGAACGGCGCTCGCTTTTGCGGCCAGTGCGGGACATCGCTGGTGCCAGCGTCGTGCACGAAGTGCAGTAGCGTCATTCCGATCGGCGCGAAATTCTGTGCTCAGTGCGGCAACGCGGTAACTTAAGTCATGGTGATCTCGGCCTGGATCTACACCTTGATCCCGGCAGCGGCCGCCATCATCGGAGCTGCGGTCGCGGTGAACGTGCGGCCGGGGCCAACACTGGTCAGCGCGATTCAGCATTTCGCCGCTGGCGTCGTGTTCGCGGCGGCGGCCGGCGAAATCTTGCCCGACATCATGCACCGGGCCTCGCCTTGGGCGACGATGATCGGCGGCGGAATCGGCGTCGCCACCATGCTGCTGGTGAAGCATCTGGAAGCGTTGGCGAAGGGGCCGGCCGGTCTCCTGACCGTGATCGGCATCGACATCCTGATTGATGGCTTGGTGCTTGGTATCGGGTTTGCGGCTGGCCCAAAGGTCGGCTTGCTTCTGACCATCGCCCTGACCATCGAGGTTCTGTTCCTGGGATTGACAGTGGCCACGGAACTCGGCGAGAGCGTTCGCTCCCGTGCCAGGGTCGTCTGGATCACGGCCGCGCTCGTGCTCTTGCTGCCGATCGGGGCCTTGCTTGGAGCGCCGGTGGCGCTGTTGCCCAACCCTCTTCTGACTGGCTTCTTCGCGTTTGGTCTGATTGCGTTGCTCTACCTCGTGACCGAAGAACTGCTGATCGAAGCACACGAAACGCCAGATCGCCCCTGGGTGACGGCGATGTTCTTTGTCGGCTTTCTGGCGCTTCTCCTGCTGGAAGAAGTAATTGGCTAGTGGAGCCAGTCTGTTGGTGGTGCCCGATCCGTTGACTATTGCGCGCGCGGGGTGGGCACCATGAGCCCGATAGACGTGATGCCGTTGCTCGAATCGACCATCGTCCGCCCTCCGTGCATGCGGGCGATGGCAGCCACGATGGCCAAGCCCAGTCCATGATTGCGGGCGGCATCCGACCGCGCCGCATCTGCCCGGTAGAAGCGGTTGAACAGATTGGGCAAATGCTCGGCTGAAATCGTCTGCCCCTCGTTCACCACCCGCAGGGCGATCTCGCCGTCCAGCCGGTCGATTTGCACGACAACGGTGCTGTGCGGATGCGCGTGTCGGGTTGCGTTGCCGATCAGGTTGGATAGCGCGCGCTGCAACAGGCGCACATCGGCCAAGCCGGTGGCATCGCCGTCGATACGAACCTTCAGCCCGGCCTCTTCAATGGCCGCCTCGTGCAATTCCACCACCGCGCGCGCAACGCCGGCCAGACTGGCGACATGCTCGCGGCGGGCCTCAGCCCCACGGTCGGCTTGCGACAGAAAGAGCATGTCCTGCACGATCATCGACATGCGCTGGAGATCTTCGAGGTGCGAGCCCAACACATCTCGCAACGTGTCGGCATCGCGTGCTTTGCGCAAAGCAACTTCAGTGCCCCCCATCAACGTCGCCAACGGCGTGAACAGTTCATGCGCAACATCAGCATTGAAGGCTTCCAGTTGCCCGTACCCTGCGCTGTGGCGCCCCCTCGTGTCGCCTCAGTCGTCAAAGCGGCCACAACTCGCCGAATATCGAAGCGGCTCTGATTTGATGCAGGATGAACCTGAGAGGAGGCACGCTACGCGCACGGGGCTCTGAGAAAACCCAAGCAGCGAGGAGTGGCAAAGTAAAGCATGTAGCTGCTACACTGTTACCCCTATGCGCAAATGGCTGGCCATCGTCTTGCTGGTGTTCTTGCCGCTTCAATTCAGTTGGGCGGCAGTGGCCAGTTATTGCCAGCATGAAACCGGAGCTGCGGCCAAGCACTTCGGCCACCATGCGCATCAGCACAAGGCGGCCGACGGCCAGGATGCCAGCCCTGATCCGGCCAAGACCCTGGGTGGCGATCCTGATTGCGCGTCCTGTCATGCCGGGTGCTTCTCGGTCTTGTCAGGGGATGTCAAGCTGGCGTCGCCGGTCAGCCAGGGCAATCGCATCAAGAGACCTGCATTCCAAGCACTTGAGCCCGATAGTGTTCATCGAATCCGGCCTTGAGCCGC
>NZ_CABPSL010000029.1 GCF_902459665.1 Pandoraea cepalis | reverse complement strand
TCCTTTACGCGGATCGATTCGTTCGACCGTCCGTGTAATTCTCAACTCGCCTTGAACACGGAAATTCTGACACCCCCACCCCCACCGGCGCCACGGCGCGCAGACTGTCCAGCAACAGGTCAGGATAATGCTCGACCGGCGCAATTCGGTTTCTCGCGAACAGTTCAGGGAATAACCGCATCATCATTTTGCGGTTTTCCAGCATGTACGACACGCCGGACGGCACTCGGAGATTGTCCTCCAGCACGTAGAACACGCCATCGTCGCCCGCCCCCGCCCGCACGACATCCACACCCGCGATATGTGCGTAAATGTCGCCCGGTACGTCCACCCCCTGCATCTCAGGACGATACTGCGCGTTCTGTAATACCTGCTCCGCCGGAATGACCCCGGCACGCAAGATGTCCTGCTCATGGTAGACGTCATGAACGAACCGGTTCAACGCGTCCACACGCTGGCGCAATCCCGCCTGCAAGGTCTGCCATTCGTGAGCAGGAACAATTCGTGGGATCAAATCGAATGGGATCAAGCGCTCTGTGCCCGCCTCATTGCCATACACAGCAAATGTGATCCCCACTCGCCGGAACGCCAAGTCGGCCTCGGCCCGCTTGTGGTGCAAGACATCCTCGGACTGGCATTTAAGCCAATCGTCAAACCGCCGGTAATGCGCACGCGTCGCACCCGTGATGCTCGCCATCTCGTTGTAGCTCTCGACCATTTGCTTCTCCGCAGATTGCTGTGTCGAGATCGTGCAATATCCATGCCCGTGCTGCTTTTTAACCCTTTCGCACGATTTCCGTGCACCACTCCCATCATTTCGCACCATATTAGTGATTTGAACTCAACACCGCTCCCCTAGACGGACCGGGGCCCCTTTCCGCCTCTCAAACATAAACCCAACTCGCTGCAGAAAGGGGCCCCGGTCCATCCCCCTCCACGCCCCCAGTCCCCCCACCGACACCGCCCGCTTCCCTCGCCTCCCCCCACACCGCCCCTGTCCCGTCGACACCGCCCGTCTCCATCGCCATCGCGACGCCGCACCCGCCCCGCGCGTGCTCCGCATCTGCCGCAGGACGGCCGCGTCGTCGCCCACACCTCTCCAGTACATCTTCTCCTCCTACCTCCTCCTAGCACCTCCTCTCGCTCTCCTCCCTCGCTTTTTCGTCCCCCCCATATGCAAAACGCCGGGCTCTCCCCGGCGTCTTCGCTGTCCTGCACTTATCGTTCGCTACCGCTTTGCTTATGCGGCCTTTCTCGCTGAGCGCACCGCCTCCAACGCCGCTCGCGTCAACACGTACGTGCCCGGCAAATCCTGCTCGTCACAGTTGTGACCCTCTCCACCCCGATCCACCACCACGAAGTCACTCACCTCATCCAACGCCAACAACGGGTGATGCCACACGCCACGCGCATAGTTCACCCCCTGCCACCCCTCCGAAACAAACGCCCTCATCTGACTCACATCCAATTCGCCCGCCGGCGCTACCACCACCAGGTACGGCGTCGTCTTCAACGGTATGAACGCCTGACTCCCCAACGGATGCCGCTCCAACATCTTCACCTCATACGGCAACTGCCTCGGCTGGCCACGAAACACATTGACCAACGTGCGACCGCCCTCCGGCCCCAAATCTACCGTCGCCAAATCGTGAAACCGCTCCGTCGTCCCGCCATTGATCCCGAAATGCTTCGCCCCCGACAACTCGATCACATCGCCAAACGGCGCAAACGCCTCTCGCGTCAATCGCTCGATCTTCAACGCCGCTCCCGCCATGTCACTCTCCTTTTTTTTCCCTTTTTCATTTCCCCCTCTCGCAAACGTCGCCGACCGCGAGAGGGATTCATTCACGCTTACGCTTTCTTTTCGCTCAACCGGCCCCACAATCGCAAACGCGATACACCCCCGTCCGGAATGATGTTGAAGCGAATGTGCGTGATCGCCCCCAGCCTCTGTACCTGCTCCTCAAAGCTGAATTGCTTGTCCATCGCCAATTTCTGCTCAGGCAACAGCTCAGGCCAGAACATCGACTGCGTAATCAGGGACTGCTCGGTGCCGCCCGTCACATACGCCGCCTGAATGGAACAACGATCCGGGAAGTTGCCCTTGAAGTGCGCCGTGTCCACTTCGATCTTCGCAATCTCGCCCGGCTGCGCCAACGCAATGATCGCCCAGTCGTTGCCCGGCTCACGACGTCGACGCGTCTCCCACCCATCGCCCATGTTCACCCCCCGGCCCGGCATCAACAGGTTCGACGCCATCCCGAAATGCTGGTTGTTCGCCGCGACGACGTAACCGCCATTCTCCATCGCGATGAGGTCGATCAACTCGTCACGCGAGCGTCGCGCCCAATCGCTCTGCGGCAACCCATACACGCGCAAACGCGCCAGGCCACCATCGGGGTACAGGTTCACTCGCACATGGGTCACCGCACGCGGGTTGGTGATCGCATGGTAGTGGTGAGCATTGCCCTGCAAGCTGGTCGACGCCAGCAATTCGAACCACTCGGCCGACTCGCCCGGAGCGCCGTCCGGGCTGTGGCAACCCTCGAGCGACGCGGCCGGCGGAAAGTTGCCGGTGAAGTGGCTGGTGTCGAGGTCAACGCCAAACAACACGCCCGGTCGCGCCAGCTTGACCACACACCAGTCGTAGCCGTTCACACGCTTGCGACGTGTCTCCCAACCATCCATCCACTTGCCGTTGTCGTCGTATTTGCCAGGGATGAACACGGCCGGCTCAGGGTTGAGCATGCGCTCCTTGGCCGCGAAAAACTCGTCGCTGGCCTCCAACGCCTGCGCACCCAGGCGCGGATCAGCCAAGTTGACGTAACGGCGCACAAATTCCGGTGCGTTCGGGTCTTGCGGGGCGAGGGCCATGCCAACTCCTTGATGCTGGGTAATGTCTGAAACGGAACGAATCGGGTTGCAACGGACGGAAACCACTCGGGCCGACACTATCCGCCCAGTCTCCTTACGGTTCAGTCGCGAACCAGATCCTGCAGACGGAATCCGGCGATACGGAAGATCTGTCGCAAGCATTCGTCGATCTCGTCCGCCCGGCTGTTTGCAACGCGCGCCGCGAAGTTTTCGATGATGCTGGCACGCGTATGCCCACGCACCGCCAGAATGTACGGGAACCCGAACTTGGCTTTGTACGCGTCGTTGAGTTCGGTCAGGCGCGCAAATTCGTCGGCACTGCACTGGTCCAGCCCCGCCCCCGCTTGCTCACGCGTGGACTCGGCCGTCAGTTCGCCTCGCACGGCCGCTTTGCCCGCCAATTCGGGGTGAGCACGGATGAGGTCGAGCTGAGGGCCTTCGCCAGCATCGATGACGGCCTGACACATGGCGTCCTGCAACGCCTCGACGGTGGCAAACGGACGGTCGTCCCAAGCCGCTTCGGCCACCCAAGGCGAATGCTCGAA
Source organism: Pandoraea cepalis (assembly GCF_902459665.1). GTDB lineage: Bacteria > Pseudomonadota > Gammaproteobacteria > Burkholderiales > Burkholderiaceae > Pandoraea > Pandoraea cepalis. The sequence goes on along the minus strand of NZ_CABPSL010000029.1, from coordinate 38,584 downwards.
GATGCCGTCGAGCGCCGCAACGAACTCGGCACGGGGCAACGCCGACAGTTCGGCAACGGTACGTTGGGTCATAGACAACGGGGCGTTCATTCACTGCTCTCCCGGAGAACAAAGGTGGCGCCCCGCCATGCTTTTCGCACAGCCGAGTGACGCCTTTCGGATTCAAATTTCTACCAGTGACCACGCCGGTTCCCAACGTAGCCGCCTCACCCAAATCTGCTCGCTCACGCCGCCACGTACGGATGGCGCGTCTGCCAGTGACGTGCCACGTCGATACGACGACACACCCACACACGATCATGTTTCTCAATGTGATCGAGGAATCGCTGCAACGCCGCAAATCGCCCTGGGCGACCCAGCAAGCGGCAATGCATGCCCACCGACAACATCTTCGGTGCCTCGTCCCCTTCCGCATACAAGACGTCAAACGCATCGCGCAGATAATGGAAGAAGTGATCCGCCGTATTGAAGCCCTGCGGTGCCGCGAAGCGCATGTCGTTGGAATCGAGGGTGTAAGGCACGACAAGGTGAGGCTTGACGTCGCCCGTGCCGGTCCGCACCTGTGTCCAGAATGGCAGGTCGTCGCCATAGTTGTCGGAGTCGTACACGAACCCGCCCTGCTCGACCACCAGACGCCGCGTATTCGGGCTGTCACGACCCGTGTACCAGCCAAGCGGCGCGCTGCCCGTCATTGCCTTGAAGAGGTCGATCGCGATGCGCATGTGCTCGCGCTCTGTCGCCTCGTCCATGTTCTGGTAGTGAATCCAGCGCCACCCGTGACACGCGATCTCATGCCCCAATTCCTGAAAAGCGGCTGTCACCTCAGGATGACGCTGCATGGCCATCGCCACGCCAAACACGGTCAACGGAAGCCCGCGGCGCTCGAATTCGCGCAAGATGCGCCACACGCCCGCCCGCGACCCATATTCGTAAATGGACTCCATGCTCATGTGACGCGCTTCGTACGCCGCCGCGCCAATGATCTCGGACAGGAATTGCTCGGACGCGCGATCGCCGTGCAATACACAGTTCTCGCCGCCTTCTTCGTAATTCAGAACGAACTGAACGGCAATGCGCGCACGCCCCGGCCAGTCGGCAAACGGTACGTGACGGCCATAACCGATGAGGTCGCGCGGATAGTCGCTGGAACTTGCAATGTGGCTGGCCATGGTGTCCTGGCATTCGGGGAATGGCGAAATGATCGAAGCAGTGTAGCCAAATCCATCCCGCGGAAACATAGCCAGATTCGGATATTCAGGCTGTGCTTAAACGTATAGTCGCCCCCGCACGGCCCCGCCCGTTCACGCGTACTCCTTCGCCCGAGCTCATTCGGCCCCCTCCCCGCCCGTAGATTTTGGTTGTCGACAAACCTACCAAAAACACCGTCAAATAACGCAAAAAATCACGCAACATCGCCCAATAGACGTCAATCGACGCAACAACAAAAAAGCACGCCGGGCCGTTGTTTCGACCCGGCGTGCTTTCGCTTGCCGCTATGCCGCTTTATCGAACGCTCAGTCGGCGCTCGCTTGGAAATTACGCGTACAGATAGGGATATCCCGTAAGCGTCAGCGTGACCTGCGCCCCGGATGTCTGCAATCTGGCCTGTCCGCCCACCGGCAAGGTCAGTTTGTCGGGACAGTGACCAAACGGCATATCGGTCACGATCGGAATGCCGATTACTTTACGCACGCTCTCGATCATCGCCGGCATGTCGTATCCGTTATCATATTCGGTCACTCGGTACTGTGAGAAATCCCCAAGCACCAACGCACGTTGACGCGCCAGAATGCCGGACTGATGCAACTGGTACAGCATCCGCTCAACGCGATACGGCGGCTCGTTGACATCTTCGACGAACAACACGCCCCCCTCGATCTGCGGCAGGTACCGGGTACCGATCAGGCTGCAGACCATCGCCAGGTTGCCGCCCCACAAGGTGCCCGACACGTCGATATCGCCGCTCGCCCCATCCCCCAGCCACTCGGCCACGTGACTCGGCGAACGCAATACGGATTGGAATTGCGTCAGGGTGAAATCGCTCAGCGGATCAGCCCCGAAGTCCGCCAGCAACATCGGCCCCGCGAACGTGGTGAGATGGGCCTGCGCCAACAGTGCCAACTGCACGGCCGTGAAGTCGCTATGACCGATGATGGCGACCGGTGCTCCCGATAACCGGCGATGCAGGCCTTCGTAGTCAAGCTGGTCGAGCAGATGCACGGCGCCATATCCGCCACGCACCGCGAGGACGATCTCGGGCACGGGATGGTCACGCCCCGCCAACTGGTTGATTTCGGCAACGCGCTCGGCATCGGTTCCCGCAAAGCGCAAGTACCGACGCGCAAGCGCCTCGCGATTGCTGACGGTGTAGCCGAGTCGCTCCAATGTCTCGATGCCGCGCAAGGCGACGTCGGGGTCGGGGGCGTAGCCCGACGGGGCAATCAGTTCGAGAAGCCTGGTCTGCGTCAATTGAGGGATCCCGGTGTTGGGGTTGGGGTCTCGCCCACCGACTCGGCGGACGCCGACGAGCGACGCGCCTTCGCAGCGGCACGTCGTTCACTGAAGAAGGTCTGGAGAATGTCGACGCACTCGTCGCGCATGACGCCGCCGAGCACTTCGGCATGATGATTGAGCCGAGGTTCCGCGAACAGGTCGACCACGCTGCCGCACGCCCCGGTCTTGGGATCCGCCGCCCCATACACGACGCGCTTCACGCGCGCATGCATGATCGCACCCGCACACATGACGCACGGCTCGAGCGTCACGTACAGTTCGCATTCCGGCAGACGATAGTTGCCCAACGCCTGTGCCGCCGCGCGCAGCGCCTGCATTTCGGCATGAGCCGACGGGTCGTGGCCGCCGACTGGACAGTTGTGCCCAACGGCAATCACCTGTCCGTCGCAAACGACGACGGCACCCACCGGCACCTCTCCCTGCACCATCGCGGCGCGGGCCTGCTGCAGCGCCAGGCCCATGTAGGTCTCGTCGGTGGCGGGTAACTCTCGATTCATGAAACGTTGACGAAAAGCCGCTACGCGTCGCCCGCCCCATTTCGGACGCGCCCCGCACAGCGCAATTGGCCGCTATCGGCAATGCGCTATTCTCGCACACGCCCCGCCACCGTCACACATCGAGCGCGCGCTCCGCAATCCCCCGCCGCACCCGCAATCTCCCGACTCGCGCGTATTTCAGTCCCAAGCGGGCGCGAGCGACGCCGGATTGGCCTGACGCTCGTTGCGATCGAGCGTGGCGATCCGTGCCATGTCGTCATTGCTTAGCCTCAGGTCGCACGCCTTCATGTTGCTCGCCAGATTCTCGCGCTTGGTGGACGACGGAATGACGGCGTATCCCTGCTGCATCGCCCAGGCCAGCGCGACTTGCGCCGTGGTCGCCTCGTGCGCCTCGGCAATTTTCACGAGCACCGGATCGTTCAAAACTTTTCCGTACGCCAGCGTCATGTATGACGTGACGTGAACGCCCTGCGAACGCGCAAATTCCGCCAGTTTGCGGTTCTGCAGGTATGGACTCAGCTCGATCTGCAAGGTCGCCAGCTCGCCCGGCCCAACAATGCCAATGGCCTGCTGCAGCAGCGCAATGGTGAAGTTGGACACGCCGATGGCACGGGTCAAGCCCTGCTCGCGGGCTTCGCGCAACGCGCCAAGATATTCCGCCATCGGCACTGCATTGGCGGGCGACGGCCAGTGAATCAGCGTGAGATCGACCCGGTCGGTGCCGAGCTTCGAGAGACTGTCCTTCAGGCTCGGAATCAACTTGTCACGGGAAAAGTTGTCGACCCAGATCTTGGTGGTCAGATGCAACGCGTCACGCTTGACGCCCGATGCCGTCAGTGCGTGCCCGATGTCGGCTTCGTTCTCGTAGATCTGCGCGGTGTCGATCGCGCGGTATCCCAGCGCGAGCGCCTGGGTAACGGTATCGACGACGGTTTGCCCCTTCAAACGGAACGTGCCGAGGCCAAAGGCGGGAAGACTCATGAGTGCAACTCCTGTCAGATGCGTCGCGCCAAGGAAATCAACGCCCGTTGAACGGCGCGACGGAAGCGCACAGTGTCCCGGATTCGCGCACGCACAAGAAGCCCCCTCAGACGAACAAGATTCGTGCACTGAATTCACAAATAAGCGCGAATCGGGGCGTCGACCGCTGTGATCGACAGGGGCGACTCAGACAGCAGCCTGCGGGAGGAAGCTGGCGTCTTCGCGCGCCATCGCCTTGATTTCGTTACGGGTGGCGAGGATATGCGCCTCGAGCAGGGACACGACCGCCCCCACGTCGCGACGCCGGCATGCCGCGAGAATTTCGTAGTGATCGTGCTGCGGGTTCTCTTTGCCGGTCGCCTGCGACATCGCCAGATGCGAGTAGCGGTCGGTGTTCAGGCAGTAGGCTTCGACGAGCATCCGCAAACGGCGGTTGTTGGCGGGCGCCGACAGCGCAAGATGGAAACGTCGGTTGTATTCGGCCCATTCCGAGACGGCTTCGGACGCCGAATAGTCCGCCAGGATCTGTTCCATCCCCTGGAAGTCGCGCTCCGCCATGTTGGGCACGGCAAGCTTCGCGGCATGGCATTCGAGCGCGACACGAATGTCGAGCAACTCGCACAATAGCTCGAGGTTCATGCTCGTCACGGTCGCGCCACGGTTCAGAGGGTGGGTAACCAACCCCTCCGCTTCCAATTGCCGCAACGCTTCGCGCACCGGCACCCGGCTTGCGTTGAAACGCTCAGCCAGGGCTTCCTGACGCAGTTGATACCCACCCGGGAGCACGCCGCGCAAGATTTCGTCTCGCAGCGTGTCGCGGATGGCCTCATGAAGGGCTTGGGATCTGGGTGTTCGCATACTTACTTGCCCGCTCGCGCCTCCGCCAGCGCAATGGTCAGATGGGCCACCCGCTTCTTGAGCGCATCGCGCTCGGCGGTCATGGCTTTGAGTTCCTTTGACAGACGCGTGAGTTCGTCGGTCGGCTCCGCAGTGGTATCCCACGGCGGCGTGCCGTCGTCTTCGTCAGCGATCTCGTCGTCCTTCCGCTTGCGTGGCTTGACCGGACGCGCCTCACGCACCTGACGCGCCAGCTCACGCAACTCCTGCTTGCCAGCGACCACCGCGGCCACCTGTGCCGCCTGCGGCAAGGTCGAGACGGCCGCGGCCGCGTTGATCGACACCTCCCCACGTTTGACGGCATCCACCAGCTCCGGCGCCGCCGCCGTGTGGATCTGCTCGATCTGCCCCAGCGTATTGCTCGACAATCGCGCCGCACGCGCCAACGCCGCGCGCGTGAGCGCCATCGTATGCGCGGGGATCGACGCATTGGTCCCCATTGCCTCAGCCGCATCGCTCGCCGAAGCGGCCGGCGGCGCCTCGGCTTGCGCCGGATTGTCGCTACCGGTGCGGGCTTCGAGAATGGTCTTCTTGCGCAACGCCAGCACGCCGCGCTGGTAATCGGACACGCTGCGCCGGCCCAGATGATTGTCGATCATCCACAGGCGCACGTCGTCCATGGACTTGAACGAGAGGTTCTGCACCGTACGGAATTCGATGTTGTGCTTGCGGCAAATCGCGTAGCGATTGTGGCCGTCGACCAGCACGTCGCCCCACAGTACAAGGGCGTCGCGGCATCCCTCGGCCAGCAGGCTCTGTTCGAGCGCCGCATATTCATCAGGCGTGAGCGGATCGATGTACGCCTTGAGTTCTTCGTTGATCTGGACTGTCATGGATTTCTGTGACGATGCCGCCGCCCCCGGCGCCGCTGGCTGCGGCACGACGCGGAACGTCGGCATGGAAAGACGTTGCAGGCGGCATTATCGCCTGTCTGGCCGGCTTTGACGAAACGAACGCCCGGACCCTGCCCGGGTCGGCGCTCAGGACAGCACGCCGTGATCGGTCAGGAACGCCTGAATGCGCGACAGACGCGCCGCCGGATCGACGATGCCCAGCAGGGCCTCTTTCTCGTGCGGCGGCAGCGGCAACAACTCGGCCCATCGATCCGCAACCCACCCGCACTCGTCCAGACGGTACGGCGGTGCGAGCGGCAATTTTGCCGCGCGTGCCGGGTCGCGCTGCAAGCCGGCAATCAGCTTGCCCAGTGTGTCGGCACTGATCTGCAAGTTATCGGGGATGGCGATGTTGACATCGTCCGGCAGCATTTGCGCTTCGCCCGTCCAAAGCCCGTACTTCCCCTGCTCGACGGACGCGAGCCGAAACTTGGTCGTGCCACGGCACACGAGCTCGAGCAGCGACGGCATGGTCGCGCGCCAGTCGTCGATGCGCGCCATCGTGCCGATCATGGCGGGCTCCTCGACGCCGTCGGGCAAGCGTACCTCGCTGCCCTTGCGCAGGACGACCACACCAAATTCGGTGCCATCGGCGAGACATCGCTTGATCATGTCGAGATAGCGCACCTCGAAGATGCGCAGATGCAACACCCCAGCAGGAAACAGGGCGTTGCCAAGCGGGAAGAGTGGGATCTGGACCATGCCATATGATGACACGAAGTCACTCGCGGTATGCGCCATTGTCTTGCCAGGGCGCATAGCGCCTCCCCACCCGCAAGCGACGCAACGCGATGACCGTTTGTCGCAATCCCCTGTGGCCGAGCGCGCGGCCAGCGCCTCATCGAACTAGCGCGCTGATGTGTCATCGGGGATGCGCCGAGATGTTACGCTTTCAGACGCGAATCGTAATGCGGGCTGCCGTTGTGGGCATGCCGGCGTCTCTGGAGGTTATCGGTATGACAGTGGAAAAAGTGGCGTTGATTACGGCGGGCGGCAGTGGCATGGGCGCTGCCGCGGCGCGGCGTCTCGCGGCAGATGGCTTCAAAGTCGGCATCCTGTCGTCGTCGGGCAAGGGCGAGGCCCTGGCCACGGCGCTGGGTGGCGTGGGCGTGACGGGGTCGAATCAATCGAACGAAGCGCTGGCGACGCTGGTCGAGCTGGCCGTCGAACGCTGGGGACGTATCGATGTGCTGGTCAACAGCGCAGGTCACGGTCCGAGAGCGCCGATTCTGGAGATTACCGACGACGACTGGCATCGCGGCATGGACACCTATCTGATGAACGTGATCCGCCCGACGCGGCTGGTGACACCGATCATGCAGAAGCAAGGCGCGGGCGCGATCATCAACATCTCGACGGCGTGGGCGTTCGAGCCGAGCGACATGTTTCCGACTTCCGCGGTGTTTCGCGCCGGTCTGGCATCATTCACGAAGCTGTTTGCGGACAAGTACGCGAAGGACAACGTCCGAATGAACAATGTGCTGCCGGGCTGGATCGACAGTCTGCCGCAGCAAGAAACACGCCGTGAGAGCGTTCCGATGCAGCGCTACGGCACGGCGGAAGAGATCGCCGCGACCGTGGCGTTCCTCGCGTCGGAAGGCGGTGGGTACATCACCGGCCAGAACATTCGCGTTGATGGCGGACTGACGCGCTCGGTGTGAGCGTCGCGCGCCTGCCTTCACCGGACCCATTCGGTCTGGCCGCCTCCCTCACCCATCGCGCACAAGATTGGAGCGGCCCTCCCCCTCGGGTCCTATCGGTTCAGGTACGGCCACGATCGTCAGGCCGACATTCCGATCGATGCCCCTTCGTCCGGGGCTTGCTTGACAACGCGACTCGTGGCCGCCCGCAAACTCACGCCTGTGCGAGAACCTGCTGGGCGATGACGCTCGTAATACCGGTCTTGTCGTCGCGGGCGCGCGCCAGCAGACCAATGCTACGTTGCTCGGTCACGTCGGGCAGCGCGACGACGCGCAGGGTGTCTTCTTGCGCCCACGTGGCGTTGCGCAGCATTGGCACGACGGTGACGCCGAGCCCCTGGCGCACCAGTCCCACAATGCCTTCAATGGAACTCAACTCCAGGAATTCATTGACCTTGATGCGCTGACGCCGCAAAGCGCGATCGATCAGCGCCCCCGTGCGTTGTGTGTGGTCGAAGCGCAGGAAGGGTTCCGTCGCCAGCAGCCGCGCGCTCAACGCCTGCTTCATCCCGGAAGGGGCAAGCATCACCAGAGGCTCGCGATACAGGGGCGTCCAGCGCACCCCCGCGGGCCGACGCCCCGGCGGCTCGACCAGCACCGCGCAATCAATATCACCGGCGTCGAGCTGGGCCGTCAGTTCCATCGAGCGCGCGGTAACGATCGAGACCTCCAGGCCCGGGCGCGCCTGCTTGATCTGCAGCACGGCGGGCGCCAACGCGCTTACCGCAGACTCGATCGCACCAATCGCGACAGGGCCGACGGGCGACTCGATGCCGGACGCCAATATGCGCATGTTCTGGTATTGCGCCAGCAACAACTGCGCGTGCGGCAGCAACGCCCGGCCCATGGCGTTGAGTGCAATCGAACGCCCCACCCGATCGAATATTGCGTGACCGAACTCCTCTTCCAGCGCGCGCATTTGCATGCTCACCGCCGACTGCGTCATCGCCAGACGTTCGGCCGCCGAAGCGAACGAGCCGTACCGCGCCACCGCTATGAAAGTGCGCATGAATCGCAGGTTGCTCACGGGTTTCCTCGTAGGTCGTGTCGAGATCTCGTCGACCGCGAATTCATCAAAATATTTGCGATGACGGATCACAAATTCTAGCTTTTATTGCTTTTTTTACACAAGCAGAATCAGCCGGAGCAAGTAAATCCGGCTTGCCACGGTCAAACTTCGAGACAGGAGCCTCTCCATGGAAGTTTCAGTTGAGCGCGACAGCGCCGCTACCCCGACAGCCCCGGAACGATCGGGCAAACGTATCGACGTAGGCGTGATTGCGGTATCTACGATCGGCAATGCGCTCGAATGGTTCGATTTCACGGTCTTCACGTTTTTCGCGGCCAACATCGCCCGCCAGTTCTTTCCCAGCGATAACCCGACCGCCGCCTTGCTCGCCACCTGGACGACGTTTGGCGTGGGGTTCCTCACGCGGCCGCTGGGCGGCATCGTTTTGGGTAACGTCGCCGACAGGCATGGCCGCAAGTCAGCCCTGCTGCTGACCATCTCTGTCATGGCGGTGGGTGTCGCGGTCATCGCCTTTGCGCCAACCTATGCGTCAATCGGCATGGCCGCACCGGTACTGATGTTGATCGGCCGTTTCCTGCAAGGCTTTTCCGCCGGCGGCGAAGTGGGCAGCGCCACCGCCTTCCTGGTCGAGCATGCCCCTGTCGAACGACGCGGCGTGTACGGCAGCTTCCAGATGATCGCTCAGGCCTGCAGCATGTTGCTCGGGGCCATCGTATCGGTAGGTATCACCCAAACCCTGACACCGGAGCAGATCGACGCATTCGGATGGCGCATCCCCTTCGCGATCGGCCTGTTGATCGTGCCAGTCGGCCTGTATGTGCGCTCGCGCCTGGACGAATCCCCGGTGTTCAAGCACGCCACCCAGCATGCCGAGCCCCGTCGCTCGCCTTTCATCGAATCGGTGACCACGCACTGGCGACAGGTGCTGGCCGGCTTCGGCCTGACGGTGTACGGCACCATTGGCACGTACATCTTCTATTACTACATGCCGAGTTACGCCACGAAGTCGCTGGGCATTCCGTTCAAGAGCAGCGTGATCGCGTCGCTGTGCGCGGCCGTCGCGTACATCGTGGGTACGTTTGCATCGGGCCGGATTTCAGACGCCATCGGCCGCAAGAAGCCGATGGTAGCGTCCGGCGTGATCAGCCTGGTCATCACGTATCCGCTGTTCCTGGCCGTGAGTCACACGCCGACCCTGCCGATGCTGATTCTCGTGCAGTGTTGCCTGATGCTCTCGCTGGGCTTGTTCCAGGGCTCGTATTGCGCCTTCGTCTGTGAACTCTTCCCATCGCGGGTACGCGCCACGTCGATGGCGATTGGCTACAACTTCGCGGTCATGATCTTCGGCGGCTTCGCCGGCGCTATCGCCACGCTTCTCATCAGTTGGACGGGGGACAAGCTCGCTGTCGTGTACTACGGAATGTTCGGCGCGGCAGTGGGCCTCATCACGATCCTGATGCTGCAAGACCGCTCGCGCATGCCGTTGCAGTAACGATTTGCGCATCGCTCCCCATGCGCGGGACGTCGTCTCGCGCATGTCTCACTCACTTCAGTCCCACAACACGCCCCATGGCCAATGTCGCGCCCCGGCTTTCTTGACGATCGCCGGCGGCGGCGCCATCGGGGCCTCCATGGAGAACCCGCTTACATGTCCATCATTCCCGAAATCGCTGAACGCACCACCGAGTTGCAGGCCATTCGCCGCGACCTCCACGCCCACCCGGAGCTGCGTTATGAGGAAGCGCGAACGTCCGACATCGTTGCGCGTCTGCTCGAATCCTGGGGTATCGAGGTCACCCGCGGCCTCGGCAAGACAGGGGTCGTCGGCGTGTTGCGCAACGGCACCGGCAAGAAGACCATCGGTCTGCGTGCCGACATGGATGCCCTGCCCATCCAGGAACTCAACAGCTTTGCCCACGCCTCGCAATATGCCGGCAAGATGCATGCATGCGGTCACGATGGTCATACCGCCATGCTGCTGGGCGCTGCGCAGCAGCTTGCCACGCATCGCACGTTCGACGGCACGATCGTGTTCATCTTCCAGCCCGCGGAAGAAGGCGGCGGCGGCGCCAAGGCCATGCTTCAGGACGGCCTGTTCGAGCGATTCCCGGTCGACGCGGTGTTCGCGCTGCACAACTGGCCGGGACTCGCCGCCGGTAGTTTCGGTGCGCGCGTGGGTGCGACGCAGGCGTCGAGCAATGAGTTCCGGATCGTCGTCAAGGGGACGGGGGCGCACGCCGCCATGCCGCACGATGGCATCGACCCGGTCCTGACGGCCATGCAGATCGGTACCGGTCTGCAGAGCATCATGACGCGCAACAAACGTCCGATCGACGCCGCCGTGCTATCCATCACACAAATGCAGGCCGGCGAAGCGATCAACGTCATCCCCAACACCGCCACGTTGGCCGGCACCGTGCGTACGTTCTCGATCGAAGTGCTCGATCTGGTGGAGACTCGCATGCGCGAGTTCTGCACATCCACGGCGGCCGCCTATGGCTGTACGGCGGAATTCACATTCGTGCGCAATTACCCACCGACCGTCAACACGGCGACCGAGACGCAGTTCGCCGTCGATGTCATGCGAGAGATCGTCGGGCGCGACCACGTTGTCTACCCGATCGACCCGACCATGGGGGCGGAGGACTTTTCATTTTTCCTGCAGGAACGTCCGGGATGCTATGCGTATATCGGCAACGGACTGGGCGATCACCGCGCACACGGACACGGGCTCGGCCCGTGCATGCTGCACAACACGAGCTATGACTTCAACGACGATGTGCTGACGCTGGGCGCCACGTATTGGGTTCGTCTGGCTGAGGCCTTCCTGGTCGCGTAACGCATCATGGCCAACAAGTTCTTTTCCGCGACCTATGCCCAGGCACGCGCGCGCTTTGCCGCCGCTGCGCGGGCTGCTGGGGCCGCCGTGACAAGCCATCTCCTTCCCGGCATCGCGGGGCGTGAAGGCGAGGAGCTGGCGACCGACGTTGTGCGGCTCGGGGCACCGCGCACCCGTCGGCTATTGATCCTGACGTCGGGCACCCATGGCGTGGAGGGCTTTTGCGGCAGTGCGGCGCAAGTCGCACTGCTGGGCGATGCAGGGCTACAGGCACGCCTGGCGGCGGCTGATGTGGCGATCCTTGTCGTGCATGCCATCAATCCTTACGGCTTCTCGTGGCTGTCGCGAACCAACGAGGACAACGTGGACTTGAACCGCAACAGCATCGACTTCACGCAACCGCTGCCGGCCAACGATGCCTATGCCGATCTGCACGCCTTGCTGGTGCCACCGACGTGGCCGCCCTCGGACGACAATGTCGCGGCGATCACGCACTATATCGCCGCGCACGGTGAACCCGCGTATCAGCGCGCGCTGACCCTTGGGCAATATCGATTTGCAGACGGGTTGTTCTATGGCGGGCGTGCTCCGGTGGCAAGCACCCGACTGATGGACGCGCTCATTCACGACCATGCGCAGGCTTGCGAAGCGGTGGGTTGGATCGACTTTCATACCGGGCTCGGTCCACCCGGTCATGGAGAGAAGATCAGCGTGGGACGAGTCGACGCCGCCGAACTCAGCCGCGCTCGTGCCTGGTGGGGTGCCGATCTGGCCAGCCCGGTCGACGGAACGACGGTGGCATCCAACGTTGGCGGGCCATTGCTCGACACGTTGCGGTTTGCGTGTCCGGATGCGCAGGTGACCGCCATGGCCATCGAATATGGCACGGTACCGCTCATCGACATGCTGCACATGCTGCGGGCGGATGCCTGGCTGCGCCAGCATCCGGACGCGCCGGCGGCGCAGGCGGCGGCGATTCGAGCAGCGGTGCGCGCGGCGTTCTGCTTCGAGGACCCGATTTGGCAAGGGCAGATTCTGGGCCAGGCGCGTGTGGCAATCCTGCAAGCCGTAACGGGGTTGGGGCGCGGTGCTGTCGACCACGGTCCGAGGCGAGCCAGCGCCAACCAGTGAAATGCACCAGCCTCCTCGAAGTAAAAATGCCGTTCAGTGCGCTGACTGAACGGCATCTTCCAGCATACGAAACGTTAAGCCTCTTTCGCGCACGCAGAAGTGCTGTAGTCGATCAATGCGATTGATTGGCGACCACGGGAACCGTTTCGATTGTCACGCGACGGTCAACTGCGAGGCATTGCAAGGCGGCAGTCGAACGTCCGTCGGGACATCCCGAAGACACCGGGTTCGCACTCCCCATACCGACGGCATCGATCCGATGGGCATCGATGCCCCGGCTGGCGAAATAGTCGCGAACGGTCTGGGCTCGATGAAGCGACAACTGCTGGTTGTAGGCTTGCGATCCAATTCGGTCGGTGTAACCCGCGACCTTGATTCGCTCACCGTTCGCCACGTTATCGCTAAGCGAGGCCGCGATACTGTCAAGTTTGGCGCGTCCTTCCGGCCGCAAATCGCCGAGCGCGAACTGGTTGAATCCGAACAGCAACGACGCGTCGAGCGTGATTCGCTTGACCGGCGCCGGCGCGGCAGCCGCCACAGGCGTTGGATTCACATACTTCTCGCATTCCGGCTCCTTCCACTACGTCGCCTTGACCAGCCGATTTTCATCGTACTGGACTTGGTACTGGCAGGAGATGAAGTCGTTTCCGTGTCCCGTCCGGAAGTCAAAGATGTAGTTCCACACGCGCACGCCAATCACGCCTTCATCGAAGTGCGGTTCTTTCAGGAGTGCGTAAACTTGCGTCTTATTCAACCCGGGAGCCATCTGCCGCAGATTTTCGACGTTGACAAAGGGCCCTTCTTTCAGCCATGCGCTGTCTCTGTCGGGGAATGCAACGCCCCCATCCGGGCCGGTCGTTGGCACGGTGCCACAACCCGCCAGGCAAGCGCCGTGTCAACGCCCCACAGGTAGCAAAATCCGTTCACGCCTTGACCACACCGCCACGACGTGAGGATTGCCGAGCTTCCGCCGCAGAGCGCGTCGGCAGCCACTGCGCCGTTGGCAAGGGCCGTGGCAAGGCAAAACGACAATACTAACGTGCCCCGTTTCATATTCGCCATTTCCAGTCGCCCCGGCCGCACTGACCGGGCTCGCTCATCCTTCGATCGTCCGAGATCGGATACCCATGCCGACTTGCACACGGCCATCGATGAACGATAAGTGGCTGATGCCGCGAAATTGAAAAAGATCGTCAACGGTTCATTGCGACGTAAGTGAAATTCAAATATCACCGCTGGTGCGGCGCCGTTACGAATGTCTGGGCGCAAGGCCGTCGGCATTCAAGACCGAATGGCGCCAGCTGTTGCGGAAGAAACGCTGAATACCGTGGCCGAAATCAGTTGACCGCCCCGTCCAATCGCCCAGAACACGCCACCACAGCGCGACTATAAATGCAGTATAACTGTACAGTTATACTGCATTTATGTTAGAGTTTGGACATGATCAAATCGTCACTCACATCCAACGCACCCTCAGCGGCCATCCTAGCCGGCGAATTGCGCATTTCACTAGGCAAACTGATTCGACGGGTGCGGGAGCAAGCCCATCCCGGTGACTTCACGTCCGCCCAGAAGTCGGTACTTCTCCGTCTGGACCGCGACGGGCCCGCCACCGTGTCCGCCTTGGCCCGTGCGGAAAGCGTCCGTCCGCAGTCCATGCGTATCACGGTGGCCGGACTAGAGGCGATGAAGGCAGTCAGCGGCAAACCCGATCCCACCGACGGTCGGCAAACCCTCGTCGACCTGACGCCTGGTTTTCGGAAGACCCTCAAGGAGAACCGGACCGCCAAAGAGGACTGGCTGGTCCGCGCCCTGCAGGCGCAACTATCCCCTCAGGAACAAGGCGAACTCGCGGCTGCAGTGAAGCTACTGCAACGCCTCGCCGACTTCTGAGCCGGCACCACCCGTTTCAGGAAATCGCATGGCCCTCACCACGCTCGACCCGACTACCGCCCTTATCATCGTTGACCTGCAAAAAGGCATCGTCGGCTCCCCTTTCATTCATCCCATTGACGGGATCGTGGATCGTTCGCGCGCACTGCTCGATGCGTTTCGCGAACGCGGCCTGCCGGTCGTTCTCGTCAACGTTGCCGGCGTAGCACCGGGGCGTACCGAGCGGCCGCGTCACAGCGGATCGTTCCCGGCGGGGTGGACCGACTTCATCCCCGAACTCGATCAGCAGCCCAGCGACATCGTCGTGACGAAGCGAACCTGGGGCGCGTTCGTCAACACCGGTCTCGAAAACCAACTAAAGACACTGGGCGTTACCCAAGTCGTCATCACTGGTGTCGCCACCGGGACGGGCGTTGAGGCGACCGCGCGTCAGGCGTACGAGCATGGCTTCAATGTCACCCTGGCTCTCGACGCCATGACGGACGCGCGTTCTGAGGCGCATGACTACAGCATCAAGAACATTTTTCCGAAGCTGGGTGAAACGGGCACGGCTCAAGACGTCATCGACCTACTGTCAACAAGGAGCGTCTGAAAATGGTATGGCTTCAACTCGTCTCCTACTTCTTCGGCGGCGCCTTTCTCACGAACGCTGTGCCGCACTTCGTCGCCGGCGTAATGGGAGAACCGTTCCAGAGTCCATTCGCAGAACCGCCAGGGCAAGGGCTGTCCTCATCGACGGTAAACGTGCTCTGGGGGTTTCTCAATCTGGTTATCGGTTACGTGCTCGTTTACCGCATCGGTGATTTCGACCTGAGACGCACGAGCGATGCCATCGCGTTCGGGCTTGGCATCCTGGCCATCGGGCTACTTTCCGCGCGGCTATTTGGCCGCTTCCACGGCGGCAATACGCCAGAGCATTCGTGAGCGCGGCAGCAACGGGCGTCTTCCGTTCGCTGAGGAACATCAACTACCGGATCTGGGCGGCTGGAACGCTGGTCTCGAATATCGGGACATGGATGCAGCGCACGGCCCAGGACTGGCTTGTCCTCACCCAACTCACCCATCACGATGCGTCGGCCGTGGGCGCGGTCATGGCGCTCCAGTTCGGGCCACAACTCCTACTGCTGCCCTGGACCGGCTTCGCGGCCGATCACTACAACCAGCGCAAGCTCCTCATGGCGACCCAGGCGACGATGGGTATTCTTGCCTTGGCGCTGGGCCTTCTCACCGCCACGGGTAACGTCCATCTCTGGCATGTC
This sequence comes from Pandoraea cepalis, assembly GCF_902459665.1. Classification (GTDB taxonomy): domain Bacteria; phylum Pseudomonadota; class Gammaproteobacteria; order Burkholderiales; family Burkholderiaceae; genus Pandoraea; species Pandoraea cepalis. Next base: position 22,950 of record NZ_CABPSL010000029.1, on the reverse strand, counting down.
TATGTATTCGCTTTTCTGTCCGGCTGCACTTCGGCCTTTGATGCCCCCGTGCGCCAGGCCTTTGTGACAGAACTGGTCGGCGATGCGGACCTGCCCAACGCGGTCGCGCTCAACTCGACCTCGTTCAATGCGGCGCGAATGATCGGGCCCTCGATGGCCGGTCTGGTCATCGCTTCGATTGGCATCGGTTGGGCGTTTCTGTTAAACGGGGCCAGCTTCGTCGCAGTACTGGCCTCCCTGTTTCTGCTCCGTACCTCCGGTCTGCATGCGAACGCACGGGCACACCGAACCAAGGGGAGTCTGACCGAGGGATTGCGCTATGTAGGGTCTCGACCAGACCTCAAGGCGATCCTGGCCATGCTGTTCCTGATCGGTACGTTCGGACTGAATTTCCCGATCTTCATCTCAACCATGGCCGTCAGTGTCTTCCATGCAGATGCACGTGGCTACGGCTTCCTGTCGTCGATCATGGCCATCGGTACCGTCTCAGGGGCACTGATGGCCGCCGGCCGCGGTCGGCCACAATTCACCTCGCTGCTGATCGGTGCCACGATTTTCGGACTCGGTTGCGCGCTGGCCGCTATTGCCCCGAACTATTGGCTGTTCGCCGGTGCGTTGGTCGTCATCGGGGTCGCCGCCTTGACCTTCACCAACGCGACCAACAGCCTGATGCAGCTCACGACCGAGCCCGCCATGCGGGGACGGGTGATGGCACTGCGCGTGGCCATCGCGCTCGGGGGTACGCCGATCGGTGCACCTATCGCGGGTTGGGTGGCGAACCATCTGGGTCCACGCTGGGCACTTGGCGTTGGGGCGGCATCGGGTATCGCCGCGGCCATCGTGGCCGTCTCCGCCATGACGCGGCAGATTCATCGGCCGTGGCGGGGCGAACTTCACAAGGGCGACCACTCGCGCTAACGTAACGACTCAGCGGAACCTGCTCAATGCGTTATCAGATCGGCGACAGCGCGGAGCCGCACCAGTCCTATACGAAGACGGGTGCCAAGCGCTTCATCGTTGACTGAGCAGCGGCTACTGAGATCGTCAGCGGACAGCACGAGGTCGTGTTATACCGACCGCATGAGGTGCGCACCCGATGTGATCGTCGCACTCGGTAGTCGGACGCTAGCCGGCGACTGCCGTTCATTCGACGCCTGAGCCAAATTGTCCGCTGGCCCCGCCTTTCAGGGCAAAACTGTCTCTCACTTTGACGCCTTGCAACCGATCATCGAGATTGGATATGACGATTAACGGGCCAAAGCAAACCATGAATCGACGCTACGTCACCGCCGATGTATTCACAGCCGAGAAATTTAAGGGCAATCCAGTCGCCGTCGTGCTTGACGCCTCCGGCTTGTCTACCCGTCAGATGCAGGCAATCGCCAGCGAGTTCGCTTATAGCGAAACGACATTCGTCTTGCCTCCCCGCGATGCTTCAAACACTGCGTGGGTGAGGATATTCACGCCAAGTCGCGAGATACCTTTCGCGGGACACCCGAACATCGGCACTGCATTCGTGCTCGCCTCACAGGCTGCGTCAAATGGTGTGGAGGTGCCGGACTTACTCGTCTTCGAGGAGCTTGCCGGTCTTGTTCCGGTGAGCCTGTTGAAGGAGGGGGCGACGATTCTTGGTGCTGAACTCATTGCACCGGAACCGTTGGCGCAGCTTTCACAGGTCGCCGAAATTCGTGTGGCGGCTTGCCTCTCACTCAGCGTTGACGATATTCGGTTCGACGCTCATGCGCCTCAGGTCGCGTCAGTTGGCCTCCCGTTTCTCGTCGTCGAACTTGCTTCACGCGATGCGCTAAGACGATGCGTACCTGATCTAGTGGCATTCAAAGGCCTTCTGCCAATCGACGGAGCTGTTTCTATTTACGCTTATACGCGCGATGTCGACCATGCGAGAGCGGGGCACGCCTGTGATTTGGAGGCCCGCATGTTCACGCCGCGCATGACAGAAGACCCCGCGACAGGCAGCGCAACAGCAGCGACTGCAGCGCTCATCGCACACGTGCGCGGGGTGCCAGAGTTGGCATTATGCGTTGCTCAAGGCGTTGACATGGGCCGACCCAGCATTCTCAGCGCCAGAATTGACTTGCATGACGGGCAGACACGGATTCGTGTTGGCGGGAAATGCGTCCGCGTCATGGAGGGATCGTTTCAACTTGAAGGCGATGATTGACGTTCGTGAGTGAATGCCCGGGACACCAGCCATTGCCAGACAAGAATACGAAAAAGCCCGCAGAATCGCGGGCTTAGGTATGTTTTACTGCCAACGTATGCCGGCCGGTGCCGGACGCCGAATCACTCCCACTCGATCGTCGCAGGCGGCTTGCCCGAGATGTCATACACGACCCGGTTCAAACCACGCACTTCGTTAATGATGCGGTTCGACACCTTGCCGAGCAGGTCATGCGGCAGGTGTGCCCAGTGCGCCGTCATGAAATCTTGCGTCTGCACGGCACGCAGCGCCACGACCCACTCATACGTGCGGCCATCGCCCATCACGCCCACACTCTTGACCGGCAGGAACACCGCGAAGGCCTGGCTCGTCAACTCATACCACGTCTTGCCGCTGTTCGGCTCGACCGTGTTGCGCAGCTCTTCGATGAAGATCGCATCGGCGCGACGCAGCAGATCGGCGTAATCGCGCTTCACTTCGCCCAGAATGCGCACACCCAGACCCGGGCCCGGGAACGGGTGACGATAAACCATGTCGTGCGGCAGTCCTAGCGCCACACCCAACTCGCGCACTTCATCCTTGAACAGGTCACGCAGCGGCTCCAGCAGCTTCAGACCCAGCGTCTCCGGCAGGCCGCCCACGTTGTGGTGGCTCTTGATCGTCTTCGCCTTCTTCGTCTTCGCACCGCCCGACTCGATCACGTCCGGATAGATCGTGCCTTGCGCCAGCCACTTCGCATTCTTCAGCTTCTTCGCTTCCGCCTGGAACACTTCGACGAACTCACGGCCGATGATCTTGCGCTTCTGCTCCGGATCGGTCACGCCCTTCAAATGCCCCATGAACTGCTCGGCGGCATCCACGTGCACAACCTTCGCGTGCAGACGGCCCTCGAACATCTCCATCACCATTTGGCCTTCGTTCAAACGCAGCAGACCGTGATCGACGAACACGCACGTCAGTTGGTCGCCAATGGCGCGATGAATCAGCGCCGCCGCAACGCTCGAATCGACACCGCCCGACAAGCCCAGAATCACTTCCTCGTCGCCCACCTGCTCGCGGATCGCCTTGACGGCTTCCTCGATGTGGTCGCGCATGATCCAGTCCGGCTTCGCCCCGGCAATCTCCAGCACGAAGCGCTCGAGCAACTCACGGCCCTTCACGGTGTGCGTGACTTCCGGGTGGAACTGCACCGCGTAATAGTGACGCGACACGTCGGCCATGCCGGCGATCGGGCAGCTCAGCGTCGACGCCATCAGCACAAAACCCGGCGGCAAATGCGTGACCTTGTCACCGTGGCTCATCCACACCTTCAGCATGCCGTGGCCTTCGGCCGTACGGAAATCCTCAATGCCGTCGAGCAGCGGCGTATGGCCCTGCGCGCGCACTTCGGCGTAACCGAACTCGCGATGATGGCTAGCCTCGACCTGACCGCCCAACTGAACCGTCATCGCGAACATGCCGTAGCAAATGCCCAGCACCGGCACGCCCAAATCCCAGACGGCCTGCGGCGCACGCAGATCCTGATCCTCATACGTGCTCGCATGGCTACCCGACAGAATGATCGCCTTCGGATTGAATTCACGAATGAACTCGTCCGACACGTCGTTCGGGTGGATCTCGCAGTAAACGTGCGCTTCGCGAACGCGGCGGCCGATGAGCTGGGTGACTTGCGAACCGAAGTCAAGAATGAGGATTTTGTCGTGCATCGTGAGGTACGGAGGAAGTGGATTCGTTGGACGTCGGCGCCGTGGCGGAAGGCACGGGTGTGACAATGCCGGTGGTGCCCGCAGGCGCGACCGGCGTGGTATTGACGGAAGCGGAGCCGCCGCGAGGCGCCTCCATGCGCGGCTCAGCGCGCTTGCCTCGGGCTTCGTCGCCGGCCCGGGCATCGGGATCATCGTACGGTGCGTCGCGCCGGGTGTCGCTCACGACCCCGCCACGCCCGCGACCGGCCGCCTGCTGTGCCGCCTGCACGCGCTCTTTCGTACGCACGCTCGACGCCAGCTTGACGAGAATGGCACCCACCACCAGCAAGACGGCCCCAAGCGCCGGCATCAACCACTTGCCGCCCCCCGTCACCGCCAACTGGCCGGAAATCAGCCACCCCAGCACGAAAGCACCGATCACCCAGTTGATATGCCCCGTCACTTTCGCGACGGTCGCCGTCAACTGGCCGTTCACGGTGGCGTGCCATTGCAGCCAGGCCACACCGACGAAGGCCACGCCAAGCGCCTGCGCATACAGCACGGGCGATGGCGCGGGCACTTCAATGGCCGCATACAGCGATGACCAGAACGACGCGATCAACAGCACACCGAGTGCCAGATTCAACGCCGCATCGAGGAACAGTACCGTACGCAACATGGCCTTCATGGGTGATTACTCCACGTGGTAGTTGGGGGCTTCCTTCATGATCTGGACGTCGTGCACATGCGATTCGCGCATGCCGGCGGCCGTGATTTGTACAAACTCCGCCTTCTCGTGCAGGTCCTGGATCGTCGGGCAACCCAGATACCCCATCGACGAACGGATACCGCCCGTCAACTGATGCAGGATGGCCATCACGCTGCCCTTGTAGGCCACACGGCCTTCAATGCCTTCCGGCACCAGCTTGTCGGCGTTGTTCGCCGGATCCTGGAAGTAACGGTCGGCGGCGCCATCCTTCATTGCCCCCACCGAACCCATGCCGCGATAGCTCTTGTACGAACGGCCCTGGTACAGGAACACCTCGCCCGGCGCTTCTTCCGTGCCCGAGAACATGCTGCCCATCATCACCGTGTGCGCGCCAGCGGCCAGCGCCTTGGAGATGTCGCCCGAGTAACGAATACCACCGTCCGCGATGAGCGGAACACCCGTGTCCTTGAGCGCTTCGGCGACGTTGGCAATTGCCGTGATTTGCGGCACACCCACGCCCGCCACAATACGCGTCGTGCAGATCGAGCCCGGGCCGATACCGACCTTGACGGCGTCCGCCCCATGTTCGACCAGCGCCACGGCGGCACTCGCCGTCGCGATGTTGCCGCCGACCACTTCGATCTGCGGGAAATGCTTCTTGACCCACTGCACGCGATCCAGCACACCCTGGCTGTGGCCGTGCGCCGTGTCGACCACGATCACGTCGACACCCGCCGCCACCAGCAGCTCGACACGCTCTTCATTGTCCGCGCCCACGCCAACGGCGGCGCCGACACGCAGCTTGCCGTGCTCGTCCTTGTTCGCGAGCGGGTGCTCGGTCGCCTTCATGATGTCCTTGACGGTCATCAGGCCGCGCAGTTCGAAGGCGTCATTGACGACCAGCACGCGCTCCAGGCGGTGGCTGTGCATCAAGTGCTCGGCATCGGCCGGCGACGCGCCTTCGCGCACGGTGATGAGCTTTTCCTTGGGCGTCATGATCGCGCGCACCGGCTCGTCCAGGCGGCTCTCGAAACGCAGGTCACGGTTCGTCACGATACCGATGAGCTGAGCGCCCTCGACGACCGGGAAACCGGAAATGCCATGCTGGCGCGACAACGCGATCACATCGCGCACCTTCATGTGCGGCGGAATCGTGATCGGATCGCGCAGAACGCCTGATTCAAAGCGCTTGACCTTCGACACTTCACGCGCCTGCTCGGCCGGCTTCAGATTCTTGTGAATAATGCCGATGCCGCCCTGTTGTGCCATGGCGATAGCCAGACGCGCTTCGGTCACCGTATCCATGGCGGCCGACAGCAAAGGCATGTTCAAGGTGATGTTGCGCGTGAGCTTGGTTTTCAGGCTGGTGTCGCGCGGAAGAACGGCAGAGTAAGCCGGTACGAGGAGCACGTCATCGAAAGTGAGTGCTTTTTGGATCAGACGCATGGCAAATCCTATAGGCGCAAAACCGAATTATACAGAAATCGCAGGACGCATGGCACGTCTGCCCCACATGTCAAGGGGCTTTTTCCCCGAGGGCCGGAACGAACGCGCATCCGCGCCTCGCGGCGACCGATTTGCCAACCCGGCCGACTGCCGGATTTCACAAGAGCGGCGCCCTGGGCCCATGCTATTCTTCGGCCCTTCCTGCTCCGCCCCGGCCGGTATAACGAGGCGATGTCCGGCGCGGATCATCGGCATCTCGCCAACACGAACCACGGGTACGAATTTCATGGGGCAAGGCATTTCTTTCGGACTGGCTGCGGGCGCCTTGTGGGGCCTGGTCTTCCTGGCCCCTCGCCTGCTGCCCGGGTTCTCGCCGCTGGAACTGTCGGCCGCCCGTTACGTCCTGTACGGACTGGTATCCGCCGTGCTGCTCGCTCCCCTCTGGGCGCGTCTACGGCATACCGTCACTGGCAGTGACTGGCGGGCGCTGTTCCGGCTGAGTCTTGTCGGCAATCTCATCTACTACCTGTTTCTCGCGGGCGCGGTCCAGATGGCGGGGATTGCGCCGGCCTCGTTGATCGTAGGGGTGCTGCCCGTAACGGTCACACTGGTCGGCAGCCGTGACCACGGCGCCCTCCCCCTGTCGCGGCTGGCGGGGCCCCTAGTACTGGTCGCGGCGGGCATCGTCTGCATCAACGTCGACGTGTTCGCCCACGCCTCGGCAAGCGGCGGAGACTGGCGGCTCACCCTCGCCGGCATTGGCTGCGCAGTCGGCGCGCTCGTGAGTTGGACATGGTATGCGGTGGCCAACGCCCGCTATCTGGCGCGATTCGGACACTTCACGAGTCAGGAATGGTCGCTGCTGACGGGCGTCGCCACGGGCGTGCTCGCGCTCATGCTGGCGATTCCGGCCGTGTGGCTCCCTCACCCGGTCGTGCTCGACGCGCCGCGCGACTGGCAGATGTTTCTGATCGTCAACATCGCCGTGGCGGTGGGCGCATCGACCATTGGCAATGCGTTCTGGAATGCGGCAAGCCGACGACTGCCGCTCACCCTGTCGGGACAGATGATCGTGTTTGAAACGCTCTTCGCGCTGATTTACGGCTTTGTCTACGAACAGCGCTTGCCACGCCTGCTGGAACTCGCCGCCATCGCGTTGCTGCTGGTGGGTGTCAGCGCTTCGGTAAAATTGCATGCGAGAAAACCGGCGCACTGATTCGCACGCCGTGATTCGCATAAAGACGCTAGTCGCTCCCCCCCCGCCCGCGCACCACTTAGCGCACCACTCAGCGCCCACGTGAGCGTTTTGGTTAGCGTGCCGGTCAGCGCGGCACCGGGTCACACACCGCAGACGTCAACTGCCGCGCCGGCTACCGAGCCATTTCTGCCCTTCTCGGCTGCCTTCGTTGCGTACCTTTTCCACGCGTCGCTGACGTGCGAGCTTGGGATCGGCCTTCAACGCCCGGTAGATTTCGATGCGATCCCCGTCCTCCACGGCGGCGTCAAGCGCGCGCAGCTTACCGAAAACGCCGGCTTTCATGCGCGACATGTCCAACTCCGGAAACCGCTGCAGCAGCCCGCTGCGCTCGATCGCCTCGCGCATTGTGGCGCCTTGCGGCAACGTCAGCGCAACGATCGTCTGCTCGGCGGGCAATGCGTAGCAAACCTCGACATTCACCTCACCCGGCATAAACGGTCTCCGCACGTTTGACAAAGGCGTCGACGAACGTATTGGCGATGTGGCTGAATACCGGGCCGATCACCTTCTCGAGCAGAAAACTCGCAAATTCGTAGTGAAGGCCGAACTCGATCTTGCAAGCGTTCTCGCGCAGCGGCGTGAACTTCCAGGTGCCGTGAAAACGTTTGAAAGGCCCTTCGACGAAGGTCATCTGAATGGAATGCGGGCGCTCCTGGAGATTGCGCGTCGCGAACGAGTGCTTCAGCCCTTTGAAGTCGATGATCAGCGACGCCTCCATGCTGTGCTCGTCCTGGTGCCGAATATCGACACCACCGCACCAGGGCAGGAATTTGGGGTAATCGGCGACATTGGTCACCAGGTCGTACATTTGCTCAGCGGAGAAATGCACGAGAACGGTTTTACTGACTTCGGCCATCGTCTGTCGGTCGAGGTGCATGCAGGACGCGTCGGCCATCGAGGTCGTATCGATACGCGCGCGACGCAAGCCGCCTGTTGCCGAGACTCTTTGTTAAAATCGGTATTTTACCCGAGCCCGACTCACCGGGTCCGACCAAGTTACCCGCCAAGGATCCATGAGCATCATCGACAACAAGAAGGCCTTCTTCGATTACTTCATCGAGGAGCGATACGAAGCCGGGATCGCGCTCGAAGGGTGGGAAGTCAAGGCCATTCGCGCCGGGCGGGCGCAGATCAAAGAAGGCTATGTCGTCATCAAGCATGGCGAGATCTTTCTGATCGGCACACACATCAGCCCGCTGCAATCCGCATCGACGCACATCAACCCCGACCCCGTGCGCACCCGGAAGCTCTTGCTCAAGGCCGACGAAATCAAGAAGCTCATCGGCAAGGTGGAGCAACGCGGCTACACGCTCGTACCGCTGAACCTGCACTACAGCAAAGGCCTCGTGAAATGCGAGATAGGGCTGGCCAAGGGCAAGAAGCTGCACGATAAGCGGGAGACGGAAAAGGCGCGAGACTGGGAACGCGAGCGAGCGCGCCTGATGCGCACGCCGACGTAAACGTAAGGCGCTGCATCAGGGGGCGTGTGCATCGAGGCAGGCCACCGCTTCCGCCCGCTACCCAGCGAAAACGGCCCGCATTGCACTGAACCCCAGACGTTGGGCGGTTCAGTTCAGCGCGGGCCGTTTTTCTTTGCGCGGCCGGACTAACGTCGTGCCCCCGAATGGCCGAAGCCCCCCACATCGTCACCGCTCGCCGTCGACCCACCCGCCGTCGAACCGCCTTCAGTACCACGCACAATCTTGAGCGCCGAGGCGATCATGCTGCTCATGTCCGTCAGATTCCCCGGCACGATCAAGGTGTTATTGGTTCGGGCGATCTTGCTGAACGCTTCCACGTACTGCTCCGCGACCTTCAGGTTGACCGCTTCCATGCCGCCCTGCGTCTGAATGGCCGTCGCAACCTTGTGGATGGCCTCGGCGTTGGCTTCCGCCACCGCCAGAATGGCCGAGGCCTGACCTTGCGCCTGGTTGATCGCGGCCTGACGCTCCCCTTCCGACTTCTGAATCGCCGCCTCCCTCGCACCCGACGCCAGGTTGATCTGTTCCTGCTTCTTGCCTTCCGACGCCGCGATCAACGCGCGCTTTTCGCGCTCGGCCGTGATCTGCGCCTGCATCGCATGCAGAATCTCCTTCGGCGGCGTGAGGTCCTTGATTTCATAGCGCAAGACCTTCACGCCCCAGTTCGACGCCGCCTCGTCGAGGGCATTCACCACACTGTGGTTGATGAATTCGCGCTCCTCGAACGTCTTGTCGAGTTCGAGCTTGCCGACCACGCTACGCAGCGTCGTTTGCGCCAGTTGCGTAATGGCGACGATGAAGTTGCTCGACCCATACGACGCCTTCATGGGATCCGTGACCTGGAAGTACAGAATTCCGTCGACCTGCAACTGCGTGTTGTCCTTCGTGATACAGACCTGGCTCGGCACGTCGAGCGGCACTTCCTTGAGCATATGTTTGTATGCCACGCGATCCACGAATGGCACGACGATGGACAGTCCCGGTGTGAGCGTCGCGTGATACTTGCCGAGACGCTCGACCACCCAGGCGTGCTGCTGCGGCACGATCTTGATCGAGCGTGCCGCAACGATCACGGCGATGATGAAGAGAATAAACGCGACGTTGGAAAACATGTTCCCCCCTTGAAGCGCCTGCCATGACGGCGGGCGAATTCCCCGTCGCCCGCGACCACGGGCGATACGATGCGATGCATGCCATGCGACGACGCCGAAGCGAAAGCGAGACGCGCGTTTGCGCGCCGATCCCGGCGACTATGCCGTCACGTGCGCGACGTACAGCCGGCTGCCGCGAACCTCGCAAATGACGAACCATCCTGCGCTGGGCAACTCGCCGGGCAAAAGCTCGACGTCCCATTCGGCACCGCGATACATCGCCCGCGCCTGACCGTCAGGGCCCCAGACATCCACGCGCAGACGCTGCCCGATATCGAGGTTGGTATTGGGGTCGGCCGTCGCGTCGACCTTGATGCGCCGCTGACCGAAGCGGCTGCGGCGCAGAATCCAGACCGCCACGCCCGCGACCGCCGCCGCTGCCACCCACTGCAATGGCCAGTCGATACGCAACAGCGCCGCAATACCACCGGCCGTCATGCCGAGCGCCACCATCAGGAGATAGAACGTACCACTTGCCAGCTCCAGCACCACGGTCAATCCGGCAATGCCGAACCACAGCCAAGCCTGTTCCATTGCAACTCCCAGACACAAAAAAACCCCGGTGTGATACCGGGGTTTATAGCACGAAACCCACCGATCAGCGCGCGCATCCCAAGGGATGAGTCAGCCTTTCGGCAGCGTCCGAGGTGCCACTCGGACGCGTCCTAACCGAGGTCGCTATCGTGACCGTCGGCGACGGTTACTTCGCCAGTTTGGCGAGTTGTTGCCACGTTTCCATCACCGTGTCCGGGTTCAACGACATCGATGCAATGCCTTCGTTCGCCAGCCACACGGCCAGATCCGGATGGTCCGACGGGCCCTGACCGCAGATGCCGACGTACTTGCCCTTGGACAGGCACGCCTTGATCGCACGACTGAGCATGAACCGCACCGCCGGGTCGCGCTCGTCGAAGTCCTTGGCCAGCAGCTCCATGCCCGAATCGCGGTCCAGACCCAGCGTGAGCTGCGTCAGGTCGTTCGAACCGATCGAGAATCCGTCGAAGTACTCGAGGAACTCATCGGCCAGAATGGCATTCGACGGCACTTCGCACATCATCACCAGCTTCAGACCGTTCTCGCCACGCTTCAGGCCGTAACCGGCCAGCATGTTGACCACACGCTCCGCCTGGCCCAGCGTACGCACGAACGGCACCATGATCTCGACATTGGTCAGGCCCATTTCGTCGCGCACGCGCTTGAGCGCACGGCACTCCATCTCGAACGCTTCGGCGAAGTCTTCCGAGATGTAACGCGACGCGCCACGGAAGCCCAGCATCGGGTTTTCTTCATCCGGCTCGTAGCGCGAACCGCCAATGAGCTTCTTGTACTCGTTCGACTTGAAGTCCGACAAACGCACGATCACGCTCTTCGGATAGAAGGCGGCGGCAATCGTGGCGATCCCTTCGGCCAGCTTGTCGACGTAGAACGCACGGGGCGATGCATGACCGCGGGCCACCGATTCGACCGCTTTCTTCAGGTCGGCGTCGATGTTCGGGTACTCGAGAATCGCGCGCGGGTGCACACCGATGTTGTTGTTGATGATGAATTCCAGACGCGCCAGACCCACGCCTTCGTTCGGCAGTTGCGCGAAGTCGAAGGCGAGTTGCGGGTTGCCCACGTTCATCATGATCTTCACCGGGATCTTCGGCATTTCGCCGCGGTGGATCTCGGTGATTTCGGTTTCGAGCAGCCCGTCGTAAATCTTGCCTTCGTCGCCCTCGGCGCACGAGACGGTCACGAGCGCGCCATCCTTGAGCACGTCGGTGGCGTCGCCGCAACCCACGACGGCCGGCACACCCAGTTCGCGCGCGATGATCGCCGCGTGGCAGGTACGGCCGCCGCGGTTCGTCACGATGGCGGCGGCACGCTTCATCACCGGCTCCCAGTTCGGGTCGGTCATGTCGGCTACCAACACGTCGCCCGGCTGCACGCGTTCCATCTCGCTCGGGTCCATGATCACGCGCACTGCGCCTGCACCGATCTTCTGGCCGATGGCACGGCCCGTGGCCAATACCGGCGCCTCGCCCTTGAGCTTGAAGCGCTGCTCGACCTTGCCGATCGCCTGGCTCTTCACGGTTTCCGGACGTGCCTGCAGAATGTAGATCTTGCCGTCCTTACCGTCCTTGCCCCACTCGATGTCCATCGGACGGCCGTAGTGCTTCTCAATGATCAGCGCGAACTTGGCCAGCTCGACGCAATCGTCGTCGGTGATCGAGTAACGGTTGCGCAGTTCCATCGGCACGTCGATGGTCTTCACGCGGCCCGGCTCGCCCGGTTGCGTGAATTCCATCTTGAGCAGCTTCGAGCCGAGCGTGCGGCGAATGATCGGGTACTTGCCGGCCTTGAGCGTCGGCTTGAAGACGTAGAACTCGTCCGGGTTCACGGCGCCCTGCACAACCGTTTCCCCCAGGCCGTAGCTGGCCGTGATGAAAACGACGTCCTGGAAGCCCGACTCGGTGTCGATCGTGAACATCACGCCCGACGCGCCGCAGTCCGAGCGCACCATACGCTGCACGCCGGCCGACAACGCCACTTCAGCGTGCGTGAAGCCCTTGTGAACGCGGTACGAAATGGCCCGGTCGTTGTACAGCGACGCGAACACGTGCTTCATGCGATCGAGCACGTCTTCGATGCCGACGACGTTCAGATAGCTTTCCTGCTGACCGGCGAACGATGCGTCGGGCAAGTCTTCCGCGGTAGCCGAGGAGCGCACGGCGAACGATGCGTCCGGCTGATCGGCCGTGATACGGGCGAACTGCTCGCGGATATCCTTCTCGAGCTGCGGCTGCAGCGGGGCGTCGACGATCCATTGACGGATTTCGGCACCGGCTTGCGCGAGCGCCTTGACATCATCCACATCCAAACCCTCGAGGCGCTGGGCGACACGCTCGGTCAGGTTGTTGTGATGGAGGAATTCGCGGAAGGCGTAGGCCGTCGTGGCGAAACCACCCGGCACGCGCACGCCGGCGCCGGCCAGTTGGCTGATCATTTCGCCAAGCGATGCATTCTTGCCGCCGACCGACTCGACGTCGGTCATGCGCAGATGCTCAAACGGCACCACGTAGGCGCCGTCGTGTGCTGCGTTAGTCATAAAAGCCCCTAAGGTAAGAAAAAAAATTCTCGGAGGATCGGCTGGGACTGACAGGGGCCGATCGACCTGTTGGATAAGAAATCGCGCATACGCGGCGTCATGAACCGGGGGCAAGGTCTCGACGACGAGCGACGCCCCCTCCAGACTTCCCGCGACGCCCCGCCCCACGGGCCTGAAGCCGGGCGGCGCGCGACGGTCGCACAATTGCTTATCCAACAAGTTGCCGCTATTCTACCGTGCAACGCACCATTTTGCGATTCTGCGCATGACCGACGCCACGACACCCGGAAACTCCCCGACATCCCCCGCCGCACCGACCCAACCGGTGGCTGCGCGCCCGGTCTTCATCGTGTCCGACGGCACGGGGATTACTGCCGAAACCTTCGCGCATTCGATCCTCGCGCAGTTCGAGATGCGTTTTCGTCAGATTCGCGTTCCTTTCGTGGATTCCGTCGATAAAGCCTATGAAACGGCGCAACGGATCAATGAAATGTATCGGACCGACAACATCCGCCCGATCATTTTCAGCACGCTCGTCGATGCCCGGGCCAATGAGATCCTGCGCAATTGCCAGGGCGTGATTCTCGACATGTTCCAGACGTTCATCGAACCGCTGGAACTGGAGCTGGGCCTCAAGTCGATGCACGCCATCGGCCGCGTCCACCAGAACGCCGACAGTGAGGCGTACAAGAACCGGATCGAGGCGGTGAATTTCTCGCTCGCGCATGACGACGGGCAGTCCAACAAGAACCTGCAAAGCGCGGATGTGATCCTCGTGGGCGTGTCGCGCAGCGGCAAGACACCCACGACGCTCTATCTCGCCATGCAATACGGCGTGAAGGCCGCGAACTATCCGTTGATTCCGGAAGACTTCGTGCGTGAGAAGCTGCCCTCCACGCTCGATCAGTACAAGGAAAAGATTTTCGGGCTTTCCATCGATCCGCAGCGCCTCTCGGAGATTCGCAACGAACGTCGCCCCGGCAGCAAGTATGCATCGCTGGAAAACTGCCGATACGAGGTCAACGAGGCCGAGGCGATGATGCGACGTGAGGGCATCAAGTGGCTGTCCTCGACGCACAAATCGATTGAAGAAATCGCCACGACCATCCTGCAGGAAATCAAGCTGGAGCGTGACGTCTACTGACGTTGCCCGCCGCGCATGCATGCGCCATGCCGAATGCAGGAAGGGACGCCATGAGCGTCCCTTCTTGTTGATATCCCGGATCTCCCCGTGCGCCCCGCCGCGCGTCGCCTCAGGGGAGCCGCTGACGCACCGCTTCGAACAGGCAGATGGCCGCACAAGCCGCCACGTTGAGCGACTCCATGCCGCCCGGCTGCGGGATACGGATCGGCCGTTGCACGCGCTCGAGCCACTGCGGGGACACACCGGCCCCCTCGTTTCCGAACACCCACGCCACCGGCGCGCGCAGATCCTGCGCATAGAGCGACGTGCTGGCCTGCAAGCTCGTCGCCAGCAACGGCACCGACAAGCGCGGCGCGAGCGAATCCGGCGTGCAATGCTCCACGATGTTCAGCGAGAAATGTGCCCCCATACCGGCACGTAGCACCTTGCTAGACCAAGCGAGCGCCGTGCCCGACATGCAATACACGTCGCGAACACCGGCCGCCGCCGCGCTACGCAGGATTGAACCGACATTGCCCGCGTCCTGCACGGCGTCGAGAATGACGCAATCCGTCGTTTGCGTTGCCGGCAGGTGCCCCGACGGCATCTCGATCACGAAAAGCAGCGGCACACCGTTGACGAGCGTCGACAACGGCTCGAACAGCGCATGCGGCAGACACACGCGTCGATCGCCGTCCACGCGCGCCCAGATCTGTGCCACTTCGGGGTTCTCCAGCGCCGATTCCGCCACCACGCAAACAAGCGGCTGTCCGAGCGCGTCGAGATAGGCGTCGGCCAGATGCACGCCTTCGAGCAGCGTCTGGCCGAGTTTGCGCCGCTGCGGGTTCGACTGCGCCAACTGCTTTAGCCGCTTGTAGAACGGGTTGTCTTTGGAACTGATCAGCTTCATGACGAATGGCCCACGCGGGCGACGGTGAGCGCGCCGAACAATGCAAAGGCCTCGCGTACCGGCGCGAACGATTGGCGATGATGCGGACTCGGTCCGTGCAGGCGCAGCGCGGCGAGATGGCGCGGCGTGCCGTAACCGACATGCTCGTCGAAACCGTACTGCGGGAATGCCTCGTGTAGCGCGACCAGTTGGCGGTCGCGTGTGACCTTCGCGAGAATCGACGCGGCTGAAATCGCAGGCACCTTGTCGTCGCCCTTGACGATCGCCTCCGCGCGCATCGGCAACGCGGGGCAGCGATTGCCATCGATGAGCGCCAGCGTCGGAACACGCGGGAGTCCGTTCACCGCGCGCTGCATCGCAAGCATCGTCGCGTGGAGAATGTTCAGCGAATCGATCTCCGCCACACTTGCCTCGGCAATGCAATAGGCGAGCGAGCGCTCAACGATCTCCTCGTAAAGCGCCTCGCGACGCTGCGCCGTAAGCTTCTTCGAGTCGGCCAGCCCCTTGATCGGACGCGCCGGGTCGAGAATCACTGCCGCCGTCACGACAGGCCCGGCGAGCGGGCCGCGCCCCACTTCATCCACGCCGCAAGTCAGATCGGCAGCCACGTCGGCGAACAGATCGAGCGCCATTTGCGGTAGCGTCGCCTTGGGCGCGCGGAGACGCGACTTTGCGGCCGGTACGTCGTCGCCCGAGGTCCCCTTGCGCGCACCGCGACGCCCCTTCACTTCCTCGCTCATAACCGCCCCTTCTCACGCAGCACGCGCTCGATCACTTCTGCCGCGCGCGCGGCCGTATTTTGGCGCAGTTGCTCGTGGATCTTCGTGAAGCGCACCTGCAAGGACGCTCGTAACGCCGGGTCGGTCAATTGCTTCCAGACGGCGTCAGCGAGTGCTTCCGGGGTCGCGAACTGCTGCAACAACTCCGGCACGACGAACTCGCCCGACAGAATGTTCGGCAAACCTACGTACGGCAGATAACCCTGACGCTTCATGATCTGCGCCGTCAACCAAGGCACCTTGTAGGAGATGACCATCGGCTTCTTGTAAAGGGCCGCTTCCAGCGTGGCCGTACCGCTCGCCAGAAGCACGCTGTCCGCCGCCTCCAATGCGAGCGGTGCTCGGCCGTCGATCACGGTCAGGTTGAGATCGCTGTGCGCGTCCACGATCGGTTGCATCAACGTGCGCAGCCGCGGCGTCGCCGCCGGGAGCACGAACTGAATCGACGGCTCGCGCTCGGCCAGCAGGCGCATGGCCGCGAAGAACACGGGCGTGAGCCGTTGCACTTCCGACGTCCGGCTACCCGGCAAAATAGCGACGACCGGGCCAGTCCCTTGCAGCGCCAGCTTGGCGCGCGCGCCTGCGACATCGGGCACCATCGGAATCTTGTCGGCCATCGGATGGCCGACAAACGTCGCGTCGATGCCTGCCCGACGGTAAATCTCCGGCTCGAACGGGAACAGGCACAACATGTGATCGACGGCGCGCTTGATCTTCTTGATGCGCCCCCCGCGCCACGCCCAGATCGACGGGCTCACGAAATGAATCGTGGGAATGCCCGCCTCACGCAGCTTGATTTCGAGATCGAAGTTGAAGTCGGGGGCATCGAAGCCGACGAACGCGAGCGGCTTCTCGGCCAGCCAGCGCTCGCGAAGTTGCTTGCGAATCGAGAGAATCTCGCGCAAATGCTTGATGACTTCGACATAGCCCATGACGGAGAGCTTGTCGATGGGCCAATAAGCATCGAAGCCTTCCTCCGCCATATGCGGACCGCCGACACCGGCGTAAGCGATGTCGGACGGAAGGCTCTGCTTGAGACCGGCAAGCACGTTGCCGGCAATGAGATCGCCGGACAGCTCCCCGGCCACCATCGCCAGGGTTCGCTGGCCGGCACCGGGAAGGGTCGGCGGCATGGGTCAGCGCACGATACCGCGCGTGCTGGCGTTGAGGAAGTCGAGCAGCGCGCGCACGGCATCGGACACGTCCGGCGCACCCGCGTTACCGAAGGCTTCGATCTGCACCTTCGCTTCGTCGAGCGTCAGCCCACTCTTGTAGAGCAGCTTGTACGCGTGACGCAGCGCCGTGATCGCGTCAGCCGTGAAGTTGCGGCGACGCAGTCCCTCGACGTTGATGCCGTAAGGCACTGCACGGTCGCCCGAGGCGATGACGAACGGCGGCACGTCCTGCACGAGCACCGACGCGCCACCGATCATCGAGTGCGCGCCAATGCGCACGAACTGGTGCACCCCGGTCATGCCCCCAACGATCGCCCAGTCGCCGACAATGACGTGACCCGCCAATTGCGCGTTGCTTGAGAAGACCGTGTGGTTGCCCACGTGGCAATCGTGCGCGATGTGCACGTAAGCCATGATCCAGTTGTCGTTGCCGACGCCGGTCAGACCGCCGTCCTGCACCGTACCGGTGTGAATCGTCGTGAATTCGCGAATCGTATTGCGATCGCCGATGACGAGCCGCGTCGGCTCGCCGGCGTACTTCATATCCTGCGGACTGCCGCCGATCGAGGCGAACGGGCCGATCTTGTTGCCCTCGCCCAGCGTCGTATGACCGTCGACAATCGAGTGCGAGAGAATCTGCGTACCGGCGCCGACTGTGACATTCGGCCCGATGATCGCATAGGGACCGACGACGACGTCGTCGGCCAGTTGCGCCTTCGCATCGACGACTGCAGTGGGGTGAATATTCGTCATGAGCGTCTTAATTCCGGTTATTCGCCGTTCTTCTTGACCATGCACATGAACTCGGCTTCCGCCGCGATCTTGCCGTCTACCAGCGCCTTGCCCTTGAACTTGTAGAAGCCGCGACGCTCGCTCAGGAAATCGATGTCGAGCACGAGTTGGTCACCCGGTTCGACCGGACGCTTGAAGCGAACGTTCTCGATACCTACGAAATAGTAGAGCGTGTTCTCGTCGTGCACCGGCTCGTCGGAGAACGTCAGGAGTGCGGCGGCTTGCGCCAGCGCTTCGACGATCAGCACGCCCGGCATCACCGGACGCTGCGGATAATGCCCCGTGAAATACGGCTCATTGATCGTGACGTTCTTGATGACCTGGATGTTCTTGTGCGGCTCCAGCCCGATCACGCGATCCACCATCAGCATCGGGTACCGATGCGGCAGCAGCTTCATGATCTTGTGGATGTCGATATTGATTGTGGTCTCGCTCATTTGTCTTGCAGGTCTTTGACCTTCGCTTCAAGTTGACGCACGCGATCGCGCATCTTGTCCAGATTGCGCATGATGGCCGCGTTTTTGTTCCATTCGGCGTTCGGGATGGCCGGAAAGGCGCTTGTATAGGTACCCGGGCCGGGAATCGACTTCGACACCCCCGACTTGGCCGTCACGATGACGCGGTCGCCAATCGTGACATGCCCGGCCACGCCCACGGCGCCGCCGAGCATGCAGAATTTACCGATGGTACTGCTGCCGGCAATGCCCGTACACGCGGCAATCACCGTGAAGGCGCCGACCCGCACGTTATGCGCGATCTGCACCTGGTTGTCGATCTTGCAACCGCGCTCGATCACCGTATCGGCCATCGCCCCGCGATCGATGGAGGTCGACGCACCGATTTCGACGTCGTCTTCGATCACGGCGCGCCCGACCTGCGGAATCTTCACCCATTCGCCGCCAGCGGCGGAGAAATCGGGTGCGAAACCGAAACCGTCCGAACCGATCACCGCGCCCGCGTGAATCACGCAACGCGCGCCGATCACACTCGCGTGGTACAGCGTGGCATTCGGATACACGAGCACGTCGTCGCCCAAGGTCGTGCCTCGACCGACAAACACGTTCGCCACCAGACGCACCCGCTCGCCCAGTCGAGCACCTGCCTCGATCACGACATTCGGGCCAATCACGCACGATGTGGGCACGACGGCCGTCGGATCGACGACCGCGCTCGGATGAATGCCTGCTGCGGGAACCGGCGCCGCCGCCTGCGCGAACATCTGCGCGACGCGCGCGAAGTACGCATAAGGATTCGGCGCGAGAATCCACGCCCGCCCCTCATGCGACGGCAGCTTGTCGAAGTCGGCCTTCGAGAGAATCACCGCCGCCGCGCCCGAGTTGGGCACTTCGGCGAGATACAGCGGATTGGACAGAAACGCGAGCTGATTCGCACCCGCATGATCAAGCGGCGCCAGACCGGCCACGGTGACTTCGCCATCGCCCACGAGGTCGCCGCCAAAGCGGGCGACCAGCTGTGCCAACGAAATCGACTGCGATCCCGGCATCAAAGGCGAGGCCGTCACTTGCCGGCGGTGCCGCCGCCCGAACTTGCGTTCAGGGTCTTGAGCACCTTGTCAGTGATGTCGATACGCGGGCTCACGTAGACGGCTTCCTGCACGATCAGGTCATACTTTTCCGTTTCGGCAATCTGCTTGATGACGCGATTGGCGCGATCGAGCACCGCGGCGAGTTCTTCGTTGCGGCGCTGATTCAGGTCTTCACGAAACTCGCGCTGCTTGCGCTGGAATTCCGTGTCGGCCGCGGCCAGATCGCGCTGACGCTTGGCGCGCTCGGCGTCGGACAACGTCGGGTTGTCCTTGTCGAGCTTGTCCGACATAGCTTTGAGGCGCTGGGCCATGGCCTGCAGATCCGAGTCCCGCTTGGAGAACTCGGCTTCGAGCTTGGCTTGTGCGGCCTTGGCCGGTGCCGAATCGCGCAAAATGCGATCCGAATTGACGGCGGCGATGCGCGCATCCTGAGCCATGGCAGCAAAGGCTGCCCCAGCCAGCAACGCTGCGGCGAAGCCGCGCAGGCAATGCTTACGGATACCGTTCAATGTCATACCCCTTTACAACGATAAAACGTTCGGAACCGATCGACTCGCCGTCGTTAGAAC
The DNA here is from genome assembly GCF_902459665.1 of Pandoraea cepalis. GTDB lineage: Bacteria > Pseudomonadota > Gammaproteobacteria > Burkholderiales > Burkholderiaceae > Pandoraea > Pandoraea cepalis. Next base: position 3,053 of record NZ_CABPSL010000029.1, on the reverse strand, counting down.
GACGTACCGACCTGGAACTGGAATTTCTGGTACTGATCGCCCACCTTCTTGACCAGCGGGAAGCCCATCGAGAGCTTGAGCGGGCCAATCGGTGAAATCCACGACAAACCGAAGCCGTAGGAATAACGCAGGTTATTGAAGGTAATCGCCTGGCCGTTATCGAACACGTTACCACCGTCCATGAACGTGAAGATACGCAGCGTACGGTCATACCCCGTACCCGGCAGCGGGAACGTCAGCTCGATGTTGCCGATCAGCTTCGACGCGCCCCCGAGCGGCTCGCCGTTGGTGTCCTTCGGACCCAGCGAACTCGGCTCATAGCCGCGCACCGAACCGATACCGCCGGCAAAGTAGTTCTTGAAGATCGGGAACGGCTGACCGCCCATCCCGTGGCCGTAGCCGATTTCGCCGTTGAGTGCCAGCGTAAAGCCACGGCTCACCGGGTAGTAGTACTGGTGCTGATAGTAGGCACGGTAGTACTTGGTCGTGCCAATCGGCGTACCGATTTCGATATTGGCCTGCTGATAATGACCGCGGTTCGGGATCAGCGCGCTATCACGTGAATCGCGCGACCAACCGATGGTCAGCGGATAGTTGTTGCTGACGTAGCCGAACTGGTTGGCATAGTCGATATAGCGCTGCGGCGTCGTGTTGTCGCTCGTCAGATGGAGACGCGTCTGCTCGAAGCCCAGACCGAAGAACACCGTATCGACTTCCGAGAACGGCACGCCGAACTTCAGATTGCCGCCCAGCGTGTTGATACGGAAATCCGAATCGCTCGTGAGCAGCAGCGGCTGATACGTGCGGTAGTAGATGTCCGTGATACGACTCACGCCATCGACCGTGAAGTACGGATCGACTTGCGTGACAGCCAACGTCCGGTACGTCTTACCGGTGTTCACGTTGACCGACAGCGACGTTCCCGACCCGAACACGTTGTCCTGGCTGACACCGGCTTGCAGCACGACCTTGTCCGTCGACGAGAAGCCCGCACCAACGTTGATCGTGCCAGTCGGCTTTTCTTCGACCTTCACCTGGAGGTCGACCTGGTCGTTCGAACCGGCCACCGGCTCGGTCGTCACGTTCACGTCGGTAAAGTAGCCCAGGCGGTTGATACGATCCTGCGACAGCTTGAGTCGATCGGCGTCGTACCAGGAGCTTTCGAGCTGGCGCATTTCGCGGCGAATCACTTCGTCACGCGTACGCGAGTTGCCCACGATGTTGATCTTGCGAACGTACACGCGACGACCCGGATCGACCGTCAGCGTCAGCGCCACGGTGTGGTCCTTCCGATCGATCGTCGGCTGAGCGTTCACGTTCGCGAACGCGAAGCCGTAGTTGCCCAGCATGTCGGAAATGGCCTTCGTGCTGGCCTGCAGCTTGGCTGCCGAGAACGTATCACCGGCCTTGAGTTGCACGAGCTTGCGCACGTCGTCCTGCTTGCCGAGCATCTCGCCGGTGAGCTTGACGTCCGACACCTTGTACGGCTCGCCTTCGTGCAGGTTGATCGTCAGGAACATCTCGTCCTTGTCCGGCGTAATGGATACGTCGGTGGAGTCGATGTTGAATTCCAGATAACCACGGTTCAGATAGAACGAACGCACCTTTTCCAGATCGCCCGTCAGCTTGTCCTTGGAGTACAAGTCGTTCTTCGAATACCACGACAACCAGTTCGGCGTGCCAAGTTGCATCTCAGCCGTCAGATCCGACGACGAGAATGCCTTGTTGCCAACGAAGTTGATCTGCTGGATCGTGGCCTTCGGGCCTTCCGTCACGGCGAACTGGATCCCCACGCGATTACGCTCGAGCGGCGTGATCGTCGTCTTCACCTCGGCAGCGTAGTAACCGCGCGTAAGGTATTGACGCTTGAGTTCCTGTTCCGATTTCTCGAGCAGGTTTCGGTCGAAGCTGCGACCCTCGGTCAGGCCGACCGAACGCAAGGCCTTTTTCAAACCGTCCTTGTCGAATTCCTTGATGCCGAGGAAGTCGATGGAAGCAATCGCGGGACGCTCGTTGACGTGCACCACCAGCACGTTGCCTTGCGCTTCGACGCTCACGTCCGAGAACAAGCCCGTTGCATAAAGGGCACGAATTGCTTCGGTGCCCTTATCGTCGTTGAACTTGTCGCCCGGCTTGACCGGCAAGTACGAAAACACCGTACCGGGTTCAATGCGCTGCAAGCCCTCCACTCGGATATCCTTGACCACGAACGGCTCGACGGCCCGCGCCAGGAAACTGTGTGCCGCCAGAACCGCAATCACCAGGGTCTTCGGAACAAGGTGGTATTTATTCGACAACTTGCTTCCCCAAGAAACAATTGAATCGTAACAACTCGGATGTGCCTGCGACGGCAGGCGCGTGACGCCGTCTAGTGCAGCAATTTCGACAGGTCATTGAATAGGGCTACGGCAGACAGCGCGAGGATGCAAACGATGCCCACTCGTTGCAGTGCGCCCTGCCACCGCTCGGAGACTGCCCGACCGGTAATCGCTTCGACCGCATAATATAACAGATAGCCACCGTCCAGAACCGGAATCGGCAACAGATTCAATACGCCAAGGCTAATGCTGACAAGCGCGAGAAAGGCGACGAAATAATCCAGGCCGAGTCGGGCCGAACGCCCCGCATAGTCCGCAATCGTCACCGGCCCACTCAGATTCTTGAGCGATGCCTGCCCGGTAATCATCTTCCCGAACATTCGTACGCTGAACGAAGTGACATCCCAGGTGCGCTGCGCCCCCCTGCCAATGGCCTCGATCAGTCCATACCGGACCGTCACCGTATCGACCTGAGACGCCAGCGCCGCGCCGATCTTGCCCACGCGCGCACCGCCCGCCTCGGCCGGATCGACTTCCGCGCTTGGCGTCAGGGTCACGTTGTGCAGCGCGCCGTCGCGTCGCACGGTAAGCGTCATTGGCTTGCCCGGGTGAGCACGTACGGCGTCCACCAGTGCCTTGGCCGACGCGATGGGACTGCCTGGAGTTGCCCCTGTAACTCAGGACACGTGGACACCGTTAGGTTGATGACGCCGCTGCTCGCCTGAACTCGCGAGG
>NZ_CABPSL010000028.1 GCF_902459665.1 Pandoraea cepalis | reverse complement strand
GCCTCGCGAGTTCAGGCGAGCAGCGGCGTCATCAACCTAACGGTGTCCACGTGTCCTGAGTTACAGGGGCAACTCCATTCAATCCGCCATAGGCCGCTGCATATTGATCCTGTTTACCAATGGGCTCACCACATCTATCAATCTCAATATGACATGCTTGGCTTGCGAGCGTCTCCTTGTCCGCATACTGCGACTTATACGCGTATAGGGCGTGTAACAAACCAACCACATACGAGCTTGACGAGCCCAAGCCCGCCCCCTTGGACGGAATGTCTGCCATCGAAGCAATCTCGATACCACCATCGATACCGACCAGTCCAAGGGCCTCACGTACAAGCGGATGCTCAATGTCGGATATCTTCGCGACTTCCTCTGTTTTGGAGTAACTGAGGCGGATGCTGCCGTCAAACTTCCGGTTCAGCGCGATGAAGATGTATTTGTTGATAGAGGTCGAGAGGACGGCGCCCAATTCGTCCCGATAGAACGCAGGCAGATCACTTCCTCCGCCAACATAACTCATGCGCAACGGTGTCTTGCTTACAATCATGCTAAACCTCGGATGAAAATCTGGAATTTCGCGGAATCCGCCTGACGGCGTATTAAATCGACTTCGTCAAGTTCCCGAGACTCAAATTTTTCATCGATCTGCCGCTGCGACAGCCCTCTGGCTTGATACGCGCGTTGAAAACGTGCTCGCCGCTCAACACCATCCAGCCCAAGGTACACGGTGTCACCGGTCAATTCTCTGAGCCTCTCATCAACCAGCGCGGTAACACCCTCGACAATCAGAACGTCCTTAGGTCCAATAGACACAGTACTGAGTATTCCTTCGGCCATGGGAATCAAAAGCTGCTCTCTTCCCCCAACGACGACCACCTCTGTCAACGCCTTAACGTATCCGTCGGTATCGTACCTCGCCAACAGTCCGATTCCGTTTTTCCTCTCGAGCTCCGGTCTCAGCCAAGCATCAAGAGAAATAACGTGCGCCGTTCGACCAATTTGGTCGTACAGGTGCGCGAGAAGTCGGGAGGTCGATGTCTTTCCCGTCTTGGATGCGCCGCCGATCAACACCATCCGGCTTTCGGCCAGACTTCCGACAATCGGCAAAAGTGCACGCACCATCCGACTGCGCCCAGTCAATATCCAGTCGATCGCGTCATCGAGGGTGTCAGCTTCAAAATCAGCCGTTGCGGGATATTTCCTATCCGTTCCACCGTATCCCGTTCGGACCAAGGCGGTTTGCAGGCCCGCCCTTTTCCCGGCCAAAATGTCCGAAGTTGTATCGCCAACGATCCAGGAACCTTTGCGATCAATGGCAAAATCCTTGATCGCCGTGTCCAGCATGCCGGTTTCCGGTTTCCGGCAAGTGCACACTATCTTCAACTCCTTCACTTCTCCCTCGAATCCGGACTCAGGATGGTGAGGGCACGCATAAATGCCATCCAGAAATGCCTTTTCCCTGCCGAGTAACTCGTCCAGGCGCGCGTGAATCGAATCAAGGTCTTCAAAGCTAAGTTCCCCACGGGCGATGACCGGCTGGTTGGTGACACATACAGCCAGAACACCCGAGCGATTCAGGCGATGCACCGCCTTCGCCGCCCCCGGTAGTAGCTCCAACTGAGCGCAGTCACTCAAATGGTTGACTTCTTTGTTGAGCGTCCCATCCCTGTCCAGAAAAACCGCTGTCCTGTGGTGCCGAGTCGACAGCCGCTCCGGCAGTCCTGAAACGATATCTCTTTCCACTTTATCAAGGCGCTCCGGCGTACCCATATCCTTGATGTACTCGGGCGTTACGTATCCACGAAGCAACAAGCCGCGCCGCAACATCTCGGGAAACGTATGTTTGGCAAGATCATGCTTTCCAGTCGCGGGAATGACTTTAAACAGTGGCGCCTTTTCGAGAACGTAGAGGGCAGCGTTTACGAGATTCCGATACGTTGCACCGTCCGGATGAGGGTAGGGATGGATTGCGCTCACCAAGGAGTCCCGAGTGAGTGACACGAGATCCGAATCCTGGGGATGATCGTTAGGATGAAGTAGCAGAGTTCCAGCGGACGAAATCTCACGATCAAACGCCCACAAGCGCGCTAGATCGATATCTGCGTAGGTATCTGCGTACAATACGACGAACCGATCATTCATTACATCGAGTGCGTCGCGCAAAGCCCCTGCTGTCCCCCTCGCTTCTTGTTCGAGAACATAGGTCAGCGATACGCCGAACCTCGAGCCGTCACCGAAATACTCCTGAACCGCGTCCGCTCGGAAATGCACCAGTAGCGCAATCTCGTCAAATCCAAAGCGCTTGCAGAGTTGGATCTGATGTTCAAGTATGGGCCGTCCCAATACGGAGGCCATAGGTTTCGGGAGATCGCCGGTGCGCTCTCGTAAGCGGGTTCCCATCCCCCCCGCAAGAATTGCCACTTGACAAGCCATTGTTACATCCAGTGAAGTCGACGTTAAATCCCATGCTTACCGAACTTTACGTTGCAAGATTGCTCGTATCCCCGACCCTTGAACTACGCTCGGCAGCAAATTCCATACAGCAAGTCCGGCGAAGCCAAATATTCTTTCAAAGAAGTAGCGAGACGAAAAATTCTTCGAGCGCGCTCGAAGATTGAATTTGCCGTGGGCGCTATTTCGAATTGCTTCGATTTGACGATAACAAACGAGTGATTCCGACAAGTTCGCAAAACGCGCACCGCGATTCAGCAGTCTGAGCCAAAGCTCCAAATCCTCAGCATATCGAAATGACTCGTCATACCCACCCGCCGCAACCACCACAGAGCGACGGAAGATAACGGAAGGATGCGCAACTGTGCACGTGAATTGCATGCGGCGGGCGATCGACGAATGACCGATAGGGTATGAGCGAGTCGCGAATACGCGGCCGCTTGCATCCATTAGCGCAAGCCCAGTTCCAAGTACGTCAACTTCCGGATTTCGCTCAAGGAATTCCAGCTGCATTGTCAAACGCTTCGGCAGACAAATATCATCGGAATCAAATCGAGCGATCCATTCGCCTCGGGCCTTTGATATGCCAAAGTTCAAACTTCCAGCCAAACCAAGCCGAGAGTTCGGGCGAACGTACCTGAAACGAGGGTCAACCGAACATTGCCGACGACAGTGGTCTGCCAGCGCGGGGTCAGTGCTCTCATCAACCACGATGCACTCATAGTCCCGGAACGTTTGCCCGAGCACGCTCTGCAGACTCTCCTGGAGGATTTCTGGAGATACGTTGAATGCCGGGACGACAAATGAGACCCGTGGGAACGATGTGCTCATGTTCGATTTCAGCAATTAGCGTCCAAACTGCGTTGCGATTTCGTCGATAGCTCGGGACACGGCCTGATCGGATCCTAGCTTAGGCTTCCATCCATACGCTTGGATTCGCGCGGTAGAGTAGTGAAACTTAGGGACATCTCCAACCCAGCCTCGGTTGCCTTGGCCATACTCGGCACGTGCCGGAGGCTGAACCCGCGAAATGGTGCTTTCCGCAATCCATCGTACAGTCACGCCTTCGTCCACCGGTCCGATGTTCACAACTTCAATGCGCCGGGCGTCGGTGCGACCACGAACAACCAGCATTGCTTCGACAAGATCCGATACGTGCAAATAAGCCTTCTGCTGCGTCCCATCGCCGAGGACAGAAAGTGCATCGGGGCGCGCGATGAGCTTTTGGACAAAATCAAAAATCACGCCATGCGTCGCGGGGACACCGACAACATTCGGAAATCTGAAAATGTTCACTTTTGTGAGAAATGACTCCGAGGCTGCAGCAATGGCCGCCTCAGACGCCAACTTCATTGCCCCATAGTTCGAGATGGGCAACAAGGGGCCGACGCTTTCCTCCAACGCCGTGTCCCCAAGGTCACCGTAGATTGCGGAACTAGAAGCGAAATGGAGCGTACCAACATCGAACTCCCTCATCACTCGCAACAATTCAAACGTGGTGAGAAAGGTATCCTTCAGATCGACGCGCGAATCTTCCACCCCGGCTGGGATGTCCGAATTCGCAGCCAAATGCCACACCTCGTCCACCCTTCCCAATTGCACCGCTTGTTCAAACGCTTGTTCCAGTGCTTGTTCGTCGGTGCAATCGCACCGAAGCACATAGACGCGATCGTCGAAACCACGAGTCGCGACTCTAACCAAAGACTCCCGGCCGCGCGACATGTTGTCAAGCACGACCAAAGTCCGCCCTTCTTCAAGTAGCCTGGAGCAAAGATTCACGCCGACGAAGCCAGCACCACCCGCCACAATCGAAATATTGCGTTCTTGACTCATTTCTACCTCAATAGCCACATTCATTTAACAATCCTATACCTGCCATCAACACCTAGCACACGACGGAAATACCGTGGAGGAAGCGCCTTATAGCACCGACGGGCAGGCAAGCATTGGCACACCAATGGGTCTGAGCGGTCCGCATGCGCCGAAGCCTCGGTCGAGATACAACCTGACGAGACCTACCATCTCTAAGACAGAATTGTATGTGAAAACGATGCCACCCTCGATATTGCGCTGGGCCGAGGCATTTCGCACATAATTACACTCTATCGACCACCAGCACAAATTCGCCGAACCTTTGTTACATCAGACACTATTTCTAACATCCGAAGCGCCCATTGGCGAAGACGACTCTGACACAGGACGCGCCCTTTTTATTCCTGACAAAATGAATTTCAACATCATGAATATAATGGAAGTTTTGATAATAATCGAAAATCCCATTAATAAACCGGTTCGCATCACATCTCGAAGATAAAATGCAACAACAAAAAATGCCATTGATAAAATGAAATTCGACTTCGCAAGTCTGGCCAATAATACAAAAGAGACCGCAGTGACCACGATCGGAAATATTGCGAAATCACCAAAATAATACACCATCTCCGCAGCCGGATTCCCAGCCAGACCGATTTTCAATCCAGCAAAAGTGCTAATTACATCGGAATACCAGCCACCCACTGGCGCATTGAAGATCATCGCCCTAGAGTACTCAATGGCCACCGGGATACTCTGCCAAGAGATAGTGAACTCACCAAACATGGCGGCTATCGTCTTCATCCAATCCGACTGCCAACTCGCGAATTGTAAAAATCTGACAATCAGCAGGGAAACAACGGAGATGGACGCAAGAAATATTACAAACCTGCGATTCACTTTACTATTCCAAAGCCACAAAAACATGAAAACCAAAAAATGCGTTATGTAATTGTTCTTTGAAAAAATAACTTCCAATCCGATTGGAGCAGCAAAAAAAATAACCTGCTGCCACCGAAATCCGCGCACGACCACGCTCGACAAAAACACGCACAAGCATATGTTGTATATTAATCGCAAATGGAAATCGGCATTTAATGCCTCGTAGCGAAAATGCGCGAGCACCTTGTCCGAAAACCCATACTGCTGTTGACGCGCAATAATTACACTAAAGACGATGGATATCGAAGAAATTGCTAGAATTTCAAGAAACCGCCAAATTCCCCAACTAAAAGTCATCTGCCGATTCGATTTTATGCGGATTTCCTTCGGAAGCAAAAGAAATACTAGAAAAATCGAGATCCCATAAATTGCCGAAAGGACAAGATCGGATGTTGCTGCCGGCCCGATACCCAACACCTCTCGCGTATCCACAGCAAAAGGAATCGGGACAATCAGGTAAAGCGCGGCAAGCACCAACGCCATCAATCTTATTGGGATTATCATATCTTAATCGCACTAATTTCCCGTCCGACTATATCGGCGAAACTCGATCGATCGCATATATAACCCTCCGCCAAATACCATTCTGATAATTTTCGACACTTTCCTGGCAAATTTTCGGAATCCAGCTCGGAGAGAATTTTTTTGACAATTTCATCAATCCCCCCGTTGACGTGAATTTCCGGCAAATGAAACTCAGGATGAGAATTGAGGTACGGCGAGAGTGGCAAGCAGCCGCACGCTGCCAACTCGAAAGGAATCAACGACGGGTTCGTCAGATTCGATGAGATTCCTATCTTCGAGCGACGATACAGATCGGCAAGCTCCTGTATGCTCGGCACGGCGCCAAAATGTTCCACCTTTGCTGACACGAGATGTTTAGATAAATTAGAGCCATAAAACGCAATTCTTAGGGACGGTCGATTCGTCAGGAGTTGCTCAGCAATTTGTTCACATAAAAATGCACATCGCCGCGGAAGTTCTGGCTTATGAAAAAACAAGACATCTACTTCTCGCTCGACATTAGGCTTTGTTAATTCGTGGTAGATCTGTGAATCCACCGGAAATGGCAATCCAGCAACCCTCCCTGGAAGGGTCATCCATTTACCAGAGGAGATGAATGCATCTGGACCAGATTTTACATTTGCGGCGTAAAAATATTTTGTCGAAACGGGGAAAAATAATTCATCATAGTCTTGAATTATATGTATCCATTTGCTATGATTTTTCCGAACGTAATTTTTTAATTCTTCAGAGAGAGCCCAAGTGGAACTTACTATAATCTCCACCCCCTCTGGCACATGATCAATTAATTCCCCTTCAAATTGATATTCCTTAATCAATGCCGCATCTTGCTTTCCAGAATTCTGAATATATATCGACGTTTTCCGTTTGAGGCTGACTGCCAGCGCATTCACAATTCTCCCAACATTTCTCAATCCACCTGACCGTGCCTCCAGCCTATCGATCACGACAAGCATTGCATCCGAACTGCTCTCCCGTGATTGACGAATACGTTGAGAAAGGGTGCGCGCCGTCCTCTTATATTCCAGCGCATAATATAAATTTTTAATTATCGACATAGTGCTTTCTAGGCATTTCGCAAAACGGCGGGAATGAGGACTAGCAATTGCGGCAAAATATAGACCACCATTAGCACTGACGCTCCTAACATGGGGCCAGCGGAAAGAGCCCATACCGAAAACAACGCGCAGAAGGCTATAGTATTCGCGATGAAAACACGGCGCTCCCCTCCACTCCTGTTCAGTGCGATCGTAGAAAGTGATAAGAATACTCCCGCGCTAAAAAGCCCGGGAATGGCCACCCAAGGCGAGGTATGGCAAGTCCAGGCAATACCGCTAGCTACAACAAAACCAGCCAACCAGCGCAGCAATACAGGAAGATTCTTCGGCAACGCAACTCGGGCGGCGAAGTAGGCCAGAGTGCCCCCTATTGCCAGCGACCGCTCCATCGCTATGTAGTTGCCCACCTTTTGTGCACTATCGAATCCCGCGGCGAGCACGACGAGCATCGTTCCCGAAAGCACTGGGATAAGTTGTCCTGAAATGATAAGTAACAGCGCAGATGTCTTTAGGCGTGAAGGTGACATAACTCCCTCCTCAATCTTCGCCTGCGTGTTTCCAGTCAATCCAAACCCCATAGCAACCACGTACGGCGCGAGAAGCAGCGGAAGCCACAATTGAGTCGCGATCCTGGGACTTCCCAACCCAAGGTAGTCGACAACCACCAATCCGGCTGAAATCCCGATCGAAGTTACGATGATCACGGATTTTACGAGCGAGGGCGGCTCCAGTAATAATCGCGTCGGAAAGAACGCAACGACTAGGACAATCGTAATGAACGTAAGCGCTTGATGCTCAAAACTTACGCTGCGTGAAGAAGCGACGAAAATGAGCAGCGAAGCCAGTCTCACCACCCATTCGCACCAAGTGCAGCCGAAATTTCGCAGCTGCAAACCGAGATTGGCCCGCAAACTCATTGCCGCCAAAAAAAGCGAGAAGAAGAGGAGACCCTTCCCAGGATGGGAATGGGCGATCATCGCATATATCAGGGTATTATTGGCGAAAAATGCTGACTGATACACCAGTCGTTGCACCATATCCGACCCAACAAGTCGGCGCAGCTTCATCCACTGCTGATCCAGATTACAAGGGACTATCAACGGTCTCGTCTCGGTGAATATCCAACTATCGGCAATATCAAATATTTGCGAAGCGTAATACTTTACCAAGTCGCCTCTATAAAGCCGACAAAATCATAACAAGTCACACACGCTTACAAAACGTAACCAGGCGGCGTGGTAGACGTAAAATTCGTAATTATCTAGGCGGAGTATCGGGCGAGCACATTGCTGCCGACGAGCACTGAGGCACCTGAGGCGATCCTGCCGCACGCGAGGGCAGCAAACATTCGCCCATCATAGGAAGGTCCGAGATCCCAAAGGAAAATAGAGGCAAGCCGCTTGCATCGGCTCCGAAGGAACCAGGGGGTTCACGAGTTGAAAATGAGATCCACGTTTGCTTCCGGGTTTGGACCAGGGACTTAGTGCAGACATGAACTGGTGGAGCGGAGGAGGATCGAACTCCCGACCTTCGCATTGCGAACGCGACGCTCTCCCAGCTGAGCTACCGCCCCACACGAGCTGCCAATTATAGCGGTTTTTGGATTCCCGGCGAGCAACCGACAAAAACGCTCGGGATTTGTTGGATTTTCGGAATTTTCGCCCTCAAACCGCCCCCAAATTCCCCTTCATCCCCTTGATGGACGGCACTTTCGGCGCTTTCGCGACCACCGTCTTCTGTGCGCGCAGATACCGCGCCACCACATCCCATACCGCCTCGCCCTGCACTCCCTCGGCCACCGGCGCCCAGCCCGCCACCTTGTAGGTCTTGCCCGCCTCGATCAGTTTGCCGTTCAGGCGCATTTCCGTGATGCGCTGTCCCATCGGCGCCATCGGGTCGATCGTGTAGTCCATCCCGCCCACGCGCACCATGTCTCCGCCCTGCTGGTAGTACGGATCGAGGTTGAACAGGTTGTCGGCCACATCCTCGAGCACCGTCTTGATCGTCTCGCCGGTCATCGGTGTCAGCGTCGTGTGGGGATACGTGATCGCCGTCTGATCAAGCAACTGCTCCATCGTGATCGTTTGCCCCGGCAGCAGCGACGTCCCCCAACGGAATCCCGGCGAGAACCCAATCTCGGCATCTTTCTCCGCCATCACCGCATCGAGCAGCAACTGGTCGAACGTCCCGTTGAAGTTCCCCCGCCGATACAACACACCCTCCGTCACGGCCAGCGGTTCCGCCAGCTTCGCCGCAAACGGTGCGCGCACGCGCTCGATGAGCGCCTGCATCGGCGCATCGGCCGGCAGCAGATTGGCAAAAATTGGCAACAATTTGTAACGGAAGTCCACCGGCTTGCCGCCCTTCACGTCGAAGTCCAGCACCGCCAGGAACTTGCCGTTCGACCCGGCATTCGTCACGAGCGTCTTGCCGCCAGCGTTTTCCACGGTGACAGGCTTCGGCACCCCGTCGTGCGTATGACCGCCCAGAATCGCATCGATACCCCGCACGCGCGACGCCAGCTTCAGATCGACGTCCATCCCGTTGTGCGACAACAAGACCACGACCTGCGCCCCCTTGCCGCGCACCTCGTCGACCATCGACTGCAGACGCTCCTCCTGAATGCCGAATGTCCAGTCCGGCACGAAATAGCGCGGGTTCGCAATCGGCGTGTAGGGGAACGCCTGTCCGATGATCGCCACCGGCACCCCGTTCATCGTCTTGATCGTGTACGGCGCGAAGACCGGGTCGCCGAAATCGTTCGTCTGCACGTTCTGCGCGACGAAGTCGATCTTCCCCTTGAGCTGCTCCTCGACGACGGACTTCACGCGATCCGCCCCATACGTGAACTCCCAGTGCGCCGTCATCACGTCGACACCGAGCGCCAGCGTGGCGTCGACCATGTCCTGGCCCTTCGTCCACATCGACGTGCCGGACCCTTGCCACGTGTCGCCGCCGTCCAGCAGCAGCGCGCCGGGGCGCGACGCCTTCATGCGCTTGACCAGCGTCGCAAGGTGCGCAAACCCGCCGACCTTGCCGTACGTGCGCGCCGCCGCGGCAAAGTCGAGATATGTGAACGCATACGCGTCAGGCGTGCCGGGACGCAGGCCATATGCCTTCAAGAACGCCTCGCCCACCAGATGCGGCGGCTTGTTCGCCTGCTCGCCGATCCCCAGATTGACGCTCGGCTCGCGGAAATACATCGGCAGCAACTGCGCATGGCAGTCCGTGAAATGCAGCAGATGCACATTGCCGAACGTCGGCAGATCGTAGAACACGTCTGCCGCCTTGGCCGCTGCCATCTCCTGGTGCGACAACGCCATCCCGCCCGCCGCCGCCACCGCCAACACCTGCATGAACTCGCGTCGATTCATTTCGTCTCCGTAACGCACACGTCGTGCGGCGCGCCTGCTTTGTCGTTAGCTAATGCATCCGTACCCGTCAGCTCGTACCGCGCCAGTACACCATCGACGCGATGCCGTAGCGAACGTCCCACAGTGATACGGCAACGATCATCTTCCGTCTCGTCCTGCCGATTCACTGAGTCTTCAAATCACTGAGTCGTCGATTCACCGAATTACCGGATCTCTGATTCAAACCCTGATTCATCGGGTTGCCAAATCACCGAAACACCGGGGGCACTTGATCACCTTGCCACCTTGGCGCCTTGTCACTTGGTCATCTGGTCACTTCCCCGCGTAGTCCGCCAGCGCTGCCACGTCCTCGCCGAACATCTCGCCGACTTCCTTGCGCAGCACTTTGCCGTTGCGTCCGATCACATACAACTCCGGCAGCCCGCGACGCTTGCCCAGCGCCGCCCGCCAGGCGTCCGTTTCCATACCCGCCGGAAACGTGTAGCCATGCGTCTTGAGATAGTCGATGGCTTCCTGCGGTTTCTTGTCGATCGATAGCGTGACGATCTGGATCGGCTTGCCGCGGGTGGCGTCGTAAAGCTTCTGCACATGCGGATTCTGCTGCGCGCAGAACGGACACCACGACGCCCAGTACTCGACGATGACCGTCCGGTCCTTGAACGCGCTTGCGGGCAGCGTCTTGCCATCGAGCAGCGTGAGCGACGGCAGCGTGACCGTGTCGCCGACCTCCAGCGCGTGCGCCGGTGCGCCAACAAGGGACATTGCTCCCACGACGAACGCCGCGCCCATCGTCGCTTTCAAACGCCCGAACATGCCCATGCCATTTCGTCGTGCAACGTGGCGCGTTCGACGCACCCCGCAGGCCCCAAAAACAGCGCCCACCCAACCCAGCATCGAGTGCGTCCCCATCTGCCAGACGGTCATTCGCGCAAGACGCGAATCCGAGACAGACGCAAACCCACACCCACCTCGCCAGTTCGCACGCGAGCGCGGCCATCGCGACGGTCGGCGACGATCAGCGACTTGATTCGTATATTCCAGGGATGTCATGCAGCGCTCCGGAAACCGGCGGCGACCGTCGATCAACGATCTCGGGTCGCCCGCCGGAACGGCGGTGGCTTATTGATTGACGGGAGACGCGGGGTCGAGCAGCAACGCCATGACGTCCTTCAACTGTTTCTCGGTCAGAATGCCCGCCGCGCCAAACCTCGGCATGTTCGAGCAAGCCGCGTAGCTATGCGAGTCGTAGACCTTCGCCCACGTGTACTTGACCACTTCGGGCGAATCGCCGCGCAGCTTGCCGTAGTGATACAACGACGGACCGATGTTGCCGAACGAGATCTCACTCTTGGTCAACTGGTGGCACGCATAGCAATTGCCGCCGTTGACGGTATCGGCCTTGTCGGTGAACTGCAGGCCTCGACCGTTCTGGGCAACCTTCTCGCCTTCCTTCCAGTCACCAAGATATTGACCGTCGGCCGGAGCCTTGACCTTCGCCAGCTCGGCTTTTTGCAGCCGTTCAGCCACCTTCGCCGGCATCGGCTTGGTCGCGTACTGCGTGCACAGCTTCTGCAACTCGCTCTGATCGATGCGGTCAAGCTGCGCGATGCCCGAGGCGCGGAACGAATCGCGCAATTCCTGCACAACGGCCGCATCGGTCGTGCCGCTCACCAGCTTCGGACTCTCGTCCTGCGCGAAGGCCGTGCCGACGACGAGTGCCCCGGCCGCTGCCAGCGCGACGCCCGTCGCGCGCAATGCGAATGATTTCATGGGTGTGCCTCGCAATCGGTCAGCGCTTCAGGCCAGGGGCGTCCATCTTGCCGCCATTGGCCATCACGCCGAGGAAGGTAATCAGGTCAATGGACGCCTGCGAGCCGTAATTGAGCACCGGCATGCGCTGCTGGCGGAAGCAATCGTTCATCCGCCACTGCATCGTGCGCAGCGCACCCTGCGAGACACGATAGCCCGGCCACGTCGCAAACGCCTGTCGCGCCGCCGCGGGCTTGGTCAGGTTCGGCAGATCCTGAAGACGGATACGCTTGTCATCCGCCCCGTGGCACGACGCGCATGAGAAATCGTACGGACCGGAACGGTAGTAGAAGATCTTCTGACCGCGCGCGTAGGCGTCCTTCTCTTCCTTGTGCGCCTGCGACACGTGAATGACGGCGCCGCGCGACTGACCCGCCACATAGGCGGTGAGCGCTTCGAGATCGGTCGGATCCTGCCCTTCCTTGGAGAACGGTTGCTTGATGACGTCCGCGCGCTTGAAGCCCTGCAGATGCACCATGCACTCGACGATGCGCGACTCGGCATCGAGCACGCGTTTCGTGTCGGGGAAGTAGCGCGGCAGTTGCGCGTAGGCGTTCTTGACGACACCCGCGCCAAGCCCCAGGTCGCACTGCGCCATCGATACGTTGTTCGGGCCGCGTGGTGTCTTCCAGAGTTCCTCGCCACGCATCTCGACGAGTTCTGCCGGATTGCCGTCGGCGAGCATCTCACGGTATTGCGCGATGGCGTCGGCCGTCGAACTTTCTGCAGCGAATGCGGGGGCACTGACGCCCGCGATGACGAGCACGCCGCCGAGCACAGTCCGTCGCAGCCACGCTGCGTCTCCTGCCGTGCTCTTTCGTTGGCTCGCCCGTGCGCTATGTTGCGCCTCGTTCATCTCGATCTCCTCTTCGTGGGGTTGGTCCGCGCAACGGGGTATCTCCCGAGAGCGCTCGTGCTTGCACACTGCACGGCGCGGATTTCGCTTCACGCCGTCCCACCCGGCCGGATTCGCGTGGCAGCGCCTGTGACTCGCCGCCGCACGTCTGCCGACGTCCGCCCGTCAGGCGATGGCCGTCTCGTCGGTCCGCGAGTCGCCCTTGTTGTCGACCCACATGACCGTGACCTTGTCGCCCTTCTTGGCGCCCTTGAACTTGAACGCCATGAACGGATCTTTCGACACCGCCGGGCCCCATTCGGCCGACAGCACCGTCTTCCCGTTACAAGTCACCGTGACGTTCTGGATGAAGTGTGCCGGGACGATATTACCGGAAGCGTCCTTGCGCTGGCCGGTTTCCATGATGTGACTCATCAGCACCTTGACCTCGACGACACCGCCGGCCTCGGTTGCGCGAATGCGCATCGGATTACCCATGTTGTGGCTCCTCTGTTCTACGATGCGTCGCTTAACCGCCGCAGCCGCCCAACGTGACCTTGATTTCCTTCTCGGCCACGAGGTACTTGTTGTCCGCCTTGACGAGCGCATAGACCTTCGAGGTCTGGCCCATCTTCACACGCGTGGTCACCGCCGGCTCGGTACCGTCGGGAATCTCGAACGACGCCGCAAGCGTATTCGGATTCTTCTCGATCAGAATCGCGATCATCTGCGTATTCGGCGCCTTGCTCGCCACCGCCACCGGCACAACCGCACCGTTCTCGGCGATGTCGGGCGCGGTCAGCACCACCAAATCGCTCGGGCTGGTGCCCGTGCCACCCAGGGCCTTGACCGTGTCGGCCACGCTCCGGGTCGAGAACGCCGCCTTGTTCCAATGCGCCTCTGCCGCGCGCGCCTCTTCGGGCTTGATCAGCCCGGCGGCTACCGCCAGTCCCATTACCGCGGAAAACCGCAGCATGTCGCGTCGCTGTTGGTTCATCTCTGTGTGTTTCCTTCTCTGAGGGCCGCCGATACGAAGTGGACCATCGATCCGCCACGTACCGGCCGCCGTTCGCTCGCCTGACCCGCCGCCCGATCCTGCCGGGCAGCCTGCCGGCGAGCCCCCTGCCCCGGTGTTACTTCGCCGGGGCGCCGGCCAGAACCCACTCAACGAGGATCTTGGCGTCGGCATCCGACAGGTTCGGGTGCGCCGGCATCGGGATCGGACCCCAGACCCCCGAACCACCGCCCTTCACTTTCTTGACCAGCTTGGCCACCGCGTCCTTGTCACCCTTGTACTTGGCAGCCACTTCCTGATAAGCCGGGCCCACCAGCTTCTTGTCGACGGCGTGGCAACCCATACAGGCGTTGGCACCCGCGAGCTTGGTCGCCGCTGCGACATCGACACCGGCATGGGCCAGCGAGGTGCCGGCCAGCATGGCCGCGGCGATCAGCATCTTTTTCATCGTATCTCCTTCGATTTGTGTAGGGGACGGGGGTCCTGCGGCGGCCCGAAACCCTCGGCGCGTCCGTCGAACCTCCTGCCCGCTCAATGTGCACCACGGAGAATCCAGTCGACCATCGTACGGATATCGGTTTCGGCGACCTGCGATTGCGGCGGCATTGGCATGCTGCCCCAATTGCCGGCGCCTCCGGCACGTATCTTCGCCACCAGTTTTTCAGCCGCATCCGGCTGCCCATGGTACTTGGTGGCGACCTCCGAGAAGGCGGGTCCGATCTTTTTGTCGGTCACGCCGTGACACGCCAGACAACCGTTCTTGTCCGCAAGCGTTGCTGCCGATGACGTCGCAGCGGCGGAATGGGCCGGCGCGTCCGAACTCGCCATGCCGAGCGTGGCGAGGGCCGCCGTCTTGCGCACCGACGCGTTTTGCGCGGCAGTGCCCGACAGCGGCGGCAGCTTCGTATCGACACCGCGCACCGGACCGATGATCCGGTTTTGCGCGGCCAGATCCCCATGCGCGTCGCGGGCGTACGCAGGGAGTGCGGACGTCACGATACCAGCCTCAGGACAATCCTGCATACACGCCTTGTTATGAGTATCCGGTTTGTCGCCCACGCGCCACATGCCATGCGCGCGCGTCATCCCGTTGCGATTGGGCATCAGTTTCTGCACGTCGCCAATGGTCTTGTCCGACAGCACGAAGTCCGACGGCACGATCTCCGCAAGATTCAGGAGATAGGCGGTGACCGCGTATACCTCGTCGGGCTTCAACGAACGCGGCGCGTTCCACGGCATGGCGCGACGGATGTAATCCCATATCGTCGAGATCGTATCGACCTTCATGAAGGTGGTGCGCACCGGCTGATTGTTCGCGCGCAGCGAGGCCACGTGCCCCGTCTTGATGTCGTCGGCAGTGGTGCCCCCCACCAGCGGATTGAACACCTCGTTGCTCTCGCCAAACGTGCCGTGACACGATGCGCAGCGCGCGTCGTACACCTTCTGGCCGTCGGCAACGGATCCCTGTCCTTTGGGCAACCCTTTGAAGTCAGGGCGCACATCGATGTCCCACGCGCTCAATTCCGCCGGCGTGGCATCGCGTCCGATCCCAGGTGGCGCCTTGATGGCGGGCTGGACCGGCGCCGCCTGCGCCGGGGCCGAGAACCAGGCCGCGATGGTCAGGCCCGCGAGCGTCAATGCGGCCACCCAGAGCACGGCCAGCACCACCGACTGCGCGCGCCGACGCATGGGGCGCTGCAACTTGCGTTCAATCGACGTGGACATTGGTCACCTCCCCGTTCGTCGCCACTTGCCACGTCTGGATTGCGTTGTTGTGATAGATCGACTTCGTGCCGCGCACTTCCCGCAGTTGCCGATAACGCGGTTGCACGAAGCCCGTCTCGTCCATGGCCCGGCTTTGCAGGAGCGCCGGCGAGCCGTCCCATTCCCAGTCGAAATTGAAGCGCGTGAGGCACTTCGGCAGCACAGGCGATTCGAGCCGCGCCGCGCGCCAGGTCTTGCCGCCGTCGGTCGACACGTCGACCCGTTTGATGCGGCCCCGCCCCGACCACGCAAGACCCGTCACGTTGAAATAGCCGCGATCGAGCAACGCCTGTCCACCGGAGGGCGACGTGATGACCGACTTGCACTCCTGGATCGACGTGTACTGGCGATGCTGGCCGTCCGGCATCAGGTCGACGTAATGGCTCGTTTCATCCTTGGTATTCCATGGCGCGTCGCCAATCTTGATGCGACGCAGCCATTTCACCCACGACACGCCCTGCACGCCGGGCACGACCAGCCGCAGCGGATAGCCGTTCTCGGGACGCAGCATTTCGCCGTTCATGCCCCAGGCGACGAGCACGTCGGAGAGCGCCGCCTCCATCGAGATCGTGCGGGTCATACCGGAGCCGTCGCCGCCTTCGGCGAGCACATATTGGCCGCGCTTGGTATCGGCGCCCACCTCGTCGAGCAGAACCGACAGCGGCACCCCCGTGAACTCGCAGCACGACAGCATGCCGTGCGTGTACTGGACGGTCGGCACGGCGGCATTGCCCCACTCCATGCCGGTGTTCGCGCCGCATTCGATGAAGTGCATGCGCGACACGGACGGCAGGCGCATGATGTCGTCCATCGTGTACACCTTCGCTTCGCGCACGAGGCCATGCACCATCAGGCGATGCTGCGTTGGATCGATCTCCTGCCAGCCCTGGTGATGGCGCTCGAAGTGCAGCCCGCTGGGCGTGATGATGCCGAAAAGACCCTGCAACGGCGTGAAGGCCACCGACGCCTGCGCCGTCTGCGTCAGTCCCGGCGACTGACGGCGTTGCAGGTTCGCTTCGAATTTCGACGGCATGCCGTACGGACGTGCCGCGACCGGCTGGCCGAGCGACGTGGCCCACGGACGCGGTTCGAGAATCATCGGATCCCCGGCGGTCTTGGGCGCGTCGGCGGCAAAGGCCGCACCGCCCGCGAGCGCGGCACCGGCGGCCAGGAAGCTGCGCTGCAGGAAATTGCGCCGGGTGGGATTCAACCCGTCGCGGGCAATGTCGTCGGCAAACGTGCTATCGACGAAGTTCTCCGGAGCCCGGCGCAAACGGCCGGCTCGCGATGCGCTATCGCTGGTCTTGCTCACCCTGTCTCCTCGCGTTTTGTGGCGTCCGCCAGCGTCGCGAGGACACGGACGGCTTACCGCTTGCGTTCGAATCGATATGTGCGGTCTGGTTGCCGCACTGACCTACGGGTATTGCCGTGCTGCAGTACTACGGTATTGCCACGGTCTGCTGCGTGCTTCAGTTGGCGCGTGGCATGAAGCCATCGACGGCACGCTCCGGCAGCGCCTCCTCCTCGAGTCGTCCGGCGACCTGCACGCACACCGCGCGGCAGATCTCGACCACCCCGGTATCCGCGATCGTGTAATACACCTGATTCCCGTCGCGACGCCGTGCCAACACGCCCGCCTGATACATTGCCCCGAGATGCCGCGATACATTCGTCTGCGACGATCCCACCTGCGTCACCACCTCGCTCACCGAGCGTTCGCCACCGCACAGCGCATGCAGAATCCGCAACCGGGTCGGCTCGGAGAGCAGGCTGAAGTAGTGCGACACCTTTTCGAATACGCGATCGAGTTCTTCCATGACGGTCAGTCTTTGAGTTCGTATGCTGGCACAAGGAATTTCGTATATGCCTAATGACGCATATACGGATAATCAAAACAATGCGCGTCGGACGCAAGCTGCACTGCAACACGTTGGCGACCGATGCCTCGTTGCGGAGGGCGCGCATTGGGCGTCGGTCAGACGTGCTGCCGTGTATATCCGGGGATATAGCGCTCCACCTCATATGCGTTTGCGCGACATGCAACGCCGAACCTACCGTCAGGTGCAGCCGCATGCGCGACGACCCGGCGGATTGGCGCATCAGGGAAAAACCCGATAAGAAAGTGGCGGAAGACAGCGTGCCAGAGCACGACATTTTGCGGACGTCGTCCGTGAGCGATGGCGGAATGGCGACGAATCGCCATCCCGTCTTACTCGAATTGATATGACCAGTTCGCATTGAACCGCAGCGGACGGCTCGGCGAGTTGGTCGGCGCGTCGGCCATCGGCTTGGCGACCGACAGGTCGAGCGAGTAGTACTTGCTGTCGGAGACCCGCACGCCCAGGCCCACGGAGGCGAGCTGGTTGTGGAACAACGGCCCCGAACTCAGATAGACGCGCGCCGTATCGAGCATCAGGTACGGCTGAATCGTCTTGAGGAAGCGGAAGTCGGTGCGGAACATCCGATTGAGTTCGATCGACGCCCCCCACCCCCTGTCGCCGGCGATTTCGCCGGCCGGATAGCCGAGGCCGAAGCGCTGACCGCCGAACGTCGCCTGCTCGGACGTCGGCAACGTGTTGGCACTGTACTGCGCGCCCGCCGCGACGACGACACCGAATTCCCACGGCAGCACGAGCCCCTGTTTGCCGTCGAGCGTGAAGCGCCAGAAGCCGAGATCGTAGGGGCCGAGTATTTGCGCGACGCCCGCCGGCTGCGTCGTGTACGACTGGCTCGCCCCCATCCCGGTAAAGCCCTTGAACACGCCGAGCGTGGCGCTGCGGGTCTGCTTCTCGGTGACCTCGTTGTACGAGAGCTGGACCTGCGCGGCCCGCACGTTCGTCTGCGAATTGATGTTGTTCGGCGAATTCGGTACTTCGTAGCGATCGCGCGAATTCACGCCGTACATGCCGCCGCTGACCGTCAGGTTGCGCTGATTGTTGAGCAGGATCGGGTACGACACGGTCACGGCGACACGCTTGGTGTCGAGGTGTCGCGTCAGACCGGCCAGCGCCTGATCGTCTGGCTGTCCGCGATAGTGCGACGCGTCCACGCGCGCCTGCAAGCCGTTCGACCCGAGCGGCTGGATGTACGACCCCGCATAGAACTCTTCGTCGTTATGCCCCTTCGGGGCGATGGCCGTGAGCTGAATCTGTTCGCCGAGCGGGGTGAGCGCGTTGCTTGTCACCGTGAACACACCCCGAATACCGGGGTTGTTATAGGTGAGCGACGTGCCCAGCGCTACCGGCTGACGCGTAACGTCGAGCGAGAGTTCGGTCGCGCCGTCGGTCTGCGTGGGCGGTTGCACGTCGGCCTTGATCTTCATGCCGGGCACCAGCGTGAGCAGGTTCAGATAGCGCTCGAACGTGGCGCGCTTGAGCGGACGTTCCGCCTCGATGTGCGCGGCGATGTCGCGCAACCGCTGTTCCGACGGCCCAGGCTTGCCCGTGATTTTCGTGCTCGAGATATAGCCTTCGACGATCGTCACGCGCACGAAGCCGTCTTTGAAGTCTTGCGCGGGGACGAAGGCGAAGGACAACAGATAGCCCGCGTCCTGATACATCTTCGTGACCTGATTGGCCTTTTCGACCAGATCGCCAATGGTCACTTCCTTGCCTGCCAGCGGCGCGAAGACCCCGGCCACGTCGGCGAACGGCAACGACTTGACGCCTTCGATACCGAAACGCTGTGGGGTCATCTTGCGTGCGAGCAGCGACTTGAGCGCGTCTTCCTGCGTCGGCGGCTGAATGCGAAAGGTGGCGGCGGGCGCCTTGGGCACCTCGATTTTTGGAATGCTTTGCAGCGGGTCGCCACGCACGGGGCTGCCGTCGGCCAAGGCGTTGTGCACGCTTAGCAGGCCAATGGAGTACAACGATACGGCGACGACTCGAACGACCCTGCGGCTTTGCGCCGACTTGACCGAATCCCCACGCGCGACGCGTGGCGCAAGACGGGCTCCTCCCTGGCGATGCGCCATCCCTATGCCCCTTGAATGCTTATTTTTTCGTGCGGCCAGTGTAACCGAGAGGCGTGAGGCCCCGTCAACGAAGGAATTTGCCGTGATGCGGCACCCACACAACAACGCGATCACGCACTACCGTGGCACGGTCATCGCGCCGCTTAGAGCGTCGCCTCCAAACGCGCCTCAACGACGGCGAATGCCACCGGAACCCGCGTCACGCCAGCATGTCGGCCCAGATGCCCTGTGCCCATGCGAGTCCCAGGGCGAATTCGTCCGGTGTGGCGCGCGGCGATGCGCCGCCTGTGCCCGGCACCGGGAGCATGGTGCGCTGCGCGGCGTCGTATCGGTGAACGCTGGCCACATGCATCGCTTCGGTCGCCGAGACGAACGTGTAACAGGTGTTGCTGTAAAGCGGCTCCGGGTTGACCGCGCGCCCTGACAGGGCCGCCACGATGGCTGCGGCGCAAACCTTGCCGTGCTGGTTGGCCATATGGCCGGACTTGGGCATCTGCGGGGCGATCTGAATGGCGTCCCCCAGCACATGGATGTCGGGTTGCGCGGTCGACGCAAACGTCAGAAAGTCGACGTCGCACCAACGGCCGTTGGCCGTCGCCAGCCCACTGTCCACCGCAATATCGCCCGCCCGCATCGGCGGGATGACATTGAGCACGTCGGCCTTGATTTCCTCACCCAGCTCGAAGCGCGCCAGCCACTTCGCACCATCGGCCGCGACTTCCGTGCAATTGAACTGCGGGTGATACTCAACGATTCCGGCATATTGGGTGCCCCAAATCGCCTGAAACTGCTCGGCTTCCGCGAGCACCTGATCGTTGGTGTCAAAGACGAGCACTTTGGCACGCGGCTTGTGACGTTTGAGCCAGGCGGCGACCTGACACGCGCGCTCATACGGCGCGGGCGGACAGCGAAACGGCGCCTCGGGGATCGTGATGGCGACGACCCCACCGTCAGGCATCGCCCGCAAACGCGCGTGCAACGCGGCGCTTTCGCGGGCGTCGGTCCATCCCACCGGCAGGGCGCCGCGCACCGCGGGATCGGTGAGTCCGGCAATGGCCTCCCTGCGCAGCGACACCCCTGGAGCGACGATGAGCTTGTCGTAGGAAAGGCGACCGCCATCGGCGAGCCGCACCTGTTGGTTGGCGGCGTCGATGGCCTGGGCGCGTGTGCGTCGCCAGACCACGCCGTGCCGTTCGACGAGCCTGTCGTAGGGCACTGTCAGGTCGCTTACCCGCAAGTGGCCGCCCACTACGAGGTTCGACAACGGGGCCGAGACAAAGGCGGGATTCGGTTCGACCAAGGTGACGTCGATCGTGTTGCCCGAGAGCATGCGCAACGCCTTGGCCGCCGTCGCGCCACCGAATCCGCCGCCGATCACAACGACACGGGCACGCGTCTTGAGCGGTGTCGGCCAGAGGGGCGCCGCCAATGCGGGGGTGACACCGGCCAGTGCGACCGTCGAGCCCATGCCAAGAAGAAAGTTGCGGCGGCGCATCGTGTCGGCCCTATCGAGGCGTTTGAGACGTTTGAGGCGTGCGCGGCGACGCTGACGCGCCCTTGCCCGCCGGCTGCGAGGCGAAGTACGCGGCGATGCGGCGCAACTCGTCGTCGCGATAGCCTTTGAGCAGTTGGGGCATCAGCGTGGCGGTACGCTGCCCATCGCGCATGGCTTGCAACGTCGACATGAGTTCCGTCGCCGGGCGCCCGTCCAGCGCGGGCAGCGTTGCCTTGCCCGTGCTCACTGGCGCCGACGCGTTATGGCATGTCATGCACGCCATCGCCCAGTCGCGGGCTTGCCAATCGGGCTGGGGCGCCTGCGGCGCCGCCGGCTCGACGTAGACCGGGGAGGCGGCGCGCACGCCGGATACCGGTGCCGCCCATGCTGTCGCGGTGGCGACAACCCCGGTTCCGATCGTCAGAACGAGCGCCGCCGCGATGGTCGGCGTCACCCATCGCGCAGATGGACGAGGCAGACGATCGCGGCAGTCGGCGGCTGAGCCGGTAACGGCACGGGTGCGCACGCGCAGTGTCCGAGGCGCTCGGGTAGCGCGCGTCAGTTACCGGTCTTGTTCGACGGACCGGGCTTGATCGGTGCGTCGCTGATCGGCGCGGGCGAGGACAGCGGCTTGGCCGTGACCGTTTCGGTGTCGATCGGCGTGGTCGTGACCGCCGCGGCGCTCGAATCGTCAGTCACCGGGGCCGGGTTCTTCGAGGCCTCGGTCGACAGGCGCTGCGCCTCTTCCGGCTTGATGTATTCGTACAGCTTGATGACCTTCTGCACCCCGTCGATACGGCTGGTCACGTTGGCGGCAATGCGGCCTTCCTCTTCCGAGACGAGGCCCAGCAGATACACGTCGCCACGCTCGGTGACCACCTTGAAGACGTTGGCCGAGATTTCCTTCGTGTTGATCAGGTTGGCCTTGACCTTGCTGGTGATCCACGCGTCGTTCGAGCGCGAACCAAAGGAGCTGGCCGGTCCGATGGCAAGTTCGTCGACAATACCGCGCACGTTGCTGATCTGCTTGACGATTTCGACGGCACGCTGCTTGCTGGCGTCGTTCGGAACTTCGCCGGTGAGCAGCACGCGACGGTTGAAGACCGTTACGTTGACGTGGGCGGCGTCTGGCAAGTTATTCGCGGTATTGGCTTCGGCCTTGATCTGAATTTCACGGTCTTCCGTCTGCGCGCCGACGGAACGGCGGTCGGTAGCGACGAGTGCGCCGGTCGCGGCACCGCCGAGAATGATGGGGGCACAACCGGCCAGGGTTGCAGCAATCAACGCCGCCGCGGCGAGCGGCTTGACCACGCGTTGGAAATTCATCGGGCATTCTCCTTGTTGGATGATCGAACGGGACGGCCCCCGCCGCGCCCAGCCGGCACCGCCCGCCCCCGCGGCGCAGTACCTGTCATGCTCTTGACGCCGAATGACGGCAATAGGTTCACGCTTCGCCAAACAGCATCGCGTCGACCAGGTCGCACAGGCAGTGGATCGTGAGCAGGTGAACTTCCTGAATGCGTGCGGTACGATCGGCCGGCACGCAGATGTGCACGTCCAGCTCACCCAGCGCCGCATTGACCTTGCCCCCGCCCTTGCCGGTCAGCGCGATTACGTGCATGCCGCGTTCGTGCGCCGCTTCAATGGCGGCGAGCACGTTGCCGGAATTACCCGACGTGGTGATGGCGAGCAGGACATCGCCCTCGTGCCCGAGCGCACGCACCTGCTTCGAGAAGATGGCGTCGAAGTTGTAGTCGTTGCCGATGGCCGTCAGGATCGACGAGTCCGTGGTCAGCGCGATGGCCGGCAATTCGGGGCGCTCGCGCTCGAAGCGGCCGACGAGTTCGGCCGCGAAGTGCTGGCAGTCGGCGGCCGAGCCGCCGTTACCGCAAGCGAGAATCTTGTTGCCGTTGGACAGCGCTTCGAACATGACGTCCGCGGCGGCGGCGATATATTCGGGCAGTGCGTCGCGCGCCGCCAGCTTGGTCTCGACGCTATCCGTGAAGTGTTGCTGAATTCGTTCGATCGACATGGTCGTTTGCCAGGGTGTCGCAAAAGCGGCCGGCCTTGCATGGGTGCCCGAGGGCACTCGCCTGCATCGGCCGGCGTTCAAAGGCCGTATCAGTCTTGAAAATCTTGAAAACGGCGCGTTCGCAAGTGTAACAGGCCGGCGGACACGGGTTTCGTCAGAGATCGTCGGCTCGGAAAGCGTCGGGCAGCCAGCGCACCACCGGCGGACGTCCGTCGAACGTCACCACGTCGAAACGACAACGCCCCGCGGGACGCCGCAGCAGATAGTGACGCGCGGCCAAGGCCAGGCGGCGGCGTTTGGCGCGCGTAATGCTCTCGGCGGCCCCGCCGAAGTCGCTGCGCGCGCGGGCGCGCACCTCGACGAATACCAGTACACCCGCGCAATCCCGCATAATGAGGTCGATTTCGCCGCCGCGACACCGATAATTGCGCGCGACGAGCCGCCAGCCGCGTCGCTCCAGCAACGTCTGAGCGTGGTCCTCGAACGATTCTCCTAACTGATTCGACATGGTTGTTCCGATGTTTACCGTTGCCGGCGCTGCCGGTGTTACCAACGCCTGTGTGCCCCGCACGGCAACGACGCCGTTTGCGGGAGTGCGACGCCATGGATGAGCGCCTGATGTCCCTGGCCGAGGGCCAGCATTACCCGGTGGGCACGCTGTACGTCGTCGCCACGCCGTTGGGCAATACCGCCGACATCACGGTGCGAGCGCTGTACATCCTCGGGATGGTTGACGCTATCGCCTGTGAAGATACGCGCAACAGCGCGCAGTTGCTCCAGCGGTATGGCATCGACAAGCCGTTGATTGCGGCCCACCAGCACAACGAAAACGAAGTGGCGACGCGGTTGGTCGAGCGTCTGCGGGGTGGCGAGCGCATCGCCTACATTTCAGACGCAGGCACCCCGGGCATCTCGGATCCGGGCGCACGACTGGTCGATGCGGTGCGTGCGACGGGGCTCGGCGTGGTGCCTATACCAGGCGCGAGCGCGGTGATTACGCTGCTCTCGGCGGCCGGCGCCTGGGTGGAGACGTTCACGTTCGTGGGTTTCCTGCCATCGAAGGCGCAGCAACGGGCCCAGGCGATTGCTGCGCTTGCAGGGGCGACCTCGGCGCAGGTCTTCTACGAAGCGCCGCATCGGATCGTAGAGACAGTCGCGGCACTCGTCGATGGATTGGGCGGCACGCGGCGACTATTGATCGGACGCGAGTTGACCAAGCGCTTCGAGGAGATTCACGAATGTGCGCTGAGCGAAGGCGTGGCCTGGCTGAAGGCGGACGCGAACCGTCAGCGCGGCGAATTCGTGCTGGCGGTATCGGGCGCGGCAGCGAGCGCTAGCGAAGATGGTGTCGACGCCGAAGCGCAGCGCGTGCTCGCGTTGCTGGTGGCCGAACTGCCGACGAAAAGCGCCGCGAAGCTCGCCGCCGCGATCACCGGCGCACCCAAGAACGCGCTTTACGAGCGAGCGCTGGCGCTCAAAAATGCTTGATCGCCCCGCGTGGGATACGTTTTTTGAGGCCTAAAGATTCGGACGTTTCTGGAAAAATTCTCAGCGACTCCCCAAACTCTCCCCTCGATATTCCCTCTATGATTGGCTCGATCTCAGGGTCTCGGCTGGTACGCGTCAGCGAATCGGCCGCCTCCCCCCGGGCCTGATGAGATGTCACATGAAAAACATCCTTGCCCGCGCATCGATCGGAATCAGCGAATTGAAATCGAACCCCAGTGCCGCCATCCATCGAGCCGATGGCCCCGTCGCCATCCTGAACCGGAACACGCCGGTCGCCTATCTCGTCCCCGCAGCGGATTGGGAAGCGATCTGCGAGCGGCTCGATGACGCTGAACTCGCCGACCTTATCCGTTCACGCGCCGGCGAAACGCCGGTGAGTACCCAGCTTGACGACCTATGACCTGCAGTTCCTACCCTCTGCCCTCAAGGAGTGGCAGGCGCTCGATCCCACGATCCAGCGCCAGTTCAAAGCGAAGTTGCAGCAACGGCTGCAAAGACCCCAAGTTCCCGGCAGTCGGCTGAGGTCGATGCCGGACTGCTACAAGATCAAACTCGCATCGGTGGGATACCGGCTCGTCTACCGAGTCGACGACAAAGCCGTCACCGTGTTGGTGGTCGCCGTCGGCAAACGAGAGGACCTTGCGACTTATCGCACGGCCCGAAAACGCGTTCAGTGACGCCGCCGATAATGAAACAAACCCGCCGAAGCGGGTTTGTTTTCTGGCAGGCCAGCGCGTCAGCTCAGCAGCAGCGCGTCATCGTCGAGTTGTTCGCCGCGGGTGCGCTCGAACATCTGCAGCAAATCGGGAACGTCCAGGCCCTTGCGTTCCTCGCCCGACACGTCCAGCACGACCTTGCCCTGATGCAGCATCACGGTGCGGTCGCCGTAGTCCAGTGCCTGACGCATGCTGTGCGTGACCATCATCGCCGTCAGCTTGCTCTCTTGCACGATGCGCGCCGTCAGTTCCAGCACAAACGCCGCCGTCTTGGGGTCCAGCGCGGCCGTATGCTCGTCGAGCAGCAAGATCCGCGACGGCTGCAACGACGCCATCAACAGGCTCACCGCCTGACGCTGACCGCCGGAGAGCAGCCCGATACGGTCCGAGAGCCGGTTTTCCAGCCCAAGGTTGAGCAGGCTCAGCTTCTCGCGGAACCGCTCACGCAGCTCCCGATTCAGCGCGAACCCGAAACTCCGGCGTTCGCCCCGCTTGACCG
Source organism: Pandoraea cepalis (assembly GCF_902459665.1). Taxonomy (GTDB): domain Bacteria; phylum Pseudomonadota; class Gammaproteobacteria; order Burkholderiales; family Burkholderiaceae; genus Pandoraea; species Pandoraea cepalis. The sequence continues at coordinate 26,388 of NZ_CABPSL010000028.1, read as the reverse complement.
CCAACGCCATGTTTTCCTCGATGGTCAGCGCCTCGCAGGTGCCGGCCATCGGATCCTGGAACACGCGCGCCACCTGACTCGCCCGCTGCCACGCCGTCTTCTTCGTGACGTCGTTACCGTCGATGGAAATCGTGCCCGAATCGACCCGCAAGTCGCCGCTGATGGCATTCAGGAACGTAGACTTGCCCGCTCCGTTCGAACCGATCACGGTGACGAACTGGCCCGTCGGGATGTCCAGCGACATGCCGCGCAGCGCACGGTTTTCGATGGGCGTGCCCGGATTGAAAGTGATCTTGAGGTCTTTTGCGCTCAACATGATCAGGCACCTCCGTTCTTGCGGGGGAACAGCTTGCGGCGCGTTGCCGGCAACACCAACGCCACCGCCACGAGCAATGCCGTCACCAAATTCAGATCCTGCGCCTTCAGACCGATGAAATCGCTGTTGAGCGCGAGCGCGATGAAGAAGCGGTAAAGCACCGCACCGACGACCACCGCCAACGTTGTGAGAATGAGGCGTCGGGCCGGCAGAATCGTCTCGCCAATGATGACCGCCGCCAAGCCAATCACGATGGTACCGATCCCCATCGAAATGTCCGCGCCGCCCTGCGATTGCGCGAACAACGCGCCCGCAAGCGCCACCAGCGCATTCGAGAGCGCCATGCCCGCCAGAATCTCGTGACCGGTATTCACGCCTTGCGCCCGCGCCATGCGCGAATTCGCGCCTGTCGAGCGCATCGCCAAGCCCTGTTGCGAAAGGAAGAAGTAATCCAGCCCAAGCTTCACCACGATGACCACGCCCAGCAGCAACAACGGACGCGTCACATAGTCCGGCAACCAGGACACGTTGTCCGGCAGGAGCATCGTGAAGACGGTCGGCGAGGTAATCAGCGGCACGTTCGGTGCCCCCATCACCCGCAGGTTCACGGAATAGAGCGCGATCATCATCAGGATACTGGCGAGCAGATCCATGATCTTCAGGCGCACATTGAGCCAGCCGGTGATGAAGCCCGCCAGCGCGCCCGCCGCCATCGCCGCCACGGTCGCGGCGAACGGATTGGTGCCGCCGGCGATCAGCGTAGCCGCGACCGCGCCGCCCAGGGCGAAGCTGCCGTCGACGGTCAAATCAGGGAAATTGAGGATGCGGAAGGAAATCAGCACCCCGAGCGCCACGAGACTGAAGATCAGACCGATCTCCAGGGCGCCCATCATAGAAAAAAGAGACATTGTCGTAATTCCACTGCGCAAGACGGCCCATGCCGGGTCTCGGCATCAGCGCTCACACGGCCGACGTCGGCCAGTTCGGGGCATCGCCGGTCGTTGTGCGACCGCTGTCGGGGGGAGCCGTCCCACCCATTCGATAGGAAAAGAGCGGCGGGGACAGAGGGTGTCCGGGCGCCGCCCTGTCGCGCTGCGGTGAGCCGGGGAGGTGCACCCCGCCTTACCGCGCTCACGCACGCTTTACTGCTTGATGACCGTCTTGGCTTCCTTCACCAGATCGTCCGACAGCGTCACGCCTTGCTTGGCCGCCGCCGCCGTGTTGACGAACAGTTCCAGTTTCGAGCTGGTCTGCGAGGCAATCGCCCCCGGCTTCTCTCCCTTCAAGATGCGCCCGACCACCTTCCCGGTCTGACGGCCCAGGTCGTAGTAGTTCACGCCCAGTGCCGCAATGGCGCCGCGCTTTACGCTATCGGTATCCGACGCGACCAACGGGATCTTGCGGTCGTTGGCCACCTTCACCAGCGATTCATACGCCGACACGACGTTGTTGTCCGTGTTCGTGTAGATCACGTCGACCTTGCCGACCAGGCTGTTGGCCGCCGAACTGATGTCGACGGTGCGGGGCGCGGCCGCTTCGACCAGCGTCAGTCCGGCAGCGGGCAGCAACTTCTTCAACTCGTTGACGACCACGACCGAGTTCGCTTCACCCGGGTTGTACACCATGCCGACACGCTTGGCGTTCGGCACGACTCGCTTGATCAGCGCGACCTGCTTGTCCAGCGGCAGCTTGTCGGACACACCGGTCACATTGGTGCCCGACGGCGCCCAATTCTTGACCAGTTGTGCCGCGACCGGATCGGTCACGGCCGAGTAGACCAGCGGCACGGACTTGGTCGCGGCCGCCACGGCCTGCGCCGTGGGCGTGGCAATGCCGATGATCACGTCCGGCTGGTCGCCCACGAACTTGCGGGCGATCTGCGCGGCCGTACCGACGTTACCCTGTGCGCTCTGGTATTCCCACTTGAGGTTCTTGCCGACCTCATACCCTTCCGCCTTGAGTTCGTCGCGTGCGCCATCGCGGATGGCGTCCAGCGCCGGGTGCTCCACGATCGCCAACACGGCCACCGATTTTGTCCCCTGCGCGAAGGCCGCGCCGGTCGTGCCCAACAACGTTGCGGCCACGGCGCACAGCAGGGTGCGCTTGGCGAATTTGCCCATCGTCGACATCAAAACTCCTCCAGGAATGCTCTTTGATAGGTGCGCTGAGCCCGTGTCTCGCCGGGTCTCATTCGGATGCACACAAAACGTGCACCGGCGCGTGGGGCACAGTCTACCCACATCCCCCTGAGCGAACAACGGTTGCCAACGCAACCGCCTGAAAGGCCCGTGGAATATCGGGTTGCGCCGAATCGCTGGCAGATTGATGCGGCAATCGGAAAAAAATTAGTCGATTTGGTCGTCAAATTTCCGATGTGCGCACATTCGTGCGTGGCATTCGCCCTATCAGATGCAGCAAAAATCGGAATAATGCGCGATTTTTTATACACAATAGATGGATTTTGCACAACAAATGTGCGGCGAGCATCCCGCGGCTTGGGAAGCCATCAACGCGATTTCAGAATTGGCCGTCGGGAAAGGAGGCGCCGCGACGACGCGCGTACGCCGCGTGGCGTCAGGGCGCGTTCTTGCTGTCGTCCAGGCCGAGGGCAGCGACTTCGGTGCGGGAGAGGCGGCGTATTTCGACCTTGGCGTGGCCGGCGCGAATAAAGCCGAGCTGCTTGGCCGCCCCGTAGGAAAGGTCGATGATGCGATTGTGCGCGTAGGGGCCGCGATCGTTGATTTTGACGACGACAGTCTTGTTGTTGGCGATGTTGCGCACGAGCGCAAAGCTGCCCAGCGGCAAGGTCGGATGCGCGGCGGTCGGCTCGTTCATGTCGAACGTCTCGCCGGTGGCCGTGCGACGTCCATGAAACTTCTTGCCATACCAGGATGCCATGCCAGTCTGGTAAAACGTGCCGGCGTCGGCGCGCAGATGCGCTTCGCCGTCGCGATCCGGCGCTTCGGGATCGCCCGGACTGAGACCTTCGGTACGATACGACTTGCCGGGCCACTGCAGATCGAAGTTCGACCCGACGGGCGCGTTGGCTTCGCGCGCACGGGCGCGCGCGCCTGTCGCCGAAGCGGCGGCAGCCGTGGGGCTGAGGGGTTCGAGCGGCGTTGTGCAGGCTGTCAACGTCAGGGCGAGGGCGCAGCCGACCGCGAACCGTGTGAGGATCTCGCGTGTTCGCATAGCGCGCAAGTTTAACACGACGCAAAATGCAACCTATCAGCGAGCGTTCACTTACGTGCCGAGACTCGCTGAATCAGCATCGCACAGGCTTGGTCAGTCTCATCGGACACGGCTCGCTCAAGCGCTCCGACCCGCTTGGCGAGCAGCGCTCGGGCGTGTCGTCGATTGCGACGCGCCCGGCGGGTCCCCTCGCGCCCGAATTACAATAGGCGAAAACTGCGTCCTCGATATCCCATGAACGTCACTCTGATTCCTGTCACGCCTTTCCAGCAAAACTGCACCCTGCTCGTCTGCGATGCGACGAAGCGCGCCGCCGTGGTCGACCCCGGTGGCGACATCGACCGGATCGTCGGCGAGATCGAACGCCAGGGCGTGACGCTCGAGAAAATCTTCCTGACGCACGGCCACCTTGACCATTGCGGCGGCGCGGGCGCACTTGCCGAAAAATACGACGTCCCCATCGAAGGCCCGCATCCCGACGACGCGTTCTGGATCGACCAGCTTCAGACACAAAGCGCGCGCTTCGGCTTTCCCGACCCCCAGCCGTTCACGCCCGACCGCTGGCTGGGTGACGGCGACACGGTCACGTTCGGCGAGGTCACCCTCGACGTGCTGCATTGCCCGGGGCATACGCCGGGTCATGTCGTGTTCTTCTCGGCGGACGAGCGTCTGGCCAGCGTGGGCGACGTGCTCTTCGCCGGCTCCATTGGCCGCACCGATTTTCCGCGCGGCAACCACGCCGACCTGATCGCGTCGATCCGCAACAAACTCTGGCCGCTCGGCAACGACGTGACCTTCATTCCCGGACACGGCCCTGTCTCCACCTTCGGTCAGGAACGTCAGACCAATCCGTACGTGGCGGATACCGTGCTCGCCGGGAGCGCCGCATGAGCGAGGCCGTGTCGCGTACCCCCTCGCGCATCATCCCCGCAGACGAGGAGATTTTCGTCAGCACCGACGTCGAGGCCGACGGCCCGATCCCCGGCCCGCATTCGATGCTCAGTTTCGCGTCGGCGGCCTACACGGCCGACAAGGAGCTGATCGGCACGTTCAGTGCCAATCTCGAGTGCCTGCCCGACGCGAAAGGGCATCCGCTGACGATGAAATGGTGGAAGACCGAGCCAGACGCGTGGACGGCCTGCCGCGTCGATCAGGAAGACCCGACCAAGGCGCTCAAGGCGTATGTGAAGTGGGTGGAGAAGCTGCCGGGCAAGCCGGTGTTCGTCGCCTATCCGGCAGGGTTCGATTTCACGTTCATGTTCTGGTACATGATGCGCTTCGTCGGTCGTTGTCCGTTTTCATGGTCGGCGCTCGACATCAAGACGCTCGCGTTCGCCATGACCGGCATGCCCTACCGCAAGTGCATCAAGCCGCGGCTGCCGTCCGTCTGGCTCGACCCGCTGCCGCACACGCACGTGGCACTCGACGACGCGCTCGAACAAGGTGCGCTCTTTTGCAACATGCTCGCCGAGCTGCGCGAGCAGCAGAAGACGTTGACCGAACTCCCCGGTTGGCGCGGCGCCGGACTCACGGCGAATGCCGACGCGCCGGTGTTCAGGTCGCCCGCAGCACAAGCGGCGGCCGAGGCGGTGGCGCACGCCGAATCGCCAGACACCGGCCCCGGCAAGGACAGCGCGGCGCACGGCTGAGCCAGGACCTCGCGGTGCCATGCGCGAGGGGCTCGACGCGCATGGCGCGGGGACCGCTTCCGCCGTCGGCCGATTACAGCACCTGGCTCGCCAACTCGGGCGGACGCGCAATCACGGCCTTGTCGCCGTTGACCACGATGGGCCGCTGCAACAATTTGGGATGCGCCGCCACGGCGGCGAGCAACGCGTCCTCGGTCATCGCCGTGTCGGCCAAGCCCAGCTCGGTGTACTCGGTTTCGTTGCTTCGGATCATCTCGCGCACCGGCACGCCGAGTAGGTTGTGCAAACGCTTGAGATCGGCGAGCGTCGGCGGGGTCTTCAGATACTCGATGATCTGCAGATCGCCCCCGCCCACCGCCGGCGACCCCTCCACCAGAGCCAGCGCTTCGCGCGACTTCGAGCAGCGCGGGTTGTGATACACGGTAATCATGATCCCTCCAATACGTTCAAAAGGCGTCAGACGCGACGGCGTCGTGCGCGCCTGAAACAGGCGCTGGCGAGTATGCATGGTATCGCCGGATACCGCCACTTGCCGACATCCGGGTCCGCATCGACACCTACGTGTTAACCGCGCTGCGCGGCGCCCGTGGGCCATCTAAGATAGGCAATGAGGGCTTCGCGTTGTGTCGAGAGACGCTTCGCGCGGACGAGTTCGCGATCTGCGAGACCGCTCCCGCCCGGCAGATGAACAAGAAGACAAGTGTCGCGAATGTTGCGGGAGACGATGTATGTATGCGCAACCTTCTCAATGCCGGCGGGCACTGCATGCCGCCGGAGGCTTCACCGTCATCGCCTGTGTTCTGGCGGTGTCGGGCTGCGCCAATCCGGATTTCGAGCCCAAACAGCCGCTCATCCTCAACCTGACGCCCGCCCGGGTCCCATACACGGCGCTCGATCAGTACAAGATCGCCGCGGCGCAACGCGTGACGGCGGTCAACGCCCGCCAGATCACGCCGGGCAATCCCCAGCCGATGCTGCGCTCGGTGGTGTCGCTCGAGTACTGGGTAGACCGCAACGGGAATATCACGAGCGTGGCGCTGTATCGCAGCAATGGCGACCAGGAAGCGGAGCGCATCGCGGTGGCGAGCCTGCGACGGGCCAGCCCGCTGCCGATGCCGAGCCGTGCGCTGGTCGACAGCAGCGGCCGCGTACGCGCCGTCGAAACCTGGCTCTTCAACGATGACGGGCGCTTCCAGTTGCGCAGCGTGGCCGCGCCTCAGATCGACGGGCAGTGATATCGTGACAGGCATCGGTCCACCCTGCCCGGCCCGCGCCGGGCGACGGAGATGCTCATGCCGCGATTTGCCGCGAACCTGACCCTGCTCTATCAGGAAGTGCCGTTTCTGGAGCGTTTCCGCGAGGCCGCAAGCGACGGCTTCCGGGGCGTGGAATGCCTGTTCCCTTACGATCATCCCGCACAAGAGGTGCGGGCGCGTCTGGACGACGCGGGGCTCACGCAAGTGCTGTTCAACACCCCCGCCGGTGACTGGGCCAACGGCGAGCGCGGGCTGGCAGCGCTGCCAGGGCGCGAAGCGCAGTTTCGGGACGGCCTCGAACGCGCGCTCGACTACGCCGATACGCTGGGCTGCCGCCAACTGCACGTGATGGCCGGATGCCCCGACCCCGCCGCGTCGCTTGAGCGCTGCCGCGACGTTTATCTCGACAATCTCGCCTACGCGGCCGGACAGGCTGCCGCGCATGGCGTCACGATTCTCATCGAACCGATCAATCCGCGCGACTTTCCGCGCTATTTCCTGACACGACAGGATCAGGCTCAGGCCATTCGCCAAGCGGTCGGCGCGAGCCATCTCAAGGTGCAGTTCGACGTATATCACTGCCAGATCGTCGAGGGTGACCTGGCGGTCAAGCTACGCCAGCACATCGACAATATCGGCCACGTGCAGGTGGCAGGCGTGCCTGCGCGTCACGAACCCGACACCGGGGAAGTCAACTATCCGTTTCTCTTCCGTCTGCTTGACGAACTCGGCTACGCGGGATGGGTCGGGTGCGAATATCGCCCGCAGGGTGCAACGCGCGCCGGACTCGGCTGGCTCAAACCGTGGCTCAGGGCCACCCGATAAGCTGTTGAATCGCCGCGACGACCATGCCGACCACCGGTCGGCATGTCGCTTACCCATTTACGCAGGGATAAATCGATTTCCGAAAAGTAAATCGGAGAGCGAAATAATCGTTGGGATGACGACGAAAGGCGTAGGAAAGATGTAGGTGTGCGCAGGCAAAAAAAATGGCGGGACACGTAGGCCCGCCAAAACCACACGCTACGGGGTTAGCGCGAGGAGACCAGATTCAGAGCACTGCATCGAACCACCCTGCAGATCGCGCCGGGGGACGCGTTCCGCCGATACAGTCGCGCTGCGGTGTTACCGGGGGATAAGCACATCAGCGTTGAGAAGCATTTTGGTGGAAACGTATGGGGGGAGGGGTAACAAAGTGTTTCAGGTTGTAACACCTGAGACCTTCGCGCGACCTTTCATGTTGCCGCTTCGCCTTCTCCGGCATGGGTTTCCGGCGTATTGACGGATGCGCCATTTGGTTCGTGATCCTGAGTAACTCGCCCGGCGAAGCATCGACACGGACGATGCCCGCGCGAGCCGGCCCATCACATCGGTCGCAGCATCGGCGCCGCCGCCGCGTTTCACGTGCGCGCCGTCAATGTGCTAAGTTCATTCCTTGTGCGTGGCAACAAAGTGGGCATCTGACATCCGAAGACACGTCAACGCCGCGGATCGGCAGCGCACCGAGAGCAGCAATTCCGTCAACGACCGCACCGGCCCCGTCGGGCCGCATTCGCATGCAAACCATGGAACGTTTGGGGCAGATACTGGCGCGCGACCGCGTCATCGGGGTGGTGGGCCTGTCGCCGCGGCCGGACCGGCCGAGCTACACCACATCGCGCTACATGCAACAGCACGGATACCGGATCGTCCCCATCAACCCGCAAGCGGCCGGCGCGACGATTCTGGGCGAGCCCGTTTATGCGAGCCTGGCCGAGGCGGCCGACGCCTTGCGCGCCGAGGGCCTGCGGATCCAGATGGTCGACTGTTTCCGTCGCAGCGGCGACATTCCGCCCATCGCGGATGAAGCCGTCGCCATTGGCGCGACCAGCCTATGGATGCAGTTGGGCATCGAAAACGACGACGCCGCAGCCGTCGCGCTGGCGGCAGGGCTGGACGTCGTGATGGACCGATGCGTCAAGATCGAACACCAGCGCTGGCAGATGCAAGCGGGTCACCCCCGCACCAGCGCAGACGCCCGCCCGCCGGGACAGCCGCTTCCGAAACGCTGAACCGCCGACCTCCAACGCCGCCAATGACCCGCTGACATGACCATCGACGCCGATTTACTCGCCTATTACGACCAAATGGCGCGCAAGTACCCCGCCAGTGCAGACAACGGCGCGCCAAGCGCGCAAGACGTGCGCGCCCGGTTCGCCGCCGTCGCCAACGAGGCCTTGCGCCCGTTGCCGGCGGGATTGCGCAGCGAGACCTTCGACATTGCGCTGCCGGGCCGCACCCTGCGCGCCAGGCTCTATCGCCCGGTCGAACGCGAAGTGCCGCTGGTGGTGTTCTTCCACGGCGGCGGCTGGGTCGTGGGAGATGTCGACACCCATGGGACGTTGGCCGCCTTCCTGGCGCAGGACGGCGACGTGGCGGTCTTGAGCGTCGATTACCGGTTGGCGCCCGAGCATCCGTTCCCGGCGCCGATCGACGATGCGCGCGATGCCTTGGCCTGGGCGGCCGAGCAGCGCGCGCGGCTCGGCGTGCGCGTCGACCGTCTGGCCGTGGCGGGCGACAGCGCCGGCGGCCACTTGGCGGCGCAGGCGGCGGCGTGGTTCAACGATCGACACCCGGGGATTGTGGGGGCGCAGTTGCTGATCTATCCGGTGGTGCAGTACCGGTTCGATACGCCGAGTTACGAGCGTCTGGCGAACGGCGTGGGCCTGACACGCGACGAAATGCGCTGGTACTGGAAGGAATTTCTGGGCAACGTGGCACCGTCGGCAGACGACGTGCGGGTCAATCTCACCGCGCAAGCGCCGCGTCACGCCTTGCCGCACGCCTTGGTGATTGCCGCGGAATACGATCCGTTGCACGACGAAGCGGTGTCGTACGCCCAATTCGTGGCGAGTTCAGGCGGCCGGGCGGAGATCATCGAGGCGCCCGGCCTGACACATAGTTTCGCGAGGTTACAACCGTTCGTGCCGCAGGCGAGGCTGGTCATGCACGACGCGGCGCAGCGTCTGCGTGACTGGCTGGGATGACCCGCGCGGGACTCACGCCGTCACTTCAGCCACTTGTCGACGACCTTCTGATATTCCCCGGTCTTCTGCGCAAGATTCAGCCACTGGTCGACGTATTGCTTGAAGATGTCGTCGCCGCGCGGCAGCAGGTACGCCTTCTCACCGAACTGCAACGGCTTGTCGGGGTTGACCGGGCACAGTGACGGATTGAGCTTGTGCTGCAACAGCGTTTCCGAGGCGTCGGTGACCATCACGTCGGCTTTGCCGTCGACGATCTGCTTGAAGATCGTGACATTGTCCGGATAGATCGTGAGCGTGGCGTTCGGCAGGTACTGGCGGGCGAAACGTTCGTTCGTGCCGCCCGGGTTGGCGATGACGCGCGTGCTCGGTTTGTTCAGATCGGCGAGCGTCTGGTACTTCGCCACGTCGGCGCAGCGCACGATCGGCGATTTGCCGTCGACCATGACCACGTTGCTGTAATAGGCGCGCGCCGCCCGATCCAGCGTGACCGACACACCGCCGACGGCGATATCGCATTTGCCGGCGGTGAAGTCGTCCATCAGCCCCTTCCAGGTCGTCGGAACGATCACCGGCTTCACGCCGAGCGACTTCGCCAGCGAGGCGACCAGATCCACGTCGATGCCCTCGACCTGGCCATCCGGGCGGCGATACGAGTAAGGCTTGTAGTCACCCGTCGCGCAGGCGCGCAACGTGCCCGATTTGACGATGTCGTCGAGCCGGGAGTGGATGGCGGGGTTCGCGGAAGGGCTCACGACAGCGGCCGATTGCGCGTGGGCCGCAGCGCCGGCGAGCACCGCCCCGGCCACGAAGGCCGCGCTGGCGGCCGTCAACATGACTTTCATGCTTGTCTCCTGAGGTTTGACGTGTTGGCGCACTGCGCTCCCGAACTGTCTGACGCAGCGCGTGGGGCTCAATACTAAAGACACTCCCGGCCCACGCCAATCGGAATGACGCCACTGTTCCGCGCGCGCCACGCCGACGCGTCGCCGATGGCTGATGTGCGGCATAACAGCCCGCCATGCGTCCGGGCCGAGGATACGCGAGTAAAATGACCGCTTGCCCCAACCCTCCTACCCACCGCCGCGACGTGTCCCAAGCTCTGCAAAACGATACTTTCCTGCGCGCACTGCTGCGCCAGCCGACCGAGTACACGCCGATCTGGCTGATGCGCCAGGCGGGCCGGTACCTGCCCGAATACAACGCCACACGCGCCAAAGCCGGTAGCTTCCTGGCGCTCGCCAAGAACCCCGCCTACGCCACCGAGGTCACGCTGCAGCCGCTCGAGCGCTTCCCGCTCGATGCCGCCATCCTGTTCTCGGACATCCTCACCATTCCCGACGCCATGGGCCTCGGCCTGTCGTTCGAGGCGGGTGAAGGGCCGCGTTTCGCCCACCCGCTGCGCACCGAGGACGATGTGCGCCGCCTGCGGGCGCCGGACCTCGACAGTCTGCGCTACGTCTTCGACGCCGTCGCCGAGATCCGTCGCGCCCTGAACGGACGCGTACCGCTCATCGGCTTCTCCGGCAGCCCGTGGACGCTCGCTTGCTACATGGTCGAAGGGGCGGGGTCGGACGACTTCCGCACCGTCAAGACGATGATGTACGAGCGTCCCGACTTGATGACGCATATTCTGGAGACCAATGCGCGCGCCGTTTCGGCCTACCTGAACGCCCAGATCGAAGCGGGCGCGCAGGCGGTCATGGTGTTCGACACGTGGGGCGGGGCGTTGGCCGACGGTCTCTACCAACGGTTCTCGCTCGCCTACATGCAAAAGGCGCTCGCGGGCGTGCATCGCGAGTGGAATGGCGCACGCATTCCCCACATCGTCTTCACCAAGGGCGGCGGTCAGTGGCTCGAAGCCATCGCCGACACCGGACCCGACGCCATCGGACTCGATTGGACCGTGGATCTCGCGGCCGCGCGCCGTCGCGTCGGCGATCGTTGTGCGCTGCAAGGCAACTTCGATCCCACCGCCCTCTTTGCAGCGCCCGAGGCCATTCGCGCCGAGGTTCGCCGCCTGCTCGACGCTTATGGCAACGCACCAGGCCACGTATTCAACCTGGGGCATGGTATTTCGCAGTTCACGCAACCCGATCACGTTGCGGCACTCGTTGACGAAGTCCACCGCTACAGCCGAAAGCTGCGCCAAACGGCGTAATTGGCGACACGCACCAGCGGCGGTGCGGCTCGCGAGGCCATTTGCCTTGCAGACCCAACCGCCGTTTCAAGCACCGAATGTCAAGCGTAAACCTGTCGAGTAACCCCTCCAATTTACGGAGTTGTCCCGAAGACTTATGCACAAATTCTCGCTGCGCCGCCGCAAGTGAGAGGTAACGGGGGGTAAGCTTCGACGCCGCTCATAAGCCATTGATCAAAAAGCATTTTTGATTCAGGCAAAGTCTAAGCACGGCACCGCGTGAGGGCCGCCTGGTGAGGCTGACGAGAGATAATCCCCACAGTTCTCAACATAGTTATCCACAAGCACTTCAAGTCCACCGGAAACCCGACTTAAATCCGGGGTTTACCGACACTTCTCAGGATTCACTTTAAGTTTGACCTGCGCCGACGACCTGCCCGACCCGTCTCTTGCATCGACTGCGGATGCCCTGCCCCCGGTCGCCCAGCCGCGCCTCGGTGCGCCCGCTATCGCCCGCGTGGCGCTCGATACGCCCCTGCTCACGCTGTTCGATTATCGGCTCGACCAGGCCGCGAGCCCTGGGCAACTGGTGCAGGTACCGTTCGGACGCCGACAGGTCGTAGGCGTCGTCTGGGAATTGACGCACCGCAGCGAAATCGCACCGGGCAAGCTGCGTGACGTCACCGCCGTCTGGCATGAATTACCGCCGCTCGGCGAGGATTGGCGTGAGCTGATGCAGTTCGCCTCGCGCTATTACCAACGCGGTATCGGTGAGGTGGCCCTGCCGGGCGTCCCGGCGCATCTGCGCACGCCGATGCGCTGGCCGCGGCTACTCGCCCAGCGTGGCGTGCAACGTTACCGGCTGGCCGACGGCGCCCTGGCCGCGCTCCTGGAGAACGTGCCCGCCCGGCTGCGCGCCCAGCGCCGTTTGGCCGAGGGTCTGGCGCAAGCCGGCACGCTCGATGCGGACGAGGCGCGCGCCCTGTGCGCAAAGGCCGCCGACGTGCTCAAACAGTGGGCCGCCGCCGGCTGGGTCGTCGTCGACACCGTGCCGTTCCACGAAGCGGTACGCCATGCCGATGAAGCTGACGATGAGGATGGCGAATCGAGCGCCGCTGACGCCAACGCTCCCACCGATTGCGCACTCGCCGACGCTTTGGCCAATATCGACCTCGGCACGCAGGACACGCCGCGCGCCACCAGAACGTTGACTGTCGGGCAAGCCGACGCCGTCGCGGCCATTCACGACGCGCTCGAAGTCGCCGGCGCCCAACGCCTCGACGCCACAGCGCCATTGGGCAAGCTCGACGCCGGCAATGCGGGCGACACGGGGGACCTCCCCGCCTGCCCCCCCTTCCTGCTCTACGGCGTGACCGGCAGCGGCAAGACAGAAGTCTATTTGCGCGCCGTGGCCGAGGCGCTTCGCGAGCGCGACGCCCAGGTCCTCGTGCTCGTGCCGGAAATCAATCTGACGCCCCAACTCGAAGGCGTCTTCCGTGCGCGATTCCCCGGCGAGACGCTCGTCACACTGCACAGCGGACTGGCCGAAGGCGAGCGAGCCCGGCACTGGCTGGCCGCCCATCGCGGCGAGGCGCGCATCGTGCTCGGCACCCGACTCGCGGTGATGGCGTCGCTGCCGCACCTGCGCCTCATCGTCGTCGACGAAGAGCACGATCCGTCCTACAAGCAACAGGAAGGGTTGCGCTACTCGGCGCGCGACCTCGCCATCTGGCGGGCGAACCGGTTGCGCATCCCCGTCGTCCTCGGCTCGGCCACGCCGTCGCTCGATAGCTGGCGGCGCGCCGAGCAGGGCCGCTACGTGCGCCTCGCGATGCCCGAGCGCGCCACGCCCGATGCCGTGTTGCCGCGCGTCTCGCTCATCGACATGGACATCGAGCGCAAACTTCAGCGCACGGTGCACGAGGGCCTGTCGCAATCGCTGCTCGCCGCCATTCGCGCCCGGCTCGAAGCGGGCGAGCAAAGCCTGCTGTTCCTGAACCGCCGCGGTTACGCCCCGGTGCTCAACTGCGATGCCTGCGGCTGGATCAGCGACTGCCGCCGGTGCAGCGCCCACATGGTGTTGCACAAGCCCGAGCGGCGGCTGCGCTGCCATCACTGCGGCGCCGAGTCGCGCATTCCGCATGCCTGCCCCGATTGCGGCAATCTCGATCTCGCGCCGCTGGGGCGCGGCACGCAGCGCATCGAGGAGGCGCTGGCTGAACAGTTCCCGGACGCCCGGCTCGCACGCATCGATGCTGACAGCACACGCCGCAAAGGCAGCGCGCAGGCGCTGTTCGCGCAGGTCCATGCGGGCGAAGTCGACATCCTGATCGGCACGCAGATGGTCGCCAAGGGCCACGACTTCCGTAACGTCACGCTCGTGGGCGTGGTCAACGCCGACAGCGCCCTCTTCTCCCACGACTTCCGAGCGGCCGAGCGTCTGTTTGCACAACTGATGCAGGTGGCCGGGCGCGCCGGGCGCGCCGCCCGCGCCGACGGCCCCGGCGACGTGCTGATTCAGACGCGCTACGCGTCGCACCCGTTGTTCGCGTCGCTCATGCGTCACGACTACGCGGGCTTCGCGGCGCAGCAACTGGAGGAGCGGCGCGTCGCCCTGCTGCCGCCGTTCACGCATCAAGCGCTCCTGCGCGCCGAAGCCCGGCGCCTGGACGACGCCATGACGTTTCTCAAACAGGCCCGCGAGATCGCCGCCACGCCCGCGCTGCACGACGCGCGCATCTCCCTGTGGGATCCGGTGCCGATGACGATGGTCCGGATCGCGGGCACCGAACGCGCCCAGCTCGTGGTCGAGAGCCCGCATCGCGGCGCGCTCCAACGCTTCCTCACGCACTGGATGAGCGAGCTGCGCGCACTCAAGGCGCCCGTGCGTTGGCACCTCGAAGTCGATCCTCTCGAAATATAAATCGGTATATAGCGTTCCGGAAATTTGACAACATCGCCCGAATCCCCGACGATGCGGACAGTAGTCGATCACCGCACGCCGAACGGTTCACGTCATCTGCACGATAAGAAGTCCTACAGGAGACATCCCGATGAAATCGCACGACCGGCGCGCCGCCCCTACGGCGCCGCACATCGCCACACCGCCCCTCCCGCCCACCGAATCGCCTTTGGCCGAGGCTTCCCGGCGCCGCTTCTTACGACGCGCGGGTGCACTGGGCGTTGGCGCCAGCCTCGCGGGGCGCGCGCTTGACGTCCTCGCCGCCACCACCGCACCCCAGATGGTGACGCTGCCGTTTGCCAATGGGGAACGCGAACTCGTCGCATATCCGCAGAAGCGCCCGCTGATCCGCTTGACGGCGCGCCCCCCGCAACTGGAAACGCCGTTCGCGATCTTCAACGACGGGCTCATCACACCGAACGATGCGTTCTTCGTGCGCTACCACCTCGCGGGCATTCCGACCGACATCGATCCGGCGAAGCATCGGATTCACGTGCGCGGTAGCGTTGCCAAACCGCTCGATATCTCGCTCGCGTCGCTCAAGAAGGACTACGGCGCCCCGGTCGAGATCGTGGCCGTCCACCAATGCTCGGGCAATAGCCGTGGCTTTTTCGAGCCGCGCGTCGCCGGCGGACAGATTGCCAATGGTGCGATGGGCAACGCGCGCTGGCGCGGCATTCCGCTCAAGCGGATTCTCGAACGGGCGGGCGTGTCGGCCAGCGCAAAGCAAGTGACGTTCGAAGGGCTTGACCGGCCGATCGTCCCCACGACACCCGAGTTCGTGAAGGCGCTCGACCTCGATCACGCGATGGATGGCGAAGTGATGATCGCGTTCGCCATGAACGGCAAGGATCTGCCGATGCTCAACGGCTTTCCGGTGCGGCTGGTCGTGCCGGGCTACTACGGCACGTATTGGGTGAAGCATCTGGCGGACATCAACGTTATCGACAAGGTGTTCGACGGCTTCTGGATGGCCACGGCGTATCGCATTCCCGATAACGACTGCAATTGCGTCACGCCCGGCAAGGCGCCCGAGAAGACAAAGCCGATCGAACGCTTCACCGTGCGCTCGTTCGTCACGAGTCTTGCCGACGGCGAGCACGTGGCGGCGGGCAAGGCGGTGCGCGTGCGCGGCATTGCGTTCGACGGCGGCGAAGGTATTCGCGACGTGCAGTTCTCGGCCGACGGCGGCCAGACCTGGCAGGCGGCCCAGCTCGGCCACGAACTGTCCAAGTATTCGTTCCGCGAATGGACGGCGTCGTTCACGCCCCCCAAGCCCGGCGAGTACGCGCTCCAAGTGCGGGCGACGAATCGTGCAGGGGTGTCGCAACCGCTGCAATCGCTGTGGAATCCGGCCGGCTATCTGCGCAACGGGGTGGAAACCGTGCGTGTGATCGCGGCTTGAGACGGGGGAACGATCATGAACCTTTCGAAGATTGCGCGCCGCGCGGCCCTGCTGTCCGGCCTGTTGGGTCTGTTCGGCGCCTTCGCCGCCCCCGTCCATGCACTCGAGATCAAGCTGCCGCAGGAGACGTCGCAGTTGAAGGCCTCGACGCTGGCCGGTTATCAATCGGCGAACTCGTGGTGCGTCATGTGCCACTCGCTCGACTACGTCAACACCCAACCGCCTATGTCGGCGGCCTTCTGGAGCGCGGAAGTCACGAAGATGGTGAAAGTGTATGGCGCCCCCATCCCGGAAGATCAGGTCAAGCTGATTTCGGAGTATTTGGGAAAAACGTACGGCACCGACCAGAAATAACGCCTCCTGCCCCGGCCCGCGGGCCGGGGCGTCACGCGGCGTTTCGCGTTTCTCCCTCGCACCTAGGTGCAACCCTAATATTGCCTCCGGTTGCACCTCTTTCGAAACCCGGTTACGATGCCGCAATTCACCCGCTATGGGTGTCACGTTTTCGCGTCATCAGGTAACCCTTCCATGGCTAACACCACCCTCGGCGTCAAGGTCGACGACGTACTGCGTACCCGGCTCAAAAGCGCCGCCCAGCAAATCGAGCGCACCCCGCACTGGCTCATCAAACAGGCCATCTTCGCTTACCTGGAGCGCATTGAGAGCGGCGTGCTGCCGCCCGAATTGAGCGGCGCGACCCAATCGGGCACCGAGGTGATCGACGGCCACGCAGGCGACGACACCGTGCCACATCCGTTCCTCGAATTCGCCCAGAACGTGCAACCGCAATCGGTGCTGCGGGCGGCGATCACGGCGGCCTACCGCCGCCCCGAGCCGGAATGCGTGCCCGTGCTCGTCGGTCAGGCCAAGCTGGCCCCGGCGACCGCAACGTCGGCCTCCGACCTCGCCCGCAAGCTCGTCGTCGCGCTGCGCGGCAAGAGCACCGGCGGCGGCGTGGAAGGCCTGATCCACGAATTCTCGTTGTCCAGTCAGGAAGGCGTGGCGCTGATGTGCCTGGCCGAAGCCCTGCTGCGCATTCCCGACAAGGCCACGCGCGACGCGCTCATCCGCGACAAGATCAGCAAGGGCGACTGGCACGCCCACATGGGCAATTCGCCGTCGATGTTCGTCAACGCCGCCACCTGGGGCCTGATGATCACCGGCAAGCTCGTGACCACCACCAGCGAAGCCGGTCTCACCAAGGCCCTCACGCGCCTGATCGGCCGCGGCGGCGAGCCGCTCATCCGCAAGGGCGTGGACATGGCCATGCGCCTGATGGGCGAGCAGTTCGTCACCGGGGAAACCATCTCCGAAGCCCTCGCCAACAGCCGCAAGTACGAAGCCCAGGGCTTCCGCTATTCGTACGACATGCTCGGCGAAGCCGCGACGACCGAAGAGGATGCCCAGCGCTACTACGCGAGCTACGAGCAAGCCATTCAGGCCATCGGCAAGGCTTCGGCCGGCCGCGGCATCTATGAAGGCCCTGGCATCTCGATCAAGCTCTCGGCCCTGCATCCGCGCTACTCGCGCAGCCAGCACGAGCGTACGGTCGCGGAACTGCTGCCGCGCGTGCAGGCGCTCGCCAAGTTGGCGCGCTCATATGACATTGGTCTGAATATCGATGCCGAGGAAGCCGATCGCCTCGAAATCTCGCTCGACCTGCTCGAAGCGCTGTGCTTCGATCCCGAGCTGGCCGGCTGGAACGGCATCGGTTTCGTGGTGCAGGCCTATCAGAAGCGTTGCCCGTTCGTGATCGACTTCATCATCGATCTGGCGCGTCGCAGCCGTCACCGCATCATGGTGCGTCTGGTCAAGGGCGCTTACTGGGATACGGAAATCAAGCGTGCGCAGGTCGACGGGCTCGAAGGCTATCCGGTCTATACCCGCAAGATCTACACGGACGTGTCGTACCTCGCCTGCGCGAAGAAGCTGCTCGCCGTGCCGGACGCCATCTACCCGCAGTTCGCCACGCACAACGCCTACACGCTTTCTGCCATCTATCACCTG
Organism: Pandoraea cepalis; assembly: GCF_902459665.1. Classification (GTDB taxonomy): domain Bacteria; phylum Pseudomonadota; class Gammaproteobacteria; order Burkholderiales; family Burkholderiaceae; genus Pandoraea; species Pandoraea cepalis. Next base: position 8,438 of record NZ_CABPSL010000028.1, on the reverse strand, counting down.
GCGGGCAACAACTACTACCCCGGCCAGTACGAATTCCAGTGCCTGCACGGCATGGGCGAGCCGCTGTACGAAGAGGTCGTCGGCCCGATCGCCTCGGGCAAGCTCGCGCGGCCCTGCCGCGTGTATGCGCCGGTCGGTACGCACGAAACCCTGCTCGCCTACCTCGTGCGCCGTCTGCTCGAAAATGGCGCGAACACCTCGTTCGTGAACCGGATTGCGGATGAGACCGTCAGCGTCGACGAACTGATCGCCGATCCGATCTCGGAATCGGAGAAGGTGCAACCGCTCGGCGCACCGCATGCCAAGATTCCGCTGCCGCGTGAACTGTATGGTGTGGCGCGCGCCAACTCCTCGGGCTTCGACCTGTCGAACGAGCACCGTCTCGCGTCGCTGTCGTCGGCCCTGCTCGCCAGCGCGGGCACGCCGTGGCGCGCCGCGCCAATGCTGGCCGACGGTGAGCGCACCACGGGCACGCCACGTGCCGTGCGCAATCCGGCCGATCTGCGCGACACCGTGGGTCAGGTCATCGAGGCCACCTCGGCCGATGTGGATGCCGCGCTCGTCAACGCCGTAGCCGCTGCCCCGATCTGGCAAGCCACGCCGGTCGAGGAACGCGCCGACAGCCTGATGCGCTCGGCCGATCTGCTTGAAGCCCACATGCCCACGCTCATGGGCCTGTGCGTGCGCGAAGCGGGGAAGTCGCTGCCCAACGCCGTGGCCGAAGTGCGTGAGGCCGTCGACTTCCTGCGCTACTACGCCGCGCAGATCCGTCAGGGCTTCTCCAACGACACGCACCGCCCGTTGGGCCCGGTGCTGTGCATCAGCCCGTGGAACTTCCCGCTCGCGATCTTCGTTGGTCAGGTCGCCGCCGCGCTGGCCGCCGGTAACCCGGTCATCGCCAAGCCGGCCGAGCAGACGCCACTCATCGCCGCCGAAGCGGTTCGCCTGATGCACGCCGCCGGCGTTCCGGCCGGCGCGCTGCAATTGCTGCCGGGCACAGGGGAAACAGTCGGCGCCGCGCTCGTGGCCGACGCCCGCACGAAGGCCGTCATGTTCACCGGCTCGACCGAAGTGGCGCGCATCATCGCGCGCACGCTGGCCGAGCGCCTCGACGCCAATGGCCGTCCGATCCCACTGATCGCCGAGACCGGCGGTCAGAACGCGATGATCGTCGATTCGTCGGCGCTGCCCGAACAGGTCGTGTACGACGTACTCGCATCGGCTTTCGATTCGGCCGGTCAGCGCTGCTCGGCGCTGCGTGTGCTGTGCCTGCAGGACGACATCGCCGACAAGACGTTGCATATGCTCAAGGGCGCGATGCAGGAACTGGCCATCGGCAATCCGGATCGCCTGTCCATCGACGTCGGTCCGGTGATCGACGCCGAAGCGCAAAACGGCATCAACCGCCACATCGAGCAGATGCGCGACAAGGGCTTCCCGGTCGAACAACTGCCGCTGCCCGACGCCGCCCGCCACGGCACGTTCGTGCCTCCGACACTCATCGAGCTGACCGATCTCACGGCGCTGCAACGCGAAGTCTTCGGCCCGGTGCTGCACGTGATCCGCTTCAAGCGCGCGCAACTCGACAAGCTGCTCGATCAGATCAACGGCACTGGCTACGGCCTGACGTTCGGCGTGCATACGCGTATCGACGAAACCATTGCCTATGTGACCGAGCGCGCCCATGTCGGCAACGTCTACGTGAACCGGAACGTGATTGGCGCCGTGGTCGGCGTGCAGCCGTTCGGCGGCGAAGGCTTGTCTGGGACGGGTCCGAAAGCCGGCGGTCCGATGTATCTGCCGCGTCTGCTGGCGACGCGTCCGGCTTCGCTGCCCGCCGAGCTGAACCGCAACGAAGCCGCGCTCTCGCCGTTGGTGAGCTACCGCGACTGGCTGCGCGCGCAGGACAACTCGGCCGATAGCGCCGCCGCGATTCATCGCGTCGACCGTTATCTGGCCACGTCGGCACTCGACGCCACCGCCGTGCTGCCGGGACCGACCGGTGAGCGCAACACCTATGGTCTGGAGCCACGCGGCCCGGTCCTGTGCGTGGCTGCCACGCCGCTCGGCGCGCGCACGCAACTGGCTGCCGCGCTGGCGACGGGCAACAACGCCGTCTTCACGGAGAGCGTTGCCGCCCGCGAACTGGTGAGCGCCCTGCCGGCCGCCCTCAAGGGACGCGCGTCGGTGTTGGCGGCAGGGGCGGACGCCGCCGCCGAGCCATCGCTCGCCGCGGTGCTGTTCGAAGGCGACAGCGACGAGCTGCGCGCCCTGAACCGCCGCATCGCCACCCGCAACGGTCCGATTCTGTCGATGCAGGGCCTCGCGCCCGAGGCGCTGGCCGCCGGTGACGACTACGCACTCGAGCGTCTGCTGTGCGAGCGCTCGGTGTCGGTCAACACGGCTGCCGCAGGCGGCAACGCCAACCTCATGACCATCGGCTGATCGCGGCGGACCGTCAGGTTTCGCGACGAATCCCGTCGGATTCGTCCGAAATCTGATGGCTGAATCCGCAGGATTCGCAGGTTCCGACTGCCGATTCCGCCCCCCCCTCCCCGGACGCGCCGTCGTCCCAATCGCGTTGTCCTCAGCGGCTGCCAGCGTCCTGCCTTCCGGGACAATGGCGGCCGCGATGGGTTAACGGGTCAACCGCCCGCCTCATTCCAGCGCCTTCCTGCGCTTTTCTCGCGCCTCCCCGCCCATCTCCCCGATCAGCCCAACGCTTATCACGCCCCGCCGCACCTCCCGTACTCACGCACGCCGCGCGCATTCGCGGTATCTTCGCGCCCGCCCCCGACATATCACGCGTCTCACCGCCATTGCGCGGTCAACCCGTGCCAGCGACACGTATCGCTGGCCATAGCGTTCGTCGTCCCGCGTCGCCGCCTCTTTCGTCATGCCGGCAGAGGCGCGCAACGCACGTGACACCGACGCTCGAGGAGGCTACATGTCCCTTTGGAATCCCACTGCGGTGTCATTCACCGTGTATTTGCTATTGATGCTGGTGATCGGATGGCTCGGCTATCGCGCCACCCACGATCTTTCCGACTACATTCTCGGCGGACGTCGCCTCGGCAGCTTCGTCACCGCGCTCTCCGCTGGGGCCTCCGACATGAGCGGCTGGCTCTTGCTCGGCCTGCCTGGGGCGATCTACATGGGCGGCCTGTCGGGTGTCTGGATCGCCATCGGCCTGGCGATCGGCGCGTGGGCCAACTGGCATCTCGTGGCCGCGCGCTTGCGTGTGCATACGGAGGTGTGCGGCAACGCGCTGACCCTGCCCGAGTACCTCACGCAGCGCTTCGGTGACCGCAGCCACGTGCTGCGCATCGTCACGGCGCTCGTGATCCTCATCTTCTTCACGATTTATTGCGCGTCGGGGGTCGTTGCCGGCGCCCGGCTGTTCGAAACGATGTTCGGCCTGGAATACCGCACGGCGCTGTGGATCGGCGCTGTGGCGACCATTGCCTACGTCTTCATCGGCGGATTCCTTGCGGTGAGCTGGACCGATACGGTGCAGGCCTCGCTGATGTTCGCCGCACTGGTCGTCACCCCGATCGCCGTGATTGCGCTCGACGGCAGCCCTGCGGCGGCCGTGGACGCGGTCACCGCCGTGCACCCCGCCCATACCGATTGGTTCGGCGATCTCGCGCCGATCGGCGTCATCTCGATGCTCGCCTGGGGTCTGGGCTATTTCGGCCAGCCGCATATTCTCGTGCGGTTCATGGCCGCGCGCTCAGCGGCGGCGATTCCGCAGGCGCGTCGCATCTGCATGACCTGGATGGTGCTGTGCCTGACCGGTGCGGTCGCCGTCGGCTTCTTCGGACTGGCGTTCTATAGCGCGCGGCCCGATCTCGGTGCCGGTGTGGCGGCAAACCCGGAGACCATCTTCATGGCGCTCACGACCCAGCTCTTCACCCCGTGGCTCACGGGCGTGCTGCTGGCGGCGATTCTCGCCGCCGTGATGAGCACCTTGTCGTGCCAGCTGCTCGTGTGCGCCAGTGCACTGACGGAAGACCTCTACAAAACGTTTGCGCGCGGGCCGGTCAGCCAGGGCCGCCTCGTGTGGATCGGCCGAGCGATGGTGTTGAGCGTGGCAGTGATCGCCGTGGTGTTGGCCCTCGATCCGCAGAGCCGCGTGCTCGGCATGGTGAGTTACGCCTGGGCGGGTTTCGGGGCGGCCTTCGGTCCGCTGGTGCTGGCCACGCTGCTGTGGCCGCGCGTCACCCGTAACGGGGCGCTCGCGGGCATTGTCGTGGGGGCGGCCACGGTCCTGATCTGGAAGCAGTTCGGCTGGTTCGACCTGTACGAAATCCTGCCGGGCTTTGTGCTGGGCGGCCTGGCGCTCATCGTGGTGAGTCGCTTTGACAAGGCCCCAAGCGCCGACGTGCTCGCCCGCTACGCCAGCGCCGAAGCGACGCTGCGTGCGATCCAGCAAGGCGCAAAGGGCGATTCGGGTAGCACCGGCGCTCCGACGGCGCAACCCTCGCCATAAGCGGGTAGCACCTTCCATCGGAACTTCTCCCTCTTGACCGGCGCGCGCAGCCATCCAATACTGCCGCGTCGGACGCATATTGCGTTTGATTGCGATTGAAGCCGTCCCGGGCCGACCGGCCTTGTGCAGACGGCGATCCAAGAAAGGCGTGCCGCGGCGATCCCGCAGGCATGCCACTCAACGACATACACATGCAAGGAGAGGGTTGATGCAATCGAAGCTTACGCTCAGCGCGGTCGCCGTCGCGGGACTGCTCGCGTTCGGTACGGCCAACGCGCAACAGGCGCAGGAAGTGAAGCTGGGTTTTGCCGCACCGCTCACGGGCGCCCAGGCGCACTACGGCAAAGACATGCAGAACGGCATCCAGCTCGCCATTGACGAGTACAACGCCACGAAGCCGACTATCGAAGGCAAGCCGGTGAAGTTCGTGTTGCAGTCGGAAGACGATCAGGCCGACCCGCGTCAGGGTTCGCTGGTCGCGCAGAAGCTGGTCGACTCGGGCATCAAGGGCATGCTCGGCCACTTCAACTCCGGCACGACGATTCCCGCTTCGCGCATCTATGCGCAGGCAGGCATTCCGGAAATCGCCATGGCGACGGCCCCTGAATACACGAAGCAGGGCTTCAAGACGACGTTCCGCATGATGACCTCAGACATTCAGCAAGGGTCGGTCGTCGGTACGTTCGCCGTCAAGAAGCTGGGGTTCAAGAACATCGCCATCGTTGACGATCGCACGGCTTACGGTCAGGGCTTGGCCGACGAGTTCGAGAAGGCGGTGAAGGCCGCCGGCGGCAAGATCGTGCGCCGCGAGTTCGCTAACGACAAGGCCGTGGACTTCCGCGCCATCCTGACCAACCTCAAGCGCGCCAATCCGGACATGATCTTCTATGGCGGTGCCGACGCGCAAGCTGGCCCGCTCGCCAAGCAACTGCGCGAACTGGGCATGAAGGGCACGCTGATGGCCGGTGAAATGGTCAAGTCCGACGCGTTCCTGAAGATCGCTGGCGACGCCGCCAACGGCTCGGTGGTGTCGCTCGCCGGCCTGCCGCTCGACAAGATGCCCGGCGGCGCCGCGTACGAGTCGCGCTACAAGGCCAAGTTCGGCAGCGCGCCGGAGACGTACTCGCCGTACGCCTACGATGGTGCCATGGCCATGATGTCGGCCATGAAGAAGGCCAACTCGACTGATCCGGCGAAGTACCTGCCGACGCTCGCGAAGACCAGCATGCCCGGCGTGACCACGCGCGAGCTGGCGTACGACAAATCGGGCGATCTGAAGTACGGTTCGATCACGCTGTACAAGGTGGTCGATGGCAAGTGGACCGTGCTGGAGACCATCGGCGGCAAGTAAGCCTCTGACGATGGGCCGATAGCGGTAACGACGAGGGCCGGTGAGGATGACTCACCGGCCCTCGTGCTTGATGTGTGCCGCCGTGGCATGACGCCGTTACAGCGTTACAGCGTTGGGGCGTTAGGGCTTTCCCGCCATACCGCTTCACCGCGTTAGCGCACAACGGCGTTTCGCCATGACCGACGGCACGCCCCCGTCACCAGACATCCTTGGGCAAACGCTCACGCATCTCAGGCGGCAATGCGTCGCGCGTGAAAACCGGCTCGGCGACACCCGCACGGCGCTGGGCCTGATAGTCGCGCCACGCGAGCAACGCGTACTTCATCAACAAGCCGATGGCGACCAGATTGATGAACGCCATCAACGCGGTACCGACATCCGCGAAGCTCCACACCAACGGCAGGCTGGCGACCGACCCCAGCATGACGGCCAGCAGCACCAGCGCGCGGAAAATGTTGAGCAACCACAGACGCTGCGTCAGGTAGTCCATGTTGACCTCGGCATAGGCGTAATTGCCGAGCACGCTTGAGTAAGCGAGGAAGAACACCGTGATGCCGGTGAAGATCACCGCCCAATTTCCCACGTGAGCGGCCAGGGCGCGCTGGGTGAGCACGGCCCCTTCGGGTGCGGCACCCGGCATGAACTCGCCCGAGAGCAGGATCATGAACGCCGTGGCCGAACACACGACGATGGTGTCGAAGAACACGCCGAGCATCTGCATCAGGCCTTGCTGTACCGGGTGTTTGGTCGTGGCCACGGCGGCGGCATTGGGCGCGCTGCCCATGCCCGCTTCGTTGGAGAAGAGGCCACGCTTCACGCCCATCATGACGGCCTGGCTGACGGCATAACCGGCGATACCGCCGGCGGCCGGCTCAAGCCCGAACGCGTGCCGCAGGATCATCGCGATCATGCCGGGGATCTGATCGAGGTTGACGACACAAACATAGATGGCCAGCCCGACATAGGCGAGCGCCATGACCGGCACGATCCATTGCGCGAGGCGTGCGACGCGTCGCACGCCGCCGTAGATGATCGGTGCCGTCATCAGCACCAGCGCAACGCCGATCCAGATCCGCTCCCAGCCGAACGACGCTTCCAGCGCCTCGGCAATCGAGTGCGACTGCACGGAGTTGAGCGCGAACCCGAAGGTGAACAGTAGCGCCAGCGCAAACAGGACACCGAATTTGCGCGACCCAAGGCCGATCTGTATGTAATACGCCGGGCCGCCGCGAAAGGTGTTGTCGTGGCGCGGCACCTTGAAGATTTGCGCCAGCGTGGATTCGACGAAGGCGGACGCCATGCCGAGCAGAGCGGTCATCCACATCCAGAAGATGGCACCCGGCCCGCCGATCGTGAGCGCGACGGCGACACCCGCGATATTGCCGGTGCCGACACGGCTCGCCAGCCCGGTGGCAAACGCTTGAAAGGGTGAGATGCCGGAGGTACTCCCGGAGGTACGCAGCAAACAGATGCTGTGCCAGAGCGCCCGGACCTGGATTCCACCGAATCGGACGGTGAAGTAAAGCCCCGCCCCCAACAAGGTGATCACAAGCGGGTATCCCGACAGCACCCCGCCGAGGGTATCGACCAACGGCTTGAGCCAGCTCTCCATGTCACGTGTCTCCTGTCGCAACCACTTATTGGCCCCGCAATGCCAGGGGGCAAGCGACGAAGAATCTCAAGGTTTGACCCTGCGCGATAGAAACCGGCAAATCTTTCCGCCAATTCCTATACGCAACAGCGTGAGAAGAAAAAAAGCCGCCCGGCAAACGCCGCGCGGCTTAAAGACAAGGCAAGGAGACATCGGGAGCAGATTAACTGCCGACTGTGTCTCGAGTGTGACGGTGACAAGGGGTGAAATGATCCGTCACGCCGAGGTGCATCGCATCACCTGCGCGCTTTCCAACCCCCACCAGACCCTTGCTGGTACACCTGGGGGACAAACTTGATCCGGTTGTAGTTATTCAGACTGCGCCTGAAAGCCCTCGCGTCACTCTCGTAAATGGTCTCGGTAGGTCGAATCGGCGCCAGTACCGCGTCCACGACAGGACGCCCCTCGTGCTGTCGACGGCCTCGAGGCACGGCCCCATACCCCAGGACCTCCTCCAACCGGAGCAAGACAGGAACGTGATTTCCCGTCGAGACGCACACCAGTTCAGGGACAACGTATCCATAACCAGAACGCGTCCTGGGGAAGTAGACAAACTCGCCAGGGGCAATATGGTCAGTTCCATCCGAGACCGTTTTGAAAACACTTCCCCAGTTGTGGTCGCCGATGCTGTTTATATGGTCTATCGCCGCGTTATCGGAAAATTTGCACTGCGTCGAACTCGACGAGGCATTGGCAAGTTTGAAACCCGGGATTTTCGATCGGTTGGGTGTATTAGTGCCCACCAAGGTGAATGTCGTGATGACCTTTCCGCCATTGCGCGGAGGAGCGACGACCGGCTTTGGAGGGGGCGGCTCAGGTTTTTTGACTTCAGGGACTGTCGGCGATCGCATCGCGAGCGTCCACCGCCGGGGCTGTCATTAATTTCGTGTTTGAGGCATAACATGTCGCCAAGGAGTGACGATGCCTCGCAAACCGAAAACCCC
>NZ_CABPSL010000027.1 GCF_902459665.1 Pandoraea cepalis | reverse complement strand
CGCCGCGCGCCGCGCGCCGCGCGCCGCGCGCCTCACGGCGAGATGATGACCTTTAGCGCATGCGTGTTCGCGGCGTCGCCAAATGTCCGGTACGCGTCGAGAATTTCGGCAAGCGAGAAGTGGTGGGTGATCAGCACGCTGGGAGAAAGGCGTCCCGATTGCACGGTCTTGAGCAACATCGGTGTTGCCGCCGTGTCGACCAACCGGGTCGTGATGCTGATGTTCCTGTCCCACAGCGACTCGAGATGTAAATCGACCTTGCTGCCGTGCACCCCGACATTCGCGATGACGCCTCCGGCGGCGACGATCGCCTGGCATAGCTCGAACGTCGCCGGCACGCCGACGGCTTCGATAGCTGTATCGACGCCGCGCCCGCCGGTCAGGTTCCGGATGGTCTCCTCGGCGGCTTGCCCGGGAGACAGCACCGTCGTGGCGCCGAGTCGCGTTGCCACTTCCAGCCGCGAGGCATCCGGATCGACAACGATCAGTTGCGCGGGCGTGAAGAACTGCGCGGTCAACAGCGCCGCAAGGCCGATCGGACCTGCGCCGACAATCGCCACACTGTCGCCCGGTTTGACTTTGCCGTTGAGCACGCCGCACTCGAATCCGGTCGGCAGAATATCGCTGAGCATGACCAGCGCATCGTCATCGATGCCCACAGGCGCATGGTAAAGACTGGTGTCGGCATGCGGCGTGCGGACATATTCGGCTTGTGTGCCGTCGATCCGATTGCCGAGAATCCAGCCACCGGCCGCGCAATGCGAATACATGCCACGTCGGCAAGCCTCGCACTTCCCACACGATGAAATGCACGAAATCAGCACGCGGTCGCCGGGCTTGAACGCGGTCACGGCGGTGCCTGTCTGAACGACCTCGCCTACCCCCTCATGTCCCAGGATTCTCCCAGGCTCCACCGTCGGCACGTCGCCCTTGAGAATATGCAGATCGGTACCGCATATCGTCGTCTTGGAAACGCGGACGATGGCGTCGGTTGGCGCGATCACCTCCGGCATGGGTCTGTCCTCCAGCGTGATTTGCTGTGGACCGTGGAATACCAGCGCTTTCATATCCGAACTCCGTATCACGTGGCATCAGTGCGACATCAGCACCGGCACCGTCATGGTTTCAAGTAGCGTGCGAGTCACCCCGCCGAGCACCCATTCCTGCATTCGCGAATGGCCGTAGCCCCCCATCACGATGAGGTCAATGCTCATGTCGGCCACACGGGAGAGCAAATCCTCTCCCACGGCAATGTCGTTGGCGCCGCGCTCGGGCGTGACGCGCACATTGACGCCATGACGGGCGAAGAACATCGCGATATCGAGCCCCGGGATCGGCCCAAGGACATCCGTTTTGCTTCCTCGACTGACGTGCATCACATGGACGGTCTTCGCCGCCTGCAAGAAGGGCATGGCGTCGGCCGCGGCGCGCGCCGCTTCGCGCCCGCCGTCCCACGCGACCAGGATGTTATTGAACGCACGCGGTACCTTGCCCGCATACGGCAAGATCAGGACAGGCCGACCAGCGGCGAGCACGACCGACTCGACGAATCCCATGGCCGGTATCGTTTCGGGGTCGCGTTGGTCTTCTTGGCCGACGATCACCAGATCCGCATAGCGCGCGTGGGTTTGCATCTCGCGAATCGTGTCGAATCGGGGCGCCAGCCATTCGGGACTGACGGCCTGACGGCGACATATCTCCATGAACATCTGCTCCGCTTGCTCGAGTCGCTTGGCGTCGCTCTCCGGCGACGACGGCGGCGGTACCCCCATGCCCCCAATATCGGTGACGTCGGAAAATAGCGGCATGTGGAACGGCAGGTAGATGCCCGTCAGGTGGGCCGGTAGCCGACAGGCAAAGTCCACGGCAAGCTCGACGCGTGCGCGGGATTGCTGACTGTTATCAACGTGAACAAGCAGCGTCCGGTAGGTCATGGTGACTCTCCAATGGGGGCGATCACCTTGTACTCTAGTTCGACGCCGGGCCCCCTCCGTTGACGCGGATCAAGGCCTGACTTGACGACGACGACGCTTTTACGTCCGCGGTCCGGGGTTTTGCGCTTGTCACGCGCGATGCCTTACGGATTGACGAGGATGGGAAAATTGCGCCAGCAGTGCTACAAAGACGGAATCCTCGGCATGAGAACCGACAGGGGGCAACGTACATGGCCAAATTGACGTTTCGTGGGGCAATACAATCGCTTTCGCAGCAGTCAGATGGCATCACCCTCGCCCTGCTGTGTTCGATCTGCCTCGCGCTTGCGGCATGGAACTGGGTCGCCGTACGCACCACCATGCAGGCTAACGTCGACGCGCGATTCGACTTGCGCACGACGGCCGCGACGGACAAGCTCGCGATCGCCCTCTCGGCTTATCGCGACACCTTGCATAGCGCACTCGACCGGCTGGCGATGGCGCCTCGGCCCGACGAAAACGCCTGGGGAGCGTATGCGCAAAACATGCGGGTGGCGGAGCGATTGCCCGGTCTGGTGAGCTTCGCCCGATGTCAGCGCACGGGCGACACCATCGAGCGTGTCGTCGCCTATACCATCGGCGACGACACCGTATTCGGTCCGAGCGGTTCGATGGCACTGCCAAGTGGTACAAATACAACAGGAAACCTCGTCACGAGGACATCGCCGACGACGGGGCGCGCGTATTGGATTTTCCTGTCCGACACCAGCCGCCCGTCGTTATGCGCGTACGCCGTTGCGGATATCGACGCGCTCGTACACGTTGCCATCGGGCCGCTTCTCCATGACATTGCGCTGACGGTAAGTACCCGGGACGGCGCGAACCAACCCATCCCCATCTTCGACAGCCTCTACCCTCGGGCGCCCGGCGAGCCCCGCCCCCGCGTCGGCTACCAAACGCAAGCGAGTCTGCCGTACGGGGAAAAACCTGCGCTGTTTCTCACCTTCACCGCGTCCAATGAATTCGCCTCGCTGCGCGGGGCCGGCGTGGCCAACTGGGCCCTTGGGCTGGGGCTCCTCATGACCGCAGTAACGACGTTCGCCTGGGCCCTCACCCTGCTGGCGCGACGTCACGCGCAACGGCACAGCGAACGCGACGCGGGGGACAAGCGACGCCGCGAAAGCCGCCTTTTCAGCGTGATCCAATCCGTGCGCGAGGCCATCATCACCGTCGATGATCAGCAACGGATTCAGATCTTCAATCCGACGGCGGAAAGCGTGTTCCGATGCAGCGCCATGGAAGCGATCGGCGAGCCGCTCGCGCGGTTCATCCCGGAGCGGTTTCGGGATGCACATCATCAGCATATCGAGCGTTTTGGCATGACCGGCGTGTCGGAGCGCCTGATGGGGCGAGGCAGGCCGCTCTGGGGACTGCGCTCGGACGGCGAGGAGTTTCCGATGGAAGCGTCGATTTCGCAAAGCGCCGACGCGGCCGGCAAGTTCTATACAGTGGTGTTGCGTGACGTGACCGAACAACGGCAAATTGCGAATGCCCTGCAAACGTCTCGCACTGAACTCGAAAAGCTCAATGCACGCCTCGAAGCGGTTCGGGAGGATGAAAAGCTACGGGTCGCCCGGGAGTTGCATGATGACCTGGGCCAACGGCTCACCGCCTTGAAAATGGACACGGCGCTGCTCAAGCGCGCCTTGGGCGATCAGGCCACCGTCAGCGGCGATGTCAAAAGAATCGAGCAATCCATCGACGGTATGGTCGCCGCAGTGCGCCAAATGGCCGCTGACCTGCGCCCTCCGATGCTCGATGATTTGGGGCTTGGTCCCGCGATCGAGTGGTACACCCGGGATTTTGCACGCCGGTATGGCGTGGACGTCGATTTTACGGAGGCACACAGTCTGCCCCCGATTCCCGCCCCGGTCGCAACGGCGCTATTCCGGATTGTTCAGGAGTCTCTCAACAACGTCGCAAAACACGCCAGGGCGACGTCGGTCACCATCGAATTATCATGCGATCGCGAATGCCGGCTTCGAATTTCCGACAACGGTCGCGGTCTGCCGCCAACGCGCCCGAAATCGGATTCACTCGGCTTCATCAGCATGCGTGAGCGGGCACGCTTGCTGGGCGGCACGCTGGAAGTCCGCAGCCCATCCGAGGGCGGAACGGTTGTCACCACCGTGATTCCCCTGGAGACGTCGGCACCGGTCCACTCGCGCGACGACTGAATCCGGCTATGGCGCGCGAATCTGGAGTACCGCGGCACCTGAAAAGGCGCCTCGACGCAGATCGCTCAAGGCGACATTCGCCTGTTCGAGCGGGTAGATTTTCGTCGTGACGTGCAACGGAATACGTTCGGCGAGCGCCAGAAACGTCAGCCCGTCGTCTCTCGTCAGATTGGCGACCGATCTGACCTGCCGCTCGCCCCAGATCAGGCGGTAGGGGAACGCCGGGATATCACTCATGTGGATGCCTGCGCACACGACGGTGCCGCCCCGATCCACGGCTGCAAGGGCTTGCGGGACAAGATCGCCGACCGGGGCAAAGAGGATCGCGGCATCCAGACGCTTGGGTGCCGGCGCGTCGCTCGCGCCTGCCCAGCAAGCTCCGTTGGCCAACGCAAAGGCCATCGCCGCTTCGTCGCCGGGGCGTGCGAAGGCATAGACTTCCCGTGATTGGGCTTGGGCGATCTGGGCAATCAGATGGGCGGCGGCACCGAAGCCGTACAGGCCGATCCGTCGTGCATCGCCTGCCATGCCGAGCGAGCGGTAGCCGATCAGCCCGGCACACAGCAGCGGCGCGGCGGTGGCGTCGTCGTAGCGCTCTGGCAACTTGAAGGTGAAGCGGGCTTCGGCCGCCGTGTATTCCGCATAACCACCGTTAAGCGTATACCCAGTGAAACGTGCGGCCTCGCATAGATTTTCCCGATGACTCTGGCAAAACCGGCAGTGTCCGCATGTCTCGCCTAGCCAAGGGACGCCGACCCGATTCCCGATCGCCAGTCCGCGAACCTCGGCGCCCAGTGCGGCCACCGTTCCGACAATCTCGTGCCCGGGGATGATCGTGTCGGGCACGTCCGGCAGGTCGCCATCCACCACATGGAGGTCGGTGCGACACACGCCGCACACGCTCACACGCACCAAGACCTGCGTGGGCCCCGGGACAGGAATCGGGATATCCACGAGCGTGAGCGTGCCGTCCCGCTTCGACATCTGCATTGCTCGCATACGTGCGTGCCAAGGAAACGGGGAAAAGAGACGCGGCTAATGCGACAGGGCCGCCATCTCACCCAGGCGCTTGGTATCGAGCAGCGTGATTTCGCGTTGCCTGACGCGCAGCGTATTCTGCGCCTGCATGCGCGAGAGCATTCGACTTACCGTTTCCAACTGCAGACCGAGGTAGCTGCCGATCTCCTCGCGCGTCATGCGCAGCAGGAACGAACTGGGGGAGTACCCGCGAGCGGCGAGCCGCGCCGAGACGTCGAGCAGGAAGCTGGCCAGCCTGGCTTCGCCGCGTGCGGTGCCCAGGCGCAGCAACTGGTTCTGCTCTCGCACAATGCCTGCCGCGATCAACCGATGCATCTGCCGCATGATCATGGGCACTTGTCCTGCAACGGCTTCCAGATCCGCGAACTTGATCGCGCAGACCTGGCTATCCTCCAGCGCCACCGCTTCCGACACCTGCCGGCCAAAGGCGATGGCGCCCAGCCCAAGCAGCTCCCCGCCCATCATGTACCCCGTGACTTGTTCCCGGCCATCCGGATGCATGATGACCGTTTTGAACGAGCCCGCACGCACGGCGTATAGATGCTCGAGAGGGTCGCCCGGTCGAAACAGCACTTCGGCGCGGCGAACGGTACGACGCACCCGGGTCACGCCGTCCAGACCGCGGGCAGATGCATCGGAAAGGCCTTCCGGCAGGCAAAGCTGACGCAGGAGGCAGGTGCTGCACCGGGGCACACCGTCATCGATATCGTTGAATGCCCGATGCACGCGAATACTCTGTGGGTAGGCCTCGGGGGCGGGATCGAGCGGGCGGAAGGAAGCATACATGGCGGACTCCGGTGGACTGGCCTGTGCAATCGACGCCTTCAGTATCGGAGACGGACACCGGAAAGAAAATAAGCGCGCGACGCGATCTTTTGTCAGCCGTGATGGCGCTCTGTAGGCCATGGCTGACAGACCGCGCTGTAAAACCGCGCGGTCAGAGGCTGTCCCGTAACAAATTGTGCTTGATCGCGTAATGGACCAGATCGGTCTGGCTCCTGAGGTCAAGCTTCTGCAGCACGCGAGCCTTGTAGGTGCTCACGGTCTTGGCGCTCACGCACAAGGTATTGCCGATATCGCTCACGCTCAGACCCCGGGCCAGCATCAGGAACACGTCGAATTCCCGGTCGGACAGGCGCCGGTAGCCCGGCGTGTCACCAGCGGCGCTTGCCAGGTCCTGTGCGATCCGCTCGGCCATCGCCAGGCTCAGATAAACGCCGCCGGCAACGACTTTCCTGACGGCCAGCACTAACTCTGACGGTGCGCTTTCCTTCGTCATATAACCGGCGGCTCCCGCTTTGAGGGCACGCACGGCGTACTGTTCTTCGCCGTGCATGGTGAGCACCAGAATCGCCAGGCGCGGAAATGATGCCTTGATCTGCACGATCAGGTCGATGCCGCTGCGTCCGGGCATCGAGAGATCCAGCAGAAGCACATCACAGGGCGTCTGCTCAAGCAGCGCCATCGCCTGCGCGCCATTCGCGGCCTCGCCTACGATCTCGAGGTTCTCGCTGCCGGCCAGGATGCGCTGCAACCCGGCCCTTACCAGCGTGTGATCGTCCGCTACGATGATGCGAGTCATGCGCCGGCCTCTGCGTCGCTTTGTGCATTTGGAGGTATCGCCTTCGCGATACGCGGGTGTATGAGATCGCACATCCGTCTGGCCGATTTTACACGCTCGGCTCGTTTGCGCACATTGCCTCGCGCAATGATGCCCGTGCGACCTCGCCAGGCGCGACCGAAGTCTCACGACACCGCATTGCCCGCCTCGGCCGCCGTCGGCGGAATGAGGATGACAGGGCGCTGCGCCTGTCTCGCGCAGTTCTCCGCCACACTCCCCAACGCCATACGTTGAACACCGCGCCGGCCGTGCGTGCCGATGACGATCACATCGGCCTGGTCTTCGTCGGCCGCCACGTTGATCTGGTGCGCGACATCGCCCCCGAGCGGCAGGAGTTCCCGGATCTCTACGTCACCGTCAACGCCGTCCCCCTTGAGCCGCTGGGTGGCCGTATCGCGAATCGCTTTGCCCTGCAGCCGCATCGCTTCGATAAACGGAAACGGATCGGCATCGGCTACGTAGGCCACTGGAATGTCCACGACAAACACGACATGCAGGTGAGCGTTGCGCGCCTTGGCGAGCGCCAGCGCATAATCAAAAGCCTTATCCGACGTGGGGCTGCCGTCGATGGCGACCAGAATGCGTTTCAACATGATCTCACCCCTGCTCGGCGTCGGTTGCGGCCGTGGACGGGCCCTGCGGCGATGGGGCGGGCCCGGTCACCAACATGACCGGTCGATGCGTTTGCCGAAGCACTTGCTCGGCAACGCTGCCCATCAAGAGCCGCCGCACGCCCTTGCGTCCGTGCGTGCCGAGCACCAGGAGATCGGCATGCCACCGCTCGGCTTCCCGAATGATGGCGTCGGCAATCGTGCCGCCCCATGCGCGCAGATCGATGGAGCGTGTGTCGGCCTGGATCCCTTCTTCACGCAGCGTCTTGTAGGTATCGCTCAACGTCTGCTGGTTCTCGGAAATCAAGGCGTCGCGGACCGCTTCGAGATCGATATGGGAAGCGAACGCGGCCTGATAGTGGGCGAAAGGGTCGTCGATCACATTTACTGCCCGAACGACGTCGTCGGGCATCGCGAATCGGATGGCTTCATGCAAGGCGCGCCAAGACGTCTCGCTACCGTCCGTGGCAAGTAGTATTCGATGAGACATTGCGTCGTCCTCAGTAGCGTCAACCGGTGAACTCGACGACAGGTCGGGGAACAGCGAGCGCGAAAAACGCGGTAGCAGCGAGGTTCGCGCGCGGGTCGAGTCAACCGTCTGCCATCGTGACGATTACACGGTAGCGGCAGTTAAGCGAACGGTGAGCGAACGCGAACACGGTCCTTGATACACATCAACGTCCACGGCCACGTCGGAGGAGGATCCGGCGCCGGAGGACTATTCTGCCAATACCGGGCGCCGTGTTGCCGCCCGGCCAATGTGCGAGGTGTGTTCATGCAGTTGCGCTTCTTGGGGGCCGCCGGCACCGTGACCGGTTCCAAGACCCTGCTTTCGGCCGCCGGCAGGCAAGTTCTGATCGACTGCGGCGCCTTTCAGGGTGTGAAGAATTTGCGCGCTCGCAACTGGGCGGCGCCCGCGTTCGACGTCGAGCGACTCGACGCCGTGGTACTCACGCACGCCCATATCGACCACAGCGGCTACCTGCCTGTGCTCGCGCGGTACGGTTACAAAGGTCCGGTCTATTGCACGTCCGCCACCCGCGATTTATGTGAGATTCTGCTGCTCGACAGTGCGCGACTCGAGGAGGAACAGGCGGCGTTCGTGAACCGTCACGGAAAGTCGAAACACCAGCCTGCGCTCCCGCTGTTCACCGCTGAAGACGCACACCGTGCGATCGCGCTGCTCAAGCCGCTGCCATTTGATACGCCGTTTCAAGTGTCCCCCGAGATCACGCTGCACTTCTGGCATGCCGGCCATATTCTGGGCGCGGCGATGGCGCAGTTCAATGTCGGTACCCGGAAGTTGCTGTTTTCAGGCGATCTGGGACGGCAGGACGATCCGATCATGCTGCCCCCGGCAGTCCCCGAGTCACCGGATTTCCTGGTGTTGGAGTCGACGTATGGGGATCGGCTGCACGACCGGACCGATCCCGGCGCGCAACTGGCGGAAATTCTGAACCGAACGTTCGCCCGGGGGGGCACCGTGATCGTGCCGGCGTTTGCCGTTGGTCGTGTGCAGAGCCTGCTTTACTGGATTGCGAAGCAGAAGGCGTCCGGTGGCATTCCGGACGTGCCGGTCTATCTCGACAGCCCCATGGCGATCAACGTCACGAAGACTTACTCGGCCCATCAGACCGATCATCGCTTGAATCATGTCGAATGCGCGGAGATGTGCGGCGCGGCGACGTTCGTCACCGGTGTCGAGCAGTCGAAATGGCTCGATACCCGCGCCGTCCCCCTGGTCATCATTGCGGGCAGCGGCATGGCCACCGGGGGGCGCGTGCTGCACCACCTCAAGGCGATGGCAGGCGACTGGCGCAACACCGTGCTCTTTACTGGCTTCCAGGCGCCCGGCACCCGCGGCGCGACCCTGGTCGGCGGCGGCGAAGTCAAGATTTTTGGCGAGTACGTTCACGTGGGCGCCGAAGTCGTGCAACTCGACACGCTGTCCGCTCACGCCGACTACCAGGAGACGCTCGCCTGGCTTTCGAAATTCGACAAACCGGTCCGGCACATCTTTCTCAATCATGGCGAGCCGGCCGCGTCCGATAGCCTTCGCCGGCGGATTGCGGAGCGCCTCGGCTGGCCTTGCCATGTCGTGGAACCGATGGAACAGGCTTACCTGGAGGGAGACGAAGCCATTCCTGGCCACACACCCGCCGCGACCGGCGCGTCCGACGATCGCCATCGCAGCCCGCGCGCATCCGAGGAGTTGGGTCATGAAGATTGAGTTTCCGCACGTCGCGCCGGCCTATAACGGCGACGACCTGACGATCGAGTTCGCGGCCGATCTTAACCACAAGCGTGTATTGTGTGCCATCTCCGCCGAGGCGCTGGAGGATCACTTTGGCGCGAAATCGTGCAACGTCGACGATCTGATGGCCGCATTCCGAGCGAATCGACCGGCCATCGAGAAAATGACCGAGCGCTACCTCGGACTCTGCCTCGGCGCGCCGGTCTTGTTGCGCAGCGGCCATTTCCGCTGGGGCATGGAGTGTCCGCCGTCTCGGGATGGCTAGCGTGCCCGAATCACGGTCGCACGCGCGACGACGTCGCGCACTCAGGCCGCCCTGCGTCAGGGAACGAGCACGATCTTGGATCCGATCTTCCGGCGCGCCATCTCGAATCCCTCGACCGCTTGCGCGAGCGGTAGCCGGTGCGTGACCATCGGTGCCAGCGAGGCATGATTCGCGATAAGGAAGTCGCGCACCTCTTGCCAGGTCGCGCGTGACGCACGGTAGGTCCCACGAATCTGATGGCGCATCCGTACCAGCTTCGCGCCGTCGAAGCTGATGGGCTTGCCGTGAATCCCGCACACGACAAATATGCCCGACGGACGCAGCACATCGAGCCCGGCCTGCACCGCCGCGCCGACCCCCGTCGCTTCGATCACGACGTCGTATTCGCTGCTGCCCAACATCGCGCGCATGGCGCCTTCTTGCGCACCGTCGAGATCCAGTGTCGCGTCGATGCCGAGCGCGCGCGCCGTTGCGAGGCGCTCGGCGTCGTTATGTCCGACGATCGCCACCTGTGCGCCGCGGGCCTTCGCCAGCACCGCGATCGCCTGACCGATCGTCCCGGGGCCCATCACCAGCACGCGCTCACCTGCACTCACTTCCGCCGTCTTGACCGCCGACAGCCCAATGGACAAGGGCTCCGCGAGCGATGCGACACCCGCATCCATCTCCGCCGGGAACGTCAGGCAATTGGCGGCCGGCACCCGTACGCGCGGCGCAAAGGCACCGTCGCGCAGCATGCCGATGCCCCGACGGTCGCGGCAATCATCGAGGCGACCGGCGACGCAGTGCTCGCAGCCGCCGCATTCGACAGAGGGGATGACGAAGACGGCATCGCCGACGCGCAGCGTGTGGACGTCGGCACCGAGCGTTGCGACGCGGCCCGCGAATTCGTGGCCGAGCGTCACCGGGAACGCGCCTCGCAGGAAATCGTAGCCACCCGACCAGTCGTAGATGTGAACGTCGCTGCCGCAGATTCCAGCGGCGGTCACGTCGACAATGACCTCTTGCGCGCTTGGCTGTTCGGGTTCGGGAACATCGCGCCACTCAAGACCGAAGGCGGCGGTCGCTTTTTGCAGGGCTTTCATAGAGGAACTCCGGAAATCATCGTTCATTGCCATTGCCACTGCCGACGGCGCGTCAGCGGGCGCGGCGTAGCGAGTCGTCGACATCTGCGTGACCAATCGCAAAAATCAGTGAATACACGTCGGCGGTGGGAGGCGCCGAGACCGACAGCGCGTCGTTCACCAAGGCACGAATCGCCGCGCTCAAGGTGCCTGCAGCCTGCAGGTCTTCCGTCTCGACGAGCAGGACGTGCGTAGGCATCTCAGACGCCGTCCAGCGAGCGAACGCACTCGGCTGCGCCGCGAAGACCGCGCCCAGGTGGGCGGCGACCGCGCCGTCGAGCGCGGCGCAGGCGGTCGTCAACTCGGCTACGGCGGGTGCCGCCGGTGCCACGGCGCGAATTCGGACGCACGCGAGCGCCCCCCCGGTGCCGCTTCCCGCCGAGCCGAGTGTGCGGCACGGCGCCCGCAGAACGTGGGTCAGCGTGTCGCGCATATTGGCAGACCACGGTGTCGGCGCATCGATCACGTTCAGATAGGCTTGCGACTCGAAGACTTCGGGAGCCGTCACGCCATAGGCGGTGAAATATTCCCGTTGCCCCGACGCAGCGTGCCGGTAGCGTCGCCCTTCGATGAAGCCGTCGATGCCGACGCGTTCCGGCACATGCTCGCGCATGTGCCAGCGGTTGTATTCCTGCGCATGCTGGGGCGCAACGTCATTCCAGAGCGCCAGAAACGCCGGGCCGGGAAATACCATGAGTCGTTTGTCCAGTTGTCAATAAAGGGCAGCGCGTTCAGCGCGTTACGGGCGTTACGGGCGTCAGCACCGGTACCGGCTCGCGCCGGAGCGGTGGCATCGCAAACATGCAGCAGGCGGCAAGCAAGGCGGGAATACCGACGATCAGGAACAGCACGGGGTACGCCATGCCTGAGCCGAGCAATACACCGCCGATGCTGGAGCCCAGCATCGAGCCGAAGCGACCGATGCCCGTCGCCCAGGCCACGCCCGTGGCGCGGTTCGCCGTTGGGTAATACGTCGCCGCAAGGCCGTTGAGGCCAACCTGCGTGCCACTGATGCAGACACCCGCCAGGTACACGAGCGGCGCTAGCACGGCAACTTTGCCGAATGTCTGGCCGACACAAATCACGGTGACGAAGGCCACGGCATAGGCCACGCCCAGCACGCGTGTCGGCTTGGCGCTGTCCATGACGCGTCCCAGCAGCAACCCGCCGGTCGTACCGCCGATAGACCACAGCGCGGTGATGAGTGCCGCGTTGCGCATGGAGCCACCGGCGTTGGTGATGATGGTCGGCAGCCAGCTTGCCATCAAGTACAGCACCGACAGTCCCATGAAGAAGGCCGCCCACAACAGCAACGTGCCGCGCGCATAAGGCGCCACCAGCAACTCGCGCACCGGCGAGCGGCTCGGCTTCGTCTCGAGGGCGACGAAGGTCGTCTGCAACGTCACGTCATTGGGCGCGATTCGGCGTCCAAGCGCGCGGAGGCGCTCCTGCTCATGCGGGCGGCGCAGCGCGAGAAAACGCATTGACTCGGGCAGCAGCGCCCACAAGACCGGCAACAACAACAGCGGCAACACCCCACCCACGAGCACCATGGCATGCCAGCCGTGCCGCTCGATGATCTGCGAGGCCACCACGCCGCCGAAGGCGGACCCCATCGAGTTGCCGCACATCATCAGGGTGATGATGGACAGCTTGCGCTTGCCCGACGCGTACTCGGCCGTGAGCGTGACGGCGGCAGGCGAAGCTCCCCCGATGCCCGCGCCGGCGACGAAGCGCAGGATCGACAGTTCGGTAACGTTCGTTGCGAACAGTGTCGCCAACGTCGCCAGGCCGAAGGTGGCGACCGACGCGAGCAGCACGAACCGGCGACCGCGCCGGTCCGCCAGCGGTCCGAACACCAGCGAGCCGGCCATCATGCCGAGCAGCGCCGACAGGAAGATCGGTGAGAGTTGCGCCACCGAAAGGCCCCATTCGCGCCGCACGGAAGGCGCGATGTAAGCCGCCAGTCCGATGTCGATGCCGTCAATGGCGACAATCAGAAAGCACAGGGCGACAACGCGCCACTGCAGCCGCGACATTCGGCGTCCATCGAGGAACGACTGAAGATCGAGCGCCGAATGGGCGTTGGGGAGGTGAGTAGTGTTTGGCATGCGAGTTCAGGTCCCGTCGATATGGTCAGAACAGCTTGCGCAATCCAACGCGCACGGCCAATTGGTTGGGGGTTGTCGACGCGTTCAACCCGAAGATGTCGGCCACGGCGGCCTTGCCCGTTGAATCTCGCCCGCTCGCGTGCTGCCAGACGAGAATTCCGTAAACGTAGGCGGTCTTGGAGAAATTGTAGGCGGCCCCGCCTTCGACGGACTGATAATGCCCGCCCGGCGCGAAGCTGTACTGATAACCCACGCCAGCCATTGTGTTCGCCGAGAGGTTGTAGCCGTAGTTGATCTGATAGTTGTTGAAGACGGCGTCGGGTGGTGCCGATGGGTTGGATGCAGTGCGCACGATGTCGAGAAAGCGCACGTTCTCGTACATGGCCGAGACCTGCGAACGACCCCACGTGTATTTCGCCCCACCGCCGACGACCTGCTGGCTCGTGGCCGTGACGTAGTTCTGGAAGATCGGGTTGGTGACCGGGTTGCTATAGGCGGCACCCGGCTGCGCCGCACTCGCCGCGCCGAAGATCGACGTGCCGGGGGTGCGCATGTTCATGTACGCACCGCTGATCAACAGGCCACCGTTCGTGTACGAGGCGCCGGCGCCGTACGTCCGGTCTTTGGCGAAATCGCCCGCCGCATTCCCGAACGAGACCATCGTGCTGAATTTCAGACCATCGTAGGTCTGGCTCTCGTATTTGACGACGTTATTGATCTTGTTGTAATTCCACGAGCCGTCGATGTCGCCCAACGTCGCCCCAAGTCCCCCGGCAAACATGAACGAGGTGGACAGCGGTACGAAGTAGTCGTTTGTCATCGAGTACTGATGACCGATGGTCAGCGTACCGAGTCGCGCGTCGGACAGGCCGACGAAGGCCTGACGTCCGAACAACGTGTTGGCCGGTTGCGCGGTGCCGTTCATGATGTTGAAGCCGGCTTCGAGCGTGAAGATGGCCGACAGACCACCCCCAAGGTTTTCGACACCCCGCAAGCCGAACTTGTCGCCGGCGCGCCCGCCACTGGCGGCCTGCCAGGCGGCGCTGCCGCCAGTGTTGTTCACGTAGGTCATGGCGGCGTCGACCGCGCCGTAGAGTGTGACGTTGCTTTGCGCAAACGCGCTCAGCGAGCATGCCGCGAGCGGCAGACAAGCGATCCAGTGCTTCAAGGTTGTCTCCTGTATCTCTTATTTTTTGTCGGATGGCGCCGGGCATCGGGCATGCCGTACACCGGACGGCCAGATCATGGCCGAACGGGGCGCGCAGACATAGCAGCGGAGTGGAAGTTCAGAACACGCGATTTGGAAATAATCGCGCAGCGCCCTCAGGGCAAGGCAAGCGACGCGGCGGCGAGGCTCACAGGTCGGTCCCTTGCGCCTTCAGCCTCGACAGTCCTTCGACGAGGAAATCCAGCAGCGCATGGAACAGTTTGGGGTTGTGATGGTTCGCTGGACGCAACACCTTGATCCAGTAGTCTGGCAGTCCGAACCCTCGAAGGATCTGCACCAGGCTGCCAGCCAGAACGCTGTCGCGCGCCCGATAGCGCGGCAGGATCGCCACGCCCATGCCGTCGACGCAGGCATTGTGCATGGCGTCGATGTCGTTGGTCGCGAAGCCGCCGTCGACAGTGACCTGGATGTCGCCGGCACGCGCGTCGGTAAACGTCCACGTGCGCACGGTGTTCTGATACGAGTAGAGCAGGCAGCGGTGGCCGGGCAAGTCGGACGGATGCTCGGGGGTGCCATGGCGCGCCAGATAATCGGGCGACGCGTAGACGTGGCGCTTGAACGGACACAGGGGGAATTCTTCGACGCCCTCGTAGGTCACGGGCAGGCCGGTGATCACGAAATCGAAGTTCTCGAGCACGGGGTCGACGGCGCGGTTCGCCAGTTGCAGCTCGATGCTGGCTTTGGGATGAGACAGGAAGAACGCGTTCAGCAGCCTGCCGAGGAAGTGGTTAGTGAACGATGCAGGCGCCTTGACGCGCAAACGCCCGCCGAGCGAGCGTTCATCGACCACGGCGCGTTCGGACAGGCGCTCGTAGGCGGCCAGGAAGTCGCGCGCGGCACCCATCATGTCGCGCCCCGAGGCCGTCAGCGCGAGGCTGCGCGTGGTGCGCTGGAAAAGCAGCACCTTGAGCTCTTTTTCCAGCGCACCGACCCGCTTGGTCACTACCGGCGCCGACACGTCGAGCCTGCGCGCGGCCGCAGTGAAGCTGCCCATGTCGGCCACCGCGAGGAACGCTCGCACGTTCTCTACACTATCCATCGCTCCATACCTCTCATCTTCTTATGGAGGTGAATTGTATAGATAGCCGCTCCAGTCGCCCACGAACGCTGCCCGGGCCCGACTACATCACCCGCGCGCGTCGCACTTCAGAAATATAAATCACGATCAGCGAGACCCACACGACGCCATAAAGGAGCATGAAGCAACTCGAGCGAATCTTGACGACGTCGAGCAGCGCGCCGAACAGAATCGGCAGCAGGAACCCGCCCAGGCCACCGGCCAACCCCACGATACCGGTCACCACGCCCATATTCTCGGGAAACTCGTCCGCCACGTATTTGAACGTCGAGGCCATCCCGAACGCGAACACCGCGCCCAGCACGAACGCGAGCATCACGAACCCCACCACCGACACGCTGATGTGGAACGTTTGCGGTCCCTGGATCGTGTAGATCACGAAATCGGTCTTCGGGTACGACAGCAGGAACAGGCACATCCAAGCTACCCACAGGCACCACCACGTGACCGCGTGCGCGCCGAACTTGTCGGCGAGCACGCCACCGACCGCCCGCAGTACCGACCCCGGCAGCGAAAAACCTGCCGCCACCGCCGCGGCCATCACCACCGTCATGCCGTATTCGGCCTTGAGATACTGGGGAATCCACAGCGACAACGCCGTGAAACCGCCGAAGGTAATCGAGTAGTACTGGCACAGCCGCCATACGCGCGCATTGCTCAGCACCTTGAACGACGCCAGAATCGATCCGCCCTTCTTCCCCGCGCCCGGGTCTGGCGCGGACGCCAGCCAGAAGATCACTGCCGTGACGAGCAGCACGACCGCATAGATGCGTGGGACCGCACGCCAGCCGTACGCCGCCTCCAAGCTCGGCGTGATGAACAGGTTGACGGCCGCCCCTGCCGTGCCCGCCCCGAAAAAACCCATCGCGAATCCGCGCCTGGCCGGCGGGAAGAAGCGAGCGACATAGGGGGTACCCACAGCGAACGACGCGCCCACGCACCCAAGAAATAGCCCGATGACGAGGAATTGCCACAGCTGCGTCGCGTAGCTGACGACATACACGGGAATCGCGCACGTCACCAGCAACACGGTCATCACGAGGCGCCCGCCAAAGCGGTCCGTCCAGATGCCGAGCGGCAGGCGCATCACCGCGCCGGTCAGCACCGGTGTCGCCGTGAGCAAACCGAATTCCGTGCTGTTCAGGCCAAGGTCTTCGCGCAACTGGATGCCCAGCACGCCGAACATCATCCAGACCACGAAACAAACGAGAAACGCGAACGTACTCGCGAACAACACCGAGTACGCCTTGGCGCCCGGCGCGGGCAGATTGCCGGCAACCGATGGCGATGCAGCAACGCGTGCGGTATCCATCCCCTCTCCCTTATTGCACAAGCGGCCCGTCGGCGCTCGCAAATGTCACGCCTTCCAAGTCGGCTTGCGCGGCCAGCAGTTGCACGTACTGACGCGTGGCGCGCAGGCGCACCTGCTCCGTGAGCATCATGGCGATGTCGTCCTGAACGGCCTCGAACGGAATCAGCGCACCCGGCACCCGGTGATCGATCCGAACCAGATGAAAGCCGAAGCGGGTTTTGATCAGCCGCGGCAGAACGCCGATCTCGTCCGAACCGAAAATGCCTTGCGCGAACTCCGGCACGCAGCTCGTGCGCTCGAGCTGGCCAAGACTCCCGCCCACCTGCGCGGACGGACAGTTCGACCGCTCCGCCGCCATCGTTTCAAACTGGTCGGGCGCTTGCAGGATCGCGTTGAGCGTCTCTTCCGCCTTGCCGCGCACCAGCGCGAGCGGTGCCCGTCCGGTCACACCGAACAGGATATGGCTCGCGTGCACCAGTTCGCCGCTGGTGAAGCGATCACGATGCTGCTCGTAATAGCGACGCGATTCCTCGGCAGTGGCCACGGGCGTCGCGACTTCCTTCGCGAACACCGCATCGGCCATCGCATCGGGCCGGTCGGCGTCGATGGGCAGCCCCAGCTCGACGGCACGCTGGCGCAACAACTCGCGGATCGCTAGCGCGTAGCGGGCCATCGCCTCGGCGTCGGCCGTCGGATCGGCGCCGGAGATCGGCGCATCGGCAAGTTCTGCCACGGCCTCGTCGATGGCGCTTGATAGAATCTCGACACCGTTCACGCGCAGCGGCGCGCGGGCGTCTGCCAACAAGGTTTGCATGTTGAGGGTCCTTGGCCGTAGGGACGTTATTCGACGCTTTTCGTCGTTCACAAGCAAAAATTAACGCCGCGCCTCAGCGCTTGCGCACCAATTGATACGGGCGGATCAGATAGACCACGGACGCCAGACCGCTCCAGATGTGCACCATGCGCGTGAAGGGCGACACCAGGAAGATCGTGAAGCCGAGCGCGATATGCGCGCGATAGGTCAGTGGCACCCCTTCAAGCAAGGTCGCCACGCCCGGCTGGAATGTCACGACGCCTTTCACGTAATCGGTCAGTTGCTCGAACATCGCGCCGTCCATGTGCCGCATGGAGAGCAACACCGTGCCGAGTCCGAGCGCGAGTTGAATCCAGAGCATGAACACGATGACGATGTCCCACGTGCGGCTCGTGGCGCGCACGCGCGGCGTGCCGATGCGACGGGCGATGAGGATCGTCAGGCCAATGATGGCGACCACGCCCGCGGCCCCGCCACCGACCATCGCGATCAACTGGTGCTGCGACGCGTTCAGGAACGGCGAAACGAGCCAGTGTGGCGCCAGAAACCCGGCGAAATGCCCGGCCACGACGACCAGCACGCCCCAGTGAAACATATTGCTGCCCAGGCGCAGCATGCCGTGCTTGAGCAATTGCGACGAATCGCTCTTCCACGAATACTGCTCGCGGTCGAAGCGGATCAGGCTGCCGATGAGCAGCACCGTCAGGCAAATGTACGGATAGATGCCAAACAGAAACTGATGAAAGAAAGCTTGCATGGTCACACTCCTTGCTTTCCGAACTCAGCGCCCAGGACGGCGCGCATGGAACTGAATCGGTTCACCGACGGTATTACCCTGCCCGCTCGGATGCCCCGCGCCCACGAAGCGCACCGGGGCATCCTGATAGCTGGCGTCGATGGCGTCGTAGTCCGCCGCACGGGGAATATGCGAGGCGTCGTCGACGTGTTCGGGCGGCGGCTGCGTCTCGCGTTGCACCGTGGTCGTACCGCTCAGCCAGAGCAGCGCGCGCGTGAGTCCGGCATAGGGCGATCCGCGTTTGGAGAGCCCGACATCGATGGCCTGCAAGAGATGTTCGATATCCTTGAGACGCGCCAAGCCTTCCGATTCCGGCAGGACCCCGACGTACTCGAGAAACGCCGGCAGATAGTCGGGTAACTCGCCGGGCGCCAGATAGATGCCGCTGCGCTCGTACGTCTGCATGAGGTCGACCATCGCTTGACCGCGATCGCGCGACTCGCCGTAGACGTGCTCGAACAGGTAGAGCGACGTTGCGCGGCCACGGTCGAACTGCGCCACGTAGTTCTCCTGCAACGTGAGCAGATCGCGCTCGCGCCAGTGGGCGAAGAACGCGTCGAGCTCACGTCGTGCGGCGCCGCCAATGCGCGGACTGCCCAGCAACGTCTGCTCGATCTCGGGCAACGCGAGGGCCACTTCGTCGTCCGGGTAATGCAGCAGTGCGCCGAGCAGGCGGCACTGCAAGCCGAGGGGGGTATCGGAGGCGGACATCTCAAATCTCCTGAATCGGAATGGTCCGCTTGTTCTTCTTGACCGGGTTGAACAGGTTGCCCGTATCGTTGCCCGACGAGCATCCGTTGCCGAACGAGAAGCCACATTCGCCGTGCATGTCGAACGTGTTTTCGGCATATTCGCGGTGGGCGGTCGGGATCACGAACCGGTCCTCATAGTTGGCAATCGCCAGATACCGGTACATCGACTCGACCTGGGCGACGCTCAGTCCTGCTTGCGCCAACACGTCGTCTGCCTGCACGCCATCGACGTGCCGTGCGCGCATGAACGCGCGCATGGCGAGCAGACGCTCAAGGGCCAGCTTCACCGGGGCTTCGTCGCCGGCGGTCAGCAAGTTCGCGAGATAGCGCAGCGGAATGCGCAGCGACTCCACGTCGGGCAGCGCGCCGTTCATGCCGAGATCGCCGCTGTTGGCCGCGGCGTTGATCGGCGAGAGCGGCGGCACATACCAGACCATCGGCAGCGTGCGATATTCCGGGTGCAACGGGAACGCGATGCGCCAGTCGACCGCCATCTTGTAGACGGGCGACGCCTTGGCGCCTTCGATCCACGCGTCAGGCACGCCGTCGAGCCTTGCCTGCGCGATCACCGCCGGATCGTTAGGGTCCAGAAAGACCGACAACTGCGACGCGTACAGGTCTTTCTCGTCGGCAACGCCGGCCGCCTCGCTGATGCGGTCCGCGTCATAGAGCAGCACACCGAGATAGCGAATGCGACCCACGCACGTCTCCGAGCAAACGGTCGGCTGCCCGGCTTCGATGCGCGGGTAGCAGAAGATGCACTTCTCGGCCTTGCCACTGTGCCAGTTGTAGTAGATCTTCTTGTACGGGCAACCCGACACGCACATGCGCCAGCCGCGGCACTTGTCCTGATCGACGAGAACGATGCCGTCCTCCTCGCGTTTGTAGATCGAGCCGGACGGGCACGATGCGACACAGGCCGGATTCAGGCAGTGCTCGCAAAGGCGCGGCAGGTACATCATGAAGGTGTTCTCGAACTGGCCGTAGATATCCTTCTGCACCGCTTCGAAGTTGTAGTCCTGCGAGCGCTTGGCGAACTCGCCCCCGAGAATTTCTTCCCAGTTCGGTCCCCACTCGATCTTCTCCATGCGCTCGCCGGTGACCAGCGAGCGTGGGCGTGCCACCGGCATGGCTTTCGCATCCGAGGCCGTTTGCAGATGCCCGTAGTCGAATGTGAACGGCTCGTAGTAATCGTCGATCTCCGGCAGATGCGGATTGGCGAAGATACTGGCGAGCAGCTTGAGCTTGCCGCCCTGCAGCGGTTCGAGCTTACCGTTGGCCTTGCGCGTCCAGCCGCCGCGCCAGCGTTTCTGGTTCTCCCAGTCTTTCGGATAGCCGATGCCCGGCTTGGTCTCGACGTTGTTGAACCAGGCGTACTCCATGCCTTCGCGGCTCGTCCAGACGTTCTTGCACGTAATCGAACAGGTATGGCAGCCGATGCACTTGTCCAGATTGAGCACCATGGCAATCTGCGCGCGCACTTTCATTGGCGTTCTCCGGTCGGGGGCACGAGCATCTGGTCGGCGGTATCGTCGAGCCAGTCGATACGATTCATCTTGCGCACTACCAGGAACTCGTCGCGGTTCGAGCCGACGGTGCCGTAGTAGTTGAAGCCGTACGAAAGCTGGGCGTACCCGCCGATCATATGGGTCGGCTTGACGCTGATGCGCGTGACCGAATTGTGAATGCCGCCGCGCGTACCGGTGATCTCCGAGCCTGGCGTATTCACGATCTTCTCCTGCGCGTGGTACATCATCACGGCCCCGCTTGGAATCCGCTGACTCACCACGGCACGGGCGCACAACGCCCCGTTCGCGTTGAAGCACTCGATCCAGTCGTTGTCCACGATGTCCAACTCGCGCGCGTCGGCCTCCGACATCCATACGATCGGTCCGCCGCGCGACATGGTCAGCATCAGCAAGTTGTCGGTGTAGGTGCTGTGGATGCCCCACTTCTGGTGTGGCGTGAGGAAGTTGAGCACCTTTTCGGGATTGCCGTTGCTGCGCTGGCCGAGCATGTGCGCATAGCTGCCTGTGTCGATGGGCGGCTTGTAGACGCACAGCGATTCGCCGAACGCTCGCATCCACGGATGGTCCTGGTAGAGCTGCTGGCGTCCGCTCAGCGTGCGCCAAGGCACCAGTTCATGGACGTTGACGTAACCGGCGTTGTACGACACGTGCTCCGACTCGATCCCGCTCCAGGTGGGCGACGAAATGATCTTGCGCGGCTGCGCCTGAATATCTCGGAAGCGGATCTTCTCGTCGGCGCGGGCTTCGGCAAGATGCTTGTGTGACAGCCCAGTCACTTTCGTGAGTGCCTGCCACGCCCTCACGGCCACCTCGCCGTTGGTCTCGGGCGCAAGCGTGAGAATGACCTCGGCGGCGTCGAGCGCCGACTCGATGCGCGGCCTGCCGTTCGACACCCCGGCCTCCGAGACCTTGTAGTTAAGCTGCCCGAGCAGGTCGATCTCCTCGTGCGTCTCCCACTGAATGCCCTTGCCGCCGTTGCCGAGCGAATCCATCAACGGGCCGAGCGAGGTGAATTTCCGGTAGGTGTTCGGATAGTCGCGCTTGACCACGACCACGCCTTGCGCGGTCTTGCCCGGCACCGGGTCGCACTGCCCCGCGCCCCAGTCCTTCACCTCATACGGCTGCGCGAGTTCGCCGGGCGCATCGTGGGCGATGGGCGCGAGCACCACGTCCGTCTCGTCGCCGAGATGGCCGTCGCACAGTTCGGAGAAGCGCTTCGCGATGCCCTTGAATATCTCCCAGTCGCTGCGCGCCTGCCACGCCGGATCGACGGCGGCCGAGAGCGGGTGAATAAACGGATGCATGTCGGACGTGTTCAGATCGTCCTTCTCGTACCACGTGGCGGTGGGCAGCACGATGTCGGAGTACATGCACGTGGTGGACATCCGGAAGTCCAGCGTCACGAGCAGATCAAGTTTCCCCTTGGGCGCTTCGTCGCGCCATTTGACTTCTTCCGGACGCGCGCCGTGGCTCTTGCCGATGTCTTCGCCCTGCACGCCGTGCGTGGTGCCCAGCAGGTGCTTCAGGAAGTACTCGTGGCCCTTGCCTGACGACCCGAGCAGATTCGAGCGCCACACGAACAGATTGCGCGGGAAGTTGTCGGGGTGATCCGGGTCGGTACACGCCATGCGCAGCGTGCCGTCCTTGAGGGCGTTCGCCACATACTGCCCGGCCTTCGACGGGTCGGGCAGCGAGCGGCCGACGTCGAGCGGATTGGTTTGCAGTTGAGGCGCCGTCGGCAGCCAGCCCATGCGCTCGGCGCGCACGTTGTAATCGATGGGCCGTCCGTGGAACGGGGTCTTGTCCGCCAGCGGCGAGAGCAGACCCGACGGATCGCTGTTGTCGTAACGCCACTGGTCCGTGTGCGCATAGAAGTACGAGGTCGCGTTCATCTGGCGCGGCGGGCGGTGCCAGTCGAGCCCAAACGCCAGCGGCGTCCAGCCCGTTTGCGGGCGGAGCTTTTCCTGGCCGACATAGTGCGACCAGCCGCCGCCGGATTTCCCGATGCATCCGCACATCACCAGCATATTGATGATCGCGCGGTACGACATATCCATGTGGAACCAGTGATTGATGCCGGCCCCGATGATGACCATCGACTTGCCCTGCGTCTTGTGCGCATTCTCGGCGAACTGGCGGGCCACCGAAATCACGTCTTCCCGCTTGACGCCGGTGATCGCTTCCTGCCACGCCGGGGTGTAGGGCACATCGTCGTCGTAGGTATGGGCGATGTGCTCGCCCCCCAAGCCCTGATTAAGCCCATAGTTCGCGATGAACAGATCATAGACGGTCGCGACCAACACTTCGCCTTCGGTGGTCTGGATGCGGCGCACACCGACATTGCGGCGCTGCACCGACGCGTGCGACGTGCAGGTGAAATGCGCGTGCGGCTGGTTGCCGAAATAGGGAAAGAGCACGGGCACGACCTCGTCGTGGCCCTTCACCAGCGTGAGGCACGGCTGGATGGCCTTGCCGTCGGGGCCCTCTTCGCGCAGGTTCCACTTCCCCTGGTTGGCGTCGTCGCCCTGTGCCCAGCGATAACCGATCGAGCCGACCGGCGCGACGAAATCACCGCTCAGCTCATCGATCACGACCGTCTTCCAGTCGGCGTTGTGCGGCTGGCCCAGCGCGCCGTCGAAGTCGGCCGCGCGCAGTTGGCGCTCCGGCACGTAGCCGTCGCCCTGTTTGACCATTCGCACGAGACACGGCATGTCCGTGAAGCGCCGGCAGTAGTCGATGAAGTAATCGCTCTTGCCGGCCAGATGGAACTCGTTGAGGATCACATGTCCCATGGCGAGCGCCAGCGCGGCATCGGTGCCCTGCTTCGGATGCAGCCACAGGTCACCGAACTTCGCCCCTTCCGCATAGTCGGGGAAAATCGACACGATCTTGGTGCCCTTGTAGCGCACCTCGGTCATGAAGTGCGCGTCCGGCGTGCGCGTCTGCGGCACGTTCGAGCCCCACATCACAATGAACGTCGAGTTGTACCAG
Source organism: Pandoraea cepalis (assembly GCF_902459665.1). GTDB lineage: Bacteria > Pseudomonadota > Gammaproteobacteria > Burkholderiales > Burkholderiaceae > Pandoraea > Pandoraea cepalis. The sequence continues at coordinate 32,214 of NZ_CABPSL010000027.1, read as the reverse complement.
TCGGCCGATTCGGGCACGTCCGTCTGCTCGCCCCACGTTTGCGGCGAGGCCGGCGGCAGATCGCAGTACCAGTCGTAGAAGCTCAGGCAGACGCCGCCGATCAGCGACAGATAACGCGCGCCCGCGGCATACGACACCATCGACATCGCCGGAATCGGCGAAAAGCCGGTGACGCGATCCGGGCCATAGCGCTTGACCGTGTAGACATTGGCGGCGGCAACGATCTCGTTGACCTCGTCCCACGACGCACGCACAAAGCCACCTAGACCGCGACGGGCCTGATAGGCACGCCGTGACGCTTCGTTCTCCACGATGGAGGCCCATGCCTCGACAGGCGCGAGCGACCGGCGCGCTTCGCGCCAGCGCGACACGAGTGCGCTGCGCACGAGGGGATACTTAAGACGATTGGCGCTGTAGAGATACCAGGAGTACGATGCGCCGCGCGAGCAGCCGCGGGGCTCATGGTTCGGCATGTCGGGGCGTGTGCGGGGGTAATCGGTCTGCTGCGTTTCCCAGGTGACGATGCCCCCTTTGACATACACCTTCCAGGAGCAGGACCCGGTGCAATTGACCCCGTGCGTCGAGCGCACGATCTTGTCGAATTGCCAGCGTTGACGGTAAGCGTCTTCCCAGTTGCGATCTTCGTCGGTCGTGGCGCCGTGCCCCTCGGAGAACTGGGGACGTGAAGACGTGAAAAAACGAAGACGGTCAACGAAATGACTCATGGCGTTTCCCTTGCATGAGCCGGCGCAAGACGGCGCCGACAGGCGAGCGAAAGCGGGAACGCCACACGATTCCGAAGTGTTGGGGGGCGGTTCCCGCCGGCTTAAGGCAACGACTGCGCAGTCGGGTCTTCGAACACGAGGCGATTATTCCCCTTCGCCTGCGTCATGTAAAGTGCGTCGCACAGAACGTTTGCGTTGGCTCAACACCCGTCGATATTTCTTGTAGTGCTATACAAGCAGCGCTGGGTTTCGGCTTGGCGTTGACAGACCCCACGGGCGAGTGATCCGCTATATCGTTGTCAATATAGCGGTTCGAGCTAGGTCCGTCGGGCCAGCACCTCGTCGCGCGGGCCGGCGTCGACGACGCGCCCCCCGTCCATGACCACGAGGGTGTCGAATCGCTCGAGCAGACTCGGCCGGTGCACCGACGCGACGATGCAGGCGTTCGGGAACGCTTCATACAGGCGATCGAATACCCGTGACTCGGCCAACGGGTCGAGCGCACTGGTCGGTTCATCGAGCAGCAATAGCGAACTCCCTTGCGCTGCCAGCGCGCCCCGCGCGAGCGCGAGCCGTTGTCGCTGACCGCCCGAAAGGTTGCCGCCGCGCTCGTTGAGCGTGCTGGTCAGGCCATCGGGAAGATGCTGGAGGACGTCATCGAATGCCCCTGCATGCACGGCCGCCTGCACGGAAGACGCGTCGGCCGGCTCCCCGAACGTCAGGTTCTCCTCCACGCTCGCCTCGAACACCTCGGCTTCCTGCGGGATCAGCGTGGCCAGCGTGCGCAGATCGGCCCACGGCGTTGCCGCCCCGTCGCGCAGCAATTGACCGTGCTGCGGGAGATAGAGACCGGCGAGCGTGCGCAACAGCGTGCTCTTGCCGCCGCCACTCGGGCCGACGAGCGCCACGTGGGCGCCGCGCCGGAGCACGAGGTCAACGCTATGAAGTCCGCCACGCGTATCGTCGGCGTAATGCCACGACACGCCGCGCAATGTCAGTGTGTCCCACGGCGCATCAGGCGCGACAGCGGGGACGATCGCTTCGGGATCGCCCGGCGCCGCCCATATCGGCTCGGCGCTGCCGTAATCCGTGTGCATGCGGGCGAAGCTCTGGAAGTTCGACGCCATAGAGCCAACCACCGTCGCCGCCTGCTGTGCGTATTGGTAAATCATGAATACCGTGCCCAGCAACACCGCCTGCCCCGGCTGGCGCGACTGCAACACGTAGACGACGACCAGGATCCACGTCAGCCCCATACCGAGAACATCGACGGCGAACCATTTGCCCTCGTTCACCACGACAGCGCGACGTAGCGGCGCCATCACCGTCTCGATGCGACGTCCCAGCACTTTGCGAGACGCCGCCTGCAGGCGCAGGCCGATCACCGTGCCCGCATTACCGACAAAGTCGAGCAGCGCGGCGGCGTAGCGTCGTTCGGCGTCGTTCTCGGCGCGCGCGAGCTGCATCAGCACACGGTCGAAACGCAGGATGATGAGGGCCACGACGACATAGCCCGTCACGGCGATCACACCGCTGGTGCGAGACAGCAACGCGAGCGCCACCAGCGGCCCGACAAAATTGAAGGCGCTTTGCAGATAGCCGAATTGATTCTGGGCAAAGTCGGACAGCGCGCGACTGGATTGCACCACACGGTGTTGCAACTCGCCGGAGTGTCGGCCATCGCGCCATGCCAGCGGCGCGGTGGCGATCCGCGCGTACAGTTGATCGGCCAGCCGCACACGCACGCGAACCCCGACGTTGCGCTCCAGGATCCGGCCCGGCCCGTGGAGCAGCCACGACACCAGATAGACACCAACCAGATAGACGATCCAGCGGCCCGCCGTCGTCATGTCGCCTTGTTGCAGCGCATTAATCGCCTGTGCCGCCAGCCACGGCATGGTCAGACGCAACAACTGTGCGGCCGACAACAGCCCGGCGGCGCCGAGCAAATGCAGCCGCACGCCGTGGGCGTGGCGCCAGAGCGCGCGGTAGAGATCTCGCGCCGCACCGCCCAACCCGATGGCGGGGTCGTCTGCAGGGGAATCAGGTGCCGTCATGCGGGCATGGTTCCTTTGCCATGAGGCACAGCACCCGGTCCGCCGCGGCCGCGATCGGCGGACGTCGGACCGGGCAGTCGTCAGGTGCCGGAAGTGGCGCCGTGAGCGGTCAATATATTGGAAAATCGATCAAGCGTCGCGCTTACAGGCTGGAATGCGCGTGCCGATCGTCCGGGTCGCGCGCATGCGCGTGGGTTCTCGCCTGCCCGGCCGCCGCGGCCGACGCCGTCACCGCAAAGGGTGCCGGCGTGACGTTGGGGCGTGTTCGGCGATCGCGCGGCGATGGGGCCACATAGTAGAAGCGCAACTCGGCGTCGGGATAGTGATACGGGACCATGGCGAGATTGACGGCGCACGAGTCGCAAAACGGCAGACGCGAGCACAGGACGATCGAGCGGACGACGTTTTCGCCCAGCGGATGATCCGCATAGATCTGCGCCAGAATCATCCGCTCGGTGTCGAGCGTACGAGACTGTGACTCGCCCGTGGCGGCGTTGATTGTTGGCAGGTCCGCATCGGCCATTGCCAGACGCAGTTCGGGTGGCTCGGTGAAAATGACGTCCTGCCCCGTGCGGGTCGCCTTGCGGCGTTGAGCGATGACGTTATGGTCTCGCCGTGCATACGCCCGGCCCGCGTCCACGATGCGTACACTCGGCGTGTTTGTGCGCAGTCTGGTGCGCTGAAGCCCCGACAGGCAGTAGTAGATCGTTCTCGTGCCGTCGACGAGCGTGACTTCCGCCACCGCGATATTCGCGTTGCCCGAAACCTCGCGCATCCGGTCGCCGACATCGCGTGCCGCGCGCGCCGTACCGCCAACCAGCGTCTGGATTCCCGACATGCCGGGAAACAGCGTCTCGAAGATCGACAGCACATCGCGCGTCGTTTCCACGTCGCCGACGAACGGCAACTGCGACCATACGGCCAGCGGGGCGGGACGCGAGACGAAGTCTCTTGCAATCGCGTTGATGAACGCTTCGGCTTGCGCGGGGTAGTGCTGCCAGTGGTTCCACAGGCGATTGAACATCGGCATCAACGACGCATCGATTCCGGGGGGCTGAGAAAAGCCGCTGGCGCCGGGCGACGCCGGCGGCGTTCTGGAGGCGGCGACCCGATGTTCGATGGCCAGCGTCAGGTCGCGAATCGCCTGGCGCGCCTCGATCACCGACAGTGAAATGTCTTCGAGCCCGCGCCAGACGTCTGCCGGCGACGGCGCCTGCTGCCAGAGCTTGAGATACAACTGCAGAAATGTGCGCGCGTCGCCGTAGGCAATCGTTGGCAACACCGTCGCGTTTTCGCCCGTCGCACGATGATGCTGCGCCCTGCGGTACGCGCGAATGTCGCGATGCCTCGCCGAGCGCAAGTGCAAACGCACCTGACGCGTCGATTCGGCTTCGTCGCTCCCGGGCAACCTGAAGCGGTAGTAGACGTCGTGCGACAGTTGCACCACCCCGTGCAACGCGCCGTCACCCGCCCGATAGGTCCCGAACGGGGCAGCGATGCGCATGTCGCCGAGGGTCAGGCGCACACGACGCCCCCCGACCGGACCCTCCGTCGTCGACTGCTCATAGAAGGACAATTCGCCGTCCAGTTCCGGCGTATACACGGACGGATCGACGAGTGGCGAGTCCGGCGAGACGTGCGGCACGTCATGCTCGTCCAAACGCCCAAGACGCCCGAAGGCAAAGAACACATGGCTGCCATCCTCCGCTTGAAACGGACGGGAATACACGGCGACACGCAGGCGCACGAGCGGCGACGCGTCCAACGCCTGATGCTGCGTCAGAGTTGCGCCCTGCTCCGTGACCGTGACCTCATCCGTGCGCTCTGAGTGGCATTCGAGACACATGCCGTCGATATCGATCCCCGTGCCGCGCGAGATGCGGCACAGCGCCTCCGAACCGCGCTCGCGACGGATGTCGTCAAGGGGCCGGAGGTCGGAAGCGTGTTTGCGCGTATGCGCCACCGTCGCGCCGTACAGCACCCCATCGATGTCGAACACCTTCACGCCGTTCTGCGTCAGGTCCGGGAGGTATTCCACGTAGACGTTCGGCGGCAACGACCATTGCACGCCTCGCCCCAGAGGACCGTCGAACGGCTCGTGCTTGATGAAGCGAGGCAACAGGGGTTGCGTCGGCGTAGCCTGAGTGGAGGCTTCCAAGGGCTTGTCCGGCCAAAGGTGCTGGAGCAGCGCGATGGCGTCCTGATGGAGCGTATCGGCGCGCACCATGGCGGCCAAACATTCAAGCCCGGAGATCGTCAGGCGAGAGGCCAATGTGGCAGGCCCGCCGATGTCGGCTGCGGCGTGCCGACGCGAGCGGGTCTCGACGTGCGCGTCCGAGACCCGGCGGCGATCGCGAGGGGCACGCTTCACGACAGTGTCGATCAGCAGCTCGGCGATTTCCTCCATGTCCGGCGAATCCAGGACCGACGAATCGGGATGCGGCCACCCCGCCGAGACAGTGGCGCCCGCGATGGCCTGCACGAACCGCACCTTGTCACCTTCGCCGATCCGGGACTCGATCGACGACCAGCGCTCGCCCCAGAACAGCGGCCCATAGGTTTCGGCGAGGCCTCTCTCACCCATGCCGCTGGACGAACCGAGGTTATGCAACGGTGTGATGAGCGCGGGGGCGTCGTGCGCGAGCGAGAGCGCAAACTCGCGCCAGATGCCGTCCTCGGCCCTCAAGTGCAGCGAAATCGCGTGAGAGGCCTCGTAGGCGATCCGCCTCGGCGGCAAACCCGACCGCCCCGCGCGCTCGACGATCATCGACTTGTGCGTTGGGCGCAGGACCTCGGCATCGGCAAATGCCGCACGCGTTTGCGCGTCCGACGCGGCAACGGATTCCCGGATCAGCGCGACGATGGCGCACTGGATATCCCCACGGTACGCTTCCAGCCCCGCTCTCAGGGCCTCGCGGCTGTCGGCCGGCGCCGGCGGGCGACCGAGCGATCTGGCGTGCGGTGTCGGCAGGCACTGCGCCATCACGCCACCGCCGTCGGGGCGGTAGGGCCACACGCGCAGCAGCGCGTGAATGCCGGACACCGCGTCAGAATGCGGCAACGCTATCGGCGCCGCGGTCGGACCCGGCTCGATACGAACCTCTCTGCGGCCGATCGACCGTGGCCCGGCAACCGATGCCCCGGGAGCGACGGCCGCGACCGCCACGCCTGTCGTACAGACCACCGCGAGCAAGCCCAGCGCGAAGGCCGCATTGGGGATCTCGCGGCGCGTTGCGCCTGCCGCTGCGCGAGCGACGGGTTCGGCCCGCAGTGGTTGCGGGGCCGAACGCAGGGGCGTCTGCGTCTGGACAGCGCGACGACGGGGCACCGACAGACCGGCCCGCCAGTCGTCGACGAATGCGGGGCGAGCGATGCCCCGTCTTGGATGGTGTGCATTGGCGGCCGGTAGATGCGCGTGGTGCGACATCGCGTAATGCAATCGAGTCATTCAGCGTTTCTCCGTGAATTCCGCAGCGTTGTGCCATCGCGAGATTGCGAAGGACAACATCCGCAGCGAGGGGGAGAACGCTAACGCGGCCCGCGGAGATGCGATTGCTGAAACGAACCGGCGATTGTGGCAGTCTTCACCGCTGTCACCGCCGCTAGGGAGAAATTCGAAAATCGCCGTCCGTGCCGAGAATGGCGGTCCTGCCATGCACGACGCTGACCGACAGCGTCTACGGCTGGCGTGGCGTAAGCTTGCGATGCCCCCAGTGTGCTCGCGTCATGCCGACGTCATGCTGAGGTCACCGCGTCAGCGCTATGATGGCGAACTTTGTGTTGCTGGATAACGTGAGTTGGAACCCTTGAAAACCGACATCGAGACCGTCGCGGGTCCCGCCACGACGCATGCGCGCGCCGCCCTGGAAGTGCTGCGCGCGTTTCTCCTGTTGGGCCTGACCAGCTTTGGCGGGCCGGTCGCCCACATCGGCTATTTCCGTGGCGAATTCGTGGAGCGGCGTCGCTGGCTCGATGACGCGAGCTTCATCGATCTGGTCGGGTTGTGTCAGTTTCTGCCCGGACCGGCGAGCAGCCAGGTTGGGTTTTCCATCGGACTTCAGCGGGCCGGATGGCTGGGCGGCATCGCCGCGTGGTGCGGGTTCACGCTGCCATCGGTGCTGCTGCTTCTCGTGTTTGCCGTCGTGGCGCCGCACCTGGGCGGTCCGGTCGGCGACGGCGTGCTGCATGGCTTGAAGCTGGTGGCAGTCGCCGTCGTGGCGCAGGCCGTATGGGACATGGCGAGACGGTTATGTCCCGACACGCGCCGCGCGGGGATCGCGTTGGCCGCCATGACAGTGCTCGCGTTGACGACAACCCAGTTTGCGCAGCTCATCGTGATCGTGCTGGGCGCGGGGCTTGGCGTTATGCTGCTGCGCTCGGGCCACGCGATGGCGGCACCGCCGTTGCCCTCGCCGACGCGATTCCGGATCTCACGGACGGCGGGCGCCGTGGCGTTGATTCTCTTCTGCGTGCTGTTGGCTGGATTGCCATTCTTGCGCCATCTCACTGACGACCGGTCCGTGGCCATTTTTGACGGTTTCTACCGATCCGGGGCGTTGGTGTTCGGCGGTGGCCATGTGGTGTTGCCGCTGCTTCAGGCGCAGACCGTGGCGACGGGATGGGTATCGAACGGCGACTTCCTGGCCGGGTATGGTGCGGCGCAGGCGGTGCCGGGCCCGCTCTTCACGTTCGCGACCTACCTTGGGTGGCGCTCGGGGGGGCCGCTGCATCCGTGGCTTGGCGCCGTGCTTGCGACGGCGGCGATCTTTCTTCCCGGGCTGTTGCTCGTCGTCGCTGCGCTGCCTCATTGGCAGGCGTTGCGTGAACGCGCGACGACGGCGGCCATGCTTGCCGGGGTAAATGCGGCCGTCGTGGGGATCTTGGCCTCGGCGTTGTACTCGCCGGTGTGGACGAGCGCGGTGCACAGCGCTGCCGATTTCGCGGTAGCGGCCATTGCCTTCGTGCTCTTGACGCGCTGGAAGGCACCGCCGCTTGCCGTGGTTGCGCTATGCGCTGTCGCGGGGGCGGTGGGACTTGCCTGACGTGTCTGACGGACGTCGATATTGAAAACGGCCTGACCGAACCGTGCGTGGCGCGAGCCACGCGGGACGTGTCAGGACGATTCGTTATCGCAGCCGGACACCGGGGGCGAGCCGGCCTCCGTGCGCGATCTTGCTTGCGTGATGTTGCTGAACGGCGGGACGTCTTGCGTGAGCCAGACGTTGCCGCCGATCACCGAGCCTTGTCCGATAGTGACGCGACCGAGGATCGTTGCGCCGGCGTAAATGACCACGTTGTCTTCCACGATCGGGTGACGCGGGAGGCCTTTGCGCGGATTGCCGTCGTCGTCGGCTGGGAAGCGCTTGGCGCCGAGCGTGACGGCTTGGTAGACGCGCACGCGCTCGCCGAGAATCGCGGTTTCCCCGATGACCACCCCCGTCCCGTGATCGATGAAGAAGCCGGCACCGATTTGGGCGCCTGGGTGAATATCGATCCCTGTTTCCGAATGGGCTTGTTCGGCGATGATACGGGCGAGCAGAGGCAATTCCAGTCGATAGAGTTCGTGGGCGACGCGGTGGTGAATCATCGCGTGAATGCCTGGGTAGCAGATCAGCACTTCGTCGACGCTGCCGGCGGCCGGATCGCCTTGATAGGCGGCGAGCACGTCACGGTCGAGCAATTCGCGGATCGCTGGGAGGCGTTGGGCGAATTGCTGGATGGTGGCGTGGGCGCGTTCCTCGATGCGTGCGGGCGTGAGGTTGGCGTCGTGGCGGGCTTTATGGCGCCATTCCATGCGGGCTTGTTCGGCGAGACCGTTGAGCACGCTGGTCAGTGTGTGACCGACGAAATAGTTCTCGCCTTGCTGGTGCAGGTCTGGCGGGCCGAGGCGCATGGGAAAGAGCACGCCTTTGAGGGCGCCGATGATATCGGCGAGGTGTTCACGGGAGGGCAGATCGCGACCGCCGGATTCGAGGAGGCGGCGTTGGCCGTCGCGCCAGCGCAGGCGAGCCGAGTGCAGGGAGGAGACGATGTCGTCGATGTCGAAAGCGGCCACGAGGGGATGACTCCTGAAAAGCGGGTGCCGGGGGACGGTGTCGTCGGCGGAAAGCGAAAGAAAGCGGGGGCGCCCGAAAGCGCGTCAACCAAAGAAGGATAACGGGTTTCCAAAGCATCAGTGGCGAAGTGGTTTATTTGGGCGGTGCCGGGCTTGGGTCGTTGGGTGGAGGGACTGGGGGCGTGGAGGGGAGACGGACCGGGGCCCCTTTCTGCAGCGAGTTGGGTTTATGTCTGAGAGGCGGAAAGGGGCTCCGGTCCGTCTTGGGGGGAGGTGTTGAAGGCGCCAAGAGCCGCCAAGAGGCGCTAAGCGTTGCCAAAGACGCGGGCAAGCGGAGCAAAGAAAACGCCGAACGGTCGACGATCGTTGCGTACGTCGCGTGGGAAAAACTGAAACTGAGGTGCTTGGCGAAGGCGGAAACGTCGCCCCTCGCCCGGAACAGGCGCTTATAGGGCCCGCTTGACGGTGCGTGCCGCGCCCGAGATATCCTGCCCGACGCCGTCGACCGTATTGCAGCCTGCCAACGAGAGCAGCGAACCGACCACCAGGAAAACCGCCAAAATACGCGCCAACATATCGACCTCGATACAAAAAACGAAATAACCACGAGTTTCCGGCCACCTTCGGAGCCTCCCAAGGCCCGGAACCCGGCTTCTTGTTGATGAGCGGGGAAGCGACTACCCCCGCCTCAAAACGATGCGCAATTGTGCGTCAAATTCGCCCGAACAGGGGCAAACACCCAAGCCCCACGTCCCCCCCTACAACACCGCCAGCGTCCGCCGGATGTGACCGGCGAATGCGACGCTCAAGTGAGTCGGGCGCGCGCGATCGAACTTTACCGTAATCCCGACCGACGGCAATGGCGGCAACGTATCACCTGTAACAATACGTAAATCCGCGGGCACCGCCGTTTGCGTCATCACCGCGAACGCCTGCCCCGAGCGAGCCAGCGCCGTCAATCCCGCCAGATTGCTGCTCGCATAGGCAATGCGGTACGCCCTGCCCGCGCGCGTCAACGCCTCGCATGCCGCCATATGATCCAGCGTATCCGGGTCGGACAACGCCAGCGGCAGCGCCACGTCGGGATTCGAAATCACCGCCTCCAGGCCCGGATTCCCGATCCAGACCAACGGTTCCCGTCGGATGACGCCCTCATCGTCCACGCCATCCGGCAACGAAATCAGCGCCAGATCCAACGTATGACGCGACAGTTGCTCCATCAAGCGCGGTGTCGGCTCGCAAATCACCTCCACCAACGCATGCGGATGCGCCACCGCAAACTCACGCAACAGATGGGGCAGAAACGCGGCGGCGTAATCGTCCGGACACCCGAATCGAATCGTGCCACTCAACCCCCGGCCCGACATCTCCGCCATCGCCTCGTCGTGCGCCCGCAAAATCCGCTGGGCATGCCCCAGCAAACGCTCGCCAGGGCTCGTCAACACCACACCGCGGCCCGTGCGCTGCAACAACGGCTGATCGACGATCACTTCCAGACGCTTCATCTGCTGACTCAGCGCCGACTGCGTTCGCGCGATGCGCTGCGCCGCACGGCTGAGCGAACCCGCCTGCGCAATGGCAACGAACGAACGCAGCAAATCGATTTCCAGGGACAGGCTCAAGATATTAGGCTCGCTTCTATCTTCCATTAGCACTATTCGCTTCCATGAAATCAGAGCGCTGCCTAGACTGCAAGCGGTAAATGCCCCTCCCCATCGCCGTTGCCCATCGGAGACACCTGCATGTCCAAGAACCAAGACGCCGACTTCTGGCGCAACGCCCGGCAACATCTGATCCGTTACGGCGGCACCTTCGAACCGATGATCATCGAGCGGGCGCAAGGCAGCTTTGTCTACGACGCCGACGGCCGCGCCATTCTCGACTTCACCTCCGGGCAGATGAGCGCCGTGCTTGGCCATTGCCATCCCGACATCGTCGCCGTCGTCACCGAGTCCATCGGTACCCTCGACCACCTGTTCAGCGGCATGCTCTCCCGGCCAGTGGTCGATCTCGCCAAACGGCTCGCCGACATCACCCCCGAGGGCCTCGACCGGGTCATGCTGCTGAGCACCGGCGCCGAATCGAACGAAGCGGCCATTCGCATGGCCAAGCTGGTCACCGGCAAATTCGAAATCGTCGGGTTCGCCCAATCGTGGCATGGCATGACCGGTGGCGCCGCCGCAGCGACCTACAGCGCGGGACGCAGAGGCGTCGGGCCGGCCGCGGTCGGTTCGTTTGCAATTCCCGCACCGTTGACCTACCGTCCCCGCTTCGGCCCGGCCGGTCAGTACGACTACCTCGCCGAACTGGACTACGCGTTCGACCTGATCGATCGCCAGTCCAGCGGCAACCTCGCGGCCTTCATTGCAGAACCGATCCTCAGCTCCGGAGGCATCATCGAGCTGCCGCCGGGATATCTGGCGGCCCTCAAGCGCAAATGCGATGAGCGCGGCATGCTGCTGATTCTCGATGAAGCGCAAACCGGCGTCGGCCGCACCGGCACAATGTTCGCGTTCGAGCGCGACGGCGTCACCCCCGACATCCTCACACTCTCGAAAACCCTCGGCGCAGGCCTACCGCTCGCCGCCATCGTAACGTCCGCCGAGATCGAGGAGCGCGCCCACGAACGTGGCTACCTCTTCTACACCACGCACGTCTCCGACCCGCTGCCTGCAGCCGTTGGCTTACGCGTACTCGACGTCGTCGCGCGCGATGGGCTTGTCGCGCGCGCCAATGTCATGGGCGAACGTTTGCGCAACGGATTGCTGGGGCTGATGGAGCGCTTCGAATGCGTGGGCGATGTGCGTGGACGCGGCCTGCTGCTCGGCATGGAAATCGTCAAGGATCGTCGCACCAAAGCGCCGGCTGACGGACTCGGCGCGAAGATCACACGCGAGTGCATGAATCTCGGCCTGAGCATGAACATCGTGCAACTGCCGGGCATGGGCGGCGTGTTCCGCATCGCCCCGCCGCTGACCGTCAGCGAAGACGAGATCGACCTCGGGCTGGCGTTGCTCAGTCAGGCCATCGAACACTCACTGTAAGGCCTGTTATCCCGCACTAGGGTCCGCGTGGCCAACGCCACGCCACCTAAGCCCCCCCCGATAACTTCCCGCCTCTCCGTTTCTTCTCGCATCCAGATTCGCCCACCTGGCAAAGCCCCTACAGTTGCGCGAGAATTCGCAACTCAGTTGCAATGCAATTGAGTTGCATCTATTATTCCCGCCACGCGTTGCCCGTCTGAATCAAAACATTCGCCGTCGCCGCAACCGGCGCGCCCGCGTTCGCGTGTGCGTGCGGGGCGAACGGCATCCACACCATAAGCACATTGAGGAACGGCATGCTTGCCAGCCCCACACGTCCGCGCTTCGGCGCACTCACCCGTCACGCCCTCGCTGCAGCGGCAGCTTGCGCATTGGCCCCCCACGTATTCGCGCAAACCGTTTCGCCACCCACGGTCACCGACGCCACGCCCACGGACAACACGAACGCCGCGCTAGCGGCCACGACCGTCTCGGCCAAGCGCCTTGACGCAGCCCGCAACGCGCTCTCACCCGAGACCGGTAGTTCCGTCTACAACTTCGACCAGACGGATATCCAGACGCTGCCGCTCGGCGCAAATACCCCGCTCAATCAAGTCATGCTGCAGGCGCCGGGCGTAGTGCAGGACTCGTATGGTCAGTTGCACGTGCGCGGCGACCACGCCAATCTGCAGTACCGCATTGACGGCGTGATCATTCCGGAGGCCATCAGCGGCTTCGGACAAGCGATCGACGCGCGCATCGCGTCGCAAATCAACCTGATCACCGGCGCGCTCCCCGCGCAGTTCGGGTATAGGACAGCGGGCATCGTCGACATCCGAACCAAAGGCTCCCCCGGCCTGGAAGATGACACCGGCGAGCCCCCCAAGGCCTTCGGGGGCGAAGTCGGTGTCGTGTTCGGCAGTCATGCCGAGCGCCAGGTCAACACACAGCTCTACGGGACCAAGGGGGCGCTAAGCTACTACTTCAGCACCCGTGTGTCCGCCAACGACATGGGCATCGAGAATCCGACAGGGGATCGCAACGCGATACACGACCACACGAATCAGACGAACGCGTTCGGCATGATGTCGTATCTGCTCAATACCGATAATCGCGTCTCCTTCATCTTCGGCACGGCCAACAACCGCTTCGAGATCCCGAACCTGCCGGGCGTTGCACCCGCGTATACGCTCGACAACGGCGCGATTCCCGATTCGGCAAGTCTTAATGCCCATCAACAGGAACGCACCGATTTCCAGGTGCTGTCGTGGCAGAGCCATCTGTCGTCGAAGCTCGACACGCAGATCTCGTTGTTCCACCGTACGAGCCGCGTCGATTACACGCCCGATCCCATCGGCGATCTCGCCTACAACGGGGTTGCGGCCAATATCGCGCGGCGCAACGAAGCCTACGGCTTGCAAGCCGACAGCAGCTACAAGCTCACCGATCGACACACATTGCGTTTTGGTCTGTTCTTGCAGCAGGAACAGTTCGGCGTGAACAATACGTCGAGCGTGTTTCCCGCAGTGGACGGCCAGCAGACGAGCGGCACCCCGCTGACCATTGTCGACAACGCCAGCGCGCGCGGCACCACCTACGGCATGTATCTGCAGGACGAATGGAAGGCCACCGATCGCCTCACCGTCAACTACGGCGCGCGCTACGATCACGTCAACACCGTCACCAACGAGGGGCAGCTATCGCCCCGACTGGGCCTGACCTACGACCTGACAAGCCGCACCCGGGTTCATGCGGGCTACGCCCGGTACTTCACGCCGCCGGCCACCGAGAAAATCGATACGACCTCGGTCTCGACATTCCTCAACACCACCAACGCGCTGCCATCCGACGCGAACACCGCAGCGCTTGCCGAGCGCTCCGACTACTTCGATCTCGGCATCTCGCATCAGTTGACGTCGTCGATCACCGTCGGCCTCGACGCCTACTACCGCCGCGTGCGCCATCTGCAGGACGAAGGGCAATTCGGCAACGCGCTGATCTATTCCACGTTCAACTACAACAAAGGCCGCATCTACGGAGTGGAAGGCACGCTCAACTATCGTCAGGGCAACGTCGGCGCGTATCTGAACGTGGCCCTCTCGCGCGCGATGGGGCAAGGCATCGAAACGGGCCAGTTCAACTTCGACGCGGACGAACTGGCCTACATCAACAGCCATTGGGTGCATCTGGATCACGACCAGCAAGTGACGGCGTCGGCCGGCGTGTCGTATCAGTGGGGGCCGACGCTGCTCTCGGCCGACGCGCTCTTCGGCTCTGGCCTGCGCAGCGGGTTCGCCAACGCGCAACACCTGCCGGCGTACCTCCAGATCAACCTCGGTGTCGGGCAAAAGGTGGAGATGCCGGGACTCGGCCGCTTCAACGTGAAGCTCTCGGTCATCAACCTCTTCGACCGCGTCTACGAGCTTCGCGACGGCACCGGCATCGGCGTGGGGGCGCCGCAGTTCGGACCTCGTCGCACGTTCTATCTGGCCATGTCCAAGCCGTTCTGATGACGCCCGCGCCGCTGCCCGCCGCCCGGGCGGCGGCGCGTTGCGTAGCCCGCCCCGTTACGACAGCACTCACGCATCGGGCGGCAGTTGTCGAATGACCGTCGTGGTTTGTCCCGCATAGCCCCAGTTGTCCGTGTCGATCTCCTCGATCACGATGTGCGTGAGGTGCGGCGGCTTGTGCAACACGCGCTCCAGGGTCTCGGTGACTTCACGGATCACCTGTGCTTTCTGCTCGGCGGTGTTCCCTTCCCGAGTGATACGAATGCTGACGAACGGCATGATTGACTCCTCAAGATGCCGCGGCCGGTGAATTCACCGAACCGCTGTGCCATGAACAACGAAGGCGAAGCGCCGTGTCGATCAGCGTCCGGCGCTGAAACCGCCGTCCACCGGAAGAATCGTCCCCGTCACATATTCGCTCTGCACGAGGTACTGCACCGCCCGCGCGATGTCCGACACGTCAGCAATGCGTCCGAGCGGATGCATCTGCCCCAGCGCGTCGTGCGTTTCAGGGGCATGCATCGGCGTGTCCACGACCCCGGGGGCTACGGCGTTGACCGTTACACCGTAGGGCGCCAGCTCCAGCGCCAGTGCGCGCGTCGCCTGATTGAGCCCCCCCTTGAGCGCGGCCGCCATCAAGGCAGGAACACTCGAATGCGCCTGCAACGCGATCGACGCGGTCACGTTGACGATCGCGCCACGACGGCGCTCGCTCATGTGGCGCGCCGCGGCTTGTGAGAAGTACAACGCGCCCTTCAAATTCGTGGCGATCTGCTCGTCGATCTCGTCCGGCGTGAAATCCACAAACGGCTTCGCCGTGAAGATGCCCGCGTTATTGACGAGCACATCGACGTGACCGAACGCCTCAATGGCGCGCGCGAAGGCCGCTTCGGCCACCTTGGGGTCGCCAACATCGCCCACGACAGGCAGGAATCGCTCGCCTACCCCCAACGCCGCGCGCGCCGCGTCGAGCCGCGCGCTACTGCGCCCAGTGCCCACGACGTTGAAACCCTCCTTCAGGAAAGCTTCCGCCAACCCGAGTCCGATGCCACTTGAGGCACCCGTGATAATGGCCGTGCGTTCCGAATTGTTCATGATGTCCATCCTCAACTTGAAGTGGCCTGCCGGGACGGCGGATCATCCATACGCCCCGCGGGTTGAGCACCACTCTATTCGTGAATGAAGACGCGAAAAACACATACGGATACACTTGTCTTTTTACATGATGTAATGAATCGATATGCAGCGGCAATTCGGCGACATCCTGCTCGGCAGCATCGAGTTGTTCTGCCTGGCAGCCGAAGCGGGCAGCTTCACGGCGGCCGCGAACCTGGCGGGCGTGACGCCGGCCGCTGTCAGCCGGTCGATCGCCCGGCTCGAGCAACGCCTCGGGGTACGTCTCTTTGTTCGCTCGACACGGCGCATCCGTCTGACCGAAAGCGGTAGCACGTACTACGACGAATGCCGCTCCGCCCTTGGCATGCTCTCCGAAGCTGAGCACCGAGTCTCAGGCGCCCAGTCGCAGCCATCCGGCACCCTGCGTGTCAGTGTGCCGACGACCTACGCGCACTATCGACTGCTGCCGCTGCTGCCCGCGTTCCAGGCGCAATATCCGCGCATCAAGGTGCACGTGCATGTGAGCAACCGCAACGTCGACCTTCATGAGGAGCGCTTCGACTTCGCCATTCGCTTTCGCGCCCAGCCCGAGTCGAGTATGGTGGCGCGCCCGCTCGAAGACGCCGCACTCGTGGTCGTCGCCCACCCGGATTACCTGAATCGCGTGGGAACGCCGCGAACCCTTGACGACTTGGCCGAGCACGACTGCATCGAATTTGACCTGCCGAGCACGGGGCGAGCGATACCGTGGCTGTTCCGCGAGGCGGGCCGCGAGATCGAGCGTGCCGTGAACGGCAACTTTCGTTGCAGCGACGACGTGCTCTCGGGCGTCACACTCGCGAAGGCCGGTGCCGGGCTGTTCCAGACTTACCGCTTCATCGTTGAGGAAGATCTGGCCGCCGCGCGTCTGGTCGAGGTGCTGGCCGCTTATGGGGGACGCTCGCGCCCGGTGAGTCTGATGTACCCCCACAGCAAGACGCTGCCGTCTCGCGCCCGGGTCTTCGTCGAATTCTTGCTGCAAACGTTGGGGCATTCGTCCGCGCCTCGCAACACTGACTTCCGCGCGGCGGCCATTCCCGCCCCCCGGCGCTCGGACTAGACTCGGTCGTAGCCCGCTCCCACGGTTGCACGCCAATTCCTTGCGCAATGCTGAGGTTCCTGTGAAGCCCCCCGTCGACGTGTCCCAATTCGCCTCGGCCGATGCCGCCCACGTAGCCGATGGCGCCAGTTATGCTCAGCGCAACGTTCGGTACTGGCGCCGTAATCTGACTATCGCCGTGTTCGGATCGTTTACTACGTTGGTCAGCTTGAGCATGTTGCTGCCATTCCTGCCGCTCTACGTCCACCAGCTTGGCGTTGCATCGGCGTCGGCCGTCATTCAATGGTCGGGCGTAGCGTTCAGTGCGACGTTTCTCGGCACCGCCGTCACGGCGCCCCTCTGGGGCCATCTCGCGGACCGTTTCGGCCGCAAGCCGATGCTCATCCGCGCGGCCGTCGGCATGGCCATCGTAATGTCGCTCATCGGCGTCGCGCACAATGTCTACCAACTCGTGGGGCTGCGTCTGATTGCTGGCCTGGTCGGTGGTTATGCGTCGGCGTCGACGGTGATGGTGGGCACACAGGCGCCGCGTGAACGCGCGGGTTGGGCACTGGGTGTGCTGTCGACGGGCGCCCTCGCGGGCAGCCTGGTCGGGCCGCTGGTCGGCGGATTGCTGCCACCGTTGCTCGGAATTCGTGGCACCTTCTTCGCCGGCGGTGCGATGATTGCGGTCACGGCGCTGCTCACGATCTTCGGGGTTCGCGAAGACTTCGATGCGTCGCGCGACGGAAAACGCCACGCCCCATCGGTAACGCCGACCAACGATCCCTCGCCGCACGCCGGCAGCATCGCGGCCATTCTGGCCACGGCCATGATGGTATTGCTGGCGAACATGTCCATCGAACCGATCATTACCGTCTACATCGCGCAATTGGGCGTCGACAGCGCGCACCTCACGCGCGTCGCCGGCGTCGTCATGGCCAGCTCCGCGCTGGGCAGCATGCTCACCGCAGCCCGCTTGGGTGCGCTCGCGGATCGTGTCGGGAGTTGGCGCGTTATCGTCGGCTGCCTTGTCGCGACGGCACTGGTCATGGCGCCGCAAGCGTTTGTCACCACATGGTGGCAATTGGCCGCGCTGCGTGTGCTCATGGGCATGACGCTCGCGGGACTGCTGCCCGCCATCGGCAAACTCGCCCGTCACTCGGTCGGCGAGCGCAATACCGGCAAGATGCTCGGCTACCTTCAGTCGGCACAATTCAGCGGCCAGGTGATCGGGCCCGTCGTCGGCGGCCAGATTGCCGTCGCGTTCGGGCTACCGTCGGTATTTTTCATGACGGCAGTGTTGCTCCTTGCCTGCAGTCTGTTGGCGAACGTCGCGCGAACCCGAACTGCCGAACGCGCCCATCGACTCGCCTGACGGCGCGACGCTCACACGCGACCCGACGCATATCCTCGATCTGGATCATTCACCTGGGCTTAATGTCTGATGTTGCGTCAGTTAACCACGAGGCCGCCGCCCCTGCCTACACTGACGCCTTTGACGACGGTGTCGCACCACGCGGGCGCACTGCCATCCGCCGCATTTGCGACGCCGGCGGCCCACGCCCGTCCCCTGCCCGAGACCGATGACCATGACCGCAAAGCCGCCCCTCCCCTCGTCCTCGTTGCCGATGCTCGACACGCCGGCCGCCGTGATCGACGTGCCGCGCATGCAGCACAACATTCGCCGGATGCAGTCCCGTATGGACGCGCTGGGCGTGCGCTTTCGTCCCCACGTCAAGACCAGCAAGTGCGTGGAAGTGGCACGCGCGCAGATCGACGCGGGCGCTGCGGGCATCACCGTCTCCACCCTCAAGGAAGCCGCCCGCTTCTTCGACGATGGCATCACCGACATCCTTTACGCCGTCGGGATGGTCGCGAGCAAGCTGCCGGCCGCCCTCGCGTTGCGACGCCGCGGTTGCGACCTGAAGATTCTCACGGACAGCATCGTATCCGCGCAGGCCATCGCGGCATTCGGCGCTGAATTTGGAGAGACGTTCGACGTGTGGATCGAGATCGATACCGACGGGCATCGCTCGGGCATCGCGCCAGAAGACGATGCGCTGCTCGACGTGGCGCGCGTGCTGCATGAGGGCGGTGCGACGCTGGGCGGCGTCATGACCCACGCGGGCTCGAGCTATGACGTCGACACGCCCGAAGCGCTCGCCGCCATCGCGGAACAGGAGCGCGCCGGCTGCGTGCGCGCCGCGACCCGTTTGCGCGATGCCGGACTGCCGTGCCCGGTGGTCAGCGTCGGCTCGACGCCCACCGCCCTCACTGCCGCGCATCTCGATGGCGTTACCGAAGTGCGCGCGGGCGTGTACGTGTTCTTCGATCTCGTCATGCACAACATCGGCGTGTGCACGACCGACGAACTGGCGTTGAGCGTGCTCACGACCGTGATCGGGCATCAGCCCGAGAAGGGTTGGGCCATTGTCGACGCCGGCTGGATGGCCATGAGCCGCGACCGCGGCACACAAAAACAGAAACGCGATTTCGGCTACGGACAGGTTTGCCGCATCGACGGCAGCCTCCTCCCTGGGTATCAGTTGAGCGGCGCCAATCAGGAACACGGCATTCTGTCGCGCGAAGGCGCGCCGGACCCCGACATCGTCGCGCGCTTCCCTATCGGCACCCTGTTGCGCATCCTGCCGAATCACGCCTGTGCCACCGGGGCGCAATTCCCCGAATACCACGCCATCGCCCCAGATCGCGCGCTGGCGGTCTGGTCGAGATTGCACGGCTGGTAAGCGAATTCGTCTCGCTGCGCGGCGGGCCTCGGCGCCGCTTTCGCGCGACCTTGCCTTGATCGATGCCGTGCGCAGCGGGTCGCGTTTTTCTCCTCCGCAGCGAGCGATTGGCTTATGCTTCAGGCTTTCCCACCCGCACGTCAGTGACCGGAGAAGCCATCAAGGTGCCACGTCAATCCGCCCAACCGACTGTCGAAACGCTCAACGAACAAGGGCCGGCACCGCGCTATCTGCAACTCAAGCAGTTCATTTGCCGTCAGATCGACAGTGGCGCCTGGCCGCCGCATCACCGCATACCCTCGGAAAACGAGTTGGTCGAGTTCTCGGGCGTGAGTCGCATGACGGTCAATCGCGCGCTGCGAGAACTCACCACCGAGGGACGCCTCGTACGCATGCAGGGCGTCGGCACGTTCGTGGCCGAGCCGAAATCGCACTCCCCGCTGCTGGCCGTCAACAATATCGCGGACGAGATCGCCGAGCATGGCCATCGCCATCGCGCCGAAGTGAAGCTGCTGCGCGAAGAACTCGCTGGCCCCGAACGCGCGCTCGCGATGGACCTGCAGGAGCGCGAAACGCTGTTCCACTCGGTGATCGTTCACTACCAGGACAACGTGCCGGTGCAGATCGAGGATCGCTGCGTCAATCCCACGCTCGCACCGCACTACCTCGAACAGGACTTCACCCAACTGACGCCCAACGCCTATCTGCAGCGTCTCTCGCCGCTCACGTCGGGCGAGCATGTCGTGGAAGCCGTGACGGCCACGCCCGAGGAAGCGCAACTGCTTAACATCGCGCGCACCGAACCGTGCCTGCTGATCCGTCGGCGCACATGGACGGGCAAGCGCGTGGTCTCCGTTGCCCGGCTGCTGCACCCCGGTTCTCGCCACCGCCTCGAAGGCCGCTTCGGCGCGCCTGAATAAGCCCGCGGCAAGCCAACGATCAGGCACCGATCAGCCAGCGCCGGCGCGTCAGGCCCGGCCGTCCCCTCTAACGCCGTCCCCTTGGCTCACCAAAGTACGTAAAAACCCTAGTTCACGGTAACTTGTATATACAATACTGTACAAGTCATTCTCCGCTCCGAATTAGAGGAACACGTTGTGAGCCAAGTCACCCGATACCGCGATGTCACGATCCGCGCCCCGCGCGGCACGCAGCTCAATGCCCGTAGCTGGCTTACCGAAGCGCCGCTGCGCATGCTCATGAACAACCTGGACCCGGACGTCGCCGAGAACCCGAACGCGCTCGTCGTGTATGGCGGCATCGGCCGCGCCGCGCGCAACTGGGAGTGCTACGACAAGATCGTCGAAACGCTCAAGACGCTGGGTGACGACGAGACGCTGCTCGTGCAGTCGGGCAAGCCGGTGGGCGTTTTCAAGACGCATGCCGACGCGCCGCGCGTGCTCATCGCCAACTCGAATCTGGTACCGCACTGGGCGACCTGGGAGCATTTCAACGAACTCGACGCCAAGGGGTTGGCCATGTACGGCCAGATGACCGCCGGTTCGTGGATCTATATCGGCAGCCAGGGCATCGTGCAAGGCACTTACGAGACGTTTGTCGAAGCCGGTCGCCAGCATTACGATGGCAATCTGAAGGGCCGCTGGGTGCTCACCGCCGGCCTGGGCGGCATGGGCGGCGCGCAGCCGCTGGCTGCCACGCTGGCCGGCGCCTGCTCGCTGAACATCGAGTGCCAGCAGACCAGCATCGACTTCCGTTTGCGCACGCGCTACGTCGACGAGCAAGCCAAGGATCTCGACGACGCGCTCGCGCGCATCGCCAAATACACCGCCGCTGGTCAGGCCGTGTCGATTGCCCTGTGCGGCAATGCGGCCGAAATTCTGCCGGAACTGGTGCGCCGTGGCGTGCGTCCGGACATGGTCACCGACCAGACCAGCGCCCACGATCCGCTCAATGGCTATCTGCCGATCGGCTGGACCTGGGACGACTACCGCGAACGCGCCCGCACGAAGCCCGCCGAAGTCGTCAAGGCCGCCAAGCAGTCGATGGCGGTCCACGTCAAGGCCATGCTCGACTTCCAGGCGATGGGCGTGCCGACGTTCGACTACGGCAACAACATCCGTCAAATGGCCGAGGAGGAAGGCGTCGAGAACGCCTTCGATTTCCCCGGCTTCGTGCCCGCCTATATCCGTCCGCTCTTCTGCCGTGGCGTCGGGCCGTTCCGCTGGGTCGCGCTGTCGGGCGATCCGGAAGACATCTACAAGACCGACGCGAAGGTCAAGGCGCTGATTCCCGACGACGCGCACCTGCATCGCTGGCTCGACATGGCGCGCGAGCGCATCAGCTTCCAAGGATTGCCTGCGCGGATCTGCTGGGTCGGGCTGGGGCTGCGCGCGAAGCTCGGACTGGCCTTCAATGAAATGGTACGCTCGGGTGAACTCTCGGCACCGGTCGTGATCGGCCGCGACCACCTGGACTCGGGATCGGTCGCCAGCCCCAACCGCGAAACGGAAGCCATGCGCGACGGCTCGGACGCTGTCTCCGACTGGCCGCTGCTCAACGCCCTGCTCAACACGGCGAGCGGCGCGACCTGGGTGTCGCTGCATCACGGCGGCGGCGTCGGCATGGGCTTCTCGCAGCATTCGGGCGTGGTGATCGTGTGCGACGGCACCGACGCGGCGGCCGCGCGCATCGCCCGTGTACTGAACAACGATCCGGCGACGGGCGTCATGCGCCACGCCGATGCGGGCTATGACATCGCCGTCGACTGCGCGCGCGAGCATGGCCTGAACCTGCCCATGCTGGGCGACGCGAAGTAAGCGAGATACTCCAAAAAACTGTCGAATCAAGGAAATCCGTCCATGGCACACCTGTTTGTGACGCCCGGCGCGCTCACGCTCGCGCAACTGCGCGACGTCTTTCAACACCCGACCACTCTCACGCTCGACGAGACCGCCTACGCGGCCATCGACCAGAGCGTGGCCTGCGTGGAAAACATCGTCGCCGAAGGCCGCACGGCTTATGGCATCAACACCGGCTTCGGGTTGCTCGCCACGACGCGCATCGCCAAAGACGATCTCGAGAACCTGCAACGCTCACTCGTGCTCTCGCATGCCGCCGGCGTGGGCGCACCGCTTGATGACGCGCTCGTGCGTCTCATCATGGTGCTCAAGATCAACAGTCTGGCGCGCGGCTATTCGGGGATTCGTCGCAAGGTCATCGATGCGCTCATCACGCTGGTGAACGCCGAGGTCTACCCGTGCATCCCGCTCAAGGGCTCGGTCGGCGCCTCCGGCGATCTCGCCCCGCTCGCCCACATGTCGCTGCTGTTGCTGGGCGAAGGTCAGGCACGCTATCGCGGTCAGTGGATCAGCGCCCGCGAAGCCCTCGCCGTGGCCGGACTCGAACCGCTCACGCTCGCTGCCAAGGAAGGCCTGGCGCTGCTCAACGGCACGCAAGTCTCGACGGCCTATGCGCTGCGGGGTCTTTTCGAGGCGGAGGACATGTACGCGGCCGCCAGTGTTTGCGGCGCCCTGACGGTCGAAGCCATGCTCGGCTCGCGCGCCCCGTTCGACGCCCGCATTCACGCCGCGCGCGGCCAGCGTGGCCAGATCGATGCGGCAGCGCTGTACCGCCATCTGCTGGGCGAGACGAGCGAGGTGGGTGAGTCCCACGCGCACTGCGAAAAGGTGCAAGACCCCTACTCGCTGCGGTGCCAGCCGCAAGTCATGGGCGCGTGTCTCACGCAGATCCGTCAGGCGGCCGAGGTGCTCGCCGTCGAAGCGAATGCGGTGTCGGACAACCCGCTCGTGTTCTGGGAACAGGGCGACGTGATCTCCGGCGGCAACTTCCACGCCGAGCCGGTCGCCATGGCGGCGGACAACCTCGCGCTGGCGCTGGCCGAAATCGGCGCGCTGAGCGAGCGTCGCATCTCCCTGATGATGGACAAGCACATGTCGCAATTGCCCGCGTTTCTCGTGGCCAACGGCGGCGTGAACTCCGGTTTCATGATCGCGCAGGTGACGGCCGCCGCACTCGCGTCCGAGAACAAGGCGTTGGCGCATCCGGCCAGTGTCGACAGTCTGCCGACCTCGGCCAACCAGGAAGATCATGTGTCGATGGCCCCCAACGCCGGCAAGCGGCTTTGGGAGATGGCCGATAACGTCAAGGGGATTATCGCGATCGAATGGCTTGGCGCCTGCCAGGGGCTGGACTTCCGCGAGGGGGTCAAGTCGACCCCGGCACTTGAGCGCGCCCGCGCGCTCCTGCGCCAGTCGGTTCCGTTCTACGATAAGGACCGCTATTTTGCGCCCGACATCGAGGGCGCAAGCGCGTTGATCGCCCAGCGCCAGCTCAGTGCGCTGGTGCCGTCAGGCACGTTGCCTAGCGCGCCAGTCATCTAAATCGCACAGGCCTCTTCCCCCGCCGGGGCGAAGCGAACTGCGATTCGCGCCACCGGTGGTTGGGGACAGGGTTGCCCGTCCCCCCGCCGCATTCCCTTGCCGCCCGCGATCGCGGGCTGGCTCATCACGCATTCAGGAGACAGCTTGAAAAACCTGCAACGCAATCTGAGCGCGCGGCACATCCGCTTTCTGGCGCTCGGCTCCGCCATCGGCACGGGCCTGTTCTACGGCTCGGCATCCGCCATCCAACTGGCCGGTCCGGCCGTCATCCTGGCCTATATTCTGGGCGGCGCCGCCGTGTATATGGTGATGCGCGCGCTGGGCGAGATGGTCGTGCGCCAGCCCGTCTCCGGCTCGTTCGGCCGCTATGCGAGCGACAACCTTGGCCCCTTGGCCGGGTTTCTCACGGGCTGGACCTACATTCTGGAGATGGTCATCGTCTGTCTGGCGGACGTGACGGCGTTCGGCATCTATATGGGATTCTGGTTCCCGGACGTGCCGCAATGGATCTGGGTGCTTGGCATCGTGATGCTGATCTGCGGGCTCAACCTGTGCAACGTGAAGGTGTACGGGGAGATGGAATTCTGGCTGGCGCTGGTGAAGATTCTCGCCATCGTCGCGATGATCGTGGGCGGCGGTGTGATTCTGTTTGCGGGTGTGCAACTCCATAGCGAGCATGCCCCTGCGGTAAGCAATCTCTGGTCGCACGGCGGTTTCCTGCCCAATGGCTGGGGCGGACTCGTGGCGTCGCTGGCCGTGGTGATGTTCGCCTACGGCGGCATCGAGATCATCGGCATTACCGGCGGGGAGGCCAAGAATCCGGAAACCGTGATCCCGCGCGCCATCAACGCCGTGCCGATGCGCATTCTGCTGTTCTACGTGTTGACGATGTGTGTGCTCATGGTGATCTTCCCGTGGACCGGCATTGGCAGCCAGGGCAGTCCGTTCGTGCAGATCTTTTCGGGGCTGGGCATCAAGTCCGCCGCCGCCGTCCTCAATGTGATCGTGATTTCCGCCGCCATCTCTGCCATCAACAGCAATATTTTCGGCGCGGGCCGCATGATGTTCGGCATGGCGGAACACGGTCAGGCGCCGGCCGCGTTCTCGACGACGTCGCGTCATGGGGTGCCGTGGGTCACGGTGCTGGTGATGACGGCCGCGCTGCTCGGCGGCGTGGTGCTCAACTACCTGATCCCGGAAGGCGTGTTCCTGATCATCGCGTCGATTGCGACGTTTGCCACCGTGTGGGTGTGGCTGATGATTCTGCTCTCTCAGGTGGCGATGCGCCGTCGTCTGTCGGCGGCGGAAGTCGCCGCGCTCAAGTTCAAGGTGCCGCTGTGGCCGGTCGGCCCGGCGCTGGCCATCGCGTTCATGCTGTTCGTGATCGGGGTGCTCGGCTACATGGAGGACACCCGTGTCGCGTTGTATGTCGGCGCCGGCTGGATCGTACTGATGTCGGTGGCCTATCAGTTCGGCGTGAAACCCAAGGAAGCGCAGGTGCGCGGCCCAATGACCCTGGAATGAGCCTCTCATGAAACGGACCTACTGGAAACACTGTCACGTCGCGACGATGCGCGATGGCCGTTACCACGCCATCGAAGATGCCGCGATCGTCACATGCGGCAAGCATATCGAGTGGGTCGGCGCGCGCAGCGAGCGCTCGGCCTCGGGCACCGACGCGTGCGTCGATCTGCAAGGGGCGTGGGTCACGCCGGGCCTGATCGATTGCCATACGCATCTGGTGTTTGGTGGCAACCGCAGCCTCGAATTCGAGCAACGGTTGCAGGGGGTCAGCTACGCGGACATCTCCGCCGCCGGCGGCGGCATCAAGCACACGGTGCGGCACACCCGCGACGCCACCGAGGATGCGCTCTTCGAATCGGCGCGCAAACGGTTGCTTGCCTTGATGCGCGAGGGCGTCACCACGGTCGAGATCAAGTCGGGTTATGGCCTCGATCTGAACAGCGAGCGCAAGATGCTGCGCGTGGCGCGTCGGCTCGGCGAGGCGTTGCCGGTCACGGTGAAGACCACGTGCCTGGCTGCGCACACGGTGCCTTCGGAATTCGCGGGCAAGGCGGACGAGTATGTGAATTACGTGTGCAACGACATCCTGCCCAAGCTCGCGGAGGAGCATCTGGTCGATGCGGTCGATGCGTTCTGCGAGACCATCGCCTTCTCACCGTCGCAGGTGATGCGGGTGCTGCTGCGCGCACAGAAGCTGAAGCTGCCGGTGAAGCTGCACGCCGAGCAGCTCTCCCCGCTCGGCGGCGCAAGTCTTGCCGCCGAGATGGGGGCATTGTCGGCAGATCATCTGGAGTATATGAGCGCCGACGACGCCGCCGCAATGGGACGTGCGGGCACGGTTGCCGTTCTGCTGCCGGGCGCGTTCCACATGTTGCAGGAGACGCGTCGCCCACCGGTGGATCTGCTTCGCCGTCACGGTGTCGATATCGCGGTGGCGTCGGATTTGAACCCGGGCACGTCGCCCGCGCTCTCGCTACGCTTGATGCTCAACATGGCCTGCACGCTGTTCGGTTTGACGCCGGAAGAAGCGCTGGCGGGCGTCACGCGCAATGCGGCCAAAGCCTTGGGCATGCTCGGCACGCACGGCACGCTCGAAGCCGGGAAGACGGCGGACTTCGTGGCGTGGGAAATCGATCGACCCGCGGAACTCGCCTACTGGCTGGGCGGCGAGTTGCCGTCTCGGACGGTACGCCACGGCGAGTGGCGCGACCTGACCTCGGTTTGATGTCGCACGGCGCACAGGAGACTTTCATGGCGAGTCGTTTGCAATCGGTGCCCGGCGATCCCCCGGTCTGGCGCGGACGCACGGATTCCGGCGAGCGTGGCGACACGCGCCGGCTGTTCAACGTCGTGCGCGAGATCGATTCGCGCACTGACGCGGCGGCGGGCGGCGCGCCCGTGCTGATCGGCTTCGCCTGCGATGCGGGCGTCAACCGCAATCAAGGACGCGTGGGCGCCGGTGAGGGTCCGCCAGCGATCCGTCGGGCGCTGGCGAACCTGCCCGCCCACGACATCGCGTGCCTGTTCGACGCCGGTGATATCGCTTGTGACGGCGATGACCTCGAAGCGGCACAAGCAGCACTGGCCGACGCGGTACGCCATCAGCTCGATGCCGGGGCGCAACCGGTGGTGCTGGGCGGCGGTCACGAGATCGCTTGGGGCACGTGGCAAGGACTGCGCGCGCATCTCGACGCGACTGGCGACCGCTCACGCGTGTTGATCCTGAATCTCGACGCCCACTTCGATCTGCGCACGGCGCGTCCAGGCACGTCGGGTACGCCGTTCGATCAGATCGCGCAGGCCTGCGAAGCGGCCGGACTTCCGTTCGACTACGCGTGTCTGGGTGTCAGCCGGTTGAGCAATACTGCATCGCTGTTCGACCGTGCCCGTGCGCTGAACGTGACATACGTGGAGGACACCGAGATGCAAGACCGGCATCTCGACGCCCGTCTCGAACAGATCGATGCACTGATCGCAGGCGTCTCGCACGTATATCTGACGATCGATCTCGACGTGCTTCCCGCGCCGGTCATGCCAGGGGTTTCCGCCCCCGCCGCCTATGGCGTGCCAATGTCCGTCGTCGAAGCCATCGTCACGCATGTGCACCGCTCAGGCAAACTGCGCGTGGCCGACCTGGCCGAATACAACCCGCGCTTTGACCCACAAGGCGCAGGGGCTCGCGTCGCCGCCCGCCTCGCTTATCGTCTGCTCTGACGGCAACGCCACGGTCGTTCCCGGGGCGCGGATCGTGTCCCGGCAAAGCGATCAGTCGAAGGCGTGCCCACCGAACGGCAAAAGCGCGCCATGCCACTTCACTGTTTCGGCCCCTGCGTCTGCACGGCAGCAGCGGGGGTATCCCGGCGATACCACACCGCATAGATCACTGACAGCGCCACGACAAACGGCACGCCATAGACCAGCGTCAGGCGGAATTCGTCGGTCAAATAGGTGGTCACGAGTGTCGCCAGCATGAGCAGCGCGCCCGCCAGACTCGCATACGGATAACCCCACATGCGAAAGCTCAGCGACGCTGCCTCGTGTGCACGGCGGAAGTACAGGTGCGTGACGAAGATCATCAGCCACGTGAACATCGCACCGAACATCGACACGGACATCATCAACGTGAACGACGCCTGCGGCACGAACACGTTGAGCGCGACCGCCAACCCGATGCCGATGGTCGAGAGCATGAGCGCCGCGACCGGTACGTGTAGTGACTCGCGTTTGAAAACCGACCGACTTGCAATCAGCGGCTTTTCCGACTCACATTATTTGCAAATGACCGGATGGTCAGAATCACATTAATTGCAAATGAACTTGCAATCGTAGCGGCCGACTTGCATTGCATCGCCACCGACTCACATTAATTGCAAATCAAAATGTACTCAGATTGGTAGCCCGGCCCGCAACATTTTCTCCCGCAGCTCGGTGGAGCGTGTCGGCTCCAATGTGTTGTTGAACATGGCCTTTATCTCCGTCGCCTTGGCATCGAAGAGTTCGACCAGATCCTTGGTGCGATAACCATGCCGGGTCAACGTTGGCTCCAAGTCGTCAATCTGGCGGGAAAGCACGGATTCAACCACGCTTGCGGTCACGGGTTGCTCTCCTGCCTGGTACGCGGCCTCCAGAGCTAGGCTGAGATGCAATTCAACTTGCAGCGGCGTGCGCAGCTTGCTGGCCAGCACGTCGATAGCATCCTCGGTCAAGATGGCGTTGGTCTCGATTTGGCCCCCAGAGCAGGTGGCCAACAACCATTTGATGTATTCGCGCTGCGCGCCGGCGATTCCGTCCAATGAGAATACGTCGGTACGGTAGCCAATTTCCTCCATCGTCGGCCGACGCAAGTCGTTGCGCAGCTTGGGGTGACCCGCCAGCACCACCGACAGGAGGCCACCGCCATCCTCCACCAGTTCCATCAGACGTTTGAGCCCGGTCAAGGTATGGCCGTTGAGGTCATGTGCCTCATCGACGAACAAGACAATGGGCCGTTTGCCCTTCTTCACCAGTTCCTGCAACTGGCGCTCCCGGCGTTCCCCTTGTTTTGGAATCTGCACCTGCTTGTCGGCCGATAGGTCATAGAACAGGGCCGAAATCAGCGTGGCCAGCTTGATGCTTTGTTTTTCGATGGCCAGCGACTTCGAAACGGTGACCTTCTTTTCCTCATCCAGCGCCTGCTGCAGGCGTCGCAGCAAAACCGTCTTGCCACTGCCAACCACGCCACACACTGCAATCAGCCGCCCCTCACCAATGGCACCGCGGATGTCCTTCATCAATTCTTTGTGGTGTTCGGTCTCGTAGTAACCGGCCTGGTTGAACGCAAGGGTCAACCCGAAATGCTGCATCACTTCAACTCGCATGCTGTGCTCCTTTTTGTTGCCGGAAGTACTCCCGCACCCGTCCCATGACAATTCGCCGATTCAGTGTCTCTGCCAGAACCTGGTCAATGAAGCCGCGTTCCTCAGGCAATAGCTTGGTCAACGGCCTGGCCAAATCATCGGCAATCGCCAGCTTGGCGGCGATGGTGGTGGGATAGTGGTACTCATGCGATTCGGCATCAAATGGCTGGCGTGCAATTGGCACAGGCATGGACGCAGGTTTTGACACGCACAGGTCGTTGCCGGACAGTGCGGCAATGGGCAGGCCGAGCTGGTCGGCCAGTGTGCGGATGCGGTCGGCCCGCTCGTCGGCTTTGCCGCGTTTGAAGGCTCGGTAGCGATGCAGCGGAATGGGACCCGATATCGGGTAAAAGGGGCCAAACTTTTCGCCGTTGTATTCGATGTGCAAGGCATCGTCAAAGAGTCCCCACAGCAATACCACCCAGTCGCCCGCCATATCGGGTTCGACTTCGTACTGGGTGCCATCGATGCCGATACGGGCATCAACGCCCACCTTGCGCCGCTCGGGTGTGCGGGCAAAGCGACAAAACTGCTCCCAGGTACACATTTCACGCAAGCCGTCGGCTGGCAACTTGGCTATCCAGTCATCCAGGCGGGAATGGGCTTCATGGCGGTGGCGCTGCGCGTTGTAACGGTCAAGGTAACGCAGTAGCCACTCATTGGCCTGCAATTCGGTTTCAGGCTTGTGGGGGCCGATTCAGAATTCGGAATTTATAGCACGTTAGCGCGCTGTACTATGAGCAACGGTGCCGCTTTGCGAAGTGCTGCTGGGGCTTGATGCGCTGTCTCTACCCGACTAAGCCAATAGCATTTCTCATGAGAGGATCAGAAAACAGTGAAAATCGTGCATTGTAACTCGCGTTTCAAGGTGGTTTTCATTGTGCAAATACGCTGCCCGACAACCGCCCTTCGCCAATTGGAGCTATTGTGTAGGTTTGTTCGATGCCTGCCCTGACCGTGCAAGCGGCAGATGACCAGACGAGGTGGGTGGGCAGGCGTTGGACAAACCCCGAGGGAGGAAACCGCGGAATGTATCGGCGCGGTTTGAGCAGGCTTACCGGGCTATGGGGATTTGAAGGTTCGTACTCGTGCTGAGCGTGGCACTCAGCCCGGTCAATCGGCTGAGGATCGAGCTCAACGGCCTGGCACGGACTCCGGTGAACGCAGTGATTCGCTGATGTATCGAGCCGGAAGGGCGGTTATTCCAGCGTAACGTAAAACCGTCCGCTATCGGCTCTGGATGCTGAAGAGACGACGGTTGGCTTGAGTGGCGAGATGAGGTTAAGTTCATGCTGCGTTACGCAGCCCGGGTGGTGCACGGATCGGTTGCCCACGCACGAATATCTCGAGGATGCTCATGGCCGCGCCACAACAACGGCAAACGAAGGTTGGCGGCGTCGCTGGGAGCGCCGTCGACTCAACAAGCGGTTGCACATCGGCGCCCTGAACCGCCTGGGCAAGGAGCTTCCGCACGCGCGCCAGATTCTCGCGGCGCCCGGCATTGGCGATCAAGCCATAGTGGCGGATACGGTGAAACCCGCCAGGCAGTACATGCAGCAGAAACCGCCGCATGAACTCCTCGGCGCTCAGCGTCATCGTCTTGTAGCGCGTTCGTCCCTTGACCCGGTAATCCTTCCAGCGAAACGTCACGCCACGCTCATCCAGCGCCACGAGCCGCCGGTTCGAGATCGCCACCCGGTGGGTATAACGCGACAGGTAAGCAGCACCGCCGCCGGACCGGCAAACGGACGCTTGGCATAGACCACCCATTCGCACTTGCGCATCGGTGCCAGCCACCTGGTGAAGCGCGCCGCCGCCGCCAGCGGCTCGTGCTCACCGAAGAAGCGTAGCTGCCCAGCTCGATGTGCTTTCTCCAATTCTTCGAGAAAGCGCCGGCGAAACAGTCGTGAGAGCACGCGCACCGGCAGAAAGAACCCCGGTCTGCAACGGACCCAGCGTTCGCCGTCCGGGGACAGACCCCCGCCGGGGACGATCCCGTGCACGTGGGGATGATGCGTCAGCGCCGACCCCCAGGTGTGCAGGACCAGCGTCACCCCGATCTGCGCGCCCAAATGTTTCGGATCCGCCGCGATGGTGCCGAGCGTTTCGGCGGCCACCTCGAACAACAGGCGATAGATCACCGCCTTGTTGGTGTAGGCGATGGCGCTGATCGGCGCCGGCAGGGTAAAGACCACGTGGTAATACGCCACCGGAAGCAGGTCTGCCTGACGGGCTTCCAACCAACGCTGTGCCGCCTTGGCCTGACACTTCGGGCAGTGGCGATTGCGGCAGGAATTGTAGCAGCACGTGTCCCCCCAGCGCCGCGCTGCGGCACTGTTCGATGGCCGACATGACCTTGAGCTGTCCCAGACTCAGATGCTCGCGCTGAGACCAACGCCAGGCCGGACCAAAGGCGCGGAAGATATCCGCGACCTCCAGGGTCGGACGCCCCATGGAAGGAACTCGGTGGTTCTATTCCGGGTGCAGCATCTCCAGGGGGCTGACCACTTCGCGCAGGAGGTCGGTGGCGACCTGGGTATAGAGCGCCGTCGTGTCCAATTGCTTGTGCCCGAGTAGCACCTGGATCACACGAATATCCACCTTCTGCTCCAGCAGGTGCGTTGCAAAGCAATGTCGAAGCGTGTGCATCGAGACGCGCTTGTCGATCTTCGCCTCCGCGGCGGCGGCATGGATAGCCCGGTTGAGCTGGCGGGTGCTGAGCGATTCGATCGGGTTGAGGCCCGGAAACAGCCAGCCGCCATCGAGCATCTTGCCCTGTGCGCGTGCCACACGCCACCACACTCGCAGGCGTTCGAGCAGTACTGGTGAAAGCATGGCGTAGCGATCCTTGCGGCCTTTGCCCTGTTCAACGCGCAGCGTCATGCGTTGGCTGTCAATGTCGCAAACCTTGAGCGCGACAACTTCGCTGGCGCGCAGCCCAGTTCCGTAGGCGAGCGACAGTGCCGTTTGATGCTTCAGGTTGCCAGACGCCGCGATCAGGCGACCCACTTCCTCGCGGCTTAATACGACGGGGAGTCTCTGTGACCCTGCCTCGTTTTCACGTACAGCAAGTCATGCGGTAAGCAATGCGGCCTCGTAGTCGACGGGAGTACGAAAAT
>NZ_CABPSL010000026.1 GCF_902459665.1 Pandoraea cepalis | reverse complement strand
CGCGGCGCGCGGCGCGCGGCAGCGCGGATGTCTCGTCCGCCTGCCGCCGCCGGTCATGGCTTTTTGGGAAGTGTATCGAGCAGGTCGCGCAACGCCTCGGCCAGCGCCGG
This sequence comes from Pandoraea cepalis, assembly GCF_902459665.1. Lineage (GTDB taxonomy): Bacteria > Pseudomonadota > Gammaproteobacteria > Burkholderiales > Burkholderiaceae > Pandoraea > Pandoraea cepalis. The sequence continues at coordinate 59,011 of NZ_CABPSL010000026.1, read as the reverse complement.
CGTCACATCGATGGCGTTAGAGGCGTGCGGCACCGTGTTGGCAGTCACGACCCGGCTGGCGCCAGCGGCAACGAGATCGTCGACGCTGATGCCGTCGAACAGTCCATGAACGGCAATGCAGACCGGGTTGCCGAAGCCGGCGCGAATCAGCGCCTTGACGGTGGCTACCATCGTTTGCCCGCTCGCCAGAATGTCGTCGACGATCACTGCCGTGCGTTTCGCAAACGTCGCTGGCACCTGCAACCGGACACTGACCTTGGCGTCGGCCTCCCGGGTTTTGTGCGCGACGACCGACGGCGCGCCGATGCGCTCGCCGATCTGTGCCACCCACGCTTCGCTTTCGTCGTCCGGCCCCACGATGAGCGGATTTGGCACGTTCGCCGAGATCCACGCGGCCGTGGCGGCGACGGCGTGGGGAGAGCGCACCGGAACGGCATAGGCCGCCGAGAGCGACGGCAGCCGGTGCAAGTGCGGTTCAATCGTCACCAGGCCATCGATGTGCGGACTGAGCAGCCGGCCAAAGCTGTAGGCGGACACGGATTCGCCCGGATGGAAGCGCGCGTCCTGGCGCAGATAGCACAAGTACGGCGCCACAAGGACGACATTGCGCGCGCCGAGGTCTCGCGCGGTGTCCGCCGCGAAGATCAGCGGCAGTATCTTGGCATCGGGGCGGTGGAGCGAGCAGACCACGACGACCGCCTTCCCGCTCAGCGGCCCTTCGAGCGCCACTCGTTGTTCGCCATCGGGAAATCGATGAATATCCAGGCGCTGCACAGGGCAAGCGAGGGCGTGAGCGAGCGATCGGGCCACGGATTCGTCCCCGGGCATGGAATAGACCACGACATCCTTCATGATTCCCCCACAGCGACGATGGCTGGAAAGCGGCACGCATACTCGTACGCGTACTCGAGTTCTCCTTCGCTTTCCGCATAGATGGTGAACAGGGGCTGTCTCGAAACCACATGGGTTCCGATCGGTGCTTCGAAGACTACCCCAGCCCTCGGCGCGGCCGGTGCGCCCGCCAGCTTTGCCACCCGCGCCAGATGGCGATTGTCGACGGCGGTGACCACGCCACTGTGGCGGGCCGTTACGGCTTTGCTATGCCGCCCGACCAATGGCTCGCGCATGCCGCCCTGGGCCTCGCAGATTCTCTGGAATTGCCGCCACGCCAGCCCACTGGACAGAATGCGGTGCGCACATGCCTGGCCTTCGCCCGGCAGGGCCTTTCCGCCCATTTCCAGGAGTCTGCCCGCGATGTCAACACTCTTGTCGGCGAGATCGACCGGCGCGTTGCTGCGATTTTGCAGCACGGACAAAACGTCGCGCGCCTCCAGACTGGGGCCGATGCCGCGTCCGACCGGTTGGGCGCCCGCACAGACATAGGTCGAAACTTCGAGTCCGAGCGCCCGGCCAATCGTGCGCAGCCGTTCGGAAAACAGGGTGCTGGCGTATTGAGATCGAATCTTGGCGGTCAGGCCGACCGGCACGTCGATCAGCACGTGCGTAGCGCCGACGGCGAGCTTCTTCGACAGGATGGAGGCCATCATCTGCGCTTCGCTGTCCAGATCGAGCGGGCGCTCCACCTGAATCAGAATGTCGTCGGCCGGGCTGAGGCCCGCCGCGCCGCCAAAGACGATACAACCCCCAACGGCGTCGACGACCCGGCGCATCTCGTCGGCACGCAGATCGACCGGGGCCAGCGTTTCCATGGCGTCGGCGGTCCCCGCAGGCGACGTGATCGCGCGAGACGACGTCTTCGGCATAATCAGCCCTTGCGACGACACGATAGCGACCACGATCGGTGTGGTGCGATTGCCTGGCAGGCCACCAATGCTGTGCTTGTCGACGATGCAGTCCGCCTGCCAATGCAGGGTCTCGCCCGTAGCCACCATCGCGCGCGTGAGGGAAATGATCTCGTCGTCCGCGAGCCGATTCCCCGTGCATGCGGTCAGAAATGCCGAGATATGGATGGAGGAATAGCGGCCGGCGGCAATATCGCCGATCACCTCATCGAGTGCTGCGGGCGTAAACGCTTCGCCGAACATACGGCCTCGCACGTGGCGAAAGGACTCGATCGGCGGCATGTGACGCACGCGCACCCATTCGCCCTCGGTCACATCAAGCGCGGCCAGGGCCGCTTCGCTCAAACCGATCTCGTCGAGTTCCACCCAATCGCCCGTCACGGTCTGTAGGGTTGCGACGACGCTTGCCGTCCGGTATTCAAGCTGCAGACGCGTCTGCGCCGCGAAACCTTCTGAGCGGCAGATCAGGCTATCGCGCCGAAGGTAAGCAACGGCTTCGCGCAACGTGTCGATTTGTACCCTGCGGGCGCGCAGCCGGCGTCCCGTGAACGGAAGGTCGGCGTGGGTATCGGCTTCTCCCGGTGACGAGCCTCGCAGGTCGGGACGACCGACGGCCTCAGCTTCCGGTGACTTCTCGATGTCGTCTGACACAGTGCGTATTCCTTGCAGAGCGCTACGGAGGCGCGTCCCGTCAGCGCGGATTCAGGGCCGATATCGGCGGTGCCTTAGCTTCCCAGCGTAGTGCCGGCAGGCGCGGTAGGCGGCGGGTGTCCGGTGAGACGTTGACGTGCATCAAATGGTGCATCTCCGCGTGTTTCTTGTGAACACCGCATCGGCCGACGTTGAGATATGTCAAGGCCTGGGCCGCTGCAACGGACTATCGTGGAGACATCGCCGGTTCCGACACAACCGACGCAAGCGACACCCGATCTTGCCGGACCTCCGGCACTTGCGTTCGGATACGGCCCCGTTCCGAACGCAGGCAAGTTGGGTTTCTGCCCGCTTCGGCGGGCGATTTTTTTTCGCGCGTTGCGGTCGCGTTGTGTGACCCGCAATCCATTCGGGAGACGCTACGATGTCCAAGGCACCGATTCCCCCCTTGAGTCTGTGCAAGGCGCAAGTGTTCGCGGCGCTCGATGCTCACAGGAATTGGGTCGAGAACGTGCAGTGTCTGCGGCAGATGCAGCTAAAGGCCGACGAAGGTCTGATCGAGGCCGACAATGCGTTCGCCAGTGCACTGGAAAGTGCGTCGGATTTCAGTGCGCTCTTCAATAGCCAGCTCGCCTTCATGAACCGTCAGTTGGCGATGCAGAACCTGATCTGGCAAGGGTTGGTGAAAATGAGTGCCCGAGGGCCGACGGTGTGGGCCGAACAGTACTCTGCCGCGCAGAAGGCATGGCAACAGGTGTTCTCCGAGACGGCGGGCGAAGCGATAGATACGCAAAGCCCCGCCAATTGGTGGACGGCGTGGGGTGAACTGACCAAAACGGCGATGAGCACGTTCGGCTCACTCTCGGATCCGGTCGATCAGAGCGCGCCGAGGGCAAGGCCGGCGGCGTCGGCGCATAACGCCGCGCGCGGCTGATCGGCGGCGGAGCGTCGTCGTTGATCGCGCGAGTCCCCCTGGCGTCCTGACGCTACGCTCGCTCGTCACCGTGGAAGCTCATCCATATGCCCGGCGCACCTGCCACCGAAGCCATCGTCGCCACCGGACTTACCAAAGGGTTCGGGGAAGGGGCGGCCCGCACGACGGCCGTCAATGCCGTCGACTTGGTCGCCCATTTTGGCGAGATGCTCTTCATCGTCGGACCGTCGGGAAGCGGGAAAACCACGCTTCTTAGCCTGCTCTCCGGCATCCTGCGTCCCGACGCCGGCCACGTGTGGGTGGGCGGCAGCGATATCTGGACGTTGTCGAAAGACGATCTGGCGGATTTTCGGCTGAACACGATCGGATTCGTGTTCCAGGACTATCACCTGTTCCCGAGGCTGACGAGCGCGGAAAATGTGGCGATACCGCTCATTCTCAAGCACAAGAACTGGAACGATGCGCTCGAGGCGGCCCGCCAGAGTCTTGCGATCGTCGGACTGAAAGACCGTACCGAGGTGGTGCCCGTCAAGCTCTCGGGCGGCGAGCAGCAACGCGTGGCGATTGCCCGGGCGATCATCGGCGCCCCTCAGATACTGGTGCTCGATGAGCCGACGGCGTCGCTGGACGGCGATACGGGCCGGATGATCATCGCTTTCGTCAAGCAGAAGATCCTGGACCGGAACCGATGCATCGTCATCGTGACGCACGACGCCCGCATCAACGAATACGCGGACCGGATCATTCATATGGAGGACGGACGCATCGTCTCGGCGACTGGGGGGCCTTCGTGAAAAACCCATGGCTCTTCATTGTCTCCGGCGCGGGCATTCTTGCCGCCGTGCTGGGCGCTTACGTTTTCTCGATCGAGCGTAAGCCGGAAGCGCCCGTCTTCACGCCGGTGAGCAATCCGTATCCGGCCGCGATCTACGCGACCGGTATTGTGGAAAGCGAGCAGGGCGGGGGCGCCAATATCAACCTGTACCCGGAGGTCTCGGGCGTCATCACGCAGGTGCTCGTGCACGAAGGCGACACGGTGCGCGCTGGCGCGACGTTGTTGCGGATCGACGATGCGGTTCAGCGAGCGACGACGGAGCAGTTGCACGCTCAAATGCTCGCGGCAGGTGTCGTACTCGACCAACTGAAGGCTGAGCCAAGGAAGGAAACCCTGGCCGTTGCCAAGGCGCAAGTCGACCAGGCGCGCGCGAATCTGACGGCAGCGCAGGATCAGTACGACAAGCGGCGAGCCTCTTATGAGATGGACAACCGGTCGATCAGCAAGGACGTGCTCGACACGGCCCGCGATGCGGTCGGTCAGGCGAGAGCAGCACTGGAAGTCGCACAAAGCCAATATGCGCTGACTCGCGCAGGCGCGTGGCGCTACGACGTGGACAATCAGGCGCACCAGTACGACGCGCTGTCCCAAGCCTATAGCGCGGCCAACGCCCTATTGCAGAAATATGCGATCACGGCCAAAGCGGACGGCGTGGTGCTGGCACTGAACGCCACCGTGGGCAGCTATGTCTCCTCGCAGGGCGTCTACGATACGTACACGGCCGGGTTCGATCCCCTGATTGTCATGGGCGGGCCCCAAGACTATCTGGCGGTACGTTGTTACATCGATGAAATCCTGGTGTCGCGGCTCCCGGCTGCCGGCCATATGCGTGCGCAACTCTCCGTGCGAGGCACCGATCTCAAGGTGCCGCTGGAGTTCGTTCGGGTACAGCCGCTCATATCGCCCAAAATCGAGTTGGCCAACCAGCGCCGGGAAAAGGTCGATCTGCGTGTCCTGCCCGTCATTTTCAGGTTCAAGACGGCAGACTTGCCGAGGATTTATCCGGGACTTCTCGTTGACGTCTTCATTGGGCAGCAATGATGGACGCCTCCGATACCCGGGGAGGGTGAACATGCAATCCACCGGCATTATGCGCATCGGCTTCCGGTTGCTCGTCAACGATAAGGCCAAGTTCTCGGCCTTGCTGGTCGGCATCGTGTTCGCGGTCTTCCTGATGACACAGATGACGGCGATGTTTGCGGGCATCCTGAACCGCGCCCATTCGATCATCACGAATATCGGCGCCGAGATGTGGGTCATCGATCCCGCGGTCAATACACCGAACGCCGCCTTTCCGCTGCCCAATTTCCTGCTGGACGCGGTACTGAGCATGGACGGTGTCCAGTATGCCGCGCCGTTGTATGTCGGCGGCGCGCAGGTCAGGCTGGCCAGCGGCGTCTACCAATCGGTGAGCGTGGTCGGCCTCGACGATGCGAGTCTGTTTGGCCGCCCGCATATGGAAAAGGGGGACATCCTCGACATCTATGCCGACAACGCGTTTCTGGTCGTCGACGATCCCGAAATCGCCAAGCTGGAGCATCCCACGATCGGAACCACGTTCGAAATCAACGACTTTCGCGGCGTTGTCGTGGGCTTGGCGAATGTGTCCGCGAACGGGTTAAACGGCGTGCCAACGCTCTATACCACCTACAGCAGGGCCGTCGAGTACATTCCGGGGACACGGTTCACCCTCTCTTACATTCTGGTGCGGCCGAAGTCGCCGGCGGCGATTCCGGCCATCAAGCGACAGGTGGCGCAGCTCGGTTACATCGCGCTCACCAAGAATGAGTTCAATCAGCGCGTTGCGAATTTCTATACCTACCAGACGGGCATCGGCACCAATATTCTGCTCATGACCATCATCAGTTTCATCGTTGGGGTCTCCATTTCGGGCCAGACGTTCTATTCGTTCGTGCTCGAAAACCTGGACAAATTCGGCGCGCTGAAAGCGATCGGCGCAAAAGGCAGCGAACTGGTGAAGATGATTCTGTTCATGGCCGCATTTACCGCGTTGACGGGTTATGGCATCGGCGTGGGCCTGGTCACGCTGGTGATTACCCTTGCCAAGCGCACGTTGCCAAACTACGCCGCCATCACCACGTTCTGGAATCTCGCGTTCTCCTTCACGATGGTGTTGCTGATCGCGGCGATTTCCAGCTATATCGGCATTCGCAAAGTATTGCGGATCGAACCGTTCGACATTTTCCGCGGATAAGCCCGCGGCCCCTCGCGGGCGGCGCAGCTGTCCATTGACGTTCGTCAATGCGCAAGCGCGCCCGTTGCATCAGACTTCAGGCAATACGATCAATACGCTTGAAACGCTCGACAAGCGCAATAATCTCGCTCACCAAGCGCCTGCCAGGCCGATGTCACGTCGCGGTACCCGTGTTGTCGCGCCCTAGACCGAAGGAGGTTTTCGTGCCCCGATCCAAGGACAACTTACTCCAGGCGTGGACCGTCGACGATCAGGCGTTCGCCAGGACTGCGACGGCCGCCGAGCGGCTGAGATTCTGCCTGCAATACGCCATCCTCGCGCCCTCCACGCATAACACGCAGCCGTGGCGCTTCGTGATCAGCGACGACACGGTCCTGTTGTGTGCCGACCGCACCCGGGCGTTGCCGGTCAGCGACACCTATGACCGCGAGTTGGCTATCAGTTGCGGGGCGGCCTTGTTCAATCTGCGCGTCGCCCTCAGCCACTTCCGCTGCCCGTATGTGATCCGCATCATGCCGTCGAGCGCCGAGCCGGACGTACTCGCCAGCGTGCAAATCTCGGACGAGGGCTTCGTGGACGGGCAGATCGCTACGCTGTTCGCCGCCATCCCGAATCGGGTGACCAATCGGCAAGCCTTCGACCCGGCGCCGGTGCCGCAAGCGACGATCGCGTCGCTACAGGCGGCGGCCGAGGCGGAAGGCGCCCAACTCGCCCCGACAGCGAACGACGCAGAGCGCTTGCGACTGGCCGACCTGATCGATCAGGCGGATCGAATCCAACTGGGAGATCCGCGCTTTCGCCGCGAACTGGCATTGTGGATCAATGCCGCGCGGCGCGATGACGGCATGGCAAGCTACTCGGCAAGTGCGGCAAGCCTGCTCGACTTCGCTTCTCCGATCCTGGCCACCGTCGTGCGTACATTTGACGTCGGCGGCGGTTTGGCGGCAAGCCACCGCCGTCTTGTGGAGGGTTCGCCCTTGCTCGTCTGCCTGGCAACGCGCTCGGACGGCCCTGAAAACTGGTTGTTGGCCGGGCAGGCCATGCAGCGGGTGTTACTGACGCTCACGGCCCAGGGGTTTGATGCGTCGTTCCTCAACCAGCCGATCGAAGTCGAGACATTGCGCTCGGCCATCGGTGCCATGACAGGCAGCGGGGACCATCCGCAGATCCTGCTGCGCGTGGGCCGAGGCCCCTCGCAAGCCCACGCGCCAAGGCGCGCCCTGGAATCGGTGGCTTCGTAAGTGTGACGTTGCCCGAAATCACGAGTGCGCGCCAAGGGCTGGCGCGCGAGACGTCTTGAGTCGCGAGGGCGGGAATGGGGCTGGAAACGCAGGGTGAGCGGTCATCGATGTGGCTTCAGGGGCTGCGCAAACGGCTGAGCGAGCATCCGCTCAGGCGCGTGGGCCCTGGGCTGATCACGGGCGTCGCGGACGACGATCCGAGCGGTGTCGTCACCTACACCCAGGCGGGCGCGCAGTATGGGCTTAACATGTTATGGACCATGCCGCTCGCGTTCCCCTTGATGGCGGCCATGCAGTTGATCTGCGCGCGCATCGGTCGCGTCACGGGCAAAGGGCTTGCCGCCAATATCGAGATGGCATTTCCGCCGATCGTCCTGCGCGGCGTGATCGTCCTGCTCCTCTTTGCCAATACGCTCAATATTGCGGCCGATCTGGCCGCGATGGGCGAAGTGGCGGAGCTGACCAGCGGCATCGATCGACATTGGATGACCATCGGCTTTGCGCTCGGCTCGCTGCTCCTGCAGGTCTTCGTGCCTTACCACCGCTACGTTGTCTTCCTGAAATGGCTGACCGTGTCGCTGCTCGCCTACGCCGCCGTCCTGCTGACGGTGCATGTGCCGTGGCGACAAGTGGCCATGCGTACGCTGTGGCCCGATCTCACCATCGACTCGGCCAGCGCGGCCGTCATTGTCGGGGTGTTCGGCACGACCATCAGCCCCTATCTCTTCTTCTGGCAGACCTCGGAGGAGGTGGAGGAGATGGAACGAGACCCCACGGCGTTGCCGCTGAAGGACGACAACGTGGCCGCCGTTGCTGCCAGCGGCGAGCTTCGGCGAATCGGATGGGACACCTGGACAGGAATGTTTTACTCGGACATCACCGCCTATTTCGTAATCCTGGCGACTGCCGTTACGCTCCACGCGAGCGGCATTCGGAGCGTCGACACCGCGGCGCAGGCAGCCAGTGCGTTGCGGCCGCTGGCCGGCGACCTGGCGTATGCGCTGTTCAGTGTCGGCATCGTGAGCGTGGGTCTGATCGGGGTGCCGGTGCTGGCAGGGTCCGGTGCCTATGCGATGGCGGAAGCCATGCACTGGAAGGAGGGGCTCGAGCGCAAGCCCAGTGCGGCGCACGGCTTCTACGGCATTATCGCGCTCAGCATGCTCGCTGCCACCGGCATCCAGTATTCGCCGATCAGCCCGATGAAGGCGTTGTTCTGGAGTGCCGTCATCAATGGTGTCGTGGCGGTGCCGCTGATGGTCGTTGTACTACTGCTCGCCTCGAGGAAATCGGTGATGGGCCAATTCACGGCGAGCTGGCCCATTCTTGCCTTGGGCTGGATGGCTACCGGAGTAATGGGCGCGGCGGCTGTGGCGATGCTGCTGATGTAGTCGGCGGGAGATCACCGCAGCCGACAGCGCTGGCGCGCCGACGACTGCAGTGCCGAATCACGTCAGTGGGACAGCAGCACCGGCGTGGACATGTGCTTGAGCACCGTGCGTGTTGCGCCACCGAACACGAGTTCACGCGTCGGACCGTGTCCGTAGGCGCCCATGACCAGCAAGTCCGCTTCGTATTCCTCGGTCACGGCCAACAACTGAACACCATCGCTGGCTTCGGTGTCCTGTCGGATCGACACCGGCTTCGCGCGCAATCCGTGTTTCTCCAGCAGGTGCACGATCTCGTTGAGTGACGGATCGTCGCCCGCCGGGGAGCGGTTGATCCCGACGACGAAGATGTCCTGCGCGCGCCCGAGCAGTTGCCAGGCGTCGCCGATCGCACGTCTGGCTTCACGCGAGCCATTCCAGGCGATCACGATGCGCCGGATTTCCTGCGGTAGGGTCACGTTGTGCGGGAGTCCCAGCACCGGTACGCCCGCCGAGACGACGACGTCGCCGATGCCGTCCACACCGAGGGCGGCGACCCCACCCGGCGCATCGGGTTGACCGACGATGCAAAGGTCGGTGCCTTTGGCAAAGTTCGACAGGATGGTCGTCGGCGCGCCGAACGGCGCATGCCAGTCTCCGGCGATATCGTGTTCGGCACAAACCTCCTGGAACAACTTTTCGGCCGCGTGCAACGCCGTCTGAGCACGCCCCTCCGTCCGGTAGTGGTCTCCAGACGATTCGCGTTGTCCTGAATGCACCGCGCCCGGGCGGTGGGGCACGTAGATTCCTGCGAGACTGGCGTCATGGTGACGGGCAAGCAGCCCGCTGAAGCGCAGCCGTGCCGCACTCGTCGCGGTGTCGTCTATATGGACACAAATTCTCCGTAAGCTCATTTCGCTCCTCCTCGCATGGGTGACCCGCGCATTCGCCTGCGACAAGTCGGATTACCACGCAGGCATGTTTTGTTATAGCGCGGACAGCCCGCTCGGCGGCGAGATTCCCGCCATCGGGTTGATGCGAATCAAGCTCGCGCGGCTTGCGTGCGGTGGGTGACGCCCTGCGTGACGTTGATGTCGGTCAAGCGCTGCCGAGAGAAGCCGGCAATGCGCCTGCTGAGGCGCTAAGGTGGAAGAACACGGCGCGATACCCGCAACTGTCAGCGACATTGGCGATGGCGCCATCCCTATTCTGTGGCACGGAGTACCCCATGAAGACAGATACTCAACTGCAACGCGACGTGATGGACGAGCTCGCGCGCGACACTAACGTTCACGCCAGCGAGATTGGCGTCGAGGTGCGCGACGGCATTGTCACGCTCTCGGGCGAGGTCGCGAGTTTCTTTGAAAAGTGCGAGGCCGAGCGCGTCGCGGCGAAGGTCGCGGGGGCGCGCGCGATTGTGATTGGACTGGAAGTCGTGCCCATGTCGAAGGATCGTCATACCGATGCCGATATCGCAAGAGCCGCGCTTGCCGTGCTGAAGTGGCACGCCGGCCTGCCGGACGATGGCATGCACGTCAAGGTCGAGAACGGCTGGGTGTCCCTGGCGGGCGACGTCGAAACCTACACGCAGCGCGTGTTGGCCGAGAGTGCCGTTCGTACGTTGCGAGGCGTGAAGGGCGTCATCAACGACATCAAGGTGCTCAGTGGGCCCCATCGGACGGAGATTGTCGGGCATATCGCCGCCGCGCTGGCACGTCAGGCGCAGCGCGAGGCGCGCCACCTAGACATATCCGTTCTGGGCAATGGCGAGGTGCTGCTGACCGGCACGGTCCATTCGCTGGCGGAAAAGGAAGCCATCCGGGGCGCGGCCATGACCACGCATGGCGTATGTGCCGTCGTGGATCGGCTAACGGTTGAGTAAGCGCGCCGGGTGATGCCCACGGGGCGGCACTCGCAACGCGGACGCGATAGACGCAGGAGAAGCCTCATGAACGCAGACCTGGAGGCCGTCATTCTGGACGTGCTGGATTCGTGCCGGGAGTTGTCGCTCGCGACGCTCATGGCGGACGGGAACACGCAGTCCGATGTCGTTTGTTTCGTCCATCACGGACTCGACATCTATTTCGCCACCGGACGCGATAGCCGCAAGATGGCGAATATCGAGCGCGCCGCGCAGGTCTCGTTCTGTCTTTACAAGCCCTATGTCGGATGGCCGGACATCAAGGCGCTATCGGGCCACGCCTTTGCCGAAATTTTGCCGGACGAATCGTCCGAGCGTGTACTGGCGATGCGACTGCTCGATGAGCGTTTTCCAGACGCGTGGACACGCGTTCCCGAACACGGTTCGAGCCGCTCCACCATTGTGAAGCTTGAATGCTGGGCGCTTCAGGTGCTCGACTACAGCCGCGGGTTTGGTCATGCCGATATCGTTACCGTTCCATCGAAACGTCGCTGCGAATAGCGCGAGTGGCCGTGGCGTCGGTGGTTGAGGGAATGCAAAACAAGGGGAAGAAATCATGTACCGCAACATACTGGTGGCTTTCGATGCCAGTCCGCCCTCGGAAACTGCGCTGATCCACGCCGCGAGGCTCGCCAAGGCGCTCGGGGCGAGCCTTCGCGTCGCTTACGTCGAAGTCGACCCGGCACTCTACTTCCCCTTGATGGCGGCAGCGTTGCCGTCGGTGGCCGACATGCAGAACGCGCTCAATGCCGAGACGCTGGCCGTTCGGGAAGCGGCATTGGACATTCTGGCGCGCGAGGGCGTTGCAGCCGATTTCGCGACGCTACCGTTGATGGACAGCCATATGCACATCGCCGATCGGTTGCTGACGGAGGTTCGGCGCGTGGGCGCCGATCTCGTGGTCACCGGCTCGCACGGCCGCCGCGGCCTCGCGCGCCTCACGCTCGGTAGCGAGGCCAACCGCATGCTGCAGCGTGCCGACCGGCCAGTGCTCATCATCAAGTCGCCCGCGCCATAGCGCGTCTGCGGCGTGCGGCGGTGCCATCAGGCCCCGGGGCGCACGCGGGTCTCGTCCCCGACGCGTCAGCCCGCCTGATTGACGACCAGCAACGGGCGATCGATCGCGCGGGCAACCCGCTCGTTCTCATGACCGTTGAACCATGAGCGCAACCCGTGACGATCCTGCGCGCCCACGACGACGAGGTCCGCGTCCCATTCCTGCGCTTCCCGGAGTAGGGCGGTGGCCACGTCTTCCGTCAGGCGCGTGTGCGACACGCGGCTCTCGATGTTGGCTTTGGCACCCAGTTCGGTCATGATCGCCGAGGCTTGTTTGAGCGCGTTTGCAGCGCGGGGAACGTTGGGCGCCGACGAGAGAAGGGATTCCTCCAATTCGGACACGTCGACCCCTCGGTCCTCGACATAAATAGCCAGCAGGCTCGAATGCGGCGGGGCCACCTGCATCCCCACGCGAACGGCATGCAGCGATGCCTCGCTACCGTCGACCGCAAACAGGATCCGGCGCGCGTGGTGCAGCGACGATTCGGTCGCTTTTTTGGGAATCATGAGAATGGCGCGGTGCGTGTGCTCGGCCAGTTCGGCAGAGACCCTGGTGCCCAGCAGGGCGGCAATACCGGCGGCGGGTTCGGCGCCGACGACGACCAGGTCGGCATTCCATTCATCGGCCACTCGGGCAATGCCCGCCGAGATTTCGCGATTGCCCAGCGCCGGCCCCAGCAGACGCTTGTGCACCTGTGCGCCAGTACGTTGCAATACCGCCTGTGCGCCCTCCAGGGCCACGAGTTCGTCGCGGCGGAGTTCGTCGAACGCGGCGCTGACATCGGCCGGCGTACGGGAGTGAGGCGTCAGGTACGCCTCGGGATCCTCGAAGAATCCCAAGACCAGCGCTTGCGTGTCCGGCGAACAGAAATGGGCGGCATACGGGATGGCGTTCAGCGACGCGCCGCTCGGATCGACGGCAACGAGGATCCGCCGGAACGGCTTGGGAAAGCCATGGGGCGACAGCAGTTGGGAGACAGGTTCCATGGTCGAAGTCGCCGGGCAGGGCGATCCTTATCGATGAATCGTTAATAGCATAGACGGTACACGGGCAGCGCCATTGCGTTCGATCAACATCGCACGCCACGACGCGGCGCCGACGCGCCCCATCGCTTATGCTATACCGTGCACAGAACGAAATATACGGGCGCGCGATGACCGAATCCATGCTCGAAATTCTGCCGTATGCAACCGCGCTGGCGATTGGCGTGCTCATCGGTGCCGAACGCGAGCGGCGCAAGGGTGCGACCCACGAGCGGTCGGCGGCAGGCATCCGGACGTTTGCGCTGACAGCCGTTCTGGGGGCAGCGGCCTTGGCACTGGGGGGCGTTTGGCTCCTGGCTGCGGTGGTGCTGGCGCTCAGCGCGGTGTTGATCGCCGCCTATCTACGTCCCCACGACGATCCAGGGATCACGACCGAGATCTCGCTGATCCTGACGTTGCTGCTCGGTGCGATGGCGCAACGCCACCCCGCCTTGACGATCGCCATCGCCGTGGCCGTCGCGAGCGTGATGCAGGTGCGCTTTCACTTGCATCGGCTCGTGACGCGCGTCGTGACGGAAGCCGAGTTGCAGGACGTGCTTCTGCTCGCGGTGGCTGCCCTCGTGATTCTGCCTATCCTGCCGAATCGGCCTATCGATGTCTTCGACTCGGTCAATCCGTCCACGATATGGCGCTTCACCGTCGTCATGCTCTCCATTGCCGTGATCGGTCATTTTGCCCAACGCGCGCTTGGGCCGAACGCGGGATTGCCGGTCACGGGGTTCGCTTCCGGGTTCGCGTCGAGCATCGCCACGATCAGCGCGATGGGCCTGCAGGCCAGGCAAAACCCGGCCTTGTTGCTGCCCGCCGTCGCGGGCGCCGCGCTCTCCAGCGTCTCGACCATGGTGCAGTTGGCCATTGTGATTGGCACGGTCTTCCCGACTGTGTTGCTCCATCTTGCGTTGCCGCTCGGCGCCGGCGCCGTTGCCGCGCTGTCGTACGGACTTTGGGCGCTTTGGCGCGCGAACCGGTGCGCCACGCCGCCAATGGTCCACATTGGAACCGCCATCGATTTGAAGTCCGCGTTGGTGCTGACCCTGAGTGTGTCCGTCGCCATGTTCGCTTCGGGGGCACTCTCGCATTGGTTCGGGAAATCGGGCTTGCTGGCGGTCGCCTTGGTGGGCGGCTTGGCGGACGCGCATTCCATCGCGGCCAGTGCGGCCGCGCTGGCCGAACAGGGCCGGCTCAGCGTCACGGACGTTGGCCTTCCGATACTGGCCGGGGCCTCGACAAACGCCATGGTCAAGGGGATTGCCGCGTTCGTATCCGGGGGGCCACGTTTCGCGAAGCTCGTCGTTCCCGGCATCGTGCTGGTGATTGCTGCCCTCTGGCTCGGTTATGCCTTCGTGCCGTCGATTTCATGATCGACGCCAAGGTTTCTCTTGATGTCAGTCAATTCGTCGGCGCGCTCGCGATCTAGATTAGACAACGTGCGACATGGATCGCAGCCCCCTGGGCGCACCGCGCCCCTTATCCCACGGAGTCAGTCATGGCAAACCTCACCCGATTCGATCCTCTGAGTCTCGACGAGCCGTTCGAGAACCTCATTCGTAACGCGTTCTGGCGTCCGCTTGCGCTGGAGAGTTCGAAGCGTATGCAAATCAAGCTCGATGTCGAAGAGGACGACAAGCAATTTACCGTACGCGCCGATATACCTGGTGTGAGCAAGGAAAACATCAAGGTCGCGCTCGACGGCAACCAGGTGTCCATCAGCGCGCACCTCAGCAACACCACGGAAACGAAGGACAAGGGCAACTTCGTGCATCGGGAACGGTATGAAGGCGATATGTATCGCAGCTTCTCGTTGTCACAGGCAGTGGACCGGGACAAGGCCGTCGCGAACTATCGCGACGGAGTGCTGGAACTGGTGCTGCCAAAGCGGGCCGATGCCGGCCAGCGGGAGTTGACCATTCAGTAAGCCGCACAGGCGGCATGTGAGGGTGCCGCTCAGGTACCCTCGCGAGGCGGACTAGTGCAGCGTTTGCGGAAGCGGGATGAACGCGACGCCGCGCGGCATATCTTCAAATTCGGGCGACCGCAGCCCGTCGATCACCTGACACGCATAATCGATCGCGCATCGGAGCGCGCGATAGGGGTCTGCGTCCAACCGCTCGTTCAATGTGATCTGTATCACAACGCCTTCGGTCGGCGCGTCATCCGACAGAGGGCCGTCGTGCTTTGCCGTTGCGCCGCGCACGATCGCCACAGGCAAATAGCGCCGGTCCTGGCTCGGTATGGCATATCCGCCGCAACCGACAAGCTGCGCGTGAGCCTCGATAAGGAATGCCTTGTAATGTTGTCGCTGCGTAGACATGAGTACCTCTTAAGCACTTGGGATCGCTGGCACGATCTGGAGGGATTGACGACCGTGTCTGTATTCGCCATTTATAAGCCTGTGCACGAGAGGCGCCATGACCCAAGTCAATTCGTCACGATGCAGCGTCTTGAATACGTTGCGCGGGACCGCATCGACGCCGCAAGCACCCCAAAAAACGGCATCCCGCTGCGATTCTCCCGCGTACCGGGACGAACTGCCCGATGGGGGTACTTACCCGATGCCATAACGCCGGATCGTGCCTCCCATTTTTTGTTTGGAGGGATTCCTCTCATCTTTTCGGCTGATACGTCGGTCGCACCTCGACGGTAATATCTCTTGAAAGCTGAGAGAAATGCGCTTTAGTTAATAGAAGAACAACTGCGGGACGGAAGTGCGCTCGCAAACCGTTGCAAAAGCGAATCCCGAGCGGTGGTTTGCGCTCGGTGATTGCCGCCCCATATTGGGGGGGTATAGGTCACTGAATAGCTCAAGATCGGACGGATGCGGTTTATCCGCAACGTGCCACCGCCTCGCCGGTGTCGCTGGGTACGCGAATCGAAGGCTCTGCCGGGCAGCCTCTCAGGCAAGCGGTTGCCACCAAATTCGGAGGCAAGGCATGACGCGTATCATGATCGCGGACGATCACGCCGTAGTGAGAGATGGACTCAAACATATCCTGGAGGGGGCGGGCATGTTTGACGTCGTCGGCGAAGCTGCGGACGGCGCTGCGATCCCCTTGATGGTCGATGATTGCTCTCCCAACGTGTTGCTGCTCGATCTGTCGATGCCGGGAAGAAGCGGATTGGAACTGATTCGGCTGTTACTGGATTCCCATCCGGCGTTGCGCATACTGGTGCTTACCATGCACTCGGAGGAGCAGTACATCGTGCGTGCTTTCCAGGCGGGGGCAGCGGGATACCTGACCAAGGAAAGCGCAGCAGACGAACTGGTCACGGCCATCAATCATGTGGCCGTGGGTGGCACCTATGTCAGCCAGTCGATCGCGGGCAAGTTGGCGTCGATCTTCCAGGGAAATGGCGACGACGTGCCGCATCGGCGCCTGTCCAATCGCGAACTGGAAGTCTATCGTCGCCTGGTGCGTGGCGAACCGCTCACCACCATCGCCAATGCGCTGTGTGTCAGCCCCAAGACCGTCAGCACCTACAAGATGCGTCTCATGGAGAAAATGCAGATGCTCAATGAGATGCAACTGGTGCGCTACGCGCTTCGCCATCATCTCTTCGACGAGGGCGATAACCTCTGACGATCTACGTGATCGGTCTCGCGTGGCGAGGCGTCGGACGTTCGGCGGCCGTCATGTCGGCGCCGTCAGCACGCGCCAAGCGCTTCGCGGTCCAGAAGCGTAATCCGCTTTCCCGCAACGAGAATCAACCCACCGCGCTGAAACCGCGATAGCGACCGGCTGACCGTCTCGAGCTTCATGCCGAGATGGCTTCCGATGTCTTCGCGCGTCATGCGCAGTGTGAACTCGCGCGGCGAGTACCCCCGCTGCTCGAAGCGGTTCGAAAGATTCAGAAGGAAGGTCGCGACCCGCTGATCGGCACTCATGCTGCCCAATAACACCATTTGTGCCGTCTCTCGGACGATCTCGGCGCTCATGAGCCGGTGAATATGCTGTTGGAGCGGCGTCAATGCGCGGCACAGCACCTCCAGGGGCTGGAATGGGATCACACAGACGGCGCTATCTTCCAGGGCGAAGGCATCGCAGGGGTGTGACTCGGCGACGATGCCGTCCAGGCCGAGCAGTTCGCCGGGAAGATGAAATCCCGACACGTATTGGCGCCCCAGCGAATGCTGCGCCACGGTCTTGAACGAACCCGAGCGGACCGCGTAGAGACTGTGGAACGAATCGCCGGTCCGGTAAAGCGCATGCCCCTGCCGGACCATCCGCCAGGTACGCACGACAGATTTCAGGCGTGCTGCATCGTGGTCGTTCAGCTTCGACGCAAAACAAAGGTGTCGCAATACGCACGTGCCGCATTGGGCGGGGGGATGCGAGATCAGCTCGCTCGACATGCCGTCACTAACCGTTGAAAACGCATCGACGGCACCGAAGCGACGCTCGGCGTCTGCCAAAAAATGTGATTCGTACATCGCCATCTCCCGGCCAGCCATTGGCCTGCATGCACCGATTGCGCGCGTTCATGCGCCCAATGTTCCGGTTGTCTTCCTGCATGTGCCTACCCGCGCTCGCGCACTGTCTGGCGTGGCCCTCAAGTGGCTTGTTTTGTCTTTGGGGTAGGGGCTTGAAACCAAGTATCGCGACGGCCGCGTCCGGGGGGAAGCAGGTGCGGCTGAGATCTCTGTAGGCAGACGCACGCCCCGTGTCAGGCAATCCTTACGCAGACCGTTTCGTGCGAACGCCTGACGGGAATGCTTGACCTTGGCTAAACCGGCGCCTCCCCCGATGACTAGGATGATCTTATGGGGGCGCTCAGCCGCCGTTCGAGGAGAACGTCAATGCCATTTATCGACAGGGCCGATGCCGCACGCCAGCTAGCCAAGGCCCTCAACGCGTACTCGGGCAAGCACCCGTTGATCCTGGCCGTGCCACGCGGTGGGGTTCCGATTGGGGCCATCGTGGCCGATGCCCTCGGCGGCGATCTGGACATTGTGCTGGTGAGGAAGTTGGGCGCCCCCGGCAATCCCGAACTGGCGGTCGGCGCCGTGGACGAGAGCGGCTGGACCTACCTGACGCCATACGCGAAGCTGGCGGGCGGCGAGAGTGCCTATGTCGAACACGAACGAATGGTGCAACTCGACACCCTCCGGCGTCGCCGGGCCCGCTTTACGCCGGGAAGACAGCGGACGAGCGCCGACGGCCGGTTGGCGATTGTCGTGGACGATGGCATCGCCACGGGGGCATCGATCATCGCGGCGTTGCATTCGGTACGACAGCTTGGGCCGGCACGACTGATATGCGCGGTGCCGGTGGCCCCGCCAGATGCCTTGCGCGACATCGCGCCCTATGCCGACGAAGTAATCTGTCTGGAGACACCGGCCGATTTCAGCGCGGTGGGTGCCTTCTACCGGAAATTTCCCCAAGTCAGCGATGACGAGGTCGTCGCCTGCTTGCGTTCGCGCTGATTGTCCACGCATCGCCTGCGCACTACCGGGTGTCCTGCGTGTCGCGTCGCATGTCTGCCGGAGTCAAGGCGTGAGAGAACCCTCCGAAAAGCCTGAAATCATCGCGAAGGAAGCTACCGCCACCGTAGTACCGCGCGCGGGCGTGACCAACGACCGGATCGTTGCGATCTTTGACGAAATCGCCGACCTCCTCGACGTCGAAAACGCGAATCCGTTCAGGGTTCGGGCCTACCGAAATGCGGCCAGGTCGATCGGCGCGCTGGCCGAAGACGTCGGTGTCCTGCTGGCGCGCGGCATCGACCTCACTACACTGCCGGGCATCGGCGCCGATCTCGCGGGAAAGATGCGCGAGATCGCCGAGACCGGCGCAAGCGAACTGCTGACGCGCCTGCGCCGCGAAACGCCTGGACAGATTCAATCGCTGCTCAGTCTGCCGGGCCTGGGGCCGCGTCGTGTACACAGGCTGGAGCACGACCTGGACGTGCATACGATGGAGGATCTGGCCGCCGCAGCCCGTGAACACCGCATTGGTACGCTGCCCGGATTCGGACCGCGCACGGAACAGCGCCTGCTTGACGCCGTGCAGGCGCGGCTCGACCGGCACCGCCGCTTCAGCCTCGATATCGCGATGCGCGCCGTCGATCCCCTCATGGCGTATCTCCGCGAGACCGGCACCGCGCAGGCGATGGCGGTCGCGGGCAGCTACCGGCGGGGCAGGGATACGGTGGGGGACCTCGACATCGCTGTGGCGTCTGGCCGGCCTCAAGCCGTGATTCACGCGTTCCTTGCCTACGATCAGACGCGATCGGTGATCTCCGCCGGAAGCACGCGGGCAAGCACGGTGCTGATGAACGACATGCAGGTCGACCTAAGGGTGGTGGCCGCGTCGAGTTATGGCGCGGCGCTCGTTTATCTGACCGGTTCGAAGGCGCACAACGTGGCGCTTCGCAAGATGGCGCAGGCACGCGGGCTGAAACTGAACGAATATGGTGTGTTCCGGCAAGGGCGAAAAATCGCTGGCCGCGACGAGGCGTCGATCTACGAAGCGCTCGATCTGCCATGGATTGCGCCGGAGTTGCGAGAGGACACAGGGGAACTGGAGGCGGCGCGCGATGGCACCTTGCCGCGCCTTGTCGAAGCCCGCGAGATCCGGGGCGATCTTCACGTCCACACGAACGAAAGCGACGGTGTCGACAGCCTCGAAGCCATGGCCGTAGCGGCCGGCCGTCAAGGGCTTCAGTACCTGGCCATCACGGATCACTCGCCGCGTCTGGGCATCACGCATGGGCTGAGCGCCAGCCGTCTCGCCGCGCAGTCGGACGCTATTGACGCGCTGAATGCAAAGGGCGGATTGCCGGGGATTCTCAAGGGCGTCGAGGTCGATATCCTGGAAGACGGATCGCTCGATCTTCCCGACGCTGTGCTGGGGCGGCTCGACCTGGTCGTTGGCGCGGTTCACAGCCATTTCGATTTACCCACTGACAAGCAGACGGCGCGGCTGTTGCGGGCGATCGACCACCCGCACTTCAGTATCCTCGCACATCCCTTTGCTCGTTTGATCGGCGAGCGCGACGCTTGCCGGTTCGACGCCGCACGCGTTTTCCAGGCGCTTGCCGAGCGCGGTGCTTTCGTGGAAGCCAACGCACAGCCGCGCCGGCTGGACCTGTGGGACGCCGGCTGCCGGCTGGCGAAGTCGAGCGGTGTGCGGGTGAGCATTGCCTCGGACGCGCACCGCACGGCCGACTTCAACCATCTGGCGTTGGGCCTCATGCAGGCCAGACGCGGCTGGCTCGAGGCGGCCGACGTCCTCAACACCCGCCCGCTGTCCCGGCTGCGCACCATGCTCAAAAAGACGATGTAGGCGTGGCCGGCGGTCGTCTCCCCTGAACCCCAGACACGAAGATCACGCCGATTTGCGCCATGTCATGGCACGCCGTGCGCAGATGTCTATAGTGAACCTGGCCCGCGCCGACAACGGCGGCGCATTGTCGAATTCGATGGGAGCGAGAAATGAACGACATTCGGACTGAATTCATGAATCACCGTCAGACCTTGGTCAACGACGCCGAGGCCCTCCTTGCCGATATCAAGGCGTTGCTGCGTGATATTGCCGACGAAGCCAATCCGGCGTCCGATGAAGCGCGTCCCGCACTCACTGCCAGGCTTCAGCAACTGAGCTCACAGCTCGATACGCTGCGCAAAACGAGCCAGCAGCGCGTGTCGGGATGGGCGCGAACCACTGACCATTACGTGCACGACCATCCCTGGCAGAGCGTAGCGGCCGCGGCATCCATCGCCGCGCTGGCGGCCGTCGCGGGCGCGGTGGTGGCCCCCATGATCGCTCGAGGCCGGCGTACGCCGTCGGATGCCGACCTGCGCCTTTGATGGGAGACCAACGATGGAAAGCCTCAAAAACCCGGGACTTGGCGCGTTGGAGACGCTGATGGATACGGAGGAAAAGCGCATTCAAAGCGTGATGGCCACCACCGAATCGCCGCTCGGCGAACGCTCGGCATCGGAGCCCCACGACGACGCCGACCTCGCGAACGAGGAAGCCGCCGAACGCGTGCAAGATGCCATGCTCGATCGCTTTCGCCAACAACTCTCGGATATTGAAGCGGCACGCGATCGCATACGCCGTGGCGAGTACGGCATCTGCATCGATTGCCGCCAGAGTATTCCGTATGCCCGGCTGAAGGCGTATCCGACGGCGAAGCGATGTGCCGCTTGTCAGCATCGCCACGAGCAACATTTCGCGATCGATCACGCGAGGTGACCGGCGTGCGCAGGGGCGCTCGCCGCCGCGCGCTTGCCCTTCTGGCCGGCGGGCTGATGGGCTTGACGTGTGCTGGCATCACGAATGCCGCCCCCGCGCAACATGACGTCCTGATTCTCGTCTATCACCGCTTCGCGGAGCGCGTCACCGATTCGACCACGGTGCGCACGGAGACCTTCGAGTCGCAACTGCGCTTTTTCGAGGAGAACGGCTATCGGGTGGTACCGCTGGCCGACGTCATCGCCTGGCATGCTGGCAGGCGGGACAACCTGCCGCCGCGCGCACTCGTCCTGAGCGTGGACGATGGCCACCGGTCCGTCTACGAGGTGCTGTGGCCGATGTTGAAGGGGCGCTCGGTGCCCGTCACACTATTCGTTTACCCGTCGGCCATCTCCAATGCGTCGTATGCCATGACGTGGGATCAGTTGCGCGCGCTTGCGCAATCGGGGACTTTCGACATCGAGTCTCACACCGAATGGCATCCCGATTTCAAGACGGAGCGCGCGCGGCTGGCGCCTGCGGCTTACCGGCGCTTCGTGCACGATCAGCTTCGCCGTTCCCGCGGTCGGATCGAGGGCGAACTGCATCGGTCCGTTCGTCTACTGGCGTGGCCGTTTGGCATTTACGATACTGAATTAGAGGCCATGGCTCGCGACGAGAGCTACACGAATGGGTTCTCTCTCGATGCCAAACCCGTCACGCCGCAGTCGAATGCCATGGCGTTGCCGCGATACCTCATGACGCAGCACTGCGACATGACGTGCCTGCGCGGCATGTTGCGCAATGCACAAACGCATCATGATTAGCCGATGGATCGTCTGGAGCCTTTCGCTCCTGTGCCTGCAACCCGTGGCGCCGGCCACGGCAGACACCGTGGCAGCGACCGTCGTCGATGTCGCGACCCGCGAGCCGATTGCGGGCGCGACGCTCGTGAGCGGGGGCCGCGCCTGGATAAGCAACCGCGATGGCGAGCTCGTGCTTCCCGACACGGCGGCGGGGGCGCCGATGGCCGTCTCGGTGCGCGCGCCGGGGTATGCGAGAGTACAAGCCTCGCTTCGCGGGGGAGGTCGCACGACCGTTCCCATGACGCGCATCCGGCCCAAAGCCGTGTATCTCTCCGTGTACGGCATCGCGAGCCGTGTATTGCTCGATGCCGTGCTGACGTTGCCCGAACGTACCGCCATTAACGCGCTTGTCATCGATGTCAAAGGCGATCGCGGCATGACGCCGTATCGCAGTCCTGCGCGGGAAGGCATCGGTGCGCAGGCGCATGTGCCCGCGAACGCGCCACGGGTAAAAGATCTGCCGGCACTGGTGAAATCGCTGCATGATCGCGGCTTGTACCTTATTGCCCGCATCGTGGTATTCAAGGACGATCCTTTGGCGCGGGCCCATCCGGAGTGGGCGGTGCGCGATGCCGAGGGTAACGTGTGGCGTGACCGCGAACAGCTCCGATGGATCGATCCGACGATTTCCGCCGCATGGACGCACAATCTTGACGTCGCCGAGGAGGCGGCGCGCATGGGGTTCGACGAGATCCAATTCGACTACCTGAGATTCCCGGACGCGCCAGGGCTGCAATTTCACGAGACCAACACCGCCGAACACCGGGTCGGCGCCATCACCGGATTCCTGAGCGCCGCGCGCGAGCGCCTGCTGCGCTACAACGTCTACCTGTCGGTCGATATCTTCGGCTACGTCTGCTGGAACCTCAACGACACGGCGATTGGGCAGCAGCTCGAAACCCTCGGCGAACAGGTCGATTACGTGTCCCCCATGCTCTACCCGTCGGGATTCACCCGGGGACTCCCGGGATCCGATCCACCGATCGACCATCCGGGCGAGATCGTGTCGCGCTCTCTCGCGCAGGCGATGCGCCGCACCGGATTGCCCGGCGTGCGTTTCCGCCCCTGGCTGCAAGCGTTTCGGGACTACGCTTTCGATCGTCGCAATTTCGGCGCCGCCGAGATTCGTGCCCAAATCGATGCGGCCGACGCCGCGGGGACCGACGGGTGGATGTTGTGGAATCCGCGCAATCGATACGAGCCGACGACCTTGCCGCATTGAGGGCGCGGATCTCGCCGCGCTCGCCGATGGTCCATGGGAGAGGGGCCTCGGCGCTCGCATGACGAGGCGTCGCGAGAGATGCTGCGCCATTTGATCCAGGCCAAGTTGTCGCGCGCGCAACCGCTTACTGTATCTATATCTGGCGGGCGAGCATGGCGTGTCGCGTTGATGTCGACCGCTTGGCATCTCCCGGTGGCGTCTGTGGCGGACGCGCATTCGGCACGAGCCTGCGCCAGCGTTTCAAGGAGTCACACCATGAAAGTCAGAGCTAGGTCTGCCATGGTCCGGCCCACGAGTTGGGATCACTTTCCGGACAAGCATGTACCCGACAGTTACAAGCAACCTTCGGCCGCTCCCGCACTCGCGGCTTGCCCGATGTGTCACGCCGTCTACCTCCGCGGTCATTGGCAATGGCGCGCCGTGCCGCCCGACGCGGCCACCGTCACTTGCTCGGCCTGTCATCGCAGCGCCGACGGCGTGCCCGCAGCCCGTCTGGTACTGGACGGCACCTTCGAGGCTGCACATCGACAGGAAATTCTCGGTCTGGTGAATCATCGCGCGCAGCGGCTGCATCGAGAACATCCGATGGAGCGCGTGATGGCGATCACGTCGGGCGACGACGGTACGGCGATCACGACGACCGGCATGCATATTGCACGCGATATCGGCAGTGCGATTCACCATGCCTATGGCGGAAGCCTGGATCTCGACTACCGGCACGCCGAATCGGAACTGCACGTACGCTGGCACCGATCCTGACGCAGGCGCATCCCCATGCCGGTCATTCACGATTCGGCGTCGACGGTCTGCGATGCGGTGCTGGCGGATCGCTATCTTGCGCCGGGGGAGGCGACGCGCGACGATGTCTTCCGACGGGTAGCGCGTGCGCTGGCCGAGGCCGAGCCACCGGATCGACGTCGCGATGCGGCACGGCAGTTCTACGGCAACATGCTGCGGGGCGCGATCGGCGCGGGCCGGATCATGGCCAACGCGGGCACCGGCAAACACGCCACGATGGTGAACTGCTTCGTGCACCCGATCGTCGGTCCGGACGTGCCCGTGGCGCGTCAGACCGACATCGCGCGTGCGCTCGCGCAGGCCACGACGACCCTGCGCATGGGCGGTGGTGTCGGGTACGACTTCTCGTCAGTGGCGCCGGCCGACGCACTGGTGTGCGCGTCGGATCATGGCACGGGCGATGTTTGCGACGTTATCGATCGGTTCGATCTGGCTTGCCAATCGTTGGCCTTGACCGATACGCGCGGCGGCGCGCAGATGGCGGTGTTGCGCTGCGATCACCCCGATCTGGACGAATTCATCAATGCCAAGCGCGGACGCCGGCGCTGGGCGACATTGAATGTGTCGGTGGCGGCGACTGCCGAGTTCATGCACGCCGTTGCCCACGATACCGAGTGGCGGCTTCAGCATCGTGCGGCCCCCAATCGGCAACGACTGGCGGCGGGCGCGCATTTGCTCGATAACGGCAACTGGTGCTACGCCAGGGTCCCCGCACGGCAATTGTGGGCGCGGATCGTCGACGCGGCGCACGGAAGCGCCGAGCCGGGCTTGCTGTTCATCGACACGATCCGCGAATCCAATGACCTTGCCGACATCGAATCGATTGCCGCGACGAATCCATGCGGTGAACAGCCGCTCCCGGCGTGGGGGAGTTGCGTGCTCGGTCCGATCGATCTGTCGCGGCGAGTCAGGCATCCGTTCGGCGTGGGGGGAATGCCGGCGTTCGACTTTGCGGGGCTGGCACGGCTCGTCCATGTCCAGGTCAGAATGCTCGATAACGCCATCGACGTCACGCGATGGCCGTTGCCGGAGCATGGACACGAAGCTCGAAGCAAGCGAAGGATCGGCGTGGGCGTCACGGGGCTGGCCGATGCGCTGACGATGATGCGTGTGCGTTACGACGCGCCGCAGGGCAGGGACCTTGCCAGCGCCATCGGGCGATGCCTGCGCGACAACGCTTATGCGGCGTCGGCGGCATTGGCGCGCGAGCGCGGGGCGTATCCGCTGTTCGGCGGCGAGCGCATCCTGTCGACGGGATGCTTTGCGTCGGCGTTGCCGGATGCCGTGCGCGCCGATATTGCGCGTTATGGGCTGCGCAATAGCCATCTGCTGTCGATAGCCCCCACAGGCAGCGTCAGTCTGGCGTTCGGCGGAAACTGCTCAAGCGGTATCGAGCCGGCCTTCGCCTTGGCGTATCAGCGTCAGTTGCGCTTACGGCATCAGGCACCGCGCGCGTACCGTATCGAGAATCACGCCTACCGACGCTTCCGTGCCTTGTGTGGCGAGCAGGCGGCATTGCCGGACTACTTCGTCACGGCCAGTCAGGTGAGCGGCGACGATCACCTGCGCATGGTCGCGGCAATACAACCGTTCATCGATGCCGGCATCTCGAAGACGGTGCTGGTCCCCAGCGGGGTGTCGCGCGAGCGGGTCGGAGATCTGCTCTATCGTGCGTGGCAATTCGGACTCAAAGGCGTGACGATTTTCCGGCCTGAGCCGGGTGCGGACGAGGTGCTTTCGGTGTTGCCGGCGTCGGCAGGGCGCCCGGCATGCTTTTGCTGATCGACACTGACCGCGCGAATGGTGCGATCCGTGGCCCGGAGCCTGCTGCGGCTTCGCCCCTCGTTGACCCGTATCAAGGCCGACCGAGATCGGCTGCCTATGCTCGAAGCAGCCGGGCATGACCGCCCGCCATCGGTCTTTCGAGGGTTCCCACGATGAATGAGGCCAAGCTTCCTGCGTACGCCGTCGTGCGCAATGCATCTCCTGTTCCGCTCGCCAGTGAGTCGCTGCCGCTCATATCGCTGCCGCCGCCGAGTCTCGAAGGCGGCGCCAGCTTGATGATGTCGCTGGCACGTCGCAAGAGCGTGCGAGACTTTGCGCCGACCGCGCTTTCCCGCCAGCAACTCGGCGATCTGCTGTGGGCGGCGGACGGCGTCAATCGCGCCGATACCGGCGGGCGCACTGCGCCGTCGGCGCGCGGCGTGAACGAGATCGACGTGTACGTCGCCCTGCCCGAGGGCGTATATCGCTATGACCCGGCGTCGCACCAACTGCGCCTCAAGCATGCCGTCGATGCGCGCAATCTCACCGGCTACCAGGACTTTGTCGGTCGGGCGCCGCTTGATCTGGTGTACGTGGTCAATCACGCGCGCGCCGACGCGTTTCCTCAGTCACAACGGGATTCGTTCGCCGGCATCGCCGTCGGCGCGATTGCGCAGAACGTGTCGCTGTACTGTGCGTCAGCCGGACTGGCGTGCGTCGTGCGTGGCTGGTTGAATCATCGAATGCTGGCCAACGCCATGTCGCTCAACGAAGATGAGATACCGGTGCTGGCCCAGACGGTGGGCCATCCGATGGTGACGGGATAACGCGCGTGCGTGTCGCTGGCGTTGCTGGGCGGGGAAGCGGCGAGCGGATGCGTTTGACATCGGTCAACACGGCAGATGCACCAGCGACCATGCTTGGCTCATGGCAGTCGCGCACCTTGGCCGGGAGACATCCCACGAGCTGCCATGCACCTTTGCGAGAGCCGTCATGTCAAAAAATATCGTCAAAGTTATCGAAGTGCTCGCCGAATCCCCCAAGAGTTGGGAGGATGCCGCGGTGAAAGCCGTCGCCGCGGCCCAAAAGTCCCTTCGCGATGTCAAATCCATCTACATCGAGGACTTTTCGGCCGAGGTGGCCGACGGCAAGATCGTCAACTATCGAATCACCGCAAAGCTGAGTTTCAAACTCGAGTAGTGGCAGGGCGAGCTTGCCTGGACGACCTCCGGCCTCACGCTGCCAGCCTTTTTTCGCCGACCAGATAGGGGCGCTCGGTGATTCGCTGCGCTGCGGGTGCGGGTGCAGCCGCGATCTGGAACTCGGTTACCGCCTCTTGCAGGCGCGTTGCTTGCTCCTCCATGGACGAGGCGGCGGCGGCAGCCTCTTCGACCAGGGCGGCATTCTGTTGCGTTACCTCATCCATCTGCGTAACGGCACGGTTGACCTGTTCGATGCCCCGGCTTTGCTCGCTGGAGGCGGCGGAGATCTCGCCCATGATGTCGGTGACTCGCTTCACCGCCTGGACGATGTCCGTCATGGTCTGGCCCGCTTGCCCGACCAGCACCGAGCCTTCGCGCACTTGCTGAGCGGAACTCTCGATCAACGCCTTGATTTCCTTGGCGGCGGCAGCGCTGCGTTGGGCCAGGGTTCGGACTTCGCCGGCCACTACGGCGAAGCCGCGGCCTTGCTCGCCGGCGCGCGCCGCTTCCACTGCGGCGTTCAGCGCGAGAATGTTCGTCTGGAACGCGATACCGTCGATCACGCTGATGATATCGACGACCTTGCCGGAACTGTCTGAGATGCCGTGCATCGTGCCGACGACCTGGCCGACGACATTTCCGCCGCGCTCTGCGATTTCCGAGGCATTCACCGCCAGCGCGCTGGCCTGCCGCGCATTGTCGGCATTCTGCTTGACCGTGGCGGTGAGTTGCTCCATGGACGATGCCGTTTCCTCCAACGACGCCGCCTGTTCTTCGGTGCGCGCCGACAGATCGGTGTTGCCGGCGGCGATCTGGCGTGCGGCCGACGTGATCGATTCGGTACCGCCGCGAATACGGTCGACCGTGGACGAGAGGCTTTCCTGCATGGCGCGCATGGCGGCAAGCAGGCTGGTGGTGTCGCCCGGTTGCGTCTCAATCGTCATGGCGAGATCGCCCTGGGCGATGCGCCCGGCAATCTCGACGGCGTAGTGCGGCTCGCCGCCCAGGCTCTTCTTGATGTTGCGAATGATCAACAACATCGCCGCCGAGACAATGGCGCCGAGCACTACCAGCAGTCCGGCCCATTCGGCGAGAGAGCGGTAAAACGCGTCGTTGATGTCGTCGGTGTAGACTCCGCCGGTAATACACCAGTCCCACGGCGCGAAGTATCCGACACGGCTGATCTTGCCAACCGGCTTATCGTGACCAGGCTTCGGCCATTGGTAAGTGAAGTACCCCCCTCCGGCCCGGCCGACGTTGGAGATCTCCCGGAACACGTATTGGCCCGACGAATCTTTGAAGTCGGAGAGGTTCTTGCCATCCAATTCCGGCTTGATGGGATGCATCACCACATTCGCGTGGGTGTCGGAAATGGAGAGATAGCCACTGTCGCCAAAGCGCATGGCGCGCACTTCGGCGATCGCATCGCGCTGCGCTTCGGCTTTGGTGAGCGTGCCTTTTTCGGCAGCATCTGCATATCTTTTAATCACGCTGGTCGCGGAATCCACGACGTTCTTGAGGCCGAGTTCGCGCTCCGCGAACATGGTCTGACGCGTATTGATCGAGCCCCAGGCGCAAATGACCAGCAGGCTGATCCACATCAGGCCCAAGGCCAACAACAGTTTGGTGTTCAGGGTAAAACGGTGCACGACTACCTCCAGGACTGGCAGTGGGGGACAAGAGGTTGACTTTGGGAGCGCGGCATCGCGATGGCGCGCCACGAACGGCGGACGCTTTGCAAGTCAGTTGGCCGACACTTTATCGACAGGTGACCCAAACGTCTGCGGGTGTTTTCGCTCATAGACTGAATTGCCGGGGGCGCGGACGCCCACGTCGATCAGAGCACGTTGCTATTCCGCCACGGCGAGCGTTTGGAGCGGGCGGAAGATGATCCACGCGGGTAATGCCGATCTTCACCGCATCGCATGGCGTGCGTTCGTCACTGGCGCCGCATTACTTCGCGATCGCGCCGCTCAGCAGATGCTCCTCGGCATAAGGAAACACGATGTCCGGATTCGGACGAATCAGCTTCGTGTCCTTGCCGGCGTAGTGCATGCGCGCGAGCAGGTCCTTGATGACATTGAGGCGCGCGAGCCGCTTGTCGTCGGCCCTGACCACATTCCACGGCACCCCGTCGTTCGTACGGGAAAACATCTCGTTTCTCGCCTTGCTGTACTTCTTCCACAGCGCTACCGCTTGTTCATCGATGGGACTGACCTTCCACTGCTTGAGGGGGTCCCGACGCCGCGACGCAATGCGCCGTTGCTGTTCGTCCTTGGTGATGTCGAGGTAATACTTGATAAGGCGTATTCCCGAGCGCACCAGCATGCCTTCAAAGGCCCCGACGCTCGACATGAATTCTTCATGCTCCGTCTTGGTGCAAAACCCCATGACGTGCTCGACGCCTGCGCGGTTGTACCAACTGCGATTGAACAGCGTGAATTCGCCAGGGGCGGGAAGTTCGGCAACGTACCGCTGGAAGTACCACGAGCCACGTTCGCGGTCGGAGGGCTTTCCAAGCGCGACCACGCTTGTCTCCCGAGGGCTCAGATGTTCGACGATCCGTTTGATGGTGCCGTCCTTCCCGGAGGCGTCCCGGCCTTCAAAGATCACCAGGATTCTTTCGTTTACATGACTGAGGAAGTGCCGCTGCAGCTTGACCAGTTCAATTTGCAGCAAACGCAGTTCCCGCTCGTAGTCGTCCGCCGTGACGGAACTGACTTCCGTCTCGTCAGGATGATCGTGTGTCTTCGTCTTCATGCGGTTGCCCTGATTCGCGCTGCACTGACACCACGGGCACTGTCGGCCTCGTGGGCGATAGCTGAGTCACCTTCTCGGACAGCAGGAGCTCAAGCTCGCTGCGGCCTACCACTTCCTGGACAAGGAGGCGTTTAGCCAACGCGTCGAGCTTGGGGCGACAGGCCTGAAGCGTTTGTCGCACCCGCGCGCTGGACTGCGCCAGAATCGTCCGAACCTCAGAGTCGATCAGTCGCGCGGTTTCCTCGCTGCACGACCTGCGCTCATGCGGCACCATGCCGATGCCGTTGAAGAGCGGATTCGGCATGTCCTCGTAAGTGGCCAGCCCAAGCGGCTCGCTCATGCCGAACTGCGTAATCATCTGGCGCGCAATATCCGTCGCGCGCTGCAGATCGTTCTGGGCCCCGGTGGACACGTCGCCGAAAACAATCTGTTCAGCCACGCGTCCGCCGAGCAGTACATCGAGCCGGTCGAGCAGTTCACTTTGCTTGAGCAGATAGCGATCCTCAGTCGGTGTCTGCTGGGTATAGCCGAGCGCCGACACGCCACGTGGAATGATGGACACCTTCGACACGCGGTCGGCATGGGGACGCATTTCCGCCACAATGGCGTGACCGGCTTCGTGGTAGGCGATGGTCTCCTTCTCCTGTGGATTCATCACGCGATTCTTCTTTTCCAGGCCACCGACGATGCGGTCCAGCGCATCGTCGAAGTCGACCATTTCCACGGCATCCTTGCCCTTGCGCGCGGCCAGCAGCGCGGCCTCGTTGACGAGGTTGGCGAGTTCGGCGCCAGCGAAGCCGGGCGTACGCGCCGCGAGCACGGTCAACTCGACGGTGGGGGCGAGGACGACGTGCCTGACGTGAACCTTGAGAATTTGCTCGCGGCCTTTGAGGTCGGGGCGGTCCAGCGCGACATGGCGGTCAAAGCGCCCGGGGCGCAACAGCGCCGGGTCCAGAATCTCAGGCCGGTTGGTTGCAGCCATGATGATGACGCCCTTGTTGGTATCGAAGCCATCCATCTCGACCAACAACTGGTTCAGCGTCTGCTCGCGTTCGTCGTTGCCGGTAAAGGTGCCCAGGGCACGGGTCTTGCCGAGCGCGTCGAGTTCATCGATGAAGATGATGCAGGGGGCCTTGGTCTCGGCCTGATTGAAGAGGTCACGAACGCGCGCCGCCCCGACGCCGACAAACATCTCCACGAACTCCGAGCCACTGATGCTGAAGAACGGGACAGCCGCCTCGCCCGCGACCGCCTTGGCCAGAAGTGTCTTGCCGGTGCCGGGGGCGCCAAGCAGCAACACCCCCTTGGGAATCTTGCCTCCCAGGCGCCGGTAGCGGTCGGGATCTTTCAGGAAGTTGACGATTTCGGCGAGTTCTTCCTTCGCTTCGTCGATGCCGGCGACATCGGCGAAAGTCACGCCCGTCTCCTGCTGCATGTAGACCTTGGCCTTGCTCTTTCCGATCTCCATCACGCCCCCCGCGGCGCCGCCGACGCGCTTGATGAGGAAGGTCCAGAAGGCAAAGAACAGCGCAGCGGGGACAATCCAGGACAGCACTGCGCCGATCCACTTGTTGTCGGCCTGCCCGACGAAGCGCACCTTTGCCGCTTCGAGTTCCTGGACCAAGGCGGGGTCATTGACGCGGATCGTCGAAAAGGCATGCTCGCCCTTTCCCTGACGCTGCATCGCGTCAGCCTGGGGTTTGGGGAGAAGATTCTCGATGCCATCGGCATTTAGCGTCCCCGTGATGGCGCCTTCGCCGAGCGTAATGTTATTGAGCTTGCCCGCCTTCAATAGCACCTTGAAATCGCTGTACGGCAGCGTCTCGACGTCCGAAGGGGTAATGACGCTCTGAAGGATCAGCATCGCCGTGACGGCCGCGAGCACGTACCAAAGGGAAAACTGTTGGCGTGTTTCCATGGGATCCTTCTATCTTGCGGTCACATTCATCATAGGCAGTGCGCCAAGCGCACCGCTTGACGGAGGTCAAGCCCCGATCTCGCCTGTCGCGGCGCATGTCGCATGGGGTGGCTCGCCCGAGGCGCTCGCCATCTCCGTCATGGCGATGCCGACGTTTGACACGCGTCAATGTGAGAGGGTGGGGAGCGGCGATAGTGAATAGGTTCGTCCCCGGGAGGTCAACGTGAAATGGCTTCTGGCCGTCAAAGGCTTGTTTCCGGCGCTGCTGCTTTGCCTGTTCCTTGGGGCAAGCGCCGAGGTTGCCATTCCCCCATTGACCGCCCGAGTCACCGACCTGACCGGCACATTGACCCGCGAACAGACGGCCGCCCTGGAGGAAAAGCTGCAAGCTTTCGAGGCCGCAAAGGGCAGTCAGATCGGGGTGTTGATGGTACCGACCACGCAATCCGAAGACATTGCGCAGTACTCCATCCGCGTCGTCGAACAATGGAAGCTCGGGCGCAACGGCACGGATGACGGTGTACTGCTGATTGTCGCCAAGGATGACCGGCGAGTGCGCATCGAGGTCGGCTACGGTCTCGAGGGCGTGCTCACCGACGCCATCAGCAACCGGATCATCAACGAGGACATCGTTCCACGTTTCGAGCAAGCTGACTTCTATGGCGGCGTGAGTGCTGGCGTCGAACGGATCATGAGTGTTGTCATCGGCGAGCCGCTACCGCCGCCGAAGCGCGCCAGCGATGAGGGAAGCGGCTCGGCGCGCTCCCTCCTGCCTGTAATGCTTGTGCTGACGCTCGTCCTGGGTGGCGTGCTTCGGTCGATCCTCGGTCGGGGTCCCGGCGCCGTCGCCACGGGGGGTATTGTCGGCGTCATCGGCTGGATTCTGTCCGGCACCGTCGTCCTGGGTGTGCTCGCTGGCGCGATCGCACTTCTCTTTACGATGTTTGGCGGCTCCCATCTCGGTTTCAGGGGGATCGGCGGCATGGGCGGCTTCGGCGGGTCAGGGCGAGGCGGCTTCGGTGGCGGCGGCGGTGGATTCGGCGGCGGCGGCGCCTCGGGGAAATGGTGATGCCAAACTTTCGGCGCATGGGGCGACACCTGCTGATGACGCACTGGAAAGTCGGACAAACCTTCCCGCGCAAGGCGCTGCAGGAGATCGAGCGGGCCATCTCGGCGGGCGAAGCCAGCCATATCGGTCAACTCTGCTTCGTCGTGGAGGGGGCGCTGAGCTGGGCCGGATTGCTCAAGGGGCTCACCGCCCGCGAACGTGCCATCGAAGTGTTCTCCCAGCAGCGCCTATGGGATACCGAACACAACACTGGCGTTCTGATTTACCTGCTACTGGCGGACCGCAGCGTGGAGATCGTGGCGGATCGCGGCATCCATCAAAAAGTCGGGGCGCGAGAATGGAGCGCCGTGTGCCGGCAGATGGAAGCCGCTTTTCGGAAAGGCGAATACGAAGCCGGTGTCATCGCCGGCGTCGAGTCCATTGATCAGCATCTGCGGCAACACTTCCCGGCACAAGGCGTCGGCAAGAACGAGCTGAGCGACAAGCCCGTGGTCTTGTAACAGGGTGAGGGAGCGGCGCTATGCGCTCGGTTGGCGCGGAAATAGCAAGATGAAGGTGGTTTTGCCCTCCGAGCTCACGACATCGACCTTGCCGCGGTGAAGTTCCACGATGGATTTGACGATCGCCAGGCCGAGCCCCGTGTTTTTCGCAGATCCGTGGCGAGACGGATCGACGCGATAGAAGCGCTCGAAGATTTTCTCGATATGCTCGGGGGCAATACACTCCCCGTGGTTCGTCACGCTGACGATGGTCTGGCGCGTGGATTCACGTGCACAAAGCGTAATCGCGGTGCCGGCAGCGGCATGCGTCAGCGCGTTTGACACAAGGTTGCTCACGGCACGGCGAAACATGCCCGCGTCCGCCCAGATGCGGGCGTCTGCCTCGACCGCGATGTCCACGCCAGCCTCCTCCGCCAACCCCTGAAAGTAAGACGCGAGCCTGCGCAGTTCGCTTTGCGCATCGAGCATGCCGAGCGCCAAGTGCTGTGTGGCATTGTCGGTGCGAGCGAGGAACAGCATATTCTCGGTCATGCGTTGGAGCCGCTCGCATTCTTCGATGTTGGAGTCGATCAGCGCCTCATATTCTTCGATCGTGCGCGTGCGCGATAACGTGATTTGCGACGAGCTGATGACGTTGGCAAGTGGCGTGCGCATGTCGTGCGCGAGATCGGACGAGAATTGCGAAAGTCTCACAAACGCACGTTCCAGCCGGTCCAGCATCCGATTGACGGAAAGTGCGATGTCCTGAAGTTCCAGCGGTGCGCCCCGAATGTCGAGTCGCTCGCCAAGGTTATGCGCTTCGATACGAGAGGTCTGGCGACCGATGCTCCTGATCGGCCGGAACCCGCGTCTGGTAACGGCATACCCCAATATGCCGACCAGCACCGCCCCTGCGGCCATCGCGAGAAGTACGTCAATGCGGTATCTGTCGAGGAGCGATCGGCGATCGGACGCGGTGCGCACGAGCGAGACGCGAACCGTGTCGCCCCCTGGCAACACCTCCTGCCCGGAGATACATCGCGACAGGCCGATCCCGGCGGGCTCGCACGTATAGGCCACGCCAAACGCGTGGTGCGACGTCGCAATCGGCAACAGGTCCACCGCCTCCGCGTCCGAGTGTTCCACCAGCGGCATGTTCGTCTCGTCAAAGATGCCGAGATAAACCCCGGGGTGGGACAGCAGCACCTCGTGGAAGAGCGTGGGATTAGACCGTATCGCCGCCGTCGAACCCTGATCGCGAATGAGCTGGAGGAACTGGTTCAGCTTGCCGGTAATTTCGATGTCGTCGCGCCGCTGCAGCTCCGTTGCCAACGAATCATAGAGGAACGTGCCCACCAGGGCGAATACGGTAATGGCGACCGTCGAAAACGCCACCGTGAGACGACGCAGCAGGGAGTAGGGCCTGCCGTCCACGCTCACGAACGATCCTCGAGTACGTAGCCCATACCACGAACCGTGTGCAGCAGCTTGTTCTCGAATGTGCTGTCGATCTTGGCTCGCAGCCGCTTGACGGCGACATCAACGACGTTCGTGTCGCTGTCGAAGTTCATGTCCCATATCTGCGAGGTGATGAACGTTCGCGTCAGAACCTCGCCCTGGCGCTCAGCGAGCAACTGGAGCAGAGAGAATTCCTGCGCCGTGAGCTCGACCCGCAACTGCCCCCTGCGGACACGGCGCTTGATAAGGTCGATCTCCAGATCTGCAATGAGCAGTGTGTCTCGCACGCTACGCGGAGCACGTCTCAGGAGCGATCGGATCCGCGCCAGGAATTCGGCATAGGCGAACGGCTTCGATAGGTAGTCGTCGGCGCCCAGCTCCAGACCGGTCACCTTGTCATCCACGGTGTCTCGCGCGGTCAGCAGAAGCACTGGCGTGGGCTTTTGCATCCGCAGGCGCTTGAGCACTTCGAAGCCATCCAGTTCGGGGAGCATGACGTCAAGGACGATCAGATCGAAATCTTCGTGCAGCGCAAGGAACAGGGCGTCTTTGCCGTTGTTCGCTGTGTCGACCGTATAGCTTGCCTCCGTCAGGCCTTTCCTGAGGTAGGTGGCCATTTTGGGCTCGTCTTCGACTATAAGTATGCGCATATAAGAAATGGGCGGACACGCGGCCGATCCCGCACGGGCAGTGGGTGCGCGTCAGCCGCAAGCGAGGCATTATCCCATGTCGGGCTTGGGCATCGGGCGCCCATGCCTGACCTTCGTCCCGTTCATTCGGGGCTCAACGTGCCGAGCGCCGCGACCACGGCGAGAATTGCTGTGGCCGCGTTGGCTTCGATAAAGAGACTTCGGCGCAGAGCGTATATCGCCCCCTGGTAATCCCCGCTTTGTACCCGGATCTCGAGCAAAGGCGCCAGATGGTAGCGATTCGCGGCCGCGAGGCCAAGCATCAGGCCAAAGAGCGCCAGCTTCACGACGAGCAACTGTCCATAGGAGGTGGTGAACAGACCACTCAACGTGGGACCGACGATCATGCCGTAGTTGACCAGTCCGGTGGCGACGAGCGTCACGACGATCATGGCGCCGACGACCGCAAAACTATTCAGCGTTCGGCTCAACAGCGCGATGCGCGCTTTCGGCGTGGCATGATTGACGCGCAGTAGCAGCCCAAAGGCCGTCAATGCGCCTACCCATCCGGCGGCGGCAACGAGGTGGAAAACGTCGGACGTGAGGTGGAGGACGCCTTTGTCTCCCTCGTCCATCACCCCGTGGCCACCCCAGGCAAGCGTAATCAGCGCAATCCCACCCGAGACAGTCGCCACAGCAAGCGCGGTCGTAGGGCGGCGTGCCAGGGCGAGCAAGGCAGCAAGACATGCCCCCAGGGCGGCGACGCGAACCAGCCACGCCGCCCCGAAGGCCGTACCGGAAATCAGCATCGACATCGCGTGCGCCCCGATCGAGGTGTAATCGGACGCCCCGGTCATGGCTTTGCCCATCACGATCATGCCGCCAACAGACAACGCAACGCCGATGGCAACCAGCGTCGCGAGCAGCGCGCGCAGCGGCCTCACGAAATACGGGGAATGTCGTTCATGGCGCCGCAATGCGTAAAGGCCGAAGAGCGGCAATCCAAAAAGCAGCATGAGATCCAGGTAGAGCGCGAACCGGACCGCGATGTTGACCCAACCATCCATGCCAATCACTTCACCGTGAACATGAGCTTCCCGGTCACCGGATGCGTGTCGGAAGAAATGGCGCGCCAATCGACGCGATAGGTGCCGGCCGGCAGGGGTTGCGACGGCGCGATGACCATGACCTTGGGATCGTCGCTGCCCGACACCTTCGCGGCAACGCGCATCGGCGCATGGCTGGACATGCCAGGCATGCCCGTCATGACGAGCGCCGCGCCGGAAAATTGAGTCATCAGGTTCTCGGAAAAATGCAGCTCGATCTTTTCGGGGGAAGCGCCTTCGGCGTTGTCGTGCGGCGTCGAGGACAACAGCTTGGGATGCGCATAGGCGACCGAGGCAAGGGCCGCCGTGGTGGCGATCACCACGAGACGAGAGGCAACGTGTCGAAGATTCATCGGTAACTCCGCGGGTAATTGGGGGGACAAAAAGGGGAACGAACGTCGTGCGTCGAGTGCACGAACATCGACATCAGAACCAGGCGCGAACGCCAGCGACAAAGGACACTTCGCTGCGTCGCTGGCCCTCTTGTTCTGCGAAACGCGCCGTATTTCCGTAGCTTCGGTCCCAGTTCACGCCGATATAAGGGGCGAACTGGCGATCGAGTTCATATCGCAGGCGCAAGCCGAGCGAGGTGGACGACAGGCCCGCACCGATGCCCCGGCTCGCATCGTTCCTGCCGTAGATATTGATTTCCGCAGTCGGCTGAAGCACCAGGCGGTTGGTAATCAGCAACTCGTACTTGCCCTCCAGCCTGGCGGCGGTCTGTCCGGCCTGCCCGACATAGGCGGTTGCCTCCACGTCGAAGTTGTACAGCGCGAGTCCCTGCAGGCCTAACGCGGCCCACGTCTGGGACCGTCCCGGCTTGAAGTCGTGGCGAACGCCACCGACCACATCCCACCATGGACTGATCGCATGGCCCCAAAGCGCCTGAACCTCCGCGTCCTCCAATCCGTGTTCCGTCCGCTTGCCTTCGGAACGGATCCATAAGCGGTCGATATCGCCGCCCACCCAGGCTGTCCCTTCCCAATTCAACGCGTTGCCGCCGCCGGCGTGTTGCCACTCCAGTTTGTCGAACAGCACCAGGTAGTTGATCTGCGCGTCGCCCATATCGTGCATGTGCCCGCCATGGAATACGGCGTTGCGATCCGCGTCCGTGAGCGGCGGCACCGGAGATGCCGTTGAGGTCGGTGCGACGGGTTGCATGGGTTGCATCTCCACGTCGCCCGATGCGGCCTGATCGTGCATGTGCGCCTGGGAGACCGCCGTCTGCGCAAGGGCAGGAACGGCATGTCCGAAGGCGGTTGCGACGCCTATGGCGAAAGCCGTTCGCTTGAGCGTCAGCGGGATCGTCGATGACATTCGTCTATTCGCTCGCATCATTCTTCCACGCGCACTTCGCGAAACATTCCCGTCTCCATATGGAAAAGCAGGTGGCAGTGGTAAGCCCACCGGCCAAGAGCGTCGGCCGTGACGCGATAGCTTCGCTTCGACCCGGGAGCGATGTCGATCGTATGCTTGCGCACCATGAACTTTCCGTCCTCGTCCTCCAGATCGCTCCACATGCCATGGAGATGGATCGGGTGCGACATCATGGTGTCGTTGACCAGCACCAACCTGACCCGCTCGCCGTACTTGAGGTGAATCGGCTTCGCGTCCGAAAACTTCACGCCATCGAACGACCAGGCGAACTTTTCCATGTGGCCGGTCAGGTGCAGTTCGATCGTGCGCGTCGGCTCGCGTCCGTCGGGATCGGGAAATGCGCTCTTGAGGTCGGCATAGGTCAGCACGCGGCGTCCGTTGTTGCGCAGCCCGATCCCCGGATCCGAGAGTCGCGGCGCGGGGCTCATGGCTTGCGCATCGACGAGTGGATTCCCGTTTTCCGTTGCGGGATGCGATTGCATCGCCCCCATCGCGCCCATTCCCGACATGGCGCCGTGATCCATGGCAGACATGCCCGCCGCTGTGCTGGTGGCCGACCCCGACATGCTGTCCATGCCCGGCATTGCCCCTGGATCGGTGGCAGGCGTGTCATTCATGGTCTGCAGGGTTTCACCGCTCATGCTCGACATCTCCATGCCCGGCATTGCGCTGTGATCCGCGGCAGGCGTGCCATCCATGGTCTGTATCGCCCCGTCGCCCGTGCTCGACATCTCCATGCCGGGCATTGCGCCGTGATCCATGCCACCCATGCCCATGTCGTCCATCGTGAGCAGCGGGCGCGGGTCAGGGGAGGGTACCTCGGCCGCCATGCCTTCGCGCACGGCCAGCGTGCCTCGGGCAAAGCCGGTTCGATCCATCGACTGGGCAAAAATCGTATAAGCCGATGTATTTGCCGGTTCGACGATCACATCGTACGTTTCGGCGACCGCGATCCGGAACTCATCCACGCTGACCGGATTGACGTATTGACCATCGGCAGCCACGACCGTCATCTTCAGACCGGGAATGCGCACGTCGAAATAGGTCATGGCCGACCCATTGATAAAGCGCAGGCGAATGCGCTCGCCCGGGCGAAAGAGTCCCGTCCAGTTGCCGTTGGGCGCCTGGCCATTCATCAAATAGGTGTACGTGTAGGCGCTGACGTCCGCCAGGTCGGTCGGGCTCATGCGCATCTCGGCCCACATCTTTCGATCGGCGATCGTCGCGCGCCACCCTTGGGTTTTGACGTCGCGAAAGAAATCGGTGATCGTGCGCTGGTGAAAGTTGTAGTAATTGGACTGCTTCTTGAGCTTTGCCTTGACTCGCTGCGGGTCCTCATCCGTCCAGTCGGAGAGCATGACCACGTAATCCCGGTCGTATTTGAACGGCTCGGGGTCCTTCGCGTCGATGATCAAGGGGCCGTACACGCCCGTCTGCTCCTGCATGGCCGAATGGCTGTGGTACCAATAGGTGCCGTGTTGCTTCACCTTGAAGCGATAGGTGAACGTTTCGCCCGGGTCGATGCCGTTGAAGCTCAGCCCCGGCACCCCATCCATATTGCTTGGCAGCAGGATGCCGTGCCAGTGAATGGAGGTCTGCGCGTGAAGCTTGTTCGCAACGCGCAGGGTGACGTCATCGCCTTCACGCCAGCGCAGGATCGGGCCGGGCAGGGTGCCGTTGATCAGCGTGGCGGTTCGTGTCCGGCCGGTCACGTTGATGGGGGTCTGACCAATATCGAGATCGAACTGGGTGCCCGCGAGCACATGGGGCTGCCCCGGGCTCGAAATCGCCCAGACGGGTGGGCGCCACAGTCCAAGCCCGCCAGCAAGACCGGCGGCCCCCAATCCCTTCACGAAGGTTCGTCTGCCGAAATGGGTTTGCATGTATCCGTATCCGAATGTCTCGACAACGCCATACGGCGCAATGTCCCTCAGTCGGTACCGCGGTCTTGGCCCGGTCGGTACCTTGCGGTATGAGGCAAGATTATCTGGATGTCGCCATCGATCCCATGACGGCAAAATGACGAATTTGTCATGATGGAGGGCTCCGCGCGGAGGGGACGCGCAAATTCCACCGCCCGCACGGAAAGCCTGAGCCCCGTGCTGCCAATGTCAGGGCGTCAGTCGGCTCAGCCTTGCCGGGCCACCCAGATTTTTTTGCGGTTCAGCAGCAGCGGAACGATACCGATGAGAATGCCGCCCATGCCGACGACATTGGTGGCCCAATCGAAGGTCGGAATGCTGTAGACCGCGATGAAGAACAAGAAAAGCCCGCTTGCCACCGGCCAGATGACATGTGTCACGGCGGCCCACGGCCCCTGCGTCAACACCTTGCGGTAGTACCAGCCGCAGGCGAGTCCGGTCAGCCCAAGGTAGAAGCAGATCTGGAAGCCGATCGCGGTAATCGAATCCTGCAGAATGACGTTGATGGTCGGCAGATAAGACGACATGAACAGCAGCGCCAGCCCGATGATCCAGATGAAGAAGATCGCAACATGGGGCGTTTGCCAACGCGGATGCAGTCGCGCATAGCGATGGTGGAGGGCCCCGTCGCGGCTCTTGGCGAAGAGGGTGCGCGTGAACTGCAACATCTGCGTCTCGACCGTTCCCACCGTGCTCAGCAAGACCGCGATGATCGCGACGTAGCCCCAGGTCGGCCCGAACAGCTTCTCGGCGATGGCAAAGATGATATTGGTGTTGTAGTGCTGGATCTCGGCGTCCGACAGCCCCAGCAGGGCGATGACGATGAAGACGAGGAAGAACACCATCAGGAACACCATCGACCAGAACGCCGCCCGGCCGGGAATGCGGTTCGAGTCGCGCGTCTCCTCGCTGAGGTTCATGGTCACGTCCCAGCCGTAGAAGAAGAAGATCGCCACCAGGGCACCGCTGGCGAACTGCGCGGGCGTGAACGCGAGGGGCGAAAACCAATGCCACGAGAACGCGTGCTGCTGCGCGTGAGGGAACACGAAGAAGCTCGCGACGATGATCACCAGCAGGATGATGCCCTCGATG
The DNA here is from genome assembly GCF_902459665.1 of Pandoraea cepalis. GTDB lineage: Bacteria > Pseudomonadota > Gammaproteobacteria > Burkholderiales > Burkholderiaceae > Pandoraea > Pandoraea cepalis. The sequence continues at coordinate 18,109 of NZ_CABPSL010000026.1, read as the reverse complement.
ATGGTCATCACCACCTGCACGTAGCTGGTCAGCTTGACGCCCTTGACGACGATTGCACTGACGACCGTGAGCCACGCGGCTGCGATCAGCGTCACGTAGTGCACGTTATTCATCATGGGCCGATCAAAGATGAGCAGGGTGGCATTGGCCGCCGGGATCATGGCCGACACCATGAACACGCAGCACAGCACCAGCAGCGCCCAGCCGGCAAAGAAGCCCAGCGTGCGCCCGAAGACCATGCTCACCCAGGAATAGGAGGTCCCGGCACTGGCCAGGGCACGGTTCATGTTGATGAACGCGTAAGCGATGCCAAACATGATCAACCCGCACACCAGAATGCTCGCCGGCGAAAGCGTGCCGGCCGTCCCGATGATGGTCGACGTCGTAATTTCGACGCTGTAGGCCGGCGCAGTGCCGGCGATGCCCATGATCACCGATTCGACGATGCCCAGCGAATCGGCGTTGAGCTTGGCGGGTTGGTCCATAGGTGTGGGTGTTCTAGGCTAGGTTGACATGGATGGATCGACGTTTTACTCCATGCCGGATGTCCAGGCAAGAGGGGGATGTCATTCTTGCGATAGTCGTTGATTTTCCAGTCCCGGCGGGTCGCAATTCGCTGTCGTGCCGGACTTGCCTGGCCTTCCCCGGGGCACCCGTGGTCCACTTTGGTGCAAGGTGCGCTGAACCACGGGATGTATGGTCGCTGTCAGCACGTCACCGACGCCACGGCGGTGGGTCGAAGGCGCGCTTCGCCGTTTCGAGAAACACCCGCTGACGGCTCGAAAGTCCGTGACGCGTTGGCACAAGCGCCATGATGGGGGCGGGCGCCAAGCGCCATTCCGGCAGTAGGCGAACCAGTTTTCCAGCGGCAATCAGTCGTGCGGCATCCCACTCGGACCGCTCCATCATGCCAAGTCCGGCGACCGCCCAATCGCTGATGACCGTGCCGTCGTTTGACGACAATGCGCCGGTCATTCGAATGGTGGCGGCCTTGCTTGCACCCGTTCCGGGATTGTTGTTACGCATGAATCGCAAATGCGTGGCGTCTTCGTCGTTCTCGCGCAAACATAGACATTCATACCGATCGAGCTCGGACGGATGCACGACGGCCGGCAGGCGGCGCGCAAACGCGGGAGACGCGCAGAGATATCGTTCATTGGGCGCCAGGTAATGCCCCACCCAGGAAGACGCTTTGACGTTGCCAATGGAAATGACGACATCCGCGCCCGACGCTGCGGTGAGCGGACTGTCGGCGAGCACCAGTGAAATCGAAAGGCCTGGGTGTGCCCGATGAAGCTCGCGTACCAAGGGCGCAATGTGCGCGCGACCAAAGCCAAGCGGCGCAACGATGCGCAGATTGCCGGTGAGGCTGCCGGGTTCGCCCGACACTCGGGACGGAATTGCGTCTATACGTTCAAGGAGTTCAGACGCCTCATGCAAGAAACGCTGACCTTCATCGGTCAGCGAGATACCTTTCGCGCCACGTACCGCAAGGCGCACACCCAGCCGCTCCTCCACGCGCTGTAGGCGGACGGTGACTGCGGGGGGCGTCAGGTTCAGCAGCCGCGCCGCGGCGGCAAGCGATCGCGAAGCGCCCAAGGCGCGGAACAGGCGCAGATCGTCCAGATCGATCATTAAGCCACCATTAATGTCATGTTCCCTCGATATTACACAGGACAAAATCCTGACGGTGCGCGATCCTGGCTGGATGGTGCGTCCATTAATAAGGATTTAATGTCGAATTTACCGCGTGTTACACACCGCACCCGTTTGCTTCTTTATCTTGAGCCCATCTGGATCACTTTCCGCTTTTGAGAGATCGGAATCATGACTCGCACAGCTACCACGATGGACAACGTTGCAATGGACAGCACGCGCACGCTGTACATCAATGGCGAGTGGTTGGCGCCGGCGAATCCTCGGACAGTGCCCGTCGTCAACCCGGCGACTGGCCTCGCGATTCGCCAGCTGGCGGTCGGGTCGGGGGAAGATGTCGACAAGGCGGTCGTCGCGGCCCGAAGGGCGTTCGTCCCATGGTCCGATACGCCGGTGGCGGATCGCGTCGAGATCCTGAACCGAATGCATCGCCTCGTTCTCGACCGAAAGGAACTGCTCGCACAGACGATCATGTCGGAAATGGGGGCGGCGATATCGTTCGCCCGTGCCTCGCACGTCCCGTTTGCCGCGGAGCATATTCGTGTGGCAAGCGAAATCGCGGCCGGTTACCCTTTTCTCAAGATTGACGGGCACACGGCTGTTGCACGTGAGCCCATCGGGGTCTGTGCGTTGATCACCCCCTGGAACTGGCCGCTGTATCAAATTACGGCAAAGGTGGGGCCCGCGCTTGCCGCAGGATGTACGGTGATTCTCAAGCCCAGCGAGTTATCGCCCCTGAACGCCGAGATGTTCGCGCAGATCGCTCACGATGCCGGGGTGCCGGCGGGGGTATTCAACCTTGTGCAAGGCAGTGGCCCGGAAGTGGGCGAAGCCCTCGCGGCGCATGAGCAGGTCGACATGATCTCGATCACCGGCTCCAACCGGGCCGGCGCGCTCGTGGCGAAGGCGGCGGCAGACTCGGTCAAGCGGGTCACACTGGAGCTGGGAGGGAAGTCACCGAACATTCTTCTACCGGATGCCGATTTTGGGCGGGTAGTGGCCTTAGGCGTCATGGCCGCGTTTCGCAACGTAGGGCAGTCGTGCAGTGCGCCCACGCGAATGATTGTCCCTCGCGATCGTCTCGCCGACGTCGAACGCATGGCTTGCGCCACCGTTGAGTCGATGGTCGTGGGGGATCCTGGTTCGGCGCAGACAACGCTCGGGCCGATTGCAAACGAAGCACAGTTTCACCGCGTACGGGCCATGATCGATGTGGGTATCGCGCAGGGTGCAAGGCTCATCTGCGGTGGTCCCGGATTCCCGCCAGGTTTGAGCCACGGTTACTTTGTTCGGCCGACGATTTTCTCCGACGTGACGGCCGACATGCGCATCGCACAGGAGGAGATTTTCGGGCCGGTCCTGAGCCTCATGGCGTACGACACCGTCGATGAGGCGATTGCGATCGCGAACGATACGAAGTACGGCCTGGGTGCGCACGTCCAGAGCGAGGATCTGATGCAGGCGCGCGCGGTTGCCGCGCGTATCCGGTCGGGGCAAGTGCATATCAACCATCCTGCGTGGGACGCCCATGCCCCGTTTGGCGGCTACAAGCGCTCGGGGAACGGTCGCGAATACGGCATCCATGGGTTCGAGGAGTACCTCGAGACGAAAGCGATCCTGGGTTACGCCTGATGGCGATCGCCGAGCGCGCCGCATGCCATTCCGAATCGCGCAACGTAGGGAAGGGAATGCGGCACACGGGTCGCCCTGAGGCAAAGGGCGGCGGACAACGGAACTTCAAACACGATATCCATGTTGCAAATCGACAGAGTCAGCGATAGTCCCGTGATGCCCACCGATGTGGACGTTGTCATCGTCGGCGGCGGCATCATTGGAACCACTGCCGCGTACGAGTTGGCGCGTCAGGGGGTGTCGGTCGCGCTGGTGGAAAAGGGCTTCATCGGCGCCGAGCAGTCTGGGCGCAACTGGGGATGGGTGCGTCAGCAAAATCGCAGGCATGACGAATTGGTCATGGCAATGCGCAGCTTGACGCGGTGGTCGGAGATCGGAAACGAGATCGGTCGCGACCTCGGTTTCCGCCGTCAGGGCAGTCTGTATGGAACGACGGCGGAGGCAGACATTGCGAAATGGGAAAAGTGGGCGGTCGGCGCAAAGGCGATTGGCTATTCGTTCGATCTTCTCTCGGCAGCGGAGCTTAAATCCCGCATTCCGACGGGGACGGCGCGGTGGGTGGGCGGCCTCTGGTCGCCGACGGACGGGTTGGCCGAACCGAGCAAGGCCGCGCCAGCCATCGCCGAGGGGGCAAAACGACTGGGCGCCTATGTGTTGCAGACATGTGCCGCGCGAGGATTCGACATCAGCGCTGGCCGTATCGCCGGCGTGTGGACGGAACGCGGTCTCGTTCGCGCGACGACGGTCGTGTGTGCCGGAGGCGCGTGGAGTTCGCGCTTGTTGAAACGCCATGGCGTTGAGTTGCCGGTCGCCAATGTGGTGGGCACCGCGATGCGCACGTCGCAAGTCCCGGCGTTGCCCGGCGGCACATTCAACGGTCCCGGGTTTGCGTTGCGTCGTCGTCTCGATGGGGGCTACACGCTTGCCGTACCCGGCTATGGTCGTGTCGAGCTGGCCCCGCAAGGGATTCGGTACGCCTTGAAGTTCTATCAGACGTATCGCTCCGAGCTGACGAAGAAATTGAAGATTCGCATAGGGAAGAGTTTCTTTAATGGACCCGAGGCGTCGGCAAGCTGGGCGTTTGACGACATCTCGCCGTTCGAGCGTATTCGCGTGCTGGAGCCGGCCATTGATGAAGAATGGTTGGCGCAGGCGGTCAACAATCTGACGACCTGCTTTCCTGAAATGAAAGGGGTGCGGATATTGCAGGCGTGGGCGGGCCTCATCGATACGACGCCGGATCTCGTGCCGGTGATTTCGACCGTCGATGAAATCCCGGGCCTGATCGTCGCGTCAGGGTTCAGCGGACACGGGTTTGGCCTGGGCCCGGGGGCCGGGTTGCTCGTGTCTGAAATGGCGCAGAATAAAACGCCTTACGCCGATATCACCCCTTTCAGTCTGAATCGATTCAAGAAAGGAGGGCAGTTGCTTCGTCCTGAGATGATGTAGGGCGGCCCGGGACGCCATTCAAGCCATTCTGCGGAACCGAGTTCAATGACGCCGAGGTTGTGCCGTCAATTTGCCAACGGGCGGGCGAGGATGGTCACTGCCGACGGCGGCGTTGGGGCTTGCCAATACCGTCGCCTTCGACGCATGCTAGCCAAAACTTCTCGGTCGATCGCGAAATGGAATTGAGACAACTCCGGTATTTTGTCAGTGTGGTGGAACACGGAAGCATGGGGCGGGCCGCCTTGGACCTCGGTGTGGTCACCTCCGCGTTGAGCCAGCAGATCAGCCGTCTCGAAGGGGAACTCTCGACCCGCCTTTTGCAGCGCACGTCCGCCGGCGTGGTGCCGACCGACGCCGGCATCGCGTTTTGGCGCCAGGCACAACTCGCGCTGCGCCATATCGACGACGCCGCGGTTGCCGCGCGCTCCGCCCGTCTATCAGGACATGTGAGCGTCGGGATGGCGCCAAGCACGGCGAGCGTGCTCGGCGTCGCGTTCGCGCAAGCCATGCGTGCGCGTTACCCCGATGTTCGGCTGCGCATCGTCGAAAGCCTTTCAGGCTATCTCGCCCCGATGCTTAGCGCGCGTCAGATCGATCTCGCGGTGCTCTTTCGAGAGGAACCCGCGCAGCGGTGGAGCGTGATGCCACTGCTCGACGAGCAACTGTTCCTGATCGGCGCCGAGGGTCTCGATGGCATGCCGACAGGCACATCCGTGCGCCTAAAGCACCTCGGCAGGCTTGCACTCATCCTTCCCAGCGGCACGCATGGGCTGCGCTCGCTGCTGTCGTCGGCGTTTCGACGCGCCGCTTACGAACCCAACGTGGTCGCCGAAGTGGACGGTCTTGCGCTGCTCATGGATCTGGTCCAAACGGGCATGGGCGCGACGATACAGCCCGGCGCCGCACTCGCCAGATCCGCGAACGGTCTGCTGGCGAGCGTGCCCGTCGCAGAACGCTACGCCACGCGGCCCAACATGATCGCCAGTGTCTCCGACGACGAACTGTCGCCCGCGGGTCTTGCCGCGCGCGTCGTCCTCGCCGATGTCGCGCGGCAACTTGTGCACGAAAGCCGCTGGCCCGGCGCACGTCTGCGCGCGCCGCAGTCTTCACAAACAGTGAAGGCCCCTTGAGGGGACACGACTGGCAGAACAGACTTGGCATCCCTATGATGCGTCCGAAAGGAGCCAAGTCAAATGGTCGATGTATTGGTAATTGGAGGAGGCAATGCGGCGTTATGCGCTGCATTGATGGCGCGTGAGGCCGGCGCGTCGGTCCTGCTTCTCGAATCGGCACCGCGCGAATGGCGCGGCGGCAACTCGCAACACACGCGGAATCTGCGGTGTATGCACGACGCGCCGCAAGACGTGCTCGTGGATGCCTATACGGAAGAAGAATTCTGGCAGGACCTGCTCAAGGTCACGGGCGGCATCACCAACGAGGCACTTGCACGCCTGACGATCCGCGCATCGTCGTCGTGCCGACCGTGGATGCAGCGGCACGGTGTGCGCTTCCAGCCACCGCTCTCCGGCGCGCTACACGTGGCCCGCACGAACGCGTTCTTCATGGGGGGCGGCAAAGCGCTTGTCAACGCGTATTACCGAAGCGCGGAAGCGCTCGGCGTGGACATCCGCTACAACACCCCCGTTGAATCACTTGAACTCGATGGCGCTCGCTTCGTCGCGGCACACAGCGGTGCCGAGCGGTTCGAGGCCCGCGCCTGCGTTCTCGCGGCGGGGGGCTTCGAATCGAATCGCGCCTGGCTGCGCGATGCTTGGGGGCAGAACGAGCGCGGCGAATGGCCTGCCGACAACTTCCTGATTCGCGGTACGCGCTTTAACACGGGCGTGCTGATCAAACACATGACGCAAGCCGGCGCCGATTTGATCGGCGATCCGTCGCAATCGCATTGCGTTGCCATCGATGCGCGTGCGCCGCTTTACGACGGCGGCATCTGCACGCGTATTGACTGTGTGTCGCTGGGTGTCGTGGTGAATCGCGATGGCGAGCGATTTTACGACGAGGGCGAGGATTTCTGGCCCAAGCGCTATGCGATATGGGGACGGCTCGTCGCTCATCAGCCGGGACAGATCGGCTATTCGATCATCGACTCGAAGGCGATCGGCCGATTCATGCCGCCGGTGTTTCCGGGCGTGAAGGCCGACACGCTGCCGGAACTTGCGCGTCAGTTGGGGCTGCCGGAGACGCAGTTCATGGAAACGATCACCCGCTACAACGATGCCTGTCGCATCGGCACCTTCGACCACACCGCGCTCGACGACTGCCACACCGAAGGCCTCACGCCAGCCAAGACGCACTGGGCACGCCGGATCGACACGCCGCCGTTTTACGGCTATGCGTTGCGCCCAGGCATCACGTTTACGTACCTCGGTCTGAAAACCAACGACCGGGCGCAGGTTCACTTCGGCGGCGAGGCGAGCGAGAACCTGTTCGTCGCGGGGGAAATGATGGCCGGCAACGTGCTTGGTCAGGGCTATACGGCCGGCGTTGGCATGTCGATCGGCACTGCGTTCGGACGCATTGCCGGCACGCAGGCCGCGCGCGCCGCACACAAGACAACGGAGGCTCACAGTGCAGCAGTCTGACGTGCTCACGCCCGAACGCACGCGGACCGCGTCGCCGTTCGATACCAAGGCAACCCAACACGGCGCATCGGGCAGCGCGGCGCGCGTGATTCCCATTGTGCCGTTGAGCAACAGCGAAGCCGAAGTGGCGAGGCAGATGCAGATTTGCAACGCGTGCCGCTATTGCGAGGGATTTTGCGCCGTATTTCCGGCAATGACGCGCCGTCTCGAATTCGGCAAGGCGGACGTCAACTATCTGGCGAACCTTTGCCACAACTGTGGCGCGTGTTATCACGCGTGCCAGTACGCGCCACCGCACGAATTCGCGGTTAGCGTGCCCAAATCGATGGCGCAAGTCCGCCTCGAAACGTACACCGAATATGCGTTTCCCGCGGCGTTCGGTGCGCTGTACAAGCGTAACGGCGTGACCTTGTCGGTCTCGCTGGCGGCAGGTCTCGCGCTCTTTCTGATGCTCGGGATCGCATTGCGCGGTGGACTTTCCGCAGACGCCACACCGGCAAACTTCTACGCGATCTTCCCGCACAACCTGCTCGCGGCAATGTTCGGCACGGTCTTTCTGTTCGCGATGCTGGCGTTGGGCGTGGGCGTTACGCGCTTCTGGCGCGACGTCTCGGCGGGAACCGCGAGCGCGAGCATGCCTGCCGCCGTCGAAGCCGCAAAGCACGCGCTGACGCTCAAGTATCTCGATGGTGGACACGGCGACGGCTGCAACGAATCGGACGATGCATTCACGCTCGCGCGACGCCGCTTCCATCACTTCACGTTCTACGGGTTCATGTTGTGTTTCGCGGCAACCGCGGTTGCAACGCTGTATCACTATGCGTTCAGTCTGGAGGCGCCATATCCCTACCTGAGCATCCCGGTGTTGCTGGGCACGGTGGGTGGCATTGGACTGTTCGTCGGGCCGGCGGGGTTGTGGTGGCTGAACCTCAGACGCAATCCCGAACGCTCTGATGTCCGTCAACGTCCGATGGACCGCGGCTTCATCGCGCTTCTGATGTTGACGAGCGTATCCGGGCTCGCGTTGCTCGGGTTCCGTGCAACCCCCGCGATGCCGCCGCTGCTCGCCATCCACCTGGGCATTGTCATGGCGCTGTTCGCGACGCTGCCTTACGGAAAGTTCGCGCACGGCATTTTTCGCTCGGCGGCGTTACTTAAATCATCGATCGAGAAGCGCCAAGGTAACGCGTTAAGCCTGGGCGCGGATTGAATCCCGCAGGGTGCCGACGGTACCCGTTACGTACATAAACCAATAATCAGGAGACACCATGACCCCCACAGAACCCATCTCCGCCAGTGGCGGCAGCTCGCGCGCGAACCGGGCCGCTGCCGTGCTACGGGTCACAAGCGGCAACTTTATCGAGCAGTTCGATTTTTTTCTGTTCGGCTTCTACGCGACATCGATCTCGAAGATTTTCTTCCCGTCGACCAGCGACTTCGCGTCGTTGATGCTCACCTTCGCGGTATTTGGCGCGGGCTTTCTGATGCGTCCGCTGGGCGCGATTTTTCTCGGCGCATACATCGACAGGGTGGGGCGGCGCACCGGACTGATCGTCACGCTGTCGATCATGGCGAGCGGCACCATCCTGATCGCGTGCGTGCCAGGGTATGCGACCATCGGGCTGCTCGCACCCGCACTTGTGCTGCTGGGACGCCTGTTACAGGGTTTTTCGGCGGGCGCGGAACTGGGGGGCGTATCCGTCTATTTGGCGGAAATGGCTACGCCCGGCAACAAGGGCTTCTACACGAGTTGGCAGTCGGCCAGTCAGCAAGTCGCGATCGTGATGGCGGCGGCGATCGGCTACGGCCTGAATCATTGGCTTACCGAGCATCAGATTGTCGCGTGGGGTTGGCGCGTGCCGTTCTTCATCGGCTGCGCAATCGTGCCGTTCCTCTTCGTGCTGCGCCGTTCGCTGCAGGAAACCGCGGCATTCGAAGCGCGGCGGCATCGTCCGCAGGTGCGTGAAATCTTTGCGATGCTGTGTGTCAACTGGCGTATCGTCATTGGCGGCATGCTGCTCACGGCGATGACGACCACCACGTTCTATCTCATCACGGTGTACACGCCGACGTTTGGCAAGTCTGTGCTCAAACTCTCGACGTCAGACAGTTTGATGGTGACGTTGCTCGCGGCCACGTCGAATTTCATCTGGCTGCCGATCGGCGGCGCGATTTCCGACCGTGTGGGGCGCAAGCCGGTTTTGCTTGCCATCTCCGTGTTGGCGATCTTCACGGCCTATCCTGCGCTTTCGTGGCTCGCCGGCGCGCCGAGCTTTGCACGCATGCTGACCGTGCTGCTGTGGTTCTCGTTCTTCTTCGGGATGTACAACGGCGCGATGGTGGCCGCACTGACGGAAGTGATGCCCGTGGAAGTGCGGGTGGCGGGCTTCTCGCTGGCGTTCAGTCTCGCGACCGCGGTGTTCGGTGGCTTTACTCCCGCCATCTCGACGTACCTGATCCAGGTCACGCACGACAAGGCTTCACCCGGGTACTGGTTGAGTTTCGCCGCGCTCTGCGGGCTGGTTGCCACGCTCGGGCTTTACCGGCGCGGGCACGCGGCGGCGGTAGTCTCGTCGGCCTGACGCATCCACGTGATGCCTTCGGCGGACCGGGCACCTCGCCGTCGAAAAATTCAGGGGGCAGCGCGTTTTGTATCGAATGATATATAATGGTGTCGCGTCGTGCTGCAGCGCGGTGTTTGAACGCGCAACGCCATTGCCCGTGAATGGACTCATGGTCGTTCACGGGCCGGCGCGATACGCGTCATAGGACGGACGAGTCGATGCCGCAGCAGTTTCGCCATCCATATATCCATCAAGGTACCCCTGAAATGAAACGAACTTTCCTGATCACTGGCGCTAGCAAAGGCATTGGCCGCGCCCTCAGCGAGCGCCTGGCCGCAGCGGGCCATCATGTTGTCGGTCTCTCGCGCAGTGCAAACGACGCCAGCTTCCCCGGCACGCTAGTCTCCGTCGACTTGACGGATCGGCAAGCCACAACGGATGTCCTCAACGACTTGGCAAAGCGCTTCGCCTTCGACGGCGTGGTGAACAACGTCGGGTTCATTGAGCTCTCACCGCTCGGCTCGATTGACCTCGATGGTCTCGATAACACCCTGCGGGAGAACCTCGTGCCCGCCGTGCAGACGGTCCAGGCGCTGCTGCCCGGGATGACGGCGAGGGGGTGGGGGCGCATCGTCAATCTGTCCAGTCTCGTGGTCCTGGGCGTTGCCAAGCGATCGACCTATGCGGCCGCGAAAGCCGCGATGATCAGCTTTACGCGAACCTGGGCCCTGGAGTTGGCCGAGACGGGGATCACCGTAAACGCTGTCGCCCCCGGGCCGACCGAAACCGAAATGTTTCGTGCCAACACGCCGCCGGGGAGCGAGGCCGAGCAGCGCTTTCTCTCGCTCGTTCCGATGAAGCGGTTCGGACGCCCCGATGAGTTGGCCGCCGCCGTAGCGTTCCTGCTGGGCGAAGACGCCGGTTTCATCACGGGACAAACACTGTTTGTCGACGGTGGGGCATCGATCGGACGCGCAATGATCTGACCGCGTTCTTCAGCGCCCTCGATGGCGCGGTTCAATCGAGGCTCAGGGGGCGCAATCCAAGGTGCGACAGGGCGGGAGATACCGCCCCGACCAGCCAATCACGTACAGGGTGCACGCGCGCGATCACGCGAAGGCCGAGCAAAAGGGCAAGCAAATGATCGGCAGCCTGCCCGGCGTCAATGTCGGCGCGCATTTCACCGGTGCGCTGGCCGGCATCAATACTGCGCAGAAAGAAGTCGCGAATGCGGGTGAGCTCCTCGGTAATGGCATCGCGCAATGCCGAATCGCCCGGCGCAGCCTCAAGCACCGAGTTCACCATCAGACAACCACGTTGTGCCTTGTCGTCGAGCGATCGCTGGACAACGTCGGCGAAAAATTCCGTCAGCGCCGCGCCCGGCGTCGCCGCCGACTCGTGCTGGGCAATACGCTCGCGCAGCGTCTGGTTCAAATAGTGGTCCAGTACACGAAGGAACAGGGTGCGTTTGTCGCCGAACGCGTTATAGAGACTCGGCTGTGTGAGCCCCGTCGCCTTCACCAGATCACGCGTCGATGTCGCTTCGTAACCGCGCGCCCAAAAAGCATCGCGGGCGGCGTTGAGGACATCCGTCGAATCGAATCCGCGTGGACGACCCATGAGCGGCTCCTGAATCAAGGGAAAAGCCGATTTTATATCAATCGATACGAAATGGCGATCCGCCAGGCAAACAAATTAAGAAAGACTTTGAATTTATCTGCTAAGTCAATTATAGTTTAGGTCAGAAAAGTAGAGACCGCTCCCGAGAGCTGTTCGCCGCGCAGGCATGTCGGGCGTCACCGGATGTTGATTCACGAGGACGCCCGAATTTTCGATCATTTATCTGACAAATCAAATAGTGATTTATCAACTATAACCTGAGGCTTACCATGACCCCGTCCAGCGCTACCGGCGCGCCTGCGCCTCTCACCGGCGCGCGCTTTGCGATCGGCACGTTCGCCGTCGCGCTCGCTACTTTCATGAATGTGCTCGACTCGTCCATCGCAAACGTTGCGATTCCGACGCTCTCGGGCAATTTGGGAGTGTCGGTAGACGAGGGGACATGGGTGATCACGCTCTTTGCCGCGGCGAACGCAGTCTCGATTCCACTGACGGGTTGGTTGACGCAGCGCGTTGGACAAGTGAGGTTGTTTGTCTGGGCGATTCTGCTGTTCGTTCTGTCCTCTGCGGCATGCGGGCTTGCGCCGAATTTGATGACCCTGCTTGTCGCGCGCGTGGTGCAAGGCGCGGTGGCGGGTCCGCTCGTGCCATTGTCTCAGGCCTTGCTGCTGGCGTCGTTCCCAAAGGACAAGAGCGCCAGCGCGCTCTCGCTTTGGGCGATGACCGCTACGGTCGGGCCGATCGCGGGCCCGGCGCTTGGCGGGTGGATTACCGATAGCTACAGTTGGTCGTGGATCTTCTATATCAATATCCCGGTGGGTCTTTTCGCGGCGGCCGCGATCTGGGCTATCTACCGCGAACACGAAACGCCTTCCCGAAAGTTGCCCATCGACAAAGTGGGTCTCGTCTCGCTGATTGCGTGGGTCGGATCGCTGCAGATCATGTTGGACAAGGGAAAAGATCTTGACTGGTTCGACTCGCCAATCATCTGGGCGCTTGGGGTGGTTGCGCTGGTCTCGTTCGCGTTCTTCCTGATATGGGAGCTGACCGAGGAACGACCTGTTGTCGATCTACGACTGTTTCAACGCCGCAATTTCCTGGGTGGGACGGTGGCGATCTCGGTCGCCTACGCGGTGTTCTTCGCAAATCTCGTCATCCTGCCGCAGTGGATACAAGGATCCCTTGGCTACCCCGCGATCGATGCGGGACTGGTCACCGCGCCGTTGGGCATCTTCGCCGTCATACTGGCGCCGATCATGGGGCGCATCATGCCTCGCTCCGATATGCGGGTTCTCGCGACGCTCGCCTTCATCGGCTTCGCAGGCGTGTTTTTTATGCGCTCGCACTACACGTCCGATATCGACCGTTTCAGTCTCGTACTTCCGACGCTGTTGCAGGGCATCCCGACAGCGTTGTTCTTCACGCCGCTGACGGCCATCATCCTGTCCGGCTTACCCCCGGAAAAGATCCCCGCGGCCGCAGGCTTGTCGAACTTCGCCAGGATATTCACGGGTGCCGTGGGAACGTCGCTGGTCGCGACCGGCTGGAACAACCGGACGGTTCTGCATCACGCGCGTCTGGCAGAGCAAACGAGCATCCATCATCCCGCGTTCGTTGACACGCTGGACAAATTGCAGCTCGCCGCGGGCGCGGGCACACCGAAAGCGCTCGCGCTGCTCGAACGCGCCCTGAATGCGCAGGCGACGATTCTGGGACTGAACGACATTTTCTGGCTGTCGTCGGTCATCTTTATCGTCATCATTCCGTTGATCTGGGTCACCCGGCCAGTGAAGGGGGCAGGGGCCGGCGGGGCGGGCGCCGCAGGGCACTGATCGCCTTGCGGACAGCGTTTCGCACTTGACATTATCTGACTTTGCACCTATTGTGTAAATCAGACAAAAGGAGCCTGCCATGGATCACTATAGCGCGATGAATTTCAGCCTGACGCAAAGCATTGGATTCTTGCTGACCAAGGCGCGCAACCTCTTGTCCGCCGAAGTGGATGCCAAGCTCAAGGAACTCGATATTTCCAGCCAACAAATGGGCATTCTGCTGTCGTTGCAGCGCGGCGTTGCCACGACGCCGTTCGAACTGTCGCGCCTGCTCGGTATCGATACCGGACTCATGACTCGTATGCTCGATAAGCTTGAGGCGAAGGGCCTGCTGAGTCGATCACGCAGCGTCGAAGATCGCCGTGTCGTCAACCTAAGTTTGACCACAGCCGGCGAAACGGCGGCAGGCCGAATTCCCGCGATCGTACCGCCGGTGCTCAACGCTAGACTACGGAACTTCAGCGCGTCGGAATTTGAAGAGCTGAAGCGGCTTTTGACAAAGTTTGTGGGGGATGAATAAAGGGCGAGACCGTGTTTCGTCTTTTTTTCCCCAATTATCTGACAGGTCAGAAAATGAAAACGCAGAATTTAACCGTCAAAGCCGTTTCGCGAGGGCTCACGCTGGCCCTGTCGACGATGTGTATTGCCATTACGTCCGCCTGTGCGAACTTCTCAGGCATTCATGACGACCGGCAAATGTCGACGCCGGAGCACTACGCTTCATCGCAAAGCCTTCCTGCCGAACGAGGTCACTGGCCGTCTTCGGACTGGGCGGACCAGTTTGGCGACAGCCAACTGAGCGCACTGATCGCCGAGGCGCTTGGCGGGAGTCCGACACTCGAGCAGGCACGCGCTCGCGTGGCCGCCGCCGAAGCCTTCAGCGAAACCGCGAGCGCCAAGACGCTGCCGCATATCGATGCGGATAACGCGCTCACGCGCACCCAATACAGCGCCAATGCATTGGTTCCGCCGCCTTATGCCGGTTCCTGGCAAACGGAGAATCGGGGGCTTTTGTCCGCGTCCTTCGACCTTGATCTATGGGGCAAAAATCGCGAGGCGCTCAAAGCGAGCGTGTCGCAAGCCGAGGCCGCGCGTGCCGATGCGGAAATGGTGCGGCTCACCTTGACCGAGGCAATTGCCCGCACGTACAACCGGCTCGCGCTTCAGTTCGTGTTGCACGACATGGCTGAGCGCGAGGTGCGCAACCGCGAAAAGATCAACGCCATCGAAAGCCGCCGCGTTGCGACCGGGCTCGATACGGAAGTCCAACACAAGTTGGCGCAAACCCGCCTCTCGGCGAGCAAAAGCAAGCTTGTGGGTCTGGACGGCAGCATTCTCGCCACCCGCTATCAACTTGCCTCGCTGATGGGGGAGGGGCCCGACCGTGGGCTGTCGATCGCTCGACCGGCCCTGAGCATGGGTAACGACATTCGCCTGCCTGACAATCTGCCCGCGGACCTCGTGAGTCGGCGCCCCGATATCGTGGCCGCGCGCTGGCGCGTTGTTTCGCTCACCCATGAAGTGCAAGTGGCCAAAGCCGAGTTTTATCCGGACATCAACTTGAGCGCGGCTGTCGGCCTCGACGTGCTCGGCTTGGGTCGATTGCTCACCGCCGCGAGCCGCACGGCGTCCATGGGGGCGGCCATTCATCTCCCAATCTTCGATGCAGGCGCATTGCGTGCCCAGCTCAAGGGACGCTATGCGGAATATGACGGTGCCGTCGCCCGTTACAACCAAACGCTTTTGACGGCGTTAGGTCAAGTCGCCACACAAATTGCCGAACTCCGCACAACGGATGGACAGCTCAACGATGCGCGCGATGCCCAGAACGCCGCACGCCAGGCCAACCACCTCGCGAGTCTGCAATTCCAGACCGGCATCGCCAACCAGCTCACGGCCCTCGACGCCGACTTGAACACACTCGCCGCAGAAGCATCCGTAGCCGATCTGCAAATGCGTCGTCGCGATCGACAGATTCAATTGGCTGCGGCGCTGGGGGGCGGCTTTGTGGATGCGTCCGTGGCGCATCCGCGTAATACGCCGGCCGCGGTGGCGGCGCGTTGAACGTAACGACTCGAACACCGAATGACAGGAGCAAGATCATGACCGACACCAACAACATCGAAGGCGCCGCGGGAGACCGTCAGCCAGCGCACACGAAGGATAGCGGGGTAGGGCGCACCGAACCGGCGTCGGCGCCGACCACGTCGGCGACCACGGGGCGTTTATCGCGACGCAATCGCCTGCTGGCGTTCCTCGCCGTTACGACGGTGGCCGCCGGCGCGGCATGGGCGACTTACTACTACGGATACGCACGCTTTCACCAGACGACCGACGATGCCTACGTGAGTGGCAACCTCGTGCAATTGACGCCCCAGGTTGCGGGCACGGTGATTGCCGTCAATGCCGACGATACCCAAATCGTGAAGTCCGGCGATCCCGTCGTAAAGCTCGACGCGGCCGATGCCGCAGTCACACTACAGAATGCCGAGGCAGCGCTTGGCCAGGCCGTGCGGCAGGTGAGTGGCCTCTATGCCAACAACAACTTCTACAGTGCGGCACTGACACAACGGCAGGCGGATCTGACGCGTGCCATCGCCGATCTGAAGCGCCGCGAGGCGTTGGCGGGCACCGGGGCGGTTTCCGGAGAGGACATTGCGCATGCTCGCGATGCGGTCGACGCTGCGCGCGCCGCGGTTGACGCCGCCCGCCAGCAGGGGAATGCGAATCGCGCGTTGACGGCACGAACGAGCATTGCGCAACATCCGACGGTGCAGGCCGCGGCGGCCAATGTTCGGGCGGCATATCTCGCGTTCGCGCGGAACACGTTGCCGGCGCCGGTGACGGGCTATGTCGCCCGACGTGCCGTTCAGGTCGGACAGCATGTGTCCTCGGGGGCGCCGCTGATGGCGATAGTGCCTCTTAATGGCGTGTGGGTCGAGGCGAACTTCAAGGAAGTCCAGCTCAGGCACATGCGCATTGGACAGCCGGTCACGCTGAGCGCGGACGTCTATGGATCGAGCGTGACGTACCACGGACATGTCGTCGGTTTTTCCGCCGGTACGGGCAGCGCTTTTGCGGTACTCCCCGCACAGAACGCCACGGGAAACTGGATCAAGGTCGTGCAGCGCCTTCCCGTGCGCATTCAACTTGATCCTCGCGAACTCGCGGCACATCCGCTGCGCCTCGGACTCTCGATGCAAGTGGATGTCAGCACGCGCGACGACTCGGGATCACAACTTGCAGCGGCGACAACAACGAGCTATCGCACCGACGTGTTCGATCACTATGGCGCGCAGGCGGATGCCGAAATCGCGGCGATCATCGCGCGCAACGCAACCCCGCCCAACGGCGTGAGCGATTGAGCTTTCGTCTGGGCTGGTCGGCGCGTTCCATTCCCCATGTGTTCTCGCGGGTGTTGGTCGACGCGTTGGTCGCACCGGCCGGCGCGCCCGAACAAGTCAGCGAGACGGCACGCGGCGCAGATCCTGACGCGCCGACCAAAGCCGCCACAGCGTCAACAGCAACGTGATCATGGCAAACAACATCACGCCGATAATCGCCGCGTAGGCGGGTGGCAGGGTTTTCGACGCGACGGATATTCCCGTCATCGCGTTTTCGCGCCAGGCACACCTAGCCGAAAATTTTGATCGGATTTTTACGGCGCAATTCCGAGCGTTTACGTCGTCGTTGCATTTGCTGTGCTTGAATGGAATGGACGAAGAAGCAGCGTGTCAACGGAGCGGAGGTTCATTGTGCTTAAAGTACTCATTCCCGTGCTCGGAACCCAAGGCGCCATCGAGGCGGCACGTCACGGCGCACTCATGTTCGCCGAGCGATGTGTGTCCAACGTCGAGATCATCGAAGTGCTTGACGATGCGGCCGGAAGTCGCGCCGTTGCGTTCCATTCCCTGAGCGCATTGCATAGACGCGAAAAGCAGGCCGCGCGCGATGCGCTCATGCAGACTCGGGCGATTCTTGAAGACGCCGGTGTCCCATATACGTGGAAGCGGGTGTTCGGGCCGGCGGAACGAACCATCGCGCAATATGCCGCACAAAGCCATGCGGATATTGTGATCCTTGATGCGAGCCACCTAGGCTTCTTTCACAGATGGGCCGTGCTCGCCCGACTGTGGCACTTTGGCTCCACGCCAGTGACGATGCTCCACTGAAAGTGGTCCATATCAGGACAGGCCCGTCAACACTTCGATCACCCGTTTGCAAATGAAAATGCGATCCGGCTTCTTCATGTGTTTCGATAGTTGCGTCCCGAACGCTAGTTGGCGGACACAAAGTAGGGCGCTCGCCACCGTCTGGAAAAATTAATAAAATCAATGTCTTAAAAATTTGATGAGGGTGACCTGACTGGTTTTTTCGTACCACTGGTGTCTAGAGACTCACGGCCCCGCATTCGCTAGCCCGGCGAAATTCTGCCGGTGTTAGGTACTGCAAACTCGAATGCGGACGCACTTCGTTGTAGTGAGTCCGCCAATCTTCGATCACGATCCTCGCTTCGATCCGGTTCCGAAACCACTCCATCGCCAAACACTCATCACGGAATTTTCCGTTGAAGCTTTCGTTGGTGCCGTTCTGCCAAGGCTTGCCCGGATCAATCAACGCTGTCTCGATCTGCTCCTGGACCGCCCATTTCAACAGCGCCGTGCTGACAAATTCCGGTAAGCGGCTGGCGAACCCATCTTGCGGGTCTCGTTGTGCCGACAGATAGTGTCCGCTTAAATTTAAGCGGACGCGA
>NZ_CABPSL010000025.1 GCF_902459665.1 Pandoraea cepalis | reverse complement strand
CCTTTACGCGGATCGATTCGTTCGACCGTCCGTGTAATTCTCAACTCGCCTTGAACACGGAAATTCTGACACCCCCTTTTTGAGAGCAACCGAGGCCACCCGAAAGGTGGCCTCAGCTTATTTCAGTGCTGCAAAGACAACAACGCTCCTCGGCTAACCTATCGCTCCTAGTGACCCGCAGCGTCCTTAACCTTCACATATTGAAGCGCAGCAATACAAGCTTCTAAGTCCGCCTCAAGGTCGTCCGACATGGAGCCCAACTCGAGCGCCCAGTCAGGCTTGAGTTCATAAAGGGCATTAGCTGGCCCGCCGTGGGTCTGCCTCCCCCCTGGCCGCATCAAGCCGCGCCCACTGCTCCTCCCATGACCTCCCC
Organism: Pandoraea cepalis; assembly: GCF_902459665.1. GTDB lineage: Bacteria > Pseudomonadota > Gammaproteobacteria > Burkholderiales > Burkholderiaceae > Pandoraea > Pandoraea cepalis. Next base: position 59,485 of record NZ_CABPSL010000025.1, on the reverse strand, counting down.
CCGCTTAACCGAGCACCTTGACCTAGAGATTTCCGGCGTCAAGGTGTGCGAGTCGGAACTCGCCCGGAGTCAAATCGCCTAGCGAGCTATGCGGTCTGAAGTCGTTGTAGTCCTGTCGCCAGTCCTCGATCTTTTCACGAGCGTCGTCCAATGACAGAAACCAATGCACGTTCAGGCATTCATCCCGGAAACTGCCATTGAACGACTCGATGAACGGATTGTCCGTGGGTTTGCCTGGCCGAGAGAAATCCAAGGTTACGCCATTTTCATACGCCCAGTGATCTAGCGCATGCGAAATGAATTCGCTTCCGTTATCGACCTGTATGCGTTTCGGTGTACCGCGCAGCGCTTTCAGATGCCCCATTGTGGCCACCACATCTGCCGCCTTCAAGGCATAATCGACGGTAATCGCCAAGCTCTCCCGACTAAAATTATCGACCACAGTTAAGGCCCGGATTTTCTGCCCGTTGAACAGCTGATCGGCCACGAAATCCATGCTCCAACAGGCATTCACGGTAGAGATTTCAGGGCGCTCCATGCGATGTGCTGCGGCAACACGACGGCGTGGTCGCTTACGCCGCAGATTCAACCATTCCTCGCAGTAGATCCGGTACGTCTTCTTGTGATTGATCAGCCAGCCTTCGCGTCGCAGCAGGACATGAATGCGCTCCACGCCGTAACGTATTCGCGTCTGGGCGATCTCCCGGATACGTCGTCGCTCAGCACGGTCATCGCGCGGGTGAGGTTGATAAAAATACGTGGCCTGACGCAACTGCAGCACCGCCGTCGCGCGCCGAATGCTCACCCGATACGCCTGCATCAAAAAGTCAGCCAGCTCGCGCTTACGGGCCGGCTTCACAGCTTTTTTTGCACCACCTCCTGCAGCATCTGCTTGTCCAGACTGAGGTCGGCCACCATGCGCTTGAGCCGTGCGTTTTCCTCTTCCAGCTGTTTCAGCCGCCGCAGCTCGGAAACGCCGAGGCCGCCGTACGTTTTCTTCCAGTTGTAGAACGTGGCTTCCGAAATACCCATCTTCCGGCACACTTCTGCCACCATGGTACCCACTTCGGCTTGCTTCAGTGCGAACGCAATCTGCTCTTCGGTGTACTTCGATCTTTTCATTGCAAATCCCCTGCCCGTCAGGGCTTCAAATTTGCCAGAAATCTCTAGTTTTGGATGCTACGGTTTTTCGGGGGGAGGTCACAAATCATTTGCTGTTGCAGCTCGATTTTTGCGAGATTGAGTGTCATATCAATTCTCCGCCGACTTAACTTGTTGGTACACGGCACGCATCAGGTGGCTCGCAGCAACATTCCTAAACGCCTCGTCATTCATCAGGCGAACAAAGATTTCTTCGTTGCCGTCCATACGCTCAATAAACAGGTTCTCGAGCTGCTTGTTGAATACCGGCTCGAAGTTTTCGATGCTGTTGGCCATGACCGCTTGTCGCAACTGCTCATTGGCCACGGCGGTTTCGCGGACTTGATCGAAGAAGAGCTGATCGGCTGGGGTGAATTCTGTTCCGAAGCGCTCATTGAGCTTGCCAACCAAGGTCGAAAGCTGCACATCCTCGTCTGCTTGACCTGTGCCCACATCGGTCGGGCCGTCAAGCGCATCCACCTCGCCCGCCTTGAGATCAATTGCCCCCTCGCTGATTTTTTGCAGGCGGTAGTACTTGAGCTCGACTTCATCGTCGACCTGCACCGTCCGGTTGTCCGTCGTGCGCGGCAGCTTGGTCAGCAGGAAACGGGCATAGGTGTATAGCTTCTCGTGATCGGAGTCCTGGTAAGGCACGATCTGAGAAACAAAGCTGTACAGATTGCGGAAGCTGACCAGTTGCCCCTTGAACAGGCTCTGGTCTTCTTCCCCGAGTTTCTTGAATCGCTCAATCGCCAGATCGAGCAGGCCATTCAATTTCTTGTGCTCGCCGCCAGTGGGGGTCAGCCGGTTGCGGAACCAAATCTCGCACCAAGCGCTGACCTCTGCCTCGGTGTAAATCTTCCAGCCAGCCAGCGTATGTGCCAGCGTGTTGAGCTGTTGCGGATCGGTGTCGTCGCCCTTGTCCGTTGTCTCGTAATAGGGCTTGAACGCGGTGTAGATGTCCGCAGGCTCGTTGACAAAATCGAGCACGAAAGTGTCGGTCTTGCCTCGTGTCGTGCGATTCAGGCGCGACAGTGTCTGTACCGCCTGGATGCCGGATAAGCGCTTGTCGACGTATAAGCTGTGCAACAGTGGCTGGTCAAAGCCCGTCTGGTACTTCTCGGCCACCAGCAAGACTTGGTATTCCTCGGTGTTGAACTTCTCCGGCAGCTCGGATTCCTTGATGCCGTTGTTCATGCTCACCTCGGTGAATTTCTTGTCAGCGAACTCTTTGAGCGTGATTTCGCCGGAGAAAGCCACCAGCGATTTCACGTCGGTGTAGCCCTTGTCCTTGATGTACTTGTCGAACCCCAGCTTGTAGCGCACGGCGTGCTCGCGCGAGCCGGTCACCACCATCGCTTTGGCCCGACCGCCAATCTTGTGGCGGGTATGGGTACGGAAGTGCTCAACGATCACTTCGACCTTCTGCGCGATCTCGTAGTCGTGAAACTCGACGAACCGCGCCAGTGCGCGGGCGGCCTTGCGGCGCGGTACCTCGGGATCAGCCTCCACCTTCTGGATCAGCCTGTAGTAACGCTTGTAGCAGGTGTAGTGCGCCAGCACGTCGTGAATGAAGCCTTCCTCGATGGCTTGCCGCATGCTGTAGTGGTGGAACGGCGCTTTGCCGTTGGGGCCGGGCTCATTGAAAACGACCAGGGTCTTGAACTTGGGCGTTGCGGTGAAGGCAAAGAAACTCAAGTTGGGCTGTTTGGCGCGCTTGAGTTGTTCACGCAGTAGCTCCTTCTTCGCCTCTTCGCTCAAGGCATCGTCGTCCATATCCAGCAACTGCTCGGCAATGGCGGATTCAATGCCGTCCTTGTTCAAGATCTTGCGCAGCTCCATCGCGGTTTCACCACTTTGCGAACTGTGGGCCTCGTCCACGATCACCGCGAAACGCTTGCCCGCTGTCGAGATGGCCACCCCTTTGCCGTTGGCCTCCATCGTGCGGATCGCTTGGGTGATGAAGGGGAATTTCTGGATCGTGGAAATGATGACCGGCACACCATCGGCCAGCGCCTTCGCCAATTGCTGCGTGTTTTCGTCGATCTTCTGCACCACGCCCAGCTTGTGTTCAAACTGGAAGATGGTGTCTTGCAGCTGCTGATCGAGCACACGCCGGTCGGTGATCACCACCACCGAATGAAAAATCTTCTCGTTGTTGGCGTCGTGCAGGCTGGAGAGCCGGTGCGCCAGCCAAGCAATCGAATTCGATTTGCCCGAGCCAGCGGAATGCTGGATCAAGTAGTTGTGCCCTGAACCATGTGCTTGGGCGTGGTCGGTGAGTGCCCGAACCGCGTCCAACTGGTGGTAGCGCGGGAAGATCATCGACTCCTTGCGGTGGCGCTTGATGCCTTTTTCGGTGACGACGGTCTTTTCCTCGACATCCAGATGGATGAAGCGGGCGAGGATGTCCATCAGGCTGTCACGGGTCAACGCCTTGTGCCAAAGGTAGGCGGTACGCACATCCCCTGCCGCTGGCGGGTTACCCGCGCCGTTCTCCTGCCCCAGGTTGAAGGGCAGGAAGAACGTGTCTTTGCCTTCCAGCTTGGTGGTCATGAACACCAGCTCGGTATCCACCGCGAAATGCACCAAGCAACGCTGCTTGAAGGCGAACAACAGCTCCTTGGGGTCGCGCTCAAATCGATACTGATACTTCCCGTTCTCCACGTTCCAGTGTGTGGCCGACATCGGGTTCTTCAGCTCCAGCGTGGCCACGGGCAAGCCATTCACCGCCAACACCACGTCAGGGATGGCCCCGCTCTTGGTGTTCACCTGCCGCACGATGGTCAGGCGGTTGTCGTCGTAACGCTCGGTACTTGCGGGGTCGAGCCCGGTGTTGGGCGCAAAGTAGGCCAGCCGCACCGTCTTGCCCACGCACTTGAAACCCTCGCGCAAGATCGCCAGGGCTCCTTTGGCGGCAAGCTCCTTCACCAAACTGTCCAGCAGCATCGCTGGCGCTTTGACCGCGTCGAGCTGGGTCAGGCGCGTCCAAATCTTGGGCTGCGTCTTCTGCACAAAGGCGACGACATCCTCCGGGAATAGCGCGGTTTCCGGGTCGTAGGTGTTGGGGTCACCGTTCTCGTAGCCACCGCTGCTGATCAGCGCGTGCTCGATGTCGTTTTCAAAGTCGATTTCTTTGTGCATCTTTCTCGCCCTTTAAATGTGTTGGATTCGGCCTGTTAGCGAATCACCTCAATATTGCTGTTTTCCAAATCCGCCAGCGCCATGTCATTGAGGTCGGCATACCGATAGTGGCGTATCGTGTGATCGCGCTGCAGGTACTTGCCATCCGCATCTAGATACGGAGTCGGGTCTGGATGATTGCTCAGCACGTACTTGGTGGCCTGAATCGCACTGCGCTTGGTGGTGTAGGCATTGATGGTGGCATGCAGCGCCTTGAGCCAATCCACACTCGCTTTCAACTGATCCGGCACGTCATGCGGAATGCTCTCTGACTTGAACTCAAGGCAGTACACATGCAGTTTGCTTTTACGCAGGTTGAACACCACGAAGTCACAGCGCTTCGACCAGGGCTTGGCGGAATCGTCCAGGAAGTGAAATAGCGGCAGTGACGAGCCATTCTTCTTGGCGTCCAGCTTGATCACCAAGGTCTCGCCCGTGGCCTGCAGGTTCACCTTGTATTCAATGGGCTTGCTTCCGCTTTGACCGAAAACCTTCTCCTTCAACACCACCTCGCCAGCACTGGCCTGCGGCTCGCCGTAGTGGTTGGTATTCAGATAGGACTTTAGACAATTGAAATACCCCTGCGCGTTCAACGCCATTTGGATCTGCCTCCATTCATAAGGCCATCCCTTCGGCGGGCTGCGGAATTTCAAAACCACGCACGTCAATTTTTCCGCTGACGGCATTGGTGATCAAAGCAGCACGGTATTCGGTTAATCGATCAATAACGGACTGCACTTTCTTGCATTGAGCATCAATTGCATCAGTAGCCTTGTCGAGATAATTGACGATGGCTGCTTGCGCCTCCTCTGACGGTAGCGCTATTTCAAAATCCCCCAGCGTCTGCGTTGTAAGCTGATTGATTGTTGACGTAAGAAATCGACCAGATTGGAATTTGAAAAGCGTCGAGTTAAGGACGTAGTACAAGAATCTGGCATGCTTTGACCTTAAAACAGTCATAAACGCACCGAATGCTTGGTTGCTAACTTCTTCAGTCAGCAATGCGCACTTTCCAATAAGCGCGCGACTACCATTTCGCGAACAAATCAGAATATCATCTACCTTTGTTACGATCTTCCTTGGTATATCACAGCTGACATAAACACAGTCGTCAAGTGATATTTTTCCATCCTGAACATTTGAAGATCGCAAAACAAGGGTTCCACGATCGCTCACAACATCATCTGGGGAATAAGTTAGCCCAAGGATTAGCTCACCTAAAAACTTGACCCTGGTTTCCTTCCAGTCTTGCGGGATTGAACCAAGCCACTCAACTTTCGAGTCCTTCATCGACACCGATGGATCTAGCCCCTTGGTGACGGCATGGCTGATCAACGCAGTGCGCTTTTCGGCTAGCTTGTCGAGCAGAGCCTGTTGCTTAGTGATCTGGGCATCAAATTGTGCGGTTTTGAAATCGAGGAATCGGGCAATGGATCGCTGCTCGTCCAAAGGTGGTTCTACGGCTGGAATCCGAACAAGGTCACTGGCATTGATGGCTGGATAGCTGACGCCGACCGAATTAGCGACCACCTCACCGACAAATCCATTGGATTGCAGCAAATAGCCTGCAAAGCCAGAATGAAGGTTTTCTTTGGGGCGAATAACCGCAAAGCCGGTTGAAACGACCATATATTCTGGCGGCTCGCAAATAGGCGCGATTGCCTTGAGATATGTCCGAACGGTGGAAACGATAATGTCGCCATCCTTTACTTTTCTCCTTGCACGGGATGGTGCCTTCTCAAATAGCATTGTCTCGGTTTTTTCAATCCCTTTCGTCAGTGTGACACTTGAAATATCTACGTAGTCGATTTCCAAGTCAGGATCAGTTCGCTCATCAAGTGCCTCATCGTTATGTGTGGCCACATTTTTTATTCGCTTGAAATCCCAATGCTCTGGTATTTCCTTTAGCCAAGCGCAGCGAGTCGGTTTGTATTTCTTGTACTGGGGATAAAGCGCCATCACACCACCTCACTCAGCATAGCCATGATGTCTTTTTCCAGCTGGCTAATTTCGCCTGCAATTTCTTCCAGCGGGCGCGGCGGCTGGTAGACGTAAAAATGCCGAGTGAGCGGAATTTCGTAGCCAACCTTGGTCTTGCTGTAGTCAATCCACGCATCGGCAACGTGTGGCAGAACTTCTGCCTTGAGGTAGTCTTCACAGTGGTCTTTGACCAGTACCAACAGTTTGTCGTGTCCAGTTTCGTTGTCGTAGCCCAGCGGCAGCGGCAAGGCAATGTCTTCCGGCAATGCCACGATTTCTGTGTCGCGCAGTTCGGCATCCGGTTCAGGGTTGCCTTTGGCATCCAGACAAATGTCGGCCTTGGGGTCGCGCTCGGATAGCGCAGACAGGATGGCCTTCTTGATCGGCGCACCGACCTTGATACCGGCCTTTTTCAAGGCGACTTCGAGCACCGACTCGAATGCGGGACGATTGCGGTAGAGCGTTTCACCGCCCGTGCCTTCCAGAGCTGCCTTGATCGCCGCTTGTGTTTCTTGCCCTGCTGCAATTTCGGCGCGATAGGCTGCATCGTCCTTGCGCTTCTTGCTGCTCGCCAGATTGGCGAAAGCACTCTGCTCATCCAGCTTGGCAATGCGTTGGGCGCTGACCTGGAAGTTCAAGCGCAGCGGGCGTTCCACGGCGATTTTGAGGAAGCCGAACTCGCGGTTATTGAAGAGCTTGCTGCAAACCCGACGTTCAGGCTTGCCGTCCACCAACACTTCGCTTTCCGCATCGCGGTCGTGCTCCGCGTACAGGCGCACCAATTCCTTAATGTGGTCATCGGAGAGCTCATTGCGCTTGTTGCCCAAGCTCTTGTCCATCTTCTTGAAATGGCGCGTGCCGTCGATCAACTGCACCTTGCCCTGGCGATGAGGGGGTTTCTTGTTGTTAACGATCCAGATGTAGGTATAGATGCCCGTGTTGTAGAACATCTGGTCTGGCATAGCGACAATGGCGTCCAGCATGTCGCGCTCGATGATCCAGCGGCGAATATTGGACTCGCCCGATCCGGCATCACCGGTGAACAGGGGTGAGCCATTGAACACGATGGCGATTTTGGAGCCGTCGCCACCGACGTTCTTGCCATCGACCAGCTTGGGTGGCTGGTGCATCTTGGAAATCATGTGCTGCAAAAAGAGCAGCGAGCCGTCGTTGATGCGTGGCAGGCCAGCGCCAAAACGGCCAGAGAAGCCTTGGTCTTCGTACTCCTCGCGAACGAAATCTTCTTCCGGCTTCCACTCCACGCCAAAGGGCGGGTTGGCCAACATGTAGTGGAATTTCTTGTCCGGGTGGCCGTCGTGCGGCACAAAGCCGTTGGTCTTGTTCTTGGCGTCCTTGATGCCCAGGGTGTCGCCATAGATCAGGTTGTTGATCGGCTCATCCTTAATCAGCAGGTCGGAGCAGCAGATGGCGTATGACTCGGGGTTGTATTCCTGGCCGAACAGCTCGATATGTGCGTCCGGGTTCAGCCCGCTTGTGAAGCCGTCGCCACAGATGAACTTCTCCGATTCGGACAACATACCGCCAGTGCCCGCTGTGGGGTCATACACGCTGCGGTAGATTCCTTTTTCGTAGATGCCGTCCTCGCCGGTGAACAGCAACTGCACCATCAGGCGAATGACTTCACGCGGGGTGAAGTGATCCCCGGCCTCTTCGTTGGCTTGCTCATTGAATTTCCGCACCAGCTCTTCGAACAGGTAGCCCATCTGCAAATTGCTGATGGCCTTGGGCGAGAGGTTGACGTCTGCGGAGCAGAACTCTTTGATGATCAGGAAAAGCCGGTTCGCCTCGTCCAGCTTGGCGATCTCGGTTTCAAACTCGAACTTGTCGAAGATGTCGCGGGCGCGCGGCGAGAATCCCTGGATGTAGGCGATCAAGTTGCCAGCGATGTTGGGAGCATCGCCAAGCAGCTTCTCAAACGTGAAGCCGCTCGTGTTGAACAGCTCCTGCTTGCGGTCGGTGGCGGCGATGCGGGACAGCGCCTTTTCCAGCGCAGGGCCGGTGATGCCTTTGTCTTCCAGGCGCTTCTTTTCATCCAGCACCTTCTGCTTGTTTTCGGCCAGCACCAGATCGAAGCGACGCAGAACAATCAGCGGCAGCATCACGCGGCGGTACTGCGGCGGACGGTAGGGGCCGCGCAGCTTGTTGGCGATATTCCAGATGAAGCCGACTAGGCTTTGGTGTTGTGCGTTTTGCATGGGTGGTTCCTGAATACTGTTTAAATTCGTCGTTTGCTATTTCTTCACCGCGCTGACCGGTGGCCGATACCCCGGTGCGAGCTTTGCGTTTTCGACGCCATACAAAGCCAGCGGGTCGCTGAGCCAGAGGCGGTACTGTTCTTCTTTAAGGCTGTGGTCGGGCGACGCATCGACGCTCCAGCGCAGGAGCATGTAGCCCGCGACTGCAGCGCGCACACGCATTCGTATCGAGCCATCGGCCATCCCGTAGTCCATCTTGATGATCTCGGGGCGGGCGAGGCGCGGGTGCGGCACCAAGTCCAACTCCACGATCCGTGTCCACTGAATGTCGTTGTCCGGGCGCTCGTTGGCCTTGGGTTCTTCATCGACCAAGGTCGGCGCTTCGATGCGGGTGACGACAAAGTCGCGGAATTCGCCGGACATGCGGTCAAACGCCCGAACGTGCCAGCGCAGGCCGGTGTCAATCAGCGCAAACGGAACGATGACCCGCTCGGACTCTCCGTTGCTCATTGAGTGGTAGCGAATCGCCACCGGGCGCTTGGCATGGATGGCGCGGCAGATCGGAGCCAGTACGTCCATCCGAGGGCAACTCAGCGCCGCAGGGGACTCGCAGGGCAACAGCGGCTGCGAGTCGACGCTCACTCCATCGCCAAACCCAAGAGCGAGCGCCGACAAGACACGCTGCGTCGCGTGCTCGAAGATCGGGGAGAACGCCTTGCCGATGCGGTAGATCTTGTTGCTACCGTCGAACTCGATGTTCTGTGGCGCGATTTCTCGGTACAGCGCCAGATCGCGCGTTGCACCGGCAGGAGCCACCCCAAAGCGGTTCGCCAAGTCTGGACGGCCGATTTCACCCACGAAGTACAGGCGGAAGTCGATGTAAGCGAGCCGCTCCCGCTGGGCATGGCTCATGCTCTCGACGCGTTGGGGATACATGGTCAGGCGATCCTCAACCGCCGCAAACGACGGATGGACCGAAACCAACTTCATGTTTGCTCATTTATGGATGCCAAATATCATCAAAATGATGACATTATGCATCCAGGGTCAGGGTTGAGCAAGCGGTCAAATCGTCGAATCGACGGACTCAAGGGCAAGGCGTTACTATCTGGTTCTGAAAGCGGACGCGGGTTCGGTTCCGTTTTCCACCGCTCGCGGACAATCAGGCGAAACATTGCTAATCCGTTCGAAATCCGGGACATTCATTCGGATGACTGATGGGAATCGAACCCTTCTCCGCCCATTACGCCGACCAACTCACACTGACGCGACACGCGGCTTGGAACCTCGGGATTTGGGCCCGACTTCTAGATCGGTGGCACCCTTGAGCGTCCGGCGGCCACTGCCGACAAAAGCGCCGCTCGCGACGACCATGATACAACGCTTGACAAAAATGACGCGCGCATGATTGAATCACGACTCATCTTGAATTGGGTCGACGCCCAAGCCAACCTGCCTTCCCGGGCAAGGTGGATCGCGAAAGCGGATGTGGCTCTAAACAGAGCAACTATTCGGGCAATGCGTCGACCCTCCTATTATCGGAGGGTTTTTTGTTTCCAGACTCAGACATTCCACGCGAAACGATCCAGGCCTATCTGGAGACGTATTACCACGTATCGGGCGACACGCCGACGAAACTGCAAGTCGGTCAGTTCAATCCAACGCTCGCCGCACTACACGACGCCCACCAAGTCGCGACTAGCGCGTTCATCACAGCGTGCAATCCTTTTAGCCAGGACCTTGGCGCCGAAGCCAATGCCGCACGGCAGGCAACGCTGGCCCACGAACTCGAGCAACTTGGCCTTACGTACATCAACGGCATCGGCCAACATGCGTCCAACGACTGGCCTGGCGAAGCCAGTTTCCTCGTGCTAGGCCTGACACTCGACATCGCGAAATCGTTGGGTGAGAAACACGGACAAAACGCGATCATCTGGTGCGCCTCCAACGCCATGCCTCAACTGATTCTCTTGCGCTGACACGAATTCGATGCGCGATTTGCGGCTGGTCTGCCGCCCATCAGGGAAAGGACCGGGGGGATTTGATCCGGATTGCCGCCCCCGACACGTTGTCGAATGCGGCTAAACAGGAGATATGTATGTCTGTCCAAAATGGGCTTTTTTCCTCGGAATCCGTGTCCGAGGGCCATCCCGATAAACTCGCCGATCGTATTTCCGACCGCATCCTCGATGCCTTCCTGGCTCGGGATCGTCACGCACGCGTCGCCTGCGAGACCCTGCTAGCGGATCAGTGCGTGGTTGTCGCGGGCGAATTCAAGACCCGGCACGCCGCCGATTTTCAGGCGGTGCGGGACTGCGCTGAGAACGTGGTGCGCGAGGTGCTTCGCGACGCAGGCTACAGCGATCCCAACACCGGCATCGATCCGCAGCACTGCGAAATCCAGATCCGCTTCAATGCTCAGTCTCAGGACATCAGCCAGGGCGTCGATCGCGCAAACGGCGTGCTGGGTGCTGGCGACCAGGGACTGATGTTCGGTTACGCCACTGACGAGACTCCTGAACTCATGCCTGCGCCGATCGTGTACGCGCATCGGCTCGTGCAGCGCCAAGCCGAACTCAGGAAGCGCGGCACACTGCCCTGGCTTCAGCCGGATGCAAAGTCGCAGGTGACCTTTCGCTACGTCGATGGGCGGCCGACGCAGATCGAGGCCGTAGTGCTGTCAACGCAGCACGATGAATGCATCGAACTCGACGCGCTACGTGATGCTGTACAGAAGCATGTGATCGAGCCGGTAATTCCCGAGCATTTGCGCGCCAGCGGATTCCGCGTCCTAATCAACCCCACGGGACGCTTCGTCACTGGTGGCCCGAAGGGCGATGCCGGGTTGACGGGCCGCAAGATCATTGTCGACACCTACGGAGGGGCCGCACCGCACGGTGGTGGCGCGTTCTCAGGCAAGGATCCATCAAAGGTAGACCGCTCGGCAGCCTATATGGCTCGCTTCCTTGCCAAGCAGGTGGTAGCGCGCGGCTGGGCGAGGCGAGCTCTGGTCCAACTGGCCTATGCGATCGGCGTAGCGGAACCGGTGAGCTTCGCGGTCGAGACCTACGGCACCGAAACTGGGGCCCGGCGAGATATCACCGCCGAACTGGCGCGCGAATTCGACTTGCGCCCGCAAGGCATTATTGAAACCTTGGATCTGCTCCGCCCTATCTACTACCCCACCGCGGCATATGGGCATTTTGGCCGGGAAGATTTGGCATTGCCTTGGGAGGCTGTACGGTAATGCATCGGCTTCGGCCGTACTTGCGTGAAATACTCGAAAAAAACGCCGGCGCTCGCCCCCGGCCACTCAAGGAGCTGAAATGGACACAACGAAAACCATTGATCTGCCGCCCAACGTCGCCCCGGCCTCCAGCCTGAGCGCACTGAACCGCTTCAACGGTTGCCTGCTCGGCGGCGCCGTGGGGGACGCACTGGGCGCGCCCGTCGAATTCTTATCCCGCGCGGAAATCCTGGAGGCGTTCGGGCCGCAGGGGATTACGCAGTACGCACCGGCTTACGGCGGCATTGGAACCATCACTGACGATACCCAGATGACGTTGTTTACTGCTGAGGGTTTACTGCGCGCATGGGTCCGCGGAATTACACGGGGCATTGGCAATCATTCGGGAGTCGTTGCGCGGGCCTATTTGCGGTGGCTCCAGACACAGGGGGGCCAGCCCAGCAGGGACCTCGCCTCGGCATCCGACCAGCTTGGGTGGCTCTTCCAGCACGAGGCACTCCACAGCAGGCGTGCACCGGGCAATACTTGCCTGTCGGCGCTACAGGCGATGCGAGAACTGCGCAAGCCGGCAAGCAACAATAGCAAGGGCTGCGGTGGCGTCATGCGCATTGCACCGGTTGGCCTGTACGCCTGCAGCCGGCGCTGGACAGCGGAGCGCACCTTCAAGCTGGGAACCGAGCTCGCCGCGATTACCCATGGCCATCCGACCGGCTCACTGACCGGCGGCGTACTCGCCGTGCTGGTCCACCAGTTGGCGCTCGGCGCGCCGCTGCCCGAAGCCCTAGCGCGCGCGCAGGCCTGCTTGCGCACGCAGCCGGGCAACGAGGAAACCCTGCAATCCATCCAGCAGGCAGAGGAACTGGCCGTCTCCGACATGGCCCCCGAGGATGCGATCGCCTGTCTCGGCGAGGGCTGGGTCGCTGAGGAGGCGTTGGCTGTTTCGATTTACTGCGCCCTGGTCGCGCGCGATTTCCAGCACGGCATCGTCCTGGCCGTGAATCATGATGGCGATTCAGATTCGACCGGCGCTATCACTGGCAATTTGCTGGGCGTACAGCTCGGCATGGAGACGATCCCTGCTGAATGGCTGGAGCCGCTAGAACTTCGCGAGGTTATCACCGAAGTTGCCGACGACTTAGTTGCATTCCGCCAATGGGACATCGGCATCGACACGGCCGACGCAACGTTCGCCGAGCAGATCTGGCGGAAGTATCCGGGGAATTGACCGGAGCGCCACGTTCATGAATCCTCCGCCCAAGGACCTCAAAATCCGAGCCCGTCGCGGTGCGCCTTCCCCATTCCGAATTCGAGTGATGATTCCGAGGATTGCGAAACGTCGGTACTCGCAGATATCTACCGACAAAACGCAACGCTGGCTCAGCCAGAAATCGGCTGAGCGTTCTTCGCTTTGGTGGACGTTGACGTCGCCAAGCACGATTCCTCGTAGGCTTCGATGTCGACCTGCCGGTAAAGCACCCGACCGCAGAGCTTGAGAAATTTTGGGCCGACCCCCTCGCTGCGCAAGCGTTCGAGGCTGGCCTCACTGATTCTCCAGCGGGCGGCCAGCTGCTGTTCGTTCATCACGGGGTATTGCATCTTCTTCTCCATTGCGAATGCGTCCATGACAAACCATTGTGCAGAGGGAGCCAAGCGATGAATAAGCAACGAAAGCGCCAATCAACAACGACATTATTGTCCCGCGACGGGGTCATCACCAGCTGGCGAGCCTCTCTTTTCGTGTATGCCGAGCGCCGGCGCGGTGGACCGCGCGAGCGTAAGGGTCGCGCCTGGCTAGTGGTGGAAGGCGAGTTGACCGAGCCGGTTGCCGGCGTCTCCGGCTATTCGATTCACATGTTTCCCGGCAATGAGCCGTCCGTGGGTCAGTCTGAAATCCCGTCGGTAGGAAGTTTTATTCGCACCAAACCCATGATGGAGGGCGTTATTGAACTGTCGGAGCGCGAGTTTGGATTCATCTCGACGCTCCTCTCTTCGGGTCGGGTCTTGTTCTGCTCAGTGGCATTTCAGCCACCGCGCTACGGACGCGCTCTGATAGCGAGCATCGATTTCAGCAGCGCCCCGCCGACTTCGCCGGAGGAGGCGGACCAGATGGAGGCTAAGGCGAAGTGACCACCTCACTATGTGAAATGCTCGTTTCGTATAGGTGAGCGCCCACAAGGCTGGTGCCTTGGTATCTGTTTCAGAAGGTGGACGCGGATTCGGCCCCGGTGCGCGGGATCGAACTGGCACCCAGCCACGGTACCAGGTTGACGGACCAGTGGCGCCTTGTGCTCGTCGCATTCTTGGCGTGAGATTGTCTTTGCGGACGCGGGTTCAATGTCGTGAATGCGTATCGAACTGGCTGCCGATCTGAAGGGGCCAGTTGATGCCGCCACAAACCCGAAGCGCCCGGCTCAGTCTGCGCCAACATCAAGAAGTGAGGACTTTGGCCGACGTCGAGATACGCAGGCACGACTCCTCGTAGGCTTCGATGTCGGATTGACGGTAGAGAACGCGACCCTGCAGCTTCAGGAACTTGGGGCCAATCCCTTCGCTGCGCCAACGCTCGAGAGTGGCTTCACTGATGTCCCAGCGGGCGGCCAATCTGCATGAAACTGCTTGATCATCCGTAAATTTTGGCCCGTCAATCCTCGGCTTTCGAAGCATTCCGAAGCTTTCTAAAAGTTGCCAAAAATCCGCTTTCGGTCAATGTCGACCGTGGTTACGCGTCGGTCGCCACCCCACCACCAATATTGAAGCCCCAACTGATCCCAGTTGGGGCTTTTTCTTTTCTGGTCTCGTCAGGTCCGGCGCCAGGCGCTCGCGACGCACCAATACATGCGCGCGGCGTCGAGATGACGGTGCATGTCAGCCGATTTCGCCCGACCTCAGGCATTTTTGTCCGGGTCGACTCGACCCTCACCCTCACGATTCGCTCAACTCGTAGCTAGTGCTGCGTCCACCCGCATCCGATTTGCGCAGGACCCCACGGGTCAGCAATTCGGTAACGTCTCGTAGCGCTGTGTCCTGTGAACACTTGGCGATCGCCGCCCATTTGCTGCTGGTGAGCTTACCCTCGAAGCCATCGAGTAGCCGATTGACCACCTTCACCTGTCGCTCGTTCATCGGCGTTGCCGCCCAACGCTGCCAAAACCGAGTCCTGGACAGCACGGCGTCAAGTGTGTGCTGTGCCTGATCGACGGCACGATGCAGTGTCTCGAAGAACCAGGCGAGCCACTCCGTGACATCGAGCGATCGCTTCTGCGTGCGCTCCAGGATGTCGTAGTAGGCCTTGCGGTCGCGCTGGATTTGCGCCGACAGGCTATAAAAGCGCTGGGGACTGCCATCGGCACGGGCCAGAAACAGATCGCCGACCGCACGCGCGATGCAGCCGTTACCATCATCGAACGGGTGCAAGGTGACGAACCACAAGTGCGCAAGCCCTGCCTTGATCAGCGGTGGCTCGTTCGATGCGTTATTGGCCCACTCGATAAAGCGGTCGGTCTCGGTGGGGAGTCGGTCGGCCGGCGGTGCTTCGAAATGCACGTTTTGGCGCCCGAGCGGGCCAGAGACCACCTGCATCGATCCAGAGGCATCGTCTCGCCACCCGCCCACATGGATCCGGGCAAGACCCGAGTAGCCAGTGGGGAAAAGCGCTGCATGCCATCCGAACAAGCGATCCCGGGTGACCCTGGCGTTGCAGTTGGACGTCGCGTCGAGCACCATTTCGACGACGCCTTCCACATGGCGATCCACTGGCGCCAGGGCACCGATGTCGACGCCGAGTCGGCGAGCGATGGAGGAGCGCACGGATTCGACGCTAAGATGTTCCCCCTCGATCTCGCTGGTCTTGATGACGTCCTCCGTCAGCGCCAGCAGACTGGCCTGATCGCGCAACGTCATTCCGACATCGGCCAGGCGCCCCATCAACAGACCCTGGGCGCGGCTGACGTCGGCCAACGACTGGGCCAGACCAGCCAGATGGTAGCGCCAACTTGGCCAGTCGTCCGCCTGCCAGATGTAGGTGTAATCACCGCTTTTCATGCGGAGATTATAGGCCGTATTTGCCGCAACCGCAAATTATTCACCGCAAATTGTGCGGCGATAGTACAGCCTATTCACCGCACCTCTTCCGGGAGCGGTGTCGGGTTCGATGCCTGATCAGGGAATTGAACCGAGCCCGCGATCCGATTATGCGCGATGCCCTGCTTCATACCGCCCTCCCCTCAATCCGCCCGCTTCCCCACCCCGTCAACCGCTTCATCGCGCCGCTTCAACTCATCGAGCACCATCCGCTTCGGCACCTTGCCGTAGCCCGACTTCGGCAGCGCGTCCCAAAAGACAATTCGCTTGGGAACCTTGTACTTGGCGATTCGGGTCTTGAGCCAATCCTGCAGCGCCGATTCGTCCAGCCCCTCCCCGGCGTGCAAAACGCAGACGGCCACACCGACCTCGCCCCACTGCGCATCCGGCACGCCAACCACCGCAACCTCGGTGATCGCCCCGTGCGTCAACATCAATTCCTCGATCTCGCGCGGATACACATTGGACCCACCCGAGATATACATATCCGAAGCGCGACCGGTCAGATACACATAACCGTTCTCGTCCATATGCCCGATGTCCCCCGTGCGGAACCAGCCATCGCGGAACGACTTGGCGTTGGCTTCGGGGTTGCGATAATAGCCAGCGAAAACCGCCGGACCGATGACGCAGACCTCTCCCGTCTCGCCCGGTCCAAGTTCGTTGCCCGCGTCGTCCTGAATCGTCACTTGCATGCCGCTGCGCTCGACCCCACAAGTCCGCGGTCGCAACGCGATGGTCTCGTCGTTGTGATCGTACGTCGGCAACACGGTAATGTTGCCCGTGACTTCCCCCAGGCCGTAATACTGCACCAGCACCGGCCCCAGCTTGGCCAGCGCGCGCTTCTGATCCTGCTCGTACATCGACGCGCCCGCGTAGATCACGTAGCGCAGACTCGTGTGGTCGTACGCGTCGACAGCCGGGTGCTCGACCAGCATCTTGAGAATCGTCGGCACCGTGAACATATTGGTCAGCCGATACCGCTCGATCAGCGCGAACGCTTGCGCCGGATCGAGCTTCTGGGCCGGCATCATCACCGTCGTGCCGCCACGCGCCATCACGTTGAGCTGATGCATGCCCGCGCCGTGCGAAATCGGCGCGACCACCAGCGAACCATCCTCATGCGTCAGGCCCGGCATGAGATCACACAGGTGGTTGTTGATGACGAACGCAAGCTGCCCATGCGTGAGCACCGCCCCCTTTGGACTCCCGGTGGTGCCCGAGGTAAAGAACAGCCAGCACGGCGTGTCGCGCTCGACCACCGCGTTGGCCATCGGGGCCGACAGGTGGCGATCGATCAGCGCGCTCACGTGCGGCGATTCGTCCGGCACCGCATTGTCGCCAGTGAACCAGACGATGTTGCAGCCCGGACGCTCCGCGACAACCGCCGCAGCATGTTCCGGGTAATCCGTCTGGCACAGAAATACCGTCGGTTCCGCCACGCGGGCCATGGTGGCCACCTCGCCCGGCGCGAGCCGGAAGTTGGTCGGCACCCAGACCGCCCCCAGACGAAACACGGCGACCATCGCCTCGATCATCTCGTTGCTGTTGCGCGAGTGGGCAAGCACGGTATCGCCGGCGCCCACACCGACCGCGCGCAAGCCCGCCGCGAGCGCCGAGACGCGTGCGTCGAACGCTTGCCACGTCCATTGCTGCTCGCCGAAAACGATCGCGGAATGATTCGGAAAGCGACGCGCGTTGCGCGTCGCGAAATACGCAAGGTTCATCACTCGTGCCGAGGTCGGCGTCATGTGGATGAAGCTCATTTGGCGCGCTCCATGATCGAGACGTAATTGGCCACTGCGGCGCCCCCCATGTTGAAGACACCCGCGAGCGCGGCGTCAGCGATCTGCATGTCGCCCGCCTCCCCCGTGAGCTGCATCGCCGCCATCACATGTTGCGAGACCCCCGTCGCGCCCAACGGGTGGCCGCGCGACTTGAGCCCGCCCGACGGGTTGACCGGCAAGCGCCCGTCGCGCAACGTCACCCCCTCCTCGATCACCCGCCAACCCTCACCGGGGGCGGCGAGCCCCATCGCCTCGTACTCGATCATCTCGGCGATCGTGAAGCAGTCGTGCGTCTCGACAAGACTCAGATCCCCCAGCGTCACCCCTGAGCTGCCGAGCGCCTTGCCCCACGCGCGACGCGCCCCTTCGAACGCGATCGGATCGCGCTTCGCGAGCGGCAGGAAATCGTTGACCTGCACGCGTGCGCGAAATCGAATGGCACGTTGCATCGTCATCGCGACCTCGGGCGCGGCGATCACCATCGCTGCGGCGCCATCGGAGACGAGTGAGCAATCGGTGCGGCGCAGCGGTCCGGCGACGAACGGATTCTGTTCCGACGGTGTATTGCAAAACGCAAACCCCAGATCCTTGCGCAAGTGCGCATAGGGATTGCGCACACCGTTCGCATGGTTCTTGGCCGCGATCATCGCCAACGCGTCGCTGTGGTCGCCATGGCGCTCGAAATACGCCTGCGCGATCCGTCCGAAAATGCCGGCGAAGCCGTCGGGGTTGCTTTCCTCGCGACGATAACAACCGCTCATCAGGATGTCGGGAATGGCCCGCCCCGGCACGGCGGTCATCTTCTCCGCCCCGATCACCAACGCGAGCTTGCCACGCCCTGCCGCGATGAAATCCATCGCCGCATGAAGCGCTGCAGATCCTGTCGCGCAGGCGTTCTCCACATGCATCGCGGGTGCGAAGCGCAGGCCCGGTTGCGCGAGCGAAGCGAGGGCGCCCTCGAAGCCCTGCGGTGTGAGCCCGTTGTTGTAGACCCCGACCATCACCGCGTCGATGTCTTCGGCCACGACGCCCGCATGCGCCAGCGCGTCGCCGATCACGTCCCGCATCAGCGTTTCCACGTCAGGCGCATCAAGCTTGCCGAAGCGCGAGTGCGCCCAACCAACCAGCATGGGTTGTGTATTCATCTTGTCTCTTCCTTAAGCTCGGTGCAGGCCAGCGTCATTCGTCGAGGATGCCCGCGGCAACGAAGCCGCCATCGACCGCGAGCGTCTGGCCGGTCACGAAACTCGCGCCCTCCGACGCGAAGAACGCGACCGCCGCGGCAATCTCGCTCGGCTGGCCGTAGCGCTTCATCGGCACCTGGCGCAGATAGGTCTCGCGCGCCTGCGCCGAGTGATGCCGGGTGAGCGGCGTCTCGACCGGCCCCGGCGCGATCGCATTCGCCGTGATCCCCGACTGGGCAAGCTCGATCGCGATCTGTCGCGTAAGCCCCATCATCGCGGTCTTCGACGTGCCGTAGCCGGTACGTCCGGCACCGGCGCGGATGCCGCTCGTCGACGCGATGTTGACGATCCGGCCCCACTGGCGCGCGCGCATGCGACGCGCCGCGTGCTGCGCGAGCGCCAACGGACCGGTCACGTTGATCTCCATGATGCGGCGGAACGTGTCGAGCGGGAAATCGATGAATGGCTTGAGGCTGGCGATGCCGGCGTTGTTGACAAGCACGTCGCACCGGCCATGACGTTCGTCGAGTGCGGCGAAGAACTGTTCGATCGAATCGTCGTTACCCACATCGAGCGTCATGGCGTCGGCGCGATGTCCGCGCGCCATGATCGCCGACGCCACGGCCTGCGCGGCCGCCAGGTCCAGATCGCTGACGATCACCGTGAACCCATCTTCGGCCAGCCGTTCGGCGATCGCCGCGCCGATGCCGCCCGCCCCGCCCGTGATCACCGCGACCCGTGACTCTGCTTGCATGTGTGGCTCCTGTGTCGAATTCAAGATGCCCGCGCTGAACGCCGCACGGGTCGATGAAATTGTGGAATCGATGATGGGCATTCGCGCGACGTCACGCATCGCCCACGTTGTGCGTCACGTGAGCGGAACCATCGAGCAGCTCTGGCCGCCATCGACGGGCAAACACACGCCCGTGATAAATCGGGCTTGCTCCGACGCGAGAAAGACGGCTGCGTTGGCCACGTCCCACGGGTCACCCATGCGACCCATCGGCACCATCTGATTGCGTGCCTCGATCATGGCTTCCACGCTGCTGTACTGCGATGCGATCTGCGTATAGATCAACGGGGTGTGAATCGCGCCGGGAAGCACGCAGTTGGCGCGAATGCCGTGGCGTGCGTACTGCATCGCCATGCTGACGGTGGCCTGATTCACGGCCGCCTTCGAGGCCGAGTAAGCGAAATAGGGATAGCCGGTCCACCCCAGCGCTGCCAGCGACGAGATGTTGATGATCACGCCGCTGCCGCGCTCGATCATATGCGGCAAGACGGCCTTGGCCGTGCGATAGACCGAGCCCAAATTCAATTCGATAGCGAGATGCCAGGTCGCTTCGTCCAGCTCGACCGGGCCGCCCATGTGCGTCACGCCCACGTTGTTGTGCAGCACGTCGATGCGCCCCAGGTGCGACAGCGTCTCGGCAACCGCTTGTGCCACCGACGTGGCGTCCGTGACATCGGCGCGCACGGCGAGTGCCGTGCCCCCCGCTTGCTTGATCGCATCGGCCGTGCCGTCGGCCAGATCGCTGTCGAGATCGACGCAACACACACTTGCGCCAGCACGCGCATAGGCGAGCGCCGCTGCTTTGCCATTGTTCCAGCCATCGCCGCGACAGCCCGCGCCGAACACGATCACCGTCTTGCCTTGCATCGACGCCGTGGCGTTCATGGATTCGTTCATGCGCTGCCTCGCGATTTCGTCAATTTCTTTAAATCCATAATGTGGACTTTAAATAAAACGGAATACGTTGAACGAAGGATAGGAGATTACCCGTATTTGTGGATAGTGCTCGTTAACCACGATTCATAAAGGAGAGCCAATCCCTATAATTTTCGCAGGGTTACGCACACAAGCCATCCACAATGTGAATTAAGCAAGTGTTAATTCACACAGGAAATTCAGAATCAATAGTCTACAATGTGGAGTTTCATAAATGATTCAATCGTCAGCCGATGACATGCCGCCGCAAGGTGAAGACACGACGGCCGCCGTGGTGCCGATCGAACGAGATGGCTCGCAAAGCATCGACCGCGCGATGGCGTTGCTCAGTCTTGTGTCGGCGCAGAGCCGGGTCGGCATGCCATTGCGTGAACTGGTTGCACAAAGCGGCCTGAAGCAGCCCACGGTACACCGCCTGCTCGGCGCGCTCACGCGAGCCCGTCTGATCGAGCAGGATCCGCAGAGCAAGCGTTATCACCTCGGCATCGAAAGCTACGTGCTGGGCACGCTGGCGGCCGAGCGCTTCGGCGCGCATCGCATCGCCGTGGGCAGCGTGGTGCGGCTCGCGCATCAGTCGGAGGACACCGCTTTTCTGACCGTACGCCGTGGCGATTACGCCGTTTGTATCCACCGTGAGGAGGGCGCGTATCCGGTGCGCGCGCAGGTGCTGACGATCGGGGACTGCCACCCGCTCGGCGTGGGCGCCGGCGCCATCGCGCTGCTGGCAGCCCTGAACGACGACGAGGTCGAGCAAACGCTGAGCGCGAACGCGGCGAGTTATCGCGAACATTACCCGTCGATCACGCCCGAGGGGCTGTGGGCGCTGGTGCGCGAGACGCGCGAACGAGGCTACTCGATGCACCGCGGCTTGGTTCACCCCGGCTCATGGGGCCTGGGCATCGTGTTCCACGACGAATCGGGCACCCCGGCCGGCGCACTCTCGATCGGCGCGATCGAGAGCCGAATGGGCGAGGACCGTCAGCAAAAGCTGGTGCGCATGCTGCAGTCTGAGGTACGCAATATCGAGACACGCCTGAAACAACGGTCAGACGGCCGTCCCGCCGATGCATCGGTGACGGCAGTTCGCGGCGGTCGCCGCGCGAAGTAAGTCAGGTCCGTCGCCAGACGGCGACGACAACGAGCCCCCTCGCACGCGCCAACAAAACGCCTGGAGACACCTTGAATCTGCCCTCCCATCGTCACCTGAAGCAGCCCGGCCCCCCGGCTGTGCAGCGGATCGAATCCATCGTCGGCGACGCCCTGTCGCTCACCTTCGCCCTGGCCGGCGGCCAAAGCTTGCGCGATGCCATTCTCGGCCCACTTGAAGCCGCCGGCATGGCCGCGGCGACCGTGCGCATCGAAGGGCTGCGAGTGCACTCGATGCGCTATGTCCGCCCAGCGGCGTCGCCCGACGACGAGCACGTGGCGTTCTATAGCGAGCAGCACCGCATCGACGAACCCGTCACGATCGAGCTGGCCTGCGCGACGGTCGGTCGCCGCGACGGCGGACCATTCATCCACTGCCATGCCATGTGGCGCAGTGCTGACGGTCGTTGGCAGGGGGGCCATATCTTCTCCGACCAGGTGATCGTCGCGCAGGACACCGAGGCGCGCGCGTGGGGCATCGCCAACGCCGAGATGCGTGCGGACTTCGATGCCGAAACCAATTTCACGCTGTTCCGCCCGGTGCCCATCGAGGCCGCGCGCAAGCCAGTGCCGGCGTCTACCGGCGCCCGATGCGTGGTCGCGCGCATTCGTCCCAACGAGGATCTGGTGCAGAGCATTGAACAGGTCTGCCGCGAACACGGTCTGCGCGCGGCAACGATTCGCGGCAGTGTCGGCAGCATCGTCGGCGCGCGCTTCGAGAACGCCGCGCCGGTCGACGACATCGCCACCGAGATCTTCGTGCTCGACGGCGTCGTTGCCGAGGCCGCGAATGGACCGCGGGCGACGCTCGATGTCGCACTGATCGACCCGCGCGGCAACATTCACCAGGGACGCGTGGTACGTGGTGACAATCCGGTGCTGATCTGCTTCGAGTTGTTCCTGGAGGAGTCCCTCGCCGTCGGGACTGCCGCATGACGCGATACACGCTCTCGCACTGGGGCGTCTACGAGGCCGGCGTCGACGACACGGGCAAGACCTGTCTGCGCCCGTATGCGAAAGACAGTGACCCTTCGCCAATCGGCACGTACCAGACCGCCGATTCGCTGCGCGCCCTGCGCGTTCGCCGTCCGTCGGTGCGGCGCGGCTGGCTCGAGAATGGACCGGGAAGCGCCACGCATCTGCGCGGCAAGGAGCCCTTCGTCGAAGTGTCATGGGACGTCGCGCTCGATCTCGTCGCGAAGGAACTTGCGCGGGTTCGCGAGACCTACGGCAACACGGCGATTTTCGGCGGATCTTATGGCTGGGCGAGCGCGGGCCGGTTCCACCACGCCCAGAGCCAGGTGCATCGTTTCCTGAACTGTGTCGGCGGTTATGTCCGCCATCGGGATTCATACAGCCTCGGCGCGGCGCACGTGATCATGCCGCATGTCGTCGACGACATGAACGAGTTGATCGGCTATCACCATTCGTGGGACGTGCTCGCCGAACACACGGAACTGTTCGTGACCTTCGGCGGCGTGCCACAGAAGAATGCCCAGTCGGCACCGGGCGGCGTCGGGCGACATCGCGTTCCTGGTGGACTGCGCGCGATGCACGACGCCGGCGTCAAGTTCGTGAACGTCGGCCCGGTCTCGGACAATCTCGACACCGGCGGCGAGGTCGAATGGGTCGCGTCGCGCCCCGGCACCGATACGGCCTTGATGCTTGCCCTCGCCTGGGTGCTGCGTCACGAAAATCTGCACAGCCCCGCGTTCCTCGCCTCGCACTGCACGGGATACGACGAATTCGAGCAGTATCTGCTCGGACATGTCGACGGCATTCCGAAGACGCCCGCGTGGGCGGAGCCGATCACCGGTGTGTCGGCCGACACGATCACCGCGCTCGCGCGCCGCATGCACGCGAGCCGCACGATGCTCAACGTCGCGTGGTCGTTACAGCGCGCGCATCACGGCGAGCAACCGTTCTGGATGGTCGTCACCCTCGCCGCGATGCTCGGCCAGATCGGCCTGCCCGGCGGCGGCTTCGGCGTCGGCTACGGCTGCGTGAACACCTTGGGCACGCCGCACGACAAACTCGGCGGACCCACGCTGCCGCAAGGCCACAATCCGGTCAGCGAGTTCATTCCCGTGGCGCGCATCGCCGACATGCTCCTCAAACCCGGCGAGCCGTTCGACTACGACGGCGAGCGCTATCGTTATCCCGACACGCACCTGGTCTACTGGGCCGGGGGCAATCCGTTCCACCATCATCAGGACATCAACCGCCTGTTGCGCGCCTGGCAGAAGCCGGACACGATCGTTGTCCACGAGCAATCGTGGACCGCGACCGCGCGACACGCCGACATCGTGCTGCCGATCTCCACGTCGCTGGAGCGCGACGACCTCGGCTACGCGTCACAGGAAGCGATCCTGATGTGGATGGCGAAGATCGACGAGCCGGTCGGCGAATCGCGCGATGACTTCACCGTCTTCGCGGGTCTCGCGCAACGACTCGGCGTCTTCGCGGAATTTACCGAGGGCCGCGACGCCGACCAGTGGTTAAGGCACATGTACGAGGAGACGCGCAAGCGCTATGCGCGCGCCGACATCGCGTTACCGGACTTCGACACCTTCCGGGACGTGGGTATGGTCGATCTCCATTCACGCGCGCGGCCGGTGGTGATGCTCGAGACGTTTCGCGCCGATCCCGCCGCTGCGCCGCTGAATACGCCATCAGGACGCATCGAGCTGTATTCGCGCGAGATCGCCGCGTTCGATATTCCTGACTGCCCGGGCCACGCGTGCTGGCTGCCGCCGGTCGAATGGCTCGGCGCACCGCTCGCGACGACCTACCCGCTGCACCTGCTCACGGACCAGCCGCGCAATAAACTCCACAGCCAGCTCGACGGCAGCCCTTACAGCGCCGCCGACAAAGTTCGGAGCCGCGAGCCGCTCTACCTCCACCCGCGCGACGCCGCCGCACGCGGCATCCACGACGGCGACATCGTCGAGGTGTTCAACGCGCGTGGTCGCTGCCTCGCGGGCGTGCGCATCACCGATCGCATTCTGCCCGGCGTGGTGCGGATGTCCACCGGTGCCTGGTACGACCCGGAACCGGACACCGGGCGCGACAAGCATGGCAATCCCAACGTCTTGACGGCCGACGTGCCGGCCTCGGGCCTGTCGCAGGGCTGCGCCGCGCAGTCATGCCTGGTCGAGGTCAGCGCGCCGGTCACCAACGCGCCGCCGGTGAGTGCCTTCGATTTACCGCTCTTCACTACCGAGGTCACGACCGACATCACTGCCGCAACCGCCGCACCGACCGAGCGCCTCTAGCGCCCGGTCGCATCAGGCACCCAAATCCAAAAAAGCAATCTTCAGGAGACACATCATGCAGAGCCTTTCCCGCCGTTCGATGCTGAAGCTTTCCCTGGGTACGGCGATCGCGGCCCCGGCGATCCTCAAGCACACGCGCGTCTACGCGGCCGACTTCACGCTGAAGTACGCCAACAACGCGCCGATCACTCACCCGCTGACGGTACGCATCACTGAGGCCGCCGAGGCCATCCGCAAGGAGACCGGCGGCAAGGTCGACCTGCGCGTGTTCCCGAACAACCAGCTCGGCGGCGACACCGACATGCTGTCGCAGTTGCGCGCCGGCGCGCTCGACTTCTTCACGCTGTCGCCGATGATCCTCTCGACGCTCGTGCCCAAGGCCGCCATCAGTGGCGTGGGTTTCGCGTTCAAGGGGTACGACCATGTGTGGAGCGCGATGGATGGCGAGCTGGGCGACTACGTGCGCGCGCAGATCGAGCGCGGCGGCCTGCACCCGTTCCCCAAGATTTTCGACAACGGCTTCCGCCAGATCAGCTCGTCGACGCGAACGATCAAGACGCCCGACGACCTGAAGAGTTTCAAGATTCGCGTCCCCCCATCGCCGATGTGGACGTCGATGTTCCAGGGCTTCGGCGCGGCGCCGCTCACCATCAACTTCGCGGAAGTCTATTCGGCACTGCAGACGAAGATCGCCGACGGACAGGAAAACCCGCTGGTCACGATCAATTCGGCCAAGCTCTACGAAGTGCAGAAGTACGTGGCAAAGACCAACCATATGTGGGACGGCTTCTGGTTCCTGTCGAACCGCGCGTCGTGGGCCAAGCTGCCGGCGGAAGTCCGCAAGGTGATCGAGGATCAGATCACGGCCGCCGCGCTCAAGCAGCGCACCGATGTCGCCGCGCTCAACGACTCCCTCGAAAAGGACCTCACCGCGAAAGGCATCGCCTTCAATTCGGTCGACGCCGCGGCCTTCCAGAACAAGCTCCAGACCGCCGGTTTCTACAAGGAATGGCAGGGCAAGTTCGGCGAGCAGGCCTGGGCACTGCTGCAAAAGAGTGCGGGCCGCACGCTCTGAGCCCCCACAGGCCTTTCGAAGGAGACAGCGTATGAACCGCGCCAGGCTGGAGACTCGCATGAACAAAGGCATACTGCCGGCAGCCCCTGCCCAGGAGGGGCTGATCGCCGCGCTGCAATTCACCTTGGCGAAGTGTGTCGAGCTGCCGGCCGCACTGCTCGTGCTGGCCGAGATCGTCACGCTGTTCGCCGGGGTCGTCAGTCGCGCCGTATTCCACAGCCCGCTGGTATGGTCGGATGAGCTGGCCTCGATCCTGTTCATCTGGCTGGCGATGCTCGGCTCCGTGATTGCCTTGCAGCGCGGCGAACACATGCGCATGACCGCCCTGGTCGGCCGCATGAACGCCGGCCGGCGCGCGTTCCTCGATGTGCTGGCGATCGCCACACCGCTCGCGTTCCTGCTGCTGTTCATGCCGAGCGCTTACGACTTCGCGGCGGACCAGGCCTTCATCACGACGCCGGCGCTCGAAATTGCCGACTCGTGGCGGGCCGCCGCAATTCCGGTGGGCTGCGCGCTGATGGTGCTGACCGCGCTGCTGCGACTGGTCCGTCACGGCAACTTGCGCATGGTCGTCACTGCCGCGGTAACGATCGGCGCGATCATCGGCGCGCTGCTGCTTGCGCAACCCGTGCTGCGTGGGCTTGGTAACGTGAACCTGCTGATCTTCTTCGTCGGCTTCGTGGCGCTGATGGTGCTTACCGGCGTACCGATCGCCTTCTCGTTCGCGCTCGCCACCTTCGGCTACCTGTCGCTCGGCACCACCACACCGGTCGTGATTCTGGCAGGCCGGATGGACGAAGGCATGAGCCACTTGATTCTGCTCGCGGTGCCGCTGTTCGTGTTCCTCGGCCTGCTCATGGAGATGACGGGCATGGCGCGCTCGATGGTGGCGTTCCTCGGCAGTCTGCTCGGCCACGTGCGCGGCGGCCTGCAGTACGTGCTGATCGGCGCGATGTACCTCGTCTCCGGCATCTCCGGTTCGAAGGCAGCCGACATGGCCGCGGTCGCGCCGGTGTTGTTCCCGGAGATGCAACGCCGAGGCGCCAAACCCGGCGACCTCGTTGCGCTGCTCGCCGCCACCGGCGCGCAAACCGAGACGATTCCGCCGAGTCTCGTGCTGATCACCATCGGCTCAGTGACCGGCGTATCGATTGCGGCCCTGTTCACCGGCGGCCTGCTGCCCGGCGCGATCCTCGGCGTCACGCTGTGCACGCTGGTGTGGTGGCGCTATCGCAACGAGAAGGTGGGCAGCGGCGCGCGCGCCTCAGGCCGGGAGATCGCGAAAAGCTTCGCCATCGCGCTGCCCGCGCTCGCGTTGCCTTTCGTGATCCGTGTCGCGGTGATCGAAGGAATTGCCACGGCGACGGAAGTGTCGACCATCGGCATTGTCTATTCGGCCGCGATCGGGATACTGATCTATCGCCGCTTCGACCCCAAGCGGGTCTATCCGATGCTGGTCGAGACCGCCTCGCTGACGGGCGCGATCCTCCTGATCATCGGCGCGGCGACCGGCATGGCGTGGTCGCTTACGCAATCAGGCTTCTCGACGATGCTCGCTGCAGCGATGCGCGACGTTCCGGGCGGTCCGGTCGGCTTCATGGCGATCTCCATCTTGGCGTTCATCGTGCTGGGCAGCGTGCTGGAGGGTATTCCCGCCATCGTGTTGTTCGGCCCGCTGCTGTTCCCGGTCGCGCAGAGCGTGGGCATCAACGAAGTGCACTATGCGATGGTGGTCGTGCTCTCCATGGGCATCGGCCTGTTCGCGCCGCCGTTCGGCGTCGGCTACTACTCCGCCTGCGTCATCAGCAAGGTTCATCCCGACGAGGGCATGCGGCCCATCGTCGGCTACATCGTCGCGCTGGCCGTCGGCCTGGTGTTGGTCGCCGCCGTGCCCTGGCTCTCGACGGGCTTCCTGACCTGATCTTCCCCGTTTCACGCCTGAAATCCGGCTCTGCCCACGCGGCGCGCGCTGCCATGCAGCGCGTGGCCCGACGCGCGCCGGGACACGTCCACTTTGCACAGGAGACTTTATGAGCACCGTTGCATCCCCACCCGCCGATACCTTGAGTACGCTTGCGCAGCGCGCGCATCGCATTCGCCACAACGCCATCACCATGGCCGAGGTCCAGGGCCAGGGCTACGTCGCGCAAGCCTTGGGGATCGCCGACGTGCTGGCCGTCGCCTATCTGCATGCGATGAACGTGCGGCCGCACGAGCCGGAATGGGAGGCCCGCGATCGCTTCCTGCTGTCAGTCGGCCACTACGCCATCGCGCATTACGCCGTGCTCGCCGAGGCCGGCTACTTCCCGAGGGAGGAACTCGTCACCTACGGTTGCGACGACAGCCGCCTGCCGATGTCGGGCATGATGTCGTACACGCCGGGCGCGGAAATGTCGGGCGGCTCGATCGGTCTTGGCCTGCCGATGGCCGTCGGCATGGGACTCGGCCTCAAACGCAAGCAGTCGACGTCGTTCGTCTACACACTGATGGGTGATGGCGAGCTTGCCGAAGGCCCGACCTGGGAAGCGGCAACGTCGGCCTCGGCGTTCAAGCTCGACAACGTCATTGCCGTCGTCGACGTCAACGGCGTGCAAGCCGACGGCCCGTCGACGGTCATCATGCCGACCGAGCCGCTGGTGCAGAAGTTCGAGGCGTTCGGCTTCTACACACAACGCGTGAACGGCAACGACCTGGCGGCCGTGCTCCAAGCCTTCGACAATGCCCGGTCGCACGACCGGCCCGTGCCGCGCATCATCATCTGCGACACCAAGATGGGCAAAGGCGTCGATTTCCTCGAAGCCCGCGAAAAGAATCACTTCATCCGCCTCGACCCGCCCGAGTGGCAACGAGCATTCAGCGCGCTCAACGCGCAAGGGAGCGCAGCATGAACACGTCCGTAGCCGATCAACCGACGACAACCCAAACCCGTCAGAACGCCATGCCCGCCGCGCCCGCCATCATCGCGTCGTCGGTCGATGAGGGACACCGCACACGCGCTACACCGTTCGGCAAGGCGCTCGTGGCGCTGGCCGATGCGCGTCCCGAGATCGTCGGCATGAGTGCCGATCTCGCGAAATATACGGACATGCACATCTTCGCGCAGGCCTATCCGGAGCGCTTCTACCAGATGGGCATGGCCGAGCAGTTGATGGCGACCGCCGCGGGCGGACTGGCCAAGGAGGGGTTCATCCCGTTCGCGTCGACCTACGCGACCTTCGCCGCACGCCGATGCTACGACTTCATCTCGCAGGGCGTCGCCGAGCAGGATGCCAACGTCAAAATCATCGGCGGCCTGCCGGGCCTGACCACGGGCTACGGCCCCAGCCACCAGGCCACGGATGACATTGCGATCTTTCGCGCGATGCCCAACCTGACCGTGATCGATCCGTGCGACGCGCTGGATATCGAGCAGATCGTGCCGGCCATCGCCGACCACCCCGGCCCCGTGTACATGCGTGTGCTGCGCGGCAACGTTCCGCTGGTGCTCGACGAGTATGGCTATAAGTTCGAGCTGGGCAAAGCCAAGCCGATACGCGATGGCAACGATGTTCTGATCATCTCGACCGGCTTCATGACCATGCGCGCCCTCGACGCCGCCAAGGCACTGGCGGCGGATCGCGTCGACGTGGCGGTGCTGCACGTGCCGACGATCAAGCCGCTCGACGAGGCGACCATCGTGCGCGAAGCAGCGCGCGGCGGGCGTCTGGTGGTCATTGCGGAAAACCACACGGTGATCGGTGGTCTGGGCGAAGCGGTAGCGGGTGCGCTCATGCGCGCCGAGGTATCGACGCGCTTTCGCCACATCGGTCTGCCCGACCAGTTCCTGGACGCGGGCTCCCTCCCGGTGCTGCAGGATCGCTATGGCATTTCGCGCAACGCGATGATCGCATCGATCAAGCATTGGTTGGGGTGACGTGGACGGCGTGAGGTGCGGCAGGCCAGCGCGATGACGGATGCGCCATCCGCCTTACGTGCCCGGCGCATGCCGGGCACGTTGGCTATCGGCGACGGTCGACGGCGTCAGGGCCGCCGCGTGCCGTTCACAGGCCGGTGCTTCCTGACCGGTCTTTCGACGCAGGGACGGGACCGTCGCGCAACCCCAGAAACGGAAACGGCGGCGCCACCTTGAAATCGGCCGAGACCTCACCGCTGAAGGTATTGCGCTGATCCTTGCCGAGATCGAGCCGCTTCACGGGCGCCCCGGCCGCGAAATCAACCTTGTTCAGATCCACCCAGAACGTGTTGGGCGTGAGCGCCGATTCAAAGAAATAAAGCATGCGCTTGTGATCGACGACCGTGCGCCAACGCGTCGACGAAATATTCGGCTCGCCCGGCGTCGTGATGCCGAACGGCACCGACGCGTTGCGAATGACACTGAACACGCTCGCCAACGCCTCGACCGGCGATTCGGTCTTTGGAATCGCATTGATGTAGAACGACGCTCGCGCAAAGCGATCCGACGAGCGATTCGTCCCCGGAAGGAACGTCGTTCCGCCAATCTGCTTCCAGTAACTGTTCAACGCAAGCTGCTCGTCGAACGTCGGCGAATTGGTCATCACCTGATACTGGCGGCCGTGGTGAATCACCTGCCGACCGTTGATGTACTCGACGATGGCACTGTCGCCCGACTTGTCGGACATCGACAGATGCAGCGTCGCGATCCGATCCTCGCCGGGCACGTTGTCCGTCACGATCGTGAACGGCGTCTTCTCCAGCGCCGCCACGGCTTGTGCGACCGTCGCGAAGTTATCCAGCACGTACTGCGCCCAGGCCGCGATCGTCAGCCCCGGCTTCGACCCCTTGTCGAACGTCGGATATTGCGACTCCACCAACCAGAGCAACTGCGCCGACAGCCCCTTCTCGTTGACGCCGTCGGTCGTCGACACGTCGTAGCCCGTGGCCACCACGCTGCCGTACTTCGCCGTCCAGCGAAGCGAGTTGGGCCCCGCCTCGCCCGAGCGCGTCATGCCGCGCGGCAACACATAGAGATTGGTGGCGACGTCGACCCTCCAGTCCATCGAGCGCGCGGTAATTACGTCGTCGTTCGCGCCGAGATACACCACACGGGTACAGGCCAGTGCCGACAGCGGGGACAGGGCGAGCGTTGCGGCGGCGACGAGACACGGCAAGGTCTTGACGAACATTCGGGGCATGGTGATACCTCATGTTGGGGACACGGTTGCGCAAGAACCGTCAGTATAACGATGGAATCCGCCCCCTCCCCCGCCCGATCGCAAACAACGAAGCCCCGCCAGCGATGCTGCCTGGCGAGGCCTCGACTTCCCCCCTGGGGCCGGTCACCGGCCCTACGATTTGCCGGCTCAGCGCTGCGGCTGCGCCGCTGCGCCAACCTCCTTGCGCACCTTGGCCACCTGGGTGGCTGTCACCGCCGGCGCCTTGTTGCCCCAGCTCGAGCGCACGAACGTCAGCACGTCGGCCACATCCTGATCGGTCAGCCGGTCGTCGAAGCTCGGCATCGCGTAATGCGTGGGCGCCGACTTCGTCCACGGCATTTCCGCGCCGCGCAACACGATGTGGATGAGCGAGGTCGGATCGGCCGAGTTCACCGTCGAGCTGAGGGCGAGCGTTGGGAACGTCTGCGTGTAGCCCTTGCCGGTGCTGCGATGGCACGCCGCGCAGTTGTCGAGGAACGTGAGCGCACCGTTGCCCTTGCCTGCGCCCGTACGCAATGCCTTGAACACGGTGTCGTCATAGGCGAGCGCCTTGGCGTTCGGATCGACCGGCTTGAGCGTCTTCAGGTACTTGGCAATCGCCGTGAGGTCGTCATCGTTCATGTGCTGGGTGCTGTGCTGCACCACGTCCGTCATCCCGCCGAACGCCGCGGAGTGGTCGTTACGTCCGCCCTTCAGGAACGCCGTGATATCGCCTTCGCTCCAGTTGCCCAGACCGTCGGTGACATCGCCCCGCAGATTCTTCGCGAGGAAGTTGTCGACCACACCGCCCGACAGGAATGCGGTGCTGTCGTCGGTGAGCGCCTTCTCCTGGAACGCAAAGCCGCGCGGTGTGTGGCAGGCGCTGCAATGCGCCAGGCCTTCGACAAGATAGCGTCCGCGCGAAATCGGATCGTTATCGGTCGAGGCGGTATCGCCAACGACCGCGGGCGCGAACATGTTGCGCCAGATCGACAGCGGCCAGCGCATCGACATCGGCCACGGGATATCGGTCGACTTGTTGGTCTGCGCGACGGGCTTCACGCCGTTCATGAAGTAGGCGTACAGCGCCTTGACATCGGCCGGACGCACCTTCGCGTACGACGTGTACGGCATGGCCGGGTACAACGTCGCGCCATTCTTCGCGACCCCGTGGCGCACCGCCTTGTCGAAGTCCTCGAGGCTGTAGCTGCCGATGCCGGTGTCCTTGTCGGGCGTGATGTTCGTCGAGTAGATCGTGCCGATCGGCGAGGCGATCGGCAGGCCGCCGGCGAACGGTAGCCCCTTGGGCGCCGTGTGGCACGCGGCACAATCGGCCGCGCGCGCGAGGTATTCGCCCTGCTTCACGAGTTGCGCCTGCGGGTCGTTCGCGGCGGGCGCCGGGCTGCCGGCGGCCGTCGTGGCGGGTGCCATCGGCGTCGGCGACACGGCGGGTGCGGCCGGTGCCGAGGCCGGCGCCGCAGCATTCTGCGCCCACACGGCAACGGCCGCGAACGCCAGCGTCCCGGCGGCAAGTGCGATCGCGGAGCGTTTCATCATCGTTTTGCGGATCATGGTTGCGCTCCTCACGCCTGAACCAGCGGGCCGGCGTTCTTGAGGTACTGTTCGCGAATCGCCTTCGCAGACCAGTACGCCAGCGCCGCCACCACGCCCGTGGGGTTGTAACCCATGTTCTGCGGGAACGCCGACGCGCCCATCACGAACACGTTGGACACGTCCCAGCTTTGCAGGTACTTGTTGACCACGCTGTTCGACGGGTTCGTGCCCATGATCGCGCCGCCGGTCGTATGCGTGCTCTGGTAGATCCGCGTGTCGTAGTGCGTGCCCTTCTTGCGGATCGCGCGGAACACCTTCTCCGGATTCATCGCGCGGCCGACCGCTTCCATGCGGTCGCCCATATAGCCCAGCATGGCGTACTCGTTGTCATGCCAGTCGAACGTCATGCGCAGCAACGGCACACCGTAGGCGTCCTTGTAGGTCGGATCGAGATCGAGACACGCGTCGCGATACGACATGACCGAGCCGGAAATGCCGATCGTCATGAACCGCTGATACGCGTCCGTCACGCCCGCTTTCCACTTGCTGCCCCACGACGGCGTGCCCGGCACGCTCGGCGTCATCTTGATCGGGCGCCCGCCCGTGCGCACGTGACGGATGCTCGCGCCGCCGATAAAGCCAAGCGGCCCGTGGTCGAACTGGTCGCCGTTCAGATCGTCCATCGACACGCCGCCGGCGCCCGTGCCGATGAATGGATTCAACTGCGTGCCCTTGGGCAGCAGCACGTTCACGGCGCCGTTCATCTGGTACGCATAGTTCTTGCCGACAACGCCCTCGCCCGTCTTCGGATCGTAGGGCTTGCCGATGCCGGAGAGCAACAGCAGGCGCACGTTGTGCATCTGGTACGCGGCCATGATGACGAGATCGGCCGGTTGCTCGACTTCGCGGCCTTGTGCGTCGATATACGTCACACCCGTGGCCTTCTTGCCGTCGCTGTCGAGATTGACCTTGACGACGTACGCATGCGTGCGCAGTTCGAAATTGGGTTTCTTGAGCAACACCGGCAGAATGGTCGTCTGCGGCGATGCCTTCGAGTACATGTAACAGCCGTAGTTTTCGCAGAAGCCGCAGAAGTTGCAGGGCCCGAGACGCACACCATACGGATTCGTATAGGGCTGAGAGGTATTCGCGGCGGGGGCCGGGTACGGATTGAAGCCGACTTCGCGGGCCGCCTTCTCGAAGAGCGTCGCACCATAGGTGGTCTGCAGTGGCGGCGTGGGGAATTCGCTTGACCGCGCCCCCTCGCGCGGGTTGCCGCCGGGCACGATCGTGCCGTTCAGGTTGCCGGCCTTGCCCGACGTTCCAAACACTTTCTCGGCGAAATCGAAGTGCGGCTCCAGCTCCTCATAGCTCACGCCGAAGTCCTGAATCGTCATGCCGTCGGGAATGAACTTCTTGCCGTAGCGTTCTTCGTAATGGCTGCGCAGCTTCAGCTCTTCGGGCAGGATGCGGTAGTGCATGCCGTTCCAGTGGAAGCCCGCGCCGCCCACGCCGTTGCCGAGCAGAAACGAGCCGTTCTGGCGGTAAGGCACAGCGAGATCGTCCGGCGTATGACGAATCGTAACGGTCTCGCGGGCCAGCTCCTGGAAGAGCTTGCCGCGCACCGAGTATTCGAGCTCGTCGATGACTTTGGGGTACTGCGCGTCGGTGGGCGTGTCGCGCATCGCACCGCGCTCGAGCGCCACGACGTTGAGCCCGGCATCGGTGAGCTCCTGGCCGAGGATGGCCCCGGTCCAGCCGAAGCCCACGATGACGGCGTCGACCTTGTCTTTCTTGATGGCCATGAATTAGCCCCGCTTTCCGGAAATCGACACGGGCCCATACGGGTACTTGACGTTCGGCTGATCCGCCCAGTCGAGGAAGTCGGCGCGCGCGCCGGGGAAGCCGACCATCTTCCAGCCCACCATGTCCTTGTTGCCGCCGTGGATCGGATCCGAGAAGAAACCTTCCTTCGTATTGGCGAGCAGATAGGAGAAGAACGTGCGCGCCGGCACGCTATCGAACTCGACCTTCGCGTGCTCCAGATCGCCGAGCACGGTCTCCTGCGTGGCGTGATCGAGATCGGCAAATGCCTTGTTGTACTGCCTTTTGCAGTAAGCGTCGCACGCCGCAATGCCGTGACGATAGATGTCGCGCGGCACGAGACTCAACTGGTAGCCCATCTCGGGAGGCTGATCGGTATGGAACGGCCCCTGCATATACCAGAGCTTGCCGTGCCCGAAGGGCGTTTCCATCTGACGGTCGATGAACTGTGGCACGTCGGCCTGAAGCGCTCCCGGGCCGAGGTCGTCGGCGGGAATCAGGCGGTCGACGGCGGCATTCACAAAACGCCATTCGTCGGCGGTGAAGTACTTGGGCTCATAGGGCGTGGTGGATGCGGCGGGGGCGGCGGGCTTGTCGCTGCTGCAGGCGGACTGACTCAGCGTGGCACCGGTGGCGAGGGTCGTGGCGGGCACGATCGCCAGCACCTGACGCAAAAAGCGCCGGCGCGGTTCCTTGTCCTGTGACATGGGGTTCTCCGTTTTGTGGGGGACGAATCACGCATGACAGTCGAGCAATGGGTCGCCGTGCGTGAAGAAAACCTGACAGGCTATTCGCTTCGCGTAGCGTTTTTTAACGCGACCATTCTACTGACAAGCCCCCCGCATGGCAAAACCAGTGTGTTGCACAAGGCTCGCAAGCCGTTGATTAAAAAGGCTTGCCAATAATTAAAGTATTTACTATTACGCGCGCACGAAGCGTTTTGCCACATAAAATCATTCACGCGGCTTTTGCATGAAAAAAGGCCGCTCCATGTTCCGGTAGCGGCCTGGCCTGCCTAATGCAGCAGTGGATTACTCAGGGATGGGCGGCAGTGCCGACAACGGCGGCGGCGGTGGTGGCGACAATGGCGGCGGCGGTGGCAGTGGCGACGGCGTCGCGACGGCTCGAGCGCTGCCGACGGGTCCGTGTCCGCCTGCAGCCTGTTCGCTCGGCGACGGCGAGGACACCATCGATCGAGCAATCATTGCCCGCAAGCTATGCTGCCTGCCCGGCTGCGCGTTGCAGAACGCCTCCGCAAAAATTTCGCGCCGGGAGAGTTGCGACGTCGCGCTGGCCAACGCCGGCGACCGTTCGGCTCGCATGACGCGCGCGTATTCGCTGCCGTCCGGCGCGACAAAGGGGGGCACGTCCGATGGGGTGTCCGACCTCACGAGGCGGGCGTAACCGTGCGCGTCCATCTCCGATGCATCGGAATCGTCGGAGTCCTCAGAATCGTCGAGCACCGGCTCGGCGGCGGGCTCGGCCAACGAGGGGCGAACAAGATCGGAAAACCGGGTGGCATCGATTGGATTGGCCGTAGTCCGACGCGACCGCTCACGACTCGGACTGCGCGGATCCGCGCCTGAGTCGAGTTCGTCGCCGAGCAGGCTGTCGTCGTGCGCAGGCGTTGGCGTGTCCGCCGGCGCGCGGTGCGTGTCGGACGGTGACAGGCCATCGTGCACAGCGCGGGTGGCGGCCTTCCAAGTGTCGATGTCCAGCGCCCTGACGGCGAGCCAGGAACGCGCGGCGTCGCGTCCGCTGGATCTGGCGTCATTGAGCACGGTCGTGTACTCGTGCGCGCCGAACCCCCGGCTGCGAATCATCTTGAGCGTGACAGGCTGGTCGGCCGGATAGCCAAGGAGGAGTGCCAGTCGGGCCGAATCATTGGCCGCCCGCGTCTTGTTCCTGGCGAACCAGGAGGTCGACGCAGCAGGTTTGAGGACCCAGTTGCCATCGCGCACCGCCAGGCGCAGCGGTACGTCGGCGCCGCCGTTGGTCAGCTCTCGCTCCGCCTCGCGCGCCATGTCGTTCAGCGCGATCAGGGCGTTCAGTTCCGAGCGCAGCAGATCGTCCTTCCTGCCATGCGAATTCATGGTCAATCGCGCCATCGCATCTCTGAGCGCAGCAAGGTCATCGCGATTTCTTAGCGCAATTTTCCTGGCGCTCCCGTCCGGCAACGACGGAATGGCCGCAGTCAGCTTGCTGACCTCATCGCTCAGACGGGCAATCTCGCCAAGTTGCGCGCGCACCGAGCCAGTGGCAAACGTTCGAACGAAACGGGTCGGCTCGGCGGGAATCCCGTGACGGACCCGCTGCATGGACGACGCACGGGCACGCTCGAAGGTCACGTCGGCGGCGACGGCGTCGGTAAACTGGGTGCGCCAGCGCCCAAGTCCCTCGCCGACGAATTTGGGCATCAGTGGGTCGGCGCGCAGGCGCTTGGCGTGAAGCACCTCGCGATCGCGCTCCTCGCACCATGTCCCCAGCGGAATGCCGCTGTTGGCTTGCGTGCTTCGCGGCCGCACGGGATAGGACTGCCAGGGCTTGCCAGTCGGACTGAGCGCGGACGTGGCGACCGATCCCAGTCGCTGAAAGTCCGAGCCGAAGCTGTTCCCATCGTCGGGCGGCTTCGACCGGGTGATGGAAATGAGTTGCACCGGCGAGCCGCGCGATGCGGCGGAAATGGTTCCCATGATCGTCTCCAAGGTAAACAGACCGGATGGTCGTCAAGCGCAAGGAGACTAGAGCGGTTTGTCGCGATGTGATGTCGATTGTGTGGGAAGACTTCGTTTTGTGGCACCAGCTCGTCGTTTTCCCGCACGCAAAGCGCGTGCTCAACGACGGCGGTCAAGGCGTGGGCACGCGTTCACGCGTTACCCGCCCGCCCCCTCAGAACCGGACCAGCAGCGCTTCGAGCAATGCCGCGCCGTCTCTGCCCTTGGCCGCATCGGCCCAGAGTCGATCGATCATGGCGCGATACATGCCAACGCCGTCGGGTGACGTGGTGATGGTGGCGATACCGGTACGCAGGTTCGGTAGTTCGCCCAGCCGAAACGGCGACACCGCCACATAGGCCTCGCCCTGCGCCTCGAAGATCTGGAACGACTCATTGGGCATGTTGTCGCTCACGATGCCGATCTGCACGCCCGTCGTGTCGGCCTCGAGAAACTCGACGATGCGCGCCACTTCGCGCCGCGCCGCCCGCTTGCGCTCGTGCTGCACCTCGGGAGGGAGTCCCAGCCGCCCCACGAGTCCGTGATGCAGAAACTGCTCGATCTGACGCAGCCCGATGAGGCTCGTCACCGCCAGCCGCTGGCGCGAGAAGCTCGACTTGCGCTCCTGCAAGATGTTCAGCACGCGATCGATCGTGTTCGTCCAGCGCTGGTCGGCTAGCGTGGGCGGTATGCTCTCGTCGAGCATGTGGCGCAGCCAGACGTCGTAGTCTTCGGACGTCAGCAGGAACGAAATGGGATCGAAATGTGCGACGATGCGCTCGGAACGGCGCTCCAACTGGCGCATGCGCTCGAAGTAGCTGACTGCCGAGTCGTGATATTCGACTTCCACGCCCAGCAGATTCGCGAGCGACACGCCCAGCAATGCCGCGAGACGCTCGAGGGTGTCGATCTTGACGATCTCGCCGCGCTCGAGCTTGTAGATCGCCGCGCGTGAGATATCGAGCTGCTCCGCCACATCCTCGCTACGCAGCTCCGCAGCGATCCGGTAGGCGCGCAATCGTTCTCCGATGGCTCGGAAATTGAAACGCGCGCCTCTTGGCGCGCGGGATGTCGTCGCAACGCGATTCAAATCGTCCCCTTTCGGATGCCCATGCGCCGCGCGGCGGATCGCGCCGCGCCCACATCGCAGAGCGGCGATTATACCGGGCGCTCGCATGCCTCGATGCGGCTTGCACGCCCGTCGGCGACGCACTCGCCCCGGGAGAGGAGGCTGCCGCGCGCTTGCCCGGCCGGCTGCGCCGTGACAACGCGAGCGCCGCCTACGGCGCCAGCGCGATGACCTCGGCCACCGCGGCCGTCAGTTTCTTCGCGTAAGGTACGTGCAGGAATTCGTTCGGGCCATGCGCATTCGACTTCGGTCCGAGCACGCCGCACACCATGAATTGTGCCGACGGGAAACCCGCCTGCAGTGTATTCATCAACGGAATGGTGCCGCCCTGCCCGATGTACGCCACGTCTTCCCCATAGTGCCGTTGCGACGCCGTGTTCAGTGCCGACGTGAGCCACGGCGCAACGTCGGGCGCATTCCAACCGGAGGCCGCACCGGCATCCGGCTTGAACGTCACCCGGGCGTTGTAGGGCGGATCGAGTTCCAGCAGCGATTTGAGTTCGGCCACCGCCTGCGCGGCGTCGACGAGCGGCGGCAGACGCAGCGACAGCTTGAACGCCGTGCGCGGACGCAGCACGTTGCCGGCATCCGACAGCGCCGGCAGTCCCGCCGCCCCGGTGACCGACAGCGACGGACGCCACGTCGAATTGAGCAGCGCCTCCTTCGGATCGGTCGTGGTCGGCAATACCGACAGGCCGTCCTGACCGCACGCCCACGGCATCTTCTTCCAGACGTCGTCGCCAAGAATGCGCGCCGTCGCTTCCGCCTCTTTCAGGCGCTGCAACGGAATCGGCGTGTGAAAGCCTTGCGGCAGCACGTTGCCGCTGCCCGCGTCTTCCAGACGTTCGAACAACTGGCGCATGATGCGAAAACTCGACGGCGCAATGCCGCCGTAGCCGCCCGAGTGGATACCCTCGTCAAGCACCTGCACTTCAAGGCTGCCCGAAATCAGGCCGCGCAGCGACGTCGTGAGCCACAACTGATCGTAGTTGCCTGCCCCCGAATCGAGGCAGACGACCAGGCCGACACGCCCCAATCGTTCACGCAGCGCATCGACATACGGCAGCAGGTCGTAGCTGCCCGACTCTTCGCACGTCTCGATGAGACCGACGCAGCGCGGGCGCTCCACGCCCTGGGCATCGAGGGCGGCCAGCGCCGTCACGCTGGAATAGATGGCGTAACCGTCGTCCGCACCGCCACGGCCATAGAGCCTGCCGTCTTCGAACTTGGGCGTCCACGGGCCCAGGTCACGACGCCATCCATCGAACTCAGGTTGCTTGTCGAGGTGGCCGTAGAGCACGATCGTCTCGTCGCTGCCCGAGCGCGTGGCGGGAGCCTCGAAGAAGATAACCGGCGTGCGTCCGTCAAGACGAATCACTTCGAGCTTCAGTCCTTTCACCGGCTGGCGTTCGGCCCATTGCGCGGCGTCGCGCACGACGCGATCGATGTATCCATTGCGTGCCCAGTCGGCGTCGAAGCCCGGGCTCTTGGCCGGCACGGCGATGTAGTCGGTCAGCGCGTGCAGGATGTCTTCGTTCCATTTACGATCGACGAATTCGCGCAAGGCAGCGGTGTCGAGCGACGGCTGAGTCGGGGTGACGATGTCGTTCATGGGGGGCGTCCTTAGGGAGGGCTTGTTCGATGTGGCGGACCGGACCGAGCGGATCACGCGTGGCTCGGGGATCCTGCCAGGGCACGCGTCGGGTACGCCGACGGGCCGTATGACGACATCATAGCCATTCCCGGCGGCAGTGGCGACTGGCC
The DNA here is from genome assembly GCF_902459665.1 of Pandoraea cepalis. Taxonomy (GTDB): domain Bacteria; phylum Pseudomonadota; class Gammaproteobacteria; order Burkholderiales; family Burkholderiaceae; genus Pandoraea; species Pandoraea cepalis. Next base: position 19,305 of record NZ_CABPSL010000025.1, on the reverse strand, counting down.
GTCAGAACAGCGCGCGTCCACCCTGGGCACCGCGCCAGCATGCTCACAATACTTGCGCCATGCGAAGGGGAAGACGGGCCGGCGGGCGCTCAGTTGCCGGTGCCTGGCGGGCCGAAACGAAACACGATCTCTCCGGCGGCCCCTGCCGCCTTCAAACACGAGGTCGATTGCGCTCCCTTGCCGGGGATGTCCAGCGAATGCTCGGCATCCGCAGCGCTGCACCGCCAAAAGAACGAGACCGGACGGTCGCACCCGTTCGATGCCTCGTATCGGTATTGCGTGACGTCGGCAGGCAGCGCACGTAGCGCCCCGCAGGGGTTCCCGGCAGCATCGAGCGGTTCGGACGGCGCCGGCGTCGCGGATGACGTTTGGGCGTGAACCGACGCGCTCGCGGCGAGCGCGAGCCCCACCACCGTTGCCGTCATCCTCAAGCGGCGCGCTGCCGTGACGACCATCAGAGCCAGCGCCAGGCAATGGCGACGGCGCCGATGGCAATGCCAACGGAGATGACGACGCCAAACCATGCCAGTTGCGCACGCCGCGCCCGACGGCGGCTCGATTCCGAAGTGTCGTAAAAACGACCCAATCCGCCCGAGTACAACTTTTCCCAGCGAATTTCCATGGCGCACCTCACAAATCAATCAAACCGGCCCGCGTGATAATCTTTTTTCTTCTTTATCGAAAATTCTGAGACGCAAGACAATTCGGATAAATCCGGGCAAATCCGGAACCCAGGACTACCCAAAATTCCGACACAGCGCCGTCGGTTCAAGATCGCACTATTCTTTCGATAACGCAATAGCGTGAACCCGCAGAATGCTGCGCCGGCGCCACGAGAGACCACGTTATCGACGATGGATATCAACGTGCTTAACGCGCTTTATCGCAGGCGGCTTCAAATCTTTAAGGGAAATGGCAGCGATTTGCCGCAATTCAGACGTACCAGCCTTTCCGAAACGCCGTGCTCATGTAACAAAACGTTTCAAAACATCGCGGGTGTGCCGTTGCATCGGGCGATTGAAGCGGCGCGGCGAACGTGCCGAAACCTCCGTAGCATAAGCTCGGGAGGCGGCATTGGCTTGGAAGTCGTGGAAAAGCGTTAGCCGAAGCAACGCGGCGCGGCCGTCCGCCGGAGGCGGTGCCGCGCACGAAAAGGAAGATGGGTGACTTTAGCGTCCCAGGAAGGCCGCACCGACCGACAAGAGCACGAATCCGCCGACGCTACAGGCGATCGCGATTGTCAAAAGGCGTTGAAAGAGCTGCTCGCGCTCGCTTGCGCTGCGATGGGAACGGGGTGCATCGTGATGAATCGTTCCCCAACCACTCGAATACACTTTTTTCCAACGGATGTGCATAAGTTACCTCGCGTTGTTTAGTGTTCTTAGCCTTGCCCGTCATCGATTCACACTGTTGGAATCGACGAGACGCAGGGCTAGTATGCGCTTCGCCGAGCCGCCGTAAACCCCCCATCCGTGCTGCGTCGCCGCAAGCCAACGGCTTGATTTTGATGGATTCAGAGACGGGGGCGAGTGAGGTTGAAGACCGCTCCTACGACGCAACTCGAGATTTATGAGATGACGTGTCAATGCGACACAATGTCGCAGGTGCGACAAGTTGTCGCGCAACCCGCATGGATCTTGGAATTATGGATTTCAACTGGTGCGACGGGGCCAGTCATGTCGCAGGTGTGACAGCGGTGGCCGGCCGGACGACCCGGGTGTTCGAAGCAGCGTAGGCGTGTCCGGTGCGCGGTATCGTGCAGCGCAACATCGATTGTTCGAATAAGCGACAAAGCTGGGGTAAATCCGGGGGAAGGAAATGCGCCCCCCCCTCCCCGCCAGGGTCACGATTCGAACGGATTCTTCACCTGTCGCGCCGTCGTGCCGCCCGGCGCGCCCGCCTGGGCCGGCAGATCGGCGCGGGAGAGCGTCGCGACCACGGCGTCGAGCACCGCCTTGAGCGTCTGCGCCTGACGCAGCCCTTCGGCATCACGGCGAATCTCAAGATTGCCGAAGAGCGCGACGTGGTCCGTATGGTTTTCGACGTTCAGCTCACCCAGCGTGAGCGCGTCGGCATCATTGGCGAACGGGACGAACGCGGCATTGGCAGAAGACGACGTGGACATTCGGGACTCCTGAATCGAGGGATAGTCAGTCAGTTGAGATCGGCCGACGGGGTGGCCATCCTCGTGGCGGGGCAAGGACAACGCCTGTGGCGATCGGCGTCATGCCTAGCGAATGATCGTACGCAAGAAATCGAGCACCGTCTGCACCTCGCGATACGACGGCACGCTCGGATCGCGCTTGCGCTTGCCGCCGGCCGCCTTGGGCGCAGGCAGGCGCATGGCCGTGCGCTTGACGTCCGACGGCATGCCGGGGAAGAAGTCGATGCCGGCGAGCGTCTCGAGTTCCGCCACGCTCACCACCGAATAGTCGCTCGTGGCCTCGTTCGCCACCAGATAGGCACCGGCCTGTTTGCGCTTCGGGTCGTAGACGACCTTGTAGAGCTGCGTGGGCACCATCACCCGATCGCCGACCTGCGTGATCGACTTGCCCTTGAACAGCGGGCCCGTAATGACGAACAACTCGCCGCGATCCTGCGCAAGCTTGCGCACGCTCGACTCGATGCCCGCCCACAGATATCGATTGTTCTCACTGTTCTGGGGCACCATGTTCGACAGCGAAAAGCTTTCCGACTGCGCTTGCGCATCCGGCATGTCGGCCGAGGGCGCCATGTGCCCCCGGTCGTATCCCGAACGCACGTAATCGCGAAGCTCGGCCCGCTCATCGGCGGGAAGGCGAGATTCGGCATGGAAATTGTTGACGCGCGAGATCTGGCGCGCGTCACGCAAGCCCGCTGCGCTCAGGTGCTCGGCCGACCAGAGCGGGGTACGTGTCACCCCCGAATGCATGACACCGAACGCGCTGAAGCACACTTCGCGCACGTCGCGATTCATGGCGGACTGGGTAATGTCGGGCGCGGTAGCGGCCCAGTAATGATCCCCGCAGGCCGAAGCGGCGGCGATTGCATGGCCCGACAAGGTCATGACGGACGTCACGACCCCGACTCGGGTAAGGGGGGCCAGAGAGGCGGCCAACTGCCCGGCCATCGCGCGCACGCGGCTTGCGCGCACCGTGGTGACCGTCCATCGAGACTGCTTCATCGCACTGCTTACGGTAAGACGTGAGGGGGTGCGATTGTAGCGGATGAACCGCTATTCGGGGACGACACTGCTCACACCGTAAGCGGCGCATTGCAGGGTCTGGGTGGGACCGAGGTTGTCGCACTCGTCGGCGTGCGCACTCGGCAGCCACGCCTGCGCCAGGAACAGCACGCAGAGCACCAGCGCGAGCACGAGGAGCAGCGTCTTCATTGCGGCATCCGAGTTGGGTTGCCGCATTGTATGCGGGGACGCCCCCACGCAACCGGTCCGGCGCGCCCGAGAATTGTTTCGTATCGTTACCGCGCCGCGGGCTGGACGTTCGCCGCCATCAGCCCCCGGACACCTCACCTCGCAGCGCAACGAGCGCGGCCAACGGCTCGCTCAATGCGCCTTCGGCGCGCAGGCCGTCCACCACGCCAACACGATCGGGCATCGCGCGATTCTGCGACATCTTGAATTTACCTTCGATGCGGCGAATCGGAATTTCCACGCCGACGATGGCGCGCAGCATGCCGTCGATGAAATCGGCCGGCGCCTCTTCCACCGCCCACGGCGCGGCACGCCGCTGCTCCTGCGACTGCGTGAGATCGCCGACGAGACGGCGCAACCACGAGGTATCGTCGATCACACGAGGTTGGCCCCACACATGCACCGCGGCGTAGTTCCAGGTCGGCACGACTTTGCCGTGCTCCGCCTTGGCGGCATACCACGAGGGGGTGATGTACCCTTGCGGGCCGGTAAATGCCACGAGGCAATCGTCGACACCGCGCAGCGCCGCAGCATGCGGATTGGCCCGCGCCAGATGCCCACGCAAGAGGCCGAACTCGCCTTCCTCCGGATACATCAGAAACGGAATCGAATCGGCGATCAGCCCCTGCGAACCGGCGCTGACGAGCAGGCCAAGCGGATGGGTGCGAATGAGGTCGTGCAGGATTTCAGGGCGATCCTCGGCAAAGGCGACGGGCTGGTACATCGACGACTCCGGACAAAAGCAGCGGGAAGGGAATGACGCCGAGCCTACGCCCTTCCATGGCCCTTGGCAAAGACCCAAAACCGATCATTTTCTTGGTGCCACAATACGGTCAGAGCGGCGCGGCGGCGGGGGCGAGTGCCTCGGGCACCCCGACGCTGGCATCGACGCCCGCGTTCTCCTTGAGCAGGAAGACCAGATGATGTCCGGCGAGCAGCTCGATGCGACGATCGCGTGCGAACTCTTCCACCCCATCGTCGAACGCCCCCGTGGTAATCAACATGCCACGGGCGGCGCCAATCTTCTGCATCTCGGCGAGCATGGTGCGCGCGGCGGCGATCTCCAGACGTGCGCCGTGGTGCATGTCGCGATAGACGTGCACGACAACGTCGCCCCCGAAAATCGGATGCGGATCCCACGCACGGCAGGTCAGCATGCCCGCCTGCTCGCCGGGCAGCAGCGGCGGCCCTTCGAAACCGTGCGAGCGCAGCAGGTGGAACATCACCTGCGTGAAGTCCTTGTCGGTGAGTGTCATCAGATTGAAGCGGCGGTCGACGGCGACGTCGGCGTCCGTGACGACCTTCGTCATGTCGACGCCGGCCACCGGCGCGACCGCCTCCAGCGCCTCGGGGCACGCTGATACGCGCGCCCCCAGCGCCGCCAAATGTTCCGCCGGATCGCCCTCGGCCAAGGTGAGCGCCGCGAAGTCGGCGCGCGCCACATGGACGCTCGCCAGACACACGCGCGTATCGCCATCGCTGGCGTACGCATTGAAGACGATGGCGTTCACCTGACGCAGCGGATCGGCCGAGAACAACTCGTGCAGCGAGCGGAGGACGAGCTGGCGCAACGCGTTGGCATACACCTTCGCGCGGACCGCATCGCTTGCCGGCACGCCCTCCACGCGCCCCTGCGCGGCATGGTAGTGATAGTCGAACGCGACGGGCACGGCGGCGTCGAGCGGCGGCACGTCATAGCCGATGGCGAGCAGCTTGTGATTCTCGACGTAGTGCGCCGCGAGCGTCTGCGTGAATGCTTCGGGATACGGACTGCGGCTGAGCACAATGCGCGCATAGCCCGTGATGGCCGCCGCTTCGCCGCGCAACAGTGCCCCTTCGAAATCGGCCACGGCCGCGTTGTGACGTGAACTCTCGGCCCGTGCAGCTTCCGTGGCCTTTTGCTGCGCGATCTGGAGAATCATCGAACCCTGCGCTCGGCGAACCTTCGATGCCTCATGCTCGCGTTCCGCATGAACGAACTCGCCACGCGCCTTGGCGACGGCTTGCTCGTAACGCCCCGACGCGCCCGGCATGGCCAGCGCGAGCCGGCCCGGCTTCTCGGGCGCGAAGGCTTCCCACTCGGGCTTGGGCAAAATCTTCGGGAGATGCCGGGTATCGAGCACCGGCGGCGTGGTGCTTGCGCGCAGGTCGGCCGGCGCAATGCGCAGATCGCGCGCGAGACCGTCGGCGAGCAAACGCTCCAGCCGCGCGACCTCCAGTTTGGCCTGAGCGCCCTGCGCGGCCGCTTCGGCTTGTCGCCACGCCACTTGCGCGCGTTCGCGCGCGGCGGCGTCGTTGACCGGCGCAGCTTCCGCGGCCCGCTGCGCCTGATCCACGGCACGGACTTCCGCCAGCGAGCGCGCCAGCATTTGCGCACGCTGTTGTTCGCGCACGTGCGCGGCGCGCCAAAACTCACGCGCCAGACGATCAATGATGCTCTCGAATCCCCGGTTCACTACTGCCCCCGCAAGCGATATTGGTTTTGTTTTGTCAAGCCCACCACAACATCCACTACGATCGGAACGACGCCACTCGGTCCGCGCCACGCCGGACGCGGAAATGCTCACGCAGCGTCGTCGTCGCCGTGGTGAACGCCGCCCCGCGCGCGTTTCGGCAGGTGCCACAGGAACGATGGGCAAAGGGGCCGGAAAACGGGTCCGCTTCATAGGCGTCCGCGCCGCACAGACAACGGCCTTTCATCACGCCCTCCCCCTGAAAACCGCCCGCTGTGCCTTGTGACATCGGGCTGGCACACGACTTTTACGTAGGGGACGATTGTAGGACGATGGCCACTCGCCAAGCAAAAAATCTTTCGTTTCCTTGCCGGGCGAGCATCTCATGCGCGCAACACGGGTGCCCTGATCGTCATCAAATCGCAATGACGGCACAGACCGGCACATAAGCCCCCCCGTCCAGGGAAAACGTTGCCCCATTGTCATCAATGACGGTTACCATGGCGCGGTTTCACCGACGGTCGATTCCGCCGGGGTCCGCTCGGATCCGGTTCCATTTTTCTACCGACATCGCGTCATGAACGAGCTAGCGCCCGCCTCCGCCGCCCCTGCCGTCGCCTCGCTTTGCCTGCGTACCGCTTGGCTGAGCGCGTTCGCGTGCTTGTTGCTGGCATTGGTCGCCATCCCGTGGATCGACCGTCCGGTGGTGGACTTCGCGCACGTGCATACGCAAGGTACGCGGTGGATTCAGCACATAGCGGAGTTGCCCTCGCCGCTGTTTGTGCTGGCCTGGCCGACGTTTGGGATCGTTGGCGCCGCGCTCGTCTGGCGACACCGCCTCCCGGCGTGGGCGACGACGCTGTGGCTTGCGGCGGGTGCCGTGGGCGTTGGCAGCGTGCTCAAGCAAGGCCTGAAGTTCGCTTTCGGGCGGACGTGGCCGGCCACGTGGGTTCATGACAATCCGTCTTATCTGCGCGACGGCGTGTTCCAATTCCGGTGGTTCGGCGGCGATGGTGCCGCGTATGCGTCGTTCCCCTCGGGGCATCTCACCGTCATGCTGGCGTTCGCCACCGTGCTCGCGCTGCGACACCCTGCGCTGCGCTGGCCGTGCGCCGTTGCCGTTGCGCTGACGGCCTTCGGCCAGCTCGCCGCCGCTTATCACTGGACCAGCGATGCGCTCGCAGGGGCCGCGCTCGGCATCGCAGTGGGCACGATGTTTGTCGAGGCTTGGCAACGCTGGACCACTCGGCACGGGGTTGCGGTGTAGATGGATTGGCGGGCATGCCGTAGCGGCACACCGCACGATTGCACTACACTTGAACCTGCTGCGCGCATCGCTCCCCATTGGAGAACGAGCGCGCTGTCTGCGCCGCCTCTTGCCCCTCAGTTTCGACGGAGCCTGTGATGACGACGTCCCTGATTCTCAATGTAATTGGCCCGGATCGTCCGGGTCTGGTCAACGCGATCGCCGATCGCGCGAGCGCCGCCGGTGCCAACTGGCTGGAGAGCCGTCTGGCCAATCTGGCCGGCCAGTTCGCCGGCATCATCCACCTGCAAGTCCCCGACGAACACGCCGACGCGCTCACGCAAGCCCTGCAGGCGATGGAAACCCAAGGCCTGCGCATCGCTGTCACGCGCGCCCAGAGCGCCGCCGCCGACCCGGCCGCACGCGCGCTTCAGCTCGATCTCGTCGGGCAGGATCATCCGGGAATCGTCAGGGAAATTTCGCATGTGCTCTTCTCGCGCGGCATCAGCATCGATGAACTCGCCACGGAATGCGTCGAAGGATCGATGTCGGGCGGCACGCTGTTTCGCGCGACTGCCCGCCTGCACGTTCCCGCGAGCGTCAGCACGGAATCGCTGCGCGAGACGCTCGAAAGTCTGGCCGACGACCTGATGGTCGATGTCGAACTCGATTCGCCTTCCGGTGCGTGAGCGCGCACCGATGAAGCGGGTCTTCCTGTTCTTCCTCGGGGCGGCCGTCGTCGTCGCCCTGCTCTCGCTGCTGCCCCTGCCGTTCGAGCGCCAGACCCACATCGTGAGCACGGTCACGGTGCAGGCGCCGCCGCAGGCCGTCTACGACTACGTGACCACGCCGGCCAATTGGCCGAAATGGCATCCGGCGTCGCTCGCCGTGCAGGGCGCGACCGATCACTCGCTCGTCGTGGGGGAAAAAGTCGCCGAAGAGTTTCGCCTCGCGGGACGTCACGGCATCATTCACTGGAAGGTCGTCGAGGCGAAGCCGCCGCTCGAATGGCGTCTCGAGGGCGAGATGAACCGACGTCCGTCGGGAGAGGTCCGCTACACGCTCACGCCCGACGGCACGGGTACGCGCTTCGAGCGCGACGTCGTCTATCGCACGCCGAATCTTCTGTTATTGATGCTCGATCCGATCTTCATCGGCCCGCGCATGCGCGCGGAGTCGGCGCAGGGCGCGAAGCAACTCGAACAAATCTTCGCGACCGCGACGGCCGACACCCCCGCACCGGCGTCGATGTCGTCGGTCGCCACAAGTTCCGCGCAGGCCCACTAGCGGTGGGTGTCGTGATGGCTTGGGGTGGCGTCGTGGTGTCGTAGCGTGCCAGTGGCGTGGTGGCGCGGCGCCGAGGCATCTCAGTGTCGCCTCGCAGCGCCCAGCCTACTCGTTGAACGTGGCCGCCATCGCCTCAGCCGCCGCCTGAAGTTCCGGCAGAAACGTCATGAGCGCGTCAAGCGTGCGGCGCTGCGCGCTCGCCTGCACCGCGATGGCCGCACATGCGCGATTGCGGTCGAGCATCACGGGCACGGCCACGGCGATCATGCCCGGCACATGCTCTTCATTGTTGGTGCCGACCCGGCGCTTGCGCGTCTCGCTCAACTCCTCGCGCAAGTCCTCGAGATCTGTGATGGTGTTCTCTGCACGCGGTCGCAGCGGCAGATGCGCGATCAACTTCTCGCGGCGCGCGCGAGGCAGGAACGCCAGCAGCAGCTTGCCGCTCGCCGTGCAATGCAACGGCACACGCGAGCCCGGCGCGAGCTTGAGCTGACGCGACCAATCCGTCTCGACTCGGTCGAGGTAGACCAGGTCGTCGCCCGAGAGCATCGACAGATTGCACGTCTCACCCAGCTTGTCGACCAGTTGCTGAAGAATCGCATGACGCGCCGCCGCAGGGCCGACGTGCATCAACGCATTGACGGCCATCGCGCGCACCCGCGACGACGGCTCGTAATGCCGGCTGCCGGCTTCGCGCGACACGAGAAACGCCGCTTCGAGCTGCTTGAGAATGCGATGCACCGTCTGCTTGGGCAGACCGATGGCGGCGACAATTTCCGCCAAGGTCATTGGCGTGCCTGACGCACTGAGAATTTCGAGAATGCGAAATGCGCGGACGGCCGCGGCGTTCGACTGATTGCTCATGTCGGTACTGGGGTCTCGGGGTCGAGTTGTGTTCTGAATCGTTATCGCTCGCGGCGGTCTCCCTGCTGCTCAACGTCGACACGCCACCGCCCCAGCCCGCTCCCAAGCTGCCACGCCGCCATGCCGTCGCACCGCGACGTCCCGTTTTCCGCATTCTAGTGCCAATCGGCCTTCGTTGACGATTGGAGACAAACCCGGAGATATGCCAAATACCGGATATCGACTGCCGACCGCCCACCGACGGCGGGCGACGACCCGGCCTGCCGCCGGTCGCCCGCCGTCGCCCCGCTCGCTACCGGCATGCCAGGGTCGCGACCGCGGCGGCGACCCCCGACGGTGCCGCTCAGGCCTTGCCCGACAACACGCGCAACCGATGAATCAGGCTCGAGGTGTCCCAGCGCGAACCGCCGAGCGACTGCACATCCCCATAGAACTGGTCGACGAGCGCCGTGACCGGCAGCGACACGCCGTTGCGCTGTGCTTCGGCCAGGCAGAGACCCAGATCCTTGCGCATCCAGTCCACCGCGAAGCCGAAATCGAACTTGCCGTCGATCATCGTCTGCCCGCGATTGTCCATTTGCCAGCTCGCTGCCGCCCCTTTGCTGATGACGTCGAGCACGAGCGGCATGTCCAGACCGGCACGCTGGCCGAAGTGGATCGCTTCCGACAGTCCCTGCACGAGACCGGCGATGCAGATCTGATTGACCATCTTGGCCACCTGCCCCGCGCCGGCCTCGCCCACGCGCGTGACGGCTCGGCCGTAGGCGCCCAGCGTCGGGGCCACCCGGTCGAACGCCGGCGCGTCGCCGCCGCACATGATCGTCAGCACGCCGTTCCTGGCACCGGCTTCGCCACCCGAGACGGGGGCGTCGACGAAGTGCAGCCCCTTCGCGCGCGCGGCGGCATAGAGTTCGCGTGCCACGTCGGCCGAGGCCGTTGTGTGGTCGACGAAGACGGCGTTCGCCTTCATGCCGGCGAAGGCGCCGTGCTCACCGAGCACGATACTGCGCAGGTCGTCGTCATTGCCGACGCAGGCGGCCACGATATCGGCGTCGCGCGCTGCCTCGGCCGGCGTGGCGACGGCCGCACCGCCATACTCGTTGGCCCATTGCTGCGCCTTGGCGGCCGTGCGGTTATAGACCGTGACCTGATGACCGGCACGTTGCAGATGACCGGCCATGGGATAACCCATCACGCCCAGGCCGAGAAACGCGACACGGACAGACGTTGCTTGCGATGAAGGGGAAGTCAATTCGAGGGCCTCGCAGGTTGATTCGCTATGAGGGAACCCAGGGGCGCACGAAGCAGGGGGCACCCGCGGGGTCCTGTCTGAAATTCAGGGGGCTTGCGAGCCACCATTATAAAGATGGGCAGCCCTCGGGCGCCAGCGCAATCCCCCGCCACACGGGGGATCCGCGCAAATTGGCCCCAGTTTGGTGCACCGCGGGGCTTTCAGTAATTCCCCGTAAACATGAGGCCATCGTTACCGTTTGAAAAATTGTGTTTCCGTGACTGGCGTTGGTCTCAGGTTCCGCTACAATGCGCGGCATGGCTGATTTTGATACCTGTTGGTCAATTCGCGTTTACTACGAGGACACGGACGCCGGAGGCGTCGTCTTCTATGCCAACTATCTGAAATTCTTTGAACGGGCCCGAACCGAGTGGCTTCGTTCGCTCGGCATCGAGCAACTCGCGCTGGCCCGCGAAACCGGCATGATTTTCATTGTGCGTGCAACCGCACTCGACTATCTGGCCCCCGCCCGGCTGGACGATCTCCTCACCATCAAAAGCCGCATCGAGCGCGTTGGCGGCGCCTCTGTCGATTTTCACCAGGAAGCCTGGCGAGACGCGCCGGACGGCAGCAGCGAACTGTTGGTGCGCGGCAGCATCAAAATCGGCTGTGTGGCGGCCAACACGCTGCGCCCAGGCAAGATTCCCGCGAACGTGCGCCTCGCCATGCTGTCGGCCGCCGCAGCGGGTGAGCCGCCCCGTTCGGCAGCCGCCTGAAGCCAACAACAAGAATTCCGGTCAGTCAATAACCACACCATGCCCGATCAAGACCTTTCCATTATTTCGCTGGTCCTGCATGCCAGCGTGCTCGCTCAGGCCGTCATGGGCCTGCTGCTGTTGCTCTCGCTGCTCTCGTGGACCCACATCTTCCGCAAGATCTTCGCGATTCGCCGCGCCCGCACCCAGACCGAGCGCTTCGAACGCGATTTCTGGTCGGGTGGCGACCTTCAGGCGCTCTATCAAAGCGCGCTGAACAACCGTCATCAGACGGGGGCGCTCGAACGCATCTTCGAATCCGGCATGCGTGAGTACATCAAGGCGAGCGAGAAGGGTCTGCACGATCCGAGCGCCATTCTGGACGGCGCGCGTCGTGCGATGCGCGCTTGCTATCAACGTGAAATGGACTCGCTCGAAGCCAATCTGCCGTTCCTCGCATCGGTCGGCTCGGTGAGCCCGTACATCGGTCTGTTCGGCACGGTGTGGGGTATCATGAACGCTTTCCGCGGCCTGTCGAACGTGCAACAAGCCACGCTCGCCAATGTAGCGCCCGGTATCGCGGAAGCACTGGTGGCGACTGCCATCGGTCTATTCGCCGCAATCCCTGCCGTGGTCGCCTACAACCGCTTCGCCAACGACATCGACCGACTGTCGATCCGCTTCGAAAGTTTCGTCGAAGAATTCTCCAACATCCTGCAACGGCAGATTCACTAAGCACTCCGGGAGCGCCGAGACATGGCAGGTTCTATGCGCAACGCTCGCCGCGGCCGTCGCGCCATGGCGGATATCAACGTCGTACCGTACATCGACGTGATGTTGGTGCTGCTCGTCATTTTCATGGTGGCCGCGCCGCTGGTCGCGCCGTCGATCGTCAACCTGCCGAGCGTCGCCAACGCGAGCCCGCAGCAGCAGACGCCGCCCGTGGTCGTCAACATCGAGGCCGACAACCGGATGCTGGTGCGCTACAAGGACGGCGAGAACACCATCGAGCAGCGCATGGGCGCCGCCGATCTGACGGGGTTCCTGCAAGGGCGTCAGGCCGCAAATCCGGATCAGCCGGTCGTCATCGCCGCCGACAAGTCGGTGCGCTATGAAATCGTCATGAACGTGATGTCCGATCTCAAGGCCCAGGGCGTCAAGCGCGTGGGCCTGCTCGTCAAGCAGAAATGAGCCGCACCGCAGCCCGCACCGACCGTGCCAATCGCCCTATCGGCCCACGCAACGACGAGCGGGGCACGGGTCGGGCATTTCTTCTCGCGCTGTTCATGCACGCGCTGCTGTTCGCGCTGCTCTTCTATGGCATGCGCTGGCAGAACAGTTCGCCGGCCGGGTCAGAGGCCGAGCTGTGGACACCGTCCGAAGTCGCGGAGCCGACGCCGCCCGTGGTGACGCCGCCGCCGACGCCCGCGCCGCCCGCCGTGGCCGCGCCCACGCCGCCGGTCGAAGACGCCGACATCGCCCTCCAGCAAAAAAAGCGCAAGCAGGAGCAGCAGGCCGCCGAGCAGGCACGCCTGCTCGAAGCGCAGCAGGAGAAGGCACGTCAGGAAGCGCTCAAGCAGAAGCAACTTGCCGAGCAGCAGGCACCAGCCGACATCGCGCGCAAGAAGGCGGCGGAGGAAGCCGCCCGTCAGCAGAAGCTGGCCGACCAGAAGAAGGCCGACGAGTTGAAGCATCAGAAGGATGAAGCGGCGAAGAAGGCCGAAGCGCTCAAGCAGCAGCAACTCGTCGATGCACAGAAGAAGGCAGACGCCGAGAAGAAGGCCCAACAAGACAAGGCGGCCAAGGCCAAGGCCGCGCAGGAAGCGGCGGCACAAAAAGCAGCCGACGCCGCACGCGCGCAGCGTCTGGCGGCGTTGCGCGGGATGGCCGGAGGCACGGCCGGCGCGACCGGCAACGGTCTGGGCTCGCAGGCCGGCGGTACGGGCTCGGGCGCAGGCGGCACAGCGTCGGCGGGCTATGCCGATCGCGTGCGCGCGAAGGTCAAGCCGAACATTGCTTATGGCGGCGACACCACGGGCAATCCCACGGCCGTCGTCTCGGTACGTCTGGCGCCGGATGGCAGCGTGCTGTCCATGCAACTGGTCAAATCGAGCGGCAATCCCGCCTGGGACGCCGCCGTACAGTCCGCTATCACCAAGTCCGATCCATTGCCACGCGACACCAATGGCAAAGCCCCCCCGAGCGTCAACCTTCGCTTCAGCCCAAAAGGCTGAGAGTGTTGTCAAACGGGAACGATAACCGAGCGACGTGAGTCCATTTTCATCCGAGTGTGGTAAAAATGGCGCTTGCACCGCGTAACTGACCAATCGAACGCATGCGAATTTCCAGTCAATATGCATGGCGTGCGCTGGTGGCCACCTGGCTCACCGCAGCGTGCACGATCGCCCATGCGCAGACGCCGCTGACCGTTGACATTACGGGCGTCGGCACCAACCGTTACCCGATCGCCGTGTCCAATTTCAAGGGCGCCGCGCCGACGGACATCGTGTCCGTCGTCAAGGCCGACCTGAGCAACAGCGGGCGCTTCAATCAAATCGATACGGGCGGCGCCGCCGTCGGCGTGGACGATTCGGTCGATCTCGGCACGTGGCGCGCCAAGGGGGCGAATGCCTTCGTCTCGGGCACGATCGTCCCCGCGGGCAACGGCAACTTCCAGGTCAGCTTCCGTTTGTACGATGCCGTGAACGGACAACCGCTCGGCGGTCTGGCCCTCACCTCGTCGGCCGCGAACTTGCGTCTGACGGCGCACAAGATCGCCGACTACATTTACCAGAAGCTGCTGGGCGACCGCGGCGTGTTTGCCACGCGTCTGTCCTACGTGTTGCACAGCGGCAACCACTACCAGTTGCAGATTTCGGATTCCGACGGCCAGGATGCGCGCGTTGCGCTCAACAGCCGCGAGCCGATCATCTCACCGGCCTGGTCGCCGGATGGCACGAAGGTCGCCTACGTCTCGTTCGAGAAGCGCAAGCCCGTCGTGTACATCCACGATCTGCCGACCGGCCGTCGTGCCGTGTTGGCCAACGAGAAGGGCAACAACTCGGCGCCCGCGTGGTCGCCGGACGGCAGCAAGCTTGCCGTGGCCCTTTCGCGCGACGGCAACACCCAGATCTATCAGGTCAACGCCAATGGCGGTGGCCTCAAGCGTCTGTCGCGCAGCGGCGCGATCGACACCGAACCGCAGTATTCCCCGGACGGCAAATGGATCTACTTCACGAGCGATCGTGGCGGTGGTCCGCAAATCTACAAAATGCCGGCCGGTGGCGAAGGGGCAGGCGCTGCGCAGCGCGTGACCTTCAAGGGGAGTTACAACGTCAGCCCGCGAATCAGTCCCGACGGCAAGTTGCTCGCGTTCATTGCGCGACAAGGCGGCGGATTCAAACTGTGCGTGCAGGATATGAGTACTGGCGATGTTACGGCTCTGACCGACACCAGCCACGACGAGTCACCGAGTTTTGCCGCAAACGGCAAGTACATTCTTTATGCAACGCAGTCGGGGGGCCGCAAGGTTCTCGCGGCAGTCTCGGTGGACGGGCAAACCCGGCAGATTCTTCAGGTTCGGGGAGGGGAAGTTCGCGAACCCTCCTGGGGCCCTTTCATGCAATAACATCAACAGCAACATCAATCGGAGGCTCAAATGAGTTCCCTGCTTCGTAATATCCTCGCCATCTCTTCGCTGGCCGCTCTGGCCGCTTGCTCGTCGGGCGTGAAGCTCGACGACCAGGCTAACGCCAACAAGGGTCAAGCCACGGACGCCCGCGCTGTCGCCCCCGTCGACGCCTCGGCTGACGAACTGAACAACCCGAACGGCCCGCTCGCCAAGCGCAGCGTGTACTTCGGCTTCGACCAGTACAGCGTCGATGCTCAGTACACCCCGATGCTCCAGGCGCACGCTGCGTTCCTGAACAAGTACTCGCAGCGCCACGTGCTGGTGCAGGGCAATACCGACCCGCGCGGCACGAGCGAGTACAACCTGGCACTGGGCCAGAAGCGTGCTGAATCGGTGGTAAAGGCGATGTCGGCACTGGGCGCCAACACCAACCAGATGGAAGCCGTTTCGCTGGGCAAGGAAAAGGCAACGGGTACGGACGAGGCCAGCTGGGCTCAGGACCGTCGCGCCGATCTGGCTTATTGATTGAATCGTCATGACGTCTCGTTTGCTTAAAAACATGATCTGCGCGGTGACGCTCGGCACTGCGGTGCTGAGTCCGCTGGCGCATGCCGGATTGTTCGATGACGACGAGGCGCGCAAAGCGATCCTCGATATCCGCAGCCGTCTGGATTCGGACAAGCAGCGGATCGAGGGGCTCACGCGCAACGTGCTGGATTTGAACAATCAGATTCAGCAGTTGCAACGTGATCTGGCCGACCAGCGCGGTCAGAACGAAGATCTGAAAAACCAGCTTGCGAACCTGCAACAGAGTCAAAAGGATTTCTACAACGACCTCGACGGTCGACTGAAGAAATTCGAACCGCAGCAGATGACCGTCGGCGGCGTGACAGGCACCGTCCAACCGGGCGAGAAAGATGTCTTTGACGCCGCGCTGACGAAATTCCGCAATGGTGACTATAAGGGTGCGCAAACGGCATTCCGAACCTTCTCGGCCAAGTATCCCGACAGCCCGTATCAACCCGAAGCTCAGTTCTGGCTTGGCAATGCGCAGTACGCCAACAAGGATCTGAAGGGGTCGACCGCGACGCTGCAAGGGATCGTGACGAAGTACCCGACGAGCCCGAAGGCTGCCGAGGCAATGCTGGCAATCGCCAGCAACCAGGCGGAATCCGGGCAGATTGCGTCAGCGAAGAAAACGTTGCACGATTTGGTGACCAAGTACCCGGACAGCGAATCGGCGGCCGAGGCCAAGAAGCGTGTGGCCAAGCTGAAGTAAGACGTCTCGCGGGAGACTGCGCGAACCAGCCTGCCGTGTGAGGTCACTCGTCAAACGCATAACGCCGCCTTTGGGCGGCGTTGTCGTTTCCAGCGCATGCCGGATCACCGTCGTTGCCGTCATCGTCAACGCTGCCGCGACCGCCAGGCGCTCCCATCCTTCCGGGCTTTGCGGATGCCGACCGCGACCTCAAGTAGAATACGGGCTTTGCAAGCGTTCGAAGCGCGGCGTCTCAGGGGATGTGTGCGGGTCCAATTGGGCCTGCAGGGCATGACGACCGCACCCGCGATGTGATCGCGCGCAGACTGCGCGCGGCACGTCTGATACTTACCATGCCGGCTACGCCCCGTGGCTCGCGACAACGAATCGAACGGCCGGGCACGGCCGCCATCGCCTTCTCGCCTAATGACCGACGTCGATCTCACCGCCCTCTCCCACACCGTCGTGTGGTTCACCTTTGCGCTGGCCTTCGTGTTTGGCGCTGTGCTGCAGCGCACGCATTTCTGCACGATGGGCGCGCTCTCCGACATCGTGAACATCGGCGATTGGAACCGCATGCGGATGTGGCTGCTCGCCATCGGTGTCGCGACCATCGGCACGGGGGCGCTGGCGTCGCAGGGTGTCATCGATCCTATCAAGGCGATTTACACGACGCCGCGCTTTACCTGGCTGTCGTATCTCGTTGGCGGCTGGCTGTTCGGTTTCGGCATGGTGCTGGCGTCCGGTTGCGGCAGCAAGACACTGGTGCGCATCGGCGGTGGGAATCTGAAGTCGCTGCTGGTTTTCGTGATGATCGGTCTGTCGGGCTACATGACGCTCAAGGGCTTGTTCGCGGTATTGCGCGTGACGGCCATCGATAGCGTGCAAACCACGTTTGCGACATCGCAGGATTTGCCGACATTGCTGGGCGGCTGGTTCGGTGGCGACGTACACCGCGCACAGCTCATTCTCGGGTTGGCGATTGGCGGGGCGTTCGTGATCGCGGCGCTCGCACGACGCGA
Organism: Pandoraea cepalis; assembly: GCF_902459665.1. GTDB lineage: Bacteria > Pseudomonadota > Gammaproteobacteria > Burkholderiales > Burkholderiaceae > Pandoraea > Pandoraea cepalis. The sequence goes on along the minus strand of NZ_CABPSL010000025.1, from coordinate 2,146 downwards.
ATTCTGGACGTTCGATAATCTGCTGGGCGGCCTCGTCGTGGGCGCGATCATCGTGGCATTGTGGTACGTCTCGGGCAAGTTAGGGTACGTGGCGGAGAATCCGAATACGTTGGAGGAGAGTTTCGTTGCCACGAATTCCGGGAAGATGGAAGCGTTGTCGTTCGTCTCGCCGCTCGCGTACACGATGTATTGGCTGATGATGTGGAGCGACACGAGCAACGTCATCACGTTGGGCATTTCGAGTGTGTTGGGTGTGATTGCCGGGTCGTTCGTCTATGCACTGGTGTCGCGCAATTTCCGTTGGGAAGGTTTTCAGGGCACGGAAGACACGGCGAATCACATGGTGGGTGGCGTACTGATGGGCTTCGGCGGCGTGACCGCCTTGGGCTGCACGGTCGGTCAGGGGTTGTCGGGCGTGTCGACGCTGGCGCTGGGTTCGTTCCTCGCGACGGCGGCGATTCTCGTGGGCGGCGTCTGCGCGTTCAAGTACCAGATGTGGCGCATTGAGCGCAGCGTTTGAGCACAAGCCGCGCACAACCACTCGAATCGCGCCGGAAAGAGCCGCCGTCGCGCCACCCAGGTATTGACACTATGGTGACAGCGCCGCTATAATTTTGGTCTTCGTTGGGTCGTTAGCTCAGCTGGTAGAGCAGCGGACTTTTAATCCGTTGGTCGCAGGTTCGAATCCCGCACGGCCTACCAAACGAATTCAAGGGCTTAGCTTCGGCTAAGCCCTTTTCATTTTCGGGTGCACTGTTGGTATTGCTACTCACCCGGCAGGTTTTTTCGTACCACGGGTGTCTAGAGACTCACGGCCTTTGACCCGCTTGGTTTTCTGTGCCAAATCCAGAGCGAGTTTTTCGGCGTATCGGGTCAAGTCGACCCGGGTAAAAACACCCATTGTCGGGCGAATTCGGCCGGCGCCAGCTCTTGAAGAGCTGAGTGAGGCCGACTCTCGTTGTAGTCCCCGCCCCATGCCTCGATAGTCGCTTTCGCTTCGTCCAGCGTCTCGAACCAATGCAAGTTCAGACACTCATCACGGAATGATCCGTTAAACGTCTCAATGTGGCAATTGTCCGTGGGCTTTCCTGGGCGACTGAAATCGATTTTCGACTTGTGGTGATATGCCACATGTCGAGCAATCGCCCGAAAAACTCACTGCCATTATCTACGAAAATATGCCGAGGAGCACCGCGTCTGGCCGCGATACGATTGAGCGCCGACACCACATGCTCCCCCCCCAACCGTTGACCGACTTCGATGGCCAGGGCTTCTTTCGTGAATACATCGACAACTGTCAGCGTGCGAAACTTCGAGCCATCTGCGAGTTGATCGGCGACGAAATCCATACTCCAGGCATCATTCGGTTTGCTCGGCACGATTTTCTGCACGCGCGTGACGACCATCTTGCGGCGCTTGGGCAGTTTCGATCGTAATTGCAATTGCTCTTCGCAATACAGCCGGTATGCTCGATCCCTGCCCAACCGCCAGCCTTCACGCCGTAGCAGTACATGCACGCGCCGATAGCCATGGCGCACCCGCGTGTAGGCAATTTCGCGCATGCGGGCACGAAGCTCGGCCCGAGGATCCTTTCACGCTTTGGTAGTACTGCGTGCTGCGAGGTTGCTTCACCAAACGACGGGCCCGCCTCATCGTCAATCCATAGTGGCTTATCACGTAATCCACCACGTCTTTCCTCAGCGCGGGCCGGACCACTTTTTTGAAGCAACATCCTGCAGAATGGCCTTGTCCAGGCTTAGCTCGGCCACTAGCTTCTTGAGTCGTGCGTTCTCGTCTTGCAACTGTTTGAGCTCACGTACCTGATCTGACTGCATACCGGCGTATTGCTTCTTCCAGCGATAAAACGTCTGCTCCGAAATACCGACGTGACGGATGAGATCGGCCACCGGCATACCCAACTCGGCCTGCTTCAGTACCGCCACAATCTGCTCGACTGAAAAGCGCTTGCGTTTCATAGCAAACTCCTCCTTTTTCCAAGGGTAAAGTTTGCCGAAAAACTAACGTCCCAGGTGGTCCAGATTTCTCATTGCAGATCAAAGGTCGACCTGTGTAGTGGTCTAATCTCCCCGGACACCAATTTAGGCGAAAATACTCGCCACGAAGAGGTGTCTGATGAGCAAGCAAC
>NZ_CABPSL010000024.1 GCF_902459665.1 Pandoraea cepalis | reverse complement strand
GCTTTACCCCGAAGCAGCGGCTGGCCATGGCCGCTTAGTTTCTACTTCTCGCGGCCGTGGAAAATGGGGGCATTACCATCCGACATGCCGGGCATGCTCGTCATGACGAGATTGGCGCCCGAGAACTGTGTCATCAGATTCTCGGAAAAGTGAAGCTCGATTTTTTGCGGTGCGGGTCCTTCAGTATTGTCCTGAGGGGTCGAGGACAGCAGTTTCGGATGAGCAAATGCGGCCGAGGCGAAGATCAGGCCAGCGGCGGCGACAAGTGACTTTGAGAAAAAGCGTTGATGTGACATGGCAAACATCCTTTGTGGTTAGAAATTGAGAAACGTTAAAGCGTCCCGCCGTCAGTCAACAGAAGAACTTCGACGGTACAACGGGACATCGACGAATATCACTGGTGCGTCAGAACCAGGCACGCACGCCGGCAACGAATGACAGCTCATTACGACGCCCACCTTCCTGCTCCAGGATGCGCGCGGTGTTGCCGTATGATCTGTCCCAAGTCACACCAATGTACGGCGCCAATTGACGATCGACTTCGTATCGCAAACGCAAGCCCAGCGAGCTGTTGGCCACACCGGCTCCCTGCTCTCTTGCCGCGTCGTTTTTCCCGTACATGTTTACTTCCAGCGATGGCTGGAGGATTAAGCGATTCGTAACAAGAAAGTCATACGTGCCTTCCAGGCGTACGGCAGTTTGACCACTTTGTCCGACAAATGCGGTTGCTTGCGCTTCGAAGTTGTAGAGCGCGAGCCCTTGTATGCCAAGCGCTCCCCAAGTTTGCGAAGTTCCCGGTTTGAAGTTGTGACGAACGCCGGCCACCACGTCCCACCACGGACTGAGGGAGTGGCCCCAAAGCGCCTGAACTTCCGCGTCCCCGAGCTTGCCGCCGGCTCGCTTGCCTTCCGTGCGAAGCCAGAGGCGGTCGATGTCGCCACCGATCCATCCTGACCCATTCCAGTTCAATACGTTGCCACCCTGACTTTTTTGCCATTCCAGGTTATCGAACAGGAAGAAGTAGTTGATCTCCTTATCGCCCATGTCGTGTATATGACCGCCGGTGAAGACCGCTTTTCGATCTTCGTCCGTCAACGGTGGTACGGGCGATGGTGCGCCATTGGACGACGTCCCGATCGACTGCATGGTGGCATCGCCCATCGAGGTCGGCTGGCTTGAGACGGAAGCCTTTGCATCAGGTGCCGCTATCGCAGAAAGAGATGTTGTGGCGCACAGCATCACGGTCAGGGTAGCCGCTGCGACCTTCCCAAATTTTTGTTCTTTTAGCATGAGAATCCTCACTCCTCGACGACCACTTCACGGAACATACCGGTTTCCATGTGGAAAAGTAGATGGCAGTGATACGCCCAGCGTCCGAGCGCGTCGGCCGTTACGCGGTAACTGCGTTTGGAGCCCGGAGCGATGTCGATAGTGTGCTTGCGCACCATGAAGCGACCTTGCTCGTCTTCCAGGTCACTCCACATGCCATGAAGATGTATGGGATGGGTCATCATGGTGTCGTTCACCAGGACGAGGCGGACCCGTTCGCCATACTTGAGGCGAATCGGCTGGGAGTCGCCGAATTTGACGCCGTTGAACGACCAGACGAACTTCTCCATATGTCCGGTCAAGTGCAATTCAATGGTTCGCGTCGGGTCCCGGCCGTCAGGATCGGCGAACGTGCTGCGCAGATCGGCGTAGGTCAGCACGCGCCGGCCGTTGTTGCGCAGTCCAATACCCGGGTCATTGAGCTTCGGCGTCGGATTCATGGCCTGTCCGTCAACAAGCGGATTCCCGTTCTCGGTCGCAGGATGGGACTGCATGCTCCCCATCCCCTGCATGGAACCATGATCCATGCCGGCCATGCCACTCATTCCTTGCATCGAATCGCCGCTCATGCTCGACATGCCTTCCATGCCTTCCATGCCTTGCATGGAACCGTGATCCATGCCAGCCATGCCGCTCATCCCCTGCATCGAATCGCCGCTCATGCTCGACATGCCATCCATGCCTTGCATGGAGCCGTGATCCATGCCGGCCATGCCGCTCATCCCCTGCATCGAATCGCCGCTCATGCTCGACATGCCCGCCATGCCTTGCATGGAGTCGTGATCCATGCCGGCCATACCTCCCATGCCCATATCGTCCATCGTCACCAGTGGGCGCGGGTCGAGCGGCGGAATCTTCGCCGAAAGCCCTTCGCGCACGGCCAATGTGGCGCGTGCGAAACCCGTACGGTCCATCGACTGGGCGAAAATGGTGTAGGCCGCCTCCGAAGTGGGCTCGACGATGACGTCGTAAGTCTCGGCTACAGCAATACGAAATTCTTCGACACTGACGGGCTTGACGGGCTGCCCATCGGCCGCGACTACCGTCATTTTGAGTCCAGGGATACGGACATCAAAGTAGGTCATGGCGGAGGCGTTGATAAAGCGCAGACGAATGCGTTCACCCGGCCGAAAGATGCCTGTCCAGTTCCCGTTTGGCGCTAGGCCATTGACCAGGTATGTATACGTGTAGGCGCTGACGTCGCCAAGATCCGTCGGACTCATCCGCATCTCGGCCCACATTTTGCGATCAGCGATTGTGGCGCCCAACCCATCCTTCTTGACGTCTCGAATGAAATCTCCAAACGTCCGTTGATGGAAGTTGTAATAATTCGATTGCTTCTTGAGCTTTGCCTTGATGCGCCTGGGATCCTCGTCCGTCCAATCCGAGAGCATGACAACATAGTCCCGGTCATACTTAAACGGCTCGGGATCTTTGGGTTCAATCACCAGCGGGCCATACACCCCGGTTTGCTCCTGCATCCCCGAGTGGCTGTGGTACCAATAGGTTCCATGCTGCTTGACCTTGAAGCGATATGTGTACGTCTCACCAGGGTCAATCCCGCCAAAACTGAGGCCCGGGACGCCATCCATGTTGGTCGGCACCAGAATTCCATGCCAGTGAATCGACGTCTGGGCGGACATGCGATTCGCAACACGCAACGTCACAACGTCCCCCTCCTTCCATCGTAAGACCGGGCCTGGCAGGGTTCCGTTAATCAGTGTGGCCGTGCGCTCACTCCCCGTGATATTGATTGGGGTTTCCGCAATGGATAGGTCGAAGTCGTTACCCGTAAGCACATGAGGCTGCCCGGGGCTCGTCATGGCCCACACCTGCGGACGCCAGACGCCCAATCCGCCGACGAGTCCCGCCGCGCCGATGCCCCGAATGAAGGTTCGTCTGCTGAGATGAGATCGCATCTATCAGTATCCAGTTGATTTTGGTTGGGAGAATCACCAATCGGTGAGGTCAGCCATGTTAATGCTGCTAGCAGACTCGCTTTCGCGAGCCCGATATAGCGACGCGCACATACTTCAGAGCTTGAGCTGAAATCGCCGTCGATGCCGCGGTAGTCGGCTTTCCAACGTACTGCGGGCGATACTACCAGTGGGGCGGCGTCACTGACATTACTTCCAGATGACAATGTTGTCATGTCCATCAAGCATGGAAATGCGCCGCGTTGGCGAAGCAAGTCGATCCTGTTGCGATCCCCAATTTCGGTACGCGCCTGCAATGAAGTCCGTGCTTCGTCTCGATTGCCTCCGGACGGTCCGAAGACAGTCAATGGATATGCCTTAAATACAGAATGCAGCTCTGCCGACTTTGCACGCCCTGCATCGATTTTTTGGGCGTCGCAGTGTGCGTTGCGCCGACTGACGCGTAGGCTCGCAAGATGACTAAACGGCCTTGATCGGCAAGGCTGGGTACGCGAAAGGAGTCTCTCGAACCCCTACCGTCGACGTGACCGAAGCGATGCACGTTATTCCGGAGCCGCTCGACGGTCAGGCGCGGTGTCGCCATAGGATTCGTCGTGAGGAAATCCGGCTGGGTGCTGCACGAGATGGCGCTTGGCGCCATAGTTGAATTGAAGGATCACTCGGCGATGATGCACAAAGTCCCGACGATGGAACATCAGAATGTCAACGCCGTTTCAGTGGAGTTTGGGAAGAGTTGTGCAATTTGTTTGGCAGCTCAACGAGAGCGGCCCGTAGGTTTTCCTCTTTCGCAGCCGGGACGCCATGAAACATGAATGACCGGCACGAACGCCGTTCGCGAAAACGGAATACTCTCACAGGATTTCGCTGCCTTTTACTCCACTTTTTTACCTCAAGAATCCTGTCATGAAACCTGTTTGAATACTATTCAGCGCGCTGATCCCGTCACTTGGCCTCGCCACGGAGATAGTCGCATCGACGATGGCGGCGAACGGTGTCGCGGAAATTGCGACGAACGTGCGGCAGAGCTTCGACGAGGTCCGGAAAATCAACAAGAATGTGGGAAAACGATCACCGTCCGGCACAGGCGGGTCGTTGCCACGGACGGCGGCTGCGCGCACACTATCCACTATCGTGAACGCAAGTGAGGACGTCCATCGATACCGACGTTCTATAGCTTCGTCAGGCCTAAGGGGATGTCATGTCCTTTGGGGGGGCTATGCCAGGCCAGAGAACCCGACGAATGTTGTGATAACGATTGCAGGCATGCAAATGCGGTAATCGGCGAGGCACTCTATGAATTGACGGAGGCGCATATGATCTACAACCTCGCACGTCTGAACGCAGCACGCCGACACGCGCTATTGGCTGCACTCTTGCTCGGGGTCGCTTCAGTCCCTCCCCTGGTTGATGCGTTCGCGGCTACCCACGGTGATTCGACACTGCGGGCGCAGAGCGTATCGGCTTCGGACTTTCCCGTCATGACACATATCCACGGCCTAGCGTACAGTCGAGATGGCACACGACTTTTCATCGCGACGCACAATGGCTTGGCGGTCTATCATGCAGGACGCTGGAGCATGGCGCCGGGGGCAGCCGACGACCTCACAGCAATCGTTGCGACAGAAGGCTCTTTGTTGAGCAGCGGTTATTCGTCGACCAGCGGCAATGCTCCGAATCGCCTCGGCTTGCAGCGAAGTCGTGACAACGGGGTCACATGGAAGGCGTTGGCATTAAGCGATCAAGCGGCATTGCGTGTAATGGGGGCGAGCTACTATGCACGGGCCATTTACGTCTATAACGATTCCTCGAATGCCGTTCTGCGGAATCAAGGATTCTTTTACACGCAATCTGACGGTACGACATGGACCGTTGCGACCGCACGGGGAGTCGATATTGCGTCTGCTGCGCACAGCCTTGCCGTGCATCCCACGCAACCTGGCGTCGTTGCCGCCAGCACCGATACTGGACTGCTCATCTCCGAGGATTTTGCCCAACATTTTCAGCACGTGTATGGCAAGGATTTTGCACTTGCCGCGTGGTTTGATTTTGATGGGATCCACATTTGGCTAAGCCAGTACTTGACAAGATCAAGGTTGACGCGCCTGCGCTGGAAGGATGGTAAGGACGCAAACGACGTTGCGCTACCTATGTCAGATGAGGACGGTATCGCGTTCATTTGCCAGAACCCGGTCGATTTCCGTCAAATTGTCATTGCGACTTTCAAACGTGACGTGTATCTCTCGGATGACCAGGGAGGTACATGGCGTCGGATCGTGGATAGAGGTCAGGCGACGTAAGGCGGGGGCGGATTCGGATACCGTACGCGCGTCCGAGCATTCGAGCCTTTCCTGTCGCTGCCAGAGCATCCCAAGGAAAGGTCATATTGTTAAAGTGCTCCGGTGCCGGCCGCGCAACCCGGAAATACTCCCGATCCCAATTTCGGATCAAGGGGGAAGAACTATGATGCGAACGATTGTGTGAGGGACTGGATAACCGATCAAATTGTTCAATGGATCGGCGATCAATGGCCATTTGGTTATCGCATTCGAAAGAATCGCTAACCGTGTGCCTTCAGCTGAGCTACGCGCCGAGGTGCCATCCAGTACTCGGCGAGCCCGACGCCCATATCCTCGGTCTCGACGTCGATTTCGTCGACGGCCACAACGGGTGATCACTTGCATGTACCGTCGGACCTCGATGTGCAAGACGTTGATCAGCAGGTGAATCGTCGACCGGAAGTCGAAAATCTCGACTTGTGGCGCGATTATGAAGGACGCACAAGACCGGCACCGGCCCACTCGCGCCAAGTGGCGGACGCGATGAAGTGATGGAGCAACCACGACGCGATGACGATTGCCACGATCGCGTAGGGCCATAGCGAGCGGAGCGCGCCGCCAGCGCGGCAGCCAATCGTCGCAGCATCCGCTCGCGCCAATGCATCATTTCGAAGGTTGGATCGCTGTCACGGTCTGGGCGTCGCCCGTCGACACCAGGGTGAAGTTGACCTTCTGGCCAACCGAAACGCCACTCAGCAGTTTGGCATTGGCCACCTTGAAGCCCATGGTCATGGGCCCCCAGCCCAATGCATTGATCGGCCCATGGGCCAGCGTCACGCTGCCAGCTTGCTTGTCGACAGCCTTGACCACGCCGGTGCCCGTTGCGGTGACCGCAGCAGACTTGTCTGTCTTCATGCCCCCCATCTGGCTCATGCCACTCATGGGTTTCATATCGGCCGCGCCGGCGGCCACGGCCGGCAGGGAGGCACCGAGGGCGACACAGGTGAGCATTGCGCTGATCATTTTGAACATAACAAACTCCTTTGACACATAGTGAGAAAAACACCCTTTCGGGCAAGGGAACTACGTCCGGCGATGATTCCGGCCACGCATGAGCCGGAAGGCCGCCGGGATCACGAACATTGACAGGAGCGGCGCGGTGATCATGCCGCCCACCATGGGCGCCGCGATCCGGCTCATGACCTCCGAGCCGGTGCCGCTGCCCAACAGAATCGGGATCAGGCCGGCGAGAATGACGGCGACCGTCATCGCCTTGGGGCGCACCCGCAAGACCGCCCCCTCGCGGATGGCGTCGTCCAGGCTCTCTGCAGTCAACGTGACGCCCAATGCTTGCCTTGCCGCGATGGCCTGCTTCAAATACAGCAGCATGACCACGCCAAACTCGGCGGAGACGCCCGAGAGCGCGATGAAGCCGATGCCGGTGGCCACCGACATGTTGTAGCCGAGCAGATAGAGAACCCAGATGCCGCCCACTAGGGCGAAGGGCAGCGTCGTCATGATCAGGGCAGCCTCGTCAAAGCGACTGAAGGTCATGAAGAGCAGCACAAAGATGATCACCAGCGTCGCGGGCACGACCAGCTTGAGGCGTGCGGCGGCGCGCTCCAGGTATTCGAACTGACCGGAATAGGCAATGCTCATGCCGGGTTCGAGCTTGACCTCCCGCGCCACTGTTGCGCGCAAGTCGCCCGCGACCGACGCCAGATCCCGGCCGCGCACATCGACGTAGACCCAGCCCGAGAGCCGGGCGTTTTCCGTCTTGATCATCGGCGGGCCATCGCTGACATCGATCTTGGCAACTGTCCCCAGCGTAATCTGTTGACCGGCGTCGGTGAGGATCGGCAGATTGCGCAGTCCCTCGAGCGAATCGCGAATCTCGCGCGGATAGCGCACGTTGATCGGATAGCGCGCGAGCCCCTCCACGGTTTGCCCGACGTTCTCCCCGCCGATGGCCGAGGACACAATTGCCTGCACGTCGGCCACGTTCAGGCCGTAGCGCGCCGCGGCCGCGCGGTCGATGTTGACGTCGACATACCGCCCGCCCGTCAAGCGCTCCGCCAGCGCGGAGCTCACACCCGACACCGTTTTCGCAGCCCGCTCGACGTCTTGCGCGACGCGATCTATCTCGGCCAGGTTCGTCCCGGAGATCTTCACGCCAATCGGACTTTTGATGCCGGTGGCCAGCATGTCGATGCGATTGCGGATCGGTGGCACCCAGATATTGGACAGGCCAGGGATCTTCACGACCCGGTCGAGTTCATCGACCAGCTTGGCCGGCGTCATGCCAGGGCGCCACTGATCGCGTGGCTTGAACTGGATGGTGGTCTCGAACATTTCCATGGGCGCCGGGTCCGTCGCACTCTCCGCACGCCCCGCCTTGCCGAACACACTCTGGACTTCGGGCACCGTCTTGATCAGACGATCGGTCTGCTGCAGCAACTCCGCCGCCTTTGCCGCAGATAGCCCCGGCAGTGCCGAGGGCATGTACAATAAATCGCCCTCATCGAGCGGCGGCATGAACTCGCCGCCCAGGCGGCTGATCGGCCACGCGGTGGTCAAGAGCGCCAGCATAGCGATCACCAAGGTGAGTTTCGGCCGCACCAGCACCCAGTCGAGGAGCGGGCGATACATACGGATGAGCGCACGATTGAGCGGGTTTCGCGTTTCGTCCGGGATGCGCCCCCGTATCCAGTAGCCCATCAGAATCGGGATCAGTGTGATCGAAAGCAGCGCAGCGCCTGCCATCGCGTAGGTCTTCGTGAAGGCGAGCGGGCCGAACAAGCGCCCCTCCTGCGACTCGAGTGTGAACACCGGAATGAACGACAAGGTGATGATGAGCAGGCTGAAGAACAGCGCCGGCCCGACTTCTGCGGCCGCTTCGCCGATCACGGTCCAATGCGCGCTGCCTTTGAGGGACTCGCCGGGATGCTCGTGCGTCCACATCTCAATCTTCTTATGCGCGTTCTCGATCATCACCACCGCCGCATCGACCATCGCACCGATCGCAATGGCGATGCCGCCAAGCGACATGATGTTGGCGTTAATGCCCTGATAGCGCATGACGATGAACGCGATCAGCACGCCAAGGGGCAGTGAAATGATCGCCACCAGAGCCGAGCGCAAATGCCACAGGAACACCGCACAAACCAGTGCCACGACGATGAACTCTTCAATCAGCTTGTGCTTGAGGTTGTCGATCGAGCGGTCGATCAGCTTGCTGCGGTCGTAGGTCGGCACGATCTCGACCCCGGCAGGCAGGCTTTTTTGCAGCTCGGCGAGCTTGTCCTTGACCGCGGCGATGGTTTCGCGAGCGTTCTTGCCCGAGCGCAGGATGATCACGCCGCCGGCGGTTTCTCCTTGCCCGTTTAATTCGGCGATGCCACGCCGCATTTCGGGGCCAACCTGAATGGTAGCTACATCGCCAAGCTTGACCGGAACTCCGGTGGCCGAGACGTTCAGCGGAATGTTGCGGAAATCGTCGAGCGATTTCAGATAGCCGGTCGCGCGCACCATGTATTCGGTCTCCGCCAGCTCGAGCACCGAACCCCCGGTTTCCTGATTGGCCTTCTGGATGGCATCGATGACCTTTGCCTGAGGGATATGGTAGGCGGCCAGTTTCATGGGGTCGAGCACGACCTGGTATTGCTTGACCATGCCACCAATGGAGGCAACTTCGGCGACGTTGGGCAGGCTTTTCAACTCAAAGCGCAAAAACCAGTCCTGCAGGCTGCGCAGTTGGGCGAGGTCGTGCTGGCCCGTTTTGTCGATCAATGCGTACTCGTAGATCCAGCCCACGCCAGTCGCATCCGGTCCCAATGCGGTCTTGGCCGTGACGGGCAGGCGGCCTTGCACCTGGTTCAGGTACTCAAGCACGCGCGAGCGCGCCCAATACAGGTCCGTGCCGTCCTCGAACAGGACGTAGACGAACGAATCGCCAAAGAAGGAATAGCCGCGTACCGTTTTCGCACCGGGCACCGACAGCATTGTCGTCGACAGCGGATAGGTCACCTGGTTTTCGACGATCTGTGGGGCTTGGCCCGGATAGCTGGTACGAATGATGACCTGCACGTCCGACAGGTCCGGCAGTGCGTCGACCGGTGTGGTCTTGACCGCCCACACGCCCGCGGCAGCAACAAAGAGCGTCGCCATCAGAACCAGGAAGCGATTGACGATCGACCAGTGGATCAGCCTCGCGATCATGAGCCGGCTCCTGTCTTCTCCAACTGCTTGACGACGAACTCATCGCCGCTGGGGACGAAGCCGAAATGCACGGTATCGCCCGCTTTGATGCCGGTCGCCATGGACGGGTCGGACAGCTTGAACGTCATCGTCATCGGCCCCCAGCCGAGCGACTTGACCGGGCCGTGCGAGACCGTGATTTGCCCGTGTTCGAGTTTTTCCACCTTGCCGGTGGCTTCGTTGAGCGCGGCGGGGGCGCTCGCGCCACTTGCCGGCTGGACCGTGGCCTGGGCGGGGGCGCCCGCGAGGCGGGTGAGGACACCCTGCAGGCTGGCCTCAGAGTCGATCAGGAACTGGCCGGAGACGACGACGCTCTGTCCTTCCGACAGACCCTCGAGAATCGCCGTCTTGCCGGCACCTTCTTGCCCGACTTTGACCTCTACCGGCGCGTAGCGGCCGCCGTCCTGCGCGACGATCACGACGTTGCGCACGCCCGTGCGAATCACCGCCTCGGTTGGAATGGTGAGAACCGGCTTAGCCGCGCCATTCTGCACGCGGACCTGCGCGAACATGCCGGGCTTCAGGCGCCCGTCGCGATTAGGCAACTCGACCCGCACCTTGAGGGTCCGGCTGGCCGAATCGGTTTCAGGCAATACGGCGATGACTTTGCCCTTGAAGGTTTCGCCAGGATACGCCGCCAGACGGGCTTCCACCAGGCGGCCAACGGCGACCAATCCACCCTGGGATTCCGGCACGGCCGCTTCGAGCCAGACGGTGGCCAATCCGTTGATTTTCGCGAGTGTCATGCCGGCGGCAATGCTCATGCCTTGACGCACGTCGAGCGACTGGATAACCCCGGCGATGGGCGAGGTCATCGTGAACGTCGATTGCGACACACCCGTACGCTCGACCCGGGCGATGAGCCCGGCGGGCATGCCGAGCAGCATGAGCCTTTCGCGCGCGGCGTCGACCAGGCCCTTGTCACCGGTGCGGAGCACCGCGAGGAACTCGGCCTGTGCACCGCCCCATTCAGGCACCAGCAAGTCCGCAAGCGGTGCGCCTTGCGCGATCACGTCCCCGGGCGCCCTGGCGTAGACGCGTTGCACAAAGCCGCCACTGCGCGCTTGCACCACCGCCACGTCCCGGCCATTGAAGACCACGTTGGCCACCGCATCGATCGGTGCGTCAAACGTGCCTTGCTCGACCCGGGCCAGACGGATGCCCAGATTTTGCGCCACGCCCGAATCGATCTGAACGCCCGCGGCATCGCCGCCTTCACCTGCGTACTTCGGCGTCAGTTGCATGTCCATGAAGGGCGATTTGCCGGGCTTGTCGAAGTGCTGGTTCGGCACCATCGGGTCGTACCAATAGAGCACTTTCCGATTGGCGTCGCCTTGAGTGGGCACGCCATTGGCGGCGGCCGCGGGCGCACTCCCCGTAGCGCTGCCCGCATGACGCAGCGCGTACCAGTATCCTGCGCCGGCGCTGGCGGCGGCTACCAAGACAATCAATGCACCAAGTGTTATGTGACGTGGCTTCATTGTTCGTCCCCGCCATACGTGAAGTAAAGTTTGGCCGCGATCTGCGCGCGCTGGTTTTCCAGATCGATTGCCTTCATGCGCCGCTCGATCAGATCGCGCCGGGCAGCGAGTACCGTGCCCATGTCGGTCCTGCCGCTGCGATAGCCGGCCGTAAGGAGGTCGACCTTTTGGCGTGCGAGCGGTAGCCACGTCTGGTTGACGCGATCCAGTTGGCGGGTGAGTGACGTGTATTCGGCCAGGCCGTTATCGAGCTCATTGAGGTGATCGCGCAACATGGCGTCGCGCTCCGCGTCGGCCCGCTCCAGATCGGCCGCCTTGGAGGCGATCATCGGGTCTTGCCGGCTCTTCGAGAAAATCGGCAAGCCGATCGTGAACTGGACCGAAACCATGTTGCCAAACTGCGGGCCGCGACGCTGGTAGGCCAGCTCGACGCCCCAGTCGGGCTTTTTTTCCGCCTGCGCTTCATGCAACTCGGCCCGGGCTTCGCCTGACTTTGCGGCAAACAGTTCCACTTCCGGGTGATGATGCAGATGCGCCCGATAGCGTTCTGGATCGACCGCCAACGCCGGCGCGTCGCCGGGCAAGGGATCATCCGCGTCAGCGCCCACGTAACGACGCAATGAAGCGATTGCCATGGCGATATCGCGTGTCAGGCCGTCACGACGATCCGCGAGGTCGGCCTGTTCCTGCTCGGCCATCACGGCGTCGGCCGGTTGGCCTTTGCCGGAGGCGACCTGAGCCCGCACGGTGTCGGCCAGCAGGCGATTCTCCTGGTCGAGCTGGTCGAACAGCGCCAGCTTTTTTTCCAGGTAGTAGCGATCGAGCCAAGCGAGCGCGGTGCCTCGGCGCACTTCAAGCAGCGAGACCTGCTGCTGCTTCTGGGCCAGCACCGAACGGGCATCGGCCACTTCGACGCGCGCGCGACGCTTGTCGCCATTGGGCACCTCTTGCATGATGCCGATCTTCTGCATGGTCATGAAGTCGCGCTCCAGTGCCCAGCGGGTATCTCCGGAAACAGGGTAGTTCTCGACGCCTGCGATCAGCTTTGGATCCGGTAAAGCGCCCGCCGGAATCGCCGCAGACTGGGCCGATCGGAGGTTGGCGGCACTGGCCGTCAGCGCCGGGGATTGTTGTTCGGCGACCTTGAGCGCGTCGCTAAAGGTCAAGGGCGCGGCCTGGACGAGGCCGGCCACCCCTGCCAAACACAAGGGCAAGGGGATGAGCATCCAACGCGTGAACATGTTATTGACTCCGTGACGAGACAACGTGCGCGTGCGCACAGCCTGCGACCGCCGAGCGCACGCTCAGCGGATCATACTGTCAGGAAATCAAAGCGAAGTGGGAGGTCGCCACAGTCCTTCGGGGACGTGGGAAAGCAGTGCTCGCGTGGGCACTGGCGTAACCCGCTGCGCAGCGGGCAATGGATGGAACAGCTTGACCGGGCTGGTCGGATGATAGGCAGCGCCAATCTTGCAGTCCTGACCAAGCTTGCAGAGCGTGCCGGCCTTGAGTTTGCCGGGCTGGGCCACTTTGGTAGCGGTTTCGTCACAATGGCCGACCGGCATCGCCATCTCCGTCATGCTCGCGTCTGCCGCCTGCTGCATCTGGAACTCACCCATATAGCCCGCAGATGCCAGCCCGACCGTGGGCAGCGCTAGCGACAGCACGATAAGCAGAAGCAGGCGGATGATTCGCATGGCAAGTAGTATAAATCATTGTGCGCGACAATACGCTCCTAGAAAACCCAAGGCGAGAGTCAGGTGTGGCGTCAGTCGCTGCCTTGCCGGCGACCGACCGCGCAGGGCTGCCAAAGGTCGCAGTTGCTCCAGGATTGCGCACATGACTTTGGTATAGTCCTCCAGTTCCTCGAGCCGGTCGTCGATTCGCTCGGCCAGCATAGCGTCGGTCGTCGATGCGGGACGGGGGGAGCCATTGAGAACCGTACTGGCGTCAGCGAACGGGCCGCAGGCGGTTTGCGCATCGAAAGCTCGACTCAGTAAGCCGCGAAGCAACTCAAACATCGATCGAAACGCTTATGGAGGCCACCATGCAAACCTTTTTCATTCTCAATGATGCCGCCTACGGGAGCGAACACAGCTAAAATGCTCTGCGTCTCGCCAAAGCGCTGGTCAAGCGTGAAAGTGGGACGGTCCGACTGTTCCTGATGGGAGGCGCAGTGGTCTGTGCTAAGTCAGGCCAGCATGTTCCCGAGGACTATTAGAACGCGGGAGATATGCTGTGCACGGTCGGGGGCGGCGGCGGTCTGTACGGCACTTGTCTCGACGCTCGAGGAATTAGCGTCTATGAACTTATCAAGGGAACTCGCCGCAGCACCTTGAGCTAAATGACTGCCTGGACAGCTGAGGCAGACAAGGTACTGGTGTTCTGACGGAGGCGCTGACGATGTTCTCCACGCAATTCCCCAGCAAGGAATCGGCCCTTTTCCCACTC
This sequence comes from Pandoraea cepalis, assembly GCF_902459665.1. Classification (GTDB taxonomy): domain Bacteria; phylum Pseudomonadota; class Gammaproteobacteria; order Burkholderiales; family Burkholderiaceae; genus Pandoraea; species Pandoraea cepalis. Next base: position 47,349 of record NZ_CABPSL010000024.1, on the reverse strand, counting down.
TTTCGGTTGTGGGGGGCTGGGCAAGCGACGCGGCGAAGGGCCGTGGTTTTTCGTGGGCGTCGACAAGCTGCGCTTCAACCTCAGCTTGGAGATCTGCCCCATGCACACATCTGACATTCGTCTCGGATTGCGCGAGAACTTGGGCCAGTTCTCGCTGCTCGTGCTGGTGAATGCCTTTGTCGGGGCGATGGTCGGACTTGAGCGCAGCATTTTGCCGGCCATCGCCGCGTACGAATTTCACGTCGCGGCGCGGGCAGCAATTCTCTCCTTCATCGTTGTCTTCGGCATCGCCAAGGCGCTGACCAACTACTTTGCAGGACGACTGTCCGATCGGTACGGCCGCAAGCATATACTGGTCGCCGGGTGGCTGGTGGCCGTGCCGGTGCCTTTCGTCCTGATGTGGGCACCCGATTGGAACTGGATCGTCGCTGCCAATGTCTTGCTAGGCGTCAGTCAGGGCCTTACCTGGTCCACCACGGTCATAATGAAGATCGACCTAGTTGGCCCCAAGCAACGCGGCCTGGCGATGGGCCTCAACGAATTTTCCGGCTATTTCGCCGTGGCGGGCAGCGCGCTCGCCACCGGCTGGCTGGCCGCCCGCTACGGGCTGCGCCCGGAACCGTTCTACCTGGGTGTCGTCTACGTTGCCTCGGGTTTGACACTCTCGGCTATGGCGGTTGGCGAAACCCGGCACTACGTTGCACACGAAGTGCAGGCGCACCACACCGAACATGAAGATGCGCTGCCCACCCAAGGCGAAATCTTCCGTCGCGCCTCGCTCACCGACCGCAATCTGTCGAGCATCAGCCAGGCGGGGTTGGTGAATAACCTCAACGATGGCATGGCGTGGGGTCTATTTCCGCTGGTCTTCGCTACCGCAGGCATGTCGCTTGCTCAGGTCGGCACGCTTGCAGCGATATACCCTGCCGTGTGGGGTATGACGCAGATTTTCACGGGAGCCCTGTCCGACCACATTGGCCGCAAGCAGTTGATCGCTTGGGGGATGTGGACGCAGGCGGCAGGCATTGCAATCACGGCATCAAGCAACGGCTTCCTGGGCTTCGGTGTGGGCGGCGTACTCTTGGGCGTCGGCACTGCGATGGTCTATCCGACGTTGCTGGCCGCCATTGGTGACGTGGCGCATCCTGCTTGGCGGGCCTCGGCCGTGGGTGTGTATCGGCTGTGGCGCGACCTGGGCTATGCAGTCGGTGCACTCCTGGCTGGTGTCACAGCCGACTTCTTCGGTTTGGCGGCTGCAGTGTGGCTGATCGCCGGACTCACCTTCTTGTCCGGCGTGATCGTCGTCGCGCGGATGAAAGAAACCCTGGTCAAGAGTGCCTCGTGAGCAACACACGGGCGAACGGCTATGAACGGCCGAAAAAGCGGCATGCGAGACGAGGCGTATTGCGGGTACGCGCAGGTTATATGCCCGGCGAGTTCTCCGAAGGTTTTGCAAGCAGATCGCGTTCGAATCGGCCATATCGCAATGCAAGTGTGGGTAAAACGAGAAGGTTCAGTGCCGTTGACGTAACTAGCCCCCCGAGAATCACGATGGCCATCGGCCCTTCAATCTCGTTGCCAGCGGCACCGCTGGTCAGCGCGAGCGGCACGAGCGCGAGTGCTGTCACGAGCGCTGTCATCAGGATCGGAATTAACCGTTCGGATGCGCCCTGCACTGCGGTCTCCGGTCCCCAGGTACGGCCATCCACGTGCACCAGGTGTTCGTAGTGACTGATCAGCATGATGGAGTTGCGCAACGAAATCCCGAAGAGCGTCACGAAACCTACCATGCCGCCTAACGACAGAGTACCGCCCGTGAGCGCTACGCTCAGGACGCCACCCACCAAGGCAAACGGTAGGTTGATCATTACCAGGACCACCCCTCGACGACTCTTCATCGCGAGAAACAACAGCATCGCAATGCCGAGGAGCGAAATCGCTCCGTACACGACCAGGTCATGCTGAGATTGTGTACGCGCTTCGTTCTCGCCCGTGAACACGGCATACGTTCCCGACGGCAACGTGATTTCCCGGCTCACACGCGCCTGCGCCTCCTTGACGAAATCACCGACCGCCCGGTTGCCTAGGTTGACTGAGACGGTTTGCATGCGTCGACCGTTGTCGTGCATGATTTGATAGCGGCCCGACACCTGACGTATCGACGCCAGGTCTCGAAGCGACACGGCAAGTCCATCCGGATTGCGCAACTTCAGCGCACCGATATCGTCAGGTGTCGCCCTGGCCGATGGCGCCAGGACGACGACGACATCGTATGTTCGGCTGCCTCGGTAGATCTGGGAGACGGTGGTGCCCTCATTCGCCGCCTGGATGGTGTCGAGCACGTCGAGCGGCCGGAAGCCCCAGCGGCTCAATGACTCGGGTTTGAGCCTGACTTCCAGCTCAGGAATGTCCGGGGGAGATTCGACCCGGACGCTTGCCGCACCACGAATCGAACCCAGTAGTTGAGCGATCTCCTGCGCCTTGCGGTCGATGACGTCGAGATTGTCGCCGAACACGTTCACGGCCACAGGCGCCGTCGCACCCGATATCGTCTCGTCGATCCGTTCAACGAGAAACGTATTGACCGACGTCGTCAAACCCGGAAAGCGAGCGAGTGCCTGTTGGATGCGGTAGAGGGCCCAGCTTTGGCCAGTCGCGCTCATTGGCGCAAGATCGACCTCGAATTCTGAAAGCTGAACGCCGGTCGGGTCGACGACGCCATGGGCACGCCCCGCCCGTTGTGCGACCAACCGAACACCGGGCACCTTCATCAACACTTGCGACACTCGGGCGCCGACGCGCATCGATTCTGCAAGCGACGTGCCGGGGGCAAGCCCCATGTGCACGATATAGTGACCTTCGCGAAGTTCGGGGATGAAGTTGCCGCTCAGAAGCGGTAACGATCCGAGCGCGACGACGCACATCAGCCCAACGGCGATCATCACGGACCTCACGTGCTGCTCGACCGTCAGGAGCAGCGCTGCATAACGAGCCTTCAGGCGGGCAATCAGACGCGGCTCATGCTGTGGCAATGGCCCGCCTACCAGTAGCGCCAAGGCCAACGCGGGTGTGACGGTGAGTGCCACGCCAAGCGACGCGAGCACGGCCAGGATGTACGCAATACCAAGCGGCGCGAACAATTTTCCAGCGACGCCCGATAACGTCAGCACCGGCAGGAAGATCAGCATCACGATGAACGTCGCGAACACCACGGCGCTGCGCACTTCAAGCGAGGCGCGCAGCACGACGCGATAGGCCGGCTGCGGCGTCGGGAAGGTCTGATTCTGCCGCAGCCGCCGATAGATGTTCTCAACGTCGATGATGGCGTCGTCGACCACTTCGCCCAGCGCGATCGCGAGCCCGCCGAGCGTCATGGTGTTCAGACTGACGCCGAATGCGGTCAGAACGATAATCGCAACGAGCAGTGACAGCGGAATCGCTACCGCTGAAATGACGGCCGTGCGCACATTGAGCAGGAATAGGAAAAGGACAGCGATCACAAGCGCCGCGCCAACGAGCAACGCAGTGCGGAGGTGGCTCAGCGCCGCATCGATGAAGCTGGCGGGCCGGAATACCTCGGCGTTGACCTCGACGCCTTGCTTCGCGAGAATCGGCTTGATCGACGCCAGCGATGTCTCGATGCCTTTTGTCACCTCGAGCGTATTGGTGCCATATTGGCTTTCCAGAACAACCATTACGCCGGGATGCGCCATGATCGATGCGGCGCCGACCGCCGGCGCAGCGCCCCACGCCACGGTGGCGACGTCCCCAATGCGGACGGCAGCACCATGGCTCCAATGCAGCACCACGTTGGCCAGCGTCTGCGGCTCGGCGATCTGACCGTCCGCGTTCACCGCGATACGCTGGTTGTCCCCCTCGATGAACCCGGCGCCCTTCACTCCCGTTGATGCTTTCGCGGCGGCGACCACGTCCTGGATCGATAGCCCATAACGTATTAATTTGGTCGGATCGACCTGGATCTGCATCTGCCGGGTCTGGCCACCGAAAACAATGGCATCGGCAACACCGGGAACGCTCATGAGTTGCGGTCGCAACGTCCACTGCGCGATATCGTATAGCGCCTGAAGTGAGCGCGTGTTGGATGTCAGGCCAATCGTTCGCACAACGCTTGTCGTCGTCGTCAGCGGCAACAGTCGTGGCGGATGGACGCCCGACGGTAGCGTCGCGGCCAATTCATTGACCCGCTCGGACACGAGCTGACGGACCTGCATCACATTCGTATGCTCGTTGAATACGAGCGTGATGGCCGACAGGCCCTGCATCGACCTAGATCGCATCGACTGGAGTCCGACAAGGCCGCCCAGACCGTTCTCCAGCCGCTGTGTCACGAGCGTCTCGACTTGCTCGCTGGTAAGGCCCGGTGCTTCTGTTTGCACGATGCTCATCGGCGGAGCGAACTCGGGAAAGACGTCGAGCTTCGCGCGCGTGAGCGAATAAACGCCATAACCGGCCGCGACGACGGCCAGCGCGTAAATGACGCCTCGAAAGCGCAGTGAAAAGCGAATGATCGCGTTAAGCATGAGGGAACGTATCGGTCGGTGCGCGTTGCGGTGGGCGAATTAGTCGTCGCACTCCGGAGGGTCTTTGCAGACGGTGGCGATACCTCGCGGCTTGAGTTCTTCGGAAAGCAGCAACTGCGCGCCTTGAATGACGACCTGATCACCGGCGTGGAAGCCCGGCGTATGGCTCACGCTGGGATCACCGTCGCCCGATCCGGGAACGAAGCGGCGCGTGAAGCTGTCAGGCGCGGTCTTGACATACGCCCACCGCTGTCCGCCATACCAGAGAACGGCGCCCCCCGGAACGACAAGTGACGCCTTCGCCGCGCCAGTTGCAGGAAGATTGGCGAGTGTTCGCGTGCCGGCCGGGAGCATCTGGGAGACGAGGTAAAGCCAAGGCTGGCCCTGAAGGGCAGGATCGGTGCTCGGCGCCGCCGAGAGTCGCTGCGCTGGCAACGTCTTGCCATCCGGCGAATCGACGGTAATCTGTGGCGGGGCATCGGTGCCGTTGCCCGCCGGAAGCGTGACACGCAGCACAGTCGCTTGCCCGGCCCGGAGATGCTCCATGACGCGGGATGTCGGTGCCTGCGCAGCCGCGGCAAGCGCCTCGCCGAATTGCTGGCGTAACGTCGCGCCGAGTCCGGCCACTGCGATCTTGGCGGAACGCAGTTTTGCGTCGTTCGCCCGCATCATGGCATTGGCATCTGAGACGGACTTGCGGGACACATTTTGATCATCTTCAAATAGTGTCCGACTCCGTGCATATTGGTCGCGCGAATTGTCCGCCTGCGCGGTGAGCGTGTCGAGATCCGCTTGCGCGGCGGCGAAGCGGCTGCGCAAATCGAAAAGGGGCTGCAAATCAAGCACTGTCGCGTAGGCCGGGCGCGTCTGTTCGCGTGGCGCGTCGATAAGCGATGTCACCTCGATATGGCTCGCGCGTTGAGCATCCGGCGCAACCACGACGACGGTTTCCCCGTTGACCGTACGTACGGAAGGTTGTGAAGTGTCCTTCACGGCAGTGCCGGCAGCCGACGGCTGAAGGGAAAGTGTCCGATAGACGTACCAGATGGCACCAGTTGCCAACGCGATCGTCGTGGCGCAGAGAATGATCCAACGTAGCTTCATTTGCGCAACTCCTTTTCAGTCACAGACGGCTTCAATGCGGGGGCGTCGCCAGTAAGAGGACGCTGCACGGCGTCTTCGAGCCGACCCGCCGCCTGTTGGGCACTGATGGCGGCATCGAGCCGGACGAGCTGATTCGTCTGGAAATCGGCACTGGCCTGTGCATAGGTCAGTCGGCCGGCATCCCCGGCCGCAAACGCCGCGGCCGTACTGTCAAGCCGTCGGCGGGCTGCTGCGAGGCGCGCGTCCTCGATGCGCAGCGTTTCCACGTTCGCCTGATAGAGGTCGAGCGCCCTGTCGATCTCGCCGAGTATCGTGTCTTGCAGTGCTGCCGTTCGCGCAGCCGCCTCCTTGCGATTCGCTTCGGCTTGAGCGATGCTGCCTTGGTTTTGATTGAAGATCGGCAGGTTGATACCGGCGAGACCGAACGCGATTTTGTGTGTGCCGGTGTCGTAGGTGTAGCCAGGCCCCAAATGAATGTCGGGATATTGCTTTGCCACTTCAAGCTGTAGCGCGGATTCGGCGGCGGCGTAGTCGGCAAGCGACATGCGCAGATCCGGACGATTGAGGATCGCCGCCTGACGCACATCGGCGTCGGGCGGTGCCGCCGGAACCATGCCGAACATTTGGAGTTCGAGCTGAACAGCGTCCAGCGATCGCGTCGGAACACCGATGGCGGAGGCGAGTTGCGCGCGAGCGCCCTGCTCCGCGCCGCGAACTGTCGCGAGCTCTGCTTGTGCTTGCGTGGCTGCAACGATGGCAGCGTCGACGTCCGGTCCGGCGTTTTCGCCGACGGCACGGCGCTTCTCCACCATCGCGACGATCTCCCGGAGGACATCGGCCTTGCGCGAGAGCAAAGTCGCCTTCTCACGAGCGGCGTATATCGCGAGCAGCGTATCGCGCACCCGTGCCTGCACTTTCCAAGCGGTGTTCATGACGCTCAACCGAGCGGATTGTGCAAGGTGTGCGGCCTGCTCGACCCGATAGCCTCGCTTTCCGGCAGTTTCTATGGGGATGTCGAGCGCAAGGCCCCACGTGTAGGCGGTTCCAGGCCCAGGATTCGGCGACGAGCGCTGGAACGGCAACTGCAACACGGGGTTTGGCAGCGCGTCGGCAACGTCGATTCCACTTTTTGCTGTCGCCCACTGGGCGCGTGCGACGCGGAGTTCCGGACTGAAATACCACGCCGCCAGCGTCAACATTGGGAGATTCCAGCTAGCCTGGGATGATGGCGGGACGTCGCGGCCCAGTTCGCGCCGCATGAATTCACGTAGGCCTTCATCGGAAAGCGTGCGCAACTCGAATTGGTGCGCGAGCGTCGCCGGCGAGATTGGCTGCGCGTGGTAGGTGGCGCAGCCTGCCAGACAAAGTAAAAGAATGAGCGGTGTTTGGCGCACGTCAGCACCCTCGCGTCTCGTTGCTGCCCAATGGGGCGGTCAAGACGGGATGCTACGCAACGCGATGTGAAATTTTCGTCAAGAACGTCAGCGATTGAATGTCGCGTCGCGTTGGCGGGTTAAACCACCGGGAGCCGCAGGGAGACTCGGGTCCCTTGGCCAAGTGCGCTGTCAACGGTGACCGGCCAGCCGTAACGCGCGCAGAGTTTCTGCACGATCGCCAGGCCGAGGCCGAAGCCACGTGCGACGGATTCGGCTTGATCGCCGCGATAAAGTCGATCGAAAATGTGCGGCTGCGCCTCCTTGGCGATGCCGCTCCCGCTATCCTCCACGCACAATCGTCTGTCTTTCCACGCCAAGCGGATGTGACCGACATCGGTATAACGCACCGCGTTTTCGATCAAGTTGGATAATACGATCGTCAGCGCGGCGTCGTTGATGTCGACGCGTAGGTCCATTGGCACTTGGACAACGAGGTCGATATCCTTTGCCCGGATCCTTTCTGCAAATGGATGAAGCACTTCCGTGACAAGTGAGGCAAGTGCCACAGGCTGTGTTGTTGAGGATGTTTCCTCGCGAGCCAATAGCAACAAGGCGCTGACCAGTTCCCGCATATGGTCTGCCGCGCGCTCGATCTGTGCAATCCGCGCACGTGCTCTGTCGTCGAGCCCCGGGGCTTGGTCCAACAGTTCGCAGCTCGTTTTGATGGCGGTTAGCGGCGTGCGCAACTCATGGCTGACGTTGCCGGTGAACTCCTTTTCTCGCGCGACCATATCGGCCATGCGCCGGTGGAAGTCATTGAAGGCGTCGACAAGGCCGATCAATTCCTGCTCATCGAACTCGCCCGACTGGATTGAGGGCTCGGAATCCTGACGGAGCTTTGTGACCTGATTTGCCAGGTTTGCGACCTGACGAACTAACATGCCTGACAAGCCAAATGCCAGCCAGATCGCGACTAGCGCGAACACACCCGTGGTCGCCATGAGTGCGTTAATGACTTCTTTGAAATGTTTCTCGTAGACGCTGAAGTTATAGACTCGGTAGAGTCGTACGTGATTGAATGGGACAATGGTCACGTGGATTTCGCGCCCGTCGGCAATCAGTTCGTGCGTGCCGGGAGGAAGCTGAGCGACAGTGGTGGGCAGTGCCGGAGAGGAGCTGTCGGCCGCGGAGAGATAGCCGTTGAGGCGATCATCGAGAGGGGGTAACGTCGACGGCGCGGCTTCGTAACCTCGCACCACACTCGCGATATCGTCACGAATCAACGCGGTGATCAGTCGTTCTTCTTGCGCCTCTGCGAGAAGCCGGACACCGAGTGCTTGTGTCACCAGCAACACAATCGTGACGGCCGAGAATGCCAGCGCGACTTTCTTACGAAGACTGAGGTGCATTGGCGTTGCCAGTAGAAAGTCGATAGCCGAGTCCGTGAACGGTCTCGACGAGTTCCGCGTCGCCGGGCTTCGTCAAAGCCTTGCGCAACATATAGATGTGGGTGCGCAATGTGTCGCTTCCTGGCGGTTCGCCTCCCCACACTTCCGTTTCGAGTTCCTGGCGCGTTAGCACTCGATCGGGCGCCAACATGAGCAAACGCAAAATGTGAAGGCATTTGGGTTGGAGCTTGATCGGGCGGCCGGCGCGCTCGACAGCAAGCGTCTGCAAATCGAGCGTCAGGTCGGCGAACCGCAGCGCCTGTGCGGCCACCCTGCCGCGATAGCGCTTAATCAATGCGTCGAGACGCGCGCCGACTTCCTTGAGCGAAAAGGGCTTGACGAGGTAGTCGTCCGCTCCGTGACTAAAGCCCATTAGTTTGTCATCGAGCGAATCCCTCGCGGTTAGCATGAGCACAGGCGTATCGCGATGCGCCTGCTGACGCAGCGCACGGCACAGTGCCAGCCCGTCCATACCCGGCAGCGAAATATCAAGCAGGATCGCATCCCAGGCGTCGGAAAGCGCGAACTTGAGTCCTGCGGGACCGTTCGCTGCGAGATCGACTTGAAAACCACGGCTTTCCAGGTAGTCGTAGACGTTCGCTGCAATGGCTGCGTCGTCTTCGATGATAAGTACTTTCATGTTGAGGTTGCTAACACTGCAATACTGGGAAACGGACGAACGGTACCCAAAGCGCCCTACCTGAGAACCGCTCCTCGCCTTCGTCAAACTCGCGCCAGTAGATCAGTTCCATTCCAGTTTTCCTATCCGACTCGCTTACCATGTTGGTTGATGAGACCGATCAATGCTTCGCGATCGATCTCCCACAGCTCCCGACTTTCTTCTCGCGGCCCTTTGAAGTGATTGCAGGAATCGGCGAATACATCCAGAGTGACCATTGTCCCATTGCCTGGCAAAAGTACGGCGCGGTTGCTTTTGTCAAAATGTCCGCTCGACGACTCGTGAAAGTAGTCCACCAACACCAACTCGCCCTTCGGGCCGGGATTTTCGGTTGTTGCCATTACTATCCCCCTAACGTTTTCCTACATCAGAAGCTCAGGCTCCGCGACCAGAATTTCACGGGCCCACGGTTGCATATTGAACGGAAAATTAAGGCCATATGAAACGGACGACGCTCGGTATAGCACTCCCTTCCCTTCCAAGCCGCGCACGGCACCATCGTTAAGGCTGTAATCGATTGATGCCGCTTGGTTGCGGATATAGGGAACGAGAACTGCCTTCTCGTCTGGCGTAAGCGTCGTGAGCCACTTTCGTCTGACCTTTCGCATCCGTGCATCGCCGAGCCAGGAGCCGAGGACGTTGAAGATCCAAGTGAGTCCATGCGCGAGCAGATAAGCGCAGGACGCCAGCAACGCGACTCCGACCCACATTCGGTACTTCGTGAGAAAGTCGACGAGGCCCGCTGCGTCAACAAGATGTGCCGGAGCGTATAGCAGAGCCCCGCTAGCGAACGCGATGGCAAGTAGAGGCTTCACGGCAATTTGGCCAACTGCTTTTATACCCTCGGCGGCATCCCCGATCATGCCCATGTTAGCGTATCCCCTTTTCCTATCCAGCCAGTGTCTGCTTCAAGGCGTAAGCACCGAGTGCCTTAATGGCATCAAACGTCAGCTCGATGCCCTTCTTCTTGGCGTTGGATTTAATCGAATCCCAGATTGACGATGACCGCATAGTATCGAGTAGATCGTGCCCGGACATCGTAAGCCTAGGCGCGGAACAAGCGAACGAGAAATGGTTGTCTGCCCCACGGAGCACATGAAGACCATCAACATATCCACTGTCGATTAGCAGTTCGAGATGCCCTGCGATTCGCTCTTCAATTTTCCGCCGCTCTCTGGCAAGAGCGTCATATGACTCCCAAGTCAGATCATCTGTCCACTTCGGCGCATCCGGAATATCTGCCAGCGCATCATTCCCGGCCTCTATGTCCGTCAGCTGTTTGCGCAGTAGGTCCCAGTCTCGCTTCATTGGCTTCCTCGTCACCCGCGACTAGCCAGGGCGCGCTCGATTTTCTTGTCGGTCTTGTACTGGCTCAGCGCATACACAGACCAGATCGCAGCCGGAATCCAACCGATGATCGTGAGTTGGAGAAGCAAGCAGATGATCCCCGCGAAGGGACGTCCGATCGTGAAAAATTGAAGCCAAGGCAAAATCAACGCAAGCAGCAGACGCATGTAGTTCCTCTTACGATATCAGTCCCGGCTTCCGGCCGGTTCGGGGCGTTTCACGCCAGGCAAACCCTTACTCGCAGATCGAAATGATCTGGTTCAATTGCTCGCAGGCGGCCAAAAAAACTTCCTGCGGTGCCTGCTTCCACGGATGCGGCTTCGCGCCGCGCGCCCGCCAGTCGAAGGACTTCGGCTGATGCCCTAAGACGTAGCTGGTGACGTTTTTCGGCCCCTTGAACTTGATAGCGAACGGATTGGTGTCGTTGTACTCTGCCATCGTCATAGGCAGGCCAATGACGATGCTGGTTGTCTCGTTAAACGCTCTAGGCGACAGGACGAGCATCGGATGCATATTCTTCATTTCTCGACCGACTTGTGGATTGCAGTCGATCCAGATGATATCGCCGCGATCCGGTGCCCAAGCGACCTTCGACATCAAAAAGCCTCCGCGCCAACAGGGGTTGCCGCCATAGCCTCTCCGCCATGCTTAGACAGGTCGAACTTGGCGAGCTTTTCAGCAAGGGTGAGCTTACGAGGGCAGACAGGCTTTACGGTGACGCCAACCTCATCGGTTGTCACCTCCACCTCGAGGCCCACCTCGAAGTGCGCAGAGCGCGCGACTGCGGCAGGAATCCGTACCGCCAAGCTGTTTCCCCATTGCTGAATAGTCAGTGTTGCCGTCTTTGCCATGATGATTCACCTCCATTACGTATCTACGAGTATAGACATGATCTTTCGGAGTTTCAACGTGTATCTACTTTTCGCATCATCAATCGATGGCTCAGGTACACGCAGCGCTGGCGGCAGCCTTTCGTGATCGCTGCCCGCAGGCTCACTTCTTCTCGAATTAGTCCGGAGGGCTGGAGTACGTCCGCCACTTCGATGCGGGCAATTTCGGAGATCCGCATCCCGCAGGTGAAGCCGAGCAGCAGAATAAGCGCGTCACGCTCGGGGTGCCGACTGGTGGCCTCGGTCACGCGGAGCAGGTGGCGGATTTGGGCAGGTTTGAGTGTCTTGGCGCGTTTGATGTGCATGGTTTCTCGGTCCTCGTAATGCGCTCGAAATTGAGCCTGTTACGAGAGAGAAACGCCGGGCGCTCCTTTTCACTATAAACGCCCGTGGTTTCTGCCGTCCTCGGAAAATGGCGCAGAAACCTCTCCCATGCTTCCTTGGTTTGTGGAAGCCCAGCGCCAACGAGAAAATTACAGGGAAGTGCGGGCGACACAAACTCCCGGAGATCTCGACTGATCTCGCGCAATAGCACACCGCCCCCGGCGACGGCAGTGACCACAAGCCCCCGCTTCGCAGCTGACAGTAAATCAGCGGCCAGCTCGCGATATCCGATGATTCTCGGCCGTGTCCCCTTGGGGCTTACGATGATCTCGGCAGCCGACCTAGCTATCGCTTCCGATCCAACATCATCTGTGAATCAGCGTCGGTGCACACTAGTCTTACTGTGTCAATAAACCAGCATTGACCGCTGAACAAAACGGACATCGCTGGATCCGGCGCGCGATGTATGCAGCGATACGCCAGCGCAGCGTGGTGATGGAATCAGCCACGTGGCGCTGCGTGCGCTGCGGACCCGCGTGGCACGTAATCCGAGGGTAAGGCAAATGGGTCGCGGATCGAGGAGTTTTTTTTACTGTCGCCTTGAATGAGGCGTTGAGCAACAAGAAACCCATAGGCGGCAATACACAGCGATGCATGGTGATGGAATCCACGCCAGCCACGTCCTTCGAAGTGTCCCAGGCCGAATTCCTGCTTGAGATCCTGATAATTCCGCTCGATACGCCAGCGCAGCTTGGCAACATGAACCATGCGTTCGAGCGTCGTGTCTGGGGGCAAAGTCGAAAGCCAATATTTGAGTGGCTCCGCATCATCTTCGGGCCATTCGATCAGCAGCCATTCCTCATCGCGCAGTGTGGAGCGCCAGTAATCGCGATGTGAAGCACGCACGCGCACGGCGGCAAAGCGCGAACTGAGCGCGGCGCAGGTACCTTCACGCCAGATCACGTTGCGATAGCGCGAGGCATCGAGCGTCAAGGCCAGATCTTTGACTCCGATCGGCTCATGCCCTGGCGCGCGCCGTAACAAGCTACGCGGCCGGCCCGATTTCCCCGCGGAGGATTCGGGTGGTAGAGGAGCGGTGCCCGGTGCCCATACGCGCGTGTTCGAGCGAATGCCCACCGCATACTGCAGCCCGAGCTCGCTGACGGCCTCGCGAAACGAGGTGTCGTCTCCATAGCCCGCATCGGCCAACACGATACCGTCGGGCGCGCCGCTTTGCCGTGCTTCGTGCAACTGCCCGGTCGCAATCTCCGGTTTGGTTGCAAACTCAATTTCCTCGGGCACGCCGGCTTTCTGTCGTCGCGCGGGATCGTCGCTCCATTCACGCGGCAGATGCAGTCGATACGACACCGGTAGGCTCGCATCTTCCGTCGCCACCGACAGGCTCACCGCAACCTGGCAGTTGTCCTGCTTGCCCAACTGACCGCAGTATTGCCGCGCCACGCCGACCGAATGCTTGCCCTTCTTGGGAAATCCCGTGTCGTCAATGATCCAATACAACCCGCCAGCCGGGTCCATATGCGGCAGCACCCAGCGCCGCACCTGCTCGAGCAGCGCCGTATCGAACCATTCCGACTTCGCCACGAAATGATGCAACGACTGGTGCCGCGCGCTCACGTGCTCCGGTTCCAGATGCGCCGCCAGCGGCTCGACGCTCTTGCGCCGAATTGGCGGCATCAGCCCTTGGCAATAGCCCCTTCAATCCTGATTCGCGATCGTTATGCCCAAGCGCTTCACACAAATGTTCCAGATACGACTCGAATGACGTTTCCCAGTCCATCATTCCTCACGCCGTGGATGAAGAAGTTTCTATAATGGCATGAATTTATTGACACAGTAAGACTAGACATCATGACCTGAATCGGCTGGCAGAATTGAACCCATATTCTATCCACGGCAGAGTCCGCAACCGTTTTTCACCTATTTTCTGTCGCGCCACAGAAATGCACTTAATTTGTGTCCGCGTTGATGGACAAAAATCTGGGTGTCGATGCCGTTCGTTAATTTGTAAGCGATTGATTTTATTATTTATTTTTGCTGGCTGCGAGTGCCCTATTTTGTGTCCGCCAACTCGATCACGATTTTCGCTTGTCTTGCTGAGCGGGAACATCGTTCGCCATGGCATCCTAAATTTGAACAAGAACACCTGCTACGCTTGGCGAAAACAGTTCGGCGACATGATCAGCGATGATGTCAAACGCATCAAAGCATTAGAAACCGAGAACGCGCGCCTCAAGACTTTCGACAGCGGGTACTTTTTTGTACCTGTCCGACGGCCGATCTGTTCCCTCCCCCCTTGACTCGTTTCCAGTCCTGCAGGCAGCCACAGCGTCGGAATGGCAGCATTTCGCCATCGCCATGGTGCGCCGCATGTTCGAACCGAAATGACGACTCTGGGGAAATATCACCATCCCCGCCGCAAAGGACCCATACATGGCCAATGACAAATCACAGATTGTCTGGTTTGAGGAACTGCGACGAACCGACGTTCCGCGCGTCGGCGGCAAGAACGCGTCGCTCGGCGAGATGATCGCAAATCTCGCGAACCGGGGCGTTAATGTCCCACCGGGCTTTGCACTCACAGCCGATGCTTACTGGCGCTTCATCGACGCGAACGGGTTGCAACAGACAATCGCCTCGGTGCTCGGCGAATTGGGTGACTGCAAGCTTTCCCTGGCCGAGGCCGGACAAACAATCCGCCGGGCCATGCTTCGGGGCGATTGGCCAAAGGAGACCGCCGAGGCTATCCGGCTCGCTTACGACGAGTTGAACCACCGCACGGGACAGGCCGACCTGGACGTCGCCGTGCGATCGAGTGCGACCGCCGAGGATCTGCCGGACGCGAGCTTTGCCGGGCAGCAGGAAACCTATCTCAACATCCGCGGCGAGCGTGCGTTGCTCGATGCCTGCCGGCAATGCTACGCGTCGCTTTTCACAGACCGGGCGATCAGCTACCGCCAGGCGAAGGGCTTCGATCATCTGAAGGTCGCGCTGTCAGTCGGTGTGCAACGTATGGTGCGATCCGATCTGGGGGGCGCCGGTGTCGTGTTCTCCATCGACACGGAGACTGGATTTGACAAGTCCGTCCTGATCAATGCGGCCTGGGGGCTCGGCGAGAACGTGGTCCAGGGCGTGGTCGATCCTGACGAGTATGAGGTATTCAAACCGCTTCTGTCGGAGCCATCGTTGGCGCCTATCGTCGGGAAGAAACTGGGCGACAAAGTTCTCAAGATGATCTACACGAGCGAGACCGCGCGACCGACAAAGAACGTCCCGACATCGAAAGCCGAGCGCACGACCTTCGTTTTGAGCGATCAGGAGATCCTGACCTTGTCGCGATGGGCCTGTGTGATCGAGCAGCACTACGGCCAGCCGATGGATATCGAATGGGCAAAAGACGGCCATACCCGGGAGCTGTTCATCGTGCAGGCCCGGCCGGAGACGGTCGAGTCACGTCGCGAAGCCAGCGCAGTGAAAACCTGGCGCATCAAGAAGGCAGGTCGCAAGCTCATCACCGGGATAAGCATCGGCGAAGCCATTGCAGCCGGCAACGTCTGCGTTATCGAAAGCCCGCGCGACATGGGGCGCTTCGTCGACGGCGCCATCCTCGTCACCCGGACCACGGACCCGGACTGGGTGCCTGTTATGCGGCGCGCCGCGGCCATCATCACCGACCAGGGTGGCCGCACATCACACGCCGCGATCGTCAGTCGCGAACTTGGGCTTCCGGCCATCGTGGGTGCGGGCAATGCGACCCATCTGCTGCACGACGAGCAGGTGGTGACTGTGTCCTGCGCGGAAGGCCGCGAGGGATTCGTCTACGAGGGCACCGCCGACTTTGAGGTCGAGGAGATCGATTTTGGCCGTATCCCGACGACACGCACCAAGGTCATGCTAAACCTCGCCAATCCGGCGGCAGCGTTTCGCTGGTGGCGGATTCCAGCAGATGGTGTCGGGCTCGCACGAATGGAATTCGTAGTGAGCAATTCTATAAAGATCCATCCGATGGCGCTTGTGCGCTACGAGACACTCAAGGACGAAGTCGCCAAGCAGACCATCGCCGCGTTGACGGCGGGGTACGAAGACCCGACGGAGTACTTCGTCGATCGTCTCGCACGTGGATTGGGACGGATTGCCGCGGTGCAGCACCCCCATCCCGTTGTCGTTCGCATGAGCGACTTCAAGACCAACGAGTACGCGAACCTGATCGGCGGCGCGGAATTCGAGCCGAAGGAGGAGAATCCCATGCTCGGATTCCGGGGTGCCTCACGGTACTACTCTCCCCGCTACCGGGAGGGCTTCGCGCTCGAATGCCGGGCCATTTGCCGCCTGCGCAACGAGATGGGCTTCAGGAATGTCATCGTCATGATCCCATTCTGCCGCTCAACAAAGGAGGCAGACCGCGTGCTCGAGGTCATGGCCGAGAACGGCATCCGGCGCGGCGAAGCCGGACTCAAGATCTACGTAATGTGCGAGATCCCGTCGAACGTGATTCTGGCGAAGGCTTTCGCGCAACGCTTCGACGGGTTCTCGATTGGCAGTAACGACCTCACGCAACTGACGCTCGGCGTTGATCGCGACTCGGCGGATCTTGCGGAACTGTTCGATGAGCAGGACGACGCCGTCAAATGGATGATCCAGAGCGTCATCACGCAGGCACACAAAGCCGGCGCCGACGTCGGTTTGTGCGGACAGGCGCCGAGCGACCACCCGGAGTTTGCCGTCTTCCTTGTGGGATGCGGCATCGATTCCATTTCGGTGAGTCCTGACAGCTTCATCGCGGTCAAGCGCCGCGTGGCTGCCGCGGAGGGGGTGGCACCGAAGGCCCCGGCAATATAGCGATGTACGGGCCCATCCCGGCAAGGCGGGATCGGCCACGACAGGCATTGTCACCGTGAAGACGCGCAACCCGGCCGAAGACATAGCGGCCGGATTGCGCGATCGCATACGGCTATTGTCGCGCTGACCTCGCGCCCGCCACCACCGCATCCCCTGTGGACCTATCGAGAGATCGGTTCGAAACCCGAGTCGCCTCCACGTCAAGCAATGGCTGAAGCACCGGTGCCATGGACTTCAACAACTGCACCGCCATCGCACTCGTAAAGTCGTAACGTGCCGCATATGGCTCGTGCACATAGGCGGTGAGCGCGCCAAAAAAACGATTGCCGATCACGAAGACGAAGGTTGCCGTCCGATTCACCTTGCGCGATTCGATTAGTCGTCGCCCTCGCGAGAATACGTTGAAGCGCTGATCGCCAGTACCTGTCTTGCCGTAGACATCCAGCCCCCGACCGTTAGAGACCGGCATGCCGTCCGCCAACCGCTTCGCCGTGCCGCCAAGGACTACGTCGCGCAACAGTCCGTGCACCACTTCGACGATCTCGGGCGACAGCGCCGTCTGTCCGCCAACGGGCGCGTGCACGAAATGCGTCTCGTAGGGCGTGTTCTGCGCGAAGTCGAGCGCGGTGAGGTTCCGGGCTGGCAACGCCGTGCCGCCGCTCGCGACGATCCCGATCAGTTGTGCGAGCGCGGCGGGTCGATCACCCGACGCGCCTATCGCCGCGGCATACGACGGCGTGATCGCCGCAAACGGATAACCCAGCGCGCGCCACGATGTGCCGATTTCCTCATACGCCTGCAACTCCACCATGCGCCTGATCCGGCGATCCTGCGTCGCGCGATAGCGCGTTTTGAAGAGCCACGAATACGCAGCGACGCGTGCATCGCGGCTGGCGGCTTGCACATCCGCTTCCGTCGCATCCGGATGATCGCGCAGGTAGTTGACCGTCCACAGTTCGAGCGGATGCACGCTGGCGATATAACCTCGGTCGTTCAGGTTGAACCTGTCGATGCCGTACTTCACGTAGAGCTTCGCGAGATCCTCGGGCGTCAGCAACACCGCTGGCGTGCCCTTGAGCGTGGCGCGCATCTGCGCGTCAAACCATGTTTCGGCTGCGTCGGGCGCGACGCTGCGCAAGACCGTTGCAGTCTTCGGCGGCGACTTGCGCACTTCGTGCAGCAGCGTCGCCAGCGCCTCGTCGGGCGTCTTGCCGTGGTATTTCGCATAGAAGCGATGCTCGTAGACGCGGCTTTCCTGACCGGCAAACCGCATAAGATACTTTCCGCGCACGACCGGGTCGTCGAGCCATTGCGATGACGGCCCCGCGGTCTGGATCATCTCGTAGCGCACGATATCTCGCATCAGTCGCACGAACACCAGATTCACCGAACGCTGGAACGCCCGATGAACGGTGAGGATGCTGCCGTTGTCCGTCGCGTCAAAATTGGTGAATGTCTGCGCACCACCGCCCGTATAAAACGTCTCGCCAGTGCTCGCGGAATACTTGCGTTCGACGGCGGCATTGAGCATTGCGCGCAGCGAGCGATCCGGCGTGTGCGACAGATAATCGAGCGCCCAGCGCGTCAGCACGTCCTGCCTGTCGGGTTTGACGTGGCGCCGATCATCCGTGCTCATCGGCGCGTAGCGCGCGTGCAATTCCGAAACGATTTGCAGATACGTAATCAGCGTGCGTAGCTTGGCCGTCGAACCGAGATTCAGGCGCGCGCCCTGGTTGACGTCGAACGGCTGGTTCACGCTGTCAGTCTGCACGCGCATGAGGTTCGCGCCGTGACTCCGCTCGAACAGCGTGAAGCTGAAGGCAATTCGCGACGGATCGTCCTGCGGGCGCAGCATCTCGAAGCCATACAGGCCTGCCGCCTTCGCACCCCCGGGGGTGGTGGCAAGCGCGAGCCTTTCGCCAACCGCCTGCTGCACCCGGTCGTCAAGTGTCGCGTGTACGGAGAGGTCGAGGCGGTCGAGATCGTAGAAGCTCGCCACGCCGAGCGTATTGAGCAAATCCGCACGCAACGCAGTCACCGCCTTGCGCGTGACAAACGATGCCTGCGGGTGAGTCGGGCTCGCGTGCTTCAGTTCGAGATGGACCATGAGTGCGGCGTCGCGCAGCGGCGTCGAGATGATCCCGTTGCTCGCCAGCAAGCGCACATAGCTGTCCGTCAGTTGTTCGAGCGCGGCGTTGTTCCGGCTCAGGAAATATGACGGCGCGCGCTGCGCAATGATCAGCGACAGCGCCTGTTTGAACGCGATCGCCTGCGCACCGAGTGTGTCGGCATGCGGAGGTGCCGACAGCAGGCGATTCACGTCGTCGAAGTCGCGTCCATACCAGATCGCGAGGCCGTCGCCGATGCCCTCGATTTCGCCCATGCCGGGCTGCGCGGCAAGCGGCACCGTGTTCAGGTAGCTGACGACGATCTGCCTGCGCGCCGGTAGCGTCATCGGGCCGCCGAGATAGGCGCGTACGGACGCAGACGCGATTTGCCGCAATTTTTCCGGCGGCGTCGCGGTGCGGCCGCCGGGCGAATGACGGAATTTTTCGATCTGGGTGGCGAGGGTGCTACCGCCCGGGCTCGGCTGGCTCCTGATGAACATGCGCACGCCCCGGTCGTACAACGCACGACTGAAACGTCCCCAGTCGATTGCCGGGTTGCGGCTCGGCTGATTTGCATCAAGCAAACTTCGGTCCTCGATGAATAGCAACGCGTTGACGATCAGTGGCGGAATCGCCTCGAAGCGGCTGTAGATTCGCTCTGGGTAGCGTGCGCTATAAAGCGGTATTCCCGTTGCATCGAACAGTTGCAGTCCAGCCTGATCCTTTTCCTCGTAAGGCAGAAACAGCCCATGGTCTGCCACTGACGTCATCATGGGTGAGTCGCGCGCCTGTGCCGTAAT
Organism: Pandoraea cepalis; assembly: GCF_902459665.1. Classification (GTDB taxonomy): domain Bacteria; phylum Pseudomonadota; class Gammaproteobacteria; order Burkholderiales; family Burkholderiaceae; genus Pandoraea; species Pandoraea cepalis. Next base: position 27,875 of record NZ_CABPSL010000024.1, on the reverse strand, counting down.
GGAAAAGCCGCGGTCGGCCAGGCGCCGCGCGAAGGTGGGCAACGACGCGTAGCCGAGACGCATGTCGTACGGACCGCCGGCTACCGGGAATCGGACGGTGTCGCTTGGGCCGTCGGCAACCGCGAAGTGGATGTCGTGTCCCAGTTCGGACAGGTAGCGCGCCTGCAGCCGCGAGGTTCCGATTTCGATTCGAAGAAGTTGCGCCGCGATCGCAAGGACGATCACAAAACCGGCGAGCAGCAGCCACTTGATCCACCGCACAGAAGATGGGGTGGCAGCTGCGCGAAGCGGTACTTGAATCAGATGCCGATCCATGATTGGGTCTTCCGGGCTGCACGAGCCATGCCGATGTTAGTCGAGCACATTTCCCTGATAAACCGCCATGCGGAGTTTCCCGCGCATTGTCTCTGTTCACCTCAAACCATCCACTGCTTGCTCCGGAGTCAGCATCGGCGGCAAAATCCGCCATCCTCTCCCAGGCGGGTCAGTTTTACGTCGGCGCTAACAGCGACTCGGGAATGTCACAACGAACGTCAGAATGCGCTGACACCACAGCGCGATATTCCTGTCCGCCAGCGTCGGCTACCGAACCGATTGCCCCGGCCAAATGACGCATTGTGGAACTCTCAACTATGCCGTTTGAGTGTGCAAGCCATGAAACCGCCGCGCTTCTGCGCGCCGATAGCCATGGCACACAAACCTTCGCAGAAGCGCACGCAGGCAGCGGGATGGCATATCTCTTTCACACATCTCGACCGCACTGTGCGGATGACTCGCCTCAGGCCGTCGTCGACACTACGACAGTTCACAAATTTCCAGTCAGAACTCCCTGAGGGGGCAACGATTGAGATCGGCCGTACTCGTCATCTAGGCGATAGTGCCGGGAGGCTAGTTAAATGGACAATGCCAAATGTATGTTGTCTTGGGGAATTTCCGTTCTTGTCATCGCGGCCAGTTTGAGCGGCTGCGCGGGGATGTCGCGGCGCGGCACAGATACTGCGGTAGGAGCAGGCGTGGGTGGGGTGGCCGGCGCAGTACTGACCGGCGGGAGTGCGGTGGGCACCGTCGGGGGCGCTGTTGTCGGTGGCGTCGTTGGGAATGTGATCGGCAAATAGCATTCGCCGTCTTCCCTTGCCGAGTCCTTTTCGAAATGATGAGCATACCGCCGCCGCGGAGCACGGACAGCCGGTCCCTCGGTTGACGAGCGTACCGACCAGATTGGCAAAATCGCCTGATGTGACCGAGATATTCGGTCGGTCTCCTCTCACGGGGTGGATATCGTGTCGCTCGACCGCACTGCACTCCATAAGAACCAATCGCTCTGGGAGAAGCTGGGACCAGGGTTGATTGCCGGCGCGGCAGACGATGACCCGAGCGGCGTCGCCACCTATTCCCAGGTAGGCGCAGCATTCGGCTACGGCTTGCTGTGGACGGCTTTGGCGACGTATCCGCTCATGATCGGAATTCAGGTGGTGAGTGCGCAAATCGGTCGCGTCACCGGGGACGGCATCGCGGCGAATATTCGAAAGCACTACCCCGGCTGGATACTGTATGTCCTCGTTGGACTTTTGCTTGTGGCAAACACGATCAACATCGCGGCGGATGTCGGTGCGATGGGGGTGGCATTGAAGCTCCTGATCGGTGGTCCGGCTGTCTGGTACGCGGTCGCTTTCGGCATGGGGTCGCTGACGTTGCAGGTTTTCATCCCGTTTCCGCGTTATGCCCCCATTCTTAAGGTGCTTACGCTTGCGCTGCTCGCGTATGTGGCCACGGTCTTCAGTGTCAAGATTTCTTGGGGGGACGTGCTGTATCGGACCGTAATTCCCGATCTGTCATTCAACGGCGGCTACATCGTGGCGGTTGTCGCGGTGTTCGGCACGACCATCAGTCCCTACATGTTCTTCTGGCAAGCGTCTCAGGAGGTGGAGGTCCAGCGCGCAACAAAGGGGCAGGAGCCGCTGACCGAGGCCCCATCGCAAGCGCGGCGAAACTTGCGCCGCATCAGAATCGACACCTATATCGGAATGGCGTTCTCGAACGTGATCGCCTTCTTCATCATACTGACTTCCGCTGTCACGCTATATCAGCACGGAGTGAGAGACATCCAGACGTCGGCGCAGGCAGCCGCAGCCCTACGGCCGCTTGCCGGCGAAGTCTCGTTCCTGCTGTTCTCTGCCGGCATTATCGGATGCGGGCTGTTGGCGGTGCCGGTGCTGGCGGGTTCGTCGGCCTATGCAGTCGCCGAGGCTTTCGAATGGCGCATTGGTCTGGGGCGCGAAGTCCTACAGGCACGTGGCTTCTACATGATATTGACGCTCGCCACCCTGCTAGGTCTGGCGTTGAATTTCACCGCCATTGATCCCATCAAGGCGCTCTTCTGGAGCGCCGTGATTAATGGCGTAATTGCCGTCCCGATCATGACAATCTTGATGCTGATGGCGGGCAGACGCGACGTGATGGGTAAATTTGCGATCAGTCTGCGGCTAAAATCGCTGGGCTGGCTAGCCACCGGCACCATGGCTTGCGCAGTCCTCACCATGTTCGCCACATGGGGGCGGTGAGTTGTTTGCGTGCCGAAGCACGTGACGCGATTGCTATGCCCTTTCCAATAGGTGCATTGCTGTGCAACGATGACTGCGTGTTCGATATCAGACGCGGGGGGCGTCCAGCACGCCATAGTTCGTACGCTTACGTACGGATCATCGTTGGAGTTGGGCCTATTGTGAATGACGCGACAAGCGCTCAGGACGCGAGTTCACTCGGACTAATGCCTGGAAGTTGCGGGCGAGGACAACGACCATGAGAGGCCACAAGCAATTAAGCAAGCGAATGATCGCCTTGCAACTGGCGATCCGCGAGACTCGGCTTTCTCTCACCAAGCAGGAGCGTGACCGGTATCAGGCGGCAGTTCTTGTTTGGGAAGAGGAAGGCGGACGATCGTCCCGATGGCTACCCGCCCTGGATTTTTTCATCCATGCGTGAAAGGATCGCCGAAGGCTCTCTGGCAATGAGTGATTGACATTTTCATTACGGCGGAAAAAAATTCAGAAGTGAGCTGTTGAGCGGCAACAGCTCAGAGCAACCGCCAGGGAGCCCTGCCACGCAGAGCCTCGTTCAATCATGGTAGCGCCATCGATTCACTCAACGCACTCATTACGCAGCGATTCAGACGCGCACGTGTCCGATCTCAGGGCATGGAAGAGAGGAAAGGCATGCTTGCGCAACCGAACAAAGACGCCAACGATCTGCTGTCCGTCTTGCCGGACGACGAGTGGGCGCGAATCGCCCCAGAGTTGACGTTGATCGAAATGCCACTTGGCAAGGTCATTTACGAGTCCGGAGACCGTCTGGATCATGTGTATTTCCCTACCACAGCAATCGTTTCATTGCTTTATGTGATGGAAGACGGCTCGTCGGCCGAGATTGCCATTGTGGGCAAGGAGGGTGTCGTCGGCATCGCCCTCTTCATGGGCGGCGAAACAACGCCGAGCCGAGCGATCGTGCAAAGCGCCGGGTACGCCTATCGGCTGAGCGCCCGGTTGCTCAAGGAAGAGTTCAGGCGCGCTGGGCCCATGCAACGTTTGCTATTGCGCTATACCCAGGCATTGATTACGCAAATGGCGCAAACGGCCGTCTGTAACCGCCACCACTCGATCGACCAGCAACTGTGCCGTTGGCTGTTATTGAGTCTCGATCGCCTGCCGTCCAACGAGTTGCGGATGACACAGGAGTTGATCGCCAACATGCTGGGCGTACGCAGATCCGGCGTCACGGAAGCCGCGCTCAAGCTTCAGACTGCCGGGCTTATCCGTTACAGCCACGGGCATATCGAAGTGCTGGACCGGGCCGGACTCGAAAAGCGTGTCTGCGAGTGCTATGGTGTGGTGAAACGGGAGTTCGATCGATTGCTTCCCGAGATCCAGGCCATTTGACGTCGCCCCCGCCAGCGGGAGTGTCAACGAGCGTTTCATCGAGTCTTGCCGCACTGGCATTTCGTTCGCCCCAACCCGCTGTAATCGGGAATGTCTGCCGTTGGCCGAGTTAGCGGTGCGATTCACAGTGTCCAGCGTCTCGCCCCTAGTCCCCACCGCCTTGCCGCCTTTCACGAGGCGCTTGTCCTGTTTGCTCCGGTGCAGGTTGTCCGCGTTGTCCGCGCGACACTTGCGCGGGCTCTGAACGGGGCTCCACTTATCTTTCTCGTCCCGGGCCGCCCCCGCGGTCGTAACCGCCGTGGCCATCTCCCCCACGACCATAACCGCCGTGGCCATCTGCCCCGTGGTCGTAACCGCCTTGCCCATAGCCCCCGTGATCGTAACCGGGGCCGGGTCCCCACCAACAGCCGCCCAACGTGACGACGACAAGCATCAATAGCAAACTTCGAACCGCTTTCATGGCACCCTCCTCCGAGAACGGCATTTTCGCCGGGGTAACCGGCACCTATGCCCTCCGTACGTCTCTCAACACAAATGGTCGGCGCCTGATAGTCCTAACGGTCCCTGGTGAGATCCTCCCTGATTTCACCCGCCTCGCCTGACGGCGTCGCCTCGTCATTTCTGCGAGGCGCGTCTTCCTGACTATGCACGACATGGAAGAAATCTTCTTTGATGCGTGAGAATTTCGCTTCCAACTCTCTGATTCGCTCTCTGACCTGACTCGGTGTCATAACCCTCTCCGTAGACTCACGTGCGTGCCTATGCCCATGGCTCGTGACCACTTTGCTCGTGGGGGATATGGGGTGTCCGTCCGGTATCGCACATGGCGATGAAGAAATGCTGCGGAATATGACAAACACTGAACCGGCCGATCTCGCGCCGCGATGCGTCATCCCTGCCCCGATCGTGTCGGTGGATTGGTACGCTGACGTACCGTATCGGCGTCGGTCTGCCGTGTAACGTGAGGTCTATACCGGAATAGCTGCAGCTCGATAACGTCTTGCGAAACGCCTTCGGCGAGGTTCCATGAAAGCCACTCGGAAATTGCAGGCGCTCGGGCAGAGTCTGTGGCTCGACAACATCACGCGATGCTTGCTGGTTGACGGGACGCTGGCCTGTTACCGAGATGAATACGACGTCACAGGTTTGACGTCGAATCCGAGCATATTCCTCAAGGCGATTCGCGATACCGCAGCGTACGACATGGACATCGCGAAGCCGGCCGATCCGACGCTCACCGACGAAGCGTTGTTCTTCTCCCTTGCGATCAAGGACCTGACCCAGGCGGCCGGGCTGTTCCTTCCGGTGCACCAAAAGACCGACGGTGTCGATGGATGGGTCTCGCTGGAAGTGTCGCCGTGGCTCGCCGAAGACGCCGTCGGAACAGTAGCAGCCGCCAAGCGCCTGCATGCAAGCGCCGATTGTCCCAATCTGTTCATCAAGATCCCCGGCACGGCGATCGGCCTCGTCGCGATCGAGGAGGCAATCTTTGCCGGCGTGCCGATCAATGTCACGCTCCTTTTCTCTCGGGAGCAATACGTAGAGGCGGCAAACGCCTACTGGAGAGGCCTGGCGCGCAGGCGTGATGCCGGGCTTGATCTGCACGTGGCATCCGTGGCATCGCTTTTCGTCAGCCGCTGGGACACCGCCATCACGGGGGAGGTGCCGTTCGGATTGCGCAACCGTCTCGGCGTGGCTGTGGCCAAACAAACGTACGGCGCCTACCGTGAGCGCATGTCGCACCCGATGTGGCACGAGTTGTCCGAAGCTGGTGCAAGCTCCCAGCGCCTGTTGTGGGCCAGTACGGGAGTCAAGAGCCGGGAACTCTCGCCGGGCTACTACGTTGAAGCACTTGCCGCACCGGATACGATAAACACGGTGCCGGAGGCAACCCTTCTGGCATTTGCGACGCACGGCGAATTGATCAGTGTCATGCGCGAGGATGGTGGTAACGCCGATCCGGTGCTCGCAGACTTCGCGCACGCCGGCATCGACGTCGCAGCACTCGCCGCACGCCTTCAGCGCGAAGGCGTTGCGTCGTTTCGGCAGGCATGGACTGAACTCATGCAGGCCATTGCCGACAAGCGCACACCCGACTGACACCCGAACCCGGCGGCACAGCGTACGCCCCGAGCGCACTGATGGCCGAAGCGTCGCGTGTGACGGGGTCCGGCGATTCCTTTACGTGTGCTTCTTCAGATCGTGGCGTGCGTCGCCGACGACTGACTGAACTTTGCCGACATGCTTCTCGATCTTGCCGTCGACCTCCAATTTCGTGTTGCCGACCACCTTACCGGTGACCTCTTTGATTTTGCCGACGGCTTCCTTGACCCGGCCTTTCACTTGGTCTTTGTTCATGATGATTTACGTTCTCGGTGGATAAGAAATTGAGCCCCTTGACCGGGGTTCGGGTGTCGCGCGCTTTCGTGGCGACATGCGTCACACGCCGATTGACGGTGTCGAGCAAGATCTGGATTGCGCGCCTCATAGTCGACCCATCAAGAGCAGAACAATCACGACGGCCAGCAGCAATCCCACTGCGCCGCTCGGCGCAAATCCCCAACCCGAGTTGTACGACCAGGCTGGGAATGCTCCTACCAACAGAAGTACCAGAACAATCAGCGCCACAATTCCTAACGACATGATTTACTCCCTGCTTTGGTTAGAGGGAGATTTCCAGGCCCTCACAATAAGGGTAGTCGCACAACGACGGCACGTCGGTTCGGTGCCGTACTAAGACGGCGAACGAGGCTCGTTCGGTATTGGAAGCCTCTGATCAGCGCCGCGATCAGGTGGTGCGGCAATGGATTTCTGTTCGGTAGTGGACAGACCTACCGAACAAACGCTCCTAGTGTCGAGCGAGCGATGTTGCCAGATCGCAATACCTTCGTGAGTCAAAGGGCGTAGCAGTCAACCGTTTCACCATTCGATGGAGATGCCAGCGATGCAGCACGATGATCTTGATCAGTTGTGCGTCGACACCCTGCGCACCTTGTCGATCGACGCGGTGCAAAAGGCACAGTCCGGGCACCCGGGCACGCCGATGGACGCTGCTACGACGGTTTATTGTTTGTGGCAACGTTTCCTGCGTTACGACCCGGACCATCCGCTCTGGGCTGGCCGGGATCGCTTTGTCTTGTCGAACGGGCATGCCTGTGCGCTGCTGTACAGCTTGCTGCACGTTTGTGGTGTCAAGAGCGATGATGCAGCCGACGAATTGGCCGTGACGATCGACGACCTTAAGTCCTTCCGACAACCGGGAAGCCGATGCACCGGACACCCCGAGTACGGTTGGACGACGGGTGTCGAGACCACGACCGGTCCGCTTGGGCAAGGCATTGCCACGAGCGTGGGTATGGCGATCGCACAGAAATGGCTAAGTGCAACCTACGACCGTCCGGGGTTTCCGCTATTTCACTACAACATCTACGCGCTTTGCGGCGACGGCGACATGATGGAGGGGCTCGGTGCCGAAGCCGCCTCGCTCGCCGGTCATCTGAAGCTGGCCAATCTGTGCTGGATATACGACGACAACCACATCACCATCGAAGGATCCACCCGCCTGGCATTCACCGAAGACGTCGGTGCGCGCTTTGCATCGTATGGCTGGCATGTCGAGCGCGTAAGCGACGCCAATGACCTGACGCAGTTGTCGCGTGCTTACCAAGGTTTTCTCGACACCGGCGACGCGCCAACCCTCATCATCGTGCAAAGCCATATCGGCTATGGCGCGCCACACCGCCAGGACAAGCGTGAAGCTCATGGAGAGCCGCTCGGCGCGGCGGAGGTGCGTCTAGCCAAAGAATTTTTCGGCAGAGATCCCGACAAGCAGTTCGACGTGCCCGATGGCGTAACGTCGCATTTGCACGGAGGCCTCGGCCGCCGTGGCCGCGACGCCCATACGCGTTGGCTCGAGCTTTTTGCGGACTATCGGGCCCAGTATCCCGACTTGACCGATGCACTGGAGCGAATGCAGGCGCGGGAGCTACCCCCTGGGTGGGACGCCCCCCTACCCGCTTTTACCGCGACGACGGCCGGTCTTTCGACCCGCGCTGCATCGGGGCAAGTGCTCAATGCCATTGCCGAGCGTGTACCCTGGTTACTAGGGGGCGCTGCCGATCTCTCCCCATCGACGCTTACTCGCCTGACCTTCGATCTCGTGGGCGATTTCCAGAACCCCGACGCACAGGCTGGCGGCAACTATCGGGGCCGGAACTTTCACTTCGGCGCGCGCGAGCATGCCATGTGTGCGATAGCCAACGGCATGAGTCTGTCGTCGCTACGTCCGTTTGTCGTCAGCTTTCTCATCTTCAGCGATTACTGCCGGGCGGCACTCCGGCTGGGTGCGATGATGGAACTGCCGCTCGTCACGGTTTGGACGCATGACTCCATCAGCCTGGGGGAAGACGGGCCCACGCACCAGCCGATCGAACAACTTGCCTCGCTGCGGGCCATGCCGGGCATGACCGTACTGCGTCCAGCCGACGCCGCAGAAGTCGCCGAGGCGTGGCGCGTCATCATGGAGCGCAAGCGCGGGCCGGTCTGCCTCGTACTCACCCGTCAGGCCGTGCCAATTCTTGATCGACAACGTTACGCAAGTGCCGCAGGCGTTGCCCGAGGCGCATATATCCTGGTTGATGCCTGCGAGGAAATGAACATCGAAGGCGGTACCCCGGACGTGCTGCTGCTGGCCACTGGCAGCGAAGTTGCGTTGTGCGCTGCGGCGTACGACGAACTGAAGCGGGATGGAATTTTCGCGCGGGTGATCAGCATGCCGTCGTGGGAAATATTCGAGAGTCAGTCGTTGGCGTATCGCGACCACATTCTGCCGCCCTCCGTCATCGCGCGAGTTGCCGTGGAGGAGGCTTCCACCTTTGGATGGGAGCGCTATGCCGGGCATGAAGGCGCCATTTTCGGGATGCACACGTTTGGCAAGTCTGGCCCGCGCGAGGCGCTGGCATGTCATTTCGGCTTCGACGTGGCGCATATCGTCACTGCCGCCAAGGCGCAGCTCATGCGTCACGGTACGAAGTCGCGCGGGACACCGTCATGAGCGAATCCAGAACGCTTGCATCGCGGATCGCGTCGGTCAGCCCATACGCTGGACAGCAGATCTCGCCGGACAAGCTGGTCAACGTCTCGCGTCTAGTAACGGCCTACTATTGCAACACCCCCGACCCGGACGTTCCGGCGCAGCGCGTAGCGTTCGGAACCTCCGGCCATCGCGGTTCGTCGTTCCTGACGACGTTCAACGAAGCGCATATCCTGGCGATCAGTCAGGCCATCTGCGGCTACCGCCAACGGCATGGCATTGATGGACCGATATTCGTTGGCATCGACACGCATCCTTTGTCCGAACCGGCGTTTGCAACTGCCATGCAGGTGTTCGCGGGCAACGGTCTCGACGTGATGATTTCGGCGGGCGGCGAATACACGCCAACGCCTGCGGTGTCGCATGCCGTCGTCACATACAATCGCGGGCGTACGGCAGGGCTCGCTGACGGTGTCGTCATCACGCCGTCGCACAACCCTCCCGATAACGGCGGCTTCAAATACAACCCGCCGCACGGCGGGCCGGCGGAGTCTGCGGCGACCACCTGGATCGAGACGCAAGCCAACGAGTTGTTGCGCGGCGGACTGCGAACGATGCCAAGGATCAGCGTCGAGCAGGCCATGCGCGCATCCACGACGCACCCCTATGACTTCCTGAACACCTATATCGACGACTTGCCCAACGTTATCGACATGGATGTGTTGCGTGCTTCAGGCATTCGTATGGGCGTTGACCCACTGGGGGGAGCCGGCGTTCACTATTGGCCGGCCATTGCCGATCGGTATCGACTCAATCTGACGGTCACCCGGACGACCGTGGACCCGACATTTGCCTTCATGACCGCCGATTGGGACGGCCGAATCCGAATGGATCCGTCGTCGGCCTTTGCGATGCAAGGCCTGATCGCACAGAAAGATGCGTTCGACGTCGCCTTCGCCTGCGACACCGACCATGACCGGCACGGCATCGTGACGCCAGGCGGGGGCTTGCTTGCGCCCAACCACTATTTGGCCGTGACGGTCGAGTACTTGTTTGAGCACCGCCCTGAGTGGCCGGCCGACGCCGCGATTGGCAAGACCGTTGTCGGCAGCCAGTTGATCGACCGTCTGGCGTCGAAGCTCGGGCGCCGTCTTTACGAGGTTCCCGTCGGGTTCAAATGGTTTGCTGCCCGGCTGCTCGATGGATCCCTGGCGGTCGCCGGAGAGGAAAGCGCAGGCACGAGCTTCTTGCGGCGCGACGGTGCCGTCTGGACAACCGACAAGGACGGTCTGATCCCTGCACTGCTGGCAGGCGAGATGCTGGCGCGCACCGGGCGGGACCCCGGAGCGCTTTACAAGACACTGACGTACGCATTGGGCTCACCCGTGGAGGCCCGGCGCGAAGCGAGTGCGACACTCGCACAGAAGGCTGCGCTCGCGGCCCTGTCAGCCGACACGGTGCGATCGGAGCGGCTCGCCGGAGAGCCGATCAATGCAATTCTGACCCAGGCGCCCGGCAACGACGCGCCAATCGGTGGCTTGAAAGTGGTGGCCGATCATGGCTGGTTTGCCGCGCGCCCGTCCGGCACGGAAGCGATCTATAAGATCTATGGCGAGAGCTTTCAGGGCGAGCGCCACCTGCAGCGACTGCTGAACGAGGCTCAAGCCATCGTCGAAGAGGCGCTTGGCGACGTAACCTCGCCGCCTTCATAGCAAGCGTCTCCCCAAAGCCTGCCTGAAGCAGGCCCCTCGTGATCAGTTGACCCCGGCCGGTCAGGGCACTCGCACACTATCGAAACTCGAGTGGCCCAGGATCACCAACGCAAGACCGATCGTCCTGATGGGACTCGTGCTTTGTTTTCGTGTGAGCCAGGATTTCATCATAGACTCCTGCCTTCTCAGCGCTTGTGGCCCACTTGATGACCTTCCTTGCGGAATATCAGGTCGGCATTGTGCTTCTGCACGTCGGACATGCTGTTGTAACGCGCCTCTAAGGCGGGCATCAGTTTCCCGATACCGTCGGCATGGGCCTTGGCAACTTGACCGTATGACCGCAAATCGTCAACGACGCTCATATGGTTTTCGCCATCGGCGTGTGTTTTAAGCAACGACTGCGCCCTGTTGGCGTTGTCTAGCATTATCTGCGCACCGAGGTTGCGTCTGTTCGCTGGCGGCCCCTCCTCCCCGTCCTCCCCGGATCAAAGATTGTTCGCTATCGGACAGACGTTCGGGACGTCCGCCCTTAGCCTCTGCATCACGCCATCGATATGGGTTCGAGCGGCACTGACGACCCTTGAGCGGCTTAGGTCATCGGCGCCGAGTGGCTGGTAAAGCACTTTCGTCAAGACGTTAGGGAGAGGCAGATGTTCACATGCAGAACGTGCGGCGAGTTGAGCGACTTTCCGGACGTGACTCCGGAAGTCAACGACCTCGGCTTTTATTTCGATTGCCCCGGCTGCGGTGCGAGAAACAAGCTTGTCAACGTGGCTACACCGGGCGAGACAGCAGCGCTGGTGCAGCTTTCCGACGAGTAAATCGCCACACCAAAAGGTCTGGTGCGCTAACGGACCGAGCCCCCATTCGGGGGCCCGGTTCAATGCGCGGCATCACAACGATTTAATCCCACAGTGTGGTCTGCAACGCGCAGCGATCCTTTGCCGTACTGCCCGCCCACCACGAAGCCCGCATCCATGATCGTCAATGACACGCTTACGCCATGCCCGCGCGCATCCAGATACGGTACGTCAACGTACGCGCCTGGACGATTCGCCAGTGCCCCAAGCGTTGACAGTCCGCACGCCGAATGCGGCCCATCGGTTCGGTAGCGGACTGACATGTCGCAGACGTACGCGCATGCTGAGCTTCTCAGCCGTGCGGTTGAGCGCGGCCTGAATTGTGAATGGTCGCGTCCGGTTCGCCTCGCGTACGTCATGCCGACGTCCGGTTAAGGCCACCGTGGTAATACGGAGATCGCCATGACTACGCAAATTTCCGTGGTTCCCGCTGTTGCCGAGGGTCTCGGCACCGATGTGCGACCCACCACTCCCAAGCCAAGGAAACATCTGCTGAACATGGTTCGCGTCCATCGGCCCGCTTGGCGCGGGGCGCTCACTGGCGGCTTGGCAATCGCACTTGGCCTCGCGCTTGTGCCCGCAAAGGCCGAGGACAGCAGCATGACCTCTGAGGCCAAGAGCGACATGCACCGTTCGGAACGTGTCATGTCCGACAGTTGGATTACTACCAAAGTGAAATCCGAGCTCCTCGCGAATAGCATCAGCGACGGCACGAACGTCAGCGTGAAGACCACCCACGGCGTAGTCGTGTTGACTGGGACGCTTGCCAGTCAAGACGCCGTCAGCGGTGCGAAGCGCATTGCGGAACATGTCAAGGGCGTCAAGCGCGTAGATAGCTCGGGATTGACCGTTGGCCCGCGATAGTTTGCACAACTTCGATAACAGCATGAAGAGATCGGTGAGTCTCACCGAGGAAGCGAGGTGATTGTCACGCGTTATGCGGTGCTTCTGTTTGTCACGAAGGGTTTCATTTTGCGCTGCCCATAGCGGCAAGTGCCGCTTGCAAACGAGCATCACGCCACATGCCCTTCAATCGATCGAGCCTATGGACTCGCTCGCATATTCCTACGAATCAGGAGGTCCACCGTGTGGTCATTCGCATGGATCAACCGGGGCGCGGCTCGTCTTTTCGGATCTATAGGAAGTCATGGCGGCCCAATCTCGCAACGACCCGACGCCAGCCCGCCCCTATCCGCGAACAGCTCGGAAGGCGTGGACACGGCAGCGTCCCTGGTCGAGCCGACACCGCGCATGCCAGTGGACGCGCGAGGCCTGGCACTGGGCATTCTGGCGACGCTCGCCGTCCTATTCGCCCTTGAGTGGGCGCAACGATTTGTCGTCCCGGTCCTGCTCGGCGTCTTCCTTGCTTACACCCTCAACCCTCTGGTCGTTGGGCTGGGGAAGCTAAGAGTCGGACGTTACGCTGGCGCCGTTATCGTGATGCTCGCCGTCGTCGGCATATTCGTGTCCGGCAGCTATCCCTTGCGCGATCAGATCGACAGAGTGGTCGAGCAGTTACCTGCGGTCACACGGACGTTCTCGACCTTATTGGATAACCTGCACAGCGGCACATTCGGCAATCTTCAAAAGATGAAAGCCGCTGCGGGGGCGATCGAGAACGCGGCCAATCGGGCCTCCGACCTGTCCTCGCCGCCGAGGCAGTCGGTGACGCATGTCGTGCTGGATCAGCCCGCTTTCAAGCTGAGCACCTTTCTGTGGGTGGGTTCAATGGGGGCGCTGGGATTCATTGCCCAAGCCCTGACAGTGATCCTGCTGGCATTTTTTCTTTTGGTCAGCGGAGACACGTTCAAGCGCAAGCTCGTGCGGTTGGCGGGGCCGTCGCTATCGTCGAAAAAAATCACCGTGCGCATTCTCGACGACATCAACAACTCCATACAGCAATACATGCTGATGCTGCTCGTGACCAATATGCTGGTCGGCGGGCTCAGTTGGGTTGCGTTTCGCGCAATGGGTCTGGATAACGCGGGGGCCTGGGCCCTGGCGACGGGACTTTTGCATGTGGTGCCCTACCTCGGGCCGGGCGTGAGCGCTGCGGCGACCGGTATGGCCGCGTACATGCAGTTGCAATCGTTCTCGATGGCGCTGCTGGTCTCGGGGACGTCTCTTGCGATTGCGACGCTCGTCGGAACCTTCGTCTCCACGTGGATTACCGGGAAGATCGCCAAGATGAATCCGGTCGCCATCTTCGTCTCGCTGCTTTTCTGGGGCTGGCTCTGGGGAATCGCCGGCATGCTGCTGAGCATCCCGATCATTGTCATCGTGAAGGTCATATCGCAGCACGTGGAGCACTTCCAGCCTGTGGCGGAACTCCTGGGCGACTAGATCGACGGCAGCCCCGCCACATGCGGTAGATCGGAGACTACGCGGCTGTCTTCAGTCCCGGCATCGAATTGCCCAGGTCGGTGCTGGCTACAGCAAACGATATCGCTACCGGATTCATGCTGTCGACCATCGAGGACGGCATCAGAATGGTGGCGCCGCGTTCTTTGGTCGTCTCGTAGATGATATTCATGGCGCGCAGTTGCAACGCCTGCGGATGTCCTTCGTAAACTGCCGCAGCCTCCACAAACTTCGCCGCGACGATGGCTTCCGCAGATCCGAGAATCATGCGAGCCTGCTTTTCGCGCTCGGCCTGAGCCTGCCTCGACATGGCGTCCTGGAGGGCGACCGGAATGGCGACGTCGCGCACCTCCACCGACATCACCGCGATGCCCCATGCGGCCGTCTTGGCGCCGATTTCCGCGCGCAGTTGTTCGTCCGATGCCTTCCGATCGGAAAGCAGGGTCGATAGCATCGACGCGCCTATCATCTCGCGTAAGGAGGTCTGAGACACCCGGTCGATCGCCTGCCGGTAATCCGTGATCGCCAGGGCGGCCTTCTGGGCATCGTCGACGTGCCAGAAGATGATCGCGTCGACGTTGACTGGCACGGTGTCCTTTGTCAGCGCTTGCTCGGCGTTGAATGCCGTGGTTTGAATGCGTTCGTCGATCACTGCCGTGATGCTATCGATGACCGGTAGAATCATGAACAGTCCCGGGCCCTTCACACTTTGCAGTTTGCCGGCGCGCAGGATCACGAACTTCTGCCATGCGTTAGCCATCTTCAGCGTCGAACCCAGCAATACGGCAGCGACGAGAAAGCATGGTGCCAGATACGGACTGACGTAGACGCCAGCCACGGCTCCCGCGAGAAGCAGAACCAGTACCAGGAATGAAGTGATGGAATTCATGTTGGGCGCTCCTGTGCAGGCGGATTTCAGTCCACCGGCGTATCGAGACGATCAAGATGCGGGGCCTTGAAGCCACGCCCCTAACTGTCCTCTCGCTTGTTAGCCGGCGGATCGTCCCAGTAGCCCGCGCGGCCGAAGTGGTTATGGATGCTGATTTCCTGGCGTCGATCGAGCCGGGCCTTGGCATCGTAGGGCGGCGCGGCTTTCACCGCTTCGCGCGTCAGCGCCAGCGAAACAGTCGCGTCTAGCCAGTTCATTTGCTCGATCACCTTCACGGGGACGGCCACCAGATGGCCCATCCACCAGTTGCTGGTGTTCACGATGAGGTAGCGCAGCGCCCAGGTGTGAACATCCACGAGCAAGCCTTCCACGTGTCCGATGTCCCCGTCGCTCGCATGGATGTGATAGTTGCTCACCGCATCGGCACTGCGCAGATGCGGATCGTGTCGCGGCCGATTCACGCCCTCGTCGTTGGAATTCGCAGCTTCTCGTGCCGCACGAAATGCATCCAGTTCAGAACGGCTGCCGCTTGCGAGGCCGCCCGGAAACGCGCATTCTCCCCATGCGCCCATGCCGCCCCAGTAGTCCGGGTACCCGTAATACGCCAGATAGTCGGCTTCATGCTCGCGGGAAACCGGCTTGTGCATGTCGATGTTCGGACTGTGCTTGACCTGGTCCCTGGTGATCGTGACCGGGATGATGTCGTCGAGCCAGTCGCTCTGGCCAATCGAGATCGGCGAGATCAATACCTGCCGGTTCGCAAGCCACGTCCCGGTTTCCACAACGAGGTATCTGACGACCCACGCCTTGTCGTCGAAGTACAGATCTTTCACGAGACCGACATCACCGTCAGTCGCGCGGACGGTGCAGCCCTCCAGTTCGTCCAGGGTTCGTAACATGGCAAACCTCCCGTGAATCGCCTGTCAATGACGGCGCCCGGCCGTTGCATGTACACAAACACCACGCGATGGAGACGGTCAGACGCCGTAGTCGTTCTCACCGTACTTCAAAGTATCTGGCGAGTCCGTTCGGTATCGAACCGACTCGGTCGGCAAAAGCCGCGATGATGGTCAAATACCTATGCCGCGCATGCGCCAAGAGGAGTCGATCATGAGAAAGGAAAGGATACTGCTTCATGTCTACGGAGAACGTCAGGACGCGGTCTGGACATTGACATGTCTGGATCTGTCGTTTTCCTCTAGCGCCACGGATCTGATGAAAGCCAAGGCGTATGTGAGAGCGAACGCCCACAAGTACTTGCAGGGAAAATTGATTGGTGAAAATATCCAGTTCCCGGCCATTCCGGTAAGCGGGCGCGACGTCTTCCAGCGCAAGCTGAGATACTGGATCGCTCGAATCTGGCAGCACTTCGACCCCCATACGCGAGACCACATTTACGACGAGGTCGTCGGTCTGGATGACAAGCATCCCGTGTTCTCCTGATAGCCGTGCAACGCCGGAGACATCGGCATGTGGAAACCGCCAGGACTGGATTACTTTGTCGGAACCCCACGGGGGACGAGCGACTTCGGGCCTGTGGAGGCCCCGATTCGCGCGGAGTTGTTCAGCCGCGACCGACTGGAGCAGCATGCGCTCAGTTTGGCGCGCGCCCAGCAAGTCGCCGCGCATCCGCCGCGCACCCGAGGGCTAACCTTACGCGCCGCCGACAATGAGCGTGTATTGCGCCGGTGCTATGACGCAACCGCGCACGCCACCTTGCAGCGCCGCTCGATTACCCCGGCTGCGGAATGGTTACTCGACAATTTCCGTACCGTCTCGGACCAGTTCAGAGAGGTCCGGAACGGTCTGAACACGAAGTCTTTCCGATCATTGCCGCGGCTGCTTGACGGCCCGTTGCGTGGCCTCCCGCGCATCTATGGTGTGATGTGGGCCTTCGTGGCTCACACCGACAGCCGTTTCGATCCTGCGCTGCTCACGTGCTTCCTGCTCGCCTATCAGAAGGTCGAGCCGCTGACCATGGCAGAGCTTTGGGCCATGCCACTCACACTGCGCGCCGTGATGATCGAGAATCTCCGGCGCCTCTGCGCGCAAGTCACACGAGCCCAGGTGAGCCGTCAGGCCGCCGACCGATATGCGGATGACCTACTCGCGCACAAAGAGACTGCACCCCCTGCTGCCGGTGATGTAGCGACGACACACGCGCGCGTCGTCGAGCCGTTCGAGCCGTTCGAGCCGGCTTTCACGGTCCAGTTGATTCAGCGCCTGCGCTATCAGGATAGGTCCCTGCAATGGCTGAGCGACCAACTGGCGCAACAAGGACAATCGGCTGAGGAGATCGTCCAGGCCGAACACGCCAGTCAGGCGGCTGCGAACATGAGCGTGCGCAATGTCATCACCAGTTTGCGCGACATGCGGGCGTTCGATTGGCAGCCACTGTTCGAGGACGTCAGCCTGGTCGACGCGCATCTGCGCCACAACGCAGGTTACGCGGAAATGGACTTTGCGACTCGCGATGGCTACCGGCACGAGATCGAGAAATTGGCGGCAAGATCGCGCTTGTCGGAGCTTGAGGTCACGCAAGCGCTGAACACCCGGGCGGCCGCCGCAGCTTCTGGCACGGGCGATGCGGCTGACGCCGAAGACATGGCGCGTCGCGCGGACCCGGGCTACTATCTTCTGTCGGCCGGCCGGCGCGCCTTTGAGCGTGAGATCGCGTATCGTGTGCCGATCGCCCGTCGCTGTCGGTTGCATGATGCCCGGCAATGCGCGGTGGCCTACATCGTGAGCGTTTGTCTGCTGAGTGGCTTGATCCTGGCCATTCCCGTCTTGCTCAGCGCCACGGCGGGGGTGGGCGTCGCCGGTCTGGTTGTATTGGCCGTATGTGGTCTGTTCCCGGCGTCGGAGCTTGCCGTTTTGCTCATCGACCGCGCGTTAGCCCGACTGATCCCCCCCCGCCACTTGCCGCGCCTTGAGCTGGCCGACGGCATTTCGCCTGAACTCAGAACGTTCGTCGTCGTACCGATGATGCTGACGAACGAGGCAGACATCGCCGCACAGGTCGCACAGTTGGAAGTGCACTATCTTGCGAATGCCAAGGGTGACGTCCGGTTTGCCCTGCTCTCCGACTGGCGCGACGCCGATGCGGAGCACATCGACAGCGATATGCCGCTTCTGGCAGCCGCCAGCGCCCGCATTGCGACGCTTAATTCCCGCTATGCAGACAGCACTGCCGATACCCCACGATTCTTCCTGTTCCATCGCAGGCGCCGTTGGAATGAAACGCAGCGCAAATGGCTGGCATGGGAGCGCAAACGGGGCAAACTCCACGAGTTCAACCGGCTGCTGCGAGGTGCCACCGACACCTCGTTCATGGACATCGAAGGACGTGCGCCGTGGACACCTCCCGGTGTCCGGTACGTCATCACGCTCGACAGCGACACGCGTTTGCCTATCGACGCCGTGCGGCAGCTCGTTGGCACAGCCGCGCACCCGCTGAACCGTCCGCACTTCGATCGGGGCTCGCGGCGCGTGGTCGCTGGTTACGGCATTCTGCAACCGCGCATCACGCCAACACTGCCCGCCATGCACGAGGGAACCCTCTATTCGCGCCTGTTTTCGGGACGCTACGGCATCGATCCCTATGCCGGCGCCGTGTCCGATGTGTATCAGGATTTGCTTGGCGAGGGCAGTTACATCGGCAAAGGCCTGTATGACGTCGATGCGTTCGAATCCGCGCTTGCAGACCGAATTCCGGAGAACACGATTCTTAGCCACGACCTTTTCGAAGGCAACTTCGCCCGTTGCGGATTGGTCACGGATGTCGAACTGTTCGAAGACTTCCCTTCGCATGCGCAGGTCGCCGCCATCCGGCTGCACCGGTGGATCCGCGGTGACTGGCAACTTCTGCCGTGGATTGTCGGCAAGCGCGGCGGGGCGATTCCGGCGGCGGCTCGATGGAAGATGCTCGACAATTTGCGTCGCTCGCTCACTGCGCCAGCGGCGCTGGCTACGCTGGTGTGCGCATGGGTAGTCGCACAGGCGCCTGTCGGGGTCTGGTCGGCACTGGTATTGCTGGCGATTTCCGCCTCCACGATATTCATGATTGCGGCAGGCCTGATCCCGTCACAGACTGGCATTTCGATGTCGAGCCACTTGCGCGCGGTTGGCCGCGACATTGGCAGCGGCGTCGAGCGTACGTTTATCGTAGCGTCGATGTTGGCGAACCAGGCGTGGCTCGCCGCCGACGCCATCGCACGCACGTTATTCCGGCTGACCGTCTCACGGCGCAGACTGCTCGAATGGGTAACGGCGGCGCAGCTTAAACTGCATGCGGGGCGCTCGTTCGGCAATTTTATTTGGTCGCTTCGCGGTGCCATCACACTCACGGTATTGTGCGCGGCCATCGTGACATGGCTCAGACCTGCCAGCCTTCTCTGGGCAGCGCCGTTTCTGATCGTCTGGGGCCTCTCTCCGTTCGTCGCCCAACGGATCAGCCGCCAGCCGCGCCCCGCGCGCTCGTCCCTCGTCTCGACGGAAGATAACGAGGCACTGCGAATGGCCGGCCGGCGAATCTGGCGTTTTTTCACTACCTTTGTCGACGACGACAATCATCACCTCCCGCCCGACAACTTCCAGGAAGACCCGCGCCCCGTGGTGGCACACCGAAGCTCGCCGACCAACTTTGGCCTCTATTTGCTGTCGGTACTGTCTGCCCGCGACTTCGGTTGGATTGGCGTGACGGAGACGCTCGAACGTTTGGAGCGAACGCTTGGCACGATGTCGACCCTTGCGCGCTACCAGGGGCATTTCTTCAACTGGTATGACACCCAGGATCTGAGCCCTCTGGCACCGCAGTATGTGTCGAGCGTTGACAGCGGCAATCTGGCAGGCCATCTGCTCGTGGTGACGAGCGCGTGCGAAGAAATTGCTCTCGAACCGGTGTTCGGCCGCGCGCAGCTCGATGGAGTTCTCGACACGGTTGCGCTCTTGCGCGACGCCATCGCTCACGAGAGCGACGACCGGCGAACCCTCACGGTGAACCGGAACCACTTATACGAAGAGCTCAATGCGCTGGAACACATGCTCCTCCAGCCGGTGCCGTCCGAACCGATTGACGTCATCGCCGATGCATCCGAGGGGTGGCGCCGGCGCTGGTGCGAGATCGACCATCTCGCGACGACGCTGCTCGATCTCGCCCAGACATTCGTGAACGAACGTGGTGACGCTGCGCATAGCGAAGTGCTCTACTGGGTCGGCGCGATCCGGAACAATGTCAAGAGCCACCTGCTCGATCTCACGCCGGACGTGTCGCCTGCCGGCCAATCGCCCCGGTACTTCACGGCGTCACCTTTACCCGGTCCGGACATCGCCAAACGATTTGAAGCCGTTGCAGCATTGGCTCGCCGGCTATTCGACGAGATGGATTTTCGCTTCCTGTTCGCCTCCGACCGGCGCTTGTTCTCGATTGGTTATCGAATGGCGGACGCCGAGCTGGACAACTCGTACTATGACCTGCTTGCGTCCGAGTCGCGATTGACGAGCTTCATTGCCATCGCCAAGGGCGACGTGCCGGCAACGCACTGGTTCCGGCTCGGGCGCATCATGGCGCCTTACGGCAAGGCAGCGGTGCTGATGTCATGGTCAGGCTCGATGTTCGAATACCTGATGCCGTCACTGGTGATGGACTATCCCCACAGGAGCCTGCTGGATTCATCGTGCGGGCTTGCCGTCGCGAGTCAGATTGCCTATGGCAGGACGCGTAGCGTGCCGTGGGGAATCTCCGAGTCGGCCTGTAACATTCGGGACCGTGCGATGACCTATCAATATGCCGATTTCGGCGTGCCCGAGTTGGCATTGAAGCGTGGGCTTGCGCGGTCTCTCGTGATCGCGCCCTATGCTACGGTGCTCGCCGCAATGTATGATTTGCCGCACGCCGTGACCAACCTGAAACGGCTCGACGGTGTTGGCGCTCGCGGTGTCTTCGGCTATTACGACGCCATTGACTACACCCCTTCTCGGCTACCGAAAAACTGTAACGCCGTTCCGGTTCGCACCTACATGGCCCATCATCAGGGCATGTCGCTGGTCGCGCTGACGAACGTGCTGTTCGGCGACATCATGCGGCAACGCTTCCATCGTCAGCCCGTCGCGCGGGCCGCCGACTTGCTCTTGCATGAGGCGAACCCGCGCGAAATCAGCGCGGTGGATCTCGCGCCCGACATCGCGGACACGCCAACGGGTATCGAGGCGATTGTGCCGGTCATGCGCCGATTCTATTCCGCAGGACAGACCCCTCCCGCCACGCACTTGCTATCGAACGGCGAATATTCCGTCATGATCACTGCCGCCGGGTCTGGATACAGCCTATGCGGCAACGCTGCCGTGACCCGCTGGCGCGAGGACCTTACGTGCGACCGCTGGGGCAGCTATCTGTTTCTGCGGGATACGGCAAATGACGCTGTCTGGTCCGCGACCTTCCAGCCTGTGGACATCGAGCCAGACGCCTACGACGTGGCGTTCTCCGAGGATCGTGCAAGCATCGTCCGGCAGGAAGGCTCGCTTGTCTCGACACTGGAAATCATGGTGTCGCCCGAAGACAACGCCGAAGTCCGTCGCCTGTCCATCACCAACGAGGGCGCGCTGACGCGCGAAATTGAGGTCACTTCCTACGCTGAAGTCGTGCTGGCGCCGATGGCGAGCGACACGGCGCACCCTGCGTTTTCCAATCTGTTCGTCCAGACCGAATACCTGCCGGAAGTGCAGGGTCTGCTCGCCATGCGCCGCCCTCGCGGAGGCACGGATACGCCCTTGTGGGCGGCGCATGTGCTGGCGCGCTCGCCGCATGGCGGCAATGTGGGCTATGAGACGGATCGGGCACGTTTCATCACACGGGGGCGAACGATTCGCGACCCGTTGGCGGTGATGGACGGCCGTCCGCTGTCGAATACGGTAGGCCCGGTACTGGACCCGATCTTCAGCCTGCGCACGCGCATTATCGTTGCCCCCGGTGCGACCGAGCATCTGGTGTTTTCTACGATGGTGGCGCCAAGCCGTGAGGCATTGCTCGATCTCACCGACAAATATCACGACCCGGCAAGCTTCCAACGCATTTCGACATTGGCGTGGACACAGGGACAGGTCAATCTGCACTATTTGGGTATCACCGCCGATGACGCACACCTCTTCCAGTTCATCGCCAACCGGGTGCTCTATGTTGACACCGCGATGCGTGCTGCTGCCGAGGTGCTCAAACGCAACACGCTCAGTGCGCCATCGCTATGGCGATTTGGCATTTCCGGAGACTTACCTATCGTACTGGTCCGCGTGGACGATCAGGACGACCGCGACATTGTCAGACAGTTGCTGCGTGCCCACGAATACTGGCAAGGCAAAGGCGTTCCGGTCGACCTCGTGATTCTTAATGAACGCAAGGTGTCTTATATCGAGGATCTGCAAGTCTCCCTTCAGACGATGGTCAGCGGCACACAGGTCACATCCGGGCCTAACGACGGCCGTGGCAGCATTTCCGTCATTCGCGCCGACGGCCTGGAGGCGGCGGAAATGACATTGTTGCTAACGGCCGCCCGTGTCGTGCTTGCGGGGGCGAGACAAGGCAGCCTCGAAGAACAGGTCGTGCGCATGGGTCGTAGCATTACCCACATGCCATTGAGTATCGGCCGAACGCGGGCAACGCGTGGCGACGACATCGCCGACACGCCGTTGCCCGCCCCTGCGCTTGAGTATTTCAACGGGCTGGGTGGGTTTGCCGAGCAGGGGCGCGAGTACGTGACGGTACTCGGTCCGGGCCAGCGCACACCCGCGCCATGGCTGAACGTCATCGCCAATCCGGAATTTGGTTTTCAGGTCTCCGAGTCAGGGGGCGGCTACACTTGGTCGGCCAATAGCCAAGCCAATCAACTGACGCCATGGTCGAACGATCCGGTCGTCGATCCGTGCAGTGAGGCGTTCTTTTTGCGCGACGACGAAACCGGACATCTCTGGAGCCCGACCGCATCTCCAATCCGTCTGGAGAACACTCGCTATATTGCCTCTCACGGTTTTGGATACAGTCGTTTCGAACATGCCGTGTATGGCATCAAGACCGAACTCGTGCAATTCGTGAGTTGGCACGACCCCGTCAAGCTCTCCGTACTCACTATCGAAAACCGTTCGAAGCGCCCGCGCAGACTCTCTGCTGCGGCATACGTCGAATGGGCGCTAGGTGCCGGACGTGCCCGCAATGCACCGTTTGTCGTCTCCGAGATCGATTCCGTCACGGGCGCAATGTTCGCCACCAACGCATGGAACGCCGAGTTCAGTGAGCGCGTTGCTTTTCTGGACTGGCTTGGCAAGCAGTCCAGTTGGACCGGCAACCGCACGGAATTCATCGGCCGCAACGGCGATCTCGCCCATCCTGCGGGGCTGATATCCGATGCGGCGCTTAGTAATGCGACGGGTGCGGGCATGGACCCTTGCGGCGTGCTACTCACGCACATCACATTGGCACCCGGCGAACGCGTCGAACTGACCCTTCTTCTTGGGCAGGCGAACGACCGTGACGCGGCAAGGAGATACATTCAACGCTACCGTGGGACGTCGTCCGCCACGGTCTTGACATCAGTCAAATCGGAATGGCGCGCGATTCTCACGCAGCTTCAGGTCGAGACACCGGACCGGGCGACCGATCTTATGCTTAACGGCTGGCTGCTCTATCAGGTGCTGTCTTGCCGCATGTGGGCGCGCGCCGCGTTCTATCAGGCGAGCGGCGGGTTCGGATTTCGCGATCAACTGCAGGATTGCATGGCGCTGTGCCATGCGCGCCCCGATCTTGCCCGGGCGCATTTGCTCAAGGCGGCCGCAAGGCAATTTGTCGAGGGGGATGTGCAGCATTGGTGGCATCCGCCCTCAGGTCGTGGCGTGCGCACCCATATCTCGGACGACAGGCTTTGGCTGCCATACTCGGTCATTCATTACGTCAGAGTGACGGGTGACACGAAGATCCTCGACGAGCCGGTGCCCTATCTGGAGGGACGCGCTGTCCCCGACACCGAAGAGAATGCGTATTACGTGCCGACAGTCACAGCGCAGAGCGGAACCCTGTTCGAGCATTGCCAGCGGGCCATCGATTGCAGTCTCGCAACGGGCACTCATGGCCTGCCGCTCATCGGCGGGGGCGACTGGAACGACGGTCTGAATCGCGTCGGGATGGAAGGCAAAGGCGAAAGCATCTGGCTTGGCTGGTTCCTGCATGCCACCGCGTTGCCCTTCGCCGATTTGGCGCAGACGCGCGGAGAGGTCGACGCCGCAGCGCGATGGCGGGCGCACGCTGAGCGTTTGCATGCCGCGCTGAACAATGGCGCCTGGGATGGCGCGTGGTACCTGCGAGCCTACTTCGATGACGGAACACCGCTCGGCACCGCGGGCGATGCGGAGTGTCGTATCGATTCGATTGCTCAGAGCTGGAGTGTGATTTCCGGGGCGGGAGATGTAGACCGGCAGCGTCGGGCGATGGAATCTGTCGAGCACTATCTGGTACGCCCGGGCGACGACCTCATCCTGTTGTTGACACCACCGTTCGACAAGATGGCGCGAGATCCCGGGTACATCAAGGGATACCTGCCGGGCATTCGGGAAAACGGCGGGCAATACGCGCATGCCGCCACCTGGTGCATGATCGCATACGCGAAAATGGGCGACGGCAACCGTGCCGGCGACATGCTCAAGATGCTCAACCCCATCAATCATGCCGACACGCGCGCCGGTGTACATGCCTACAAGGTCGAACCTTACGTTATGGCTGGGGACATTTACGCCTCCCCCACGCATGTGCGTAGAGGCGGTTGGACCTGGTACACCGGCGCTGCGGGGTGGATGCATCGCGGTACCGTGGAGTCCATTCTGGGGCTGGACAAGCGCGGCAACGCGCTGCGCATTACACCGTGCATTCCGCGGGAGTGGCGCGGGTATCGCTTGATCTACCAATTTGGCGAATCGCGTTATCTCATCTCTATAGCCAATCCGCATGGCCAGAGTCAAGGCCCCGCATCCGTTACCGTCGACGGGCAACTTTTGGAAGGAAGCGATCCAGACATACCGCTGGTCGACGACGGACGTACTCACCGAGTGCAGGTCAGTCTTCTTCCGCCAGTGTGACGCCTTTCTTCACCACTGAATTGGACGATGATTCTGATGCAATTGTTTAAAAAAACATTGAGACAAATAAATTGAAATTTAAATTTCATAAAAAATAAATCGCTTGTTTGTTTATCAATGCGCGCGTATAAAATATTTAGCGACCATCAAGTCCGCCGCTTTTCGATGGCGCGTCGATATTCCGATCGCTGCGAGACACTTCCGATCTCTGACCCTCTTGGTTGTCCATTTATCAACGCCGCCATACATTGTAATTAGAGATGGTAAAGCGTTGGATATAAGATTTGGGTATTAGAGAGGTGAATTATGAGTTCCGGCATTGTCAAATGGTTCAATGACAGCAGGGGTTTTGGCTTCATCACACCGGATGATGGAGGCGCAGATCTCTTCGCTCACTTTTTTAAAATTAGCGCAGATAATCGCGAAGAATTTCGAACGCCGCAGGAAAATCAGCGCGTCTCCTTTAATGTTGTGCAAAGTCCGAAAGGGCCACAGGCGTCCAACATCAAGCCGGCCTGACGCGCGGCCTGGCCAGGTCGACCGAACGCAAGCACGCCTGTTCGCGGCACCCGGCCGGAAGATGACAGTTATTTAAACGGAGGCCACCATGCTCTCCCTCTCGAAGCAAGCCATCCTTGCCGCACTGCAGCGCGTTTCAGGACACGATCCCGAGCCCCTGTCAGACGCCCTTACCGACGCACTGCTCGCTCGCGACCTGATTCGACGTGTGGGCAAACACCTTGAGCCGACACAATTCGGCAAATCCTATAGCCGCGCCGCAAGCACGCTCAGGTGGGGGTGGTAGGCATCGGCGTCACCGATTCAGGCCCCGGTCCTGAATCGCGAGCAGGAGAAGATATTATGGCTAGCATGTCCTGGTTCGTCGGCGCTGTAACGGTTGCCGCTGTCCGGCAAGCACGTCCTCTCGGGCCCCGGATAGCTGCCCAGAATTGCTGCCTGCGCCAGTCGCCGACCGCTAGTTACTACTTTCGGAGGTCAACTGACCAATGTTGCTTCACGCTTTGAACGGTTCGTCCTATATCAGGCTACTCGCCACAGAGTTCTGAACGTTCCGTTGCGAAGCGAAGCGTCGAGATGCCAAGCGGCGTCAAAACACGCTGCTTGATAGCGGCTTCAAGCGGCATATCTGCAGCCCGCTCAATAAGCCTAGCGACGAATATGAGACCAACATTCGAGTAACGCCAAGCGGTGCAAATCTCGGAGATTCGCATACCGCAGATAAGGCCCAGGAGCAGAATGAGTGCGTTGCGCTCGGGGCGCCAACTGGTCGCCTCAGTGACGCGGAGCAGGTGGCGGATTTGGGCGGGTTTGAGGGTCCTGGCGCGTTTGATGTGCATGGTTTCTCTGTCCTCGAAATGCGCTCGAAATTGAGTCTGTTTCGAGAGAGAAACGCCGGGCGCTCCCTTCCATGGTAAACACCCGTGGTGGTTACCATCCTGGGAAAATGGCAGAGAAATCTCTCCCATACTTCCCTGGTTTGCGGAAGCCCAATGCCGAGGAGAAAATTACGGGGAAGTGTTGGCGACACAAACTCTCGGAGATCCCGACTGATCTCGCGCAAAAGCCCACCGCTCCCGGCGACGGCAGTTACCGCATGCACCCGCTTCGCAGTCGACAGTGAATCCGCGGCTAGCTCGCGATATCCGATGACTTTCGACCGTGCCCCCTTGGAACTTTCAATGATCTCGGTCGCCAACCTAGCGGTCGCGTCCGATCCAGCATCATCTGCGCAAATGACGTGATCGATGGCAATCGATTCACTCCACGGAATCTCTGCTTGGAGCCAGTCACGAAAGTTTTGACACAAGGAGACTGGATCGGCATGAATGCACACCAGGCATCATTACCTGATTCGGTTCGCAGGATTGAACACAAATTCTGTCCACCACAGAGTACGCGACCGTTTTGCACCTATTTTCTGTCGCGCCACAGAAACGCACTTAAATGGTGTCCACATTGATGGACAAAAATTAGGGTGTCGATGCCCTTGACCTGCCCTGAAAATTTCGTACCAATCAAATCTAGAGATAATGGCTCCTCAGCTCAGACGAGGAGTTGGTATGAAGAAGAGCCGGTACAGTGACGAACAGATTGTGCGAATTCTGCGCGAGGCGGATCGAGATACGATCCCCGAGGTGGCCAAGCGCAATGGCGTGAGCGAAGCGTCGATATACGCTTGGCGCAAACGGTTCGGCGAGATGGTCAGCGATGACGTCAAACGACTCAAGACGCTTGAGGCCGAGAACGCGCGGTTAAAGAAAATGGTGGCCGAGCGCGATCTTGAGATTGAGGTCATGAGGGAGATCGGCGCAAAAAAGTGGTGAGCGCACAGGTTCGCTGTGAACAAGCCCGGTTCGCGATGGCGCGGGGTTTGAGTCAAAGGCGAGCGTGTGCGCTGATGCAGGTCAGCCGTTCGAGCTTGAGCTATGCATTGAAGATGCCAAGCAAGAATGCACCGGTGATCGAGGCTATGAGAACGTTGTCGGGACATCACCCGCGCTTCGGCTCTCGTCGCATCCGCGTGTTGCTGGAGCGCGAAGGCATCGTTGTCGGCCGCGACCGATGTGCCTCGCTCTGGGCCCGGGCGGGCCTGCAAGTGCCGAGGAAGCGACGTAGGCGCCGGGTTGCCGGCAGCCGTCCGAGGCCTCATGCGCCAGCGGCTCGTAACTCGGTGTGGTGCTACGACTTCGTATTCGACGCCTGCGCAAACGGGCAGCAAGTCAAATGTCTGACCGTGGTCGACGAATATACGCGGGAATGCCTGGCGATCGATGTGGCGGGATCGATTCGCTCACGCCGAGTCATTGAAGTGCTAAGTCGGTTGATCAGCGTGCACGGAGCGCCCCGTTATCTTCGGTCGGACAATGGGCCGGAATTTGTAAGCGGCTAGCAAACCCGTCTTGACGGATGAGGTTTCAACGGACGGCAGGCGTCCAACGGTGCGGCAGCAGATCA
>NZ_CABPSL010000023.1 GCF_902459665.1 Pandoraea cepalis | reverse complement strand
GCAGAGAAGCAAGATTATGTCGCAGCTTCTCGTCGTCGTCAACAGTTTTTTTCGCCTTCTTCGCTCGCCGCCGTAGCAACTCACAAGCTCCAAAACCACCAACCACCGGGCTTTCCAGCCCGTCGCCTCCACCGCTTCGCCGCTTTCGCTGCGTCGCCGTCGTTGCGAGAGACGGAATATTAGTGAAAACCCCGTACCCTGGCAAGCCCTTTGTGAAAATAATTTGAAAAAGGTCGGGGCCGGGCAAAAAAGACAGCGATTCGAGCGGGCCGAGATCCACGGCGCAGGTCACATGGAGGACACCGATCCACGATCGTCCGGCATCCCACTGCGACGCAACCATCGAAATCGCCTATGCTTGCCGGAACCTTGCCCATAGGGAAAGGCGACGCAGCGATCCGGGTCTCTTCCCTTCCTATACCTATATATAGAGCGTTCGAGATGGTCCATTCGCGCATCCTTCCGTCGCGCTCTCTCGATGTCCTGCGGCGCCTGGCCACGCTTCTCCCGCTCGCGCTCACCGTCGCCGCCTGCAGTTCGGTGCGTCCACCTCCCGAGCCGTCTCATTGGGCGAGCCATACCTCGGCCGCTACGCCCGGCACGCTCGCCAGCACCCTGGCCACGGCCGTCCGCGCCCATTCGGGCCAGTCCGGCTTCCAACTCCTCGCCACCGGCTCCGACGCATTCACCACCCGCCTCGCACTGGTTCAGGCCGCACAGCACAGTCTGGACGTTCAGTACTACAGCGCCGGCGAGGACGTCACCGGCCGCCTCCTGCTCCAGGCGCTGCTCGACGCCGCCAACCGCGGCGTACGCATACGCATGCTGGTCGACGACATCAACCGTCGCCATACCGACCCGGCGTTTGCGGCGCTCGATCAACATCCCAACATCGAGATCCGCGTCTTCAACCCATTCGGCACCCGCGACACCACGCTTATCGAACGAGCGGGCAATCTGCTCACCCGGTTCGACCAGCTCAACCGCCGCATGCACAACAAGGCGCTGGTCGCCGACAATCAGCTGGCCATCGTGGGCGGCCGCAATCTGGGCGATGAGTATTTCGACGCCAATCCCGAATTGTCCTTCCGCGATTTCGATCTGCTCTGTGCCGGCCCGATCGTCGACGCCGTCTCCCGTAGCTTCGACCACTTCTGGACGAGCCAACAGTCTTACCCGCTCAAGCAAGTTCAGTCGAAGATCGACGAAGCGACGCTCGACGCCACGCGCGACGCGTTGGTACGCCACTGGCGCGACACTGATCGCACCCCGGCCGGGCATGCAGCGCTTCACCCGCCCCCGCTCGCCGAGCGTCTGCACAACGGCAAGCTCCCACTTTTCTGGGCCCCCGCCGAGCTTGCCGCCGACGGCCCCGACAAACTCGACACCCCCGCCGCAGAGACCCAGAGCGCACCCGGCCACAAGCTGCGTCAGTTGGCGGCGAATGCCCAGCGAGAGGTCCTGATCATTTCCCCGTACTTCGTGCCGCTGGACGGCGGTGTCCGGTTTCTGTCGACGCTCACGGAGCGCGGCGTCAAGGTACGCGTGCTGACGAACTCCCTCGCGGCGACCGACGTCGTACCGGTCCACGCCGGCTACGCACGCTATCGCCCGGCGTTGCTGCAAGCCGGCGTCGCGCTGTACGAGTTCAAGCCGATCCGCACGAATAACGGAGCCCGCTCGCTGCGGCGCGTCTCGCTCGGCAGCACGTCGCGTGCCAGTCTGCATGGCAAGGCCTATGTCATCGACCGGCGTGACGTCGTGCTCGGTTCGTTCAATCTGGACCCGCGCTCGGTGCGTCTGAATACGGAATTGGCGATCGTGATCCACAGCCCGGATTTTGCCGAGCACATGGCACGGATTTTCGACCGGGCGACGTCGCCCCATGCCAGTTTTCGCGTCGAGTTGGCGCCCGCCAACCCCGCCATGCCGGCGCCGATCACCCCGCCAACCTTGCCGGCGCTGCGCTGGGTAGGCGAGGAGAATGGTCAACCGCGAACCTTCGACGTCGATCCCTATGCTTCGTTCTGGCGCAATGCGGTGGCAGGCACCTTCACGTTGCTGCCGAGCGACGACCTGCTCTGAAACTGTGCTGCGCTCCCGAATACCTGATCCATGGCGACGCCTGTCCGCGCGCCGATCTGACACTGACTCGCCGTGAAACGCGCCCTTCGGCGGCACCTTCGCCTTCGCCCACACCTTCGCCCTCCCCCATCTTCACCCGCACCCGCACCATCGCCCACACCCTCGCCTTCGCTCCCGCCCCATCTTCGCCGTCGCCGCCACCCTCCCCCTCGCCCAAGACCTGCCGGCGACTCGGCGCACGCCCGTCGTCCGCCTGGACGGGAAACCGGCATGCGCAAGCCGCCTGCCGTGCGCGCTACGCCAATCCCGCCTCGCGTCGCAAACGCACGGCCGAACGGGTGGCGTTACGAACGACCTCGCCAACATCGAACGTAAGGAACCGGCCGCCTTGCCGCAAAATGCGGCCGTCCACGATCACCGTATCGACGTTCTCCGGCTGCCCCGAATACACCAGTGAATTGAACGGGTCGAATACGGGGGCAATATCCAGGTCATCCATACGAACAAGCACGATGTCGGCGCGTTTTCCCGGGGACAATGACCCAGCGCGATCGGCAAGATTGAGCGTGCGCGCACCCTCGATGGTCGCGAGTTCCACCAACCGGCGTGGCGTAAGTTTGACGTTCGTGTCGCTTCTCGACTTGTGTGCCCACAACAGGGCGCGCATTTCGTTGAAGAAGTTGGCATTGGCCGATGCCGCCGAAGAATCGGTCGAAAGCCCCATTTGCGCGTGAAGCGCTTCCATTTCCGCAAATTGGGTATATCCGCTTCTCACCGTGGAGTACTGCAGCTCGATGGCGGGCGCGATACTGATGCGCACGTTCGATGCCGCGAGCGTCTGGCGCTCCGCCGCCGTGAACCCTTGCGGATGCACCAGCAGCAGGTCCGAATTCAGCCATTGATGCCTGGCCATCACGTCGATAATGCCGTGCGTCAGATTCCCGTAGTGCAGCGTGTAAGGAAGCTGCATGGCCTGGGCACGCGCCATCGACGTGCTGAGATCATCGAATACGCTGGCGCGCATCGAACCGTCCTTTTCCGTCACCGGCGCGACGACAACGCCCAATGTCAGCCGTGGACGCGTCGGCAATATCGTCTGCCGCACTCGCTCGACATCCTGCCAGTCCATAGGCTGCGACGACGGCTCGCCGAAGCGCCCGTATGAGAATCGGGCGCGAACGCCAAGATCCTCCAGCGCCTGTAGATCCGCCCGCGCATGCGCTGGCGAGCGCACGTTGTGACAAAAGTCGTGCACGGTGGTGATGCCGGACATCAGGTTCTGCGCCAACCCGAAACGCACCGAGTGGTAGATGTCCTCCGGCGTCATGACGGCACCGGCACGGGCCTTGCTCGGGAAATAGCCGAAGGTCGGATCGTCGCCGCGCAGCGAGCCGCGCAACAGGCTCGTCCACATGTGTTGATGCGTGTCCACGAACCCCGGCATGACGATCGTACGGCTCGCGTCGATAATCCGCACGTTCGGCAGATCGATGCGCGCGGCCACGGCGACGATAGCACCGCCCTTTACGTGCACGTCGCCCACGGGGAATTCGCCGAGTGACGAATCCATTGTCAGCACGTACCCACCGCGCAAGATGAACTCGTCTCGCTCTGGCTGGGCTGGCTGGGCTGGCTGCGAAGGCCGTTCCGCCGCGTGCAACGCCGCCGACACCGGCGCCATCAGCGCGGGAACCATCATGCTGCCAGCCGCGGCGCCGCAGGCTTTGAGAAGATTGCGCCGGTTTCGCTGCATCTCGTTGTTCATATCAGACCTCCTTGGGGGCGACGACGCGTCAAAAGGTGTGTTGGATGCTGACGGTACTGACGAACTGGTGACCGCCGCTCGCAGGGCCGGCCGACGCGTTCACCTGCGCCATCGCACCGTTGCCTGAAGCGATTTGCAGCGCGGCGTCGACGTACAGCGTCGTACGCTTCGACAGCCGGTAGCCGACAAGGGACGTGAGTTGATTGGCGCGGTTGTCGTTCAGCTGGGCGTTGCCGCGCATGTGCGTATACGTCGCGCTCGCGTACCACGCGGCGGTGAAGTCGTATCCAACGCTCACGTCGAAGGCGTTGATCTGCGCCCCGGTCGCCGTGTTTCGGGACAGGGTGGCAAGTGCCGAGATCAACACCTTGCCGAAGCCATAGCGGACCCCGAGACCGATATTGCGGATGCCATCGTTGCCGTTGTTCGTTTGTGGCGACTTAACCATCGTGTACGCCGCACCGATGCCAGCATTCGCGTAGTCGTAATTGATGCCGAAACTGGTGGCGGAGGATCGGCCGAAACTTCCGGGCACGCCGCCGAAGCCGTACATCGCGCCGAACGTCAGGCCCGAGAAATCGGCGCTTTTGAATTTGACGGTGTTGGCGATCGCCTCGCCATTCACGCGATCGAAGTCGAACGACCCTTGCGCGGAATACGACACGCCGAACTTCGCGAACGGCCCCTGATGGGCGGCGTAGGATCCCTCGAAGAAGCTCCCCGGGTAGCGGTTCAACGTCAGGCTGTCGAACATGAAGTCGCGTTGATTCCCGACGGTCACCGTGCCGTATCGATTCGCCAGTCCGACATACGATTCGCGGGAAAACAGACTGCCCGGACCGCCGAACACGTTGCCGTTGACAATGCTGAACAGCGAGCCGAGGTAAAACACGGCACGGTCGCCGCCGCCGAGGTCTTCATCGCCGCGAAAGATCAGGGCGTTCGGCCGCAGAACGCCAGGGTTCGCCGTGACGGCAGCGCCGCCGCCAACGTTGCTCGTGTAGCCCACGCCAGCGCCCAGCAGTCCGCTGATCTCGATATGGCTCTGCGCCTGCGCAGGGTTGGCGAGCGCACCGCCCAGAAGGCCTGCGGCGATGAATGAACGTACCCAAATGCCGTGATGATTCACGTTGTCTCCCTTGATTTGAACTGGATGCGTGGCAAGGACAGGTTTTGCGCAGGCCCTTGCCCGATAGGGCCAGCCCGCTTCGCATCCGCCGTCTCCCTGAGTTGTGTTCGGGACGCGTGAATGCGATTATTTTTTATGCTTATATAATTGACACTTAAAATTATTAGACGAAAGGGCATGGCCTCGACCGCCTGCGCCCGACACCGCATCGGGTGTCTGGCAGGCCAGTGTAGGTTCAGGTCATTGCCGCGAAGGTGAATTGTTGGAATCAGCCATCAACCATTGGTTGACGCACGGCTGACGCAGTCGGGGGCGCCGATGGCGGGCCAATAGCGCGAGACTCATGGGTGCGCTACGTACAGAACGGGCCCGTCGCCTCGTTACCGGTAACGCGTTGATGGAGATCGAAAATGAATGTCAGAACCGGTCAGGCGCCACCGTCGCGCCTCAAGCTCAAGTACCTCCAGGCCGTGGCGGTGCTCGATGAAACGCACAGCTTGACGAAGGCCGCCGATCGCCTGAATCTCACGCGCGCGGCGCTCTCCAAGACACTGGCTGCGCTGGAAGACCTACTGGGGGTGAAGCTCTACGAGCGTACCGCGTCCGGCATGGTGCCGACGACGTTCGGTCGGACGCTGGCCCGCCACGCCCGCATGATTCTTGGCAATCTCCGCTCGGCCGAGGACGAGCTCCGAGACCTGATGAACGAGCACCGCGAGAGCCTGGTCGTCGGCGCCCTGTTCATCGCCATGCCTCACCTCCTGCCGCAGGCGATCGCATTGCTGGCCGAGTCCCATCCGCGTTGCGTCATCACTGTGCGCGAGAGTGGTTCCTTCGGGCTGGCCGCGGGGCTTCACGATGGCAGCTTCGATCTGGTCGTGGGGCGTCTGGTGCCGGAGTATTTTCGCAGCGCGGTCGAACTGGAACCGCTGTTCCATGAGGATCTGCTCGTCATCTGCCGTCGCGAGCATCCGCTTGCCCAAGTGCCGGCACTTGGCTGGCCCGACGTTGCCGGCTATCCCTGGCTGCTCCCGCCCAAGGAGTCCCCGATCAGCCACGCGCTGCAATCGCAATTTCTCGCGGACGGCGTGCCGGGGCCCGGCATGATCGTCGAGGCGTTTTCCGTCTCCCTCGCGCTCGGGATGCTGCAAACCTGCAACGCGATTACCGCGCTGCCGAGCCGCCTGGCCCATGCCCTGCGCGACAAGGGCGATGTCACGATTCTGCCTTTGCGCCCTCCACCACTGCCCGCGCCGATGGGCGTGGCATGGCGCCGCGGCGATCCCCTGTCGCCGCTCGCCGCGGCGTTTGTCGAGACGTTGAAGCGGTGCGCCTCGGCATCCGCAAGCTGAGACATCGCTTCTCGCTTTCCGGCGTCACCGCACGCCCCCCAGTCGCTCACGCGCGCCCGCCCCCCCCTTCGGCGCGCGGCGAATCCCACCTTCGCTGGCGCTCCATACTCTGCAACAAACAATCTCCGTCATCTCATGGAAAACATTTATTGACCGACCGGCCGGTCGGTTTATAATGCGTTCCATATCCCCACATGCCGCGGAGACCTTCCTCTATGTATACGCAAGCCATCGACCTGGCCGGCAACAGCCCCAAGGGTGTGCGCGCCCTGAGCGAGGCGGAGCAGGCACAACAAGCCCGCTTCGACGCCCGCGTCGCCGCCGATCAGAAGATCGAGCCGCAGGACTACATGCCCGCCGAGTACCGCAAGACGCTCGTGCGCCAGATCTCGCAGCACGCGCACTCGGAAGTCGTCGGCATGCTGCCGGAAGGCAACTGGATCTCGCGCGCGCCCAGCCTCAAGCGCAAGGCCATCCTGCTCGCCAAGGTGCAGGACGAAGCCGGCCACGGCCTCTATCTGTATTCCGCCGCCGAAACGCTCGGCACGTCGCGCGACCAGATGATCGACGCGCTGCACTCGGGCAAGGCCAAGTACTCCAGCATCTTCAATTACCCGACGCTCACCTGGGCCGATGTCGGCGTGATCGGCTGGCTCGTCGACGGCGCCGCCATCATGAACCAGGTACCGCTGTGCCGCTGCTCCTACGGCCCGTATGCGCGGGCCATGATCCGCGTGTGCAAGGAAGAGTCGTTCCACCAGCGTCAGGGTTTCGACGCCCTGCTCTCAATGATGAGCGGCACGCAAGCCCAACGCGACATGGTTCAGGAAGCCGTGAACCGCTGGTGGTGGCCGGTGCTGATGATGTTCGGCCCGAGCGACAAGGACTCGATCCACAGCACGCAAACCATGCAGTGGGGCATCAAGCGCATTTCGAACGACGATCTGCGTCAGAAATTCGTCGACGCCGCCGTCGAACAGGCCAAGGTGCTCGGCGTGAGCTTTCCCGATCCGGATCTGAAGTGGAACGAGGCCCGCAAGGCACACGACTACGGCGAGATCGACTGGAGCGAATTCTGGCGCGTGGTCGGCGGCGACGGCCCGTGCAACAAGGAACGTGTCGGCACGCGCGTGGCCGCCCACGAAAAAGGCGCCTGGGTGCGCGATGCCGCCCTGGCGCACGCCGCCAAACAACGCCAGCGTGCCGAGAAGCAAGCCGCCTGAGCCGCACGCGCCCAGTCACCGGCAGCCCCTTACAAGACATCAGGAACGATCATGACGCAAGCAAGCAGCAAGGAATGGCCCCTCTGGGAAGTGTTCGTGCGCAGCAAGATGGGCCTCGAACACAAACACTGCGGCAGCCTGCACGCCGCGGACGCCGAGATGGCGTTGCATATGGCGCGCGACGTCTACACGCGCCGCCAGGAAGGGGTGAGCCTTTGGGTCGTGCCGTCCGCCGCCATCACGGCGTCGGCCCCCGAAGACAAGGCCGAGCTGTTCGATCCGGCCGCCGACAAGATCTACCGCCATCCGACCTTCTACCAGTTGCCGGAAGAAGTGAACCACATGTAAGCGGCAGCGCGCCGCGTTGATCGGCGCGCCCCATGCGAGACCCCAGAACATGAAACCGACGCAGGAACATTTGTCCTATCTGCTGCGCCTCGCCGACAACGCGCTGATCCTCGGTCAGCGCAATGCGGAATGGTGCGGTCACGGCCCCGTGCTGGAAGAAGACATTGCGCTCACCAACCTGAGCCTCGATCTCATCGGTCAGGCACGCATGCTGTATCAGCATGCCGCCAAGATCGACACCGCGCTGACCGGCATCGCGAAACAGGAAGACGATTACGCCTTCTGGCGCGACGAATTCGCGTTCCGCAACTGGACGCTCGTCGAACTGCCCCACTACGGTCCGACCGCCGGCACGACGGCCGCCGAGCGCGACTACGCCGTGACCATCGTGCGCAACTTCCTCTACTCGGCCCTGATGGTCGAAGTGTGGCAAGCCCTCACGCAGTCGATGGATCCGGACCTCGCCGCCATCGCCGCCAAGTCGGTCAAGGAAGCGCATTACCACCTGCACCACGCGCGCGACTGGCTGGTGCGCTTCGGCGACGGCACCGAGGAATCGCACCGCCGCGCGCAAGCCGCGCTCGACTATCTGATGCCGTACATGAACGAGATCTTCAAGCCGGACGCGCTGGAAGACGCCGTGGCCACCGCCGGCACCGGCGTCGCGATGGCCAGCCTGAAGGACACGTGGCAAGCCACGGTGAGCGACGCGCTGCAAGAAGCCACGCTCGACGCACCGGTCGGCGGCGCGTTCGAGAGCACGGGCAAGTTCGGTCGTCACTCCGAGCACATGAGCTATCTGCTCGGCGAGATGCAGGGGCTGGCTCGCCAGCATCCCGGCGCGACCTGGTAAGCCGCCGCTCGCCGCGCACGTCATGCCTACGATGAATTCGCTCGCCGCTCCCTTCGTCGCTCACTTCGCCGATACGACCATGAATCTGCCGCTCACTCCCCCCGTTGCGCCCGACGTGCTGACGCCGGCCTCGGAGGCGTCGCTGCCGCTCGCATGGCAGACGCTCGAAGCGGTGCCCGATCCGGAGATTCCGGTTGTGTCGATTCGTGAACTCGGCATCCTGCGCGACGTGCGCGTCGTCACAAACGCCAGCGGTAGCGCGGCATTCGAGATCGTGATTACGCCGACGTACTCGGGTTGCCCGGCGATGCAACAGATCGCCGAGGACATCGACGCCGCCATGACGCGCGCGGGCCTCGGTCCGTGGCACGTCACGACGGTGCTCGCCCCCGCCTGGACGACCGACTGGATCAGCCCCGAGGCGCGCGAAAAGCTGCGCGGCTATGGCATTGCGCCGCCCACGGGCACGCACGCCGTGGCCGCCGACGCGCCCCGCAAGATCACGTTCTACGGCCGCCCGAAAGACGGCGTGACGTGCCCGCATTGCGGCTCGTCCGACACCGAAGTGGTATCCGCATTCGGTTCGACGGCCTGCAAAGCGCATTACCGTTGCCGTACGTGCCGCGAGCCGTTCGACTATTTCAAGCCCTATTGATTGACCCGATTGATCCGGCTTCGCGCGTAGCGATGCCGACACTTTGCCCGGCGGCAACCGCACCCGAGCATCAAGGAAGCCCACGATGACGACCCCGCAATTCCATTCGCTGACCATCCGCGAAATCCGGCCCGAGACCGCCGACGCCATCTCCATCGCCTTCACGGTGCCGGACGCGTTGCGCGACGCGTATCGCTTCACGCAAGGGCAGTTCCTCACGCTCAAGACCGAGATCGACGGCGAAGAAGCGCGTCGCTCCTACTCGATCTGCGTCGGCGTGCCCGACTACGATGCCACGGGCGAACTGCGCGTGGGCATCAAGCGCGTGCCGGGCGGCAAGTTCTCGAACTTCGCGAACGATCAGTTGAAGCCGGGGCAACAGATCGACGTGATGACGCCGGATGGCCGTTTCTTCACGCGTCTGTCGGCCGACCACACAAAGCACTATGTCGGCTTCGCCGGCGGCTCGGGCATCACGCCGATGCTCGCGCTCATCAAGACGACGCTGGCCGCCGAGCCGCACAGCCAGTTCACTCTGGTCTACGGTAACCGCGCGGTGCCCGCCATCATGTTCGCCGAAGCGCTCGAAGACCTGAAGAACACCTATCTGGGCCGCTTGCGTCTGTATCACGTACTCTCGGACGAAGCGCAGGAGGTGGAACTGTTCAACGGCCTGCTCAACCAGGACAAGTGCACCGCTTTCCTTGAGACGCTCATCCCGGCATCGAGTATCGACGAAGCGTTCATCTGTGGCCCGGGCCCGATGATGGACGCCGCCGAAGCCGCGCTCCATGCCGCCGGTGTGGCCAAAGAGAAGATTCATGTCGAACGGTTCGGCGTACCGACGCCGCAGGTCGCTGCGAAGCCGGTCGTCATCACCGACGATACGCCGATGGCGGAGCTGGTCGTCGTCATGGACGGCAAGGAGCGCCGCCTGCGTCAGCCGTATGAGGGCCAGAGCATCCTGGATACCGGTCTTGCCGCCGGTCTGTCGCTGCCGTACGCCTGCAAGGGCGGCGTGTGCTGCACGTGCCGCGCCAAGGTGCTCGAGGGCGAAGTGGCGATGGACAAGAACTACACGCTGGAAGACTACGAAGTCGAGCAAGGTTTCGTGTTGACGTGCCAGGCACGGCCCCTCACGGAACGCGTTGTGGTGAGCTACGACGAGCGCTGAACCCGCGCCGAATCTACGTTGAATCTGCGTTGAGCATTCGACTCGCCGGAGCCGCGACAGCGGAGCCGGCGGATCGAACGCCTGTTTGCCAAGTCGTGCGAACACTACGTCAACACGGCGGGAACAGGCGTGAAATCCCGGCAATGTCCCGATTATTTCGGGCATTACGGGAGCGTCAACCCGAGGTTGCGGGAATACCGTAAACTAGCGGGCATGAATACCATCCATGTCGTCTGTGGCGATATCGCCGCGCAGCAGTTGCGCGCGGCGATGGCGCAAGCGCTTCGCGCCGATCCCGTGCTTGTTCTGCGTGACGATCTGGCCATTGGTCCGCTGCGCGAGATCGACGAGAACGAGCGGCAGCGGGCGGCATTCTGGCAACGCGTGCTGCCGTCTGCCGGGCGCGACTACGCGGGGGAATTGCGCGAGGAACTGGCGTCGCTGCAACGCTTGGTCGAGGGCGACAGTGCGGTGGTCTGCTGGCATGGGGACAGTGCGTCGGACCAGCTCACGCTGCGACGCGTGGCCTTCATGTTGCGCAATACGCCCGCACGCCTGAACGAGATCGTGTTGCGTGGCAGCGATCTGGCGGCGTCCGGGTCCGCGCAGGACGCCACGCGACGGACGAGCGTCGGCATGTACGCGCCAGAGGTGCTGGCCGAGCGATTTGCACGTATCGCCCCGATTTCGCTGCTGCGCATTGGCCGTCTGTCGTTGGAATGGCGCGCGCTCAAGCAGGCGAACACACAGGTCCGCCGCTGGGTGAACAACACGTTCGAAGGCGCGACGTTCGGCGAAATCGATGACCAGATTCTCGGCCTGGCGCCCGTCGCATGGACGCCCATGGCCGCCTTTCTCGGCGAGGCAATGCCGCGCTTCGAAGGTTTTTTTGCGACCGACAGTTTTCTGCTGTGGCGCTGCCGCGAACTCGGCGCGGCAGGCCGGCTCGCGTTGCGCGGCGACACCACGGCGCCCGCCGCGTGCGATCTACGACTGGAGTAACCCCCGTTTATGGCACGTACCAAAGCGCCCGATCACGAATCGCAGCGCGAACAGATTCTCGATGTCGCCGCCGAAGCATTCGCACACGCGAGTTATCCGAGCGCCTCGATGTCCGAACTGGCTGCCGCGTGCGGCACGTCGAAGGCCCGGTTGTATCACTATTACGCGAGCAAGGACGCCATCCTGTTCGATCTGCTCGAGCGCTACACCAAGCGCTTGATGCTGATCGTCACCGAGGTCGAGGCGCTCGGCCAACGCCGCGGGCTGTCCGAGCGCGATACGTTCCATGAACTGATCCGCGCCTTTCTCGATGAGTACGAGACGTCGCAGACGCGTCATATTGCACTGCTCAACGACGTGAAGTTTCTCAACGACGAGCAACGGGAGATCGTGCTCAATCGTCAGCGTGACGTGGTCGCGGCGTTTGCCCGTCAACTCTCGCGAGCGTTCCCTGACCGGGTGACCAAGCACAACCAGACGGCACTCACGATGATGCTGTTCGGCATGATCAACTGGACCTTCACATGGCTCAAGCCCGGCGGTCGCATGCGGTATCGCGATTTCGCCAACGAGGTGATCGCCGTGCTCGAGCACGGCCTCGTCACCCCGCTGCCGGGCGGGATCGAAGCCGCCATCCCCGCAGCAGCGGCGCCATCGCGCGCTTAGCCAGTAGTCACTCACTTTCAAAAAAAGGGCGATGCATCGCCCTTTTTTGTTGCTTCGCAGCAACTTATCGTCGAACGTCATTGGGGGTGACATCGAGAAACGGCGCGGCTCTTCAGCGACTTAGACACTTCCCTCCAGACACTCCCGCCACAAACTAGGGTTTTCACCTAGCCAATCAGGTATAATTCTTTTGCGTCGCACAATCCAGTGCACGCACTAAAGAATACCCAAGGATTGCGCCATGACTGCCCCGAACCCCACGCCCGACGTCGCACGCGCGACGGTTGCCGCCAACGAGCGGTCGAGCGTGCTGATTCGTGAGCTGACCTCCGGCGACATCCATCGACTCCAGCGCCACTTCCTGGCCCTCGGCGAAGAAGACCGTCTGCTGCGTTTCGGCCAGATCGTCACCGATGACGTGATCACTCGTTACGTCGCCAGCCTCGACTTCTCGCGCGACAGCGTTTTTGGCGTGTACGACGACAATCTGGCCCTCGTGGCGGTCGCTCATGTTGCGCATCTGCCGGAAGGCCAGAACGGGCGTGTCGCCGAATTCGGGGTCTCGGTGCTCGAATCGGCCCGTGGCCGCGGGATTGGCTCGCGTCTGTTCGAACGCGCCACGATCCACTGCCGCAACCAGCGCGTCGACACGCTTTACATGCACTGCCTCTCGCGCAATGCCCGCATGATGCGCATCGCGAAGAAGGCCGGCATGGAAATCAACTACGCTTACGGCGAGGCCGACGGTTATCTGAGCCTGCCCCCCGCCGACACGCAGTCGATGCTCTCGGAAATGATGCAGGAGCAGGTCGCCGCCTTCGATTACGCGGTCAAGCGTCAGCTTCGCACTGCCCGCCGCCTGTTCGGGGCACTCCTACCGAACCAGCGCGCCGCCTGAGCCGCGCATCCACACCCCCTCCCGAAAAAACGAAACCCGGTCAGTTGGCCGGGCTTTTTGTTTGCGTCAGAATAGCGACCACCGCCGATTTACGGAAGCGGCAGCGCTGTCGTCTCCTTGAGCTGATCGAGGACGAAACTTGTTTTGACGTCGACCACGCTCGGATGCACGAGCAACTGCGCCTGCATGAAGCGCGAGAAGTGCGCCATGTCGCGCACGTGCACGCGCAGCAGGTAGTCCATGTCGCCAGCCATCGCATAGCAGCCGACGACCTCCGTCCAGGTATCGACCACGGCGCGGAAGTGTTCGATGACCGAGCCACCCTGCCCATCGCCAGGATGGCGCTTGTCTAGCCGTACATTGACGTAGGCCAGCAGGCCGAGGCCGATGCGCGTGGGCTCCAGCAAGGCGACATAGCCGCGAATGACGCCCGCTTCCTCGAGGCGACGAATGCGTCGCAGGCATGGGCTCGGCGAGAGTCTCACCTGCTCTGCGATTTCGAGATTGGACAGCCGGCCATTGCTTTGAAGCAAGGCGAGAATGCGGCGATCGATCTTGTCCAGTTCGAGTTTTGGCACATTATTCCCCGTTATTGCTACTAGTTCGCAATATTATTGCGCTTGATTCCAATCTCAAGGAATCCATCTCCCTGATTCGATGATTACGGGAGATTACAGCAAAGGCACTCGGGACAAAAAAAAGCGCCACCGGGTGAGGTGGCGCCTTGGGGTGTCGGGGCGCATCGCTGGTGGGCGACGCCTGTGGGACATCGGGTCGCCTCAGCGACGCTGGAATTCTCGCGGATCGATCGTGCGCTGGTCGAGCGGGCCTTCGTAACGCTGCGGCGATTGCGTGGAGCGCGGCTGCGTGATCGGGGCCACCGGGGAAACCGGGGAAACGATCGGAATGGGTTCGGCCGTCGTGTCGCGCGCCATTTCGTCGGCGCGAGCGACGCTCACTTCCAGGGTCAGAAACGAAGCGGAAACCAACAGGAATTTGGCGATGTTTCGTTGATTCACAGTGACTCCTTCTTACGTATTGCGGCATTGCAACGCGCACTGATTGTGCGCAAAGTACGTACCCAACGTGTCGGGTAAAGCGTTAGTAACCATTCTGCCCGCGCCGTTCCCTCCCGCCGCCAACCGTTACACGTTGTTACCCGCGCGTCAGAAGATGCTGACAAGCGTACGGTTGCCGACATCATCGCGACACAATCGCGCCATTTCGAAGTGAAATCCGAAAACCGCCCGTCGTCGCGATGCCGCATCGGTGGACACGACGAGGCACGGCACACCCACCCCATCGACGAGGGTATACGAGAGCTATCTGACGTTTACGTAAACGTCACAATGATCGTTATACTTCGCTGGATCGGTCACCGATGAGACGTCACCGTCCCCGTCAGGCAATGCCATGACACCGGTGCTACCATGAGTTCGACCGGTGAGCGCAATACAAAAAAGGCCCCCGCTCGCCTGGTGGCATCACGCAAGTGAGTCCCCGGGCACGGAACAATCAGAGGCCGGCATTCACCGCTGCCGTCCTGCTTCACGAGAGCGGGAGGG
The DNA here is from genome assembly GCF_902459665.1 of Pandoraea cepalis. Lineage (GTDB taxonomy): Bacteria > Pseudomonadota > Gammaproteobacteria > Burkholderiales > Burkholderiaceae > Pandoraea > Pandoraea cepalis. Next base: position 51,990 of record NZ_CABPSL010000023.1, on the reverse strand, counting down.
GCAGGAAGTTTTGGCGATCCCAAAATCAGTGAGAGTGAGGAGCACACCCCATGAACGCCCCCGTCAATCCGAGCTTGCTGGCCGCACTGGAATCGGTCACGCTCGACGACAAATACACGCTCGAGCGCGGTCGCGCCTACATGAGCGGCATTCAGGCCCTGGTCCGGCTTCCGATGTTGCAGCAGGCGCGCGATGCCGCGGCCGGACTCAACACCGCAGGCTTCATATCGGGCTATCGCGGCTCGCCGCTGGGCGGGCTGGATCTGTCGCTATGGAAAGCGAAGCAGCACCTCGCCAGCCACCATGTCGTTTTTCAGCCCGGCTTGAATGAAGATCTCGCGGCGACCGCCGTGTGGGGGTCGCAGCAGGTCAACCTGTACCCCGCCAAGTACGACGGCGTGTTCTCCATGTGGTATGGCAAGGGCCCCGGCGTCGACCGCTCGATGGACGTGCTCAAGCACGGCAACTCGGCCGGCTCGTCGAAGCACGGCGGCGTGCTGGTGCTCGCGGGCGACGACCACGCGGCCAAGTCCTCCACCCTCGCGCACCAGTCCGAGCACGTCTTCAAGGCCGCCGGCATTCCCGTGCTGTATCCGTCGAACGTGCAGGAGTATCTCGATTACGGCCTGCATGGCTGGGCCATGAGCCGTTACTCGGGCCTGTGGGTCGCGATGAAATGCGTGACGGACGTGGTCGAGTCGTCGGCCTCGGTGATGATCGATCCGCACAACGTCGACATCCACCTGCCGGACGACTTCATCATGCCGCCCGACGGCCTGAACATTCGCTGGCCCGACCCGCCGCTGGTGCAGGAAGCGCGTTTGCTCGACTACAAGTGGTACGCGGGCCTTGCGTACGTGCGCGCCAACAAGCTCGACCGCGTAATGATCGATTCGCCCCATGCGCGCTTCGGCATCATGACCGGCGGCAAGGCGTATCTCGACGTCTGTCAGGCGCTCGCCGATCTGGGGCTGGACGAAGCCACGTGTCAGCGCATCGGCATTCGTCTGTACAAGGTGGGCTGTGTGTGGCCGCTCGAAGCGCAGGGTGCGCGCGCGTTCGCACAAGGGCTCCAGGAAATTCTCGTGGTCGAGGAAAAGCGCCAGATCCTCGAATACGCGATCAAGGAAGAACTGTACAACTGGCGCGACGACGTGCGCCCGCGCGTGTATGGCAAGTTCGACGAAAAGGACGGCGCCGGCGGCGAATGGTCGGTGCCGATGGCCAACTGGCTGCTGCCCGCCCACTACGAACTCTCCCCCGCGCTGATCGCCAAGGCGATTGCCACGCGTCTGGAAAAGTTCGAGTTGCCGAGCGACGTGCGCGAACGCATCGCGGCCCGCCTGCGCGTGATCGACGCGAAGGAGCAAGCCCTCGCCAAGCCGCGCGTGGCCGTCGAGCGCAAGCCGTGGTTCTGCTCGGGTTGTCCGCACAACACGTCGACCAACGTGCCCGAAGGCTCGCGCGCCATCGCCGGCATCGGCTGTCACTACATGACCGTGTGGATGGATCGGCGCACCGACACGTTCTCGCAGATGGGCGGTGAAGGCGTGCCCTGGATCGGTCAGGCACCGTTCTCGTGCGACGAGCATATCTTCGCCAATCTGGGCGACGGTACGTACTTCCACTCGGGCCTGCTCGCGATTCGCGCGGCGATCTCGTCGAAGGTCAACATCACCTACAAGATCCTGTACAACGACGCGGTCGCCATGACCGGCGGCCAGCCGGTCGACGGCACGCTGACGGTGCCGCAGATCGTGGCGCAGGTGGATGCCGAAGGCGCTACAAAGATCGTCATCGTGACGGACGAGCCCGAGAAGTACGACGGCGTGAAGCTCGTCGGCGATGTGCCGGTTTACCACCGCAACGACCTCGACCGCGTGCAGCGCGAACTGCGTCTGGTCAAGGGCACGTCGATCCTGATCTACGACCAGACGTGCGCCACCGAGAAGCGCCGCCGTCGCAAACGCGGTGCATTCCCCGATCCGGCAAAGCGCGTGGTGATCAACGAAGCGGTCTGCGAAGGTTGCGGCGACTGCTCGGTGAAGTCGAACTGCCTCTCGGTCGAGCCGCTGGAGACGGAATTCGGCACGAAGCGTCAGATCAATCAGTCGACGTGCAACAAGGACTACTCGTGCCTGAACGGCTTCTGCCCGAGCTTCGTGACGGTCGAAGGCGGTCAGTTGCGCAAGCCCAAGACGGCGCAGGTCGACAGCAGCGAGCTGCCACCGCTGCCGGAACCGGCGCTGCCCGCCATCGCACGTCCGTACGGCATTCTCGTGACGGGGGTGGGCGGCACGGGCGTGGTGACCATTGGCGCGTTGCTCGGCATGGCCGCGCACCTCGAGAACAAGGGCGTCACCACGCTCGACGTGACCGGCCTCGCCCAGAAGGGCGGCGCGGTGACGAGCCACGTGCAGATCGCTCTGCAGCCGGAAGACATTCATGCCACGCGCATCGCCATGGGCGACGCCCGCGTCGTCATCGGCTGCGACGCCATCACGACCGCGAGCGACGACACGCTCTCACGCGTGCAGCACGGCGTGACGAACATCGTGGTCAACAGCGCGCATACGCCGACGGCCGACTTCATCCGCAATCCGAACTGGCGCTTCCCCGGCACGAGCACGGAGCACGACATCCGCGCGGCTGCCGGTGAAAACGTTGACTTCGTCGACGCCAATCACCTCTCGCTGCGACTGCTCGGTGACACCATCTACACGAACCCATTCGTGTTGGGCTACGCATGGCAGAAGGGCTGGGTACCGCTCTCGTACGCTGCGCTCACGCGCGCCATCGAGCTCAACGGGGTGGCCGTCGAGAAGAACAAGCAGGCGTTCGAATGGGGACGTCGTGCCGCGCACGATCTGGCGAGCGTGCGCAAGCTCGCGCAACAGAACGAGGCGCCGGAGCCGGCGGCCGCCGGTGGCAAGCTGATCACGCTGCACACGCCGCGCGCGCTCGACCGGTTGATCGAGCGTCGCTACGACCAACTCGTGGCATATCAGGATCGCGCCTACGCCGAGCGCTTCAAGCAGACGGTGGATCGTGTGCGCACGACCGAGGCCGCGCTGACGCCTGAGGGCATGCCCATGCCGCTCACCGAAGCGGTCGCCCGGGCGCTCTACAAGCTCATGGCCTACAAGGACGAGTACGAAGTCGCGCGTCTGTACACCGACCCGGCGTTCATGAAGAAGCTCAACGAGCAGTTTGAAGGCGACTTCACGCTGCGCTTCCATCTCGCGCCGCCGTCGTTGGCCAAGCATGATGACAAGGGGCATCTCATCAAGCAGGCGTACGGCGCGTGGATGATGAAGGCGTTCGGCGTGCTCGCCAGGTTCAAGGGGCTGCGCGGCGGGCCGTTCGACATCTTCGGCCGGACGCAGGAGCGTCGCATGGAGCGCGCACTGATCGGCGAGTACGAGACGCTGGTCAACGAGGTGTTGTCGCGTCTGGGCGAGCACAACCTGTCGCTGGCCGTGCAATTGGCCGAGCTGCCGCAGGAGATTCGCGGCTTCGGGCACGTCAAGGAGCAGAACCTCGCCGCCACGCGCATCAAGTGGACGAAGTTGCTCACGCAGTTCCGCGAGGGCGATTCGCATCGCGTGGCCGCCTGATGCGCTGACACGTCACCCGTCAGTCCAATAAAAACCCCGCCAGCGCGTGAGCATCTGGCGGGGTTTCTTTATGCGCTAGCGCACCGTCGACGGACATGCACGCCGCAACATCGGCGGCGGCACATCCGTCCTGACACTCAACGGGTGACGTTGGCCGCGGCAACGGCCGTCATGTTGATGATGCGGCGCACCGTGGCGGCCGGCGTCAGGATGTGAACCGGCTTGGCGCAGCCGAGCAGGAACGGGCCCACCGTCACGCCTTCGCCGCCCGTCATCTTGAGCAGGTTGTACGTGATGTTGGCCGCTTCCACGTTCGGCATGATGAGCAGGTTCGCTTCGCCCGTCAGACGCGACGCCGGATACGCGGCACGACGCACCGCCTCCGACAGCGCGGCGTCGCCGTGCATTTCACCGTCGACTTCCAGCGACGGTGCACGCTTGGCGAGCAGTTCGCAGGCGCGGGCCATGCGTTGTGCCGAAGCCGACTTCACGCTACCGAAGTTCGAGTTCGAGAGCAGCGCCACCTTCGGGGCGATGCCGAAGCGCTCGATTTCCTTCGCGGCGAGCACGGTCATCTCGGCGAGCTGCTCCGAGGTTGGCGTCTCGTTGACGTAGGTGTCGCTGATGAACAGGTTGCGCTTCTCGAGCATCAACAGGTTCATCGCCGCGTAGTTCTCGACACCGGCGGCACGGCCCAGCACCTGATCGACCACATCCAGATGGCGGTGGTACGTATCGATCATGCCGCAGATCATGCCGTCGGCTTCGCCCAGATGCACGAGGATCGCGCCAATCAGCGTGTTGTCCTTGCGCATGGCGGCCTTGGCGACTTCCGGCGTCACACCGTGACGCGCACCCAGGTCGTGATACGCCTGCCAGCAACGCTGATAACGCGCGTCGTCTTCCGGATTCACGATCTCGAAGTCAACGCCCGGCTTGAGCTTCGAGCCGATCTTCTGCAGGCGCATTTCCACCACGGCCGGACGGCCGATGATGATCGGTTTGGCGATGCGCTCGGCCAGCACGAATTGGGCAGCGCGCAGCACACGCTCGTCTTCCCCTTCGGCGAACACGATGCGCGCGGCGTCGTTACCGAAGCGCGCACGGGCGGCAGCGAACACCGGGCGCATGATGAACCCGGTGCGATACACGGTCGTGCCGAGTTGCTCGCGGTAGGCGTCCATGTCCGCGATCGGACGCGTGGCCACGCCCGAGTCCATCGCGGCTTGCGCCACGGCCGGTGCGATCTTGATGATCAGGCGCGGATCGAACGGCTTCGGAATGATGTATTCCGGCCCGAATTCGAGCGACTGGCCTTCATAGGCGCGCGCGACTTCTTCGCTTTGCTCTTCTTCCTGCGCCAGCTCGGCGATGGCGCGCACGGTGGCGAGCTTCATCTCTTCCGTGATGGTGGTCGCACCAACGTCGAGCGCACCGCGGAAGATGAACGGGAAGCACAGCACGTTGTTGACCTGGTTCGGGTAGTCCGAACGGCCGGTCGCGATGATGCAGTCCGGACGCGCAGCCTTCGCGATTTCCGGACGGATTTCCGGCTCGGGGTTGGCGAGCGCGAGAATCAGCGGCTTCGTGCCCATGGTCTTGACCATGTCGCCGGTCAGCACGCCGGCGGTCGAGCAGCCGAGGAAGACGTCGGCCCCGTTGCTCGCGTCGGCCAGCGTACGGGCATCGGTCGCCGCGGCGTAGCGCGCCTTGCTCTCGTCGAGCTTGTCGCGGCCGGTGTGGATCACGCCCTTCGAATCGAGAACGAGAATGTTCTCCTTCTTCAGGCCGAGATTCACGAGCAGGTCCAGACAGGCGATAGCGGCAGCGCCCGCGCCCGAGCACACCAGCTTGACGCGGCCGATGTCCTTGCCCACGACCTTCAGGCCGTTGAGGATCGCGGCCGAGGCAATGATGGCGGTGCCGTGCTGATCGTCGTGGAAGACGGGAATCTTCATGCGCTCGCGCAGCTTCTTCTCGATGTAGAAGCACTCGGGCGCCTTGATGTCTTCGAGGTTGATGCCGCCGAGCGTCGGCTCGAGCATGGCGATCGCTTCAACGAGCTTGTCCGGGTCATGCTCGGCGAGTTCGATGTCGAACACATCGATACCGGCGAACTTCTTGAACAGGCAGCCCTTGCCTTCCATCACCGGTTTGGCGGCGAGCGGACCGATGTTGCCCAGGCCGAGCACGGCCGTGCCATTGGTGATCACACCGACGAGATTGCTGCGCGACGTGTAGCGATTGGCAGCGAGCGGATCTTCGGCAATCGCCTCGCAGGCGTAGGCCACGCCGGGAGAGTAGGCCAGCGACAGATCGATCTGGTTCGACAGCGGCTTGGTCGGCGTCACCGAGATTTTGCCCGGACGCGGATTCTCGTGGTACGCCAGGGCGCTTTGTTTCAGTTGTTCATCCATATCTCGATACCTAAGAACAGGGCGACGGCCGGGTCCGTGCCGCATGCGGGCAGCGCGTGGACTCAGCCGTCTTTTGACGGATCACGGCGGGGGAAGAGCCAACCGGAGGGATTCGGCGATTGTGTCGTCGACGGGGTTCTTCACCGCGCGGCAGCGTGATGGCCGCCGCGCGTCCCCCGATCCTGCATGCCGCGCTCGCGCGCGTCGGACCGTGGGGGCTTGCGGTGCGCCGGATGCACCGCAGGACGCAAAGTGTACACCTTGCGCCGAAAGCTCGACGCTGCCTGCGCGGCCGGCGTAGCGGGCAACAGAGGTTAGGACAGCGCTTCGCCGCGACGCTCCGGAATCAGGAAAAGCGTGGCGAGAATATCGAGCACATAAATGCTAGCGAGGAAGACGAGCGCCAGCTTGAACGAGTAGGCCGCCGCCAGCGCACCGACGGTGAGCGGCCCGAAACCGCCGACGGCACGGCCGATGTTGAACAGCACGTTCTGCGCCGTGGCACGCGCCGCGGTCGGGTACAGCTCCGAGATCAGCGCGCCGTAGCCGCCGATCATGCCGTTCACGAACATGCCCATCGCCGCGCCGCCGATCAGCAGCGAGAACGGCGTGTGCAATTGCGCGTAGACGAACACCATCACGACCGCGCCGATCTGGTAGCCGATGAACGTCGGCCGACGTCCGAAGCGGTCTGCAAGCCGGCCGAACAGCCAGATGCCGAATGCCATGCCCAGCACCGTCACCGCCGTCCACATGGCCGACTTGGTGAGCGAGTAACCGAACGTCTTCGACAGATACGAGGGCATCCAGATCATCAGGCCGTAGTAGCCGAAGTTCTGTACCGAGCACAGAATCGCCACGCCGAGGCTCGCGCGCGTGGTCGTGCCGTCTTTGACCAGCAGCTTGAGCGGCGCGTGTTCGCGCGGCTGCCGCTGTTGTGCAAGGAACATCTCGGGCTCGCCGAGCGCGCGACGCATGATGAACGACACGACCGCCGGCAGCAGGCCGACGGCGAACATGCCACGCCAGCCGATGTGCGGCAGCAGCAACGGCGTGAGCAACGCGGCGGCAAGCACCCCGGCCTGCCACCCCAGCCCCACGAACGACGATGCCCGCGCACGACGCGCCGGCGGGCAAGCCTCCGCCGCGAGCGCCATGCCGATGCCGAACTCGCCGCCCAGTCCGATACCGGCAATCGTCCGGTAAGCCAGCAGATCCCAATAGCCCTGCGCAAGCGAGCACAGGCCCGTGAACACCGCGAACAGCAGAATCGTCCACGACAACACGCGCACGCGCCCGTAGCGATCGGACAGCATGCCGAAGACAATGCCGCCAACGACCGCGCCCACGAGGGTCCAGGTGACAAGCGCGCCCGATTGGGCGCCGGTGAGCGCGAGATCGGCCGCAATGGCCGGCAGGATGAAGCCGAGGATCAGCAGATCGAAACCGTCCATGGCGTAGCCGATGGCCGACGCCCACAGGGCGCGGTTCGCGTAGGCGGTATCGTGCGGCACCACCGGTGCGGCAAGCGAGGGCGAGGCATCGTTAGGCATGGGCGCGTTTCGTCAGGTCGGAATTTTGGGCGTGAGTGTATGCCTGTCATTAAGCGCCGGCAACTGTCTCTTTTTTTGGATTCATCTGTCGGCGGCGGGTTCTGATATGCGCCGTGCGCAAACATTGTGCGGAGTGATCGAATGGTGAATATACGCTCCGTGCATAATTGACCGCGCGTTTGCTGAAACTTGTGGCATAATTCGCGCTTAAGCGCCGGTCGGTCGTTGCCAGACGTGCCGACCCGCCGCCTTAGACGGTGTCCTGCCGCAGCGCCTTGCGCTACGGTCCCCGCCGACTCACCCATGACTCCTGGCTGCGCGCCGCACGGCGGGCAGCTACGCTTAGGAACCGCATCATGATTGGCATCGACCGCCAGGCGATTTCCGACATCACCGCCAAGATCCTGCTCGAAGTGGGCGCGGTGCATTTCAACGCCGAGAAGCCGTACATCTTCACGTCGGGCTGGGCCAGCCCGGTGTACACCGACTGCCGCAAGTTGATCTCGTACCCGCGCGTGCGCCGTACGCTGATGGATTTCGCCGAAGCCGTCATCATTCAGGACGTCGGCTGCGAGCAGTTCGACACGGTCGCCGGCGGTGAAACCGCAGGCATTCCGTTCGCGGCCTGGATCGCCGACAAGCTGATGCTGCCGATGCAGTACGTTCGCAAAAAGCCGAAGGGTTTCGGCCGCAACGCGCAGATCGAAGGCGATCTGCCGGAAGGCTCGCGCGTGCTGCTCGTCGAAGACCTCACGACCGATGGCCGCAGCAAGATCAACTTCTGCAAGGCGCTGCGCGACGCCGGTGCGAAGGTCAATCACGTGTTCGTGGTCTTCCACTACGACATCTTCCCGGAGAGCCGCCAGGTGCTCAAGGACATCGATGTCGAGCTGCACTCACTCGCCACGTGGTGGGACGTGCTGCGCGTTGCCAAGCAGCAGAACCACTTCGACACGAAGACGCTCGACGAAGTCGAGAAATTCCTGCACGCGCCGGCCGAGTGGTCGGGCGCGCACGGTGGCGCCACGTCGTTCCCGAAGGACTGAGTCTCGTGGCAACGCCCGCAGTATTCGCTTGAGAGGCGAGAGCGGCCGGCCTGAAAAGGTCGGCCGTTTTTTTCTCCGCATCCGCTCGGCAGAGGAGTCAACCATGTTTGCGTCGGTCTTCGCCATCAGCCTCGGGGCAGCGTTAGGCGCGCTACTGCGCTGGGCACTGAGCGTACAGCTCAATGCGATCCTGCCGACGCTCCCGCTCGGCACGCTCGTCGCCAATCTCGTCGGCGGCTATCTCATCGGTGTTGCCGTCGCGCTCTTCAGCCACTTTCCGTCGATTCCGGTCGAGTGGCGACTGTTGATCGTGACCGGCTTTCTCGGTGGCCTCACAACGTTCTCCACCTTCTCCGCCGAAGTCACCACGCTGCTGCGCGAAGGGCAGATGGGCTGGGCAGCGCTCACCGTGGCGGTTCACGTCGGGGGCTCGCTCATCATGACCCTGCTTGGCATGGCCAGCATCACGCTGCTCATCCAGTGGTTGCGCCCAGCCCTCTGAGCGACCGCACTACGGCAGCAACATCACGAGCTTGACGTCGTCGTGCCCCGACAGGCGGAACGTGACCTGTGCGAAATCGATATCGCCGCGCACCGGGTGATGAAAACCACGCCGCCCGCCTTCGCGTTCGACGACATCCTGCTGCGACCAGAGCGAGGCGAACCTGCGGCTGTCGCGCTGCAATTCGTCCGTGAGGGCACGCACGGGCGTATCGTCAAGGTAGGCACTGCATTCGGCACGAAACTCCGCGACCACCCGGCGCGCGCGACGCTCCCAATCCTGAATCAACGTGGGCGCACCCGCATCGAGAAAGATGTAGCGCAGCAGATTCTTCGCGCCCGGCGCGTCGAGCCAGCCATGGAAGATGTCGGCGGCGGCCGCGTTCCAGGCCAGGACGTCCCAGCATCGATCCAGCGCGTAGGCCGGAGCCGCCACGGCGGCGACGGCCGCCTGCACCTGTGCCGACGCATGGTGCGGCAACGGCACGGCACCGCGCTCCGGATCGCGCTTGCCCGCCAGATCGAACAGGTAGGCCCGTTCGGCACGCGAAAGCCGCAGCGCGCCGGCAACGGCCGCCAGTGCGCCCGCCGAGATCGACACGTCGCGTGCCTGCTCGATCCAGGTGTACCAGGTGGCCGACAAGCCGCACAACTGCGCCACTTCCTCGCGCCGCAATCCCGGCGTGCGACGCCGCCCCAAAGGCGGCAGTCCGGCGGCCGCCGGGGTCAGCCGCTCGCGATGCGCGCGCAAGAAGTCGCCGAGCGCGCGACGCTGGCGCGCATCGTCACCGTGAGGGGCTGGCGCGTCAGACGCCAATTCGGGCTTAGGGATAGGGGTAGTTTTCATACCAGGATAAATAGGTAACTTGTACCGGTATCAACGAGCCATTATCGTGAGACTTACCAACATCGCGCAAGCGCCCAGGCGGGCCGACTCCCCTTGCATCGCGCCCTGCCCCACCCACGTAGGAGACTCACCGTGAGCGAAACCCCGTCATACCCTTCCCGCCCGGGTTCGTCCACCGCCCCCGCAGGGGCGCAGGACACCCACCACGCGCATCATGGCCATAACGCCGTCGTCACCGGCCAGTTCGGCCCGCAGGCATCGGCCTATCTGACGAGTGCCAATCACGCGCAGGGCGCCGATCTGGAGCAACTCGCCGCGATCGCTCGCGCGCATCCGGGTGCGCAGGTGCTCGACCTGGGGTGCGGCGCGGGACACGTGAGCTTCTTCGCGGCGCCGCACGTCGCGCGCGTGGTGGCGTACGATCTGTCCGCCGACATGCTCGGTGTGGTCGCAGGCGAAGCGGCCAAGCGCGGCCTGACGAACATCGACACGCAACTGGGCGCAGCCGAATCGCTGCCGTTCGCCGATGCCAGCTTCGATCTCGTCTTCAGCCGATACAGTGCGCATCACTGGGCCGACGTGGGTGCCGCGCTGCGCGAGATGCGTCGCGTGCTCAAGCCCGGCGGACGCGTCGTGATCTGCGACGTCGCCTCGACGGGGCGGCCGCTGTTCGACACGTATCTGCAAGCGGTCGAAGTGTTGCGCGATACGTCGCACGTGCGCAACTACGCCGCGAGCGAATGGCTGACGATGGCCGCTGGGGCGGGATTATCGGTGGCGTCGCTCACGCCGCGCACGCTCGATCTCGACTTCAAGACGTGGATCGCGCGCATGCGTACGCCAGCGCCGATGCAGGTAGCCATTCGCGCGCTGCAAACGGCCATGGCCGACGACGTGCGTCGTCATTTCAGGATTCAGGACGACGGCTCGTTCACGCTCGACACGCTGACGCTCGAACTGATTGCCGGTTGAGCGTCGGGAGGTAGAGGCAGGCGAGCGCGATCCCTCGTAGCGACGCGCCCGCTTTCCTTTTATGAGCGGTCACTTTTGTCCGTTTTTCCTCACACCCGCCAAATCCCGTGGGTAACGCGATGCGGAACGTCGCGGCGCAAATGCGAGCGCCGCGCGCTGCGAGGCAATCCGCCAGGCAACCCGCGCCGTCACCGAGGGGGCAAACAACGCGGACGGCGGCTCGACCATGTGCATCACGCGCAGAAAGCGTCGGTAGATGGCGGCATCGTCGACGGCGAGACCGAGCAGCGACTCCACGTAATGTTGCATGAGCCGCGCCCGCCAATGCGTGGCGCCCCGCTCCCCCGTCTGACGTAAATCGACGCCAGTCGCGAAAATCCACGCGCGCTGCGCCACGTGGGCGAGGGCGCGCTGCAAGGCCAATCCACCCGGGGCATCGTTGGCGCGACGAATGAGATGCAGATGGGCGTCGAGCGCCACCGCGCTCAATGCCGCAATCGTCATGCCCTGCCCGTACACCGGATTGAAGCTGCATGCGGCGTCGCCAAGCACCGCGAAGCCCGCGGGCCAGCGCCGCATTTCGTCGAAGTGGCGTAACCGATTTTCCGTCCGGCGAAACTGACGGATCGACGAGACCGGCTCGGCGTGGGCAATCGCGTCGTGGAGGGTCGGCACCCGCAGGCTTTTCGCGAAAGCCAGGAAGCCGTCGGCATCACCCGGCGGATAATCGCCGCCCGCCCCCGTCAACGTGACGATCCATCGGTTGTCCTCGATGGGGAAGATCGTGCCGCTGCGCAGGCATTCGGGTGGCCGGCCGTGCACCACCAGCGCTTGCCAGTCGCGCCAGACCGACGGCTTCGGCACCGCATAGAGTCGGCTCGCGTACCCGACACGGGCGTCGACGACCGTCTCGCGTACGGCGTCCAGCCCCATCGCTCGCAGCCACGACGGCGCATGCGAGTTGCGACCGCTCGCGTCGACAACGAAGGCGGCCGGCAAGGTCGTGACATCTTCGGCATCTTCGGCTTGTCCGCGCGATCCGCCCGCGCGACGCCGAATCGTCACGCCGCAAACGCGTGCGAGCGTCGCATCGAAGCGCAACCCCGTGACGTCGCAGCCCGTCAGAACACGAACGTTCCGCTTGGCGAGCACGCGCTGGCGCACCGCGAACTCGAGCAGGCCACGGCTCGTCGACCATGTGACGAAGCCCTCGCCTGCGGGCGGCATCCAACCCGCGGCACCGAACCAGCGCACGGACCGATACCAGTCGAGCGGCACCGCGCCCGCGTCGAGCAAGGCCTGACCCAAATCGGGAAACAGCGCGTCGAGCGTTCGGCGCCCCCGCATCAGCAGTTGATGCACATAGTGCCCCTGCGGCACGCCCGCCCTCGGGGCTGGAGAATCGGGCAGCGCGTCGCGCTCGACGAGCCACACTTCATCGAAGTGCCCCGCCAGTGCATGCGCGGCGAGCAAGCCCGCCATGCCTGCGCCGACGACGATGGCACGCCAGGCGGTCGATGGGGCTTCGGTGGGCGTGCAGCGCGCCCGTGTCGATGAAACCGTCATGATCTCCCCCGGATTATCGGAACCAGCGATTCAATGGCGTCGACGATGGCGGCACGTCGATCCGGTGGGCGATCTGCCGATGGAATTCCGGTAGCCGGCTCCAGTGCAAGCCCGGCCGCACGTGATGCGCGAGGTGGTAGCCGTTGTTGAAAAACACAAGATTGAGCCACCGGTTGGCCTTCGTGTGCGATGCCTTGAACGGATCGCTGGCGTAGAGATCGATATGATCGTCGTACGTCATGTGAATGAAGTTGAGCCAGACCAGGATCCTTGGCACGACGAAAAATAGCAGCGCATTGCGCGGGTCGTGAAACAGCAACGCGACCAATACGAGGTTGCTGGCCGCGACCTGCCAGAGGCAGCGTCGACGCAATCGCGCGCAGGTCCGCCCGATGCGCAGCACGTGATAATCGTATGTCAGGAAATAATGAGCAACGTAAGCGAGCCGCGACATCCGGCAACCGCCAGCATCGATCCAGCGCGACGGATCCCGCTCCGGTTCGGTGTAGTGCAGGTGATGTCCCCGGCTGTGATGCAGGCGAAACTTTGCCGCGTACATGCCGGTCTCCAGGGTCATCACCCATTCCAGCACGCGATTGGCCCAGGTGCCCGCGAACATGCCCATGTGCGACTGGTTGTGCACGGCGGTCGAAACGGCGATCTGGGGCAACAGGAGCACCGTCGCGCACGTGATCGCCACCCACGGATCGTGCACGAGAAAATAGGCGGCCCACTGCAACAATGCCGCACCGGCCACCAGCGCCAGCGGTGCAAGATCTTCGGTGTAACGCAGACCCAGAAGTCGGGCGAGATGTCTCATGATGCCTCCCTGCAACGCACGGCTCATCGCCATCGATGCGATTCAATGGATGTCGTCCGCCTTGGCCGAGTGACGCAAGCGGGCAAGCAGCGCCGGCGAAGAGAAGCTCCAGCGCGCGTTCATCGTGCCCAGTGGGCGGCCGAACTGCAGCCACTGCGTTTCGCAAGCCAGCGCGGACAAGCGGTCATGACGATAGGATTTGGCGACGATCACGAATCGCACCGACAGTGGCGCGTGCAGCTCGGCGAAATGCTCGAAGGTGACTTCCAGCGAATTGAGCACAAAGACGAGGTCGTGCGGCACCTCGTAGAAGCGGTGCGAGATCGCAGTGCCGGTCTGGCGAGTGGCTTCGATCATCATCAGGCCGGGAACGTGGTCGAGTGGATGTTCGAAGAAGAACGCGTGGTGCGGATCGATCGCAAGCACAGCGGAAAAGGTATCGTGCCCCTCGGGTGTGGCTTGCGCCCGCTCGATCGACGCGACGAAGACATTGACGGGATTGGTCTTGTGAACCATCGCCCGGTCGAGCTTGCCCGGCATGGCAAAGGCGTCAGCGGTGGTGACATCGGAGGTACCGGCAGGGCGGCCGGTCACGGGCGTTTGAAGGTTCATGGCGACTCCGTTCAGACAATGGGGGGGACGGAACCTGGCCCACCGGGTTGACGGCGAGCCGGCCTGGGGGATCGATGCTGGACTTACGACGATGCGTGCAAGCCGTAATCGATGGCGCGCGATGCGCGTAGATCGTGCGCGAGGTGCGACTGGGCGATGCGAACCGCCGCCTCCTGCGCAGAGAGCATGCAGGCCTCAATCGACGCGCCGCGCAGATAATCGCCGGCGAACGCAAGACCGTCGATGCCATGGCGCCGATCGTCGAGCCATGCGCGCAGCCGATAGTGATGCGGCGCGTACGCACACAACCCCGGATCGAAAAGATGCGCGACAACGTCGCGCCGGTCGGCCCGTTCCACGGGAACGTACTGGCGCAGGGTCGTCTCGGCGAGATCCAGCAATGCTTCGGCTTCCGGCCCGGCAAGGCTGCCCGCGCTTCGCGCACTTGCGATGACGGCGCGCGCCTTGCGGCCACTGAACGTGTAGCGCACGCGGTCGAGTCTGTCGATGCCGTAGGCGCCGGCGTTGCTCAGCGCATTGTCCGGGCCGAACGACAGCCCGCGCACGTTCGCAGAGAATATCGGCCGGCGGTAAGCGGCCACCACCACGAGCACCGGAAAATAACGTATTTCGTCGAGTGCGGCGGCGAGTGCCGCGTCGTGTTCGCGCAGCAGATCCGCGCTCACCCCTGCCGGCGTGGCGAGCACCACATGGTCGTATTCCAGATGATCGGTACGCCCATCGAATTGCCGCACCTGCAAACCGGAAACCCGTCCGTGACGCACCATGAGCCGCTCGACGCGGGCATTGAATCGCGCCTCCAGCGGTGCGGTCGCCGCACCGATAAACGCCCCCATGCCCGCCTCGAGCTGATCATAGGTGTCGAGCCACATGCCCAGGTGGGTGCCGAAATTGCCGAGGTGAATTTCGTCGGGCTCCGCACCGTTCATTCGCACCGACATTGCCCGCACCACAGCGCGACAGAACGCCGGGCTGAAATGCGAAGCCAGCGGCGCATCGTCGGCATCTCGCGCTAGCCGGGCAAATGACGGTCCGTCCAGGAACCGATTGCGCGCGTCGAGCCACACGCGTGCGCAAAGCGCGGCAAGGCGCATGGCATCCGCCGCAGGACAACCGCGCAGATACGCAAGCGTGCTGCCAAGGCGGCGCGTGCTATCGAGCGTGACGATCTTTCCGTCGCGAATGCGCGATGTGTTGATGCCGAACGGCTCGAACGCGAAGGGTCCGAGGGCGTGCGCGAGCTTGCGAAAGCGCAGATAGTGCCGGCCGATGTTCTTGCCGCCGAGATCGATTCGGTCGCCGTCGAGCGTCGCAGTGGTGATCCGGCCACCGGGGGACCGGTGCTGCTCTATAAGCTCGACATGAAGGCCGGCGTCGCGTAGATAATGCGCAGCCGCAATGCCGGAAATACCGCCGCCAACGACGGCGCACGTCGCAGTGGTTGCCATCAGGGATCCCCCGCATGTTCATTAGGCATGCTTTAAGTATCGTGAAAATGACACCTGAATATCACGACATCCTAAGGATAGGCGAACGCGGTTCATCGTTTGCATCCCATCGGGCGGTCACCGATAGTGCTCTACACGAGCGATGGCAAACGTGAACTCCACAACGCATTGGATCCCAATCCAATCATTGGATGGCACATGACGACGGCAACGCGGGCGCGGTGCGCTGCCTCACCGAACGCGCTGCGTGGCGCGGAAAAACGAAAGGGCTGGGTTCTGCCTGACACAGAACCCAGCCCTTTGGGACACAACACTGAACGCTACGACGTTGCCCGATCAGTCCATCGACACACTCGCGCGCCCTGCCGCACCTGGCTGGACACGCACGCCGCTCCGACAGCCGACCATCCGCTATTGCACACGCACCGGTCCGTCATCGTCGTTGGCGCCGCTAATTTCGGCGACACCGGCGAGCAGCGCCACGTAGTGCCGCAGTGCCCGCGCACGCGCCTGCTCGTACAACTGCGCGGCGATGCGCTCGGCCACGCGTTCGTAGGGCGGCATGTGCCCTTTCACCCGGCGTTCGATCCGCACAACGTGGAAGCCGTAGCGCGTGTTGACCAGTCTCGGCACCACGCCGAGTCGGTCGCCGCAAAACAGCACCAACTCAAACTCGGGTGCGCCACTGCCACGCGCGAGCATACCTAGACTTCCGCCCGTGCGACCTGACGGGCAATCCGACATCGATTGCGCCACCGCTTCGAACGAATCGGGATTGGAGCGCACGGCATCCAGTGCCGACTGCGCCCTCTCCAAGGTCGTCGACAGCGGCACACTCGCCGACATCGCAAACAGAATATGACTCGCCTGCACCCGGTCGCCCACACGGAACTGCCCGGCGTGTTCGTGGAAGTAGGCCCGGCATTCGGCGTCGGTGGGACGATGCACTTGAACGTCCCGCGTGAACAGTGCATCGACGATAGCGTCGTCGCTCGCGGGCATCGCGTCGTTCTCGTCGAATAGCCGCAAGTCGAATGCGCGCTGGCGCAGCAATTCGCGACTCACCAACGCGTGCTGTGCGGCGACCTCCGGATCGGCCTCGTCCTGATGCTGATCGATCTCATCGGCGACGCGACGTGCGTCGATGACAATTCCGTTGACTCGCAAAGACATAACGCACTCCCGCCAAAACATTGACTGCCACCGGTCGCGCCGCTTCGCATGCCGGGGCGCGACGGTATATCGAAGTTGTAGGCGATGCGCGTCAGAAAGGCAAATGCCCGCGATGACGGTGTGGGCGGCCGTTGCGCGCCGCACACACTCGCATGCGGCGCACGAAAACACTCAGTGAGACGGACGTGTGACCACCGCCGGCGCATCGTTGGCGGTGCCGGTCGGACGACCCCGCCAGTAGCCCGCGAGCAGCGAGCCCGACAAGTTGTGCCAGACCGAGAAGAGCGCCCCCGGCAGTGCGGCGAGCGGCGTGAAGTAGATTTTGCCGAGTGTTGCCGCCAGGCCGGAGTTCTGCATACCGACTTCGATGGCCAACGTGCGGCAGATCGATTCGTCGAAGCCCAGCAGACGACCGCCCCAGTACCCGCCCAGCAGGCCCAGACCGTTGTGCAACACGACACCGAGCATCACCAACGGACCCACCGTGGCAATGTTGCCCTGATTCGCGCCGACTACCGCGCCGATGATGAGCACGATCGCGATCATCGACACGAGCGGCAGATAGCCTTCGACCGCGCGCACCGCACGACCGAAATAGCGATTGATGAGCAGGCCCGCGCCAATCGGCAGCGCCACGATTTGCAGAATCGACAGCAGCATGCCCTCGACGTCGACCACGATGGAGGCGTCGACGTACAAGCGCGTGAGCAGCGGGGTCGCGAACACGCCGACAAGCGTCGACATTGCGCTGATCGTCACCGACAGGGCCACGTCGCCGCGGGCGAGATAAATCATGACATTCGAGGCTGTGCCGCTAGCAACGCTGCCCACAAGCACCATGCCGGCCGTCAGATCGGGCGGCATGTGCAGCACGCGCGCGATCACCCAGGCGGCCAGCGGCATCACGAGATAGTGCAACACCACCCCGGCGACGATCGGCGCGGGTCGCGTGAGCACGCGCTTGAAGTCGTCGACGGTGAGCGTGACGCCCATCGCAAACATCACCACGGTCAGGAGCGCCGTGACGTGCGGCGTAACGCTGGAAAAACTGCCCGGCGAGAAATAAGCGGAAACGGACAGCAGCAGAGCCCACAACGGGAACAGCCGGGTAATACGGGCGATCATGAAATCCTCAGGGAAGGGGAATGCGGCACGTGCGCGGCTGAGCCGATGAGGCCGCCTTGCCTGACGCCTCATTGTCCCTGCCACGCCCGGGCCACCGGGCGCAAAAGCTTAATATTTTACTTAATTTGCGCCCGATGCCCTTCCTGAGCCGTTCAGTCGCGTTTTGCCTTGCCCATCAGCAAGGCGCCGCCAACCGCGTCGCGACGCGCCGGACGCGGCGCGCGCTGTGCGAAATCGCTGCGCTCCGCGCCGCCTCCTTGCCCGCGCGAGGCGGTCTGCCCCGTGCGGCCGTCACGACCTTGGCGTGCTGCACCGGCCGCCGGTGTGGCCGCGCGTTGGGCATCGCCCTGACGCTTGGGCGCCTGCGCCTGATGGCGTTGCTGCCCGCCTTGTCCCGCGTTCGCGACCTGCGCGCCGTGCCCCGCATTTCCGCCGTTCACGGCACTGCTGTTCTTTCGGCCACCGCGCTCGCCTTCGCGACGCGCCTTCGGCTCGTTGCCCTGGCGTGCGCCACGACCGCCATCGCGCGGCTCACGCGCTTCACGCGGGGCGCGGGCCGGTTGGCGCGCGTCGTCGTCGTCGCCGCCGCGCCCGCCCCGTCCACCACCGGCCCCACGGCCTTGTTGCGCCTTGCGAATCGGTTGCGCCACGGCATGCGGATCCGGATCGAAGCCCGGGATCACTTCGCGATCGATCGTGCGCTTGATGAGACGTTCGATCTGCGTGAGCAGTTGATGCTCGTCCACGCACACAAGCGACACGGCCTCGCCGTTTGCGCCGGCGCGTCCGGTGCGGCCGATGCGGTGGACATAGTCCTCCGCCACTTCCGGCAGGTCGAAGTTGACCACGTGGGGCAACTGGTCGATGTCGATGCCGCGCGCGGCAATATCGGTCGCAACCAGCACCTGCAATGTGCCGCTCTTGAATTCGGCGAGCGCTCGCGTGCGGGCGCCCTGACTCTTGTTACCGTGAATGGCGAGCGCCGGAATGCCGCCCTTCGTAAGCTGCTCGGCGAGCCGGTTCGCGCCGTGCTTGGTGCGCGTGAACACGAGCACCTGGAACCAGTTGTGCTCGCGCACGAGGTGTTCGAGCAGCTCGCGCTTACGGTCGCGATCGACCGGGTGGATCTTCTGCGCGACGGTTTCCGCCGTCGTGTTGCGACGCGCCACTTCGATGAGCGCGGGCGACTTGAGCAGGCCGTCGGCCAGTTGCTTGATCTCGTCGGAGAACGTGGCCGAGAACAGCAGGTTCTGGCGCTTCGACGGCAGCACCGCCAGCACACGACGAATATCGCGAATGAAGCCCATGTCGAGCATGCGGTCGGCTTCGTCCAGCACGAGAATCTCGACGCCAGAAAGATCGACCGTTTTCTGCTGCATGTGATCGAGCAGACGGCCAGGGGTCGCGACGAGAATGTCCACGCCGCGCGCCAATTGTTTGACCTGCGGCACCATCGACACGCCGCCGAACACGGTCATGGACGTGAGCGGCAGGTACTTGCCGTATTGCGTGACGCTTTCCTCGACCTGGGCGGCCAACTCGCGCGTGGGCGTCAGCACGAGCGCGCGCACGGAGCGCTTGCCGTTGGCCGCCGCCGCGCGCGCACGCGTGGAGAGCATTTGCAGGATAGGCAGCGTGAAGCCCGCCGTCTTGCCGGTCCCGGTCTGGGCACCGGCGAGGAGATCGCCGCCTTGCAGGACGGCCGGAATCGCTTGCAGTTGAATGGGCGTCGGGTGCGTGTAGCCAAGGTCGGCCACGGCACGCAGGATGTCGGCCGACAGGCCGAGCTTTTCAAAAGACATATATGGACCAATGCGCGGACTCCACGAAGTGTGTCCCCGCGCGTATCGATGTTGTGTGTTCTTGAGGGAATGCCCGCGTAGGGCGTGCGACAGGCATCGCGCTCACTAGGGCGATGCGCCGAAAGACGCCTGCAAGACGACCCGCCGGCGAATGAAATCAAGCGGCTTGGCGGGCGAGGCCGTCGCGGGTACGGCCGTGTCTTGGAAGCGCGTAGTTTACCATGTGCCCTTTCCCAAGTCAGTCGGCATCGCCATTTGCCCTCCCCGGGGTCCGAAATTCGGACGTTCCACCGGGTGTCTGCGCGCCTATCGCCCAAGCCGCTACACTGGCGTCATTGCCCCCGAAGCCTCCCGGCCTGCCTGCCCCGTGCGATTCGACCTGACCGACCTGCGACTGTGCCTGCTGGTTGCCGAAGCCGGCAGCATCACCGGCGGCGCCGAGCGCGCCCATCTGACACTGGCGTCTGCCAGCGCCCGTATCCGCGGGCTCGAAGAGGCGCTGGGCGTCGCGCTCTTCATGCGCCACCGCCAGGGCGTAATGCCCACCCCCGCTGGCCGCGCCCTGCTCGCTCACGCCCGGCGCGTGCTCGCCCAGATCGAGCAGATGCGCGGCGAACTCGGCGAATACGCGGCTGGGCTCAGGGGGAACGTGCGTATTGCCTCGAACACCGTGGCGATGTCCGAGTTTCTGCCGGATCTGCTGGGGGCATTCCTCGCCGAGCATCCGAATGTTGAGGTCTCCCTGCGCGAGCAGACGAGCCCGGCCGTCGTGCAAGCGGTCCTGGAAGGCGCCGCCGACATTGGCGTGGTCTCGGACTGGATCGAATTGACGGGGCTCGAGACGGTGCCATTCCGGCAGGACCGGCTGGTGGTCGTCACGCCGCCTGGGCACGCATTGGCCTCGCGCGCCGAGGTGGCTTTCATCGACGTTCTGGACTCGGAGTTCATTGGCCTGCCCGAGCACAGTGCACTGGCCGAGCACCTCGACGGGCACGCCAGGCGAGCCGGTCGGCCGTTGCACTACCGTGTGCGCCTGCGAGACTTCGACAGTCTGTGCCGCGCCGTGGCGGCGGGGGCCGCGCTGGGCATCGTGCCGCTGAGCGCCGCCGCACGCTCGGCCGCCGCGCTGGGCCTCGGCATCGTGCCGCTCTCCGACGCGTGGGCCCTGCGCACGCTGGTGCTGTGCGTGCGTGAGCGCGACGCCCTGCCTGTCTACGCGCGGCAATTGCTTGAACGGCTGCAGGCCACGCCCGCTGTCACCCATGAAAACGGCACGACGTAATCATCGTGCCGTGATCTCTCGTGCCGTCAATTCCGGCGAATCCAGCCGGTCCAGCGCGTCCGGTGTGACCGGTGAGGCGAGCGAGTCGACCTACATCGCCGCCGGTGCCGACGCCCCACGCCCGCGCAGCAACGCGTAGAGGATGATGGCGCCGAACGTGGCGCAACCGATGCCCCCCAGCGAGAAGCTACCGAACTTCAGCGTGAAGTCGCCCGCGCCGAGCACCAACGTGACGGCGGCAACGATCAGGTTGCGGTTATCCGAGAAGTCGACCTTGTTCTGCACCCAGATGCGCGCGCCGGCCACGGTAATCAGACCGAACACCACGATCGACACGCCACCCAGCACCGGACCCGGAATCGTCTGAATCACCGCGCCGAATTTCGGCGAGAAGCCCAGCACCAGCGCGATCACCGCCGCCACGGCAAACACCAGCGTCGAATAGATCTTCGTGACGGCCATCACGCCGATATTCTCGGCGTAAGTCGTCACGCCCGTGCCCCCGACGCTGCCCGACACAATGGTCGCCAGACCATCGCCGAGGAAGGCGCGGCCCATGTAGCGGTCGAGGCTCTGCCCGGTCATGGCGCTTACCGCCTTGATGTGTCCGAGGTTCTCCGCCACAAGGATGATGGCAATCGGGGCGAGCAATACCATCGCTTCCGGCTTGAACACTGGCGCCGCGAAGTGCGGCAGGCCAAACCAGGCGGCATGGGCCACCACGGCGAAGTCGATCGGCTTGCCGAGGCCCATGCCGTTGGTCAGCACGGCGTACAGCGCATAGGCCAGCAGCAGGCCCACGAGAATCAACAGGCGTTGCACCATGCCGCGCGCGAGCACCGCCACGAGACCGACGCACAGCACGGTCGCCAGCGCCATCCACGTGTCGAAGGGCGTCGCCGAGACGCCCTTCACCGCGACCGGCGCGAGGTTCAGGCCGATGACGGCGACGACCGCGCCCGTCACCACCGGCGGCATGAGGGCTTCGATCCAGCGAGTGCCGACGGCCATCACGATCAGGCCGATGATGGCGTAGAGCACGCCGCAGGCGATGATCCCGCCGAGCGCCACCGGAATATTCAGGTTCGGCCCGCTGCCCGCATAGCCCGTCACCGAGATGACCAGGCCGATGAAGGCGAAGCTCGAGCCGAGATAGCTGGGTACGCGTCCGCCGACGAGCACGAAGAAGAGCAGCGTGCCAATTCCCGACATGAAGATGGCAAGGTTCGGATCGAACCCCATGAGCAGCGGTGCAAGTACGGTCGAGCCGAACATGGCGACCACGTGCTGCACGCCCATCGCGATGGTTTGCGGCCACGCCAGACGCTCATCGGGGGCGATCACGCGGCCGGAGGCCGTGTCCTGCTGCCGCCACTTCGGGAAATAACCCTCTGCCATGTCGATCTTCTCCTGGGTGTCGTGCCGCCGAATCCGAACGGTGCGGAAGGTGCGGGACGTGGGTCGATGGGAAAACTGGCGGCAGTGTACGGAGCCACTGCACGGAAGGCAAGGCGGCGCGCCAAGCGGCGCCGCCCCGCCATCGGCCGTCACCGCTTGGCGACGCCCTGGAGAATCACGTCGGCCAGCCCAGTGTAGTTCCCGTCGAAATGGTGCCCGCCGGGCATCTTGACGACCTGAACGCGCTTGGGATCGAGCCCCGGACAGTTGCTGTCGTCCTCGTCGGCCCCATAAATGCACATCGCCATCCCGTCGGGCAAACGCTCCACCTCCGGACGAATCGGCAGGCCGTTCTGGCTCGACATCACCCAATTGGTCATGCGGAACTCGAAGTCCGCCTTCTGCCCGAGTCCCATCAGCACCAGTAGCGCCACCCGCTCGCGGGCCACCGGCGACAGACGATTGACCATGAACGGCAGCACATCGGCCCCTTGCGAGTAGCCGATCAGGATCACGCGCTTCTTGTTCCAGCGCGTCTGATAGAAGCGCATGAGGCGGTCGATATCGAGCGCGCCGGAAGCCGGGGTGCGCGCCGACCAGAAATAGCGCAGCGAATCCACGCCCACCACCGGAATGCCGTGCGCGGAGAGCGCGCCCGCGACATCGCGGTCGAGTCCGGCCCAACCGCCGTCGCCCGACATCAGTATGGCGAACGTGTCGGTCATATTGGGGGCGGGCTTGCCGGTGGCCGGCACCTCGACGACGGGCAGATCGGCCACCGCGGCGGGCGGCCGGGCCGTTCCCGCCACGTGGTGCGCGTTCAGACGCCGGAACGCGTTCTTGTACTGCGTCACCCAATCGGCCAGCACGGACGTCGGCGGCGTGCCCGTCTCGGCGGGCGTGCCCGAGACCTCCATCGCGCCCAGGCTGCCCGCCAGCCCACCGACGAGCCAGCTCGAATTCGGCGTGCGGGCGGCGAACGCCTGTGCCACGTGATCCGGGCAGCGCGGCGCGCGCGCGTTGGGTCCGCCGACCGGCCCGCCCATTGCCACCCATGGTGCGCTCATGACAGGCGCGGGCAGCAATCGCATCGGCGCGCCGCCGGCCGTGTGCGTGATACCGCGTCCGAAGTGCACCCCCTCGCCCTGACACAACGGCCGGGACATCGGCAGTACCGGACAGAAGTCGACGGACAGCGCGCCGGAGAACGTATCGTTACCCGCCTGCGCAAGCATCGCATAGGCGAACGTGCCGCCCACACCGTCGCCGACGAGAATGGGCGGCGTGTAGCCGGGCAGCTTGACGGCCGCCTCGACCCATCGACCGAAGTTGTCGAGATCGCCCGCCGCATATACGCAAGCGATCTCGTCCTTGGTGTAATTCGCCATCAACCGTGCCGTGTCGATGCCGGCCACCAACGCGCCGGTGTCCGCGAGGGCGCGAGCCATCCGTTCGGCGCGCGGCGTCCAGCCGTCGTCGTCGGAGAAAAAGAGCACCGTCGCATTCGGCGCCCCTTCCGGACGGAAGATGGGCACGTTCTCGAAGCGGCCATGCGTCAGGATCTCCGGGGCTTGCGCGGGTGCCGGCGTCTGGGCCAGTGCGGCGACGGACGTCATCATCACCGCCCCTGTCGCGGCACTCGCCGCGACGCGGCGGACCCAGCGCGGCGCGCCCTCGCCGCGCCCGCGCTTGCGCGATCTCGCCTGCCCATCGTCCGCCTTGTCGTGCATCGCCATCGTGTGACCTGTCATTTCGTCATGATTCCTTTCCATCCGCCGCCCACCAGCGAGGCCACGTCGGCCAGCGTGAGCATCGGCGCGATACCGCCCGGCGTCATCAGATAACGCGCCTCCCATTGCGGATCGAATTTGTCCTTGAAGCTGCGCAGCCCGCGGAAGTTGTAGAAGCGCGCGCCGTGCGCGAACATCATGCGGCCGAAGCGATGCCAGCGGGGCGCAAGCTGATGCGTCTCCATGCCCGACATCGGGGCCATTCCCAGGCCGAAGCGCTGATAGCCCTGCGATTTGAAGTGCAGCATCAGCTTCGCGAACAGGAAGTCCATCGTGCCGGGGGGAGCGTCCGGTACCTGCCGCATCAGATCGATGCTCGCTTCGATGCGCTGGACGTCGGGACACATCAACGTGGCAAACGCGACGAGACGCGTCTCGCGGCGCACAAGCGCCACGGGTTGGCGCGCCACATACGCGTCGGTGAACGCGCCCAACGAGAAACCCTTCTCGCGCGTATGTTGGCGCGCAAGCCACGCGTCCGACACGCGCCGCATTTCGGCGAGATGCGGCGCGACGTCTTCCGCCGCCACAATCTCCAGCGTCAACCCTTCGCGTTCACCGCGCGCCACCCCATGCCGCAGATTGGCGCGACGCGCGCCTTGCAGCCCGAACTCCGGCAGCGAGACGAACGCTTCCTCGCCGAGCTTGAAGGCCCGCAGTCCCGCGTCGATATAGAGCGGCAGCGCCTGCGGGCGGGTCTTGTAGAACGCCGCGCGTCCGCCGTGCGCATCGGCCAGCTCGATGAAGCGCCAAATCAGTTCAGGCCACTCCTTCTGGTCGCCCACCGGATCCGAGAGCGACACCCACGAACGGCGATGCTTTGCGTACATGATGAAAGCGTTGCCAGACGGCGAGAACAGGAAGCTCTTGTCGCCCATCAGCGCCAGACAGGCGTCGGCGGCCGGTTGCTTGCGGATGACGGCGCGCGCGCGCGCCAGTTCCTCCTCGCTCGCGGGCACGATCGCGCCGGCGGACTGACGCAGCAATTGCCACAAGGACAGCCCGAGTCCGATCACGGCCACGACCATCAACGCGCGCATGGAACGCGGGGCGTCGCCGTCGAACGTGAACTGCCACCAGAGCTGATTCGCGTATTCGACGCGCCGGTACGCCATGAACATCAGCCAGGTACAGGCCCCGAGCACCGAGAGCACGGCAATGATCCAGCCCGGCTCGAACGTTTGCGTGAAAAGCGACGAGCGCCGGTCGAACTGTTCGCGCGAGACGAGCAACAGCGTCGCCAGCATGGCCAATACGAAGCACTCCGACACTGCAATGCCCTTGGGAATCGCGAGGACGGCAGCGATGATCGTCAGGCCGAGCGAGCCCCACCAGGCGGCATCGAGCCGGTGCAGCAGACCTCGCGCGAGGAACAGCATGGCCAGCCCCGCCACACTGCCGAGCAAGTGCGACACTTCAACGAGGAACAGCGGCACGTGGTGGCGAAGGAAGTCTTCCGCGTCGCGCGTGGCGGGCGTCACACCGGAGATCAGCAACATGACCCCGGCAACGAGCGTGAGCGCCGCCAACAGGCCGGGGAAGAGCCGCACGGCCGCACGGCCAATCGGCGCCGCCGGGCCCTGGCGCAACTCGAACCCGGCAAGCAGACAGGCGGCAAGCATCAGCGGCAGCAGATAGTAAATACCGCGATAGAGCACCAGCGCCCCCGCCACCTGACTGATCGGTGCGTGCCCGTTGGTCGCGAGCAGAATCACCGCTTCGAACACCCCCACGCCGCCCGGCACGTGGCTGAGTACGCCAAGCGCCATAGCAATGGCATAGAAGACGACGAAGGTCGGCAGATCCACCACATTGGCGGGCAGCAAACACCACAAGGCGGCGGCCGCCATGCCCAGATCGGCGGCCGAGATCAGCAACTGGCGCACCGCGACCCGCAGCGGCGGCAGCGGGATCGGCCAGCGGTTGAGCAAGCGCACCGTGCGCTTGCGCGCGCACAGTACCAGGAACGCGGCGGCGCCGGCCAGCAGCAGCAAGGCGAGCATCTGCAACACCCACGCCGGAATCGGCACCAGCGCCGAGACGCGCGACGCGCCCCACAACATGCCGAGCGAACCGAACACGGTCATGCCGAGACCGAACGCGCCGGCGTTGAACGCTACCGCCTGCGCCACCTTCGATGCATCGACGCCCGCGGCGGCGTACATCCGCATTCGCACCGTGCCGCCGGTGAGCACCCCCAGACCGACGGAGTTTCCGAGCGCGTAGGCGATGAACGAGGTGAGCACGACTGTCGAGCGCTTGACCTTCGCCCCGGCGAAGCCAAGGCCTGAGATGTCGTAACCGGTGAGGGCCGCGTAACTCGCCAGGGTTGCCAGCATGGCAAGCGCCAGACGTGTCACGGGGGTGTTGTGTATCTCGGCAACGATGTCGTCGTAATGCACGTGACGCAGCATGTGATGCAACGCGTCGAAGACAAAGAGGCCGAGCAGAACGACGCCGGCCGCGATCAGCCACGGCCGGGCCGCGGTCCACGGCACGCGC
Source organism: Pandoraea cepalis (assembly GCF_902459665.1). Taxonomy (GTDB): domain Bacteria; phylum Pseudomonadota; class Gammaproteobacteria; order Burkholderiales; family Burkholderiaceae; genus Pandoraea; species Pandoraea cepalis. Next base: position 25,498 of record NZ_CABPSL010000023.1, on the reverse strand, counting down.
CGGAGCCAGCGCAGGGGCGCGGGCAACGCAAACCAGGCGGCTTCGTCGGCGGGCGGCGGCTCGGGCGGGCCGCCCGCGGCCCCGCCACCGGCGGACGCCGCAACGGCATCCATCGGCAGCGCCACGGAGGAAGGTGCATCGGCGGGCCGGCTCGGGCGCGCGCGGGAGGGTTCAGTCATGTATCGGTCGATCCTTCAGCCGGCACGACGTCACCTACGGGACGCCGCTCCCATGGCCTGTGGGCGAGTCAGAGCCTGTCAGGGCGATAGCTTACACCGCGATGCGTGACAGGTCTCGTCGGCGACGGCTCGGGAGCCGCCCCGGCCGCCCGACGTTGCCACCGCGCGATTGCGCGCCACTATGGGTGTTTGATCTCCATAAATGCAATTTAATGTAGAATTCAGCGTTTTTACTGGTTACTTGAACGAAGTTTTTCCTAAACTTCGATATCGAAGAGCGCCGCAAAGCGGCACGTGCGCACCCCGAACCTTTCCGTCTCCGAAGAGAGTCGATTTGTGGTTCGAAGCATCGTGCGCGGGGGGAATAGAAAATGTACGTCGAACGGCACAGCCGTCCGGCAGGGGCACGTCTGACAATGCCGCGGGTATCGCGGCGCAACGAGCATGTCGTCGCTCTCGCGACGGGGCGACGGAGTGCCTCCGTGCGCCGCGCTGTCGTCGGTGTCCTGAGTGCCTTGCTGGGCACTGCCATGTTAATGACCGCGGGCCATGCGCTCGCCCAAACCGCGTCGACGGCCACGTCCACGTCGGCAGCGGCGTCGTCGCCCGTTGCCGCGAATACGAATCCGGTGGTCGTGGCGCTGCCGTCATCCGGCGCGCCCAAACCGATCCAACCGGCGGTGCCCATCGGTCAGGCGACGCTCACGCAGGGCGTGGCGCAGCTCAAGGAGCGCTACAACCTGTCGCATGTCTGGCTGCGCACGGAATCCGATGCAGGCGTGGGGCTCGAAGCGGCCACGTCGGGCGACAACGTCCGACAGCTGCTGCCCGTCGCCAGCCTGTCGAAGTCGGTGACGGCCATCGGCATCGCGCTGCTCGTGCAGGCGGGCAAACTCTCGCTCGACGCAACACTCGGCGATCTGCTCGACACTTATTCGAAACAGCACGGCAAGCCGCTCGACCCGTCGTTGCGCGAGCTGACCGTGCGACGCCTGCTGGCGCATCGCGCGGGGCTTGCCACGAACGGCTACAACGATCCCGTGAACGGCCTGTTCAGCGGACTGGCGATCCGGCGTGTGGGCGGCAGCGCGGACTTCTTCAACTATCTCGACGCCGGCGACGCCGGGCACTCGACCGGCAAGTCCGATTTCGTCTACTCGAACGTGTCGTACCTGTTGCTCGGCATGGTGATCGAAGCGGTTTCCGGCGACGATTACAAGCACTTCTGCGAAACGCACATTTTCGCGCCGCTTGGCATCACCGGCGCCACCCTGCCCGACAACTGGCGTCTGCTGGCTCCGTTCGCCGGGTGGCAGATGTCGACGAGCGCGCTGCTCAAGGTGTGGCGCGTGTTCGACATTCGCCGGCCGAGCCTGCTCACAGAGAAGACGCTGCGCACATTGTTGCTTGACAAGCGGTCCGGCCCGGTCAGCGCGGATCGCGACGTTTACTACACGCTTGGCGTATTCATGGTGCCCGGCGCGGGCGAGCGAAACTATCGCATCAGCCACGACGGCATCGCCGACTTCTTCCGCACCCAGTCGACCTATTACACCGTGGTGGAGAAGACCGTACCCGGCGACAGTTGGGCGCTCGTGGTGTCGCCAATTCCGTCGCGCGGCCAGTTCGGCGCGATCCAGCGCGACGTGCGCCGGATCATTCGTCAGGCACGCCTGGTGCCTTGAAGTCGGCGGCGGCGCGGACATCGCCGAGATCGCAAGGGAACGTGCCGGCAATGAGCGCGCGCTTCTGCGACGCGCTCAGTTGCTTGACGCGGTACTCGGCCCGCGAGGCGGCTGAGCGATCGGCAAAGGTGAGCGAGAGCAGGATGCGCAATGGCGGATAGGCGCGCGTGAAGCGTGCGCCCTTGCCCGCGACGTGCGCCGCATATCGCGCCTCGACGTCGACGGCGATGCCCGTGTAGATGCGACCGCCCGCGCACTCCAGCAGGTAGAGGAACCAGGGCTTCGGTGGGACAGCCGTCATCGCGTCGCCCACGATTCGTGGCGGAAGTCGTGCGGTCTGCGCGGTATGGCAAAGACGTTGGGGCACTGGGCAGGCACGAGTACAGAGCGTGGCATGTTCGCGACGGAATTTGTCCTGATCGGGTGACGCTGTCGAAGTCGCTAGCATACGATATGCCCACGGCGATGCAAGCGCGCCCCCCATCGCCGCCGGACCGCGTAACACGCCTGCCTGGCCTAACACCACAACGACAAGCGCCATGACCGAATCCGCCTCGCCGGACACCCCTGATCCCCGCCATCACCGCCCCTCGGCGGCCGACGCATTACGCCGCGAACGCCTGCGCTCACGCGTGCGCACCCTTGGCGGTTACGTCATTTACGCGATGTTCGCTGCCGCCTTGTGGGCCGCCAGCCATGGCAGTTCCGCCCTTGGCCTGTCGCCCACCGCCGCGCAGGCCGCCGTGCTCGTGCTGTTCACCATTGGGGCGTGGGCGTTCGGCCTGTTCCCGGAGCCGATCACCACGCTGACGTTCTTCCTGCTCGCCGTCCTGCTCCATGTCGCGAAGCCGGAAGTGATCTTCGCCGGGTTTCATTCGGCTGCGTGGTGGCTCGTCTTTGGGGGTGCGGTGACGGGTATCGCGGTGCGCACGACAGGACTCGGCGCGCGGCTGGCCGCGACGTTGTTCGCACTCAAGCGCCCAACGTATGCGCGTTATGTGGCGTCGGTGATGGTCGCCTGCGTGGGTCTGGCTTTCGTCATGCCCTCGACGACGGGACGTATTCTGCTGCTGATCCCCATCGTGCTCGCGCTCGCCGATCGCATCGGCCTCACCGAGGGTCGGCGCGGACGCACCGGTCTCGTGATGATGGTCGCCGCCGCGAGCTACATGCCGCCCACGACGATCCTGCCCGCCAACATTCCGAATAGTGTGCTCATGGGCGCGGCGGACTCGTTCTACGGCGTAAAGCTGCACTACGCGCCCTACCTGCTGCTGCACTTCCCTGTCCTCGGTGCGCTCAAGGCTGCCATTCTGGTGTGGGTGATCTGCCGCCTGTTCCCCGACGACGGCCCCCTCACCCAGGTGACCAACGGTGCCACGCAGCCGCTGTCAAACGACGCCCGCCGCTTGTCGGTATTGCTGGCGTTGGCGCTCGCCGGATTCGCGACCGATGCCTGGCACGGCATCTCGCCCGCGTGGATTTCCGTTGCCGCGGCAATTCTCTGCCTGCTCCCCGCGATTCACATCATCACGCCCAAGACCTTCACCGAACAGATGCATATCACGCCGCTTATTTACGTCGCGGGCTTTCTCGGTGTGGGCGCGGTCGTCGCGGATTCGGGACTGGGCGAGAAGCTCGCACGGCTATGCCTGGATGCGGTGAGCATGACGCCGGGCACCCCCGCGATCAATGCCGCATGGCTCATCGCCATCGGCGCGGCCATCGGACTGGTCGCCACGCTTCCCGGTCTGCCGGCGGTGCTCACTCCGCTCGCGGGACAGCTCGCGAGCGCGAGCGGCCTGCCGCTCTACACGGTGCTGATGTTGCAAGTGCCGGTGTTCTCTACCGTTCTCCTGCCCTATCAGAGCCCGCCGATGATGATTGCGATGCATCTGGGCGGCGTCGGCATGCGCGATGGCACGCGGCTGACCGTCGTCATGACACTCATCACCCTCGTCTTTCTCTTCCCGCTCGACTATCTCTGGTGGCACCTGCTCGGCATGTTGCCCTGACTGCCCCTATCGGCGGCTGGGTTCCCGACAGAACACCAGCCATCGATCGCCGTCTTCCTCACGCCAGAACGCCCCCTCGCGTTCGAGAATCGCACCGAGGCGAAGGCGTGTCGCACGAACGCGCGTGTCGCTCACGCCGGGCAGGATCATGCCGCGCACGTAGCCGACATGGGGCACCGTGCGCAACAGTGTCCGAATCAGTTGGCAGAAGCGCCGCACGGCGTGCTCGCTCGCCTTCGCTTCGGCATCGAGGCGGAAGTCGGTGATCGTCAGCACGACACCGGAGGGCACCCGATCAAGTCGATGACAAAGGGACAGCTCGCCGTTCTCGACGCGCTGTCCCAGTTCGACGTGCGTGCGCTCGCAGATTTCAACGCGCGCCGTGAAACGGTGGGCTCTGAAGAATGCCGCAACGGCGCGCTCGCAAACGGTCATGGGCTTATCGGATGGTGTCGTACATCTTCGTGACTTGCTGGCCGATCATGCCGTACATCGCGCGCGACACTTCACGGATGTCCGCACTGGTCGCGTCAATGCGCTGACGCAGCCGATCGTTCGTGCGACGCGTCTCCTCGGTGAGCGACATCTCGAACTCGCCGAGCACATCGTTATCGCGTCCGGCAAGCGAATCGTCGTTGGACACGACATCGAACGGCGACTTCACGAACTGGCTGACGCCCTTGGTCGTTTCGCCGACCGCCGTGCCGACCACTCGCAACTTGCCCAACTCGCCCCCAAAACCTGCCACGCCCGATCCCACACCGCCGGCCAATGAGAAGGTGCCGGAGACGATACCGCCAATGGCCGAATACAGCCCGGCGCGGTAATGCAAGTTGTTGGCGTTGTACTTCTCGCTGCGCGCGGTCTGGCCGCGCTCGAAGACCATTGCATCGTGACGCGTGCGATACGCCTGGTCGGTGTTGCGCTCGGCCACCCGCATGGCGAGAAACAGGGCGATGAGCGCCTGCGCGGATTGAAGGCCGTCGACCTGCTCGCGAATGCGCGGCAATACGCGCGCGCCCTCGTCGTCGGTCGCGGCGCGTTGCTGGGCGTCGTAGGCGGCAATACCGGCCTGACGCGGATTCGCCGACGTCGAACTCAATGCATAAGTCATGTCATCACTCCGTAGGTAGACGACGCGGCGGCAAACCGCGTCCGAAAGATCCGCGCGGGCTCACGCCCGGGACAACGAGGCCGCGATACGAATGCGCATCTCGCCCGTTTTCTGCACTTGCTCGCCCGTGGACACTGCGATGTCGCTCTGCTGACCCACGAGCGTTTCCATCCGCTTGGCGGCACGTTTCTTGTCGTCGCCATTCATTTGCATGAGCATCTGCAGCCACATCATGTCGACGCCGAGATCGCGCGCTTCGAGTTGCAGCTTCGCGCGCTGTGCGCCGACGATCCCCTGCCCAAGGGCGTTGGCGCCGGTGAACGTGCCGCGCAGTGCGCCCGAGAGCGACCATGAGCCACGCGCCACGGCAAAATAGCCCTGAATATTCATGCTCGACGTGAAAGACTTGGTCAGTTCCTTCGATGTCACCGCCTTGCCCTTGGCGACTTGCTTCGCGGCGGTCTTTACGACTTTGTCGAAAGCGCGCGAGGCCATCTGTTCGACCATCTGCTGCGTGAACTGCTCGGCCATGCGATTGAAGCCCGCTTTCGCCAGCCTGCGCGCGCCTTGTGTACCGCTTTGCAGCAGCGACCGGCCCACACGCTTGCCAACCTCGTTGCCGACCACGAAACCGATCTCGGAGACCACACGGGTCTTGATCGCGCCAATCGCGGCCTTGTCCCCCGACTTGACCGCCTGCTCCAGCGCCTCGCCCGCGCCCGCCTTGAACACACGGCTCGCGGCTTTGGTCGTCGCGCGCTTGGCAATGAAGCCCCTGATCGACGTGCCGAAGCCGATGACCATGCCGAGCATCTGGAACGCCAGTTGGGCGTGTCCCCACTTGGTCGCTTCTTTCTCGTGATAGGCCGCGTTCTTGGGGTCGACCAGCGCCATCGTCTTGTGGAACGCCACGCCGAGCCCGGCAATGCCTGCGCCAACATCGGCCACACCGCCCGCGATCATCAGCGGATTCATGCTGAGGACGCCCGTCACGACCTTGACCGCGCCGACCACCACGTCGACCGCCGCGATGAGCCAGTCGAACACCACGCCAAAGATGCCGCCTTTGCGGGCCTTGTTGGCATCCTCGGTCTTCGCGTCCATCTGCTCGCGATACTTCTTGATGTCCTCCTGACGCAGCTTTTCCTGACGCTCGCCCATCAACGTCAGCGCCCGCTGCGTGGACTTGGCGGTGTCACCCAGCGCGTCCATCGCGATCATCGACGCCATCATCGCCAGCGTGGACGGATCGACGTTCTCGAGCGCAGAGAGCGTTGAGGTGTTCGCAGCGTTCGAAGTGCCGTCGGCGCTGGACGCCCCCAGCGCGTTCGCCGCCAGTCCGCTGCCGACGGCAAAGAGGCGATTCAGCAGGCGGGCGAACGCGTCGTCGGCGTCTTGCCAGTCGACGCCGGTCGACGGGTCTGGCGCAAAGTCCTCGGTGCGCAGCCAGTCCAAGCGTTCGCGTCGTTGACGAGCGGCATCCGGCGACTCGATGACGTCGTTCGCAACGGCGACGGCAGCTGCGGGCGCGTTGCCGACGTTGCCGGTCCAGGCAGGCGCGTACGCGGCTCGTGGGGAATAAATGGCGGTCATGTTGATTTAGGATCCGAAGTGGCATTCAGCGCGTCGCGCCGCGCCCGTGCTGAGCGGGCGAGCTTGTCGTGCTGAGGCAGTTGTCCGCAGATGCGCAGCGTTGCGTCAAACGATTTGCGAGCGAATTCCCGGTTGCCTGCGTGCTCGTAGCTCATCCCGGCGAGATACGGCGGGCGCGGGTCCGACGCGTGAATCAGGCCGGCTTTCGCGAAGCACGGCAGCGCCTGTTCGTGCTGCCCGAGTCGCTGGTAGCACAGGCCGAGCCCGAACCAATCGTCAAACGACCATTGGTCGAGCGTGGCGAGTACGAAGTACACCCGTTGCGCCGCCGCGATCTGGCCTTGGGCGAACCGCTGACAGGCATGGGCGCGCACACGCGCGAGGTCCGCCTCGTCCAGATCGGCCAGCATGCGCAGCGCGCCCCCGCTTTCGAAGAATCGCGAAAGGATCGCTGGCGCTCCGTCCGCACCCGGGGCCGGCGGCGCGGTGGCCGGGGACGTTGTCGCCATCATGTGCGCATCGACCCGTTGATCTGGTTGAGCTGCGAGCCCTGAGAACTGTAGATCGTGTTCACCAGCGTGGAGGCGCCGTTGTACTCCTGCAGCTTCTTGTTGATCTTGATCTGGTCAACCGTGCGGCTGTCAGAGGCCTGCTCGGTGAAGCCCTCGGCGGCAGCCTTCAGTGTGCGCAGATCGGACGCGTTGTATTGCGCGTTGCCTCCCGTCGGTGTGGTGTAGCCTGGCTCGCCGACCCGCTTGGTGCGCGACTCCCACTCCATCATGGTCTTCTTCGTCCCGTCGCCGTACACGGTGATCTGGATGTTGTGCTTGTCGAAGAACGCCCGGATGCCGTCACCGACGTTTTTCTTCTTCGACGTGTCCGAGCCGATGTCGTTGATCAGCGATTCGATCAGGTTCCCGACCTCGCGCGCCTCTTGTCCCTCTTTCTGACGTCGCTGCATTTCCTGGATCATGTGCTGCGCCTCGCCGTTGTTCATCTCCATCATCAACATGGCGTATTGCGCGAGCGTTCCGTGAAAATCTAGCGACTTCGTGACACCACCGACATTGATGTCGCGCGTGAGTCCGGTTTGCGAGGGTACGAGGCGGGAAGAGGCGTACTGGATAGGCGTCATGACACTTGATTCCTGAAGTCGGTGAAATCGGGGCGGGCAAACGCGCGTCAATATCGACGCGCAACGGCAGACCTGCGCGGCCCTTTGGATCTTTGGATGCGGGTTAGATGCTGGTCACGATCTTCTTCATGATTTCGCCAAGTTTGGCGATCACCGCGTTGTAGAGCGTGAGGGTGTTGTCGTAGCGGGTAACGAAACGTTTGAGCTGGATCTGCTCGCTAGTGCTTGACGCCCCGTCGGTCAGGGCCAGCGACTGAAGCCGGGATTCCAGCGCCTTCAGAGCAGCCGCATCTAACGGCGTGTCGGCGGCCTGAGTCGACAGCAACTCGTGCCGAATCGCGAAGTCTCGCAGCGCTGGCGGCAACCCTTCGGGAGTCGTGCCCAGGGAAGCCCGCTGCGCCATGTCCCCCGCCACCGTTGCAAAATCGCGGGCATCGCGAGCAACGTTGATGCGCGTTTGCGCCTGCGCCAGCCACGCGTCGGCCATCGATTGCAGGGTAGTCAACTGATCGCTGGCGACGGCGATCGTCGAGAGCAGCGGATTTTGGGAATCGGTGGGCTTGGCGCGAAGCTGGCCAGCGACATCGGTGTACGCGCGCGATGGGGATGGGGTGCCGGAGATTCGATCGATCATGCCGAATCTCGTCTCAGGCGCAGACGCGGCGCACGGCGGGCGCACGCTTCGCGGGAACGGTTGACGCCGCGGCGAGCGGCACGGGCGCATCGGCTCGCATCCGGTCGAGCGTGTGCGCAAGGGCCGCCGTCATGCGACGAATTTCACGTTCGTCACGTTGAAATGCCTCGCTCCGCACGAGTGCCTCAAGACGCTTGAGCTTCTCGCGGGCGTCGGGGGTGCCGGCCGCTTCGAGACGCGCCACTTCGTCGAGCACCGCGTGGTAGTCCTGCATCTGGCGGTGCAACTTGCGCCCGGCCAGCTGCATGTCGGCGCATGCGCGTTCGTACTGAACGAGAAGATCGTCCGCCGCGTCCTGCACTGGAGCGACGGACGCGGGGGGCGTGAGGGTGGGATGTTGCAACGGGTCAGACATGGAAGCGCCTCCGTATGTTGCGGTCAGTCGAAAGACATAACGCATCGTACAAAGACACTCGACGCTCGCCTTTGCAAAGGCAGCATTCCCTTCCGGTATCACGCCGCGCTTCAGTGATTTCCCATTCGCGCGGCGTGTTTATCGCTCACGATTCACTCACGCGACGCCGAACCCGCCCCCTCCCGGCGTCTCGACGACGAAGATGTCGCCCGGCTGCATTTGCGTGCGTCCGATGTGCGCCAGTGTCTCGCGCGTGCCATCCACGCGCTCCACGTAGTTCGCCCCCAGCGCCCCCACCGCCCCGCCTTGCGCCCCGAACGGCGCATGCACGCGGTTGTTGGAGAGAATCGACGCGGTCATCGGGGTAAGGAAGCGAATACGTCGCACGGCCCCGTTACCGCCATGCCAGCGCCCCGCGCCGCCCGACCCGACGCGAATCCGGTGGCTCTCCAGGCGCACCGGATAGCGCCACTCCAGTACTTCGGGATCGGTCAGTCGCGAGTTGGTCATGTGCGTCTGTACCGCGTCGGCGCCATGGAATCCCTCACCCGCACCGCTACCGCCCGCGATGGTCTCGTAGTACTGATACGTCTCGTTGCCGAATGTGAAGTTGTTCATCGTGCCCTGGCTCGACGCCACGCGTCCGAGCGCACCATAGAGCGCGTTGGTGATGGCGGACGACGTCTCCACGTTGCCGGACACCACCGCCGCCGGGTACACAGGATTGAGCATCGAGCCCTGTGGCACGATCACGGTCAGCGGCTTCAGGCAGCCCGCGTTGAGCGGAATGTCGTCGTCGACCAACGTGCGGAAGACGTACAGCACGGCGGCCATGCACACGGCCCGCGGCGCATTGAAGTTGTTCGGCAACTGCGCCGACGTTCCGGTGAAGTCGATGGTCGCGCCGTGCGTGGCGTGATCGACGCGAATTGCCACCTCGATCACCGCACCGTTATCCAGCGCGTAGCGATAGTGCCCGTCGGCCAACGCGCCGATCACACGGCGCACAGCGGCTTCGGCGTTGTCCTGCACGTGCCCCATATAGGCGAGCACCACGTCGCGCCCGAACTCGCTCACCATGCGACGCAGTTCATCGACCCCCTTCTGGTTCGCCGCGACCTGCGCCCGCAGATCGGCCATGTTCTGGTCGATGTTGCGTGCCGGGTAGCGCGCACCGGCCAACAGCCCGCGCGTCTCGCGATCGCGCAGTTCGCCCGCCGCGACCAGTTGCCAGTTATCGATGAGCACCCCCTCCTCCTCGACGTGCGTCGAATCCGGCGGCATCGATCCCGGCGTGATCCCGCCGATATCCGCGTGATGGCCGCGCGAGCCGACGTAGAAGAGCGGCTCGGCGTTCGCGGCACCGTCCGCGCCCACGAACACCGGCGTGATGACCGTGACGTCCGGCAAATGCGTACCCCCGTGATACGGGTCGTTGAGCATGAAGACATCGCCGTCGCGCATCTTGCCGCGATTGCGCTCGATCACCGTCTTGATGCTCTCGCCCATCGAGCCCAGATGCACCGGCATATGCGGCGCGTTGGCGATGAGGTTGCCGTCACGGTCGAACAGTGCGCACGAGAAATCCAGACGCTCCTTGATGTTCACCGAATACGCCGTGTTCTGCAGGCGCAGCCCCATCTGTTCGGCAATCGACATGAAGAGATTGTTGAAGATCTCCAGACGCACCGGATCGGCTTGCGTGTCCCGGTCAGCGGCATCGCGTTGCGTGGCGCGCGGCACCACGCGCGCCAGCACGAGGTTGCCCTGCGCGCTCATCTGCGCCTGCCAGCCGGGCTCGATTACCGTCGTGCCGCTCTTCTCGGCAACGATGGCGGGCCCATCGATGGTGTCACCCGCGAGCAGCGTATCGCGGGCAAACAGCGCCGCCTCGTGCCAAGCGCCACCGGCGTAGAGCTTCACGCCATCGACCGCCTGCGGTGCGCCCGACGTGCGGGCATCGAGCGAAGCGATGTCGACGGGGGCGTCCGAGCGGCCGATGGCTTCGACCGACGCCACCTCGACGATCAGCGCCGCGCCGTCCATCAGGAACGAATAGCGCTGACGATAGGCGGCTTCGAAGGCCGCGCGCATTTGTGCGACGTTACCGAACGGCACCGCCAGCGCCGAATCGGTGCCCGCGTAACGCACATGAACCCGACGCACCGTGTCGATGCGCGACGGCGGCACGCCCTGCGAGAGCAGGACATTCACTGCGTCGTCGGCGAGCCCGTCAAGCGCGTCTTCCAGCGCCGCCAGACCGTCGTCTGATAGCGGCGCTTCGATCATGCGCTCACGCATCGCCGTCTGATCCGCGAGGCCCATGCCATAGGCCGAGAGCACCCCGGCGAGCGGATGCGCGAAGACCTTCGTCATGCCGAGCGCATCGGCAACGCCGCAGGCGTGCTGACCGCCCGCCCCGCCGAACGTCGTCAGCACGTAGCGGCTCACGTCGTGACCGCGCTGCACCGAGATCTTCTTGATGGCGTTGGCCATGCTGCCGATCGCGATTTCGAGGAAGCCTTCGGCGAGCGCTTCGGGCGTCTGACGGCGGCCGGTCGCCTGCTCGATCTCCGCGGCCATTGCGGTGAACTTCGCCACCACGACATCGCGGTCGAGCGGCTCGTTGGCGTGCGGGCCGAACACCTTCGGGAAATGCGCGGGCTGAATCTTGCCGAGCATGACGTTGCAGTCGGTGACCGTGAGCGGGCCGCCGCGTCGATACGCCGCCGGGCCCGGATTGGCGCCGGCCGAATCCGGCCCCACGCGCAGACGCGTGCCGTCGAACGACAACACCGACCCGCCACCCGCGGCCACCGTGTGGATGCTCATCATCGGCGCGCGCATGCGCACCCCGGCGACTTGCGTTTCGAACACACGCTCGAACTCGCCGTGGTAATGCGAGACGTCGGTCGACGTGCCGCCCATGTCGAAACCGATCACCCGCTCGAAGCCGGCCGCGCTCGACGCGCGCACCATCCCGACGATGCCGCCAGCCGGGCCGGACAGAATGGCGTCCTTGCCCTGGAAGTTGTCGGCACGGGTGAGGCCGCCGCTACTCTGCATGAACTGCAGATTGACGCCCGGCATTTCCTGCGCGACTTGCTCGACGTAGCGTCGCAGGATCGGCGACAGATACGCGTCGACGACGGTCGTGTCGCCGCGCGAGACGAGCTTCATGAGCGGCGAGACTTCGTGCGAGACGGACACTTGCGAGAAGCCCAGCTCGCGCGCCATCGTCGCCAGCGCCTTTTCGTGGGCCTGATAACGATAGCCATGCATCAGCACGATGGCGAGTGCGCGGATCCCCTTGGCGTAGACCGCTTCCAGTGCGCGGCGCGGCGCCTCGGCATCGAGTACGCGCACGACTTCACCATGCGCACCGACACGTTCGTCGATCTCGACGACCTCCGCATACAGCGCCTCCGGCAATGCGATATCGAGATCGAACAGGCGCGGGCGGTTCTGATAGGCGATGCGCAGCGCGTCGCGAAACCCTTGCGTCGTCACGAGCGCGAGCGGCTCGCCCTTGCGTTCGAGCAGCGCGTTGGTGGCCACGGTGGTTCCCATTTTCACCATCTCGACCCGCTCGGGCGTGATCGGCTCGCCCGGCGCGAGGTCCAGCAGGTGACGAATGCCGGCCACGGCGGCGTCGCGATATTGCTCGGGGTTCTCGGAGAGCAGCTTGTGCGTGACGAGCGTGCCGTCCGGGCGGCGCGCCACGATGTCGGTGAAGGTGCCGCCTCGGTCGATCCAGAACTGCCAGCGTGAAGCGGTCTGGTGCGCAGGGGCGCGGTTTTGGGCGGAGGGCGTGAGGGCGTTCGTCATGGGGTCACTCGCAAAGCAATGGTCAAACGTGAATCGACAGGGCGACGGTGCGGGGGCACCGCCGTCATGCTGTGTTGGCGCAGGGCGCGCGTGTCCCGGCGTGTGACGCGGCCGATGTCGTCCGCCGCGCCACACACTCGCAAATCTCGCTACCGGGAGAATTAAAGAGAAGTCATCGGACGCGGCAGCGACGGCTGCCGCGGTATTTCATTGGCACAGGGTGTCGCGTGTCACTGCGTGTGCGCCTCGAGCGAATCGAGATCACGGCCACGCGTCTCGGGCAGCGTGAGCGCCGCGAGAATCAGCACGCCGTAGGCCACGCCGGCGAAGATCCCGATGGTCGTGCCCAGGCCGTATTGCTTCGAGAGCATGCCGATCAGGAACGGGAACAGGGCGCCCACGGCACGGCCGACGTTGTAGCAGAAGCCCTGGCCGGAACCGCGCACGCGGGTCGGGAACAACTCGGTCAGGAATGCGCCCATGCCGCTGAAGATGCCCGAGGCGAAGAAACCGAGGGGGAAGCCGAGCCAGAACATGGCGCTATCGGTCAGCGGCAACGACGTGTACGAGAACGCGATCACCATCGAGCCCACGGCGAACAGAATGAAGTTCGGCTTGCGGCCGAGCCGGTCCGTCAGATACGAGCTGACCAGATAGCCGACCCACGAGCCGAAGATGATCATGGCGAGGTAGCCGCCGGTGCCCATCACCGTGAGATGGCGCTCCGTCTTCAGGTACGTGGGCAGCCACGTCGTGATGGCGTAGTAGCCGCCTTGTGCGCCGGTGGTCAACAGGGCGGCGCGAATCGTCGTCGAGAGCAATGCCGGGCTGAAGATGGCCGCCAGGCCGGGCGCGTCGTCCGACGTCTGCTTGGCCTTCTCCTTCTGATAGACCTCCGGCTCCTGCACGTAGCGACGAATGAAAAGCACGAGCAGCGCGGGCAGCAGGCCGATCAGGAACAGTCCGCGCCAGGCCATTTCGGCGGGGAACAGCGAGAACAGCACCGAGTAGAGAATGGCCGTCAGGCCCCAGCCGATGGCCCAGCCGGACTGCACGAGCCCCACGGCCTTGCCACGGTCGCGGGCGCGCATCACTTCACCGATGAGCACGGCGCCGGCCGTCCATTCGCCGCCGAAACCGAAGCCCATGAGCGCACGCGCGGCGAGCAGTTGATGGTAGTTCTGCGCGAGTCCGCACAGCCCGGTGAAGACGGCGAACCACAGCACGGTGAGCTGCAGTGTGCGCACACGACCGATGCGATCCGACAGAATGCCGGCCGCCCAGCCGCCAAGCGCCGAGGCGAGCAGCGTGAGCGTGCCGATGAAGCCCGCGTCGGCAAGGCTGATGCCCCACGTCGCGACCAGCGTCGGAATGACGAAGCTCAGCATCTGGGTGTCCATGCCGTCGAGCATGTAACCGACCTTGCAGCTCCAGAAGGCACGCTTTTGGCGCGGGGTGGCGTCGCCGTACCAGCCGAACAGGCTGCCGCCTTTGTCAGACGTATCCAACGTGCCGGCGGAGACTGCCGCCGCCGGGGGCGCGAGAGGGGTTTTGCTTTCCATGAGAAAAAAGGCTCCGGTGATGTCGTGACTTGCCGTGTGATGTGCCCTCGGGCCGCGCTCTCCGATGGGCGTGTGCGGTCACCGGCAGGCGATCGTTCCCCTGCCGCCTCCCGTCATGGCGCGGTGTTTCTGTCGTGCTTGGTGCTCGGGTAAAGCTTCAGTGATGCGTGCTGCTTGCGTGAAATTTGCGGGGTGCTTCAGGTCATGCGTCGCTGGCCGGTATTGCCGTGATGCCCGGGTGCCGTGCAATGCACGTCGCGCGCGATCAGAAAACGGCGAGCGACGCGTTCGGGATATCCGTCATCAGCATGTAGCCCGGCCGGTGCGCGATGGCGACTGGCAGCCTGGCCTCCATGATTGCGGTCTGCGGCGTCACGCCACAGGCCCAGTAGACAGGCAGCTCGCCGTCGCGAATGGTGACGGCGTCGCCAAACTCCGGCTTATTCAAATCCGCGATGCCGAGCGCCGCCGGGTCACCGATATGGATCGGCGCGCCGTGCACGCCGGGGAACCGGCTCGTGATCTGCACAGCGCGAATGGCGTCGGCCCCCTTCATCGGGCGCATCGACACGACCAGCTCGCCACCGAACTTTCCGGCGCGCTGATTGGCGATATTGGTTCGATACATCGGCACGTTGCGTCCCTCTTCCACGTGACGCAACCCAATGCCCGCCTGCGCCAGCATGCCCTCAAAGGAGAACGAGCAGCCGATGGCGAAGACGACGAAGTCGTCCTGCCAGACTTCGGCCAGGTGATCGACCTGTTCGGCGAGCTTGCCGTCGCGGTAGACGTTGTAACCCGGCACGTCGGTGCGGATATCCACCTCGCGACCCAGCGCCGGCACGTGCCATTGCCCTGGCTCGCCCACGCCCAGCAGCGGGCACGCCTTCGGATTACTTTGGCAGAAGCGCAGGAAGTCGTGTGCGTGAGCGTCCGGCAGAATCGCGAGGTTGGCTTGCGCGAAGTCGCCGCAGTACCCGGCGGTCGGCTTGCGGAACTGACCGCTGCGCACGGCCTGACGGAAGGCGAAGGGCGTGATGGCGTCGCGTTGCGAGGCGAGGTCGTCGAGCACGGCGGGATGGTTCATGACAGCTCCAGCATTGAGGGGGATGCATCGGTGGCATCGGATGGCTGAAGCATAGAAAGAAAAAAAAGTTGTCGCTAACGAGTTTTTCTACGCGCTGCCGTATAGAATTTCTTAACAACGTCACGGGTTTTCCCGAGGTTCGTTGTTTTTTTCTTCTCCGATCCGAGGTCAAATTTTGGGCACGCTCCCGACCCGCCGAGTCCCATGAACACGCGATTTCTCGAAACGTTCGTCACGCTGGCCAAGCTGCGCAACTTCCGTGCGACGGCCGCGGCACTGCACGCCACGCCGGCGGCGATCTCACAGCGGCTCAAGGCGCTCGAGGAGGAGCTGAAAACCGTGCTGGTCGATCGCGACAGTCGCGAATTTCGTCTCACACCCAACGGCGAATACCTGCTGGGCTATGCCAAGGCGGTGGTGGAGGCGGCGCGCCGTCTGCAGACGGCGGCATCGGGCGAAAGCACCTTGCGCGGACGGTTGCGTCTCGGCGTGATCGAGACCGTCGTGCATAGCTGGCTGCCGCACTATCTGCGACGCCTGGCGGCCGACTATCCCTCGCTGGAAGTCGAGTTGACGGTGGACGTCTCGGTGCAGTTGCAGCGCCGCCTGATCGCGGACGAGCTCGATCTCATCATCCGCGTGGAGGGCAGCGACGACAGCAGCGTGGTGTGCGATGCGCTCGCCAACTATCCGGTGCACTGGATCGCGCGCACGGGCATGTTTCCGAACACGCGCAGCGGGCTCGCGAAGCAGGTGCTGCAGCATCCGATCCTGACCTACGGGCGCGGCACGGCGCCGCACCGGGCGCTGGAGGACATCGTGGCGAAACTGGCGGGCGTGCACGGCGTGCCGCTCTCGGAGACGCGCATCACCGGGTCGCCGTCGATTGCCGTGATCGTGCAGCTGGTGAGAGACGGGTTTGGTGTCGCGGCGATTCCGCGTCTGTTTGTCGACGATCTGATTGCGAGCGGTGAAGTCGCGGAGCTGCCGTTGCAGCCGGCGCCGCCGTCCATCGTGGTGTCGATGTCGCGACGCGCCGACGCGCCGCTCTTCGTGCATGGGGCGGCCACGGCCGCGCGCACGGCGTGCTCGGAATACTGCCGCAAGAGCGACCGGCGGCTGGTGGAATTGTTGTGAGGCGTCGCGGCGGGCGCTCGGTGCGATCTACCGAAAATGCGCCAGCCGCGTGAGGAACGTGTAGTCGGCTTCCGCGGCCATGAGGGCCATCAGCACAAGCAACGCGAGCGGCGGAATCAGGATCGCGTAGACGAGTGCGAGCCGCTCCCAGCGCATGTGCATGAACACCGCCACGATCAGGCCGGCCTTGGCCACCATCAGCGCGAGAATCAGCCCCCATCGCAAATAGCCCTGCAGATCGGCGTAGTCGACGAGATACGACAGCGTCGAGAGCACGAACAACAGCCCCCACACCTTGAGATAGAGGCTGACCGAATGCTGCTGGCCCGAGTGTTCGCCGCTGGCGCCAGACGCTTGCGGTGCGGATGTCGCAGAGGATTCCATCGCTCCTCCTACCAGAGATAAAACAGCGCAAAGATGAACACCCAGACGAGATCGACGAAGTGCCAGTAAAGGCCCGCGATCTCGACGAGCTGGTAGTTGCCGCGCCGTTCGAGTGTGCCGTTGAGCACCTTGCGCATCACCGTGAGCAGATAGATGACGCCCGCACTCACGTGCAGCCCGTGAAAGCCCGTGATCATGAAGAAGCACGCACCGAACTGCGCTGCGCCCATCGCATTGCCCCAGGGCCGGATGCCTTCGTGCACGATCAGGTTGGTCCACTCGAATGCTTGCATGCCGACGAACGCCATGCCGAAATAGGCCGTGGCGAGAATGCAGGCGGCCGTCTTGTCGCGATCGCGCCGGTAGGCGTAGTTCACCGCCATCGCCATGGTGCCGCTGCTGGTGATGAGCGTGAACGTCATGATGGCGATGAGCAGCAGCGGCACCGGATGGCCGTTCACATTGAGCGCGAATATCTCCGCCGGATTTGGCCAGGGGGCGGTCGTCGAGATGCGCACCGTCATGTAGCCGATGAGGAAGCTGCTGAACACGAACGTGTCCGAGAGCAGGAAGATCCACATCATCGCCTTGCCCCATGGCACGTGGAACGCGGCGCGATCTCCCGACCAATCGGTGACGACGCCGCGCCAGCCGGCGGGTAATTCGGTCGACGAGGACGATGCAGACGAAGGCGTATTCACGATGTCGCTCCTCGGCGCGTTACGAACCGACGGCGGCAGTGCCGCACAGTCGCTGCGCGATCTCCGGCGTGAGATTGACGATGGCCGCGAACAGCACGATCCAGAGCACGAAAAGGAAGTGCCAGTACTGCGCGGTCAACGACAGGCGTCGTGCACGCGCGGCATGGGCGAGCCGACGCGACGCGAGACACGCCCACGCCACCCCGCCCCCGAGCAGATGCAGCGCGTGCAACCCGGTGAGCAGGTAGAAGAAGCTGTTGGCGGGATTGCCGGCCACACCGAAGTGACGCAGCGTCAGGTCGTGCCACACCCAAAGCTGCCCGATGACGAACGCGAGCGCGAACCCGCCCGCCAGCGCCCAGTCCCGACGTGAGCGTCGCAACTCTCCGCGTCGAGCTTGCCAGACCGACGACTGCATCACGAGGCATGCGGCGGCCAGCATCCCCGTGTTGATCCACAGTGTGTTGATCGACGGTAGCGGACGCCAGTCGCCGAGACTCATGCGCATCACATACGCCACGAGCATCAGCGCGAACAGCATGCCGATCACACCCATGAGCCACCAGAGCGCGACCTGCGACGCCGCGCGACGCTGCGGCTGAGCGATGGGCACGCCCCCCGATGGCGGGGACGGCCATGACGGAGCGGGCTTCATGGTGCGGCTCCCTTGGGTGACTTGGGTGACTTGGGTGACTTGGGCGTCTTGCGCGGTGGCGGCGGCGGCGTGTCGCGACGGTGCAGCGCCGCCGAGTCGCCCTGTACGAGCGTGGCGGGGCGTCGTGGATCTGGGGCGAGGTTCTGCGGCACGACGTCGTCGATGTCGCCCGGCACGCTGTATTCATAAGGCCAGCGATAGACCACGGGCGCAATCGGCCCCCAGTTACCATGCACAGGGGGCACGTCCGGCGTTTGCCATTCGAGCGACGCCGCACGCCACGGATTCGCGCCGGCCGGCTTGCCGTGCCGCACGCTCCAGGCGAGGTTGAACAGGAACAGCAATTGCCCGGCGGCCACGATGAACGCCGCTATCGAGATATAGGCATTCATCGTGTGTGCCGACTCGGGGATGAAACTGTAGCCCTTGAACTCGTAGTAGCGGCGCGGCATGCCGAGAATGCCGAGGTAGTGCATCGGAAAGAAGATCGCGTAGGTGCCGAGGAACGTGATCCAGAAATGCCATTGGCCGAGGCGGTCGTTCATCCGTCTGCCGGTGATGAGCGGATACCAGTGGTAGATGCCGCCGAAGATCACCAGCAGCGGCGACACGCCCATCACCATGTGGAAGTGCGCGACCACGAAGTAGGTATTCGACAGCGGCATGTCGACGCTGACGTTGCCGAGGAAGAGTCCGGTGAGGCCGCCGATCACGAAGGTGCTGATGAAGCCGATGGCGAACAGCATCGGCACGGTCAGATGGATGTCACCGCGCCACAGCGTGAGCACCCAGTTGTAGACCTTGATCGCGGTAGGGATGGCGATGATGAGGGTGGTCGTGGCGAAGAAGAATCCGAAGTACGGATTCATGCCGCTGATGAACATGTGGTGCGCCCAGACGACGACGGAAAGCCCGCCGATGGCGAGGATCGCCCAGACCATCATGCGGTAGCCGAAGATGTTCTTGCGTGCGTGCACACTGATGAGATCGGAGACGATGCCGAAGGCGGGCAGCGCAACGATGTACACCTCGGGGTGACCGAAGAACCAGAACAGGTGCTGGAACAGCAGCGGGCTGCCGCCGCGATAGTCGAGTGGTTGGCCCATCGACACGATAGCCGGCATGAAGAAGCTCGTGTGCAGGGTCTTGTCGAGCAGCATCATGACGGCGGAGACGAACAGCGCCGGGAACGCCAGCAACGCGAGCACCGTGGCCATCACGATGCCCCAGACCGTGAGCGGCATGCGCAGCAATGTCATGCCTTCGGCGCGGGCTTGCAGCACGGTGGTGACGTAATTGAGGCCGCCCATCGTGGCGGCCACGATGAAGATCGCCAACGAGACGAGCATCAGCACGATGCCCCACTCGGTGCCCGGCGTGCCGGGGAGAATCGCTTGCGGGGGGTAGAGCGTCCAGCCCGCGCCGGTCGGGCCTCCGGGCACGAAGAAGCTCACCATCAGCACGATGACGGCGAGCAGGTAGACCCAGTAACTGAGCATGTTCAGGAACGGGAAGACCATGTCGCGCGCCCCGACCATCAGCGGGATGAGGTAGTTACCGAAGCCGCCGAGGAAGAGTGCCGTGAGCAGGTAGATCACCATGATCATGCCGTGCATGGTGACGTACTGGTAGTAGTGGTTGGCGTCGATGAAGGAGAACTTGCCCGGGAACCCCAGTTGCATGCGCATGAGGTTCGAGAGGACGAGCCCGACGAGTCCCACGGCGATGGCCGTGCACGCGTATTGCACCGCAATGACCTTGTGGTCCTGGCTCCAGACGTACTTCGTCCAGAAGCTGTGCGGGGCGCCGTGGTACCCACCGGCGTGGGCTGCACTGTCGGAACTGTCGGAGTCGCCGGTCATGACTTGTCTCCCTGTGGGTTCTGCCGCTGATTTGAGTCGTGTTTTCTCGTGTTGTGTTGTCTTGTGACGTCTCGCGCTATGTCGTTCTGCGTCGTGCTATGTCGCACGGTGCCGCGCTATGTCGAGGTATCTCGTGCTGTCTCGCGTCGTGTTGCCCCCTGCTGTCCCCTGCTGTGCCGTCTTGCGCCGCGGCGCTGACTTTGCGGTGCTTTTTCCGATGTTTCCGTGGTGATGCGTCCGCGAGTATGCGTCTACAAAATCCGAGGCCGCGCTAAGGCGCGGGGCGAATCATCGGCACGCGCGGCTGCGCGGGCCCCGACGGCGGATTGACGGGCTGTGCCGGCGGGATGGCCAGCGGCGGCAACGTCGTGTTCGGGTCGTTCTGCAACGGTAGCCCCGGCGCTTGCCACGACCGGCGTGCCGGCTGAGACGGCGGCTGCGAGCTTGAGCTTGACGGACCGGATGGCGTCAGCGGCGCGTACTGCGCGGGCGGACGCGGTGTAAGCAACGAGTTTTGGGCGAGTTGTACCGCGGGCTGAGCGCGAGCCGATTGGGTCGTCAGGCCCAACGCTACCGGTTGGAGAAGCGCGTGCATGGCAGCGGCGGGCGCAGGCTTTGCCGGCGGTGAAGGGGCGGCCTCCGGGGGGTGCGCGGCACCCAGCGTCCGGATGTACGCGATGAGCGCCTTTAGCTCGTCGTCAGTGAGATCGAGCTTGGGCATGATTGGCGCGAAGCCCTTGGGCACGCGTGCGGTCGGATTGCGGATGAAGGTCGCCAGGTACGCGTCGTCGACGTGCGCCGAACTGCCATCCTGAAACGTCTGCGTCGTGCCGTACAGACCTTTCCAGGTCGGCCCGACGCCGGGCGAGCCGTCGACCGTGTGGCACGCGGCACAGCCCTTCGCCTGCGCCAGCAATTTGCCTTTCGCCGCGAGCGGGTCAGACGTCGCCGCCCCGGCATGTTGCGCTTGCAGTGCAGCAAAGGTGGGGAGTGTGGCCACCCAGGCGTCGTAGGCGGGCTTGCCGTCAACGACAACGACGCCGCGCATGTTGGCATGGCCGACGCCACAAAGCTGTGCACAGAGGATGTCGAAGCGCCCGATTCGCGTGGGAGTGAGCCACATCTGCGTGACCATGCCCGGCACCATGTTCATGCGCGTGCGGAAGGGCGGGACGTAGAAGTCATGAAGGACGTCTTTGGCGCGCAGCAGCAATTTCACTGGCTGGCCGACGAGCAAATGCAGTTCGGGGGCGTCGACGATACGGTTGTCCTGATTCGCGGGATCCTTGGGGTTCAGGCCGAGCGGGTTGTCGGCGGTGACATAGCTCGGATCGGAACTGCCGAGCCGTCCGTCGGGACCCGGCAGGCGGAAACGCCATTGCCACTGCTGTCCGACGACTTCGACGACATGGGCATTAGCGGGGGGATTGATCAGCTTGGCATAGACGAATAGGCCAGGCGCGAGCATAGCGGCTATGCCAATGGTCGTGATACCGATGAGCCAGGCTTCGAGACGCCGGTTATGCGGTTCGTAAGCAGCGCGGTGCCCGTCGCGGTGGCGGTAACGGTAGATCGCCCAGGCAACGAAGAGATTGACCGCGACAAAGGCCACGCCGGTGATGACCAGTGTAATCGTGAGGGTGTCGTCCATCTGGCGCCAGTTAGACGCCAGCGGCGTCTGCCACCACGGGCTCCAGAAATGGAAGGCCAGGGTGGCGGCAACCAGGACGGTTAGGAGGATGGGGAGGGACATGGCTCGCGCAACCGGTCAGTGATTGAGGGTTACCGGCGCCGGGGCAACCGCCATATGGCTCATCATGGCGACCTCCTTGTCCTATTTTCGCCACAGCCGTCATTCTTGACACATGACATTAAGGCTAGCTCGGCTTGCCAAAGTGTCAAGTCAAGTACGCGGGGGTACGGCCAAAATCTTGTACTGGTTAATGCCGCAATTCCGAGACTGCTTAGTCTCCAGTTTCAAGTGCAACACCGCGAATGATGTAGGGTGTTGCGATGAAGAAGAACTACAGGCATTTGAGCGCGGAGGAACGCGCGGTAATCATGATTGAACATACGAAGGACACGAGCGCGATGGCGATTGCGCGGATGCTTGGGCGTGCGACTTCGACGGTGACACGGGAACTCAAGCGCAACTGCGAGACGGCGTCGGCCCACTATGACGCCACGCACGCGGCTTGGGCATACCGGACGCGGCGTGAGCACTGCGTGCGTCGGCGAAAATTGATTTCCGGCAGCCCGCTTTATCAGCATGTACATAACCGGCTGGTCTACTGGCGCTGGTCGCCGCAGCAGATTGCTGCCGGACTTCGTCGGATGTATCCCCACGACCCCGACCAACGCATCAGCCACGAAACGATTTACGCCGCGATCTATGCGCATCCGCGCGGCGGGCTCAAGCAGGCGATGATCGACGCCTTGCGCCAGGAAAAGCCTGCGCGCGGGCGTCGGCGTACGAGCCTTGCTCAGCGCAGTTTCGTGCCCGAGGATTTGCGCATCATGTATCGGCCCGAGCAGATCGAACTGCGGCAGTGGCCTGGGCATTGGGAGGGCGACCTCATCAAAGGTGCTTTTAATCGCTCCTGTGTGGGAACACTGGTGGAGCGTAAGACGCGTTTCGTGGTGCTGTGCCGCATGGGCGGCTGCAAGGCTCAGGATGCGCTGGAGGGCTTCACACGCCAGATGAAGAAGCTGCCGGCGTTTCTGCGTGAGAGCCTGACGTACGATCGAGGCACGGAAATGACCTGTCATGTCGAACTGTCCAACCGATTGAATCTTGATATCTGGTTTGCCGATCCGTACGCGCCCTGGCAGCGCGGCAGCAACGAGAACACCAACGGCTTGCTGCGTCAGTTCTTGCCAAAGGGCATGGATCTCTCAAGCGTCAGCCAGATCCAGTTCAACGACATTACCAAATTGCTCAATGGGCGCCCGCGTCAGACGCTCGGCTGGGACACGCCCGAGGAAGCAGTGGCCAAGGAATTGGGAGCGGCTGGATTGGCTCAACGTTGCACTTGACTCTTGAGACCGCCCCGCCCTCCACCAGCAACCAGAACGTTCATTTCATTGTCTTGTTCACGCTGCTCGAGTAATCAGAGCTAAGCCCACCATTAACCCCAAAGAAAAACCCTGAAAAGAAAAATTTATTTCTTTTTAAAGGTTCATTGAATAAGAAATTTTTCATTGGCACAATAAATAGTCGAATCATCAGCAAAAATACCAGAAAATTCATGACTCCATGTTTTTTTATTAGATATGCGGTATTAATACCCTGCATATGAAGCCTCATCGACGAGGATCGATTTATCGACCCGAATATGGTCTTTTCCGGATCACCTAGCTGATGTCCAATATGAATATCATCAAGTTGGCCTACTTTCCCTCCCGCCTTGAACAAGCGATATGAAAAATCCCAATCGCCGTAATCCATGAATAGCTTCTCATCAAACCAATCAGACAGCAGTTTTTCGACGCGCGCCTTCGACATCAACGACGTTGACGCTTTAGTCAGAACAAGTTCACGCTTAAGAGGCGAAATATAGTTTTTTTTATCGAAAACCGTTACACAAACAGTATCTTCATTATCATCAAAACAACGCTTTGCCCGATTGACGAATTTATCAACATCTTCCTTCGAAATCACGCTATCCTGATCCCATAACCAATAGTAGCTATACCCAGGCTGCTGGGAGATGACCAAGTTATAGGACGCGAGGGTCCCCAAATTTCGCCCCGAATCCAGAACGGAAACGCGATTTCCGCCGGATGGAAGATCGAAATCGATCGGACCACCGTTGTTGACAACAACCACATCGCCAGCACTCATTAAAGCAGAAACCAGCGACGACAAGCGATTATTATCGGGAAAGTATGCGCAAACAACCGATAGTATTTTATCCATTCGAATAATCCTCGGATGGTGAGGTGATCCAACAATCGGTTTTCTTGCCCCCTGATCGTTTGAGAGCGATGGTCCGTGAGGGATCTGACCTCGAATTTTGCTTTGGCTCAGTACCGCACGCCCGGAATAGGCGCGGTAAATTTTGTTATGGATGCTAAGTCAGCTAAGCTTCATATGAAAGTTATCAGATCGAAATCTCTGCATCGATCCGCTGCTCGAAAACTCTGAACCATCATTCAACGCGCAAAGCAGTGAACCGATCATTTATAGCGATTTCATACATACCTGGGCGTCAAACGAAGAGTTGGCTCCCCAAGTCCTTCGCTTGGCGCATCCGCATTTGGAGCCGCGACGCACGGATTCAGCCGCGCGCGCAACTCCGCGAATTTCTGTTCGAGCCCGAACAAACTCACTCTTTGATACTCGAACCACAAAGTGTCTTCATGACCATGTGACCGAACATGAGGTGCACATCTTCACAAAGTTGCATATCGAACGACGGCACATGTACATGGTACTTCGCAAGTGCTTTCACTTTTCCTCCGTCGTATCCAATTACAGCGAGCGTATTAATGCCATTATTGTTGGCATACTCAACTGCCTTGACGATGTTCGGCGAATTTCCGCTACCGCTAATGGCCACCAAAAGGTCACCCTCATCGGCAAGCGCTGCCAGTTGACCACTGAACACATCCTCATAGGATAAATCATTACCGTATGCAGTAATTAGTCCAATGTTGTCGCACAAGGATACGCCGCGAAATTTCTTCCCCGTTGCCAAATTCACCATCTTGTTCCAATCGGTAATGTAATGCGACGCCGTCGAAGCGCTCCCGCCATTACCACAGGTGATAATTTTCTTCCCAGCGTTGAATGTATCTCGAATCACGTCAATTCCGGCTTGGAATTGCGATAAATCCATTTTCCGCACTAGGTTGGCATGTGCATTAAAGTAATTCGAAACCGAAAACTCAATCATCTTGTTCATAAAATACCTTCACTGCGGTTGATAGAAAACAATTTGTGATCCGTTTCGGTCAAAACGAAACTCCACGGGCTCGAGTTCGGCAAGAGAATTTTTGATATCGGCATGCCGTTCTTGCGGCGCAAAAAACATCAAAAAACCACCGTTACCAGCACCAAGCAGCTTCCCCCCCTTGGCACCATTACGCATCGCCCTTTGATACCAATCATCGATTTGTGGATCGGTAATACCGCTCGCCAATTGGGCCTTCAGCCTCCAATTTTCGTCGAGAATTGCGCCGAAGTTATCAAGTCTGCCGGCTTCAAGTTCCGACTTGAGTTCAAAAGCCAGTTGCACCATGCGGCGCATGAGCTTACGGCGATCGGCCTGCCGCATCGCTTCCGATTGGTCTTTCAAAACGGCGGACGCACTGCGCGTTCTCCCTGTAAAAAAAACCAAAGTAGAGTCTTGAATTTCATCGGTCACCGCCTTTTGACAAATCACGGGGTCCACCGATACTGTTTCGTCCCCGTGAAAGCGTATTAGGTTCAATGGAGCGGCCCCACGTATCTGAGGACACAAGGACTCTCTTAAAATAACGGATAGTCTTGTGTCTATCAGTAAGCCTA
>NZ_CABPSL010000022.1 GCF_902459665.1 Pandoraea cepalis | reverse complement strand
GACTTCTTCATCTGCAGAACTCCCTCTTAACGAGAAAATTCTACTTCTCCCAGCGCCGGTTTGCGGGGGGCATTACCCAGAACCCTTGGGATAGCTCATCAACCAGTCGGGTAAGCGTTTCTCGTGTCGCCGGGTCAGTCATCGAGTCCAGCTCGAAGTACGTCGGGACACCGATGGGAAACGCGATTTGCCCCGTTTGAACAGCCCGTTCAATGGTTGCCCCAAACGCCTTCATTGCGGGCGTGAGACTCGTTTTGTTCCGCCGAAAGTCCGACACGCACTTCCATGCGTTCGTGTCGAGATAAACCAGTTTGAGCAAACTCGCGCGGGCGGCTCTTTCGCTGCGTTGCCTTTTAATGTGATCGTAGAGAGATACCTGGGGATGGCCCCGATGTACCTCAATGAAATGACTGATCCGATTAGCGGATGCGCGGGCGGCAGAATCGAGAGATGACGACATGGGATGTTCGACTAAGCTCCTGCTCAATTATGGGAATGTAATTTTCTACCTAATGCGGTGCGTTAAATACTTTGCTTCCGATAGGGTACAAGCATTTTATTCGCAAATGGATAGGCGGAAGGGAAACTCTGTGCGTCTCCGCTTCCGCGGATTGCGCTGCTCCAGGTTCGCTATCCGCTCATCCCTGACGGGACTGGCGTTCGCCAGCCTTCCGCATCGCTGACGCCTTCGGCCCTCGCGGGCCTGCGCGCTTCGTTTGCCGGTTGTGCCTTCGTTGGAGAGGGCTGGGCGGTCTTGCTGCCCCCTTCACCGTACCACGGCGTTTTCGCCGTCAAGGGCTGCGCGTGCGAGCACGCTTGCGGCCCGTGGCCGTCCTTGACCCCTGACGGCTTGCGCTGCGCCGTGCTGGCGACGGTTCCGGGCAATTCCGCCCGTGCAACCGGAGAGCGTCATGAACGACAAATCGCACGCTTCCCTCGAACAACACGTTTGCCTGGTCTGCGGCGCTCGCTTCGACACCGGCGCGATCCTGCTGGACAAGCGCCTGCGCGCGAGCATGGAGCGCCACACGGCGACAGATTGGGGCTTGTGCCCCGAACACCAGAAGCTGTCCGACGATGGCTTTGTCGCCTTGGTCGAATGCGACCCGCAGCGTAGCAGCTCGCCGTCCGGCGCTGATCGCATGAAGCCCCGAACAGGCGTACCGGACGGGGCGTTTGGCGCACCTGAAACGCGAGGTGTTCACTCGCGTGTTCAACGTGCCGATCGCGGACAAGCAGCCGTGCGTGTTCGTCGAACTCGGCGTGATCGAGCAGTTGCAGGCGATGACTGCGCACTGATCGCACGACCACCATCCGGCGCGTTGTCCTTCGGGACGACGCGCCTTTTTTTCTGCTGCGCCCGGTGCCGATGCCTTCGCGCCTGCGGCGCTGCGCGCTTCGCTTGCGCTCCAGGGGAAGGCCATGCGGCCATCCCCGCCGCGCTACGCTTGGCGCCCCTCAATACCGCCGCCCCGGCTGTGCCGGCGCGCCCCCCCCCACGCACCAGCGGCATTTCATCCAGGGCATCCACCCCCATGCTGTCCATCGTTGATTGCATGGGCGTCCCCGGCCAAGAAACATGGCCGGTCGCGCTGTCGTGCTGCGCATCGAGCCTCGCTGCGCGAGTCTCGCCCCCTTCGGGCTTCCATCGCTGACGCCTACGGCCCGGCTTCCAGCTTCGGGCCTGCGCGCTTCGCTTGCGTGCGGTTCGGCACACAGGGACGGCCGTTGCCATGTCCAGCCGTCTCTCCTGACTTCATCACCTTGTCCGCGACCGTAGCTCGCTCCCGCGTGCCGTCAAGGCGCGCAGGGCCGTGTCCTCGGCTGCGCCTGCGGGCCGCACCAACCCTGCGCTTGTTTCCTTGACGGCCCCCGTCCGCGCGCTCCTTTGGCCGCGGGCGATGAACTCAGGAAAGACGGTGGCAACAGGGCCAACCGGGTTCCTCGTGCCAACCGCACCGAACAGCCGAAAGGCTGGGCTCCGAATCTAGGAATCCGGTGTGCGGTTTGAACAGCAAACCCTTTTCGTCAGGAGAAAGACCATGCAACTCGCATCCCAATTCGCTTCCCGCTCCCCCTCGCTGCGCAGCGACTACCCGCTGACCGATGACCAGATTTACCGCGTAGCGCCGTCCATCTTCGCGGACGCGCCGCACGAAAGCCGTTCGCAGCGGTACGCCTATATCCCCACCGCCGCCGTGCTGGCCGAGCTTCGCAAAGAAGGTTTCCAGCCTTTCATGGTGACGCAGACCCGTGTGCGCGACGAAGGCAAGCGCGAGCACACCAAACACATGCTGCGCCTGCGCCACGCCAGCCAGATCAACGGCGCGGAAGCCAATGAAATCGTGTTGCTCAATTCCCATGACGGGACGAGCAGCTATCAGATGCTGGCCGGCATGTTCCGGTTCGTGTGCAGCAATGGCCTCGTCTGCGGCGACACCGTGGCCGATGTGCGCGTGCCCCACAAAGGTGACGTTTCCGGGCATGTCATCGAAGGCGCTTATGAAGTCTTGCGCGGTTTCGACCGGGTGAAGGATTCCCGCGATGCCATGCGCGCGATCACGCTCCATGACTCCGAAGCCGAAGTGTTCGCCCGTTCCGCGCTGGCCCTCAAGTACGACCCCACCGACAACAAGCCCGCGCCCATCACCGAATCGCAAATCCTGATGCCGCGCCGGTTCGACGACCGCCGCCCCGACCTGTGGAGCGTGTTCAACCGCACGCAGGAGAACTTGACCAAGGGCGGACTGTCCGGGCGCAGCGCCAACGGACGCCGCCAGCAGACCCGCCCCGTGCAGGGCATTGATTCCGATGTGCGCCTCAATCGCGCCCTCTGGATGCTGGCCGATGGCTTGCGCCAGTTGAAAGCCTGATTCCCCACGCGGCAGGGGCAGGCAGCCGCCCTTGCCGCTTTCTTTGCTGCTGCATCCCTGAACCGATAGGAGTTATCACCATGAACGCCGTTATCCAAACCGAAGCCCGCGCCATCAACACCGCCGCCGTTATCCCGCTGGAAGCCGCCGACCCGACCAAGAACCTGATTCTGGTTCCACTGTCGCGGCTGGTGTCGCGGCCTGCTGGCCGCAACGTGCGCAAGACCCCGCGCATGTCCATCCCCGAACTGGCCGCATCTATCCAGCGCGTCGGCCTGCTGCAAAACCTCATCGTGATTGCCGCCGCCGATGGTGAGCATTACGAAGTGGTGGCCGGTGGCCGTCGCCTCGCAGCCCTCAAGCTGCTGGCGAAGAAGCACCGCATCAGCAAGGAATGGGACGTGCCTTGCCTGCTGGTGGCCGATGGCACCGCCCGCACGGCCAGCCTCACCGAGAACGTGCAACGCGAAGCCATGCACCCCGCCGACCAGTTCGAGGCATTCGCCGCGCTGGTGGCCGAAGGCCGACCCATCGAGGACATAGCCGCCGATTTCAGCGTGTCCCCGCTGGTGGTGCAGCGCCGCTTGAAGCTGGCGAACGTGTCGCCGCGCCTGCTGGCCGACTACCGCGCCGAAGCCGTGACGCTCGACCAGTTGATGGCCCTTGCCATCACCGACGACCACGCCGCGCAGGAAAGCGCCTTCTATGACGCCCCAACGTGGCAGCGCCAGCCGTCCGCGCTGCGCGACCGCCTCACCGAAAGGGAAATTGACGCCTACCGGCATCCGCTGGTGCGCTTCGTAGGGCTGGACAGCTACGAAACCGCAGGCGGCGGCATCCGCCGCGACCTGTTCGCGGAAGGCGATGCGGGCGTGTATCTGACCGATGCCGCGCTGCTGGAACGGCTGGCGCAAGACAAGCTGGCAGGCATCGCCGCCGAGGTGAAGGCCGAAGGTTGGGCGTGGGTGGATGCCACGCCCGCCGTGACCCATGCCGACCTGCACGCCTTCCAGCGTGCGCCGAGGGAGCGGCGCGAGCCGACCAAGCGCGAAGCAGCCCGCATCGAGAAGCTGCAAACCAAGCTGCACGAACTGGCCGCAGCCGTGGATGACGCGCTGGACGCCGACGACGAGGAAGAGGCCGATGCCTTGCAGGAAGAAGGCGAAGCCCTGGGCGAGCAGTTGCAGGCGCTGGAAGATGGCTTGCAGGAGTACGGCCCGACCGTGAAGGCCGCAGCCGGTGCCATCGTCACCACCGACCGCAACGGTCAGGCCGTGATTTATCGCGGGCTGCTGCGCGAGGCCGAAGCCAAGGCGCTGCGCACGCTGGAACGCCTGCGCCAAGGGTTCAGCGGCGAGGATGCTGGGAACGACGACGAGGGCGAGGACGGAGACAGCGAAGGGCAGCCCAAGACCGCCGCCATGTCCGACCGGCTGGCGCAACGGTTGAGCGCCCACCGCACCGCCGCGCTGCAAATCGAAGTGGCACGGCATCCGCAAGTGGCGCTGGCTGCGCTGGTGCATGGCATGGTGCAAACGGTGCTGCAAGGCGGCTACCACGGCCACGACTTGCCGCTGGGCGTGAGCCTGAAAGTGCAAGACCGGCTGGAAGGCATGGCCCCCGACTGGCCGGAATCCCCCGCCGCCGTCGCGCTGCGCGAGTTCCAACAGGTGGCGGGCGAAGCCTTGCCGGAGGACAGCGCCGAACTGTTCGCCGCGCTGCTGGCGAAGTCCCAAGACGAACTGGTGCGGCTGCTGGCGGTATGCGTGGCCGTCACGGTGGACGTGGTGACACCCCGCACCACACGGCAGCAGCCGGGCGAAGAACTCGCGCAGGCCGTGAGGCTGGACATGGCCGCATGGTGGAAGCCCACCAATGAGGGCTATTTCCGGCATGTGCCGAAGGCCGCAATTCTGGAAGCCGTGGAGCGGTTCGCCCCGTCGCACGTCACCCGGCTGGCGAAGTTGAAGAAGGCCGACATTGCCAGCGAAGCCGAGCGGCTGGCAGACGGCACGGGCTGGATGCCTGCCATCTTCAAGGCCGAAGGGCCGGACGCCACGCAGGCAGAACCACAGGAGCAGGACGACGCCCCGGAGGATGCCGAGGCAACAGCAGATGAACCCTCCGTGGCGCTAGCCGCTTGACCGTGCAAAAGCAAGCGCCCCGGCCTCGACCGGGGCGCTTTGCTGGAAGGAGAACACCCATGACCTACACCACCAGCCGCCCCCGCATGGCGGCGATCTATGCCCCCGGCACGGTACGCGCCCGCCGCTGGCACGGCGAAGGCGACGTGCGCGGCTACCGCCCGCCCTCTGGCTGGTCAGCCCGCGCCGACCTGACCGACATTCACCCCATCACGGGTCGCGCCTTGCCGCGTGCCGTGTGGTGGCTCATCGAGACGAAGGAATAGCCCGATCAGCACCGCGCCCGGTGTCATCCATGCCTCCAATTTCCACGCTGCTGCTTTACAATCCCTTGATTTGACCAACGCCGTATCTATCGGCATAAATAACAAGGGAGCGCAATGGGGACATATCGGGTCGCACAGGTTTGTCCTAACGGGCATGTCGCAACAACAGCCGCTGATCAGAATCCCGAGCTTCGAGAGGCGTTCTGCTCTAAGTGCGGTGAAGAGACCATCATGCAGTGTCCTTCGTGCAGCGCATCCATTCGCGGCGATTTCTACGTTGAAGGCGTTTTCGGCTTGGGTGGTGATTACGAGCCTCCCTCGTTCTGCCACAACTGCGGTAGCCGGTTCCCTTGGACTGAACGCAAGATTGCTGGCGCTGTTGAGCTAGTGGAAGCAGGCGCAGAGCTGTCGCCAGAAGAAGTCCAGCAGTTCCGTACCGATTTGACGGAATTGACCAAAGACAGTCCAAAAACTCAAGTTGCATCCCTTCGATTCAAGAAGGTGATGACGAAGGTCGGCGCTTCGGTTGCATCTGGCGTGCGCGACATTGTTGTCGATGTACTTAGCGAAGCTGCGAAAAAAGCGATTTGGGGAGCTTAGAAGGAATGGCGATGACTCTCGACGAAATTAAGGCCTGCCTACAGGCCGGCAATCTTCAGATTGCGAATGAGACGGCACTTGCGAACGGCACTGGCACACAACTTCGTTTGCAAAATGGTGCAATCGTAAATAGCTACCACACCGGTAATTTCAATGTTCAGGGCAAGAACCAAGAGGCGGTAAAGGCTTGCCTCGGCGTGCAACCTGCACAGGCTGCGGCACCAGCTCCACAGAATGGCGCTGCTGCTAAGCCAATGCTCAGCAAGGTATTCGTGGTTTATGGGCACGATAATGCCGCCCGAACCGAGCTTGAAGCGATGCTGCGCCGCTGGAGGCTTGAGCCGTTGATCTTGGATCAACTTCCTTCGGAAGGGCAGACCATCATCGAGAAATTGGAAAAGTACACGGCAGAAGTAAAGTTTGCTGTGGTGCTGGCCACGCCCGACGACGAGGGCTACCGCGCTGGTCACGAAGACGAAAAGGCGTTCCGTGCACGCCAAAATGTTGTGATGGAATTGGGCATGATGCTTACGCTGCTCGGTCGTAAGAACGTTGCCATTCTCATGAAGCAACAAGACAATATGGAGCGCCCATCCGACATCCAAGGGTTGCTCTATATCCCATTCAAGGACAATCTGCAAAAGGATGCAGGGCCGCTTCTGGCAAAGGAAATGGCGGCTCAGGGTTATCCCATTTCGTTGGCGAATCTGTAGGCATCGGCAAATAAAATCTATTTGGAAATAGTGCCTGCTATTTCCCAGAATGAGCCCCTTGTTGTGCTCTTAGACTTTTGAGCGTGTCGGCGCAAAGCGCCGCCGGGCTTTCGGGCTGCGCCCCGTGCCGTCTTTGTCGTCACGGCCATTCGGCTTCAATCCCTCACGCCTTCGCGCCTGCGGCGCTGCGCTTGCCTCCAGGGGAAAGCCCTGCGGACTATCCGCGCCGCGCACGGCTTGGCGCCCCTCGATGCCGCCGAACCGGCTGTGCCTGATCGGCCCGGCCAGCATCTGCAAAGTGGGCTCGCTCCGAACCGCCATTGAAAACTACACGCCGTTCCTGGCGGATTTGATATCGAGAAGATTGATCTGGTCGATCTTGTCTTTGTGGATCACGATGGTCAGCTTCGCGGGATATTTGAATCGCATCTCACTGATTCTGAATGTCCACAGCATGATTTTCAGTAGATCCTCGTCGGAAATATTCTTGTGTCCTTTGATTCGCGTGATTCCTGATCCAAAGATTGTTGTCGATACGCTTTGCTGGGCGTACACGTTGTTTACCTTGTCCCAGAAATTAATGAGGAACTCAAGGTACTCCGGCATCGTTAGTAGCGCCTTGTTGTTCTCATCGAACTTGGAGAACGCGGTCAGGAGATAGTCTTCGTACAGGCAAATCGTGCCTATCTGATACCTTTTCTTCTTACCGTGTTTCCTTGCCTCGTTCTCCTCCAGGACTTCACTTTCATCAAAAGCGTATTCCTCGATGTAGCGGTCTAATTCGGAAATCGGAACGCCGAGATGCTTCTGGATGAAAACTCCGTTGAGAGAAGTCTCGCCAATTATCTTGTTGTCCACCTGAGTGTCGAAATACTCATTGAAGGCAATTGCCTTCAATCCCGGCTGGTGGAAAATGTCGCCGGTCTTGATCGCGACATCGCTGCCCTCAACATTGATGTCGATACTGTTCAGGTTGTTCGACCAGAGCCATATCACCACGTAGGTGAGTGCCAGTATTGCCAAGAAAGCCAAGCCAGCCTTCAGCTTCCACTCGGCAGGAACGTCAACAAAAATAACTATGAATGACAGCGTACCGCTGACGACAGCGGTGATCTCAAGGAATTTCTTGATGACCCGCTTGTCAAAAAAGTTGACCTTCGCCATGACGTGAATCATTCGCTCCGATATGTCGATTGATTATGGGTTGTATCTGTAGATGCCTGGGGCCTTCATGCTCCCAACCATAAACTCGCCGTCCTGCAAGGATTTTTTGATGAGCTCTTTATTCATCGGGACATGAAGCGTCGGGACTTTGTTCATCGAATCCCGGAACACGGGAAGATTTCCCCACAGGTTCTTGACCGCCTGCTTCAATGATCCGCCGACAAGCAGACTTTCCTTGGTGGCATATTCGGGATAGATGACAATAACAGGAAGCCCTTGATCGTTGATCCCGTAGTCGATTTCTTCTCGAAGGGCGCGGGAATTCGTCGTGATCGAACTCAAGATGAGGATAATGTTCTTCGAGCTCCGAAGGCGCTCCCTGAGCCTGGGTTTCAGTGTGTATTCCCAATCGCTGCCATCGCGGACACTGTAAGTTTTGTCGTGCGAATCAACGAAGGGGAACGTCGCATCAGCACCTTTCCACATCCGTAGGGTGTTGTAATACTGAAAATCCTTCGTCGCATTGGCACCTAGCGAGCTGGGATGGAATGGCTCTGCAACGTAAAAGGCGGTGTAGTTTCCATTTCGATATGCCATGTCGCTTCTCAATCTCCATCAGAGTTCAGTACCGCCTCAAGTTCCTGGCGCACCTGCGCCAACAACTCGTCAGCCTTGTGCGTGCTGTCGCCCGCAAAGGCCAGCGTCAACAACGTGAGCGGATGCACGTCCATGACCTCGCACAGCTCGGTCAGCTTGTGCAGGGTCGGACTTTTCAGGTCGCGCTCCAGCGTACTCATATAGGTGCGGCTCGACACGTCGGAGAACGCTTCCTGGCTCAAGCCACGCGCCTTCCTGACCGTCTTCAACGCCTTCGCCAATGAGTACTTTGCCGCCACCTATGGTTTCCTCTTAAAACCAAGATGACAACCCATTGAATCCTATAGGGCTACAATCTATAGTGTTCATTCATGGCTGAGAGGCCGCTTTCGTGCTTTTACGGAAATCCGTATCCCCGGATTCCGACAGAACCGGGGAATCGCATCCGTGTCTTTCCGGCTTCCGACAATTCCGCTTCGGTGCTTCCGTCCTTCTACGGATGCGATGGCTTGCACATCCGTGCTTCCACGCGAATGCACAGATTCGGTTCGACGGTTCTGTGCTTTGGCTCAAGAGCGCATCCGCGCATCCTCGGTTTCGTGGGGAGGCTGCCCATGACCCTGCCGCTTGTCACCGCAGATGAACGCGCCCGGCTGCTGGCTCACGGCGCGACGCGCGCCGCTGGTCAACGGTTCGACCCGCTGCCCGTGGTGCGCCTGTTCACCCCGGACGCGCACGCCACTTGGCTGCTGGTGTCCCTCGACCCCGCGGATGGCGATACGGCCTACGGTCTGATCGACCTCGGTATCGGGATGCCCGCGCTCGGGACGGTCAAGTTGTCCGACCTGGCTGGCATCGCCGGGCCGCGCGAACTGCCGGTGCGACGGGATCGGTATTTCCAGGCGGTGCGTCCGTTGTCGGAGTATGTCCGGCTGGCGCAGGAGAACGGCGCGATCACGGACTGATGAAAGCCAGCGCGGCCCGGCCAGCCGGGGCGCATTGTGACTATTTCAGTCTTGGTCAAGACCGTGCAGGTCTGAATCCGCATTCTCGCACCGAAGCGGTGCAACCATGCTGTAAGTAGTCCTGATCCTTGGCGCGGGCTGCGGCACGGTATCCGACGCCGCGCACCATTTCCGGGTTGCGCAGCCGTCGCATTCAGACGACTACCGCAACACGCCGGAGCCAAACGGTCTTGACACTAACAGTTACAGCTTAACCGTTTTTGATGACGACCTGATGGCATTTCGATAGCTCTCGCATCGCGGAAATCGTGGCGACGCACCCCGAACACTGGGAGGTTTCGCCATGACTGATCGCAGCGCCGAACACTGGTATCCGACAGCGGCTTATCTCTATGTCCTGCACCTTGATGGCCCTGCGCTGGCCTGGGAATACTTACGCCGAAACCCCGACTACCGCCGCGACTGGCTGCGCCGTCGCCGCCGGTCGGACGCGGCGCAGGCTTGGGGCCTGCGCTTGCTGGAAGACCCGGCCCTGGATGCGCGCGACGCGCATCCAGCCTGGTTCCCCGATCACGATGCCGTGGTGCAGCTT
Source organism: Pandoraea cepalis (assembly GCF_902459665.1). Lineage (GTDB taxonomy): Bacteria > Pseudomonadota > Gammaproteobacteria > Burkholderiales > Burkholderiaceae > Pandoraea > Pandoraea cepalis. Next base: position 62,668 of record NZ_CABPSL010000022.1, on the reverse strand, counting down.
TACCCCGACGCCGATCCGCCACCGGACGCCGAAGCCTTCGAGTTGTGGCGCGTTCCAGGACGCAAGCACCTGATCCACGACGGCAAGCGCCTGGTTCTGGTGTCGCGCTGGCCTGGCTGCTGCCTGCGGCTCGCGCTCGGGCCGGGCTTGGAAGACGGTATGGCCTACCTCTACGCCACCCGTGCCTGCGCCATGCCCTGCGCGCGCTATCGCACGCTCGCGGCCGAGCTGGATGCCCTGGCCGCCGCTACGATTGCCGCGCCTGCGGCGGCGGCCCGTTCCCGGCCCACGCCGGCGGCGGTGCTGGAGCTGCACACCTTGCAGGCGCTCGACGCGACCCTCGCGGGCGCGTCCTTGCGTGAAGTGACCGAAGGGATTTTCGGGGCGGATGCTGTCGCCGCCGACTGGCACAAGGACAGCGCCTTACGTGCCCGCGTTCGGCGGCTGGTACGCCGTGGCGATGCGCTGATGCGCGGCGGCTATCGCCGCCTGGCACAGCTTCCGCCGCTGCCGTTGCAGTAGAGGGGACGTTTCGCATCCCCCACAGATCGTCCCTTAGCAAGCAGCCTCGCTTTCTTGAAAGTGCCTCTATCCGGCCGCGTGGTGTGGCCGGGCTTGATGGAGGTACATCCCATGCGACCCGCTCCCTTGCGGCCTGCCGCCGCTGCTGTCGCTGCGCCTGCGCAGCCCCAACGCTACCTGACTAACGACGAAGCCGCCGAATACCTGCGCCTGTCGCCGCGCACGCTGGAGAAACAGCGTGTGATCGGCGGCGGCCCGAAATTCCGCAAGTTCGGTCGCCGCGTCATGTACGCAGTGTCTGACCTCGATGCCTGGGCCGACCAACGTAGCTACGAGGCGACTTCCGACCCGGAATACGCCGAGCGCCACGCGGGTGACTACCGTGATGGCCGCTGATCGCTGGCGCGTGGGTGGCCGTCGCCATGTCCAGCCCGCCAGGGCAAGCCTTGCAGCAGCGCGAACAGCTCGACCTGTTCCGCGCGCTGCCGGGCGACATGGCTCCCCGCGACAGCCAGGACTTGATGGCCTTTCCGTTCTTCTCGCTGGCGAAGTCGCGGCGCACCGCGCCGATCGACTTCCGCAGCGGGAATATCACCATCCGCGTGGAAGGCACGGCCGAGCATGGCATCGCCACGATATGGGACGCCGACGTTTTGATTTGGGCAGCCTCGCAGATCGTGGAGGCGCGCGACGCGGGCATCCGCCCGTCGCGCTGGATACGCGCCACTCCCTACGAGATCCTGCGCTTCATCGGGCGCGGCACGTCCCTCAACGACTACCTGCGGCTGAAAGCCGCGCTCGACCGGCTGCAATCGACCACGGTGGCCACGTCCATCCGCGAAACCACGGGAAGGCGATTGCATCGCTTCTCGTGGATCAACGAGTGGAAGGAACTGGCCGATGCCAGCGGCGTGCCGCTGGGCATCGAACTGATCCTGCCGGACTGGTTCTATGCGGGCGTGCTCGACGCCGCCCTGGTGCTGACCATCGACCCGGCCTATTTCCGCTTGAAGGGCGGCATCGAACGCTGGCTGTACCGCCTGGTGCGCAAGCACGGCGGCAAGCAGCCGGACGGCTGGCAATTCGACTTCCGGCACCTGCATCGCAAGTCGGGCAGCGCGGCGCGCTTCTCCGACTTCGCGTACGACCTGCGCGCCCTGGTGTCGCGGCAGTCGTTGCCCGGCTACGTCCTGGGCATCGAGCGGATGCCGGACGACGGACTGGAGCTGCTGACCTTCCGGCCCGTGCTGCACACGGCACGGGGATAACTCGGGGAAAACGTGTGGACGGACTCGTGCTATCAGGAGTACCGGGTATCGTGCTATCAGGAGTACGCCTATCGTGCTATCAGGAGTACGAAAACGCCGGAAAGCCAATAACGGCGCGGATTTTCGGCCCCTCTAACTTACCTAACAAGAAATACATAACTTTTAGTAGAAGCGCTCCGTTTCGGTGGACAACCACCCAACGGCACGGGCAGGCCAGCTTTCCAACACGGAGGGCCGCGCCATGATCCTCGCGCTACTCAACCAGAAAGGCGGCGTCGGCAAGACGACGCTCGCCACGCACATCGCGGGCGAACTGGCGCTGCGCGGCCAGCATGTCGTCCTGCTCGATGCAGACCCGCAGGGTTCTTCGCTGGACTGGACGCAGCGCAGAAGCCAGCAGGGCTTGCCACGGCTGTTCAGCGCCGTGGGCCTCGCCCGCGAAACGCTGCATCAGGAAGCGCCAGAACTCGCCAGGCGGGCCGATCACGTCGTCATCGACGGGCCGCCGCGCATCGCCGCCTTGGCGCGCTCCGCGCTGCTGGCGGCCGAGCGTGTGCTGATCCCGGTGCAGCCCAGCCCCTACGACCTTTGGGCCAGCTCGGAAATGGTTTCGCTGATCCGTGAGGCGCAGGTGTTCCGGCCTGCGCTGCGCGCGGCCTTCGTCATCAACCGGCGCGTCAGCACCACCATCATCGGCCGCGAGGCGCGGCAATCGCTCGCAGAACAGCCGCTGCCCGCGCTGCGTTCGGAAGTGCATCAGCGCATCGTGTTCGCCGACAGCGTGGCCGCTGGCCGGCTCGCACGCGAGACAGCGCCCGACAGCGCCGCCACCCGCGAAATCACCGCCCTGGTGGACGAACTGCTGCGGTGGCCGACATGACAGCGAAGCAGCCACCACGCGGTAAGCGTGTCGGCATCGGCGCACGTCCGCCCGCGAATCCGCACGCCGAGGCGTGGATTCGCCAGGGCGACGCCGATGCGCTGGGCAAAGGCGAGCTCTACACCGCGCGCCTGACCCTCGACATTACGCCCGCCATGCGGGCGCGCATCAAGGTGTCGGCCTTCACGCGAGGCGTGACCGTGGCCGACCTGCTGCGCGGCCTGCTGGAGCGAGAGTTTCCTCCGGAGAGCACACCATGACCGCATCCGCTTTGCCTGCCGCGAACGCGGCACCGGCTACGCCGCTGCTTGCGCTTTCGGCACTCGCCGGGCAGGCCGGCAACGTGCCACTGACGCGCGTTTCGCTGGCCTACATCGAACACCGCTTCAAGCTCTACCTGCGCTTCGGCGAACCCGCACGCACGCTGCGCCTGGACGACTGGCGGCGCTGCGCGGTGTTCCTGCCGGGCGCGATGCTCTGCCGCATCCGCTGGCAGGCCAACGATTACGGCACCGTGCGCTGGCAGCTCATGGTGATGCAGACCGCCACGCCGCTCGATGCCGTGCAGCGCATCCCCGGCGTGCAGCCGGGCGCGCGCCTGCTGCTACACGCCGAAGGCGATGCCAACGTGCGCGCCGTGCTGGAACGCATCGACGCCATCGAGGCGCTGGGCATCGCCGCCATCGACGTGCCGCCCGCGTACTGGCGCACGCTGGGCAACCGGCTTGCGGCTCGCCTTGCGCTGCCCGAATACAGCGCCGAGCGGCATGTCGCCTGGCTGGCCGGAAAGGTGCTGCCATGACCGCCTCGACCACCACGGCCAACGCGCCCGCCGTGCCGCCGCGTCCTCGCTCGCGCCTGCGCGCTCGCATCATCGTGGCGACACTGGCAGCCATCGGCTTGGCTGCGCTGGCCTGGGCGGCTTTCGTGTCGCCGCTACCGCGCCTGACCTACAACCCGTCCGACAGCGTGGCGGTCGGCTGGTATCGCATCGACCCGTTCGACCCGCGCACCGCCTCGCTGTCACGTCCGTTGTCCGTGGACAGCATCGTGCTGGTGCCGCTTCCGGCCACGGCCGCCGCGCTCGCTGCGCAGCGCGGCTACCTGCCTGTGCACGTGCCGCTGCTCAAACGTGTGGGCGCGGTCGCGCCGCAACACGTCTGCATCGTCGCCGGTCAGGTACGCATCGACGGCGTGCCTTCGGCCGCCGTGCTGCCTGCCGACCGGCTGGGCCGGGCGCTGCCGGCCTTGCCGCTTTGCCGCCGCCTTGAACCGGGCGAACTGTTCCTGTTGAGCGTGACGAATCCGGCATCGTTCGACAGCCGCTATTTCGGCCCGGTCAGCGCATCCACCGTGATCGGTGTCGCGCATCCGGTCTGGCTGGAGACACGCCCATGATGGCCGCCGATTCGCTGCGCTCCGGCGTGCCATCGGGCTTGCCGTTCTCGCTGCTGCCGCCATGTCGCCGCGCCTGCCGTGTCGGTGCATTCGCACCGCACGTCGCGCTGCCTTCGGCGCAGCCGTCCAACGTGCAGGCGTCTTGCCTCGAACGCGCCCGGCCTGCGGCCATCGCCGCGTTCGCCGGCGCGCTGTCGGTTCACGCAGCAGCGCCGCCGGGCCGCCGGTGCCTGGAGCGACAGCGGAAGGCAAAGGCGGAAGGCAAGATAAAAGGTCGCGGCACATGGCCGCTTGAAAACCTTGTCTGCACATGGGGGGAGCGCGGCACGCGCCACGGGGCGGCAGCGTGCCGCGAAGGTGCGCAATGCCGCATTGGCCTTGGCGAAATCGCGTGCTTCGTCTGCTGGACTGCGCCGATCTTGGATGGGGCTACGCTATGAGCCAGCGCGACGATGACCACTTTCGCGTCCGGCCTGGTGCTCCGAAACAGCGCGGCGACGCCTACATCAACAAGGTGCTGCGGCAGGCCAACAAGACCGGCGCGAAGCTCGGCAAGGCGGCCGGCAAGGTCGGGCAGCGCCCCGGTTCTCGGCTGGGCCGCGGCCACGTCGCGGCGCGCTTCGCCGGTCGGGGACTTGGGGCCAACGCCCGGCGCGTGACGATCAAGGCGCGGCTGGTGAATCTGGCGAAGGCCGGGCTGCGTTCGACCGCCGCGCATCTGCGCTACATCGAGCGCGAAGGCGTCGATCGCCAAGGCGGGCCGGGCCATGCCTACGGGCCGACGACCGACGAGGCGGACACCAAGGCGTTCGAGGAGAGCGGGCGCGAGGATCGGCACCAGTTCCGTTTCATCGTCTCGCCGGAGGACGCCGAACAGCTCGACGACCTGCGCACCTACACCCGGCACCTGATGGCGCGCATGCAGGCCGACTTGGGTACGCGGCTGGAATGGGTCGCGGTCGATCACTGGAACACCGACAACCCGCACACGCACGTCGTCTTGCGCGGCAAGGACGACACCGGCAAAGACCTCATCATTTCCCGCGACTACATCGCCGAGGGAATGCGCCGCAGAGCATCGGAACTAGCGACGGAATGGCTCGGGCCGCGTACCGAACTGGAGATGCAGCGCGCCATGCAGCGCGAAGTCGATCAAGAGCGGTGGACGGGGCTGGATCGCACCTTGCAACGCGAGGCCGTGGACGGCCTGGTGCGACCGGAGACGTTGGCCGAACCCCGGTTGCAGCGCCAGCGGCAAATGTTGATCGGCCGCCTGCAACGCTTGCAGCGTATGGGGCTGGCGACCGAACAGCAGCCCGGCACCTGGGCTGTCCACGCCGACGCCGAAACCACGCTGCGGGCAATGGGCGAGCGCGGCGACATCATCCGCACCATGCAACGGGCCATGAGCGGCCAGCAACGCGAGCTGGCCGTGTTCCAAGCTGGCGAGGATGGCCGCGCCATCATGGGCCGCGTCGCCAGCAAAGGACTGGTCGATGAGCTGTACGACAAAGGCTATTTGATCGTCGATGGCACGGACGGCAAAGCGCACTACGTCGCGCTGCCGCCGCGGTCGGAACTGGAGCAGTACCCGACCGGCGCCGTGGTGGAAGTCAAAGGCGCGGCCGACGTGCGCGCGGCTGACCGCAATATCGCCGCGCTGGCCGTCGATGGCGTGTACCGTACCGATCATCACCTGGCCGTGGCGCTAGGACAGGCGACGTCCGACCGCGACCCGCGCGAGGTCGTGGCCGCGCATGTGCGCCGGCTCGAAGCCCTGCGCCGCGCCGGCATCGTGGAGCGCGAGGCCGAAGGCGTCTGGCGCGTCCCCGGCGACCTGGCCGAGTGTGGCCGCCAATACGACGCGCAGCGGCTCGGCGGCGGCGTGGCGGTGGAACTGAAATCTCACCTGCCCATCGAGCGGCAGGCGCGTGTGATCGGCGCCACCTGGCTCGACCAGCAGTTGATCGGCGGCGGCAAGGGGCTGGGCGACCTGGGCTTTGGGGCCGAGGTGAAGGATGCGCTACGCCAACGCGCGGACTTCCTGGCCGAGCAGGGCTTGGCCGAGCAGCGCGGACAGCGCGTCGTGCTTGCGCGCAACCTGCTGGCGACGCTGCGCGGGCGCGAGCTGGCGAAGATCGGACAGGACATCGCCGGCGAAACCGGCCTGGAGCATCGGCCAGTGGCCGACGGGCAGCGCGTCGCTGGTATCTACCGGCGTAGCGTCATGCTCGCCAGCGGGCGCTACGCCATGCTCGATGACGGCATGGGTTTCTCGCTGGTGCCGTGGAAGCCCGTGATCGAGCAGCGGCTGGGCCAGAAGCTCGCCGCCACAGTACGCGGTGGCGGCGCATCTTGGGAAGTTGGGCGGCAGCACACCCTTTCCGTTGGTTAGCTGCCAGTGCACGGGCTTTGCTTTTCGATAGGTGCTATCAGGTGCCTTTCTTCAGCGTGGTCATGAAGTCACGGAAATGCGGAGCGAACACCTGGAAAAGCGGATGCTCCCTATTTTCCAGCATCACTTCGCTGAACAGCTTGAGCCCCACTGCGAGGGCTGCTGCGGAGGCGGGGTCAAAATCGACACGCTCACGGACACGATCAACGATCGCAAAGATATTGTCGTGATTGCCTACCTCGAACTGTAGCGGTTGCCTGTTGGGCAGCAGGCTATCGTGGGCATCGACAAGGTGTTCGACGGTTATGCGGTAACGATGCTGTTTCATGGCTGGTCCTTACCTATCGCGTCCGTAGGCGCGCATGAACGTCGTTACAGCGTCTTTCGCCCACCGATCTCTTTGGGCAGCGGACGCCGGAGCATCAGGGTGCATTACGCACTGCATCTGGGCCTCACCGCGCACCATGTTCACGAACAATGAGGCCGCGGAGTCGAGTCCGATGCTTCCAAGATCCAGCTCTCCCTTCGAGGCAGCGACTTCCAGCGTCTCCGCAACGATGTTGTTTATGGCGGCGGGGCCGGCCAGGTAGAAGCGCCTCCCAAGCTCGGGAAACCTCGGCGCTTCGGCCGCAATCATGCGGTATAGCGCCAACCCGTCGCGCGACAGCACAATCTCCAAGTAGGCGAGCGCCATCGCGTTCAGAATATCGGCAAGCCGTTCTTCTGGAAACTTGGGCTTTCGAACGGCTCTAAGAAACCGCTCACATTCGGCCTCGACGACGGCCACGAACAAAGCTTCCTTGTTCGGGTAGTGCGAATACACCGTCGATTTCGATACGCCGGCGGCCTGCTGAATCATGTCGGTCGTCGCAGCGCTAAAGCCGTTTGCCAAGAAGACAGTCCTTGCGCCGGCAAGGACAAGGCGTGCTTTTTCTGATTGCACTGCGCCCCCAGCGGACGAGGGATGCTTGGAAGGCGTGCTCGCCTTCGAGCGCGCTGACGAAGTGGTCATGTGTTCGGTCCACCGCTGCGGAAAGTAAAGCCGCACGATAGCACATAAGCGGTCCAAGTCAAACCGATCGGTACTGTATTGTCTTTCCACAACATGTTGACATTGCTGTATTTCCTGTTTGACTTCCGCTCTTGACTAAACCGAACCGATCGGTTTAGCATGGCGCCATGCCAAGTCACGGGTGCCTCCATGTCAAGCCCATCGCTCCAATATTCATCCTTCGTCGATAAGTCCTCTGCCGCATGGCGCAAAACCGCTGCGGTAGCGATTTGCTGCGCAGTACTGGCGTCATGCGCCTCCATCCCGGACCTGGGGCCGATGGAAAAGCCCGCATCAATGGACGGGCTTGCGGCCGACAAGAGCCTTGGGGCGCCTGTCGGTGAATGGCCGACGCAGGCGTGGTGGAAGTCCTTTGGCGATCCACAACTTGACCAATTGATGGACGAAGCGCTGGCTAGCTCGCCGTCGATGGCGCAAGCGCAGGCTCGCCTCAATGCCGCTATTGCGCGATCGAAAGGTGCGCGCGCAGCGCTGTTTCCCTCTGTCTCACTGGACGCATCCGCCAGCGAGCAGAAGCTGACGTACAACAGCATCTTCCCAAAGGATGTCGTTCCCAAGGGATGGAACGACTATGGCGCGGCTTCTCTGAATTTCGGATGGGAACTCGACTTTTGGGGAAAGAACCGGTCCGCGCTGGATGCGGCCACATCCGAGGCGCTGGCGGTGCAAGCCGATGCCGCCGCAGCCCGCGTCCTGCTGACGACGGAGCTTGCAAGCCGCTATGTCCAACTCAATGGCTTGCATGTACAGCGCGATTTGGCGAGCGACACGCTCAGAAATCGTGAGGACTCCGAGCGCATGGCGATGCGCCGCGTTGACCAGGGCCTCGATACACAGACAACACTGGAACAGGCACATGCGAGGGTCAAGCTGGCACGGGCTGACTTGGCCGACGTGGAAGAGCGGATAGAACTGGCTCGCAATGGGATCGCGGCTCTGCTGGGGCGTGGACCGGATCGTGGTCTGAATATCCACGAGACGCATCTTTCGCCGAGCCTGTCCCTGGCGCTTCCGGAAACACTGAAGAGCGATCTGATCGGGCGCAAGCCCGAAATCGTGGCAGCGCGATGGCGCGTGGAGTCGGCCGCCAAGCGTATCGGCGTTGCAAAGGCAGGCTTCTATCCCAGCGTCAATCTGGTCGCCCTGGTTGGCTACGAGTCGCTGGGCCTGAACCGCCTGTTCGATTCGGGTTCCGACGCGGGCCGTGCCGGAGTCGCCATCCATCTGCCCATTTTCGAGGGTGGAAGGCTCCGAGCGAACTACAGCCGAGCCTGGGCCGAATACGAGTTCGCAGTAGCCAGCTACAACGATGCGCTGGTCCAAGCATTGAGAGAAACCGCGGACGCGGTGAGGAGCTTGCAAGCGCTTCCGATCCGCCTCGAAGCAACGGAGTCGGCGGTCGTCAGCAGCGACAAAGCCTACCAACTCGCCAAGCGCCGCTACGAGGGCGGCTTATCCAACTATCAAACCGTGCTAACGACGGAGGATGCCGCGCTCAATGCGCGGATGGCCGTCAATGCCCTGTGGGTGCGCGGCCTATCCCTCGACATTGCGCTGACAAAGGCCCTTGGCGGCGGCTTTTCCGATTCCTCAATGAATGAACAGGTGACCCGATGAGTGCTCCGATGCCCCCTGACCCTCAAGATTCTTCCACAACGCCGGAGGCTTCACAAAAGCGGGCGAAGCGCAAACGTCTCGTTTTAATTGCGACGGTTGGTTTGGTCGCCATCGGTGTTCTCTACGGTGCGTGGGCGCTTCTGTTCGCAGGCAAATCCGTCACCACGGATAACGCCTACACGGCAGCGGAAGTGGCCCAAATCACACCACTCGTTGCCGGCCCTGTAAAGGAAGTCAAGGTCAGTGACACGCAGGCCGTCAAGGCTGGCGACGTGTTGGTAATTCTGGACGATACCGACGCCAAGATTGCTGTCGCGCAGGCCGAGGCGGATTTGGCGCGTACTCAGCGCCAAGTACGGCAACTGCTGGGAAATGACGAGAGCCTTGCGGGACAAGTGGCCCTGCGTGCTGCCGAAATCGCCACCGCTCGCAGTGACCTGACCCGTGTAACTGCCGCCTATGAAAAAGCGGTCATCGACGAGCGCCGTAGGCAGAACCTGGTTGAAGAAGGCGCTGTCTCGAAAGAGGAGCTGACGAATGCGCAGACGCAGTTGCGCGAGGCGCGCGCTGCGCTGGAGCAGGCTCAAGCCCGAGTTCGCGCTGCCGAGGCCGCAAAGGAAGCTGCAAGCGGCGCCCGGACGGCCAACTGGGCGCTGATCGTAGATAGCACGGTCGATGACAACCCCGCCGTACTCGCGGCGAAGGCGCGGCTTGACCAGGCGCGCGTGAATCTTGAACGGACGGTGCTGCGTGCGCCCTTCGATGGCGTCATCGCGCAGCGTTCGGTGGAGATTGGGCAACAGGTTCAGACTGGCGTGCGGCTGATGACCGTGGTGCCGATCGACCGCATCTATGTCGATGCGAACTTCAAGGAAGGCCAGTTGCAGAAGGTCCGTCCCGGGCAGCACGTGGAACTGACCTCGGACCTCTACGGCAGCGATGTCGTTTATACGGGCCGTGTCGAAGGCTTCGCTGGAGGATCAGGGTCTGCCTTCGCAGCGATTCCCGCGCAGAACGCCACGGGCAACTGGATCAAGGTGGTCCAGCGGCTGCCCGTCAGGATTTGGATTGATCCCGAGCAGTTGAAGCAGCATCCGCTGCGGGTCGGTCTGTCAATGGAGGCTACCGTCGATCTGCGCGACCACGGTGAGTCCCAGCCGGTTGCGACGAGGTAGTGACATGACTTCCTCAGAACACAAGCCGCTTTCCGGGATGGATCTGGTCATCGCGGCAATCATCCTGTCTCTGGCGAATTTCATGGTGGTGCTCGATACCAGCATCGCCAACGTGGCCATGCCCACGATCTCGGGGTCGACGGGTGTCTCGACGAGCCAGGGCACTTGGATCATCACGTCCTATGCTGTTGCGGAGGCCATCACCATCCCCCTGACCGGCTGGCTCGTTCGCCAGGTCGGCGAAGTACGGTTGTTCATGATCTGCGTCGTGGCATTCGTACTGTTCTCCGTGTGCTGCGGCCTGTCATGGTCTCTGGAAAGCCTCGTCTTCTTTCGCGTGTTGCAGGGGTTGGCCGGTGGACCGCTGATTCCGTTGTCATCGACGTTGATGCTGGCGGTGTTCCCCAAGAACAAGTCAAACATCGCGCTCTCGTTGTGGGGAATGATGACGGTCGTGGCCCCGATCTTCGGCCCAATCCTGGGCGGGATCATTTCGGATAACTGGCACTGGGGCTGGATATTTCACATCAACTTCGGGTTCGGCATCTTGGTCATGCTGGGCGCCATGAAAGTGCTTCGGGGCCGGGACGAACCCACGGAGCGTTCCCGCATCGACGGAATCGGTCTGGCGCTTCTGGTGGTTTTTGTCACCAGTTTCCAGATCATGATCGACAAGGGCCGCGAGCTGGATTGGTTCGCTTCGCCGCTAGTGGTCACGTGCGCCATCGTTGCAGCCGTTTCGCTGATCTATCTGATTATTTGGGAACTCACCGACTCCGATCCCGTGATCGACCTGAGCGTCTTCCGCTCGCGCAACTGGCTGGTTTCCTCAATCACGCAGAGCCTGATGTTCGGCATCTTTTTCGGCAACATCGTGCTGACGCCTCTGTGGCTCCAGCAACAGATGGGCTACACGGCGACATGGGCCGGCTTCGCTACCGCGCCGATGGGCATTCTCGCGGTGGCGACTTCACCGATCGTCGGTCGTCTCCTGCCGAAGGTTGACCCTCGTTGGATCGTCACCTACGGCATGGGTATCTTGGCCGTCTCGTTCTTCATGCGGGCGCATCTGACGACCCAAGCCGACTTCATGTCGGTGGCCATCGCGATGTTTGTCCTCGGCGCAGGCATTCCCGCATGCATGATTACGCTGACCTCGTTGGGTGTTTCCGACCTGCCGCCCGAGCGCATTGCGAATGGAGCCGGCCTGCAAAACTTCCTGCGCGTGCTCTCGATGGCGCTCGGATCGTCCCTGACCCAAACCTATTGGGAGCATATGTCGAAGGCAAACCGGTCCGAGCTTGTCTCAATCATCAACCCGAATGCAGGGCATGAAATCGCTTCCGCGGCGGTTCGCGCCGGAATACCGCCATCGAGTTCTACAGCATTTTTCTCGCGCCTGGTCGATGGTCAGGCTGTGATGCTGGCTACGAACGATTTTTATGCGCTGGCTACCGTGCTGATGATCCTCTCGATCGGCGCTATCTGGCTGGTTAAGCGGCCGAAGGGGCCACTCCAGAAAGTCACGGGGCATTGATCTAAGGAGCGTGAATACTGCCGACGGGGTGTGACATGCAATTGATATATGCAAGAGAAAGCAACGCCGATGTGCCACATGGCCTCATTCATCTGATGAGTCGGACCAACATGGCGATTTGGCAGCTCATCACTCAGAGAACGTCTTCGCTGGGCGGCCTTACAGGCATGCAGGCGAGCGTGCTGCTGCTGTTGGCGTGCCGCCAAAGCATGACCTCCGTTGACCTTGCGCGTGAGTACAAGCTCTACCCGAGTGGCATTACGCGACTGATAGATCGTCTGGTTAGTCGAGGGTTGATTCAGAGAGTTCCTTGCGAGCGTGATCGCAGAGTGACGTATCTCCTCGCAACACGCGATGGCAAGGAAACGGCTTCGCAACTGCCGTCGGTCTTTGACGGCGCTTACGCCATCCTCTTCGATGGAATGAATGAGAAGGATATTGATGCTCTCAAGCGATGCTTGAGGCACATGCTTCTAAACGCCCGCGCAGCGGAAGAACTGAGCAACTCACCTGTAAATCAGAGCTTTCTAACTTAACCGAGGTTCTACTGCCGACAGCTTTCGTGGCCTGCGACAAGAATGGGAACCGTGCAAATTGCACCGGCAAGGCGCGAGCGGTCCGCTTAGGAGACTGCGATGGAAATACGCCATCTTCGCTGCTTTATTGCAGTCGCCGAGGAATTGCATTTTGCTCGCGCTGCTGAGCGGCTGCACATTGAGCAGTCTCCCCTATCGCGCGCGATCAAAGAGCTGGAAGAAGACTTGGGTGCACAGCTTTTCGTGCGCAATACACGCAGCACCCGACTGACTCGCGCAGGCCAGCTATTTCTGGAACACGTGCCGCGCGTCTTCACGGCTTTGCAGCAGGCGCGCGACAGCGTGAAGGCGGCTGCCAACGGTTTTCATAACCAGTTGCGCGTTGCGCTATCGGATGGCATCCCGCCTTCACGCTTCTCAACCTTTCTAGCATTGTGTCGCGAAGAAGAACCGGAAATCGAGATACGTCTATCCGAAGTTTCGCTGGCCCAGCAGATCAAAGGGCTGCACGACGACCTTTACGACGTGGGGTTTGCTCGGTCGGATGAAGTTGGCGACGGCATCGTCGCCGAAGCTGTCTGGAGCGATCCCTTGATGGTGGCGGTGCCCTCTCGGCACCCGCTGTTGACGTACAAGCGCATCCCACTGGAGGAAGTGCTACGCCATCCGCTGGTGCTTGGCGATCCCCATGCGTGCGAAGGATATACGCGGCAGATTGAAAGGGTGCTGCGTAGGGTCGATCAAGAGCCGTTGATCGCCGAACGGGTGGCCTCCGTTGATTTGATGATGGCGATGGTGGCAGCAGGTTTCGCCCTTGGGCTGGCCGGAGCCTCGCAGATTGCCGCCAGCCGTGAACAGGGTGTGGTCGCGCGGCCTCTGGCTGGCCGCACACCCATGCTCACTACTTACCTGCTGCGCCGGGGCAACGAGCCTTCGGAAGTGTTGGCTCGTTTCATCGAGAGAACAAGCACCCTTGAACCATCCGCGACGAAGAAGCCGACCGTACTACCCGACCTTGATGCTTCGGAGGAAATCGAGCCATGAACAAGATTGTGCTGATTCTGCTTGCTGCGATGCTGACCGCCTGCGGCAAATCCGAACCCACCGAAACGGTAGAGGCACTTGCCGCCAATCCCCAACGATTGAAGGAACTGCGGCAACAGTGCAAGACGGATCGCGCCAAGCTGGGCGACGAACTCTGCAATCGTGTGGCTGAGGCGACGAATCGACGGTTCTTTGGCGATGGGAAGGCGCCCTATACCCCACCGAAAGAGCAGCCGAAGTTTTGATCGGGCCATCACCTACCTAATGATCAAGCGAGCCCGCGATGCCACACACTAGGCCGGCCATTAGTGCTGCAAAGACGGCTCTCGTGCTGTCCGGTGGCGGTGCGCGCGCCGCCTACCAGGTCGGTGTGCTTCAGGCTTTGGTGACGTTGCGCCGTGAACACCTGGGCGAAGGGGCGCCCAACCCCTTCGGTATCCTATGCGGCACCTCGGCAGGCGCAATCAACGCCGCCGCTTTAGCCTGTCGCGCAGACTCCTTTGACGCTGGCGTGGAGGCCATCGCCGCAGTTTGGCGCAACTTCAATGCTGGTCAGGTGTATCGCACCGACGCGCTTGGTATCGCTCGCAGCGGCGCACAGTGGCTGAGCGCGATCTCGGTAGGCTGGATGTTGGCACGCTGGCGCAAAGAAGGACCGCATTCACTACTGGACAATGGACCACTAGCCGAACTGCTGCGACATTGGGCGCCTTTGGAACTGCTGCCGCACATGCTGGCCCAGCGCCATCTGCGTGCGCTGGCGATCGGCGCGTCCAGTTACACCAGCGGCGAGCACTTCACCTTCTTTGAGTCCATCGGCGATATGACGGGCTACGAACGCTCGCAGCGGCTGGCCGTGCCCATGCGGCTGGGATTGGCACACCTGCTCGCTTCGGCGGCTATCCCATTCGTGTTCCCGGCACAACGCATCGAACATATGGAGCATGCCGGCTGGTACGGCGACGGCTCGATGCGGCAGACCGCGCCGATCTCTCCGGCCATCCACCTGGGCGCGCAACGTATGCTCATCGTCGGCGTTGGTCGGATGCACGAACCTCGCGGGCGACTCGTGCGTAACGGCGGCTACCCGACACTGGCCCAAGTCGGAGGACACGTGCTGTCGAACATATTTCTCGACGCGCTCACGGTGGACATCGAGCGTATGGAGCGCGTCAACCGTACCCTTGGAATGATGACGCTGGGCCAGCGCCTCGCCACCTCACTACGTCCGGTGAAGGCGCTGGTGATTGCGCCGAGCGAGCGCATCGACGACATCGCGGCACGCCACCAAAAGCACCTACCGCGGGCCGTGCGCGCCCTGTTGCGCGGCGTCGGCTCGTCCAGCGCGAGCGGCGACCTGAGCGGCGCCGCCCTGGTCAGCTATCTGCTGTTCGAGGCTCCATTCACCCAGGAGGTAATGGCGCTGGGTGAGCGCGACACGCTGGCGCAACGGCAGGCAGTCTGCGAATTTTTCGGGTGGCTCTGAGGGGATGGGTGCTGCACTTCGACTTTCAGGGTGCAAGCATTCGCATGCGCCGCGCGTATATCGCTCGACACGCCATAACCCGCCGTCGTAGGCGGCGTTTTCCGTACATTCGCCCGTGCATGAAATCTTGCTTTTTCCGCGATATTCCTGCCGATAACGGTCTTTGACCAACCCTTGACCTGACTCCGATCCTTATGCGTGCGGCACGCTTTTGTGCCGCGTGACAACGAGGAGAAAGCGGAGGCCGGGATGCAAGGTCAAGGTGTGCTGTTCGGGCAAATCGGTGTCGTGTTCGGCATCGTAATTGCCGGCGTGTGGAGCGCCACGCAGTGGACAGCCGCCGCCCTGGGCTATCAAGTACGCCTTGGCTCGCCCTGGTTCGACTTACTCGGCACGCCGGTCTATCACCCTTGGCGCTTGTTCGAGTGGTGGTTCTCATTCGACGCCTACGCACCGCGCATCTTTGACACCGGCGGCGCAATCGCTGGCGGCAGCGGCCTGGTGGCCGTGCTGGTCGCTATTGCCATGTCCGTATGGCGCTCGCGGCAATCGAAGCTGGTCACGACCTATGGCTCTGCACGCTGGGCCGAAGCCGCAGACATTCGCAAGGCCGGCCTGGACAAGCCTGCCGGCGTGTTTCTCGGCCTGCATCGTGGCCTATACCTGCGGCATGAAGGCCCGGAACACGTCCTGACCTTCGCGCCGACGCGCTCCGGCAAAGGCGTCGGCCTGGTAGTGCCCACGCTGTTGAGCTGGCCAGCGTCTGCCGTCATCCACGACATCAAGGGCGAGAACTGGCAGATCACGGCCGGCTGGCGTTCGCGCTTCTCGCACTGCCTGCTGTTCAACCCGACCGATCCGAAGTCGGCCGCGTACAACCCACTGCTGGAAGTCCGGCGCGGCGCGCATGAAGTGCGCGACGTACAGAACATCGCGGACATTCTCGTTGATCCCGAAGGTGCGCTCGAACGCCGCAACCACTGGGAGAAGACTTCGCACGCGCTGCTGGTCGGCGCCATCCTGCATGTGCTCTATGCGGGCGAGGACAAGACGCTGCGCGGCGTCGCCAACTTCCTGTCCGATCCCGCGTGCCCGTTTGAGTTGACGCTGCACCGGATGATGACCACGCGGCACCTGGGCGACGTGCCGCATCCCGTCGTCGCATCGGCTGCGCGCGAGGTGCTCAACAAGTCGGACAACGAGCGATCGGGCGTGCTGTCCACCGCCATGTCGTTCCTCGGCCTGTACCGCGATCCGACGGTGGCCGAAGTCACGTCGCGTTGCGATTGGCGCATCGCCGACCTGATCGCGTCCGAACATCCAGTCTCGCTGTACCTCGTCGTGCCGCCTTCGGACATCAGCCGCACCAAGCCGCTGGTGCGCTTGATCCTCAACCAGATCGGCCGGCGCCTAACCGAATCGCTCGACGGCAGCGATGGCATCGCGCGTCGGCACAAATTGCTGCTGATGCTCGACGAGTTCCCTGCGCTGGGCCGCCTCGACTTCTTCGAGACGGCCTTGGCGTTCATGGCCGGCTACGGCATCCGCAGCTTCCTCATCGCGCAGTCGCTCAACCAGATCGACAAAGCCTACGGCCAGAACCATTCCATCCTCGACAACTGCCATGTGCGCGTGACGTTCGCCACCAACGACGAACGCACCGCCAAACGCATCTCCGAAACGCTCGGTACGGCCACCGAGCTGCGTGCGCAGCGCAATTACGCCGGCCACCGGCTCGCACCGTGGCTGGGGCACCTGATGGTGTCGCGCCAGGAAACCGCGCGCCCACTGTTGACGCCCGGTGAAGTGATGCAGCTCCCGCCCGACGATGCCGTGGTGATGGTGTCCAGCGTCGCACCGATCAAGGCGAAGAAGTTGCGCTATTACGCCGACGCCAATTTCAAGCGCCGCGTGCTTCCGCCGCCCGCGCTCGCGGCCGGACGCTACGCCGATGCGCCGCCGGTTCGGCCCGACGACTGGAGCGGGCTGGCTATTCCTGCTGTGCCGGTCGCGCCTGCCGCCGGCCTGGCGGACGACGACACCGGCGCCGCTGCCGACGACGGCGGGCCGCGCCGGCAGCCAGAGCTATCCGAAATCGCCGAATACAGCCCCGAACAGCAGCCGGCCGACAACGACCTGGCGTTGCTCGATGACGACGACCTGCCGTTGCCGCTTCCCCGTCAGCTCGACCCGGCCATGCAGCGCACGGCCCGGCTGGCGTCCCTCGACCAAAACGACGGGATCGAGCTATGAGCCAGTACCGCCTCAACCTATTCATTCCGCACGAACACGCCAAGCGCCTCGACGAGCTGGCTGCCAAGAAAGGTGTGTCCAAGTCGTCCATCGTCGCGGCAGCGCTTGCGTCATGGCTGTCGCCTGACGCGGGCGACCAGCGCGAGGCCGCTATCGCTAAGCGGCTTGACCGACTGACGCGCCAGTTCGAGCGGCTGGAGCGCGATCAGAACATCGAGATCGAGACGCTGGCGCTGTTCGTCCGCTACTTCCTGACGGTCAGCACGCCGGTTCCCGAGGCGCATCAGGAAGCGGCCCGCGCGCAGGGCAAGGCGCGCTTCGAGCAGTTCGTCGAACAGCTCGGCCGCCACTTGATGCGCGGACGTAGCCTCGTGCGCGACGTGGTGGAGGAACTGAATCCCGACGCCGCGCGGCTCGATGACGCGGCGGCGCTGGCCGAAGCGCAGGAGCGTGCCTCATGAGCACGCAACCGCAGTCCTTCGCCACCACGTCGCTCGACCGCCGCATACGCATGTTGCGCACGGCAATGGGGCCACTGATCGCCGCCGCGCTCGAAGACCCCGACGTGGTGGAAATCATGCTCAACCCCGACCGCACGCTATGGGTCGATCGCCTCTCTTCGGGCCGCGCGCCGTTGGGCGCGGAACTGCCCGAGGAAGACGGCGAACGCATCATTCGCCTGATCGCCGCACATGTCGGCGCGGAGGTGCATCGCGGGCAGCCGCTGCTGACCGCCGAGTTGCCGGAAACCGGCGAACGCTTCGAGGGCATTCTGCCACCGGCTGCGCCGGGGCCAGCCTTCGCGCTGCGCAAGCGCGCTGTCGGCGTCATCCCGCTGGATCGCTACGTCACCGACGGAATGATGACCGTCGAACAGGCCGAGTTCCTGCGCGTCGCCGTGCGTGAACGGCAGAACATCTTGATCGCCGGCGGCACCAGCACCGGCAAGACCACGCTCGCCAATGCCTTGCTCGCAGAGATCGCCGCCACCGGCGACCGCGTGCTGGTACTCGAAGACACCATCGAATTGCAGTGTACGGCGCGTGACCACGTACCGCTGCGCACCCGCGCCGGCGTCGTGTCGATGACCGAGCTGGTACGCGCAACGATGCGCCTACGCCCTGACCGCGTGATCGTCGGCGAAGTGCGTGGCGGCGAGGCGCTGGATCTCATCAAGGTGTGGGGCACCGGCCATCCTGGCGGCATCGCCACGATCCACGCCGGCTCCGCGCTCGGCGCACTCCTGCGCTTGGAGCAACTGATTCTCGAAGTCGCCGTGAACCCGCCTCGGGCGCTCGTCGCCGAGGCGGTCAATGTCGTCATCCACATCGCCGGCCGTGGCCGGCGCCGTCGTATCGAGAGCATCGCCCGCGTCTTTGGCTTCGACGGCGTGGGCTATCGCCTGGCAGATGCGCTGGAGCAGCCGCTTCCAGAAGTGCCGCTTTCTTCCCCGTCCCCTAACCACCTTGGAGAACTGCCATGACGCAGACGCACGCCCATGCTTTCCGCTTTTCCGTAAATCCGGTTTCCATCCCCGCACGCCTGCGCCGCCTGGTCGGCCCGGCGCACCACGGCCTGTTGTCGGCGACCGTCATGCTGGCGACCGCCGGCACGGCACAAGCCGCCGGTTCCTCGATGCCCTGGGAAGGGCCGCTGCAATCCATCCTCGAATCTATCCAAGGTCCGGTCGCGCGCATCGTCGCGGTCATCATCATCATCGCCACCGGCCTCGCACTTGCGTTCGGTGACACCAGCGGCGGCTTCCGCAAGCTGATCCAGATCGTGTTCGGTCTGTCCATTGCGTTCGCGGCATCGAGCTTCTTCCTGTCGTTCTTCAGTTTCTCCGGCGGGGCCGTCGTATGAGCACGACCACCGACCTGCCTGGCTTCGAGGTGCCTCTGCATCGCTCGCTGACCGAGCCGATCCTGCTGGGCGGTGCGCCGCGCACCGTGGCGATCGCCAACGGGACGCTGGCCGCGGCCGTGGGCTTGGGCCTGCAACTCTGGATTCCCGGTGTCGTGCTCTGGATCGTCGGCCATTCGCTGGCGGTGTGGGGTGCGCGCGTCGATCCGCAGTTCATGCAGGTGTTCGCCAAGCACCTCAAGCACAAGCCGCTGCTGGACGTGTGACGGGAGGACGCCGCAATGCTCAACCTCGCCGAATACCGCCAGCGCCCAGCCTTGCTCGCCGACTGGCTGCCGTGGGCCGGCCTGGTCGCGCCGGGTGTCGTCTTGAACAAGGACGGCAGTTTTCAACGTACGGCGCGGTTCCGTGGGCCTGACTTGGAAAGCGCAACGCAAGGCGAACTGATCGCCAAGACTGCGCGCCTAAACAACGCACTGCGCCGCCTCGGTGCCGGCTGGGCACTGTTCGTCGAAGCCGAGCGCCTGCCGGCGGCGGACTATCCGCACTCGGACTTTCCCGAACCGCTGTCGTGGCTGGTGGACGAGGAACGGCGCGCGACCTTCGAGGAATCCGGCAACCATTTCGAGAGCGGCTATCACTTCACGCTGCAATACCTGCCGCCGGAGGAATCCCGCGCCCGCGCGGCCAAGCTGCTCTACGAGAACACACCGACCGCCGGCGTGGACTGGCGTGAACACTTGACCGCGTTCGGCGCCGAAACCGAACGCATCTTCGACCTTCTCGATGGCGTGATGCCGGAGATTGCGTGGCTGGACGACAGCCAGACGCTGACCTACCTGCACGCGACCGTCTCGACGCGGCGCTATCGCATCGGTGTTCCCGAAGTGCCTTTCCATCTGGACGCGCTGCTGGCCGATTCGGCACTGGTCGGTGGCTTGGCGCCCACGCTGGGCGACCAGCACCTGCGCGTGGTGTCGGTGCGCGGCTTTCCGACCTCGACCTGGCCGGGCTTGCTGGACGACCTCAACCGCCTGGGCTTTGCCTACCGCTGGAGCACGCGCTTCCTCTGCATGGACAAAGCCGAGGCGGAAAAGGAACTGGGCCGCCTGCGCCGCCAGTGGTTTGCGAAAAGGAAGAACGTCGTCGCGCTGCTGCGCGAGACGATCTTCCAGCAGGAAAGCCCGCTGGTCGATACCGACGCCAGCAACAAGGCCGCCGATGCCGACGCGGCCTTGCAGGAACTGGGCAGCGATCAAGTCGCGTTCGGCTATCTCACCGCCACGGTGACGGTGCTCGACGCCGACCCGGCCGTGGCCGACGAGAAGCTGCGCATGGTGGAGCGCGTCATCCAAGGGCGCGGGTTCGTCACCATCCCCGAGACCCTCAACGCCGTGGATGCGTGGCTATCGTCCATTCCCGGCAACGCCTACGCGAACGTGCGCCAGCCCATCGTCTCGACGCTGAACCTGGCGCACATGATACCGCTGTCGGCAGTATGGGCCGGGCCGGAGAAGAACGACCACCTCGACGGCCCGCCGCTGATCGTCACCCGCACCGATGGCGCAACGCCTTTTCGCTTGGTCACGCACATCGGCGACGTGGGGCATACGCTGGTCGCCGGCCCGACCGGCATGGGCAAGTCGGTACTGCTGGCGACGCTGGCCTTGCAGTTCCGACGCTACTTCGGCTCGCGGATCTTCGCCTTCGACATGGGCCGCTCCATGCGCGCCACCATCCTCGGCCTGGGCGGCGAGCACTACGACCTGGGCGCCGATGGCAGCATCGCATTCCAGCCGCTCGCCCGCATCGACCATGAGGGCTACCGCTCCTGGGCCGCCGAATGGGTGGAAGGTCGCCTGCTGCATGAAGGCGTGACCGTCGGCCCGGACGAGAAGGTGGCCATCTGGTCGGCGCTGGGGAGCCTCGCCGGTGCGCCGCAGGAACAGCGCACGATGACCGGGCTTTCCGTGCTGCTGCAATCGAACGCGCTGCGCCAGGCACTCGCGCCTTATGTCCTGGGCGGCGCGCACGGAAAGCTGCTGGACTCCGACCACGACCGGCTTGGCATGGCCGGCGTGCAGGGCTTCGAGATGGAAGAACTGATGCACAGCCCCGCCGCCGTGCAAGCAGTGCTGCGTTATCTGTTCGCCCGCTTCGACGAGCGTTTCGACGGTGCGCCCACGCTGCTGATTCTCGATGAGGCGTGGCTGTTCCTCGATGAGCCGTCTTTCGCGGCCCGCATCCGGCAATGGCTCAAGACGCTCAGGAAAAAGAACGTCAGCGTCATCTTTGCCACGCAGTCGCTGGCCGACATCAAGGATTCGACCATCGCGCCAGCCATCATCGAAAGCTGCGCGAGCAGGATTTTCTTACCTAATCCGCAGGCCACCGAGCCGCAGATTCGCACGATCTACGAGGGCTTCGGCCTCAACAGTCGGCAAATCGAGATCGTCGCCACTGCGCAGCCCAAGCGCGACTACTACTACCAATCCAGATTAGGCAATCGCTTGTTCGACCTCGACCTGGGGCCGGCCGCGCTCGCGTTCGCGGGCGCATCCACACCGCAAGACCAACGCGACATCGACCGCGTGCTGACGCAGGCCGGCGCACCCGGCTTCGCCGGCGCGTGGCTGCGCCATCGCGGCCTCGATTGGGCCGCCGACCTGCTGCCGTCCGCACCATCTGCCGCGTCCTTCCTCGCTCCCCAACCACAGGAGATTTCGCAATGAAGATTCGCCTTTTTTCCCTCGTCATCGCTGCGTTGATCGGTGTCACGTCCACCGCGCAGGCGCAATGGGTCGTCGTCGATCCAACCAACCTCGTGCAGAACACGCTGACCGCGGTTCGCACGCTGGAGCAGATCAACAACCAGATTCAGCAACTCCAGAACGAAGCGCAGATGCTCATCAACCAGGGGCGTAACCTGGCGAGCCTGCCGTTCAACGTGGTCAACCGGCTGCGCTCGACGCTGGCGACCACCCAGCAACTCATCGCGCAGGCGCAAGGACTGGCGTTCCAGGTGCAGAGCATGGACCAGCAGTTCGCGCGCCTATACCCAGAGCAGTACGCCGCGACCGTGAGCGGCAACCAGATGTACCAAGATGCCCACCAGCGTTGGCAGAACACGCTCGAAGGCTTGCAGGCCGCGATGCGGATGCAGGCGCAGGTGTCGCAGAACGTGACCGAGGACGAGGGCGTGCTGACCGATCTGGTCGGCCAGAGCCAGTCGGCCACGGGCGCCTTGCAGGCCATGCAGGCGACCAATCAGCTTTTGGCCTTGCAGGCGAAGCAATCCATTCAGGCGCAGCAGCTCCAGCTCACGCAGGGGCGCGCGGTGTCGCTGGAACTGGCGCGTCAGGCCGCCGCCGTCGAACGTGGCCGTGAGGTGACGCGACGCTTTCTCGGCACCGGCACGGCGTACACGCCGCAGTCGGTCAACTTCTACGGCAACTGACGGGCACGGCCATGAAGCACGCGCCCGTCCTGTTTGCCTTCGTGTGCCTGCTGGCGGGTTGCGACCGGCGGCAGGCGCTGTCGGTCGATGCACTGGCCGCCAATCCGGCACGGCTGCACGCGCTGCGTGCGCAGTGCCGGCATGGCGAACATGACGGCGCGTTCTGCGCGCAGGTCGCGCAAGCCGATCTGCGCCGCTTCCTTTCCGGGCGGGCCGGGCCGGATGAATACCAGACGCTGGCCGACCTGCCGCCGATCCCGGCCAGCTTCGACGATCCCAGCGCGCCGATGGAGGCACGGCCATGAACGACGTTTCGATAATCGACCACTTCCTCAACGTCTTCTCAACCTACATCGACTCCGGCTTCGGCCTGCTGCGCGGCGAAGTCGCGTTCCTGACCGCAACGCTGGTGGCGATCGACATGACGCTCGCCGGTTTGTATTGGGCGCTCGGCCACGCTACCGGCCAGGGCGAAGACGTGATGGCGAAGCTCATCCGCAAGGTGCTCTACGTCGGCGCCTTCGCCTACATCATCGGCAACTTCAACATGCTGGCGAGCATCGTGTTCCGCTCGTTCGCCGGCCTGGGCCTGACGGCTACCGGCTCGACCTTGAGCATGGAGACGTTCCTGCAACCGGGGCATCTCGCCAAGACCGGCATCGACGCGGCAGCGCCGATCCTCGACCAGATCAGCGAGATGGCCGGTTTCCCCGAGGTGTTCATCAACCTCACACCCATCGTCGTGATGTTTCTCGCCTGGCTGGTGGTCATCCTCTGCTTCTTCGTGCTGGCGGTGCAGCTTTTCATCACGCTGATCGAGTTCAAGCTGACCACGCTCGCCGGCTTCGTGCTTGTGCCGTTCGCGCTCTGGAACAAGACCGCGTTCCTCGCCGAAAAAGTGCTCGGTAACGTGGTGGCGTCGGGCATCAAGGTGTTGGTACTGGCCGTCATCGTCGGCATCGGTACGGGCTTGTTCGCCGAGTTCCAGGTCACACCCGACGAGCCTTCCATCGACCACGCGCTGGTCGTGATGCTGGCCTCGCTCGCCATGCTCGCGCTCGGCATCTACGGCCCGGGCATCGCCACGGGCCTTGTGTCCGGCTCGCCGCAGCTCGGAGCCGGCGCAATGGCTGGTGCGGCGCTAGGCGCGGCGGGAACAGCCGTCGCTGTCGGCGCTGCCGCTACCGGCGTTGGCGGTGCTGTTGCTGCCGGTGCTCGCATGGCGCCGGCCGCCGCCAGCGCCATCGGCAGCGGCGCCCGTGCCGCTGCTTCGACCGCGACCGGCGCGCGGTCGGCGTTCCAAGCCGGTTCCGCCGCCGCCGGCGGCGGCGCGAAAGGCGCAATGGCTGGCCTGGGCAATGTTGCTAAGACCGGCGCGCAAGCAGTCGGCCAGAAGGCCGCCGCCGGGGTGCGCTCAGTTGGGCAGCGCGCAGCCGCCGCGTTTCGCTCGGACGGCGCGGGCGCCGCCGCATCCGGTGCCAGCGCATCCGGTCAGGCCGCGAGCGAAGCACAAGCCAACACTGCCGAGCAGTCGCAGCCCGCCTGGGCCAAGCGGCTGCACCGCCGTCAACAGATCGCCCATGCGGCGACCACTGCCGCGCACACATTGCGCGGCGGGGATGGCGGTGGCTCGGCGCAAGGCCCAAGCCTGGGCAATTCCGATTCTTGAGGAGAACGAGCCATGCGATTCAAGCGACCGCAGGTGCGCTACGCCGATACACCGCAGCCTGCCACCCCGTATCAAGCCGCCGCGCAGGTGTGGGACGAGCGTATCGGCTCGGGCCGCGTGCAGGCGAAGAACTGGCGGCTGATGGCCTTCGGCTGCCTTGCGCTCGCGCTGCTACTCGCGGGCGACCGAATTCGGCTTTCCACGCAATCGCTGGTGACGCCCTACGTGGTCGAGGTGGAAAAGGATCATGTGCGCGCTGTTGGCGAGGCAATTACGCCGTACAAACCCACGGACGCGCAGATCGCGTTCCACCTCGCGCACTTCGTCACGCTGGTTCGCTCGCTGTCCATCGACCCCATCGTGGTGCGGCAGAACTGGCTCGATGCCTATGACTACACCACCGACCGCGGCGCGGCTGTGCTCAACGATTACGCCAGCAAGAACGACCCGTTCGCTCGCGTCGGCAAAGAATCCGTGACGGTGCAGATCACCAGCGTCACGCGCGCTAGCGATTCGTCGTTCAACGTGCGCTGGACAGAACAGCGATTCATCAATGGCGCACCGGCCGGAACCGAACGCTGGAACGCCGTGATTTCCACCGTCCTGCAAACCCCGCGCACCGAGCAGCGCCTGCGCAAGAACCCGCTGGGCATCTACGTCAACGGGCTGTCGTGGAGCCGCGAACTGGATGCGTCCGAAGGAGCCAAACCATGAAATCACTGCAAACCCGTCCTCTGCCATTACCCCGGCCCGGCAGTATCGAAAGAAAAACCCGTGTTGGGCGCAGCCAACCGGACGCCGACGAAAATGAATACCGCCGGCGTTTGAACGATGGGCTGATGCTGGCTTTCCCGCTGTTTTCGCCGCGCTTCGGACTGGATCGCCAAGTCCTCTACACGGTCAGCTTGTTGACCTTGGTGGCTGCGCTCGCTGGCTGCGCCTCGCAAGGCAAGCCGCCGCCACGCATCTCGCTCGATGAGCCAGTGCAGGCGCAGCCGCTACCGGAACCGCCCAAGCCTGTCGAAGTGGTGACGGTGCCGAAAGTGTTGCCGCTGCCGGCGCAGATGAAGCCACTGCCGGAAGCGGACGAGGCCAAGCCCGCACCGGAGCCGGCCGACGAAACTGTGCGCGTGTCGCGCGCCAACGCCGAGGCGCGCATCGCGCCAACGCGCGAGGGCTACGTCAATGCGATTCAGGTCTGGCCCTTCACCGACGGCGCGCTATACCAAGTCTATGCCGCGCCGGGGCGCGTCACCGTGATTTCGCTCCAGCCCGGTGAGGAACTGGTAACGGTCGCCGCCGGCGATACCGTGCGCTGGATCGTCGGCGACACATCCAGCGGCGCCGGCAATGATCTGCGCGTGAACGTGCTGGTGAAACCCATCCGCTCCGGCCTTAAAACGAACGTGGTCATCACCACCAGCCGGCGCACCTACCTGATCGAGCTGACCTCGACCGACAAGGCATGGATGGCGTCGGTATCGTGGGAGTATCCGAAAGACCAGATGCTCGCGTTGCGGCGTCAGGATCAAGCCGCGCAAGCGGCCGCGCCGGTCGATACCGGCTTGTCGCTGGAAAAGATCCGCTTCCGCTACGCGATCAGCGGCAGCAATCCACCGTGGAAGCCGTTGCGCGCCTTCGATGACGGCGAGAAGGTCTATATCCAGTTTCCACCGGGCATCGCCCAAGGCGAACTGCCGCCACTGTTCGTCATCGGCGCGCAGGGCGACGGGCAACTGGTGAACTACCGCTTCCGCTCGCCGTACTACATCGTGGATCGGCTGTTCGGCGCGGCCGAACTGCGTCTCGGTGGAGACAAGGGCGACATGGTGCGCATCGAGCGTACGGATGGCACGCGGGGGAACTGACCATGAGCCACGACGGAATCCCGGACGTGCCGATTCCTGATGCCACGCCGAAGGTCGCGCCGGAGAATGTGGCGCTGCGAGCGCAGCCGCGCCCGGTGACACGTCTCAATCGGCGCACGCTGGCGCTGCTGACTGGTGGCCTCGGCGTCGCGGTACTGGGCGCAACGATGTGGTCATTGCAGCCGACGCACCGGCGCGGCGGCAACGAGCCGGCCGAGCTTTACAACGTGGATCGCGTGTCGAAGTCCGAAGGACTCGACCAGCTTCCCGCCGACTACTCGAAGCTGCCGCCGAAGGTGCCAGAGTTGGGGCCGCCGCTGCCGGGCGACCTGGGGCCGGCTATCGTGAACTCGCAGCAGCCAGCGGTGGCCCGCTACACGCCGCCCGGCCAGGATGCGGCGGCAGCCGAGCGTGACGCGAGGCGCAAGGAAGCCGAAGCGGCAGCGGGATCGTCGGTGTTCTTCCGCTCCAGCAACCAGCGTGCCGCTTCTGCGCCTGCGCAAGTGGCGGCTGCCGGCCCGTCATCTGGCTTGGCCGGCTTCGACCCGCAGGCCGCTGGGCCGGCCTCGACGGCGGCGCAGCCTGCCGACCCGACCACAGTGCAGAACCGGCAAGACCAGAAAGAGGTGTTCCAGAAAGCCGGAACCACGGAAACCCGTAATTCCGGCAATCTACAAATGCCGTCCTCGCCCTATCAGGTAATGGCGGGGACGGTAATCGCGGCGGCGCTGGTGACAGGCATCAAGTCGGACTTGCCCGGCGACGTGATCGGCACGGTGACGGAGCCGGTGTACGACACCGCCACCGGCCGCTATCTGTTGGTCCCGCAGGGTTCGCGCATCTTCGGCAAGTACAACAGCCAGGTCGCCTACGGGCAGAGCCGGGTTCAAGTTGTCTGGAACCGCATCATCCTGCCCGACACGTCCTCGCTGACGCTGGACAACCTTGCTGGCACCGATCCGGCCGGCTACGCCGGCCTGGAGGATGGCGTCGATTGGCATTGGGATCGCGTCTTCGCCGGTGCGGCGCTGACGACGCTGCTGGGCGTCGGCGCCGAACTGGCCGCGCCGGAGAACCGTAACGGCGATCGCGTCATCATCGCCGGCCGCGACAGCCTGCAGGACAGCGTTAATCAGGTCGGGCAGGAGATGACCCGGCGCAACCTCAACATCCAGCCCACTTTGACCGAGCGGCCGGGCCTGCCGGTGCGCATCATCGTCAACCGCGATCTGGTGCTGCGGCCCTACCAGCCGCTGTTCTTCAATCGGGGAGCTTCGCAATGAGTACGACCAAGAAGCTGCGGCTCGGGCCGCTGCCCAAGACCGAGAGCATCAAGCTGACCTTCGCCTGTCCAGCCGGCCTCAAGGCCGACCTCGACCGCTATGCGGTGCTGCACGCGCAGACCTACGGCGAAACGGTCGATGCAACGACGCTGATCCCGCACATGCTGGAGGCATTCATCGCCGGGGATCGGGGATTCAGGAAGGGAGCGGCAGTCGCCAAGGCTTCGCCGCCGAAACCGCCCTGATGCTGCGGACGAGTCCGCTAGCATCCCCATGACGGAAGCGCAGCTCACGGGCTGCGCTTCGCTTTTGAGGGCGTCTTGCGATAAGTTGGGGCTATGATGACGACGCGACCTTGCCCGCTACGACGCCCCTGCGTTTACTACCGCGAAGCGCCTATGCGGCACCTAGCTCGATAAGCAGCAAGAGCACATGGCGGTCGAAATCTGGCCTAACCTCTTGCCCCATAAGACCTTTCGCACCGCTGCATGTCCGCACTAAGGGCTTGACAGCGGACATTTTTTATGGCGCGGGACAAGCAGGTATGCGGGCAGCCCGCGATGCGCATTGTTTGTTGGGGTGGCATCGGGTTCGCGTTTGACTATGGCCCTGATCAACTTTCGGGGCACGCGACATGCCGGCATCCTTTTCCACGTTCGCGTCGGGCTGGCGAACCCTTGGTCTCGTCGTGGCGCTGCCGGCGTCCCTGGCCGTGTTCAGCCCCGTCACCTTCGCAGCCGACGTACTGGTCGTCACCGACAGCCACCACCCGGTCAAGACCATGGGCGGCGAGCGGCTGATCGTGCTAGACGAAGCCCGCCGGATTGAAGCGGAGCTTTCTGCGGAACTGCCCGCCGCCCCCGAACAGGCGGCGGCCACCGTCAAGCGTCGGCTGAACCAAGGCGGCGCCGACCTACAGCGCCGCATCGCTTCCGCATACCAGGGCGTCACCGACGCATGGAGCCTGGGCATCACCAGCATCCCGGCTGTCGTGGTGGATCAGCGCTACGTGGTCTATGGCGAGCCGGATGTGGCCCGCGCTGTCGCGCGCATCGAGCAGCGTCGGAGGACCCAGCCATGACGCGACCATTCGACCTGATGCGCCGCATGCGGGCCGGCGTGGCTTCCTTGATGCTGCTCAGCGCCACGGGTAGCTACGCCTTGAACACCACCGCCATCGTTGCCTCGGTGGCCTCGCCCGATTGCTTGGAGTACCGGGTGGTGGGTATCTGCTACTGGCTCTACTGCACCTGGGGAGGATGCACGGTGCGCACCTCTGTCAAGGTGCGCCACTACATCCCCGATGCGGTCGTCTCCAGCTACAGCAACACGGGCGAGAACCCGTGGGTTGAAGTCCGGGCGATGAGTACGGCCAATCCGTCCGCCCAAGCGGGCGGCGATGGAACGACGAACGAGGATCACGAAAACAATCTCGCGAAATTCAAGAACGCCGAGGTGATCGGCCATCCCGGCGTCGAGGTGTTCAACCAGTTTGTTTCGTCCTCGGGCTACTTCTGCGAGGGCGCGGGAACGGCATTCATGCCGTATCTGCTCAGCACCTTGGACACGCTTGCCTGGCGCTACAACGTGCCCGAGATGGCCTACCCGGAGGCATTGATTCCCGGCATGCGCGAGGTCGGCGCACGCACCACGATGAGCCTTTGGGGCAACGTGTATCCCCGCGGCGGCTTCCTGCACCAGACCGACGACCACAAATCGGGGGCCGTGGTGGCCCAGCGTGCGGGAGATATCGTCACTCGCCGGGGGCAGTTGCACGTGTACCAGCCGCTGCTTGCCAACGCCCGCGATGGCTACTGGCCCGCCGGCGCGCTGATGGAGGGTGATGCCTCGACTGGCAAGTGGCAGGAACTCACGCCCGTCCTGTCCTCGTCCTGCACGGTTTTCCCACGCACCGGCTTCCTGACCCAGGCCCAGCAAGGCGACTACGCCTGGGCGCTGTGGCGGCCGTATGCCTGCTGCGAACGCCGTGGACAGGTGTTCCTTGGCAGCGTTGATTTCCTTTGAGGTGTCGCGATGAAGCGTTCCGACTCTATGCAGTTCTCCCCACCGGCTCGTGGCAAGATGATCTGTTTGGCGATTACCGGCGCGTTGGTTCTGGCAAGCGGCGTGGCCTGGGGCCAACTAGGCTACCAGACCAGCGGCAACGTCATCGGCGATGACGTCATGTACTCCATCGGCGGCGGCAGCGCCGTTTCGATGGGCCGCGCAGCCGGCATGCGCTCGCTCGGCGTGGGTGTCGGCTGGAACAGCAATCTGATCTGCGGCGACATGAGCATTCAGACCACGTTGAAGAATCAACTCAACGGTGTCACCAATGGCTTTCAGCAGATCATGTCCTCGGTGATCCAGAGTGCTACGAGTGCTGTGGCGTCCCTGCCGGCGTTGATCATCCAGCGTGCAGATCCAGGCCTCTACAACCTGCTCACCAACGGCGTTCTGCAAGCGCGGCTGGATTTCGACCGCTCGAAGCTGACGTGCCGCGCCATGGCCGAAAAGATGGCCGAAACGGCTGGCGGCCAACTCGGCTGGAGCCAGATGGCAGAGGGGTTGGCACTGCGTGACGCTGTTTCGAGCACGGATGCCGTCTCGGCCATCGAGCAGGCCGAGACGCGCCGTGGCAACGATGGCGTGCCCTGGGTCGGGGGAAGCAATGCCGGCGGCTCCGGTCAGCCCGCGATCAAGGTGGTCGGTGACGTCACCCGCGCGGGCTACAACCTGGTCAATGGCCGCGGGGTGACCGACACGTCGGCAATCGCTCCGGCCAGTTGCACGAGCCTGTCGTGCCAAACCTGGACCACGCCGCAGGCGGCCATCGAGTGGGCAACACGGGTGCTCGGCGAGAAGGAGCAGCGCACCTGCGACGCCTGCACCAAGACGGAGACGGTGCCCGGCGTCGGGCTGACGCCCCTGATCCAGGAGGAGTACGACGCCAAGCTGCAGGCGCTCCAGGACCTGGTCTCCAAGGCGAAGAACACGACGCCCGAAAACCTGCGGGAGGCCGGCAGCGCGTCGCTGCCCATCACGCGCGGCGTGGTCGAGGCACTGCGCGACGAACCGGACCAGCACCTGCTGTCGCAGCGCCTGGCGTCCGAGGTTGCGCTGGCGTCGGTGCTGGAGAAGGCGCTACTGCTGCAACGCACGCTGCTGACCGGCAAGAAGGAGCCCAACGTGGCGGCCAACCAGCTCGCCGTGGAGGCGGTGAACCACGAGAGCGACACGCTCGATCGCGAGATTCGCAACCTCAAGACCGAGCTGGAGCTGCGCCGGGAGCTGGCGAACAACTCGCCCATGGCGATCATCCAGCGCCACGGCACGCGCGCGGCGGGCTCGCGTGGCATCTACGAAGGCGATCCGGTGCCTGACCGCCTCGATCAGTTGCAGAAGGGCAATCCGGGAGGCCGGCCATGAGCCTGATGCGTGCGGCCTGGCTGCGCCCGCGCTGGCTGTTCAACCGGCGCGCAGCGAAGGCGCTGCTGTGGACGGTGGTACTCGCGGCCGTCGCCGTGGGTGCCAACATCGTTGGCATCTACCTCGTCGGAAGCGTCGCGGGCTGGGAGCGTTGGCTGGCGGCAGCAGCGGGCTACTTCCTGGTCTGGCGGCTGTGCCTGTATGGCGCGACGGCCTACGGCTGGGTCTGGATGCGTCGCCGGCTGCTTGCGCGTGAGGACGACGCGCAAGCGCGGCGCCGCCTGGTACGCAGCGAGATCGCCGGCGTCGTTGCCATCGTGGCGCTTGAAGCCAGCCTGTTGATGCAGGGCTGAGGGGAAGTCCGAGCCATGACGCTTTTCACAACCGACTACCTGGAGTACTACCTGACCTTGGTGTCCTGGATCGTCAACAACGGCATCTGGGCGGTACTGGTATCCAGCGGGGTATTCGCACTGCCCTTCGTGGCGATCATCGTGCAGGAATGGCTTAAGGCCCGTGCGGAAGGTGCCGACGAAGGCAACAAGGGCGTGCTCTCGGCCGCACGCATCGAGAACCGGGTGTTCGTCGCCATCGTGGTGGTGATGTTCGCCGGCATCCCCTTCATCGACGTGGACCTCAACACAATTCAGTACGACAGCTCGCGCTCGGCCCAGTGCCAGGTCAACGTGCCGCAGCCCACGGATACCGGCTGGTCCCAGTCCTTCAGCACCATCAACAACCAGAGTGCCAAGGTGCCGGTCTGGTGGGCCTTCATGCACGCGCTCTCGCGCGCCGTCACCAGCGCCTCGGTGGCGGCAATCCCGTGCGGGACAGACCTGCGACAGATGCGCATGGAGATCGACGCTACCCGCATCAATGACCCGGTTCTGGCTCAGGAAGTGGCCGATTTCACACACGACTGCTACGGACCTGCACGCGCTAAATTGTTCATGGCGCGGCCGGAGCTGGACGAAGCTCAAATGAACGACGTGACCTGGATCGGTTCGAGGTTTTTCACGGATACCGGCGGCTACTACGACAGCTACCGTTCCAGCACGGCGCGCGAGTCATGGCCCTATGACGACACCCGCGACGCAGGGCTTGCGCAGGTGGCCAGTGGCGGCGGCTACCCGACCTGCAGGCAGTGGTGGGCCGATGGCAGCAACGGCCTGCGGGCACGGCTGCTGAGCCAGGTGGACCCCAGCCTGTTGAATCGCTTGGCGGGCTGGGCCGGGTTCCTGAGCCGTACCGAGGTGGACGATTCGGTGGTCCGTACCATCGCGTCACCGCGACAGCAGAAGCTCACCCAGGGTTCGGTCTATACCGACTACGGCGGCCAGATCGACAAGACCCTGCCGAACATCGTGACGCGGGCCACGGGGGATGTAGGAATGGCGGTCGGGGCACTTGCCGCATTTCCCGCCATGGACGTGGTGCGCCAAGCGCTGCCCATGGTGCTTGCCTTGCTCAAGATGGCACTGGTCATCTGCATCCCGCTCGTACTGGTCGTCGGAACCTATGACCTGAAGACGGTCGTCACCGTCAGCGTCGTGCAGTTCGCGCTGTTCTTCACCGATTTCTGGTTCCAACTCGCACGCTGGATCGACAGCACCATCCTCGATGCGCTCTATGGGTGGGGCTTCGGCTGGAACCGGCCACACACTAACTTCGATCCGCTGGTGGGGTTGAACAATGCCTTTGGCGACCTGCTCCTGATGTTCGTCATGGGCACGATGTTCATCGTGCTGCCTACATTCTGGATCATGGCCTTGGCTTGGGCGGGCGTTCGTGCCGGCAACGTGCTGCAAGGCCTCGCCGGGGCCACCGGAGATGCCAAGGCCGCTGGCGGCAAGGGTGGAAGTATTGCGATCAATGCAGTGGGGAAAAAGTGATCTTTGCGCCGACAACCCCCGCGGCGTAGTAGGCTTATCGTAGGGAAAGATGCAGCGATCCTGACCAACTGCAACGCCAGGATTTCACACGATGACCACCAACACTCTTCGCTACCCATCCATCGTGCCGAGCGGCGAGGGAAAGTCGGTGCTCGAAGCCGTGCTTCGGCTGCAAGGGGTCGATTTCATCACTGGCCCAATTCATCTAGACGGCTCAGCAGATTTTGCTGCGGCTGATGATCAAGCACATGACCTTGAAGCGTGCATGGCAAACCTTCATGACACAGTGTTGGATGCGACCGGCAAATCCCTGTCCGATACCGATCTCCACGAGGTTCTGCTCAACCTTCCACGCGCTATCCGAAAGCAGGTGAAAACCTGGGGAGTGGCAGACACCGAAGTACGCGAGCAGATTTATCGGCACCTCCAGAACACAGCTCTGTGACGAATTAATCGTCCTCGACATGAGGATCAATGCGAAAACCGTCGTAGGTGTATAGGCCAAACCCTGCTGGTCCGTTTCGCCACTCTGGCTCGGGCAATTCATCGCCCAGGTCGGCATTGCGGGCCATCCAGGCAACCACCATGACCAACACCAGCAGCAGAGCCAGCCAGAAGGTGCTGTAGAGCAACACTCCGAGCGCGGCCAGCTTGACTATCCACACAATCGCGGCGGCGCCAGCTCGCGGCAGTCCCTTGGATACCAGCCAGTTCGACGCCCGCCGTTCGCCGCGAGCATAGGCGCGCCATCCGCGGCCAAAGGCGCGGCCGAGACGTTCTGCAGTGCTGGTGCGGGTTGTGGTATTCATGGTCGTCTCCTGCTACTGAGGGATGCCTATTCCGGTGTGCTCCACGTCATTCAGATTGGGGCTTCAATATGTTCTCTTTCTGCTTCAGGACGATCCGTCATCCGGTTCTACCGGGCCGGGGTCGGGTTCCACGCCGATGCGGTAGGTGGCAACGAAACGCGGCCAGTCCGCATGGTCAACCAGATCGATGTCCTCGATGACGCTGACCTTCGTTTCCGCACGCTCGAACAGCGCGATGCTCTTGGCGGGATAGTTGTTGCGCGACGGATAGAGCACCCCGTCGAACAGCGGCTGGCCGTCGTCGCCGAGCATCGCATGCACCTGGGCGGACACCTGCTGCGTGTGCGTGTAGTCACGGCTGGCCAACTGCTCCAGGTTCAGACCAAAGTAGCCCGCCATGACGCCCGGTGCCGTGAGATCGGCCAGAAGCACGTCGGCCACCACCCCTACGGCGCGCACCATCCTGCCCTGGACTTCTTTCAACGCGATCGAGCGCTTCGCGTCATCAAGCCACTGATGCTTGTGAAACACCGACTCCATCAGCGCCGTGGGCAGGTCGCGCCCCAGGTAGAGCACGCCGTAGGCCCGGGCCGGGTCGTCGTAGCGATTGGTGCTGCCGCGGCCATAGTACAGCGGGCTGCCCCGATAGACGACGCGGCTCACATGCTGGAGCAGTTCACCGGCATCGATCAGGAACGAAGGCAGCTCGTGGCTCATGGCGGTCTCGCTTCAATGCACCTGAACGCCCAGCACGTTGAACACGGCCTCGGCCACGTCGTCGATCGTGCCATGCGTCACCGCATCCACCGGCGAGCGACCGCCCAAGCCTTCGAGCGGTTCGGACAGTGCGCGGTAGATCGTCCAGTGATCGATACCCTCGACCTCCTGAAGCACGGTTTGGGTCAACTGCTGCTTTACCGGGTCGAGCTGCCAGTCGGGCAGCTTCTGACCGCGCGGCCCAACGTTCAGCGCCAGCAGCCGACGCGCGAGGATGTCCTTGTAGATCTGCTGGCGCGACTTGTCCGCCAGCTTGGCGAACTCGGTGGGCGGCAGGTTGTGCGGCTGGTTGAAGGCTTCCAGCAGCACAGCGCGGCCTCGCTGGACGTCGGTTTCATTCGGTGCCCAGCGCGTGTCGGCGCGCAGCGCGGCCGCCTTGCGTGCAAGGGCCTGACCAACGGTCTCGCCCTCCAAGTTAGCGGGCAGTGTCACCGCTTCCACACGCTCGTGGACGAACGCCTGCAACTCGGCCGCGAAAGCCGTGGCATCCCGGATTTCGACGGTATCCGCGAAGCGGCGCACATCTTCCACCGTGACGCGCGGCAGACGGTCGGCAATGAATTCAATGGCAGTGGGCATGGTCATCTCCCGAGTAGGTTTGAGACAGGATTCACTCTAGTCGCCTTTGTCGCGCTTGTCAACTTTGTCGCCTAGAGAGCAACCTACCTGGCGGAAGCAGCGTCTTCGCAGCATAGACCGAGGCCAGCGCCTGGTCGCCGTCCAATGCATTCGAGCGAGTTCCACATTGACGGTGGAGCCGCAATCCAAGCCCCGCTATACCGAAACGGTTAAAGGCCAAAGGGCCGAAATGGCAAGGGAATGGGGTGCAAGGGGAAAGGCCCTACCTCGAAAAGGCCAAAAGGCCTCCCGGTCGGCCCGTCATTAGGACACCTCACATGCTCTCCCTGTTCCAGCGAAAACGGCCCTCGGTCGCTGCCGATCCATCGCCAGCACCCGCCATCGATCTCCCGAAAGGGCTGCTGCGGCCTGGGTCGGCCGCTTCGCTGCTGGCGACGCCGCGCCGACAGAAGCTGCTGGAACACATCTGGCAGCGCACGTCGCTCTCGCGCAGGCAGTTCGCCACCTTGTACCGGGCGCCGCTGGAACGCTACGCCGAGCTGGTCCAGGCCTTCCCGGCTTCCGAGGCGCATCATCACGCATACCCCGGCGGCATGCTGGACCACGGCCTGGAAATCGTCGCCTACAGCCTGAAGCTCCGGCAGTCCCATTTGCTACCCATCGGTGCCAGTCCCGAGGATCAGGCGGCGCAGTCTGAGGCCTGGACCGCCGCCGTCGCCTATGCCGCGCTGCTCCACGACGTTGGCAAGATCGCCGTCGATCTGCACGTCGAACTGGCCGACGGGACCGTGTGGCATCCGTGGCATGACCCTCTGGTCCAGCCATACCGATTCCGCTACCGCGAAGACCGCGAGTACCGCCTGCACAGCGCCGCGACGGGGTTGCTCTACCGCCAACTGCTCGATCGCCACATCCTGGACTGGCTCAGCGGCTATCCATCTCTCTGGGCACCGCTGCTTTACGTCCTGGCCGGACAGTACGAGCACGCCGGCGTGCTGGGAGAACTGGTCGTACAGGCCGACCGCGCTTCCGTGGCTCAGGAGTTGGGCGGCGATCCAGCCCGCGCCATGGCAGCGCCCAAGCACGCACTGCAACGCAAGCTGCTGGACGGGTTGCGCTACCTGCTCAAGGAACAGTTGAAGCTGAACCAGCCGGAAGCCTCCGATGGCTGGCTCACCGAGGATGGTTTGTGGCTGGTGAGCAAGACAGTCTCGGACAAACTGCGCGCACATCTCCTGTCTCAAGGGATCGATGGCATTCCTGCGAACAACACTGCCGTGTTCAACGTGCTGCAGGATCACGGCATGCTCCAGCCTACCTCGGACGGCAAAGCGGTCTGGCGCGCGACCGTGACCAGCACGACCGGCTGGTCCCATTCGTTCACCCTGTTGCGTCTCGCTCCCGCGCTGATCTGGGAGTCTGGCGAGCGACCAGCACCTTTCGCAGGCACGGTAGAGATCGACGCGACGCCCGCAGAAAACGATGCCAGCACGTCGGCTCCCGCGCCTACTGTCTCGGGGAAACCAGCGCAGGGAGGTCAAGAACCTCCAATTTGGGAGGGCGACGGCACCACCATCGTTTCACCTCCCGCAGCCCAGCCCATGCCCGACGTCATGGAGGACTTGCTCGCGATGGTGGGCTTGGGTGAGTCGGCCGGCGTTGGCCAGGATGCCGAGGAGTTCTTCCACACTCCCACGCCAGCGACAGCCGCAACCTCCCTTCCATCACCTGCACCTGCGCCTACGCCTCTGTCATCGGCGACGAAGCCATCCGGGGAACATTTCATGGCTTGGCTGAAGCAGGGAATCGCCTCACGACGGCTCATCATCAACGACGCGAAGGCGCTCGTGCATACGGTGAATGACACGGCCTACCTGGTCAGCCCTGGTGTGTTCCAACGCTATGCGCAGGAGCATCCCGAAGTGGGCGCGCTTGCCAAGCAGGAGAATCAACAGGATTGGCAGTGGATGCAGAAGCGCTTCGAGAAGCTGCAGCTACATCGCAAGCACCCCAATGGCCTGAACATTTGGACTTGTGAAGTCACGGGCCCGAGGAAGTCCCGCCGACTGCATGGCTACCTCCTGGAAGATGGGTCCTTGGCATTCCCCGAAATACCGCCCAACAATCCCTATCTTGCTCTGACTCAGGAAGGATGACGCGATTCGGGCATTGATCGCCACCACCGTGTGGCGATCAATGCCCCGCGAAAGCTGGCAACATTTAGCGAACTGAGCTACTCGGCCCGCGCCAACTCCTGTGCAAGGAACGGAGCGGTTCGGCTGCCAGACGTTCGGGCCACCTGCTGAGGGGAACCCGCCACTACGATGCTGCCGCCGGCAGCGCCCGCGCCCGGCCCCACGTCGATCACCCAGTCGGCCTGGGCCACCGCGCGCATGTCGTGCTCGATCATCACCACGGTATTGCCGGCATCGACCAGGCGCTGCAACTGCACCAGCAGCCGGTCGGCATCCGACGCATGCAGTCCGGTGGTCGGCTCGTCGAGCACGTACAGGCTTCGGCCGCGCTGGCTGCGCTGAAGCTCGGTCGCCAGCTTGATGCGCTGCGCCTCGCCACCGGAAAGCTCAGTGGCCGGTTGCCCCAGGCGCAGATAGCCCAGTCCGATATCACGCAGCAGTTGCAGTGGCCTTGCCACCGCATCTTCACCCTCGAAGAATTCGCTGGCCTCGTCCACGGTCATCTGCAACACCTCGGCGATGTTGCGCCCGTTCCACTGCACCTTCAGCGTGGCCTCGTTGTAGCGTGCGCCATGGCACGTAGGGCACGGCGCGTACACGCTGGGCATGAACAGCAGTTCCACGCTCACGAAACCCTCGCCCTCGCAAGTCTCGCAGCGCCCCTTGGCAACGTTGAACGAGAACCGTCCGGCGTCATAGCGGCGGCGTCGCGCATCGGGCGTGGCGGCGAACAGCTTGCGTACATGATCGAACAGGCCGGTGTAGGTAGCCAGGTTCGACCGCGGCGTGCGCCCAATCGGTTTCTGGTCCACCTGCACCAGGCGCTGTATGGCGTCCACGTCGCCCGCCAGATGACCACCGGTCGCTTCGATCACGGCCGGCCCTTCACTGGTGGCGTTATCGGCCGCATCGTCTTCAGGCTCGTGGCCCAGGTGTAGCAGCACCAACTCCGGCAGGGCCTGCGCGACGAGGCTGGATTTGCCGGAGCCGGAGATACCCGTGACGGCTGTTAGCACGCCCAGCGGAATGCGTGCATCCACGCCATGCAGGTTGTGGCGGTGAATGCCCTGCAGCTCCAGCCAGCCGGTCGCTTCGCGTGCTCGGCTTCCCGGCGCGGGGATCTCGTCGAACAGGTAGCGTGCAGTACGCGATTCGGCAATCTTGCGCAGGCCATCCGGTTCGCCGCTGTAGAGCACGCGGCCGCCACGCTCCCCGGCATCCGGCCCGACATCGACCAGCCATTGCGCGCGGCGCATCAGGTCAAGGTCGTGCTCCACCACGAACACCGAGTTACCCGCATCGCGCAGCCGGTCGAGCGCGTCGTACAGGGCCTGGCTGTCGGAGGGATGCAGGCCCGCCGAGGGTTCGTCGAGCACGTACACGACGCCGAACAGCAGGGAACTCAATTGCGTGGCCAACCGCAGGCGTTGCAACTCGCCGGCCGAAAGCGTCGGCGTGGCTCGGTCCAGCGTCAGGTAACCCAAACCCAGCCCACGCAGTTGACGCAGGCGCGCCATCACGCCACCGGCCAGGCGCTGCGCGGCGAGGCGCTTTTCTTCCGATAGCGCCGAGGTGCGGCGCACGTCGGGCGATACCGCATGGACGGCGCGGCCGGAGGCCGCGCGTTCGGCACGGTCGCGTCGGGTCGCTTCCTTGTCCGTAGCCGCCCCCGCTGCATGGGCGCGGAAATCGCCCTGGGCGATGGGTTCGAGCAAGGCCGCCAACTGATCCAGCGGCATCTGCATGAACTCGCCGATGTCCACGCCGGCGAACGTGACCGACAGCGCCTCGGGCTTGAGCCGCTTGCCGTGGCAGGTGGGGCACGGTTTGCCCTCCATGAACCGGGACACGCGCTTTCTCATCAGCGCGCTCTGGGTGTTGGCAAAGGTGTGCAGCAAATACCGTCGGGCGCTGGTGAAGGTGCCCATGTAGCTCGGCTCCATCTTGCGTTTGAGCGCGGCGCGGGTCTCGGCAGGCGTGAAGCCGGCGTACACCGGCACCGTCGGTGTTTCCTCGGTGAACAGAATCCAGTCGCGATCCTTCTTCGGCAGGTCCTTCCACGGTCGGTCAACGTCGTAGCCCATGCTGACCAGGATGTCGCGCAGGTTCTGGCCTTGCCAGGCGGGGGGCCAGGAGGCGATCGCCCGCTCGCGGATGCTCAGGGAGGGATCGGGCACCATGTTGGCCTCGGTCACCTCGTACACATGGCCCAGGCCGTGGCAGGTCGGGCACGCTCCCTGCGGCGTGTTGGGCGAAAAATCCTCGGCGTACAGCATGGGCTGGTTGGCTGGGTAGGCGCCAGCGCGCGAATACATCATCCGCACCAGGCTGGACAAGGTGGTCACACTGCCCACAGAGGAACGCGCGTTGCTGGAGCCCCGCTGCTGTTGCAGCGCCACCGCCGGCGGTAGGCCGTCGATCGCATCGACGTCCGGTACGCCGGCCTGGTCGATCAGTCGCCGCGCATAGGGGGCCACCGACTCGAAGTAGCGCCGCTGGGCCTCGGCATAGATGGTGCCAAAGGCCAGCGAGGACTTCCCGGAGCCGGAGACACCCGAGAACACCACCAGCGCGTTACGCGGGATGGCGACATCCACGTCCTTGAGGTTGTGCTCGCGCGCGCCGCGCACTTCCACCATGCCGCTGGCGGCAGCGGTACAAGAGGATTCACCGAAAGAATTGTTTGGCATGTTTTTATCCGGTAGTTCGTCCCGCTCAGGACGGGACTTCCTGAGTTCGGGTGCCGCGGCGGCTAGCTTCGAGCGCTGCGGTGACAGAGCGGGCGTCGTAGCTGCCGCGCAGGCGGCGACCCTCGACGAAGAACGTCGGCGTGGCGTGCGCACCGCTGGCGACCGCACTGGCGAGGTCGCGCTCGACACGCTCGATCACCGCAGGGCTGTCGAGATCCGCGATGAACCGATCGACGTCGAGCCCAAGCTCTGCGGCGTAGCCGATCAGATCCTCGCGCTCCAGCGCGTGCTGACGGGTGAACACGAAGTCCAGCCACGGCCAGAACATCCCCTGATTCGATGCCGCCTCGGACGCACGCGCGGCGATCGGCCCATGCGGGTGGTGCGGCAAGTGGCGCACCACATACCGCAGGTCGTCCCCGAAGTGGGCGCGCAGATCCTCCCAAGAACCGGTAGCGTGCGCACAGTACTCGCACTCGAAGTCCACGTACTCCACC
This sequence comes from Pandoraea cepalis, assembly GCF_902459665.1. Taxonomy (GTDB): domain Bacteria; phylum Pseudomonadota; class Gammaproteobacteria; order Burkholderiales; family Burkholderiaceae; genus Pandoraea; species Pandoraea cepalis. The sequence continues at coordinate 22,477 of NZ_CABPSL010000022.1, read as the reverse complement.
AGCGTGAGCTGCGCGTCCTCTGGCCCGCGAATGTGATCGACCTCGGGATCGACCGGCGGCTCAAGCACCATCGGCAGATCGGCGGTCTCCTCACCCCACCTGCGAGCGGCAACCTTGAAGATGAGCCACCCGAGCAACGTGGCGAGCATCATCGACACGAGCACGCCGACCGTCGCCTGGCGGCCCAGGTCGGAGGTCGTGCCGAACGCGAGCCCGATGATCAGCAGCGACACGGTGAAGCCGATCCCGGACAGCGCCGCCCCACCGAACACGCTCCCCACCCCGACGCCCTCGGGCAGCCGGCCCAGGCCGAGACGGACGGCGACGAGCGTGGTGAGCCCGATGCCCAGGAGCTTGCCGAGCACGAGCCCCGCGATGACGCCCCAGGTCACGGGCGAGCCGAAGGCCTCAGCGAGCAGCCCGCCACGCAGGTCCACCCCGGCGTTCGCCAAGGCGAAGATCGGCACGATCAGCAGCGCCGTCGGCAACCGCAGGAACTCGTGCAATCGCTCGTTCACCGAGATACCCCGGGACAGCCCGCAGTCCACCGCGCGGGCCGATGCGGCACTCGGCGACTGCCAGAAGTCGCGGAACAGTTGTCTTGCCGCAACGACCCCGTGACGTTGCGTCGCATAGGCGGGGATCAGCAGCCCCGCGGCCATCCCGGCGAGGGAGGCATGGATGCCGGAGTACAGGGTTGCGAGCCACAGCACGATCACGATCAGCACATACGGCATTGCCCGCCACTGGCGGGTGCGCCCCAGCCACCACAGCGCAACGAGACTGGCGAGGGCGATCAACAACGGGACGACCCGGATCTCCTCGCTATAGACGATGCCGATGATGGACACGGCGAGGAAGTCATCGACCACGGTCAGGGTGAGCAGGAACACACGCAACTGACCGGACAGCCGCGGACCGACGATCGCCAGGGTGCCCAGCATGAACGCCGTATCGGTGCCGACCACCGCACCCCACCCGTGCAGGCCCTGACCTCCGGCCAGCCCCACGAGCAGGACGTACACCAGAGCGGGAAGCACGACACCCGCGACACCCGCGATCAGGGCGAGACCGGCACGGCTGCGATCCCGGAGCGATCCGTGGGCGAACTCCTGACGCACCTCCAGGCCGATCAGGAAGAAGAAGACGACCATCAGGCCGTCGTTGACCCAGTGATGCAGATCCATGTGCAGGCCCAATGGCCCAAAGTTGAACCCGACGTCCAGGTGCCACAACCCGAAATAGGCATCGGATAGCGGCGAGTTCGCCCACGCCAGCGCCACAACCGTGACGATCACCAGCAGCACCGCCGCCCCGGACTCAGTGCGTAGATAGCGGGCAACTCGACTCCGTCTGATATTCGCAGAGGATTCACCGAGAGAAGCGTCTGGCATGTTCTTATTCTGTAGTTCGTGAGGTAGCGATGGGCCGATTTCGGGGGGGATATCGGTCAAGTGTACGGGCTTAGCGGCGTCGCGTCATCGAGCGAGCGCAGCCAAGTGAGCCTTTCTCCCAGCCTTCGCTCGACGCCCCTGTCCGTTGGCTGGTACCAGCCCGGCCGCGCCACGCCCTCGGGAAAATAGGTTTGCCCAGCGGCATAGCCGTTGGGCTCATCATGCGCGTAGCGGTAGCCTTCGCGATAGCCCATCTGCTTCATCAGCTTCGTCGGCGCATTGCGAAGATGGAGCGGCACAGCCTGGGAGCCGCTGCGCTTGACGAATGCCTTGGCCTGATCCCAGGCGGCATAGGCGGCATTCGACTTGGGGGCCAGAGCGAGGTAAGTCACCGCCTGGGCCAGCGGTATCTCGCCTTCGGGTGAGCCCAGCCTGTCGTAGGCCAGCGCGGCATTGAGTGCCAGTTGCAGCGCCTGCGGGTCGGCATTGCCGATGTCTTCGCTGGCCATCACCACCATGCGGCGGGTCACCTGGCTCACGTCGCCGCTGCCGTCGAGGATGCGGGCCAGCCAATACAGGGCCGCATCGGGGTCGGAGCCCCGTAGCGACTTGTGGAAGGCTGAGAGCTGCCAGTAGAACTCGTCACCGCCCTTGTCGAACCTGCGCAGCGATGGACTCGTGGACAGATTGGCGAACTCGCCATCGACCACGGTCTTGCCCGCGCCCGACGCCGCATTCGTCACCTGCTCAAGCAGATTGAGGAAGCGCCTGCCATCGCCATCGGCAAAGCCCTTTAGCAGGTCCAGCGCGTCCGCGTCCAACTTGACGCCCTGGAGATGCGGCAGTGCGCGTTCGTAGAGCTGGTTCAGTTCGTCGCTGGACAGCGGTTCGAGGGTATAGACCTGCGCGCGCGAGAGCAGTGCGGAATTGACCGCCAACCCCGGATGCTCGGTCGTCCCCCCCACCAGGGTCAGGAGCCCCGACTCGACATGGGGCAGCAGGGCATCCTGCTGCGCCTTGTTGAAGCGATGGATCTCATCGACGAAAAGCACCGTCGATCGACCATGGTTGTCCAGTTCAGCCTGGGCCTCGTCGATGGCTTGCCGGATGTCCTTCACCCCGGCCAGCACGGCCGAGATGGCGATGAATCGGCTGTCGGTCGCACTGGCGGCCAGGCGCCCCAGGGTGGTCTTGCCCACGCCTGGCGGCCCCCAGAGGATGAACGAGTGCAACTTGCCCGCCTCGAACGCGAGACGCAGCGGCTTGCCGGGGCCGAGCAAGTGCCGTTGCCCGACGAATTCATCCAGCGTCTTGGGCCGCAGGAGTTCGGCCAAGGGAGGCTTGGGCTTTGTCGTGAATAGATCGGTCAAGTTGCTCTCCCTGGCATTTCTGATAGTTGACGTTCCGATAAGGTGGGCACCTCAATCCAGAGAGCCGGATTTATCCAACGCTGTGGGCTCTTTGTCGGCAATCGCATGCATGATGATGCGAGAGCCGCGGTAGCCGATGCTGTGGTTCCATACCCAGCTCAAAGCGACGCTGAGACGATTTCGCGTACCGATCAGAAAGTAGATATGCGCGAGCTTCCAGATCCACCACGCAAAGGCACCACGCAGCTTAACCCGCCCCATGTCAATCACGGCCAGGCTGCGGCCGATGGTGGCCAGGTTCCCCTGATGCCGGTATATGAAAGGCCCGTCAGCGGACTTGCCTTTCAAACGCCGTCCAATGAGGTTGGCGACGTACTTCCCTTGCTGTTTGGCGGCCGGGGCGATGCCCGGTACGGGCTTCCCGTCGGCCATAGTGCACGAGGCGGTATCGCCGATGGCGAAGACCTCCGGGCGACCAGCCACCGTCAGGTCGGGACCAACGACCACTCGACCCGCACGATCAGACGCAGCACCCAACCAGCGAGCCGCGGGAGACGCCTTGACCCCTGCGGCCCAGACGATGGTCTTGGCCGAAAGGGGCTTGCCGCCATACACCACGCCGTCGGCCGAGCATTCGGTGACCGGCGTACCCAGCACGACCTCGACCCCGAGCTTTTCGAGTGCCTGGCGCGTATAGGCCGAAAGATCCTCTGGAAAGACCGACAACAGACGCGGGCCCGCCTCGATCAGTACAACCCGGGACGTGCTCGGGTCAATAGAGCGGAAGTCACGCGCCAGCGTGTCTCGTGCAAGCTCGGCGATGGTCCCGGCCAATTCAACCCCGGTGGGACCACCACCGATGATGACGAACGTCTGCAGCGCGGCACGCTGCTGAGGATCGCTCGTGAGCTCGGCCTCCTCGAAAGCCGCGAGGATTCGGCCCCGAATGGCCGTGGCATCTTCCAGCGTCTTCAACCCCGGCGCAAAAGCCCCCCATTCGTCGTGTCCGAAATAGGCATGGGTAGCGCCTGTCGCGAGTACGAGCGTGTCGTAGGTTTGGCGTGAGCCATTGTTGAGAATGACCTGACGCGCGTCCTGGTCGATGCCTTCCACTTCCGCCATCAAGGTGTTCACTTCCGGGCGATTGCGGAAGAGATAGCGAATAGGCCATGCGATCTCGGATGTCGAAAGTGACGCCCCTGCAACCTGGTAAAGCAAGGGTTGGAACAGGTGATGATTGCGCCGATCGATGATCGTCACATCGACCTCGGCACCAGCAAGCTCGTTGGCAACCTCGATCCCGCCGAAGCCCGCTCCGATAATGACGACGTGATGTCGGTTTTTGGAGGTCTTTGTCATAACCTGATCTCATCTCTCTCAGCGTTTCAGCGCCGATGCGTGGTATGCCATATGCTCGCCAATGAAACTGGCAATGAAGTAGTAGCTGTGGTCGTAGCCAGGGCGCAGATTCAACGTGAGCGGGTGCCCCGTCTCGTCGCAGGCTTTGCGCAGCAGATCGGGCTGAAGCTGACTCTCCAGGAACTCGTCGCCCAAGCCCTGATCCACCAGCAGCGGCAGACGCTCCTGCACGGTGCGAATCAGCTCCACGGTGTCGTACTGCTTCCACGCCTCCCGGTCGCTGCCCAGGTACGCCTCGAAGGCCTTGTGTCCCCAGGGAACCTGGGTGGGCGCGACGATGGGCGAGAAGGCCGAGACGCTTCGATAACGGCCCGGGTTGCGCAGGGCGATGACCAGGGCGCCATGCCCGCCCATGGAATGGCCGCTGATGCTCCGCTCCGCCGTCACGGGAAAGTGGGCCTCGATCAGCGCCGGTAGTTCCTGCACCACGTAGTCATACATCCGATGATTCGCAGCCCAGGGTTCCTGCGTGGCGTTGACGTAGAAACCCGCCCCCTGTCCGAGGTCATAGGCGGGATCGTCGGCAACGCCTTCGCCGCGTGCGCTGGTATCGGGCGCGACGACGGCAATGCCATGTTCGGCTGCGTAGCGCTGGACGGCGGACTTGGTGATGAAGTTCTGCTCGGTGCAGGTGAGGCCTGAAAGCCAGTACAGCACCGGCACCTTGCTGTGCTGTGCCTGCGGAGGCAGATAGACGCCGACCTTCATCGTGCAACCGAGCGTCGTGGATTCATGCTGATAAACGTCCTGCCAACCATCAAAGCTGGCGTGATGTTCGATGCGTTCCATGGTGTTCTCCTATGTTCAAAGGAACGGCGCAGCTCTCGCGCACCAGGACGGCAGCTCTTCAGGAAGATTTCTCTTCCGCTGCCGTGTCACCGTGGGCGTGTCTGATCCTGCGCACGATCCACCAGATCGTCAGCATCACCGCAGGCACCAGAACCGCCATCACCGGCGCCACGCTGTCGTGAACCATCGGAATGCCCTTGAGTAAATAGCCGAGAAGACTCACGACGTAATAAGAAATTGCCGCGACCGACAGGCCTTCGACGGTTTGCTGAAGGCGCAATTGCATCTTGGCCCGGTTGTTCATCGACGCAAGCAGATCGCGGTTCTGGCGTTCAAGCTCGACGTCGATCCAGGAACGCAGCAACGCGATGGCCCGGGTCAGCTTGTCGGAGAGCTTGGTCTGGCGCTCCTTTACGGATTGGCATGTCCGCATGGCGGGAGCGATGCGACGCTGCAGGAAATCCGCCCAGGTGAAGTACCCGGATACGGCTTCTTCCGAAAGCGCTGCCAGCCTTTCCTCGACGATCTCGTAGTAGGCACGGCTGGCGCCGAAGCGATAGAGATTCGCCGCAACGCCAGCTTCCAGCTCGGCAGCCAGGGCGGTCAATTCGGACAGCAGCACGTCGCTGTCGCGCCGTTCCACCAAGCTCGTACACATCTCGTCGGTGATCGCCGCAAGGCGCGACTCCATGCGCCGCAGCTCCGACGTCATCGACCGCGTCAACGGCAAGGACAGCAACGCCAAGGTGCGGTAAGTCTCGATCTCCAGCAGACGTTGAGCCAGCGCACCCGCCCGCGCCGGGGTCAAATCGCGGGCCAGGACGAGCATCTGCGTCAGGCCATCCTCATCCTGTCGAAAGTCGGTCAGGATGGCGGCAGAGCCGTTCTCCACCAGCGAGTAGCACAGGCTGGCAGGATCGAAGCGATCGACCTCCTTCTCCGTTTCCGGCGTCCACGGAAGAAGTCTCAAACGGATGCCGGATACGACCGGGCCGGGAGGAACAAATCCATGCTTGAACGGATTTTCGCCGCACGGCTCTCCCGTCTCGGAATCCAGCGAAGCGCACCATAGATACGTCGAGAACTCGGTGTGCTTTTCGCAGTGCAGGTCTCCTTCATCCCATGTCACGCCGTGAAGCGGCGTAGCATGGTCGGGTTCGGCAACGCCGAAGCGATGAGACAACTCACTCATCGCCATCTGATCCCTGGCCTGATCGCCTTCGGTAATGAAAGCGAGCTGCAATATGCTGCGGGGGGCCTGAATCAACAGATGCGGGCGCGCATGCACTTCACCCACGGCCGCAGCACGATCGGCATAGGCCGGCATGCCGTACACGGTGGCGGTCGGGGCGGGTTGTACGGTCGTCGTATTGATGTTGGCCGGCTCTTGCATAACGACCTCATTTCTCATTGGTTGAAAAACACGCTTCAAAGCAAATGCCCGCAGCCATGCGTTTCGCACATGGCTGCGGGCCGATCTTCATGAGCGGGCACCGCTCTACACGGTCCGTCCAATAGGCTCGCCGTGTAGAGGCTTGTGCTGGCCTTTTCAGAACGCCCTCAGCTTCCTGGCTTTCAGACGAAGGTGTACGCGCAAACCTTGTTGCCCGCCGGATCACGCAGGTAGGCCGCATAGGCACCCGGCAGGTGGCCACGCGGGCCGGGCTGGCCCTCGTCGGTGCCGCCTGCGGCAAGGCCGGCGGCGTGGAAGGCGTCCACTTCGGCGGGAGTGGCGGCCGCAAAGCCGACCGTCACGCCGTTGCCGGAAGGCGCTTCACCATTGCCCGGACGAGCGATGATGAAAGCCGGCTTTTCGCGACCGAAAAGCACCCATCCGTTGCCGAAAGGACCGAGGTTCTTGATGCCGAGAGCACCCAGAGCGGCGTCATAGAACGCGGTCGACTTCTGGAGGTCGGCGGCGCCGACGAAGACGTGCGAGAAGATACCGTCGCCGGAAATGACAGGATTGGACATGGTTAATTTCCTTGGTGGTTGGTGTTGAATGGATAGTGGGTGATCAGTAGTGGATCACCGTGCGAATCGACTTGCCTTCATGCATCAGGTCGAAGGCCTTGTTGATGTCGTCGAGGCCCATGGTGTGGGTGACGAACGGGGCGAGATCGATCTCGCCTTTCATTGCGTCTTCCACCATGCCGGGAAGCTGAGTGCGGCCCTTGACCCCACCGAAAGCCGAACCCTTCCAGGTGCGACCGGTGACCAACTGGAACGGGCGGGTCGAAATTTCCTTGCCAGCACCAGCCACGCCGATGACGATCGACTGGCCCCAGCCGCGGTGGGCAGCTTCCAGAGCCGAACGCATCACGTCGACGTTGCCGATGCACTCGAAGGTGTGATCGACACCCCAGCCGGTCATCTCGATCAGAACCTCGTGAATCGGCTTGTCGAAGTCCTTCGGGTTGAGACATTCGGTCGCGCCGAAGGTACGAGCCAGTTCGAACTTCGCCGGATTGGTATCGATGGCGATGATGCGGCCCGCTTTGGCCTGGCGTGCACCTTGAATCGCAGCGAGACCGATGCCGCCGAGGCCGAAGATGGCCACCGAGTCGCCGGGCTGTACCTTGGCCGTGTTGTGCACGGCGCCGATGCCGGTGGTCACGCCGCAGCCCAGCAGGCAGACGTGCTCGGGATTGGCGTCCGGGTTGATCTTGGCCAGCGAGACTTCGGCGACGACCGTGTATTCGCTGAAGGTCGAGCAGCCCATGTAGTGGTAAAGCGGCTGACCGTTGTACGAGAAGCGAGTCGTACCATCGGGCATCAGCCCCTTACCCTGGGTTGCACGAACCGCGACACACAGGTTGGTCTTGCCGGACTTGCAGAACAGGCACTCGCCGCACTCGGCGGTATAGAGGGGAATGACGTGATCGCCAGGCTTCACGCTGGTCACACCTTCACCCACCTCCACGACGATACCCGCACCTTCATGACCCAGCACGACCGGGAAGAGACCTTCGGGGTCGTCGCCCGACAGGGTGAAGGCGTCGGTATGACAAACGCCGGTGTTCGTGATCTTGATGAGCACCTCGCCCTTGCGCGGCGGCTCGACGTCGATCTCGACGATTTCTAGCGGCTTTCCTGGCCCAAAGGCAACTGCTGCACGTGATTTCATGATGTCGCTTCCTTTACTAGCTAACTAAATTTGCCCTCACCGAGGGCACCCTGGTGCCTCTACCGCAGATAGGAGCGGACGATAGAGATGGTCTCGTCAATGGACTTGTTCTGCGAATCGCTCCTGATTTCGCTACTGGGAAACTCTTCCCGCAGATAGCTCTCCAGAACGGTTGCCATCAATCCGTTGACTGCCCCACGAACGGCCGCAAGCTGCTGAAGAATTGCAGGACATTCCGCACCTGCATCAAGCGCTTGCTCAAGAGTCGCTACCTGACCTTTGATGCGCCTGATGCGCGTCAGTGCTTGCTTCTTTTCTTCCGGGCTGTGTGGCATCGAACACCTCTCTACTTGGGTACATCGCCGCATTATACAATACTCCCCCATAGTATATGCGGCCGAACTTCGCCACAAATTCTGTGCTCTTCGAGCACTCTTACAGGCTAGTACAGATTTGTTCCCAAGAAGCGCAAAACATTCAAATCAATGAATATTTTTTGCATGTATCGACAGCATCGGGGCAAGTTCAAAACTGGTCAAACTGGAAAAATCTATGTGCAGATAGACATGGCCTATGTACACGGATTCATCGAGCTGAAGCTATCAAGATGACCCCGGCTAGGCGACCTTACGACCCGAGTACCGAGCATTCCGCAGTGCAGGCAACATCTGACCGTCCCAGTCGCGATCGACTGCAACCTGGGCCTGTTCTTGGTTTCGTTCGAGCGCATCTACGTCAAGATCAGCGATCGCCCATGTCTGCGTGCCGCAAGTCGTCGCGAGAATGCCATCCTCCGGGAATCCACGATCCATTGGTGCGTAGATCGTGGCCTCGCCAGTGTTCGTGTCCAGCGCCGGACTCCAGTCGGCAGTTCCAGTCGTCACGGCCTGCGCGATGAACATTCGGTTCTCCAGTGCCCGCGCCATGCAGCCCACACGGACCCGGGTTGCACCTGCTCGGGTGTCGGTACAGCTCGGGACCAGCAGCAGGCGCGCCCCCGCCTCTCGCTGGGCTCGCACGGGCAATGGAAACTCACTGTCGTAGCAGACAGCGATGCCGGCACGCACGCCTTTCAGATCGAACACCTTGAGTTCGTCGCCACCCTCGATGACGCCGGTGTCTTTCTCGAACCCCGTTAACTGCAATTTGTCCTGGTAGTCGCGTGTACCGTCAGGCGCAAACCACCAAGCCCGGTTGCGATAGCGGTTCAGTCCAACCTGGGTCAAAAACGTACCGGCCTGAATGGTCATGCATAACTCGCGCGACAAGTCGGCATACAGTGCCAGCCACGGAGACTGCAAGGCCTGCAGCGCGGCCAGAGAGGCGTTGAAATCATGGCGAATGCTCGGCTCGCACGTTGCAGCCAGTTCGAGGGATAGATACTCGGGCAACACGGCCAGTTCCGCCCCGCCACGACGCGCCTCCTCCAGAACCAGTCGCTGCCGCGCAGCAAATGCCTCGAAGTCCGTGGGCTGGCCCACTGCGTATTTCGCAACTGCCACTTTCATTTCGCGTTCTCCAGGGAGTGCAGCCACATCGTGAGCGTCTGCTCGGTTTCGCTTGGCTCACCCACCTGCTTCCAGGGCAGCGTAACCTTCATGTCCGACTGCCGCACGTAGCCACGACGGGTCCAGAAGGGATCATTACTGCGGTAGTTGGAAGGACGCCGAGGATCGTCGTCTGCTCGATCCACCGACGCAAACGATGTCCACTGCATGCCGCCCAACGAACGAGCATGCGCTTCGCGTTCGTCAAAGAAGCGGTGGCCCAGGCCAAGCCCCCGGAAGGCCGGGAGCAGGACTGATTCGCCGCAGTAAAACACTGCCTCCATCGGGACTCCTCGATCGGCGAACGGCACCTGGAAGGCCGGCTCTGCATCGCCGAGAGGCAACCCCGTGGACGCACCCACGACCAGGTCATCAGCGAGCGCGAGCACCAGCAGGCTGTCTGCCGAACGAGCGTACATGGAAAGGTAGTGCTTCTCGTATTCGATGTCGCCCTCGTACAGGTATGGAAAGCTGCGGAAGACCTTCGCCCGCAGATGTGCCACGGTGTCGAACCATTCGGCAATGTCCGATCCACGACGAACCAGCACCTGCACGTCGCTGGTCATTTCAGGCATCCCCTCCGACCTGTGCGATCCAGTCGCCGAGGTTGTAGTAGTTGGTGACACGAGCGATCTTGCCATCGCGGATGTCGAAGAACGCGCCACCCGGCAGCACGTAGCGCTGGCCCTGTGCTTCCGGCAGTCCGTCGTCCGTCACTTTGTATTCGCCATGCACCACATACTCCGCGCCTGCGCGCAGGCCGTCGGCGCTGACCATCACCACGATGCCGCGCAGTTGCTCGCCATAGCAGCGATCCATGCGCCGCAGGAAGGCGCGGAAGGCTTCGCGACCGACCTCACGAGCGCCTTGGTTCAAGTCGTGCGCAACGTCATCGGTCAACATGGACAGCATGGCCTCGCGATCGCCGCGGTTGAAGGCGTCGTAGTAGGCGGTGATGAGAGTCGCAGCGTTCATTCGCGTTCCTTGTTGGGTTGTTAGGCGCGGAGCATTCGGGGGTGTTGCCAGTTTGGGCAACCGCGCCTCCCTTGTATATGGAATTGTTGCGATTTTATAATTCCACTATCTGGAACAATTAACGAGCAGCGAAACTGGCCATGAGGTGTTCGTCATGAACAAGGAAATGGAACTACTGCGCATCTTTCGGGTGGCGGCCGAAAGCAGCAGTTTTCGCGATGCGGCCGTCCGGCTGGGGACTTCTCCGCAAGGTGTCACCCGTGCCATCCAGCAACTGGAGCAACACTACGGCGAGGTGTTGTTTCATCGAAGCACACGCCAGGTGCGCATCACCGCCTTCGGCGAAGGGCTGTTAGACCAGGTGCGCCCGGCATTGGAGCGGTTCGAGGATCTATGGCGGACGCCTGGGTCCGACCAGCAGGCATCCCTGTCCGGCACGGTTCGCATCACCGCACCGCACAGTTTGGGCACCAGAGCGGTGCTGCCTGCACTGGAACGCGTGGCCGCGCGTCATCCTGGTATCACTCTGGATGTGCGCCTGTCCGATCGCATCAGCAACACGGTTGACGAAGGGATTGACGTTGGGATCAGGGTCGGATTCATGCGCGATAGCCGCTTCGTCGCGCGCAAGGCGGCCGACATGAGACTCCCAATCGTTGCCGCTCCGCGCCTGATCAAGAAAGTGGGTGTACCTGAAAACATCGATGCGCTAAGCAGCCTGCCGGTCACCGTGGCCTTGGATATCAATACCGGCCGCCCCTGGCCTTGGCACTTCAAGGCGGGACGCCAGTGGACACCCACCGCTCCCACCCTCGTCGCCGACAACGCCGACATGGAAATGGGGGCAGCGTTGGCCGGAATCGCGTTCGCGCAACTGGCGGACTACATGGCTGCCCCCTACATTGCCAGCGGGAAGCTCGTGCGAGTGCTGGAGACCGAAGAACCTCCGGCATGGGGGTTGTACGTCTATCGGCCTCAGCGTGGCCCCATTCCGGGAAGGGTTCGAGCGGTATTTGATGAAATGCTGGTCGCCGTTGGATCGTTGCCAGCTTTGCGCTGACACGCCGCAAGACGCTGTAGGACACCTGCCTTGGAAAGCGGGGCACTGAGCCTCGGCGGTTCACCCCTCCGTTTGAATGATGAGCCGACCGTCTGCCCCTTGCGCCAAGTGCAGATCGGTCGGCCATGCAATCCAATGCCGGCGAACGATTAGATATAAATAAATTGCCGGTACAACCCATCCAACTGATGACGGATATCTTCCACGCGCTGCTCGTCGCCAGTATCAGTAAATTCGAGCAACTGTTGCTCCTTGGCAGTAATTTGGTCGCAAAGGTCGGACAAATTCTCGCAAAAAGCCTCGGTATGAACTGTGGGCTCCTCCGTACTCGTCTCTTCTCCTGCTAGTTTTCGCACAGAGGAGACCGGAGAAATTCCATTTTCTTCGTTAAAGGCAATTTGAAGCTGCCTGCGCCTATTTGTCTCATCGATCGCCTGTTTCATCGCCGGAGTCGTCACGTCGGCGTACAAGATCGCCTTTCCGTTTTCATTCCGAGCAACTCGACCTATCATCTGAATGAGTGCCTGGGCCGACCGCAGGAAGCCTGCCCGATCCGCATCGAGAATAGCAACCAATGATGCCTCGGGAATATCCAGCCCTTCGCGCAAAAGGCTAATCCCAATCAAAACATCGAACTCTCCTGCGCGCAGGCCATTGATGATCTCAACACGATCCTCCGCTTTTATGTCCGAATGCATGTAGCGCGCTCGAATCCCATGGTCCGTCAAGAAATCCGTTAGCTCTTCTGCACTGACCTTCGTCAGCGTGGTCACGAGCACGCGATTTTTCTTCTTCACGCACTTCGATATTTCAGCAAGCAGATCATCTATGTACCCATCCGATTTGCGCACCTCAACCTCGGGATCAAGCAGTCCCGTCGGCCTGATAACCTGTTCGACAACCCTGTCTTTCGACACCTTCAACTCGTAGTCACCCGGCGTCGCGGAAACGAAGATGGTCTGTGGCTTGACCTTCTCGAATTCACCAAAGTTCAACGGGCGATTGTTCTTAGACGAAGGCAAGCGGAACCCGTAATCTATCAACGTCTCCTTGCGCGCCTGATCCCCCCGGTACATTGCGGATATCTGTGGCACCATGACGTGGGATTCATCGACGAACAGAAGCCCATCTTTCGGCAGGTAATCCAGCAATGTGATCGGAGGCGAGGCCGGGTCCCGGTCGCTGAAGTAGCAGGAATAATTCTCCATCCCCGAACAATAGCCTACCTCGCGCATCATCTCCACGTCATGCGTGATCCGCTCGTACAGCCTGTTTGCCTCGACCAAGCGATTATTTCTGTTAAGCTCGGCAACCCGCTCTTCCATATCAGCGAGTATCTTCTTGGACGCGGAATCTATTTTATTCGTGGGCGGTGCAAAAAGCGTCTTTGGCGAAACCAAGTAATGGTCAATTGCCCCCAGCGTTTTACCTGTAACAGGGTCTAGCCATTGAACAGACGCAACAGAGTCATCCAGCAGTTCCACCCGAACTGCCCTATGCTCGGAATCAGCAGGAAAGATATCGATCACATCACCTTGCACCCGAAACGTTGCACGTTTGAGAGTGCGCTCAGTGCGATCATATTGCAGCAGAGCCAAGCGACGAATCAGCTCTCTCTGGTTTATTTTGACGCCAGGGGACAGAGCGATCTGTAACGCTCGGTACGCATCCGGGTCACCCAGGCCGTAGATTGAAGACACCGAAGCGACGACGATCACATCGCGGCGCTCAATCAAGGATTTGGTCGTGGACAGGCGTAGGCGCTCAAGGTGGTCGTTGATGGCCGAGTCCTTTGGAATGAAACGATCGGTGCCCGGCATATAGATCTCGGGCTGAAAATAATCGTAGTAGGAAACGAAGTACTCGACAGCATTCTCGGGAAAGAAGTGCTTCATTTCACCATAAAGCTGCGCGGTCAACGTCTTGTTAGGAGCCAAGATCAATGTGGGCCGCTTCAGACGATGAATCACATTCGCCATCGTAAAGGTCTTACCTGAGCCGGTGATACCTTTCAGCGTCTGGTGTGTCGCACCTTCTTCTATGTCCGACAGTAGGCGCGCTATCGCCTCTGGCTGGTCCCCCGCCGGCGTATAGCTGGAGTGCAGAATGAACGTACCGGTTGACATTAGATATCTCCTAATTGAGCTACTTCAATTTGTCCTGATGTATCGGCTATTTCAGAAGACCTATAGCAGTACCAAACTGGGGTGTAAATGACGGCGATCCTGCCGCGCCCCACCTGGGCGCAGGCGTCGCCAACATGATAGCCCAACACATGGGCGGGCTTCCCAGTGCATATCCGCCGATCGCCACGACGTCAGCCAGCGGCCCGTCTGCCAATGCACCTGGAGCCACTCGCCTCGTTGAGCGCCGACATCGAGCCGTGGCGGGCGAGGTTGCTCTGTACGCCCAATGTGTGGCGCCGGCTCCCGCCGATACGCGCCTTTGTCTCTCTCAGCCCTCCAGACGAGGCGTTGGAAACGTGGAGCTACGTCGCCCCTCTAAAGATGCACGATCTCAACATTCGGCCATTTGCCTGCAAGGTACTCGGCCACTAGCCTCCGATGGCAGTGATGGGGCTTGTCTTCGCTGCAAAGCAGGCAACTGTTATCAATCTTTTCTTTATCGATTGACTCAATCTTTCGGGACGACATTAAATCCAGAAATTTCCTGGCGTAGATATCCCAATCTCCCCCTTTTATTTTATATTCCTCGAACATGTCTTTGGTTGGAGCAAGTGCTGGTAGATGTTCATATTCCATCCCGCACAACGCCTCGGAAAAATATCGAAGATCCTCGCGTTTAGCGAAGCCGGCCAATTGCGAAACATTATTCAGGCGAACATCGACAAGGCGCTTGGCACCAGAAGCACTTAACTTGGTGAAGAAGGACCGCGCGGAGGTCTTAGTGAATCCAATCGTGAATATCTTCATCTGCCTCATTCCCCTCGTTCCTTCATCCATAAATGGCTGTTATTGAGCTACCGCCAGGCATGTCCGTCAATCGCAGCTAAGGAAACGCTGGGGGCATGGTGTACTAGCTGCGCCACAACGGCCACGGCAGGCTCCATTCTCTCGCCGCTTCAACGACTCGCGGCCACGACCCGAACAGCTCAAGAGCTTAGCACCGCCTTTTGCGGTTGCGTGCCTCACCACTCACGCTTACTCCCTTCCAGAACGCGCCAACTGCTAAGCTACATGAGGACGACTCGCCCCACAGCGCGAAGCACCTGTGTTCGCGCTATTGGCTGTCCCGTGCGTTGTGGTGCTGACCGTCGATGACGAGTCGAACCTACTGTATGGGCACTGCGCGCAGCAGCCTTTCATGCGTGCCAGCTATGTGTCCAAGGTTGGACGCGGATCGAAGCGTGCGCAGGGTTTTTCGTGAAAGTATAAAATCTAATCAACTTTATCAGAAGAAAATATATGATCGTAAGAAACTTTGAATACTTGCTTGCTTTGCACCGTGAAGGCCATTTTGGCAACGCGGCCAAAAGCTGCAATGTTTCTCAGCCGACACTCTCCGCGGGCATTAAGCAATTGGAGGAAGACATGGGTGTCGAGATCGTGCGTCATGGCCGACGCTATGACGGCCTCACTTCTGAAGGGATGCGCGTACTGTCTTGGGCTCAGCAGATGTATGACGACTGCAAAGGGCTGGAGCGAGAACTCTCCGCACTACGGCGAGGTATAGAGGGGCAATTCCGGCTAGGGATACTCCCAGGAACTGCCGGTGTAGCGCCCACATTAAGCATCGCCCTTGCTGAAAAAACGCCCTTACTTCAACAATCAGTTCTGGTTTCCGGCGCTTCTTCCCTGCTACAGGCGATTCGAGAAAACAATTTGGATATCGCACTCATGCATTTGGAGGATATCCCAGGGGAAGACTTCGATACTCACCTTCTGTACCGTGAACGCATTTTCCTTTTTCACGCCGCGAGAACACAGCAACCCCGAAGCACAACGTGGGACCATGTTCTCAATAGACAACTCTGCGTGCTGAACTCGGCAGTACCTGAACCCATTCAAGATAGGCTGACGCAATGTACCGCACAGACTATTCGCACTGATTCAATTGACGTGCTATCGGCACACGTGGCGACAGGAAAATATTCGGCAGTTCTTCCGCAATCTCTCGCCGGCCAACTCGCGCACATTCCAAATCTCCACGCAATCGCAATCAATGGACCAATGTCGCACTCAAATGTCGGATTCGTTGCTGGGAAAAATGCGTTCGAGGCACCGTCATCGCGTGCATTGCTCGAAATGGTGCACACCCCCGAACTCGCTGCCACGCTTCAATCCGTTATATCGATCCATCGTCGGTTCCAGCCCAAAGCAGACTCATCTCAAAGCCCCCTGAAATAGCGAGTCTTGAAGAGCAACTCTGTATTGCTTCAACCAGGCGAAGATTGCAGGCATGCCGTGTGCGCCGCTAACAGGCGCCACGTGCTGAGCAACCCATCGAAGTCCACCAGGTCCAGGGGCAACTAGGGGGACAGGAGTACCTGCTGCGTGCGGCGTCCTCATGTTTCGCTGGGTCGAGCTGACTGTTCCTAGATCAAGCTAGGAGGCGCGATGTAGCGATGATCGTTGCCCTCTCCCGGCTAGGAGACGAGCACGGCTCGACGAGCCCGCGTAGATAGATTGTGCCTATCTGCACATAGATTATTCCAGTTTGACCACTTCTGAGCTTGATCCTATGCTGTCAAGACCGCAGAAGGAGACGCGGCCAACGGCTAGGCAGTACCACGATCGTTCTTCTTGACAGCGGTAAGTCTCGTTTCCCACTTCGATTTAGAAGATGGAAACATTAACGCACAGAGGTGACGAAATGACTCCGACCGGTAACCGAATCGTGACTTTCGAGAAGCCCTTGGAAATGAAGGTCAACACCTTCAAATTTCCAGAGCTGATAACCCCTCAAGGGAAAAGCGCACCCCATGGCGCTATCCTCAAAATAGTTACCACAAATATCTGTGGCAGCGACCTTCACATTTATCGCGGTTCGTTTGCTGTTCCCAAGGGAATGACCATGGGCCATGAAATGACCGGCGAAGTGATCGAAGTGGGATCAGACGTCGAAGTCGTGAAGAAGGGCGACATCGTTTCCGTTCCCTTCAATGTGGGGTGTGGGCGTTGTTACAACTGCAAGCATATGCGCTCCGATGTATGCGAGAACACCAACCCCGAAATCGACTGCGGAGCCTACGGGTTCAACCTCGGTGGCTGGACGGGGGGCCAAGGTGATTATCTCTTCGTACCGTATGCGGATTTCAATCTCCTTCGCTTCCCTGACAAGGATGCCGCCATGGAAAAAATCCGCGATCTGACCCTTCTCTCTGACGTACTACCCACAGCTTTCCATGGGTTCGCTGGCCCAGACTGGCCAGCCGCACCGGCCTACGTCGTCGGCGAGAACATCCTGATCTTCGGTGCCGGGCCGGTCGGCAGAGCGGGTGCCGCCTGCGCCAGACTTCTGGGTGCAGGCGCCATCATCGTTGCCGATTACATTCAAGAGCGGCTGGACCTTCTCAAGCCACACGGCGTGGAAACCATCAACCTTTCCGACGGCGTGCCGATCGAGGAGCATCTCGAACGCATTACCGGGCACAGGGAGGTGGATCGCGTCATCGACTATGTTGGTGTGGACTGCCGCGGGTTTGGCGCGGAGGCTGACAAGATCGTGGAGAGCGCTGTTACCAACGCAATGCTCAAATATGTCCGCTTCGGCGGAATGACCAGTACGGTCGGTGTGTACTGCGCAAACCCGATCTCGAAAGACCCGAAAGCCAAGAAAGGCCATATGGATCTGGAATGGTCCAACGCCTGGATCAAGTCGCCGCGAATGTCGGCTGGTCAATCTCCGACGGCCAACTACAACCACGCGTTAATGCGGGCGATACTGAACGATCGCATGCCTTACCTTTCGCCGATGATGAACACTAAGTTCATCAAGCTCGAAGACGCGCCCGCCGCGTACAAGGAGTTCGACGCGGGTTCTGCATACAAGTACGTCATCGACCCGCATGGTTCAGTGCGGCAGTAAGCATCCGGCGCGGGCTAAGCATCAGGATGTCTCACACTTTCTGGTGAGAGGCATTCTGGCTCCGCAGGTCCCCGGCCAGCAACTGGAGCCGGCGAATATTTTCGCCGGCATTTGCCTGCTGCCCCAAGGCGTTGTGATTTTGACGGGGTACTTGCCTTGGCTCGGGCCAGGAGCAGAGCCTCAGCATCCGCAGGTGATGATCAACCGCAGGCGTGTTCGGGCGCCTGGTTCGCAATCGACCAAGGGTCGGACGGAGGCGATGCACGGCGTCCATTGACGTGCATGGCTGGACATAGCCTTCGTCTGATCCTGACCACCCCACGGACTTGATCAGGCTCGCCTGGTGTTGTGCCGGCCTCGGGCCATCGCACGATCAACCCAGCCCTGGCTCATTCAGCCAGAAGTTTCCAAAGACGTGGCCGAACTCGCCGCCGCCAGAATGGCAGTCACTTCTATAGGGAGATAGCACAGTGTTGGATAAGTCGGAACGGGAGGGTGGCCTATGGAGCTGCGCCATCTTCGCTGCTTCGTAGTTCTTGCTGAGGAGCTACATTTCACGCGGGCGGCTGAGCGCCTGCATATCGAACAACCACCGCTATCACGAGCCATCAAGGAACTTGAGGACGAGTTGGGCGTAGTGCTCTTCGACCGCAACCGGCGAGGAACAGTTCTGACGGCGGCGGGTGCGGTCTTCTTGCAAGATGTACGCCGTCTATTCACTGTGCTGGAACAGGCTCGTGAAAACGCCAAGGCTGTGGCAGCGGGCTTGCGCGGTAGCCTGCGCATTGCAGTATCAGATGGAGCTATCGATCCACGGCTGTCGGCATTTCTGGCTCGTTGTCGCGCCGAGGAGCCGGAGATCGAAATACGCTTGTCAGAGGTGCCTCTGGCAGAGCAAGTGCGTGGCTTGCGTTCGGGCGACTTCATGATCGGGTTCGCGCACACGGCCGATGTCGGCGACGGTATCGCTGCCGAAGCAATCTGGCGCGACCCGCTGGTGATTGCTGTGCCAGCTCGACACTCATTGCTCACCTACAAGGAGGTGCCACTTCAAGAACTCCAAGGCCATCCACTTGTCCTGTGCGACCCGCAGGTATGCGAGGGCTATTGCCGCGAACTCAAGCGGCTGCTCAACACGTTGGAGCACAAGCTGAATGTTGTCGAGGAAGTATCCTCGCTCGACATGATGCTCACCTTGGTCGGCGCCGGCTACGGCATCGGCTTCATGACGGCGACCAAGATTCCCATCTCCCAACGGCCGGATGTGGTGATCCGCCCCTTGGCGATGGATTCTGCCGTGATCACGACCTACCTGCTTCGGCCCGACGGCAGCAATTTATCGGCTTCGGTGGAGCGATTTATCGTTCGCCTACGCGACTCTTCGGACGGTTGACGAAGCCTGGCAGGCCAGACACTCAGGGATCAGTGTCGGCACGCAGATTGCGTTCGGTCGCCGTCATCAGGTCAGCCGCGCTTATTCCGAGTGCCGTAGAAATTTTCAGTATGAGCGGAAGCGTGGGCACGTGCTCACCACGCTCGATCTTACCCATGTGAGAACGCGAAATGCTTGCCCGAGATGCGAACTCGTCTTGCGCGACTCCCTGAGCGACGCGCGCAGCGCGCACGGCCTGTCCGAAGGCTAACGCCGACTCGGATTCATACGTCGATGTGCCAGAAGGACGGCCTGGCTGAATTGTTGATTTCTGCATTAGCAGAAGCGTCAAACAATCTGCCACAATTAACCACGTTAAAAATAACGACGTTAAACTTCACTCTTTCCTGCGACGCTGGTTTGCCTTTCTGGACAGATCGCTTATTGGGGGCCCTCATGCATGACGCCACCAGCCAGTTTTCCCATTTCAGGCTTGCTATCGCACCTGGAGTGCCATCCTCTTGCCTCACAACGCTTCTTGCCCTACAGCGAGCGGAGGAGCCGGAAGTCACCATCGCGTTCTTTGAGACCTCAGGCGACGACCTGATGACGGGCCTTGAGGAAGGCCGCTATGACGCTGGAATGTCGCTTCGGAACACTGGTGCTCCGGCCGTGAAAAGCCAGCCGCTCTGGGTCGAGAACATGGCCGTTGCAATGCCGCTGGGGTCCCCCTTACTTGCCCAGGCGAAAATCACGCTTGCCGAGCTTCTGGACTATCCGGTGTTTCGCTGGCCGACGGAGGCATGCCTACTGCTCGATCAGCGACTGTCTTCCCTTCCGTTGAGCCAACAGAGCATTCAGCATGTGACTTCGTTCGAGATGATGGCGCTTTGGGTCACCGCTGGCTACGGAGTGGGGCTCTCCGCGCAATCGCGCATTGAGCGTGCCCATGCGTGGGGGATCACTATGCGCCCGCTTTCAGACGGCCCCTACGAGATCGTGACATACCTGCAGCGGCCCCACGCCCAAGCCGACTCCGTTTTTGAGCGGTTCGAGCGCAGAGCGATGGAAGTTGCCAGGGCAGGCGCTGCGTAGCAGGCGCCCGCGGCCATAGGTTGAAGCGCGAGTGTCAGGCACCCTCAAGCACCACTGCGCTATCAACCAACCGGCGGACGCTTTGCCGCACATCCTCGGGGATGGGGTGCGGGGCAATAGTCTCGGGCGTATCCGCATGGTGCTGGTAGTCGCCCGTGATGACCCGGATGATCGCGGGCACGTTGGTCGGCGTGACCGTATCAATGGCCGCGCGGTCCCCCAGGTCAGGGTGCGGCTGGGTCAGCATGCGGTACAGGTCCCACGAATCCGCGTGTGGATACTGATTCATGAGCACCTGAGCCAGCCTGTGCTTGAGCGGTACAAGTTGCCAGTCGGGAACGCGTTGTCCCCGGTTGCCCAAGCTGATGGACAGCAGCTTGCCCGCCTTCAGCTCGCGGTTGATCTGGTCCTTGGATTTTCCGGCCAGCTTGCCGAACAGCGGGACCGGCAGGTTGTTCGGCGACTCGTACATGGCCAGCATTTCTTCCCGCTCGCGCTGGATTGCAGAGACTTCGGGCTCCGGGGCATGCGTCGGCGGTGGCGGCACCTGCGACAGCCGCTGGAACGTGATCCCGCCGCTGTTCGGGGTCACGACGATGGGCGTGGCCACCACTGGCGGGGCGACGGAGGGAGCCTGCTCGGCCACCGCGGGGGCCGCGTCCATCGCGTCCTCCACTTCCGCCATCGCCGGCACCCCGTCGATACGGATGGTCAGGTGCGCGCTCGCGGCTCCCACTTCGCCCTGTTCGAGCAGGTCGAGGCGATCGGCCCAGTCCTGCATCATCCGGCGGCGCGGCTCCACGTACTTGGCGTGGTTGTAGGCCGAACTCACCTTGTTCGGGTCGGAGTGCGAAAGTTGCGCGTCCACCCAAATCTTGGGGTAGCCGATCTCGTTGAGCGCCGTCGAGATGGTGCCACGAATGCCGTGGCCGGTCAGACGCCCCTCGTAGCCCATGAGCTGCAAGGCCTTGTTGAGAGTGTTCTCGCTGATGCGCTTCTTGAGTTCGCTACGGTGCGACAGCAGGTATTTTTGCGCCGGCCGCATTGCGCCCAGGAGGTAGCGGACGATCTCGATGGCCTGCAGGGACAGCGGCACGATATAGGGGGGCACGTCCTGCGGCCGCTTCCCCGCCTTGCGCATTTCGTCCTGGAGCTGCTTGACGATCTGCGGCGGGATGATCCACAAGCCCCTGTCGAGGTCGAACTGTTCAGGTTCGGCCAACCGCAGTTCGCCGGTGCGCACCCCGGTCAGGAACAGTAGCCGGACGCCAAGCTGGGTCTGCCAGCCACGGGGGTTGTAGAGCCGGAGCCTCTGAAGGAACTCGGGCATCTCGGGCAGGTGCAGGTAGGGGTTGTGGGCCACCGGGGGCTTGGGCTCGGCCACCACGTCCAGGTCCGCGGCCGGGTTGACTTCCAGTCCCTCGGCGATGACCAGCGCATATCGGAACATCTGGTTGAACCAGGTGCGGACTTTCTCGGCGGTGGTGAACGCCTTGCGCTTCTCGATCGCCGCCAGGACGCCCAGGAGCTGGGGGCGACGAATGTCGTAGATCGACATCTTTCCCAGAGTGGGCAGCACGTCCTTGTTGAAGATGCGCAGGATCTGGGAAAGCGTGCTCTGACGGCCTTCCTTGAGTTCCTTGCGGCGATGCTCTACCCAAGCATCGAAGACGGTCTTGAAGGTGTATTCGCCCGCCAGCTTGGCCGCGTGCCGTTTCTGGTCGCGCTCGACCTGGGGATCGATCCCCCTGGCGAGCAGGGCCTGGGCCTTGTCCCGCTCGGTCCGGGCCTCGCGCAGGCTGAGGGCAGGATAGCCACCCAGGCACAGGCGCTTTTGCTTGCCCAGCCAGTAGTAGCGGAATTGCCATGACTTGCCGCCTGCGGCTGAGACCATCAGGCCCAGGCAGTCGTTGTCGGAGAGGGTGTAGCGTTTTCCGGTGGTCTTCGCCTGCCGGACGGTCAGATCAGAGAGCGCCATTTCGAGACTCCTAAGTAATGACTTAGGCCCTATGCTCGTCATGGTTCCCGCTCAGCCCCAGCAACTATCCGGTAGCCAACCCACCCATATTCTTGTGCCTTATTTGGTCACTCAAAAACGGTAGCTGTGGGTGGATTTCCGTGGCACTCGCTGGAATGAAAAAAGGAGCCGAAGCTCCTTTTTTCAATGACCTACAGACCCCAGTAGAAGTCTGTGGATCAAAATTTGGAGCGGGAGACGAGTCTCGAACTCGCGACCTCAACCTTGGCAAGGTTGCGCTCTACCAACTGAGCTACTCCCGCA
>NZ_CABPSL010000021.1 GCF_902459665.1 Pandoraea cepalis | reverse complement strand
AGCGGTAGTTCAGTTGGTTAGAATACCGGCCTGTCACGCCGGGGGTCGCGGGTTCGAGCCCCGTCCGCTCCGCCAAACGAAGAAAGCCCAGGCTGATGCCTGGGCTTTTTTTTGTCGTTCGACGTTCATGATTTCGAGTCCTGCAACGGGGCTTTCGGGGCGTTTCGATACTATTTTCTCCCGATGGCTGTCGCCCTGAAAGTGCGTGCGGATTTTTCGCGCAATTTCTTGAAGATGTGCAAATAGTGCGCATCGATGATGGGCGTTGATCGCGCGCGGTAAGCTGTCGGGCCGTGGTGATGTTCCGAGTCGGCCCGAGGCGTGTGCGTTCAGCCTTTGACGCGTACGATCCAGCGCAGATAGCTCAGCAAGCCGACGGCGGCGACCGCCAGGCTCGCGCTGTTGGCGAACCAGAATCCTGCGGCGCCATGCAGCCACGCCGGGGACAGCCCGCCGACGTCGAAGCCCAACACATAACCGCCCCCCAGTCCGACACCCCAGAGCGATACGGCGTAGATGACGGTCGGGATCACCGCAACCTTCCATGCGCGCAACACGAAGACGGCACTCACCTGCAAGGCGTCGAATACGTGATAGCCGGCGACGATGGCGAGTAATGGCATCGCGACCGCCGCGACCAGCGGATCCGACGTATAAGCTGCCAGAACCCACGGCCGGCAGAGTCCCATGACGCTCGCCAGCAACACGCCCAGCAGGCCAGCAAACTCGACGCCGCGGCGCCCGACCCGGCGCGCCAGGCGAAAGTCGCGCTTGCCGATGGCCTGTGCGGTGAGCGTCGCCGTCGCAATCGCAATCGACATCGGCAGCATATACATGAGCGCGCCGAGGTTCGCGGCAATCTGGTGACCGGCGAGCGTCACGTCGCCCAGGCGAGCAATGAAGATGGCCATGAACGAGAACGCCGTCACTTCGATCAGGTAGCTCAGTCCCATGGGTATGCCGAGCTTGAGCAGCGCACGAATCGCCGGCCAGTGCGGCCAGCAGAATCGGGAAAAGGTGGCGAAGGCACGCAACTTCGCGTGACGTGCCATCAGTGTGAGTCCGAGCGCACATGAGACCCAGTTGATGGCGGTCGTGGCAATGGCGCAGCCGGTGCTGCCGAGCGCTGGAATACCCAGCCGTTCGATGCCGTAAATCAGTGCCAGATTCAGCGGGACTTTCAAGGTCAGTCCCGTGACCTGAATGGCCATGACGATGCGGGGCTGCGCCACGGCGGTGGATAGCGAGGAGTACACACGAAAGAGCAGCGCGGCGGGCAGGCCGAACGCGAGCATCTGGAGATAGGCGCTCGCGCGCGCTTCGAGTTCGGGGGATGCTTCGGAGAGTCGCAGAATGAACTGCGGATGCGATAGCAGCAGGACACCCGGCACGGCGAGAAACCCGGCGAGCCAGAACGCCTGCCGCACTTCCTCGCCGATGCTTTCGCGCTCTCCTGCCCCGAAGCGTTGCGCGGCGATCGGGGAGAGCGCCACGAGCACGCCCATCAGGCCGACATACACCGTGATGTAGATCGACCCACCGAGTGCGAGCGATGCGAGATCGAACGCCGAGGCGCGACCGACCATTGCCGTGTCCATCACCCCGAAGGCGATGACGGCCAACTGGCCGATGAGTACCGGCCAGGCCAGTTCGGCAATGCGTTTGATGTCGTGCCACATGGCGTTGCGTGAGCGTCGCTAGGGATGGGGGATGGGGTTAGCGCGGACGCGCCCCGCGCCGCCCCGGACGCTCCTGCAATACATAAAGGCGGAAGCGCTCGTCGCGGTCGGCCGCGCGGCGGCCTTCCCAGAGCTGGCGCCATTCGTAGGGCGCCAGCGACAACGGTTCGCTGTAGTCCTGCGAGTCTTGACGCAGCAGCACGTCGCAATCGTCGTTGGCCGTGCCGAAGCGCATCTTGCCGAAGTAGGCGAACGACGCGAGCTGCGCGTCGCCGACGCGAGCCGTGCGAATGCACGTGTAATCGGCGGGGAGATGGGCGGCGATCTGTGCGGCCACGTCGCGATAGGTTCTGCCGTAGTTCACGACGGGCAGCCACAGCGTCATGAGCAATACCCACATGAGGGTTGTGCCGCCAGACGACAGCACCACGCTGCGCCACAGGACTTTCGGGCTGCGCGACACGCGCCACGCCACCAGTGCGACCCAGGCGCCGGTCACGATCAGGGCGCTGATCAGCGTGACCCAGCTGAACTCGGGGGCGAAGCCCGGGACCAGGCGTCGCAGATTGCGCGCCGTGGAGGCCGGAAAACCGGTGATGCCGGCGAGCCAGACGATCCAGACGAAGCCTGCCAGCACGGTGAACGACAGCACGGCGAACCAGTCGATGGCGTTGACCGTGCCGCGCTTGAGCGTGGGCAGGCCGAAGGCGGCGATGATCGACAGCGCGGGCAGCGCCAGCATGAAGAGCTGATTGCCCTGATGCGCCTGCAGCACGATCAGCACAAGAATCACGACGGCAAAGGCAAGCGCAATCGCGATGTGGGGCGCGCGTCGCATGCCGCGCCACGAGTAAAGCGACCACGCGGCAAGCGGCCATGCGGGCCAGGCAAACAGCGCCAGGTTCTTGGCGATGTAGCTCAGCGAGGCGAGCGTCGGGCCGCTGAAGGTGTCCATGCCGATATCCGTCCACTCGCCGAGCCATTGGCGTGCGCCGCTGGCAAACTTGAGCGCCGCGAGCGGCCACGTGCAGGCAATGAGCAGCGTCACCGGCGTGGAGATCAGCAGTAGCATGCGCAAGGGCAGGGCGCGGCAGACAATGGCAGCGGCAATGCCTGCGAACCAGAGCGAGAGCGTCATCAGCGGCGAGGACGCGAGCGCCATGCCGCCCAGGGCGAGGCCGAACCAGACGGCGCCCTGACGCGGCTTGTCGAGGCTGCGCACGAGGCCGTAAATCGCCATCGAGATAAGCGTGAGCTGTCCGACGGCGGCCGTTGTCTCGTGTCCACGCTCGGCCAGCCCGAAGCAGGCCAGCAGAATCAACAGGGCGCCGTCCGCGAGCGTGCGTCCATAGTCGCGCGGTTCTGGCTCGCCACCAAAGGCGTATTTGAACGGTTGCACTTCGGGGCGGCGACCGAGCAGATAGGTGCCGTACCAGATGAACGTGCAGGTCGCGTAGAAGCACAGCCCGGTGACAATGCGCGCGGCGTCGGGGGCGTCGAGCCACGAGAAGGCGCGTATGGCGAGCGCACCGAGCCACGAGACGAGCGGGCCGGTGTCGTAAATGGGTTTGCCCGCGATGTTCGGCAGCAGCCAGTCGGACAAGTGACCGTGTGCCATCGTCCACATGACGCCGAAACCTGCGGCGTCTTCGTTTTTCCACGGATCGCGACCGAACAACCCCGCCAGCACATAGATGACACAAATGGCGATCAACAGCGAACGCGGTAGCGCGCTGGTGGCGGAGGCGGTGATGCGAACTCGTTTCATAGGCCGGACGACAGGATCGGCACGGCGGCCGGATCGGGGAGACTCAGAGGGCGAGCCGGAACGGGCTCGAAGGTGAAACTCGGGGTGCTGCTCAGGGTAAAACCAAGGGAAAACTCGGGCAAATCGGAAAAGCCGACAGTATGACAGTAAGCCGTGCGGTGGCGCAGACCAGACCCAAGAAAAAAGGGCAGCCTGAGCTGCCCCTTTCCAATGCTTTCCACAACGCCGGCGTGTTGCCCCAAGGTGCTGGCCCGCCAGTCTCTGCCGGGCCCCGCAGCGCGTTGTGTGGCGCGTCGCCGATAAAACTTAGGCGATCTTGCCGCCGGCGCGGTTGCCGAACTTCTGGCGGAACTTGTCGACGCGGCCAGCCGTGTCCATGATGCGCTGTTCGCCGGTGTAGAAGTTGTGCGAAGCCGACGACGTTTCGATCTTCACGAGCGGGTAGCTCTTGCCATCCTTCTCGGCCGTTTCCTTGGTGTGGATCGTCGAGCGGGTGATGAATTCGAAGTCGACGCCGGGCGTCATGTCGCGGAACAGGACTTCGCGGTATTCGGGGTGAATGCCTTCTTTCATGATGTACCTTGGGTTAAGTCGGTAGCCAGTCTGCGCGGGAGGAGGTTCGCCCGAGGTTTGTTACCCCGGGAGGCACCCCGTTGGCCCGCTAACGCCATCGTCGTCATGCGACGGGAGGGACGTCAACCACTTTCCGGGTGAGTAAAACGCGCATTATGCCATGAAAACAATGACTTTCGCAAAGTTTTCACGGGTCGCCGGCGGGCGTGGATGCCGCTGTGCCGGGCGCGGCGTCGCCGGTGCCGGCGCTCACCGCCGGATCTTGCAGGAAATAGCGCGAGAACAGCGCGTACAAGGCGGGATAGGCGTCGCGAAAGGCCTCCGGGGCCACAAAGAACGCCTCGGCGCAGACGGCGAAGAACTCCGATTCGTGTTCGGTGGCGTAGGGGTCGAGCAGCGACGACGAGGCAAACGCTTCCCAGTGGGCATCGGGAACGTTGGACACATCGTGGCAGAACGCCTCGTACGCGGGATCGAAGACATCGCACCAGGCTTCGGGCGTGAGGTCGCCATGCACGCGCCGCAGCATCGGCGGCACGCCGTCGGCTTCGCCGCCTTCCATGTCGATCTTGTGGACGAACTCGTGAATTACCACGTTGTACGCCAGGACATCGCTCGCTTGCACATCCTGCCATGACAGAACGACAGGCCCGCCTTCCCACGCCTCGCCGCTCGCCTCCTGAGCGATGTCGTGCACGACGCCGGCTTCGTCCTGCACGGTTTTGCGAATCAGGAACTCGCCGGGATACAGCACGATGCCCGTCCAACCGCGATACAGCGCGCTCGGCAAATTGAGAATCGGCAGGCAGGCTTGCGCGGCCACCGAGACACACATCGCTTCGGTCAACGGCAGGTCGTGCGCCGTCGAAAAGTGTTTGCGGCCCAGGAAATCGGTCGCGAGGGCGCGCAGCTTGTCGAGGTCGGCCGCGCTGCGGCGTGTCAGGAATGGCAGGGCGCCGACGACTTCGCGCCAGACGGCATCGTCGATCGTGGGGCGTGCGTGGGCGCGTCGGAGGCGGGCGAGCAGGGTTCGGAGCATGAGGAGCGAAGTCGGATGATTTGACGCAGTCGCGGTGAATCTCAGGGGAGGGCCTTTGAGCACCGATGGCGTACCGATGCCAATTTAACTGCTTTTGCGCCGCCGCAACGAGCGTGCCACACAGCGCGGCGGCGGTGCTCAGTCGGGCAGCACCTTGCCCGGATTCATTAGCCCGAGCGGGTCGAAGGCCGTCTTCAGCGTGCGCATCAGTGCGAGTTCGACCGGCGACTTGTAATGCGCCGAGGCGTCGCGTTTGAGTTGCCCGAGGCCGTGCTCCGCGCTGATGGTGCCGTGATGGGCATGCACGCTGTCATGCACGGCGGCGGTGACCGCCGTCTGATGCCGATGAAGGAATTGGGCGGGATCGACGCCTTCGGGCGCCATCACGTTGTAGTGCAGATTCCCGTCACCCAAATGGCCGAAGGTGACCATGCGGGCGCCGGGCGCCACACGCTGCACGATCGGGTCGGTGGCTTTGAGAAACGCGGGCACCCGGGACACCGGCACCGCGATGTCGTGCTTGATGTTGAGCCCCGTGGCCGACTGCGCCAGCGGAATGCTCTCGCGCAAGTGCCAGAGCGCGTTCGATTGCGCCAGGCTGTTCGCGACAATGGCGTCGTGCACGATACCCTGATCGACGGCCGCGTTCAGCAAGCGCTCCAGCAGATCGCGCGCATGCGCTTCACTCTCGTTGTCCGAGAGTTCAAGCAGCACGGTCTGGGCATGAGGTTGCGCGAACGGATAACGCTGCTGCGGGAAGATTTGCGCCACGAGTTGGAGGCAGAAGTGGGACATCAACTCGAAGCCCGTGAGCAGCGGACCTGCCATGCGTTGCGCCAGATTCAGAAGGGCCAGGGCGTGCGCGGGGCTTTCCAGTGCGGCGAGCGCCGTCATGCGCGCCACGGGTTGTGCGAAGAGCTTGAGTGTTGCCGCGGTAATCAGCCCGAGCGTGCCTTCCGCGCCGATGAAAAGATCGCGAAGATCGTAGCCGGTGTTGTCCTTGCGCAGCCCGCGCAAGCCCTCCCACAGTTCGCCTTGCGGCGTGACCACCTCGAGGCCGAGGCACAGTTCGCGCGTATTGCCGTATCGCAACACGGCGGTGCCGCCGGCATTCGTCGCGAGATTGCCACCGATCGTGCAACTGCCCTCGGCGGCCAGGCTCAGCGGGAAGAGGCGCTCCGCGCTGGCGGCCGCCGCCTGCACGTTCGCGAGCAGGCAGCCGGCCTCGGCAGTCAGGGTCATGTTCTCGGCATCCACCTGTCGGATGCGATCGAGACGGCGCAAGCTGATGAGCACCTGACGCCCGCTCGTGTCGGGTGTCGCGCCGCCGGCGAGGCCCGTGTTGCCGCCTTGCGGCACCATCGGCACGCCGTGCCGGACACAAAGGCGCACGAGGGCGGCGACCTGTGCGGCGTCGGCGGGGCGAAGCACGGCGAGGGCGCGTCCGGTATAGCGTTTGCGTTGATCGGTGAGGTAGGCGTCCGTGTCGGCGGCCTCGAGCAGAACGTGGTCACGGCCCAGCAGGTCACGGCACGCGGTGAGGAAGGAGGAGTCGTTCATGTCAGGGGGCGTCACACGATTCGCGCGATCCAAGGTTGGGTAACGCTGAGTCTCGAGGGCAGGCGCTAACGCGCGGCTGCGGCACGGGCTTTCGCGGCTCGCTTGAAGGGCCGCAGATAAAAGATCGTCGAGAAGAAGAAGACGACGGACAGCGCCGTCTCGATCCACGCGAGCGAGGCCGATGCCCCCGTGTCCGTCATGCCGCGCACGACGCCTTCGGCGAGAAACAGCAGGATGAACATGCTGGACCACTGCAGCGTATACAGGTTGCCGCGCAGCACGCCGCGCAGCGGCAGCAGCAACAGCAACGCCTTGAGGACCAGCCACGAGCCACCGGGACGCAGCGGCGCGAGCCATAACTCCCAGGCGAGCGACAGTGCAATCAACGCCAGCAGGCTCGTCACACTGATCAGGCGCAGCCCGCGAGCCCCGCCGGAGGCGGCGGGCATCGGCGGTGGCGTGCGTGGGGGCTGCGCGGGCGCACGCCGGGCATCGGTGTTTTGGGGCATGTCGGGCGGTGTAGCAGTC
Organism: Pandoraea cepalis; assembly: GCF_902459665.1. Lineage (GTDB taxonomy): Bacteria > Pseudomonadota > Gammaproteobacteria > Burkholderiales > Burkholderiaceae > Pandoraea > Pandoraea cepalis. The sequence continues at coordinate 77,416 of NZ_CABPSL010000021.1, read as the reverse complement.
ATGGGCTTGTCGTAATGGCCGTCGTTACTGCGGGAGACCCAATCGCCACGCGCCGGGGGCGGCGTGTGGCGCGGCGCAAACCCTCATTCTGCCAGCTTGTGCGCGGCGCGGGCGAGTCGTGCGCCGAGCGCCGACGCCAACTGACGTTCGTCGGCCGAGAGCGGATTGCCGTCATGCGCGAAATGGGTGGCGCCGTAGGGCGAACCGCCGGTGCGTGTGCTGGAGAGCGCGGGTTCGGAGTAGGGCAGCCCCATCAGCAACATGCCATGGTGCAGCAACGGGATCATCATCGACAGCAGCGTGCTTTCCTGGCCGCCATGCAGGCTGGCGCTCGACGTGAACACGCAGCCCGGTTTCCCGGCCAGGGCGCCCGAGAGCCACTGCGGCGTGGTGCCGTCGAGAAAGTATTTCAGCGCGGACGCCATGTTGCCGAAGCGGGTCGGCGACCCAAGCGCGAGTCCCGTGCATTCTTCCAGATCGCGCAATTCGACGTAGGGTGGGCCGCTGTCGGGAATGTCCGGTGCGCTCGCTTCACATACCGTGGAAACGGCGGGGACGGTGCGCACGCGCGCTTGCGCGCCGGGCACGCTGTCGATGCCGGCTGCGATGCATTGGGCGAGTTGTGCCGTGGTGCCGTGGCGGCTGTAGTACAGGACGAGGATTTCAGTCATGAAGTCGAATCGGCGGGTCGGTGGTGGCGGGCAGATCGATGTCGGGGCGTCGACTCGAGGTAGCGAGATCAAGCGGTCTGGCTGCGCGTTGTGTCGTTGCAGTTCGACCCGGTTGTCGGGAACGCCTGCGTCAGACGTAAGGCGGAAAACCTGCCCGAGCCTTGGGCCTTGGGTGAAAGCCGGGTGGAGAAGGAACAGAAAAGGAACGGAAAAGTGCGGGTATTATAGGGCGTTCCTATTGGCGTAACGGCTTAACCGCTTAACCGCGAGGCCCCGTAACGGATCGCGTGGGATGAACGGTTGCCAGCCGCGCCAGCCCTTCCCCTTAGGAGCCCGATTTGCTCAGACTGTCCCGCATCAACTGGAACAACGTTCGCCAACTGCTGAGATACGCGCTTGCGCGGGCGCAGGACGACCGGATTCCGCAAGTGGCGGCGAGCCTGACGTTTACCTCGATCCTGTCGATCGTGCCGCTGTTCGCGGTGACATTCGCGCTGTTCACCGCCTTTCCGATTTTCAATACGTTTCGCGACGCCTTGCAGGGCTTCCTGATCGAGCACCTGATGCCCGAGAGCGTCAATGCCCAGATTTTCAATTACCTGAACCAATTCGCATCGAAGGCGAAAGGCCTGACGGCGTTCGGTTTGATCGGCTTGCTGGTGACGGCTGTGCTCACGTTAATGACGATCGAGTCGGCGTTCAACGTGATCTGGCGTGTGCGACGTCCGCGACCGATCGCACAGCGTCTGCTGATTTACTGGAGTCTGCTCACGCTTGGGCCGCTGTTGATCGGAGTGAGTCTGTCGATCAGTTCGTACGTCTTCACGCAATCGATGTCGCTGGTGAGCACGCTGCCGCCCGTGGTCACCTCGTTGCTCAGCCTGATTCCGCCGGCGCTGACCAGCGTGGTGTTCATGCTGATGTATCTCTACATGCCGAATTGCAAGGTGGACTGGCGCGACGCGCTGGTTGGCGGTGTCGTGGCGGCGCTGGCGTTCGACCTGACCAAGCGGGGCTTCGGCATGTACATCCGGCAGTTTCCGACCTACACGGCCGTGTATGGCGCATTCGCGGCGGTGCCGATCTTCTTGCTCTGGATCTACCTGTCGTGGCTGGTGGCGCTGATCGGCGCGACGATCACGTCGGTCCTGCCCGCGCTGCGTCTCGGGCATTTCCAATACCCCCGCTTTCCGGGGAGCGATCTGCTGGACGGCCTGACGCTGATCCACTTGCTCAATCTGGACCGCGAAGCCGGCGGTAGCGGTCGCACGATGGCGCAACTGGCGGGTACGATGCGCACGAGCCTCGATCATGCCGGTGACCTGCTCGCTCGGCTTGAGCGCATGGGTTGGGTCGGACGGCTGACGATGCAGCCACCGGTGGAGCGTTGGCTGCTGCTCGCGAACCCGCGTACGACGACCCTGGCGCCACTGGTCGCGCAGCTGGCCCTCAACGTCGACGAGCTGGCGCGGCAAATGGAGCGTCACGCGCTCGATGGCGCGCATGTTGCCGACATTCTGCGCGAAGGAAAATGGGACGTGCCCCTGGCCGACGCGCTACCGCGCGATGTCACACCGGACGACGACGGTGGCGACACGTCGTGTCTTGGCGTGGATCACAAGGGGCACGAGCCCGAAGCAGGCGCTAGAGCTTGATACGGCCGAGACAGATATCCCGAAACATGACCCAGTCGCCCATCAGGCTGTAGATCGGATGGCGGAAGGTGGCGGGCCGGTTCTTCTCGAAAAAGAAATGGCCGACCCACGCGAACGCGTAACCACAGACGACTGCCGCGAGTAGCCACCACGGGTTGCCTGTCAGGGCAAGCGTTGCCAGAAAGGCGATCACGCCCCATGAGCCGACGAAATGCAGACGGCGGCAGACGGCGTTGCGGTGCTCACCGAGATAGAAGGGGTAAAAGTCCGCAAACCGGTGAAACGCCGGCGACTCATCGTGCCCAGGTGTCATGGCAAACCTCCTGCATTGGGAAGTTGATGCGTTCAGTCTCGCATGAATGGCACAAGCGCATCGAGCAGCGCGTCCGGCTGCTCCGTCATGATCGCGTGGCCGGCATTGACGACCTTGACCGAAACGGGGGCACCAGCGTCGCGCAACGCATCGAGCAGGGCTTGCGCTGCGCGGGGCGGCGTCATCTGATCGCGTTGCCCCAACACGGCGAGCACCGGACATCGAACCTGCGCAGCCGCCGCCATCCCTCGATCGTAGCGATTGCACGCCTCGAAGTCGGTAAGAAACACCCTGGCGGGATTGCGTTGCGCCACGCGCTCCATCAAGCGTTGATTGACGCCCCATGTCCAGAAACCGGGGCTGGGCGCCGATGGCTTGGCGGCGATCGTGCTGTGCGACCAGGCGTTGACGAGGGCGATGGCCTCCGGCTCACGTTCGGCGGCGGCCTCGAGGAGGACATCGGAGACTTTCATCGGGTAAGCGGTGCCCACCAGGGCGATACGGGACACCCGATCGGGGTGGCGGGCGGCGGCGTCCAGCGCAATCAGCGACCCCATGCTGTGCCCCACCCAGGTCGCTTTTCCGATGCCGGCGGCATCGAGCACGGCGACCACGCGATCGGCCATCGCTTCAATGGTCGTCAATGGGGCGCCCGTGCTGCGGTGATGTCCGGGCAGATCGAGCGCGAGTACGTTCATGCCGTGATGGGCGAGGTACCGGCTCTGTAACCCCCACACGCTGTGATCGTGCTGTGCGCCATGCAGGAAGACGACCGTCGGCAGCGCGGGATCCATCGATTTGCCGGCGGTGTAGGCGTAGACGTTGTTGCCATGGATGTCGAACTTCATCGTGCGTGTCCCTTGGCCGTGGATTTGACGGCCGCCTTCAGACCGCGTTTGAGATCCTGGATCAGGTCGTCTGGGTCTTCCAGGCCGATCGACAGGCGTACGGTGCCCTCTCCGATACCCGCCGCCGCGAGCGCCGCGGCGTCCATGCGGAAATGCGTGGTGGAGGCAGGGTGAATGACCAGGGAGCGTGCGTCGCCGACATTGGCCAGATGCGAGAAGAGCTGCAGCGATTCGATGAAACGACGCCCGGCCTCCCGGTCGCCCTTCAGATTGAAGCTGAAGACGGCACCCGCGCCGCGCGGGAGCAGTCGCTTGGCCAGTGCGTAGTCGGGATGCGACGCCAGTTCCGGATAGGCGACGCTTGCCACCGCCTCGTGCCCCGCCAGGAACGCCACCACCCGACGTGCGTTGTCGACGTGCCGCGCCATGCGAAGTGGCAGCGTTTCGAGGCCTTGCAGCAGTTGCCATGCCGCCTGCGGATGCAGGCATGCGCCAAAGTCGCGCAAGCCCTCGCGTCGCGCGCGCAACAGGAATGGCGCGACCGAGCTCTCCTCGGCGAAGACCATGCCGTGGAAGCCGTCGTACGGCTCGGTCAGTTCGGGAAATTTGCCGCTTCGCTCGAAGTCGAACGTGCCCCCGTCGATCAGAATGCCGCCGATGGTCGTGCCATGTCCTCCGAGGAACTTGGTAGCCGAGTGATAGACGATATCGGCGCCATGATCGAACGGCTGAATGAGCCACGGTGTGGTGAACGTGCTGTCGACCATCAGGGGCACGCTCGCGTCATGAGCGATCTCCGCGACTTGGGCGATGTCGAGGACGTCGAGCCCCGGATTGCCAAGCGTTTCGCCAAAGAACAGCCGGGTCTCGGGGCGCACGGCGGCGCGCCAGCCGTTCAGGTCGCCAGGGCGCACGAAGGTGGTCTCGATGCCGAAGCGGCGCAGTGTGTAATGCAGCAGATTGTGCGAACCGCCGTACAGCGCGCTGGACGCCACGATGTGCGAACCCGCGCCCATCAGGGTTGCGATGGCCAGGTGCAGCGCGGCCTGGCCGCTTGCCGTGGAAATGGCGCCGACGCCGTTTTCCAGTGCGGCCATGCGCTCTTCGAAGACGGCATTGGTCGGGTTGGAAATGCGCGAATAGACATGGCCGGCGCGTTCCATATTGAAAAGCGCGGCTGCCTGGTCGGCATCGGAGAAGACAAACGACGTGGTCTGGTAGATCGGCGTGGCGCGAGCCCCGGTGGCGGGGTCGGGGGCGGCCCCGGCGTGCAGGGCAAGCGTGTCGAAGTGCGGGACTGACATGTCGGAGAGGGCCTCTCGGTTGGCTTGACGTTGACTTGACGTTGACTCGACGGCGACTTGGCGCTGGCGGGTGATGCGGACTTCACGTATGCGGCAATCCTAGCACCACCGCCATGCATCTCGACAGGCGCTGCCGCCCCCATTGGCAAAATGCCGGTGCTGTCCGATGTCTGAGGTGCGGCGATGCCCGATCGATCCCCGGAATCGGCCGAAAACCCTCGTCGCACGGACATTGGCGCGTCTTGTTCCTTTCCTTTTCAGACGCTTTCCGATAGCATCTTTCGAACATGATCCAATCACAATAACGAGGGGGACATCGGCGCGCGCGCCGGCGATCCGTCTCGAACGCCGAAGTCTGGCAAATGCGTCCGGTGGCATCGTCCTGCCGCGGTTGCCCGAGCATCTCAACGAGGAGTGTGTGCCATGCGTGTGTCTGACATCCTGAAAGTAAAGGGCAACACCCTTTTCACCGTGACCCCGGAGACGTTGCTGGCCCAAGCCGTCGACACGATGGCGGAGCATGACATTGGTTCGCTCGTCGTGATGGAGTTCGGCGATCTCGTGGGGATGCTCACGTTCCGCGAAATCATCAATACGATCAGCAAGAACGGCGGTACGGTTGGCAGTTCCACAATTCGCAAAGTCATGGACGACCATCCGCTCACCTGCACGCCGGAGACGGATGTCGACGAAGTCCGGCGCATGATGCTCGAGCGTCACGCCCGTTATTTGCCCGTCATGGACAATCGCACGCTCATGGGCGTGATTTCCTTCTACGATGTGGCGCGTGCCGTCGTCGAGGAGCAATCCTTTGAAAATCGCATGCTCAAGGCCTACATTCGCGACTGGCCGGCCGAGGAAGCGGAAAACACCAAGTGAGTGAGGCCAGCCAGCGCGGGGCACGCGGCGAGGGCCACCAATCACGACTGTTGAAAGAGCGGCGCTTTGCGCCGTTCTTCTGGACCCAGTTTCTCGGTGCGATGAACGACAACGTGTTCAAAATCGCATTCACGTCGCTCGTCACCTATCACGCATCGCTTTTTCAGAACGTCGACGGCAAGACGGCGGCGTTCCTCATCTCGGCCATCTTCATCGCGCCGTTCCTGTTGTTTTCCGCGACCAGCGGGCAAATTGCCGATAAGTGGGACAAGGCGCGCCTGATCCGTTTCGTCAAGTCGCTGGAGATCGCGATCATGGCGCTCGGCGCGGCCGGCTTCCTCTGGGCAAGCGCGCCGCTGCTGTTCGTGTGCACCTTCCTGATGGGACTTCACTCCACGCTCTTTGGGCCGGTCAAGTACGCCTATCTGCCTCAGCACCTGGCCACGCGCGAACTGGTGGGGGGGAACGGTCTGGTCGAAATGGGCACGTTCGTGGCCATCCTGATCGGCACGATTGTCGGCGGCGAACTGGCTGGCGCCGGGGCGGGCTCGCTGCCGTGGATCGGCGGCGTTTGCGTCGGACTGGCCTTGTTGGGCCGGCTGGCGTCGACGTGGGTGCCGCAAACGCCCGCGGCGCAGCCGGATCTGCGCATCAATTGGAATCCGTTGACCGAGACGTGGAGAAATCTGTGCATCGCGCGTACGGACCGTGCGGTCTTCCAGAGTCTGCTCGGTATCTCGTGGCTTTGGTTTCTCGGGGCGACCTTTCTCGCGTCGTTTTTCAACTTCGCACATGACGTGCTCGGCGCCGGTCCGGGTGTCGTCACGCTGCTGCTGGCCATGTTCTCCCTGGGCATCGGGATTGGGTCGCTGTTGTGCGAGCGGCTTTCGGGCGGCAAGGTGGAAATCGGACTCGTGCCGTTCGGCTCGATCGGCATGACGGTGTTCGCGGTCGATCTTTATTTTGCGAGTCGGGGCGGCGCTCACGGCGCGGCCTTGCAGACGGTGGCGCAGTTCGCTTCGCAACCGGCCCATTGGCGCGTGCTGGTGGACCTGTTCCTGCTGGCGATGTTCGGCGGCTTCTACAGCGTGCCGTTGTACGCGCTGATCCAAAGCCGTAGCGCGCCGTCGCATCGCGCACGCATCATCGCAGCGAACAATATCCTCAACGCGTTGTTCATGGTCGTGTCGGCCCTCATGGCGATGGCGCTCACGAAGGCCGGGTTCACCATCGACCAGTTGTATCTCGTCACCGGCATTCTCAACGCGCTGGTGGCCGTCTATCTATACCTGCGACTCCCGGAATTCCTGATTCGCTTCGCGATGTGGCTGCTGTTGCACACCCTCTATCGCATCGACGTCAAAGGGGCGGATCAGATTCCGGACGACGGGCCATGCCTGCTGGTCTGCAATCACGTCAGCTTTGCCGATGCTGTGGTGATCGGGGCGTCGATCCGGCGTCCGGTTCGCTTTGTGATGGACCACCGTATTTTCCGCATCCCGGTGCTGTCGTGGTTCTTTCGTACGGTCGGCGCCATTCCCATTGCCCCGGCGCACGAAGACGCAGTCGCGCTCGAGCGCGCCTACCGGCAGATCGCAGACGCGCTGGCGGCGGGCGACGTCGTTTGCCTCTTTCCTGAGGGTAAGCTCACGGCATCCGGCGAGCTGCAGGTCTTCCGTCAGGGGGTGCAGCACATCGTCGAGCGCACGCCCGTGCCGGTCGTGCCGATGGCGCTGCGCGGGCTGTGGGGAAGTTTCTTTTCGCGACATGGTGGCGCGGCAATGTCACGGCCGTTCAAGCGTGGCATTCTGAACCGGCTCGAGCTTGTCATCGGGGCGCCGGTGTCGCCTGCGCAGGCGACGCCGGAAACCCTGCGCGACAAGGTGCTCAAGCTGCGCGGCCCCTGGCCGGTGTGAGGGGCGTCTCCTCGTGAATCGCGGTCGTGGCTCGGAAGTCTCCGATGCCACGCCCCAAAAAGCGCCCAAAATGCCGCCGGCCGGTCGTTTAGCGCCCTCGACCGTCGCACAGGGCGGCGCGGTGTGGCGGGATCGCTGGCATAATAGGGCCTTCCCGTCCTCCCCGAACCCGATCCCCGTATGTCTGGCAATACGCTTGGAACTCTGTTTACCGTCACCACTTTCGGCGAATCGCATGGCCCGGCCATTGGCTGCGTGATCGATGGCTGTCCGCCGGGAATGGCGCTCACGGAAGCCGACATCCAGGGGGAGCTGGATCGCCGCCGTCCTGGCACGTCGCGCCACGTTACGCAGCGCAACGAACCGGACGCCGTCGAGATCCTCTCTGGTGTGTTCGAGGGCGTGACGACGGGGACGCCCATCGCACTGCTGATCCGCAATACCGATCAACGCAGCAAAGACTACGGCAACATCGTCCAGACGTTCCGCCCCGGACATGCCGATTACACCTATCTGCAAAAGTACGGCGTGCGCGATTACCGCGGTGGCGGACGCTCGTCCGCACGTCTCACGGCGCCCGTCGTTGCCGCCGGCGCCGTCGCCAAGAAGTGGCTGGCCGAAAAATTTGGCGTGCAGGTGTACGGCTGCATGACGCAACTCGGCGACATCGAGATCGCACAGACGGATTGGTCGCAGGTGTCGCAGAATCCGTTCTTCGCTGCCAACGCGGAAGTCGTCCCGCAACTGGAAGCGTATATGGATGACCTTCGCAAGGCGGGCGATTCGGTCGGGGCGAAGCTGCGCGTTGTGGCGACCGGCGTTCCGGTGGGTCTTGGAGAGCCGCTGTTCGATCGCCTGGATGCCGATATCGCCCACGCGATGATGGGCCTGAATGCCGTCAAGGGCGTGGAGATCGGTGCGGGTTTCCGCAGCGTCACGCAAAAGGGGTCGGAGCACGGCGACGAACTGACGCCGGAGGGCTTCGTCGGGAACAACGCCGGCGGCGTTCTGGGCGGCATTTCGACCGGTCAGGATATCGACGTGTCGATCGCGATCAAGCCCACGTCGAGCATTCGTACACCGCGTCGCTCGATCGACGTTGCCGGTCGCGCATCGACGGTGGAAACGTTCGGGCGGCATGACCCTTGTGTGGGAATTCGCGCGACGCCGATTGCCGAAGCGCTGCTCGCGCTCGTGTTGATCGATCACGCGTTGCGTCATCGCGCGCAGTGTGGCGACGTGCACGTGAACACGCCGGTTATCGCGGCGCGCGTGCCGGACTGACGAGGCGCAAGGCGAACGCCAGGCGTCGTCAGCCGGAGTGAAGGCCGCCGGGCGAACCGGCGGCGATACCGCATTACATATTCGGGTAGTTCGGCCCGCCCCCCCCTTCCGGCGTAACCCACACGATATTCTGCGTCGGGTCCTTGATGTCGCAAGTCTTGCAATGCACGCAGTTCTGCGCGTTGATTTGCAACCGCTCGGACTCATCCTCGTTCTTCACGAACTCATACACGCCTGCCGGGCAATAGCGCTGCTCAGGCCCCGCGTATTCGGAGAGATTGATGCCAACCGGCACGCTGGGATCCTTGAGCGTGAGATGCGCCGGTTGGTTCTCCTCGTGGTTGGTGTTCGAGATGAAGACCGACGACAGACGATCGAACGTAAGCTTCCCATCCGGCTTGGGGTAGGCGATCGGCTGACATTGCGCGGCCGGCAGCAGGCACTCATGATCGGCCTTCTTGCGGTGAATCGTCCATGGCATCTTGCCGCCGAGCAGCTTTTGCTCGATGCCGGTCATGATCGTGGCCACGGTCAGGCCCTTCTTGAACCACTGCTTGAAGTTGCGCGCCTTGTTCAGCTCTTCGTGCAGCCACGATTGCTCGAACGCGGCCGGGTAGGCGCTGAGTTCGTCACGCTGGCGCTCGGCCACCAGCGCGTCGAAGGCGGCATCGGCTGCCATCATGCCGCTCTTGATAGCGGCGTGGCTGCCCTTGATCCGGCTGACATTGAGGAAGCCCGCTTCGCACCCAACCAGCGCACCGCCCTTGAAAACGAGCTTCGGCAGGGCCAGCAGACCGCCCGCTGTAATGGCACGTGCACCGTATGAAATGCGCTTGCCCCCTTCGAGGAAGTGACGAATCGACGGATGCGTCTTGTAACGCTGGAACTCCTCGAACGGCGACAGGTACGGATTGCCGTAGTCGAGCCCAACGATGAAACCGACCGCCACCTGATGATTGGGCAGGTGGTAGAGGAACGAGCCGCCGTAGGTTTGCGCGTTGAGCGGCCAGCCGGCCGTGTGGATGACGAGACCTTCCTTGTGCTTGGCCGGGTCGATTTCCCACAGTTCCTTGATGCCCAGGCCGTAGGCCTGCGGATCGCGGCCTTCGTCAAGATTGAACTTGCGCATCAATTGGCGACCCAGGCTGCCCCGTGCGCCTTCCGAGAAGATCGTGTACTTGGCGTGCAGTTCCATGCCCAGTTGGAAGTTCTCGGTCGGTTCGCCGTCCTTGCCGACGCCCATGTTGCCGGTCGCCACGCCCATGACCGCGCCGTTCTCGTCGTACAGGATCTCGGCGGCCGGGAAGCCCGGGAAGATTTCGACGCCCAGCGCTTCGGCTTGTTGCCCGAGCCAGCGCACGACATTGCCCAGGCTGATGACATAGTTGCCGTGATTCTGGAAGCAGGCGGGCAGCAGCCACGACGGCGTGGGGGTCGCGCCGGTCTCGTTCAGGAACAGGAAGCGATCTTCAACGACCGGGGTGTCGAGCGGTGCACCAAGGGCTTTCCAGTCGGGGATGAGTTCGGTCAGCGCTTGCGGATCCATGACCGCGCCGGACAGGATGTGCGCCCCGATTTCCGAGCCTTTTTCCAGGACACATACGGAAATCTCCTTCCCCGCCTCCTGCGCGCGCTGCTTCAAACGGATTGCCGTGGACAGGCCGGCCGGACCGCCGCCAACAACGACGACGTCATACTCCATCGACTCCCTCGGGCCGTACTGCTCAAGCAGCTTGGGATCCATTGATGCTCCTGTTATAAACGTTAGAATTCGTGGGTGCGGCCATTTTCCGGGAATGGGGGGCACCTCGCAACCGCATATTAATAGCACGATCGTTCGGTATGGTAGGTAAGCAACTCTAGCGGCAGGCCATGCGGCGTCGCCGTTGTTCAATGGGTGTCCAGGCGCGAGGGAGAAGACGATGGGGCGTTCGCTGAATCTCGAAGGGAAAGTGGCGATGGTGACGGGGGCCTCGAGCGGACTTGGCATGCAGTTTGCCAAGGTGCTGGCCCAGGCCGGGGCAAAGGTCGTGCTGGCCAGCCGGCGTGTCGAGCGGCTCAAGGAATTGAGGGCGGAGATCGAGGCACAAGGCGGTGCGGCGCACGTCGTTCCTCTCGATGTGACCGACTACGACAGCATTCGCGCCGGGGTGGCTCATGCCGAGACCGAGGCGGGGGCCATTGATATTCTGATCAACAACTCCGGTGTGTCGACCCAGCAGCGTCTGGTCGACGTTACGCCCCAGGACTACGACTACGTCCTGAACACCAACACGCGCGGCACCTTCTTCGTGGCGCAGGAAGTCGCCAAGCGCATGATTCGGCGGGCAAAGGGCGACCCGCAGCGCCAGCACCGGATCATCAATGTGGCGTCGGTGGCTGGGCAGCGCGCGATTTCCATGCTCGGCGTGTACTGCGTGAGCAAGGCGGCGGTCATCCACATGACCCGTGCGATGGCACTCGAATGGGGACGTTACAACATCAATGTCAATGCGTTGTGTCCGGGCTATATCGACACCGAGATCAACCACGAGCATTGGCAGACCGACGCCGGTCGCAAGCTCGTTCAGATGCTGCCCCGCCAACGCGTCGGGGAACCGAGCGATCTGGACGGGCTGATTCTGCTTCTTGCCTCAGACGATTCCAGGTTTATCAACGGGTCGATCATGACGATCGACGATGGTCTGGCGGTCGGCTGAGCCTCGTCAGGCCTTGTGCCACGGCGATTTGGCGAATTGGGCAGGCTCGCTGCAATGCGACAATCCGGGATTGTCCGAGGCAGTCAGCGTAGCGGCGACAAGCGCATAATTCTCGGGTGCTAATGGGGTCGTGAAGGACGTCGTGCTGACGTCGGATCCCGAAACATCTTGAGGACAACATGTTGAATCAAGGCTGGCGTGCGCTCGTCGGCGTCGCGCTCGCCCTCGCCGCAATTGCGCTGCCGGTGGCCGCGCAGCCCTACAAGGCCGAATACTCGCTGTCGATCATGCCCGATGCCGGCACGCCCTGGGGCAAAGGCACGCAACTTTGGGCGGACATGGTGCGCGAGCGTACGCGTGGGCGCATCAACATTCGACTGCATACAGGCGCCTCGCTCGTGGGTGGCGACCAGACGCGGGAATTCTCCGCATTGCGTCAGGGCGTGATCGACATGGCGGTCGGCTCGACGATCAACTGGTCGTCCGCGATTCCCGAATTCAACGTTTTCTCCCTGCCATTCCTGCTGCGTGGCTGTCGTTCTCTTGATGCCCTGACCCAGGGCGACGTCGGGCGCGAGCTGTTTCGCCGCGTGGAAGAGCAGGGCGTTGTACCGCTGGCGTGGGGCGAGAATGGTTTTCGGCAACTGAGCAACTCTCGCCGTTCGATCCGTGCGCCAGAGGATATGCGCGGCCTGCGTTTCCGTGTTGTCGGGTCATTGCTGTTCAACGACATCTTCACGGCATTGGGCGCCGTGCCGACTCAGATGACGTGGAACGATGCGGTGCGCGCGCTGCGCGCACGCAAGATCGACGGCCAGGAAAATCCGATCACGGTCTTCAACAATGTGCGGCTCGATACGTTGGGACAGCGCTTCATCACGGTGTGGGATTACGTCGCCGATCCCATCGTGTTCTCCGTCAACCGACAGGTCTGGGATAGCTGGTCGCCGCAGGATCGCGACATCGTTCGCGACGCAGCCATCGAGGCGGCGCGATTCGAAGTGACGCTCGCAAGAGAAGACGCGATGCGCGGCGAGAATGCCGCGTGGGACGATCTGGCAGCGCGCGGCGTGAAGGTCACGCGACTCACGCCGGAACAACGCCAGCGCTTTGTCGACGCAACGCGTCCCGTCTATGCGAAATGGAAAGTGCTGGTCGGGCGCGATCTGGTCGACAAGGCCGAGGCCGCCGTGAGAGACGAGGCAACGATCGCCAAGACGCACGACGGCGGCGCGCGCAAGTAGTTGTGCCGGCTCGCGTCGGAAATGTCTGGGGCGGTGGTCTCACGCGATTCTGAAAAGGCAGCCGCTCGTCGTCAATCGCCGAGGGTTGGCGCACGCCAAACGCTCCGACGCGCTACACTTTCTCCCCATGACGTCCTGTCACTACGCGGCAGGGCGTCGATTTTCAATATGGGGAATTTGCAGTGTCGTCAGAATACAAAGAAGTCTTTCGGATGAGCATGCCCATTCGCTGGGGCGATATGGATGCCTTCGGGCATGTGAATAACACCGTCTACTTCCGCTACATGGAGCAGGTCCGTATCTCGTGGTTGGAGTCGCTCGACATCGCGTCGGAAGAAAGCTCGACGGGCGAGGGGCCGGTGATCATCAACGCGAACATGACGTTCTTGCGTCAGTTGCGCTATCCCGGCGATATCGATTGCCGCATGTCGGTAGGCGCGCTAGGCCGAAGCAGCGTCGACACACGTTTTGAGCTGCGCCGCGCCGATACGCCCGATGTCCTCGTCGCCGAGGGCGGTGCGAAGATCGTTTGGGTCAACTACAAAGCGGAAAAGTCGGTGCCGCTGCCGGAGGCGGTGCGCGCGTTGATGGCGTGAGGCTTGTTTCGGTGAAGCGGGAAGGGGGCGCTGCCTGCCCCCTGGCGTTCCTCAGTTGCCGAGGAGTCGCTGAACGAGTTCGGTCGCCGTGCCGGCGCCGTATTTCTGCATCAGGCGGGCGCGATAGATGTCGACGGTTCGCGGGCTGATGTCGAGAATCTTGCCGATCTGCTTGCTTGTCTTGCCCTGCACGAGTTGCGCCGCGATTTCGCGCTCGCGCGCGGTCAGTGCCACGGCGACGCGACGTGTGGCCGACATGTCCTCAAAGGTCCAGAGGCCGGCGGCGTGGGGGTCTTTCACGTCGAGCGAGCGACCCGTCACGTGGCACCAGAACAGTTCGCCGCTGGCCCGGCGCATGATGCGCTCGTCAGCATAGACGCCCTGCGTGCTCATGATCGGCGGAATGCGCTCGCCAATGCGCTCGAACTCCTTGGGGGACGGATACAGCACCTGGAACGACTGACCGATCAGGGCCTCGGGCTCGTAGCCGAAGATCTTGCCAAGCTGTCGATTGCAGTCCTCGATGATGCGCTGGCGCGAAATGACCAGGCCGACGGGTGCGATGTGAAAAGCGGTCTGGTAGTCGAACGTCGGCATGGGGGAGCGGCGCGGATCCTGTCTGGGCGCGTGCCGGTGGATTGCGTGTTACGGCCCGGCGCGCAAGGAGATATGTAATTTCACGTATTGTGCCCGATTTGCCCGGCACCGTAAGCTCTATGATTGCATGAGGTGCGTGGCCACGGCGATTCGAGGGGCGGCGCAAGCCTCGCAACGCGCAAGCGCGCGACATAATTTCAATTCTCAACCGAGGGAAAGGGACACACGATGAACAAGGTATACGCCAGCGCCAAGGAGGCGCTCGCCGATGTTGTCGCAGACGGGCAAACGCTCGCTGTCGGCGGCTTCGGCCTGTGTGGCATTCCCGAGGCCCTGATCGCCGCGTTGCGCGACTCGGGCGTCAAGGGGCTCACCTGTATCAGCAACAACGCCGGCGTGGACGGCTTCGGTCTGGGATTGCTGCTGGAGACGCGTCAGATCAAGCGGATGATTTCGTCGTACGTTGGCGAGAACAAGGAGTTCGAACGCCAATATCTGGCCGGCGAACTCGAGCTCGAATTCACCCCGCAGGGCACGCTGGCCGAAAAACTGCGCGCCGGTGGCGCAGGCATTCCGGCGTTCTTCACGAAGACGGGCGTGGGTACGGTAGTCGCCGAAGGCAAGGAAATCCGTGAATTCGACGGCGAGACGTACGTCATGGAGCGCTCGCTGCGCGCCGATATCGCGCTCGTGAAGGCCGCCAAGGCGGATCGCGCGGGCAACCTCGTGTTCAATCGTACCGCCCGCAACTTCAACCCGGTGGCGGCCATGGCCGGCAAGATCACCATCGTCGAAGTCGAGGAACTGGTCGACACCGGTTCGATCGACCCGGACGACGTGCACCTGCCCGGCATCTTCGTTCAGCGCATCGTGCTGAACGCGCATCCGGAAAAACGCATTGAACAACGCACGGTTCGTGCCAAGTAAGCGCCGAGATCAAGGAGATAACCATGGCATGGAATCGTGATGAAATGGCTGCGCGCGCGGCGCGAGAGCTGGAAGACGGCTTTTACGTGAACCTCGGCATCGGTTTGCCCACGCTGGTGGCGAACCATGTGCCCGACGGCATGGAAGTCTGGCTGCAATCGGAGAATGGCCTGCTCGGTATCGGCCCGTTCCCGACGGAGGACGAAGTCGATGCAGACATGATCAACGCGGGCAAGCAAACGGTGACGACGCTACCGGGTTCGTCGATCTTCTCGTCGGCGGACTCGTTCGCGATGATCCGTGGCGGCCACATCAATCTGGCAATCCTCGGGGCGATGCAGGTCAGCGAAAAAGGCGACCTCGCGAACTGGATGATCCCGGGCAAGATGATCAAGGGCATGGGCGGCGCGATGGATCTTGTCGCCGGTGTCGGTCGCGTGGTCGTGCTCATGGAGCACGTTGCCAAGGGCGACGCCCACAAGATCCTGAAGGCCTGCGATCTGCCGCTGACCGGCCTTGGCGTGGTCAACCGCATCATCACCGACCTCGGTGTGATCGATGTGACGCCGGACGGCCTGAAGGTGGTCGAGCTCGCGCCGGGCGTGACGAAGGAAGAAATTTCGCAGAAGACCGGGGCACCGCTCGACACGAGCGCTGTCTGACGCATGGGTGACGTGGCTGTCGTCTCTTGTGGCTTGAATGCCAGGGGCGTGTGACACGCGGTATTGCTGAGGGTTGCCGTGGCCGTTGAACCCGGTGACCGATGGAAGGCGAAGCGGGCGGGGATTTCCCCGCCCGTTTTGTTTTGGCGGTGCCGGTGAGTCGGCCACGATTCGGGTTCTGCGCGACACTGCGCGCCGTGTTGCGGGCATCGCTGCAAAGGTAGACGGCAAGCGCGGTAGAATTCGGTTCTGGAAACCGATCCGATGAGTCTGTCATGTCGAGCTACGCGCCGCGCCTGTCGAACGTTCAGTGTCTGAGCCCTTCCGGGTTGCATCGTATGGCGTACACGGAATGGGGCGATCCGGAGAACCCGCGCGTTCTGTTGTGCGTGCATGGGCTGACGCGATGCGGTCGCGATTTTGATGCGCTGGCGAAGACGTTCGCAAACGACTACCGTGTCGTGTGTCCCGACGTGGTTGGGCGCGGACAGTCGTCGTGGCTGCGCAATCCCGCAGGCTATGTCGTGCCGCAATACGTCTCCGACATGGTGACGTTGATTGCGCGCCTGGGCGTGACGTCCGTGGACTGGTTTGGCACGTCGATGGGCGGGTTGATCGGCATGGGCCTCGCGGGCTTGCCCGATACGCCGATTCGCAATCTGCTGCTCAACGATGTCGGACCGCACATCGACGTCGCCGCGCTCGCACGCATCGGTCAATATGTCGGTACGCCGAAGCGTTTTGCATCGATCGACGAGGGGGCCGACTACCTTTGGTCGATCTCGTCGTCATTCGGTCCGCATACCCGGGAGGAATGGCGCGCATTGTGCGAGCCGCTGCTCAAGGCCGACGGCGATGGGTATGTGTTGCGTTACGATCCATCGCTCGGAGCGGCATTTGCCGCGATTTCGCCCGAGGCCGTAGCGGCGGGAGAGGGCATGCTCTGGGCGTCGCTTGCGGCATTTTCCGGGCGCCTGTTGATTGTGCGCGGCGAGCAGTCGGATCTGCTCTCGCGCGCGACGCTCGAACAAATGCTGGCGCTCGCGCAACACGCACGCGCCGTGGAAATACCCGGCGTGGGACACGCGCCGACGTTTGTGCATGCGGATCAGATCGAGATCGCACGCCGATTTTTTGAGGGATTTGCCGACTGACACTCGCTCCGGTGGCGGGGTGCGGCGACAAGTCCGACGTTCGAAGAACACGAGGAGTCTTACATCATGGCAGTACAACGTTTCTACGTCGAAAAGCGCTGGTCGGACATGGCGGTGCACAACGGCACGGTTTATCTGGCAGGGCAGACGCCGGATGACCGCACGCAGGACATGGTCGGTCAGACGCGTCAGGTACTCGCGCATATCGACCGCCTGCTCGCCGAGGCGAACAGCGACAAGTCGCTGATTCTTTCCTGTCAGATCTATATTTCGGACATGAAGTATTTCGGCGAAATGAACCAGGTGTGGGACGAATGGGTGCCCGCGGGTAATGCACCTCCGCGTGCCACTGTGCAGGCGTTGCTCGCCGACCCTGCCATGCTTGTAGAAATCGTGGTCGTGGCGGCTCAGCGCGAAGGCTGAGTCTCACGACCCGTATCATCAGGGGCGCACGTCGCCCCATGTTCCGACATGAACCAACATCAAGCACCGACCTCCGCTGGCACGAATTCGACAACGGCGCCCGACGCCCGGAATTCGACCCCGGGCGTGGGTGATGTGCCCTTGCCCGCCACGCTCGACAACGCGCTCGCGTTCGCCACGACCCTGTGCGGCGAGCACGTGCTCTCTTCCGGCGAGCCGATCATGGCGCACGCACGCGGCATGCTCGCGATTCTCGATACGCTGCGCGTGGACGAGGCAACGCATCAGGCCGCGGCGCTCTTCTCCGCCGTCGAGTTCCTGCCGGATCCCCAAACCACGTTGACCCAAACCTTCGGCGCCGAAGTGGCGGCGCTCGTGATCGACGTGCGCAAGTTGCAGCGGCTCTCGGGCGCGGGCTCGCGTGCCGCGCAGGCCATGCCGTCCGACGGGCGCGATCGCGACGCCGCGGCAGAGCGCAAGTCGCAGGTCGAAGGGCTGCGCAAGATGCTGCTCGCGTTTGCGCAAGACATCCGTGTGGTGATGATCCGGCTGGCGTCGCGTCTGCAATCGCTGCGCTGGTATGCGGCGCAGAAGAAGACACCCCCTGAGGAGATGCCGCACGAGGTGCTCGAGATCTATGCGCCGCTTGCGAACCGCCTCGGCATCTGGCAACTGAAGTGGGAGCTCGAAGACCTCGCGTTCCGCTTCCTGGAGCCGGTCACTTACAAGCAGATTGCCAAGCTGCTCGAAGAGAAGCGCGTCGAGCGTCAGACGTTCATCGAGGGAGCGATCCAGCGACTTCAGGACGAACTGGCGCGCGCGGGTGTCAGGGCCGAAGTGTCCGGGCGGCCGAAGCACATCTACAGTATCTGGAAGAAGATGCGCGGCAAGGCGGTCGATTTCGCCGAACTGTACGATGTGCGCGCGTTTCGCGTGATCGTCGACGACATCAAGGATTGCTACACGGTGCTGGGCATTGTCCACAACCTGTGGCAGCCGATTCCGAAAGAGTTCGACGATTACATCTCGCGTCCGAAGCCCAATGGCTACAAGTCGCTGCACACCGTGGTGATCGGCGATGACGGGCGGGCATTCGAAGTGCAGATACGCACGAATGAGATGCATCACTTTGCCGAGTATGGCATCGCGGCTCACTGGCGCTACAAGGAAGCGGGGCAGCGCGGCTACGGCGGCGCGTTTGCGGCGAACGAGGCCTACGACGAGAAGATCGCCTGGCTGCGCCAGTTGCTCGCGTGGAAAGACGATGTGGCCGATACGGTGGGTGCCGAGGGGGCCGCGCAGCCATGGGCGCAGCTCAAGCGCGCGACGATCGACGATCATATCTACGTGCTCACGCCGCAGGCACGCGTGATCGCGTTGCCGCAGGGGGCGACGCCGGTCGATTTTGCGTATCACCTGCACTCGGAGCTGGGGCATCGTTGCCGTGGCGCGCGTGTCGACGGCGCGATGGTGCCGCTCAATACGCCGCTGCAGAACGGGCAGACGGTCGAAATCGTGACGGTCAAGCAGGGCGGCCCGTCGCGCGATTGGCTCAACACGCAGTTGGGGTATTTGCAGAGTCACCGGGCACGCCAGAAGGTGCGTCAGTGGTTCAACACCATCGATCTCGAAGAAACGATTGCCCATGGCCGAACGCTGATCGACAAGACGTTGCAGCGCGAGGGCAAGACGTCGGTCAATCTGGAGGAACTGGCGGCTCGGCTCGGATTCCGGACGCCGGACGACCTTTACGCGTCGATTGCCAAGGATGAGTTCAGCCTGCGCCATGTCGAGCAGGCGCTGTCGGGCAATCTGCCGGGGCCGGAGCCGCGCGACGAGGACACGCTCGTCGCGAAGAAGAGCCTCGACACCAGCGTCACGCAGGGGGCCAAGAGCGGCGTGCTGGTCGTGGGCGTCGGCGCGTTGCTCACGCAACTGGCCAAGTGCTGCCGTCCGGCGCCGCCGGATCCGATCGTGGGGTTTGTCACGCGCGGCAAGGGGGTATCGATCCACCGTCAGGATTGCACGAGCTTTCACGCCATGAAGGCGCGGGCGCCGGAGCGGGTCATTCAGACCGCGTGGTCGGCCGATGTGCTCGAAGGGCGGGGCGTGGCGGCGTATCCGGTGGATATCCAGATCGAGGCGACCGACCGTCAGGGATTGCTGCGCGACATCTCCGAAGTGTTCTCACGGGAAAAGCTCAACGTCACTGGTGTCAGCACGCAGTCGCGGGGGGCGCAGGCGTTCATGCAGTTCACGGTGGAAGTGCGCGATGGCGGGCAGTTGCAGCGCGCGCTGGCGCAATTGGGCGGGGTGGCGGGAGTGGTGTCGTCGCGGCGGCGGTGAGCGGCATTTGCGGCAGGCACAATATTCGCTTGGCGACGCGCTGAAATATTGCTAGAATCTCGTTCTCTTGTAGTAGGCTCGTAGCTCAGCTGGTTAGAGCACCACCTTGACATGGTGGGGGTCGTTGGTTCGAGTCCAATCGAGCCTACCAACGAATTTGATGCATGACAGTCCGCGAGACCCCGCAGACACAGACGCTGGAAAACACTCATGTTGAAGACGGCCCGAACTTTCACAGTGGTGAAGGTGCGACGTTAAGTCGAGGGTGTTTTTCGTCTGGATGCAAGGAATGAAGAGACGGCCTCGACGACAGTCGAGGCCGTTTTTTTTCGTGGTTTTGCCGCGTGGCGTTGGCCGCGCGTGATGCTTTTGCGCATGGGAGTGCGACATGATTTCGGTACGTTTGCCTGACGGCTCGCAACGCCAGTACGAAGGCCCGCTCACGGTGGCGCAAGTCGCCGGCTCGATCGGCACGGGGCTGGCCAAGGCCGCCCTGGCCGGCCGCGTCGACGGCAAGCTGGTCGATACGTCCTATCTGATCGAGCGCGATGTGAGTCTCGCCATCGTCACGGACAAGGACGCCGATGGCCTCGACGTCATTCGTCACTCGACGGCTCACTTGCTGGCCTACGCCGTCAAGGAGTTGTTCCCTGAAGCGCAGGTCACGATCGGCCCAGTCATCGAAAACGGCTTCTACTACGACTTCGCGTTCCACCGCGCCTTCACGCCGGAAGATCTCGATGCCATCGAGAAGAAGATGCACGAGCTGGCCAAGAAAGACGAGCCGGTCACGCGCGAAGTGCTCTCGCGCGACGACGCCGTGCGTCTGTTCCTGTCGATGGGGGAGAAGTACAAGGCCGAGATCATCGAATCGATTCCGGCGACGGACGAGATCGGCCTGTATCGCGAAGGCAAGTTCGTCGATCTTTGCCGGGGGCCGCACGTGCCGTCGACGGGCAAGCTCAAAGTCTTCAAGCTGATGAAGGTCGCGGGTGCCTACTGGCGCGGCGACGCCAAGAACGAGCAGCTTCAGCGCATTTACGGCACGGCCTGGACGAAAAAGGAAGACCAGGACGCCTATCTGCACATGCTCGAAGAGGCGGAAAAGCGCGATCACCGCAAGCTCGGCCGTGCGCTGGACTTCTTCCACATGCAGGAGGAGGCGCCTGGCCTCGTCTTCTGGCACCCGAAGGGCTGGACGCTCTGGCAGCAGGTCGAGCAATACATGCGCCGCGTCTATCGCAATCACGGCTATCAGGAAGTGAAGGGTCCGCAGATTCTCGATCGTGCGCTCTGGGTGAAGTCGGGCCACTGGGAGAACTACAAGGACAACATGTTCACGACGGAATCGGAAAATCGCGCGTATGCGCTCAAGCCGATGAACTGTCCGGGCCATGTGCTGATTTTCAACTCGGCGCTGCACAGCTATCGCGATTTGCCGCTGCGCTACGGCGAGTTCGGTCAATGTCACCGCAACGAGCCGTCGGGCGGCCTGCACGGGCTGATGCGCGTGCGCGGCTTCACGCAGGACGACGGTCACATTTTCTGTACGGAAGACCAGATTCTCGACGAGTGCGTGAATTACACGGCGCTGCTGCATGCCGTGTACAAGGATTTCGGCTTCACGGACATGATCTACAAGGTCGCTACGCGCCCTGAGCATCGTGTGGGTTCGGACGAGAACTGGGACAAGGCTGAATTTGCGCTGATGGAGTCGCTGCGTCGTTCGAACTGCGAATTCGTGATCGCGGAGGGCGACGGGGCGTTTTACGGCCCGAAGATCGAATACACGCTCAAGGACGCGCTTGGCCGTCAGTGGCAGTGCGGCACGATGCAGGTCGATTTCTCGATGCCGGAGCGCCTGGACGCCGAATATGTGGCGGAGGACAACAACCGCCGCCGTCCGGTCATGCTGCACCGGGCCATCCTGGGGTCGCTCGAGCGGTTTATCGGCATTTTGATCGAGCACCATGCTGGTGCAATGCCGGTCTGGCTCGCGCCGGAGCAGGTCATTGTGCTGAATGTGTCCGAAAAAACGGCCGATTATGCCCAGGCAGTGACGAAAAAGTTGAAAGAACAAGGGCTTAGGGCTCGCAGCGATTTGCGCAACGAGAAAATTAGCTATAAAATACGCGAGCATTCATTGCAGAAGGTTCCTTACCTTGTTGTCGTAGGGGACAAAGAGCAGGAAGCGAATACGGTAGCCGTGCGTGCCCGTGGCGGCGTGGATCTGGGTGTGATGCCCGTTGACGCGCTCATCGAACGTCTGGCGCAGGAATGCGCAACGTTCCAATAACGCCTGTCGGACCGCGCGGCTAAATTTTTTGTTTTTTTCGAGGATAAGCAACATCGCTACCGATAAAGCGCATCGCATCAATGGCGAAATCACTGCGCCTGAAGTGCGTCTAACCGGGGTCGACGGGGAACAGCTCGGCATCTTGAAACTCGCCGAGGCTTTCCGTCTGTCCGAAGAGGCCGACGTCGATCTGGTGGAAATCGCGCCGCAGGCGCAGCCGCCGGTGTGCCGCCTGATGGACTATGGCAAGTTCAAGTATCAGGAACAGAAGAAAGCGCACGAGAACAAGCTGAAGCAGAAGGTTGTTCAGATCAAGGAAGTCAAATTCCGGCCTGGCACCGACGACGGCGACTACAACGTCAAGTTGCGCAATTTGAAGCGGTTCCTCGAAGAAGGCGACAAGACCAAGATCACGCTGCGTTTCCGCGGCCGTGAGATGGCTCACCAGGAAATCGGCGCGCGTATGCTGGAACGTCTGAAGTCCGATCTCGAAGAGGTCGGCCAGCCGGAACAGATGCCGAAGATGGAAGGCCGTCAGATGATCATGGTCATCGCGCCGAAAAAGAAGTAACGCCGTGGCGGTATCGATCGATACCGCCGGGCTGCAAGGAATTGCCGCCGTGGCCCGCAAGGCCATGGCAGTGATGCAGGGTGCTGTCTGACCCTGAATACAAGTGGTCTCGGGTTCTACAAGGGGCGCGATTTTGGCGTCACACCTGTGATCATGTTAAAAACTCGGAGTTTTTCATGCCTAAGATGAAAACCAAGAGCGGTGCCAAGAAGCGCTTTCGCGTGCGTCCTGGCGGTACCGTTAAGCGTGGTCAGGCTTTCAAGCGTCACATTTTGACGAAGAAGACCACCAAGAATAAGCGTCACCTGCGCGGTGCCGTCGGCGTTCATGAGTCTGATCTGAACTCCGTACGCGCAATGCTGCCCTTCGCTTAAACCCCGACTTAGATAGGAGAGAAACATGCCTCGAGTCAAACGTGGGGTCACCGCACGGGCCCGCCATAAGAAAGTCATCGCTGCTGCCAAGGGTTTCCGCGGCCGCCGCAATAACGTCTTCCGCATCGCCAAGCAAGCGGTCATGCGCGCTGGGCAGTACGCCTATCGCGATCGCCGTAACAAGAAGCGCGTGTTCCGCGCCTTGTGGATTGCGCGTATCAATGCAGGTGTGCGTCAGCACGGTATGACCTACAGCGTGTTCATCGCTGGTCTGAAAAAGGCCTCGATCGAACTCGACCGCAAGGTGCTGTCCGACATGGCCATCAACGACAAGCCGGCGTTTGCCGCGATTGTCGCCCAGGTGAAAGCCGCCGTCGCAGCCTAAGCTGTAGTTAGCGTATCGCGCGCTTTACCGCGCGCCATTCGCCAGGAGGGGGCTCTCATCGGAGCCCCCTTTTGTTTTTCGCATGCCTTTTCGCTGGTTTTTTCGCTGGCATCTGCGGCCATTCCGACCGCCTAACTTGAGTCTGTAGCATATGGATCTGGAACTTATCGTCAGCGAAGCGCAGCGTGCGTTCGCCGCCGCTCCCGACGCCGCCGCGCTGGAAAACGAGAAAGCCCGCTTTCTCGGCAAGACTGGCCAACTGACCGAGTTGCTCAAGGGCCTCGGCAAGCTTGATCCCGACGCGCGCAAGCATGAAGGCGCACGGATCAACGCGGCCAAGCAACAGATCGAAGGCGCCCTGCAGGCGCGCCGCCAGGCCATGGCCGACGCGCTGCTCGACGCGCGCTTGTCGGCCGAGGCCGTCGACGTCACGCTGCCCGGCCGAGGCCTGGGCGCTGGCAGCCTGCACCCCGTGCTCACCACCTGGGAGCGCGTTGAACAGATTTTCCGTTCCATTGGTTTCGACGTGGCCGACGGCCCCGAAATCGAAACTGACTGGTTCAACTTCACGGCACTGAACAGCCCGGAGAACCACCCCGCCCGCTCGATGCAAGACACGTTCTACATCGAAGGGAACGACGACGCCGGCAAGCCGCTGCTGCTGCGCACGCACACGAGCCCGATGCAGGTGCGTTACGCGCGCATGAACAAGCCGCCGATCAAGGTGATCGCGCCGGGCCGCACGTATCGCGTGGATTCGGATGCCACGCACTCGCCGATGTTTCATCAGGTCGAGGGCCTGTGGATTGCCGAAGACATCAGCTTCGCCGACCTGAAGGGGGTGTACACCGATTTCCTGCGCAAGTTCTTCGAACGCGACGACATTCAGGTGCGTTTCCGCCCGTCGTATTTCCCGTTCACCGAGCCGTCCGCTGAAATCGACATGCAGTTCGAGACGGGCAAGAACGCCGGCAAGTGGCTGGAAATCTCGGGGTCCGGGCAAGTGCATCCGACGGTCGTGCGCAACATGGGACTCGACCCGGAGCGTTATATCGGCTTCGCGTTCGGTTCGGGTCTGGAGCGTCTGACGATGCTGCGCTACGGCGTGCAGGATCTGCGACTGTTCTACGAGAACGACCTGCGCTTCCTGCGCCAATTCATGTAATCGATGCCGACGGCCCCGGACGGGCGCGCGAAGCCGCTGCCGCCGGGCTCTCGGAAGTGAAGACTTAACTGCGAGCGAACTGATCCATGCAATTCTCTGAATCGTGGCTGCGTACCCTGGTCGACCCGGATTTGTCGACGGACGCGTTGGCGCATGCCCTGACGATGTCCGGGCTCGAAGTCGAGGAAACCGACCCGGTCGCCCCGCCGTTTACCGGTGTGGTCGTGGCCAAGGTGCTCGACGTCGCCCGGCATCCGGACGCTGACCGTCTGAACGTCTGCCAGGTCGACGCCGGTACCGGCGAGACGCTCACCATCGTGTGTGGCGCCCCCAACGTGGCGCCGGGCATCAAGGTGCCGTGCGCGACCGTGGGTGCGGCATTGCCCCCGGCCGAGGCCGGCGGCGCTCCGTTCCAGATCAAGATCGGCAAGCTGCGCGGCGTGCAGAGTTTCGGCATGCTGTGCTCGGCGCGCGAACTGAAGCTCTCGGAAGACCATGGCGGTCTGATGATCCTGCCGGACGATGCACCGGTCGGTATGAGCATTCGCGAGTATCTCGATCTCGACGACACCGTGTTCGTCGTCAAGCTCACGCCGAACAAAGCGGATTGCCTGTCGCTGCTGGGCATCGCCCGCGAAGTGGCCGCCATCACCGGCGCGCCGCTCAAGGACTTGCCGGGGCAGGGCGCTCAGCCTGCGACGATCGCCGACACGCTGCCGGTGCGTATCAGCTCGCCGGAAGGTTGCGGGCGCTTCGGCGGCCGAATCATCCGCAATGTGAACGCTGCCGCAGCGTCGCCGCGCTGGATGGTCGAGCGCCTTGAGCGCGCCGGTCAGCGCAGCATCTCCGCGCTGGTCGACATCACCAACTACGTGATGCTCGAATTGGGCCAGCCGCTGCACGTCTACGACCTGAACCGCCTGCAAGGGGGGATCGACGTGCGCTTCGGGCGGGCGGGCGAAACGCTCAAGCTGCTCAACGAACAGACCGTCACGCTCGACGAGAACGTGCTCGCCATCACCGACGCCAGCGGTCCGATCGGGCTCGCCGGCATCATGGGCGGCGACTCGACCAAGGCGGGTCTGGACACGCAAAACATCTTCCTCGAAGGCGCGTTCTTCTTTCCGCAGGCGATTCAGGGCCGGGCACGCAAGTACAACTTCACAAGCGATGCCTCGCACCGCTTCGAGCGCGGCGTCGACTTCGCCGGCAATGGGCGGGCCCTCGAGCGGGCCACGCAACTGGTGCTGGACATCTGCGGCGGCCAGGCCGGTCCGCTTGAAGACCAGATCGCACAGTTGCCCGAGCGTCGGCCCGTGACCCTGCGTGTCGCGCGTGCCATCAAGATTCTGGGCGTGCCGGTTTCCGAGGCGGAGATGAGCGCGATCTTCACGCGCCTGGGTCTGCCGTTTACCTTGCAGAATGGCGTGTTCAGCGTCACGCCGCCGTCGTATCGATTCGACATCGAAATCGAAGAAGATCTGATCGAAGAGATTGCACGTATCTACGGTTTCGATCGCATTCCGGCCAATCCGCCGGTCGCCGCAAGCGAAATGCGCCCGACGCAGGAAGGCCGCCGCTCGCAACACGCGTTGCGTCACGCCGTGGCGGCGCGCGATTATCACGAGACGGTTGGCTTCAGCTTCGTCGACGTGGAGTGGGAAGCCGATTTCGCCGGCAACGATCACCCGATCAAGCTGCTCAATCCGATCGCCAGCCACCTGGCGGTGATGCGCTCGACGCTTATCGGCAGCCTGATCGCGAGCACGCGCTACAACCTGAATCGCAAGGCGTCGCGTGTACGCGTATTCGAAATTGGCCGCACCTACCATCGCGACAATACGGTCGCCTCGGGCGAGCTGAGCGTTGGCGGTTACCGTCAGCCGCTCACGGTCGCGGCGCTGGCCTATGGCCCGGTGCTCGACGAGCAATGGGGCGCGGCAACGCGTCAGGTCGATTTCTTCGACGTGAAGGGCGATCTCGAAGCACTGTTGTCCCCGCGCACGGCACGCTTCGTGAAGGCCGAACACCCGGCGTTGCACCCGGGACGCAGCGCGGCGATCGAAGTCGATGGCAAGCGTGTCGGCATCATCGGCGAGCTGCATCCGCGCTGGCAACAGAAGTACGACCTGCCGCACGCGCCGGTGTTGTTCGAGATCGAGGCGGAAGCGCTGCTGGTGCGCGACGTCGCGAGCTACGAGGACATCTCGAAGTTCCCGCCGGTCACGCGCGACATCGCGCTGGTGGTGGATCAGGCGCAGCCGGTGCAAGGGCTGATCGACGCCATGCTGGCGGCGCGTCACGACGATCCGGCATGCAGCGTCGTGCAATCGGTTCGCCTGTTCGACGAGTTCCGTCCGAAGGCCGGTGCAGCCTCGGGCTCGCTGGGGGCTCAGGACAAAAGCGTGGCGTTTCGTGTTACTCTGCAGGACCCCTCGGGTACGTTGCAAGACGAGACGGTCCAGGGCGCCATCAACGCACTGGTACAACGGGTAGAAGGGTTCGGCGCACGTTTGCGCGCCTGAAACTCAGTCAACATCCGCTTGCGAGTTGGTTATCGCACTGTCATCGCCATCGCGTGGGACGTATGAACGAAATGAATCCTGGTGAATTTGAAGCCATGCTCGCGGCGCAGCGCATCGCGCTGGGTCGCAGCGACACGAACGACGTCTCGACCGAAGCGCCGACGCTGACCAAGGCCGAACTGGCCGAGTTGCTGTTCGAGCAAGTCGGTCTGAACAAGCGCGAAGCGAAGGATATGGTCGAGGCCTTCTTCGAATCGATCCGCGATGCGCTTGAGTCTGGCGACAGCGTCAAGCTCTCCGGCTTCGGCAATTTCCAGTTGCGCGACAAACCGCAACGACCCGGCCGCAATCCGAAAACCGGCCAGGCGATTCCGATTGCCGCGCGTCGGGTGGTGACCTTCCACGCCAGCCAGAAACTCAAGTCGATGGTGGAATCAGGCGTGCTGGGCAAGTGATTCCCGGCCGCCGCTTTCTGTGGCGGCCGTTGGTTTTTCCTCCGCTGTTTAACCGTCGTCCCATTCCGCTAACGCCGCGATGGATCACGTTGCCTTGCCGCCGATTCCCGCAAAGCGTTACTTCACCATCGGTGAGGTGAGTGAGCTGTGTGGCGTCAAGCCACATGTACTGCGCTATTGGGAGCAGGAGTTCACGCAACTGCGCCCCGTCAAGCGGCGCGGTAATCGACGGTACTACCAACACCATGAAGTCCTGTTGATCCGGCGTATCCGGGAGTTACTCTATGAGCAGGGCTTCACCATCAATGGTGCGCGTAACCGTCTCGATGCCGACACGCCACGTGGCGCCCGGGCGGCTGCGGGGCACGCGGGCGAGCCGGCAGCCTTGACCGAATCCGAGACGACCCTCGACGTGGCTGACTTGCGCCATCGCCTGGAGGCGGTCATCGATCTGCTCAAGTCCTGAACAAGGCGTACGCATCGGTGGTGGCGGTCCTAGTGCGCTTGCACTGTCTTCGCTTTTGCCGTCAATGCCTGAAGCCACGCGATTGCGAGTGCTTGTGACGCATCCCGTGGCATTCGGCTGCTGGGGCGCGCCTCGAACCGTGCCTCGAACTTCGGGATTCTCCTAGTGCGGCGGTCGCCGAAATATCCGTAATCCGACATATGGCACGCCGTGGGGTGGGGCGGTGTTCGCGCCCACCCCGTCCCCCTGCCGGAACGCGGAAACGCCAAACGACTTCCGGGGGCGCCGCGATTGCCTTACACTTGCCGGAAACCATGGCGTCCGTTGGCGACGACCGCTGGATCCTATTGACGACCGGGCCAACACCGATCTTTGCGCGTTTTGGCACAAAGGCTGAAAGGATCTCCACCTATGGCGGAACCGAGCACAACGGGAGCGCGACACGGGCGTTGGATGACGCCCCATCGCTCGATCGCCGCGATTCTGATTTTCGGTCTCCTGATTCTGATCCTCGTCTGGACGGCGGTGCTATGGCGCATCGCCATCGAGCGTCAGGCAATTCTGCGCGACGCGGCCGCCTCGGCGTCGACCGTGACGACCGCACTCGAGCAGCATACGTTGCGGGCCATCCGTCAGGTCGATCAACTGACGCGTTTCGTGAAATACGAATTCGAGCGACGTCACGGACACTTCGATCTGAAGCAAGCGCTCGCCGAAGGAACGGTCAAAGATCCCTTCATGGTGCAGGTCAGTTTGGCCGACGCGAACGGCAAGATCGTGGCCACGACGATCGCCGGCGGCGTTGGGATCAGCATCGCCGACCGCGAGCACTTCCGGGTGCATCAGGAACTCTCGAACGACAACCTGTTCATCAGTCATCCGGTGCTCGGGCGCGTGTCGCGCAAGTGGGTGCTTCAGTTCACCCGGCGGCTCAATCATCCCGATGGTAGCTTCGCCGGTGTAGTGATCGTGTCGCAGGCGCCAGACTACTTCACCACGGATTTCTACACGAACGCTGTGCTGGGCCAATACGGCGAGGTCGCCGTCATTGCCGACGACGATGCCATGCTCGCGCGCAGCACCGGCGCCGGCGTTGCCATCGCCGGCACGGGGGAACTGCCGCCGTTCTCGGCAGCGCAACGCCGTTCCGGTATCCAGCGCGATCCCATCGATGGCATCGAACGTATCGTGGCATACCGCCATCTGCGGGACTATCCGCTCGCCGTTCAGGTCGGCCTGTCGCTGGATGAAGCGCTGACCGAGCATCGGCATGTCGCGCGGGTCTATTTGACGATGGCCACCTTCGTGTCGGTTGCGCTCATCGTGTTCTTCGTGCTCATCGCCTACCTGATGCAGCGGCTGATCGGACGGGATCAGCAGCTCACGCGACTGATTTCGTTCGACGCGCTCACCGGACTTCCCAATCGCTATGCGCTCATGGAGGCGTTGCGGCGTGCGCTGTCCGTGCCCGACCAGGTCGGCAAGGTGGCGCTGCTGCACATCGACCTCGATAATTTCAAGAGCGTGAACGACACGTTGGGTCATACGCAGGGTGACGAGATCATTCGTCAGGTGGCCGAGCGCTTTGCCCCGCGCATGCCACCAGAGGCCATGCTGGCGCGCTTTGCCGGCGATGAATTCATGGTGCTGCTCACAGGCAACGGCGCAACCGACGCCGCCGAGCCGCTGGGCGAGACGCTGCTCGCCACCCTCAAGTCGCCGATGGTGGCGGACGGCACGTCGTTCGCGCTTCACGCGAGTATTGGGGTGACCTTCTGGTCCAAACCGGAGGAAACCGAAGCCGACCTCATCAAGAAGGCCGATCTCGCCATGTACTCCGCGAAGGAGGCCGGCAAGAGCGTGGTGCGCGTCTATACGCAGCAGATGACGTATCAGGCGCATCAGCTCGTCGTGTGGGAGCGCCAAATGGAGCAGGCGTTGGTCAACGGCGAGTTTTTCCTCGCCTATCAACCCATCGTCGCGCTCGAGTCCGATTGCGTGCGCGGCATGGAGGCGTTGATTCGCTGGCGTCACCCGGAACGGGGCGTGCTGAGCGCGGGCGAGTTCATTACCCTGGCGGAGACGACCGGACAGATCGTGGCCATCGGCGAGTTCGTGCTGACGCAGGCGTGCCGTCAACTGGCGGCATGGCGAGGCACGCCGATGGCGTCGCTGCGACTGGCCGTCAATGTCTCGTCGGTGCAGTTCTGGCGCGGCGACATTGGCGAGCTGGTCGAGCGTCTCATGAGGGCGTACGCCGTCGAACCGAATCGACTTGAGCTGGAAGTCACCGAGTCGGTCATGGTCAAGAATCCGGCGCTCGTGGAGATGAAGATCAAGCAGTTCAAGCGCGCCGGGGTGCGCATTGCGCTTGACGATTTCGGTACCGGATACTCGTCGTTGTCCTACTTGACACGTTTTCCTGTCGACACGCTCAAGGTCGATCGCTCGTTCGTGGAGTCGATTCCCGATTCGTCACGTTCTTGCCTGATGATTTCGAACATCGTCAACATTGCGCGTTCGCTGGGTATCGAGCTGATTGTCGAGGGCGTCGAGAATGCGCGGCAACTGGATTGGCTGCGTCATTTCGTGCCACTGTGCGCACAGGGTTACCTATTCTCCCGTCCGGTGGAAATCGAAGAGATTGATTCGGTCATCGCGCGTTTGGGGATTTGCGAATAAAGCGGACCCATTGACCAACGCGAACAAGCGACGTATTCGGCCAATTAATAGATTAAATCGGTGATCGTAATAAATTCGTGATTTGATGTTTGGCGGTACGAGTTCATCGTTGGCGTGCGATAAAATCAGTCGTAGTCGTGATGAAGTCGGGCGGCATGAGCGGGTGGCTGTGCGCCGCGCACTGCGCTGGAGAGCGGGGGCGGCTGCCGTTGTCGGGGTGGACAAGGCGGAGCAGTCGGGGTCCGGAGGCGCGTGGCGCGACACGCCATGGATCGCAAAAGGGGGAAAAGGGGGAACGAGTTCGACGCGCAGACCAGAATTGGCGGCAATTCACTGGCACTCAGGATGTCAGTCGCGGCCAGAGCTTCTGTCCGGGGAAATGACGGAAGCGCGACACGAATGCAGTGGATACGTCGCCAACGTAAGAAGTGAATAATATTAGAACGAGCGTTTGATTTTCGGATGAGGATTAGACATTGGCTTTATGCCGCCAGCGTCTCGGTTGGCGTGCTGGTCGCCTGCTGGATGGCGGCGGACAGGACTGCCACGTCGCTGGTCGGCGACAAGCTCGCTCAGAGCGTTGACGCGGGGCAAATGGTGGCCGACCGCGTCGCCGACGGCATGATTCACGCCATCAACACGGATCTGGCGATGGTGCGCGCCATCCCCGCCACGTTGGCGGAAGTCGGCTTGCTGCGTGACGTGCTGCGAACGACGGGGGGCGACGCCCCGGCGGCCGAGACCGTGGATCGTGCCAACGAATTTCTGCAAGGCGCTCAGGGATACTTCGGCGTTGACCGGGTGTGGCTGATCGACGCTCATGGCGTGTGCGTGGCCGCAAGCAATTTCCGCGATGAGCCGTCGCCGATCGGGCGGTCCGTGGCCAACATGCCCTATGTCACGAATGCCCTGTTGGGCGGACGTTTCGAGAGTTATGCCGCAGGCTGGGAGCATCAGGCGCCCGGCCTTTATTTCAGCGCCCCGGTGTATCGCAAGGGCGCGCTGATCGGCGTCGTGATGACCAAGATCGGACTCACGCGATTGCGTCATTGGGTGGGTAGCGGAGAGTCGTTCATCGTTGACGGCAATGGCGTGGTCATCATGGCGAACGACCCTCGTTTCGAGGATCGTTTCATGCTCGATGGCAAGCTGGGCAAGCTGTCCGAGGCCGAGCGCAAGGCGCTGTACCAGCACGACGACTTCGCGCGCATGCCCATCTCCCCATTCAAGCGCGCCCCCGGTCGTTCGAACGCCTGGGTGCCTCAGGAATTGCTCGACCGGATGTCGGCATTCGACGAGTCCCGGAAGCCGTTCGTGATCACGTCGCGTCCGAGTTCGAGCAATGACCTGACCGTCTACGCGGTGGAGGGTGTCGACGCCTGGGAGGCGCTCACGCGCGAGCATGGCAAGGACCTGGTGTTATGTTTCTTGCTGTATCTGGGCGGCGTCATCATCGTAACGCTCGCCGGCTGGACTTATTGGCGTGAGCGTGTGAAGCATCGCGAAGCCCGTCAGTCGAACGAGGTGCTGCGCGCGGCCAATCATCAACTGGCGTTCGAAGCCAGTTATGACGAATTGACGGGCAGCCTGACGCGACGCTACTTCTTCCATCGCTTCGAGCGGTTGCTGGAGAGCACGCAACGCAAGAACGAACCGATGAGTCTTATCGTGGCCGATCTCGATCTCTTCAAGTCCATCAACGACACTTACGGGCATGCCATCGGCGATCAGGTGCTGTGCCGATTCGTGCTGGTGTGCTCGTCGACATTGCGCGGCGACGACCTGATCGGCCGCATTGGTGGCGAGGAGTTCGCGATTCTGCTGCCGGGGGCGAGCGAGCGCGATGCACTGCGCGTGGCGGATCGCATTCGCGAGCGCTGCAAGCGCGAATCGCTGGAAGGCAGTGAGCCGCCGCTGCGTTTCTCGGCGAGTTTCGGCATCACGGAGTGGCAGGACGACGACTCGCCGATGACCATGGTCGAACGAGCCGACATGGCGTTGTATCGCGCCAAACGCGCCGGTCGCGACCGCTGCTGGGTTTTCTGATCGCACGGTTACCGATGTCACATTTGGTAACCAAAGATGATGTGCCCCATCACGCATTTCGCGGGAACATACCTGTCTAACGAGTCAAACGGGTGCTGCGAAAATCGATGAGCCGCTGACGGGCTGGCGTCGATCCGTTTCGCGCACGACTCGAACAGCTCATGCGGGAGACTTCATCGTGAAACGCTTACTTTGGCTGGCGGGCGGCGCTGCCGTCGCCCTGATGATGGCCGGTTGCGTGGCCGTGCCTTATGGCGCGCCGGCGTACGGCAACGCCTATTACGACGGTTATGGCTATGCGCCGGGCTACGCGGTTGCCCCCGCACCGGTCGTGACGTTCGGGATATCGGGCGGCTATTACGACGGTGGCTATGATCGCGGATGGCACGGCCGGGGCCGCGGATGGGGCTGGCATCACTGAGCCTGCACCGATCGGGCGGGCGCTATCGCACTCAGAACTCGGACAGCGCGAAATCCGCCTTCGCCACATCGCATTCCGGGCAACGCCAGTCGGCGGGCACGTCGGCCCAGCGCGTACCGGCCGCAAGGCCGTCGTTCGGTGCGCCTTCGGCTTCGTTGTAAATCCATCCGCAGATCAGGCAGATCCAGTTCTTGAAGTCGGTCGAGGTGTTCAGCGTGGTCGTCATGGTGTTGGGTCAACAGGAAGCGCTTAAGCGACCCGCATTGTAAGGCACACGCGGCGCAAGGTCCCTCTCACCCACCAAGGTGTCCGCACGCAACGTTAATCCAGATCAATGGATCGGCGCGGCAAGCGTGCAAATCAGGATTGAAGCGAAAGAAGGCGCATCGCGCCGGCGACGGCCGGCGCGACAAGCATCACCAGTGAATCTGGTTCAGAAAGATCGGTGCCATCTGCGCGAGCGAATTGATCAGCGAAATGGCGGTGTCGCGGTGCGACACTTCCCGCCACAAGCGGCTTTCCTTGACGACCCGATCACGGTCTTCCGCCGTTTTCACTTCAGGCGAGCGCAACTCGTTGATCAAGTCGATGACGGACGCGCGGTCGACCGTTTCCGTGACCGAGTGACGCGCGAGCAGATCGTCCAGATGGACGCGCTCCGCTTCGGTCGTGGACGCGTCGACAGGTGATGAGGCGGAGGTAACGGACGGCTTGTCGGATTGGGTCATACGAGACGTTCTCCCGGGGTTACTGGAAAGCGAAGCGGCCACTGACGTGCGGATCCGGCGAGGATCCCAAGTCATGCATGGCGAGGTATCGCGCAATTCCATCATAGGCCGATTCGCTTGTGCTGCGAACCCTTCCATGCGTGCGGGGACCCCGCTTTTCACACGAATTGCGGCGGGATTTTCCGCAGGCTTGCGTCACGTCAAAGGGTTTTGCCTGCGCACAGATGCGCGGTGAAACGTCAAGCTTAAAAAATTTATCCAATGCTGACGCTGAAACGGGCAATCCTCTTGACAGCGTGTAACGGCGGGCGTCTCGGCGGGCGAGTGCCCGGTTATCCAGTGGGTTATCCACAGAAGCTGTGGGTAACTCATCGGTCGTTGAGTGCGTAACGAGAAGGGCTCGCCGGTCATGGCTTGCAAGCCACACGAACACTTGACGAGGCGTTGTCAACGAAGCAGCGGGCGCAACATCAGCAACGCGAAGAACAGCGCGACACCGACGGGGAGCAGGCCGGTGAAGAAGGCGGGCCATGCCCTGCGTGCGCGGCGACGTGCGCCGAACGATGAGATCAGGCCGGCGCAAAGACACATCACACCGACGGCCCACGTGGGATGTGGGCTTTTGAGTACCCAGGCGGCAGCGGCCAGCAAGCCGATCCAGGCGAGCGGCAGCGCGCCCGGTGGAGGCATGCCGTCGGCGGGCGAGCGGAGGGTGCCGCGCGACTTGTCAGAAGTGTTGGGCGTGTCGGGCCTGTTGGGCGTGTTGGCGGGCATTGAGGTTCCGGAAACTCTGGGGGCGCAACGACGTGGGCGTGCGAAAGACGCAGGATAGCAAACGTCGTGCGCCGCCGCTCAGGACGCGAGACCGCGCAAGGCGTGTGTCCCGGAAGGCTTGGCGGCCGCATGCATGTCGCCTGCCGGCGCGTCCACATGCCAGGTGGAGGTCGCGTCGACATCGCGCGTCGGCGCGAACGCGGGCGGTGTTGCGCAGCGGTTGTCGAGGTCGACGTATTGCTTGCGTACCACGCGTCCTGCAGCCGGTGTCGTCGCGACGGTTCGAAGGGCAGCGACGCCGTGGCGCATACCGCGTCCTCCCGGGGCGGACGCTTCCGGCGAGGCGCGCACGGCGACACACGGTTGATGAAAGGGATCGGTGGGTGCGGCGCCGGCGGGCGGCACCGATTGCGCATGGACCCGTGGTGCGCCGGATGCGATCAGCACGCAGAGTGCGACGATGCCAAACCGTAGCAGCATCACGCGGCGCACGGCGGATGGGAAAACCGGTAGAACCTGTGGCGTAGCGTGTCTCGGCGGCATGGGTCGGCTCCGTCGGGGCGATCGTTGGGGACGCGAGCAGGGCGAGCATGGCAAGCGGCTGCACGGCGTTTTCACGAAGCTGAAGCCAATATCGTGCCGGAACTGGTAAGTAGTTGATTTTGTGAAGAATGTCGAGGTGTGCGGGAGCGTTTGTGGCGATGCCCCGGCATCAAGTGTTGCAGTTCCGAAACGCGCGCCTGAGAATCGACGCATGCGCGGACCCGAATCGATCTGGATCGATGCCGGTCATGACATGGGCAACTTACCGATTTCTTGTCCACTGTATATAATCACAGTATTCCACTTCGCGGCGAGACAGAACCTCTCATGAAAGCCAACTATTCCATCGCCGAAATCGAGCAGGCGATCAACTACTGGACGGGCCGTCAGGCCGCCGACAGCCACTGGTCGCTGTGCCAGTCGGCGCGCGCGCTGGCCAACATTTATGGCCAGATGATCTACCGCCGTGAGACGAGCATTGGCGCCGACGCGCTCGACGCCGAGCAAAGCCAGGCCATCGAGACGGCCCTGCATCAGATGGAACTCGGGCTCGCGCCGTGATTCCCGATGTTTCAGGCGGGGACGGGGTTCGGTGAGGGAGGGCGTGCCGACCATTGTTCGAGCCAGCGTTCGACGTCGACGGCCGACAGGGCGGGGGAGAACAGATACCCTTGCGCGACACGATACCCTTGCGCGAAGAGCAGCGCTCGCTGGGCTTCGTCCTCGACGCCTTCCGCCACGACCGTCAGGCGCAGATTGCGACCGATGCTGATGATGGCATTGGTCAGTGCCTGCACCGTTTCGTCGCGGGTAATGTCATGGACGAAGCTGCGGTCGAGTTTCAACTCCGAGACCGGCAGGCGGCGCAGATAACCCAGACTCGAGTAGCCGGTGCCAAAGTCGTCCATCGAAAGGCGCACGCCCATGCCGTGGACTTCGTCGATGATGCGCAGCGTGGTCGGATTGTGGTCCATCAACACGCTTTCCGTGATCTCGATGGCGAGGCACGATGGTGGCAGATCGTGATCGGCCAGCGCGTCGGCAATCGTACGCGGCAGGTTGTGATCGTGGAAGTTGGTGGGCGACAGGTTGACCGACACATTGCCGATGCCTACGCCTCGCCGGCGCCAATCCGCCAACTGGCGACACGACTCGCGCAGCGTCCAGGTGCCGAGTTCCCCGATCAGGCCGCACTCCTCGGCCAGTGAAATGAAGCGCGACGGCGACACGTCGCCGTACTGCGGATGCGTCCAGCGCGTCAGGGCCTCGGCGCCGTAGACCGAGTCGTCGGACAGATCGATCTGCGGCTGATAGAAAAGCGCGAGCTTGCCGTGCCGCAGGGCGTCGCGCAGGGCGGTCTCCAGCTCGAGCCGCTCCTGCGCGTGGATGTTCATGTCTTCGTGATAGACGCGTACGCTGCCCGGGCTGGTCATCTTCGCCTGATACATCGCCATGTCTGCACGCTGCAAAAGCATGTCGAATTCCTTGCCGTGATTCGGATACAGGCTGATGCCGAAGCTGCCCGACGGTGCGAGCGTCACGCCATCGATCTGGCATGGCGCGCGCAACGCGCTGCGCATGCGCTCGAGCGCAATATCGAGTCGCTCGGGATCGCACTCGGTGAGCATGGCCACGAACTCGTCGCCTGACAGACGCGCGACGATATCGGCGCCGCGCAGCGAGCGTCTCAAGCGCTGGGCGATCGTGCGCAGCAGGGCATCGCCTGCCTGGTGGCCGAGCGAGTCGTTGACCTGCTTGAAGCGATCCAGGTCGATGAAGATGACGGCCATGCGCGCGTTCAGCTCCGCCGCGCTGGCAATGGCTTGTGCCGCGAGCACGCCGAGCATGCTTCGATTGGGCAGGCCGGTGAGGTTGTCCGAGAACGCCAGTTGGCGGATGCGCGTGCGCGACTCGTCGCGCTCGAAGGCCAGCTTGCACAGATGCACGCAGACGTCGACGAGTCGTTCATGCAGGGCGTCGGGGCTGCGCGGCGTGCGGTAATAGAAACCGAGCACCCCGAGGACCCGCCCGTCGTTCGCGATGATGGGCATGGCCCACGACGCGGCCAATCCGAATTCGGCCGCCATGTCGCGGAAATCGGCCCAGCGCGGGTCGTTCGCAATGTCGGTCACGATCACCGGGCGCGCATGAAACGCCGCCGAGCCGCAGGTGCCTACGTTCGGTCCAATGGCCAGGCCTTCGATGTTCTTGTGATACTGCGCGGGCAGGCTTGGCCCCGCTTGCGGGCGCAACCGGCCTTCCGAATCGACCCGCACCACCGAGGCCACGACTTCGGGCGCGATCTGCTCCAGTTCGCGGCAGATGAGCGTGAGCACTTCGACGAGGGGCGCATCGCGCACCATCGCGGCGAGCGCCTTGTGTTGCAGCACTTCCTGAATCTTCGATTGCGTGATGTCGGTGAACAGCACGACGGCGTTGAGGAGTTTGCCGTTCGCGTCGAGCATCGGGTTCGTCACGACGGAGACCCACAGCGGCTGGCGTTGCAGCGTGCGCACGAGCACTTCGCTGTGGCAACTGCGGCCGTCGCGGGCGGCCACGAGGCAATGCGCAAGGGCCTCCTTGATATCGACGGCCGATGCACTGTCGGCGACGTCGCCCGTCGTGGTTTCCTCCAACGGCAGCCGGGTGGACTGGCCGACGACCTCATTCGCGGCGTAGCCGAACATGCGCGTGAACCCGGCGTTGACGTAGCACACGCAACCCTGGGCGTCGGTGATGAGCACGGCGTTGTCGGTCTCGTCGACGCCGAGCGAGAGCAGGTGCAGGCGGGCGTCGTCGGCCGCCTGGCGCTCCACGCGCGCGGTCACGTCGACGGCGAGCTTGATCACGAAGGCGAGATTACCGTCGTCGTCGATGACGGGGTTGTAAGTGGCTTCGAGCCAGATCGGGCGACCGTCGCGGCGGCGACGGCGAACTTGTCCGGTGTGCGAGCGCCGGGTGCTGGCGACGTGGGCCAGGGCATTGCCGCATGTGGGATCGCCGGGTTCGCACAGTAGTGCGTGCGGCTGGCCAAGCAGGTCGGCGCGCGCGTAACCGAACATGCCGAGCAGCTTGTCGTTGACATCGACGACGATGCCATCCGGCGTGAGCGTGAGCATGCCCAACGAGTGGTCGAGCGCCGCGAGCAGCGCCTCGCGCCCCGGCGCGGTGCCGGCGACGGACGGTGAACGGGGCACGACCATCGCAACGGCCTCCTCGGACGTCCTGTGGACATTGTCGGGTGTGACTTGGGCTGACACGCCAAAAACCGCTTTTAAGTATAGCGGCCTGCGGGGGCAGGCTCACATGGGGGAAACCGGGTATCAAGCCGCCTTGACGCGAATGCGAACACCGTCGACCGAAACGGTCTGACCGGCGCGGATCTTGCAGGTCTTGCGGGTCTCCTGCCGTCCGTCGACGCTGACCGCGCCGCTGGCTACCATCACTTTGCCCGCGCCGCCCGAATCCACGAGGCCGGCGAGCTTGAGCAAGTCGTTCAGGGCGACGAATTCGCCCGTCAGTTCAAAGGTTACGTTTTGCATGATGGACCGGATACTACGTAAAAACGCGATGCGCGTCGACTGCCACCGTGCTTGCGCGTGCGTGGCCCTATGACTCGATCACCTGTTCGATCCGGCGATCCGGGATCAGCCAGACGGCGGCGACCACGGCGTAGAGCACGAGCGAGAGTGCCGGCATCACGAATGCCAGTCCGATGGCCAGCGCGTAGGCCACGACCGACAGCTTGCCCTTGACGTCGCGCCCCACGGCGGCGGCGAGCTTTGCATTTCCTCCTGCGCCATGCACGGCGAGCAATGCTCGCGTGAGGAGGTAGTACGCCACGGCCGCCATGAACAGCACCACGCCGTAGAGCGCCGTCGGCCAGGCGGTGAAATGGTTCTCCCCGAGCCAGCGCGTGACGAACGGCACCAGCGACAGCCAGAACAGCAGATGCAGGTTGGCCCACAGTACGCTGCCCGAGACTCGCTGAACCACATGGAAAAGGTGGTGATGGTTGTTCCAGTACAGGCCGACGTAGATGTAGCTCAGGATGTAGGTGAGGAACGTTGGGGCGACCGGCAGGAGATCGGACAGCTCGCTGCCGTGCGGTGCTCTCATCTCCAGCACCATGATCGTGATGATGATGGCGATCACGCCATCGCTGAAGGCTTCCAGTCGGCTCTTGCCCATGGTGTTCGTTGTTGTTGTCGGTCGCGGGTGGGGGTCACATCACGGCCAGGCGGTTGCGCCCGGACTGTTTGGCGGCATACAGCGCGCGGTCGGCACGTTGCAGCAGGGTGCCGAATTCGGCGTCGTCCGGGGTGAGGCTGCCGATACCGATGCTGGCGGAAAAGCGGATGGATCCGCTGGCGCCGCTACTGGGTCCGGGCACGCTGGCGTTGCCGATCGCGACGAGCAGGCGTTCGGCGGCCTGCATGGCGCGTTGGGCGTCTGCCTCGGGCAGCAGCACTGCGAACTCCTCGCCGCCCAGACGGCCGATCGGCGTGCCCTTGCGCAGCGTGGCGCGCACTACCTGCGTCAACTCCACGATGACGCGATCGCCGATGGCATGGCCCCACGCGTCGTTGATCCGCTTGAAATGGTCGAGGTCGAGCATCAGCACGGATAGGCGGCGTTGCTGAGCGCGTGCGGTGGAAAACAGGCGTTCGGCCTGCATCAGGAAGGCGCGGCGGTTGAGTGCGCCGGTCAGCGCGTCGCGCATGGCCATCTCGCCAAGCACTCGATTGACGCGACGCAGCTCGAGC
Organism: Pandoraea cepalis; assembly: GCF_902459665.1. Lineage (GTDB taxonomy): Bacteria > Pseudomonadota > Gammaproteobacteria > Burkholderiales > Burkholderiaceae > Pandoraea > Pandoraea cepalis. Next base: position 37,701 of record NZ_CABPSL010000021.1, on the reverse strand, counting down.
GCGTCGACGACGAGCGCCGACAGATCCGCGAGCAGCGCGCGCTTCTCGTCGTCGAGCATGCGGGGGCGGCGGTCCATCACGCACAGGGTGCCCAAGCGATGCCCTTCGGGCGTGCGCAGCGGCGCGCCCGCGTAGAACCGGATGTTGGGTTCTCCCGTGACCAGCGGGTTGTCGGCGAAGCGCCGGTCGGCACGGGCGTCGGTCACGACGAGCACATCGTCGCCGAGAATCGCGTGCGCGCAGAAGGCCATCGAGCGCGGGGTCTGCGGCGTGTCGATGCCCTGGCGCGCCTTGAACCACTGGCGCGACTCGTCGATCAGCGAGACGAGCGACATCGGTGCGCCGAACAAATAAGACGCAAGACGCACGACGCGATCGAACGCGGGCTCGGGGGGCGTGTCGAGAATTTCGTAACGACGCAGCGCCGCGAGGCGTTCGGCCTCGTCAACGGGCGTGTCGGGTATCGGCCCATGCCGCGGCGTGGAAGCGGGGGCATGCGATGCGTGGAGGTCGGCTTCGGATGCGGTCATGTCGCGATGGGTGGACGCCAAAGGCGACTCTCGATCGATGATGTCGGTGACGGCGTCAATTCTGCCCCGCCTGTCGTCACTTGGCAAATGCGACGACGTGGAACCCGTCGTGCCGTGTGTGCGCCAGAGCGCGTGGGCGGTCTGCGCGATCGCTTCAGTGACCTCGTCGGCGCTGCGATGGGCGCTGTCGTGCGCACTTCCCACGGGAACGGTCGGGCCGTGATTGAGCAGACGATAAGCTTTTGAGCGTTCGACGGGCAGGCGTTCGGTCATGGCGGGCACTCGGCGGGCGTAACGGGATGACAGGCGTGATGGCCATTGGCCCATGATAGCGTGGCCGAGAAACTGCCGATGGCACCGGTGGCGAAAACGGGGATCCGAAAAAGGCGACCCGCAGGGTGAGCTGCGGGCCGCATAAACGGCACGGTGCGGGGAACGCGTGCCGGATCAGATCAGCGCGCAGTATGGCAGTCGTTCGTCCCAGTCCAGTCCCCATCCCCGGCATGCGCGCTAGCCCTATACTGGCGCGACGCAACCCAACGAACGCGACGCTTGCCGCCACGGGAGGATTTGGCATGAGCCGAGTGAAATCGCACACTGCGGGGCAGGCTGATTGGCTGACGCCCGACGCCTCCAATGCCTCCGATGCCTCGACAAGCGTCGCGACGGCTGGCCAGAATGTGTACATCGGCACGGCGTCGTGGACGGACAAGTCGCTGATTGCGTGCAAGCGGTTCTATCCGCCGGGGCATGCGTCGGCCGAGGCGCGGCTTCGCTATTACGCGAGCCAGTTTCCGATGGTCGAGGTCGATAGCAGCTACTACGCCATGCCGTCGGCATCGAACGCGCAGCTTTGGGCCGAGCGCACGCCGCGCGCGTTCGTCTTCAACATCAAGGCATTCCGTCTGCTCACGGGGCACCAGACGCCCCGCATTGCGCTGCCCAGGGATTTGCAGGCCGAGCTACCGCCGGGCCCGCGCGCGAACGTGTATTACAAGGACATTCCCGACGCGCTCAGAGACGAGATCTGGCGGCGCTATCTCGAAGCGCTCGCGCCGTTGCGGCAGGCGGGCAAGCTGGGGCTGGTGCATTTTCAGTTTCCCCCCTGGCTGACGGGGAATCGTGAGAGCCGCGCGCACGTCGAGGCGTGCGCGCAACGGATGCAGGGTTACGGCGTGGCGGCAGAGTTTCGTCACCGCGGCTGGTTCGACGGGGCGCACGGCGAGGCCACACTGGCGTGGCTGCGCGAGTTGGGCTGGGTCAACACCGTGGTCGACGAGCCGCAGGGTTTCGCCAACAGCATCCCGATGGTCTGGGCGACGACCACGCCGCTCGCCGCTGTCGTGCGCCTGCACGGGCGCAATCAGGCGACATGGAATGTGCGGGATAGCACCGCCGCGTCGGACCGCTTCAACTACGATTATCGCGATGCGGAACTGGCGGCGCTGGTTGATCCGATTCGCGTCATCGCCAAGGAAGTCGCCCGCGTGTATGTCGTGTTCAACAACAATTACGAGGATCAGGGCCAGCGCAATGCGAGGTCGTTGATGAGCATCCTCGGCTCTGATGCCGTCGCGCCGTGAGGGTGTCAGTCAGAGATGGGTCATGAGCGTCCCCGATGGCGCTTTGCTTGCTTGTTGAATAACGCAGCCAATAACGCGACGAACTCCTATCCTTGAAGCGTCCTTTCGGACACATTCAAGGAGAACGACGATGCGAATGCTTCTCAACATACGAATACCTCACGAGCCATTCAACAGTTTTGTGCGCGATGGCTCCATCGGAGAATTAATAGAGAGGGTTCTCGCAGAGATGAAACCGGAAGCAGCCTACTTCACCGAGCAGAACGGTACACGCGGAGCAATTCTCGTCGTGAACCTTGAGGAGCCGTCGCAGATTCCAAAATTCGTGGAGCCATGGTTTCTTGCGTTCAATGCCGACTGTGAGTTTCGCGTGGTGATGGGGGCAGATGATCTCAAGAAAGCTGGACTCGAAACCCTTGGCTCGAAGTGGAAATAGGGCGCGCGGCACGGCGTGCAAACGACGGCCTTAACTGCAAGAGGCCAGCATCGTGGGGCGCTCAGTGTGCCCGGGCCGTGGTGTGCTAACCCGGGACAGGCACATCACGCTGGCGCACAGCAGGAGCGCCGTGAGCACGGCGTTCAAACGAAGGCGCCGATAGTCGACGTTGCCATGCCGGCGGCGGCGCGACTTCCCATAGAATGGAACGTCACCGTCCACAACGAGGCGCTACTGCAATGAGCACGTACCTGATCAAAAGCGAAGACATCGCCGGGATGGATGGCGTCACGAAAACGCATTTCCGGAACCCGAATGCAATACGTACCAACAAATCGCTGGGCGACGCGACCGGGCTTAGCGGGTTCGGATTCCACATTGTTGAAGTCGAGCCGGGCCGTGAAACGACGGAGTACCACCTCCATCATCACGAAGACGAGTGCGTTTATGTGTTGAGTGGAACGGCAACCGCCGTGATCGGGGATGAGGCATTCGCCATTGGCCCGGGGGATTTCATCGGTTACCGGAAGGGCGGTCTGGCGCATTCGATCCGAAATACCGGTTCCGAGACCTTGCGTTGCATCGTCGTCGGCGAGCGACTTCCCCACGATGTTTGCGACTACCCCCGCCAGAACAAACGGATGTTCCGCAATCCCGGTATCGGGATGCCCTCGAATCTCGTGGATCTTTCAGCGATTGAGGTGGTGGGCGGTAGCGTTGGCAAGAAATGACGCCGTCGGCCGGTCACCCCAGGTTGGAGACCGGTCGATGCGAGGGCGGCTAGCGCCCCGCATGCGCCGGAGAAACGCTACACAATACTCTGCAATGCCTTGGCGAACCGGGCCACCGCGCCGTCGATGTCGTGCAGTTTGTCCAGGCCGAACAATCCGATACGGAAGGTCTTGAAGTCGTCGGGCTCGTCGCATCGCAGCGGCACGCCGGGGGCGATCTGCAAACCGGCATCGGCGAATTTCTTGCCGGATCGAATGCCGTCGTCATCGGTGTAGCTGACCACGACCCCCGGCGCCTGAAAACCTTCGGCCGCCACGCTCTTGAATCCGTGCTCCGTCAGGAGTGCGCGAATGCGCGCACCGAGTGCAAGCTGTTCCGCTTTTACTTTGTCGAAGCCGTACGCCTCGGTCTCTTTCATGACGTCACGCAATGTCGCAAGACTGTCCGTAGGCATCGTGGCGTGATACGCGAATCCACCATTCTCATAAGCTTCCATGATCTGCAGCCATTGCCGAAGATCGCAGGCGAAACTGGTGCTCGTGGTGGTGTCGATCCGTTCGCGGGCAAGCGCACTGAGCATGACCATGGCGCAGCAGGGCGGCGCACTCCACCCCTTTTGCGGCGCGCTGATCAGCACGTCGACGCCGCACGCCTGCATGTCGACCCAGACCGTGCCGGACGCGATGCAATCCAGGACCAACATACCGCCGACGGCATGAATCGCGTCGGACACCGCGCGCAAATAGGCATCGGGCAACATCATGCCGGAGGCGGTTTCGACATGCGGGGCAAAGACCAGATCCGGCTTGTGTTCCCGGATTGCCGCGACCACCTCGTCGATCGGGGCCGGTGCGTAGGCCGCTTGCCTTCCCGGTTCGACGGGACGCGCCTTCAAGACCGTCGATTCGGACGGTATGCCGCCCATGTCGAAAATCTGCGACCGGCGGAAGCTGAACCATCCGTTACGAATGACGAGGCACTTCTTGTTCGTTGCAAACTGCCGGGCCACGGCCTCCATGCCGAACGTCCCGCTTCCCGGGACGATGACCGCCGACTTCGCGTGATAGACGTTTTTCAGCGTATCGGAAATATCGCGCATCACGCCTTGAAAGCGCCGCGACATGTGATTGATGGAACGGTCGGTATACACGACCGAATATTCGAGGAGTCCCTCGCGGTCGACATCGGGAAGTAGTCCTGGCACGTCCGCCTCCGACAATAGACGAGTATGAAAATCAAGAACAGGGGCTCACGAAAGCCACCTGCAGGTGAGCGGGAAGCCGATTTGCGTCGCTTCAGCGGTATCAAATCATAAATGCGGCTCGCCCGGGGAACAGTTTCGTTCGTTATCTTCGCACGCGGGCGCCGGACCTGTCGGCCAGCGCCCGACGCGATGCAGTAAGATTTCCCGAAATCCGACGGCGGTCGCCTGGGCCCCTTGCCGACCCGGACATGCCGCTCCCCCTGGCGCTGGACTGGAGACAAGCCCATGACGACTGACCGACGCATCACGTTCTATCACGCCCCCAACACGCGCTCGTCAGGCGTTTTGGTGCTGCTCGACGAACTGCAGGCCGAGCACGATCTTCATCTGCTGCGTTTCGCCACCGGCGAGCAACGCGGCTCGGAGTATCTGGACGTCAATCCGATGGGCAAGGTGCCGGCCATCCGTCATGGCGATGCGATCGTCACCGAACAGGCGGCGGTCTACATGTATCTCGCCGAACTGTATCCAGAGAAAGGACTCGCGCCGATGCCGGGCGATCCGCGCCGCGGCGCCTATCTGCGCTGGATGGTGTTCTACGGCTCGTGTGTCGAGCCGGCGGTAGTCGACAAGTCGCTGGGGCGCGACGGCGCCGAGCGCTCGCGCTCGCCGTATGGCGACTACGATGCCGTTATGTGGACGCTGGAGCGGCATCTGGCGCAGAACGACGGTCCGTGGTGGTTGGGCGAGTCGTTTACGGCGGCCGATGCCTTGTGGGGCAACGCCATGCACTTCCTCACGCAATTCAAGCTCGTGCCGCCGACCCCGGCCGTGATGAGCTACGTGGAACGCTTTCGCGCCCGTGACTCGTTCGTGCGCGCGCAACAGCGCGATGCCGAACTGGCGAAACAACTCGCGGCGTAATGACCGGCCAAGCCGGGGGCGGGCAACCCATCACCCCGGTCACCCGCATCACCCCATCACCCCATCACTCAGGCAACACGTCGATGCGCGGCTCGCACTCGATGGGGAAGTTGACCGAATTGGCGATGTAGCACTTCGCGTGGGCCTGATGATGCAGTTCGGCCGCCAGCGCGGCGTTACTGCCCGCCCGGAGCGTTACGTGCGGGCGCAGCACGATCCGCGCGAAACGGCCTTCCTGCGCGGTGTCGATCATCGTGCCCAGGGCGTGGTCGGTGTATCGCTCGACGATCACACCCGCTTCGGCACACAGGTGCAGATACCAGAGCTTGTGGCAGGCGCTCGCGGACGCGACCAGCAGGTCCTCGGGATTCCAGCGCGCGGCGTCGCCACGAAAGGCGGGGTCGGCGGAGCCGGGGATCGTCGGTTTGCCATCGGCGCGAATGTCGTGATTGCGCCCGTACGCGCGGTAGCCCGACGTACCGCTGCCCTGATTGCCGGTCCACTCGACGTCGACCTGATATTGATGTTCGCCTGATGCCACGAAGTATCTCCCTGGTAGGCCAGCGTGAGTTACGCCAGCGGTTCTGTCGTCAGCGCCCGTGTAAGGCCATGCATCGGGCGGCGCATTGCAACGTCGAAAGGGTTCGTCTGCGGGCCGATCAACTCGGCCTGACGTCGCAGCAATTCCACCACCATCGGCAGACGATCCTGCGACAGCCGGGCGGCGAGCGTGCCCACGCTCAGCGCGGCCACCGCGTGCCCGGTGCGGTCGAACACAGGAACCGCCACCCCGGCCATGCCGTCGAGCACGCCGCTGTTGCTGCCCGCATAGCCCAATTGACGCACACGCTCGATTTCGGTGCGCAAATAGACCTCGTCGAGCACCCCATACCCGCGCAAACGCGGCACGTTAAAACGAATGATCTCTTCGCGCTCGGCCTCCGGCAGGAAGGCGAGAATCGCCAGACTCCCCTGGCCGACGCCCAGCGCCACGCGACCGCCGATGTCGCCGGTGAACGAGCGGATCGGGAAGGGCCCTTCGCACATATCGAGGCACACGGCATCGAAGCTGCTGCGCACCAGCAGGAAGATGGTGTCGCCGAGGCTCGCGCAAAGCCGCAGCAGCGACGGACGGCACAGCGTGCGCATGCCGCTCGGGTTGCCGGCTTGCGCCGCCATCGCGAAGAAGTCGATGCTGAGCCGGTAGAGCTTGGAGGTCTCGTCCTGTTCCACGACCTGCTCGGCGATGAGCGCATGCAGAATTCGGTGCACCGTCGCCTGACTGAGGCCCACGGCCTTGGCTAGGTGGGTCACACGCTCGCCCTCGGGCTTGGCGTCGCCCAATGCGCGGATGACGGCAAAGGTGCGTTGCAGAATGCCCGCGCCAGCCGCGTCCGACGACGGCGACGTCGGCGTGCGGGGTGAATCGATGGTGTTCATTACTGTCTCGAATATTCCGTCAAATGGAATACTAGCGTAAGCCAATACCTTTTGAAAACAGGTGCGATCCACCGAAGCTGTAAAGAACATCCAATATTCGCAGTAGGTTAGGGATTGTACCGAGGTGGTGACGCGAAATGAATTCATGTGTTCATTCGTCAAATATTCCGTCAAACAAAATAATATGAATATTTATCTCATTTCACGGAATCGTTATCTTGCGGCGGGCAATTTGGCTCGCTACTGTTCGATGCAATTGCATTTCTTGCGGCGCGCAAGTGCCCGAAGGTCGTAACCATGTCTTTTCTGACTTTGACGGATGTTTCCAAGACGTTTGGCGAGCTGAACGCCGTCTCGAACGTCAACCTCTCGGTGGAGAAGGGCGAGTTCGTCTCGCTGCTGGGGCCCTCGGGCTGCGGCAAGACCACCACCTTGCAGATGATCGCGGGCTTTGTGGAAACCACCACCGGGCGCATTACCCTCGATGGGCGCGACATCACGCACATGCGTCCGAACAAGCGCGGCCTGGGCATTGTGTTCCAGAGCTACGCACTGTTCCCGCATATGACCGTGGCGGATAACGTCGGCTTCGGCCTGGAGATGCGCGGTATCGACAAGGCCGAGCGTCAGGCGCGCATTCGCGAGGCGCTGGCCCTCGTGCGCCTCGATGCGCTCGGTCATCGCTTCCCGCGCGAACTCTCCGGCGGTCAGCGCCAGCGCGTGGCAATCGCGCGCGCGGTCGTGATCGCGCCGCCCGTGCTGCTGCTCGACGAGCCCATGTCGAACCTCGACGCCAAGCTGCGCGAAGACATGCAGTTCGAGCTGCGCGCGATTCAGCGCAAGATCGGCACGACCACGATCATGGTCACGCACGATCAATCGGAAGCGCTGTCGATCAGCGACCGGGTCGTGGTGATGGAGGCCGGGCGCATCACCCAGGTCGACACGCCGTATCGTGCCTACGAGCGTCCGCAAACGCCGTTCGTCTCGAAGTTCATCGGCAAGGCCAACATGCTGGCCGGCCGTGTGGCGGCGCGCGACGACGAGCACCTGCATGTCGAGATAGGCGCGCAACTGACCCAGCGCGCGCGGCTGTCCGACCTCTCGCCGCGTGAGCGCGTGATGGCCGTGGGGGACGCAATCACGCTGTGTCTGCGTCCCGAAAAGGTTCGTCTGTGCGCACCCGCCGACGGCCGGATGGCGGCCACGGTCACGAGCCGCTTCTTCCTCGGCAGCCAATGGCTGTACCGCGTGGACAGTCCGCTGGGCGAAGTGCTCGTGTGTTGTCAGAACGAAGGCGGCGAGCCGCTCGCCGAGGGCGCGCCGGTCGGCCTCGACTGGCAGGCCGAGGCCGTGCGCTTCATTACGCCGAACGCGGGAGAGCACGCTCATGGCTGAGACATTGCAAGTGGCCAGCCCCGAGACGGCGCCGGCGACGCGTGCGCCCTGGCATGCGTATCTGCCGATGTGGTTGATGAGCGCTCCGGCCATGCTGCTGTTCGTGGCGCTGGTGCTCATTCCGCTGCTCATGACGCTCGCGCTCACGTTCTATCAGTTCGATCCGTCGAGCGGCCCGATCGCGGCGTTCCAGTTCGGTAACTACGCCGAGGTACTGTCCGACGCGTACTTCCACACGATCTTTCTGCGCACGTTCGGCATCTCGCTCACCGTCACGGCGGTGTGCGCCGTGGTGGGCACGTTCGAAGCCTATGTGCTTTCGCGCATGGGCGACCCGTGGCGTTCGCTCTTCTTGCTGGTGATTCTCTCGCCGTTGCTCGTGTCGATCGTGGTGCGGGCGTTCGGCTGGAGCATGCTGCTTGGCTCGGGCGGCCTGATCAATCAGACGTTCGGCCTCCTGGGCATGGGCCCGTACAAGCTGGAATACACCCACTTCGCGATCATCGTCGCGCTGGTACATGTGATGCTGCCGTTCATGGTGATTCCTGTGTGGACGTCGCTTCAACGGCTCGACCCTCAGACCGAGAACGCCGCGCTGTCGTTGATGGCATCACCGGCCACGACGCTGCGCCGCATTGTGTTGCCGCAACTGGTGCCGGGCATTCTGTCGGGCAGTCTGATGGTGTTCGGCCTGTCGGCGAGTGCATTCGCGATTCCGAGCCTGCTGGGCGGACGCCGCCTCAAGGTCGCCGCGACCGCCGTGTACGACCAGTTCCTGAGTTCGCTGAACTGGCCGCTGGGCGCGACCATCGCCGTGCTGCTGCTCGTAGCGAACCTGATCGTGATGCTGACGTACTACCGCCTGCTCGATCGCCGCTATTCGCGCAGCATGGGCTAAGGCCAGGACACGGTCTCCCGCAGAACAGAACCCACTCGCCATCATGCGTAAAAACAGCCCCCTGGCGCTCGCGTTCCATACGCTCGTCATTCTCTTCGTCCTCGCGCCGATGATCATCGTCGTGCTGGTCGCGTTCACGCCCGAGCAAACGCTCTCGCTGCCCACGCGCGGCGTGTCGCTGCGCTGGTTCCGCGCGATTCTCGACTACCCCGACTTCATCGCGTCGTTCTTCACGAGCCTGAAGCTGGCGTTCCTGTCGGCAACGCTCTCGCTGGCGATTGCGTTGCCCGCCGCCCTGGCCATCGGCCGCGCGCGCTTTCCGGGACGCAACTTCCTCAACGGTTTGCTGCTGTCGCCGCTGGTGATTCCGGGCCTCGTGCTCGGCATTGCGCTGCTGCGCTTCTTCGCCATGCTGGGCGTGAGCGGCTCGTTCGCGGCGCTGACCTTCGCGCACATGATCGTCGTGACGCCGTTCATCATGCGCCTCGTGCTGGCGTCGATCAGCGGACTCGACCGCAGTGTCGAGCATGCGGCAGCGTCGCTCGGCGCGGGCGCATGGACGACCTTCCGCCGTGTGACCATGCCGATGATCCTGCCGGGCATTACCGGCGGCTGGCTACTTGCCTTCATCAACAGCTTCGACGAGCTGACGATGTCCGTCTTCATCACCTCGCCGCAGACGGTCACGCTCCCCGTGCGCATGTACATGTATGCGACCGAGTCGATCGATCCGATGATGGCGTCCGTTTCCGCGCTCGTCATTGCAGTGACGCTGGGCGCGATGTTGCTGCTCGACCGTGTCTACGGCCTGAACCGCATCCTGATCGGTCAGCATTGAACGTGCGCTCCAAGAAGAATCTCATGTCTCACGCTTCCCATGCTTCCCGCGCGTCGCAAGACACCTGCGCGCCCGGACATCCGCAATTGGCGCGCCTGGTCGAGACGGCGCGCGCGCCCGTCACTTTCTATCTCGACGGCGCCCCGGTGCAGGCACTCGCGGGCGACACGCTGCTCACGGCCATCCTCATGCACCAGCGCCATGTCCGGATCAGTGAATTCGGCGGCGCACCGCGCGCCGGTTTTTGCCTGATCGGTGCATGCCAGGATTGCTGGGTGCGCTGCGAGACGGCGTCTGGCACCGGTGGCGATGCCCAACTGACGCGTCTGCGCGCCTGTTCGACACCGGTGCAAGCCGGCATGCGGATTCTCACGCGGGCGCCCGATGCCGACGAAGCGCACGGAGGCTCGCATGTTTGAGCACGCTGAGATCGTGATCGTCGGCGCCGGTCCTGCGGGCATTCGCGCTGCGCAGACGCTGGCGGCAGCGGGGCAGCGTCCAGTGGTGCTCGACGAAAACATGCGCTGGGGCGGACAGATCTACCGACAGCCGCCGGCCGGCGCGGGCTTCACACGGACCAAGCAGGCGCTGTACGGCTTCGAAGCGGCCAAGGCCGACGCCATCCACGGCGCCATGGCCGCGCTCTTGCCTCAGGTCGACTATCGACCCGAGACCCTCGTGTGGGCTTGTGATCCGGCGCGGCTCCATACGATCCACGACGGCCGGGAAAAACCCGTGCCGTTCACGCATTTGATCATTGCCAGCGGTGCGACCGATCGCGTCTTGCCGCTGCCGGGCTGGACGCTGCCGGGCGTGTACACGCTGGGCGGCGCGCAAGTCGCGCTCAAGGCACAGGGGTGTGCGATTGGCGAGCAGGTGGTGTTCGCGGGCACGGGGCCGTTGCTGTATCTCGTGGCCTACCAGTACGCGAAAGCGGGCGCGAACGTGGCCGCGGTGCTCGACACGAGCGCGTTTGCCGGTCAGGTCAAGGCCACGCCGCGGCTGCTGAATCAGCCGGCCACGCTCGCCAAGGGGCTCTATTACGTGGGATGGCTGCGCGCGCATGGGGTGCGCATCGAGCATGGCGTCGCGCTCGACGGCATTGACGGCGCCGCCGGGGTGCGCGCGATTCGCTGGCGGCGCGACGGCCGCGAACACACGTTGGCGTGTAGCGCCGTGGGGTTGGGCTTCGGCCTGCGTCCCGAGACACAACTGGCCGATTTGGCCGGGTGCCGTTTCGTCTTCGACGACCTCAATCGTTGCTGGCTACCTGAGCGCGACGCCGCCGGTCGCAGTTCGCAACCCGGCATCTATGTGGCGGGAGACGGCGCGGGTATCGCCGGCGCCGACGCGGCGGAACTCGCCGGCCGTCGTGCGGCGCTTGCTTTGCTCGAGGATCTCGGCATCGCCGCCCCGGCAATGCCCGACGCGCCCGACGCCGACGCCATCGAACGCAAGCTCGCGAGCATTGGGCGCTTTCGTGTGGGGATCGAGCAGGCGTTTGCGGCGCCCGACGATCCGTCGGCGCGTTGGCCTGACGACATGATCGTGTGTCGATGCGAGGAAGTCGATGCGCGCACGCTGCGCGACTGCGTGCGGGAGGACGGTGTGACCGACATCAATCGGCTCAAGGCGCTCACGCGTGTCGGCATGGGACGCTGCCAGGGCCGCATGTGCGGTGAGGCGGCCTGCCATCTGCTCGCGCGCGAGAGCGGCCAGACGCTGGCACAAGCGGGGCGTCTGCGGGCGCAGGCCCCGATCAAACCGATTCCGATCGCGCCGATGTTGTTCGATGAAAACGTTGCGGCCATTCCCGAGGAGGCGCGCGATGAGTGAGACCCTGCATTACGACGTTGTCGTCGCCGGTGGTGGGCTGGTCGGCGCCTCGGCGGCGCGTGCGCTGGCCGAGCGTGGTTTGCGTGTGGCGTTGTTCGAGCGGCGTTATTGCGGCGCGCAGGCCAGCGGCGTGAACTACGGCGGCGTGCGCTGCCAGGGCCGCCCGGAAGAACAACTGCCGCTCGCCATGCGCGCGCGCAAGCTATGGGATCGCCTCCCCGAATTGATCGGGATCGATGGCGAATTCGTGCGCTCGGGACACTTGCGTCTCGCTCGTCGCGAGAGCGATCTCGAACCGCTCGACGCCTGGTCGGCCATGGCCAGCCGCTACGGTCTTGCCTCGACCGTGCTGCGTGGGGCGGCGTTTCGCGAGCGTTTTCCGTGGCTGGGCGACGGCGCCGTCGGCGGCTCGCTGTGTCTGAGCGACGGCCACGCGAACCCGCGTCTCGTATCGCCCGCGTTTGCGCGCGCCGCCCGCGCGCTCGGCGCGCACGTGCGCGAACGTACGCCGATCACCTCGGTGGCGCACGATGGCGTGCGCTTCCAGCTCGCGGCAAAGCCAGTCGACGGCGAGCCATTGCACGTGAGCGCCGACTGGCTGCTCAATACCTCCGGCGCGTGGGCGAATCACATCGCGGGCACGTTCGGCGAGCGGGTGCCGATGCATGCCATCTATCCGAACATGTGGGTCACCGAACCGCTGCCGAAGTTCATTGGCCATAACCTCGGCGTGTACGGCGGCGGCGTGTATGCGCGGCAAGTCGAGCGCGGCAACTGTGTGATCGGCGGCGGACGCGGCACCGGCGACGGCGAGTACGCCCAGCCGTCGGCCGATACCACGCGCGCCGTGATGCGCGAGGCCTGTGCATTGCTGCCGGCGCTGCGCCATGCGTTGCTCATTCGCACTTGGAGCGGCGTGGAGGGCGAGACGCCCGATAACAATCCGATCATCGGCATGAGTCGCACCACGCCGCATCTGGTGCATGCCTTCGGCTTCTCGGGGGGCGGCTTTCTGCTGGCCCCTGGCGTAGGCGAAGTGCTGGCGGATCTGGTCACGCACGGCGAGACGGCGACACCGATCGAGGCGTTTGCCGTCGACCGGTTCGCGCCGGTCACGACCGACGCGTGATCGGCAAATGCATCCCGTACGTCCCGAGTTCGTCACAACACTACCTTCCTCACACCCAGGAAACACAAGGAGAACCACGATGAAGCTATCCCGAAAGGTCGTCATGTGCGCTGCGGCGCTGGCATTGGGCGCGAGCAGCGCGGCCTGGTCGCAGTCCAAAACGTTGTACGTCGGCATGAATGGCGGCTCGATGGAAAAGGCCTATACGACGCAGGTCTTCCCCGAGTTCGAAAAGGCCAACAATGTGAAGGTCGTGGTGGTGCCGGGAACGTCGTCCGACGTGCTGGCCAAGCTGCTCGCGAATCGAAACAGCCCGCAGATGCACGTGGTGTTCCTGGACGATGGCGTGATGGCGCGCGCGATCAGCATGGGGGTGTGCCAGAAGCTCGACGATTCGCCCACGCTCAAGGAGCTGTACCCGTTCGCGCGCGTGAAGGACGACATGGCCGCTGGCGTGCAGCTGGGCATGACCGGTATCGGCTACAACACCAAGATCTTCAAGGAAAAGGGCTGGGCCGCGCCGACGTCGTGGAGCGATTTCGCCGATCCCAAGTACAAGGGCAAGGTGGTGTTCCAGTCGGCGTCGAGCAGCACGTTCGGCTTGCATGGTTTCCTGGCCCTGAACCGCATCTGGGGCGGTAGCGAGACCAACGTCGAGCCGGGCTTCAGCAAGTGGGCGACCACCGTGGGCCCGAATGTCGTCGAGTACATTCCGAATTCGGCCAAGCTCTCGGAAATGATCCAGACCGGCGAAGCCGCGATCTTCCCGCTGACGCCGACGGCCGTGAGCGAGCTGCAGGACAAGGGCATTCCGGTGGCGTACGTGGCCCCCAAGGAAGGTGCCGTGCAGTTGCTGGTCGACCTGTGTGTCGTGAAGAACAGCCCGGATAACGCCATGGCGCAGAAGCTTGCGCAATTCCTGCTCTCGGCCAAGGGGCAGACGCTTGCCGCCGCGGCGGGTGCGTACATCCCGACCAATCCGCACGCCACCGTGCCGCCCGCGATGCAGAAGCGTCTGGGCAAGATCGACGAACTGGTGAAGAACATCACGACCGTGGATTGGGACGCCATCAATCAGCGTCGCGCCCAGTGGGATCAGCGCTGGAACCGTCAGATCGAGCAGTAATCTCGATGCCGTGACCCTGGCGCATGTCCAGCATGCGCCGGAAAGACGGAAAACGCCGGGCCGCTCATGAAAGGCACCCCGAAAGTTGGACGGATGTCTGACGCTTGGGGGGGGGCATCAGGGCGCCCGGCGTTTTTTGCTCGGGTGCCAGATGGGTCACATCGCGTCTGACTTGGCAGCGAGTGCGGCAAAGGCGCCGACAAGGTCGGCGTGGTCGGCGGGGATCATCAGGGCCTGCAGCGCGTGGGCGGGCTGGTCGAGCATCAGGTAGCCCAGGCTCCACGTCGGAAATGCGCCGGGCGTGTGCGGTGTGCCATCGAGCAACACCTGGACGTCACGATGGTGACGCGATGCCTCGATGCGCTGGCGTGCATCGGCAAGCGGTTCGCTCGGTCCTTCGATGTATTGATAGAACATCGTGCCATCGTAGAGCAGCACGCCGGTGATGCCGTAGGTGGCGTTGAACCCGCGTGAGTTGGCGATGATCTTGGCGAGCTCGCGCAGATCGAGATCGGGCAAGGCTCGGCTCAAGTACGCGTAACACTCGATCATGCTTCGTTGTCTCCGTCATACAGGCTGGGCGTCGGCGCGCGATATTGGCGTGGACGCTGCGTCAACGCGCATTAGAATACCGCATGTGCGAAGCCTGAGACTCACGCGTCATGCCGATCAAATTTCTACGTGGATTCACCCAGCCGGTGCGCACCGATGCCGCGAACCGGCGTCTGGGCTGCTCGCTGGCTTTCGTGGCGGGCGGCGCCAACGCGGGCGGCTTTCTTGCCGTCGGTCAGTACACGTCGCACATGTCGGGCATTGTCGCCTCGCTCTCCGACAATCTGGCGCTCGGGCAGCTCGTGCTCGTATTGGCCGGATTCAGCGCCTTGCTGGCGTTCCTGCTCGGTGCCGCAACCTCGTCCATCCTCATTCATTGGGGGCGGCGCCATCAGACGCACAGCGAATATGCGGTACCGCTCATGCTCGAAGCGTTGCTCCTGCTGGCGTTCGGCGTGATGGGGGCCAATCTTGAAAATCGGCGGCTGTTATACGTGCCGGGCACCGTCGGGTTGCTGTGTTACGTGATGGGGCTGCAGAATGCCATCATCACCAAGATCTCCCGGGCCGAGATTCGCACGACACACGTTACCGGTCTGGTCACGGACATCGGCATCGAACTGGGCAAAATGAGCTACTGGAATCGGCCCGGGGTGGCGCGTCATCTGCCGCGCGTGGCCGGGGACCACCAGAAGCTGCGTTTGCTGTGCGCGTTGCTGGGCATGTTCTTCCTGGGCGGGCTGGCCGGGGCGCTGGGTTTCAAGCACCTCGGCTTCGTCGCGACGGTTCCGCTCGCAGGGATACTGATCGTGCTGGCCATCGTGCCGCTGCTCGACGATCTCGCAAGAAGTCCCCACTGAACCCTGCACCACCGAACCCTGACGCCAGTCAGCGCTCAGTCGGCCATGGCGGGAATGGCCCCGTCCTGGAAAAGCACGCGCGGTGCATCCATCGTGCCGTCTTCTTCGTCGACCAGCACTTCGTAGGCGGCGATGCCCGCGAAACCGGAGGCCATCGATTGCGCGATGCGCACGGCGCCGAATTCGGTGCTCGCCTGGCGCAACTCGCCGGGCTGCAAGACGCCGTCTTTGTTCTTGCGATAGGGCACGACGATGAACTTGATGGATTTGGCGTCGCTCATGGTGTCACTCACGATGAAATGGCATGATCGGAAATGTAGCATGAGTACTGTATAAAAATACAGTGTATTTTTGAAGTCATTCCAGCGCCCTTGGCCCTTGGGGGCGTGCATGCCTAGGCGGGCTGTCGTCGGCCCGGTCAGGGCCGGCGGGGCGGCCGAGTCCAAACAACATCCCGTAATGTCTACATAACTAGTAAATGGTCGTATCTTCGCGCGCGTCTTGATAGCCTGCGGGTCGAATCGCGAGTTGCGACCAAATGATGACAAGCATTGAGAGCGTTGAATGAATGCAGGCAATCTGATTTCGGCAAACCGGCTGCAAGACGGCCTGGTCGTTTGGCTGGACAAGCAGCATAACTGGGTCGATGACCTGGCGCAGGCACACGTGTTCGACGCGCAGGAACTCGAGCCGGCGCAAGCGGCTGCGAAAAGCGCGCTGGCCGCCAATCTGATCGTCGATCCCATGCCGCGCCCGGCGCAACTGAGCGACGCCGGCCCGGTGCCGGAAGATTTCCGGGAACAACTGCGCTCGCGCGGGCCGTCGGTGCGTGAAGATTTGGGCAAGCAGGCCGAGCAGGGCGGTGAGCCGACGGCGCTGGCGCATGCGCCGGCATTGACCGTTGCCCCGGAGCACGCCGGCATCTATCGCTATGACCCGTCCGAGCGCGAGTTCCTCAAGGACCGCGCCAACGAGTTCGGTCAGAAGGTGGCGCGACGTCTGTCCGGCGAGCTCAGCGAAGACGATTTCAAGGTCTATCGCCTGATGAACGGCCTGTACCTGCAACTGCACGGTTACATGTTGCGCGTTGCCATTCCGTACGGAACGCTGAGCGGCATTCAGATGCGTCAGCTCGCCTATGTGGCGACCCGCTACGACAAGGGCTACGGCCACTTCACCACGCGCCAGAACCTTCAGTTCAACTGGCCGACGCTCTCCGACTCGCCCGAAATCCTGTCGGCGTTGGCCGACGTGGACCTGCACGCCATCCAGACGAGCGGCAACTGCATTCGCAACGTGACGACCGACCAGTTCGCCGGCGCCGCGAAGGACGAAGTCCTCGACCCGCGCGTGTATGCCGAGATCTTGCGTCAATGGTCGACCGACCATCCGGAATTCACCTATCTGCCGCGCAAGTTCAAGATCGCGATCACGGGTGGCCAGGCCGACCGTGCCGCCGTGCGCTTTCACGACATTGGCATTCTGGCGCGTACCAACGATCGTGGCGAAGTGGGATTCCAGATCTACGCGGGCGGTGGCTTGGGACGCACGCCGATCGTCGGCACGCTTGTGCGCGAGTGGTTGCCCGAAGCGGATCTGTTGCGTTTCGTCGAGGCGATCCTGCGGGTGTACAACGCGCTGGGTCGACGTGACAACATCTATAAGGCGCGCATCAAGATCCTCATCAAGGAAATGCAGCCCGCGAAGTTCATCGAGATGATCGAGGAAGAGTTCGCGCGCATTGCGCTCACGCATCGGCCGTTGGGCGATGCCGTCGTCGAGGGGATTCGCGAGCGTTTCATTGTGCCCGAGTTCGAGACGCTGCCGAGCGAGTCGACGGCGTTTGCGCAATCGTACGAGCGCGATATCGCGTTCCGTCACTGGGTCGATACCTGCACGCACGAGCACAAGGTGCCCGGCTATATCAGTGCGGTCGTCTCGCTCAAGCCGGCCGGCGGTATTCCGGGTGACGCCAGTGCGCAGGAGATGCTGGTGCTGGCCGATCTGGCGGAGCAATATTCGTTCAACGAGCTGCGCGTCACGCACGAACAGAACCTGGTGCTGCCGCACGTCAAGCGTGACGAACTGTATGCGCTGTGGTCGCGCCTGAAGGCGGCCGGTCTGGCGACGGCCAACATCGGGCTGATTTCGGATGCGATCGCTTGCCCGGGCCTGGATTACTGCGCGCTCGCCAATGCGCGTTCGGTACCGGTGGCGCAACGCATTGCGCTGCGGTTCTCCGAAGCGCAGCAACGCGATATCGGGCCGGTGACGCTCAATGTGTCCGGCTGCATCAACGCCTGCGCGCATCACCACGTCGCGCACATCGGCATTCTCGGTGTCGACAAGGCGGGCAAGGAGAACTATCAGATCACGCTGGGCGGCTCGGCCGACGAGAATGCCGCGGTCGGCAAGATTCTCGGCCCGGGCGTCAGCTATGAGGACGTGCCGCAGGTGATCGAGAACATTCTCGGACGATATCTCTCGTTGCGAAACGAGGGCGAGCGCTTCATCGATACGCTCGGACGCGTTGGGGCAGAAGAATTCAAGGGAGCTTTGAATGTTGATTGATCGAAACGGACTGCCGGCGGCAGACGTCTGGACTTATCACGGCGCCGACGCGTCGGCCACGGCGGCGCTGCCGGGCAACAAGGACGTGTTGCCGCTCGACGCCTGGCTTGCCGCGAACGAGAAGGGCGTGGCGCCGGCCGGTGTGCGCGTGCAGGGGCACGACGATGCGGCACGTATTGCGCCGCTGTTGCCGCAACTCGACCTGATCGTGATCGAATTCCCGAAGACGCGCGACGGGCGGGGATTCACGCTGGCGAAACTGCTGCGGGACAAGTGGCAATTCGAAGGGGCGATTCGCGCAGCGGGTCCGTTGCTGCCGGATCAACTGGCGATGTTGTGGGCATGCGGCTTCGATAGCCTGCTGTCGCCGTCGGACGTGCCGACGGCACGCTGGCATGAGGCCGCCCAGGCGGCAGTGGGTCGCGCCTCGCGTCCCCGCACGCTGCTCGAGCGTCTGTCGGCCTGAAGGCCACTCTCTGAAGTTCCTGCGGCCGGCACCGTCCGGCCGCGGTCCTTGATGGCGGACGTGCGCCGCCGTCGAACACCGCAAAATTCACCCCTGCGTAGGACTCCTACGAGACACGCCAAGTCAGATATTGGGCGTCGTCGACTGTCCGGGTGTGCTACACCATCATCGGGTGTCCAAACGACAAAACCCGCACAGTCAATGACTGTGCGGGTTTTAATCTGGTCGGGGCGAGAGGATTTGAACCTCCGACCACCTGCACCCCATGCAGGTACGCTACCAGGCTGCGCTACGCCCCGTGAGAAATGCGTCGTCTAGATGCATTGCTCGAAAGAAGGCGAGTATAGCAGAGCTTCGCTCGGGAAAGAAAGAGGACGTGCGTGTCGTACGCATATTTTTTTGCATCCGGC
Source organism: Pandoraea cepalis (assembly GCF_902459665.1). Lineage (GTDB taxonomy): Bacteria > Pseudomonadota > Gammaproteobacteria > Burkholderiales > Burkholderiaceae > Pandoraea > Pandoraea cepalis. The sequence goes on along the minus strand of NZ_CABPSL010000021.1, from coordinate 18,768 downwards.
GCGCGCAACGCGACGTCTACCGTTGGCGAAACCCCATGATGGTTATCCCGAATGTTGCATTCGGAGGGCCACACGATAATGGAATTCTGCCTAATCCTGCCCTTGGGGGCTCGGAGACAAGCGATGCCGCAAATCCTGGGATTCGAGGCCGCGCGCGACCTGCTGCTCGCTCAGCGCGCCCACTACGACGTGGCGTACCGTGATTTCCGTTGGCCCGTCCTCTCGCATTTCAATTGGGCGCTGGATTTCTTCGACCCCCAAGCCCAGGGCAACGACCGTCCGGCCCTCTGGGTCGTCGAAGAAGACGGACGCGAGGCACGGCTGTCATTTACCGAAATGTCGCGGCGCTCCAATCGCGTCGCCAATTTCCTGCGAGCGCAAGGCGTGTCGCGCGGTGACCGCGTGTTGCTCATGCTCCCCAATCAGGTCGAACTCTGGGACCTCATGCTCGCCTGCATGAAACTCGGCGCCGTCATGATTCCCGCGACAACGCTGCTCGCCGCCGGCGACCTTGCCGACCGGCTCGAACGGGGCCGTGTGCGCCACGTCGTCACCACCGCACGCGATGCCGTCAAGTTCGCCGCCTTGCCCGGCGACTACCGGCGCATCGCCGTCGGCGACAACCCGCCCGAAGGATGGACGCCCCTTGCGCCCGCCTATCAAGCCTCAGACCGCTTCACCCCCGACGGTGCCACGCTCGCGACCGATCCATTGCTGCTCTACTTCACGTCCGGGACCACGTCGCGCCCGAAGCTCGTGCTTCACACGCACCAGAGCTATCCGGTCGGCCATCTCGCCACGATGTACTGGCTTGGCCTGCAACCCGGCGATATCCACTGGAACATCAGCTCGCCAGGCTGGGCGAAACACGCGTGGAGCTGCTTTTTCGCGCCGTGGAACGCGGGCGCCACCATCTTCGTCTACAACTTCTCGCGCTTCGATGCGCGTGCCGCGCTGGAGACGGCCACGCGTTGCGGCGTCACGACGTTGTGCGCGCCGCCCACCGTCTGGCGCATGATGATTCAGGAAGATCTCACTCGCCATGCGGTGAAATTCCGTGAACTGATCGGCGCGGGCGAGCCGCTCAATCCCGAAGTGATCGACCAGGTCAAACGCGCCTGGCACATCACGATTCGCGACGGCTATGGTCAGACCGAAACCTGTTGCCAGATCGGCAACTCGCCGGGGCAGCCCGTCAAGGCGGGGTCGATGGGGCGCCCCATGCCAGGCTATCGCGTCGTACTGCTCGATCACGACGGCGCCGAAGCCGACGAAGGCGAAATCGCGCTCGTGTTGTCGTCACGCCCGACGGGTTTGATGCAAGGCTACGAGGACGACAGCGAGAAGACCGCCGACGCCATGCGCGAGGGCTACTACCACACGGGCGACGTGGCGATGCGCGACGAGCACGGCTACTTCACGTACATCGGACGCGCGGACGATGTCTTCAAGGCGTCCGACTATCGCATCAGCCCGTTCGAGCTCGAAAGCGAACTCATCAAGCACCCGGCCGTCGCCGAAGCCGGCGTGGTGCCGAGTCCCGATCCGGTGCGGCTTGCCGTGCCGAAGGCCTTTATCACGCTGCGCACCGGTTTTCACGCCGACGAAAAGCTCGCCCTCGACATCCTGCGCTTCTGCCGCGATCACCTCGCCCCCTACAAACGCATCCGACGCATCGAGTTCTGCGATCTGCCGAAGACCATTTCCGGAAAGATTCGCCGCGTCGAATTGCGGCGTACGGAAGCGGGGCGCAATCTGGAAAGCCGCCGCGAGATGGAGTTCTGGGACGTCGATTTCAACGATCTCAAGTGATGCCGCGTGGCCCCGGCCTGCATGACCCCGCGAGGGCCCCGCCGAGCGTTGCGCTCAGCGCAGGTGCTGAATCACCAGTTCGGCACCGAGCATGGCGAGACCCACGAAGAAGCACCGGCGGAAGACGGGCGCACTGACGCGCCCTCGCACCCACTGCCCGAAGTACATGCCGCCCAGTGCGGGCGCCAACGCCAGCAGCGACACGCCGATCGCATGGCCGTGGAAGATGCCGTCGCGCGCCAGCCCGGCGGCGAGCGCCACGGTCGACACGGTAAACGACAGGCCGAGCGCCTGCACGAGATCGTCGCGCTCGAGATCAAGCGCCTGGAGGAACGGCACAGCGGGAATGACGAACACCCCGGTCGCCGCCGTGACCAGTCCGGTCACCACACCCATGCCCGCGCCGAGCGCGCTCACGCGCGCGGCTGACCAACGCTTGGGCACATGCAGCCGCACCGCCGCCAGCCCCAATGCCGCATAAACGAGAAGCGCGATGCCCAGCGCCATGCCCGCAACGTTGCCGCCGTTGGCCAGCCATCCGCCACCGGCCCATGTGCCGACGCAGATGCCGACCAGCATCGGCCACAGACGCCCGGCCAGCGCGGCAAAGCGCGGCCCCGCCAGCAATTGCCAGACATTCGTCACGAGCGACGGCACGATCAGGAGCGCCGCGGCCTGCGCCGTCGGCATCGCCAATCCGAGCAGCCCCACGGCCACCGTGGGCAGGCCCAGCCCGATCACGCCTTTGACGAAGCCCGCGAGCACAAAGGTGGCAAGCCCCAGGAGGAGTAGGGGGATGAGGTCGGTGAGGTGTTGAGTATTCATCATGGCGTCAGTATCGATGTGCCATGCTGGAACGCCAATGCGGCATTCGCGCAGGCGGGCTCAGGCAGGCGCTGAGGCTGCGATGTCGGGCCGAGGTGGCGTCCGGCGCGCTTTGGCGTTTTCAGTTATGCTCAGGCCAAATTCACGCCGTGCCAAAGCATCGCGCCAGTCCAGAGGGATGGAAGTTGGAAAAACAGAATCGTCAACACGAACACACCGCACACACCGGGCCGCATGCCGCTCACGCGCCGCTTGATCGGCGCCTGGCGCTCATCATGCAGCCCGATCATCTCGCGCTGCTCGGCGAAGGTCTGTCGGGCATCGAAAGGGAAACCCTGCGCGTCGAAGACAACGGCGCGCTCGCGCTGACGCCGCATCCGCGTGCGCTCGGCTCGGCACTGACCAACGAAGAGATCACCACCGATTATTCGGAATCGCTGCTCGAGTTCATCACGCCGCCGCAGCGCGATGCGGCCGACGTCATCGCCCGCCTGGACGAAATTCATCAGTTCGCCTACCGCAAGCTCGGCACGGAATTGCTATGGAGCGATTCGATGCCGCCCGCGCTGCCGCCGGAAGCAGTGATTCCGATCGCCGACTACGGCACGTCGCACATCGGCAAGCTCAAGCATGTCTATCGCCGCGGCCTCGCGCTGCGCTATGGCAAGCCGATGCAGTGCATCGCAGGCATTCACTACAATTTTTCGCTGGCTGAACCGTTGTGGACATTGTTGCGCGAGCACGAGGGCGCAACGCAGTCCGCACGCGATTATCAGTCGGCGCGCTATGTCGCGCTCATCCGCAATTTCCGTCGCTACAGCTGGCTGCTGATGTACCTGTTCGGTGCGTCGCCGGTGCTGCACGCCGAATTCCTGCGCGGACGCGAGCACGGCCTCGATGCCTTCGACGAAGGCACGCTCGGTCTGCCCTACGCGACCAGCTTGCGCATGAGCGATCTGGGCTACCAGAACAGCGCGCAGTCCGAAGTCTCGCCCTGTTACGACTGCCTGCCCAGCTATATCGACGCGCTTACGCAAGCCGTCAGCCAGCCGCATCCCGCCTACGAGGCGCTCGGCACGCAGCGCGATGGCGAATGGATTCAGCTCTCGACCAATCTCCTGCAAATCGAGAACGAGTTCTACGCCACGATTCGCCCGAAGCGGGTGACGTATAGCGGCGAGCGGCCGGTGCAGGCCCTCTCGCGTCGCGGCGTGCAATACGTGGAAGTCCGTTGTATTGACATCGATCCCTTCCAGCCGGTCGGTATCGACGTCGACACGGCGCGCTTCATCGACGCCTTCCTGCTGTTCTGCGCGCTGGAAGACAGCCCGTCGTGTTCGGACGCCGAGAACCGCGAGAATCGCGACAACTTCGCTCACGTGGTCAAGGAAGGCCGGAAACCGGGGCTCGTGCTGCATCGCGGTGGCGAAGCGATCACGCTGTTCGATTGGGCCGAGACATTGCTCGATCGCATCGACCGGACGGCGGCCGCATTCGACCTGCAGCGTGGCGGAGCGCATTACGCGCATACGATGGCGCTGCAACGTGCCAAGGTGCAGGATGTGTCGCTTACGCCGTCCGCCCGTGTGATGGTCGCGCTCGAACCACTGCGCGGCACGACGGGGGGCGCGTTCCAGGCGTTCGCGCTCGCGCAGAGCCAGCGTCATGCGCAGACGCTGCGCGACATGCCGCTCGATGCGCGCGTTGTCGAGCACTTCGAAGCACTGGCCCGGAAGTCGCTCGACGCCCAAGCCGAACTGGAGCGCACGCAGGTCGGCGACTTCGATGCATTCGTCGCCGATTACCTGGCAGGCACGCTAGGGGCTGCTACCGCTTGAACGACAGTCCGCAGGTACACGAAAAAGCGCCTCATGCGAGGCGCTTTTTTTCATGGACGACGCGAATGACGCGAGCGGTGCCTGTCAGCCCAATACCCCGAGCTGCCACGTAAAAAAGACGGCCAGCCCGACGCCGATGGTGAGCAACTGGTGACGCGTCGCGGCGCAGACGGCGATGGCCACGAGGGCCGCGACGAGTTGCGGATTACGCCACGTCAGCTCGAGACCGTTACCATGCGGCGCCAGCGTCATCGGCACAATGATTGCCGTGAGTACCGTCACAGGGACGAACGACAACGCCTCGCGCAGCCACTCGGGAAACCGCACGCGGTCGCCCAGCAGGAAGATCCCGGCCTTGACGGCAAACGTGACGGCGGCCATGCCGCCAATCGCCACGACATAATTCATTGGGCACCCCCGCGACGCTTCGCGTGCAGCGCCAGCATGCCCGACGCAATGCCGAGCGCCACTGCCACGAGCAAACCGAGCTTGTATGGCAAACCGTGACACAGGTACGCGGCCACCCCGGCGACGATCGTCGCAATAGCCCACGGCATGCGGGCCATCTGCGGCACGATGATCGCGATGAACGTAGCGACCATCGCGAAGTCGAGGCCCAGCGTTTGTAGACGCGGAAACGCGGCGCCGAACAGCAACCCGGCAAGCGTCCACACTTGCCAATTCATGTACATCGACAGACCTGAGCCCAGGAAGTACCAGTGGCCCATCGGATCGTCGGGGTGGCGATGGAAATGGCTACTGGTCACCGCGAACGTCTCGTCCGTCAGCAGGAATCCCAGCAGGGCACGCCACTGCAAATTCAGATGCCCCACATGCGGCAACAGGTTGGCCGCATACAGCATGTGTCGCAGATTCACGATCAACGTCGTTGCCCACAGCACGAGATAGCCCACGCCCGTCGCGAAAAGGCCGGCGGCGATGAACTGACTGGATCCGGCGAAAACGGTGAGCGACATGAGCTGGCCGTGCCACGTCGCCAGCGGTGTGGTCGCCACCAGGGCACCGAAGATCAGGCCGAACGGGGCCGCGCCGACGATCATCGGCAGGGTGTCACGGGCACCTGCGGCAAAACTAGCCGCACGGGTCGGAGCCAGCATGGAGGCGCTTTCCTGAAGGTAAAGAGTTGAAGACGGGAACAGGCGAAGGCGTGAGCATAGCCGCTATATCGGGCCGCACGCTTGTACGTTCTTGCGCTTTGGGCCTGAAGGCGGCTCGACAGTGAAAAACGGCCACCCGTTGGGTGGCCGCGCATTGTGGCGGTGCGGGCCCACGTCAGCCGCTTGCGCGGGCTGACGTGGACCAAGCGTCATGGGTGCTTGAACATGTCGAGAATGCGCGCTTTCTCGCGAGCGTCGACACCGCCCGGTGACGGGGGCTGACCCTCGGCGGGCGGCGGGGCGGCAGGCGAGGGCGAATTGCTCCCGAAGAACGGCAACGAGAATCCGCTGCTGCTGTCGTCGATCCCGATGCTCGCGACAAACCCGTTGCCCGGCATTTTGCTGGACTCATAAAGCTCGCCGTTCACAACGCTGACCCCTTCGGGCATCGCCATTTGTTGCTCAGGCACGCCGTTGAGCGCCACGCCCATGTACTTGGTCCACACCGGCAACGCCAATTGCGCGCCGAATTCACGGCTACCGAGCGTCTTGGGTTGGTCAAAGCCGAGCCATGCCACGGCAACGAGCGAGTGCTGGTAACCGGCGAACCAGCCGTCGAGGGCATCGTTGGTCGTGCCGGTCTTGCCAGCCAGATCGGTGCGCTTGAGCACGTTCGTGCCCGCGCCGGTGCCGCGTTGCGCCACCGATTGCAGCAGGCTGTTCATGATGTACGCGTTCGGCGCGGAAATCGCGCGGGCGGCGTTTACCCCGGCGACCACCGGCGTGGCCTTGTTGAGCAAGTTGCCGCGCGCGTCGCGAATCTCGCTGATCAGGTACGGGGCGACGCGATACCCGCCGTTCGCGAACACCGCGTAGGCGCCGGCCAGTTGCAGCGGTGTGGTCTGCCCGGCGCCCAGCGCCATCGGCAGATACGGCGGCACCTTGTCGGCGTCGAAGCCGAAGCGCGTGGCGTAATCCTGGGTGTACTGCGTGCCGGCAAACTGCAGCAGACGAATCGCCACAAGGTTCTTCGAGCGTTGCAGCCCTTCGCGCACCGTCATTGGGCCGCTGAAAGCGTCGTCGTCATGCGGATCCCACGCCTGCCCGCCGGTCTGCGCGGGCGGCAGGTTGAGCGGGCCGTCCATCACCATCGTCGCCGGGCTCACGCCTTTCTCGATGGCTGCCGAGTACACCACCGGCTTGAACGTCGAGCCCGGCTGACGCCATGCCTGCGTTGCCCGGTTGAACTTGCTCTGATTGAAGTCGAAGCCGCCGACCAGCGCGCGGATGGCGCCGTCGTCCGGCGAGAGCGAGACGAGCGAGCCTTGCACTTCCGGCAACTGCGTGATGCGCCACTTGCCGCGTGCATCTTTCATCACACGGATGATCGCGCCCGGACGGATGCGGATCTTTTCGCTGGCCTTCGCCGAGAGTGCCGACGCGGCAAAGCCGATACCGTCGCCGTTGACGACCACCGTATCGCCCGAGAGCGGCACGGCCGTGACCTGAGACGTGCTGGCGGCCACCACCACGGCGGCGACCAGATCGCCGTTGTCGGGATGTTCGAGCAGCGTGTCTTCGATCGCCTGCTGACGATCGGGCATCGCGGCGGGCAGTTCCACGAAACCCTCGGGACCCCGATACGCATGACGCCGCTCGTAGTCGAGCACGCCCATGCGCACGGCTTCGTACGCGGCCTGCTGCTTCTTCGAGTCGAGCGTCGTGATGACGGTCAGGCCGCGGGTGTAGGTGTCTTCCTTGTATTCGTCGTACACGGCCTGACGCACCATTTCGGCGACGTACTCGGCATGCACGTTGTACTCGTTGCCGGACGTGCGCGTGCGGATCGACTCGTGCAGGGCGTCTTCGTACTGACTGCGCGAAATGTAGCCCAGATCGAGCATGCGCTTGAGAATGTATTCTTGACGAATCTTCGCGCGTTTCGGATTGACGATCGGGTTGTAGGCCGAAGGCGCCTTGGGCAGGCCAGCCAGCATGGCCGCCTCGCCGAGCGTGATGTCCTTCAGATCCTTGCCGAAATAAATGCGTGCAGCGCTCGCGAAGCCGTAGGCGCGTTGCCCCAGATAGATCTGGTTCATGTACAGCTCGAGAATCTTGTCCTTGGACAACGCCGACTCGATCTTGTACGCCAGCAGCATTTCGTAGATCTTGCGCGTGGCCGTCTTCTCGCGCGAGAGGAAGAAGTTGCGCGCGACCTGCATCGTGATCGTACTGGCGCCCTGCGCGGCTCCGCCGTGCAGTACGTCTGAAACACCAGCACGCAGAATGCCGATAAAGTCGACGCCGCCGTGATCGTAGAACCGATAGTCCTCGATCGCGAGCACGGCCTTCTTCATGACGTCCGGAATCTGATCGATGGTGACCAGGCTGCGGCGCTCTTCGCCGAATTCGCCGATCAGCACGTTATCGGACGTATAGACCCGCAGCGGTACCTTCGGCCGGTAATCGGTGATGACGTCCAGCGGCGGCAGGTTCGGGCGCATGACGATCAGCGCATAGCCAACGAGCAGCGCGCCCACGAGCGCCAAGCCTACCAAAGTGGTAAAGATGACGGCGAGCGTGCCGAAACCGCGTTGACGACCTGGGGCGAGCTGCGAGGCGGCGTGTGCAGACGGCGCCTGGGGCGTGACGACGGGGGACTTGGGAGGCGCCGAATGAGACGGCGCACGAGGCGGCAAACAATGCTTCAAGGACATACCCAACGAAAATTGCAGGATGGGAACAGGCCGGCCGGCCTAGCGCTGCGTGGATCCCCGCCGCGCGGCGAAATCGGAGCAGTATGCCACGCCCGGCGCGAACACGCGCGTTTCGGGCGCTCACCCACTCGCCAACGACAATCACGGTGCGCTTCGGCGATCCTGTGCGGGGTCGGCGCACCCAGCGCACCGCTCACCCGCCAGGCCGCACCATACCACGCTAACCGGGGACTCGCCCGATGTGTGACATCGGGCGGGCGATACAACGTCAACCCAAGCGTTTGAGAAAGACCGTCATTTCCTTTTCCGCCTGACGGTCCCCGTGCGCCTGTGCGGCGGCAATCCCACGCGTCCACGCGTCGCGGGCACCCTCGCGATCGCCCGCGCCGTGTCGCGCTTTCCCCAACAGCTTCCACGCGGCCGTGTAGGCCGGATCGAACGCCACGCAACGGGTCAGGTGATCGGCCGCGACCGGGAAGTTCTGCGCATCCAGATAGGCCTTGCCGAGCCCGAAACGCAACAGCGCGTTGTCTTTGCCGGCCGCCAACAGCTTTTCGAGTCCCTCGATCATAATTCGAATATATCGGATGAATATATAAAAAATGTCATAAGATCATGCCCGGTTCCCACGCCATCGGCTTGGCGCGCGAAAGGCTCGGAAAGAGGCTCGTATACCCGCAGGACGCTCAAGTCGGGTGCTTGCCACGCCGATGACATAAATAATACCGGCCCGACAGAGGTCGTACAGGGACCCGAACCCACGACACAAGACGGAGACGACAGTATGTTGCGTAGCTTTTCCATCAAGGCGCGCCTCGGGATGACGATGGCGCTGTTGGCGGCGTTACTGATTCTGTTGGGCGCGCTCGGCATTGCGGGTATGACGCGCACGGGCAACGCGCTTCGCGAGACGTACGCCAATCACCTCACCGCCACGGTGGCGCTCGGCAAGGACAACGCCACGCTGGCGCGCACCCGCGCCATTCTCGATCGCGTGGTGCTGCATCCGGAATCGCCGGATGGGGACAAGATTGCCACACGTGCACGCGGCATGATCAAGGACGCGAATGCGGCATGGGCCGCCTATCAGGCGTTGCCGCGCGGCCCCGAAGAACAGCGGATGGCCGACGAGGTCGCCGCCCGGCGCGCCACCTTCTTCGAGCAGGGCATGAATCCGATGCTCACCGCCATCGACGCGCGCGATCGTACGGCCATGGACGAGATCACGATGAACGTGCTGCCCAAGCGTTACGCCGAGCTTACGAAGGCCAGCGACGCGCTGGCCGCGTACAAGCTGAAGCTCGGGCACGACACGTACGAAGCGTCGATGGCGGAGCTGGCGGCATTCCGCTGGCTGAGCATCGGCGCAACGGCGCTGGGCGTGCTCATGGCCATCGCCTGCTACTTCTCGCTGCGCGGCGCGATCATGCGGCCGCTTGGCGAAGCACTGGCACATTTCGAGCACATATCGGCAGGACAACTCGACAATCCGGTGCACGCGCGCGGCAAGGACGAAATGTCGATGCTCATGCGCGGTCTCGAGGCGATGCAGTCGCGTCTCGCGGACACGATTCGCGGCGTGCGCCGCAGTTGCGATGCGATGGCGACCGCCACGGCCGAAATCTCGGCGGGCAATACCGACCTGTCGGCGCGCACCGAAGAGCAGGCCGCCTCGCTGGAGGAGACGGCCTCGTCGATGGAGCAACTGACGGCCACGGTCAAGCAGAACGCCGACAACGCACGTCAGGCGAGCCAACTGGCGGTCAATGCGTCGGATATCGCATCGCGCGGCGGCCAGGTGGTGGCGCGGGTGGTCGACACGATGCAGGGCATCTCGACCAGTTCGTCGCAAGTGGTGGACATCATCGGCGTGATCGACGGGATTGCATTCCAGACCAACATCCTCGCGCTCAACGCTGCCGTGGAAGCGGCCCGTGCCGGCGAGCAGGGCCGCGGGTTCGCCGTGGTGGCGGGCGAGGTGCGCACGCTGGCACAGCGCAGTGCCACGGCCGCGCGCGAGATCAAGGCACTCATCGAAACGTCGGCGCAGAAGGTGGCCGACGGCTCGACGCTGGTGGCCGAAGCGGGGCGCACGATGAACGACATCCTGCAAGCCGTGCAGCGCGTGACGGACATCATGGGGGAGATCTCGGCGGCGTCCGACGAGCAGAGCAGCGGCATCGAGCAGGTGAATCGGGCAGTCACGCAAATGGATGCCGTCACGCAGCAGAATGCCGCGCTGGTGGAGCAAGCGGCGGCGGCGGCCGCGTCGCTGGAAGATCAGACACATACGCTTCGCGAGGAAATGGCGCGATTCCGATTGGGCGACGAAAGTCAGGTGAGCGGCGCGGCAAGACGTCCGGCCTTGCATGCCGTGGAAACATCGCCCCTTTCCCTGGCGGCCTGAGCGGTGTGGCCGGTCACCGCCCGTTAGCTCGATGGGGGCGTGGCGTGGGCATGGAATGGGTGTGTTCGTGGCGGCCGTGGGCCGAACCGGGTAACATTGCCCATCTTTTGCTCAGTTGAGGGTGGCGAAGTATGAAGCGAGTGGCGCTGATGGCAGCGGTGGCCGTGCTGGCCGGGGGAGTGGCAGGGTGTGGCCCGGTCAACCAGATGAGCGTGCCTGATCCGGCCGCGGGACGACTGCTCGATCAGGGGACGGGGGCCGATCGCTTCATGGTGCTCAACTGTATCTATCATGGCTGGAGCGAGCTGTCGCCAAACGTCGAATCGACGTCGTACGCCCGTCAGGGGGCCGACCGTGTGCGTGTCTATCGCGGTCAGGGCGCCGACGGAAAAGCCGTCTACAACCCGTACGTCGACGTCATGCAAGGCGGCTTCGGTGCGCGCTTGCAATACTTCGAAATTCCCGGCAGCCACCTGCCGCGCGACTACGAAAAGACGGTCAGGCGCTGCATGGTGCCGTATTCGGGCAGCAACGACTGACGTTCGGCCGCCTGACGAGGATCGCTCGAGCGCGATCATGAAAAACGCCACGGGAGACCGTGGCGTTTTCGTTGGTGCCGGCGAGTGCCTGCAACGGGGCCGCAATGACGGCGCTCAGCCGTGGAAGTCCTCGCGCGCTTCGACGACTGCCTTGACCACACCCCGACGCACGAGGAAATCACCGAATTTCTCACCGGCATCGCGCATCTTCGCGTATTGCGCGAAGAGCGGCGTGAGTTCGGCCACGATCTGATCTTCGTTGAGCGATTCCTTGTACAGCTTGTTCAAACGCTGCCCGTGGAAACCCGCGCCGAGGTACAGGTTGTACTTGCCGGCCGATTTGCCAACCAGGCCGATCTCGGCGATGTAGGGACGGGCGCAGCCGTTCGGGCAGCCGGTCGTGCGAATGGTGATCGGTTCGCCTGCAAGCCCCGCATCGTCGAGCACCTTCTCGAGTCGCGTGACCAGGCCGGGCAGGGCGCGCTCGCTCTCGGCCAGCGCGAGACCACACGTCGGGAAGCCGACGCAGGCCATCGAGTGGATGCGCAGCGCACTTTGATGCTTGCCGTCGAGCAGGCCGTATTCCTTCACGAGGGCGTCGATCTGCGGCTTGGCGGCGTCGCTCACGCGCCCAATGATCAGGTTCTGGTTGCCGGTGATGCGGTAATCGCCCTGATGCACCTTCGCGATTTCGCGCAGCCCGGTCATCAGGCGGTAGTCGTCCCAATCCTTCACGCGACCGTTCTGGATGAAGAGCGTGAGATGCCAAAGATCGTCCGCGCCCTTGAGCCAGCCATACTGATCGCCGTTGGTCGTGAACGCGAACGCGCGCTCGGGCGCCAGATCCCAACCGAGATACCGGTTGAGGGTTTCCTTGAACCACGCCACGCCGCGGTCGTCGAGGGTGTATTTCAGGCGCGCATGCTTGCGATTGCCGCGGTCGCCGAAGTCGCGTTGCACGAGCAGCACCTTCTCGGCGACGTCGACGATGCGATCGGCCGGCGTATAGCCGATGACGGTCGCCGTGCGCGGGTACGTTGCGGCGTCGCCGTGCGTCATGCCCATGCCGCCACCGACCGTCACGTTGAAGCCTTCGAGCTTGCCGTCGTCGCCCACGATGGCGATAAAGCCCAGGTCGTTGGCGTAGAGGTCGACGTCGTTGTTCGGCGGTATCGCGATGGCGATCTTGAACTTGCGCGGCAGATAGTGCTTGCCGTAGATCGGCTCGTGATCCTCCTTGCCCGCGCCCAGACGCTTGTCGCCCAGCCAGATCTCGCGATACGCCGTGGTCTGCGGCAACAGGTGCCGATCGATCTTCAGGCACCAGTCGAGCGCCTCGGCATGGGCGGGCGAATGGTGCGGATTGTTCGAGACGAGCGTGTTGCGATTGACGTCGCCGCACGCGGCAATGCTCGTCATCGCAACTTCATCGATGCCCTTGATGAGGGGGCGCAACTGGTGCTTGAGCACGTTGTGATACTGCACCGTCTGCCGCGTGGTCAGGCGAATCGTGTTGCCGCCGTACTTCTGGGCGAGATCGTCGAGCTTGAGCCATTGCTCGGGCGTGCACACGCCGCCCGGCATGCGCAGCCGGATCATGAACTGGTAGGCCGGTTCGAGTTTCTGCTTCTGCCGTTCGCTGCGCAGGTCACGGTCATCCTGCATGTAGGAGCCGTGAAACTTCAGCAACTGGGCGTCCTTCTCGAAGATCGCGCCGGTGAGCGGGTCGGCCAGACCTTCGGCGATGGTGCCGCGCAGGTAGTTGCTGGCGTCCTTGATCTTCTCGACTTCGGAGCGCGGCGCCGTCGAGGCGTCGCCGGCTTGCGTGGGTTGCGTCATGGGCTCGGCTCTATCGGTCAGCGCGGGATGCCGCGCGGGTTTTGTCGGGGTGGACGGCGAAACGCGGTCGGAATCCGCGGCATCCGCGATCAGTACACATCGCGCTGATAACGCTTTTCGCGCTGCAACGTCTTCACATACTCGGCGGCGGCGTCCGGCGTCAGCCCCCCGTGTTGCGTCACGATGTCGATGAGCGCGGTGTTCACGTCGCGCGCCATTGCGTCGGCATCGCCACATACGTACAGGTGCGCACCTTCCTGCAACCAGGCATACAGTTCCTTGCCTTGTTCGCGCATGCGGTGCTGTACGTAGACCTTGTCTTGCGTGTCGCGCGAGAACGCGAGGTCGATTTTGGTGAGCGCGCCGTCCTTCACATAGCGTTGCCATTCTCGCTGATAAAGGAAGTCGGTGCGGAAGTTCCGGTCGCCGAAGAAGAGCCAGTTCTTGCCGGGGGCGTCGAGCGCCTGACGTTCCTCGACGAACGCCCGGAATGGGGCAATGCCGGTCCCGGGACCGATCATGATGACCGGCGCGTGGCTATCCTGCGGCAGCTTGAAGTTACGGTTCGCTTCGATATAGATCGGCACCGTCTGTCCTTCGCGGGCGATGTCGGCAAGGTAAGTCGACGCCACGCCGCGACGCGCGCGGCCGTGGCTGTCGTAGCGAACCGCGCCCACGGTGATGTGCACCGCGCCCGGATTGGCGGCCAGACTCGACGCAATCGAGTACAGACGCGGCTGAAGCGTGCGCAGCGTGCCGACGAACTCGGCCGCCTTCACCTTGCGGGCCGGGAACTGGCGCACGACGTCGATCACGTCGCGGCCATGGAGATAGTCGCGCAGTGCCGTTTCGTTGCCCGCGCCAAGCAGCGCCTTCAGTTCGCTGGATTCCGCCAGCGCCGCGTATTTTTCGAGGAACGCGCGCGAGAGCGTTGTGATGTCGTAGGCGCGCAGGAAGGCGTCGCGCAGCGACAGTGTGCGGTCCTGCGTCGTCGTGGTGGCCTGCGGGTCGAGCGCTAACGTGTCGATCAGCGTGTCGACGAGCGCCGCGTCGTTCTGCGCGACCACGCCCAGCGCGTCGCCCGGCTCGTACGTGAGGCCCGAGCCTTCCAGCGAGAGTTCGACGTGATGGACTTCCTTGGAGGAGCCGCGTCCGGAGAGCGTGACGTTCTCGATCACGGCGGCGTCGAATGGATGCTTGCGGCTGTATTGGCTCGATGCGGCGGCCGGTGCGATACCGCTCGCGAGCGCGGCGAGGCTGAAACCTTCCGTCACGCCGGCGCTCTTGCCCGTGGCGGCCGGGGCCGCCACCCGCGACAGCGCTTCGACGGCCTCTTCGATCCAGCGCTCGGCCGGCGCGTCGTAGTCGACGTCGCTGTCGACGCGGGGCACGAGCCGTTGCGCACCCAGCGCGGCCAGCCGTGCGTCGAAGTCCTTGCCGGCCTGGCAGAACTTCTCATAGCTCGAATCGCCCAGGCCGAGGACCGCGAAGCGGGTGCCTTCGAGTTGGGGCGCCTTCGCGCCGTGCAGGAATTCATAGAAGTCGCGCGCATCGTCGGGCGGCTCGCCTTCGCCTTGTGTCGACACGGCAACGAGCAGCAACTTGTCGTTCTTCAGGCGCGAGGCCTTGTAATCCCCCATCGCGAACAGATCGACCTTGAAGCCTGCGGCGACGGCGCGCGCCTTGGCGTGCTCGGCGACTTCCTGGGCGTGCCCGGTCTGCGAGCCATACAGAATCGTCACCGACGGGGCGGCAGGCCCGGCCATTGCCGCGACCGGCGCCGGCGCACCGGCGTGTCGCACAGAGTGATTGATGCCCGCGAGAAACCCTCGCACCCAGGCGAGCTGCTCGCCGGAAAGGCCCTCGACCAGTTGGCTGAGCATCTGGGCTTGCTGAGCGGAAAGCGGTGTCGTCTCTTGCATGTCGTTCATGACTCCAGGGGCCGGACCTGGACGGACGCCTTGGCGGGGCCTACCCGTCGGGCGCCCCCAGACAGACCGGCAAGGGGATACTCACCACGATATCGGCTGGTTATTAGAAATTAAAATAATAAAATTTAATTTTTATATATCCAATTCGCATATGGGCATAAGGCGCAGGCGGGCTGGCGCAGCGCGAACCTGCGACGCATGCTGCGGTTACGCCGCAAGTCCCCGTGCGACGGCTTTCCGGGTCGGTGGGCGCTGGGAAAACGTGCTATGCTCCTCGCCGTGATTTATCAGGTCCTTCCAAGCACCACTTGATTCTCGCAATCCGCTAATCGGTCAGGCCGTGTCGCGGAAGGTTTCGTAACCCGCTATTTCTCGAGACACTCGTAGAAAAGGTGAGCGCAAAATGAGTTTGATGGAACAATTCCAAACGAACTCGTACCTCTTCGGCGGCAATGCCCCCTACGTTGAAGAACTGTACGAATCGTATCTAGACAATCCGGCTTCCGTGCCGGACAACTGGCGCCAGTATTTCGACGCGCTGCAAAACGTTCCCGCTGTTGATGGTTCCAACGCCAACGACGTGGCTCACGCCCCGATCGTGGAGTCGTTCGCCCAGCGCGCCAAGGCCAATGCCTTCGTGCCGCACGCCGGCGCCTCCGACCTGGCCGTGGCCCGCAAGCAGGTGCACGTGCAGTCGCTCGTCGCCGCCTACCGCTTCCTGGGCGCCCGCTGGGCCAATCTGGACCCGCTCAAGCGTCAGGAACGTCCGGCCATTCCGGAACTGGAACCCGCGTTCTACGACCTGACCGAAGCGGATATGGACAGCGTGTACTCGGCCGAGAACACGTACTTCGGTTTCGAACAGGCCAGCCTGCGCGACCTGCTCAAGTCGCTGCGCGACACGTACTGCGGCTCGATCGGCGCCGAGTACATGTACATCAGCGACCCGGTGCAAAAGCGCTGGTGGCAAGAGCGTCTGGAGAAGGTGCGTGCCACGCCCAACTTCACCGCTGAAAAGAAGAAGCACATCCTCGAACGCCTGACCGCCGCTGAAGGCCTCGAGCGTTACCTGCACACCAAGTTCGTCGGCCAGAAGCGCTTCTCGCTCGAAGGCGGCGAATCGTTCATCGTGGCGATGGACGAACTCGTCCACCACGCCGGTGCCAAGGGCGTGCAGGAAATCGTGATCGGTATGGCCCACCGCGGCCGTCTGAACGTGCTGGTCAACACCCTGGGCAAAATGCCGTCGGACCTGTTCGCCGAATTCGAAGGCAAGCACGTCGACGATCTGCCGGCCGGTGACGTGAAGTACCACAAGGGCTTCTCGAGCGACGTTTCGACGGGCGGTGGCCCGGTCCACCTGTCGCTGGCGTTCAACCCGTCGCACCTGGAAATCGTGAACCCGGTGGTCGAAGGCTCGGCCAAGGCACGTATGGACCGTCGTGGCGAAGCCGACGCGGCCAGCGTGCTGCCGGTGCAAGTTCACGGCGACGCCGCATTCGCGGGGCAGGGCGTTGTGATGGAAACGCTGAACCTCGCGCAGACGCGCGGTTATGGCACGCACGGCACGGTGCACATCGTCATCAACAACCAGATCGGCTTCACCACGTCGGATCCGCGTGACGCCCGTTCGACGACATACTGCTCGGACGTGGTCAAGATGATCGAAGCGCCGGTGCTGCACGTGAACGGCGACGATCCGGAAGCGGTCGTGCTGGCCATGCAACTGGCCCTGGACTTCCGTCAGGAGTTCAAGAAAGACGCCGTCGTGGACATCGTTTGCTACCGCAAGCTGGGCCACAACGAGCAGGACACGCCGGCGGTCACGCAGCCGCTGATGTACAAGAAGATTGCCCAACACCCGGGCACGCGCGCGCTGTACGTCGAGAAGCTGGTCACGCAAGGCGTGATTACGGCCGAAGAGGGCAATGCCTTCGTCGCGGCCTACCGCAAGGCCATGGACGACGGCCACCACACCGTCGACCCGGTGCTCTCGAACTACAAGAGCAAGTACGCGGTCGACTGGGTGCCGTTCCTGAACAAGAAGTGGACCGATGCCGGCGATACGGCCGTGCCGCTGAACGAACTCAAGCGTCTGGCCGAGCGCATCACCACGATCCCGGCGAACTTCAAGGTTCACCCGCTCGTCGAGAAGGTCATCAACGACCGTCGCAAGATGGGCGCGGGCGAGCAGCCGCTCGACTGGGGCATGGGCGAGCATCTGGCCTTCGCCTCGCTGGTCTCGTCGGGCTTCGCTGTGCGCCTGACCGGTCAGGATTCGGGCCGCGGCACGTTCACGCACCGCCACTCGGTGCTGCATGACCAGAACCGCGAGCGTTGGAACGACGGCACCTACGTGCCGCTGCAACACGTGGCCGACGGTCAGGCCACCTTCACGGTGATCGACTCGGTGCTCTCCGAAGAAGCCGTGGTGGGCTTTGAGTACGGTTACTCGACGGCCGAGCCGAACACGATGGTGCTGTGGGAAGGCCAGTTCGGCGACTTCGCCAACGGTGCGCAGGTCGTGATCGACCAGTTCATCTCGAGCGGCGAAGTGAAGTGGGGCCGCGTGTCGGGCCTGACGATGCTGCTGCCGCATGGCTACGAAGGCCAGGGTCCGGAGCACTCGTCGGCGCGTATCGAACGCTACCTGCAACTGTGCGCCGACACGAACATGCAAGTGGTCCAGCCGACCACGCCGGCACAGATCTTCCACCTGCTGCGTCGTCAGATGATCCGCCAGCTGCGCAAGCCGCTGATCGTGTTCACGCCGAAGTCGCTGCTGCGCCACAAGGAAGCCGTGAGCGACCTGTCGGAACTCGCCAAGGGCGGCTTCCAGACGGTGATCGGCGAAACCGATGCTTCGATCGACGCCAAGAAGGTCAAGCGTGTCGTCGCCTGCTCGGGCCGCCTGTACTACGACCTGATCGCTCGCCGTCGTGAAGACAAGTCGACCGACGTTGCGATCGTGCGTGTGGAACAGCTCTACCCGTTCCCGCACAAGGCGTTCGAGAACGAACTGAAGAAATACGAAAACCTTACCGAAGTGGTGTGGGCCCAGGACGAGCCGCAAAATCAAGGTCCGTGGTTCTACATCGAACACCACCTGATCGAAAGCATGAGCGCCGGTCAGAAGCTGGCTTACGCGGGTCGCGCGGCTTCGGCCTCGCCTGCCGCGGGCTACTACGCCAAGCACTACGAACAGCTCAAGCAGCTGCTCGATACGGCTTTCGGTCGCCTCAAGGGCGCGACCGTGGTGCAGTAACCGGTTAGGTCTTACAGCGGTCGTCCTCCCCCTGGGGACGGCCGCTGCCGTATTTCCGAATTGAACGTTTATCGAATCCAGGATCCAGAAATGGCCATTGTTGAAATCAAAGTCCCCCAATTCTCCGAGTCGGTTTCTGAAGGCACGCTGCTCGACTGGAAGAAGAAAGTCGGCGAAGCCATCGCCCAAGATGAAACCGTGATCGAAGTCGAAACCGACAAGGTCGTGCTGGAAGTGCCGGCGCCCGCCGCCGGCGTGCTCGTCGAAGTGAGCGCCGCCGCCGGCGACACCGTGACGTCCGAGCAAATCATCGCGAAGATCGACACGGACGCCAAGGCAGGCGCCGCCGCACCGGTCGCTGCCAAGCCGGCAGAAGCCGCCGCGCCGGCCGCTGCCGCCTCGAGCGCGGCGCCCGCCGCCGGTGGCGCATCGGGTGGCATCGCCAGCCCGGCCGCTGCCAAGGTGCTGGCTGAGAAG
>NZ_CABPSL010000020.1 GCF_902459665.1 Pandoraea cepalis | reverse complement strand
CTGCCGGCGGCGCAGGCGCCCATCGCGGCAGCGCGTCGCGCGCCTCCGACGAGGCGCCAGCCGGTGCCGACCCGGAGCCCGAGCCTGCAGGGGCTGCCGGTGCGGTAACGGCAGCGCCTGCGGCGACGCCGCGTGCTTGCGTCTATCGTGAAGCCGACGGTGTCGCACCGGTCTTTACCGGCGAATGGCCGGCATTGGCCGCGGGTCTCCCGGCACGCGGTCTCGCCCAACAACTGGCGTTTCAAAGCGAGTTGACCGAAGTCGCCGGTCGCGCGTTGCATTTGCGCGTGCCGCTGCGGCAGTTGGCCGATGCGGCCACCACCGACAAGCTGCGTCAGACGCTGACCGAGCACTTCGGCGCCGAGGTGCAATTGCATGTCGAGCTGGGGCAGGTGGGGACGACAGCGGCTTCGCTCGCCGCGCAAGCGGCGGCGGCGCGCCAAAGTGCGGCGGAACAGGCGATCGCGGACGATCCGCTCGTGCGCGAACTGATCGACGAATTCGACGCCCAGATTCTGCCGGGCAGCGTTCGCCCGTTACAATAAGGCCGTTCGCTGTCGCAATTCGGTGCCGGGTTTTCGAAGAAAATCCTCAAACGCGCGTTACACACGACGACACACGACGACACACCGCGATGCTCGGCGCGTACAGCATTAGACGCGCGGCATCCGACCCATCTCATACGATTTATTCAGGAGTCACCATGCTGAAGGGAAACATTGCAGGTCTGATGAAGCAGGCCCAGCAAATGCAGGAAAACATGAAGAAGGCGCAGGAGCAGCTTGCCCTGATCGAAGTCGAGGGTCAGTCGGGGGCGGGTCTGGTCAAGGTCGTGATGACGTGCAAGAACGACGTGCGTCGCGTGACCATCGACCCGAGCCTGCTGGCGGACGACAAGGACATGCTCGAAGACCTCGTGGCGGCGGCGTTCAACGACGCGGTGCGCAAGGCCGAAGCGACGGCGCAGGAGAAGATGGGCGGCCTGACCGCCGGTCTGCCGCTGCCGCCGGGCTTCAAGATGCCGTTCTGAGCGGTCCTCCGCCAGTTTCAAGAGACACACGACGCATGTCCCAGCTCTCGAGCCTGCAGGAACTCGCCGATGCCCTGCGCGCGTTGCCGGGGGTCGGCCCGAAGTCCGCGCAACGCATCGCTTACCATCTGCTGCAACGCGACCGCAAAGGTGCGGTGCGGCTGGGCGAGGCGCTGGTGCATGCCGCCGAGCAGATTCGTCATTGCGCGCGCTGCAATACGTTTACCGAAGTCGAGATTTGCGAGACGTGTCTCGATCCCGAGCGCGACACGAGCCTGCTGTGCGTGGTGGAAACGCCTGCCGACCAGAACATGCTGGAGCAGACGCTGACCTTCAAAGGGCTGTATTTCGTGCTCATGGGGCATCTCTCGCCGCTCGACGGCGTGGGGCCCGGCGAGATTCACTTCGAGCAACTGATTCGCCGCGCCACGGACGGCGTGGTCAAGGAAGTGGTGCTCGCCACCAACTTCACCAACGAAGGCGAGGCCACCGCGCACTATCTCGGACAGATGCTCAAGGCACGCGGTTTGCGCGTGAGTCGGCTGGCCCGGGGGGTGCCCGTCGGTGGCGAACTCGAGTATGTGGACGCCGGTACGATCGCGCGTGCCGTGCTCGACAGACATACGCTCTGAGCATGACGCGCGCGTGTCGCGCTCCAACGCTGCGCGTAGGTACTGCTCCTCTCATCCAATCGGATTAGCTGTTATTCGGTATTTCTGCACCCATCCCGGTCTTCTAGACTGAACCTGCCGACTTGATGACCCACCAGCACGGGGAATTCAAAAAGTTCACGAGCGGCGCGGGGCCGTATTCCCGTCGCGTAGATCCGGTCGATGACCCAATAACTGCGCACGGGCACTGCTTAGGCAGGGAGTTAAGGTATGGCTAACGATACCGGGCGCACCCTGATTTACGCCTCCCGAAAGCACAACGACGGTCTGTTGTCTTTCCTGGGAGAGCAAGGCTGGCAAGTCTTGCCGGCCAAGAGCGCCAGCGACGTCAGTCGCATTCTGAATCCGGGGACGACCAGCGCAGCACTCATCGATCTGGCGAGCGGCTATAGCGACCGCGAGATGGGCGCATTCGAGTCCTGCATGCAACCCGCCACGGTCGGCTGGGTTGCCGCGACGAATCCCGAACAACTCACGACGAAAGCGATTCGCCGGCTGATCCGCGACTATTGCTTCGATTACGTCAACGTTCCCTGTACGAACGACCAACTCGCCCATTCGATCGGACATGCCTGGGGCATGGCATCGCTCTCGGAGGTGCCGTTCGTCACGCCGCAAGTCGGCGGCGATCAGGAGATGGTCGGCACGTGCGAGGCGATGCAGCAACTCTTCCGCACGATCCGCAAAGTGGCCAATACCGAAGCGCCGGTGTTTATCTCGGGCGAGTCGGGCACGGGCAAGGAACTGAGTGCCGTGGCGATTCACGAGCGCTCGTCGCGTGCCAAGGGGCCGTTCGTCGCGATCAATTGCGGGGCAATTCCGCCGCACTTGATGCAATCCGAACTCTTCGGCTACGAACGCGGCGCCTTCACCGGCGCCAATGCGCGCAAGATCGGCCGCGTCGAGGCCGCCAATGGCGGCACGCTGCTGCTCGACGAAATCGGCGACCTGCCGATCGAAAGCCAGGCGAGCCTGTTGCGCTTCCTGCAGCAGGGCGCCATCGAGCGTCTCGGCGGACATGAAGTGATTCCGGTCAACGTGCGCATCATTTCGGCGACGCACGTCGATTTGGAGGAAGCCGTCAAAGAAGGGCGGTTCCGCATGGATCTGTTCCATCGCCTTTGCGTACTGCGGGTGGACGAACCGCCGCTGCGTGCGCGCGGGCAGGACATCGAGATCCTCGCGCACCATATTCTGCAACGCTTCAAGGGCGACAATCATCGCAAAATCCGCGGCTTCACCCAGTGCGCGGTACAGGCGATGTATGAATATCACTGGCCGGGCAACGTTCGCGAGCTGATCAACCGCGTGCGCCGCGCCATTGTCATGGCCGACGGCCGCATGATTTCGGCCAAGGATCTCGACTTGACGCCGTGGGTGCCGACCCTCGTGCGAACGCTCGAGGAAATTCGCGCGGAGGCCGAACGAACGGCCATCGAGCAGGCATTGCTGCGCCACTGTCATCGGCTCACGGACGTGGCGGCAGAGCTGGGCATTTCGCGCATTACCCTGTACCGCCTCATGTGCCGGTATGGAATGCGTGGTGACGAATCGGGCGTGCCGGCCTGATGTCTTCTGGCGAAGAGAGGGCGGCCGTCCTGTGATGAGCAGGGCGGTCGTTTCTTTTTGGGCTCCTGAATATCGTCGAGTTGAGCCCGCAAGTCTTACCGCTTTACGCCGTGTTTTCACCACTGTCCTCGCAATCCACGACTTCTGCCATCGCCAATAACGACGGGCGAATCCGGCGAACCTTCCCGCAGTCCTCTCGAACGTCTTCCATACGCATTGCGTTGTCTCGCCTGTCCAGAGAACGCGTCCCGCGGCGTCGTACGCGTGCGTTTGCGGTGCGTCGTCACCTGCGCTTTCCCAACCTCGCGAAGTCCTGCCTGCGGTCGGGGGGAACGCGCTTTGTCGCCGCCGAAAATGGGCGTGGCCGGTGGCCGCGCAGACCGATCAAAGATGAAACATCCACGGCACCGTGCGGCGTCGCGCCTCGCGCGGGCATCTGTGACGACGCTGTGTCGTTACGTCGCAGGCGGATAAAACTGCCGCAATTCTGTCACCGGAAGCCCTTGTCAACCGGGGCTCCAAGGCAAGCGTCGCTGGCGACGCCGATATCGTTCGCAGTTCGGAATGTTTGTGGAATGCGTCGGTGATGTGGCGCCGGCGGCCTGGCATGGCCTGCGTATCAATGCTGAAACGTTTTCGCGCATTGGCCCGGGCGTTCGGCCAAGTCGAAAAATCTAACGTCAATGTTTTCAATCACTTAAGTCGGGTGGCACGGAAGTCGCTTTATTGAGCCGGGCAAGGAGGGCACAGCGATGCGAATTCTCACCACCGACATTCAGTACCGAGTACGACAAGGCGCAGGCGCGCTGGCCGCTGCCATTGCCGCGACGTTCGGTCTGTGCGCTGCACCGGCGCAAGCGCATGAATTCTCGCGCTCGCCGCTTATGCACGTGGCGATGCTGACGGGCTCAATGGTGCCGACGTCGTTTTCGACGACGCTGCCTGCGATGCGGGTCACGGATGCCGACCCTGCCATGGTGGCACCGGTCACCGACCTGGTCCCGGTCGCGGCCCGCACGACGATGGACGAAGCACCGGCCGCGGCCGGCGGCGACGACACGAGTCCCATTGCCAGCGTCCAGGACATGGGCGTGACCGGGGTGCCCCTTGCGGCAGCCCGTGTCGACGACGCACAACTCGGGAGCCAGCGCGGCCGCAATCTGCAAGGCGGCGCGATGGTCCAGTCACCTGGAATGACGCTCGCCAACGGCGTGACGTTGTGGGACGAACTGCCCGGCGCCGTGACGCCGATGCCGCGTCCGCAACAACTGTCGAGCGGCGTGAACAACGTTCAGGTGACGCGTGTGACTTACTCCACGCGGTGAATCAGATGACTCAATTCTCCTTGGTGCATGCCGGCAGTGTCCTCGCCACGATGATGGTGGCACTGACCCCGGCGCTGCTCCCCGGCCGCGCGCACGCCGAACCGGCGACGCCCGGGGACCTGGTGATCGAACGCAATATCGGCCCGGAAGTCGCCTATCGCGGCTTGCCCCGTGAGCAGAACCCGATTGGCATCGCCGTACCGGCATTCCCGACGGGGCCGTTCAACACCGCCATGGGGGCTGTCAATCAGGTCATGGATAGTGAGTTGACGGGCCGCGCCTCGGTCGGTCTCGTCACGGGGGCCGTGCGCTCCGGCATCGACCCGGTGATGGGGGTGCTGGTGGGCAATGCCCGCGGTGGCAACGCCCTCAACACCTCGAACGGCGTGGGCGGTGGCTTCAGCGCCGGGGTCGGCGGTGGCGGTGGTATCGGCGGCATCGGCACGCTCGTCCCGTCAGTGATCAACTCGGCGCTGGCACCGCTCACGAGCATTGGTGCGGCAGGAGCGGCGAAATGAGCGCGCATCGCCTGTCGCATCGTGCCCATCGCGCCATCGCTCTGGCGGCAGCCACCGCCCTGAGCGCCGTCGCAGGAGTGTCGTCGGCACAAGACGTGTGGATCGTGAACGGCGAACTCGCCGGCACGCACGCCACCATCGATAACGGTGTGGCGGTGGGTGTGACCGGGGCCCTTGGTGTCAATCAAGCGGCCGGCGTGAACAACGCCCAGGCCAACAGCGCGGTCATCGCCAATGGCGGCGGAGTGAGCGTCGGCGCATCGAGCACGAATCAACAGGCGCTCGTCACCACGACGACCGGCGCGGCCAGCGCCGCAATTCAAGGCAACGCATTTTCGGGCACCTCGGGGCTGACGCAAGTCAATCAGTCGAGCGGTGCCGGCAATCTTCAACGCAACGCCACGGTCATTGTGACGGGCGATGCGGCTGGAGTGGCGAGCGTATCGGATACGGCACTATCCGCTGCGATCGCTAAGGGTGGCCCGGCTGGGCACGACAACCTCAACGATCTGTTCCGCACGGCGTCGATTTCCGGTGACGCCTTCCGCGGTGCGAACGGTGTGGTCCAAGTGAACCAGTCGGCTGGGATAGGCAATGTAACCGCAAATGTTTTTGTGCTCCGTCCCCCGGCGGGCACATCTTTTTAACTGGGTAACTCTCTCGTCAAGGAGATGGTCATGAAAACGAAAGCAATTGCAGCGGCCGCACTGCTGGTAGCAACGGGTTCCGCCATGGCGTACCCGTCTCATCACCAGCAATACAGCTTCTCGTTCATCGGCAACGAAACCAACGTTCTGAACCTGGTCGGCATTTTCGGTCTGGTCGGCATTCGCGGCTGCGTCACGGTGGACAACACTGGCAACGCTGTCGTGCAAAGCAGCCAGATGGTCGACGCGCACGGCGTGCACCTGACGGGCCCGCTGCTTGGCAGCTACGTGACGGGCGACGTGACGTACGGCGTGCATTCCAAGACCACCACGGTCTCGAACCAGGGTAGCGCATACCTGCTCGCTGGCTCGACCAGGACGTCGTTCGACAACACGACGTCGTGGGTGAATGCCGAGGCCAATGGTCACCTGAACACCAGCCAGTCCTTCCAGGCCGGTGCCGGGTATATCGCGGGTCAGTCACACTCCGGCTCGGGCAGTTTCATCGCCGGTGGTGGGTATGAGTATTCGAACATTGCGGGTGGCTTCGGCGCCATCGGTGGCGGTCACTTCTGGCTGCCGGGTGGAGGTGGGGTTTACGGCGGCTACCTCTTCGGCAACTTCGGTGCAGGCCAAGGCGCCGCATGGGGCGGATACGCCTACCAGCAGCAATCGCAGGAAGCTGCCGGCTTCCTCGCGGCAGGCTTCCTGAACACGCAGAAGAGCTTCGACGCAGGGTTCCACGGCTTGTTCAACGAAGGTCAGGCTTCGGTCCATAGCGAATCGATTGCCGCAGGCGCACTGTGGGGCTTCTCCGACACGTACATGAAGTCGACCACGTGGGTGCATGGCGCGATCACGTATCACATCAACACGGCGCAGCTCCAGACGATGGGTGCCACGCTGGGCAATGGGGCATTGGCCAACGCCAACGGCAACATCGGTGTGAACGTGGCGGCAGGTGCCGACAACGCGCAGGCCAACAACGTTGCGATCGCTTCGCTCAACGCCCAGCCGGTATATGCCTCGGCACAGGTGTTCGCGAACCAGTCGTCGCGGGGTTCGGCCAGCATCTCGCAGTTCTTCGTCAACGCCAGCGTGGGGGATAACGCCCTCGCGGGTGCGACGGGGAATGTGGGTGTGAACGTGGCCGCAGGTGTGGGCAACGTGCAGCAGAACGGCCTGGCCGCCGCGGTCTCGCAAAGCGGTTATGGCTGGTACAAGGGCGGTGCGGCCAACTCGACGGCGCAAACCGACCAGTCGGCTTCGATGCACGCTTCGGGCGACTTCATCGCCAATGCTTCGCTGGGTAACGGCGCACTGTCGTGGGCCAGCGGCAACATCGGTGTGAACGTGGCTTCGGGTATCGGCAACGTGCAGAGCAACAGCCTTGCCGTCTCGGCAATCAAGTGAAGTACCGAACCGGTCCGGGGATTCCCGGACCGGTTTTTTCATGAGGTGTGACATGAATGATGCGCGTCGTGCCGCAGTGAGGATCGCTACTGTTTGCGCTCTGGCGTGCGCAAGCGTGGCCGGGCACGCGCAGTATGCATCGGTGAACCTCGAATCTTCGACTGGTGTACCGGCGGTCAAGAAGATGCGCTCGTTCAAGTCGATGCACTACGTGAATCTGGTCCAGCAGGAATACGACTTCAGCTGTGGATCCGCAGCCTTGGCAACGCTGCTGCGATACGGCTACGGGATCGACATACCCGAGCCGGAAATGATCCAGCGAATGATGGCGTTCTCCAACCCGGAAACGGTCATCAAGAATGGCTTCTCGATGCTCGACATGAAGAAATTCGTGGAGACGCTGGGACTCGAGGGGCGAGGATTCAAAGTTGACGTGAACGCGCTTTACGACTTGCGCATCCCGGTCATCGCGCTGATCGACGTCAACGGCTATCAACACTTTGTAGTCATCAAGGCAGCGAAGGACGGACGGGTGTTCGTGTCCGATCCGGCGCTGGGCAATCGCATTATCGAGCAGGCCGATTTTGCCAAGCAATGGAACGGCTTGGTGTTGGCGGTCGTCGGCAAGCCGTTTTTGGAGGATTCACCGCTGCTCAAAGGAAACGAGTCCCTGGCAGTCAAGTTGCGCGACAGCGCCTTGGCGACCGGGACATCTCCGGCCCCGATGGTGGACTTCGGCATCATCCGGGCGGATCTGTTTTGAGACCAGACCATCATGAACCGATTTGTCCCGATGCTGGCAATCCCGCTGCTTGCAAGTGCCGTGCCGGCATTTGCATCGAGCGTGGTGCCCGAGAGCTGGACGCCTGTGAGCGATGAAGTGCTCGCGCACGCGACCGGCAAGTACGCACAACAGAACATGATCACGGGCTTTCAGCTCGTCATGCAGTCGCAATGGCAGATGCCGACCGGTGCGAGCCTGATGGCCACCGGCGTGCTGGGTGTGAATCAAAACGGCGGCGGCGTCCAGGTGCAGACCGGTGCCGCGACCGGCATTATCCCCGGTCTGGTCAACGCGACCGGGCCGCTTACGCAGTCAGTGTCGGGCGCGTCGAGTGTACTGATCAACGGCGTCGCCCAGATCACGCAGGTGGCCGGCGACGCGAACAACGCCCTGAACAAAGCCATCATTCAGTTCGGTCCCGGGGTAACGATCGCGTCGCTGGTGCCGATCGGCGGGCAGGGCGCGAACAGTTCGCAGACCACGGTGGGCAATTTGAGCGCCAGCGTGGCCATTACGTCGGCCGGCATGCAGATCACGTTGAATACGCCGAACGGCAATCTC
The DNA here is from genome assembly GCF_902459665.1 of Pandoraea cepalis. GTDB lineage: Bacteria > Pseudomonadota > Gammaproteobacteria > Burkholderiales > Burkholderiaceae > Pandoraea > Pandoraea cepalis. Next base: position 90,840 of record NZ_CABPSL010000020.1, on the reverse strand, counting down.
GGCCAGAGCGTGGGCGGCGGGGCCGGTGCGGCGATGAACCAGATCATGCAGGTCGTGCAGGTGGCGGGTAACGCCCAGCAGGTCATGAACACGATGCAACTGAATCTGCAGACGAATCCGCTTACGTCGGCCGCACTGCATCAGGCCGGCATTCAGAGCGCGTTGGCAAACATCGCCGCGATCCGCCGATGACGGTCGAGGATCGTCAACTCAGGTCGACGACGTGAAGCGCAAGTGAAGGGTAAGGCAAGAGCAAGTGAAGTGACGGCGCCGCGCTGCCTTGGATGCGCAGGGTGACGCCGGCAACCGTGTCCGGCAACGTTGCAACCCTTGGCCGGACGCCAGGATAACGAGAAGTGGGGCGTCGCCGCAGGTCGCTTGCGGTGAACAAGAAGGTGATGTCGGCAGAGCCCGGGCATTGCACGTCCACCGAGATCGGAACGGGTTTCGCACGCATCACCCCGCAGTCGAGCAGCAAGGACAACCGTTGTTGGCAATACGTGTTTGTTGGATTGCGCGCGGACGCCTGTCCGCACCTTTACCCGGGGGGGATCATGAACACTCATCGCTTTTTTCCCGTTGCCGCTATTCCGTTGGGGGTACTGCTTTTCACGCTATCGGCCCAGGCTCAGGAGCATACGAACCCATCGCCGGACGACCGTCTGCAAATGTTGATGGACATGGTCGACCGGCAGCAGCGGGAAATTTCTTCTCTCAAGCAGCGCCTCACGGATATCGAGATGGCGCAACGCGGACGCGGTCTGACCGCCTGGGATACTGCGCAGATCGCGCAGGTCTCGCCCGGTGACGGATCGGCCGCCGGTTCGGCGGGCACGCCGGGCGGCGGCGCCGCCGGCGCGGCGGGGCCCTCATCGGCCACGCCGATCGGCGAGACCCAGCAGATGCAAAAGAGCACGAGCGAATCGCAGCGCACGCCGGCCGAAGAGGCGGTTGTGCAGGCCCAGCACGCGCCGCTGTTCGACCACAAGCTGACCATCGATACGGGGATCAGCTACAGCTACTACGACCGGCGTCAACTCGTGCTGAGCGGCTTTCTCGCCCTCGATGCCATCTTTCTCGGTCAGTTGAATCTCGGCGAGACCAAGGCCAACGTCTGGACGTTCGACGTCAACACGCGCTACGGGATCAATGACCGGTTGAGCGTGGCGTTCGACGTGCCGTATCTCTACCGCAATTCGGACTTCATCTCGGGTGGGGTGGGCGGCGCGGCATCGTCGGTGAGCGACATCAGCAAGAATTCGGCGAACATCGGCGACGTGAATGCGTCCCTGTACTACCAACTCGTCAAGGAGAACGCGAACTGGCCCGATATCGTGGCCTCGTTTCGCGTGACCGCGCCGACCGGTACGTCACCGTTTGGCATCAAGCTCGGCACGCCCGATCCGACCAATAACAACCTGACGACGCCGTCGCGACTGCCGACGGGCAACGGCATCTGGGCGTTCACGGCCGGCCTGTCGTTCCTGCGCACCTACGATCCGATCGTCTTGTTCGCGAACGTGGCGTACACCTACAACGTGGCCCGCACGTTCGACGACGTCTCTGCTGTCGAAGGCACGACGCAACCCGCGAAGGTCAAGCTCGGCGACATCATTCAGGTGGGCGCGGGCATGGCATTGGCGCTCAACGACAAGACGGCGCTGTCGATCTCGTATTCGACGGCGATCTCGCGCGCGACGAAGACGGCCAGCCCAGGCGGCGCCTACACCACGGTGGCGGGCAGCTCGACGAACGCGGCGTCGCTCAATTTCGGCATCAACTATGCGATCAACAAGCACTGGACGGTCAACGGTTACGTCAATGCGGGGATGTCGCCGGACGCGCCGAACTACGTGATCGGTTTGCGCTTCCCGTACACGTTCTGATGACGGGGGCATCGCGTAGGTGTGGAAGAAGGCAGCAGGAACGGGGTTTGCGCGTCGCCGGCACCGACGACGCGCATGGAATCAAGGTCAGGGAAGGCGGATGCAATAGCGACGGGCGCGGCCCGTCGCGACCTTCGGTTAGCGCGACGAGCGGGGGGGCATAGCGCCAACCCCTGCGTTGACGGACAGACGGGTCGGCTGCATTCCCGCGGACAGGGCAGGGGGTGAAACGTGCGAAATCGCAGCGATCATGCGCGGCCCATTCGGCAAGGAAATCGATGCCTGCGTGGGTTTGGGCAGTGGCGCGGGAGGGACGACTTCGTCCCAGAGGCGTACATTGTTCGCCGTTTGCGCCACGGTGTGGGCCGGAGCAATGGCGACGGGCGCAATGCCCGGCACGTTGGCGACGATGCTGTGCTGCAGGTTCGCCGCACGCGTGCTGGCGAGCAAGGCGTCGCTGACCGCGACCGGAACGCCGCGCATATCGACCGCCTGGGCTTGCGCGGAGACGGCAACGCACGCCGCCACCAGACAACCCATAGCAACGCACGTCATCTTGACGCTGATCTTCTTGTTCATGGTATGCCCCCCGGCCTCCAACGACTGTCCTCCCAGCACACGTTGTATTTTATGGCGCGATTCGAGAAAAGGAAGGGAAAAAAGTAATAGCGGAATGTTAGAAAATTGAGTAAATAATTTACGCAGATTGCGGTTTGTCGCGCGAAGGCAACATGGAGCGGCGTTCGTGAGTTCGGGACCCGGTGCCATGCGGGTTTCGTGCGTAAATTGCGCTACAAGCGAGGTGACGCCTGATGTTTGCCTCATGACGAAGGCTGGAGGGTTTCTTCGGTTTTCGTAGCCGCCTGGGCATGTGTCGAGCATGCGACAGGCGGGCAACTCATGAGCACATCGGGCTTGATAACAAGCGGGGCGGCGGCCCGGGGGGGCTGACCGGAACGACGGGGGAAACCATGCGTGTGCTGGTCGTGGGTGAGGCTGCCAGTTGGCTGAGCGGCCTGCAGGTCGCACTGCAGACCGACGCGAACGCGACGCCGCCGGTTTTGCGTCATGTCGACGAGGTGACGGCGCAGGACTGGCTTTGGTTGCGCGAGTTGCCGTCGCGTCGCGCGCTCGTGCTTGCCGAGTCGGTGGCCCGTACGCCAGACATCGATGGTCTGTGTGCGACCGCCGCCGACTGTGCGCCGCCCGTCCCGGTACTCGTTATCGGAGATGCGGGTTTTCCCGATGAAATCATTCGCTGGCTGCAGGCTGGTGCGGCGGCATGTCTGCCATGGCCGAGTTCGGTCGCGCGCACGCGTGCGGTCTTCGATCTGGCGTTCACGGGCGGTCGATTCGTTCCCGACGAGGCTATCTCGGCATTGCTCGTGCTTTGGCGCCAGGAGGCACTGGGCGAAGCGCTGCCGCTCTCGCGTCTGCCGGTGTTCCCGATGGGCGGCGACAAGGCGACGCAACTGGCCGAGTCGGCGCTGCTCGGTATCTCCGCGCGGCAGTACGAAATTCTGGCACTCCTATCGCGCGGTTTATCCATCAAAACGATCTGCCAGCAACTGGTGATCTCCGAGGGAACCGCCAAGACCCACGTGTCTGCCCTGTATCGGCGGCTCGGCGCCCGCAATCGTGGCGAGGCGATCTACATCGCGGCGCAGCGCGGGGCGCGTCATCTGTTCGAGACCTGACGAGCGGCCCCGGGTTGCCCGATCGGATTTTGCGACCATTCAACCCGGAACTTTCCGGGAATCGCTGCGCGATGGTTGGCCGATCGCGGACTGTCGAATTACTATACGAGCTTCGTTTGCCACCCATTGCGACAGGCGCCGCCGACGGCGGCGTCTCAGCGTCGACGGCGATGCCCGTCGACGAGGCACAGGAGTCCACGCGTTGTCCAAGTCGTCCAAGCCGTTCGAATCTGTATTGCCGCAAGGTTCCGCCCCGGCGTCTACGGCATCTGCCGCCGACCCGTCTTCCGAAGCCACCTCGTCGCAGGGGGGCGGCGCCGCCGGTCTGCCGGCGCGCGGCGCGCTCGCTGGCGTGAAGGTGCTCGAACTCGGCACACTCATCGCGGGCCCGTTTGCCGCGCGCATGCTGGGGGAGTTCGGCGCCGAAGTCATCAAGATCGAGGATCCGCAGCACGGCGATCCGTTGCGCAAGTGGCGCAAGCTGCACCCCGACGCGGGCGGCACGTCGCTCTGGTGGGCCGTGCAGGCCCGTAACAAGAAATCGGTGACGATCAACCTCAAGTCTGCCGAGGGGCAGGAGATCGTGCGCAGGCTCGCCGCGCAGGCCGACATCGTGGTCGAGAATTTCCGTCCCGGGCTGCTCGAGCGATTCGGATTGGGGTACGAGCAACTCTCGGCCGACAATCCGGGGCTCGTGATGGTGCGCCTGTCGGGCTACGGGCAGACCGGGCCGTACCGTGACCGGCCCGGCTTCGGCGCGATTGCCGAGTCGATGGGCGGACTGCGCCATATCACCGGGTATCCGGACCTGCCACCGCCGCGCATCGGCATTTCCATTGGCGACTCCATCGCGGCGCTGCACGGCGTGATTGGCGCGATGATGGCGCTGCATCACCGCAATGTGAACGGCGGGCGGGGGCAGGTGGTCGACGTCGCCCTTTACGAGGCCGTTTTCAACCTCATGGAGAGCGTGGTGCCCGAGTACAGTGTGGCCGGCATGGTGCGCGAGCGCACGGGCGCGTCGCTGCCGGGGATCGTGCCGTCGAACACCTATCCGTGCGCCGACGGCATGATTGTGGTGGGCGGCAACAGCGATCCGATCTTCAAGCGGCTGATGCACGCCATCGGCCGGCCCGATCTGGCGGACGATCCCGCCCTTGCGCACAACGACGGCCGCGTGCCGCGCACGCAGGAAATCGACGACGCCATCGGCCAATGGACGCGCGCGCGTCCGATCGACGATGCCCTGGCCGTGCTGCAAGGGGCCGACGTGCCCGCAAGCCGTATCTATACCGTGGCCGACATGTTCAAGGATCCGCAGTTCATCGCGCGCGAGATGATTCAGCGTCACACGTTCCCGGACGGCACGCCCATCGATCTGCCGAACGTCACGCCCAAGCTTTCGCAAACGCCGGGGCAGACGCAATGGCTCGGCCCGGCACTTGGCGAGCACACCGAAGAGGTGCTCGGGCAACTAGGTTATGATGCCGAACGAATCAAGGCACTGCGCGAGAACGGCGTCATTTGAGCTGCGCTGATCTCGCGCAGGACCGCGGGGCGCGGCACCGTCTGCGGCTCGCGAATAAGCACGTTACACCAAGAAAAAACGCTGCAACCACGGAGACAAACCTCATGCAACGACGTCAGTTCGTCACGACGCTGGCCGCGGCCGGCTTGATCGGCGCAGGCATTCGCCCGAGCTTCGCGCAAGGCAAACTCGAGAAGACCAAGGTCGCGATCGCCGTCGGCGGCAAGAATCTGTTCTATTACCTGCCGCTCACGATTGCCGAACGCCTGAATTACTTCAAGGACGAAGGTCTCGACGTCGAAATCTCGGATTTCGCCGGTGGCTCGAAGGCGTTGCAAGCCCTCGTGGGCGGTAGCGCCGACGTGGTGTCGGGCGCTTACGAACATACGATCCTGTTGCAGGCGAAAAACCAGTTCATCCGCGCGTTCGTGCTGCAGGGGCGCGCCCCGCAGATCGTCTTCGGCGTGTCGAACAAGACAATGCCGAATTACAAGTCGCTGGCCGACCTGCGTGGCAAGAAGATTGGCGTGACGGCGCCCGGCTCGTCCACCAACATCATGGCGAACTTCGTGCTGGCCAAAGGCGGCGTCAAGCCCAACGAGGTGGCGTTCGTCGGTGTCGGCGCGTCGTCCGGTGCGCTCGCCGCGATTCGCTCGGGCAATATCGACGCCATCGTCAACCTCGATCCGGTGATCACCATGCTCGAGCGCGACAAGGAGATCCGCGTGATCTCGGACACGCGTACGCTCAAGGAGACGGTGTCGGTGTTCGGCGGCCACATGCCGGCGGGGTGCCTGTACACGAACGAATCGTTTATTCAGAAGAATCCGAATACGACGCAGGCGCTGACCAATGCCATGGTCCGTGCGTTGCGCTGGCTTCAGACGGCTGGGCCGGCGGATATCATCAAGACGGTACCCGACGCCTATCTGCTGGGCGACCGCGCCTTGTACCTCGATGCCTGGGGCCGCGTGAAAGAGGCCATGTCCCCGGACGGCCTGATTCCCGCTGACGGCCCGGCCACGGCGCTGCGCACGTTGCAGGCGTTCGACGAGTCCGTCAAGGGCAAGCCGATCGATCTGGCGAAGACGTTCACGAACGAATTCACGAAGAAGGCCGACGCCAAGTACAAATGATGACAGCGCCGGCTCTGAGTTTCGACAGCATTACGTGTACGTTCGTCGCGCGAGACGATCGCGCGAAGCGTTACACGGCCGTGGCCGACACCTCGCTCGACATTGCGCCGGGCGAGTTTGTCTCGGTCGTCGGCCCCACCGGTTGCGGCAAGTCGACGTTGCTCAACGTCGCTGCCGGGCTGCTGGCGCCGTCGTCCGGCACCGTCAAGGTGTTCGGCGAGGCGCTCAAGGGCATCAATTCGCGCGCCGGCTATATGTTCCAGGCCGAAGCGCTGATGCCCTGGCGCAACGCCATCGACAACGTGACCGCGGGGCTGGAGTTCCGTGGCGTATCGGCCGAGGAAGCGAAGGCACGCGGACACGAGTGGCTCAAGCGCGTGGGGTTGGGCGGGTTCGGCGATCGCTACCCGCACCAGCTCTCGGGCGGCATGCGCAAGCGCGTGGCCATGGCGCAGACGCTGATTCTCGATCCGGACATCATTCTGATGGACGAGCCGTTCTCGGCGCTTGACATCCAGACGCGTCAGCTCATGGAAAACGAGTTGCTCGATCTGTGGGCGGCCAAGCGCCGGGCGGTGCTGTTCATCACGCACGATCTGGACGAGGCGATAGCGCTATCGGACCGTGTCGTGGTGCTCTCGGCAGGGCCGGGCACGCATCCGATCGGGGAGTTCCGCATCGATCTGCCGCGTCCGCGCGATGTGGCGGAAATCCGCACGCATTCGCGCTTCACCGAGCTGCACGCCCAGATCTGGGACGTGCTGCGAGAGGAAGTGCTCAAGGGCTATGCGCAACAGTTGAAGGCCGTCTGACACGTCATGTGGCAAATCACCGACTTTCTGTTCGGCGGGTGCGGCTGGGTGCAATGGCTGGACTGGCTCGACTGGCTGGATGGGTTCGATTTGCCGGATGGCTTTGGTGGGTTCGATTGGCTTGTCCGATCGCTCGTCTGATATTCCCGGAATTTGTTCGTCATGCGTAATCGTTCGATCATGCGGCACTTGCGGTTGTGGCAATGGCTGCTGCTGGTGGTGGCTTTTCTCGTCTGGTATGTCCTCACGAGCCCGACGCTGCTCCCCGCGTTCTACTTCGACAGCCCCGACAAGGCGGCTTTCTTCTTTGGCGAGCCGCAGAAGGTATTGCTCCAGATCTGGCAGTGGTTCGCCGGCGGGGAGATCTATCTGCATCTCGGCGTCACGCTGCTCGAGACCGTGCTCGCCTTTGTCATCGGCACGGTGTTCGGGCTGGCGGTGGGACTGTGGCTGGCGCTCTCGCCGAGCGCGGGCGCGCTGTTCGATCCGTACATCAAGGCGGCCAACTCAATGCCTCGCGTGATTCTCGCGCCGATCTTCGGCGTGTGGTTCGGGCTTGGCATCTGGTCGAAAGTCGCGCTGGGTGTAACGCTGGTGTTCTTCATCGTGTTCTTCAACGTGTACCAAGGCGTAAAGGAAGTCAGTCCGGTCGTGCTGGCGAATGCCCGCATGCTGGGCGCGAATCAGCGGCAGTTGCTGCGTCGCGTGTATCTGCCGAGCGCCACCAGCTGGGTGTTCTCCAGCCTGCACAACTCGGTCGGACTCGCGTTCGTCGGGGCAGTGGTCGGGGAGTATCTGGGGTCGGCGCGCGGCGTGGGCTACCTGATTCTGCAAGCGGAAGGCACGTTTGACATCAACGCCGTGATTGCCGGCGTCTTGATCCTGACGGCGTTTGCCCTCGTGCTCGACGGGCTCGTCGGTGTGGTCGAACGGCGTTTGCTCGTCTGGCAGCCCCAGGCCGGCGAGACCGAGAAGATGTAAGGTACGGCCGCTGGCGACGCCGATGTCGCCGGCGGTCGTGACGGCATGGCGGCAAATTTGTGGCAGATCCGTGGCCGTTGTGTTGCCACCGAATCGCCGCAACGACAGGCGTGATGCTGTGATGGCGTCATATCCGGGCACCTTTCCTCGGTTACAATTGCCGCATGCGAATCCTGCTCAGCAACGACGATGGGTATCAGGCGCCTGGCCTGGCCGCGCTTTACGAAGCGCTGGCACCGCTTGGCGACATTACCGTAGTGGCGCCCGAACAGAACTGTAGCGGTGCGTCCAATTCTCTGACCCTGCAACGGCCGCTGTCGGTATTCAAAGGCGGCAACGGCTTCACGTTCATCAACGGCACCCCGACCGATTGCGTGCACATAGCGCTGACCGGGCTGCTCGACGAAAGGCCCGATATCGTTGTGTCCGGCATCAACAACGGCCAGAACATGGGCGAAGACACGCTCTACTCCGGCACGGTAGCGGCGGCCACCGAAGGGTTTCTCTTCGGGATTCCCTCGTTCGCCTTCTCGCAAGTCCATAAAGGCTGGGATCACCTCGATAGCGCGGCGCGCGTGGCGCGCGAGGTCGTCGAGCGGTATATGGAGCGCCCGCTGGGCGCGCCCTTCCTGTTGAACGTCAATATTCCCAATTCGCCGTACGACCACCTTAAGGGCGCAGTGGCGACGCGACTTGGGAAACGGCATCAATCGCAGCCGGTGATCCGTCAGGAGAATCCGCGCGGCGAAACGATTTACTGGATCGGGCCGGCTGGCGACGCGCGCGACAGCAGCGAAGGCACCGATTTTCACGCCGTGGCGCACGATTACGTCTCGGTCACCCCCTTGCAACTGGATCTCACGCATACCGCACGACTTGGCGTCGTGCACGACTGGCTGGCCAGCGCAGGGGTGACCCAACGATGACGACACCGCCAAAGCGTTTTCCTCTCCCCTTGGCCGATGTGATGAGCCGTCGGCAACGTCAGGCGCCGGTGCTCGACAAGGCGTCGCGGGCCAGTCCCGCCGGCGCGCCGCCTGCCGCGATGACGCGCGCCGCGGCGCCCGCAAGTCAAGGGAACGGAAAGACGCCGACTGGCGGCAATCTTTCTCCGAATACGCACGGCGGCCTGCGGGCTGCCGCGACGCCAATGGCCGGCGCGTCGGCGCGTCCCGGCGGCGCACAGACGCCGCACGCGGTCGTACCGAAAGGACTTGCGCGACCCGCGTCCGCTCCCCACGCGCAGCCCGCGCCGCATGCTGCGAAAGGTGCGCCGCGGCCCACCGTCAAAACAGCGGGGACAGGGCATGCCCAGCCGGGCGCGGCCGTCGGTGCCAGGGGCGCGGTGCGCGGAGTGACGGCAACGAAGGTTTCGGCGGGTGGCACGGGACGTGCGAGCGCCTCGGCGCTCGGGAATTCGCCGGATGGCATCGGACTGACCTCCGAGCGGGTGCGCGCGCGGATGGCTGAACGCGTGGCCGCATCCGGCGTCAAACACCCGGGCGTGCTGGCGGCGCTGGCGACGGTGCCGCGTCACGGATTTGTCGACGCGGCGCTCGCCAATCAGGCCTATGAAGACGCGGCGCTGCCGATCGGTCACGGGCAGACGATTTCTAAGCCATCGGTCGTCGGGCGCATGATCGAGCTGCTGCTTGCTGGCGGGCGTCCGCTGGAGAAGGTGCTGGAAATCGGCACGGGATGCGGCTACCAGGCGGCGGTCCTGTCGTGTGTGGCGCGCGACGTGTACTCGATCGAACGCGTGCGTCCGCTCCATGAGCGTGCCAAGGCCAACTTGCGACCGCTGCGGGTGCCGAATATTCGCCTGCATTACGGAGACGGGCGGCTAGGGCTGCCGACGGTCGCGCCGTTCGACGGCATTGTGATTGCCGCTGCCGGACTGGAAATTCCGGACGCGCTGATCGATCAACTCGCCGTTGGCGCACGCCTCATCGCGCCCGTGGGCGGTGAGCAACAGATTTTGACCCTCATCGAGCGCACCGGTACGCGCCAGTGGCGCGAGACCCAGCTTGATAGGGTGTTATTCGTCCCCTTAAAATCGGGCATCATCTAAGCCCGACGGGCCTTATTCTGCGGAGGATTTGAGTGAATTTGCGAGCGGGTTTCCAACAACGCGTCGCCAGCGTCCTGTTGCTGAGCATGCTGGCAGCGTGCGCATCGCGACAAGTCGGGGCGCCGGTCGTCGACCGTACCGTAGGCGGTGTGGCGACCGACGGTAGTGCGCCAGGCGCAGCGCCTGTCATCGACAACACGCCGGTGCCGGCCGGGTATTACCGCGTCAAGCCCGGCGATCGCCTCTATCGCATCGCGCTGGAGAACGGTCAGAACTATCGCGATATCGCGCGCTGGAACAATATCCAGAACGCGGATCAGATCGAGGTTGGCCAGGTCTTGCGTGTGAAGCCACCTGCGGGGGATACCGGCACGCCGTTGCCGGCGCCGCTCGCCAGCAACAATGTGGCCTCGGTGCCGCCGGCGGTCGTGACGCCGCCGGCCAGCGCGTCGGCGACGGCCGCACCGTCCGCACCGTCCGCCGTGTCGAGTGGCGAGTTGCAATTGTCGTGGCCAGCCAAGGGCAATGTCGTTGGCCGCTTCGACGATTCGAAGAACAAGGGTCTGAACATTGGCGGGACCGTCGGCGAGCCTGTCTATGCGGCGGGAGCGGGCAAGGTCGTGTATTCGGGGGCTGGCCTGCGCGGCTATGGCAACCTCGTCATCATCAAACACGACGCTACCTTCTTGACGGCGTATGCGCACAACCGCACACTGTTGGTCAAGGAAGGCGACTCCGTCACGCGGGGTCAGAAAATTGCCGAAATGGGCAACTCGGATGCGGATCGTGTCATGCTGCATTTCGAGGTACGTCGCGACGGCAAGCCTGTAGATCCGATGAAGTATTTGCCGCCTCAATAAACTAGGCAGGGTCGAATGCTCAAGAGAAAGCGTCGCACTTCGCAAGAGGAAGACCTCGCTGCCCCGGAGCCCGATCAGGAAATCGACGATCGGCAATCCCGGCAGGACGAGGACGTGGACGACGCTTTCGACGAGCGCGAGGCGGAGGAGGACGACGACGCGTCGTCGTCCGACGCGGCCGAAGCCGGTGCCGCCGGCCGCAAGCGCAAGCCCGAGGCCGAGGACTTCGGCACGGTGCTGCAGGCCGAACTTACGGCGGATACCGTCCAGCACTATCTCAACCGTATCAGCGTCAAACCGCTGCTCACGCCCGCGGAAGAATTCGATTACTCCACGCGTGCCCAGGCTGGCGAGTTTGCGGCCCGTCAGGTCATGATCGAGCGCAATCTGCGCCTCGTCGTGAGCATTGCCAAGGGCTATCTCAATCGCGGTGTGCCACTGCTCGATCTGATCGAGGAGGGTAATCTCGGCTTGATGCATGCGATTGAAAAGTTCGACCCGGGTCGCGGGTTCCGTTTTTCAACCTATGCCACGTGGTGGATTCGCCAGAGCATCGAGCGCGCCATCATGAATCAGGCGCGCACCGTACGCTTGCCGGTGCATGTGATTCGCGAACTCAATCAGGTGCTGCGCGCCAAGCGTCATCTTGAAAAGAGTGCGGCGTATGTCGATGGTGGCGAGCAGCGCGACGCGAGTATCGAAGACATCGCCGATTTGACCGGCAAAACGCCCGAAGAGGTGATCGACATCCTCGCGCTCAATGAGCATGTGGCGTCGCTCGACGCGCCGCTGGAAATCGATCCGGGCAGTAGCTTGCTCGATTTGCTCTCGGACGATCACAGTGCGGCCCCGGAGCAGGAGGTGCAGCATCGCGAGCTGGAAGACCTCATGCGCCTTTGGCTCTCGCGCCTGTCCACCAAGCATCGCTACGTCATCGAGCGACGGTTCGGACTTAACCGCGTGGAACCCGCCACGCTGGAAGAACTGGCCGACGAAATGGGACTGACGCGCGAGCGCGTTCGTCAGATCCAGCAAGAGGCGCTCGTCAAGCTCAAGCGCTATTTCGCATCCAATGGGGTGCGCAAGGACGCCGTGCTCTGATTGGTGTCGACCTCGACGACCGCCGCCATTCGCCGCCCGCGTCATCGGGGGCGGCATGCCATGACGTCGCCGTGATGCGGCGGCGCGCACTGAATTTCACTTCACATTCTGACCATGTCATCACCTGTCCTCGTCTTCGATATTGAAACGATCCCCGACGTTGACGGCCTGCGCAAGCTCGAGCCGGCGTACGCCGGGCTGTCCGACGATGCCGTGGCCGACGCCGCCTTTGCCGCCCGCCGTGAAAAGGTGGGGCACGACTTCCTGCCGTTGCACTTGCAGCGCGTTGCGGCAATCTCGTGCGTGTTTCGCGATCGCGACGGCTTTCGTGTGAAATCCCTCGGTACGCTCGACGATGGCGAGGCGGCACTCGTCTCCGGCTTCTACCGCACAATCGAGAAGTACGCGCCGCAACTCGTGTCGTGGAATGGCGGCGGCTTCGACCTGCCCGTGTTGCATTACCGCGCGATGATTCACGGCATTGCCGCGCCGCGCTATTGGGACATGGGGGAGGACGACCGCGAGTTCAAGTGGAACAACTACATCAGCCGATATCACCAACGTCATCTGGATTTGATGGATCTTCTGGCGATGTATCAGGGCCGTGCAAACGCGCCGCTCGACGACCTGGCCAAGCTGTGCGGGTTTCCAGGCAAGCTCGGCATGGACGGCAGCAAGGTCTGGGAAGCGTTCCGCGCGGGCAAGCTTGAGGAGATTCGCAATTACTGCGAGACGGACGTGGTGAACACGTATCTGGTCTATTGCCGCTTTCAGTTGATGCGGGGCGGTTTGCGTCAGGCGGAGTACGCGCAGGAGATCGAATTCGTGAGACGCTCGCTCGAAGCGGAAGCGGCGCCGCACTGGAAGGAATATCTCGCCGCCTGGGCGTGATCGCCTGAGTTTGGGGCCGGGGGATGTCGGCGCTGCGCGAACGAGCGTACGTCAGTGGCGAGCGAATCGATTAAAATGTCCGGTTTGCTGTCGCACATGAGAACAACGACGTGACCCGCTCCTCCCGAAATTCCTCACGCGGCCGGCCGGCTGCCGAGCCCGGCATTATCGATATCGAATCGCTCGACATGGAAGCGCGCGGCGTCGGCCGCACCGCGCCCGAGGGCGAGCCGGGTGCACCGGACTACAAGCCCGGCAAGGTGATCTTTGTCGAAGGCGCGCTGCCGGGCGAACGCGTCACCTATCTCAGCTATCGTCGCAAACCCAAATTCGAGCAGGCCGAAGCCGTTGATGTGCTGCGCGCCAGCCCGATGCGCGCCAAGCCACAGTGCCCGCACTTCGGCAAGTGCGGTGGGTGCTCGATGCAGCATCTCGAGCCGCGCGCACAAATCGCTATCAAGCAGCGTGTGCTCGAGGACAATCTGGCGCGTCTGGGCAAGGTGAAGGCCGAAGCCATCCTTCGGCCCATTCAGGGGCCAGACTGGGGCTATCGCTTCCGCGCACGTCTGACGGTGCGATACGTCCCGAAAAAGGGGGGGGTGCTCATCGGATTCCATGAGCGCAGGAGCAGCTACGTGGCCGACATGGACTCGTGCGAAGTGCTGCCCCGCCACGTTTCTGACATGCTCGTGCCGTTGCGGCGCCTGGTCGAGTCGCTGTCCATTCGGGAACGTCTGCCGCAGATCGAACTGGCGATCGGCGCCGAGGTGACGGCGCTCGTGCTGCGTATTCTCGAGCCCCTCACGCCTGCGGACGAAGACATTCTGCGCGCCTTCGCCGAGGCAAATCACGTCCAGTTCTGGGTTCAACCGAAGGGGCCGGACACCGCGGTGCCGTTCTACCCGCTGCACCCGGAATTGCATTACACCCTGCCGGAATATCAGATCCGGATGCCGTTCAAGCCGACGGACTTCACGCAGGTCAACCATCAGATCAACCGTGTGCTCGTGCATCGCGCGTTGCGCTTGCTGGCGCCGGCGTCGCATGAGCGTGTGCTCGATCTGTTCTGCGGCCTGGGGAACTTCACGCTGCCACTGGCCCGTCGCGCCGGCACCGTCATGGGGATCGAGGGCAGCACCGCGCTCACGGAGCGCGCGCTCGCGAATGCGCAACGTAATGGCGTGGCCGAACGGACCGAATTCGCGTGCCGGAACCTGTTCGACATCACGCCGGAGGATATTCGCGCATTGGGTGCGTTTGACCGCTACCTGATCGATCCGCCGCGCGAAGGGGCGCTGGCGGTATCGAAGGCGCTCGCCGAATTGGCGCAGCAGGGCTACGACGGCCTGCCCAAGCGCATCGTCTACGTTTCCTGCAGTCCGGCAACGCTGGCGCGTGACGCGGGCGTGCTCGTGCATGAGGCGGGCTATCGCCTGACGCTGGCCGGGGTGGTGAACATGTTCCCACACACGTCGCACGTCGAGTCGATGGCCGTGTTCGAGCATGAGAGCATCGGGCAGCCGTGGGTGCCGACGGTGCGGGTGTCGGCGTCGGATGCTTCCGCCGATCAGGCCGATCAGGGCATTGAGGGCGTTGAGGCGATTGCCGGTGCTACCAGTGGCGACGGCGTGATTCACGACGAGGCCTGATCGTGCGTGATGGCGGCGGCTGGCCATCGGTTGCGGCGGCCGCGGCGCTGCAGCGGCCGATGTATCCGGGCGGGCGGAGTGCAGGCCTGAGCGACCCGGCCCACTAGCGCATCGGGTGGGCCGCACATCGCAAAATCCCGTCACGCAAAGAAAAAGCCAGTCCCGAAGGACTGGCTTTTTCACATCCGCGACGTGGTGCGGAGTTGCCCGCCGCACCGCCTGTCGGTCGCGTCAGTTGCGATTGCCGCCGAGCACGCCGAGAATGGCCAACAGATTGGTGAAAATGTTGTACAGGTCGAGGTAAATGGCCAGCGTCGCGGTGACGTAGTTCGTCTCGCCGCCATTCACGACACGCTGCACATCGAACAGGATGTACGCGGAGAAGATGGCGATGGCGATCACCGACACCGTCAGCATCAGCGCCGGCAGTTGCAGCCAGATATTGGCGACCGAGGCCAGCAGGATCACGAGCACGCCCATGAACAGCCACTTGCCCAGCCCGCTGAAGTCACGTTTGCTGACCGTGGCGACCGTTGCCATGACGCCGAAAATCACGGCGGTGCCACCGAACGCCATCATGATGAGCGATGCGCCGTTCGAGAATCCCAGCACGAAGCTCAGCAACCGTGTGAGCATCAACCCCATGAAGAACGTAAAGCCCAGCAGCAACGCCACCCCCACGCCGCTGTTCTTGAAGCGCTCAATGGCGAACATGAAGCCGAATGCGATCGCGAGGAACGCGATCATGCTGACCATCGGGCTGCCCGCGAACAGCGCGAAGCCATAGTTCACGCCCAGCCAGGCCCCCGCAATCGTCGGCAGCATCGACAAGGCGAGCAGCCAGTACGTATTGCGCAGCACCTTGTTGCGCATCTGTACGGTCGTGACGTCGCGCATCCCGCCGTAGCCGAAACGTTGGAAATCCTGGTTCATATCTTGTGTTCTCCGTGGTCATTGTGCCCGCCGGCGGGGCCGGCAAGCGCCTCTTGACGCTTACGACGACCGGCTTTAGTCGCCGGTCGATCCCCCGCAGCCATTCGTCTGGCTCGTCGTCGAAGCCACAGGATACCGAAAGATGGCGGGGAAAGCGCTCGGACGCTTCTCAAAATGTCAGGGCGAATGCCTGAATTTCAATCCGCCTCGCCGTTGTCCAACCCTCCTATGTAGGGAAGGTGTCGGAATCCCGCGATGATCCTGACTTCACGACAAGCCGGATCGTCCCGGCCGTCCTGCGTTTGAGCGGTATGCGCACTGTAGGTTCCATCCCCATCATAACAGCCTTCGTGCTACAATCACGGGTTCATGTTGGTTGTATAACTGCTTAATTTTTTGGAGTTTTTCATGGCAGTCGAACGCACTTTGTCGATTATCAAGCCCGATGCCGTTGCCAAGAACGTGATCGGCCAGATCTATAGCCGCTTCGAGAACGCGGGCCTGAAGATCGCTGCTGCCAAGCTGGTGCATCTGTCGCGCGCCGAAGCCGAGCAATTCTACGCCGTGCACAAGGAACGTCCGTTCTTCAAGGATCTGGTCGATTTCATGGTCTCGGGCCCGGTGATGATCCAGGTTCTGGAAGGCGAGAACGCCGTGGCGAAGCATCGCGATCTGATGGGTGCCACCGACCCGAAGAAGGCTGAGAAGGGCACGATCCGCGCCGACTTCGCCGATAGCATCGACGCCAACGCCGTGCACGGCTCGGACGCCGCTGAAACGGCTGCCGTGGAAGTGTCGTTTTTCTTCCCGGGCATGAACGTCTACGCGCGCTAAGCCGCGTTTAGCCGCTCCATGGCAGGAAGTTACCGAAGGGATGTTGAAGGACCCAGGTCATGACCAACCTCACGAATCTGCTTGATTACGATCCGGACGGTCTGGCCGCCTATTGCGGCTCGCTCGGCGAGAAGCCGTTCCGTGCCCGCCAGCTCCAGCGTTGGATCCACCAGATGGGCGCCGCCGATTTCGACGGCATGACCGATCTGGCCAAGTCGCTGCGCGAGAAGTTGCACACACGCGCAACGATCGCGTCGCCCGATGTCATCACCGACCACCTGTCGGCTGACGGCACGCGCAAATGGCTGCTGGACGTGGGCAACGGCGATGCCGTCGAAACGGTCTACATCCCCGAGGAAACGCGCGGCACGCTTTGCGTCTCTTCGCAGGCGGGCTGCGCCGTCAATTGCCGGTTTTGTTCGACCGGCAAGCAGGGTTTCTCTCGCAATCTGTCGCTCGGCGAGATCATTGGTCAGTTGTGGATGGCCGAATTCGCATTGCGCCGCGACCTCGGACGCGAGGGCAAGAACGAGCGCGTTATCACCAACGTGGTGATGATGGGCATGGGCGAGCCGCTGCTCAACTTCGAGAATGTTGTGGGGGCGATGCGCCTGATGCTCGATGACAACGCCTATGGGTTGTCACGTCGCCGTGTCACGCTGTCGACCTCGGGTGTCGTGCCGATGATGGATCGGCTGGGCCAGGAGTTGCCCGTGGCGCTGGCGGTGTCGCTGCATGCGCCGAACGACGCGCTGCGCGATGTCCTCGTGCCGCTCAACAAGAAATATCCGTTACGCGAGCTGATGGGCGCGTGCGAGCGTTACCTGGAAGTGGCGCCACGCGATTTCATCACGTTCGAGTACTGCATGCTCGACGGTGTGAACGACACCGAGGCGCATGCGCGCGAGCTGGTTGCGCTGACGCGCGACGTGCCGTGCAAATTCAATCTGATCCCGTTCAATCCGTTTCCCGAGTCCGGGCTGTTGCGCTCGAAGGATCCGCAGATCAAGCGCTTTGCGCAAGTTCTGCTCGACGCGGGCCTCGTGACGACCGTGCGCAAGACGCGTGGCGACGACATCGACGCCGCTTGCGGTCAACTCGCCGGCGAGGTGCAGGATCGCACGCGACTTGCACAACGCGGAAAATTCGGGAAAATCGCGGTCGAGGTGCGTACCGTATGACGTTGCGCATGGGCGAGCGCGGACCGTGGCGAGGGCCGTCGGCCCCGCGCGTGCCATGTCGCTCGTCGGATCTGTCTCGCACGACAGCATTCCTTGCGCAGGGCGCGTTTTGTGTCCTGCGCAATTCCTTCAGTTCCTTGCAGAAACTTCTGATGCGCCGAGCAGATTCTTACGCCGCGCGCACGGCAGGTGATGGTGGGGAATTGTGGTCAGCATATCCTCAGCCGCTGCGGGCGGCTGCTTACGAACGGGGGCGTATCGATGGATAACCAGAATCAGGCGCAAGCCGGCGGGCAAGCCGAGGCTCAGGGCCCGGGCGCGTCACAGGGCGCGGCCGCCGGATGGGCTGAGCTGGGGGCGCAGGTGGGAGCGCAACTGGCCGCATTGCGCGAGAAGCGCGGCATGTCGATCGAAGACGTGTCGGCGCGCCTGAAAATCTCGGTGCAAAAGCTCAAGCGCCTGGAAACCGGCGAGTGGGAAGCGCTGCCGGAAATCCCGTTTATTCTGGGGGTCGTGCGCAGTTATGCACGTATGCTCGGGGCCGACCCGGAGCCGATGGTCGAGCCGCTGCGCAGTTTCGGCCGCGCCGCTGCCGTCGACGTTCCGCAGGCGCCGGTGGGCCAGCCCAGCATCCCGAAGAGCCCGGTGCGTTTCCGCTCGCCGGTCGCCGCGTCGCAGGCCAAATGGCCTTGGGCATTGGTGGCTCTGGTCGTGATCGCGGGCGCCGCGTGGTACTTCGGCAACGCCCACAAGGCGGGCCGTGGGTCGGTCGAGCCGGCCGAGCTGGCCAGCGCTGTGTCGGCGCAGGGGGCGGAGCCCGCCAGCCAGCCCGTGGTGACCGACGCCAATGGCACGCCGCCGGGCGCGGAAAGCGCGAACATCGGAAATACGGAAAGCACGGTCGACAGCGCTTCGGCCACGACGGCGGCGGGCCCGGGCCTGATCGCTGCGGCCGACCCGACGCATGTGGTTGCCGGGCTCGCCGGGGCGAGTTCGCCTTTGGCGGCGGCGCCCACGCCGGCATCTGCGGTCAGCGCGGTCGCGCCCGGGACCGGCAAGATTTCGTTGCGGTTGAAATCCGATAGCTGGGTCGAAGTGCGTTCGAAGGGCGGCAAGGTGCTGTTCTCCCAGCTGATGCGCGCGGGTACCGCACAGGAAATTACAGGCGATGCGCCGCTCAAGATCGTTGTGGGCAACGTGGCGGGCGTCGATTCGCTGGAATTCAACGGTCAACCGGTCGAGATCAAGTCCCGCAATGCGGGTAACGTGGCGCGTCTGACGCTGCAGTGAGACCGAAAGAGGGTAATCATGGCTTCTGTAGAATGCATGCCGATCATCGGCGGTCCGGCACCTCGTCGTCAGTCGCGTAAGGTCGCCATTCGCTGGGGCGGCCAGCTCGTGACGGTCGGTGGCGACTCGCCGATTCGCGTGCAATCGATGACCAACACCGATACCGCAGACGCGATCGGTACGGCCATTCAGGTCAAGGAACTTGCGCAGGCGGGCTCGGAACTGGTGCGCATCACGGTGAACACCCCCGAAGCGGCCGCCGCGGTGCCGGCGATTCGCGATCAACTCGATCGCATGGGCGTGGCCGTGCCGCTCGTGGGCGACTTCCACTACAACGGCCATAAGCTGCTCGCCGACTACCCTGCGTGCGCCGAGGCGTTGTCGAAGTACCGTATCAATCCGGGGAACGTCGGGCAGGGCGCCAAGCGAGATACGCAGTTCTCGCAGATGATCGAAATGGCGATCAAGTACGACAAGCCGGTGCGAATCGGCGTGAATTGGGGCAGCCTGGACCAGGCGTTGCTCGCGCGCATCATGGACGAGAACGCTGCGCGCGCCCAGCCCTGGGACGCGCAAAGCGTGATGTACGAAGCGCTCATCACGTCGGCGCTCGAGTCGGCGGCGTTGGCGCAGCGCGTGGGTCTGTCGGCCGACAAGATCTTGCTGTCGTGTAAGGTGAGCGCCGTGCAGGACCTGATCGCCGTGTATCGCGAACTGGCCAAGCGGTGCGACTACGCGCTGCATTTGGGATTGACCGAAGCCGGCATGGGCTCGAAGGGTATCGTGGCGTCGACGGCGGCGCTGTCGGTGCTGCTGCAGGAAGGGATCGGCGATACGATCCGCATCTCGCTTACGCCCGAGCCGGGCGGTGCGCGTACCGCGGAAGTTGTCGTGGCGCAGGAAATTCTGCAGACGATGGGCCTGCGTGCGTTCGCGCCGATGGTCATCGCCTGCCCGGGTTGCGGCCGCACGACGAGCACGGTGTTCCAGGAACTCGCTTCCAGTATTCAGACATATCTGCGTGAACAAATGCCGGTATGGAAGGCTCAATATCCTGGCGTCGAGACCATGAACGTGGCGGTGATGGGCTGCATCGTGAATGGTCCGGGGGAATCGAAGCACGCGAACATCGGCATCAGCTTGCCGGGGTCGGGCGAATCGCCGGCCGCGCCGGTCTTTGTCGATGGCGAAAAGGTCCGCACGCTGCGCGGCGATCGCATCGCCGAAGAGTTCCAGCAGATCGTCGACGAGTACGTGAAGACCCGCTACGCTCAGACCGAAGGGGCGGTCACCGCCTAAGCAGGCAGGACACAAGAAAATATGACTGACGCAAAGAAGAAGCGCCCCGCCAAACTGGCCGGGGTCAAAGGCATGAACGACATCCTCCCGCAGGATGAGGCCTTGTGGGAGTTTTTCGAGGAATCGGTGCGCGCCATGCTGCGCGCGTATGGCTATCAGCAGATCCGCACGCCGATCCTCGAGCATACGTCGTTGTTCACGCGCGGTATTGGCGAAGTGACCGATATCGTCGAGAAGGAGATGTATAGCTTCACCGATTCGCTCAACGGCGAGCAGCTCACGATGCGCCCTGAGGGAACGGCTGCGGCTGTTCGCGCAACGCTCGAACACAATTTGCTGTACAGCGGCCCGAAGCGCCTGTGGTACTTCGGGCCAATGTTCCGCCACGAGAAGCCGCAGCGCGGCCGCTATCGCCAGTTCCACCAGGTGGGGGTTGAAGCACTGGGGCTTGCCGGCCCGGATGCGGACGTCGAAATCATCCTGATGTGCCAGCGCCTGTGGGACGATCTCGGCCTGACCGGCATCCAGTTGCAACTGAACTCGCTGGGCCAGGGCGAAGAGCGTGCGCGTCATCGCGCCGATCTGATTGCCTATCTCGAGAAGCACGTCGACCTGCTCGACGAAGACGGCAAGCGCCGTCTCTACACGAATCCGTTGCGCGTGCTCGATACGAAGAACCCGGCGATGCAGGCGATGGTCGAAGGGGCGCCGAAACTCATCGATTATCTCGGCGAGGACTCGATCAAGCACTTCGAAGGCGTGCAGTCGCTGCTCAAGGCGAACAACATTCCGTTCACGATCAATCCGCGTCTGGTGCGCGGTCTGGATTACTACAACCTGACCGTGTTCGAATGGGTGACCGACAAGCTCGGCGCGCAGGGTACGGTCGCCGGTGGCGGCCGCTACGATCCGCTGGTCGAGCAACTGGGTGGCGACGCCACGCCGGCGTGCGGCTGGGCGATGGGCGTTGAGCGCATTCTCGAATTGTTGCGCGAAGACGACCTCGTGCCGCAGGCCGAAGGGGCCGACGTCTACGTCGTGCACCAGGGTGAGGCGGCGGTTGCGCCGGCCTTGATCGCGGCCGAACGCATGCGCGACGCCGGGTTGAACGTCGTGTTCCATTGCAGCCCGGACGGCAAGGGCAGCAGCTTCAAGTCGCAAATGAAGCGAGCGGATGCGAGCGGCGCGAACTTCGCCATCATCGTCGGTGAAAACGAGGTGGCGTCGGGTACCGTCGTCGTCAAGCATCTGCGTGCCGCCGATCCGGCGAACAACCAGACGAGCGTGGCGTTCGAGGCCCTCGCGGAACACCTGATCGACGCCATCGTCGCCAGTGCCGACGAAAGCGTGAACGAAAGCCTGGCCGATGACGGCACGGCGAACACGACGCTTCACTAACCCAAGACGCCAGACACGGAGAACCCCGGCGAATGAGCAGCTATCACGAGGAACAGGAACAGATCGAGAACGTAAAGGCCTGGTGGAAGCAGTACGGCAATTACGTTGTCTGGATGCTGGTCGTCATCATGCTGGCCTATGGTGGCTGGAACCTGTGGCGTTATTACGACCGCAAGCAGACTGTCGAGGCCGGTGTGCTTTACGGCGAGCTGGAAACCGCGATCGACGCCAAGGACAAGGCGAAGGTGGCGCGTATCGCGTCGGACATGGAAAGCAAGTTCAGCGGCACGCCTTACGCCCAGATGACGGCGCTACTGGCGGCCAAGTCGCTGGCGGACGCGGGCGATGTGGCGCTCGCGAAGGCGCAACTGCAATGGGCTGTGTCGAACGCGAAAGACGACGAGTACAAGCAACTCGCCAAGCTGCGTCTGGCCGGTGTGCTGCTCGACGAGAAGGCGTACGACGAGGCGCTCAAGCTGCTCGACAATCCGCCGGCACCGTATGCCGGGCTGTTTGCCGATCGCCGTGGCGACGTGCTCGTCGCACAGAGCAAGATGGCCGACGCGCGGGCCGCATACAAGCTGGCACTCGACAAGCTCGATAAGCAGGACTCGGGCATGCGCCAGTTCGTTCAGTTCAAGCTCGACGCGCTGGGGGCATGACGCGCGTCGGCATTCCGTTGGCAAGTATTACCCTCCCATAACGCAAAATCGGGTACATGATGATCTTTAACGACTTCCGTCGATCGATGCCGCAAACGATGGCCATGTCACAGTCCGTCTCGACGCGCCGTGGCATTTTCAAGCGCGCGGGCAGCGCCGTGACGATGCTGGCCGTGCTGGGTACGCTGGGAGGGTGTGGACTCTTTGGCAGCAAGCCGGCGCACGAGCCGACGCCGCTCACGGAGATCAAGCAGGCGCTGAACGTCAAGCAGATCTGGACGGCGAGCGTCGGTAAGTCCGGCGCCTATAGCTTCGCACCGGTCGCCGTGGGCAACGCCGTGTTCGCGGCGGGCGCCAACGGCAGCATCGTGCGCGTGGATGCCGACACGGGCGCGTCGACTTGGTCGGCCAAGGCGGATACGAACATCACCGCCGGTCCGGGCAGCGATGGCGAGACGACGGTCGTCGCCACGCACAAGGGCGACGTGATCGCGTTCGATCACGACGGCAAGTCGTCCTGGAAGGCCAACGCCGGTAGCGAAGTGCTCACGGCGCCGCTGGTCGGTCGGGGTCTGGTCGTCGTGCGCGCGATCAACAACCGGGTGACGGCGTTTGACGCCGCCACCGGTTCGGTGCGCTGGTCGTACTCGCAGCCGACGTCGACGCTCACACTGCGCACCGGGACCGGCATGACGTTTTTGGGCGATCGTGCGGTCGTGACGGGCTTCCCGGGTGGCAAGCTGGTGGCGCTCGATGCCAACACCGGCAACCCGCTTTGGGTCACGCCGCTGTCGTACCCGAAGGGCGTGACCGAGGTGGAGCGTGTGAACGACGTCACGGGCACGCCGGTCGTCTTCGGCCGCCAGGTGTGCGGCGCCACGTTCCAGGGCCGGGTGGGATGCGCCGATGTGCAGACCGGCAATGGCCTGTGGGCGCGTGATTTTTCGTCGCCGAATGGTGTGACGCAGGACGAGCGTGTCGTGGCGGCGGTCAACACCGACGGCGCCGTCTACGCTTTCAACGCTGCCGATGGCAGTACACTGTGGCAGAACGACAAGCTCAAGTATCGCGACTTGTCGGCGCCGTTGGCGCTCGGCCGTGTCGTGGTGGTGGGCGACAAGCAGGGCTATTTGCATTTCCTGTCGCGTGAGAACGGCGAACTGCTCGCCCGCGTCAAGCTCAGTGGTGCGATCAGCGCACAGCCGATTCTCGCCGGCCAGACGCTGGTCGTGCAAACGCGCGACGGCAACATTTACGGCTTCCGTCCGGATTAACCGGTGACCGGCAGCACCCGGGCATTTTCCGGGAACGGCCGGCAGCGCGCCGGCCGTCTTCGTTTTTAGGCTTATTCATGAAACCCGTGATCGCGCTCGTAGGGCGCCCCAACGTCGGCAAATCGACGCTATTCAACCGTTTGACCCGCTCGCGCGACGCGCTCGTCGCCGACATGCCCGGGCTCACGCGCGACCGTCACTATGGCGAGGGGCGCGTTGGCGAGCATCCGTACCTGGTGATCGACACCGGTGGCTTCGAACCCGTGGCCAAGGACGGCATTTTCCACGAAATGGCCAAGCAGACGCGCCAGGCCGTGGTCGAGGCCGACGTGGTGATCTATATCGTGGACGGGCGTCAGGGCCTGACGCCACAAGACCAGATCATCGCGGACTATCTGCGCAAGACGGGACGCAAGATCATGCTCGTGGTCAACAAGGCCGAGGGCATGAAGTACAGTGCGGTCGCGAATGACTTCTACGAACTCGGCCTGGGCGATCCGCTGGCGATCTCGGCGGCACACGGCGACGGCGTCAAGGAAGTCATCGACGAAGCCATCGCGCCGTTCTATGCCAATCAGGACGAGAACGAGGACAGCACGCGCGACGACGGGCGAGTGAAGATCGCGATCGTCGGGCGTCCTAACGTTGGCAAGTCGACACTGGTCAACACGCTGCTCGGCGAAGAGCGCGTGATCGCGTTCGACATGCCGGGGACCACGCGCGATTCGATCCACATCGAATTCGAGCGTCAGGGGCGAAACTACACGTTGATCGATACGGCCGGGCTGCGTCGTCGTGGCAAGGTGTTCGAAGCGGTTGAAAAGTTTTCGGTCGTGAAAACACTGCAATCGATTGCCGATGCGAACGTGGTGATCCTCATGCTCGATGCCCGTCAGGACATCTCCGATCAGGACGCGCACATTGCCGGCTTCATCGTCGAGTCGGGACGTGCGGTGGTCGTCGGCGTGAACAAGTGGGACGGGCTGGACGAGTATTCGCGCGACCAGATCAAGCAGGAGCTTGAGCGAAAACTCAAATTCCTTGGCTTTGCGAATTTTCACTTTATCTCGGCGACGAAGTCCACGGGCATTGGCCCGCTGATGCGCTCGGTGGACGATGCGTACGCGGCGGCCATGACCAAGTTGCCGACGCCGAAGCTCACGCGCGCCCTCAACGAGGCGGTGGAGCACCAGCAGCCCCGGCGTTCCGGGTTCTCGCGTCCGAAGTTGCGCTACGCGCACCAAGGGGGCTCGAATCCGCCGATCATCGTCATCCACGGGAATAGTCTCGATGGCGTGACCGACAGCTATCGCCGCTATCTGGAGAATCGTTTCCGGGAAACTTTTAAGTTGAAGGGCACTCCATTACGCATAGAGTTTCGCAACAGCGCGAACCCTTACGCCAAGGGCGAATGAAAGCCAAACCCGGGCGGGGTTTTGCTGGCGACGCTAGCAAAATCAGCTATAGTGTGGAAGTCAAGGCGGGAAGCGCGCACACGCCTTGACTTACGGTCATTTGCTAAAAATACAACGGAGTTATATATGAGCAACAAAGGGCAACTTCTACAAGACCCGTTTCTGAACGCCTTGCGTAAGGAGCATGTTCCCGTCTCGATCTATCTGGTCAACGGTATCAAGCTGCAGGGAAACATCGAGTCGTTTGACCAGTATGTCGTCCTGCTGCGCAACACGGTCACCCAAATGGTTTATAAGCACGCCATTTCGACGGTCGTGCCTGCGCGTCCGGTGAATTTCCATCCGGAAGCCGAGCAGTCCTGATTCAGGCTCGCCCGACCGGGAGTCACTCCGGCCGGGCGAATTTCTCTTCCCCATCGCCCGCTCTTGTCCAACAGCCCCAATACCCACTCCCCGCGTAGCTTGACCATCAACGCCGCGCTCGTCGGCATCGATTTCGGCAAACTCGATTTCGAAGCCAGTCTCCAAGAACTCGACCTTCTGACGCAATCCGCAGGCGCCACGCCTGTCGTGACCGTTACCGGCCGTCGCCGTAGCCCGGACGCGAAGCTGTTCATCGGCAGTGGCAAAGCCGAAGAACTGCGTGCCGCGATCCACGAGTACGATGTCGAACTGGTGATTTTCAATCACGCCCTGACCCCCGGTCAGCAGCGTAACCTCGAACACCTGCTGCAGTGCCGTGTGGTCGACCGTACCAGCCTGATCCTCGATATCTTTGCCCAACGCGCCAAGAGTCATGAGGGCAAGCTGCAGGTCGAACTCGCACAGTTGCAGTATTTGTCCACGCGCCTCGTGCGCGCCTGGACTCACCTGGAACGTCAGAAGGGCGGTATCGGTCTGCGCGGGCCGGGTGAAACGCAGTTGGAAACCGATCGTCGCCTGCTCGGCGAGCGCGTGAAGTCGCTTTCTGCGCGTCTCGAACGGCTTCAGCGCCAGCACGACACGCAGCGACGGGCGCGTCAGCGCAGCGGCACCATGTCGATTTCGCTCGTGGGCTACACGAACGCAGGCAAATCCACGCTGTTCAACGCGATGACGAAAGCCAACGCCTACGCCGCAGATCAGCTGTTTGCCACGCTCGATACGACGTCGCGTCGCGTTTATCTTGGCGAAGTCGGGAACATCGTGCTGTCTGACACTGTCGGATTCATCCGCGAGCTGCCGCACCAGTTGGTGGCGGCATTCCGGGCGACGCTTGAGGAAACGGTGCACGCCAACATGCTGTTGCATGTGGTGGACGCCTCGAGTCAGGTGCGTCAGGAGCAGATGGCCGAGGTCAACGCCGTTTTGGCGGAGATCGATGCGGCGGACATCCCGCAGATTCTCGTCTGGAACAAGATCGATGCGGTGCCGGAACTGGCCGCGCAAGGCCCGAGAATCGAACGGGATGAAGCCGGGCGCATCACGCGAGTCTTTTTGAGCGCGCGCACCGGCGAAGGGCTCGACCTGCTGCGCGAGGCCATCAGCGAGGCGGTTGTGGCCGGCACGGGTGGGTTACAATCGCTGCAAGAAGCGCCCGATGTCCGGCTTATCGACCGTTGGACCGATGCGCCGCGCGCAGAAGACAGATAACACGAGACGTCGCACCATGTAGGGCGGAGCTTGCCACGGGGATTTCCGGCAGCACGGCCCAACGAGGGCGACGACCTGGCAAGAGACCAGACGGAGGCCGGTCAAGGCCGCCGATCGGCATACCAGATTCGGGAACCACGCGCGAACCGGCAGCATGCGCACTCCGAAGTGGGCGCGCCGGTCGCAACGCCAAGACCGCTTCAGTCACCACGCTTCTACCTATGCTTCCAAAAGCTTTGATGCGACGAGTTGGCTTGATCTTCTCCCTGAACGACCCGCGCTGGGGGCGGGACGGCGGCGGCGATACGCCGTCCGGTAATCAGGAACCGAACCGCCCCGATCGTTCGAACAATCCGAATTCGCAGGATCAGAAGGAGCCGCAGCGCGGACCGCAAGGTCCGCAGCAGGACGGCCCGCCCGACCTCGACGAACTTTGGCGCGATTTCAATCGGCGTCTTAACCGTATCTTCGGCCGCAAGGGCGGCGGGAGCGGTAACGGTGGCTCGAGTAGCGGCGCCGGGGGCTCGCGTGGCTCGGGTATCGGCGTCGGCGTGGTCGTCGCGCTGGCATTCCTGATCTGGCTGGCAACGGGCGTCTTCATCGTCCAGGAAGGGCAGGTCGGCGTCGTCACCCAATTCGGCAAGTACAAGTACACCACGACGTCGGGTATCCAATGGCGCCTGCCGTATCCGTTCCAGGCGGTCGAGATCGTCAACATGTCGCAGATCCGTTCGGTCGAAATCGGCCGCTCGAACACCATTCGCGACACCGATCTGAAGGACTCGTCGATGCTCACCGGCGATGAGAACATCATCGACGTGCGCTTTGCCGTGCAGTACCGCATCAAGGACGCCACCGAGTTCCTGTTCAATAACGTGGATGCCGAATCGTCGGTGAATCTGGCCGCGCAAACGGCCGTGCGCGAGATTGTCGGCAAGAGCAACATGGATTTCGTGCTCTACGCTGGCCGCGAAGAAATCGCCAATGAACTCGTCACCTCGATTCAACGCATTCTCGACGGTTACAAGACCGGCATCCTGGTCACGAGCGTGACGATGCAAAGCGTGCAGCCGCCTGAACAGGTGCAGGCCGCGTTCGACGATGCAGTGAAGGCGGGCCAGGATCTGGAGCGTGCCAAGAATGAGGCTCAGGCCTACGCTAATGACGTGATTCCGCGCGCCAAGGGCACGGCGTCGCGTCTGACGGAAGAGGCGGCCGGGTACAAGGCGCGCGTTGTGTCGCAGGCACAGGGCGATGCCGATCGCTTCAAGTCGGTGCAGGAAGCGTATGCGAAGGCGCCGGGCGTCATTCGCGAGCGGATGTATCTCGACACGATGGAGCAGATCTACTCGCGCACCACGAAGATCATGGTGGATTCGAAGAACAATAGTTTGTTGTATCTGCCGTTGGACAAGATCATGGAGCGTTCGCGTAGCGACGCGTCGGCCCCGGCACCGGCCTCGGGCGCCAGCACGGGGAAGGCCGCGGGTGCGCCCGCCGCCGATGACGGCAGCGATGTTGACCATGATCGATCGCGCGCGGCACTGCGCAACCGCGAACGCGATTCACGCTAAGGGGATAAGCGCATGAACCGTATTGGAACCGTTATTGTCGCGCTGATCGTTTTGTTGATCGTGCTTGCCTCGACCATGTTCGTGGTGGATCAGCGCCGTTATGCCGTGGTGTTCTCGCTGGGCGAGATCAAGGACGTCTATAGTCAGCCCGGCCTGAAATTCAAATTGCCGCCGCCGCTCCAGACCGTGTTGTATCTGGACAAGCGCATCATGACCATCGACAATCCCGAGCCGGAACGCTTCATCACGGCCGAGAAGAAGAACCTGATCGTCGACTCGTACGTGAAGTGGCGTATTGTCGATCCGCGCAAGTTCTATGTCAGCTTCAAGGGGGATAGCCGCCTCGCGCAGGATCGTCTGACGCAGCAGATTCGCTCGGCGTTGCAGGAAGCGTTCACCAAGCGCACCGTGACCGAGGTCGTGTCGTCGCAGCGCGATCAGGTCATGCAGTGGGTGAAGCAGAAGGTCGGCGAGGACGCTGCGCAAGTCGGCATCGAAATTGTCGATGTGCGGATGCGCAGGGTCGATCTGGCCGCGGGTATCAGCGATTCGGTGTACAGCCGGATGGCGGCGGAGCGCAAGCGCGTGGCGAACGAATTGCGTTCGACCGGCGCGGCCGAGGCCGAGCAGATTCGCGCCGATGCCGACCGCCAGCGCGACGTGGTCGTGGCGGAGGCCTATGCCAAGGCGCAGCAGGTCAAGGGGGAGGGCGATGCGACGGCTGCCGGTATCTACGCGCAGGCGTTCGGTCGCGATCCGCAGTTCGCCCAGTTCTATCAGAGCCTCGAAGCGTACAAGGCGACCTTCCGTGACAAGCGCGACGTGATCATTGCCGATCCGAACAGCGATTTCTTCCGATTCATGCGTGGTTCCGGCGGTGCGGCTGGCGCGCCGGCCGGAAAAGCGCGAAAATAGCGTCCTTGACATCCGAGTAGCTGCCACCGCCCGCGTCAATCGCGGGCGGTGGCATTTTGGCCGAGTCCCCTGTGAGCACCAGCACGATTCTTCTCGCTTTGGCCCTCATGCTGATTGTCGAGGGAATGTTTCCGTTTGTCGCACCAGACCGGTGGCGGCAAAGTTTTCGTAAAATAACGGAAATGCCGTCCGGCCAAATTCGCTTTTTCGGTTTGGCCGCCGTCTCGCTGGGGCTGATTCTGATGCTGCTGGCCGACCACTAAAAGGCGCTTTCTCGCGCCGCCTGAATACCGAAATACCCATGCCGAACTGGCTACTCCCCGAAAATATCGCCGACGTGCTGCCTTCCGAGGCGCGCAAGATCGAAGATCTGCGCCGGCTGATGCTGGACCGTTTCCGTACCTACGGCTACGAACTCGTGATGCCGCCGATGCTCGAGTACGTCGAGTCGCTGCTGACCGGCACCGGCCATGACCTCGATCTGCGCACTTTCAAGCTCGTCGATCAGCTTTCCGGGCGCACCATGGGCCTGCGTGCGGACATTACCCCGCAGATTGCCCGTATCGACGCTCATTTGCTCAATCGGAAGGGCGTGACGCGGCTGTGCTATGCCGGAAGCGTGCTGTTTACGCGTCCGCGTAATCTGCTGGCAACGCGCGAGCCATTCCAGATCGGTGCCGAAATCTTTGGGCACAGCGGGCTCGAAGCCGATCTCGAGATCCAGGAACTGCTGCTTTACTGTCTCCAGCTTGCCGGTCTGAAGCAGATTCGTATCGATTTGTGCCACGCCGGTGTGCTCGAAGCGTTCATCGAGGGCGTGCCGGCCGCTGAGGCCATCGAGAGTGAGTTGTTCGGGGCATTGGCCACGAAGGACGTGCCGCAGCTCGAGGCGTTGACCCGCGATCTTCCGGCGAGCCTGCGCGATGCCTTGCTGGCGCTGACCACGCTGTATGGCGAACCGGCCGAGACGCTCGCTCGTGCCCGCAAGGCGTTGCCGGACCTGCCCGGCGTGAGGGCGGCACTCGACGATCTGGCCTATCTGGCGGCGGCGCAAAGCAAGGACGGGCCGGCCGTATTGTCGATCGACCTGGCCGATTTGCGTGGATATCAGTACCACAGCGGCGTGATGTTCGCGGCCTATGTCGACGGCATCCCCAATGCGATTGCGCGCGGCGGCCGTTACGACAAGGTGGGCCAGGCGTTTGGTCGAGACCGTCCGGCAACGGGCTTTTCGCTGGATTTGCGTGAATTGGCCGCGATTTCTCCGGTCGAAGCGCGGAGTAACGCGATTTTGGCGCCGGCTGACGATGTGCCGGGGCTGCGCGCGAAGATCGACAGCCTGCGCAACGCGGGTGAAGTCGTTATTCGCATGCTGCCGGGCCACGATCAGGATTTCGAGGAGTTCACGGGCGACCGCGTCCTTGTCGAAAAAGCGGGCCAATGGGTTGTGACACCCCGGTGAACGTCGCTGAAAA
Organism: Pandoraea cepalis; assembly: GCF_902459665.1. GTDB lineage: Bacteria > Pseudomonadota > Gammaproteobacteria > Burkholderiales > Burkholderiaceae > Pandoraea > Pandoraea cepalis. Next base: position 60,346 of record NZ_CABPSL010000020.1, on the reverse strand, counting down.
AAGCGGCACTAGCCTACGCCAACACGGGTAGAATACGTTTTTAACCAAACCAACTATTGTTATGTCCGGCAATGCTTTGAATCAGGGGCGCAACGTCGTCGTTATCGGAACTCAATGGGGCGACGAAGGTAAGGGTAAGGTCGTCGACTGGCTGACCGATCACGCGCAAGGCGTGGTGCGTTTTCAAGGTGGCCACAATGCCGGACATACGCTCATCATTGGTGGCAAGAAGACAATTCTGCGCCTGATTCCCTCGGGCATCATGCACAAGGACGTCACCTGCTACATCGGCAACGGCGTGGTGCTCTCGCCGGAAGCGCTGTTCAAGGAAATCGAGGAGCTGGAAAGCGCGGGCCTGAATGTGTGCGGTCGTTTGCGCATTTCCGAAGCCTGTACGCTGATTCTGCCGTATCACGTCGCCATCGATCAGGCGCGTGAAGCCCGTCGCGGCGCCGGCAAGATCGGTACGACCGGTCGCGGCATCGGCCCGGCTTACGAAGACAAGGTCGGTCGCCGTGCGCTGCGCGTGCAGGATCTCTTCGATCCGGAGACTTTCGCCGAGCGTCTGCGTGAAACCCTCGATTATCACAACTTCGTCCTGACGCAGTATTTGGGCGCGAAGGCCGTCGACTTCCAGGAAACGCTGGATACGATGCTGAGCTACGCTGCGCGTCTGCAGCCGATGATCGCCGACGTGTCGCAGATGCTCTACGCGGCCAACCGGGAAGGCCAGAACCTGTTGTTCGAAGGCGCCCAGGGCACGTTGCTCGACATCGATCACGGTACGTATCCGTTTGTGACCAGCAGCAATTGCGTCGCGGGTGCCGCTTCGGCTGGCGCGGGCGTCGGTCCGCAACAACTCCATTACGTGCTGGGCATCACCAAGGCCTATTGCACTCGCGTGGGTGCGGGGCCGTTCCCGAGCGAACTGTACGATGCGGACAACCCCGCCCGTCAGGAAGCGATCGGTCTGCAACTGGCCACGGTCGGCAAGGAATTCGGTTCGGTGACGGGCCGCCCGCGCCGTACCGGCTGGATGGATGCCGCAGCACTCAAGCGCTCGATTCAGATCAACGGCGTGACCGGCCTGTGCATGACCAAGCTCGACGTGCTCGACGGTCTCGACACGGTGCGTCTGTGCGTCGGCTACAAGATTGGCGACAAGACGGTCGACATCCTGCCCCGTGGTGCGGTGGATGTGGCGCGATGCGAGCCGGTGTACGAAGACTTCCCCGGCTGGTCGCAGAGCACGGTGGGTGTGACGGCATGGGACCAATTGCCGGCTCAGGCGCAGAACTACCTGAAGCGCATTGAAGAGGTGAGCGGTATTCCGATCGACATGGTGTCGACCGGCCCGGATCGTGACGAAACCATCTTGTTGCGTCATCCGTTCAAGCACTGAAGCACCGTAGCGTTGGCACAGCACACCATGAATCTACCCCAAAACGACGACAAGAACCTTTGGGTCTCGTGGGACGAGTATCATCGGCTCATCGAGCGACTTGCGCTCAAGGTCTACGAATCGAACTGGAAGTTCGACAAGATCCTGTGCCTGGCCCGGGGTGGCTTGCGTGTGGGCGATCAACTCGCGCGCATCTACGACGTGCCGCTCGCGATTCTGGCGACCAGTTCCTATCGTGAAGCCGAAGGGACCGTTCGCGGTGACCTCGACATCGCTCACTTCATCACCATCACGCGCGGCGAGCTGGAAGGTCGCGTGCTGCTGGTCGACGACCTGGTCGATTCGGGCGTGACGCTCGAGCGCGTTGGCAAGCACCTCAAGGAGCGTTTCCCAAAGGTGACAGACGTGCGCTCGGCGGTGCTGTGGCACAAGGCGTGTTCGAAAGTGGCGCCCGATTACGCGGTCGATTTCCTGCCGACGAATCCGTGGATTCACCAGCCGTTCGAAGAGTACGACACGCTGCGTCCGCACAATTTGTCGGCGTGGATCAAGCGCGGCACCTGAGCGACGACGGGATGGCCGAACATGCCGCTCGGCGGCGTTCGGCAAGGGCGGAACCCCGACAAACAGGCGGTGACATCGTGAGATGCGCCGCCTGTTTTGTTTTGAGTGCACGTCGTTGGTGCGTTGTCACTTGATTGCGGCGTGACCGAACGGCCTTGCGGCGAGGCCATATGGCGGCTGATTTCCCTTCTGCTTGAGGCTTCGTCGGTTCGGGCGATGTGATCTGATGCCGTATGAATCTCGACTTTTGGAAATCCCGCGGCAACGGTCCCGTCAAGAATTTGTGGCGGCGTTTCTATCCCTTGATTTGCACAGTAGGGCTCGCGAGCGTGCTGGCGATCGCCAGCACGCCGAGTGTCGCGGCGTCGGCGGTGGCCGGGGTGCGGACCGCGAGCGGGATTCGGTATGTGTCGGTGACCGACCAGACGTCGATGGCAAAGGCCAAGGTGGCCGCGCTGGATCGTTGCCGAGCCCAACTGGCTTCCGGTCGCCGGGGCGGGCGATGCGACGTGTTGATGTCCGGTAATGGGCCGGCTTACTGGGCGGTCGTGCGTGCAGTCAATGGAGAGATCGGCATTGCGCTGGGTGACACGCAGACGTCTGCCGTTCAGGACGCCTTCGCCGTGTGTCAGCGCGCAGGGCAATGTTCGCTCGATAGCGCACAGGTTTGGTTCGATAGCGGTCAGCGTCCGGGGAGGCGTTTGCCGACACCACAGGCGGCGTCAGTGTCGCCCGCACCCTGCCGGATTCCCACCGGGCAGGTGGTTCGCATGCAGACACGATGCGTCGAAGGTGCATGCGTGCGAACGTATGAAAACGGATGCACCATTCGCTTCCAGGCGGCTCACTGTCTCGATAAGGGAACGAGCCAATATGTTTGGCGACCGAACGGCTGTGACGAAGATGAATGATGGTGTGCATCCTGTATCACGATAAACAACGGGCGCACAGAGGCGCCCGTTGTTCATTCCTCGCTGACTTGATGCGGTGCGTCAGCTTGCCGACATGCCACTGTGGCGCAGCAAGGCATCGACTTCCGGTGCGCGACCCCGGAACGCAATGAACGACGCCATTGCTTCGCGACTGCCGCCCACCGCGAGAATTTCATCGCGGTAGCGGGCGCCGGTGGCGGTATCGAGGACCGAGCCGCTGACCTTCGCCGCCTCTTCAAACGCCGCATACACATCCGCCGACAGCACCTCGGCCCACTTGTAGCTGTAATATCCCGCCGCGTACCCGCCCGCAAAGATGTGGCTGAACGTATTCGGCCAACGCGAAAAATCCGCCTGAGGCGTAACGTGCAATCGATCGTTGATGCGTTGCGAAAGCGCCAGCACCGACTCGTTGCCGTGCGGATCGAAATCGTAATGCAGGTGCATGTCGAAGTCGGAGAAGACCAACTGACGCAGCATCATCAAACCGCTCTGGAAGTTGCGGGCGGCCACCATCTTGTCGAACAGGGCTCGCGGCAGCGGGGCACCCGTCTCCACATGAGCGGTCATGTGCTCAAGCACATCCCACTCCCAACAGAAGTTCTCCATGAACTGGGACGGCAACTCGACAGCATCCCACTCGACGCCATTGATGCCCGCCACGCCGGCATCTTCCACTTGCGTGAGCATGTGATGCAGGCCGTGCCCGAACTCGTGGAACAGCGTGATGACGTCGTCATGCGGCAGCAACGCCGGCTTGTCGCCGACGGGGGCAGGGAAGTTGCACACGAGGTACGCCACCGGCGTTTGCAGCGTGCCGTTGCGCAGGCGCTTGCGTGTGCGGGCACTGTCCATCCAGGCACCGCCGCGCTTGCCTTCGCGGGCGAACAGATCCATGTAGAACTGCGCCACGAGTTCGCCATCGCGCTCGATGCGGAAGAAGCGAACGTCCGGATGCCACGTTTCGGCATCCTGCGGGCGAATCGTCACGCCGAACAACGTGCCGGCCACGCGAAACAGACCGTCGAGCACCTTGGGCAACGGAAAATACTGACGGACTTCCGACTCCGAGAAATCGTAGCGTTGCTGGCGCAGCTTCTCCGATGCGTAGGTCGTGTCCCAGGGTTGCAGCTTCTCGATGCCCAGCGACTCGGCGGCAAACGCTTGCAGTTCGGCCCAGTCTTGCTCGGCGTACGGACGCGCGCGGCGGGCGAGGTCTTCGAGGAACTCGAGGACTTGCGCGGGCGATTCCGCCATTTTGGGCTCGAGCGATACTTCGGCGTAATTCTTGAAGCCGAGCATGTGTGCTTCCTCGCGGCGCAGCGCGAGTTGCTCGACAACGATCTCGGTGTTGTCCCAGTCCGCCTCGCCGTTGCCGAATTGCGGGCCGAGTTCGGAAGCCCGGGTCACATTGGCCCGGTACAGCGTTTCGCGAAGCGCGCGATTGTCGGCGTATTGCAGCACCGGGAAGTACGAGGGGAAATGTAGCGTGAATTTCCAGCCGTCCAGGCCGTCTCGCTGTGCGGCGGCACGTGCCGCGGCCTTGTCGTCGTCGGGCAGGCCGGCGAGGTCCTGCTCGTCGGTCACGACAAGCGAGAATTTGTTGGTCGCGTCGAGCACGTGATCCGAGAAGCGCTTGGCGAGGTCCGCCTGTGCTTCCTGAATGTCGGCGAATCGCGGTTTCTGGTCTTCAGGAAGTTCGGCGCCGCCCAATCGGAAGCCGCGCATCTCGTTGTCGAGAATTTTCTTGCGAGCCGGAGAGAGGTCCGCGAATTCCTGGCCGGCTGCAATGGCCTTGTACTTTTCGAACAGCGCCAGATTCTGGCCGACGCTGGCGGAGAATTCGGTGACGCGCGGCAGGTTATCGCCGTATGCCGCGCGAAGCGCAGGGGTGTCGGCGACGGCGTTCAGGTGTCCAACGATTTCCCAGGCCCGGCCCAAACCTTCGGTGCCGTCTTCTACGGCGTCGAGAATGTTGGCCCACGTCGGCGGCGTGGAGGGATCTGCAGCCTTGTCCACAGCCGCACGCGCTTGTGCCAGGAGCACGTCGACGGCGGGCGTTACGTGTTCGGGGCGGATCTCGGCAAAACGGGGAAGTCCCTGGATATCGAGCAGAGGGTTGGTTTGTGGCGTATTCATGCGTTCGTTGTCCACGGGGAGGGGCTTATGAAGAGTGTGGGGGCATCCCGGGCAATTTTCCAGTCGTTTTTTTCAACCGGTCCGATTGGGCGTGTTGGCGGCGGAATCCCTGGAGTGCGACGCCCGGCCGGCATTCAACGGCTTACGCCGGCGATTCGACCACGGGCCCAAAAGCAACAAGGGCGCGCGCGACCGAGAGGTCGAGCACGCCCGGCGTGACGCGCGGTGCTGACGATCAGGCGTCGAGGGCGCGCTCGGCGGCCTCAAGCGTGTTGACGAGGAGCATGGTGATCGTCATCGGTCCCACGCCGCCCGGTACCGGCGTGATATAGCCGGCCACATCCTTGACGCCGTTGAAATCGACGTCGCCGCACAACTTGCCCGCGTCGTCACGGTTCATGCCGACGTCGATGACTGCCGCACCCGGTTTGACCATATCGGCCGTGACGATATTGCGCTTGCCCACGGCCGCGACAATGACGTCAGCGTTGCGGGTGTGCGCGGCCAGATCTCGCGTCTTGCTGTTGCAGATCGTGACGGTGGCGCCTGCCTGGAGCAGCATCATCGCCATCGGCTTGCCAACGATGTTCGACGCGCCGATTACCACGGCCACCGCCCCGCGCAGCGGGAAATCGACGGACTCGAGCATCTTCATGCAGCCATAGGGCGTGCACGGGCGGAACAGCGGTGCCCCCGTCATCAGGGCGCCCGCATTCGACACGTGAAAACCGTCGACGTCCTTTTCCGGCGCAATGGCTTCGAGCACCTTGTGGCTGTCGATGTGCTTAGGCAGGGGCAGTTGAACGAGGATGCCGTTGATCTTTGGATCACGGTTGAGTTCATCGATGCGGGCAAGCAGGGCGCTTTCCGTCAGATCGGCCGGATAGCGGTCGAGCGAGGAATACAGGCCGTTGTCTTCGCAGGCCTTGACCTTGTTGCGCACGTAGACCTGACTGGCCGAATCCTCGCCGACCAGCACCACGGCAAGCCCGGGTTGGTGGCCGCGGGCGGTCAGAACGGCGGCACGGGTGGCAACTTCGGCGCGAATACGTTTGGCGAGGGCGTTGCCGTCGATGAGGGTGGCGGTCATGATGCGTGGATATCGTAGGAAGGATGGGGGCTGGCCCGAGGGGCCGGATACGGCCGCGCCGGTCAGGCAGGTGACAGGCGCAAAGACCGTATTATAGCGGCGCGCCGCAGCGCGCGGGAGGGGGCGCGGCGGGGGAGGCGGCGGCTTCGAGCGAGCTACGGCGCTGCACGGCTGACGCTGCTCGCCGCGTCTCCTTGGCGAGCAACATCATGCCGACGCAACCGGTCGAGATGCTACCGGTCATGGGTCCGGCGCTCCGGCCCCTCCCGCCAGTCAGCTGGCGCGATGGCGAGCGGACGGCGGGCGGCGACCGGGTTCAGGGGCGAGGCGATCCGCCGGAACGTTTCGAGAGTGCCAGGCGGAGCAGGTCGGCAACGGTGTTGACGTTGAGCTTCTCCATGATGTTGGCACGGTGCGCCTCGACCGTCTTGATGCTGATGCCAAGATCGTCTGCGATCTGCTTGTTCAGACGGCCGGCAATGATGCGCTCGAGCACCTGATGTTCACGACTTGTAAGCTTGGACAGCAGATCCTCGGCGGCTTGCAACTCGCGTTGGCTGCTGGCGTCTTGCCGTGCTTTTGCGAGCATCCGCTCGACTTGAGCACGCAATTCCGCTTCGTCGAATGGCTTTTCGATGAAGTCCATCGCGCCCTTCTTCATCGTGTCGACGGCCATCGGCACGTCGCCATGGCCCGTCACGAAGATGATGGGAATGTTGAACCGGTTCTCGACCAGCTTTTCCTGAAGTTCCAGGCCGCTCATGCCCGGCATGCGGACATCCAGAATCAGGCAGCCAAGCTGATGCCCGTTGTAGTGCGAAAGGAATTCTTCGGCACTGGCAAAGCCTCGTACGTGGTAGCCATTGGCCTCGAGTAGCCAGCGAAGCGAGTCGCGGACCGCCTCGTCGTCATCAACGACGAAGACGGTTTCTTGTTCGATAGTGGTGTTGGGTGTCGTCATAGTCCTCCCCCGGATCCGGATGTCGTATCGCCTTCTAACGGTAACAGAATACAAAAAGTACAACCATTCCGCACGCCGTCGACGTCATTGTTTTCTACCCACAGACGGCCGTGGTGCGATTCGATGATCGAACGGCAGATATTCAGGCCCATGCCCATGCCGTCCGATTTAGTGCTAAAGAAAGGTTCAAACAACCGTTCGATGGTGGCCTCGTCCACCCCAGGTCCATGATCCGAGACTTGGAATTCGACCGATTTATCTCGCCGTTCCACGTGCAGACGCACGCTCAGGTCGCGACGCTGGCCGGGCGGCGGCGTATAGCCGTGCATGGCCTCGGCGGCGTTCTTGAGCAGATTCACGAGCACCTGTTCGATCAGCACCGGGTCGACGTTGATCTGTGGCAGTCCTGCCGGCAGCTCGGTCACAATGCGAATGCGGCGCTTGCGCGCTTCAATCTCGGCGAGGCCCACGGCATCCGCGACGATCTCATAGATCGACGAGGGTTGACGCTTCGGTTCGCTACGTTTCACGAACGCGCGAATCCGCTTGATGATCATGCCCGCACGCACCGCCTGCTGTGACGTTTTTTCCAGCGCGGGCAGCAACGTTTCCGGCGAGGTGCGCCCGGCGCGCACCAGGGCCGCCGTGCCCATGCAGTAGTTGTTGATGGCCGCGAGCGGCTGGTTCAGTTCGTGGGCCAGCGACGAAGCCATCTCGCCCATGGTCGTCAGACGCCCCGTGAACTGCAGGCGTTCTTCTTCCTGACGGGCCAGCTCCTCCGCATGACGGCGGGCCGTAATGTCCGTTGCCACCTGCAACTGTGCCAGGTGGCCGTCCACCCACTGAATATATTGCCGCCGGACTTCGAACCATTTCTGGTGCGCCGGCAGATAAATTTCCTGTGTCTGCGCAGCCGTGTCGGTGAGCGACGCGGCAGGCAGTCCGGCAAAGGCATCGACCAGATCGATGTGATCGAGCGACGTAGGGGAGAGTTCGCCGCCACCGGACAACTCCAGGTGGCCTTCCGGGCGCGTACCGAACAACTGACGGTAATAGCGATTCGCGAACAACAATTCCGCCTTGTCGACGGCGAGTACCGATACCGACGCGTCGAGGCTCTCCAGCACGGTCGTGAACCGCTCATGGGCGGCGGCGAGTTCTTCGCGCGCCCGCTTGGGTTCGCTGATATCGGTCAGCGACGACATCCAGCCGGTCTGACGGCCATGCGCGTCCACGAGCGGCGAGACGAACATGCGCGCGTAGAAAATCGTGCCGTCTTTGCGCTGCACGCGAATTTCGAAGCCGTGCGAGGGCGCCTTGCCGCGCAGCGTCATGTCGATGCGACGCTGCATTTCGTGGATGTCGTCTTTGGGCCAGTAAGGGTAGGGCGGCGCCCGGTACATGAGGTCCTGCTCGTCCCAGCCTGTCATCCGGCAGAACGCGGGGTTCACGTAAGTAATGTGGCCCTGCAGGTCGAGCACACGCATGCCGATGACGATGGAGTTCTCCATGGCCCGCCGGAACGACGTCTCGTTGAACAGCGCCTGCTGTGCCTCGAAGCGCTGGCGCGTATGCCGCCAGAGGCTCCAGAGGCTCCAGAGCACGAAGCACGACAAGCCGGCGATCAGCCACACCAGCGTGTTGTTGACGAAATTGCCGACGGCAGGATACGAGTAGATGCGCACCGCGAGACTGTGCCCAGGGGGATCGAGGAGCAGCTCGTAGGAGACATCGCGCGGTAACGGCGGGCGTGTCGATGTTGTTGCCAGCTCGTTGTTGTGAGTGTCGATGAACGACACCTTGAACTTGTCGCCAAGCTCCTGCGGCAACTCGTGGATCAGCAAGCCTTCCACCGAATACACCGCACTGATCGTGCCGAGGAACTCGCGCTCGCGCAGCACGGGCACCTGTACAACGATGTAGCTTGCGCCCGAGGCGTCATAAATCAGGGTGGAATAGGCCGAGCGGCGCGAATCGCGGGCGGCGCGGAACGCGACCAATAATTCGTCTTCCATTGGATGCTGCGCCGAGCCCTGCAACCGCGACGCGAACGGGGAATCCGCCGGCGCCGCCCACTTGGGACGCTGCGACGCGTCCAGCCAATTCATGAAGACGATGTCCGCATGATTTTGCATCACTTCGTTCGCCGTATTCTGGAAGTGCGCAACGTCCTGCGGCTTGGCTGCCGTGTCGCGCGCAAGCGAGCTGATCTGATCTTGAATGGCCAGCATGTTGAGGCGAATCTGTTGCTGCGCCCATGCCACATTCCGATACAGCGTGTCCTGCTGTTGCTCCGTCTCCCGGCGGTTCAGGCTCCACAGGATCAGACTCATCACCACGAGAAAGATCACAATGGAGACGAGCGGGACCAGCAAGTAGTAATGCGACTCCGCGAACCCCTGCAACCAGCGGTTGGAGCGGGCAGACGTAGCGGCGGACCGGGACGGCGGAGCGGAATTGGCAAGGCGGGGCGAAAGCATGGCGAGATTGTAGCGCAGGCCGGGCGGTTTCCCGCTGCCATCGACGGCGAGCGCTTGCTTTTCGGAAGCCTCCGAGCTTTTGCGTAAGACGGCCGCGCAATTTGCTCTTGAGACCGATCGGTACGCTGGAAAATCGTGGTGTGATGGCACCAGCAACCTATTGATTTTATGTGCACTGCAGCAGAATTCCGCATTATAAAATTTACTATCGTAATCTGAAATTTCGCTTGCGAAGGCGGGAGTAACCTTCGTACAATGCCCCGGTAAAAAAGCCGGTGGGCCCGTCCATAAAGCGGGATTCGACCGTCACGCCAACCCGCTAACGACAGACAAGGAGACACCATGTCCGCCGTACCTGAAGAAGCCCTCAAGATCGTGTCCCCCGCGGACGCCGATCCCCAAGAAACGCAAGAATGGCTGGCCTCGCTCGAAGGCGTGCTGGCGGCCGAGGGCCCAGAGCGTGCCCACTACCTGCTCGAGAAGCTGATCGAGTTCGCCCGCATCAACGGCGAACATCACCCGTTCTCGGCGAATACCCCGTACATCAACACCATCCCGCTCGACCAGCAGGCTCGTATCCCCGGCGATCAGGATGTCGAGCACAAGATTCGCTCGTACACGCGCTGGAATGCGATCGCGATGGTGCTGCGCGCCGGCAAGGACACGAACGTCGGCGGTCACATCGCGTCGTTCGCCTCGGCCGCAACGCTCTATGACGTTGGTTTCAACCATTTCTGGCATGCGCCGTCCGACAAGCACGGTGGCGACCTGGTCTTTGTGCAGGGCCACTCGTCGCCGGGTGTGTACAGCCGCGCCTTCCTGTTGGGCCGTCTGGAAATGCCCCAGCTCGAGAACTTCCGCCAGGAAGTGGACGGCGGCGGTCTGTCGTCGTATCCGCACCCGTGGCTGATGCCTGACTTCTGGCAGTTCCCGACGGTGTCGATGGGCCTGGGCCCGATCATGGCGATCTACCAGGCGCGCTTCATGAAGTACATCGAGTCGCGCAACATCGTGAAGACCGAGGGCCGCAAGGTCTGGGCCTTCCTCGGCGATGGCGAGACGGACGAGCCGGAATCGCTCGGCGCCATCGGCATGGCCGGTCGCGAGCATCTCGACAACCTCGTGTTCGTGATCAACTGCAACCTGCAGCGCCTGGACGGCCCGGTGCGCGGTAACGGCAAGATCATCCAGGAACTCGAATCGGAGTTCCGCGGCGCCGGCTGGAACGTCATCAAGGTGATCTGGGGCAGCCGCTGGGACACCTTGCTCGCCCGCGACAAGAAGGGTCTGCTGATGACGCGCATGATGGAGTGTGTTGACGGCGAGTATCAGACCTACAAGTCGAAGGACGGCGCGTACGTGCGCGAGAACTTCTTCAATACGCCGGAACTCAAGGCGATGGTCGCCGACTGGTCAGACGAAGACATTTGGGCGCTGAACCGCGGCGGCCACGATCCGCACAAGATTTTCGCCGCATACCAGGCGGCCACCCAGCACAAGGGGCAGCCGACGGTCATTCTGGCCAAGACCATCAAGGGCTACGGCATGGGTGAGGCCGGTCAGGCCATGAACATCACCCACCAGCAGAAGAAGATGCCGGTGGAGTCGCTCAAGAAATTCCGCGACCAGTTCAAGCTGCCGATCGCGGATGACCAGATCGCCGACGTGCCGTACCTGAAGTTCGAGGAAGGCTCGAAGGAACTCGAATACATGCGCGCGCGCCGCATGGAGCTGGGCGGCTATCTGCCGCAGCGTCGCACCAAGGCCGCATCGTTGCCGGTGCCTGCGCTGTCCGCATTCGATGCCCTGCTCAAGGCGACCGCCGAAGGCCGCGAGATCTCGACGACGATGGCGTTCGTGCGGATTCTCAACGTGCTGCTCAAGGACAAGGCGCTGGGCCAGCGTATCGTGCCGATCGTGCCGGACGAATCCCGCACCTTCGGTATGGAAGGTCTGTTCCGCCAGATTGGTATCTGGAGCCAGGTCGGCCAGCGCTACATCCCGCAGGATCAGGATCAATTGATGTTCTACAAGGAATCGGAGAGCGGTCAGATTCTGCAGGAAGGCATCAATGAAGCCGGTGGCATGTGCGACTGGATCGCGGCCGCAACGTCGTACTCGACGCACGGCGAGACGATGATCCCCTTCTACATCTTCTACTCGATGTTCGGCTTCCAGCGCGTGGGCGACCTGGCCTGGGCGGCCGGCGACATGCGCGCTCGCGGTTTCCTCGTGGGCGGCACGGCCGGTCGTACGACCCTGAACGGCGAAGGTCTCCAGCACGAAGACGGTCACTCGCTGCTGTGGGCGTCGTCGATTCCGAACTGTTTGCCGTACGATCCGACGTTCGCTTACGAACTCGCCGTGATCGTTCAGGACGGCCTGCGTCGCATGGTGCAGGATCAGGAAGATGTCTATTACTACCTGACCGTGATGAACGAGAACTACCCGCATCCGGCCATGCCGGAAGGCGTTGAGCAGGACATCCTGAAGGGGATGTACGCGTTCCGTCGCGGGGCGGACGACAGCAAGGCACCGCGCGTGCAACTGCTGGGTTCGGGTACGATCTTCAACGAAGTGATCGCCGCCGCCGAAATGCTCAAGAACGATTGGGGCGTCGAATCGGATCTGTGGAGCTGCCCGAGCTTCACGGAGCTGGCCCGCGAAGGTAACGACGCGGCGCGCCACAATCTGCTGCACCCGACCGAGCCGGCGCGTTTGTCGCATGTCGAGTCGTGCCTGAACGACACCCGTGGTCCGGTCATCGCATCGACCGACTACATCCGCACGTACGCCGATCAGATTCGCCCCTTCGTGCGGGGTCGTTATGTGGCGCTCGGCACCGACGGCTACGGCCGTTCGGATACGCGCGAGAAGCTGCGTCACTTCTTCGAGGTGGATCGTAACTGGGTCACGGTCGCTGCCCTCAAGGCATTGGCCGACGAAGGCACGCTGCCGGCGACCAAGGTTGCCGAAGCGATTGCCAAGTACAACCTGGATCCGAACAAACCCAACCCGATGACCGTCTAAAGGCCGCTTCGCGCGGCGCGTGCGACCGTCAGCCGCCTCAAGCGGCAGGCGGGGCGCGCCGCGCGTCAAGCGCAGCCTCGAGGAGACTGTGGAAAATGAGTCAAGTGATCGAAGTGAAAGTCCCCGATATCGGTGACTTCAAGGACTTGCCCGTCATCGACGTGCTGGTCAAGGCGGGCGACAAGATCGATGCCGAGCAGGCCCTGATCACGCTGGAATCGGACAAGGCGACGATGGATGTGCCGAGCCCGGCCGCTGGCATCATCAAGGCGCTGAGCCTGAAAGTCGGCGATGAAGTATCTGAGGGTTCTCTTATTCTGACGCTCGAGACCGCCAACGGTTCGGGCGCGCAAGCCAGTGCGGCGGCAGCCCCCGCGCCGACGCCTGCGGCTGCGCCGCAAGCGGCCGCGCCAGCCGCGGCACCCGCTGCACCGGCCGCATCGGCAACGGCAACCCCGGCCGCCAGCGGCGGTACGAGCAAGATCGACGTCAAGGTGCCGGACATTGGTGGGTATGACGACGTGCCCGTGATCGATGTGCTGGTCAAGGTGGGCGATACCGTGACGGCCGAGCAATCGCTCGTCACGCTGGAGTCCGACAAGGCGTCGATGGATGTGCCGAGCCCGGCTGCGGGTGTGGTCAAGGAATTGAAGATCAAAGTGGGCGACAAGGTGTCGGAAGGCACGTTGATCGTTGTGCTCGAAGGCGCTGTTGCCGCCGCACCGGCGAAGGCCGCTGCCGCTGCCGCAGCGAGCGCGCCGGCCCCGGCGGCACCGAGCGCTGCCCCCGCAGCCCCGGCTCCGGCGCCGGCCCCGACCGCCGCGCCAGCGACCCCCGCTGCCGCGTCGGACCATCCGCCGATCAGCCACGCCAGTCCGTCGGTGCGCAAGTTCGCCCGCGAACTGGGGGTGGATGTGACGCAAGTGAAGGGGACCGGTCCGAAGGGCCGCGTGGTCGTTGACGATGTGCGTAACTTCATCAAGAGCGCGCTTGCGGGCAATCGCCCTGCTGTGTCGGGTGCCGCGCCTGCCGGTGGTGGCGAGCTGAACCTGTTGCCGTGGCCGAAGATCGACTTCTCGAAGTTCGGTCCGATCGAGCCCAAGGCGCTGTCGCGCATCAAAAAGATTTCGGGTGCAAACCTGCACCGCAACTGGGTCATGATTCCGCACGTCACGAACAACGACGAAGCGGATATCGGCGAACTCGAAGCGTTCCGCGTGCAGTTGAACAAGGAAAACGAGAAGGCTGGCGTCAAGGTCACGATGCTCGCCTTCGTCGTCAAGGCCTGTGTGATGGCCCTGAAGAAGTTCCCCACGTTCAACGCAAGTCTGGACGGCGACAACCTCGTCTTCAAGCAGTACTTCCACATCGGTTTCGCCGCCGACACGCCGAACGGTCTGGTGGTGCCAGTTGTTCGCGACGCCGACAAGAAGGGCGTGTTCGAAATCGCTCGCGAGACCTCGGAACTGGCGAAGCTCGCCCGCGAAGGCAAGCTCAAGCCTGACCAGATGCAAGGCGGGTGTTTCTCGATCTCGTCGCTCGGCGGTATCGGCGGCACAACCTTCACGCCGATCATCAACGCACCGGAAGTGGCCATTCTGGGCCTGTCGCGTTCGTATCAGAAGCCGGTGTGGGATGAGCGCAAGCAGCAATTCCTGCCGCAACTGACGCTGCCGCTGTCGCTGTCTTACGATCACCGTGTGATCGACGGCGCCGAGGCGGCACGCTTCAACGCCTACCTGGGGCAACTGTTGCAGGATTTCCGTCGCGCGATGCTGTAATGGCAGGCGCCGCCGGTTGCGCGCAAGCGCAAGTCCGGCGGCGCTCGCGCGAACGCTTCAGGATCTGGACGGGGAGGGCATCATGACCACCGTGGTAGTCGTCAAGAAGGCCGGTGAGATCGCGATTGCCGCCGATTCGCTTGTGACGTTCGGCGATACGCGGCTCTCGCAATCGTACGAGGAAAATCGCAAGGTTTTTCTCGTAGGCGATTCCTATGTTGGCCTGGCGGGCACGACCGCACACTTTCCGGTCATGCGCGCCATTCTCTCCGGCATGGCGGACGAATGCCGTCTGCACTCGCGTGACGAGGTGTTCCGCACGTTCTGCCGCGTCCACCAGAAGCTCAAGGAAGAGTATTTCCTCAACACCAAGGAAGAGGAAGACGATCCGTACGAGTCGTCGCAGATCACCTGCGTGATCGCGAATCCGACCGGCATCTACGGGATTTATTCCTACCGGGAAGTGTTTGTTTTCGATCGGTTCTGGGGGATTGGCTCAGGGCGCAATTTCGCGCTCGGCGCCATGTACGCCCTCTATGATCAGGATCTGAGTGCCAGCGCCATCGCCGAAGCGGGCGTGAAGGCGGGGGCGGAGTTCGACAAGAGTTCCGCCGCCCCATTTCAGGTGCACACGTTTCCGATCGATACCACCATCAAGTCATAAATGCGACAGGGAGACCCCGCATGAGTCTCATCGAAGTCAAAGTACCGGACATCGGCGCAGAGGGCGTGGATGTCATCGAAGTGATGATCAAGCCGGGCGACAAGATCGCCAAGGATGCATCGCTCATTACGCTTGAGTCTGACAAGGCGTCCATGGAAGTGCCGTCGGAAGTGTCGGGCACGGTCAAGGAAGTGAAGATCAAGGTGGGCGACAAGGCCAGTCAAGGCACGCTGATCGCGCTTGTCGAAGTGGACGGCGCCGGTGCCGCCAAGGCCGAAGCGCCGGTGGCCGCCTCCGCGCCGGCAGCGCCTGCCGCCGCCGCGCCTGCGGCAAAGCCGAGCGCCCCGGCCCCGGCTGCGGCCAAGCACAGCGGCGGTGCCGACACCGAGTGCGACGTGCTCGTGTTGGGCGCCGGTCCGGGCGGATACTCGGCGGCGTTCCGCAGTGCCGACCTGGGCCGCAAGACCGTGCTCGTCGAGCGCTATGCGACCCTCGGCGGCGTGTGCCTGAACGTCGGTTGCATCCCGTCGAAGGCGCTGCTCCATACGGCGGCCGTTCTCGAAGAGGCCCAGACGCTCGGTCATCACGGCATTTCGTTCGCGAAACCCGAGATCGATCTCGACAAGCTGCGCGCCTACAAGGAAAGCGTGGTCGGCAAGCTCACGGGCGGTCTGGCCGGCATGGCCAAGATGCGCAAGGTGGAAGTCGTGCGCGGCGTCGGCACGTTCCTCGACCCGAATCACATCGAAGTCGTCGCGCAAGACGGCAGCAAGCGCACCGTGAAGTTCGCGCAGGCCATCATCGCCGCGGGTTCGCAGGCGGTGAAGTTGCCGTTCCTGCCGGAGGACCCGCGCATCGTCGATTCGACCGGCGCCCTCGAGTTGCGTCAACTGCCGAAGAAGATGCTCGTGATCGGTGGCGGCATCATCGGTCTGGAAATGGCGACGGTGTATAGCGCCCTGGGCACCGAGATCGATGTCGTGGAAATGCTCGACGGCCTGATGCAAGGCGCCGACCGCGATCTGGTCAAGGTCTGGGAGAAGATGAACACGAAGCGCTTCGGCCGCGTCATGCTCAAGACCAAGACCGTGGGTGCCGAGGCCAAGGCCGATGGCATCTACGTGAAGTTCGAGGGCGAGGCGGCACCGGCGGAGCCCCAGCGTTACGACCTCGTGCTGGTCGCCGTGGGCCGCAGCCCGAACGGCAAGAAGATCGGCGCCGAGAACGCGGGCGTCGCCGTGGGCGATCGCGGGTTCATCGATGTCGACAGGCAGATGCGGACCAACGTGCCGCACATCTTCGCGATCGGCGATATCGTCGGTCAGCCGATGCTGGCCCACAAGGCCGTGCATGAAGCCCACGTCGCGGCGGAAGCGGCGGCAGGCGAGAAAGCTTATTTCGACGCCATCCAGATTCCGTCGGTCGCCTACACCGATCCGGAAGTGGCTTGGGCCGGCAAGACGGAAGACCAGTTGAAGGCCGAAGGGGTGAAGTACGGCAAGGCCGTGTTCCCGTGGGCGGCATCGGGTCGCGCGATCGCGAACGGCCGTGACGAAGGCTTCACCAAGGTGCTGTTCGATGAAGAAACGCATCGCATCGTTGGCGGTGCCATCGTCGGCACGCACGCCGGCGATCTGATCGGCGAACTTTGCCTGGCCGTCGAGATGGGCGCGGATGCCGTCGATATCGGGAAGACGATTCACCCGCACCCGACGCTGGCCGAATCGGTCGGTATGGCGGCGGAGATTTACGAAGGCGTTTGCACCGACGTTCCGCCGGCCCGCAAGAAGTAAAGCGCGTCGGTGTCTGGTGTGCGCCTCGGATGATTCTGGGGGGCGCGCGCCGGACATGCATGACGTGACCGATGTCCGACGCGCCGCATTCGGGGCGAGGTCGGGTGCCAAAAAAACCGCCATTTCGCTCCGAGATGGCGGTTTTTTCTATGGCGTCGACGTCGCCGTTCGCCCCAAAAACGAAAAACCCGGCACGAGGCCGGGTTCGAACGCTAGCGTCGCGAGACGCTATCGATTACTTCTTGGCGCTGGAGGCAGCACGCGAAGCCTGAGCAGCAGCCTTCGTCGCGACGCTGGTCGCGGCAGCGAAGTTCGTCTCGGCGATTTCAACGGCTTGCTTGGTGGCCTTCTGCACGCTGTCGAACGCGCTGTTGGCTGCCGACATGGCCGACTTGGCCAGTGCAACGGCAGACTCCGAACCGGCCGGGGCGTTCTTGGCCAGATTGTCGAACAGGGCTTGCACGTTCTGCGAGCTTTCCGCCAGTTGGGCTTCGGCCACCTTCGTCACTTCGGCTTGCGTCGACGAAGCGATTTCGTACAGGTGGCGGCCATACGCGATCGCCTTTTCGGCGGCGGGCTGGACGAGGTTGGCTTGCAGGGCGAGCAACTCTTGCGCGTCTTTCACTGCGAAGGCCTTCTGCGCGGTCGAGGCGGACTCGGCCAGCGATGCCTTGACGGCTTGCAGGTTCAGCTCAACGAGCTTTTCCATGCCTTCGAACGCCTTGTTGGTCAGGCCAAAAAGGGTTTCGAGATTGGCTTTGTGGGCGGCGGCGAATTGCTCGGGGGTCAGAAACGACATGGCGTTCTCCTATGATGGTGTCATACACAACGTATCGACCCACTCCGTGTTCGCTAATGAGTTCTCACCTTATCCTGGTGAAAACACGGTTGGGGCCTCTAAATGGGGGTGCGATTTCTTTTGTGCATCGCACAATTGCAAGTGTAGAGATATTTTTGTCGCTGTCAAGTCTTTTTTGTGCGCTGCAACAATTCAATAAAAGCTTACAAAATCAACCGGTTGGGATCCCATGACTAACATGTGACACCGCGTTGCGGCGAATGGTGGGCACCGTCCGGAAACGCTTCATTGGTGCGGCTCCGCACCGTTTTGGCACCCGGCGCACCCCGTGCGCCGATGTTACTATCGTCGAGTTCCGGCACTGGCGAGACATCTTCGCGGTCAACGGCTCGCTGCCTTACCGAGCGTGGCTCGCGTGGTCCATGCGCCTGTGCCGATGTCGTTCAACGCCCTTTTGCGTGCCGCCACTGCCGGCCATTCGTGTCGATGCAAGCGTTCTACAGCGATCATTTCGTGCTGCCGTTGCCACCCGGGCATCGGTTTCCGATGGAAAAGTATGCCCGTCTGCGCGAGCGTGTGGCGGGGGAGTTGCCGCACGTTGCGCTTGCCGAGGCATTGTCCGCGGACGACGTGATGCTCGGTCGCGTCCACTCGCCGGCGTACGTGGCGCGAGTGAGCGCCGGTCAGTTGGATCCCAAAGAGCAGCGTACGATCGGATTCCCATGGTCACCGCAAATGGTCGAGCGCTCGCGCCGGTCGGCGGGGGCGACGGTGGCCGCCTGTCGGGCCGCGCTGACCGATGGCGTGGCTGCGAATCTCGCTGGGGGGACACATCACGCGTATGCCGACCGCGGCGAAGGCTTCTGCGTGTTCAACGACGCGGCGGTCGCGGCGCGCACGATGCAGGCCGAACTCGGCCCGGGCACGCGTGTGGCGATCATCGATCTCGACGTGCATCAGGGCAACGGCACGGCGGCCATTTTCGAGCACGACCCGAGCGTGTTCACGCTGTCGCTGCACGGCGAGCACAACTACCCGTTTCACAAGGCGCGCGGTGACCTCGACGTGGCATTGCCCGACGGCTGCGGCGACGACGATTACCTGGTCGCGCTCGGCCACGCACTGACCGATCTCTTCGCGCAATTCACCCCGACCCTTGCGATTTATCTCGCGGGCGCCGATCCGCTGGCGAATGACCGGCTTGGCCGGCTGGCATTGACGCATGACGGCTTGCTCGCGCGCGACCGTCGGGTGCTGACGGCCTGCGCAGAGCGCGGGCTGCCGGTGGCTATCGCAATGGCAGGCGGCTACGGCCGCGACATCGAACAGACGGTCGCCGCGCATTTTGCGACGATCCGCCTCGCCGATCAGTTCCAGCAGGCGGTCCGCCGTCGGCACCCTGCGCCGGCAGAAGGTGCTCTCGTATGAGCGAGCATCGCACCGTGTCACCTTCGCCCGCGAATGCGCCGCATGGTCGCGAGATGGCCGGCACCGAACGTGCGGCGATCTGGCGCGCGGCCATGCCGTGGTGGTTCGTGTTGATCTGGAGCACCGGTTTTATTGTCGCCAAATACGGCATGCCGAATGCCGAGCCGCTCACCTTTCTAGCGCTGCGCTTCGGCGGCACGCTGCTGGTCATGCTTCCCATCGCCTGGTTGACGGGCATGTCATGGCCGAGGCGGCGCGCGGTGGAGGGCCGGACGGTACCGGCCGGCGCGATCGGGCGCATCGACTGGCCGCTCATTGCGCATCTTGCCGTGTCCGGCACGCTGATCCAGGCGGTGTACCTCGGCGGCGTCTGGGCAGCGATCAAGCACGGCGCGCCCGCCGGGCTGGCCGCGCTGGTCGTCGGCATCCAGCCGTTGTTGACGGCGCTCTTCGCACGTGTGGTCGGTGAGCCGGTCTCGCGCCGGCAATGGTTGGGGCTGCTGTGCGGATTCGCCGGCGTCGGGCTGGTGGTGGCCAACAAGGTTGGCGTTCGCGGCATCGGTGCGGGTCCGGTGGCATTGTGCGTGTTGAGCCTGCTCGCGATCACGGCGGGCACGCTCTATCAAAAACGGTTTTGCGCCCATTTCGATTTGCGTGTCGGCACGCTCGTGCAGTTCGGTGCGGCGTTTGCGGTAACGCTGCCCGCCGCGTGGATGCTCGAGACGATGCAAGTGCGCTGGAACGCGCCAATGATCGGTGCGCTGGTATGGTCGGTGCTGGCGTTGTCGATCGGTGCCATCTCCTTGCTGTTTCTGCTGATTCGACAGGGTGCCGCGACCAAGGTATCCAGCCTGATGTATCTGACGCCACCGACGACGGCGGTCATGGCCTGGTTGCTGTTCGGCGAGACGTTGTCCCCGCTGAGTGCCGCCGGGATGGTCGTCGCGGCGCTTGGCGTTGCGCTTGTCATCGAGCGGCGGGCGGTGCCGGCCGCGTCGTCGCCATGAGCCGGGCGACGCATTTCTCCCTTCGTTTGCCGTGAGCCTGACTTATGAAACACCTACAGCAACACCCGCACCAGGACGCCGCACAGCCCGTGGAGCAGAACGCCGCCGAGGCAGCCGACTTGCATGCGCAGCCGGGCACGGGGGAGGGGGCGCGTCGCCCGACGATCGGCAATGACGCCGAGCAGCGTGTGGCCTATGTCGACGAGGCCATCCGCAGCCGGCGATCGATTCGGGCGTACTTGCCCACGCCGGTGCCGCAGGCAACGGTGGCGGACATTCTTGGCGTGGCCTCGCGTGCGCCGTCGGGCAGCAACATTCAGCCTTGGCAAACGTATGTATTGACCGGCCAGGCGCTGACGTCGTTGACGTCGCGCCTGCTGGAGGCGTTCAACGACCCGGCGCAGCGCCTGATGCATCAGGAGGAGTACGCCTACTACCCGCGCGAGTGGACGGAACCTTACCAGGCGCGGCGGCGCAAGGTCGGTTGGGATTTGTATGGACTGCTGGGTATTGGCCGCGCCGACAAAGACCGCATGCAGGGGCAGCACGCGCGCAACTTCTGTTTCTTCGATGCGCCGGTCGGACTGATCTTCACGATCGATCGACACCTGGAGCAGGGGAGTTGGTTGGACTACGGCATGTTCCTGCAGAGCGTGATGGTCGCGGCGCGGGCGCGAGGCCTCGACACTTGCCCGCAGGCCGCGTTCGCCACGTTTCACCAGGTAATTGCGGCGGAACTGCGCCTGCCCGAGACCCGAATGGTGGTGTGCGGCATGGCATTGGGGTATGCGGATCCGGAGGCCATCGAAAACCAGCTTGTCACCGACCGTGCGCCGCTGGCTGAGTGGGCGCATTTCCTAAGCTGAATCGTCTCTGAATGTTGGCGTTATTTGGCAATTTGTTGCGAATGTGCAGTTTGGCGGATTGCGCCGCACAAAACTGCCAGATGCCGGTTTAAGTATTTCAGCTAAGTCGTTCATATTGCTTATTTTTTGGGAAGTTACTAAACTTCTTCCAAACTCGTTGCCTGTCAACCTTACGCTACCCCCAATCTATGTTCGCGATCACCACCCTTGCGCGTCTGTGCCGCTCCCGCCTCTGGGGTGCTGCCGTCGTGGCGATCTCGCTCGCCGCCGGTGCCCCAGCCGTCGTTCAAGCTGCCGGTAAGACGAGCGTATGCTCGTCCAAGGCAGCCAAGACGGCCGCCCAGAAGCGTGCGTGTGCCAACTCCAAGGCGACGAAATCCGTCGCTGCGTCCCATTCCGGTGCCAAACGTGCCGTTGCCAATACCGCCTCGCGCGAGAAGGCCGGCGCCAAGGCGCGCAAACTGGCTGCCGTCGAAGTAGACTCGGCGACCAAGCGTGTTGCCATCAAACACGTCGTCTACCAACACGGCAAACGTCGTGTCGTGACGTCGTATCGCACCGTCAACTTCACGCCGCAGGCGCAGGATCGGCTGTCCGCCGGGCGCGCATTCGGCCTGCATGAATCCCCTGACGCGCTGGCGCTGCGTTCCTCGGTGGCCTATGTCGTCGATGAGCGCACCGGCGAATCGCTGTTCGACAAGAACTCGCAAGCCGTGTTGCCGATCGCGTCGATCTCGAAGCTGATGACCGCGATGGTGTCGCTCGACGCGGGCGTGCCGATGACGGACATGATGGAAGTGACGGACGAAGATCGCGATTACGAGAAGGGTACGGGCTCGCGTCTGTCGGTGGGGTCGCGTCTGTCGCGTGAAGACATGCTGCATATTGCGCTGATGTCGTCGGAGAATCGCGCGGCCGCTGCGCTGTCGCGTTACTTCCCGGGCGGTCGTCCGGCGTTCCTCGCGGCGATGAACCGCAAGGCGAAGCAGCTCGGTATGAACGACACGCACTTCAACGATCCAACGGGCCTGTCGAGCCAGAATGTGTCGAGCGCACGTGATCTGGTGAAGATGGTCAAGGCCGCTTATCAGTATCCGATGATTCGCCGTTTCTCGACGGACAGCAATTACGACGTCAATACCGGCCGTCGCGAGTTGCACTATGTCAGCACGAATCACCTGATCGGACACCCGGGCTGGGAAATCGGTCTGCAGAAGACGGGCTACATCAACGAAGCGGGGCAATGCCTCGTGATGCAAGCCAACGTCGATGGCCGTCCGGTGATCATGATTCTGCTCGATTCAACCGGCAAGTACTCGCGCTTCGCCGACGCCACGCGCGTTCGCAAGTGGCTGCTCGAAGGGGGCGGCGCTACGCCGCAACGCACGGCGGGTACGGCGCCGACGGCACAAGTCGCGACCAACAGCGAACACGCGCTGTAAATCGCCCCAACCGTTGCCAAACAAAAGGCGCTCCCTCGGGAGCGCCTTTTGTATTCCGCAACCGGATTCGCGAAGCGCGATGTCGGCTTGGGCTATTCGGCTGTCGCCACATGCGACACGTTGCTGCCGACAGCGGGGTTAGGCGCGTGAAAGCCGAGTGACGCGGAAATCTGCAGCGCCGTCTCGTTCAGATTTGCGAGCCACGCGTCCTGCAAACGGTCGGCGGGTGCCGACAGCGAGAGTCCGGCCACGAGCTTGCCGCTGTCGTCGTAGATGCCCGCCGCAATGCAGCGAACCCCCAGTTCGAGTTCCTCGTTGTCGCGGGCATAGCCGGACTTGCGCACGTGGCTCAGCTCGCGCTCGAGTTTTTGCAGATCGGTGATGCTGTTGCGGGTGTGCCCCGACAGGCCGGTGCGCGTGGCATACGCGCGCACGCGCGCAGCTTCGTCCGCCGCGAGGAAGAGCTTGCCGACCGATGTCAGGTGCAAGGGCGCATGGCCACCGATGGCGCGTACCACCTGCATCCCCGAACGCTCGCTGTAGGCCCGCTCGATATAGACGATTTCATCGCCCTGGCGCACCGACAGGTTGACAGTCTGGCCGGTCATCCGGTGCAGGCCGCGCATGGGCGCGAGGGCGGCATCGCGCACCGACAACCGTGCCTTGACCAGGTTGCCGAGTTCGAGCAGGCGCATGCCCAGACGATAGGTGCCTGGATCACAGCGGTCGACAAAGCGGCAGGCGACCATGTCGTTCAGGATGCGGTGCGCCGTGGACGGATGCAGTTCCGTGGACTGCGCCAATTCCTTGAGGCTGACGGGGTCGGCATGGGCGGCAAGGGCATCGAGCAGACGCATCATGCGCTCGATGACCTGGATGGACGTGCGCGACTCCGTACTTTGACTACCTTCGTCTTTCATGGGGGAGGGCCGAGTTTCGTATAGGGGTGATTCTATATCATATTGTGAAAAATTCGCACCCTTACTGTAGAGGACTTCTGCGAAAAGTGGGCGTGCCACAGGAGAGCGTCGTTGCCGCAGTCTCGGCTGACTGAAACCGAAAGTGGTCTCTCGTCCAGACGACTAGCATGGCCTTGTCATTTCATTCAGTGTCCGGCTGGGTTGAAAGACGAGATCGACACGCTCAAGGAGGTTCGGGGAATGTACAGGTACGGATTTGCGCCGGGGGCAGGGAGTTGGCCGCAGCCAAAGGGCGCGCATCGCCGGGAGGCCGTCACTTACGGAAAGTCGATTGCCGACAAGCATGCGGACATCGTCGGTCAGTTTCGGCAGATCGCCAACGCGAAGGCGCAACTGGGATTGGACTGCGGCGCGCTTTCCCGATTGGAAAACACGTTCTACTCGACTTACAAGAAGGCGACGTCGGGGTACTGGGGCGGAGGGCTGTGGGACGGGGTCTATCGATATGTCGGCAACGCGAGCCGATCGGGGCCGTACTGCCAGGTCGGCGAGCAGTTGAATGATCACGATGTCGACAGTCTTACCCCGTCGGCGAGGCGGTTCTCGGCGATTCTGGGACATTTGACGGAGGCGCTGGGCAAGGAGCAGGAAATCCTGGCGAAATGTCTCGCCACGGCGCAGCGCTCGGTGGCGTCCAGCGGGGCAACCTTTGACGACCGCGCTATCCAGAGGACGGCGAGCCAGAGCCAGTCGACCGAGCGCGCCGATGGCGTCGCCGAGATCGAGCGATGTCTGGCTGGCGTGCGTGAGTCGATCGCACTGGCCACCAAGGAGGTGTGGCCGGAACGGAAGCACTTCGGCAAGCGCGTTGTCATTACGTCTTCCCTATACTCCGCGGCGGCCGCCGTGGCGGTGGCGGGATTGTTTTTGTCGGGCGGTCTTCTCGGCGTCGTGGCGACGGCGATGACGCTGGTGATCCGCGGGGTCAGCCTGGGAAGTATTCGTGGGTTCGATCGTGAGCGAGGATGGAAGTCGGTAGAAAGTCTGTTGGCAAGCACCAAGCAATTTATTGAAACGGAGGGGACTATGATGAGAACGTATTTGGACGTGGCCGATCGGCGTGCCGCGCTCGAGCGTGAAGATATGGTGTGGAATCTGTTGACGGGCATCAAGAGTGGCCTGGGCCAGGTAAACGATCACGTGGACTCGCTGGACAGCCGGGCAGGGAGCCTTTCGAAACAAATGGCAACCGTGGCGAATCGAATGGATGGTCGATTGGATGGGATCACCTGTCAAGTGGACACCCTCACCCATCGGTTCGACGGTTTCACCACGCAAGCGTCCCGCTTCACCGATCAAGCCGGTAAGCTCACCGGTCAAGTCGATAACCTCACCGATCGATTCGGAAAGCTCACCGATCAAGTCGATAACCTCGCCGGTCAAGTCGGCAGCCTGACCGATCGATTCGGAAAGCTCACCGATCAAGTCGGCGGCCTCAGCACTCGGCTCGATGGCGTCACCGGTCAAGTCGATACCCTCACGAATCGATTGGACACCCTGTCGTCGGAAGTCGCCGCAGGGTTCGCGAACACTGACGCGAAATTTGAAAGCTTCAGAAAAGACTTGCAGCGGTTGACGCGGGTGCAGGAGATGATGGCGGCGCGCCTGGCACTCATGCCCTATCCTCCAGCGGCGCCCCGCGCCGAGCGACGCGGGCTGACGCGGACAAACTCGTTGAGCGCGTTGAGCGACGCCGCCCCCCGGATGGCGTAAGCGACGGCGCGATATGCGGGAATCCACGCTGGGCCAGACCGGCCCAGCGACTTATAATGGCGCATTATTCCCGGAAAGAGGATTCCCCCAATGCGCGTCGGACTCTTTGTCACGTGTCTGATCGACCTGATGCGTCCGGAGATCGGCTTCTCGACGCTCAAGCTGCTGGAGACGGCGGGCTGCGAGGTCGTGATTCCCGATTCCCAGACCTGCTGTGGTCAGCCTGGCTATAACTCGGGCGAACGGGCCATCGCCCGCGATCTCGCTCAGAAGTTCCTCGAGGAGTTCGAATCGTTCGACTACGTCGTCGTGCCGTCGGGATCGTGCGGTGGCATGGTCAAGGCGCACTACGGCGACCTCTTCGCCGACGACCCCGAACTCATGGGCCGCTACGAGCGACTGCGCCCGCGCGTGTTCGAGCTGACCGATTTTCTCGTCAATGTGCTGCACATCGATACCGTGCCCGGCGATTACAACGGCGAAGTGACCTATCACGATTCATGCTCGGGGTTGCGTGAGCTGGGCGTCAAGACGCAGCCGCGCGCATTGCTCGCGAAAATGCCGGGCGTCAAGATGACGGAAATGAAGGACTGCCAGGCTTGTTGCGGTTTTGGAGGCACCTTCGCGCTCAAGTACGGCAACATCTCGACGGCCATCGTCGACGAGAAGTGCGCGAACATCGCCGCGAGCGGGGCGCCAGCGGTCGTGCTGGGCGACCTCGGATGCATGCTCAACATCGAAGGACGTCTGCGCCGCACCGGCGACACGAAGACGCGCGTGCTTCACATTGCCCAGGTGCTCGCGGGCGATGTGTGAGCTCGCCGCTGTCCTCCCGACCTTCACGCCCGTGTGTGCGATGACGCACACCGGCGGCCATCACCTCCAGTGAGTCGCGATGCAAGTTCAATCGATGCAATTCAAGGCGCGCGCCGGGCAAAAGCTCGCGGACCAGCGTCTGCAGGCCAACCTCCGGAAACTCTCGACCAAGTTCGTGACGGCGCGCGCCACGGCCATCGAGGAAATCGACTTCGAGGCCACGCGCGAGGCGCTCAAGGCACGTCGTAATCGCGGGCTCGAGACGCTCGATGTCTGGCTGGAGATTTTCGAGCGCGAGGCCACGCGACGTGGCGCCACGGTGTTGTTCGCCGAATCGACGCAGGACGCTGCCCGCCTGATTGCCGAAATCGCCCGCAAGCACGACGTCAAGAAGGTGATCAAGTCGAAATCGATGGTCACGGAGGAATTGCAGCTCAACAAGGTGCTCGCCGACATGGGTGTGCAATCGGTCGAGACCGATCTGGGCGAATACATCCTGCAGATCAACGACAACGAACCGCCGTCGCACATCATTGCGCCGGTCGTGCACAAGGACAAGGACGAGGTTGCCGACCTGTTCGCTCGCGTTCACCATAAGCCGCGTCTGACCGACATTCCGGCGATGACACGCGAAGCGCGCGAGATGCTGCGTCCGCAGTTTCTCTCGGCGGACATGGGCGTGACCGGCGGCAATTTTCTCGTCGCCGAAACCGGCTCCGTGGCCGTGGTGACGAACGAAGGCAACGAGGGCATGTGCACGATCATGCCGCGCGTGCATGTGGCCGTGACCGGTATCGAGAAGGTGTTGCCCACGCTCGAGGATCTGGCGACGGCCATGCGTCTGTTGCCGCGCTCCGCGACCGGGCAGGGCACGTCGAACTACTTCTCGCTGCTGACCGGTACGCGCGTCGAGGGTGAACTCGATGGCCCTGACCATATGTACTTCGTGCTGGTCGACGGTGGCCGCTCGGGACTGATCGGCGGCGCGTTTCAGGACATGCTGCGTTGTATCCGTTGCGGCGCTTGCATGAATCATTGTCCCGTCTATCAGAAGATCGGCGGGCACGCCTACGGTTGGGTGTATCCGGGGCCGATGGGGTCGGTGCTCACGCCGAGCTATGTCGGCCTGGAGAAGACCCTCGATCTGCCGCAGGCCGCCACGTTGTGCGGGGAGTGCAATCGCGTCTGCCCCGTGGGCATTCCGATTTCCGATCTGCTTCGCAAGCTGCGCGAGCGCCAGGTCGATCGCGGCCTGCGGCCGTGGCAGGAGCGCACGGCGCTCGCCGCGTGGGCGTTTGCGGCGCGTCGCCCTCGTCTGTATGCCGCGCTTGCCGGCCTGGGTGCGCGTGTGCTCCATTGGATGGGGCGCGAGCGTGGCAGCCTCTCGAAGCTGCCGCTCGCCGCAGGATGGAGCGACACGCGGGAAATGCCTGCCCCGAATGGCAAGACGTTCCGCACGATGTATCGCGAGCGTCGCGCGCCGCGGTAAGCGGTTAAGCGTTCAGCGATGTGGAACGACCGGTGGCCTTGACGTACCGGCGTTCAAAGCAAGAGCCGGGCCCCGAATGTCTGCCGTTGGCATCCGGGGCCCGGCTTTTTTGTTGGCGCGCTCGTCAGGTTCTGGCGGGCAACGCCAGGCGTTTCTCGATGCGTCGCTGCAGTGCCGACAACCCGGTCGACAGCACCCAGTAGATGGCGGCGCAGGCGAGATAGAGCGGCAGCGGCTGGTAGGTCGTTGCAATGACCTCCTGCGCGGAGCGCAGCAACTCGGTCACGGTGATGACCGAGACCAGCGATGTGTCCTTGATCAGGCTGATGAGGCTGTTGCCGAGACTCGGCACAGCGATGCGCAGGGCTTGCGGGGCGATGACGTAACGCAGCGTCTGCCAATAGGACAGGCCGAGGCTGTAGGCCGCGAGCCATTGTCCGCGCGGCATGCCTTCGAGGGCGCCACGCATGCTCTCCGACAGATAGGCGCCGACGTTCAGGCTGAGCGTGAGCACACCGGCGGGTGTCGGATCGAGCGCGATGCCTACGCCCGGCAGGCCGTAGTAGATCACGAAGATCTGCACCAGCAGCGGGGTGCCGCGCATGATGCTGACATAGGTGCGGGCGATGCCGCGCAGCACGCGGACGTTGCCGATACCCATGATCGCCACGATCACGCCGATCGCCAGGCCGAACACCATCGACATCAAGGCGAACTTGATCGTGAGCACGGTGCCTTGCAGCAGCACTGGCATGGATTGGGCGGCGAGTTCGAATGGATTCATGAGGGGGGTGTCTGGGGGGAACGTGGGCCGGAACGACGACGGCCGGCACCCGCGTGGTTTGCGTGGTGCCGGCCGTGATGCGACCGAAGTGTGTCGCGCGCGGCTTGCGGGTTACTTCGCCGGCTTGGAGGTGTCCTCGCCGAACCACTTCAGCGCGAGCTTGCCGAGCGAGCCGTCCTGCTTCATGCCCGTGAGGGCATCGTCGATGGCCTTCGCGAACTTGGGGTTGCCCTTGCGGAACGGAATGCCCACCGACTCGCTGGCGCCTTGCAACACGGCACCCGCACGCAGCGGCAGGTTCGACGTCTTGATCAGATAGGCGAGCATCAGGCGATCGTTGAGCGCCGCGTCGATGCGCCCGGCGGCGAGATCGCGCAAGTACTCCGGCGCGCCCGGATAGGTGCGCACGTCGATGCCCGGCACCGCCTTCGCGAGCTTGTCGTAGTTGCTGCCGAGACTCACGCCGAGCTTGTGGCCCTTGAGGGCGTCGAGCGAATTGAACTCGCGTTTGTCGTCCTTGCGCTGAATGAGCTGCGCGGCCGAGAAGGTGTACGGCTGGCTGAAGTCGAGCGAGCGCTTGCGTTCGTCGGTGATGGCCACCTGATTGACGATGACGTCGAATTTACCGGCCACGAGACCGCCGATGATGCCGCTCCATTCCGTCGTCACGAACACCGGCTTTACGCCGAGACGTTCGGCAACGGCCTTGGCGACGTCGACATCGAAGCCTTCGAGCTGGCCATCGGCCGCGCGATAGTTGAACGGCGGATAAGTCCCTTCGATCCCGATTTTCAGTACGCCCGCCGATTTCACCGTGTCGAGCAGATCGGCGGCGCGCGCGGGCGCGGCGCCCAGCAGCGCAACGGCGGTCAGCGGTACGAGGCACAGCGACTTGAGCCAGTTTTTCATGATATTGAGGTCTCCCTGTGTCAAATAAAGGGGGCGCGACGCGCGGCCGATCAGGCCGTACGCAGCGCTTGCACGCATTCTCGCACCAGCTCGGGGCCGCGGTAAATCAGCCCGCTGTAGATTTGTACCAAACTGGCCCCGGCATCGAGCTTGGCCTGCGCGTCGGCGCCTGACAGGATGCCGCCCACGCCGATGATCGGCAGGGCGCCGCCCAGCTCGGCGGCCAGTGCGCGGATCACGCGATTCGAGGCTTCGAACACGGGCCGCCCCGACAGGCCGCCGGTTTCGTTGGCGTAGGGCAGGCCCGCTACCGCCTCGCGCGAGAGCGTTGTATTGGTGGCGATCACGCCGTCGAAACCATGGCGCGTGAGTGTGCCCGCGATGACCTTGATCTGCTCGTCGTCGAGATCCGGCGCTATCTTGAGGGCGATGGGCACGTATTTGCCGTGGCGGTCGGACAGCGCGCGTTGCTTGTCCTTGAGCTTGCCGAGCAGGGCGTCGAGTTCGTCGCCGCCTTGCAACTGGCGCAGGTTTTTCGTATTGGGCGACGAGATGTTGACCGTCACATAGGTGGCGTACGGGTACACCTTCTCGAGGCAGATGAGGTAGTCGTCGACCGCGCGCTCGATCGGCGTGTCGGCGTTCTTGCCGATGTTCAGGCCCAGCGGCCCCTTGTAGTGCGCCGACTGCACGTTCTGAAGAAACTGCTCGACACCGCCGTTGTTGAAGCCCATGCGGTTGATGATCGCTTCGGCTTGCGGCAGGCGGAAGATGCGCGGCTTCGGATTACCCGGCTGCGGACGCGGCGTGACCGTGCCGACTTCCACGAAGCCGAAGCCTAGTGCGGCGAGGCCGTCGATGCAGCTCCCGTCCTTG
Organism: Pandoraea cepalis; assembly: GCF_902459665.1. GTDB lineage: Bacteria > Pseudomonadota > Gammaproteobacteria > Burkholderiales > Burkholderiaceae > Pandoraea > Pandoraea cepalis. The sequence continues at coordinate 30,401 of NZ_CABPSL010000020.1, read as the reverse complement.
TCGAGGCCTGCGGCGAGGCCCACGGGATTCGGGAAGCGGATGCCCATGACCGTGCGTGGATCTTCGGGCAGCGTCTGACCGATGAGACCGGCCAGGCCGAGCGAGGCAGCACTGCGCAGCGTGGCCAGCGTCAAATGGTGGGCTTGTTCGGCATCAAGACAGAACAGGGCGCGACGGGCCAGAGGATAGAGGGGCGCAAGCACGATGTCGGGTTCGGCAGAATCGGAAAGTCGCCATTTTACCGGTATCCCGGTCGCCGAGCGCGTCAATTTTCTACGCTCTGCGTACTCCTGAATGGCGGCGCGGTGGCAAGGGAATGAGCGCGGTGCGCACGGGTGGCCGCCCCGCGAATCGCACGCCTGACAGCACCACGGAGCACAGTGTCGACGTTACTCGCCGGCGGCGTCGAGCATGGCTTCCGGCATGTCTTGCCATTGGCCGTCGAGCAGGCCTTGCAGGGGGCGGAAGTTCGCCTTGTAGACCATCTTGCGGCTTGCCTGAATCCAGTAGCCGAGATAGACGTGCGGCAGTCCGAGCGCGCGCGCCTGCTCGATCTGCCAAAGAATGTTGTACGTGCCGTACGACGCGCCTTCGATGTCGGGATCGAAGAACGTGTAGACCGACGACAGGCCGTCGCTCAGGATGTCGACCATGCTGATCATGCGCAACGTGCCTGCACCCTGATGGCCGGGCGGCTCGCGAAATTCCACCAGTCGGGAGTTCACGCGGCTTTGCAGCAGAAACTGCTCATACTGCTCGCGGCTGTCGTGGTCCATGCCGCCGCCTGCATGACGTTGCGACTGGTAGCGCATGTAGAGCTGGTAATGCTCTTCCGTGTAATGCAACCCGGAGACGTTGACCGCGAGGCCGGCGTGGCGGCGCCAGATGCGACGTTGTGTGCGGTTCGGCGCGAAGCGCGCGATCGGTACGCGCACGGGCACACACGCGCGGCAGCCGTCGCAATACGGGCGGTACGTGAACACGCCGCTGCGGCGAAACCCGGCGCGAACGAGTTCGCTGTAGACGTCCGAGTTGATCAGATGGCTGGGCGTGGCGACCTGCGAGCGTGCCGTGTGATTGTCGAGGTAGCTGCAGGGGTAGGGCGCCGTTGCGTAGAACTGAAGGGCAGACAGCGGGGAGAGCGGCAGTTCGTTCGGATGGGTCACTGGGAAACCTCGTGAGCCTTGTCTGCTGCGTTACCGTAGGCCAGCGTGCTGAGCACTTGCTTATCCAGACGCCAGACCGGGGCGGGCGCCACGACCGCCTTCTGCACATGCGTCAGAAATGCCTGACGGGGAATTTCGCTGCCACCGAGCGACGCCAGATGAGCGGTACTTTGCTGGCAGTCTATCACCTCTATTGCGTGTGCGCGTGCAAACGCGACGAGCGCGGCGAGGGCGATTTTCGACGCATCAGTGCGGCGGGCGAACATCGATTCGCCATAGAACATGCGTCCGAGCGCCACGCCGTAAAGACCGCCGACGCGCTCACCCTCGTAGAAGGTTTCCACGCTGTGGGCGAGCCCGGCGTCGTGCAGTGCGCGATAGGCGGCAATGATCGCAGGCGTGATCCATGTGCCGTCCTGCGCGCGCCGGGGGGCTTGTGCGCAGGCTTGCATGACGGTGGCAAAGTCGGCGTCGAGACGGATTTCCCAGGCGTCGTCGCGCAGCACGCGACGCAACAGTTTGCGGAAGTTGTGGCTGACGACGAAATTCTCGGGACGCAGCACCATGCGCGGGTCCGGGCTCCACCAGAGCACGGGTTGACCCTGCGAGTACCACGGGAAGATGCCTTGCCGGTAGGCGGCGAGCAGACGTTGCGGCGAGAGGTCGAGGCCGGCCGCCAGCAAACCCGGCGCCTCGCTCGATGCGTCGAGCGCTTCGTCCACCGGGGGAAAGGAATCGTTTGCTTCGAGCCAGACGACCATGTCGATGTCAGCGTTCCGGCGTGTCGGGTGACGTGGTGCGATGGGCCGCGCAGGCCGGCTCAGACACGCAGCATCGGCGTGAGGATATCCTCGGTGTGCGCCGTATTGACGGGCAGCGACGGCACCGGCACGCCGGGCGCCGCAGCGCCGTTGCGGGAGGCCTCGAGGTGCACGCCGAAGGCCCCTGCGCGACGGTCTTCGAAGAAGAAGCGCAGCGTCTTCGCCACCGTCGGGAAGGCGATGTCATCCCAGGGAATTTCGTGCTCCGAGAACAAGGCGACTTCGAGGCTCTCTTCTCCGGCGGCGAACTGCGGCTCGCGCATCTGCGCCAGATAGAAAATATGGACCTGATTCACATGCGGCACGTTGAGCAGCGAGAACAGGGCGCCGACCTCGACATTTGCGCCGGCTTCTTCCAGCGTTTCGCGTGCGGCGGCCTGTGCCGTTGTCTCTCCGATTTCCATGAAGCCGGCGGGCAGTGTCCAGTAGCCCAGGCGCGGCTCGATTGCGCGCTTGCACAGCAGCACCTGATCGCCCCACACGGGCACCGTGCCAAGCACGTTGCGCGGGTTCTCGTAGTGAATGGTGCCGCAATGGGTGCACACGTGTCGCTCGCGGTTATCACCGGGCGGAATGCGCGACTCGACCGAGTGGCCGCAGGCGGAACAGAATTGGATGGGAGGGCGTCGGTTCATGGTTGCTGCGAGTGTATCATCGGCAACGCACGCTGTGCGGTGGCGCACGTGGTGGGCCGGGATATCCCGGGTTGCCGCCGCGTGCGGCGAACCGGCGTTAGCGGCCGCGTGGTCACGAGGAAAATAATCGACGAGTTATGTTGCACTGCGGTGGCAATTGTCATATACTTCAATTCTTCAGACGCGGGGTGGAGCAGTCTGGCAGCTCGTCGGGCTCATAACCCGAAGGTCACAGGTTCAAATCCTGTCCCCGCAACCAAATTCGAAAGCCTGATTTCTTCACGAAATCAGGCTTTTTGCGTTTCGGCTCGGCGGGTGTCGGCGGCATCACGCCGGTGTCGTGCGCGCGTCGTGTCCCGGTCGGAAGCGGGCGCGCCCGCTTCCACGCCGAAGCGCGCTATTGAGCGCTATTGCGACGTCGGCAGCAGGCGTTGCTTGAGCTTTGCGCCGAATACATTCACCACGAGGCCCGCCATGACCAGCGCCGCGCCCGCAATTTGCGGCGCCGTGAGTTGCTCGTCGAGCAGCAGTGCCGCCGATGCGAGCCCGATGATCGGCACAAGCAGCGAGAACGGCGCGACCTGACTGGCCGGATAGCGTGTCATCAAACGACCCCACAGCGAATAGCCGACGAGCGTCGCGACGAAAGACAGGTAGGCGACCGCGAAGATCGACGCCGCCGAGAGATGTGCGAGTGAGTTCGCGATTTGCTGCGGGCCTTCGAACCAATACGACAGCAGCGCGAACGGAATCGGCGGGATCAGGCTTGCCCAGACCACAAGGCCGACGAGATCGACATTGCCGATCTTTTTGGTGACGATGTTGCCCGTTGCCCAGGCAAGCGAGGCACAGAGGGTGAGCGCGAAGCCGAGCAGCGTCATGGCGCCGCCGCCTTGCATGCCGATGACGGCGAGGCCTGCCGCCGCGATCAGCAGGCCGGCCACGTTCTGCGCGCGGAAGCGTTCGCCCAGACACGCCACGGCGAGCCCCAAGGTGAAGAACGCCTGTGCCTGAAGGACGAGCGAGGCAAGGCCGGCGGGCATGCCAACGTACATCGCAGTGAACAAGAGCGCGAATTGCCCGAACGAGATCGTCGCACCGTAGGCGATTAGCCAGCGCAATGGCACTTGCGGACGTTTGACAAAGAAGATCGCGGGGAAGGCCGCGAGCAGGAATCGCAGCGCACCCAACAGCATGGGCGGCACGCCGTGCAACCCGACCTTGATGACGACGAAGTTCACGCCCCAGGCGAGTACGACGATGAGTGCCCGTAACAAGTCCTTCGGTGCCATGCTGGCGTCTCCTTGTGCGGCATTGGTGTGACGTTCGGGAAGGCGAAAGTGTACTCCTGGGGCGTCGACGTGTGGTGGGGAAGTCCTCGCGCGAATGCCCTCGTGGACTGATGTGGCGCGGGGCCGAGGGGGCGCGCTCGCGCCGGCGCTCGATGGGGGCATGACGTATACTTCATGTTTTGCGTATCAAGAGACGTCGTCTTGCTGGAGTGAGACGACGTTTGCCGTAGCCGAGGAATTTGCATGAACTTGCCTGCCCGCCGCGTCAGCGTGGCGCCGATGATGGATTGGACGGATTCGAACTGCCGGGTTTTTCATCGTCAGTTGTCGCGTCACACGTGGCTCTATACCGAGATGGTCACGACCGGTGCGCTGTTGCATGGCGACGTTGCGCGCCATCTCGATTTCGATGCCGTCGAGCATCCCGTTGCGCTGCAATTGGGCGGAAGCGAGCCGCAGGACCTTGCGCGGGCCGCGAAGCTCGGCGAGCAATGGGGGTATGACGAGATCAACCTGAACTGCGGTTGCCCGTCGGAGCGTGTACAGCGTGGCGCGTTCGGTGCATGTCTGATGGCGGAGCCGGCGCTGGTGGCCGATTGCGTCAAGGCGATGCGCGATGTGGTGCAGGTGCCGGTGACGGTCAAGCATCGCATTGGGATCGACGACGTCGAATCGTTCTCCTTCGTCGAGGACTTCGTTGGCAGCATTGCGCAAGCCGGTTGCTCGACCTTCATCGTGCATGCGCGTAATGCCATCCTCAAGGGGCTGAGCCCGAAAGAGAATCGCGAGATTCCGCCGCTCAAGTACGACTATGCGTATCGTCTGAAGCAAAGCTTTCCGCATCTCGAGATTCTGATTAACGGCGGCGTGAAGACGCTCGATGAAGTCGAGCTGCATTTGCGGCACGTCGATGGCGTGATGCTGGGTCGCGAGGCGTATCACAATCCTTATGTGCTTGCGGAAGTGGATGCGCGGTTCTACGGCGACACATCTGCGGTGAAATCGCGCGAGGCGGTGGAAGACGCATTGATCGAATACGCGGCGGCGCAGGTGGAGAAGGGCCAATACCTCGGCGCGATCACGCGTCATGCGCTGGGTCTGTATCGCGGTGTACCGGGCGCGCGGGGATGGCGCCGGGTGTTGTCGGATCCGAAGCGTCTCAAAGCGGGGATTGGCGCGTTCGAAGAGGCGCGTGCTCAGTTGCGTGCGGGGGCGTTTTCGGAGCGCGATGGCGTAGCGGCTCTCGCGACGGCGTGACGTCCGGCATCGAAGCGCGGCGTTGCGTTGAGAGCGCTCGCCGCGTGAGATGACGATCTCGCGCATCGATCGTGCATGCCAGCGAAGTAATATTTCGATTGAGTGAAAATAGTGCTTGGCAGCGCGATAAAAACGTCGCTATAATCTTGCTTCTGTTCAGCAAGCAAGTGATGTTGCTGATCACGGCGGTGGCCGTAGCTCAGTTGGTAGAGTCCTGGATTGTGATTCCAGTCGTCGTGGGTTCGAGTCCCATCGGTCACCCCAAAATTCCCTTGTAGTTCAAAGCGTTTCGCGCGTCATTTCTCTCCCGATTCGGGAATTCTCCAAAAGTTTTACTCCAGCATCAGCCATTCGCGGTCTTGCCGCCGAAGCCGGCGCCATTCCCGTGCTCGACAACGATAGGCAGCGGCTCCATCGCGGGCGCGACCACGACACAATTCCTGCCCTTGGCCTTTGCGGCATAAAGCGCCGCGTCGGCTCTCGCCATCACGGAGGCCAACGTGTCGCCCTCGCGAAACGCATCGACGCCCGCGCTAAGCGTCGACATCACCTCCCTGCCGGGCACACAGGAGCCGGAGGAGGCCACGATGTCGCGCAACCGATTGATGAGATGTCCCGCATGCTCCCGGGTTTCGCCCGGCAGCAACAACGCAAACTCTTCGCCGCCAATGCGCCCGACGATGTCGGTGGCGCGCACCGCCCCGGCGATCAACGACGCCACATGCGCAAGCGCAAGGTCTCCCGCGGCGTGCCCATAACGGTCATTGATGCTCTTGAAGTTATCGATGTCCAGAATCGCGATCGAAAAGGTCGACTGCTTGTGGGCGCACTCCCTGGCGATGGCCTCCGCACGCGAGATGAACGCTCGCCGTGCGAGCAGGCCGGTCAGGTCGTCGAACGTCGCCAGGCGTTCCATGCGGTCGGCCAGCCGGTCGTGCGCCAACAGCACCATGCCGACCGACAGACACGGCAACGTCAGCGTCGCCATGCCCAGGAACATGACGTTCAACGGCGTCGGTTGCAGGAACGTGGATTCATGCGCCAGACCCAATCCATACGCAATGGCACGAACGGCATGCACAACGGCACCGAGAATCGCCGCAATGGCCACAAAGTAATACGCGTATTTAGGGCGTTCCCGTGGTCGGTATTTCAGCACCGCCCCGCCGATACTGAAGCGGACGTACGCAATACACCCCGAGATCATGGTGCTGCGAGCGTCGACGTGGGGCGAAATATAGGTCCAATAGATCAGCATGACGAGGATGACGCCAAGCGCGACATACTCCCAGGCGTACGAGGCTCGGGCGTTGAGGAATTGCCGGAAGCCGCGCAAGCCGATAAGCGAGGCGATGAGCAGCCCGCTGCTCGATACCGCGACGACAATGTCCGAGGTTCCCGTCAGGAGCAGCGCCGCCACGATCGCCAGAAGTGCGCTCGCCAAGCACCACAGGCGTACCCCCGGGACTTTCGTTCCGAACAACGAACCCAGAACGGCTACGCTCATGACGCAAGACAGAACCGCAATGCTGATAAAAACTGCCGAAATGGGCATGGCCGTGTGACTGATTATGATGTTTCGCCTACTGACGCAGTTGCTTGACAATACGACCCCGTTCCCTCGGGCGACATCCCCATGTCGTGTCGTTATGCCAGCGTCTCGGCTTGTTTTGTCGTCAGCATAGCCGAATTCGATGAACGCGCCATGATCTCGTTGATCCGTGGCCGATGCGCCGCCCGGCGGAAGTTGCGTCCCCTGGGCGAATGTCGCGCACAGCGGGCGCCGGTCGATCGACGATGTCTGCCGTCAGCGCAGCCCGCATTTTGCCTGCGCAATCCGCCGACGCGCCCCACACGACGCTCTCAACATCGCAACATTTGATCTATGTCTAATTCCAAGCATGGCACACGCGCCCTGAGGGAGCACGTCCGTCCATAATGGGCTCGTCATGTTCGCATGACCCTGTCTTCCCGGGCGTGTCATGGTGCCCCATGCGTCCCGGCTTTGAAACCCACCTCGCTCAGGTGGGTTTTTTTTCGCCGGCTCACGGCATTGTTCTCTCGTTTGGAGCCAAGCCTTTGTGTGGCCGATGAACGACGAAGATGCTACGCTTTTTAGCAGAGCAGGGCGTTTTCAAGACAAGCGGAGTCCGTCATGAGCTATGCATCGCACGAGCAGGTCTACGACTATCGCGCGGGTTATCAGATTCGCGTGCGGGCCTTTCAGAATGAGTACGCGGGACCGTGGGACTCCCTGGTCCAGGTCATCCGGCACGGCAAGCCGGAGGGGCCGGAAGTGCGATCCCCCGACGGGCATCGCGACAATCGCCTCGACGCCGAAATGGCCGGGCGCAAGGCGGGGGAACGCATCGTAGACGAGTTGCTCGGCGACGCCTACGACTGACGTCGACCCACGCCAGTAGGCGTCACCCTGCCGCCATCGTTCCGACACGCCGCCACCGCGCGTCTGGCGACACCGCCGCGAGGCCATCCTCCGCCAGCTTCTCCAGATGCGCCTGCAGCGAGCGTCGCGCCACTGCGTGACGTGCCAGGGGCACGTCGGCGTAGACCACCGGAATGAGCATGTCGAGCGTGGCCGGGCCGATTTGCGCAAGCGCCTCGAGCGTGCGCGATTCGCGCGCGAGTCGATGCGCCATGAGCCGCGCAATCCGCTGCGCCGGCCGATCCATCACGAAGCCGTGTCCCGGCGCGAGCCACGCAGGCGCAAGTGCCGCAAGCTTCTCGAGCGACGCCAGATAGGTCGCCATATGCCCGTCAGGCGGGTTGATGACGACCGTCGAACCCTGCATGACGTGATCGCCAGTGAAGACAAGCGACGCGTCGTCCAGTCCGAAGCACAGATGATTGGCCGCATGCCCCGGCGTATGAATGACCCGCAAGATTCGGCCATCCGGCAAGGGCACCCCATCGCCATCGGCGAGCGCCACGTCAGGGATGAACGCCGCGTCCTGCCCCTCGTCGTGACGCGCGCGCATGCCGTAGGTCGTTGCGCCCGTCGTCGCCTTTAGTCGGCGCGCCCCCGGCGAATGATCGCGGTGGGTGTGCGTCACGAAGATCTGCCGGATGGTGCCGGGCGCCGCGGCCAGAATCGCGTCGACGTGCGCCGGATCATCCGGGCCCGGATCGATGACGGCCCACGCATTGTCGGGCCCACCGCCCAGGAGGTACGTGTTCGTGCCGGGGCCAGTCATCATGCCGGGATTCGGGGCGGTGAGACGCAGCACGCCCGGCATCAGCGTCACGCTACGCCCAGGCACGATGTCGTAGCTGCCGGTGCCAAGTTCATGGGGATCGGTCAGTGTCAGTTCGGCCCACGCGGGCTCGTCGGGCGTGACCGGCCAGCGGCCGCGTTTGCCGGTGGCCAGTCGCGGCTGAATGCGTGGCACCGCCGCCAGCGCCCTGGCGGCGGCCAGGGCGGCATCCGCCGTGCCGTGACCGTCCAGCCATTGCAGCAGCTTGCGTGTGGGAGGCAACAGCCGAAGTTGATCGGCATGCTTGAGCGCATATTGGGGGCGCATCCAGCGGTGCGCCGCCGTCTCGACCTGATCGACTTCCACCTGTTGACCCGCGGGCAGCATCGTCAGAAAGAACCGCGTATCGAAGCGCTTCGGCAGACCCAAAGGCGTGACCCAGTGGCTCAGATAGTGCAGACGTTCCGGTGTGAGCCTGACGCCGAACGATCGGCACAGCGAGACGAGATCGATCCGTCCCTCATGTAGCGCATCGCGTTGCGTGCGCATGGCGACGAGGCGAGCTGCGTCGACCGGCATGCCCGAGACATCGTCGGCAAACAACACGCCGGTTTCCTCGAAGCATTCACGTATGGCGGCCACGTAGTAATCGAGGCCGCCGTGCGCGAGGGACAGGCGCTGGCTCGCAGTGGCGTCGTCGAGGCCGTCGCAGGCGGCGTGGCCGAATGCGTCGGCAGCATCGGCCGCATCGACAACGCCGCCCGGGAAGACGTACGCATCGGAGCTATGGTCGTTCGCCCGAACGGCACGTCGGAGCAACAAGACTTCCATGCCGCTTGCGCGCTCGCGCAGCGTGACGAGACTGGCGGCCATGCGCAAGCTGGACGGCCCGCGGGGGACTTCAGGACGATCGGACATGAGACGTGCGCGCACCCGCCGCGCGAAATCGGAAAGTCCCTAGTGTGCCATCGGTTGGGCGACGCCGTATTGCGGTGCTTGCTGCGCGGGCATTCGTGCAACGACGTCGTGTAACCATTGCAGAGTCGCTTCCGGTTGTGTCACGGGCAACATGTGCCCGCCATCGACGAGCGTCAGGCGAACGCGTTCGCTGAGCGGCGGCATCGCTTCGCCATGCACGCGGACGTCGAGGATGCGGTCGCGGCGCCCGTAGAGAATGTCGACGGGCACGGTCAACGCGGCGTAACGTGCGGCGAGGCCCGGCATGTCGCGTTCGGCGGCGAGCACGTCGGCGCAGCCGGCCTCGAAGTTGCCGGGACGAAAGCCGAGCACGCCACCACCGCGAATGAGGAAGTCCTTTGGCGCGTCTTCCGGGCCGAAGACATAGGCGAGCGTCGTGCGGCCCGTCATCATGCCAATAGGCACGGCGAGCGTGCGCGCGATCCAGCGACGCCACCCGGCACTGCGAATCGCAAGCGACCGAAACGGTGCCGGCACGTCGGACACCGGTTGCGTCAGCGGGGCGATCAACGCGAGCGCCCCCACTCGCTGCGGATGGTCGAGCGCCAGCGTGAGCGCTATTGCGCCGCCCAGTGAGTGCCCCACGACCAGCGGCCGGTCGAGCGCGAGCGCGTCGATCAAGCGCACGACCGCGTTCGCCTGTGACGTGAGGCCGCCGTCGCGCAGCGCGTTGCGCGTCGAGTAGCCAGACCCTGGACGGTCGATCAGTACGATGCGATGTGTTCGGGCCAGCGTCTCCAGCGGCAGATAGGCAAAGTTGCGCAACTGGCCGCAAAGGCCGTGGATGAACACGATGGCCGGTCCACGCCCGATGTCGACGTAATGCAGGCGGTCGCCATCGATGTCGAGATATTGGCCGTCCGGTGGCACGGCCGCCTCGGCGCGACGCTCGACGCGGCGTGTGAAGCGTCTCAGCACGAACACCACGGCGGCAATCGCAATGGCCAGGTAACCCAGCAAGTAGACGATGAGCATGGTGTCGAATGGATCCGCAGGCAAGTTAGGTTAGGCCGCATCGTAGCAACGCGCGGCATGGGTTGGCTATCGGGCGCCGCATGTCTTGCGAGACGTCGTCGAAGGACGCGCACTAACGCGCTGCAGTGGCCACTCCACTCGACGTATCGGAAGCGCGCGTCGTTGTGGCCTGGGTGACCGAGCGGGTGGCGCGACGCTCGAAGCGCATGGCGCCGTCCTCGACGCTGCCCCAGCGCATCAGTCGCAGATCGCGCAGGTAGCTCTGATAGAACACCCACGGCTTGCGCCGCCCTTGCTTCGGTAGCACGCCCGCGGCGCGCTGAATATAGCCCGACGTCAGGCCAATGGCCGGCAACTCGCCATGCTCGCCTTCGCGCAGGCGCGGCACACAGGTGTCGACATCGTGTGCGTTCATATGATTGATGAGGCGGCAGACGTATTGCGCAATCAGCTCGGCCTTGAGCGTCCACGATGCGTTGGTGTAACCGAAGATCGACGCGAGATTGGGCACGTCGCTGTACATCATGCCCTTGTAGGCGACCGCGTCGCAGAGATCCACCGGTTTGCCGTCGACCCGCAGGCGCGCGCCCCCCATCAGTTGCACGCGCAGGCCGGTGGCCGTCACGACGATGTCGGCGTCGAGCGTCTTGCCGCTCTTGAGTGCCAGCCCGCGTGGCGTGAACGAGGCGATCTCGTCGGTGACGATGGCTGCTCGTCCACCGCGCAGTGCTTTGAAGATATCGCCGCCCGGCGCGAGACAAAGCCGTTGATCCCAAGGCTGATAGCGCGGCGTGAGATCGCGTGCGACGTCGGCATGACCCTGCACCTGTTGCGCCGCGCGCCGGATCAGCACGCGGCGTATGGCATGCGGCCAGCGTCGCGCCGCCTGATAGAAGCCGAGCGCAATGAGCACGTTCTTCATGCGGACGATGCGATGTGCAACGCGCGCCGGCAGCCACGTGCGCAGCCGTTCGGCAACGCCGTCGCGCTGCGGCATCGACAGGATATAGCTTGGCGAGCGTTGCAGCATCGTGACGTGTGCCGCCGTTGCCGCCAGGCTCGGCAGCAGTGTCACGGCGGTGGCGCCGCTGCCGACGACGACGATGCGCTTGTCGCGATAGTCGAGATCGGCCGGCCAATGCTGCGGATGGACGACGGTGCCGGTGAAGGTGTCCGTGCCCGGCCACGTCGGCGTGTGTCCGGCGTCGTAGGCGTAGTACCCGCTGCACATGAAGAGAAAGCGACACGTGAGCGATTGCGTATCCTGAGCGCCGTCGGCGTGCGTGCGTTCGATGTCCAGCGTCCAGCGGGCGATGCTCGAATCCCAGCGGGCTTCAAGCACCTTGTGGCCGTAGCGGATCCGAGCGTCCAGGCCCTCTGCGCGGGCGGTGTCGTTGAGGTAGTCGAGGATCTTGCCGCCCTCGGCAATCGCCTGGTCGCTTGGCCAGGGGCGAAAGCTGAAGCCCAGCGTGAACATGTCGGAGTCCGAGCGTACGCCAGGGTAACGGAAGAGGTCCCATGTGCCGCCCATCGACTGGCGCGCTTCGAGCATGGCAAAGTGCGTGCCCGGGCAGCGCTCGCGCAGGTAATGCGCGGCGGCAATGCCGGAGAGCCCGGCGCCAACCACGATGACGTCGAGATCCGTGGCGGCGCTGGCGATATCGGTGGCTGTGGTGTGGGTGTTCATCGCGATGTCCTTCGGCCGTCGTCCGTTATTGGGGCGTGGTGGGGCGCGTTGTCGCCCGGCCTTTGTTCGACGAAGGTTTGCGCGACATGGCCGTGCGCCGGTAGAACCACACGACCATGCCTTGATAGCGCGCACCCAGCAGGCGGGCCAGCTTGTCGACGCGGCGCGCATCGGGGCCCACGAGCACGCGCCGCGCATTGCGCTCGACGCCTGCGAGCATTTGCCGCGCGGCGTCGTCGGCACTCGTCACGTCGATGAGTTGGTTCGCACGTTGCCGGTGTGTGAGTGCATCCACGCCGGTGAGCGCGGCAATGCTGTCATCGATGCGCGAGGCCTGCACGATTTTCGTCGCCACGCCGCCCGGATGCACGCAGGTACAGGACACTGGGGCATTCGCCAGATCGAGCTCCATGCGCAGCGCTTCGGTGAACCCGCGTACCGCGAACTTGCTCGCGTTATAGGCGGATTGCGTTGGCATCGCAATGAGGCCGAACAGGCTGGACGTATTGACGACGTGGCCGTCGCCGGACGCGCTCAGGTAGGGCAGGAATGCCTGCGTGCCGTGCACGACGCCCCAGAAGTTGATGTCCATCAGCCATGTGAAATCTTCGTGGCGTGCGGTCGCGACCGGCACCGATAGAGAGACACCGGCATTGTTGAAGATGAGATTGACCTTGCCGTGCGCGGCGGCGGTCTCGCGGGCCCAGTCGAAGACGGCCTCTCGGTCGGCCACATCGAGCCGTTGCGATGTGACGCGCACGCCGAAGGCGCGGCAGGCGATGGCCGTGTCCGTCACGCCCGCTTCGTCGATATCGGACAACGCGAGATGCGCCCCTCGCCGCGCCAACTCAAGCGCCAACGAACGGCCCATGCCGGAGCCTGCGCCGGTGATGGCCGCCACCTTGTCCGTGAATGTCTTCATGGTGCTGTCTCCCATCGGCGCCGCGTCGATAGGCCGTTTGGCTACGGGCATCGCGCTGCCTATAATGTGGTGATACGTGTCACCACTTTAGTTTTGCGTCCGAGTGATGTCAAATAGCGAAATGGAACAAGGACTCGAATCGAGGGATACCGCGTCGACAGCATCGGCATCGGCACCGGCATCGGCACCGGTCGGCACGGACGCGACACCGCCCGGGGCGACGCCCGGACGGCGCTACGGTGGCGTGGGGCAGGCGCAGCGAGAGCAGGCGCGCCGTGCGGCGCTGCTCGACGCTGCCACGGAAGTCTTCGGCACGGTGGGTTTTCGCCGCGCCACGGTGCGCTCGGTCTGCCGTCTGGCCAAGCTCAACGACCGGTACTTTTACGCGGCGTTCGAGAACCTGGAGCAATTGTTGCGCGCGACGTATGCCCATCACGCGCAAACCCTGGTCGACCGGTTGCAGGCCGCCATTGCCGCGAGCGCACCGACCCTCGATGCCCGGCTCGATGCAGGCCTGCATACCTTTTTCGCGTTCTTGCGCCATCCGCCAGCGGCGCGCGTCTTGCTGCTCGAAGTGATGGGCGTGAGTCCGGAGACGGACCAGATCTATCAGCGTTACATCTTCGAATTCGCGAGGCTGATCCTGGGAATGGCCGACGCGCCGCCGCCCCTCGGTGAGGACGCGCAAGCGCAAGCGAGAATCGTGGGCCTGGCACTGGTGGGCGCCATGACCCACGCCGGCACCGCCTGGGTGCTCATGGGCTACCAGGAGACCGAGGCGTGCATGGTCGCAAGCTGCCGTCGCGTGCTGCGTGGCGCGCTGGTTTGATGCCGCGTTGCCGTTCATGCTCGCTACAATACGACTTTCGCGTATGACGCCAAAGGGCGTCGACGCGCCAGATTTCTCACTCTCCAAAGGTCACCCATGACCACTATCGGAACACCGCTGTCGCCGAGCGCGACGAAGGTCATGCTGTTGGGCGCCGGCGAACTCGGCCGTGAAGTGCTGATCGCACTGCAGCGTCTTGGCGTCGAGACGATTGCCGTCGATCGTTATGAAAATGCGCCGGGGCAGCAGGTGGCGCATCACGCGCGCACCATTGCGATGACCGATCCCGAGCAGCTCAAGGCGCTGATCGAAGCCGAGAAGCCGGATCTCGTCGTGCCCGAAATCGAAGCCATCGCCACGCCGATGCTCGAAGCGCTGGAGGCCGACGGTGTCGTTCGCGTCATTCCCACGGCCCGTGCCGCGCGTCTGACGATGGATCGCGAAGGCATTCGCCGTCTGGCGGCCGAGACGCTTGGTTTGCCGACGAGCCCGTATCAATTCTGTGATTCGCTGGCACAACTGCAGGCGGCCATCGACAGCGGGATCGGCTACCCCTGCATTGTCAAGCCGGTGATGAGCAGTTCGGGCAAGGGACAGAGCAAGATCGACGGCCCCGACGACGTGAAGGCGGCGTGGGACTACGCCATGGCCGGTGGCCGCGTGAGTCACGGCCGCATCATCGTCGAAGGCTTCATCGATTTCGACTACGAAATAACGCTGTTGACCGTGCGCGCACGTGGCGCCGACGGCCAGGTCGAAACGCACTTCTGCGCGCCGATCGGCCACAAGCAGGTGAGCGGCGATTATGTCGAGAGCTGGCAGCCGCATCCGATGTCGTCGGTGGCGCTCGAGCGTGCGCGCGTGGTGGCGCGCGAGGTGACGAACAACCTTGGGGGGCAGGGCATCTTCGGTGTCGAACTGTTCGTCAAAGGGGATGAGGTGTGGTTCAGCGAAGTCAGTCCGCGTCCGCACGATACGGGCATGGTCACGATGATTACCCAATGGCAGAACGAGTTCGAACTGCATGCGCGGGCGATTCTCGGCTTGCCGGTCGACACCACGCTGAAGACGCCAGGGGCGAGCGCGGTCATCTATGGTGGCGTGGATGCGGCGGGCATTGTGTTCGACGGCGTCGATCAGGCGCTCCAGGTGCCGCACACCGATATTCGTCTGTTCGGCAAGCCGGAGAGCTTCGTGAAGCGTCGTATGGGGGTGGCGCTGGCGTACGACAACGATCTGGAGGTGGCCCGTCGTCACGCGCTCGAAGCCGCGAGTCGGGTGAAGCCACGCGCGGTGTGATTACGCGGCGCTGACGCGCCGGTCGAGCGAAACGAAAAAACCCCGCGAGAGCGGGGTTTTCAGTTCGGGCGGGCGATTTTAGCCCTGCCCGAGACGCGTCGATCGCGTTAAGCGATCAGCAGCGAAACATCCGTCGCTTAGACCGGCTGGATGTTGCTGGCTTGACGGCCCTTCGGTCCCATCTTCACTTCGAAGGTGACCTTCTGGTTTTCTTGCAACGACTTGAAGCCCTTCGACTGGATTTCCGAGAAGTGAGCGAAGAGATCTTCACCACCTTCGTCCGGCGTAATAAAACCAAAACCCTTGGCGTCGTTGAACCACTTGACGGTACCAGTTGCCATTTCTTAAATCCTTAAAGTTTTCAAATGAGCGAGCCAGAAGCTCAGTGAGCGCATGACATTAAAGCTGATCAGGTACAACCGAGGCGACGCTAGGGCGACATTAGATGAACACAAGACTCGCCATACAACGTTCATGCATTCGTTTTTTTACGGGAAAGGTGGGAAGGTGTCAAGCAGGGAAACATTGGGATTGTTGATCTACGCCAGTTTTCGAAGATTTTTCGCTGCGTTGCGATAGGTATGCATGCGTTCCGGACGACCGGTTTCCCAATATCGGAATGTCATATCCGGACAGTGTGTCCGGCGTATCGGCCCCGTCGGCAGCCACCCGTGGACGACGCAAAGACACGCGCACAAGCCGAGTGCGGGCGAATGTCATGTGGCGCGGGCGCAACGCGAGCGGTGGCGGGCGCGATGTGGGCTCGCGACACCGACTGTCAACGATTTTGCTGATGCACCATGAAGGCGATGGTTTGCCATCGGCTGCGGCTTGGCGCGATGGCCGGCCGATCGCCCGGAAGACGTTCTGAGCCGCAGCGAGCGTTTTGATGCGCTGCCGCATGACGTTGGGGTGAACTAAGTATTTTCCCTAGGGTGCCGGAGGGCCGCGTGACGGCTCGATTTCACGTCTGGCAAGATTCGATTCTGCTACCCTTCACTCCGGTGGGGAGCGTGCCGTTAACGGCTAATGACAGTCGGATAACCGGCGTCGTCATGGCCTCACCATTGGGTTCGGCGAATGCGTTCAACGTGTGCGTCTCTGCCCGGAACTTGTTTCTCGGCGCGCAGTGCGAGCGCGATACCGGGGCGCTACGGCACGATGCCGAGCGATCACGCTAGGCGGCCGCGAAGTGCCGCGTGTCTTTCGAGACCTTACGTGGCAACCAACCAGGCACCGACGCTCGACTCCTTGCAATCGCTGCTGGCGACGGTCCAGCGCAATGAGCGTTCGCTAAAGCGATTCCAGGATATCGAGTTGGCGCTCATGGGCGCCCCGGACTTCGGCGAGTTCCTGGAAGTGGTGCTCAATCGCCTGCGTCACGATTTCGACCTGTCGGGCGTACGGCTGATGCTTGCCGAGGTCGACGACACCCTGCGCGATCTCGTCGATACGGCCGAGGGCATTCGCGCACTCGACGCCGGTCTGTGCATTGCGCAGGATGCCGGCACGTTCGCGGCCGTCTGCGGCGACGGCCAGCTTTGGATCGGTGCGCCGCGCGAGCGCCACGCGCCGCTCTTCGGGGCACGTCCGCCGGCCAGCGCCGTGGTGATGCCCCTGGCGCGCAACGGCCGGTATTTCGGCGTGATCGCGCTGGGTAGCCGCGACGCGCGCCGCTTCGCGCCGGAGATGGCCACCGATTTCATCGAACGCTTCGGCGCGGTCGTCGCGGTGTGTCTCGAGAACATGTGGAATCGTGAGCGTCTGAAGCGTATCGGCCTGACCGATCCGCTCACGGGCTTGTCGAACCGACGCTACTTCGATCAGCGCTTGCGGGAAGAAGTGATCCGGGGGGCGCGTTATGGCGCGCCGCTCGCGTGCCTGCTCATCGACATTGACCATTTCAAGCGCGTCAACGACAGTCATGGTCATGCCACGGGCGACCGGGCCTTGCGGGCGGCCAGCGCATGCATGCGTGCGCAACTTCGGGTGACGGACACGCTCGCGCGTTATGGCGGGGAAGAGTTTGCCGCGTTGCTCGTGCAGACCGAGCAGAACTGGGCGGGCACGGTCGCCGAGCGAGTGCGTCGGGCCGTGGCAGGGCTGGACGTGCCCGACGACGATGGCGCGCGCGTGCCGCTCACGATTTCGATCGGGCTTGCCAGCGTGGATCCGCGCGATGTCTCCGACCGGGACACGCTGCCGATGCGCCTGCTTGGCGCTGCCGATGCGGCGCTCTACGCCGCCAAGCGCGCGGGGCGCGACCGCGTGGTCGTGGCACCTGCGGCGAGCCTGGGCTGAAGGGATCGACCGTTCGCGCCTGCCGTCTCGGGGCGTTGCTTTCCGCGCGCTTAACGCACGCTGAACCACCCAATCAGCAGCGACACCGTTACCACGGAGAGCACCGTCGACATCAGAATCGCGCGCGACGCGACGGTGGCTTCGCGTCCGTACAATTGCGCGAGCATGAACGGACCGGTGCCGATGGGCAGCGCCGAGAGCAGCAGAGCACTGTGTGCCCAGATCGCCGGAAGATCGAAGACGCGGAACGCCAGGAACGCCGTGACGGCCGGTTGAAACACCAGCTTGAGTCCGACGAGACGCCCGACCGCCCGCGCCATGCGCGGCGCTCGCGCCGCGCCCGATCGATGCGCGAGAAACAGGCCGATCGCGACCAATGCGCAGGGACTCGCGGCACCGCCGAGCAGTGTCGTGAGGTGCAGCACGGGGGCGGGCAACGCGATACCGGCGCCCGCAAATGCCATGCCGGCGAACGGTGAGACGACAAGCGGATTGCGCACCAGCGCGCGGACTACGAAGCCTGCCGTGCGACGCCAGTTCGGCGTGGCTTGCAAATCCGTCTCGATGATCGCGATGGAGATTGCGAAGAGCACGGTGGCGGTGAGCAGCATCGCGACGACGACCGCCGGCACGCTGGCCGGACCGAAGACCACGAGGCACAGCGGCAGTCCCATGAAGCCGGCGTTCGGATAGGCGGCGCCCATGCCTTCGATGCTCGCGTCGGTCAGCCGTCCTCGTACCGTGCGATCGAGCAGGAACGACAGCGCGAAGGTCGCCGCCATGCCGCCGCCGAACGCCCCCAGAAACCCCGGATTGACCAGCTCCGCCCACGTAATCTGCGCCATCGACTGGAACAGCACGGCGGGCAGGGCGAGATAGACGACGAAACGGTTGAGGGCGTCGAGGGCGCCCTCGCCGAGCCAGGCCCGGCGGGCGCAGAGATAGCCCACGAAGATCAGCCCGAAGACGGGCAGGGCAGCAGAGATAACGGCTTGCATCGTCAGTGGGTCCCCGCCAGTCGGGCAAGCCACTCGCGTCGCGACGGGCCGCCGTCGGCTTCGGTGTGTTCGCGGGCGGCGGCTTCGGCGCCGATGGCGTCGCCCGCAGTGATGCGCGCGGCGATCTCCCCGTGCTCATGCCAGACGACTTCCTGCATCGGCATCGCGCCGAGCGTTGCCGCCATCGCCCGCATGATGTGCGGCCATTGCGGCGCCACCGTTTGCGCGATCAATGGGTTGCCCGACGCGTCGTGCAGCGCCGTGTGGAAGGCAACCTCCACGCGGACTTGACGCGCCACCGGCGTGCCTCGTGTCATCGCCATGCCGGCGGCGACGGCGTCCTGCAGGCGGCGCAATTCGACGTCGGTCAGCGTGCCCTGTGCCATGCGCGTGGCCGCCAACCGGGCGGCGAGCCCATCCAGCGCGGTGCGCACCTGATAGAGCTGGCGAAGATGGTCGGCGTCGATCGGCGCGACCTCGAGCCCTTGGCGCCCGCTGTCGCAGACCAGACCGTCGCGCTTGAGCAACTGCAAAGCATGGCTGACAGGCTGACGCGACACGCCCAAGGCGTCGGCCAACTCGGCCTGGCGGATGCGCTCGCCCGGCGGCAATGTGAGATCGGCGATGGCGTCGCGCAGACGCGAATACACCAGGTCGATCAGCACCGGCGTGCTGGTCAGTGGGCCAAGCGGCGCAAGCGCCGCTTGGGGCGCGGAAGCTGGGTAGGACGCCGGAAAGTCGGCGCTGGCAGCGGGGTTCGACATGGGATTCCGGTGCTTGCCGGTATCGGTAATATATGGAATTCCGAATTCTACGCTTGCGAGCGAATGCTCGGGGACGTTTTTTCGATCACCGGTTAACGTGTGCTGGCGCGAGGAATAAGAGGAAGAGGACGTGGCATGCGGCGGACGCGGGACGGGAAGGGGCGAGCGAGGGTCCGGTGAAACAGTCAAGCGGCGGCGCCGAGGGGGGCGGCGAAAGACGTGATGGGTGTCAGTCGCTCGGATCGAGTTCGGGGGGCGAGACGGAGGTGGCGCGGGCGGGCGTCTGGAGCAGGGCTTGCATGGTGATGCGGGTGCGCTGCAGACGTCGGGCGAGGGCCCAGGCGTCGGCTTCGCGTTCAAACAAGCCGACGATCAGATGCGGTTCCGCGGCGAAGCCGTCGGAGAACAGGCCGATATTTTTGGCGATCATCTCACTCGTGCGTTCGACCGAAACGGTGTACTGACGGGGCGAGCGGTACTGATTGATGACCACGGCGAAGGCGCGGGAGAACGCGTCGGACATACGGAAACCTCCTCTGTCGGCGTAGCGCGGTGTCCCGGATGTCGAGCGCTTGAGACTTGGCGCGAAGCGTTGCACTTCCGGAGATTGTAGGCCATGGCGGTGTGCGTGTCGGGAGAAAACGATGCCGGTGCAAACGCGGGGATGCGGGCATCGGCCTCGACATAAAAAAAGCCGCCGAGCGGGTCGGCGGCGCAACAGAGAGGGTGACAGCGCAACCGAAGTTGCCGGAAACGAGAATAGGTGGCCGTGATGACAGCGACGTGACCGACGTCGCGACTAGCACGGCAGGGCCAACCTGCCAACGGGCTACGGGCTACGGGCTACGGGCTACGGGCTACGGGCTACGGGCTACGGGCGGCGGGGCAGACAGCGATAGCTCCGCAAGTCGCTATCCGAAGCCGGATCGCGACTTGCCTGCTCGGGGCGCCCGGTGGCTACACCAATACGGGCAACGCCTCCATGACCAGCAACGCGACGAGGGCGCCGACCACGGCACCGACCGCGCGCAGACTGTAGCGCGTGGCCCGTGTGGTGACGGGAATGCCGCCAACGAGCAATGCACCGGCCACGGCCATCGGCAGGAACAGGGTCAGGTCGTAAAGGTTGAAGTGAAGTGCGGGCATCGTTCTTGTCTCCTCGCCTGAATTTCCCTTCCACTATAGGACGGTTGCGGAGGATGCCCAAGTTTGGTGCGTTGCAGCATGTTGCTGCAAGGGAACCGATGCCCTGGCCGCGTCAGTCTTCCTGACGCACCGCGTGCATCTTGCGGCGAGCATTCCACATCGCCATGTCCTTGCGCGTACGTACGCGGTCACTGACGATGACGCCCGGCGGTTGCGCGCGGGCAGCGGAGATACCTACGTCGTCGGCTTCGCTGCGCGCCTGTACCATCATGACGAGCGTAAACAGCGAGGCGGCAAGCGCCAGCAGGATCAGCTTCATAGGGGCCCCGGTAAATCTCTGATGATCTGGTCGGTGTCATGCATCGTCGTCCTTGTCCTGACCGATCCTTGAAGGGGGACCGTGCCGGCAGTGGTGGCGCGATGCTTCGTTGTGCACTGCTAATGGACTACGTTGCTGCGACTGCCTGGCGGGACGGGGCTCGGTGTGCCTGACGCGGCCTGATCGCCATTCGCGTCTCACATGGCGGGACGCATCATAACCGGCAAATGTGACAAATCTCCCGGCGGGGAACATCTCGCGTCGAGCGCGGTGCAACAGATCACCGCACGTCTCCCACGTCCTTTACCGTATAGCGACGTGTGCGGCGAAAAGTTTAGAAATCGTGACAAATTTTTTGAGACGGGGGGTGTTTCTAGTCGAAGGCTGTACGACCTCAAGCGGGTCGGGTCGCATGAGCGTCACCGACTTGGCACCGTTCACGCTTGGGCCGGCCGGCCGGTCGCGCGTGGATCAGTTTTCCGAGGGCTCGCGTGGCGCTCGGTTTAAAGGGTCCGGCGCACCAGCATGGATTTGATCTCGCCGATGGCCTTCGCTGGGTTCAATCCCTTGGGGCAAACGTCGGTGCAGTTCAATATCGATCGGCAGCGAAACAGCCGGTACGGATCTTCGAGATTGTCGAGCCTTGCGTTCGCGCCTTCATCGCGTGAATCAACGAGGAACCGGTAGGCCTGCAGCAGCCCCGCGGGGCCAACATATTTGTCGGGATTCCACCAGAACGACGGACAGGCGCTCGAGCAACAGGCGCACAGGATGCATTCGTAGAGTCCGTCGAGCGCATCGCGTTCGTCCGGTGACTGGAGGCGCTCGCGTTCGGGGGGCGGCGTATCGTTGATCAGGTACGGCATGATCGAATGGTATTGCTCGAAGAATGCCGTCATGTCCACGATCAGGTCGCGCACGACCGGCAAGCCGGGGAGCGGGCGCAACACCGTATGACGTGGCAAATCGTGAAGATTCGTCGTACAGGCAAGACCGTTCTTGCCGTTGATGTTCATCGCGTCCGACCCGCATACGCCCTCTCGGCACGAGCGCCTGAAACTCAACGTTTCATCGAGTGCCTTCAGTCGCATCAACACATCGAGCAGCATCCGGTCGGTTGGCGCGATGTCGATCGTGAACGTCTGCATGCGTGGCGCAGTGTCGCCGTCCGGATCGTAGCGGAAGATGTCGAATGTTCTGAACTCGGTCATATAGGGTTCCCGTCGTTCCCAGCGTCAGCATCGCTGATGCATAGGCACTGCTGCGCACGATGGCCTGGCAGCGGCATGCGCGCATCGCGACGCGACATCCCATGCGCGCTCTATATGTATCTTAATAGGATATAAAAAGCAAAGTCAGGCGTGATGACTTGGATCAATTCCGGACGAAGCCAGGAAGCGCGAAATTTCCAATCGCGAGCCTTTGGCGCAGATAGCCGCAGAACGTTGCACTGCGCCGCAATCGTTCATCCGGGCGCGCCATCCGGCTGGGCAAGCGTGACGAGTCTTCCGGGCGCACGTCACGTCGTCGAGCCAGCCGCCGCGTTAGATCGTCGACCCGGTGAATGACCGTCGCGCACCCCACACACCTCGCCGATGTCACCTGTCGCCTCGCGAGGTAAGATAGCGGCCATCATCGCAATGGTTGCCACGCTCCCGGCGGCGCGGCGCCATGGCCGACTTCCCGAACCCTCCCGGATTTCGTCATGCTCGAACTCATTTCCGAACACCGTTGTTTCGGTGGTGCGCAACGCTTCTATCGCCACACGTCGACTGTCATCGGCCTGCCGATGCGTTTCTCGGTGTTCATCCCGCCTCAGGCGCGTGACGGCCGCGCGGTGCCGGCGCTGTTCTATCTCGCGGGGCTTACCTGCACGGAAGAAACGTTCATGATCAAGGGCGGCGCGCAATGGCTCGCCGCAGAACACGGCGTGGCGCTGATTGCGCCCGACACCAGCCCGCGTGGTGCGGGCGTGCCGGGCGAGACCGATGCCTGGGATTTCGGCGTCGGCGCCGGCTTCTATCTCGATGCGACACAGGCACCTTGGTCGGCGCACTATCGCATGTACAGCTATATCGTCGACGAACTCTACGGCGTGGTGACGCAATCGCTGCCGATCGACGCGGGACGTATCGGCATCTTCGGCCACTCCATGGGCGGGCATGGTGCCCTGACGCTCGCACTGCGCAACCCTGACAAATTCCGCTCGGTGTCGGCATTCGCGCCGATCGCGGCGCCAACGCGTTGCCCATGGGGCGAGAAGGCATTCGCGGGATATCTGGGCGCGGATCGCGAGACATGGCGTCAGTATGACGCCAGCGAACTGATGGCGAAGGCGGGGCAGGTGGTGTTTCCCGGCGGCATCCTGATCGATCAGGGCTTGAACGATCAGTTCCTCGAATCACAACTGCATCCGCACCTCTTCGAGCGCGCCTGCCAGGATGCCGGTCAGCCGCTGAACCTGCGGCGCCACCCCGGCTACGACCACGGCTACTACTTCATTCAGACTTTCATGGCGGATCATCTGTCGCATCACGCCGAGCATCTGCGCACTTACTGACCGCGCCCGTGCCCGCGACGCCCGATTCCCTCAGACCGGTCACGCCTTATGACGGAGCGACAGTCAGCGCGTTAGCGAGCGCGACAGCCGGATAACGACATCGGGCGCGACGCTCAATCCTGACCCGCCGCGCCCGACACCGCGCTCGACATCCGATGACGCGTTACTTCTTGGTCGAAATAATCGCGTCGGCCACGTTCCTCGGCGCTTCGGCGTAGTGTTTGAATTCCATTGTGTACGTGGCGCGCCCTTGCGTGAGCGAGCGCAACGAGGTCGAGTAACCGAACATTTCTGACAGCGGCACCTCGGCGCGTACGATCTTGCCGCCGCCCACGATGTCATCCATACCCTGCAACATGCCGCGACGACCGGACAGGTCGCCCATCACGTTGCCCATGAACTCTTCGGGCGTCTCGACTTCGACCGCCATCATCGGCTCGAGCAGCACCGGGTCGGCGCGGCGCATCGCCTCCTTGAACGCCATCGAGCCCGCCATGCGGAACGCGTTTTCGTTCGAGTCCACGTCATGGTATGACCCGAACGTGAGCGTAACCTTCACGTTGACGACCGGATAGCCGGCCACCACGCCGTTGTTCAGCGTCTCGCGAATGCCCTTGTCCACGGCCGGGATAAACTCGCGTGGCACCACGCCGCCCTTGATCGCATCGACGAATTCATACGGCTTTTCCTTGTCCGGCTCCAGCGTGATGACCACGTCGCCATACTGGCCGCGTCCGCCCGACTGCTTGACGAACTTGCCCTGCACGTCTTCGATTTTCTTGCGCACCGTTTCGCGATAGGCAACCTGCGGCTTGCCGACGGTCGCCTCCACGCCGAACTCGCGGCGCATGCGATCGACCAGAATTTCGAGGTGCAGCTCGCCCATGCCCGAGATGATCGTCTGACCCGATTCTTCGTCGGTCTTCACGCGGAACGAGGGGTCTTCCTGCGCCAGCCGATTCAGGGCTAGGCCCATCTTCTCCTGGTCTGCCTTGGTCTTGGGCTCGACCGCCTGCGAAATCACCGGCTCGGGGAATTCCATCTTCTCCAGAATGATCACGGCGTTCGGATCGCACAGCGTGTCGCCGGTCGTCGCTTCCTTCAGACCGACCGCCGCGGCGATATCTCCCGCCCGCACTTCCTTGATCTCGATGCGTTGATTGGCGTGCATCTGCAAGATACGCCCCAGGCGTTCCTTCTTGTCCTTGGTCGGATTGAAGACGGTGGCGCCCGAGTCGATCACGCCCGAGTACACGCGGAAGAAGATCAACTGGCCGACAAACGGGTCCGTCATGATCTTGAAGGCGAGGGCGGAGAAGGGCTCGTCGTCCGATGGGTGGCGTTCGATCTCCTTGTCGTCTTCGTCGTGACCGGCGATGGCGGGCACGTCGACGGGCGACGGCAGGTAATCGATCACAGCGTCGAGCATGGCCTGCACGCCCTTGTTCTTGAACGCGGTGCCGCACAACATCGGCACGATTTCGCCCGCGACGGTACGCTTGCGCAGCCCCTGCCGGATCTCGGCCTCGGTCAGCGTATCGCCACCGAGATACTTTTCGAGCAGCGCCTCATCGGCCTCGGCGGCGGCTTCGATCATCTTGTCGTGCCATTCCTGCGCCGTGTCCTTGAGATTGGCGGGAATGTCGACGTACTCGAACTTCACGCCCTTCGATTCCTCATCCCAGACGATGCCCTTCATCTTCACGAGATCGACCACGCCCTGGAAATTGTCCTCGGCGCCGATCGGAATCTGGATGGGCACGGCATTGCCGCGCAGACGCTCGTGAATCTGCTTGTGCACGCGGAAGAAGTCGGCACCCACGCGGTCCATCTTGTTGACGAACGCGATGCGCGGCACCTTGTACTTGTTGGCTTGCCGCCAGACGGTCTCGGACTGCGGTTGCACACCGCCGACCGAATCGTAGACCATGCAGGCGCCGTCGAGCACGCGCATCGAGCGCTCGACTTCAATCGTGAAGTCGACGTGGCCCGGCGTGTCGATGATGTTGATGCGGTGTTCGGGATAGTTGCCGGCCATGCCGCGCCAGAAGCAGGTCGTCGCGGCAGACGTGATCGTGATGCCGCGCTCTTGTTCCTGCTCCATCCAGTCCATCGTGGCAGCGCCTTCGTGGACTTCGCCCAGCTTGTGGTTGACGCCTGTGTAGAACAGGATGCGCTCGGTCGTCGTTGTCTTGCCAGCGTCGATGTGAGCACTGATGCCGATGTTTCGGTAGCGCTCGATGGGGGTCTTTCGGGCCACGGTACACCTCTTTTCCAGACGGTGGGAAAAAGCATAGCAGCAGCCATCATACTCCAATGTCTCCATGCCGCGCTGAGCGTGACATCGGCTGGAAGCCCAGCAGGCATGGGGGTTTGCGCCGGCCGGCGGCACCGCCTGCCGGCGGACGCGGCGCCTCGCCGGCGCGCCCCAGCGGCACGGCCGGAACGGCGAGGGCGCCGATGATGCCGATGATGCCGATTACGCGGTATGGCGCGCCCGGGCGAACGCCAGCACGTCGCCCCGCGGGCCGTTGGCGGCCGTCTGGGCGGGGGCGTCGAGCATGGACGTGACGACGTCGCCATCGGTCAGCCGGAACACGGCAACGGCTTCACGCAGATGGCGCGCCTGATCTTCCAACGACCCGGCGGCCGCTGTGGCCTGCTCGACGAGCGCGGCATTTTGCTGCGTGACCTGGTCCATCTGCATGACAGCGGTGTTGACCTGCTCGATGCCGCCCGATTGCTCGCTCGATGCCGCCGAGATCTCGCCCATGATGTCGGTCACGCGCTGCACGGCCTGCACGATTTCCGCCATCGTTCGACCGGCGTCGCGCACTTGTGCCGAGCCGTCTTCGACCTTGTCGACGGACGTCTCGATGAGCGTCTTGATCTCCTTGGCCGCGGCGGCGCTGCGTTGGGCTAGCGTGCGCACTTCGCCCGCCACGACGGCGAAACCGCGACCCTGCTCGCCGGCACGCGCCGCTTCGACGGCGGCGTTCAGGGCGAGGATATTGGTCTGGAAGGCAATGCCGTCGATCACGCCAATGATGTCGTTGATCTTCGTCGAGCTGGCCGCAATCCCCTGCATCGAGGCGACCGCACGTTCGACCACCCGGCCGCCTTCACCGGCGATTTCCGACGCGTTCGCGGCCAATTGGCTGGCTTGCCGCGCGTTATCGGCGTTCTGGCGCACGGTGGCCGTCAACTCTTCCATCGACGAGGCGGTCTCTTCCAGGGATGCGGCCTGCTCTTCGGTGCGGGACGACAGATCGGTGTTGCCGGCAAGCAATTGCCCCGATGCCGAGGCGATGGCGGCTGTGCCGTGTCGTACGCGTCGCACAATGTGTTCCAGACTTTCATTCATGTGTTTGAGCGCGCCCATCAATTGGCCCGTCTCGTCGCGGCTGGTCACATCGATGCGGCTCGTGAGATCGCCCTGTGCCACGCGCTCGGCCACGGCCACGGCGCGCGCGAGCGGACGCGTGATGCTGCGCGTGACCGACCAGGCGGCGCCGATGCCCAGGAGGGTTGCCGCTGCGCCGATGGCGATGAGCAGCCATTTGGCGAAGACGATGCCGGCGCGCGTTGTGGCGCCGGTGTCGTCGACGATCTTTTTCTGGAGCGTGACCAGTTCGGCGGCTTCGGCCTGCATGGCGTCGAGCGCGGGGAGGGCGTCGCGATGGGTGAGGTCCAGCGCCAAGTCTCGCTCGCCCGAGGTCAATGCGGCGAGCGTCGCACGACGTGCCGTCACAAACGCGTCGTTGTGTTGCCGGATCGAGGTCATCAATTGTTTGCCTTGCGCCGACACCACGTATTTGTCGAGCACGGCCTGCGCCTCGGCGATCCGGCTGAGATTAGCGTCGATACGCTGGTTGATGGTGTCGCGTTGCGCGGCGTCGGTGATCGTGAAGATCTCCAGCATGCGGCGGCCGTTGCCACGCACCATGGCATCGATGCTGTGTGCCGCATCGGCCTTGGCCCACGCGCTGGTGAGCAGTTCTTCGTTATCGCGCTCGATGGCGACGAAGCGCATCAGGGTGATGACAAGCATGGTCAACAACAGGGCTAGCAACGTGCCGAAACCGATGGCCAGTCGGGTTCGGATTTTCAGGTCGGCGATTCGCATTCGGGTGACTCCGTTTAGGGATGGGATGCCTGGACGACAAGGGTGACGTTGTGGCCCACTTGCGTTGCGAGGCCGGGGTGTCGATCGCCGCGCGGTGCACGACGACGCTCAGCAGGAAGCACGACGCGACCTTGTCGCACGCACCGACATCGGCGCGTGCGACACGCCAAGCAACGCGTGACGGGGGGATCAATGAAGCCAGTTCGCCTATCTCTATCTACGACGCGAAACGCGCCAACTGAAGGTTTCCTTCAGCAAAACGGGCGAGGGCGCGGCGACGAGACGCTCGGCATGTCGAACGACAAGACGCCCGCTACACGAAGCGCACGGCGTAGATAGGGGGCAAGTGCGTGGACAGGCATTGCCACTGCTCGCCTGCGTTGTCGCTGACCCACAGCGCGCCGGTGGTCGAGCCCATGGCGAGCGAGTGGCCGGTGGCGTCGATATCCAGGCCGTGGCGATAGATCAGATCGTAGGACGGCACCTCCGGCAGTCCGTGCGAGAGCGACGTAAACGACTCGCCGCCATCGCGCGTGCGAATGACGACGAGACGGGCGTCGACCGGCATGCGACAGGCATCGCGCTGGGCGGGTACGAACCACGCGACATCGGGGTCGTGCGGATCGACGGCGACAGCAAAACCAAAACTCGACGGTGACGCTTGAATCCGCCGCCACGAGGCGCCGTAGTCGAGGCTGCGGAAGATGCCGTTGTGATGCTGTGCCCACAGGGCGTTGGGGGCGTCGCGGCATTGCACGAGACGGTGGACGTCCTGCGCATTCGGATCGAGGCGTCGTTCGGGCGGCATGTAATCGGCTTCCATGCCGCTGGCCGCCAAAGCCCAGGTGTGTCCGTCGTCACGTGTGCGCCAGACGCCGCCGGTCGAGATGGCGACGCTCACCTGTCGGCTGTCGCGCGGATCGATACAGATCGAATGAATGCCGGGGTGATCGTAGCCGCCCCCCATCCATTCGGCGCGCTCGGGGCGATCCCACAAGCTTTGCACCAGTGTCCAGGTGCGGCCTCGGTCGTGGGAGCGGAAGAGGCCACCGGGGATCGTGCCTGCCCAGAGAACGCCGGGGGCGTCGGGCCCCGCGGCTTCAAGCGACCAGAGCAGGGAGACCGATGGTGCCTGCGCATCGTTCGCCGATGCTTCGGACTGCTCTATTTGTGGGGTGAAGGCCGGCGGTGAGAGTTCGGTCCACTCGCTCGCGTCGCGTTCGCGGCACCAGAGCTTCACGCCGAAGTGACCGAGATTGAGCGCGGCGTAATCGGTGCCGTCGCGCGGGTCGCGCAGCACCATGCTCACGGGCTCGCCCGGAAAGTCGGGCGCGCTCGACTTCAGGCGCCAGACGGCGTCCTCACGCTGCCACGTGAACAATCCCTTGCGGGTGGCAACCAGCAACGTGGCTCCGGTGACGTGTTTCACGATCTGCCTCCTTGGCTCGCGCGAGTCTTGTTCGATGCTCGCGCATTCATCCGCCGCTTCCGCCGTGCTCCCTTATCCGCCCGAGAGCGCCTGGGCGACATACACGCGGCTGGCGTCGTTCAGCGTGTCGCCCAGCGTGTGTCGGTCGCGGATCAGCCGGCCATCGACAAAGACCGCGACGTGCGCACGCAATCGTCCCTGATCGTTGAACAGGTAGCCGCGCAACTCGGGCGTGAGCGTCACGCATTGCGCGAGCACGGCATGGACGGTCGGTCCATCGATGCATTGATCGTCAACGCAGACGTGGCGCTGAATTGCGGGTGCGAAGGTGACGGTCGCCATGTCCTGGTTTCGCGGATGCCGTTGCGGCCAACGGATCCATCTTCCGAAGAGAACGAGACCTTCAGTGTAGACAATGCGGATCGCTTGCATGGTGTGCAGTGCAGCACTGTTGTGCGTTCGCCGCGCTATGTTTGCCGGAAGATAGCGGGCTCATCGTCCCTTGCGGCCAATCATGAGGCGAGAGGGCGCGGTTTGGTTTCCTTTGCATGACGAGCAGCGAGTATCGAGTCTTGTGGGGCGTCGTCGTAGGGTGTGGCATCGCATATCGGACACTCCCCATCCCACTTCACCGCGTTATTGTTCACCATTATTGGAGTGCCCGCGAGCGCAGTGCCGCAGGCAAACTCCAGGAGGGAGCAATGGCAAAGAACCGAGGAAAAGACATTGGCATGGGACGCTGGTCCGATGCGGCGATCAAGCGTCAGTGGCGCTTGCACAAGGCGGGCGAGGCATCGCAGAAGGAGGACTTGACGGTCAGGCGGCCGCCGGAGATGGCGAGGTGTGAAGGCTACTTCGTATGGAGCGGCCGTCAGGCGGCGTTTATCGGTCGGCACGACGGCGCGTTAAAGCATGGCGCGCGTCATTACGCGACCTGCACGGCGCAGGCCAAGCGCTATGCGAATGTGGCGGAGGCCCGGGCGGCGGCAGATGCCTTGGTGGGCGCGGTGCTGATCATGTACGGCTACGCCGCCAACTCCCCACTCTATGCCGTGGGGCGATGACGGCGTGCGCCGGGCCGAGCGGCAACGTTACTTGCCCAACTCGTGCCCGATGACCCCGCCGACGACCGCGCCGCCGATGGTGCCGGCGGTGCTGCCGCCGGTGGCTTCGTGCCCGATGACCCCACCCGCGGCGGCGCCGCCCAGCGTGCAGCCGACGAGGGACGAGCCCATCGCGAGTGCCGTGATGACAACGAGAATCGACTTCGTCGTATTCATGATGCGTCTCCTGAAGCAAGGGGTGGCCGTGCGACCCGCAACGACGTGAATCCAGCATAGATGGCACGCGTTTCGCGGACTATCGGTCGCGGCTGAATCGACTGTAGGAATCGGACGACAGGGGATGACCGGCCGGAGGCGGAGCATGGGCGGGCAGAAACGACGAAGGCCGCACAGCGTGCGGCCTTCGTCATGCATCTGGTGGGGCGTGAGTGACTCGAACACTCGACCTACGGATTAAGAGTCCGCTGCTCTACCAACTGAGCTAACGCCCCGGTGCTGCCGGGAACAAAAAAGGCTGCACGCGGCGCAGCCTTCGCTGTCGTACTTTGGTGGGGCGTGAGTGACTCGAACACTCGACCTACGGATTAAGAGTCCGCTGCTCTACCAACTGAGCTAACGCCC
>NZ_CABPSL010000019.1 GCF_902459665.1 Pandoraea cepalis | reverse complement strand
CTCGGGCCGCGACGGTCGCGTGACCAAGGGCGACGCCCTGGCCGCGGGCGCCAAGCCGGCTGCCGTCGCATCGTCGATCCCGGCACCGGCCCCGCGCGCCGCGCTGCCGTCGGTGGCCGCTTCGGTGGGCCGCGACACGTCGCTTGAAGGCCGTCCGGAACAGCGCGTGCCGATGTCGCGCCTGCGCGCCCGTATCGCCGAGCGCCTGCTGCAATCGCAACAGACCAACGCCATTCTGACCACGTTCAACGAGGTCAACATGAAGCCGGTGATGGATCTGCGCAACAAGTACAAGGACAAGTTCGAGAAGGAGCACGGCGTGAAGCTGGGCTTCATGTCGTTCTTCGTCAAGGCCGCGGTCCACGCGCTCAAGAAGTACCCGGCCGTGAACGCCTCGATCGACGGTAACGACATCGTCTACCACGGCTACTTCGACATCGGTATCGCGGTCGGTTCGCCGCGTGGCCTGGTGGTGCCGATTCTGCGCAATGCCGACCAGCTGAGCCTGGCCGACATCGAGAAGAAGATCGCCGAATACGGCAAGAAGGCGGCCGACGGCAAGCTGTCGATCGAAGAAATGACCGGCGGTACGTTCTCGATCTCGAACGGCGGTGTGTTCGGTTCGATGCTGTCGACCCCGATCATCAACCCGCCGCAGTCGGCCATTCTGGGCGTGCACGCCACGAAGGACCGCGCGGTCGTGGAGAACGGCGAGATCGTCATTCGCCCGATGAACTACCTGGCCATGAGCTACGACCACCGTATCATCGACGGTCGCGAAGCCGTGCTGAGCCTCGTCGCCATGAAGGAAGCGCTGGAAGATCCGGCGCGCCTGCTGCTCGACCTGTAAGCGATAGCGCGCATTGCGCGGCGCTGCCCGGCCATCTTCGCATGGCCGGGCAGCGCCGCGCCTCCCCCTGCCGTCTACCTTCAGTGAGTCACAATCAAAATGGCAAAAGAATTTGATGTAGTCGTAATCGGCGCCGGCCCCGGTGGTTATATTGCCGCCATCCGCGCTGCCCAACTCGGTTTCTCGGTCGCTTGCGTCGAGAAATGGACCAACCCGGCCGGCAAGATGGTGCTCGGCGGGACCTGCCTGAACGTCGGATGCATTCCGTCGAAGGCGCTGCTCGCCTCGTCGGAAGAGTTCGAGAAGATCGGTCATCACCTGGCCGATCACGGTATCACCACGTCGGACGTCAAGATCGACATCGAGAAGATGCTCTCGCGCAAGCAGGGTATCGTCGACAAGATGACGGGCGGTATCGAATACCTGTTCAAGAAGAACAAGATCACGTGGCTCAAGGGTCACGGCACGATCATTGCCAAGAACGACGGCGGCTATCAGATCGATGTGAAGGGTGCCGAGGCGGAGTCCGTCACGGCAAAGAACATCATCATCGCTACCGGTTCGAAGGCGCGTCATCTGCCGGGCATGCCGGTCGACAACAAGCTCATCTCGGATAACGAAGGTGCGCTCTCGTTCGACACTGTGCCGAAAAAGCTGGGCGTGATCGGCGCCGGCGTGATCGGTCTGGAGCTGGGTTCGGTATGGCGCCGTCTGGGTGCCGAAGTCACCGTGCTCGAAGCCATGCCGGAATTCCTGGCGGCGGCCGATGCCGGCGTTGCGAAGGAAGCGGCCAAGCAGTTCAAGAAGCAGGGACTGGACATCAACGTCGGCGTGAAGGTCGGCGAGGTCAAGACCGGCAAGAACAACGTCACGATCAGCTACACGGACAAGGACGGCAACGCCAAGACGCTCGACGTCGATCGTCTGATCGTGTCGGTCGGCCGCGTGCCGAACACCGATGACCTCGGCCTGGGCAACATTGGTTTGGCGACCGATGAGCGCGGCTTCATTCCGGTGGACGACCACTGCCGTACCAAGCTGCCGAACGTGTACGCGATCGGCGACGTGGTGCGTGGCCCGATGCTCGCGCACAAGGCCGAAGACGAAGGCGTGCTGGTGGCGGAAGTCATCGCTGGCCAGAAGCCGCACATCGACTACAACTGCATTCCGTGGGTGATCTACACGTCCCCGGAAATTGCCTGGGTCGGCAAGACCGAGCAGCAATTGAAGGCCGAAGGCCGTGAGTTCAAGCCGGGTCAGTTCCCGTTCGCGGCCAACGGCCGTGCGCTGGGCATGGGCTCGTCGGACGGTTTCGTGAAGGTGCTGGCCGATGCCAAGACCGACGAGATCCTCGGCGTGCACGTGATCGGCCTGAACGCTTCGGACCTGATCGCCGAAGCCGTGGTGGCGATGGAGTTCAAGGCGGCGTCGGAAGACATCGGCCGTATCTGTCATCCGCACCCGTCGCTGTCGGAAGTGATGCGTGAAGCCGCCCTCGATGTCGAGAAGCGCGCGCTGAACAAGTAAGTCGCTTTACGCTGACAGTACGATCAAAGGCGAGGCAACTCGCCTTTGTTTTTTCCCCGATTTCCTCTGCCCCCCGGCCGGTCGCCGCACCGCATGAACGTTCGCGAATACTATCAACAGGAGCTGGCCGCGCGCGGCTACGAGCCCGATGAGGCGCAGGAGCGCGCCGTCGAGCGTCTGCAACAGTGCTACGACGAATGGGCGGCATACAAGGCCAGGCGTTCGAGCACCCTCAAGAAGTGGCTCGTGCATCCCGATCTGCCCAAGGGCGTGTATCTGTGGGGCGGGGTGGGCCGTGGCAAGAGCTTCCTGATGGACAGCTTCTACTCGGTGGTGCCGCTGCAGCGCAAGACGCGTCTGCATTTCCACGAGTTCATGCGTGAGGTACATCATCAGTTGCAGGCGCTCAAGGGGCAGCCCGATCCGCTCGACGAATTGGCCAAACGCATCGCCAAGCGGTATCGCCTGATCTGCTTCGACGAATTCCACGTCTCCGACGTGGCCGACGCCATGATCCTTCACCGCCTGCTTGCCGAGCTGTTCAAGAACGGCGTGCAGTTCGTGATGACGTCGAACTATCGTCCCGACACGCTGTACCCGGACGGTTTGCATCGTGATCGCGTGCTGCCCGCGATCCGGCTGCTCGAAGAGAAGCTCGACGTGCTCAATGTCGACGCCGGCATCGACTATCGACGCCGCACGCTGGCGCAGGTGCAGGTCTATCACTATCCCCTTGGCAACGAGGCGAATCGAGCGCTGCGTGCGGCGTTTGCCGAGATCGCCGGGGTTCCCGACGAGAGCCCGGTGCTGCATATCGAGCAGCGCGAGCTGAAGGCCCTGCGTCGCGCGGGCGGCGTGGTGTGGTTCAACTTCCATATGTTGTGCGGGGGCCCACGTTCGCAGAACGACTATCTCGAACTGGCCAACCGCTTCCACACCGTCGTGCTATCGGACGTGCCGAAGATGACGCCGCGCATGGCGTCGGAGGCGCGCCGCTTCACATGGCTCGTCGACGTTTTCTACGACCACAAGGTCAAGCTGCTGATGTCGGCGGAAGTCGCGCCCGAGGAGTTGTACGTGGAGGGCACGCTCGCTAACGAGTTTGCTCGGACGGTGTCGCGTCTGGTGGAGATGCAGTCATTGGAATATCTTGAAGCCCCGCGTCGCGTGGTGGATACGTCGCTCACCTGAGCGTTGCGCGCCGCGTGTAGACCGCTCGCGGGTTTGCGTTCAGCGTGAACGCGTGCCGCGATCGCCATGATCGCGCCCACGCGGGGCGTCGGCGGGCGGTGGCGGGGGTGCTTGCCGCTGTTCGCGCAGATGGTTGTAGATGTCGCCGCGCAAGTCGCCCTGCGGCCGTACGGCCTGAGGCGGCGGCCGTGACGGTTCAGGCCGTGCGCCGCCGCGGTGATTGCCGCGTCCGTCGGGGCGCTCGGCGCCCTGTGCAAACCAACTCTGGAAAAACCGGCTGTTCGACCACGGATGTGCCGTTGCGCCCAGGGCGGTGACGGCCAGCATGACGCAACACGTCATCCGGACAAGTCGGGTGAGCCGCATGGTGCCACCTCCTTGTCGGTTGAACTGCCGCGTACCCTGCACGTACCATGCTCTGCCGAGTGGGCGAGCGCCGGAACGTGTCACGTATTTGCGGCCACGTTTCCAGAGTAAAAGGGCGCGGCGTCGCTTGCTGTAAAGATTTGTAAAGCAATGTAAGCCAGCAGGGGAGAGTGGCAGTACGTCGCCTACTATGCGCAGTTTGATTGACGGAGTTTTGCCATGCGTAAGCGGTCAACGATCGCGATATCCCTCGGGGCACTGGTTGTCGTGCTGGGTCTACTTTTCGGCACGCCGTATTACACGTTGTGGCGGGCGCGCGACGCGGCCGATGCGCGCGATGCGACGGCGCTGTCGTCGTACGTCGACTATCCGGCCGTGCGTGAAAGCCTGAAAACGAGTCTTCACGACGAACTCTCTCGTCAGATGGACAAGCAGCGTGGCAACGCCTTCGGGGCCCTTGCCCTCGCGCTCGGTGGGTGGGTGTCGGATCGCGTTGTGGAGGCGTTGCTCACGCCGGAAGCGGTGGCGGCCATGCTGCGGGGTGACAGCACCGGATTGCCGCCAGCGCCCGGAGCACCCGCGCCGCGCGATGCGGCACCGCAGGCGCAGGGCAGCGCCCCGCCGGCGCCGCCGCCGGCCGCAGCCGACCCCTATGCCGCCAACCCGCCCGACGCGCGCTCAGGTGATGCGTCGCCGTCGTCGGGCAACACACCGCCGCGTACCACCACGCGGACCGAGTATCAGGACTTCAATCATTTCCTTGTCCATGTGTCGCGCAGCGACCGTCCGACGCGCATCGTGACGTTCACGCTGACGCGACGCAATCTCGTGCAGTGGCGTCTGACCGCGATTGCCTTGCCGCCGTTGTAATCGTCGACGGCGGCGGGGCGCTCGGCACGCGCGGCGATTTCGGCTAGAGGACTTCCTCAGCACGGCGTTACGCCTTTGGCGTAATCTGCAAAGCGACTCGCGCGAGTAGCGGTGCGGTGATGACGGCTATCGTGAGTCCTACGACAATCAATTCCGTATCCGGGAGGATGACAATCATGAAGCAAATTTCGAACGCGACGTCGTGGCGACGTCTGGGGGCGCACGCGCTCGTTGCAGTGGCATTGTTGGGTGGCGTTGCCAAGGCGGCAATCGCGTCCAACGACATGTCGCCGGTCGGCGTATGGAAGACCATCGACGACAATACCGGCAAGCCGAAGGCGCTTGTCACGATCTCGGAAAAGGACGGTGAATACGTGGGCGTCGTCACCAAGGGCCTTGGCGAAAACGACGATCCGGCGCGTGTCTGCACGGCCTGCACCGACGCGCGCAAGGGACAGAAGATGCTGGGCATGCAGATCATTCGCGGCATCCGCAAGGACGGCGAAGTGTATGACGGCGGCAAGATCCTCGATCCGGAAAACGGCATGGAGTACAGCTGCAAGATCACCGTGATCGACGGCGGCAAGAAACTCGACGTGCGTGGCTACCTCGGGATTTCGCTGCTCGGTCGCACGCAGACCTGGATCCGAGACCAGTAATCGGCGTCGGCGTCGCGTCGGGGTCGTTGCTACGATTCTTCTGCACCGCCACTGCGCCATAGGCAGATTCTGCAGGACACCCAAGGCAAGAAGACCCGGACGAGTACTCGTCCGGGTCTTTTTTGTTGGTGTGCGAGCGCGACGCTAACGCAACACGCAACAACGTCACAGCGCGGTGGCCGCAACGTGTCATGAGATCGCCGACCTCGACGACCTCGATCACGTTCACAGCCGTCTGTCGGAATGAGCGACCGCTCGACGCCAGACACGGCAAAGCCCGGCCAGTGTCGCTTCACTGTCCGGGTTTGCCGTCGTCATTGGGCCTGCACCCCGCCGACGTTCCCCCTCTCGCGATCTTGCGACGCTTAGGTACGTCGCGCTACTCTCCCATCCCCTGTCTCGTCACTGTCCCGCTTCCGTCTAGCTTTATTTGGCCACGCCGCCCAGCAGTCCCGTCACCGGCGCGAGCAGGCCGCTTGCGCCGCCCGTGCCGCTGGTGCTACCCGAACCGACGCTGGCCAGCGTCGCAAGCGGCGCAGTGACCGTGTTCAGCAGCGTCGTCACGGGGGCCAGCGCAGTGCCAGCACCGCCGCTGGCGCCCGAGAGACTCGTCACACCGCCCAGCAGGCCCGTGACGGCCCCCAATGGATTGCTGCCGGATGCGCCCGTCGCACTCGACAGCCCGCCGAGCAAACCGGTGAGCGCGCCCAGCGGATTGTTGCCGCTCGCCGTGGTCGGCGTCACCGTGGTGTTCCCCACGTTGGCGAGCACGTTGCCGAGCGCATTCGGTTGCGTCGCGCTGGTGGTCCCTGAGAGCAGGCCGCCCGCACTCGTGACGGTGTTGCCCAGCGCCATGAGCGGATTGCCAAGGCTTGCGACAGCGGCGTTCGGTGCGGCCGCCTTGACCTGCGCGCCGGTCGAATTCAATGCGCCGCCCAGTGTGCCGAGCAGACCGGCCGCCGGAGTGCCCAGACCGGTGGTGTTGCCGAGCGTCTGCGTTGTCGTCGTGAGCGTATTGGTGATCGGTGTGATGGCCGACGAGAGGGCCGTCGTCGCTTGAACGACGGGGACGCTCGTCAGTGCCTGAGTGAGTGCCGAACCGCCTTGCACGCCCCCCTGGCCAACGGTCGCGACGGCGGTGCCCAGCACGCCCGTGAGCGTGTCGATGGGTGTGTTCGCCAGCGGGCCACTCTTGCCGATGCCGGCAATGCCGCTGCCGAGCGATACCCCGGCATTGCCGAGATCGGACACAACACCGCCCGTGCTCGCGAGCGTGGTGCCGACCGGGTTCGTGCCGGACGTGCCGAGCTGGCCCAGTCCGCTACCCACGCCTTTGCCCAGGTCCGTGACGGCATTACCCGTTTGCGTGAGCGCGCCGCCGAAACCCTGCGTGGCTTGCGTGGATACGCCGGGCACCGTCGTGCCGGCGACCTGATTGCCGAGCGCGCTCACCACCGAGCCGACCGAACTGACGACACCGGCGCTGCTCGTGGTCGGATTCGTGGGGTTGGTCGGCGTGACGGGATTCGTCGGGTCCGACGGGTTGGTCGGCGTGTTCGCCGTGGCGCCGCTGCCGCCGCCCGAACTGGAGCAACCGGTAACACTGACGATGCTCGCCACCAGCACGGCAAGCATCGTGGGACGCAAAAGCTTCGACATGAGTTTTCTCCTCGTTGGGGTCGTGGTCGTCGACGCGCGTTCAGACCTTGGTCGACGCGCTTCGGCCATTGGAGACCAGACCGGCGATGTCCTGATCGGCCTCGAAGCGAAGACGGAAGGTTTCGCTCTTCAGGGTGCGGATGCTCTGCACCAGGAAATCGTGAATCGCGGCGAGTTCGCTCTGGTCGTATGCCGCGCTGACCGCCGTGAGTTCGCGCGAGACTGAGGACAGGAACTGTTCGATCTGAGCGCAACGCTCTTCGATGGGGTGGATCATCACCATGCGCCGGTCGTGCGGGTTCTTCTCCCGCTCGACGAAGCCCGCGCGCTCGAGCCGATCGATGACCGTGGTGATGCCGCCCGAGCTGACGCCCATGAGTTCGGCGAGCTGGCCCGCGGTAATCGACTCGATTTCAAGGATGAGATCGAGCGCGTTCAGGTCGGTGACATTCAGGCCGAGCTGCTCGGCAAGCGCTGCGTGATACAGCGCCGTGTACACGGCGAGCCGGCGTCCGAGCGAGCGGACGATGCCGGCGACGAGATCGTTACGGTTCGTGTGTCGGTCGCTCATGGTGCCGTGCGATGTGTTGAGCGGGGAGGCCGTCGACGTCGCCCCGGAGGCGGCGCCCGAATCGACGCCGTATGTGTTGTGGCGGTGGCCGGCGGCGAACCCGTTGCCGGTGTCGCGCATGGCGACGGGTTCGGAAAGTTGCGGGGCGCAATCGCCATGACCGCGCATCAGAACGCTGGTGTCGGGAATGAAGCGGGCCATGGCATCTCCTTATCGATGAATCACGTGGTGCGCGCGCGATTCGCGCGACGCACCATTGGACTGGCGATTACTTGCCGACGCTGGCCACACTGCCGAGCAGGCTGGTGACCGGTGCGAGCAGTCCCGTCAGACCGCCCGTTGCGCCGCCCGAGCTACCGCCAGCCGTGCTCGTCACACCGGAGAGCAGGCTCGTGACCGGGGCCAGCGGGCTGCTGCTGCCGCCCGACGTGGCGCCACTCACCCCGCCGAGCAGGCCGGTGACCGGCGCGAGCGGGCTGCTGCCCGAACCGCCGAGGCCGCCGAGCAATCCCGTGACCGAGCCGAGCGGGTTCGACGAACCGCCTGCGGTCGTCGTGCCCAGGTTGCCCAGCAGCGATCCGAACGGATTCGCCGAGCCGGTGGAGGTGCTGCCGTTCAGGAACGTGCCGACGCCACCCACGGTGTTGCCGGTGGCAATCACCGTGTTGCCGAGTGCGGTGACGACCGGGTTCGACGACGTACCCTGCATCGTCGTGCCGACCGTGGCGACGCCGCCGCCGACCGTCTGCAGCAAGCCCTGTGCCGGACTGCCCAGGCCCGTGGTCATTCCCACGGTGCGGGTGGTGTCGGACACGACATTGGTGATCGGCGTGATGGCCGACGAGAGCGCCGTGGTGGCCTGAACCACCGGGCCGCCCGTGAAGGCCTGTTTCAGGATCGCACCGCCGGCGATGCCACCTTGGCCGACGGTCGCGACCACGTTGCCAAGTGCCCCGGTCAGCGTATCGACGGGCGTGCCTGCCAGCGGACCGCTCTTGCCGACACCGGCCACGCCGCTGCCCAGCGATACGCCTGCCTGACCGAGGTCGGTCACGACATTGCCCGTGCTCGCGAGCGTGGTGCCGACCGGATCCGCCGAGGCACCCGTTTGGCCGAGACCGCTGCTCACGCCGTTGCCGAGGGCGGTGACGGCGTTGCCGGTCTGCGTGAGCGCACCGCCGAAGCCTTGCGACGCTTGCGTGGACACGAGCGGCAATTGGGTGCTGGAAACCTGATTGCCCAAGGCGCTGACGACGTTGCCGGCGGAACTCACGACGCCGCCTGCGCCGGTGGCGGTCGTGCCGACGGCATTCGGGGTGCCCGAGGTGCCGCCCGAAGCGCCGCTCCCGCCGCCGCCGCTGGAGCAGCCGGTGAGGGCGATGAGGCCGATGGCGGCCGAAGCCAGGAGGGTGCGTTGAAGTGCGTTGGTCATGATGTCTATCTCCCTAGATCGTTCTGGATGGATGCCTGGTTACTTCTTGGCGCCGAGCAAGCCGCCGAGCAGATTGGTCACCGGCGCGAGCGGGCCGCTGCTGCTACCCGAGCCTGTGGCTCCGCCGACCGTGCCTGTCACGGAACTGAGCAGCGCCGTCACCGGGGCCAGAGCACCGCCTGCCGCCGTGCCACCCGTCCCCGTCGAAGCGCCGCCGGTGGCGGTGCCAAGGGCACCGGTCAGGCCAGAGACGAGGCTCGTGACCGGAGCCAGCGGATTGCTGCCCGAGGCGCCGCCGGTGGCACCGCCGAGCGCGCCCGTCAGGCCAGAGACGAGGCTCGTGACCGGAGCCAGCGGATTGCTGCCCGAGGCGCCGCCCGTGGCACCGCCGAGCCCGCCGGTCAGGCCCGAGACGAGGCTCGTGACCGGGGCCAGCGCGTTGCTGCCCGAGGCGCTGCCCGTGGCACCGCCGAGCCCGCCGGTCAAGCCCGAGACGAGGCTCGTGACCGGGGCCAGCGGGTTGCTGCCCGAGGCGCCGCCCGTGGCACCGCCGAGCGTGCCGGTCAGGCCGGAGACGAGGCTCGTGACCGGGGCCAGCGGGTTGCCACCCGAGGTGCCGCCGGTAGCACCGCCGAGCGTGCCCGTCAGGCCGGAGACGAGGTTCGTGACCGGCGCCAGCGGGCCTGCGCCAGCGCCACCACCGAGGCCACCGGGCAGCCCGCCAAGGAGCGAGGTGAGCGGGGCGAGGGGGTTGGTGCTCGTCGGGGTGCCGTGGACCGCGCCGCCCAGGCTGGCCACCGTGTTACCCACGCCCGCCACGATGCCGCCGACGTCGGTGGCCACCGGATTGTTGAGCTGACCGGCGATCTGCGTGCCGACACCGGCCAGGCCGCCGCCGATTTGCGCCAGCAGCCCGGAAACCGGTGTGCCGAGGCCTGTCGTGTTACCGACCGTTTGCGTGGTATTGGTCACGACGTTCGTGATCGGCGTGATGGCCGACGAGAGCGATGTGGTCAGTTGCTGCACCGGGCCGCTCGTGATCGTCTGCGTCAAACCGCTGCCGAGGCTTTGGCCTGCCATGCCTACCGACGTCACGACACCGCCAAGCAGCGAAGTCACGCCATTGACCGGCGTATTGGCCAGCGGACCGGTCTGCCCGAGGCCGGCGACGGCGCTACCCAGTTGCGTGCCGGCCGTGCCGAGGTCGGTGACCGCGCCGCCCACGCTGGCGAGCGTCGGATTGAGCGGATCGCTCACCGAACCCAGCTTGCCGAGACCGTTCGTGAGGCCATTGCCAAGCGTCTGCACAGCGTTGCCGGTCGAGACGGCGGCGCCGGCGAGACCACTTTGCGTTTGCGTGCTGACCAGCGGCAGTTGCGTGCCGGCCAGCGTGGTGCCCAGATCGCTGACGGTCTTGCCGACTTGCGTCACGACACCCGTGCTCGCAGTGGCGGCCACGGTGCCGATCGGGTTGGTGGCGGCGCTGCTTCCGGTGCCGCCGTTCCCGCTGCCGTTTCCATTGCCGCCGCTTCCGTTCCCACTTCCGCCGCTGCCATTGCCGC
Source organism: Pandoraea cepalis (assembly GCF_902459665.1). Taxonomy (GTDB): domain Bacteria; phylum Pseudomonadota; class Gammaproteobacteria; order Burkholderiales; family Burkholderiaceae; genus Pandoraea; species Pandoraea cepalis. Next base: position 104,297 of record NZ_CABPSL010000019.1, on the reverse strand, counting down.
CGAGGCCCGAACCGTCGGTCACCGTACCGGCGCCCGTTCCGCCGCCGCCGCCGGTACCGGCGCTGGTGCCGCTATCGCCGAGTGACCCGCTGGTGCCGCCGGAGCCCGAACTCGCGCAGCCGGTCATCGTGACGATCGCGAGCAGGCAGGCGGAAGCGAGAAGATGGCGTTGAATGTTTTTCATGATGATGTCCTCTGGTCTGTATCGTTGGTCAGGCGAGCGCGTCTTGCGCTGCCAATCGGCTGTTCATGCGTTGTGCGATGAGTGCGAACAGGAGCGCGTTGACGATCGCGCTATCGGGGCCCGTCATCGCGTGGGCCGAATGCGTGTGGTCGGCGCGAGCGGCGATGGGCGAATCGGTCGGTGTGGCGGTGGCGCGTACGCCACCGCCTTCTGCACCGCCCCTCCCTGGGCTTGCGCCTCTACGATCGTTCTCGGCAGCAGCGCTGCGCTGCGTTGCCGCGATGCGTTGCTGACCGCCAGACAGGGCGGCGGGGCGCGGCATCGTTTGATTGGTATTGCCAATGATCATGGTGTCCCCCGGTGATCTTCAGCGTTGCGATGCAGGGATATCCGCAAGAGCTGTGCCAATCGCCAAGGCTGGGTTTGAATAAAACTTCTAGTTTTTCCGGAGGCGGGCTGAAAAGCCTGTATTTACTTGCGTTTCGGAAAACAAGAATCTTTCGGATCGAGAGATCGACCGTCTTCGGAAGGGGGATGGGGCAGGGTTAACGCCATCGAAAAATGAGCGGTTTTCGTCGAAATGACGTTCCCGTTACGGGGGGTGTTACGGGGAACGTTACGTAACGTTCCCGGGGAGGCCGATGTCGGTGTCGTGTAGAAATACGAAGTAAATTGCCAAGCCATGCGACGTTTGAGCGTGCAAGGCGCGCAAAGGGTGGATGCTGGCGTGTCGCGGCGCTGGCGAGCCGAATCTCGTTTCTGGGCGAGGCGTGTGTCGGGGGATGTCGGGAGGCGGGGGATGTTGAACGAAGTGCAACGGTGATCAACAGCGACAACACGGGGTGAATCCGTTGAATCAGATGAATCGATATTTAGCGGCGTGCTACAGGTATTGCGCGTGCACGTGTGGCGTGACACCCATCATGGTTTTCCCTCGCGGGCGTTGGATTACCTGGATTTGGAGTATTGTTTGATCCATCGATGTAACGCTTTCTTACATTCTTCAGGGTGATTGGAAGCAAGGCTCTAGTTTTTGTTTGCAGGTTTAAATTAGCATCGAAAAAAAGCGTACGCCGCGACAAAAGCGGTATCGACAAGCTTAGAAATATTGGCGTACAACGCAAAAGAGGTTCGCAAGCCTGACGGCGCAACGAATCCGAGGCCGAACTCAAGCATTGATAAGCGATATGGCGCACGTGCGTCGGCGACCGAGAGGCCGTCGATGTTCCGTTGTGTCCGAACGGGCGCTTGGCGCCTTTTTAGTGGGAGCGTGATATGAAACTCGGCAATCGCATTCGACTGTTTGCTCGCGACGAACGCGGGGTCACGGCACTGGAGTACGGCATTCTCGCCGCGATCGTGGCCGTGCTGATCGGTGGCACAGTCTATACGAAACTGTCAGACGTGTTCGATTCGGTATTTACGAAGATCACGTCGGTCGTCACGAACGTCGGTTCGTGACGTTTCGGCATCGCTGCCTGTTTGGCGCCGGCGTGAGCGCGGTGGCACGGGTGTCGAGATTGTGGGTGGCAATATTGGGAAGGACACCGTAATTTTCTGGCGTCCTTCAGGGTGGCGGGCGGGAGTATTCGCGAGGACGCGAATCATGCGGGCAAAGCGAACAGGGGAGGCCGGACGGCAGCGCAGCCTGTCCCGGCAGACAGGGGTCACGGCGCTTGAGTACGGCATTCTGGCCGCCATCGTCGCCCTCTTGGTCGGCGCGACGGTGTTCACCAATTTGACGACCGTGCTAACGAATGTGTTCAGCAACCTCACATCGGTCGCAACGTCCGCCGTGAACCACTGACGCGAGACGCAACGTGCTCACCTTGCTGTGGCTGTTATGCCTGCCGATCGTGATCACCGATCTGGTCGCGCGCCGTATCCCGAATGTCTGGCTGTTGGGCGTAGGAGGGCTGGCACTGATCTGGATTGCATGGCGAGCGTGGCATGGCGAGCCTCGGGTCATGTGGGTTCACGGGCTCGGCGCGCTGTTGGGATTGATCGCACTGCTACCTTTCTGGTGGCGCAACGTGATGGCGGCGGGCGATGTCAAGCTTTTCGCGCTGATTGGGCTGGTGGCAGGATATTCCGCGCTGCTGCCGGTTTGGTGCCTGGCCAGCGTGGCGGCTGGGGGGCATGCGCTGGTGTTGTTGACCTTGCGGTTGAAGTGGCTATCGCGATGGTGCGATGGTCTGAGCGCTTCCACCGCCTGGCAACGCGTTCTGCAGTGGCGAGCCGGACGCATCGGATTGCCCTATGGGGCCTATCTGGCAGCGGCGGCGCTTGTAGTGCGGTAGGTGCGGTCGTAACAAAGGTTGCATTGAGTCAGGCAGCGGCAGGTCGTGCGAGTCTCCACGCCACATGCCGCAGGCGACGACAGGCGATGACGAGTGCGGCGGCAAGCGGCACCGAAATAACGAGAGGCGCGGGCGACGCCGCGCAAATTAGTATGACCAATGCGTCGCCAAACACGGCCACACAGTGCCGTGAGCGACGGGGAGCATCGTCATGAAGCGGTTTGGGGCACGGGCAGGGTCAGGGTTGCGAGGCACGCGCTCGCGTGGCGTCGCCGCGCTGGAATTCATGCTCATCCTGATGATCCTGCTGCCCGCGTTCTATGTTGCCGTCGCGTTCTCCATCACCATTCTTGCCCGGCAGATGCTGACGCAGGCCGCCTCCGAGGCTGGCCGCGCCATGCTGCGCGCCGGCACCATGGCGCAGCGCCAGGGATACGCCACGCAGGCGATCAACACCACGTTGACCTGGCCGTCGGCGTCGGCGGTGAGCACCGGTTTTACGCCCGACGCGACCTACCCGTGTCCGGCGTCGGGCACCAGCGCCAGTTCGCAATGCATCGTTCACGTCACGTTGACGCTGACCCAGCCGATGACCGTCAATTGGCCGGGGCTGGGAGCGCTCGTGCCGCAAAACATTGTCGGGACGGCCGCGATCACGCTCGACACATCGACGTTGGGCGGCAGCTGAATGAGAGACGCGAGCATTACAGGAAAGCGGCGCGCCGGTGCCACGAACATTCACCCCGAGCGCCCAAATGAGATGTGCGGTTATGCCAGGTTGTCATGCCGTCGGTTCGCCGGCGTCCCGCAAGTTGTGACTGAACGGCCCTCAGGCCCCAAGCCATGAACAAAGCCACCAAGATTCTTGCTGCTGTGTTGGTTGTCGCCGGTGTGTTGCTCGCGCTATTCGCGCTGCGTCTCGGCACATCCAACGCGCCGGCGCCGGCCGCGACGCCTTCACCGGTAACCCAGACGCTCACGCAGCGCTATCCGGCCGTGGTGGCGGCCAAGGCGCTCGCGCCGGGCCAACCCATCGCAGCAGACGGCGTGAAGCTCGTCTCGTTCGATAGCCAGACCGCGGGCGGCTTCGCCAACCCGGCCGACGTCGTGGGCCGCGTGCCCCTCATTGCCCTCGCGGCCGGCGTGCCCGTTACGCAAAACGCGCTCGCACGCGGCCTCGCCCTGCAGCTCGCGCCGGGCGAGCGGGCCGTGGCCATTCCGGTCTCCGAGACCGTCGGCGTGAGCAACCGCATCCGTCCGGGGGATTACGTCGACGTCTTCTTCACGATGAAAACCAATCGACCGGCAGGACCGGCAGGACCGGCAGTGGGCTTGGTTGATGACACGCAAGCGCGTCTGCTGGCCTCCCGCGTGCGGGTGCTGAGCTATGGCAACGCATCGCTCGACGATGTGTCGCCGCCGCCGGCCACGCCGAGCGTGGCGTCCAGCGTGCAAGCCGCCACGACCACCGCCCCGGCGCCTGCGCAACCGGCCATCAATGCGCAGGCGCCCATGCCGGCGACTGCCGCGGTCGTGGCCGTGCCGGTGGCCGACGTCAATCGGGTGGTGCTTGGTACACAGCAGGGCAAGATCACGCTGGCGCTTCGCAACCCGGGGGACGACGCCAAACCCGACCCGTCGCTGTTCCCGGCGCCACCGCCCGTGCTCGCGGGCAAGGCCGGACTCAAGGCGGATGACAAGGCGGCGCTCGAGACGCCCGAGAACCAGGCCTATGCCGGCATTGCCGCGACGGGGCTGGCGGGTGCACCGACGCGCGCGCCGACGGGGACCCCCCATGTGGCGGGTGCACGGGGGAGCGGCGGCGCCACGATCGAAGTCGTTCGCGGCGCGCAGCAAAGCACCGCCGCTTATTGACGCCGCCGATGCCTACGGATTCGACCCGAAACGCTACGCCAGTTCACCCACACAGTGACCGATATCGCCACGCCATGATCAGAAGCCAGGTTCGCACTGCCAGACGACAGACCCGACGCGTGACGGGCATGCTGTTGTGCTTAGCCGCGCTGCTCGCGTGCGCCGCCACAGTGTCGGTGCGTCTGGCCGATGCGGCCGACACCGGCTCGGGCGCCGGATCGCGCTCGCTGACGCTGGGGGTTCACGAGCAACGCGAACTGCAAGTGCCCGGCGCGCTCGAGCGCGTTGCCGTGGCCGATCCGGCGGTGGCGGATGTCGTCGTGCTCAAGGGCTCGGGCGGACGACGCGGCTCGGTGCTGGTCGTCGGCAAGCAGGCGGGCACCACGCAGATCGCCGCGTGGCCGCGTGGCGGCGAACCGGTGCGTTGGGAAGTGCATGTGAAGGGCAGTCTGCAGGGCGCCCTGGGCGATACCGGCACGGCCAGCGTGGATGCGCGTGGCGGCGCGGCGCTTATCAAGGGGCATGCGAATACCGTCATCGAACACAGCGCACTGCAATCGGCGGCGCTCGATGCGGCGGGCAAGGGCGGCGTCGTCGTCGATCGCTCGACGGTCGGGGACACTGGGGTCGTGCAGGTCGACGTGAAGATCGTCGAGATCAATCGCAATATTCTCAATCAGTTGGGGGCGCGCTTCGGCGCGTCGAAAAAGACCGGGTCGGGCACCTTCGGCGTGAGTTCAGCGCTTAACTCCGCCTTCGGCGGCGCGGGTGGGACGAGCGCCGTGCCGAACTTCGGTTCGTTCTTCGGCTCGGTTACCCGCGGCGCGTTCAGCATGGCGGCGGAGATCGATCTGCTGCAATCGAACGGTCTCGGCCGGGTGCTTGCGGCGCCGACCCTGGTGGCCCTCTCCGGCCAGAGCGCGAGCTTCCTGGCGGGTGGCGAGATTCCGGTGCCGCAGTCGGGCGGCCTTGGCACCACCACCATCGTCTACAAGCCGTTCGGCGTCGGGCTCACGGTCACGCCGACGATTCTTGCGCCGAACCGCATTGCGCTGAAGGTGGCGCCCGAGGCGTCGGACATCGACTACACGAATGCCATTGTGACCGACTCGACGCAGATTCCTGCCATCACGACACGTCGTGCGGACACGACCGTCGAGTTGGGCGACGGCGAGAGCTTCGTCATCGGCGGCCTGATTTCGCGCACCACCACCGCCGCCGTCGACAAGGTGCCGCTGCTCGGCGACCTGCCGCTCATCGGCGCATTTTTCCGCAATCTGAAGTACAACAGCGCCGAGAAGGAGCTGGTGATCGTCGTCACGCCCCATCTGGTCAAGCCGGTGGCAAAAGGGGTGGCGATGCCGTTACCGGGCGATACGCGCGAGCGTCGCCCGGGCCCCGTGTGGGGCGCCTACTTGATGGGTGTAGCAAGCGACAGCGAACTGCCGGGTTTTTCGAAATAACGTCGATACGGGTACCAAGAAGGTACGGAGCGGCGCAGAGGCGAGAGCCCGGGGCAGGGAAGTCAGGAGTGCATAAATGAACGCACCGACGCGAATACTGGACACCATGACAGAGTTGCATCGCTTCCTCTTTTGCAGCGCGCATGCGGGCCACGGTCAGTGGCTCTCGGCGGCGTTGCGCGACGAGGGCGTGGTGTTGCAGGAGGCGGGCCGTCCGGCGCAATTGCAGCAGCGCATTGGCGATCTCGATCCGCAGGTCGTGCTGCTCGATTTCTCCGGCGAACCGACCGGCCATGCCGACGACGCCGCCGACGGCGGCTTCGCCGGTGCCATCGAACTCGCGCACATGCTCAAGCGCGTGGCGCCCAAATTGCCTCTGGTGGCGGTGGGCTCGATGGTGCGGGCCGACGGCATGAAGGCGGCCATTCGCGCCGGGGTCCACGATTTTATCGATATGCACTCGACGCACGAGGAGGCGCTCGACGTCATTCGCCGGGTGGTCGATCAAACGCCACCGCCCAGTGTCGTCGCGCCTCAACGTCACGGGCGCTTCGTGGTGCTGCTCGGCGCGCGCATCGGCGTGGGGTGCAGCACGCTCGCCGCGCATCTGTCGCAACTCGGGCAGGAGATGGTCGTGGGCGCGCATCCCGACAAGGCGGTCCGGGCGGCGAAGGTGCCGGCGAACAAGGACGATAAGTTCGATGCCTCGCTACTCGGTCATGTGGCGCTGCTCGATCTCGGTTTGCCGTCCGGTGACGGCCTGCTGTATCTCAACACGCAAAGTCAGTTCAGCTTCGCCGAAGCGGTGCAGAATCTGCGTCGCTTCGACGAAACGCTCGTGCATACGGCGGTCTCGCATACGCCGAGCGGTCTCGCGGTGTTGCCGCTGCCACTCGATCTCGGCGACATGCGTAGCGTGGCCGCGGCCGATGCGCTGGCGCTGACCGACCGTCTGCGGGCGTTCTTCGATCTGATCGTGGCCGACCTCGGCGGCTTCTCGAATCCCGCGTTCGTCGCGAGTCTCGTGCGCGCGGCCGACGAGGTCTGGCTGGTCGTCGACCAGAGCGTGGGTGCGATTGTCTCGCTCGCGTCGATGTTGCGCGATCTCGAAGAGAAGAGCGTGGAGCGCCATCACCTGCAGCTCGTGCTCAATCGCTACGACCCGCGTTACGGCATGGCGGCCGATCAGATCGCCAAACGCTTCGAGATTCCGCTGCTCGCCACACTGCCCGATCGTCCCTTGGCCATGCTCTCGGCCACCAATCAGGGCAAGCTGATTCTCGATACCGCGCGCGGCGATCCGTACGTGCGCGCGTTGCAACCGCTCGTCGAACGACTGATCAGCGCGCAACATGCGGGGGCGGCAGCACAACGTCATTCGTCGGGCTGGCTGGGCCGATTCATGGGAAAGCACTGATATGACCGACTCCATCGAATTTGCCGACGACAAGCGCGCGTTTGCCAATTCACAGCAGTTTCAGGACATCAAGACGGCAGCGCACGAACACCTGCTCGCGCGGATCGAGGAACTCGGTGCGGAATTCGGGCGCTGGAGCCGCAGCGCGATTCAGCAGTTCGTCGATCTGGAGATGGACGGCTTCGTGCGACTGCGCCGCATCCCGATCAACGAATCGGAATTGCGCCAGATTTCCGATGCGCTCACGAAAGAGCTGGCCGGCTTCGGACCCATCGAGGATCTGCTCGCGGATCCTGCGGTGGAAGACATTCTGATCAACGGGTACAACGACGTGTATGTGTCGCGCGAGGGCGTGCTCGCGCGTGAAGCGTTGCGCTTTTCGGACAATCAGCATCTGCTGCGCATCGTGCGACGCATTCTTGCTCCCATCGGGCGCCGTCTCGACGAGTCGAACCCGATGGTCGACGCGCGCCTGCCCGACGGCGGGCGCCTGAACGTCGTGATCGAGCCGTTGGCCGTCGACGGGCCGGTGGTCTCGATTCGCAAGTTTCGCAAGGATCCGCTCAAGCCGTCCGACCTGCTCGCGCTCGGCAGCTTCAACGAAGAGATTTACGCGCTGCTCGACGCGGCAGTGCGCTCACGCTGCAACATTCTTGTCTCCGGCGGGACCAGCTCGGGCAAGACGTCGCTACTCAACGCGCTGGCCAGTTTCATTCCGGCGAACGAGCGCGTGGTGACGGTCGAGGATACGGCCGAGCTCTCGCTCAACCACCCGCACGTGGTGCGGCTCGAATCGCGTCAGGGCGGCTTCGACGGCGCGGGCGAGGTGTCGATTCGCGATCTGATTCGCAACAGTTTGCGCATGCGTCCCGACCGCATCATCGTGGGCGAAGTGCGCGGGTCCGAAGTGCTGGAAATGATGCAGGCGATGAACACCGGCCACGAAGGCTCGATGGCGACGATCCACGCCAACTCGCCGCGTGAATGCCTCTATCGCCTGGAGATGCTGGCGGGCTTCGCCGGGTTTCAGGGCAGCGAGAGCAGCCTGCGCCGGCAGATCACGAGCGCGCTCGATTTCATCGTGCAGATCGGCCGTCTGTCGAGCGGGCGCCGACGCATTCTGTCGATTACCGAGGTGACCGGGGTGTCGGATACGGTGATTTCGACGCAGGAGCTGTACCGTCACGAATCGGTCGTGGGGCCCGACGGCGAAGAGAAGGATCGTTGGGTCTCGCTCGGCCTTCAGCCGCACTCGCCGAAATTGCAGCGGTTCAAGGAGCAGACGCGCCATGCGGCGGCCGCCGCAGCAGCGCAATCGCAAAGCAACACGCCGCCGGATTCGGGCGGCGGTGGTGGCTTCTTCGGACGCCGTCGATGAATGCCATCGTGCTGTGGGTCATTGGCATCGCCCTGCTGCTGATCGCCGCAGGGTTGGAGCTATGGCGCCGCACGCACCAGCGCGTGAGAGTGCAGGCGACGCGCGCGTTTCTTGAACGGCAGCTCGCCCAGAGCGCGCCGCGGTTCGCGGCGAGCGAGAGCGACGCCGCGCGCGCGCCGCGTCGCAAGTCGTTGCCGTGGGAGTTTTTCTTCGAGCGCGCGGGTGTGCAGACCGATCCGATGTTCTACACGATGCTGGTCGCGCCCGGCCTGCTGCTGGTGATGCTGTTCTGGATGTGGCACGGGCCGCTCTCGGCCATCGTCGTACTGTTGATGTACGCCGTCGGCACAGTGCTGCGCTACTGGTTCAAGGCGGCGCGCCGGCATCGCAATATCGTGCGGCAGTTGCCGATCTTTCTCGACGGCATGGTGCGGATGCTGACCGTCGGCAATAGTCTGCCGGCCGCGTTCCAGACCGCCGCGGGCAATGCCGACATGCCGCTGCGCGAGCTGCTCGACCGTGCCGTGCGACAGGTGCAGGCAGGTGTGGATCTCGATGTTGCGCTCAAGCAGATCGCGCGTGTCTATCACGTCGAAGAGATTTATCTGTTCGCGTCGGTGGTCGACCTCTCCACCCGGTTCGGGGGACGCGCCGACCAGATCCTGTCGCGCATGGCGGGCTTCATGCGCGATCGCGAGCAGGCGCAAGCGGAACTGTACGCGCTGTCGTCCGAGACACGGCTATCGGCATGGGTGCTGGCCGCGCTTCCGATCATCGTCAGTGCCGTGCTGATGTTGCTCAATCCGAGATTCTTCGAGCCGATGTTCCAGGAGGCGTCCGGTCAGCGGCTGCTCGCGATCGGCCTGGGACTGGAAGTCTTCGGCGGCTTCCTGTTGTACCGGCTCGCCAAGTCGCTGTGAGCGAGAGGGACTGACCGATATGCACCTCGCCAACTCGCACCTGTGGATGATGCTGGGCCTGTTGATGGTCGCGGCCGGGCTGTTGCTGGCGGCGTCGGCGTTGCTCTTGCGTGCGATGCGTCAGGGACGCAGTGAACGGATGATCGATCAGGTGCTGGCCAGCCGCCAGCAACAGGCGCTGGCGGCACTGCGTGCGGCGAGTACGCCGGGCGGGCGTCAAGCGGGGCCTGACGACGACACGCTGGCGACCCATGAGGGCCGGCGGCAAGGCTGGCGCGCGTTGTTCGACCGTGCCGCGGCGCTGGGCAAGCAGTGGTCGGAAACGCGCCTGGGTCAGCATCTGATTGCGGCCGAGGATCGCCTGCTGCTCGCGCAATGCGGCTACGACAGCGTGCGGGCCAAGTCGCTGTTCCTGTTCACACGGGTGGCGCTCGCGGCGGTGTTGCCGCTGCTCATCTGGTTGTGGTTCCCGGGCAGCGGGGGTGTTGGCACGATGCTGCGCCTGATCGGTGCGGCCGGAGCCGGACTGCTCATGCCGAAGTTCTACGTGCAACGCAAGGCGACCCAGCGCCGTCGCGAACTGATCGAGGAGCTGCCATTGCTCATCGACTTGCTGCGGTTGCTGCAGGGGGTGGGCCTGTCGATGGATCAGAGCCTGTATGTGCTGGTGTCGGATTTTCGCGAAGTGCTGCCGATCCTGTCCAAGGAATTCGACAACGCCAATCGTCAGCACGCTTCCGGGCGTGGTCGCGAGGCGTCGCTGGGCCGCTTGCGCGAGGTCTACGACAACGACGATTTGCGCGCGCTGGTGCGGCTCATCGTGCAGGTCGAGCAGCATGGCGGGGCGGTGCAGGAGCCGCTGCAACAGTTCAGCGATCGCTTGCGCGAACAGCGCCGGCAGACGATGAAAGAGCGCATCGGCAAACTCACGGTGAAGATGACGCTGGCGATGATGCTGACCCTGTTACCCGCGCTGATGCTGGTGGTGGCGGGGCCGGCGATCCTGTCGCTAACGAAATCGATGGAGGCTATGCGGTGACCCGACGAATTCAGACACGACGCCTTGCCCGGGCCGCTGCCGCGACCCGCGTCCCACAGCCACCGCGCGCCCGTCGCGCGATGGCCGGCTCGCTGATGGCCGTGCTGTGCGCGGCGGCGCTTGCCGGGTGCAGCGGGCCGCGTATCGGCGGCTACGGTGCGCCGTCGGCGGCGGCGCTCATGCAGGCCGAGCAGAATGACGAGGCCATGGCCAAGGCGGCCAAGCCCGACACACGCGGGTTGTATCTGTCGATGATTCGCCAGATGCAGGAGCAGGGCGCGTATTTTGCGTCGCTCGCACATATCGACGAATTTCGGATGCAGTACGGCGCGGCGCCGGACATCGACATTCTCCGGGCCGATGCCTTGCGTGAGACGGGGCAGCCCAACGCCGCAGAGCAAGCCTACCGCCCGTTGCTGATCGGGAGCGAAGCGGCGGCGGCGTGGCACGGCATGGGGCTGGTGGAAGCGCAACGCAAGGATTACGCGGCGGCGGCGCGGGCGCTGCACGAGGCCGTGACGCGCGCGCCTACGCAGGCGTTCTACCTGAGCGATCTCGGTTTTGCGCTGTTGCGCAGCGGCGATACGGGGGCGGCCCGGGTTCCGCTCGCTCAGGCGGCCGAGCTGCGGCCTGACAGCCGCAAGGTGTTGAGCAATCTGGCGGTGTATCTCGTGGTGACGGGCGAGCGCTCGCGGGCCGATGAGGTGATGACGCGCGCCGACATGCCTCAGGCGACGCGCGACGCCATCGACAAACTGGCCGCCGACATCCGCGCCGAGGGACAGGCGCGCCGGGCGGCGGCCGATGCAGCGGCGGCACGCGCCGCCGCGCAGGCCGCGGCATCGATTCCGGCACCGCTGGCGCAGGCCCGGCTTGCACGTGCCGCGGTGGCGGCCGATACCACCGATGGCACCGATGGCACCCGCAGCGACATGCCGATGTCGCTGATGGACCGTTTCAGCCGCTCGCAGTGATGCGGTGGCTTCCGCCTTCATGCATGGCGCAGGACGCACGACGAGAATCACGCAATATCAGGGAGACGGGATGATGGCAGGTCAGAAACCACACGGAACATCGAGCCCCTGGCCGCGGCGGGCGACGCAGCTCGTTGCCGCCGTGCTCACGCTTTGGGCGGGCGCGGTCGCGGCGCAACTCAATGCGCCGATCACGGGGTCGATGGGCGGCGCTGACGCACGCAATGTCGCCGCGCCGGCACCGGCACCAGCTGTCTCGGCAACCCCCGCAGCGCAAACGGCGGCAGCGCCTGTAGAACAAACGAGGCGTGTGCCGCACAACGTCGTTCGGCGCGATACGGCACTGCGTGTCGGCGAGCATGCCCGCGACGGAATGCTCGGCGACGAAACCGAAGCGTTGCTCGCGCTGCAGGCGGGCAACCTGGCCGCCGGGCCGGGGCTGCCGATGCTCGGCTCAACGGCGTCGCGTGCCTACAAGCGCTATCTGGATAGCTTCACGTATCCGATTCCTCAGTTCTATCCGGCGATCGTCCAGGGCGATACGGGGACCGGCAACAATGGCGGGGGCAGCGCGGGCGCTGCGCCTGCCACAGCGGGGGCTGGCGCGAGCCAGTAACGTGTCATGACTGTGCGTGCGCGTTTGCGCCGAACGAATCGTATGGCCTCGTCACGTGGGGCGCAGCGGGGATCGGTTCCGATTCTTGCCTTCGTCTTCGTGATCGTGGCGCTGATTCTGGCGTTCGCCATCGATGTGGGCTATGCGTTCATGCAACGACGCGATCTGCAGCGCGCGGCCGACATGGCTGCGCTCGCCGGTGCGCAGACGCTGCCGGGATGCGCCAACGCCACGTCGTATGCGAGCGTCGCACAGGCCAACGTGACATCGAACATGGGCAGCAGCGTCACCGGCTTGCAGGTGACGACGTCGTGCGGCATCTGGACATCGCCGTCGGCCTCGGCGACCGGGCCGGGCACGTTCGTCGCGACCAATGCCGGCAATGCGACGAGTGGTAACGCAGTGTCGGTGATGTTGTCGTTGGGCGTGCCGTCCTTCTTCCAGCTCGCCGGTACCCGCACGATCACCGCCACCGCGATTGCACGCAAGGCGCCAGCGGTGGTGACGTTCACGGTCGACTCGGGACTGCTGGCGCTTAATACGAGCAATTCGGTGCTGTCGTGGATTCTCACGCCGCTGGGCGTGAACCTTCAGGCGTATGTTGCAAGCGGGCAGCAGCTAGTCGGTACCACGGTGACCCCGAGCGGCCTGTTGCAGGCGCTCGGCGTTCCGGTGACTGGGGACGTATCAGTTGCGTCGTTGTCTGGACTTGCCACGATCCAGAACTTGACCGTCGGACAGTTGCTTAGTGCGACGCGAACGGCGGTTGCGACACAAAGTGGCGCGCTTTCAGCATCGGTATCCGCTCTGGATGGTCTCATTAGTGCTTTTGGAGCATCAAATGCGCTGAGTTTGCCTGTGAAGCTGTTCGGTACGGCAACGAGTCCTGGTGTGTTTGCCAACCTCGACTTGGCGGGCGTAAGTGCTGCGAATGCCCTGACGGCCAATGTGAATGTGATGGATCTGATCTCGACCGCGATCATCGGCGGGAATGGTACCAATGCGATCTCGATCTCGACCCCGCTGCCGCTAGCTGGCGCAACTGCACTGATTACCATCGTTTCTCCTCCTCAGATCGGAATTGGTGGCAAGGGCGCTTCCGCGAGCACGGCGCAAGTACGGATTGTGCTTTCGGTCAATACGACGACCAGCAATTTGCTCGGCGGATTGCTAACGAACACGGGCACCAGATTGACGTTGCCGCTGACCGTTGAACTTGCAAAGTCGACGGCCACCGTCGTCCACGATCCGCAATGCGGGGCGGTGCCTTCCGCCACGCTTGCGGTGACATCCTCCGGGTTGGTCAATCTCTGCGTTGGCGCTGATGCTAGTGGCAATACGTCCACAACAAGTTCGGCCAGTTGCACGACGATACTGACGAACCCTACGCCCATCGCCACGCTGCTCAATTTGATAACGGTGAACGGCAATGCCAAGGTGTCGCTAGTTACGAACACGTTGCCTCCACCAACGCATACATTCACGGGGCCGTTTCCGCAGCCTTGGGGTCCGGTAGGCTCGACCGTTGATCTGAGCCAGATCGTCGGCGCACTACTCACAGGCCTGAACGTGAATGTCGGCCTAGGGCCGCTATCCAATGCGCCCGGGGCGAGTGTCGCGAACATAACCAACGGACTGTTGCAAGCGGTGCCGCCGGGGAGCACCGGTCTAAGTATTTCCACGGTCAACGCCTACTTGAATACGGCCGCCACGGGCCTCCAAACAACGCTTACTGGATTGGCTTCAACCGTGACTGGGTTACTGACGCTGAATGGGCAAACCATTGCCTCCGGGCTGACATCCACCCTCAGCGGTCTCGCCGGGACCGTGGGCGGTATTCTCAATGGCCTGGTCACTGGCGCGACAAGCCTGATTGCGGATGGCGTTTGCAACATCAGCGGTAGTCCATCGAGTTGCCGCGCAAATTACATTAACGGCACCAACATCGTAAGCACGAGCAATCTGACCCCAGTGCTGAACAGCATTCTTTACACGTTGCTTAATCCGTTACTCGCGCCGATAAGCGGGCTTATCAACCAGGCACTGGCGGCATTGGGCATCAGCATCGGCACGACCACCGTCACGGTAGACAGCATCAACTGTCAGAACGGACTGGTACAACTGGTGTATTAGCAGCGCCTGCCAAGCGTCGAGCAGCCAAACAGCCAGGCCCTCGGGCTCGGCCGGACCGAAGCACGGAAACACCTCATGACGGACACCCCTCGGGGTGTCCGGCAACCAGCGGACAAGCATGAAAAGCAAGCCAGTACGTGAAGATCTCGATGTGTACGTGTGGGAGGGCAAGTCGGATATTGCCGACCGCGTCGCGCATTGCCTCGCGAGCTTCGACATGGAAGTCATTCGTGCCGACGGCGTCGACCTCTCGCGCGAGCGCACCAAGGCGCGTCCATCCATCGCCGTGGTCAGCGTGTCGGTGATCGAAGGCGCATCGACCAATGCCCAGGAGTGGCAGTTGGGCCACGGCATGCCTGTCATCTGGGTCGCGACCACGCCGCGCGAGAACGATCCGCGCGTCTATCCGCCCGAGTACAGCAATATCCTCACGCTCGACTTCTCCGGCGCGGAATTGCGCACGCTCATCTTCAAACTCTCGGGCGCCATCGCGGAAGCCGACCGCGCCCCCGCGCCGGTGGACCCGCTGGTTGCGCAGTCGAGCGCCATGCTGGGCTTGCTCGCGGAGGTCGACGCCTTCGCCGATTGTGATTCGAACGTGCTCATTCACGGCGAGACCGGGGTGGGCAAAGAGCGCATCGCGCGCCTGCTGCACGACAAGCAAAGTCATTACGGGCAAGGCCCCTTCGTGGCCGTGAACTGCGGTGCGATTCCCGATGGCCTGTTCGAGTCGCATTTCTTCGGCCACGCCAAAGGTGCGTTTACGGGGGCGCTCTATTCGCACAAAGGCTATTTCGAGCAGGCCAACGACGGCACGCTCTTCCTCGACGAAATCGGCGATCTGCCGTTGTATCAGCAGGTCAAGCTGTTGCGGGTGCTGGAGGACAGCGCGGTGACGCGTCTGGGGTCGGCGCAACCCGTGAAGCTCGACTTTCGGCTCGTGGCGGCGACCAACAAGCACCTCAAGACGATGGTGCGCGACGAACTGTTCCGTGCCGACCTGTTCTACCGTCTCGCCGTGATCGAGTTGCATATCCCGAGTCTCGAGGAGCGCGGCCCCGTCGACAAGCTCGCCGTTTTCACGGCCTATCTCGGCAAAGTCGTCGGCGACAGCGAGGTCGGCGCGCAAGTGCCGCCGTGGCTGCGCGAACAGGTCGAGGGCGGGGTGTTTCCCGGCAACGTGCGTGAAATGCGCAACATCGCCGAGCGTGTCGGCATCATCTATCGGCAATTGGGGGGCTGGGACGAGCGGCGCATCCGCCCTATCTTCGACGCGCTTTCCATGGGCACCCCCTCACGCGGTGACGACGGCGCACGAGGCGCGGTGCTCACCGATCGCGCCCGTTGGGATGCCACCGAACGCGCACGCATCGTTGCGTCGCTCGACGCCAACGGCTGGCGACGCCAGGACACCGCCAATGCCCTGGGCATCAGCCGCAAGGTGCTGTGGGAAAAAATGCGCAAGTATCAGATCGTTGGCAACGATTCGGAACTGGCCGGCGAGTTCGAGGCGGGCACCGGTAGCGATCGCTAGTGCGCCGCGACCGGACGGCATTCGGCGCGCCTGGTTGGCAAACCGAAGGAAACGACTGAAAAGCCGGCGGCGGTCCGAGAGATGCCATCCGCCCCTCGCCATGGGATCGTGCCCCGATATCGCCGCGTGTTGCGTGGGCAATTCCTCGATTCGCCCCTAAATGACGGGATTTGTCTGACATCGAAGTTCCGTCCAGGAGAACTCGCACGGTGTGTGGAGTTGCGCGGTATCAACAGATGAATTCAGGCGGGCACAATAACGCATTCGGCGCTTGGAAGCGGGCGCGTCAATGGATAGAATTGGCGGCTATTGCGGGCGTGCGGTTATCATTCCACAAATACGCAGGTCTCAGATCCTCGGGGCGGAGTCCGGAGGGGGCGAACGAATGCGGCGAACAAGGATCGTGAAACGGTCCGGTCGATAAGAGGAAAACAGATCAGATGAAAATCAGTGATTGCCGGGGGCGGTATTGGTTGGGCGTGGGGGTGGCATGCCTGGCAGCCTGGGGAACGCCAGCGGGGGCGGCGGACGCAGTGAAGGACGTGACGGGCGCATCGCCTGCCCAACTCGCGGCGCCGACCGTGCCTGCGCAGTCGGCCAACGCGCCGGCGGCGGCCTCGGGGACGATTCAGGAACTGCGCGATCGCATTCAGAACAAGGAAGTCTCCGAACTTCGCACAACTTACAACGGCCGCTATGGCGCGAGCCTGTTGTTCTATCCGCAGACGTTGGGCTATTACGTCGCACTGTTCCATGAGGGCCAGTTCTGGCGCGTCGTGAAGCTCGGCAACGAGAAGAAGGCGGAAGCACTTTATGGCGACTTCGTGCGCCAGACGCAGGTGCTCGCCGACGTCGAAATCCGTCGCATCAAGCTCGAAGCGCAAAAGGCGCTGATGGAGCGCCAGCTCGCCGCGAGTGAAGCGCGCCTGAACGCGGTGCAGAACGACCTGACGATTCAACGCCAGCAGGAACAGGCGCTGGCCGAGAACCAGCAGGCAGTGCGCGAACAGGCCTCGGCACTGGAAACCGAACGTACCGCAGCGCGTCTGCGCCTGAACGACCTGCAAGGCCAGATCCGCTCGCTTGAAGCCGAGCAGAACAGTGCCGATTCGAGCCTCGTGCGCTCGGTCAAGAGCCCCGCCCATCGCGGCAAGGCAACGCGTCATCGTTAAGGCGATGACCTGCCGGACATCGTTCGGTCGACGGCTCAAATGCTGGGAAAACCGCCTTCGGGCGGTTTTTTTATGGGCCGCCGCGCCAGCGCTTCGCCGCCGGCGGCGGTGTCGTGCGTGGTGCACCGGTACACGCAATTGGCGGGGCTGTCGACTCGTGAATGCGCATGCCGGGCATATGTCGCGCATTTGCAACTCGAAACGCGGCGCCGCTCGCCCAATCCCAGGGTGCGCCGGGGTGGCAAAACCCTTGTCGCGCCGCACTGGTCACGGCGCACGGCTCGAATTATCCTAGCGTAGCCTGCCATGTCAGACGTCCGGCACTCAGCACCTGTCCGGACTGGCGAGGGAACCGGCGCCCAGTTAGAATAGCGCCCATTTTGTGCAGCGCAATAAAGCGATTACCCAAACCTTATGACGCAAAACATACGACACGGGCAGCGCCCTCAGGCTTTGCCCGCGCTCATGGTGGCGGCCATCGGCGTGGTCTTCGGCGATATCGGCACCAGTCCGCTCTATGCGCTCAAGGAATGTTTCGATCCGCAACACGGCATTCCGTTTACCCAGCAAGCCGTGTTCGGCATCATCTCGCTGCTGTTCTGGGCCCTGGTGATTGTCGTTTCCCTGAAGTATGTGCTGTTCGTGATGCGCGCGGACAACCGCGGCGAGGGCGGCGTGCTCGCGCTCATGGCGCTCAGCCTGCGCAGCGTGCGGAGCGGCAGCCGATGGGCGGCGGTGCTGATGATGCTGGGCATGTTCGGCGCCTGTATGTTCTATGGCGATGCGGTCATCACGCCGGCCATTTCCGTGCTGTCGGCGGTCGAGGGGCTGGAGATTGCCGCCCCGTCGCTCGCGCGCTTCGTGCTGCCGATCACCATCGTCATCCTGATCGTTCTGTTCTGGATGCAGAAGTCCGGCACGGCCAAGGTCGGTCGCCTTTTCGGCCCGGTCATGGTCATCTGGTTTGTGATTCTCGGCGTGCTCGGCGTGTACAACATCATCGCCGCGCCCGAGATCGTTCAGGCGATCAACCCGTATTACGGCATCCGCTTCATCCATACGCACGCCCTGCAAGCCTATATCGTGCTCGGCTCGGTGTTCCTGGTGTTGACCGGGGCCGAGGCGCTCTATGCGGACATGGGGCATTTCGGCATTCGGCCCATCCGATTTGCGTGGTCGCTCCTCGTGTTCCCGGCGCTGACACTGAATTACTTCGGCCAGGGGGCATTGCTGCTGACGACGCCAAAGGCCATCGAAAACCCGTTCTTCCTGATGGCCCCGGACTGGGCGCTGGTGCCGTTGGTGATGGTGGCAACGGCGGCGACCGTGATCGCTTCGCAGGCGGTGATTTCCGGCGCATTCTCGCTGACCAGTCAGGCCATTCAGCTCGGCTATGTCCCGCGTATGAAGATCCTGCATACGTCAGATCGCGAAATCGGCCAGATCTACATGCCGGTGATCAACTGGGCGCTGTTGCTGGTGATCATCTGGATCGTGCTGGCCTTCAAGTCGTCGAGCAATCTCGCGGCCGCGTACGGTATTGCCGTGACCACGACGATGGTCATCACGACCATTCTGGCGTGCGTCGTCATGGTCAAGGTCTGGAACTGGAACAAGTTCCTGGTGGCGTTGATCATCACCGGCTTCCTCGTGGTTGACTTCGCTTTCTTCGGCGCGAACCTGATCAAGGTGGAAGAGGGCGGATGGCTGCCGCTAGCGCTGGGGGCTTTCCTGTTCTTCATGCTGATGACCTGGCACAAGGGGCGCCAATTGCTGCGTGAGCGCACGGCCGCCGACGGGATTCCGCTCGCGCCGTTCTTGCAGGGGTTGCTCGCGCATCCGCCGCATCGCGTGGCGGGCACCGCCATCTACCTGACGGGCGGCAACACGCAAGTGCCGGTGAGCTTGCTGCACAACCTCAAGCACAACCGCATCCTGCACGAGCGTACGATCTTCCTTACCTTCCGTACGGTCGATGTGCCGTATGTCGAAGATCTCAATCGCATCGAGGTCCAGGATCACTCCGGCGGCTTGTTCAGCGTAGTCGCAACGTTCGGTTTCAACGAGACGCCCGACGTCAAGGAAGTCCTGAATTTGCTCGAGGGCAAGACGGACATGCACTTCGAGCTGATGGACACGTCGTTCTTCCTCGCGCGCGAGACGGTGGTGCCGACCAAGTTGCCGGGCATGTCGATCTGGCGCGAACGTCTGTTCGCATGGATGCACCAGAACGCCGCCAAGCCGACCGACTTCTTCAGCATTCCCGCGAACCGCGTGGTCGAACTGGGGACCAAGATCGAAATCTGACGGCGAGTCCCGTGCCCTGAGGGGCCGGGCACGCTGCGCCGTTTAACATGGCCGTGCGTGAACTCGATGCAACGAACCCCCAAGGATTGGCGAGGCCGCCAGCCCTTGGGGGTTTGGCGTTTTGGCGGACCGAAAAAAAGCCCGCCTTCCGGAGAGGGCGGGCCGGTCGCAACGAGACGGGACGCGGCGCGAGGTAGCGCTTGCGCGCCGTGCGTCGGACTCGTGAGCGCTGGGGCTCGACTTAGCGCTTGAGCTTGGCGAACGCGGCTGCCATGGCGTTCACCGTCTCCGGTTCACGCTGACGTTGACCGCCGCCGCCACGTTGGCCGCCGCCATTGCCACCGTTGCCGCTGCGTGCCCCACCGCCGCTACTGCCCGGACGATCGGTCGCCCCCGCCACCGGCAGGTCGTCGTTCAGGCGCATCGTGAGCGAGATGCGCTGGCGGCGCGGATCGACTTCGAGCACTTTCACCTTCACGATGTCGCCGGCCTTCACGACCTCGTGCGGATCCTTGATGAACTTCGTCGACATCGCCGAGACGTGCACCAGGCCGTCCTGATGCACGCCAATGTCGATGAACGCACCGAAGGCCGCCACGTTCGTCACCACGCCTTCGAGCTGCATGCCCGGCTTGAGGTCGGTGAGCTTTTCGACCCCCTCCTGGAACGTCGCCGTCTTGAACTCCGGTCGCGGATCGCGGCCCGGCTTCTCGAGTTCGGTCAGGATGTCCTTGACGGTTGGCAGACCGAAACGCTCGTCGACGAATTCGGTCGCCGAGACACTGCGCACGATCGAGCCGTTGCCCATCACGTCGCCAATGCTCTTCTTGATCTTCGCCAGAATGCGTTCGACGACCGGATACGCTTCCGGGTGGACCGACGACCGATCCAGCGGATTGTCGCCGCCGGTCACGCGCAGGAAGCCGGCGGCTTGCTCGAAGGTCTTGTCGCCCAGGCGCGGCACTTGCTTGAGCGCTTCGCGATTCGGGAACGGGCCGTTGCTGTCGCGGAAGTCCACGATGTTCTTTGCAAGCGTGCCGTTCAGGCCCGAGACGCGTGCGAGCAGCGGTGCCGAAGCGGTATTGACGTCCACGCCCACGGCGTTCACACAGTCTTCGACCACGGCGTCGAGCATGCGGGCCAGCTCGCGCTGGTTCACGTCATGCTGATACTGGCCCACGCCGATGGCCTTCGGCTCGATCTTGACGAGTTCGGCCAGCGGATCCTGCAAGCGGCGGGCAATCGACACCGCGCCGCGCAGCGACACGTCGAGGTCGGGGAATTCCTTCGCGGCGAATTCCGACGCCGAGTACACCGAGGCCCCGGCTTCCGAGACCACGATTTTCTGAAGCTTGAGCTCGGGATGGCGCTTGATCAACTCCAGCGCAAGCTTGTCCGTCTCGCGCGAGGCCGTACCGTTGCCGATACTCACGAGTTCCGCACCGGTGGCAGCGGCGATCTTGGCGAGTCGCGAGAGCGAGCCGTCCCAATCGCGGCGCGGTTCGTGCGGGTAGATAGTGTCGGTGCCCAGCACCTTGCCGGTGCGATCGACCACGGCCACCTTCACGCCGGTCCGCAGGCCCGGGTCCAGACCGATCACGCCCTTCTGACCGGCCGGCGCGGCGAGCAGCAGCGCCTTGAGGTTGCGTGCGAACACGCGAATGGCTTCGCTCTCGGCACTCTCGCGAATTTGCGTGAGCAGTTCCGATTCGAGGTGCGGCTGCACCTTCACTCGCCAGCACCAACGGCAGACATCGCCTAGCCACTTGTCGGCGGCGCGGTTCTGCTGGCGAATGCCGAAGTGCCCGGCGATCACGCCTTCGCACGGATGCGGGATTTGCGTGTCGAGTTCCTCGCCAAGGCCCAGCTTGACCATCAGAATGCCGAGGTTACGGCCGCGGAAGAGGGCCAGTGCGCGATGTGACGGCACGGCGGCGATCGGCTCGGCGTAGTCGTAATAGTCGCGGAATTTCTCGCCTTCCTCGCTTTCCTTGCCCTCGACGACCTTCGACGACACGACGCCCTGATGCCACAGATAGTCGCGCAGCTTGCCGAGCAACTCGGCCGTTTCACCGAATTGTTCCGACAGGATGTCGCGCGCGCCGTCGAGCGCAGCCTTGACGTCCGCCACGCCTTTTTCGGCATCGACGAACTTTGCCGCCTCGGCCTGCGGGTCGAGTGTCGGGTCGGCAAGCAAGGCCTGCGCGAGCGGTTCGAGGCCGGCTTCGCGGGCGATTTGCGCGCGCGTGCGCCGCTTTTGCTTGTACGGGAGATAGAGGTCTTCGAGCGTCTGCTTCGTGTCGGCCGCCTCGATGGCGGTGCGCAGCTCGTCGGTCAGCTTGCCTTGCTCGTCGATGTTCGCGAGGATCGCCGCGCGGCGCTCTTCCAGCTCGCGAAGATAAAGTAGGCGTTCTTCGAGCGTACGCAACTGCGTGTCATCGAGGTTATCGGTGACTTCCTTGCGGTAGCGAGCGATGAAGGGCACGGTGGCGCCTTCGTCGAGCAGTTGCACGGCGGCGGCCACCTGACGCGGCTGCACGTTGAGTTCGTCGGCGATGCGTTGAACGATCTGAAGGGCTACGTTTTGCGTCATGAGTGTTGCGAGTTACCCAAGTGCCAGGAGCGGGGCATTTTGCCATAAACCGCGGGCGCGTCCGGGCAGGCAATGTTAAAATTTGGCATCACTCTGCTCAACCTCATGATTTCCTTCGCAAAATTGTTTTCGCGCCAGTCTTTGTGTCGCCATGCCGCGGTGGGCGCGTTCGGCATCGTGACGGCGGCCGCCGTTGTGCCCGGCACGTCGTTCGCGCAGGGGCTCTCGGCGACCGAGGCCGCAGGACGCACGACCGAACAGCTTCGTGTGCCGAAGGTGCCGTTCGATGCCACGGCCGATCGCACACCGTCGCCGGCCAGTGCGGCGAGTGCCGCCATCGCCGAAGATGACAAGCCGGTCGCGTACGACGACGCCCTCGATCTGCACCCCGCTGACGACGACTTCGCCGGCCGCCGTGCGGTGCTCGATCGGCAGCGCGCCTGGATCGACTATCGTTTCGAACAGGCGAAGTACGAGTGTGCGTCGAAATTTTTCGTGAATTACTGCATCGACAACGCGCGTGACGATCAACGCACGGCGCTCAAGGCCGTTCGCAGCCAACGGCTGGTGCTGGAAGACCAGGAGCGCAAGGCGCGGGCGCAGGAGCGTGACGAGCGTCTGGCCGAGAAGCGGGCGCAAACCGCGGCCGAAGCGCCGCAGCGCGCGGCGGAGCGTGCGCAGAACGTATCCAATTACCAGACCAAGCAGGCCGAGTATCAGCAGCGTGTGACCGAGCGTACCGGAGAGGCGCCGCAGCGTGCCGCCAACGCCGAGCAGTACAATGCCAAGCAGTCCGGGCAACAGCAGAAGCTCGACGACGCGAAGGCGACGGCGGCGCAAAAAGCGGCTGAGCGCGAAGACAACGTGCGCAAGTTCAATCAGAAGCAGCAGGACGCCATCGAGCGCCAGAAGAAGTCGGATGCGCGCCGCAACGAGTCGCAATCGGGCAGTTCGCCGGCACAGAAGCCGTTGCCAGGGCAGTGAAAGCCAGCCCCGGAATCTTTTGAGAGTCGCAGGAGAGTGAGCACGATGCAGCAGGATCTTCACTCCGTCGGGCGCCGCATCATCGAGTTGCAGATCGAACACCGCGATCTCGACTTCCTGATCGACAAGTTGCTGACGGAACCGGCGTACGACGAACTCCGGGTCACACGGCTCAAGAAGCGCCGTCTGAAAATCAAGGACACGATCACCCTGCTGCAAGTGCAGCAAATGCCGGACCAGCCCGCCTGAGCGGGCGTCCCACGCAACGTTTGCGACACGCGTCCGACCGTCGGCGCGATTGCTTTTTTCATTGCCGGCGTCGCGAATCCACTCGATGCGATGCGCGGCACCTTTGAGTTTTCCTGCCGTTTTGACCGATTCCGCCGCCTCCAGCGATTTCCCCGACATCTCCCCGAGCCCCGCCGAGACGCCCACGTTCTATGGACTCAAGCCGCTTGCCGCCAAGCGCGAGCGCGAGTTGCAAGAGATCTTCGGCGACGGCGGGATGCTGGCGCGCACGATCGACGGTTATCGCTCGCGTGAACCGCAGACCGAGATGGCGCGCGCCGTGGCCGCCGCAATGGACACGCACGACACGCTGATTGCCGAGGCCGGTACCGGCACCGGCAAGACCTACGCGTATCTCGTGCCCGCCATGCTGTGGGGCGGCAAGACAATCATCTCGACCGGCACCAAGCACTTGCAGGATCAGATTTTCGCGCGCGACATTCCCACGGTGCGCAAGGCGCTCGCGGTGCCGGTGACGGTGGCCATGCTCAAAGGGCGCGCGAATTACCTCTGTCATTACTATCTCGAGCGCGCCCAGCAGGAAGGACGCTTCGCGTCACGTCATGAAGCGGCGCAGTTGCGCGAGATCACGACGTTCGCGCAAATCACGCACAGTGGCGACAAGGCGGAACTGGCCTCGGTGCCGGAGAATGCGCCCATCTGGGCGCAAGTCACGTCCACCCGCGACAACTGTCTCGGTCAGGAATGCCCGCGCTACAAGGATTGCTTCGTGATGCAGGCGCGTAAGGAAGCGCAGCAGGCGGATCTCGTGGTCGTCAATCATCACCTCTTTTTTGCGGACGTGATGTTGCGCGACACGGGGATGGCCGAGCTGCTGCCGAGCGCGAACACGGTCATCTTCGACGAAGCGCATCAGTTGCCCGAGACCGCCACGCTGTTCTTCGGTGAGACGGTCTCGACCGGGCAGATGCTCGAACTGGCGCGCGACTGCGTGGCCGAGGGGCTGATTCATGCGCGCGATGCGGCTGACTGGGTCAAACTCGGTGCGAACCTCGAGCGGGCGGCGCGCGATGTGCGTTTGACCTTCGGGCAGGACAATACGCGGATGTCGGTCGCACAATTGGCCGACGATCACGAGTTGTTCGGCGCGCTCGATAGCGTGGACGTCGCATTGCAAGACATGATCGAGACGCTCCAGCACCAGTCCGAGCGAGCCGAAGCCTTGGGGACTTGCTTGCGTCGCGCGCTGGAGTTGCATCAGCAGTTGGAACGTTGGCAGACCGGGGCAACGCCGCCCGTGCCAGGCGAGTCGCCGCTGCCGCTGCTGGATCCGGATGCGCCGCGTGTCACCGACGGCAAACGCGAAAAGGCGGCCAAGGCGCGCGAGGCGGAAGCTGCGCGGCTGGCGGCCGACGCGAAGGCATCGGGCACTTCGACGGACGAGGGGGCGGCGGAAAAAAACTACACGCCCCCGGAGACGGTACGCTGGATCGAGGTGTTCTCTCAGGCGGTTCAGTTGCATCAGACGCCGCTTTCGATTGCGCCGATCTTCTCGAAACAGCGTGCCGGAGCGCCGCGGGCCTGGATCTTCACGTCAGCTACGTTGTCGGTGAAGGGCAATTTCATGCACTATGCGGCGCAGTTGGGGCTCGATGCGGGCAAGTCGCTCACGCTCGCCAGCCCCTTCGATTATCCGAATCAGAGTCTGCTGTACGTGCCACGCGGATTGCCACAGCCGTCAGCGCCGGGCTTCACCGACGCCGTGCTCGACGCCGCCTTGCCGGTGCTCGAAGTGAGTGGTGGCCGGGCGTTTGTCCTGTGTACGACGTTGCGCGCGGTCAACCGCGCCGCGGAACGTCTGCGTGAGGAGTTCGACCGCCGTGGCTGGCCGTATCCGCTGCTCGTGCAGGGCGAGGCGAGCCGCACCGAACTGCTCGATCGGTTTCGCGCGCTTGGCAACGCCGTGCTCATCGGTAGTCAGAGTTTCTGGGAAGGGGTCGACGTGCGCGGCGAGGCGCTCTCGCTTGTCATCATCGACAAATTGCCGTTCGCGCCGCCGGATGATCCGGTGCTGGCCGCGCGGCTCGACGCGCTCACGAAGAAGGGGCTCAGCCCGTTCGCCGTGCATCAGTTGCCGCAGGCGGTCATCACGCTCAAACAGGGCGCGGGACGGTTGATTCGTTCTGAACTCGATCGTGGTGTGTTGATGATTTGCGATCCGCGTCTCGTCGACAAGCCGTACGGCCGCCGGATCTGGCAGAGCCTGCCGCCGTTCAAGCGCACGCGCGAGCTACCCATTGTGCGCGGCTTCTTCGATGAGATCGCCGCCGACGCGGGCGACTGACTCGCCGACCCATTGCCGCGGCATTCGCCGGAATCGACCCGGCGCATCAGGCACCAAAACAAAAAAGCCCTCGCGCGAGCGAGGGCTTTTCGATGGGGCAGACCGAAGCGACGTTTACCGCCAGAGCTGCCACCAGGACTTCTTGTCGCCGCTGTTGTCGGTGCGATGGCCGACCGTCAGATAACCGCTCTTCGGATAGGTCTTTTCCATCACGCGGCGAGCGTCGTCACGCAGTTCGGTCATGCCGAGTTTGTCGTACGACTTGATCATGATGCCCAGTGCGTCTTCGAGCGCCGGTGCCTGATCGTAGTCCTTCAGCGCGCTTTGTGCACGATTCACGGCCGCCAGGTACGCACCGCGACGATAGTAGTACTCGGCGGCATGCACTTCGTGGGCGGCCATGGCGTTGACGGCGTAGCGCATGCGCAGCGCGGCGTCGTTGGCGTACTTGCTGCTCGGATAATGCTCGACCAGGTATTTGAAGCTGTCGTAAGCCGCGCGCAGTGCCTTCGGATCGCGCTCGCTGAGATCCTGTCCCGAGAAGCGGCCGAACAGGCCCAGGTCGTCATTGAAGTTGATCAGACCCTTGAGGTAATAGGCGTAATCGATCGACGGGCTGTCCGGATGCAGGCGGATGAAGCGGTCGATGGCGGTGAGGGCCTGCGCCGGCTCGTTGTCCTTGTAATAGGAGTAGGCCGTGTTGATCTGCGCTTGCTGCGCGTGCGGGCCGAACGGATCGCGCCCTTCGAGCAGCTCGTAGTACTTGGCGGCCTTCGTGTAGTCGCCGCTATCGAAGCTGTCCTTGGCTTCCGAGTATAATTTGTTCGTCGACCAGCCGGCCGTTTCGTCGACCTTCTCCGGCAGAATGCCGCAGGCGGCAAGGCTGCCGACCACGATTGCGGCCAGCGTCAGGTGTTTGACAAGTTTCAGGGCTTGCATGCTCGTTAGCTTCACTTCTCGATGACCCATTCAATTCTGCCGGATTATAGCGTAACCGCCTCATTTGCCACGGAAAATGCGGAGGATTCGTCTGACGACGACTTCGATTCGCTTCCTGAGGCTTTCCCAACGGCAGCCGACGGCACCCATCCCGGTGCTCCCTTGTCCGGTTCCGCCTTGTCGGGCGGGGCTGGCGTCAGCGCGCCGCTTAGCGCCACCTTGCCCGAGTCGCTGGCCGGGGAGCGACTGGACAAGGCGCTCGCGCAATGTTTTCCCGAATACTCCCGTAGCCGGTTGCAGGCGTGGGTCGAAGACGGCCGCGTCACGCTCGACGGTGAGGCCGCCAAGGTGCGCCAGAAAGTGGCGGGCGGCGAGGCCGTCCTCATCACGCCGGCACCACTGCCCGATCAACTCGCGTTTGCCCCCGAGCCGGTGCCGCTCGACGCCGTCTACGAGGACGCAACACTGGCCGTCTTCAACAAGCCGGCGGGCCTGGTCGTGCATCCGGCGGCGGGTAACTGGTCCGGCACCTTGCTCAACGGTCTGTTGTATCGCTATGGCCAAGCGGCCGCCGATCTGCCACGCGCCGGTATCGTTCACCGGCTCGACAAGGAGACGTCGGGCCTGATGGTCGTGGCGCGTACGCTGGTGGCCCAAACCGATCTGGTGCGCCAGTTGCAGGCCCGCACCGTCAAACGCCATTACGCCGCGCTGGTGTGGGGACGCCCGCCGCAGCGCACGGTCGTGGACGCTCCCATCGGTCGCGACCCGCGTGAGCGCACTCGCATGGCGGTCGTGCCCGGGCAGGGCGGTAAGCCGGCGCGCACGCGCGTCGTGACGGTCGCCAGCGCAGAATGGGAAGGTTCCCCGGTGTCGCTCGTGCTTTGCTCGCTCGATACGGGACGCACGCACCAGATCCGCGTTCATCTCTCGCACCTCGGCCATGCGCTGTTGGGCGATCCCCTCTACAAACCCCGTCACAAACGACCGGTGTTGCCGGGCGATTTTGCGCGTCAGGCACTGCATGCCTGGCGATTGGGGTTGATTCATCCCGAGGATGGCCGTCTCGTGCACTGGCAGGCACCTTTGCCGGATGACCTGCGTGCGCTCGTGGCCGCGCTCGGGCTCGAATTCGATTTTTCAACGCTCCCCGATTCGCTCGATGACTTCTTCCCTGCCTGAGTCAGACCTGATGCCCGCGGACTGGATCGTCCCCGACTGGCCCGCTCCGGCCAACGTTCGCGCCGTCTTCACGACGCGCGCGGGCGGCGTGAGTCAAGGGCCGCAAGCCACGTTCAACCTGGGGACCAAGGCGGACGACGAGCCGGCCGCCGTGCGGATCAATCGTGCGTTGCTCGCGGCGCGCACGGGCGTACCGTCGGCATGGGTGGCGCAGATCCACGGCCAGCGTGTGGTCGATGCGCGCGCAGCGCTCGAGGCGGCCGATGCCGGCGACCCGTTGCAGGCCGATGCCAGCGCGACGAGCGAGATTGGCCTTGCGAGCACCGTCATGGTGGCGGATTGCCTGCCGGTGCTGCTGTGCGACGCGCAAGGGCGTGCGGTGGCCGCTGCGCATGCCGGCTGGCGCGGACTTTGCGCCGGGGTGATCGAGCAGACAGTGCAGGCATTGCGAGCCCGCTTGCCGAAGGGCGACGCCGATGCGCCGGTCTTGGCGTGGCTCGGCCCTTGCATTGGGCCCCAAGCGTTCGAAGTCGGCCGGGAGGTGAGTGAAGCGTTTCTTGCGGCCGCAACGCCCGACGAGCGTGGAGCGACGCAGTCTGCGTTCGTCCCGCACGGTGATCCCGATGCGGGGAAGTCGTTGGCGGATTTGTGTGCGCTTGCACGGTTGCGACTGGCCCGTGAGGGCGTGACGCAGGTCTCGGGCGGGCAATGGTGTACGGTCGGCGATCCGGCGCGATTCTATTCCTACCGGCGCGACCGGACGACGGGTCGCATGGCGGCACTCGTGTGGCGCACGGCCTGACGCCGATTACCGCGCAAGCGAGTCTGTCCGGGGTTCCGTCACGGCAAAGGCGTGGGCGGCGAGCGCGGTGACGCGTCGCGATCCGACGATGAAGGGACTTGCGCGACGGCGTCATCGGTTCGCGGCGGGCGGGCACGCCGGAGGCGGGCGCCTGCGATGTACAAACAGAGCATCGTCGGCGCGAGGCCACCGCAGACAAAGATGACGATACCCAGTGCGATGGACGGCGCGGTGATGGCGACCATCGCAATGACATAAAGCCAGCCAAGAATGACGATCAGCATTGGGGCAAACGCGCAGGCAAAAATAGGTGGGGCGACGGAAAAATGCACGCAAGACGGACGCTGCAAGCATTGACACACTTGCGCGCGCACGCAAGAATGCTTCGCAGGTGGGGCGTATCGCTAAGCAAGCGCTGCGTGCCGCCGCGTTTCGGGCGCTGGCCCGTGAACGCAACGAACGTGACACTCAGGCTATCATGAATCGCGCCAGTGCCAACTTCGATCCGGCCTCGTTGGCCGCCTCGTTCGCCAAGCAGTTTCCCTCCGCTTCGCTCTCCGCTCAGGACATGTCGCAGTGGTTCACGGCCGCCCAACAACTGTTCGGGGCGCTGCCAGGGGCTGCCGGCTCTTCATTCTCCGGTGCCCCTGGGACACCGTCCGCCGCAAACCCGTTCGCGGGGCTTTTCGATCTCATCGGCAAGGCCGGTAGCCTTCCGCCGCCGACGTCACCGCACGTCGATCCGGCGCGTCTGAATGCGCTTCAGACGGAATATGCGCGCGAATTTTCCGAACTTGTCGCCAGCTTCACGCAGCCCGGACTGGACACGGCGCCGGCCTTGGGAGACCGGCGCTTCGCGGGCGACGGTTGGCGTAATCCGTTCTACGCGATGCCCGCGGCGCTGTATTTGCTCAATGGACGCTTCTTGCTGCGCATGGCCGATCTGGTCGACGCCGACGCCAAAACGCGCGAGCGGATTCGGTTTGCGGTAGAGCAGTGGGTGGCGGCCAGTTCGCCGGCCAATTTCATCGCGACCAATCCGGACGCGCAGCAGCGCCTCGTGCAAACGAAAGGCGACAGCCTGCTCACCGGCATGCAGCACCTGCTTGCCGACATGGGCAAGGGCAAGGTGTCGCAAACCGATGAGGCCGCGTTCGAAGTCGGTCGCAACGTGGCGACGACCGAAGGCGCCGTGGTCTTCGAGAACGACCTGATCCAGCTCATCCAGTACAAGCCGCTCACGCCAACGGTGCATCAGCGGCCGCTACTCGTCGTGCCGCCTTGCATCAACAAGTACTACATCCTCGATCTGCAGCCGGAGAACTCGTTGATCCGCTATGCGGTCGAGCAGGGCAATACCGTGTTTGTCGTGTCGTGGCGCAATCCCGACGTATCGCTCGCTCACAAGACCTGGGACGACTACGTAGGCGAAGGGCCGATCGCCGCGATCGACGTGGTGCGTGAGATCAGCGGGCAACCGCAGATCAATGCGCTCGGCTTCTGCGTGGGTGGCACGCTGCTCTCCGCCGCGCTCGCCGTGCTGGCCGCGAAGGGCCAGAAGGGCGCCAAGTCGCCGGTCGCCAGCGTGACCTTGCTGACTACGCTGCTGGACTTTTCCGATACCGGCGTGCTCGACGTCTTCATCGACGAGCCGCATGTGCAATTCCGCGAGCAGACGATCGGCGGCGGCGCCGGGCATCCGCCGGGCCTCATGCGTGGTGTGGAGCTGGCGAATACGTTCTCGTTCCTGCGCCCGAACGATCTGGTCTGGAATTATGTGGTCGACAGCTACCTGAAGGGCAATGCGCCCCAGCCGTTCGACCTGCTTTACTGGAACGGTGACGGCACCAATCTGCCGGGGCCGATGTTCTGCTGGTATCTGCGCCATCTTTATTTGCAAAACGAATTGAAGCGCCCGGGTGCGGTGCAAACGTGCGGCGTGCCCTTGGATCTGGGCGCCATCGACGCGCCGGCATATGTGTTCGGCTCACGCGAGGATCACATCGTGCCGTGGACGTCGGCGTTCCGTTCGCTGCCGTTGTTGGGCGGCGAGCGACGCTTCGTGCTGGGCGCTTCCGGTCACATCGCGGGCGTGGTCAATCCGCCGGCCAAGAAAAAGCGCAGCTACTGGCGCAACGACGACGTGGGTACCGATGCCAACGACTGGCTGGCCGGCGCGACGGAGCACCCCGGCAGTTGGTGGAGCGACTGGAGCGAGTGGCTTGCAGGCTACGCAGGAAAACGCGTCAAGGCGCCAAAAGCGTATGGTAATGTTGTTTATGCCCCTATCGAACCGGCGCCCGGTCGCTACGTGAAGGCCAAGGCCTGAACGGGCGGCACCCACGGGCATCCCCCGCGGGTTCGACTCATTTGGAAACGAGGAAAGAGACATGACGGATATCGTGATTGTGTCGGCTGCGCGTACCGCAGTCGGTAAATTTGGCGGCTCGCTCGCCAAGGTGGCAGCGCCGGATCTGGGCGCCATCGTGATCGACGAGGTGCTCAAGCGCGCCAAGCTCAAGGGCGAGGACGTGAGCGAAGTCATCATGGGTCAGGTACTCACGGCCGGCTCGGGTCAGAACGTGGCGCGACAGGCTTCCATCAAGGCGGGACTGCCTGCGATGGTGCCGGCCATGACCATCAACAAGGTGTGCGGCTCGGGCCTGAAGGCCGTGATGCTCGCCGCGAACGCGATCACCGCAGGCGACGCGGACATCGTCGTGGCGGGGGGGCAGGAGAACATGAGCGCCGCGCCGCATGTGCTGCCGGGCTCGCGTGACGGCTTCCGCATGGGCGACGCCAAGCTGATCGACACGATGATCGTCGACGGCCTGTGGGACGTGTACAACCAGTTCCACATGGGCATCACGGCGGAGAACGTCGCCAAGGAATACGGCATCACCCGCGAAATGCAGGACGCATTCGCCGCCGCTTCGCAGAACAAGGCCGAGGCCGCGCAAAAGGCGGGCCGTTTCGACGCCGAGATCGTGCCGGTCCTGATTCCGCAGCGCAAGGGCGATCCGCTGGTGTTCAACACCGACGAATTCGTTCGCCATGGCGTGACGGCTGAGTCGCTCGCGAGTCTGAAGCCCGCATTCGCGAAAGACGGCACGGTGACCGCGGCGAATGCGTCGGGGATCAACGACGGCGCGGCCGCTGTCGTCGTGATGTCGGCCAAGCGCGCCGAGCAACTGGGGCTTACGCCGCTCGCGCGCATTGTCGCGTACGCGAACGCAGGCGTCGATCCGAAGGTGATGGGCATCGGCCCGGTTCCGGCATCGCAGCGTTGCCTCGCGCGTGCGGGGTGGAAGGCCAGCGATCTGGACCTGATGGAAATCAACGAAGCCTTTGCGGCGCAGGCACTGGCCGTGAACCAGCAGATGGGTTGGGACACTTCCAAGATCAACGTGAACGGTGGTGCGATCGCCATCGGACACCCGATCGGGGCGTCGGGCTGCCGTATTCTCGTGACGTTGCTGCATGAGATGGCGCGCCGGGATGCGCGTCGCGGCCTGGCATCGCTGTGCATTGGTGGTGGCATGGGCGTCGCGTTGGCGCTCGAGCGCGTCTGACGCGCATCGAACAGCGTTCGAAAAAAATCGAATCGGTATCGTCCGTGCGTGCAGTGCGCACGGGCGCACGCTGAAGTCGGCAGGAGACGAAAGGCGCGCGCGGGAACGCGCGGCTTGTGCGTCAGTCAATTGGCAGTCGCAACAGGTGGCAGAGATGCCGCTATTTTGGGGGAAGCTTTCCATGACTCAACGCATTGCATATGTGACAGGTGGGATGGGCGGTATTGGTACGTCCATTTGCCAGCGGCTGCACAAGGATGGCTTCAAGGTGGTGGCGGGTTGCGGGCCGAATTCGCCGCGCCGCGTGAAGTGGCTGGAAGACCAGAAGGCGATGGGGTTCGACTTCATCGCGTCCGAAGGTAACGTTGGCGACTGGGAATCCACGACGGCCGCGTTCAACAAGGTCAAGGCCGAGGTCGGCGAGGTCGACGTGCTGGTGAACAATGCGGGC
Source organism: Pandoraea cepalis (assembly GCF_902459665.1). Taxonomy (GTDB): domain Bacteria; phylum Pseudomonadota; class Gammaproteobacteria; order Burkholderiales; family Burkholderiaceae; genus Pandoraea; species Pandoraea cepalis. The sequence continues at coordinate 71,869 of NZ_CABPSL010000019.1, read as the reverse complement.
ATCACGCGCGATGTCGTCTTCCGCAAGATGACCCGCGAGGACTGGGATGCCGTCATCGACACCAACCTCACGAGCCTGTTCAACGTGACCAAGCAGGTCATCGAGGGCATGTGCGAGCGTGGTTGGGGCCGCATCATCAACATTTCGTCGGTCAATGGGCAAAAGGGGCAGTTCGGTCAGACCAACTACTCGACGGCCAAGGCCGGTATCCACGGCTTCACGATGTCGCTGGCGCAGGAAGTGGCGACCAAGGGCGTGACGGTCAACACCGTGTCGCCGGGGTACATCGGGACGGACATGGTGCGCTCGATTCGTCAGGACGTGCTGGACAAGATCGTGGCCACGATTCCGGTCAAGCGCCTGGGCGAACCGGGTGAGATCGGGTCCATCGTGGCATGGCTGGCATCGGAAGACTCCGGCTTCTCGACGGGGGCGGATTTCTCGCTCAACGGCGGCCTGCACATGGGCTAAGCGGGATCGGGGCGTAGGGGGCGCGACGGGCGACACCCGCGCCGCGCGCCCCGTTGCGGGTTAGGGCTTTGCCGCATAGCAGCAAACGTCCTAGAATCGATAATATGTGACTAACCCCGACCGCCGGTCGGGGAAGTCCTTCATAAAAGCAGGAAACCCACCGCATGGCCGCGAGCAAGAAGACTGACGAACGCCTGATCAAAAAGTATCCGAACCGGCGTCTGTACGATACCCAGACCAGCACGTACATCACCCTTGCCGATGTGAAGCAATTGGTACTCGAGACCGAGGAGTTCAAGGTCGTCGATGCCAAGTCGGGTGAGGATCTGACGCGCAGCATTCTGCTGCAGATCATTCTGGAAGAAGAAACCGGTGGCGTGCCGATGTTCTCGAGCGCCATGCTCTCGCAGATCATTCGTTTCTATGGGCATGCGCTGCAGGGCATGATGGGCACGTATCTCGAGAAGAATATCCAGACGTTCATCGAAATTCAGAACAAGCTGGCCGATCAGTCGAAGGGCATCTACGAAGGCGCGTCCTTCAACCCGGACGTCTGGGCGCAATTCATGAACATGCAGGCACCGATGATGCAGGGCATGATGACCAACTACATCGAGCAGTCGAAGAACCTGTTCGTGCAGATGCAAGAGCAGATGCAGACTCAGGCGAAGTCGATGTTCAATACGTTCCCGTTCCCGGGAGCGCCGGGCGCTCCGGGCGACCCGAACAAGAAGCCCTGACGGTTTGGCCGACGTTGCGATGTGGCACGGGGCGCGCAACGTCGCGATCGGCAACATAGTTGGAACGCCCCACGGGCGAACAGGGTAAAATACGCGGTTGTTCGCCGCGAGGGACTTCTTGCGGCGGTTTCGGCGGCAGGCAGGATCTGCGTCTCGCGCGGTGTTTCGGCATTGTGGGGGATGCGCCAGGAGTGACTGAGGTCGCTGCTTCGCCGGTCGATCGTTCCCCGTATTTTCTAGATCAGGATTTCGCCCCATGTCCCGCCCATCGCCCGCCGGCACCCCCAAGGTCGGCTTCGTTTCGCTCGGATGCCCCAAGGCGCTGGTCGACTCCGAGCAAATCCTGACGCAACTGCGTGCCGAAGGTTACGACATCGCCGGTACCTATGACGGTGCCGATCTCGTGGTGGTCAATACTTGCGGCTTCATCGATGACGCCGTTCAGGAAAGCCTCGACGCCATCGGCGAGGCGCTGGCCGAAAACGGTAAGGTGATCGTCACCGGTTGCCTGGGCGCCAAAAAGGACGCCGCCGGTCAGGACATCGTAACGGCCGTGCACCCGAAGGTGCTGGCCGTCACCGGTCCCCACGCCCTGGGCGAAGTGATGAGCGCGGTGCATACGCATCTGCCGAAGCCGCACGACCCCTTCTCCGATCTTGTGCCGCCCGCCGGCATCAAGCTTACGCCGCGTCATTACGCGTATCTGAAGATCTCCGAAGGCTGCAACCATCGCTGCACGTTCTGCATCATCCCGTCGATGCGCGGCGATCTCGATTCGCGCCCGGTGGCCGAAGTGATGCTCGAGGCCGAGAACCTGTTCAAGGCCGGCGTGAAGGAGCTGCTGGTGATCTCGCAGGACACCAGCGCGTATGGAGTCGACGTGAAGTACCGCACCGGTTTTTGGGCGGGGCGTCCGCTCAAGACTCGCATGACCGAACTGGTCACGGCGCTGGGTGAACTGGCCAAGCAGTATGGCGCCTGGGTGCGGTTGCACTACGTCTACCCGTACCCGCACGTCGACGAGATCATTCCGCTGATGGCCGAAGGCCACATCCTTCCGTATCTCGACGTGCCGCTGCAACACGCCCATCCGGATGTGCTCAAGCGCATGAAGCGCCCGGCCTCGGGGGAGAAGAATCTCGAGCGCATTCAGGCGTGGCGCAAGCTGTGCCCGGATCTGACGATCCGCAGCACCTTCATCGCAGGTTTCCCGGGTGAGACCGAGGCCGAGTTCGCGTATCTGCTGGACTTCCTTCGCGAGGCCGAACTGGACCGCGTGGGTTGTTTCGCCTATTCGCCGGTCGAGGGGGCGAAGGCCAACGAATTGCCGGGTGCCTTGCCCGACGAAGTGCGCGAGGAGCGCCGCGCGCGCTTCATGGAAGTGGCCGAAGAGATCTCGGCGCAGCGCCAGCAGCGCAAGGTCGGCACGACGATTCAGGTCATCGTCGACGAGATCAATCAGGACGGTGGCGTGGCGCGCTCGGCGGCCGACGCCCCCGAAATCGACGGCCTCGTGTACATCGAGCCCACGCCCAAGGCGGCCAAGCGCCTGAAGGTCGGCGAGTTCGTGAACGTGACGGTGACCGGCGCCGACGGCCACGATCTGTGGGGCGAGGTGGTCTGATGGCGCTCACGCATACGTCAGGCCCGCAAGTGCTGGCCATGGGCGAAGCCATGGTCGAGTTCAACCAGTCGCCCGACGACCCCCGCCAGTATTTGCAGGGCTTCGGCGGCGACACGTCCAACTTCGCCATCGCTGCGCGTCGCCAAGGCGTCAACACGGGCTTCGTGAGCGCGCTCGGCGACGACCGCTTCGGTCGCATGTTGCTCGATTTGTGGCGTGAGGAAGCCGTCGATACGGACGCCGTTCGCGTCGATGCGCAGGCTCCGACCGGCGTCTATTTCGTGTCCCACGACGCGAGCGGGCACCATTTCGACTATCTGCGCGCGGGCTCCGCCGCGAGCCGTTACCGGCCCCAGGATCTGCCGCGCGAAGCGTTGGCGAGCGCATCTTTCCTGCACCTGTCGGGGATCAGCCTGGCGATCAGCGCGAGCGCTTGCGACGCCGCTTTCGAGGCGATGTCGATGATTCGCGCCGCCGGCGGCAAGGTGTCGTTCGATACGAATCTGCGCCTCAAGCTGTGGCCGTTGGCCCGCGCCCGCGCCACCATGCGCGAAGCCTTCAGCCTGACCGACGTCTGCCTGCCGAGCTGGGACGACGTGACGGCGGTCACTGGGCTGGACGATCGCGATGCGATCCTCGATGCGCTGCTCTCGTACGGCGTGAAGGTCGTGGCGCTCAAGCTCGGTCGCGAGGGCTGCTATGTCGCCACGCCGGACGAGCGTCGTATCGTCGCGCCATATCCGGTAAAGGCCGTTGACGCCACCGGGGCCGGCGATTGCTTTGGCGGCGCTTTCGTGGCCCGTCTGGCGCTGGGCGAGGATCCGTTCGCGGCGGCGCGCTACGCCAACGTCTGCGCAGCGTTGTCGACAACCGGTTACGGCGCAGTCGCGCCCGTACCGCGCGCCGAGCAGGTGCTCCAGACACTGGCGGGCTGATCCGCATCAATGCTTGACCTACCGGGGCACGTCGATGCTCCGGTTTCCCCTCGCTTCGCTTCCCCCCGACTTCCGTCGCTTGCGCCACTTCCCGCCGCAGCGCGATGCGCGGCACCCGACACGGGCGCCACCCCCGCAAGCTTGCTCATCGAAGTTTCCCTCCACTGCGTCTGCCATCGCGGTAACCCCTGCGGCGCTATACTCATTGCCAACTGAAATTCACCCGGAGAAGAGACATGCAACGAGAAGTCGTGATCGTCAGCGGTGTGCGCACCGCGATTGGAGATTTTGGCGGCAGCCTGAAGGATTTCGCACCGACCCAGCTCGGTGCCATCGTCGCCCGCGAGGCCATGGCGCGCGCCCAGGTGGGCGGTGACGACGTCGGCCACGTGGTGTTCGGCAACGTCATTCATACCGAACCCAAGGACATGTATCTGGCTCGCGTGGCGTCCATCGAGGCGGGCGTTAGCCAGCATGCGCCCGCGATGACCGTCAATCGCCTGTGCGGCTCCGGTCTGCAGGCGGTCGTTTCTGCCGCGCAGTCGATTCTGCTGGGCGACACCGACGTGGCGATGGCGGGCGGCGCGGAGAGCATGAGCCGCGCGCCGTACGTGATGCCGGGTGCCCGCTGGGGCACGCGCATGGGCGAATCGCGTCTGGTCGACATGATGCTCGGCGCGTTGCACGATCCCTTCGCCAACATTCATATGGGCGTGACGGCAGAGAACATCGCGAAGAAATGGGGTATCACGCGCGACGATCAGGATCGTCTCGCGGTCGAATCGCATCAACGCGCCGCGCGCGCCATGGCGGCGGGCTATTTCAACGACCAGATCGTCCCTATCGCGATCAAGTCGAAGAAGGGCGAGGTGTCGTTCACCACCGACGAACATGTGCGTGCGGAAGTGACGCTGGCCGACATGGCGAAGCTGCGCCCCGTGTTCGAGAAGGACGGCACCGTCACGGCCGGGAACGCCTCGGGGCTTAACGATGCGGCCGCCGCGCTGATTCTGATGGAACGCGCCGAAGCCGAGCGTCGCGGTGCCAAGCCGCTCGCGCGCCTGGTCAGCTACGCCCACGCCGGGGTCGATCCGAACTATATGGGCATTGGTCCGGTGCCGGCGTCGCGCAAGGCGCTGGAGCGCGCCGGGCTCAAGGTCGGCGACATCGATGTGGTGGAAGCCAACGAAGCATTCGCCGCGCAGGCGTGCGCGGTCACGCGCGACCTCGGGTTCGATCCGGCCAAGGTGAATCCGAACGGTTCCGGCATTTCGCTGGGCCACCCGATCGGCGCGACCGGTGCCCTGATCACGGTCAAGGCGTTGCACGAGTTGCAGCGTATCGGCGGGCGCTATGCACTGGTGACGATGTGCATCGGCGGCGGCCAGGGCATTGCCGCCGTGTTCGAGCGCGTGTAAGTTACTCCCGGGGGCCGGTGTCGTTGCCGGCCCGAGTCTTTCCGGAGCCGTAATGACGCAAGACAACCGTAAGCCCCTCGACACGCCGGAAGCCAATGGCTGGCATTGGCAAACCAATATTCTGCATACGGACACCCACGTGCCGGCCGGTTTCGCCGCGATGCCGGTGCCGGTGGCCCGCGCATCGACGGTGATCTTCCCCGATCTGGCCGCCATGCGCTCGCTCGACTGGAAGAACGACAGCCAGTGGCGCTACGGTCTGCATGCCACGCCCACATCGATGGAGTTGATGCGGCGCTTGGCGGCGCTCGAAGGCGGCAAACACTGCCTGCTGTTCCCGTCGGGACTTGCCGCGATCTCCAATGTGTACTTTGGCCTCGTCAAGAGCGGTGACGATGTCCTTATTCCAGACAACGCCTACGGTCCGAACCGAGAGCACGGTGACTGGCTCGCCGAGTCGTTCGGCATCACCGTGCGCTACTACGATCCGATGATCGGTGACGGTATCGGCGCGCTGATTCAGTCCAACACGAAGGTGATCTGGCTCGAGGCCCCGGGCTCGGTGACGATGGAAGTCCCCGACGTGCCGGCCATCGCGCGCGTGGCGCGCGAGCGGGGCGTGCTCACGGCCATTGACAACACATATTCCGCCGGCTTGGCATTCCGTCCGTTCGATCACGGGGTGGACATCTCGGTGCAGGCCCTCACCAAGTACCAATCGGGCGGCAGCGACGTGCTGATGGGCTCGGTCGTGACCGTCGACGATAACGTGCACCACCGTCTGAAGCAGGCGCGCATGCGCATGGGCGTGGGTGTGTCGGCCGACGATTGCAGCCTCGTGTTGCGCAGTCTGCCGAATATGCAGCTACGTTTCGAGGCGCACGATCGTGCTGCGATGACGCTGGCGACGTGGCTGGGCACCCGTCATGAAATTGCGGCCGTGCTGCATCCGGCGTTCGAGGATTGCCCCGGCCATGCGCATTTCCATCGCGACTTCACGGGCGCGGGTGGTCTGTTCTCCGTGGTGTTCGACGAGCGCTACACGCCGGCGCAAATCGACGCATTCATCGAAGCGCTTCGCTTGTTCAAGATCGGTTTCAGTTGGGGGGGCGCGCACAGCCTGGTGGTGCCCTATCGCGTGCCGTCCATGCGCTCGGCAACGCCGTGGCCGCATAAGGGCGCGCTGGTGCGCTTTTACGTCGGTCTCGAAGACGTGCGCGATTTGCAGGCCGATATCGAAGCCAGTCTGACGGCGCACCTCGGCGCCTGAGGCGGGGAACGCGCGCCCACGAAGGGCGCCGCATCGTCGGCGCATCGCGCCGGCGATGTCAGTCCTTGCGGAACAGCGAGAGCAGGGCGTCCAGACCTGCGTAATTCAACGCGACAGACGCCTTCTCCCGCACCACCGGTTTCGCGCGAAACGCCACCGACAGCCCGGCGATGGCCATCATCTGCAGGTCGTTCGAGCCATCGCCCATGACGATTGCCTGAGCAGCGCTGACACCGAGCTGTGTCGCCACTTCGGTCACGGTGCGCGCCTTGACCTCGGCGTTGACGATCTCGCCGAGCACTCGGCCCGTGAGCTTGCCGTCGACGATCTCCAGCGTATTGGCGCGGGCGACATCCAGGTTCAGACGCGCCTTCAGTCGCTCCGTGAAGAACGTGAAGCCGCCGGACACCAGCAGCGTGCGGATGCCGAGTGCCTGAACGCCGCGCAACATGGTTTCGGCGCCGGGCGAGAGTTGCAGGCGCTCGTCGAAGACTTTTTCCAGGGCGCTCGCGTCAAGTCCCTTGAGCAGTGCCACGCGCCGCGTGAGGCTCTCGTTGAAGTCCTTGATCTCGCCGCGCATGGCGGCTTCCGTGATGGCCGAGACTTCCGCCTTCAGCCCACAGTAGTCGGCAATTTCGTCGATGCACTCGATGGTGATGAGCGTCGAGTCCATGTCCATGGCCACGAGCTTGAAGTCTGTGAGGCGTCGGTGGCTGTCGACGAGCACGGTGTCGACTTCGTGCTGCTGTGCGAACGCCCCCATCGCCGCGCGCAGGGCGGGCGTGTCGACGACATCGGCAATACGCGCCGCGCCTGGCGTGAATGTGACGTTGGCGCCGGGTACGAAGGCGCCGACAGCCGCCTGCAGATGCGGCGGGAAGGTCGTGGCGGGGGCGGTGGGCGTAGTGGACGTAGTGGGCGGGGTGCCGCCCAGAATGACGAGATCGTTGGCCATCTTGAAGTCGAGAGTCTTGCGTTTTGCGTGCGATCGACATTCTACCGGGTTGCGGCGAGCCGACGCTGGTTTCCCGACGTTTCCCCACGATGTCCCGCCATCTCGGGCTTCGCGCATCTCCCGGATGCCTTGCTTCAGCCGTCGTGCGCGATACGGCGTGCGCGGCTCGGCGGGAGTGCATCGAACTTGTGCCAGACGCGTCGCAGATGTCGGCTCGAACCAAAGCCGGTGCGCTCGGCGATATGTTCCAGGTCGAGCTGGCTGTTGCCGAGCATCTCGCGCGCGAGCGCGATGCGCAGCCGATGCAGGTAATCGATGGGCGCGACGCCGGCGTGCTCGCGAAAGAGTCGCGTCACGTGCCGTTCGCTGGCGCAGGCGATGTCCGCCATCGAGGCAAGTGTCCAGTCGTGCGCGGGATCGGCGGCGATGGCATCCTGCACGCGATGCAACGCCGGGTGCAGATGGTTGCGGCCTTCGAGCCACGGGGACAACTGCGGGTCGGCGCCCGCGCGCCGGGCGTAGACGACCATCTGCCGCGCGACGGCTGCCGCACACAACGGGCCGGTGGCGTCGGCGATGAGCGTCAACATCAGATCCAGGCCGGTCGTGACGCCGGCACTCGTCCACACGTTTGCGTCATGCACGTAAAGTCGATTGTCGGCCACGCGGGCGCTGGGGGCCAGCGCGCGCAGGGCGTCGCAACTGCCGTGGTGCGTGGTGCAGGCGCGGGCGTCGAGCAGTCCTGCGCGCGCGGCCAGCAAGGCGCCCGTGCAGATGCAGGCCAATTGATGCGTGGGGCGCACGACCCGCCGAAGCCACGCGATGGCAAGGGATTCGGCGTCTTCGGTGGGCACCGCAGAATGGTCAGGTGTCGTGCCGCCGTCCGCCGCCCATACCGGCAGTGGCTTCTCGACGGTTCCCGTGACGACCAGCCAGGCGTCGTCGGGAACGTTGTCCGGCAAGATGTCGAGCGGCGAGACGTACAAGCCGATCGAGGTGGCGACTGAGCGCTGTGTGCCGACGTAGTGCAACACGAAGCGCACGTCGTCCTGCTGGTGATTGGCCATGCGCAAGGCTTCGGCGGGGGCCGCCACGTCGAGCAGCAGCGCGTCGGGCATGACCAGCAGGTAGACGGGTTGCAGTCGCGGCATGGCGGCAGGCATTCAGGTCGGATTCGGACAGCGGGGGCAAGGCGGGTTGATCACGACATTACACCGCGGCGAGCGCTTCCTCAACCGTCACGATGCGTGCGAAGCGATCGACGAGCACCGTTTCCGTGCGCTCCTTCAACTCGGCCACCGACAGCTCACGCCCGGTGCGCGGATGCTGCATCGGGAACGTGAGGGTGGCTTCGGTGACGAAGTCCACGGCGTAACCCGCGTCGGACGCCGCGCGCGTGGTTGTCTCGCAGCATTGCTCGGTACGGATGCCGGAGACGATCAGGCGCGTGATGCCATGCTCGACGAGCCACGCGCCGAGCGTGGAGCCGGCCAGGGCACTATGCTTGACCTTGTCCACCGTGAACGCCGGGGCGATATGGAGTTCTTCGAGCGTGCGAACGAAGCCGGAATCGCGCGAGAACGCGCCCGATCCGATGTGGAAGACCTGCACGATCGGCACGCCGCGCGCCACGGCGCCGTCGACGAGGGCCTGCTGACGGTCGAAATACGTGGCGAGATCGTCTTCACGCCAGTACGGGCGTTGGCGAAACGACTCCTGGGCGTCGATGACGAGCAGGGCGGTACGGGCGGTGTGGGCAGCTTGGCTTTGCGACATGAGGGACTCTCCGTGAGGTGGGAACCGATGGCACCATCTTACGGCGTCCCCTGACGCCTCGACAGGCCGCCTCCAGACCGGAACCGGACCGATCCGGACATTGTGTTCGTCAGCCCGTCGCCCTCGTGGGCCGCCGTTGTCACCGGCGCGTCGGACCTTCAGATCGCGACGCTTGTGCCAATGCCTGCGGCTTGCGCGCGTTGATACAGGGCCGCGGCAAGGGCAACGTCCTGCGCCCCCATGCCAAGCGACTTGAAGACTGTGACGGCTTCGGCATCGGTGCGCCCGGGATGATGGCCAATGACCAGCTCGCCGAGTTCCGCGAGCAGATCGGCCGGTCCGATGCTGCCCTCGGCAGCGGCGGCGAGATAGTCGCCGGATTCGTTGATCGTCGACTCGCGCCGGTCGACGAACAGTTGCGCGCGCGCCATGAGCGCCGTGTCGGCCTCGCGGTGACGCGGCGTGCTGCTGCCCACCAGATTGACGTGCGTGCCCGGCGCGATCCAGTCCGCTTGCAGCACCGGTTCCGTGGCGTTGGTCACCGTGACCACGATGTCGGCGTCTCGCACGGCTGCTTCGACGCTCTGCGCGGCTTCGAGGCGAAAGCCGTAGTTCGGCTGCTCCTTGTCGACAAACGCCTGTGCCGTGGCGAGCGAGCGGCTCGCCACGCGCACGTGCTGCAGCTCGCGCGCCGCGGCGAGTGCCGCGAGATGCCAGTGCGCCTGATGACCGGCGCCGATTAGCGCAAGACGGCTGGCGTTGTGGCGGGCGAGCTGACGTGTCGCGAGCCCCGTCACGGCGGCAGTGCGAATGCCCGTGATCTCCGCCGCGTTCATGACCGCTAGGAGTTCCCCCGTCAGCCCGCTCATCAACAGCACGCACCCTTGATGCGGATCTTTGCCTTGGGCGCTATTGCCGGGAAAGAAGGTGCCGACCTTCGCGCCGTAGACTGGCATGCCGGACGCCGTGCCACCCAGGAACGCAGGCATCATGCCGAGCATGCCCTTGGCCCCGAGCGCTTCCGGTGGGCGAATGATCTGACGCAACGGCAGGTGAATCTGCTCGCGGGCCAGCGCGCCGAACATATTGGACATGACGGGAATCGCGTCGGCCACGGGCATGAGCGCGGCGATTTGCGTGGCGTCGAGCAGCAAGACAGGCGGCGTGGGGGCGGTGGCGGACATGCGAAATCCTGGTGACGTTGCTGGAAAATGCCGGAAGCGGCCGCAGGCCAAGCGACGACGCGACCGTCGGGTCGCGTCGGGGTGCGGCTGCGGCGTGATGCCGTGCGAAGGCAGCGCGACGCCGCTCAGCCGTTCGCTTCCGCCGCGAGGGCGGCTTCGATGTGCCGGTTGAACGTTGCCGTGTCGGTATTGGTGCCGCACAGCAGGACGCCCACGCGTTTGCCCATGAGCTTTTCGCGCAGGGGCCCCATCAATGCGGCGGTGGCAGCGGCACATGCGGGCTCCACGGCGAGCTTCAGTTGGCGGAACAGCGTGAGCATGCCCGCGCGCATCTCGTCGTCGGTGACGGTGACCAGTTCGTCGATATGGCGTCGGCACAGCGTGTAGCTGTAAAGCTCGGTGTGCGGCGCCATCAGGCTGTCGGCAATGCCGCTCATCGGCCCCATCTTGACCGGACCGCCCGCGGCGAAGCTCTGTGCCATCGCATCGGCACCCGCCGGCTCCACGCCATACACCTGCACGTGCGGGGCGAACAGCTTGAACGCTGTCGCCACCCCGGCAATCAGCCCGCCGCCACCGATGGGCACGATCACGGCGTCGAGGTCGGGGGCTTGCTGCGCCCACTCGTAGCCGAGGGTGGCCGTACCCAGCACGGTGCGGTAACCGTTGAAAGGATGCACGAAGTAACGGCCTTCCTCCTGCTCCACGCGCTTGACCACCTCGAACGCCTCATGCACGTTCTCCGCCAACATCAGATCCGCGCCGTATTCGCGGCACAGGGACGAGCGTGCCGGGCTGGCGGTCTTGAGCATGACCGTCTTGGCCCCGACACCCATCGCGCGCGCGGCATAGGCGACGGCTACGGCATGATTGCCGGCGGATACGCACGTCACGCCCGCCTTGCGCTGCGCTTCGTCGAGCGAGAGCAGGTTCGAGAACGCGCCGCGCGCCTTGAACGTCCCCGATGCCTGCAGCAGCTCGTACTTGAACGTCACCTGCGTGTCGCCCAGCGTCGGAAAGTCGCTTCGCGTGAACACTGGCGTGGTTCGCACATAGGGGCGCAGCTTTTCGTGGAGTGCGGCAATGGCGTCCCGGGTCGGAACGGGTTGCGTGTCGATGGTTTCGGCGTGCGGGGCAGGGGTCGGTTGCGTCACTTGGACAGGGTCTCCGTAGTCGTGGAATCCCCGGGGACGGGCGCACACCGGTGAACGCATGTGCGCCTCGGCGCCCGGGGGCGCTGGGCCGTCGCTGAAATCAGCGCAGGCCGAGCTTACGGGTGCGCAGCAGCGCGGTAATGCTGATAAGGGCAGCGAAAATCAGATAAAAGCTCGGCGCGAGCTTGTTGCCGGTAGCGCCGATGAGCCACGTGATGATGAACGGGGCGAAACCGCCGAACACCGTTGCTGCGATGTTATACCCGAGCGAGAGGCCGGTGGTGCGCACCTGCACCGGGAACAATTCCGTGAGCAGGGCGGGCAGGGCGCCGAAGTACGTTGTCATCAGCAGGCCGAGCACGATCTGGAACACCATCAGCGCGCCGAACGTCGGGTGCGCATCGAGGAGGCTGAACATCGGGTAGACCAGTACCAGCAATGCCACGGCGGCCGTGAGCATCGGTTTGATCCGGCCATGCGTATCCGACCAGTGGCCGACGATGGGCGCCACGATCAGTTGCACCACGCCGGTGAGCAGTACCGCCGAGAACGCGGCCGACGACGGCAGGCCCAGTTGCTTCACGGCATACGTCGGCATGTAGAGCACCAGGTACGTCGCCACGGTGGCCATCACAACCACGCCAATGGCGAGCAGCAGCCGTTCCTTCTGACTCGCGAACGTGTCGCGCAGCGGGCTTTGCGTGGGCTCGATGTCGAGGAACTCGGGCGTCTCGTCCAGACGGCGGCGAATGTAATACGCGACCGGGCCGATCAGCAGGCCGAAGAAGAACGGCACGCGCCAGCCCCACGACATCATGGCCTCCGGCGACAGATTACCGGTCAGCAGCGCGCCGAACCCCGCGGCGAGCAGCGTGGTCAGCCCTTGCGAGGCGACCTGCCAGCTCGAGAAGAAACCGCGGCGTTTCGGTGCGTGCTCGGCGAGAAACGCAGTGGCGCTGCCGAATTCGCCGCCCGCCGAGAAGCCCTGCACCATGCGGGCGATGACGATGCCGACCGGTGCCAGCACGCCGATGGTGGCGTACGTGGGCATGAGCGCGATGAGCAGCGTGCCGACCATCATCATCAGAATCGACAGGGTGAGGGCCGCCTTGCGACCGGCGCGGTCGGCATAGGCGCCGATCACAATGGCGCCCAGCGGCCGCATGAAGAACGACACGCCGAACGTGCCGAGGGTGAGCAGCAGCGATACCGTGTCGTTGCCGGTCGGGAAGAACAGTTTTGCGATGGTCACGGCGAAAAAGCCGTACACCACGAGATCGAACCACTCGAGCGCATTACCGATCGAGGCCGATACGATCACACGCCACGCGTGCGGGGAAGTGCGGGCGGCCGGGGCCGTCGCGTTGGGGGCTGCGCTTGCGCTCATGGGCGAGATCTCCAATACCTGTCTGGCGTACGTGATTGTTATCTTGCGGAGGAATGTCCTGTGCGCCCTTGCGATAGGCGTCTGCTACTGCGTAAGGCATGTTGCAAGGCAACGGGCCGCATCCGGCAGTCGGAATACGGCCCGGTCAAACGTTCGTCGACGCGCCGGCCTGCGCGAGTCGGGCGTGGGTTCAGACGCCGACGGTGTTGCTGTGGATCAACTTGCGCAGGAACGATTCGCACTGCGCGATCTGTTCGAGCGACACGAACTCGTTGGGCTTGTGGGCTTGTTCGATATTGCCAGGGCCGCACACGATCGACGGCACGCCTGCGCGTTGGAACTGACCGGCTTCGGTGCCATAAGCGACCTTGCGCTTGTCGGTGTCCTTGGTCAGCGCGCGCACGAGTTGCGTGATCGCGTCCTGCTCCGAAGCGTCCAGTGCCGGGGCCGCGGCAATCCGCTTGAACTCGATACCCGCGTTCGGGTGCTCTTTCTGCATCTTCGGGATCAACTCGTCCGTGGCGTATTGCTGAATGCGCTGGAAGATGCCGTCGGCATCCACGCCCGGCAGGTTGCGGTATTCGAAGACGAACTCGCACAGCGCCGGAATCGTGTTGAGGGCGATACCGCCCGAGATCGTGCCCGTCTGCGCCGTGGTGAACGGCACGTCGAACAACTCGTCGAACGGACCGTTCTGCTTGAAGTGATCGGCCAGATCGCGGATGTAGCAGATCAGGCGCGCGGCGTATTCGATCGCGTTCGAGCCCTTCGGCGTGAGCGACGAGTGCGCCGCATGACCGCGCACACAGCACTGGTAGGCGTTGATGCCCTTGTGAGCGACGATCACGCGCATGCTCGTCGGCTCGCCGACGATACAGCCGTCCGGGCGAATACCGCGCTCACGCAATGCGGCGAGCATGACCGGTGCGCCCACGCAACCGATTTCCTCGTCGTAGGAGAACGCGAAATGGAACGGCGTCTTGAGTTTGGCGTCGCGCATTTCCGGCAGCAGCGTCATGACCGAGCCGATGAACCCCTTCATGTCGCACGTGCCGCGGCCGTACAGGTTGCCGTCGCGCACCACCGGCTTGAATGGATCGGTGTCCCATGGTTGACCGTCGACCGGCACCACGTCGGTGTGGCCCGAGAGCACGATGCCGCCCTGGGTGTTGCCATCCGCGGCCGGCAGCGTCACGAACAGATTGGCCTTGCGCTGGGTGGCGTCGTAAGACAACCACGGCTCGACGCCAGCGTGCTTGAGGCTGTCGCGCACCGTCTCGATCAGGCCGAGGTTCGATTCGCGGCTGGTGGTGTCGATGCTGACCAGCTTCGTGATCCAGTCGAGCGATGCCGGCTGGGCCTCGTTGGCAACCTGCGGGGCGATGGCTTGGGGGGAAGCGCTTGTCATTCGAATCTCCGGGAATCTCCAGTCATACGTCGCTACGTACCGGTACTGGGGAAATATTACTCAAAAACAATTTAGACGTAAAAGGTTGAGTGAACAACCATTCCCGTCGGGTGGGAAACCCTGGGCGGGCTTGGGTTGCCCCGGGGCATGCGAGCGTCAGGCCGCTTCGGCGTTCGGCGTGCCGAGCGCGCGCAGTGTCTCCTTGATCGCGCGGACGCGATCGGTCAGTTGCACGTGCTTTGCTTCGATGCGCAGCTTGTCCTGTCCCGCGAGCTTGATATGGCGATGCGTCTGCACCAGCGCGATGATGCGCATCGGATCGACGGGCGGGGTCGGCTCGAATTGCAGGGCGATGGCGTCTTCGCTCGCGTCGATCTTGACGATACCCAGTGGCTTGGCGAGCAGTCGCAGGCGGTGCGTCTCGATCAGCGCCTGCGCCTGTTGCGGCAGCTTGCCGAAGCGATCGACGAGTTCTTCCTGGATCGTGTCGATGGCGTCGGCGTGGGTGCCGTTGGCCAGGCGCTTGTACAGCGAGAGGCGCTCCTGTACGTCGCCGCAGAAGTCGCTCGGCAAGATGGCCGGGACATGCAGATTGATCTCGGTGGTCGCCGAGAGCGGCGCGGTGAGATCCGGTTCGCGTCCGGCTTTCAGTGCGCTCACGGCGTCGGCCAGCATGTCGGTGTAGAGCTGGAACCCGATGTCGTGAATTTCGCCCGATTGCTTGTCGCCCAGCACTTCACCCGCGCCGCGAATCTCCAGGTCGTGCATCGCGAGATAGAAGCCCGCGCCGAGTTCTTCCATCTGCTGAATCGCTTCGAGACGCCGCTGTGCCTGCTTGGTCAGCGCCTTCGGATCGTGGACGAGCAGATAGGCATAGGCCTGGTGGTGCGAGCGCCCGACGCGCCCGCGCAACTGGTGCAATTGCGCCAGACCGAACTTGTCCGCGCGATGCATCAGAATCGTGTTGGCGGTCGGCACGTCGATGCCGGTCTCGATGATGGTGGTACACAGCAGCACGTTGGCGCGCTGCGAGACGAAGTCGCGCATCACGCGTTCGAGATCGCGTTCGTGCATTTGTCCGTGCGCCACGACGATACGGGCCTCGGGCACCAGGGCTTCCAACTGTGCCTTGCGGTTCTCGATGGTTTCGACTTCGTTGTGCAGGAAGTACACCTGTCCGCCGCGCTTGAGTTCGCGCAGCATGGCTTCGCGGATGACGCCATCCTCTTCGCGGCGCACGAAGGTCTTGATCGCCAGACGCTTCTGCGGTGCGGTCGCGATGACCGAGAAGTCGCGCAGGCCTTCGAGCGACATGCCGAGCGTACGGGGAATCGGGGTGGCGGTCAGGGTGAGCACGTCCACCTCGGCACGCAGCGCCTTGAGGGCTTCCTTCTGCCGCACGCCGAAACGATGTTCTTCGTCGATGATGACGAGGCCCAGACGCTGGAACTGGATGTCGTTCGACAGCAGTTTGTGCGTGCCGATCACGATATCGACTTGTCCCTCGTTGATGGCCTTCACGCTCGCGTTCACTTCCTTGGTCGTCTTGAAGCGCGAGAGTTCGGCGATGCGTACCGGCCAGTCGGCAAAACGATCGGAGAAGGTTTGCGCGTGCTGTTCGGCGAGCAGCGTGGTCGGGGCCAGCAAGGCGACCTGCTTGCCGTCGAGCACGGCAATGAAGGCGGCGCGCAAGGCCACTTCGGTCTTGCCGAAGCCGACGTCGCCGCACACGAGGCGGTCCATCGGACGGCCGCTCGTCATGTCGCTCATCACGGCCGCAATGGCGGCCGCCTGATCCGGCGTTTCCTCGAAGCCGAAGCTATCGGCGAACTTCTCGTAGTCGCGCGGCGACAGTTCGAACGCGTAACCGGAACGCGCGGCACGACGGGCGTACAGGTTGAGCAGTTCGGCCGCGGTATCGCGAATCTGCTGCGCCGCCTTGCGCTTCGCCTTTTCCCATTGGCCCGAGCCCAGCGAGTGCAGCGGTGCGGTATCGGGATCGGCGCCGCTGTAGCGCGAGATCAGATGCAACTGCGAAACGGGCACGTACAGCTTGCTGTCGCCCGAGTATTCGAGATGCAGGAATTCGGTCTCGCCTTCGCCGAGATCCATGCTGACCAGGCCCTGATAGCGACCGATGCCGTGCTGGCTGTGAACGACCGGGTCGCCCACCTTGAGTTCGGCCAGATCTCGCACCATCGAGTCGACCGACGTTGCCTGCTCCTGGCGGCGCTTGCCGGCGCGGCGTGCGAGGCCTTCGTAAAGCTCGTTCTCCGTGATGAAGGCGAGATCTTCCGTCGGCAGCAGGAAGCCTGCGGCCAGCGGGGCGATGCCGATGGCAAAGCGAGCGTCTGATGTCAGGAAGTCTTCGAACGACTCGACGGACGATGGGCGCAGGTCATGGTCATGCAGCAGTTGCAGCAGCGTCTCGCGCCGGCCGGCCGAGTCGGCGCACAGCAGCACGCGGGCTGGTGTGCGGGCGAGGTAGGCGCGCAGGGCGGCCAGCGGGTCGTCGGCACGACGGTTGATGGCCAGTGCCGGCAACGGGATGGCCCAACTGCCGTCGTTCGGCGTAGGCAGCGTCAGGCGGGCGAACGGCTTGGCGAGCGTGAAGAAGTCCTGATCGAGCAGGAACAGTTGCTCGGGCGGCAGCACCGGCCGCTCGCGATCGTGCGACAGGAAGTTGTAGCGTTGACGCGTGTCGTTCCAGAAACGGTGGATGGCCGCGTCGAGATCGCCCACGAAGACCAGTTGGGCGTCGGCAGGCAGATAGTGGAACAGGGTGGCGGTTTCGTCGAAGAACAGCGGCAGGTAATACTCGATGCCGGCCGACGGCACGCCGCTGCCGATGTCCTTGTAGATCGGGCTGCGGGTCGGGTCGCCTTCGAACACTTCGCGCCAGCGCCCGCGAAAGGCGGTGCGGGCAGCGTCGTCGAACGGGAATTCGCGCCCGGGCAGCAGGCGGACTTCCTTGACCGGATACAGGCTGCGCTGCGTGTCGGGGTCGAATGCGCGAATGCTGTCGACGGTGTCGTCGAACAGATCGAGACGATACGGCAGGGCGGAGCCCATCGGGTACAGGTCGATCAGTCCGCCGCGCACACAATACTCACCGGGCCGCATCACTTGGCTCACATGCTCGTAGCCTGCCAGCGTCAGTTGGGACTTCAGGCGTGCTTCGTCGAGCCGCTCGCCCTGCGTGAAGAAGAACGTGTAGGCCGCCATGAAGCTCGCGGGGGCCATGCGGTAGAGCGCAGTGGTGGCGGGCACCAGGACGATGTCGCAGCGCTTCTCCCCGAGGTCGTGCAGGGTGGCGAGCCGTTCGGAGACGAGATCCTGATGTGGCGAGAACGTGTCGTACGGCAGCGTTTCCCAGTCGGGCAGCAGCCGTACTCGGGCGTCGGGCGCGTACCACGTGAGTTCCTGCTGCAGGCGCAGGGCATCGGTGGCCTGGGCGCACACGACGGCGAGCAACGGCAGGCGCTCGCGGTTGTCGTTGAAATAGCGGGCGATGAGCAGGGCGTCGCTCGACGCGTGCGAGCCGGCAAAGGCATAACGCTGTCCCGCTTTCACGAGCGGCACAGGCGCGGTATTACGGGATAGAGCGTTGGCGGCGGACATAGAGGAACGTTGCAGAAATGGCAAAGCACGGGGCTCCTTTCGCATGGGGCCCCGTGACAGTCAGCGTCTATTATAAAATCCCTGCTTTCCTCTTACCTGCGTTTTATTGTGAGCGACCGACTTTTTGCCGTCATCCCGTGTGCCGGGGCGGGTGTACGCGCCGGGGCCGACGTGCCCAAGCAATACCGAAGCGTGGGCGGACGCGCCATGCTGCACTATGCGCTCGCCGCGTTCGACGCCTGCTCCGAGTTCGCTCAGACCGTGCTGGTGCTGGCGCCCGACGACAATCATTTCGACGGCAGGCGCTTCGGTCCGCTGCGTTTTGCGGTGCGACGTTGCGGCGGGCCGTCGCGGCATGCGTCGGTGCTTGGCGGGCTGCAGGCGCTCACCGAGTTCGGGGCGCAGGACAGCGACTGGGTGCTGGTGCACGATGCGGCGCGTCCCGGCATTACGCCGGCGCTGATTCGCGCGCTGGTCGAGGCGCTGCGCGACGATCCGGTCGGCGGCATCCTGGCCTTGCCAGTGGCCGATACGCTCAAGCGCGAGCAGGCGCCGACGGCGAAGGGTGGGTTGGCGGCCGTGCAGGCGACCGAGTCGCGCGACGGCCTTTGGCAGGCGCAGACCCCGCAGATGTTTCGCCTCGGCATGCTGCGTCACGCGCTGGAAGACGCGCTCGCCTCGGGGGCCGAAGTGACCGACGAAGCCAGCGCCATCGAACGGATCGGCCACGCGCCGAAGCTCGTTCGCGGCAGCCTGCGCAACTTCAAGGTGACCTATCCCGAAGATTTCGCGCTCGCCGAGGCCTTCCTCGGCGCTGCCAAGTCCGTGTGAGGGCTCGGCATGCGCCGCAGCTCCGAAACGACACCCCGCATTCTTTCGCATTTGGCGACTCTCCATGACTGAACAAGCTGTTTCTCATTCTCCGCTCGCGATGTTGTCGAAGCTGCGCATCGGCCAGGGCTACGACGTGCATGCCCTCGTGCCGGGACGCCCGCTCGTGATGGGGGGCGTGACCATCCCGTTCGATCGCGGCCTGCTCGGCCATTCCGACGCCGACGTGCTCCTGCACGCCATCACCGATGCCGTGCTCGGCGCGGCGGCGCTGGGCGACATCGGACGCCACTTTCCCGACACCGATCCCACGTTCAAGGGCGCGAACAGCGTGGTTTTGCTCCAGGAAGCCATGCGGCGCGTGCGTGAGCAGGGCTATGAGGTCGTCAACGTCGACTGCACGGTGATTGCGCAGGCGCCGAAGCTCGCGCCCCATATCGCCGCGATGACGCAGTCGATTGCCGACGCGCTGGGCGTCACCGTCGGTCAGGTGAACGTGAAGGCGAAGACGAACGAAAAGCTGGGCTATCTCGGCCGTCAGGAAGGGATTGAAGCGCAGGCGGCAGCCCTGCTCGTGGCCGGCTGAGGTGATAGCGGCGCTGCACGCAACGCGGTGACGGGCGGGCAGCACAATCCATCACGCACAACGGCGCTACCGGTTGAACCCGGTAGCGCCGTTGTCGCTTTGGCGGTTTGCGCCGGCCTCGGCGCATGGGGGCTTCAGCGCTTGCGGACTCAGGCAGCCTCGGCGGCGATGACTTGGGCGGCGGCATTGACGACGGCGGCGATACGGCCGACGTCACGCAGTTGCGCGGTACTCATCCCGTGCTCGGCGGCGAGCAAGTGGGCGTGCGACTTCACACAGAAGTGGCACTTGCCGATGATGGATGCCGCCAGTGCGTACATCTCGAAACGACGTTGATCGACGCCCCCGCGCGTGGCGTAGCCGTTCATGCGAAGCTGGGCCTTCTCGTTCTTCAGTTCGGCGTTGTCGGCCATCTCGAGATACGGATACCACGTGTTATTCATGCCCATGAGCGCGGCAGCGGTCAACGCGCCTTCCAGCTCTTCGGGAGCGAGTACGCCGGATTCGCGAATCGCCTTGATGATCGGCTGGCTCTTGGCTGCAAAGGCGGCGGCGAGGGCCACACCAACGGCATCGTTGCCTTCCAGCGAGGAGCGGGCGATGGTGCCGTCGAGGTTCAGGCGGATGTCCTTGGCATAGTCAGGGATTTGCGCCTTAATCGCGGTGATGAATTCCATAAATTTCTCCTATTGCTTTGGGCTGAAAAAGCCCGCTTTCGCGGGCTTCACAAGACGACGCTTACAGCGTTGCACCGCCAACAGCGCGGTTGCACGGGCAGAGTTCGTCCGTTTGCAGACCGTCCAGAATACGCAGCACTTCTTCCGGGTTGCGACCGACGTTCAGGTTGTTCACCGAAACGTGCTGGATGACGTTGTCCGGGTCAACGATGAACGTGGCACGCAGGGCCACGCCGGCGGCCTTGTCGCGCACGCCGAGTTGGTCGATCAGGGCACCGGTCGTGTCGCCGAACGAGTAGTGATTCAGCTTGTTCAGGTCCTTGTGCTCACGACGCCATGCCAGCTTCACGAATTCGTTGTCGCCCGAACCGCCGAGCAGGACAGCGTCACGCTCTGCGAAGTCGTTGGCCAGCTTGCCGAACTCAACGATTTCGGTCGGGCACACGAAGGTGAAGTCCTTCGGGTAGAAGTAAATGATCTTCCACTTGCCGGGGAACGAGGCTTCGGTGATCGTTTCGAAAGCCGAGACGCCGTTTTCTTCGTGGTTGTTGAAGCCAGGCTTGGCAGCTTCTACCGAGAATGCTTCGAGTTTGTCGCCGACAGTCTTCATCGATTGACTCCTAAATTAGTGCGGTTTAAGTCGAGATGTCGCTGGGACATCGCAACCAGCAACTGACCGAAATCTGCTGATCCCGATCAACCCATACATCATACGCTATCGAATAATCGACGACAATAGTTTATTTTTATTTTGGGGATAGTTAAAACAAATCCCGTCGATAGGATCGTGCTCAACATTGGGCGGGCAAGCCTTGAGCATAGACAAAATTCCGCAAACCGTTATTTAGCAAGCGGAAATGACACGGTGATTTCAAGGCCTGGACCCGGCCGTACATTGTGCAGCGAGGCGTGACCTTTGTAACGTGTGGCGATGCGCTGAACGATCGCCATGCCGAGGCCGGTGCCGTCTGCCTTCGTGCGGGCGGTGTCCACCCGATAGAAGGGGCGGAAAACCAGAGTGAGTTGGTCCTCGGGAATGCCCGGGCCGGTGTCGCGCACGCGCATCTCAACGCGTTCGCCGAGAATGCGCGTCGTGATGTGGACGTTGGCGACATTGGTGTCGGCGTCGCGGCCATATTTACGCGCGTTCTCGATCAGGTTCGTGAGCAGACGCTTGAGGTCGGTGCGTTCGGCAAGTACCGGGGCGGCGTCGGCGAGTTCGGTGCT
Organism: Pandoraea cepalis; assembly: GCF_902459665.1. GTDB lineage: Bacteria > Pseudomonadota > Gammaproteobacteria > Burkholderiales > Burkholderiaceae > Pandoraea > Pandoraea cepalis. The sequence continues at coordinate 50,605 of NZ_CABPSL010000019.1, read as the reverse complement.
CAGGTGCAGGTCTTCGCGGCCCTCGAAGGCGAGTGCCGTATCGCGGACGATGTCCGACAGATCGAGCGACTGCATCGTTCGCGATGCCGGCCGGGCGTAATCGAGGAATCGGCCGATGATGTCGTCCATCTGTTCGATGTCGCTGATCATGTCGCGCTTGACCGATTCGTCGGACGGACTCATCTCCGTTTCCAGTCGCAGCCGTGCCAGCGGCGTGCGCAGATCGTGCGAGATGCCCGCGAGCATCAGCGCCCGGTCGGCGTCGAGGCGCTCGAGTTCCTCCACCATCTGATTGAAGCTGCGGTTGGCCTCGGCGGCCTCGCCCATCCCGCGCTCGGGGAGCGGGTCGGGGCGTTGTCCTTCGCCGATGGCGCGGGCTGCGTGGGCAAGCCGGGCGAAGGGGCGGTTGACGAGCGCGGTGATGAACGCGGCGCCGATGAGCGAGAGGGCCAGCGCGAACGTTCCCCAACTGAAGAGTTGAAGGCCGGTGGCCGTGTCGATCCGGTCCTGTTCGATGGCGACCCAATAGTCGTCTTCATCGATCTTGAAGCTGATCCACATGGCCGGAATCTCGTTGACCGAGGCAGCGATGACGGTGTCTGTCCCCAGCCGGCGCTGCACGTCGCGCACGATCAGATCCTGGACCACGCCGCCCGGCTGTTTCTCGATCTTGTCAGCCGGCTCGCGTGGGTACACGCGAATCCCTTCGTTGCTCTCGAGATCCTGAAGCAGGGCGCGACGCAGATCGGGCTCCGAGTAGAGCAGCGCGGTGCGCGTCAGCTTGACGATCGATACGAGCTGCTGCGCGACACGTTGCGCGCGCGGCTCACGCTCGATCACGCGAAAGCTCTGGTACCAGGCGGCCAGGCTGACGCCGATGAGCAGTGCAATGAGGAAGAAGGTACGCCAGAACAGACCGCCGAACAGCCCGCGTACCATCCGGATCGGATGCATGGGGTTGCTCCGTCTAAAGCGTGACTTGCGCGAGTCTGCAGACCCGACGTGCTGGATGGCGAGTGTCCGGACGAGAGACGCGGTACGCCGTTGGATGCGGCGTGAGACGCGACGCAACGCCGGTGGGCGAGCGTGTCGCGACCGGCGTTGTTTTGCTGCTTGAGACGCAATGGCGGACGATCACGCGCCGCCGTCCGGAATGAACACGTAGCCGAGGCCCCACACGGTCTGGATAAAACGTGGGCTGCCCGGATCCGGTTCGATCAGCTTGCGCAGACGCGAGATTTGCACGTCGAGGCTGCGATCGAACACTTCGTATTCGCGCCCGCGTGCCAACTCCATCAGCTTTTCGCGCGACAGCGGCTGACGCGGATGACGCGCGAATACCTTGAGCACCGAGAACTCGCCCGTCGTGAGCGCGATCTCCTGGCCGTTCTTCGTGAGCGTGCGCGTGGCGAGGTTCAGGGAGAAGTCGCCGAACTCGAACGTTTCCATGGTTTCGCTGGGCGCGCCGGGGAGTTCGGGCGGTGCCTGACGGCGCAGCACGGCGTGAATACGCGCGACGAGTTCGCGCGGATTGAAGGGCTTGGGCAGGTAATCGTCTGCGCCCATCTCGAGGCCGACGATACGGTCGACATCCTCGCCTTTGGCCGTTAACATGATGATCGGCGTGCGGTCGTTGGCGCCACGCAGGCGGCGACAAATCGACAGACCGTCTTCACCGGGGAGCATCAGATCGAGCACGAGCAGATCGAAACGCTCGCGCACCCAAAGCTTGTTCATGGCTGTTGCATTTTCCGCCACGAAGACATTGAAACCCTGTTCCCCGAGGTAACGACGAAGCAGGTCGCGCAGTCGCGGATCGTCGTCGACAACCAGAATTTTGGGAGAGTTTTTGTTTTCCATGCCACGTATCTTAGCCCGAAATGTTACGAACTGATGGGGCCGCCAAAGCGGGTTACAAAGGGTTACACAATTTACCCTACAGCTTGCGCGCTGACCATAGGCTGTGGGTACACTTGCACCCCTGCCAGGGGGAAAACCTGCCGCACGGCATGAAGGACATACGCACAAGATGAGATGGGCTGCTGAGTGGACGCTACTGATCGGGGGAATCATGCTCTGGGGACACCTGGGCGTGACGTATGCCCGTCCTGTCGCGCATTTCAGTGCGCAGTTGCATCGGGTGAGCGCCCCGCGGCTGCAGCATGCCGGGCCTGCGCCGTCGCCCCGCAATCCGACGAAGCGTGAGCCGTCGCAGAACGATTCCGGTGCTGCGCGCCGCAACGACGAATTTCCCCCCGCGCCGCCGGGCCGTCGTCCCAATGGTCATATGTCGCCGGAAGACCGGCGCCTGCTACGGCAACATATTCAGGACGCCGTGCGCGAGTTGTACACTCACTAACGATAAAGACGCGCGCTCTCATGGCTGATGATTTATGGATCGAGAGGGCACCGCAGCGTCGCCAAACGCTTCCCAAAAACGCCAGTGATGTCACGATGACGCGAGCGTCCCATGAAGCCCACCCCAAACTTGCCAGCCTGCGTCGACGCCGGCTTTTTTTGCGCCTGCCGAAAGGGCATTGAGGCGACGAACGGTGTCAGGGCGATGATCGCCATGCTGCGTCGCCTGCCGTCGTCAATGTCGTGGATGCCTGGGCGGCTGACGTCTGGTGTGCTTGCCATCCTGTGGCTGGCGTGGCCGCTCGTCGGTCACGCGTTGTCGACGCGGCCTGCCGGCACGGCGCATGCGGCGAGTGCGACGGCGTCACGCGCAACCGGGGCCGCCGGTGCTGCCGATGCCTTTGCCGATCGCGCGACGCGCCCGCTCACTGCCGACGACGCGCGCTACTTGCTCACGCGCACCGGCTACTCGCCTGACGCGCGCGAACTTGCCCCGTTCGTTGGACGCACGCGTGCGCAAGCCGTCGATCTTCTGTTGTCGCGAGCGCGCCGCATGGCAGTGACGCCGCCGCCCGCCTGGGTTGAAGATCCGCCGCTGTATGGTGCGCCGGTCAAGTCCATGACGGCCGAGCAGCGTCGCGAGCTGAACCAGCGACGCAACCGTATGGCGGCGTCGCTGGCGGCATGGTGGGCACAGGAGATGGCCACGACGCCGTCACCGCTCACCGAACGCATGACGATGTTCTGGCACAACCACTTCGTGTCGAGCGACGACAAGGTGCGTGAGCCCGTCATGCTTTATCGGCAGAACGTCTTGCTGCGCGCGAACGCGCTCGGCAACTTCGGGACGCTGCTGCATGCCGTGTCGAAGGATCCGGCCATGCTGGTTTATCTCGATGGCGCGGGCAGTCGGAAGGGGCGGCCGAACGAGAACTTCGCGCGTGAAGTCATGGAGTTGTTTACGCTCGGCGAAGGACATTACACGGAGCAGGATGTGCGCGAGGCGGCGCGCGCCTACACCGGCTGGGGCATCGATCGGGCGACGATGACGTATGTCTGGCGCCCCAAACTTCACGATGCGGGCACGAAGACGGTGCTGAACCAGACCGGCGACTTCGATGGCGACCAGATGCTCGACATCCTGCTGGCGCGTCCGGAAACGGCGACGTTCATCACTGGCAAGTTGTGGCGCGAATTCGTGTCACCGACTCCGGATCCGGTGCAGGTGGCGCGTATCGCGAACCGCTTTCGCGCGAGCGGCTACGACATTCGCGTGACATTGCGTGCGTTGTTGCTGACCCCCGCCTTCTGGGACGCCCGAACCCGCGGGACGTTGGTCAAATCGCCGGCTGAATTCGTGACCGATACGGTGCGCGAGTTCGACATCGGCTACGACGATCCGCTGCTGCTGGCGCGACAGATGCGTGTTCTCGGGCAGGACCTGTTCCGTCCTCCCAATGTGAAGGGATGGCCGGGCGGCGACGCGTGGATTGACAGCACCACGTTGCTTGCGCGCAAACAGTTTGTCGAGCGCATGTTCCGCGCGATGGAGAACGCGAATGCGGGAGGGGCGTCGATGGTGTCGCCGACCGTGTCGATCTCTGCGCGAACGGGTGTACAGCGCATGGCGTTGGGAGCGGTGCCATCGATGCCGAGAACGGTAGCGGGGGTGCGCTTCGATCTGTCGCGCTGGCTGCAACCTTACGCGCTGGAGCCGGTCGACGTTCCAGACGCGGCGTCGCGCGAGGCGTTGGAGCGGGCCGTGCTGCCCCTCAAGCCTGCGGCGCTGCAACCCGCCGGCGTGAACAGCACGGCCTACTTGCAGGGGTTGTTGATGGACCCCGCGTATCAGTTGAAGTGATGACGTGATAGCACGGGGTAGGGCAGGCGCGTCACTCAACGACCGCTCCGCAGGGTTGGGAAGTGGGCCGAGTGGCGTGACGAGTGGCGGGACGAGAGAGGTGTGAGATGCGTCGACGCAATTTTCTGACTTTTGCAGGGGGGCTTGGTGCGGCGTGGCTGGCGCCGATGCCCGTGTTGGGCGCTGCACGTAACTTGTCCGGGACACGGACGGGCACCGGCGGTAACTACGGCAATCTGCTGATCCTTATCGAACTCAAAGGCGGAAACGACGGGTTGAACACAGTCGTTCCATATGCCGATCCGCTTTATGCCACTTTGCGCCCCAGCATAGGGATTGCACGCGATCACGTCGTGCAACTTGATGAGCGAAGCGGTTTGCATCCGGCGATGGGGGTGTTGTTGCCGATGTGGCGGGCGAACGAGTTGGCGATCGTGCAGGGGGTGGGGTATCCGCAGCCGAACCTGTCGCATTTCCGGTCAATCGAGATATGGAATACGGCGTCGCGTTCGGACGAGTATTTGCGCGACGGCTGGTTGTCACGCGCCTTCGCGCAACGGGCAGTGCCCGCAGGATTCGATGCCGATGGCGTGATCGTGGGCAGCGCCGAGCTAGGGCCGTTGGGCGGCGGCGCGCGTGCGGTGACGCTGACCAATCCGGCGCAATTCCTGCGGGAGTCCAATCTTGTGTCGGCGAATGCGGTACAGGTGAGCAATCCTGCGCTGGCGCATGTATTGCGGGTGGAGAACGATATTGTCAGGGCGGCGAACGGGTTGCGTCCGCGCCAGGGCCAGTATGTGTTGCGCACGCCGATGCCGGCGGGGGCGTTCGGCAATGGGGTGAAAACGGCGCTGCAGGTGGTCGCGGCTGCCGATTCGTCGGCGGGCGTGCCGCAGGCGGGGCGTGGGGTAGCGGTGGTGCGTTTGACGCTTACCGGGTTTGATACTCATCAGAATCAGCCGGGACAACAGGCGAATCTGTTGCGTCAGTTGGCGCAGGGGATGATGGCGTTGCGGGCCGGGTTGATCGAGCTGAACCGGTGGGAGTCGACGATGATTGTCACGTATGCGGAATTTGGTCGGCGCGCGCGACAGAACCAGAGTCAGGGGACGGATCACGGCACGGTGGCGCCGCACTTCATCGCAGGCGGTCGCGTGCGAGGGGGGCTGTACGGCGACGTGCCGCGTTTGGACCGGCTCGACGGCAACGGCAACCTGCCGTTCGCCGTCGATTTCCGCGAGGTATATGCGACGGTGCTGCAGCGCTGGTGGGGGCTTGACCCGCAGCCGGTGCTGGGTGGCCCGTTCAAGCCGCTGGACGTGTTGCGGGCATGATGCGCAGAGGTTGGCGGACTTGAGTGGCTGCGTGGCTATGTGACTGATTCGTTTTGTCGCTATATCGCTGTATCGCTGTGCCGCTGCCGGGGGGGCGACGCGACGTTGTGAGCCGGGGAGGGATATCCGCCGGCGTGCGTCAGCGTGCGCGCCAGGCACGCCAGAATTTGCGCAGCGGGGTGAGATCGATGCGTTGATGCAGCACTTGGTAGTCGCTGGCGGCGACTTCGTCCATCAGGGCCAATTGCAGCGCGGCGAGGGCGAGGAGCGGCCTTTGCTGGCGACGATCCCGTGCGGGCATGGCCGCTGCCGCCTCGCTGATGGCAACGCGCGCGCGCGCGTGCTGAAACTTCATGAGTTCGACGAACGCGGGGGAGTACTTGCCGTTCTGGAGATCGGCGGCGGTCACACCGAATTGCTGTAGCTCGTTGATGGGGAAGTAGACGTAACCGGCACGGGCATCGACGCCGGCGTCGGTGATACGTCGACCGAGCGTGATCGCGTGGCCGAGCGCGTGGGCGCTGGCGGGCGTTTGCGGGTCGTCGAAGCCATAGACATGGGCCGCGAGTACGGCGGGCGCACCGCCGGCGGCGTCGCAATAGTGGGAGAGGCCTGCGAAGTCGAGATAGCGCATCTGGGCGAGATCCATCTCCGCGCCATGCAGGACGGCTTCGAACGTGGCGTGGGCGAGCCCGCGCTGTTGGACGACGGGGGCAAGCGCGCGGGAGACGGGGTGCGCTGGGGAGCCGGAGAAGAGTCGCGCGAGTTCCTGGCGCCACCAGTCGAGCTTTGCGTGGGCGACGCCGGGGTCATGCACGGCGGCGTGGATATCGGCGATTTCCTGACAGAACGCGTGGGCGGCGTAAGCGGCGTCGCGCTGGGACGGCGGTAGCTGGAGTAGTGCGTAATAGAGGGCGGAGCCGGGAGGGCCGGCTTTCTGGCGGCAATATGCGTTGGCCTGCGCGGGGCTGGCGGGGGTGCCGGAAGTATCGTCGGCGGTCTCGTGGGGTTGCATGCGAATGGGGTATCGGTTGGGTCAGGTGCCCGGGTGCCGGTGCGCGGGCGCGCCGGTGGGGCAGATGCCATGAATTGGGGCGAATTCTAGCATTGAGGGGTTGGCGGTGCCGGTGGCGTTGGCGCGGGAAGGGCGGGGCGGGGCGGCGTTGATGCGGCATGAGATTGCCGGTGAATATCACTTCGTGTAGAATTCTCGCCTGCTTTGACGCATGCGAGCGGGGCGGCGACGAGTCGCCCTTTTTCATGTCCGACAGGACGCATGCCGTCAACCCGATGCTGGGGTGTCGTGCCTGACCAGGGCGACCGACGCCCACGGGCTGCGAGGATGGCGAAATTGGTAGACGCACCAGGTTTAGGTCCTGACGCCCGCAAGGGTGTAGGGGTTCGAGTCCCCTTCCTCGCACCAGAATTTCCTTTAAAATCATTGGGTTAGTTTTTTGGGTTGGCAGAAATCTAGCCGATTTTTGCCTGTTTTTCTCCCAAAATGCCAGCATTCGTGCCAGCATTTTTGCCGAACTTTTTCACCGCTTTATCTCCCGCGCCTAAGTCAGCTGCTGGCATCCATCGCCCGTAAATTCTTGCGATCATCGTCCAGTCTGAGTGCCCCATCTGCTTTGCCACCCACATGGGATGCTCTCCCGCCGAGAGCATCATCGATGCGTACGTGTGTCGGGTCTGATAAGGGTTGCGATATCGGACACCAGACCGCTTGAGCGCCGATTGCCAGATCCGCCAAATCTGGTGTGAGCCTGCGAACCGCTCACCTGCGCGGTTCTTGAAAATCGCGCCATCTTGTTCGGTGAGAAACGTAAGGGCCTTTTGCGCCTGGAGGGCGGCACTTGCCGGTCCAAGTAGGCGGATGTCGCGACGTCCGGCGGATGTTTTCGGAAACTCGGCAACACCCTTGGCCTCCCGCGTAATGGCCCGACGTACACGGACATATCCACCGACGAAGTCAATGTCCGACCAGTTCAGCGCGATGTATTCGGAAGTACGCATGCCAGTCCAGAGTGCAAACAGGATCAGGTTCCGGTTTGTCCCGGCCAATTTATCGAGGACGGCCGCCTGCTCGTCCGGTGAGAGCGGATCAATCTCATCCTCTGCTGTCTCCTTTGGTCTCTCGGCACGCGCGTAGGTATAGCCAGCGAGTGGATTCGCGTCGATGATCTCGTCGCCAGCAGCATCGCCGAGGGCAGAGCGCATGCAGCTTTGAATATTTGCCAGCCGCTTGTTGGACACCTTGTGATCGCGCGCCTCGTCGATTGTCGCGAGCCAATCGCGGATGGCGGCGCGTTTCAAGTCGGACAGGGCCATGTCGCCAAATTTCGGGATTACCCAATTGTTGACGATGAGATCGTAGCCTTTGTACGTCGACGCCTTAATTTCCGCTTTTTTGCGGCGTAGCCACTGCTCGAAATATGACTCGACTGTTAGAACATCGCCCGGCTTCTCGGCAAGCTGACGCGCTCGCGGCGAATCGGGGAAGGACTTTGCATAGTCGAATTCGCCTTTCTCAATCGCATGCAGAATCGCTGCTCGGAACTGAGTTATCTTGCGAGTGTTGGCAGGACAGGGCTTCGCTTTGACCCGCTCCCGGCATCGCTGTCCTTGGTAATTGAAGGTGATTTCATAGCTGGAGTCCGAAACGATGTCGACTCCTGTCCCCTTTCTAGCCATCGTTCGTATCCCTCCATGTCCATCATGATTTTCTTCGTGCCAGGTTCGTACTTCCAGACCGAGCCTTCCGGCCAGATGCCCTTGCACTTCCGTGTGTAGACAGCAGCAGGCGTGTATCCCGTCAACTCGCAAAATTTTGCAATAGTCACAAAGCGAACCATTTGGGCCTCGCGCTACCGTTGGCCAGCGCGGTGTGCGCTGCTGTGATGACTCTGAAATCGTGCATCCCTATTCGAATCCCCATTTCTTGCGGCGATCCGCCGAATTTGAATTCGCGCATTGGCCGCGGATCGGGGGAGGGGCCCGTTACGAACCAGAATTCGCGCAAACCCTTCTCTGTGCATCGACGTTTGCCGATCGCCTGTTACCCGTGCCTGAGCTTCAGCGCCCATTGGTCGTGTGCTCATGTCTGCTCCTGATCGAGTATCAGGGACGCATCAGGCAACGCAAGCGCATTGCCCTGATCGGGATTTGTCTGAGTTGCCCGCTTGGCATTTAGCATGGTCGCGCGACGCTCAAACCGCAGGCATCCCGTGGGGCGGGCCAGCGCCAGAGCGGGGGAGGCAGCGAGCTGCCCCAGATCGGATAGCTTCAATTGATAGACTGCGGGGCGGAGGTCGGTGCGACCACTCTCTACCAGAGCCTGAATGGCAGGTGGGACGGCAGCCGCCAGTGCCGCGATAAGTCCTGCTTCGTGGCTGACGATCATGTCAGGCACCTGAACGGCAGCCACGTGTGCGGCGTCGTGCAGCAGGATGTCCAGCAGGCGCTTCAGTGGTTTGGCGGCAAACGTGCCGATCACATCTGCTGCCTCGAGTTGCAGCCGTGGTTTGCGCAGGTCAAGGCTGGGCCATGGACACTCGTTGTGTATGGCGCTTTGGGCTCGCATTACACTCCATGCGCGGCGTAGCAGACGCACTGTGGAGTCGGCGGGCGCCGGGCGATTGTGTCGTTGGAACCACGCAAGGAAATCGCTCTGATTGGACAACTCGTCGAGCCACCGCAGGTTGTTCTCCACGAAGAACAGGGCGAGCACGGCCAGCTCCGCGATGTGGCGCGTTGCTGCCACAGGGACGGAAGGTGTCGTGCCTGCGTGGGCAAGGAGATCAGCCGTGGTGCAGCGTGACGATGCCACTGTTTGGTGACGTAACCTGACCCAGCGTATGAGTGCGATCCGGAGGTCATCGCCCAGATCGTGCCGGCGTCCATCGGTCACGGCGAAATAGACCGGTGAGCCGTCACGCGGATGGCGCACGCCCAGTCCCGTGGGGAGCATTGGAGAAGTTCGCATCTCAGCACCTCCCCACAAGATACGCAGTGGTAATGTCGGGCCGCAGGTGCCCGACCTCCTGGCTGATGATCTCGAGCGCGTCGATCGGCGCGACGCCCAGCGACAGCAGTGTTTCAAGCCGGTTCTGCACGTATGCGTGACGAAGGCCGTGGAAGCCGAGAGAAAACCCGAGAGCCCGTTGACTGGCGTCGCTAAATGACTGGCTGAGGGCCAGACCACCCCCGATGTCGAAGAAAGCGCTTCTCACCACGCCACGATCCGTGACGTACCGGGGCGCGGTGCGTCGTCTCGCCTGAAGCTGATCATGAAGGTCGGCTGGTATCCAGACCCGTCGTGCGAGTCCGCCCTTGCCGGTTGTTCCATACAAGACGCCATCGTTGAGACCGCGAAACAGGTCGCCGCGCCACGGGCGATCCGCTGCCGGAAACTCATCGGCAATCCGAAGCTCGATAAGCTCGCTGGCACGCAGGCCAGAATGGAAGGCGATACGGGTGGCGAGTGCGTTGTGCTCGCTCTGTCTGACGGCAATATGCTCCATTTCGGCCGCACTGTACGCGCGACCGCGAGTATGCGTGGCAATCCCAGCGCCCACGTCCATCAGCGTCACGCAGAAAACCAGAGAGAGCGCTTGACGGTGCTGATCCACTGTCTTTTGGCGCCAGCGGAAGCTCTCGTGAGTGAGGTATGCCTCGAGTTCGGCACGTGTGACCGGCTCGATTAAGCTAATGTCTGCAGCCGTGCGCCACGTCAGAAAGTCCGTCACACATTGCACTACGTTGCGAGCGGTGCCGACTGAAGCAATCGCGTTGTTCGCGAGCGTCCTCAGCGTTGCTCTGCTCGTGCGCAGCATGAGAAGGGACGAGACCAGCCTCGTTGCCAGGTCGCGTTCGGGTCTCGGGATGGCTTTCTTCATTTGCCGGTCCTCCATGCGAAGGACAGGCCGAGCCGCTTGAGAAAGCGGCTTAGCGTGGACTTGTGGACACGTAGTCCCCATTGGAGGTCGATCTTGTCGGCAATGCACTGAAGGCTGCTGCTCGTCTCATTTTTAGTCTTCAGACGAGAAACGGCCGTTCGCCGCAGGAACGCGACGATGTCGGGGTGATCCAGGCGCGAGTGTCGGGGGCGCATACGTTCTCCCAGCAAGAGAGGTTGGAAGTGCAGCGAACGCTGCCGTCGCTCCGGCGGAGCGACGGGTCGGGTGCATTTTTCAATTGGATCCCGAACCTTCCTGACCAGGGAGGATGTGGGTGGCCGACGAGGACCTTGCTGGGGGCAACTTGGGGCTGCGCGGACGAGTGAATTTCGCCATCGGACGAGACTCGTGCTCGTCAGAAGCTTGTGAGATGCCCTTTAGATGCGTGGAATATTTGCGCTGAGGCGACGACCGACGCAGCGTCCCGCTTAAGCTGATTTCTGAGGCACCTATGCGCCAACTTCACGAAAAGGAAATCGGCGGCAGGAGTCAAAGTGTCCAGATCCGATTAGGTAGAACTGTCGGGAAGCGGAGAGATCTTTACTCGATGCCGATCTAACGGCTGGGATAAGCCTACCGCATTTTTCCTTTGGTGACGCAGGCATCTACAAGTGTCGTTTTTGTGCGACGAACGTTCGCCGATTCAGCTCTCTTCTCCAGTGACATCATCCAGGTCAGGCCGCATGTATTCGCCAAGGATGCTCGTGAAGAAGTCTTCGTCGAGCGGCGACTCCTTTGTTACCGTGTCCGAGGGCGGTACCGGACCTGTGAGAGGAGTGGGCACCGCGCCGGGCACCGACAGTGCCCCCTGCGATGTGGGCTGGCATCCCCGCTCGGCCATCCAGACGAGCAGGCGTGCGCGTCTTCTTGGCGATGGTTCTGCAGCAAGTACCGCGTACAGGTTGGGGTGCTCGTCGCTGTACACCGTGTGGTGGCCCTTTAGCGGAGTCATTTTCGGCAATTTGCTTCGCCCGCAAAAAGAAAGCCCGTGGCATTCGCGAAACGCGGATCGTCTACCACGGTCACCGGACAGCCCAATGTTTCCTGAAGGGCTGGAAGGTAGTACCGGGCGCCGCCGCCTGTGACCAATACAGTGAGGTCCTCTGCTGTGCGCAGGCGCGTCAGAATGGCGCGCGCTACCGGGACAGTGATGTGTGCTACGCGGTTGAAAAAATCGCTCAGGTCAATCGGCGCGCCGTTGTGTTGCAACGGTTGTCCGGTACGCATGGCTCGATCGATCAGATCAAGGTTCGTGAATCGCCCGCCGAGCTCACTGCGCAGCAGTAGAGAAACTTCGCGCACGACTGCGGCTGCACCTCCGCTGGGCACGCCATCGCATCGGCTATGGTCAATCTGGAGCTTCCCGGAGCTGACAAACACGTCACTGGTACCCCAGCCGACATCGATGATGCACTTCGGCGTATCTGCTTTCAGATATTCCGGCTGCATCGTTCTCACGTAGGTAAAGGTTCCGACGGGCTGTGGCAGCACTGCCACGTTACTGATGGTGAAGGCCCCGTACCCGAAATCGTGAGAGGTCCTGAAACGCTCCATGAGTTTTCCAGCATATCGTTTATAGGTGTGCATGGGCAGCCCCAACACAAGTTGATCGATGCGCCGGTGACCGGAACGTACCAGGGCTGCGTATACCAGTGCGGCATGCTCGTTCGTGAGCGGAAAGGCGTCGTTCTCGGTGCGCAGGACACTTCCGCGGACTTCACCATCGTCGTTGGTATCAACCAGGTAGACGGTACCGCCGACATTGATCTTCAGAGCCGAGTCATTCGCCGAAAGGCCTTCGAGGGTCGTGCTGAGGCCGTCTGGCAAGGAGGGCGCCACGGAAGGAAAGCCCACATTGACGATACTTCCCTCACGCCGGAACGAGAGCTTCGTGCCGTAGAAACCGGCATCAATACCGACACAGACCGGGGCTTGACTGAACTGGGGTTCGTTACGCATAGCGCAGATTCTCCACAGAGGGTTTTCGAGAAAAATGAGTTGGATTACGAACGTCATGCCAATCCTGCCGCAGGTGTGAGGCGATGCAAGCGAAGTGTGCGAGCGATGCCCTGCCTTGCGCGCCAGAATCCGGACGTGCGAAGCGGTATAGCTAAGCTGAAAGATCTCGGCCCGATGGCCGTGCGTGCCCCCGCAGGGGTGCGGCGTGCCGCGATAAAGCAGGGTTTCTGTCGAGACAAGTGCGCGGCCACTAAATGCCTCTGAGTGTTTGCGATTTCGGAGTGAGATTTGCGTCCGGCGTGAACGCAGATTGCCGGTCCGCCGGGATGCAGGCGGACGGATAGATTTCCAGATGTCGGTTAATCGCCGTCTGGCGTGGGATCTTGATTGAAGGCGGGAAGTGCCTGTCAGGCGCAGGCAGGGCGAACCGATGTGGACTACGGGCGCACGCGGCGCAGTAGCACATGGACGATTTTCTGGTGATGGGAATGCCGCTATAACCCACGCTCAGATTAAGTCAAAGCGAGAGCCGTTCATTTTTGGGCACGGAGACCCGGAACGATTTTGATTGATCGTGCGACTACGATGCCGCCAGCGCGGCTAGTGAGAGCGTGTAAATTAAAACACCCGAGGTCATTTTGACAAGCTTTTTCATCGTGATTTTTTGTTCGCCGTAAATGATCGTGGTGTTGATCCGACGCCGCGTCATCGCGAAGCAGGGGAGAAATGTCGAGTTCCCGCTTGAGGGGGGATGTGTCGCCCGCTGGCGAGGGGGCAATCCGATGGGTGTGGCCGCCGGGATGAGTGAAAGTGGCACCTGAGTGGCACTTGGGGCGCGCGGTGACCTTGTTTCGGTCTCCCGAAGTGGCAAAGTGGCACTTGAATGGCACTTTGACATTGCAGACTCAGGCAGGGTGGCATGCACCTGTGTATTTCCATGAGCAGTGTGCCTGGCCTGTCCTGTTCAATTCGGTCAATGGGCTTCTGGCGAAGTCCCGTTTAGCCTGATCCTGGATAGCGGCAAGACTATCCACTCTCGCCCGATATTGCTCCGCAAACGCTGATAGCGAAAGGTTGCTCGGTACTGTCGACCGCGCAGCCAGTCCATCGCAGAGTTGATTCAACCGACACTTCGACCGTTGCGTCTACGCGTCTCGATTGTCGTGCACGGACGCTTGTCGAATGTTGATTTTAAAGGCAGAAGAAGGACTCTCGTCAAGTTGGTCGACCCTGACACAGCCGTTTTTTTGCGACCACCGATGGCCGTTGAGCAGTGACATTGCAGCTTCGAACGTTCCGCGTGCGCATGAGGAGCGACATTCGCGTCATCGATTTTTTTCGCCGCGCTGGATGGAACGTCGGGCTCTGCTGCAATGACTGCCAGCGGACTCGCGCCTGGTGTTGATCCGGTCGCAGCCAGTAAACCGAAGACTGTTTCGATACGCAGCTCGCCCCGAATCTCGTAGCCCGGCCCTGGAGCCGGAAGGGATTCGGTAGCCGAGAGCTCGACGGGCGGTCGGTTGCATCAGCTGCGGGTGTGGCGGCGCCTTCTGCCCTTTATCGGGTTCATTTGCTCATGACCGCAGCGATGGCCCATCCTAGCGTGGTGATCAGACAAGGGCATGTGGTCGGGTTACCCACCGTGACGGCGTAGCCAGCGCGCGATCGTTCGGCACGTCGGAAAACCTCGCCCGCGGAGGAGGGCGCGGCAAAGGATAAGTAGGGGCAGGAGGTAGACCGGCAGCGAGCTCCTAATCTCGTCGACCATGATGCGCCACAGTGATTGTCGGGTGACCATAAGGCAGGGCCTCTATCTGTGTGTGGGTTGTCGGTGCAATCCGTAGTTGGGTAACGGTCCGCAATTTCAGATGCGGACGGACACAGGTTCGCACGGTGCGCCAGAGACGCAAGTTGTCGTGAGCTATGCTTCACGCCGGCTTTTAGGGCACGGGAGCGAGGTCATCGCCACACGTTGTTCGGTGGTGACTCCGGGGTCGCGCGGGAGGGAGAGATTGAGTGCGCCACGGCTTCAAGTCGGGCATTCCGCAGCGCCGCCGATAAGTGTGAGAATGTCCGCAAGGCGAAGACAGGACGAGTCAACGTCTTCCGAACCGTTGAGATGCGGGATGACACTCAGGTTGATAGTCTCGGCAATGGTCGGCAAAACGACCGTGGAGAACGAGATTCTTCGTGAATCAGTCGAATATGGCCGGACAAAAAATGGATAACGCACCATGGTTGCTGGGGGACGCGCAGTGAAACTGGTCTGCGAAGTTTTCGGTGTGTCGCGCTCGAACGTTTCGGCACAACTTGCACGCTCCGCTGACTGGCAGGATGGGCGGAAGCCCGGGTAAACCGATGATGCACCTGTGGTCGATGCAATCCGCTGGGTTATCGGTGATTTGCCGAGCTACGGCTATCGTCGCGTTTGCGGTGTGCTCCGCGATGAGCGATAGTCCATTGGAATGATCGTCTTGAATGCAAAGCGCATCTATCGCGCCACGAGCACATATGGATTGCTCATGGAGCTGCGTCATACGCCTCTACGTCTGCAGCGGCGGCACGGCGACAAGGTGAACGTGGCTCGCAACAATCAGCGTTGGTGCTCCGGCGGCTTCGAGTTTCGATGTGACAACGGTCAGCCGCTGCGTGTGACGTTTGCGCTGGACTGGTGCGACCGCGAGGCCATGAGCTGGGCCGCGACCATAGCAGGCCACAGCGGCGATATCGTTCGTGACGTGATGCTGGCTGCTGTGGAAAACCGCTTTGGCGGTGCTTTGCATGCGCCTTCCGAAATCGAGTGATTGAGCGACAGCGGCTCGGGTTACACGGTCGACGAGACGCGCCGGTTCGCTGTGGATATCGGTCTGAAACCATTTGCCACACCCGTGTGCAGCCCGCAAAGTAGTGGCATGGCGGAAAGTTTCGTGAAGACGATGAAGCGCGATTACGTGGCCTTCATGGCCAAGCCTGATGCCGTGACAGCTGTGCGCAATCTGGCAGCCGCGTTCGAGTATTACAACGAGCATCATCCCCACAGCGCGCTGAAATATCGCTCACCTCGCGAGTTCCGGCGCAGGAGTCGCTTATCAACTCAAGTGTGAGACCGTGTATGGTGATACGGGGGCAAATCCACTATCCATGTAGTAATTTGATTTTTGGAGAGCCTTTGCTATGACTACCCTGGCTATCGGTCCTTTGCAGACCGATTCGGTTTCCGGCCTGTCTTACTCTTTGATGCAGCCGCTGCCAGTCGCGCCGCGCCGTTGCCTCGTCCTGTTGCATGGTGTCGGCAGTAATGAGACATCGATGGCTGGCTTAGCTAATGGTGTCGACGCCGATACCCTGGTGGTACTGGCTCGCGGCCCGTTGACGTTGGGGCCGCAACAATTCGCGTGGTTTCAGGTGACTTTTACGTCGACCGGGCCACGCATTGTGCCCGAGCAGGCCGAGCACAGCCGTCAAGCACTGGTCCAACTGTTGACCGAGTTGCCTCGCGCGTATGGCATCGCGCTGCAACAGACCTGCATCGCAGGCTTCAGCCAGGGCGGCATCATGAGTGCCGGCGTGGCACTTACTTCGCCCGAGTCGGTGTCAGGATTCGGAGTATTGTCGGGGCGAATCCTGCCCGAGATCGCCCCGCTGGTGGCTAGCCGTGAACGTTTGGGCTCGCTGCAGGGATTTGTCGGCCACGGCGAGCACGACAGCAAGCTCCCCGTTGAATGGGCGCACCGTGGCCACGCGTGGCTGGATGAGTTGGGTGTCAACCACACCTTGAACCTGTACCCAATCGGCCATGGCATCAGTGCGGCGATGCACGCCGACTTTCTGCGGTGGTGGAACGGGCTGGATTGAACAACCAATTCCGTCGTTGACTAGTTTTCCTTTCGCGTCGAACAACCTGTCGGCGCCGCGGATATAGGCTTCCTGCTGCGCCATCGCAGGCACGTTCAGGAAGATAAGCAATGCCCACGGATGATGGGAGTACGTTTTGGTCGAACGACTGAACGACGTTGTAGGGCTAGGAGAGAGAAGCGATCAAGGAAACAGCATGACCGCCGTGCCACCACGGAAAAAGGCCCATCACGATGGATGGGCCAAAAGTATGTGAAGCGGGGGGCACAACATTGCGTCACGGTCGTATCGGTCTATGCGTACCGGTTAGCTGAAAAACTAAGGAATTCCCGGGCAAACCAAATGCGCGTTTGAAAAATGAATCGCCCCGATTTTGAACTGCCTCCCAAGAGTTGGACATAACTTCAACCCACTGTCCGTATTCTAGTTGCTGAACGGACTTGGTGTTGACTTCGCCGCGCGGACCCCGAAGCGTGACTAGGCTCCCGTTCGGTCAGTGTCAGGCGGGAGGAGGAGCGCAGAGAACACGGCGTCCAACTCGGCGTTGGCACTAACTGCGGCGCGGTGCAGGTTGCGAAACTTTATAAGTCGACGAGTGTTGGGACTATTCGGATCTTTCGCGACGGCTTCGGTCACTGCTGCCTTGTAGTCAGTGCAATCAGAGATCATTTGCTGGAACGAAACGCGGGCGATTCGCAGATCGGAATGCAAGACATTTTCTCTGATTACGAGGTCGTCGTAGATCGGAATGGCGTCGTTGGAGCGCCCGAATGCGAGAATCTGGTCGAATTCGTCCTCTAGGCCATCCTCGGGATCACCCCTCATGCGGTTGAAGATGATCCGGAGCTTTTCGGTTTCCAGGCCCACGTTCAGCAGGGTCAACACAGTTGTGATGGTCTCCTCTTGGGCGCGCCTATCGGGGGTCGTCGGGACGATGACGATGTCGAAGTCGTTGATCGCACCTTGGAGCCTCGAGAACTCTTTCATCATGTCATTGAACTGCAAGAAGCCGACGTCAACAATCAGATCCCCAGGTTCCGCCGCAATGGTATCCATGATGTTGGTGAGCCCGGAGGCGTCAAATCGGGCGACCTCGATCCCATAAGCAGAAGCATCGAAGTTTTGCTTATCAACCGAGAATACTCGTGGCGAGTTCATCCGTGGGTGGAGGAGGGATACAACGATAGCGCTCTTACCGACATGGCTGGCGACATGAACCACCAGGATTTTTTTGGACATGATATTTCTCCTCTCTTGATCAAGTGTTTTCACGTTCCGCTTGCTCTCGGAGTCTTGGGACGAGAGCTAAGTGTCTTTCGCTGTGGATGTGGTCGTCGGGCGGTACGCCGCCGTCTCGCTGGTCATCACATTCTCGAATTGTGCGTTCTGCGTTCGGAGATGGACGTACGAAAGACGAGGAGATATTGTGCGTTTTCGATGTTTCAGCCGAACAGCCTTGCAAAGAGGGCGCGGGTGCTCCCTCCTGTTCATGGGCTTGTGTCTGCGAAGGAATTTCGGAGCCGATCCCCTGAGCGCCACTCCGATAGGACGGGGCGAGGATATTGCTTAAGGCATGGTTCGGCTCAACTGCGACCGCATTGGTCAGGGCATTATGGACTGATCAGGCTTTGAACTTGGCCAAGTGCCGGCAAACATTTGTGGGCGCGATAGAAATGCCGTGCTCACCGGAGTGATACTCAGGATTTCTCAATAGGTTGCGGGTGCGAGCAACCGTGTGCGCTCCGCTCACAGTGGGGCGGTGAAGTCGCTGTAGTGGTGACCTGCATGTTCTGAAGCGATGTTATGCGTCCACCCGTTATCGATGACTCGCGGCGAAGCGAGCCGGTG
This sequence comes from Pandoraea cepalis, assembly GCF_902459665.1. Lineage (GTDB taxonomy): Bacteria > Pseudomonadota > Gammaproteobacteria > Burkholderiales > Burkholderiaceae > Pandoraea > Pandoraea cepalis. The sequence continues at coordinate 32,432 of NZ_CABPSL010000019.1, read as the reverse complement.
CTCGTGTGGTTGCGGACGTGAATGCGAGCCGCGCTCTCGACTGTGTCATCTATGCGCAGGTCCGTTCCATTCACAACTTCACCACGGATCCCAGAATTGATCATGCGTGAATCGAAAATTTCCGCGGAAACAGTTGCTTGCGAACGAGGGAGTGTTCGGTTCTGACACATAGCAGGCATCGGAGCGCCCCGCACGGAATCTCCGGAAAAATAGTGCATGCGCCGATTTCGCGGGGGATAGGTCATTGTTTGTGGGGAGATCAATTGCCTCTGAGCCTCCTGTGCAGACGCCTGGCTATCGGCGCAACGGGCTGGCTCGTCATCCGATCATCGACGACAACGTGATGATCTGCGCCGGAGCGACGATTTTCAGCCGCTTGACGGTCGGTGAGGGTTCGGTGATCGACGGCAATGTCCGGCTGAAGCAGGACATGTTGCCGTATAGCAACATCACGCAGGCGAAGGCGCGCAGCGAATCGTCCATGACACCGGTGCTGGTGGTCAGCAACACGGCACGCGCAAATGCCGGGAACGTGCGGGCGGAGGGAGGCGGGTGGTCAGTTCGCACCGCGCCGTCACGGCTGTCAGGCTGACGGCCAGTTCCGGCCGATGTCGGCGACCATGATCGGCTTTGGAGTCAGCTCGAGGTCGTAGAAGGCGTTGGCGAACTGTCGCTGCTGCGCGAGCACTTGCGACGTGAAGCGGTTGACGCCGAGATGTGCATGCCGGTACGTTTTTTTACATTGACGTCAAGGCCGGTGACTTCGGCAGCGAGCGCAGCGACGTCGTTGCGATGCTCCCCCGCCCAGCGTTCGAGCTGGCTCAGTTCATCGAGCGCGGCAGCAAGCGTTTCGCCGTAGCGGCTCGCGAACTCGCGCTTGGCGATATAAATGGAATGGCTGGCGAGGCGCAGATCGCTCGTGGTGTCTGTGAGAACCCGTGCGTGATATTTGGCTTCGGCCTGCGCGTGGTAGGAACCGCAGACCGTCCAGGCGTCGATGTTGCCGCTGACGAAAGCCGCCGAGGCTTCTGTCGAGCCGAGATAGACCGGCTGCATGTCGGTGTAGCGCAAGCCGGCGACGCTCAGCGCGCTCAGCGTTGTGCTGTAAGCACTCGATCCCTTGCTAAAAGCCACGCGCTTACCGCGCAGTTCGGTCGCCAAGCGGTTCGGCGAGGATGTCTGCACCAGTAACGCGTGTGCTGGCGAAGGCGCCGTTGCGGCATAGACGACCTGCGCGAAGATAGGCGGCGTATCGCCGACCGAGCCGATGTCGACCACGCCTGCGCTAATCGCTTCGAGCATCGGCGATCCGAACTGAAATGCCACCCAATCCACCTTGTTGACACCCAGCTTCTTGAGACGCGCATCAATGGTTGCACGGCGTTTGGCTAGGAACAGTGTGGCGGAACTCTTCTGATAACCGATGCTGAAGGTGGGCGCGGCGTCACCAACGCGGCGGCGGGTGCCAGCATGGCGCCGTAGGTGAGACCTAGGAGCCGGGCGGTAGCGTGTCGTCGGGCGAGATCTGGCCTGGATGGCGTAGGGTCTGGTCATTGACGGGAATAGATCACTCCAAGCTAAACGGCCGCTGCTGGCCGGTGCGCCAATCTATTTCGATAAGTACATGCTTTTGCCGAGGGGCTTGAGCCCTGGCTTCATAGCACTGGCGCGGAACAGGTATTCCTCGGGAGGACTTTCCTCAAGAGCTTGGCTTCGGCAGTGGCGTGACATCTTGGCGTCTGTTACACGATTGGTAGGCGGCCGAGGCGTGGCAGAAGTTTCATTTGCGCATGCTGTGCCGCCTGCGAGGACAGGCCCCAATCGATTGGGGACGCGCAAGGTATCCTGTTGGCGGTCACTTACGGTGACAACGCAGCCAGCGCTCGATAGTCCGGCCGGCCGGAATGCCTCGCCCGCGGAGGAGGGCGCGTCGCACGATGAGCAAGGGCAGGAGGTAGACCGGCAGTGCGCTCCTGATCTCGTCAGCCACGATACGCGACAGTTGTTGCAGGATGACCATAAGGCAGGTTCTCCATCGGTGTGCGGATCGCACGCGGGACCCGTGGTTGGGTAAAGGCCCGCATTTTCACGCGCGGACTGGCCCAACTTCGCACGGTGTGCCCGAGATCCAAATTGTGGTGCCGCGGCGGATGCCGTTAGGGAACTAGCTGCGCTGCAGGATCGCGGTAGGGCGAGCGGTACGCCGGGCCATCGCGGAGTGGGCTAGGCGCCCGATACGGTTTGAACTCTCATATTCGTCGATGCTGGAACCGGAAGTTCGCTGTCGCCGAGGGATGCGCGTCCGGTCTGCACCTGCGGATTCAACCGGTCAATTCAACATACTTGACGCTGCACCGCAGCGGAAGGCGATGCATCGACCGGTTGAATCCACCAACACGGGAATCAGTCGAAGTGGAAACGCATTGCGGGTAGGCCTGAAGGGCTACATCGACTACTACAACCGGCACCGCATCAAATCGAAACTTGGTGGACTGAGTCCCGTGGAATATCGAATGCGAGCGGGAAAAAACTAACGCTTCAACGTCCAACTCTCGGGGGGCAGTTCATTCCCGGTGCGGTTCAGGTGACTCTCAAAGAATCTATAGGCTCCCTTGCCGGCCCTTTTGGCGGAATAAAGTGCACGGTCGGCCTGCTCAAGAAGCTGATCTGCATTTTTTCCGTCTTGTTGCAAAATCGCGATTCCCACGCTGGCACCGATGCGTACGGTGGTACCGTCAGCAAGTGTGAACGGTGTGTGGATCTGATGGATGATGTCCTCGGCAACAATGGCAGCATCTTGCTCGTGCGCGATCTGTTCTAGGACGATGACAAACTCGTCTCCCCCGAGGCGAGCCAACATATCGGTGTGCCGCAGGCGGGCGTTGAGCCGTGCTGTGACTGCCTGTAAAAGTTTGTCGCCAGTCTTATGTCCGAACGTGTCGTTAACCAGCTTGAATCCGTCGAGGTCAACGAACAAGACCGCGTCGGTAACGTCTTTCCGATAGCGGTCGAGCATGTTTTCCAGTCTCGACATCAGTAGCAGGCGATTTGGTAGCCCCGTGAGCGGATCGTGGTGTGCAAGCCGAACCATTTCACGGCGCATGACAGATAGACGGGTGTCGTCAATAAGCGTCCAAATGAGGGCGACTGTATTCCCGTGGTCGTCGCGAATTGCATTGATGCGCAGTGGGTAGCGATGCACACGCTCGTACACGAGCAGTTCAGGCATTTCACCTTGCCAGCAGCCCGTGGAAGCGATGGACTTGCGGATTGTCCGATAGAGCGTCCGGTCGAAAAGCCCAGCCCACAGGCGGCGCAGGTTTTTGTCCTGGGTTTCATCAGGACAGTATCCGGTCATACGTTTGAATGAGGCGTTGGATTCGATCACGAATCCCCTGGCATCGGTGATCACAATGCCGTCTGGACAATGTTCAAAGATCATTGCGCGCAGCACGATTCGTTGAGCCGCTGCAATCGGAGTAAGAGGTTTCTCGCTTTCCAAACTGCCTCCCTGAGTCTTTCCCTGATCGTGTAGGTTAGAGGGCCGATGGGACAAATTGTGTCTTGTTATGGAAAGTGGTTTCCGGCGGTAGCGCGCAGGGGGGGGCGACCGCTGGCATACGCGTTGTGAAGTCGCGAGTTAAAGAATTTCAGAAATGTGCCGTTAAGGCAGACTTGAACATTTTTAACCTGATTCCACCTCCGACATGCTGGATCGAGAAATCATGCAAGTCTTGCCCGATGCTGCCAAGGGCGAGGAGCCAATTTCCACACCCGACGTACATCGCAAGGTCAGCGTCATGCTGCTGGATCCGCCGGTTGTGAAGACCGTGCAGCGACGGCTCGAAGAGATGCTTAAAGATTCGCTTGTTGTCATGGAGCAGCGTGGGAGAGCCAAGTATTGGCGCAAGGTTGCCGGAGCAAGCGGCCTTGCCGCAAAGGCGGCCGGCATGATGACGCACGACGAGGCGCTGGCCCTGCAGACGTTGCGTCGTTTTTCAACGTGGCGGATCCCGACGCTGGTGGCCGAAACGCTTTCGCCATTGTTCGATGTGGCGGGCAAGCGTCTGGCGACTGCCAACAGCGAGCATGAGCGACGCTACCGTAAATGGATCGACAAGATCGAGGTCGAAACTGGCGGCTTTGCACTGCAATATCCCGAGGTCGATCCCAACATCTTCGCAACGGTTTCACAAGCACTTTTTAGCGATCAAAAGCTGGAGATCGTCTACCAGCCCCGCTCGAAGAGTGACAATGCCGAAGCGAAGATCGTCTACCCACTCGGATTGGTGGAAGTCGGCGGGTTGGTCTATCTCGTGGCAGCGATGCCGCGCCATCCCAATCCGGCGATTTACAGGCTCGACCGTCTTGCTCGCGCGACCATGTTGCCTGAGTCCTTTGCCTACCCGCGCGGGTTCAGGCTATCGCAGTACGTGCGGGAGCAGCGTCAGTTCGACTTCATGGTCGAGGGAGAAATTGACGTGAGGCTGCGTTTCAGAAACGGAGCGGGAAACCATCTGCTCGAAGCGCCGCTGTCGGAGGACCAGCAGGCTGTCCAAGATGGCGACGCGCTTGAAGTGCGCGGCACGGTGCTGTTGAGTCAGCGACTGAGGTGGTGGCTGAGGGCGTTCGGGCCGAACGTCGAGGTATTGCAGCCGGCGAGCCTGCGGGCCGAGCTGGCGGAAGAAGCAAAGGCTTTAGGCGCGATTTACGAAGTACGGGGCGCATCGTGACGCTCGGACATGATTTGTCCTACGAGGTGTTTATCTTGAAGAAACAGCATACTGATGCTGCTTTATCAGACCTCGAACAGGAGGAACCATGTTTAGCAATTATTCCCCTCTGCAACATTTGACTGCCTTCGCGATTGTTTTTGTTGCCGCTGTGGCTGGAACTGCGGCAGTTGGCGCGTATGTCGATTCGGTCAAGTCCGAAGCGCAGAAGCGATAAATTGACCTTTGGACCGGATAACAACAGAACCCCGCTAAACTCTTGCGACTCGATGTCACTTAACGGCGATGGCCGCCCATGGGCGTTTTGTCGACTATTTAACCGCAGCGATCGGCGGTTCTGAGCGCGTCGCTTATATAGCCTAATAAAAGCGGTCGACAGGTTGCCCCGGCGACCGCAGAAAACATGCTCAAGATCAGAGTCTTCAGCAGCACCAGGTGACATCGGTGCCTGATTCTTTGCGCCCCCCGTAACCTCTCCACGCGCCGCCGTGCGCGGTCAGAGATCCCCGATGAGGCGCGATGGGCGTTTGCTCAGTTCTGGACGCAGTAGTTGCCGTCCGAGTGGTAACCCGAAGGGCAAGATCCACTCTTGGGTAAGACGTTTTTCGGGTTCGCGCTGTTAGCCACGCAATAGTTGCCATCGCTGTGCCAACCCGACGGGCACGAGCCATTTTTCGGCATGGCCGGCTTGGCGTTGGCGTTCGGTATGCACATGTTGCCGTCCGAGTGGTAGCCGGACGGACAAGAACCGTTCTTCTGGATTGGCATGGCCTGCATCGTCATGGGATGTTTCCTTTGTTTTTCGGCGTTCATAGCGACGCCGCTGCGCCTTCCTGCTTAGCTGGTTTACGGCGTTACGCCTCGTCAAGAGTAGGGCCCTCTGCCCCGAGCCCTGCCCCACGCTCCGCCAATTGTCCCCTGCGAGGTTCAACGGACGAGGGGCTAGAAGCATAACGTCACCGAGATGATCCTCGCCATCCGCCCCGGCGTTTGCGCGACATCCGGTGTCGCGCAAACTGCGCTATGACAGCTTGACGAATGCGCGCCCTTTGGGGCGCTTTGACAACCGTCCCCCAAACCGGATTGACAGTCCGGTCACATCCGAAAATAGCGGGCCGGGCCTTTTGCCGGATAACGATAGAACTAGCTGTAGCTCGGATTGATCGAACATACGGCGACGTCTAGATCGCCATGCTCAAGCGACTGGGGGAGCTATGATCGCACAGATCTGCAAGGTCACCGGCTGGCAGCCGCACACGGTGTTTGGCACCTTTGCTGGCGCCTTTAAGAAGAAGCTCAGACTGACCGTGCTTTCAGAAAAAGTCGAAGGGTGCGGACGGGCTATCGGATTGTCGAATAACACTCTACGGTGAACTAGTCATATCCTCGACCAGGCCAGACCTGCCGACCGATGGACCGGAACTTCGAAATGGCGAGCGCGCCGCGCTCATTTCTTGCCTTGCTACCGGGACGTTGTAGAGCCATCGGCAATGGCTGCGCGATCGGCCTCGTAGATGGCCACCGGCGAGAACTCCTCGTCCATCTGAACGAGGATCACTGCGTCCCAAGGTTTGTTGAGATCGATCGAACCGATTCGTTGGCCGGCCAGCTTCTTTGCTTTGGGGATGGATCTTGACTTGATCTGAAGGCGCCGTCCATTCCGGTCAACTGCGTCGAAGCCTGCCTCTCGGGCTACGGCGAGTTCGAGACCATGTAATCGTGCGGCTTCATAGTCGCCAACCTCCCCAGTGATACCCAGTGGTTTCCCCGTCAAGCGGTAATACTCAATGGCGATGGCCCGAGCCTCTTTCAACAAGTCGGCAACTCGGTTCAGATCAATGGTGGCGGCCGTGGCGTGGCGAATATACTAAATTAACTTCTCTGCATGATAACGGCCTAAAAGGTGGGCCGTCTATCGCATAGCCTGAACCGAGATATCGTCGAATGCCACCCCATCAGCGCTGCGGGCGGCTTGTTTGCTGCTCCAGTTCTGCCGGCGGCGCACGATCGCATCGACACACTTCGGATCTAGTTCGATCAATGGTGCCCGTCGGCCGGATTTTCCCAGGCGATCAGCGTCGGGCCGGAACCTCCGAACGTATCGAGCACCATGTCTTTCATCTTGCTGCTGTTTCGCACGGCACGCTCAACCACTTCGACCGGCTTCGTGGTCGGATGCAGATCGTTCTTCTGGGGCTTCTTGATCTGCCAGACGTCGCCCTCATCGCGGGCGTCACACCAGTAATAATCGGCACCATCGCGCCCGCCTTACAGGACGGGCTCGTACTGGCGCTGATAGTCCGCGCGACCAAGAGTGAATATGTTCTTGGCCCAACTAATGAAGGTTGACCACCTACCACCAGCGTTTCGGAATGCTGATTGCAGGGTATCTAGCTCGATGGAACTCATCGCGATATAAACTGCTTCCTTGGTCGCGGTCAGACGTTCTGACCCGCAGAATTCAGGAATGCGTGGAAACCATCGCCCAGGTTGTCGTTCAGGATGGGGCGATTTTTGCCGCGCATCTTGTCATTGGCTGTGTTGGAATACTTCCTATTGTAGGGCGGGTCGATGACGAGCGCAGCCGAGTTTGATTCCGCCGTGCTAGATCAGTTGCGGGCGATCCTTCGCTTCCCGGGCCTGCTCGGGGATCTGCTTCCTCGGGCCGTGCAGCAGGACCCGAGTCTGGACGAGGCGAAAGGAACGGTGGCCATGACCCGGCTCAAGGCGATCTGGGACCAACTGTTCCCGGCCGAGCAGATTACCCTGATCAAGCCCGCTCTTGCACGTTCCCAATCAACGCTGCTGCTCGGCGTGCAAGCTCGCGTGCGGGTGTGCATGGCAGGCGTTGGCTTCACGTCAGGGGCTTCGCGTACAATCGAGGAACCTACTCGCCCGATCATCGAGATCTCGCCGTGAAGAAGCAAAAGTCGAAGAAGAGGGTGGCTGCGCTCGCCAAACCGAAGCCTCGTGGTCCGGTTATGACGCTCAAAGCCAAACTCGCGCGCTTGCAAGCGGAGCTGATTGCGCCCAAGTCCAATCAGGCGCGGCTACTCTATGAGATCCGCATGGTTGAAGAGCGGCTCAAGATTGAGCGATTCCACCGTGTATCAAAGCTAAGTTCCGTCAACATGCGCGAGATCCTGTGCGGATCACCTGGGCTCGGCAAGAAATCCTGATCTGACGCTGCTGATCCACTGAAGCACTCCTTCTTCTACATCGAGCATTTGGGGGGGGGCATCGGGTTGAAGCCACGGCCGAACTCGGGCGATCAGTTTGCAGCGATATGCCCGACATGCAACTGAAGCAGCCATCGAGCTGAGCATCGGACTTGACGCGGCCTTGATGACAAACGCTAAACGCAACGTGGGCGACGTAATGCTCAAGTCGCCAATCACGGTCGAGCCAGGGCAGCCCATTGCGCACGCAAGACAGTTGATGCTCATGCACTCTTTCTCATTCCCGCCGGTGCGCCTCAACAACTTCTGGCATCTTATATCGGAACTTGGCCTCGCACGATACCTGTATGTTGCCGTTAATGAAAAAGGCGGAACGCCTGGGAAAGTCGATCGACGCCGCTGTCGCAGTGGGGATGGAGTTGAAGGAAGCCCCCCCGGAAGCGCCCATTCGCCTTCCGCGCGGAAAATGAGGAGCGCTACCGCGCAGAATGGGATCGAGGTGAGCAAGGACCAGCACCTTCGCTGATTCTACATCTGCGCGGCGCCGACGCGAATACATTGCCGTGGGACATCGTGCATCATAGCTGTGTGGTCCGGCTAAGCCTTGTTGATCTGTTTCCGAAGCTGGCTTGCAGCGCGGTACAGCAAGTCGAATACGCCTAAACCTCGCGGGCTCTGCCTCCACCTAGCTCGAGCGCCCCTTCAGCTTGACTCGCCAGCGGAACGACGCCTTCATACACTCTTGGGAACTCATTCGCAAGGAGACCAATGAGGAACTCGTTCACTTCAACCAACGACAACTCGCCGCCCGCTGGAATATCAGCGAGGCCCCCCCTCGAACGCTGGCGTAGCGAGGGGATCGGCCCCAGATTTCTAAAACTCGGCGGCCGAGTGCTTTATCGCTAGGTCGACATCGACGCCTATGAGGAATCGTGCTTGGTGACGTCAACGTCCACCAAGGCGAAGAACACTCATCCGATTGATGGCTGAGCCACGGTTGTGTTTTGTCGGTCGATACCAGACATGAAATCCTCGGGATCACTGATCGAATTCGGAATGGGGAATACGCGCCACGATGGGCCCGTATTTTTTGAGGTCCTTGGCTGGACGATTTCTGAGCGATGCGCTCCGGTCAATTCCCGGGATACTTCCGCCAGATCCGCTCGTCGAACGCTGCATCGGTCGTGTCTATGCCGATGTCCCATTGCGTGAACGCGGCCAGGTCGTCGGCAAGTTCAGCGATAACCTCGCGCAGTTCTAGCGTCGCCAGCCATTCGGCCGGAATCGCCTCCACGCCGAGCTTCACGCCCAGCAGATTGCCAGTGATAGCGCCGGTCGAATCGGAGTCGCCATCATGATTCACGGCCAGGACGATGCCGTGTCGGAAATCGCGTGCGATCAGGGCGCAGTAAATAGAAACAGCCAACGCCTCCTCGGCGACCCAGCCCTCGCCTAAGCAGGCGATCGCATCCTCCGGGGCCACGTCAGAGACAGCCAGTTCCGCTGCCTGCTGGAGGGCTTGCAGCGTTTCCTCGTTGTCCGGCTGCGTGCGCAAGCAGGCCTGCGCGCGCGCTAGGGCTTCGGGCAGCGGCGCGCCAAGCGCCAACTGGTGGACCAGCACGGCGAGTACGCCGCCGGTCAGGGAGCCGGTCGGATGGCCATGGGTAATCGCGGCGAGCTCGGTTCCCAGCTTGAAGGTGCGCTCCGCTGTCCAACGCCGGCTGCAGGCGTACAGGCCAACCGGTGCAATGCGCATGACACCACCGCAGCCCTTGCTATTGTTGCTTGCCGGCTCGCGCAGTTCCCGCATCGCCTGTAGCGCCGACAGGCAAGTATTGCCCGGTGCACGCCTGTTGTGGAGTGCCTCGTGCTGGAAGAGCCACCCAAGCTGGTCGGATGCCGATGCGAGGTCCCTGCTGGGCTGGCCCCCCTGTGTTTGGAGCCAGCGTAAATAGGCCCGCGCAACGACTCCCGAATGATTGCCAATGCCTCGTGTAATACCGCGGACCCAGGCGCGCAGTAATCCCTCAGCGGTAAACAACGTCATCTGGGTATCGTCTGTGATGGTTCCAATGCCGCCATAAGCCGGTGCGTACTGCGTAATCCCCTGCGGTCCGAACGCCTCCAGGATTTCCGCGCGGGACAAGAATTCGACAGGCGCACCCAATGCGTCACCCACGGCGCCGCCGAGCAGGCAACCGCGGAAGCGGCTCGGTATGCTCAGGCTGGGGGTTGGGGCGACATTGGGCGGCAGATTAATGGTTTTGGTTGTGTGCATTCCTGCTCCTTGAGTGGCCGGGTGGCGAACGCCGACGCTTTTTTTGAGTTTTTTCACGTAAGTCCGGCACGAAGCCGGTGCGTCACCTCACTGCCTCCCAAGGCAGTACCAAATCCTCCCGGCCAAAATGCCCATATGCCGCGGTGGGGTAGTAGATAGGGCGGAGCAGGTCCAAGGTTTCAATGATGCCTTGCGGGCGCAAGTCGAATTCGCGCGCCAGTTCGGCGGTGATATCTCGCCGGGCCCCAGCTTCGGTGCCGTAGGTCTCGACCGCGAAGCTCACCGGTTCCGCTACGCCGATCGCATAGGCCAGTTGGACCAGTGCTCGCCTCGCCCAGCCACGCGCTACCACCTGCTTTGCAAGGAAGCGAGCCATATAGGCCGCAGAGCGGTCTACCTTTGATGGATCCTTGCCTGAGAACGCGCCACCACCGTGCGGTGCGGCCCCTCCGTAGGTGTCGACAATGATCTTGCGGCCCGTCAGCCCGGCATCGCCCTTCGGGCCACCAGTGACGAAGCGTCCCGTGGGGTTGATTAGGACGCGCAATCCGCTGGCACGCAAATGCTCGGGAATTACCGGCTCGATCACATGCTTCTGCACAGCATCACGTAACGCATCGAGTTCGATGCATTCATCGTGCTGCGTCGACAGCACTACGGCCTCTACCTGCGTCGGCCGCCCATCGACGTAGCGAAAGGTCACCTGCGACTTTGCATCCGGCTGCAGCCAGGGCAGCGTGCCGCGCTTCCTGAGTTCGGCTTGGCGCTGCACGAGCCGATGCGCGTACACGATCGGCGCAGGCATGAGTTCAGGCGTCTCGTCAGTGGCGTAACCGAACATCAGTCCCTGGTCGCCGGCGCCTAGCACGCCGTTTGCGCGATCGACGCCCCGGCTGATGTCTTGCGACTGAGCATTGAAGCGGATCTGGATTTCGCATTGCTCCGGATCGATGCCAGTTTGGGAGTCGCCGTAGCCGGCGTCACGAAGTACCTCGCGCACCAAGTTCTCAGCGGAATCGCGTACCGCCTGGAAATCGGCGGCGTGCCGGGTCTTGAATTCGCCCGCGACAACCACGCACTGATCCGCCAGCAGGGTCTCACAGGCGACGCGTGCGTGACGATCCCGAGCCAGGAAGGCATCGAGGATGCGGTCGGAAATACGATCGGCGAGCTTATCGGGATGGCCCTCGGACACGGATTCCGAGGAAAAAAGCCCATTTTGGACAGACATATACATCTCCTATTTAGCCGCTTTCGACAACGTGTCGGGGGCGGCAATCCGGATCAAATCCCCCCGGTCCTTTCCCTGACGGGCGGCAGACCAGCCGTATATCGCGCATCGAATGCGTGTCAGCGCAAGAGAATCAGTTGAGGCACGGCGTTGGAGGCGCACCAGATGATCGCGTTCTGTCCATGCTTCTCACCCAGCGATTTCGCGATGTCGAGTGTCGAGCCCAGCACGAGGAAACTGGCTTCCCCTGGCCAGCCATTGGACGCATGTTGGCCGATGCCGTCGATGTATCTAAGGCCAAGTTGCTCGAGTTCGTGGGCCAGCGTCGCCTGCCGTGCGGCATTAGCCTCGGCGCCAAGGTCCTGGCTAAAGGGGTTACACGCCGTGATGAACGCGCTACTTGCGACTTGATGAGCGTCGTGCAGTGCGGAGAGCGTTGGGTTGAACTGCCCGACTTGCAGTTGCGTCGGCGCGTCGCCCGCTACGTGGTAATAGGTTTCCAGGTAGGCCTGAATCGTTTCGCGTGGAATGTCTGAGTCTGGAAACAAAAAAGTTCTGGTGTCAAGTCCTTCGTGCAAATCACGCAGAGCTTGAAACCGTATATGGGACAGTAGGTTAGCTCGTTTTCAGGCCACTTTGCGGAAGTGCGGCCTTGTGGGCTAGGAGCCACATAGGAGCGTCGGGAGGGAAAGCCGGATCGCGCTGGAGCGTGCGGGATTGCCGAGGAACGGCGGGCCTGTCGCACCATCATAGCCCAAGAGGCTTTGCGTGCGGCATCCAGAGAATGAAGAACGCGCAGCCTGGGGCTGCGCGTTCGACGGATGCCATTGGTACGCGACGCCATCATGTCGGCTTCGTTGGCGCGCTCCGTGTCGCCGTGCCCTTCCTGAATCCCCGATCCCCCGCCATGAACGCCTCCAGCATGTGCGGGATAAGCGTCGTTGCATCGACGGTCTCGCCATATGCCTGCGCGTGCAGCGCGGCATAGCGGTCGAGGGTGGCCCTCAGGCTGGCCGGGCAAGCGAAGGTCAGCTTGACGCTCTCGGTCTTGGGCAGTGGCCCGAGCCGCAGTTTCTTGGTCGTGCTCATTGCATCGCTCCCCGCTGGAAGAACATTGGCTGGTACGGACGCAGCACCAGATCGCGGTTGGCGATGATCCGCACCGGCAGGCCGGGCCGCTCGGTCAGCGTCGGCTGGATGTTCATGTTGCGCCGGGTCATCTCCTGCCCGACCTGGTTGATGCTGTCCTGTGCGCTGTCGCGCCCGGCGATCACGATGCGGTTGCCGTCCTGCCGGTTCTCCGGCGCGGCCAACTCGGCGCCGATGCCCAGCAGCGTCGTCAGCGCCGCACCGGCGACGATGCGGCTCCAGTGGTAGTCCACACCGTCTTCCAGGCCCGAATAGCCGGCCGGATCGGTGCCGACGAGGTTGTCCAGCGTCAGCGAGGACGTGTCCGGCAGGATGATGCGGTTCCAAACCACCTGCACCCGGCTCTGTCCATAGCTGACCTGGCTGTTGTAGCGGCCCAGGATGCGCGAGCCCTGCGGAATCAGCAGGAACTTGCCCGTGGCCGTGTCGTAGACCGGCTCCGTCACCGTGGCGATCACGTCGCCCGGAAGATCGGACTTGATGCCTGTCACCAGCGCGCCAGCGATCACCGTCCCGGCCATCACCTGATACGGCGAGGACGGCATTTTCAGATTCCCGGAATTGCGGGTTTCCGTAGAGCCGCCTTTCAGGAACGCCTCTTTCTGGTCTTGTCGATTCTGCACAGCGGTCGGGTCGGCGGGCTGGGCCGCCGTCGAGGCCGGCCCGGCGGCGAGCGGGTCGAAGCCCGCCAAGGCCGATGCTTGGCCAGCCGCAGCGACTTGCGCAGCCGCTGGCGCGGCGGTCTTGCCAGGCGTGCCCGAGCGGAAGAACACCGAGGAAGCTGCTGCCGCTTCAGCTTCCTTGCGCCGTGCATCCTCCGGGTCGTGGCCCGGCGGCGCGTAGGTGGGCGTCACCGGCTGCTGCGCCTTCACGATGGCCGGGCCAAGGTCGCCCGGCAGCGGCGGCCCCAGCTCGGGCACCTTTCGCGGCAGCTTGGAGTAATCCGAAGGCAGGCCATCCAGCCCCTCGGACTTCGAGACGCGATCGACGTTGTAAAGCTCGGTCTGCTCGCCTGCGCCGCGCCGGTGCGGCTGCAATGACCAGATCGTGGCCCCGAGCACGGCGACCGACAGGCCACCGGTGAGCATGGCCAGCGTGCGCCGGTTCAGGCGTGTGACCGGGCGCGGCTGGGCGCGCAGCGCCACCGCCTCGGGCGCGACCTTGCCCGCCTGCGGCGCAAAGTCAGGGGAATCGTCCTGGCTCATGCTCAGTTCCTCCGCGTGCCATCGGTACGTTCGATCCGCACCACATCGCCCTTGTCCCCGCCCAGGCGTAGTTCGGCGGCGCCGAACAGGCGATCCACGATGTAGTACGGCGGCCGGAAGCGGTAATTGACGAGTTGCCCATCGCCCTGGGCGCCGATGACGAACAGCGGCGGCAGTTCGCCTTGGGCGATGCCCGGCGGAAACTGGATATAGACCTTCTCGCCGTCATCGAAGGCGCGCAGCGGCTTCCAAGGCGGATTGCTGCCGCTGACCGCATAGCGGAACCGGATCTTCTCCAACGACAGCCCGGCATCGACCGGCGCGGCGGCGCTGGCCGCCTGCGCCTGGCGCTGCAAGGCCAGCATCTTGTCCTTCGGGTACTCCCAGGACACCGACGCCATCCACGTCTTTTCGGTAGAGGTCAGCTCCAGCAGATAGGTGCGCCGGCTGGTCGTGATGACGAGATTGGTCTTCAGGCCCGAGCGGATCGGTTTGACCATCACATTGACGCGCAGCGCGTCAGCGCTGCCGCTCGATGTGTCCCCGACGATCCAGCGCACGGTATCGCCAGCGGCCACCGTCACCAGTTCCTCGCCGGGCTGGAGCGCGATCACCGTCACGCGGCCCACGGCCGCATAGACCTGATACAGCGCGCCATCGGTGAAGGGCCAGACCTGGATCGCGTTGACGTAGCCCTCGCGCGTGGGCGCAATGCGCGCCTCGGCGTTGGCGCGGGACACACGCACGGTTTCATCGGCGGGTTCCGGCGTGGGCTTGGCATCCGGCACAGGTTTCATCTGCGCCGGCATCGGCAGCACCTGCGGCACGGCCACCACTTCCACAGGCGCAGGCGGCTCCGGCAGCGGCTGCGCCTGCGCCGGCTCATCGAGCGAAATGGACGGCGGCGGCTTGCCCTGCGTGGCGCAGCCCGCGAGGGCAAGCAACATGATCGGCAAGGCGGATTTACGGAAAAGATCATTCATGGCTTTGCTCCTTCGTTTCCTTCCAGTTCGCGGCTCCACGACAGCCCGTTGACGTAGATACCCAGAGGGTTCTTGCGCACGCGCTGCTCGGTGCGCGGCGTCTGCTGCACGATGGAAACCACGGCGTTCCAGCGTTCGGTGCGATCCAGCGCGCCATTGACAAAGCGCGTCTCCGTCCAGCGCACGTTGAAAGACGTGTCGCTGGCGCGGGTCACGCTGGTGATCTGCACCGTCACCGACTCCTTGCCGATGCGCGCGAACGGATCGTTCACGCGGGCGTACTCGTTGAGCACCACGGCGCCCTTGTCAGTGGTGTAGTCGTAGGCATCCAGCCAGTTCTGCCGCACCACGATGGGGTCGATGGACAGCGAGCGCACCAGGCCGATGAAGCGGCCCAGGTGATAGGCCACCTGGGCATCGCTGGGCCGATACGGCGTAGCGGCTTCACCGACCGCGCGCACCTGGCCCGCGTTGTCCACCTCGATAACGTAGGGCGTGACGATGGACTGCGCCGAGCGCCAGACCAGCCCGCCCGCCATCAGCACGGCCAACGTGAGGCAGCCAAAGGCCATGAAGCGCCAGTTCTTGGCCTGCACGCGGGCCGAGCCGATACGGTCGTCCCAGACCTGCGCGGCGGATTGGTAGGGGGTGGCAGGCTGCGGCGTATCGGCGTAGCGCACCTGCGGTCTTTTGAATCGCATGAGGGTTCTCCTTGAAGATCAGGAATCGGAATCACGCAGGCTTGGCCCCTGGCTGGAGCTGCCGCCGTCGCCGCCGCGCAGCGTGTGGGCGGCGGTCGTGGCGGCATGGGTGAGCTGCTGCCTGCGGTGCAGGCGCTTGGCCCAAGCGGGTTGTGCGGTGGATGGGGCTGTGACGGGAGATTCGCTCGCAGCCCGTGCGGCACTGTCCCCCGACGCCGATCCGGCGTCATCAGGCCGGAAGGCGGCGGCGACGCGCTCCTTCATCGAGCGTGCGCCTTGGGCCACCTTCTGCCCGGCTGCCTGCGCGCCAGTCTTGGCGACATTGCCCACACCGGCGGCGGCGCCCTGGAGGCCGCCACCGGCCGAAGCGGAGCCCGCCTGATAGGCCGACTTGGCGCTGCTGGCGGTCGATGCCATCGAACGGGCGCCACTGACCCCTGCTTTGGCGGCTGCGGGCGCCATACGCGCTCCGGCCGCCACGGCGCCGCCGACACCCGTAGCAGCAGCGCCGACCGCAACGGCGGTTCCGGCTGCGCCGATGGCAGCACCGGCCATCGCGCCCGCGCCAAGCTGCGGGCCGCCGGACACCAGCCCGGTCGCAATGCCCGGCCCGAAGATGCCCAGGGCCAGCATGGACAGCGAGACCAGCATGATGACCAGCGCCCGGTCGATCGAAGGCTCCGAACCTGCCGGGATGTTGAACTCGGAGAACAGCCCCGAGCCGATACCGACGATGACGGCCAGTACCAGCACCTTGATGCCCGACGACACCACGTTGCCCAAGACCTTCTCGGCCAGGAATGCCGTCTTGTTCCAGAGGGCGAACGGCACCAGCACGAAGCCCGCCAGCGTGGTCAGCTTGAACTCGATCAGCGTCACGAAAAGCTGCACCGCCAGCACGAAGAAGCTGACGATGACCACCATCCATGCGAAGAACAGCACGACGATGGGCATGATGTGAATGAACACCTCGGGGAAGCCCGCCATCTCCTTGATCTGCTCAAGAATGGGCGCCCCGGCGTCGATGCCCACTTTGGCGAGCCGTCCCGGCTGCAAGAAGTTACCCATGCTCAGGGTCGAGCCGCTGGCCGTCAGGCCCAGCCCGGCGAACGAGCGGAACACGATGCTCGCCAAGGTGTTGAAGTTGCCGATGATGTAGGCGAAGGCACCGACGTACAGCACCTTGCGGATCAGCTTGGCGATCACGTCCTCGCCCTGGCCGCTGGCATGGCTCATGGCCCAGAACAGCCCGGCGAGCGTCATGTCGATGACGATCAGCGTGGCTGTGAGGAACGCCACCTCCCCGTGCAGCAGGCCGAAGCCCGAGTCGATGTAGCGCGAGAACACATCGAGGAAGCGATCAATGATCGAAATGTCATTCATGGCGAGTCCTCCTGCCCCGGCAAGGCCGCTGCCACCGCCTCGCCGTCTTCGGTGGGTTCATCGAAGCTGGCCGGAATCGGCGGCAATTCGGCCAGCGTCCGGTACTCATCAGGCCCGGCCTTGCCGGAGAAAAAGCGGCGCAGGTCGGCCTTGACCACCTGCGCGCATAACGCGCCGTCGAGCTGACCCGCGCGGCATTGCTCCTTGAGCAAGCGCAGCCGCGCCGGATGGGCCGAGAGTGCATCGACCGAAGGCACCTCCTGCTGGCCGCAACCGGCCAGCAAGAGCACGAGACCGCAGAAAGCAGGCGCGCGGGTCATGGCAACACCTGTCACCGGCCGTAGAAATCGACGGTCTGCGGCGTGTACGGCGTACCTTCACCCAGGAAACGCCGGTTCACCTCGCGGCCTCGCTCCACGGCGGCAGCCTGCCGCGCCAACTCCAGCGACGCGGCGCGATCCTGGGTGATGCTCAGGCGTTGCGTTTGGATGGACTGCTTGGCCTGCAAAGCCAGAAGCTGATTGGTGGCTTGCATGGCCTGCAAGGCGCCCACGGCCGATTGGCTCTTGCCCACGAGGTCGGCCAGCACGCCTTCGTCGTCGCTCAGGTTCTGCGACGCCTGGGCCTGCATCTGCATGGTGGTCTGCAAGCCGTTGAGCGTGTTCTTCCAGCGCTCCTGCGCGTCGCGGTACATCTGGTTGCCGCTGACGGTGGCGGCATATTGCTCGGGATACAGGCGCTGGAACTCCCGATCCAGATTCGTCACGTCGTAGGCCAGTCCTCTGGCCTGGGCGATCAGCCGCTGTGTGGTCGCCAGATTGGCGCGCAACTGGCCGACCACGCTGGACGGCAGGCTGGCGAGGTTGCGCGCCTGGTTCATCAGCATCTGCGCTTCGTTCTGGAGCTGCTGGATCTGGTTGTTGATCTGCTCCAGCGTGCGGATCGCGGTCAGCGTGTTCTGCACGAGGTTCGTGGGGTCGATCACGACCCATTGCGCATGGGCGGTGGCGGTGCAAAGCATGGCCGCGATGGCGGCGGCGATGAGACGTTTCTTCATGGCTGGTTCTCCAGGGGTTGGTCAGCGAGGGAACCCGGCGCGAGGCCGGGGAACGAGGGCAGCAGGTCGGCCGCCCAATCGAGGCCGCGATGGCGCAGCCAGGCGCCCGCGAAGCCGGGCACGCCGGCGTCGGCCAGCACCGCGTCCATGTCGCGCTGGTCTTGCGGCGTGGACGCGCCCGCGAAGGCCAGCGCCGCCGGCCCCAGGTCGAGGTCGAACAGGCGATTGCCGAGGCGCGATTGGTAGTAGTAGTCGCGCTTGGGCTGCGCGGTGGCGACGATCTCGATCTGCCGCCTGTTGAGGCCGAAGCCCTCGTAGATCGTGCGAATCTGCGGCTCGGTGGCCTGCGGGTTCGGCAGGAAGATGCGACTCGCGCAGCTCTCGATGATCGCGGGCGCGATGCTCGAATCCTTGATGTCGGCAAGGCTCTGCGTGGCGAAGATGACGCTGACGTTCTTTTTCCTGAGCGTCTTGAGCCACTGGCGGATACGCGCGGCAAACACCGGGTCATCGAGGAACAGCCACGCTTCATCGAGGATCAGCAGCGTGGGCGCCCCGTCGAAGCGTTCATCGAAGCGCGCAAAGAGGTAATGCAGCACCGCCATGACGGCGGCCTTGCTGTGCATCAGCTCCTCCATCTCGAAGCACTGCACGTCGGCCATGCCGAGCCGGTCATGGTCGGCGTCCAGCAGCTTGCCGTGGGCACCGCCCAGCACATAAGGCGACAACGCCTGCCGCAGCGTGTTCGATTGCAGCAGCACGGACAGCCCCGTCATCGTGCGCTGCTCCACCGGCGCACCGGCGAGGCTGCCGAGCGCCGACCAGATGGCGGCCTTCTCTTCGGGGCCGACGACCACGCCCTCATGCCGCAAGCGGCCTTCGATCCACTCTGCCACCCAGGTGCGGTAGCCCTCGCGGTCGATACGAGCCAAGGGCTGGAAAGCGATTTCGCCATCCATCCCGAGGTCGTAGTGCTCGCCGCCCAGGCCCAGGATGGTGGCGCGCATCGAGCGGCCCATGTCGAAGGCGAAGATGCGCGAGCCGCGATAGCGACGGAATTGCATCGCCAGGGTGGCGAGCAAGACCGACTTGCCCATGCCGGTCGGGCCTGCGACCAACGTGTGGCCCACGTCGCCGATGTGCGTCACCAGCCGGAACGGCGTGGCGCCATCGGTGCGCGTGACGATCAGCGGCGGGCCGTCAAGATGGGCATTGCGTTCGGGGCCGGCCCATACCGCCGACACCGGCATCATGTGCGCCAGGTTCAGCGTCGAGACGATGGGCTGGCGCACATTGGCGTAGGCATTGCCGGGGAGCGAGGACAGCCACGCATCCACGGCGTTCAAGGTTTCAGGGATCGTCACGAACCCGCGCCCTTGGATGGCCCGCTCCACCATCCGCAACTTCTCGTCGGCCACGGCCGGGTCGGCATCGAGCACTGTAACCGTGGCGGTGAGATAGCCGAAGGCGACTTGATCGCTGCCCAGCTCCTGCAAGGCGGCATCGGCGTCGGTGGCCTTGTTGCTCGCGTCGGTATCGACCAGCGGGCTTTCTTGCTGGAAGATCGTTTCGCGCAGCAGCGCGATGACGTTCTTCCTTTTCGCAAACCACTGGCGACGCAGGCGGACGAGTTCCTTTTCCGCTTCGGCTTTGTCGAGGCACAGGAACCGGGTTGACCAGCGATAGGCAAATCCAAGCCGGTTGAGGTCGTCCAGAATCCCCGGCCAGGTCGAGGGCGGAAATCCCCGCACCGACACCACGCGCAGGTGCCGGTCGCCCAGCATGGGCGCCAAGCCACCGACAAGTGCGGAGTCGGTCAGCAGCGCGTCGATGTGGAACGGCACTTCGGGCACGCCGACGCGGTAGCGCCGCGTCGAAATGGTGGCGTGCAGGTAGGTCAGCGTCTGGCTGTCATCCAGCCAGGCGATTTCCGGCATCACGCCGTCGAGCAGGTCAAAGATGCGATCCGTTTCTGCGGCGAAAGCTTGCAGCCGCTCGCGCCAGTCCACGCCGTCGGTAGGCCGGTTCTCGTACAGCATCCCCGCCGCGCGGGCGTGCGATTCCTCGGGCGGCAGGTACACCAGCGTCAGGTGATAGCCGCTCTCGAAGTGATTGCCCGAGTCCTCGAATGTGGCCCGGCGTTCCTCGTCCACCAGCCACGACAGCGGCTCGGGGAACGCCGAGTGCGGATAGTCGGCGGCGGCGCGGCGCTCGGCCTCGATGAACAGTGCCCAGCCCGAACCCAGGCGGCGCAGCGCGTTGTTCAAGCGCGCCGACGTGGCGATCAACTCGCCTTGCGTCGCGCTGTCGAGGTCAGGCCCGCGAAACCGGGCCGTGCGCTGGAAACTGCCGTCCTTGTTCAAGACGACGCCCGGTGCGATCAGCCCGGCCCAGGGCAACCAGTCAGCCAGCAAGGCCGGGCGCTGGCGATATTCGGCAAGGTTCAGCATGGCATTCCCCTCACACGTCCAGCAGCGGCCGGTGCTTGATATGGCGCGCGAACACGGCCATGAACTGCGGATCGACACGCGCACCCCAGACCGCCAGCGAATGGCCGACGATCCAGAGCACCACGCCTGGAATCCACATCTGTAAGCCCAGCCCGACAGCAGCGGCCAAGGTGCCGTTAGTGATGGCCACGGTGCGCGGCGCACCGCCCATCAGGATCGGCTCGGTCAACGACCGATGCAGCGGCACCTCGAAGCCGGGTATTCCATCGTGTGGGCCGTTCATACGACGGCCCCACCGGAGAAGCTGAAGAACGACAGGAAGAAGCTCGAAGCGGCGAACGCGATGGACAGGCCAAACACGATCTGGATCAGCTTGCGGAACCCGCCCGAGGTATCACCGAAGGCCAGCGCCAAGCCCGTAGCGATGATGATGATGACCGCGACGATGCGCGCCACCGGCCCCTGGATGGATTCGAGGATGGATTGCAGCGGCCCTTCCCAGGGCATCGAGGAACCGGCGGCCTGCGCAGTACCTGCGAGCAGCAGCATGAAGGCAGCGAGCATCAAGCCCTGCATGGCCGGGCGAGCCAGGCCATCCAGCCGTGCGGGCCGAGGAAGCGGATTTGCGGAAATACGGAAAGCATCAGCGTGCGTCATGGAAGTTCTCCAGAGTGGTCAGGGGACGGGGAGGAAAGGTCGGACTGCGACAGCAGCTCCGGGAATGGAGCCTCCAGCGCATCCGCCAGGTGGTAGCCCACGCCATCGAAGCCGATGACGCGGACGATGCTCTCGATGCGGCGCTTGCGCCCGCGCCCAGCGATGTGGATGACCACATTGACCGCTTCCGCGATCAGCGCACGGGGCGGGTTCACCGCCACTTCGAGGATCAGTTGCTCCAAACGCAGCAGCGCGCCCAGCGCGGAGCCGGCATGGATCGTGGCAATGCCGCCCGGATGGCCTGTACCCCACACCTTGATGAGATCCAGCGCTTCGGCGCCGCGTACCTCGCCGACGACGACGCGATCCGGGCGCAGGCGCATGGACGAGCGCACCAGCTCGGTCATCGACACCACGCCTGCGCGCGTGCGCAGCGGTACGTGGTCGCAGGCCGCGCATTGCAGCTCCACCGTGTCTTCAAGCACCAGCACGCGGTCGCCAGTGGCGGCGATCTCGGCGAGCAAGGCATTGGCGAGCGTGGTCTTGCCCGTGCTGGTGCCACCGGCAATCAGGATGTTCTGGCGCTCGCGCACGGCGCGCACCAGCAAGCCCGCCTGCGCGGCGGTCATCATTTCGTCCTCGATGTAGCGCGACAGCGGGATCACGCCAAAGGCGCGCTTGCGCAAAGCGAAGGCCGGCCCCGGCGCAGCGGGCGGCAGGATGCCCTCGAAGCGCTCGCCCGTCTCGGGCAGCTCCGCCGTCAGGAGCGGCTGGCCGCGATGCACCTCGGCGCCGACGTGGGCCGCGACCAGCCGGATGATTCGTTCGCCGTCGGCCTCGGACAGCTCCACACCCATCGGCGCGCGGCCCGACGAAAGCCGGTCGATCCACAAGGTGCGATCCGGGTTCAGCATGACTTCCACTACGTCGGGGTCTTCCAGCGCGGCGGCGATCAGTGGCCCCATCGCCGTGCGCAGCATCTGGATGCGGCGATCCAGTGAAACGGCGGTGAAGGAAGGAACGGCGCTCATGACGCGCGCTCCTGCGCGTCGTCCATGCGTGCCGGGTCTGGATGCAGTTCTTCCACCACGTCTCGCACCAGACTGCGACCGCGCAGCAAATGCCGCCCGAGTTGTTCGACGAACTGCTCGAAGCGCGCCTTGCCCTGGGCGCGCGCTGCGTCCTGATGCGCTTCGGGCACGGGCGTGCTCACCGTGAGGAAGTAGCGGATGAACAGTGCCAGCGTCTCGATCTGGATGTTCTGGTCGCGCTCCATGCGTTCGGCCTGCCGCGACAGGCGATCAAGCCGCTTGGCAATGGCCGCCTCGCGCTGGTCGGCGGCATCGGGCGACAGCCACGATGCGAGCGCCGCCGCGACGATGGACGACTTGGACACGCCCTTCTTGGCGGCCAGCTCATCGAGCCGCTTGGCGTGCTCCGGCTGGATGAACACGTTGAGGCGGTGTTGGGTCATAGGTCGATTCCGTCATCAGGGTCGAGGGATGCCAGCCGGGCCGTGCGTTGCAGGGCAGGGTCGAGCTGGCGAGGAAGGGGAAGCGGCAGGTCGTCGTCATCGAGCAACCCAAGGTCGGCCGCAGGCGCGGCCAGCTCGGGGTCGTAGGCGGCGATTTCGGAGAGTTCGGGCTGGCGACGCGGGCCGCCGTCATCGGCGCTGCCAAGGTCGCCAACGGTCTCCGCGACGAGAGGTGCCGGCACCGCAGGAATTGCCAGCCCGCTCCAGTCATCGGCGCGGGCCGGCGGCGCGTCGGCGTACTGCCCGTCCGCCAGCGTGGGCGGCGGCAGCACGCGGCGCTTGAAATTGGCGTCCGCGTAGTAGCGCAGCTTCTTCGCCTTGATGGGCGCCACGCTGGACACCATTACCACGGCCTCATCAGGCGGAAGCTGCATGACTTCGCCCGGCGTCAGCAGCGGACGCGCGGTTTCCTGGCGCGACACCATGAGGTGGCCCAGCCACGGCGCGAGCCGGTGGCCCGCGTAGTTGCGCTGCGCGCGCAGCTCGGTGGCGGTGCCCAGCGTCTCGGAGATCCGTTTGGCGGTGCGCTCGTCGTTCGTGGCGAACGTCACGCGCACATGGCAGTTGTCGAGGATGGAGTGGTTTTGCCCATACGCCTTGTCGATCTGGTTGAGCGACTGCGCGATGAGGAAGCTGCGGATGCCATAGCCCGCCATGAAGGCCAGCGCCGTCTCGAAGAAGTCCAGGCGCCCCAGCGCAGGGAACTCATCGAGCATCAGCAGCAGCTTGTGGCGGCGCTCGATGCCATCGGAGCCATCGAGCGACTCGGTGAGGCGCCGCCCGATCTGGTTGAGGATCAGGCGAATGAGCGGCTTCGTCCGCGATATGTCCGAAGGCGGCACCACCAGATACAGCGATACCGGATGCTCGGCCGCGATCAGGTCGGCGATGCGCCAATCGCACCGCGACGTGACTTGGGCCACCGTGGGATCGCGGTACAGGCCGAGGAACGACATGGCGGTGCTCAACACGCCGGAACGCTCGTTGTCCGATTTGTTGAGCACTTCGCGCGCAGCCGAGGCCACCACCGGATGAGGCCCATCGCCGAGGTGCGGCGTGGTCATCATCCGGTGCAGCGTCAACTCGAAGGGGCTGGCCGGGTCGGAGAGGAAGTTGGCGACGCCGCGCAGCGTCTTGTCTTCGCCCGCGTAGAGCACATGCAGGATGGCCCCGACCAGCAGCGCGTGCGAAGTCTTTTCCCAGTGATTGCGCTTCTCCAGCGCACCTTCGGGATCAACCAGAATGTCCGCGATGTTCTGCACGTCGCGCACCTCATGCGCGCCGTGTCGTACCTCCAGCAGCGGGTTGTAGGCCGCTGACTTCGCATCGGTGGGGTTGAACAGCAGGCAATGCGAGAAGCGCGAGCGCCAACCGGCGGTGATCTGCCAGTTCTCGCCTTTGATGTCGTGGATGACGGCGGATGCAGGCCAGGAAAGCAGCGTCGGCACCACGAGGCCCACGCCCTTGCCCGAGCGCGTAGGCGCGAAGGTCAGGACGTGTTCCGGGCCTTCATGCCGCAGGTACTGTTGGCGATGCAGGCCGAGGAACACGCCCGCAGGGTGGTCAAGGCCCGCCTTGTGAATGTCCTCCACATTGGCCCAGCGGGCCGAGCCATAGGTCGTGACCAGGCGCGACTGGCGCGAGCGCCAGATCGACATGCCGATGGCGACCACAACCGCCAGTAGGCCACTGCCGCCCGCGATGGCGCCGCCGGTATCGAACACGCGCGGCGCGTAGGCATCGAAGAAGAACCACCACTCGAACAACCGCCACGGGTGATAGACCGGTGTGTCCAGGAAATCGAACCACGGCGAGCCCAGGCGTAGTTGGTAGCCCAGGGCCGCCGCTGTCCATTGCGTGGCGCTCCACACCCCAGCGATCACGATGCCGAACACCACGGCAATCTGACCGAACAGCACGTTCGTTCCCTGCATCATCCAGCCTCCGATCGCAGCACAGGCATGTGCCGCCCTCGTGAGGATCAGTGCCGCTGGGCGTGCCGGTCAAAGACCGTTATCGGCAGGTTGATGCCGCAAAAAACATGGTTTCCGGCAGGGAAGAACTGGGGCGAAAGACCGCCACAATGAGCGCGCTGCTGCGCAGCGCGCAAAAAGGCGCAGGCACGCGCAGGTGCGTTGCGGCAAGCCGACCATCAGAACTTCGGCGGTTCCTTCGGTGGCGTATAAGGCACCTTGCCGTCGCCCAGGAAACGTCGGTTCGTCGCCTCGGCCACTCGGTTGCACAGCACGTCGCCCATCGTCGGACGATCCGTCTTGCACTGCTGGCGCAGTTCTCGCAAACGCACGGGGTCAGCAGCCAGTTCCTCCACGCTGGGCACGGCAGCGGGCTTGGACGGCTCAGACTTGCCGCAGGCGACCAGCAGAACTGCTAGCGACGACATAGCGATGATCTTGGATAGGTTCATGGCTTGAATCCTCCGAAGTGAAACGGGGCCAATGGCTAAGCGTCTCCCGGTCCCAGGGCTTCGACCCGCTCGATAAAGCGGGCTAGCGCCTGCGACGGCTCGGCGTCGCGGCGCAGCAGATAGGTAGTGAGCATGGGCGACTTTCCCGCGAGCGGTCGGCCCACCACGCCCGGCTCGCGGCTGGAAGCGATGTGCGCGGCGCCTGCGAGCCCTAGCGCCAAGCCGGCCGACACGAAAGTCATCATCACGTCGAACGTGGCGACGTACTGTTCGATCAAGGGCTCCCGGTCCTGCTTGCGCAGGATGCGGTCGATCTGCTTGGCATGGCCTTCGCAAACTGCCGGGTCGCCCAGCACCAGGGGATGTTGCAGCACTTCATCCAGCGGTACCCGCTTGTGGGCCAGTAGTTCATGGCGCGCGGGCATGGCGACCATCAGCTCATCCTCCCAGGCGGGTTCGATGATGATGCCGTCGCCCACCTCGTCGGCCATCGAGAAGCCCACGTCGTATAGATCGTCACGCAGGCCGCTGAGCTGCTGGGCCAGCGGCACCTCGAACAGGCGGATCTCGATCTCCGGGTCTTCCTCGCGGCAGCGCGCCAGCAGCGCCGGCAAGCGCGAGGGGGTGATGCCGTCGGACAGCGCCACGCGCAACCGGCCGTGAAAGCCATTGGCCGCTGCCTTCACGCTCTCACGCGCCTGGTCCAGCGCCAACAGCACGCGAGGCGCGTTCTCCATCAGCAGCTTGCCCGCAAGCGTCAGGCGCGTGCTGCGGCTGGTACGCACGAACAGTTGTGCGCCCAACTCTTCTTCCAATTCCCTGATGGCGCGCGACAGTGGTGACTGTTCGATATGCAGCCGCTCCGCAGCGCGGGCGAAGTGCAGCTCCTCGGCAACGGCCAGAAAGTACCGAAGGTGACGAAATTCCATGAGTCGATGTCCCTGTAAAGCTCGAAGGAGTCTGTCGTGGTGCCGTAACGGCGTTCATCGTTGTTCCTTTCAAGCGGTTACGCCCTCATGTGCGGGCTCTGCCGTGACATCCTCTTCTTGCTCGTCCGGGCGATGGGCCAGCCGATACAGAATCGGTAGCACCAGCAGCGTCAGCACGGTGGAAGACAAGATGCCTCCGATCACTACGGTAGCCAGCGGGCGTTGCACTTCCGCGCCTGTTCCCGTGGCAATCGCCATCGGGATGAAACCCAGCGACGCCACTAGGGCCGTCATCAGCACCGGCCGCAAGCGTGTCAGCGCGCCCTCGCGGATGGCTTCATCCAGCGGCGTTCCGTCCTCGCGCAAGCTGCGGATGTAGGAAATCATCACTAGGCCATTGAGCACGGCCACACCTGACAGCGCGATGAAGCCCACGGCAGCGGAAATCGACAGAGGAATGTCGCGCAGCCACAGCGCCAAGATGCCGCCGGTCAGCGCGAACGGAATGCCAGTAAAGACCAGCAAGCCGTCCTTGACGTTGCCGAACATGGCGAACAACAGCAGGAAGACCAGCAGCAGCGACACCGGCACGACGATCTGCAAACGCTGCGTGGCTGATTGCAGATTCTCGAAAGTGCCGCCCCAACTCGTCCAGTAGCCCGTGGGAATCTTGACCTGTGCCAGCGCCGCCTCGGCGTCGGCCACGAACGAGCCCACGTCACGGCCACGCACGTTGGCGCTCACCACGATGCGGCGCTTGCCGTTTTCGCGGCTGACCTGGTTGGGGCCGGGTGCCAGCTCGAAGCTCGCCACCTCGGCCAATTGGATGAAGTTCGTCCGTCCTTCGGCACTGCCGGTGCCACCCGTTCCGCGCGGCAGCGGAATCGGCAGGCGCTTCATGCTTTCCACGTCGTTGCGCAAGGACTCTGGCAGGCGAACCAGGATGTCGAAGCGGCGGTCGCCCTCGAACAGTGTGCCAGCCTCACGCCCGCCGATGGCGGTGGCCACGGCATCTTGGATGTCGGCCACGTTCAGCCCATAGCGCGAGGCTTTTTGGCGGTCGATATTCACGGTCAGCATGGGCAAACCGGTGGTTTGCTCCACCTTGACCTCGGACGCGCCGGGAATCTTCTGCAACATGGACGAGATCTCTTCACCCGTCTTATTCAGGACATCCATGTCGTCGCCAAAAATCTTCACCGCCACATCGCTACGGACCCCTGAAATGAGTTCGTTGAAGCGCAATTGGATAGGCTGCGAGAACTCGTAGTTGTTGCCCGGCACCTTGCCCACGACCTCCTGAATGGCCGCCAGCAATTCGTCGCGCGACTTGCGCGGCTCCGGCCACTCGGACACCGGCTTGAGCATGATGTAGCCGTCGGAAATGTTCGGCGGCATGGGGTCGGACGCGATTTCCGCCGTGCCGGTGCGCGCGAAAACGCGGTCGATCTCGGGGAACTTGGCCTTCAGCGTGGCTTCCAGTTGCTGCTGCATCGCAACCGATTGCGAAAGGCTGGTGCCCGGAATGCGCAGCGCCTGGATGGCGAAATCGCCTTCGTTCAGGCTGGGCACGAACTCGCTGCCCATTCGGGTGGCGATCAGGCCGCACAGCACCACTGCCACGGCGGCTGCCGCCAGCATCACTGCTTTGGCCGCCATCACGCGATCCAGCAGCGGGCCATACCAGCGCTTGGCCTGCACGACCAGGAAGTTTTCCGTCTCGCTGACCCGATGGCCGATGAACAGGGCGACCGCTGCCGGGATGAAAGTCACCGACAGGATCATGGCCCCCACGAGTGCAGCCACCACCGTGAACGCCATCGGGTGGAACATCTTCCCTTCCACCCCCGTCAGGGCGAAGATGGGCAGGTAGACCACCATGATGATGAGTTGCCCGAACAGCAGCGCGCGGCGTGATTCCTTCGATGCCAGGAACACCTCGTGAAAGCGTTCCGCCCGCGTCAACGGCCTGCCGTAGTGCGCCTGTGCATGGGCCAGGCGTCGCACGCAGTTCTCGACGATCACCACCGCTCCGTCGATGATGATGCCGAAGTCCAGCGCCCCGAGGCTCATCAGGTTGGCGCTCACCTTGTAATGCACCATGCCAGTGAAGGTGAACAGCATCGACAAAGGAATCACCGTCGCCGTGATGATGGCCGCGCGGATGTTGCCCAGGAACAGAAACAGGATCACGATCACCAGGATCGCGCCTTCCAGCAGATTCTTCTTCACCGTGGCGATAGCCTTGTCCACCAGCACGGTGCGGTCGTAGACCGTCACCGCATGCACGCCCTCGGGCAAGCTGCGGTTGATCTCCACCATCTTCTTGTCCACGGCCTGCGAAACCGTACGGCTGTTCTGACCGATGAGCATGAACACAGTGCCCAGCACCACCTCGCGACCGTTATCCGTGGCCGCGCCGGTGCGCAGTTCACGCCCCAGCCCCACGTCCGCCACGTCACGCACCCGTATCGGCACGCCGCCCGCACTGCTGAGGATAACGTTGCCAATGTCTTCCAGGGTCTTGACTTGTCCGGGCGCACGGATCAGGTACTGTTCGCCGCGCTTCTCGATATAGCCCGCACCCACGTTGCCGTTATTGCGATCCAGTGCCGTCACGATGTCTTGCAGGGTAACGCCGAGCGAAGCC
The DNA here is from genome assembly GCF_902459665.1 of Pandoraea cepalis. Taxonomy (GTDB): domain Bacteria; phylum Pseudomonadota; class Gammaproteobacteria; order Burkholderiales; family Burkholderiaceae; genus Pandoraea; species Pandoraea cepalis. The sequence continues at coordinate 3,888 of NZ_CABPSL010000019.1, read as the reverse complement.
AGGCGAGCGGGTATAGGTGCGATCTGATACTCCTTGGCATAACCGCCAATCGAGTTGATTTCAGTCACACCGGGCACGTTGCGCAACTGCGGCTTGATGATCCAATCCTGAATCTCGCGCAGGTCTGTTGCCGTGTAGGGCATCCCGTCGGGTTTCTTCGCACCGTCCTTCGCCTCGACCGTCCACAGGTAAATCTCCCCCAGGCCGGTGGAGATCGGCCCCAGCGCAGGCGTGATGCCGACCGGCAATTTATCCCGTGCTTCCTGGATGCGCTCGTTGACCAACTGGCGCGCAAAGTAAATGTCGGTGCCGTCCTTGAAGATCACGGTCACTTGCGAGAGGCCGTAGCGCGAAAGAGAGCGGGTTTGCTCCAGGTTGGGCAGGCCCGCCATCACGGTTTCAATGGGATAAGTCACCCGTTGCTCGGTCTCCAACGGTGAATAGCCCGGCGCCTGGGTATTGATCTGCACTTGGACGTTGGTGATGTCGGGTACGGCGTCGATGGGCAACTTCTGGTAGCTGAACACGCCGACGGCGGCCATGCCAATGGCGGCTAACAACACTAGCCATCGGTGCTCGATGGCCGCGCGAATAAGTTTTTCAAACATGGGCATAGCTCCGGCATCAATGGGTGTGCTCGGCAGAGGCTTTGCCGAGTTCAGACTTCACGACGAAACTGCCTGCGGCCGCATATGCCGCCCCTGCTTGAAGACCTTGCAGTACCTCGACCCGCTTGCCATCGCTGCGACCCAACTGCACAGGCTGGGCCACAAAGCCGTCCTTCACCTTGACGAAAACGACCGGCTTGTCCCTCACGCTCTGAATAGCGTCGCTAGCCACGCTGACTGGCACGGCGGTTTCGGACGCGATCACTTCCACATTGACGAACAGGCCGGGACGCCACGCGCCCTGGGGATTGGCCAAGACCACACGAGCCTTGGCCATGCGGGTTTGTTCGCCGATCAGCGCACCCACGAAAGTGATGGTCCCTTGCGCGCTGGCATCGAATGCCGTGGCTTTGATGCTGACCTTTTCACCCACTCTGACCAGCGGCAAATCCTTGGCGGGCACGTTGATCTCTGCCCAGACCTGGCCCAGGTCGGACACCGTGAACACGGCGGCGTCTTCCTTGACGGCCTCGCCCAGGCTGAGGTGCTTTTCAATCACCACGCCATCGAAGGGCGCACGCAGCTCGAAGCGGTTCAGCCCGCCCGAGGAACCTGGGGCCAAGCCCACGGCCGACAGCTTCTGCTGCGCGTTGGCCACGGCGACCTGCGCCTCGTTCAGCGCCTGGCCGGCTTGCAGGTAGTCCTGCTCGGCGGAAATCTTCTGTTCCCACAGCCGCTTCTCGCGTTCAAAAGTTGTCTGGGCCAATGCCCGCCGCTTTTGCGCCGTCTGCAACTCGCTGCGCTGCTCGGATGCGGCAGGGCTGGCGATAACGGCGAGCACCTGTCCCTTCTTGACCGTTTGCCCCAAACTGGCCTGCACACTTTCGACAACACCCGCAATGCGCGGAACAACGTGCGAGGTGCGGTCTTCATTCAGCCTAATCTCACCCGGCAATTGCAGGGCAGACTTGATGCTTGCAGCCCCTGCGGTGTCAATGCCGATGGATGCAGCCTTGATTTGCGCATCGCTGAGTTCGACTTTTCCTTCCTCCTGGCTGAAGCTGAACGTGAAAGGCGCGTTGGCCGTCTGAGCCACGATGCTGATCTCGAACGCATGAGGTTCCGGGACAATCTCTCGACTCAACAGGCTGTCCTTGTCGGGCGTGAAGTTGAGCGCCTGCTTCTCCCCAGTCAGGCGTGTAACGGTAGCGCTGACCTTGGCGGCGCTGCTGGCTAGCGCCTTTTCCTTTTCGTAGAGCCAGATTCGCAGGCGTGGTTCGCCGCCGTCCTCAGCGAGTAAGGCTTCCAATCCGAAATCCCCTTCTTTGAACAGCTTGCCGCCATGCGGCCCCTTGCTTGACCCCTCGTGGTGCTCGCCGTCCGCATGGCCTTTGTCGTCCTCGTGGGAGTCTGCGCCCGTCTTGCCATGATGCTCACCATCACTGTGGGCCTTGGCTTCAACGTGGCTGCCGTGACCCTCGCCCTCGGCGCTCTTATCCGTCTTGCCGCCGAGAATGGCGCTGCCCAGTCCTATGCCCACTGCGGCGATCACGGCGATGGCAAACCACTGCTTCTTGCCGACGTTCAGTTTGTTCGTTTCGGGTTTCATGTTCATTCCTTGTTTGCAGGCAGGGTGGTCGTGGATTCGGATGCGCCGATCACGCGATCCATGTCCGCCGCCGCGCGGTGCGCATCGGCGAGCGCCTTGAGGTACTGGGACTTGGCGGCAAAGTAGGTGCGTTGCGCGTCCAGCACTTCCAGGTAGTTGAACTTGCCGTAACCAAAGCCCACGGTGGCCGCGTCATAGGCGCTCTTGGCCCCTGGCAGCACCTCTCGCTGCAATATGTCGATCTCGCCGCGAACCGACGCCAGCCGCTCGCGGGCTTGCAACAGCTCTGTGTTGAGGCGCAGATTCAACGCCTGGAGTTCATCCCTCGCCTTGTCTTCACGCTTCAACGCTTCCAACAGATTGCCCTGATTGCGGTCGAACAAAGGCAGCGGCACGGAAATGCCGAGCATTAACTGATTGCGCGCTAACTCGTTCGGACGCTTCACGCCCAGGCTGACCGTGACATCGGGCGTCTGCTTGCTGCGCTCCACGTCGGCCAGCGACCGACGGCGTTCGATCTCCAACTGCGCCCGGCGCAATGCCGATGAGGCCGACAAGCGCTGCTGGATGTCATCCAGCGAAGGGACGTTGGGAAGATCGTCCACGCTGCCCGCTACCTGGGTGAAACGCGGCGGGTTGGCCCCGAGCAAACTGGCCAGCCGCGCGCGGGCACTGCGTTGTTCGCTCTGCGCCTGTGCCAGTTCAACCCGCACGCCGGCCTCGGCCACCCGAGCCTTGGTTTCTTCGACCGGGGACACCTTGCCCGCCGTCACGCGCTTGGCAACGGCATCCGTCGCTTGCCTGGCCAGGTCAACGCTGTCCTGGGCCAAGGCCGTGCGATCCTGGGCGGCCAGCGCCTCAAAGAAGGCGGCAACCACAGCGGCGCGAATTTCAACGCGCCGCGTGTTCAGTTCTTCAACTGCGACGTCACGCCCTCGCTCTGCCGCGGCAATGCGGGCAGCGCGCTTGCCCCCCAGCTCGATGGGCAGATTGATCTGGACGCTTTGCGTGCGGGTTGGCGTGCGTTGGTCTTCGAGCGAGTACGCCAGCTCGGGATTAGGACGTACTCGTCCCTGAATTACCTGGCCCTCCACCGCCTCGATTTCCCGTTGGGCGACAGTTAGGTCAAGATTCGCCTCCAAAGCCAGCGCGACGGCCTTTTGCAGAGTCAGGGGCGTTGCTGCTTCAATCTGCTCTACGCCGTTGGCGCTCTGCCCAAGAGCTGGTGCCGTCGGCAATAACTGAGCGAAAGCCGTCCCCGTCATGAGCGCAAGGAGCAAGCCTGCCGCAACCGCCCTCGCGTTGTAATTGTGAATATCCTTCAGCATCCGATTCTCCAGTGATTTGAAATACACAAGGGAATCGGCGGGGGGGCGATCCAGATGATCGCCAGCAACGTCATCACATCAGCCGCGCGAAGCCGGCTGGATACCGTAGCGCGCCATGCGCGACGGCAGGGGTGAGGACGAAGGGAAAGGAACGCGCTCCCCGCCGATCAGGCGAGGACACGCCACTGAGGGCGCTCTAAACGTTCAGGTGGAGGCGCAGCAAGGTGCTCCGGGGGATACCCCGTATCCAGGGACGGGCTGACCGGCCAGGGCAATCGCACGAAAAATTGTTTACACACAATGGGTTATGAATGGGGGTTGTAAACGGGTGCGAAGAAGCGTT
>NZ_CABPSL010000018.1 GCF_902459665.1 Pandoraea cepalis | reverse complement strand
TCCTTTACGCGGATCGATTCGTTCGACCGTCCGTGTAATTCTCAACTCGCCTTGAACACGGAAATTCTGACACCCCCCCACCGCCAGCTCTGTCCGTCATTTTTTTGGCAAGACAAGATTCGGCCATGGGTGTCTCTCCCGAGTCCCCAAACGTCACACACCTCGCCTTCCGTAACCGCATCGCCCAGTTCAACAACGCCGGACTTTGATTTCAGTTCTCTCGACTCCACCTTCTCCGCGGAAACCTTGCCTGCCGACACCGACTTCGCCGCTTCAATGTCGTTGTTACTCAGATTCAATTTGCCGTTGATCGTCGCGCCGTCCGCCTCCGCCACCAGCGCCCCAACGCTCGCGCTAGCCATCTTCAGTTGCCCCTTGCCTTCGATGTTGCCCGCGTTGACGATATTGTTATGCACAGGCCTCCTGTTAGCTTCCGATCCCAGATCCAGCGTGCCTTTAACGGCGGTGGCGCCAGCCACGATACTGCCTACGTTCAGCGTACCCGATGCTTCAATGTTCTCCGCACCCACGATATCGCGAGAGACGGACGCGCCCTTCGTATCCGTGCTGGCAAACTTCAGCGAGCCGGTCATGTCGCGCGATCCATCACGCATGACCGTGTTATTCAGGTCCTTTGTCTGCGACCCACCTCGCATCACGATGATCCCGGGAATCGGTCCGAGCGGGTTTGCCACAGGCAACACCTCTGAAGTCTGTCCGATGAAGTTGAATTTATCCGCCTCATTCATCGACGACAGTCCGCCATATACCCCCATCTTCTTGGCCGCGACGACGGCCAGATTGAGATCTGGTTCGGACGAATACGTCTTCTTTATTGGCTCGGTCAAGTACGTCAGCGTATCGATCCGACATGACCTCGCGTCGCCAGCGTCGCACACCCGGTACACGCGCAACGCGTAATCTCCGACCCCTCGCGGCGGCGTCGTCGCAACACCGCCAAGTTGCAGCGCCCTGATGACGTCATCTGCACTCAAATCCGCTATCTCCGACGTCCCGTTCGGCCCTGTATCGGCCGATTTGAACGTCACCCCATTTACGGTAAACGACCTTTCTTTGCCACTGAGCAACTTCTCGATATCCGAGTGGTGCTTCACGGTGAACGTTTCGACAGCGTTGCCCACCATATTGAGCGACTCACCAATTCGCTCCGCGCGCGCCATGCGCATCTGACGACTTTGCTCAACGCCCCAGAACGTCACCAGCATACCCACGACGCCCACCGCGATTGCGGCGGAGACGAGAAAGATCCCTGATTGATGTCTTCGCATTGACCTGCCCTTTATGAATTCGTCCGGCAAACGCACGGCATCGCATTTCGCGACTGTCGCGGAATCGTTGAGATGGGGGCATTGTCCGCGATGTCACTCACGGCGGGCTTGGGATTCTCCCGTTAATGTTCGACGAGCGTCACGAATCCAGAAACGCAGACCGCAAATAGATAAGCCGTGCGACAACCGCCGCACGGCTCAAAGGCAAGGTCAGCAGACGTTCGCGCGACGATCGACACGCCAGCGTGACCGTCACCGGCCACACCTGTCACGTCTGTGGCGATGAAGCGAAGCCTGCAAATGCATCGGGTAACGATGTTGCCCTACTTATCGGACAAGTCTAATCAGGCAAGTCGCAACCGTTCAGATTACGACGCCTCGAAACCCGCGTCGCGCACATCCTGAACGGAATCGAAGCGGCACCTGGCGCGAAAGTGCGAATACTGCCATTGGGTATACGGAACGTACACGCCATCGCTACGCGTCTGTGTCTCCACGTTTTTGTTCCCATACTCAGGCTGCACTTCTCGGGTCTTGAAGAACGTTTCCACATTGCATGCCCGCGCCCCCTTGATCAGGTATCCCTCGCCGTTCCCATAAAAACGCGTGAAATCGGAAATGTTCCACACCCGTGTTCCTACGGCGTACGTCTTGACCTTGTTTGTCGTGTAGCCGCCCAGCATCAAATCTGCAAGGTGCCGTTCAAATTCAACGTGATTACTTCGATAGCGCGTGGCACTGATCTTGAAGGTTCTGTCGATCTCGAATACCGGCAGTTGCCGATCACGCGTCAAACACAGCATCGGGTACCGGCTTGCCCCGGCCAGCGTGTAGGTTCCCGAGCCGTCCCGCGTGAGTTGTGGCTCATGGTTGCGCCACCGGGGTGTGACCTCCGCTTCCGCACGAGACGAAAATCCGCAAATGATTGCGTTCGAGGCCGAGTAGCCTTGCAGCGCCGGCCGATAATGCGCGCCACCCAGCGAGGCGACGCCGCTCACGGGGAGCTTCCAGATCGACCACGACTCGCCCCGGTCCACGCCCACGAGAACCATATCGGTAATGACGTCCTTCGCGATGTCCCCAACCACGTCCGACGGGATATCCCCCTTGGATTTTGGCGTGCCGGAAAGCTTCCACAATCGTCCAGTCGCACTCGACTCATCGGGTTGACACGACAAGACTTTACCCCCGCCATCCACAGCAATACCGGAGCCATTGCATGCTTCGTTCTCCGATTGCACATTGGTAAGCTCAACAATGCCGGACGTCGATCGGAGTCGCTTGGATTTGACCTCCTTCGCCTCGATGGTATTCGCGTTCCTGACATCCTTCTCGCCCATGTTCAGCTCACCGCCGAATGTCGACGGCCCGCTGGTCGTGAGGGATCGGGTCGTCAAGGCACCGGCGTCCATTTCCCCGGCCACGGCCTTGTCAGCGATATTGAGCCGACCTACGTCTATCGCGCCCTCAGCCTTGATGTCGCGAACCCCGACGATGCTGTACTTTTGTGACGTGCCGGGATCCTTAAAATTCAAATCCCCTGTCATCGCGCGCGAACCGTCCCGCGAGACAACGTTATTCAGATCCTTTGTTTGGGCTCCGCCACGCATGGCGATCAACCCGGGCAGATTCAGTGGGTTCGCCACCGGGGCCGCGCCTTCCGCCTGTTCGATGAATCGGAACTGCGCCGCGTTATCCGCCGTCGACAGCCCGCCATACACGCCCATCTTCTTTGCCGCGACAACCGCCAGATTGAGATCCGGCGCCGACGAGTACGTCTGCTTTATCGGCTCGGTCAGATAGGTAAGCGTCTCGATGCGGCATGACGATGCGACGCCCGCGTCGCAAACGCGATACACCCGTATCGCATACTCGCCGACGCCACGAGGCGGCTTTGTGCCGACACCCGGGAGTTTTAGCGCCCGGATGACGTTGCCCGCGGTCAATCCCTTGATCTCTGTCACCTTTCCCGGCCCAGGATCTCCCGTCCTGGTGAAGGTTTCACCATTGACACTGAACGAAGGCATCGCACCAGAAAGCAACTTGTCGATCTCTCCATGATGCTTCACCGTGAACGTTTCCACCGCATTGCCGATGACCTTGAGCGACTCGCCGATTCGTTCCGCACGTTCAATGCGCATTTGACGACTCTGCTGAACGCCCCAAAACGTAACCAGCATGCCGACGACACCCACTGCGACCGCGGCGGAGATCAGAAAAATGCCAGATTGCCTGCTTCGCATTACCCTTCCTCTCTGTGAACCGCCAACGGTCGTCTCGCGTCCTGCATTTGGCGATTGCTACGACATTGAAAGTCCACATTCTCAGCGACATCCCCCAATTCTGGTTTGGGATTCTCCCGATGAATTTCACCCGCCGGTACAGATACGAAAGCCACGCCGCAAAAAGAAAAAGCTGCGTGACTCGCGCCACGCAGCTTGCACATCAAAAACATTCAAATTAACGAACTATCAGCACTCCACGATATTTACCGCCAACCCGCCGCGCGCCGTTTCCTTGTACTTCGTCTTCATGTCGGCACCCGTCTCGCGCATCGTCTTGATGACGGAATCGAGCGACACGTAGTGCGCACCGTCGCCGCGCAACGCCATGCGCGCCGCATTCACCGCCTTCACCGACGCCATCGCATTGCGCTCGATGCACGGAATCTGCACCAGCCCGCCGACCGGATCACACGTCAGGCCAAGGTTGTGCTCCATGCCGATTTCGGCCGCATTCTCGACTTGCTCGACGGTGCCGCCCTGTACCGCAGCCAGTGCCCCCGCAGCCATCGAACACGCCACCCCGACTTCGCCCTGGCATCCCACTTCCGCCCCGGAAATCGACGCGTTGAGCTTGTACAGAATGCCGATGGCCCCGGCAGTGAGCAGGAAGTCGATCACGCCCTGCTCGTTCGCGCCGTGCACAAAGCGGTCGTAGTAATGCAGCACCGACGGAATGATGCCCGCCGCGCCATTCGTCGGCGCGGTCACCACGCGGCCGCCCGCGGCGTTCTCCTCGTTGACGGCAATCGCGTAGAGGTTCACCCAGTCCATCACCGACAGCGGATCGGACAGCGTGCGCTCGGCACGTTGCGTGAGCTGGCGATACAACTCCGGCGCGCGACGTCGCACATGCAGCGGCCCCGGCAGTTCGCCGTCGGCATCGTCGTTCCCGATGCCGCAACCACGCGTCACGCACGACTGCATCACGTTCCAGATGTTGAGCAACCCGCGACGAATATCCGCTTCCGCCGTTGCCGCGTCGCCGTGGTGCCAGACCTTCTCGTTCTCCCACATCAGTTCCGCGATGGTCTTGCCGCTTGCGCGGCACATCTCGAGCAGTTCCTTGCCCGTGCGGAACGGATACGGCAGTTGGTCGTGCGCGGCGAGCACCTGCGTGTTCGACGCCCCCGCCGTCACAACGAACCCGCCGCCGACCGACAGATAACGCCCTTCGCGCAGTTTGTTGCCCTCGGCATCGAACGCGTGGAATTTCATGCCGTTCGGATGCTCGGCCATCGCCTCGCGACGGTAGAACACCATGTGTTCCTTCTCGACGAACGGCACCTCGTGCTTGCCAAGAATCGACAGCACCTTCGCCTGACGCAGCGTGGCCAAACGCCCTGCAATCGTCGCCGGATCGACCGTATCGGGCGCCTCGCCCATGAAGCCGAGCAGCACGCCCTTGTCGGTGCCGTGGCCCTTGCCCGTGGCGCCGAGCGAACCATACAGCTCGGCACGCAGCGTCGCCACCTGCGGCAGCAGGCTGTCGCGCTCCAGACCTTGCACGAACATCAGCGCCGCGCGCATCGGCCCCACAGTATGCGAACTCGACGGTCCGATACCAATCTTGAATAAGTCGAAAACTGAAACGGCCATGGGGCATTCCTGAATTTCTGAAACGTGGCGGTGACGCGACGAATGCCACCCCTCCGGCGCATTCGCGTGACATCCATAGAGACAAAAAGGGGCCGGCAACGTGTCTGCCAGCCCCTGATTGCCAAGCTTTCGCGACGCTTATTCGTAGTCGCTCATCGGCACGCAGGCGCAGAACAGATTCCGGTCGCCGTAGACGTTATCGGCACGTCCGACCGGCGGCCAGTACTTGCGCTCGCGCAGCGACTTCACCGGGTACGCCGCCTGACTGCGGGCGTAGGCGTGCGGCCATTCGTCCGCCGTCACCACGTCCGCCGTGTGCGGCGCGTGCTTGAGCGGGTTGTCCTCGCGATCGGCACGGCCCTCTTCCACGGCACGGATTTCCTCGCGAATCGCGATCATCGCCTCGATGAAGCGGTCGAGTTCGTGCTTCGATTCCGATTCCGTCGGCTCGACCATCAGCGTGCCCGGCACCGGGAAGCTCATCGTCGGGGCGTGGAAGCCGAAGTCCATCAGGCGCTTCGCCACGTCGTCAACCGTAATGCCGCTGGTGTCCTTGAGCGGACGCAGATCCAGAATGCACTCGTGCGCGATCAGCCCGCCCGGGCCGCTGTACAGCACCGGGTAGTGCGGCGCGAGCTTCTTCGCGACGTAGTTCGCGTTCAGGATAGCCGTCTCGGTGGCGGCCGTCAGGCCCTGCGCGCCCATCATGGCAACGTACATCCACGAAATCGGCAGAATCGAGGCGGAACCATACGGCGCGGCCGACACGGCACCGATGCCGTTGGCGTCGCGCGAATAGCCCGTCGAGTGCTGGTTCGGCAGAAACTGCGCCAGATGCGCGCCCACCGCGACCGGACCCACGCCCGGGCCGCCGCCGCCGTGCGGAATGCAGAACGTCTTGTGCAGGTTCAAGTGCGAGACGTCGCCGCCAAATTCGCCCGGTGCGCACAGGCCGACCATGGCGTTCATGTTCGCGCCGTCGACATACACCTGACCGCCGTTCGCATGCACGATCTCGCAGATCTGGCGCGCGCCGGCTTCGAACACGCCGTGCGTGGACGGGTACGTCATCATGATCGCGGCAAGACGGTCGCGATGCTGCTCGGCCTTCGCCTGCAGATCGGCCAGATCGACGTTGCCGTTGGCGTCGCAAGCGACCACCACGACCTGCATGCCGGCCATCTGGGCCGACGCCGGGTTCGTGCCGTGCGCCGACGCGGGAATCAGGCAGATGTCGCGATGCGCTTCACCGCGCGATGCGTGATACGCCTGAATGATGAGCAAACCGGCGTACTCGCCCTGCGAGCCAGCGTTCGGCTGCAGCGAGACGGCGGCGTAGCCGGTCGCGGCCACGAGCATCTGCTCGAGCTGATCGATCATCGTACGGTAGCCGACCGTTTGTTCCGTCGGCGCGAACGGGTGAATCTGACCAAATTCGGGCCATGTCACCGGCAGCATTTCCGAGGTGGCGTTGAGCTTCATCGTGCACGAACCAAGCGGGATCATCGTGCGGTCGAGCGCCAGATCCTTGTCGGACAGGCTGCGCAGATAGCGCAGCATTTCGTGTTCGGAGTGGTAGCGGTTGAACACCGGGTGCGTGAGATACGCGCTTTGGCGCGCCAGTGCCACCGGGTAGCCGTTCGAGACGGTGGCCTCGATGGCGTCGAAGTCCAGCGAGACGGCGCTCTTGCCGAGGCCCTCGGCCGCCACTTCCCACAGGGCGATCACGTCGTCGCGCGTGCTCGTCTCGTCGAGCGAGATACCGACAGTGTCGGCGTCTTCGCGACGCAGATTGAAGCGGCGTGCAGCGGCCACCGTGTGCACGGCATCGGCACGGCCGGCCACGGGCACGGTCAGCGTGTCGAAGAACGTGGCGTTGCGCGGCGCGGCGCCCAGTGCGGTGAGACCGGCGGCCAGCACGGCCGTCAGACGATGCGTGCGCTCGGCGATGATGCGCAGCCCCTGCGGGCCGTGGTACGCGGCGTACATGCTGGCCATGATGGCGAGCAGCGCCTGCGCAGTACAGATATTCGATGTCGCCTTCTCGCGGCGGATGTGTTGTTCGCGCGTTTGCAGCGCCAGACGCAGCGCCGGCTTGCCTTGCGAATCGACCGACACGCCGACCAGACGGCCCGGCATCGAGCGCTTGAGTTCGTCGCGCGTGGCCAGGTAGGCGGCGTGCGGGCCACCAAAGCCCATCGGCACGCCAAAGCGCTGGCTGTTGCCAATGGCGACGTCAGCGCCCCACTCGCCCGGCGGCGTGAGCAGCGTGAGCGAGAGCAGATCGGCGGCGGCGATCAGCATGCCGCCCTTGGCGTGGATCGCGTCGGCCAGCGCGCGATAGTCGCGCACGTCGCCGCCCACGCCCGGGTATTGCACGAGCACGCCGAACGCATCGACATCGGCCGCGGCGGCCACCGGGCCGACCTGCACTTCGAAGCCCAGCGGCTTGGCGCGCGTTTGCACGACTTCGATGGTTTGCGGCAACACGTCATCGGCCACGAAGAACGTGTTCGACTTCGACTTGCCGGTACGCTTGACCAGCGTCATCGCCTCGGCGGCGGCAGTCGCTTCGTCGAGCATCGACGCGTTGGCGATCGCCAGCCCCGTCATGTCGATGATCATCTGCTGATAGTTGAGCAGCGCTTCGAGACGGCCTTGCGAGATTTCCGGCTGATACGGCGTATAGGCCGTGTACCAGGCCGGATTTTCCAGCACGTTGCGCAGGATCACGCCCGGCGTGAACGTGTTGGCGTAGCCCTGACCGATGAACGACTTGAACACCTGGTTCTGGCTGGCCAGCGCGCGCAGTTGCGCCAGCGCCTGCGATTCGGTTTGCGCGGCGGCGAACGGGCCGAGCGACTGGGCGAAGCGCGCGCCGTCGCGACGGATCGACGCGGGGACCACGGCGTCGATCAATGCGGCACGCGACGCGTAGCCCAGCTCGGCGAGCATCGCCTGTTGTTCGGGGGTGTCCGGGCCGATGTGGCGCGCGGAGAAGTTGTCGCGCTGCTCCAGCTCGGAGAGCGAGCGGCGCGGCGCTTGCAGGTCAGTCAAAGCATTCATGGGTCAGATCTCTCGTTCGATCACGGCAAGTGACGGCGGGGGCGGCAGCCGGGACGGTGCCGCGCGAACCGAAGGTCTCGCGGCACCGTCCGGGGCATCAGCCGCCGATTTTCTTGGCGTATTGTTCAGCGCCCAGCAGCTTGTCCAGCTCGGCCGTGTTCGACGGCTTCAGACGGAACAGCCAGTTGCCGTAAGCGTCGGTGTTGACCAGATCGGGCGAGCCGGACACTTCGGTGTTGGTCTCGAGGATCTCGCCGCTGACCGGCGAGTGCACGTCGGCCGCTGCCTTGACCGATTCGATCACGGCCGAGGCTTCGTCCGCCGCCACGGTGCGGCCGGTGTCCGGCAGTTCGACGAACACGATGTCGCCCAGGGATTCCTGCGCGAAATCGGTAATGCCCACGGTCACGGTGCCGTCGGCTTCGAGGCGGGCCCATTCGTCGGACTCGGTGTACTTCAGGTTATCGGGGATATTCGCCATGTTGACGCTCCGGGATTCAGTGTTTGGGGTATTCGGTTATCGGTAATTCGTGTCGCCGCACCGTGGCGCCGTGTTGCTCAGGCCACCACGGCCTTGCCGTGACGCACGAACGGTAATTTGACCACACGTGCGGGCAATTGCTTGTCACGAATTTGCACTTGGACCGTCGCGCCGTCCGGCACGCCCTTCGGCAAACGGGCGAACGCGATCGATTGCTGCAGGCTCGGACTGAACGTGCCGCTGGTGATTTCGCCGTCGCCCGCCTCGGTCACCACGACCTGGTGCGCGCGCAGCACGCCGCCCTTGCCGTCGAGCACGAGGCCCGCGAAGCGCCACGTCTGGCCGCGCGAGAGCAGCGAGTCCTTGCCGACGAACGTGCGATCGCTTTCCTTCTCGACGGTCCAGCCCAGGCCGGCGTCCAGCGGCGACACGTCGTCGTCCATGTCCTGGCCGTACAGGTTCATGCCGGCTTCGAGACGCAACGTGTCGCGCGCGCCCAGCCCGGCCGGACGCACGCCCGCCGCGACCAGCGCGTTCCACAGCGCGGCCACGTGATCGGCGTTTACGATCACTTCGAAGCCGTCTTCGCCGGTGTAACCAGTGCGCGCGATCATCAACTCGCCGAACGCCGTGTCCTTGGCGAAAGCGGCATTGAACGGCTTGAGCGCTTCGCTCGCGGCCTGACTGCCCGGCACCGCCTGCCACACCTTGGCGCGGGCGTTCGGGCCCTGGACCGCCACGATCGACAGATCGCGGCGCGGAATGATCGTCAGGCTGTAATCGCCGTGCGCGTTGAGCTGACCGATCCAGGCGAGATCCTTGTCGGCCGTGCCGGCGTTGACCACCACGCGGAACCAGTCTTCGGCGATGAAATAGATGATGAGGTCGTCGATCACGCCGCCGCTCGGGTTGAGCATGCAGGTGTAGAGCGCCTTGCCCGGGGTTTGCAGCTTGTCGACGTTGTTGGCGACAGCGTAGCGCAGGAATTCGCGGCAGCTCGGGCCATGCAGATCGACCACGCACATGTGCGAGACGTCGAACATGCCGGCATCGGTGCGCACGGCGTTGTGCTCTTCGATCTGGGAGCCGTAGTTCACGGGCATGTCCCAGCCGCCGAAATCGACCATGCGGGCGCCTGCGGCGCGGTGCGTATCGTTGAGCGGAGTGCGTTTGAGTTCGGTCATCGGGGCATCAAGGCATCAAGGGTCAGGCATGTCGGAATATGGCGTCCGACAATGCAAAAAGGGGTCATCTCGACGACCGGCACTTTCCGCGTCCGGCGCGTGCATGTGCACGAGCCCGGCGCAATGCCAGTTGGCGAGATGACCCCTCTGTCCTTGGTACCTGAGAGATTGCCCGGTGCGTGCGGCGCGCTGTGCGCCATGCCGCTCGTGCCGGCCCCTTCGGTGGGTTGCCCGCGTGCCACGCACGCTGCAACCGCTCTCCAGAGATCGAAGGCGATGCCTTCGGCGCGGACGGTCCTTGATGCCTGAGAGTTTGTGGGTATTACCCCTTCGGCGGCCCCGGCATGTGCTTCCCGGTGCGCTCTCCCGACCACGCTCGCGCACTTTACGGCGAAAGACGAAGACTGTCAATTTGACGCGGATTATCTGAGCGCCAATCGGCGTTGAACACCGTCGGACGGGCTTTCCCAGTCCTTCGTCGCGCACGGGGAAATGGGCGCTTTTTTGATCGCGCAGAGCGCGTGCGCCGGTCAGCGTGACTCGCCGGGATTCGTGCCCGCCGGACAGCCATTCTTGCCCCAGCGTCCGTTACACACCGCCCACACACAGCGCTGCTTCGGTATTACCTCATACCAGCGATAGCGGTCGCACTGCGCAAGCGCTGCGGCCACGGCACTGGCCGCCGACGGCGCCACTGCCGGTGATGCCACCGGTGCCGCGCCCGGCTGGGCTTCGGCGGCGATCGAGCCAATGTCGTTGTTGTCGAAATGCGCGGGAAGATCGACATTGGCCGGCGGACGCGCCGTATTACCGACCGCACCTGCCCCTGCGCGGCGGCTGAGCAGTTGCATCATGTCGTCCGGCGCGTTGTTGCGGGTCGGGGGCGATGTTTGCGCCGTGGCAGCGGCAGTCAACGCTGCGGTGGCCGCCGAGGCGGTGAGCGGCGCGGGCTGGTTGGCCGAAGCGACGTCGGCCGCCGCACCGGACGCGGCCGCATCGACCGCCGCCAACGCCTGCGCCCGGGCCAGCGCGGCAGATGCCTCGCCTGACGCAGGGTCGGCACCCGCGGCCGCCAGCGCGGCCGACGCGACGGCTGGCGGCGCATCGTTACCGGAGTTGAAAGGGGTGACGGTCATTGCGTCGGATGACTTGGGCACCGGGTCGACGTAGGGGGCGCGCAGATTCCACCAGATGCCGAGCAGCGCGATGGCAGCGAAAACCGCTGTGCCGAACACGAGCGCGCCGGTGACCCAGCCGGAAGATTCGGCGTGCGCGAGTCTTGCGCCACACTGCGCACAGCGCCGCGCACGCGGCGCATTGTTCGTCCCACAGGTTGGACATTGCACGGCGACCTCACCACGATGGCAACGTTGCTCATTATAGGCATCCGGTCTGCGTCGACGCCAGCCTCCGGCGTCGCGCCCGCCCCACAGTTGGCGTTCGCACAACGCCTGTCGGGCGCGCACGGCCGCGTGGCGCTCGCATGATAGACTTGCCCACCGCCCGGCGCTTGCCGATGCATCGCCCCGGCGGGCGGCCACGTATCGCCGTCACAGCCCTCGCCGTGCGCGCACCCTTGCCGGCCGCCGTCTTCATCTCCTTCGCGTCACACCATGTCCTCCTTCCCGCTCAATCCCGCTCAGAACGAAGCCACGCGCTATTTCGACGGCCCATGTCTCGTGCTGGCCGGGGCGGGCAGCGGCAAGACGCGCGTCATCACGCAAAAGATCGCCTGGCTGATCGAGACGAAGGGGTTCGAGCCGAAGCACATCGCCGCCGTGACCTTCACGAACAAGGCCGCCGCCGAAATGCGGGAGCGCGTGGCCAAGCAGCTCGAAGGCAAGCTGCTGACCACGCCGGGCAAGGAAGGCCGCAAGGTGCCCGTCAACCAACTCACCATTTGTACGTTCCACTCGCTGGGCGTGCAAATCCTGCGGCGCGAGGCGGCGAACGTCGGGTTGAAGCCGCAGTTCTCGATTCTCGACGCCGACGACTGCTTCGGGCTGATTCAGGAGCAGTTGGGCACGACCGACAAGGCGATGATTCGCGGCGTGCAGACCGCCATCTCGCTCTGGAAGAACGGACTGGTCACCCCCGAGACAGCGCTGGCCGCCGCCGAAACCGCCGACGAACATCAGGCCGCCCTCGTCTATCGCAATTACATGGCGACGTTGCAGGCTTATCAGGCCGTCGACTTCGACGACCTGATCCGCTTACCCGCCCAACTCTTCGAACGCGACGAGGAAGTGCGCGAGCGTTGGCAGAACAAGCTGCGCTACCTGCTCATCGACGAGTACCAGGACACCAACACCTGCCAATACCTGCTGCTCAAGCTGCTCGCGGGTCCACGCGCGGCGTTCACCGCCGTGGGCGACGACGATCAGGCGATCTACGGCTGGCGCGGCGCCACGCTGGAGAACCTCAAGCAGTTGCAGGTCGACTTCCCGACGCTCAAGGTCGTCAAGCTGGAACAGAATTACCGTTCGACGTCGCGCATTCTGACGGCGGCGAACAACGTCATCGCGAAGAATCCGAAACTCTTCGAGAAGAAGCTGTGGAGTGAGCACGGTCTGGGCGATCCGATCACGGTCACGGCGATGAACGACGAAGAGCATGAAGCCGAGTCGGTCGTATTTCGCTTGTCGGCACACAAGTTCGAGCGGCGCGCCGAGTTTCGCGACTATGCCATTCTCTATCGCGGCAACCATCAGGCGCGCATCTTCGAGCAAGTGCTGCGGCGCGAACGCATTCCGTACGTGCTCTCCGGCGGCCAGTCGTTTTTCGACAAGGCGGAAATCAAGGATCTGTGCGCGTACCTGCGGCTGTTGGCGAACCCCGACGACGATCCCGCCTTCATTCGCGCCGTGACCACGCCGCGCCGGGGGGTCGGCAGCACCACGCTCGAAGTGCTCGGCAGCTTCGCGGGACAGGCCAAGGTGTCGCTGTTCGAGGCCGTCTACATGGGGGCGGTCGAGGCGCGGCTGCCGCCGCGCCAGCTCGAACCGCTGCGTGCGTTTTGCGACTTCATCCAGCGCATTGCAGCGCGCGCGGCGCGCGACCCGGCCAATGAAGTCATCGACGATCTGATGGAAGGGATTCACTACGAGGCCTATCTGTACGACACATTCGACGAGCGTCAGGCGCAATCGCGCTGGACCACCGTGCTCGAATTCCTCGAATGGATGAAGCGCAAGGGCACGCGTGGCGACGAGGCGCAGCCCACCGGCTTCGACAAGGCCGACGGCCTCGACGACGACGGCAAGAGCCTGATGGAACTCACGCAGACCATTGCGCTGATGTCGATGCTCGAAGGCCGCGACGGCGACGATCCCGACGCCGTGCGCCTGTCGACGCTGCACGCCTCGAAGGGGCTGGAGTATCCCCACGTGTTTCTCGTCGGCGTGGAAGAGGGTATCCTGCCGCACCTTCGCGAGGACGAAGAAGTTACCGCCGAAAAGATCGAGGAAGAGCGCCGGTTGATGTATGTCGGCATCACGCGTGCGCAGCGCTCGCTGCAACTGTCGTGGTGCAAGAAGCGCAAGCGGGCACGCGAAACCTATTCGTGCGAGGTCTCGCGCTTCGTGCCCGAGATGCAACTCGACGAAGCGCCGCCCCCGCCTCCCGAAGACGCACCCATGTCGCCGAAGGACCGGCTCGCCAGCCTCAAGGCCATGCTCGCGGGCGGGGCGAACAAGACCCCGTCCTCGGGCGCCTGACTCGACGCGCGCCGACCACGTCCTACCTATGAATAGCCCCCGCGAGCGGGGGCTGGCTTGAGGAACGGCGACATCGTACCGGGGCTGTCGGCGGCGGCACGGCGTACCGTAAAGTCAATGCTTGCTGCTATTTGCCACTACCCGAAGACGTCTGATCGCAAGCGGCTGCCGGGCTCGACGCCACGACCATCCCGACCAGACCGGTCAAACAAAGCAGAACAGCAACCAACAGTTTCCGCATAGGCTCGCCTCCACTCGTCAGGTGAAGTTTCACTATAGAAGCGCATCCTGCCGATGACAAAGACATCTTGACCATCGGCGTGACGCGGGCGATAGTCGGTAGAAAACGGGCGAAACAAAACGTGAATTGCCTTGATTTCGACCCAATGCCCACACCGCCCGCGCTCACGTGATGCGCTCGGCGCACACGGCGGCGGCGCGTGTGCGGCACCGATCCCAAGACTTTGTGGAGCTGGTGCGTGAAACTGCATATCCTGTCCGACCTGCATTTGTCCGTGGCGCCGTTGGCCATTCCCGAGGTGGACGCCGACGTCACGATTCTCGCCGGCGACATCGGCCGACCGGCGCAAGCCATCGAGTGGGCGAAAGCGTTGGGGCGCCCCGTCATCTACGTTCCCGGAAATCACGAGTTCTACGGCGCGACACTGGCGGGCACGCTGGCCGACTTGCGGCACCTGAGCGCGGGCACGAACGTGCATCTGCTTGAGCGACGATTGGAGGTGATTGGCGGCGTGCGCTTTGTCGGCACGACCTTATGGACGGACTTCGCGCTGTACGATGCCGACGGCAAGCACGACGACGTCGTGGAGGAGTCACGCAAATTCGTACGCGACTTCACACGCATTCGCGTGGGCGATCCGGCGGTGCCGTGGGCGGATCTGCCGTTCTTCTCGCCGGACGACTGCGCGGCGCTGTGCCGCGAAAACGTCGCCTGGCTTGCGCGCGTGCTCGCCGCACCGCACGACGGCCCGACCGTCGTGGTCACACATCATGCACCAACGCCGCAGAGTATCCATCCCCGTTTCGCAGGGTCGCTCGTCAATCCGGCGTTTATTTCGGATTTGACCTCATTCGTCGAAGCCTCCGATGCGGCGTTGTGGATTCACGGCCATACGCACGATTCGTTTGACTACCGCGTCGGCGCGACCCGGGTGCTGTGCAATCCGCGCGGCTATTGCTTCGAGGGACGCGTCGAGAACACGGCGTTCGATCCGACGCTGACGGTGCGGGTGTAATCCAGCCTCCCTCGCCATTGGTAGTTGGACGCTGCTCGTTGGACGCCAGAAACAAGAATCCCCGCCGAAGCGGGGATTCTTGTGGGTGCCGAGCGATTCACGCCAGACTTGGCGCTTGAGCGCTTACCTGACCGCTGACTTGGCGATTTACTTGGCCGCGCTCACCATGTAATCAACGGCGGCCTTGACGTCGTCGTCCGACGCGTTGGCGGCGCCGCCCTTCGGCGGCATGGCGTTCAGGCCATGGAGGGCCGCGTTGTGCAGCGTATCGATGCCGGTGGCGATGCGCGGGGCCCATGCGGCCTTGTCGCCGAACTTCGGGGCGTTCATCACGCCGCTCGCGTGGCAGGCCATGCAAACCGTGTTGTAGAGCTTTTTGCCGGCTTCGAGATTGCTGCCCGCGCTGGCAGCGGCCGGGGCGGCGGTCTTGAGCGAGGCCATCGCTGCAGCAGCGGCGGCGGCGGCACTGGCGTCGGCCCCCGAGGCCGCGGCGGGAGCGCCCGATGCCGGGGCAGCTGCGGCGCCCGACGCGGGCTGTGCCGGGGCCGCCGGTTCCTGCAGCTTGCCGCCGGAGGCGTTGGCCATGTAGACGATCGCCCGGCCGATTTCGTAGTCCGTCACGTCGTCGGGGCTGGTGCCGCCGCGCGCCGGCATGGCGCCCTTGCCGGCGAGGGCGATCTTGAGCATGCCGTCGTAGCCTTGCGCAATGCGCGGTGCCCAGTCGGCGGTGCCGACCTTCGGCGCCCCAGCCGCACCCGAGGCGTGGCAGGCGGCGCAGACGGCTTTGTAGAGTTGTTCGCCAGTCTGATAGACGCGTGGTGCGTTGGCGTCCTTGATATCGACCTTGGCGACAGGCGCGATGCGCTCGGCGATGGCCTGTTCGGTCATGGCGGAACTGCCGGCGCCGGTCAGGGCGTTATTGCCGACGTAATTGACCAGCAGGACGATGATGACGATCGGAACCAGGAAACCCGCAACGACGGCGGCGATGAGCTGCTTGGGTGTTTTGATCAGAGACTCATGCTCGTTATGTGCTTCACTCATGCGGGATCTCTCAATAGTATTTTTGTGGAAACCGAGTGCATCACCCCGGGCGGCTGGCGCCATCCGGTCAAAATATCGAGCCATTGTAGCAACAAACCCTTGACCGATGACACGCCAAGGCGGTGCGCAGACGCCGCAAAAGTCCCGTGTTTTCCCTAGCTTACGCGAAAGCCAAAGCGGTGTTCCGCGTGCTTCGTGCGCGAAGTGCGGAGGCATTGCATGCACAGTAAATCCGCGCGCACGCGGCGCTTGGCAACGAATTGCCGCATTGTGTGGCGAGACGATGCACGGGGCATGGACGGCGCGCGGCAAAACCGCTATGCTTCTACCTCTTTGCCTACCGGTCGCGCGTTCGCGCCTTCTCCCCCGGTGGTCAGCATAGCGCCCGTAGCTCAGGGGATAGAGTATCGGCCTCCGAAGCCGAGGGTCACTGGTTCGATTCCAGTCGGGCGCGCCAATAAGCACACGCACATACGAGCGTTTTCCGACGACGCTCCACACGGCGCCGGATTCTGCGCATGTGCAGAGTGGACATCGCCAAACTGAACAATGCGCCCGGGTGATTGCCGACGTTGCCAGTAGGCTGAGCGCGAGGCGGCGTTACTGGTGCAGGCGCGCGCTCGCAGATCAGCGAGCGATGTTATCGAGATAATACTGAGCCGCGCGTGTGACGTGACGCTCGGCGAGCAGCGCGGCAAATGCCGCATCGCCGGCCTGCACGGCGCGCAGAATGGCGGCGTGCTCTTCCCATGTGACGCGCACTTCTTCGTCACTGGCATTCACGAACAGCATGCGCGAGCGGTCGCGCATCGAGCGCATCAACTCGGCGAGCATGGCGTTGGCACCCGCGGAATATAGCAAGTCATGGAATTGCGCGTTCAGTTCGAGCAAGCCTGATGTTTCGCCAGCGGCAACCTTGGCGTTGCCCGCCTGAAGCACTTTCTCGATGCGCTTGACGAGCTCGGGCGTACAGTGCTCCGCCGCAAGACGCGCATTCAGCCCTTCGAGCGTGGCCCGAATCTGTACCAGTTCGCGCGCCGCAGCCGGATCGAACGATGCGACGACAGCACCGTGACGAGGGCGAACTTCCACCAGTCCCTCAACCGCCAGCGCCCGCAGCGCTTCGCGTACCGGTACCCGCGACACATCGAGCTCCTGTGCGATCCGGCCTTCGACGAGGCGGTCGCCGGGCCTGTAGGCGCCCGAAGTGATGGACTCGCGCAAACGGGCAATCACCAGATCCGACAACTGCTGGTGCATGATCGGCTCGCGACCGTTTGCCCCTGTGGCTCCCCGCACCATAATTCCAATCTCCACTAAGCGACCGTTCCGCGCCAGTGGACAAGCATTTCCCCGTTCCACGACGCCTCAATGACCGCCGCATTCTATAGCAGCGACGGCTTTTTGTAGACTGTACACGAACCCGGAGACGTTATCGTTGCGCAGGGTCAACGGCCTGCCCCGCTCAAGCGCTATGCGGCGCATTGGGCACAGATGCGATGAACGCGAGTATCTCGCGCCCGAGCCAGTCCTCGCCCGAGTTGAAATGCGCGACGATCGATGTGTGATTGTGGCAGCGCATCTGAACGAATCGCGGTGCCACGCCTCGCGCACGCAGCAGTGTCTGGAAAAACGCCGCGCCGTAGTCGTCGAGAAACCTGTTTTCGTATTCGGCGATGGCAATCATCGTCGGTACGGTATGGCGCGCACCGTGAGTCAGCGGTGACCGTTCGGCATAAAGGCTTTCATCGGCGCCGAAGTACGCCCGCACGGGACCCGCGTTCGGATTGCGCGGGTTGGCATCAGCGAACAGTCGCGCGCTGACCAATACCAGCCCCGCGACCTTCTCGTTCAGCCCGGGGGTCGATCCGGTCAGTGCCGGATCGAAAAGGCAACTTGCGGCATGCGTGCCACCCGCCGAGTGACCGATCAGGAAGATGCGCGACGGATCGATTCTCAACTGCGCCGCTTTGGCATGCACCCAAGCGATGGCTTGCGCGACATCCTGCGCGCCGCCCGGCCAAGGCGCCTCGTCGGCCAGCCGGTACTCGACGTTGAT
The DNA here is from genome assembly GCF_902459665.1 of Pandoraea cepalis. Lineage (GTDB taxonomy): Bacteria > Pseudomonadota > Gammaproteobacteria > Burkholderiales > Burkholderiaceae > Pandoraea > Pandoraea cepalis. The sequence goes on along the minus strand of NZ_CABPSL010000018.1, from coordinate 102,488 downwards.
CGCGACCTTGCCCTGCCGGGCGAACCAATGGCAGACATTGTCGTACACCTCGCCATTCACGCTCTTGTTGCCCCGCACGAAGGCGCCACCATGAATGAACAGCACCGCCTCACGCAGCGCCGACCCGCTTTCCCCGGGCGCCGCCACGGGCGCAAAAATGTCCATCACCTGACGCGAATGCTCGCCGTACGCCACGTTCCGCTCGACGTGCGGACTCTTGGGCGCCGTGGCCAGAATCGGCGTGTAGCAGTCGATCACCGCCTGTCGATGCGCCACGATGTCATCGTTCCAGCGTGGACCGAGATCGAGCATTAGCCGCCGCTGCCCGGCCGGCAGGGCGGAGAAGGGCTCGATCATGGGATCGGCGTGGTTGAGCGCGATTACCATGAGACGCTCACGTTGCCGTTGATGAACGTCTGACAGGCCATGCGGTAACCGTTGGCAAGCTCCTCGGGACTCAAATGCCGCCGCTCCTTTTGCTTGACGTCATCGGTATGCTCACGCCCCGCCTCCACACGACAACGGCATGTGCCGCACAGGCCACCGCCGCATTTGAACGGAATCCCGCCCTTTTCCCGAAGCGAGACACGCAGCAAATTGCTGTTGGGCGGCGCCTCGACTGTCTTCCCGCCATTCGTGATGAACGTGATCTGAACCCTATCGTTTGCCGGTGTCTCTGGATCTCGGCGGCTGAGCCGCGACTTAGCGTGATCGTGCCGGACCAGCGATTCGAGTGAAGCTACCGCCTCGTGTGCGCTCTCGTACTTCTCGAAGAACTTCGTGGGCACCAGGTTTGTGCCGCTCGAGTCCATCTCGTCAACGATCTTCACGCGCGACTGTCCGTCAAGTCTGGCGATGACAAATGCCGCGACGTGCCGTGCACCATAGAAGTAGTCGTGAGTCTCGACCGGCGTGATGCCGGGGGTCGGCTCGCTGCGGTATTGGCCCGGACGGCTGGTAAGTACGATGTACATTCGCTTTCCTCGTTACGCGCTGCTTGGCAATGCGCGGCGATCAGAGCGCCGCCGGCAGCTCGTCGTCCTGCGCCAGTTCGATGTCCTGCGCTATCCACAACTGACAGGCGAGACGGAAGCCCTCGTCGAGCCGATTGCCCAGTTGCTTCTTCTCTTTCCAGTTCGGTGCAGGCAAATGTTCGCTGCCCGACAGCACCCGGCAGGCGCAGCGCGCGCACTTGCCCATACCGCACTCATAACGCAAATGGGGGAACGGGAACTGCTTGATGCCCGCCCGGACCACCAAGTTGGTATTGGCTTTTACCTCGTCCTGGTACGTCTGCCCGTTCCTACGAAATACGACGACTGGCATGCATCCTCCTCCCCCCCTGCCGCGCACCTTGTACCGGCGGGATTCACCGTCGTGCGGCGCATTAATGGATACTGTATACCGACATCAAAATAAAACCAATCCCGATGTTGTCGGCCGATCGTAGATTGGCGGCTTCCACGGAATGATCGGCGAAGATGTTTGAGCACTCCTTATAAATAGTATACCGTATACCGTAAATGTTTATCAACACTCTGGACCTCGCCTGATGATCCATTTGACCGACGCACAGATCGACAAGCTGATCGGCTTCGCACAAGCCATTCCCGCACTGGAGAGCGCTTTTCGTGAGCTGGCTCGCGGGGCCGCGGCAGTGCAACGCCGTGTGCGCACCGAAGCCCGTGGCACCAAACTCTCCACACTCGGCGCGGTGCTTCCCGGCGCCGACGTTGCCGGGGCCAAGGTCTACACCACCCTTCGCGGGCAGTTCAATTTCGTGATCGTATTGTTCCGCGCCTCTGACGGCGCGTGTCTTGCCACGCTGGACGCCAATGCCATCACCCGACTGCGCACCGCCGCGACCACGATGCTCGCCGTACGCGCGCTGGCGCGTCGCGGTGCACACACCGCGGCCATTTTCGGGACCGGCGTTCAGGGCGCGGCACACGCGCACGCATTGGCACAGTTCACCGATATCAAGACGTTACGCATCGTCGGGATCGAGGGCGATGCGGCGCTTGCGGCATCGCTTGATGCGACCTATGGTGCGCAAGGTGTGACGGCCAGCGCCGTGACGACCGACGAAGCGCTCGACGGTGCCGACGTCGTCATCACGGCCACCCGCTCGAGCACACCGCTCTTCGACGGCCACGCGCTCTGCCCCGGTGCGTTCGTCGCCGCCATCGGTTCGAGTCTGCCGCACACGCGCGAGACCGATGACAACACGCTCGCCCGCGCAGCCCGAATCGTTGTGGAACTGCGAGAACAGGCGCGAGAAGAAGCCGGTGACCTGATGCTGGCTGCTCCGGGACTGGTGGACTGGAACGGGGTGGCCGAGCTGGGTGATGTTCTTGAAGGCCTGACGCCTGGACGCCAACGTGATGACGAGATCGTCGTCTACAAGGCCGTTGGCTTCGGTTTGCAGGACGTGGCACTCGCTGCCCTCGCCTACAAGACATTCATCGAGCGCGGCGCCTGACGCATCAAATGACAAGAGGGCAGACGGCCCCCCCGCCCCGTCGCGCCCTCTGCAATCGCTTCAGTCGACTCAGGCGGCCGCGTCTTCCCGCGCGGGATGCTGGAACGTGAAGCTGTCTGCATACACGTAACGTACGCTGGCCCCGTTGGCAACGAACGTCGTTTTCGCCTCGGCAATCATCACCGGTGAGCCGCACAGATACACCGAGTGCTCGGAAAGGTCGGGATGATCGGCGAGCACGGCGTCCTGCACATAACCTCGTGCCCCCGCCCAGTTATCATCCGCACGCGACAACACCGGGACGTAGCGGAAGTCGTCGTGCTGATTCGCGAGCGCGGTCAGCTCGTCGTGGAGGTAGAGCGCCGCTTGCGTACGTCCGCCCCAATACAGGTCGATGGGTGGCGCACCACTTGCGAGCATCTGTGCCAGCATGCTGCGCAGCGGCGCGATGCCCGTACCCGTGGCGACCATCACGATGGGCCGATAGTCGTCTTCGTGATAACCGAACCCGCCTAACGGCACTTCCACGTCGAGCGTGTCGCCGGGACGGAGTTTGCTCAAACGCGTCTGGGTGAAATATCCGCCCTCGATGCTGCGGATGTGGAACTCGACTTCCCCTGGCCTGTCACCCGCTTGGGGCGCACACGCCATGGAGAAGCTGCGCGGCCCTGTGTCGCCGAGCAACACGTTCAGATACTGACCGGGACGGAACACCCAAGGCGCCCTCTCGCGCGACGCCAGCACCAGCCGCGTAACGTCCGGCCCGAGCGGCTCCGTGCGCACAACGCTCACCTGACGTCGCTGCGCCGGTGCGGGCGCATCGAGCAATCTCTCGGTGCTGATCGTCAGATCGGCGCACGCGCGGGCCTGACACAGCAGTGCGTAGCCCGCGTCGGCCTCGTCCTGCGAAAGGGCGTCCGGCATCTCGTCATATTCCACCTGCCCCTGCGCGAGCTTGACCCGGCAGGTCCCGCACCCCCCGAACTCACACTCGGACGGCAGCACGACACCCGCGCGCCGGGCTGCCTCGAGGACAGTTTCGTCGGATGTCGCCTCGAAGCTGCACTGAGCCTCTATCCATGTGATTCGATAGCTCACGGCGCGCGTCTCCGTCAAAGCTTGATGTCGGGTTGCACGAGCACTTCTCTGCCGCTCTCGCGCAGCAGCGCCTGCAGTGCCGCGAGCCCGGCCAGCCCGGCCTGCGTATCTTGTTCGCCGTTGCCGCCCGACAAGCCGATGCCACCGACCACTTGCTTGTCGACCACGATGGGAAAGCCCCCGACAAACGCCGCGAAGCGCCCCTCGAAGCTCCACTGAATACCGAAAGCTTCATTGCCAGGCAGTGCCGGGCCATTCGGCGGCGTGGTGAACAGATGCGTTGAGCGCTTGTGCCCGGCAGCCGTGAATGCTTTGTTCCAGGCAATTTGCGGTCCGGTGATGCGCCCGCCGTCCATGCGTTCGAGCGCGAGCGGGAAGCCGCCTTCGTCGACCACGCAGACGGATTCGAGGACACCGATTTCCTGCGAGCGCCCGATGGCCGCGGCGATCATGTGGCGGGCTTCGGCAAGTTCAAGTTTGAAGAAGGGTTTCATGTTAGAGGGAATAAGTTGACGAGAACACGTGCGCGGCTTGCATTAAGCACCGCGATACACGGTCTTGATCTGGAGATAGAACTCGAGGCCATCGCGCCCGGACTCCCGGAACGTCGCGGTGCTCGACTGCTTGAGACCGCCGAACGGCGCGTTGATGAGATTGCCCGTGGTCGTGCGGTTGATCTTGACGGTGCCGGCTTCGATGTCGCTGGCGAACCGATGCATCAGTCGGGCGTTCTGCGTCACGAGCGACGCAGCCAATCCGTAGTCGCTGTCGTTGGCCACAGCGATGGCGTCTTCATAACCATCGACGTCGATCACCGCAATGACCGGACCGAAGATCTCTTCTCGTGCAATTCGCGCGTCGCGCGGCACGTCTGCGAAGATCGCCGGGGTGATGAAATATCCGTGGGCATAGGCGTCGTGCGTGAGTGGCTCGCCGCCGCACACCAGCGTGGCCTCCTGTTTGCCGATCGCAATGTAGTCGAGCACCGTGCTCAACTGCTTCTTTGTGGCAAGCGGTCCGATATCGATGCCCGGTTGCATGCCGTTGCCAATCTTGAGTGTCGCCGTCCTGGCGGCGAGCCGCTCGACGAACATCGCGCGAATCGCGCGGGCGACGAGTACCCGGCTGGTGCCGGTACATGCTTGCCCCGTGAGGGAGAAGCCGCCCTTGATGGTCAGATCGACGGCACGATCGATATCGCCGACGTCGAGCACGATCAGCGGGTTCTTCCCCCCAAGCTCCATCTGGGTGCGGGTGGACAGCGACGCGGCTCGGTGAATCTGCTCGCCGGCCGATGTCGAGCCGGTGAAGGAAATGGCTCGTACTTCGCGCGCGCCGACCAGCGTCGGACCGACGGCCGAAGCGCTGCCCGTCACGAAATTCAACACGCCCTTCGGGATGCCGGCTTCCACAAACGCTTCGGCCAGACGCAATCCGCTTAACGGTGCATCGGATGCCGGCTTGAACACCACCGTGTTGCCGCACACCAGCGCCGGGGCGATCTTTCGTGCGGGGATCGAGACAGGGAAATTCCAGGGCGAGATCACAGTAACGACACCCAGCGGTTCGCGCACCGTGTATACCGTCATGTCATTGTCGTCGTTTGGAAACGTTTCGCCGCCGTAGGATTGCGCCTCGATGGCGTAGTAGCGCAGCGTCTGCGCCGCGCGCAGGAACTCGTCCTTGGCAAGCGCCTTCTGCTTGCCCTCCTCGCGCGTGAGTTCTTCGCCGAAGCGCTCGGCGTGGCGTTCGAGATAGCCGGCGGCGTCGAGCAGTATCCTGGCGCGAGCGCCCGCCGACAGACGCTTCCAGGAAGGGAATGCCGAGGCGGCGGCGCGCACGGCGGCTTGCGCATCGGCTTCGCCCGACGCCTGGAAATGGCCGACGACGTCGCGCGTGTCGGCCGGGTTCAGGTTCTGGAACGTGGCGCCCGAGCGGCTCGCGCACCATTCGCCGTCGATATAGTTCAGAAAAGTCGGAACGGTCGTCATGAAAGCTGCGTCCTGCAAGAGGTCTTCAACACCCGCGCCACCGCAAGATCCGTTTGGCGACTTGCTGTCGAGGGCGGCGGCGCGGCAGAACGTCGTTCAGGCGGCCAATCCCAGCTCAGGCAGCGACACTTCCTTCTCGACGTAGTCGTAGTACAGCGCGGTCGTATACAGCAGGCGCATCTGCGCACCGATCTCGCAGATCTTCAGGCAGCGCCGCTGCAATTCGGGCGTGTTCGCGTTCTCCAGCACGATCTGGTAACCACGCTCGCCATGAATCTCGTCGGAGACGATGTGCAAATCGAAGAACTCGACTTCCTCGTCCGTGAACTTGTATGTATCGCGCAGCGTGGGCGTCTGTTTGCGATAGATCGACGGCACTTGTGATTCCAGACCGACGACCAGCCCGGCCACCGCCACCACCGGATCTTCACGCATGGCGACCGCGTAACACCAGCTTTGCAGTCCGCGCGTCGTCGGCGACATGTTGTCCGGGTCGACGACGCGCTCGCGCGTCGTGCCGCACGCTTCGGCGAAGCGGATCAACAGGTCGGTGTGGCGATCACCGCCAATCTCCTCTTCGTACATGTTCGCGAGCAGGAAGTCCTTCGCCTCGGTCATGTGGTCTGGCGTACGGGCGTACAGATAGCCGAGGTAATCGGCGAACGGCCCGACATAGTGATAGTGGTTCTCCGCCCAGCGAGCAAGGTGCGCCCGCGATAGTTTGCCGCTTGCCCACGCGATGCTGAACGGTGCCTTGTTCGCGCTCTTGCCCTTGATTGCTTCTTCGAGTGCCGCGCGGAAGGTTTCGCGGTCCATCAGTTCGGCCATGTCTGACTCCTTGGTTCCAGGTGGATCCCTCGCCCCCCGATTTTGTGATGGGAAGAAGCGAGGGTGATTTGTAATTTCGGTACACTGTATACCGTTTTGACGGAAATGCCAATACAACAAATTGCATGTGCGGGACGACCGCAGAAACAGGAAAGCGGTCAGTCGGCTGCGCGGCCGATGGCGCCCGATACGGCGGTGTGAATGGTGCGCGAATCGTCGTTGCTTGCGTTCACCGGTTCGATGGCGTCGAGCTTGATACCGTTGGTCTCGGGCAGCATGATGGCCGCAATGATGACGAGTCCATAGCCGACAGCGGCCACAATGGGGATGGCGAGCGTGAGCGTCGTGTGACCGCTGGCGAGCCAACCGGCGATGAACGGGAATACCGAGCCGATGACGCGCCCTGCGTTGTATGCCACGCCATAGCCGGTGGCGCGAATCTCATGGGGATATGTCTCCGAGATCGTTGCCGCTACCCCGGCGAACGTTCCTTGCATCAACACGCCCATCAGGAAGCCCAGCACCATCATCACGGGCACCGGCGCCGGAATCAGCATGTAAGCGATGCTCATCACGAACGCACCGACGGCGAACAGGATGTAGGTCGGGCGACGCCCCAGCCTGTCGGTCGCCCAGGCGCCCACGGCATAGCCCACGATGGAGCCGCCGATGGTGATGGCCAGCCACAGGCCCGTGCCCGTCACCGACAGTCCGCGTTCAGTCTTGAGCCAGGTCGGCATCCAGGTGGCGATCGCGTAGTACGAGCCGAGCATGCCGCCCGAGAGCAGACTGCACCAGAGCGTGCGGGCCGCAAGGCCGCCGCTGAACACGCCGCGGATCGTCTTGAGCGGGCTGGTCTGACGGCGCTCGGCCATCGAGCGGGTAAAGGCCTCCGGCTCTTCCAGATTCCGGCGCAGCCAAAACACCATCACGGCCGGTGCCACGCCGATGAACAGGCACACACGCCAGGCGGTCTCTGGCGGGAGCCAGTTGAAGATCGCGCTGTAAGCGAGTGCCGCCAAGGCCCAGCCGAACGAATAGCTGCTCGCCGTGAAGCCCGAGAACTTGCCGCGATGGGCCGGATTGCGGATCGTCTCCATGACCAGCACCATGCACAGCGACGATTCGCCGCCGAAACCCAGGCCCTGGACGACGCGCATGATGGTCAGTTGCGTGGGCGAGTGGGTCAGACCGCAGCCAAAGCACGCCAGCGCGAAAATCGCGATGGTCCAGCGCAGGATACGCACGCGACCATAGCGATCCGCCAGTAGGCCCGCACCGATTGCGCCCACGAGCGAGGCGATCAACGTATAGGTGACGATGCCGCCTGCCGTTGCCTTGCTCATGCCCCACGTTGTGAGCAGCACGGGGATGAGGAAGGAATAGATCATGAAGTCGTAGACATCGACCGTATGGCCGATGAACGTGCCCGCAAGGGCGCGCTTCTCGTTTCTCGATAGTGAACTGAGCCAGGACATGAAGGTGTCCTCCTTGGAGGGTCGTGGGTTTCGTAGGGAAGGTCAGGCAGGTGGTACGAAGGCGTAGCCGGCGGCCTCAAGCAATCTGGCTACATGGATCGAGCGCAGGTCGTGATACAGCGGCGCCACGATCTGTACGCCCACAGGCAGCCCTTGTGCCGTGCGCCCTGCGGGCGCCACGGTCGAAGGCAAGCCGCACAAGCCGGAATGCCCGGCCCAGAAAAGTTGCGTCGTGAGCGGCTGCGCGCGCCCGTTGACGTCCAGCGTGCGTTGCCAAGGCGCGCCCTCCTCGTTCAGCACGAACGCGGGCGTGGCCGCCACGGGGCACAGCAGCACGTCCACACGCTCGAACAATTCGCGCCACGCGGCCGCGAAACGCTCTCGTAGCGGCTGCAATCTGAGCCAGTCGCGATGCCGCATGGCCGCCCCCACGTACTGAAGAGACGCATAACCCATGTCGTCCGCCGGAGCCTGACCGGCCGCCGTCACGGCGGCTTCGAATGCCTCGTCGCCCAGATAGCCGCACGTCGATGCCCGCAGCATCAATGTATACACACGCATCAGTTCGGCCGCATCCAGCGATGGGCGGGCATTCCACAGCACCTGCGCGCCACGGTGCTCAAGATCTTGTCCGAGGCGCACAATGGCCTGCTCCACCTCGGCGTCGACGTCGGCAATCGGGTGATTCGGCAGAACACCGAAGCGAATCTGGCGCAGGTCGGTGGCGTGACAGCGGGGCAGTTCGAAGCGTACGGCGCAGGCCGCCTCTGCCGGCGGCCCGGCGATGGCTGACAGCACCACTTCAAGGTCGTCCGCGCTACGTGCCAGCGGGCCTGCCACGTTAATATCCGGGAACGCCACACCACCCGGCAAGCCATGCCCGTCGAGGGGCACGAGACCGTGCGTGCTCTTGTGCGAGAAGATGCCGCAGTAGTGGGCAGGGTTGCGAATCGACGAGCCGATGTCGGAGCCGACATCGAAGAAAGACATGCCCGTGGAGACCGCGGCGGCGCTGCCGCCCGACGAACCGCCCGGCGTGCGTCGTAAATCGTGAGGATTGCGCGTGGTACCGTAGACGTCGTTGTAGCTCTGCCAGTCGCGCAGGAAGATCGGCACATTGGTCTTGCCCAGCAAGATCGCACCGGCATCCGTCAGCCGTTGAACGACGCTCGCATGTTGCGCCGCAATATTATTCGTGAATGCCGGATCGCCGACAGTGGTCGGCCACCCCTTGACGTCAAACGACTCCTTGATCGTGAACGGGACGCCGTGCAAAGGCCCCCGGACCAGACCAGCGCTCAACTCCTTATCCCGCTGACTTGCGACCGCGTACGCTCGCTCGAAGTCGCTGACCACCACCGCGTTGAGCGTCGGATTCGAACGGCGCACGGCCGCTTCACACGCGGCGACGAGCGCCTCCGACGTGACCTCGCGACGCCGCAATGCCTCCTGCACCGCTGTCGCCGTTACCCAATGCCATTGGGGAGCGCCGGGCGAGTGTCGTGATGCGGTCTGGTCGTCCGGGCATTCGACTGTTGGATTCGTCATGATGGAAAAGCCGTTTCAGTATTCTGTATACCATCGATGAACAAATTTTCGCTGTCAAGCCACTTGCTGATCAGGGTTTCTGCTAGGAACTGTCGGCCTTCGCCCCACCGCATTCAAAACACCACCCGCCGGTCTACCCGTTGCGCCAGGCGCGTGGCACCGAGTCATTGAGCGCCATGCGGCCCGTCGGCCAAGTGCCCGGGCGGTAGACCCGTCTCGCGATGCCATAGGCGCCCAAGCGTCCCTGTATCGCCGGCAACCGATCAGAAATGCCGTCCGGCATCAGAATGGAAGGCATTGGAAGCTTCATGTTCAAACAATGATGGCCAAAATAGGTGCGAACCGCCACCTGGCCGCCTGAAGCCTCACCGCCCACTTCACCGCGGGACACCGTCGCAGGGATACGTCACCCTTATAGCGAGTTACCTTACTTTGTATTACATTCGGTGTCCTATGCGCACTCAAATAGCGCACGCACCGATGCTCATCCATCGAAATAGGCGCGGTCTTCCTGAGCATTGGCGTCCCATGTCTGCCGTAGTGCGGGGGAAAGGCCGTAGCTTCTCGGTCACCGGTCGCCATGCACGGCGCGATGCGAGAGATTATTCGTGGTCCAAGGCAAACTCGGGCGCGCAGCCCGTCAGGCGCAGCTCGCCACTACGACGTCGCTGACGTCTTCGGCTTCCGATTTCGGCTTTGTGCCGGCGCGAGGTCCAGCCCGAGGACCGACGGGTAAGGGGTTCATTCGAACGGTCGGGAGCACGGCCATTGCGCTGGCCCTCGCCGGGGCTGCAGCCCCTGTCTGGGCCGCCGCCTGCACCCCCAGCGACACCAGCGGCTGCGGTGCACCGGGTGGCGACGGTTTCCCCGGTCGAAGCGGCGCGGGCGGTACCGGAAATGGCCAGGGCGGCGGCTCCAGCCACCTCGACGCCAGCACCGTGACCGTACAGGACCCGGGAAGCTGGGGGGCCCTCGGTACCGGCGGCGCGGGCGCAACCGGAGACGTCGCTGCCGCGACAGCCAACGGTCCCGCGCAAGTGATCGCCTCCAGCAACATCGTCATCAACGCCCCCATGACGGGCGACGCCGGCAACACGGGACCGGACGGAACCAACTTCGGAAGCGGTGGGAACGGCGGCAACACCGGCCTTTATTACCTTGGCAGCAACATCACCGTTGCAGTAGCGGCAGCGATCACGGGAGGGGCCGGGGGCAACGGGGGAAACACCACCAACGGCGTGAACGGCAACGGCGGGGGCGGTGGCGGCGGGGGTAGCGGACTCACCTCGGCCGGGGTCGCAGCAACGATCACCAACAACGGGACGATTACCGGGGGCGTTGGCGGCACCGGGGGTTCCGGTGGGTTCAGCGGCGGCGGCGGCGCTGGCGGCGACGGCCTGCTCTCGCTCGGCGGCAGCGCGTCCATCGTCAACACCGGCACGATCACGGGCGGCGCAGGCGGGGCCGCGGGCGCGGGCGCCTCGGGGTCCGCCGCAGGCGGCGCCGGGGGCACTGGCGTCGATCTTGCCCAAACCCGCAATTCCCTCGCCAATACCGGAACGATCTCGGGCGGTATGGGCATCGGGGGCGGTGTCGGCGTGGTGACGCGTGGCATGGATTCGATCACGAACGCAGGTCTCATCATGGGTGCGCTGACCGGCCCAGGTGGGACCCGAGCCGCGGCGATCGAGTTTGGCGGCACGGACAATTCGCTGAATCTGCTGACAGGCTCCTCGATCCTCGGAACGCTGCTCTTCGACGCGGGGGCGACGGCCACCATTGCCGCAAGCAACACAGGGCTGACACTGAACAACGATGTCATTCTGAGCGACGCGGCGTCGCGCGCGACCGTCTCCACGGCGTCGACCGGCTTGACGATGTCGGGCGTGATTTCCGGGGCTGGCTCGCTCAGTGTCGTGGGCGGCAACACGTTGACGATTTCGGGCACCAACACGTATACGGGGGCGACCACGATCAGCAATGGCACACTCGCCCTGGCGGGAAGCGGCAGCATCGCGGCGTCGTCCGGCGTCGTGCTGAATTCGGTGCTCGATATATCCGCCGTCACGTCGGGGACGTCTATCAAGGCGCTTTCAGGCGCGGGTACGGTGCGGCTTGGCGCACAGTCACTGTCGCTCACCAACGCGACCGGCACGTTCGACGGCATCATCGACGGCACGGGCGGCGTTCGCCTGGCCGCCGGCACCCAGACGCTGACAGGCACCAGCACCTACACCGGCGCGACCGTGGTCGACAGCGGTGCCACGCTCAAGCTCAGCGGCGGCGGCAGTGTCGCAGCATCGAGTGGCGTGACCAATAACGGCGCGCTCGACATTTCTGCAACGACAAACGGCGCGTCGCTCACGGGCATCGCCGGCAGTGGGTCGGTCGCGCTCGGGGCCCGCACCCTTACGCTCACGAACGCCTCGGGCGTCTTCTCCGGCAGCATCGGCGGCTCCGGTGGACTGACATTGAATGGCGGCACCCAGACGCTCTCGGCCGCAAACGTCTACACCGGCGCGACCACGATCAATGGAGGCACACTGGCATTGACAGGCGCCGGCCAATTGTCTTCGGTGACGAGCCTTGCGATGCTGGGCAGCGGCGCGACGTTCGATATGTCTGCTGCGGGTACGCAAGCGGTCTCGGGATTAAGCGGCGTGGCGGGCACGCGTCTGCTCATGGGGGCGAATTCGCTGAGCGTCGACACCTCAGGCAACAGTACGTATGCCGGCGACCTTGCGGGCAGCGGGACCTTCACCAAGCTCGGCAGCGGCATGCTCGTTCTCAATGGCGCGAGCACGGCCTTCACGGGGACGACGAGCGTTGCGGCGGGCACGCTCGAAGTCGGCGACGCCAACCACGATACCGCCTCACTGGGCGGCGACGTGGCCGTCGGCGCACAAGGGACGTTGCGCGGGGCACGGCACGATTATCGGCAGCGTGACCAACGGCGGCATCGTGGCGCCGGGAGGCTCCATCGGCACGTTGCGCATCAGTGGAAACTACACACAGGCGTCCAATGCAACGTTGGCGATCGAGGTGAGTCCGACGGCGGCGTCGCAGCTCAAGGTATCGGGAAGCGCGACGCTGAACGGGGTGCTGGCGATTACGTACGATCCCGGCACGTACCAGGCAACACGCTATACGGTGGTGACCGCGGCGAATGGCGTCAACGGTCGCTTCTCTTCGGTCACCGGCGCGCAGGCGGCAGGCGCCAATCTTGGCAGCCTGCAATCGTCGGTCGCCTATGGTGCGAACGATGTCATCCTGTCGCTGGTCGATCCGTCCGTCAGCGATCCCGGGAGCTCGGGCGCAATCGTGATTGCGCCGAAAAACACGAGCGTCTACACCGCGCTGGGCACGGCGGCGCTGGCGAATGCGCAGTCGACGGCCGCGGCGCTTCTCGATCAAGCCACGCGACGCGCCGTGGATACAGGGCTTGCCACCGGCGACGCGGCGCCGCGTACCTCGCCCGTCTGGGCCACGGCCACCGGATTGCACGCACGTGTGAACGGCTCGGGCGCTCAGTCTGGCTTTCAGGAGAATCAATACGGCTTCCTTGCTGGCGCGGAACGGCACGAAGAACGCGTCATGTTTGGGCTGGCGGGCGGCTATTCCCATGCCGATCTTTCGGAACAGGGCACGGCGAGCTCAGGCACACGGGACACGCTGCGCCTTGCCGCGTATGCAAGCCGTGAGATGGGCGCGGTCGATGTTGCCGCCACTGTCGGTTACGGCCTTCACTTCCTGTCGCAGAAACGTCCGTTCGCGGGCATCGGCACGGCCGAGGGCGATCATATCGGGCAGGAATTGACGGCGGCGGCGCAGGCGAGTGCACCGATGGCGATCGCGGGCATTGTCGTGACGCCTCGAGCCGGCCTGCGCTACGCCTACTTCCACGCGAACGGCTTCGACGAAAGCGGTGCGGGCGGACAGAATCTGCGCGTTGGCACGGACAACACGCGGAGCCTGCAACCGTTTGTCGGTGTGACGCTCGACAAGGCGTTCGGCGACGCAACGCGCCCCGTGAACGTCCAGTTCCGCGTGGCGTACGCGCACGAACTGCTCGATGTCGCCCGGGTGATCACCGTGGCCTCGCAGGACGGTACGGCCTTCGTCGCATCGGGTGCGGATTTGCCGCGCGGCTTCCTGACGCTCGGCGCCAGCGTCGGCGTGACACTGGCCAAGCACCTGGATATCTCGCTCGCTTACGATGCGCTCGTCAATACGGCACGCGCATCGTCGCAGGCGGGGAGTCTGAAGGTGAGTTACCGGTTCTGAACGCCCTTGCGCGGATGACGCTTGTCGCCGCCCCTTGATCGCTCAAAACACCACCAGCCGGTCAACCAGCTGCGCGATGCGCGAGTTTGACGCCGACCACGATTCGACCGTACGCGATCGACCGTCGAAGTACACCGTATTGATCACTGACCCGTTGCGGCTGAGCGTCAGCGTTGCATAGGCCAGGTATTCGCTCGGCGTGTTGCCCCACAGAGCATCGCGCCAGGCGCGGCGCACCGAGTAATTGAGCACCACGCAGCCCGTCGGCCAGGTGCCCGGGCTGTAGATCGTGCTCACGATGCCATAAGCGCGCAGGCGACCCTGTATCGCCGGCAGCAGATCGGAAATGCCGTCGGGCGCCAGCTCGATACACACATTGTGCGAGAGCAGCTCCGGTGCGGCAGGCGTCGTCGGCGGCACGATGGACGGCAGTTGATCCGACAGCATCACGCCCGTCGACACCATGCTGGAGGCCACCTGCGCAGCGAGCACCGGCACCGGTGTCGTGAAGAGGCACCCGCCCAGGGTGGCGCTGGCGGCCGCCGCCAGCATCAGCACGATCGCCAGTCGTTTCATCAGAACGGCGACACGCCGAGCAGAATGCCCTGCAGCCAGCCACCACTGCTCCCGTCGGCGACCTGCCCCTCCTCCACGCGCGCCACCTTGGCCTGCCCCACCTTGCTCGACGCGACCACATTGCCCGGTGAGATGTCGAATTTGTTGACGACGCCGGTAAAGCGGAACGTCTCCATATTGCGCCCTTGCAGGACCTGCTTTTCCCCGCCCACGACATAAGCGCCGTTCGGCAATACGTCCACGATCGCCACCGCAATCGTGCCGGCCAGCGCCGTGCTCGAACTGTTGTTGCCGTTGCCCTTGAAGGCACTGGCCGATTGACCGATGTTGAACCAGCGCTCCAGCACGGAATCGGCCCCATTGGCCTTGGCGCTCTTGGCCGTCACGCTCGCGTTGCGCGAGATGTCGCTCTGCGACTTGTTTCCACCGGACGAGTTTTCGGACACCGCAATCGTAAGCAGATCACCGATGCGATGCGCGACCGGTGTCTCGAACCAGTTCGTGGCGGTGGTCGATTGGTAGATGGATCCGCCCGTCTGCACGTTCGCCACGCGCGGCATGGGCATCATGCCCATCGGCGTGGGCGCCGGCGCCGAGCTGGAGCAGGCCCCCAACATGGCGCCCGTGGCGGCCAGCAGCGCAAGCGTCCGGAGAACACCGCGCGCCGCAACGCGCGGTAGCATCGACAGCTTCGACATGGTGAGGCGCCCCCGCGCCGATCCCGGATGCCGGATCCGGTCGTCTTGGAATAGTGTGAACGGTTGATCGATGGCGCAGCCGACACGGCGGCCAGCGTCGAGAGGAATAGTAAGGAGTGCAGGTGCAGGCACTAAGCACAAATAGAGGAAAATTTGTGGAGGCCCGCCGCGCGCCACACCGATGCTGAGAAAATGGCGCGCCAACGTCGGCAGAGCTCCATGGGTTCGCCCCGTCAGGCGCGCTTTCCCGCCATCACCGTTCGCCCAACCACGCAGCGCATGAACTCCGGCATCACCCGCAAGCTTTTCCTCGCACTCTTCGCGACGGGCCTGATCACCATGACGGCCACGGCACTCGCCGTGCGCGCCGCGCTCGGCGGGCATCGCTGGCTGTGCGGCGACAACCTGATGTATCTGACGGTCCTCGGCGTCGCGCTGCTCGGTGTGGTGGCGCTGCACCTCGCCCGGCGTCTGCTCGTGCCCGTCACCCCGCTGCTCGAGGCCACCCACCGCATGGCGATGGGCGACTACAGCGTACGCGCGCCGACAGCCGGTGCCGACGAGCTCGCCCGTCTCGCCGTCGATCTGAACCGCCTGGCCGACACGCTCGCCCGCAACGACCGCTCGCGCCGCGACCTGCTCGCGGACATTTCCCACGAGCTGCGCACGCCGCTGTCGATCCTGCGCGGGGAAATCGAAGCGATGGAAGACGGCGTACGCCCACTCACGCAAGACGCCCTCGCCTCGCTGCGCGTCGAAATCTCGCAGCTCTCCAAACTGATCGACGATCTGTACGAACTCTCGCTCTCGGACGTCGGCGCACTGACCTATGCGTTCGCCCCCGTCGACATGACCGAGCGCGTCGCCACGTCCGTGGCCGCGTTCGGCGACTGGTTCGACGCCAAGGGCATCGCGCTGAACGTGCACCTGCCCGACGACACGCTCATCATCAACGGCGATCTCCACCGCGTGACGCAACTGCTGGGCAATCTGCTCGAAAACTCGCTGCGGTACACCGACGGCGGCGGCGCCGTGCGCGTGTATCTGTCGGCCACGGCCACGCAATTGCGTCTGGAGATCGAGGATTCTGCGCCGGGCGTGCCGGACGATGCGCTGCCGCGTCTGTTCGAGCGCCTGTTCCGCGTGGAAGCATCGCGCAGCCGGCGAAGCGGTGGCGCTGGTCTGGGGCTGACGCTGTGCAAACATATCGTCGAAGCGCATGGCGGCCAGATCACCGCGCGACACTCCCCACTGGGCGGTCTCGCACTCGCGGTCGCTCTGCCGCGTCACCGCCCTGCGCCTGCGGCCGCAGGGGGGGCGTGCGGCGGCGGATGCGCCTGGTCACCCAGCGCGACGAGCCGACTCGGGCCCGCGCGGCTCGATGACCCCGCCCTTGCGAGCTCGTGATGAACCCTTCGCCCATGCCTTCGCCCATGCCTTCGACCTCGCCGACCCCGTCGGCGGGCGCTTCGCACGCATTGACCCCTACGCCGCTTTCCGCCCCAAGTTCACCGACCGACGCGATGACCCTCTCCGACACCGCCCCGATTCTGATCGTCGAAGACGAGCCCAAGCTCGCCGCGTTGCTCGCGGAATACCTACGGGTGGCCGGCATGCCTTGCCGCATTCTCTCGGACGGCCGCGACGTGGTTCCGGCCGTGCGCGCGACACAACCGCGCCTGGTGCTGCTAGATCTTATGCTCCCGGGCATGGACGGCCTCGAAGTCTGCCGCGCCGTGCGCGAGTTCTCCGAGGTGCCGGTCGTCATGCTGACGGCGCGCGCGGCAGAGACGGACCGGCTGCTGGGCCTCGAACTCGGCGCCGACGACTACATCTGCAAGCCCTTCAGCCCGCGCGAAGTCGTGGCACGCGTCAAGGCGATTCTGCGCCGAGTGAGAGGCGCCGGTACCGCCTCCGGCCCCCAGGGAACCGGCAGTCTTGCGAATGCGGCACCGCCGCGCGCGCTCGTCATCGACGCAATGCGTCATCACGCACGGCTTGACGGGCACGAACTGCCACTCACGCCGGTGGAGTTGCGGTTGCTGGCGACGCTCGCCAGCCATCCCGACAAGACCTTCCCTCGTGCCCACCTGCTCGATCGCATGTACGACGATCACCGCGTGGTCGCCGACCGGACGGTCGATAGCCATATCAAGAACCTGCGTCGCAAGTTGCAGGCGATCCGGCCCGACGAGGAAATCGTGCGCTCGATCTATGGCGTCGGCTATCGGCTGGAATTGCGCACGGACCGCCCTGGCATGGGCGCCGCGCGGCATGGCGTCGCGGGTATCGACAATCCCGCCGGGGCGATGCCAGAATAGGCGCACCCGCGCCGCAGCGCGGTTCCCTTGAGGAGATCGACGATGCCACGCCGCGCCGCTACGCTGTCCCCGATGTCCACGGCCCTCACAACCTTCGCCTCATCCGCGTCATCCGCTTCATTCACGCCCAACGGCGTCGCAGCGCCGATGCTTGGCATTGCCGAGCTTGCGCGGTCTTACTCGCCGATCAAACGTTTTCTGCAAGCTTCCACTGTCATCGCACTGCTTGGTGTGAGCGGCGGCGCGTTGGCACAGACGCCCGTGTGTTTCGATAGCGTCGGCCGCGCGCTGCCGCCGGAGCAATGCTCGCAAGCCGCGCGCGATCAGGCCGCGTCGCAGGCCAGCGCTTCCGGCGCGGGATCGCCCTCACTGCGCGACGAGTGTCGCGCGCTCGCCGACAAGATCGCCAACACGCCGGACAAGCCGGTCTACCAGCGCGGACGCCGGGTCGAGTCGCCCGCCGGCGATCGCGTCGACATTCCTACACGCACCCGCCCGCGCAAAGCGCTCAAGGAAGAATACATGCGCAAGTGCACGTAGGCGAACACCTACAAGTTGACGAGAGATGTCTGCAAGTTGACGGAACTTGTTGCCCTATTTTCTTGACAATAACGTCAGAGGCCGCATAATCGTCGTCACGCCGACGGGTTGTCTGCCACGATTTCACGCAGGCACATCCGTCGGATGCCGAATTATCGTTCTCATCATCCGCTTCATGGCCGACACGACGCGCGCCGCGTGGAATGCGTTATCGGCCCGACGTTTTATCCGGATCCATGCCGCCTTGCTCAGCAAGCGGCACACGCTACCTGGAGGGAGAAAATGCAAAAACGCGAATTCCTGATGAAGACTTCCGTCGCTGTTGCCGCCGCTGCATTCGCGCTGTCGGGCTGCACCACGACCACCCCGTCGCAGGCCAGCAAGAGCGACAGCTCACCCGGCGCCAACGCGAACAAGCGCCGTGAGATCGATGCTTCCGTGAATGGCGCGCTCGACAAGATGTATGCGTCCGTACCGGGCTCGCGCGAACTGGTGAACAAGTCGCGCGGCATGCTCGTGTTCCCGTCGGTGCTGCAAGCCGGTTTCGTCGTGGGCGGCCAATACGGCGAAGGCGCGCTGCGCGTGGGCGGCGCCACGAAGGGCTACTACAACACGGTGACGGCGTCGTTCGGTCTGCAGATCGGTGCGCAGTCGAAGGCCATTATCTTCCTGTTCATGACGCAGGACGCCCTGGACAAATTCCAGCGCACCGACGGCTGGACGGCGGGGGCCGACGCCTCCGTGGCCCTGGTCAAGATCGGCGCGAACGGCGCGGTCGATCTGAACACCGCGACTTCGCCGGTCGAAGTGATCGTGATGACCAACGCCGGTCTCATGGCCAACCTGAACGTCGAAGGCACAAAGGTCAGCAAGCTCAACATCTGACGACGCCCGGACACCGCGAGGCATTCAGGAATCTGACGACCTCGCGTCCCACGCCAAACGACAACGGCGCCATCCGCAATGGATGGCGCCGTTGTTTTATGCGCAGACGATGACCGTCGGCATTACTCGGTGCTGAACGCCGCCGGACGCCACTTCAGCAAACGTTTCTCGAGCGACGTCAGCAGGTAATCCGCCGCCAGCGCCACCACGGCAAGCACGATCATCGCGGCAAACACGCCACTCGCATTGAACGCGCCCTGCGCGGTCGAGATGAGCAGGCCGATGCCCTGCTTCGAGCCGAGGAACTCACCGACCACCGCACCCACCAGGGCAAAGCCGAAGCTGACGTGCAGGCTGGCGAGAATCCACGACAACGCCGACGGAATCACCACCGACATCGTCACCTGACGGCGCGACGCGCCCAGGATCTGCGCATTCGCGATCATGTAGCGGTCGGCTTCACGCACGCCCTGGAAGGCATTGGCGAACACGACGAAGAACACCATCACCACGGCAAGCGCCACCTTCGAGGCCATGCCCAGACCCAGCGAGATCACGAAGATCGACCCGAGCACCACGCGCGGAATCGAGTTGGCGATCTGAATGTAGAGACTGAAGACATCCGAGAGCAGCTTGTTGCGGCCGAGCACGATGCCGCAGATCACACCCGCCACGCCGCCGATCAGAAAGCCCAGCACGGTCTCTTCGAGCGTGACGAACACCTGCGTCCAGAGCGGGCCCTGCGAGGTGCCTTCCACACACCATTCATAGATCTGCGCAACGATTTGAGTCGGTTGCGAGAAGAAGAACGGGTCGATCCACCCCACGCGCGCGCCCACTTCCCAGCCGCCCAACCCGATCACCAGAATGGCCACGCGCAGAAAAATCACCAGCGCGCGACGTTGTTTGATGCGACGCTGCGCGCTGGCTTCCTCGCGCGCGAGATCGGCGTCACTGAATCCTGCCACCATGGCCTGTTCACTCATGTTCATGCCCTCCTCCAGACGGCGTGGGCACGCGCATCGATGCGCGGCCCGCAAATGCATTGTCGATGCCCCGGCGGGGGCGTCGTCTTCAACCGATCTTCACTTCGTCACGCAGATCCGCCCAGATCTCGCGCGAAATGTCGATGAAGCGCTGCTCGTAACGCACTTCGGACATCACGCGCGGACGCGGCAGATCGATCGTGTACACATTCTTCAGCGTGGCCGGACGCGCCGTGAGCACGAACACGCGATCGGCCAGCGCAATCGCCTCTTCCAGATCGTGGGTGACGAACACCACCGAGCCGGAGGTTGACGACCACAGTTGCAGCAACTCGTCCTGCATGAGCGTGCGCGTTTGCATGTCCAGCGCGGAGAACGGCTCGTCCATCAACAGGATTTCGGGGTTGTTGATGAAGGTCTGTGCCAGCGCCACGCGCTTGCGCATGCCGCCCGAGAGCTGGTGCGGGTAGTGGTCGCCGAACTTGTCCAGGCCCACACGCTTGATCCATTGGTCGGCCAGCGCGTAAGCGGCGTCTTTGGACTGACCGCGAAACAGCGGGCCGGCGGCCACGTTCTCGCGCACGCTGCGCCACGGGAATACCGCATCGTTCTGGAACACGAAGCCAATGCGCGGGTCGATGCCGTTGACCGGCTGCCCCATCACGCGCACGCTGCCGGCGGTCGGGCGCAGCAGGCCGGTGATCATCGACAGCGTGGTCGATTTGCCGCAGCCGGTCGGCCCGACAATGGCGACGAACTCGCCGCGGGCGACCGACATGCTGAAGTTGCGCAGCGCGATGGTGGCGTGGCCGTCCGCCGAGATGAAGCGGCACGACACGTTGTCGAATTCGATGGCCGGGGTATCGCGCGAGACAGGGCTCGCAGCGCGCGCCGGCGCAGTGGGGGTGATGGTCTGGGTCATGCCCGGTTCCTCAGTGACGTCGAAGGGCAAACGGTGTCGTTGCGGTTTTTCAGGGGTGAGTCTGCCCACACACCGGACGGTCGTCGGGTGCGGGCGGCTCGGGTGGCGGCGCGTCGAGCGACGCGCGCGCCGGAACTACAGGATCAAAGGGTGACGCGAGATCGAACGCTTACTTCGGCACGTTCGCGGCGTCGACAAACGCGTTGGTGTAGGTCTTCGAAAGGTCGATGTGCTTGCCCTTGACGTTCGGGTTGAACGCGGCGAGCACCTTGAGCACCGTCTCCGGACCATCCTTCGGCATGCGGCCGTCCGGCGAGTACATCGGCAGCGAGTTCTGCAGCGCCTGCAGGTACAGCGCCTTGTTGTTGGCGTAGTAGTCCTTCGGCATCTTCTCTGTGATCTCTGCGGCCGAGTGGGTGTTGATGTACTTGAGCGTCTTCACGAACGCGCGGGCCAGCTTGGTCGCCTCTTCCTTGTGCGTGTCGGCCCACGCGCGCTGCACGTACAGGCTCGACGCCGGGTAAGCGCCGCCCAACGCGTCGACCGTGCCCTTCATCGTGCGCATGTCGACGAGCACTGCCGCGTCGCCCGTGTTGATCAGACGCGAGGCGGTCGGCTCGGTCGTCATGCCGGCGTCGATCCGGTTCTGCTTGATGGCGGCGATGAACGTGTTGTCCGCGCCGACGGGCAGCACCGAGAATTGCGACGAGGTGATGCCGTGCTTGGCCGCGAGGTACTGCGTGAGGAAGTTGGTCGACGCACCCAGGCCGGTCACACCCAGGGTCTTGCCCTTGACGTCGGCCATGCTCTTGATGGTGTCGCGGCTCTTGGCATTGACCAGCTCGACTTCGCCGGGCACCTGACCGAAGACCGTGATGGCCTCGATTTCCTTGCCCTTGCTTTGCAGGTCGATCGAGTGATCGTAGAAGCCAACCACGGCCTGCACGGCACCGGCGAGCAATTCGTTTTCGGCATCGACACCGGCCGGCTGCGAGAGCAGCTCGACGTTCAGCCCTTCGTCCTTGAAGTATCCGAGTTGCTCGGCGAGTTTGGCCGGCAGGTAAATCATCTTGGTGATGCCGCCCACCATGATCGTGATCTTGCCGCTGTCGGCGGCGAAACTCGGCACGGCGGCCAGCGCCAGCGATGCGCCGAACACGGCGGCCAGAACGGGTTTCACGAAGGCTTTCGGCGTACGCACGCCATGGCTTGCTCGCATTATGGTGTCTCCATCGTTTTTAGGGATAATGGCTCAAGCGTCGCGTTGCGGCGCCGGCCGACCGCTGTGGTTTGCCACAGGGCCCAGGCAGCGGTCCTCTGAATCGTTTCCTTTGCCTTGATGCGAATTGTAGAAAACCGAAGCTTTCATCGAGCTTTCGTCCCATGCAGGTTTTCTTGCGCAACCGATGGGTGTTTACCCGCTGTTGGCTTGCGCCGGTTCGGCGGGCACACTCGCCGTCGCTGTCTGCGTCGCTGCCTGCGTCGCCCTACGCCTTTGCCGTCATGAAACTGCTGCTGATCGAAGACAACGACACCCTCGCCCACTGGCTCGCCCGCATGCTGCGCGACGACAACTTCACGGTCGACGCCGCGCGCGACGGCGACGCCGCCGACCGTCTGCTGCAAACCGAGACATACGACGTGGTGCTGCTCGATCTCATGCTGCCCAAGCTCGGCGGCAAGCATGTGCTGCGACGGCTGCGTGAGCGTCGCAATAATGTGCCGGTGATCATTCTCACGGCCAGCGGTTCCGTCGACGAAAAGGTCGACTGTCTCGGTGCGGGGGCCGACGACTATCTGGTCAAACCCTTCGAAGTGCGCGAGCTGATCGCGCGCGTCAAGGCGCTCGCCCGCCGGCATGCGCCCGAACAGAGCGCGGATCTGGTGTGTGCCGATCTGGCCTATCACGCGGGCACGCGACAGTTCACGATCGCGGGTGCGCCGCTCGCGCTGCCGTCGCGCGAGCATGCCGTGCTCGAAATCCTCATGCGCAAGCAGGGAAAGACCGTTGCCAAAAGCGCCCTCGTCGACGGCGTCTTCGGTCTCGACGACGAACCGAGCGCCGATGCCATCGAGATCTATATCCATCGTCTGCGCAAGAAACTCGAGACGAGCCACGCGGCCATCATGACGCTGCGCGGCCTGGGCTATCTGCTGCGCGCCAAAGATGCTTAGCCTTCGCGTACGGCTGCTGATGTGGCTGATGCTGCCTCTCACGCTCTACATCGGCGCGAGTGGATGGCAGGCCTATCGCAGTGCGCGCGACACCGCCGCGCTCGTGCAGGACCGGGCCTTGCTCACGTCGGCGCAAGTGATCGCCGGGGAACTCACCTGGGTCGATGGGGCCCTGCGCGCGAGCGTGCCGCCCTCCGCACTCGAACTGTTCGCGTCGCCGGCGCGCGATCGGGTGTTTTATCAGGTCGTCACCGAAGACGGTCAATTGCTCGCCGGCCCGCCGGATTTCCCGCGCCCGCCGCTCTTTTCCGGCACGACCCCGGCGTACTTCAGCGTCACCGTGAATGGCGAGCCGCTTCGGGCCGTCAATTATGTGCGCAC
Source organism: Pandoraea cepalis (assembly GCF_902459665.1). Lineage (GTDB taxonomy): Bacteria > Pseudomonadota > Gammaproteobacteria > Burkholderiales > Burkholderiaceae > Pandoraea > Pandoraea cepalis. Next base: position 79,295 of record NZ_CABPSL010000018.1, on the reverse strand, counting down.
GATGTACAACGCCGGCACACCCTATCAGGTCGCGGTCGTGGTGGCCGAAACGATGCACGCGCACGACGCGATGCTCTCGCAGTTGTGGGAACCGTCGCTGCACCGCCAGATCGCCATGGCCGCGCTGGCCGCCTTGCTGGTGCTCATCGGCCTGACGGTCGAACTGCATCCGCTCATTCGCCTCAAGGACGAGGTCGCCGGGCGCGCGCCGCAGGAACTGGTGCCCATTCGCGCCGGACAACTCCAAACCGAACTGCGACCTATCGTCGACGCCATCAACCTATGCATCCAGCGGCTCTCGGCACAGGCGCAGCAGCAGCGGCGCTTCGTGGCCGACGCCGCGCACCAGCTACGCACCCCGCTGACGCTGCTCGATACCCAGTTGCAGTTCGCCGCGCAGCTCGATGATCGCGCGGCGCTGGCCGACGTACTAGCCGCCATGCAGACGAGCAGTCGAGGGCTGGCCGATCTCACCAACAAGCTGTTGCTGCTCTCGCAGGCGGAGGCGGCCGACACGCCGGCGTTCTCGCGCTCGCGTGTCGATCTGGTGGCCGTGGCGGCCGCCGTGCTCGAGGAACTCGTCGCCCTTGCGCAACGACGCCATATCGATCTGGGATTGGAGACGACCGAAGCGCACGTGTGGGTCGAGGGCAATGGCGAGCTGTTTCACGCCATGGTCATGAATCTTGTCGACAATGCGATCCGCTATATCCACGAGGGTGGTCGCGTGACCGTCGCCATCGACAGTCCTCAGGACATGGCCCGCCTGCGCGTGATCGACGATGGGCCGGGCATCCAGGCCGAGGCGCGGCAGCGTGTGTTCGAGCGCTTCTATCGCAATGCGCCGCCGGGTCAGCCCGGCACCGGGCTGGGGCTGGCCATCGTCAAGGAAATCGTGGCGGCCAGTTACGGCACCGTGACGCTGGCGTCGGGCGACGACGGTCGCGGTCTGATGGTGACCGTGACGCTACCGCTCGCGATAGAGGCTGAACGCAACGCCCTTTAGAAGACGTTGCCGGCGTCACGTCTCCGATACCGCACACCGCAAGCCTGCACCGCCGCCTGATAGAAACTCGCAGCCGTATGAATTCGCAAGAAAAACTCAGGCTTTACCGTTGGTTAGATTGAAAAAATCGTTTGAAACACTGGCTCGACTCCATGCGCTAGGACAAACCCTGATATATTTTGGGGTCTTCGCAGAATTCCCCTTAAGCAAGCCAATACTTTTTGATCCAAATCAAAGAGTTATGCTTCGACGTCCGTCACGTGCTTGTTTGCCACGTGTAATTGTGACGAAATGTAAAGTTTGTTAAATTCGGTGGGGTCTCGGCGCGCAAGTTGCGGCACGGGACTTTTTCTCTCAGGAATTTGCCTCCATGCCGTTTCTCGTCGATCGTGCCGCACAGGCTGCGAGACGTCGCGTGTCACTCGACGACGCGTTGCACACGCGCGCCGTGACGCCGACATCGGGTCCGGCGGCCGCTTGCGACACAGCGTTGCCCGCCGAGTCCGCCTCGCGCGCGCCGGCGCAGTCCGAGGCACACGCGATAGACGCCGCTCGCGAAGCCGAGCGCACGCGCCTGGCCAGGGAGATACACGACGGACTTGGGGCGCACCTCACGGCATTGCAGCTGGTGGTAGCGCGTCTTGCCACGCGCGCCCCGGCCGACGCCGCCGAGTGGCAGTCCCTCTGCACCCAGATTCAGCAGGCAGCAAACGCGGCGCAAGACGCGGCGGATGACCTCGTCTGCCGCCAACGCCCCCCCGCGCTCGACGCCGGTCTCGTCGCGTCGTTGCGCGCCTGGCTGCGTCGCTTTGGCGAACAAAGCGGTCTCACCTGCATTTGGCGCTGCGACGACGTGACGCGCGAGCGCGTCGCCAGGCTCACGCCCGACGCGGTGCTGGCGTTATATCGAATTGCGCAGGAAGCGTTGACCAACGTTGCCCGACACGCACACGCCTCTCGCGTAGTGGTGGCGCTCGACAGCGGTCATCGTTCACTCAAACTCACGATTTCCGACGACGGTTGCGGCTTGGTCCGCGGCGCGCGTCGCAAGCAGGGACATTTCGGATTGGTTGGGATGCGCGAGCGCTGCACGGCGCTTGGCGGCACGATACGTATTGGCAGTGCGCAAGGATCGGGGACGCTCGTGAGCGCGCGTCTTCCCTGGCACCAGATTCTGTCGTCCCCGGCCGCGGCACCCGCGACCGGCCATCATGCCCCGGAATCGCTTGCTCTTCACGGATACGCATCATGACGCTCAGAGTGCTCATCGTCGACGACCACGCCATCGTGCGTCAGGGCGTGCGACAGTTGCTCTCCGACAGCGGGAGCATCTCGGTCGTCGGCGAAGCCGACTGCGGCGCGGAAGCGCTGGAGATGACCGACGCCGCCCAGTGGGACATCGTCCTGCTCGACATTTCGCTGCCCGACACGAACGGTCTCGAAATCCTCAAGACCCTGCGACGCAAACATCCGCGTCTGCCGATCATGATCTTCAGCATGTACGGTGAAGGCCAGTTCGCGCTTCGGGCCCTCAAGGCCGGCGCGGCCGGTTATCTGAGCAAGCGCTCGAACGCCCAGCAGTTGGTCTCGGCCGTGCGGCAGGTCGCCGCGGGCCGCAAGTATGTCAGCCCGATGGTCGCCGAGACGCTCGCCGACTACCTCGGCCCGGACGCCGACCAACCGCCGCACGAGCGCCTGTCCGACCGGGAATATCAAACGCTTTGCATGATCGGCTCGGGCAAGCGCCTGACCGACATCGCCAATGCGCTTTCGCTCTCGGTCAAGACGGTGAGCGTGTATCGCACGCGCCTGCTGGAAAAGATGCGCCTGAACAACAACGCCGAACTCACCTATTACGTGATGCAACACGGCCTGGTCAGCGCCGAGATGGGACCGCTCTGCGCCTGAGCGTTCTGGCACCACCCCATCAGAAGTAAGCGATCACTACGTGGCCCGCGAACGCGGGCCACGTGCATTTCGGACCGCCGAACCGACCTCGGTCGTCGACAGCGTTACGTCCGGCAACGCTTTCTCACCCGGGCGAGAAATTTTCTCGTGCGCCTTCAAAGCGTTGCCACCTGCCGAGAATTGGCGGTCGCGCGACAGGGGCCAGGCAGTCGCCTGCGCCTCTCCAAGCCTTACAGGGATTGAATAAGCGGCAGATTGCCCCTTTCCTTGCGGGATCGATCGGGGAAGAATTTTGTAGACTGGTCCGCTAGCGTTTTTCCTACATCGACAGGGCCCGTCGATGGGGGGTGACACATCATTTTGTGAAATCACCCTAAATTTTCCCAATGGCCGTCCGATATCCCCTACAACGGCGGCTTTCGGCGAATGGCTGTAGAGCCGAAGTTACGGCGCTTAAGCCGGAGCCAAAAATTTTGGGAAAGGAGTGGCTAAATGTCATCTGTCATCAATACCAATATCTTCTCGCTGGTTGCACAACGTAACCTGAGCACGTCGCAGTCGAGCCTTCAGACGTCGATCACGCGTCTGTCGTCCGGTCTGCGCATCAACAGCGCCGCCGACGATGCCGCCGGTCTGGCTATTACCGATCGCATGTCGTCGCAGATCAACGGTCTGACGCAAGCGCAGCGCAACGCCAACGACGGTATCTCACTGGTGCAGACCGCTGCTGGTGCTCTGTCGTCGATCACCGACAATCTGCAGCGTATCCGTACGCTGGCCGTGCAAGCGACCAATACGACGAACTCGGATTCGGATCGCGCAGCACTGGATCAGGAAGTTCAGCAGCGTCTGGCTGAAATCAACCGTACCGCTCAGCAGACCCAGTTCAACGGTCTGTCGGTGCTGAACGGTTCGATGGGCACAGCCAACTTCCAGGTGGGCGCCAACGCCGGTCAGACCATTTCGGTCAACCTGTCACAGAGCATGGGCATCAACAGCATTGGCTCCGTGGCCAGCGCCTCGTCGACCGCTGCCTTGACGAAGGGCGCACCGTTCGTCGCAGACGCCACGACCAACACGATCAGCGTGACCGCCGGCGGCGGCACCGGCGGCGCCGTAAAGGTCGCTGCAGGCACCTACAGCACGGCAGCTCAACTCGCAGCAGCTATCAATGCCGCCGCGACGACCTCGAATGGGTCTGCAATCACCGTGGCAACCGTTACCGCCACAGGCGAGCTTTCGATTGCTGGCGACGGAACGAACTCAACCGTCATCGCCACCGCCGGTACTGCCAACAACTTGGGCATCACCAGCTCGACCTCGGCCACGGTCGCATCGACCTCGACGAAGGTCGCCAACACGCTGACAGGAGCTATCACCTTGGCCGCCGGCGATCTGACGATCACTGGCGCCAACGGTACAGCCACCCAGATAACGGGCACGTTCAACACCCCGACGGACCTGGCCAACGCAATCAGTGCGACGAATACCGGCGTAACTGGATATATCGACTCGACTGGCAAGCTGAATCTGCTCTCGCACTCGGCATTCACCATCGCAGGCTCGGCGGGCGGTCTCACCGCCACTGGCCTGACGGCAGCGGCGGCCGCGAACGGCGGTGTCCAGGCCGTCAACGCCAACTCGACTCTGTCGTCAGCCAACGTTACGAGCATCGACAACGCCACGAAGATGATTGCTCAGATCGACTCGGCAATCAGCACGGTAGACACGCTTAACGCAACGCTGGGTGCAGTTCAAAACCGATTCCAGTCGGCCATCGGCAGCCTGTCGACGTCGACGCAAAACCTGACCTCGGCGCGTTCGGGCGTTCAGGACACGGACTACGCCGCGGAAACGGCCAACCTGACCCGCTCGCAGATCCTGCAACAAGCTGGTATCTCGATGCTGTCGCAGGCCAACCAGTTGCCCCAGCAGGTGCTCAAGCTTCTCCAGTAAGTTCGGAGTAGACCGTAGCAGAGCTGCCAATGTGCGCTCACGCGCACGACGGTAGGGTCGGCGGCGTCACTGCGTTGCGGTGCCGCCGCCGCAAGCTTTGCAGTCCCGGGTAGAAACGCCGCGGCCTGACAGTAAAATCAGTTCAACGGAGCGAAAGTAAAAATGGCAACTTCGACGAGTGCGACAGGTAGCATTTCTTCCCCCGGCATCGGTTCCGGGCTGGACGTCAATGCTCTTGTAACGAGTCTGATGCAGCCGGCGAACAACAAGCTCACGCTGCTGAAGAACCAGGAAGCGAGTTACCAGACCAAGCTTTCCGCGATCGGGACATTGCAGTCTGCAATGAGCGCATTTCAGAATTCCCTGACCACGCTGTCCAGTGCGTCACAGTACCTGCAAATGTCCGCAACGACGGCCGACACGACGATGCTTTCAGCCACTGCTGACACCTCGGCCGCTGCGGGTTCATTTTCGGTCAATATCAGCCAACTCGCGCAGGCGCAGAGTTTGTCGACGATAGGCGTGACCAGTCAGACGGCTTCGCTGGGGTCTACCAATGCCGCGACAAAATTGACGATTTCGTTTGGCACGATCACGGGGACGGCCACGAACGGTGTCTACGGCAGCGGCACGACGTTTGCCGCGAATGCCGCCCAGTCGCCGGTCACAATCACGATCGACAGTTCCAACAATTCGTTGCAAGGCATTCGTGACGCCATCAACGCGTCGGGAGCCAACGTATCGGCGACGATCGTCAACGATGGAAGTTCCACCCCCTACCGCCTCGTCCTGACGTCAAAGACGACCGGTCAAAATATGAGCATGCAGATCACTGCCGCAGCCGGTGGCGACGCGCAAATCACAAATCTGCTCTCGTACGATTCGACGGCCGCGCAAAATCTGACGCAAACTGCTGCAGCGCAAAATGCGAATCTGACCGTTAACGGCCTGAACATCACCAGTGCAACGAACAACATCACCGGAGCCGTTCAAGGGTTGACAATCAATGCCCTGAAGGTCGGCAATACGACGGTGACAACCACCAACAATACGAACGCCGTTACCACTGCCGTTTCGAATTTCGCAAACGCATATAACACCATCCAAAGCACGATAACGAGCCTGACGGCCTTCGATAAGGCTGGAGGTGGTGCCAATAATGGCCCGCTCATCGGTGATTCAACGGTACAGCTCGTACAGAATCGCATCCAGCAGATTCTCAATTCCAAGCTTCCGGGCGTCGGAACCAATGCCTTGTCGTCGCTCGCGCAGATCGGCGTGACCTCTCAGGCGGACGGCACGCTATCGGTCGATCAAGGTGCGTTGAACAAGGCGATTAGCTCAGGTGGGTTTTCCCAACTCGCCTCGCTACTTGCGACCAACGGCATTACATCGGACAGTTTGGTCTCGTACACGGGTTCGACGAGTAATACGCAAGCCGGTGGATACGCGATTAATATTTCGCAGGTGGCAACACAAGGTGCATCTGTCGGATCTATTGATCTGACCAAAGGCGGTACAGTCTCACAGGTCACCATCGATCAGACCAACAATCAATTGGCCGTTCAACTCGACGGAAAGTCGGCGAGCGTCGTTATCCCCCCTGGCACGTACACACCCGATACGCTCGCCGCCGCGATCCAATCGGCGGTGAACGGGAATAGCACGTTCAAGGATGCGGGTTCAGCGATTGCGGTCACGCAGAAGAATGGCAGTCTGACCATGACTTCGACTCGCTATGGTTCTGCTTCGAAGGTCTCGGTAGGGGACGTCGCCGGGGCAACGCTCTTTGGAACAACGACCAACACGACGGGCATTGACATCGCCGGTACCATCGGCGGATATCAGGCGTCGGGGAGCGGCCAAACGTTAACGGGCATTGCAGGCGCCCCCACCAGCGGACTGAAGATCACCGTAACCGGCGCGACGACCGGGGATCGAGGAACTATCAATTTCTCGCAGGGCTATGCGTCACTTCTGAACAACCAGGTTACGGACTTCCTGAGCACCTCGGGAGCGATTTCGTCGGCCACAAATAGCTTGAACGCAACGATCAAGCAGGTTCAGCAGCAGGAATCAGCCTGGCAGGACCAGATGACGCAGATGCAGAACCGCTACCTCGCCCAGTTCACGGCGCTGGACGCGACGATGGCCAAGTTGCAGAACACGAGCGACTACCTCAAGCAGGTGCTTGGCGGGTCGTCGTCTTCGTCGTCGTCCTCGAAGTAAGCGCGCGACGCACTCACGCCGCGCGCTTCGGAGAAAGTCATGTACGGTCAAAACGCCGCCAACGCTTATCGCAAAGTCGGACTCGAGACGGGCGTCATCGCCGCGAGTCCGCACCAGCTCATCATGATGCTGTTCGACGGCGCCAAGGCAGCCCTCACGAAGGCCCGCGTCCATTTCGAAGACGGCCGCATCGCCGATCGCGGACTCGCGCTCTCGAAAGCCATCGGCATCATTGGCGGTCTGCGCGACGGACTGGACATGGACGCCGGCGGAGAACTGTCTCGCAACCTGCGCGATCTTTACGACTACATGGGCCAACGCCTGCTCGAAGCGAATCTCGAGAACGACGTGGTCAAGGTGCAGGAGGTCGACACCCTGCTCGATACGATTGCATCGGCCTGGCGAGCGATCACGCCGGCGGCCGGCACGGGGGCCCCCGCCGCACAGGCGGGCACCGGAGTGCGCTATGAATGAAGCCAAGACGTTGCTGAACTGCTACGAGAGCATTGCCGGCCTCACGGAGCGCATGCTCGGCGTAGCGCGCGATGGCGATTGGGATGCCCTCATCGACCTCGAGATGCAGTATCGTGCACAGGTCGATTCGATCAAACAGCTCGACGCGTCGCTACCGCTCAGCGAGGACGAGCGGGCGCGAAAGCACGCCGTCATCCGTCGCATTCTGGCCGACGACGCCGCGATCCGCGATCTCGTGGTACCGCGTTTGGCGCATCTGGATGCCATGATCAACAGCACACGCCGTCAACGTGCCCTGCACGAAGTCTACGGCCTGAACCTGGGCGCCTGACGCGCCAGCGCGTCGCGTCGCCCATTCTTTGGAGTCAGTCAGGTATGGCCGGTCTCGATTCGGTGCTGGCCACAACGCTCGCACGACGGCTCGACACATTGCTGGGTGTCGGGCAAGGCGCGGCCTCGACGACTGCGCCCGGTGCCGTATCGGGCCTGCAGCCCACCGGCGACGCCACGTCCGCCCTCGTCGACCTCGCCACCCGCCCGTCGACGACGGCCGTCGGACTCGGTAACGCGCCGCCGCAAACCGGTGCCCGGCTTCCCTCTCCCGTTCAACAGGCGACGCTCTCGGCCGCCGCGCGCACCATCGACACGATTCTGCGGCTGGCACCCGACTCGCCCGGCCCCGTGCAGGCGAGCACGCCCGTATGGCCGGCCGCGCCCGGCACCGGCGCGCCCGCGCTCGCGCCACTGCTCGCGGCGGCGTTGAAAGAGGCGTTGTCCGCGAGCGGGCTCTTTTACGAATCGCATCTGTCGCAGTGGGCCTCGGGCAGCCGCTCGTTCGAGCAACTACAGGCCGAGCCGCAATTGCGCTGGCCCGCGTCGGCGAATCTGGCCGCGCAGTTGCGCGCGGCCGGTGCCGACGCCACGCTGCCCGGTCCCGGCCCCCTCACCCGGTTGCTCGGCCCTGCGGGCGCCGACGCCGTGCTGGCCACCGGTTGGCCGACGCTCAGCCCGTCGACCCTGCCCGTGGCGGCCGCCTCCGGTGCCGCGTCGCCCGGCGTCGTTGCGCCACCGGCAACGGGCGAGGCAGCCGATAGCGGTCTGCATGCGAGCGCCAATCTGCCCAACACGGCCAACGCGTTGGCGCATGCCGCAAGTGTGGCGCACACAACGAGCAGCGTATTGCCAGGCGCGCAGGGGGCCGACGCCACCCTCGCTGCGCTGAGCAACGGCTCACCGCCCAATGCTGCGCCGCACGGCCCGGCCGGGGCGATGGCCGCCGTGGCGAATGCGCCCGCGGAAAGTGTCACGCTGGTGCGTCAGCAGCTGGACATGCTGGTGAATCCGCAATTCCAATGGAACGGCATGGCGTGGCCGGGAGCGCCGATGGCATGGCAGGTCGAGGAACGGGCCGGGCAACCGATGCCCGGCGAGGCGGCCACGCCCTCGACGTGGCATACCCATCTGCGTCTCACGCTGCCGTTGCTGGGCACGGTCGACGTCACGCTCGGGTTGTCCGGGCAGCAGTTACAGGCGCGCCTGCTGACCGATTCGTCCGTGTCGGCCGATGTACTGTCGCAAGAGGGTGAGGTATTGCGCCAGCGACTCGCGGCCGTCGGACTCATCGCGAGCCAATTGTCGTTCGGCGCGCTGACGGACGCGGGGACAAGCGTCGGCGGGTCATCGGCAGGTGCCAACCCGGCCGACCCTGCGCGCCCAGTGCACGCTGCCGCCCCGACCAATGCCACCGGGCAGCGAGGGCCATCGGCGGGCGATGTGCCGCCAGACGCAGAGACCGGAGGTGCGGCATGACGCTGCCACCGGAACGTCGCACGGCGATCGCGCTCGCCTACGGGGCGAACGACACGGCACCTCGCGTGGTGGCGAAGGGCTACGGCCTGCTCGCCGAAACGATCGTGCGCACCGCGCACGAGCATGGCCTGTATGTGCATGAATCGCCGGAGCTGGTAAGCCTGCTCATGCAGGTCGACCTCGATCAGCGGATTCCGGCGCAGCTCTATCAGGCGGTCGCGGAGTTGCTGGCGTGGCTCTACAAGCTCGAAGCGGGACGGGGTGGCCACCCGCCGCCGCTGCCGCCGGGCGTCGCCGCCCCGGCGTCCTCGGCCGACTTGCCGGCCGCCGCAGCCACGTCACCGTCCAACGCATTCGACAATCCGTCCGCCGACCACCGCACGCGCTAAGTCATGCCGTTCGCACATCGGGCGAGCGTGCGGTGAAGTGTCTGAATTCCTGCCCTGCCCCGTAACCGCTGACGAGCGGCGCACCGCTGCGGGCAATGGCCTCCCCGCCTTCCGCGCGACGGGTAGACGTTTCGCCATCCGCGCAGCACAAGCGATCTCACTAGGATTCTCTCCGTATGTCGCGGCACCGCGTGCCGGGCATGAGCATTCGCTCGCCAACCCAACCTTGCGTGTCTGCCATGGAAGCCATTCAGAATCCTTTCAATCCCGGCGCGGGAACACCGCCGCCCGCCTTGTCCGGACGCGATGATATTCGCGAGGAAGTGCGCGTCTGCATCGAACGCCTTCGCATCGGACGCCACGCCAATGGTCAACTGCTGATCGGCCTGCGTGGTGTCGGCAAGACGGTGCTGCTCGAACGCCTCCTTTACGATACCGAACAGCAAGGCGCGATCACCGTGCATCTCGAAGCCCCGGAAGTGAAGTCGCTGCCGGCCTCGATCGCCCCGGCGTTGCGTGTCGCGTTATTGCGCATGAGTCGAACACAGTCGGCGAAGGACACCGTCGTTCGAGGATTGCGCGCGCTCGCCGGCTTCGTCTCCGGATTGAAAGTCACCTATGACGGCATCGAAGTCGGTCTGGATTACGCGCCCGAGCCAGGTCTGGCGGATTGCGGCATTCTCGACCTGGATCTTTGTGCACTGCTTGTTGAGGTGGGGCGCGCGGCCCGATCGGCGCAAACCGTGCTCGCCATTTTTATCGACGAGCTTCAGGGCATGCCGAGGCGGGAGTTGTCCGCGTTGCTTTACGCCCTTCACCGATGCGCGCAATACCGGCTGCCCGTCATTCTGATCGGCGCAGGCTTGCCGCCACTGATCCGGCAGGTGGGTGACGCCAAGTCCTATGCGGAGCGAATGTTCGAAATCGCCACGATCGGACCGCTCTCGAATGCCGGGGCACGCGATGCGATCGCCGTCCCCGCCGCACAAGCCGGCGTCGCCATCACGCCGGATGCGCTTGACGAGATCGTCGAGCGCACGGGCGCCTACCCGTATTTTCTCCAACAATGGGGGAAGCTCGTCTGGAAGGTGGCGCACGAAAGTCCCATCACTTCGGAACACGTCAGACTTGCGTCGAGGGCGGCCATCGATGCGCTGGATAACAACTTTTACCGCCTCCGCTTCGAGCAGCTGACCCCGACGGAAAAGCGCTACCTGCGGGCGATGGCAGAGTTGGGAGAAGGTCCGCACGATCTGCACACCGTCGCCGCAGAATTCGGCAAACCTGCCGAAGCGCTTGAACCGGTTCGACAGGCACTCGTCAACAAGGGCATGCTCTACAGCACCCCGCTGGACGATGCGGCATTCACCGTGCCGCGCTTTCACGCATTTCTGAAGCGCATCATGCCGCCGCAACTCGCATGCGCGGGTGCGGCATGACCGGTGCGCGGCCTGCCGGCCCGGGCACGTCATCGGCCGGCAGCGCATCGCCACTCTCACGAGCACGCACCCGCCGACAATAAAAAAGCCCCGTCCAAGGTCGACGAGGCCTTTTCGGTGCGGACGACGTGCTTCGGCGCGCCCTCCCATGCCCTACGTGGGCATTACACCTGCATGTTCATCACGGTCGTATAGGCCGACACGAGTTTGTTGCGCACTTGCAAGCTCATCTGGAAGCCGATGTTGGCTTTCTGCAGATCGACCATGACGTCGTTGAGCGCCACGCCCGGCTGCCCCATTTCGAACGCGCGGGCCTGCGACTCCGCGCCGTTCTGCGCCGACGAGACGCGCTTGAGCGAGTTTTCCAGTTCGGACGCGAAACCACCCGTCGCCGAGGCCGCGCCGGTGCCAGCGGTCGAGGTGCCCAGGATCGAGCCCGCCGCCTGCGACGCCACACTGCCCAGCTTCTGCAATACCGACTCGATCCCCGGAATGGCCATGATGCTCGTCCTCGCTTGTCTTCGATTGGCACCGGCAGCGCCGCGACACCGCGTCGCGCTCACCGGTTTGCCTTTTATCAGTTACGTCGGAGCTTACCACCGCCTGGCAAGCCCCCAAGACCCTAATTGGCGGCAAAACACCCGCCTAATCCTTAAAACGATTCCATATTCGGCAACGAATAATCAGGACCATCGGCATCGTGCGCACCGGGTAACGGACCTTTACAATCCTTAGCGCCCGTCGCACGTGAGCGCGATGCCAAGCGTACCCCCGGAGAATTCTGTCGCATGTTAGTGAGCACTTCCACCGCGAAGAACGTCGTGTTAACGCCGCTGGCGTGGAGCCGCGCATGAACGCCGCCACCCAGTCGGCGGACGCCGCCGCCAAGTCGCCCCTGCTGGCGCAGTTGCGCTCGCGCGAGCGCCTGCCGCTGCTCATCGGTGGCGCGGCCCTCATCGCCTTGCTGATCGCCGTTTTCCTGTGGAGCCGTGCCCCCGACTACAAGGTGTTGTACAGCAACCTGGGCGATCGCGACGGGGGCGCCATCATCACCTCGCTGCAGCAGATGAACGTGCCGTACAAGTTCGCCGAGGGCGGCGGTGCCATTCTGGTGCCGGCCGAGCAGGTGCACGAGGTGCGGCTGCGTCTGGCCTCGCAAGGGCTGCCCAAGGGCGGTCTGGTCGGCTTCGAATTGATGGACAACCAGAAGTTCGGCATCAGCCAGTTTGCCGAGCAGGTCAATTACCAGCGCGCCCTCGAAGGCGAACTCGCCCGCTCGATCGAATCGCTGTCGGCGGTGCAGGCCGCGCGCGTGCATCTCGCGATCCCCAAACCGTCGGTCTTCGTGCGTGAACAGCAAAAGCCCAGCGCCTCGGTGCTCGTCACGCTGTATCCGGGCCGCGTGCTCGACGACGGCCAGGTCAGCGCCATTGTCCACATGGTCGCATCGGGTGTGCCCGAGCTGCCGGTCAAGAACGTGACGGTGCTCGATCAGAACGGCAATCTGCTCTCCGCACAGAGCGCCAATGCGCTGGGTCTGGACGCCAGCCAGCTCAAGTACGTTCGCGAACTCGAACAATCGTATGCGCGCCGCATCGAGGCCATCCTGAACCCGATCGTCGGACCGGGCAACGTGCACGCTCAGGTGACGGCGGACGTCGACTTCAACCAGGTCGAGCAGACGTCGGAGAATTACAAGCCGAATTCAGGCGAGCAGGCGGTGCGCAGTCAGCAGAACAGCGAAGCCTCGCAAATCGGCATCACGCCCGCCGGCGGGGTGCCCGGCGCGTTGTCGAACCAGCCGCCGGGTCAAGCCACCGCGCCCATCACGCAAACGCAGCAGCAGTTCGCCCAGCAAAACGCCGCAAACGCGGCAAGCGCCGCCAGCGCGCCGCAGGGCCCGCGCAGCGACCGCAAGGACGCCACGGTCAACTACGAAGTCGACCGCACGATTCGCCATGTTCAGCAAGCGACGGGCGGTCTGAAGCGTCTGTCGGCCGCCGTGGTGGTGAACTATCGCCCGGGCACCGACGCGAAGGGCAAGGCCGCGATGGTGGCGCTCACGCAAGCGCAGCTCGACCAGATTCAGAACCTGGCGAAGGAAGCCATCGGCTACTCGACCCAGCGCGGCGACACGCTCAACATCGTCAACAGCCCGTTCACGGTCGAGGCCGATCCGGAAGCCAACCTGCCGTGGTGGCGTCAGCGCCAGAACATCGAATTGGCCAAGCAAGTCGGCAAGTGGGTCTTGATCGGCCTGGTCGGCCTCTATCTGTGGTTCGGCGTCATTCGCCCGGCCATTCGCAAGCATCTGACCCCGCCGCCGCCGGCCGAGCCCACGCTGGCGGGTGCGGCCGGTGCCGCCGGGGGAGAAGGCGTCGAGGGCGAGAATGCCGACGGCGAGGCCGGCAAGCGGGCCGAAGTCAGCGCCTACGAGCGCAACTTGCAGTACGCGCGCCAAGTCGCGCGACAGGATCCGAAGATCGTGGCAACGGTAGTCAAATCATGGGTGGGTGGTGGCGATGAGCGCGGCTGAGGGACTCGAACGCAGTGCCATCCTCCTGATGTCGCTGGGTGAAGACGAAGCGGCGGAGGTCTTCAAGTACCTCGCGCCGCGCGAAGTGCAAAAGCTCGGCGCGGCCATGGCCTCGCTGCGGCAGGTCACGCGCGACCAGATCGCCGACGTGTTGCAGGACTTCGTGCTCGAAGCCGAACAGCACTCGGCGCTTTCGCTCGATTCTTCCGAATACATCCGCTCGGTGCTCAACAAGGCGCTGGGCAACGACAAGGCCGCGGGCCTGATCGAGCGCATTCTGCAAGGCGGCGACACCAGCGGCATCGAGGGTTTGAAGTGGATGGACTCGACGGCCGTCGCCGAGCTGATCCGCCACGAGCATCCGCAGATCATCGCCACGATCCTCGTACACCTCGACCGCGACCAGGCCTCGGAAGTGCTCGCGCTGTTCACGGAGCGTCTGCGCAACGACGTCGTCTTGCGCATTGCCACGCTCGACGGCATTCAGCCTGCCGCGCTACGTGAGCTGAACGACGTGTTGACGAAACTGCTTTCGGGCAGCGAGAACATCAAGCGCAGCCCAATGGGCGGTGTGCGCACCGCAGCGGAAATTCTCAATTACCTGGGCGGGGTGCACGAAGAGTCGGTCATCGAAGCCGTGCGCAACTACGACTCGGACCTCGCGGCGAAGATCGTCGAAGAGATGTTCGTGTTCGAGAACCTGCTCGACGTGGAAGACCGCAGCATCCAGGTGCTGCTCAAGGAGATCGAGTCGGAGTCGCTCATCATCGCGCTCAAGGGCGCGCCGGTCGAGCTGCGCGAAAAGTTCTTCAAGAACATGTCCGCGCGCGCGGCCGAGCTGCTGCGCGAAGATCTCGAATCTCGCGGTCCGGTGCGCGTTTCCGAAGTCGAAGCCGAACAGAAGAAGGTGCTGCAAGTGGTGCGGCGCCTCGCCGATCAGGGCGCCATCATGGTGGGCGGCCGCGGCGAAGACGCTTACGTGTAACCGACCAGGGACCGCGCGCGCATGTCGACCATCATTCCGAAAGAACGCCTTTCCGCCTGGTAGCGCTGGGAGATGGCGTCGTTCGACCCGCCGCCGCCGCCGTCCCCGCCGCAACCGTTGCCGCCCAACCCGCTCGACGATCCCGCGCTCGCGGAACAGATCGCTGCGTGGCGTGAGGCGGCGCGCGCCGAGGGCCATGCGCAAGGCTACGCCAACGGTCACGCCGAGGGCTACGCCGCCGGGCAGGCTGCCGGACAACAGGAAGTCGACACGCGTGCCGCACAACTCGCCGATATCGCGCATGGGTTCGGCAACGCGGTGAACGCCATCGATCGCGAAGTGGCCGAGCCGCTGCTCGGACTGGCGCTCGACATCGCACGCCAGGCACTGGGCCAGACCCTCACGATTCACCCCGAAACGCTGCTGCCGCTCGTGCGCGACCTGCTCTCCAACGATCCGCTGACCGGCTCGCCGCGTCTGCTCCTGCATCCGGAAGACGTCGCGCTCGTCGACGCGCATGTGGGCGCGGAACTGCGCGCTGCGGGCTGGACCGTGCGCGCCGATCCCACCATCGAACGCGGCGGCTGCAAGGCCGAGGCCGCGAGTGGCGAAGTCGATGCCACCGTCGCCACGCGCTGGCAGCGTGTGATGGCCGCGCTGGGCAAGGATCTGCCGTGGTGAACGCCGACCTCACCCCACTTACCGCGCATGCGCCGGTGCTGCCCAGCACCGAGAACACGCACGATGCCGCCACGCCCTCCACGCCCTCCACGCCCGCCCCGGCGAACGACGGCACGAAGCCCTCGGTGCGCCTATGGGATGAAATCGATACGGGCGTCGGCTCGGGCTTCGATACGACCCCACCGACCGCGCAGGCCGGCGCGCTGCAACCCGACGACCCAAACGATCACGCCGACCACGCCGATCACAGCGACCGTCCGGCTCAATCGCCAAGCGCCGACGCCGAACCCGGCAGTCCCGATCCGAGCGCTGCCATCGAATCCGCCGCGCCGAAAGCCGCCACACACGTCCTGGACGCTCGCGAGATCGCCCGCGACTCGCATCTTCGCCGCTGGCAGAACACGCTGCGCGAGCGCATCGCGCACGTTCACGCCGTCGAACCGACGCGCCGCTGCGGCCGCCTCACCCGCGCCGCCGGTCTCGTGCTCGAAGCCGTCGGTCTGCGCCTGCCGGTTGGCGCGGGCTGCCTGATCGAGCTGCCGGTGCACGACGCCTCGCGCGAGCCGGCCACGGCCGAAGCGGAAGTCGTCGGCTTCGGTGGCGACCGTCTGTTTCTCATGCCGCAGACGGAGGTCGCCGGCCTGCTGCCGGGCGCTCGCGTGTACCCGATGGAGCCCGCCGCCGACGGTCCGCTGCCGAATCAACGTCACAACGGCAAGCGTCTGCCCGTGGGCGAAGCGCTGCTCGGCCGGGTGGTCGACGCCGCCGGCCGTCCGCTCGACGATTTCGGCCCGCTGGGCATGACCGACAGTGCCTCGCTCGCGTCGGTGCCGGTCAATCCGCTGGGTCGCGCGCCCATCGACTCGGTGCTCGACGTGGGGGTGCGCGCCATCAATGCGTTGCTCACCGTCGGGCGCGGCCAACGCATGGGCCTCTTCGCCGGGTCGGGCGTCGGCAAGAGCGTGCTGCTGGGGATGATGGCCCGCTTCACGCAGGCCGAAGTCATCGTCGTGGGCCTGATCGGCGAGCGCGGCCGCGAAGTGAAGGACTTCATCGAAAACATTCTCGGGCCGGACGGCCTGGCGCGCTCCGTCGTCGTGGCGGCACCCGCCGACGTCTCGCCGCTGCTGCGCCTGCAAGGCGCGGCGTACGCCACCACGCTGGCCGAGTACTTCCGCGATCAGGGCAAGGATGTGCTGCTGATCATGGACTCGCTCACCCGGTACGCCATGGCCCAGCGCGAAATCGCACTGGCGATCGGCGAGCCGCCGGCCACGAAGGGCTATCCGCCTTCCGTGTTCGCCAAGCTTCCGGCGCTGGTCGAGCGTGCCGGTAACGGTCCGGACGGTGGCGGCTCGATCACCGCGTTCTATACCGTGCTCACCGAGGGCGACGACCAGCAGGATCCGATCGCCGATTCGGCCCGCGCCATTCTCGACGGCCACATCGTGCTCTCGCGTCAATTGGCGGAGTCGGGGCACTATCCGGCGATCGACATCGAACAGTCGATCAGCCGTGCGATGACCGCGCTCATCGACGATGGGCAGTTCGACAAGGTACGGCGCTTCAAGCAGATGCTCTCGCGCTATCAGCGCAACCGCGACCTCATCAATGTGGGCGCGTACGCGCCGGGCAGCGATCCGATGCTCGATCAGGCGATCGAGCTGTATCCCCGACTCGAAAACTTCCTGCAACAGGGGATGCGCGAGCGGGCCAGTTATCCGGACGCCGTGCACCAGATGCACGGTCTGTTCCACTAACCGGCGGCGGCCATGAATTCCACCCTGCCCCTCAAGCTGCTCATCGAACTCGCCCAGAAGGACGTGGACGAAGCCGCGCGCCTGCTCGGCGAACGCCAGACGCAGCGCGCCGAGGTCGAGCGTCAGCTCGAAGCACTGCGCCAGTATCGCCACGAATACCGCACGCGCATGCAGACGGCGACGATTCAGGGCATGGCAGGCTGCGACTGGCGCAACTTCCAGCAATTCATCGATACGCTCGACACGGCCATCGGACAGCAAGCCATGCTGCTCGAGCAAGCCGACGAGCGTCTCGCGGCCGCGCGCCGCGAATGGCAGGCACAGCAGCGCCGCCTGAACTCCTTCGGCACGCTCGCTTCGCGTGAGCAAGCCCGCACGGCGCTGCGTGTCGCGCGCCGCGAGCAGAAGGAAAACGACGAGTACGCCGCGCGCAGCCTGCGCCGTCGTGCCGACTCCCCGATCTGAAGGACCCAAGGCGCCCACTATGTCGATTCTTAGCTTCCTGACCGATTCCGCAGGCGCGGCCCTGCAAGCCGTGACGGGCCACCGCGCCGGATCGTCGAACACCGACGACAGCAACGCGCTGCCCTTCTCCGCCGTGCTCTCGCAGCAGACCCGCCAGACGGTTCAGCCCGCCGCGAGCAGCGCGAACAATACGGCCGCGCAAGCGAGTCAGACGAATGCGTCGTCCGGGAACGCCTCGGGCGGCAGCGCAACGCCGACGCAGAACACCGCCGACAACAGCTCGCGAGCCGATCAGGCGAACCAGACCGGGCAGGCGGGCCAGGCAAGCCAAACGAACGCTTCGACGAAATCCTCGAAATCGACGACGGCCGACAGCGACAAGAATGACGCTACCGCCGACGACGCGGCGGCCACAGCGGCGCCCGGCGATCCGGCAGCCGCTCTTGCGGTCGCCCTTGCCGCCATGAACAACGCGCCGCTGCCGCCCCAGACCCCTGCCCCGGCCGACGCGGGTTCGGCCGACGCAAAGTCCGGCACCGGCGCAGCCATCGCCGCCGCAGTGAACGGCGCGCTGCAGGCCACCGGCGCCGCGCAACTGACCGGCCAGGCGCCGGCCGACGCCAAGGCCGCGACCACGACCACCAACGCGGGCGCACCGGTCAATGGCGCAGCGGCATCGAACGCCGACAAGACTGGCGGCCTCCCGCTCGACGCCCTGGCCAGGAACGGTACGACAACGCAGACCAATACGTCCGCACAACCAGCGGCGGCGGATGCCAAGACCGCAGCGACACCGGTCAGTGCGGACGCCCAGGCCCAACGCATGGCCGACGCGCTGGCGCAAGCGCAGGGACATCGCGACACCGCCGCGCAAGCGGCGACAGCCACCGCCACGCAGGCGGCCGCACAGATCGCGCAAACGGCCACGCCAGCGCTGGACGCCCAACCGCAGTTGCCGGTCCAGGCCAATCTGCCCGCCGCGCTCGCCCTGAACGCGCGCGTGGGGACGCAGGACTGGAACAACCAGCTCTCGCAGCAAGTGGTCTGGCTCTCGTCCGCCCATGCACAAACGGCGCAATTGAGCCTGAATCCGCCCGATCTCGGTCCGTTGCACGTGGTGCTGAACGTGGCGAACGACTCGGCGCAGGCGATGTTCGTCTCGCAACACGCCGCCGTGCGCGACGCCGTGCAGGCGGCCTTGCCGCAACTGCGCGAAAGCCTTGCCAACAATGGCATTGCGCTGGGTAACGCTACCGTGAGCAGCGACAGTTCGCAGCAACAGGCCTTTGCCCAGCAAGGGGCGAATGGCAACGGAAGCGGTAATGGAAGCGGCAACGGCAACGCACGCGGCACCCCGGGCTTTGGCCAGGGCGACGACGCGACGCTCGCCACGACCGTGAGCGTTCCGGTACGCGTGAGCAACGGTCTCGTCGACACGTTCGCCTGATCTCCTCCCGGGATCCGCGCGAGCGGCGCGACCGGGCGTCGCACCGCCCTAAAGCCAGCCGGTTTTTCTGCCGTTAAGACAAAGACGCGAGTTAGACGCGATTGTCCCTTCTTTTCGGCCGATCACCCGTTGGCGGGTTGGCCGACAATCATTACCCAATAGCAGGCGAACACATGGCAAATCCCGCATCGACGCAAGCCGCGGCTCCCTCCGGAGGGAGCATGCGCAAATGGATTCTGTTGATCGTTGCGGTAGCCCTTATGGCCGCTGCCGGCGCGGCAACGGCCGTGTATTTGCTGACCGGACGCCAGGAAGCCGCGAAGGCGCCACCGCCCCCGCCGCCCCCCGTGTTCGTCAGCATGGACCCGTTCACGGTGAACCTGACGGGCGAAGACGGCGAGCGCTATCTGCATATCGGCCTCTCGCTCAAGGTGGCAGACGCCGAGACGCAAGCCCGCATCACGCAGCACATGCCCGAAGTGCGCAGCCGTGTGTTGCTGCTGTTGTCGTCCAAGCAGCCGCAGGATCTCGCCACGATCGACGGCAAGCGCCGTCTGGCGAGCGAGATCCGCACACTGGTCGCGCAGCCGTTCGCGGCCAACATGCCGCAGCAGGCCGTGGGCGAAGTGCTGTTCACCGCGTTTGTAATTCAGTGAGTGATACATGGCGCATGAGGAGTTCCTGTCGCAGGAAGAGGTCGATGCCCTTCTGAAGGGTGTCACCGGCGAACAGGATGACCGGTCGGAGTCGGAAGAGCATTCCGGCATCCGGCCATACAACATCGCGACGCAAGAGCGTATCGTGCGTGGGCGCATGCCTACACTCGAGATCATCAACGATCGCTTCTCGCGCTTGTTCCGCATTGCCCTGTTCAATTTCATGCGCCGCAGCGCCGAAATCTCGGTCAGCCCGGTACGCGTGCAGAAGTACAGCGAGTTCATTCGCAACCTGCCTGTCCCGACCAACCTCAATCTGGTCCACATCAAGCCGCTGCGCGGCACGGCGCTGTTCGTGTTCGACCCGAACCTCGTGTTCCTCGTGGTGGACAACCTGTTCGGCGGCGACGGCCGGTTCCACACGCGCGTCGAAGGGCGCGACTTCACGCAGACCGAGCAGCGCATCATCGCGCGCCTGCTCGATCTGGTGTTCGAGAACTACGGGGCGTCGTGGAAACCGGTGTATCCGGTCGAGTTCGAGTACGTGCGCGCCGAAATGCACACCCAGTTCGCCAACGTCGCCACGCCTAACGAGGTGGTGGTCACGACCACGTTCGACATCGAGTTCGGCTCGGTCGGCGGTGAATTCCATATCTGCATGCCGTACTCGATGATCGAGCCGATGCGCGACCAGCTCTCGAGCCCCCTGCAAGGCGAGACGCTCGAAGTGGACAAGCGCTGGGTGCGTCTGCTCTCGCAACAGGTGCAAGCGGCCGACGTCGAAATCGTGACCAACCTCGCGCAGTTCGACATGACGCTCTCGCAGTTGCTCAACATGCGCGTGGGCGACGTGATTCCGCTCGACGTGCCCGAGGTGCTCGAGGCCAAGGTCGACGGCGTGCCCGTGATGCAATGCAATTACGGCGTGTTCAACGGTCAATATGCGCTGCGCGTGAACCAGATGATCAACCATTCGCACAGCGATTACACGAAGGACAACGAGTGATGAGCGATACCCCTCAAACGCTTGGTGACGACGCCCAGGCCATGGCGGACGAGTGGGCCAGTGCCATGGCGGAGCAGACGGCGACCGAAGCCGCGGCGCCACCGGCCGCCGCCCCCGTGTTTCAGCCCCTGGCGGCCACGGCCGGCAATCCGCCGAACGCGACGCACAACGACATCGACCTGATTCTCGACATCCCGGTCCAGATGACCGTGGAGCTGGGCCGCACGAAGATCGCCATCAAGAACCTGCTGCAACTGGCGCAGGGCTCCGTAGTGGAACTCGACGGCATGGCCGGTGAGCCGATGGACGTGCTGGTCAACGGTTGCCTCATCGCCCAGGGCGAAGTCGTGGTTGTGAACGACAAGTTCGGCATTCGCCTGACTGATATCATCACGCCATCCGAACGCATCCGAAAGCTCAACCGATGAATGCAACAAAAGTCCGCGGCGCCCCCGTGGGGCGTGCCGCGGCAGCGGCCGCCCTGTTGGCCTGCCTGACGATCGCCACCGCGCACGCCCAGGGCACGGCCTCGCAGGCTGCGGCCGTACCGAGCCTTGGCGGCGCGGGCATCGTGCAGACGGGGCTGGGCCTCGTGCTGGTGCTGGCGCTGCTCTTCGGGTTGGCGTGGCTGGCCAAGCGTTTCGGGCTGCAACGCCCGTTGGGGGGCGGCAACGTGCGCGTGGTCGGCAGCGCCGCCGTGGGCCAGCGTGAACGCGTGGTCGTGGTCGAGGTCGCGGGCGACTGGATCGTGCTGGGGGTTGCGCCCGGTCAGGTGCGCAGCCTGCATGTGATCGATGCGGAGCGTGTCGCAGATATGCCCGCCGCGCCCACCGTTGCCCATCCGGGCGCGCAGGCCAACCGCGCCGCACAAGCGTTTGCGCAAAAATTGCGCGAAACGATGAAAAAGGATTCCTGATGGCGCGCGGTTTGCGGTTGACCGGGCCATCGCCTCGCCAAGCGGGTTGGGCACTCGGTATCACGCTGGGACTGGCGCTCGCCTGCCTCGCCCTGCCGGGCACCGCCCTGGCGCAGGCCACGCTGCCCGCGTTCACCACGACCCCAGCGCCCGGCGGCGGACAGACCTACTCGCTGTCCGTGCAGACGATGTTGCTGCTCACATCGCTGGGCTTCCTGCCCGCGATGCTGCTGATGATGACCGCCTTCACGCGCATCATCATCGTGCTCTCGCTGCTGCGCCATGCCATCGGCGTCACCACGTCGCCGCCGAACCAGATTCTGATCGGCCTGGCGCTGTTCCTGACCTTCTTCGTCATGTCGCCGGTGTTCGACAAGGCTTACACCGACGCCTACCAGCCGTTCGCCGCGAACAAGATCAGTTTCGAGCAGGCCATCGACACCGGCGCCAAGCCGTTCCACGCGTTCATGCTCAAGCAGACGCGTGAAGCCGACCTGGCACTCTTCGCCAAGCTCGCCAAGACCCCGCCGATGAACGGCCCCGAAGACGTGCCGATGCGCATTCTCGTGCCCGCCTTCGCCACAAGCGAACTGAAGACGGCCTTTCAGATCGGTTTCACGATCTTCATTCCGTTCCTGATCATCGACCTGGTGGTTGCGAGCGTGTTGATGTCGATGGGCATGATGATGGTGTCGCCCTCCACGGTATCGCTGCCGTTCAAGCTGATGCTGTTCGTGGTGGTCGATGGCTGGCAACTGCTGCTGGGCTCGCTCGCCCAGAGCTTCACCATGTAGCGCAGGAACGCGAGATGACTCCGGAAACCGTCATGGCGCTGGCCCATCAGGCAATGCAGGTCACCCTGCTGCTCGCCGCGCCGCTGCTGCTCGTCGCGCTCGTCTCGGGTCTGCTCGTGAGCCTGTTTCAGGCCGCCACGCAGATCAATGAAATGACGCTGTCGTTCATCCCGAAGCTGCTGGCCGTGTTCGCCACCCTGGTGATCGCCGGCCCCTGGATGCTCAACCTGATGGTCGACTACATGCGCCAGTTGCTCACCGGCATTCCCGGCCTCGTCGGGTAAGCCGCGCCCGCGTTGATCAGCTTCACTTACGAACAACTCTCGGGCGTCATTGCGGCGTTCCTGTTTCCATTCGTGCGCCTGCTGGCGCTCTCGATGAGCGCCCCCCTGTTTGGCGACGCCGCCGTGCCCGGCACGGTCAAGATCGGCCTCGCGGGCATTGTCGCGCTGGCGCTCGCCCCGGTGCTCGGCCCCATGCCCGCCGCGTCGCCGTTTTCGTGGGAGGGACTCTGGATTCTCGTGCAGCAGGTGATGATCGGCGCGGCGCTGGGGTGGTGCATGCAGATCGTGTTCTCCGCCATCAGCATGGCGGGCGACTTCGTCGGCTTGCAGATGGGGCTGTCGTTCGCCACGCTGCTCACGCCGAACAGCGACGGCAGCACCGCCGTGCTCGGCATGCTGCTCAATGTCGTGGCCATGCTCGTGTTCCTCGCCACCAATGGACATCTGGTGATGTTCGCCACGCTGGTGCAGAGCTTCACGGTATTGCCGGTCTCCGCCGTACCGCTCTCCAGCGTGGGCTGGCACTATCTTGCCATGCTGGGCGGCCAGCTCTTCATGCTAGCGCTCATGCTGTCGCTGCCGCTCGTAGCCGCGCTGCTCATCTGCAACCTGGCGCTGGGCATTCTGAATCGCGCGGCGCCGCAACTCAACATCTTCGCCGTCGGCTTTCCGCTCACGCTGGGCGTGGGGCTGGTGGTGATCGAGCTGATGATGCCGCGTATTGCGCCGGTGATGGACCACTTCATCGCGATCGGCATCGACATGATGATCCGCACGACCGCGGCCTTCGTCCCAAAACCCTGAACACCGGGCGCGAGCGATGTCGCAATGCCCCACAAATGACATTGGGCCGCCCTGCAATCCCGGGCGGCCCAATGTCTTTGCTGCGGTCCCGCCTTGTCCGGCGCGGGCAATGTCCCGCGCAACCGGTCAGAGCAGACTGAACAGCGACAGCTTCTGCGTCTGCAGGAAGCTCTGCTGCGATGCCTGCAACGCGGCCTGCAACTGCGAGAACTTGGTCACCGACGAGTTCCAGTCCACGTCGAGCAGATCGCCCAACTGCGACTGATAATTCAGCGAATTGGTGTCGCCGATGTTGTTGAGCGCCGAGAGTTCGTTCATGCGGGAGCCCGTGGTCGTGCGAATCGTCGTGACGTTGTCGTAGGTGTTGCTGAACATCTGGCCGAACGTGGTCAGCGCGTTGTCCAGGTTGGCCTGGCCCGTGCCGTTCGTGCTGCTGACCGGCGTCTTGAGCGTGTTGATCAGCGCCTGCAGGTTGTCGAACATGTTCGTGCTGCCCATGGTGGCCGGTTGCACGGTGTAGGTGTCGCCCGTGGCCGGCGCGCCGGAGAACGTGACCGCCTTGCCGCCGAACGAGATCGGCTGGCCGGCGGTGTAGACGCCCGTCACGTCCGGCACGGTCGTATCCGTCTGATCCTTGACCGTGTAGTTGGTCGTGGGCGGCGTGGTCGTGTTGTCGATCGCGAAGCTGAGCTGGTACTGATGGTTCGCGCCCGCCGCCGCCACGTTGGTCGTGGAGACAGTGGAATACGTGGCGGTGCCCTGATTCGCGGCGTTTCCGCTGATCAGCGTGCCCGACGTGCCGCTCTGCACGCTTTCGAAGACGCTCGATCCAACGTCGTTGATTGCGATCTGACGATTCGGACTCACTTGCACGTAACGCACGCCCGAGTCGCCCGTGTATGACGCCCCCGTGGCCGATGTCATGTACGCTGCGGTATTGCCCTTGAAGCCCGAGAACAGATACTGGCCGTTGGCATCGGTGGTGTTCGCCAGCGAAAGCAATTGCTGAAAGCTCGATTGCAGGTCGCTCGCGATGGTCGATCGGTCCTTGTCGTTGAGCGAGGCGTCGCCCGCCGACACGACTTGCGACATCACGTGCTGCAACGCGTTGATGACGCTGCCGAAGGTCGAGTCCTCGAGCTGCAACTGGGTGGTCGCGGACTGCCGGTTCGCCGCGTACTGCGTGTTCATGGCGTTGTCCTGCGACACGGCCACCGCCTGGGCTGACGCAATCGGGTCGTCGCTCGGCGTGGTCACGCGCTTGCCCGACGAGAGTTGCGCCTGAACGTTGAGCAGATCGGAGGTGTTCTGGCTCATCGAGCGCATCCCCTGATCGTAAATCATGTTGGTGCTGATCCGCATCGCGATGCCCCTGCGCTTAATTGACGATCTGGAGGATGGTGCTGAACAACGTCGACGCGGTCTGAATCACCTTCGAGTTGGCCTGATACAGCTGTTGGTACTTGATCAGGTTCGCCGCTTCTTCGTCGAGGTTCACGCCAGAGTTGGACTGCTGTGCCGTCTGCGTCTGTTGCAACAGGGTCTGCTGCGCCGCGCTGGTCGACTTGTACGTATTCGTGGTCGAGCCGACAAACGAGACCAGGCTCGCGTAGGCGGTCGCATAGCTCTGCGCGCCCCCGACCTTGGTCGTGTCGTTCTGCAGGGCCGACAGCGCCAGACCGTTCCGGTTGTCGGTCACCGCGCCAGACGTATTCGGCGAAATGGTGAACGTGTCGCCATTGGACGGCGTGCCGCTCAGGTTGACCGTCATGCCGCTCATCGTGATCTTCGCCCCCGTTGCGGCGTTATACGGCACGGTGGCGCCGGCGGCATACGAGGTCGTCACGCCATTGACCGAGACCGTCATCGGCGACGGGGCGACGAGCGTCAATGCGCCGGTCACAGGGTCCTTGGTGAACGTGAAGTTGACCGGTGCGCTCAGTACGTTCGACAGATAGTTGGCGTCCACGCTGCCCTGATCGACTTTGAGCGAGCCGCTATTGGTGCTGGGGGTCGAGGCGAGGATCGGCGCGGCCAGGGCGATCTTGCCCGGATCGGTGATGGCCACACCGATGTTCTGCGCGGCGTTGCGCGTGGGCTGGATCGCGAAGCTGTCGCCGGCGACCATGCCGGTGGTGGTCACCGAGAAGCCGTCGCCGAATGCCGCGCCGCTGGTGTCCTGGAAGTTCAGCGGGGTGCTCGGCGTGGCGGGCGCCCCCGCCGTCCACTTGGCGCCGTCGCTCTGGCGCGTGAGTGTGTAGGTGGTTCCGTCGAAGCTCACCGAGTAGTCGCTTGCGGTCACCTTCGAGGCGTCGGTGATGCTGGCGTTGAGCGTGGCCGCGTTCGAATTGCCGGTATTCGCGATGATCGTCGGATTGGGCACCGTAAAGAAGTTGCCGCCCATCTGACCGTAGAGGTCCATCCCCAACTGGTTCTGCGCGTTGAACGTGCCGGCCAGCGACATGGCGATCTGGCCGAGCGAGTTCTGCGCCTGCGTGAGCGCGCCGCTGCGGAACGACAACAGGCCGGCGAGCGAGCCGCCGGTGATCGACGACTCCGGGATCGCGACCTTCGTGCCGTTGCCGGTGACGTAGGCCACGGTCATTTGCGACGGATCGCTGGTCGAAGGCACCGTCGTCATCTGATAGGCCGAGTTGCCCGATACCAGCGACTGGCCATTGCCGACGAAGACGTTGTACGACCCGTTAGTGTCCTTGACGATGTTCGTCTGTACGATGGCGTTCAGGCTTGCGACGGCCTGATCGCGCTGGTCGAGCAGGTCGTTCGGCATGGTATGGGTGCCGTTGCCCTGCGCCTGCAGAATCGCGTCGTTAAGGCTGGCGATCTGCTTCGCGTACGTGTTGATCTGCGTGGTCGCCTGGGTAATGTTGCCGTTCACGCTGGTGCGCAGCGACGACAGCGTGCCCGAGAGCGACTGGAACATGCTCGTGAGGGTCTGCGCCGACGAAATCACCGTCGCCCGCGTGGCCGAGTTGTTCGGCGCGGTCACGATCGTCTGCAGGTTCGTGAAGAACGTGGACATCGAGGCCGACAGGCCGGTCGTGGAGCTACCCAGCGCATTGTTGATCTGCGAGATCTGCTGGTAGTAGGTGTTGAGCTGGCTGTACTGTGTCTGCGCCTGGTTGACCTGGTTCGACAGGAACTGGTCGTACACGCGCGACACATCGCTCACCAGCACGCCCTGGCCGACGTAGCCCACACCGGCGAACTGGCTGTCCGCCTGGGTGTAGTCGACAACCTGGCGGTTGTATCCGGCCGTCCCCGAGTTGGAGATGTTGTTGCCGGTGGTGTTCAGGGCGAACTGGGAGGCGTTCAGCCCGCTCATGCCAATATTGATTAGGCTCATGATCTCGCGGCTTGAATGAGGGGTGCGCCCCACGGCGGAAAGCCCGTTCGCGCACCGTTACCCATGTGTTTACGGCAGCCCGCCGGCAAAATTGAGGCCGACGCGCCCGAGGATGTCCTGTCGACGCCCGTGCCGGTCAGGCGAAGTGCTTCATGATCTTCATCAGCTTGCTGGCGTACTGCGGATCGGTCGCATACCCGGCGCGCTGAAGATTGGTGGCGAAGCTCGCGGCGTCGTTGGCGCTCGCCACGACCGACGCGTAGCGCGGATTGCTCGAAATCAGGTTCGCATAGTCGGCGAACGCCTCGTCATACGAGCGATAGGCGCGGAACTTGGCCATCACCTTGTGCGGCTGGCCGTTCACGTACTCGGTCGTGGCGACCTCCACCGTCGGACCGGTCCAGTGCTTGCCCGCCTTGATGCCGAAGACGTTGAAGCTCGTGCTGCCATCGCGCCGACGGATTTCGTGCTTGCCCCAGCCGGATTCAAGCGCCGCCTGACTGAGCATGAAGCGTGCCGGAATGCCGCTGCTGGCGCTGGCGTTCTGGGCGGCCGTGGCCATGCGCTCGACGAAGTCGCCGGCGGCAGCCGGAGCCCCTTCGGCAACACCGATGGCATCCGCCGCGTTGTAGGCGCGACCCTGCAACGGTTGCTGGCGCCCCAACGCCGCAGGCGGCAGGGTGGTGCCGGTCTGGGCGAGCTGCTTGAGCATCATGTCGGCCAGACCGATGCCCTTGTGCGACGCGAGCTGCTGTGCGAGCTGGTCGTCGAGCATGCCGTTGAACATCTTTTCCTGATCGCTGCCGAGCAGGCCGCCGGACATCGTGGCGTCGCGCATGCTCTTCATCATCATCTGCGTGAAAACGGCCTCGAACTGCTTGGCCGCCTGCTGCGTGGCCTGCGGCGATTGCTGGTGGGCCGCCGCGCGCAAGGCTGTGAGGCCCTGCATGTCGTAGGTAGCGCGTTGCGTCAGGTCGGGCAGGGACTTGCCCGCACCGCTCAGTCGGGAGCCGTCGGCCATATCAGATGATCTCCAGATCGGCGCGCAGCGCGCCCGAGGCCTTCATGGCCTGCAGAATCGACATCAGATCGGCCGGGCTGGCACCGAGCGAGTTAAGTGCCTTGACGACGTCGGCCAGGTTCGCGCCCGCCTTGATCATCCTGAGCGCGTTGTTCTCCTGTTGAACGGAGATTTGCGAATTCGGCGCCACCACCGTCTGACCGCCCGAGAATGGCGCGGGCTGGCTCACGTTGTTTTGCGTGTCGATGACGACCGACAGATTGCCGTGGGCGACCGCGCACTGCTGGATCGTCACGTTCTGGTTCATCACGACGGAACCGGTGCGCGCGTTGATGATCACGCGCGCGGCCGTGTTGTCGGGGTGCACGTCCACACTTTCGAGCTGGGCGAGGAACTGCACACGGCCCGACGGATCGCTCGGCGTGCGCAACAGGATCACGCGGCCGTCCAGCGCCTGCGCGGTGCCGTAGCCAAAGCGGCGGTTCACGGCATCGACCACACGCTGCGCGGTCGAGAAATCGGTCACGTTCAGTTCCATCTGCACCGTGCCCGGTTGACCGCCCATCGCGGTCGGCACGGCGCGCTCGACGATGGCGCCGCTCGGAATCCGCCCCGAGGCCAACTGGTTGACGGTCACGCTCGACCCATTGGCCGACGCGCCCGCGCCGCCCACGAGCAGGTTGCCCTGCGCCAGCGCGTAGACCTGCCCGTCCGGCCCCTTGAGCGGGGTCATGAGCAACGTGCCGCCCCGCAGGCTCTTGGCATTGCCCATCGAGGAGACCACCACGTCGATGGCCTGTCCGGGACGCGTGAACGCGGGCAGCGTGGCCGTCACCATCACAGCGGCCACGTTCTTCAACTGCATGTTGGTGCCCGGCGCGACGGTAATGCCCAGCTGCGAGAGCATGTTGGTCATGCTCTGCACGGTAAACGGGGTTTGCGTGGTCTGGTCGCCCGAGTTGTCGAGGCCCGCCACCAGGCCGTAGCCGATCAGCTGGTTGTCGCGCACGCCCTGAATCGAGGCCAGCTCCTTGAGACGTTCGGCGCGAGCCACGCCTGGACACAACAGCATCGCGGCCGCGCCCGCCACGGCCAGCGTGGTGACAAAGCGGCGAAGGCCCTGGCGAAGGTGATGCAAGGACGGCGCACGGCGCGACGGGGACGGCATGATCGACATCAGAATGGCGAAATATTAAGGAAGAAGCGCTGCAGCCAGCCCATGGTTTCGGCTTCGTTGATATAGCCCTTGCCACGGTATTCGATGCGCGCATCGGCCACCTGCGTCGAAGGCACGGTATTCGCGCCCGAGATCGTCTGTGGGCTGACCACGCCCGAGAACTTGATGTATTCCGTGCCCTGGTTGATCGCGATCTGCTTCTCGCCGGCCACCGCCAGGTTGCCGTTCGAGAGCACTTCCATCACGGTCACGGTGATCTGGCCCGAGAACACGTTGTTCGCATTCGCCGCGCCCTTGGCGTCGAACTTGTTGCCGCCGCTCACGTCCAGGCCCTGATTGTTGAGCACGCCGCCGATCACGCCCGGGGTCTGGTTCAGCGTCAGCGTGCCGCTGCCCGCACGCGTGGTGTTGGCCGCCGAGTTCTTGCTCGCCGCCGTGTTTTCGTTGATGACGATCGTGAGAATGTCGCCAACGTTGCGCGGACGGCGGTCTTCGAACAGCGGACGGTTCGAGTAAAGCGGGCGGTAGATCGAGCCTTCCGGATCGGCCGACATCGGCGGGGGCGGCGGGCGCGTGGTCGTCGGCCCGTTCACCACCGGTTCCTGTGGGATGTAAGCGCAGCCCGCCAGACCGCTCAACGCGGCGACGGCCGCCAGCGCCAGGAACCGCGCGAGGCCTGCGCCGCGATGCTTAACGGTCGTTTGAGCTGACATTTCGACGTTCATTCTTTGGGGCTTTCCGCGGCGCACCGCTTACATCTGCGTCAGGCGCTGCAGCATCTGGTCGGATGCCGTGACCGCCTTCGAATTGATTTCGTAGGCGCGCTGCGCCTGAATCATGTTCACCAGCTCTTCGACCACATTCACGTTCGACGTTTCGACGTAGTTCTGGTTGAGCACGCCCGCGCCGTTGGTACCCGGCTGTGCGACGTTCGGCGCGCCCGAGGCGGCCGTCTCGGCGTACAGGTTCTCGCCCAGGCTTTGCAAACCGGCGTTGTTGATGAACGTGGCGAGCTGGAACGTACCGATTTGCACGTTGGCCGTGTTGCCCGGCTGCGTGACCGAGACCGTACCGTCGCGCGCGATGGTCAGCGAGAGCGCGTTCGCCGGAATTGTGATGGCCGGCTGGACCGGATAGCCCGACGCCGTCACGAGCTGGCCGTTGTTGTCGACCTGGAACGAGCCGTCGCGCGTGTATGCGGTCGTGCCGTCCGGCATGAGCACCTGGAAGAAACCGTCGCCGTTGATGGCCACATCCTTGGCGTTGCTCGTCTGCGTCAGGTTGCCCTGAGTGAAGATGCGCTCGGTCGCCGCCGGGCGCACACCCGTGCCCAATTGCAGGCCCGAAGGCAGCAACGTCTGCTGCGACGACTGGGCGCCGGGCTGGCGCAGCGTCTGGTACAGCAGATCCTCGAACACCGCACGGCCCTTCTTGAAGCCGTTCGTGCTGGTGTTGGCGAGGTTGTTCGAAATCACGTCCATGTTCGTCTGCTGGGCGTTCATGCCGGTAGCAGCGATGTAGAGCGAACGGATCATGTGGTGTTTCTCCCCGTGTACGGTCGCGGCGCGCGGGTCCCCTCGGATCCGACGCGCCACACGCCCGTTAGCTGAAGTTCAGCAACTGGTTGGCGGATTGTTCGTTGGTGTCGGCCGTCTGCAGCATCTTCATCTGCATCTCGAACGCCCGCGACTGCGAGATCATGTTCACCAGGCCAGTGACCGGATTGACGTTGCTGTTCTCGATCGCCCCCGCCACGACGACGACATTCGGATCGACCTGCGCCGGCGCATTGTTCGCCGTGCGGAACAGTCCGTCGTCGCCTCGCACCAGATTGGTCTCGGGCGGATTGACCAACTTCAGTTGGCCCATCACGGCAATGGAGTTGGGCGGATCGCCCTGCCCCAGCGCCGAGATCGTGCCGTCGGTGCCGATGCTCACCGCCGCGCCCGGCGGCACGGCGGCCGGCCCGGCATCGGTCATGACCGGCAGCCCGTGCAGCGTGAGTTGCCCGTCGGCCGTCATCTCGAGGTTGCCGCCGCGCGTGTAGGCTTCGCGGCCCTGCGCATCGCGCACGGCAAGCCAGCCCTGACCCTGGATGGCCACGTCGAGCGGGCGGCCCGTCTGCTGCATCGCGCCGGGGGTGAAGTCGGTACCCGGCGTGGACGTGGCGACAAAGGTCCGCGTGCCGGTCGTGCCGTCTGGCGCGCGCACCGGCGCCTGACGGAACGCCGCGAGCTGGGCGCGAAAGCCCGGCGTCGAGACGTTCGCGAGATTGTTGGCGGTGGTCGACTGCTGCTCCATCGCCTGCTTCGCGCCAGTCATGGCGATATAGATCAGACGATCCATCGACGGCCCCCGTGCAAGTTATGCATGTCCTCGGATCCGCCTTACAGGTTGACCATGGTCTGCATCAACTGGTCTTCCGTCTTGATCGTCTGCGCGCTGGCCTGGTAGTTGCGCTGCGCGGTGATCATGTGAACCAGTTCCGCCGTCAGGTCGACGTTCGAGGCTTCGACGGCGCCCGACTGCAGCTTACCGAGGTTCGTGCCGCCCGGCACGCCGACGATCGGAATGCCCGACGCGGCCGACTCTTGCCAGAGGTTGTTGCCCTGCGGGATCAGGCCCTGCACGTTGTTGAAATTCGCCAACGCCACCTGGCCCAGCGCCATCGATTGGGTATTCGAGTACGTGCCGACGATCGTGCCGTCGGCACTGAACGTGAACCCGGTCAGTCGGCCCGACGTGTAGCCGTTCTGCGTCAGGTTGTTCGGCGAGTAGGTGTTTCCGTATTGCGTGGTGCCCGACATGTCGAGCGTCAAGCTCGCGCTCGACGCACCGTTACCGTAGTTGATCGTCGGCAGCGTAATCGGGCCCGTCACGGGGGCGCCGGTCGAGTCGGTCTGCGACACGAGGCTGCCGGCCGAGTTGAACGTCAGCGTGCCGATCGGACCGGCGCCCACCTGGGTCGTGCCGTCGGTCGAGGCGTACACCGACCAGGTGGCGTTGTTGGTCACGGCGTTGACGCTCGACTTCACGAAGTACAGGTTCACGTCGTGCGAATTGCCCAGCGAGTCGTAGACCTTGAGCGACGTGGCGTTCGTGTACGAGTTCGGATCGGTAATCGAGAAAGCTGTCGTATTGACCGCGCTGCGCGAGTCGAGGTTGAACTGAGCGGTGATCTTGGATGTGGCCGTCGGCGACAGGTCGCCCGTCGGGATGCGCAGATCGACCGGCGAGACGCTGTTGATGATGCCGGTCGGGCCCGCCAGATAGCCGGTCAAGCGGTCGCCGTTGGTGTCGACGATGTAGCCGTTCTTGTCGAGCGAAAACTGACCGTTGCGCGTGTAGGCAATGGCGCCGTTGTTCGACATGCGGAAGAAGCCGTTACCCGACACGGCCAGATCGAGCTGACGATTCGTGACGGTGATGTCGCCCTGCGTGAACTGCTGGGCAATGCCCGCCACACGCGTGCCGATGCCCACCGTGTTGTTGCCCGCGCCGTACAGCGAGTTGGCATAGATGTCGGCAAACTGTGCCTCACCTTGCTTGAAACCGACGGTGGCCGCGTTGGCAACGTTGTTGCCGATGACGTCCAGGTCTTTGGAGGCGGCGTTCAGGCCGCTCAGTCCGGTCGAAAAGGCCATGTGGATACTCCTGAAATTCGGTGGTCGACGACGTCTGTCGCAATGGAAAGGGTTAAGGGCTTACGCCGTGCGGGGTCGATGGGGCCGGTTACAGGATTTCGCGCACATCGGAGAGCTTGACGTTCGAGCCAGTCCCCACATTGAGCAGCGGCGCGCCGGTCGTGCTGGCCACCACGCTTTGCACCTGCGCGTACGAGAGCAGCGTCGGCGTCACGGCCTTGCCGTTAGCCGCGGCAGTCACCGCGACCGTGTACTTGCCATCGGCCACGGCGGTGCCCGCGTCATCCTTGGCATCCCACGTAAGGGCCTGCACGCCAGCGTCGAGCGCGCCCGCGTTGACCGTGCGTACGACCTTGCCCGTGCTGTCCTTGATCTGGATCGTCACCGTGTCGGCGTCGCTCGGCAGTTCGAAGCCGAACGGGGTGGCGGTCTTCGTGACCGTGCCGTCCGTGGCCGTGGTGCTGCCTACCCCGACGCTGCTGCCCGGAATCAGCACGCCCTTGCCCACGAGCGCCGAGGCTTGCAGGCTTTGCGTCGAATTGAGCTGCGAGGTCACCGACGAGAGCGTCGTGTTCAACTGGGTGATGCCCGAGACCGTGCTGATCTGCGCGAGCTGCGAGGTCACCTGCGAGTTGTCCATCGGATTGAGCGGATCCTGATTGTTCATCTGCGCGACGAGCAGCTTCAGGAAACTGCCTTGCAGGTCGTTTGCGCTGCCAGCAGACGAACTGGAGCTGCTGCTGGCGGTGCCATTGACCGAGTCGAGGAACGTCTGGGATAAGTTCGCGGCGTTCGACGTATTGATACTTGCCATCTTCTGGTCTCCGCGCGGCCCCTTACTGGCCGACCGTGAGGGTTTTGAGCATCAGCGTCTTGGCGGTGTTGAGCGCCTCGACGTTGGCCTGATAAGAGCGGGAAGCGGAGATCATGTTGACCATCTCCTCCACCGGATTCACGTTGGGCATGGTGACGTAGCCCTGGGCATTGGCGGCCGGGTTCTTCGGGTCGTACACCGTCTTGAGCGGCGACGAATCCTCGACCACGCCGGCCACCTTCACGCCGCCGACGTTGCTGCCCTCGACCGGGTTGACCTGGAACACGACCTGCTTGGCGCGATACGGCTGACCGTCCGGTCCCGTCACCGACTCGGCGTTGGCGAGATTGCTCGCCGTCACGTTCATGCGCTGCGACTGCGCAGTCATGGCCGATCCGGCGACATCGAAGATGCTCATCAGCGGCATGGCGGTTACCCTTGACTTGTAATGGCGGCCAGCATCGTCTTGATCTGGCTGGACAGGACCGTGAGGCCCGTTTGGTAATGCACGGCGTTGTCGGCGAAGTTCACACGCTCGGCATCGAGTTCGACGGTGTTGCCGTCGATACTTTGTTGGTACGGCACGCGATACAGCAGCTCGGGACTGCCCATCGGCGGGGCCATGCTCACGCCGCGCCCGGCGATGTGGCGCGACGAGGTGCGCGAGAGCGAAACACTCGATTCGGTAGCAAGCTGTTGCTGCGCGCCGCGCTCGACCGCCTGGCTCAACGCATTGTTGAAATCGACATCACGTGCCTTGTATCCCGGCGTATCCGCGTTGGCGATGTTCGACGAGATCACCTCCTGGCGGTAGGCGCGCATGGCCAGCGCCTGCTGAGAAAATCGCAATGCCGCGTCCAGTTTGTCCATGATCTCGTCTCGCCCGATGCTTGCCTTGATGCGGGTAGTGCACAAGAAGCCTGGCCGTCTCGGCACCGGGGACGTCCGCTCAGCACTGAGGGCGGGTCTCACAGCGGCACGCAGACGGCATGTCCTGCCAGGGCCCGGGAAAAGTACGGACCTTTTGGCATGCTTTGCATCGTATGCGTACCCCTCGGGATTCAATCGGGGGAATAGGCA
Organism: Pandoraea cepalis; assembly: GCF_902459665.1. Lineage (GTDB taxonomy): Bacteria > Pseudomonadota > Gammaproteobacteria > Burkholderiales > Burkholderiaceae > Pandoraea > Pandoraea cepalis. Next base: position 44,648 of record NZ_CABPSL010000018.1, on the reverse strand, counting down.
CGAGATTGACCGCCATTTCGGGCCATGCCCCGGTTGGCGACATCTCTAGAATGGCTTCCTGACGGCATCGGGCGGGGTTCGCCCCCCAGGCATCGGAACGCTGCCCGGTGCCGTCGGCTTCACGGCGCGGCGCAGGGCGTGCGCCAGCCACCCGGCACACCGCTCGGGTGCCGTGTACGAAGGAGAGTGAGCATGGCAGGCAAATTCGGCGGCGGTCTCGCCAGTGCCCCCCGCGCGCGCAGCGCGCTGCGGCAGGGCGTTCGCACATGCGTGCGATCCAGTCTGCTTGCCGTCATCCTGAGCCTGACGAGTCTCGCTTTACCGGGTCTTGCGCGGGCCGCCTCGCCTGCCGCGGGTGTTGCCACCGACCCGGCCGCCCAGCATCTGGGAAGCACGCTCGGCCCCGGCGCCGTTGTCATTCCCGGCAACAATGCCGCAGCCGGCGGTATCGCCTCGAACGTGTCGAACGCGGCCCGGAATGTGGCAGCGACGGTCACAACGGCGAATGCCAATTCGAATGTCGGGGTGGCGGCCGCGGTGCAATCCCCCCAGGCCGCCGGCGCCGCCGTTCAATCCCAGTTCCAGAACACCGAAGTCATCCGTCAGACGGCCGAACGTTTCCTGCGCGAGCAGACGACCGGGTTGCCGGGACGTGTGAGCTTGACGGTGGGCGACGCGGTCTCCGATCGGATGCCGGCCTGCGCCGCCCTCGAACCCTTTCTGCCGCCGGGCGCGCGCCTGTGGGGGTCGACGACCGTCGGCGTGCGCTGCGCGGGCGAGCGTCCCTGGACGCTCTACCTTCAGGCCCGTGTGAGCATCACCGCCACGTATTTCGTTGCCGCGCGTCAGATCAACCCGGGCGAAGCCATCGGGCCGAACGATCTGTCACCGCGCCAGGGCGATCTCACCTTGCTGCCGCGCACGGTGGCGACCGATGCCGGTCAGATCATCGGCACGGTGGCGGTGAACCGGATCACGTCTGGCCTGCCGATCCGTTCCGATCTGCTGCGCAGCGCGATTGCCGTCCAGCAGGGACAAACCGTGCGCGTCGTCTCGCGCGGCTCGGGCTTCGAGGTGAGTACCGAAGGACAGGTGCTGTCGCGTGCCAGCGCCGGCGATCCCGTTCAGGTGCGCACCCGCGCCGGTCAGCTCGTCAGTGGGACCGTCAAGACCGGTAAGAATGGGAGCGTTGAAGTGGAAGTTGCCCTGTAAGCAAACACTCACTACGGGTTAGAATTCACTGAAATCGGTCGGTCGCGGGATCGGGTAACAGGATGTAACTTACCTAAAGTTGCGCCCGACGATGCCGTTACACAGGCAGGTTTCAGGGGAAAGCATATGAAAATCGAACCACCCGCCAATCCGTTGACTGGTGTCGGTCCGGGCAAGGCGCCGACCGACCGGACGACTGCCGCCACGGCGAGCACCGAAGGCACGAACGCGTCTGTCGCCAGCACGGGCAGCGGCGCGAACGTGAGCGCGAGCGCGCTGTCGTCGGAGATGCGCGCCTTGCAGGCAGCGCTGGCGAAGACGGGATCTGCCGATATTGACGTAGCCAAGGTGGCCGCGATCAAGCAGGCCATCTCCGAAGGAAAGCTCGTCATTGATCCCAGCAAGATTGCGGACGGTCTCATTGCGACCGCGCGCGATCTGCTCTCCACGCAATCGAAGTCATGACCACTGACGCCCTGCTGAAAACTCTCGCCGCCGAAACGAACGCCATTCGCGCGTTTTCGGCGCTGCTTCTCGAGGAACAGCAGGCGTTGGTCAATGGCATGCTCGACGCGTTGCCGGAGCTGACCGAGCGCAAGACGCAAGCCGTGACCGACCTCGCAGCCCTTGGGCGCGAACGCGATACCCGACTGGAAGCCCTGGGCTATCGTCCGGACGAGTCGGGTGCCACGGCGGCCGCCGCTGCCGACACCGGCATCGACGCCGCGTGGAAGGCGCTGCTGGACGCGGCGATCGAAGCCAAGCGTGCCAATGAGACGAATGGCGTACTGATTCGCACGCGTCTGACCTACACGCAGCAGGCGCTGAACGTGTTGTACGGTCCGCAACAGAACGCCCCGCTCTACGGCCCCGACGGCCGCACCGCCCCGCGATCGAGCGGCGGCAGCATTACGGCTTGACGCGGCTTAGTTCGCCGCAAGCTTGAGGCTCGCCAGTCGATTCAGACTGACTCCCAGTTCCGCCGCTTCGATGACCAACGCGCGATGTAGCGTTGGGGGAATCCGCACGCGAAATTCACCGCTGTAACGATGCTCGGCCAGCGGTTCAGGCACCGTTTCCCCGTTCGCCTGCATATCGGCGACCACGTCCGTCACCACCTTCCGAATACCGTCCAACGCTCCTTCCGGCGTCACATCCAGCCAGGACAGCGATGGGAATTCGGCACAAAGCCCGACGTGCTCGCCATCTTCCGGCGACCAGGTCAGACGGTAGATGTAATGATCAATGTTCATGCTCTCGGCCCTCGAATTTTCAAATGGCATTCCAGATCCGGTTCGAGAGCTATCCTAGCGTGCGATTTTGGGGAAGACGGCATGCCGAAATGGTGCCAATAGTGGCGCCATTTGTTCAAGGCCGATTTGTCCGAAAAGTTGGGGGATTGCCGCACCCAGATGCAAAAAGCCCTCGGAGACGAACGTCCGAGGGCTTGGCTCAATGGGTGTGACTTAACGCTCCGAGGTCCGCGCCGTCGCACACAACGGCCAGATTGCCTGGGCCTTATCCGAAAGACGGTGAGTCGCCCCGCCTCGTCAAACGGCGAGAAAAGGTCGCACGCCGAACGCTTTCTCGCTGTTCCGTGCAGAAGATGCCATCGTCACCTCCCCAAATATCGCGACTCATCGGGTCACACTTCCCTGTCTTGGCAACGCATCACATCCGACAGGGGGACTCCATGAACCCAGGCCACAAATTTGACGGAAAGCCTATCGCCATGCGCGCCTGACATGACGACAGCAGCCATGGCGGATGTGGTCGGGGTCGCAGGCGCGCTCCTCGTCGTCGTCGCCTATTTCCTGAATCTTCGCGGAACGCTCACCACCAACGATTATCGCTATTCCGTCTTGAATCTGTGCGGATCGGCGATGATCGTCTACTCGCTCGCGTATAACCCGAATCCGGCCTCGCTGCTCATCGAGGCCTTCTGGGTCTCGATCAGCCTTTATGGCTTGCTCAAGTCATTGAAAGCACGCCGACGAGCCCTTCGAGCCCACCGCAATAGCTAAGCGAGAAGCCATTGAGCCACAGCCGAGTCCGTCGAGCGCACCCCTTCCGTCCATCAGTCACCCGCTCGGACACCTTAACTCGCCGAGGTCCAAGCCTTCTCACGCAACGTTGTGCGCAGGCGCGAGATCGCCTGGCTATGCAACTGGCAGACGCGCGATTCGCTCACTTCCAGCACCGCGCCGATCTCGCGCAGATTCAGGCCCTGGTCGTAATACAGGCTCATGAGCAACTTCTCGCGCTCCGGCAGCCGATCGATCGCATCGATCACGCCGCCGCGCAGGCCTTCGTCAAGCAACATCGTCAGCGGATCGGCGCCCGGATTCGCACAGATCCGGTCAATAAACGGTTCTTCGTCCGCCGAATCGAAATCCTCGTAATAGACCAGTTGGCAGCCATGCACGTCCTGCAGCATCTGCTGATATTCGGCCAGACCGATCGACAGCTCGCCCGCGATCTCGCTCTCCGACGGCCCCCGGCCCAACCGTTGCTCCAGTCGCTGCACCGCCTTCTCGATCTGACGTGCCGTCTTGCGAATACCGCGCGACGCCCAATCCAGCTCGCGCAACTCGTCGAGCATCGCGCCGCGAATGCGCTGGCTCGCATACGTTTCGAACTGCGCGCCCTGCGTCTCCTGATACCGGTTCGCCGCATCGAGCAGCCCGAGCATGCCCGCCTGAATCAGATCTTCCAATTCCACGCTCGCCGGCAGCTTCGCCATCAGTTGCAGCGCCAGACGACGCACCAACGGCGCGTATTGCGTCAGCGTGTCGTTCGTGTCGACCTTCCCGCTCGCGGTATACATGTTTCCCTCCGCTTCCTCTCGACGCGTGCCGTGTCGCTCAAGCCGTGTGCGCGCTCACCGCGCCCACGCCAAGCGTTATGTCGTTGCCGCGCTCGCCGCCGAAGTCACCCGCCCCGGCGCCCAACGCGGCCAGCCCCGTCTCTCGCACGGCCAATGGCCAATGCATCACCTGCGCCGCCAGTTGCCGATACGCCACCGCCGCCGGCGCCATCGGGAACGCATCGACCACGGTGCGCGTCAATTGCCTCGCGCGCACAACCTGCCGATCCATCGGCACATGGCCCGCCAGCTCCAGCGACACCGCCAGATAACGGCTCGCCGTCGTGGCCAGATTGCGGCACACCACGCGCGCTTCCACATCCTCCGCCCGATTCACCAACACCCGGAACTGCGCCAACGCATACTCGAAATGCGCCTGCTTGATCCACGAATACGCCCCCGTGATCGACGCCGGCTCACACCCCAGCACCACCAGCACGTCGTGCGCGTGCGCCGCGAGCGGGCTGAGCACCGCCCCCGCGTGCGTGCAATCGATCACCACGACGTCGGGCTCGCTGGTCGTCAACAGCGGCAGCGCGCGCAACGGGTCAATGCGTTCGGGATGCCGATGCGCCACGGGCACCACCACCACGTTGTCGCGCGTGTGCACGCGAATCGCCTCGGGCGACACGCGTCCGGCCAGCACGTCGTGAATGTCGCCGCGCAGCGGCAAACCGAGCGCAGGTGCCGCATGGCCGCTCTCGTCGGCCAGCACGACATCCTGACCGTGATGCGCCAGGGCGCTGGCCAGATTCAGCGCGGTACTCGTCTGACCCGCTTCAGGCGCACTCCCTACCACCGCGACGATTCGCGTGGTGTGACGCGCCACGAGCCGGCGCAAACCTTCCGCTTGATCGAGTACGAGCTTAACCAAAGCAAGCCTCGCCTGAGGGTTGTGCGGGCGCGAACAGCCCGCTGTATTGGGGGTCGACGCCGCGCACCACAGCCGGCAGGTCTTCCTCGGCCGGCACGAATGGCGAGCCCGTGACCGGCGCGGAAAGTGCGGTGTCGATCAGGAATGGCTTGTCGGCCACGTGCAGGTTCTCCGGCACACGCTGTCCCGTGGACACATAATGCACCGGCAAGCGGTGACGAATCACCGTATCGAGCACCGACCCGAGATTGGTCGATTCATCGAGTTTCGTGAGAATGCACCCCGCCAGATCGCCGCCGCCTTGCGCGCTCGCGCTGCGGTAGGCGTGTACCACCTCGTTGAGCGTATCGCCATGACTCGTGGCGTTGAGCAGCAACAGACGCTGCACCGGCGTCTCGGCGCCGCACAACATCGCCACCTGCTCCGGCACCGTACGGTCTCGCTGGCTCATGCCCACCGTGTCGATCAGCACCATGTGCTTGTTGCGCAATTCGGTCAGCGCCAGACGCAGGTCCGTGGCATCTTTTACCGCATGCACCGTCACGCCGAGAATCTTGCCGTAAATGCGCAGTTGCTCGTGCCCGCCGATACGATAGCTGTCGGTCGTGAGCAGCGCGAGCTTCTCCGCGCCGTGCCGCATCACGCAGCGCGCCGCGAGCTTGGCCGTCGTGGTGGTCTTGCCCACCCCGGTCGGCCCCATCAGCGCATACACGCCGCCGCGGTCCATCAGTTCGTCTTCGTTCGGCATGACGGGCAGATTGCGCGTCAGCGCGCGCTTCACCCATGCCAACCCACTCTCCAGATCGCCGCCCTCCGGCAGATGTTCGAGCAGCGCCCGACCCAGTTGCGCCGAGAACCCTGCGGCGAGCAGCGTGCGCAGAATCTCGCCCTGCGCCGGGGAACGACGTTGCTTGTCGTTCCAGACCAGCCCGGCGACCTGCTCTTCGAGCAAGCCGCGCATGCTCTGAAGTTCATCCATCATGGTTTGGGCAAACGCGCTCGTTGCCCCGGCATCATGGGCCGCCGCGATCGGCGCGCCAGTGACGGCAGCGACCGGGGCGACAGGCACCGCCGGGCGTGGACGCGGCCGGTGGGTCGGCATGTCGCCGCCCGCGAGCGCGTCAAGATCCTCTTCCGCCAATGCGACGATTTCCACGCCATTGGCGACCGAGCGATTGGACAACACGACCGCATCGGGTCCGATTTCCTCGCGAATCTGGCGCAGTGCATCGCGGCACGTGCCCGCAAAGAATTTCCGAATCTTCACCCTTGACCTCCGATGAGTGCCGTCATTTTCACATTCCGTGTGTCAGGCACTTCCGCATACGACAAAACCTTGAGCTGCGGCAAGCTGCGACGCAAGAAGCGCGAGAGCAGCGAACGCAGCGGATGTTGGACCAGCAGTACCGACGGCAAGCCCTGACGCTCCTGACGCGCCACGGCGGCCTGCGTCTCCCGCAGCAGCGTGTCCGCGAGACCCGGCTCCAGCCCCGTGCCACCGCCTGCCGACAACGCCTGCGTGAGAATTCGTTCGAGATTGGCGTCGAGCCCCACCACCTCGAGATCGCCACTTCCCGGGAACACGCTTTGCGTGATCGCGCGGCCGAGCGCCAGGCGCACCAGCGCCGTGAGGTCGTGGGCGTCCTGTACGCGCGCACCGTGTTCGGCGAGCGTATCGATGATCGTGCGCATGTCGCGAATCGGCACCTGCTCCTCGAGCAGGTTCTGCAAGACTTTCTGCAACGTGGTGAGCGCGATCGTCTTCGGCACCAGATCTTCGATGAGCTTGGGCGCGTCCTTGCCGATGCGCTCGATGAGCTGCTGCACTTCCTGACGGCCCAGCAACTCGTGCGCGTGGGCGTTGATCAGGTGGTTCAGATGGGTGGCGACCACCGTCCCGGCATCGACCACCGTGTAGCCATACGCCTGCGCCTGATCGCGCTGACCGACATCGATCCACGTCGCCGGCAAGCCGAAGGCCGGATCGCGCGTGGGCGTGCCCTGCAGCGGTGCGCTGACCTGCCCCGGATCGATGGCGAGCAGTTGCCCCGGATACGCTTCGCCTTCGCCGATGACCACGCCCTTGAGCGTGATGCGGTACTGGTTCGGACGCAGCTCCAGGTTGTCGCGAATGTGCACCACCGGTGCGAGAAAACCGATTTCCTGGGCGAATTTCTTGCGGATGCCCTTGATGCGCTTGAGCAATTCGCCGTCCTGATTGCGGTCGACGAGCGGAATCAGCCGATAGCCGACCTCCAGTCCGAGCGGGTCGACGAGCGCCACGTCGTCCCACGACGCTTCGGCCACTTCGGCCGGCGCGCTGGACGCCACGGGGGTCGGGCGCGCGGCCTGTTGCTTCTCGGCCTCGGCGCGGCGGAACTGATAGCGAGCGAGCGCCCCCAGCCCCAAGGCGAGCAGCAGAAAGGCGAAGTGCGGCATGCCCGGAATCAAGCCCATCAGACCGAGAATCGCCGCCGTGATCCCCAGCACGCGCGGATTGCTGAACAGTTGCGAGACGACCTGCTGGCCGATGTCTTCATCGGTCGCCACGCGCGAGACGACCACACCGGCGGCCGTGGAGATCACCAGCGCGGGGATCTGCGCGACGAGACCGTCGCCAATGGTCAGCAGCGTGTAGTTCTTCGCCGCCATGCCGATATCCAGGCCGTGCTGGGCCACGCCGACGATCAGCCCGCCGACGATGTTGATGATCATGATGAGCAGACCGGCGACCGCATCGCCGCGCACGAACTTCGATGCGCCGTCCATCGAGCCGTAGAAGTCGGCTTCCTGGGCGATCACCGAGCGACGCTTGCGCGCCTCCTCTTCGCCGATCAGTCCGGCGTTCAGGTCGGCGTCGATGGCCATTTGCTTGCCCGGCATCGCGTCGAGGGTGAAGCGCGCGCCGACTTCGGCGATGCGCCCGGCGCCCTTCGTGATCACCATGAAGTTGATGACCACGAGGATGATGAACACCACGATACCGACGGCGTAGTTGCCCCCCACCAGGAAGTGGCCGAACGCCTCGATCACTTTGCCGGCGGCGTCCGGCCCGGTATGGCCTTCGAGCAGCACGACGCGGGTGGACGCCACGTTCAGCGACAGACGCAGCAATGTGGAGAACAGGAGCACGCTCGGGAACGCCGCAAAGTCGAGCGGCTTTTGCGTGTACATGCTCACGAGCAGCACCATCACCGCCAATGCGATGTTGAAGGTGAAGAGCAGATCCAGGATGAACGGCGGCAACGGCAGGATCATCATGCCCAGAATCATGATGATCAGCACCGGCGCGGCGAGCGACTTCAGATTGCCGCCGAGGAGCAGTTGCGACGAGCGCAGTAGCTGGTTCGCGCGAGGGTTGAGGTTCATTCGTTACACTCGTTTCGACCCGGCGCGCCGCGGCGCGTCGAGTTCGGCCGGCACCGGCAGATCCGACGGGGTAACGGGCGCGGCGCCCCCCTCGGTGCGCCAGCGGCGAAGCTGGAAGACCCACGCCAGCACTTCGGCCACGGCCGTGTAGAGCGTGGCCGGAATTTCGTGACCGATGTCCACGTGCGCGTGCAGTGCCCGTGCCAGCGGCGGAGCTTCGAGAATCGGAATGTGGTGCTCGGCGCCCATCTCGCGGATGCGCAGCGCGACGAGATCCGTGCCCTTGGCCAGCACGCGCGGTGCCGTCATGTTTTCCTTGTACTCGAGCGCAACGGCAAAGTGCGTCGGGTTGGTCACGATCACGTCGGCCTTGGGTACGTCCTGCATCATGCGACGGCGCGCCGTCTGGCGCTGCAACTGGCGGATGTGCGCCTTGAGGTGCGGATCGCCTTCGCTTTCCTTGTTTTCCTGCCGCACTTCCTCTTTGGTCATGCGCAGCTTCTTATAGTGCTGCCAGAGCTGGAAGGGAACGTCGATGGCCGCCACCAGCATCAGCGATGCCACGATGAACGCACAGCACACCGCGATCAACTCGCCCACATACGGCAAGGCCGCGCGGGGCGACTGCGTCATCAGCCCCATGACCGCGTCGCGGTCGCGCGCAATCGCCCAGTAGGCCACGGCGCCGACGAGCAGCGTCTTGGCCACCGCCTTGACGAGTTCGACCAGCCCCTGCACGGAAAACATGCGGCCCAACCCCTTGAGTGGGTTCAGGCGGCCGAAGTTGGGCGCGAGCGACTGGGTGGTGAAGAGCCAACCGCCCAGCGCCATCGGGGCGACAATCGCCGCGAGCACCAGCACACCGAGCAGCGGGGCAATGGCGATGAGCGCGTCGGCGCCCGAGCGTGCGGCATAGGAGAGCATGCGGTGGGTGTCGAGGGCGGTGCCCGGCTCGAACTGCATCCCGTGGCGCATCAGTTGGGCGAAGCCTTGCGAAATGCGGTCAGCCGTCATCCACAAGCCGGCCACTCCGGCCGCCAGCAAGGCGAACGTGGACAGTTCCCGCGAACGCGCAACCTGTCCTTCCTCGCGCGCCTTTTCAAGGCGCCGGGGAGACGCAGGTTCCGTCTTTTCGAGATCGCTATCCTCAGCCATGCCTTATCCACTGCGGGCGGACGAAGCCACCCTATCGCGACCGATTATGGCCGTAACCGTCAAGTCACAAAGGGGGGAATAGAGGCGGGATTGGGCGGTATTTCGCGCCGGCGTGCGGCAAAGGTCGGAAACGCCGTCAAAAAGCGACGCCCCGGCAGCCCGTCGACGGGCCGGCGGGGCGAATCCTCAGAAGCCGAGGCTGGCGAGCAGGTCGTCGACCTGCCCTTGATCGGACACGATGTCGGTGCGGCCATCGGTCTTGACCTGCGGCCCGTTGAGCAGCGAATCTTCGGCTTCCTTGCGCTTCTCGGGCGGCATGTTTTCGAGCAGCGTCTGCAACAGGTGCTTCTCGATCTCCTGCACGACATCCATGATCTTCTTGATGACCTGTCCGGTCAGATCCTGGAAGTCCTGCGCCATCATGATTTCCATCAGATGGTGGTTGGTCGCGCGCGTGTCGTCCGGCACGCGGCGCAGATACGTGCGCGTCTCCACGACCAGCTTGCGGGCATCGTCGAGTTCGAGCGGCTCGTCGAACCACTTGGCCCAGCGTTCGTCGAGTGCGTTGGCGTCCGCTTCGAGACGATCCTGAAGGGGCTTGGCCAGTTCGATGGCCGTGAGCGCCCGCACCGCCGCCTGCTCGGTCAGGGTGGCGACATAGTTCAGGCGGTCGCGCGCGTCGGGAATCGCTTCGGCCGCCTGCTCGAGTTGCTTGTCCAGCCCGAGTTCGCGCAGGTTGTCACGCAGCATGCGCGTCAGCTGCCCAACGCGCATGAGCATGCGCGCGGACGGGTCCGCTTCGCCGGTCACGTAAGCGCCGTTGGGCTCACCCGGCCATTCAGTGCTCGCCTCGTGGGTCACGCTCACGCCCCTGTCTTAACCATTTTCTCGAAGATCTTGCCCAGCTTTTCATCGAGCGTCGCGGCCGTAAACGGCTTGACCACATACCCGCTCGCCCCGGCCTGGGCAGCCGCGATAATGTTTTCCTTCTTCGCTTCGGCCGTGACCATGAGCACCGGCAGCTTTGCGAGGTTCGGATCGGCTCGGATCTGCTGAAGCATCGTCAGGCCATCCATGTTCGGCATGTTCCAATCCGAGACCACGAATTCAAAGTTGCCGCCACGCAGCTTGGCCAGCGCCGCCGCACCGTCTTCCGCCTCGTCGACATTGGAGAAGCCCAGCTCCTTGAGCAGGTTTCTCACAATCCGGCGCATCGTCGGAAAATCGTCGACGACCAGGAATTTCAAGTTCTTGTCTACCATCATTACTCCAATTCAGCCGGCGCCCCGCGGGGGCCGGCGATATTCATGGGCAGATTTCGCCACCACTTGGTGCCCCAAGTGTGTCCGCAAATCGACGCGACGCATACGGCGAAAAAACGCCAAAAAAGCGCCCTACTATACCCGCTGGGTGCGATCGCCAAATTTCGCAACCTGATGCAGCACTTTGCGGGCCATTTCGTGCAACGGCACCACTTCTTCCGCCCCGCCCATCGCAATGGCCTCGCGCGGCATGCCGAACACGATGCAACTCGCCTCGTCCTGCGCGAAGGTGTGCGCGCCGGCCCGGCGCATTTCCACGAGTCCAGCCGCGCCGTCGCGGCCCATGCCCGTGAGAATCACGCCGATCGCATTGCGTCCGGCGTGAACCGCCGCGGAGCGGAACAATACATCGACCGACGGACGATGTCGATTCACCGGCGGTGCCGCATCGAGCAAGGCCACATAGTTCGCGCCGCTGCGCGAGAGCTGCAGGTGGGTGTCGCCGCCCGGCGCGATGTACGCGTGGCCCGGCAGCACCCGCTCGCCATGCTCGGCTTCCTTCACCGTAATGCGGCACAGGCCGTTCAAGCGCTGCGCGAACGACTTGGTGAAGCCCGCCGGCATATGCTGGGTAATCAGAATCGCCGGGGCGTCCGGCGGCATCGGCACGAGCACCTCACGGATCGCCTCCGTGCCGCCGGTCGACGCGCCGATGATGATCAGCTTCTCCGTCGACACCAGCGGGTTACGCAGCAGCGGCGCCGCTTCGACCGGCACGGGCGTCGCGCTCTTGGGCGGGGCGCTGCGCACCCGGGCGCGCGCGGCGCCACGAATCTTGTCGGCAATCATCTCGCCGTACTCGAGCATGCCGTCGCGAATGCCCAGGCGCGGCTTGGTCACGAAGTCCACGGCGCCGAGTTCGAGCGCGCGCAGCGTGACTTCCGAGCCGCGCTCGGTCAGCGACGACACCATGAGCACCGGCATCGGACGCAAACGCATGAGCTTCTCAAGGAAGTCGAGCCCGTCCATGCGCGGCATTTCGACGTCGAGCGTGAGCACGTCCGGGTTGTGCTGCTTGATCAGGTCGCGCGCCACGAGCGGATCGGGGGCGGTCGCCACAACGGTCATGTCCGGTTGCGCATTGATGATCTCGGTCATCAGGCTGCGCACGAGTGCGGAATCGTCCACGCACAGGACTTTGATAGGTTCGCTCAAGCCTCCTCCATTTGTCGGTTGTCAGGCCCCGGCCGAGGCTTGGCGTTTCTGGCCGGTGGCGCAAAGAGTTCTACGGAACCCCGGACTTCGCGTGCACGCAGTCGCTGCGCGTACGCCTGTTCGCGCTGGGCAATGGCCGGGTCGCCCCGGTCGCCCAGCTTTCTGACCATCACCCGCCCGGTGCGCGGCAAAAAGCATACCTTGCGCGGATGCGGTCCGAGAAGATCCTGCGCCGTGACGCGAATCTGCTCCATTTCCAGATAGCGCAACACGAAGTTCGCATTGCGATCGCCGATGTTCAGGGTGGTCATGCCCGCGAGCACCGCGCCGCCGCCGAAGACCTTCGCCTCGAGCCGTTCGCGCCGTGCGCCGAGCTTGATCAGCTCGTTGATAAGCATTTCCATGGCGTAAGCGCCGTAGCGCATCGACGCCGAGAGTATACGGTTGCGCTCGCTCTCGCCATCGTCGGGCAGCATGAAATGATTCATGCCGCCGATACCCGTGACGGTATCGCGCACACACGCGGCCACGCACGACCCGAGCACCGTCACGAGCATGATGTCGTCGGTCGTGACGTAGTACTCGGACGGCAGCAGCTTCACCGCCTGCGTGTCGAACGCATTGTCGAAGTAGTGGTTGGTGGCAAGCGCCTCGGCCAGTGGCTGCGTCATGTCAGGCCCCTCGCGCGGTCGAGCCGGCCAGCTCGTACACCGTCTGCCCGCGCAGCCGGAACGCTTGGCTCACGTAGGTGAAGTTCTCGGAGTGCCCGGCGAAAAGCAAACCATCCGGCTTGAGCAAGGGCACGAAGCGCTCGAGAATGCGCGCTTGCGTGGCCTTGTCGAAATAGATCATCACATTGCGGCAGAAAATGACGTCGAACGGACCGCCGATCTGCCACGACGGCGCGAGCAGGTTGAGCGGCGCGAACGTCACGAGCTGCTGCAGCTCCGGGCGCACCTTGATCTTGCCCTCGTTGGCGCCCGTGCCCCGCAGGAAGTGGCGGCGCAACTGCTCTTGCGAGAGCTTGCCGGTCTGCTCGCCGCTGTAGACCGCGCTCGATGCCCGCGCGAGCACCTGCGTGTCGAGATCGGTGGCGAGCACGCTCGCGCTGGGCCGCGTGCCGAGCGTGTCGACGAGCGTCATCGCGATCGAATACGGCTCTTCGCCGGTCGACGCCGCGCAGCACCAGATCGAGATCGGTTTGGCCCGCTGACGCACGAAGTCGGCGAGCAGCGGGAAATGATGCGACTCGCGGAAGAATGACGTCAGGTTGGTCGTCAACGCGTTGGTGAACGACTCCCATTCGGTCTCGCCGGTGTCAGCCTCGAGCATGTCGAGGTATTCGGTGAAGCTCGTCATCCCGAGCGCGCGCAGACGCCGCGCGATGCGGCTGTACACCATTTCGCGCTTGTGCTCCGCCAGGGCGATCCCGGCGCGCTGATAGATCAGATGACGGATGCGGCCGAAATCGGTCAGCGAGAAGGTGAAGTCGCGCTCGCCGGAGAGGGCAGCACCGCTGGCGCGCGCGAAATCCGCGCTGCGCGAGCCGACGTCGCCGTCGATGCCCGCGGCGCCTCGACGTGTCGTAGGTGATGTCGTGCGCGAATCAGTCATATCGTCTCACTTTGCCACCGCGGCAATTGTTCGCGCTATGCCGCGCGAGCCAGGGGTTGCGGCGCCGGCCCGCGACGCGGCGCGCCCATCGCGTGAACGGCCCCGCCGACACCGCTCGTCTGGAACACCGCCACCGCCGCGCGCAGATCGTGCGCCTGCGATTCAAGCGATCCCGCGGCGGCGGCCGCTTCTTCCACGAGCGCCGCGTTCTGCTGCGTCACCTCGTCCATCTGCGTCACGGCGCGGTTGACCTGCTCGATACCGCTCGACTGCTCGTTCGATGCCGCCGAGATCTCCCCCATGATGTCCGTCACGCGCTTGACCGCCTGCACGATCTCACCCATGGTCTGCCGCTGCTGAGCGACGAGCGCCGTACCGTCCTGCACGCGGCGCGCCGACTCTTCGATCAGCGCCTTGATTTCCTTCGCCGCTGCCGCACTGCGCTGCGCCAGCGTGCGCACTTCGCCCGCCACCACGGCAAAGCCACGGCCCTGCTCGCCCGCACGGGCGGCTTCCACGGCGGCGTTCAGCGCCAGAATGTTGGTCTGGAACGCGATCCCGTCGATCACACCGATGATGTCGACGATCTTGCTCGAGCTGGTCGAGATGCCGTCCATCGTCTCGCCCACCTTTCCGGAGACCTGACCGCCACGGGTCGCGATCTCCGACGCGTTCACGGCAAGCTGGCTCGCCTGGCGCGCGTTGTCGGCGTTCTGCTTGACGGTGGCGGTGAGTTGCTCCATCGACGACGCCGTTTCTTCTAGCGACGCGGCCTGCTGTTCGGTGCGTGCCGACAGATCGGTGTTGCCCGCCGCAATTTCCTGCGCCGCCGTCGTGATCGATTCGGTGCCCTCGCGGATCTGCCCGATGGTCTCGGCCAGCGTGCGCTGCATGCATTGCATCGCATAGAGCAGGCTGCTGTTATCGCCCGGCGCCAGCATCACGTGGCTTTGCAGATCGCCACTCGCGATGCGATGGGCGATGTCGGCCGCGTATTCGGGCTCGCCGCCGAGGCTGCGCTGCACGTTGCGAATGATCGCGATCATGGCGGCCGTTACGATGGCGCCGATGAGCAAGAGGGCAATGCCGTAGCGAATCAACGCACTGTAGAACGCTTCGTCGACGTCCTGCATGTACATGCCGCTCATCACACTCCAGTCCCACGGCGCGAAGTACTTCACGAACGAGAGCTTTTCCAGGCGCTTGTCGCTGCCCGCGACACGACCGTGGTATTCGACGAAGCCCGAGCCCTTCTCCTTGGCGACGCGAGCCATCTCGACGAACAGCAGCTTGCCGTTCGAATCCTTATAGTTCGAGACGTCCTTGTTCACTAGATCGGCCAGCGTCGGGTGCATGAGCACGACCGGCTTCGAGTCGAACACGACCAGGTAGCCGCTGTCGCCATAGCGCATCGTCTTCAGGCGAGCCATGGCCTGTTGCTTCGCTTCGTCGACGCTGATCTTGCCCGCCGCCGCTTGTGCCGCGTAGTCGCGCACGATACCGTCGGCACTCGTGACGACGCTTTGCACCGCCGCACGCCGCTCCGACACCATCGTGCTGCGCTCATGCCAGGCGGCCCAGCCGCCGAAAATCAAAAGACCCAGCCACATCAGCGCAAGCGCGGACCAGAGTTTTGCCTTGAGACTCAATTGCTTCATGATGTGACCCTCCACTACCTGCACGTCACGTGCGCGATGCGCGCGACGGTTTTCGTCTTGCCGATTGCTGCCAGAGCGCGCGCGGCGCGCGATCAGAAGGTCTCCCAGTCGCCGCTGGCGTCATCCGTGCCGGTGCGCGCGCTTGCCGCAGGGGCAGCCGCCGCCGCCGGTCTGCGCGGCGCGGCGGGCGCGGCCTTCGGGGCCACCGCTGACGTCGGTGCGGACGCAGCGGGCGCCGTCGCCTTCACCTTCTTCGCAACGGGACGCGCCACCGGTGCGGCCGCGAGCGTCGGCGCCGTGTGGCTGGACGCCGCCTGACTGGCGTCCAGACGGAACACCGAGACGACCGTCTTCAAACGATTGGCCTGCTCTTCGAGCGAGCCGGCCGCGGCCGCGGCTTCTTCCACGAGCGCCGCGTTCTGCTGCGTGACTTCGTCCATCTGCGTGACGGCGCGATTGACCTGTTCGATGCCGCCCGATTGCTCGCTCGATGCCGCCGAGATCTCGCCCATGATGTCGGTCACGCGCTTGACCGCCTGCACGATCTCTTCCATCGTCTGACCGGCTTGTTCGACGAGCGAGGAGCCGTCCTGGACCTTGTGGGAGGAGTCTTCGATCAGTTCCTTGATTTCCTTGGCCGCCGCCGCACTGCGCTGCGCCAGCGTGCGCACTTCGCCCGCCACCACCGCGAAACCACGGCCCTGTTCACCGGCGCGCGCGGCTTCCACCGCCGCATTCAGCGCCAGAATGTTGGTCTGAAAGGCAATCCCGTCGATTACGCTGATGATGTCGACGATCTTGCTCGAGCTGGTCGAGATGCCCTGCATCGTGCCGACCACGCGGCCCACCACTTCGCCGCCGCGTGCGGCGATGTCCGACGCGTTCACGGCAAGCTGGCTCGCCTGGCGCGCGTTGTCCGCGTTCTGCTTGACGGTGGCGGTGAGCTGCTCCATCGACGACGCCGTCTCTTCGAGCGACGCGGCCTGCTGTTCGGTGCGTGCCGACAGATCGGTGTTGCCCGCGGCAATCTGCTGCGCGGCCGAGGTGATCGACTCGGTGCCCGAGCGGACCTCCGTCACCGTGCGCACGAGGCTGTCCTGCATATGCTTCACGCCCTTGAACAGGCGCCCGGTTTCGGTGTCGTTCCACACTTCGATGCGCTGCGTCAGGTCGCCGCCCGCGATCCTCTCGAAATGCTTGATGGCGTCGTCGATGGGGCCGACGACGGCGCGCGTGAGCGTGATCTGCGTGATGATGCCCACGAGCAGGCCGATGACCAGGCCGATGCCGACCAGCCACATCACCAGCGTGTAGCGCGCCTGGGCGGCCAGGTAGCGGTTCTCGGCAGTCTTGTTCTGCAAGTCGGCCAACGCCACCATCGCCTTGGTGTAATCGGAGAAGAGGCGCGGCACGTCCATGACCGTCTTGGCGTGGAAGTCCGGGATATCGCCCGACTCAATGGCCTTGAGTGCGGGCACGATGCCCTCGTTGACCACCTTGCCACGGGCGGAGATCACTGCATCGGCCAACGGCTTTTCGCTGTCGGACATGGGCTTCGCCGCGTAAGCGCCCCACGCGTCGTCTGCCGCCTTGAGGTTCTGACGGACGCGCTCGATTGCCGTCTTGATCTCGGTCGGATCGGCAATGAACTCGATGCGCGAGAGCGTCACGCGAGCCGACAGGGTGGAAATCGTCGTCTGTGCGAGGGAGCGCGACGACGCCATGTCGTTCCTGTAGATATCGCGCAGCGACGCATTGCTTTGTTGCAGCGAGAGGAGACCCGCCGCGGCGCCGACGACCAGCAGCACCATGAAGAGTCCCAGCGCCAGCGTCAGCCGTGCCCGGATGGTGACATTCTTAAACATAACGATCTCTACCTCGTGAAGACCGGCCTGCGGCCGGCGTATCCATCTCAACTATCCGAATTACCGACCCGTCAGAATTCTTCCCACTCGCCCGAATCGCTCGCGTTTGCGCTCGACGTCGATCCGGTCGATCCGCCCGCCGGCGCCTTGCCTCGACGCGCGGCCATTTGCAGCACCTGCGCGTCCTCCGGCGTGCCGGCGGCGGCGGGCGCCGTCGGCGCCGGTGACTGCGGGCGTCGCGTGACGGTGCGCGTAGCACCGCCTGCGCTGGCCCGTGCCGGTGCAGCGCGGGCCGCCGAGACTGCCGGGGCCACCGTCGTAGCGGCCTCCGGCTGGCCTTGCGGGGAGGCGCTGTGATGCACGGTGGTACTGTGCGCCGCTGCCGCCTTGAAGGCGTCGCCGACACGGAAGACAGCCACGGCGTCGCGCAAGCGACCCGCCTGATCTTCGAGCGAGCCGGCGGCCGCCGCCGCTTCTTCCACGAGCGCCGCGTTCTGCTGCGTGACTTCGTCCATCTGCGTCACGGCGCGATTGACCTGCTCGATACCGCTCGACTGTTCGCTCGATGCCGCCGAGATCTCGCCCATGATGTCGGTCACGCGCTGCACCGCCTGCACGATTTCCTCCATCGTCTGACCGGCCTGCGCCACCAGCGTCGAGCCGCTCTCCACGCGCCCGACCGAGTCTTCGATCAGCACCTTGATTTCCTTGGCCGCCGCCGCGCTGCGCTGCGCCAGCGTGCGCACTTCGCCGGCCACCACGGCAAAGCCGCGGCCCTGTTCGCCCGCGCGTGCCGCTTCCACCGCCGCGTTCAACGCAAGGATGTTGGTCTGGAACGCGATGCCTTCGATCACGCTGATGATGTCGACAATCTTGTGCGAACTCGACGAAATCCCGTGCATCGTGTCGACCACGTTGCCGACCACGCGGCCGCCGCGGGCGGCAATCTCAGAGGCGTTCACGGCCAGCACGCTCGCCTGCTTGGCGTTGTCGGCGTTCTGTTTGACCGTGGCCGTGAGCTGCTCCATCGACGACGCCGTCTCTTCCAGCGAGGCCGCCTGCTGCTCCGTGCGCGCCGACAGATCGGTGTTGCCCGCCGCGATTTCGTGCGAGGCCACGTTGATCGATTCGATGCCTTCGCGCACGTCCGAAACGATGGACAGCAGGCTGTTCTTCATGACGGTGAGGCCGAAAAGCAACTGGCCGATCTCGTCGCGCCCCGTGCCTTCCGCCTTGACGGTCAAGTCGCCCGCCGCGATCTGCTTCGACATCGAGAGCGCCACGCGCAATGGGTGATTGATCGCGCGACGCAGCACGCTGCCGAGAACGAACAAGAGGATGATGCCGCCGATCACCGCGATCACGGTGGCCGCACGCACGAAGGTGTGGGCTTTCTGCGATTGCTGATACAGGTCGGTCGCCTGGGTGAGTTCAAGGCGCGTGAGCACATTGAGCTCGTCACGCATCGGGCCATAGGCCGGCTTCACCTTTTCGAGATACGTCTGCTGGGCGCCTTCGGCCGAACC
This sequence comes from Pandoraea cepalis, assembly GCF_902459665.1. GTDB lineage: Bacteria > Pseudomonadota > Gammaproteobacteria > Burkholderiales > Burkholderiaceae > Pandoraea > Pandoraea cepalis. The sequence goes on along the minus strand of NZ_CABPSL010000018.1, from coordinate 26,032 downwards.
GGCCTTCAGCATCTCGACCGTCTGTTGCAGGCCGTCGGTCGTAAAGCGCTGGCGAATCGTGTTGAAGCGCTCGGCTTGTGCGCGCGTGTCCGGGTCGACCGACGCCATGTATTCGGTCCACTCGCGATTGATGTCGTCGAGGCTGCTCGTGATCTCATCGCCCGCGCGTTTCATCGCGTCGAGGTTGGGGCTGCCCACCGCTTCGGCCACGAGCAAGACGTCGCGGTCGAGCTTCTGGCCGATGACGGCCAGCGTACTTACCGGCACCATGCCGTGCTGATAGACGCGCAGCAGTTTTCCGTTGCTGCTCGACATCCCCCAGAGGCCCAGACCGCCGACCACGGCCAACAGCGTCGCACCGAGCACGATGATGCCGGTCAGCCGCGCGCGCAGCGTGTCCAGACGGATCTTGCGCGCCACTGCCGCGAATCCGCCGCGCTCGACCTGACCGCCGCGAATGCGCAAGTTGCCGGCCTGCCCGCTGCGAAAGCGCGCGTAGACCGTCTCGGCCTGCGCCGTCGTGCCTGCCGCCGGACGCACACGCACCGACGTGAAGCCCACCACGGCACCGTTTTCCAGCGTCGGCGTTACCGTTGCGAGCACCCAGTAGAAATCGCCGTTCTTGCGGCGGTTCTTGACCAGCCCGGTCCACGTATCGCCGCGCTTGACCGTCTCCCACAGATCGCCGAAAGCTTCCGGCGGCATGTCCGGATGGCGAACGATGTTGTGCGGTGCGCCCAGCAGTTCTTCACGCGAATAGCCGCTCACCTCCACGAAGGCGGGATTGGCATACGTGATCCGCCCCTTCAGATCCGTCCGTGAGATCAGGTACTGATGCTCGCCGATGACGAATTCGTTTTGGGTGACGGGCTGGTTATTGCGCACGTGCTCGGTCTCCGTGAATGACAGGTCGGGGGGGCTCGGGTGTGTCAGGCGTGTCGGGTGGCGCGCCGGGTCTCAGCTCGCCAGGCGCTCGATGAGCGCCATGTCGCTGCTGGTCATGAGCTTCTCGATGTCCATCAGGATCAGCATGCGGCCTTCGACGGTGCCCAGTCCGGTGATGTACTCGGTGGCCAGTTGCGCGCCGAATTCCGGCGCCGGCTTGATTTCGCCACGGGCGAGCGTGAGCACGTCGGAGACCCCGTCGACTACCATGCCGACCACGCGGCCCGCCACGTTCAGAATGATCACGACCGTTTGCGTGTTGTACTCGACGCGGCCCAGACGGAATTTGATCCGCATGTCCACGATCGGCACGATGATGCCGCGCAGATTGATCACGCCCTTGATGAAGTCCGGCGCATTGGCGATGCGCGTGACCGCGTCGTAGCCGCGAATCTCCTGCACCTTCAGAATGTCGATGCCGTATTCCTCGTCACCGAGCGTGAAGACCAGAAACTCCTGACCGTCGCCATCGGTCTGCATGGCGCCGCCCTGGCGCGACACGGCATGTTCTTGCGAAAGGTTGTCCATCTGACGCGTCTCCGACTTCAGTTGAAGATGGTGGCGGCCGCCGAGCGCTGGCCGCGCTGAAGCGCCGCCACGTCGACGATCAATGCCACACTGCCGTCACCCATGATGGTGGCGGCGGAAATACCGTGAATACGGCGGTAATTGGTTTCGAGATTCTTCACCACGACTTGCTGCTGACCGACCAGTTCGTCGACGAGCAGCGCAAAGCGGCGGCCTTCGGCCTGAAGGATCACGATGATGCCCTGCGTAGGATCGGCGCGCGCCTCCGGCACGTCGAACGCGCGGTACAGCTCGACGAGCGGCAGGTACTCGCCGCGCACCAGCACGACCTGACCTTCGCCGGTCACGGCGCGAATGTCGTCGCGACGCGGCTGCAGCGACTCCATCACGAAGTTCAGCGGCAGAATGAAGATTTCCGGTCCGACCTTGACGGACATGCCGTCGAGAATCGCGAGCGTGAGCGGCAGCACGATGCGGATCGTGGTGCCCTTGCCGCGCGTGGACAGAATCTCCACGTGCCCGCCCATCTGCTGAATATTGCGCTTGACGACGTCCATGCCCACGCCGCGGCCCGACACATCGGTGATCGCCTCGGCGGTGGAGAAGCCCGGCATGAAGATCAGTTGCCACACGTCTTCGTCGGACATCGAGTCCGAGACCGGCAGCCCCTGCTGCTGGGCCTTGGCAAGGATCTTTTCGCGACGCAGGCCCGCGCCGTCGTCGCTCACTTCGATCACGATGTTGCCGCCCTGATGCGCCGCGGACAGCACGAGCTGACCGACCGGGTCCTTGCCCGAGGCCAGGCGCAGCTCCGTCGTCTCGATGCCGTGATCGAGGCTGTTGCGCACGAGGTGCGTGAGCGGATCGATAATGCGCTCGATCAGGCTCTTGTCGAGTTCGGTCGCCTGACCGAACGTGACGAGTTCGATCTGCTTGCCCAGCTTGGTCGCGAGGTCGCGCACCAGGCGCGGGAAGCGCGAGAACACGTAATCCATCGGCATCATGCGGATGGACATCACGGCCTCTTGCAGGTCGCGCGCATTGCGCTCGAGCTGGCCCATGCCGTTGAACAGGCGATCGTGAAGCATCGGATCGAGGCTGCTCGCCGTTTGCGCGAGCATCGCCTGCGTAATCACCAGCTCGCCCACCAGGTTGATGAGCTGATCGACCTTCTCCACGCCCACGCGAATCGAACTGTTCTCGTGTCCGGCCGCGCCGCCCGCCGGTGCGGCCACACGCTTCTCTGCCGGCGGATGCGCCCCATTGCCACCACTGCCACCGCCAGCGCCGGCATGCGCGGCGGGCGCCTCGGGCGGCACGATGATCGGCTCGGCCGCAGGCGGCGGCACCGGTGCCTCCTGGGCAGCCGCCGCCACCGGGGCGGCGACCGGCACTTCGATCGGTGTCGCGGCGACCGGCGCCGGAGCAAAGATTTCCGAGGTCTGCACCGGGGCGGCCACCGTCGGCTCGACCGGTGCTGCGGCGGCCATCGCCGCGGCCGCCGTCGCCGCGTCCTGCACGTCGATCTGCGACGGCTCGATCACGAAGCAGCACACCGCGAGAATATCGTCGGCGCCGCACGTGGTATCGAGCCACAGGTGCAGCGTGTCGCCGCTCGACTGGCGGCCAGCCACGTCGCCCAGGTTGCCCAGTTCTTCCGCGAGCAACGTCTGGTCCTTCTCGCCCACGCCGGTGAGCGTGACCTTCAGACGCGTCTGGCCCGGCGGGACAGCGCTTGCGGGCGCGCCGCTCGCGTCCGTCGCCGGCCCGGCAGCGGCTTCGGGGGCGGCTGGCGCGGCTGGCGCTGCGGAGGCTACCGGCGCAGCCGGTGCGGCCGCAGGGGCAGGCGCGCCGCTTTCCTCCGCGGCGAGCTGCTGGAGCACTGCGCAGATGCGCTTCATCGCCTCGGCATCGGGCTCACTGGAGGCGCGGTAGGCATTCAACTGTTGATGCAACACGTCTTTGGTTTCCAGGAAGGTGTCGACCATCTCGGTGCGCAACTGCAATTCGCCGCGGCGCGCGCGGTCCAGCAGGTTTTCCAGCAGGTGAGTGGTCTCGGTGAGCGCGGTGAAGCCGAACGTTGCGGCGCCGCCCTTGATCGAGTGGGCCGCACGGAAGATCGCATTGAGCTGCTCGTTATCGGGTGCATTGATATCGAGCGCGAGCAGGAGATGCTCCATCTCGGCGAGCAACTCTTCCGCTTCATCGAAAAAGGTCTGGTAGAACTGGGTGATATCCACCGATTTCCTCGTCCTAACTTGGTTGTGCCATCGACGACATCGTCATGCGCCTTCGCCGACGAGCGAGCCCACTACGTCGACCAATGCCTCGGGGTCGACCGGTTTGATCAGCCAGCCGCTGGCGCCCGCTTCGCGCGCCGCGGCTTTGTACGCGCCGTCGACTTCGGTGGTAAGCACCAGAATCGGCGTTTGGGCAAACGTGTCGAGTTCGCGCAGCGCGCGAATGAGCGACAGGCCGTCCATGCCAGGCATGTGCTGGTCGGTCAGCACCAGATCGAACGCCGCGTTCGACGCCAGCGCCAGGGCCTCCTGCCCGTCGCGGGCAGTCGTCACGGCGTAGCCGGCCTCGTCAAGCGTGGCCGCCAGTATCTGACGCATCGACGCAGAATCGTCGACGGCGAGAATCGTGTTGCGAAGGGCCTGCATGCGTCTCCTCTTGTCCGTTATCGCAGAGCGGCGTCGGGTGCCGCCGGGGGAGCAGGCGGTGCCGGCAGCTCGCCGTTGATGAGGGCGTTCACGGCATCGCTGCCGGCGCCGCGGGCGTTCGCTGCGTCGATCGTCGGTTGGTCGGCCTCGCGCTTGACCGACTGCTCTGCGCGTCGATTGAGCACGATGATGCTGATGCGGCGATTGATCGGGTTGTACGCGTTGTCGCGATCGAGCGGCACGGTGGACGCCAGGCCCACCACGCGCAGCACCTTTTCGCCATCGAGACCGCCGGCAATCAGTTCGCGACGCGACGCGTTCGCGCGATCGGCCGACAGCTCCCAGTTGCTGTAGCTCTTGTCGCCCTGTGCGTAGGCGGTGGCATCGGTGTGGCCCGACAGGCTGATGCGGTTCGGCATGTCGTTGAGCGACTTGCCGATCTCGCGCAGGATGTCGCGCATATACGGCTGCACCTGCGCGCTCGCGTTGGCGAACATCGGCCGGTTCTGGTCGTCCACGATCTGGATGCGCAAGCCCTCGGTCGTCACGTCGATGAGCAACTGCTTGCGGAACTGCTTGAGCGTAGGATTGTTCTCGATTGCCTTCTCGATGCGCGCCTTGAGTTCGCGCAAACGCTGCGCTTCGGCCCGCTCGGCCAGCTCGGCCGACATCGCCTGTCGCGATCTGGCTTGATCGCCGCGCGATTTCTGGCCGTCGGTGCGGGTCGTGTCGGGGCCACCACCGGGAATGACTCCGCTATTGTCGGCCGCGTTATGTCCGCCGGAGAGCGCGACCATGAGCGGCGTGCGGAAGTATTCGGCAATCCCCGTCAGCTCCTTGCTCGTCGCGGAACTGAGCAGCCACATGAGCAAGAAGAACGCCATCATCGCCGTCATGAAGTCGGCGTACGCAATCTTCCACGCGCCGCCGTGATGGCCGTGCGCGCTGCGCGCGCGGCGCTTGACGATGATGGGCCGCTCTTCTTTCTCGCTCATTGCTGCGGCCCGTCAGCGTGCCTTGACCTGTCGCACGTGCTCTTCGAGCTCGGCGAACGACGGACGGACGGTGGAATACAGCACCTTGCGGCCGAACTCGACCGAGAGTGCCGGCGCGTAACCGTTCAGGCTGGCGAGCAGCGTGACCTTGATGCACTCGTAGAGCTTCACGGATTCGTTGATGCGGTGTTCGATGAGCTGCGCCAGCGGCGAGATGAAGCCGTAGGCGAGCAAAATGCCGAGGAACGTGCCCACGAGGGCCTGGGCGATCAGCGCGCCCAACACCGCCGGCGGCTGGTCGGCCGACGCCATCGTGTGCACCACGCCCATCACGGCCGCCACGATACCGAAAGCGGGCATGGCGTCGCCCGTCTTCTGCAGACAGTGCGCGGGGACTTCGCCTTCATGACGGTACGTTTCGATTTCGTGATCCATCAGGTTCTCGATCTCGAACGCGTTCATGTTGCCGCTGACCATCAGGCGCAGGTAGTCGGTGAGGAATTCCATGATGCGCGGCTCGCCGAGAATGCGCGGATACTGCGAGAACACCGGGCTCGATGCCGGGTCTTCCACGTCGCCTTCGATGGCGAGCATGCCGTCCTTGCGCGCTTTCGCGAGCAGCACGTACAGGAGCGCCATCAGCTCCATGTACAGATCCTTGGTGTATTTCGAGCCCTTGAACAGCATCGGCAACGCCTTCATCGTCGCCTTGATCGCCTTGCTGTTGTTGCCCACCACGAACGAGCCGATGCCCGCGCCACCGATGATCAGCAGCTCGGTCGGCTGAAACAGCGCGCCCAAGTGGCCTCCGCCCATGACGAAACCGCCAAAGACCGATGCCAGAACGATGATGTAACCAATGACGACAAGCACTGCCGGATACCTCTCGCAAAAATACGTCTACGGAAAATTGTCCGTCCTGTTCAGAGGGCTTAACGGCAGACACGCAGGGAAACTGTAGGGGGTGCGACCTCGTGACGTAGGCTTGGCTAGGCGGCCAATGGAGAAATTTCGGTGACCGGCGCCAGATCGGCCGCGGGCGCGTGCTTCGCCTTGCGGGTCTTGCCGGCGCGCGACGGGGGCTGGCAAAGTCCGCAAACGTACTGGCCATGCGGCTCATGGGCGTGCGTGACGAAATGTCCGCCGCAGCGCGTGCACGGCGTCGTTTGCAACATCTTGCTGTCGAAGAAGCGAACGAGCGTCCACGCGCGTGTAAACCCGAGCACCGCTTCCCAGTCATGCATCTCCACGTGCTCCATGTACAGGCGGTACGCCTTGACGATGGCTTCGATGCCCTGGCACCCGCCGTGCTGCACGAGGTGGCGATAGATATTGTGGAAAAGCGACGAATGGATGTTCGGCAACCACGTCACGAACCAATCGGTCGAGAACGGCAGCATGCCCTTGGGCGGCGATGCCCCCTTGAGTTCTTTGTAGAGTTTGATGAGCCGGTCACGGCTCAGGCTCGTTTCAGCTTCCAGCAACTGGAGGCGGGCGCCGAGTTCAATCAGCTCGATGGCCAACTGAATTTCACGGGCCTCGAGAACGACGCTTTTGGTACGCATGGGCAAACTTCCTGGCAAGTCACGCGAAGCGCCACCCACCGGGCGGCGTAGCGTGCGTGGCGTGCTTAGCCGATCTGCTCGACGGGTTGCCCCGCCAACAGAATCGAAGCGTGCGACTGCTGCATACCCACGTCTTTCGCACTGTGCGTAAGACTCGACAGCATTACGTGGTCGTCGAAGCGAAATCGACACAGAAGCTGGTTCGACCCCGCGAATTTGACGAGTTGAGCCAATGTGAGACGGCCGAGCACGTCGGCCAGTTGGTCGCTGATCCCCATGCGGAACATTGCCGCGGCACGATCCTCACGGATCAGGCGCTGAGCCAGGACGAGATAAGAGAGATTCAATTCACGAATCTCATTGAGTGTTTCGCTGTTTCGCATGCGGCCCCCCGGCGCAATGGATGGATCTGGCGTACGACTGCCTAGTCCCTCGCATTGTGGACAAGGGCGAAAGATAAAGAAATCGGAGAAAAACTACGCGGGGCGGCGAGAAAAGCGGAAGTTTTTTGTAGGAATTTTTCCTACAGACGGGGCGCAAGCGGCCCCTTCGATACGCTTGGGGATAGCGATCGTGGCGAAATCATGTCAGCGTCACGAAGGCGTCATGAAGCTGCGCTTTACTACTCGACTGTATTTCGGCAAGCGGGTGCCGAACTTTAGCCATTCTTGCAAAAAATTTCCGGGGGCTTTGCAGGAGGGCTATGCATCGCACTTTGCCTATCGCGCCAGCGTACGAACAGTCCAATTACAAACTGTTACAGGTGGGCATGACGCGTATCGAATGTCAGGATTGGAAGACAATTTCGTGCATCGGTTCCCCGAAAATCTTCGGCATTGGCGCTCGAGTGTGTTTCGCGCCCTTCCCAGTGTGGCGGGATACCAACACTCGATGATGCCGGGTGCGGCTGCGTTCATGACTTTCGCCGACGTAGCGCCGGATCAAACCGGTCCTGCGGCGGGAGGCGACGCCCGCGCCGCGCGACGGATCAGTCCCGTGTGGAAACACCACGACAGCACACCACACACGGCCATGACGGCCGCCATCGGCACCGCCGAGCGGGCGTGCATCAGACCGACCGCGGCCCCCGCGCTCGCGGCGGCGAGGAATTGCAGCGCGCCCAGCAGGGCCGATGCGGCCCCGGCGCGTTGATGCTGCCGGTTCAGCGCTTCGGCCACCGCATTCGGCTGGGAAAAGCCCAGGCTCGTGACATAGGCGAACAGCGGCACCATCAACCCGACCAGTCCACCGAGCTTGAGCGCCGCCACCGCCAGCATCAACAATCCCAGCACGGCGACCAGATTGTTGGTTCGACGCAGCACGTCGGCCGGACGGCGCTTGCGCAACAGGTGGGCGTTGACTTGCGAGCCGGCAATGATGCCGCACGCGTTCAGCCCGAAAAGCCAGCCGTAGTGCGCCGGGTCGACGCCGTACAGATTGATGAACACGAAAGGCGAGCCGGTGATGTAGGCGAACATCCCCGCCTGGGAGATGCCCCCCGCAAGCGCATTGCCCATGAATTCGCGGTCGCGCACGAGTGCGCCGTAGTTGTGCCACGCCGTAGCGAGCCAATGGCGAGCCTGTTTTGCGGCCGCGCGCGTCTCCGGCAGCCAATGGACGGACATCGCGAAACACAGCGCGCCGAACACCGTCAGGCCCCAGAAGATCCAGCGCCAGCCGACGACCAGCAGCACTTGCCCGCCGATCAGCGGTGCGAGGATCGGCGCCGCGCCCATGATGAGCGTCATGCGCGACAGCACACGCGCCACGGTGCTCGTGTCAAACAGGTCGCGCGCCATCGCGCGGGCGATCACGAAGCACGCGCAGCCGCCCACCGCCTGAATGAAGCGGCAGACAATCAGCGTCTCGATATTCGTGGCGAGCGCACAGCCGGCCGAGGCGATCGTATAGAGCGCCAGACCGGCGTAGAGCGGCCGCTTGCGCCCGTACCGGTCGGCCAGCGGTCCGTGCAGCAATTGCCCCAGCCCGAGACCGACGAAGAACGACGCCAGCGAGAATTGCGCTGCCGCGTCCGTCGTATTCAATTCGCGTGCAATGCTCGGCAGCGCGGGCAGATACATGTCGATCGACAGCGAGCCGATGGCCGACAGAATGCCGAGAACGAAAACCGTGCGGAAGGTGTGGGCAGGCATGGCGCGAAACCTAGGGTAATCCCGAATCATACGGCATTGCCCCCGGGCGCGCTCAAGAAATAAGCAAGGGCCCGCCGTTCACGCGGGCCCCGACCCGGCGGCGGTCAGGCTGTCTTCGCTTCCGACAGTCCCAGCGATTCGACCATCTGCTCGCGCATGACGAACTTCTGCACCTTGCCCGTGATCGTCATCGGCATCTCGGCGACGAAGCGGATGTAGCGCGGAATCTTGTAGTGCGCAATCTGATCCTGGCAGAAAGCGCGGATATCGTCTTCCGTCGCACTCTGTCCCGGTTTGAGAATGATCCAGGCGCACACTTCCTCGCCATACTTCGCATCCGGCACGCCGAACACCTGCACCGCCTGCACCTTCGGGTGACGGAACAGGAACTCCTCGATCTCGCGCGGGTAGATGTTCTCGCCCCCGCGAATGAGCATGTCCTTTACGCGGCCGACGATATTGCAATAGCCTTCCTTATCGATCGTGGCCAGATCGCCCGTGTGCATCCAGCCGTCGCGGATCGCCTCACGCGTGCGCGGCTCGTCGTCCCAGTAGCCCTGCATCACCGAGTAGCCCTTCGTGCAAAGTTCGCCCTTTTCGCCCACCGGCACGATCTCCCCGGCAGCATCCACGAGTTTCACTTCGAGGTGCGGCTGCACGCGCCCGACGGTCGTCACGCGCTTCTCGAGCGGATCGGTGGTCGTGGTCTGGAACGACACGGGACTCGTTTCCGTCATGCCGTAGGCAATCGTAACTTCGTGCATGTGCATTTGGCTGATCACGCGCTTCATCGTCTCGATCGGGCACGGCGAGCCAGCCATGATGCCCGTGCGCAAGGTATCGAACCGGTAGATGTCGAAGTCCGGATGATCGAGCTGGGCGATGAACATTGTCGGCACGCCGTGCAACGCGGTGCAGCGCTCTTCCGACACCGCGGCCATCGTCGCCTTCGGGTCGAACGCCTCGCCCGGGAACACCATCGTCGCCCCGGTCGACACGCAGGCGAGCACTGCCAGCACCATGCCGAAACAATGGTAGAACGGCACCGGAATGCACAGGCTGTCATGCTCCGAGAAGCGCATCGCCATGGCGATGTAACGGCCGTTGTTGACGATGTTGTGATGCGTGAGCGTGGCGCCCTTCGGGTTGCCGGTGGTACCGCTCGTGAACTGGATATTGATGGCGTCGAAGCAATCGAGCCCATCGGTGATCTCGCGCAGCGCGTCGAGATCGGCATCCGCACCGAGCGTGACCACGTCGCTGTAATTCATCATGCCCGGCGTCACGCCCGAGCCCATGCGAATGACGGTGCGCAGCGTCGGCAGCTTCGCCGAGTGCAGTTGACCGGGAGAACTCTCTGCCAGCTCGGGCGCGAGCGTGTTGAGCATGTCGAGGTACCGCGACGTCTTGAAGGACTCCGCCGCGATGAGCGCTTTACATCCGACCTTGTTGATCGCGTATTCGAGTTCGGCCAGCCGGTACGCCGGATTGATGTTCACCAGAATCAAACCGATCCGTGCCGTGGCGAACTGCGTGACCAGCCACTCCACACGGTTCGGCGACCAGATGCCCACGCGATCGCCCTGCTTCAGGCCCAACGACATCAGCCCGGAGGCAAACGTATCCACATGCGCGATGAATTCCCGCCACGTCCAATCCACGCCCTGCTCGCGGAACACGACGGCCTGCCGCTCCGGATACTTCGCCGCCGTCTCGGCGAGCAGACCGAACACCGTCAACGTCGATAGCGGAATGGTGGTGTCACCCTTCACATACGACAGTCCATTACGAGGTACAACGCCCGAATCTTCCCGGCTTTCCATGCGCTTGTCTCCTGAAGCAATGCTGAAGGGGTGAAATGCTGATGTCCGGCGCTCGCCCGCGTGAATGGCCCGCCTGTTGTCGTCTCATCGAGCGACGGGGGCGCTAGTCATAACAATAGCGCGCGATGCTGACTTGACGTTTACGTTAACGGAATTCTGGCAACGGCACGAGTGGGGATGGCCCTGAGTTGGGCGAAGAATACGCGGGGCGGTGGGCACGCGGTGCCCCCGGGCGGCGGACATGCGCGGACAAAACAAAAGCCCCACGCACTTGCATGCATGGGGCTTTTGGCCGCGGCGTGGCGATGGTCGTTGCAAAGATGACCTTCGTTGCACTACGGCGAGCATGGCGTACAGCGCCGACCATGAGGCCGTCGCCGCAGCCATGCGGCGTTACTTCACCTTGCGGAACTTCTGGATCGCAGCGAGTTGGGCGATGGCTTCGGCCAGTTCGGCTTGGGCAGTCGCATACTCGATGTTCGAATCCTTGTTCGACAGCGCTTCTTCGGCACGGCGCTTGGCTTCGGCAGCCTTGGCCTCGTCCAAATCCTTGCCGCGAATTGCGGTATCCGCGAGCACGGTCACCGTACCCGGTTGCACTTCGAGAATGCCGCCGGCCACGAAGACGAAGTCCTCGTTCCCTGCCTCGTCCTCGATACGCACCGCGCCCGGCTTGATGCGCGTGATCAGCGGCGTGTGGCCGGGCAAAATGCCCAGTTCGCCGGCTTCGCCAGGCAGCGCCACAAAGCGCGCCGGACCGGAGAAGATCTGCGCTTCGGCGCTGACGACGTCTACTTGAATGGTTGCCATAATCGCTCCCGTTGAGTGTGATGAAGCGGCAGGCGCGCCAGTCCGAACATTGCCGTCCTCGCTTCGCTACCCCGCCCCGCAACAGTCACCTGCCGGCGTGCGGTGGCGTCTCTCGCGAGACCCCGCCGTCGCCCGGCACTCAACCGTTTACTGCATCTTCTTGGCTTTTTCGAACGCTTCGTCGATCGTGCCAACCATGTAGAACGCCTGTTCCGGCAGGTGGTCGCACTCGCCATCGACGATCATCTTGAAGCCGCGGATCGTTTCCTTGAGCGGAACGTACTTGCCCGGCGAACCCGTGAACACTTCGGCCACGTGGAACGGCTGCGACAGGAAACGCTGGATCTTACGCGCACGGGCCACGGCGAGCTTGTCGTCCGGCGACAGTTCGTCCATGCCCAGAATCGCGATAATGTCGCGCAGTTCCTTGTAACGCTGCAGCGTCGATTGCACGCGACGGGTCACCGTGTAGTGCTCTTCGCCAATCACGTTCGGGTCGATCTGACGCGAGGTCGAGTCGAGCGGATCGACGGCCGGGTAGATACCCAGCGAGGCGATGTCACGCGACAGAACGACGGTGGCGTCCAAGTGACCGAAGGTGGTGGCCGGCGACGGGTCGGTCAAGTCATCGGCAGGCACGTACACGGCTTGCACCGACGTGATCGAGCCGGTCTTGGTCGACGTAATACGCTCTTGCAGCTTACCCATTTCTTCCGCCAGCGTCGGCTGATAGCCCACGGCGGACGGCATACGACCGAGCAGTGCCGAGACTTCGGTACCGGCCAGCGTGAAACGGTAGATGTTGTCCACGAAGAACAGCACGTCGCGACCTTCGTCACGGAAGTGCTCGGCCATCGTCAGACCGGTCAGCGCCACGCGCAGACGGTTGCCCGGCGGCTCGTTCATCTGGCCGTACACCAGTGCGACCTTGTCCAGAACGTTCGAGTCCTTCATTTCGTGATAGAAGTCGTTCCCTTCACGGGTACGCTCGCCCACGCCGGCAAACACCGAATAACCGCCGTGTTCCTTGGCGATGTTATTGATGAGTTCCATCATGTTCACGGTCTTGCCCACACCGGCGCCACCGAACAGACCCACCTTGCCGCCCTTGGCGAACGGGCAGATCAGGTCGATCACCTTGATGCCGGTTTCGAGCAGTTCGGTCGACGGCGACAGTTCGTCGAACGCCGGTGCCTTCTGGTGAATCGAACGGGTATGTTCCTTGGCGATCGGACCGGCTTCGTCGATCGGACGGCCCAGCACGTCCATGATGCGACCCAGCGTCGGCTTGCCGACCGGCACCGTGATCGGCAGACCGGTGTTTTGCACCGTCATGCCGCGGCGCAGGCCTTCGGAGGAACCCAGACAGATGGTACGAACCACGCCGTCGCCCAGCTGTTGCTGGACTTCGAGCGTCAGTTCCGACCCTTCCATGGTGAGCGCGTCGTAGATCTTCGGCATGCTTTCGCGCGGGAATTCCACGTCGATAACGGCGCCGATGCACTGTACGATTTTGCCTTCAATCAAAGCAGTACTCATCGCTTTTCCTTTAGATACTCAAATTCATTTCGCCTTGCGGCGCATCGGCCCGTGCCACCGCTTAGACTGCGGCGGCGCCACCCACGATTTCGGACAGTTCCTTCGTAATCGCGGCTTGACGACCCTTGTTGTAGATCATCTGCAATTCACCGATCACGGTCTTCGCGTTGTCCGATGCGGCCTTCATGGCCACCATACGGGCGGACTGTTCCGACGCCATGTTCTCTGCGACAGCCTGGTACACGACAGCTTCGACGTAACGCACCAACAGGGCATCGACGACCGTCTTCGCATCCGGTTCGTAGATGTAGTCCCACGAATGCTGTGCCGGCACTGCGCTCGCGTCGTCCGACGCACCCTCGAACTTCTCGGGCAGCGGCAGCAGTTGTTCGACCACGGCTTCCTGCTTCATCGTGTTGACGAAGCGGTTGTAGGCCAGATACACGGCGTCGAGCTTGCCTTCGGCGTACGCATCGAGCTGCAGCTTCACTGCGCCGATCAACTTGTCCAGATGCGGCGTGTCGCCCAGTTGCACGACATGCGATACCACCTTCGCGCCGATACGGTTCAGGAAACCGAAGCCCTTGCTGCCGATGGCAGTGGCCTCGATCTTCAGGCCTTGCGCTTCGATGTCCTTCATCTTGGCCACCACGGCACGCAGCACGTTGGTGTTCAAGCCGCCGCACAGACCCTTGTCCGTCGTCACCACGATGAAGCCGGCCGCTTTCGCGTCGGCATGCTTCACCATGAACGGGTGGTGGTATTCCGGATTCGCCTGGCCCATATGCGCGGCGATCTGGCGCACCTTGTCAGCGTACGGCCGGGCATGACGCATGCGTTCCTGCGCGCGGCGCATCTTCGACGCGGCCACCATTTCCATGGCCTTGGTGATCTTGCGCGTGTTTTGCACGCTCTTGATCTTGCCGCGAATTTCCTTCATTCCAGCCATTGCTTACTCCTTGTCTCGGCGCGACGTTCGCTGTTGGCTGAACATCGCGCCTTCCCGGGTCCGTTGAATAGTTACCGATTCAACCGGATTAGTAAGCGCCGGTCTGCTTGAAGTCCTTGATCGCAGCGTGCAGGGCGGCTTCGTCGTCCTTCGAGAGATCTTTGGTCTCTTCGATACGGCCGATGAGCGCGCCGTGGCTGGTCTTCAGAACTTCGCGCAGACCCTTTTCGAACGACAGGACCTGGGAGACTTCGAGGTCGTCCAGATAGCCGTTGTTGGCGGCAAACAGCGACGTGGCCAGTTCCCAGACCTGCAGCGGCTGGTACTGCGGCTGCTTGAGCAGTTCCGTCACGCGGCGGCCGCGCTCGAGCTGCTTGCGGGTCGCTTCGTCCAGGTCGGAGGCGAACTGCGCGAACGCAGCCAGCTCACGGTACTGTGCGAGGTCGGTACGGATACCGCCCGACAGCTTCTTGATGACCTTGGTCTGCGCCGCACCACCCACACGCGACACCGAGATACCGGCGTTGATTGCCGGACGGATACCCGCGTTGAAGAGGTCGGTTTCCAGGAAGATCTGGCCGTCGGTAATCGAAATCACGTTCGTCGGAACGAAGGCGGTCACGTCGCCGGCTTGCGTTTCAATCACCGGCAGGGCGGTCAGCGAACCGCTCTGGCCCTTGATTTGGCCGTTGGTGAACTTCTCGACGTACTCTTCCGAGACACGCGCCGCACGCTCGAGCAGACGCGAGTGGAGATAGAACACGTCGCCCGGGTAGGCTTCACGGCCCGGCGGACGGCGCAGCAGCAGCGAAATCTGACGATAGGCCCAGGCTTGCTTGGTCAAGTCGTCATAAATGATCAGCGCGTCTTCGCCGCGATCGCGGAAGTACTCGCCCATCGTGCAGCCGGCGTACGGTGCGATGAACTGCATGGCAGCCGAGTCCGACGCCGTTGCCGTCACGATGATCGTGTATTCCATCGCGCCGTGCTCTTCGAGCTTGCGCACCACGTTCATGATCGACGAGGCCTTCTGACCGATGGCGACGTACACGCAGGTCATGCCCTTGCCCTTCTGCGAGATGATCGCGTCGATGGCCACAGCGGTCTTACCCGTCTGACGGTCACCAATGATCAGCTCACGCTGGCCGCGGCCGATCGGCACCATGGCGTCGATTGCCTTGATACCGGTCTGCACCGGTTGCGACACCGACTTACGCCAGATCACGCCCGGGGCGATTTTTTCAATGGCGTCGGTGAGCTTGGCGTTGATCGGACCCTTGCCGTCGATCGGCTGGCCCAGTGCGTCAACGACGCGGCCCTTCAGTTCCGGGCCGACCGGCACTTCCAGAATGCGGCCCGTGCACTTGACGGTGTCGCCTTCCGAGATGTGCTCGTATTCGCCCAAAATCACGGCGCCGACGGAGTCGCGCTCGAGGTTCAGTGCCAGACCGAACGTATTGCCCGGGAATTCCAGCATTTCGCCCTGCATCACGTCCGACAGGCCATGGATGCGGCAGATACCGTCAGTCACCGAGATCACGGTGCCTTCGTTACGGACTTCGGCGCCGCTCTCGAGACCTTGAATCCGGCTCTTGATCAGTTCGCTGATTTCAGAGGGATTGAGTTGCATATGTGCTCCTGATATTCAATTCTTGCCGTCGCAGTCGTATCGCGCCGGCCTCAGGCCGTCAGCGACGTCCGCATAGCTGCCAGGCGGGCGCGCACCGAAGTGTCCAGCACCTCGTCGCCAACCACCACACGCACGCCACCGATGAGCGACGGGTCTACCGTCACGCTCGCGTTGAGCTTGCAGCCGAACTTGTGCTCGAGGCCCTTGACCAGAGAGGTCAGTTGCTCGCCTTCGAGCGGGAAGGCGCTTTCGATCGTGGCATCCGCCGAACCGGAGGCAGCGTTCTTCAACGCTTCAAACTGTTCGGCGATCTCCGGCATGGCGGCCAGACGGCCGTTCTCGACCACAGCGGCGACGAAGTTGCGCACTTCGGCGTCGGTCGATTTCACGGCCGCGGTCAGCACATCGACCACTTGCGCCGGCGTGATTTTCGGATCGTCGGCCAGATTGGCCACTTCGGACAGCGCTGCCACTTGCGCCAGTTCGCGCACCAGCCCCGACCAGCGATTCAGGTCGCCGGTCTTGGCCACGCGGAACAGCGCTTCGGCGTAGGGACGAGCGATGGTTGCGAGTTCGGCCATGATCAGAGCTCTGCCTTGAGTTGGTTCAGCAGGTCGGCATGGGCCTTGGCGTCAACTTCACGCTTCAGGATCTGCTCGGCGCCCTTGACAGCCAGACCGGCAACGTCTTCGCGCAGCGATTCACGGACCTTGACGGCCTGATTCTCGGCTTCGGCCTTGGCGTTGGCGATGATTCGGGCGGCTTCGGCTTGCGCCTGGGCCTTGATTTCGTCGGCCACGGCCTGAGCACGCTTCTCGGCGTCGGCAATACGCTTCGCGCCTTCGTCGCGGGCTTCCGCGAGGGCTTGCGTGGAGCGCTTGTTGGCGGCGTCCAGTTCGGCCTTGCCCTTGTCGGCGGCAGCCAGACCGTCAGCGATTTTCTTCGCGCGTTCGTCGATAGCCTTGATCAGCGGCGGCCACACGAACTTCATCGTGAACCATGCCAGGATCAGAAACACGACGGTTTGCGCGAACAGAGTTGCGTTTATGTTCACGGTGTTTCCTTTCGGTGATGCGAGTCGATTGGCAAAACAGCGCGCCCCATGGTGCCAGCTGGCTTGGGCGCGCCGTTCATGTCCAGTTGGCCGCGCGGATCATTGCGCGACCGGCCGAAAGAAACTTAAGCGAGCTTCGACAGCAGCGGGTTCGCGAACGCGAACAGCATGGCAACGCCCACGCCGATCAGGAATGCCGCATCGATCAGGCCGGCCAGCAGGAACATCTTCGTTTGCAGCGGGTTCATCAGCTCGGGCTGACGGGCGCACGCTTCGATGTACTTACCGCCCATCAGCGCGATACCCAGGCAGGCGCCGATAGCACCCAGACCGATGATAATGCCGATAGCGATGGCGGTCAGACCCTGGATGTTGGCGATGAAAGCTTGCATGATTACTCCTTTTGGTTAGAGACTTGAAACTTTAAATTTGAAAAACTGTGAAACCGGGAAACACGTCACTGCCTGCAACGACCCATCAATGATGGTCGTGCGCCTGGCCGATATACACCAGCGTGAGCATCATCATGATGAACGCCTGGAGCAACACGATCAGGATGTGGAAAATCGCCCATGCGGTGCCGGCAATGATGTGACCGACAAAACCCAGCACCGACGCATCCGCGCCAAAGCTCCAGATGCCGCCCAACAGAGCGATCAGCAGGAACAACAGTTCGCCGGCGTACATATTGCCGAACAGTCGCATACCGAGCGACACGGTCTTGGCACAGAATTCGATGAGGTTGAGCAGCAGGTTCGGGATCCACAGCAGGAAGTGGTTACCGAACGGTGCCGTGAACAACTCGTGCATGAAACCACCCGCGCCCTTGATCTTGAAGCTGTAGTACAGCATCAGGATCAGCACGCCGACGGAAATACCCAGCGTACCGTTCAGATCGGCCGTCGGCACGATGCGGTGATGGGTAATGATGTCGCCCAGGCCGACCCACCCGATCACCTTTGACGGCAGATCGACGGGCAGCAAGTCCAGCGAGTTCATGAGGGCGACCCAGACGAACACGGTCAACGCCAGCGGTGCGATGAACGCACGATTGCCGTGCACGATGCTCTTCGACTGGTCTTCCACCATTTCGACGAGCATTTCAACCGCCCCCTGGAAACGGCTCGGTACGCCCGAGGACGCTTTACGGGCAGCCAACCAAAGCACGAAACAGCCCAGAACGCCCATTGCGATCGACCAGAACATCGTGTCCCAGTTGATGATCGAGAAATCGACGATCTTGGTTTGCGTCGAACTCGCAAGGTTTTGCAGGTGGTGCGAAATGTACTCCGACGGGCTCGGA
The DNA here is from genome assembly GCF_902459665.1 of Pandoraea cepalis. Taxonomy (GTDB): domain Bacteria; phylum Pseudomonadota; class Gammaproteobacteria; order Burkholderiales; family Burkholderiaceae; genus Pandoraea; species Pandoraea cepalis. The sequence continues at coordinate 8,072 of NZ_CABPSL010000018.1, read as the reverse complement.
GCGTGGCCGGCTTCTAATGACATAGCGATCAAACACCCAATTATGAAAATCCGCACACGGTAGCGTGTCGACGCGCGAGCGGGTTTTCACCGCTACTTCAATGCCATCGCAAGCCAATAGACTTTGAGCGTGAGCACGAAGGTGACCAGCAACGCTATCCAGTGCACGCCTGGGTAGCCGAAGGCTATGGCCACAAACAACGCAATCGTCGTTGCTACCTTGACCGCCTCTCCCACCATCAACGAACCGACGGAGAGGCGATCACCTGACATTCTTAGCCGCAGCGCAAACAATGCGCCCGGCAACCAACCGACCATTCCACCCAGCCATGCGGACACCGCCGCGTCTCGTGGCGATGCCGAGAGTAACCACCAGGCCAGCGCCGCTACCAGCGACAGCAGTACCTGGGCTCCCACCACCCTGAATGGAGTCACACGGGACACGCGCCCCACATCGGGACCGAACAGGCGCTCAGCCTGCGCACGTGTGAGCGGAACGATGGTTTCTTGCGCCTGCTCGTCGTCCCAGACCTCTGATGCTGCACGTGCCGGCGCTTGCGGTTTCGGTTCCAAGTTCGACCGTTTTTCGTCGGTCATCTCGTAGCCTCCCCGCCCGACTCGTGCAAAACGAATGGGCTCTTCAAGCAGATAAATCCGCGAGATTTTACGGGAAATTACGAACCCCAGTCAATCGAAACACACAACAAATTCGCCGAAATTGTGCAGTGCATGCTCCGATTTGGCGCCAACTCTCAAGGAGCCCGATTTTCCTCATGGTGCAACGCGGCAAATGCCCCAAACGCTGCGCAATCGCTGCGACTTGACGTCATTCGATGCGCGATTATCCCCATTTGAGGGCAACATATCCGACACACAGTGCCACCAGATAAAACGGGAGGGAGAGCCAATGAAAGCGCCACCAGATCTTGTCCGATTTCGCCATGCGCAATGCGATCAGGTTGGCTAACGAACCGATTGCAAGGCCGAAGCCACCGACCGCCGCACCATGCGCAAGCGCCGGCCAGTTGTGGCTGTACTCCGCGAGCAGGATCGCGGCGGGAACGTTGCTGATGACCTGCGACAGCACCGCGGCCCCCAAATAGGCCATGCCGGATCCGGACAAATCCACCTGACCGAGGGTCGCGTGCACCTCGGGTAACCCGGCCACACCGCGCAGCACCACGAACATCAGCACGAAGATGGCGAGCAGCAACCAGTCGATACCGAACACCGCATTGCGCCGCGCGACCAGCAGGACCGCCGCCACCCCCGCGCAGGCCCAGGTGGCAGCGCCGTGATCCGCCAGCACGACGAACGCCACGAACAGCGCCAGGGCGACCCACAGCAACGGCCAGCGCACGTCATGCGCGGGGCCTCGCCGCTGAAAATGCAGCACACGGGAATCGAACGCCATCGCACACGTCACGAGCAACACGGCCATGAGCGCCAACGTCAGAGGCGTCATCATGACGACGTAAGCCCCGAAGCCCATGCCACTGTGTTGCCACAGGAAGAGATTCTGCGGATTGCCGAGCGGCGTGAGGCTCGAGCCGGCATTGACCGCCAACGCGAGGAAGATGATCAGCCGTTCAATCCGCACCGGCGCAATGCGTGCGAGCGACTGCGCGAGCGGCACGACGGCAAAGAGGGCGACGTCGTTGGTGAGCAGCGTGGAGAGGGCGGCAGCGAACGCCACCATCAACAGCGCGAGGCGTCGCTCGGTGCGAAACGCCCGCAGCAAGCGCTGGGCAAGCCAATCGAGGAAGCCGCTCTGATCGATCGCGCGCGTGAGCATCAGCAATCCGGCGAGCGTGAGAATCGTGTGCTGATCGATGCGTGCGAACAGGTCCCCAAGGCTCGCCGGCCTGGCTATCTGCAAGGCGACGAATCCCACGAGAAGGATGACCAGCACGCGATCGCCGCGCACGCGCTCGTAGGTTGCGCGCAGGGCGCGCAATGCACGCGTCGCTGCGGTGCCGTGCTGTGACGATGGCGCTGCCGATGACGATGAAGCTGGCACGGCCGACGTCTGCGACGGGCTCGCCTTCGTCGGCTCCACGGACTTGCCTGCGGGATCGCTCACGAGAGGACGCTCAACACACCGACGTCATTCGGCACGAATGCGCGCGAGAATGCCGTCGAGCGCGTCGAGGCTGCCGAATTCAATCGTGAGTTGTCCGGCGCCTTTGCGGCCGACCTTGATCTTGACGTTCGACGCGAGCAAATCCGACAACTCTTCTTCGAGACGCGTCACGTCGCGACCGCCCTCTTCCGCCGAGCGACGACGAATCCCGTCTCCCTGCGGCTTGAGCGACGCATTGACGATGCGCTCCGTGTCGCGCACCGAAAGACGCTTGTTCACCACTTGATTGGCGAGCGTGATCTGCGTGGCGGCGTCGACGGAGAGCAGCGCACGCGCGTGCCCCATGTCGAGATCGCCCGCGAGCAGCATCGTCTGCACGGGATGCGCGAGATTGAGCAGGCGCAACAGGTTCGACACCGCGCTGCGCGAGCGGCCAAGCGATTCGGCGGCTTGCTCGTGCGTGTAGTTGAACTCACCGAGCAGCCGCTGAATGCCTTGCGCTTCTTCAAGCGGATTCAAGTCTTCGCGCTGAATATTCTCGATGAGCGCCATCGCGGCGGCGGCTTCGTCGGGCACGTCGCGCACGAGCACCGGCACTTCGGCCAGTCCGGCGATACGTGCGGCACGAAAACGTCGCTCGCCCGCAATAATTTCGTACTTCTCACCATCGACGGGACGCACCAGAATCGGCTGCATCAGGCCCTGCGCGCGAATGCTCGCGGCAAGTTCCTGCAGTGCGCCCTCATCCATGCGAGTGCGAGGCTGATACTTGCCGGCCTGAAGGCGCTCGAGCGCCATGACCGACGGTGCGCCGTCGGCGCGCGCGTCGGTCGCGCCGTTGTGATTATCGGCGTGGGCGCCGAGCAGGGCTTCGAGGCCGCGGCCCAGGCCCTTTTTCTTCAGTGCGGTGGTCTTGGTCGCCATGTGAATGCGTTCCTGCGCGAATGCGCCTTACATAGTTTGAATACGCGCGATCATTTCCGCGCCGAATTGCAGATACGCCTTCGCGCCACGCGATGCAGGATCGAAAACGACGCCTGGCATGCCGTAGCTCGGCGCTTCAGCGAGTCGCACATTGCGCGGAATGATCGCGTTGAATACCTTGTCTCCGAAGTGCTCCTTGAGCTGGTCCGAGACTTGTTGCTGCAGCGTGATGCGCGGATCGAACATCACGCGCAGCAGGCCGATCACCTGCAGGTCGCGGTTCAGATTCGCGTGCACTTGCTTGATCGTATTGACGAGATCCGACAACCCTTCGAGCGCGAAATATTCGCACTGCATCGGAATGATCACGCCGTGCGCCGCGCACAACCCGTTGAGGGTAAGCAGCGAGAGCGTGGGCGGGCAGTCGATGAGGACGAAATCGTACGCGTCGTCGACTTTGGCGAGCGCCAGCTTCAATCGGGTGTCGCGATTTTCGAGCGAGACGAGTTCCACGTCCGCACCCGCGAGTTCACGGTTCGCAGGCAGCACATCGTAACTCCCCGACTCCGAGCGCTGGCAACTCGCGACCACATCGGCACCGTCCACCAGCACTTCGTACACGCTTGATTCGAGAGCGGCTTTGTCGATGCCGCTGCCCATCGTCGCATTGCCCTGCGGATCGAGGTCGACCAACAGGACACGCTGCCCGTGCGACGCCAGTCCGGCAGCGAGGTTCACCGTGGTGGTCGTCTTGCCGACGCCGCCCTTCTGATTGGCCACGCAGAAAATTTTCGCCATGCCGATGTAGTCCTCCGAATGCTGCCGTGTTGATGCGATGGGTGCAGATCATGCCGGGATGAAACCGGGGCCAACGCGCCGCACCGCCAGCGACCGCCGACTGGCTGAGGCCCGGCGTGCGCGATTCGCTCCGTCCCGCAAATTCGATTACCTGAGTAAAGCTCAGTTATTACTTTCGCTGACCGGCGTCAGACGCGCCGGCGGGCGGTACTGCTGGGGCGCTCGCCTTTTGGGGCGTCAACACCAGTTTGTCAGTGTCGTAGCCCTGCTTGCGCAACTGGGCACGCATTTGATTCAGTGCGTTGTCGTCCATCGTCGGCGTTCGCGAGAGGACCCAGAGGTACTCGCGACTGGGCTCTCCGACAGCGGCAAACTGATAGTCGTCGTCGAGCACGATAACCCAGTAGTTCGCCCAAAGCCAGGGAATCCAGTGCAACCATTGCGGCGCGAACGTCACCTTGAAGCGGGCCGTGCCGGTGCCCTGCCCATCGGTGCGTGCCAGACCGGTATCGCTAACCCACGTACCATCGTCCTTGCGGCATCGGTTGGTGACTTCGATCCGTCCGTCCGGTCGCGCGGCATACTGCGCCGTCACGTCCGACACACATTTTCGCTCGAAGAAATTCGGATAGCGTGCTATTTCGTACCAGGTGCCGACGTAGCGCGCTTTGTCGATCTTCTGTACCGGCCGCACGCGTGTCGTCAGCGATTCTTGTCCGGATTGCCCCCAGGCGACCGCGGCAACCACCGAAAAACTGACCATGACGGCCCCTGCCCAGCGGGTCATCTTATTCATGCTGTTACCTTCACGCGAAGCAAATGACGCTCGGCGTCGAGAAATGGGACGTTCAGCGCCAGGCGCTCAACTAGTGTGTAGCCGGTGGGCAGCGCGAGTTCGCTTTCTGACGCCACGCCTTTCATGGCCCAGAAGCTGCCATCGGGAGCCAGCAAGGCTCCCGCGAGGGTGACGAAATCGGTCAGCTCGGCAAAGGCGCGCGACACGATGGCGTCGAAAGGTGCGCTCACTTCTTTGCCAACAGCGAGTGACTCGACCCGGCCGGTCACGACCGTCAGATTGGCCAACTTGAATGTCGCGCGGGCCTGGGTGAGAAATGCTGTTTTTTTGTGCACGATGTCGTTGACCGTCACTTGCCAGTCGGGACGCACAATCGCGAGCACCACGCCGGGCAACCCACCGCCTGAGCCCACGTCAAGCACACGTGAAATCGGCTCACGGTCAAGGCGCGGCAGAATGGAGAGCGAATCGAGCAGGTGCTTGACGACCATTTGGCGGGGTTCGCGGATGGAGGTCATCTGCAACGAGGCATTCCATTTCGCCAGCAACGCCTGATAGTCGAGCAGGCACCGCTGTTGTTCTTCGCTGATGGACAGGCCGAGTTGCCGGATGCCGTCGGCCAGGAGCACAGCCAGGTCATAGCCGCCGTTGGCGGCGGAACGTCGCGGATCGGTCATAAGGGCTCCGCGTCAGGCTGCGTGTGCGTCGCCGTCATCGGCGGCAGCGGTCGCTTCCCCTGACGCGCGACGGCGTCCGAGCCCTTTCTTGAGATGGATCATCAGCAGCGAGATGGCGGCGGGCGTCACGCCGGAGATACGCGATGCCTGGCCCAATGTCTCAGGCCGCTGCGCCCCCAGCTTCTGGCGCACTTCGATCGATAGCCCGCGCACCTCGTTGTAGTCGATGTTGGCCGGCAGCACGGTGTTTTCGTTGGCTTCCTTGCGCACGATCTCGTCGGCCTGACGGTCGATGTAGCCCTGATACTTCACGGCGATCTCGATCTGCTCACGAATCTGGTTCGCTTGCAGCGTATCGTCGGAGAGCGGTGTTTCGGCGGCAAGACGACCACCTTGCACGGCCATGAGGGCGTCGTAGCCAACTTCCGGGCGACGCAGCAAATCGGCCAGCGAGTATTCATGGTCGATGGCTTTGCCGAGCAGCGGCACGGCATCTTCGGCCGGGAAGGTTTTCGGTGTCACCCACGTCGATTTGAGACGTTCTGTTTCACGTGAAACAGCGTCGCGTTTGCGGCAGAACGATTCCCAGCGCGTATCGTCGACGACACCGAGTTCGCGGCCGACTTCGGTCAGACGCATGTCGGCATTGTCTTCACGCAGCGACAGGCGATACTCGGCGCGGCTGGTGAACATGCGATAGGGTTCGGAGACGCCACGCGTAATCAGGTCGTCGACGAGCACCCCAAGGTACGCCTGATCGCGGCGCGGGCACCAGGCATCGCGGCCTTGTACTTGCAACGCGGCGTTGATGCCGGCGAGCAGCCCTTGGGCGGCGGCCTCTTCGTAGCCCGTCGTTCCGTTGATCTGCCCCGCGAAGAAGAGCCCGGAGATGACGCGGGTTTCGAGCGAGCTGCGCAGCCCACGGGGATCGAAGTAGTCGTATTCGATGGCATAGCCTGGGCGCAGGATGTAGGCATTCTCCATGCCCTTCATCGAGCGGACGAGTTCGAGTTGTACGTCGAACGGCAGGCTGGTGGAGATGCCGTTGGGGTAGAACTCGTTGGTCGTGAGGCCTTCGGGTTCGAGGTAGATCTGGTGCGACGTCTTGTCGGCGAAGCGGTGAATCTTGTCTTCGATGGACGGACAATAGCGCGGGCCGACGCCTTCGATGACGCCGGTGTACATGGGCGACCGATCGAGTCCGCCGCGGATGATATCGTGGGTGTGCTCGTTGGTGTGGGTGACCCAGCACGGCACTTGGCGCGGATGCTGTTCGGGGCGGCCGAGAAACGAGAACACGGGAACGGGATCGAGGTCACCGGGCTGTTCTTCGAGAACGGAGAAGTCGATGGAACGGCCGTCGATGCGCGGCGGCGTACCGGTTTTCAACCGACCTTGCGGTAGTTTCAACTCTTTGAGGCGAGCGGACAGGCTGATGGCGGCCGGGTCTCCGGCGCGCCCGCCAACGTAGTTGTTCAGCCCGACGTGGATTTTGCCGTCGAGGAAGGTGCCGGCGGTGAGAACCACGGCGCGGGCGCGGAAACGCAGCCCCACTTGGGTGATGGCGCCTACGACACGTTCGCCTTCGACGATGAGGTCTTCGACGGCTTGCTGGAAGAGCCAAAGGTTAGGCTGATTCTCGAGGCGATGGCGGATAGCCTGCTTGTAGAGAATTCGGTCGGCTTGGGCACGGGTGGCGCGCACGGCCGGCCCTTTGGACGAATTCAGGATGCGAAACTGGATACCGCTCTCGTCGGTCGCGGCGGCCATGGCCCCGCCCAGTGCATCGACCTCTTTGACGAGATGGCCTTTGCCGATCCCGCCGATGGAGGGATTGCAGCTCATCTGACCGAGGGTCTCGATGTTGTGGGTGAGCAGAAGCGTCTTACAGCCCATGCGGGCTGAGGCGAGCGCAGCCTCTGTGCCGGCATGGCCGCCACCCACTACGATCACGTCGAACTCGGTCGGATAAAGCATCGTCATCTTGCCGCGGACGGCAAACTCTCTGGATTCGGTAATGGCGGAATTATAGCGGTATTGCGGTGCATCATTTGTAACGGCTGAGGTGTTTCACGTGGAACGTTGGCAAAACGACGGCATTGGGGACGGTTTCACGTGAAACGTGGTTGGATGGATTCGACGGATGCTCTGGCTTTACCGCGACGTGAAGGCACCACTGCAACACCCCACCCTTGAATTCCGCCTTCACCCTCACCCGCCTCCGGGCAGCGGAGATCACCGGCACCCCGACTGCGCTCCACTTGAAAGTCGCTCCGTCAGGGCACCGGCAATCTCCGCCAATCCATTGCCCCAGGACAACCATCGCCAGATCTTCACTCGATGTTTCACGTGAAACGTCGTTGAGCGGATTCGGCGGTTGCTTTAACTTTACCGCGACGTGAAGGCACCACTGCAACACCCCACCCTTGAATTCCGCCCCCACCCTCACCTGCCTCCGGGCAGCGGAGATCGCCGGCACCCCGACTGCGCTCCACTTGAAAGTCGCTCCGTCAGGGCACCGGCAATCTCCGCCAATCCATTGCCCCACGACAACCATCGCCAGATCTTCACTCGATGTTTCACGTGAAACGTCCTTGAGTGGATTCGGCGGTTGCTTTAACTTTACCGCGACGTGAACGCAACACTGCAACACCCCACCCTTGAATTCCGCCCCCACCCTCACCTGCCTCCGGGCAGCGGAGATCACCGGCACCCCGACTGCGCTCCACTTGAAAGTCGCTCCGTCAGGGCACCGGCAATCTCCGCCAATCCATTGCCCCAGGACAACCATCGCC
>NZ_CABPSL010000017.1 GCF_902459665.1 Pandoraea cepalis | reverse complement strand
AACGCTTCTTCGCACCCGTTTACAACCCCCATTCATAACCCATTGTGTGTAAACAATTTTTCGTGCGATTGCCCTGGAGGTACGCGCGGTCCTGCGCATGAAAACGGTCGTACTCGGCGTTCGCCTGGCCGTACCAGCGACCATCGCCGGCCCACAGCATCTGCACACTGCCGAAGTCGCGCGTTCCGGCGACCTGCGTGTTCGGCGCAATGTCGGTGAACTGGTTATAGCCCGCCTGGAATGTCGTGGTCAGTGGCGTATTGCGGTTGAATGCGGCCGACGCAAGTCCGGTGAAGAAGCTGTTCAACTCGCTGCGATGCCCGACCGTCAACGCCAGATCCCGCTCCACGGTGCGATCGCGCACGGTGAAGTTGAAGATCCGGTCATGCGCCGGCACCCAGGCAAGCTGCGACGTGTCGATGGTTCGCTGATTGCGCTGGATCGCCTCGACCGTCACACCGATGCGGCTGGTGAGGTTGAGACTGCCGATCAGCGAACTCTCCAGATAGCTCAGCGGCGCCTGGCGCGAATAAAAGAGATCGAAGCCCGCATTCGATCGATCGCGCAGGATCGTGTCCGTGAATGTCGTGTGCACGGCGTCGTTGTTCGGTGCGCCGTCGGCCGCACGCCATGCGAGCGTCTCGGCCTGGGTCGAGCGTCCGAGCCGTTCGTTCGCATCGACCTCGCTTTCGATCGGCATGCGACCTTGCCGGCGGTCGAGCAGTTGCGCCATCTTGTCGCGGTCGTTGTTCTCGAGCGCGAGGGCAATCTCCGCATCGGCGGGGCGCAGCAGACGATTCGCGTATTCGCGCGCCAGCCAGGCACGGGCCAGATCGAAGTGTTCGCCGGACAGCGCCCACGCCAGTCCGACGTCGCGCGTGGTCGCGCTGATCACCGCCTGTCGCGAGAGCAACCCGGGGTCGCGCGTCGCCGGCGAGTCGGTCGCGTCGCCGGCGGGTTTGAGCGGCGCCAGCTCGGCCGATTCGCCCAGCAGCGAGTCGCCGACCTTGGCGCTGTCGGCCGAACGACGGTCATCGCGCAGCAGATTTGCCAACAACTGGCGCGACGTGTCGCCATTCGAGAACACTTGCGCGAGCGTGACACGCGCGGCTTGCGCTTCGAGCACGCCGTCGTTATCCGAGGTCTGCGCCGCAAGGCGTTGCACCACCGCGCCCGGCCGCCGGCGCGGGGCGATGCGCAGTTGTCCGGTCTGGGCACGCGTTTGCAGATCGCGCCAGGCGCCGCGACGAATGCGCCACGCGGTATGGGCATCGCCGGCCGCCTCTTCGGCGTCGGCGAGCGAGAGCATCCACAGCGGGTCGTCGTCCGAGAGCGACGCCTGTTGGCGCAAGTACGTCAACGCCTCACGCGCATTGCCCAGGCGTAGCAGACCGGCCCCGTACGCCCCCCAGTATTCGGCGTTTCCGGCCACGAGCGGACGATAGTCATGCAGCGCCATGCCGAGCGCGTCGTCGCTGCCATAGTCGACCAGCGCCCACAGGTAGGCAACCCGCACTTCGTCACCCGCATTGTCCAGGCGGGATGCCGCGCGCAGATCGGCCAGCGCCGCGTCCCAACGCTGAATCTGCTGATAATAGGTCGCGCGGGTGGAGAGCAGTTCGCTCGACTTGGCGAAGCGATCGCGCTGCTCGGCGTCAAGACCGTCGAGCAGGGCCTGCACCCGATCATAGGCGCGCGCCGTCGTGTAGAAGTAGATGGCCGACTGGAGCGCAATATCCGAATCGTTCTGCCGGAATTCCGCTTCGGCCGTACGGCCGGCATCGAGCGGATACCCCTGATAGAAGTAGGTCATCGCATTGAGGTCGAGCGCCTCGGCCTTGCCCGTGCGCAACAGGCGCGGATACGCGTAGTTGGCGTCTTCGTCGCTTTGCGCCAGGCGTGCCACTTCGGCGTACGTGCGCCAGTAGCGCGCGTCGTCCGGCAGCGTTCCGGCGATGTCGCGCACCCTGCGCAGCTCGGCCAGCGCCGGCTTCACCTGGCCCTTTTGATACATCAGGCTGGCAATGCGCAGCGCATAGGCCGGCGACGGACCGAATTCCTTTTGCAGCGTCTCGAACGTCGCCAGCGCCTCGGCGTCCTGCCCAACGCGCTGGGCAACGTCGCCCTCGCGCTCCAGCAGCCCGCGGCGCTGATTGCCCACCGCATGGCGCTTGAGATATGCCAGCGCCTCGTCGGGGCGGCCGAGACGTTCGTAGGTATTGACGATATCGTCCTTGAGCTTGAGATCGCTCGGCTGGCGCTCGGCCTCGAAGATCTGTGCCGCGAGATAGGCCTGATCGTCATTGAGCTGCGGCGCGAGCTGATAGACGTTCTGCCACGCTTCGGCGTTGCCCGTGGCGTCGGCGTACTTGCGCCAATAGGTGAGCGCGACCGAGGGATGCCCGTTCCATTGCGCGACCTGCGCGAGACGGCGCGTCCAGACGAGTGGATCGAGCTTGCGTTGCAGCGCCTGCTGCGCGAGCTTTTCGGCGTCGTCGAGCTGACGCGCTTCGACAAACGCCTTGAAGGCCACGTCGTAATCGTTCGCCGTCACGCTGTTTGCATTGGCACCGCTCGCAGCCGACGTCGCGGCTGCCGTACCGGCTTGCCAATCGAATTTCCCAGGGGCGTCCGGCCTGGACGTCTTGTCCGCGTTCGCCGCCTTCGTCGCTTTGGTGGATGCGTCCGATGCGGCATCCGCCGCACTCGCGCCACGGGCCAAGCCCACATCGGCGACACGAACGATGCGATACGCGTCCATGCGCTCGCGTGCGCGTACGCCTTCCGGGCCATCGAGATAGCGCAGATGCGCACGACCGGCGCCGTCGAGCCCGCGGCCGTCGGCGGTCACCCCCGGCAACCAGCCGGCGAGCTGCACATGCGCCCCGCGCGACGGCGGCACCAGGCTCGACAGTTGCGTGAGTGCCCGCGCGTATTTCGTCATCAGGTCCGGGCGACCCGCCTGACGAGCGACATCGAGCAGATATCGCAGGGTTACCGGATCGTTGGCCAGGTCACCCACGCGTTTCTCGCCTTCCGCGCATGCGCGCGAAATCTGGTTCGCCGACACGAGTACGCGGATGCCCGCGAGGAACAGGCGCCGGCGATCGTCGCGCGTGGTCGCCGCGTCTTGCGCGGCGAAATAGGCATTGGCGGCATCGTCATACGCGGCGTGAGCGAAGGCGGCGTCCGCCAGCTTCTCCTGCCATTGCGCGGCGTTCTTGGCATCGGCGGCCGCCAGCAGGCGGTAGTCGCGCAGCATCAAATTCTGGGCACCTGCCAGCCGGGCCTTTTCCGCCAGCATGCGCAGCGTCGGCACGTCCCACTGGTACTGCGACGTTGCGTCGAGCAGTTCCACGTATCGCGCCATGCGCTCGGCGCGACGCGGATCGTCGGCGGGCACTTCGTACGCCCGCTGCTCCGTGGCCGCCAGCGCGAGCAGAATGCCGCGACGGCGGTCTGGCTCGTCGGACATGCCGCGCAGCGTCTTCGCGACACCCATCGCGTCGTCCCAACGGCCCAGCCCCAGATATTGTTGGCCGAGCAGATCGAGATAACGGGGCGCGCCGGGTTCAATGCGCAGCCACGCTTCGAGATAGGCCACCGACAGTTCGCTCGGCGGTTGCGCGGCGAGCGCGCGCGTCTGGTCGTCGTCGCTCGGGTGAGCCGCGGCAAGCGCGAGCACGATGCCTGCGCCGATCGCGACCGTCAGCCACGGCGCGCTCAGCCGTTCGCGCCTGTCGAACGGTTTTCCAGTCACTGAGTCGGCAATCCTGTCGGGATCGGGGCGAGCGGCGTCAGTCACAGTCGACCCCCACGGTATGCATGACGACCGGCTTCTCGGCAACGCCGGAGACCTCGGCGCGAAGGCGACCCGCGCCATCGGCACGCCCCTTGGCCACACCGTCGACGCTGATGCGACAACCGGCGGCATTGGCCACGCTCACGAACGGCTTGTAGTAGCCGCCAAAGCGGAACGACAGGTTGCGCCCGGTGCGCTGGAAGTCGCGGATGAACCCGGCGGCTTCGTCGATGTGCGGTGTGCGCTCAGCGCCCTTCGGGGCGATCGAGAACTCAGCGGTGTCGCCCCCCATGTGGATGTACAGCCCGCCCGGCCCCGGCAGATAGCCCGCGACGTCATCGGACGTCCCCGTGACCGGCACACCCGCGCCCGGCCAGCGCATTTCGCGCAAATCGGCACCGCTGCGCACGCGCCAGCGCGTGGTGCCGTCGGCGGCCACCTCGCGCGCCACGGCCACGCGACGCCAGTCCAGCACGCGGCGGATGTATTCCGTGGTGAAGATCGGGAACACGGGCTGCTTGAGCACCGCGTTATAGACCTCCTTGAGCGCATTGAGCGATGCGACCTTCGTGCCCGAGTACATGTGGTAGTAAAGGTTCACTGCCTTGAAGCGAATCGGCTTGTCGGTCATGGCGAACGTTTCGAGCACGCGCGTGTAGCCGTAGTAGGGCCCGAGCCAGTCGTTCGTGTAGACGTTTTCGTCCATCACGGCGGCATACACCTGGAACTCGGTCGGCAGGCTGCCCTTTTCTACGCCGTACGGTGCGATGTTGGTCCAGCTGTTGTTCGTCTTCGTGATGATCGTGTCGCCGCCGTTGATCGACAGCACGCCCGCGGCCCATGCCTTGCGAATCGCAATCGCGGGGGCCTGCGCATCGCCCGGCCATTGCAGCACCACGACCTTCTTGCCCGGGGGCGCAAGACGCCCGTTGATATAGTCGATCGACCCCTGGATCTCGCGATCGAGGTTGAACTTGTAGTTGGGGATGTCGAGCGAGAAGGCATCGTCTCCGCCCCACTCCTTGTTCGCCTTGCCAGTGATACGCTCGCCGGTGGTCTGGTTGATCTGCTCCAGATTAAACGGGTGCGAGAAGGTGTGCGTGCCGATCTCGACGTTCGGCAGTGCGAACATCTTGCGAGCAATCTCTTCGAGACGCGGCGAAATCTTCGGATACAGCCCCTTTGCGCCGACCTCGCCCTCGATCACCGACAGCGTCGTGGGCACAGGGTACTTCGTGTAGATCTGTTCATACAGCGCCATCGAACCGTAGTCGACGCCCGGGAATTCCGCGCGCGAGGCAAAGCCGTCGCCGTCGACGTGCACGAACATCAGTCGGCGGCCGTTCTCGGTGGTCACGTCGGGCACCGGCATCTGCGGCAGCGCCAACGCCTGGCGCAGGAAATCGATCGGCTGAATCGCCCAGCGCTCCTGCCCAATGCCGGCCAGCGACGTCACCCCATAGGGGTTGAGCGTATAGCCGCCCCACGGCAACATGCCGGCCATGTCGTAGGTGTAGGTGCCCGCTTGCAGGCGCAGCAGCGGCTGGCCGGTCGGTCCCACGCGCACGCCGAGGGCGTCGCGCACGTCGGGCGTCGGCATGATCTCGAAGCCCATCATCGGCGCCTTGCTCACCACGCTCGGCACCACCGAGCCGGGCACGGTGCCCGCCACGCGCTCGAGGCCCAACACCTGAGCCGTCTGCTGATCGATCGGGAAACCGAACTGTCCGATCACCGCCACGCGCATGCCGTCATGAATGCGGGCCAGCAGCCAGCGTCGCCACGCGCCGGCATTGTTCACATTGCGATCGATGGATACGACGATGCCCGCATAGCGGTCGGTACGTACATTGGCCGGCATCGGGCCCTTGTTCACGTCGACATACTGCACGTCGTAACCGAGGTAGTTCAGCGGCATGGAAATATCGCGCGCGCCGGTCGTCAGGTCGATCGGTTCGCCGTCGCCCGGCGCCTGCACCATCAGCACTTTGCGCGGCATCACTTCGATGCGGCCGACACCGACCGTCTCAACGTCCGGATCGGTGACGAACGCACGCACGCCCGTCTGGTTGAGCGTGCGCGCCGTATCGCGACGGCAGGCCACATCCGCGCTCGCGCAGTAGTCCATCGCAAACGTCGGCAGATGAGATTGCTCGCGCAACGCTTTGAGCTGGTCGAGCGCGGACTGTCGCGCGTCGGCCGGTGTGTCGACGAAAATCATCGCCCGAGCGTCGTATCGATGCAACAACCCGTCGGCCAGCACACCGGCAAGCGCTGGGGCCAGCGACGACGCCAGGCTCAAGTGGTTTCGCAGTACGAGACGCGCATCGGCATAACGGGCGCGCACGGCTTTCACGCGCGCGGCGATGCGCGCGTCGCTATCGGCATCAGCCACGAGCGGCGCGCCGTCGTCGATCAGGAAATTACGATAGCCTTTCGCCCAGAGCGGCGCGACGCGCGCGTCGACGAACGCCTCTGGCGTTTGCACGGTGTCGCGAGCGTCCAGGCGGGCGAACCAGGTGGTATGCGGGGTGAGCGATGCGTCGGGCGCCGAAGTTTGTGTCGGGTCGATGACGACCCAATCGAAGGACTGCAGCGCGTCGACCGGCAGGTCGCGACCGTAATAGAGCGCGATGTCGGGCACGGCGGACGACAACGGCGCCATGGCCGCTGGGGCGGGCATTGTCGGCGTTGCCGATGGCGCTGCGGCCAGGGCCATGCCGGCCGGGATCATCGTCGTGAGCATGACGAACGACCGCAGCGAACCGGTGACCATGCCGCGCGTGCGGCGCAACCAACGGCCGAACACATTACGACTTCCCCGATTCCCCAAAACGCCGCGGAAATTCCGTGTCTCCGCCGCGAATGCTTGTCCCTTCGATGCCATTAGCGTGTGTGCAATCAATGATTTGCGTTCGACCGTATCACGCGTCGCACGCACTGATCAATCTTCGGAGTCTCCCCGCCGGACGGCAAAGCCGTCAAACGGGAAAGTTCGTGGTGGTACGTTGGCCGCAGTTCCCCCCCCGGGGCGGTGACCGATGTCGCACGTACGCGTCAATAGCGCAATCTACGACGGGATGATGTCTGATACCTGCGCTCAAGCACGATGCCAGGGATTCGAGCCTGGACGATCGCGCGGCTTGAATTGAGCGACGGATTTCCAGATGACCCGATTCGTCCTTCCCGCGAAGGACTGTGCGCATGCCGATTGTGGCATTTGGGCTGCCCAGCGCCGCAAAATTCGATGTCATCTCACAACAGCTGCAAACTTTAAAGGGCAACCGTCCCATCAGCGTCCCCCAGACAGTTATGGGAGGGTTGACGAAATTGAACGCATGGGCATCGCGTTCGTCCGCAACCGCTGCCATCGTCGATCAGCCGTATTGGGTAAGGGTTTGCCGTGCGCTCACATGGGAGCCGGCACCGCGCCCGGCCTCACCCGCCGCGTCCACCATGCTGAAGATCCGGCGGGTCGGACCGTCGGACGAGGCAGCCAACTCCCGCGCCACGCGCCAGAACGTCTCCCAAAACGCCAGCGCCGCGCCTTGCAGCGGTTCATAACGACGTGTGACGAGACAAGTTGCACTTTCGTCGGTAATGGCTTCGAAATCAAGTACGACGAAACGGTCGCGCATGTCCGGCGACATAGTTCAGAAGCCGGTAGGACGGCCCTGCCCGAGGCGGGGAGTCGCCGTTGGCGACGACGTTGCATCATCGGCTGGCCTGGCATGGGTGTCAACCAGAGGTTGACGCGAAAATTTGGCGTTGCCTCCCGGGCCGCCATCGATGTGGCTGACGGCGGTGCCTGACACTGCGCGACTTCTCGTCGTGGCGTCGGTGCTGACGACGCCGGCGGTGTTCAGAATGCCCGGTGGACGCCTCCCCGCGCACAACCACCGTCGCACATCAGTGATGCCCCGCCGCACGGTCCACGCAGCCGAGGATGAACAACGCGCCACTGAATCCCAGCGCGACGACGCACACGCCACGCCATCCGTCCCACGCCCACGCGGCACCCGAGAGCACCGCGCCAAACGCACCGCCTACGAAGAAGATCCCGACGAAGAGTGCGTTCAACCGGCCGCGTGCCGGCGGATTGATAAGGTTGATGGCGCGCCGTCCGAGCGTCTGGTCCGTAATGACGCCGGCGTCGAGTGTCGCGGCGCCGGCAACCAGGAGCGCAAGCGCCAGGCCCGGGTGCGTCGTTGGCGAGAACCCGCCCCATCCGGCGCCCGCAGCGCCAAGCATGAGCACAGCGGCAATCATTGCGAGATGGGCGACGAACTGCGTCGTGCGACCCTGCCCACGATCCCCCAGATATCCGGCGAGCGGTGTCACGACGGCGCCCGTGGCACCAGCCAGTGCGAAGCCCGCGATCCCCTGCATTCCAAGCGAAAACGGCGGTTGTGCGAGCAGAAGTGCGATAGCCGTCCAGAACGCGCTGAATGCGCCGAGCGCGAGCGCCGCCTGCATGGCGCGCCGTTGCAGGACCGGCTCTGTGCGCAAAAGCGTCCAGAGCGAGCGAAGCAAAGCCGGATAACGTGCCCCGGCCTGTGGTTTGCGATTCGGTAACCGGGCGTACAGCACGACCGCAAGCAACGCGTTGGCCAACGCCGCAACGCCGTAGAACGTGCGCCAACCCCACGCGCCGGCGATCAGACTCGCGAGTGGACGCGACAGCAGAATGCCCAGCATCAGGCCGCTCATCACGTTTCCGACCGCCCGCCCTCGACGGCTCTCAGGGGCCATCGACGCAGCCATCGGCACGAGCATCTGGATCACACTCGACGTCGCCCCCGCCAGGAACACCGACACGAGGAACACGCCGCCCGACTGCGCGAACGAGGCGAGCGCAAGAAACGCGGCGCAGCAGGCGAGCGTCCGAAAGATGAGTCTGCGATTCTCGACCAGATCGCACAGCGGCACGAGTAGTAGCAAACCCGTCGCGTAGCCGAGCTGCGGCAGCATTGCGATCAGACCCGCAAGCTCCGTGGGCAGCTTCAGCGCGCGACTGACAGGCCCGGTCAACGGTTGCGCCGCCGACAGATTCACGACGACGATGCCGACCGCGGCGGCAAAGAATACTGTCAACGGCGTGGTCAACGTGACAGGCGTCGCTGGCGATGGTGGCATGGGCGCGACGACGGCATCGCGCGAACAGGGGGTAGCCGGCTGAGTCATGTTTCGATTCCGATGAATGACTGAAGGTCACAGGGGGTGACGGTTCGGCTGATTGTAGGAACAGGTTCGTTATGCCACAATTGAATTATGTTTATATTCATTATGCTAATTTGTTTTGAACACACATGACTTGCAGGCTTTCATCGCCGTGGTCGAAAGCGAATCGATGGCACAGGCATCGGAGAAGCTTTTCCTGACGCAACCCGGTCTCACACGACGCGTCCAGAATCTGGAGAAGATGCTGGGCGTCGAGTTGCTTGACCGGCAAAGCAAGCCGCTAAAGCCGACGCCTGCCGGACGCGAGGTGTACGGATTGGCCCGCACGGTGTTGCGCGCGGTCGACGACCTGAAAGCCGTTACCTCGCCCGATACGGAGCCGTCGGGCGAATTCCGTATCGGCGTGCCGCCATTTCTCTCGGAGCTTGCGCTGGAACAACCCATCGACTTTCTGCGCAACACCTTCCCGAAGCTGACGCTTCGCATAACGGCGGCATGGTCGCCGGGACTGTTGCAAAGTCTCGAGCAGGCAAAGGTGGATGCCGCCGTCGTGCTACTGCCGGAGAGCATGGCGTTGCCCGAAGGTGTGACGTCGACGCTTCTCTCGCGCAAGCCCATGGTGGTCGTCGCGCCCAGCGCCTTCGGGCTGGCCGACAAGCCGGCGACGCTCGCCGATCTTGCGAATCATCCTTGGGTACTGAATCAGGACGGCTGCGGCATGCGCTCGGGGCTTGCCAGGGCGATGGCGATGGCCGGATTGCCGTTCAACGTTGCGGTGGAAGCGTTCGGCTCGGAGCTGCAGTTGTCGCTGGTTGCGCGCGGCCTCGGCATAGGACTGGCCACCCCCGAAGTCCTTGCACGCAGTGCGCATGCCAAGGCGCTGCAAGTCCTCGACGTGCCTGAGTTCCGAAGCGGGCTCAACGTCTGGCTCGTGCACGGCGCGTTGCCGAGCCGGCTCGCTCGCCCAGTCGCGTTGATGCGCGACGCGTTGGCGGAGAGGCTGGCAGAGGATGACGTCCGGCTGGCGCCCTCCACGCCCACACGCAAGCGACGCAAGACATCATGAGATTCCTCGTCGCCACCTTGGGTGTGGATGGCGGACAAGCGGCGAAGCGGCGTTTGATATATCGGAGACCCACCTTTTAGCGAATGCGACGCATTCGTGATACGATCCGGGCGAATTCCAGATTCGGCCTTCCCGGCGGACCGAAAATCGGCCTTTCACCACGATGCTCACTCGCTCACGCAAACGTTTCAGCGCATGGCTTGGCTTGACCGCCATGTGCCTGGCGCTTTGCGTGCCGATCGTGAGCCAGTGGCTGGCCGCGCACCGCGCCAGCGTTTCGCAGATCGACGCAACCTTCTGTACCGCAGACGGATTGACGCCGTCGGCCGTGCCAACCATCGCGCACGACGATTCGCACGCGGACATGCGTCACGCACCGGCCGCCGATCATGGCGGGCACGGTGACGCCTGCGGCTATTGCTCGTTGCTCGCGAACCACCCGCCGCTGGTCATGCCGCCGCACGCCAGTGCGGTGTCGTTTGTCTGGATCGCCCGGGCCGGTCCGACGTCGGCCGTCGCGCCACAACCCCGTCCGCTCGCCTACATTCCGCCCGCCCGGGCCCCGCCGCACCGTTCCTGATTGACGCCTTTTCGTGCCCGGCAAGCCATTGCAATGCATTGGCCTGCCGGTCGTCATTCGCTCATCGCAGTCAGGAAAATCCATGCTCTCTCCCTTTGCGCGCAAGACGCCGCTGGCGCTCGCGCTGGCCGCCATGCTGCCGGCCGTCGCGTACGCCGACGACACCACTCAACCGTCCGCCGTCGAACTCGCCCCGACATCCGTCGCCGTCTCCGCCGAGCGCACGCCCAAGCACGTACTCGATCCGAACTTGCCCGCCGCGAGCGCCACAGTCACCGCGGACCAACTGCAGTACCAGAACGTCGAGACGACGGAAGACGCCTTGCGATATGTCCCCGGCATGGCCGTTCGACGCCGTTTCATCGGCGATCTGAATTCCACCATCGCCGTGCGTGGGACGAGCAACTCGCAAACGGCTCGCGGCCTTGTCTACGCCGACGGCCTGCTGTTGAGCAACTTCCTTGGCAACACCTGGACATTCGCGCCACGTTGGTCGATGGTGTTTCCGGAGGAGATCGATCAAGTCGATGTCATTTACGGGCCGTTCTCCGCGCTCTATCCGGGCAATGCCATTGGCGCAACAGTGCTCATCACGACCCGCATGCCGGAGACGTTCGTGACCGACGCGAAGGTTCAGGGTTTCACCCAGCACTTTGACCTGTTCGGGGTGAATCAAAGCTTCAACGGCAGCAACGTGAGTGCGAGCGTTGGCGACAAGTTCGGCAACCTGTCGCTGCTGGTGGGCGTCGACCACATGGAGAACACGGGACAACCGCTCCAGTTCTACACGGCGACGCAATCGACCACGCCTGCCACGGCAAGCGCCAAGGTCGTGAGCGGCGCGTATTCCTATCGCGACCAGAACGGCACGCCGGGTGTGGTGATGGGAGTGAACGGAGAAGGCATCGAACGCGTGACGCAAGACCAGCTCAAGCTCAAGGCCACCTACGATTTCACACCGACGCTGCAAGGCGGCTTCAGCTTTGGCTACTGGCATCAGAACTACAACAGTCAGACGAGCACGTTCCTGCGCGATGCGAACGGCAATCCGGTGTATTCAGGGACGGTCAACATCAATGGCTACCAATATGTCATTCCGGCATCGGCTTTTGCGCCGAGTCAGGGCGTGAGCGAGAACCTGCTTTACGGCCTGTCGCTCAAGACACGTCACAAATCCGGCTGGAATTGGGAAGCCATCGCGTCGTACTTCGATATTTCGCAAAGCGAGGCCCGCACGGCCAGCACCGGAGCGCCCGGCAACGGACCGGGGACGGTCACGTATGGCGACGGTACCGGCTGGAAGTCGATTGACCTGCGCAGCACCTATACGCCCGCCCAGGTCGGGGCGGGCGCGCATTGGCTGGCGTTCGGTTATCACTTCGACACGTATTTCCTCGATAACCGCACGTTCAACACGTCGGCATGGGTCAACGGAAACGATACGTCGCTCGCCAATGCGTTCGGCGGCAATACGCTCACGCAGGCACTGTATGCCCAGGACACATGGCAGTTCCTGCCGCGCTGGAAACTGACCACAGGTCTGCGTTACGAAGATTGGCGCGCCTATTCTGGGGCACGCACGCTCGGCGGCCTGACGGTGCCGTATGCGGGATCGTCCGACAGCCACTTTTCGCCGAAGCTGTCGCTAGCGTTCGCGGCGACGCAAGACCTGACGCTGCGCGCATCCATCGCACGCGCCTACCGGTTCCCGACCGTCTCCGAGCTCTTCCAGGGCTCGATCACCGGCACGAACATCGTCAACAACAACCCGGGACTGCGCCCAGAAGACGATCTCGCGAAGGAGTTGAGCGCCGAGTGGCAACTGGAGGTCGGCAAGGTGCGCGTTTCGCTGTTCCAGGACGACGTGAAAAACACGATCTTCAGTCAGACAAATACGACCGTCTTCCCCAACGTCACGAACTTCCAGAACATCGACAAGGTTCGCTCGCGCGGAATCGATACGGCTTTCGACGGTCAGGACGTCCTCTTTCAAGGCCTCGACATCGCCGCCGGCCTGACGTACACGCAGTCGAAGATCATGGCGAACACGAATAATCCAGCGTCAGTTGGCAAGTACTTCTATCGGATTCCGCTGTGGCGCGCGAATCTGGTGGCGACCTACCGCTTCAATGCGAAGACGGCAGTGACCGGCGCGATTCGTTACTCGGGCCGTCAGTACAACACGCTGACCAATACCGACAACAATCCGAACACGTTTGGCGGCACGAGCACCTATACCGTCGTCGATGCGAAGTTCACCTACAAACCGACTGCGCGCACGCAAATCGGTATCGGCGTGGATAACCTGTTCGACACGCGCTACTTCGTTTATCACCCCTACGCTGGCCGCACCTTCTTCATCGAAGGCAAGTTCGCCATCTGAATCGCAGGCCAAGGAGATCACGAATCATGGGGATACCTTTCACACCAATGCGCGACGTGCCGCCCAATCAGGCCGCCGGCCGCTATCGCACGCTGTGGCGCTGGCACTTCTATGCTGGGCTGTTCGTCATGCCCTGGCTCATGGTGTTGGCCGTCACGGGAACGATCTACGTCTTTCAACCACAGATTGAACCGTGGCTGTATCACGACCGTATGGTCGTCGCCGCGTCGCAGGCATCTCGTATGACCGAGCAAACGCTCATGAAACGTGCTTCGGCATCGCTGCCGCGAGGCGCCACGATCAGTTCGGTCGAGGTGAATCGCGACCCGGCGCGAAGCGCGGAATTCATCTTCCGCCTACCCGGCGGCGAGCGCGAGAGTGTGTACGTCAACCCGTATTCGGGCGAGGTGCTGGGCACGCTCAGTGTCGAGCATCGGCTGATGAAGCAAGTGCGCCAGTTGCATCGCGCGATGATGCTCGGCAAACCGGGGGAGTTGCTCATGGAGCTGGCCGGTTGCTGGACACTGGTCATGCTGGCGACCGGCGTGGCGCTGTGGTGGCCGCGCGGCAGCGCGACATGGGCGGGCGCGCTTAAACCGCGACTTCAGTTGCGTGGCCGGCCTCTGCTGCGCAATCTGCATGGCGTCGCGGGCCTTTGGCTCGCGGCGGGCGGACTGGCGTTTGTGCTCACCGGGTTGCCTTGGTCGGGCTCGTGGGGCAAGCAGTTCAAGGCCATCGCGACGCAAGCGGGCATGGGCTATCCTGCCGGCGCGTGGGGCGAAGCACCGGTACGCTCGCGCATGCCGACAAAGATGGATGATCTACCGATCGCTCAAATGCCGTGGGCCGTGGGCGACACGACGGTGCCCAATTCGAAGGTGCCAGCGCTCGAGATGGTCGCCATGCACGGCGATCACGGCGATCCGGAGATGATCGGAATGCAAGGCATGGGCGCCTCGTCGCAAGCCGGCGGCGCAAGCGCCGCCGAGCATGCCGCGCACGGTGGCGGTGGCGGCAGAAAGGGGCTGACGATCGCTCAACTTGACGCTCAGGGTGCGCTGCCCATCGATCGTGTGATGGAAATCGCGGCGAGCAAGGGCGTGAGCACCGGATACAGCCTGGTCGTTCCGTCGCGCGCCGATGGCGTCTACACCGTTTCTTACTTCCCGCCTGATCCGCGCGACGAACGCACCCTGCACATCGACCAGTACAGCGGCGCGGTGCTGCGCGACATCGATTACGACGCCTATGGCGGCGTCGCGCAGGCGATCTCATATGGCACGTCGCTGCACATGGGCCGATACTTCGGCGCCGCAAATCAATGGCTATGCGCGCTGATTTCGATAGGGCTCTTCGCCATGGCAGCCACAGGCGCCGCGATGTGGTGGATACGCCGCCCGTCTCGCTCGCTGGGCGCACCCGCCCGAATGCCGATGCGCGTTCCCATGCGTGGCTGGATCGTTTCCCTGGTCGTGCTGGGCGTCGTGTTTCCGCTGATGGGCGCGACGATGCTCGCGGTCTGGGCGCTTGACCGGATGTGGGTCAGACGAGCAACGAAGCCGCTGCGGCAGACGGCACAATGAATGTCGTTGATGGGACCCCGCTGGGCAGGGGGCCATCCCGCGCGTATGCGTCTGCATCAGTGCATTGGGTACCCACAATCCAGCGGAGAACGACAATTGAGGCCATTACGCAACACGCATGAATATGTCAAAACTATTTGAATAATGTCAAAGTCCCTCGCCAAAGCCATGGTTATGCTCAATCAAGAGTCGGATTCGACATGCGCATGCTGGATGGCGCACATGACCATAACATGGGTTCAGAGAGGCGAACATGCAATTTGGCCGAGCAAGAACGAGGGCTGGCAAGCCATTAAGGCACGACGGTGTCGTGCGGCGAGCCGAGGCGCCGGCGCGGCTACGCTTGCGGCACAGCAATCTGCTGTCCCTGATTGCCACGGCTCTGGTGTGGTCATCCCCGGTGCTTGCCCAGGACAAAGTGGCGCAATCGCCCACCGGCGAACCGCCATCGCCCGCGGCTCAGGTGCCCAGCCTGCCACCGCAAGCACCCAGCGATAACGCTGTTCCGGGCAAGGCCCCGGATCGCATCCCCACACCGGCCAGCCCGGCGAGTGCCACTGGCGCACCGTTCTCGCTCGGATCGTTCCTGATCTATCCAGAGCTCGCCACCTCGTGGATGTATGACAGTAATGTCTACTTTTCGCCGAACGACACTCGCCTGAGCGACCGGGCCTGGATCTTCTCTCCGGCGATCCGGGCCGAATCGAACTGGGCCAAGCATGAACTGGATTTTCACGCGTCTTTGGACAGTACACGCTACTCGACCTACACGTCGGAGAATTCGAACGATTTCCATTTAAGCACTGAAGGCCGCTACGACTTCAGCGCGAATACCAACGTCTACGGTGGCGTGCATTTCTCACAAGAGCACGAAGACCGCGAGTCGCCCTCGGCGCGGAACGGTTTGACACCCACCCAATACCATCAATTGCGCCTGTATGGCGGTGTGTTTCATCAGTTCGGTCGGGTCTCGGTGCGCGTGGCGGGTACGGCACAGCAGCTCACTTATAACAACGTCAACTTCCTCACCAGCAGCGGCGCCGTCAACATCATCAACAATAGCGACCGCGACCGCTGGCAGTACACCGGCGGCGTGCGCGTCGGATACGAGGTCACGCCACGCATCGAGCCCTACGTTCAGATCGCCTTCGATAACCGGTACTACAACAGCTCGGTCGACGATCTCGGCTATGAGCGCGACTCGACCGGGATGCGCTATCTGGCCGGCGTCCGATGGAACATTCCTCGCGTATTGAAACTCGATGCATTCGCCGGGTGGCTGCGACAGGATTATCGAGATCCGCGATTCGTCGACGTCACCGCGCCCGTGGTAGGCGCCGCGCTGCAATGGGTACCGACCGATCGCACCACTGTGTCGGCCTATCTCGACCGAACGGTCGAGGAAACCACCGTCACGTCAACACCGTCGCCCAGCGTGTTGCTGGTGTCGTCGAGCTACTTGAACACTTACGCATCGCTCGGCGTCGAGCAACGCTTGACGGAAAAACTGACCGTCAGGGGCACCGGCTCGCTGTCCCACGTCGCTTATAAAGGCATTCCCCGCAGCGACGACTACTACGGCGCCACATTGGGGATGAGCTACCGCTTTCATCGGAATCTATTGCTCGACCTGAGCGTGACCGCACGACGACTCAATTCAAGCGTCCCGACCGAGAATTTCAATCAGTACACGGTGATGGCCCGCGTGGTCATCCCCTTTTCGCACTGATCCACCCCTGCGAATTATGCGTCGCCGGCACCGAATCCGCCGGCACGCTGCCGCATAAATGCGACGCTGCGCATCGGACTTCGGGTTGCCTCAGACAAACGCCATCCGCGCCGCTCGGCTGCATGCAATGCCCTTGATGCGCATCAATATCCGCAGCGTGCAAGCTGCAAAAATGTAGTCGAACAATACAGGTCGACACGAGTGCATTCGGCCCTGATCACGTTAATCGGCGCACTTCCATATCCATGCAACGAGAGGAAATTCATGTCCACCAAACCCCTATCCATGACCAGAATCGCCATTGCCACCGCAGCGTCGCTCGGCATGGTCATGAGTGTCAGCAGCACCGCCCCGAATTGGCTGGCTTCACTGGCGCCAATCTCATCCGCGCATGCTCAGAGCGGCACACCGAAGGGCGCGGGCGGGCCAAGCGCCGAGCGCGGCAACAAGGGCAAGCGCGGCTCGTCAACTGATGCGGGTTCAAGCGGTTCCGGCCAAGGCGGCCCGAGCGCCGACAGCGATGCGAAAGGGCCGAAGTACGGCGGCGGAGGCTCCAAGCCAGCCCCGGGCACTCAAGGAGGCAAACCGGCTTGGGCGCAGGAAGGCATTCCTTCGGATCTTGAACTGGGTCGCCTGAACGTAGCCCGCGCGCCGTCTCATGTGCTTGACCGCTCGCTGGCCGATGCGCTCTCCAGCATGCAACCGGCGTTCTATAACCAGGTTCTGGCGATCGCAGACAACGCCGCGCTCACCATGGATCAGAAAGTCGCGGCGCTGCAAACGTTGGTCAAGCAGACGTTCACCGATACGTCGGTTGTCATGGTCGACTCGCCACTACAAAACCTGGCGCTCTATAAAAATCTGCTGACCACCGGTCAGATCGTCAGCAGTTCGGGAACTTACGACGCGAGCACGTCGGCGACCCGTGCGCTCCTTCTTGCTGCGGTGTTCATTGGCACGGCTTCCGACAAGACATTGCCGGTCAGTACCGCAACTGTCGACGCCATCAACAAGATCATGACGCTGACGCTACCCACTGGTGTATCGGATGCCGAACTGGGTGCCATTGCAGAAGCAGTGCGCGCAGCGATTGCGGAAGCGCATGGCTGATCGCCGCCGCGCGCAGTTGGTCGCGTCATTCGCCATTGAACGTTCGAGCCACGAGAAATGGGCGCCATCATGAAACATAAGGTCCGGGTCGCCATGCTTGCCATGGCGGCAATCGGCACATCTCTGCTCGCGCCGGAGCGCATTGGCACGCCAATCGTCTCTGTTGTGATCGGGCTCGCCAACGCGCAAGACGCAGGCGGAGGTGGCGGCCATGACAGTGGCGGCAGCAGCGGAGGGCATGACAGCGGTGGCGGTGCCAGTGGCCATAACGGCGGCGGCAGTGGGCGTGGCGGTGGCGGGCACGATGCAGGCGGGGAAACCGGGGGGACCGTGGAAAAAGGCCATGGCACGCGCTACGGACACGAGGGTCACGAAAGCGGCCAACACCAGGGCGCCACCTCTCATCCCTCGCCAGGTGCTGAGCGCTTCGGCGGCGGCAGCGGCATACGTGGCAATGGGCAGGTGCCCGAGGGGGTCGGCCGCTACGGCAGTGGAGCGGCCCGCCTGGAGGACGTGGGCCGCACGCGCCTGCGTTACTGGGGCGGATGGTCCAACCCGGATGATCCATTGACGCCGCCCGACCCGGGAACCGAGACAACCACCCCGACGACCGGTGACACGGCCGACTTCATACCGGGCCCGGGGGGTGGTCCGGCGGTCAACGTGCGCAATTCGCTCGACAGTTCACCGCGCTGCCAAGGCGTATCGCTGGGTATGACAGCCGCGCAGCAATTCAGTGGCAGCAATCTGTTGCGCTTGAACACGGCGCGCGGCGAGGTCGATCCGGCGCTGGCCGCCAGCGGCAAGATCGCCGCGCCATATTTGATGGGCAACCTGCAAAACGAACTGATCAAGCCCGCACCGAATCCGGAACTGGCCGGCACGTTGCTGGGCCTGGTGGCCAAGGCACCGGTCACCGCCGGAGCCGTCATGAAAATCGGATTCCTTCTGTGCGCCAGGATGAACGACACACAGGCGGACCAGATTGCCCAGATTGCAGAGCAACAACGAATGGCGCTCGCCGCGACGCCCGCGCCGAGGAAGTAAACATGCCACGTCTGGCCGACGAAATAATGGCCGTCGTATCGATTTGCACGCATGCCATTGTGGCCGTCGCGCGAGCGCAGAGGGGTGAGCGGCTATCACGTTCAGGAGCATCAGACGTGGTTCGAAAGCCGTCGCTCGTCGCAATCGCATTGGTAGTTTCGTAACCCGGCAGGAATTGCCCTGCATACAACGATTGGAGAACACCATGAAATCGCGCAAATTGATTGCCTCGTTGGCCTTGTCCTCAACCCTCGTCTTGCTACTGGGCGGAACCGTGGGAGTCGCCGTAGCTCAGGACCAGACAAAAGACCAGTTGCGGGACAAGGATCAGCTTCAGGACAGAGACCGTCTAAAAGACAAAGACCTGCTTCAAGACAGAACCCGGGACCGGACACAAACGCAGTCGCGAGACACCATCTACGGCAGCCAGTTGATGACGCCGAGCGAGCGTAACGAGTATCGCGCCAAGATGCGCGCCGCCAAGACGGTGCGCGAGCGTGAGGCCCTGAGACTGGAACATCACCGCCAGATGCAGGAGCGCGCGCGCGAGCGCGGCGTGACGCTGCCGGATATGCCTCCGGCGCGCGGCAGCGGTACCGGCGGCCGAGGTGGCATGGGCGGCGGCATGGGCGGTGGCATGGGCGGTGGCATGGGCGGTGGGGTGGGTGGCGGTGCCGGTGGTGCGGGCGGTGGTGGCCGATAAGCTGGCGCGCCTGCGCTCATAGGACACATCTCGTCGGGGCGGCGACCTCGTAACGACCGCATGAGCGGCATCAGGATACGGCGTTCGCCTTGCTCGGGCACCGGGATCACCTTACCCGCTCCCCCGACGAGACGCCTCACGTCAAATGAGACGAGCGAAAGCGTGTCATCACGATCCTCGGCAAACGTTTGTGCTCAGGTCATACCAAGCGACGGCGACGAATCCGCCCACCAGTCCGAGATGCTCGAAAAAGCCGTTGGCAAGCATCAGCCGCGCGTCGGGAGGCGCGGCCCAGAACCGATTGGCGAGACACGACGCCGCCAGCGTAAATCCGGCCAACGCCAACGCCCCCAACCACCGCCACCGGCCCGTCAGGATCAACAGTGACGCGCCGATTTCAAGCACGATAACGGCCACTGCCATCGGCGCGGCCGGCGACAAACCGAAGTGCCGCATCTCGGCGATGGCGCCCGGGAAATCCATCGCCTTGTCGATGCCACCTTGCAGATAAGCGCTACACAATAGCAACAGCGCGAGCCAGTAGATCCAGCTCGGTAGCGAACACGTCTTGCGAGCAACCGCAGATGAAACATCCGGCGACGGCGGGAGGGGAGCCATAGAGCACCTCGGTTAACACACGCTGATCGGAACGCCCAGCAAGCTCACGGGTTGATGAAGGCCAGCAGGTCGGCGTTGACCTGATCGGCGTTGATCACGCACATGCCGTGGGACGCCCCCTTGTACACCTTGAGCTTGGCGTTGGGGGCGATCTTGACCGACAGCTCGGCGGCATGGCCGATCGGGACGATCTGGTCGTCGTCGCCGTGCAGGATCAGCGTCGGGATCGTCATTCTCTTCAGATCTTCCGTGTAGTCGACTTCCGAGAATTCCTTGACGCACAGATACTGGCCCAGAATGCTGCCGGTCATGCCCTGTGCCCAGAACGCGTCGACGGTGCCTTGCGACACCTTGGCATCCGGACGGTTGAAACCGAAGAACGGCACCGCAAGGTCCTTGTAGAACTGCGAGCGATTGTCGGCCACGCTCTTGCGGATGTTGTCGAACACCTCAAGCGGCAAGCCGTTCGGATAGGCGGCCGACTTGGCCATGATCGGCGGCACCGCGCCGATCAATACCGCGCGCGCGACGCGCCGGGTGCCGTGGCGGCCGATGTAGTGCGCGACTTCGCCACCGCCGGTCGAGTGACCCACCAGCGTAGCGCCCTGAATGTCGAGCGAGTCCAGCAGCGACGCCAGGTCGTCTGCGTAGGTATCCATATCGTTGCCATGCGCCGACTGGCTGGAACGCCCATGTCCCCGACGGTCGTGCGCGATGACACGACAGCCGTGCTGTACCAGGAAGAGCATCTGCGCGTCCCAGGCGTCGGCATTGAGCGGCCAGCCGTGCGAGAAGACCACGGGTTTTCCGCTACCCCAGTCTTTATAGAAAATTTGCGTGCCGTCTTGGGTGGTGATCGTATTCATCGTCTGCGCTCCGAGGAAGGAATGGCGGAATAGCGAGGGCAACTTCGGGTTGAAACCGGCGTGGGCTACATTTGCACCGCGGGCCGCCACCGTGGCGGCCGCACCAAGTGTGTCGGCACTGCTCGCCGGCCATCTGCGACGCGAGGTGCCGACGGTGCTGGAGGGCGTCTGGTGTTGTGCTGTAACGCCTGACGGCCGATCACAAGGAAGACTAATGGCTCTGTGCCGGCGCCGCCATCGTCACTTGGTATTAACCGCCCGGGCTGCCCGCCTCGGACGATTCGCTAGAATGCGCTTCCCCCCGATTGGGCGTCAATCAGCCATTCACGGCCCGCGATGTGCACGTCTATCTCACGCGCGCCGGGCGCGGCACACCTTTGTGCTATTGGTGAGCCCGCTGGACTGTGGTTTGATGATGGCGTTCTCCCCATCACGCCCTGCGCATTGCCCATCATGACCCGCGAGCCCAGCGACATCGTCACGAGCATCATTACCCACGAGATCATTCCCGAAGCGACGCATCGCTACGAGCAATGGCTCGCCGACATCCGAAAGACTTGCGAGCGCTTCGAGGGCTATCTTTCCACCGATGTGATCCGGCCGCTCGGCAAACAGCACACCTATGTGGTGATCATTCGTTTCGACGGCTTTGAAAACCTCACGCGCTGGATGGAGTCTGCCGAACGCCGCGAATTCCTGAAGCGTATGCAGCCTTTTTTGCCGAAGGGCGATCGCTACCAGATCCGCACGGGACTGGAATTCTGGTTCGAGCCTCCTGCGCACAAGCCCGCCACGCCATGGAAGCAGTGGTTGGTGACGTGGTCTGCAATCTTTCCCTTGTCGGTCCTGGTGCCTTGGCTGCTCGGGCCGGTATTCGCCCTGTGGCCCTTCCCCGGCGAGTCGATCGTCGCCCGGATGGCCGGTTCCGCGGTGATCGTGTTGCTGATGGTCTACGTCGTGATGCCACGCTACACGAAGGCGGTCGCCGGCTGGTTGTTTCGCTGAGGTGTAATGACCCAGCGGAGCCAGCACGGGTCAAGCGGCTAACGCGAACGCCTCAGCCGGCGTTTTCAACTTTAGCGCCTGGTGGCGCCGTCGATGGTTGCGGAATTGAGTTCAGTCGGCCCTCTACCTACCCAAAACAAGGGATCGCGACGGCGCCGCCCGCGTGTTAACGTTGCCCCGGCCTCGCCGCAGCGGCAAGCAGCGCTCGGCACGCTGCTCACCGTCCCTTTTCCAGGAGCCTTTTGCGATGACCGATTTTCGTCCCACCCGCCGAAAAGCGCTGAAACTCACGGCGGCGTCACTTGCTGCACCGGCGTTGCTGTCGCCCGCAACCAGCGCCATCGCTGCCGGGCGCGCCGATCTCGACACCGCCATCAACCGCTTTGTCGCCCTCGCGCCGAAAACGACCAGTTGCGTCGTTGCCGTAACCCCACCCCAAGGGCCGGGCTGGCGTGCCGGTTACGCGCCGGAGCAACGCCTGTTCGTCGGCAGTGCCGTCAAAACGTATATCCTCGGCCAGTTCCTGCTTGACGTTGAGTCCGGCCGCAATCAACTCTCCGGCACCCAACTCTGCACCGTTAGTGACGCCGTGCGCACGCCGGGCAGCCCAGTGCTCATCGGCCTGAATGGACAGACGCTGTTCCGAACCGCACTCGAGTCGATGATTTCACATAGCGACAACATCAGCACCGACATCACGCTAGCCGCTGTCGGGCCGGCGCGCGTGCGCGAACTGGTCGGGCGAATGGGACTGAACACGGTTCGCATCCCCGATTCCACGCGCGTCCTCTTTTCCTATCTGGCGGGCGCGCCGTCGGGTGTCGATCTCGGCTGGGACGGCATGCAAAAGCTGGAGCACAACGAGAAGGTCTATTACGACAATCATCTTCTCTCACCCCGCACCGATGTCATCAACGACAAGCAATCGATGACCAGTTCGGCCAACGATCTCGTGAATTGGTATCAGCAGGTGCTGGCAGGAAAAGTCTTCACGAAGCCGACGTCACTCATCGAATTCAAGCGAATCTCCGCGATGGCCGACGCAGTGTGGATGACGGTGCCCCAAGGGCTGCTCGCCTATGGCAAGGGCGGCAGTCTCGACTGGGGGACGTTCCACGCCCTGTGCTTCGCCGGGCAGATGCTCGTGGGCAAAACGCCGGTGACGTTCAGCTTTACGTCGAACTGGCTGGACGGCAAGACCAGCGGCGAGCGCACCGAAGCATTCATCTCGGCAGTCAGCGACGTCCTCAAGGCCGCCGCCAACGCCGTTTGAGTCATCCGTGACATCGGTCCCGAACCGTCGTCCGGGACCGCGACGTATCCCTCCTTCAGACTCAGAAGTGCTTCGCCAGCCGCAACGCGGCGCTTTGTACCGTCTGTGACGATGCGGTGCGCAGGTTGTATTCCGCCCGAACCTCGAGCCCTTTCGACGACAGCAGTTCAACCCCAAGCGCAAAGTTGCCGTAGACACGCGGCTGCGATGACGTGATGCGAAACGCCGCACTCGGGAACTGGACGAACGACGCCTCGGCGCTCACATCCCCCTTCGACGCAAAGCTCATCCCTGCCGACAGATAGGGGCGCACGGTCGTGCCACGATAGTCGAGACGTGCGCCCACCTCGACGGCGGGACTCAACACCGCCGTTGTGCGCCCCTCGCTTTGCATCGCAAGATCGAACACGCCGGCGCCACTTTCACGGTAAGCCGAATTCCTGTCGTAGACGACGTCCAGATCGGTGTAGGGCTTCACATACCCTGCGGCGTAGTTCAATTGATAGGACAGTCGGGATCGTGCGCCAACAAAAAAGGCGTCCGGCTGACTCGTGGCTCGCGCGGACGCCCCCGGATATTCGATCGTTCGATTCTGCGTGCCGCTCTCGTAACCGCCCAGCACGGCGAGCGCGATTTGCCACGGCCCCATCTGACGCTTCAACGTCAGTCCGCCCCGGAAGCCATCGCTCGATATGTCCAGCGAGCGATCCGACGAGCGGGCATGCGTCACCACGTAACTCGCCGAACCGCCGACAAACCAGTCAGGCGCAAACTCCTTCTGAGCCCCGAACTGATAGGTCACCTGCTGACTGCGGAAGCCCACATCGTCCGCAGTTTGGAAGCGATCGGCGCGGGTGCCGATCACGCGCGCCCAGACGCAACTGCCCTCGCCCATGCGCGTGCCGTCGGTGACGAACTGCGGGCAGCTCATCAAGCGGTTCAGGAAGTCATAGTTCTCATGCCCTCGCGAACCCGCGCGCATGAGTGACGCCGCCCCGGAAAGCACGTCCAGCGTCTTGCGGTAAGACGCCGCATCGCCTGCACTCACGAACGGCTGGAACAAGGGGCCCGCCGCGACCATGCCCGCGTCCCAATGGGTCTGAAGTAGGTCCGCAAACGACGCCTGATTCGCATTGAGCGACACGCCCGGCGGCCGGAAGTTTGCGTCCACCGAAATCAGCGGATCCCGCGAGCCGCCATAGTGATCCTTCATCTGATAGTTGAAAACGAGCGCCGTACTCTTCGCGACGGCCGTCTCACCGGTCGGTGCGTTATCGAAGTGCCCGATGCCAAGCCAGATGTTCTTGACCGGATTGCGAAGGATCGGCACGACGCTGCCGCCGAACGTCAATGCCCCCGTCACCGTCAGGAAGTCGCTGTTGTGATTCGTGAAATCGAGGTCGGGTGCGTAGACGCCGGTACCCGTCTGCGAGAAGCTGCCAATGATTTTCGACGCCTGGAACACGCCCGGCCCCCCGGGGCTGATCGTGCCGTAGTTTTGCGTCAGCCCGGCCGAGAGCGACTGCGCCGTACGTAGCTCGCCGCCCGCGCGGTTCTCAACCGTGCTGTCGGTTGTCAGTTCCACATTGCCCTGCATCAGGCCGCTGTTGACGACACTCGCGCGACTCAGCGACGCGACAGCCGTTGCCGCCGATACCGTACCGGCATTCTCGACGGTCACGCCATCGGTATTGATGGCGAGAATGCCGATTCCCGAAGTTGCATTGGCCATCACGCTCGCGCCGCTGCCGATCGTCACGCCGATCGGCTTGCCCTGCATCGAACCGCCGCCCGCGTTGCCCATGCTGATCGCCGCAATCGCGGGGGAGTCCGCGCCCATGGCGGCAACCACGCTGCCCGGTTGAAGCGTCACGTCGATTGCGCCGCCCGTGTTGCCGCTCGCGCTCCCAGGCTGTTTCAGCCATACGCCGCCATCGCTGAACACGGCCCCGCCGCCAAGACTCATCGCAAGAATGGCCGGGGCATGCCCGCCGTCAGTGACCACACGGCCGCTCGTATTCACCTGCACCGCGCCCCCCGCCCCCACGGCGCCGGAGACGTTGGCCTGCCGCACCATGTCGAGACCGTAGGTCACTGCGGTGGCATCGCCTGTGATACCGCCTCCACCGCCCACGGACTGCGCCAGCACGCCTGCCGCCCCGTCGCCATGCGTTTGGACGCTACCATCGACGACCACGTCCACCTTGCCGCCATCGTTGGCGCCAGCGCGTGTGACGACATTGTTGACCGACGCTAGCGTGACGAGTCCCGGCGCGGTGGTCACGCCTGCAATGCCGCCTCCCCCGCCGACGCTTTGCGCAACGATGCCGTGCGCATCCTGACCCAGCGTTTGCACCGCGACGTTACGCGCGACGCTCACGTCGACGTCCGCGCCGTTGCCGAACGTGTCGCCTTGCGCCCCGAGCGTCAGGCTGGTGACCGGCAGCGCCGACGGATTGCCGCCCTCAACCAGAGCGACATACCCGCCGCCACCGCCGATACTTTGCGCCAGCACGCCGAACGACAACGCCCCTCGTGTCGACACGACCGCCTGGTCGGCTGCAGGGTTCGTCAGATCGACACTGACGCTACCGGCGTTGGCTTGCAGACTGCTGCCGCCCTCAGGCGACGCACCGAGCTTGATGACCGCGCCCCCGAGCAAGGACGCAACCGACGCGTCGACGGTCATGCCGGCGGCGCCGCCGCCCCCGGCAACGGACTGCGCGAAAATGCCGTGCGAGAGCACGCCGCTCGTATTGATGCTGCCTGAACCCACGACCGAGACGGGCGCACCGTTCATGCTCGACGGCGACAGTTCGCCGCTCAGTGTGCTGCCCAACGTGATGGCCGGGGCGGCGACCTGCTGCCCTGCAGCGAGATGTGTGCTCGCATTCCCCGTCAGGCCCACCGCTGCGGCGCCGCCACCGCCCGTGATGCTTTGCGCGGCGACACCGCTCGCGTCGTTCCCCCGCGTCGCGATGACGCCACCACTCTTGACGTTCACGCGAGAAAACTGTCCCGCATTGCCCGCCAGATTGCCGGTGTATGTTCCCCCAAGCGCGAGCGACACTGCCGGCGATGTCGATCCGGCAGCGGCCCCGAGGCTGCTCGCGCCGAAGGTGTAATCCGTCGCGGCCGCCTGCCCTCCGCCGCCGGAGATGCTTTGCGCAAGGATGCCCGGCGAACTGTCGCCGGTGGTTTGAATGCGACTGGCAGCATCGCTGGCGTCGACATTGACCGTCCCGCTGCTTCCCCCGCTGCCGCCCTGCCCCCCAACGCTGACATTGACGCTGTGTTGCGCGCTGGCGAGATTCGAGCCGAGCAGGTCGATGAGGCGGGTGATCTCATCGATGATGCCTGGCGCGTCCTTCGGTGCCCAATTCGAGAGGAAAAGCTCGAGGTTCTGCGAAGTCGCCGCCCCCGCTCCGCCACCGCCGCCCACGCTCTGCGCGACGATACCCGGCGCACCGAAGCCCGTCGTGGACAGCGTTCCGGTGTTGAGTACATTCGCTTGCCACGCGTCGCCGCCGGAGCCACCCGATCCGCCAACGGCCACATGCGTCCCGACATTGGGTGAGACGTTGAAGTAGGTGCCAATCCTGCCAGCCATCACGCCAAGCAAGCTATCGACGCTCGAAAGCAGGCTCGACACGCTGGTCGATGCCGCCGTGCCGCCCTGACCGCCGCCACCCCCGATACTCTGCGCGACGATCGCCGCCGCGCCGGCGCCCGATGTCGTCACCGGGCCGTGATTGTTGATGGCGGCCACGTTGCCGGCCCCGCCCTCGCCGCCCGTGCCACCGACGCGAACATCCACACCAACAGTGAGTGAACCGAACGCCACGTTCATCGAATTGCCGGAGGTCGTCAGCCAATTGCCGATCGACTGCAACAGCCCCTGAACCGATCCGGGTGCGCCGAGCGTTGCGCCGAACGACTTCGCGGTTTCCTGTTGCACCATACCGCCCACGCCACCGCCGCCACCGATGCTTTGCGCGACGATGCCATACGAGTGATCGCCAGCCGTGAGCACGCTGCCGTCGACGTTATTGTTGACCAGCGCGACTGCACCATCGCCCCCGCTGCCACCGGCACCGCCGATCGTCGCGCCCACGCTGATGTTGAAGCGACGGTTCGGCGTGGCGATCGATTGCGCCCGTAACGCGGCGGCAGCACTTCCCCCGGCACCGCCGCCCCCGCCGATGCTCTGGGCCAATATGCCGATGCTCTTGTCACCCAGCGTCCAGATACCGCCGCTGTTGTCGACCTGGGCCAACCCGCCGCCGCCGCCGTCGCCGCCGCTACCCCCGATGGAGACGTGCGGACTGAGCGTGGCGGAAGGCACCTCCGGGCCAAGATCCGGCGCGATAGTGAGCGTGGCCGAACTGGCGAGTCCGCCATAGCCGCCGCCACCGCCGATGCTTTGCACGACGACGCCATCGCTTGCCACGGCCTGCGTCGTGACGCTGCTCCCATCGTCCAGCGTGGCATGCGCCACGCCACCCGCGCCACCGCCCCCGGCGCTGCCGCCATGACTGACGGCCACACCCAGTCCAACACCGACGGTCATGGCGCTGGACGACCCGCCAGCGCCGCCACCGCCCCCCACGCTTTGCAGCAGAACGCCGCTCGAGCCCGCGCCAGCGGTCGAGATCGCTCCGCCCAGATCCATGAGGGCATCGCCGCCGTTTCCGCCGGCACCGCCGTGCCCGCCGGTGGCAATGCCAACGATGATGCCGGTCGTATCGGCGTCGCCGCCGTGCCCCCCGCCGCCACCGATGCTCTGCACCTGCACACCGGCGCTCTGATCGCCCGTGGTGAAAATCGAGCCGTTGCTGCTGAGCGTCGTGTTGCCACCGAGTCCGCCGTTGCCGCCGGACCCACCGCCGATGTTCATGATCCCCTGACTCAGGTCGGCCGCCCCCGCGCCGCCCCCCACCGCGTGCGCCAGAATACCGACGGCGTCGTTACCCGACGTCATGATCGTGCCGTCGTTTTTGATATCGACGGCCAGATTTCCGGTGTTGCCACCCGCACCGCCATTCCCGCCATGTCCCGACCAGGGACTGGATTCGCCACCGTTCCCGCCGGCGCCCCCAACGACCGAAACCCGCATCCCCATCGCACCGACGCCGCGCGTCGCGATGCTGCCGGTGTTGGTGAGCGTGACGGACCCCGGCGTTCCGCCATCGCCGCCCTGAAATCCGTTACCGGTGACACCGCCGCCGCCATCGCCGCCGTCACCCCCAAGGCTGTAGGCGGCAATGCCCGGTGCGTTAGCCCCATCGGTGGAAATCGCCGCGCCGTTCGTGATGGTGATGTTGCCGGCGTTACCGCCGTTCGAGCCTTTGACGTCCGTGCTATCGCTCATGCGTTTCGGGCCGTTGCCGCCGACGGAACGCGCCAGCACGCCGACTTCGCCATCGCCATGGGCGGTCACGGTGCCGTCCGCCGTCGACACGGTGACATTGCCCGCATTCCCGCCCCATCCGGAGAGCACATAGCCGCCCTCCCAGTCGTCGATTCCCAATCCCCCCTGACCGCCCAGCGATTCGGCCCGAATGGCCGCGCCCCCACTTCCGCCGCTCGCACTGGCAGTGATGGTGGCCCCGCCACGCACGACCACGCTGGCATCCCCGGCGTTTCCCCCGACCCCGCCGTTCACGCCGGGCCCCCAGGGAATCGCGCTGGTCTGTCCGTTCCCGCCGATCGATTGCGCCGACAGCCCGAAGCCCACAGCGCTTACCGAGCCGCCATCGAGCGTCAGGCGTGCGAAATTGCCGTTCCCGCCGTTGCCGTTGCCTTCGCCGCGATTGCCCCACAGACCGCCGTCTCCCCCCTTGGAGAGGACGGAGGCGCCAAAACCGTTGCTAATGACGGTGCTTTGCGCGAGCACGAAATCGACGATGCGTCCAAAGCCGCCGCTGCCGCCCCAGTGATCGCGGCCACTGACATCGTCGCCGTTACCGCCGTTGCCGCCGCTCACGTCGACGGCGACGCCGGTCGCCCCATGCGTCGAGAGAATGTTCAGGCCCGAGAGCGTGCGCTCGACGTCGATCTGACCGGGTGCGCCGTCGAAACCGTTGGCGTTGTGACAGCAGCCGCCTGTGGCGCCGCGATAGTCGAGAAACAGCGGACCGGACGTCTGCGCAACGGCCGGCCCGGCGAGCATGAGTCCTGCCACGCCGCATATGGCCTTGAGGCGACGTGGCGTCGCCCTTGCGGAAAACCGTTCTCCCACGCTGCCCCCCAATCCGAAAGCGTATGCCCGACTCCCGGATTTGCACGCCGTGTCACGTCAATGTCGTGCGCATTTTGGCGATCCTTGCGCAGCGCGAACCCGTTTGTGCGAAACGTAGCATTCGATGTGTGACGTCTGGCATCCCCCGAATTGAGTAAATTCGGGGGATGCCTACCCTGTTTGGGGGATGGGCGCTACGATAGCGGTGCGCTAATTTGCATGACATTGTCTCCCCGCCTAATTGTCTGGAATCCCAAGCTATGCCTGCCAGCCCGTCAGTCGATGCCGAACCGGTGCTCCCCGGACCGCTATTGCTCGTGGAAGACGACCCGGCGACACAAACGCGCATGTGCGGCATTCTGAAATCGCTGGGCTACCGCAATGAGATGGTCTGTCTGGCCGGAAGCCTCGCGCAGGCGCGTGCGCACCTGGCAAGCACGCCGTGCGCGCTGATACTGGTCGATGTGGGCCTGCCGGACGGCAGCGGCGTCGATCTGATCGGCGAGTTGCACGAAAGCGATCCCGCCCTTCCGATTCTGGTAATCTCCGCGTGGAGTACGGAGCAGATCATTGTGCGTGCGCTAAGGGCAGGCGCGACCGGGTATCTGCTCAAGGAGCGCGACGACGAGGAAATTGCGCTCTCGATACGCAGCGCACTGCGCGGGGGTGCGCCGATCGATCCTTTTGTTGCCAGGCATATTCTTAGCCTAGTCGGCGTCAGCCGAGCGACGCCACACGCACCGGCGGCGACGCCAGTCACCGGTCAGTCGCCGACGGCCGAGGCCGTGCCGGCATTGAGCCCGCGAGAAATCGAGATTCTCGGGCTCGTCGCCAAAGGCATGACGAACCGCGAGATTGCAGCCCTGCTCAATATCTCCAGTCTCACGGTCGCATGCCACATCAAGAACATCTACAAGAAGCTCGCCGTCAACTCGCGCACGCAGGCCGTGTTCGAAGCGCGTACCTTCGGCTTGTTGCCCTGACCCGCCGCATCGGCACGACGCACTCGGCACGGGGCAGGTCTCTGTCTCTGCGCAGTCTTATCGTCTTTGTCTGCCTTATCGGCCCGGTCCCCGGCATCGTGGACGCCCAGGGACAGACACGCCCGCCCGAGAACACCGCGCCGACGTTCGATCGTATCGAAGCCCTGCGCGCCACGAGCGATGACGTCGCGAGCATGAACCCCGATGCCGCCAACTGGACTACGGGGCACGCCCCAGACGTCGGCTGGACCGACGTCACGCTGCCCGACGTCTGGACACGCCGCTGGCCGGACTACAACGGCGTGGTCTGGTATCGGCTTACGTGGCGGGAACTGGAGCACCCACAGCCACGTGGCGTGCTGCTGGAATACCTGAATATGGCCGGCGCGGTGTACTTGAACGATGTCCTGATCTCGCGCGACAACTCGCTTGTCGAGCCACTGACGCGAGCGTGGAACACGCCGAGGTACCAAATTCTGGACACGCCGGCGTTACGTCCCGGCGTCAACACGATACTCGTACGCGTCTCGGGCCTGGCGGCGTACAGCCCTGGGCTTGGCCCAGTCGTGCTGGGCAGCCCCGACGTCGTGCACGAGCGCTACGAGCGGGAGCAATGGATACGGCGCGACTTGCAACTCTTCAGTCTCGCCATCACCCTGACCCTCGGCATACTCGTGTCGATGCTTTGGTTGTATCGACGCGACGAATCGGCCTACGGCTGGTTCAGCATGATGTCGCTCACCTGGTGGCTCTATGCGGTCAATCAGGTGGTCACCCGGCCGTGGCCATTTGCCACGAACGACGCGTGGGAGATCTTCGTCTCCATCGCATTTCTCGCTTACTGCGGCAGCTTCACGATGTACGTGTTGCGTTTTTGCGGCCGACGCATGCCGCGCCTCGAAGCGTTGTTATGGACAACGTTCGGCGCCGGAGCACTCTGGCTGATCGTCATGCCACACGATCGCATCGAGACATCGCGCGCGATCTGGGCCATAGTGCCCGGCGTGACCTATCTGGCGAGTTGCGTGCTGCTTTTCGTCCTCACATGGCTTGAGCGCAGGCTGGAACAACGTATCGTCTCAATGTGCGCGTTGACCTTCGTCGTCGCCGGCACCCATGATTTTCTGGTGTATTTTGGCGTGCTCACGTCGAACGTCTATTACACGACGCAAACGTCTCAGGTGCTCATGATCGGCATGGCCATCGTGCTTGCGAGGCGCTTTGCCGAAAACGCACGGAGAATCGCTCAGTTCAACGACGAACTGCGCGTCGGCATCGATAATGCGCGCGAGGAACTGGCGCATACGCTCAATCGTCAGCACGAACTCGAAGTCGTCAACGCGCGCCTCGCCGAGCGGCTGAATCTCGCACACGATTTGCACGATGGACTGGGCGGCGCATTGGTGTCGAGCATCGCGGCCATCGAACATGCGCCCCACACGTTGCCGCCGGCGCGCTTTCTCGCGTTGCTCAAGGAAATGCGCGACGAACTGCGTTTCGTCATCGACACGGCGGCCACGCATCAGCAAGGTGAGTTGGCGCTCGCCGAGCAGATTGCCCCATTGCGGCATCGGATTTCAGTACTCTTCGAGACGCAGAACATCGAGTGCATCTGGCGGCTCGACGGCATCTCGACGTGCGTGCTCAGCGCCGCGCAATCGCTGGAGTTGCTGCGCATTCTCCAGGAAACGCTGACCAACGTGCTCAAGCACGCGCAGGCGACCCGTATCATTGTCGAACTGCGGCACGACGGCAATCGGGTCACCTTGCGCGTTGAGGACAACGGTGTCGGTTTCGATATGCAGGGCATGCGAATCAATACCGATGCCCCGCAGGACCGGCACTTTCACGGCACGGGGCTCAACAGCATGCAACGGCGCGCCCAACGACTGGGGGGCTCGCTCTCCCTACTGCGGGAAAACAGTGCGACGGTCGTGATGGTGCAATTCGACCTCAGCTGACGCGCGGCGTATCAAGACCAGGCCTGAAGGGCTACATGGACGACGACAACCGGTACCGCATCGAATCAAAACTTGGTGGACTGAGTCCCGTGGAATATCGAATGCAAGCGGGAAAAAATCAGCGGTTCACCGTCACGGCGAGCTGCGACGCTTAATCGTCAACGGACGCCGCATGCGCGAGGGCGGCCGGCGCCACGGCTTCCGCCATCTCCGCCGCCGCCTCCTGCAGCGGCGGCACGAACCGCCGCACGGCCTCGGCCGGGCTCACAGCCTGATCGAGATAGATCACGTTAAGACTCGCCAGCACACGTCCCTCCGACACAATGGCGACCGCTACCGCGCCGATCTTGCGCTGGTCGAGCCAGTCGCCATGATTCGAGCCGAAGCCGTTCTCGCGCGTCTGTCGCACGAGATTGCGGATGAACGCGTCGTCGCCGGCAAACCGCTGCTGCAACTCCCCGCCCGCGCCCGTTCGCAGCAAATCGAGAATGTCCTCGCGCTCCGCCTCCGGGCACATGCCGAAGTATGCCCGCCCGGCAGCTGTGAACAGCATCGGCAGGCGCCGCCCGACCATGGCGCGGTGAAACGACAACGGGCTGAAACGATGTGTCGTCTCGCGGATGATCATGGCGTCGCCGTCGGGAGTGGTCAGATCGGAGGGCCACACCACACGTTGCATCAACTTCCCCATGATCGGCGGTGCGACGGTCGCGATGCGTTCGTCGTCCGTGAAGCCCTCGCTGAGCGAGCGCACCGCGAGCGCCAGTCGGAAGGTGTCGTCGGAGGTGCTGCGTCGCACGAATCCGTCTTCCAGCAATGTCTCCAGCAGTCTGCGCACGGTGGTGCGGTGAAGTCCCGTCGCTTCGCTCAACTGCTGCGGCGTCGCGCGTCCCCGCGCCATCGCGTTGAGCGCCCGCAGTACCAGCAGGCCGCGCGATAGCCCGCGCACGTTCGGATATTTGCTCATGAAATCGTATTTAAAATCAATGATGTGCATTCTATGCACATTTCGACGAAATTGTTGAGCGCTTTTCGCGACCTGCCTAGACTCATCGAAAAATCAGAGCGCTAGCGGAGACACCTTCTTTTCGGTGTGAGCGAGTGTCGTCGAAGACGCCTCGCTCGACGACCGACCCCGGCCCAACGATTAGCGGACGACACGAGCCGCGACGGAATCAACGAACGCAGCACGCCATTCGAACGCGCCAGACCGGCGTGCGGGGCGCGCTCGCGCTCAAAAAAGGAGCGAGACACATGAGTACATTCGACAAAGCCGCCAGTGCCGTGGCTGACACCAGTGCCGACATCACGACGGACGTGGCCATCGTCGGAGCCGGCCCGGTTGGGCTGATGATCGCGAATATTCTCGGCTTGCAAGGCGTGCGCGTCACGATCCTGGAAAAGCTGGATCAACTCATCGATTACCCGCGCGCCATCGGTCTGGACGACGAGGCCTTGCGTGTATTCCAGGCCGTCGGCCTTGCCGACGCTCTGCTTCCGCATACGACCCCCGATCACTGGATGCGGTTTGTCACGAGCGATGGTCACTGCTTCGCGTCGATCGAGCCGCGTACCGACGAATTCGGCTGGTCGCGCCGCAACGCGTTCATTCAACCGCTCGCCGATCGGGTGCTGTTCGAGGGGCTCGAGCGCTTCGCGCATGTGGACGTGCGTTTCGGGCACGGCGTCGAGGCGCTCGCGCAGGACGCTCGGGGGGTGACGCTGAGCACGCGAACGAGCGATGGCGAAGTCCGTACGATTCGCGCACGTTACGTTGTCGGCGCCGACGGCGGCAACAGCATGATTCGTCGCCTGCTTCAGGTGCCGTTCGAAGGCCGCACGAAGCCCAACCAGTGGATCGTGGTCGACGTGCGTAACGACCCGGTGGGCTCGCCTCACGTTTATCTGCACTGCGATCACGAGCGCCCATACGTTACCGCCGCCCTGCCCCACGGCATTCGCCGCTTCGAATTCATGGTCATGCCGGGCGAGACGGAAGAAGAACTCTCCAGGCCCGAGAACATGGCGGCGCTGATTCGCAAGGTGGTCGCGCATCCGGACCGGGTCGACTACATCCGCAAGCGGGTCTACACGCACAACGCGCGACTTGCGGAAACGTTCCGCGTGGATCGCGTGCTGCTGGCGGGCGACGCGGCGCACATCATGCCCGTATGGCAGGGGCAGGGCTACAACAGCGGCATTCGCGACGCCAACAACCTGGGCTGGAAGCTTGCGATGGTGATCAAGGGGCAGAGTCTCCCGAGCCTGCTCGACACGTACACCGCCGAGCGTCGGCCACATGCGCGCTCGATGATCCACCTCTCCGAAGTCGCGGGCGACATCTTTGCACCGACCACGCGCTTCGGCGTGCGCTTCCGTGACGCCTTCGTGCGCAGCTTCAACCTGTTTCC
This sequence comes from Pandoraea cepalis, assembly GCF_902459665.1. Classification (GTDB taxonomy): domain Bacteria; phylum Pseudomonadota; class Gammaproteobacteria; order Burkholderiales; family Burkholderiaceae; genus Pandoraea; species Pandoraea cepalis. The sequence goes on along the minus strand of NZ_CABPSL010000017.1, from coordinate 98,573 downwards.
GTCGGTCAGGCGCTACTTCGTGGAAATGCGTTTCAAGCCGATGCCACGCTACGAAGCGGGAGTGGTGTTGCTTCCCCCCTCGACGTCCACCGGCGGCTGGCTGGCGCGCCTGTTGAAGCGCTCGGGCAATTCGGCGCCGGGCCGCCTGCTGGGCCTGATGAGCGAGAAGCGCGATTCGTGGCTCGGCCGCCGGGTGTATGGCCGTGACCCGTTTGCCAGCTCGCCGGTCGGGCGTCTGTTCATTCAGCCGAGTGTCCGCACCGGGACCGGCGAGCTTCAACGTCTCGACGACGTCATCGGCAATCACTTTGCCGTGCTCGGATGGGGGGCCGACCCGACGTTCGGCCTGACAGCGCGTGCGCGCGCCGTTGCCGAGACACTGGGCGTGCGCTTCGTGCTGGCCAAGCCCGACGTGCAGATGGCGCACACCGACGACGTACCGGAGAGCGTGATCGCGATCGGCGATCCACTCAATCGACTGAAGGACTGGTTCGGTGCGCGTTCGCAATCCGTGGTCTTGTTGCGCCCCGATCGATTCGTCGCGGGTGTCTGCGCCCCGCAGGAAGTGTCGGACGCGCTGATCGCGCTAGCCGGCAAGGTAGCGCTCTCCGATGATCCGGTGCGGCAGGCGACGCCGCTGCACGCGCCAAAGCATCACGCCCCCGCCCTTGTCATGCAGCAAGTTGCCGGAGCCTAAGTGATGCCGATTCATCTCGAATGCATTTCGCACACGCCGTTGCACGGCTATTTCGATCCGCCCGACGACATCGTGTCCGAAGTGAAGCGGGTGCAGGCGCAGGCACGCGAGCGCGTGCGCGCGTTCGATCCCGAACTGGTCGTCGTATTCGCGCCGGATCACTTCAACGGCTTCTTCTATGACGTCATGCCGCCGTTCTGCATCGGCGCGGCGGCCACGGCGATCGGCGACTTCAACAGCCTGGCCGGCAAGCTGCCGGTCCCGTCAGATATCGCGCATGCGCTCGCCGAGCATGTGCTGGCGTCAGAGGTCGATGTCGCGCTGTCGTACCGCATGCAGGTCGATCACGGCTGCGCCTATGCGTTGGAGGTGCTCACAGGCGGGCTCGATGCCCACCCGGTCGTGCCGGTGTTCATCAACTCGGTCGCGCCGCCGATGGCGACGCTGCGCCGGTCTCGCCTGCTGGGAGATGCCATCGGCCGGCACCTGGCGCGCACGGACAAGCGCGTGCTGGTGGTGGGATCGGGCGGCATCTCGCACGAGCCGCCCGTGCCCGAGTTGATCGGTGCGACCGAGGAGGTCGCCGAGCGTCTGATCGCCGGCCGTAACCCGTCCGCAGAGTCGCGCGCGGCGCGTCAGGCACGCACGGTGGCCGCCGCCGAAGCGTTCACGGCGGGAACGAGTCATCTGCATCCGCTCAATCCGCAGTGGGACCACGCGTTTCTCTCGTTGCTCTGCGACGGGCATCTGCGCGCCGTCGATGACATCAGCAACGACGCGATCACGCGCGACGGCGGCAAATCGGCCCACGAAATCCGTACGTGGGTCGCAGCGTTCGCGGCGCTCGCCGCTTATGGCGAGTACAGCGCGTCCATCGATTACTACCGTGCGATTCCCGAATGGATCGCCGGCTTTGCCGCGATGCACGCCACGCCGCAAACGGCGCTGGCCGCGGCCGCCTGATAGAAGGAGTCCCCAATGTCGAATTCCCCGTTGATTCAGACCCTCGCCGAGCGTCTTCGCCGGGCCGAGGCCACGCGCCAGCCCATTGCACCGATTCGCGGCGAGATCGCACCCGACGACATGGCGAGCGCCTATGCCGTGCAGCAGTGCAACGTCGCCGCGCGCGCCGCCACGGGCGAGCGCATCGTCGGCCGGAAGATCGGCCTGACATCGCTCGCGGTACAGCGGCAACTCGGTGTGGATCAGCCCGACTTCGGCGCGCTGTTTGCCGGCATGGCTTACGGCGACGCGCAGCCGATGCCGCTTGCGAGCCTCATCCAGCCCAAGGTTGAAGCCGAGATCGCGCTTGTGATCGAGCGTGACCTCACGTGCGAGAAACACACGTTCGCCGACATTCTGCGCGCCACCGCCTATGCGGTCGCGGCCGTGGAAGTCGTCGACAGCCGCATCGAGCAGTGGAATATCCGCTTCGTCGACACCGTGGCCGACAACGCGTCGAGCGCGCTGTTCGTGCTGGGCAGCCGACCGGTCGCGCTCGCCGACATTGACCTGACAGCCTGCGCAATGACGCTTTCGCACAACGGCGAAGTGCGCTCGCGCGGCAACGGCGCGGCCTGTCTGGGCAACCCGCTGAATGCCGCAGTCTGGCTCGCCGACCGTATGGCGCAACTCGGCACGCCGCTGCGCGCTGGGGATGTGGTGCTCACCGGCGCGCTCGGCCCGATGGTCCCCGTTACCGAGGCAGGTACGTTCGTCACGGAAATCGAAGGTCTGGGCAGCGTACGCGCGACGTTTGCGTAAGGCAGCCCACGCACGCGCCATCGCACTCAAGGACACGCGGGCGCATCGGGACGCATCGGGACGCATCGGGCAGCAGCGCAAGACGACTGGTGGCGGTGCTATGCGAGTCAAGACGATGCAATGCGGCAACGCCATGGGGTGAACCGATGCGACGAACTAATGCGACTTAGGTCGCTTGTGAACCAGACTTTTCGCCGTCGAACATCGAGAGGTAAAGCGCGCAACTCCCAAGACTCAACACGACCGCCAAGAAGAGCGGATTTTCCTGGAACTGGAGACAAAGCAATGCAAGCATCATCACCGCAAGGCGCGGCGCCCGCAAAGGGTAGCCTCGCAACGATCGCACTGTGTTTGGCCATCGCCCTGCTCGAAGGGCTCGATCTGCAGTCGGCCGGCGTGGCGGCCCCACGCATCGCAAAGGAGTTCGCGCTTTCCGTGGCGCAGATGGGATGGGCGTTCAGCGCCGGTGCCATCGGCTTGTTGCCGGGCGCGGCACTTGGCGGGCGTTTGGCCGACCGTTGGGGGCGCAAACGGGTGCTGATGTTGTCCGTCGCGCTGTTCGGCATTTTCTCGCTCGCCACGGCACACACCTGGAATTTCGAATCGCTGCTGACGGCGCGCTTTCTGACCGGTCTCGGTCTCGGTGCCGCCATGCCAAATCTGATCGCGCTGTGCGCCGAAGCTGCACCGGAAGGCCAGCGAAGCACGGCTGTTGGCGCCATGTATTGCGGCATGCCGTTCGGCGCAGCATTCGCTGCCGTGATCGGCATCATGAGTCCTGGCGACGAGGGCTGGCGACACGTGTTTTACGTCGGCGGCTTCGGTCCGATGTTGATGGTGCCACTGCTGGGGCTTTATCTGCGTGAGTCGGCACAGTTTGTCGCCACGCGTGTGACGCGTGACTCCGGCGTCGGCGGCACCACGGCGCAGCACGACGCGCCCGGCGCGACACCGAGCATCACGCACGCGCTGTGGAAGGAGGGCCGCACGCGCACGACGATCGCACTGTGGACGAGCTACCTCGGCACGCTCATCGTCCTGTACTTCCTGATGAACTGGCTGCCGTCGATGGTCGTGGCCAACGGGCTGTCGCGCGCGCAGGCAGGCATGGCCATCATGATGTTCAACATCGGTGGCGGCATCGGGGCGATCGGCATTGCGAACGTGATGGATCGTTACTCGCCGCGCCTGACCGTGATCGGCATGTACGTCGGCATTGCGTTGTCACTGGCCGGGTTGTCGGGGGCCAACGGTGCGGTGACGATGGCCTGCGGCGCCTTCTTCTGCGGACTGTTCCTGGTCGGGGGGCAGTCGGTGCTGTATTCGATGGCCGGGCAGGCGTATGCCACAGAAGTGCGGGGCACGGGCGTGGGGGCGGCGGTGGCCGTCGGGCGTCTCGGTTCGATCCTGGGGCCGCTGATCGCCGGTCAGTTGTTCGCGCTGGGGCAGAGTGCGTCGATGCTGGTGTCCTCGAGCATTCCGTTGATCGTGATTGCAGCCGTTGCCGCGCTGAGCGTGGTGAGCACGTTCGCACCGCGCATGGTCGCCAGCGTCACTCAGCCGGGGCGATGACCGGCCGGCGCCGAGCGTCGTCGAGTGCTTGAGAAAGTCTTTGGGAGGGTGGCGTGTTTCATGACGAGGCGCGCCGTCCTCAACGATTCACTATTCGTAGAGGGAGTCATTATGACGACAATGCAATCGGCCGACATGGCGCTCACGGAAGCGTCCACGAGCCGTTTCGTGACGATCCGCGACGCGGACACAGAATATCGCATTCACTACAACGATACCGGCAGTGGCGCCGAAACGGTGGTGATGCTGCATGGGTCCGGACCGGGCGCGACCGGCTGGGCCAATTTCAACCGCAACGTCGAGCCGATGGTCGACGCCGGCTACCGCGTGCTGCTGGTCGATTGCCCCGGTTGGGGAAAAAGCGATCCGGTCGTCAACACCGGATCGCGTTCCGAATTGAACGCACGCGTGCTCAAGGCCGTGCTCGATGCGCTCGACATCGAGCGCGTGCACATCATCGGCAATTCGATGGGGGGACACAGTACCGTGGCGTTCGCCCTGTCGAATCCCGCGCGTGTCGGCAAGCTGATCCTGATGGGCGGCGGCACCGGCGGGCCGAGCCAATTCGTGGCCATGCCGACGGAAGGCATCAAACTGCTCAATGGTCTGTACAAGGATCCGACCATCGAGAACCTGAAGCGCATGATGAACGTGTTCGTCTTCGACGCGAGTTCGATCACCGAGGATCTGATGCAGGCCCGGCTCGACAACATGCTCGCGAATCGCGACCACCTCGAGAATTTCGTGAAGAGTCTTGCCGCGAATCCGAAACAGTTCACGGACTATGGCGCACGATTGGGCGAGGTCGCGGCGCCGACGCTGATCGTCTGGGGGCGTGACGACCGGTTTGTGCCAATGGACGTCGGCCTGCGACTGCTGGCCGGCTTGCCGAATGCCCAATTGCACGTGTTCAACCGCTGCGGACACTGGGTGCAGTGGGAGCACGCGGACGCATTCAATCGCATGGTCATCGACTTTCTGGCGCACTAGAAGAATATCGCCCATCGGCTTCCCTGTCATAGGGTCATCGCATGACAGGGAAGCTTCGCGGATCGGTGAGAATCAGTCTTCAGCGCCGTGCGTGCTTGGGTGAGATGCCGAGGTAAGCGGATCCGAGCGCCGCGACGGATTGCCGGAGACCCGAGCCGAGCGATTTGCCGCCATCGGCAAAGTACGTCTGCCCCATAATGAAACGCGTTCCGGGGTCGCAGAAGAAGACGATTGCCCGCGCGATATCCGCCAGGGATGCCGCCGCACCCGAAGGTTCCAGCACCGCGGCGGCAGCGTATTGGTCGGTCGGCACGGTACGGGGCATCGGTGTGTCGGTAAAGCCGGGCTCAATCAAGGCGCAGGAAAACTAACATTCAGACCAGCCCGAAATAGTCGGGCAGATCAGGGAGATAGTTCTTTACCGTTGTCGCATTTTTGTCCGAAACACTGGTTGAATCCGAGATAAAAAAGCGCTGTACAGAGAGCGGCCGGCGTTCGCCCCACGGAAATCGGTCAGACAAACTGTTCGCGCATCGCCTTCTTGTTCAACTTGCCGACACTGGTCCTTTGCAGCGAGTCGACGAACCTGACGATTTGTGGCACCGCGTATTTTGAAATTTCCCCAGTCGCGGCAATCGCAAGCAGATGGCGCCTGATCTCTTCGTCGTCGACGGAGCCCGCGTCCGCCTTCAGTACGACCAGCGCGACCGGCCGCTCGCCCCACTTCTCGTCCTTGACGCCGAACACCGCCACTTCGGAGACCGCAGGGTGACGAGAGATCAGGTTCTCGATTTCGAGCGACGACACCCATTCACCGCCTGACTTGATCACGTCCTTCAGTCGATCGGTAATCTGCAGGTAGCCCGCCGGGTCGATGCTGGCGATATCCTGGGTATGCAGATACCCGCCCTCCCATAGCTGCTCCGAGGCTTCCGGATTGCGAAGGTAACTTTGCGTCAGCCATGGCGCGCGCACAACCACTTCGCCGAAGGCTTTGCCATCGTGTGGAACGTCTGCCATCGCGTCATCGACAATCCGCAGATCGACCAGAGGAACGGGAAGACCGGTTTTGCAGCGCAGGCGTATCTCCTCGGTCGCATCGAGTGGGCCAAGGTCGGGCTTGATCTGCGCCAGCGTGAGGATCGGACCGGTCTCAGACATGCCGTAGCCCGTAAAGACATCGATGCCACGTGCGAAAGCGGCGCTCGCCAGGCCTTGTGTCAGCGCACTCCCGCCAACGATGACTTTCCAGCGGCTGAAGTCGGCCGTCTTCGCTTCGGGGCAGTTCAACAGCATGTGCAGAATCGTGCCGACACAGTGCGAAAAAGTCACGCCCTCGTCACGGATGAGCCCCACCAGCCGGTCGGGGGCATAGCGCCCCGGGTAGACCTGCTTCAGCCCCATGACCGTTGCGACGTAGGGCATGCCCCACGCGTGAACATGGAACATGGGGGTGATCGGCATGTACACATCGCCTCGATGCAGCCGTTGCCCCGAGACCGGACTCGCCAACCCGGCCATCACGCTGATCGTGTGAAGTACCAGTTGCCGATGAGAAAAAAAAACACCCTTGGGTTGCCCCGTGGTTCCGGTCGTGTAGAACGTGGTGGCGCGCGTGTTTTCGTCGAAATCCGGGAACGAATAATGCGTATCGCTCACCGCGAGCATGCGCTCGTACTCCGTCGTGAACGGAATCGTGTGTGTCGTGAGGGCGTCGTCGTCTTCGTCGATGAGAACGAAGGTGTGGACGGATTTCAATTGATCTTTGATCGCATCGATCACCGGCAGGAAATCGGTATGGACCAGAAGCACTTCGGCGCCGGCGTGATTGATCGTGAACGCGATTTCCGCGTTGGACAATCGTACATTGACCGTCTGCAACACCGCTCCCATCATCGGGATAGCGAAATAACATTCCAGATAGCGATGGCTGTCCCAGTCCATGACGCCGACGGTACTGCCATGCCGCACGCCAAGCTTGGCAAGGGCGTTGGCGAGTCTGGAGATTCGCTCGTTCATCGTCCGGTACGTCATTCGATGTTGCCCCCGGTAAACAATCTCCTGCTCCGGGGCGTGAGCCAGCGGGGTATGCAAAAGCTGCTTGATAAGCAAGGGATAGGCGTATGCCGAGGGGGTCGTGTTCGTCAACTCGTCCTGCATCATTGTCTCCTGAATCTGATGTTGGTTTTATCCCATCTCGTCCCAGCCGGGCCAGTCAGCGATGATCGATTCGCGCCTGGCTGCCCATCGGGCAAGGGCGTCAGACCTGCCATCGAACGGGCATCCTCCCGGTGCCCGTTCGATACTCAGTCGTAACGATAGACACCCTGGCCTGTTTTGCGCCCGAGCCGTCCCGCCGCCACGAACTCGCGCAGCAGCGGGGCCGGCCGATACTTCGGGTCTCCGAAATCGTTCAGAAACACTTCCATGACGGACAGGCAGACGTCGAGTCCGACCAGATCCGCGAGCGCGAGCGGGCCGATCGGCTGATTCGCGCCAAGCTTCATTCCCGCGTCGATCTCATCGGCGCTCGCAATGCCTTCGGCAAGGACGAAGAAGGCCTCGTTGATCATCGGCACAAGGATACGGTTCACCACGAACCCGGGGGAGTTCCTGACGACAATTGGCGTCTTTCCCAGACGCTTTGTCAACTCGCTAATCGCATCGGCGGTGGCGTCGCTCGTCTGCAACCCGCGAATGATCTCGACGAGCGGCATCAGCGGAGCCGGGTTGAAGAAATGCATTCCGATGAAACGCGAAGCGTCGCCCAGACCCGCCGCCAACGCCGTGACCGAGATAGACGAGGTGTTCGTCGCAATGATGGCGCCGGGACGCGCCACCGATTCGATCTGCCCCAGAATTCGGTGCTTGAGGGCGACACTTTCCGTTGCGGCTTCGATGACGAGATCGGCATCCGACAGTGGCTGATAATCCGTCGAGAACCTGACTCGCGCAAGCGCAGCGCCTCGTGCTTCCGAGTCGAGTTTGTCTTTCGCAACAAGCCGATCGAGATTGCTTTCCAGCCGTGCGAGCCCGTTCGTCAGGGCCGACTCGGCAACATCGATCACGATGACATTCAATCCGGCGGTAGCGGCGGTCTGCGCGATGCCATTGCCCATCGTCCCCGCGCCGATAATTCCTATCGTCCCAATTTCCATTATGGCTCTCAGTGGCTAGCGTTGCTGCATCGTGCGCAACTCATTGAAGATTCTCAAAGATTGCGGCGATACCCTGGCCGCCGCCAATACACATCGTGACGAGTGCATAGCGTCCGCTCACGCGCCTGAGTTCATGCAGCGCCTTGACGGTAATCAGAGCACCTGTCGCGCCGATGGGATGGCCCAGAGAGATGCCCGAGCCGTTCGGATTCACTTTTACCGGGTCGAATCCAAGCTCCTGTGCGACTGCGCAGGCCTGTGCAGCAAAGGCCTCGTTGGATTCGATCACGTCGAGATCGCCTACGGTGAGTCCCGCACGCTCGAGCGCGATGCGCGTCGCGGGTACGGGGCCGATGCCCATATAGAGCGGGTCGACGCCGGCATGCGCGTAGGACACCAGGCGCGCCAGCGGCTTCAAACCTCGCGCCTGCGCCGTCTTGCGCTCCATCAACAGGACGGCCGCAGCGGCGTCATTGATGCCGGACGCGTTGCCAGCCGTCACCGTCCCGTTTTCCTTCTGGAATATCGGGCGCAGCTCCGCAAGCTCGGGCTGTTCGACGTCCTGGCGCACGTGCTCATCGGTATCGAATACGACCTCCTTGCCTCTCACGCGTCGAGTCACCGGAACAATCTGCTCCTTGAAGCGGCCCTCGGCGATGGCACGCGAGGCGCGGCGGTGCGATTCGACCGCAAGGGCATCCTGCTGCTCGCGCGTGATGCTGTACTTTCGCGCGACGTTCTCCGCGGTTACTCCCATGTGCACCCGTTGGAACGGATCGTGCAACGCGCCCAACATCATGTCGATCAGTTGCGCGTTGCCCATGCGAGCGCCGAAGCGTGTGTCGGGCGTAATGTATGGCGCCCGGCTCATGTTCTCGGCGCCGCCACCGATGGCGATGTCGGCGTCACCCAGCAGAATAGACTGCGCGGCGCAGACGACCGCCTGCAGCCCGGACCCGCAGAGGCGGTTGACATTGAAGGCCGGCGTCGCTTCCGAGATGCCACCGTCGAGCGCCGCGACTCGCGCCAGATACAGGTCTCTCGGCTCTGTGGCGATCACGTTGCCAAACACCACGTGGCCGACGTCGGCGCCCGCCACTTTCGACCGCGCGAGTACCTCTCGCACCACGATCGCACCCAGTTCGGTCGGCGGGAGGTCTTTCAGACTACCGCCGAACTTGCCGATAGCCGTACGAACGCCACCGACGACAACGACTTCTCTTTGCATTTCTCGTATCTCCAAATGGACGCCGGACGCGCCTCATGCCATGAAGCACGCCCGGGGTTCAATTACATGTTGGAATAGTTGGGGCCGCCGCCCCCCTCAGGTGCGACCCAAACGATGTTCTGGCTTGGATCCTTGATGTCGCATGTTTTGCAATGGAGGCAGTTCTGCGCGTTGATGACAAGCTGCTCGCCACCACTGTCCTGCTTCACATACTCGTAGACGCCTGCAGGGCAGTAGCGTGATTCGGGCCCCGCATAAGTCCGCCAATTCACGTTCAGCGCAACCGCCGGGGCCTTCAGCGTCAGATGCGCCGGCTGATTCTCTTCGTGATGGGTGTTGGAGATGAACACCGAGGACAATCTGTCGAACGTGAGTTTGCCGTCGGGTTTCGGATATTCGATGGGCGTGCTCTGCGAGGCCGGTTTCAGCGTCTCGTGATCCGAATGCTGGTGGTGCAGCGTCCACGGGACGTTGCCGCGCAGCACCTTTTGCTCGATGCCGACCATCAGCGTGCCCAGATACAGACCTTTGCTCATCCATTGCTTGAAATTTCGGGCGCGGTGCAGCTCGGCGTACAGCCAGGAATGCTTGAACGCCTCGGGATAGGCCGTAAGCTCATCGCCTTCACGCCCTGCCTGCAATGCCTCAAATGCCGCTTCGGCAGCCAACATGCCCGACTTGATCGCCGCATGCGATCCCTTGATACGCGATGCGTTCAGGAAGCCCGCGTCGTCACCGACGAGCGCGCCCCCGGAGAACACCAGCTTCGGCAAGGACATCAGGCCGCCCGCCGTCATCGCGCGCGCGCCGTAGGACAGGCGTCTCCCGCCTTCGAGCACCTTGCGGATTTCCGGATGCGTCTTGTATCGCTGGAACTCCTCGAATGGCGACAGATACGGATTCGAATATCCCAGGCCCACGACGAAGCCGACTACCAGCTGGCGATCGTCCATGTGGTAGAGAAACGAGCCGCCGTACGTGTCGTTCTCGAGTGGCCAGCCGGCCGTGTGCATGACCAGGCCCGGCGTATGCTTCGACGGTTCGATCTCCCACACTTCCTTGATGCCGATGCCATAGACCTGGGGATCCGCGTTGTCGCTCAGCTTGAACTTCTCGTTCAGTTGACGGCCCAGGTGCCCACGTGCGCCCTCACAGAAGAGCGTGTATTTCGCGTGTAACTCCATGCCGAGCTGGAAGTTCTCCGTCGGCTTGCCGTCCTTGCCGATGCCCAGGTTGCCGGTCGCAACGCCTTTGACTGCCCCGTCGTCGTCGAAAAGCACTTCGGCGGCCGCAAAGCCGGCGAAAATCTCGACGCCGAGTCCTTCTGCCTGTTGCCCCAGCCACCGCGTCACGTTGGCCAGCGAAACGACATAGTTGCCGTGATTCCTGAAGTTGTCCGGAAGTGCCCAGGCGGGCACCCGCTTCGAACCGGCTTGCATGAGAAACAGGAACTTGTCCTCGGTGACCTCCACCGATAGCGGAGCCCCTTTCCCTTTCCAGTCGGGGATGAGTTCGGTCATGGCGCGTGGGTCCATGACGGCGCCGGAGAGGATGTGAGCCCCGATCTCCGAGCCCTTCTCCAGAACGCACACGGACAACTCGACGCCGCTCTCGACAGACAACTGCTTGAGGCGAATCGCCGCGGACAATCCGGCCGGCCCGCCGCCGACAATCACGACGTCATAATCCATCGACTCGCGTGCGCCGGCCTGTTCGATCGGGCTTGCTGTGCTGAGCATGTCCAACCCCTGCGTCAGAACTGGTCGTCGGTCAACGCCAACGCACCTTCGTTGCCGTCGTGGGCGCCAACGATGGCGGCTTCCAGCGCAGTCGCGAGCGGCAGGACCTGGGTCGCGAAGCAATGGGCGGTTGCCATCTTGGCATCATGGAACGAGGGATCGTCGTTGCGCTTGTCCGTGGCGACGAGCAACGCACGGGCAAACTGCCATCCGGATAGCACGATGCCAGCCAGCTTCAGATACGCCACGCTGCCGGCAAATACGGCGTTGGGATCGTCCTTGGCGTGCGCGAGCACGTAGTCGACCACGTTCGCCAGCGATTCGCGCCCCGCCCCAAGTCGCTTGTGGAGCGCCTGGAACGCGGCGTTCGATTCGTACGACTTGTGCTCCCACAATGCCGCGAGGGTTTCGTCGATTTTTGCGATCAGCACCTTGACGACAGCACCGCCGTCACGCAACGTCTTCCGGCCGACGAGATCGTTGGCCTGGATCGCTGTTGTGCCTTCATAGATGGCAAGGATTCGCGCGTCGCGAAGATGCTGCGCTGCCCCCGTCTCCTCGATATAGCCCATGCCGCCATGCACCTGCACGCCAAGGCTGGCGACGTCGTTTGCCAACTCGGTGCTCCACCCCTTCACCACTGGCACGAGGTATTCGTAGATGGCCTGATGGTCGGCACGCACCGACGCATCGGTATGACGGTGACCGATATCGCTGTGCGCTGCCGCGACGTAGGCGAGCCCCCGGGCACCCTCCGTGAGCGCACGCATGGTAGCGAGCATCCGACGCACGTCGGGGTGTTTGATGATGCTCAGCGGCGCCTTCGACGAGCCGTCTACGGCGCGCCCTTGCACACGGTCTTTCGCATAGGCCACGGCCCGCTGATAAGCGCGGTCGGCCACGGCAATACCCTGCACACCGACACCGAAACGTGCCGCATTCATCATGATGAACATGTATTCGAGGCCGCGGTTGGCTTCCCCGACCAAATAGCCGATGGCCCCGCCGTGATCGCCGAACTGGAGCACCGCCGTCGGACTCGCCTTAATGCCCAGCTTGTGCTCGATGGACACGCAATGCACGTCGTTACGGGCACCCAGAGAGCCATCTTCGTTGACTACGAATTTCGGCACGATGAAAAGCGACAGGCCTTTTACGCCCTCGGGGGCGCCGGGCAGGCGAGCGAGTACGAGATGCACGATGTTGCTGGCCATATCGTGCTCGCCCCACGAGATGAAGATCTTCGTGCCGAAGAGATGGTAGCTACCGTCGCCGACCGGTTCGGCACGCGTGCGAACCAACGCGAGGTCCGAACCTGCCTGCGGCTCCGTCAGGTTCATCGTGCCGGTCCACTCACCCGAAATGAGCTTCGGCACGTAGCGTTCCTTCTGCGCCTGGCTGCCGGCAATGAGCAACGCCTCGATGGCCCCGTCGGTCAGCACCGGGCACAACGCCAGCGACAGGTTCGCGGCATTGAGCATTTCAATGCAGGCGGTCGCGATCAGTTTGGGCAGTCCCTGACCGCCATACTCGGCCGGGTGGACAACGCCCTGCCAGCCACCGTTCGCGAACTGAGAAAAGGCTTCCTTGAAGCCCGGCGTAGCGGTGACAACGCCGTCCTTGAAACTACTGGGGTTGACGTCACCCTCGACATTCAGCGGCGCGACGACATTGGCGTTGAAGCGGGCCGCCTCGTCGAGCACGGCCTGGGCGCAGTCCGGCCCGGCGTCCTCGAAGCCGGGAAGCGCCGCCACGCGCTCGAGATCGGCCAGCTCCTGCATGACAAAGAGCATTTCCTTGACGGGTGCGATATAGCTCATTCTGGTGCTTTTCCAGTGGACGGTAGTGAAGAGGCCTGCCATGACACCGGAACGCTGAGGTCCTGCACGGCAACTATCGACCAGATCGTAGCGGCGATAGGCGAGAATCCCGATAACCAAACCGGACCATCTATTGACAATATCGGCCACGAGTCGACCAGGGAGGGTTCCCCGGCAGGGCCGGAATGCAGGGCGTAGTCAGCCGTCCCGCCGGCTTTCGTCGTCGATCAGGCCCTGGGCGGGCGGGCCGCAACGGGCCGAAGTGCAGCGTGCCGATACTCGCCCGGCGTGCTGCCGGTCCATTGACGGAACGCGCGATGGAACGCAGTGGGGTCATCAAATCCGACATCGGCGGCGATCGCCGCAATCGCTTCCTGGGTTTCGGTGAGGCGCCGGATCGCAATATCCCGTCGCAACTCGTTCTTGAGCGTCTGGAACGCCGAGCCTTCGGCGGACAGCCGCCGGCAAAGCGTGCGCACCGAGCAGTTGAGGACTTGAGCAACGTCATCGATGGACGGCATATCGGGAAGTCGCGATGCAAGACAATCCCTGACCCGATGGCTCGTGAGTTGCTCGTTGAAGGCCACGAATATCCAATCCTCTGGCGCTCGCGCGAGAAACTTGCGCAGGTCGGCCTTGCGCTGACGCACGCGCATATCGAAATAGGAAGCGCTGAAGCGCATGCGTGTCAGCTTGCAGTCGAACTGCGCCGGTCCCGGGAAGAGATAGAGGTAATCGACGGCGTGAGGAGGCCGCTCAAACGCGAATTCCACCTGCAGAAGCGGGATCTTTTGACCGATGAGCCACGACCCCACGCCATGCGCGAGCTTCAGCATCAACTGCTGGCCCAGGGCGCTGACGCCGGCGGGCCCCGCCCGCAACACAATTTCGGCCACAGGCCCGACTCGAGAAGACTCAAATCGAAAGTCGTCGAGAATCAGATGCATGAACTGGCCGAAGCGGTGCATTGCCGTTTCGAGGTTGGGAGCGTCGAGCAGGCTGAGGCACAGATACTTCAGGGTGCCATTACGCAAAGGACGCTCGAAGATACCCGGCATTTCATCGTCGAACTCGATCGCAAGTGCGCGGTAAAGCGTTGAGAATTGCGATTCCGTGACACGCGCCCCAGGCTCGGTCAGCAGGGCGTCGGAAATACCTGCCGCTTCGAGGTATTGCCTGACGACATCAGGCGGCGCGCCTACGCCGTCGAGGAAGCCCCGAACGAGTGAGATGGGTACGGTAGCGCTTAGTGAATGCATTGCCGTGATCTGGTTGATGTCGCGTGCACGGACGAAAGGAAGCCCGCTTGTCCCTCGGCGGATATTATCAACGCAAGTACGCCCCGGCGCGGTGTGGCGTGGCGGAACAACGGACTGAGTCCCCGAAAGGGCCCATGAAACCATGGCGGGTCCGCATTCGCTGCCGACATTGGCGGGCCTGGCAGCGTGCGCGCGACGCTCGCCTGAATCGGGCACAAAGGAAACCGGCCTGAGTCGTCAGGGACTCAGGCCGGTTCTTATGCGGTGAAGATCCGCTGTGTCAAACCTTGCTGTCGGACGAGGTGCGCGGCATTCCGGTTGCACTGTCTCCGGCAAGATCGATCGCGGATGCAGATTGAACCCGTGCACGCAAATCGTACTTCTGGATCTTCCCTGTCGACGTTTTTGGCAGTTCGCCAAACTCCACCCGTTTCGGCACCTTGAAGGCTGCCAGGTGTTCTCTGCAGTGCTTGATGATGTCCTCGGCTGTCGCCGTCGCGCCTGCTTTGAGTTCGACGAATGCGCAAGGAACTTCGCCCCACTTGGCATCGGGCATTGCAACGACTGCGGCAACGGAAACGGCAGGGTGGCGGTAAAGCACGTCCTCAACCTCAATGCTGGAGATGTTCTCCCCGCCGGAAATGATGATGTCTTTGCTTCGGTCCTTGATGCGTATATAGCCGTCCGAAGACATGACGCCGAGGTCCCCTGTATGAAACCATCCGCCGAAAAATGCTTCGTCGGTGGCTTTCGGGTTCTTCAGATACCCTTTCATGCAGATGTTGCCACGAAACATGATTTCGCCAATGGTCTCCCCGTCTGGAGGGACTGCCTCCAACGTAGCGGGGTCACGTACCGTTACCGCGGCCTGCAGGTGATATCGCACGCCTTGCCGGGCATTGAGCGCAGCGCGGGCATCGCCATCCAGTGCTGACCACGACTCCTGCTTTGCGCATACCGACGCCGGACCATAGACCTCGGTCAGTCCGTAGACATGCGTCACATCGACCCCGATGTCATTAAGCTTCCCAATCACTGCCGGTGACGGCGGCGCACCGGCAACCATCGTCGCTACGCGATGGCCGATACCGTGCCTAAGTTCCGCCGGAGCGTTTGCGAGCGAACTCTGAACGATCGGCGCACCGCAATAGTGGGTCACCTTCTCGCGGCGTATCAACTCGAAAACCTGATTCACATCGAACCGTCTCAAGCAAACGTTGACGCCTGCACGTGCGGCGATGGTCCAGGGAAAGCACCAACCGTTGCAGTGGAACATCGGCAGCGTCCACAAATAGACGGCGTGTTTCGGGAGATCCCACTCGAGGATGTTCGAAACGGCATTCAGATAGGCGCCACGATGGTGGTACACGACGCCCTTGGGATCTCCGGTGGTTCCGGACGTGTAGTTGAGCGCAATCGCGTCCCACTCGTCCGCCGGCGGCGACCAGGCAAAATCCGAGGCGCCGCCGTCCAGGAAAGTCGGGTAGTCGACGGCAGAGGCGAACGCCGCGGGATCTGCCGGCATTGCATCCGCAACGCTGACGATGCGCAGCGCCGGAAACTCCGCTGCGGCAGCCCGAGCGACTTGCGAGTATTCGGTGTCGATGATCAGAACCTTCGCTTCGCCGTGTCGCAACATGAACAGGATCGTTGGCACATCCAGCCGGGTGTTCAGCGTATTGAGCACCGCTCCTGCCATCGGCACTCCGAAATGGACCTCGACCATCTCGGGAATATTGGGAAGGAGAACCGCCACAGTATCGCCGGTTCCGATCCCGGCGCCCTGCAGCGCGCTGGCGAGGCGTCGGGTCCGCGTATACGTTTCGGCCCACGTGCGACGAGTGTCGCCATACACCACGGCGAGCCTGTCACCATACACGTCAGCGGCTCTGACGATGAAATCGATAGGACTCAAGGGGACGTAGTTTGCTTCTCGGCGCTCAAGGCCTGTGTCGTACATCGCTTCCATTCTGCGTCTTCTCCACCGGTATCGGTGCCCGCTATGCAGTGCAGGCCTGATTGTTGCGTGTTCTTGTACCAGATTTGCTCGAATTGAGCGTAGCACATGAGACATAGGCGTGCCACGCGAGCTATTGGCAATTCTCGGGATTACCCGATATCTGCCTGAGCGCCGACTGGGCGTGCGGGTTACGACGGGAACGAGTGCTGGAGATACCTGGAGCCGGCGGCGGCGTGGCGTGGTGCGATGACCCCCTTATGTATTCGGGTGCTAGCCAAAGGAACTCAGAAAAAGACCCGGATCATCGTTCAGCGGCTTCACGCTGCGCGCCCCCGTCGATATAAATCTCACTATATGGGATATATAGTCATATATTGACATATTCGCCTTGCCGATTTTATTATGCGTCCACTGAAAAATTGTGACCGCAAGCGCAGACATGCAGATTCTCATCCCCCACTGCGTAGACGCTCCGGAACAAGGTTGTTCAGTGCCTAGGCAGTCGAGTTCAAGAGCATCGGTACGGACTCGTACGATCAAGGGTGTACACAATAGAAAGAAATCGGAGGTAGCGGTGGTTGCATCGATCGCTACGGAATCCGAATTAATTGATCGCGCCGTCTCCCCTTATGTGGCCCACGCATTCTGGCGACCCCGGCTCAGAGGCTCTGTGCGCGCTCATACGAAAAAAATCAGGAGTCAATTCAAATGGCAGTACTTGTTATTGTCGCCGTTCTGGCCTTTCTTGTTTTCATGGCCTACCGTGGACATAGCGTCATTATTTTTGCACCGATCGCGGCGCTCATCGCTGTTTTGCTGACAGAACCCCAGGCCGTTGGGCCGGCTTTCTCTGGCATATTTCTGGCGAAAGTGTCCACATTCTTCAAGCTGTTTTTCCCCGTCTTCCTGCTAGGCGCCCTGTTTGGCAAAGTCATTGAGCTTTCGGGCAACGCCCGTGCCATCAGTGCCTCGATTGTGCATCTCGTGGGTGGGCATCGGGCGATGCTCGTGATCGTTCTTGTTTGCGCGCTCCTCACTTACGGCGGCGTATCCCTGAACGTAGTGGTGTTCGCTGTTTACCCATTCGCCGCCGAGCTTTTCCGCCAAGGTGGAATCCCGAAGCGCCTGATTCCGGGCACGATCGCGTTGGGGGCATTTACGTTCACGATGGACTCCTTGCCGGGCAGTCCGCAGGTGCAGAACATCATTCCCATTTCGTTTTTCCATACCACCACTTGGGCTGCTCCGCGCCTGGGAACGCTTGGCGGCGTGTTGATCTTCATCACCGGCATGCTCTATCTCGAGTACCGTCGACGCGCGGCGGCCAAAGCCGGGGAAGGGTATGGCGTTGGACATATCAATGAGCCTGAACCGACCCAGACCGGGGAAAAGCTGCCGAACGTCTGGTTGGCGTTATTGCCGCTTGTGCTGGTGTGCTCCCTCAATTTCGCATTCTCGAAGCTGATTCCGTTGGCGTACTCGGATGGACACTATTCACTCAGCCTCGCCGGGCTACCTCAGGCACTTCCGATTGACGTGCGTGCGGAGTCCGCACTGTGGGCCGTCGAAGGCGCTCTGGTCGTGGGTATTCTCACCGTCCTAGCGACTGGCTGGCGCAAGATTGTTCCTCAGTTCATGGTGCGCTCGCAGCAGGCCGTCAACGGGGCGCTGCTCGCCGCGATGAACAGTGCATCGGAGTTCGGGTTCGGCGCCATCATGGCGGCGTTACCGGGTTTCGTTGTTGCCGCGAAGGCACTTCAGACGATTCCTAGCCCGCTTTTTAACCTGGGCATCTCGGTGACCGTACTCTCAGCGCTAACCGGGTCGGCTATCGCGGGCTTAAGCATCGCGCTTGGCGCGATGGCGGACACGTTCGTGCAGTTGGCACAGTCATCGGGGATTCCATTGGAAGTGTTCCATCGGATCGCTTCCATGGCGAGTGGGGGAATGGATACGTTACCGCACAACGGTGCCGTTATCACGCTACTCACCGTGTGCGGACTCTCGCATCGCCAGTCGTATCGGGACATCTTTGCAATTACGCTGATTAAGACGATGGCAGCTTGCGCGGCGATTCTGATCTTCTACACGACAGGGCTCGTGTGATCGTGCGAGCCTGGTGGAGGGCGCTCAAGTTCGCCTGAGTGGAAGCCTTGGCCGGCCCGGGTCTCGTGAGGCGCGGGTCGACGTGGCGCCCAGGCGCTTTTCAGTTCCCGGCCCCGTCTTGCTTTTCGCCGTCGCTCCACCCACGGGAACCGCGGCTTCTATCCTGCTTTGAGCCCATAAGCCCGTTTGAACGCGACCCAACGCAGCCGACATGGGCGGCGGTTTGGACTTGGGGGCGTGGCTAGCCCTGCCAAGACTTAGGAGGAAATTTTGAACAAATTGGAAAATCAGTCAGGAAGTGTTGCGCCGGTCGATTTGCCGGGAACGCTGAGCGATGTCGCCGAGATTGAAAGGTACTGCACCGACTGGAGTGGTCTGCGCGGCGGCCGCCCTGCAATCGTGTACCGGCCGCGCAGCAGTCAGGATGTCGCGCGTATCGTGCAACACTACAGTGGCGACTTGCAGCGCATCACAATTCAGGGCGGGCTTACTGGTCTAGCCGGGGGCGCCGTGCCCGACGAGGGGGATATCGTCATCTCCATGGAGCGCTTGGATCAGATCGAGGAGTTCGACGCCATCGGCGGTACGGTTACGGTTCAGGCTGGCGTTGTCCTCTCGCGTCTCGCGGAGACAGTGGAGGCGCAGAACTGGTACTTCCCGCTCGATATTGGCGCGAGGGGAAGCTGCCAGATCGGCGGCAACATCGCGACCAATGCGGGGGGCAATCGTGTGCTCCGCTACGGCCCGATGCGCGACCTCGTTCTCGGCGTCGAGGCTGTGTTGGCTGACGGCAGGGTTGTGTCGATGATGACTCGTGTGCTCAAGAACAATACGGGGCCGGATCTGAAGCACTTGTTCATTGGCACCGAAGGCACATTTGGCATTGTCACTAGAGCGGTTCTGCGCCTCTTCCCTAAGCCGGAGGTACGGCGCAGCGCCTTATGTGCGCTATCGTCATTTGCGCAGGTCACGGCGCTTTTGAAGGCTGCGCGAGGACGCTTGCCGGGGCTGTCGTCCTTCGAGGTCATGTGGGACGACTTTCTCCGCGCTTCAACGCGGGCGCTTGGGCGCTCGATGCCGTTCGCGGATGATCACAACGTCTACGTGCTCGTCGAGGCGGAAGGTAGCACGGCACCTCAGATGCAGGAACTCTTCGAGGGGTTCTTTGGTGCAATGATCGAGGAAAGCGTTGTTTCCGATGTCATCGTGGCACAGAGTCAGGCACAGTCCAACGCATTGTGGGAGATCCGTGACGGAATCGCAGAGTTGCTCAAGTCGCTCTCTCCATTCGTGTCCTTCGATGTCGGTATTCCTCTACGGGTGACGGGTGAGTACGTGGAGCGTGTACGCAATCTATTAGAGACGGCCTTTCCCGCAGCTTCCCATCTATTCTTCGGTCATCTGGGCGACGGCAACCTGCATATCGTGACTGGCCCGCATGTGAGCGAATCTGATCAGTTGCAGGCGGATGAGATCGTGTACCGGCTTGTCGAGGAGGTGAGCGGCAGCATTTCTGCGGAGCACGGAATCGGTCGCATAAAGAAACCTTTTCTCCACATTAGTCGAAGCGGCATCGAACGAGAGTTGATGGCGAAACTGAAGGCGACGCTTGACCCCGCGCAAGTTCTCAATGCGGAGCGCATTCTCTAATGTTCTGTCCCCGAAATAGCCGAGCAGATCACGGGGCCGCGATTCTCTAGACACCCGTGGTACGAAAATATCCGTCAGGTCAATAACGCCGTCGGCGCCTTGATAGTCATTTTGTAAGTCGCTGACGCACAAAACAAAAAAGCCCTTGAAAATTCAAGGGCTTCATTGTGTGCTTGGCGGAGAGGGTGGGATTCGAACCCACGGTACGGTATAACCGTACACCGGATTTCGAGTCCGGCGCATTCGACCACTCTGCCACCTCTCCAAGCGTTCTTTCTGCTTTGGTTCGCTGCCTAAGTGGCCTCAAGCAGCGAGAAAGAGATTATAGCCGAATTTCGTCAGCCGCCAACCCCCTTTCCAAAATTTTTTACGCGGCCGGCGCAAGGCGCTCGATGCCGCCCATATACGGACGCAGCACATCGGGCACGGTTACCGAACCGTCGGCGTTCTGATAGTTCTCCAGCACCGCGACCAGTGCGCGTCCCACGGCCAACCCCGAACCGTTGAGCGTATGCACCAGCTCCGGCTTGCCCTGCGCATTGCGAAAACGTGCCTGCATCCGGCGTGCCTGGAAGCTCTCCATGTTCGAACACGACGAGATCTCACGGTACGTGTTCTGCGCCGGAATCCAGACTTCCATGTCGTACGTCTTCGCGCTGCCGAAGCCCATGTCGCCCGTACACAGCACAATCGTGCGGAACGGCAGTTCGAGCTTCTTCAGAATCGCTTCCGCATGCCCCACCAGGCTCTCCAGCGCGTCATACGACTCCTCCGGACGCACCACATGCACCAACTCGACCTTGTCGAACTGGTGCTGACGAATCATGCCGCGCGTGTCCTTGCCATAGCTGCCCGCTTCCGAGCGGAAACACGGCGTATGCGCCACCATGCGCAGCGGCAACGCATCGCCCGCCAGCAATTCGTCGCGCACAAGGTTCGTCAGCGACACTTCCGCCGTCGGAATCAAATAGAAGTTCTCGATCCGCTCGCCATCCTCACCGCCCACCTTGCGCGGCACCTTGAACAGGTCGTCCTCGAACTTCGGAAGCTGCCCCGTGCCACGCATCGACGCCGCATTCACGATGTAAGGCACGTACGTTTCCGTATAGCCATGCTCGCTCGTGTGCGTGTCGAGCATGAACTGCGCCAACGCACGATGCAGACGGGCAATGCCGCCCTTCATCACCGAAAAGCGCGCACCTGCGAGCTTCGCCGCCGCATCGAAGTCCAGACCCAGCGCAGCGCCCAGATCGACGTGGTCGCGCGGCGTGAAGTCGAACGCGCGCGGCGTGCCCCAACGGCGCACTTCCACGTTCTGCGTCTCGTCGGAGCCCAGCGGCACGCTCTCGTGCGGCAAGTTCGGCACCCCCAGCAACACGTCCGACAGACGCGTCTGAATCTCCTCCAGACGCACCGACGACGCCTTGAGCGTGTCCGCAATGCCGCCGACTTCAGCGATTTCGGCCGAGGCGTCCTCGCCCTTGCCCTTCTTCATGCCGACCTGCTTCGAGAGCGCATTGCGGCGGGCCTGCAGCTCCTCGGTTTGCGTCTGAATCTGCTTGCGCTCCGCCTCGAGCGCAGCAAACGTCGCCACGTCCAGCGTATAGCCGCGCGCCTTGAGTCGCGCCGCAACGCCGTCGAGATCCTTGCGAAGTAGTTGAATGTCGAGCATGGTGGGGTGTCTGTCGTTAGCGGCCCATCGTCGTGGGCCAAAAAATTCGTTCTGGCTGCCCGCTTGCCCATCAAGGCACCGGAGGCAGCATCAAGCCAGGGATTTTACCAAACGCTCACGGCGATTTCGCCATTTGGCGCGTTTGCGACGGCAACTGCAGCCGCGTCAGGCCGATTCATCGTCGGAAGGCTCGACCGGCGCGGGCTTGCCGGAAGCCGTCGCCCCCGCGCCCGATGGCTTGGCCGCGGCGTCGGCTTGACGCCCCTTGGTGTTCGCGCGCCGCCACTCGGCATCGAGCGACTTCAGCCAGTTGAGCTTCTCCCCAATCTTGCCCTCCAACCCCCGCGGCACCGGACGGTACCAATGTTGGGCGCGCAAATCGTCGGGGAAATACGTCTCGCCCGCCGCGTAGGCATCGGGCTCGTCATGCGCATAGCGATACTCGTGGCCGTAGCCGAGTTCCTTCATCAACTTCGTGGGCGCATTGCGCAGATGGATCGGCACCGCCCGCGACTTGTCCTTGCCGACGAATGCCCGCGCCTGGTTGTATGCGTTATAGCCCGCGTTCGACTTCGGCGCCGCCGCAAGATACAAGATGGCCTGCGCGAGGGCGAGTTCGCCTTCGGGCGTGCCGAGGCGCTCGTAAGTCTCCGCCGCATCGAGCGCGATGCGCGCCGCGCGCGGATCGGCCAGACCGATGTCCTCCCACGCCATGCGCACAATCCGGCGCGCGAGATAGCGCGGATCGGCGCCGCCATCGAGCATGCGGCAAAACCAGTAAAGCGCACCGTCCGGCGAGCTGCCTCGCACCGACTTGTGCAACGCGCTGATCTGGTCGTAGAACGCATCGCCGCCTTTGTCGAAGCGCCGCAGATTCTCGGCGAGCACGCTGGCGAGCAACGCTTCGTCAATCGTCTTGAGGTTCTGCATCGCCGCCGCCTGCGCGACGATCTCAACGTTGTTGAGCAGCTTGCGCCCGTCGCCGTCCGCCGAATCGATCAGGCCCTGGCGCGCTTCGTCGGTGAACCCGATGTCGCCCAGTTCATGCGCCGCGCGCACAATCATCTCGCCGAGTTCGTCGTCATTCAGGCTCTTGAGCACGTACACCGCCGCGCGCGAGAGCAACGCGCCATTCACTTCGAACGACGGATTCTCTGTCGTCGCCCCCACGAAAATGAAGAGCCCCGATTCGACGTGCGGCAGGAACGCGTCCTGCTGCGCCTTGTTGAAGCGATGCACCTCGTCGACGAACACGACGGTTTGCTTGCCCTGTCCGCGCTGGATCTGCGCGGCCTCGACGGCGTCGCGAATATCCTTGACGCCCGAGAGCACCGCTGACAGCGCGATGAAGTACGCCTTGAACGCATCCGCCATCAGGCGCGCCAGCGTGGTCTTGCCCACGCCCGGCGGGCCCCACAGAATCATCGAGTGCGGACGCCCCGCTTCGAACGCCACGCGCAAAGGTTTCCCCTTGCCCAGCAAATGGCGCTGGCCAATCACGTCGTCGATGGTACGGGGGCGCAGGCGCTCGGCCAAAGGCACCGAAGCCGACAGAGGGGCGTCGTTGGACATGTTCTCAAGCAGCGCGGCCGGGGAGTCCCCGGCCGCTTTCGGATCGTCAGATGTCCCCATTATGCCAGCCCGGACACCGCCCCGCCGGCAAGTCACGCCACCGAGGACAGGCACAACATGGACTGATGCGGACGAAGCGCGTTCAACCCTTGATCAGATCGGCCCCCTTGGGCATCGTGAACTTGAAGTTGTCCGCCGACATCGGCGGATTCTTCTGGATCTTGTCGAACGTCAACAACGTGACGTTGCCGAAGGCGTCATAGAGCTCCATTGCCGCCAGGTTGCCGTCGCGAAACCCGATACCCACGCGCTGGAACTGCGTGTCTTTCGCCTTCGGCTTCAGTTCCACCCAGTCGATGCCGTTCTTCACGCCGGCGTCCTTGAGGGTGAAATTCTTCTCGATGTCGTTGCTGCCGAACAGGATCGCGGCCGGGCTCGCGCCCAACGAAGCGCCCAGCTTGCGCTCGGTCACCTGGTTCAGATCCTTGTCGTAGATGTAGAGCGTCTCGCCGTCGGCCTGCAGCAGTTGGTCGTAAGGCTTGACGTAGCGCCAGATGAAGCGGCCCGGGCGCGCAAACTCGAAGGTTCCCGAGGCTGCGTTCGACACCTTCAAGGCTCCGTCCTGCTGGCCCTTGACCTGCTTCTGCTCAAACTCGCCACGCGCCGACTTCACTTGCGCGACAAACGCCTTGAGCTGCGCCGTGCCGCTGGCATAGGCGGGGGCGACCAGCGCCGCCAGCGTCACACCCACAGCACCCGCGATAAGCGGCAAGCCGCGCTTGAATCCCAACATATTCCTTACTCTCCTTCGCGATTCGGCACCAGAATATCCCGGTTACCGTTGCTCGCCATCGCCGACACAACGCCGGACTGTTCCATCTGTTCAAGCAGTCGCGCCGCCCGGTTGTAGCCGATGCGCAGATGCCGCTGTACCAACGAAATCGACGCACGGCGCTGCTTGAGCACCACGGCCACGGCCTGATCGTACAGCGGGTCGGACTCGCCACCGCCCTCGCCGGTTCCGCCGCCCGCGCCACCGGCACCGTCGATGCCGCCGTCTTCACCGTCGACAACGCCGTCCAGAATGCCCTCGACGTAGTTCGCCTCGCCCTGCTCCCGCAGGCGCTCGACCACGCGATGCACTTCGTCATCGGCCACGAACGCCCCGTGCACCCGCAACGGCAATCCCGTGCCCGGCGGCATGTAAAGCATGTCGCCCATCCCCAGCAACGTCTCGGCCCCCTGCTGGTCGAGAATGGTGCGCGAATCGATCTTCGACGACACCTGGAACGCCACGCGCGTCGGCACGTTCGCCTTGATCAGCCCCGTAATGACATCGACCGACGGACGCTGCGTCGCCAGAATCAGGTGGATACCCGCCGCACGCGCCTTCTGCGCGATGCGCGCGATCAGCTCTTCGACCTTCTTGCCGACGACCATCATCAGGTCGGCCAACTCGTCGATCACCACGACGATATACGGCAGGCGCTGCAGCGGCTCCGGCGCGTCGGGCGTGAGCGAGAACGGGTTCGGGATGTGCTCTTCGCGCTTGGCGGCGTCGTCGATCTTGTTGTTGTAACCGGCGAGGTTGCGCACCCCGAGCTTGCTCATGAGCTTGTAGCGACGCTCCATTTCGGCCACGACCCAATTCAGCGCATGGCCCGCCTGACGCATGTCGGTGACCACCGGACACAGCAGATGCTGGATGCCTTCGTACATGCTCATTTCGAGCATCTTCGGATCGATCAGGATGAGCCGCACCTGCTCGGCGGTCGCCTTGTAGAGCAGCGACAGGATCATCGCGTTGATCCCCACCGACTTGCCCGAGCCCGTAGTACCGGCCACCAGCAAGTGCGGCATCTTCGCCAGATCGGCCACCACCGGCTTGCCGCTGATGTCCTTGCCCAGTGCGAGCGTGAGCAGCGATGCCGAGTCGTTGTAGATCTCGGAGCCGAGAATCTCCGTCAAGCGCACCGTCTGACGACGCGGATTCGGCAGTTCCAGCCCCATGAAGTTCTTGCCGGGAATGGTTTCGACCACGCGAATGGATACAAGCGAAAGCGAACGCGCCAAATCCTTCGCCAGGTTGACGATCTGGCTGCCCTTCACGCCGGTGGCCGGTTCGATTTCGTAGCGTGTGATGACCGGCCCCGGATACGCGGCCACAACGCTCACATCGACACCGAAATCCTTGAGCTTCTTTTCGATGAGGCGCGACGTGAATTCAAGCGTCTCCGCGGAGACGGTCTCCTGCGCGGCCGGGGCCGCATCGAGCAACGCCAGCGGCGGCAGGATGGAGTCGGGCAGATCGGCAAAGAGCGGCGCCTGCTTTTCCTTCTCGACACGCTCGCTCTTCGCGACGACCTTGACCGGCGGCACGATCTGCACCGGCTCATGCACTTCCGCACGCACGCGGTTCTGCACGATGGCCCCTTCGCGTGCGATCGCGGCCTCCTCGCCCAGCCGACGGTCCTGACGCGCCTCGCGGCGCCGGCGGATCACGGTGCCGGTATCGAGAATCAATGCGCCGAACTGCTCGGCAACGCTCAGCCACGAGAAATGGAACAGCAGCGACAGGCCGAAAACGAAGATGAGCAGCAATGCCAGCGTGCCGCCGGTGAAGCCGAGCGCGTGCTGGAAGAAGCCCCCGACGGTCTCGCCGATCACGCCCCCCGAGGCGCGCGGCAATTGGGCTTTGAGGCGATATAGGCGCAGCGATTCGATGCCGGCACTGGAGAGCAACAGCATCAGGGACGAGAGGATCTCGACCCATCCGCCACTGGCCAGCCGTTCGCGCAGCGGGGGCGCTTCGCGCTTGGCCGAGATCCGGCGATAGCCGGAAATCACGCGCCGGGCGATGAACACCACCAGCCAATACGCGGAAAGGCCCAGCATGAGCAGCAGCATGTCGGCCACCCAGGCCCCCACGCGCCCCGCCCAATTGGCGATGCGCTCCACGTGCGCCGCATGCGTCCAGCTGGGATCCAGACGGCTGTAGGACAGCAACGCCATCAACAGGAACACCATCAGCGCGACCTGCGCCATCCAGCGAATTTCATGGAAGAGGTGCGTCACCCGGTTGGGTAACGACGATCCGGCACCAGCAGAGTAGGAAGATTTCGTCGTCATCAAGCCATGCGGTTGGGTGGGCAGACGGGCGGCCTGCCGCGCGGCAAGGCTCCATTGTAAACAACTATTCCCCCACTTAACGCACGAATACGTGACAAGCCGTAACGCCGGGCCTCCCGGCGGCCTTCGGCAGACGGCCGCGACCGAGCACTTGCCCGCCCTGGTGGCGCGCGGGCTATCGCGTCGATTGCAAGAGTCGATCAACGAAACGACGTCGGCCCCTTATAATGGCGGTTTGCGCCAATCCCCGCGCCGCGCCATCGCGGTGCAGGATCGGATCGGGCGCCAGCCCCCATCCCTTTCCGGTGAGTTCTCGTTCATGTCCGTTGCCAAGCACGCCAAAGTCCTGATTCTCGGTTCCGGCCCCGCCGGTTACAGCGCCGCCGTCTATGCCGCGCGCGCCAACCTCAAGCCCGTGCTGATCACAGGCATCGCCCAGGGCGGCCAGTTGATGACCACGACGGACGTCGAGAACTGGCCCGGCGACCCGACCGGCGTGCAAGGCCCCGAGCTGATGGCCCGCATGCAGGCCCACGCCGAGCACTTCAACACCGAGATGATCTTCGATCACATTCACACGGTGCATCTGAATGAGCGTCCGCTGCGTCTGATCGGCGATTCCGGCGAATACACCGCCGATGCCCTGATCATCGCCACGGGTGCCTCGGCACAATATCTCGGCCTGCCGTCGGAAGACGCTTTCTCGGGCCGCGGCGTGTCCGCCTGCGCCACGTGCGACGGCTTTTTCTACAAGGGCAAGGAAGTCTGCGTGGTCGGCGGCGGCAACACGGCGGTCGAAGAAGCGCTGTACCTGTCCAACATCGCCAGCAAGGTCACCGTGATCCATCGTCGCGACAAGTTCCGCGCCGAGCCGATCCTGATCGACCGCCTGCTGGAAAAGGCCAAGCAAGGCGCAGTCGAACTCAAGTACGACACTGTGCTCGACGAAGTCACCGGCGACGACTCGGGCGTGACCGGCATTCGCATCAAGAACGTGAAGACCGGCGCCAGCGAAGCCATCGCGCTGCATGGCGTGTTCATCGCCATCGGCCACAAGCCGAACACCGACATCTTCGAAGGGCAGCTCGAGATGAAGAACGGCTACATCGTCACGCACAGCGGCCTGAACGGCAACGCCACGGCCACCAGCGTGCCGGGCGTGTTCGCGGCAGGCGACGTGCAGGATCACGTCTACCGTCAAGCCATTACCAGCGCCGGCACGGGCTGTATGGCCGCGCTCGACGCCCAACGTTACCTCGAAAACCTCGACCAGTAACTGCTGAATGACCTGCGACGGCGCCCTCGCCACGTGAAATTTCATACGCTGGGGGCGCCGTTGTCGTTTGATCTCCCACCGACCTTGTTCGCACGACCATGAGCAAGAAGCCTCCCAGACTCGGCCTCGGCGATCTCGCCGGCCTGCGCGATGCGATCGCCAAGGATTCGGCCGCGCGCGAAGCTGAACGCCTGGCCGCAGCCAAACGCGCTGCGCAAGCCAAGCGCGATGCCAACGTGTTCCGCGACAGCGTGGGCGACATCGCCCCGATCGCTCGCAAGGGCGCGACCGATCGCGTGGAGCATCCGCGCCAGCCGCCCGAGCCGGTGGCCCGTCAGACACAGGAAGACGAAGCGGCCGTCCTGCACGAATCGCTGTCGGACGAGTTCGACCCCGAAGCCCTGCTCGACACCGACGATCGCCTGTCCTATCGCCGCCCCGGCATCAGTCACGACGCCCTGCTAAAGCTGCAGCGCGGCGAATGGGTGGTGCAGGCGCAGATCGACCTGCATGGCATGCGTCGCGACGAAGCCCGCGAGGCGCTGTCCGCCTTCCTGAACGACGCCGTGAAGCGCGGCCTGCGCTGCGTGCGCGTAATCCACGGCAAGGGACTCGGCTCCGTGAACCGCGAACCCGTGCTCAAGGACAAGGTGCGAGGCTGGCTGGCGCAAAAGGACCAAGTGCTGGCCTGGGCGCAAGCCCAAGGACGCGACGGCGGCAGTGGCGCGTTGGTCGTTCTTCTGCAGGGCGCGCAGACGCGAGCACCGCGCGGCTAGTCCTCGCGCCGCGGTGCGCGCCGAACACACCACGTCGCACGCGCCATCACCGTCGCAGACGCGGCAAATGCCGCAAACGCCATCGTCTCAACTTACGCGTCATCAACGCCAAAGGGCGACGCCGCCTGCGCAGTCGTCGCCCTCCTCCGTCCAGCCCTTTGCGTCTCGCCCCGCTCGCCGCCGCAACCTCGCGACGACGCCCGAGCCGGCGTCAGACCGCTTGCTCGCCCTCTTCGCCCGTACGAATGCGGATCACGCGCTCGACGTCGGTCACAAAGATCTTGCCGTCACCGATCTTACCGGTGCGCGCCGCGCTCAATACCGCGTCGATGACCTGATCGGCCTGTGCCGAGCCGACCACCACTTCGATCTTGATCTTCGGCAGGAAGTCGACCACGTATTCGGCGCCGCGATACAGTTCCGTGTGACCCTTTTGACGGCCGAAGCCCTTCACTTCCGTGACGGTCAGGCCGGTCACGCCGACTTCGGCCAGCGCTTCGCGGACTTCGTCGAGCTTGAAGGGTTTGATGATGGCAGTTACGCGTTTCATTGTCGCCTCGATATCTTGGTTGGATTGTTCTGAGAATTCGCCGGGCTATTGTACCGGTCCGCGCAAGGTGCGCCGATCACAATACGCTCAGGCATGCGGGTCATCGGGCACGGTGTCCAGGTCGGCGAGCCACACCACCGACTCCGAATCGCTCGGTGCCCGCCAGTCGCCGCGCGGTGAGAGCGACCCGCCCGTGCCGACCTTTGGCGCGTTCGGAATGCACGACCGCTTGAACTGACTGGTGCGGAAGAACCGGTCCAGAAAAATGCGCAGGTTACGCTTGATCGCCACCAGATCGTACGCGTGATGCGCAACGTGTCCTTCGTCCGGCCAGCGTCCCGTCGACGCGTCGTGCCACGCGCTCCACGAGAGAAACGCCACCTTGCGCGGTGCGTAGCCGAAACGCAGCGTGTAGTAGAGGTTGAAGTCCTGCAACGCGTAAGGCCCGATGAAATGCTCGGTGCGCTGCTCCGGCGCGCCGCTGGCCTTGCCCGGTACGAGTTCCGGGCTGATTTCCGTCTCCAGGATATCGATGAGCACGTTGCGACGCAATTCGGCGTCCTTGCCTGTCTTGCTCGCGGGCTTGGCCGACGCCGCGCCGCCCAACTGCCCGGTTTCCGCCACCCATCGCACGAGGTGCATGATGAGCGTCTTGGGCACGCTGGCGTTCACGTTGTAGTGCGACATATGGTCGCCGACGCCGTACGTGCACCACCCCAGCGCCAGTTCGCTCAGATCGCCGGTGCCGATCACGATCGCACCCAGGTGATTCGCGAGCCGGAACAGATGATTGGTACGTTCACCGGCCTGCACGTTCTCGAACGTGATGTCGTAGACTTCGTCCCCCCGCGAAAACGGATGGTCGAGGTCTGCCAGCATCTGCATGCAACTCGGGCGGATGTCGATCTCACGCGCCGTGCAGCCTACCGCCGCCATCAGCTCGCGCGCCTGTCGCAGCGTTCGCTCGCTCGTGGCGAAACCGGGCATGGTGTAGGCAAGGATGTTCGTGCGTGGCAGCCCGAGCCGATCCATGACCTTCGCGCACACGAGCAGCGCATGCGTCGAATCCAGGCCACCGGACACCCCGATCACGACCTTCTGAATCTTCGACGAGGCCAGACGCTGCATCAGCGCCTGCACCTGAATGTTGTAGACCTCGTGGCAGCGCTCGTCGCGACGACGCGGGTCGGACGGCACGTACGGGAAACGTTCGATGGCGCGCGCGAGCGGCAGCTCGGCGTTGCGCGGCATCGCGACATCGACCTTGATGGTGCGAAAGCGCGCTACCTCGTCGGCATGGCGGCGCACCGACACGCCGAACGTTGTCTGATGCATGCGCTCGCGCGCGAGCCGCTCCAGATCGACGTCCGCATAAATCAGATGCGAGTCGCTGGCGAAGCGCGCCGACTCGGCCAGCAGGTCGCCGTTCTCATAGATGAGCGCCTGTCCATCCCACGCGAGATCGGTCGTCGATTCGCCCTGCCCGGCCGACGTATACAGATAAGCGGCGAGGCATCGCGCCGACTGTTGCCCGACCAGTTGGTGGCGATAGGCCGACTTGCCGACGACCACGTTAGATGCCGACAGGTTCACGAGTACCGTCGCGCCCGCCAGCGCCGCGAACGACGACGGCGGCACGGGCACCCAGACGTCCTCGCAAATCTCGCAGTGAAAGCGCAGCAACGGCTGGTCGGCCGCCTCGAAGACGAGCGCACCGAACGGCACCTCGTCGCCAAGCAGCGTCACCGTGTCGACGCCCGCGTCATCGGCCGCGTTGAACTGACGCGCTTCGTAGAACTCGCTGTAGTTCGGCAGGTAGGTCTTGGGAACCACGCCATGCACGCGTCCGCGCGCGACGACCACTGCGCAGTTGAACAGGCGTTGCTGCACGCGCACCGGCATACCAACGATCAGTGCGGCGCTCAGTTCGCGGCTCGCCGCCACGATGTCGGCCAGCGCCACGTTGCAGGCGTCGAGCAATGCACGTTGCTGGAACAGGTCTTCGCAGCTATAGGCGGGAATGCCGAGTTCAGGGAAGGCGACGAGCACGGCGCCCGCGACATCGGCCTGCTTCGCGAGGGCAATGGTCTGCGCGGCGTTGTAGGCAGGATCGGCGACACGGCATTGCGGCACTCCGACGGCCACACGCGCGAAATCGTGATTGTAGAGATTGAGAAATCGGTTGGTCATGTCGGCGGCTACGAGGCATCGTCCCTGTGCCGATACGATGGCAGACGAAGGCACCATGGGCCGTCGCCCGCCCGGCGCGAGCGGCGGACGTGAGAATCGCCAGTATATTACGCGCGACGCCGCCATGCCGGGCGACGGCGCAGGGCGCCGCGGCGTCAGGACGCCGGGCGTTTGAACGGCGTGTGGGCCTCCAGCTCGCCGATATGCTCGTCCATCGCCGAGGTCTCCGCATCGAGAAACTCGGCAATGGCGTCGGCGAAGCGCGCATCGGCAATCCAGTGGGCCGACCAGGTAGGCGTGGGCAGCAGACCGCGCGACATCTTGTGGACGCCCTGCGCGCCGCCCTCGAAGCTGCGCAGCTCATGCGCGATGCAATACTCGATGCCCTGCGCATAGCACGTCTCGAAGTGCATGCCGGACACGAATTCGGTCGTGCCCCAGTAGCGTCCATACATCGTGTCGCCACTCACTACATTGAGCGCGCATGCCAAAGGCTCGCCGTCGCGCTCCGCCATGACGAGCAACAGCGTGTCGGGCATCGCCGAATGCCACTGATCAAAAAAGGCGCGGGTCAGATACGGCGCATTCCAGTGTTCGCGATACGTGTTGTCGTAGCACTGATAAAAGAAATCGAGCGCGGCTTCGTCGATGTCGGCACCGCGCAGCCACCGGTACGTTACCCCGGCATCGCGCACGCGCCGGCGATCCTGTTTGAGCTTCTTGCGCTTTTCCTGATTCATCTGCGCGAGAAACTCGTCGAACGAGGCGACGCCCGGGTTCTCCCAATGAAACTGCACGCCTTCGCGCAGCGCATAGCCCGCCTCGGTGAGTGCCGCCAGATCGTCGTCATGCGCGAACAGCACATGAATCGACGACAACTCGAGCTGCTTCGCGAACGCGATCGCGCCGCGTGCGAGTGCGACCCGGTCGGCGTGGGTGCGCGCCAACAGACGCGGCCCCGTCACGGGCGAGAACGGCACCGCGCAAAGCAGCTTCGGGTAGTAGTTCAGCCCATGACGCGCAAACGCCTCGGCCCACGCGTGATCGAACACGTACTCGCCGCGCGAATGCGATTTGACGTAGAGCGGCATGGCACCCACGAGGCTATCGCCGGCTTGCATGAGCAGATAGGCCGGCTGCCAGCCGGTGCGCTTCGACGCGCATCCGCTCGTATGCATCGCATGCAGGAACGCGTGCTGCACGAACGGGTTGCCGCGCGCGAGCGAATTCCACGCGTCGGCCGGCACGTCTTCAATCGACTCCACTACACGGATGACTACGTCGCTGCTCACCGCTCACCTCGTCTGCGAACCTGCCAGCCGACGTTTCGGCCGTCGGCATTGAACTCCCCCAACTGGCCGCCATTGTCGCCGAACTTGGCGAGGCTTTCAGACCTAGCAATAAAAAAATGGCTGCTATCAAGCATTCCTGGGCGGCAGGCATCGTGCTGAAAGTCTAAGCACTCAGCCCCTTAATCCAAGCGCCCGCAGCCAAGCGTCGACCTGCCCGAAGGCGTCCTGTTGCCATTGCTCAGGACTACGGTCCCCAAGCACGTCCGTTTCCTCGACGAAACGTCGCACACATGTCGGCCCAAAACCGTCAACGGTATCGAACTTGCCAGCAATGAAACTGTAGCCCACAGCACCGCTAGCGTGATCGAGCAGTGGCCGGCATTCCTCGGCGAGCACCTCTGGACCTCCGGGATAGTTCCGGATGCAGTAGTAGATATCGTACGCATCCTTCTGCTTATAGCGCCCCTCAATCGCATGCCCCTTCATCGCCAAAAGGGCCGGGATCGAACAAACTGCGATTTCGACGCGATTCATGCCGCCAGCGGGCATCGGACCGCTGATCGCAACCCGTTGGTAGAAGCGAAGGGCCAGATCGGCACCGTCCGCTCGTTGCACGGCAAAGTCACTGATCAACGGCGGCACGTTCTTGACGATCTCGGCGTCGCGGGACATCAGGAAATCCACGATGATGTCGATCGGCGCGCCGCCATCGTCGGTGGCGACTTGGCGAACGAGCTGAAAGCGGCGAAGCGCCCGGCGCTGGTGATACCCATGTCCCTGAAGTGCTTCGATCAGCGTCGCATATTCGCCATCACCCAAAGCCTCTGCATCGAGGCCAAGGTCCACGTCGAGCGTGCCGACGTGTGGCATATCCTCGTTGCCCAGCAGCAGCCACGGTACGGCGCCGCCAACGATAGCGAATTTGCCTTTGAAGCTCCCGAGAATCTGGCCGATTTCGACCAGCACCGTTTTAACGGCAGTTGTCGTACGGTCGTCGTAATCGGCGGCCGACTGTGGCTCGCTTGAAATCATGTCGGCCATGTCAGCCTTTCTCTTCGTAGATGATCTGCAGCTTCTCGCCCGCGTTCGCCCGAGTTGGCAAGATCGAGATAGGTTTGGACTGGGCTTGTGCAGATTGCCCCAGGTGCCGGCTCCTCCGTGTCGCGCAACAAGCCAGAATCCTTGAGGACGGTTACCACAACGTTTTCGCCTTTGGAAACTGTCGACAGATTCAAGCCTGATTGCAGTCGCTCAAGACCTGCCGCGTCAGCATAAAAAGTCTGTGTTCCTGTCCGACCGTACGGTGCAAGCCAATGCGACGCGGAGAAGGATGAAAATGCTATCTGGCCGGCCTCGCCTTCCGAGCGCAGTGTGCGCCGCGCAGCTTCCTCAAACGCGCTGCCGTGCAGGGTTGTATAGAAAGTCAGACGCGTCCCAACTGGCGGCTTGTAGGCGTCGCGCCATGCATCCAGCAATGCGTCGGGTTCGGACAAAAACAGACCGGCTTCGGACACTTGCGCCCACTCCCGATCAAGCAAGGCAACACGAACGTTGCTGACATGGCCAAGACTGACGGCTGCGGCCAGCGCAAGATCCGTGACGCGCCACGCCTGACGGGGATTGCGAAGCATCACACGCAACACCTGCGCGGATTTCGGCTTGAACAACGACCTGAGTTCACGTCGATCGGCGACGGGTTTGCTCGCAACTTGGCGTTCGATAAAGACACTGTCAAAGATCAGGCGAGCATTGCCTTCGAGGTCGACAAAGCCCACACCCTGCTCTCGACATAGCGCTTGAGCGTCCGGGGACAGATAAGGGGCGATGAAGACGGGCATGGCATCTTGCGCATGATGCGCCATGTAGTCGCGCAGTTGAAGCAATGCCATCCGGACATGGCGCGGCTGCCCCGTGGACTTCACTTCGCAGACCAGTGTATGGCGTCTGCCTGACAAGTCGATATGTGCCACGATGTCCACTCCCTGGTCAGGGCCAGACGCTTCGTGCTCAATCGCCAAAAGCTTGATCGCAGGGACTTGCGTCAACAGCAAACGAAGCGCCTGCGCAGCTTGATTCTCTATGTCTTTCATCAAATATCATAGTTTCAGCATTTGTTGAAATTAACATTTTCAGTGAAATTGTCAAGATTTTTCGCCAAGATCATTAATTTCAGCATTTGCTGAAACAACCGCTTCTGATGAAAGTTGGCGCAGCTCAATGAGCGCATCTCCAATACGACACTTTGTGCGTCGAGAGCGGCGGCTCCTGCGAAAACTCGCCGTGGCGGGCCTCAACTTGGATAAGCCAAAGTCGGTGCTGATCAGCACCATGAAACAAAAAAAGCCCGGCACACGGCCGGGCTTCTATAGCGTTGACGAGCGACGCCGCAGGCGAAAATCGCTTACTTCTTGGCGTTGGCCACGCCGTCGACGATTTCCTTGTGGGCAGCTTCAACGCCTTCCCATCCCTCGATCTTGACCCACTTGCCCTTCTCGAGCGCCTTGTAGTTCTCGAAGAAGTGCTTGATCTGGTCCTTCAGGTAACCCGGCACGTCGTCGATCGACTTCATGTGCGCCGTCATCGGGCAGATCTTGTCGACCGGCACGACCACCAGCTTGGCGTCCACGCCCGACTCATCGGTCATGTTGAGCAGGCCCAGGGCGCGGCAGCGCACGATCGAGCCAGCCAGCAGTGGGAACGGCGTGACGACCAGCGCGTCGACAGGGTCACCGTCACCGGACAGCGTTTGCGGAATGAAACCGTAGTTGGCCGGGTAACGCATGCCCGTACCGATGAAGCGGTCGACGACCAGCAGGCCCAGTTCCTTGTCCGCCTCGTACTTCACCGGGTCGCTTTGCGCCGGGATCTCGATGATGACGTTGAAATCGTTGGGGATGTCCTTGCCGGCAGGCACGTGGTTGAAGCTCATGATGGCATTCCTGTGTATGAAAAAGGGCACGCCGCCGCACGGCGTTCGCGCCCGCCAGCCTGCCGGATGCCACGCCGCCCGACGGCAATCGGGCGCGAAACATTATAGCGGGTTTGCCTGATTCGCCTGGATTGACGGCAGCCGGACCAGCCGCTGCGACGTGAGGTCGCGCACGCTTGCACAGCCCAACAGTTGCATCGTCGTGTGCAACTCGCCCAGCAGCAGCGCGAGCACCCCGGCCACGCCCTCGCCGCCGTGCGCCGCCACGCCATACAGCGGCGCGCGGCCGAGCAACACCCCCTTGGCGCCCAGCGCAACGGCCTTGGCCACGTCGGCGCCGCGCCGCACGCCGCCATCGACAAACACTGCCATCGCGGACCCGCGAGCGCTCACCGCCTCGACGATCGGCGGCAGCGCTTCGAGCGGCGCGAGCGTGCTGCCCAATTGCCGCCCGCCGTGATTGGACACGACGATGCCATCCGCGCCGTGCGCCTGCGCCAGTCGGGCGTCCTCCACAGTCTGGATGCCCTTGACGAGCACTTCGCCCGGCCAGTGGCGTCGCACCCAGGCCAGGTCGTCCCAACCGAGCGACAGATCCATCTGACGGCTCAGCACCGCCGCGTGACGTGCCAGATCGGCACGCTCGCCCACGCTCCTGGCAATATTGCACAGCTGCGGCGCGCCATGGGCCAGCATCTGCCAGCTCCAGTGCGGATGCCGCATGCAGTCGGCAATGAGCCGCGGCGTCATGCGCAACGGCAGTTTGAAGCCGTTGCGCGTGTCGTGATCACGCTTGCCATGCACTGGCGTGTCGACCGTCAACAGCAGTGTGCGGAAACCCGCCTCACGCGCGCGGCCCATCATGCTTTCGGCAATGCGCCGGTCCTGCTGCACATAAAGCTGGAGCCACATCTCGCCGTCGGGCACCGCCGCGCGAACGTCTTCCAGCAGCGACGTCGATGCCGTCGACAGCACGAACGGCAGGCCGGCATCGGCGGCCGCGCGGGCGAGCCGCTCATCCGCCTTCGGCCAGAACAGGCCGTTCAAGCCGGTCGGCCCCACGGCCATCGGGGCGGCGGCGTCACGTCCCCAGAACGTCGTCGCGCTCGAACATTGCGACGTATCGGTCATCACGCGCGGCGCAAAGCCCCACTGCGCGAACGCATCACGGTTGCGGCGCAGCGCGTCGCCGTCTTCCGCCCCACCCTCCAGGTAATCGAACGCCAGCTTCGCCAGACGCCGCCGAGCGGCCCGGCGGTAATCCTCCACGCAGGAAAACGCGTGCATTGCTCCCCCTATCCTCATATGCCCCCGTGGCAGCCGCCACGCGGTCTCAATCCGTGTCCCACAACACGACGGGCCGGCAATTCGTCACTTGCACACAAACAATTGCATTACAATCACAATCGTTACAATCCGAACATATTGGTACATTCCATGCCGCGCTTGCCCGCCCGGTCATCCGGCCGTACTGAAGACGCGCCGGTCGCCATGCCAGCCAAAGCCGCCAGCGTGTCGGACGCTGCGCCGTCGACGCCCCGCTCGTCGCTCTTCGTCGGATCCACCGAAAAGACGTTTCAGGTGCTGCACGCGTTCGACGGCCCGGCGCGCTATATGACGCTTGGCGACATCGCCAAGGCGGCAGGGCTCGATCGCAGCGCCACACAGCGGCTCGTGCACACCCTCGAAGTGCTCGGCTACTTGTTTCGCGTGCCCGAGACCCGCACCTACGGTCTGACCACCAAGGTGCTTCAGTTCTCATACAACTACATTCGCGCGAACGATCTCGTCGAGAAAGCCGCGCCGTATCTCCTGGACATCTTCCGCCGCGTTGGCGAGACGACCAACCTGCAGGAGCTGGACGGCCATGAGATCGTGTACATCGCGCGCTTTCCCGGTCAGCATCTCGTGAATATCGGCATCGTCGTCGGCGCCCGTCTGCCGGCGATGTTCACCGCCTCCGGCATCGCCATGCTGTCGCGCCTGCCCGACGCACGCGTGCGGGAAATCCTCGCGAACACGTCGCTCGAACCGATGACGCCGTACACCACGACGGACGAGAAGAAGCTCCTCGAACGCATCCAGACCGCTGCGCGACGCGGCTATGCCATCGTCGAAAGCGAAACCGTGATGGGGGACATCTCGGTCGCCGCCCCCATCACCGATCACGATGGATACGCCGTCGCGGCCATCAACATCTCGGTGCCGACCTCGCGCTGGACACGCGAGCGCGTTGAGGCCGAACTCGCGCCGCACGTGCAGGTCGCCGCCACCTCGATCTCGAAGTCGCGAATCTCGACCTTCCGCCGCTGAATCTCGCCAGCAGCGGAAGGTCAAGACCGCGTCCGGCCTCAGCGGCCCTCGAAGATCGCCAGTTGCTTGGCCAGTTCCTCGCGCAATTGGGCCGACAGCGCCGGTGCGGGCGGCACCAGCGGGGCGAGCATCGCCGGCGCGTCGACGCCGATCAGGTCCATCACCGACTTCATCGGCCCCGGGTTGGTCTCGGCAAACGCCAGGTTCATCAGCGGAATCAGCGAGCGGTGCAATTCAAGCGCGTCGGCCGTCCGGCCTTCCGACGCGAGCATGAAGATGCGCTGCCATGCGCTCGGCAATAGCGATGCGGTCACCACGATGCCGCCGCGAGCGCCCGCCGCCACATGCAACGGGAACAACGTGTCTTCGCCACTCAGCACGGCGAACGACGCATCGACGCCCGCGATCGTGCGCAGGAAATGCCACATGTCGGTGTTGCAGGCCTTCATGCCGATGATGTTCTCGTGGCGCGACAGCTCGTGCAGCACTTCCGGGGCAATCGCGATGCGCGTGCGATACGGAATCTCGTAGATCAGGATGGGCACCGGCGACTCGTCGGCATAGCGCAGGAAGTAGTCGCGGATACCGGCTTGCGTCGGGTTGGTGTAGTACGGCGTGAGCACGAGCAGGCCGTCGGCACCCGCTGCCGCGAAGTCGCGACCGGCTTCGATGGCGTCGTGATAGCCCGGGTCGAGCACGCCCGCGATCACCGGCACGTCGCGGCCGTGCGCCTTCACTTCCTGTGCCGTGAGTTCGGCCATGCGCACGCGCTCGGCGCGCGAGAGCGCCCCATACTCGCCGGTGCCGCCGAGCGGCACCACGCCGTCGATGCCCTGCCCCAGCAGATACCGCATCAGCGCGCGCGCCGCATCGGTGTGAATCGTGTCGTCGGCGTTCACCGGCGTGGGAATCGCCGGCAGAATGCCCTTCAGTTGTGCAGAGCGAAGCATGTGTTAAACGTCCGTGAATCGTGAGTTCGGTGAAATCGGATACCGCATCAGGTCGCGAGGCTGCGCCGGCGCAAGCGCTCGGCCACCCAGATGAGTGCGGCGATAAAAAGGAACAGGCACGTGGAGACCGCGGCGATCACCGGCGAGATCTGCATCGTGATCTCGTCCCAGAACTGCTTGGGCAGGGTGGTCGACAGGCCGCCCGACGTGAACAGCGCAATCGTGAGTTCGTCGAACGACGTGGCGAACGCGAACAGGAACGACGAAAGCAGGCCCGCGCCGAGAATCGGGAACGTCACGCGGCGCAGCGTCGCCCACGGACGCGCCCCCAGGCTGTAGGCCGCCAGGTCGAGGCGCGTGTCGTAGTTGCGCAGCACCGCCATCATCGTGATGACGACATACGGCACAGCCACGACGGTATGCGCGAGGGTCAGCCCGACGCTGGAGCCCACGAGACCGATCTTGGCGAAGAAATAGAACACGCCCACGGCCAGAATCATGCGCGGCACCACGATGGGAGCGAGCACGAACGCGAGCATCGCCGACTTGCCGCGCATGCCGCCTCGCACCAGCAAGAACGCGGCCGGCGTGCCGATCAGCATCGACAACAGCCCCGAACCGATCCCGACGAGCATCGAGCGCGTGACCGCCTGCATCCACAACGGGGAATCCCAGATCTGCTGATACCACTGCAGCGAGAAACCCTTCGGCGGCCAGGCCAGGCCGGACGCCGAGTCGAACGACATCGGAATCATCAGCAGCGCCGGTGCGGCAAGAAACACCACCAGCAGGACCACAATCGCACGCAGCACGCGCCCGTCGCCCTGCTCGCCCTTGTGACGCGGCATCGCACGCAACAGCAGATCGGTGGCACGGCCCAGCGCCGAGAGCACCGTCTCGCCCAGCGCCCGGCTCCATCCGCCGC
Organism: Pandoraea cepalis; assembly: GCF_902459665.1. Lineage (GTDB taxonomy): Bacteria > Pseudomonadota > Gammaproteobacteria > Burkholderiales > Burkholderiaceae > Pandoraea > Pandoraea cepalis. The sequence goes on along the minus strand of NZ_CABPSL010000017.1, from coordinate 59,056 downwards.
GCCGCTTGCCGGTCTTGACGTCGCCTGCGCCGCCGGCCATCGTCGACAGCCCGACCAGGCGGTCGTAGACGAAGAACACCACCAGCACCACGGCGAGCAGCAGCACCGAGATCGCGCCCGCGAAGCCCCAGTTCAATGCCTGCATCACCTGATCGATGATGAGCTGCGTAATCATCGTGTCGTGACGACCGCCGAGCAGCGTCGGCGTAATGAAGAAGCCGATCGACGTGACGAACACCATCAGCGCGCCGGCGGCCACGCCCGGCAGCGACAAAGGGAAATACACCCGCCAGAACACGGTGCCGGGGCGCGCGCCCAGCGTCGATGCCGCGCTCGGCAGACGACGGTCGATGTTCTCCATGACGGAGAGCATGGTGAGCACCGCCAGCGGCATGAGTGCATGCACCATGCCCAGCAACACGGCCGGAAAACTGTAGAGCAGCGAGAGCGGCGCATCGATCAGACCCAGATCGAGCAACGTTCGATTGATCACGCCGTTGCGGCCGAGCAGCACCACCCAGGCAAACGTACGCACGAGAAAACTCGTCCAGAACGACAGCAGGAGCCAGAACAACAACCGCTGCTTGCGCGCGCCGCTCAGTGTCGAGAGCCGATATGCAATCGGATAGCCCGTGAGCACCGCGAAGAAGGTCGTGTATAGCGAGACCTTGAGTGTGATGAGCAACACCTCGACGTACACCGACGAGGCGAACAAGCGTTGATATTCGGCGAGCGTGAAGCCGCTCTCGCCGCGAATGCTCAGCAGCAACAGTTGACCGACCGGATAAATCAGCATGACCGCCAGCAGAATGACGATGGGCGCGGCCATGAGCAGCGGGCGCAGGCGCGCACGCCAGCGGGCCCGGCGCGGCGCCGGCTGAGCGGGACGGGACGACGAAGGACGAACCACGGCGGATGCACTCATCGCTTACCCCGCGATCGCCACGGCGTCGTCGGCACGCCATGCGAGGCCGAGCGTCTGCCCGATCTCGAAACGGTTGCCACGACGATGTGTCGGGAACGACGCCACAAGCGACTTGCCTACGCCGCCCCCCTCGCCCACCGCCCCGCCCATCACCGACGACTGCAGGTACAGCTTCGTCATGCCGCCCGTGACCATGATGTCGGTGAGCTTCGCCGAGATCGTCGCCACGCCATCGCGGTGCGCGCCATCGCCGCCGACGGCGCCATCGTGGATGTGCAGGTTCTGCGGACGCAGCAGCAGCTTGACCGCACGGCCCGGCTCGACCATGGGGTCATAGACCATCGCGCTGGCGCCCTGCGCACCTTCCACGCCCGGCATCGCCACGCGCACCTGATCGCCCGCGCGCTCAAGCACGGTGGCGTCGAGCAGGTTGGACTCCCCGAGGAAATCGGCCACGAACACGCTCGACGGACGGAAATACAGGTCGTCCGGCGTGCCCAGTTGCGCAATTTCCCCGGCGTTCATCAGGCAGATGCGATCGGACATCGTCATCGCTTCTTCCTGATCGTGCGTCACGTACACGATGGTGGTGCCGAGTTCGCGGTGAATACGCTTGATCTCGAGCTGCATGTGATCGCGCAATTTCTTGTCGAGCGCGCCCAGCGGCTCGTCCATCAAAATGATCGACGGCCGGTAGACCATGCAACGCGCGAGGGCGATGCGCTGCTGCTGCCCCCCCGAGAGTTCGCGCGGATAGCGCTCTGCCACATGCGGCAGATGCACCATCTCCAGCGCGTTCATGACCATCTTGCGAGCGGCCTGTGCGTCGGTGCGACGCATTTGCAACGGGAATGCGATGTTCTCCGCCACGGTCATGTGCGGGAACAGCGCGTAGTTCTGAAACACCATACCGATGTCGCGCTCGTACGGCGCGCCGTACGTGACATCGGCCCCATTGATGCGGATGGCGCCCGCATCGGGCTGCGACAGACCCGCGATGAGCGAGAGCAAGGTGGTCTTGCCCGAGCCGCTTGGGCCGAGCAAGGTCAGGAATTCGCCCTGGGCGACATCGAGGTCGGTCGGGGCAAGCGCGACGAAATCGCCGTAGCGCTTGGACAGACCCGACACTTGGAGATTGGCAACGGTCATGAGATCAGCACCCTAGAATGCATGAAACGGAACAGCAGGTGAGGATCAGGTCAGGATCCAACGGTTGAAACGCTCGAGCGCCACGCTCTGGTTCTGCTGCCAGAACTTCGCGTTGATCTGCACGCCACTCTTCATGTTCTCGGGGAACGTCGGGCAGTGCTTTGCAATCTCGGGCTTGACGTAGTTGAACGCCTCGGGCTGCGTCATCCCGGCCGGGAAGAACTTGGTCAGTTCGGCCTGACGCTTCGGATCGCTCACGAACTTGATGAACTCGCGGCAAGCACCGGCATTCGGCGTGCCCTTGAGGATCGACCAGTTGTCACACCCCCAGATGTTCTGGTTCCACACGATCTCCACGGGCGCGCCGTTGGCCTGCGCCGACTGCGCGCGCGAGGCCCACGTGGCCACCATGTCGACTTCGCCAGAGCCCAGCATCTGTTCGAGTTGTGCGCCAGTGGTCCACCACACGTCCACATGCTTCGCAATCTTGTCCAGGCTCTTGAATGCGCGGTCGAAGTCGCACGGATAGACCGACGCAGGCGCCACGCCATCGGCCAGCAGCGCTTCTTCGATCGTGTCGAACGGGTACTTGCGGATGGCGCGACGGCCCGGAAAATCCTTCACGTTCCACAGATCGGCCCACGACGCCGGTGCCTTGCGGCCCTTGAACGCATCGGTGCGATAAGCGAGCACCGTCGAGTAAATGTTGGTCCCCACGCCGAACGGCGACATGTACTGCGAGGGAATCTTCGCGATGACGGGGTCCGACTCGAGACCGTGTCGCTCCAGGTACTCCTTGCCGCCCCCGGTCAGCAGCAGAATCGCGGGCTGGCTGATCTTGGCCATGTCCCACGTGTAGCTGCCCGCCTCGACCATGCTCTTGATCTGCGCGGTCGGCTCCGCGTTGGCCTGCACGCCCACGACCTCGATGCCCGTCGCCTTGGCGAACGGCTTGTAGAACACGGCGTCGTACGCCTTGTTGTAGATGCCGCCATCGTCGCGCACGACGATGCGCTTGGTGGCGGCGCGCGAGGACGTCCACACGAACGGGAACGCCACGGCGGCGGCACCTACGAGCGCCGTCTTCATGGCCGTGCGGCGGCCCGGCTGTGCGAGCGACGCAGCGTCGTTGTCGGCGTGGGTGTCAGCGAGGTCAACGGTATCGAGCGGGCTTGCGAAGGGCTTGCGTTTCATCTTGGTCTCCGGTCTTGACTGGGAGGGTGGGCGCGGCGACGGTGTGCGACTTGGGCACAGCCGCCGCGCGCGCGGTTATGGCACAACAAACAGCAATGCGTGAAATGACTCAGGGAACGAGACGTCCCGGATTGAACAACTGCCGGGGGTCGAGCGCCGCCTTCACGGTGCGCATGAGGGCGAGTTCGGCCGGCGCCTTGTAGCGCTGCATGAGCGGCAAGCCCGTCTGCCCGACGCCATGTTCGGCACTGAACGTACCGGCCAGCCGTGCGGCCACGTCGTTCACACAGGCGCGCAGGGTGTCGGCCATCGACGCACTGTCGGCAAGCGCCGCCCACGCGGCAAACGAGAACATCGGGATGAAGTGCACGTTGCCGTCGCCCATATGGCCGACGATGGCGATGTCGAGCCCCGGCACGACGGCGTGCACGGCGCGCGTGGCGGCATCGATGAATTCGGACACGCTCGACACTGGCACGGCGCAATCCGTCGTGAGCCCGACGGTGGTCTTTTTGTTGGCTTCGCTCACGCTGTGGCGTACTTCCCAGAGATCGGCGCGCTGCGTGTCGTTCGCCGCGATGACGGCGTCTTCGACCAGCCCTTGCTCGATGGCCTCGCCCAGCGTCTGCGTCAGCACGGCTTCGAGCCCTTCGGCGTCGCGCGTGTCGCTCAGCTCGACCAGCACATGCCAGGCATGCGCGTGCGCGAGCGGATTGCGGCGATTCGGCACGTTGGCCAGCACCAGATCGAGCTGGTGACGATTCATGATTTCAAAGGCCGACAGGCGTGAGCCGCAAGCGCTCTGGAACCTACCGAGAATCTGTTGCGCGGCGGCGGGATCGCGCGGCGCAAACCACGCGAGTGCATGCTGCGTGGGCAACGGATGCAGCTTGAGCGCGGCGGCCGTGATGATGCCCAGCGTGCCCTCCGCGCCGATGAACAGATGCTTGAGATCGATACCGGTGTTGTCCTTGCGAAGCGCGCGCAGTCCCTCCCATACCGACCCGTCCGCCAGCACGACTTCCAACCCCAGCACGTTCTCGCGCGTGTTGCCATAGCGCAGCACGCTCGTGCCGCCCGCATTGGTCGAGAGCGTGCCGCCAATCTGACACGACCCTTCGGCGCCGAGGCTCACCGGATACAGGCGTCCGACGCCAGCCGCCGTCTCCTGCACAGTTTTCAGGATGCACCCGGCTTCGACGACCATCGACCCGTTGGCCGCATCGACCTGCCGAACGCGACGCATGCGCGCCAGGTTCAGAATGACAGGCGCCGGGCCGTCGGTTGGCGGCACCGCCCCGCCGCACAGGCTCGTGTTGCCGCCCTGCGGCAGGATCGGCACGCCCGCGGCGGCGCACAGCCTGACGACATCGCTCACCTGCGCGGTGGTCGAGGGCAGCACGACACACAGCGCCTCGCCCCGGTAACGGCCCCGCCAGTCCTCCGTGTAACCGGCGGTATCGGGCGCATCGCTGAGCACGGCCTGGGCGCCCAGCGCGTCTCGCAACCGAGGGATCAGTGTTTCACGCGTCACTGCGTCGTTCATTGCCTGCGGACTCCTGAATACTTCCGTTCGACGTTGTCGCCACGGCGCGCAGAAGCGCAGGCGGCGAGCGATGGGGGTACGCCAGATGTCCGTCTGGCGATTCATTACGATCAAGGATAGGTGATAAAAAATTGCAATAAAATCTCTTTAATTACTATGCGATCAATTTAGGTGTTTGTGCGGATGTGACGCATGCGACGGTCAACGCCCTCGCGAGTTAAGTGATAATGAGGGCCACCCCCACACGAGGTGACGTTGTCATGCCCGAAGCTACACACTTCATCGGCAACCAATGGGTCGCTCCCGCGAAGAGCCCGACGATTCCCGTTGTTGATCCTTCCGACGGACAAGTCTTTAGCCAGATCGCCCGCGGCGACGCCGAGGACATCGACCGCGCCGTGAGAGCGGCGCGCTCGGCCTTCGACGGCGACTGGGGCCGCACCAGCGCCGCCGAGCGGGGCCGCGTACTCTACGCAATGGCGAACGTGCTGGCCCAACATCACGAGGCATTGGCACAGCTCGAAGCGCGCGACACCGGCAAGCCGCTCAAGCAGGCGCGCGCCGATGCCGCCGCCATCGTGCGCTATTTCGAGTTCTACGCCGGGGCCGCCGACAAGCTGCACGGCGAGACAATCCCCTACCAGCCCGGCTTCACCGTGTTGACTGTGCGCGAGCCGCACGGCGTGACCGGTCACATCATTCCGTGGAACTACCCGCTGCAGATCTTCGGACGCAGCGTGGCGGCGGCCCTCGCGACAGGCAACGCCTGCGTTGTCAAGCCGGCCGAAGACGCCTGCCTGTCATTGCTGCGCGTCGCCGAGCTGTCGATCGACGCCGGGCTGCCGCCGGGCGCGCTCAATATCGTGACCGGATACGGCGCCGAGGCGGGTGCGTCGCTCGCGCGGCATCCGGGCATCGATCACATCTCGTTTACCGGCTCGCCAGCGACCGGCACGCTGATCTCGCAGATGGCCGCGGAAAACCATACGCCCGTCACGCTCGAACTCGGCGGCAAATCGCCGCAGATCGTTTTCGCCGACGCCGACATGGACGCCGTGCTGCCCGTCGTGGTCAATGCCATCGTGCAGAACGCCGGACAAACGTGCTCCGCCGGCAGCCGTCTGCTCATCGAGCGCGACGCCTACGAGCGCCTGCTCGCGCGTCTGGCCGAGGCGTTCGCACATCTGCGCGTGGGACCGTCGCAGGACGATCTCGATCTCGGCCCGCTGATCAGTGCGCGCCAGCAGCAACGCGTGTGGGACTTCCTGTCCGAAGCGCAGCACGATGGCATTGCGGTGATGTCGCAGGGCGAAGTCGTCGGCAGTGCACCGGAAACCGGGTTCTATCAGGCCCCCACGCTCCTGCGCGACGTTCCCGCCGCCCATCGCCTCGCCCGCGAGGAAGTGTTCGGTCCGGTGCTCGCCGCCATGCCGTTTGTTGACGAGGCCGACGCCGTGCGGCTGGCCAACGGCACGCCCTACGGTCTGGCCGCCGGAGTCTGGACGCGCGATGGCGCACGCCAGATGCGCCTGGCACGCGACATTCGCGCGGGACAGGTCTTCATCAACAACTACGGCGCGGGCGGCGGCGTGGAGCTGCCGTTCGGCGGGAGGAAGCACTCCGGCCACGGACGCGAAAAGGGCTTCGAAGCTCTCTATGGCTTCACGACACTCAAGACCGTGGCCATCCGGCACGGTTGATTCGCAGGACCGGCTGCACACCCCCTGATCTAGATCGCGGCGAAGCATCGAGCGCACGCCCTGTGTCCGACGCTTCGCCATCCCCAGGCACTTCAGGAGACAAGGCATGCGTTTGCAAGAGAAAGTGGCCATCGTCACGGGCGCCGGTTCCGGCTTCGGCGAGGGCATTGCCAAGACGTTTGCGCGCGAAGGCGCCGCCGTCATCGTGAACGATCTGAACCGCGAGGCCGGAGAGCGCGTGGCCGCGGACATCGCCAAGGCCGGTGGGCGCGCGGCGTTCGTATGCGGCGATGTGTCCCGAGAGGACGATCACGTCACCCTGCTGGGCGAAGCCGTCACGCGCTTCGGCCATCTCGACATCGTGGTCAATAATGCGGGCACCACGCATCGCAACAAGCCACTGCTCGAAGTCACCGAAGCCGAGTTCGATCGCGTCTATGCCGTGAACGTCAAGAGCATTTTCTGGAGTGCGCGCGCGGTCATGCCGTACTTCCTGCAGCGCGGCGCCGGTGTGATGATCAACATCGCGTCGACGGCGGGTGTGCGACCACGTCCGGGACTCGTCTGGTACAACGGCAGCAAAGGGGCCGTGATTACCGCGAGCAAGGCCATGGCCGCCGAGTTCGGCCCGAAGAACATCCGCGTGAACTGCGTCAACCCCGTCATCGGCGATACCGGATTGACTGCCGAATTCATGGGCGTGCCGAACACCCCCGAGAACCGCGCCAAATTCCTCGCCGGGATTCCGCTCGGGCGCTTCTCCACGCCGCAGGACATTGCCAACGCCTGTCTCTACCTCGCCAGCGACGACGCCGCATTCATCACCGGCGTGTGCCTGGAGGTCGACGGCGGACGCTGCATTTGATCGACCCATCGTTTTTGCAGTCGGTAATCCCGTAGTTGTCGCACTCACACCATAACGACAGACAACACCACGTCAAACCGGAGGAGCTTCCGTATGAACAGCGTTCCCACGCCCCCCTCGCCCATGACCGATGCGTCGTCGGCCGACTTTGAAGCGGCCACCTACCGCAAGGTCGGCTGGCGGCTGATTCCGTTTCTACTGCTGTGCTATGTGGTCGCGTATCTCGACCGGGTCAACGTCGGCTTCGCCAAGCTGCAGATGGTCGGCGACCTGCAATTCTCCGAGACCGTGTTCGGTCTCGGCGCGGGCATCTTCTTCTTCGGCTACTTCCTCTTCGAAGTGCCAAGCAACGTGATCCTGCATCGCGTAGGCGCCCGCGTGTGGATCGCGCGCATCATGATCTCGTGGGGCATCATCTCGGGCGCGACGATGTACGTCACCTCGCCACAGATGTTCTACATCATGCGATTCCTGCTCGGCGTGGCCGAGGCGGGTTTCTTCCCCGGCATCATCCTGTACATCACCTACTGGTATCCGGCCTCGCGGCGCGGACGCATGACCGCCTGGTTCATGACGGCCGTGGCGTTGTCCGGCCTGATCGGCGGACCGCTTTCGGGCTGGATCCTCAAGGATATGAGCGGCGTGAATGGCCTTGCCGGTTGGCAATGGATGTTCCTGATCGAAGCGATCCCGTCGGTGGTGATCGGGCTGATCGTGCTGGTCGTGCTCGACGACCGCATTCGCGACGCCAAATGGCTCAACGATGCCGAGAAGTCGATGCTCGAGCGCAACATCGCCAGCGATGTGCTCAGCAAGGAAGACCTGCCGCTGCGCCGGGTGTTCTCCAGCCCCCGCGTGTGGATGATGAGCCTGATCTACTTCTCGTTCGTGATCGGCCTGTACGGTGTTGGTTTCTGGCTGCCGACGATCATCAAGGGCACGGGCGTGACCGATCCGCTGCAAATCGGCCTGCTTACGGCGATTCCGTATTTCTTCTCGGTGATCGCGATGGTCGTGGTCGGGCGTCGCTCCGATCTGCGCGGCGAGCGTCGCTGGCACATTGCAATTCCGGCGTTCGTTGGCGCTATCGGCCTGTTCCTGTCGACGACCTGGAGCCACAACACCCAGCTCGCCATGGTCGCCCTGACGCTGGCCACGATGGGCATCATGATCGTGCTACCGCTGTTCTGGAGCCTGCCCACGGCCTTTCTGGGCGGCACCGCCGCCGCGGCCGGTATCGCGATGATCAACTCGCTGGGCAATCTGGCCGGTTTCGTGGGCCCGTACCTGATCGGCTTTCTCAAGGACGCCACGCACAGCACCAACAGCGGCATGTTCCTGCTCACGATCTTCATGATTTTGGGCGGACTGCTTACGCTGGCCGTGCCCGCGCGGCTCGTCAACCAATGACGGGTACGGCGGGATCGGCTGACGAAACCGCATCTCGCCGGGCAAGACCGCCCCGCCATGGGGCCGCTGGCCGGGTCGCCACCGTGGCCATCCGTTGGGAGTAATATATTTCGCATCGAAAAGGCCGTCCTTGCCGGGACGGCCTGTTTTTTGCTCCCAAAGATCCGCATGCCCGCCAACGACTCTCAGACGACGCCGGCCGGCGTCTCGCTCACCCCCACCGAGGTCAAGTCGATCCTCTCCGGCCTGCTGCTCATCATGTTTTTGGGCTCGCTCGACCAGACCATCGTCGCGCCCGCCCTGCCGACCATCGCCCGAGACCTCGGTAGCTTCGACGCCGTGTCGTGGGTCGTCACCGCTTATCTGCTCTCATCCACGGCCATCACCCCGATCGTCGGCAAGCTGTCCGATCTGTTCGGACGACGCGTCGTCATCGCCGTGAGCGTGGCCGTTTTCCTCGTGGGGTCGGTGCTGTGCGCGCTGGCGCCGAGCATGCTTGCGCTGATCGTGGCGCGCGGCGTGCAGGGGCTGGGCGGGGGCGGCCTCATCGCGCTGTCCAATACCGTGATCGCGGATATTGTCTCGCCGCGCGAGCGCGGCCGATATCAGGGATATATCTCCGGCATGTTCGCCGTCTCCGGCGTGGCGGGTCCCATCACCGGCGGGGTATTCGCTCAGTACCTGAACTGGACGCTCATCTTCTGGATCAATCTCCCGCTCGGCCTGCTCGCCATCTACCTGAGCGACCGCGCACTGCGCCACCTGCCCCGTCGCGAGGGCAAACCCAGCATCGACTATCTCGGGTCGGCGCTGCTCATCGCCGCGACCGTCTGCCTGCTGCTGGCGCTCACGTGGGGCGGACATCGCTACGCCTGGGTGTCGATGCCCATCGCAGGCCTGCTCGCCGCGAGCGTGATCGTGGCGGCGATCTTCCTGCGTCACCAGCGGGCGGTGCGCGAGCCATTGCTACCGGTGGCGTTGCTTGCCAATCCGGTGTTCCGGATGACATCGACGATGGCCGTGCTTGTGATGATGGTCAACATCAGTATCGGGATCTACGTGCCGCTTTATCTTCAGTTGCAGCGCGGCGAATCGGCCAGCCGTTCGGGGCTGATGCTGATCCTGCCGTTGCTGGGCATCGTGGTGGGGGCGCTCAGCGCGGGACATTACATGCGCGCGACGGGGCATTACAAGCGTCCGCCACAGATCGGCCTGCCCGTGGCGTTGCTGGGACTGACGACGATTGCGCTCGGCGTGCAGTCACTGCCGCTCTGGGTCGTGGGGCTGTGTCTCGGACTGGTGGGGATCGGCTTCGGCTCGGCCATGCCGGTGATGACCGTGGCGACGCAAAATGCCGTCGCACCGCGCGACATCGGCATTGCGACGGCCGCACACGCGTTCTTCCGGGCGCTCGGCGGGATGATCGGCGTCGCGATGTTCGGCGCGCTCATCGTCGGGCTGTTGGTCTCGGCAGACGGCGGCGCACCGCGCGAACTGACCGACTTCCTTCGCCCAGGCGGCGCACCGCCCGGGATGGAAGATCATGTCCGGCTCGCCTTCGGCGCCTTCTTCGGCGGTAGCGCCCTCATTGCCGCGCTGGCCATCGTCGCGCTCGGCCGCTTGCCGGAACTGCCGTTACGTCAGAGTTCGGGGAACGAAGCAACGGCCATCGAATGACGATGCGAGCCTGACGGCTCGCCCGCCAGCCATTTACGCGCTCGCGCAGGCCCGATAGTGGCGGTTGGCCAGTTCCATCTGTTCGAGCCCCTCGAAGAGTTGCGCCAGCGCCAGATGCACGCGCTGTTGCAGATGCCGGTCGTCGGTATGACGCAGTGCCCCTTCGAGGAACGTCTGCGCCTTGCCCCACAGCCGCTGGTGCTGGCATAGCTTGCCCAGTGCGAAGAGCAGATCGGGATCGTTCGGATGTCGCTGCTGCCACGCCTCGGCCTTCTGGATGAGCGGCAGGGCATCGCCGCCGGCACAATCGGCATAGCGGCGCAGCAGGCGCGGGTCCCAGTGCTCGGCCAGCGCGGCCTCGACGATATCGCGCGCCTCGCGCAGGCGGTCGAGCGAAATCAGCAACTCCGCCGCGACATCGGCGATGCGCGCCGACGTACGCGCATCGGCCGGCAATTCATTCCAGCACTTGAGCAGCGCGTCGGCATCGTGGCGGTGATCGCGCAGAATGCCCTCGCTGGCCGTCTGCTTGAGCTTGGCCGCCAGCGCCGGATGCAGCGCTTCGCGCTTTTCCAGCACCTTGAGCAGCGCCAGGACCTCGGGCCAATGCTTCAGGTGTTGATGTGCCCGCAGGGCGACCAACTGCGCCTGCATGCGGCGCGCGCCCTGCGCCCGCATCTCGGTCAGGGCTTCGAGCGCCCCTTCCGCATCACGGGTATCGACGCGCAACTCCGCCGTCTGCAACAGACGCGCCTCTTCGAGGTTCGCCCCCTGCGCTTCGGCCAGCCAGCTGTCGCGACGCGCAAACTCGCGCATACGATGCGCCGCGCGCGCCCCGATGATCGCCGCCACGCCGCGATTGTCGTCCTGCTCGGCAGCTTCGCGCGCCGCTTTCTCCGCCCGCGTGTAGCGACCCGCGAAGAGATTCGCCACGGCATCGCGCAACGCGATGTTCGCGCGACGGCTGCGTTGGCGATTGCGGTAAGCGGCCACGCGCTCCGGCATCTTGTAGATGTTGCGCAGAATACGAATGACGACGTACAGCGCAACGAACAAGGCCAGCAACGCCAGCACAAAAAGGTTCAGCGATACGTCCACACGGTACGGTGGCACGAGCATCACCACCTGTCCGTGATTGAATGTCGCCAGCACGGCAAAGCCGGCGGCGACGGCGAACAGGAGCGTCAACCAGATCAGTCCTCGCATGCCCGGCTCCTTACGGCTTGTCCTTGACGTCCTTGACCTGACCGATGGCGGTCAGGCTGGCGTCAAGGGTCGGCAGTTCGATCGTGCGCGAACCCGCGTCGACCTGGTCGAGCAACGTTTTCACGGCGGCGATGCGACGCGACTTGGCGTCGAAATACTTATCGAGCGCGGCCTCCGCGACCACCACGTCGCTATGCACAGCAGACGCGTTGCGCGCAAGCAGCGCCAGTCGCGCATTGAGCAGGCGCAGCTTGAGATTCGCCCGCAGGAACGCGCCCTGCTCCGGCGCCACGAGCATGACGTCCGGGTCGTCCAACCGGCGGACCTGCACCAGTTGCTTGAGGCTGCCCAGCATCTCCGCGGACAGGCGATGCCACGTCGCGATCCAGCCCGCTTCGCTCACGCTGCCCGCACCGGCCGCGCCCCCCGCCGTCGACGTCGGGTCGACGCGCCGCTCCTCGGCCTGCAACGGCAACGTGTCGACCATGGCAATCGCCTGATCGAGCTTGCCGGTCAGTTGCGGCAAATCGGCCGCCGGCACGGCCTTGAGCCGGTCGATGTCTTTCTTCAACGCGTCGCGCACGCCCGCGAGCTGCGGTGCGCCGGAGCGCGCCAGGCGAGCATCGGCACCCTCCAGCGCAATCAGCGCGCCGCGAACGTTGCCGGTGAGCTGCAATTGTTGATTCGCACTCGTGACGATCTGTTCGGTCTCGGCGAGCACCCATTCGTCTCGGTTGTGCGCCAGATCCTGATAGAGCTGTTCGAGTGCGGCCTGCTGGCTGCGCGAATCGGACACCCGCCCTTCGAGCGCCGTGAGCCGGTTTTGCAGATCGCGCTGATTGTCGAGTGCCTGCGCCGTTCGCACCTGCGCCTGCATGACCTGTGCGTCGCCCGTCTGCTGACGGCGCGCCATTTCCTGCTGCACGCGGTCGAGCTTCTGGTTCAGCGACCAGCCGCCGATGCCGGCCCCGGCCGACACGAGCACGAAGAGCAGCCAGGGCAGCGCGGCCCCCGACCCTCGACGCCGAGGCGGCGGCTCGGGCGGCTGCCATGCGGGCGGACTCCCCGTCGTGCCATAGGGGGCACCGCCGGCCGTGGTTGCATTCGACGCCGCCGGGCCGGTCGACGCCGACGGGTTCTGGGAAGACTCGGGAACGCGATTATCTGTCGTCATGCTTTGACTTGAATGGGATCCGCCCATGTTTTGAGTGCCGCCAACAAGTTCTCGTCGCCGGGCGCGCATTGCGTAATCCTATCAAACCCCGCAGCCCGCGCGGCATCTGCGATGCGTACATGCGACGTAAAGCACCGCGCCGCCAGGATTTGGGCCAGCACCTGCGGGGTGCCCGGCGTGTGGATGCCATCGCGCGTGCCGTAGCGCGCAGCGAGCTGCGTGGCCAGATGACGCACTGCCTCGGAGCTGGTCAGCACCCAGGCGCAACGCTCCGGCGAAGCCAGCCGGGCTTCCAGCGCGGCCCACGCGGCGGCGTCCGGCGCGGGCGCACGACGCGTGTAGGCGCTGACGAGGTCCACCTGCGCGCCACGGGCGCGCAAGGTGTCGGCCAGCAGTTCGCGACCGCCGTCGCCCCGCACGATCAATACGCGGCGCCCTGCCAGCGAAGCGAGGTCGAGTTGCGCGAGGAGCGCTTCCGAGTCGAACCGTGCCGCCGGACCGCCCGGCGGCACGATCACCCGATGTCGTGGCGCGGCGATGCCGGCGTCGGCCAGCGCCTGCGCACTCCCTGGGCCGACCACGGCCACCGGCAATGCCGCGGGCCACAAGTCGCCCACGTGGATGCCGACATCGGTGCGGTCGTCGCTCGTTCGATGATCGAGGGATGCCAGAAGCGCCAGCCGAGCCAGGCCATGCGTCACGGCGTTGGGCGAGACGAACACCGCCAGCGCGTAGGACGCCAGCGAGCGCAATGCGCGATCAAGCGCCGCCAACGTGTCCGGGTCGGCCTGCGCGGCAATGTGCAGCAGCGGGAATGCCAGCGTGTCGATGCCTTCTGCGCGCAACGCGCGGGCAAGCGCATGGGCTTGTCCGTCGGGGCGCGTCAGGATGGCGCACGGCGAGCGAGGCGGCATTGCCCCACCGGCAAGGCGCCCGCAGACGGACGCTGGCGCAACGCCAGCGGCGGGCGGCAAGGCCGGCGCGCGCGGGCTCAAGCGGGAGGATCCTTGGGCTCGGGCGGCGGCACCAGCGCCAAGCCTCCCGCATCGATCAGTTCCTGCGCGACCCGCTTCCCGAGCGCCTCGGCGCCGGCCACGTCGCCTTCGGCGACATTGGCCGCGCCCTGAGCGCGCAGCACCGTCGCGCCGTCCGTCGACGCAATGAAAGCGCGCAGTGTCAGGTCGCCCTTCGGCGTAAATTCGGCAAACGCGCCCAGCGGCACCTGGCACGAGCCCCCCAGCGCACGCGAAACGGCGCGCTCGGCGCTCACGGCCAGCGTGGTGTGGCCGTGGTGAAGTGCGGCGAGCCATTGCAGCATTTCGGGACGTCCTGCGCGCACTTCGATGCCCAGCGCGCCCTGCCCGGCGGCCGGCAGGCTCACCTCCGGCGCGAGCGTGGCGCGAATGCGCTCGCCCAATCCCAGGCGTTTGAGACCGGCCGCCGCAAGAATGATTGCGGCGAAATCGCCCCGGTCGAGCTTGCCCAGACGCGTATCGAGGTTGCCCCGCAACGGCGCCACCAACAGGTGCGGATACCGGGCACGCAGACTCACTTCACGGCGCAGGCTCGACGTGCCGACCACCGCCCCGGCGGGCAGTGCATCGAGACTGTCGTAGTCGTTGCTCACGAAGGCGTCGCAGGGATCCTCGCGCTCTAGCACCGCGGCCAGCGTGAAGCCTTCGGGCAGTTGCATCGGCACGTCCTTGAGCGAATGGACGGCGAGATCGGCCCGTCCATCGGCCAGGGCAAGTTCGAGTTCCTTGACGAATAGCCCCTTGCCGCCGACCTTCGCGAGCGAGCGATCGAGAATTTGGTCACCGCGAGTGGTCATTCCGAGGATACTCACGCGACACTGCGGATATAATTTGTGCAGCGCGTCACGCACGTGTTCGGCTTGCCACATGGCGAGCCGGCTCTCGCGCGAAGCGATCACCAGGGTTTCAGGAGCAGCGAAGTTCATTCAGCAACCGCGTGAAGACCAAAAGAAAAAATGGTAACACGCTTGACCGGCCCGAACGGCGGGTCGTGAGAGGAGCGACATGAAGAGCAGCGCAAAGGTAAAAGCCCCGCAAGAGGGCCTCGCCAAGTCGGTCGGCAAGACTTCCCCCGCGAAGGCAGCAGCCGCGGCCCCATCCACTTCCCGCCTGGCGGCAGATGGGCCGGCCAAGGGCAAGGCCCGCCGCTCGCGTGAAGACAAGGACGCCCCGCTGCGCGAGGACATCCGCTTCCTGGGCCGCCTGTTGGGCGACGTGCTGCGCGAGCAACAAGGCAGCGACGCGTTCGATCTGGTCGAGACCATTCGCCAGAATGCGGTGCGCTTTCACCGCGAGGGCGACCGCAGCGCCGCCCGCGCGCTGGGCGCATTGCTCAACGGTCTGACCAATGAGCAAGCCATCGAGGTGGTGCGCGCGTTCAGCTACTTCTCGCATCTGGCGAACATCGCCGAGGACCGCCATCACAACCGCCGCCGTCGCGTGCACGCGCTCGCCGGCAGCCGGGCCCAGCCGGGCAGCCTGCGCGCCGCGCTGCAAAGCCTGAAAGACGCCGGCCTTGCCGATCCCGCCACGCTGCAGGCGTTCTTCGCGAGCGCGCTCATCGTGCCGGTGCTCACCGCCCACCCGACCGAAGTCCAGCGCAAGAGCATTCTCGACGCCGAGCGCGAAATTGCCCGTCTACTCGCGCATCGCGACGACGCCCTCACCGAGCGTGAGGCCTCGCGCAACACCGAATCCATGCGTGCCTACGTCACCACGCTCTGGCAGACGCGCATGCTGCGCAGTTCGCGCCTGACGGTGGCCGATGAAATCGAGAACGCGCTGTCGTACTACCGCAGCACGTTCCTCTCCGAGATTCCCGCCCTGTACGACGACGTGAGCGCCGAACTGCACGACGCCGTGCCCGCCGTGCGCGCCGAAGGCCTCGGCCGCTTCCTGCAGATGGGTAGCTGGATCGGCGGCGATCGCGACGGCAACCCGAACGTCACGGCGCAAACGCTGCAACTGGCGATCACAAGCCAGGCCACCGAAATCTTCGCGCACTACCTCGAACAGGTGCACTTGCTGGGCGCGGAGTTGTCCGTCTCGCAACTGCTCGCCGGCGCCAGCGACGCGCTGCTCACGCTTGCGCGCCGCTCGCCCGACGATTCGCCACACCGTACCGACGAGCCCTATCGACGCGCGCTCATCGGCGTGTACGCGCGTCTGGCCGCCACGGCGCGCGAATGGGTCGGCCATGTGCCCCATCGCGTCGCGGTCGGTCGCGCCAGCCCGTATCTCGACGCGAGCGAATTCATCTCGGATCTGAATACGGTGGTCGCATCGCTCATGGCGCATCATGGCGGTGCCCTGGTCGCACAACGTCTCGGGCCGCTCGTGCGTGCCGCCGAGGTGTTCGGCTTCCATCTGGCCAGCATCGACCTGCGCCAGAGTTCGGACATTCACGAAGCCGTCATCGCCGAGTTGTTCGCCAAGGCGGGCATCGAAGCGAATTACGCGAAGCTCGACGAAGACCAGAAGCTCGCCCTGCTGCTGCGCGAACTGCGCGAGCCGCGCCCGTTGTTCTCGCCCTATCTCGACTACTCGCAGCGCACGCGCGACGAGCTGGCCGTGTTTGCCGCGGCGCGCGACATCCGCGCCCGCTTCGGACCCCGCGCAGTGCGCAACTACATCATTTCGCATACGGAAACCGTGAGCGATCTGGTGGAAGTCATGCTGCTGCAAAAGGAGACCGGCCTCTTCCAGGGCGCGCTTGGCGGCAACGGCGCGAAAGCTATCGAGCCCAAGGTCGGTGCGATGGTCATCCCGCTGTTCGAAACGATTGCCGACTTGCGCAATGCGCCGGTCATCATGCGCGCGTTCTTCGACATCCCCGGCATGTCCGAGGTGGTCACGCAGCAAGGCGGCGAGCAGGAAGTCATGCTCGGCTACTCCGACAGCAACAAGGACGGCGGCTTCCTCACGTCGAACTGGGAGTTGTACAAGGCCGAACTCGCACTGGTCCATCTGTTCGAAGAGAAAGGCATTCGCCTGCGCCTGTTCCACGGCCGCGGCGGCACCGTGGGGCGTGGCGGCGGCCCGACCTATCAGGCCATCCTGTCGCAACCGCCGGGCACGGTGAAGGGGCAGATTCGTCTGACCGAGCAAGGCGAGATCATTGCGAGCAAGTTCGCCAACCCGGAGATCGGGCGGCGCAACCTGGAGACCATCGTGGCGGCCACGCTCGAAGCCACGCTGCTGCCGAGCCGCAACCAGCCGCCGCGTCTGGCCGCCTACGAGCAGGTCATGCAGACGCTCTCGGACACGGCCTTCGCCGCGTATCGCGACCTCGTCTACGAGACGCCGGGCTTCACCGACTACTTCTTCTCGGCCACCCCGATCGCGGAAATCGCCGAGCTCAACATCGGCTCGCGTCCCGCCTCGCGCAAGTTCTCGGATCCGAAGAACCGTCGTATCGAAGACCTGCGCGCGATTCCGTGGGGCTTCTCGTGGGGCCAGTGCCGTCTGCTCATCACCGGCTGGTACGGCTTCGGCAGCGCCGTGCAGGCATTTCTCGACGGCGGGCAAGGTAAAGCCGCGAAGGCCGACGCCGAAGGTCGCGAAAAGCGTCTCGATACCTTGCGTCAGATGGTCAAGCGCTGGCCGTTCTTCGCGACGCTGCTCTCGAACATGGACATGGTGCTCGCCAAGACCGATCTGGCCGTGGCGTCGCGTTATGCCGAACTGGTGCCGGACGAAAAGCTGCGCAAGCGCGTGTTCAATCGCATCGTTGCCGAATGGCAGAGCACCTCGCAGGCGCTCGCGCTCATCACCGGTCACGAGGAGCGACTGGCGGACAACCCGCTGCTCGCCCGCTCGATCAAGAACCGCTTCCCCTACCTCGATCCGCTCAACCACTTGCAAGTCGAGTTGTTGCGCCGGCATCGTGCGGGGGAATCGGACGAGCGCGCGCGTCGCGGCATCCACCTGTCCATCAACGGCATTGCCGCCGGGCTGCGCAACACGGGCTGACGTCCTCGCGGCGTGACCCGGCGCCGGCTCCGCAGTCCGCGGGGCCGGCGCACAACGTCGATGGGCCGAAAACGCCATGTTGGCCGCGCGGTACTCCGCTTGAGATTCTCCCCAACGACAGTGGGCCGATAGAACGGTATATTTCGGGAATTCGATTCGATGGCTGCCGGGGGGCCCATCCATCATGCAATCCGATTCCAACACAGTCTCCGCGCGAGGTACCCGCTTACGACGGGTCTCCAGACGCTTCACGGCCACCGCGCTTGGCCTGATTTGCGCAGGTGCGCAGGCGGGTTCGGCCGTCCAGATGTCACCTCACACCCCCAGCACCGGCCTTTCCTCATCTGCGTCCTCGCCCCCGCCCCCGCCCGTCTCGCATGCACTCGCTGCGGCGCCGCACGGCGTGCGCGGTTTGGCCGTACGCCTTGTCTCGCGAACGCTCGCGTCGTCGCCCGCGAGTCCACCCAAGCCGCGGCCGATCGTCGATCCCGTGCTCGACCCGCTGATGCACGGCATTCTGGAGCGACTGGCGATCAGCGAAGCGGTTGCGCGGACGAAATACACGTCGGGCAAGCCGGTGCAGGACACCCCGCGCGAGCAGGCGTTGCTTGACAGCATGGGAGACCGGGCCAACCAGTACGGCCTGACGCCCGCGCAGGCACGCACGTTCTTCCGTCTGCAGATCGAGGCGGGCAAGCTGGTGCAAACGGCCTTGCTGGCCCGCTGGAAGCGCGAAGGCAGCGCGCCCGGGGAGCCTGTCGATCTGGCCACGCGTTTGCGTCCGGCGCTCGACCGGCTCGGCACTTCGCTCATGCGCGATCTCGGCCGCCTGTGCGCGTTGCCCGACGATCCATCGCGCATGGCGCGCATCCATCAGGCCCGCGAGCGGATCGCCAAGACGGCGAAGCTCGAAGCGCTGCAACGGGCGGCGTTCGACGAGGCAACGTCGGGTCTGTGCCTGTCGGCGCCGCCGCGCGTCTGGACGCTGTCGATGACGCACTGACCGGCACGTCCTGGCCCGGCCGCGCTCGACGCTGCGCCGACCGAGGCCCCCTGCCCTGAGCGCTGGCGATGTTGCGCCGGCTGGGGCGCGCTGGACCCGCCGTCGGCCGAGTCGATGGGCCAACGCCGGGGTTGTATAATCCCGGTTTGCCGTGCTCCGCCACGGTCCGCTTCCATCTGCCCCCGATGGGCCTCGATTAGCCAAGCTACGACAATGACCTCCCAACTCCACAAGAAAGGCGAAGCCTGGTCGGCCCGCTTTTCCGAACCCGTTTCCGAACTCGTCAAGCGCTATACGGCGTCGGTCTTCTTCGACAAGCGCCTGGCGCTGTTCGACATCGAAGGGTCGCTCGCCCATGCCGATATGCTGTCGGCGCAAGGCATCATCAGCGCCCAGGATCTGGCCGACATCCAGCGCGGCATGACGCAGATTCGCGGCGAGATCGAACGTGGCGAGCTCGAGTGGCAACTGGATCTCGAAGACGTTCACCTGAACATCGAAGCGCGCCTGACCGCCCTCATCGGCGATGCGGGCAAGCGCCTGCACACCGGCCGCTCGCGTAACGATCAGGTGGCGACCGACATCCGACTGTGGCTGCGCAGCGAAATCGATCGCATCGGCCATCACCTCGGCGACCTGCGCCGGGCATTGCTGGATTTGGCCGATCAGCACAGCGCCACGATTCTGCCGGGCTTCACTCACCTGCAAGTCGCACAACCGGTGACGTTTGGTCATCACCTGCTGGCTTACTTCGAGATGTTCAGCCGCGACGCGGAACGCATGCTCGACGTGCGCCGCCGCGTGAACCGGCTGCCGCTGGGCGCTGCGGCGCTCGCCGGCACGAGCTATCCGATCGATCGGGAACGGGTCGCGGCGACGCTTGGCTTCGAAGAAGTCTGCGCGAACTCACTCGACGCCGTGTCGGATCGCGACTTCGCGATCGAATTCACGGCCGCCGCCGCGCTCGTGATGACGCACGTCTCGCGCTTCTCGGAAGAGTTGGTGCTGTGGATGAGCCCGCGCGTGGGCTTCATCGATCTGGCCGACCGCTTCTGTACCGGCAGCTCGATCATGCCGCAGAAGAAGAACCCGGACGTGCCCGAGCTCGCGCGCGGCAAGACCGGTCGCGTCAACGGCCACCTGATCGCGCTGCTCACGCTGATGAAGGGCCAGCCGCTCGCCTACAACAAGGACAATCAGGAAGACAAGGAACCGCTGTTCGACACGGTCGACACCGTGATCGACACGCTGCGCATCTTCGCGGACATGGTGCCGGGCATCAAGGTACGCGAAGCCAATATGCGCAACGCCGCGCTGCAAGGCTTCTCGACCGCCACCGATCTGGCCGACTACCTCGTCAAGAAGGGTCTGCCGTTCCGCGACGCCCACGAAATCGTGGCGCATGCCGTGAAGATCTGCTCGGATCGCGATATCGATCTGGCCGACCTGTCGCTCGCCGAGTTGCAGAAGTTCTCGCCGCTCGTCGGTGAGGATGTCTTCGATTGCCTCACGCTCGAAGGCTCGGTCGCCAGCCGCAACCACATCGGCGGCACCGCGCCCGCCCAAGTGCAACGCGCCATCGCCGCCGCACGCGCGAAGCTCGCCAAGTAAGTCGGCCTGGCCAGGTCATTCGACCTGGCGCGCGCCAACGAAAATGCCACCCGGATGGGTGGCATTTTTCATGCGCGCGAGACGGACATACGCGCGGGGTCACGCCCCTCGCATCAGAACAGCGGCAGCGACAGGAACCCCTTGATGATGATCGCGTTGAGGATGTCGATGAAGAACGCCCCCACCATCGGCACGATCAGGAATGCGATGTGCGACGGGCCGAAACGCTCGGTCACCGCCTGCATGTTGGCGATCGCCGTCGGCGTCGCACCCAGCCCGAATCCGCAGTGGCCCGCCGCGAGCACGGCCGCATCGTAGTTGCGTCCCATGACGCGGAACGTGACGAAGATCGCATAAGCCGCCATCGCGACCGCCTGCACAACGAGAATCACGATCATCGGCAGCGCCAGCGTCGAGAGATCCCACAGACGCAGGGTCATGAGCGCCATCGCCAGAAAGAGCGAGAGACTCACATTGCCAAGCACCGACAGCGAGCGCTCAAACACCTCGTAGCCCACGAGCGACAGCAAATTGCGCACAACGACACCGGTAAACAGCACACACACGAACGTCGGCAATTCGAAGGCCGTGCCCGCCAGCCAGCGCGCAATGACCTCGCCGCCCAGCAAACAGATGGCAATCATCGCCACCGTTTCGATCAGCGCCTGCGCGGTGATCAACCGCACCGTGTGCGGCTGCTCGAAGCCCTCCGGCGTGGTCTGTTGCGCCGCGGCGGCGCCCGGCACGTTGGCGCCCAGACGCCCCACCAGGTAACGCGCGACCGGCCCGCCCAGCAACCCGCCAAACACCAGCCCGAAGGTGGCGCAAGCCATCGCGATTTCCAGTGCCGACTGCACACCATAGCGCGCGGTCAGCGTGTCACCCCATGCCGCGCCCGTGCCGTGTCCGCCCGCCAGCGTAATCGACCCGCCCAACAAGCCGACGCCCGGCGCCAGCCCCATCATGGACGCAAGTCCCACGCCGATCGCGTTCTGTACGATCAACATGCCCGCCACCACGCCAAGGAACAACACCAGGCGACGCCCGCCGGCCTTCAGGCTCGCTAGATTGGCCGACAGCCCGATGGTCGCGAAAAAGGCAAGCATGAGCGGCGTTTGCAACGACGTGTCGAACTTCAGCTCAACCTGCCCGAACTGGCGCAGCGCCAACGCGCCCACGGCCACCAGCAGGCCAGCCGCCACGGGTTCAGGAATGCTGTAGGTGCGCAGCGGCCCAATCCATTCGACCAGCTTGCGCCCAAGCAACAACACCAACGTGGCACAGACGAGCGTGCCGTAGGTGCTGAACTCCAGTTGTCCGGTTTCCATGAATCCTCCCGCTCGAAAAAAGTGCGTCGAGTGTAGCAACCGAATCGGCCCAAATTAACGGGAAATCACCCAAATTTGCGCAGTTCGAGCCAAACCACAAATCGGGTACGCCCCGCCTCATCTCGACGATCGTCAGGCATCTTCCGCCATTTAATGGCCAATTTCTCGAATTCGGCTACTCATTTTCGTCTGACAACGCTTCGCAACGCGCGATACGTGAAATGCGTCCAGCAAAAACGGGCGTATAAGGCGCGCCGCCACGCGCTGGGCATCCGCATGCCGACTTCGTTGAAACAAAAAAAGCCCCGTGCTTTCACACGGGGCCGGATGTCGCCACAGGCGCGCTCGCGTAGCTTACTGGCGCACACAATCCACAAAATACTCGGGGCGTCCGTCCACTTCCTCGACGACCAGACCGTGGATATCGGTATGGAAGCCCGGGAAGCGTTCGTTGAAGTCGCGCGCGAAACGCAGATACTCGATGATCGCGGCGTTGAAGCGTTCGCCGGGAATCAACAACGGAATACCCGGCGGATACGGCGTGAGCAACACGCTCGTCACGCGCCCTTCGAGTTCGTCGATGGGCACGCGGTCGATCTGGCGGTGCGCCAGTTTCGAGAACGCGTCGGTCGGCTTCATCGCGGGCTGCATGTCCGAGAGGTACATCTCGGTCGTCACGCGCGCCACGTCGTTCGCCTTGTACACGCTGTGGATCTGATCGCACAGATCGCGCAGTCCGATGCGCTCGTAGCGCGGGAACTGCGCCACGAACTCCGGCAGCACGCGCCAGAGCGGGCGGTTGTGATCGTAATCGTCCTTGAACTGCTGCAGCTCGGTCACCATCGAATTCCAACGGCCCTTGGTGATGCCGATGGTAAACATGATGAAGAACGAATAAAGCCCGGTCTTCTCGACGATGATGCCGTGTTCGGCAAGGTACTTGGTAACGATGGCCGCGGGAATGCCGCTCTCGCCGAACTCGCCGTCCACGTCCAACCCCGGCGTGATGATCGTCGCCTTGATCGGATCGAGCATGTTGAAGCCGTCGGCCAGATCGCCGAAGCCGTGCCAACGCTCGTTGGCACGCAGCACCCAGTCGTCGCGCTGAATCGTGCCCTCGTCGCCCAGATGCTCCGGGCCCCAGACCGAGAACCACCACGAATCGCCATACTCGGCCGCCACCTTGCGCATGGCGCGGCGGAAGTCGAGCGCCTCGACGATCGACTCTTCGACCAGCGCCGTGCCGCCCGGCGGCTCCATCATCGCGGCCGCCACGTCGCACGACGCGATGATCGCGTACTGCGGCGAGGTCGACGTGTGCATCAGGTACGCCTCGTTGAAGCGATACGTGTCGAAGGTTCGCGCTTCCGATTCCTGCACCACGATCTGCGACGCTTGCGAAATACCGGCGAGCAACTTGTGCGTGGAGTGCGTGGCGTAGACCGTGGCCTCCGCCGAGCGCGGGCGCCCTTCGCCGATCGCGTGCATGTCGCGATAGAACTCGTGGAACGCCGCGTGCGGCAGCCAGGCTTCATCGAAGTGCAGCGTGTCGATGTTGTTGCCCAGCAATTCCTTGATCATCTCGACGTTGTAGATGACGCCGTCATAGGTGCTCTGCGTGATCGTGAGAATACGCGGCTTGGCGTTCGGATCGCGTTCCAGCACTTCGCGCGCGAACGGGTTCGCTTCGATCTTGGCGCGAATGACTTCCGGCTCGAACTCCGACTTCGGAATCGGGCCGATGATGCCGAGGTGGTTGCGCGTCGGCGTAAGAAACACCGGCACGGCGCCCGTCATCGTGATCGCGTGCAGGATCGACTTGTGGCAGTTGCGGTCGACTACGACGATGTCGCCTGGCGCCACGGTGGCATGCCACACGATCTTGTTCGAGGTCGACGTGCCGTTCGTCACGAAGAACAGATGATCGGCGTTGAAGATACGCGCCGCATTGCGCTCCGACGCACCCACCGGGCCGTTGTGGTCAAGCAACTGACCCAATTCTTCGACGGCGTTGCACACGTCCGCGCGCAGCATGTTCTCACCGAAGAACTGGTGGAACATCTGGCCCACCGGGCTCTTGAGGAACGCCACGCCGCCCGAGTGGCCCGGGCAGTGCCACGAATATGAACCGTCGGCCGCATAGTGCGTGAGCGAGCGGAAGAACGGCGGCGGCAGCGAGTCGAGGTACGACCTGGCTTCACGGATGATGTGACGCGCCACGAACTCCGGCGTGTCTTCGAACATGTGAATGAAGCCGTGCAGCTCGCGCAGGATGTCGTTCGGGATGTGGCGCGACGTGCGCGTCTCGCCGTACAGGAAAATCGGAATGTCCGGGTTGCGACGGCGCACTTCCTGCACGAACGCGCGCAGGTTGATGATGGCCAGCGCCAGCTCGCCCTCGCCTTCCCCGCCCGCTTCGCTCGAAAACGTGCCGAACTCGTCGTCGTCGATGGACAGGATGAAACTCGATGCGCGGCTCGCCTGTTGCGCAAACGAAGTCAGGTCACCGTAGCTCGTGAGACCGTTGACCTCCATGCCCTCGGCTTCGATGGCCTCCGCCAAGGAGCGAATCCCGGATCCGGAGATGTTTTCGGAGCGGAAGTCTTCGTCGATGATGACGATCGGAAAACGGAATTTCATTGGCGTTCCTTCGACAAAAGAACGAGCCACGGTCCGACATGGCCGTGGCTCTTGGGCAGTGCGACGTTGCGGGTGCTCACCGGTGGCGAGTCAAGCCTGCGCAGGCTAGGTTTTCGGCAGCGTGACGCCACGCTGTCCCTGGTACTTCCCGCCGCGATCCTTGTACGACGTCTCGCAGACTTCGTCGGATTCGAAGAACAGCACCTGAGCCACGCCCTCATTGGCGTAGATCTTGGCCGGCAGCGGCGTGGTGTTCGAGAATTCCAGCGTCACATAGCCCTCCCATTCGGGCTCGAACGGCGTCACGTTCACGATGATGCCGCAACGGGCATACGTCGATTTGCCGAGACATACGGTGAGCACGTTGCGCGGAATACGGAAGTACTCGACGGTGCGCGCGAGCGCGAACGAGTTCGGCGGAATGATGCAGACATCGCCGGAGAAGTCGACGAACGACTTTTCGTCGAAGTTCTTCGGGTCGACAATCGTCGAGTTGATGTTTGTGAAGATCTTGAATTCAGCCGCACAGCGAATATCGTAGCCGTAACTCGACGTGCCATAGCTGACGATCTTCTGCCCGTCCTGGGATTGCCGGACCTGCGACGGCTCGAAGGGCTCGATCATGCCGTGCGCCTCGGCCATACGCCGGATCCATTTGTCGGACTTGATGCTCATGTGTGGGCCTGAATGGGCGTGGTACGTGAAAAATTGGGCGTATTTTACGCGATTGTTGCGGTGCGGTGAGGTTTTCACGCGCACCGCGCCGCACGGGGCTCCCCGGGCCCCTGTGCGCCGTCCTTACGTGTTCTGAACGACGATCGACGGGAACTTGCTCGTCATGTCCTTCTGACGCGCCGCGATCTTCACCGCCATCTTGCGGGCAATGGCCTTGTAGAGCGCCGCGACCCGGCCGTCCGGGTCGCCCACCACGCTCGGCATGCCGGCGTCGGCGTGCACGCGGATACTCATCTCCAACGGCAGCTTGCCCAGCAGCTCGACGTCGAAATCGTGGCTCATGCGTTCGCCGCCGCCCACGCCGAAAATCGGCTCCTCATGTCCACAGTTCGAGCAGATGTGCAGACTCATGTTCTCGATGAGACCGAGGATCGGCACGCCGACCTTCTCGAACATCTTGAGACCCTTGCGGGCGTCGAGCAGCGCCAGGTCCTGCGGCGTGGTGACGATGACCGCGCCCGTGACGGGCACCTTCTGCGCGAGCGTGAGCTGGATGTCGCCCGTGCCCGGCGGCATGTCGACGATCAGGTAGTCAAGGTCGTGCCAATTCGTCTGGTTGAGTAGCTGTTCGAGCGCCTGCGTGACCATCGGGCCGCGCCAGACCATCGGATTGTCCGGCTCGATCAGGAAGCCGATCGAGCTGGCTTGCAGGCCGTGCGCCGTCATCGGTTCGAGCGTCTTGCCGTCTTTCGACTCGGGTTTGCCGTGAATGCCCAGCAGCGTGGGTAGGGACGGGCCGTAGATGTCGGCGTCGAGAATGCCGACGGTGGCCCCCTCGGCCACCAGCGCCAGCGCCAGGTTCACGGCCGTGGTGCTCTTGCCCACGCCGCCCTTGCCCGACGCCACCGCCACGATGTTCTTCACGTTCGGCAGGAGCTTCACCCCGCGCTGCACCGCATGCGCCACGATTTTCTGGCTGATGTCGACCGCCACGCGTTCGACACCGGGCAGCTTGCCCACGGCATCGGTGATGCGCGTGCGCATCGCCTCGAACTGGCTCTTCGCCGGATAGCCGAATTCGATCTGGATACCGACGTGACCGTGCTCGGCCACGACCTGCTTCACATACTTTCCGGCGATCAGGTCGAGCCCCGTGTCGGGATCGACGATGCCACGCAGCACTTCATTGATTTGGGCGACTTCCATTTGGGTCTCTCGCTCTGTCGAGGCGCGCCGGAAAAGCCCCGGCAAGCGCTAACAACTTGTAACATCCGTGGCGCACGCTCTCGATTAGCATGCGAGGCGCGCGTGTTATGGGGAACCCGCCGGCATGGCAATCTGTCCTTGCCTGCGGTTGACACTCAGCGCTATTGTAAAAGACCGCGCGCCGGCAGGTTCAAAACCCCTGCGACGCACGCGTGCTTCGGCGAAGTGCTCACGCGTTGTTTCACGACTGCTAGCTAATCGATAAGGAGCCTCACATGAATAAGAACTCTCTGCGCGCTTGCGCGCTCGTCCTGACCGCCGCCGCCATGCTGGCCGGTTGCCAGACGCCGCAGGGCACGAACACGGCGGTCGGTACCGGTGTGGGTGCGGCAGTGGGCGCAGGACTGGGCAACCTCATCGGGGGCAACACGACAGGCACGCTGATCGGCGCCGCCGTGGGTGCCGCCGCTGGCGGCGCGACGGGGTATAACTGGAGCGCGATCAAGAACACCCTGGGCGGTCACACGGCCGGCACGGGCACCACCATCTCCGAGCAGCCGGACGGCTCGCTCAAGGTCGCCGTCCCGAGCGACGTGACGTTCGACACCGGCCGCGCCGATATCAAACCGAACTTCCGCGCCGTGCTCGACGACGTCGCCGCGTCGCTCAACCAGAATCCGGGGATTACCGCCAACATCGTGGGCCATACCGACAGCACGGGCGGCGATCGCATCAACATCCCGCTGTCGCAAAACCGCGCGTCCAACGTGATCCAGTATCTGAACAGCCGCGGTATCGCGATGAACCGCATGAGCGGCACGGGCGTCGGGTCGAGCCAGCCGGTCGCCTCGGATGCCACCGCCGCCGGCCGTGCGCAGAACCGTCGCGTCGAAATCCTGCTGCACGCACCGCGCGGCTGATCGCCTCACGCTTCGCTTTCTGCCCCCGCTTTCTGCCTGACGGGGCATTGGGATTTCGCCGCACAATCGCGGGTCCGGTCCGCCGGACCTGCGTTCTGCCGACGCGCCCGAGCAACATGCTGCGATGCACCATCGAAAGTCGGCACCTCGGTTGAACTAAACCCGCGTCACATCGCTCAGACCCTTCGGAAGTGCTTACTGTGGGCGCTTCCATCTCCTCTTTGTTATTGACGTTACGTGTGCCTAGTTAAGCCGGAACCTGGTTCCGGCTTTTTTTTGGTTCATCGTGGATTGCCGCCCACAGACGTCGCCGGCGCCATCGGCAACGGCCTGCCATGGCCCCGCTCTCGCTCCTCCCTCGCCGTGCCGGATTCATTGACCGAGTCGGGCGGTTGGGCGTCAACTGGCCTCGCCTGCTAGAATCGACCTTTCCCGGTTCCCTCAACGCACAGTCGATCCTCATGTCCCGCCGCATTCTTGTCACCTCCGCCCTGCCGTACGCCAATGGCCAGATTCACATCGGCCATTTGGTCGAATACATCCAGACCGACATCTGGGTACGGTTCATGCGGATGCAGGGCCATGAGGTCTACTACGTCGGCGCGGACGACACGCACGGCACGCCCGTCATGCTGCGCGCCGAGAAGGAAGGCCTTACCCCCAAGCAATTGATCGAACGCGTCTGGAAGGAACACAAGCGCGACTTCGACAGCTTCGGCGTCTCGTTCGATAACTACTATTCGACGGATTCCGAGGAAAATCGCGAATTGTCCGAAGGCGTCTATCTCGCCCTCAAGGAACAGGGTCTGATCGAAGCCCGCGATATCGAACAGGCGTATGACCCGGTCAAGGAAATGTTCCTGCCGGATCGCTTCATCAAGGGCGAGTGTCCGAAATGCGGCGCCAAGGACCAGTACGGCGATTCGTGCGAAGTCTGTGGTTCGACCTATGCACCGACCGATCTGCTCAACCCGTACTCGGTGGTCTCGGGCGCCACGCCGGTGCGCAAGACATCCACGCATTACTTCTTCAAGCTCTCGGACAAGCGCTGCGAGCAGTTCCTGCGCAAATGGGTGGCCGGCCTCGCGCAACCCGAAGCCGCCAACAAGATGAAGGAATGGCTCGGCGAAGACGGCGAGTCCACGCTGGCCGATTGGGACATCTCGCGCGACGCGCCCTACTTCGGCTTTGAGATCCCGGGCGCCCCGGGCAAGTATTTCTACGTGTGGCTCGACGCGCCGGTCGGCTACTACGCCAGTTTCAAGAACCTGTGCGCGCAGCGCGGCCTGAACTTCGACGAATGGGTCAAGCCAGGGTCGACAACCGAGCAGTACCACTTTATCGGCAAGGACATCCTGTACTTCCACACGTTGTTCTGGCCGGCGATGCTCGAGTTCTCGGGCCATCGCACGCCGACCAACGTGTTCGCCCACGGCTTCCTGACGGTGGACGGCCAGAAGATGTCGAAGTCGCGCGGCACGTTCATCACGGCACAAAGCTTCATCGACACCGGCCTCAATCCGGAATGGCTGCGTTACTACATCGGCGCCAAGCTGGGCAACACGATGGAAGACCTCGACCTGAACCTCGACGATTTCATCGCCCGCGTGAACAGCGACCTGGTGGGCAAGTACGTGAACATCGCCAGCCGCGCGGCGGGCTTCCTTCTCAAGCGCTTTGACGGTCGCGTGTCGCCGGACGCCATGCAGGCGCCGCTGCTGGGCCAGTTGCGCGCCGTTGCCCCGCAGATCGCTGCGCACTACGAAGCGCGCGAGTTCGGCAAGGCGCTGCGACTGGTGATGGAACAGGCCGACGCCGTGAACGGTTACGTCGACACGGTCAAGCCGTGGGATCTGGCGAAGGATCCGGCGCAGGCCGGCGCGCTGCACGAGGCTTGCTCGGTCTGCCTCGAGGCGTTCCGTTTGCTCACGCTGTACCTCAAGCCCGTGCTGCCCGTGACGGCCGAGGCCGTGGAGCGCTTCCTGAACATAGCGCCGCAAGCGTGGCAGGACGTGAGCCGCCCGCTCACCGCCGACACGGCGATCTCCGCCTACAAGCATTTGATGACGCGCGTCGAAGGCAAGCAGGTTGAAGCGTTGCTCGCGGCCAACCGCGACTCGCTGCAAGCGGCCGCACCGGTGGCCGAGGCGGCAGCGGCGAAGGGCAAGCACAAAGCCGCCGGGGCGTCGGAGAAGGCCGAGAACGGCGCGGAAGACGGCATCATCAACATCGACGACTTCGCCAAGATCGATCTGCGCATCGCGCGCATCGTCGATTGCAAGGCAGTCGACGGGTCGGACAAGCTGCTGCAACTCACGCTCGACGTGGGCGAAGCGCAAACGCGTAACGTCTTCTCCGGGATCAAGTCCGCCTATCCGCAGCCCGAAGCGCTGGTGGGCAAGCTCACAGTGATGGTCGCCAACCTCGCGCCGCGCAAGATGAAGTTTGGTCTGTCCGAAGGCATGGTGCTCGCCGCCTCGGCCGCCGACGAGAAAGCTGAACCGGGCCTCTACATCCTCGAGCCGCACGACGGCGCGAAGCCGGGCATGCGGGTGAAGTAAGGCGCCGACGTCCCGCTCGGAAACGCCGGCGGCGTCGCATGACAGCGCCCGCGCTTCCCGCCGAAAACACCCCGAATGCCAGACCGCTCGTCTGGCGCGGGGTGTTTTGTCGTGTAGCGACGCCATCGTCGGCGGCGTAGCCGCCCATCCATCTATCGCGACGCCGACACCACGAGCATCATCGGCCGCTCGAGTTCTTCGGCCAACGACGGCACCTCGCGAATCTGCGCGGCGGTCGGTGCGAACTCGTCGACCTTCAAAATCTGAAAGCCGGCGTCGATAAGCGTATTCACCGTCGTGGCAAGCGTGCGGTGGTACTTCAGCACCCCCTTGGCAAACCAATCGGTCCGACGCGCCCCCTCGAGCGCATAACCATTGACTGGCCACGTCTTGCGCCCATCCTCGTCTGCGATCCACTGCGGATGGGCTGCAGCCATGAACACCGGATGCTCAATGGTGAAAACGAAATGTCCGCCGGGCGACAGTGCCTCGTAGATTGCGCGCACGAGACGCCCGAAGTCGCACACGTAGTGAAACGTCAGCGCGCTATAGGCCAGATCGAAGGCGGCGGCCGGCAGGTCGAGCGTATCGAGATCGGCGATGCGAAATTCGATCGCAGCGTCGGACGTGTCGGCTCTCGCACGATCGATCATGTTTCGCGACAAGTCGAATCCAAGCACCGAGGCGGCACCCTGCTCGCGCATCCAGCGCGAAGCCCAACCGAAGCCGCAGCCAAGATCGACCACACGTTTGCCTTGCACGTCGGGCAGCATCGACTTGACGGCCGGCCATTCGGGCGCGCCGTCCAAACCCCGCACCTGTCGAGGCAATTGGCTGTAACCGGCAAAAAAATCGGGATTATCGTAGATGTTCTGGGCCATGAGGCGCCTCCGAATGAATCGTTCGATGCGTCAGGGACCGGCGGCGCCTGGCGTCGAATCCTTCTACGAAGCGTCCGGTGACGTCACGCCCGCAGGCTAACGCAAATGATCCACCGGCAACGCGGTGGTGAATTTCACCGTTTCCATCGAGAAACTCGCGCTGATGTCTTGCAGATCGGCCACGCGAATGAGCTTCTTGTAGAAACGGTCGTAGGCAGCGATGTCCGGCAGATACACCTTGAGCAGATAGTCGATCTCGCCCGCCATCCGGTGCATCTCCACAATTTCAGGCAATTCCCGTGCCCCCGCCACGAAGCGAACCATCCAGTCCTCGCTGTGCGCTGCCGCCTTGATGAACACGAACGCGGTGACGCGCAGATCGAGCTGCTGAGGATCGCACAGCGTGACCTGCCCCGTGATGACGCCGTTTTCGCGCAGGCGCTGCACGCGCCGCCAGCAGGGCGTCGGCGACAGATGCACGGCTTCGGCCAGTTCGCCCAGCGAGCGCGAGGCATCGGCTTGCAGATTTTCGAGAATTGCGAGATCGGTTTTGTCCACGACAGCCACCTGAGAGGAAAATTTTTCCAAATCCTACGCTAGTCGGCAGGAAATTTGAAACCCTTTACCTCTCGTTGGCGCGTAAACTTCATAAACATTCCGGAAACAGGTGGCATCATGAAAATCTTCACTCAGCATCCGGCCTCTGTCGGTGAAAATTACCTCCAACACATGGGGTCGGCACTGTCCTTCGCGCTGCCCTTGCTCGGCGCCTGTCTGGCGTGTCTCGTGCACGCACTGCTGCCGTTCCTGTTCGAGAAGACGGGCAGCAGGATCATCGTTCGCCTGCACGACCGCATGGTGATGCATCGCGACCGGCACGCCAAGCCCGCGACGCCGCCCGAGCAGGCCGAGGGCCAACCATCGCGGGCGACGCCATAAAACCAATTCGCCGCGGCCTAGCGACCGGCCGTCGCGTCGCGTCGCCCCCGATCAGGGACGCTCCGACGCCGGATCCGCCGAGCGCGACGTGACCGTTACCCGGCCATCGGGGCCGAAGTGCGCGTTGAACATGCCCGCCGTGTTGACGCCGTCCTCAAGCCAGCGCCAGCTCCACACCGTTTCCTTCTTCAGTCGGTA
The DNA here is from genome assembly GCF_902459665.1 of Pandoraea cepalis. Classification (GTDB taxonomy): domain Bacteria; phylum Pseudomonadota; class Gammaproteobacteria; order Burkholderiales; family Burkholderiaceae; genus Pandoraea; species Pandoraea cepalis. Next base: position 27,242 of record NZ_CABPSL010000017.1, on the reverse strand, counting down.
CTCCGCCACGCTCGTCGGCTTGCCGAGCAGACGCCGCACGTCGTCCTGTGACATGCCCGGACGTACCTGTTCGAAGTTCTCCGGCGAGAGCGCCTGGCTGACGCCACGCAGCTTCCCGTCGGGCGCGATGTCAACCATGTAGGTCCGCAAGCCGCCCGGCGCACGCGGATACTCCAGCCGCCGCGAGCCGTCGTCGTTCTCCCAGACGATTTCCGGCTTGCCCATCTGCTCGCGCACCTGGGCCTCGGTCGTGACGCCCGGGGTGAGGTTGCGCAACAGCATGTCATCCGGCTTGATCGCATTGACCGTATCGCGCGCTTTTTGACGCACCTTGTCGATCTGCTGCTGATCGCAGCCGAACAAGCCCAACAGACTCGCGAACAATCCCATGGCGACTCCCCAGCGAAGACCCCGGCGCAGCCCCTGCGCCGGGTGAACGAAACTGCGCAACGTTGTCATCGACAACACCTCCTCTTCCCGTATTTTTTCCACGCATTTGGCGCGCCGTGGCGTCCCCGCATCGATCAGTCGAAGCGACGGTTGAACAGCACGTCGAAGCCGGACAGCGAACCGGTGCGCAGCACCAATTGCCAGCGACGCGACACCTGCCACGTAATCTTCACGATACTCGCGGCGCTGGTCAGACTTTGCTCGTATCCCAGGGCGAAGTTGTCCGAGATTGCCTTGCCCACCTTCACCACCTGCTCGTCGTCTGACAGGCCCGAATCGCTGGTGCCGATGCTGAACTCGTCGATCCCGAGATCCTTGATGATGCGTCTGCCGCCCGTGGCCCCGAGCAGCGCCGTAGCCGCCCCTGCCATCGCCTGACGCTGGCCGAGCCCCGCGCCATCGGGGCCGTGGCCGAACATCAGCCATGAGAGCTTCTCCTCGTCCGACACGTTCGGCTCGGAGACGAGCGACACTCGCGGCTGGCGCACCGTACCCGTCACCAGCACCCCGGCGGCGACTTCCTGATTGCGGCGCATCGCCTGAATGTAGATGTCCGGATTGTCGAGCGGGCCGACGAAGTTGATCTGACCGCGCTCGATCGCGAGCTTCCGGTCGAACGCCTCGTACGTGCCCTCCGCCACCGTGATCGTGCCGGTTGCGCGCATCGTCGTGAGCGGGTCACTCTGCAAGCGCACGCTGCCGCGCAACAGCAGGTCGGCCCCGGCACCGACGAAACGGAAGTCCCGCCCCAGATCCACGTCCACGTTGATGTGCGGCGAGAAGCGGCTGGCCGGCTTCGCGCCGATGCGGGCGGCCTCCTCCTTCGCATCGAGCGGCCGGGTGCGGGCCTGCGTGCCGCCGCGCACCACCACGACATCGTCGCCAAGCTTCGGCGCGCTGGTCGGCGGCAGCGCAAAACGGGCCCGGTCGATGGTGAACTTGCCGGTCACGGCCATCGCGTCGCCACTGCCCATCGCCTTCGCCTCGCCGGTAAGGGATAGCTGCCGGTCCGGCGCGGCGAACAATTGCAGCTTGTCGGCCGCGAGCGTAACGCCAAGCGTCGGCTCGGGCGTGTCGAGTCGGATGTTGCCCGTCGCCCGCGCCGTGCCGCCGCCACCGCCCGTCACGACCACGTCGCGCAGCACGATCTCGGTCGGCGTAAGCACCACACGCACCCGTCCATTCTTGACGCGCACGCCCGTGTCGAACATCTGCATCGACAGATCGTCGGCGGTCAGCTCGCCGGTGGGACGCGGCTTGCCTACCGTGCCCGCGAGCGTCACTTGCAGGTTCGCACGCCCCTTGAAGGCAAATTGCGCCCCGGCCAGACGCTCGAAATTCGAGAGATCGGGAATGGCAATGGAGAGGCGTCCGGCGAGCGGCGCGGTGTCCTGCACCTCGGGAATGCCGCCCTGCACATGCAGGCCCGCCTGCATGTCGGCGTCCAACGTGCCGACCAGCGACGAGACGGCCTTTAGCGTGACGTGCGCTGTCTGCCCCGCCAGGTCGACGCGCGCGCGCAGCGCCGAGATCCCGAGCGGCACGCGCGCCCCCACGCCGCCCTTCTCCGCCGTCAGGCCGGGAACGCCTGTCACCGTCACGTTCACGCTCTCGTTCAACCCGCCGCGGCGCAACGTGACGTCACCACTGCGCCGCACGACTTCGACGAAGCCGTCGGCACGCTGACCGGTGTGCACGTCCCATTTGCCGTCGAGCACGAGGTCGCTGGCGACCGACGGCGACTCGCCCGTGAACGCGTGCATGACGCGCAGCACCTGCGCGACGTCGAGCGTGTCGAGGGTGCCCGCCGTCTTCAGTTGCCCATCGCCGTAGTCGAGGTTTGCCAGCGACGCCGTCCCTGCATCCGTCACGAGTTTGGCCGCGCCAAGATGTACGCGATCGGCACTCACCTGGACCTGCCACGGGGACGCAAGGGTGAGCTTCGGCACGCCCCGGTTCTCTAGCGTCTGGATCGTGCCGCGCCAGCCTGGCTTGCCGCGCGTATCGGTCACGGCGCCGGCGGCATCGAGATTCATGTCGAGCGGCGCTTCGCGCAGCTTGCCCGCCGCCTTCAAATGCAATGTGTGTGCGCCGCGTGTGCCCGCCAGCGCGAGCGAGAGCCGGTCGAGCCGCGCGATGTCGCTGGTCAGGCCCTGGCCCTCGAGCGTCACGTTCAGCCGGTCGCCCGCCGCGCCCGGCAGGCCGCCGCTGACGTCCACCTTACCGCTCAGATGCTGGAGCTTTTGCGCCCCGAAGACAAGCTTGTCGGCCGCGAGCGTCGCGACCACGACCGGACGCTCGATCGTGCCCGACACCTGCCCGTCCACTTGCAGGCGACCGGCAAGACCGAAGCCCAGCTTGTCGAGCGACGGCGCGTCGACCTTCACCGCCATCTTGTCGCCCGCGGTGCCGAAGCTGCCGCGCAGTTGCACCTGATTGCCTGCCACGAGCAGGTTGGCGTCACTGGGCAGCAGGCGCGTGCCCGCCAGCCTCACCGTGCCCGACCCGCTCATCGGCAAGTCGGCGTAGACGCTGTCCTGCAATGCAAACTTGAGCGCGAGTCCGAACGCCGGACGCAGCGCCCCCTGCGCATCGACCTGCCCCGTGACGCTCGCCGCCGGTGGCTTGGCACCCCGTTTTTGCGGGCCGTAAAGGTCGTACCAGTCAGCGGGATCGAAGCGCGTGAGCTTGATCTGCGCCCGATAGGCGCCCGCGTCGTCGTTTTCGAGAACGCCGGTGGCCGCGACCTTGCGATTGCCGGCCTCCAGCGAGAGCGCGTTGACGGTGGTGCCCCTGGCGTCGAGACCGACGTCGGCCAGCACCCGCCGGGCCGCGTCGCGCCAATCGAGGACGATGCGTTGCCCGGTGGCGTCGAGCTTGATGTCGAGCGGCCCGCCGAGCGTCGTCGCAGGCAGCTTGCGGTACAACGCGCGCAGATCGAGATCGCGCATCGTCAAAGCGAAGCCGCCAACGGTCGCCTCGGCATCCGGCGACGTCGGCGGTGCCGCCTTTGCGGCGCTGGCCGCATTCGCCCCCTTTGCCCCCTTTGCCCCCTTTGCCGCCGACGCGACAGGCGCCGTTGTCGCCGCCACCGACACGCCCCCCCTCTCCCGACGCAGCTCGCCACGGCCGGTGACCCGGCCACCGCCCGCAAGCTTCAGCTCGATATCGGTCAGCGCCTGATGCGTCGCATCGAGCAGCACCTGCGTGCGCAGGCTTTCGACCGGCAGCCCGCCGGCATCGATGGCCCCTGGCTTGGCGTTCGTCACGGACACGGGCCCCAGCACGCGGAATGTTTTGGCCCCCGGCGCCGGTCGCAAATCGGCCTGCACCGCGAGATCCGCCTGCGGCGCCGTGGGATCGAAGTCGCGCGGATTGAGGTGATCGAGCGACACCTGCGCGCGCGAGAGCGGCACGGCGCTGAACGGCGACGCGGCAATATGCGCCGTACCGTTCAGCGTCTTTCCGGTCGCCGTCAAGTCGACGACGAGCGCGTCGAGCGAGCCGGACAGATCGGCCTGCAGGGCGACCGGAATATCGCCCGCCTTCGCTTGCAAGCCGACGTTGCCGCCCAGCGCGAACGGACGCCGGCCGTTCAACTGCACATTCGCCCGCACGTCACCGTAGGGCGTGCCGAGATGTTCGACCTGAATCGTGTGTTGCGTGCCGTCGCTGCGCGCGGCGACGCGAACATCTTCCAGCACCAGCGCGGGCGAATGCAGTGTGAGCTTCGCCACACGCACGTCGTTCAGCGTGAGGCCGAGCGGCAGACGCAGGCTCGACGGCATCGTCGCGGGCGTGCTCGACGGTGGCGACGGCGCAAACGCCATCTCCACATCCCCCGCCTGCAACTTGCCGACGGTGAAATGCAGCGGGCGCAAGCGCAAGTCCCAACGGCTTTCGAGTCGGCTCACGGTGATGCGCGTCGCACCGTCGAGATAGCGCAGGTCGTTCACGGTGAAGCCGTGCGCGAGGCTTCCGCTACGCCATTCCCCCGAGAGTTTGCCGCCGAGCGTCGACACGGCTGTCTGCCACAGCCAGCGGCTGCCGCGTTCGCTCGACATCGCCCAGAGCAGCGCGCCAATGACCAACACGACAATGAGCAGGACGGCAAGTACGACGCCCGCCAGCGCTCGCCCCCATCGCCGGCGATGCGCAGGCGGTGATGGTGGCGTTGGAGGCGTTGGAGGCGGCTCGGATGGACGCGGCGGCAGTGAGGTATCGAGCGGCATCGTCATCAGAAAGCCACCCCCAACGAGATGGCCGGACGGAACTGCTTGTTGCGCACGCCGTAGCCCAGATCGAGGTTCACCGGCCCGACCGGGCTGCGCCAGCGCACACCGACCCCCACGCCGTGATACAGCGGCGTGGGATGACGATAGTCGTCGGTAGCCGTGCCCACGTCCCAGAACACGGCCCCGCCCCAGTCACGCGTGACCCAGCGCTGATATTCGAGACTTGCCGTGCCAAGGTACTTCGTGGGGAACGTGGTGCCGTTCTGCTGACGGCCAATGCTCTGATACGTGTACCCGCGAATCGACGACGTGCCGCCCGCGAAGAACAGCAGCGACGACGGAATCCGGTTGCTGTTGCCATTGGTGAGCACGGCGCCAAGCTCCAGGCGCGCGATCACGATGTCACGTTGGCCCACCGGAAAATACTGACGGATACGGCCATAGAGACGCCCAAAACTCTGATCGGTGAGGACCGGCTTCGCCGCGACGCCGATCTGCGTATTCACAATGTTGCCCTTGCGCGGAAAGATCAAGTCGTCGACATCGCGACGGTTCCACGAAAACGCCGCCACGAGCGCCTTGTTGAGGAAAGGCTGGCCGCCGTCGGGACGTTCGTCCGCGCGGTAAAAGTCGAGCGTATAGGCCCAGTCGTAGCGATCGCGCGAGCGGGCGCGCTTGATGCCGATCTGGGTCGAGCGTTGATCGAGACCATTCAGATAAGTGCGCTCGAACGATCCGCGAAGGCTGTTGGTGTACGCGCTGGTGTCGGGCGGCATGGCGATTTCAGCATACCCACCCTGCCGGTACTGTTCCAGACGCGCCTGCGTGTCGAACGTCCACGCGCGGCCAAACAGGTTGTAGTACGAATAACGCCCGTTGACGCTCGCGCCGGTATCGGTCGTATAGCCGACCCCGCTTCGCACGCGCTGCGTGGGGAATTCGCGCACCTTGACTTCGACCGGTGCGTTTTCGGCACGCGCCGGGTCCTCCGTCACCGAGATGATGACGTTCGAGAAGTATGGCGTGGCCTGAATCTGACGCTGCAGTTCCCGCAAGCGCTCGGCGTCGAACGGCTCGCCCTCGGACAGCGGATTGACGTTGCGGATAATCTGCGCCGGATAGCGCCGCGTACCGGAGATGATGAGCGGACCGAGGGTGAAGGGCGGACCGCTCTCGTACGTCGCGACGAGCGAGGCGGCGTCGTTATCGGCGTCGACCACGGCGCGCGCGAAGGCCATTTTCGCCGCGTGATAGCGCTTCTGCCCCAGTTGGAACAGGGTGTCGTCCTTGGCCTTGTCCCAGTCAGCCTGACGGAACGGCGCATCCACCGGCAACGCCCAGGCATTGCGCAACTGCGCGACACGCTGTGGATCTTGCTCGATCACCGGGCCGGTGAACGTGAGATCGACGTTCTTGATATGCGTGCGCGGGCCGGAAGCCACTGCGACATGAACGTCGCGCTTGCCGTTGATGGTGGCCACGTCCACATGCGTGACGGGCGAGAAATAACCTTCCGTCGACGTGAGTTCCTGCACCTGCTCGCCCACGGTCGCGATCAGATGTTCGAACTGGGCCTCGCCAATGTCGTCGCGCGCGGCGTAGCGCACGAGATCGAGGTTGTCCGTCAGGAGCTTGGCCAGACCGTTGGGGGCGTCGACACGAACGCGATAGTCGGCTTGCGCCGCACCGGGCATTCCCAGGCCCAATATCAAGCCGGCCAGCGTGATCAGCATGGCCGGTAGCGTGCGCAAAGGGGGCACGACTGGGCAACGGCAAACGTCGTCACCGGGTGGGATCTGCGAGACGGTCAAAACCTTCCTTGGCGTGTTGAATATTGCCGCCGGTCGTGCGGCATGCGGTCAATGGCGCTTAATCGCACCTTGGGTGCAAGCATGGCACAGCATTGGCGCGGGCGATGCGCGTGTAAGGCGTATATGGGACGTATTTGACCATAACCCTTCCGCCCGTTCACCCGCTTGGCCCAAAACAGCCAAAACGGTGGGCCAGGGACGGGTTTGCGGTAGAATCTGCGTCGATTGGCGCCGCCCCGATGGCGCCGCTGCTGCCTATTTTTCGAGCAATCGACCATGTACGAATCCGACATCACCCAATTCATCAAGCAACTGAAGACCGAGAAGCCGACGCTGGAAGCCGAACAACGTCAAGGTCGCGCCCTGCTGTGGGACAAGCAGCCGATCGATTTGGATGAGCGCCGCCAGGCCCAGCAGTCGCGCGTGGCCCAGCAGCCCTACGTCTATCAGGGCGAGTAAGTCGCCGCTGCCCGGCCGAGTCCCGTCTTGAATCCGAGTCCGCCCGACGATCCGTCGTACACGCCCGAGCCGATCCCCGACGTCGCGCCGGCGTCGGCGCACGTCGATGCGACGGCGTCAGAGGCATCGTACGCACCGGAGATCTCGGACCGACCGGAAGCCCCGGACGCGCCGGGGCCAGCATCGCCCCAGCCGCGCCCGGCCGACAGCGCGACGACGGAGCTGCCCGCGCCGCACAGCGGACAGGACTCCACGCCCGACACGGTCGACGGCGTGGCGCGTGCGCGCCTGTATGGCGAGCCGCTCTTCGCCCTGCCAAACGATCTGTACATTCCGCCGGACGCGCTCGAAATCTTCCTCGAAGCTTTCGAAGGCCCGCTCGACTTGCTGCTGTATCTGATCCGCAAGCAGAACTTCAACGTGCTCGACATCCCGATGGCGCAGGTCACGAAGCAGTACCTGCTCTACGTCGAACAGATCCGCCGGACCAATCTCGAGCTCGCGTCCGAGTATCTGCTCATGGCCGCGATGCTCATCGAGATCAAGTCGCGCATGCTGCTGCCGGTCAAGAAGGCCGACACCGGTGAAGACGCCGAGGACCCGCGCGCGGAACTCGTGCGCAGGCTGCTCGAGTATGAACAGATGAAGCTCGCCGCGCAGAAGCTTGACACGCTGCCGGTGCTCGGCCGCGACTTTCTGCGCTCGCAGGTCTATATCGAGCAAAGCCTGCAGCCGCGCTTCCCCGATGTCGACGCCGAGGACCTGCGCGCCGCGTGGGCCGAAGTGCTGCGCCGGGCCAAGCTCGTGCAGCATCACAAGATCTCGCGTGAAGAGTTGTCCGTGCGCGAGCACATGAGCCAGATTCTGCGACGCTTGCAAGGCGCACGCTTCATGGAGTTCACCGAACTGTTCGACGTCACGCGCGGCGTGCCGGTCGTGGTGGTCAACTTCATCGCCATGCTCGAACTCTCGCGCGAGTCGTTGCTGGAGATCACCCAGGCCGAGCCGTTTGCGCCGATCTATGTCCGCCTGACCTACTCGCCCAACTGAGCGCCCAACGAAGCGCCCAGGAAAACTCGGGGCGGCGCGAGTCCGCCATGCCAGCGCGGTTTTGCGCACGCCCATTGAGATTTCCTCTACAATCGCCCGGACGTTTTGGCGGCCACGCCCTTGCCGGACAAGGCACGCGCCACGCCTGGACGTAACACACACGTACGCCACGCACGGAACCTCAATGAAAGTCATCCCTTCGATTCATGAACTGCGCGACCAACTGCGCGGACAGAATCGCGTCGCCTTCGTGCCCACGATGGGCAATCTGCATGACGGGCATCTGTCGCTCATGCGGCTGGCGCGCCAGCACGGCGACCCGGTCGTTGCCAGCATCTTCGTGAACCGCCTGCAATTCGGACCGAACGAAGACTTCGACAAGTATCCCCGCACCATGGCGGACGACGTCGAGAAGCTCACGCGCGAGAACGTCTACGTGCTGTTCTCGCCGGACGAAAGGGAGATGTATCCGGAGCCGCAGGAATACCGCGTCGAGCCGCCGCACGATCTGGGCGACATTCTCGAAGGCGAGTTCCGCCCGGGCTTCTTCAAGGGCGTGTGTACGGTCGTCACCAAGCTCTTCTCGTGCGTGCAGCCGCGCGTGGCGGTGTTCGGCAAGAAGGATTACCAGCAACTGATGATCGTGCGCAGCATGTGTCGTCAGTTCGCGCTGCCCATCGAAATCATCGCCGCCGAGACCGTGCGTGCCGACGACGGCCTGGCGCTGTCCTCGCGCAACCGCTACCTGTCGGACGCCGAGCGCGCGGAAGCGCCGCAGCTCTATCGTCTGCTGGGCCAGGTCCGCGACGACGTCAACGGGGGCAAAACCGACTATGCGGCGCTCGAAGCCGCAGCCATGCAAACGCTGACCGAGCGCGGCTGGAAGCCGGATTACGTGGCGATTCGCCAACGCGCCAACCTGCGCGTGCCGGCCCCTGGCGCCGCACCGGCCGAGAGCCTGGTGGTGCTTGCGGCCGCCAAGCTCGGCGCGACACGACTGATCGACAATCTCGAAATCTGAGCGCCGGGCACGCCGCATACGGTCGAACGACCGTTGCCGTGTGCTCCCGACGCAAGCCGCGCGTGCCGGTTGCACGCGCATCTTTCGTCGCGCCGCTCGCGCGACACCGCAATACTAGAGGCAAGCCATGTACCGCACCATGCTCAAGTCGAAGATCCACCGCGCCACCGTGACGCATTGCGAATTGCATTACGAAGGCTCGTGTGCGATCGACGAGAACCTGCTCGAAGCCTCGGGCCTTGTCGAAAATGAGCAAATCGACATCTTCAACGTCAACAACGGCGAACGCTTCACGACCTATGCCATTCGCGGCGAGCGCGGTAGCGGCATGATCTCGCTCAATGGCGCCGCGGCCCGCCGCGCGCAACTGGGCGACGTCGTCATCATCGTGTCGTACGCACAGGTCGAGGAAAAGGAAGTACTGGCCGGGTTCAAGCCCAAGCTGGTGTTCGTCGACGAGAAGAACGTGCAGAAGGGCGAACGCGATCACGTGCCGCTGCAAGCGTGGGAAGAGACACGCGCCTTCGAGGCGGCGCAAGCGGCCAAGTAAGGCCGCGCGTCAACGCCAACGACAAGTATCGAATGACCAAGGGGCCTGCGGGCCCCTTGGTCATTGTCGTCGCGCCGGCGCATTGACCGCCGCGCAGACGATCACTTCGCGACGAAGGCCGTAATGCCCTCCCACTGCGGCAGATCGCGCTCAACGCGTCCCGGCGCCACGTCCCACAGCGTGAGGCCGTGCGCGGCGAGCTGCACATAGTTCTGCGTGTTGCGCAGCATGCCGAGCACCGGCAAGCCGGCCTCCTCGCAGTAGCGCGAGAGCTGATCGGCCGCGCGAGTGCGGGCATCGACCCGCATGCCGACCACGCCGATACGGACATCGCCCTGACGCACCGCCCGCTCCTCGCCCAGCTTTTGCAGGAAATCGCGTGTGGCGAGAATATCGAAGATCGACGGCTGCAGCGGCACCAGCACGTAGTCGGCGAGTTTGAGGATCGACTCGAGTCGCTTGCCGTGCAAACCCGCGGGGGTATCGAGCACCGCATGGGTCGTGCCCTTGGGTGGACGGGCGACATCGTTGTGATCGACATCCCAGGTGGCGATCGGACGCAGTCCAGGCGGGCGCAAGCCCAACCAGGCCCGCGACGACTGCTGCCGATCCGTGTCACCGAGCATCACCGCATGCCCCTGCGCGGCCAGATAGCCGGCCAGATTCGTCGCCAGCGTACTCTTGCCCACTCCCCCCTTCGGATTCGCCACCACAATCACCGGCATTGCAGACTCCCCTAGGTCGATTTGCCGTTCATCTTACAACGGCGGGATGGCGGCCTCGCGTCAGTCCACCTTCGCTGTGCACTCATACAGACATGCCCAGACCCGCGATAGATCCAGATGCGCCGCCAGCGAATCCGCCAACCGGTCGAGCGACGCCTCGCGTAGCGCGTTGTAGTCCTGCGCTTCGACATCACCGGCGCCGGCCCACGTGAGCAGCGCTTGCAGGGACTGTGGCGTATCGAACAGGCCATGCAGGTAGGTGCCCATCACCTGATCGTCGGCCGAGCGGGCGCCGTCGGCGCGGGCGGCCGCTTCACTCGATTGCGCCGCGTGGCTCGCGTCGCCCGCCAACCAGACAGCCGGCCGCTCGAGCGCCGCCCCGTGCGTCACGCCCATGTGGATCTCATAGCCGCTCACGGGGGCATCGCCGACGGCGAGGTGTCCCGTCACGACACGGAGCTGCTTTTGCGGCTGCATCGTGGTCTCGAGGTCGAGCCATCCGAGGCCGGCGGTCGTCCCCGCCTCGCCTTCCAGCCCGAGCGGATCGTGAATCGACGTCCCGAGCATCTGCAAGCCCCCGCAGATACCTAGCACCTTGCCGCCGTAGCGCAGATGCCGTGCGATGGCCGGCGCCCAACCCTGCCCCCGCAGCCATGCCAGATCGGCACGCACATGCTTGCTGCCGGGCAGAATCACGAGATCGCTGTCGGGCCACGAATCGCCCGCACTGACATAGCGGAAATCGACCTGCGGGTGCGCCCGCAAGGCGTCGAAGTCGGTGTGATTGCTGATGCGTGGCAAAGCGGGTACCGCGACGCGCAGGCGCGTCTCGCTGCGCGCGGCCGAGTGGCGCTCGTCGGGCAGCATGTCTTCGCCATCCAGGTGCAGGCCGTGAAGATAGGGCAACACGCCCAGCACCGGGATGCCGGTGCACGCCTCCAACCAATCGAGGCCACTGGTCAACAGCGACGGATCGCCTCGAAACCGGTTGATGACGAAACCCTTGATGCGTGCACGCTCGCTCTCGGACAGACACGCGAGCGTGCCGAGCAATTGCGCGAACACACCGCCCCGGTCGATATCGGCGACGAGCAACACTGGCGCGTCGACCGCCTCGGCGAAGCCCATGTTCGCGATGTCGCGCGCGCGCAGGTTCACCTCGGCCGGACTGCCGGCCCCTTCGACGAGCACCGCATCGTAGCCGGTGCGCAAGCGCTGGTAAGCGGCCAGCACGGCGGCCATCGCACGGGGCTTGTACTCGTGATACGCACGCGCATCGAGATCGGCCATGACCTTGCCGCCGATGATGACCTGCGCGCCGCGGTCGCTGCTCGGTTTGAGCAGCACGGGATTGAAGTCGGTGTGCGGCGCGATGCCGGCCGCCTGCGCCTGCAAGGCCTGCGCCCGACCGATCTCGCCGCCGTCGGCCGTCACGGCACTGTTGAGCGCCATGTTCTGCGGCTTGAAGGGTGCCACGCGCACGCCTTCACGATGGAGCAAACGGCACAGACCGGCGACCAAAGTGCTCTTGCCGGCATCGGACGACGTGCCCTGAATCATCAGGGTGCCCCGATAGGCGCGTGCGGGCGCCGCGAAATTGACAGGGAATTCACTCATGACGCGAATTATCGCATCGGCCGCTCGTACAATATTGCCCATGAGTGCCCTCGACCTGACTTTCGTGCTGGGTGGCGCGCGCTCCGGCAAGAGTGCGTTCGCCGAACGTCTCGCCGGACAAAGCGGCCTGCCGGTCACCTACGTCGCTACCGCCGCGGTAAGCGACGAGCCCGAGATGCGCGCGCGCATCGCCCACCATCGCGCCAGCCGTCCGGCGCACTGGCGCACCGTGGAAGTCGGACGCGATCTCACGGGAACGCTGCGCGACGTCGCCCGTGACGGTCATTGCGTACTGGTCGACTGTCTGCCGCTGTGGCTGGCCGGTTGGCTCTGCCCGCCCGACGATCATCCCGACGGGCCCGCCAGCGATACGCAGTGGCACGGTGTCGTCGAATCGCTCGACCGGACGCTGGAATCGCTGCCCGGCAAGATCGTTGTCGTCAGCAACGAAATCGGACTCGGCGTGATTCCGATGGGCTCGCTGACGCGCCGCTACGTCGATGAGCTGGGCCGTCTGAACCAGCGTGTCGCGGCACGCGCCCCGCAAGTGCGTTTTGTCGTCGCCGGATTGCCGATGACCGTCAAAGGATAATCGCCAATGCTCACTGCCATCGCCCCCGAATCGCTCTGGCTCGCCGCCCTGATCGGCGTACTGCTCGACGCCTGGCTCGGCGAGCCGCGCCGGTGGCATCCGCTGGCCGGGTTCGGCTACATCGCCAACGGCGTCGAAGCCTGGCTCAACGCGCCCGGCATCCAGGACAAGCCGTTCAGCGCCATGGTGCGCGGCGCCTGGGCGTGGGCGATCATGCTGGTACTGCCCGTCGCGATCGCCTGGGCGCTGACGTTCCTGCCCGGTTGGGGCGGCATTGTCTGGCAGGCGCTCGCGTTGTACGCCGCCCTGGGGGCGCGCAGCCTGCGCGAGCATGTGATGCCCATCGCCCAGGCACTGCGCGACGGCGACTTGGCGCAAGCGCGCGCGCTCACCGCTCGCATCGTCTCGCGCGACACTGAAGACGCGAGTGCCTCCGATCTCGCGCGCGCAGCGGTGGAGTCAACGCTGGAGAACGGCAACGATGCCATCTTCGGCGCGCTGTTCTGGTTCGCCATCGCAGGTGCGCCCGGCGTCGTGCTGTTCCGACTCGCGAACACGCTCGACGCCATGTGGGGCTATCGCACCGACAAGTTTCTGTACTTCGGCCGGCCGGCCGCTCGCATCGACGACGCCCTCAACTGGATTCCCGCGCGGCTGACCGCTGCGAGCTACGCCATCTTCGGCGACGTCGCCCGGGCCATCGACTGCTGGCGCACGCAGGCGAGCGCCTGGTCCAGCCCGAACGCCGGGCCGGTGATGGCCGCTGGTGCCGGCAGTCTCGGTGTCCAATTGGGCGGCCCCGCCCGCTATCACGGCGAGTGGGAAGCACGTCCGGCGCTCGGTTGTGGCATGACGCCGTCGCCGCAGCACATCGAGGCCGCGTGGCGGCTCATCTCTCGCTCGATGTGGATGTGGCTGATCGTCGGCGGCGCGCTGGCGCTTTTCGCGGCCTCACAGGCCGATAGCGTGCCGACGGGAATGTTGTGAACGAGACGGCATTCCCCGCGTTGTACGCGTCACCAGCGCCTCGCCATGGCGGCAATCTCGGCGAAGCCATTGTGCGGTATCAACGGCCGCGCGAAGACTGGCTCGACCTGTCCACCGGCATCAATCCGAACGGCTATCCCGTGCCGCTGCCGCCCGCGAGCGTCTGGCGCGACTTGCCCGATGCCTTCGACGATCTGCGCGACGTGGCGGCGCAGTACTACGGCGCGCCTGTCCAGGCCGTGGTGCCGTGCGCCGGATCGCAGGCCGTCATTCGCGCGTTACCCGCGCTGCTGCCGCCGGGACGCGTCGCCGTCGCCTCGCTCACCTACAGCGAGTACGCGCCGGCCTTCGCCCAAGCCGGACACACCCTTGTGCCATGGCTGGGGCCCGAGGCCGGCTTGCCCGACGTCGACTACCTCGTGTGGGTCAATCCGGACAATCCGACGACACGGTGCGTTTCACGCCAGACGCTCTCCCGATGGCAAGGTTTGCTGGTCGAGCGCGGTGGCATGTTAATTGTCGACGAGGCTTTTGCCGACGTGTCGCCCCACGCGTCGATGACGTCCCACGCGGGCGAGGATGGCCTCGTCCTGCTGCGCTCGGTCGGCAAGTTCTTCGGGTTGGCGGGCATTCGCGCGGGCTTTGCGCTTTGTCCGCAAGGGGTGGCGACGCGCTTGGCCGAGCGACTTGGCGCGTGGACGGTCAGCGGCCCGGCAAGGTTCGCGGTGCGAACCGCCCTGCGCGATACGGCCTGGCAAGCGGCGACGCGCGTGCGTTTGGAGAAGGACGGCGAGCGCCTGCTCGCGCTGTTGCGAGGGCGGGGCTGGCCCGCGCAAGGCACGCCCCTTTTCGCGTGGACACCGCATGCGATGGCGCCGCGATGGCACGCCCAGTTGGCGGCGCAGGGCATCTGGACACGGCTTTTCGAGGCACGTCCGATCACCGTGGCGAACGGGGAAACGCGGACCTTGCCGAGTCTGCGGCTCGGCCTGCCGCCGACCGAGGGCGAATGGCAGCGATTGCAGTTGGCACTCGACGGCTCGCGCCCCGAATGACATTTTAGGGAACTGCGGAAGTGAGGGGCCGTCCAATTTCCTCGTAACGCGCCCAAAGGGTCGCCTCATTTGCGCTTACCTCGTATCAAACGACGTGAGACGCGAGCCCTTTTTCGTTACAAATTGAAGCATTTCTGCAACAAATGCATACAGTCATCGCCGAAGGGCGCCGTTAGACTGAAGGTTCTTTCGCAAGGGCTTTCCCCGATAAAAGGACGACCAAATGAAAAAACTGCCTCTGTTGCTCGCGACCCTCCTGACCGCCGCTGTCGTGACGGTCGGTTGCACCAAGAAGGAAGACCAAACGGCCGCGCCGGCCGCCGACACGTCGGCATCGGCACCGGCGGCAGACACGGCCGCGCCGGCCAGCGATGCAGGCGCTGCCATGAGCGCGCCGGCGTCGGACGCAGGTGCTGCCGCCCCGGCCCCGGCGTCCAACTAAGGTCGCCAACCGGTTGGCCGGACACTGCCGCGCAAGCGGTTCTGTTACACGGTGCGCCATCCACCGGTCGCCGAAGTCTCGCTTCAGTAACGCTGTAGTCAGGATGTAGTCATGCTTTAGTCACGCCCTGACAACGCGTTAGCGATCGCGCCCCCAGAACTCTCCGGAGTCTGGGGGCGCGGTCGTTTTCACTTGCAACGCGATCGCCAGCGTGTTGTCCCACGAGGCTTCGCACCCTGCGTCTATCGACACGTTCCACTATTTGACCACCGTTACGCCACCGTCGATCACGCCGTAGGCTTGCACCTTGCTCGTGCCGTTCGCGGTGCTCGCACCGCCATGTCCGTCCGGCGCCGCACACGCACCGAGCATCATCAACAGAGCGAGCGTCAACGCGCGCCTCATTCCGATATTTCGCTTCACGACTTCCACTCCCAGAATCCCGCGCACGGGCCGTACGTATTGTCTGCCAATGTCCCGACGCGCTCCAGCCTATCGCGTCACGCATCGTTCGACCTCTCATGCATGACATCGGTTCGCGGGGATCAGCACGCCAGCCCCTTGTCGCGACGCCACAACCCGCAGAGAATGGCGAGTCGGCCGGCGGGCCGGTGCGTTTTCGCGACGCTCCACCGTGCCAACCCACGTCCTTCAACCCCAAGCCCGCCCAGATGCCGCTCAATCTTCCGGCCATGCCCCTGCTTTGCCGTCTCCGCGGAATTCGCCGCTATGGAATTGCCCTGGCCGCTGCCTGGCTCGCCACGCTCAGTGCCCACGCCGCCATCTCCGTCAAAGATGACTCCGGTGCCACGGTCACCCTCCCGGCGCCGGCCCAACGCGTGGTGAGCCTCTCGCCGCACGCGACCGAGCTGCTGTTTGCGGCCGGCGCGGGCGACAAGGTGGTGGGCGTGGTCGCTTACTCAGACTACCCCGAGGCCGCGCGTCGCCTGCCGCGCGTTGGCGACAACAGCGCGCTTGATCTCGAACGCATTCTCTCGCTCAAACCCGACCTGCTCGTCGTGTGGATGCATGGCAACTCGCAGCGTCAGGTCGAAGCATTGAGACAGTTGAAAATACCGATCTTCTATTCCGAGCCGAAGCATCTGACGGATCTGCCCGCGGCAATCGAGACGCTGGGCACGTTGACGGGAACACCTGCCAAAGCGCAAGCGTCGGCGCAAGCGTTTCGCGCGCGCTACGAAGCGCTGCGCAAGCAGTACGCATCGCGCTCGCCTGTCGAGGTCTTCTATCAGGTGTGGACGCAACCTCTCATGACACTCAACGGCAACGCCATGGTGAGCGACGTGATCCGGCTGTGCGGCGGTGTGAACGCCTTCGCCGACGAAGCGCCGCTCGTGCCGCGCGTGTCCGTCGAAGCGGTACTGGCCAAACGACCGGAAGCGATGTTCACGGCGACGTCTGGCGCAACGGCGTCCGTCAAGCCGCTCGCCACGCTCGACGCCTGGCGCAAGTGGCCGCAGTTGCCTGCCGTGGCCCACAACAACCTGTTCGGCATCGACGGCGACCTCATCAGCCGGCCCGGCCCGCGCATTCTCGACGGCGCACGCGCGATGTGTGAAGACCTCGATATCGCTCGCGCACGTCGCCAACCTGCCGTGCAGTAATGCCGTCGCGGGGCGGCGCCCGGCCGCTCACGCGTTCCAGCGAATCAATCGCGCATGGCCGTCGTCGGCAACGTGAAGGTGACAGAGCGCGCCGAAGTCGAGCGCCCATGACAGGCATGCCGTGGTCGGCATGCGCAACGCCGTTGCGGTGTGCAGACGAATCGGTCCAGCGTGGGCGACGGCCACATGCACGTCGTTCGCGCCGGCACGCAACGCCCTCGCCCACGCGTGCATGCGCAACACGACGTGGCGCGCGGATTCACCGCCGGGAGGCGAGAATCCATGGATGTCGCGTGCCCATGCATCGAGATCGCGCCGGTCGAGGGTGTCCCACGGCCGCATTTCCCACGCGCCGAAGTCCATCTCCGCAAGACGCGCATCTTCTGTCACGGGCACGCCGAACGACGTCGCCAAGGCGTCGGCGGCGCGACGTGCGCGCAGCAAGGGACTGCTGTGAATCGCCGTCGGCGTGCGGCCATCGAGTTGCGCCGCGAGTCCGGCCCGCATCGCGGCGACACACGCGTCGAAGCGCGCCGCATCGACCGGCAGGTCGGTCTGGCCGTAACAGACGGAAGACGCGACATCGGGCGGCGGATGCCGCATCAGAATCAGATCCATGCGCACACCGTGAGATACAGCGCGAGTTCGCCGAGTTGTTGGGCAAAGCCGAGCGTGTCGCCGGTGTAGCCGCCGAGACGGCGGCGCAGATACCGGATGAAGCCCGCGCGCAATGCGATCAGCACCACCGCGCCCGTCACGCCGGCGCGCCAGTCAGGCCACCCCCACCACGGCACGCTGCACGCCACGCCAAACAGCAGCTCGCGCAGGTGCAAACGTTGCGCGACCGGCTTGGCCTTGCCTTCCGGGCGCACGTAATCGAGCGAGCGCAACAGACTGATCGCCATACTGCGGCTGGCGGCGTGCGCGCCGATCAGCACGACGGCAAAGCCGCCCCACCCCGCCGCCGCCTGTATGTCGACGAGGGCCTGCCATTTGACGGCAAGCGCCAGCCACAACGCCACCGCGCCGTAGGTGCCGATACGCGAGTCGTGCATGATCTCCAGCACGCGCTCGCGCGTGAACGCGCCGCCAAATGCGTCGACCGAATCGGCCAACCCGTCCTCATGAAAAGCCCCGGTGAGCAGCACACTGATGCCCAACCCCAATGCGATCGCGAGGTGCGGCGACCACAACCGGCCCATCGCCACCGTCAACAACGCGACGAGGGCGCCGACGAACACGCCGACGAGCGGGAAATAACGCGTCGCGGCATTCAGTTGCTCGGGCGAATGACCGACCCATGGCGGAATCGGCACCCGGGTGAAGAACCCGAGCGCGGTCAGGAAAAGCCGCACCTGTCCTCTGATGCCCCCGAACGCCCCTGCGCAAGCTCCTTCGCGCGCCGGGCGATCCTGCGTTGCCAACGCGCTCGACGGCGCATCGGCATCGCCCGCGGGGCGCGAGGGATCGGGGGACGAGGGGGTCATTGGTCCGACGCCTCGCGCTCACTCACGCCCGCCCCTTCGAACGTTGCCATCTCGCGCAGAAACGCGGCGGCCGCCTGAATGAGCGGCATCGCGAGCGCAGCGCCCGTGCCCTCGCCGAGACGCAGGCCCAGTTGCAGTAACGGCGTCGCCGTGAGGATCTCGAGCATGGCACGATGGCCGGTTTCGTCCGACGCGTGCGCGAAGACGCAATAGTCGAGCACCGCTGGCGACACGCGCGCGGCGACCAACAGCGCCGATGTGCTGATGAAGCCGTCCACCACGATGACGAGTCCCAACTTCGCGGCCGCGAGATATGCACCGGTCATCATTGCGATCTCGAAGCCGCCAAAGGTGGCGAGCGTCTCCAGCGGATCCGGCATCCCATTCCCCACGTGCGGATGCGCCGCCAGCGCACGCTCGAGTATGGCGGTCTTTCGCACGAGACCGGCGTCGTCGACACCGGTGCCGCGCCCGACACATGCCGCGAGCGGCAGGCCGGTCAGCCGCTGCATCAGACACGCCGCCGACGACGTGTTGCCGATGCCCATCTCGCCAAAGCCAATCATGCGCGTGCCGAGCGAGGCGTGCGCCACAACGCGCGCGGCCCCGCCGGCCAACGCCGTTTCGAGTTGCTCGCGGGTCATGGCGGGCGCTTCCAGGAAGTTCTGCGTGCCGCGCGCCACGGGAATGTCGACGAGCGATGCATGCGACGGAAAATCAGCGGCAACGCCCGCGTTGACGACCTCCAGCCCAATGCCGTGAGTGCGGCAGAACACATTGATGGCCGCACCGCCGCGCAGGAAGTTATGCACCATCTGCGCGGTGACGGCTTGCGGATATGGACTCACGCCCGCAGCGACGATGCCGTGATCGCCCGCGAACACCAGCATGGTCGGACGCGCGAGATCGGGCGTCGCGCTCTGCTGAATCCGGCCGACCTGATGGGCCACGCGCTCGAGCGTGCCCAGGCTGCCGGGCGGCTTCGTCTTGATGTCAATGGCGTGCCTGAGCGAGGTGTCCATCGCCGCGGCAGGCGCGGCGATATCGAACAGTTCGGCGAGCGAGGGGCTGAAAGCATTCATACGGTGACGTCCTGAAACAATGAGGCGGTGGTTACATTTCCACGCCGGCCTGCGCACGGATGCCCTGGGCAAACGCATGCTTGACCGGCGTCATATCGGTCACGGTGTGCGCCACATCGATCAGCGCTTGCGGGGCGCCGCGTCCGGTGATCACCACGTGCTGCATCTCCGGTCGTGCCTGCAAATCGGCGATCACCGTGTCGACGTCGAGATAGCCGAGCTTGAGGGCAATGTTCAACTCGTCGAACAACACCAGACCGAAGGACGGGTCGCGCAACATTCGGCGCGCTTGCTCCCAGGCCGCTTCGGCCTTCGCGATGTCGCGCGTGCGGTCCTGCGTCTCCCAGGTGTAGCCCTCGCCCATCACAAAAAACTCGCACTCCGAAGGAAAGCGGCGCAGGAAGGTCTCCTCACCCGTCGGGATCGCGCCCTTGATGAACTGCACGACGCCCGTCTTCATGCCGTGCCCCATCGCGCGCACGACCATGCCGAAGCCGGAGCTCGATTTGCCCTTGCCATTGCCGGTCGTGACGACGATCACGCCGCAGTCGCGCTGGGCCTGCGCGATCTTGTCGTCGATCACCTCCTTCTTGCGTGCCATGCGCGTGCGATGGCGCGCGTTGCGCCCGTCGTCGGCTTCCGATTGGGATGGGGATTGCGGGGTTTCTTGTGTCATGAACAGCACCTGTCAAAAGCAGGCGTACGGCGCGAGACGGCCGCACGCGGATGAGAGTGTACGCCCGCACGTCGAGGCACCATGTGCGCCATTCACACGCGACGCACGGGCACGAGGGCCTCGTCGTCGCCATTGCGAATGAGACGCAGCGGATACCCGAAGGCGTGGCTGCAATGCTCGGCGCAGAGCACGTCGTGCACCGGGCCGGCGCGCCATCCGCCACGGCCGTCGAGCAGCAGCGCGTGCGTGGCGAAACGTCGCGCCAGATTCAAATCGTGGCAAGAGAAGATGACGGCGGCATCAATGCCTCCGGCGTGGCGGGCGAGTCGCTCAAGCGCGTCGATCTGGTGATGAAGATCGAGATGCGAGACCGGTTCGTCAAGCAACAGCAGCGGCGTGGCCTGCGCCAGCACGGCGGCCAGCGATACGCGCTGGCGCTCGCCCCCCGAGAGCGTGGTGACGTCGCGCGCGGCGAGGCGCTCCAGGCCAACCTGCGCAAGGGCGGCCATGGCGGCGGCGATGTCGTCGTCCGACTCCCATGCCCCCCAGCGGCCTCGCGCCAGATAGGGATGACGGCCCGTCAGCACCACTTCGAGCGCGGTGGCGCCGAACGCGTCGCGCGTCTGTTGCGGCATCAGCGCGCGCACCTTGGCGAGCGACGCCGGACGCCACTGCGCCAACGCCTTGCCGCCAAGCGTCACGCGGCCACTGGCGCTGAGCGGGGCGCCGCGCGCCGGTGTCTCGTCCACCTGACGCAGTCCGGCGAGCGTGCCAAGCAATGTCGTCTTGCCCGCGCCGTTGGGCCCGGCCAGACACCAGCACTCGCCCGGCGCGATCACGAGATCGAGCTGGTCCACGAGCACCCGCTCGGCAGCGCGCAGCGTCAGCGCGTGTGTTTGCAGCAGCGGCGCGCTCATTGGATGGCCCGTCGGGAAAGCAACCACAGGAAAACGGGCACGCCGATCATCGCCGTGATGACGCCAACGGGCAATTGCGTCGGCGCAATGACTGTGCGCGCCACAAGATCGGCGAACATCAGCAACGCCCCGCCCCCGAGCGCGGCGGCCGGGAGCAGCATGCGCTGATCGTTGCCGAAGCGCAGACGCAGGATGTGCGGCACGACGAGACCGACGAAGCCGATGCTGCCCGCGGTGGTCACGGCCACGGCGGTTGCCAGCGACGCCGCCAGATAGATGCGGACGCGCAGGGGGCCGACGGCCACGCCCACGCCATGCGCCACCGCTTCGCCGCGCAGGAGCACATTCAGGCGATGTGCGACCGGACACACGATGAGCAGCGTCGCCGCGAGCGCGATCAGCGGCAACCAGGCGCGATCGACGCCGTTCAGATCGCCCGTGAGCCAGAACAGCATGCCGCGCAGGCTGGCGTCGGGTGCGAGGGTGAGAATGAGCGTGGCGAGCGCGCCAAAGCCGGCGGCCATCATCACGCCGGTCAGCAACAATTGGGTACTGCTGTCGTGATCGTCATGGCGTAGAAAGCTTCGGCGAGACAGCGCCATCACGAGGGCAATGGCCGCAAGCGCGCCGGCGAAGGCGCTCGTCTGCACCCAGAAAAAGGGCAGCATGAGTGCCAGCGACGCCAGCGCGGCAACCCCCGCACCGCCGGAAATGCCCAGCACGTAAGGGTCAGCGAGCGGGTTGCGCAACAGCGTTTGCATCAACGTGCCCGCGACCGCGAGCAGGCCGCCACAGGCGAACGCGGCGAGTGCACGCGGCAGACGCAGACGCCAGACCACGTCGCCGGCAAGACCGGCGTCATGGCCGAGCAGCAACGTGCCGATTTCGCGCAGCGAGACCGGCACGCTCCCTAGCATGAGCGACGCCACGAGAACGGCCAGTGCCACACCGGCCAGTCCCGTCCAGATGGCGAGGGCGCGACGCAGCGTCATGCGACGTCTCGCCCTGCCGGGACGTCGTTAGAACTGCTTCCAGCCGAGCGAGACGTAAATCGCGCGTCCGAGGGTGTTGTAGCCATAGACCGTCTGGTAGTTCTTGTTGAAGACGTTGTCGAGGTGCGCCGAGACGTACCAGGATTTGTCGATATCGTAGCGTGTCTGAAGGTTCACGAGCGTGTAGGCACCGAGATGCTGACCGCCCGTATCGTAACGCTCGCCGCTGTAGAAGACATCGCCGCCGACGGTGAATTTGCCGAACGTCTTCGACAGACCGACCGACCCGAACTGCCGGGCGCGACGCGCCAGTTGCCTGTCGGCATCCAGATCGGTTGGGTTCTGCCGCGTGAACGACGCGCGCACGTCCATGCCGAGGAACGGACGGCCCGCGTAGGTCAACTCCAGGCCCTCGACGCGCGCGTTTGCGACGTTCGCAGCCGTGTACGGAAACACCGTGAGCGACTGGATCAGGTTGGTGTAGTGGGTCCGGAACCCCGTCAACTTGACCAGGCCGAGGCGCTCGCCGCCGTTGAACTGCACGGCGAGTTCCTTCGAAATCGAACGTTCCGGTTGCAGGTTCGGATTGCCGAAGCCCGGATAGAACAGCTCGTTGAAGGTCGGTGCGCGAAAGCCGTCCGACGCATTGGCCATGACCTTCCACTGCGACGTGAGCGAGTAGCCGTAGCCGGCCCAGTAGCTGTTCGCGCCGCCGAAATCGGAATACACGTCGCGTCGCACGTTGGCCTGAATCTGATGCTTGCCGAATCGTCCCTCATATCCGACGTAGCCCGAATCGAGATGGCGGTTGTTGCGGTCGTAGTTCGTACTGCTCTCGACCGTTTGCTCCAGACGCGTGTAGCCGGCGATCAGCTTCTGATCCGGCATGAACGCATATTCGTTGGCCCAGTCGATCTGGTTGCTCGACGTATGGAAGTTGCCGTTACCGCTGCCGTTCAGATAGTTATAGCTGTAGTCGTCGCCCTGCGTGACGGTGATCCGGGTCTTCCACTTGTCCGTGAGGTTGCCCTTCGCATAACCAGAGATCTGGCGAACGCGGGCGTCGCTGTCGTTCAGGTCGCTGGGCTTGCCGTAGGCATTGTCGTAGCTGCTGCTGCCGTCGCTCTGGAACAGACGCGCACCGACCTCCCACGTGTCGCCGACCTTGCGCGACAGCGATGCGCTCACGCTCGTGTTGTCGTCGCCGTTGCGGTTGGGGTTGACCTTCGGCGCGAAGCGCGGGTCCTGCGCCGAGATGCCGTTGGTGTGAAACCGCGAGACGTCCAGGGAAAAGCGGGTCTTGCCGTCGTCGAACGCGCCGGCAATGCCGGCGTTGGCCTGCGTGGTGTTGTTCGTGCCGTAGCCCACTTCGGCATAGGCGCGGGGCGGGCCGCCGTTGCCCTTGCGCGTGAAGATCTGGATCACGCCACCGACGGCCTGCGAACCATACAGGGCCGAGACGTTGCCGCGCACGATCTCGATGTGGTCGATCTGCGACACCGGGATCTGGGCGATGTTGGTCGTACCGGTCGTGGCTGCGTTGACGGGCACCCCGTCGATGAGCACGAGCGCAGCGTTCGATGCCGCGCCGCGCATGAAGACGCTGGCCGACGTGCCGAAACCGCCGTTCTGCACGATTTCCACGCCGGCCTGCCCGCGCAGCAGCGTCGGCAAATCCTGCGTCTGGCTGCGTTCAATGTCTTCGCGCGTGATGACCGAGGTGGCCGCCAGCGTGTCTGTGAGCGTCTGCTCGGTGCGCGAGGCTGTCACCACGGTCGCCTTGAGTTGCACGGCGGTGGCGCTGTCGGTCGCGGGATTGTCGGGCGGATTGGCAGCGAGCACCGCCGGCATGGACGACGCCGTCGATGCGGCATCGGCGGACTGGGCCGACTGGGCATGGGCGCCGATGCTGGCGGCCAACAGGGCCGCCGCGATGGCAAGACGGTGCGGGGCGGCAACCAACGTGGCCGGTGAAGACGTAATGCGGGTAGTGCAGGTAGGACGTGGCAAGACAGGCGCGTGCAGCGCCATCGCGCGAACGTGGGTGCGCATGATCGGGTGTGACTTCCGTAGTTTTTTTATTGCCTAGGCCCGTTCCCCCGCAGGCCGCTGGCGCAAGGGGAGCGCCGGTGACACGTCACGGATGCGAAGCACCGACACATGAAAACGACGACTGCCCGCCACCGGCTGCGCCGGATGGCATGGCGTTTCCCCACTCACTCAGGCCGGTATCCGGGCTGGTCATTGTGGCGCCTGACCGGCCTTCCCGCGAGCGGACAGCTCACAGTGGCGATGAAGGTGAAGCGCGTTTTCGGAAACCTTTCGGGCCGAAAGAATGACTTACCGTTGCGGGGGCAGCACAGGTTGACCAGCCCGTGTGGGGGCGCGGCTCCCTGTTTCCCGTTTAACTGCGCATGCCGGGAGGGCGTGCGCGAGCACCGAAGTGCCGCAAGTGTAGGGGCCATTCGAATGAGCGTCAATGCTCGTTTGTCGGGCATTGGCCGCCGATTCCGTTAGAATGTAGGGCAATTAAGAGGACGCAGCCCGATGCTCACCGATCTCGACAATCTCACCGACAAAATTGAACAGTTGGTTGTGATCAGCCAACGTTTTCATCAACACAACCAAGCGCTGCTCGCCGAACTCGATCGCGCGCGTGCTGAATGCGACGACACACGCACCGCCATCGAGCAGTTGCGCGTCGAGCGCGACGCCCTGCGTCTGCAGCGCGATCAGCTTGCTGCCAAGATCGACGAAGCGCAGGTTCGCCTGAATGCCATTCTGGAAAAGCTCCCGACGCAGAACCCCGCTGAAGGTCAAATGGATCTGCTCGGCACCCCCGGTGGAGAAAACGCATGACGATCAAGCAGCTCGAAGTCAATATTCTGGAACAGTCGTACCGGCTCGCCTGTCCGCCGGAACACGAGGCCGACTTGCTGTCTGCAGTGTCGCGCGTCGATGCCGAGATGAGCAAGGTGCGTGCTCAAAGCAACGTGCGCGGCACCGACCGGATTGCCGTCATGGCAGCCTTGAGTCTGGCATCCGAATTGCTTGCGCTGGAAAAAAGTATTGCTGCTGGACAAGCATTCCCCGCGGAAGAAATTCAGAGTAGAATGAATCGCATGAACGAACGACTGAGTGCTGTGATCGAACAGTATCAAAGCTGAAAATTCACTGGCTGCCGTTTGATTCAAAAAGTTAGTTTTCCCTGCCTGGTTCGCGAAAGTCATAGATTCCTTGAACCAATGATCTGTTGCAGGTTGCGGAAGTTTGTAGTGCTGGTGTGATCGTCACTCTGTCTGATGAACCCGAAGCGTTACTAACCGCGACCACCTTGAACCTCACGGTTCAGGATGCCGGCTTAGCGGCTGAGGCGGGGACCCAATACACGGCACTGCGCATGCAGTGCCGTTTTTTTTTCGTCCGTTGTGTCCGTTGTGTCGCGTCCATCCGACGCACTCGCACAAAAAGAAAGCGGCCCGTCGGCCGCCTTCCCATCGATCGCGTCACGCCAGCGTGACAGGCCGATCAGAACTGTGCTTCGGCCAACGACAGGGTCGACGCCGCGCCCTCGGTAATCGCCAGGGCAAGACCCGGCGCTCGCGTGAGAAAGTGATCCGCGAAGAAGCGCGCGGTACCGATCTTGGCATCGTAGAACGACGGGTCCTGATCGCGCAACGACTGTGCGGCCAGCAACGCGCGGCCCATCTGCCATCCCCCCAGCACGATACCGGCAAGCGTCAGGTACGGCACGCTGCCTGCAAACACTGCATTCGCATTGTCCTGCGTGTTCGCGAGCACATAGTCGACGGCGATCGAGAGCGCTTCGCGCCCCTTCGCCAGACGGTCTGCCACGCCCGGCCCCACGCCGCCCAGCGCACGCAGTTCGTTTTCCGTCACCCTGATCTGCTCGCACAGGGCGCGGGCCACGGCACCGCCGTCGCGCAGCGTCTTGCGGCCGATCAGATCGTTCGCCTGAATCGCCGTCGTGCCTTCGTAGATCGGCAGGATGCGCGCGTCGCGGTAGTACTGCGCCGCGCCCGTTTCCTCGATAAAGCCCATGCCGCCGTGCACCTGCACGCCGAGGCTCGTCACCTCCAGCGACATCTCGGTGCTCCAGCCCTTGACGATCGGCACGAGAAATTCATAGACGGCCTGTGCACGTTTGCGTTCGGCCGCGTCTGCTGCGTGGTGACCGATATCGGCGTGCGCTGCCGCCACGTAAGCGAGCGCACGCGCGCCTTCGGTCAGCGCACGCATCGTCATTAGCATGCGCTTGACGTCCGGGTGATGAATGATGGCTACGGCGTCACGCGACGAGCCATCGACCGGACGGCTTTGCAAACGATCGCGGGCGTACGCCACGGCATGCTGATACGCACGCTCGGCGATAGCCACACCTTGCATGCCGACCGCGAAGCGCGCGGCGTTCATCATGATGAACATGTATTCGAGGCCGCGATTCTCCTCGCCGACGAGGTAGCCCGTTGCCCCGCCGTTGTCGCCGAACTGCAGCACCGCCGTCGGGCTCGCCTTGATGCCGAGCTTGTGCTCGATCGACACACAATGCACATCGTTGCGCGCCCCGAGATTGCCCTCGGCGTCGACGTTAAACTTCGGCACGATGAACAGCGAAATGCCCTTCACGCCGGCGGGCGCATCGGGGGTGCGTGCGAGCACGAGATGCACGATGTTCTCGGCCATGTCGTGTTCGCCGAACGTAATGAAAATCTTCGTGCCGAAGATGCGATACGTCCCGTCGGCCTCGCGTTCGGCGCGCGTGCGCACCATCGCGAGATCGGAACCCGCTTGCGGCTCGGTCAGGTTCATCGTGCCGGTCCACTCGCCCGAGAGCAGTTTCGGGACGTAGAGCGCGCGTTGTGCCTCAGTGCCCGCGGTGAGCAACGCCTCGACAGCGCCGTCGGTCAGCAACGGACACAGCGCGAACGACAGGTTCGCGGCATTGAGCATTTCCGTGCACGGCGTGGCCACCAGCTTCGGCAGCCCCTGCCCGCCAAACGCTTGCGGATGCACGACCCCCTGCCAGCCCGCCTCGGAGAACTGACGAAACGCCTCCTTGAAGCCCGGCGTGGTCGTGACGACGCCATCCTTCCACGTGCTCGGCTGCTGGTCGCCAATGACGTTCAGCGGGGCGAGCACTTCCTGATTGAAGCGCGCCGCCTCCTCGAGCACCGCCTGCGCGAGTTCGGGCGAGGCGTCCTCATAGCCCGGCAGCGCCGAGATGCTCGTCAGATCCGCCAGTTCGTTCATCACGAACTGCATGTCCTTGATCGGGGCCTGATAACTCATGTCGTTCCTCCAACGAATTCCGATTGCCTGCGGATGACGGCGAATGCCGAGATGCTTGGGATGTTTTTATGTTTTTGTTCGACCGATTCGCATGAAGACGCCACACCGTCGCAGGCCAGCCTCCTCATGCGGATCGGCTGCGGGAGACGATCCCGCAGC
>NZ_CABPSL010000016.1 GCF_902459665.1 Pandoraea cepalis | reverse complement strand
GACTTCTTCATCTGCAGAACTCCCTCTTAACGAGAAAATTCTACTTCTCCCAGCGCCGGTTTGCGGGGGGCATTACCGTCAGCGGTCGTGACTTACCGTTTGCGACCCTGATGTACACCTGGGGTGATGATAAATTCTCGGTGGACGATGTCGTCACCAATCCTTATACCGGTCGTATTCGCTCCCTCGTTGTCGAGCGCGGTGACGAGCACCTTGGAAGATGGCAGACGTATTCTCGCGATATCGCCAGGGATTATGAGAAAGCGTTTGGCGAGCCTCCAGGGCGTCTGATCGGTATTGCAATCATGAGCGACGGCGACAATACTCGATCGAAATTTACCGCATGGTACGGTGACATTCGTCTCGAAACGGATGGTGTTCCCACGACAACGGCCGCGAAATAGCGCGATCTCATTCGCATCAAAAGCGAAAAAGCCGGCAAGTGATACTTGCCGGCTTTTCTTATTCTCGCCCGAACGCAGGGATCAGGCAGCTTACGGATTGCGTCCAAAATAGGTCTCGACCAGCTTGACCCAGTACGTGCCGCCAAGCGGGAGCAGATCGTCGTTGAAATCATAACTGGCATTGTGCAGGTTGCACGGACCCAGGCCATGGCCGGTGTCCCGGTGCGTGCCATCGCCGTTTCCGATGAACACGTACGCGCCCGGCTTCTTCAGGAGCATGAACGAGAAGTCCTCCGCCCCCATCGTCGGTTCCACCGTGTCGTTGACGTTCTCGTTGCCGACCACCTCGCGCATCACGTCGGCACACAGCGCTGCCATGTCCGGATCATTGATCGTCGGCGGGTAATTGCGAAGGAATTCAATTTCCGCCGAGCAGCCGAACCCCTTGGCCACGAATTCGGCAATCTCTCGCAGACGTGTCTCGATGAGATCCAGGACCTCGATCGAAAACGTGCGAACCGTGCCGCCCAACCACGCCACATCGGGAACCACGTTCGTAGTGTCGCCTGCATGGATCTGCGTAATGGAGAGCACCGCGGCGTCGATCGGCCGCTTGTTGCGCGTGATGATGCTCTGCAACGCCTGCGCTACCTGCACAGCCGCAATCACTGGATCGATGCCGGCATTCGGAATGCCCGCATGGGTTCCCTTGCCGCGAAGCGTGATCTTGAATTCATTGCTCGAGGCCATCATGGGACCCGGCGTCACGGCGAACGTACCGGTCGGCACGCCCGGCCAGTTGTGCATGCCGAACACTGCCTGCATGGGGAATCGCTCGAACAGTCCGTCCTTGATCATTTCACGCGCACCGCCACCGCCTTCCTCGGCCGGCTGGAAAATCAGGTAGACGGTGCCGTCGAAATGGCGATGCGTCTGGAGATATTTCGCGGCGGCAAGCAGCATGGCCGTGTGACCATCGTGACCGCAGGCGTGCATCTTGCCCTCATGCTTCGACGCGTGCTCGAACGTATTCGCCTCACGAATCGGTAGCGCATCCATATCGGCGCGCAGGCCGATCGCACGGTCGCTGCTGCCTTGCTTGATGATGCCGACGACGCCGGTTTTACCGAGTCCGCGATGAATTGGGATACCCCATTGGGTCAACGTATCCGCCACCACGTCCGAAGTACGCTTCTCTTCGAAGCACAGTTCGGGATGCGCGTGAATATCACGTCGGATGGTCTGGATTTCGCCGCGAGCGGCGTCGATTTCTGGAATGAGCTTCATATTCGGGTTTCCTGCGGGGCACAATCGTTCATCTTACCCCTAATGATCGGGTCTGACACCTTGGTAGGAAACGTCCAAGCGCTGCACCGGACACGTCTGGAAAATGTCGCAAGCGACCGTGCCGCGGGGTAAGGCGGGGAGGAACGTAATACAATGTCGTCAACGTCGCGCCGTTGGCGGTCGCGGCAATTTCGTAAAGAGAGGAGTCGTTTCATGACGACCAACACCCGCGTCGTTCGGGCCGCATGCCCGCATGACTGTCCCGATACGTGCGCCATGCACGTTACAGTGGAAAATGGCGTCGCTATCAAGGTCCAGGGCGATCCGGACCATCCGACGACCAAGGGTGTCTTGTGTACGAAAGTCTCTCGATACACTGAACGAACCTATCATCCGGATCGCTTGTTGCATCCGCTCAAGCGCGTCGGACCGAAGGGGAGCGGGCAATTCGTGCGAGTCAGTTGGGATGAGGCGCTTGACGAGATCGCCTCGCGACTGGGGGCGATTGCGGCACGCGAGCCCGAAGCAATTCTCCCCTACAGCTATGCTGGCACGATGGGATTCGTCCAAGGCGAATCGATGGCGGCAAGGTTCTTCAACAAGCTCGGCGCGTCCGACCTCGATCGCACGATCTGCGCGAGCGCCGGCGCCGCGGGGCTGCGCTACACGTACGGCGCGGGTGTCGGCATGCACGTCGAACACTTTGTCGACAGCAAGCTGATTCTCATCTGGGGCAGCAATCCGATTACGTCGAGCGTGCATTTCTGGGCCATCGCGCAGGAAGCCAAGCGTCGCGGTGCGAAGTTGATCGCCATCGATCCCTATCGTTCGCTCACGGCGGAAAAATGCCATCAGCACATTGCCTTGCTGCCAGGCACGGACGCGGCGCTGGCATTGGGCATGATGCATGTCCTGATCGATGAAGATCGGGTTGATCACGAATACATTGCGCGACACACGGTGGGCTACGTGCAGCTCAAGGAGCGCGTACGACGCTACACGCCGGCCCGCGTCGCGGAAATTTGCGGTATCTCCGAAGACACGATCACGACGTTGGCGCGCGAGTATGCGAGCGCGAAGCCTGCGGCGATCCGTCTGAACTACGGCATGCAGCGAGCCAGAGGCGGCGGGCAGGCGACCCGCGCGGTCGCCTGCCTGCCGGCGCTGATCGGCGCGTGGCGCGATCCGGCGGGCGGGCTGCTGATGTCGGCGTCGGGTTACGCACCCGTTGATTCGGTGGCGCAGGCACGGCCCGATCTGCGGCCACATCAGGAAAGGCCGGCCCGCGTGGTGAACATGAGCGCGATCGGTGATGCCCTTTGCCATCCGGGCGACGATTCGTTCGGGCCGAAGATCGAGGCGCTGGTGGTCTACAACAGCAATCCAGTGGCGGTGGCACCGGAGTCGGGCAAGGTGGCGGCGGGCTTTGCCCGGGAAGATCTCTTCACGGTGGTGTTGGAACATTTCCAGACCGATACCGCCGATTATGCGGACTTCGTGCTGCCGGCAACGACGCAGCTCGAGCATCTGGATATCCACAAGGCTTACGGCCATACCTATCTGCTGGCGAACAATCCGGCCATTGCGCCGCTCGGCGAAGCCAAGCCCAACTCGGAAATCTTTCGTCTGTTGGCGGGGCGCATGGGATGGCAGGAGGCCTGTTTCTCCGATACCGACGATCAATTGGCCGCGCAATCCATTCGCTGGGACGATGCTCGCATGGCAGGGGGTGACTGGGAGACCCTCAAGCGGAATGGGTGGATCCGATACGATCTGCCGGACGCGCCTTTTGCGAACGGGCAGTTCTACACGCCGTCGGGCAAGTGTGAGTTTTATTCCGAGCGCATGCTGCAGGAAGGTTTCGATCCGCTACCCGACTGGGTGCCGCCGTACGAATCGGTGGCGAGCAATCCGGATCTGGCGGCACGCTACCCCCTGGCAATGATTTCACCGCCCGCCCGTCACTTCCTGAATTCGAGCTTCGTGAATGTCGATAGCCTGCGTGCCTCGGTGGGAGAGCCGACGCTCGATATTCATCCTGCGGATGCCGCGCCTCGAGGCATTGAGAATGGCGGCGATGTGCGAATCTTTAACGATCGAGGCATCTTGAGCGCAAAGGCTCGGGTGACGGAGAAGGCACGTGAAGGCGTCGTGGTGGGTCTGTCTATCTGGTGGAAGAAGCTCGCTCCGGACGGCAAGAATGCCAACGAGGTCACCAGCCAGCAGCTGACCGATCTGGGACGAGCGCCAACGTTCTACGATTGCCTGGTCGAAGTCGCGCCGGCATAAGACCGGTCGTCACGCCTGCCGATGCCGAGCTGACGCCGAGGAGCCCGCGATGCGTAACCCTGCTGCGATGCTCACACCGTTCCCGGTGTTCTCCGCATGCCGGCGTTCGATGTTTCGCGGCGCCGTGGGGTTAGCCGCCGGCTGGGCGGTACTGTTCGGTCTTGCCGGATGCGGCCAGGTCGGTTACTACGCACAGTCGATTAACGGGCACTTCACCGTGTTGCATGAAGCGCAGCCGGTGTCCGATCTGCTTGCCGACCCATCGGTTGCCCCGCATTTGCGCACACGGCTGATAGAAGCCGAGCAAATCCGAAGCTATGCGGTGTCCGCGCTCGGTGAACCGGACAACGGGAGTTATCGCAGCTATGCGGACCTCAAGCGACCGTTTGTCGTCTACAACGTCTTCGCCGCGCCCGCGTTGTCGTTGAAGCTTCGCGAATCCTGCCTGCTGGTCGTCGGATGCGTCGAGTATCGGGGCTATTACTCTCGCGAATCCGCCGAGGCTTATGCGGCCGAGTTGCACCGAGATGGCTGGGAGACGTTCGTCGCGGGGATTCCGGCGTATTCAACGCTGGGCTATTTCGACGATCCACTGCTCAACACTTTCATCTATCTTCCGCGGGCGGAAGTGGCGCGGATGATTTTCCACGAACTCGCACATCAGATTCTATTTGTTCGAGGCGATACGGCATTCAACGAGTCTTTCGCCGTGACAGTGGAAACCGTGGGCGTACGGCGCTGGCTGACGGCGCATCCCGACGCGGCCATGGAATACGAGCGATACGACGCGCACCGACGCCAGTTCCGTCAATTGGTGGAGGGTTATCGCAAGCGCTTGGAAACCCTGTACGACGGCTCGGAAACGAACGCGCAGAAGATCGTGACCAAGGACGCGCTGTTCGCCAGCATGCGTGCTGACTACGAGCGGTTGAAGGCGTCCTGGGGAGGGTACAAGGGGTTTGACCTTTGGTTTGCCTCGCACTTGAATAACGCCAAAATCGGTTCGTTCGCGACGTATAACCAGTGGGTGCCGGCGTTCATGGCGATGCTGGCGGAGGCGCATGACGACCTGCCAGCCTTTTATGCCGCCGTTAAAACCTTATCGAAGCGGCCAGAGGCCGAGCGCGTTGCAGCGCTCACCGCGCTAGACAGTACCCCGGCGGCCGCCGCAGCGCGCGACTTGCTCGACAAGCCGTTGCAGGCGCGGCGATAGACTGTCTGAGGAACACCGCAGAATCTGGATCCGAGCGTCCGAGCCCGGCGTTCGACGCTCGAAGGGCGAAGGGCGAAGGGCGAAGGGCGACACCGAGCCTTGAGCGTCAACGCGGCGCAGGTCGAACGTTGGAGATCCCGGATCTAAAGTGAGTGTCGGTGTCGCCGTTTCAGATGGGATACGGCGCCTCGCATCCCTTAGGCAATCACCGACTTCAGGTCGCCCAGCAGGGCATAAAGTTGCTTCTGCCTGTCTTCCGGCAGCCTTCCCAGGCGCTGCTCGATCCACTGTTCATGAGCACGAGCCATATCGGAGAACGCCTTCTTACCGCGTGGCGTGAGCTTGATCAGAAAGGCGCGCCGGTCATTGGCGACCGTCTGGCGCGTGACCCAGCCTTCCTTCTCCAACTGATCGGTAATGCCCGTGACGTTTCCGCCGGTGACCATCATCCGCTTGCTAAGCTCCCCCATCTTCAGCCCCTCGGGGTGTCGGTCGAGTTGCGCGAGCAGATCGAAGCGAGGCAGCGTGCAATCGAAATCCTGGCGCAAGCGCGAGCGGATGTCCGTCTCGATCATGTTGGCGCAGGTGAGGAGGCGCAGCCATAGCCGCAGGGCATCGTGCTCGCGATCGTGGGCTCGGGTTTCGAGATCGAGAGAGTCGGCGTCGGCGAGGCTCATGGTGGGCAACGTAAAATTTACAGTATGGAAATTTTAGGTTTGAAATAAACCCTCGGTCAAGCTGGGGTCGTTACGAAGTCCTGGTGCACGCGATGCCAGCAACCGGCAAACGGTGGCAGCAGTT
The DNA here is from genome assembly GCF_902459665.1 of Pandoraea cepalis. Classification (GTDB taxonomy): domain Bacteria; phylum Pseudomonadota; class Gammaproteobacteria; order Burkholderiales; family Burkholderiaceae; genus Pandoraea; species Pandoraea cepalis. The sequence goes on along the minus strand of NZ_CABPSL010000016.1, from coordinate 132,015 downwards.
GCTGCTTCGCCGACACGATAAAAAAAGGGCACCCGAAGGTGCCCTTTCGTCAAAGCCTAAGTGACAGAAGCAGTCAGCTTAGAACTTGTGACGGATACCAGCCGTAACGGCGAACTGGTTCGTGCTGTTCGCGAAGCCTTGGGCGTTCATCGACGCGCCGCCAGGAGCGTCGTTGTTGGCGTGTTGCCACAGACCAACCAGGTACGTGTCCGTGCGCTTCGACAGGAAGTAGTCGACGCCCAGGTTGACTTGGTGGTACTTCGGCGAAATATCGGTCGTGCCCGATGCCAGCTTCGTCCAGGTGTACGTGTAAGCCAGGCCCAGTTGCAGGGCCGGGGTCAGCATGTACTTGCCGTTCAGTTCGACGTTGTCGAACTTCCAGCTGCCGCCGCCGATGTAGTCATACTTGCTGTGGCTGTAGACCAGGCCAACCGTAGCCGGGCCGAAGGCGTACGAACCGCCTGCCGAAGCAATGTATGCCTTGTCGCTGGAGGCCAGGCCGCCGGCGGTCATCGCCGTGTTCTGGTCGCCGCTCAGCAGCACGCCGCTCGAGTTGCTGCCCGGTGCGCCGAGGTACAAGTAGCCAGCGCCCAAGGTCAACGGACCGTTGGCGTAGCCCATACCAACCGACCATGCACGGTTGTTCGCGAAGCCCGTGCCCGTCGAACCGTTGTTAGCCGAGTTCGAGAAGCCGTACAGAGCGCCAGCGCTGAAGCCGTTGTAGTTGGCGGTCGTGTACTTGATCGAGTTGTTGATGCGGAACGAGTTGTTCAGGTTGTCGTTATCGAACGGGTGAGCGCCCGAATACGTTGCCCATTGGCTGCCCGAAGCGAACGGACCAACGAAGTCAACCACGGAGTCGTACTGACGACCGATCGACACCGTGCCAGCCGTTGCGCTGCTCAGGCCAACGTAAGCTTGACGACCGAACAGGCGACCGCCTTGAGCCGACACGCCGTTGTTGACGTTGAAGCCGCTTTCCAACACGAAGATCGCCTTCAGGCCGCCGCCCAGATCTTCAGCGCCCTTCAGGCCCCAACGCGAACCTTGCAGGTTGCCGCTGTTCAGCGAAATGTTCTTGGTGGCGTTGCCCGTGCCGGCAACGTTGCCGCCCGTCTTGTTCACGTACGTGAAGCCACCGTCGATGATACCGTACAGGGTCACGCTGCTTTGAGCGTGAGCAGCGCCAGCGAATGCGCCGAGCACACCCAGAGCGAGAAGCGACTTTTTCATTGAGTGATCTCCAAAGGATTGTGAGATTTGTTTAACAAGGTCACTAGTGATAACGTCCTTGCTAATCAACTTCGCGAGAAGTTGGACGTAATGTAACAAATTCACTGTGGGCGGCAAAGGAAAAGGCCCGTTTTGCGCGGGTTTGCGGCGTCCTTTGTTTCGTTTACGCAACAGCCCGCAAACCGGCGTCCAGCGGGGCTTTCATGCCTTTGCGCCCGCGCAAGGCGCGCCGGACAAAGGCGCGTATCATCCGTGACGGACGTGACGCAATCGTCTGACGTCCCACATGGTGAAAAATCGAAGTGAGTTGAAAGTACGATGTTTTCCGACAGCCTGATCTCCGAACTTGACCGCGGCCTGCGAGCGATCGCCGGCGTTACGCAAGCCTCCCGCCCGACACCTGCTGTCGATGCATCCCCCGCTTCTATATTGAGTGACGCACCGATCGGCGACGACGCGTTGACGCCGCAAGAGCGGCGGCATGTTGCGGGTCTCATGCGCGTGAATCACGTGGGGGAGGTGTGCGCGCAGGCGCTTTATCAGGCGCAGAAGCTGGCGACAACGCGTCCGGAGCTGCGCTCCGCCTTCGAGCGCGCCGGCAAGGAGGAAGAAGATCACCTTGCCTGGACGGCGCACCGTCTCTCGGAACTCGGCTCGCGCCCGAGCCTGCTCAACCCGCTCTGGTATGCCGGCGCGTTTGCCATCGGCTTCGTGGCGGGCAAGTGCGGCGACAAAGTCAGCCTGGGCTTCGTGTCGGAGACGGAGCGGCAGGTCGAGCACCATCTTGATAGCCACCTCAACGACTTGCCACCGCACGACGTGCGCTCGCGCGCCATCGTCGACCAGATGCGCCGGGACGAGATCGAGCACGGTCAGGCGGCGCGCGACGCCGGCGGGATTGATCTGCCCGCCCCGATACAGCGCGTAATGCGCGCGGCCGCGAAAGTCATGACGACGACGGCCTACTATATATAGAGCACTTGAAATAGCGCGGCCGAAATAGAGCACTTGAATAAAGCACTTGAATAGAGCCCCTGAAGCGTTTCCTCGATTGACCCCCACCTCCCGTGTCGATCTTCCCCTCGTGTGGCGCGTGCCAACCGGCAGTTGCCGCGCTTTGGCTCGGCGTAAGTGCGCACTACTCGCTAGCGATAGTGCTGGCGGGCCTCCCGCGAGGCAGTATCTAAAGTTTGAGGTTCCACATTCACTATCGCAGTTATGTCTTTAATTTTCCTGACAAAATTCCGTTTTCCGGCTTTAGGAAAGTGAGCTAAGTCATTGTTCTGCCTAACAAATTCCCTCCGAAAATCGGGTGAAACGCTTGACCGCCCAAACACTCTCCTCTAAAGTGGGAAATAGTGTGAGAAAGTGTATTTTTGTGTGGTGTAGAGCACAAAATCTTTCTCGTTCGGCATGACGGGCAGGCGGACGAAACCTCACGGGAGCGCATGTGTTTCAGGGAGCCTCGGCACTTTCACTGGATGCGAAGGGACGGATGTCGATTCCGGCCCGGCATCGTGACGTGCTGCAAGGCGACGCGCAAGGCAAGGTGACAATCACCAAGCACCCCGACGGATGTCTGCTGCTGTTCCCGCGTCCCGAATGGGAAATCTTCCGCGGCAAGATCGCCGCACTGCCGATGGACGCGCACTGGTGGCGACGCATCTTTCTGGGCAACGCTGCCGACGTCGAGATGGATTCGGCGGGACGTGTCCTGGTGGCGCCCGAGTTGCGCGCGGCCGCGGGCATGGACAAGGAAGTCATGCTGCTGGGCATGGGCAGTCACTTTGAACTCTGGGATGCCGCGACGTACGCCGCCAAGGAACAGGCGGCAATGGCGCAAGGCATGCCGGATGCACTGAAAAACTTCACTTTTTGACAGATCAGGTGGTCCGACGAGCATGACGCACGCGGTGGAAACGGTTATGCAGCACCGCACGGTCCTGCTTGAGGAGGCCGTGGATGCCTTGCTGTGGCGCGACGACGGCGTCTACGTCGACGGCACCTTCGGCCGCGGCGGGCACAGTCGCAGGCTTCTCGAGCGGCTGGGCGCCAAGGGGAGGCTGATCGCGTTCGACAAGGATCCCCAAGCGATCGCGGAGGCGGCAAAAATTGCCGATCCGCGATTTTCGATTGAACACGACAGCTTTGCGACGTTGCGCGAGGCGCTAGCCCGCCGCGGTATCGACAAGGTGTCGGGGGTGTTGCTGGATCTGGGCGTGTCGTCACCGCAGGTCGACGACCCCGCGCGCGGATTCAGTTTTCGTTTCGACGGCCCGCTCGACATGCGCATGGATCCCACGCGCGGTGAGTCGGCCGCCGATTGGCTGGCCCGGGCAACGCTGGAAGACATGACGGAGGTCATCAAGGACTATGGGGAAGAACGGTTTGCTTTTCAGATTGCAAAGGCGCTTGTTGCTCGCCGGGCAAACGCCGATCGCCTCGGTCCACTCGTCAGCACACGCGAGCTTGCCGAGATCGTGGCGGGCGCCGTCAAGACCCGTGAGAAGGGCAAGGACCCGGCAACACGCACCTTTCAGGCTCTACGGATTCACGTCAATCAAGAGCTTGCGGACTTGCAGATAGCCCTCGACGTAGCGGCCGATGTCCTCGAAACGGGAGGCAGACTCGTGGCGATCAGCTTTCATTCGCTGGAAGACCGCATCGTGAAGCGCTTCATGCAAGCGCGCTCGAGTGCGCCGGTGGTGGACCGCCGCGTGCCCTTGCGCGCCCACGAAATTCCCGAACCGCCGTTCAAGGCCAGCCGCAAGATCAAGCCGTCCGCCGCCGAGGTGGAGGCGAACCCGCGTTCGCGCTCGGCGATCATGCGGGTCATGGAGCGGGTGTCACCATGAGCCGGCTCAATGCGCTTCTGCTCGTGTTGCTCATCGGCTGCGCGCTGTCACTGATCAATGCCCAGTATCGGGCACGCGGTACGTTCGTCGAACTCAATCGCGAGCAGGCGCTCGAGCATCAATTGTTGCAGGACTGGGATCGCCTCCAGTACGAACAGAGCGCACAAAGCAAGAGCGCCCGCATCGAAAGCGTTGCGCGCAACGACCTGAAAATGCAGGCCGTCTCGCCCGGTCGCACGCAATATCTGTCCGCACCGGCCGGTAGCGCCGGCGCGATGGTTGACGTGCCGGTGCCGAGCGCAAGTGCGGCGTCCGCGCCCGAGAGCGGAGGCAAGCGATGAATCGCCGCAAGGACGCCAAGGCCAAGACCAAGGATGTGCAGTTCTCTGCCAGCCCGGTCCTGTCCGTGCGTCTGCCGATGTGGCGATCGAAGATGCTCGTCTTCGTGATATTCGGTGCGTTCGGATCGCTGGTCGCGCGCGCCTTCTGGATTCAGGGCCCGGGCAACGCCTTCTATCAGCGCCAGGGCGAGAGCCGTTACGAACGCACACTGGAGATGTCCGCCACGCGCGGCAAAGTGTTCGACCGTAACGGACAGGTGCTTGCCACCAGTCTGCCCGTCAAGGCCATCTGGGCCATTCCCGAAGACGTGCCCGACGATATCTCGACGCAACAGGTGCGCCAGCTCGCGCGTCTGCTCGAGATGGGCGAGCCGGATCTGCGCCGGAAGCTGAATCAGGAAAAGAGCTTCGTCTATGTGAAGCGCCAGGTGTTGCCGGACGTGGCCAAGCAGGTCGCCGATCTGGACATCCCGGGCGTGTACCAGCGCAAGGAATACAAGCGTTTCTATCCGGAAGGCGAGATCGCGGCCCACGTGGTCGGCTTCACGAACGTGGAAGACATCGGGCAGGAAGGCGTCGAGTTGTCGATGCAGAAGGATCTGGCGGCCACGCCGGGAAGCCGTCGCGTCATCAAGGATCGTCTCGGCCGGGTGGTCGAAGGTGTCGACATCCTGGCGCAGCCGCGCGACGGTCATGACATCACGCTCTCGATCGACAGCAAGATCCAGTTCCTCGCCTATAGCGAACTGAAAGACGCCATCGAGCGCACGGGTGCGAAGGCCGGCAGCGCCGTGGTGCTCGATGTACGCACGGGTGAAGTGCTGGCGCTCGCGAACCTGCCGACGTACAACCCCAACAACCGTACCAACCTGACCGGCGCGCAGTTGCGCAACCGGGTGATGACCGACACGTTCGAGCCGGGCTCGATCATGAAGCCGATCACCATTGCCGCTGCCCTCGAAAATGGGCACGTGACGCCGACGTCGACGGTGATGACGACCGGCCGGGCCAACTTCTTCGGCGCGAACATTACGGACACGCACGACTACGGTCTGCTTACCGTGGCGGGCGTCATCCAGAAGTCCAGCAATATCGGCACCGCCAAGATCGCGCTGCAGATGAAGCCGCAGGAAATGTGGGACATGTTCACGAGCGTCGGCCTCGGCCAAGCCCCGAAGATCGGATTCCCCGGCGCGGTGGCGGGGCGTTTGCGTCCGGCCAAGAGCTGGCGTCCGATCGAGCAGGCGACGATGGGCTACGGCTATGGCCTGTCGGCGTCGCTGATTCAACTGGCGCGTGCCTATACCGTGTTCGCGCATGACGGCGAGCTGCTGCCGATCTCCATTTACAAGACAGATGGCAGCGTCGTGAAGGGCACGCCGGTGATTTCTCCCGCGACGGCCCGCGAAGTGCGCAAGATGCTGGAAATGGTGACGTCGCCCGGCGGTACCGCCACGCGGGCGCAAGTGATCGGCTATCGCGTCGGCGGCAAGACCGGCACGGCGTACAAACAGTCGGGCAAGGGATACGACAAGAGCAAATATCGCGCGTCGTTCGTTGGCATGGCACCGATGTCCGAGCCGCGCATCATCGTGGCCGTCACGCTCGACGAGCCGGGGCGCGGGTCGCACTACGGTGGCGTGGCCGCCGGTCCGGCGTTCGCGGCGATCGTGGGCGGCACGTTGCGCGCGTTGAATGTGGTGCCGGATTCGCCGGTAACGAAGCTCGTCGTGAGCGACAAGGTGGAGGAGAGCGAGCCATGGGCACCGTGACCCCGACGCCGCACAACCCCGCCACGCTCGCGCTCATCGCCGACGTCGCCGAGCGCGCCACGCTGACGCAGGCGTGGGACTGGCTGCGCCGTACGGTGCCGGCCGGTGCAGCGCTGCAGGCTGACAGCCGTCGCGTGACGTCGGGCGATGTCTTCGTCGCGTACGCCGTCAAAGGCGCCGACAGCCGCGGTTTCATCGCCGACGCCGTGGAGCGCGGCGCTGCCGCAGTGCTTTGGCAGAGCGACGACTTCACTTGGCCGGCGTCGCTGGCCAGCCTCGCGAACGTGCCGGCGTTCGGCGTGCCGCGACTTGACTGGCTGGCAGGCCCGCTGGCGGCGCTCTGGTGCGGTGAGCCGAGCGTTGGCATGACGACGTTGGGCGTAACCGGCACAAACGGCAAGACATCGTGCAGTCAGTGGCTCGCGCAACTGTTGTCGAAAGCGGGCAAGCGCAGCGCGGTGATCGGCACGCTGGGTAGCGGCTTTCCCGGGCATCTGACGGTGACCGGGTTCACCACGCCCGATGCGGTCCAGTTGCAGCGCAGCCTGAGCGACCTGCGGGCGCAGGGCGCGGCGGCGGTCGCGATGGAAGTGTCGTCGCACGGTCTCTATCAGGGGCGCGTGAACGGGGTGGCCTTCGACATCGCTGTCTTTACCAATCTGACGCAAGACCATCTCGATTACCACGGCACGATGGCCGAGTACGAGGCGGCGAAGACGCGTCTGTTCGACTGGCCGGGCCTGAAGGCTGCGGTCATCAATCGCGACGACGCGATGGGGCAACGCCTGCTCGCGCGTCTGGCCGGGAAGACGCCGGTCTATGAATACGGCCTGCATGGCGACACGAAGTCGGCGCATGGCAACGTTGTGCTGCGCGCCGAGGATATCCGTGCGACCACGGCAGGTACGCGTTTCACGCTGTATCTCGGCGATCACAGTCAGCAGATCACCGTGCCGCTCATCGGCGAATTCAATGTGAGCAACGCGCTCGCCGTGCTGGGTGCGGCGCTCGCCGCCGGGGTGCCGCAAGACGCCGCCATTGCCGGGCTCGCCGCACTCACCTCCGTATCCGGGCGTATGGAGCAAATTGGACAGCCGGGGCAGCCGCTGGTCGTCATCGACTACGCGCACACCCCCGACGCACTCGACAAGACGCTCGACGCGTTGCGGCCGGTAGCCTCGGCGCGTGGCGGCAAGCTCGTCTGCGTGTTCGGCTGCGGTGGTGACCGCGATACGGGCAAGCGTCCGCAAATGGGCGCGGTGGCGGAGCGCCTGGCCGACGCCGTTGTGCTCACGAGCGACAACCCGCGCACGGAAGTGCCGGCCGACATCATGGCGCAAATCGCCGCGGGCCTTGCGCACCCGGGCGCGGCACGTTGTATCGAAGACCGGGCGAGCGCGATTCTGCAGGCCGTGCGCGGTGCGCAAGCCGCCGATGTCGTGCTCATCGCCGGCAAGGGACACGAAAGTACGCAGGAAATTATGGGTAAGAAAAGGCCGTTCTCCGATCAGGAGCATGCGCGTCTGGCACTCGCCGCGCGTGCGACCACCGTGCGCGGAGGTGGCGAATGACGATGATGTGGCAATTGAGCGATGCCCAGACCGTCGTGCGCGATTCGCACGTGACGGGCGCCCCAGCGACCGCCTTTGCGCGCATCGTGACCGACAGCCGCGCGGTGCAGCCGGGCGATCTCTTCGTGGCGATCCGGGGCGAGCGCTTCGACGCGCACGACTTCCTGGCCGACGTGGCGCGTGCCGGGGCGGCCGCGGTGGTCGCGTCGCGCGTGCCGGAAGGGTTCCCGACGCCGGCGCTCATCGTGCCCGACACGCGTATCGCGCTGGGCGAGCTGGCCGCAGCGTGGCGCCGCCGCTTTGCGATTCCCGTGGTCGCCGTCACCGGCAGTAACGGCAAGACGACCGTCAAGGAAATGATCTCGGCGATCTTCGCCGAGGCGGTGGGGGCCGAGGCGCGTCTGGCGACCGCCGGCAACCTGAACAACGACATTGGCCTGCCGCTCACGCTGTTCCGTCTGAAGGACAGTGACAAGCTGGCGGTGCTGGAGCTGGGGATGAATCACCCCGGCGAAACGGCGTACCTCGCGGCGATTGCACAACCGACGGTGGCCGTCATCAACAACGCGCAGCGAGAACATCAAGAGTTCATGGTGAGCGTGGCCGCTGTCGCCGAAGAGCATTCAGCCGTGCTGGCAGCGCTGTCCCACGACGGGGTTGCCGTATTCCCGGCGGAGAGCGAATTTGCGCCGATGTGGCGCGAGATCGCAGGCAAGCGCCGTGTGCTCGACTTCGCGCTCGATGGCCGCGCCGCTGTCTCCGGACGCTACGACGTCGCAACTCGCGTACTGCGTGTAACGTCGCCGGCCGGTGAGTTTTCGCTTGCATTGCCGCTGCTCGGTGAGCACAACGCGCGCAATGCGTTGGCTGCGATTGCCTGTGCGTTGGGTGCGCATGTCGACATTGGCTCGATCGTGCGGGCACTCGAAGGGTTTTCCGCCGTCAAAGGCCGTCTCCAGGTGTCAACGCTCTCCAAGGGGCCGCTCGCGGGTGTCACATTGATCGATGACACCTATAATGCGAACCCCGATTCGGTCCGCGCCGCGATCGACGTGTTGGCGCAGACGCCGGCCCCACGGGTGCTGGTGCTCGGCGACATGGGCGAAGTCGGCGACAACGGACCGGCGTTTCACCGCGAGGTGGGCGAGTACGCCGCCCAGCGCGGTATCGATCGTTTGCTCGCGATGGGCGACCAGACGACAGCCAGTGTCGCGGCCTTCGGCGACGGCGGCGAGCATTTTTCCGACGTGACGGATGTGGCGCCGCTCGTGGCCGAGCTGAATGCCACGTTGAGCGCGCCGGCCACGATATTGGTCAAGGGAAGCCGCTTCATGCGGATGGAGCGCGTGCTTGAGCAGTTGCGCGCGACGAGTGAAAGCGGGGGCGGCAACGCCCCTGCCAAGTGAAAAAGGATTGATGGAATGTTGCTGACGTTGGCGCAATGGCTGCAAGCGGATGCGAGCTATTTGCGCGTGTTCAACTACCTGACGTTTCGGGCCGTGATGGCAAGCCTCACGGCGCTGGTGATCGGGCTCGCGTTCGGGCCGATGGTCATCCGCAAGCTCGCCGAAATGAAGGTGGGCCAGGCGGTGCGTACCGATGGCCCGCAGACTCACCTTGTGAAGTCGGGCACGCCCACGATGGGCGGTGTGCTGATTCTCATCGGTATCACGGTCGCCACGCTGCTGTGGGCGGACCTGAGCAACCGCTTCATCTGGATCGTACTGACCGTTACGCTGGGCTTCGGCATCATCGGCTGGATCGACGATTACCGGAAGGTCGTCTACAAGGACCCCCGCGGCATGTCGTCGCGCGAGAAGTACTTCTGGCAGTCGATCATTGGCCTGTTCGCCGCGATCTATCTGGCGTTCTCTGTGTCGGAGACGAGCAATCTGAAGGTCTTCGAGCTGTTCATCAGTTGGGTGCGTAACGGCTTCCCGCTTGATCTGCCCCCGAAGGCCGACTTCATCGTGCCGTTCTTCAAGACGATGAGCTACCCGCTGGGCGTGTTCGGTTTCATTGCGCTCACGTACTTCGTCATCGTCGGCTCGTCCAACGCGGTGAACCTGACCGACGGTCTCGACGGGCTCGTCATCATGCCGGTCGTGCTGGTCGGCGCGGCCCTTGGCGTGTTCGCGTATGTGATGGGTAACGTCGTGTACTCGAAATACCTGCTGTTCCCGCACATTCCGGGCGCGGGCGAATTGCTCGTGTTCTGTTCGGCGATGTCGGGCGCGGGGCTTGCGTTCCTCTGGTTCAACACACACCCGGCCCAGGTGTTCATGGGCGACGTGGGGGCCCTGGCGCTCGGCGGCGCGCTCGGCACGGTGGCCGTGATCGTGCGTCAGGAAGTCGTGCTCTTCGTGATGGGGGGCGTGTTCGTGGTGGAAACGTTGTCGGTGATGCTGCAGGTGACGTGGTTCAAGTACACGAAGCGGCGCTTCGGAGAAGGGCGACGCATCTTCAAGATGGCGCCGCTGCACCACCACTTCGAATTGTCCGGATGGAAGGAAACGCAGGTGGTGGTTCGCTTCTGGATCATCACGCTGATGCTGGTGCTGATCGGTCTGTCGACGCTGAAGTTGCGCTGACGAGGCCCGGGGCCCGCGAAAAGGTGACCTTGTGAAATGACAATGTCGCCTTTTCGCAAAGCAGGACTCAAGGTAAGGCCGCTCGCGCCGATAGCGGAATATCGGTGACGTTGAGGTGACGCATTCGTCGGTGGTTTGAATCGATAAAAGGGAAAGAGCGACGTGTTCGGCGAGAAGTTTGGTGAATCCTGGCAACCGCGTGTCCTGATCCTGGGTCTGGGAGAGTCCGGCCTGGCGATGGCACGTTGGTGCGCGCGTTACGGCTGCCATGTGCGGGCGGCCGACACGCGCTTTGCGTCGTCGGAGACACCGCCGAATGTTCTCGCCTTGCGTGCCGACGCCGCGCAGGCCGAATTCGTCGGCGGTGCATTCGGGGCGCAGGTCGATACGCTGCTCGCCGACATCGAACTGATCGGTATCAGCCCCGGCCTCTCGCCGCTCACCGCCGATGTGGCGGCGCTGCTGACGGTGGCGGCCGAGCGGGGCATTCCCGTGTGGGGCGAGATCGAATTCTTCGCGCAGGCGCTGCGCCACATGCACGCGACGAGCGGCTACGCGCCCAAGGTGCTGGCCATTACCGGCACGAACGGCAAGACGACGACCACGAGTCTGACGGGGTTGCTATGCCGTCGCGCCGGCAAGCGCACGGCGGTCGCGGGCAATATCAGCCCGACGGCGCTCGACCGTCTGAGCGAATGCATCGCCGACGCCACGTTGCCCGATGTCTGGGTGCTTGAACTTTCCAGCTTTCAGCTCGAGGCCACGCATTCCCTCGCGCCCGATGCGGCCGCGATTCTCAATATCACGCAGGACCATCTGGACTGGCATGGCGATATGGACGCCTATGCCAAGGCCAAGGCGCGCATTTTCGGCCCGCAGACCGTTCGCGTGCTCAATCGCGACGATGCTCGCGTGATGGGTTTCGCCACGCCCGAGGCCAATGTCGTGACCTTCGGCACCGGCAAGCCCGAGGCCGTGGGCGACTTCGGCCTGGAGATGGAGGGCGGGATGTCGTGGCTGGTCGAGGGCTTCTCGCGCGACGACGCCCCGCCGGCGCCGAAGCGCCGCAAGGCCGGTGCCGTGGAAGCGGCGCTCGAGGTGATCGGCAAACGCCTCATGCCGGCCGACGCGTTGCGCATCCGCGGTCAGCACAATGCCGCCAACGCGCTGGCGGCGCTCGCGCTCACGCGCGCCATCGACCTGCCGATGGCCAAGCTCTTGCACGGCTTGCGCGAATATCCGGGCGAGCCGCATCGCGTGCAGCTCGTCGGCGCGATCAACGAAGTCGAGTATTACGACGACAGCAAGGGCACCAACGTGGGCGCGACGGTTGCGGCCATCAACGGCCTGCAGAAGACGTTGCTCCTGATCGTCGGCGGCGACGGCAAGGGGCAGGACTTCTCGCCGCTGGCCAACCCTGTGGCGCATCACGCGCGCGCCGTGTTGCTGATCGGCCGCGACGCGCCGCGGCTGCGCGAAGCGCTGGCCGACACGGGCGTTGATCTGATCGATGCCCCGACGCTCGAAGCCGCCACGCGAGACGCTGCGAAGCTGGCCCAGCCGGGCGACGCGGTGCTGCTCTCGCCGGCCTGCGCGAGCTTCGACATGTTCCGCAACTACGAGCATCGCGCGCAAGTGTTTCGCGACACTGTGGTTGATCTGGCCGCCGACGCGGGGGTGATGCTATGAACCGTATCAAGTCGTTCTTCAGCAAGAAGCGTCAGGCCGGCTTTGCCGGGGCAGGTACGGCGGCCGCTCCGGGCGCCGCGACCCATGCCGCGAGCCGTACGCTCGGCAGCATCAAGCCGACCCGCTCGCGCATGCTCGAATACGATCACGCGCTCGTCTGGGTGGTGATTTCGCTGCTGTCGCTGGGGCTGGTGATGGTGTATTCGGCATCGGTCGCGCTGCCGGACTCACCGAAGTACAGCGGATACACGACGTACCACTTTCTCGTGCGTCACATCGTCTCGCTGACGATCGGACTGGTCGCGGCCCTCATTACGCTGCGTATTCCGGTCAAGACACTCGACAAGCTCGCGCCCAAGGTCTTTCTGCTGGCGCTGATGTTGCTCGTGATCGTGCTGATCCCGCACCTGGGCAAGGGCGTGAACGGCTCGAAGCGCTGGATTCCATTCGGGGTGCTCAATCTGCAGCCGTCGGAAATCATGAAGCTCGCGGTCACGCTGTACGCCGCGAACTACACCGTTCGCAAGCAGGAATTCATGCAGAGCTTCCGCAAGGGCTTCTTGCCGATGGGCATCGCCGTTGTGTTCGTCGGCATGTTGCTGCTGCTCGAGCCGGACATGGGCGCCTTCATGGTGGTCGCGGCCATCGCGATGGGGGTGCTGTTCCTCGGCGGCGTGAACGGTCGCCTGTTCGGCGGACTGGCGCTCACGGCCGTGGGCACGTTCGCCATGCTGATCTGGTTGTCGCCGTGGCGTCGCGAGCGGATTTTCGCGTATCTCGATCCGTGGCGCGAGGACTACGCGCTCGGCAAGGCTTACCAGCTTACGCATTCGCTCATCGCGTTCGGACGCGGTGAATGGACTGGCGTGGGGCTGGGCGGGAGCATCGAGAAACTGCACTACCTGCCCGAAGCGCACACCGACTTCATCCTCGCGGTGATCGGCGAAGAGTTCGGCTTCGTGGGCGTGCTGGTCGTCATCCTGCTCTTTTACTGGATGGTGCGCCGCGCGTTCGAGATCGGGCGTCAGGCACTGGCGCTCGAACGCACGTTCGCCGGCCTGCTCGCGAAGGGCGTGGGCGTGTGGCTCGCTTCGCAGACCTTCATCAACATGGGCGTGAATCTGGGCTTGCTGCCGACCAAGGGCCTCACGCTGCCGCTGGTCAGCTATGGCGGCTCGGGCATCTTGCTCAACTGTGTGGCCGTGGCGATTCTGCTGCGGGTCGATTACGAGAACCGCGTGTTGATGCGGGGAGGAAAAGTATGACCGAGCGCGCCACCGCGATGTCGGCCCCGGAAACGAAGACGCGCACGCTGCTGGTGATGGCCGGCGGCACGGGCGGTCACGTCTTCCCGGGGCTCGCGGTCGCCAACTTCCTGCGTGTGCAGGGGTGGCGCGTGGTGTGGCTTGGGAATGCGGCAGGCATGGAAGCGACGCTCGTGCCGAAGTACGACATTCCAATGGAGTTCGTGAAGTTCGGCGGCTTGCGCGGCAAGGGCCCGATGACCAAGTTGCTGCTGCCGCTCAATCTGCTGCGCGCGTTCTGGCAGAGCTTCCGCGCGATGCGCCGCGTCAAGCCGAACGTGGTGCTCGGGATGGGCGGCTACATCACGTTCCCGGCGGGCATGATGGCGTCGCTGCTGGGGCGTCCGCTCGTGCTGCACGAGCAGAATTCGGTGGCCGGCATGGCGAACAAGGTCCTTGCGCGCGTGGCCGACAAGGTGCTGCTCGCGTTCCCCGACACCATCGCCGGCGGCGAATGGGTCGGCAATCCGATCCGTGCCGACTTCGACGAGATGGTGCCGCCGGCCGAGCGCTACCGCGCGCGCACCGGGCCGCTGCGTATTCTGGTGGTGGGCGGCAGCCTTGGCGCGACGGTGCTCAACGAGATCGTGCCCAAGGCGCTGGCGAAGCTGGCGCGCGACGCGCGTCCGCAGGTCACGCACCAGGCGGGCGTTAAACATATTCAGACGCTGCAGGCGAACTACGCGGCAGCGGGGGTGACGGTCGATGCCGTGCCGTTCATCGACGACATGGTCGCGGCTTACGCGGCGGCGGATCTGGTGATCTGTCGGGCGGGCGCGATGACGGTGGCCGAAGTCGCGGCGGCGGGCGTGGCGGCGTTGTTCGTGCCGTTCCCGCATGCCGTCGACGACCATCAGACAACCAATGCGCGTTTCCTCGCCGACAAGGGCGCGGCAACGCTGATCGACCAGCGCGAGCTGTCGGTCGAGACCCTGGCCGAGTGGCTGCGCCGTCAGACGCGCGAATCGCTGCTCGCGATGGGAGAGAAAGCCAGGGCGCTCGCCAAGCCGGACGCCACCGAACAAGTGGCGCGCGTGTGCGCGGCTCTGGCCAAGGATTGAAATGAAACACATCGTCAAACACATTCACTTCGTCGGCATTGGCGGCTCGGGCATGAGCGGCATTGCCGAGGTGTTGCTCAACCTGGGGTATCAGGTGAGCGGCTCCGATCTCGGCGACAACGCGGTGACGCAGCGCCTCGTCAGTCTTGGCGCGCGCGTGGCCCGCGGCCACGCGGCCGAGCATATCGAAGGAGCGGACGCCATCGTCGTGTCCACCGCCATCACGGCGGACAATCCGGAAGTGCTCGCGGGGCGTGCCCGCCAGATCCCCATCGTGCCGCGCGCGCTGATGCTCGCCGAACTCATGCGCCTGAAGCAGGGCATCGCCATCGCCGGCACGCACGGCAAGACAACCACGACGAGTCTCGTGGCGAGCGTGCTTGCGCAGGGTGGGCTCGATCCGACGTTCGTGATTGGCGGCCGACTGAACAGCGCCGGCGCGAACGCCAAGCTCGGCACGGGCGACTTCATCGTGGTTGAGGCCGACGAATCGGACGCCTCGTTCCTGAACCTGAATCCGGTCATTGAGGTCATCACGAACATCGATGCCGATCACATGGACACCTATGGACACGACTTCGCGCGTCTGAAGCAGTCGTTCGTGGCGTTCACGCAGCGCCTGCCGTTCTATGGCATCGCCGTGCTGTGTGTGGACGATTCGAACGTGCGCGAGATCCTGCCGTTCGTCTCCAAGCCGATCGTGCGTTACGGCCTGTCGGAAGATGCACAGGTGCGCGCCATCGATGTGCGTGCGGACGCCGGCCAGATGCGCTTCACCGTGCTGCGCCGGTTCGGCGCCGGTGCCGCGCCCCTCGACATCACACTGAACCTGCCGGGTGAGCACAACGTGCGCAACGCGCTGGCGGCGATTGCGATCGCGACCGAACTTGAGGTGCCGGACGCTGCTATCCAGCAAGCGCTAGCCGAATTCAACGGCGTGGGCCGGCGCTTCCAGCGCTACGGCGACATCGCGCTGCCGAAGTCGAGCGGCGGCGGCACGTTCACGTTGATCGACGACTACGGACATCACCCGGTCGAGATGGCGGCTACGCTTGCGGCCGCCCGCGGCGCGTTCCCGGGACGTCGCATCGTGCTGGCCTTCCAGCCCCATCGATACACGCGTACGCGCGATTGCTTCGAAGACTTCGTGAAGGTGCTGTCCGACGCTGACGCCGTGGTGCTCGGCGAAGTCTATTCGGCCGGGGAGGCGCCCATCGTGGCGGCCGACGGTCGGGCACTGTCGCGCGCCCTGCGCGTGGCGGGCAAGGTAGAACCGGTTTTCGTGGAAGACGTTGCGCAACTGCCCGACGCCATTCTGCAAGTCGCCCGTGCGGGCGACGTCGTGATCACCATGGGTGCCGGCTCCATCGGCGCGGTGCCCGGCAAGTTGCAAGTTCAGCAAGGAGTTTGAAGTGAGTGCTTTCGATCCGAAACGTTTCGGCAAGGTGGGCGTCCTGATGGGCGGGCGCTCGGCCGAGCGTCAGATCTCGCTGATTTCGGGCAATGGCGTGCTCGAAGCCCTGCGCGCGCGCGGGGTGAACGCGCATGCGTTCGATACCGGCATGCACGACCTCGCGGCGCTCGCCGCGCAGAAGTTCGACCGGGTGTTCATCGCGCTGCATGGCCGCTATGGCGAAGACGGCACGCTGCAAGGCGTGCTCGAGCATCTGGGGGTTCCGTACACCGGCAGCGGCGTGTTGGCCTCCGCGCTGGCGATGGACAAGGAGATGACCAAGCGCGTATGGATCAACGAAGGGCTGCCGACGCCGCGCTTCGCGATGCTGAGCGCCGACAGCGACTTCGATGCCGTGGCCCGCGATCTCGGCCTGCCGCTCATCGTCAAGCCGTCGCGCGAAGGCTCGACGATTGGCCTGACAAAGGTCACCGAGGCGTCGCAACTGAAGGCGGCCTTCGAGAAGGCGGTCGCCCTGGATCCGGACGTCCTCGCCGAAGAATTCATCGATGGCGACGAACTGACCGTGCCGGTGCTTGGCGTGGGCACGAAGGGCGCGGCGGCCGCGCGTGCGCTGCCGGTGATCCGCATCGTGGCGCCAGACGCGAACTACGACTACCAGAACAAGTATTTCAAGGACGATACGCGCTACGAATGCCCGCCGCCGCTATCGGTGTCGTTGCAGGAGGAGGTGCAGCGCCTGGTGCTGCGCGCCTATCTCGTGCTGGGCTGTCGTGGCTGGGCGCGCGCCGACGTGATGCTGCGCAAGCGTGACAACAAGCCGTTCCTGCTGGAGATCAATACCTCGCCGGGCATGACGGGCCATTCGCTGGTGCCGATGTCGGCGCGCGCGGCGGGGCTGTCGTACGAAGACCTGGTTGTCGAAATCCTGGCCACCGCGACGCTCGATCTGCATCCGAACGCGCAGTGGAAACCCGAGTAAAACCTTGAACGCGTTGAAGAACGCCCCGATACGGAAAGCAAATCGCCATGTGGCAAAACGTACGCCTGCTCAACGCCATCGCGAGTGCGCTCGTCGCACTCGTCGTGCTGGCGGCGCTCGCTGCGGGCGGCCATTGGCTGATTCAGCGGCCGATCTTCACGCTGACGGCGGTGCAGATCGATGGGGACGTGTCTCACATCAACGGTCCGACCTTGCGCGCGAATGCCGTCTCGCGCCTGAAGGGCAATTTTTTCACGATCGATCTGGACGCCACGCGAGCGGCGTTCGAGGCCGTGCCGTGGGTGCGCCATGCAAGCGTGCGACGTGTGTGGCCGAACCGGCTCTCGGTGACGATCGAGGAATACAAGCCGCTGGCCACGTGGAACGATGGCCGTCTGGTGAGTGTGGACGGCGAGCTGTTCGCGGCGAATCTGGCCGAAGCCGAGGACGACGGCAAGCTGCCCGAGTTCGCCGGCCCGCCGGGCAGCGAAAAGGATGTGACGGCGCGGTACTACGACTTCGTGAGGTGGTTCGCGCCGCTGAAAATGAAACCCGAAGCGGTCACGCTGTCGAATCGTTACGCATGGAGCGTACGGCTCTCCGGGGGAGTGCAACTGGCGTTGGGACGGGAGCGAACCGCCGAGTCCCTCGCCACACGCAGCAGGCGTTTCGTACAAGCGTATCCGCAGGTAGCGGCGCGCTGGGGAAATCAGATCGAGTATGCCGATCTGCGTTACCCGAACGGTTTTGCCGTGCGTGCCGCGGGCATGCGTTTCTTGAGCGAAGACCAGGCCAAGAAGCTTGCCGCGGCACCGGTGCAAAAGCGGGATTCGCAAAAGCCGGCCGTTGCACAACCTGCCGCGCGGCAGAAGCGAAGCCAGTGAGACTTCAGGACTTACACACGCTATGAGCAAAGATTACAAGGATCTGTTGGTCGCCCTCGATATCGGCACGTCGAAAGTCGTGGCGGTGGTGGCCGAACTGCGCCCTGAAGGCCGCTATGAAGTGATTGGCCTCGGCCAGAGCGAATCGCGCGGGCTGAAAAAAGGTGTCGTGGTGAACATTGAGGCCACGGTGCAGTCCATTCAGCGTGCACTCGAAGAAGCCGAGTTGATGGCCGACTGCAAGATCACCAACGTGTTCACGGGCATTGCCGGCAGCCACATTCGCAGCTTCAATTCGAGCGGCATGGTGGCGATCAAGGACAAGGAGGTGACGCAGGCCGACGTGGCGCGCGTCATCGAGACGGCCAAGGCGATCAACATCCCGACTGACCAGCAGGTGCTGCATATCCTCACGCAGGAATTCATCATCGACGGTCAGGAAGACGTGCGCGAGCCGATCGGCATGAGCGGCATCCGTCTTGAAGTGAAGGTGCATATCGTGACCGGCGCCGTCTCGGCGGCGCAGAACATCGTGAAGTGCGTGCGCCGGTGCGGCCTCGAAGTGAACGACCTGATTCTGCAACCGCTCGCGTCGAGCATTTCGGTGCTCACAGAAGACGAGAAGGAACTGGGCGTGGTGCTGATCGACATCGGCGGCGGCACGACCGATATCGCGATCTTCAGCGAAGGCGCGATTCGTCACACGGCCGTGATTCCGATTGCGGGCGATCAGATCACGAGCGACATCGCGATGGCGGTGCGCACGCCGACGCCGGATGCGGAGGACATCAAGATTCAGCACGGCATCGCCAAGCAGTCGCTGGCCGATCCGGACGAAATGATCGAAGTGCCGGGGCTGGGCGAGCGCGGTCCGCGCACCCTCTCGCGTCAGGCGCTGGCGGCGGTGATCGAGCCGCGCGTCGAAGAGCTGTTCTCGCTGGTGCAGCAGGTGGTGCGCGAGTCGGGGTACGAAGAACTGCTGTCCTCGGGCATCGTGCTCACCGGCGGCGCGGCGATGATGCCGGGCATGGTCGAGTTGGGCGAGGACATCTTCCTCAAGCCGGTGCGCATTGGCGTGCCGGAGTATGCGGGCGGCCTGGCCGACGTGGTGCGCAGCCCGCGCTACGCGACAGCGATGGGGCTGCTGCTCGAAGGACGTTCCCAACGCATGCGCGGGCGCAAGGTCGCGGTGCAGTCGGGGCAAGCGAATCAGGTCTGGTCGCGCATGCGCGACTGGTTCTTCAGCAATTTTTAATGGTGTTTTTTGAGGGGTGTGGATTCGGTGTTGAAAACACGCGTGGCTTACCCGAGCTGCCCGTGACCCGCAATACCGGATCTGCTTTTATATCACTGGAGGCGCTATGAACTTTGAAATGTTGGAAACGGAAACCAACGGCACCATCATCAAGGTGGTGGGTGTTGGTGGCGCTGGCGGCAATGCCGTCCAGCACATGATCAACCGGGGTGTGCAGGGCGTGGACTTCATCGCCATGAACACCGACGCTCAGGCACTCGGCCGCTCGCAGGCCAGCGTGAGCATCCAGCTCGGCAAAACCGGTCTGGGCGCAGGCGCCAAGCCGGAGATGGGACGTGCGGCGGCTGAGGAAGCCCGTGAGCGCGTGGCCGACGCCCTGCGTGGGGCGCACATGGTGTTCATCACCGCCGGTATGGGCGGTGGCACGGGCACGGGCGCGGCACCGGTGGTGGCGCAGATTGCCAAGGAAATGGGCATTCTGACCGTCGGCGTGGTGTCGAAGCCGTTCGAGTTCGAAGGCGGCAAGCGCATGCGCGTGGCCGAGACGGGCGCGCAGGAGCTGGAAGACAACGTCGATTCGCTGATCGTCGTGCTCAACGACAAGCTGTTCGAAGTCATGGGCGACGACGCCGAGATGGACAAGTGCTTCCAGTGCGCCGACGACGTGCTGCATAACGCCGTGGCCGGCATCGCCGAAATCATCAACGTCGACGGTCTGGTGAACGTCGACTTTGAAGACGTGAAGACGGTGATGGGCGAACAAGGCAAGGCCATGATGGGGACGGCGACGGTGGCAGGTGTCGATCGTGCGCGTCTGGCGGCCGAGCAAGCCGTGGCGAGTCCGCTGCTCGAGGGTGTGGACTTGTCGGGTGCGCGTGGCGTGCTGGTCAATATCACGGCATCGCGTTCGCTGCGTCTGTCGGAAACGCGTGAAGTGATGAACACCATCAAGAGCTACGCTGCCGAAGACGCGACCGTGATTTTCGGTACCGTCTACGACGACAAGATGGGCGATGCGCTGCGCGTGACTGTTGTGGCAACCGGCCTGGGCCGCGCTGTCGCGAAGAAGGCTGCCGCACCGATGACGTTGCTCAAGACCGGTACCGACAATATGCCGATCGCCACCGGCCACGTGCCGAATGTCGGTCAGGCGGGCGGTACGGACTACGGCGCGCTCGATACGCCGGCCGTGTGGCGCAGCACGCGCGAGACCGCGGCGTCGCACGTTGCCGCATTGCAGGAAAAGGGTGTCGACACGTACGACATTCCGGCTTTCCTGCGCAAGCAAGCCGACTGACAGGGTCGCGCGCGGACCAGGTGCCAGTGCCTGGTGCCGCCGCACCTTGGGAATCGCGAGGCCTATGCAGGTCGTCGTGAGGATTCGTCGTCGCTCCAACGACCATGCCGTGTGGCGTGGGGATGGCGCGCCGCAGTACGAGTCCGCATGACGATACGGCGAGGTTGTGAAGACGCGAGATGCCGTATCGCTGCGACAATCAGCGTCGCAAGCGGTGTCTACGCTTCACAGGTCACGAACGTTACGGGTAAGCGTTCGGATCCCTGACCTGGTCTCGCGGATCTGTCCCCCGACCGCTGCGGCATGCCTCCGTCGCGGCGGCCGGGGTGCCCCGACGATGGGCGACGCCCGGGCTTTGGCCTGATGTCGATTTTTGAAACGGCCTATTTCGTGTCGCGATAGGGGTGTGGACGAGTCGATGCGGCAGAATTCGGAATGTTTAGTAACGAAGCGTTGCGTTTGTGGCACAGCGATGAAGGCTTCCATCTGGTATAATTGCATCTATGGTCACTAGCGTCTGATAGTTTAAATAAATAGCATGCTCAAGCAGCGCACTCTCAAATCCATCGCCAAGACAGTCGGCATCGGCTTGCACTCCGGTCGCAAGGTCGAGTTGTCGCTGCGTCCGGCGCCGCCCAACACGGGCATCGTCTTCTGCCGTACCGATCTGAATCCTCCTGTCGAGATTCCGGCGTCGGCGATGGCGATTGGCGACACGCGTCTTGCGTCGGTGCTGCAGAAAGAGGGCGCGCGGGTCTCCACTGTGGAGCACCTGATGTCGGCATGCGCGGGGCTGGGCATCGACAATCTGTATGTCGATGTGACGGCCGAAGAAATTCCAATCATGGACGGCAGCGCAGCAACGTTCGTCTTCCTGATTCAGTCGGCGGGCATCGAAGAGCAGGCGGCCGCCAAGAAATTCATTCGTGTGACGAAGCCGATCGAGATTCGCGAAGGCGACAAGTTCGCCCGTCTCGAGCCGTACGAAGGCTTCAAGCTCAAGTTCACCATCGATTTTCGTCACCCGGCGGTCGATCGCACCGGTCAGGCGCTGGAGATCGACTTTGCCGATACGTCCTACGCGAAGGAGATTGCGCGCGCCCGTACGTTCGGCTTTGCGCATGAGGTCGAGATGCTGCGCGAACTGGGCCTGGCGCGCGGCGGCAGCATGGACAACGCCATCGTGCTCGACGAGTACCGCATCCTGAACAACGACGGACTGCGTTACGACGACGAGTTCGTGAAGCACAAGATGCTCGACGCCATCGGCGACCTGTACGTGATTGGCCATCCGCTGCTGGCGTCCTACACGGCGTACAAGTCGGGGCACGGTCT
Source organism: Pandoraea cepalis (assembly GCF_902459665.1). Taxonomy (GTDB): domain Bacteria; phylum Pseudomonadota; class Gammaproteobacteria; order Burkholderiales; family Burkholderiaceae; genus Pandoraea; species Pandoraea cepalis. Next base: position 110,431 of record NZ_CABPSL010000016.1, on the reverse strand, counting down.
GAACAACCAGCTCTTGCGCGAGCTACTCGCACAAGAGGCCTACGAGATTGTCACGTTCGAGCACGCCGAAGACGCACCGCGCGGCTTCCAGTTCGAGCCGCAGACCCAGTTCGCGTAAATCGCGCAGGCCATAGGAAGCGCCGGCGGGTGGGGCGCGGATGTAACAAAACGAAAGCGCCGACTCTGCGGCGCTTTTTTATTTGACGCGCGTGCCAAATCGGCGTTGCGCTTGAATGCGTCGCGCCATGGCGACCGACGGATTCAAGGCTTGCGCGGACCGCCGTAGGAATGGCGGGCCACCAGGCGAGCCAGGGCATCGCGAAGCGGGGATGGCTCCAGCGCGTCGCGCAGATCGCGCAGGCTGACGAGGCCCTGCCGGGACAGGCGCGCCTCCTTGGGCGGCTTCTGGGGTTCGGGCGCCGTGATGCTCACACGGATCCGGATCGTGCGAATCAGCCAACCGCGTGTCGCCAGCCCCTCGATCAGCGACGGCGTTTGCTGGCGCAGCCGAGCCGCCAGTGCATTATTGGCGACGAGGAAGACCAGGGCGCCCTCGCGCGGCGGTGCTAGCCGGACGCTGCCGCTGAGCGCGGCGGGCAACAACGCGTGTACGTCTCGCTCAAGTCGACCCAGTTGTTCGGCGGCGGCCAGCAAAGAGCCGGCGCCGTCGGAGGCGCACAGCAGATCGGTGAGCGGGCGGGCAACGCGGGGAGCTTTGGGTCGTTTCATATGATGAGACAGAGGTTGCCGCGTATTTTACCCCGCCATCGGGCGTCACCTCGGTCCGAACGCCGAAAACGCCGGACGGCCCGCGTCCGAGGCCAGCGGGACGCGCCATGACAGCATGCTAGAATCCTTTTTTTAGTATAGGTATCGAACCGGCGAGAGGCCTGAGTGCCAAACACCGGTGACCCGCAGCGCGCAGGCGCGTTGGGCGATTCGGCACGCGTGGGGCAAAACCCCTGAAGCGTTGCGAAGTTTGCCGACCGACTGCACGATTGCGAACGACATTTGCCGCCCTAACCAGTGATCCGATGATTCCCGGTCTTCTTAAAAAAGTATTTGGCAGCCGTAACCAGCGGCTTATCAAGCAGTACCAGAAAACCGTCTCGGCGATCAACGCCCTCGAGCCGCAGATCGCCCAGCTGAGCGATGAGCAACTGCGCGGCAAGACCGAGGAATTCAAGCAACGTATCGCCCAGGGGGCGAGCGTGGATTCGTTGCTGGTCGAAGCCTTTGCGGTGTGCCGCGAAGCCGGCAAGCGCGTCCTCAAGATGCGCCACTTCGACGTTCAGCTGATTGGCGGCATGGTGCTGCACTTCGGCAAGATCGCCGAAATGCGCACGGGCGAAGGCAAGACGCTCGTCGCGACATTGCCCGCCTATCTGAACGCGCTCTCGGGCAAGGGCGTGCACGTCGTGACCGTCAACGATTACCTGGCCCAGCGCGACGCCGAGTGGATGGCACGTCTGTACAACTTCCTCGGCCTGTCGGTGGGTATCAACCTGTCGCAGATGCCGCATGACGAGAAGCAGACAGCGTACGCGGCCGACATCACGTACGGCACGAACAATGAGTTCGGCTTCGACTACCTGCGCGACAACATGGTCTACGAGACCGAGCAGCGGGTGCAGCGCACGCTGAACTACGCCATCGTCGACGAAGTGGACTCGATCCTGATCGACGAGGCACGTACGCCACTCATCATCTCCGGCCAGGCCGAAGATCACACCGAGCTGTATGTGAAGATGGATCGCTTGCCGGCGATGCTCGAGCGTCAGATCGGTGAAGAGAAGTCGGACGGCACGGGCGTCGAGGTGCCGGGCGATTACACGCTCGACGAGAAGGCGCGTCAGGTGTTCCTGACCGAGCGCGGCCACGAGAAGGCTGAGCAACTGCTCGCCGAGTGGGGCATGATCGCCGAGGGCGACAGTCTCTATGCGCCGCAGAACATTACCCTCATGCACCATGTGTACGCCGCCCTGCGCGCGCACACGCTGTTCCACAAGGACCAGCATTACGTGGTGCAGAACGACGAGATCGTCATCGTCGACGAGTTCACCGGCCGTCTGATGGCCGGTCGCCGCTGGTCCGAAGGTCTGCACCAGGCGGTGGAAGCGAAGGAGCGCGTCTCGATCCAGCATGAGAACCAGACGCTGGCCTCGATCACGTTCCAGAACTACTTCCGCATGTACGCCAAGCTCTCGGGCATGACCGGGACGGCGGATACCGAAGCGTTCGAATTCAACGAGATCTATCGCCTCGAGACGGTGGTGATCCCGACCAACCGCCCGCCCAAGCGGATCGACCGTCAGGATCAGATCTACAAGACGGCCAAGGAAAAGTACGACGCGGTCATCAAGGACATCCGCGATTGCGTGGAGCGTGGTCAGCCGGTGCTGGTGGGCACGACGTCGATCGAGACGTCGGAGTACCTCTCGCAACTGCTCACGAGCGCGAAGCTGCCGCACCAGGTGCTCAACGCCAAGCAACACGCGCGCGAAGCCGAGATCGTCGCGCAGGCGGGGCGTCCGGGCGTCATCACCATCGCCACCAACATGGCCGGTCGTGGTACCGACATCGTGCTGGGCGGCAACGTCGAGAAGCAATCGGGTTTCATCGAAATGGATGCGAGCCTGTCCGACGCGGACAAGCAAGCCCGCATCCAGCAATTGCAGGACGAATGGCAGGGTCTGCATGAGCAGGTGAAGACGGCAGGCGGTTTGCACATCATTGGTACCGAACGCCACGAATCTCGCCGTATCGACAACCAGTTGCGCGGCCGTTCGGGCCGTCAGGGCGATCCGGGCTCGTCGCGTTTCTACCTGTCGCTGGAAGATCCGCTGCTGCGCATCTTCGCCGGCGACCGCGTTCGTTCGATCATGGATCGGCTGAAGATGCCGGAAGGCGAAGCCATCGAGGCGGGCATTGTCACGCGTTCGATCGAGTCGGCACAGCGCAAGGTCGAAGCGCGCAACTTCGACGTGCGCAAGCAGCTGCTGGAATACGACGACGTGTCCAACGATCAGCGCAAGGTGATCTACCAGCAGCGCAATGAACTGCTCGAAGCGCAAGACGTCTCGGACACCATCGCCGGCATGCGTCAAAGCGTGTTCCAGGATCTGGTGCGCACCTGCGTGCCGGCCGGTACGGTCGAAGAACAGTGGGACCTCAAGGGGTTGGAGACGGTGCTGCGCGAAGAGTGGCAGCTCGATTTGCCGCTGCAGTCGCGTATCGAAGGCTCGGAAGAAATCGACGACGAGGACATCCTCAAGGAAGTGATGGACGCCGCCGAAGCGTCGTATCAGGCCAAGGTTGAACTGGTGGGACGCGAGTCGTTCTCGGGGTTCGAGCGCTCGGTCATGCTTCAGAGCGTGGATTCCAACTGGCGCGAGCATCTGGCCGCGTTGGATCACCTGCGTCAAGGCATCCATCTGCGCGGTTACGCGCAGAAGAATCCGAAGCAGGAATACAAGCGCGAAGCGTTCGAATTGTTCGCCCAGTTGCTTGAGACCATCAAGCTCGAAGTCACTCGCGTCATCATGAACGTGCGTATCCAGTCGCAGGAGGAGCTCGAGCAGGCGACGGAAGCGCTCGACGACAGCGCGGGCGGTTTGATCAACGTCGAGTTCAAGCACGACGAACTCGAGACGGTGGGCGGCGACGGCGAGATCGACGAAGACGCGGGGCGTCCGGTGGTTTCGGCGCTGGCCCAGGCGGCGAGCGCGGCGATGGCCGGCGGCGACTTGTTGCCGAAGGTTGGCCGCAATGATGCCTGCCCGTGCGGCAGTGGCAAGAAATTCAAGCACTGCCACGGCAAACTGTCTTAAGATGTGAACCGATCGACGCGGCGCCGACTCAGGATCGGCGCCGCGTCGTTTGTAGCGCCGGTTTTTCGACCGGCCGCACCGATCAACCGCCGCCCCGGCGGAGTGTCGTGCCGACATCGCCAGGGCGGGAGCTGTAACGCTCATCTCTCGCGGGCGAACCCACATGGCCGTCAATTTCCCCTCGATCGAAGCCTCCCAACTGCGCGCCGTGCCCGGCGTCGAACTGGGCTGGGCCGAAGCCAATATCCGCAAGCCGAACCGTAAGGACGTGCTGGTCATGCGACTGGCCCCCGGTAGCACGGTGTCAGGCGTTTTCACGACGAACCGCTTCTGCGCGGCGCCGGTGACGGTCTGCAAGGCCCATCTGGCCGCGCAGGCGGGCATTCGCGCGCTTGTCGTCAACACGGGCAACGCCAACGCAGGCACCGGCGAACCAGGCATGGTCGCCACGCGGGCAACGTGCGACGCGCTCGCCAAACTGTTGTCGGTCAATCCGAACCAGATTTTGCCGTTCTCGACCGGCGTGATCCTCGAACCGCTCCCGGTTGACCGTTTGGTCGCCGGTCTGCCGCAAGCCATTGCCAATCTGGCGTCTGCGCACTGGTACGAGGCAGCGCAATCGATCATGACGACCGATACGCTGCCGAAAGCCGCCTCGCGTGAGATCGTGATCGAAGGCAAGACCCTCGTCCTCACCGGTATCAGCAAGGGGGCGGGCATGATCAAGCCGAACATGGCAACCATGCTCGGCTTTGTGGGCACCAACGCGCGCGTGGCGCAGCCGGTGCTCGACGCGCTCGTCAAGTACGTGGCGGATCGTTCGTTCAACGCCATCACCATCGACGGCGATACGTCGACCAACGATTCGTTTATCGTCGCGGCCACGGGTCAGACCGATCTGCCGGAAATCGCCAGCACGGACACGCCTGCCTTTGCCGCGTTCCGCGACGCCTTGCTGTCGATCTCGCAGGAATTGGCGCAATTGATCGTGCGCGACGGCGAAGGCGCGACCAAATTCATCACCGTGACGGTCGAGGGCGGCCGCGATGTGGCGGAGTGCCGTCAGATCGCCTATGCCATCGGGCATTCGCCGCTGGTGAAGACGGCGTTTTACGCGTCCGATCCGAATCTGGGCCGCATTCTGGCCGCCATCGGATATGCGGGGGTGAACGACCTCGACGTCAGCAAGGTCGACCTCTATCTCGACGACGTGCTGGTCGCCCGCGCGGGCGGCCGCAATGCCGACTATCGCGAGGAAGAGGGACAGCGCGTGATGAAGCAAAGCGAAATCACGGTCCGCGTGGTGCTCGGGCGCGGCGCCGCCGCCGCCACGTTGTGGACGTGCGACCTCTCGCACGACTACGTGAGCATCAACGCGGATTACCGTTCCTAAGCCCTGACGCGAGCGCCGCGCGCCTCCCACCGGGGGCGCCGCGTGTCGATGCCCGATCGGCGTCGGCCCTGCGTCAGCGGCACTGGCCGGCAGTATCGGCCCATCGCCGGCAGGTGACAAAAGCACCGCGGCGGGCAGCGAAAGGAAACGACAACACGACGAAGCATCGACACAAGCGCCCGTGAGCGGCGCGGGGATTTCGAAGCATGGACAAGTTGGAGCAGTTCCTCACGCGCGCGGAAGGCGTGCTGGCCCGGCTGGAGGTGATGTTGCCGCCGGCCACTCCCGAGATCGACTGGAGCGCCGCGGTGGCCTTTCGCTGGCGCAAGAAACAGGGGCGCGGATTTCTGCAGCCCGTGGCGCATGTGTCGACGATCACGCTGGGCGATCTGCAGAATATCGAGCGCCAGAAAGGGCTGATCGAACAGAATACGCGTCAGTTTGTGCATGGCGAGCCGGCCAACAACGTGTTGCTCACCGGTGCGCGCGGCACGGGCAAGTCGTCACTGATCAAGGCTTGCCTGAATCAGTACGCCTCGGAAGGCCTGCGTCTGATCGAAGTCGACAAGGATGACCTGGTCGATCTGGGGGATATTGTCGATCTGATTTCGCAGCGTCCCGAGCGCTTCGTTGTGTTCTGCGACGACCTGTCGTTTGAAGATGGTGAGTCGGGCTACAAGGCGCTGAAGGTTGCGCTCGACGGCTCGGTGGCCGCGCAGTCGGACAATGTGCTGATCTACGCGACGTCGAATCGCCGTCATCTGTTGCCCGAGTACATGAAGGACAACGAAAGCTATCGCCACACCGATGACGGGGAGATTCATCCGGGTGAAGTGATCGAAGAGAAGATCTCGTTGTCCGAGCGATTCGGGCTGTGGGTGAGCTTTTACCCGTTCAAGCAGGACGACTACCTGACGATCGTCGGCCACTGGTTGCAGCATTTTGGCGTGCCGGCGGATCAAACGGAATCGGCGCGTCATGAAGCCCTGATCTGGGCGCTCGAGCGCGGTTCGCGTTCGGGGCGCGTGGCTTTCCAGTTCGCTCGCGACTGGGCGGGCAAGCTTCGGAGCGGGTCACACGCCTCGTAACGTGCGGTCGAGCGGGGCGCCGTGGCCCATCGGCCATGACATGCGCCGTTCGATCGGGAAATCCGCAGGCAGCGCAGATGGCGCAAGGATGGCGAAGGACTATGACAGTGTCGAAACGATATGCGCCCGATGGGCGTCCCATCACGGAAGTGGCCGTCGGCGTGATGGTGCGCGCGGATGGCTCGGTGCTCCTCGGTCAGCGTCCGGCGGGCAAGCCGTACGCGGGTTATTGGGAGTTTCCGGGGGGTAAGCTGGAGGCAGGCGAGTCGGTCGCCGCGGCGCTCGCGCGTGAACTGCACGAGGAACTGGGGGTGACGGTGGAGCGTTGCGCGCCGTGGCGCGTCCTCGAACACGATTACCCCCATGCCTATGTGCGTCTGCATTTCTGCAAAGTCACCGCGTGGCAGGGTGAGCCGCACGGCAAGGAAGGGCAGGCACTGGCATGGCAGCGCCCGCCGGTGAGCGTGGAGCCGTTGCTGCCGGCGGCGCTGCCGCCGCTGAGCTGGCTCTCGGAGGAGCTCGCCGCGAAGTCGTCGGGGGCGGCCGTAGTGGCCAGTCGCGACGCTGCCGAGTGATCGATTGACCGGTTGACCGGTGACGCCGCGGTTCCGAGCGCGCTCCCAGACGCACAAAAGGCACCCGCGAGGGTGCCTTTTGCGTTGGGTGGGATGAGGGTCGTCCGTGCGCGCTGTGCGGCATCAGCGCATTAGCGCTGCGTCGGGTCGAGCGGGGCGTCTTGCGAGGGATCGTCGGGCGAGTCGGCGGGGATCGTGTACTTCTCTGCCGCCCAAGCGCCGATGTCGATCTGCTTGCAACGCTCCGAGCAGAATGGGCGGAATTTCGCCTCGGGTCCCCAAACCACTTTCTTGCCGCAGGTCGGGCAGTTGACGACGGTCGTCATGGATTTAGAGATTGCAGAGCGTGAGCAGGAACGGCACGTCGCTGTCGACCGGACGCGGTTTGAGATCGCCGTCCTGTGTGGTGAAGCGCACCCACAGCATGTACTTGTTGGCGCTGGCTTCGGGAATGACCCGCAACTCGGGCGCCACTCTCACCTGCATCAGTTGATAGACACGGCCGGTCAGCATCTGCTGGTAGCTGCCTTGCTGCGCCATCGCCTTGCTGGCGTGACCGGACTCCCGGGCGAGCCCCAGCACGATGCCAAGGGCGTCGCGTATCGGAAACAGCGGGCCAATCCATTTATCGATGTCCTGACGGCGCTGCTCGGCATGGTTGTGACGCCAGGCGTAATACGACGGAAGGTCGAAGCGGCACGTGCCGCCGGGGATCACCGAGCGGCTGCGAATGCTGGCTAGCCATTCGTTGTCGTTCAGATGCTGGCCGGGCTTGCCGGGAATCTGGTTGAGGTTCGCGATCGCCAACTCGACTTCGCCGATGAACTGTTCGAGCGCGTCGGAGGCGATATCGGGATTGCCGCGATAGGTGGTCAGCGTCTGACGTTGCCGGTCGAGTTCCTTGACCAGTTCGTTCTTCAGGTCGGTGCGTCCGGCGATGTCGGCAATCTCGAACATCGTGATCAGCGCCGCGTGATGATCGAGCGGCTGATCCTGCCCGACGAAAAAGGCAAAGCGCCCGAACAGCTCTTCCAGCCGAAGCAGCGTGCGAATGCGTTCGTTGAGCGGATATTCGTACAGGATCAAGCGCGTTGGCCCAGAAGTTGGCGCTTTTCAGCGTAATGGCGACATTCTAATGCCGGAATCTGTCGAGGCGCAACGCGCGTGGGCGCTCGGTCGAAGGCAGGGCGTGCGAGCGGCGCTGTTCAAGTGAGCGCCGCCGTCGATCAACGGCCTTCGGCCTGCGCCGCAAACTTCAGATACGCCGCATGCAAACGGTCGACCTGTGGGGCGAGTGGGGCATGCTGGGCATCGTTGTCGATGACGTCGTCGGCGGCGGCGAGCCGCTGCGCCCGACTTGCCTGACGCGCCATGATCGCCTGCACTTGGTCGCGCGTGAAGCCATTACGGGACATGACGCGCGCGATCTGCGTCTGCTCGGTGCAATCGACGACGAGCACGCGCTGCACGCGCTCTCGCCACTTCCCGGATTCCACCAGCAGGGGCACGACGAAAATCAGATAGGGCCCTTGGGCGTCGCTGGCGGCACGCTCGCACTCCGTGCGAATCAACGGGTGGGTAATGGCCTCCAAACGCGCTCTGGCCGCATCGTCCGTGAAGACGGCGTCACGCATGCGTGCGCGGTCGAGCGAGCCGTCCGGGGCGACAAAGGCGTCGCCGAACTCGCGTCGGATCGCAGGCATGGCCGCGCCGCCCGGAGCGGTGATGCTGTGCGCGATGGCGTCGGTGTCGATGATGGCGATGCCGTGCGTGGCGAACAGGTTGGCGACCGTCGTCTTGCCGCTGCCGATGCCGCCGGTCAGGCCGATGGCGTAAGTCATGGCGTTCCTCCAATCCAGATCAACAGGCCATTGCCGCCAAACAGCGTGGCGATGCCTGCGGCGGCGAGAAAGGCGCCGAAAGGAAACATTTGATCGCTGCGCAGCCGTCCGGTGAGCCAGGCGGTGCCGGCGATCACGATGGCGAGCGCACAGGCGAGCAGCAGAATCTGTAGCAGGGCGGTCCAGCCGAACCACGCACCCAGCGCCGCGTAGAGCTTGAAGTCGCCGAAGCCCATGCCCTCACGCCGACGCAGCCACCAGTACACCCAATACAACGCCCACAGGCTCAGGTAGCCGGTCGCGGCCCCGACGACCGCCGCCGGGAGCGCGGCGAACCAGTGCCCGAGGTTGCACAGCAGGCCTGCCCACAACAGCGGCAGCGTGAGGATGTCGGGCAGGAGTTGCGTATCGTGGTCGATGTACGCGAGCGCAATGAGTGTCCAGACGAGTCCGAGTGCGCCGAGGCTCTGCCAGGTCGGGCCGAAGCGCCACGCCACGGCGACGCTCAACGCGCCGCTGAGGAGTGAGAGTTGCCAGCGGCGAGGCGCGGCGGCGTCTGCCAACGGGGCGGGAGGTGCTGCGAGTGGGGCGGTGAGCGCCATCGAGGCGGACGGCGGGGCAGCTTGATGAAAGGGAGCGCGCAGGGCCGATGCGTTCGTGGCATCGACTGCCTGCATCTCTTCCAGCCACGCCCGTTCGATCGCCGCGGGCACGCGCCGCACGACGGCATCGAGACCGAGCCCGGCGACGACGCCCAAGGCGGCGAACAGCGCAAGGCGCCAGTGAGGTGCCAGTTCCGCCAGCCAATCGACCCGTAGCAGCTCTGCGTAACCGTTCATGCGACACCGTATCCGAGTTGGAACATCGGCAGGTACATGGCGAGGACCATGCCGCCGATCAGCAGGCCAAGAAGCGTAATCATTATCGGTTCGAGCGCCGCATAGGCACTGACCAGCGCGTGCGAAGCGTCTTCGTCGAGCAGGCCGGCGGCCTGGTTGAGCATGCGCCCGAGTGTACCCGATTCCTCCCCGATCACGGTCAGTTGCGCGATGATCAGGGGCCAGTGCGCATCGGCCTCGAGCGAGGTCGCCAGACGCACACCTCGGGCAACTTCCCGGTGCACGTCATGCGCCGCGCGCTGCATGACGAGGTTGCCGCATGCGCTCGCAGCGGCGTCCATCGCGTCGGGAAGCGCGACGCCCGCGTCGAGCAACGTCCCAAGGGTTCTGGCCCACCGGGCAGCGCTCAGCATGCACAGGATGCGTCCTGCACCCGGCAGTTGCAAGAGCAGGCGATCCCGGAGACGCCGCGTTCGGGGACTGCGGCGCAATGCCGCCGCGACGACCAGCCCGGCGGTGCCCAGGCCGACCAGCAGCCACGGCCCGTTTGTCAGCGACGCTCGCGAGAGGTCAATGAGCCATCGCGTGAGCGGCGGCAGGGGCATGCCGCCACCGGCGGCGCTGGCGAACAGGCGCTCGAACTCCGGGATCACCCACTGCAGCAGCGCCATCACGACGGCCAATGCGACGACCAGCACCGTCAGCGGATAGGCAAGCGCGCGCTGGAGCTTCTCTCGCACCGTTCGTGTGTGATCGTAGTGCGCACTCAGACGCGCCAGCGTTGGGCCGAGCTGACCGCTCAGTTCGGCGGCGGCAATCAACTGACAGTCGACGCCGCTGAAGCGGTGGCTGGCCTGCGCCATCGCGTGTGCCAACGGATGACCGCGCCCGACGTCCAGTCCGATATCGGACGCGAGCCGCTTGAGCCCTCGCGTATGGGCGCCACGCGCGAGTACGTCGAGGGCTGACGTGAGCGGCACCCCTGCACCGAGCAACGTGGCGAGGCGTCGAACCAGATCGGTGGCATCGGCCGTTCCGACGCGTCCGGAGGGCATATGCCGGCGACCCGGCCGCAAATGCGTGATCGTCATGGGCTGGCCGCGCAGCAGCAAACGCGCGGCGGCTTCACCGTGGGCGAGCACCTCGCCGCGCCGGCGTTGCCCCTGGGCATCGCGACCTTGCCAGTGCCAGCGGCGGGGCTGCGTTATACGCGACATGGTTCACCCCTGCGCGTTGTGACGCGCGGCGATAGGCGGCTCGACCCTACTGCGGCCTGGCACGCGGCATGTGCCGATGGCATCGACGTGTTAGTCCGCGCGCGCGGTAGATGAGCATCAGGCGGGCGTCGTCGCATCGACATCCTCCTCGCTTACGGTGCCTGTCGCGCAATGCCAGAGACCGGCTTCGCGCAGGGTCATGACACCTTCGCGCTGCGCTTGCGCCGCGAGTGCGTGCGGGCTTCGGGCCTGTGCAATGTTGCTCGCCTGCGTCGCGCTGATCGGCATGACCTGGAACGCACCAATGCGCCCGGCGAAGCCGGTGCCGTGACAGCGCATGCACGGCGGGCCGGCCCGGGCGATGTCCTCTGGCGCACGACCGGGTTCGCAACCCGCCGGGCACCGACGCCTGAGCAAGCGCTGTGCGCTGATGAGCAGCAGCGTCGACGACAGATTGAACGGTGCGACCCCGAGATCGAACAGTCGGGCGAGTGTGCTCGTCGCGTCGTTCGCGTGGACGGTTGCGAATACGAGGTGTCCCGTCTGTGCCGCCTGCACTGCGATCTCGGCGGTTTGGGTATCGCGAATCTCGCCGACGACGAGCACGTCGGGATCCTGTCGAAGAAACGCGCGCAAGGCGGTCGCGAAGTCGAGCCCGGCGCGCTCGTTGAGATTGACCTGCGTGACCCCTGGCAAGCGGATTTCGACCGGGTCTTCGATGGTGACGATATTGCGCGAGGTGTCGTTGAGACGCTTGAGGCAACTGTAAAGTGAGACGGTCTTGCCGCTGCCGGTTGGGCCGGTCAGCAGAATCATGCCGTGTGGTCGAGCAATGGCGCGCGTGAGCGCGAGGTACTGCTTTGGTGTGTAGCCGAGTCCTTCCAGCGAGAGCGGAACCTTCGCGCCATCGAGCAGGCGCACGACAAGCTTCTCGCCGTGCAGCGTGGGCAATGCGCTGACGCGGCACTCCACGGGTTCGCCCGCTTCGCGCCACACCATGCGCCCGTCCTGCGGCAGACGCTTCTGGGCGATATCCAGATTGGCCAGCACCTTCAGGCGTGAGACGAGCATGTCGCGCCACGGCAGCGGCACATCGCAGTGCTCGTAAAGTTGGCCGTCGATCCGCAGTCGAATGCGAAAGCGTTGTGCCATCGGTTCGAAGTGGACATCGGACGCGCCAGCCCGAACCGCCTCGCCCAGCATCTGTTCGAGAAACTGCAAGGGGGTGCTGGCGTCGAGCGGTGCGCGCGACGTGGCGGCGAGCGGCTCGGTGGCTGTCGCCGTGGCGGAGAATTCAGAAGAATGAAATGACATGACAGGGTCTGACGAGTGCTGCGTGAAACGTCAGTCTCGTCAAAACCCTGGAGCGGCTCAATCGGAATTGCCCGAAAAATGGGCGGGTGTCACGTGCAGTGAACGACGGCGACTCAATCCTGCGACGGCGTTCGTGTGCCCGGCTTGAACAGGCGCACCATTTTGATCGCCTGATTGTCGATTTGCACGATTTCCATGCGAACGCCGCTGATCTCGAGGCTGACGGTGGCCTCGGGAATCTCGCGCAGCACTTCGAGGATCAAACCATTGAGCGTCTTCGGACCGTCGGTCGGCAAATGCAGGTTCAGCCGGCGATTCAGGTCGCGCAGCCCTACGCCGCCGCTGACCAGGCAATCGTCATCCGAGGTCCAGCCTGACCGGCTCCCCCCCGTACCCGGCATGCTCGTCGTGAACTCGCCGATGAGTTCCTCGATGATGTCCTCGGTGGTGAGCAGTCCTTCGACTTCGCCGTATTCGTTGACGACCAGCCCGATGCGCCGATGGTTCTCCTGGAAATACTGCAGTTGCCGCAACGCGGGCGTGTCGCTCGGGATGAAATACGGCTCGACGAGCAACGCGCGCAACGTGTCGGCCGAGAGATCGTCCGGGTGTTGCAGGGCGGCCAGCGTGCGGCGCACCGGCAGAATGCCGATGACGCGATCGATGTCGCCGTCGTAGACCGGCAGCTTGTTGTGATAGCAGGTCGCGAGCTGCGAGAGCAGCGTGTCGAGCGGTGCCGAGATGTCGAGTGCCTCGATGCGCGCGCGCGGCACCATCACGTCGTCGACCGCGATGTTTTCGAGATCGAGCAGATTGAGCAGCACACTGCGCGGCTTGGTCGGCATGTAGTTGCTGGCCTCGAGCACGATGGTGCGCAGTTCTTCCGTCGTGAGACGAACTTCGCCGGCTGCGCGACGTGTGTCGATGCGCAGCACGCGCAGCATGCCGCGCACGAAGCCGTTGAGCACCCACACGAGCGGCGCGGCCAGCGTCACGATCGGCTTGAGCAATCGGCTCGTCGGCAGAGCAATGCGTTCGGGATACGTCGCACCGACGATCTTCGGCCCGATCTCGGCAAAGATGATGATGAGCAGCGCGATGAGTGCCGTTGCGACCGAGAGCGTGATTGCGTCGTTGCCAAAGTAGCGCACCGCGATCGACGTGGTGAGCACGGGGACGACGGTATTGATGACGTTATTGCCGACGAGAATCGTCGAGAGCAGGTCTTCGGTGCGAGCGAGCAGGCCTTGCGTTGTCCTGGCACCGTGCGCGTTCATCCGGACGAGGTGTTTCAGGCGATGGCGGTTGAGCGCCATCATGCTCGTTTCGGAAATGGAAAAGAATCCCGAGCAGATGATCAGGAGGGCGACGGCGCAAATCTGCGCCCACAAGGGTAGGGCTTCCAAGCGTTTGGGTGCGCAAATGGCACGGGCGGGTGGCAATGAGTTGCCACTATAGCAGAGGGGATGCGGCGGTCGGCCGCGTTGGGCACCGGGTGCGCTGTACAAGCCTGATGCGTTGGACGCCAAGCGATTCGATGCCTGGACGCATCGCGATGATGCGTCGATGACGCGTGCAACAGGCATAAAAAAACCGCCGGACACGTCCGGCGGTTTTTTGCTTTGCTCGCAAGCAAAGGTAATTCTGGTCGGGGTGAGAGGATTCGAACCTCCGGCCTCTACGTCCCGAACGTAGCGCTCTACCAGGCTAAGCTACACCCCGCTTTCGATACTGCTACTTCGCCGTTAAGTGCGTCGCGCTATCGAGTAAGAACACAATTCTAGCAGGCTATTTTTGTATTGGGAAGAGGGTAGCGCTGAAATTGTTTGTGCCGCAGCGTCGGCTTCTTCCTTGGCACGTGCCAGCGTGTAATCGAGCGCGCCCGTGCGCGTGATCGCGGCGAGGATCGGTGCGAACTTGTCGGTGCCGCCATTCTCGATGGCTTCACGCACGAGTGCGCGCTCGTCGTCGGTGCCATGTTGCAGCACGTGAATGAGCGGCAGCGTCGGCTTGCCCTCGCGCAGATCGTCGCCGGCGTTCTTGCCCATCGCGTCGGTGTCGCCTGCGTAGTCGAGCCAATCGTCCATCAACTGGAATGCGGTGCCGAGACGTCCGCCGTATTCGCGCACGGCTGCTTCGGTTTGCGCGTCGGCGTTGGCGAGCACGGCAGCGAGTTGCGTTGCCGCTTCGAATAGCGTGGCCGTCTTGTACTGGATGACCTGCAGATAGCGCGCTTCGTCGACGTCCGGGTCGTGCATGTTCAGCAACTGCAACACTTCGCCTTCGGCAATCACGTTGGTGGCGCGCGCGAGAATTTGCATCACGCGCATGTTGTCCACGCTCACCATCATTTCGAAGGAGCGTGAATACAGGAAGTCGCCCACCAATACCGAAGCCGCGTTGCCGAACAGCGCATTCGCCGTTTGCTTGCCGCGACGCAGGTCGGATTCGTCGACGACGTCGTCGTGAAGCAGTGTCGAGGTATGAATGAACTCGATGACCGCCGCCAACTCGAAGCGATGCGGTGAGCTCACGCCAAGCGCACCGGACACGAGCAGCAGCAACGCCGGGCGCAGCCGTTTGCCGCCCGAATTGATGATGTATTCCGAGATCTGATTGATCAGGACCACCTCGGAGGCCAGCCGGTGGCGGATAAGCTGGTCGACGGCACGCATGTCGTCGGCGATGGCGGCCAGTACGTTCTGGGAAGAAGTCGAAGCAGTCAAGACAAGGCTCGGGTGAGGAAAATTTCGCCCCAAATTATATAGTGGGCGCGGCGACTTTCGGGGACCAGCCCCGCGGTTTGACAGGTTTCACGGAAGTCTTTGACGCAAAAGGAGAAAGTCTGTATAATTCCCGCTTTTCGTGCGCGCATTCGTTGCGACAAGTCCGAGAATACCTAGGTATGACGGTCTGCGGCGGTGCGATGGGCTGGTAAGTCGAGTCCTTTCGGGACCCTCGGCCTGCGCGGAAAATTCTCTTGTTTATGAGTGAGGTTCAACAATGTACGCGGTCATAAAAACCGGCGGCAAGCAATATAAGGTTGCTGCTGGCGAAAAACTTAAAGTAGAACAGATACCGGCTGACATTGGCGCTGAAATCACCATCGACCAGGTTCTCGCCGTAGGCGAGGGCGAATCGATTAAGTTCGGTGCGCCGTTGGTCAGTGGGGCTTCCGTCAAGGCTACCGTTATCGCCCAGGGTCGTCACCCCAAGGTGAAGATTTTCAAGATGCGCCGTCGCAAGCACTACCAAAAGCGTCAAGGCCATCGCCAAAACTACACCGAGCTGCGTATCGACAGCATCAACGGCTAATCGATCGAGCTAGGTAAGGAGTTAAGTCATGGCACACAAAAAAGCAGGCGGATCGTCCCGTAACGGCCGCGATTCAGAGTCGAAGCGCCTCGGCGTGAAGGTGTACGGCGGTCAGGCGATCCTGGCTGGCGGCATCATCGTTCGCCAACGTGGTACTCGTATGCATGCCGGCGAAAATGTCGGTATTGGTAAGGACCACACGCTGTTTGCACTGGCCGACGGCCATGTGCAATTCGCCATCAAGGGCGCAGCGAAGAAGCAAGTGGTTAGCGTGGTGCCGGCAGCGTAAGCTAAGCCTTTTGCCACCAAAAGGCTCCGCTCCCATGCGGAGCCTTTTTTGTTTTTCCCGCCGGAGCGCGGCGAGCATTTTGCGCGTCGGTCGGGCCATTACACAGTGTTAGGATCGTCTGCGGACGGTCGATTGAGCGGAACGGACCCCCATGAAATTCATTGACGCAGCGCGTATCGAGGTGATCGCCGGGAACGGCGGCAACGGCTCGGCATCGATGCGCCGCGAGAAATTCGTGCCGTTCGGCGGACCCGACGGCGGCGACGGCGGTCGCGGCGGCAGCGTGTTTGCCGTGGCGGATCGCAATATCAACACCCTGATCGATTACCGCTACGCGCGGAAACACCTCGCAAAGCACGGGGAATCCGGTCGAGGCGCAGATTGCTATGGCAAGGGGGGCGAGGATGTCTACCTGCGCATGCCGGTCGGCACCATCATCAGCGACATGGACACCGGCGAGACCATTGCCGACCTGACCGAACACGGTCAGGAAGTCGTGCTCGCCCAAGGGGGCGCGGGCGGTCTGGGCAACCTCCATTTCAAGTCGAGCACGAACCGCGCGCCCCGTCAGAAGACGGACGGCAAGCCGGGCGAGCGTCGCATGCTCCAGCTCGAGCTGAAGGTGCTCGCAGACGTCGGTCTGCTCGGCATGCCCAACGCGGGCAAGTCGACGTTCATCGCTTCGGTGTCGAACGCGCGCCCGAAGATCGCCGATTATCCGTTCACGACGCTGCACCCCAATCTGGGGGTCGTGCGCACCGCGCCGGGCAAGAGCTTCGTGATTGCGGATATTCCCGGCCTGATCGAAGGCGCCGCCGATGGGGCCGGCCTCGGTCACCAGTTCCTGCGTCACTTGCAACGCACGGGCCTGTTGCTACACATCGTGGACATTGCGCCGTTCGACGAGGGTGTCGATCCGGTGGCGGATGCCAAGGCCATCATCCTTGAGCTCCAGAAGTACGACGAGGAACTGTTCCAGAAGCCGCGTTGGCTGGTGCTCAACAAGGTCGACATGGTGCCGGAAGCGGAACGCGCCGAGCGCGTTGCCGACTTCCAGAAGCGTTTCGCCTGGGACGGCCCGACGTTCGAGATTTCCGCCTTGACCGGCGAAGGTTGCGAGAAGCTGTGTCTGGCCGTGCAAGAGTATTTGTATCAACAACGCGGTGCCGTGGAAGAAGCGATGGAAGACGCTGCGCAGGATCCGCGTTTTCGCGCGGGCAGTGCCGCCCCGGCGGCCGACGTCGCCCCGCAGACGCCCCCGGACGACGCGCCAAAGGCGTAAACTCCGTCTCACTCAAACGCTGGCGATGGCGCTGCCTGTCATCGCGCCAATGCCAGCGATCCGGCTGCGATAGCGCCGACTTCCCAATACAATCGCAGGAGAATCCAGTTCCATGCGTTCGGTCATCGCCGATGCCAAGCGGCTCGTGGTGAAAGTGGGATCCAGTCTCGTGACCAACGACGGTCGCGGGCTGGACGATGTCGCGATTGCGCGATGGGCACAACAGATCGCCGCGCTGCGGCATGGTGGCGATGGTCGTCCGCCAAAGCAGGTGGTGCTCGTCAGCTCGGGTGCCATTGCCGAGGGCATGCAGCGCCTCGGCTGGGCGCGCCGTCCGACCGCCATCGACGAATTACAGGCGGCGGCGGCCGTGGGACAAATGGGCCTCGCGCAGGTCTATGAGACGCGCTTCGCCGAGCACGGCGTGCGCACCGCGCAGATTCTGCTCACGCACGCCGATCTGGCCGACCGCGAACGCTATCTGAACGCGCGAACGACCTTGCTCACATTGCTCCGTCTGGGTGTGGTGCCGATCATCAACGAGAACGACACGGTCGTGACCGACGAAATCAAGTTCGGCGATAACGACACGTTGGGCGCACTCGTGACGAATCTGATCGACGGCGACGCACTGGTCATCCTGACCGATCAGTCGGGCCTGTACACGGCCGATCCGCGCAAGGACCCCAAGGCCGAGTTCGTCCACGAGGCCGATGCGGGTGACGAGCGTCTCGAAGCGATGGCCGGTGGCGCGGGCACCAATATCGGACGCGGCGGCATGCTGACGAAAATCCTGGCGGCCAAACGCGCAGCGACCAGCGGCGCGCATACCGTGATCGCGTCGGGGCGCGAGGACGACGTGCTTGTGCGTCTGGCGAGCGGCGAGGCCATCGGCACGCAGTTGGTCGCGCGCACGGCCGTGCTCACCGCCCGCAAGCAATGGATGGCCGATCATTTGCAGGTGCGCGGTCGCGTGGTGATCGATGCGGGCGCGTGCAAGAAGCTGACGCAAGAGGGCAAGAGCCTGCTGCCGATCGGTGTGATCGATGTCGAAGGCACGTTTGCTCGCGGCGAAGTGATTGCCTGCGTGGACGAGGGCGGCCTTGAAGTCGCGCGCGGGCTGTCGAATTACAGCGCCTCGGAGGCGCGTCTGATTCGGCGTCACCCGAGCAGCGACATCGAGCAGGTGCTGGGCTTTGCGAACGAGCCCGAGCTGATCCATCGCGACAATCTGATCTTGCGCTGAGCCGCACGGCGGGGCGATGGCCTCGCGCCTGACAGACAAAACGCCGGCACGCATTTGAACTGCGTGGCCGGCGTTTTTCATCTCGACGGTCAATCGTTATCGACCGTGCGTCGGCGGCTTAACGATAGTTCTGGTTTTGATCGAACTTCGGGTAGCGCAGGTTCTGCACGATTTCCTTGGCGTCACCCAATGGGGCCTTGTCCCGGCAGAGATAGTCGCGGAACAGGATGCCCTGATAGGCGGTTGCACCATACGGACGAATCGGACGCCATTCGCTGTTGCGCGCCGCAACCCATGTGCCATCCGGTCGGCCCGTTGCGTACAGACGCGACTCGAACGACGAGCAATGAATGCCTTCGAACGAGACGTTGCGCGCCCCTTGCTTGCTGCGGATCACGGCAACGTAGCGGACTACACCGTCGTCCGTCACCTGCACCGACTTCGTGTCGATGGCGTAGTCGAGGGTGGCGCTCGGCAGGGTGGGGAAGCTCACGAGATCGGCGTCTTGCGGGGCTTTCGCCGGCAGGGTGAATTCAGCTTCCTTCCACTTGCCCTTGGAGGCTTCCTGCTGGGCGATGTATTCGTCGTAGTCCTGGACGGGCTGCATCATGCCGCTACAGGCGGTCATCAGCGCCAGTGCGGCCAAAGGGGCCAGGGCGGTCAGGCGCGGGGCGCGGCGAGCGAGGGAAAGACGCATGGAATGGGATCGAGAAGTCGGTTGGGCGGCGGATCAACGATAGCGGACGATCCGCGCGGCATCCCGGAGGATGCCAGGTCAAAAGGAAGGCGCGGGCATGATGCCCGCGACCGATGATGGGACACGCCGGCGGCGGCCCGGTTCAGTGCTCCCGAGGCGGTGTGCCGACACTGGCGGCACCTGCCATTTCGCTGGCCTCGTCGACACAACTGCCGCCGTCGCAGGTGTCGTCATCCGCAATGCTCGCGCCCGGCGGCAATTCGCCGACACGGGCCCCGGCGCGCGGAAAGCGTCGCCGATCCTGCTGCGCGCGCGCCGCCGAGCGTCGCAGATAGCGCGAGAGCTCGTTCAGCGCGAGTTGGTAGACCTCGCGCTTGAACTCGATCACGGCGTCGAGCGGCACCCAATATTCGTTCCAGCGCCAAGCATCGAACTCCGGATGCTCGGTCGCGCGCAGGCAGATATCGCAGTCGCGACCGACCATGCGCAGCAGGAACCAGATTTGCTTCTGGCCCCGGTAATGTCCGCGCACTTCGCGCTTGATGAATTTGTCCGGCACCTCATAACGCAGCCAGTCGCGCGTGCGACCGATGATTTTGACGTGTTCTGGCTTTAGCCCGGTTTCTTCGTGCAATTCTCGGAACATGGCTTGTTCGGGCGTTTCGCCGTACTTGATGCCGCCTTGCGGGAACTGCCAGGAGTGCTCGCCCAGCCGCTTGCCCCAGAACACTTCATTGCGTGCGTTTAAGAGGATGATGCCGACGTTCGGGCGAAAGCCTTCACGGTCAAGCATACAACCACCCTTGAATCCTTTAAAATTGCTTCGATTATAAACAGATAATCACCGGCGCGGCGGCCGGCGGCGGCTCGGGTGACCGGGGCGGCGCGTACGGCCGGCGGGTGTCTTGGGCGCCGTCGCGACGTCGGGGCGTGCCCCGGCCCCGTTCCCGGCAACACCCCGAACCGCTGTGCGCGCCGTTGACCCTCATTTTTCCCGGAAATCTGCATGAAAGCCTCTCGTTTCTTCATCGGCACCCTCAAGGAAGCGCCCGCCGACGCCGAGATCGTCAGCCACAAGCTGATGATGCGCGCCGGCATGATTCGCCGCGTGGCCGGCGGTATCTATGATTACCTGCCGATCGGCCTGCGCTCGATCCGCAAGGTTGAAGCCATCGTCCGCGAAGAAATGAACCGTGCCGGCGCGCTTGAACTGCTTATGCCCGCCGTCCAGCCCGCCGAACTGTGGCAGGAGTCGGGGCGCTGGAAGCAGTACGGTCCGGAATTGCTGCGACTGAAGGATCGCCACGACCGCGATTTCGTCGTCGGTCCGACCCACGAGGAAGTGGTGACGGACATCGCGCGCCGCGAGATCAAGAGCTATCGCCAACTGCCGGTGAACTTCTATCAGGTACAGGCGAAGTTCCGCGACGAGATTCGTCCGCGTTTCGGCGTGATGCGCGGGCGCGAGTTCATCATGAAGGACGCCTACTCCTTCGATAAGGACCGTGCCGGCCTGCAGGTTTCCTATCAGAAGATGTTCGACGCCTATGTGCGCATCTTCACGCGTCTGGGGCTGGCGTTTCGCGCCGTGGTGGCCGACAACGGCTCGATTGGCGGGTCCGGCTCGCACGAATTCCACGTGATCGCCGATACCGGTGAAGACGCCATTGCCTACTGCCCGGCGTCCGACTATGCGGCCAACGTCGAAATGGCCGAGGCGCTTGCCCCGCAGGGCGAGCGCGCCGCGCCCGCCGAGGCGCTGGCCAAGACGGCCACACCGGGCAAGGCCAAGTGCGAAGCCGTCGCGGAACTGCTCTCGATCCCGCTGGCGCGCACGGTCAAGTCGATTGTGCTTGCCACCGACAGCGAAGAGGCCGGCACGACGGTCTGGCTGCTGTTGCTGCGCGGCGATCACGAACTGAACGAGATCAAGGCGAGCAAGGTGCCGGGACTGGCGGGCTTCCGCTTCGCGAGCGAGGCCGAGATCGTCGATCGGTTCGGCACACCGCCGGGCTACCTGGGCCCCATCGGTACGAAGCAGCCGGTCAAGCTCGTGGTCGATCGCACGGTCGCAAAGATGAGCGACTTCGTGGTTGGCGCGAACGAGGTCGACTTCCATATCACCGGTGTGAACTGGGGGCGCGATCTGCCCGAGCCGGAAGTCGTGGCCGATCTGCGCAACGTCGTGCCTGGCGACATGTCGCCGGATGGCAAGGGCGAGATTGCCCTGTGCCGTGGCATCGAAGTGGGGCACGTGTTCCAGTTGGGGACCAAGTATTCGGATGCCATGAATGCCACCTTCCTCGACGAGACCGGCAAGCCTGCGCCGATGGAAATGGGCTGCTATGGCATTGGCATCACGCGAATTCTTGGCGCGGCCATCGAACAGAACTTCGACGATCGCGGCATCATCTGGCCGGAATCGATTGCGCCGTTCGAAGTCGTGCTGTGCCCGATGGGCTATGACCGCAGCGACGCCGTGCGTGCGACGGCCGATAAGCTCTATGACGACCTGGTGGCTGCGGGCGTCGACGTGATTCTCGACGACCGTGGTGAGCGTCCCGGCGTGATGTTCGCGGATTGGGAGCTGATCGGCGTGCCGCATCGCGTGGTGATCGGTGACCGGGGGCTGAAGGAAGGCAAGCTCGAGTATCAGGGCCGCCGCGACGCACAAGCGCAGTTGCTCGACGTCGCCGCCGTGGCGGATGTCGTCGTCGATAAGGTGCGCGCCGCCAAGGCGATCTGATCAGGTGTCATGCCGGTGGGCGAGGGCTCGCCGGCGCACCCAAACGACAAAGGGGCCTCGCAGGCCCCTTTGTCGCTTTGTCGCATGGTGGATACGGAACGTTGTCCCGCTGGCGGCGTTCAGCGCGGCGTGGTCAAGGCGCGGATCGCCGGCAGGTTGCGCCAGTAGCCCTTGGCATCCATGCCGCAGCCAAAGACGTAGCGGTCTGGCACCGTAAAGCCACAGAAATCCGGATGCGAGGGCTTGTCCTTCGTCAGGATCTTCTCGCACAGCACGGCGCTGTAGAACTTCGAGGCGCCCATCTCCAGGATCCGATCGCGAATCGCTGCCATGGTGGCGCCTTCGTCGAGAATGTCGTCGAGCACGAGCACCACGCGATCGCGCACCGAGTCGCGCGGCGCCACGCGCCATTGCATCGCGCCGCCTGTCGTGGTGTTGTTGTAGCGCGAGAGGTGGATGTAGTCGAACTCCAGCGGGAAGTCCAGGCGCGGCAGCAGCATGCCGGTGAAGACGGCCGCACCGCCCATGACCGAGAGCACCATCGGGAATTCGTCGCCAACGGCCGCCTTGATGGCCTTGGCCATCGTGTCGACGGATTGGCTCACCTCGTCGGCCGAGACGATCTCTTCGGAATTACGGAAAACTTCGAGGGCTTCTTCGCGGTTCATATGGGGCGACCCTGGGGAACGTGTTGCGGGGAGATGTCGCTATGTGCGGCCCGGAGTATATACGGAATGCCCGCCCGCGTGACGGGGGGCAACCGGGCATCGGATCCGTTCAGCGCATACCGGGCATCATGCCTTTCATGCTGCGCATCATCTTCATCATGCCGCCGCCCTTGAGCTTCTTCATCATGGTGCGCATCTGGTCGTACTGATTGAGCATGCGATTGACCTCCTGCACCTGAACGCCCGCACCGGCGGCGATGCGGCGCTTGCGGCTCGCCTTGATCAATTCCGGCTTGGCGCGCTCGGACGGCGTCATCGCGTTGATGATGCCCTCCATGCGGCGCACCTGCTTCTCGGCCTGATCCATATTGGTCTGGCTGGCGGCGGCCTGGAATTGCGCGGGGAGCTTGTCCATGAGCGACGACAGGCCCCCCATGTTCTTCATCTGGCCGATTTGCGCCTTGAAGTCGTTCAGGTCGAAGTCACCGCCCTTCTTGACCTTCTCGGCGAGCTTTTGCGCGGCCTGAACGTCGACGCCGCGTTGCGCTTCCTCGACGAGCGCGAGAATGTCGCCCATGCCGAGAATCCGGTTCGCCATGCGATCCGGGTAGAAGACCTCAAGGCCGTCGAGTTTTTCGCCCACACCGACGAACTTGATCGGCTTGCCGGTGATGTGACGCACCGACAGCGCCGCGCCGCCGCGCGAGTCGCCGTCGAGTTTGGTGAGCACCACGCCGGTGAGCGGCAGCGCGTCGTTGAAGGCGCGGGCCGTGTTGACGGCGTCCTGGCCGAGCATGGCGTCGACGACGAACAGCGTTTCGATCGGTTTGAGCTCGGCATGCAGGGCGCTGATTTCCTGCATCATCGCTTCGTCGATGCCCAGACGGCCGGCCGTGTCGACGAGCAGCACGTCATGGTGATGGCGTCGCGCCCAGTCGACGGCCGCACGGGCGATGTCCACCGGCTTCTGATCGGGTTGCGACGGGAAGAAGTCGGCGTCGACCTGCTTCGTCACCGTTTCCAACTGGGCAATCGCGGCGGGGCGATAGACGTCGGTGGAGACCGTAAGGACCTTCTTTTTCTGCGCGCGCAGCAGCTTGGCGAGCTTGCCGACGGTGGTGGTCTTGCCGGCGCCCTGCAGACCGGCCATCAGGATGATGGCGGGCGGCGTGGTCGCGAGATTGAGTTCGGCGGCGCGGCCTTCGTAGTCGCCGCCCATGAGCGCGGTCAGTTCGCGTTGCACCACGCCGACAAGCGCCTGGCCCGGCGAGAGGCTGGAAATGACTTCCTCGCCGAGCGCCTTTTCCTTGACCTTGGCGACGAAATCGCGCACCACGGGCAGGGCGACGTCGGCCTCGAGCAGCGCGAGACGCACTTCACGCAGCATTTCCTGCGTGTTGGCCTCGGTCAGGCGGGCTTCGCCGCGCAGCGTCTTGACGACCTTGGCGAGGCGCGTAGTGAGATTGTCGAGCATGAAACGTATCCTGTAAGACCTGCAGCGGCCCCGTTCGCCCTGCCGTTCGGCCCCGGAGGGGGCGGTGGCGGGGACGGCAGCGCGCCCGTCATGGGCTGGTGTAAACTTCAAACATGACTATTTTACTGTATGCGCTGACCGCCATCCTCTATGCCGGATTGGCGGTTTGTTCGTGGCAAGGATACCGACGCAACGCTGCGCTCGCACTGGCGGGCGGGCAGGTCGCGCCTGCGCCGGTCGCGGGCACGCCGTCGCGCTGGCCGATGCAGCTTTCGCTGTTCGTCACGCTCGTGCTGCACGGGGTGTTGCTGCATCAAACGATCTTCCGCTCGGACAGTATGCACTTCGGTTTCGCGTACATGCTCTCGGCCATGCTGTGGCTCTCGGTCGGCATCTACTGGATCGAGAGTTTCTTCTTTCCGCTGGACAGCCTGCGGCTGATGGTCACCCCCGTGGCCGCGGTGACCTGTGTGCTGCCGATGATTTTTCCGGATGTACGCATTCTCGGCTTCGCGGCGGAACCGATTTTCAAGGCGCACTTCATCATCGCCAACATGGCCTACGGGCTGTTCGCGCTGGCGGCGCTGCACGCACTGCTGATGCTCTACGCCGAGCGGCAACTGCATCCGTCGCGACGCGGCGAGACGACCGGCTGGCTGGCGCACTGGCTTGAGACGCTGCCGCCGCTGCTCACGATGGAAAAGTTGTTGTTCCGGCTGATCGGCGCCGGGTTCGTGCTGCTGACCCTGACGTTGATCTCCGGCGTGATGTTCTCCGAGGCGCTGTTCGGGCGCGCGGTGCGCATCGATCACAAGACCGTGTTCGCGGGGGTGTCGTGGCTGATGTTCGGCGCGGTGCTGCTGGGACGGCATTTTTATGGGTGGCGCGGCAAGGTCGCGCTGCGTTGGGTTCTGGCGTCGTTCGTGGCGCTGTTGTTGGCGTATGTCGGTTCTCGCTTCGTGCTTGAGGTGGTGCTGCATCGCATGACGGAGACTTGAAGCGCGATGCGCAATATCCTGTTGTTACTGGTGCTCCTGATCGTTGGCACGTGGTGGATGCGAAGCAACGAGCGCAAGCGCAATACCGAGCGCATGCGCCCGCCAGGCGCAAACGATGCGCGCACGTCGGCGCGTCAGGCGCTGCCGCCCGCCGAGCGCATGGTGCGATGCAGCGAGTGCGATACCTACCTTCCCGAGAGTGAATCCGTCGCTGGCGCGGGCGGCCAGCATTTTTGCAGCGGTGAACACCGCGACGCCTATCGGATGCGCGAACACCGCATCTGAGTCGCGCTGCGCGGCCACGCTGCGCAGCGATGATCCCGTTCTCCCGTCCTTCGCGCCGTGGCACTTGTACGTGCCGGCTTGCGCATGCCTGCTGCATGCACTAAAACACAGTAACCGGCCCCGCTCACAAATAGAATAATCATCGAGGGGCGCGACGACAGGAGGGCGCAATATGCTAATGCGCAGACGGATGTATTTTCTGCTTCCCGATCTGGCGAGTGCCCAGCGCACGATGAGCGATTTACTGCTCGCCCGGGTGGAGGAGCGTCACATCCACTTTATGGCACGTGACGAAATGGACCTGGAGGGACTGCACGAGGCTAACCTGCTACAGACTTCCGATATCGTGCACGGCGCCGAAGCCGGGCTCGTCATCGGCGGGTTCTGTGGTCTGGCAGTCGGTGCAGTCGCCGCGTTTTTCCCCATCGTGGGCACACGTCCCCAGTGGGAGTTGATGATTGTGACGGCACCGCTCGGTGCGCTCTTTGGCGCCTGGGTGTCGAGCATGATCGGCGTTTCGGTGCCGAACTCGCGACTCAAGACGTTTCGTGAGCCGCTCGAGCGCGGCATGATTCTGCTGATGGTGGATGTGCGCGACGGTCGCGTCGATGAGATTCGCGAGATGCTCAAGGCCCATCACCCCGAAGCGCACATGGAAGGGGTGGAATCCGCCATTCCTGCCTTTCCTTGATCGATGGCGATCATGGCAATAAGCGAGGGCACCGTATCGAAAGCGATGACAGCGTTGGCGAAGACGATCAGTGTCACCGGCCGGAAACGGTCCAAAGCGTCGCACCTGTGAGCGGCGCGGGATGGTGAGCGTGTCGATCGACACGCGAGCGACATCATCCCTGGGCGTGGTCACGCCTACAGAAGCCTCTCGGCCAGGCAAGGCGGGAGGCTTCTTCATTGGGCATCCCCTTTCACCGCATGACGACGGTTGACGAAGCGCCGCCCACCCGTGAACGGGCTGAGCGTTGCCCGCGCCGGGCATGCCGCCGACGGCGTCACGCCAAGTGGGCTACAATGGCGCCCCTCGCTCTACGGGAGCCCGCTGTGCCCGTCATGTCCCAGTCATTCGCGTGCGCCAACACTGCGCTCCGGTCGTGTCATCGCGTCACGACGCGTGCCTTGCTGCGGCGAGGTGACGCATGAGCGCGCCGACCCATGTCCCGATGCTCACGCTCGATGCCGACGGCTGGATACGCGAAGCCGAGCGACTGCCGTCACCCAACTTCGATGGGCGTCCGGCGGGCACGCCGACCGACCTGCTCGTGGTGCACAACATTTCGTTGCCGCCAGGACAATTCGGGGGCGGCGAGATCGCCGCGTTCTTCCAGAACCGGCTCGATCACGATGCGCATCCCTTCTTCGATGAGATCCGCGGTGTGCGGGTCTCGTCGCACTTCCTGGTACGACGTGATGGTGCGTTGCAGCAGTTCGTGTCGTGCAACGCGCGGGCCTGGCACGCGGGGGCGTCGTCGTTCGAAGGGCGAACGCGGTGCAACGATTTTTCGATCGGCGTGGAGCTCGAGGGCACCGACGACGTGCCCTATGCGGCAGCGCAGTACGTCACGCTGGCGGCGCTCACGCGAACGTTGCGTGAGCATTATCCGATTCAAGCGGTGGTCGGACATGCCGATATCGCACCGGGACGCAAGACGGATCCGGGACCGTACTTCGAGTGGCCGCGATTGCGTCGGATGGCGGCGCTGAGCCCCCAGACATTGCCGTTTCAGCCGGCCGACTAATCCCCATCCGGGGACAGGTTTTGCTTGACACGGCGATGCCACGGGCCTTCCCGGCGAGAGAAATTTTTGGGTTTGCGGAGTGCGTCATCTCCACTATACTTAGTGAAAATTCCGGTGCCGACCACTACATCTAGTGGTTGATGTCAGGTTCGGCACAGGATGCAATCGCCATCAATACCGTGCTTTTCCTGCGGCGTTTTTGCGGGGCGGCACAGCAGCAAAGCCGTGCAGCGGACACCTGAACCCTTGGCCGTCCGTCGGTCGTGCGGTATCCAGCACTTCGCTCCATCGGCGTCCCTAGGGCGCATTTTTGCCGGCCGTAACCTGGTAAGAACGCGCTAACAGCACCATCTCATTGGAACGGGAGTTTTTACATGCAGACTAACGAAAACCTCACCCGCCCGACCCCGACGCCTGCCGCGACTTCCGGCAATGGTGCGGGTGCGTCGGCGCCCCAGACGACGGGCGCCTTCGAGCCGGCGACCAACGCCGACTTCAAAGTGATTCGACGCAACGGCGCGGTGGTGGGTTTCGAGCCGTCGAAGATCGCCATCGCCGTGACCAAGGCGTTCCTCGCCGTGAACGGCGGCCAGGGCGCGGCGTCGGCCCGCGTACGCGAACTCGTGGAGCAGTTGACGGGGCACGTCGTGCGCGCCCTGATGCGCAGCCGCCCGAATGGCGGCACGTTCCACATCGAAGACATCCAGGATCAGGTCGAACTCGCGTTGATGCGTGAAGGCGAGCACAACGTGGCGCGCGCCTACGTGCTGTACCGCGAGAAGCGTTCGCAAGAGCGCGCCCACGCGGTCGAGACCACGCAAGAAGCGGCTACGCCCGATGGCCCGGTGCTCAATGTCACCGACAACGGCGTGGTGCGTACGCTCGATATGTCGGTGTTGCGCGGCGTGGTGCAGGCTGCCTGCGAAAATCTCGGCGACGAAGTCGTGGCCGAGCCGATCGTGACCGAGACCCTCAAGAACCTGTACGACGGCGTGCCGCTGTCGCAGGTCTACGACTCGGCGATCCTCGCCTCGCGCACCCTCATCGAGAAGGAACCGGCGTACAGCCAGGTCACGGCGCGAATTCTGATGCACACGATCCGCCGCGAGATCCTCGGCGAAGAAGTGCCGCAGGGCGAAATGGCCGCGCGCTACATCGAGTACTTCCCGCGCTTCATCAAGCAGGGTGTCGACGCCGAACTGCTCGACGAGCAACTGCTCTCGTTCGACCTGGCCAAGCTGAGCGCCGCGCTCGACGCATCGCGCGATCTGCAGTTCAACTATCTGGGCCTGCAGACGCTCTACGATCGCTACTTCCTGCATATCGACGGTCACCGCATCGAAATGCCGCAGGCGTTCTATATGCGCGTGGCGATGGGGCTGGCGCTCAATGAAGTCGAGCGCGAAGCGCGTGCGATCGAGTTCTACCAGATTCTGTCGAGCTTCGACTTCATGAGTTCGACGCCGACGCTGTTCAACTCGGGCACGCGTCGCTCGCAACTCTCGTCGTGCTACCTGACGACGGTCTCGGACGATCTGGAAGGCATCTACGAAGCCCTCAAGGAAAATGCACTGCTCTCGAAGTTTGCCGGTGGTCTGGGCAACGACTGGACGCAGGTTCGCGCGCTCGGCTCGCACATCAAAGGCACGAACGGCAAGAGCCAGGGGGTGGTGCCGTTCCTGAAGGTGGTCAACGACACGGCCGTGGCCGTGAACCAGGGCGGCAAGCGCAAGGGCGCGGTGTGCGCCTACCTGGAAACGTGGCACCTGGACATCGAGGAATTCCTCGAGCTGCGCAAGAACACGGGCGACGACCGCCGCCGTACGCACGACATGAACACGGCGAACTGGATTCCCGATCTGTTCATGAAGCGCGTGATGGAAGGCGCCGAGTGGACGCTGTTCTCGCCGGCCACCTGCCCGGACCTGCACGACAAGTACGGCAAGGCATTCGAGCAGGCTTACACCGCCTACGAAGACAAGGCCGCGCGAGGCGAAATCAAGCTGTTCAAGAAGGTGCCGGCGCAAGCGCTTTGGCGCAAGATGCTGGGCATGTTGTTCGAAACCGGCCATCCGTGGATCACATTCAAGGATCCGTGCAACATCCGCTCGCCGCAGCAACATGTGGGCGTGGTGCACTCGTCGAACCTGTGCACGGAAATCACGCTCAACACGAGCGAGACCGAAATCGCGGTGTGCAACCTCGGCTCGGTCAACCTCGTGGCTCACATGAAGCAGACCGCGAACGGTTACGAACTCGATCACGACAAGCTGCAACGCACCGTACGCGTGGCGATGCGCATGCTCGACAACGTCATCGACATCAACTACTACGCGGTGGCGAAGGCACGCAATTCGAACCTGCATCACCGTCCGGTGGGCATGGGCATCATGGGCTTCCAGGACTGCCTGCACCTGCTGCGCACGCCCTATGCCTCGAATGCCGCCGTCGAATTTGCCGACCGTTCGATGGAAGCCGTGTGCTACTACGCCTACTGGGCGTCGTCGGAGCTGGCCAAGGAACGCGGTCAGTACTCGTCGTACAAGGGCTCGCTGTGGGATCGCGGCATCCTGCCGCAGGATTCGCTGGCGTTGCTGGCCGAAGCGCGTGGTGGTTATATCGAGGTCGATATGTCGGCCACGCTCGACTGGGACAGCCTGCGCAAGCACATCGCTGCGCACGGCATGCGCAATTCGAACTGCGTGGCGATCGCCCCGACCGCCACGATCTCGAACATCATCGGCGTCTCGGCCTGTATCGAGCCGACGTTCCAGAACCTGTATGTGAAGTCGAACCTCTCGGGCGAATTCACGGTGGCCAACGAGTATCTGGTGCGTGACCTGAAGGCGCGCGGCCTGTGGGACGAAGTGATGGTCGCCGACCTGAAGTACTTCGACGGCTCGCTCGCCCGTATCGACCGCGTGCCGGCCGACCTGCGCGAGATCTATGCCACGGCGTTCGAAGTCGAGCCGAAGTGGCTGGTCGAAGCGGCGTCGCGTCGTCAGAAGTGGATCGATCAGGCGCAGTCGCTCAACATCTACATGGCGGGCGCTTCGGGCAAGAAGCTCGACGAGACGTACAAGCTGGCCTGGACGCGTGGCCTGAAGACCACGTACTACCTGCGTACGATGGCCGCGACGCACGTCGAGAAGTCGACGGTGAGCCACGGCGCGCTGAATGCGGTGAGCTCGGGGGGCGTGACGCCGGGCGGAAGCTTCTCGGCCGAGCCGTCCTCGCCGCTGGCTCAGCCGATGCCGGACGCTGAAGGCGCGGTGTGCACGATGCGTCCGGGCGATCCGGGCTTCGACGAGTGCGAGGCTTGCCAATAAGCTTGCGCTTGCGGTGAGATTGGGGGCCGAGATGTTGAGGCGACACGCCTGTCGCCTAGTCCTCAGGCCAGATCGATACGCATCGACAGATCGAGCGTTTCCCCGTGCGCCACGACTACGTGATCGTCGTCGAACGCGCCGACCCGATGCGTCGACGGTTCCAGGCAGAGGTAGGGGCGTCCGGCGGGAGAGTGCACCACGAGCCAGCTGGCGTCGCTGCTGCGCACCGTGGCCGAGCGCAGGCCGCCGGCGTAGTCGAGGCGCGCGTCGAATCGCCCCGACTCGACCGGCGCTTCGGCGAACCAGGTGGACCGCCCCTCGGTATCGAGTCCGCCGCCGACAGACACGACCTCGATCTCGCCGACGTGCACGCGTTGCTCGCTCGGCCATCGGATGTCCTCCGACGGCGAACGCCAGATCGCCTCCGCTTCGAACGTCAGGCGCGAGCCGGCAGGCCACTGAAAGTAGGGATGTAGCCCGAGCCCGGCGGGCATGTCCTGCGTCGAGAGATTGGTGATCGACAGTTGCATGTCGACGCCGAGTGCGTCGAGCGTCACCGAGAGATACGCCTGGTAGTGCCACGGCCATTCGGGTTGCGCGGGACTGTCGAGTTGGAGCACGCAACAGTGCGGGCTCTCGTCGACGACATCCCACGCGCGACGCAGCCCCCAGCCGTGCAGCGAACTCGATGCGGCCGGCGTCTCGCGAGCGACGATCGCGCGCTCGCGCCAGTGCAGCGTGTCGTCGCGCAGCATGTTGGTATACGGCAGCATCGGAAAGGCGCCGGCCTTCGGCCATTCGTCCGACGAGAACGGGTCGTTGCCGAGCGGCACAAGGTAGTCGAAAACGTCACCGTGCGTGTCGCGCCGAGCCAGTCGTGCGAGCCGCGCCCCGCAGCCCGGTTGAACCTCGGCCACGAGCGCGCCCGCCGCGAGGCGGATCGGTTTGCCGGGGGTGAGCGTGAGCGGTGTCGGGCCTGACGAACCGGCTGACGCCGGTGCGCCGTCGGCGCCTGGGAATGTCATCGTCGGTATCTCCTTCATCGACGTTCAGAAGTGGCGTGCGCCGGAATCTGTCGTTCCGGTTCGCCGTCGCGACAGGATACGCCAATGTGACGCAGCGCTCCCCCTCGACGCACCATCAGCGCTGTCGCGCGGCGCCGTTTCATGGCAAGATGCCGGTCCCGCAAGCCCGGCCGCCCGGCACTCGGGAGATGTTGCTAAACACTAGGTATAGTGGTCATCGTGCAGTGCGGCACTAGATATAGTGTTGCATGCTGGAACGAGTGACGTAATTGTGCTAAATTGGAGGCATTCCATTCGACGTCGGGAGGTCAGGATGTTGTTGCAGCTCTCGCGTCGGCGTTGTTGTTCAAAACTGCGCAATTGCGCATCTGCATCACCCCCGAAATATGGCAATGCTCCCGGTGGACTTCGTGCTCCCGGTGATCGCTTGCCGGCCGCCGGATCGCAAATTTTTCGTCAGCCTTCGCACGCGAACGGCTGATCTGTCACTTCGGCGATGTGCGCGCGTGTGTGCATCGCATCAACCTGAACGGACTGAGACCCTATGCTGAACTGGGAAGAAGACACCACCGCGGCCAAATCGGCTGCCCCCACCGCGGCTCCGGTTGCCGCGTCGAACGTGCTGGGCACGCAAGGGGAAACCCCGACTGTGATCGCCTCGCAGTCGACGCGTCGCGTGAGCGCCTCCGACAAGCGCGTGATCAACGGCACGACGGATGTGAATCAACTGGTGCCCTTCAAGTACAAGTGGGCCTGGGAGAAGTATCTGGCCGGTTGCGCGAACCACTGGATGCCGCAGGAAATCAACATGTCGCGCGACATCGCCCTGTGGAAAGATCCGAACGGTCTGACCGAGGACGAGCGCCGCATCATCAAGCGCAATCTCGGCTTCTTCGTGACGGCCGACTCGCTCGCGGCGAACAACATCGTGCTCGGCACGTATCGCCACATCACCGCACCGGAGTGCCGCCAGTTCCTGCTGCGTCAGGCCTTCGAAGAGGCGATCCACACGCACGCCTATCAGTACATCGTCGAGAGCCTGGGGTTGGACGAAGGCGAGATCTTCAACGCGTATCACGAAGTGCCGTCGATTCGCGACAAGGACGAATTCCTGCTCCCGTTCATCGAAGTGGTGGCGGATCCGTCGTTCCAGACCGGCACGCAGGAAGCCGACCAGAAGCTGCTGCGCTCGCTCATCGTGTTCGCCTGCATCATGGAAGGGCTGTTCTTCTACGTCGGCTTCACGCAGATTCTCGCGCTGGGTCGGCAGAACAAGATGACCGGTGCTGCAGAGCAATATCAATACATCCTGCGCGACGAGTCGATGCACTGCAACTTCGGCATCGATCTGATCAACCAGGTGAAGCTGGAAAACCCGAACCTCTGGACGCCGGAGTTCCGCGAAGAGATTCGCGAGCTGTTCAAGAAAGCGGTCGAGCTGGAGTATCGCTACGCTGAAGATACGATGCCGCGCGGCGTGCTCGGCCTGAACGCGGGCATGTTCAAGAGCTATCTGCGCTTCATCGCGAACCGTCGCTGTTCCCAAATTGGTCTCGAGGCGCTCTATCCGAACGAAGAAAATCCGTTCCCGTGGATGAGCGAGATGATCGATCTGAAGAAGGAGCGCAACTTCTTCGAAACGCGAGTGATCGAATACCAGACCGGTGGCGCGCTGAGCTGGGACTAAGCAGGAAGTGAAATTTGGATGCTGGCTGCAAAGCCAGTATCCATGCGGGTTTCGAGAGGATGGTGTGAGCGCGCGTGGCGCGCGTGAGCGCCAGCAAAACAAGTCGACGAGACTGTGCGCGTCATGCACATCATCCTCACTCGCACGTCGTTACGCTCGCTTCGCACGCGTCGACATGCGAACGCCATGTGCATCAAATACAACAGATTGACTTCTTCGTTGCGAACGTTGTGCGATTTTTTACGCGCAAAGTATTAACATCGCATCACAAAAGAATTATGATTCGCTCAAATAAATTGCAGTCTCGATGAACACACGAAAGCACATTGCTTTCCTCCCGCGACAGAGAGCTGGTAGTTACGGAGCGTAAAAACCTTGGTGCATAGCAAGCAGTATCGCTTATCCGCTATCGCAATCTCCTCCCTCCCGATGACGGGACAGGCAAGCTACCCCCCGAAGAATCTGGCGAATCCCCTTTCTCAAGACAATCGAATTGCTGGCGGCAATGTCGCCGGCAATTTTTTTGCGCGCGTGACCACTCACGGTCAGCGTCATGCGCGCAGCGCCGAATTCATTAGCGTAAGCCGTCGAAGTCCGATGCGTACGCCGATGAATAGCCCGCTCGCCGGCGGTTCGCCGCATGGTGGTCGGGTTTCCTTCTCAGGTGGTTTTGTTTGAGTGATCTCTCACGTTAAGGAGCAAAGTGATGGCTACTACTGCTAAGAAAAAACCCGCAGCCAAGAAGGCTGTTGCCAAGAAGCCGGTAGCGAAGAAGGCTGCCGCCGCCAAGAAGCCTGTCGCGAAGAAGGCTGTTGCCGCCAAGAAGCCGGTAGCGAAGAAGGCTGTCGCCGCCAAAAAGCCGGCAGCGAAGAAGGTCGCCGCCAAGAAGCCGGCAGCCAAGAAGGTTGCGGTGAAGAAGGTTGCCGCCAAGAAGCCGGTCGCCAAGAAGGCAGCGGTGAAGAAGGTTGCCGCCAAGAAGCCGGTCGCCAAGAAGGCAGCAGTGAAGAAGGTTGCCGCCAAGAAGCCGGCTGCGAAGAAGGCAGCAGTGAAGAAGGTTGCCGCCAAGAAGCCGGCTGCGAAGAAGGCTGCCGTGAAGAAGGTTGCGGCGAAGAAGCCGGCGGCGAAGAAGCCTGCTGCGGCGGCGAAGAAGCCGGCCGTCAAGAAGGTCGCCGCCAAGCCTGCTGCGGCCCCGGCTGCAGCACCGGCAGCAGCACCGAAGACGGCGCTGAATCCGGCAGCGGCATGGCCGTTCCCGACCGGCAGCCGTCCGTAATTCGAGTGCCGAAGCAGGAACCAAGGCACTTAGGTGTCTTTTGATCGAGTAGGCCTACTCGATCCGAAACCCGCTGTGATGAGTGATCGTCGCAGCGGGTTTTTTCATGCGGCCTTAGTGCGTCACGCGCGTGACGCCGCCGCTCGAGAGCAGACGCACGCGCTGACCCGGCTGGAATGCTTCGTCCGCATCCTGTGTGATGGCGCGCAGCTCGCCGTTGTCGAGTCGCACGGTAATCTCCAGGCCCGCCTTCTTGCTCATGCGGTTTTCGACGGCTTGCCCCGCAACCGCACCCAACAGACCGCCGATGATGCCCGTCGCGATCGAGCCGCGACCGCCACCAATGGCGCTGCCGCCGACGGCGCCCAGCGCACCGCCGCCCACCACGCCGAGAATCCCCGGATCGCCGTTGCTGCTATCGATCGTGACCGGGCGCACCGATTCGACGGTGCCCATGCGCACAACCTGCTCGCGTTGCGCTTGGCGGCTGTTGTAGACACTCGCGGAATTGCTCGGACCGAACGCCGTGCAGGCGGACAGGGAGAGCGACGCTGCGGCGGTGAGAATAAGGAAGGGTGTGGTCAGTCGTGCCATCGTTGTGTTTATCCTGAAATCATACGAAGCGGTAGCCGAACGCGGCTTCATATTGCGCCTCGATCTCGGCGCGCGTCGGCGCGTAAGTCTGCGGACCTTGCTCGGCAATCTTGAGCGAACCCATCAGGCTGGCCAGACGGCCGGCGGTGGGCCAGTCGAGGCCCTTTTCGATACCGTACAGCAACCCGCCGCGGAAGGCGTCGCCGCACCCGGTGGGGTCGACGACTCGCTTGGCTTTGACGGCAGGAATGTCGTGTTGCTTGCCGCCGGCGAAGATCAGCGCGCCGTGTTCTCCGCGCGTTACGACCAGTGCCTCGACACGCGACTGGAGGTCGTCCATCGGCCAGCCGGTCTTCGTGCAGAGGAGCTTGGCTTCGTAGTCGTTGACCGCGAGGTAGGTGGCGAGTTCCACCATGCGACGCAGGGCCTCAGGCGAGAGCAACGGCAGGCCCTGACCCGGATCGAACAGGAACGGCACCCCGGCGACGGCGAAGCCTTCGGCGTGAGTGAGCATGGCGTCGGGGGCGTCCGGGGCAACGATGCCGAGCGTCGCGCCGCTGACATCGGCCACGCGGTTGCGCGACGAGAACATCATCGCCCCCGGGTGGAAGGCGGTGATCTGGTTGTTGTCCAGATCGGTCGTGATCATCGCATTGGCGGTCATGCTGTCCGCGACCACGCGAACGAATTCCGTCGTCATGCCGAGCGACTGGAAGCGCTCGACGTAGGGTGCACCATCTTCGCCGACGGTGGCCATGACGACCGGCGAGCCGCCCAGCAGATGCAGGCTGTAGCCAATGTTGCCGGCGCAGCCGCCGAAGTTGCGGCGCATCGTCGGCACGAGGAAGCTGACGTTCAGGATGTGTACCTGATCGGGGAGGATGTGCTCGCCGAAGCGGCCTTCGAACGTCATGATGTTGTCGTAGGCGAGCGAGCCGCAGATCACGGTAGTCACGGGGGAGATCCTTGCGAAAGGTAAGCGGGGGCCAATCAGGGAGGGCAGACGGTTGGCCAGTCGCGCTGCCGGGTCATGCTAAAAACGGGCCGGTGCATTTGCCGCACCGGCACGGGAACTGCCATCTGGCGCGCACCGATTTTACCGGGCGGGCCAGCGATACGCCGAGGGGCGATGGCTTACGACAACGCGGCCAGCGCGGCGTCGTAGTTCGGCTCGTTCTTGATCTCGGGCACGAGTTCGGCGTGGACGACGCGGTTATCGGCGTCGAGCACGACAACGGCACGGGCCGACACGCCGGCGAGCGGGCCGGTGGTGATTGCCACGCCGTAATGCTTGAGGAACTCGCGGCCACGCATGGTCGAGAGCGTGACCACGTTGTTCAGGCCTTCGGTCGCGCAGAAGCGGCTCATGGCGAACGGCAGGTCAGCCGAGATCACGAGCACGACCGTGTTCTCGAGCTTGCCCGCGGCTTCGTTGAACTTGCGGGTCGAGGTGGCGCAGGTCGGCGTGTCGAGGCTCGGCACGATGTTGAGCACCTTGCGCTTGCCTGCGAAATCGTCGAGCGAGACGTCCTGCAACTTGGCATTGACCAGCGAAAAAGCCGGAGCGGTCTGCCCCTTTTGCGGGAACTGGCCGTCGACTTCGATGGGGTTGCCCCCGAGTGTGACTTGGGACATCAATATCTCCTAGGTTGAGTGCAACAGCGCTATCACGGATAGAACGCGAGCACCCGATAGTTACTGGCTAGCGCTGCCTGCGCCGTCAATCGTAACCGAATCGTGCGTTCGTTGTGTGGCGCCAGACCGGCGTCATGCTGCGCTGTATCGGTGACGTAGTCGCTCGCCGAAAACACGCGTCGCACGACCGGCTTGCCGTCGATGTCCGACAGCGTGAGTTCGAGCGACGGCCAGGCCACGGCATAGTCGGCTTGATTGCGCATGAACACGGTGAGCGTCATTGGCACGGCGTCGTCTGAGGCCGTGGCGCTCGCTGGCGTACCGGTTGTCGCATCGCTCGCGTCACTCCCGTCGGTCGTGCCGGGCGCGTCGGTGACCAGCGTCACGCTCGAGATCTGAACCTTGTCCGGCTGACGCGGCGGCGCGATCGGCACATGCATCGGGCGTCCGAGCGTCGCGAACACGCCGCGCAACGCCGGCACGCGATCGACGAGTGCGGCGCGCTCGACCCACGCCCACTGGGCGATCAGACCGACGACGGCCAGCGCGATCAGCGCACGCCAGATCACGCGACCGACGCCGGGGCGACGTGCCTGTCCGGCAAGAGCAACGGACGTCGGCGAGTCGGCAGACGCGACGGAAGCTGACGACGTCATGGACGCAGTGGGCGCCACAAGAACCGTGGCATCGTCGTCATCGATGTAGCGACCCGGGCCATGTCGCATCTGCGCCAGGCTCTCGTCCGGCGTGCCCAGCAGTGCAGCGATCGCCGTGGGCGTGAGCATCTCGGGCACCGGGGGGCGTTCGGCGGGCGCGGCTTCCGCCTCGTGCTCTTCGCCGGGCGGCTCGCACAGGTAGGCATGTCCGTCGAATACTTCACGACAGTTGCCGCAGCGCACGAGACCGTCGCGCAGCTTGAGCTGATCCGCTACGACGCGAAAGACGGTATGGCAGTGAGGGCAGCGGGTAGCGAGAACGCGCGAGGACTGGGCCATGGGAGTCGGGGGCATCGGGGGATTCGAGGGCGAGGACCCGAAGACTCGGCGCGTCGTGGGCGACTAGCCGGCGGCCTGCCCGTGCAGGCAGACCCAGCCATCGTGAGCACGCCAGACCGACATCTTCATATAGGGGGCGTAGGCGGCGATCACCTCGTCCGCTTGCCGCTCCAACACGCCAGACAGCGCGAGCCGTCCGCCCGGTGCCACGCGCGATGTCAGCATCGACGCGAGCAGTTTGAGCGGATTCGACAGGATGTTGGCGACCACGATATTGAATTGACCGTCGCGCAGGTCGGCGGGCAGTCCGTATTCGACGCTCGCGTGATTGCGCTCACTGTTATAGCGCGCAGACTCGACGGCCTGCGGATCGATGTCGATACCGACGACCGGATCGGCGTCGCACTTGCGCGCCAGAATGGCCAGAATGCCCGAGCCGCAGCCGTAGTCGAGCAACGACTGACCCGCCTCAACGTGCTGTTCGAGCCACTCCATGCACAGCCGCGTGGTCGGGTGGCTGCCGGTCCCGAACGCAAGGCCCGGATCGAGTTCGAGGATAAGCGCATCGGCGTTAGGGGCGTCGTGCCACGACGGCACGACCCAGATACGCTGGCCGATCTGTATGGGCTCAAACTGCGATTGCGTCAGGCGCACCCAGTCCTGTTCTTCTACGTCGCGCAACGTGAACGCGGGCGACTCGGTGAGCCCCAATTCGTTGACGGCCGCCGCGAGCAGCACGGCGGCGTCCTGGTCTTCCCCCACCAGCGCGACCACGCGCGAGTGTTGCCACGCGGTGTCGGGCGGGGTCAGGCCCGGCTCGCCGAACATCGGTTGCTCGTCGGGCGTGTCGGCATCCGCATCTTCCACGGAGACCGACAGCACGCCCAGATCGAGCAGGGCGTCCGACAGGGCCTCGGCTTGGGCGCGGGCAACTTCTACGACGAGTTCGCGATACATGGCGAGTGATTTCCTGCTGATAAACGGCTGATGAACAGCTCAGTTGCCGCCGACGGCAGATTTCTGCGCCAGCTTGTGTTCCAGATAATGGATGCTCGTGCCGCCTTCGACAAACTTGGCGTCGAGCATCAGTTCCCGGTGCAGCGGAATGTTCGTCTGGATACCTTCGATCACGATTTCCGATAGCGCGACACGCATGCGACGGATGGCCTGATCGCGCGTTGCTCCGTAGGCGATCAGCTTGCCGATCATCGAATCGTAGTTCGGCGGCACGAAGTAGCCGTTATAGGCGTGCGAGTCGACGCGGATGCCAGGGCCCCCCGGCATGTGCCAGGCGGTAATGCGACCGGGCGACGGCGTGAACTTGAACGGATCTTCGGCGTTGATACGGCACTCGATCGCGTGACCCTGGAACTGGATGTCGCGCTGACGGAAGGCGAGCTTCTCGCCGGCCGCAATGCGGATCTGTTCCTGCACGATATCGACACCGGTGATCATTTCCGTGACCGGGTGTTCGACCTGCACACGCGTGTTCATTTCGATGAAGTAGAACTCACCGTTCTCGAACAGGAATTCGAACGTGCCGGCGCCGACGTAGCCCATCTTCTTGCAGGCATCGGCGCAGCGATCGCCGATGCGCTCGATCAGGCGGCGCGGAATCAGCGGGGCGGTCGCCTCTTCGATCACCTTCTGATGGCGGCGCTGCATCGAGCAGTCGCGCTCGCCCAGCCAGACGGCGTTCTTGTGCTTGTCGGCGAGGATCTGGATTTCGATATGGCGCGGGTTCTCGAGGAACTTCTCCATATAGACTTCCGGATTGCCGAAGGCGCGGCCGGCTTCTTCACGGGTCATGTTGACCGCGTTCACCAGCGCCGCTTCCGTGTGCACCACGCGCATGCCGCGACCGCCGCCGCCACCGGCGGCCTTGATGATCACCGGATAGCCGACCTGGCGTGCAACACGCACGATTTCCTTCGGATCGTCGGGCAACGCGCCTTCCGAACCCGGCACGCACGGCACGCCGGTCTTGATCATCGTCTGCTTGGCCGAGACCTTGTCGCCCATCAGACGAATGGTGTCGGGGCGTGGGCCGATAAACGTGAAGCCCGATTGCTCGACACGTTCGGCGAAGTCGGCGTTCTCGGAGAGGAAGCCGTAACCCGGGTGGATGGCCTGGGCGTCGGTGACTTCCGCCGCGCTGATGAGCGCCGGCATGTTCAGATAGCTCAGCGGCGAGGGCGCCGGTCCGATACAGACGGCTTCGTCCGCGAGCTTGACGTACTTCGCTTCCTTGTCGGCTTCGGAGTAGACGACCACGGTCTTGATGCCCATCTCGCGGCACGCGCGCTGAACGCGCAGAGCGATTTCGCCGCGGTTGGCGATGAGGATTTTTTCAAACATTATGTGCAGTCCTGCCCGTAGGGGGAGAGGAGCGGGGCCGGACGCCTCGTGTCGCCGGGCGGCATTTGGCCGCGCGGGCGGGGCGTCCGACAACCGGCATTAGCCGATCACGAACAGCGGTTGACCGTATTCCACGGCCTGACCGTTCTCGACGAGGATTTCCTTGATCACGCCGGTCTTGTCCGACTCGATCTCGTTGAGCAGCTTCATCGCTTCGATGATGCACAGCGTCTGGCCTTCCTTGACCGAGTCGCCGACCTGCGCAAACGGATCGGCGCCCGGCGACGGGGCGCGGTAGAAGGTACCGACCATCGGCGACGTGACGATGTGACCTTGCGGCAGGACCGGGGCAACCGGTGCCGGTGCGGCGGGCGCTGCCGCCGGCGCTTGCGCGGCAACCTGCGGGTAGGCTGCCGGCATGGCCATCTGCATCGGGGCGGCGATCAGTTGGGGCGGCGCCTTGACGATGCGGACCTTGCCTTCGCCTTCGGTGACTTCGAGTTCGGAAATACCCGATTCGGCCACGAGGTCGATCAACGTCTTGAGTTTGCGCAAATCCATGAAGGAAGCTCCTTAATTCGGTATCGACGCGGGGGCACCCCCCGCGAGGGGAAATAGGGGATGAGACGGCTACCCGCCGGCGAGTCGCCGCAGGGCAAATTCGAGTGCGAAGGTATAGCCGCGCCAGCCCAGGCCGCAGATCACGCCTTGCGCAATATCGGAAAAGTACGAGTGATGCCGAAAGGCCTCACGGGCATGGACGTTCGAGAGATGCACCTCGACGAACGGAATGCCCACGCCGGCCAGCGCGTCGCGCATCGCCACGCTGGTATGCGTGTAGGCGGCAGGGTTGATGACGATGAAGTCGATCGACGCGTCGCGTGCCGCCTGAATCCGGTCAACCAGTGCGCCTTCGTGATTGCTCTGGAATGTCGTCACCTCAGCACCTGCCGCCTTGGCTTGCGCCTCGAGCGCCGCGTCGATGTCGGCCAGCGTCGTACGACCGTACACCGCCGGCTCGCGAGTACCGAGCAGGTTGAGATTGGGACCGTGGAGCACAAGAATGCGGTGAGGCATCGGCGAATCAAATTTCACGAAATTGGGCGCAATTAAACGCCAGTTGGTGGATTTTGTCCAGTGGGGTGAAAATGAAGCCCCGTCGGTCACGTCTGGCGGGACTTCCCGCGCGCCCGGCTGGACGGCGCGATGTCAGCGCGTCGGCCTGAGGGCCGAGCGCACTTCATCCGACGTAATACGGCCGAGCTTCTGGTAGTGCAAGCGGCCTTGAGGATCAACCACGACGGTATACGGTAGCGCGCCCGCCTTGTTGCCCAGTGCGCGGGCGAGGTCGGTGCCTGCGTAGCCCGCCACGAGGAGCGGGTAATCAACCTTCACCTTTTGCTCGAACGCGATCATGTTCGGGGCAGTATCAATGCCGATTCCTACGAATTGGACGTTTTTTCCCTTGAATTCACTCGAAAGTGCCTGGAGATCGGGCATTTCCTCCACGCAGGGCCCGCACCATGGAGCCCAGAAGTTGATGACCAGCGTTTTGCCACGCCATTGCGAGATGGCCTGCTCGTTGCCCGCCAAGTCGGGAAGCCGCGTGGCGAGCAGTTGGGCGACAGCGGCATCGGGCGCGTTTGCAGGCGCCTGGTTTCGATGGCCGAACCAAAAGCCGGCCGCCAGCCCCGCGAGCGCCAGAATCAGCAGAGGAACGATGCGTTTTACCATGATGGATGGGGCGGAAGTGGCGGGAAATAGACGTTAGACGGATGGCAATTACGGAGAATGGCGACAGGTTGATGGCCATGTTGCCGACATTCGGGCGAAGGTCAGTGGTTGGATGCCTGCTCCATGGCCTCTGCGCCGTCGATCAGTGTGCTCAGGCCGTGCGCATCGACGCGCACGGGGCGGCCATTCCCGTCGGTGGCCTTGAGTGCGCCGCGCATGTCGTCGAGGGAATACAAGGACAGGTGCACGCCGGCGGGTTCGCCGCGCTGCCCCCGCTCGCGCCACAGGAAACTCAGCGTCTCGACCATGCCGCGACCATTGAAGTGGCGACTTTCCGAGACCTCGTAATCGATACCCCGGTTCAACAGATCGATGGCGACTTCCTTTGGATTGTCGCAAAATGCCTGCAAATAGATATCAGATAGTGACGTTGCCGTGCCGTTATACACGGCACCAGTAATATAAGGCCGGTAGCGCGCCAGTGCCGTCATGACCGTTAACGCGACCTGACGCAAATGCGCCAGCTCAGCCGGCTGCGTGTCCGAGAGGAACGTCTGCACGTACTCGCGGACTTCCGCTTCGATTTGGTCGTTATCCGGCAGCAACTCACCCGCAATCCGCGCCTCGCCGGTCACTTGCTTCGCCGCCTTGCGTTTCGCGGTGGCATAGTCAGCGCCCTCCTCGGCGATGAGGCGGGCGGCCACCAGAGCGATTTCCTCGCGCAGGCGTTGGGCGTCGGACCAGGATTTGCGTGTCATGCGCACGATGATACCCGAAAGGCATTGCGCTTCCCGCCGCAGGTACAATGGCGATTCTGGCTGTTCGGCCTCCCCCATTTCCCGCACGGGCTCGGCCCGTCCTCACCTCGCTCCCCATCCATGCATATTCATATTCTTGGCATCTGCGGCACGTTCATGGGCGGTCTCGCGGTGCTCGCCCGGCAGGCCGGTCACACCGTCACCGGTTGCGACGCGAACGTCTATCCGCCGATGAGCACCCAGCTAGAGGCGCAGGGCATTCGGCTGATCGAAGGGTTTGACGCCGATCAGGTCTCGCTCAAACCCGACCTGTTCGTCATCGGTAACGTGGTGTCGCGCGGCAACCCGCTGATGGAAGAGATCCTCAATCGGAATCTGCCGTACACGTCG
The DNA here is from genome assembly GCF_902459665.1 of Pandoraea cepalis. GTDB lineage: Bacteria > Pseudomonadota > Gammaproteobacteria > Burkholderiales > Burkholderiaceae > Pandoraea > Pandoraea cepalis. The sequence goes on along the minus strand of NZ_CABPSL010000016.1, from coordinate 67,805 downwards.
GGCCCACAATGGCTCGGCGAGCATGTGCTGTCGAAGAAGTGGGTGCTGGCCGTGGCGGGAACGCACGGGAAGACGACGACGACATCGATGCTCGCCTGGATTCTCGAAGATGCGGGCTACCAACCGGGCTTCCTCGTCGGCGGTGTGCCGATGAACTTCGGCATTTCGGCGCGACTGACCGACAGCGACTTCTTCGTGATCGAGGCCGACGAATACGATACGGCGTTCTTCGACAAGCGCTCCAAGTTCGTTCATTACCATCCGCGCACCGCGATCCTGAATAACCTTGAGTTCGATCACGCCGACATCTTCCCCGATCTGACGGCGATCGAGACGCAATTCCATCATCTGGTGCGCACCGTGCCGGGCCAGGGCCGCCTTATCGTCAACGGTCGCGAGGCTGCGCTCGAGCGCGTGCTGGCGCGCGGCTGCTGGAGCGAGGTGGAGCGCTTCGGTGTGGCCGACGGCTGGCATGTCGCCCAGGCCAACGACACACTCGCGGCGGGACAAGAGGCGTTCTGGGCCCACCATGGGGCGATGGCCGCCGGGGAAGTGAAGTGGTTGCTGCAGGGCGAGCACAACCGGATGAACGCGCTGGCGGCGTTGGCTGCCGCACGGCACGTGGGTGTGCCGCCGGAGCAGGGGGCGGCATCGCTGGGCAAGTTCCAGAATGTGAAGCGTCGTATGGAGGTGCGCGGCGAAGCGGCCGGCGTCACTGTTTACGACGATTTTGCGCATCATCCGACCGCCATTCAGACGACGCTGGCCGGACTGCGACGCCGCGCCGGCACCGCCCGCATTCTGGCGGTGCTCGAGCCGCGCTCGAATACGATGAAGCTGGGCGTGATGAAGGCGCAATTGCCGGCCAGCCTTGCCGATGCCGACCTGGTGTTCGGCTACGGCGCGCCGTCCGGGAAGGACGCCCTCGGCTGGAATCTGACCGAGGCGCTCGCTCCGCTCGGCGCGCGTGCGCAGGCGTTCAGCGACATCGACGGACTGGTGCGCGCGGTGAGCGCGGCAGCGCGTCCGGGGGACCAGATCGTGGTGATGAGCAACGGCGGCTTCGGCGGCATTCACCAGAAATTGCTCGATGCACTGGCGGCGCGCGCCTGATTTGCGTGCCTTGGCGTCCGGGTACTGACCAGCTTTTATCGGGGCTCACATGATTCTCTATTTGCACGGCTTCCGTTCGTCGCCGCGCTCCTTCAAGGCGCAATTGATGGCCGCGCGCATGCACCGCCTCGGCCTGGGGCGCGAGTGGGCTTGCCCGCAATTGCCGCCGTCGCCGCTGGCCGCGGTCGTCGACGCGCAGCGTCTGCTCACCGGCGTGAAGGCCGACGAGTTGACCATCGTGGGCAGCTCGCTCGGCGGCTACTACGCCACGTATCTGGCCGAGAAGCTCGGTTGCCGCGCGGTGCTGCTCAATCCGGCCACGCGCCCGTACGACGATCTGGGCAAGTGGCTGGGCGAGCAGCCGATGTGGCATGGCGGCGGCACTATCGTCGTTGAGCCGCGTCACCTGGACGAGCTGCGCATGATCGACGTGGCCCAGATCACGCGTCCCGAGCGCTACTACCTTGTGGCCGCGACCGGCGACCAGACCCTCGACTACCGAGACATGGTGGCGAAGTTTCCGGGCGCGAAGCTCACGGTGATCGACGGCAGCGACCACGGTATTTCCGATTTCGCCAACTATATGGACGACGTGCTGCGCTTCGCCGGCATCGACGTTCCCCCCTCGCCCGGTGCCGCCGGTCCGTTCGCGGGCGAATAACGCGTTTGCCCCTTCCGCCCTAAACCGCCGCAGGTTGGCGGGCTACAATGTCGCCTATTGCGATCGATGGCTGTTTCATGAATATTTTTTTTGAGGAATCCGGCGGCTTCAAGGCTGGCACGGTGTTGTCGCAGCAAGGTGAGTCGTACCAGGTGGAGCTGCCCGGTGGACGCCGCAGCAAGATCAAGGGGCGCGACGTGCTGCTGCGTTTCGAGTCGCCGTCGCCCGCGGAGCTGATGACGCAGGCGCACGCCGCCGCACAGGACATCGATATGAGTTTCCTGTGGGAATGCGCGCCTGCCGAGGAGTTCGCGTTCCCGGTGCTCGCTGCCGAGTATTTCGGCGAAGGCGCCGGCGTTGCGCAACAGGCCGGGCTCGCGCTGGCGCTGCAGGCTTCGCCGGTGTACTTCCGCCGAAAAGGCCGCGGTCAGTACCAACGCGCGCCGGAGGAACAACTGCAGGCCGCGCTCGCGGGACTCGCCCGCAAGCAACAGCAGGCGGAATTGCAGGCCGTGTATGCCGATCAACTGATCGCCGGCACGCTGCCCGACGCGCTCAAGGGCAAGGAACTGCTGCTGCTGTTCCGTCCCGACAAGAACACCATCGAGTGGAAGGCGCTCGACGCCGCCGCCATGGCGCTGGGCAAGACGCACGCCGAGGTGATGCTCGCCTGCGGCGGCATTTCGTCGCCGCGCGCGTATCACGAGGCGGCGTTCCTCTACGAACACTTCCCGCGCGGCACCGGCTTCCCGGAACTCGGGCCGATCCCGGTACCCGGCGACGACTTGCCGCTGGCCGACGTGCAGGCGTTCTCCATCGACGATTCGACGACGACCGAGATCGACGACGCCCTCTCGGTGCAGGTACTGCCCGATGGGCTGTTGCGTGTGGGCATCCACATTGCGGCGCCGGCACTCGGCATTACGCGGGGTGACGCCATTGATGAGATCGCGCGCGCGCGTCTGTCGACGGTCTATGCGCCGGGCGAAAAGATCACGATGCTCCCCGATGCGATAGTCGAGGCGTACACGCTTGCCGAGGGCGGCGCGCGTCCGGCACTGTCGCTGTATGTCGTGGTCAAGGCTGACACGTACGAGATCGTGGCGACGGAAACGCATGCCGAGCGGGTGCCGATCTCGGCAAACCTGCGTCACAACGAACTCGACGCGATCATCACGGCCGAGACGCTGGCCGATGGCAGCGGCGAGTATCCGCACAAGGAAGCGCTGCGGCTGTTGTGGCCGTTCGCGCAGTCGCTCTACGAGAAACGTCAGGCCGCGCGCGTGGGTTATGGCCTGCGTCCGGAAGTGCAGAACAAGACCGACTTCAATTTCTACGTCGAAGGCGAGCAGGTCACGATCAAGCAGCGTATGCGCGGTGCGCCGCTGGACCTGATCGTCGCCGAGATGGCGATTCTCGCGAACAGCCGGTGGGGACGCCTGCTGGCCGAGTGCGGCGTGCCCGGCATCTATCGCGCGCAGCGTGCTTACGGCGTGAATCGCACGCGCATGCAGACATCGCCGGCGCCGCACGAAGGTCTGGGTGTCGAGCAGTACGCATGGAGCACCTCGCCGCTGCGTCGCTATGTGGATCTGGTCAACCAGTGGCAGTTGCTTGCGTGCGTGCGTCACGGCGTGACGGCCAAGCTGGCGGCACCCTTCAAGCCCAAGGATGCCGACCTGTACGTGACCGTGTCGAGCTTCGAAGCCGCCTATGCGGCTTATGCCGAGCACCAGAGCCGGATGGAGCGCTACTGGTGCCTGCGCTGGTTGATTCAGGAGAACAAGTCGCAGGTCCAGGCGAGCGTGCTCAAGGGCGACACCGTGCGCCTGAACGATATTCCGCTGACGCTGATCGTTCTGGGGCTTGGCCCGCACGCGCGCGGTACGCAGATCATGCTCGACGTGCTGTCGCTCGACGTCGTCACGCTCAGCATCTCGGTACGTGTCGCGCAGGTGCTGGGCGCCAGCCAGAACGGACTGGGCGAAGACGATGACGAAGGCGCCGGCGGTGCAGGAGACGGCGGTGGGGGTCACGATGGAGGCGATGGGGCCGAAGGTGGCGACGACGCGGGAGGGGCCGACGATGCCGACGATGCCGATGGCGCCAACGATGCGGAGGGGGCGAACGATACCGAAAGCGACGGCCGCGACGAAAGCCAGGGTGACGACGACGTCGCCTCGGCCTCGGCCGACGTCACCGCCGCGGCGTCGCAAACCGTTGATGTTGCGTCCGGCACTTCGTCGCTTGCTGCCGCGCTGATGGTGGCGGGGGGGCGCGACGCGTCTCCCGGTTCGGCGTGCTGAAACCCGCTCTCGCGGCAGGCAACCTGCGCGCGGCGCGCCGCCGCGGCGGGTCGCTGATGCGCGAGCATCCGCTTGCCACGGGCCTGGCATTTTCCGCGCTGGTCCACCTGCTCGCGCTGGCGGTGCATTTCGTCGCGCCCGACAGTTTCCGACTGCATAGTGCGGACACGCCGCTCGATGTCGTCCTCGTCAACGCGAAGTCGGCCAACGCCCCCGACAAGGCCACGGCGCTCGCGCAGGCCAACCTCGTGGGCGGCGGCGAGCACGACGGCGAGCGTGCGACATCACCGCTGCCGTCACGCGCGCTCGATCGCGACGGCGCGCCCATCGCGCAAATCCAGCGCAACGTGAGCGAACTGGAAGCGACGCAGGAAAAGCTGCTGACGCAACTGCGCAATCAATACGCCGCCACGCCGGCGTCGCAGCGGCATCGCGCCGACGCGCCGCAGCGCGGGCAAGGACTCGACGATCAGAACGTCGACCAGAAGATCGCCCGTCTGCAGGCGGAAATCGACAAGCAGTTGCGCGCCTATCAGACCCGCCCGAAACGCGGCCAGGTCACAGCCAATACCCGTGAAGTGGCGTATGCGCGCTATTTCGACACGCTGCGTCATCGCGTAGAGCGCTACGGCACGGAGCATTTTCCCCAGATCGGCAACGAGCGTCTCTATGGCGAGCTGATCGTCACGCTTAACGTCAATCAGCGGGGCGGGCTCGGCTATCACAAGGACGGTTGGAATGTCGCGGGCGTGGAAGTCACGCGAAGCTCCGGCAATCGCGATCTCGACCGCCGCGCGGTGGCGATCGTACAGGCCAGTGCGCCGTTTGGCGACTTCTCGCCCGAGATGCGGCAGCGCTATGACATTCTCGAGATCGTGACGCGGATGACCTTCTCGCGCCAGGGGGTGCAGGCCGAGACGCTTGCGTCGCCGTCGGTCGCTGCGGCGCGGTAGGGCGCCACGGGCGAATCGTCGGCAAACGCCCGAAGCCACAGCGACGCTGCGTGTACTATTCGATGACATTCGCGCGGTTTGTCGGCAACGTGATGTGAAGGTTTCCGGCGACCGATGCCTGCCGAGTCACGGCCAAACACCGTATCTGATGCACGTGGACGCAAGTAATTGCGGCGCCTGGGCGAAAGCCAGGCGCCGCGTCTTTGACAACGATGACAAACCAAACGCCCTCCGGGGAACTGCAGGCCGATCGCTACGCCGTGATCGGTCATCCCGTCGAACACAGCCAGTCGCCGTTCATTCACGCCGAGTTCGCGCGCGAAACCGGCCAGCATCTCACCTATGAGCGCCTGCTCGCGCCGCTCGATGCGTTTGCCGCCACCGTGCGCACCTTTATCGACAACGGTGCTCGCGGGGCCAACGTCACCGTCCCGTTCAAGCTCGAGGCCCACGCGTTGGCGGATCGTCTGACCGAACGCGCGCAGGCGGCGGGCGCCGTCAACACGCTGGTGTTCGACGCGCAGGGCATCACGGGCGACAACACTGACGGCGTGGGGCTCGTGCGCGATATTGAGGGACCGCTGGGCGTATCGCTCAAGGGCCGGCGCGTGTTGCTGCTGGGCGCCGGCGGTGCGTCGCGCGGGGCAATGTTGCCGCTGATCGAGGCGGGGCCGGCGGCGCTGTTTGTCGCCAATCGCACGGCCGCGCGCGCCGACGAACTCGTCGCACGGTTCGCCAACGCCGCTGAGCGCCATGGCGTGGCGCTCGCCGGTGGCGGATGGGACGCGGTCCCCGCGGCGTTCGATGTCGTCATTAACGCCACGGCCGGTAGCCTTCAAGGCGACGTACCGCCGCTGCCTGCGGGCGTCTATGCGGAAGGGGCGCTTGCCTATGACATGATGTACGGCGCGCAGCCAACGGTGTTCATGACGCACGCATTGGCGGCCGGGGCGACGCGCGCGGCCGACGGTCTCGGCATGCTCGTCGAGCAGGCGGCCGAAGCGTTCGCGGTGTGGCGCGGCGTGCGGCCGTCGACCGATGCCGTGCGCACCGCCTTGCGCGCCCGGCTCGCAGCGAAAGGTTGACGTTGTCGATGGCTGCGCCGCGACGCGCTTCGCGCAAAACTCGCCATCGCCGCTGGGGGCCGTGGCAGTGGACAGCCTACGTTGTCACGTTGGTCTTCGTGGGCGTGCTTGCCACGCAGCTCTATTACTTCGTGCAGATTGGCTGGTGGGTGCGTTTCGATCCGTCGTCGACGGCGTTTATGCGCGCGGCCGCCGCGCGATTGCATGAAACGGATCCGACGGCGACGCTCAAGCACCAATGGGTGCCGTACGACCAGATTTCGCGACATCTGAAGCGCGCCATCATCGCGAGCGAGGACGCGAACTTCGTCAATCACGATGGCTTCGAGATCGACGCGATGCTCGGCGCATGGGAGAAGAATCAGAAGAAGGGGCGCATCGTCGCGGGCGGCTCGACCCTCTCCCAGCAACTGGCGAAGAATCTGTTCCTGTCGAGCGAGCGAAGTTACCTGCGCAAGGCGGAAGAATTGAGCATCACGTGGATGCTCGAGTTCTGGATGACGAAGCAGCGGATCTTCGAGATCTATCTCAATTCGGTGGAGTGGGGCGAGGGCGTATTCGGCGCCGAAGCTGCGGCACGGCACTACTACGGCATTCCGGCCTCGAAGCTCTCCGCTTGGCAGGCGGCGCGGCTGGCGGTGATGTTGCCGCGTCCGCGCTACTTCGATACCCATCGCAATTCGCCGTACCTTGCGCAACGCGCCGGCGTGATCGCGCGTCGCATGGGGGCGGCGGAGTTGCCACAATAGGCGAATAGCCCCCCGCACGCAGACTTTCGCACGACGAGCACGCGCGGGCGTGTGTGGGGCTAGTGTCGCGAGGGGGCCGCGTCCGGTATCGGCTGTGCTGGCACGTGCATGACAGTGCGCGTCGGATACGGGAGTGAGCAACCCACGGCCTCGACCGTCTCCTTGACGCCGCGCTGAAGGTCCCAATAGAGGCCCCAGTAGTTACCCAGCAATGACCATACCCGCACGTTCACAATCACGGCGTTGTCGCTGACCTGCTTGACCATGATTTCCGGTGCCGGCTTGTCGAGCACTCGCGCGTCTTCTGCCACGTGGGCGCGGAGTGCCGTCATGGCGGCATCGAGATCGTCGTCGAGCGCGATGCCCACGGTGACCTCCATGCGACGCGTGGCGTTGCGGCTGAAGTTCGTGATCGGCTGGCCCCAGATCTGGTTGTTCGGCACGCAGACGTAGATGCCGTCGGCATTCGTGAGCGTGGTGGTGAACAGGCCGATTTCGTCGACGGTGCCGGCCACCGACGCGCCGGCCGTAATGTAGTCGCCGTTGCGGAACGGGCGCAGCACCAGCAGCATCGTACCCGCCGCAATATTCTGCAACGTGCCTTGTAGGGCCAGCCCGATGGCCAGGCCTGCCGCGCCGAGCACCGCGATGATGCTGGCGGTCTGCACGCCGAATTGAGCGAGCACGGCAACGAGCGTGATGATGCGCACCGACCACAGCGCGATCGACTCGATGAGCGGTTTGAGCGTTGCGTCGAAGTGGGGCGAACGGCTCAACGTTCGGTGTACGAAGCGCGCCAGTCGCTTCGCGATCCAGAAGCCGATCAACAGAATCAACACGGCCTGTACGAGCGACAGACCGTAGCGGACGGCGTTGGCCGCGAGAAAGCCCATCACGGCGTCGAAGGACGCGAGCGGGGGGGTAACCTCAGTCATATGGGGGTTCTCCGTGTTGATGGGGGCCCGAGAGCACCGATATCAAGATTGACGCGAAGCGCGCGGATTGGTTCGACCGGCGCGCGGAGCAGGTAAAATGTCGGCCTTGCTGGAAGGAATCAGTCTCGAATCACCCGCCGTCGGAATACCGCCGCCGGAACCCCGCCGGAACCCCGTCATGACATTCACCGAAGTACTTAACGCGGCCTGGACGCGCAACAATTCTCTGCTTTGCGTGGGCCTGGATCCCGAGCCGTCGCGCATTCCCGCGCATCTGCAAGCGCAGCCGGACGCGATTTTCGAGTTCTGCCGCCAGATTGTGGATGCCACCGCCCCCTACGCGTGTGCATTCAAGCCGCAGATCGCCTATTTCGCTGCGCATCGCGCCGAGGAGCAGCTCGAACGGCTGATCGCCCATATCCACGCCGATCATCCGGGCCTGCCAGTGATTCTGGACGCCAAGCGTGGCGACATCGGCAGCACCGCCGAGCAGTATGCGCGCGAAGCGTTCGAGCGCTATCGTGCCGACGCCGTGACGGTGAATCCCTACATGGGCTTCGATTCGCTGGAGCCGTATCTGGCGCATGCCGAGAAGGGTGTCGTCGTGCTGTGCCGTACGTCGAACCCGGGCGGCAGCGATCTGCAATTCCTCGATGTCGATGGCAAGCCGCTGTATCAGACGGTGGCGCGCCTGGCCGCGGGGCCGTGGAATACGAGCGGGCAGATCAGCCTGGTGGTGGGTGCAACGTTCCCGGCAGAAATCGCTGCCGTGCGCAGCATCGTCGGCGACATGCCGCTGCTGATTCCCGGCGTGGGCGCTCAGGGCGGGGACGTCGAAGCGACGGTCAAAGCCGGTCGCACCGCGAACGGGACGGGCATGATGATCAACTCGTCGCGTGCCATCATCTACGCCGGTCGCGACGAGCACTTCGCCGCGGCGGCTGCCACCGCTGCGCAAAACACGCGCGACAGCATCAACGCCTATCGCTGATCGGTCCGCGTGCCGATGCGCGGATCGTCGTCAAACGTCACAGGGCGGCGCGACGATTACATCTCGGCCTGGTCGAGGAATTCGATGACGCCGCGCAGCGCGTGCTGTGCGGCCTGACTGCGCACCTGTGTGCGATCGCCCTTGAAGCGCTTCGTCTCGACGAGGGTCGTGACGCGGTTGCTCCACGCGAAGCACACCATACCCACCGGTTTTTCGGGCGACCCGCCGCCCGGGCCGGCCACGCCGGTGATCGACAGCGAGATCTGTGCACGACTGTTCAGCAGTGCGCCTTCGGCCATCGCACGTGCCACCGGTTCGCTCACGGCACCGTGCTTGTCGATCAATTCAGGCGGAACGCCGATCATTTCGGACTTGGCTTGGTTCGAATACGTCACGAAGCCACGCTCGAACCATTGGCTGCTACCGGAAACGTCGGTGATTGCTGCCGCAACGAGGCCGCCGGTGCATGACTCGGCCGTGGTCAGCATCAGGCGTTCGTCACGCAGACGATTGCCGACTTTGACCGACAGTTGGGCCAGAAGATTTTGTTCGGAGACCACGGGACGACGCCTTCAATAAGTCAATGCAACGAATAGGTCACGGGTATCGGTGCGCGTACCCGCGGGAATGGCGCCAGCGAGGCACCCGTCATGATGCGGCTTGCGCCATCGCGCGGCGGCAAGCCCGGTCGATCAGATCGAGCGCCACAGCGCAATGACGAGCAGCGTGCAAAAGGCGGCGACGAGATCGTCCAGCATGATGCCGAGGCCACCCTTGACCGTGCGGTCGAAATATCGGATTGGCGGCGGCTTGACGGCGTCGAAGAATCGGAACAGCACGAAGGCCACCAATTGGCCGACAAAGCTCGCCGGCGTAATGAGCAGCAGCACGATCCAGAACGCGACAATCTCGTCCCAGACGACGGGGCTCGGATCCGATGTGCCAAGCTTGCGCGCTGTGTAGGCGCAGATCCAGATGCCGCCAACGATGGACGCGGCGATCAGCACGCCCCATCCCGTGACCGTCAGGTACAGATTGAGCACCAGATACGATGCCCATCCGAAAAGCGTGCCCACGGTGCCCGGCGCGAACGCCGACAGGCCCGTGCCAAAGCCGAGCGAAAAGAGGTGGGCGGGGTGCGACAGCAGGAACCGCGAGTTCGGCCGGCGCGGGCCGCTGCCCGAGTTGACGGCGGCCGGTTGATCAGTGCTCATTGGAAATGGTCGAAACTTTTGAAATCGGCAGCGACGGACGCGCCAGTCTTGTCCTGGAGGTGCAGCCGGGCGAGGCGCGCGTCGGGAAGCGCTATTGTACCGATACGCGTGAGGCGTATGCCGAGTTCGTTGCCGATCGCCTCGATATGCGGCCGTTGCGCACGGTCGGCGCAGAAGCCCAGTTGATAGTCGTCGCCGCCCGCCAGCGCACACATTCTCTGAATCACCGGCGTTTGCGCGGCCAGCAGGTCGGAGCACGGTACATCGTCGACGTTCACCGTCGCGCTCACACCGGAGCGCTCCAGGATATGGCCGAGGTCGCCCAGCAGCCCATCGGAGATGTCGAGGGCGGCGCGCGCCACGCCGCGCAGCGCCAGTCCGAGCGTCACCTGCGGCTCGGGCCAGTCCAGCGCGCGGCGCGCGAGGGCGAGATCGACGTCCGACAAGGTCCATTCCCCACGTATCGCACCGAGCGCCAGCCGGGCATCGCCGAGGGTGCCGGAGACCCAGATGTCGTCGCCGGGCTGCGCGGCATCGCGGCGCAACGCCTGGGCGCCGGGCACACTGCCGAAGACGGTCACACAAAGATTGCGTGGGCCGCGCGTGGTGTCGCCGCCGACAAGCGGGCAGGCGTAACGGTCGGCCAACGCCGACAGGCCCTCGGCAAAGGGCGCGAGCCAGGCCGGGTCGCTGTCGGGCAGGGCAATCGCCAATGTGAAGCCCATGGGCCGCGCGCCCATGGCCGCGAGATCCGACAGATTGACGGCAAGGGTCTTGTGACCGAGCGCGCGCGGGTCGACGTCGGCAAAAAAGTGGCGGCCCTCCACGAGCATGTCGGTCGAAATCGCGAGCTGCTCGCCGGTGGGCGGACGCAGCAACGCGCAGTCGTCTCCGATGCCGAGCGTCACATGCTCGCCCGGCCGGGTAGCGTGGGCGAAGAAGCGGTCGATCAGCGAGAACTCGGACAGCGGTGGAGTTGAGGCAGACGTCAGGGTCATGAGCAACGGCGCGGTTGCCCGCCTTGACCGGGCGCATCGCGTTGCGGGACCACTCCGGTGCAACGCGTGACGCCAGGGAGCATTAGGCGGTGGGCAATAAGTAAAGGGCTGCGGTGATGCACAGGCAAGCCCCTATTCTAAGAGGCGACCCGGGCTTTCCCAAGCGAACAAAGCACGGACGCCCGGAATTCAGACGGATTCTCATGCCCGTCTCGGATCCCCCCCACGGGGCTAGACGTCCGTGGTCCGAAAAGGCGGGCGATGGTGCAGCGCAGCGTTGAAATCGCCAGGAATTTTGGCCACTATCGGCGGGGAAGCCGTACCGCGCAGGTGCAGCCCCTATTCGCTTTTTGCATAAGTGGCGTGAATAAATGGGGCTACAATTTGCACTGAAAATCCGACCCCATTTTGTTCGTCAAGAGCCTCCCCTCATGCCCACGCCGATCGATCCGAAACTGCGCGAAGCTGCGCTCGAGTATCACGAATTCCCCACGCCCGGCAAAATCGCCATCGCGCCGACCAAGCAGTTGCTCAACCAGCGCGATCTGGCGCTGGCGTATTCGCCGGGCGTTGCCGCCGCGTGTGAGGAGATCGTCGTCGACCCGCTCAATGCATCGCGCTACACGGCGCGCGGCAATCTGGTCGGCGTGATCACGAACGGCACGGCCGTGCTGGGTCTGGGTGATATCGGCCCGCTGGCATCCAAGCCGGTGATGGAAGGCAAGGGCGTGTTGTTCAAGAAATTCGCGAATATCGACGTGTTCGATATCGAAATCGACGAGAAAGACCCCGAAAAGCTCGTCGACATCATTGCGGCGCTGGAGCCGACCTTCGGCGCCATCAACCTCGAAGATATCAAGGCGCCCGAGTGCTTCATCGTGGAGCGCAAGTTGCGCGAGCGCATGAAGATTCCGGTCTTCCACGACGATCAGCACGGCACGGCCATTGTGGTGGCCGCGGCGCTGATCAACGGCCTGAAGGTCGTCGGCAAGGATCTGAAGTCCGTGAAGGTGGTGACGTCCGGCGCGGGCGCTGCCGCGCTTGCGTGCCTGGACCTGCTCGTCGACATGGGGCTGTCCATCGAGAACATCTGGGTGACGGACCTGGCGGGGGTGGTGTACGAGGGCCGCACCGAATTGATGGATCCGGAGAAAATCCGGTTCTCGCAAAAGACCGATGCGCGCGGGCTGGCCGACGTGATTGGCGGCGCCGACGTGTTCCTCGGGCTGTCGGCTGCCGGCGTGCTGAAGCCGGAAATGGTCAAGACGATGGCCGACAAACCGCTGATCTTCGCGCTGGCCAACCCGAATCCAGAGATCACACCGGAACTTGCGAAGGAAGTGCGTCCGGATTGCGTGATGGCGACGGGCCGCACCGATTACCCGAATCAGGTCAACAACGTCCTTTGCTTTCCGTTCATCTTCCGCGGTGCGATCGATGTTGGCGCCACGACGATCACGCGCTCGATGGAAATCGCGGCGGTGAATGCGCTGGCGGAATTGGCGCGCCAGGAGCAGAGCGATATCGTGGCGTCGGCCTACGGGATCAAAAACCTGTCGTTCGGCCCCGACTATCTGATTCCGAAACCGTTCGATCCGCGTCTGCTGGTCAAGGTCGCGACCGCGGTGGCCGAAGCGGCGATGGCCGCCGGTGTCGCCACGCGTCCCCTCGCGGATGTGGATGCCTATGCGCAATCGCTCCAGCAGTTCGTGTACCACAGCGGCGGTCTGATGAAGCCGCTGTTCTCTGTTGCGCGCAGCGTGCCTGCCAACATGAAACGCATTGCGTTTGCCGAGGGCGAAGAGGAGCGCGTGCTGCGTGCCGTACAGGTGCTTGTGGATGAACGTGTCGCCACGCCGATCCTGGTGGGGCGCCCGGCCGTGATCGAGCACCGCGTGCAGCAATATGGCCTGCGCCTGACACCGGGTGTCGACTTCACCGTCGTGAACCCGGAGCACGACGAGCGCTATCGCGATTACTGGGAAACGTATCACCAGCTGACCAACCGCAAGGGCGTGACGGCGTCTTATGCGCGCGTCGAGATGCGTCGCCGCACAACCCTGATTGCCGCCATGTTGGTGCGCAAGGGCGAAGCGGACGGCATGATTTGCGGCACAGTGTCGACACCGGGCCGTCATCTGCACTTCATTGATCGCGTGATCGGCAAGCGGGCGGGGGGGCACGTCTATGCGGCGATGAACGCCCTGATTTTGCCGAACCGGCAGATTTTCCTGGTCGATACGCACATCAATCAGGATCCGAGCGCAGAGGAACTGGCCGAAATCACGCTGATGGCCGCCGAGGAGATTCGCCGCTTCGGTATCCAGCCGAAGGTGGCCTTGTTGTCGCATTCGAACTTCGGTACCAGCGACGCCGCGTGCGCCCGCAAGATGCGCGAAACGCTGGCGATCCTGCAGGAGCGTGCGCCCGATCTGGAAGTTGACGGCGAAATGCACGGCGATTGCGCACTCGACCCGGAACTGCGCGCACGCATCATGCCGGAATCGACGCTGACCGGTGCTGCGAACCTGCTCATCATGCCGAATATCGACGCCGCGAACATTGCGTACAATCTGCTCAAGACGGCGGCGGGCAATAACGTGGCGATCGGGCCAATCCTGCTGGGCGCTGCCAAGCCGGTGCATATCCTGACCGAGTCGGCCACGGTGCGACGCATCATCAACATGGTGGCGCTGGTGGTGGCCGATGCGGCGGCGCAACAACAGGCGCGTTGACGTCTGGCGAGCGCGCGGCGGTTCGCCACCGTTCGACACATGTTAACGACAAATCGCCGCCCCCTTTTGGGGGCGGCGATTTGCATTCCGGCGAGACATTTTGCACGCTCACACCGTCATGTGTGTGCTCACTCTCTTTAAAATCCTTTATTTTCAATAATTTGTCGCGTTGTTTCGTTGCAAAATGTAAGCCGACATTGATTCTCTGGACCAATAGCGATAACCTTACGGCTTCAACCACCAGAACAAGCCCGCGGCGCAATACGACGTCGGGCGACAGGCTAGCTATGACCATGGCACGTTGGCTTCACCGGAGCATCGTGGCGCTGACGGCGGCTGGTAGTGTGTTTCTGTGGTCCAATGCTGTGGCGCGCGAAACCGCGCCATACGTCACGGGTTCAACGGTCACAGTGTCCGTTGCCGAGTTGCCTCGCGAAGCGCAGCGCACGCTGACGCTGATTGCCCAGGGCGGGCCGTTCCCCTACGCCAAAGACGGCGTTGTGTTCGGGAACTACGAAAAGCAGCTGCCCAAAATGCGGCGTGGCTATTACCATGAATACACGGTGCCGACCCCCGGTGCCCGCAATCGGGGCGCCAGGCGCATCATCTGTGGCGGGGACCAGCGGGCGGTCGATCCTTGTTACTACACACAAGATCACTACAACAGCTTTAGACGCATAAGGGAATGACAGCAGTATGAGTGAGCCGGTTTTCGCACAGGAACGCGGGAAAGATCGTATGGCAGATCCATTCGGTGCGGGCGAGGGCAACTTGTTCAAGCAGGTGCTGGGCCTGCATGCTGTCGCGCGGGCCGGCCGCCGCCATACCTTATCGGAAGAGGGAGATATGAGTCTTTTCAAGACCGTCAGGCCGAATATCGTGCAGTCGATCCGCGCATTCCGCGTGCCGGAATTGGCCGCAGAGGCCGAGCGACTCGGGCAGCACTTCCTCTACGCCAATTGTTCGCAGGCGCAGAGCAAGGCCGAGGTGCTGGAGACGATCGCCACGTCGTTCCTGTTTCCCAAGCATTTCGGAAAGAATTACGACGCCTTGCACGATTGTCTGACCGATCTGGTGCATCACGCAGGCCCGCAGCCTGGTTTTGTCGTCGTGCTCGAGGGATTGCCGGTGGCGACGAAGTTCGATAAGGACGGTCGCGAAACCCTGCTGGACGTGTTCCGCGATGCCGCGGAGTTCTGGGCGGAGCGTCGTATCACGTTCCGCGTCTTTTACTCGTTTGCCTGACGGCCCACCAAGCGAATCGTCGGTGAGTGACCTCGGAAACATCGTTTGACGTCACCGGTCTTGCCCCGATGCGAACATGCGTCACGTCAACCTCACGAAAAAGGTCCGCATTGCGGACCTTTTTACGTTTTCAGCCGGCGATTATCGGATTCCTGGATGGCCTTGCCTCAGCCGGTCCGTCCGCCGAGGAATTGCTGGGCGAGGCTCGCCAGGTCGAGATGGCCTTGCGGTAGATCGCCGTTCGGTGTGAGGTGATTGACCACCTCGGGCAGCAGCGATGACAGTTGCTGTGCTGCCTCATCCTGGCTTACGCCCGCCGAATCGGCCAGTTGCTGCAGATGTCCTCCCGGGCCAAGCGCCTGGGCCACCTGATCGGCCGACACTGGCTGATTGCTGCCGGTGCCGACCCACGAGCGCATCGCATCGCCCAGGCCGCTATTTTCCAGCACCTGCGTCAGTCCGCCCAGTCCGCCGAGCGCGCCCACCAAGTCGCCAGGGGACGTCGCGGGGTTGCCGGCGGCATCCTGCTGCGGTGCTTGTCCTCCGCCCAGCAGCCCGCCCAGCAAACCGCCAAGACCGCCGGCACCACCAGCGCCCGCCGCCGCGCCGCCCAGCATCCCGCTGAGTGCGCCCCCCAGCGAGCCAATCAGGTCGCCGCCCTGGCCGCCCTGTGCCTGCGCGTTGCCGGAACGGTTGGCGATCATCGCCAGCAAACCCATCAGCAGCAACATCTTGGTGTTGCCGCCGCTACCGCTACCACCATCGGCCGAATTGCCAGAAATGCCGCCGAGAATGGAATCCAGGATACCCATGGGATGACTCCTTTAGGCTTGTGAAGCCAATGTTCAAATCGTCGGGGCTTACCAACCGCCCCAGCGCGCGGCCAATGCCGCGAGGACCGCGATACCCGCCGTTTCCGTTCGCAAGATGCGTTCGCCCAGGCGAATCGCCGTAAAACCGGCCTCCCGCGCGAGGGATTCTTCGTGCGGTGCCAGTCCGCCTTCCGGGCCGAACAGCAAAACGCCTGGCTGGGACGGTGCGTGCAGCGGCAGCGAGTCGAAACCGCTGTCCGCTCTGGGTGACAATAGCACACGCCATCCGTCGTCTGTCACCGCGCCTTGCTCGCGCAGCCAAGCGCCGATCGGGCGAATCGGCAGGACGCGTGGCACGCGATTTCGGCCGCATTGCTCGCAAGCGGCCTGTGCCAGCGCCTGCCAATGCGCAACGCGCTTCGCCGCACGTTCTCCGTCGAGCCGGATCACCGAGCGCTCGGTGATCAGCGGCTGAATGTCCGTCACGCCTAGCTCGATGGCCTTTTCTATCAGCCAGTCCATCTTGTCGCCGCCGGCGATGCCCTGTGCGAGGGTGACGCGATACGGCGTCTCCACCTCGCGCGCCTCTCGTTCGCCGAGTTGCGCCGTGGCGTGGCGCTTTTCCAGCGTCGTGAGCACGGCCGGATATTGGCCGCCCGTGCCGTCGAAAAGCGTGAGCGCATCGCCGATCTTCAGGCGCAATACCTGAACGTGACGCACCACCGTCTCGGGAAGATCAAGCAGTGCGCCGGCGTGCAGCGGCACATCGATAAAGAAGCGAGGCATACGGACGGGAGTCGAAAGGGCGCGGTCGGGCGTGGCGCCGGGGACAGAAGCATACCCCAACGCCAGAGGGAGAAACGGCTCAGCTTCGCGGAGCGACGGGGCGGGCGAAGCCCCAGCGATAGCCGTCCGGGTCTTCCAGTTGGCAAAAGCGGTCGCCCCAGAATTGGTCGCTGGGAGGCGTTAGCCCCTTCGCGCCGGCGGCGGTCGCCTGCGCGTATAGGGCATCGACGTCTTCCGTATAGACATAGAAGCTCTGCGACGCCTCCACACCGGAGGTGCGCGGCGTGCGCGCGGTGCTCGCGAATGCGCCCTCGGGGGCGAACATCACGATCAATTGCCCTTGATAAAACATTTCCACGTGCATGACGATGCCGTCGTCGTTCACCATGTCATGCACCGAGAAGCCGAACGCCTGCGCATAGAACGTCGCCGCCGCCTTGGCGTCGCGCACGGTCAGGTAGGGCGTCAACCACGGCACATGGGCGGGGCGGGGATCGGGCATGACGGTGCTCCGGTATGAGCGTCGGCTGTGGGTAAAGCAGTCTCGTCCTGACGCACGAATACGCGAACGGTCCGCCGCCAACGGTTGCGATGAGTTTTCAATATACAAGGAATGCGGGCTTGATTCACTTGCGTCGCGTCATCTCATCGTCGCGCGGTTGGTTATCGATCGCCGAGCACGGCCATCAGTTCCGGCGGGATGTCGAAAAGCGCGGCACGCCGGGCCGGCGCATAGTGGCGCAGGGATTCTCGCGATAGCAGGGCCTGCGTGGCCGCGGTTGCATCGCTGCCACGCACGTCGAGCGAATCGCTGGCGAACGCGAGCGCCCACAACGTGCCGTACAGCGGCACATACGTGGTTATCGGCTGGACAAATTTGAACACCGAGCGCAGGGCATCGAGCATGCGCGCGACTTGATCGGCTTCGAACCATGGCGCCCCGAGTTGCAGGGCGATAGCGCCGCGTGGGCCGAGTAACGCGCGGAGTTTGGCAAAGAAAGGCGCGCCATGCAGCGTGGCCGCTTCGCCGTCAGCGTCGGTCAGGTCGAAAATCACGGCGTCGAACGCTTCTCCGCGAGCCAGCGCGGCGTCGACGAGATCCCGGGCGTCGCCGATGACAAGCGTGGTGCGCGGATCGTCGAATGCGCCGTCCGCCAACGTCGGCATGTACTTCAGGATCGTCGCCGGCACCTGGGCATCGAGTTCGGCGACGACAACCTCGCGCACGCTCGCGTGACGCAAGGCTTCGCGCGCCGAGCCGCCATCACCCCCGCCAAGCACCAAAACACGCTGGGCGTTGCCGTGCGCAAGCAAGAGCGGATGCACCATGCATTCGTGGCAGATATGCGCATCAGCGAGCGACGCCATGAACCGGCCGCCGAGCCGATAGGCCCGCCCAAGTGCCCCGAATGCCGGCAAATCCACGACCTCGATGCGCTGATAGGCCGACGTGGCGGCGAATACCGGGCGCGCGGCGAACGTATAACCGGCCCAAGGCCCGAGCGGCGCCGCGCACGGGCGCAATGCGGCGGTCGATGGGTCGCCGCTGATGTCACGTTTGGCGGGCATTGGCGAGGCAACTTCCTCTAATGGGTGGCGATCATGCCTGTTCTTTGCATGATTCCACGTTCCCGTCATTTGGGGAAGTTCGCCGCGAGCGACCCGGGCAACGGCCGTATCTGGTAAAATCTTGGACTTTATTCCGCATTCGAATTTCGCGCGGCAGCTCGCGGCAACGGGGGCACGCCCGCTCTTCCGGCTGTTCACCATGACGAACTCCTCTTCTGCTACGCCTGCGCTGATGGCCTCTGCCATTCGCGTCCTCTCCATGGACGCGGTCCAACAGGCCAACTCCGGTCACCCTGGCGCGCCGATGGGCATGGCCGATATCGCGGTCGCTCTCTGGGGCCGTCACCTCAAGCACAACCCCGTCAACCCGCATTGGTTCGATCGCGACCGCTTCGTGCTGTCGAATGGCCACGGCTCGATGCTCATCTATTCGTTGCTGCATCTGACGGGCTATGACCTGCCGATCGAAGAGCTCAAGCACTTCCGCCAACTGCACAGCAAGACGCCGGGGCACCCGGAAGTGGGCGTCACGCCGGGCATCGAGACGACCACGGGCCCGCTGGGTCAGGGCATCACCAACGCGGTGGGTTTCGCGCTGGCCGAGGCCCTGCTCGCCAAGGAATTCAACCGCCCGGGCAACGATATCGTCGACCACTACACGTATGCGTTCCTCGGCGACGGCTGTCTGATGGAAGGCATCTCGCATGAAGCGTGTTCGCTCGCGGGAACGCTGCGTCTGAACAAGCTCATCGCGCTGTACGACGATAACGGCATCTCGATCGACGGCGACGTCGAATACTGGTTTGCCGACGACACACCGAAGCGCTTCGAAGCTTATGGCTGGAACGTGATTCGCGACATCGACGGCCACGATGTCGACGCGGTCGACGCCGCCATCGCCCAGGCCAAGACCTCGGATCGTCCGACGCTGATCTGCTGCAAGACGCTGATCGGCAAGGGCGCGCCGAACAAGCAGGGCGGTCACGATGTGCATGGTGCGCCGTTGGGCGCCGACGAAATCGCCGCCACGCGCGCGTCGCTCGGTTGGCACCTGCCGCCGTTCGAGCTGCCGGCCGATGTCTACACCGCATGGGATGCCAAGGCCGCCGGTCAGCGTGCCGAAGGCGCATGGAACGAGCGCTTTGCCGCCTACCGCAGCCAGTTCCCGGCAGAGGCTGCCGAATTTGAGCGTCGCATGAAGGGTGAGCTGCCCGGCGACTTCAAGTCGGCCGCCGCCGCGTTCATCGCCAAGACTAACGAGAAGGGCGAGACGGTCGCCACGCGCAAGGCCTCTCAGCTTGCGATCGAAGGTCTGGCCGCCGTACTGCCGGAGTTCCTGGGTGGCTCGGCCGACCTGACCGGCTCGAACCTCACGAATTGGAAGGCCAGCAAGGCGGTGCGGGCCAACGCGGAAGGCGTGCAGTTTGGCAACCACATCAACTACGGCGTGCGCGAGTTCGGCATGAGCGCCATCATGAACGGCATGGCGCTGCATGGCGGCTACATCCCGTTCGGTGGAACGTTCCTGACGTTCTCTGACTACAGCCGCAATGCGCTGCGTATGGCGGCGCTGATGAAGCTGCGCTCGATCTTCGTGTTTACGCACGACTCGATCGGTCTGGGTGAAGACGGTCCGACGCACCAGTCCGTCGAGCACGTCTCGAGCCTGCGCCTGATCCCGCAGATGGACGTGTGGCGTCCCTGCGATACGACGGAGACGGCGGTCGCCTGGGTGGCGGCCGTCGAACGTCACGATGGTCCGTCGAGCCTGGTGCTCAGCCGTCAGAACCTGCCGTTCGTCTCGCGCGACGATGCGCAGATTGCCGATATCCGTCGTGGCGGCTATGTGCTGCGCGACGTGGCGAATCCGCAGATCGTGCTGATCGCGACCGGCTCGGAAATCGAGCTGGCCCTCAAGGGCGCCGAGGCGTTGGCTGCCGAGGGCATCGCGGCGCGTGTCGTGTCGATGCCGTCGGCCAACGTGTTCGACCGTCAGGACAAGGCGTATCGCGAGCGCGTGCTGCCGCGTGGTGTGTCGCGCGTGGCGATCGAAGCCGGCGTGACGGCGTATTGGCATAAGTACGTCGGCCTGGAAGGCGGCGTGGTCGGCATCGACACCTTCGGCGAGTCGGCCCCGGCCGGCGTGCTGTTCAAACACTTCGGCTTCACCGTCGACCACGTGGTCGCGACGGTCAAGTCCGTGCTTGGCTGATTTCGTTAGACCTTACGGAGAAACCCCCATGACCATTCGCGTCGCTATCAACGGCTACGGCCGTATCGGCCGCAACGTGCTGCGTGCCCATTATGAAGGTGGTAAGAAGCACGACATCGAAATCGTCGCCATCAACGATCTCGGCAATGCGCAGACGAACGCTCACCTGACGCAATACGATACGGCGCACGGCAAGTTCCCGGGCACGGTGTCGGTCGACGGCGATTTCATGATCGTCAACGGCGACAAGATTCGCGTGCTGGCCAACCGCAACCCGGCCGAACTGCCGTGGGGCGAGCTGGGCGTGGATGTCGTGCTTGAGTGCACGGGCTTCTTCACCACGAAGGAAAAGGCCGGCGCTCACCTGAAGGGCGGCGCGAAGAAGGTCATCATCTCGGCCCCGGGCGGCAAGGATGTCGACGCCACGATCGTGTTCGGCGTGAACGAAGGCGTGCTCAAGTCGACCGACACGGTCATCTCGAACGCCTCGTGCACCACGAACTGCCTGGCGCCGCTGGTCAAGCCGCTGCACGAGAAGATCGGTCTGGAAACGGGTCTGATGACCACGGTGCACGCCTACACCAACGACCAGGTGCTGACGGACGTCTATCACGAAGACCTGCGCCGTGCGCGCTCGGCCACGATGAGCATGATCCCGACCAAGACGGGCGCGGCGTCGGCCGTCGGTCTGGTGTTGCCGGAACTCAATGGCAAGCTCGACGGTTACGCCATTCGCGTTCCGACGATCAACGTGTCGATCGTCGACCTGTCGTTCGTTGCCAAGCGCGACACGACGGTTGACGAAGTCAATGCGATTCTGAAGGAAGCGGCCGAGGGATCGCTCAAGGCCATCGCAACGTACAACACGGCACCGCTGGTGTCGGTCGACTTCAACCACAACCCGGCCTCGTCGAACTTCGACGGTACACTGACCAAGGTGTCGGGCCGCCTGGTGAAGGTCGGCTCGTGGTACGACAACGAGTGGGGCTTCTCGAACCGCATGCTCGACACGACCGTTGCACTCATGTCGGCGAAGTAATCGCGTTTGACGTCCAGTCGTAAAAAAGCCGCTGTCGTGAGACAGCGGCTTTTTCGTTGGGGTGCGGCGTTGTTGTGCTGGGATTTCGCGGTTTATGCGCTGCGTGCGCGTCCCTTGCGGCAAAGCCCGACGATAACGCCGACGATGGCACCCAACACCAGACCGCCAAGGCCGAAGTATGACTTTCGCGGAAAGACGGCGTTCGGGCCGACCTGAATCGCACTGACGATGCGCGTGTTGTACGACTGATCCGGGGCAAGCATCTGCGAGACGCGAAAGCGGCTTTCGTTGAGCGTGGCGCGTTCTGTCCGGCTGCTCTGTAATGCGCCCAATGCCATGACCGAATCCGAATTCTTCGATCGCGCCAATGCCGCGCTCAATTGGTCCTGCGCTTTGGTGTTCGCCTCAATGGCGGTGTCAATGACGCTCAACTGCTGCTTGGGAAGCATGCGCGCGCGTTCGAGGATTGCTGCGTGTTCGGTTTCGATTCGTTGCGATGCGGCTTTAAGCACCTGTTCGGCTTGCTCGGGCGAGGTGCCGCGCGCGGTGATCTCGATGTACGCAGTACCCGGAAGCGATCGTGCCTTCATGGCGTTCCAGGCGACGGTTTTGCGCAGCGCGGCTTCGTCGCCCTGCAACTGGGGAAGTACCTCGGCGGTGACTTTGTCCCGGAACGTGCTCAGTTGCACTCGACCGACCGTTTGCTGAATCGACTCGATCAAGGGGCCATCAGGGCCGGCGACGGGCGAGCCAGCCGCGCGTCCGATCTGCAGCGTTACCGTGCCTTCCCATTTCTTGTGGAGCGCAAATGTGCTGCCAACGCCGATGATGGCGCCGACCACGGCAAGTCCAGCAATCACTTTGACGTTGTCGCGGGCAAAATCGAGAATATCCGCCAGCGAAATTTCGTCGTCGTCACTCTGAGCCATGTCGTTGGGCGATTCTTTGTGATTCATGTGAAGAAAGGGGGGCTTCGATAATGTGGGGAGCGCCAGCAGGTCGCATTAGACCGCCTCTGACAGCGGATGCGTATTAGCGATCAAAGCATCAATGGCTGGGCCTTGGGGAAGATCCCAGAATGTCTCCATCAGAAGACATTCTGCCAAAGCAACGTTTAATTCTTTTGACGATGCGGGCAGGGGTTTTTCGTGCAGCTGCCGTACATCGCGAGCGAGTGGTCCTGGAGCGCGAAGCCACGTTCCTTGGCGATCATTTTCTGGCGGCGTTCGATCTCGGCGTCGAAGAACTCTTCGACACGCCCGCAGTCGAGGCACACGAGGTGATCGTGGTGATGGCCTTCGTTGAGCTCGAAAACGGCCTTGCCGGACTCAAAGTTGCTGCGCGACAATAGGCCCGCTTGCTCGAACTGCGTCAGGACACGGTACACCGTGGCCAGGCCGATATCGAGGTTTTCGTTGAGCAGATGACGATAGACGTCTTCGGCGGTTAAATGGTGCACCTCGCTCTCGCTGTTCTGGAAAATCTCCAGAATTTTGAGGCGCGGAAGCGTGGCTTTCAGTCCGATATTTTTCAGATCGGCGGGATTCGGCATCGCTCTACGTCCCTAGAGTACAATACAGCCGCAATAATAATGCCTTTTTGCCTTGCCCGGGCGCAAACCAGGGCAATCGGGACGGTTTGTACCGTCAACGGGGGCGATGTGGCGGCGCGCCCGGCGTGCCGGATTCAAGGTCGATTTTTTTGAAAGCGAGTCAGATTTGCGTCGTTATCTCTCCCTTCCGCTCTCCGTCTGCGCTGCAGCGGCATTCCTGGCCCTGGCCGGTTGCTCGACGTATGACAGCGTGACCGACAAAGTGATCGGCGTGGTCACGCCGTATCGAATCAACATCGTTCAAGGCAACTTCGTCTCGAAAGAGGCCTATGAGCAGCTCAAAGCCGGCATGACGCGCGATCAGGTCCGTCAACTGCTCGGCACGCCGCTGCTCACGGACATCTTCCACGCGAATCGCTGGGACTATGTCTTCTATTTCAAGCGCGGCAATGCGTCGGTGGTTCAGGAGCGTCACCTGAAGGTGTACTTCGACGGCGACACGCTGGCGCGCTGGGAAGGCGGAGAAAATCTGCCGACCGAATATCAGTTGGTGCGGGAAATCGATGGTCAGAAGGGCAAGACGGTAAAGACCGACGCCTCGGCCCCGTCGACGGCGAGCGCTGCGGCCGCGGAGACTGCCGCGCCTGCCGCGTCCGACGTCGCGGCCGTGTCGACCGCTGCGGCGGCTACCGCTTCCGAGCCGGCCCCTGCGTCCAACGCACAGTCCACCGCTGGCGACAGCGCTTCGGGCAGCGCGACGACGGCCACGGGCACGGGGCTTGTCCCGTCGCCGCGGGTGACTTCCGGCGGTGGCCTGTTCTCGATGCCCAAGTAAGCTGTCTGAAGAGTCAAGAATTCCATGATGAAGATTGCGATTGCTGGCGCCTCCGGCCGTATGGGCCGGATGCTGATTGAAACCGTACTGGCCACCGACGACGCCGAACTGGTCGGTGCGCTCGACCGCGAGGACAGCCCGGCGCTGGGACACGACGCCGGCGCCTTTCTGGGGCGCGAGACGGGTGTCAACATCACCGCCGATCTCGATGTCGCGCTCGCCAACGCACAATATCTGATCGACTTCACGCGTCCCGAAGGCACGCTGGCGCATCTGGCTGCCGCCGAAAAGCACGGTGTCAAGATGATCGTCGGCACGACCGGATTCTCGGAAGCCGACAAGGCGCGTCTGGCCGCGGGGGCCGAGCGCGTGGCCGTGGTGTTTGCACCGAACATGAGCGTGGGTGTGAATGCCACGTTCAAGCTGCTCGAAGTCGCGGCGAAGATTCTGAACACGGGCTACGACATCGAGATCATCGAAGCGCATCACCGCCACAAGGTCGATGCCCCGTCGGGCACGGCGCTGCGCATGGGTGAAGTCGTGGCCGACGCATTGGGCCGCGATCTGAAGGAATGCGCCATCTACGGCCGCGAGGGCGTGACCGGCGAGCGCGATCCGTCGACCATCGGTTTCGCGACCGTGCGCGGCGGCGATATCGTGGGCGATCACACGGTGCTGTTTGCCGGCATCGGTGAGCGCATCGAGATCACGCACAAGTCGTCGAGCCGTCTGTCGTATGCGCAAGGCTCGCTGCGTGCTGCCCGTTTCCTTGCGCAACACAACACGGGCCTGTTCGATATGCAGGACGTTCTGGGCCTGCGCTGATTCAGCCCTTGCCGGCGTGCGGGGCGCGGATGGCCCGTCGAGGTGGCGCATGAGAGGGCAGACGCTGCGCCAGCCGGCACCGGGCGCCGACATCAAAGACGCACGCCGCCACGGATCGCAGACGCATCGGGCGGCAGCCACGCCAAGGCGGCCTCCAGGCCGCATCTGCTCTCCACCGTCGCGCCGAATCCGTTGCCGTCGGCGTTATAATCATCGTTTTCCCCGGATTTGCCCCCAAACGCTTGCGTGCTGCGCGCCCTTTGCCGCGCACCGGCGGGGCCGAAGCCGAGCCGAATCCTACCCGCCGACCCATCATGCAAGAAAAATACGTTCCCGCCGACGTCGAAGCCTCCGCCCAGTCTCATTGGCAGGCCATCGATGCCTACAAGACCACCGAGCGCGCGGACAAACAGAAATTCTATTGCGTCTCGATGCTGCCGTATCCGTCGGGCAAGCTGCATATGGGCCACGTGCGCAACTACACCATCAACGACGTGATGTATCGTCAGATGCGCATGCGCGGGTACAACGTGCTGATGCCGATGGGGTGGGACGCCTTCGGCATGCCGGCTGAAAATGCGGCAATGGCCAACGGCGTGCCGCCGGCCAAGTGGACGTACGACAACATTGCGTACATGAAGAAGCAGATGCAGGCGATGGGTCTGGCGATCGATTGGTCGCGCGAAGTCGCCACCTGCAAGCCGGACTATTACCGCTGGAACCAGTGGCTGTTCCTGAAGATGCTCGAGAAGGGCGTCGTCTACCTGAAGACCGGCACGGTGAACTGGGATCCGATCGATCAGACCGTGCTCGCCAACGAGCAGGTGATCGACGGTCGAGGCTGGCGCTCGGGTGCGCTCATCGAGAAGCGCGAAATCCCGATGTATTACATGCGCATCACCGAATACGCCGACGAACTGCTCGGCGACCTGGACGACCTCGGCTGGCCCGAGCGCGTGAAGGTGATGCAGCAGAACTGGATCGGCAAGAGCTTTGGCGTGAACTTCGGCTTCCCGTACGAGCTGGACGGCGAGCGCAAGCTGCTGCGCGTGTTCACTACGCGTGCCGACACCATCATGGGCGTGACCTTCTGCGCAGTCGCCGCCGAGCACCCGCTGGCAACGCGTCTGGCCGCCGAGCGTCCCGACCTGCAGGCGTTTATCGCCGAGTGCAAGCAGGGTGGCGTGGCCGAAGCCGACATCGCCACGATGGAAAAGAAAGGCATGCCGACGGGCTTTTTCGTCACGCATCCGCTGACCGGCGACAAGGTCGAGGTGTGGATCGGCAACTATGTGCTGATGGGGTATGGCGAGGGCGCGGTGATGGGCGTTCCGGCCCACGACGAGCGTGACTTTGCGTTCGCGCGCAAGTACGACCTGCCGATCAAGCAGGTTGTCGCGGTGGCCGGCGAGACCTATTCGACGCAAGCCTGGCAGGCCTGGTACGGCGACAAGGAGAACGGCACGCTGGTCAACAGCGGCAAATATGATGGCCTGGCCTTTGCGGCCGCCGTCGACGCCATCGCCGCGGATCTCAAGGCGCAGGGTGCAGGCGACAAGCAGGTCACGTTCCGTCTGCGCGACTGGGGGATTTCGCGCCAGCGATACTGGGGCACGCCGATTCCGATCATTCACTGCGCGTCGTGCGGCGCGGTGCCGGTTCCCGAAAAGGACCTGCCGGTCGTGTTGCCCGAAGACCTCGTGCCGGACGGCACCGGCAACCCGCTGGCCAAGTCGGAAGCGTTTCTCAAGTGCGATTGCCCGAAGTGCGGCAAGCCGGCGCGCCGCGAGACCGACACGATGGACACGTTCGTGGACTCGTCGTGGTATTTCTCGCGCTATGCCTGCCCGGACGCCGACACCATGGTCGACGCGCGCACCGATTACTGGATGCCGATGGATCAGTACATCGGCGGCATCGAGCACGCGATTCTCCACTTGCTGTATTCGCGCTTCTGGACCAAGGTGATGCGCGATCTGGGCCTGGTGAGTTTCAAGGAGCCGGCGCAGAACCTGCTCACGCAGGGTATGGTGCTCAACGAGACGTACTATCGTGAGGATGCCGCGGGCAAGAAGACGTGGTTCAATCCGCTCGACGTGCAAGTGCAGTTCGACGACAAGGGCCGTCCGGTCAGTGCAACGTCGAAGGCTGACGGTGCGGACGTGACGCTCGGCGGCATCGAGAAGATGTCGAAGTCCAAGAACAACGGCGTGGATCCGCAGTCGCTGATCGATCAGCATGGCGCCGATACGGCGCGTCTGTTCGTGATGTTCGCGGCACCGCCCGAACAGCAACTCGAATGGTCGGGGGCGGGTGTGGAAGGCGCGAGCCGCTTCCTGCGCCGCCTGTGGGGCTTCGGCCAGTCGCAGGCCGCGCTGCTGCGTCAGGCGGACGCCGCCATCGATACGGCGAACCCGGCGGCCAAGGCGCTGCGTCTCGAGATTCATGGCGTGCTCAAGCAGGCCAACTACGACTATCAGCGTGTGCAGTACAACACGGTCGTGTCCGCGGCGATGAAGATGCTCAACGCCATCGAGAGCGACAAGGGGGCGGCGGGCGCCGGAGCGGTGCGCGAGTGCTACGGGATTCTGCTGCGCGTGCTGTACCCGGTGGTGCCGCACGTCACCCACGGCTTGTGGGTCGAATTGGGCTACGCGGCGCAACAGGGCGACCTGCTCGATGCGCCGTGGCCGGAAGTCGACGACGCCGCGCTGGTGCAGGACGAGATCGAACTCGTGCTGCAGGTGGCGGGTAAGGTGCGTGGCGCCGTGCGCGTGGCGAAGGACGCTTCGCGCGAGGCCATCGAACAAGCCGCGCTGGCGCACGAAATGACCGCCAAGTTCGGCGAAGGCAAGCCGGTGAAGAAGGTCATCGTTGTACCGGGCCGACTTGTGAACGTAGTGCTCTGAGGTGGCCGTTGCGGCCGCCGATCGATGAATTGATGACGTTTGGTGACAAGAGGGCACATCACGTGCAAATGACATCCGGGCAACGAGGCGTCGGTATGACGCGCAGGATTTTCGGCGGGATTGCCCTGCTGGGTTGGGCGCTCGTACTGTCGGCGTGCGGCTTCCAGCTGCGCGGTGCGAGCGAGTATGCATTCCACCGTTTGTACATCTCCGGCGGCGGCCAGATGGCGACCGACATCTCGCGCTACATCCGGTACGGCAGCAAGGACACCGTTGTGGTGACCGAGCCTAAGGATGCCGATGCGCGGTTGGAGTTCGTGAACACTACGTCGTCGCGGACGGCCATCAGTCTTGATGCCAATGGCCAGGCACGTGAATACGAGCTGCGTAGTTCGTTCACCTTTCAACTCGTGACACCAGATGGCACGCCGATCATCCCGTTGAGCACGATTCGCCTGACGCGCAATCTGCCCTATAGCGACAACGAAACGACGGCGCGTGATGCAGAAGGCGCACTGCTCAACCGCGACATGCAGAAAGATGCCGTCGACCAGATCATTCGTCGCATGGAAGCGGTGAAATCGCTGCCGACGACGAAGCCGGAAGAGTAACGTCTGCCATCATGCAACTGCGTCCCGACGCGCTCGACGCGCATCTCGCCAAGACCCTCTCACCGATCTATACGATTTACGGCGACGAGAGCCTGCTCGTTCAGGAGGCGGTGGATCGTGTACGCGCGGCGGCACGTGCGGGCGGTTTCACCGAGCGTGATGTGCTCAGCGTCGAGCGCAGCTTCGACTGGGGCGCGCTCGCCAACGCCAGCCAGTCCATGTCGCTTTTCGGCGACCGCAAACTCATCGAGTTACGCATTCCCGGCGGAAAGCCGGGCAAGGACGGCGGCGCAGCGCTCAAGGCGCACGCCAGTGCCGCGAACAGCGACGTCCTGACCATTGTCACGCTGCCCCGCCTGGATGCGGCAGCGACCAAATCCGATTGGTTCACGGCGCTCGATCGCGAGGGCGTGACGATGAAGATCGACCCGGTCGACCGGAGCCGTCTGCCCGACTGGATTGCGCAGCGTCTCGCCGCACAAGGGCAGCGTGTCGAAGCCGGTGAGCCGGGACGACGTGTGCTGCAGTTCATCGCGGATCGCGTCGAGGGCAACCTGCTGGCGG
Source organism: Pandoraea cepalis (assembly GCF_902459665.1). GTDB lineage: Bacteria > Pseudomonadota > Gammaproteobacteria > Burkholderiales > Burkholderiaceae > Pandoraea > Pandoraea cepalis. Next base: position 39,106 of record NZ_CABPSL010000016.1, on the reverse strand, counting down.
CCCATCAGGAGATTCAGAAGCTCGGTCTGCTGTATCCGGCGGGTGCGCTCGCGTTCGAGCAAGTGCAGGATGCCGTGATGAACGTGGCGCGTTACGACGTCTTCAAACTCAGTGAAGCGGTCCTGGCAGGCGATACCGCCCGGCTGGTGCGCATGCTCGACGGCCTTCGTGGCGAGGGCGAAGCAGCACCGCTGGTCCTGTGGGCGTTGACCGAAGAAGTGCGCACCCTCACCAAGATCACGCGCGGGATGGCGGCGGGCAAGCCGCTTGCGATGTTGTTGCGCGAGTATCGGGTCTGGGGGCCACGAGAGCGCCTGATGGAGCAGGCGGCCCACCGAGTCACACCCGCCAAGCTGGCGCAGGCACTGCAGTTGGCCGCGCGTCTTGACCGGCAGGTCAAGGGGCTGCGGGCCGACGGTCTGTCCGGCGACCCGTGGGACGGCATGCTGCAACTCGGGCTGCTGCTCGCCGGCGAGCGACCGCCGATGGCGCGCTCCGCTCGCGCACCCCGTCCGGTGCACGCGTAGACCGCGCCCAAGCACTGCCAAACGCCGGAACACCTCCCGGGGCACGGGAGCCGCGCCAGCAAGATCCCCACAATTGACGGACAATCTGGCGCATGACTGGCGACGTGCCGTGTGCTGCCGTCCGAATACCGTGATGACGACCGGCACCGAAAACCCACCGAATGTAATGGCGATTGCGTCGCCAAGAGAACTGCGAAACAGACGATATGGATATCAAAGCCTACATGCAATCGTTGGGCCAGCGCGCCCGTGAGGCGTCGCGTGCCATGGCGCGTGCCGACACCGCTGCCAAGAATCGCGCGCTGCTCGCGATTGCCGATGCCATCGAGCGCGATGGCGCGGCGTTGCAGGACGTGAATCGCCGCGATCTCGAGCGCGCCCGCGCCAATGGTCAGGACGCCGCGTTCATCGACCGTCTCACGCTGTCGGACAAGGCGCTGCGCACGATGATCGAAGGACTGCGTCAGATCGCGGGCCTGTCGGACCCCATCGGCGAGATCAGCAACGTGCGCGTGCAGCCGAGCGGCATTCAGGTCGGTCAGATGCGCGTGCCGCTGGGCGTCATCGGCATCATTTACGAATCGCGTCCCAACGTGACCATCGACGCGGCTGCGCTTTGCCTGAAGTCGGGCAACGCGACCATTCTGCGCGGCGGGTCCGAAGCCATCGAGAGCAACACGGCGCTGGCCGCCCTCATCGCGCAGGCGCTCGCGGCGAGCGGGTTGCCGGGTGATGCCGTGCAGGTCGTGAGCACGCCCGACCGCGCAGCGGTCGGCGAACTCATCACGATGACCGACTATGTGGACGTGATCGTGCCGCGCGGCGGCAAGAGCCTGATCGCGAGGTTGATGCAGGACGCGCGGGTGCCGATGATCAAGCACCTCGACGGCATCTGCCATGTCTACGTCGACGGTCGCGCCGATCCGGCGAAGGCGCTGGCGATTTGCGAGAACGCCAAGACGCATCGCTATGGCACCTGCAACACGATGGAAACATTGCTCGTCGACCAACAGGCCATCGACCAGTTGCCCGCCATCGCGCGCATGTTCCAGGATAAGCAGGTCGAGCTGCGCGGTTGCGACCGAACCCTGGCGGCGCTCAGCGACGCCGGCGTGACGGGCGTGGTGGCGGCGACCGAAGCGGATTGGTCGACGGAATATCTGGCACCGGTGCTGGCGCTGAAGATCGTCGATGGCATGGCGCCGGCCATCGCGCACATCAATCGCTATGGCTCGCATCACACCGATGCCATCGTGACCGAGGATTACTCCGCCGCCATGCAATTCCTGCGCGAAGTCGATTCCGCGAGCGTGATGATCAACGCGAGCACGCGTTTCGCCGACGGCTTCGAATTCGGTCTGGGTGCCGAGATCGGTATCTCGAACGACAAGCTGCACGCCCGCGGTCCGGTGGGTCTCGAAGGCCTGACGAGTCTGAAGTACGTCGTGTTCGGACACGGCGAAGTCCGCCAGTAAGCCAATTCGTCAGAGACGTAGCATGAAACTGCAAACGCTCGGCCCGGCCGATTTTCAGAAGATGCCGTGGAAGAACGGCCTGGGGGTCACGACCGAGCTGGCGGTGGCGCGACGTCCCGGTGAAGACGGCTTCGATTGGCGCATCAGCACGGCCACGGTCGCGAGCCCGGGGCCGTTCTCCGTGTTCCCGGGCATCGATCGCTCGCTGGCCATCGTGCGGGGCGGCACCCTCACGCTCAATGTCGAAGGCCGCCCGGACGTGACACTCTCGACGCGCACGCCTCCATACGTCTTCGGCGGCGAGTTGACGGTGAGCAGCACACCGATGCTGGAGACTTCCGGCGTGCCCATCGACGACTTCAACGTCATGACGCGCCGTGCCACATGGAAGCACACGCTGGCGCAGCATCGGCTCGAGGGAGGCGCCGTGACGTGGTCGCTGCCAACGGACGCCGACGCCGTCGCCTTCCTTTACTGTGCGCAAGGGCAGGTGCGAGCGAACTTCGCGGACGGCCAAGCCGTGATTGTTCCCGAGGGAAATGCGCTTCGCGTCGACGGTGGTGATGTCTGTGAACTGCGGGCCGAGGCAAGCCCTGCCCACCTCTTCCTGACGACGCTCTCGCGACGTTGAACCCCCTGGCCTGTGCCGCGCAGACGCTTACAGACCGGTCTCACCCCATCCCATCCCATCCCATCCCGTCCGCTCGCGTGACGACGCGCCGCAACGCGCGCCCTCCGTCGTCTTCGTATTTTCCCTAGGCCGATCCCGATACTTTTCCGGCGAGCGAAACGGCATACTTCCGTTTATCCGTATATAAATCAAAGTTCCACCCATGTGGCGAATTGATCTTCACGTCGTGCAAGGCGGGGTGGCATGGATCCGCTGAGCGACGTTCTCAACGATCTGCGGGCGGATGCGGTCGTGACCGGTCGATTCACGTTCGGCGCCCCCTGGTCGCTGCGCAAGCCCGCGATGGTCGGTGCGCCGTTTCGCACGGCGACGGGAGAGCCGTTCTATCTCGTTGTGGCCGGCATGCCGCCGGTGCGCGTGGAGCCGGGCGACTGCGTGCTGTTGCCGCATGGACACGAGCACGTGATGTGCTCGTCGCTGGACGAGCCGCCGGTGGTCTTTGAGCAATTGATGACGGCGCAGGGTATCGCGCGCCGGCTCGGCACACCTCTCGCGTTCCGCGCGGGCGGCGCGGGGCCGGTGAGCGACCTCTACGCGGGCGTGGTGATGTTCCGCGAGCGCGTGCGCAATCCCTTGCTCGCGTCGCTGCCGCCGCTCATCCATATCCGCGCCGGCGATCCAGCCGTTCCCGCGCGGCTGATCACGACCCTGGCGGGCTTCATCGAAGAGTCGATGCGGTGCGATGCGGGATGGCGCGTGGCCGTCGCGCGTCTGGCTGACGTGCTGTTCATCCAGATCCTGCGTGCCTATCTCGGTGCCAGCGGCGGCGCGACGACGCATTGGCTACGCGGCATGACCGATCCGCAATTGGGCCGCGCCATCGCCTCGATGCACGACGCGCCGCAAAGGCCTTGGACGGTCGAGCAACTGGCCGACATCGCGGGCATGTCGCGCTCGAAGTTCTGCCTGCGCTTTCGCGAACTCGTGGGTGAATCGCCGATGTCGTATCTCACGACGCATCGCATGTACCTGGCTGCGGAGCGTCTGGCGGGCGCGGGCGTGCGCATCGCCGATGTGGCCGATGCCGTCGGCTACGCGTCGGAGAAGGCGTTCACCCGCGCCTTTCGTCGCTGCTACGGCTTGCCGCCGCGCGAATATCTCAGGCACTGCGGCCCGGCCAACTGATGCGACTATCGCGCCCAGCGCGCGAGGGTTTTCCCGTCTCTGGACGAACGGCATCCTTTTCGGGCCGAGCGGTCGTTGCTCGCCAATTTTCTCGTTGTGAGAATTCACTCACCTTCTGCCGGCGCGTCGTAAGGCACGCCGGGGCAGACGGCAGTCACAACGGGAGAGTCAATGGAACTCCAACTCAACGGGCGGCCGTTCGTCTTCGACGGCGATGACGGCACGCCGTTGCTGAGGGTCATCCGCGATGCCGCGGGGCTGACCGGCACCAAATACGGCTGCGGTATCGGCGCATGTGGCGGCTGCACGGTACACCTCGATGGTGTAGCCACGCGCACCTGTGTGCGGCAGGTCTCTCAGGTGCTGCCGGCGGCAAGCGTGTGATGGCCGAATATCACACCCCGTACATCGTCCACGCGACGATGGAGCCAGTGAACGCCACCGTGCACGTGCGCAAGGCGCAGGGTGAGATCGAGGTCTGGGGGCCGATCCAGGGGCAGGACAAAGTTCGCTGGGCGCTAGGTGGCATCTTCAAGCTACCACCGGCGAAGGTCATCGTGCACACGACCTTCCTCGGCGGCAGTTTCGGACGCAAATACGTGCCCGATTTCGTGATCCATGCGGCGGTGGCATCGGCGGCGGTCGGGCGTCCCGTCAAGGTGATCCGCTCTCGCGAAGACGACATACGACACGGCCTCCATCGTCCCTGCGCCTCCGGTCGTTTCGAGGCGGTGCTCGGTCACGACGGGCTGCCCACGGCCCTGCATGCGCGCGTGGCCGGGCAGTCGCTCTACAACGTCATCAAGAAGGACCATTACGAGAAGGCCGGCTATGACGAGACCATGCTCGACGGGCTCTACGACCTCGCGTACGCGGTGCCGAACCTGCGCGTCGAAGGCATGGACGTGCCGCAGCCCAACATTTCCGTGAGCTTCGTGCGCTCGGTCGGTTCGACGTCGAGCGTGTTCTTTCTCGGGAGCTTTATCGACGAGATGGCCGACGCAGCCGCTGTCGATCCTGTCGAGTATCGCAAACGCCTGCTCAAACACGATGCGCTGGCAACGCGGGCGATCGAGACGACGGCGGCGTCTGCCGGTTGGCACACGTTGGCGAAGCCCGGCGTGGAGCAAAGCAACTTCGGCGACTATCCACTGCTGTATCTCATCGAGATGCCGTCGCTCGCTGGCAGGCGCAAGGCGACGACGTGCTGCTCGGGAAGGTCGCCGGTGGTTTCCGGCAGGGCTTGCGACCTCACTTGCAGACGTACGGCCTTAACGCCGATGAGGCGCACCGCTTCGGCTTTCCGTGCAGCGGAATGCTCGAACTGGTCGTCGAGCGTGTGACCCCGCGCAGCGGGCTCGACGCCATCGGCCACGGTCGACTCGGGGTGCGTGAGCTGGATCTGCGCACGGGGGTGGCGCGTGTGCGCAACGTTACGCAGCCGGCAGCGTTCGACTATTCGACGACGCGCCTGACGGTGCCGTTCGGCCTGCCGCTCGGGGCGCGCCCGCCGCCGGAAATCGCGCTGGCGATTCTGGCGGAGATCACCGGGCTGCGCAACGGCGTCTCAAATGCCGTCTCGGTCGGTCACTTGCAGGGAAGTCGGGAATGTCGAACGCGTATTGCATGAGGCGTTTGTAATTCGTAGTCCAATATAAAAATGGGGAATGTCATGAAACACAAGGTTTGGCTGGCAATGGCGTTGACGCTTGCGGCGGGCTGTGCCAAAGCGGATGGGCTGCAGATCTACGGCATTCTGGACAACAGTCTGGAGTACCTCAGTAACGCAGCCGCTGGCGCGAACGGCAGCAAGGCGTCACTCTTTCGCGTGAGCAATGGGTCTCAGGCGGCGAATCGCTTCGGCTTCAAGGGGGCGGAAGAGCTGGGCGGCGGGCTCAAGGCGATCATGCAGCTCGAAGCAGGGTTCAATCTCGACTCGGGACAGCTCCAGCAGGGCGGACGCATGTTTGGCCGCCAGGCGTATGTGGGTTTGCAGAATCAATGGGGGGCACTGACTTTCGGCCGACAGAAGAACCTGATTTACGATGCGTTCCTCGAACTCGATCCGCTTTCGTACTACAGCTATTCGCTGCCCGCACTCGATGCTCAGTTCGTTGGCAAGGCCGACAACTCGATCAAGTACGCCGGCAACTTCAATGGCATCAAGGTCGCGGGCCTGTTCTCGACGGGTTACGATGCCAGCATTGTCAATGGTGCGCAGGTGCCGGGGCAGTGGCGCGTGGGCAAGGAGTACAGCGTGTCGGTCGGGTACGGAAACGGTCCGCTCAATGTCTCGCTGGTGTACGACCAGCAACGTGGCACGTCGGTCACGACGCAGGGCAATACCACGCAGCGGGTGGCGGCTGGGGCGAGCTATGCCGTCGGTAACTTCAAGCCGTTCGTGGGATATCAGTGGTATCTGAGCGACGTGCCCGGCGTCGCGGGCCGCAATGAACTGATCTTCGCCGGGTTGCAGTACCGGCCCGTGACCGAAGTGATTCTCTCGGGGGCGATCTACTACAACAACATCACGTCGGCCAATCAACATCCGTTTTTGCTGGCGGCCAATGCGGCGTATCTGCTTTCCAAGCGCACACAACTGTTCGCGGAAGTCGGTTTCTCGCGCAATCAGAACGGCTCCAATCTGGGGGTGACCGGCTACGGCGCAAGCATCCTGCCGGGTAGCAATCAAGTCGGCGTGGCCGTGGGTGTCGCGCACTACTTCTGAGGCAGAGAAAAAAAGGACACCCGGGGGATCCTGGGTGTCCTCTCATATCGCCTGTCGATGACCCGGCGAGGGCCATCGCGGCGAGGGCTTAGTGACGGAAGTGACGCGTGCCCGTCATCAGCATGGCGACGTTGCGCTCGTCGGCCGCGGCGATGACTTCGTCGTCGCGCATCGAGCCGCCCGGGTGAATCACGCAGGTCGCGCCTGCGTCGACGACCACGTCGAGGCCGTCACGGAACGGAAAGAAGGCGTCCGAGGCCACGGCGGAGCCGCTCAGCGACAGGCCGGCGTTCTGGGCCTTGATGCTGGCGATGCGCGCCGAGTCGACACGGCTCATCTGACCGGCGCCCACGCCCAGCGTCATACCGCCGGCGCAGAACACGATGGCGTTCGACTTCACGTACTTGGCCACGCGCCAGGCGAAGAGCAGGTCTTCCATTTCCTTCGGCGTCGGATGACGCTTCGTCACCACGCGCAGTTCATGCGGGGCCACGTTCTTCGCATCCGGCGACTGCACCAGCAGGCCACCGCCCACACGCTTGAAATCGTACTGATTCACGCCGTTGCCGAGCGGCACTTCGAGAAGACGCACATTCTGCTTGGCCGCAAAGACTTGCTTGGCGGCGTCGGTGAACGACGGCGCGAGCAGCACTTCCACGAACTGCTTGGCGACCGCCTGTGCGGCGGCTTCGTCGACTTCACGGTTGAACGCGATGATGCCGCCGAAGGCCGACGTCGGATCGGTCTGGAACGCCTTGGCATAGGCGTCGACCGGCGATGCGGCCACGGCCACGCCGCAAGGATTGGCGTGCTTGATGATGACGCAGGCAGGCGCGTCGAACGTCTTCACGCATTCCCACGCGGCATCGGCGTCGGCGATGTTGTTGTACGACAGTTCCTTGCCCTGGAGCTGGCGATAGTTCGCCAGCGAGCCTTCCGGCGTGACGATGTCGCGATAGAACGCGGCGCTCTGATGCGGGTTCTCGCCGTAGCGCATGTCCTGCACCTTCGTGTACGCGAGATTCAGCGTGGCCGGGTAGGCGGAGCGCTCGGTGTGACGCAGCGACTCGCCCAGGCTCGTGAGGTAGTTCGTGATCGCGCCGTCGTACTGGGCCGTGTGAGCGAACACCTTCGTGGCCAGACGGAAGTTCGTGGCGTAGCCGACCGTGTTGCCGTTCGCCTTCATTTCGTCGAGCACCACGGCGTAGTCGGCCGGGTCGACGATCACGGTGACGTCGCGATGGTTCTTCGCGGCCGAGCGCAGCATCGTCGGGCCGCCGATGTCGATGTTCTCGATGGCGTCGTCGAGCGAGCAGTCATCGCGCGCGATGGTCTGCACGAACGGGTACAGGTTCACCACGAGCAGGTCGATCGTCGGAATGTCGTGCTTCGCGAGCGCGGCCATGTGCTCGGGCAGGTCGCGGCGGGCCAGAATGCCGCCGTGAACCTTCGGATGCAGTGTCTTCACGCGCCCGTCGAGCATTTCCGGGAAGCCGGTGTAGTCGGCCACTTCGGTCACCTTGAGGCCGGCGTCAGCCAGCAACTTGGCGGTGCCGCCAGTGGAGAGGAGCGACACGCCCTGCGCAGCGAGCGACTTGGCGAAGTCGACGATGCCGGTCTTGTCGGAGACGGAAATGAGAGCTTGCTTGATCATGACGGACAGTAGTGAAGCGGCAAAAACGGGCGACGTGGGCAAATGGGGTGGGCACCATGCGGCGTCGTCGACGCAGGCGCGCCCCGCGATGGGGCTGACGGGCGGCGCGTGGGTCTAGACGGCCTCCCGTTCGCGCGCAACGGCTAGAGCAGGCCGTGCTGCTGCAACTTCTTGCGCAGCGTGTTGCGGTTGATCCCCAGGTATTCTGCAGCGAGCGACTGGTTGCCGTCGGCCTTGCCGAGCACGAACTCGAGCAGCGGCTTCTCGACGACCGAGACGACCATATCGTAGACATCGTGTGGTCGTGCGCCATCCAGATCGCGGAAATACGAATCCAGACTGTCGCGCACGCATTGTTCTATGTTTGTTTTGCTCATGCGGCTAATAGCTCCCTCGGCGATTCTTGTTCATAGCAGAGACGGTCCGAGTGCGCCTTCTGCTGTTCGAAAAACTCGTTGACCGCAGCCAACTGGTCCTGCGTGGTGTCGAGCGTATTCATACGCTGGCGGAACGTGGCTGCCCCCGGCAGGCCACGCGAATACCACGCGATATGCTTGCGCGCGGTCCGCACACCGGTGTATTCCCCGTAAAACTCGTAATGATCCTCGAGGTGTTCGTTCATGATTTGCTGGATCTCGTCGACGCGCGGCGGCAAGGCGATCTCGCCCGTCGTGAGAAACAGCTCGATGTCGCGGAACAACCACGGACGCCCTTGGGCGGCGCGGCCGATCATGATGGCGTCCGCGCCCGTGACGTCCAGCACATGTCTGGCCTTTTGCGCCGAGTCGATATCGCCGTTGGCGACCACCGGAATGCGGGCCGCGGCCTTGACGGCGGCGATGGTCTCGTACTCTGCGTCGCCGTGGTAGAGGTCGGCGCGCGTGCGACCGTGCACCGTGAGCATGCTGATGCCGCAGTCTTCGGCGATACGGGCGACCGTGAGGGCGTTCTTGTGTTCGCGATCCCAGCCCGTGCGAATCTTCAGCGTGACCGGCACCACATCGCCCACGGCGCCGACGACGGCGGACACGATGCGGGCGACGAGCGGTTCGTTTTGCAGTAGGGCCGATCCGGCGGCGACGTTGCACACCTTCTTGGCCGGGCAGCCCATGTTGATGTCGATGATCTGGGCGCCGCGCTCCACGTTGTAGCGGGCGGCCTCGGCCATCATGGCCGGGTCGGCACCTGCGATCTGCACCGAGATCGGCGCGACTTCACCCGCGTGATTGGCGCGGCGCATCGTCTTCTCGCTCTTCCACAGTTGGGCGTTCGAGGCCACCATCTCCGAGACGGCATAGCCCGCACCGAGTCGCTTGCACAACTGGCGGAACGGCCGATCCGTCACACCCGCCATGGGGGCGACGAACAGGTTATTGCGGAGTTCGTGGGGGCCGATATGCACGATGAAGGGAAAAGGCAGGAAAAAGTTGGCATTTTACTGCGAAAACCCATTCTCGTCGCCTAAAAAATGAGCAGGCGGTCCGATCGTCGCGCCGGGCAAGCCAGACACTCAGCCGCGCTGGCCGAACATCATCTGGCGGGCGAAGGCCGTTTTGAGCGGCGGGACAAGGTCGAGGCTCGCGAGGGCCACACTGCGCAGCAGGGCGACCGGGGCCGCGTCGATGCCGAAGACGCGAGGCAACAGGTCGGTGATGCGGATCGTGAGACCCCGGTCGGCGCGGCGCCGGCGGGCGAAGGCGGTCAGCGCCGCGGGGCTCGGCACGCCGGGGTGCGGCGTGCCGCCGCGAATGTCGCGAACGAGGGCGTCGGCCAGGTCGAAGGCGTCGCGCAGGCCGAGGTTCAGCCCTTGTCCCGCCACCGGGTGGAGCGTTTGCGCGGCGTTGCCGATGGCGGCGATCCGGCCGTCGACGACGTGGCCGAGCGCGTTGAGGCCCAGCGGGAAACCTGCACGGCCGACAATCGAGGTGAACCGGCCCATGCGGTCGCCGAAGGCGGCGTGCAACTCGCTCAGGAACTGGGCATCGCCCAGTTCGCGCCGACGCTTCGCCTCGGCGTGCGGGCAGCACCACACCAACGCGTAGCCGTTTTCCTGCGGCAGCAGGGCCAGCGGGCCGTCCGTCGTGAAGCGCTCCCATGCCCATCCGATGCGTGGACGCTCGCAGGTGACGAACCCGACGAGGGCCGTCTGACCGTAGTCGCGCGCATGAGGGCGCGCCATCTGACGCTCGAACAGCCCCCCTTCCGCATTGACGGCGAGCGCGGCGTGCAGCGTTTGCGCGCGATCGTCGACGGACGTGCCGAGGGTCATGGTGACCTGATGCGCGTCCTGGCTCAGGGCGATGGCCCGGTACGGGCGGAAGTGATGCAGACCCGGTCGATCCGGTGCGGGCAACGCGTCGGCCCCCTCCGGCGAGGCGGACGCTGGCGGCGGCGCGTGTTCGACGCGCCCGGGAACGCGCGACATGGCGGAGTCCAGTGCGCGCATCAGCGCGCCGTATCGCACCACGTAACCGAGTGCGGGGACGCCGTGATCGAGATAATCAATTTCCGTGCTGCCGAAGCGGCGCGCTTGCGAGACGTGAATATGTTGAATCGGTGTGCTGTCGAGCCCGGCCGCGTTGTGCGGCCAGGCGCCGGCGCGCGCGAGAATTTCGCGGCTGCCATGCGAAAGCGCGAGCGTGCGCGGGTCGTCGTACCCGGCCTGCGCGCCGCGCGCGTCGACCAGCGCGATCCGTAGCTGCGGCGCGCGCTGCGCGAGCAGAAGCGCGAGTGCCGTGCCGACCGGGCCGGCGCCGACGATCGCCAGATCAAACCGTCGCGCGTGCGCGTCGTCCGCCGCGTAGGCGGCGTGTGTGGAACCAGCGGGAACCTGAGCGTCAGTCATCAGCCACGCATCAGCGCTTCGATCTCGTCGGCATCGACCGGCACGTCGCGCGTGAGCAGTGTGCAGCCGTCGGCGGTCACGACCGCATCGTCCTCGATGCGAATGCCGATGTTCCAGTAGCGCTCGTCGATGTCCGGCGCGGGGCGCACGTAGATGCCCGGCTCGATGGTCGTCACCATGTTCGGGACCAGCGTGCGCCACGGACGTTCGCCGTTCGGACCCTCCTCGCGGTACTCGCCGCAATCGTGGACGTCCATGCCGATCCAGTGCCCCGTGCGGTGCATGTAGAAGCGGCTGAACGACTTGTTGGCGATTACGTCGTCGAGGCCGCCCACCGCATCGTGTTTGAGCAGACCCGTGTCGAGCATGCCTTGGGCGAGCACGCGCACGGCGGCATCGTGGGGCGCGTCGAAGCGCACGCCCGCGCGCGTTGCGTCGATAGCCGCCTGTTGCGAGGCGAGCACGATGTCATACAGCTCGCGCTGTGCCGCAGTGAACTTGCCGTTGACCGGGAACGTGCGCGTGATGTCCGACGCGTAGCCATCGAGTTCGCAAGCGGCATCGATCAGGCACAGATCGCCGTCGCGCAGCTTGGCGTCGCCGGCGCGATAGTGCAGCACCGTCGCATTGGCGCCGGTGGCGACGATCGAACCGTAAGCGGGGAATTGCGAGCCGTTGCGGCGGAATTCGTATAGCAGCTCGGCTTCGAGATGATATTCACGCAGCCCCGGGCGCGATGCCTTCATCGCACGCACATGGGCTTCTGCCGAAATCTTGCCCGCACGCGCCATGATGTCGATTTCAACCGGGTCCTTGACCAGACGCATCTCGTCGAGGATCGCGCGGATATCGCGCGCGGCAGACGGTGCCGACACCCCCGTTCGGCCCTGCGCACGCACCGCGCTCAGCCAGTGACGGACCTGACGATCCTGCTGCGCCGAAGCGCCGAGCGCATAGAACAGCGCCGGCGCGTCGGCCAGCAGTTGCGGCACGCGCGTATCGATCTCGTCGATGGGGTAGGCGGCGTCGAAGCCGAAGGTCTCGCGCGCGGCTTCCGGGCCGTAGCGATAGCCGTCCCAGATCTCGCGTTCTTCGTTCTTCGCGCGGCAGAACAGGATGGAATGACCCGTGCGGCTGTCGAGCACCACGACCGCATCGGGCTCCGTGAAGCCGGACAGGTAATAGAAATAGCTGTCGTGACGATAGGGATAGTCGCTGTCGCGGTTGCGCGGCACTTCGGGCGCGGTCGGCAGAACGGCGACACCGCCACCGGCCTTGCGCATCTGTTCGATGACGCGCTCGCGGCGGGCGCGGTAGGGGGAATCAGTCATCGCGGGCTCCATTTCGGTCGGTTCGGTCGATTGAAAACGTCGTCAGGCGATTCTACTGCCGGGGGCGCCGTCGTGCCGGGCCCGCACGTCGGCGTTCAACGCAGCGAGTTGTGCCGGGGTGCCAACGTTTTCCCACACGCCATCGAAGCGCTCGCCACTAACACGCCCGGCGGCGATCGAGCGCTGGTACAGCGGCGTGAGCGCCATGCGCGTGCCCGAGGCGATGTCGGCAAAGAGCCGGAGGTCGTACAGCGCGATGCTGCCGAACGTCAGCGCCTGCGCCGTGGGCGGGGCGGCCTCGGGGAGATGCAGTTGGCCAGCGGGGTCGAGGGCGAAGTCGCCTTTCGGATGAAACGGCGGGTTCGGCACCATCACCAGGTGCATGCCGGGCGCAGGCTGCGCGGCCATGCTTGCCGCATGAGGGCGCAACGCCGCGTAGTCGAACGAGGTGAAAATATCGCCCGCGATCGCCAGGAACACGTCGCCGGCGCCTTCGAGCAACGGGCGCGCGCAGGCGATTCCGCCGGCGGTTTCCAGGGCTTCGCGCTCGGCCGAGTAGGCAAGCCGAACGCCAAATGCGCGGCCGTCGCCTAGCGCGGCCTCGATCTGCGCGCCCAGCCAAGCGTGATTGATCACGATATCCGTGAACCCCGCGCGCGCCAGCGCTTCGATCTGCCAGACGATGATCGGCTTGCCGCCGACACCGAGCAGTGGCTTGGGCGTGGCGTCGGTGAGCGGGCGCATGCGCTCGCCGCGCCCGGCCGCGAAGATCATCGCCTTCATTGCGGTCATGCGGTGCGCCTCAGAACGTGTAGCCGACATCCGTGCGCTGGCCGGTCAGTGCATCGAGCAACTGGGCGAGCGGGCGGAGCGGCGCGTAGCGGTCGGCGACCTTGCGCGCGTAGCCGAGGAAGCGCGGCGTGTCGGCCAGATAGCGCGGCTTGCCGTCACGATAGTTGATGCGCGCGAAAATACCGAGCACCTTCAGATGACGCTGCAGCCCCATCCATTCCGCCTGACGGTAAAACTCGCCGAAGTCGGCGTCGACCGGCAGGCCGGCCTTGCGGGCGCGTTCCCAGTAATACGCCAGCCAGTCGAGCTGACGTTCTTCGTCCCAACTGAGGAAGGCATCGCGCATCAGCGAGATCACGTCGTACGTGAGCGGTCCGTAGACGGCGTCCTGGAAGTCGAGAATGCCGGGACCCGTGGTGCCCGGCAGGCCTGGCATCAGATTGCGCGGCATGTAATCGCGGTGCACGAACACCTTGGGTTGCGCGAGCGCACTGTCGATGAGCAACTGATTGATGCGGTCGAGCGTCGCCCGTTGGTCCGCGCTCAGCGTTACCTTCAGGTGCTTGCCAACGTACCAGTCCGGGAACAGATCGAGTTCGCGCTGGAGCAGCGCCGTGTCGTACGCGGGCAGCACGTCCGGGCGGGACTGCATCTGCCAGACGATCAGCGCATCGAGCGCGGCGCGCATGAGGGGGCGGGCATTGTCCTCGTTGATGACGTCGAGATACGTCTCGCGCCCGAGGTCCGAGAGCAGCAGGAAACCCTGCGCGAGATCTTCGGCGAGCACCTTCGGAGCCTGCAGGCCCGCGTCGGCGAGTAATTGGGCGACGTGCACGAACGGACGGCAATCCTCCTGCGGCGGCGGTGCGTCCATCACGATCAGGCTCGGATGCGCAGGATCGTGACTGCCGATACGGAAGTAGCGCCGGAAACTGGCGTCCGCGGAGGCCGGCGCCCACTGCGCCATGTCCAGCGCGAACGGTTCGGCGATGCTGGCGAGCCAGTGGCCGAGGGCTTGCAGGCGAGCATCGGTGGCGTTGGAGAGCGCGTGGGAAGCGTCGGAAACACTCGCGGAGGCAGCGGGATGTGCGGTCATGATGGGGGTCGTAAACGTCTTGCCATATAATACCCGATCATGTTTTCCAGACGCCCTGTTTCTCGACCTCGATCGACCGTCCCGAATGTCCCGGCAACGCCGTGCAGACATGCGGGATTGGCTGCCTGCAAGCGGCGCCTCGATTGTCACGCTGTTTGCGTACATGCCGGATAAACAAGTCCATACGAATGATGTTTCTTCGCTGCGGCGCCTGATGCGCGCGCGCCGAAAGCCACTGGCACTCCTGCTCTCCCTGCCGGGCGTGTGGTGTTCGCTCGCCGGTGCGCAGGAAGCCCCCCCTCCCGATATTGCCAAGAGCGACGGATTGGTGTTGCGCACGGTGCCGGCGCTCGTCGACAACCCGTTGGGCGCCGGAGACGACGTGCCGATGTATGTGCGCGGCATGCACCTCACCGGCCGGACCAACGTGGATGCGACCGTCGATGGCGACGCCGAGGCGCGCAAGTACCGTTCGTTCGTGAAGGGCGATCGCCTCACGTACGATCAGGACTCTGACGAGGTCGTGGCGCGTGGCAATGCGCGCCTGTCGCAAGGGGGCAATCTGTTCCTCGGCCCCGAGGCGCATATGTACACCGGTGCGGGCGACGGCTATATGCTGACGCCGACCTACAAACTCGTGACGGGCGGGGGCGGAAAGTCGGAGCGCGCGGACGTCGAGGCGAGCAACGTGGTGACCCTGCAGCGCGGCACGTATTCCGCCTGCGCGTGCACGGACGACGGCAAGACGCCAGCCTGGTACATCAAGGCGTCCGAGTTCGAGTTCGATCAGGAGCAGCAGGAAGGCACGGCGTACAACGGCATCCTGTTTTTCCAGGGCGTGCCGATTCTTGCCAGCCCGTATCTGTCGTTCCCGACGTCGAACGAACGTCGCTCGGGCTTCCTGGCGCCGACCTTCACTCAGTCGAGCCGCACCGGCTTCGAGCTGGCGACGCCGTATTACTTCAATATCGCGCCGAACCGTGACCTGACGCTCACCCCCCGCTTCATGACCAAGCGCGGTGTGATGCTCAACGGCGATTTCCGCTACCTCGAGCCGACGTACGCAGGGTTGTTCCATTTCGAATACCTGCCGAAGGACCGAATTACGGGGGACGCCCGCTACACGTTCACATGGCAGCATAGCCAGTCGCTCGGCTACGGCGTGAATGGCTACGTCAACTTCACGAAGGTCTCCGACGACACCTATCCGGACGATTTCGGTGCGGGCACCAACTTCCAGACCGGTGTGCAGCGTGTCTACAATCGCGAAGCCGGGTTGACGTGGGGGTACGGCAATTGGTCGTTCCTTGCCCGAGTGCTGAAGTATCAGACGCTCGCGCCGACCGCGCCGCAGTACGAGTCGGTGCCGGAACTGTCGGCGACCTACAACAAGCTGGACTTCCACGGCTTCGATTTCACGATGCCGATCAAGTACAACCGGTTCCAGATTGCGTCGTCGACGGGGCAGCCAAATGGCGAGCGCCTTTATGCGCAGCCGACGTTGAGCTACCCGATCCTGACCCCTGGCTACTTTATCGTGCCGAAGGTTATCTTCAACGCGGCCGCGTACAACATCGATTATGCGAACGGCTCGACGATGCAGTCGTCGATCACGCGCACGGTGCCGACGCTCAGCCTCGATACCGGACTGACGTTCGAGCGCCCGCTGAACCTGTTCGGCTCGGCGATGCGGCAGACGCTGGAACCGCGCCTGTTCTATGTCTACACGCCGTATCGAAATCAGAGTTCCATTCCGATTTTCGACAGCGCGGTTTCCGACTTCAACCTGGCGGAAATCTTCAGCGAGAACTCGTTCATCGGCGTCGACCGGATTCAGGATGCCAATCGCGTGACGGCGGCACTGACCTCGCGCCTGATCGATGCGGAGTCGGGGGTGGAACGAGGCCGTGTCTGGTACGCGCAGCGCTACAACTTCACACGCTCGCTCGTGACGATGCCGGGCGGCACGCCGGAAGACGCCGGCATATCCGATTTTCTGGTCGGTGGTTCGGCATTGCTTTACCGAAACATCACGTTCAGCACCGCCGTGCAATACAGCCCGAGCACGTCGCAGTTCAACCGCTCGGATGTCGGCGTGACATGGCGCCCGGGGGAGCGACGGGTGTTCAACGTGTATTACCGCTACCTCCGAAACCCTGTGCCGGTCGTGGGACAGACCGCATTGACCGTCACGCCGATCAATCAGGTCGAACTTTCCGGTCAGTGGCCGATCACACCGCGGTTGGGCGTTGTGGGGCGCCTGAACTACAGCATTACCGACAAGACCTTCATCGATGCCCTGGCGGGTTTCGAGTATGATGCCGACTGCTGGGCCTTCCGGGTGGGGCTCCAGCGCTATGCGACCAATGCCACCACGACAACTTCGCGTATCTTCGCGCAGTTGGAGTTAAAAGGCTTGACGAAGTCCGGCAACAGCGCCACAGAAGCCTTCAAGGTCGGGGTGCCGGGTTATCAGGCGCCGCCGACGAACCAGATTCCTTCTCGATTCAGCAACTATGAATGACATGTTTGTGAAGCGTGCCTCGCTGCTGGCGAGCCTGTGTCTCGCCGCCGGGGTGGCGGTGGCCCAGCCGGCGCCGGTCGGTAGCCGTGTCGCGGGGACGCCTGCATCGTCCGTGCGCGCGGTCGATTCCATCGTGGCCGTGGTCAACGACAGCGTGATCACCCGGAAGGAACTCGACGCGCGTATCGAGGAGGCCAAGCATCAGCTAGTGCTCGCCAAGCGGCCGATTCCGGACGCCGATCTGCTGCAGCGCCAGGTGCTCGAGCAATTGATCGTCACGCAAGTGCAGCTTCAGCGCGCGAAGGAAGACGGCATCGTCGTGAAGGACGCCGACGTCGAGCAGGCCCTGCAACGCATCGCCGCCGACAACCATCTGAGCATCGATCAGTACAAGGCGAGACTGTCGCAGGCCGGTGTGCCATGGGACGCCTTCCGCAAGGAAGTGCGCGAACAGATCGTGATGGCACGCCTGCGCGATCGCGAAGTCGACAGTCAGGTGCAAGTCAGCGATTCGGAAGTCAACACCTTCCTCGCCGCACAGCGCGGTGCCACGGCGACGCCGTCTGAAACCGAGTACCGCCTGAGCGAAATCCTCGTGAAGGTGCCCGAGGGCGCTTCGCCCGACCAGGTCAGTGCGGCGCAGAAGAAGGCGGACGAAGCACTGGACAAGGCGAAAGCCGGCGGAGATTTCGCAGCGCTTGCCAAGCAGTATTCGGACGCCTCCGATGCCGCGAGCGGCGGCGACATGGGCTT
The DNA here is from genome assembly GCF_902459665.1 of Pandoraea cepalis. Lineage (GTDB taxonomy): Bacteria > Pseudomonadota > Gammaproteobacteria > Burkholderiales > Burkholderiaceae > Pandoraea > Pandoraea cepalis. Next base: position 21,565 of record NZ_CABPSL010000016.1, on the reverse strand, counting down.
TCGCATTCCCGAACGCATTCCCGATCTGTACCTGAGCCAGATTCAGAAGCTGCAGCCAGGGACGGTGGTTCCGCAGGTGCTTCGCAGCAACAACGGCTTCCACGTCATCAAGCTGGTCGAGACCCGCAAGCAGGGCGGTGAGCAAGGCATGACCGTGCCGCAGATCCACGCGCGTCACATCCTGATCCGGGTGGGCGATGGTGTGTCGGAAGCGCAGGCTCGTCAAAAGCTGCTCGACATCAAGGCCAAGATCGAAGCGGGGAAGGGCGATTTCGCGGACTTTGCACGACAGTTCTCGGCGGACGGTTCGGCATCGCAGGGCGGTGATCTCGGCTGGATCTCGCCGGGTGAGACCGTACCGGCATTCGAGCGCGCCATGTCCGAACTCAAGGACGGTCAGATCAGCGACCCGGTGCGCTCTGAGTATGGCTATCACCTGATTCAAGTGCTGGGTCATCGCGAGACGCAGGTCTCGGGCGATCAGGAGCGCAATGTCGCGATGCAGGAACTGCGTGGCCGCAAGGCCGAGCAGCAGTACCGCGACTGGTTGCAGCAACTGCGTGACAGTGCTTATGTCGACTATCGTCTCAATAGCGCGCAACAGTAAGCGGCGTGTGAGACATTTCAGTCCCCCTCTCTTCTCTCTCTCGTCCCAGGCATGACTTCCGACCGGTCCTTCGCCCTCGCCATCACCACGGGTGAACCGGCGGGCGTCGGGCCGGAGCTGACGGTACAGGCACTGGTGAAGTGCCTGTCGCCCACGGAAGGTGCCACCGACGTCAGCGTCGACGCCCCCCTTCTCCGTTGCCAGTTCGCCGTGCTCGGCGATGCGTCGCTGCTCGCGGCACGTGCGCAGGCCGTGGGGCTCGGCGACGCCTGGCAGGCATTGCTGGCCGCTGCTCGCGTGCGTGTCGTCCACCATCCGCTCGCCGTCACGGCACAGGCAGGGAAGCTCGACGCCGCCAACGGTCGTTACGTGCTGGCACTGCTCGACGATGCCATCGATGGAGCGCTGGCCGGCACCTATCACGCCATTGTCACGGCACCGCTACAGAAGAGCACGATCAACGACTGTGGCGTGGCCTTCACCGGCCACACCGAGTACCTGGCCGAGCGCACCGGCACGCCACGTGTCGTGATGATGCTGGCCGGCGGTGGACTGCGCGTGGCGCTGGCGACGACGCATCTGCCGCTCGCGCAAGTGCCGGGTGCGATTCGTCGCGACGATCTGCTGCAAACGCTCATCATCCTCAATCAGGATCTGATGCGTCATTTCGGCGTGACGCGCCCGCGCATTCTCGTCACCGGTCTCAACCCGCACGCGGGGGAATCGGGTTACCTCGGCCGCGAGGAAATCGACGTCATCACACCGGCCCTCGACGACGCGCGCGCCGCCGGTATCGACGCTCGCGGCCCGTATCCCGCCGATACACTCTTCCAGCCACGCCACCTCGAAGGGGCCGATGCGGTTCTCGCGATGTACCACGACCAGGGACTACCGGTGCTCAAGTACGCGAGCTTCGGCGCAGGCGTGAACATCACGCTAGGCCTGCCGATCATCCGCACGTCGGTCGATCACGGCACGGCCCTCGATCTCGCAGGCACCGGGCAAGCCGAGAGCGGCAGCCTGCTTGAAGCCTTGCGTACGGCCGCCACCATGGCAGCCAATGCCGCGACACACGCATCATTGACCGCAGGCGCGAGCGGCGATCCGCACGCCGCAAAACCGCGTTCATAAGGAATTTCACATGAGTAGCGCATCGAAGCGCACGGGCGTCCAACAGGGCCACGTGGCGCGCAAACGTTTTGGTCAGAATTTTCTCGTCGACATGGGCGTGATCGACGCGATCATAGGCGCGATCTCGCCGCGCACCGACGACCTGATGGTCGAGATCGGGCCGGGGCTGGGTGCGCTGACGACGCCGCTCACAGAGTGGCTCGCGCATTTGCATGTGGTCGAACTCGACCGCGACCTGGTTGCACGCCTTACGCGCAAGTTCGGCGAGCGCGTGAGCGTGCATGCGGGCGACGCGCTCGACTTCGACTTTGGATCGCTTGTTCCGGCAGATCGACGCGACGAAGCCCCGCTGCGCATCGTCGGCAACTTGCCGTACAACATCTCCAGTCCGCTGCTTTTCCATCTGATGCGCTACGCCGCGCTCGTGCGCGATCAGCACTTCATGCTGCAGGACGAAGTGGTCGAGCGCATGGTCGCGCCCGCGGGGTCGAGCAACTACAGCCGGCTCTCGGTCATGCTTCAGTATCGCTACTGGATGGACAAGGTGCTCGACGTACCACCGCAGGCGTTCAATCCGCCGCCGAAGGTCGACTCGGCCGTGGTGCGGATGATTCCGCGTGCCGTGGCCGATCTGCCGCAGGTCGATCTGGACGTGTTCGGTGCGGTGGTGGCGCAGGCGTTCTCGCAGCGCCGCAAGATGCTGCGCAACACGCTGCACAGTTACCGCGATCGTGTCGATTTCGATGCGCTGGGATTCGATCTCACCCGTCGCGCCGAGGACGTTCCGGTCGACGAATACGTGATGCTTGCGCGCGCGATCAGCGGCGCCGGTTCACCAGGCTGATCCCGGCGAACACCAGCACGACGGCGCCCGCAAAGCGCCAGCCGACCGATTCGCCCAGCACCAGCACGCCGAACGTCACGCCGAAGAGCGGGCTCAGGAACGAGAACGACGCGAGGCGGGCAGCGCTGTAGCGCGTCAGCATCCCGAACCAGATCAGGTAGCTGGCAAACGCCACGCCAATGGACTGGTAAGCGAGGCTGACCCATGTCGTGGCCGTCATCGGGCCGACGTGCACGCTGCCTGTCCCCAGTGCCAGTGCGCACAGCAACACGGCCGAGACGGCGAGTTGGTAAAGCAGCGTCTTCGACGGTGCGGCGCTCGCCAGGCGTGATGCCCGGACGATCACCGTCGTCATTCCCCAGAACACGCCGGCGAGGAGACCGAGCAGGTCGCCGGGCCACGTTTTCGCGAGGTCCGAACCGCTGCCGTCCGAGAACGCGACCACGATGCCGCAGAAGGCGACGGCCATGCCGAGCCATTGCATCGGCCGCAGCCGTTCGCTCGGCACCGTCCAGTGAAGGCCCATGGCGGTAAAGCAGGGGGCCGAGTACAGGAAGACGGCCATGCGCGAGGCCGTCGTGTGCGTCAGGCCGACGAAGATGCAGAGGAATTCCAGCGAGAAGAGCAAGCCCGCGAGGAGGCCCGCCGGCAAGGTGCCGTCGCCGGTGAAGAGCTTCTGACGGCGCCACAGCATCCAGCCGCCGACCAGCACGGTCGCGATCAGCGAGCGCAGGCCGGCTTGCAGCACGGGAGGCACGACCGGCACGGCCAGTTTGACGGCGACCTGCTGGCCGCCCCAAACCGCACATAGGCCAAACATGATGGCAAGCGCGGCGGCATCGATCGGACGCGGAGTGGTTTTCATGGAGTTGGTTCGGATGGCGACGTATCGTGAGCCCGACACGCTGTGTGGCTCATTGTCTCCGATCCCGGTCGCCCGGGCAGCATTCTGGTGCAGGCAACAGGGGTAATCCGGGAGGCATTGTTTCGTCTCGCGACACTATGTTTCCCTGTTTCACGGGTTTATTGCACATAGCCGCGGCGATACAATGCTCCGCGCGGGCCATGGTGCCTGCCCCCGCCGTCATTCTCAGCACTATTGCGCATGTACAAGAAAGGCTCCGCCGTCGAACTTCAGTTCTCCCCGTCACGACTCAACGACGGGGCTGGCGATCCGTACTGGATCGATCTCACTCGCGACGAGGCGCAAGCATTGCTCGCCGCACTGCAATCGCATCTGAGCCGGCCAGAACCCGTTGCCTCGGGGACCGAATCGCCGCTCGTGTTCCCCCTGTTGGATCCGGCGGCACCGCAGAAGACCGAAACGACGCAGGACGACGGTGCTGTGCGCGTCGTGTCCGGCGACACGGCGCCGGCCTACCGCCAATGGGTCTGTGTGATCTGTGGCTGGATTTACGACGAAGCGCTCGGCTGTCCGGACGACGGCATTGCCCTCGGAACCCGCTGGGAAGATGTGCCGGAAGACTGGCGTTGCCCGTTGTGCGACGTGGGCAAGGAGGACTTTGCGATGGTGGAGTTCTGACGCGTCGGGCCGGTCTGCACGAAGGTAGCCGGCGCGCTGTTGTGTCATCCGGGTAACGGCCGCCGCAAATGGGCGGCCGTTACCGCATGGCGCGCGGACTGGCGGGCTTTACAAGCCGCCCTTGGCCGAATGCTTCTGGATCAATTCGATCTTGTAGCCGTCCGGATCTTCGACGAAGGCGATGACCGTGGTGCCGCCCTTGACGGGCCCGGCTTCGCGGCTGACCTTGCCACCGGCCGCGCGGATCGTGTCGCAGGCGACGTAGGCGTCGTCGACTTCGATCGCCAGATGGCCGAACGCGGTGCCGATTTCGTACTTCTCCACGCCCCAGTTGTAGGTCAGTTCAAGCACCGTGTGTTCCGACTCGGCGCCATAGCCGACAAAAGCCAACGTGTACTTGTACTCGGGGTTCTCGCTCTGACGCAGCAGTTGCATGCCAAGCACACGCGTGTAGAAATCGATCGAGCGCTGCAGGTCGCCGACGCGCAGCATGGTATGGAGCATTCGCATGATGTTTTTAACCGATGGGGACAACGAGAACTCGATTGTACCCGCGCGCATGAAAATGAGCTGCATTCACGCAGCGTTGAGCCACGCTAACGATCAGACGTGACCGTGCGGTCAGAATTCCGGTAGCCACTCGGGCGCATGCGACTTGAGCGTGTCGCGCGCCGACTCGAATTCCGGGAAGATCGACGCCACGGCTTGCCAGAAACGAGGCCCGTGGTTCATCTCCTTCAGATGTGCCAGTTCGTGCGCGACCACGTAATCGATCACACCCAATGGGAAGTGGATCAGCCGCCAGTTCAAGCGGATACGGCCGTCAGCGCTGCAACTGCCCCATCGCGTCGTGGCCGATGACAGCCCCAGCGCCGAATGACGCACGCCGAGCCGCTCGCCATAGACTTCCAGCCGCGTCGTAAAGAGTTTGCGGGCCTCCTGCTGCAGCCAGCCCTGCACGCGGTCGCGCATCTGCTCCGGCGCGGCTTGCGGTGGCAAATCGAGCCACAACGTATGCGTATGGATGTCGTACTGTGCAGCGCGAGCGCTCGCGCCGAGCCGAATCGTCAGCGTGTGGCCGAGGAACGGCAGCGTGGTGGCGTCGGCCCAGATCACACGTGGAATCACACGACGCGCGGCGCGGTCGCGAAATTCGGCGATCTTGTTGAAGATCCAGCGCTTCTTCTCGACCACGGCGGCTTCGACGTCCGCGAGCGTGACCCAGCGCGGGGCCGTGACGGCCAGTCCCGATTCGTCGATCATGAACCCGATGGTGCGTCGTGACGAGCGCTTGAACCGGTAGTAGATGGCATGGCCGTCGAGCACGATCACCCGCTCGCCGGCGGCGGGCAGGCGACGCGGCCCCGGGGCCGCCGACGTGGGTTCGTGGCGCGTGCTCGTGTCGCTGGCCGAGGGGCTCTGTGTGACGGAAGGGGCTGGCACGTCCGTGGCCACCCCATTCGCTTCGGCCGCCGGGTTGCCGAACAGATCGAGTTCCATCTGGGGAACAGGTGTCTCATGCCGGGAGCGAGTGTCGCGCATAGCGGATTGGACTTTCGACATGAGACGGTTCCGGGAGATGGCGTCAGGTCCGTGGCGTGGTGTCGGGCTTGTCCGACGAAGCGGGGGAATCCGTCGATTGGGACGCGGTCTTCACCGGCTTTGCCGTATAGGCACTCGGGTCGATACGCACCATCTCGCGCTCGATCCATTCGGTCACGTCGGCGTTGACGGCCTCGGCCGTGCGGCCCGCCGTCTCGATGACCGGCCCGATCGATACGATCACTTCCCCGGGTTTTTTCATGAACGTGTTGCGCGGCCAGACGCGTCCGGCATTGTGCGCGATGGGCACCACAGGCGCGCCGGTCGCCGTTGCGAGACGCGCGCCGCCCGACTTGTACTTGTTGCGCGAGCCAGTCTTCGTGCGGGTGCCTTCCGGGAACATGATGATCCACGATCCTTGGGCCAGGCGCTCGCGACCCTGCGCAACGACCGACTGAAACGCATCGGTGCCTTTGCTGCGATTGATGTGAATCATGCTGAGCAGGCCCAGCGTCCAGCCGAAGAATGGCACGTAAAGCAGCTCGCGCTTGAACACGAAACACAGCGGGCGCGGCATGAGCGCCGGCAGCGCAATCGTCTCCCAGGCCGACTGATGCTTCGACAGCAGGACCGCGGGTGTATCCGGCAGATTCTCCCATCCGATGACCCGGTAGCGCATGCCACACAGCTTGTCGCCCACCCAGATGACCACCTTGCACCAGCCTGCCGCGACCCAGTAGCGTTGCACGCGCGAGAGGAATGGGAAGGAGACGATGCACGCGATGGCGTACGGAATCGTCCAGACGATCTGGAAGATGAAGAAGAGAATCGAACGAAGTTGCAACATCGGATCTTGGCCTGAAATAGGGTGCCGGAGCGATTGTCCTACGCGCGCTGACGCGCGTCCTGGGTAATGTGGCGGGCAAGCGCCGCGCCGCTCACGCGCTCTTGGCGTCCTCTTCGGCGAGCAGGTCGTTCACAAACGCCTGCAGGCTGTCATGCACACGCGTGCCTTCGGGCAGATTACCTGCGGCGAGCGTCTTTTTGCCCTTGCCGGTCAGCACCAGATGCGGGCGTGCGCCGACCGCCGCCGCCGCCTGCAAATCGCGCAGCGAATCGCCCACGGCCGGCACGCCGGTCAGGTCGACCTCGTAGCGGCGCGCGATTTCCTGAAACAGGCCGGGCCTCGGCTTGCGGCAGTCGCAGGCGTCGGCGGCGGTGTGCGGGCAGAAGAACACGGCGTCGATGCGGCCGCCGGCGGCGACGGCCAGCTTCGACATCTTCGTGTGCATGGCGCCGAGCGTCGCCATGTCGAACAGCCCGCGCCCCACGCCCGACTGGTTCGTCGCCACGACGACCCGGTAGCTGGCCTGATTCAGGCGGCCGATGGCTTCCAGACTGCCGGGCAACGGTACCCACTCATCCGTCGACTTGATGAACTGATCCGAGTCGGCGTTGATGACGCCGTCGCGGTCGAGAATCACGAGCTTGCGGGCGGCGGGGCCGGGGGTGCGGTCTTTACGCGAATCCATGACGAACAGGCTTCCGGGACATTAAGCCGCAATCAAGCGGCGAGCTTCGAGAGATCGGCCACGAGGTTCATCTTCAGATGCAGATGGCTGAGCAGGGCGAGGCGATTGTTGCGCAGTGCCTCGTCGTCGGCCATCACCATCACGTCGTTGAAGAACGCGTCGACCGCATCGCGCAGGTCGGCCAACGCCGACAGCGCTTGTGCATACTCGTGCGCCCTGAACTTTTCATCCACCACGGGGGTGACCTTGTCCAGTGCGGCGGCGAGTGCTTTCTCGGCCGGCTCGATCAGCAGCGACGCCTCGATGACGCCCTCGGGCGGCGGCGCCGTCTTCTTGAGGATGTTGCCGATACGCTTGTTCGCGGCGGCAAGCGCGTCGGCTTGCGGTAGCGCCGAGAACGTACGCACGGCCTCCAGGCGCTCGGTCACATCGCTCAGGTCCAGATAGATCGACGGGGAAACCAGCACCGCCTCGATCTCGTTGGCGGCGTAGCCACGCTCACGCAGATAGCCCCGCAGGCGATCGAGCACGAACTGGTAGACGTCGCTCAGGTAGGCGTCACTGGCGACACCCGACGTAAATTGCTGGTACGTCACGTTCAGCAGGTCCGACAGCATGACCGGCAGGTGCCGCTCGACGAGCATACGCGCGATCCCCAGCGCATGGCGGCGCAGCGCGAACGGGTCTTTCTCCCCGGTCGGTTGCAGGCCGATGCCCCAGATGCCGACGAGCGTCTCGAGCTTGTCGGCCAGCGCCACGAAGAGACCCGTGTCGCTCGCGGGCAGGGCATCGCCCGCGAAGCGCGGCTGATAATGCTCCGAGCAGGCGCGCGCGACGTCTTCGGCTTCGCCGTCGTGCCGCGCGTAATACGTGCCCATCGTGCCTTGCAGTTCCGGAAACTCACCGACCATATCGGTCAGCAGATCGGCCTTGGCCAGCAGGGCGCCGCGCTCGGCCAGCGCCACGGCGTTCTGGTTCGCGCCACGGATCATCTGCGCAATGGCACCGGCCAGTCGCACCAGACGTTGCGTACGCTCGAACTGCGAGCCCAGCTTGTTGTGATAAACGACGTTCGCGAGCTGCGGCACACGGTCCGCGAGCGGCTTCTTCTTGTCCTGCTCGAAGAAGAACTTCGCATCCGCGAGACGCGGGCGCACCACACGCTCGTTACCCGTGACGATCTGCTCGGGCGTGTCGGTGGCGATGTTGGAGACGATCAGGAAACGGTTCGTGAGGCGGCCGCCCTCGGCGAGCGGCTTGTCGGTGAGCGCGAAGTACTTCTGGTTCGTCTGCATCGTGAGAATCAGACATTCCTGCGGCACCGCGAGAAATTCTTCTTCGAAGTGGCAGGCGTAGACCGCCGGCCATTCGACCAGAGCGGTCACTTCGTCGAGCAGTGCGTCGGGCATGATCACATGCTCGTTGCCCGCCGCGTCAAGCAACTGCGTGCGAATCGCATCGCGGCGATCCGCGAAACCGGCAAGCACCTTGCCTTCGGAGGCGAGGGTCGAGGCGTAAGCGTCCGCATGCGCGACGACGACGTCGCCGTTCGACAGGAAGCGATGTCCGAGCGTCTGGTTGCCCGAGGCGAGCCCAATCGCCGTGGCGGGCACGACGGTGTCGCCATGCAGCGCGATCAGGCCGTGCACCGGGCGCACGAATTGCACCGTCTCGCCGTCCGGACGCTGGTAGCTCATGACCTTCGGGATCGGCAGTTTGCCGAGCGTCTCGTCGAGCGCCCCTTGCAGCGCGTCGCCCAGTTGGGCGCCCGCCGCCGTGTAGGTGTGGAAGAACGCCTCGGCCTTGCCATCCATCGCGCGCTCCAGGCGGGCGACCGGCAGGTCGGCAAAGCCCATGGCGGCGAGCTTCTTCGCCAGCGGTGGCGTCGGATTGCCGTCGGCGTCGAGGGCGACGGAGACCGGCAGTACCTTGGCGCGGATGGTCGCGTCCGGGGCGCGTTCGAGCACGTTCGAGATCGAGACGGCCAGGCGTCGCGGCGTGGCGTACGGCGTGACGACGCTCGCGTCCGTGGTGAGGCCGCGCGAGCGCAGGCCGTTGGCAATGCCGTCGGCGAACGCGTCGCCCAGACGCGCCAGCGCCTTCGGCGGCAATTCTTCGGTCAGCAGTTCGACCAGCAGGGTGCGTTGTGCGGTGCTCATCATGCGGCTTGCGTTTGGGTTGGGGCGGCGGGGGCGTTCAGCATCGGGAAGCCGAGCTTCTCGCGCGAAGCGTAGTAGGCCTGTGCGGTCAGGCGCGACAACGCCCGGATACGGCCGATATACGCGGCACGCTCCGTCACCGAGATGGCGCCGCGCGCGTCGAGCAGGTTGAACGTGTGGGCAGCCTTCAAAATCATTTCGTAGGCGGGCAACGCGAGCTCGGCTTCGATGAGGCGCTTGGCTTCGCTCTCATAGTTATCGAAGAAACCGAACAGCATCGGTTGATTCGAATGCTCGAAGTTGTACGTCGACTGTTCGACTTCGTTCTGATGGAACACGTCGCCATAGGTCAGGCGACGCGTGACGGGGCCCTCGGCCGTTTGTTCTTCCCATTCGGTCCACACGAGGTCGTAGACGTTCTCGACCTGTTGCAGATACATGGCCAGACGCTCGATCCCGTACGTGATCTCGCCGAGCACCGGCTTGCAGTCCAGTCCGCCGACTTGCTGGAAATACGTGAACTGGGTCACTTCCATGCCGTTGAGCCACACCTCCCAGCCCAGGCCCCAGGCGCCGAGCGTGGGGTTTTCCCAGTCGTCTTCCACGAAGCGCACGTCGTTTTCGGTCAGATCGAGGCCGAGCGCGCGCAGCGAACCCAGGTACAGGTCGAGAATGTTCTCCGGCGCCGGCTTGAGCACCACCTGGTACTGGTAGTAGTGCTGCATGCGATTCGGATTCTCACCGTAACGGCCATCCTTCGGACGGCGCGACGGCTGCACATAGGCGGCGCGCCACGGCTCCGGGCCGATCGCGCGCAGGAACGTGGCAGTGTGCGAGGTACCGGCGCCGACCTCCATGTCGTAAGGCTGGAGCAACGCACAGCCTTGCTTGTCCCAGTAATCCTGCAAAGTCAGGATGACTTGTTGAAAGGTAAGCATGATGAATTCGCGCGGACGAACAGAAAAAAATGCGGATTTTGCGCAGTCTTTTGGCCCGGCCGCGAGCGCGGCCAAAAGACTAAAACATTGAATTTTAGCGGGAATTCGACCCGAACGGGGCGTCGATGCCCTTCGGGTAGCCCGACAGGGGGATTTTCACGGTCCCCCGCGTCATTTCGATGTCGCCGGTGCGACGTCGGCTCGGCTCAGCGCGCCCGGCGTGACATGGCCAGTCCGAGGCCCAGCGCGATCAGGGCGAGCCCCAGCGCGGGCAGGTTGCCAAAGCGGACGTATGGCGTGAGGCCGCTGTAGGGCTGCACGCTGCCCGTGAGAGCGCCCGTGGTCATCGTTGGCAGACGGCCCTGTACGCGGCCGTGGGCATCGATGATCGCCGTCGTGCCGGTGTTCGTCGCCCGCAGCATCGGACGTCCCGTTTCGAGCGTGCGCATGCGCGCAATTTGCAGATGCTGGTCGAGCGCGATGGTGTCGCCGAACCACGCGAGGTTGGTCGAGTTGGCGAGCACCGTCGCGGGCTCGGGCATGCTGCGCAGCGTCTGGGCGATTTCCTCGCCAAACAAGTCTTCGTAGCAGATGTCGAGCGCCACGCGCTGGTCGGCGACCGCGAAGCCGCTCGGTGTGGCCGTGCCGCGCAGAAAGTCGCCCAGCGGGATGTGCATCATGTCGACGAACCAGCGAAAGCCCCACGGAACGAATTCGCCGAACGGCACGAGATGATGCTTGTCGTAGCGGTGCAGCGTCGCGTCGCGCGGCGTGACGCCGAACAGGCTGTTGGTCAAGTCCGTCGGGCCGCGATCGGTGAGCGTGGCGCCGACGGCCCCGAGCACCACGTGCGAGCCGGTGCGATCGGCGAATTCGCGGATCGGGCCGGCCACATCGGGCGGTATGCCTTGCAGCAACACGGGGAAGGCCGTCTCCGGCGTGATGATGAGGTCCGCCGGTGCGGCCACGATCATGTCGCGATACAGGGCCATCGCGTGATCGATCCCCGCGCGCTCGAATTTCATGTCCTGCGCGATATTGCCTTGCAGCAGCCGAACGGTGAGCGGCTTGCCCGACGGGGTGGTCCAGGCGTGGCGCGCGAGCCCGGCACCCGCACCGAGCAGCGCCAGCACACCGACGACCGCCGCCAGCCGCCGGGCGGGCCCAGCCGGTGGTGTCGTGCCGGCGACGGGAAGCACTGCGCGGGCGAGCCAAGCCGCCGCGAGTGCGGCGAGTCCGCCAATGCCGTAGACCCCGATGAGCGGCGCAAAGCCTGCCAGCGGGCCATCGACATGGGCGTAGCCGGGCGACAGCCACGGGAAGCCCGTGAAGACGGTGCCGCGCAGCCATTCCGCGAGCGTCCATGCCCCTGCGAACGCGAGGGTACGCCACAGGCCGCTGGGGGAGACCCCACGCGTGATGAACGTCGCCAGCGCCGGATAGATTGCGAGATAGATCGAGAACAGCAGCACGGCTGCACCGGCCATGATGCCGGGCATGCCGCCGTACGTATGCATGCTGATATAGAGCCACCAGATGCCGGACGCGAACGATGCGACGCCGAAACTGCCACCCAGCCAGAGGGCGTCGCGGCGCGACGCGCTGCGCTCGACGAGCGCGAACAGCCCGGCCATGGCAAGCAGTTGCAGCCACCAGACGTCGCGCGGCGCGAAGGCGAGGGTCTGGGCGATACCGGCCAGGCCGGCGAGCGCGCGGGCACGCCAAGCGGGCCACGAGCGCCGCTCGGGCGCGTGGAGGGTCATTTCCTGCATGGGTCGATGTAGACGTTGATCGGAGCGTGAGTCAAGTCGTCAGGCAGACGGATCGGCGCCAGCCGTTTCCATGCGCCGCAACAGCAGCACGTGAATCTGACGGCCGTCGGCACGCAGCACTTCGAACACGAGATTGCCCAAACGCATGCGCTCGCCACGACGCGGCACTCGGCCGAACTGGTGCGTGATCATACCGCCGATCGTGTCGTTCTCGGCGTCAGTGAACTGCGTGCCGAACGCCTCGTTGAACTGCTCGATCTCGGTGAGGGCACGAATGCGATACGTGCCGTCGGGCGCGGCAATGATGTTGTCTTCTTCCTCGTCGAAGTCGTACTCGTCCTCGATATCGCCGACGATCTGTTCGAGCACGTCTTCAATGGTGATGAGGCCGGCCACGCCGCCATATTCGTCGACGACGATGGCGATGTGATTGCGATTGACGCGGAAATCGTGCAGCAGCACGTTAAGACGCTTCGACTCGGGAATGAACACCGCCGGGCGCAGCATGTCGCGCACGTCGAAGTCGTGATTGGCGTAGTAACGCACCAGATCCTTCGCGAGCAGAATGCCGATGATGTTGTCGCGATTGCCTTCGTACACCGGATAGCGCGAGTGCGCCTGTTCCAGCACAAAGGGGACGAACTCGTCGGGCGTCTGTTCGATGTTGATGGCGTCCATTTGCGCGCGCGGCACCATGATGTCGCGGGCACATAGGTCGGCCACCTGGAATACGCCCTCGATCATCGCCAGCGAATCGGCGTCCATCAGGTTACGGGCGTGGGCGTCTTGCAGAATTTCAAGCAGCTCCGCACGCGACTCCGGCTCCGGGGAAATCAGATCGGTGAGGCGTTCGAGCAGCGAGCGGGGTTTATCGGTGTTTTTTCGACCAGGTCGACTGGGATATGGGTCGTTCATGACGGCGCGTCCAAGGTGGGCGGACGCCGAGCTGTTACAGGAAGCTCAAGGATACACCAGATGTACGGCAACTCTGCGTCAGTACCGCCGCGTCGCGTGGCGCCGACGTCGTGTCCACGCGATGCGGCGGATTTCAGGACGCACAGACGACGTCAGCGCGCACCGCAGCGGTGCAGCACGGCTTCCAGCGCCGGATCGGGCATGCCGGCGTCGCGCAGCGCCTTGACCGTGCGGGCAACGTAATCGTGCGTTGTGCCGTAGCGACCCTGCGCCTGATCGAAGACCTTGCGGATGATGTCGTCGGGCAGGCGGCCGGCGTAGCTCTTTACATCCCGTCGCATGACAAATGCGAGCGCGGGCGCGCTGCGGCCGTCGGCAAGGGCGCAATTGAGCCATGCCGGACGATACGAGCCCATCGCCATCTCGCGATACCAGAGCGTTTCGAGTTCGGCGCGCGCCTTGGCTGCCGAGAGCCGCAGCGCCACCCCTGCACACGAGCCGCCACGGTCGAGGGCCAGCACGAGTCCCGGTTGCTCGGGGGTGCCTCGATTGACGCGCGACCACAGATACAGACCTCGGTGATAACCGAAGACGCGAGCGTGCAGGCTCTCCTCGACGGGCAGGCCCGGATTCCAGATGAGCGAGCCGTACGCGAAGATCCACAGATCCTCGCGACCATCCCAGTGGGCGAGCGCGGTATCCAGCGAGCCCGCGAGTTCTTGCTGGCTCAGATGACGGGCGTCGCCGAGATCCGGCGGGTACTGGTTGCACCCGGGACCGCTCGACACACTGGCCGATGGCGTCTCGGGGGCCGACCGGCGATTGGGGAAGCGGTCCATGCGATATCGGTTCAGGCGCGGCGCGTGTTGGCCGGTGTGCGGGACTTCGGGGGCTTTTCGACCAAGTAAGGGTCGGCGTAGCCGAGACCGGTGAGAATCTCCGCTTCGAGGCCTTCCATCTCCTGTGCCTCATCGTCCGCTTCGTGGTCGTAACCTTGCGCGTGAAGCACGCCGTGCACGATCAGATGGGCGTAATGCGCTTCGAGCGTAATGCCCTGTTCGTTCGCTTCGCGCTCGACCACCGGGCAGCACAACACGATGTCGCCCGTTACCGGGTCGCTGTCGTGCTGCGCATAGGCAAACGTGAGCACGTTGGTCGCGTAGTCTTTGCCGCGATAGCCGCGGTTCAGCGTCTGTCCTTCTTCCGCGCCGACGAAGCGCAGGGTCAGTTCGGCGTCGGCGAGCAGCGCGGCCTGCACCCAGCGGCGCAGCGTGGTGCGCGTGAGCAATGCCTTGTGCGTGGCGAACGCCGGACCGGCCACGAACTGGTGCGTCAGCGTGAGTGCATGACGCGGCGAACGCGAGGCCGGCTCGCTCATGCCTTGCCTCGCGATGCGCGGGCGGCGCGCGGGGCGCGTTCGGCCGACACGCGCGCCTCGAGGCTGGCTTCGTCAAGCTGCGCGTGGGCGTCGTATGCATCGACGATGCGGGCGACCAACGGGTGACGCACCACGTCCACGCTGGTAAAGCGGGTCACGGCGATGCCGCGAACGTTCTTCAGGATCACCTGCGCTTCCATCAGGCCGCTCTTCTGGCCGCGTGGCAGGTCGACCTGCGTGGTGTCGCCGGTCACGACCGCCTTGCTGCCGAAGCCGATGCGCGTCAGGAACATCTTCATCTGCTCGGGCGTGGTGTTCTGCGCCTCGTCAAGAATGATGAACGCGTGGTTGAGCGTGCGCCCGCGCATGTACGCGAGCGGCGCGATCTCGATCATCTGCTTCTCGAAATACTTCTGCGTCTTGTCGAAGCCGAGCAGATCGTAGAGTGCGTCGTAGAGCGGGCGCAGGTACGGGTCGACCTTCTGGGCCAGATCGCCGGGGAGAAAGCCCAGGCGCTCGCCCGCTTCCACGGCGGGGCGCGTCAGGACGATGCGCTTGACGGCGTCGCGCTCCAGGGCGTCGACGGCGCAGGCCACGGCCAGATAGGTCTTTCCGGTGCCCGCCGGGCCGATGCCGAATGTCACGTCGTGCGACAGGATCTGCTTGAGATAGTCGCGCTGCGCCGGCGTACGACCGTGCAGATCGCTGCGGCGCGTGTGCAGTACGGGCGATCCGTCTTCCGTCTCGCCGGCGGCAAACGGGTTGTCGTCGCCGTGACGCACGCTCGGTACGAGCCCCTGACGCGACTCCACGAGGCCCAACTGGATATCGTCGACCGACAGCGGCTCGGTCGCGCGGTTGTAAAAGCTCTCGATGGCCTGGGTGGCGATCGCGGCGCTCTTGCCGCGAACGGCGAAGCGATGGCCGCGGCGGGAAATGGAGACGTCGAGCGCCTGTTCAATCTGACGCAGGTTCTCGTCGAGCGGGCCGCAGAGGTTGGCCAGACGGCGGTTGTCGTCGCGCGGTGCGGTGAATTCTTGGACGGGTGCTTTCAAGATGATCCGGTCGGGTGCCTGTTCAGATCGTTCGATGGAGTCGCCGGGGGCAGGCTCGGGCACGCGATGCATGAGGTGGGTGCGCCCGAATCTGCCGGATCCGATCATAGTCGCAAATTTCGGTCAGTGCGTGGTGAGCAATTCGCCACGCAGCGAGTGCGGGTAGGCGAGCGTGATCACGACGTCGGTCATCTGGCCGATCAGGTGGGCGCGCTGGGCTTCGGTTGCCGGGAAGTTCACCACCCGGTTGTTCTCCGTGCGGCCTTGCAGCTCGTTGGGGTCCTTGCGCGACACGCCTTCGACGAGAATACGCTGACGCGAGCCGACCATGCGCTGGCTGATGCGCGCGGCGTTCTCCTCGATCACCGCCTGCAAATGTTGCAGACGGCGCAGCTTGACCTCGCGCGGCGTGTCGTCCGGCAGGTTGGCGGCCGGCGTGCCCGGGCGCGGGCTGTAGATGAACGAGAAGCTCGTGTCGTAGCCGATCTCGTGAATCATTGCCATGAGCTTGTCGAAATCCTCTTCCGTCTCGCCGGGGAAGCCGACGATGAAGTCCGACGACATCGACATGTCCGGGCGCACCCGACGCAGGCGGCGGATGATCGACTTGTATTCCAGCGCGGTATAGCCGCGCTTCATCGCCGAGAGCACGCGGTCGGCGCCGTGCTGCACGGGCAGGTGCAGATGGCTCACGAGCTTGGGCACCTTGGCGTAGGTGTCGATCAGGCGTTGCGTGAATTCCTTCGGATGGCTGGTCGTGTAGCGAATGCGCTCGACGCCAGGCACCTCGGCCACGTATTCGATGAGCAGCGCGAAGTCGGCGATCTCGCCGTCGGCCATCGACCCGCGATAGGCGTTCACGTTCTGACCCAGCAGCGTGATTTCGCGCACGCCTTGCTCGGCCAGGCCGGCAATCTCGGTGAGCACGTCTTCGAATGGGCGCGAGACTTCGTCCCCTCGCGTGTAGGGCACCACGCAATAGCTGCAGTACTTCGAGCAGCCTTCCATGATCGAGACGAATGCGGTCGCTCCCTCGACCTTGGCGGGCGGGAGGTGATCGAACTTCTCGATTTCCGGGAACGAGATGTCGACCTGCGAGCGCCCGGTGGCGCGACGCGCTTCGAGCATCTGCGGCAGACGGTGCAGGGTCTGCGGGCCGAACACCACGTCCACATAGGGGGCGCGCTGCACGATGGCGGCGCCTTCCTGGCTGGCGACGCAGCCGCCGACACCGATGACCAGGTCCGGCTTGATTTCCTTGAGCGCGCGCATGCGGCCCAGATCCGAGAACACCTTTTCCTGCGCCTTTTCGCGTACGGAGCAAGTGTTGAACAGGATGACGTCGGCGTCTTCGGGCGTGTCCGTCTTTTCCAGCCCTTCGGCGGCGCCGAGTACGTCCGCCATCTTGTCGGAGTCATACTCGTTCATCTGACAGCCGAACGTCTTGATATAAATCTTCTTTGCCATTGAGTGTGCGCCGTTCGCAGTGGTTGACCTGGGGGCGTCCGTAATGAATGTTTCAGGGGTTCAGTCTTGCCCGGCCGCGAGAGAGAAGCGGCGGCCCAAACGCAAAAGCCGGCGTGGCCGGCCTGTCCGGACCTCCTTGGCGGGGCCGGTGTGTGGTGCACGCATTATAGCGCGTATAGCGCGTGCACCGCGGAGGGCGGGGCGGTGACCGACTAGCGGTTGTCCTTCATCGCGGCGGCGATGGCGCGCACGTTGTGCTGAAACAACTGAAGGTAAGTCGTGGCTTCCGGATTCTGCGACAGGGCGTCGGAATACAGTTTGCCGTCGACCGTCACCTTGGCGTCGCGGGCGATGCGCTGGATCAGGCGCGGATTGGAGATGTTTTCCATGAAAACGGCCTTGATACCCGTGCGGCGAATCACGCGGATCAGGTTCGCCACGTCCCGGGCGCTGGCTTCGCTTTCGGTCGACACGCCTTCCGGGGCAAGGAACCTGACGCCGAAGCGCTGGCCGAGGTAGCCGAAGGCGTCGTGCGACGTGAGCACAACGCGGCGGGCCGGCGGAATCGGGGCGAACTGCTTGTTGGCCCAGGTGATCAGGTCATCGAGTGCGCCGCGGTAGTTCCTGGCGCGTTCCGCGTAATAGGCGCTGCCGGACGGGTCCGCTTGCGACAGGGCGGCGGCGATGTTATCGACCATCGTTTTGACACGTTCGGGATCCTGGAACATGTGCGGGTCGGGCACGGTCCTTCCCTCGTCGACCATCGTGCGCGCTTTGAGGCCCTGGGTGACGGTGACGAGCTTGCCGGGATAGTGGCTCGCCTTCATCAAGCGAGGCATCCAGCCTTCGAAGCCCAGGCCATTGACGAAGAAGAGCTTGGTCCCCGAAATCCTGGCGACATCCGCCGGCGTGGGCTCGTAGACATGCGTGTCCTGGTCGGGGCCGACGAGCGTCGTCACGTCGACCCGGTCGCCACCGACGGATTTAACGATGTCGGACAGGATGCTGAAGCTTGCGGCAACGGGCAGGTGCGTGTCCTGCGCGCGTGCCGGGCTGGCGAGCGCCAGCGCCATGGCGAGCAGTGCGGCGAGGCGCGCCGCGCCAAACCACGATTTGCCAGCCGATTGACCCAATCCGAACATGTTTTCCTCTCTCAAAGCGCCGGGGCCTTGGCCGCATTGGCGTGGCCCGGCGTGGCAAGCAGCGCGCCCAGGTAGGCGATGCCCGCCGTCAGAATGATGGCCGGTCCCGAAGGGCAGGCCAGGTAATACGAAAGCAGCAATCCGATGACGCTTGACGCGCTCGCGACCAGCCAGGCCACGAGCAGCATGCCCGGCAGCGTGCGGGCGACGAGCCGGGCGGTGGCCGCCGGCAGCATCATCAGTCCCACGGCCATGAGCGTGCCCATCGCCTGAAACCCCGCGACGAGGTTCATCACCGTGAGCACCGTAAAGCCCAGGTGATAGCGCATGACGCCCCTGCCGTGGTCGTGACCGAGAAACGCCGGATCGGCGCTGTCGAGCACGAGACCGCGATAATGCCATCCGAACCATAGGAGCGTCACGGATGCTATCGCGGCGACGAGAATCAGCGACGGATCGTCCACCGCGAGCACCGAGCCGAAGAGCAGGTGCATCAGGTCGACGCTGTTGCCCCATTTCGAGACAATCACCACGCCACCGGCCAGCGCCAATAAATAGAAGCCCGCGAACGATGCCCCCTCGTCCAGCCGCGTGCGGCGGCTCGACAGTCCGGCGAGCAGGGCCACCAGCAAGCCCGCCACCATCCCGCCGCCCGCCATCCAGGGCAGCGACAGGCCGCCAATCAGGTAGCCGATGGCGGCGCCCGGCAACACCGCATGCGAGAGCGAATCGCCCATCAGGCTCATGCGCCGCAGCAGCAGGAAAACCCCTACCGGCGCGCAGCCGACCGACAGCGCGAGGCTGCCGACCAACGCGTGGCGCATGAAGTCGAACTCCGAGAACGGGCCGACGATCAGATCGAGAACCCCGCTCATCGGTGGTCTCCCCCCGAGGTCGTGATCGCGCCCGGCGCGCGCGAGCCCCCGTGGGGCGGCAAGCCATAGGCTGCCGACGCGGGGCCGGCAACGCGGGCGGTGTAGCCGCCCGCGCCGGACAAGCCCACATGCGCGCCGCCAGCCGCACTGTCGGCAGACGGCAGCCCGCCGTGCAGACACTCGGCCGGCGTGCCCGTCGACACCAGCCGACCGGCCATCACGGCGACGTACGCGAAGCGCTCGCGCACGAGCGGCAGATCATGGAGCACCGTCACCACTGTGCGTCCCTCGCTGCGCCATTGATCCAGCAAGGTGAGCAACAGTTCCGCCGAAGGCAAGTCGATGCCGGTAAGGGGTTCATCCAATAAAACGATCGGGGCGTCTTCCACAATCAGCCGCGCGAAGCGGGCGCGCTGCCATTGCCCGCCGGACAAGGCCTCCAGCGCTTGCGTCCGTTTGTCGGCAAGACCGACGCGTGCAAGGGCCTCGTGAGCGCGCTCGACTTCGTCGCGCCCGAGACGTCGTGCGTCGCCCGTGCGCCGCCATGTGCCGGTCAGCACGTACTCTTCGACGCACATGGGGAATCGGTGGTCGGTCTCGGGCCGTTGCGACAGGTAGGCGACCGGCCCGTCGCAGACGATCTTGCCCGTCGAGGGCTTTTGAAGGCCCGCGAGTGCGCGCAGCAGTGTGGTCTTGCCGCCGCCATTGGGGCCGACGACCGCGCAGAGCACGCCGGGCGCAAAGGTTGCGCTGACGCGATCGAGCGCCACGTTCGGTCCGAAGTGAACCGAGAGATCCTGGCAGCCGATCACGGGGCGACCCCCTGCAGAGCCCAGTACACGAGTGCCCAAAGCGGCAGGAGCACCAGCAACGACAGGACGGTGCGTTCCCAGCCAGCCAGGCGGTAGAGCCAAACGGAAAAACGAATCATGGACGACGCGTGGATGGATTAGGCGTCGGCGCGGCGACGCTCAAACACAGTTTGCAACTGTGTAATAAATGCAACAAGGTTGCATTATGGCACGAATCGATGCGTGTCGCTGTGCTCATGGATCGTCGGCGCCCTTGGGCTCGAGCGGTCTGCGAGGCGCGCCGGGACACAGCACGTTACATATCGGCGCAGCAGAGTCGGGCGAACCGGCGTAACATGGGTTCAAGCTCGGGTCACTGGCACGCTGTTCGCTTCATTCCAGGGATCGGCAATTTGCAAGGCATTGATGAGACGGTGGCATGGTGGGGTGCAACGGCCCGGGTCGGAACCTTCCGACCGACGGTAGGGCAAGCGCCGCAGGCATGCCGAAATCGCCCAGGAGGTTCGCTCGTTCAGACATCCGGCCGTCGTCGACTTTCCGCTCGCGACACCATGCTTCGCAGCATGACGATCGCACGACCTTCGCGACTTCGCGCAGTCGCGTCGCCTCGACAGGAAAGCACTCCATCACGCGCCCACGTCTTCGCGTTCGTCGACGTCGTCGGGCCGCCCACTTTTTTCTGCAAACGCGTGCGCACGGCGCGCTGGATGTGCGCGAAAAAATCTATCGGATAGATAGCATTCCTTAGTAAACGCCGACGAATTCAAACACGGTCGAATGCAGATAAACCCGAGTGCGCATTGCGTGGGAAATTTGCCGAAAAATCGCGCGGTTTGTGAGGCGGCTCCGCTGACGTGCGCAATGCGTAGATGAGGCGCAAACCCGCGTGGAATATGGCGGATAGACGATGCTTAGCGCTGCGGAAAATATCTAGCGACAGTTTTTTTGTTTTGTGCATATGATGAGGTAACGGTTGCAATTTTCAGCGACAAGTTTAAAGTCAACCTAAACCTATTTTGAGTCGTTCATGTGAGGGAGGGGACCGTGCGAAAGGTTTCGCGACAGTCGCTCCGGCATGCAGTGAGCCAGGTCGAAACCTTTGCGCAGTCATCCAGGTCTTAGGCAACAGAGCGGACATCGCGTCGCGATGTTTTCCGATGAAGCGGGGGTGAGGCATATGGATATTTTCAGCCACTACACGACACGTTTCGAAGCACGCAAGGAAGAGGAATACAGCATCCAGGAGTATCTGGAAATCTGTAAGAAGGACGCGACGGCTTACGCATCGGCTTCCGAGCGGATGCTGCGCGCCATCGGTGAGCCTGAACTCATCGACACGCACCACGACCCGCGCCTTTCGCGGTTGTTCTCGAACAAGATCATCAAGATCTATCCCGCCTTCCGTGACTTCTACGGCATGGAAGACACGATCGAGCAGATCGTGTCGTTCTTCAAACACGCCGCGCAAGGGCTCGAAGAGCGCAAACAGATTCTGTACCTGCTGGGCCCCCCGGGCGGCGGCAAGTCGTCGCTGGCAGAGAAGCTCAAGGCGTTGATGGAAGACGTGCCCATCTATTGCCTGAAGGGATCGCCGGTGCACGAATCACCCCTGGGCCTTTTCTCACCCGAAGAAGACGGCAAGATTCTGGAGGAGGACTTCGGCATTCCGCTGCGGTATCTCAATACGATCCCGTCGCCGTGGGCCACCAAGCGCCTGAACGAATTCAACGGCGACATCACCAAGTTCCGTGTGGTCAAGGTGCGCCCGTCGGTGCTGCAGGGCAATCGCATCAAGAGACCTGCATTCCAAGCACTTGAGCCCGATAGTGTTCATCGAATCCGGCCTTGAGCCG
>NZ_CABPSL010000015.1 GCF_902459665.1 Pandoraea cepalis | reverse complement strand
CAATTCAATAACGGTGTGGCGCCGGCAGTCGCAGAAGAAAAACTTAACGCAGTGTCCGGGATTGGTTGACCACTACAACCTCGCCTGCCCAGTCCGAGATGCTGTCGCTATCCGGTTCGTCAAGCAGGTGCCCCAGACTGGTTCCGAATACCAGTTCAATTCGGTCACGAGAGCGCTCCATAGCGATTCCAGCTCTCCGGAGCGCGACCTCCCCGACATGGACCGCAAGTCGGATCAGCTTCTCCCGGAGTTCGACATTTCCCTCCAGGACTGGATGATGGATTACGCCGGCGAGGTCGTTGCGCAGCTTGAAGCGACCGCGGCTTGCGTCCAGTCCGGAAACGCCACGGATTAGTGCGTCCATGGTCTCGTGTTCGGCCCCAAGTGGGGTGAGCATTGAACAGGATTTCAGGCCAACGGGTTTCATGAATGAATGCATTGCTTCTCCGTGAGCGTCGACATTAATAATTTTGGAGTACAAAATATATTCAACGTCAAATGTCCCCTGCCGGACGTGGACTGCTAACTGACCTGCAGCCGGGCGATCAACGCCTCGATCGTGGCGATTGTCCGAAAATTCTCCGGTGTAAATTCGTCGTCCTCAATGGTGACACTAAAGGAACTTTCGATCTGCTCTTTCAATTCTACAAATCCGATAGAATCAACGCCCAGAACGTCCCGAAGGGAGTCATCGCGACCAATTTCATCCATCGGCGTTTCCACGTATACGTTATTTACGAGGATCTCTTTCAGTTTTTCTTCCACTTTCATTTTTACTCCAATTACGGTTGGTTAAAAAAATAAAGCGATCATTTCGCCAAACAAACACCCCACTACAAGGAGTCAGAATTTGATTTTGTTTTAAGGAAAAAATATGCAGACAGCTTTATCGCAATAACAAGCATGGCAATACACAGAAAAAACAGACTTAATGGATGCGTGATGAATACCGCCAGATTTCCGTTCGACAGATCCATGGCGCGCCTGAGATTCTCCTCCACCATCGGACCAAGCACGTACCCAAGTAAGATCGGCGCAACCGGAAATTGCAAGGCAATTAGAACAATGCCGATGATGCCGAAAATTAGCGTCAAAAATACGTCAAAAAATGAGTTATTAGCGCTGTACACTCCGATTGCGATAAAGACGATCGCCGCCGGATACATGAATCTGTATGGCACCTTAAGAATTTTTACCCATATCCCGATCAATGGAATATTTAGAATTGCGAGTATTATGTTTCCGATAAAAAAGCTGGCGACGAGTCCCCAAAAAATTTCCGGATGCTCCGTGATGAGCTGCGGCCCTGGCTGGATTCCCTGAATCATCAACGCTCCCAAAAGAAGCGCCATGACTGCATCGCCCGGTATACCCAACGTAAGCGTCGGGATGAAGTCCATCTGGGTCTTCGAATGCGACGCAGCCTCGGGGGCTGCGACTCCGCCTATTGCGCCCGAGCCGAATGCATTCCTGAATTTGGATACTCGTTTTTCAATCGCATAGGCAATGAACGTGGTAATGGTCGGTCCGGTACCGGGCATCGCCCCGAACAGTATTCCGATCAGCGTCCCTCTCAAGGTCGGGGCGATCGAGTCTGCGAGATCCCGGGAGCTTGGTCGCAGATCACTCGCACGTATCGTAACCGCCGTTTCAACGAGGTCATTCCTGTTCACCGTTTTCAGAAATTCTGCTACTCCAAATAGGCCTAGTGCCAGAGCAATCAATTCAACCTTGTCAGACAGACCGATGATTCCGAAAGTGAACCGCATGATGCCGCTGGTCACGTCTGTGCCGACGCACCCGATGACGCACCCAAACACTGTCATTGCAAATCCCTTGATTGCGGATCCTCTTGACAAGGTCCCCCCCGCGACTAGACCGAGAAGCATGACGGCGAATAGCTCGACCGGCCCAAACATGAAACTCACTCGGATAAGCAGGGGAGAAGCAACAATCATCACGGCGATTCCCGCAAACGCCGCAAATAGGGATGCTGCCATTGCGATGCCAAGAGCAGCGCCTCCTCGGCCTTTTTTGGTCAGCGGATATCCTTCCAAACACGTCACCGCATGGGGTGGATGACACGGAAGATTCAGAAGAATCGCACCAACGGCTCCACCATACTGCGATCCATAGAATATGCCGGCCAGCATCAGCATCGCCGGGACAGCATGCATTGTGTATGTGAGCGGCAACAACAATGAAATCGCGGATAACGCCCCCATCCCAGGCAATAGCCCGATGAGATTCCCCACGAGCACGCCAACGAATGCCCAACCAATATTCAGAGGCTGAAGCGCAACCGTAAATCCATAAATCAGATTTGCAAGCGTTCCGCTCATTTATTTCCATCCTCCGATAATTGGGAGCTGCAACTTAAGCAGCCACCAGAAAACAATCATACTGAACAGACCCATAAATATCGCAAGGCCGGCCGCGGAGCGGATCGTATTGCGACGGTCTCCCAATGCTGCTATAAAGGCAGAACTTGTCGATCCAATTAGCAATCCTAATTCTCTGGAAAGAAAAATAAATGCCAAAATACTCGCAACAATAGAACATGCACCGCGAACGTCCGGAAACCGACCGCTTTCACCATCGTCAGGCACCGATCTGCCGATGGTCAGCAGGATGATTCCCATTACCGCCAGCGCGGCGCCCAGAAGCATTGGAAAAAAACCGGGACCAATATCCTTGAGCGTACCGATACCATACTTGCGGCTTAAAATCAAAATAGCGATGGCCACAATAAAAAGTAGGAATCCGCCGATCTTGTCAATCCTCTCTTGCTGTTTCATAAAATTATGTAGGGCATATTCGAAGCCGCGTCAAAGATCTTATTTCGACAAGAAATTCTTGACCGTCAGATTGAATTGGTTCGGCTGATCATCGTGCGCATAGTGACCGGCGCCTTCGATAGCTGTGAATTCGACGTTCTTGTTCCGTGCGCACATTTTCTCCGCAAGTTCTGCGGAGATATAATCAGAATGTCCACCCTTGAGCAGCAAGGCGGGGCATGAGATCGCTTCAAAACATGACCAAAGGTCAATGCCTCGGTATGCTGCCGAATCCAGCCGTGCCTGAAGAATGCCGGCGTGATCGTGTTTCCAGGTCCAAATATTTCCAGATTGCCTGAGCATATAAGCAACTCGTTCTTCAATTGCTTCAGGAGTCGTGCCGGGGCGGACCTGTCTGAGATACTCCCTCGCCGCATCGAGGTTTGAAAAACTAAGGGGCGCCGTTACGAGTTCGCGCTTTATTCTCTCGGCTCCCCGACTATCTACGGCGGCGTCCGGGCCGGCTTCTTCGAGAACCACCCGCGTGACGCTACCCGGGTTCCGGGCAGCGAACACAATGGCCACCATCCCGCCCATTGAGTGCCCCAGCAGGCAGAACTGCTCCAGCCCGAGATGCTCGACCAGCCTGCTGAGGTCATCTAGGTAAGTCGGGATGTAGTAATTGTTCCGAGTGTCCCAGTCGGTTTCTCCTCTGCCCCGTTGATCCGGTGCAATCACGCGCCACGTCGGGCCCAGGGAAAGCGCAAGCCGACGGAACGTCGCGCCATATCCGCGAAGTCCATGCAGTGCGACTAGTACATTCGGCCCTTCACCCCATTGCTGGTAATGAAGCCGTATGCCATTGAGGTGCACAAACCGGCCCGTTCGTTGCATATTTTTCCTCTCACGTCCCGGCATCAGGTTATCTTGAGACGATCGCGCATGGCGCGCAGCGCGATGCGCCCCGCCTGGCGAACGTGATGCGTCGATGCTTTCCCTGCTGCTGATTCGTCTCTGGCGTTAATCGCGTCAGTCAACTCCTGCAACTCCGCAAGGGTATCGGCCATTCTTCCCGGCTGGGAGAGCGACAGTCGCCTCAAAATATTTGTGCGGTTATGAATCTGACTCAACATCTTGCGCAGTATTCGGTTCCCACATCCTTCCTTGATGACTTGGTAATATTCAGCACTATGTAAAAGTACTGACTCGATATCCCCTTGCCTACAAGCTGTTTCGATGGCCGCGAATATGACCTTCAGCGAGTTCATCTGTGCCTTGCTCGCCCGCTGGCAGAACGCCACGCACGCGTGCGTTTCTAGCATTCCACGTACTTCGTATATCTCCTCGGCATCTTCGTAGGTCAGCGTCGCCACTACGGGGCCTCGATTCGGCTCGAGTGTTATCAGCCCCTCCGACTCAATCTGGCGGAGCGCCTCTCGCAGCGACGTACGACTCACACCAAACATGTCCGTCAATACCCGCTCTTTCAGTCTCGTTCCGGGCAGAAACGTCCCCCCGACGATCGCATCACGGAGCGCGTCTTCAGTCTTCCGTCGGAGAGGTTCGGCAGTCTTAGTACAGTCCATCATTTCCTTTCACCTCATTTGCACTTAGGCCGCCCAGTCTTGCATGAAGCCGACCTCGAGTCGCGAACGCGCACACGATGACAATCTCATCGGGAGCAGGCGAATCAGCAATGCTCACTGAGAGCGTGTCGTAATGAGAGCGCACATACAACGCGTTCATGTGTGCCAGAGGCACGTCGATACTTGCACCCGCAGAGCTGCGCTTCCCCGTTGACGGGATCCAGGCCTTCGCGCCTCCAAGCCGAGCCCTGATGGGATCGGCGAATCGTGTAGTAATAAACGCATTCCCGTGTTCATATTCGCCCGCAATACCCACAATGCAGGCTTTTCCATAACTCTGGATTTCGGCACCGGCCAGATACTGGTCGAGCTTTTGCACGAATTGCTCACCAAGCCACTCCGAATCGCGGACGACGTCATCGAGATTTTCGACGTATCGGCCGGCATAGGGGTTCGTTACGACAGCAGCAATTCCTAGCTTCTGAAGAGGCTCACCGTCGGCAGCGATCCCGAATTCGTTATGAAGCACCTCCTCTCGGACTAAATGCCACTTTCTGATTTTGATAGTTCCGAAATTTTCCATATTTCTTGAATTTTCAGGTTATTGAATCTCGATATTCGCCACTTTCACCATACGCTTCGCCTGCGAAATCGTTCTCTTGAGCTCACTCCCCATCTGATCCGGACTTGAACCGACCCAGTCAAATCCGTTGGCTGACATCCGCTTCAAGAAGGCAGGGTTCTCGTTCAATGACCGGGCCACTTCTGAGAATATCGTTGCGATTTCGGAAGGAACCCCCTTCGGCCCAAATATTCCGAACCAGCCGTTCAGATCAAGTCCTTTAATCCCACTTTCCTCAAACGTAGGTATCCCGGGGAAGATTGTCGTTCGTGCTGAACCTGTTACGGCAAGAGGTCGAATTTTTCCTGCCCTCACCAAAGCAGCAATGGCACTCGTCGTAACGAATACACTTTGTACGTGATTACCAAGTAAATCCGAAATTGCTTGCCCCGATCCTTTATAGGCAATTTGTGTAATGTGTACACCGGCTTCCGACTGCAGCATCGAGCTGTAAAGGGAGCCCGACGAGCCCACGCCGAATGTCCCGCAACTGAGCGGACTCTTCCTGGCTTCCTCGATGAATGACGCAAGGGTGCTGATTTTTGATTCGGCGCGGACTGCCAGCACATTGGCCGACTTTGATAGGAGCGTTATTGGCGAGAGATCGTCGATCGGATTCAAATCCGATCTGACCAACATCGGGCCGATAGCCAGAGTGCTGCTGGTTCCGAGCAACAGCGCGCTGCCGTCGTTTCGCTCCTGCGAGATGAGCCTTTCTGCAACCAACCCGTTTGCACCAGGACGGTTCAGAACGACGATTGAGCTATCTGCGAGCACGGCGGCCGTTGCCTGGACAAAGTCGCGTGCCACTTGATCGGCGCCCCCACCAGGGAGAAACGGTACGGTCAGCGTTATGGTTCGCGGCAACGAGGCGCGATTTTGTGAAGATGCAAATGCCTTTTGTCTCAGCGCGAGACCAGACAACACCAATGCACCGAGCGTTCTTCCGAAGTGCCGCTTATCCATTATTAGACTCTCTTAGTACTTTCGTTAGCCGGTCTCCGTGACAGCCGGGGCTTTCGTACTACGATGTTGAAATTTGTATCAAATGTATAGTACGAAAAATAAGTTATCAAGATTTTTTGTATTATCGTTTACCAGCGGCCGACTACGGTCGCGGGGGTGCCACTGGTAATCCTCCCGTCCAGCAAGCGGGATCAGAAGTAGAATTTGCAGCAAAGGGAGCTCTACGCAATGACGAAGTCGACGTTCACGGATAGCCGGATCATGGATGCGCTCAAGCGCTCGGAATCTGGCGTGGCGGCGCCGGTGAATGCGGTGTGGTCGATGGATTTTATGCACGACCTGTTGAAGGATGGCCGCAGTATCCGGTTGTTCAACGTGATCGATGACTTCAACCGCCGAGCATTGGGAATCGAGATCGACTTCTCGTTGCCCTCTGCGCGTGTCATTCGAGCCGTGGCGCAGATCATCGGCTGGCGGGGCAAGCCGATGGCGATACGGTGTGACAACGACCCGGAGTACCTGAGTGAGACGATCACGCAATGGGCCGGGCAGCGCGGTATCGCGTTGAACTATAGTTGGCGGCGTAACGCCGAAACAGCGGCTCATGGCCGCGGCATAGTCTCTACTTCTGACTCGCGTTAAAAGCGGCGGGATTACCGGACCACCTCGCCGGCGGATTGCGTTAATGAGGCGCTGGCGCAACCGGCGCTACGCGCTGGCATACCGCCTCACAACGCCCCGTCCCCCGCATCTCCTTTAGCGATCGTCGTCCTCGACATGGTCGCCGCTCGCCGGCGCAGACTCGCGTTGGACGGCTTGTCGCTTGCATTTGACGTGGTAGGCCGTCAGCACTGCATGCGCCACCATGTCCAGCGCGGGGCGCGTCTCGCCGTTCTTGTCAGTCCATACCTTCGGCGTGAGCGCACCAGATAGAGCAACAGAATCCCCGTCATCCAGCGCTAACAGTGCGGCCCGCGCATCGTCAGCAAAGGCAATCACGTTCACGAACAGGGACTCGCCGTCGCCCCCGGCAGCGAGAACCTTCGCAGTGACATATGCCGTGCCGCCTTGCCCTTTACGCTCCGCGGGCGTTCCGTAAACCTTCCCACCAATCAGACCATCAATCATCTTTCACCTCGCTATCACGCGCGACTACCGCTCACGTTTCAATTAAACCCTCGAACGACGAACCATACCCGTTCCACACGCCGGCGTGTTGGATACCCGTGAAGCAACCGCCTGATGTACAGGACAAACTCTCGCCCTTGAACCAACGGGTAGGCATAAGACCGTGGAGTACAAGATTCTCCGGGACACCATCGATATGGCCAAGGAGCACATGGTTAGCCGTGACGTGATGCGCGCTGGGGTGGAAAATCTCTTCGGTGCCGGACGCATCCGCCGCAACGGCGCGTCGGTCAACGGACGGTTATCGTGGTCCGTCCCGGCGGCATAGGTGATAACCGCATCCTCGATGTCGCTCATCGGAGGGGATCTACGTTTCGTCGTACTTTCGTACCTCGCGACGGTCACACGTTCGCGCGCGGCGCTCAGTGGGGAACGCAGGCGCGCGCGGCGGCACCTCGCCGCCGGTCTGCGCCTGCCCCACAGACCTATATTGACTCTGCCCCTACCGCAGCCGCCCCGCGATCCGCAGCGCCCTCGTTGACCAGCGCCAGCAATTCGCCGGACGTGCGCACGTCCGCAAACCACAACACCCTGTTGCACAGCGTCGCGTTGTGCTCGTCGTCGGTGCGGGCTGCATTCGCGTCGGCGACGAAGTGGACCTTGTAGTCGAGCATCATCGCATCGCGGGCAGTCGATTCGCAGCAGACGTTCGTCACCGTGCCAGTCACGATCACGGTGTCGATGGCGCGCGCGGCAAGGCCTTGATGCAGTTCACATTCGGCACGATCTTGCGCGCCATCGGCAATTCGCCGGGAAAGCCTGGGGCGACAAAGCCGTTCTGCAGGTCGATGATGTTAAACGCGGCGCCGACAAGATCGCATCCCTGGCGTGGGGATGATTTTCTCAGGCATCGCTCGGCCATGAGCGGCGAAGACCGACTATGCGGATCGTCTCGGACGCGCCCCACCCTGCGATGAGCCCACGGCACCGGTCTGACGGCTCTCGATGACATCCCGCGTGCGCTGTGAAATCCGCGACGCGGCCTCCTTGATCGATTCAACAAGCCGGTCGAGATTGGCGAACTGCAGACGCGGCGTCGGCACGATCACCGCGAGCGCGCCGACCGCCTCCCCTGAGTCGTCGGTAAACAGCGGCGACGCCAGCGCCGAAATCCCGACTTCGAGTTCGTCTTTCGAGAGATAAAAGCCTGCGCGCCGAATCCTGAGCAGCGATCCGCGGAAGTCCTCGAGCGTCGTACCGAGTCCGCTCTGCGCGATGTCCTCGGCATATTGCTCGAACAACCCCGCGAGCTTGGCCTTGGGGAAGGTCGACAGGATCGCCTTCGACGCGGCACCGAGAAAAAGCGGACGTGGACGCCCGCGGCCGTATCGGAGGTCAAGCGATGCGTCGTGCGTCTCTCGATGGGTGTCGACAAGCTCGTTCCCGTACCACCGAGACATCACGGTGTCGAAGCCCGAATGCTCGCTCAGCTCGCGCATGATCGGCCGGCCGACGGCAAGCAGCGGATCGGACACGCGCAAGTGATAGTCGAGCTTGATGATGCGAGGCCCAAGCCCATAGTCCCCTCCTGCAAAACGCACGAGCAAGCCCGCATCGACCAGCTCTCGCACATAGCGGTAAGCCGTCGGAATCGAGCAATCGAGTTCGGCGCCAACGTCTTCGGCGGACAGGAATAGCTTGTCCTCGGAAAAAAGATCGAGGATGGATAAGACTCTCGTGATGCTCGACATCTGGACAGTGAACCCTGTGGACGTGCGTGAATTATAGCCAGAGCGAGCGGCCGCCTGGTCGGCCCATTTGCACATGCAAAGCGCGCGCGAGGGTCGGACACTCCCCGCAGCATCACGCGAAGCCCGACCCCGATTCAAGCGACGACGCATTGCCCCCTGCTTTTCGTCACCCGATCACACAAGCCCCATGCGTTCCGCCATCTCCGCCTGCCAGACGCTTCGAGGCCGGAAACCAGGCAGGGTGCGCGCATGGCGCTCGACATCCGCCATCAGTTCGGCGTCCGGCCGGTCAAAGTCGACCGGCACACGCATCGGCTGGTCAACGTACCACGGCGTATCGATGAACAGTTCCAGCCGGTTGCCCTCCGGATCTCGCGCATAGATCGACACCGCATTACCGTGGGTCACGGGGCGGATCTCGTCGAGCCCCTCCGCCACAAACTTTTGGTGGAACTGCCTGAGCGTGGCAAGACTGTCCGCCTCCAGCGAGATCTGGTTGATCGGATTGAACGCCAGATGCGCCGGGCGCCCGCTCGCAAGCACGATCTGGTGGTGTACCGCCGGATCGCGACTCAGAAATACCAACCGCACTTCGCCACTCGGCGTCTGCAACTTGCCACGATCCGTCACGGTGAACTCCAACACCCGCGAATAGAAATCCTCGACCCGCGCCATGTCGTTCACATAGAACCCCATGTGACTCAACGAGAGACCCTGCCGCTTCTGCTTCATCCCTTCCATGCCTGTCTCCGATAGTGATAAACCCTAACGAAAAACACGTTGTGTCATTCGTTAAATCTAGTTTATTCTCAAAATACGATAAACACACTACTTTTTTACGGCGGTGTGCGGATCAAAACTACCGTTATTTATCATCGGAGCATCAATGAAACTCGTCAGCTTCTCCACCTCT
This sequence comes from Pandoraea cepalis, assembly GCF_902459665.1. Classification (GTDB taxonomy): domain Bacteria; phylum Pseudomonadota; class Gammaproteobacteria; order Burkholderiales; family Burkholderiaceae; genus Pandoraea; species Pandoraea cepalis. The sequence continues at coordinate 139,833 of NZ_CABPSL010000015.1, read as the reverse complement.
CAGGGTCCTTCGTTCGGCGTGGTTCGCGACGACGTCATCTTCGACCTGGGCAAGCGCCTTGATGGGCGCTTCGCGGACCTCAAGGCGCTGATTGCCGCCGACGCCTTCAGGGAAGCGGCTCAGGCCATCGAAGGTGCGCAGGCCGACTACGCGCTCGCAGACGTGACGCTGCTGCCGGTCATCCCCAATCCTGAGCAGATCTTCTGCGTCGGCCTGAATTACGCCGAGCACGTCAAGGAAACGCATCGCGAAGTGACCGAACAGCCCGTGATTTTCATGCGGCTACCCGCCTCCCAGGTCGGCCACGCTCAGCCGATGCTGCGCCCGCCCGAGTCCCAGCAGTTCGACTACGAGGGCGAGATCGCGGTCATCATCGGCCACGGCGGACGGCGCATCGCCGAAGCCGACGCCTGGCAACACATCGCGGGCTACGCCTGCTACAACGACGGCTCCGTGCGTGACTGGCAGCGTCACACGACGCAATGGGGGCCGGGCAAGAACTTCTATCGCACCGGCGCGTTCGGGCCGTGGATGGTCACGCGCGACGAGATCGCGCCGAACGCGCTGATGACGCTCGTCACCCGCCTGAATGGGCAGGAGGTGCAGCGGGCAACCACGGAGATGCTCATCCACGGCATCGCCAAGCAGATTGCCTATCTCTCGACGTTCACACCGCTTTTCGCCGGCGACGTGATCGTGACCGGCACGCCGGGCGGCGTGGGTGCAAAACGTAACCCGCCGCTGTTCATGAAACCGGGCGACGTGGTCGAAGTGGAAGTGGATCGCATTGGCGTGCTGCGCAATTCGATTGCCGACGAGGCGTAAGGGTCGTGGCCGGGTGCGGCAGCGGCACGCCGCGCCCGGTGTCTGAACAGCGGGAAACGAACATGTCAAATCAAACTATTCCAACGCCTACATGCGACTACGATGTCGCGATCATCGGCCTCGGCCCCACCGGCGCCACATTGGGTAATCTGCTTGCGATCCAGGGGTTGCGGGTGCTGGTGCTGGAGCGCGACAAAGACATCTTTGCGCTGCCCCGCGCGGTGCATTTCGATGGCGAATGCATGCGCGTGTTCCAGACGATCGGGATTGCAGATGCGCTGCTCCCCAACCTGTTCGTCGGCCCGGGAATGAAGTTCGTGAACGCGCAAGGCCAATTGCTGATCGACTGGCCACGTCCGACCCACATTGGCCCGCACGGCTGGTGTGCCAGCTACAAATTCCACCAGCCCGATCTGGAGAATGCATTGCGCGAGCGCCTCGCGCAGCAACCCAACGTTGAAGTCCGTCTGCGTCATGAGGTGTTTTCCCTCGATGAGACAGCCGACGGCGTTCAAGTCCGCTTCGAGGACACGCGTTGCGGCAAACTGGGACGCGCCACCGCACGATATGTCGTCGGGTGCGACGGCGCGCGCTCCATTGCGCGGCGCTTCATGGGCACCGAGCTGACGGATCTGAAATCGCACGAACGCTGGGTCGTGGTAGACGTGGTGCTCAATGCGCCACGGCCTGAACTGGGCGACGTCTCGATTCAGTATTGCGATCCGGCGCGGCCGACCACTTATACGCGAGGCCCGGGCAACCGTCGTCGTTGGGAAATCATGGTGATGCCTGGCGACGATTCGACGCAACTCACGACCCCGGAATGGCTCTGGGACAAGCTCGCTCGCTGGATCTCCCCCGCCGATGCACGGCTCGAGCGCTCAGCCGTCTACACGTTTCACTCCGTCGTTGCCAACGGGTGGCGTCGTGGCCGGTTGCTGCTGGCGGGAGACGCCGCGCATCAAACGCCGCCCTTCATGGGCCAAGGCATGGCCGCCGGCATTCGTGACGCGTCGAATCTCGCATGGAAACTGGGGGCCGTGCTTCGCGGTGAAGCCTGCGACACGCTTCTCGATACCTATGAATCGGAACGCTCGCCGCACGTACGCGAATTCATCGAGACCGCCGTCCAGCTCGGCGCGGTCATTCAGACCACTCACCCTGAGCTTGCGAACGCGCGCGACGACGAGATGGCCACAGCGATCCGCAATTTCGTCACGCCGCAACCAAAGCTTGGGCCGGGGGAGTGGGTGGACGACCCTTCGGGCACTGCGGGACAGATTGCTCCGCAGCCTCGCCTGAACGACGGACGGCGGCTTGACGACGTCGTCGGTTACCGATTCGCACTGGTTGCCTTGCCGGAGTTGCTCAGCGAGTGCCCGGATCTGCCGGATCAGGCGGCCCGCGCGGATGTCGAACTGATCGCAAGCGACGAAGCCTCGATCCGCGAGTGGTTCAGGTCAACCGGCGCCGTCGCCCAATTGGTGCGCCCGGACCGCTACGTATTCGGTGTCGCGCCTGACAGGCATGCCCTGGCACAACTGTTTGAAGAGACACTGACTCATCGGCGCACGGCAAACGCCTGATCGGCCGCCATCGCGCACACATACCCCTCGTTGGACAAAGAAGCCAACCCTTTCTGGAGACGTCATGGAGACAACCCGCAACCCTGTCGGCGAACTTGGCCGCTCACCCTCCGCCGGCCTGACACGGTCCCAATGGAAGATGATCCTCATCGCGAGCCTGGGCGGCTCACTGGAGTTTTACGACTTCATTGTGTACGGCTTTTTTGCGCAGTACATCGCCGCGCAGTTCTTTCCGAACGCGTCGGCGCTGTTGAGCATGCTCGCCGCCTACTCCGTGCTGGCCATCGGCTATGTGATTCGACCGCTCGGCGGCATCGTGCTGAGTAGCTGGGGAGATCGTTATGGCCGCCGGCCGGTCTTTCTCGGCTCCATCGTTGTCGTGACCACCGCGACGATTTGCCTGGGTCTGCTGCCGAACTATGCGCACTGGGGGATCACCGCATCGATCCTGCTGATCGTCCTGCGCATGCTTCAGGGGTTCTGTGTCGGCGGGGAAATGCCCGGCGCCATTACGTACGCCGTGGAAGCCGCGCCGCATCGCGCCGGCCTGGCTGCCGGCGTCATCATCTGCGCGGTGAACGTGGGCGTGTTGCTTGCGACCATCGTCAATCTCGTCATCCAGAGTTCCCTGTCGAGCGCGGATGCCGCGGCGTATGGCTGGCGCGTCGCCTTTTTGTTCGGCGGCCTGTGCGGCATCGTGTCCTACTGGATGCGACGCAACCTCGACGAGTCGCCGGAGTTCAAGAAGATGCAAGGGGCCGTCATCAAGCAACCGTTTCGCGAAACGCTTCGGCACCACGGTAAATCGGTCGCCGCTGCCGCGCTTACGATCGCGGTCATGGCCGGTGTCAATGGCATCCTGTACGGACACATGCCGGCTTACCTCGTGCAACAACTTCACTATGCGCCCCGGACGGCGGCGATCGCCCAGAACGCCTATCTGATCGTCAGTTCGTTTGGCCTGCTCGCCGCGGGCTGGCTTGGCGACAAGGTGCCGCGCCGGTATCTTCTGCGTGCGTCGGCGGCGTTGCTGGTGGTATTGAGTTACCCGTTCTATTACGCGCTGGTCGGCCACACCGTGAATCTGGTGACCCTGTTCATCCTCGCGGGAGTGGTCTTCTCGCTCGCCAGCGGTACGTGGGCGTCCGTGCTTGCCGATCAGTTCCCGGTGCAGGTGAGGTTCAGCGGCATCGCACTTTCGTATAACGCCTCCGTCCTCGTCTTCAGCGGTTTCGCGCCGTTGCTGGCGACCATGCTGATCCGCGAGACCGGCTCACTGGCCGCACCGGCGTACTTCGTGATCGGCGCCTGCGCGATCGCGTTGCTCGCGAGCTTTGCCCTGCCCGCCAGCCGATCGACATCGCCACGCGCATTGCCGACGGACCGGCGCGGCGCCGAACCATCGCGCTGAACCTGCACCGCCGCACCGCCACGAGTACGGCGAAAGTCACTGATTGTGACTTTCGCCGCCTGCACTCGCTCAGTCCGCGTGAGCGCGATCGAACGCCCACACTTCGGGGAAGCCCATCAACTCGCACATTTGCGAGAACGGATACAGGGCGTTATCCATGCTCATCGTGCCCTTGCCGGCCTTGATCTGCGCGTACGCGTGCTCAAGGGCGCGCGCGGCGGCCAGGAAGCCCGTCGCCGGATAGATCGCAATGGAGAACCCCAGCGACTGCAATTGCGCCGGCGACAACTGCGGTGTGCGTCCGCCCTCGACGATATTGCACAGCAACGGCACATCGAAGGACTTGCCGATCGTCTCCAGCTCCTCCACGCTCTCGGGCGACTCGATGAACAGGACATCTGCGCCCGCCTTCACATAGGCCTCGCCTCGGCGCAATGCCTCGTCCAATCCGAGCGATGTGCGGGCATCGGTACGCGCCACGATCTGGAAGTTCGCGTCGTCGCGCGTCTGCGCCGCGACCTGGATCTTCTTGACCATATCGCCGGCCGGAATCACGCGGCGACCCGGCGTGTGGCCGCACTTCTTCGGAAATTCCTGGTCTTCAAGCTGAATCCCTGCCGCCCCCGCCCGCTCGTAGCCACGCACTGTGTGCATGACATTGAGCAATCCACCGTAACCGGTGTCGCCATCGCAGATCAACGGCGTGCGGCTGTTGCCGCAGAACGCCGTCACACGATTGACCATGTCGGTATAGGTTGCCAGGCCGGCATCGGGCACGCCCAGATACGAGGCCACCGTACCGAAACCGGTCATGTAGAGGCAGTCGAACTGCATCGCGTCAGCCATGGCGACCGAGATCATGTCGTAAATCCCCGGCGCGACCACAATGTCTTGCCGAGCCAGTTTCGCTTTGAGTTGACTACGTTTTTCTTGGGCGTTCATCACAATTCCAATAAGTCGGTGAAGCAAGATTTCCGACGCGCGGGGCGCTCGACCCACGCGTCGTTTCGAATCCGGACGCCGTATTGCGCCAGACGTCAGCGTTGCGATTTCCCGGAGAATTCCGACTCACCGAGACCGGCCGTTCCAAGCCCGCCCGCGTTCGGTGCGATGTCCTCCAACGAGCGGCGGTTGGTCTCGATGCCGAACAGCGCAAGCACGATCGACATGGCCGCCAGCACGCACGCAATCGTCGTGAGAACCTGCTGGATGCCGCCGGACGCGTAGAGTGCGACGACCATCTGCGGCGCGAGAATCCCGGCGATCCGGCCGGCACAGCCCGCCACGCCATTGCCGCGCATGCGGTTCTCCGTCGCGAACAGTTCGGGACAATAGGTCGCGATACCCAGCGCCACCATCAGATAGGTCAGCGTGAACAGCAGGAAGCCGAGCGCGGTTGCCATCTCCACGCTGCTCGAGTGGCCATAGGCCCACCCCACCACCGCCGCGAGTGCCGACACCGCGATCATGCCGTTCTTGCGACCGATCCGGTCGGCCACGAGCACGCCCACCAGCGCGCCCGCCGGACCGCCGAGCGACATCAACGTGGTATAGCCGAGCGACGACGCCATGCCGATCCCCTGCTTCATCAGGAACGTCGGCACCCAGACAATGAAACCGTAGATCACCACGTTGACACCGATCTGCACGCAGATCGCCACCACCGTTCGACGAATCTGCGAAGGTGTAAACAAGTCCAGCAGCGTGGTGGGTCGCGTGACGACCGGCGGCATCTGGCGCACCGGGGGCAATACGCCGCCGCGCGCCGACTCGGCTTCGGCCGCACGCAGGATCGCGTCGGCCTCGTCGAAACGTCCCTTCGATTCCAGCCAGCGCGGCGACTCGGGCATCTTGGCGCGCACGAACCACATGACCAACGCGCCCACGCCCACGATCGCGAACATCGCGCGCCAGCCCATCGAGGGAATGATCAGATAACCGAGGAACGTCGAGAAGAACAACGCCGAATTCGTGATCAGCGACAGGTACGCTGACCACTTGCCGCGCACCGCGGGCGGCACGAATTCACCGAGCGAGCCGTAGCCAACCACGATCTCAGCGCCAAGCCCAAGCCCCATGAAGAAGCGACAGACGATCAGCCACGTCATGTTGGGCGCGAATGCACCGGCGAGCGACGCCAGACCAAAGATCGCCAGGTTGAACTGATAGGTGAACTTGCGCCCCTTTCGGTCGCCCAGCACACCCGCCGTCAACGCCCCGAGCAGCATGCCGACGAAGGTCGCCGACAGAAACGTGGCGTTGAGCTGCATCGTCGACCATCCGCTCTTGGCCAGGGCCCCCAGCACGCCGCCGGCCAGATAGATGTCGAAGGAATCGAGGAACATGCCGCCCCCGATCAGCCACAGGATCCGGCGATGGAACCCAGAAATGGGCAGCCGGTCCAGCCGGGGCCCCGCGTTTATCGAACTCAACATGCGCTGTCTCCTCCGTCGTCATCGACGTGATGTTTTCGGGTACTGCTGATGGAACCGGCTAATTCCCTGCCAACCCGGGCGCGACGGTGTCGCCCGCCGGCGTGCGTGACGCACGGCCCAGCACCACGCTCTGTGCCGCCGCGATATGGCAGCGCACGATCGCCTCGGCCCAGACGCCGTTGCGCTGTGCAAACGCGTCGACAATTTCGAGGTGCTGTCGTGCGCTGCGCTCGCGGTCTTCGGGGTTGTAGGTGTCGAACGTCCACTTGACGAGTGGCGTCTCTTTCATCGATTTGAGCGAGCGGTCGAGGCGGCCGTTGCCCGCGCCGCCGCTGATGATCGCGTGGAAGGCATCGTTAAGCGCAAACCAGCGTTCGGTCAGCGCCGCCGTCGGCGGCTCGCGCGCAATGTCGAACATCGTCACGGCCAGTTCGCGCAGCCGAGCGACATCGTCGTCGGTCGCCCGTTGCGCCGCACGCCCCGCCAGATACGGCTCGATCAGCAACCGAGCCTCGAAAATCTCGCGCGCGTCCTGCTCGGTCCACGCCCGCACACGTACGCCGTAGTTGGGCACCGCTTCGACCCAGCCCTCCGCATCAAGCCGGCGCAAGGCCTCGCGCACCGGCGTGCGGCTCACGCCGAAGCGCTCCGCCAGTTGGGTCTCACGCAGATACTGCCCCGCGGCGTACTCATGTTCGGCCAACGAGGTCTTGATGGCCAGGTAGACATCGGCCGAGGACAGGGTGAGCGGCGCAGACGACATTGTATGCAATGTTTTAATATTTACGAGATTACCCACTAACATCAGGCGAATTTTGTAAACATTGTATGCAATGTCGCGAATCGCTGGATCGGTAATTCCCCCTAGACAGGCCCACGGGGCGACAACGATGGCTTCGCTGCGCCCTTTTCAGGTTCCCGCGCCGCCGCGGACGCGGCGGCACGCGATGGCGACGCCGTTCAGGCCTTTGGGCGACGCAAATCGAACATCGGTCCGATCTCTGCATAGTCGCCGAGATAACCCGCGCGCATCACCGGATGCGCCTTCGCCGTATCGAAGATGCCGTCTTCGCGCAGATACTCGCGGCGGATGTGCACGCCGACGACCTGCCCCAGGGCGAGCCAGTTGTCCATCGGCTTGCCGTCGAGATTGTGCAGGCGCACGATCTGCAGCAACTTGCATTCGAGCGAGGCGGGCGACTCGGCCACATGCGGTACGTCCACATTGACGCCGGAGGCCTTCGTCAGCCCTGCCAGTTCGAACTCGTCGACGTCGTGCGGCACGGGGGCCGACGTTCGGTTCATCTGCGCGACGAGCGACTTGCTCGTGAAATTCCAGACGAACTCGCGCGTGGCTTCGATGTTGGCAATCGAGTCTTTGTAGCCCTCGCTGCAAAAGCCGACGATCGGCGGGAACGTCGCAAAAGCGCCGAAGAAGCTGTAGGGCGCGAGGTTGACCCGGCCGTGCGCATCGCTGCTGGAGATCCAGCCGATGACGCGCGGCGCGACAATCGCCTTGAACGGATCGTGAGACAGACCGTGACCCTTGGCCGGGTCATAGAAGTGAACGTCGTTGGACATGAGGCAGTGAAGATCCACGTGAATGAATGCCCCACACGATATCGCATTGCCACAGACCGCAGGTCAACAGCCAGCCAAAGATTCACCAGACGAAACAATCATTCCGACAGTCAAAACACTCCACGCTTCAGGCAACCGCCTCACCTACGCCCCGAATGCCGCATGAATAAAGGCTTGCGGCGCCGCCCGGGCGGTCTCCGGCGAGATTCACCGATTTATGCGACGATTGCCCGTGTTGCGTCGCGCAAGGCGACGCGTTTTTCATTGCGCGCGCCACCACCGCGCAGACAGACCATGCCCGCCACACTCAAGATCGATTTTGTCTCCGATGTCGCCTGTCCCTGGTGCGCCATCGGCCTCGCCTCATTGAAGACGGCCCTCGGCCGTCTGGGCGACGAGGTCGACGCCGACCTACATTTCAGCCCCTTCGAACTCAATCCCGACATGCCGGTCGATGGCGTTCCGCTCGCCGATTACATGTCGCGCAAGTACGGCCTGTCGCCGGAACAGTTGGCACAGAATCAGGCCAACATTGGCGCGCGGGCGGCGGCCGAAGGGTTCCCGATGCGCATGGACCTGCGCACGCACGCCTACAACACGTTCGACGCGCATCGTCTGCTGCACTGGGCACAGACCGTCGGCAACGACACGCAGCTCGCCCTGAAGGAAGCGCTGTTGCGCGCCTACTTCGTCGAGGGCAAGCGCACGAGCGACCCGGAAGTGCTCGTCGACGCCGCGCGGCAAGCCGGCCTCGACACGGCGCGTGCGCGCGAGATTCTCGCCTCCGACGAGTATGCGGAGCAGGTGCGCGCGCTTGAGCGCCACTACCAGAATCTCGGCATCCAGTCGGTGCCGGCGATCATCTTCAACAACCGCCATCTCGTGAGCGGCGGACAACCGCCGGAAGTGTTCGAACAGGCCATTCGTCAGATTCTGGCCGAGGGCTGATCCGTCATGTCGTCCCTGCCCCCGATCGCCGATACCGCGGCGGCCAGCGCCCCAGCGGCGGCGCACACGCACGAGCCGCCCGCCACCGGGCGCGGCCTTGCCATGACGGCGATTCTGCTCGCCGTCTCGCTCGCCAGTCTCGACACGGCGATCGCCAACACGGCCCTGCCGCAGATGGCACTCGATCTAAAAACGACGCCGTCGGCATCGGTCTGGATCGTGAACGCGTACCAATTGGCGATGGTGGCGACCCTGCTTCCCTTCGCTTCGCTCGGCGAGCGCGTCGGCCACAAACGCGTCTTCATGTCGGGCGTGGTGGTGTTTCTCGTGGCGTCGCTGCTGTGCGCCCTGTCGCCGACGCTCGGCTTTCTCGCAGGCGCTCGCGTCTTGCAGGGCGTGGGGGCTGCTGCGGTCATGAGCGTGAACATCGCGCTTATCCGGTTCCTGTATCCGGCGCATCAACTTGGGCGCGGTGTGGGCCTGAACGCGCTGATCGTCGGTATTTCGTTCGCCATCGGGCCAACGTTGGCGTCGCTCGTCCTCGCGTTCGGGAGCTGGCCGTGGCTGTTCCTGATCAACGTGCCGACGGCGTTGCTGGCGCTGGCGTTCTCGCGCCGCAACCTGCCTGACACACCGCGCAGCGCGCACAAGCCGGACATGATCGCCGCGTTGCTCAATGTGGCGACGTTTGCGCTGCTGATTTTCGCGCTGAGTCAGAGTGCACAACGGGCCGATTGGCGTCTGACGGTGACGTGCTTCGTGGGCGCGATTGTGTTTGGCTGGGCCCTGATTCGCCGTGAGCGTGGCCATCGCGCGCCGATGCTGCCGGTCGACTTGCTGCGTCTGCCCGCCTTTGCGCTCTCTACGCTCACGGCCATCTGTGCGTTTGCGACGCAGGGGCTGGGACTCGTGTCGTTACCGTTCTATTTCGAGAACGTGCTGCATCGCAGTCCTATCGAGACAGGTTTTCTGATGACGCCCTGGCCGTTTTTCGTGGCCGCGATTGCACCCTTGGCGGGACGCTTGTCCGACCGTTATCCGCCCGGCGCGCTGGGCGCGATTGGCCTGGCAATGCTGAGCGCGGGCATGGGGTTGCTGGCGATCATGCCCGAACACGCGCAGCTGTGGGATATCGGCTGGCGGATGGCGTTGTGCGGTCTGGGGTTTGGTTTCTTCCAGTCGCCGAATCTGAAGGCGTTCATGCACAGCGCACCGCCGGAGCGCAGTGGCGGGGCAAGCGGCATGGTGGGAACGTCGCGACTGCTGGGGCAAGCGACGGGCGCCGCGCTCGTGGCCCTGGCGTTGGGCATCGCTGGCGCCCAGGGTTCGTTGTGGGCGTTGGCATGGGGTGCGGCATTCTCGGCCGCAGGCTGTCTTGCGAGCGGGTTGCGCTTGGTGCGCAGTCGGGCTTGATCGCGAACAGGGGAAATACGCCAGGGAACCGACGTGTTCCCCCAAGGCGATTCAGGAGGACGATTCAGGAGGACGATTCGGTGACGCGTCGTTTGACCTTGATGTCCGCCACCGGGATCACCGCGGCCACCGCATCCCCGAGCAAGCGACGTAACTCGGCGGGTTGGCCGACCAGATCGGCCAACGTGTAGCGGTCTAGCACCGCAAAGTAGGTGCGCAATGCCTCGCCCAGCACGCCGCGCAGGTTGCACGCCGACGTGATGACACAGGCGTTATCGCCTTGGTGGAAGCACTCGACCATCGCGAAGTCGGGCTCCATCGCCCGCACCACTTCGCCAAGCCCGATGCGCTCCGGTGCGCGTCCCAGTCGAATCCCGCCCGAGCGCCCGCGCACCGTGTGCAAGTAGCCCAGTTGGCCGAGCTTCTGCACGATCTTCACGAGGTGGTTCTTGGGGATGTCGAACGCATCGGCCACGGCCTGCACGTGCACCAACTCGTCGGGGTGAACCGCGACGTAGATCAGAGTGCGCAAACTGTAATCGGTGTGGTCGGTGAGTCGCATTCGACGGGGGAAGCGCTGCAGGAACGGGTCAGGCGGCACCGGGTGCCGCCTGCAACTATCGCGAACCAGTTTAACATGGCTTTCATAGGCATCTTATGCTGCGCCGAAGCCCTGAGACCCCGTCGTGCCAGCCCACATCGGCAGGCACTCATGGGACATCGCCCCACCGGCCCCCTCGCCCCTACCCTTCGGCCCCGCTGGTGAGCGCCGCCGGGCGAGCGCCGAAGCCGCGGCGCCCCCGCCAGCGCTGCTGCCAGACGAGCCATTCTCCCACGAGACCACGGCGAAACAAGAGTACGCAGAGCACGAAAATCCCCCCCGTCACCACGCTCACCATCGAGCCCAATCCGGAGAATGCCTGCCACCCGGTCGCTTGCACCAGCCAGTTGCCGATGTCCCCGAGCTTCGTCTCCAACGAGACGATGAGCAGCGCCCCCGCCACCGGGCCGAAGCGCGTGCCCATACCGCCGACGAGCGTCATCAGAATGACCGATCCCGAGAGCGACCAATGCACGTCAGAGAGCGTGGCAAACCCGAGCACGAGCGTTTTGAGGGCACCGGCAAGGCCGGCGATCGCCGCCGAGAGAACGAACGCCAGTAGTTTGAAACGCGCGGCCTCGTAGCCAAGAGAGATGGCACGCGGCTCATTTTCCTTGATCGCCGCCAGCACACGTCCGAAGGGCGACGCGATGATTCGCGAGATCAGCGCGAACGTGGCGGCTACCACGCCCAGCACCACGTAATAGAGCGTGATGTCATGGTCCAGCGACAGGCCGAAAAGTACCTGACGAGGCACGCCCTGCAATCCATCCTCACCGCCCGTGAACGGCGCTTGCAGGCAAAAGAAATAAAACATCTGAGCGAAGGCGAGCGTAATCATGGCGAAGTAGATGCCCTGCCGCCGGATCGCGAACAAGCCGAAAATCAGCCCGAACACAGCGCCGGTCGCGACCCCGGTCAGCACGCCCACGAGCGGCGTCGCTGCCAGATCCCGCATGACGTAACCGGCGAAGTACGCCGCCCCGCCGAAAAACGCGGCGTGACCAAACGACAGCAGCCCCGTATAGCCGAGCACCAGGTTGAGCGAGCATGCAAACAGCGCAAAGCACAGGACTTTCATCGCGAACACGGGATACACCCCGAGGGCCGGCAGCGCGGCCAGTATCACGAGCAACACAAGATCGAAACGGTATTGACGCATCATCGACGACTCACTTGTAGGCATAACCACCGAACAGACCATGCGGGCGCACGAGCAGAACGAGCGCCATGATCACGAACACGACCGTGGCCGAAGCCTCCGGGTACCAGAGTTTGGTTAACCCCTCGAGCACCCCGAGGACAAGACCGGTCAGCACAGACCCGGCGATCGACCCCATGCCGCCGATCACCACGATGGCGAAGACCGTCACGATCATCGGCTGCCCCATGAGCGGCGAGACCTGCATGATGGGCGCCGCCAGCACGCCCGCGAACGCCGCCAACGCGGCGCCGAACGCATACGTGAGCGTGACCATGAGCGGCACGTTCACGCCGAACGTCTCGACGAGCCGCGCATTCTCGGTACCGGCGCGCAACAGCGCCCCGATGCGCGTGCGCTCGATGACGAACCACGTGAGTGCGCAAATGGCAAGCGACGCGACCACCACCCACGCCCGATAGTTCGGCAACACCATGAACGGCAGACGCGTGGCACCGGCCAGCAGTGCCGGCGCATCGAACGACATGCCCGACACGCCGTAGGCCGACCGGCCAAGCCCCTCGATGACGAGCGTGAGCCCCAGGGTGAGCAGCAAACCGTACAGATGATCGAGTTGGTAAATGCGTGAGAGCAGCCCACGCTCGATGGCCGCGCCGAGCGTGCCGGCGACCAGTGGCGCGAGCACCAGCATCGTCCAGTAGTTCAGCCCGAGATACTGGCCACCCATCCACGCGACGAGTGCGCCGAGCATGAAGAGCGCCCCGTGCGCGAAGTTGATGACGTTGAGCAGGCCGAAGATGACCGACAGGCCCAGGCTCAGCACGGCATAGAAACAACCGTTGACCAGACCGAGCATCAGTTGGCTGAGCAACGCCGGTAGAGGAATATCGAAAGGATTCACGGCAATGGCCTTCAGAGCGAGTTACACATTGAGAAGCGTCTGCAACGTCTGTGTGTGGGCGGGCAACTGGGCGGCGTCGAATTGCAGCGCGATGCGCCCGTGCTCCATCACATAGAAGCGCTCGGCAAGCGGAGCGGCGAAGTGGAAGTTCTGCTCGACGAGCACGATCGTGTAACCGCGCGACTTGAGCGTCTCGATCATGCGGGAGAGCGTGCGAACGATGGCGGGCGCCAGCCCCTCGGAGATCTCGTCGAGCAGCAAAAGGCGCACGCCGGTGCGCAGAATCCGTGCGACGGCCAGCATCTGCTGCTCGCCGCCCGACAGACGCGTGCCCGGACTGTGTCGGCGCTGCGCCAGATTCGGGAACATCGCGTAGATCTCGTCAAGTGACATGCCCGCATTTCCGTCGGCGACACCGCCCGGTGTCAGAATCGGCGGCAGCAATAAATTTTCCTCGCACGACAGACTGGCGAAGATGCCGCGCTCCTCGGGGCAAAAACCCACGCCGCACCGTGCGATCTTGCGCGTCGGCAAGCCGATGGTCTCGCGCCCGAAGACGCGCACCGAGCCGTCGCGGCTATCCGTGAGCCCGAGAATAGCGCGCAGCGTCGTGCTGCGTCCCGCGCCGTTGCGGCCCAACAGGCTGACGACCTCCCCTTGCCCCGCCACCAGATCGACGCCATGCAGGATGTGCGATTCGCCATACCACGCCTGCAAGCCAGTCACCGCCAGCGCTGGGACACTGGCGGCGACGAGAGAAGATTCGTATGCCTTCATGCGTGCGCTCCTTCCAAAGTGGCGTCCGCCGAGCCCATGTAGGCTTCGCGCACGCGAGCGTCGGCGGTGACCGTTGCGTAGTCGCCTTCGGCCAGGATCTCGCCGCGTTGCAAGACGGTGATCGTGTCGGCAATGCCCGACACGACCTTCATGTTGTGCTCCACCATCAGCACGGTGCGTCCGGTCGCGACCTGCCGGATGAGCGCCGCCACGCGGTCGACGTCCTCATGCCCCATGCCCTGGGTAGGTTCGTCGAGCAGCATGACGTCCGGCTCCATGGCCAGGGTGGTGGCGATTTCCAGCGCGCGCTTGCGACCATACGGCAGCGACACGGTCAACGCATTGGCGTAAGCCGCGATGCCCACTTCGTCGAGCAAGGCCATCGCGCGCGCATCCAGGTCGCCCAGTGCACGTGCGCTGCGCCAGAAGTGATAGGACTGGCCGGTGGCGCGTTGCAGCGCAACGCGCACGTTCTCGATGACCGACAGGTGCCCGAACACCGCAGAAATCTGGAACGAGCGGATCATGCCGCGCCGCGCGACGGCCGCCGGCGCGAGGCGCGTAATGTCCTCGCCGCGATAGAAAATCTGGCCCGACGTTGGCGTCAGAAATTTGGTCAGCAGGTTGAAGCACGTCGTCTTGCCCGCGCCGTTCGGGCCGATGAGCGCATGAATCGCCCCGCGCCGGACCTTCAGATCGACGCCGCCTACGGCCGTGAACCCACGAAACGCCTTGGTGAGCTGCCGAGTTTCGAGAATGATGTCGTCGTGATGCATGCGCTCACCCCACCACCGGTAGCGGCGTGATGCCGTAACCGTGTTGCAGACGACGGTCGAGCACGGGATCCTCGAGTTCGAAATCGAAGCGCTCGGCCGCCCGGATGCCACCGATCGCCGCGAGCGTGCCGCACAGCATGGCCGTTCCGTCCTCGAAGCGCCCGCCCGCCTCGACGAAACGCGCGAGCAGATCCTGCGGCGAGCGCATCGCCGTCACCGGGCCCTGCTGATACAGCACTTTCTCGCCGCCGATGTTGGCGTAGCTGCGCAGCACAAGCTGATCCCAATGCGCCTCGATGTCGGCCAGCGGCCAGAGCACCGTTGCACACGGCTTCTCGCACATCTGCTTCGAGACCGTCACGCCATACGTTTCCACGTCGCGGTCCGTATGGTCCGACGCCACCCCCACGTACGTCTCGCCCCCGCTGCGCACGAGCAGAAACTCGACCTCGCCGCTGCTGGCGCGTCCGCTGGCCTCGATATGCGCCTGCGTGGTAAGCCGATCGCTCGACACGCGGTAGAACATCGGCGTGGCCGCCGGGCGTTTCACACCGAGCACCTCGAGCTCACGGATGTGATGCTCCATCGCTTCGGCGTCCCGCCCCGTCCAGCCCGCGACCACGAGCTGTTTGATGACGATATCGCGATCGACGGCTCCGTTCGCCGTCTGTACAACGAAATGCATGAGATTCATCTTGCCGACTCCCGTCATGGCCTGACTACCTGACTTCACTTCTTGACGAACGCACACTGGCTCTGGGCGAGCGGGCGGAATGCCTCGTTGGCGGGGATCGTCTGCAGAACCTTGTAGTAATCCCAGGGCTTCGTCGACGCCTTGGGCGACTTCACTTCGACGAGATACATGTCGTGCACCATCAGACCGTCCGGGCGAATCTGGCCGCCCTTGGCGAAGAAGTCATTGACGGGCGCTTGTTTCATCGACGCCATGACGGTATCGGCATCGTCGGTGCCGGTGCGCTGCACGGCCTGCAGGTAGTGCATGACCGACGAGTAAGTGCCGGCGTGGACGAGCGTCGGCATCTTGCCGGTTTTCGCGAAGAAGCGCTGTGCCCAGGCACGCGACGCGTCGTCACGGTCCCAGTAGAAGGCCGTGGTCAACGTCATGCCCTGCGCGGCCTCAAGCCCCAGGCTGTGAATGTCGCTGATGAACATGTGCAGCCCCGCGAGTTTCTGCTTGCCCGGGCCGCTGATGCCGAATTCGCGAGCCGTCTTGATGGCGTTGACCGTGTCCGCCCCGGCGTTGGCCAGCGCAATCACCTTGGCGCGAGACGCCTGCGCCTGAAGCAGGTACGACGACAGATCCGACGAATTGAGCGGATGCTTGACGCGACCCACGACCTTGCCGTTCGCGTGTTGCAGGGCGTCGATGGCGTCCTTCTCGAGCGACGCGCCCAGCGCGTAATCGACCGTGAGGAAATACCAGCTGTTGTCGCCGCTGCGCGTCATCGCCTTGACTGTGTTCGACGCAAACGAATAGGTATCGTACGAATACTGAACGGTGTACGGCGAGCAGTCCTCGTTCACCAGCCGCGTGGTGCCAGCGCCGGTCACGATGGCGATGCGATGCTTGGCCTTGGCGACATTGGCGACCGCCAGCGCCACGGACGACGGCAACAGATCCTCGACCACGTCGACGTGCTGGTTGTCGAACCAGTCGCGGGCGATCGTCGCCGCCACGTCGGTCTTGTTCTGATGGTCGGCCGAAATGACCTTGACCGGCACGCCATTGACCTTCCCGCCAAAGTCGTCGACAGCCATTTGCGCGGCAATCACTGACCCCTTGCCGCCGATATCGGAGAAGATCGACGACATGTCGGTGAGCACGCCGATCTTCACCACCCCGTCGCTCATCTTGCCGGGCTGCGCCCGAGCGGCAAGGGGCGTGGCGAGAGCGGCGGCAAGCGCCAGTGCAGCCATTGACGTAATACGACTTGCGCGAAACGTAACCATGATGTGTTCCCGATAGCCTGTAGAGGTTCGTGTGGGTGAAACGGTCTCCGGAAGGCGCGGCAACGCCCTGAGGGCTGCCGCGCCCGATGCCCTGCCTTGAACGTGTCAGGCCGGGTCGTAGTAGTGAATTTCGAGAAGCAGGCAGCCGTCGTTCGACTTGAACGGACCATGAAACGCACCCGGCGGACGGCAGGCATAGGTGTTCGGCGCGAATGCTTCGCCGCCCTCGCCCTGCGCGTCGTTGCCGACCGTCAGATCGCCCGTGACCAGGTAGACCTCTTCCCAATAGGTATGCACGAACGGCGCCTTGGTGTAGATGCCCGGCGCGAAGCGCAACAGGCGCGTGCGGCTGCCCGCGCGATTCTGCTCGTCGAGCGAGCCCGCGAGGATCTTCTGTTCGATGCCCGGTGGGTAGCCCGGCGGCACTTCCCAACCGTCCTTCATATCGATGGTGTGAAACTCGTCATGCAGCTTGTTGATCGCCATGGGAACTCCTTGTCTGTGTCTCTGGCTGTGGCGGGTAATGCCGTTGTCGTGTGGAGGGGGAGGTGGATGTAGGTCAGGCCGCGACCGGCTGTCGGACGATCTCGTCCGAGAGCGAGTAGGTGCCGAGCAGGTTGTCAACCAGACGCGTGGCCTTCGGCCAGTCGTACGTGCGGTAGGCGTGGCCCTTGGTCACGAAAGTGGCGCCGGCATAGAACATCTCGTACTGGTTGTGGCGCGACGCAAACTCGGAGCCGACAGCATCCCAGGCGAGCTTGAAGAACTTGACCCGTTCCTCCGCGTCGACCACCGGCGACTTCTGCGTCTTCTCAATGATGCTGGCGAGCATCGGGTTTTCGAAGTCGTGAATGCTCGACGGCAACATGATCATGCCGCCGCCCGCCAGTTCGCGAAGCGTGCTGAGCACCTTCGTGTAGAGCTGCTGCGTGAGCACCTGCGAGCCATAGAGCAGGCCGCGGTCCGGCACGTAGTAGCCATTCTCCATGTGGCCCTTCGCCTCCATGCCGTGCACCCAGGCCTCGACCATCGCCGCCTCCGCTGCCAGTTGTCCCAGCGTCTCGCGAACTTGCGGAAAGGCGTTGGTGCCGTTCACTTCGGTAATGCGCAAGGCGATGCCCACAAGGAAGCGCAGCTTGACCATCAGCCGCACCTGGCACTGGTAGTTCTGGTAGCTATGGGCGGGCGTGGCGTGAAACTGCTTCGCGCACATGGCCGTATCGCCGGCGACGAAGATGCGCTCCCACGGCACTTTGACGTCGTCGAAGTACAGCACCGCGTCGTTTTCGTCGAAGCGCGACGCGAGCGGGTTGTCGAATACCGACGTGGCGTTGCCTTCGTACGACTTGCGCGACAACACACGCAGGCCCTTGGAATTCATCGGAATGGCAAATGACAGCGCGTACATCTCGTCGCCTGCCTTGAGCGGCTGGATGCAACTGCAAAAGACCTCGTTGGCCATGATGCCGCTGGTGGCGAGCATCTTCGCGCCGCGCACCGTAATGCCCTCGTGATCCTGATCTACGATGCCGACGGCAAGATACTTGTCTTCCTGCTCGTGGGCGGCTTTCGACTGGTTGGCCTGCGGATTGACAATCACGTAGGTCAGGAACAGGTCGTTGTCGCGGGCGTACTTGTAGTAGTCTCGCAACGCGCCCGCGCGCCGAGTGTCGTATTGTTCGAAGACGTCGATGCCCATGACCATGCCCGACAGGCATGACGCCACGTGATCTGGCGAGCGCCCCATGAAGCCGTAATGCAGTTCGCTCCACGCTTCGAGCATCTCGCGGCGCTGCACCAGCTCGCCGTAGCTCGTGGGCAATTGCCAGATGCGCGAGACGCGATTGCCCGTGTCCGGCGACGCGAACGTCATCGCCTCGAGGTTCTCGGGACGCGCCTGGAAATCGTACAGACTTGCGTAGCTGCGAATGGAGTTGCGAAACGCCGGATGGGTGGTCACGTCGCCCACGGACTTGCCGTCGATGTATACCTCGCGGCCATCGCGCAATTGGCCGATATGTTGACTACCGTTCTTAACCATGACTCTCTCCTGAAATCCTGGGAAACTCACGCCGCGACCGGCGTGGGGTCGAGCGAGCGGTACTGCCCGCCGAAGAAAATAAGCGGACGGCCGTCGTGCCGCGCCGTATGGCGCACCACGCGTCCGACAAAAATCACGTGATCGCCGCCGTCGTGCTGGGCGTGCGCCTCGCATTCGAAGGCGGCCAGCGCGCCCGGCAGACGGCCAATGCCGACCCCGTCGAAACTCACGCCGTCCCATTTGTTGCCGCGGGCGGCGGCGAAGCGGTTCGATGTCTCGCGCTGGCTCTCGTCCAGCACGTTCACGGTGTAGCGCCCCGCGGCGCACAGGTCGCCGAGGCTCAGACAGCGCCGATCGACGCTGAACAGGATCAGCGGCGGCGCCAGCGAGACCGAATTGAACGACGCCACGGTGATGCCGACGGGCGGCCCTTCGGCACGCGGCGCGGTGATGACAGCCACGCCGGTGGCGAACATGGCGAGCGTGCGACGAAACTGTCGCGCCTCGTCCTCCTGAGTCGGCACTGCGGTCGATACCTGGTTCACGGCTACCTCCTTTGAAAGCCGGCCAGACGGGTGAAGCGATCTCGACGTCATCGCCTCACCCACCCAACCATCTTTTTCACTTAGCTTTGTTTGTTAGTCATTATTGAACGTTAACAAAATTAGCTAATCAAGCAAGGTAAACCCTGAGAGCGGTATCGGTGCATGGGCATCTCGATGGTGCGTTGACGCACAAAAGACGGGCAGAAGCCTTGATGGCATTGGGTTTTCAACGAAATTTCCGGCCGCGATGTACCACTGCATTGCGCACAACCTATCGCGTTTACCCGAGGCAAACGACCGCCAAAACCGACCGCATGAAACCCTTTTTTCAATGTGGGAGAGGACGAAACGCGAGACACGCGGTGCTACACTCGGCCGCAATTCATGATGTCCACCGGACGATTCGGAGTCCCCTATGCCGTCGATCACGCCGTCGCTTTTCGAAGCCCCCATCTACATGGACTACAGTGCAACGACCCCGGTCGATCCGCGCGTGGTCGAGACCATGGTGCCGTACCTGAACGTCAATTTCGGCAATCCGGCCTCACGCAGCCATAGCTACGGCTGGACGGCCGAGGAAGCCGTGGAAACCGCGCGCGAGCATGTCGCCGCGCTCCTCGGGGCCGATCCGCGCGAGATCGTCTGGACGTCGGGCGCGACCGAAGGCAACAACCTCGCGATCAAGGGCGCCGCGAGCTTTTACAGTGGCAAGGGCAAGCACATCATCAGCGTGAAGACGGAGCACAAGGCGGTGCTCGATACCCTGCGCGAGCTGGAACGGCAAGGATTCGAGGTCACCTATCTCGACGTGCAGGAGGACGGGTTGATTACCGTCGAGACGGTGCGCGCCGCCCTGCGCCCAGACACCATCCTGGTGTCGGTGATGATGGTCAACAATGAAATTGGCGTGATTCAGCCCATCGCGGAGATAGGCGAGTTGTGCCGCGAGCGCGGCATCGTGTTTCACTGCGACGCCGTGCAGGCCGCGGGCAAGATTCCGATCGACCTGCAAACGTTGAAAGTCGATCTGATGACGGTCACCGCCCACAAGCTCTACGGCCCGAAAGGCATTGGCGCGCTGTACGTGCGCCGCAAGCCGCGCATTCGTATCGAGGCACAGATCCACGGCGGCGGACATGAACGCGGCATGCGCTCAGGCACGTTGCCGACGCATCAGATCGTGGGGATGGGCGAAGCGTTCCGGCTGGCAAAGTGCGAACTGGCGGCGGAGGCCGCGCGCGTTCGCGTGCTGCGCGACCGTCTGCTGGCGGGCCTGCAGACGATGGAAGAGGTGTACGTCAATGGCGACATGACACGTCGCGTGCCGCACAACCTGAACGTGAGCTTCAACTTCGTGGAAGGTGAATCGCTCATCATGGGTATCAAGGGCGTGGCGGTGTCGTCGGGCTCGGCGTGCACGTCGGCCTCGCTCGAACCGTCTTTCGTGCTGCGGGCGCTCGGGCGCAGCGACGAACTCGCACACAGCTCGATCCGCTTCACGTTGGGACGCTTCTCGACCGAGGCGGAAGTGGACAGCGTGATCGAGCAGGTGCGCGGCACCGTCGGCAAGTTGCGCGAGATGAGTCCGCTATGGGATATGTATCAGGATGGCGTCGATCTGAACACGATCCAGTGGGCCGCGCACTGAGCGAGGCCAGGGTGTGCTGCGCCTAGCGCTTGTCGCGCGTCGCCAACTGGTGCCCCAGATCGAGCGTGGCGCGGTCGCCGTTGGCAACGAGCCGATCGACCACGGCGCACAGCACCTTGAATTCGGTGCGCGTCACGCCGTCGAACAGCACGTCGTTGATGCGTTGCTGCGATGGTGTCAGTTCGTGGAGCAGTTTGGCACCGGCGGCCGTCACCGTCAGGCTCATCTTGCGCCGGTCTTCCGGGTTCTGACGCTTGTCGATCAGCTTGAGCGCCTTGAGCTTGTTCGTCTCGATGGTCACGAAGGCCCCGGACAGGTGCAGATGGTCCGCCAGTTGATTGACGGTGACATCCGCGAGCGACGACAGGTGCACGACCGACTGCAGCAGCGAGTATTGAATGCCGGTCAGGCCGATCAGGCTGCCAAAGCCGTCGCGCACGGACAGCAGGCGCGCGGCGAACGGCAACAGACCATTGATCAGATGCCGGAATTCGGTGTCGGAACCGTCGATGAGACAGGCCGGATTGGTAACGGTGAGCGCCTTGGACGGCGACGATTTGGGCATGGAAGAAAGCAAGTAAGCGACGCAGCGCGCCCGGACAATGACTTTGAAAAAAAATTATACTGCAAAGTTATCACCCCACTCCTTGCCCGCTCCCCGACGGCGGCATTTCCCGATGCGCCGCCGCACCCCAGCGTGGCTCGTCTCGCCGGCGGACCGAACGGCGGTTCGCCTTACCAGCGCACGGTCATCCCGCCCATCCAGGAATAGTCATACGTCTGCGGATTGAGGCCGCGTCGATAGCCGACGTCCAGATCCAGCCACGACTTCGGGCTGTAAATCGCACCGAGAATCATGAACGCCGGGTGCGTCCGCTGCGTGAAGTCGGGGTTCTGCGAAGCGCCCACATCCAGAATAAGCTGCGTTGTCGGCAACACGCGATACAGCACCGCCCCTGAAACCTTCCACAATGACTGGCGATCGCCTTGGCGGTTCGGCTGATAAGCGGCCCCGGCGTTGAACAGAAACGTCCATTTGTCGATCTCGTATTGCGTGAGCAAGGTCGCCCCGGCGTTCACCCGACCGCTGCCAAGCCCGCGCTGGTCGTTGCCCGTCGGAAAGCTCAGGTACGGCTTGAGGCCGATGCTGAACGCCCCGTCGTCGTACATCCGCCACTTGGCGCCCGTCTCCACATCGCCGACACCATTGCCTGCGGCGTCCGAGCGGTTTTGAAGGTGCGTATAGGGCACGTCGACATACAGATCGAGCGTCTCTCCCACCCCTCGGGTGAGCGTGCTGTTCCAGAGCGTCTGGCGGCCGATTTCCGGCTGCTTGGACGTCACTTCGCCATTGGTCTCGAACTGCCAGTTGCCGTCGCCCTGTGTGCCGGTATCGTCGGACACCAGCGGATGGGCAGCGAAGGCGCTGAGCGGACAGAGCAGCGCCAGAGACATCAGTTGCTTCTTCATGAGTCGTTCTCTTGCTTACGTGTGCCGCCCCGGCACGGCGAGCGGCGGGGCGGGCGTGTGTGATTGTCGGCTCCCGCCCGGCCGGGCGGGAGCGTTGTATGAAATCAATGGCGGTAATGATTCGGCCGTCTCGGCTGACGCGGCCGATACCCGATCAGAACCAGCGGCCAAAGCGGCGGATGTAGATCGTCTTCACCACTTGGGCGAGGGCGATGTAGCCGAGCATGGTCGCGGCGAGCCAGTAGAAGTACGTCCCCGGCAGGGCCACGAAGCCCAGCGCTTCGGCAAACGGCGAATACGGCAGCCAGCAGGCCAGCGCGATCGCCACCGTCGTCGACAGCATGATCGGCAGCGCCGGCGTGCTTTGCAGGAACGGGATCTTCTGCGTGCGCAGCAAGTGAACGACCAGCGTCTGCGACACCAACCCTTCGACGAACCAGCCCGAGTTCATGATGACCTGCCCCGCATCGCCGCCATGCGCGTGATACAGCGCGCCCGCACCGAACACCGTCCACATCAGCGCATAGGTCGTGATATCGAACACCGACGAGGTCGGTCCGAGCCACAGCATGAAGCGCCGGATGTTGCCCGCGTCCCACTTGCGCGGCTTCTTGAGGAATTCCGGATCCATGCGATCCCATGGCAGGAACATCTGCGAGATGTCGTACACGAGGTTCTGCACGAGCAATTGCATCGCGAGCATCGGCTGCCACGGCAGGAATGCGCTCGCCACCAGCACCGAGAACACGTTGCCGAAGTTCGAGCTGGCCGTCATGTTCAGGTACTTGAGGATGTTGCCGAAGGTCTCGCGGCCCTTGATGACGCCCTCCTCCAGCACCATCAGGCTCTTTTCGAGCAGGATGATATCGGCGGTTTCCTTGGCGATATCGGCACCGGTATCCACCGAGATGCCGACGTCGGCATCGCGCAGCGCCGGGGCGTCGTTAATGCCGTCGCCCAGGAAGCCCACCGTGTGACCGTTGGCCTGCAGGGCCTTGACCACGCGCGCCTTGTGCAGCGGTGCGAGCTTGGCGAACACAGTCGTGCGACCGACCGCCTCGCGCAGCGTGGCGTCGTCCATCGGCTCGATGTCCGTGCCGAGCAGCGGCGTGCCGGGTTCCAGGCCGACCTGACGGCACACGTTGATCGTGACGATCGGGTTGTCGCCGGTCAGCACCTTCACCGTCACGCCATGCTCGCGCAAGGCGGCAATGGCCGGGGCGGCCGAGTCCTTGGGCGGATCGAGGAAGGTCAGGAAGCCGCAGACCGTCAGCCCCGCTTCGTCGGACGTCTTGTACTGCGTCTTCGTCTCGCTTGCCGGGATGTCGCGCGTCGCCACGACGAGCACGCGGAACCCGTCGGCGTTGTACGCCTCGGCGCGCGCCAGCAGGATGGCACGGGCCGTATCGTCGAGCGCGCGCACGCCCTGGGGGGTCTGCACGTGCGTGGAGACGGACAGCATCTCCTCGACGGCGCCCTTGGTAATCATCAGGTGCTCGCCGTGCGCGTCGGCCACCACCACCGACAGACGCCGGCGCACAAAGTCGAACGGCAATTCGTCGATCTTGGCGAAGTCGCGCGGTTGCACCGCCTCGCCGATCTCGTTGGCACGGCGGATGATCGCGACATCGATCAGGTTGCGCTGGCCACTCTGGTGATAGCTGTTGAGCCAGCCCAGACGCAACACGTCTTCGCGCTCGTCGCCCGCCACATCGAGATGTTGTTCGAGAATGATGCGGTCCTGCGTAAGCGTGCCAGTCTTGTCGGTGCACAGCACGTCCATGGCACCGAAGTTCTGCACCGAGTTCAGGCGCTTGACGACCACCTTGCGGCGCGACATCGCCATGGCGCCGCGCGCCAGGTTGGCGCTCACGATCATCGGCAGCATTTCCGGCGTCAGACCGACGGCCACGGCCAGCGCGAACGTCAGCGCGCTCACCCAGTCGCCCTTGGTCAGACCGTTGATCATGAAGACGACCGGCACCATCACCAGCATGAAGCGAATGAGCAGCCAGCTCACGCTATTCACGCCGCGATCGAAGCTCGTCTCGACCCGCTTGTGACTCACTACGTTCGTTGCCAGCGCGCCGAAATACGTGTCGCCCGCCGTGGCGACGACCACGCCGGTGGCCGTGCCGCTGACCACGTTTGTGCCCATGAAGCAGATATTGGACAGATCGAGCAGGTTCGCATTGCCCTGCCCGGCCGTCGTTTCGGCGGACTTTTGCGCGACGGCACCCAGCGTGTCGTACTTCTCGACGGGCAGCGCTTCGCCCGTGAGGACCGCCTGACTGATGAACAGGTCGCGCGATTCGATCAATCGCAGGTCAGCCGGGATCATGTCGCCCGCCTGGAGCGTCACGATGTCGCCCACGACCAGCTCGCGCATGGCGACCTCGTGACGCTCCGGCTCGCCCGTCGCCGTCACACGGCGGCGAACGCTGGCCGTGGTGCGCACCATCGCCTTGAGCTTCTCGGCCGCGCGCAGCGACCGGAACTCGGAGAAAAAGCGCAACAGGCCGCTGATCGTCACCATCGTGAGCAGGATGGAGATGCCCATGTAGTCTTCATCGCCCGGATCGGCGAAGTAGACGTCGGCGAAGTAGACGTCGGTGAAATAGCTGACGGTGGCGAGCGCCAGCAGGACCATCACGAAGGGGTTCTTGAAGGCGCCGAACAATTGCACCGCCCAGTGCGGCGGCTTGTCGTGCGCGATTTCGTTAGGGCCGTAGCGTGTCTGGCGCTGACCGACGTCGGCGAGCGTGAGCCCTTTCAGGTCGGTGTCGAGGGTGTGCAGGACGTCCTGCAGCGGTTCATTGGCGAGCCGGGCAACGACGTCGGGGCCGACGGGCGGCAAGTCTGAGGATGTCGAGCGTTCGACGAAGCCGCGCTGCTTGCGGCGCGAGTGAAGGTGCTTGTTCATGACGAATTCCTGGCGCGGCTTACGCGGGTATGGCGGCCGGCCGGTCTCGTCAGGCGCTACCGGAGGTCATGTCTCCGAAAAAAAAGCGCGAACGTACCCAGCCGCGCCGCGCGGCGCGCGGTCGGTGATGGTGAAAAGATTTGGGGATCGCCCGTCGGAACCCTACGTGCCAAGCACAGGGTCCCGACGGGCCTCATTCGGCTACTTCCATCTTCCATATTGGACTCCTTACGTTTTTATATTCGGTACACCGGCAGGCACTGGCGCTCTGTCTGGCAAGAAACACCGTTGCGACAGGGACGACGGAATCAGCCGTGTGTGGACCTGGCGCCAGCGCTAGCGTGACGGGCGGCATCGTCGGACCAGTACACGCGGCGCACGCTGCGCTCGCCGGACAGGCGCATGACGAGTGAAGTGAGCGACGCGCGCGAAGCGGCCGGACAGTCGAGCGTGACGGTGGCCGAGGCTTCGTCGCGATCGCTCCAGCGTGTGATGCTGACGCGCGTGGCACGCAGGCCGAGGGCGGTGAGATCGATGAACATCTGCTTGCGCAATGCCCCAAGGGCATCGGCCAGGCAGACGATGGTCAGACGCGACACCGGGGTGGGGAGCGTCGGTGGGCTCTGGAAAGCCTGAAAAGTTTGCAACGTTTGAATAGCGCGCATGATTTCCTCGCATGGCTGCGAATCGTCCCTACCGCGCACGGCACGGACGGCCGGCCGGTGCGGGCGCTCCGTTGCGATGCCAAACGCATGCGCAAGACGACAACGCCCCTCACGGGCACGACAGTGAAATTTCTGCGGGAATTGCGCCGGAGCGGTCACGCTCAAGGCGAGCGTTCGGTGGCGCTAGACACCGCATCCTGCATGAGGACGCGGCACAGGGAATGGCTGTGGATCCTCAGGCAATCAGTCGATCAAAGGTCGACTACTACTGGCATCGGAATTCACGGACAAACCCCTTAAGTGGAAGACAGGGCGGATGGTAACTGCTGCCAAATTGCAACGTCAAGCACAAATTGCTGCGCCGCACACCAGATGGGAACTTGCCCATGCCGCTCGGTGTTCCCTTCGAAGTGAAGCACGCAACGGACGCGCCACAGGTCGAGCGTTTCGGCCAAACGTATGACTAACTCCCACCTCGCGGGCACGATGGCGTGTCCATTGTGAAGCGCGTCGCGGCGCTGCGCGACACGGGCTTACTCGTTCTCTTCGAAGTAATGCCCGAACTTGACCTGCTTGGTGCGGATATAGCGTTCGTTCTCTTCGCGCATCGGGATGTCGAGCGCCACGCGCTCGCACACCGGAATGCCGTGCTTCGCGAGCGTATCGAACTTCTTCGGATTGTTGCTCATAAGGCGCACCGAACGCACGCCGAGAATGCGCAGAATCGCGGCTGCCGAGTCGTATTCACGGGCGTCGTCGGGCAAGCCCAAATCGAGATTGGCCTCGACGGTATCGCGGCCCTGTTCCTGCAGCAAATACGCGCGAATCTTGTTGCTCAGGCCTATACCGCGCCCTTCGTGGCCCCGCAGGTACAGCATTACGCCGCGCCCTTCCTCGGCAATCTTGCGCATCCCCGCATCGAGTTGCTCTCCGCAATCGCAGCGATAGGAACCGAAGACGTCCCCCGTCAGGCATTCGGAGTGCAGACGCACGAGCGTGGGCGCATCGCCGCCGACATCGCCCATGACCAGCGCGAGGTGCTCGTTGTCGCTGCCCTTGACGCGAAACGCGTGAGAGGTGAAGGTGCCGTATCGGGTCGGCAGGGTCGCCGTTGCGACAAGCTCGACGCATTCGCCAGCGTCGCACGCGGGCGTGGCAGAGGCAGTACCAGGGGACTTCATGTTGACGTTCAAACAGACCGAAATTGGGGAGTCGCCCGCCACCGGATGGCGGGGCGTGCGCTAGAAGTGTAACGCCATTTCCGAATTTCGGCCCGCAACGGCATGCAACACACCGTTTCACGGCGCCTGATCATCGGCTGACAACCGGCCAGCGTCGATCTAACGTATTACGCGCTGCGGCGCGTCGTGCACTGGGTCGGCTACGGCGCCGTGTCGTGTCGCGCCGCGCCGACCCGGCAAGGACGCCAACGAGACCATCGTGCCCCCATTGCGCCAGCCGTCACGATGTTACGATGCCCGAGCGCACCGTCATGCCTGCGACACCGGTCAATGCTTCCGCGCCTTCGGTTGCGTCACCGATCGCGCCACTCCCTCTGCCCCATGATCGATATCACCGTGCTTCCCTACTTTCTGGTCACCGTCGCCGTACTCGTTGCGATTCCGGGACCGAATACGATCTACATCGCGACGGCGAGCGCCAGCCAGGGATTTCGCTTCGGGTTGGCGTCGTGCTTTGGTGTGATGCTGGCCACGCTTGTCCACGTTGCCCTCGCGGCGGGCGGATTGACCGCCCTGTTGCTGGCCTCCCCACTGCTGTTCAGCGTGATCAAGTCGCTCGGCGCGGCCTATCTCATCTTTCTCGGCGTGAAGGCCATGCGCAGCCAACCCGCGGCGCTCGGCACCGCGCCGCTGCCGCCAGCACGCATGCTCGGCACATCGATCAAGAAAGGCTTTCTCGTCAATCTGCTCAATCCGAAGACGGGGCTCTTCATCGCCGCCTTCCTGCCGCAATTCGTGAACCCCGAGTCTGGCCATGTGCCACTGCAAATCGCGACGCTCGGCGTATTGCTCGTGTGCGTCGGTGCGTTGAGCGACATCACTTACGCGGCACTCGCGCGCACCATCGGCAAGGCGCTCACCCGCCGGCGCGCAAAGCCCGGGGCCGGGAAGTATGTGACCGGTCTGCTGTACATCGGCCTTGGCGTCGCTGCGCTGGCAACGTCGAACGGTTCAACGCGGTAACGCCGCTTCCCTCGCGTTCCGGGACCTTCCCCGCCCCACCGCCCTGCTTCCTGCCCGCGCCCGCAGACACCTTTCATTTTTGTAATCTCCCAGTAACGATCGGGTCAGCCCCCGCACCGCAAAATGCCTTCAACGCTGAGACGCCAACGTCACGGCGGGACCGGCCGGCGCGAAGCGTTCGCGTTGGCACTCACAACCAAACCGTTGAGGCAAAACATCATGAAATCGATCGTAAAGTCCGTCATCGTCGCTTGCGCGCTCGCCATCCCCGCCCTGTCGTTTGCTCAGGCATCGCAAACAACACGTGCAAGCGTTCAGCATGAGCTCGTTCAGATGGAGAAGGCTGGCTATGTTCCTTCCGCGAGCAACGCTCACTATCCGGACAACATTCAGGCTGCAGAAGCCACGCTGCAATCGCAACCCCACACCGCGAGCGCATCGAGCCTTGGCTCGGCACCGCAAGTCCTGAGCCAGCAAAGCACGAACGACACGGCGGCGATGTACGTTGGCTCGTGATCGTGACGCGAGTTGATGTGCGCGGCGAACGGTCACCGGCGGCAATGGAATTTGCACCGTGGCTCGTCCGCCGTGCCGCAAGGCTCGTCAACAGGTCAGCCGCCGCGAAGCCGCTCGCACGTGACAACGCGCCGACACAACGCCCGGAGCGCACTATCGCCGATATGGCGTTCAAGACGCGTTCCGCGTTCGGCTATCATGGGCAAGCGTAGCGTCGGCCAATGCGGCGCGACGCGCCTATTCCGAGGCGACAAAGCATGCGCGTTCTGTTGATTGAAGATGAGCCGAAGACCGGCGCCTACCTGAAAAAGGGATTCGAGGAGTCCGGCATCTCGTTGGATTTGGCAACCGATGGCGCGCAAGGGCTCCTGCTTGCACAGGAAGAGGAGTACGACGTCATCATTCTGGACGTCATGCTTCCCGTCATGGACGGATGGGCCGTGGTCAAACGCCTTCGCGCGACCAAGGGAACGCCCGTGTTGTTTCTCACGGCGCTGGACGACGTCCACGATCGGGTTCGCGGCCTCGAGG
Source organism: Pandoraea cepalis (assembly GCF_902459665.1). Taxonomy (GTDB): domain Bacteria; phylum Pseudomonadota; class Gammaproteobacteria; order Burkholderiales; family Burkholderiaceae; genus Pandoraea; species Pandoraea cepalis. The sequence goes on along the minus strand of NZ_CABPSL010000015.1, from coordinate 110,903 downwards.
CCGGGGGCGACGACTATCTCGTCAAACCTTTCGCGTTCGTTGAGCTGCTGGCCAGGGTCCGTACGCTTGCCAGGCGGGGGCCTCCGCGAGACTCGGAAACGCTGCGCGTCGGGGATCTGGAGATCGACCTGCTGCGCCGGCGTGTCAAACGGGCCGGCCATCGGATCGAACTTACGCCGCGCGAGTTTGCCTTGTTACAACTGCTCGCGGGCCGACAAGGTGAAGTGCTCACGCGTACGCAAATCGCCTCGTATGTCTGGGACATGAACTTCGACAGCGACACCAACGTCGTCGAAGTTGCCATCCGCCGGCTACGGTCGAAAATCGATGATGACCAAGCGCTAAAGCTGATACATACCGTGCGTGGCGTAGGGTATGTGCTCGAGGTCCGAGACGAATCATGATTCGCCGTTCCCTTGCCGCAACGCTGGCCCTGTCGTTCGGCGTCACGCTACTTGCCGTTTTTGTCCTCGTGGGGTGCTACCTATATGTAGCGCTGGACCGTCAGGTCAAGACGGAGCTCGACTCGGATGTCGTACTGGCCAGCCGCCACGTGCGACGTCTGGCGTCCGAACTCGAGACCAAGGACGATGTGAAGTCGCACACGCCCCGCTTGGTGAGTGCCGTGCTGGGCGATCGCGCCTTGTCCCTCGTGCTGTTCGACCCGAAAGGCGATCGTCTCCTCTCCTATGGCCCGAACCAGGTCATTGACGACCTGGATTCCGCACCGGACAAAGGCGTCCGGCTCGACCCCGCCACCATACCGTTGCAGCAGGCGCGCGTGTCCGACAACGCCAAGATCGCCTCGTCGGATGTCGTCGCGTGGACAACGGATCAGAAAATCCCGGTCAGGAGCGTTGCTTTTGACGTTCGGCTTCGCGACGGGACCCGTTTGAACGGGATCGTGGTTCGCGATGTCAGGGCCCCGCTCCGGTTGCTGGACAAATACCGGGATCAGCTCACCATGGCGGGCATCGTCGGCAGCCTGGTCACGATGCTTGCCACCTATCTGTTGATTCAATTTGCCCTTCGGCCGCTACGCCAAATGACCGCTGACGCCACCGACATTACTCCGACCCGTCTCGATGCCCGCCTACAGGTCGTGCAATCGCCAACGGAACTCAGCGCGTTGGCAATGTCGCTCAATCGAATGCTGGCGCGCCTGGAGGAAGGGTTTCAGCGACTGTTCCAGTTCACGGCGGACCTCGCCCATGACATGCGAACGCCCATTGGCAACATCAAAGGGGCAACCGAGGTCGCCCTTCGTCGACCGCGTAGCGTCGACGAGTATGAAAATTTGCTGGCGTCGAATCTCGAGGAGTGCGACCGCCTGTCGCGGATGATCGAGAACGTGCTGTTTCTCGCGCGAGCGGAGCACCCCCAATTCATTACCCATATGCAAGTGTTCAATGTTGCCGACGAACTCGGGAACATAGCCGGCTATTTTGAAGGGTTGGCAGACGAGGCCGGGTCGGCGATTCACGTATCAGGCCGCGCCGATACGATGCTGAAAGCCGATTTGGAATTGTTCCGCAGAGCCGTGGGGAACCTGCTCGCCAATGCGATCCGGCATACCCATGTCGGCACGATTGAAATTTCCGCCGAGGTCAAGGCAGGCCGAGTCGACGTATCCGTGTCCAACCCCGGCGTCGCGATCGACGATGAAGATATCGAACGCATTTTCGACCGCTTCTACCGGGGGGACAAATCGCGACGGCAGCCGTCGGGCGTCGGCACCAGCGGCGCTTCGGCCGGGTTGGGGCTCGCCATTGTGCAAACGATCATGGGGCTTCACGACGGGCGCGTCGCCGTCACGAGCCGCGACGGCAGAACGACATTCTGCCTGTCGTGGCCCCAACGGTGACGGTGTTTTTGCCGGGCAATCTCCGGCATCAAACGTCCCGTGCCCCGGGCGCTTCAAGCATCCGGCTCACGGCGAGCGGCAGCCCCGCGTGCGGCTTCGCGGGCGGGCACTGAAAACTGCCCAGGCGCGCCACGCCCGGCTGCAATGCCACCAGCGACTCGCAATGCCGGACCGCGCTGGAAACGCCATCGACGACCGGCACCGGAATGCGATCGCGCAATGTCCGCGCCAGTCCTGCCAGCGGCGCACCCGCCACCACGATCACGTCGGCGCCGTCTTCCTCCACGGCTTGCCGACTCAGTTCGATGAGGCGCTCCGCATGGTCCTCCTGCACGGTCGCAATATCGCGCAACGGCGACGTCAGGCTGCGAATGCTGGCGAGCCGCGACGTCAGCCCGTTCGCTTCGACACACTCCCGATACCAGGCTTGAATCCGGTGCGAGATGGCAATGATCGAAAAGCGCGCGCCGAGCAGGCACGCGCTCGCCAACGCCGCTTCGGTCATGCCGACCACCGGCACGTCGAATAGCTCCTTGATCCCCCCTAACCCCGGGTCGCCGAACGCCGCCACCACGAGACCATCGAACGTGCCCGCCTGTTCCGCCGCAGCACACGCCGTGGCGTAGCCGCCGACGAGCGCTTCGAAACGCGTCTCGATGTAGGCAACGCCGAACGACGCCGTCGCGAAGGCGAGCGTCGTCTCCGGCGATGCGGCGCGACGGGCTTCAGCTTCAATCAGCCCCGTCACGCTCGTCGAGATATTGGGATTCACTACAAGTAAGCGCATGAAATCTCCTGCCACTGTCGTTGTTTTGCGTCACACCAGCGACGGCGCGTCTGCGGGCAGAAAGCGCCCGCGCCCTGCAGCCGGCGCCAGATATTGCCCACCGGCGACGAGTTGTTCGCCACGCGAGAAGCAGTGCACCGGCCAACCGACGACCTCGCGCCCCTCGTACGGCGTGTAGTCGACGGCATGATGCAGTTGGGTGTTGCGAATCGTCGTGCGCATCTCCGGGTCCCACAGCACGATGTCGGCGTCCGCACCCACGGCGATGGTGCCCTTGCGCGGATACAGACCATAAAGCCGCGCCGGACGGTAGGACGTCAGCTCGACGAACTGATGAATCGACAGGCGTCCGCGATGCACGCCATCGAACAGCAAGGGCAGGCGCGTCTCAATGCCGGGAATGCCGTTGGGGATATGCTCGAACGACTGCGGCTTGCCGCCCGGCTTCTTGCCTTGCGGATCTTCATAGTTGAACGGCGCGTGATCCGACGAGAACACCGAGAACACGCCTTGCTTCAACGCCTTCCACACGGCCTCCTGGTTGTCGGCATCGCGCGGCGGCGGACTGCAAACGCATTTGGCGCCCGCGTAACCGTCATCGCCCGGATGATTCATGTCCTCGGCGCTCAGATACAGATATTGCGGGCAGGTCTCGGCCAGAATCTGCATGCCACGGCCCTGTGCCCAGCGAATCTGACCGATGGCATCCTTGCCCGAGACATGAACAATCAGGATCGGCACGTCGACCAGTTCGGCGAAGGTGATCGCGCGGTGCGTGGCTTCGCGCTCGACGGCCGCCGGCCGCGCGAGGCCATGGAACTTCGGCGCAATGCGACCCTGCCCGACGAGCTTGTCCGTCAGCCATGCGATGCAATCCGAATTCTCCGCATGCACCATCACCAGCGCGCCATGCTCGCGGGCCACGGACAGCACTTCCAGAATCTCGCGGTCCGAGAGCTTCAGATCGTCGTAGGTCATGTAGATCTTGAACGACGTGTACCCTTCGCGAATCAATTGTGGCAGCTCTTCGCGGAGCACCTTCTCCGTTGGGTCCGCAACGATCAGATGGAACCCGTAGTCCACCACCGCGCGCCCTTCCGCGCGGCGGTGATAGTCGTCGACGGCTGCGCGTAGCGAACCGCCCTTCTCTTGCGCGGCAAACGGGATCACCGTCGTCGTGCCGCCGCACACGGCGGCGCGAGTACCGGTGAAGAAGTCATCGGCCATGCGCAGGCCGTCCGGCATCGGCTGGTCGAGATGGCAGTGGCCGTCGACACCGCCAGGCAGCGCGAGCAATCCCGAGGCGTCGACCTCACGCGCACCGCTGGCCAGGTTCCGGCCCAGCGCGGCGATCACGCCGTCGCGCACGCCGATGTCGCAAGTAAAGCGATCGGCGGCCGTGACCACGTCAGCGTGCCGAATGACCAGATCGAAGGTGTCGCTCATCGTCTTACTCTCCTTGCTGGAACAGTTGACCCCAGTCGCTCAGGGCGCGCGTGTCGACGCCGGCGAGCCGCAGCGACTTCCAGAGCACCGTCGAGATGGTGTCGTACACGGGAATGCCGGTCTTGGCTTCCAGCGCGCGGGCGAGCGGCGCGGCGTGCAGGTTGGTGCAGAACGTGGTGATGGCTTGCGGGCGCGCTTGCGCCACCTCGTTGACGAGTGCCTCCAGCGTCTGCGCGCTGACCTCGGAAAACTCGAAGTTCTTGCTCAGCCCCAGATGGCGCTCTGCCGTGCAACGAATGCCTTGACGCGCATAGTTCGCAACGATGCGTTGCTGCACATCTTCCAGATACGGGGTCACGAGACCGAGCTCGGTCACGCCGGTCCGCGCGAGGATCTCGTTGAGCGCCAGCACGGACGTGGTGGCGGGAATGCCTGTCGTTTCGGTGATCTGTCGGCACAGCGCCTCGTCGGTCTCGAAGCCCAGCCACCCGGCAGACGTACCGTTCCACGCAATGACATCGACTTCGGCGTCGGCGAGGAGCCGCGCCGCGTCGAGAATCTTTTCCAGGTCGAATTGGCCGAGCGCGTTCTCGCCGAGAGAAATCTGCGTGACGCGAAAGCGGGAGAAATGGACAGAGACATGATCGAGGTCAGCCACCATCGCGCTGGTAATCGGTTCCAGCGCGGTGTTGGAAGACGGCGTGAGCATGCCAAGCAATTTACGTTTTTGGGTCGTCATGGTCGTACCAAAAATGCGATGACCGGCAGCCTGGGCGGCGTGCCGATCAAGGGAGAAACGTGTATCCGATGAATCAAACCGGAAGCTTGCGTTCGTAGTCGATCAGCGTCGAGCAGATGAACAACCCGACACCAGCGGCCGCGAAGAACATCAGCGCGAGGAAATACGAACCGGTGGTCTGCACGATCACGCCGACGATCAGCGGCACACTGATGCCCCCGATGTTGCCGCCGAGATTCATCACCCCGCCGAGGAACCCGACCTTGTTGCGCGTGCCGAGAATGGACGGAATGCACCAGTACAGGCCACACCAGCGCAGGAAGAAGAGCGTCGAGGACAGCAGCACCACGGTGATGACATCGCTCTTCACATACGCCACGGAGAAGATCGATGCGGTCGCGATCACGGCGGCAATGCCGAAGAGGGTACGCATGACCTTGTTGGGTGAGCCGCCCGCGGCCTTCCACTTGTCGCCGACCCAGCCGCCGAACAGCTCGCCGATAAAGCCGCAAAAGAAGATGATGAAGCTGGCGCCGCCCATCTGCTTGATATCGAACCCGTGAACCTTGTGGAGGTAGTTCGGCATCCAGGTCAGCAGCCCGTAGAAGACCGTGTTGAAGCACATCCAGCCCAGCGCCATGCACCACACGGAACGGTATTTGAAGAAATCGAGCGAACGACCGGAGAGGTTGGCCGGTTCGGCGCGGTGCTCGCTTGCTTGCGCTTCCTCGATGTAGGTCGCCTCTTCGTCGTTCACGCCCGGGTGTTCGCGCGGGGTGTTGCGAATGTAGCGCCAGGCGACGTAGCCGGCGAGCACAGTGCCAACGCCCGCGACGACGAACGCCAGACGCCATGAGCCAAGCATCGTGATAAGCCAGGTGATGATGATGGCGCCGAGGGCGGCCCCCAGCGGGGCGCCGCCGTCGAGCAACGTGGCACCGCGGCCGCGTTCATACTGCGTCATCCAGATGGCATTCAACTTGCCGCCTGCCGGATAGATCGGTGCCTCGGCCGCGCCGAGCCCGAAACGCGTGAGCAGCAACGACGTGGCATTGGTGCACAGGGCGGCCGCCGCCTGAAAGATGCCCCAGAAGACCGTGGCCAGCGCGATCACGATGCGCGGCTTGTGCTTGTCGGCCAGCATGCCGCCCGGAATCTGCATGACGGCATACGTCCAGAAGAATCCGCTCAGGATCAACCCTTCCATCGCGGGCGTGAGGTCGAACTCCTTCGAGATCAGCGGCATGGCCACCGACAACGACGCCCGATCGATGTAGTTGATCGAGATCAGACACAGCATCAAGAAAAAAATCTTCCAGCGCACAGCGCTCTTCGTGCCTGCCATAGCGGCAACCCTGCCTGTCGACTGCATGGTGAATCTCCAGAGTAGATGACTTACATAGCTTTCGTCGCGACTTGAGAGTGAGTATAGAATCTGTAATCTGTAATTACAATATCGGTAAATAATTGATTTAATTGAAATCTATTCTAGGGATTTCCCTATATGGTAGGATGTTTATGACACTGATAAACACGCTCGAGACCGTGACCCTCCCCCTCCAGAAGTCCCTCAAACTCCGCACGCTAGGCATGGCGGCCGAGATTACGGCGCGCTTGCGCGTCATGATCGAAGAAGGCGAGCTGCCGCCGGGCGAGCGTATTGACGAGAAGGCGCTTTGCGAAATGTTCGACGTCTCGAAGACGCCGTTGCGTGAAGCGCTCAAGACGCTGGTGTCCGAGGGGCTGGTGCTGCACCGGCAATACATCGGCTACCGGGTCGCGCCACTCGATCTCGACGAGCTTCGCGCGACGTTTGAAGTCCTCCATGGCCTGGAGGGCATGGCGGGCGAACTGGCGTCTCGGCGATTGACCGAGAGCGCGCTGGCCGCGATCGAACGGAAGCACGAGCAGATGCTCGACGCGCACGGCAAGGGGCTTCGAACGGAGTACTTCCGGATCAACCAGCAGATTCACCAGATGATCGTGGATGGCGCGGGCAACCCGGTGCTCTCGTCGCTCTATGCCACATTAATGAGCAAGGTGCACCGCGCACGCGGCGCCGCGAACGCGGATCTTTCGCGTTGGCAGGAATCGCACGAAGAGCACGACCGGATCATGGCGGCCCTGCGCGAAGCCGGACGGCCGCATTTGGGCGAGGTGCTCAAGGCGCACTCCGAGAACACAGGGACCGAAGTGCTGAGCGTGGTCGCCGAGGCCATTCGGCTCGGCGAGCCCCACCGTCGCGGACGCGAGATCGGGGCAAGCTGACGCGTCGCGCCCACGCATCGGCCGCAGGGACACTGGTGAGAAGGCGCGTCGGGATGGCCTGAGCGTTGGCGCAAGCCAATCTTACGGCCGGTGCCGGTATACAGAACGCGTCCCCCTGCGCCACACCATCGACGCCATCGGCAAGATCGCCGATATTCTCGAACCCCAGACCTCCCGATCCTGACCATGACGCTCGATTCGACCCTCCTTGCCGCGTTTGCGCCGACTGGCGTGCTGCGTGCCTGCATCAACCTTGGCAATCCGATTCTGGCGGGGCTTGACGCCCAATCCAGGCCGGTCGGCATTTCAGTCGATCTGGCGGGTGAATTGGCGAAGCGGTTGGGCGTCGAGCTTGCGCTTGTCGTGGTCGATGCCGCCGGCAAATCGGTGGAGACGGTGACGAACGAGCAGGCCGACGTGGGCTTTTTCGCCATCGATCCGCGCCGCGCCACGACGATCGGTTTCACGGCACCGTACTTGCTTATCGAAGGCTTTTACCTGGTGCGCGACGCCTCGCCGGTGAAGACCAACGCCGAGGTCGATCAGGCGGGCACGCGCGTGGTCGTCGGTAAAGGCAGCGCGTATGACCTGTTCCTGACGCGCGAACTCAAGCACGCGGACATCGTGCGCGCGCCCACGTCGCCGACGGTGGTCAAGACGTTCATCGAAACGGGCTGTGAAGTGGCCGCTGGCGTGAAGCAACAGCTCGAACACGACGTGGCCGCACTGACGGGCTATCGGCTGCTCGACGAGCGTTTCATGGTCATTCAGCAAGCCATGGGTATGCCGATCACGCGCGGCGAGGCGGCTGTGGCATTTCTGAAGACGTTTGTGGAAGACATGAAACGCGAGGGTTTCGTGGCGGATGCCATGCAACGACATGGCGTGACAGGGGTTAGCGTTGCGCCTGCGGCGTGAGACGACTTACGCATCCACCACGAAGCCAAAGGCGGCGAACGAAAGTTGACCGATTCGTCATCGTCGAAGCTCCTTCTCCGAATCGAACATGCGTCGACGATGTGTGAAGTTCACACTTGCCGATCATCCCCGTCATGGACTGTCGCCACATGCAGCTGATTTGTTGCTCCATAAATGCTGACGGACATGCCTGGACCGGTCATGCTCCACAGCGATAATTTGCGGATTATCGCTGTGTTCACCGACAGCACGTGAGGGCAAAGTGTTGCCGGACGTATTATTTGCCAGCCGGTGCCGGCGCGTTCATCAAATCCGGCCGGCGATTGGCGCGATCTCGTTTTAATCCCCAGAAATAGGTAACCGCAAGACAGGGCACCAGTGACGCAATCGAATAGGCCACCCCTGCCAGTTGGTTGCCGGTCAGCGCTACCAGCGACAGGCTGATGAGCGGTAAAAATCCGCCGAACAGGATGTTGCCCAGTTGCTGCGCCAGTCCGAATCCGGTTGTCCGACTCTGAGGCGGAAAGCACTCGGCGATAAATGCGGGTAGCGGCGCCATGATCATGGCGGTCAACACGGCGAGTACCGTAATAAGTGCCGCGACCACACCCCAGGCCTCGTTGAGCACACCCGTGCGGATCCCGGCAAAGGTCGGATACGCGCTGGCCATCCATAGCAGTATGCCGATGAACATCACCCGTGCTCGTCCGATTCGATCGGATAAGCGGCCAAACACCGGGAACATCGGCGTCGCGATTATGATGCCAACCGCCACACAAAGACTGGCGTGAGTCGGTTCCACCTTGAGCACGTTCTGCAGAAAGTACAGCATGTAGACAATCGACGTGTACAACGATACCGAAGTGCCCCCTTGGGCACCGAAAATCGCAACCAGAATGGCTTTCCATGAGGATTTGCTGGTCACCGTGTCGGACAGGGGCGCTTTCGACAAACGCCCGCTTGCCTGCATTTCCACGAACACCGGCGTCTCCTTCATGCCCAACCGAATCATCGTTGCAATCGCGACGATCGGTGCGGAGACCAGGAAAGGCACGCGCCAGCCCCAAGTGGCGAATGCGTGGGCGTCAAGCGTCAGTCGCAATGCAGACACTATCGCCAGGGCGAGCAACAGGCCGACCCCGGCCGTGCTCTGCAAGACGCTCGTGAACATGCCGCGCTTGTCCTGCGGTGCGTATTCGACCACATAGACCACAGCTGAGCCATACTCCCCACCGAGCGCAATGCCTTGCGTAATGCGCAGCACCAGCAAGGCGACGGGTGCGGCCACCCCGACTGCGCCATAAGTCGGCAAACAACCGATGCCGACAGTCGCGACACCCATCAACACAAGTGTGATGACAAAGGTCTTTTTGCGCCCGATACGATCCGCCATAGGGCTAAAGATAATCGTGCCGATGGGTCGCGCGAGGTAAGCAATGCCAAAAGTCGCGACGCCCGCGAGCGCAGCGACGGTTCTGTCCTGCGACGGCAGAAACAATTGCGTCAGTGTGCCCGTCAGCGCGACGTACACGAAGAAGTCGTAGTACTCGAGCATCGTTCCCAAGCTCGAGGTTGTGATGATCTTCAACATTTGCCGTAGCGCCGCCGGTTGGCGATGATGCGTGTTCATGACTGTCTCCTTCCATTGATTTTTATTTGTATTACATAGCGCACGTCGTCTGCCAACGCTTCACTTGAGAAACCGGCGAACCGCAGCCTTGTGCTCTTCACCGCAAAGAAGAATGGCCTGCATCGATGCGGCCATCTCCAAGGCTGTCGGCAACGATGCTTCCGCCGATTGGCGAACCAGTTGCTTGGCCATTCGCAAAGCGTGTGGAGGGCTGTTGGCGATTGTTTCAGCCAGTCGCTCCGCCTCCGCGTCCAATGCATCGACGGCCACGACTCGCGAGACGATGCCGGCATCAAGCGCTTGGAACGCATCGATGAATTCGCTGGTCAGCGTCAACTCCATTGTCTTGGCGACCCCGACAATCCGAGTAAGGAACCAGGCCCCGCCGATGCCAGAGACCAAACCAAGTCGCAGAAAGCTTTCCGAGAAACGGGCATTTTCCGCGGCAATGCGCAAATCGCACATCAATGCAACATCGAATCCCGCGCCCACTGCGGCACCATTGACGGCGGCGATAGATGGCACCGGCAACGCATGCAACGCGCGGGGAATTCGATGCAGGCTACCCGCGAGGCGCTCCCTGACCGCCTCGACAGAGCCTTGCATCAGATCGGCGCCAGCCTCCATGTCTTTCACGTTGCCACCCGTGCAGAAATGCTTGCCCGAGGACCGGAGCAAAACGCAGTGCACGTTCGAAAGCCCGCTCGCCCGCTCCAGGGCGTCTGCCAACGCTTCGGTCATCGCCACATCGAGCGCGTTACCGGTTTTCGGTTCATTCAGCGTGATTGTCATCACGCCGTTGACGACGCGGGTCAAGACCAATCCTTCGCTTTGAGCGTCGTCGGTCGTCATGACATCCTGTCTGGTGTTCATTGCGTAGCGATTCATACAGATACTCACTTATTGAGAAATTCCGGCGCTCGCTTCTGCAAGAACGCCGCCATGCCTTCCTTCTGATCGTGCAACGCGAAGCCAGCATGAAAAAGCCGTCGCTCGAATAACAGACCGTCGCCCAGGGACGACTCAACGGATGGGCATATGTCAGCGCCCGCTGCAAATGTCTTGTCTGAGCCAGTGATGAAAGTTGCATGCACTGGGTCGTCGGCATCGATCCGACCAAGCGCGTCAGTTAGCGGATTGCATGGATTGTCAGATGCCAGCCTGAGCAACGTGACCCGTCGATGCTTCTCGACAAGTACGGGAGCGCACGTCACCCCCACCTCCTACAGAGAGACCGGCGCATCTTGCGCAGCGGCGGTCTGAATCACGCCCAGGCCGATCAGCCTGGTGATCTCCTCGTGGGTAACACCGTATTCCGCGAGAACCTCAATTGAGTGCTGCCCGACTAGCGGCGCGGCGACATCCGCGGCACGCGTGTCGTCGCTTTTGCCGAGCGCAAAGCCAGGCAGCCGCACCTTGCCGGCAATCGGATGATCAACGCTCGAATCGATTCCGCTTTCGCGATACTCGCGAGAATCCACCACCTCCCTGTACGTCGAAACCGGAGCGCACAGAATGTCGCGAGCTGCCAACAGGTCGAGCCATTCGGATGTGGTGCGGGTCGCAAAGCATTCCCCCAGCGCGCGGCGCAGGGCAGCCCGATTGCGCACGCGATCCGTGTTGGTGACAAAGCGCGGGTCCGATGCGAGATGAGGCAAGTCAAGCACCTCGCAAAGCGACGCCCATCTGTGCGGGTGATAGGCGGCAATCATCAACCAGCCGTCTCGGGTTTGGAACGCCTCATTGGGCGACGCGTAAGGCGCCGCGCTGCCGACCTTTTCTGGGTCAGTGTTGGAGGCGAGAAACGACGTGAAGCCGACCTGCTGCAGCGTAACGGCCGCCGTAAACAAGCTAATGTCCAGATGTTGGCCCGCGCCACAGCATCGGACCTGGTGCAGTGCCGCGAGCACGGCAATGGTGGCCATATAGCCGCCCACCATGTCCGCGACCGGCACCGGAACCTTCAACGGCGCCGAACCAGGCTCACCGAGCGTGCTCATCAGCCCGCTGGCGGCCTGGATAATGCCGTCGACGGCCGGACGACTGCGTGCAGCACCGGTTTGTCCGAACGCGGAGATCGAGCAATAGACCAGCTTGCCGTGAGTCGCTTCAAGCGACGCATAATCCAGACCCCACGTCGCCATGACGCCGGGCCGGAAGTTCTCGACAATCACATCGGCCTGCCGAACCATCTCCCTTATCGTTCGCTGGCCAGCCTCGGTTTTCAGATCTATCGCCAGACTGCGCTTGTTGCGATTGACACTGAGATTGGCGACGCTCTCGCCGTTGATCCATGGTGGCCCGATCTTGCGCCCCAGCTCACCGAACGGCGGCTCGATCTTGACCACGTCCGCACCGAAATCGGCCAGCATCATGGAGCAAACCGGCCCGGCCAGCACGTGCGAAAAATCCAGCACGCGTACGCCTCGAAGACTGTCTCTTATCATTTTTTCCTATCCGGTTCTGCGCTGCAAATGACATTCGTGTCACCGATTTGCAGCCATTGAGAACAGGATAGAGAGCGCGCGTAGCGCGGACAAACGACTTTATTGATCGTACCTTTTGACTTTTTGTAAAGTCATGTGCCCCGCCATCAGCGCTAGCTTTGCACCACCGTGGCAAGCCATTCGCGAAACGCGCGCAACGCCGCTGTCTGCCGCTTGCCCGAGGGCCATGCGAAATAGTAGGTGTATGCGCCGCGATCGAGTGTCGGCCCAAACGGGATGACCAGCGTGCCGTCGGTCAAATCCTTCTCGACCAGCGCCTTCTGTGCGATCGCCACGCCGTGCCCCTCGATCGCCGCCTGGTAGGCCAGCAGCGATGTCTCATAACGCATGCCGCGCAGCGCGTTGATTCTCGACACGCCCGCGGCGGCCAGCCACAGCCCCCAGTCGTCGGCGCGAGCGAGCGAATGCAGCAGTGTTTGACTTTCGAGCTGTCTCGGCCTTTTCAAGGTGAGCATGGGCGCAGCCACCGGCACCAGTTCGTTGGGAATCAGGCGCTGCGTGTTCATGCCGGGCCAGTCGCCATCGCCCAGTTGAATGCCCGCGTCAATGTCTTCCAGCGCGAAGTTCAGCGGCGCCGACGATGTGGTCAATTGCACGTCGATGTTTTGATTCAGCCGGTGAAAGCTGGCGAGCCGCGGAATCAGCCAGCGCACCGCGAACGTGGCCGGCGAGCGGATGCGCAGCACGTTGTTGCTCTGGCTGCCAGACACGATCGCCTCCGTCGCTTCGCGCAGCGTGGCGAAGAGCGGCATCAACTCCGACAAATAACGAGCGCCCACCGCGGTCAACACGAGACCGCCGCGCACCCGTTCGAACAGCGGCGCCTTCAGAAAATCCTCGAGCGCCCTGACCTGCCGGCTCACCGCCGCTGGGGTGACGGCTAACTCGTCGGCCGCCTTGGAAATGCTGAGCAGACGCCCGGTCGCCTCGAAGGCGCGCGTGGGATTGAGTGGCGGAAGCGAGTCGCGGCGGGCCATGTTCGAGGATTGTCCAGAGAGTATGGGTTAGTGCGACGATACAAAAATCGACGGCGCGCCTTCGTCGGGCAGCGCAAAATTGCGCTTCATGCGCGCGATTTCCTGTAATGGGCTGCCGCCGAACAGCCGCTTGAACTCGCGACTGAATTGAGACGGACTTTCATAACCGACCTGGCTACTCGCCGCCGCCGCGGTCGTGCCGAGCCGCGCCATCAGGAGCCGCGCCTGATGCAAGCGCGTGGACTTGATGTACTGCAGGGGCGAGGTGTCGGTCACCGCCTTGAAGTGCACATGGAAAGTCGGCACGCTCATGCGCGCTTCGGCGGCGAGTTCCTCCACCGTCAACGGTTCCGCAAAATTTGTATGAATCTTGCGGATCGCGCGGGAAATGCGGCCGAAATTGCCTTGGCGACTCAAAGCGGCGCGCATCGAGCCGCCCTGCTCGCCCAAGAAAACCCGGAAATAGATTTCCCGCACCAGCGCCGGCCCGAGGATCTGAGCCTCAAGAGGATTCAACATGGCTTGCAAAAAGCGCAAGACGCTCTGCCCCAGCGGTATATCGAGCGTGGTGGTTGCCATGCCACGAGGTGGCATCGGCGTCATCGCTTCGTGCTCCTCGAGCTGTAGCAGCAAATCGGCGGCAATGCCGAAATCCAGCCGTAAATAAATCGCCAGTAACGGCTCGGCTTCGCTCGCGTCGGTCTCCATCGAAAACGGCAACGGCACCGAGACCACCAGATAGCGCTGGGCATCGTAAAGATAGACCTGATCGCCCCAGAAGCCGCGCTTGCGCCCCTGGCACACGATCACGATGCCCGGCTCATAGAGCACTGGCGTTCTGGTCAACGACCGATTCGAACGCAGGAAGCGTATATCTGGCAGCGGTGAAAGGTTATAGCCCTCATTGGGCGCGAGCTCGAGCAACAACTCGATCATCTGTTGGCGCACGCGCCCCTGACGTTTCGATGCGGATTCCATGGCGGAGACAAAAAAACCTTAGCGGTCGACGAGCGCAGTTTCGCATCGAGTCGGGAAAAGCACCAGCCACTCATAGGATCAGGCAAGAATCACAGACGAATGCGCGTTTTCCGCCGTGTCCCGCGCTCATAACATTTTCACAGGTTGTCGCATGCGGTCATGCCGAGGGCGCGTCATCGGTCGACGCGCGTCGCTCACTTCGCGTGCTTCGAGTGTATTTCCCGCTCACGACAATCACCCTTCCAACATGGACTCAAGGATATTTCATGATCGAAGTAAGGAATCCCGCGGACGGCAGCGTGGTGGGTCACGTCAAGCATCATACTGAGCAGGAGGTGCGTGAGGCGATTGATCGCGCCTGCGCTGCTTTTCCTCAATGGTCCCGGAAGCTGGCCAGGCAGCGCAGCGACTTGCTGCGCAAATGGTTCGAGCTGGTCAGGCAAGACAGGCAGGACTTTGCCGAACTGATCTCGCGCGAGAACGGAAAGTGCCTGACCGAAGCGCTCGGCGAAATCGACTATGGTCTAGGCTTTATCGAATGGTATGCGGAAGAGGCCAGGCGCGTGTATGGCGATACGATTCCATCGCACGCCGCCGATGCTGCAGTGCTGGTCACCAAGGAGCCGATCGGCCCGGTAGCGTCGATCACGCCTTGGAATTTTCCGTTCATGATGATTGCACGCAAGGTCGCTACCGCACTCGCGGCCGGTTGCACGATCATCATCAAGCCTGCCGAGGAAACGCCGCTGACCGCCTATAAGTTGCTTGAATACGCAAGGCGCGCCGGCATTCCCGAGGGTGTTTTTGAAATGGTGACGGGCGACCCTGCGTCCATCGGCGGCATGATGACCAGCGACTCGCGCATCCGGAAGATTTCGTTCACCGGATCGACCAAAATCGGCCGGCTGCTCGCTCGGCAAAGCGCAGATACGCTGAAAAAGCTGACGATGGAACTCGGTGGCAACGCGCCGTTCATCGTGTTCGATGATGCAGACATCGAACAGGCAATTTCAGGGCTCGTTGCGGCAAAACTACGCAACTCTGGACAGGTCTGTATCTCGCCAAACCGCATCTACGTGCAGGCCGGCATTCACGATCGCTTTGTGCAGCGCCTGACGGAAGCCGTCGAGCGAATCCGTGTCGACCAGGGATTACAGCCCGACTTCGTAGTGGGGCCTCTGATCAATCAGGCGGCACTCGACAAGGTGTCTCGGCTCGTCGAGCAGGCGCAAAAGAGCGGTGCGAAAACGTTGCTCGGTGGGCGGCGACACGACAACGGTGGTCTCTTCTATGCGCCGACCATCCTCACGAACGTCGCCGACGACATGGATATCTGCTCGACGGAACTCTTCGGCCCGGTATTCCCGGTTTACACATTCGCCTCCGAGAAGGAGGTGATTGCGCGTGCGAACGCCACCGAATACGGTCTGGTCGCTTACGCATTTACCCGCGATCTCGGGCGGGCATTTCGCCTCTCGCGCGACATCGAGGCAGGCATGGTGATCCTGAACTCAGGCTCGGTGGGTACGGCTTCCGTTCCGTTTGGCGGGGTCAAGCAGTCGGGCTATGGTCGGGAAGGAGGCTATTACGGCATCGAAGAGTATGTTCAAGTGAAGTATGTGCTGATGGCTGGGTTGGCGGAGGCCGCCCAATAGGTTCGATTGGGGGTGCGGACAAATACATGAACTATCGGGAGGTAGTTCATGTATTGACCCAGTGAGAACCCGCTCACGTCATTTTCGAGGTTCAGACGATGAGCTAGGCATTGGAAGAAGACATCAAAAGGTGGACGGCCGGGCGCGAGATATGGGTTCCCCCATCGTCTTGCCGAAAATCGAGCCATAGTCTGGCCGGCGTTATTCCCCCCTAACCAGGCGCCCTCGCCTCGTTACTTCCCCTATTGAATGAGTGCGCATACATCGCTGGCGAATTCGGCCCACGAATATGTTTCATGCCCGGGTTGATCTTATGATGGGATCTGTTATCTCACGGGTGGCCAGATGAGTTCCCAGCATAGTGAAAGCGATTCGCCGGCATTCTGGAGAGAGCAGGAGATGCTCCTTCTCCAACAAATAATGAGCCTCGTAGGCAAAGGGCTATCGCCGGACGTCATTCTTCGTGAAACGCTCCATCTGATGTCCGAGCTCCTCGGGCTGAACCGTGGGCGCATCGTGCTTCTGGACGATGGTGCGACTGACAGTTGCAGAATCCAATATGCGTATGGCCTCAAGCCGGACGAAATCGAACGCGGGCGCTACAAGGTCGGTGAAGGCATAACGGGGCATGTACTGCGCCATGGCCAGTTGACGATCGTGCAGGACATCGATCGAGACGATGTCTTTCTTGCGCGGGCGGTTACACGAGACCGCCTTCCGCCGGGGCCCGTGTCGTTTATCGCGCTCCCCATCCGAATTGAGGATCGAAGCATCGGCGTCCTGGCGTGCCATCGAATTCGTGTCCGCAATCGTGCATTATCGAGCGACGTGTCTATTTTGCGGATCTTGTCGACACTGGCCGGCCACCTTCTTCATCTTGATTCGATGATGAAGGCAAAGACTCGCGCACTCGAAGAGCAGAACGAGATGTTGATGCACGCGCTTGAGCATGAGAGCGCGAAGTACGGAATCGTGGGGACTTCGCCCGCGCTGCTTAAAGCGATTTCGGAGCTGGAGCGAGTCTCGGATGCATCGGCGAGTGTCTTGCTGCTCGGCGATTCAGGCACCGGCAAGGAGCTGTTCGCCAGAGCACTGCACTTGTCGGGTCAACGCCGTGACAAGCCGTTCATAAAGGTGAACTGTGCCGCAATCCCCGACACGCTTTTCGAATCCGAATTGTTTGGCTACGAGCGGGGCGCGTTTACGGGTGCGACCGGTGTGCGAGAGGGGCTTTTCGAACAGGCGTCTTCAGGGACGATCTTCCTTGACGAAATCGGTGAGCTGCCTCTCACGTTGCAGGGAAAGCTGCTTCGTACATTGCAGGAGGGAACGATAACCCGGCTGGGTGGGAAGCGTGAAATCAAGGTGGACGTCAGGCTTGTGGCAGCGACGAACAGAAGCCTGGAAACCGATGTTGCGAACGGCCTGTTCAGACAGGATCTGTACTACAGACTCAACGTTATCCCCATTCGTCTTCCGTCGTTAGCCGAGCGCAAAGGTGACATTCGCGCTTTGGCACTGCATTTTCTCAGCCGTACAAACCAGGCAAACCAGCGCAACGTCAATCTTGCGCCCGATGCACTCGCAAGGCTCGAGGACCATCAATGGCCTGGCAATATCCGCGAACTTTCGAATTTTATCGAACGCGTCGTGCTGCTCGCCGACAGGCCAATACTCCATTCGGACGATGTTGAACGGTTTCTACCCGCAGCGGAACCGGCGCCACTGTTCGAGACTCCCGGTTCGACTCTGCAGCAGACGGTTCAAATTCCGGAAGGGGTGCGTCAGTACATGGCGAACGACTCACATTCGGCAGATGAACTGCGTCAGGCATTGCGCGCGGCTGGCGGCAACAAGTCGCGAGCAGCGCAACGCCTCGGGTTGACGCCCCGTCAGTTCTCGTATCGCTGGCAGAAAATTTGCGGCTAAATACGACCGACAATGTTCGACAAATTGTCGACATTGTCAACAATTCGGGATTGGCTGCTCATTGGGTTTGCAGCGTGGTCGGCCATAAAAAATATAAGAAATACAGCACCCTATAGATTTTTACCCCGTCCTGGCACGGTCGTTGCTTTGATGGATGTGCGATCTCGCAGATCGTTTCATCCGGCTCATATGCCACGTCTGTCACCAGGAGAATTACCTTGAGTACCGAAACCGTCACCACCTACCTGCGCCCCATCGACCGCGAAGGCCTTCTGAAGTTTGCCGCCGCCGGCCGTGAAAATCCCGAGCGCAAGGGCAGCAACAAGGTCCATACGGTCATGCAGGGGCAGTTCCGCTCGTGGAGCTATGTAGGCACCCACAACCCGGTCGTCGTGGACGAGCCGGTCCATCTCTTCGGTGAAAACACGGTGCCTGCGCCGGGCGAGATCGCGCTCTCGGCGCTGGGCGGTTGCCTGAGCGTCGGCATTACGGCGGTGGCGACCTACCGCCAGGTCAAGCTTTCGCGTCTCGAAATCTTCCTGGAAGCCGACATCGGCAATACCGCCGCGTGGGGCGCTGGTGGCGCCGAACGCCAACCCGCGCAAATGGGCTTCCAGGAAATTCGTGTGAAGGTCCTCATCGAGGGCGACGCCACGCGCGAGGCGCTGGACGACATCGTCAAGCACGCCAATCACTTCTCTCCCGTTGCCAACAGCATGCGCAATCCCATCCCGTTCAGCATCGCGCTCGCGGAGTAAGCCGCGGCACGCTCCATCACACTGAATAACGGGAGTATCGCATCATGAAAGCGGTTGAATTTCCTGGCGACCGGATCGATTCGACGTGGACCGATTCCCACGTCATGGCAAACGTGACGGCCATCTCCGACGGCCCGCTCGCGGAAGCCGCGCATCGTATTGATGAGGGTCATTACCCGCTCGAAATCCTGGGGTCGCTCGGCACCGCAGGCGCGTTCGGCGCGCACCTCGAGCGAGGCGGTCGTCGGGTTGGCCTGGCGCTGGACGCTATGCGCGCTGTGAGTCGCCGTTGTGGGTCGACGGGATTTCTCACATGGGCACATGACGTCTGTGGGCTTTACATGGAGCAATCCGGCAATCCTGCGCTGACTGGCGAACTGCTCGACGATCACACGATGGGGCGTACCTTCGGGGGCACGGCGCTTTCGAACCCGATGAAAGCAATTGCCGGCATCGAAAAGATACTGCTACGCGCAGTGAAGGTGCCCGGCGGATATCACGTTAGCGGCGCACTGCCGTGGGTAAGTCATATCGCGCCGGGACATTACTGCGGCGCCATGGCAGGCGTGTTCCGCGACGATGGCTCGGTGTCGCACGAGATCATGTTCCTGCTGAAGCTGACGCCCGAGGTCGTATTGCGCCAATGCCCGGAATTTTCGGGCATGGAAGGAACCAGCACCTGGGGCGTGCGCCTCGACAACTACTTTGTCGGCGACGCCGCAATGATCGCAGATCCTGCTCGTCCTCTCATTGCGAAGATACGTGCTGTATTTGTGTTGCTGCAAGCCGGGATGGCAATGGGCATTGCACAGGGCAGCATCGACTCTATCCGCGAAGTCGAGCCAGTCCTTGGTCACGTCAACCAATTTCTGGAAGACGGTCCGGCCGAGCTTCAGGCGGAGTACGACGAGCTGTGGAGTCGCGTCGCCAAGCTCGCGCAAACGCCATACGACGGCAGCAAAGACTATCTACTTCATGTGCTGGACGCGCGCGTACAAGGCGCGCAACTGGCATTACGTGCTGCGAATTCGGCGCTTATGCATCAGGGCGCGCGCGGCTACCTTATGAGCGCTGCGCCGCAACGCCGTATTCGCGAGGCTCAGTTCGTCGCGATCGTAACGCCTGCCATCAAGCACCTGCGTTGGGAGATGGCTCGTCTGTCGAAAGAGGAGGTCCCCGAATGAGCACCCCGACGAATTTGCCGTGGCGGCAATTCCTCTGTCGCGCCTGCGGCTTGATTTACGACGAGGCATTGGGCGATCCCGATAGCGGGCTTGAACCGGGGACGAGATTTGAGGACATTCCGGAGGACTGGGCTTGTCCGCTCTGTGGCGTTGTCAAGGCGGATTTCGAGCCTTACGAACCGTTGGAGCGCACTGCACGCTCGGACGATGCCGCGGTCGTTACGCCGACACGTGAGCTCGGCGTCGTGATCGTGGGCGGTGGCATTGCCGGTTGGAGTGCGGCAGAGGCGTTGCGTGCGCTCGACCCCGCTGTACCTATTACGCTCGTGACCGCATGCAACGGCGACAGATACCTCAAGCCGGAACTGTCCGTCGCACTCGGGCGCAGCCTGAAGCCTGCCGATCTGGTTCGGGAGTCGGCCGTCAATGCAGCTCGGCGCCTTAATGTGCGTCTGATGACAGAAACGTTTGTCGTCGGCATTTCTCCGTCCATCAAACAGGTACGTACCACGCGAGGTGCACTTCGCTATACGAAGCTCGCGATCGCGCAGGGCGCGCGCCCTGCACTACCGGAGCAAATGCCGGCCTCGCTATGTTGGCGTGTCAATGATTTGGCGGGATGGTCGGGGATTCAGGCACGCCTGGATGGCGCGAAAAAGACCGTTGCGATCGTCGGTGCGGGGATGATTGGGTGCGAACTCGCGGAGGATTTTGCGCGTGCAGGCCATGCCGTGTCGCTAATCGATATCAACCTCGGCCCGCTGGCCAGTCTGGTTCCAGCGGTCGTCTCTGACAGGCTCCTGACGGGCCTACAGGATGCGGGTGTCAGATTCTTGGGGGGGCGTCGCATCGAGAGGATCGAGAAAGCGGACAACGGCCAAAGGATCATTCAAATGCAAGGCGGCGAGCAAATTCGCGTTGATGAAGTCGTCGCTGCGACGGGGCTCGTCACTGAGACCCGCCTCGCGAAAATGGCCGGGCTCGCGTTTGATCGAGGCATCGTAATCGATCCGCACACGATGCAGACAAGCATCGAAGACATTTATGCGATTGGCGATTGCATCAGCGTTGCCGGCGTGCCATGCCGATTCATCGAGCCGATCGTGCGGCAAGCGGGGGCGCTTTCGCATCACGTGCTCAACCGCGAGCATGCCGGTTATGTTCACAGCACGCCGCTGATTCGTCTGAAAACGAAGGCTTTCCCCATCGTTATCCACGGCGTCCCGAGCGCCACGGGTACGTGGGGTGCTCCCGAAGATCGAGAGGGTCAAATTCGGATTGAGCAGCGCCTCGATGGTCGAGTCATTGCCCGCATCGAAGCGGGTTTCGCACAGCAGCGGCTTGTCGCTTGAATGCCTTGCTGCCCCTAGGGCGGCTAACCCGAGTCCGAATCAAACCAGGTGCGTCGAACATGAAAGATGAAAATCCGTATCGTCCGTATAGCGCAGACCACTCGCTGGAGCGCTGCTCATGCGGCATGCACGCCAGTCAGGACGAACACGATGCCCGCAGCAGCGTTGTCGCTCGCCCCCCAGTGCACGATGAAGACGTCCAGTCGCGCCATTTCCTCGAAATGGCAGCTGTCAGGGCGCTGTTCCCCCACGACGCGCTGCGCCGGCGATTCCTTCGTGCGGTCGGCATCAACGCCGCACGTGCCGCCATTGCCAGCGTGCTCCCATTGGCCGACCTTCAGGCGATGGCGGAAGAAAGGCGTCCTATGGAGAAGAAGGACCTGAAGATAGGTTTCATCCCGATCAACTGCGCCACACCGCTGATCATGGCGGATCCCATGGGCTTCTATCGGGAGCAGGGTCTCAACGTCTCGCTTCGCAAGACGGCCGGTTGGGCGCTGGTTCGAGACCAGATGCTTAATCACGAGCTCGACGCGTCGCATTTCCTGGCACCGATGCCGCTCGCTATTTCCATGGGGCTTGGGTCTTCCGCCCAGCCCATGCGAGTCGCAGCTATTCAGAACGTCAACGGCCAGGCCATCACGTTGGCGCTGAAGCATAAGGACAACCGGGACCCGAAGCACTGGAAGGGCTTCAAGTTCGCCATTCCGTTCGAGTATTCCATGCACAACTTCCTGCTCCGCTACTACCTGGCGGAGCATGGACTTGACCCCGACCGTGATGTTCAGCTCCGCGTGACTCCGCCTGCGGAAATGATCGCCAATCTGAGGGCCGGCAACATTGATGGGTTCCTCGGACCGGATCCCTTCAATCAACGTGCTGTGTATGACCAGGTGGGTTTCATTCACATCTTGTCGCGCGACATCTGGGACGGGCACCCGTGCTGTGCGTTCGGTGTAGCGCAGGGCTTCATTGACCAGAACCCGAACACATTCGTAGCGTTATACCGTGCGTTGCTGAAGGCGTCCGCGAGCGCTCACAAGTTAGAGAACCGTCCTGCGATCGCGCGCGCCATCGCGACGCCAAACTATCTGAACCAGCCGGAATCGGTCATTCTGCAAGCGCTCAGTGGCCACTACGCCGATGGGCTCGGAAATGTGCGTGATCAGCCAGATCGAACGGATTTTCAACCGCTTCCATGGTACTCGATGGCCACCTGGATGCTCACGCAAATGCAGCGGTGGGGCTACATCAAGAAGCAAATTTCCTACGATGACCTTGCCAAGAAGGTGTTCTTGCTTACGGATGCAAGTGCGCAAATGAAGGCACTGGGGCAGGAAGTCGACCACGATGCGTTGGCTGGCGGGATGCGGAAATTCTCAGTGATGGGCCGTGAATACGACCCTGCCAACCCGGCCAAATACCTTGCAAGTTTTGCGATCAGGCGGACCTGATTCAAAGGATATGAGATGAAGTCTTCAATTCGATTGCAAGCTGCACTGGTGTCACTTGCCATGGTTGCGATTTTTCTCGTTTGCTGGCAATTCGCGACAACGGCGGGGAAGCAGGCTCAGCACGCGCCAATGACTGCGGAGCAAAAAGAGTATGCACAGTTGATGGGGCAGACGCCCGACGACCCATCGTCGGAGCCGAAGAGCGACGGTTTCCCCACACCCGCACAGTTCTTTTCCGTCGCAGCGCAGAACCTCGCGCACCCATTTTATGATCATGGTCCCAATGACAAAGGAATCGGCATTCAATTGGGCCATTCCCTGCTGCGTGTCGCCGGCGGCTATCTACTCGCCGTCATCGTGTCGATCCCTTTGGGTTTCTTGATCGGCATGTCTCCGCTGCTCTATCGCGCTTTTGATCCATTCATTCAGTTGCTCAAGCCGATCTCTCCGCTCGCGTGGATGCCAATCGCGCTATACACGATCAAGGACGCCTCTGTCTCTGCGATTTTCGTGATTTTCATCTGCTCGCTATGGCCAATGCTGATCAATACCGCGTTCGGCGTGGCGAACGTAAGACGTGAGTGGCTAAACGTTGCCCGCACTCTCGAAGTCTCGCCGTTGCGCAAGGCGATCCAGATTGTCTTGCCCGCCGCTGCACCGACCATCATCACCGGCATGCGTATCTCGATGGGGATTGCGTGGCTTGTCATCGTGGCTGCTGAGATGCTGGTCGGCGGAACGGGCGTCGGCTATTTCCTATGGAACCAGTGGAACAATCTTTCGCTGACAAATGTCCTGTTTGCGGTGCTCGTCATCGGCGTGGTTGGGATGCTGCTTGATCAACTTTTTGCCCGCCTGCAAAAGAAGGTGACCTATGCAGAGTAATGACAATCGCGCCGCCAGCGGCAGTGCTTTCATTGAGGTCGACAACCTCTCCAAACGCTATCGCGCAGATCTTCCGCCGGTCTTCGAAGACGTGACATTCAAGATTGATCGTGGCGAGTTCATTTGCGTAATTGGTCACTCCGGCTGCGGAAAGAGCACGATTTTGAACGTACTCGGAGGGCTTGAGCAGGCGAGCGGTGGCGGTGCCGTCATGGGCGGGAGAGAGATTGCAGGCCCGAGCCTCGATCGCGGGGTCGTGTTCCAAGGTCATGCGTTGCTGCCCTGGCTCACCGCGAAGCAGAACGTCGAATTCGCTGTTCGCTCCCGGTATCCGGATTGGACGCGTCAGCAAATCGACGAATGCGCAATGCGCTTCCTCGATATGGTCGGCCTCACGCGCGCGATCGACAAAAAGCCATCGGAGCTATCGGGCGGCATGCGCCAGCGAGTGGGGATCGCTCGTGCATTCTCCGTCGCACCAAAGATGCTACTGATGGACGAGCCGTTCGGGGCACTCGATGCGCTGACGCGTGGTGTTATCCAGGATGAACTTCTGCGCATCTGTCTGGCGACTCATCAGACCGTTTTCATGATCACGCACGATGTCGACGAAGCGATCTTGCTTGCTGATCGAATCTTCTTGATGAGTAACGGGCCGCGCGCGCGCCTTGCAGAAATTGTGGTGAACACGATGCCACGGGAGCGAACGCGAGAGACGCTTGTCCACGATCCGCAGTTCTACAGGATTCGAAACTATCTTATCGATTTTCTGGTGAGACGCTCCGCCACGATTCAACAGGATATCGAACACGGTCGTGAAACGCATCAAACGACGCAAATTGTTCGTCCAGGCTTATCTCAGGACAACGTTATGGAGCTTGATCAAGGCCGCGCGCTCCGCATGGGCAATACGGCTTAATTTTCCAGTGGTAGTTTTTTTGAGGATAGTCACATGATTTCGAGTCGCACGCAGGTTACCGAGATGATCGTCTCGGCGAAGGTACGCAAGGGCCTCAAGTGGGCAGATGTTGCGGATAAAGTCGGCATGGCCAAGGAGTGGACGACTGCCGCATGCCTCGGTCAAATGCAGTTGAGCAAGGAGCAAGCTGCCGTCGTCGGTGAGATCTTTGAGCTTTCCGACGAGGCCATCGCATGGCTGCAGATCGTTCCGTATAAGGGATCACTGCCGACGGCGGTTCCGACGGACCCGCTGATCTACCGCTGGTACGAGTTGGTGAACGTCTATGGCACGACCATCAAGGAACTGATCCACGAAGAATTCGGGGACGGCATCATGAGTGCAATCGACTTCTCGATGGACATTCAGCGTCAGGCGGACGCGAAGGGCGATCGCGTCAACGTGGTGCTTTCCGGAAAATTTCTGCCATACAAGTCCTACTGACCGGCTGGCGGAAATGCCTATGACGCTCACCGGGGCCATCTAAGGCCTGGCCATCGGCGCCGTGCCCGGCTTGACTGGAACTGGCGCGTGATGGCCGGGCACTAAGTGCGCAATCGACGCTGCGATAAAGCGAAGTCCACGAAGTGAATTTTGCGGAACAAGAATACGGCGGATTTCCGGAACGCAAAATCGCTGAAAGCCTTGTGGCGGAAAGCAGCCGGAGTCGAACCGACCTGGGAGCGGCTGACGCCCCCAACCGGGTTTGAAGCCCGGCCGCATCACCGGATACGGATGCCTTCCTTCGGACAACGTAATGTGACTGACTAAATCGTCGTGCACGCGCTCAGGCACCGCTTGAATCACCTGAGTTCGGCATCCCGACTACCCTACGCCGCGCCCCATTCCGCCCCGGGGCGGCGCACATGCCAATCACCAACGCGGCGAGTATATCCCGCACGATCGAAGAACTCCAGAATCTGGATCGCACGCTTGCGCCCCAGGCCCGTCGTGTCGCGAAACGCACCGGCTTCCACCTTGCCATCCGCGTTAGCGATCATGTCGGCGAGCGCCTGGACACTCGCGTCGTCGTAAAACAAGTCCTTGACGACCTGATGCACCCGCCCCTGCCTGGCAAGCTTGCGCAATACCGCACGCACCCGCTCTTCAGGCACGTTCAGCGAACGCCCCATGTCCCGCACCCACGGCGGATCGAAACGACCCTGCACCACCAGCGGCAGCAGCGCGTCAGCCAACGCCGTCTCGTCATCCGTCATTTCCACACGGTGCGCCGGCAGATGCCACCACGCCCCGGTACGGGCCAGCGCCCCGTCGCGCAACATGGCCTGCACGAAGGCGCGCCAACGCCACGCATCCAACGACGGCCACGTCATGCGGCCCAGCCGTGCAGCATCGAGTCCCGGCTCGTCCGGCTGGCGCGCGTGATAGTCGCGCAGCACATCGAGCACGCGTGTGCGCACGGTGTCCCACGCCTGAGGGGCAAACGCGAGCGATTCCCCCTCCCCTCCCGCCAGCACCACCGCATTCGCCGGCCACTGCCATTGCCCCGCCGGCAACCCGGTGAGCGCAATGACCTGCGCGCTCGTCAGTCCAAACGCGGCCTGCGCGAGTAGTGCATCCAATCCTTCGCCATCGAGCGCGCGCGCCACGGCGTCGAGCCACGCCAACCGCGCCGCCGACCGACGCCTGCGCTCCGGCGCCGCAGGGTCAAGCACCCGCCCGCCACCCACCGTTGCCGTCGCCTGCGGATTGCGCACGATGAAGCGGTCGCCCGGCATCGTGCACACCGGCGTATCGAAGACCCATTGCACGCGCATCGTGCCACCGGGGGCCAGCGTGTCCCCTTCCAGCAATACCGTGCGGGCCTGCCCATGCGTCGTGCCCACGTGCACATGCAGCGGAAACCATTGCGTGAGTGGCGCACTGTCTTCAAGCCAGTGCAGTTCGACATCCACATGCGTCGACGGCCCCGGCAATCCCGCCGCCACGATCCAGTTGCCCCGCCGAAGCTGGTCGCGCTCCACCCCCGCCAGATTCAGCGCACAACGCTCCCCGGCGCACCCCGCCTCCACCGGACGGTTCTGCGCATGCACGCTGCGCACCCGCACCGGCAATCCCTGCGGCATCACGGTGAGGTTGTCCCCCACGCGCACCGTGCCAGCGAACGCCGTGCCGGTCACGACCGTACCATGGCCTGCCAGCGTGAAGACACGATCGACGGCGAGACGAAACAATGCGTCCTCGCGACGCGCCGCATTGCCGGACGAGTGCAATGCCTGCGCCGCCTGCGTAAGCCGCTCGCGCAGCGCCGCCACGCCCGTGTCGCCCGGCGTCGTCGCTGACACCGGCACCGTCTCGGCCTCGGCGAACGGCGTGTTCGCGAGCCATTGCGAAATCTCCTGGGTCACAGCGGCCAGCCGCGCCGCGTCGACGCGATCCGCTTTCGATAGCGCGACCACGCCACGCCTCACCCCCAACATCGAAAGAATGGCGAGATGCTCGCGCGTCTGCGGCATGATGCCGTCGTCCGCCGCAATCACGAGCAGCGCGAAATCAATGCCGACGGCCCCCGCGGCCATCGTGTGAATCAGCTTTTCATGGCCGGGAACATCGATGAATCCCAACACCTCGCCATCCGGCAACGGGGTGTAGGCATACCCCAATTCGATGGAAATGCCGCGCGCCTTTTCTTCTTTCAGACGATCCGTGTCGACCCCGGTCAACGCGCGAACGAGACTCGTCTTTCCATGATCGATGTGACCGGCGGTGCCCACGATCATGCGCGAAGCTCCGAAAACTGCAACGCCAGACGCGCTTCGTCAGTCGCTTCGAGACATCGCAGATCGAGCCATAGCGTTTGATCGGCAATCCGGCCGATCACCGGATACGGCAGCGCGCGCAATGCCGCTTCAAGCGCCGCCAGCGCGCGTCCGCTGCCGCGTTTGCCGCCGCCAGCCGGCACGATCGCCAGGCCATAACTCGGGAGCTGCTCGACCGGTAGCGCGCCGCTGCCGATCTGGCTCACCATCGGCGCGGCGCTCACGGTATAGGCATCGCCCAACGACTGCGCGAGCACCGGCGCCAGACGCTGCGCCTGCGCCATCATGTCGGCGCGCGTTCGCGTGAGCAGCCGCAATGTGGTGAGCCGCTCGGCCAGATGATCGGGGTCGCGATACAGACGCAGCACCGGCTCCAGCGCCGCGAGCGTGAGCTTGCCCACGCGCAGCGCTCGTTTGAGCGGATGTTTCTTGATCCGTGCGATGAGATCCTTGCGCCCGACGATCATGCCCGCCTGCGGACCGCCCAGCAGCTTGTCGCCGGAGAACGTCACGAGATCGGCGCCGGCGGCGATCGTCTCCTGCACCGTGGTCTCGTGCGGCAACCCCCAGCGCTCCAGCGGCGTCAGGGTGCCGCTGCCGAGATCGACCGCCACCGGTACGCCATGCGGCTTCGCAATCTGCACGACCTCCGCGACGTCGACACTCTTGGTGAAGCCGGTGACCGCGTAATTGCTGCAATGGACCTTCATCAGCAAGGCCGTCTTCTCGCCGATGGCATTACGATAGTCGGCCGCATGCGTACGGTTGGTCGTGC
Organism: Pandoraea cepalis; assembly: GCF_902459665.1. Classification (GTDB taxonomy): domain Bacteria; phylum Pseudomonadota; class Gammaproteobacteria; order Burkholderiales; family Burkholderiaceae; genus Pandoraea; species Pandoraea cepalis. The sequence continues at coordinate 83,059 of NZ_CABPSL010000015.1, read as the reverse complement.
CCACTTCGACAAGCTTCGCGCCCGCGTGCGTCATGATGTCGGGAATCCTAAACGCACCGCCGATTTCCACCAGCTCGCCGCGTGACACCACGACGTCGCGACGCTTGGCAAGCGTCGCCAGCATCAGCAGTACTGCCGCCGCGTTGTTGTTCACCACCGTCGCCGCCTCACCGCCCGTCAATTCGCACAGCACGGGCGCGACGAGATCGTCGCGGTCGCCGCGTCCGCCCGTTGCGAGATCGAATTCGAGGTTGGCCGGCGCCGTGAGCGCTTGCATGACCGCTTCCACGGCAACCTCGGGCAGTAACGCTCGCCCGAGGTTCGTATGCAGCACCGTGCCAGTGAGATTGAAGACGGGACGCAGCGTCGCCCGGTTGCGCTCGGTCAGCGCGCGGGTCACGCGTGCCCCGAAACGAGCCGGGGCCAGGGTGTCATGTGTCAGCGTGCCCGCAAGCGCTGCCGCGCGGCACGCGTCGAGATCGCGACGCAACGCGTCGGTCACCTGCGTGCGACCGAAGTCGGCCAACGCTGCCTGAAAGTCGGGCATCCCCAGCAGCCGGTCTAGCGACGGGAGATCCGCCGCCCCTGCAAACTCAAGATCGTGCTCGGCCATCCGCCGCACCCCCGCAATCCCTTAAGCCGTTTCGGTGTTCTGCCAGAGCAACGGATTGCCGTTGGCGCGCGCGTACCCCGCTTCGCCCATCAGCACGTCGAGGGCCAGGCTCGCGAGATCGTCGGCAACCGGCTCCACGAACGGATCCTTGTCCTGGTAGAAGATCTTGCGATAGCTATGACAGTCGTCGCACGACTCTGCCCGGATCGGGGATGACGCCACGCGTTTGGCCGCGTCGTCGAGCGCCGGACGACCATCGGCACCCCTGACAACGTCCCCTCCGACATGTGCCGCCTGCAGGTCCGCCCCCGATGCCGCCGCATCCCCTGTTTTGTCGAGCACGTGATAAGCGACATGCTGGCTCGCTTCGCAATGTGTGCATTTCACGCGAACCATATGCCACTCGGTCGAGCACAGCCCGCACGCGAGATAACGATAGCCCTCATGCGCTCCGCCAATGCGCACGACGCTCGCCACCGGCAGCGTGCCGCACATGGGACAGACGTTGGGGACGTCGAGCATCGGCACGTCGCCCGCGTCGAACGTGCTTGCCACGCCCGTCCAGAGCACTTGCAACGCCGCCGTCAGGAACGGCGCGCTGGCGGCATCGACGCCCTTGCCATGCCCGGCGAGCAACGATTGCGCGGCCGAGTCGAGCGCGGCCGGACTGGAGGCACGAACGCGTTCAAGCACAGCGCGTACCGGCGCGGGCAAGTCCGGCTGTGCCGACATGGCATCGAGCAACCGCGCGAGCAGCGGCTGCCATCGGCCCGCGTCGTATCCGCCGTTCGCGGGCACGAGCGGCATGCAGTGCAATTGCGCCTGCTCGATCGACTCGGCCGTCGGACGTTCCGCCTGAAAAGTGTCGAGCACGCGCTGCTGTGCGTCGACCAGCGACGCCATGAGGCGCAGGTAGTCGCCGAGTGGATGGCCGTCGGCCAGTTGACGCAGCCGTGCCGCGCGCGCCGAGAAAACTTCGGCGCGTTGCGGCATGCGTAGACGGGGGATGGCGGTCCGATCGAGCGACTCGATCTGTCCGGGTTCAAGGATACGTTGCAAGGTAGCCGGCCTCGTAAGAGCGCCCGGCCACCGGGGCCGGACTCATTTGTTGAGCTGCTTGTACCAGGCGCGATGGTGCTTCCACGCCCAGCCGCGGGTGACGGTGCCGCGCGTCATCGCGCGCACGGAACCCTTGATCCAGATCGCGGCATAGATATGCGTAATGATGCCGCAAATCAACACGAATGCACACACCGCATGCACGTCGGAAGCCAGACGAATCACCCCGATCGGGAAGTAGAACGCGAAGTAGGCGCGCCAGATCACGATGCCCGAGAGCAACAACCCGATCATGCACAACACCATCACGTAGAAAAGCAGCTTCTGGCCGGCGTTGTAGCGCCCGACTTCCGGCAGATTCTCTTCGCGATTGTTCAACACGTCGCCGATTTTTTTCATCCACTCGGTGTCGCGCGATTCAAACCGGTTGTAGCGCGCGAGCCGCAGGGCGAGGCACACGAAGGTGACGAACATCACCAGCCCGACAAACGGATGCAGAATCCGCGTCCACGATCCACCACCGAACAGCGTGGCCAGCCAGAACATCGACGGATGGAACAGCGCGAGCCCCGAGAGTGCGAGCAGAATGAACGTGCCCGCGACAATCCAGTGGTTGATGCGCTGCCCGGCACTGTAGCGCTCGATCAGATCGTCCTTGTCCGCCTGACGATCACTGCGTTCGTTCGACATGGTCAGACCTCCTCGTGCGTGGCGACGCCCTTCTGGCCATCGGGACCGTTACCCTTGCGGGATGCGTCGTAGCGGCGGGCCGCCGCCTCATCGTCCTCGGTCGTCTCGTTCGGACCGGTCTTGATGTAGTGGAAGAACCCGGCGAGCGCCGTCAGCGCCATGGCGGCCACGCCCAACGGCTTGGCGATGCCCTTCCAGAGCGTCACCATCGGACTGATGCGCGGATTGTCCGGCAGACCGTGATACAGCGACGGCTTGTCGGCATGATGAAGCACATACATCACGTGCGTGCCGCCGACCCCCGCCGGATCGTACAGTCCGGCGTTCTCGAACCCCCGCGACTTCAGGTCTTCGATGCGCTCGGCCGCCTGATCTTTCATGGCGTCCTTGGTGCCGAACAGGATCGCGCCGGTCGGGCACGTCTTTACGCACGCCGGCTCCAGCCCCACCGACACCCGGTCGGAACACAAGGTGCATTTGTACGCCTTGTGATCCTTCTGCGAGATACGCGGGATGTTGAACGGGCATCCGGTGATGCAGTACCCGCAGCCGATGCACGCCTCTTCATGAAAGTCGACGATGCCGTTGGCGTATTGCACGATGGCCCCCGGCGACGGGCATGCCTTCAGGCAGCCCGGGTCCTCGCAATGCATGCAGCCGTCCTTGCGGATCAGCCACTCGAGGTCGCCCTTCGGGTTCTCGTACTCGGTGAAGCGCATGAGCGTCCAAGAATCGGCCGTCAGGTCCGCCGGGTTGTCGTACACGCCGACGTTCGTGCCGACCTCGTCGCGCAGGTCGTTCCACTCCATGCACGCCGTCTGGCAGGCCTTGCAGCCGATGCATTTCGACGTATCGATGAGCTTGGCGACGTCCCCCGTGTGCGACTCGCGCACGGAGGGCGAGGGCAGCGTGGTGGCTGAGCGCCGTTTGATATCCAGTGATTGCAATGCCATGGCGCCCCCTTATGCCTTCTCGACTTTCACCAGGAACGACTTGAACTCGGGTGTCTGTGAATTGGCGTCGCCCACAATGGGCGTCAGCGTATTCGCGAGGAACCCGGGCTTGGTCAGTCCCTTGAAGCCCCAGTGAATCGGAATGCCCACATGGTGAATCGTCTTGCCGTCCACCTTGAGCGCGCGAATGCGCTTGGTCACGACCGCCCGGGCCTTGATGAAGCCGCGATTGGACGAAACCTTGACCGTGTCGCCCGCCACCACACCGATCTCCTTCGCGAGCGCCTCGCCGATCTCGACGAACTGCTCGGGCTGGATGATCGAATTGAGCAGCGCGTGCTTGGTCCAGTAGTGGAAGTGCTCGGTCAGACGGTATGTCGTGGCCACATAGGGGAACTTGTCGGCGGTGCCCATCACGGCCAGATCGTCCGGGAACACGCGGGCGCCCGGATTGCTCGTGGCCTTCGGTTGCTTCGGATGCAGCGGGTTGTAGCCCAGCGGCGTCTCGAACGGCTCGTAATGTTCGGGGAACGGCCCTTCGGCCATGGCTCCCTTCGCGAAGAAGCGCGCCACGCCCTCGGGGTTCATGATGAACGGACTCATGCCGAGCGCCGGATCCTCGTCGACCTTGAAGTCCGGCACGTCCGCCCCGGTCCAGATCTTGCCGTTCCACCACACCAGCTTGTGCTTCGGATTGAACGGCTTGCCCGCAAGATCGGACGACGCGCGGTTGTACAGAATGCGACGGTTCGCCGGCCACGACCATGCCCAGTTCAGCGTCTGCCCGATGCCGGTCGGATCGCTGTTGTCGCGCCGCGCCATCTGATTGCCCGCCTGCGTCCACGCGCCAGCGAAGATCCAGCAGCCCGACGACGTACTGCCGTCGTCCTTCAGTTCGGCGAAACCCGCCAGTTGTTCACCGGCCTTGCGGGTGACCTTGGTCGGATCCTTCGGATCGACGAGGTCCTTGAGCGCCCGACCGTTGTACTCCTTGGCAAGTTCTTCGGGCGACGGGCGCTCCGGCTGGGCGTACGGCCACGACAGATTGACGATCGGATCGGGGAATTTACCCCCCTGCGTCTTGTACATCTCCCGCAGGCGCAGGAACAGTCCCGTCATGATCTCGATATCTGTGCGCGCCTCGCCCGGTGGCTCGGCACCCTTCCAGTGCCACTGCAGCCAGCGCCCCGAGTTGACCAGCGCACCGTCTTCCTCAGCGAAGCACGTGGTCGGCAAGCGGAACACTTCCGTCTGAATCTTGCTGGAGTCGACGTTGTTGTGCTCGCCGAAGTTCTTCCAGAACTCCGACGTTTCCGTCGCCAACGGATCCATGATGACGAGGAACTTGAGCTTGGCGAGTGCCTGATCCCACTTGAACTTGCCCGGCGCCGCCGCGAGCGGGTTGAACCCCTGTGCGAGGTAGCCCGTCATCTTGCCCTGGTTCATCAACTCGAGCACCTGCAGCAGGTCGTAGGGCTTGTCGAGCTTGGGCAGATAGTCGTAGCCCCAGTGGTTCTCGGCCGTGGCCGCGTCGCCCCACCACGACTTCATCAGGCTTACGTAGAACTTCGGATAGTTCTGCCAGTAGCTGAGCTGGTTCGGACGCAGCGGCTTTTGCGTGCGTGCCGTCAGGTATTGCTCCACGGTCTGCTCGGCCTGCTTGGGCAACGTCATGTAGCCCGGCAGCAAGTCGGTCATCAGCCCGAGGTCGGTCAGGCCCTGAATGTTCGAGTGACCGCGCAGCGCATTCATGCCGCCGCCCGCCACCCCGATATTGCCCAGCAACAGTTGCACCATCGCGCCGGTACGAATCATCTGCGAGCCGATCGAGTGCTGCGTCCAGCCCAGTGCGTACATGATGGTCATCGTGCGCGTCGGAGTGGAACACTCGGCGATCTGCTTGTAGATCTGGTCGATCTTGTCGGCGGGCGTGCCGCACACGCGCTCGACCATCTCGAGGGTATAGCGCGAGTAGTGCTGCTTCATCAACTGAAACACCGTGCGCGGGTGTTGCAGCGTCGGGTCGGTGAGAACGTATCCGTCCGCGCCCTTCTGGTAGTCCCAGGTGCTGCGGTCGTACGTGCGCTTCTCGGCGTTGTAACCCGAGTAGATGCCGTCTTCGAACGCGAATTCGTCTTTCACGAGGAACGTGAAGTCGGTGTAGTTCTTGACGTATTCGTGCTGGATCTTGTCGTTCGTGAGCAGGTAATGGATCAACCCGCCGAGGAAGACGATATCCGTGCCGGAACGGATCGGGGCGTAGACATCCGCGACCGATGCCGAACGGTTGAAGCGCGGGTCGACCACGATCAGGCGCGCGTTGTTGTGCGCCTTGGCCTCGGTGACCCATTTGAAACCGCATGGGTGCGCCTCGGCCGCGTTGCCGCCCATGATGAGGACCAGATCCGCGTTCTTGATGTCGACCCAATGGTTCGTCATCGCACCGCGGCCAAACGTCGGGGCAAGACCTGCCACCGTCGGGCCGTGTCAGACACGTGCCTGGTTGTCGAATCCCAGCATCCCGGTACTGCGGATGACTTTGTGCGTGATATAGCCGACTTCGTTGCTCGACGCGGACGCCGCCAACATGCCCGTCGTGAGCCAGCGGTTGACGGTCAGGCCGTCATCCGTCTTCTCGACGAAGTTGGCGTCGCGATCGTCCTTCATCAGCTTGGCGATGCGATCGAGCGCATCGTCCCAGGAAATCCGCTCCCACTTGTCGGAGCCGGGCTTGCGGTACTCCGGGTGCGTGAGACGGTTCGGGCTGTGGATGAAGTCGATGAGGCTCGCCCCCTTCGGACACAAAGTGCCGCGATTGACCGGGTGGTCGGGGTCGCCTTCGATGTGGAAAATACTCTTCCGCGCATTCTTCGCCCCGTCGCCATAGCTGTACATCAGCAGGCCGCAGGCCACGGAACAGTAGGGACAGGTATTGCGGGTTTCCGTCGCTCGCGCCAGCTTGAACTGGCGGACTTCCGCCAGTGCCGCATCGGGCGCGAACCCGAGCATTGCCAGGCTGGACCCGGCCAATGTTGCGCCACTCACTTTCAGGAACTGGCGCCTCGACATATTCAGCATGGGGGAAATCTCCTCAAATATTCGAAAACTTTGCGGGAGTTCGTTGAGTATAGAGCAAACCATTGCGGTTTTCCGTGACTTAGCACAAACCATGCCGAATGTTGCGCCGCAGCGCACAATGCAGGAACTTCCTCAACAATTTGGTATTCTGAGCGTCACTTTGGTCACCGTCCCCGGGAATGAACCCCTTGCCCCCTGAAGATGACGTGACAAACCTGATGGCATGTCCCAACTGCGACACGCTGCACCGTCGCACGGACGTGCCCCCGCGAGAGGCGGCCCGCTGCGTGCGCTGTCACTCGGTGCTTTACCGCGCCCCCGACCTGCGCCTGTCGCGCGTGCTGGCGCTCACGCTGACTTGCCTGATCGTGTTCGCCATCGCGAACGCGTTTCCCATCGTCGAGATCGAGGTGCAGGGCATCTACACGCGCACCACGCTCATCGGCGCCGCCTGGGCGCTGTATCGCGAAGGCATGTGGCTCGTCGCCTTGCTGGTGTTTACCACCACCGTGCTCTCGCCGCTCTCGCAATTGCTCGCACTGGTCCATCTGATCGGCCCGCTCTCGGTCGGGCGACGGCCGTACGCCGTCTTCCATGTGTTGCGCGCCATCGAGTTCTGCCGGCCCTGGGGCATGATCGAAGTGTTCATGCTGGGCGTGCTGGTCTCTGTGGTCAAACTCTCGTCCATGGCCAGCGTGTTGCCCGGCATCGCGTTATGGGCCTTCGGGGCGCTCACGGTGTTGCTGGCGATGGTGTTGTCTTACGACCTGCGCAATCTCTGGCTCGTGATCGACCACACACCGAATGCGGACGCGCCCGACGCCTCGCCATCGCGCACGGTGCCACGATGAAATACCTCACCGCCAAAGACGCCGGACTGGTCGCGTGCACGGCGTGCGGACGGCTCTCGCGCCACGTTAGCTCGCTCGAGACCGCGCGCTGCCCGCGCTGCGGCGCGGCCCTGCATCAACGCAAGATCGACAGCCTCACGCGCACCTGGGCCTTGCTGATCGCCGCCGCGATCCTGTACATTCCCGCCAACGTCCTGCCCATGATGCAGACGCGCTCGCTGCTCGGGAATTCCAGCGACACGATCATGAGCGGGGTGATCTATTTCTGGGTCAGCGGCGAGTACGATCTGGCCATCGTCGTCTTTACGGCGAGCATTCTCGTGCCGATGCTCAAGCTCATTGCGCTGTCGCTGCTATGCCTCACCACGCAGCGCGGCGCCCGTTGGAACCCGCATCAACGCACCAAGCTTTACCACATGATCGAGTTCATCGGCCGCTGGTCGATGCTCGATGTCTTCGTCGTCGCGCTGATGGTCGCGCTCGTGAACATTCAGTCGCTGGCCGTGATCCAGGCCGGTCCCGGCATCGTGGCGTTCGGCGCGGTGGTCGTGCTCACGATGCTCGCCTCGATGCAGTTCGACCCGCGGTTGATCTGGGATCAGATCCGCGACGACGATACCGAACAGGACGATCATGACTGACCCGAAAGATCCGCAAGCCCCCAACGCCGCGCCGCCGCCCGGCGCCGGCGAGCTGCCCACGCCGGTCATCGAGCCGCGCAAACGCTGGGCGCCGTCGCTCGTCTGGCTCATTCCGCTGGTGGCCGCCGTGATCGGCCTGTCGCTCGTCGCCAAGGCGATCATCGAGCGGGGCCCCAGCGTCGTCATCGACTTCAAGACGGCCGAAGGCCTCGAAGCCGGGAAGACGAAGGTCAAGTACAAGGAAGTCGATATCGGCACCGTCAAGAACATCGAGCTGTCCGACGACCTGTCGCACGTGCGCGTGACCGTCGACCTCACGCAGAACGCCAAGCGGTTCGCGGTCAAGGATTCGCGTTGGTGGGTGGTGCGACCGCGCGTGGCCGGCGGCAGCGTCTCGGGTCTGTCGACGCTGCTCTCGGGCGCCTATATCGGCGCCGACGCCGGCAAGTCGAAGGAATCGTCGGAGCATTTCGTGGGCCTCGAAGTGCCGCCGGTCGTCTCCAGCGGCCAGCCGGGCAAGCCCTTCGTGCTGCATGCGGCCGACATCGGCTCGCTCGACATCGGCTCGCCGATCTATTACCGTCGCATTCAGGTCGGTCAGGTCGAAGCCTACTCGCTCGATCCGGATGGCAAGGGCGTCACGCTGCGCGTGTTCGTCCAGGCCCCCTATGACCAGTATGTCGGCTCCAACACGCGCTTCTGGCATGCGAGCGGCATCGATTTGCGGCTCGATTCGAGCGGCTTTCAGGTCAATACGCAATCGCTGGCGTCGGTGGTCATCGGCGGCATCGCCTTCCAGGCACCGAACGAGTCGGGCGCCGGCGTGATGGCCAAGGCTGGGCAGGAATTCCGCCTGGCCCCTGATGAAACCACTGCCATGAAGGCCCCCGACACGCATCCGATGACGGTCGTGTTCCGCTTCCAGCAGTCGCTGCGCGGTCTGGCAGTGGGCGCACCGGTGGATTTCCGCGGCATCACGCTCGGTGAAGTCACGTCGATCGGCGTGGAATTCGACCAGGCGACCAAGCAGATCAACATGCCGGTGACGGTCGAAGTCTATCCGGACCGTCTGCGCCGCCGCGATCCGAAGAACAACCTGCCGCCGGACGAACTTGCCAGCCGACAGATTCTGAATTCGCTCGTGGCGCGCGGTCTGCGCGGTCAGTTGCGCACCGGCAATCTGCTGACGGGCCAGTTGTACGTGGCACTCGACTTCTTCCCGAACGCCAAGCCCGCCCTCGCCGAGCAAGTCGACAACGTGGTCGTCATGCCGACGGTGCCCAACACGCTCGACCAGTTGCAGCTCCAGATTGCCGACATCGCGACCAAGCTCGACAAGATTCCGTTCGACAGCATTGGGCAGAATCTCGATTCGTCATTGCGCAAGCTCGACAAGACGCTCGACAGCGCGCAGGGCCTGTTCCGCCAGCTCGACGGCGAGATCGCACCCGAGGCGAAGGCCACGCTGAGCGAGGCGAAGAAGAGCTTCGGCGCCGCCGAGCGCACCCTTTCCGAAGACGCCCCGGTACAGCAGGATGTTCGTCAAGCCATGCAGGAACTGACGAAGACCTTGCGCTCGCTGGGCACGCTGGCCGATTATCTGCAGCAGCATCCCGAGGCGCTGCTGCGCGGCAAACCCAAGGATCCGCAACCATGACGAGCCCGCCTGACATGACCCGTAGCCCGCGCCGCTGCGCGACGCCGATGGCCCGCGCCGTGCTCGCCGCGCTTACCCTGGTGCTCGCCGGCTGTGCATCGCCGCCGTCGCGCTTCTACACCCTGACCGACGACACGGGAACGCCCGCGGGCAGCGCCGCCACGAGTGGCGCCAACGTGCCGGCGGCGCGCTATGCGGTCGAAGTCTCGCCGGTCGCCGTGCCTGAGCAGGTCGACCGGCCGCAGATCGTCGTCACGCGCGGCGGCGGTCGCGTCGACATTCTGGAAGAATCGCGCTGGGCCGCGCCGCTCAAGACCGAACTGACGTCGACGATCTCGCGCAAGCTCACGCAACATCTCGGCGCGATGGACGTGTATGGCCTGCCCCGCGCCGATGGCCTGACCGTGTACCGCGTCTCGACGTCGGTACAGCGCTTCGAGTCGGTGCCGGGCGAGCAGGCCGCACTCGCCGCCGTGTGGAGCGTTCGCCGGGTACCGGGCGACGTCGTGCTCACTTGCCGCTTCGCCGGCACGGAGATGGCGTCGGGTAGCACGGGTGGCATCGATGACGTGGTCGCGGCGCAACGCCGGCTCGTCGACCGGCTGGCATTGGGCATCGGCAACGCCATTGCCACCAGCGCGCAGGGCGCCACGCCGCACTGCGAGCGCTGAAGGCCGTTGCCGCCTTGCATACGCCGTCTCCCGGGCAGGCGAAACCCCAGGGAAATCCCGATACGCGCCAACGCGATTACGGATTGCGCAAGCAATTACGGGATGTTTAATATGTTCGAGACCTAACGACCCCTGTCGTCCGACGGCGGGGCGTCATCACGCGAACATTGGAGACACCCCATGCCAAGCCTCACCGGCCACTTGCGCCGCGCGATTGCCGTTGCCGCTTCGTTCACCCTTACCGCGCTGGGCCCCGTTGTCTGCGCCGCCCAACCCGCGGCCGGCGGAGGCATTTCGGACGGCATCGTGAAGATCGGTGTGCTCACCGATCTGTCCGGCGTGTCGAGCGACAATGCTGGCAAAGGCAGCGTGGTCGCCGCCACCATGGCGATCGACGACTTCGCGCACGATCACAAGGTGCTCGGCGCGCCGATCGAATTGATCTCGGCCGACTCTCAGGGCAAGACCGACACCGGCGCCACGATCGCCCGCGAGTGGTACGACCGCGACAAAGTCGACATGATCACCGACCTGACATTCTCGAACGTCGCGCTCGCCGTCGATCGCATCGCCGAGGAAAAGAAGAAGATCGCGCTGGTGACCGGCGCGGGTTCGTCGGCCATCAGCAATGAACAATGCACAGCGCACAGCGTGCAATGGATGTACGACACTTACGCGCTCGCGAATTCCACGTCGCAGGCGCTGCTTCGCCGAGGCCTCAAGTCGTGGTACTTCATCACCGCCGACTACGCGTTCGGTCAGGCGCTCGAGAAGGACGCCAGCGAGATTCTCACGCGCCAGGGCGGCAAGGTCGTGGGTTCGGTGAAGCATCCGGTGAACTCGCCCGATATGTCGTCGTACCTGCTGCGCGCGCAGACGTCCGGGGCGCAGGTGATCGCGCTGGCGAACTCGGGCACGGACACGCTCAACACCGTCAAGCAGGCGTCGCAGTTCAACATGATCCAGGGCGGCAAGCAGGTCTTCACGCCACTGTTGTCCTTGATCACTGAAGTGCACGGCATGGGCCTGAAGAACGCGCAGGGCATGATTCTCACGAACGGCTTCTACTGGGACCAGGACGACCGCTCGCGCGCCTTCGCCCAGCGCTTCTACGCGCAGCACAAGAAGATGCCGACCATGATGCAGGCCGCCGTCTATTCCGCCGTTTTCAATTACCTGAAGGCGATTCAGGCGGCGGGCACCGACGACGCCGACACCGTCATGGCCAAGCTCAAGTCGATGAAGATCGACGACCCGGTGATCCGCAACGGACACATTCGCGCCGATGGCAAGCTGGTGCACGACATGCTGCTGGTGCAGGTCAAGACGCCGGCCGAATCGAAGTCGGCGTGGGATCTGTACAAGATCCTGGAGACGATTCCGGCCGACAAGGCGTTCGCCCCGTTGGCCGATTCGAAGTGTGCGCTGGTAAAACGGTAACCCGCGCGCTCAGCGCCTGAGATCGGTGGCAGACGCGGGTCGCGTCTCGCTGCCGCCTTGGGCGCCCCCTGCCGCGGGATCCTCCACGCGGCGGAAAATGATCGCCGACGCGAGCGTAATCAGCCCGACACATACGAACGTCAGTCGAAACCCCGCCACCGTACCGCCCATTCCGCCCTCGCCTGCCTGCCCGGCCAATTGACCGAACAGTGCCAACAACTGGCCGCCGATGGTCACGCCCAGTCCCAACGCAAGCATCTGCGCCATCGAGAACAGGCCATTGCCCGCGCTCGCGCGGCGCGTGCCAAGATCCTTCAGGGTGACACTGTTCATCGCGGCGAACTGCATCGAGTTCGCGCCGCCGAAGATCGCCAGTTGCCCCAACCCTAGCCACATCGGCCACCCCGGCCCGAACAGCGCGAAGCTCGCGATCGCACCGCCGACCACCGCCGTGTTGACCATCAGAAAACGCGTGTAGCCGAAGCGCGCCACCAGCGGCGTCACCATCCGCTTGACCACCACGCCCGCCAGTGCAACCGGCAACATCATCAGTCCCGACGCAAGCGGGCTATACTCCATGGCCACCTGAAGCAGCAACGGCAAAAGGAAAGGCACGGCGCTACTGCCAATCCGCGCGACGAGATTGCCCAGCAGCCCGAGGCGGAAACTCCGCGTCGCGAAGAGTTCGAGCGGGAACAACGGCGCGGCGCGACGCCGGGCATAAGGCCAATATCCCAGCGTCGTGACGACGCAAAGCAGCGCCAGCCCGACGGACACCCCCCATCCCCGGTCGGAGAACGGATGATCCAGCGCCAGTGTGAACGACACCATCGCCATCGAGAGCAGCGCGAAACCCGCCCAGTCAAAGCCGGCGTCGATGACCTCGTCACGCGCCGGAGGCGGCAAGTAGCGCCGTACCGCCAAGCTGCCGACGATGCCGATCGGCACATTGATCAGGAAAATCCAATGCCATGAGGCAACCTGCACCAGCCAGCCGCCCAGCACAGGGCCGATCATCGGCCCGACCTGCCCGGCAATCGACACGAACGCGAGCGCCGCCAGATATTGCCCCGCCGGGAAGGTGCGCAGCACCGCGAGACGCCCGATCGGCAAGAGCATCGAGCCCCCCGCCCCCTGCAACACGCGCGCGAGCACCAGTTGCGTCATCGTGTGCGCCATCGCACAGCAGATAGAACCGATCACGAACAGCAAAATCGCAACGAAATAGACGCGGCGCGTGCCGAACCGGTCGGCCAGCCAACCCGACGCCGGGGTGAGCATGGCCATCGTCAGCGAGTAGGCGACCACCACGGGCTGCATGCGCAGCGGGTTCTCGCCCAGGCTCGCCGCCATCGCGGGCAGCGCCGTATTGACGATGGTCGTATCGAGCGCCTGCATGAAAAAGCCCGCCGCTACGATCCACAGCAGCGCGGTGAGTGTTTTGTCTTGCGTCATGCGGCGTGGTGACGAGACGCGGCGGTCAATCCCGTCCCTCAAAAGAATTAAGCGAAAGCAGAATTCTAGCCCGCTTCAGGCGGGCCGACCCTGTTGCGCCGCGCGCTCCATCTCAAACCCCGATCGCGCGATACCCCACATGTTCAAACCGATCCTCGTCATCGGCATTTTGTTCGTCCGCCGAATTATCCGCGCGCTCGTCATCTGCAAGCGCTTCGAGTCGGATGGCCGCGTGCACGAGCGCGATGTGCGAAAACGCCTGCGGGAAGTTGCCGACCTGACGCGCATGATGCGTGTCGTACTCCTCGGCCAGCAGACCGACGTCGTTGCGTAACGACAGCAACCGCTCGAACAGGGCACGGGCGTCGCGCTGACGGCCGATCATCACCAGGCAATCGACCATCCAGAAGCTGCAGGCGAGAAACGCGCCCTCGCCCGCCGGCAGACCGTCGTCGACCCGGCTCGTGCGATAGCGTTGCACCAGCCCGTCGTGCATGAGGTCTCGCTCGACCGCCTCGATGGTGCCTATCACGCGCGGATCGTTCGCCGGCAGGAAGCCCACGAGCGGAATCATCAGCACGCTCGCATCCATCTCCGCGGAACCATAGGCCTGCATGAACGCATTGCGTGTCGTGTCGAAGCCGTGCGCGCAGACGTCCGCATGAATCTCCTTGCACAAGTCGCGCCAGTGATCGATCGGCCCCGGCAGGCCGAAGCGCTCGGCCGACTTGATCGCCCGATCGAACGCGACCCAGGCCATGACCTTCGAGTAGGTGAAGTGCTGGCGTCCGCCGCGCACTTCCCAGATGCCCTCGTCCGGCTTGCGCCACACCGTCTCGAGATGCGCCACGAGCTTCGTCTGCACCTCCCAGGTGGCCTCGTCCGGCGTCAATCCGCCCAGACGCGCCTGATGCAACGCGTCCATCACTTCGCCATACACGTCGAGCTGCAACTGCCCGACCGCGCCATTGCCCACGCGCACGGGCTTCGCCCCTTCGTAGCCGGGCAGCCAATCGACCTCCCACTCGGGCAAACGCCGCTCGCCGGAGAGTCCGTACATGATCTGCACCTGCGACGGCGCACCGGCCACGGCGCGCACCAGCCAATCGCTCCAGTCGTTCGCTTCGGTGTAGTAGCCCCCGAGCATGAGCGCCTGCAAGGTGAGCGTGGCGTCGCGCAACCAACAATAGCGATAGTCCCAGTTGCGCTCGCCGCCGAGCTGTTCGGGCAACGACGTCGTCGGCGCGGCCACCACGCCGCCCGTCGGCACGAACGTGAGCGCCTTGAGCACGATGAGCGAGCGGCGAATCGCATCGGCCCAGCGGCCGTCGAGCTGGCAGCGGTGAGCCCAGGTGCGCCAGTAGCGCTCGGTATCGGCGAGGGCGGCGAGCGGATCGATCTCTCGCGGATCGGCGTGATGCGACGGCACACGCGAAAGCACGAACGGCACGGTGTCACCGGCCGTCACATCGAAGCGCGCGCGCAGACTGCCCGGCACATCCTGAATCTCGATGGGCGTGCGCACCACGACCTTGTCGGGTCCCGCGATGAGCCGCATCCCCGGCCCGGTGGGATCGTCGCCGTCGAGCGGACGCGACCACGGCACCGACGCCCCATAGTCGAAGCGCAGGATCAACTCCATCGACATGGTCACCGTTCCATGGATGCCCTTGACGAGCCGCACAAGGTCGGCCGCGCCGTCGCGCAACGGCATGAAGTCGATCACGGCCACGCAGCCCTCCACCGTCTCGAAGCGGGTCTCGAGAATCAGCGTGTCGTCGTGATAACGACGCGTACAGGTCACGCGAGGATCGTCGGGGGCGAGCTTCCATCGGCCATGCTCCGGGCCGCCAAGCAGCGCCGCGAAACACGCGGGCGAATCGAAATACGGCCAGCAGAGCCAGTCGATCGAGCCGTCGCGCGCGACGAGCGCAGCGCTTCGGCAGTCGCCAATCATTGCGTAATCTTCAATAGGTGCCGGCATGCTCACCTCGCGAAGGGAAGAGGAACAGCGCGCCCATCGGCAGACGATGGAGCGCAAACGAGTGAAGCCCTATGTTACGCGCGTGGTCAAGGCGCGACCATCGGGCCGGCGACGGGCCGAGACGATTGCCGGAGATACTGCCAGAAGTCATGCGCTCCCTCCTGTCGACGTTGGGCGTCGGGTCGGATTGATCGGTGGCCTGTCATGCGCCAGTCTAAAACCGACCGGCCACCGGGAGGGAAGTTCTGCGCTGCGCGTCAACACGCGGAGAATCCGCATCGCCGACGGGCGGCGTACGTCATGCGCTCACGCGTGCCGGTCCTCCAGCGCATGCACCGCCCCCTGCGCGATCAAGTCGCGAATCCGCGTCGTGTCGAAGCCATACGCCATCAACACCTCGCACGTGTGTTCGCCAAGCCGCGGCGCGGGACCGCCCGTGCGTTTCGGCGTCTCGGAAAAGCGGATCGGCAGACCGATGCTGCGTGTCGGGCCGTCCAGCGGGTGCACGGTTTCCACCACCATCTCGCGCGCTACGATCTGCGGGTGCGTCACCGCTTCGGAGATCGGCAGCACCGGGCCGACCGGCAAGCCCACGGCGTCGAGCCGTTCGACCCAGCGCTCGGTGGTGTCGCGCATCAGGTACGCCGTGAGGCGCTCGACGAGTTCGGCACGGTGCGCCGTGCGCCCGGCGTTGGTGGCGAAACGCGGATCACCGGCGATCTCGGGGGCGTCGAGCACCTGCAGCAACCGTTCGTAGTTCGCCTGATTGGCCGCGCCGATATTGATCCACCCGTCTTGCGTTCGAAACGCCTGATAGGGGGTGCTCGTCGGATTCGCCGAGCCAAGCTTCGGCGGATTCTCGCCGCTCGCGAAGAAGTTGGCCGCCGCCCAGTACATCTGCTGGAATCCCGCTTCGAGCAGCGACGTGTCGACGATCTGTCCTTGCCCCGTGCGCAGTCGATGCGCGTACGCCGCCGAGATACCGAGCGCCGCCAGAATGCCCGCGTTGATATCCGCAATCGGCGAGCCCGCCTTGATGGGCGCCTGACCCGGCTCGCCCGTCACGCTCATCAGGCCTGAGAGCCCTTGCGCGATCAGATCGAAGCCGCCTTTGTCGGCGTACGGGCCAGTGCGTCCATAGCCGGAAATCGAGCAATAGATGAGCGCCGGATTGGCTGCGCGCAGGGTCTCGTAACCCAGGCCGAGCTTCTCCATCGTCCCCTTGCGATAGTTCTCGGTGACGACGTCGGCGCTCGCCAGTATCTCGCGCAACACCGCGCAGCCGCCCTCCGTCTTGAGATTGAGCGCAATGCCACGCTTGTTGCGATTGAGCATCATGAACGACGCCGATTCGCCGTGCGGGAGGATCGGCGCAAAACGACGGGCGTCGTCGCCGTCCATCTTCTCGACCTTGATGACGTCGGCGCCCATGTCGGCCAGCATCATGCCGCACACCGGGCCGGACATGATGTGCGACAGCTCGATCACCTTGACACCCTGCAACGGCCCGCCGGCCGGTTTGACGGTATCGGTCATGTCACCGCCCCTCGAACACGGGCGGCGTCTTCGCGAGGAAGGCGCGATAGCCCGTCTGAAAATCGGCCGTGCCGAAGCACGCGAAACCTTCGTCGATCTGCGCGGCGCTGAGCGGCTGGCCGCTGGCCAGTTCGCGCACGAAGCGCTTGTGCCAGCGTGCCACCAGCGGCGCGCCGGCAGCGATGCGCGACGCGCTCTCCAACGCTTCGCGCGTGACGTCGCCGTCGGCCACCACGCGGGTCACGAGCCCGATGCGCAACGCCTCCTGCGCATCGAAGATCCGGCCTTCGAGCAGGATCTCGAGCGCGCGCGAGGGACCGAGCAGACGGACCAGGCCCGATAGCTCCGCGTGCGCCATCACCAGGCCCAGCTTGTTGATCGGCGCACCGAAACGGCTCGTTTCGCCGCAGATGCGCACGTCGCACGCCGCCGCGATCTCCATGCCGCCGCCGACGCAAATGCCGTGAATCATCGCGACGAGCGGCACAGGGCATCGGGACAAGGCGTCGAGCGTACGGTGCATGAGCGCGCCATACGTTCTTGCCTGCTCGACGTTGGCGCGATCGGTCTCGAACTCCGCAATGTCGTTGCCCGGCGCGAAGGACTTCTCGCCCGCCCCTCGCAGCACGATACAGCGCACGTCGGGCGTTTCGGACAACGTGAGGATCGTGTCGCCCAAGGCCTGCCACATTGGCTTGGTCAACGCGTTGAGCTTCTCAGGACGATTGAGCGTGACCCGCGCGATGGCGCCGTCTCGCTCGGTCAGAACGGTGGATGTCACATAGCCTCCTTCCAACGCCAGCACGCACCCGATGTCGGCCAGCCTGTCTTTTTGGTATACCAATTTTTCGTAAACGATAAGATCTTCGAGATGGGATTGGCAAGCGGCAATCGCAAAATTCAGGGTTAACGTGGGAAATGCGCGCATTACCGATTGACGACGGATGACATCCCCATCAAAATTGGCATTCCATTTTCACGATCATTGCGCATGAGCACGTCCGCCTCGCTGAACGCCGCCGCTTACGAAGCCCTCAAGGCGCGCATCGTGCGCGGCGAGCTTCGTCCCGGCGCGCCCCTCTCGGAACGCGCGCTATGCGACGCGCTGGCTGTCTCGCGCACGCCGCTGCGTGAAGCGCTCAAGCGACTGGCGAACGAAGGGTTGGTGGAAATCTCGGAAACGCGCCGGGCACGCGTGGCGCGTGTGAGTGTCGACGAAGTCGTGAATCTGCTCGCCGTGATGGCAGTCCTCGAAGGACTCTCGGGCGAGCAGGCGTGCGAAAAAGCGTCGGAGGCCGATCTTGACGCCCTCACGCAACTGCAAGCCGACATGGAATCGGCTTACGCCCGCGCCGATCACGCCGCCTACTTCGCCCTGAATCAGCAGATTCACCTGAGCATTCTGCGCATGGCGGACAACGGGCCGCTGGCCGAGTATTTCCACAATCTCAACGCACGCCTGCGGTATGTGCGCGAGCGATTGACGCCAACGCCCGAGCGCTGGCGTCAGGCCGTCGATGAACATGCGGAAATGCTCGCGCTGCTACGCCGACGCGATGGCAAGCGACTGCGCACGCTGATGGAAGCGCACCTGCGCAGCAAGACCGACGCCTATGTCGCCGCCATGCTCAACGAAGGATTGGTGAGTCTGGGGCGCGCGGCGTGAGCCTGTGAACGCATGAATGTGTGAGCGTGTGAACACGCCAGCGCATTCCGACGCCTGCGCCGCGCCGGCGTGTCACGCGGCCGCGAGTCGATGGGCGAGCACGGTGGCACACTTGGCCATCAGATGCCCACGCAACAGTCGGCCGAGCGCGGCACCGTCGCGCGCATGCAGGGCGCGCAGCATCGCAACATGCTCGTCGACGGCTTGCTCCCACTTGCCGGCATGCAGATTGGAGCGGAATCGCAGCGCCTGCAGCCGTTGATTGACCGATTGGTACATTTGCGTGAGGGCGGGATTACGCGCCGCCACATTGATGCAATCGTGAATTCGCTGATTGCAGTCGAAATAGCCGGGAAGGTCGCCGTTCGCGTGACACGTCATCATTTCGCTGTGCAACGCCTGGATATCGTCGATTTCCGCGGACGTGATGCGCTCGCAAGCCAATTCGCCAGCCAGCGCTTCAAGGCCGCTGAGCAGTTCGAAGGCATCGGCGATATCGCTGGCCGACAACGTCACGACACGCGCGCCGCGATTCGGCAGCAGTTCGATCAGCCGCTCGACGGCCAGCATCTTGAGCGCCTCGCGCAGCGGCGTGCGCGACACACCGAGTTGCTCGCACAGGGCGCGCTCATTCAGATGCGCGCCCGGCGGCAGGGTGCCTTCGATCATCATCTTGCGCAGGCGGTCCATCACGGCAAGATGCAGCGCCTGCCGGCTGATGGGCGCCGCCGTCTCGCCGTCTGGCGGATGAATGACAGGATCACGCAGGACGTTCAGGGTCACAGAGTGCATAGGCTTGGCCAGGTCGTTCGCTTGGAGAAGAAGGTCATCGACTGCACGCACTGCACTTTCGCAAGCCATGGCAAGCGTCCCCGCTGCCACATCGCGCGAAATATTACGAAATATTACGAAGTCCGATTCTCGCAGATCCCCAGGACTTTGACTACGTTAGGTGGTGTTTTCACCGAGTAGGCGTCACGTTCACCGCACTGCGCAACAACGACTGAATTTTGTATACGATGTGGAGCCACTTGCCGCCAGCGCATCGCTGGGGCATCGCCTTTTTCCCAGGAGACTTGCAAGATGTTCGAGACCCCCACCGTCGAATCGCTGGCCCAGTTGCTGGCCGACACCCGTCGCGGCGATACGCCGATCGCCTCCCCCGCCCCGGCGCTGCTGCCGGTGGACTTCGACGCCGCCTACGCCGTGCAATTGCGCACCCTCGATTTGCTCGGCGAGACGATCGCAGCGTGGAAAGTGGGAGCGAAAACGCCGATGGATCTGCCGAATTGCGCGCCGATTCCCGCCTCCGTCGTGAGCGACGCGGGCTGCACTCTCGCACTGGGTGACTTCTTCCGTCCGGGACTGGAGTTGGAGATCGCGTTCCGACTGGCCCGCGATATCAAGCCGGGAATCTACGACGAGCGTGAGGCGCTCATGTTTGTCGGCGAAACGCTCGTGACGATCGAGATCACCGACAGCCGTTTCGCGACGAGCGGTCTCGACAGTCGGTTCACGTTGGCCGACTTGCAGAACAACGGTGCGCTCGTGATCGGGAGCGGGCGCGCCTACGATGCGTCGCTCGACTACCTGACGCCGAAGCTTACGTTCTCGCTCGATGGGGTGAACATCGCGCCGGCAGACACGGGATTCAACACGGGGGGCGATCCGCGCACCTTGCTCACGTGGCTCGTGAATCACAACGGCAAGCGCGGCATCACGATGCACGCGGGCGCCGTGATCACCTGTGGCTCTTGTCTGGGCATGCTTCCCGCGCGCGGTGCGGGCGTACTGCGCGGCACGATCGACGGGATCGGCGAGGCGTCCGTCACGCTGAAGTAAGAGTGGGCGATCGCCCGGGGTCGCCGTGAGTGTGTCCTTCGATCAAGCCGCGACTTATCCACAGTTTTTGTTCACAACGTTGTGGACAACGAATGAGGCACGGTTGCCAAGCGCTTGATCGGTATGGCGTTTTCGACCGAACGGATCAGGAGGCGCTCCCCGCAGGCAAACTGCCTGCGAGCGCCTACGATTTATCCACAGATTTTGTGTTCAAGTCTGTGGACAAGTCCTTGATGAGAGAACGCAAGCCGTTGATTCGACTCAGAGATTCAGTTGACAGCCGTCGTGGAAGCAGCGCTCTGGCGGTCCATCGCCAGCGCAAAGCTCTTGTTGCGCTCGCGAACGACACGGTGAATCAGGTCCCACACCGTATGCGCAACGGGCGAGAGCGAACGGTTCTTGCGCCGCACGAGCACGATGTTGCGCTCGAACGCGGGCAACAGCGGACGCACGGCCAACGTGGAGTTCTCCGGCAACGGCAACGCGAGCGGCGGCAGCACGCTCACCCCCAGCCCCTCCTGCACCATGCGGAAGATGGTGCTCACATGCCCCAGCTCCTGCGTGATCGTTCCCTGCACCTTTTGCGTGGTGAGCGCGCGATCGATGAGCGGACGGCTGCCCGAACTCTGATTGAGCAGCACCAGATTTTCGCCTGAGAGCTCCGACCAGTGCACGGCCGCCTGTGTGGCCAACGGATGATCGCTGCGGCACACCAGACAGAACGGCTCGCTCATCAGGTGCTCGGTCGTGAGGTCGTCCGCGCCCTGCGGCGCAACCACGATGCCGAAGTCCACATCGCCCGCGCGCACGCTGTCCAGAACGGCGCGCTGCATCTGGTCGACGAGGGCAAGCGCCACATCCGGATACGTTGCCTGCGACGCCAACAGCACACGCGGCATGAGCGTCGCGGAGATGGTCGGGGCGGCGCCGATGCGCACCCTTCCGGTCGTGCGGGCTTCCGCGCCATGCGTCTGCAGCAGGGCGATCTCGAGTTCGTCGAGCACACGGTCGAGACTGGCGGCGAGCGTCACACCGGCGTCGGTCAGGGCGACCTCGCGCGTGGTCCGGTCAACGAGACGCAGGCCAAGCTGTCCTTCCAGTTCATTGATGCACCGGCTGATGGCCGGTTGTGTCAGGCCGATCTCGGCCCCGGCGCGGCTGAAGTTCTTGCTGCGCGCCACGACCATGAAAACCTTCAGTTGTCTCAGCGATACGTTCATGTGCGATTGCCCTGCGGATAATTAAGCGAACGAACCACCGCAGTGGCTCCGGCGCGCCGCGCTCGGCGGCGCGCCCCGTATTGCGCCAGTCAAACGGTCGCGGCGATCAGGCCGCTGCCTTGACCATCTCTTCGACCACTTTCTTCGCGTCGCCGAAGACCATCATGGTCTTGTCGAGGTAGAACAGGTCGTTGTCCAGCCCGGCATAACCCGCCGCCATCGAACGCTTGTTGACGATGATCGTCTTGGCCTTGTACGCCTCGAGAATCGGCATGCCGGCGATCGGCGACGTCGGATCGGTCTTCGCGGCCGGATTCACCACGTCGTTCGCGCCGAGCACCAGCACCACGTCCGTTTGACCGAATTCGCCGTTGATCTCGTCCATCTCCAGCACCTGGTCGTACGGCACTTCGGCTTCCGCGAGCAGCACGTTCATATGACCCGGCATGCGCCCCGCCACCGGGTGGATCGCGTAACGCACACTCACGCCCTTCTCGACGAGCTTGTCGGTCAACTCCTTCAGGGCGTGCTGCGCGCGGGCGACAGCCAGACCGTAACCCGGCACGATCACCAGCGATTCGGCGTTGCTCATCAGGAATGCGGCGTCGTCAGGCGAACCCGACTTCACCGGCCGCTGCGGTTGATCTCCCACTGCGCCCCCCGCCCCCGCCTGGGCACCAAAGCCGCCGAGAAGCACGTTGAAGAACGAGCGATTCATGGCTTTGCACATGATGTACGACAGAATGGCGCCTGACGAACCCACGAGCGAACCCGCGATGATGAGCATCGGGTTGTTCAGCGAGAAGCCAATACCGGCCGCCGCCCAGCCCGAGTACGAGTTCAGCATCGACACGACGACCGGCATGTCCGCGCCGCCAATCGGAATGATGATGAGCACACCGAGCACGAACGCGATGGCCGTCATGATGGCGAACGGCGTCCAGCTCTGCGAGACGAAGAACGCACCGCCAAAGCCGAGCATCGCAATCGCCAGCGCCAGATTCACCATGTGCTGACCCGTGAAGACCACCGGTGCGCCCTGGAACAAACGGAACTTGTACTTGCCCGAGAGTTTGCCGAAGGCGATGACCGACCCCGAGAACGTGATCGCGCCAACGAACGTGCCGATGAACAGCTCGATACGATTGCCTGCCGGCAACGACGTCTGCCCCGCCGGCACGATGCCGAACGCCGCCGGTTCCGCCACCGCCGCCACCGCGATGCACACGGCCGCCAGACCGATCAGCGAGTGCATGGCCGCGACCAGCTCCGGCATCTTGGTCATCTCGACCTTGCGCGCGACGAACGCACCGATGCCGCCGCCGACCACGAGCCCCGCGAGGATCAATCCGAGTCCGGAGAAGTTGCCGTTCGAGAGTTTGCGCAACTCGAAGATCAGCGCCACGGTCGTCAGCGCCGCAATCGTCATCCCGATCATGCCGAACGCATTGCCGCGTCGCGCCATCTTCGGATTCGACAGGCCCTTGAGCGCCTGAATGAAACAGATCGACGCGACCAAATACAACAGCGTCACAAGATTCATGCTCATGTCAGTGCGCTCCCTTGGCTGCGGCTTCGTCATTGGCCGCGGTCTTTGCCGGGGCCTTGTCTTTCTTCTTGAACATCTCGAGCATGCGCTGTGTGACGAGGAAGCCCCCGAACACGTTGACCGCCGCAAGCGCCACGGCCACGACACCCATCGTCTTGCCGAGCGCGCCTTCCGTGAGCCCGGCCGCGAGCATCGCGCCCACGATCACGATGGCCGAGATCGCGTTCGTGACCGCCATGAGCGGCGTGTGCAGCGCAGGCGTGACGTTCCACACCACGTGATAGCCGACGTACACCGCCAGCACGAAGATGATCAGATTGATCACCGTGTGATTGATCATTTCCATGGTCGTGTCTCCCCCTTATGCCGCACGCAGCACTTGACCGTCGCGGCACATCAGGCACGCACTGACGATGTCGTCGTTGGTATCGATGACGAGCTTGCCTTCCTTGTCGATCACCAGCTTCAGGAAGTCGAGCACGTTACGGGCATACAGCGCCGAGGCGTCGGCCGCCACCATGCCCGCGAGGTTGGTGTAGCCCGCAATCGTTACGCCATGCACCTTGACGACCTCGTCGGCTACCGACAACGGGCAATTGCCGCCGCCGTTCGCGCCGCGCCCTGCCGCCAGATCGATGATCACCGAGCCGGGCTTCATGGCCTTGACGGTGTCTTCGGCGATGAGCGTCGGTGCGGCGCGTCCCGGAATCAACGCGGTGGAGATGACGATGTCCGCCTGCGTCAAACGTGTGTGCACGAGTTGCGACTGACGCGCGAGCCATGCGGCCGGCATCGGACGCGCATAGCCGCCCACGCCCTTGGCGATCTCGCGTTCCTCGTCGGTCTCGAACGGCACGTCGATGAACTTGGCGCCGAGCGATTCGATCTGCTCGCGCACGGCCGGACGCACATCCGAGGCTTCGATGACCGCGCCGAGACGCTTGGCCGTGGCGATGGCCTGCAACCCGGCGACGCCGGCGCCCAGCACGACCAGACGCGCGGCCTTGACCGTGCCGGCGGCCGTCATGAGCATCGGCATGAAGCGCTGATACAGATTGGCGGCAAGCATCACGGCCTTGTAGCCGGCGATGTTGGCCTGCGAAGACAACACGTCCATGCTTTGCGCGCGCGTGGTCCGCGGCGCGGCTTCCAGGGCGAAGCCAATGACACCCGCCGCCGCCATGCGCGCATTGTTCTCGGCATCGAACGGGTTGAGCATGCCGACCACCGCACTGCCACGTGGAATCAACGCGATTTCCGCGATCGACGGCGCGCGTACCTTGAGCACCAACTCGGCGCCAAGGGCTTCGGCCGCGCTACCGCTCGACGCGCCCGCTGCGACATACGCCGCATCAGGCACGCTGGCCGCCTCGCCCGCACCACGCTCCACGGTGACGCGATGCCCTGCGCCCACCAGCTTCTTCACCGTTTCCGGTGTGGCCGCGACGCGGGATTCGCCGGCGGCCGTCTCCTTTGGAATGCCAATATGCATAGTTATTGTCTCGGGGTCTGAGCCCCTGTCGTGTTGTGAAACTCAGGCCGCAACGGCTCTCGGCGACTGCATCGAACGCCCTTCATTGGCCGCTTCGAAGCAACGCACCTTAGTGCAGTGAATCAGGTCGCACAGGAATTCCGGCTCGTAGGCGCGCAGCAGATGCGGCTGATGTCCGTCGAGGTAAGCCCCGATCAGCAACAGCTCGGCCATGCGCAACGCCTGCGCCGAAGCGCCTTCAAGATACGCCAGCGGTAAATCTTGGTTCCCGGTCGCGTGCAGCAACCGGGCATAGGTGGGATGGTCCCAATACCAGTCCAGCCCCAATTCGACGAATGCGTTGTTGAACGCATGCAGATGGGCGTTGGCAACCGGTGCCAGGGCAGCTGGTTTGATATGCGATTCGATGACAGACATGATGGCGCTCTCCCAAAACAGTGATCGTCTCCAGAACACGCAGACCCGCGCTCGCCTGACATGACAGGTCACCGACGCTTTGCTGTCACACCACTTTCATGCGGGCTGCCATTGCAGATTACGCAGCCCAATCCATAAAAGACAGTTAAAGTTAATTATGCAAACCATCTACGATTACTTATACTTCTTTGGCAACGCTTAGCGTGCGGAAATCGTTCCGCCCCCCCGCCGATGTCAGGATGACCGCCGCATGAAACACGCCACGCTCCGTCAACTCAAGGTCTTCGAAGCCGTGGCGCGCCATTTGAGCTTTTCGCGCGCCGCCGAAGAACTTCACCTCACGCAACCGGCCGTCTCGACACAGGTCAAGCAGCTCGAGAGTCACGTCGGCCTGCCGCTGTTCGAGCAGTTGGGCAAGAAGGTCTTCCTCACGCCGGCGGGTACCGAAATGCTCCACTACAGCCGCGCGATCATTGCGCTCTTTCGCGAAACCGAAGAGGCAATGGATCACCTCAAGGGCATCACGGGCGGCAAGCTCAACGTGGCCGTGATCAGCGCGGGAGACTATTTCTTTCCCCGGTTGCTCGCGGCCTTTACCGCACGCCATCCCGGTGTGACGCTCAATCTCACGGTTCATAACCGCGAGGAACTTCTGCATCAGCTCACCGAAAACCTCACCGATCTAGCGGTGATGGTGCGTCCGCCACCGGAGATCGACACGATCAACGAAGCCTTCGCGCCCCATCCCTATGTCATCGTGGCACCGCCGGATCATCCGCTGGCCAGCCAGCGTCAGATTCCCTTCTCGCGTTTGACGGAAGAACCGTTCATCAGCCGCGAGCGCGGATCCGACACGTGGAATTCCCTGCAGGATGCCTTCGGTCAGCGCACCCAGCGACTCAAGATCACGATGGAGATCGCCAGCACGGAAACCATCAAGCAAGCGGTCGTGGCGGGCATGGGCATCAGCTTCCTGTCGGCCCATACCGTTGGCATGGAGCTTCAGACCGGTCAGTTGACGGTGCTCGACGTCCAGGGCTTTCCGGCCTGGCAAAGCTGGTACGTCGTGCATCGTCGCAGCAAGCGGTTGCCGCCGGTCGCGCTCGCCTTCCGGGAATTCCTGCTGGCCGAAGGCGCTGCGCTCATCGACGGCATGATGGCCTACAAGAGTCCCGTGCCGCCTCCCGCTGCGCGCTGCGGCGATCACGCCGCCTCGCGCCGGACAGATCCCGGATCCGCCGAATGAAAAAGGGCGATCGACTCAGGCCTTTGCCACCCCGGCCGACCACCGTGAAATCGATTGCTCCCTCAGCCGCCCATGCGGTTGGCCAACGTCCCCAGTCCGTCAATGCTCACCTCGACCAGCGCGCCCTCTTTCATCGAGCCCACGCCAATCGAGGTGCCCACGGCGATCACATCCCCCGGCATCAGGGTCATGTCGTGTGAGATACGCGCGACGAGTTGCCACGGGTTGAAGATCATGTCGGCGAGCGGATAGCGCTGACGCTCCGTGCCGTCGAGCCGCGTGACGACCTCCGCCTCGCGCCAGTCGAAATCCTGGGCAATGACGGGGCCGAGACAGCCGAACGTGTCGAAGCCCTTGGCCCGCGTCCACTGTGCGAAGTTGCCGTCTTGCTCGATGATTTCAGCGGCGGTCACGTCGTTGACCAACGTGTAGCCGAGGATGTAATCGCGCGCGGCTTCCTCGCTCACTTGGCTCGCGCGCTTGCCGATCACAACGCCCAGCTCGCCCTCGAACACGATCTTGCCCGCATACGACGGGGGACGCTGAATCACTGCGCCGGGCCCGTTCAGCGACGTGGCCGGCTTGATGAGAAAGAGCGGATGCGACGGCGCGGCCTTGCCGAGCTTCGCGCCGAGCGCGTGAAAGTTGTTCCACAGCGCCACGATTTTCGAGGGCTCGCACGGGCACAGCAGATCGACCGTATCGCGCGCGATCGTCGCGCCCGTGGCGATCGGCTGATCGTAGAGATCGCCGCGATGTTCGAGAATATGGTCGTCCTGCAGCAGGCCAAAGCCGATGCGACCATGCGCGGTCTTGAAACGGGTCCAGAGCTTCATGCGTATGCCTTATCTGTAACCGCCCGGCGCTACGGCAGGGTTCGCCGTTCGCGCGCCGGACGCGATGTCGTGACGTCATTCCCATCTGCCTCGTGCAGACGACTTGCGTTCGTGCGACGACGCTTGCACGGCGCCGCTTATACCGCGCCGATTTCGCGCAGTGCCGCGATCTGCTGTGTGCTGTAGCCGAATTCCGAAAGCACGTCGTCGGTGTGTTCGCCAAGCAGCGGCGAGCGCTCCACATGCGTGGGGCTGGCCGAGAGCTTGATCGGGTTGCCGACGGTGAGGTACTTGCCGCGCTTCGGGTGATCGACTTCGACGATGGTCCCGGTCTCGCGCAGCGACATATCCTCGGCAATCTCCTTCATCGACAGAATCGGACCGCACGGGATGTCGTACTCGTTGAGGATCGCCATGACCTCGAACTTCGTCTTGGTCATGGTCCAATGCTCAACCGTGTCGAAGATCTCGCGCAGACGCGGCAGACGGGCACGCGGCGTGGCGTAGTCGGGATGCTCGACCCACTCGGGCTTGCCGATCACCTTGCAGATCGAGCCCCACACGGGCGCCTGGGCGATGAAGTAGATGTACGCGTTCGGGTCGGTCTCCCAGCCCTGACACTTGAGAATCCAGCCCGGCTGACCGCCGCCCGACGCATTGCCAGCACGCGGCACGGCATCGCCGAACTCGCCGTTCGGGAACTGCGGATACTCTTCCATCACGCGCGCGCGCTCCAGGCGCTGCTGATCGCGCAGCTTCACGCGGCACAGGTTCAACACCCCGTCCTGCATGGCGGCGAGCACGCGCTGGCCCTGTCCGGTCATCGTGCGCTGATACAGCGCCGTAACGATGCCCAGCGCCAGATGCAGCCCCGTGCCCGAGTCGCCGATCTGCGCCCCCGTGACCATCGGCGGGCCGTCGTCGAAACCGGTCGTCGACGCCGCACCGCCCACGCACTGCGCCACGTTCTCGTAGACCTTGCAGTCCTGGTACGGACCGGGTCCGAAGCCCTTGACCGAAGCCACGATCATGCGCGGGTTCAACGCGTGGATGTGCTCCCACGTGAAGCCCATGCGATCGAGTGCGCCGGGGGCGAAGTTCTCAACGAGCACGTCGCAGTCGCGGATCATGCGCTCGAGCACCGCCTTGCCTTCCGGGTGCTTCGTGTCGAGCGTGATCGAACGCTTGTTGCTGTTGAGCATCGTGAAGTAGAGACTGTCCGCGTCGGGAATGTCGCGCAGTTGATCGCGCGTCACGTCGCCATGTCCCGCGCGTTCGATCTTGATCACGTCCGCGCCGAACCAGGCGAGCAACTGTGTGCACGTCGGCCCCGACTGCACGTGCGTGAAGTCGAGAATGCGCACACCTTCAAGTGCCTTACCCATGATCGGCTCCGCTCAGCACGTGGTCCGGGCATCTGCGCCCGAAGCCGACAGTTGAACTCGCGCATGGCGCACGGCACATGCCGCGACCTGCTCAATGTGCGTGCCACGCGCTGGGCGGGCTTCGCGCCGGATACTGGCGACGATGATCATGGTTTGTCTCCTCCTGATGCGACGGCGTTTATGTAATCGGTGCGCGAGACGCGACGACACGCGGGGCTCGCCTGATCGCTCGATGGTTGTCGCCTCTGCGGGCGCCATCCCCATCGTGGATCGATTGCTGTGATATACAGTATTTCATACACGATATTTTATCAACGGCTTTTTGTTGCCGATGAGATTTGCTGTCTCGCCGCATCGATCGGCAAAAAATCGCCGGAATCCCCATGTATCAAGGGAGTCCGCACTGCAACATGGTCCATGCGATCCGACCGGGCTACGGGTTTACAGGCATGTGTCACCGCGATGAAATTCGGTCTCCTGCGATGCGGATTCCTGGCAAGCCCAGTGAATATATTGAATACAAAATATTCACACCCCGCCGCATCGTCTTTGCCTGGCGGCCGAAATGCAAAAAAGCACCGATTCGCGACGCCGCCCTTTCGGGTGCGTTGCGAATCGGTGCTTCCTGTCTCTTGCGGTGACGGCTGGGCGTTAGCGGCGACCCCAGGCGCACCGCGCTATGTCGACCGGCATCGAGCGATCAGCCGGCGGTGGCGGCCACCTTCGCCTCGAGTTCCGCGACGCGCTTGCGCAACTGACGATCCTCCTGGAAGCGCGCCGTCTCGTCGCGAATCACGGCCACGATGCCGGTGACTTCGCCGCCCTCGCCATGCAACAACGCCACGGTGAACGCAATCGACATGGCGCGGCCGTCCTTGTGCGCGGCGGGCACCTTGAGCAGATCGCTGCCGTACTTCGTCTGCCCGGTCTCCATCGTCTTCACATAGCCTTCATTGTGGCGCGCGCGCAGCCGCTCGGGAATGATGATGTCCAGCGGCTGCCCGAGCGCCTCGGCCTCGGAGAAGCCGAACATCTTCTGCGCGCCGCTGTTCCACAGCGTGATGATGTTGTTCGGATCGGCCACGACGATGGCGTCGCCCACTACCTGGACCAACTGACTGACGTCGACGGATGCGCTCATGATGTCTCCAATAATCTTGTGGGGAATGCGATTGGCAGCGATACCAAACATGCCAATAAAGTACATCAATTAGAGGACAACACGGTCCCGAAAATAAAAATGGGTGCTGGCTCCGCTCGGCGCCGCACCCATGAACCCCTGCCTTGCGCCCCGCTCGCCGTCACCGCCCAAAGGCGGCGTCGGCACAGACGGCGCATTGGCGGCGAGCCAGGCTTGGCCTGACTCGCCGCCTCGCGGACTTAAACCGACCGCGACGAATGCAGGTTCGCGATCTGGTCCTTGCTGTAGCCCAGCTCGGCCAGGATCTCGTCGGTGTGCTCACCCAGCAGCGGCGAACCGGTGATTTCCGGCTTCAGACCCGAGAACTTGATCGGGCTGCCGACGGTCAGGTACGTACCACGCTCCTTGTGCGGCACTTCCACGATCGTGCCCGACGCGCGCAGCGACGGGTCGTTCGCGATTTCCTTCATCGACAGAACCGGTGCGCACGGGATATCGAACTTGCGCAGGATGTCCACCGCTTCGTACTTCGTCTTGTCGGCCAGCCAGGCTTCGATGGTCGCGAAGATCTCGAAGATGTGCGGTTGACGCGCTTGCGGCGTGGCGTAGTTCGGATCTTCGATCCACTCCGGCTTGCCCAGCGCGCGGCAGATCGGCTCCCAGGCGTGACCCTGAATCGTGAAGTAGATGTACGCGTTCGGATCCGTCTCCCAGCCCTTGCACTTGAGCACCCAGCCCGGCTGACCGCCACCGCCGGCGTTGCCGCCGCGCGGCACCACGTCGCTGAACTCGCCATGCGGGTACTGCGGATACTCTTCGAGGTAGCCGATACGGTCCAGGCGTTGCTGGTCGCGCAGCTTCACGCGGCACAGGTTGATGACCGAATCCTGCATCGAGACGGCGACCTTCTGACCACGGCCCGTCTGACCACGGCCGATGATGGCCGTCAGAATGCCGATCGCGAGGTGCATCCCGGTGTTGCTGTCGCCCAGCGCCGCGGCCGACACCGTCGGAGGGCCGTCCCAGAAGCCCGTCGTCGACGCCGCGCCACCTGCGCACTGTGCCACGTTCTCGTACACCTTCAGGTCATCGTAGTGGTGACCGTCCGAGAAGCCCTTCACCGAGGCCATGATCAGCTTCGGGTTGAGTTCGTTCAGACGCTCCCACGAGAAGCCCATGCGATCCAGCGCGCCCGGGCCGAAGTTTTCCACCAGCACGTCGGATTCACGCACCAGCTTTTCGAGAACTTCCTTGCCTTCCTGCGTCTTCGTGTCCAGCGTCAGCGAGCGCTTGTTGCTGTTGAGCATCGTGAAGTACAAGGCGTCGGCGTCGGGGATGTCGCGCAGTTGGTTACGCGTGACGTCGCCCGAACCCGGGCGTTCCACCTTGATGACGTCCGCACCGAACCAGGCCAGCAACTGCGTGCAGGCGGGGCCGGCTTGAACGTGCGTGAAGTCGATGATCTTGATACCTTCGAGGGGTTTGCTCATGTCATGTCTCCTTAATTGACTCGAGTTACTTTTTCATCGCCGCGCTTTGCGGATTCAGGTTCGTCAGACGGCCGCTTTCGGTGCCCGCCGCTTCGTCGATGACGGCGTTGATCAGCGCCGGCTTGCCTGCTGCGATGGACGCCTGCAGCGCCTTCGTCAGTTCTTCCGGCGTGGTGACGTGGTAGCCGATGCCACCGAACGCTTCGATCATCTTGTCGTAGCGCGCGCCCTTGACGAACACCGTCGGTGCCACGTCCTTGCCGCCCGTCGGATTGACGTCGGTGCCGCGATACACACCGTTGTTGTTGAAGATGATGGTGGTGACCGGCAGCTCGTAACGGCAGATGGTTTCGAGCTCCATGCCGCTGAAGCCGAATGCGCTGTCGCCTTCGATGGCCACGACCGGCTGACCGCTGGTGACGGCCGCGCCGATGGCGAAGCCCATGCCGATGCCCATCACGCCCCACGTACCCGAGTCGAAGCGCTTGCGCGGCTGGTACTGGTCGATGATGGCGCGCGCGTAGTCGAGCGTGTTCGCACCTTCGTTGACGAGGTTGATGTCCGGATGCTGCTTGAGCACGTCGCGAATCGCACCCAGCGCGCTGTGGAAGTTCATCGGCGACGGATTCTGCGCCAGCGTTGCCGCCATCTTCGCCAGGTTCTTGCTCCTGCGCTCGGCGATGGCGCCGGTCCATTCGGTCGACGGCTTGCCGAAGTTGGCATCGACACCGGCGAGCAGTGCCGACACGCACGAGCCGATGTCACCGATCACCGGGGCCGCGATGGCCACGTTGCTGTCGATTTCCGTCGGCGAGATGTCGATCTGCACGAACTTCTTCGGGGCGGCGCCCCACGTCTTGCCCTTGCCGTGCGCGAGCAGCCAGTTCAGGCGCGCGCCGATCAGCACGACAACGTCGGCTTCCTGCAGCACGAACGAACGTGCGGCCGCGGCCGATTGCTCATGCGTGTCGGGCAGCAGCCCCTTGGCCATCGACATCGGCAGGTAGGGAATGCCGGTCTTCTCGATGAGGGCGCGAATGTCGGCGTCGGCTTGTGCGTACGAAGCGCCCTTGCCGAGCAAGATCAGCGGACGCTTGGCGCCCTTGATGACGTCGAGCGCGCGCTGGACGGCATCCGGTGCCGGGATCTGACGCGGTGCGGCGTCGATCACGCGAATCAGGGAGTCTTTCGCCTTCTGTGCGTCGATGGTCTGGGCCAGCAGCTTGGCCGGCAAATCCAGGTAGACGCCGCCCGGGCGACCCGACACGGCGGCGCGAATGGCGCGGGCCAGGCCGACGCCGATGTCTTCGGCGTGCAGCACGCGGTAGGCCGCCTTGCAATACGGCTTGGCCGCATTGAGCTGGTCCATCTCTTCGTAATCGCCCTGCTGCAGGTCGACGATCTCACGCTCGCTCGAACCGCTGATCAGGATCATCGGGAAGCAGTTGGTGGTCGCGTTGGCGAGGGCGGTCAGGCCATTCAGGAAGCCGGGGGCCGACACGGTCAGGCAGATGCCGGGCTTTTGCGTCATGTAGCCGGCGATGGCTGCGGCATGCCCGGCATGCTGTTCGTGGCGGAAGCCGATGAAACGCATGCCTTCGGCTTGCGCGAGTCGAGCCAGATCGGTGATGGGAATCCCCACCAGACCGAAGATGGTGTCGATGTCGTTCGCTTTCAGGGCGTCAATGATCAGATGGAAGCCATCAGTCGTTGCTGCCTCGGACACGATGTTCGCGTGTCGGCTGGTGTCATTGAGCGTGTTGCCCGCGGTGTCGTTTTCCGCTTTGCCGACTGGCACGGTCATCGCAATGGACATAATTCTCTCCTCCAATTTTTCCGGTTTCAGTGTTGCGTCGTCTTGTCTGACGATTAATGGGTATTCCCAAACTGCTGCGCTACTTGCTCACCCGGCCGTGCAACCGGCCCCACAAGGGCACGGATTGCACGCCGGTCAAACATCTCTTCAATCCAGCCGCTCTGGCGGCGTCTTCATATCGTCAGTTCACGTTACGTGGTACTGCGCGATAGATCCGCCTGCACGACCGGCTCGCTGGCTTGCGCCTTGTAGTCACTGGCGTAACGCTGTGCCAGACGGGCACGCATCGGCTTGAGGACGAACAAGGCGAGGAAGGCAGCGAAGGCGTTCATGGCGCAAGCGATCATGAACACGGCCTGCCAACTGCCGGTCGACGTGGTGATGATGCTCGAGAAGGGCACCAGCAACGCGGCGGTCCCCTTCGCGGTGTAGAGCATCCCCGCGTTGGTGGCGGCGTACTTCGAGCCATACGTGTCGGCACAGGTCGCCGGGAACAGGCTGTAGATCTCTCCCCAGGCGAAGAACACCAGCCCCGTCAGAATCACGAAGGCCACCGGATGCTGGCCGAACTTGGCCAAGGCATAAATCCCGACGGCTTCCATCGCGAAGGCGATGAACATCGTGTTTTCGCGACCGATCTTGTCGGATATCCAGCCGAACACCGGACGCGTCACCCCATTGAGCACACGGTCGATAGCCAGTGCGAAGGTGAGTGCGGGCAGCGTCAGACCGAGGATCGACACCGGCGCCTGATCGAGACCGTAGTCCTTGGCGATCGGACCGAGCTGCGCCGTCGCCATCAAACCGCCGGCGGCCATCAGCACGAACATCAGATACATCATCCAGAACACCGGCGAGCGCATCACTTCCGTCGGCTTGGCGTTGTAGCGCATGGCACCCGGGGCCAACTTCTTGAGTGCCTCGATCGATGCCGGCGGGTTGCAGAGCGCCAGACCCAGCAGCAGCACGATGATCCCCTGGCCCAGACCGAAGGTCAGGAAGGTGTTTTCGTAGCCGCTCGACTTGATCATGTTGGCAATCGGCACCACCGTCAGTGCAGAACCCGCGCCGAAACCCGCGGCGGTCAAGCCCGCAGCCAAGCCGCGGCGATCCGGGAACCACTTCAACGCATTACCCACGCAGGTGCCATATACCGCACCGGCGCCCACCCCGCCCACGGCCGCCGCGAAATACAGCATCGGCAGCGACGAGGCATGGGCATTCAACACCCAGGCGACACCGCACAACAGACCACCCCCGACCACCACCGGGCGCGGGCCGAACTTGTCGACCAGATACCCTTCGATCGGCACCAGCCAGGTTTCGGTCACAACAAAAATCGTGAACGCCACCTGAATGGCCGTACGGCCCCAGTGATACTTCTCATCGATCGGGTTGACGAACAGCGTCCACCCGTACTGCAAGTTGGCGATCATCGCCATGCAAATCACGCCGAACACGAGCTGAACCCAAGGGCTCGCGAACACGGATTGCTTACCGTGTTGATTAGTCGTCTCCACTTGTACCTCCTCCATCGGTTTCCAGTTGTTTGGCAGCTTCACAACAACAACACCTTCCGGATGGGGTCTGTGCCCCCTGGGTATGCTTTACGAGGTCTTCGCCTCGTCGACTTGTCTCTGATGCTTACGGGGTCCATTGCATTCCCCGTAAATATACCGAACGAAATATACGATATATCAGATATAAGTCAACACTAATTTATTGCGATCCTCGTCGTCCGCTTCGTGTACCGCAGTCGTTTTCGTCCATTGCAGCGAAAACCATTCCGGCACACGAGGCACTGTTCTAAGTGGCGGCTAGATACAGTAACGCCACTGTAGGCCCGAGCAACGCAACAACGCAATGCGAAAATACTAAGGAGTTAACCTGATCAGAGAGGCTTGCCCAATAAGGCACTCCGCCTTTTTATATCGGCCTCCTTGGCAATTTTTAAAACCAGCACAAGACGATATTTTCGATAGTTTTTCTCACAAGAAGCCCTCTTTCGGCATTCTCGCGAATTCCTTGTAATACACCGTAATAATTCACCTAAGGAATGCACAACGCGTTTTCCAGGCCCGCTTCTCATGCCGGATGCGCTCACACATCCGGACGCCGGTTTTGGGTGCGTCTGCGGGGAAACCATGACGGGAATTGCCCCCAGAAGGCTTGGCGCCCCGGATCTTGTGATATACGATATACAACATTTGGTATTAGAAGAATAAATGGCCAGTACCAGGCCCAGATTTCGATTCACCTTTGGAGGGAGAGACTTCATGAAGATTTGCATCTATGGCGCCGGTGCCATCGGTGGCTATCTCGGCGTGCAACTCGCACACGCCGGAGCCGATGTCAGCCTAGTGGCCCGCGGCCCGCATCTGGCCGCCATGCGCGAGCACGGACTCAAGCTGCTGATCGATGGCGAGGAACGCGTCGCCCAGCTGCGTTGCACGGACGATCCGCGTGAACTCGGTCCGCAGGATTACGTGATCATCGCGTTGAAGGCGCATTCGGTCCCCGCGGTACTGGACGCGATGCAGCCCCTGATCGGTCCGAATACGGCGGTCGTCACGGCCGTGAACGGCATCCCCTACTGGTACTTCTATAAGCACGGCGGCGCGCTTGAAGGCACGACGCTCGAGAGCATCGACCCGGGCGGCCGTCAGTGGCGTCAGCTCGGCCCCGAGCGCGCCATCGGCTGCGTGGTCTATCCGGCTACTGAAGTGGTGGCCCCCGGCGTGATCCAGCACGTCTACGGGAACAAGTTCCCGTTGGGCGAAGCCAGCGGCGAGCGTACCGAGCGTGTGGAGAAGCTCTCGCAGTTGATGACCGCCGGTGGGCTCGACGCGCCGATTCGCGAGAATATCCGCGACGAAATCTGGCTCAAGCTCTGGGGCAACCTCTGCTTCAACCCGATTTCGGCACTCACGCACGGCACGCTCGATATCATCGCGAGCGATCCGGGCACGCGCGCCATTGCGCGCGCCATGATGCTCGAGGCCAAGGCGATCGGCGACAAGTTCGGCGTGCATTTCCGCGTCGACGTGGAGCGTCGCATCAACGGTGCGGGTGCCGTTGGCGCCCACAAGACGTCGATGCTCCAGGATCTGGAGCGTGGCCGCGCGATGGAAATCGATCCGCTCGTCTCGGTGGTGCAAGAGATGGGACGCCTCGCCAACGTGCCGACACCGACGCTCGACGTGGTGTTGGCGCTGATCAAACAGCGTGAGTTCATGACGCAGCCCGATGCCGTCGAGGCCGCACAAGCGCGTCTGGCCAAAGCGGCCTGAGCCGAACGTTGTTTTCATGAAACACCCCTCGCGGGACTGACAGGACTGCCCCGCGAGAATGAGCCCCTCTATATATAGAGAGGCGGCGTACGCAAGCGAGGGCAGGAATGGGTTCATCGCCCGGGCCTGCCGTCGTTCGAGTGGGCCGCCACCGAATCGCCGGCCGCGGACGATTTTTCACCGACAACCCGCGACCCGCCGCGCCGAACCACGCCATTGCCGATGTGGTTTCGCGGCAACGCAATAATTCGCCTTTGCACCACGTTCAGAGCACTTCGGGTTCTCCCTGAAACCACGCGCGCCAGGGGCGTCCCGAAATCCGCACCAATGCAAGCCTGACGGACCACCCAGGAGGTTCACCGCCACCCTCGACCCACAGAACAAAATCGGAAAAAAAGACAAATCCGGGCAGTCAAGCATCGCAACGACACAGGGAACGTCCCGAAAAACGATAAATATTGGTATTTGGTATGTGGTATATCTTGAGACTTGTTGCAGCGCGACATACAATGCAAAGCAAGTTCTCCCCCACATTTCATTCGTCAACTTTTATCAGGAGTATCACCATGTTCGTCGCTGCGCTGACTTTGCTTGCCCTTGCTTCCGCCCTTGCCACCGGTGTTGCGATGGTTCACCTCTTCGTCGCCCTGCCGGCCTCGATGCTCGAAAAGGCCGAAAAGAACGGCCGCTTCGCCTACCTGGCGGAAACCACGCAGGCAAATGAATCGGGTAAACTCGTCACAAAGCCGGCAACCATCGTGGGGCAGCAAGCATTGCGCCTCTGAAGGGGCCGTAATACCTAGGAGACTATTGCATGTCCCTGATCACCCCAACTCCGGCGCGCGTGACTCCGCTCGCGCTGGAGCCGATCGACACCACCACGAGTTTTCGCAATCAGGCGTATGCGCTGCTGAAAAAAGCCATCGCCGATGCCGACATTTATAACCAGAAGGAAGAAATTCGCCTGGACGAGCGTCAGCTCATCCAGGTGCTTGGCGTTTCGCGCACACCGATTCGCGAAGCCATGACCTTGCTGGAACAGGAAGGTTTTCTGCGGACGGTACCGCGCCGGGGCATCTTCATCATCCGCAAGACCAAGCGCGAAATCGTCGAGATGATTCAGATGTGGGCAGCGCTCGAAGGGATGTCCGCGCGTCTGGCGACATTGCACGCAACCGACGAGGACATCGTCAGGCTCCGTCATCTGTTCGACGAGTTCGTCAATGCGCCGCCGACGGATCATATCGAAGAGTATTCAGACGCGAACATCGACTTCCATCAGGCGCTGATCAATCTTGGCGGCTCGCAAGCCATCGCCAATACGATCAAGAACCTGTTCATCCACGTGCGCGCCATCCGTAAGGTGACGATCGCTCAGAACGACCGAGCCGCCCGCTCGATTGTCGATCACCTGAAGATCATTACCGCCCTCGAGAAGCGCGACACGGAACTCGCCGAGAAGCTCGCGCGCGACCATACCCTGGGTCTGGCCGCCTTCGTCGAAGAGCATTGCGACTTCCTCGAATAACGCGCTGCTACCGCTGCACCGCGCCCGGCAACGGACGCGAGCCGAACAAAAGCCAGTGACATCGGTATGTCGCTGGCTTTTTTCTTTTGCCCCCGCCCTTTCGCGTTCCCGCCCACGCCCCGCGTCACGCTGTCATCCCTTCTGCTCCCTCCCAGTTCGGGTAAACGAGCCTGTCAAACCCGCGCCGAATCTATTGCACGTATACCGTATATAATATATCGTGTTTCACATACGGATGTACCGCAGCACCGATTTGTTGATGCAGGTTGACGAAGTAAGCCACGGGCGAGAGGCCGAGCTCGTGCGGCATATGGTGGGGGCTATGTGCCGCACGCTCGTCCGGCGCCGCGCTGATCGCTAGACCCGAGCAGCGTCGCCGGATGTGACCATTGGGCCTCTCGCCCCAGGGCAAGACAAGAACAGATAACTCACACCCTCAGGCGCCCCGTTCCCCGCAGGGTGCCAAACAGGAGACAACAGCCATGCGCGAGGCTTTTTCCATCGCCACGGTGCACGCGATTCTGGACGCTCATTCGGCTCAGGAAGGTCCGCTTCTGCCGATCCTTCATGACGTTCAGGACGCTTTCGGCTACGTCCCCCCGGACGCCGTGCCCGTCATCGCCAACGCCCTCAACCTGTCTCGCGCCGAAGTCCATGGCGTGATCACGTTCTACCATCACTTCCGCACCAGCCCGCCGCCGCGCCACGTCGTGCAGATCTGTCGCGCCGAGGCGTGTCAGAGCATGGGCGCCGACGCGCTTGTCGCGCATGCCGAACGCGTGCTGGGCTGCACGATGCACAGTCATCACGGCGACGTTGCGCTCGAACCGGTGTATTGCCTGGGCCAATGCGCGACGTCGCCCGCGATCACGATCGACGACAAGCTTCACGCGCGCGTCACCCCCGAGAAATTCGACCGTCTGGTCGCCCGCGCCAAGGATGCCGCATGAGCCAATCCTCCACTTCCGCCCAGTCGTCCTCCGGCAAGGTACGGCTTTATCTGCCGCGAGACTCCGCCGCGCTCGCGCTCGGTGCCGACGACGTCGCCGACGCCATCGTGGCGCAGGCCGCCCAGCGCGGTCTCGACATCGAATTGGTACGCAACGGTACGCGCGGCATGCTGTGGCTTGAACCGTTGCTCGAAGTCGTGACCCCGGCGGGGCGCGTCGCCTATGGTCCGGTCGATGTCGACGACGTCCCGGGTCTGTTCGATGCCAACGTCACGGCCGGCGGCGATCATCCGCTCGCCCTCGGATTGACCGAAGAGATTCCGTATTTCAAGAAGCAGGAACGGTTGACGTTCGCCCGCGTTGGCATCACCGATCCCGTATCGGTCGACGACTACGTTGCACATGACGGCTATCGCGGTCTGCGCAATGCGCTCGCGTTGGACGGCGCTGCCATCGTCGCGCAAGTCACCGAATCGGGCCTGCGCGGTCGCGGCGGTGCGGCGTTCCCGACCGGCATCAAGTGGAAGACGGTGCTCAACACGCCTGCCGCCCAGAAATACATCGTCTGCAATGCGGACGAAGGCGATTCGGGCACGTTCGCCGACCGCATGCTAATGGAAGGCGATCCGCTCGTGCTCGTCGAGGGCATGACGATTGCCGGCATCGCCGTGGGTGCCACGCGTGGCTATATCTACGTACGCAGCGAGTATCCGCATTCCATCGATGTGCTCAACGAAGCCATCGTCAACGCCGGCAAGGCGGGCTACCTGGGCGATGACATCCTGGGCTCGGGCAAGACCTTCCATCTCGAAGTGCGCAAGGCGGCTGGGGCTTACGTCTGCGGCGAAGAAACCGCATTGCTGGAAAGTCTCGAAGGCAAGCGCGGCGTGGTGCGTGCCAAGCCGCCGCTGCCGGCCATCGAAGGGCTCTTCGGCCTGCCGACAGTCATCAACAACGTGATTTCGCTGGCGTCGGTGCCGATCATCATGGATCGCGGCGCGGCGTTCTACAAGGACTTCGGCATGGGTCGCTCGCGCGGCACGCTGCCCATCCAGCTCGCGGGCAACATCAAGTACGGCGGCCTGATCGAGAAGGCCTTCGGGGTGACGCTGCGCGACATCCTGTACGAGTTCGGCGGTGGCGCCATCACCGGCCGCCCGCTGCGCGCGGTACAGGTCGGCGGCCCGCTCGGCTCCTATCTGCCCGAATCGCAATGGGACACCCCACTCGACTACGAAGCGTTCGCCGCACTCTGGGCGGTGCTCGGCCACGGCGGCATCGTGGCGCATGACGACACCGTCGACCTGGCCAAGCTCGCGCGCTATGCGATGGAGTTCTGCACCATCGAGTCGTGCGGCAAGTGCACGCCGTGCCGCATCGGTTCGACGCGCGGCGTCGAAGTGATGGACAAGATCATCGACGGACGCGACCGTCCCAAGCAGATCAAAC
Source organism: Pandoraea cepalis (assembly GCF_902459665.1). Classification (GTDB taxonomy): domain Bacteria; phylum Pseudomonadota; class Gammaproteobacteria; order Burkholderiales; family Burkholderiaceae; genus Pandoraea; species Pandoraea cepalis. The sequence continues at coordinate 43,114 of NZ_CABPSL010000015.1, read as the reverse complement.
TGCTGCGCGACCTGTGCGACACCATGCTCTCCGGCTCGCTGTGCGCGATGGGCGGCATGACGCCCTACCCCGTGCTGTCTGCACTGAACCATTTCCCCGAAGACTTCGGCGCGGCCGAACCGTCGAATCTGCCGACCCAGGCCGCCTAGGAGATCGCCCACCATGATGGACCCGATGTTTGAGAAAGATTACGGCACCCCGCGCCGCGAATCGACGCAGGAAGTCACGCTGGAGATCGACGGCGAACAGGTCACCGTGCCCGCGGGCACGTCGATCATGCGCGCCGCCTCCGAAGGCGGCGTGAACGTGCCCAAGTTGTGCGCCACCGACTCGCTCGAGCCGTTCGGCTCGTGCCGCCTTTGCCTCGTCGAGATCGAAGGCCGACGCGGCTACCCCGCGTCGTGCACCACGCCCGTCGAACCGGGCATGAAGGTGCGCACGCAATCACCGAAGCTCCAGGAACTGCGCAAGGGCGTGATGGAGTTGTACATCTCCGATCACCCGCTCGACTGCCTGACCTGCGCCGCCAACGGCGACTGCGAACTGCAGGACATGGCCGGCGTGACGGGCCTGCGCGAAGTGCGTTACGGCTTCGACGGCGACAATCACTTCGACAGCCAGAAAGACGAGTCGAACCCCTACTTCACCTACGACGCCTCGAAGTGCATCGTCTGCAACCGCTGCGTGCGCGCCTGCGAGGAAACGCAGGGCACATTCGCGCTGACGATCTCGGGCCGCGGGTTCGAAGCGCGCGTCTCGGCGGGACAGGATCAGTCGTTCATGGACTCCGAGTGCGTGTCGTGCGGCGCCTGTGTGGCCGCTTGCCCGACCGCGACGCTGCAGGAAAAGTCGGTCATCCATCTCGGCCAGGCCGAGCACGCCAAGATCACCACCTGCGCCTATTGCGGCGTGGGTTGCTCGTTCAAGGCGGAGATGAAGGGTAACGAAGTCGTGCGCATGGTGCCGCACAAGGACGGTCAGGCCAACGAAGGCCACGCCTGCGTGAAGGGCCGCTTTGCCTGGGGTTACGCCACGCACAAGGACCGTATCCTTACGCCCAAGATTCGCAAGAAGATCACCGATCCGTGGCAGGACGTGTCGTGGGACGAGGCGCTTGACTATGCGGCGTCGGAGTTCAAGCGCATTCAGGCCAAGTACGGGCGCGATTCGATCGGCGGGCTGGTGTCGTCACGCTGCACGAACGAAGAAGACTACCTGGTGCAAAAGCTCGTGCGCGCCGCGTTCGGCAACAACAACGTCGACACCTGCGCACGCGTGTGCCACTCGCCGACCGGCTACGGCCTGAAGGCAACACTCGGCGAGTCGGCCGGCACGCAGACGTTCAAGTCGGTCGAACACTCGGACGTGATTCTCGTGATGGGCGCGAACCCGACCGACGGTCACCCGGTGTTCGGCTCGCGCATGAAGAAGCGTTTGCGCGCAGGCGCCAAGCTGATCGTGATCGATCCGCGCCGCATCGATCTGGTCAACAGCCCGCACATCAAGGCCGACTACCATCTGCAACTGCGTCCCGGCACGAACGTGGCAATGATCAACGCGCTCGCGCACGTCATCGTGACCGAAGGCCTGATGGCCGACGCGTTCATTGCCGAGCGCTGCGAGGACCGCGCGTTCCAGCAGTGGCGCGAGTTCACTGCCCGTGCCGAAAACTCGCCCGAAGCGACCGAAGTGCACACCGGCGTGCCGGCGCACCTCGTGCGCGGCGCCGCGCGTCTGTATGCCAAGGGCGGCAACGCGGCGATCTATTACGGCCTGGGTGTGACCGAGCATGCACAAGGTTCCACGACGGTGATCGGTATCGCCAACCTCGCCATGGCCACCGGCAACATCGGCCGTGAAGGCGTGGGCGTGAACCCGCTGCGCGGCCAGAACAACGTGCAGGGCTCGTGCGACATGGGCGCATTCCCGCACGAACTGCCGGGCTACCGTCACGTGTCGGATTCGACCGCCCGCGCGCTGTTCGAAGCGGAATGGGGCGTCGAGATCCAGTCCGAGCCGGGCCTGCGTATTCCGAACATGTTCGACGCGGCGATTGCGGGCACCTTCATGGGCCTGTACTGCCAGGGCGAGGATATCGTGCAATCCGACCCGAACACGCAACACGTGACCCATGCGCTCGAACAGATGGAGTGCATCGTCGTGCAGGACATCTTCCTGAACGAAACGGCGAAGTATGCGCACGTGCTGCTGCCGGGCTCGTCGTTCCTGGAGAAGGACGGCACGTTCACCAACGCCGAGCGTCGTATCTCGCGCGTGCGTCAGGTGATGCCGCCGCGCGCCGGTTACGCCGATTGGGAGGTCACGATCGAACTGGCCAAGCGACTGGGCTACGAGATGCACTACTCGCACCCGTCGGAAATCATGGACGAGATCGCCCGCCTCACGCCGACCTTCACCGGCGTGAGCTACGAGAAGCTCGACCAGATGGGCAGCGTGCAGTGGCCGTGCAACGAAGCGGCACCGGACGGCACGCCCGTCATGCACATCGACGAATTCGTGCGCGGCAAGGGCAAGTTCCTCATCACGCAGTACGTGCCGACGGATGAAAAGGTCACGCGCCGTTTCCCGCTCATCCTGACCACCGGGCGGATTCTGTCGCAGTACAACGTCGGTGCGCAAACGCGCCGTACGGACAACGTTCACTGGCATGACGAGGACCGGCTCGAAATCCATCCGCACGATGCAGAAGAACGCGGCGTGAAGGACGGCGATTGGGTCGGCATTCAGAGCCGCGCGGGCGAGACCGTGCTGCGTGCCGTCGTGAGCGACCGCATGCAGCCCGGCGTGGTGTACACAACGTTCCACTTCCCGGAGTCGGGCGCGAACGTGATCACCACCGACAACTCGGACTGGGCGACGAATTGCCCCGAGTACAAGGTGACAGCGGTGCAGGTCACGCCGGTGGCGCAGCCGTCGGAATGGCAGCGTCAGTACTCGGACTTCAATCGTCAGCAAGAGGCCTTCCTCGAACACGCGCGTGGTGCGACCGAGGCCAACGCGAACTAAGTCGGGGCAGGAAAAGGGGAAGCAACGCGCGCCGCGTCATCGGGGAGACCTTCGAGGCGGTGCGCTGCGACGGACAATCCGCGTCCATCGCCGGCGGCTGCGGCGAGCCTCACCGTCGATTGCCATCAGACGGTGCGGCGGACGCGCGATTGGCCACGTGAATGACGGCGGCCAACGCACAGAGAACGAATTCAGGGGACACAACAGATCATGGACACCGACAATCTGGTCAAGATGGCCAATCAGATCGGGGATTTCTTCGAGACGATGCCCGACCGCAGCGAGGCGCTCGACAACATTGCAGGCCACCTGCGACGCTTCTGGGCGCCGCGCATGCGCATGACGATTCTCGAACACCTCGAATCCACCGACGGACATGGGATGCGCGAGATCGTCGTGGCGGCGATCACGGCGCATCGCGCCGAACTCTGGCCGCGCAGCTGAGCATAGCTCAGGAATATCGCTCGGGCGTTGGCATCGCCCATGTGGCGACTGACGTAGTGACGGGCGTCGCCACGTCGGTGCCGCTCAGGTGCCGCTTGGGCGCCTCTTTGATGGGCGTCTACGCGCTCAGTTTGATGAGTACCGCCCCGCCGACCACGAGGCCGCACGCCACGAGACGGCGGGCATTGAGCTTTTCGCGCAGGAACAACCAGCCCAGCAGCACCGCGATGATGGCGCTGGACTCGCGCAGCGCCGACACGACACCCATCGGCAGGTATTGCAGCGCGAACACCACCATGGCATAGGCGCATTGCGCGACGATGCCCGCCCCCAGCGCTTCGGCCACGCGGCGGCGCGGTGCAATGAACATGCCGCGCCATCCGCCCCGCCACTTCGCCACGGCACCGATCACCGGCACGCTCGCGAAAAGGTAGGCCCATGCGAGGTACCCGAAGCCGTTGCCGTTCGACAATCGCACGCCGAATCCATCGACAATCGTGTACGCCGCAATGAACACCCCCGTGAGCAACGCCGCAGGCACGCTGTCGCCCGAGAAGCGGCGCCCACGCAACGCCAGCGTCAGGATGCCGGCGCAGATACCCACGATGCCCCACGCCGCCATCGCTGTCGGCCACTCGCCCGCCAGCAGCAACGCCGCCCCCGAAATCAGCAACGGAGAAATGCCGCGTGCGATGGGATAGATCTGCCCGAACTCACCGACGCGATAGGCCCGGATGAGCGCCGCCGTGTACGCGACCTGCGCGCCGGCGGAGAGCAGAATAAGCGGCCAGACCTGTACCGGCGGCAGCGGCAACCACACGATGCCGGCCACGGCGGCGAGTCCTTGCGGCACCGCCATCATGCCGACTTGCCAGACGCGATCGGGACTGGCGTGGAGGAAGGCGTTCCAGGTGGCGTGCATCAGTGCCGAGAGCAGCACCAGCAGCACAATGGGCGTGGTTGTCATGGGAATGAATCGCAGCGGGCGGATGCCGGGGGGGACGACTCACGCCGCCCGCGTCGGACAGCACGCAAAGCGTCATTGTCGCAGCGGCGATCTCATCGAGATAGGGCCAACGTGAAGGATTCCTACGGGGCCAGACCGCTCCGCGATCGCCGCTCCCCACGTCATCGATTCACGTCGCCCGCCCCTCGTCGCTCGGTTGCCACGGCGAAACCGGTGCGCGCGGGTCTCGCTCGACGGCGCGCAAGCCACCTGCCGCCGGCGCCGCGCCGGCAAAAGTTGTCCACACCCTGTGTGGATAACCCACTGGATAACCTGCCCTGACCTTCTCGAACGCCTCACGAACAAAGGCTGTCAAGAGCCATGCTCAAAAAACGATCAGCCGCGGAACAAATTTTCGGCTTGACGGTCTTCCCCCTCCCTGCTCAGGCGCCGTCGCCTTCGTTTGCCGACGCATCGGGCTCCTTCGCAACCGGCGCATCGGATTTCCCGGACGCATTGGGCGGCGACTGCGGCGCGCCGCGCAGCGCCGCCACCACCTGACTCTGCCCGAGCACCGCGTCCGGCGCCTGCTGCAAGGCCAGGCGATAGCGCTCGCCGAACTCGACGTCGGTGTGACGGAACAGCTTGGCCGCTTCGTCGGCCAGGGCAATGCCGGCGTCTGCCTGCGGCGGCGTCTGCTCCAGCCATTCGTCGAGGGCGACGATCAGACGCGAGAGCGGGTCGAGCCAGCGAAACCAGGCGTCTTCGGTGAGCAACTGCACGAAGCGTCCGGTGGGTACCGGTCCGAAGACTGCTTCGTATTGCAGACGATCGTTGGCGATCAGCACCTTGTGCTGGGCGAGCAGCGCGGCGCGCAACGCCTGCATGGCGGCGATGTGGGCGGCACTGGCCGGCGTATTGTCAGTCGGTTCGGTCATCTATCGCCCCGTGTACGTCAGAAAGGTTGGGAAACGGAAATGGAAAGCGTCTTACATCCACTTTAGGACTTGGCCCATAGCCAGCAGACGTTTGGGTCACGATACTACACGGGTCTCGCAAACACCTCGCGAGATCGGGCTTTCACTTCCCCGTGGAAGGCCTGCTTCCTCACCCGCCAAACCGGCGGGTTTTTTTTGCCCGTTTGCCCCCCCGCTGCTCGGTCATCCCGACAATCTGCCAACGCCTTTTGGAGAGCCCGACACGTCTTCGACGTTGCCTGCCGTCGATCGCGCCAGGCAAAGTCGTTTATCATCGGCACCGCTGCTTCCCCTCCTCCCGACCCCGCCATCCGATATGAGCCAATCCGTGCGTCCCCAAACCATTGGTGTCATGGGTTCCGGCAAACAGCCGTGGACCGAACTTGCCGCGCCGCTCGGCCGGGCGATCGCCATGGCCGGGTTCCACCTGCTCACCGGCGGGGGACAGGGCGTGATGGCGAGCGTGAGCGAAGCGTTCTGTGCCGTACCGCAGCGCCTGGGCCGCTGCATTGGCATCGTGCCGACCGAGGCCGTCGGCAACGATGACGAGCCAGTCAGGTTCCGCCCCGCGCCCGGCTATCCGAATCCGTTCGTGGAAGTGCCCATCGTGAGCCCGTTGCCGCGCCATCTGCCCGATGCGCCGCCAGGCACGTTCTCGCGCAATCACATCAACGTCCTTTCTAGCGATGTCATCGTCGCTCTGCCCGGCCAGCACGGTACACGCGACGAAGTCGGGCTCGCCGTGCGTTACGGCAAGCCCGTCATTCTGTTCGGGGACGTTGAGCATTTCGCGGAGATGCCCGCGACGCTCGTGCGCACGGTATCGCTCGATACCGTCATGGATTTCGTCAGAAAGGTACGGTGAGCTTCGCGTCGACCGACTGGAAGCGATACGACCAGCCCGGCAGGCCGCTCGACGATGGCATCCACGGCGCGTTCAGACGCTGCATTACCGACAGATCGAGCCTCGACGCCCCGAAATTGTGCGTGTGGCTCAGCCCCACCTCGGCATAGCTGTCGTAGGTGTGAAGCGCGTTCGGGTCTTCCGAGCGACTCCTGTTGTAGCGCAATTCCAGCCCCGTCGAGCCATTCGCCGTGAAGTCGAACGCGCGGCGCACGCGCCATTGCAATGTCTGCGTCTGCGTAATGCCGGCGTCGATCTGGTCCTTCGCCGCGTTGGCCTTGCCGGTGATCCCGACGGTCCAGTCGGCATCGATCGGCACCGAGTAATTGGCGGACAGATCGCGGTTCGTCGCATCGCGACGCGCATTCTGCAAATCCTGACTGAGCGTCGTATTGAACTTCCCGTACATGCCCAGCGGATTGTTCATCAACAGATTCGCAGTGCCCTGCATCTTGCCCGAGGAGGTCATGCCGCTGTTGTTCATGCCGACGTTGAATTGGTAGGGCCGCTCGTTGATCACCTGGAGGCCCACGGCCCCCTCGCCGGGCGTGCGGCTGAGCGTGGCGACGAACGGCAACTGCGCGTCGCGCACCACGAGCCCTCCACGCATCAACATGCGGATGTTGCGATCCGCGCGACTCTCGTGTCGCGGCAGTCCGCGCAGACACGAGGCGCGCGCAAGGAAGGCATTGGGCGGCGCGATGTCCGGGGCCGGCGTCGGCTCGCCGCGCTCGGCCGATGCCGCCGATGCCGCCGCATCCAGGTCGACGGCGGAAATGGCCGTGCCGTCAGCGCTCAGCTCCGGCGCCACGGCAAAATCGGCGGCCGGTAGTGGCGGCGATGGCGCCGGCGCTTGTGCCGACGGCGCGCTTGCCGTGCTGTCCGCCCCCGGCGCCTCTTGCGACGGATCGACGCGCGACGCTTGTGCGTCCGATGCCGGCTGCGGGGCCTCGGCCACCGCGTCCCCGGCAGCGACCACGTCGCTCGCCACCGATGGCGCAGCGCGCTTGGCGGCGTCGCGCTCGACGGCGGCGGCGACCGCGTTCGGATCGTCCCCCGCGAACAAGGCAATGGGGTCGGAGGCGGCATCAGGATCCGTGGCCACCGGCGGCGCAGGCGCCGGGGGTGGCGGCACGAAATACTGAGGTGCGAGACCGCGATCCCACAACCCGTAGGACACTGCGTTCTGCTCAGTAAAACAGGGTGGATTGATATCCGAGAACAAGGATTGTGCGTACGCGCCCACCGGCATCCCGGCATTCAGGCACGCGGCCAACAGGAGGCAACTCCGCACGACCGGCTTTACCGACATTCGACACCTGAAAATCTCACCCCGCGCTGATGTCGTCCACCGGCGTCGTGCGCCGCGTCCGACATGAGGGGGATGTAGCGACAAAGCGCCATTTTACGTCGATCGAGTGTCCCCCTGCCAGTCGCAAAACGCGGGGAACTCTTTCGCCCGATCGCCACTCATATCGCGTGACTTCCCCTGTAGTGATTTTTGCCCGCCTCGCGCGGGCATTTTTATTGACGTGTGCGGTGCGGCCCTATCGATCGGATTACCGCTGAATCAACGCCCATCGGTGCGCTTCACATTGGCCTCACACCGCGGCGTCATTGGGGCGCGCGAATCTCGTGAATCGTGCCCGGCCCCCAGCCCGTGGACGCCCAGGCGCCGTCGCGCAGCGTCCATTCGTCACGGCCTGTCTGCTCCCAGTGCGGCGGCGTGTAGCGCATGCCCGGGCGCTTGGGTTCCATGTGCCCGTCGACCCAGTCGTAGCGGCCGTCTTTCCACTGCCAGTAGCCTGGCACCCAGAATTGTCCCGTAGGCGCCGCGTGGGGATCCTCGAAGCGCGGCGGTGGCGGGCCGCGTTGGAGGGTCACGTCGGCGAGCGCCGGCAGGCTCAGCAGACACAAGGCGGCAGCCAGTGCATGACGATGGCGGGCAACCCGCAAGGCCGACAGTCGGACGAACGACGCGAGCCTCGAAACAGAAGCGCGAGCCGAGGGTATCCGGGACGAGGGCGAGGACGGCGAAGACGGCATATGCGGCCTTTCATGACGAACGGAGACGTCGGGCATTGTACCGTTCGGGGATGGCACACCCCCGATCGCCGCAGCGGACGCCCATCGCCCGGACGGCTGCCAAACCTTATAATCGGCGCACTCGCAACCTGCCGCCGCTTGCGGCTTCCCGAATACCGGGTTTCCCGGATTTGCGGATGACCCGATTCCCCGATTCGATGGCGGCCGCCCTGACCGGCCTCCGCCCAGCTCACTCATGAACCCTGCCCCTGCGGCCGTCGGCCACCGGCAACTGCTTCGTCTGGCGGTGCCTATCGTGCTCGCCAATCTCACTCAGCCCCTGCTCTCGGCCGTCGACACAGCCGTGGCCGGTCATCTGCCGGGCGCCGCTTATCTAGGCGGCGTCGCCCTCGGTGCGCTGCTGTTGAACCTGCTCTTCTGGGGCTTCTCGTTCCTGCGCATGGGCACCACGGGCCTCGCGGCACAGGCGTTCGGTGCCGGCGACGCCGAGCGTCTGCGCGACACGCTCGCGCGTGCGCTGACGCTGGCGTTCGCGATTGGCGCCGTGTTGCTTGTCTTTCGCGAACCGCTGGTGTCGCTGGGCGTGTCGTGGCTGGGAGGAAGCGCCCAAGTCCAATCCTTAGGACGACAATATGCAAGCATCCGCGTGCTCGCCGCGCCGCTGGCGCTCGGCAACTACGTGGTGCTCGGCTACCTGCTGGCGTGTCAACGCGTGCGGCAAGGGCTTGCCGTGCAGGTGTTCATCAATCTCGTGAACATCGTGGCGGTGTTGATCTTCGTGCGCGGCTTCGACTGGGGGGTGGCAGGTATTGCAGGGGCAACCGCGCTGGCCGATGTGCTCGGCTTTGCGCTGGGCGCCTGGCTGCTCTGGCTCGCACGTACGCCCGGCTTGCCGCCGCTGCGACTGGCCATGCTGGTTGAGCGCGGCGCCCTGTGGCGCTTGCTGCGGCTCAATCTCGATATCTTCCTGCGCACGCTGTTTCTGCAACTCGCCTTTGCCTGGTTCGCTCGCGTGGGGGCGAGACTTGGCGACATCACGCTCGCCGCCAACGCGCTCCTGCTGAACTTCCAGACGTTCATGGCGTTCGGCCTCGACGGCTTCGCCCACGCGGCCGAAGCCCTTGTGGGCGCCTATGTCGGTGCGCGTCAGCGAGCGGCGCTGCTGCATGCCATCCGGTTGTCGCTGGGCTGGGCGCTGGGCTGCGCCGTCGCGTTTGCCCTCGTCTACGCCGTGGCGGGTGGCGCGATCATCGATGCCCTGACCGATCAGCCGGCATTGCGCACGACGGCGCGCGAATTCCTGCCCTGGGCCGTGCTCTCGCCGCTCGTGGCGGTGTGGTGTTTCCAGCTCGACGGCGTCTTCATCGGCGCGACGCGTACGAGGGAACTGCTGACGTCCTCGTTGATCGGCCTGCTGGTCTTTGGCGCGGTCATGCCGTTCACGCTCGATGCCTGGGGCAATCACGGCTTGTGGGTCGCCCTCATGGCATTTCTCGCGACGCGCGGCATCGTGCTGGGGGTGTTGCTGCCGCGCATCTGGCAGGGGCTTGCGCGCCCGATCACGTAACCCACCAGCGAGGATGGCCGGCACAACGACGACCGGGCGATGACTACCGTCGACGGCCTCAGTCCGCGCGAATACACGCCAGCGCGGCGGCGTGCAGCTCGGCATTCGCGGCGGCCAGCACGCGCCCCTGCGAGGTAAGCGTAAGCGGCCGGCCCTCCCAATCGGTGATGACGCCGCCCGCCGCCTCGACCACCGGCGCCACGGCCAGATAGTCGTAGGTCTGCAATCCCGCTTCCATGACCAATTCGATGTGTCCGCTCGCCAGCAGCCCGTAGGCGTAGCAATCTCCGCCGAAGCGGCGACGGCTGACCGCCTTCGTCAGCTGCTCGAATTGCGCATACTCCGCCGCGTCGAAGATGTCGGGCGACGTCGCATAGACGGTCGCGTCGGCCAGCGTCGTCACCGGGCTGGTGGCGCACACCGCTCCGCCGAAGCGGGCCTCGCGCACGCCGCTGGCGGCGTCGTTCACGCCGATCCAGCGCTCGCCGGTCGCCGGAATGTCGATCAGGCCAACGACTGGCTGGCCGTGGTGCAACAGGGCAAGCAGCGTGCCCCACAGCGGGTGTCCCGTGATGAAGCTGCGCGTGCCGTCGATGGGATCGACCGACCAGACGAATTCCGCGTCCACGCCCTGCTTGCCGAACTCTTCGCCCCAGATGCCGTGCGACGGGTAGCGCGCTGCAATCTGCGCGCGCAGCGCCGTCTCGACCTCGCGATCCGCAATCGTGACCGGGCTCTCATCGGCCTTGTCGTCAACCGCCAGGCGCCGGCGGAACCACCCCAACGACAGCGGTCTCACAGCATCGGCCATCGAAGCGGCGAAAGCCGCATACTCGGCAACAGCGGGTACGCACGACATGCACGAATCTCCTGCAAAGATGCCGCACGCGGCGGCAATAATGGAAAACGCTCGACGAATCGCGATCATACGCGTTCGCGGGCATCGCGGACGGTTCCGCTGCCCTACGGCGGGCACGCCCCGATCTGGTGCGAATTTGCTATGCTCGCGATCTGACCCGGGCCTCGCCCTTTCCTTGCCCCGCTCACAGGACCCCCATGCTTTCCGGTCGCGGCGTGATGCTCTCTGTCTCGGCATCCGTCATGTTTTCCGTTATGCCGGCGCTCGTCGCGCAACTGGCGCCCCTGTCCGGGCTGGACGTCTTCGCCTGGCGCATGCTGCTCACGCTGCCCGGCACGCTCGTCATCGTGACGGCATTGCGCCGGTGGCATGTGCTGCGCAGCACGCTCTCGCATGTGTTGCATCGCCCTGCGCTGCTCGGCGCCGTGCTGCTGTGCTCAGCGCTGCTGGGCGTTCAGCTCTGGCTGTTCGTCTGGGCACCGCTGCAACAGCGATTGCTCGACGTCTCGCTCGGTTACTTTCTCTTGCCGCTCACGATGGTGCTCGCTGGCCGCACGTTTTATCACGAGCGTCTGAGCCGGCTGCAGACGGCGGCCGTCATCGTCGCCGCGCTGGGCGTCGCACATGAACTCTGGGTAACGCACGCCTTGTCCTGGGTCACGGCGCTCATTGTGTTCGGCTATCCGCCCTACTTCTTGCTGCGCCGCCGGCTGAGGCTCGACGCGCTCAGCGGCTTCATCATGGAAGTGCTCGCGATGACGCCGGTGGCCGTCGTCGTGCTCTGGCAGGCGTGGCCGCAAAACGTCACGGTGCTCGGCGAGCCGCGCTACTGGTTCTGGCTGCCCGCGCTCGGCCTGCTCAGCGCCAGTGCACTGGCGAGCACACTGGGTGCCGCGCGCTTGCTGCCCATCGGCCTGTATGGCATTTTCGGGTACGTGGAGCCGGTGCTGCTGTTCGCCGTGTCGATCTTCGTGCTCGGCGAGCCTTTCACGGCGCGCGGACTGTGGACGTACGTGCCCATCTGGTTCGGCGTTGCGCTCATCGTATTCGACAGTCTGCGCACGCTGCGCCGCCAGCGACGGGTCAGTGTTGCCACGCGTGCCGACACGCCCCGTTGAGCCCGCTCGAGGCGTCGCCCCAAAGGCGGGCGGCCTTGCGCAGCAACGTCGCGGCGCCGCGCTATACTCCCGAGAGCTTATAAGACGACCTCTATGACAAATCTCGCCAAGATCGCCACGCTGCTCGCCTCGGGGCTTATGACGGTTGCGCTGTCGGCTTGCAGCTCGTCGGCCCCGCTGTTCACCTCGGACGGCCGCCCCACCCAGCAAATTCGGTGCTCGGCCAGCACTGCCGGCGACTGCGACCAGCGCGCCCGCACGCAATGCGTACAAAAGGACTACGACGTCCTCACGCGCGACGTGACGGACGGTGTCGCCCATCTCGTGATCGCCTGCCGGCCGAACTAAGTCACGCGGTCCCCAAGGCCGACCGGCGTTCCGGACGTTGAAACTCCCTTCCCCGCTCGACGCGAGTCGCCCCCGGCGGATACGCGCCGACCCGTGACATTCCGATGGATGCTTGCGTGCGGTCAAAGTCGCGTCATGTCGCGGGATGACTTTCGATGCCCGCGATGCGAGAATGAAAAATATTCCAACGAATTGTCGTGCATCGCCGTCGCGATGCCGCCCAGGCGTCAAGCCTTCACGCACTTCCCGCACATAGAGGACACCATCATGTACGAACGCATTCTGGTCTCGATCGACGGCAGCACGCCGTCGAACCGCGCCATCGATGAAGCCGTCAAGCTCGTGGCGCTCAGCCAGGGCAAGATTCGCCTGGTGTCGGTCGTTCCCTCGCTAGCCAACGCCTACGCCGCCGGCGCCTACAGCGGTTTCGTGCCGTTGGAGAGCCAGGAGTCGTTCGAGAAGGAAACCGCGGAAATTCTGGCCAAGGCACAAACCGACTTGAAGCAGCGCGGGGTCGATGCCGAGACGAACATGATTACGCTCGAAGCCGGTACCGACGAAATTGCCGACGCAGTGCTGCGCGAAGCGCAAGCGTGGAATGCCGACGTGATCGTGCTCGGTACGCACGGTCGCCGCGGCATCAACCGACTGCTGCTGGGGAGCGTTGCCGAAACGCTGCTGCGCATCACCACGCTGCCGATCCTGCTGGTCAAGGCCACCGACAAGTAATCCCGCAAGCGCCCGGCTTCGCCAGCGCAAGCGACACGACGGCACGCTCCCCAGCGTGCCGTTTTGCTATTGCGGTCGCGCGACGCCGCGCGCCGCCATGCCTTTCATCGAATGCCCGCACGCATGAACGACTGCACGAACTGGCGCTGAAAGAGCAGAAATGCGATGAACAGCGGCGCGGCGGTCATCAGCGTCGCGGCCGTGATCATCGTCCAGTCGATGCCCTGATCGGTCGACGCAAACACCTGCAGGCCAACCGTGAGCGGACGTGTCTCGACGGAGTTCGTGACGATGAGCGGCCACAGGAAGTTGTTCCAGTGGTGACTGATCGACACCAGCGCGTAGGCGACATACACCGGGCGGGCGAGCGGCACATACACGCGCCAGAGCACCTGCCACGCGTTGGCGCCTTCCACGCGCGCCGCGTCGTCCAATTCGCGCGGCACGGTCTTGAATGCCTGACGCAACAGAAAAATGCCGAACGCCGACGCGAAGTACGGCAACGCAATGCCGAAGATCGTGTCGCGCAGTCCCATCCAGGCGATCGTGCGATAGTTCTCGACGATCAGCACGTCGGGCATGACCATCAGTTGGAGCAGCACGACCATGAACGCCACCTCGCTGCCGCGAAACGTGAAGCGGGCAAACGCATAGGCGGCCAGCGTGCCCAGCACGAGTTGCGCCGCCAGGATCACCGTCACCAGAACGAAGGTATTGACGAGATAGCGCCCAAACGGGGCAGCCTGCCATGCTTGCACGAAATTCGCGAGCGTGAGCGGCGCACTCATGGAGAAGTGCGTGGCGTAGGCCGACGGATGGAACGCGCTCCACAGCGCATAGAGCAACGGCAGCAGCCACAGCAGGCCGAGCAGCCATGCACCGACGACGTCGAGCGGCGTCGTGTGACCGGTTGCGGAAAACACCGCAAGCGCGGCGCCTGGCTTTGTGGGCCGGCGGGGGCGCGTGTTCGGGCGGGCAGAGGTCGTCATTGATAATGCGTGCGTGAGTCGAGCAGACGGAATTTCACGAAGGCGACGACGGCGAGCAGCGTGAGCAGGACCACGGTGAGCGCTGCCGCGTATGAGGTATCCCAGAAACTGAAGGCCACCTGATAGATGTAGTACAGGAGCAGTTGCGTGGCGTTATCGGGTCCGCCGCGCGTCATCACGATAATGTGATCGACGAGACGGAACGCGTTGATAACGGCATTGATCACCACGAACACGGTCGTGGGCATGAGCAACGGCCACTGAACGCGGCGAAAGAACTGCCAGCGCGAGGCGCCTTCGAGCGCCGCCGCCTCGGCAAGGGTGGGCGAAATCTGTTGCAGTGCGGCCAGGTAAAAGATCATGAAGAACCCGGCCTCTTTCCAGATCGTCACGACCATCAGCGCCGGGAGTGCGGTGTCGGGTTGCCCGAGCCAGTTGTGATCGCCCCACCCGAGTGCCTGCGAAATCTGCGCGATGAGACCGTACTGCGGCGTGTAGAAGAACAGCCAGATGTTCGCCACGGCGATCATCGGCAAAATCGCGGGCGTGAAGTAGGCGAGGCGCAATAACGTGCGCCCCGGCACCTGCCGGTGCACCCACAGCGCCATGGCGATCGCGAGCGCAATCGCAACGGGCACGGTGACCAGCGCGAACAGGAGGTTGTTGCGCAGCGCCTGCCAGAAGTCGGGGTCGTCGATCAGAAGCCGATAATTCTCGGTGCCGACAAAGACAGACGGCATCCCGGCGCGACCCGTCGAGAAAAAGCTGTGCCACAGCGTGGCGACGGCCGGATAGTGGGTGAAGGCGACGAGCAGCACCAGCGCCGGAGACAACAGCAGCCAGGGCACCCACGAAGCAGAGGAGCGATTCATCGACGGTCCATCGATTCAACAGGCGAGGCCGTGAAGATCGCGATCGCCGCGACGTTCAGGGCCCCGCATTTCAACGAGACTGACAGCGAAGTCGGGCGAGCGCCAGACTCATCGAGCGTACGGACGCAGGATGCGATCCGCTTCACGTTGCGCGTCGTCCAGCGCCTGCTTGGGCAACTTGGTGCCGGTGAGCGCCGCTTGCAGGGCGTCGTTCAGGGCCTTCGTCACGCGCTGGTTGTCGTGCGTCGAGAACTCGGCCACGCTCACCGCGAGCTGATCGCGTGCCACGGCCGCAGCAGGCACCTTCTGCACATATTGCTTCATCGCCGGGGTTTCCCAAGCCGCCGGCGTCACGGCCACGTAGCCCGTGTCGATACCGAACTGCGCCGCACGCTCAGGCGAAGTGGCCCACTTGATGAACGTCATCGCCGCCTGCTTTTCTTCCGGCGAGGTCTTCTTGAACACATAGAAGTTGCCGCCGCCCGTCGGACTGCCGCCGCGCACCTTGGCCGGCATCTTGCCGACACCGAACGGGAACGTGGCGTTGGTCCGGATGTTGGTCAGGTTGCCGGTGGTCGTGTAGATGATGGCCGCCTTCTTCTCGAGGAAGTCCTTCGGCGTGGTGCCCCATTCGATCGCCCCCGTCGGCATCGCCTTGTACTTCGTCGCGAGATCGACCCAGTATTGCAACGACTCGACGGCCTGCGGCGCGTTCAGGAACGTTTTGGTTCCCGACGGATTCATCAGTTCGATACCCGCCGGCGTGGTGAACGCCTGGAACAGCCAATACGGGAAGCCCACGGACGGCACCTTGATACCCCATTGCGTCACGTTGCCCGATGCGTCGCGCCTGGTGAGCTTCTGCGCGTCGCTGGCCAGTTCGGCCCAGTTCGCCGGCGCGCGGTCCGGGTCGAGACCCGCCTCACGGAACATGTCCTTGTTCCAGTACATGACGATGGTCGAGCGCTGGAACGGCACACCCCACGTGTGGCCGTTGACGCGCGAGTTCAACATCAGCGCCGGGTAGAAGCCGTCGAGCCACTGCTTGTCGGCCGGCGTGTTGGCGATGCTGTCGATGGGCACCACCGCGTCTTCGTCGATCAACGTGAACACGTCGGCGGCAGCGAGCACAGCCAGTTGCGGCGGCGTGCCCGCCTTCGCGGCCGTCAGGGCCTTGACGACGGAATCCTGGTAAGTCCCGGCATACACCGGCTTGACCTTGATGTTCGGATGATCCTTTTCGAAGTCGGCCACCAGATCGTTGATGATCTTCGTCACCGGACCACCGACGGCCACCGGGTAATAGAACGTGAGTTCCACCGGCTTCGCCTGCGCGATGGCCGAGCCGCTCAGGCCACCCAATGCCAGTGCGGCCAAACTGGCCGAAAACGTTTTCAGAATCGTGCGTCGCATATCGTTTGGTTCCCCATGTAAGCGTCGTGGTGATGTGACAGGTTGTCGATGCAGGGCCGCTGTCGCGCCGCACCGAGCCGATGCGTCAGGCCCAGTGGCCGCCCTCGCGTCAGACGTGTTGTTCTGGGTTTTGCAACATCACTGTGGCCCCCGGAAGCGGCCGCGCCGGTGCATGCGCGGTCTTCGGTGCAACGACGGACTCGGCAGCGTCGATCGCCACACCGCCCGCTGCGCCCGTCACGAGGCGTTCCCCGGAGGTCGCGTCGAACAGATGCTGGTCGGTCGCCGCCCATTGCAGACCGATGGCGTCGCCCACGGCGAACGGCCGATGGCCGGGCACCCGCGTGGTGATCGTGCCCGCGTCGCCAAGCGTGCAGGCAACGAGCGTGTCCGCGCCCAGATATTCGATGGCGCTCACTCGGGCGAGCACTGCGCCCAGCGACGTGGGCGGAACCGCGCGCACATGCTCCGGGCGCAGGCCGAGCAGCGCGGTGTTGCGCGCACCGGCCGCCGCCAGCGCCGGGCCGGACTGCCCGGCGGGCACCAGAGCGTCGCCATGGCGGACGAGACGCAACAACTGCATCGGCGGCGTGCCGATGAAGCTCGCGGCAAAGTGCGTCGCGGGGGTGGCGTAGAGCGTGTGCGGGGCACCGCACTGCTCGATGCGGCCCTCTCGCAGCAGCACGACCTGATCGGCCATGCTCATCGCTTCGGTTTGATCGTGGGTCACGTAGACAAGCGTCATGCCGAGCTGCTGTTGCAGCGCCCGGATCTCGCGACGCATTTCCTGACGCAGTTGGGCGTCGAGATTCGAGAGGGGTTCGTCCATCAGACACACGGACGTCTCGGCAATCACCGCGCGGCCCAGCGCCACACGCTGCTGCTGACCGCCCGAGAGTTGCGACGGCTTGCGCTCCAGGTACGGCGCCAGCCCGAGCAGCGACGCCACACGCGCCAGACGCTGCGGATACTCGCGCGCCGGTTCGCCGCGCACGCGAAGCCCGAACAACAGGTTTTCGCGCACCGAGAGATGCGGGAAGAGCGCGTACGACTGGAACACCATCGAGAGCTGGCGACGCGCAGGTGGCAGCGCGGTCACATCGGCGCCGCCAAGCAGAATGCGCCCGGCGCTCGGCGTATCGAGGCCTGCGATCATGCGCAGCAGCGTCGACTTACCGCAGCCGGACGGGCCCAGCAGCACCACCAGCGAGCCGGCTTCGGCGGTGAAACTCACACCGTCGAGCGCACGTGTATTGCCCCACTGCTTGCAGACGGATTCGATGATGAGCGAGGACATGGCCAGATGAGCGCAGCGCCACCCTCAACTAACGCGGGTGGCCGTATCGGAAAACCACGACCATAACCGCCCATCGATGGCAGTTTGATGACACCACGCGCCGGCCTTCGGCGCGTTCTGTCAGGCGGCGGACTGCCGGCGCTTGGCGCGCAGCAGCGCCTTCGAGATGATGCGCGTCTCGGACGTGGCGGCGCCGGTACGGCGCGCCACGGCGTCGCGGAAGAAGCGGCGCGTCTCGTCAGCAACGGTTTCACGCTCGTTGTCCATCGTCAGAATGTGATAGCTCTCGCCGAGCAGGCACTTCTGTTTCACCTTGGACGACACCCCGTCGTAGACGATGCGCGCGTTGTGCGGGCTCGACGTGTCGTCGTCCACCGCGTGAATGACGAGACAATCCGCCGTTACCCGGTCCAGGCGCGCGCGCACATGGGCGGCGAGACGTCGCGCGTGATACAGGTGCGCGAGGGGCAGCGACGCCGCGCCGATTTCGGACGCATCGTGCAGCGACATCGACTTCGCCACGCGTGCGCGCAGCACTTCGTTCTTCAGGCCGAACGGCGCGCGCTCGCGATAGCGATAGTAGTGGCGCAACGGCGTATGGAAGCCCAGATCGATGAGCGGGTAATACCACGGGATGGTCCAGCCGTCGTACACGAGGGTGACGGAGAGCAGCGAGAGCGCTGTCACATCCGGTTCCTCCTCCGCGACGGCCAGGCTCAACGTGGCGCCGATACACAAACCGCACAGCGACACCATCGCGTGCGTCGCCCGCAGTTCACGATACTTCGCCCGCGCGGCGGCAATCCAGGCGCGCCAGTCCGAGCATGGCCCGCCGAGTCCGTAGCCTTCGATGTGTGGCACCCAGACGGTGTAGCCCTCGCGATGCAACGCCTTCGCCACCGGACGCATTTCGAGCGGCGTGCTCGACAGCCCCGGCAGCATCAGCACCGCGTGCTCGCCGCCCTTGTAGAAAATATCGTCCTGGAACATGGTCAAATCCCGCCGGAGACGACGGGCGTCTCGGTGACAGCGTGCGCCGTGGCTGCCGGTGTGAGCGTCTGCAGCGGCGCAACCGGACGCACCGTCGGCCCCGCATGCAAGCGCAAAATCACGTATGTGCCAACGTGCGCGCGAAAATACTGCAATTCGCAATGGCACATCTCGTAGCCGCCGTCGCGCGTGCGGATGCGCAGATTGTGCGCGCCATGATGGGGGCGCTCGCCATCGACGGCAAACAGCCCCGCCATACGCTGTGCGTCCTCCGGATGCAGCAGCGCGCGCAGCCCCTCGCGCTTGACGACGTCGGGCGCGACGCCCGTCGCCCGGCGAAAATGCTCGTCGATGTATTCGTAATGCGCGGCCGGATTGGACAGATAGAAGATCGTATCGAGGTGCTTCGTCAGATACGTCATCAGCGCATTGCCCAGTTGTACCGAGTCGGACAGGAGCATGCGCTCGTTTTCGGCGCGCAGCAGCATCTCATAGCGTGTCTGCGCGACCTCGCCGATCAGCTCGGCGCGATACTGGGCACGGCGCAAACGCTCGATCAGCACGACGGCAAGCGGCGTAATCAACAGAAAGCCGGAGACGATCAGCACATCGCGCCGGTCAAACTGGGCGATGTCGCGAAACGGCGGCACGAAGAAGAAGTCGAAAATCGGGATGCTGATGATCATGGCCATGATCGCCGGCCCCAATCCCCAGGTGAATTCGACAATGATGACGGCGCAGGTAAAGAAGATGCCCGGCATCGAGTGATCGAGCACCGGGTGCAGCAGGCTGCGCACGAGAAACGCGGCAAAAACCACGAGCAACGCCCCGACGTAACGCTTCGCGCCGGGTTCCGCCCACCGTCGGGCGTTTCTGATATCCATGATGCCTCGCCCGGCCCCGCCGGTGCTCAATAATCCAGGGGGCGACCGATAACACGGCGCCGCCGTTACGAAATATTACGGATTATCGCATGCCAGGCATTGACATTTCGTGACGGCTAACCCTAATTCAGTAGCGCCTTAACAACATGGGACGGGGGGCGGCGCCCAAACGGCACTCAGCGCAACATGAACGACATCGCCGAGAGGCAGTTCAGTACCCGAACCGCCGCCTCGACGCTTGGCGCGACGAATTGCAGCGTCACGCCGTCGACGCGCTCGAGCGTCGGCCACTGGCAGAAGAGGTCGGCCAGCGCGGGGGTCTGTGCCTGCAGGCGCACCTCGACGGGCGTCTCGACCCGGTAGGCATGCCACGTGCGCGGGTCCGCGAGCGATGCCTTGGCGGCGTCGCGGATCAGGTCGCACGACTGGTTCGGGTTGAGCGTCATGCCACTGCCCTGTCCCCAGGCGGCCTTCGTCTGCACGTAATGCGCATGGGGGAAGATCAGTTGCGTCTCTTCGCAGAAGACGTCGTCGCCGCTGGCCATGACCATCGGCACACCGCGCTCGCCGGCGAGCGCGCCGTACAACATGGCCTCGCTCGCTTCCTCCCCCGCGAGCCACACACGCGCGAAGGCGAAGCTGTTGATCGTATGCGCCAGGATCCCGGCACTCTGCGATCGGCTGTGGTAGCCGATCATGAAGAGCGCATCGCAACCGGCCTCCACCCCCGCCACCATGCCAAGATAGCGCGGCTTGCCCAGCACGAGACGGGCGCGCGGATCGAGTTCGTCCGGCAGCAGGTTGCGAAAGCCGCCGTGCGAATCGTTGACCATCACTTCGGTCGCGCCGCCGGCAAACGCGCCTTCGACCGCCGCATTGGCCTCGAGCGTCATCCAGCGGCGCGCGCGTTCGTATTCGCCATTGCCCGCCCGGGTCTGTTCGGCGTGGAAGACGCCCGCGACGCCTTCGATATCGGTGGAGATCAGAATTCGCATGATGTCGGCTCTGTCGTGAAAGGCTTACAGCGAGGCCCAGTCGGGCAGCACGTCGGCGAGGGCACGGCGCACGTGCGCGTCGCGCCCGAGCACCGACTCGGCCGCAAAGAGCGCGTGCAGGATCGCCTGCTCGGTGGCGTCCGCCGTGGCTTGGAAAATCGGATCGAGCAAGGCGTCCGGCACAAGCGCGGCGGGGGCGACGCGGCCCGTCGCGTCATGCGACACCGTATAGCCTGTGGTGAAGGCGAGTGCGACATCGCCGCTGCCGTGACCGTACACGGACCCGGTGCGCGCCAGGCCGGCACCGGTACGCGTGGCGACCCGGCGCAATTGGCGCGCATCGAGCGGCGCGTCGGTGGCCACCAGCATGATGATGGAGCCGCGCTCAGGCGCCGCGCTCAGCGCCGGCTGCGCCAGACGCGCATCGAGCACCGGCCCGACATGGCGGCCGGCGATCGTCAGTTGCGACGGACGGCCGAAGTTCGACAGCACGAGCACGCCGACGGTAAAGGTCGCCCCGGCCGTCTCGAGCATGCGCGACGCGGAGCCGACACCGCCCTTGAGACCGAAGCTCGACATGCCGCGCCCCGCGCCGACCGCGCCTTGCGCGACATCGCGCGACGCGTTCGCCAGCGCCTGCGCATAGTGCGCCTCGGTCACGGCAAACGCCTGCATATCGTTGAGATAACCGTCGTTGCATTCGAGCACCGTCGGATTCAGCGACGGGCTGCCACGGCCGATGTCCGGATTCGCCGCGATCGCCGCGCGCAACTGGCCAAGCACCACGTGACTGACGGAAAACGTGTTGGTGAGCGCCACCGGCGCCTCGAGCACGCCGAGTTCGTCGATCTGCATCAGACCGACGCTCTTGCCGAATCCGTTGATGACGGCCGCGGCCGCCGGAATCTTGTTCCGGAACGGGTCCCAGCGGGCGTCGGGCACTTCCGCGGCGGCAGCGTTGGCGGGCGTCGGGCACACCACTGTCACGCCCGTCTGCACCGGGCCTTGCGCGAGCGTGGCATGACCGACGTACACGCCCGGCACGTCCGTGATCGCATGGCGCGGCCCGGCCGGCAGATGCCCCACGTAGGGCGCACCGAACAAGGCTTCGCGCGGGTCCGTCGACGGTATCATGCGGCGCTCCTGCGCAGACATCAATGCCGATCGAGCTTCGGATCGAGCGCGTCGCGCAGGCCGTCGCCCAGCAGGTTGAACGCGAGCACGGTCAGGAAAATGGCCAGGCTCGGGAAGATGGCAATGTGGGGGGCGTTGACCATGTCCGCGCGGGCTTCGTTGAGCATGGCCCCCCACTCCGGCGTGGGCGGTTGCGCCCCCAGACCCAGGAACGACAGACTCGCGGCGGTGATGATCGATGTGCCGATACGCATCGAGAAATACACGACGATGGACGACACCGTGCCCGGCAGGATGTGCCGCATGATGATCGTCCAGTCCGACGCCCCGATGGAGCGCGCCGCTTCGATATACGTCAGATGTTTGAGCACCAGCGTGTTACCACGCACGAGCCGCGCGAAGGCCGGGATCGAGAAGATGGCGACGGCGACGATCACGTTGATCATGCCGTTTCCCAACACAGCCACCACGCCGATGGCGAGCAGAATGCCCGGGAACGCGAAGAGCACGTCGGAAATGCGCATGACGATGCGATCCCACCAGCCTTCGTAATAGCCCGCGAGCAGCCCGAGCACCGTGCCGATCACCGCACCGAGGGCGACCGATCCGAACCCGGCGGCCAGCGAAATCCGTGTGCCCGCCAGCACGCGGCTGAAGATGTCGCGCCCCAGCGAGTCGACACCGAACCAATGCGTCGCCGACGGCCCGGCGTTCAGGGCGTCGTAGTCGAAATAGTTCTCCGGATCGAACGGCACGAGGTGCGGCGCGAGAATCGCGATGATGACGAGGGCGAGCACAAACGCCCCGGCGACCATCGCGATGTGCTGCTTCTTGAATTTGCGCCAGAACTCACGCCACGGCGTGCGCACGCGCGTTTGGCTGGCGGAGGCCGCGGCGTTGGCGGTAGTAGTCGGTTGACCCGCGTTCATGGTGCGTGCCTCACTTGTAGCGAATGGTCGGGTTGATGACGGCGTACAGCACGTCGACCACGAGGTTGATCAGAATGAACTCGAGCGAGAACAGCAGCACCAGCGCCTGGATCACGGGGTAGTCGCGCATCTCGACCGAATCGATCAGCAGACGCCCGAGCCCCGGCCAGTTGAAGACCACCTCGACGACAATCGAGCCGCCGAGCAGGAAACCGAACTGCAAGCCCATCATGGTGACGACGGGAATCATGGCGTTGCGCAGCGCGTGCTTGAAGACCACGCGCATTTCATTGAGCCCCTTCGCGCGCGCCGTTCGCACGAAGTCCTCGTGCAACACGTCGACGAACGCCGAGCGGGTGAAGCGCGCCATCACGGCGGCCACGGCCGCCCCGAGGGTGATCGACGGCAGGATATAGCTCTTCCACGAATCGGCGCCCATCGTGGGCAGCCAGCCGAGCTGCACCGAAAAAACCTGCATCAGCAGCATCCCCAGCGCGAAGGCGGGGAACGAAATACCGGAGACGGCGAACGTCATGCCCAGCCGGTCGGGCCAGCGGTTGCGCCAGACCGCCGAGGCGACCCCGAGGCCCATGCCGATGATCACCGACCAGATCATGCTCACCAGCGTGAGCCACAGCGTCGGCATGAAGCGGCTGCCGATCTCTTCGGAGACTGGCTGCTTGCTGCGCATCGACAGCCCGAAGTCGCCACGCACCGCGTGCGTGATGAAGTTCGTGAACTGCGTGAGCAACGGCTTGTCGAGGCCGAGATCCTGGCGCACCAGCGCCACGGTCGCCTCGTCCGCCTGCGGACCGGCGGCCAGACGCGCCGGATCGCCCGGCAACATGTGCACGAAGGCGAACACCAGCACAGCCACGATCAGCAGCGTGGGAATCAGGCCGAACAGGCGCTTGAGAGAGTAATTGAGCATCGCAGTCTTGCCGAACGTCTTGCCAAACCATGTCTTGCGGTAAACCGCGCCGCCAGCCAATGCCGGCGGCGCGGGCACGTCACACTTGCGCGCGGCGCTTACTTCATCGAGATATCGGTGAAGTTGAACGATCCATCAGGCATCGTGTAGACGCCCGACAGGTTCTTGTTGCGCGCATACAGCAGCTTTTCCGTCACGAGGAACGCCCACGGCGCGTCGTTCCAGATCTTCTTCTGCGCGTCGGTATAGAGCTTGGCCTTCTCGGCGCGGTCGGTCGTGAGCAGCGCCTTGTTGAAGTCGGCATCCACCGCATCGTTCTTGTAGTACGCCGTGTTGAACAGCTTCGGCGGGAACGACTCGGAGGCCAGCAGCGGACGCAGCGCCCAATCGGCTTCGCCCGTCGACGACGACCAGCCCACGTAGTACATACGCACCGGTGCCTTGTCGGGATCCGGCGCCGACTCGACGAGGTCGACACGTTGACCGGCTTCGAGCGCGCGCACCTGCGCCTTGATGCCGACCTGCGCCAGTTGCTGCTGCACGAACTGGATCACCTTCTGCGCCGTCGTGAACGTGTAAGCCGACCAGAGGGTGGTCTCGAAGCCGTTCGGGTAACCGGCCTCCTTGAGCAGCTCTTTCGCCTTGGCCGGGTTGTACGGCCACGGGCCGGTCTTGGCGGCGTAATCCACCCCGTTCGGCACCACGCCTTCAGCCGGCGTGGCGTAGCCCGAGAAGGCCACCTTCACCAGCGCTTCCTTGTTGATGGCGTAGTTGATCGCCTGACGCACGCGCACATCGTCAAACGGCTTCTGGCGGGTGTTGAAGCTGACATAACGCTGGATGATCGACGGGCCGGCGATCACATCGACCTTGCCGCTGGCCTTCAGGCTGGCGGCCTGCTCATACGGCAACGGGAACGCGAACCCGGCTTCGCCGGTCTGCATCACGGCGGCGCGCGTGTTGTTGTCGACGACCGGCTTGAAGGTGATCGTGTCGACCTTGGGATAGCCCTTCTTCCAGTAGCCGTCGAACTTCTTCACCTTCACGTAATCGGTGCGGTTCCATTCGACGAACTCGAACGGGCCGGTGCCGACCGGGTGCGAGGCGATGTCCTTGCCGTACTTCTTGAGCGCCTCGGGCGAAATGATCACGGCCGATGGGTGCGCCAGCGTGTTGATGAACGGCGAGAACGGCTCCTTGAGCGTGAACTTCACCGTATGCGGATCGACCACTTCCGTCTTGGCGATTTCCTTGTACAGGTTATAGCGCTTGAGCTTGTTGTCCGGGTTCGTCACGCGGTCGAAGTTGGCCTTGACGGCGGCCGCATCGAAGGTCGTGCCGTCCTGGAACTTCACGCCCGACTTGAGCTTGATCGTGTAGACGAGGCCATCCGGCGACACCGTATAGCTGTCGGCCAGCACGTTGATGAGCTTCATGTCCTTGTCGAAGCCGAACATGCCCTCGTAGAACGACTTGGCAACGGCTTGCGACAGCGTATCGTTGGCGTCGTACGGGTCCATCGTCGTAAACGTCGACTGCACGGCCATCACGACATCCTTGGCGGCGAACGCCGGGGCTGCACTGAGCACCGCGGACGCCATGGCGACGGACGCGATCGCGGTTTTCCAGCGAGCGCCCAACAAAGCGTTTTTCGACATCTGTCTTTCTCCTTCTTGTCTGACGGGGTCGCCGCGAGCGCGTCTTGCGACTGCGTCCCTTGGCGGGCATTGTGGCTACAACGAGAACTGCAACTGGGGACTGCCTGAACTACTGAATCACCTTCAATAAGCGCCGGCCACGCGGTGACGCGCCACGAAGTGCCCCGCGCCGACTTCCACCAGCGGCTGCACCTGCGGTTCATCGCCGACCGCGCGGATCGGGCTGGGAATCTCTTCCGTCAACAACTCGCGCTTGGCGTGACGACGCGACGGATCCGCAATCGGCACCGCCGACATCAGCTTCTTCGTGTACGGATGCTGCGGGTTTTCGAAGATGGCGCGACGCGGCCCGATCTCCACGATCTGGCCGAGGAACATCACCGCCACCCGATGGCTGATGCGCTCGACGACCGCCATGTCGTGCGAGATGAACAGGAACGCGATGCCGAACTCCTTCTGCAGATCGAGCATCAGGTTGATGATCTGCGCCTGCACGGACACGTCGAGCGCCGAGACGGATTCGTCGGCGATCACGACCTTCGGCTTGAGAGCCAGCGCCCGTGCAATCGCAATACGCTGGCGCTGCCCGCCCGAGAACTCGTGCGGATAGCGCTGGGCGTAATCGGCCGGCAGTCCAACCCGCTCAAGCAATTCGGCCACGCGCCGCTCGGCCTCGGCACCGCTGGCCACGCCGTGCACGAGCAGCGGCTCCATGATCGAGAAGCCCACGGTGAGGCGCGGATCGAGCGACGCGAACGGATCCTGGAAAATGAACTGGATGTCGCGGCGCAACCGCTGCAGCGCGCGCCCTGCGAGATCCTGAATCGGCTTGCCGCCGAATTCGATGGAACCGCCCTGGCTGGCGACCAGACGCAACAACGCGCGGCCAGTGGTCGACTTGCCGCATCCGGACTCGCCCACGAGACCCAGCGTCTCGCCGGGATACAGATCGAAACTCACGCGCTCGACGGCGTGCACGCGTCGCTTCACGCCGCCGAACAACCCCGACGGCACATCGAAGCGGGCGACCAGATCCTTCACGCGCAGGATCGGGCCGGCGTCGGTCCGCACCGGCGGTTGCGGCGTTTCCGCCACGGGCTTGGCGTCGGCCGGGGCGTCGTAGCGCAGCAGCGGAAAACGCGCCGGCAGGTCGGTCCCCTGCATCGAGCCCAGACGCGGCACGGCCGAGAGCAGTGCCTGTGTGTAGCGCTCGCGCGGCGCCGCGAAAATCTCGCGCGACGGCCCCTCTTCCACCGCGTCGCCGCGATGCATGACGAGCACGCGGTCGGCCACTTCCGCCACCACGCCCATGTCGTGCGTGATGAATACGACCCCCATGTGCATCTCCTCTTGCAGCGCACGAATCAACTGCAGGATCTGCGCCTGAATCGTCACGTCCAGGGCGGTCGTGGGTTCGTCGGCAATCAGCAGGCCCGGCTTGCACGACAACGCCATCGCGATCATGACGCGCTGACGCATTCCGCCCGAGAGTTGATGCGGGAAGCGGTCGAGCACGCGGCGTGCTTCGGGAATGCGCACGAGTTCGAGCATGCGCAGGGCTTCGGCACGCGCGGCGGCGGTGTCCTTGCCCTGGTGCAGGCGAATCGATTCGGCAATCTGTTCACCCACCGGGAACACCGGGTTGAGCGAGGTCATCGGCTCCTGGAAGATCATCGCCATGTCCGCGCCGCGAATGCTGCGCATGGTGCTGCCGCTCGCGCGCGTGAGGTCGACGAGCGAGCCGTTGCGGCGGCGCATGACCATCGAGCCTTGGGCGATGCGTCCCCCCCCGGTCTCGACGAGGCGCATGGCGGCCAGCGACGTCACCGACTTGCCGGAGCCCGACTCGCCCACGATGGCGAGCGTCTCGCCACGGTCGACATGGAACGACAGGTCGCGCACGGCCGTGACCATGCGCTCGGACGTCGCGAACTGCACGGTAAGGCCGCGCACGTCGAGCACGCGCTCGTCGGGCAACGAAATCGTAGGGGTTGTCTTGCGCTCTGCCACGCCTGTCCTCGCTAATCTTCGCTTGCTGGTCTGAATCTTGATTCGGCGTGATGCCGTGTGATGCCGTGTGACGCCAAGTGATGCCAGGCGATACCGAGGGCCAGACCGATGACGGCCAGGCCCCTCGCCTTGGAGCGTTACTCGTGAATGGACGTCACGGGCGTCTCGCCCACGCGGGCCACGCCTCGATACATCCCTTCGGTATTGAAGGGCAGTGCGACGTTGCCTTGCGCGTCGACGGCGATCAGGCCGCCACGACCCTGCACGCGCGGCAGCCGCTCATGAATCACGCGCTCGGCGGCATCGGCGAGCGACAGGCCCGCGTAGGCCATCAGCGCGCCCACTTCGTAACACGCCACCGTACGGATGAACGCCTCGCCGGTCCCCGTCGCCGAGACGGCCGCTGTCGCATCGTTCGCATAGCACCCGGCGCCGATGAGCGGCGTGTCACCCACGCGGCCGACTGCCTTGTTCGTCATGCCCCCGGTGGACGTCGCGGCCGCCACGTGTCCCTGCATGTCGCATGCCACGGCCCCGACTGTGCCGAACTTGGTGTCGGGATCGATCGGCTCTTTCTTGAGCGGCATGTCGTGGTCGAGCGCAACCGCCGCATCGGCCAGCGCGCGTTGCCATTGGGCGTAGCGACCTTCGGTGAAAAAGTACCCCGACTCGACCAGTTCGGCGCCGTTGGCCGCCGCGAAGGCTTCCGCGCCCTCGCCCATGAGCAACACATGCGGGCTATGTTCGAGCACCGAGCGGGCGGCGAGAATCGGGTTGCGCACGCGATGCACGCAGGCAATGGCGCCCGCGTCGAGCGTGGCACCGTCCATGATGGCCGCGTCGAGTTCGTGTGTCCCCTCGTGGGTAAACACGGCGCCGCGTCCCGCGTTGAAGCGGGGACAATCTTCGAGGTGACGCACGGCTTCGGTGACGGCCTCCAGCGCCGATCCGCCCGCGGCGAGCACGGTTTGGCCCGCGCGCAAGGCGTCGGCCAATGCCTCGTGATAGGCCGCGATTTCCGCCGGCGAGGTGTCGCGGCTGATGGTTCCGGCACCGCCATGAATGGCAATGACCGCGCGTTGGGCGTGACTCATGAGGCTTTGTCCTTTCTGTCCTGACGGCCCGGCGCAAGGCGGGGCATGGCCGGTGGGGCCGGGTTCGGTTGGCTTTGCATCGTGACGCCTGCCGCCGTGGTCGCGCTTGTCAACGCCTTCGCCGTGGCCGTGGTGGCCACCGTGCGTTGCGGCGTAACGATTTGACCCACGGCCGATCCTGCCGGCACGTTAGCCGGACGGCCTGCCGTGGCCGCCGGGGCCAGCGAGGCGGAATCGAGCCACGGCAGCAGGAAATCGGTGAGTTCCGTCGCGCGATCGACGGCGTGTTTGGCGCGTTGGGCAACGGCGTCGCACAGGGCGTCGATCATCGCCAGCACGCTCGCTTCCGAGTTGCTGG
The DNA here is from genome assembly GCF_902459665.1 of Pandoraea cepalis. Classification (GTDB taxonomy): domain Bacteria; phylum Pseudomonadota; class Gammaproteobacteria; order Burkholderiales; family Burkholderiaceae; genus Pandoraea; species Pandoraea cepalis. The sequence continues at coordinate 14,595 of NZ_CABPSL010000015.1, read as the reverse complement.
ACAGCCGCGGCTTGCTGCGCACGAAAATCACGATGTCGCCAAGCGGAGCCAACGGCGACGTCGGACTGTCAGTGAGCGCCAACAAGGGCACGCCGCGCCCGCGCAGGCGTCGGCAAAGCGTGATGGTGTCCGTCACATACCGCGGGAAGGCGAGCGCGATCACCAGATCGCCCTCGCGCAGTTTGAAGAGCTGGCGCGCAGCATGCGTCGATCCCCCGGCGCCGACCACTGCCTGCACGTTCTCACAGTATGGATCGAGACCGTGATGCAGCAGGCCGGCGAGATAACCGCTCGCGCCCAGCCCCAGCACGTAGATGCGCCGCGCCTGCAGAATCGCGTCGACGGCACGCTCGCAAGTGGCTGCGTCGAGCGTGCGACGCGTCCATTCGAGGTTCTCGGCGGCTTGCGCCAATGACGCCGCCATCACATCGGCACTGGCGCTCGCCTGCGCTTTGCTCGTGCGCAGGCTTTCGATGGGGGCCAGTGTCGCCTCGAACCCGCGCACCATCGCGGCCCGGCATTGCGGATAGCCGTCGAAGCCGAGCGCGCGGGCGAAGCGATTGACAGTGGCGAGCGACACGCCGACGGCGTCGGCAAATTCGTCGATACGCATGGTCGCCGCACGAAACGTGTTTTCGAGCACGAACGCCGCCATGCGCTGCTGCGCGGGCGTCAGATCGGGCATGGCGCGCACGATGCGCTCGGTGAGCGGCAAATCGGCGGGCAACGAATCGGCGTTAATCATGGACCAAGGCGTTCTATGGGTGACGAAGAAAGTATATTTTCATTGACCCCCCGTCAAAAGAAAAAAAATAGTTCAAATGAGGGCGAGGCGAGCGCGCGTCCCCTCGAGTTTCGCGGCAACCCCTGTCAAAACAAGGGGGAAGCCCGCCATCGAGACGCAAAAAGCGGTCATACTAGGGGAAACCCGAATGCACGAACTTGCCGGACGCTTTGCGATCCGACGTTAGGCGTACGGCGTCACCGCGCGGCGATTTGCGACCGACGTGAACCGTCAGGCCGCCGCACCACAGCACTGTCGAAGGATCTTCTGGGGAGGTGGGGTCGGAGGCGAGTCGTAACGTGCGGTAAACATGGCGTAGCCGAGGGCTTACATTTGCCCGGTACGCTGACGAGAAGCCTTTGCCTCAAGGAGCATGACCATGCTGAGCCCGCATGAAATCGCCACGCTGTTGCTGGCGGCCGCATCCCTTGGCCCGATCGATGCCGATGCGCTCGAACCGCCGGACCTCGCGGCGCTCGAGCAAGCGCACCTGGTGCATGTCAATGTCGACGAGGGACAAGCCAAAGTGATCGTGACCGAGGATGGTCGCCGCGTCCTGCATCGGCTGGGGCTGGCGCGAGCGGGCGGAGAGCGCGTGTAAGCGGCGCGGCCAACGATGGCGCACGCGCATCGCGCAGGGCAAGCGGGAGGGCGTGTCGTCAGCGGGCGGTCCGCACCGACCGCATCAGCGAGGACGGCAGCGGCAGCGGGGTCGATGGAGTCAACGGGAAGGCCCGTCGGCTCAACCGCCCGTGAGTGTCGGCAGGCAGCGACGCTGCCCGCCAATGCATCAGAGCGTCGCGAAGAAAAGGCTTAAGCGCGCGAGCACGATCAGCAGGATCTGCATCAGCAGGAACAGTCCCAGCGGCGACAGATCGAAGCCGCCGACCATCGGAATGACGCGACGGATCGGGCGCAGCAGCGGGTCGAGCAAGTGCTGGAGAATCGGCATGGCGGCGGCACGCGGATTGACCCAGGACAGCACGGCCATCAGCAGCGTCATCCACATCACGAGGTTGGCGCCCCACTTGGCCACCAACACCAACGCCACCAGCAAGCCGCGCGGGAACACCGCGACCGGCGAGACGCCCACGACGGCGGTGATCAGCACCAGATAGACGATGCCGCACAGCCATGCGGCGATCACGCTCGCCCAGTCGATGCCGCCCACGCCCGGCACGATACGCCGCAACGGCAACACCATCCAGTTGGTGAACTGGAACACCCCTTGTGAGAGCGGATTGCGCGGAGGCAATTGCGTCGCTTGCATCCACACGCGCAACAGCAACAACGCGCCGAATAGCGAGAAGACGAGGTCTAAGAGTAGACGGGCGATTTCGACAAGCATCTGGACTCCAACGGATGGTGCGGTCCCCCGCAAAGCGGGCATTGTCGCATGCGTTCGCCGAAGTTCAATGATCTCCCAACGCTTTCAGGGGATGCTCGCCTTGCGGCCACGGCGAGACGAAGAAGGCCTCGACCTGTGCCTGCGGGACTTCATCCAGGGTGGCGTAGCGCCATCGCGGCTGTTTGTCCTTGTCGATCAGCAGGGCGCGCACGCCCTCGACGAAATCACCGGACGCGAACGCGTGATATCCCAGCACCAGCTCCATGCGAAACGCGTCGGCCAGATCGAGCCGACGTCCCTTCGCCAATTGTCGGTCGGTCACGCACAGGCTCAGCGGCGAGCGCTGCTGCAACAACGCGAGCGTGTCGACGGCCCAGGAGGTCTGCGCGTCGCTGGCGAGCGATGCCACGATACCCCGTACGTCGATCGCACTGAAATGCCGGTCGAGGGTGGCGCGCACGTGCGCCAACGGCGCGGCGTCGGTCCACGTGCGCCCCAGCGGGAGGATAGCGGATCGAAGCCGTTCCAGCAGATCGGCGGACGCAGATACCGACGCATGGCGGTCTGCCCGGCTTGCGTCGCCTGCATCGTGGGCCTCGCTCGCGTCGCACGCCGGTCCAGCCCGTCCTGCACCGAGCTTCGCATCGCTGGCGGGGGCGCCCTCCGGCCAATCGACATGCAAGAGTGCCGCACGTAATTGCTGCGGCGCGTCTCCTTCGAGCCAGACGTCGGCGAGCCCGCAATACAGAGCGTCGGCCGCAGTAATCGTTGCGCCGGTCAGACCGAGATAGCGCGCAAGCGTCGGTGCCAGATGCCCGAGGAACCAGCTGGCGCCCACGTCGGGGAACAGGCCGATGCCCGTCTCCGGCATCGCCAGTCGAGTGCGATCCGTCACGATGCGCAGCGCCGCGCCTTGCGCGACGCCCATCCCGCCTCCCATCACAATCCCGTCGAGCAGCGCGATATATGGCTTCGGATACCGGTGTATCAGATAGTCGAGACGGTATTCGTCGATGAAGAACGCCTGGTGATCGCTCGCTTCGTTCACGCGGCTTTCATAAAGCGCTCGCACGTCGCCGCCCGCGCAGAAGGCCTTTTCGCCCGCGCCTTCGATCAGCACGGCCCGCACCGCGGGGTCGTCGGCCCACGCATTGAGCTGGCGCCACATCGATCGCACCATGCCGTGCGTGATCGCGTTCAACGCTTTCGGCCGGTTCAGGGTGATAACGCCGAACCCATTGACCACGTCGAACAACACTTCGTCTTGCGCCTCGACGGCGCGCTCATGCTGAGTCACTCCCCCTCCCCCTTAGCCATGCTGCGCCGATCGTCGCCGCCAGGCCCATGATCTCGTCGCCGTATCGCTTGCCACCGTTGCCGTTTCGCGATCAGTCCAGCGCGCGGGCGATGACCTGACGCTGAATCTCGCTGGTGCCCTCGTAGATCTGCGTGATACGGGCATCGCGGTAGTGACGCTCCACCGGATAGTCCTCGAGATAGCCGTAGCCGCCGTGAATCTGGATGGCGTCGGAGCACACCGACTCCGCCAGCTCCGACGCGAACAGCTTGGCCTGCGACGCCTCGGACAGGCACGGCAATCCCTGGGTGCGCAACGCCGCCGCGTGCAGGATCAGGAATCTCGCCGCGTTGATACGCGTCGTCATGTCCGCCAGCATGTTCGCGATACTCTGATGCTCACGGATCGGCTTGCCAAACTGCTGGCGCTCGCCGGAATACCGCAGCGCCGCTTCGAACGCCGCCCGCGCCACGCCGAGCGCGAGCGCGGCAATACCAATCCGCCCGCCTTCGAGATTGGACAACGCAATCTTCAGTCCCTGCCCCGGTTCGCCAAGGAGCGCATCGTCGCCCACCTCACAGTCGACGAGCGTGATCGGGCACGTATCCGACGCCCGAATACCCAGCTTGTGCTCGGGATGCCCCACTTCGAACCCCGGGGTCTGCGTCGGCACGATGAACGCCGAGATGCCCCGCTTGCCGGCCGCGGGGTCCGTCACGGCGAACACGATAGCGATCGCCGCGCGCTTGCCGTTCGTCACGAACTGCTTGCTGCCGTTGAGCACCCACTTGTCGCCGCGGCGCTCGGCACGCGTTCGCAGATTATTGGCCTCCGACCCGGCCTGCGGTTCAGTCAGGCAGAACGCCCCGATTTTCCGACCGGCAGCCAGATCCGGCAACCAGCGCTCACGCTGCGCGTCGGTGCCGAATTTCAAAATCGGCCCGCAACCCACGGAGTTGTGAACGGACATCATCGTGGCGGTCGACGCACAACCGACGGCAATCTCCTCCATCGCCAGGGCATACGCCGTGTAATCCGTGTACGAGCCGCCGTACGTTTCGGGCACCATCATCCCCAGCAAACCCAGGTCGCCCATTTGCGCAACCATGGCGTTGGGCAACGCGCAGTCGCGGTCCCATTGTGCCGCATTCGGCGCAAGCTGCTCGCTGGCAAACGTGCGCGCCATGTCGCGAATCATGCGTTGGTCTTCGGTATAGAAATCCATGTTCTGTCTCCTGCACCCTGCCGTTATCCGAAGGGATCGCCAGCACCAGTGCCCTATCGATGGGATCAGTGTAGGGATCGCGCCGCATCGGCACCATAGCCAAAAGCAGCAAATTGCATGAGCGGAATTGCCATCGGAAACGGACGAAGCCACCCTCGGTAAAACCCTCGGTTCGGTCTGCGTCACCGAAACGCCTTGCCCGGCGGGGAGCCCCGCCACCATTCAAGTCCCCACTGACGGAGTGGATAAATCCCTCACATACTCTGACCCGTTTGGGCATTGCCTCTCGCCGACGCCACGCATTAGGATGAATTTTGCCAATGCCGAGTGAGCGCCGCGTCCCAGATCAAGACGGCGCCACGGCGGTCCGCGATGCGTGCCCGAGCCTTTCCATCATAGGCGCGCGGTTGCAGACCGGCATCCGACCACAGGAGACGACCCATGACTGCCGACTACGCCGACACCTACCGCGCGTTCGACCTCGACGCGACCGTGCGCGCCACACTTGCCGGCCAACTCGACGCGATGAACGCGTGCGTCGAGTGCTGCGACCGCCATGCGCTTCCCGGGCGCATCGCCCTGTTCTGGGAAGGGAAAGACGGCACGAGCCAAACGTGGACGTTTCGCCAATTGCAAACGCTCTCCGCGCGCTTTGCCAATTTCCTTCGCGAACAGGGCGTGCAGCCCGGCGACCGCGTGAGCGGGCTGTTGCCGCGCACACCCGAACTGCTCGTGACGATTCTTGGCACCTGGCGCGCGGGCGCGGTGTATCAACCGCTCTTCACGGCGTTCGGCCCGAAGGCCATCGAACACCGGTTGCACAGCGCCCAGAGCAAGCTCGTGGTGACCGACGGTGCCAATCGGGCCAAGCTCGACGAAGTGGCCCACTGCCCGCCCGTCGCCACGGTCAGCGGGCCGCGCGGGCAAGGGGTGCGCCGGGGCGACTTCAGCTTCTGGCATGAAGTCGAGCAACACGCCCCCGACTTCGCGCCGGTGCCGCGCAGCGGCGACGATCCGTTTCTGATGATGTTCACCTCGGGCACGACCGGCACTGCAAAGCCGGTCATGGTGCCATTGCGCGCGATCCTGGCGTTCGTGGGCTACATGCGCGACGCCGTCGATCTGCGACCGACCGACATGTTCTGGAACATTGCCGATCCGGGTTGGGCCTATGGCCTGTACTACGCCGTGACGGGCCCGCTCGCGATGGGCATTCCCACGACCTTCTACGACGGCCCCTTCAACGTCGAAAGTACGTACCGAATCATCCAGAAACTGGGTATCACGAATCTGGCCGGCTCACCGACCGCCTTTCGCCTGCTGATCGCGGGCGGCGACAAGGCGGCCGCGCCCGTGAAAGGACAGCTGCGCGCCGTGTCCAGTGCGGGCGAGCCACTCAACCCCGAAGTCATTCGCTGGTTTGCCGAGCACCTCGGCGTAACCATTCACGACCACTATGGGCAGACTGAACTCGGCATGGTCGTCTGCAATCACCATGCGCTGGCCCATCCCGTGCGAGCCGGGACTGCCGGCTTCGCGTCGCCGGGACATCGCGTGGTCGTGCTAGGTGACGACGGACGCGAGTGCGCGGTCGGGCAGCCGGGCGTGCTCGCCCTCGATCGACGGCAATCGCCGCTGATGTGGTTCAACGGTTACTGGGAGCGGGACACGCCTGCGTTCGTGGGCGAGTACTATCTCTCCGGCGACACTGTCGAGCGCAACGAGGACGGCAGCATCAGCTTCGTCGGACGCAACGACGACGTCATCACGTCGGCCGGGTATCGCATCGGGCCGTTCGATGTCGAGAGTGCGCTGATCGAGCATCCCGCGGTGGTTGAAACGGCTGTGGTCGGCAAGCCGGATCCGGAGCGCACCGAAGTGGTCAAGGCGTTCGTCGTGCTGCACCCGCAGTTCGCGCCGACGGACGCGCTCGCGCAGGAATTGCAGGCGCATGTCCGCCACCGGCTGTCCACGCACGCCTATCCGCGTGAAATCGAATTCGTCGCCGAACTGCCCAAAACACCGAGCGGCAAGCTTCAGCGCTTCATCTTGCGCAACCAGGAAATCGCCAAGGCCGCGCAGACGTCCGCCGGCGCGGTCTGAACCTCAACGCGCTTTTCTTTCAGGAATCGCAGCCCATGCAAATCAAGGATCGTGTCTTTCTCGTCACCGGCGCATCGTCGGGTCTCGGTGCAGCCACCGCCCGCATGTTCGTCGACGCGGGCGCCAAGGTCGTGCTCGGTGACATCAATGCCGATGCCGGCGCCCGACAGGCCGAGGCATTGGGCGACGCCGCGCGTTTCGTCGCGACCGACATTACCCGCGAAGACGACGTTCAGCGCCTGGTCGACACGGCCCAAAGCGCGTTCGGCCGTCTGAACGGCGTGGTCAACTGCGCTGGGCTCGTCATGGGCGAACGCATTCTGGGCAAGCAAGGTCCGCACCGACTCGACAGCTTTGCCCGCATCGTCAACGTGAATTTGATCGGCACGTTCAACGTGCTGCGCATCGCGGCAACGGCCATGGCCGCGGGCGATGCCGACGCCGAGGGAGAACGTGGCGTGGTCGTCAACACGGCGTCGGTCGCCGCGTTCGACGGACAGATCGGGCAAGCCGCGTATGCGGCCTCGAAGGGCGGCGTTGCCGCCCTGACGCTGCCGGCCGCGCGCGAGCTGGCGCGCGTTGGTGTGCGCGTGGTGACGATTGCGCCGGGCATCTTCGAAACGCCGATGATGGCCGGCATGACACCGGAGGTGCAGGCCGCACTGGGCGCTTCGGTGCCGTTTCCACCTCGCCTCGGCCGTCCGTCGGAATATGCCGCGCTAGTGCGCCACATCGTCGAGAACGTCATGCTCAACGGCGAGGTGATTCGTCTCGATGGCGCGCTGCGCATGGCACCGAAATAAGTCGTCGCCAGTATCGCTGTCGTACGCTGCACGCGAATTCGGAAAGCGCCGATCCTGTTTTCAGACGGCATCGGAGGCGTCATCAGGGGCCGCACTGCTAGAATCGTTGCGTCCCCTTGCTACGATGTTCCGTTTCGCGACGCATGGAAAAAGGCAGCATTTCGATTCATTTCGTGATTAACGCGTTGGCGCATGTCGAGCGGCTCGGCGGCGATCCAGCGGCATTGCTGCATGCCGCGGATATCGCGCCATCGCTGCTCGCGCACCCGCAAGCCCGCGTTTCCGCGGATCGCTATGCGCAGCTGTGGCGGCTGATCAGTGTCGCGCTCGACGACGAATTCTTCGGGCAGGATTCGCGCCGCATGAAAGTCGGCAGCTTTGCGATGCTGTGTCACACCGTCGTCGCGTGCCGCACCCTCGAGCAGGCGCTGCAACGCGCAACGCGTTTCATGGGGCTCTTGCTCGACGACCTGCAGATGCATCTGGTGCGGGACGGCGCGCTGGCCCGACTCGAAGTCCGTGAGCGCGCAGACGAACGGTCGCCACGCATCTTCGGGCACGAAACACTGCTGATTCTCTTCTATGCGCTGACGTGCTGGCTGATCGCGCGTCGAGTGCCGTTGAGCACAGCCTATTTTTCATTTTCCGAGCCGGCATACAGCGACGAGTATCGGACGATGTACTCGCCGCGTCTGGTGTTCCACGCGACACATACGGCCATCGAATTCGATGCGGCCTGCCTGGACCTGCCGGTGGTGCAGAACGACGAGTCCGTGAAGGAATTCCTGCGCGCGGCGCCGGGCAACATCATCCTCAAATACAAGAATACGAAGGGCATGGTCGCGCGCGTGCGGCGGCGTTTGAAGACGATGCCGACCGATCGCTGGCCGGCCTTCGAAGCGCTGGCGGGCGAGTTCCACACCACACCGTCGACGTTGCGTCGGCGACTGGAGGACGAGGGGCAGTCGTATCAGTCGATCAAAGACCAACTGCGGCGCGATTTCGCGATTCATGCGCTGTGCCACACGTCCAAGCCGATGCTGGAGATTGCCCTGTCGCTGGGCTTTGCCGATCCGAGCGCGTTCTTTCGTGCGTTCCGAAAATGGACCGGGGCGCGTCCCGGCGACTATCGCCGTCAAGCCGTGGCCGCGTGACGCCGATCTGGCCGTTCAAACCGCGCGCGCATCCGCGTTGACATCATCGCCCTCGCCCCGCTCGCCCCGCTCACCGGGCGCGTCGTCATCGAGCTCGATGCGCTTGACCTCGCCCAGCAGCAACAGGTAGCACAACACGCCGGCAATCGCGAAGAGACTGATAAGCCCGAGCGCCCAGCCGAACGAGCCGGTCGCCTTGACGATGAACCCGATCGCAATCGGCGTGACGATGCCCGACAGGTTACCGGCGAAGTTCACCGCCCCGCCCGTGATGCCCACCATGCCCTTCGGCGCGATGTCGGCCACCAGCGACCACGAGGCCGAGGCCACGCCTTGCGCGAAGAACGCGAACGACATGATGGCGATCACGAGGCCGTTGGCGTCGGTCAGCACGCTAAGCGACATGGTCGGCACCAGCAACAAGCCGGTCACGATGGGCGTCTTGCGCGCCGTCCCCACGGCCACGCCGCGACGCAGTAGCCAGTCCGAGAGCAGACCGCCGCAAACCACGCCGATGGACGCCGCAACGAAAGGCACGGACGCCATGCCGCCCGCCTTGAGCACCGTCATGTGGCGCTCGGTGATCAGGTACGTCGGGAACCACGTCAGGAAGAAGTACAACGACGAGAGCGACGCGAACTTGCCCACGCAGATCGCGATGATCTGACGATTCCGGAACAGCGCGAGCAACTTGCGCCACGGGAAAGCGTTCGCGGCGGACCGATCGGTTGGCGCCACCTCGACAAGCGCCCCACCGCGACGAATGTGCGCCAGCTCGGCGGCGTTCACCCAGGCACATTGATCCGGGTCGCGATAGCCGACGAACCACACGCCCGCCCAGACAATGCCCAGGAGACCGGTCGCGTAGAAGATCTCGCGCCAGCCCCACGTGTGGGCGATCCAGAACAGCACGGGCGTGAGGGCCGCCATGCCGATGTACTGGCCCACCAGATAGACACTGGTGGCCACCCCACGCTCACGTTGCGCAAACCAAATCGAGACCACGCGGTTGTTGACCGGGAACGTCGGCGCTTCGGCGATACCCACGCCCAGACGCATGGCAAACAACGCGGCAAATCGCGAGGCGAAGCCTTGCATGAATGTCAGCATCGACCAACCGAGAATCGCGACGCCGTAAATCGCACGCGTACCGAACCGGTCGATGACCCATCCGCCGGGAATGTTCGCGATGACATAGGTCCACGCGTACGCCGAGAAGATAAAGCCCAGCGCGACGGGGTCCAGGCCGAACTCCTGCTTGAGCATCGGGGCGGCCACGGAGAGATTGGCGCGGTCGACATAGTTGATGACCGTGCCGACGAAGACCAGGAAGAGCATCCAGAAACGCACGCGCGACGGGCGCTGAGCCGCAGACGGACGCAGGGAAACTGACATGATGAATCTCGTAATAAGCCGCGGGACAGCGGCACCTTGTTCGCCTCACATTAACCAAATATGGAACGATGGTTATTAGGCGAAACAATTATGACGAAGTGGTTTCAGCGAGACAAGCGCAATCTGGAGAGGCGCGCGATCAAGGCGTGCTGATACAGACCCACTGATGCGGGTGCACCGTCGACGACATGCTGACGACACGCCGAAGGCATGGCGCGTGGGCTGGCGCGCTTTACTTCGTCGCCGCCGACGTTGCGCCTGCGCGATCCGAGCGGTAGTTGAGCTTGTGCGAGAGTTCGTCCGCGGCGGACACGACCTTCTCGACGATGCCGCTCTCGAGCAGGTCCGCTTCTACGCGCGACTGAGGAATCGTCACACTGATCACGGCGACGATCTTTCCGAGATGATTGCGCACGGGCGCCGCGATCGTCGAGATGTTCTGCTCGAAGAATGCCTGGCTCATGCTGTACCCGCGGGCGATGTCGTCCTGGACCACACGGTACAGCGCTTCCACGGTCGTTGGCGTGTGGGCCGTATAGCCTTCGAGCTTGGCTTCCGGGTAAAGCTGCTTGAGCGCCGGCAGCGAGTAGTCGCCGAGCAGAATGTGTCCGACGACCGTCGCATGGGCTGGCAGGCGAGTGCCCACGCGGACCGTGCCGAACACCAGTTCACGGCTCGCCGCTTTGGCGACAAACACCGCGTCGCGCTGATCGAGAATCAGAATATGGCTGGAGAAACCCGTGGCATCGCGCAGCTTCTCGATGACCGGCGTTCCGAGATCGGTCAGTTCAAGCGAATTCAGATACTCGAAACCCAGGCGAAGCACTGCCACGCCCAACCGATAGTGACGATCGTCCCCCGCCTTCTCGATGAACCCCTCGGCTTCGAGTGTCTGCAACAGGCGGAACACCGTCGAGCGTGGGATGCCGAGTCGTCGCGCCAAGTCGGCGCCGGCCAGCACGGGCTCGCGCGCCGAGAACGTCATCAGAACGCGCAGTCCGCGCTCGAGGCCCGGGACGGAGTATTTGTTATCGCTGTCGTTGCTCATGCCGTTTGCGCACGCTGGCGCCGACCGGTGTGCAGGCGTGCCGCGCAACCGATAGACGATATTCATCGAAGGCGCACATTATAGGCCACAGGCCCGCCGTCGGGCCATGACGAAACGCCACGCGGCGACCAGGCCACTTTCTCATCTCCCGAGACTCGGTTGCACCGCGTACGCGCGGAGTTGCGCCCTACCTCGCGTCACCATGCCCTATCGGGGCGCAAGTGAGCACCCATCTTGGGCGACTCGCCGGCAACACGGCCAATGCACCGCAATGGGGGTAATTCCGAAGCGCGTCGACGCGCGCTTTTTGTCATCATGGCGGTTGCAAGCTTGACAAGCTGGCGCATGTGGAGCGAGACACTCTGGCCGGGGCCGAGAATAATAAACGATCCGGACTGGCCAAAAGGCACGTATTCCTTTTCTCCTGACGCTTTTGCGATTGCCTATCCCAATAGCCACCCAGGAGCTGCGCCCACCTGCCAAGTGGGCGTTTTTTTGCTGGTCAAACGCTCCCTTCGCAGTGTGGTTCGCCCCCGCCCGCGGCGTTCTTCATAAGAGAACCCGATGATCTGGCATGCTTGTTGCTTGTATTTCCAGCATCGGGGAACGACGCCGCCTTGGCCGAGGTTTCACGAATAAGCACTTACCGGATTGCATCGGTACCTGCCGGATCGTGAAGCTCGGACTCGCCCCCTGCGGCGCCTCCGTTTGTTTTGGGTCGAGGTGTTATGTTTACTGAACTGAGCGACGTTGAATGGCACGCCCTGCGTGATCTGATTTGTGACCGTCCGGTCCGTACGGAGCGGCGTGGCCGCCCTCAAGTCGAGCAGCGCACGCTGACTAATGCTGTCTTGTGGGTGCTGTTCACGGGCGAAAGCTGGTCCAAGCTGCCCATGCAGTACCCCTCCGTGCCGACTTGCCGCCGCAAACTCAACGAGTGGCGCGAATCAGGCATGCTCGATACGATCCTGAAGCGCCTGCAACAATCGGGCCGCGACATCAGCACCTGCGCGGGTCAGATCAGCAAGCCGACCCGCAGCACGCCCTGCGGCGACACCGATCGCCTGCGCGGGGTGTTCTGGACCAACCCGGCCTCGTGGAAGCCGCCGGTTGCCGTCCGCTGATCGGCAAACCCACCACGACCACCTTCACACCGATTCTTGTCCGACAGGCATGCCGCGCAACGCCCGCGGCACCGTTGGAACCGCACGACGGGGTTAGCCAGATAGCGGCCTAATGCGCGCGAGGTGACCACCGGTCACCTCGCGCGTTTTCACATCGAAACGCACGTCAAAGCGCCGCGCGCACCGCTTCGGCAATCGCGAGTGACGCCGTCAGTCCAGGGGACTCGATACCGAACAGGTTGACGAGTCCCGCGACACCATGCACCGCCGGCCCATCGATGCGGAAGTCTGCCGCCGGCTCGCCGGGTGCGCTGATCTTCGGTCGAATGCCGGCATAGCCGGGCTGCAACGCGCCGTCTGCCAATGCCGGCCAATAGCGCCGCACCGCCGCGTAGAAGCCATCGCCATCGGCGGCATTGACGGTGTAGTCAATCTCGTCGACCCAGGCCACATTCGGCCCAAAACGCGCTTGTCCCGCGAGATCGAGCGTCAGGTGTACGCCCAGCCCGCCCGGCTCCGGCACGGGATAGATCAGGTGCGAGAACGGCGCGCGCTGCGCACAGGTGAAGTAACTTCCCTTCGCGTAATAGCGCGGCGGAATGTATTCGGGGGCAAGGCCGACGAACGTACGCGCGACATCCACAGCATAAAGACCTGCGCTGTTGACGACGATGCTGGCGCGCAGCGTCGACGTGACACCTGCCGTGTCGACATCCAGTTCAATGCCCTCTGCGTGGCCCACCCGGGCACCGACGACGCGCGCGTCGAACGCGAGCATGGCCCCCGCGCTCTGCGCATCGCCCTGCAAGGCGAGCATCAAACCGTGGCTGTCAACGATGCCCGTTGACGGAGACAGTAACGCACCAAAGGTGTTGAGTGCCGGCTCGCGCCGCGCGACTTCGCCTGCAGTGAGCCATTGCAGGTCGTCGACACCGCTGGCGCGCGCGTTGGCGGCAATGGCCTCGAGCTCGCCCACCTGACGATCGCTGGTCGCGACGATCAACTTGCCGCAACGCCGATGCGCCACGCCATGCGAGGCGCAAAACGCATACAGGCGATGCTTGCCTTCGACGCACAACGTCGCCTTGAGCGAGCCGGGTGGGTAGTAAATGCCGCCGTGAATGACTTCGCTGTTCCGCGAGCTGGTGCCGGTGCCGATCGCGCGCTCGGATTCCAGGATGATCACTTCCCGGCCGGCCATGGCCATCGCCCGTGCGACGGCCAACCCGACGATGCCCGCGCCGATCACCACGCAATCGACTTTATCCATCGCTGTTCCTTCGTGACTTTCCGATTCGCATGAAGACGCCACACCGTCGCAGGCCAGCCTCCTCATGCGGATCGGCTGCGGGAGACGATCCCGCAGCCTCACCTCCGAACTCGCTTACAGCGCGCCCGTCAGCTCCGGCACCACCGTGAACAGATCGCCCACCAGACCGTAATCCGCCACCGAGAAGATCGGCGCTTCCGGATCCTTGTTGATCGCCACGATCACCTTCGAATCCTTCATCCCCGCCAAGTGCTGGATCGCGCCCGAAATGCCCACCGCCACATACAACTGCGGCGCCACGATCTTGCCCGTCTGACCGACCTGGTAGTCGTTGGGCACGTAACCGGCATCGACCGCCGCGCGCGAGGCGCCCAGTGCCGCGCCCAGCTTGTCCGCCAGCGGCTCGAGCACTTTCGTGTAGTTCTCCCCGCTGCCCAGACCCCGGCCGCCCGAGACGATGATCTTCGCGCTCGTGAGTTCCGGACGGTCCAGCTTCGTCACTTCACGACCCACGAACTGCGACACGCCCGCGTCCGGCGTCGCCGCCACGGCTTCCACCGCTGCGCTGCCACCGCTTGCCGCGACCGGATCGAACCCCGTCGAGCGCACCGTGATCACCTTCACCTTGTCCGCGCTTTGCACCGTCGCAATCGCGTTGCCCGCGTAAATCGGACGCTCGAACGTGTCGGCACTGTCGACCTTCGTGATGTCCGAAATCTGCGCAACGTCCAGCAGTGCCGCCACGCGCGGCGCGATGTTCTTGCCATACGCCGTGGCCGGCGCCAGGATGTGCGAGTACGCCCCTGCGATCGACACCACCTCGTCGGCGATGTTCTCGGCCAGGCCGTCACCGAAGTACGGCGCGTCGGCCAGCAGCACCTTCTTCACGCCGGCGATCTGCGCGGCCGCGTCAGCCGCCGCCTTCGCGTCGTTGCCCGCGACCAGCACATGCACGTCGTCGCCGCACTGCAGCGCGGCGGCCACCGTGTTCAGGGTCGCAGCCTTGATCGATTGATTGTCGTGTTCGGCAATTACAAGAATGCT
>NZ_CABPSL010000014.1 GCF_902459665.1 Pandoraea cepalis | reverse complement strand
AGGCTTACTGATAGACACAAGACTATCCGTTATTTTAAGAGAGTCCTTGTGTCCTCAGATACGTGGGGCCGCTCCACGCGCGAAATGTGCGACCTGCTCGTGGCCGAGGGCGAAATGGAAATCACGCCCGAGCAGATCGAGGTGGTCACGACCAACATGGTGGTGATCTCCACCTATTGGTTGTCCTACCAGTTCGTGATGAATCCGCGCAAGTACAACGACCCGGCGGAGATCGGTGCCGGGTTGCATCAGTCGAGCCATCACATCCTCTCGCAAATGGCCCCGTATCTGAAAGGCAGCTCGCGCGAGATGTACGACAGGATGGCGCGAGAATCGTCGGCTAAGGGGGCGCATTAAGGCATGGCGTCGGAAGTCAAATCGATCTGTATTTACTGCGGTGCCGCCCCGGGGGTACGTCCTGCCTACGCCGAAGCGGCGCGTGACCTGGGCCGACGCATGGCGCAAGCGGGCATTCGTCTCGTGTATGGCGGCGGCAAGGTCGGGCTGATGGGCATCATTGCCGACGCCGCGCTGGCGCACGGCGGCGAAGTCATCGGCATCATCCCGAAAGCCCTGATGGAACGGGAAGTCGGTCACACCGGGCTGACGCAATTGCATGTTGTCGAGAACATGCATCAGCGCAAGCAGATGATGGCCGATCTGTCGGAGGCTTTCATTGCCATGCCCGGCGGCATCGGCACGTGCGAAGAACTGTTCGAAGTCTTTACGTGGCTGCAGATCGGCTATCACGCGAAACCGATCGGTCTGCTCAACGTCGATCAGTATTACGATCCGTTGATTGTGTTCCTCAAATCGATGGTGACGGAGCAGTTCCTCAAGGGGCCGCAGTTGGACCAGTTGCAGATCAGTGCGTCGCCCGAAGCGTTGCTCGATACCCTGCGGCACTTCACGCCGTCGCAAATCGATCGCTGGTCCCACCAGCGTTCACAGATCTGAGCGCAGCCGCGTCATCGCTGCGCAGTCCATCGGCTGCGCAGTGTCGGTTCCCCTAGCGCTTCAGCCCTCCCCCTCACCCGTCGCCCGTTCTTCGTGCCAGACACGGGACCGCGATCGCTCGGCACGCCGTCGCCCGCGGCGTGATTGAACTCCTGCCGCCCCCGGGACTCAGACATCCGTTGCATGCGGATCATCGTGTGCGCGCCTGCCCCATGCCCGCCTGGGTCAACGCTTTCCTCGACGTGCAACCTGCCTATGATGTTAAAGATGCTTCGCCCGATGCGACTGCTGCGTTCACGCTGGCTGCGCCCACACGCCGGCTTGCTGCTGCGCCGCGCCTTGTGGCAAGCCACGCCGCGAGGTGTGGCCATCGGGCTGGCATGTGGTGTTTTCTTCGGGATTCTGATCCCCGTCGGCCAGATGCTCGTGGCGATACTCGCCGCAGCGCTGTTACGCGGAAATCTATTCCTCGCGGCGGTCGGCACGCTGGTGACCAATCCGCTGACGGCGCCCTTTGTCTATTGGGGCGCGCACCGTCTGGGCCGCTGGATGTTCGAGTGGCCACCGCAGACCGAGATCGAAGCGACGGTGGCCGCCGCGACACAGGCGAGAGAGAGCTTGTGGACTCAGTTGACGAACCTCGATTTCGGCACGGCGACGCTGCATCTCGCGACTGGCCTCGCCGCCTGTGCGGCGGCCGGCGGAGCGCTCGCCTACGTGATCGGCTTCTGCGCGATCCGTTGGCACCAACGGTGCCGCGCCGGGACAACGGTGAGTGCGTCTGACGCCCCCCGGGACTAAGCGCCACGTCATTTCCGTCGTCAGAACGACGATCCCGGCGTCTTCAGAAATGCGATTTCCTCTGGCGTCGATGTCCGTCCCAAGGCCTGGTTGCGGTGGGGGTATCGCCCAAAACGCTCGATGACGATCGCATGCTTGCGCGCGTAATCGAGGTTATCGACCAGCCCGAACGCCTTCGCCAAGGGTTCGTACAGGGCCAGCGAAAGGTGCTGGCTCTCCAGCGATTCGTCGTGTTCGAACGGCAGATAGACGAAAACACGATGCTGTGGTGTCGGCAGGCGCTGATCGTCGCCCGCCTCGACCAGGCGCCGCGCCACGGCCAACGCCCGTGCGTCGCCCGCAAAGGCCTTCGCGTGCCCCCGAAAGAGATTGCGCGAGAACTGGTCGAGCACCACGATCAGCGCGCACGCCCCGAGCGGCGTCTGCGCCCAGTCATCGAGTTCTCCGCCGAGCGCCTGCGCGTGCAACACGCCGAAGTGGGTACGGATAGACGCGTCGTACGCGTCCGACTTCCGGAACCATTCGGGCCGCGCCATCCCGTACTCGGGAGCGTCCGGACGGCCGAACCAGAAATCGAGCACCGTTTGCCACGGGGGTACTTGCGAAGAGCGTGCTCCAGCGGGTGTCGTCATCGATCATCCTGAAAGGTGAGCGCGCGTGAGAAGGATGGCTCGCATGATGCCAGACTCACGCAAAGGCCAATACCACGCGGCGCGTGCGTGACGTCTTCTTCTCGATCTTGGCCACGCGCAGCGCGCCGATTTCCGCCGTATTGGCCACGTGCGTGCCACCGCACGGCTGCAAATCGATACCCTCGATACGCACCAGACGCACGCGTCCCAGGCCCACCGGCGGCTTCACGCTCATGGTGCGCACCAGTTCGGGACGCGCCGCCATCTCGTCGTCGCTGATGCTGTCGATAGCCACCGGCCGTGCAGCCGCCACGAGCGCCGCCAACCCGGCTTCAACGGTCTCTCGCTCGATCGGCTCGTTCGTCACGAAATCGAGCCGAGCGTACTCCGTGGTGATGCTGCACCCATCCACCGGATGCGGCAACACCGCACACATCAGATGCGACGCCGTGTGAAAGCGCATGTGACGAAAGCGTCGCGCCCAGTCGATCTCCGCCTGCACGATATCGCCGACCGAGAGTCGCGCCAGCACATCGTGCTGGCCCTCGCCGGGCACATGGACCGCATCGTCGGGCGTCGCGCCCTCGTGTTTTGACTTGCGCGTGTCGGCAATGGCGAGGCGAGTGCCGTCCACCAGCACCAACTCACCGGCATCGCCCGCTTGTCCCCGCCCAGCGGATAGAAGACGGTGCGATCGAGCCTGATGCCGGTCTCGTCGATATGCGTGATGCGCGCCTCGCACTGGCGCAGATAGGCGTCCTGCCGAAAAAGGGCTTCGGTGGTCATTGGGGCGTCTCCATAGGTGATCCGCCATGGTCGCGCGAACCGGGCCTGAGTGACAAGGGACAATCCGGCGCCGCAACGCCAGTACGGTCGGTACGCCACTTGCGGCAAGGTCTCCGCCGAAACAGCGAGACGCCGACACTGCCCGCCGGGCGAAGGTTTCGCGGCATCGGCCCAACACCGTCGAATTGGGCATACGCGGCGTACGGGACGCCATGCTTTTCCCAATGCGCGCCCACCGAGCGATCGGACGACAGCTTTGTCCTCGAATCGAAAGAGACGGATACCGCGTCAACCGTAGGATCCGCCCAGGCGCCCCACCCATGGCGCCTGGAAAAATCCGAAACGTTGTCAACCGGCCCCCATCCTCTCATGCATGTCACGCACCCTCCCCCCTCGCTGCCCCGCCACGATGTCGCCGGGCGTCTGCCGCCCGACGCTGGCGACACCGCGCCCCAGCGCTACCAGCAAGCACGCGACGCGTACCTCGCCGCCGATTACGAAAGGGCACTGCATGTGCTCTATCCCCTGCTCAAGGAACTTCCGCTGGACGTCAGCGTGAACAAGCTGATCGGCTACGCGCATTTCGGGCGCGAAGACTATGCGCTCGCGCTGGTGCCGCTCACCTCGGCGGCACTTTTCACACCCGACGACCCCGAACCGATACTGATTTGCGCGCATTGCCTGGCGAAGTTGGGCGATGGCGCGCTCGCTCGCGATCTCGCCATACAGGCGCTCGAGACCTCTCGGCAGAACGCGGCGCATGCCGACATCGGTGCGCGCGCCGAACGTTTTCTCGCCACGATTTAACGCCAATTCATTCCCGGGAGCCCCCCATGACGATAGGTATGCCCTCGTCTTCCCCTCTGCCGACGCCCCTCCAGTCCCTCTCGAACGCCAGCAATGTCGGCGCGAACCCGCAAGTACACATTGCGATGCCGGAGCCGCCGAAGGACCTGATGGCAGGGTGCTGGGAGCAGTTTCAAAGCGCCATTCAAACGCATCGCGGCGCGCGCAACGCGGCCCTCATCGGACACGTCGTCAACGCCATCGCAAAGAGCACCGCACTGGGCTTCGCGATCGCCACGATGGACGACGACTGGAAGGGATACGTCGACATCCCCCTCCATGTGCTCGCGGCATCCACGGAAATCGCGAGCCTGATGCTCGCAGCCAGCAAGTTCTGGCACGGCCCTGACGACATCCCGGGCGCGGAGATTCGCGACACCAACTTCTTCCAGACCATCGGCCAGTGGACCGGCATCGACCTGCTGCGGGAGTACGGCGGGGTGGTCAATTTGGCGATCACCAACGGTCCGCTGGTGTTTGGCGCCGTTCACAATGGCGCCGCACCGTTGCTCGAGACGCTGGGCATCCCGGTGCCGTCATGGCTGAAAGACGCCGCCGTTGACGATGCGAGTTCGGCCATCGCCGACGGGGTGGCGACCGCAACCGATTTCCTACAAAACCGCGTGCTCGGCACGATCATCGCTGGCCGTGAGCGGCGCGCGTCCGTGGACAGGGTCACGGCGGCCGAGACCACCGTGAACTACGTCGTGCTGGACGGCGAACGCGACTACGTGCACATGGCCCCCCGCCCGCAGCTCGACTACGAACTTGAGGGGGTGACCGTCGTCCCGAGACTGTCTCGGGACGACTCGGCGCTCGCGTCCATCTCGTCCATCCCGGTGCCACCGGCCATCCCGGGCGACAACGCGGACATCCAGTCACTCGCGACCGGCGTCGACGACGAGTTCTTCGATGCCGAATCGGATTTGCATTCGGTCGTCTCCGATCTGTCGAACGAGGCCTTTCACGATGCGCTGGACACCGTCACACCTGACGTCGGTTCGCGCCCGTAAGCGTCATCGCAATGGGCTGCGCCTGCGCAGTCCAGGATGAAACGCGGCCACGCGCGCACCGACAGGACCAAACGGGGCGTACACGCCCCCCGCCGCGCCGCAGGCGCGCGCGTGCCGCAGCCGGATCCATGCCGTAACCCTTAGGAGGAACGACGTTCCATGCAGCGAAATTCAGCCCCCCACGCCGCCGGTGAAACCCACGTCCGGGCCAGCCGCACGGTGCCAAACGGCCAAACGCATTTCCCCCCACGAACCGACGGCGCCCAGCGTTGCGCCTCTGACGCGGTTTCACCCAACGTGTCGCCGACCGCATCACCGGCCACATCGTCGATCGATTCGCCGATCGCGTCGCAAGCCTTCTCTCATGCGTATGCCCTCTGCGCGGCCAACGACTTCGTCGGTGCCGCACGCGCCTTTGCCGACCTCTGCCTCGCCTACCCGGAACGCACGGATGCCCACAAGGCATTCGGCTACGTGCTTTGTCAGCTCGGCGATTATCGACACGCCGTCGCCCCCTTGATGATCGCGGTTGCGCGGGACTATGGCGACCCCGAGCCCTTGTATTTCGCCGCCGTGTGCATGCAGCGCAATGGCGATGTCGAGACCGCCCGCGAGATGGCAAGCGATGCGCTCGACATGGTGCGTCGCACCGGCCGCCCCTCTGATCTACACGACAAGCTGACGCGTCTGATCGACGCCCCCTGACCCCATCCCTCGGAGCCTATTCATGCCCAGACTTGACGCCCTGCCCACGCCCCACTACGTCTCCCAGACTGCCCCCGTCAACGCGTCGGCCACTGCGGCGAACGAAGCATCGCTTGCGGGCGAAGTGCGAATCGCCCTCGGCGCGATGCAAGACGACGCACACTCGCCGCATCGACTACGGCCGTCGCCGTCCACCGTTGGCCGCTTTACCGCCTTGATGCAACACGTGGGAAATTTCGGACTCAGCCTGGCGTCGTTAAGCGTGGCCAGCCTGAACAACATCAAGGAGATCTACGACGACAGTGCCTTGGCGACCGCCCACAACGTGACGCTCGCAACGGCGTCCCTGGCGACGCTGTCCAGCCTGATGGATTTGACGGTCGCCATTGGCAAGTACTGCACGCCCTCGACGACGACGGCCGACATCAAGAACACCGCCTGGCTGACCTCGGCGGGTGCCCTTCTGGGGTCGAAACACCTCGAGCGGTATGGGGCCAAATACCAGACGACCTTGCTGGGCGCCTCGATGATGGTGTTCTTCAATCAGGCCGGCAGAATCGCCGGTGAGCATCACGCCATGGCCGAGTTATCGAACCGTGTCGGGCCAACGCCGTCTGCGGCCCCGTCGGAAGCGCCGCCCGGCGACACGCTCGACATCGACTCGCTGCAATCCTGCATGGGGTTTTCGGCTGCCGCTTATCGTGCGTTCGGGGGCATCGCCACCGAAGGGCTGATCGAGTGGATGACGGCGATGGAGGCGCGTCGATCGCTGGATCTCGTCGAGCATCAGTTGAATTATGAGAGCCCGTTCGGACAGGAAGGCCGATACCGATCGGACACATCCGAATTTGGACAGGCAACGCAACGCGCTGGCGCGCCCGATCCGGACCCGCCGTCGTCGCACGCCCGTGCCGCCCTGCCCGATCGAGCCACGAACGTCTGACACATCCCAATCGCCCCTGTCGCCGCGACGAGGGCAAAGGGTGCCTGCCGAGGTGCTACCGGTTGCCGGTTGCCTCAACCCGCCCGATTGCGCATCCAATCCGCCGTGCCATGGAACGCCTGCATCAGCCGTTCCTGTAGCGATGCTTCGACGCCAATGTCCTGCATGGCCCACGCCATGCAGCGCAACCATTGGTCGCGCTCGCTCGTGGCAATCGGGAACGGCAGATGGCGGGCGCGCAACATCGGATGGCCGAACCGTTCGATGTAGTGATTCGGCCCGCCCAGCCATCCGCACAGGAACCAGAAGAGCTTGTCGCGCGAATCGCCAAGCGACTCTGGGTGCAGGCTACGAATGCCCGCGAACTCGGACTCGAGGTCCATCAGGTCGTAGAAGCGGTCGACGAGTTCGCGCACGCGATCCTCGCCGCCAAGCAGGGTAAAGGCCGTCGGTTGCGCGGCAGCGTCCTGCGCGTCGTCGTCCGTCTGCGGAGTTTGCGGAGTGTTTTCGGTCGTCATGCCCGCTATTGTGCCCCAGGCCCATCGCGTCTGCCACGCGTGCGCGAGCGGCACGATGCCGCACCTCCCCTGACGGGCGTCAGGCCTCGCGCAACGTGCGCAGCGCCGATTGACGCAGGACTGCCCGCAGACCGCTCCATCCGCCGATCAGCGCGCACAGCACGCCCGCCCCGACGCCCAGCGCGGGCAGCCATGGATTGAAGTGCAGCGCGAACTCGAAGACGTAGCGTGCGAGCGCCCATCCGAGCGCGCCGGCGCCCAACGCGGCCAGCAACCCGGCCAACGCGCCCACGGTCACCAGTTCCGCCAGATGCACATCGCGAAGCTGCCGCGACGACGCCCCCAACGCGCGCAAGATACCGCTCTCGCGCATGCGCTCGTCTCGCGTGCCCGCAAGCGCCGCATACAGCACCAGCACACCCGCCGCGAGCGTAAAGACAAAGAGCGCTTGCACGGCATCGATGACTTGCGACAGGATTTGCTGGATCTGCGCGAGCAAGGCGCCCGTGTCGATCACCGTCACATTGGGGAACTGGCGAACCAGAGCATCGGCCACGCCCTGTTGCTTTGGCGCGAGATGGAACGACGTGATCCACGTCATCGGAAAATCACGCAGCGCGGCGGGCGGCATCACCACGAAGAAATTCACGCGCATCGATCCCCAGTCCAGCTTGCGAAGACTCGTGATCGGCGCGTCGATGTGCTGGCCCGCGACTTCAAAGCGCAGCGTGTCGCCAAGGGCCAGCCCGAGCGTCTTTGCGATGCCCTCTTCCATCGAGACCTGGGGTGTCGAGGCATCGCCGTACCACTGTCCGGCCGTCACGCGATTGCCGTCGGGCAGCACCGCCGTGTACGACAGGTTGAACTCACGCTCCGCAAGTCGCCGCGCCCGCACTTCCGTGTAGCTATCGCCCGTCACCGGCTTGCCGTTGATGGCCGTCAAACGCGCACGAATCATTGGCGAGAGCTGCACGTTTGGCAGTCCCGCCGCGCGCAACTGAGCCAACACCGGCGCGTCCTGCCCCGGCTGAATATCGATGACGAAGCGGTTCGGCGCGTCGGGCGGGCTCGACTGACGCCAGCCCGCGACCAGGTCGTTACGCGTGACGGCAAGCAGCAACAGCGCCATCAACCCGAGCCCGAGCGCCACCACCTGCAACGCACTGCCGAGCCCGCGGCGACGCAATCCCGCCACGGCGTAGCGCCATCCGATGCCGCCCATCGCACCGCGACGCCTGGCCCAGGCGGCCAGCCCGCAGATGGCGAGCCAGGCGAGCACGCCGAACACCACCGCGCCCGCCGCGAAGCCGCCCGCCACCATCGCCCCGAGACGCAGGTCTCGCGCCGCGAACAGCAACAGCGCGCCGAAGGCCAGCGCACTCGCGCCATACGCCCGCCACCCTTGCCTGCGCGCCCCACCCACGACATCGCGACGCAACACATGCAGGGGCGCGACTTCGGAGAGCGGCAGCAACGGCGGCAACGCGAAACCGAGCAGCATGACCAGCGCACTCGCCAGACCGACGACCGCCGGTCGCCACGTCGGCGCCGGCAACCCCGCCGGGATCACGTCTCCCAACTGGGCGAGCAGCACCCAATGCGCCGCGTAGCCGAGCGCGATGCCCAATACGCCACCGATTAGGCCAAGCCCGATGAATTCAAGCGTCACCATCCCGCGCAACGCGCGGCGCGACAAGCCCAGGCAACGCATGACGGCGCAGGCATCGAGATGGCGCTCGCTGTACCGACGCGACGCGATGCCCACCGCCACCGCCGCCAGCACGGCGGCGAGCAAGGCCACCAGCGAGAGAAAACGCTCGGCGCGATCGAGCGTCTGGCGCACCTGCGGCTGTCCTTCCTCCAGCGATTCGAGATGCACGCCGCGCGCCTGTTCGGCGGCCGGCCGCGCCCACGCGGCGAATCTGGCGACCTGCGCGTCCGTGCCCGCCACCAGCAGCCGGTAGGTGATCCGGCTGCCGAACTGCACCAGCCCCGTCGACGGCAATTCGTCGAAGCGCATCATGACGCGTGGGGCCAGCGATCCGAAGCCGAAACCGCGATCCATTTCTCGCGTGATGACGGCGGCGATGCGCAACGTGCGGTTGCCCACGCGAATGGACTCGCCGGGCTTGACGTGCAGGGCATCGAGCAACGCGGCGTCGACCCACACCGTGCCTGGCGCGGGGATGGCCGCGGCGGGTGCATCCGGCGTATCGGCGCCGGCATCGGGGGCGGTGCGCACTCGCCCGCGCAATGGATAGCCGTCGCTCACGGCCTTGAGCGACGATAGACGGCTCGCGCCGACTTGCCCGTGTTCGTTCGGGACGCTGGCCATGCTGGGAAAGTTGGCGACGACGGCGGTGGCCAGCCCATCGGCCTGCGCCTGACGCGCAAATGCCGGCGACAGGGGGGCGTCGCTGCGCACGACGAGGTCGGCGGCGAGCATCTGACGGGCGTCGCGTTCAAGCCCGCCCTGCATCCGATCCGAGAGAAACCCCACGCTGGAGAGTGCACCGACCGCCAGCAACAACGCCACGAGAAGCAGATGCAACTCGCCTGCGCGCCAATCGCGCAGGAACATCCGCCATGCCTGGCGGGCAACGTCAGTGAACCCCATCGTTTTTCAATCCTTTGACCCGCGCCAGCAATGAGCGCCAACCTCGCCACACGCGGGGCAGCCACCACCACGCCAGCACGACGAAGATCAATAACATCACGAGAAAAACGGCGGGAAGGAAAAACGCCAGCGCCAGTCCGCCCACCGTCGACACATCTTCGCCGGCTGAGGCCGCGACATTGGAGAAAGGTTCCGGCGACGTGTTGATCAGCGCCCGGCTACCCGCTTTTGCCAGATGGGCCGTGCCTGCCAACGCACCGCCCGCCAGCCCCGCCAGCACCGTGACGGTCGGATCCATTTGTCCCAGCGCCGCCGCGCCGAGCACGATGCCGGCCGGAATGCGGATGAACGTGTGGACGGCGTCCCAGGCACTGTCGACAAAGGGAATTTTATCGGCGAAGAACTCGATGGCCGCCAGCACGCCGGCCGCGGCAATCACCCACGTCGACGTCAGCACCACCAGCGAGGGCGGCAGATGCAACCAGCCCAGACGCGCAGCCATTCCCGCGCAGAACACCGTCAGGTACAACCGCAGGCCACTGCCCCAAGACAGCCCCGCACCCAGTGCAATCGATTCAAGCATGGCGACCTCACTGCCGCCGACATGACGGCGTCGCATGATCACGCGTCGTGTACTGCCGACGCGGCAACGGCCACCGGGCAGGATGCGAACCGCCCCTACCCGCCGGACTGACGTCACAAGTGACGCATCGGTGGCGTACAGTCGGCGAACGACCCTCGCGGAACAGCCACCGAACGGTCACTCGACCGCTACCGCGTCATTATGCCGCGCGCTGGGGCAACGTACCACCGGTGCCGGACATTGAGGATTTGGCGTGGCCGGCGCAAACGGCAGGCGCCCTTCAGGCTGCGGTCAACTTCAACCCGACCAGGCCCGCCAGAATCAGCGTCACGCTGGCAATCCGGGCGGCGGAGGCCGACTCGCCGAACAGCATAATGCCCAGCACGAACGCACCGACGGCGCCTATACCGGTCCAGATCGCGTATGCCGTGCCCAATGGCAGCGAACGCACGGCCAATGCGAGCAGCCAGACACTGCCGATCATTGCGCCAATCGTGAACACCGACGGCCAGAGACGCGAAAAACCCTGCGTGTACTTGAGGCCGACGGCCCACGCCACTTCCAGCAAACCGGCAATAACCAATAGCATCCAGGCCATGA
The DNA here is from genome assembly GCF_902459665.1 of Pandoraea cepalis. Classification (GTDB taxonomy): domain Bacteria; phylum Pseudomonadota; class Gammaproteobacteria; order Burkholderiales; family Burkholderiaceae; genus Pandoraea; species Pandoraea cepalis. The sequence goes on along the minus strand of NZ_CABPSL010000014.1, from coordinate 140,551 downwards.
CTGACTCCGATAGAGAAATCGGGGTCGTCCCCGGAAGACAAGCGATCCTCGTAACGGGTCGTCCCGTCACGGGGTTCCTTTGGATGTCGAATGACATGGCAGAACGCCAACGTCGCGAAGCTGCAACTTGGCATCTCACCGCCAGGGCGATCGCCGGACATCGCTCAGGGAACCGCACGATTTTAGCAAAGCTCGCGCGCCGCGGTCACCCCTTGCACCGATGCCCAGGCCTCCGGGATCGCACCGCTACGCGAACTCGCCCTTGCGGCATGCTCCGCAAGCACTCAGCCGATGGCGTCGATCTCGAGCCGGTAGCCGACCCCCGTCTCCGTGAGAATGTGTTGCGGCTGTGCCGGATCGACCTCCAGTTTCTGCCGCAGGTGTCCCATGTAGATGCGCAGGTAGTGATGGCTCTCGACGTGCGACGGCCCCCACACCTCCTTGAGCAATTGGCGGTGTGTCAACACGCGCCCCGCATGACGCACCAGCGTGATCAGCAGCCGGTACTCGATCGGTGTCAGATGCACCGGGTCTCCCGCGCGCGTGACCTTGCGTCTCGCCAGATCGATGTGGATGTCGCCGAACGAGAACGCTTCGTCGAGCGTTTCCGAATTGCCGCCACGATGATGACGTCGCAATTGCGCCCGTATCCGCGCGAGCAGTTCCGACACCCCGAACGGTTTGGTGAGGTAGTCGTCCGCACCGACATCGAGCGCCACGACCTTCTCTGCCTCCTCGTTGCGAGCGGACAGCACGATGATCGGCATATCGGTCCAGCTTCGCACTTCGCGAATGACCTCCACGCCGTCGATATCCGGCAGTCCCAGATCGACGATGAGCAGATCCGGCTTGCGCGTAGCGGCCTCGACCATGCCCTGCCGCCCCGTTTCCGCCTCGTGCACGACCATGCCTTCGGCCTCAAGCGAGGTGCGCAAAAACCGGCGGATCTGTCGTTCGTCTTCAATCACCACGACGGTGATGGTCGGTTCACTCATGTTGTTGGGTCGCGTTGGCGTCGGGGGTACGGGATGTCTGCAGCGGGTCGGCGGGCAAATCCGCATGGACGTCTTCCGGGCCCTCCAGACTCTCCGGCGCCATCGGCGGCGTTTCGATCGGCAACGTGAAGATGAAGCGCGCGCCACGACCGTCGGGTCCGTTGGTGGCGTGAATTCTACCGCCGTGCGCTTCCACGATGGCGCGACAGATCGCTAGTCCGAGTCCGATGCCTGGCTTGGCGGACTCCTTTTCCCCGCGCATGAACTTCTCGAAGATACGCCCTTCCATGCCCGGGGGCAGACCTGGCCCGTCATCGCTGACGCTCACTTCGACCTCGTCGCCCTGCACGCATGCGGCGATGTCGATATGCGAGCCCACGGGCGAATACTTCGCGGCATTCTCCAGCAGGTTGGTGAACAACCGCTCCATCAGCACGGCATCGAAGCGCAGCAACGGCAGGTCGGCGGGCAGCCGCGTGCTCACCTCATGCCCGGCGAGCGATCGACGGCAGGCGCGCAACGACGTACCCACCACTTCCTCGAGCATCTGCCACTGACGGTTGAGCTGCACGCCGCCCGCTTGCAACTTCGCCATGTCGAGCAGATTGGTCACGAGCCCCGTCATGCGCTGCGCCTCCTCGTGAATGGCCTCGACGAGTTCGGTGCGCAACGGCCCGGGCGTCTGGGCATTGCGGCTCAGCATGCTGGCGAAACCCACGATGGACGTCAATGGTGTTCGCAGATCGTGCGAAATCGCCGAGAGCAGGGAGTTGCGTAGTCGCTCGGACTCCATCGTCACCAGTGCATCCTGCGCGATCTCGACGTAATGAACACGCTCGAGCGCGAGCGCGATCTGCGCGGCAAACGTATCGAGCAAACGCTGCTGATCCGGCGTGTCGATGGCGCCGCCGCCCTCCGGCGCCGGGGCGACCACCAGCACACCCCGCGTGCGCATCGGCGCGCGAAGCGGGAGATAGTAAGCGTCCGACGCGGGCAACGTGTTGGTCCCCCGCCCCGCCGCTTGCTGACGGTCATACACCCACTGGGCGACATCGGTATCGATGTGCGCCGGCATGGTGTCCGACTGCGCGTTCTCGACCGGCTGGCGCACACTGCCCTGGCTGTCGGGCAGCAGCAGCGCCACGCGCGCCTGGAACACTTCGCGCACGTGGCGCGACCCGATTTCCACGATCTGTGGCGTAGTGAGCGCCGCCGCCAGTTCGCGCGCCATGGCGTACACCGCGCCCGTGCGACGCTCGCGCCACGTGGCCAGCCGCGCCTGGAACCGCAGGCTGGTTGTCAGATGGCTGATGACCAGGGCGACGGTGAGCATGACGGCGAACGTCAGCAGGTACTGGGTGTCGGACACCGACAGCGACATCTTCGGTGGCACGAAAAAGAAGTCGAACGCCAGCACCGACAGAAACGACGCGAGCACCCCTGGACCACGCCCAAGCCGCATGGCCGCCACGATCACGCCGAGCAGGTACAACATGGCGATATTGGCCAGATCGAGGAACGACGTGAGTTCCGCCGCGACAAGCGACACGGCGCCGCAGATACCGACGGCCCATGCATAGGCACGCCAGGGCCCGCCCACGAGCCCCAGCTCCGGGGCCGTTTCGAACCAGCCGCGCCAGTCGCCGCGCACCACGCGCTTGTCGGCCACGGCGTCCCCTGCCGCCGGTCCGATCAACACGACGTCCACGCCGCGTGCGCGACGCAAAAGTTGCTCGTGCAGCGGCGTGCGGGCAGTCCACCCGCGCCGTGCGCCGCTCGCGCCCACCACCAATCTCGAGACGTTGCGCATCTGGGCGTAGGCGAGCAGCGTGGTCGCCGCGTCCGCGCCATCGAGCGTGAGCGTTTCGGCGCCCAATTCCTGAGCGAGTTTGAGCGTTGCGTAGGTACTTTCTCGACGCACCGGCGATTGCCGCAGGATGGCGGGCGTCTCGACATGTACGGCCAGCCAATCGGCGCGCAGGCTCGCGGCGAGCCGCGCGGCCGCGCGGGCAAGCGCCACGCCCTCCGGGCCCGGGCCAATAGCGACGAGCAGCCGCTCACGGGCTTGCCACACCTGGCTGATCGATTGATCGGCGCGGTACTCGCGCATTTGTGCATCGACGCGATCGGCCGTGCGACGCAGCGCCAATTCGCGCAACGCGATCAGATTGCCCTTGCGGAAGAAGTTGCGCACCGCGCGCTCGGCCTGCGCGGCCATATACACCTTGCCCTCGCGCATGCGCTCGAGCAGTTCGTCCGGCGGCAGGTCGACCAACTTCACTTCGTCGGCCAGATCGAAGATGCGATCGGGCACCGTCTCCCACACACGAATGCCGGTGATTTGTCCGACCACGTCATTGAGTCGCTCCAGATGCTGCACATTGAGCGTGGTGTACACGTCGATGCCGGCGGCGAGCAATTCCTGCACGTCCTGCCAGCGCTTCAGGTGACGCATGCCCGGCACGTTTGCATGGGCGAGTTCGTCGATCAGCGCCACGGCCGGTTTGCGCGCCAGCATGCCGTCGAGATCGAATTCGCGCAGCACGCGGCCGCGGTAGTCGACCGACTTCTGCGGCAGGACTTCCAGCCCCGCCAGCAAGCGCGCCGTTTCGTCGCGGCCATGCGTCTCCAGCACACCGACCACCACGTCGGTACCCTCCTCGCTGAGCTTGCGCGCCGCCTGTAACATCGCGAACGTCTTGCCCACCCCGGCGGACGCGCCGAAGAAAATCTTCAGCCGGCCACGCTGCTCGCGGGCTTCCTCGCGCTGCAGCTTGCCGAGCAGTTCATCGGGATCAGGGCGTTCCATGCCAGCCATCGAATTCATCCATCAGAAAAGCGAGCGCCTCGCCATCAGGCGAGGCTCGCGTCGATGCATCGGTTGCCCGATGACGTCAAAAGGCGATACGCGCCGGGCGTGCCGCCAATCTACCGCAGGCGGCGAGGCAAGACCAGCCATTCTCCGGTCTGCCTCGCCCGGTGGATACCCATTTCAGACGCTGCCGTGCGTCAGGGCGTCCAACGCGAGGTTCAGCGCCAGAACATTCACCCGGGGCTCTCCGAATATGCCCCACTGACGGCCTTGCGTGTATCGCGCAACCAGCGCGCGCACGGCGTCGGGGGCGAGGCCACGCGCCTTCGCCACGCGCGTGACCTGATACTCGGCGGCCGCCGGGCTGATGGCCGGATCGAGACCGCTGGCCGAGGCCGTGACCAGATCGCCCGGCACCGGCAGGGTTGCGCTCGGATCCGCCGCGCGCAACGCGGCGATGCGTGCCTTTACGGCGTCGGCGAGGGCGGGGTTGAGCGGGCCGAAGTTCGAGCCACCCGAGGACACGCCGTTATTGGGCATCGGCGCGGTGGCCGACAGACGTCCCCAGAAGTACTTCGGTTCATCGAAATTCTGGCCGATCAGCGACGAGCCGACCGCCTTGCCGTCTTTGTAGATGAGGCTGCCGGCGGCTTCGCGAGAAAATGCCGCGCGGCCGATGCCGGTCACGACCAGCGGATACACCAGCCCTGTAATGACCGACAGCACGACGAACAAACTGAGCATCGGACGCAAAAGGGATTTCATGACATCGATTCCTTGAAGTTTCAGCAATGTGGCCCGAACGCAGGACCCATCGGCCATTGCGTTCGGGCGCCGCGCGATCAGGCCCAGCCCATCGCGGCAATGAACATGTCGATGACCTTGATGCCGACGAACGGCACCAGGATCCCGCCCAGACCGTAAATCAGAAGATTGCGGCGCAGCAGCGTCGCGGCCCCGACCGGGCGATACTTCACGCCCTTGAGCGCCAGCGGAATCAGCACCACGATGATCAGCGCGTTGAAAATCACGGCCGACAGAATCGCCGACGACGGGCTCGCCAGGCGCATCACGTTGAGCGCATCGAGTTGCGGATACGTCGTGGCAAACGCCGCCGGAATAATCGCGAAGTACTTCGCCACGTCGTTCGCAATCGAGAACGTGGTGAGGCTGCCGCGCGTCATCAGCATCTGCTTGCCGATCTCGACGATCTCGATCAGCTTGGTCGGATTCGAATCCAGGTCGACCATGTTGCCCGCTTCCTTCGCGGCTTGCGTGCCCGAGTTCATCGCCACCGCCACGTCCGCCTGGGCAAGCGCCGGGGCGTCGTTCGTGCCGTCGCCCGTCATCGCCACCAGCTTGCCTTCGGCCTGGTACTTGCGAATCGTCGCGAGCTTCGCTTCCGGCGTGGCTTCGGCGAGGAAGTCGTCGACCCCGGCTTCGGCCGCAATGGCTGCCGCCGTCAAACGGTTGTCGCCCGTCACCATCAGCGTCGTGATGCCCATCTGGCGAAGTTCGGCGAAGCGCTCCTTGATGCCGCCCTTGACCACGTCCTTCAGCTCGATCACGCCCAGCGCGCGGGTCCCGAGTGTGTCTTGCTCGGCCACCACCAGGGGCGTGCTGCCGCGACGCGCAATCTCGTCGACCGCGCTGGCCAGCGCCACCGGCCATACGCCGCCGGCCGATTCCACGTAGCGCTTGAGCGCGTCTGCTGCGCCCTTGCGGATCTGCTTGTCCGCAAGGTCCACCCCGCTCATGCGCGTTTGCGCCGAGAACGGGATGAACAGCGCGTGCAGACCGCCCATTTCGCGCTCACGGAGATTGAAACGCTGCTTGGCGAGCACAGCGATGCTGCGCCCTTCGGGCGTCTCGTCGGCCAGCGAGGCGAGTTGCGCGGCGTCGGCCAGCGTGCGCTCGTCCACGCCCGGGGCCGGCACGAATTGCGATGCCTGACGGTTGCCCAGCGTAATCGTGCCGGTCTTGTCGAGCAGCAGCACATCCACGTCGCCCGCGGCTTCCACGGCGCGCCCCGACGTGGCGATCACATTCGCTTGCATCATGCGGCTCATGCCGGCCACGCCGATGGCCGAGAGCAGCCCGCCGATCGTCGTCGGAATCAGACACACCAGCAGCGCGACGAGTACGGTAATCGTGACCGGATGCCCCGCTTGCGTGACGAACACGCTGTAGATCGAATACGGCAGCAGCGTCGCCGTGGCGAGCAGCAGCACCAGCGTAAGCGCGACGAGCAGGATCGTGAGCGCGATTTCATTCGGCGTCTTCTGCCGCTTCGCGCCTTCCACCATGGCGATCATGCGGTCGAGGAATGCCTCGCCCGGGTTGACCGTCACGCGCATGACCAGCCAGTCCGAGAGCACGCGCGTGCCACCGGTGACGGCCGAAAAATCGCCGCCCGACTCACGAATCACGGGCGCGGATTCGCCTGTGATCGCCGATTCGTCGACCGACGCCACGCCTTCCACCACTTCGCCGTCGGCCGGGACCACATCGCCCGCCTCGACCAGCACGAAATCCCCGCGACGCAGACTGGCACTATCGATAACCAGACACTCCGCGTCGCGCCGGGCCGAGCGCAATTGCTTGGCCGGCACGTTCTTCTTGGCCTGGCGCAACGAGGCGGCCTGCGCCTTGCTGCGGCCTTCCGCCAGGGCTTCGGCAAAATTCGCGAACAAGACCGTGAACCACAGCCACAGCGTAATGGCGAGGATGAACGGCGCGCTCGCCTCGGCGTGGCCCGCCACGGCCATGCCGAACAGCACCGTCGTGAGCAGGCTGCCCACGTACACCACGAACATCACCGGGTTTCGGGCTTGCGTGAGCGGATGCAGCTTGCGGAACGAGTCGACAATGGCCGGCTTGACGATCGCGGGGTCGAACATCGACAGTGACGTCGACGTGTGCCCTTTGCCCGCCGGCCGGGTGACGGTATTTCCTGAGGGTTGATTCATGAGTGCCTCGAATGCCTCATTTCAATAATCAATGCGCGCCGATCATCGTCAGATGTTCGGCAACCGGACCGAGTGCGAGCGCGGGCATATACGTCAGCGCGCCCACCAATAGCACCGTACCGAGCAGCAGCACGACGAACAGCGGACCATGCGTAGGCAACGTGCCCGAGGTCGCGGCGATGCGCTTCTTGCGGGCGAGGGCACCGGCAATCGCCAACACCGGCACAATCACCCAGAAGCGGCCGAACCACATCGCGATCGCCAGCGTGCTGTTGTAGAACGGCGTGTTGGCCGACAGCCCGGCAAATGCGCTGCCGTTATTGTTCGCGGCCGAACTATAGGCGTAGAGAATTTCCGAGAAGCCGTGCGTCGCCGGATTCGCCACGCCCGCCTGCCCTGCCGGCACCAGCACCGCAAGCGCCGTGCCGAGCAGCACCAGCAGCGGCGTCATGAGCACGGCCACGGCGACCATCTTCATCTCGAACGCCTCGATCTTCTTGCCGAGGTACTCCGGGGTGCGGCCGATCATCAGCCCGGCCACGAACACCGCGAGCATCGCGAAGACGAGCATGCCGTACAGGCCCGAGCCCACCCCACCGAAGATCACCTCGCCCAACTGCATCAGCAGCATCGGCACCAGCCCGCCCAGCGGCGTGAGCGAATCGTGCATCGCGTTGACCGCGCCGCACGACGCCGCCGTCGTCACCGTGGCGAAAATGCCCGAGGCCGCGATACCGAAGCGCGTTTCCTTGCCTTCCATGTTGCCGCCCGCCTGCGTGGCGCTCGCCTGCTGATCGACACCGAGCGTCGTCAGCACCGGATTGCCGGCCTGCTCGGCCGACACCGTGGCCACGGCGGCAATCGAGAACGCAATCGTCATTGCGGCGAGCAGCGCGAGGCCCTGGCGACGATCGCCTACCATGCGTCCGAACATATGACACAGCGCCGCCGGGATCAGGAAGATCGCCAGAATCTGAAGGAAGTTCGACAGCGGCGTCGGGTTTTCGAACGGGTGCGCCGAATTCGCATTGAAGAAGCCGCCACCGTTCGTGCCGAGCATCTTGATCGCTTCCTGCGAGGCGACCGGGCCCATCGGCAGGGTTTGCGTCTGCGTCACGGCAGGCGTTGTCACCGGCTTGCCGGCGGTGTCGAGCTTCGGCTGACCGTCCGGGCCAAGCACCGGATTGTCGTAATGCGTGGCTTGCAGCGTGGTGACATCCTGATAAGCGCTGAAGTTCTGAATCACGCCCTGACTCATGAAAGCCGCTGCCAGCAAGACCGAAAGCGGCACCAGAATGTAGAGCGTAATGCGGGTCATATCGACCCAGAAGTTGCCGATCGTCTGTGCCGTGTGACGGGCAAAGCCGCGAATGAGTGCGACCACCACGGCAATGCCGGTGGCGGCCGACATGAAGTTTTGCACCGCCAGACCGAGCATCTGCGTGAGATAGCTCATGGTCGACTCACCGCTGTAGCCTTGCCAGTTGGTATTGGACACAAAGCTCACGGCCGTATTCATCGACGAGTCCGGGGTAACGGCCCCCAACCCTTGCGGATTGAACGGCAGCCAGACTTGCCAGCGTTGCAGGGCGTAGACCGCCAAGGCGCCGAGCGCGTTGAAGCCGACGAGCGCGATCGCGTACGCGCGCCAGTGCATTTCCTTTTCGGGATCGATGCCGCACAGGCGGTAGAGCGCGCGTTCCAGGGGCGCGAACCAGCGGTTCACGCGAGATTCGCCGGCGAGCACGTCGGCCATGAAGCGGCCGAGCGGGCGTGCCAGCACCAGCAGCACGACGAGGAAAACGCCGAGCTGAATCCAGGCGTTGAGCGTCATGCCAGATCCTCCGGCTTAAAGAGCGCGTAGACGAGATAAGCGAGCAGCGCGATCGTGAGTCCGCCGCTCAGCCAATACATGGCGGTCATTGCTGCCCTCCTACCGACGCGCAGAACGCGACAAAGCCGACGGTCGAGGCGAGGAACACCGCGATCACGCCGAGATATAGCCAGTCCATGACAACTCCCTATCGTGTGGCGGCTGGCACGCCACGGACGCGACGCGCCCTTGCATGCGCATGCCAGCCGTGCCTTGAACGATACGGATCGACGCGTAAAGACGGAGATAAAAGGGATAAACGGGGTGTAAACAACGCGTAAACAAAATGAGCCCGCCCATATCACTATGGGCGGGCTTCAGACCCGTCGTAAGCGCGGACGCGGCGGGTCATCCCACCGGCAGCGCCCTAGACGCGCATCATTCGCTCACTTGCGATCCTTTGTGCCAGACCTCAACCACTTCCTTGCTAGGTTCCAGGTTCAGATTGACGTTGCGTGGCGGGATCGGTTGCTGGAACCACTTGCGTTGAATGCGGCGAATGTCGCCTGAGCTGAACACGTGGGCGAGCGTCGTATCGACAAAGCGTTTGAATTGCGGATCGTCGCGGCGGAGCATCAACGCGTTGAGTTCCGTTTCCAGCGGTGCACCGACAATGACAAAGTCGCCTGGCTCGCGCGCGGTGGCGCGCAGACCGGCGAGCAGCACGTCGTCCAGGGCGAAGGCCTTGGCGCGGCCGGTTTCCAGCGTCATCATCGACTCGCCGTGATCGCGAGCGGGGATCACTCGGAATCCGCCTTTGTCGGCCTGCGTGCGGGCTAGGCGCTCGCCGGTCGAGCCGGCGGACGCGACCAGATTCTGCCCCTTGAGGTCGTCCAGACCGCGAATGTTGTCCTTCTTGTTCACGAGCAGCCGCACTTCCGAGACGTAGTACGGGTTGCTGAAGCCGACTTGTTCGGCGCGTTCCGGCGTGATGGTATTCGGTGCGCAGTCCAGGTCGACGGTCCCGTTCTTGACCAGGGGAATGCGGTTCTGCGGCGTGATGGACATTTCACGCACGCGCAGGTTCGGCAAATCGAGGGCGGTCTTCACGGCGTCGACGACGGCGTAGCAGAGGTCCATCGTGTAGCCGACCGGCTTGCCCTTGTCATTGACGTAGGCGAAGGGAATGGCGGCTTCGCGGTAGCCGAGCGTAATGATGCCGGTGTCGCGGATTTTCTTGAGGGTACCGGTCAAGTCGCCGTGCACGGTGGGCAGGGGGACGACGGTGGGGTCGGGCTTGGAAGGGGCGGCGACGGCCATCGATATACCGGCTTGGGTGGAAGACCACACGGCGAGACCGATGACGACGCGCTTGGCGGCGCGCTTCCAATTAGCGTTCTTGAGACGACTCACAGCAAATTCCTATCAAGTTAACAGCACGATAGCAATTTACAGAAATGGGCGATCGGGAGCAAAGAAGCGTTTGTCATTAGCTTATGGCGGGTGACGGGAACGGAAGAGACGGACCGGGGCCCCTTTCTGCAGCGAGTTGGGTTTATGTCTGAGAGGCGGAAAGGGGCCTCGGTCCGTCGAGGAGGCGCGATATCGCGTCTGGAGGGAGGGGGGGCGCGAGAGGGTTCCCGAGACAAGTCAACCGCGTGGCGAGGAAGACGCAGCGGAGGTGTCGTTCTCCGTCGCGTTAGTGTTGCCATCAGCGGTTGCCCGGAAGCGCGCCCCGGCTTCCCAGATCGCGAGCACCTCGGCCGACGGCACCACCTGAAGGACATGCCCGAAAGGCGGCACGGCGGTCTGGAACGACTCGCGTTGGAGCTGGCGCATATCTCCGGTGCGGAATATCTCGGCGAGTGCGGCATCGACACGCGTCTTGAACGCCGGATCGTCCTTGGGCAGCACGAGGGCGTAGTGCTCGGGCTGAGTCGCCAGCGGTGGTCCGACGATACGGAAAGCGTCAGGCGACTTGCTGGTGGCGCGTAGGCCTTCGAGCAGCACGTCGTCGAGCGCGAGCGCTTGGGCGCGATGCTCGCGCAGCATACGAAACGCGTCGTCGTAGTCGCGCGCCATCAAGAGCTGAAAGCCTGCCCGCGCGTGCCGGGCGCGCACCAGCCGCTCGGCGGTCGTGCCTTGCACCACGGCCAGCCGCAATCCTCGCATATCGTCGATCGAACGAATCCCGGCGCCCTGCCGAACCATGAGGCGGACATTCGCGGCGTAATACGGCAGACTGAAGGCCACCTGTCGCTCGCGCGTGGCCGTGACGGTCGACGGCGCGCAATCGATGTCGATGGCATCCCCCTTGATCAGCGGTCCGCGCATCTGCTCGATCACGCGCACGGGGGTAATGCGCAGGTCGGGCATCGCCATCTCGCGTTGCAACGCTTGCACAACGCGTTGGCACAGCGCCCACGCCAGCCCCATTGGCTGATCCTGCGCATCCACATAAGAAAATGGAACCGCCGTTTGCCGATAGCCCAGCACGATGCGTCCGCGTTCGCGAATGCGTGCCATCGTCGGAGAGGCATCTGACATCGCGGCGAACGCCGAAGCGTCGTCGCCATAGGCCGCCGCCGACTCCGCCAACGACCACGGGATCGCCGCCATATTCACCCGTGGCAGTCCGGGCACAGGCGGCGCGCCTGCATGCGCCACAATCGGGATAACGACGTTAGCGACGATAACGACCGCCAACCCGGCCGAAGCCGTCAACACACGACGCAAGCATGCGCGTAGACAACCTGCGACACGGGCCGCAGACGATGACAACCAGCAAGGTGGCAGGAACATGATCGAGGCGGGGACAGGGCGAAAAGTGTCCGTACCTTAGCAACGCCCTGCCCCGATCTTCCTCGCGGGAATCCCTTTTCGGACAATTCCCTAGGAACGTATTTCGAATATCAGCGAGTCTGCACCAGCAACGTTTGCAGCAGACGCTCGTCGTCTTCCGCCGTCGGCGCGGTATTGTCGTAGCGCGCCAGCTGCGGGAACGCCTCGGCGGACGGCGAGAACCGGCGCAGCCGGTAATCGTCCCAATGCGCCAGCTTATAAGCGTCGTTCGGATTGCCTCGGCTCACGATGCGCGCCTTCGCATCGGCCTCGCCGAGCTCGACCCAGACCACATGCACGCCCACGTCGTCATCGACACCCAGCCACGCGCGATCGAACAACCGCCCTTCGCGCAACTCGCGCGAGAACGGTCCGACCACCAGCACGTTCACCCCGAGACGAAGATTCTCGCGCGCCGTGTCCAGCAGTCCCGCGTACTCGGGGTCGCGCAACGTCTGCAAATACACTGGACTGTCGCGGTCATTCGGATTGCCCGTCAACGCGCCCATCACCGAAGCACTGTAAGCACCATAAAGCGTGTCTTTATCGAGCAGACAAAACGCTTCCCCACTGCGCGCAATCAGCGGGCCGATCAGGCGCTTCGCCAGCGTCGTCTTGCCCGCCCCGGCGTGACCGCAGAAAAAAATGAGGCGCGTCATGATTGCGCCTTGCGCTCGAACATCACGAAGTGTTTGCGCACCGGTTCGACAACCTCGAACACGCCCTCGAAGCCCGCCGGAATCACACAGGCGTCCCCCGGCCCGAACTCCGACGCGTTGCCATCGAGGTCGCTGATGCGAATACGTCCTTCGATCACCGAAAAATATTCCTGACGATGCGGACCAAAGGCAATGCGCCACGCGCCGGGTTCGCACGTCCATTCGCCGCAATCGAACTCGCCCAGCGCGTCCGTGTAGAACGGTCGCGTCACCCGTTGCGGATTGCCTTCGAGGCGACGCGCTTGCGTGGGGTGGTCGAAGATGGCTTCACCCGCCTGGGCGGGTGCGAAAGTGATCAGAGCGGGAGCAGTCATCAGCGTGAGGAAAAAATGTCAACAAAGTAGACTCAATTGAGCGCTGCGCTCAGCTTGCGGCGCCACGCGGCGACCGTGGCCGGGTCCGTCTCCGAGAGCGCATCGAAGATGGCCAGCATCGACTTGCGTGCGGCGTCGTCGCCAAACGCGCGGTCGCGCTGCACGATGTCCAGCAACGCCTGCAATGCCGGTTCGTAGGTGCGATCCGCCAGATAGCGGTTGGCAAGATCGAGCCGCGCCTGCAAATTGTCAGGATCCGCTTGCACGCGCGCAAGCAGCGCCTGCGCGGGCGGCAGATGACTCGCCTGCTCGGCGGCGGCAATGCGCGTGTTCAGCGCGGCGATGCGAGCGTCGCCACTGGCCGCCGTGCGCGGCGAGAGCAGCGTCAGCTCCGCGCGCGCGCCGTCGACCTCGCCCATGCCGAGCAACACGTCGACCAGATCGAGACGCACTTCGTCATGCGCGGGATCCAGCGCCAGCGCGGCTTGCAACGCGTCGCGCGCGACCTCGGGCTTACCTGCCGTCAACGCCTCGCGCGCCACGCGGCGCGCCATCTCCGCCGGATTCGGCACGATCCGATCGATGAACGCGCGCAACTGCCCCTCGGGCAAGGCGCCTACGAACTGGTCGACCGGCTCGCCGTCGACGAAGGCGACCACCGTCGGCAGGCTGCGCACGCCATACTCCGCGCAAAGCTGCGCGTTCTCATCGGCGTTGATCTTCACGAGACGAATGCGACCCTGCGCTTCGGCTTCCAGCTTTTCCAGCAACGGTCCGAGCACGTTGCACGGGCCGCACCACGGCGCCCAAAAATCGGCGAGCACCGGCACTTGATGCGAGACGGCCAGCACGTCGGCATCGAAACTGGCGAGATGGGTATCGATCATAGGTCCTATCGAGCATGGTAAATTGCGTGGACGGTGGCCGTCACTCATCGAATGCAGCCGCCCGCTTGACGCATGGTAAGCATGGTAATCGCAAAACTGGGCAAATCGGTACGGACGCGCACGCGCGCGCCGGGTTCCCGACCCGGCCGTGCGTCGTCCCACCGGTCGCACGACTTGCAGGGAGGCACATGCACGCAGGCCATGGCACGGCAATTTTCTTCACCCAACTACTCCTCTTGGTCCTTGTCGGCAGATTGCTGGGCGAGGTCATGCAGCGCCTGCGCCAGCCGGCGGTCATGGGGCAGTTGCTGGCCGGCGTGCTGCTCGGCCCGTCCGTCTTCGGCGCCCTGATGCCCGCCTGGCAGCACGCCGTCTTTCCCGATACCGAAGCGCAGAAAAGGATGCTCGACGCGGTCGCCGAACTGGGCGTACTGCTACTGCTGCTGTCCACCGGGCTGGAAACCGATCTGGGCCTCGTTCGCCGCATGAAGCGAATGGCCATCTTCGCGTCGGCCGGCGGCATGGTGGTCCCCTTCGCCTGCGGCTTTGCGCTTGGCTGGCATCTACCCGACGATCTCCTGCCGCATCCCGAGGCCCGGCTGGTCACCTCCCTCTTCCTCGGCACCGCGCTGTCGATCTCGTCCGTCAAAGTCGTGGCGACGGTCATTCGCGAAGTCGACTATCTGCGCCGCAACATCGGCCAGATCATCCTGGCGGCCGCCATTCTCGACGACACCACCGGCTGGATCATCATCGCTGCCATCGCCGGCCTGGGGGCGAGCGGCTCGATCGATCTCGGCCATCTGTCGATCAGCCTGGGGGGCACGTTGCTGTTCATCGTGCTGTGCTTCACCGTGGGCAAACGTGCCGTGGCCGTCGCCATTCGCTGGACCAACGATCGCTTCACCGCCGAGATGCCCGCACTCAGCGCGATTCTCGTGATCACCTTCGTGCTGGCGCTCGCCACCGACAAGCTCGGTGTGCATACCGCCCTGGGCGCGTTCATGGCGGGCGTCATGATCGGGCAGTCGCCGATTCTCACCGAGCAGATCGAGGCACAGCTGCGCGGGTTGATCGTTGCGCTCTTCGCGCCGGTGTTCTTCGGGGTTGCGGGCCTGTCGGTGGATCTGACGATCCTGCTCGACTGGCGCATGCTCGGTCTGGTCGCCGGATTGATCCTGATCGCGAGCGTGGGCAAATTCACCGGCGGCTTCGCTGGCGCGCGCCTGGGCGGCATGTCGTCGGCCGAAGCGCTGGCACTCGCGACCGGCATGAATGCGCGCGGTTCCACCGAGATCATCGTGGCGAGCATCGGGCTTTCGCTGGGCGTGCTCAGCCAGGACCTGTTCACCATGGTCGTCGTCATGGCGCTGATCACCACACTCATCATGCCGCCTGTGCTGCGACGGGCACTCGTGCGCATTCCGCTCTCGGCGCAAGAGAAGGCGCGGCTCGAGAAAGAGGCGGCCGAGGAGAAGGACTTCCTGCCGAACGTCGAACGGATTCTGGCCGCCGTGGACGGCAGCGCCAACGGACGCTTCGCCGCATGGATCGCCGGGCTGACGGCCGGCGTGCGCGGCACACTGACGACCGTACTCGCCCCATCGCCCACCAAGACGAACGACGGCGCGGCGGCGCGTGACACCCGCGAGCCCTCTGAAGCCTCGGACAAGCCAGCCGGCCAGGACACACGCACCCATGCGGCCGACGGCGAAAGCGACGGGCGCGACGCCTACGATATCGCGCTCGCGGCCGCCACACTGGCGGCGCCACGCGCCCCCGGCACACCGGGGGTCGAAGACGATTCAGGCGCCGACAAGGCGCGCGAGGCGGCGCGTCTGGTGCTGCGCGAGCGCACGGGCAAGGCGCCGCAGAAGACGCCGGATTTGCCGCATGGGCCTGTCAAGGAGAGCGCCGGCAAGGTGCCATCGGCAGACGCGTCGAACGAACATGGCGCCCCGAAACCTGAACCGGTGGGTGAAGCGCACGACGACAAGCGCGTGAGCAACGCGACCGAGACAGGCGATTTTGTGGCGAGCGATCCGTCGGACGCGGCGCGCGAGCAGGAAGCATTGCAACCCGACCGCAGCCACGAAGCCAATCGCATTTCCGACGAAATCGCCAAGGGCTACGGCTTCGTGATCGCCGGATTCGACGCCCCGGGCGAGGAGACGGACTCCGACGTCCCGCCGCTGCCCTTGCCCACGGGCGTGCTACCGCTCACCAAGGCGTTCGATGGCGCGATCGGCATCGTGCTGGCCCACGGCGAACATGCGCGCAAGCCCGATGCGCCGCTCAACATCCTCGTGCCCGTATCGGGCACCGACTACTCGCGGCACGCGGCCGAACTCGCGATCACGCTGGCGCGCGCGGCGAACGCGCCCGTCACGGCGCTCCACGTGTCCGCGCGGGTGGCGCCCGGCATGCTGCATCGGCGCTGGCGCCCGCGCGTACTGAAGCCTGACGCCGCCGAAGCCGCCATGATGGAGAACCTGCATGCGCTGGCCAGGCGTAACGGTGTGAAGCTTCGCACCCGTCTGCTCGCCGGCGGCAAGGTCGACGAAGCCGTGCTGCACCAGATCCATCACGGCAAACACAATCTGCTGGTGCTCGGCGTGCAACCCCGCTTCGGCGACCGCCTCAACTTCGGCGCCGTCTCGCACCGTCTGCTGGAAGACCGCCGGTGCTCGGTCATCGTGCTGAGCGCGTGAGGTGGGCCGTGCGGCATTGCCCACCAGCGCCCATGTCCCCGAATAAAAACGCCGGCGGCCGAACGTTTCGGCAACCGGCGTCGAGACGCGCCAACGAAGCTTAGTTAGCCGACGGCTTTCGCTCCGGCAGCGGAATCCACTCCGTCTCGCCGGGCACCGTGCCCATCTGCTGGGCCGTCCAGGCGGCCTTGGCCTGTTCGATGCGCTCGCGACTCGACGATACAAAGTTCCAGAAGATGAACCGATCGCCGTCGAGCGGCGCGCCGCCGAGCAGCATCAACCGCGCCGGTTGGTCGCCTGCCACAATACGCATATCCGCGCCCTGGGCGAGCACGCCCATACGATGTTCGGGCAGCACCTCGTCGTTCACCGTCACCTCGCCCTGCACGGTGTACACGGCGCGCTCCGCATACTCGGGCGGCAGCACAAACGCCGAGCACGGCGCCATATCGACAGCCAGATAAAAGATCGGCGAAAACACCTTCACCGGCGCCGTCTGGCCAAACGCCTGGCCGAGAATCAGGCGCATATGCACGCCGGGCAGGAAGATGTCCGGCAGCGACGACGCCTCGTGATGCGCAAACGACGGCTCGGTTTCCTCGTCGGCCTGAGGCAGGGCCACCCACGTCTGAATCCCGTGAACGTCGCCGCCGCGCTCGCGCACATCGTGCGGCGTGCGTTCGGAATGAACGATGCCGCGCCCCGCCGTCATCCAGTTCACCGCGCCCGGGGTGATACGCTGATCGCTGCCAAGACTGTCGCGATGCCAGATCTCGCCGTCGAACAGATACGTGACCGTCGCCAGCCCAATGTGCGGGTGCGGACGAACGTCCATGCCCTGGCCCGGCGACAGCGTGGCCGGCCCCATGTGGTCGAAGAAAATGAACGGCCCGACCGTCTTGAACGGCAGACTGGGCAGACTGCGCTGCACCGTAAAGGCGCCGATGTCGCTCAGGTGCGGCTTGAGCACGGCGAGGAAGGGGCTGGTGGAATCGGTCATGGTGCAGCTCTCCTGCGTTCGGATGGGCAATGGGGCGAATGTGAACCGATTGTAGAGGACATTGCCGGCTCGCTCCATGACACCTGTGCATGATTGCCGAGCGGCTTTTCGCGCCTGCGCCCATGGACGATGCGCATCGCTCCTATAATGCAGGGATCCCGAAACGCTCCCCACACGCGCGCAGCGCGTGCACCGACTTATGAACAAAGCCTTTGTCAAGGAAGACAGTGGCGACGACGATGACGATCTCGACGCCGGCACCCCGGACATTCCCGCGGGCACCAAGAACTACATCACGCCGACGGGCTATCAACGCCTGAAGAACGAATTGCTCGACCTCATCGACAATCAACGCCCCGAGGTGGTGAAGATCGTGTCGTGGGCGGCGTCAAACGGCGACCGCTCGGAGAACGGCGATTACATCTACGGCAAGCGGCGCTTGCGCGAGATCGATCGGCGTATCCGCTTTCTTACGCGGCGCCTCGATAACGCCGAGGTGGTCGATACGCGGCGTCAGGAGAACGTCGATCAGGTGTTTTTCGGGGCCCAAGTGACCTATGCCGACGGCAAGGGCGACGAGCACACGATCAGGATCGTCGGCATCGACGAAGTCGATCTCGACCGGGGATATGTGAGCTGGATTTCGCCGATGGCCCGCGCGATCACCAAAGCGAAAGTGGGCGACACCGTGCCGCTGCGCACGCCGGCCGGGCTCGAACAGATCGAGATCCTGGACGTGCACTACCCGCCGTCGGACGGCTAGCGAATCAGGCCATCCAGGCCGTGTGTGCCGGCGCGCGCCCGTTCGACGGGGGCACCGGCCCGCGCGTCAGTAGTCGCCGCGTTCGCGCGTGATGCGCATGGCGTGATTGGCGTGCAGCTCTTCCTGATGGCGCTCGCTCGGTCGCTCGCGCGCCACGCGCATCACATCCGGATTCACGCGGATGCGGCGCATGACGTTGGCCAGATGCACGCGGTCGCTCACCTGAATGAGGAAGCGCAGCGTTGCCGATTCGTCCGGCACCACTTCATCCATGCCAATGTGCACGATGTTCGCGTCCGAGGCGGTAATGTCGGCCGCCACTCGCGAAAACACGCCGCGATTGTGACGCACGAGCACCTTGATGCCCACGTCGAACAGCCGCCCCGGCTGCGGGGACCACGCCACATCGATCCAGCGGGTTCGGTCCTTGCGGTGAATGCGACGCGCGACCGGGCAATCGGTCGTGTGGATCGCCATACCCAGCCCGATGCCGATATACCCCATGATCGCGTCGCCGGGAATCGGGCGGCAGCACGCCGAGAACTGCACCGACATGCCTTCCGTGCCGGTAATGAGCACCGGCGGCCCGACCGTCTCGTCGCCGTTACGCGGGGAGTCCGGATCGTCCGGGCTGTCGGTGTCGTTCTCGCTTTCCTTGCCCGACGAGAGCACCGCGAGGCGCTTGGCCATGACCGCCGCGACCCGACGGCCCAGACCAATGTCCGCGAAGATATCCTCTTGATCCTTGTTGCCCGTCCACTGCGCGAGCTTGTCCCAGGTCTCCGGCGAAATTTCGCTCATTGTCAGGCCGTAGCCCTTGAGCGCTTGCTCCACCAGCCGTTCGCCCAGTTGCACCGACTCGGCGAAGCGCATCGTCTTGAGGTAATGGCGAATCGCCGAGCGCGCCTTGCCGGTGCGCACGAACCCAAGCCAGACGGGGTTCGGCTTCGAATACGGTGCCGTGATGACTTCCACGATGTCGCCGTTCTTCAGTTCGGTGCGCAGCGGCAGCAGTTCGTTGTTGATCTTGACGGCGACACACTGATTGCCCAGGTCGCTGTGGACCGAATACGCGAAGTCGAGCGCCGTGGCACCGCGCGGCAGCGCCATGATGCGCGCCTTCGGCGTGAAGACGTAGACGGCGTCGGGGAACAGGTCGATCTTGACGTGTTCGAGGAATTCGGTCGAATCGCCGGTCTCGCTCTGGATGTCGAGCAGCGATTGCAGCCAACGATGCGCGTGCTTCTGCACATCGTTCATATCCGCGCCGCCATTCTTGTATAGCCAGTGAGCGGCTACGCCCGCTTCCGCAATTTCATGCATGCGGCGCGTACGAATCTGAAATTCGATCGGGGTGCCGAAGGGGCCGACGAGCGTCGTATGCAGCGACTGATAGCCGTTGACCTTCGGGATCGCAATGTAGTCCTTGAACTTGCCCGGCACCGGCTTGTAGAGCGCGTGCAATACGCCGAGCGCGAGGTAGCACTGCGCATTGGACTCGACGACGACGCGGAAGCCGTACACGTCGAGCACCTGCGAGAACGACAATTGCTTCTCCTGCATCTTGTTGTAGATGCTGAAGAGCGTCTTCTCGCGACCGAAAACGTCGGCACTTACCTCACCTTCCGTGAGCGCCTTCTCGACGGCGTCGAGAATCTTGCCGACCACTTCGCGCCGGTTGCCGCGCGCGGCCTTCACGGCCTTGTCGAGCACGGCGTAGCGACGCGGATGGTAATTCGCGAAGCTCAGATCCTGCAGCTCGCGGTAAGTATTGTTCAGGCCCAGGCGGTGCGCGATGGGCGCGTAGATATCGAGCGTCTCGCGCGCCACACGGCGCTGCTTCTCCGTCGACGTGACGCCCAGCGTGCGCATGTTGTGCAGCCGGTCCGCAAGCTTGACGAGAATGACACGAACGTCGCGCGCCATCGCCAGCAGCATCTTGCGGAAACTCTCGGCTTGCGCCTCTTCGCGGCTGCTGAACTCCATCTTGTCGAGTTTCGACAGACCATCGACCAGTTCCGCGACCTTCGGGCCGAATCGCTCGGCGAGTTCGGCCTTGGTCACGCCCTGGTCTTCCATCACGTCGTGCAACAAGGCGGCCATGATCGACTGCGCGTCGAGCTTCCACTCGGCACAGATCTCGGCAACGGCGACGGGATGGGTAATGTAGGGTTGTCCGCTCTGGCGATACTGGCCCAGGTGGGCTTCGTCGCTGAACTGGAAAGCTTCCTTGATTTGCGCGAGGTCGCTCTCCTTGAGGTACTCCCCAAGCATGCCCTTCAGACGGGCGATCGAGACGACCTCATGCTTGCGCGGCTGCTCTGGCGTCGCCGTCGGACCGAAGAGGTGCCGATACGACTGCTCGAGCAGCGCGTCAATGTACTGCCGCGTGGCGCTTTCGCCCTTTTTCTTTTTACGCTCGGGCTTCGGCTCCCCCGCTTTGGGTTCATCCGCAGCGATGGACGCGGCCGGTGATTTTGCATGACTCATACGTGTACCTGCATCGTCGAGCGGCCCGGAACGTCACATCGCATCAGTGCTGTCTCCCGATCAGAGCGGCACTTTCTTGAGCATCTCGACACCCACCTGACCCGCCGCGATTTCGCGCAGCGCGACAACGGTCGGCTTGTCTTTGTTGTTCTCGAGCTTCGGCGTGTGACCTTGCGCCAACTGGCGCGCGCGGTACGTCGCGGCGAGCGCCAGCTCAAAGCGATTGGGGATACGTTTCAGGCAATCTTCAACGGTAATTCGGGCCATAAGGAGTTTCCTTCTTGATATGAGGCGTATTCTATCGCAGCCGCGGCACGCTCGCGAAAAACGCCAGCGCGCTCGGCGAATGCGAGGGTGTTACGAGGGATCGTTCGGTGCGTGAATGTCCAGGTCGGTGAACAAGGTTCGGTGCCGCGCATACTGCGACGCGAAGCGCAGACGCACGGCGGTGAACACCGATTGCAGTTGATCGAGCGCGCGCTGGAATTCGTCGTTGATGATGATGAAATCCGCTTCGGGCGCGTGGGCGATTTCGCCGCCGGCCGCCAACAGACGACGCGCAATGACGTTGGGCTCGTCCGTCCCACGCTTCTTCAGGCGCTCCTCGAGCGCCGCGATGGACGGCGGCAGGATGAAGATCCCGACCGCGTTCGAAAAGCGCTTGCGCACCTGCTGTGCGCCTTGCCAGTCGATTTCCAGCAACACGTCACGACCTTCACGCATCTGGTCCTCGATCCATACGCGCGACGTGCCGTAATAGTTGCCGTGCACTTCGGCGCTTTCCAGGAACTCGCCGGCCTTCCGGCTTGCCAGGAACTGCTCGACCGAAATGAAGTGGTAATGCACGCCCTCTTCCTCGTTCGGACGCGGCGCGCGCGTGGTGCTGGAGATCGACAGGCAAATGTCGGCATCCTGCGCGAGCAGCGCGTTGACGAGCGTGGACTTGCCCGCCCCCGAGGGGGCGACCACCATGAACAGATTGCCGGGATACTCGGCGTGCAGGGTAGCTTGCGGGATTGGCGATGACGCGGACATGCGGCTTACTCCAGGTTCTGCACTTGCTCGCGCATCTGCTCGATGTATAGCTTGAGCGCCATCGAGGCATCGGCGAGTTCCTTCGAGGCGGCCTTTGAGCCGAGCGTGTTCGCTTCGCGATTGAGCTCCTGCATCATGAAGTCCAGCCGTTTGCCTACCAAGCCCCCCTTGTCGAGGATATGGCGGGTTTCCTTCAGGTGGGCGTCGAGTCGGGTAAGTTCTTCCGCGACGTCGATGCGCACGCCGTAAATCGTGACTTCCTGACGAATGCGCTCGGCGATTTCGTCCTTGCTCGGCGCGGCGGAACCTTCCGGCACCACAAGACCCAGCGCTTCCAGAAGACGATCGACGATCTTCTGTTGATGACGTGCGATCAGCTCCGGCACCATCGGCTGCAGGCCCACGAGGATCTTCTCCATGAACTCGATGCGCTCGATGAGGCTTGCCTTGAGCTGAGCGCCTTCGCGCTTGCGCACGTCGACGAGGTCGCCAATGGCGGCACGTCCGGCGTCGATCACGGCATCGCGCAGCGCGTCGGCCGTGACCGACTCTTCGCCGAGCACGCCCGGCCAGCGCAGGATCTCACCGGTGCGCATGCGCTCGGCATCCGGGAAGCACGTGAGCACTTGCCGTTCAAGATCGGCGAGCTGTTTGACGGCATCGAGATTGAGGGCACCGTTCGTGCCGTTCTCGGGGCGCTGCACGTTGATACGGATGTCGACTTTGCCGCGCGAGAGCTTGCCGGTGAGCGCTTCGCGCAGTACCGGTTCGCAGGCGCGCGCTTCTTCGGGCATACGGAATGCCAGATCGAGGAAACGCGAGTTGACCGTACGTAATTCGACCGACACGCTCGCGCCTGCGGCACCATCGGCATGCGCAATGTCGCGCGTGACGCTGGCGTAGCCGGTCATACTGAAAATATTATTGTCTTTCATCGGGGTAACCGGAACCACAGCCGCGCGGCAGTATTGTCGCGAGGCAATGCAGCAACCGGATTCGCATGCATGGATGAAACGCGATTATCGCACTTTCCTGCACTGCGTTCCCGAATCGGCCCGCGCTACCGGGCCGCGCCGCCAAGCTTGCGGCGTTTAGCGATACCATTCGGGTATTGCCGCACCCATTCACCTTGCAGGACACTCACTCATGACGCAAATTCCCCGCCCGGACGGCCGTGCGCACGACGCATTGCGCCCCGTGCGCATCACACGCCAATACACCCGCTACGCCGAAGGTTCGGTGCTGATCGAATGCGGCGACACCAAGGTCATCTGCACCGCCAGCGTGGAAGAGAAAGTCCCGGGCTTCCTGCGCGACTCCGGCCAGGGTTGGCTCACGGCCGAGTACGGCATGTTGCCGCGCGCCACGCACACCCGCGGCGATCGTGAGGCCGCGCGCGGCAAGCAGAGCGGACGCACGCAGGAGATCCAGCGCCTGATCGGCCGCTCGCTGCGCGCCGTGTTCGACCTCGAGGCCTTCGGCCCGCGCACCATCCAGATCGATTGCGACGTCATCCAGGCCGACGGCGGCACGCGGTGCGCCTCGATCACCGGCGCTTTCGTCGCTGCCCACGACGCGGTCTCGAAACTCCTCGCCGACGGCAAACTCGAAACGTCGCCCATTCGCGCGCACGTCGCCGCCGTCTCGGTCGGGCTGTATCAGGGCGCTCCGGTGCTCGATCTGAACTACGTCGAAGATTCCGCGTGCGACACCGACATGAACGTCATCATGACGAGCGAGGGCGGCTTCGTGGAAATTCAGGGTACGGCCGAAGGCGCGCCGTTCACCCGTGCGCAAAGCAACGTGCTGCTCGATCTGGCGGACGCCGGCATTCGTCAGTTGATCGACGCCCAGAAGCGCGCGCTCGGAGTCTGAGGATGGGCATGCAGAAGATCGTGCTGGCGTCGAACAACCCGGGCAAGTTGCGCGAGTTCGCGTCATTGTTCGCGCCGCTCGGCATCGAGCTGGTACCGCAGGGGATGCTCGGCGTGTCCGAAGCCGACGAGCCCCATGTGACCTTCGTCGAGAATGCGCTGGCGAAGGCGCGTCATGCGTCGGCCGCGACGGGGCTGCCGGCGCTGGCGGACGACTCCGGTCTGTGCGTGCCGATCCTCGGCGGCGCGCCGGGCGTGTATTCCGCGCGCTACGCGGCACGCGCCGGGCGCGAGAAGTCGGATGCCGCGAACAATCGCCACTTGATCGAGCAACTCGCGCCGCACGCCGACACCCCCGGTTATCGCGACGCGTACTACTTCGCCGCGCTCGTGCTGGTGCGTCACGCCGAAGATCCGCAGCCGATCATTGCCGAAGGCCGCTGGGATGGCGAAATTATCGACACGCCGCGCGGCGCGCATGGCTTCGGCTACGATCCGCACTTTCTCATCCGCGCGTTGAATCAGACGGCGGCCGAACTCGATCCCGCTGTGAAGAATGCGCACAGCCATCGGGCGCGCGCGCTGCGCGTGTTGTTGGAAAAGCTGGGCCGGGAGGCGTGAACGGCATGAGTCAATCCGAGTTGCCCGTGCAGAACTTCCTGCGACCCGGCAAGATCAGTCTGCCGGCGCTGCCGCCGATGTCGTTGTACGTGCACTTTCCGTGGTGCGTGCGCAAGTGTCCGTATTGCGACTTCAACTCGCATGAGTGGCGTGGCGACGGGGGCGCGCAAGCGTTCCCCGAGCAAGCTTATCTCGATGCATTGCGTCAGGATCTGGAGCAGGCGTTGCCGCTGGTGTGGGGTCGTCCCGTGCACACAGTGTTCATCGGGGGCGGCACGCCGAGCCTGTTGTCGGCTGCCGGTCTGGACCACCTGCTCTCGGATCTGCGCGCGCTGCTGCCGCTCGACGCCGATGCCGAAATCACCATGGAAGCGAACCCCGGCACGTTCGAGGCGGACAAGTTCCGCAGCTTCCGCGCAAGCGGCATCAATCGTTTGTCGATCGGCATTCAGAGTTTCAATAGCGAGCATCTGAAGGCGCTCGGACGCATTCACGATGGCGACGAAGCGCGTCATGCCATCGAGATCGCCCAGGCGAATTTCGACAACTTCAACCTCGATCTGATGTTCGCGTTGCCGAATCAGACCTTGGCGCAGTGCCAGCAGGATGTGGAGACGGCGTTGTCGTTCGCGCCGCCGCACTTGTCGCTGTATCACCTCACGCTGGAGCCGAACACACAGTTCCACAAATACCCGCCCACCGTGCCCGACGACGACACGGCCGCCGACATGCAGGACTGGATTGCCGAGCGCACCGCGCTGGCCGGGTATGGACACTACGAGGTGTCGGCCTATGCGCAGCCGCACCGACGCGCCAAGCACAACCTCAATTATTGGGAGTTTGGCGACTATCTTGGCATCGGCGCCGGCGCGCACAGCAAGATCTCGTTCCCGCACCGGGTGCTGAGACAGATCCGCCACAAGCATCCGCAGCGCTTCATGGACGCGGCTGCGGCTGGCAACGCGGTGCAGGAGGAAAACGAGGTCGACGTGCGTGATTTGCCGTTCGAGTTCATGCTCAACGCCTTGCGGCTGACCGAAGGCGTGAAGAGCGAGCTGTTCGCCGATCGCACCGGGTTGCCGATGGCACGGCTTGCCAAGGCGCTGGCGGCCGGTGTCGAGAAGGGCTTGCTCGTCGACGACCCGCTGCGCATCGCCCCAACCGAGCTGGGGCAGCGCTTCCTGAACGACCTTCAGGGAATGTTCCTCGAGCGCGACACGAAGTGACGGCCTGGCACCGCTGCGTTACCCCAGCACGGTGCCCATCTCGCGCAGCGCCTTGCGGATGATCTTGCCAGTAACGGTCATTGGCAATTCCGGCAGGAACACCACCTTGCGCGGGTACTCGTGGGCTGCCAGACGGTGCTTCACGAAATCCTGAATTTCCTTGGCCAGTGCGGCGGACGGCTCATACCCCTCGCGCAGCACGACGAAGGCCTTGACGATTTCCGTGCGGAGTTCATCCGGCTCACCGATGACAGCGGCGAACTGCACGGACGGATGTCGGATCAAGCAGTCTTCGATGGGCCCGGGGCCGATACGGTATCCGGCGCTGGTGATCACATCGTCCGAGCGCCCGGTGAACGTGATGTAGCCCTGCGCATCGACGAATCCCGAGTCCCCTGTGAGCAGGAAGTCGCCGCGATACTTGTCCATCGTGGCTTCCGGGTTATGCCAGTAGCCGAGGAACATGACCGGGTTGGGTCTTGCAATCGCGATATTGCCGACGGCGCCCACCGGCAGCGGGGTGCCCTCGTCGTCGACGATGGTCACGTCATGCCCGCGAACGGCGCGTCCGATAGCGCCGGGCAGCGCCGGAAATTCAGCCGCGCATGACGAGACGACCATATTGCACTCCGTCTGCCCGTAGAACTCATTGATATCGACACCGAGGTGCTCGCGCCCCCAGGCCAGCAGTTCGGGGCCGAGTGACTCGCCACCGCTGGCGACGGAACGAAGTTGCAGCGGCCAGTGTTCGCGCGGCGACGGGACGGTGCGCAGCATCTTGAGCGCGGTGGGCGGCAGGAAGGTATTGCGCACGCCGTGGCGGGCCATCAGATCGAACGCGGCGACCGGATCGAACTTCTCGAAGCGTCGCGAGAGCACGGGCACGCCGTGATGCAGCGCGGGGAGCAGAACGTCCAGCAGTCCGCCGATCCAGGCCCAGTCGGCGGGGGTCCAGATCAGGTCGCCGTCTTGCGGAAAGCCGTTGTGCGACGTCTCCACGCCGGGCAGGTGGCCGAGCAGCACCCGGTGCGCATGCAGTGCGCCTTTGGGTTTGCCGGTGGTGCCGGAGGTGTAGATGATCAGCGCGGGGGCATCGGCGCGGGTTTGGACGGGTTCGAAATGGGTGTCGCGCGATGCAATGGCGGGCCAGAGCGCGAGCAGGCCATCTTCGGCGACGCCCCAGTCCTGGTCGTCGGCGACGTGATGATGGGCTTCGGGGAGATCGTCGTGGACGACATATACGAGGCGCAGGTCGGGCAATTCGGCGCGAATGTCGTCGATCTTCGCGACGCTTGCGAGGTCGGTGACCAGCACGGCGGCGCCGGAGTTTTGCAGACGATAGGCGAGCGCCTCGGGGCCAAAGAGGGTGAAGAGCGGGACGGCGATGGCGCCGAGCTTGTATGCGGCGACGTGGGCAACGAGGGTGGCGGGCGATTGCGGCAGGAAGATGCCGACGCGGTCGCCGGCCTTGACGCCGTGGGCGCGCCATTCGTTGGCGAGCTGATTCGAGAGTTGTTTCAGGACATCGAACGTGAGTCGCACGTGCGAGCCGTCGGCGCTTTCGTGGATGAGGGCGAGCCGGTTGGTGCCATCGGCCCACTTGTCGCAAACGTCGACACCGATGTTGAACAGGATCGGAATCTGCCAGGTGAAGGCGTTGGCCGTCGGGGTGTCGGTCGCGCGCTCGCCGCTGGCGTCATTTGACGTCTCTTGGGCGGAGTCGCGGGAGGTGTCGGCATCCATGAGTGTCTCCGGGTCATGTCAGGCCTCGCACGGTAACGCGAGGGGCGTTCACCGTACGTCTTCAAGCATGATGCATGCCGGACGGGCACAAAACAAGAGGGGGACGGGGGAAGCGTGAGCGTTTGGGCGGGGTGTGAGGCGATTTGGGTGGAATGAAGGCTTCACACGGCGGGATGAGCGGGTATAATGCCGGCTGCCGTGCGGTACCGGTCTGCGCCGGGGTACCGACGCCGATTCTCCCGGACCGCACGCATCCCAAGTCGTCGCACCAGACGACCTCCCCTGCCACGACACCCGGTCGTGCGCAACGCCTCGGAGGCGTGCCAGAGTGGTTTAATGGACTGGTCTTGAAAACCAGCGAAGGGGTAACCCTTCCGTGAGTTCGAATCTCACCGCCTCCGCCAATTTTTCCTTGGTTTTCCCGGTAGTAGCCACTGGCGTTTTCAGACAGTGCTCCGCAACTTTTTTCGGGGTTGCTCCGCAAAAGGAGGAAGTTACGCCGTGTGAGACGTCGTTTGGACAAGGCGGTGACGAAGGCGCTTAGGTGCAATTGATGTCGGCTTTCGACCCAAACCAGTCCTTCTACAAGTAGCAGAGCCGACGACAGCTTCGAGCCTATAAGGAGACGTCCGCGCGGACACATTGCTGACGATCGCCACGTCACCTCTACGAAGAACGATGTAGTGGCTGGAGCAGTTGATCTGGTGCTTTCATGTCTAAGGTCGGCACCGCTTCAACGAATCATGGCTTGCGCGCGCAACCGCTACGAGCGTTCACAGCAGTTCGAGTGCCAGCGCGATGCCCTGTCCTCCGCCAATGCAAAGCGTCACGATCCCGCGCCGACCGCCGCCACGCTGCATCTGATGTAACAGTCGCGTAGTCAGCACAGCGCCGCTCGCACCGATCGGATGTCCATGAGCAATCGCGCCACCCTCTACATTGACAACGTCTTCCGCAAAGCCCAGCTCGCGCAGACACGCCAGTGCGATGGCCGCGAACGCCTCGTTGATTTCTACGCGATCCACGTCCGATATAGACCAGCCGGCGCGCGCAATAGCCTGTCGCACCGCAGGGATCGGGCCCAGGCCGAAGAAACCCGGCTCCACCGCTCCCACGCCATAACTGACCAGCCGGGCCATTGGTGTCAGGCCATTGCGTTCGGCCCAGCCCCGCTCGGCGACGACCATCGCAGCCGCGCCGCTGTTCAGGCCGGGCGCGTTGCCTGCGGTAATCGTCCCGTCCTTGCGAAAGGCCGGCTTGAGCCTGGCAAGCGATTCGGCGCTGGTATCCGGCCGATTGTGCTCGTCGCGGTCGAACACCGTTGGGCCTTTGCGACCTGGCACCTCCAACGGCACGATTTCAGCATCGAAGCGTCCAGCTGCCTGAGCCTGTGCGAAGCGCTGTTGAGATCGCAGCGCCCAACGGTCCTGATCTTCACGAGAGATGCCACACTTTGCTACGAGATCCTCAGTGTGCCAGCCTGAATGCTGACCGCTGAAGGCGTCATTGAGCCCGTCGAGCAGCATGCTGTCGAACAACGTCACGTCGCCCATTCGAGCACCCCAGCGCCCTTGCGGTAGCAGATAGGGGCTGCGATCCATGTTTTCCATGCCACCTGCGATCGCGCACTCGATCATGCCGGCCCAGATTTCGGTGGCCGCACTGACGATGGCCTGCGCTCCCGACCCACAGACGCGGTTGACCGTAAGCGCCGGAACGTCGACCGGCAATCCCCCGCCGATGCCCGCCTGCCGCGCCGGATTCATTTTTACGCCGGCCTGAATCACATTGCCCATGACCAGCGAATGGACCTTGTCGGCGGCCAATCCAGCGCGCCCGAGGCTTTCGCGGATAACGGCAGCGCCAAGCGTCGGCGCTGGCACGTCCTTGAGTGTCCCGGCGTAGGTGCCGATCGCCGTACGCACAGGGCTGCATAGGACCACTTCAACGTTGCTCATGACCTTGCTCCTCAAAGGAATGACGCGGAATCAGGTAATACGGAAGATGATGCCGGCCAATGCAGTCCCGGTACGAGGGTGTTAAGGACCGTCCCGCCTTTCTTCAGGTTCAGATGACATTACAGGCTTGTCCGGATCCCTGGGCACCCGTGCGGTTCTGCTTCCGCGTTGACGGCCTTCTATGATGGCAGAGGCAGTCGTGGCCTTCTTGACGTATGTCAAGACACGTATAGCGCCGGCAGCGCGCCAAGCGGTCGTATCAACCCGTTTGCGCTGGATGCCCTGTCGAACCCGAGCGCCGACGCCCGGGGCTATTGCAGGAAGCGCTGGGGCAAATTCGCTGCGGAAGGTGCGCGTCGTCGCCGCGCGGCACGACGGGTTCGACGCCCCAGTTGTGCGATTATGGGCACGATGCGATAGCTGGACACGATCCGGGCGCGATGCATCACCCTCCGACAGACATGTCCGTGATGTCCCGGCAACGACCGTAGAGGAGCATCGGCATGAGCACACGTGATGACGAAATTCGCCCGGCAGCCGCCACCGACTTCGATGCCATCCGCGCGTTGCTGGACACCTGCGGGCTACCCGCCAGCGACCTCACGACGCAAAGCCTCGACGGCTTCCACGTCGCCGTGCGCGACGCCGGGATTGTCGGGGTGGCGGGACTGGAACAGGCCGGCATGGCAGCCCTGCTGCGTTCGGTCGCTGTTCACCCGCGGCTACGCGCGTCCGGTCTCGGTAGTCGCCTTATCGACGCTTCTATTGCGCTAGCGCAAACGCGATCGCTGCGCGCGCTGTATCTTATTCCGAACGACGAATCCGCCCACACATTCTTTGCACGGCGCGGGTTCATTCGCATCGAGCGAAACCACATTCCCGAAGCGATCCGCGCTCTGCCCGAATTCACTCATCTCTGCCCGCAGACGCACCCGTGCTTGTGGAAACCGCTGAATCCCGATGGCTCCAAGGTGCCTGCCATGAAGAAACTCGAAGTGTTTGATCCCGCCATGTGTTGCTCGACAGGCGTTTGCGGTGTGGACGTGGACCCCGTGCTGGCGCAATTCGCTGCTGACCTGAAGTGGGTCGACGCGCACGGCGTCACCGTGGCCCGCTACAACCTCGGCCAGGCGCCGCAAGCGTTCGCCGCCAACGCGGCGGTGGTCAAGGAAATGGAAGCCGGTATGGAACGGCTGCCGATCCTCGTGATCGACGGCCACATCGTATCGACGGGCATGTATCCGTCCCGCCAGCAACTCGCGCAGAAACTCGGCATTGCGCTGACTGCGGCGGAAAAGCCGCACATCAAGGCCGGCAACTGCTGCACGCCGGGTTCAGGCTGCTGCTAGGGGGGCGCTCATGTCCCTTCCTGAAACGCAGACCCGATATCTGTTCTTCACCGGAAAAGGCGGCGTCGGCAAGACATCGCTTTCCTGTGCCACGGGGCTCGCCCTAGCGGATGCCGGCAAGCGGGTGCTCATCGTCAGCACGGATCCGGCCTCCAATCTCGACGAGGTACTTGGCGTCGGCCTGAGTCAGTTGCCGACGGCAGTGCCCGGCGCCGCGGGCCTGTTCGCGTTGAATATCGATCCCGAAGCCGCCGCGCAGGCCTACCGGGAACGCATGGTCGGGCCGTATCGCGACGTCTTGCCTGCCGCGGCGATCCGCAACATGGAGGAACAGTTTTCCGGGGCCTGCACGGTCGAGATAGCGGCCTTCGACGAATTCTCCAAACTTCTCGGCGATCCGGCGGCAACGGTCGATTTCGATCACGTGATTTTCGATACCGCCCCGACGGGCCACACGCTGCGTTTGTTGACGTTGCCGTCGGCATGGAACGAGTTTATCTCGTCGTCGACTGGGGGCGCCTCGTGCCTCGGGCCACTGGCCGGGCTAGAGAAACAGAAGGCGCTGTACGCGGCGACTGTCGAACGCCTCTCGAACGCAGCGCAGACCACCGTCGTTCTGGTGAGTCGCCCGGAAGTCGCGGCGTTGCGCGAAGCGAATCGCACGCGGCACGAACTGGCCGAACTCGGCATTCACAACCAGGTGCTGGCCATCAATGGGCTCTTTGCCACGGACCAGCGTGACGACGCCATCGCGACCGCCATGGCGCAGCGTGCGCAGCAGGCGCTGGCCGACATGCCGCGAGAACTGGCTGGCTTGCCGCAGACGCGCACTCCGTTTCTGCCGCGCGGCACGGTCGGCCTGGACGCACTGCGCGACATGGCGCATCCCGAGCGCGTGCGCATGCCGACCGAGCGCCGGATGCCCGAAACCGCCTTGCCGCCGGGCTTGGGGAAACTCGTCGACGAGCTGGCAACCACGGGCCACGGCGTAATCATGACGATGGGAAAAGGCGGCGTGGGCAAGACTACCGTAGCAGCGGCTATCGCTGTCGCGCTGGCGGGCCGTGGACACGACGTCATCCTCTCAACCACCGACCCGGCCTCGCATGTAGCCGCCACCGTCGATGGCGTCGTGCCTCGGCTGAGCGTCACCCGCATCGACCCGGCGCGCGAAGTGCAGCAGTACACCGAGGAAGTGCTGGGCAAAGCGGCATCGCATCTCGACGCGGGCGGCCGGGCGATGCTCGAAGAAGATCTGCGCTCGCCCTGCACCGAAGAGATCGCCATCTTCAGGGCCTTCGCGCGTACCGTCGATCAAGGCAAATCCGGCTTTGTGGTTCTGGACACCGCGCCCACCGGGCACACCATCCTGCTGCTCGATGCTGCCGAGGCCTATCACCGCGAAGTGATGCGTACACAGGGTGACATGCCGGAGTCGGTCCGTCAGTTGCTGCCGCGCCTGCGCGACCCGGACTACAGCCGAATCCTCATCGTCACGTTGCCGGAAGCGACGCCGGTTCACGAAGCGGAGCGCCTGCGCGCCGACCTCGCGCGCGCCGGGATTTCGCCGTATGCGTGGGTCATCAACCAGTCGTTGCTGGCGAGCGGCACGACCGATCCGATGCTATGTCAGCGAGGGACTTGCGAGGTGCCGTTCGTGCGCCGCGTGGCGGACAATCTGGCGCAGCGCACCGCATTGATTCCGTGGCTTGCCGAGGCACCGGTCGGGGCAGCCGGCCTCAAGCATGTGATCACGTCGCGGGCGGCCACGTAGTGCGCCGACCACCGCCCTGAAGCGCAATAGGCTGCGACACCGCTGAAATTCGAATCAGGAGATGGAACGAAAACGCATGCCTACAGACATTAACGCCGTAGTCATCGGAGGTGGCCAGGCCGGGCTTGCCACCTCCTACTTCCTGCGCCGTGCGGGACTCGACCATATCGTGCTGGATGACCAGAGCGCCCCCGGAGGCGCCTGGCGACATACCTGGGACTCGCTGCATCTGTTTTCGCCGGCGCAATGGAGTTCGCTGCCAGGCTGGCCGATGCCCGTATCACAAGACACGTACCCGACGCGCAACGAGGTCATCGACTATCTGGCGAGATACGAGGATCGTTATCACTTCCCGGTGCGACGCCCCGTTCATGTCGAATCCGTTTCACGTGTCCAGAATGGCTTGCTGGTCACCACTGATCGTGGGGAATGGCGGGCTAAGGCAGTGGTGAGCGCGACCGGTACGTGGAGCGCACCCTATTTCCCAGACTACGCTGGACGCGAGATCTTTCGAGGTCGCCAGATGCATTCGGCGCAGTATCGCAACCCGGACGATCTGCGCGGACAAAACGTGCTGGTGGTGGGCGGCGGCAACTCGGGTGCGCAAATCCTGGCGGAGGTATCGACAGTCTGCAACGCTATGTGGGTGACGTTGCAGGAGCCCGCTTTTCTTCCAGATGACGTGGATGGCCGAGTCTTGTTCGAACGCGCGACAGCCAAATGGCAGGCGCTTCGCGATGGGCACACGATGACGGCGCCGGTGGGCGGTTTGGGCGACATCGTCATGGTTCCGCCTGTACGCGACGCGCGTGCGCGAGGCGTTCTGCACTCAATGCGTCCGTTCAACCACTTCGATGCAGACGGCGTCGTGTGGAGCAACGGCACGCACTCCCGCGTCGATGTCGTGATCTGGTGCACAGGGTTCCGCCCCGCACTCAGACATCTTGACCCGCTGCAGATCTGCGACAGCGACGGATTACCAAGGACAGATGGGACGCACGCCCGAAACGAGGAACGCTTGTGGTTGGTCGGCTACGGCGAGTGGTGCGGGGCTGCGTCGGCCACGCTCATTGGTGTAATGCGTAGCGCTCGAGAGGCGGCGGGGAACATAGTCCAATATGTACGATGAAAACAGGACCGTTCCTTCGCGTTAAGCGGACGCTCGCAAGGCCATATGGAGCCGCTTGCGAATGACCGGTTGAATCCACAGCCGATCTCGGCCTTTCCCGTGTGTGCGCCACCGGCCATGAGCCATTACACAGGGCGACGCACTTGAAAGGCGATGGATTCGAGCATCCACTGATCGATGTCCCATTGCATCCACGCCTCGACGACCCCGCCCGATGCGCTCGGCGCCGCGTCGCGACGGACGAGCTGAATTGGGAAACGATCAAAAGTCCTGTCGCGCCTTTTTTTCCTGCCAATGAAGTTCGACTTCGTTGCGGGTCATCAGAATCGAGTCACATAGCTCGTTGGTAGTCCCCTTCACTTACGGCTTGACATGTCGCTCGAGCAAATCAATATCGTCACGCAATAGCTTCAACACTCCCGCCACACTTTGCTCGCTGAGCTGCCGCCCCGCATCTTGCTCGACCGAGCGCAGCGCCATGTCGGCAATCTGCTCCGCGATCTCGTCAACCTTGCGCGGACCGGACGGCGTGAACCACCAGGCTGTCCAGTTGCACATGCCGATGATCGAGAACGCGGCGACCTTGGCGTCCATCATACGAAACTGACCGCGTTCGATACCCAACTCAATCGCCTGCCGGAACTGTTCAAGCACCGCGCGCCGCGATTGCTCGGCGAGCTTCCTTTGCTTGAGCGGCAAGTTGTCCTCATTGCGCTCCACCACACGAAATTGCAACGGATGCGTGAGGATCAGATGAGCATGCCGCAACACTAGATGCCGCAACATCGCGGCCGGTTGCCGCAAATCCTCCGGTAACGCCTCGGAGGCCAACTCCCCCGCCGCGCGCGTGACCACCGTGGTCAACACTTCGAGAATCGCTTCCTTGCTCTTGAAGTAGTAGTACAGCGCCGGACGACTCACGCCCACGACATCCGCAATGTCGTTGAAGCTCGTCCCGTCGAAACCCCGCTCGATAAACAGCCGCGTTGCGACCTCCAGAATGCTCTCCCGCAACGCGTCGCTCTTTGTCTGTGCTTTGCTCATGACGACCTTCAGTTCCTCTTTTGACGCAGGCGTCAGAAAACCCCAACGATAACCAAATTCCCTTGCAGCGCAAAGCCCCGCAAGCATTTCGCCCCAGACTTTTTTACATCTCCGTCAAATTCCAACACGAATGTTTACTCATTCGTAAAAAACTGGACTAATATGTAAAAAGGAGGTGAGGAGATGAGTCAACAACTGCAAGGTCGTAACGTCGGTCACGGCGCGACGGCGGGATTTCTCAACACGGACTGGAATCCGCGAGATCTGCCATTGGGCGCGACGACGCGTAATGTCGTCCTTCGCACGGCAGACGGCGCGGCAACGAGCGGCGCCCTCTATACCGAAGGTTCGCCCGATACTGTTGTCTGCATCATGCATCCGCGTGAGTTCATGGCATGTCATTACCTGATCCCGGATATCGTGAATGCCGGCTATGCCGCATGGACACAGGCCCCGCGATCCGTCGGCAACGACATACGGCTGGAACATGAGTTCGCGCTCTACGACGTCGCCGCCGGCATGCGATTCCTGCGCGAGGCGGGGTTCAAACGCATCATCCTGCTCGGCAACTCGGGCGGAAGTGGCCTCTACGCCCTCTACGCGCAGCAATCCGGGCTGGCGCCGGACGCGCGAATCGAGCGCACACCAGGCGGACGTCCGACGAAACTGGCTTCGCTCGACATGCCGGCCATCGACGGTGTGGTTTTCGTCGCCCCCCACCCTGGACAAGGTGCCCTGCTGCAAACCTGCATCGATCCGTCGGTGACCAACGAGCAGGATGCGCTATTCGTCGACCCGACGCTCGACCCGTTCGACCCGGCCAACGGGTTCTCGCCGCGGCAGTCGGGGGTCGCCACCGCGACACGTTACAACGCCGACTTCGTAGCGCGCTACCGCGTCGCGCAAACCGCTCGTGTGGCGCGTCTCGACGCCATGGCGCGCGATCTCATCGCGACGCGTCAAGGCGCACGCGAGCGCCTCAAACACGACTCGGATCGGACCGACGCACGCCTGCGCCGCATAGCCGCGCACACGCCCGTGATGACGATCTGGCGAACCGACGCCGACCTGCGCTGCTTCGATCTGACGCTGGACCCGTCCGACCGGCGTTTCGGCTCACTCTGGGGCAGCGATCCGTTCACCTCGAACTACGGTTCGGTCGGTTTCGGCCGCGTCTGCTCTCCCGAGGCGTGGCTCTCCACATGGTCCGGGTTGTCCTCGAACGCATTGCTGTCGAAAACCGCATCGGCCATCGTGCAGCCTACGCTGCTCATCGAGTACACGGGCGATCAGGCCTGCTTTCCCAGCGTCATCGCCGACATCTACGCCAGTCTCGGCTCGACGCGGAAGTCGCACCGGCGTGTACGCGGCGACCACCACGGCCGCGCGCTGGCCGATGGCGAAGAAGCCGGACGCTACATCGCCGGTCGCCTGCTGCAGGACTGGCTGCGCGAGACCTTCCCGCAATGACACGCGCGGCCCCTACCCCCCCCAATGCACTACCGAACTTCGGGAGACCCGACATGAAGTTGAACGACATCCCCGCAGCCGATCTCGCCTTGCGTCTGCACGGCGTGGATCACACGGCGCGGCCGACCTGGCGACTGCGGCAAACGGTCGAGTTCTATCGCGACATTCTCGGCCTGCCGCTGATTCACACGATTTCCGCTCGCGGCTGGGGGCCGGCAACGCACCCCGACTTCCTGCACTTCTTCTTCGATAGCGGCCACGGCAGCACGATCGCCTTCTTCTACTACCTGGGCAGTGCGGAACCGGCATTCCTCGCCAATCGTCCTGGCCGGGCACCGTTGCCCGACGACCACGTATTCGACGCCACGCACACCGCATGGCGGGTCGACAGCCCGGAGGCATTGCGGGCCTGGAAGACCCGGCTGGAAGCGCGTGGCGTGGAAGTCTCGACCGAGACGGCGCACGAGGTGATCGAGTCGATTTACTTTCGCGACCCGAACGGCTACTTCATCGAGATCACCCGCAAGCTGCGCGCGCTGGAAGGCATCGATGCGCGCGACGCGTCGGCCACGCTCGAGTCCGCCATGGAAATCGAAGATGAAGCCCTCGCAGGAGGCGCCCCCTTCACCTGCATCGACACCGTTTGGCAACGCAAGGCTCAGCGCCTCGGTCAACGTCTGCATGGGGAGCGTCAGTCATGAGGACTCAAACGCCACAGCCCCGCCAACCGCTGCAAATCTTCGTCCTTAATGTGCCCGAATTTGCGCCGCTGACCGAAGCCGCACGGCAGTTGCCGTCGTGCCGGGTCGAAGCCCGCGGCGACTACACCGTGATTTCCAGCGATGTGCCGATTGCTTTCGAGCGTCGCGCACTGGGCCTGAAGCCCGCCGTCTGGTACGGATTGTTCACGGGCGGCCTCGACGGCCGAATCGAAAGCTATGAACGCGACATCGTGCGGATCGCCCCGCGCGCATAACGTCGCCACCGGAACGTGCAGGAGACACTATGAGCGGTATTTATCACCGTATCGACGGCGTGACGTACTGTCCGCCGGACCTGGCACAGCGCTATTTCGCGTCGAACGCCTGGGTCGACACCACCCTCGGCGACGCGTTGCGGGCGACCGCCGCGCGTGTCCCGGCACGCTCGGCCTACCTCAGTGATGAGGCCACGCTGACCTTCGTCGAGCTCGACTCGCGCAGCGAACGGCTTGGCGCGGCGCTCATCGAACTGGGCCTGCGCCCGGGCGACCGAGCGGTCTTCCAAATGGGCACCAACGTCGACACCGTCGTCGCACTGATGGGGGCCTACAAGGCGGGCGTCGTTCCCGTGTGTGCGGTGCCGCAATACCGTGAAGTGGAAATCGGCCAACTGGTTTCACAGTCCGAGGCGCGCGGCTACTTCGTGCAAGCGGATTTCTCCGCGTTCGATCTCGTCGGGTTTGCCCGTCAAATGATGGCGCGGCACGCGTCGCTGGAGCACCTGCTGGTGGCGCGCGGGAAGCAGGATGATCGTGCCGGCACCGGCCATCACGCCATCGAACGTCTTATCGACGCGATGCCACTCGAGCGCGCGCGCGACGTGCTGGGCAACCTCCGCATCGGCAGCGAGGATGTGCTGAGCTTCCAACTCTCGGGCGGCACGACCGGTGTGCCGAAGATCATCCCACGCTTTCATGCGGAGTACATCGGTCACTCGCTGACATGGATGCGCCATATCGGCATGTCCGAACACAGCCGCATGATCTGGTCGCTGCCATTGCTGCACAATGCCGGCCAGCTCTACGTGCTTGCGTCCACCGTGGCAACCGGCATGACGACTGTGCTGATGCCTCGTGTCGACATCGCCCGCATGCTCACACTGATCGAGATGCACCGCGTCACGCATGGCCTCTCCATCGGGCCAGTCGCACCGCAAATGATCGCGTACAAGGATGTTGGCAGACACGATCTTTCGTCGCTGCAACTCTTCGGCACGATGAGCCGCGCCGACTCGCTTGAAGCCCACCTCGGCGTACCGTGCTTCAACCTCTACGGCACGACCGAAGGCCTGCTCATGGGGGCCGGCGCGCATCTGCCAGCGACGTTGCGTCACCACACGCAAGGGCTATCCGGGTGCGACGACGACGATATTCGTGTGCTGTTTCCGGGCACGGATACGCCCGCCGAAGCAGGTACCGCAGGCGAACTCTGCTTTCGTGGGCCGTCGAGCCTGCGCGGCTACTACAAGGCGCACGACGCAACGGCTCAGACGCTCACGCCGGACGGTTTCGTGCGCACCGGCGACATGGTCACGGAAAAGGTCATCGACGGCGTGCGCTGCTTCGCCTTCGAAGGGCGTCTGCGCGACAACATCAATCGCGGTGGCGAGAAGATCGGCTGCGAAGAGGTCGAAGCGTTTGTCAGCCATCATCCGGCCGTTGCCGACGCCAAGCTGGTCGCCATGCCCGATTCGATTTACGGCGAGCGGGGTTGTGTCTATCTCATCCTGCGCCCCGGACATGTCGCGCCTTCCGTCACCGAACTCGCCGCGTTTCTCATCGGCCAGGGGCTGGCGAAGTTCAAGTGCCCGGAGCGTATCGAGACGGTCGACGAGTTTCCCGTGACCCGCGTCGGCAAGGTCGACAAGGCATCGCTGCGGGCGGCCATCGCCGAACGCCTTGCCACCGAAACCGCGCGCACCATCACCGCCCAGACGGCAAAGGCGGGCGCATGATCAGCACCGAATACGTGGTGAGCGAGCAGCCCTTCGTAGTGCGCCGTCAGGTGCGATGGGGCGAGTGCGACCCGGCCGGCGTCGTCTACACGGCCACCTTTTCCGACTATGTCATCTCCATCGCCGATTTGTTCTATGGATCGCTCTTTGGCGGCACACCACAGGCCGTCAAGAACCGACACGGATTCGGCACCCCCACCCGCGCGCTGACATTCGACTTCCACCGCTCGCTCTGGCCGGACGACGCGTTCGACGTCACCGTGGAAGTCGCCGAAGTCCGCAACCGAACCTTCACCTTGTTGATGACGGCGCGCAAAGCCGACAACGACATCGCCTTCATTGCACGACTCACGCCGATCTGCATCCAGCGCGGCGCGCGCGAGTCGATCGAGATGCCGTCGGTGCTGCGCGCGGCGCTCGAACAATACCGAGCCCGCAACGAACACGCCGCAGCCCCCTCACTCGCCGGAGACATCACCCTATGACGCCTACCCCATTTCGCATTGGTCAGATCGTGCCCAGTTCCAACACCACGATGGAGACCGAGATTCCCGCCATGCTGCGCGCGCGTGAACAGGTCCTGCCCGAGCGCTTCACCTTCCATTCGAGCCGCATGCGCATGCATCGCGTGGTGAAGGAGGAACTTGCGGCGATGAACGCCGAGGGCCTGCGCTGTGCCGCCGAACTCGCCGACGCGCGTGTGGATGTCATGAGTACCGCTTGCCTCGTGGCCATCATGGCGATGGGGCCGGGCTACCACCGCCAGGTTGAGGAGGACCTGCGCCGCGTCAGCCGCGAGAACCACTGCACAGCCGCCATCATGACGTCGGCCGGTGCACTCGTCGCCGGGTTGAAGACGCTGGGCGCGCGCAAGATCGCGCTGATGGCGCCGTACATGAAGCCGCTCACGCAAGCTGTGGTCGAGTATATCGAGCACGAGGGCATCGAGGTGCTCGACGCTCTGTCGTTCGAAATTCCCGACAACCTTGAGGTCGGACGCCGCGACCCCATGCAGTTGCTCAACGACGTCAAGCGGCTCAATACGGCCAATGCAGACGTCGTGGTGCTGTCCGCCTGCGTGCAGATGCCGTCGCTGCCTGCGATCCAGATCGCGCAGGACCGGCTCGGCCTTCCCGTGACGTCGACCGCCGTGAGTACGGTGCGCCAGATGCTCGATCACCTCGGTCTGGCCCCTGAGGTGCCCAACGCCGGTGCCCTGCTGGCCGTGCCGAGCGCACGACCGCTGACACGTATAGCCTGACGCCCCGCCATCTTCGCCAGCCAAAAATCAAGGAGCCCATCATGAGAATCGCCGTCATCGGTGGCGGGCCTGCCGGCCTGTACTTCTCGCTGTTGATGAAACAGCGTCATCCGCACGACGAGATCGTCGTGCACGAGCGCAACGCCGCCAATGCCACTTATGGCTGGGGGGTTGTCTTCTCGGACATTGCACTTGCGTTCCTGAAAGAGGCGGACGAGGCATTCTTCCGCAAGTTCACCGCGCACCATACCCGCTGCGATTACATGGAGATCGTGCATCAAAGCGTGCCGGTGCGCCTGAGCAACAATCACTTTTCGCGCACGTCCCGCATCGATATGCTGCGCGTACTACAGCAAGCCTGCGCGCAAGCAGGTGTCGATGTTCGCTATCAAAGCCACGTCACCGATCCGGTCCAACTACCCGACGCCGACGTGATCATCGCCGCCGACGGCGTGAACAGTGACGTGCGCACCCATCTGGCCGAACACTTCATGCCGAGCTTCGACGAACGACGCAACAAGTTCGCGTGGTACGGCACGTCGCAGCTTTTCCACCCAGTGTCGTTGATCTTCCGTCAGACGCCGCACGGCGTGTTCATGGCGCACGCATATCAATACAGTCCCGATCGCTCAACGTTCCTCGTGGAGGTCGATCCCGAGACATGGCAGCGCTGCGGCCTCGACACCGCCGCCGAGGACGAGAGCCGCGCGTTCTGCGAGCAGATCTTTGCCGACGACCTGCAAGGTCATTCGTTGCTGACCAACCGGTCGAACTGGTTTCAGGCACGGGTGGTCAGCAATGCGCGCTGGTCGCACGGCAACGTGGTTCTGCTTGGCGATGCCCTGCGCAGTGTGCACTTCTCGCTTGGCTCGGGCACGCGCATGGCCATGCAGGATGCCATCGCCTTGTTCGAAGCGCTGTCGGCGCATCGGGATGACGTGCAAGCGGCGTTCGCATCGTTCGAGCAAAGCCGTCGCGGTGCCTCTGATCGCTTTCAGGACGCCGCCAGACGGAGCCTCGACTGGTACGAGTCCGTTGGCCAGCGCATGCACCTCGATCCCGTGAGCTTTGCATACGACTACATGCTGCGCACGGGACGCGTCAGTCACGAAGACCTTCGTCGGCGAGATCCTGCGTTCATCGCACAAGTAGAGACCAATGCCGCCGTCCCGGTGCACGGGCGCGCCGCATAGCTGCCAGCCTCATTCAGCACATCCACATAAAGGGCGACATCGTATCGCCGCATCGAGACAGGAGACACTTTCATGGACAAGCAAGACACCCGGCACACGTCAGTGGACGTACGGGACTTCATCAACGCGATCCCAGTGTCGCGCTTCCAGATCATGATCAGCGCGCTGTGCTTCCTGATCGTGGCGCTGGACGGGTTCGACATCGCGATCATCGGCTTTATCGCCCCCCACATTCGCGCCGAATGGCAGTTGTCGATGGTCTCGCTCGGCCCCCTGTTCAGCGCCGGACTGCTGGGACTGATGGTGGGCGCGTTCTGTAGCGGGCCGATGGCGGACCGTATCGGACGCCGCCGTGTCTTGATCTTGTCTGTCGCGGGGTTCGGTGCGGCAAGCGTAGGGGCGGCGTTTGCGCCGAACGTCGAATGGCTGATCGCGCTTCGCTTCCTGACCGGCCTAGGATTGGGCGGTGCCATGCCCAACGCGATCACGCTGACGTCGGAGTTCAGTCCCGAGCGGCGTCGCGGCACTCTGCTCACGCTGATGTTCTGCGGCTTCTCGCTCGGCTCGGCGCTCGGCGGCGTAGTGACGGCGTACCTCGTGGCGGGGATCGGCTGGCGCGGCTTGCTCGCCGTTGGCGGCCTGCTGCCGCTGGCGCTAGTGCCGGTGCTGTGGTTCACGCTGCCGGAGTCGGTGCGCTTTTTGGCGATCCGAGGCGGCACGCAGACGCAGATCATCTCGATTCTGGCGCGCGTCGCGCCGCATCGGGTTGTGGCCGGTCAGCAGTACACCGCTGCCGACGATCGCCCCCCGTCGTCGCCCGTGGTGCAACTGTTCCATCGCGACTACCGGCGCGGCACGCTGCTGCTCTGGCTCGCATTCTTCATGAGTTTGCTGTTGCTGTACCTGCTCATCAATTGGCTGCCGATCCTGGCAGAGCGCAGCGGCCTGACGCTCAAGCAGGCGTCGATGTTTGCCGGACTGTTGCAAGGTGGCGGCGTGCTGGGTGCGATTGTGCTGGGCGTGCTGATCGACCGGTTCCATCCTTACAAAGTGGTCGCCGCAGCCTATATCGTGGGTGCGTTCGCGCTAGCGTCGCTGGCGATTGCCGGCGATGCGGTATGGCTGGCGCTGGGCATCTTCGTGACAGGATTCTGCGTGAGCGGTTCGCAGGTCTGCGCGAACGTGATTGCATCCGCCTATTACCCGACATCCAATCGCGCGACCGGCGTGGCGTGGGCGCTCGGCATCGGCCGCATCGGGGCGGTGGCGGGATCGCTCGGTGGCGCCATGCTGCTCGCGGCGGGTTGGAGCAATGCCGGACTGTTCATGATTCTCGCGATACCGGCAGTGCTGGCCGCGTTGGGGATTCTGCTCGCGGGCGCAAAGCATGGGCGAGCCTTGGGGAGTGAGGCCGTCACCACGCAGTCGCCAGCGTCGCTTTCGAAGATCTGACGATGGCGAACCGGCCTGAGGTAGCGACGGACGTCGTTGCTTGCGTCGGGCCAGTTCGTGAATGCAGGACAACGCGCCCCGCTCGATGTCTTGCGTGCGGGCTGCATATTGATCCGTCCGCAGGGACCCATACCCGCCCTCGCTGCCTTTTCACGGTAGCGGTCGTGTCCCTGTTGGCGGTGCTCCGATACGGTAGAAATCAGGACCGGCGTTTGCCGCGACCACCCGCGAGTTTTCCGGTGGGTTTGCGCGAACCCGTAGCGGGTTTGCCGGCGGGTTTGGTGCGCGGCTTTTTGCTGAGCGCCTGCACCGTAACCGGCGCAGCCAACGGCACTTTGGGCTTCTTGGGCTTTTTAGGTTTCTTGATGATCTGGCCCGTCGCGCTGGTTTGCGGCACACGGTGTTCGGCTTCAAAACCCGGCGCTTCTTCACGGCGCAGGGTTTGCCGGATCAGTGCTTCAATCGCGGCCAGTTGCGGCGCTTCATCGGCGCATACGAGGGACACCGCCACGCCGCTGGCGCCCGCGCGGCCGGTACGGCCGATACGATGCACGTAGTCTTGCGCAACGATCGGCAGATCGACATTGATCACCAGCGGCAAATCGTCGATATCCAGTCCGCGCGCAGCCACATCGGTCGCGACCAGCATCTGGACTTCGCCCGTCTTGAAGCGCTCCAGCGCACGCAAGCGCGCGGGTTGGGGTTTGTCTCCGTGGATGGTGTCGACCGCATAGCCCGCTTCATCCAGCATGGCCGCCAGGTAATCGACGCCATTGCGGGTTTTGACGAACACCAGCGCGTGATCCCAGTGGTTCTCGGCCACAAGGTGCATGAACAGGTCCGGCTTGTTCTTTTTATCCACCGTCACCACCCACTGCTTGATCTTGCTGGCCGTGGCGTTGGGCGGGCTGACGCTGATATTGATCGGACCGCGCAGAACGCTCGCCGCCATGGCGCGGATGTCATCGGTAAACGTGGCGGAGAAGAGCAGGGTCTGGCGCTGAGCGGGCAAGGCAGCAAAGACGGCATTGAGTTCGCGCGCAAAGCCCAGATCCAGCATGCGGTCGGCTTCATCCAGCACGAGCGTTTGCACTTGATCAAACTGCACTGCATTCTGGCGATTGAGATCCAGCAAACGACCCGGCGTGGCGACGAGCACATCCACGCCTTTGCGCAACTTCATCATCTGCGGGTTGAGACTCACTCCACCGTAGGCAGCCAGAAATCGCAGATCGAGGCCTTTGCCGTACGCGATAAAGCTTTGCAGCAATTGTTCAGCCAATTCACGCGTGGGCACCAGAACAAGAACGCGCGCACGGTTGCTCGACACTGCCGGGCCGTTCTGCACCAATCGTTGCAACAGCGGCAGCGCAAAGCCCGCCGTTTTGCCAGTGCCGGTCTGTGCCTCCGCCATGACGTCCTTGCCACTGAGCACGGCAGGAATCGCCTTGGCCTGCACCGGTGTAGGCGTCTGGTAATTGAGATCCTGCACGTTACGCAGCAACGGATCGATCAGGCCAAGCGAGGCAAAAGACATGGACGTATTCGGGGCTAAAACCGTAATTCTAGCGGTTACCGCGCGGGTTGCATCGCGCAGGTCCATGGTCAACTAGGTCGACGTTGATCGCCGCTGGAAAACGTAGTGGTAGCGAGTGCCGTGCCGGCAAGCGGTAGTGCGGGACACCGATGAGACGCACCGACGGCCCCACCCGCCCGAGTCAGACCGCCACGTGCCGACCATCATCCGTCCCCCGTGATGCTTCGCCAAAACACCTGCCCGCGCGAAGCAACTCCCGCCCTTGATGTGGCGGCTAAGTCGACCGGCCCGGCTTTCCGACACGCAATGGCAAGCCCTCATCGCTCCGCTGCGCGTTGGTTCCCCGTCGCGTGTCGGCCAGCTTCGACGCTGGCCGCGGCCGCGCTACGCTCTCGCAGGCCAACCATCACGCTCAGAAAAGCGACGCTCGAGCAAACGGTCACCGCGACCATCGGACGGGCGGTGCCGTCCGACGTCCACGCAAGTACGCCGCCGCACGCGGCCGCGACCGCCATCTGGATGAAGAAGAAGAGCCCGGACGCCGTGCCGGCGATCTTCGTATACGGCTGCATCACTGCGAACTGGCAGGCTGGAATTGCGATCCCGACGGCAATCATCACGAAGAACATCGGTACAACGATTGCCGCGGCGGATGCGGGGGCGACCGCGCCGCCCCCCCATAACGCGACGGCCCCGGCCAGATTCACGCACGCCGCCCACGCGATAACGCGATCGGCTTTCCATCGGCCGCTGGAGCGCCTGAATATGCTCGATCCGATCAAATATCCAAGCACGGTCACACCGAAGATTCCCGCATAGACCGGTCCGGACACCCCCATTTGCCGTTGGAACAGCGTCGACGACTCTGCGATGAACGGAAAATAGGTGCAATAGACGAAACTGATCGCCAGCGAATAACGCAGAAAGCGGCGCTCCCTGAGCAGTCTTCCATACGTCCGCAGCAGGCCCGCGCCCGGCTCCGGCCGCGCCGCTCTCTCACGCGTCTCGGGCAAATGACGCAACACCATCGC
Source organism: Pandoraea cepalis (assembly GCF_902459665.1). Taxonomy (GTDB): domain Bacteria; phylum Pseudomonadota; class Gammaproteobacteria; order Burkholderiales; family Burkholderiaceae; genus Pandoraea; species Pandoraea cepalis. Next base: position 95,825 of record NZ_CABPSL010000014.1, on the reverse strand, counting down.
CGTCGCAACGATCCCTCCGGCCGCAATCCCAGCGAACACGCCGCGCCACCCAAGCCATTCGGCGACGACACTGCCGGCCAGCGGCGCGATCACCGGTGACAGCGCCATGCCAGCCGAGATGCGGCTGAGCATTGTGGCCTGCATTGCCGTCGGAAAGCGCTCGCGCACGATGACTCGCCCGATCACCGTGCCACTGCAACCGCCCAGTGCCTGAAAGATGCGCGCGCAGAGGATTGTCGGAATGCTCGTCGCCAACGCACAGGCGACACTCGCGGCCACGTAGATGCACAGGCCGCCGATGAGGACCGGACGCCGGCCGTACCGATCGGACAATGGCCCCGACACCAGCATTGAAAGCGCATAGCCGACCATGTACAGGGTCAGCGTAAGCTGGAGCTGGGCGTCGGTGCCATGCAACGCGTCCGCCATCACGGGCAGCGACGGCAGGTATGCATCGATCGTGACGCGCGGAAGACAGACGACGAGCATCAGCAAGAGCAACCAGCCCCACTGGGACAACGATTGAGTCTTCATATGGGGACTTGGTCTCCGGCAAATTCGAACGGCTGGGTGATGGGTCGCAGCGTGACGTCCTCTTCCGCGAACGCGGAGGCGATGTCGGCTGCGATTCGGCGAGCGCGCTTGGCGACCATCTCAAGCGAGCTGACGAAAAAATATGTCCCGGACGTGATATGGCCGAGAGCGCGGAGCTGATAGTCCGGCTCGCCATCGCTGTCGAGCAGCGCGCCCGTTTCGAAGTCGACACGGACTCCCCCCCGCCAGTCACGGCAGGCCAGCCCGTCCTGAAGCATCTGCCAGATCAGGGACGAATCGCCCGGCGCCTGAACGTCCTTGGCAGCGCCCGTCGCGTTGACGACGTAATCGTAGTGACCAGAGACCGTCGAAGAAATCCGGTGCGGATGCGCTCGTTCGAATGCGATTGGCGTCTTCATAAGTTTCAGACGGCCGTGCGCGAGCATCGTCGCAATCACACGCGCATTCTCCACGGGCATCGGCGCTCGGCACGCAAGCCAATGGCGGGCAAAACGCTTTAGCGCGCAGGCCTGGCTTTCAGGGTCCAACGCATTCCACGCGAATTCAATCAGATCGTTGGTAGCAACGAGAATCGTCTGCCACGCGCGTTCGCGGTCCGCCTCCGCAATCTCGTCGAGCAACAGCGCAATTGCATCGTCGTGGTCAACAAACAACTCTCGCCAGTCCGCACCGGCAGCCTTGAATTCCGCGCGAATCAAACGTCCGAGTTGGCGCAGACTGATCTTGCGATGTCCCTCCGACGTAAGCGCATGCAGCCGCTCAGCCGTCAGGTGACGCGGCGGCTGCGGCATCGCCTGCTTACCTTTCACAAGCGGAAGCACACCGGTATTCGACACCATGTGAATCTCGGCTTGACTGTTCATTCTGTACAAGCTGACCGCAATGTCGACCGCCGTGAGACTCGCACCGATGACTGCGATCCGCCTCGCATGCGCAAGCTTCGTAAGCGCTGATGCGATGGGATATGGACGATGAATATATCGCTCGTGCCCGGAAAGACCGTAATAATCGCGTGGCCCTGTATTGCCAACCGCGATGAGGACACTGTCGGCGTCATAGGTCTCATCGTCGGCAGTCAAGCGATAACGGGAGTTTCGCGAGATGGCGCGAATCTCCCGATGCACGACGTCAACCGACAGCCCCTTTCGGCGCGCGGTAGACAATGTCTCGTTAAAAAAGTCTTGCAGGTAGCGACCGAACAGCGATCGGGAAACGTAGGTTGACGACAGGTCTCGTCGGACGAGATCGCGCAATTCGGGTTCATGGTGGGACTTCCATCGAACCCACGACGTGAACGTCGAAAAATCGGCAGCCGATACTGACATCGTCTCAATCGCGCGATTCAGCAAGGCCGTATCGACGTCAGGCTGGTAGGCTAGCCCGGGACCAATCTGCGACCGCGGTTCAAATACCTTTACCTGAATTCGCTCCGCAACTGACGGTGTTATCAGATTGCTCAGGTGATGAAGAAACGCGACGCTTGCCGCCCCGCCGCCGATCACGGCGAGCGTGAATCTCTCTGTGTTCTTGCTTATGGACAACTTTCCTCCGGACGCAATGAATGTCGTTGGCAAGAATTTATGGGCAAAGTGATATAAGCTGAAGGGCCATTAAATCGAATGCTGACTAGACCACTATGGCGCGAGGCAAAACCGCGATTCCACTTGATCTGCCGCGCCCCCCGGGACTGTCCTCGGGAAGCCCGCAGTCGAAGCAGGAATGCATTGCCGACGCGATTCGCGACGCAATCCTGAAACGCCTGCTGCCCGGCGAGAGTCCTTTGCCGTCCAGCCGGACCCTTGCCGCTCGGTGGGGCGTGGCGCGAGGAACGGCCGAAGCAGCCTACGACCGGTTGTGCTCCGAGGGTTACATCGCGCGAACACAAGGATCCGGCTCGCGGGTGTCCGCAGTGGTTCCGGACAGCTATCTGCGCGCGGCCACGCAGTCGCGAGAGAACGCGCCCCGCCGCCCCAGCGAGGTCCAGGAGCAGGCAGAAACGACGGACGAGGCCGCCCCGAAACAGGCGGTCCGCCTGGGCGTCCCGTTCATAGCGCGGCTTGCAGATCCCGACCTGTTGTCGATGCAGCAATGGAAGAAGTACATCGGGATGAGCCTGCTTTCCGCCACGGCAAGCGAGCTCTGTTCAACGCCATTGCAAGGCGTCGAGTGCTTGCGCGACGAAATTGCCGGGTATTTGCGGGAATACCGTGGCATTCCTTGCGGAGCCGACGACATCTTCATCACGACCGGTATCCGGCACTCAATCGATCTCATCGCGCGAACCGTGCTCGGGCCTCGCAGCTCGGTACTGATGGAAGATCCAGGGTACGCATCGGCATGGCAAATTTTCACGATGGCAGGCGCGACCGTAATCGACGTGCCGGTCGATCGGGAGGGAATCGAGACCGCTACGCTGAACCAGCATTCCGATGCGTGCGCGGCGTACGTGACGCCCGCGCATCAATCGCCGCTCGGGGTCACGATGTCAGTCTCCCGTCGGCTCGAACTGCTCGACTGGGCACAGCGCGATCGGGCGTGGATCATCGAAGACGACTACGACGGCGAGTTCAGTTATCAGGCCGCCCCGCTTCCTGCGTTGAAGTCGCTTGATGCATACGACCGCGTGATCTATTGCGGTTCGTTCAACAAGACGCTTTTCTCTGGCTTGCGCATCGGCTTCATGGTTGTGCCGGCGGAACTTCGGCCGGCACTGGCGACCGTATGGCGCGTAACCGGACGCTCCGTCGGCATGGCGTCTCAGCTCGCGGTGGCCCGCTTCATCGGACGCGGCGATTTTGCGAAGCACCTGCGCGCCAGCCGTCAGGCATACCGCCATCGGCGGGACATGGTGCTCGCGCAATTGGCGCAACACGGCAACGAGCATTACACGGTATCGGGTGAGCAGGCCGGATTTCATTTCGTCCTGTGGCTGCCGCCACAAATGGACGAAGCATCGTATGTCGCGAAGGCTCGCATGGCCGGCGTGTCGTTGCAGACGGTCAGCAGTTTTTGCCGAAGCGCCGAACTCGACGCCGGCGTCATCGTGGGGTATTCGGCATTGACGGCCGCTCAGGCAAAGCATGGCGGCAGGATTCTTGGAAAGCTGCTGATCTCAGCCGCGTAACCGTCGCGACGCCACAACCGCCGATGCCACCGATCCGATGCCTCAGGACGCAGCGATCGCGACCGGCTTCGTATAGACCTCGGGCCATCCGAGACACCGTCCGCACCATCGCGAACCGAAATGAAGCCAATTAATTGGACGCTCAGTTAAGAAGACCGCCCTCTTTCTTCCGACGAATACACGCTGGATTTTCGAAGCATCGGGCATTCCCGAATCCGCGTAACTCAGTCGTGCCGGACGACCTGCAGGCCGCACTGAATGCCAATCCCTAAGCCAGGAAGTACGACATCCAACGAAAGTCGCCGGACAATGCCGCCCCCTAGGTCGCCCCCCCTTCCGTGAGTCCGAATCTGACCGCCCCCACCAGATTTCCTTGATTCCCCCGATAGTGGTTGCTGACATTTGAGGGCGGTGCTCCACCAAAACAGCGCTGACGCCCCCAAATTCGAGGGCATTCGCCCTCCATCAATGAGACACAGTCGCGACGCGTCTTATCGTTTCAAGAAACACATCGGTCTGCGGCGAGCGAACGTCTGTCGCGCGAGTGATCAAGCCAATGGGCGGCAATGCAATATCCACTTGTGTCGGAAGGACGACCAGCATCGCTGTCGACGCGTAATCCTGGGCAATCGGCGCAGGCAGAAAGGCCAGGAAATCGTCGCTCCTCAATAGCGAAAGGTTAGCGACCACCGAGACGGATTCCACGGTCGGTGCAGGCGGCTTTAATCCGCGGGCGACGAAGAACGCATCGACCCTGTCCCGCAACGGTGCACCACGCGTCGGGAGGATCCATCGCGCAGCCGCCAGGTTGGCCACACTCACCGGGATACCGTTGAACAGCGGATGCTGCGGTCTCGCAACCACCGACACCCCCTCTTCACAGAGCGCCTCACGAGCCAGCTTCTCGTTGTCGGTGCTATCGGAAAGTCGGCAGAGGACGCAATCCAGCGTGCCGGCAAGCAGGGCATCGACGAGCCACGGCAGTGACCCTTCCTGAATCTCGACGATGGTGCGCGGCGCAATCTCATCCAGCGCCCGAATCGCCTCACTGAGCAAGACAGAGACCGCTGCCGCGGCGACGCCGACACGCACGCGCCCATACACACCATTTCGCGCGGCATCGACATCAGACTTCATCTGCACTATCTCGCCCAGCACGACGCGCGCACGATCGACGATGAGCTGCCCCTCCTGCGTCGCCGTAAGCCCACTGGCCTCGCGACGGAAAATCACGGTATCGAACAGCGTCTCCAGCTCCTGAAGCATCTTGCTCGCGCCAGGCTGTGACATGCCCAGACTTGCCGCCGCTTTGTGCAGGCTTCCCTCACGCTCGAGCGCGACAAGAAATTCCATATGCCTGATGCGCAGGCGGGTATTCAGATGCCGAACGTTGATCATTCCACGGCCGTTTAACGGAGAGTTATTGGGCAATAATAATTTAGTACGTTTTTGCCGCGAAGGCGTCACGTAGATTGACAACTCCCTTTGAAGGAGTCGAACAATGACGCTGATAAAACGCCTTTCCGAGTCAGTCGCAACACTGGCATTCGCCATGCTCATGATGTCGCCCCTGCATGCCCAGGAAATCAGGGTGACACTGCTCGGCACCGGGACGCCCATTCTCAATATCAACCGGTTCGGCATCAGTATGCTCGTCGAGGCGGGCAATCAAAAACTGCTGTTTGATGCCGGTCGAGGCGTGGCAACTCGCCTGCATCAACGCAACGTGCCCATCCGGGACATTGACGCCGTCTTTGTCAGTCTGATGAACTCCGACCACGTCACCGGGCTGGCCGATCTCTATGCCTCCGCGCCGCTTCCAACGGACGACGGGCGTCGCACCACACCTTTGGTCATGTACGGCCCCGAAGGTATCGAAAACGTCGCGGCCGGCCTGAAACTGATGCTGAAGGACAACAATCGCTTGCGACTGCTTGCGAAGGAGACGAACCCCGGCGCCATCGACATCCACGCCTACGTCGTCAAACCCGGTGTTGTCTACGATCGAGACGGCGTCAAGGTCTCCGCATTCCTCATAGAACATGGCGTCACGAAGCCCGACTACGGCTATCGGGTAACGTACATGGGACGCACGGTAGTGATTACCGACGACTGCACCTACTCCGAGAATCTGGTCGCCAATGCCAAGGGCGCCGACCTGATGGTGCAAAGCGTCGCGATCGCAAGCAAAGCCCTCGAAGCGCGCGACATGGACTACGCGAATCACTTCTACAGCTATCTTGCCAACCCGACAAACGTCGCTCGCATCTTCTCCGAAGCACAGCCCAAGCTAGCGGTGCTGGCGCATATTTCGCTCTATAGCCGGCACGGCATTCCCCGTGCGTCGATGGACGAACTTCGCGACCGCATCAGTCAAGGCTACAGCGGCCGCTTCGTCATTGGGGAAGACCTGATGTCCTTCGTCGTAGGAAAAGACGGGGCGTCACCGGTACCGTACGACCCAGGCGTCCGCTCGCGAGAGCCCATCTAACCCATGCCGATATTCGGGCCTTGTCTTCCGCAAGCTTCCGCCGAGGCGGATGGACGTTCGCCTCGGCCCGAGTCGAAACAAAAGGTGTGTGCGGGATCAACAGGTGTGCATGGGGCCGTCGGGCCGTCGGACATCGGACTCAGGATTACCCGATAACGTCTGGCTTCGCCCGCCTCCCCTGCCTATACTGATCGCATACTCGCGTCGAACATGCGACGCAGTCGTTCATACGGGGGAAAGCGCCATGTCGCCTGAAGCCTATCTCGATATGGCCGGCACCGAAGACCATCACTGGTGGTTTCAAGGCCGCAGAAGCATTCTCGGCAATGTCATCCGTCGCTTGTCCTTGCCTGCGAATGCCGCGATTCTGGAAATCGGTTCGGGCACCGGCGGCAACCTCGACATGCTTGCCGCCCACGGGCGTGTCCATGCTGTCGAGATGGACACCGAGGCATGTGCCATCGCCCGTCGAAAGACCGGTGGACGCTTCGACATTCGGCAAGGGCACTGCCCCGACGACATGCCCTTCGGGGGCGCCCGCTTCGATCTGGTCTGCCTGTTCGACTGCCTGGAACACATCGGGCCCGATGTCGCTTCGCTGCAATGCGTCCGCGATCGCCTCGCGCCAGGCGGCGCCGTCCTGGTTTCCGTGCCCGCGAACGCATGGATGTGGAGCCAGCATGACGTGATGCTGCACCATCATCGGCGCTACAGCCGGCAGACGTTGAGAAAGACCGTTGAATCCGCCGGGCTCGCCATCGAGCGCGTGACCTACTTCAACACCGCCCTGTTCCCCCTGGCGGTCGTCGCGCGCATGAAAGATCGGCTCCTTCACGCCCCAATCGCCTCCGGCACCACCGTCCCGGCACCGTGGCTCAACACCTCGCTGTATCGGATCTTCAGTGCCGAGCGCTGGATCCTGCCCTTCATCGACCTGCCGTTCGGCGTGTCGCTGCTGGCGGTGCTCCGCGCGAAGCCCTAGCGCATGACCCCGGTGATGCAGGGGCGTTTCGTTCGTTTCGGGATGTCGGGCATGGCATCGACCGGCGTGCACGTGGCAACGGCGGCGACGTTGCTGGCGACGACACCGGTCGGACCAACGTTCGCGAACGCCGCCGCGTTTTGCATCGCAACGATCTGCTCCTATTTGCTCAACACCTTGTGGAGCTTCTCCTCGCGTATCGATCACGCCAACGCCGTCCGCTTCGCGTTGGTGTCACTGGTCGGGCTAAGCATGACCACGGCGATTGCGCACGCCGTCGCGACAATGGGAGGCGCCGCATGGCTCGGCATTGCCACGGTCGTAGCGACAGTGCCACCCGTCACGTACCTAATGCATCGCCACTGGACGTATCGCTAAACGCTCAGTGCGTGCCCCAATGCCTCGCGGCGACCGTGTGCGACCGATGTTCACGCAGGCGTGTCGTGGCTTGGCGAGCGCGCGGCAGCGCCTGCGTGGGAAGCTGGCTCACCTTGCCGCTGCCCTGATACCGGTGCCGCACCAGGTACACCGGCCGCCCTTTGGATTCGTCGTAAATTCGGCCCACGTATTCGCCCACGACACCGATGCCGATCAGTTGGATGCCCCCCATGAACAGGAGCACGCTCAGTAACGACGCATAGCCCGGCACATCGATACCGAGGATGAAGGTGCGAACAATGATGAACGATCCATACAAAAAGGCGATGAGTGCAATGGAAAGCCCCGCGTAGGTCCAGCTTCGCAGCGGCCACGTGCTGAAGCTCGTGATGCCCTCAAGCGCGAAGTTCCACAAGCGCCATCCCGAAAACTTCGATTGACCCGCGCTGCGAGGCAGGCGTTCGTACTCGATGACGGCAGTGCGATATCCGACCCACGCAAACAATCCCTTCATGAATCGGCGTCGCTCGGGCAAACGTTTGAGCGCGTTCACCACACGGCGGTCCATCAAACGGTAGTCGCCAACGTTCTCCGGCAACTTCACATCGGAAAGCCAGTTGTGGACACGGTAGTACATGCCCGCCGTGACCCGTTTGAGGTAAGGGTCGCAAGCGCGGTTCGCACGTTTGGCGAGGACCACGTCGGCGCCCTCCTGCCACAACGTCACCATCCGCACCATCAACTCCGGCGGGTCCTGCAGGTCGACGTCGATCGGGATGACCGCATCGCCGGTCGCTTCGCTAATACCCGCAGTGAGCGCGGCTTCCTTGCCGAAGTTTCTCGTCAGGTCGATGACGCGTATGCGAGCGTCGCGTCTACGATAGGCTAGAAGTCGCTCCAGCGTGTCGTCGTGGCTGCCGTCGTTGACGAAAACAATCTCGAAAGCGATCGATGTCATGCCCTCCATAATCGGCAATATGCCTCGGAAGAACGGGTCGATGGCTTCGCTCTCGTTGAAGCACGGCACGACGAGCGATATCCGCTTTTTATCCGTGGATTTGGACATGAGGGGCTCCCTGTTCCGAAGGGCCGATGGGCGGCACGGCGCCGCTTGAGCGCACGATGACATGACGCGTCGCCATCGTGGTCTCCGGCACGACGCCAAGGAGACGACGCGCGACGAGGATGGAGAGCACAGCGACGCCGATGCCGGCGAGAATATCGACCAGATAGTGACCACCCTCGCTGATGGCAGACACAATCACCAGCAGGTTCAAGGGCAGGAACACCCGAGCGAGCCGCCGGGATCCACGGGCAGCGTGGATGAGCAGGACCGACAGCACCGCGTGATAGGACGGTATCGAGATCAGTCCCTGAAGTTGCCCGAGATCGACGACCGCGAGTCGATGCTGTCGAAGCGCGTCGAAATGAGTCAGATCGGCGAGCTTCGCCGGGTCTCCACCGAAATGCACGAAAGCGCCGGCCGCCGGCACGATGCCCGAGACGGCGATCGTCACCAGACAAGACAACACCATGGCCGTCGAGAACACGCGCACCTCGACCAACCGCCCGGTCAGCGAGAGGAACACCACCACGAAAGCGATCTGCAGCATGCCGCTGGCGTAGGCGAGCGCGAGCGCCAGTGACAGCGGTCGATGGGCACGCACAAACGCGTGCCAGGCCGGCCAGTCGAAATGCAGCCAGGCATCCATTTTCACGAGGGTGACATCGACAAGCGGCGCATCGGTCGCGACCACGACATAGCTGAGCAGTGCCGCGACATGACTGAAGACGATCAGGAGGATGACCTGGGAACACGCGGTGCGAATCCGTTCGTCCGGGCGATAACGCGTGTAGACAAGCCACACGCCGGCAAGCGTCACGCAGGCCATTGCCGGCAGGACGAGGCTACCCGGGACGATACCGATCCGCAGCACGGCCAATCCGATGGCGGCGGCCAAGGCAACGCAGACATTGATCCGAAGCCAGTTCATGACGCCACCCCGCCGATCGGTGGTGTAAGGACTGCCTGTGCTCCGGAACGGATCTTGAGGTGGATGCCGACGAGGGTCGTCAAGGTGACGAACGGCAGGAACTGGAAGCCGACAAAATCCACCACGACGAGGCCCAGCAACGGCGCAAGCCAGAGCACCACCAGCCACTCGCGTTCGCCGACCTGCCAGCCACGCGTCACGCCGTGAACACATAGCCACGCGATCACCAGCCCCAGCCACACCATGTCGTAGTCATAGAGATAAGGGCTGATCAGCAGGCTGGCGGTAACGAGCGCGGCGGCGCGCAAGGGATAGGCGCACGGCTTGCGCCAGGCATTCGCGACGACCGCGACCGCCGCTAGCGCCGACACGGCATGCAAGGCATACGCGACCCATATCGGCGCATGCATCATGCGGACCATGATGAAAACGGTCGGCATCCTGAAGAGATGCGCTTGCCCCTCGGCAACCGTCCCTTGTGCCGCCTGTACACCGTGCAGGAACGCCAGCAGGGTGTCCGGACCGAACGCCACGAGGCTGAGCAGCCAGGTTGCCACGACGGTTGCAAGGCATGCCGCGAGCGCGCGCCAGGCGTGGCAGCAAAGAAAGGCCAACGGAAAAAGAATGGCGAGATGCGGCTTCACGAACAGCAAGCCCGCACAAACCCCAGCCCACCCGGCGTGCCGACGCAAGAGCCAGAGCGAAAGCCCGGCGAGTCCGGCGGTGAGGCAGGCGGCTTGCCCGGCGACGAGGACCAACGCAATGCCGGGGAACCCAAGGATCGGCCAAATCGCCTGTGGCCATGGCGCGATCTTACGCACGACACGAATGAACAGCAGCAACGCGGCAATCGCAAACACCCCATACGCCATCCAGTACGGCAACCACGCAAGCGGCAGCACCAACAGCAGCATGGTGGGTGGATACAACCACGGCAATATCCCGTTCAGGTCGCGCATGTACGGTTCGACGACGGTCTCGATCCGCGTCAACTTGATGACGTCATAGGCGTCCAGCGCGTGCCCGTGAAGCCCCAGATAGGAAGCACTCCAGAACGGCAGGAAGTCGAGGGCGAGCGGCGGTACATCGGGTTGATGAAGGATGGATCGACGGACGATCCATCCCATTACCAGGATGACGTAGCAAATCAGGGCAGTGAGAGGGTATAGCCTCAAGCGCCGCACATCGAGCCAATGCGGCGGCGCGGCGCCGCTGCCGCGTGCGGACGACCCGATGCCGGTCCGCATGACCGTGCGCGCACGATGGACGTCCGTCCGGCGTCTGGCCTTCATGCTGAATCCCCGAAAGATCACTTCAACGCTACGTTTGCGTGAAACCGATGCCGCTTCGTTTTTCATTTGACTGTGCATCGCCACGGTGCAGCGCGTGGCGAGTGTCGTTGCTGACGGCTCGGGATGTCGTGCGCTTTATGAAAACCATTGTTTGCTGCTTCCCAAACAAATATCAAGTCAGTGTTTCTCCCAAATAATCTTCTGCTTAGGTCAATTGACGACTGCGCGTTTCAAATTTGCTTCATTTTCCTGCAGCTTTCTATACCCCATCTTTTAGGTTGGCTAAGGATTCCCAGCAACCTCTAACAAATAACGAATACCAGTGTCTAATCCAGATCATCGTCACACGTTCAATCCCGTGAAGATTGGCTTGCCTGTTGGATTTCATGGTTATTTCAAGAAAAAAATTCATGGGATCAATGGGATCATTTTTTGTCAGTGATACCCCTTATTCAATACAGATATCGGTGAATGTATTTAGCTGATTTCCCGACCCGTAGTCCCCCTTACTTTCCGGAAGAGAACAAAGGGTTTCCACTAGAAAAAAGCTAAAAACCACGTTTCATCGATTTAGCGAATAAGGCGTGGAAACGGCAGGGTTTGCGCTTGCATGTTTCAGTTCTGAAACATTTTTCGCGAAACATTCCTAGGTTGGCAGCCCTGCGCTGAGGCAACGCCCCCGTGAGAAGCACGCCGAATCAGCCTCCCGGGGGGTGCTGGCCTGTCTCTTGCTCAGTCCCTGGCGTGCCGCTCAATCACGGGGCGGACCGGTTGAGGATCGTAGCCGTACGCGGCAGGCCCCTCCGGTCCGAGCGAGATGAGGATCTCGCAGGATGAGGCGGCGCCGGCGAATAGCCGCAGGCGAAGTCGTCAAGCCATGCGGTCGCCCGTTAGGGGGATTAGAAAATGTGTGGACCCGATCCATGCTTGTCAGCAGATCGCCGAGGGCTTCCGTACGGGCACGCAAGCCCTGCGCCTTCGGCGAGCCTGCCTTGCAACGTGCGGCGGCATGTGATGCCTTGCCGCGCTACGCGCCACGTCCCTGCTACCTCTCGTCTAGCACGTCACGGTGTCGCCCGTGTTCGGGGTCGTGCCGTCACGTCACTGCTTTCGAAGGGCTGCCCTAACGCATCCCGCAGCCCTTCATTCCCAATCCGTCGTGCCAACGAAGGATATCCCGCCACCTCAAGTGCAAGGAGATTGTCATGAAAACCATCGTCAAGTTTTGCCAACGTTTCATCCAGGACGAAAGCGGCGTCACCGCCGTGGAGTACGGACTCATCGCCGCGTTGATCGCCGTCGTGATCCTCGTTTCGGTCGGAGTCGTCGGCAGTCAGCTCAATTCGACATTCAGCACGATCGGTTCCGCGCTGAAGTCGGCGAATGCGTGAGCGAGCCGATATCAAGGCGGGTGACCTCAAGGAGCGAACCCCGCTTCCCCCCGGTCACCCGCAATATTTCCCCTCGCAAGTGCGAGCCGCGGATTCCGAACGATAGGCGAGGTAACGATCATGCTCGACAGCCCTTTCATGGCACCGAACGTGAGCGCATTCGGCGCGGTGACGCTGGTCGTCGTGGCCGCCGCCTGCGACTGGCAATCCCGACGCATTCCCAATCGCCTGGTCGGGAGCGCATGGCTCGCCGCGCTGGCGATGCAGATTTGGGCCCACGGTTGGCTTGACGGGAGCGCCGCTTGGGCGCTTGGCTGGCTGACTGGATTGGCGATGTTCCTGCCGTTCTATCTGCTGCGCGGCATGGCCGCCGGCGATGTGAAGCTGATGATGGCCGTCGGCGCATGGATCGGTGCACATCAGGCCTTCGATGTAGCGATCGCCACCTTCGTGCTCGGCGGCGTCTGGAGCATCGGTTTGTCGCTCTTGCACGGAAACGCCGTGCAACTGTTCAGAAATACCCGCGCCATCGTCGGCCAATGGGGGCCGCGCAGGTACGACGCGCCGGCTCCAGGGAGGGCTGCCGCATCGGTCGGCGCCATTCCTTACGGACTGGCGATCGCGCTGGGCACGATTGGCGTCCTGTTCGCACAGGCCTGAACTCCACGGAAACAGTCACGGGGTACGCATCATGGATCAACACAGCGTAACCGATTCGACGACGCCGCAAGGCAACGACGGCATGTCGCCATTGACGCCATCGCATTTTGCGAACGGCCACGAGGCAGGCGCCAACGCCGCGCCCGCGCTCCGGTCGGTGGCGGATACGGGACTCGACATGTCGTTTCTCGTTGATCTCGTCAGCAAATCCTGCTTCGTCAGCGGCAAGACAACGCTGCTGGCGCTGATGGACGGTCTCAAGCTACCGCTGAGCGTGCTCGACGAGCTGATCGCCTTCACCGTGCGCGAACACCTGATGGAAATCACCCATCGGGGCGCCCTGGACGCGGACGTTCACGTTCGGCTGACCGATGCCGGCCATGCGCGAGCACGCGAAGCGATGAACCTGTGCAGCTATGTCGGCCCGGCACCGGTGACGCTCGACGCCTATGTAACGTCCGTCAAGGCCCACTCGGTGCGCAAATTGCAGGTCAAGCGCACGTTCGTCAAACAAGCTTTCAAGGGCACAACGCTGGATGCTCGCTTGCTCGATGAAATCGCGTCGTCGCTCAACGCCGGACGCCCCCTGATGCTGTTCGGTCCGGCAGGCAGCGGCAAGACCTATCTGGCCGAGCGCCTGGGCACGCTGCTTCAAGGCGCGGCGCCGATCCCCTTCGCCATCTCGGTGTCGGGCGAGGTCATCCAGGTGTTCGATCCGCTCGTGCATGTTCCGGTGGCCGACGCGACTATCGCCGGTCAGCCGCACCTGCGGGACCGCCGCTGGCTCTGGTGCGAGCGCCCGCTCGTGATCTCGGGCGGCGAGCTGACGCTCGACATGCTGGAGGTCTGCTACGACGCCTCCACCGGCTTCTATCAGGCGCCCCCGCACATGAAGGCGAATGGCGGCATCTACATCATCGATGACTTCGGCCGGCAGATGGCGCCGCCCCAGGCACTCGCCAATCGCTGGATCGTGCCACTGGATCGCAACATCGATGTCCATACGCTCCACACCGGACGTCGCTTCATCGTGCCGTTCGACGTATGGCCCGTGTTTTCGTCGAACCTCAATCCGTGGGAGCTTTGCGACGAACCGTTCCTGCGCAGGCTGGGCTGCAAGCTTTACGTGGGCGCGATGGAGCCCGACGCCTACCGCCGCATCTTCGATGCCGAATGCCGGCGCCTTGGGCTCGTCGCGGGGGAGGATGCCTTCGACTACCTGACGCAAAAGCTCCATGGCATGTCCGCCACGCCGCTGATGGCCTGCTACCCGCGCGACTTGCTGCTGCAGGTCGAAGCTGAGTGTCGCTATATGGAAAGCGCGATGACGGTCACCGCGGACCTGCTCGACGATGCATGGCGCCGTTACTTCGACATGAATCACCGGGGACGTCGAAGCTGGCAGGACGATGGCATGCGCTCACTTGGCGACGCCCCTTTCGCCACACCGTTCGATCATCACTGAGGAGCAACGATCATGAAAAACCCGAAGGCGTTATCGATGTTGCTGATCGCCATCGTGGCCGGGTTGGCCTCGGTGGTATTTGCCGCCCAATGGCTGTCGCGTCAGTCCGCGGCTTCGGTGACCTCCGTTGCCGTAGCCGCCGGCGACGTCAGCCTCGGCCAGCCCCTCAACACCGAACTCATCAAGATGACCAACTGGCCCGCCGACAGCATTCCACAAGGGGCGTTCCACGATCCGAAGCTGCTCGATGGCCGAGTCGCGCGCGTCGGCATGCAGCGCGGCGAGCCGATTCTCGAATCGAAGCTCGCCCCGCTGGGGACCAAGGGCGGTCTGTCGGCGGTCATCGGCGAGGGCAAGCGAGCCATCACGGTGAGAGTCAACGACGTGGTCGGCGTGGCCGGCTTCGCGTTGCCCGGCAACTACGTCGACGTCATCGTCAACACCAGCGAGACCGAGCGCAAAGGGCCGACCGATCAGAGCATTTCCAAGATCGTGCTGGAGAAGATCCTGGTGCTCGCCGTGGCACAGCAAGTCAGCCGCGACGATACCGCGCCGAAGGTCGTCAACGCCGTAACGCTCGAAGTCACGCCCGAGCAGGCCGAAAAGCTCGACCTCGCGCGCAGTGTCGGCACGTTGTCGCTGGTACTGCGCAACCAGGTCGACGGCGCGGCATTGGCGACCACAGGCGCGACCAAGATGACGCTGCTGAACGAACCGGTGGCGGCACCGCCAGTCGCTGCCCGTGAGCCCGTGCGTGCCGCGGTGATACGCAAGCCTTCGCGGCCCGCGCCGGCCCGCGCGGGCGACTGCGTGGGTGTGCTGTCGGGCGCGCACGGCGGCGTGGAGTGCTTCTAATTACAACAGGCCTGTCAACGCTGTCACGAGTCACACGGCAATGCCGAACTGCGCGCCAAGGCGCGCTACCCCGGGGAACATCATGAAAAACATTCGCAAAACCTGTCAGGCTCGCCGCATGGCCATCGCCGCGGTCGCTTGTTGCGCGCTCGCCGCGATGTCGCACGCCGGGGCGCAGACTGCTGCGGAGTACGGTGTGATTGCCAACGGGACATCCTCGCCCGGCAAACCGGTCGCCGCCGGCGGGCCGGTGCAGATGACGATCAGCATGGCGCCGACGGCGCCGGTGCAACCGGCCGTGAACGTGCGCGGCCCCAACTGCACGGGAAATCTGCGGAGCACACGCGACGTCACCGTACCGATCGGGAAGTCGACGATACTTCAGCTCGACGAGCCGGTGCGCAACCGCACGCTCGGCGATCCGACGGTGGTACAGGCCGCGATGGTGGCGCCCAAGACCATGTACCTGCTCGGTCTCGCGGTCGGCACGACCAACATGATCGTGCAGGGACGCAGCGGCGGCTGCGATGTGATCAATGTCGCCGTCAACAGCGATGCCGGCGGCTTGCAATCGTCGATCGCACAGTTGATGCCCGACGAACGAAACGTCCGTGTGACGAGCGCGGGGGGTGACCTGGTGTTGGCGGGACGCGTCTCGAGCGCCGCGTCCGCCCAGCAGGTGGTCGAGATCGCGAAGGCGTACGCCAAGCGCGGCAAAACCGAAGGCAACGTGCTGAACATGCTGTCGGTCGACGCGCCGCAACAGGTCATGCTCGAGGTGAAGGTCGCGGAGGTCTCCAAAACCCTCATCAACCAGATGGGGTCGGCACTGAACCTGCAGGGCGGCTTCGGGAGTTGGACCGGCGGGATCGTGAGCAGCCTGCTGTCGGGCGCGGGGACCCTCCTGTCGGCGTCAAAATCGAACCGGCTGCCGCTCAATATGCAACTGGATGCCCAGAAGACCGACAACCTCGTGAAGATTCTCGCGGAACCGAATCTGGTGACCCTGTCTGGACAAGAAGCCAGCTTCCTGTCCGGTGGGAAAATTTTCATCCCGGTGCCGCAGAGCAGCTCCAACGGCACCACCACGATCACGCTTCAGCAAGAAGAGTTCGGTGTGGCCCTGCGGTTCCTGCCGACCGTGCTTGACGGCGACCGCATCAACCTGAAGGTGGCACCGGAAGTCTCCGAGCTGTCGCCGACGGGCGTGACGCTCACGTCCACCAATGTCAGCGGCGTGAACATCCTGCCGCTGATCACGACACGCCGCGCATCCACGACCGTGCAGATGCGCGACGGCGAGACGTTCGCCATCGGCGGCCTGCTGCAGAACAACGTGAGCGGTGCGCTCAAAGCGTTCCCGGGTCTCGGCGAAGTCCCCGTGCTCGGCGCGCTGATGCGCAGCACGTCGTTCCAGAACGACCTGACCGAACTGGTGTTCATCATCACGCCGCATCTCGTGAAGCCTCTGCGCACGGCGTCAACCCCGCCATTGCCGACGGACAGCTTTACCACGCCCAGCGCCATCGACGTCTACGCCACCGGCAATATGGAAGGACGTCGCAAAGTGGCGCCCGTCCAGGCCCCTGCCCCGGCGCAATCCCCGGCACAAGACACGCCCGCCGCACCGCCGCCGCAACCAGGCGTGCCGCCGTCGAGCTTGCAACCGACGCCCGTCACCCGGCCCGCCGATGGCGCCAGTCCGTCGGTGAACGCGGCGCGCGATGCTTCGTTATCGAGTGTCCCGGCCAAGCCGGCGCCGAACGCCGTGCGCGGTGACGTGAGCGTCGCGCCCGAGGTCGGCACGCCCCAACACACCGCGTCGATCGATCCGATGCGCCAGCTTTATACCCATTGAGACCCGTGATCCTGGGGAACCATCATGAAAACAGTCACCACGATGATGTTGCGCTGCGCCGCCATTGGCGCGAGCACTGCGGTTTGCCTCACGCTTGCCGGCTGCATGAGTTCATCGCCGATCTGGGATGCGCATATGGGCGAGTCGGTGAGAAATGTCATGCACGCCCAGATCATTCATCCCGGGCCGCCGACGGATGACGACGCGCGCGGCACAGACGGTCGTGCCGCCGTGGCCGCGATGAAGAACTACGACAAGTCGCTGCGCTCGCCAACGCCAACGGCCAGCCCGTTCGTCATCGGAGTAAGCAGCGGCGGCTCGCCCATGTCGGCGCCGTCCGGGGATACCGGTCAGTAGCGCGTCCGTAACACGTTCCTCACGCACTCATAACGCTGCGTGTGCGGCGGGCGCGACAGGCGCGACCGTCGCGCACCACTCCATCACCCTGACGCTCAAGCGAGGCCTGCTCATCATGCGAAACCTCCCTACTCGACGCCGTGCCCGAGGTCGGATGCCGCGACGCGAAGGCGGCGCCATCGCGATTGTCGTGGGGCTGATGCTGGCGGTCCTGATCGGTTTCGCCGGTCTCGCGCTTGATCTCGGCAAGCTCTATGTCACACGCAGCGAACTGCAAAACAGCGCCGATGCGTGCGCGCTGTCGGCCGCGCGAGACCTGACCGGCGCAACCCCGCTGTCAGTGTCCGAAGCCGCCGGCATCGCCGCCGGGCATATCAATACCGCCCTGTTCCAGTCGACCCCCGTGACCATGACGGTAGATAGCAGCGTGACGTACAGCACGACGGCGACCGGCGCCTATGTCGACAAGGGCAGCGTGACCGGATCGTTGGCCAGTATCAAGTACGTGCAATGCACCACCTCGATGAGCGGCATCGCCAACTGGCTCATCGAGGTGCTCAACGTGCTGCCGGGTGTCAGCATCGGCCCCGGTTCTGTGTCGGCACGCGCCGTGGCCACCACGACCTCGGCGCAGACGACATGTGCGATCCCCGTCTTCGTTTGCGATCCGTCGAAATTCTCGCCGGCAATCAGCTACAGCATCGGCCAATGGCTGGTGGGCAAGGGCGACAGCTCCACCGGGACTTATGCGGGCGGCGATTTCGGCTGGGCGAACCTGACCGGCAGCGGTAACAGCGGCACGCCGTCGCTCTCGGGCGAACTCACGGGGTCGGGGCAATGCAACCTGCCCGTGGTGGGCACCACGGTCGGCACCGCGGGCAACAAGGCGTCGCTCGATACCGCCTACAACACGCGCTTCGGCATCTACCAGGGCGGGACACCGCCCAACGATGGCACGTCCACCACGGACTTCACAGGCTTCGCCTATGACGCCAAGACGTGGAGCGCGCAGGCGAACGCCTACAGCGATTTCGTGACACAGCGCAAAAACAACGCGGCGTATCAGGGCGATACGGCCACCGGGCTGAAGACCAAAGGAACCGCCGCGGCGAAGTCGGTCTATCAGGCGGGCGCGGATCGGCGGTTGCCGATAGCGCCGATGGTCGACTGCTCGAACCCTGGGACCGGCAGCGGCGGTGCCATATTCACGCTCACAGGCTGGGCCTGCGTGCTGATGCTCGATCCGATGCAACAGGGCGGCAACATCGACTCGGTCCATCTCGAGTACCGCGGCAAAGCGGGCGATGTCGGCAGCCCGTGCGCGACGCAAGGCACGCCTGGGGCGGTCGGCGCGGTCGGGCCGCTGGTGCCGGTTCTCGTGCAATAGGAGGCGACCATGACACCCCTGCGTCATCGTCACGGAAATCAGCGCGGTGTGGTCGCGGTTGAGTTCGGTCTCGTGCTGCCCGTGCTGCTCGGGCTATTCGGCGGGATGGTCGAGATGGGACACGCCATCTACCAGTACGACACCTTGACGAAATCGGTTCGCAACGCCACGCGCTATCTGTCCGAATTCTCACCGATAGACCCGAACTACCCCCTCGCAGGGGCCAAATGCCTGGCCGTGTATGGCAATACCGGCTGCACCGGAACGCCGCTGATCGGCAATCTGACGACATCGAACGTCGTCGTCTGCGATCGCAGCAGCACCACCGCGCCAAGCTGCCAGGACCTGACCTACGCCAATTACATGGTGTATGACGCCACCAACAACAGCAACGCGGGCACGTCGGTCGGCACCATCAATCTGGTGTCGGTCAAAATTTCGGGATATCAGTACTCGCCGATCCAGGCGATCCTGAACTTCTCCGGTCTGACGTTCGGCGATATCAAGACCGTCATGAGGCAAGTGCTATGAAGCCCCCTCGCCTATCCTGTCGGCGCGACCCCCAGCGCGGTGCGGCCGCCGTCGAATTCGCCATTGTGTCGGCCTTGTTCATTACCTTGCTGATCGGCTTGATGGAGTTCGCGCGCATTCTCTTCTATTGGAATACCGCTGCGGAAGCGGCGCGATTGGGGGCACGCGTAGCGGTCGTCTGCGATGTGGGCGCGAGCGCGGTGCAGAGCAAGATGATCAGTCTCATGCCACAACTCGCCACGGCCAATATCCAGGTGGCGTACACGCCGTCGGGTTGCGACACGAGCAGTTGCTCGCTCGTCACGGTCAGCTACACAGGGCTAACCGTCAACACCTTTATTCCCTTTGTCCCGATTTCGGTCACGTTGCCCCCATTCACTACGACGTTGCCACGCGAAAGCCTGACCAGCGCGTCCGGTGGGAACGTGTGCAGTTGAACATCGCAAAAAGACAGACGAGGCCATCATGCTGAAAGTATTGCTCGTTTCGCAAGCATCGGACCGTTTGGCGTTGATCGCCCGCCTCGCGCGCGACCGCCCCGAGTACGATTGCTCGACGCTGCTCGCCACACCGGCCCAGTTGCTCACGTCGGCTGCACGGCTGGGCGAGCATGATGTCGCGGTGATCGATTTGCCAGGCATGCAACAGGGTGAACTGCACGACATTCAGATGCTCTGCCAGCAGTTGCCGAAACTGATCTGCATCCTCGTGTCGGCCGAGTCGTCACCCGCCTTGCTGATTTCGGCGATGCGCGCCGGCGCCCGCGACGTGCTGCCCTGGCCGGTCGATCAACACGCGCTGACCGACGCCCTCGCCCGGGCGTCGATGCAGCACGGGCACGATGCGCCGCACCCGATGCGCGCCGTCTCGTTCATGTCGTGCAAGGGCGGAGCCGGCACCAGCTTCGTGGCGAGCAATGCGTCCTATCAGTTTTCGGTGCAGACCGGCAGCCGCGTGCTGCTGATTGATCTCGCCCAGGAGTTCGGCGACGCGGCGTTCCTGATAAGCGACAAGACGCCGCCGACAACCCTGCCGGACGTTTGCGCGCAAGCCGATCGCATCGACGCCTCGTTCCTCGAAGGGTGCGTGACGCACGTCGATGACGGCTTCGATGTCCTGGCCGGCGCGGGCGATCCGGTCGCCGCGCTCGGTGTGACGGAAGCTTGCCTGAAGCGCATTCTCGCCGCAGCCGCAAGCCGTTACGACCTTGTGGTGTTCGACATCGGCCAGATCCTCAACCCACTCACCCTCTATGCATTGCAACGTAGCGATCACATCTACGTGGTCCTGCGGGCGAACATGCCATTCCTGCGGGCGAGTCGTCGGCTGTTCGACTTGCTGCGCCGTCAGGGCGTCGCCATGGACACGGTCCACTACGTGCTCAATCGGGCCGGACGGCACGATGCCGTCGCGGCCAAGGAGGTGGCGAAGGTCATCGGCAAGCCGGCACTGGTGGTGTTGCCCGACGATGGCGCCGTCGCTGCCGCCGCCACCAGTCAGGGCGTGCCGGTGCTCAAGTTGTTCAAGCGCAGTGCCCTGACCCGGGCACTGGGCGGTCTGGCATCGACCATGGCGGGCGCCCACGCGAGCGCAGGCATCGCGCCGGCGAATGGCGGTTCGTTCATCGGCAAGCTCTTCCGCAAGGCGTCGGCCGGGCGGCCCACCCTCGTTTGATCGTCGCAACTTTGCCTCTGGGAGATCATCATGTCGCCAATCCTCGACGCCCCGTCTTTGCTGAGTCCGGCCACGTCGTCGGAGCGTATGGCTGCACCGCTCCAGGTCGCCTCCGGCATCGGGCCGCATTACGGTGAGCTCAAGCGCAAGATGCACGAGATGGTGCTGGCACGCGTCGAGCTGGAAAAGCTCGCACGCCTGTCGGACACGCAAGTCAAACACGAACTCGTGCAGTTGATCGATCGTGTGGTGAGCGAGCAGAACGTGCTCGTCAATGACGCGGAACGCCGGCAGCTCGCCGGCGACATCTACGACGAGATGTTCGGCCTGGGGCCGCTCGAAGCCCTGTTGCGCGATCCGACCATCTCCGACATTCTCGTCAACACGCACAAACGCACGTATGTCGAGCGCTTCGGCAAGCTCGAATCGACGGCCGTGACGTTCTACGACGACGCGCACCTGATGAAGATCATCGAGAAGATCGTTTCGCGCGTGGGGCGCCGCATTGACGAATCGAGTCCGATGGTCGACGCCCGCCTGCCGGATGGCTCGCGTATCAACGCCATCATTCCCCCGTCGGCGATTGACGGTCCGCTGTTGTCGATTCGCCGCTTCGGCACCACCGCGTTGCAGATGACCGACCTCGTCCGTCTCGGCACACTCACGGAGCCGATGGCCGAAGTACTGTCCGCGCTGACGCACGCCAAGGTCAACATGCTGATCTCAGGCGGCACGGGCAGCGGCAAGACAACGTTGCTCAATATCCTCTCGAGCTTCATCCCGGACAACGAACGCATCGTGACCATCGAAGATGCCGCCGAACTGCAGTTGCACCAGTTGCATGTGCTGCGGCTCGAAACGCGTCCGCCGAACATCGAGGGCAAGGGCGAAATCACGCAGCGCACGCTGGTCCGCAACGCGTTGCGGATGCGCCCTGATCGCATCATCCTTGGCGAAGTGCGCGGAGCGGAAGCGCTCGACATGCTCAATGCCATGAATACCGGTCACGAGGGGTCGCTCGCCACGATCCACGCGAATACCCCGCGCGATGCCCTGACCCGAATGGAAAACATGATCAGCATGTCGGGCCTGCAACTACCGCCCAAGGCGATGCGTCAGCAGATCGCTTCGGCCATCACTGTGATCGTGCAGACGGCACGCCTCACAGATGGACGTCGTCGGCTGGTCAGCCTGCAGGAAATCACGGGGATGGAGGGCGACATCATCTCCATGCAGGAGATTTTCACGTTCAAGCGGACGGGGGTCGGTGGCAATGGTGAGGTGAAAGGTCATTTCGTCGCCAGCGGTGTACGTCCGAAGTTCTCCGAGCGCCTTCAGGCATTCGGCGTCGCTTTGCCGGATGCCATCTACGATCCGTCGCGCCGGTTGGAAGTGTGACGATACCCGCGCCCGACAGGCGTCCCGCAGTGGGAGGAAACGATGAGTCCGTACTTCTACATTTTCGCGATTCTGCTCTTCGCGGCCGTGGTACTGGCCATCGAAGCCGTCTATCAGTGGTGGAGCAACCAGCACAGCGCGGCCGCCAAACGGATCGAGTCGCGCATTCGCTCGCTCTCGGCCGGTGGCCATGTCGACCGGGAGCACACGTCGATCCTGAAGACGCGGATGCTGAGCGATTCGCCGAGACTGGAACAGCTTCTGATGCGCATGCCGCGGGTCCACAGTCTCGATCTGTTCATCCTACAGTCGGGGCTTTCGTGGTCGGTGAGCCGCCTGCTGACGTTCATGCTGCTACTGGGCGCCGGGGCAGTGATCCTGGTGCTGATATTGCCGCTGCCGTGGCGCCTGGCGCTCATCGCGGGGCCGCTGGCGGCATGCTTGCCGGTCCTGTATGTGATGCGTCGTCGCAGACGTCGACTTGCGCAACTCGAACGCCAGTTGCCGGAAGCTGCCGATATGATCGCCCGCGCATTGCGCGCGGGACATGCGTTCACGGGGGCGATCGAGATGGTCGGCGATGAGATGGCGGCCCCTATCGGCGGCGAGTTCCACATCATGTTCGACGAAATCAACTACGGCGTCAGCCTCAACGACGCCCTGCTGAACCTCGCGACTCGCGTGCCTGTCGCCGATCTGCGCTACTTCATCATTGCGGTGATGATTCAGCGCGAGAGCGGCGGCAATCTCGCCGAGATCATGGGCAACATCGCCGAGCTCACGCGAGAGCGGCTCAAGCTGTATGAAAAGGTCAAGGTGCTGTCGGCCGAAGGACGTCTGTCCGCCAATATTCTGGAGGTGCTGCCGTTCGGCGCCGCCGGCATCATCATGGTGGTCAACCCGGCGTTTCTTGAAATTCTCTGGCACGACCCCGCCGGCATCAAGCTGGCCGTGGTGGCGCTGGTGCTGATGGCGTTGGGAATGGTGTGGATGCGCATGATTATTCGCATCCGCGTGTGAACGGCGACGGCGGGGGAACTGTCATGCCACAACTCAATCAAGGCCAAATGGTCCTGCTGGTCGGCGTCTTCGTGATCTCGTTCAGCATTGCGCTGGTCGCAGCGATCTGGTTCTGGCCCCAGAAAACGAAAACGCGTGCTCGCGTGGGGGCCCTCGGCGCCGGCACGCCAGCGGACGCGCCCGGCGAGCCAACCGGCACACGCGAATGGATTGAGCGCCTCGCCGAATGGTCGCAACCGATCTCGAAACTCTCGTTGCCCAAAGAGGGGTGGGAGAGTTCCGTCCTGCGGGTGCAGTTCATGAACGCCGGCTGGCGCGATGCGTCGGCGCCCGCGCTCTACTTTGCGGCCAAGACATTGCTGGCGCTGGTGCTGCCGTTGATCGGCTACTACATTGCGAGCACGCACTACACGACGATCAACCGCACGCTGCTCCTAAGCGTTCTGTTGTTGCTCGGTGCGATCGGCTACTATTTGCCGAACGGCATTCTGACGCGCCGAATCGCCTGGCGCCAACGTGTGATTTTCGAGGATTTTCCGGACGCACTCGATCTGTTGACCGTGTGTGTCGAAGCGGGATTGAGCCTGGATGCGGCGCTGGCCCGTGTCGCGAAGGAAATCCACGTTCGCAGCGCGGTGCTCGCGCGCGAATTCGACTTGATGTTGCTCGAACTCCGGTCGGGCTATTCAAAGGAGCGTGCCTTGCGCAATCTGAGCCTGCGAACGGGCGTCGAGGATATCGATACGTTCGTGTCGATGCTGATTCAGGCCGAGCGCTTCGGGACCAGCATCGGGGCGTCGTTGCGGGTGTTGTCGGAGACCTTGCGAATGAAGCGGCGGCTACGGGCCGAGGAGCGCGCGGCGAAAATCGCGCTGAAACTACTGTTCCCGCTGATCTTCTTCATCTTCCCGACATTGCTGCTGGTGCTGCTTGGCCCGGCGTTCCTTCAGATCTACCGGGTGTTGCTGCCTTCGCTTTCCGGTTCGATCAATTAGCGCCGGCATGGCATTGCCACGATGACGCCTGCGCCGGAGCTACACCGGCATCGCTTGACGGCAACACCCGGCGTTGTTTGCGGCGCGGGGGACAGAGCAAAAACGACCGGCACGCGAGGTGCCGACGTGACCAGCATCAAGGACCTGGATCATGGAAAGCAAAAACTACGTGGATCTGCCCCTGGACGGTGCGTTGTCCCATGACGAACCGGGCATGCAGTCTCGACCTCAGTGGCGTGAAATGGCGGTGGAGATATCGGTGCGCGTGGGCTCCGCGCTGCTGCTAAGCATCTTTGCGTATTCGGCCATCCTGCAATGGCGCCTGGACCCCGCCCGTCTGACGGTGCTGCTGCTTGCGCTTGCGTCGTCGTTGACCGTCGGTCTGTCGCTGTTTTCCCGCATTCCCGAGAAGCGCGACTGGCGACCGGTGAGCATTGCGCTGTCGGTCGGCGGCACGTTCTACTTCCTGGCTATCGAGCTGGCGCCGGGCATCCGGCTTATTCCGGAGCCGGTGGGCGCAACCCTGTGTTGTGCCGGCATTCTGTGGCAACTGTTCGCCAAGGCGTCGTTGCGCCGGTCGTTCGGCATCTTGCCAGCAAACCGGGGCATCGTGACCCGCGGCGCCTATCGTCTTGTCCGGCATCCGATCTATCTCGGCTACTTCATCACGGACATAGGCTTTCTGTCGACGAACTTCGGTTGGCGCAACCTGCTCGTCTATGCCGGCTTGTACGCCCTTCAGATTGGTCGTCTGCTTCGGGAAGAACGGCTCTTGTCCCACGACCCGGAATATCGGGCCTATCAGGCGAATGTGCGTTACCGCGTCATTCCCGGGGTGTTCTGACGACAGTCCCGTCGGGCCGACGAAGGTCGTCGTCGATGAAGGACGACGCAAGCCCAAGCTGACGCGTCGACGACATCACGATGTTCGCAAAGGCCTTTGCGGCGGCGGTTCGGTGGACCCGCTGCCGCTCCAGAATGGCCACGGTACGGCTCGTGATGGGCTCCGGCAGATCGAGATGCGAGAGTCCTGTCGGCACATCCCCGCTGACCTGGGGCAATACGGTGGCCATCCCCCCAAGCTGGACAATTCTCAGTACCGCACTGATGGAGTTGGCCTCGATGGCGATGTTGGGCGCGATTTTGTGCGCTCGGAAATACGCATCCGCATACGTTCTAGCGGCGAAACCTTCGACGAGCATCACAAGCGGCAGGCTCGCCAATTGCGCCGATGTGATGGCAACCCCTGCGCAGCGCAGTGGATGCGTCGAGCTGACGACAAGCGTTGCCCGCTCCTCGAACAGGGGCGTCACCTGGATGCCTTCGGTTCGAACATCGGTGAATCCAACGCCGATGTCGCTTTCGTCCGCGCACAACGCGCCTTCGATGGCGTCGAGCGACATCTCCGACATATACACGTGGACGTTCGGATAGTGCTCGTGAAACGAGTGCACCCATTTCGGCATCAGCGATTCGGTAAATGAAGGCGTACACGCCACGCGAAGTACCCCACGCGACAGATCCTCAACCTCCTGCAATGCCCGCCATCCGGCTTCAAGCTCGAACAGCGCCTTGCGCGCATGCGCAACGTATGTCTCGCCAGCATCGGTGAGTCGGATCGACCGTCCGGTTCTGTCAAACAACGTCGTGCCGAGGTAGTCCTCGAGCTGCTTGATTTGCTGCGACAACCCGGGCTGGGAAACGCCCAACGCGTCCGCAGCGCGCGTGAAGTTCTTGTGCTCTGCAACAGCGAGCAAATACCGTATTTGACGCGGGACCACGGTGCGGTTCTCCATAACTTGAACTTATCGGGACCATTGCAACCACGTCTTGGACTCTATTGACGCGCAGATGCAGAATCATGGACGGCCAGCCGATCAAAGTCACTCGTGCGGCGAGGCGCTTTTTCCTTCACACCATAACAATTCGAAAGGGTATGTTGACTCAAAAGCAGATGCAAGCATGGTTAGGCGCGTTTCTGCCGAACGCCACGGGCCTCAGTGCACGGGAACGCCTGCGCTCTGGCCTGGGCGCAGCAGCAGCGCTGACGATTGCCGGGCTGACCATCCATCTATTCCCCGGATTCTCCAGTCGCTTTCCGCTGCTGATCGCCCCGATGGGGGCTTCCTCGGTGCTTCTCTTTGCCGTACCCGCCAGCCCGCTCGCTCAACCGTGGTCGGTGATTGGCGGCAACGTCATCGCCGCCGTTGTCGGCGTCACATGCGGCATCGTCATTACGAATGTGCCGATTGCCGGCGCGATCGCCGTTTCCGTGGCCATTCTGGCGATGTTTGCAGCGCGTTGCGTGCATCCGCCCGCCGGTGCCGTGGCACTGACCGCCGTGTTCGGCGGGGCCGGCATCCATGGAATGGGCTATGCCTTCGCCATTGCCCCCGTTGCCCTGCAGTCGACGGTGCTGGTGTCGCTCGCCATCATTTATCACTCGCTCACGGGGCACCGCTATCCACATCGCGTGGTGAAGGTCAAGGCGACGGAATCGGCGGATGCTTCGATGGAAGCCGGCGGCGGATTCACGCGTAAAGACCTGGAAGCCGTGCTGGCGCGTCGAAATGAATTCATCGACGTGGACATCGACGACCTGGAGGCGCTCCTGCGAGAAACCCAACTCGCCGCCTGCCGCCGAACATTTCACGGCCTGACGTGCCAGGACATCATGACGAAGTCGCCATTGACAGTGCTCAAGGAGACGGATTGTTCGGTGGCGCTCAAGTTGCTGGAGCGTCGCGCCATCAAGGCGCTTCCGGTGCGCGACACCGATCATCGGATCGTCGGCATCGTGACGCGGTATGACATCCATCGCGAGCTTGGACGTGCGGCCGGACCGCAAAGCATTGGCAACGCGCTCGGTTGGCTTCTCCCCGGGAAGGACAACCCCCGATCGGTCGGCTCGGTGATGACAACCAAGGTGTGTACCACAAAGGGCTCAGATTCCATTCTCGACCTACTGCCCACGTTCTCCACGACTGGGCACCACCATATTCCAGTGGTTGATGACGGCAATCGTGTCATCGGAATGATTACGGAGAGCGACTTGATTGCGGGACTTCACGCGGGAACGCAAATTCACCAGCTCGAAGCCGCGTAGATCTTCCCGGCATTTACCAGGAGGGGGCATGAACCTGAGAACCATCGAAACCTATCGGTCCGTCCACATCGAGGCTGCGCTCGAGCTTGAGCATCACGGGTACATCGCGTGGATACGCTATCGCGACAGGCGCAGAATCGTCGCGCACCGACAAGTGGCGCCCTCCGTCGGGAAATGCTTTGCGGCGGTGGATGTCCTCGTCAAGCAATTGCGGGCTGAGATTGACGAGATGATCCGACGCGGCGACGCCACGGAAGACCCAAGGCGGGTGCACCGGGCGCCGCAAGCGTCGCCGCGGATGCCATAGAGCGAGCGGTGGTCCGGGACGGGCGACTATCGCCCTTCCCTATGCCTCTCGCCTATTTCTCCGTCAGGCCAGCCTAACGACGGTGTCGTGCATGGTGCCTTCCGCCCAGCCGTCCTGGAATTTGATGTGTAGCACCGACGCTACCCGCCAAAAGGCTCACCGCCGGGCCGGGTGCGCATGCCGGGCGCGAGACGCGTCCAGGGCAGATCGGCGGGATCGGCGGTCATGGGGCCCGGCGCCTTCGCCACCAACACCGCCTCGGCGATTGGCTCGAAGTCCGCGCGAAAATGCACCGAGCTCTTGTTCACGAGAATGCGCATCTCCTCTGGCTGGATTCCCGCCACGCGATACAGATTGCGGTCCAGCATCTGCGCCTTGCTGGAACTGATCGCAATCAACACGTCGTCGATGCGCAAGCACGCGACCGGGCCAAGTTCGGCTTGCATGCCGTTCATCATGGGGCCGTCATAGCGGCACCGACCCTCGGAGAGGAACGTGACTTCGAACTTGCCGACGAACGGTTGATCGCCAGGCACGCCCGACTGCCCGCCCAACGACGTCTCGATCTGCGCGCCTATGCCCGCGCGATGCGCTAACGCCGCAGCCTCCGGATCGTATATCAGGCCGATCGCAGCACGTTTAGCCCCATGACGAACAAGCGCTCGCAGCATCTCCATCGTGTTGGCATCGCCACCCGCCCCTGGATTGTCCTGCGTATCGGCAATGACGACCGGACGACTCGCCCCTTCGGATAATCGCATCGCTTCTTGCACCGCGGCATCGGGGGACAGGAACGTGACGCGCCACGCAGACTCCTCGTCGATCATGCGCCGGTAAAGCGCGTCGACGGCAGCATTCGTGGCGTCGGCCGCGTGTCCGTACGCCCAGATCACCGGACCGCATTCAGGAAAATCCGCTGCCGGAAACCCGGGTGCGAACGATGCCGATACGACATCGCCCACTTCCGCCTCGCCGACGCGCTGGTACATCCCGCGCGATGGTTCGAGCAGCGTACACATGCCATTGATCGGAATGAGAAAGGGCAATCGCCGCGACGCGCGATGCAGCCCTTCCCCCGATATCAACCGTGCAAGCAGATCGGCGGCACGCGCCCCCGTCTCGGCCATATCCACGTGCGGATACGTGCGATACGCGACGAGCGCATTCGCGCTGCGCAACATTCGTTCGGTGACGTTCGCGTGCAGGTCGAGCGACGCGACGATGGGCACGCTCGGGCCGACGACCTCGCGTACGCGCGCCAGCAGCTCGCCTTCCCCATCGTCGACATGTTCGGCAACCATCGCCCCATGCAGATCGAGATACACCGCATCGAACCGCTGCGTGCGCGCCGCCTCCACGATCTCGCCCGCGATTCGCTCGAATGCGTCGCGCGTCACGTGCGCCGACGGACTCGCGCCTGCCCAGATGACCGGCGAGAGCGCGTATCCGGCAGCCTCCGCCGCTCGAATGAAGCCGCCGGCGGGAATGTTGACGTCGCGCAGCGCGAGTACGTCGCTGCCGCGCGACATCGATGGAAAGCCTTCGCCACGCTCGAAGTTCTCGTAAGCGGCTTTCGACGGCGCAAAGGTATTGGTTTCGTGTTGGAAACCGGCGATCAAAATGGTCGGAGGGGTACGGGACAAAATCAGACCTCTGGTGAGATTGTGGGGGCGGGATCGGGCGTCACAGGCATCACAGACGTCAAGCGGTGCGTGCCGGACGCATCGCGATCAATACGATGGCGCCGATGGCCAGCAGCGCGACCATCACGTACAGCCCGGCGTGCAGACTGCCGGTCGCACCCTGCGCCCAGCCGATGATCGTCGGGCTCAGGAAACCGCCCATCAGCCCGATGGTGTTGATGAGCGCAATGCCGCCCGATGCGGCGTCGCCCTTGAGGTATTCGGACGGCATCGCCCAGAACACGGTATAGGCGACCCACATCATGGCGGTCGCAATCGTCATGCAGGTCAGCGAGAGCGCGAGATCGCTGCTGAAGAGCGTGGCGAGCGCCAGCGTCACCGAACCGATGAGTGCGGGCACTGCGCTGTGATAGCGACGCTCGCCGCGCCGGTCGGAACTGCGGCCGACGAGCAGCATCGCGACGGCCGCCGCGACGTAAGGTATCGCCGAGTAAAAGCCGATCTGCAGGGTGTCTCGCACGCCGGCCGCCTTGATGATCGACGGCAGCCAGAAGCTCACCGCGTAGATTCCGCAGATAAAGCAGAAGTATGGCAACGCGAGCCAATAGACCCGCGGATCCTTGGCGACCTGCGCGAACGAATGATGTGAGCCACCCCGGGCATCGAGTTCCGAGGCGAGCAGGCGCTTCTCGTCGGCGCTCAGCCAACGTGCGTCGGCTGGCCGGTCGTCGAGCACAAACAGCGCGAGCACGCCGAACACCACGCACGGCAATCCCTCGATCAAGAACATCCACTGCCAGCCGTCAAGGCCGTGCGCGCCGGAGAACGCCGTCATGATCCACGTCGACAGGGGGCCGCCAAACATGCCACCGATCGGACCTGCCAGCATGACAATCGCCATGACCTGCGCCATGCGCGCGCGACCGTACCAATAGGTCAAGTAGAAAATCATGCCGGGTGCGAATCCCGCCTCGAAGACGCCGAGCAGAAACCGCATCGTGTAGAACATCGGCTCCGAACGCACGAACACCATCGACGCCGAAGTCACCCCCCACAACACCATGATCCGGCTGATGGTCTTGCGCGCGCCCACCTTCGGCAAGAGGAGATTGCTGGGGACTTCGAACAACACATAGCCGAGGAAGAAAATACCCGCGCCGAGACCGTACACGGCATCGGAGAAGCCAAGATCGCTTTGCATCTGAAGCTTCGCGAAACCAATATTTACCCGGTCGAGGTACGCGAACGTGTAGCAAAGCAGCAGAAACGGAAGCAGCCGCCAGTTCAGCTTGCGATAAAGCGCCGCGTGCCGTTCAGTGAGAGGCGTGGAAGGAATAGCGGACAAGAGCGTTCTCCGGTGTGCTTAGGATGAATTCATCATTAACAGCCAAAAACCGAAGAGCAAGAGCAACCTAAGTCGGTTATCGTTGCTCATTTGGCAACACTTAACCGAGGACGGACACGGTGCGTGAACTGAATCAACGGCGTTTGCGGTATTTTCACGAAGTGCTTACGCACGGCTCGATCCGCGCGGCAGCCGACAGCCTCAATACGGCGGCGTCGGTGATCACTCGGCAAATCCGGCTGCTCGAGGACGAGATTGGCGCACCGCTTTTCGAGCGGCGTGCGCGGGGTGTCCGGCCGACCGAAGCGGCCATGCACCTCCTCGAATATTGGCGGGGATGTCAGTCGCAACAGGAGCAGTTCGAAGATCGGCTTGAAGCGCTGCGCGGTTTGAAGCGGGGCAATGTCCGGCTCGCGATCAGCGAGGGTTACATCGACGGCCTGATGGAAGAGGTGCTCAACGACTTCTGCATGCAGTTCCCCGGACTCGACGTGATCGTCGATGTCCTGCCGGTCAACAACGTGCTGGAGGAGGTGGCGCAGAGCCGCGCGCACATCGGTCTGGCCTATAACCCGCCCGCCCACCCGGAGATTGAATTCCGCGCAACGTCGTCGCAGCCGATCGTGCTGCTCGTCAATACCCGGCATCCGCTCGCACTGCGAGGCGGTACCGTCACCGTCGAGGAAATGCTGCAATATCCGTTGGCGTTGATGCCGCCCGCATTCGGGCTTGGACAGGTTGTCGAGATGCTGGCTTACACGGAAAACGTCGACATCCGCCGAACGCTGACCACAAACTCGCTTCAGGTATTACGCCACTTCGTGACTCGCGGAGAAGGCGCGACGCTGATCGGCGCCTTCTCGGTGTACCGCGAAATCGATGCCGGCGAACTCGTGGCACTGCCCATTGCACATCCCCTCTTCGAAGCAGCGAAGGCGCGGGTGCTGGTGAAGTCTCGTCGTCCGCTTTCCCCGGCGGCGGAAACGTTGCTGACGTGGATTCTGAAGCGGATGACGATGTTTTCGGAGAGCCATTGAACCTGGGGCCAACGGGCGCCTTTGGCGCGGCCCCTAAACCAGTTGCGCCACGATCGCCTTGGCACGTTCCACTACCGGCCGGTCAACGAGCTTGCCGTCCACGGCGATCGCGCCTGCGCCTCCTGCGGCGACCGCATCGAGCACCCGCGTCGCCCACTCGGCTTCCTGTTGCGTCGGCAGGAAACCGGCGCGCACGATCCCGACTTGCTTTGGGTGGATACAAAGCTTTGCCCCGAATCCAAACGCGCGTGAATGGCGCACATCGGCACGCAACGCGTCGTCGTCGCCGATGGCGACGCTCACCCCATCGATGGGCGCCGGCAACCGCGCATAGCGTGACTCGATCACGAACTGCGTGCGAATCGCATCGAGCGCGGCACCGTCGTCGCCGATGCCGGCGTCCGCACAGAAGTCGACCGTACCGAATGCCAGTCGCGTCACCCCCGGCGCCCCCGCAATTTCGCGCAAACGTACCACCGCGTCGACCGTCTCGATCAGCGCGTAAAGCGTCTGCGCCTCGCGCAAGCGGGCGCGCAACGACTGCATCTCGTCGGCCCGCTCCGTCTTTGGCAACATGATCCCCGCGACGCCCGGCATTTCGGCCAATCGCAGATCGTCGGCGTGCCAGGGCGTATGCACGCCATTGATGCGCACCAATACGCGCGCGTCTTCACCGTGTTGCGCCAGCCATTGAAACAGCGCGTCGCGCGCCGTCTGTTTGTGGTCGGGAGAAACGGCGTCCTCGAGATCGAGGATCACGCGCGCCGCGTCGGTGGCGAGCGCCTTGTCGAAGCGATCCGGACGGTCGCCGGGAACGAACAGATACGTGGATACAGCGTTCATGGGTGCCCCTTTGCGCGGGCGCCCTTCCCGACGCATTGACGGGGTGTCAGGAGGCGGCGCGCCAGTCGCGTTGAAATGTTTCCGAATAACTGAAGCGGTCGGCCGGGTGAATGCTGATCGCCGCCTCGACGATTTCCTCGCGGCGATTCAGATACCGCCGGCAAATCCACAAGGCCGCCGACTTCGGCTTCACGTTGAGCCAGCGCGCCTGCGCCGGCGTGATAAGCGTGGCCCGAATCTCCTGCTGCACCGCCGCGATCTTTTCGCCGAACTGCTCTTCGATCAGCGTGTAGATCGGCACGTGCGAACTGTCCGCGATCCCCTCCAGCGCACGAAACGCCGGATGGATATAGATGTCGCTGACACAAATGGGGTCCGGCTCGCCGCCACTGCGCCGCAGCGCCGATAAATGCAGCCACGATTCACCATTACCGGCGCGCAGCACCGGCGCCAGTGTCTCGTCGACTTCGACCAGATCGCGCGCGAGGATCTCCAGCTCGGTGTCGGCCGTGTATTGCTGCAAGTCGCCCAGTTGGCGCATCACCTGCTGGTAGCCGCTGACCGCCTCGCGCGCCAACACGCGCGTGCCGACACCGGGCTGGCGATCCACCAGCCCCATCTGCACCAGGCGCTTGACCGCCTCGCGCACCGTGAAGCGGCTGGCACCGAACTGCTCGCACAGATCGAATTCGGTCGGCAGGAAGTCACCGACCGCGTATCGACCATCGCGGATCTCGTGGATCAGCGTCTGCGCGAGCTGAAGATAGCGTGGCTGCTGGTTAAGCAATGGGGTCATGCGCGTGGTCGGCGTTGCCGGTGAGGAGTAATGGTGTCATTGCACCACAGCTTGTTCGCGCAGCCAAGCAATCGCGTCGTCGCCGAACCCGGCTTCGCGCAGTACCTCGTCCGTATGCTCGCCCATTCGCGGCGCCGCGCGTGTCGGCAGCGGCGTGTCGATGCGCACCGGCGACGCCACGCCCTTGATCGGGCCATGTTCCGGGTGCTCGAAGTCCATCACGCGCGCCTGCTCGGCCACGAACGGATTGTCGAGCGCCTGCGCAACATCGTGCACCGGCGCCGCCGGCACCTTGCCCGCGAAGCGCTGCATCCACGTCGCCGTGTCCTCGGTCATCAACACGTCGTCGAGTTCGCGGCGCACGCGGTTGCGATGCTTCAGGCGCGCCGCATAGTTGCAAAGCTCGGGGTCGGTGATCCATTCCGGCTTGCCGATCTCCTGCGCCAGCACGCCCCAGAACTTCTCCTTGTTGCACATCAGGAAAATCCAACCGTCGCGCGTACGGTACAACTCGCTGGGCGTGAGCGACGGATGGCTCGAACGCGGTTCGCGCCGCGTCATGTGTCCGCCGTTCAGGTACCACGTCGCCACATAGGCCAGGTTATGCAGCGCCACGTCGAACAGACTGACATCGAGGTCGCGCCCCGTGCCCGTCTTGCGTGCTTCGAGCACCCCGGCGAGCAACGCCATCGAGGCGGTCGTGCCGGTCATCAAGTCGATGATCGACAGGCCGAAGCGCGCGGGCGGACCGTCCGGCTCGCCGGTGAGCGACAGATAGCCGGCTTCGGCCTGCATCAGGTAGTCGTAGCCGGGCCACGCCTTGCGCGAACCGGTGCGGCCGTAAGCCGACAAGTGCACGCATACCAGCGCGGGGTTCGCGCGCGCCAGCGACGCATAGTCGAGGCCGAGCTTGACGGGGAGGTCGCCGCGCAGATTGTCGAACACGGCGTCCGCGGACTCGACCAGCTTGAGCAGGATCTCCCGGCCTTCCGCGCTCTTGAGGTCGAGCGCCATGCTGCGCTTGTTGCGATTGAACGCTTCGTAGAAGTGGCTGTCGCCCTCGCCGAAGAAGTGCGGGCCGACCGCGCGGCCGACGTCGCCGCCGTCCTTCGCGTTCTCGATCTTGATGATGTCGGCGCCGAGATCGGCCAGATGCTGCGTGGCGAACGGACCGGCACCGTATTGCTCGACTGCGATCACCCGCAGTCCGGACAGTGGCAGGCTCATACCGGATTCCTCTCGATCAGTTGCTTCGCGATGATGATGCGTTGCAGCTCGTTGGTCCCCTCGCCGATCACGAGCAGCGGCGCATCGCGATACAGACGCTCGATGTCGAATTCCTTCGAATAGCCATAGGCGCCGTGGATGCGCATCGCCTCGGTGCTGTTCTCGACGCCGGCCTCGGTGGCGAAGTACTTCGCCATGCCCGCTTCCATGTCGCACCGTTCGCCGCGGTCATACGCCTGCGCCGCCGCATCGACGAGCAACCGCGAGGCATGCACGCGTGTCGCCATCTCGCCGAGCTTGAGCTGGATCGCCTGATGCTCGCAGATCGGCTTGCCGAAGGTCTTGCGTTGCTGACTGTACGCGACCGACGCGTCGAGCGCCGCCACCGCGATGCCGAGACCGCGCGCCGCGACGTTGATGCGCCCCAGTTCCAGCCCGCTCAGGATCTGCTTCAGGCCACGCCCTTCCTCGCCGCCGATCAGGCGATCGACCGGCACGCGGTAGTTGTCGAAATTGAGTTCGCAAGTATCGATGCCCTTGTAACCGAGCTTTTCCAGCTTGCGGCTCACTTCGAAGCCGGGTCCCTTCTCCGCAATGAGCAGGCTCATGCCGCGATGTCGCGGCTGTGCCGTCGTATCGGTCTTGACCAGCAGCACCAGGCAATTGCCGTACAAACTGTTGGTAATCCAGGTCTTCGCGCCATTGACCACGTAATGATCGCCGTCGCGCGTGGCGGTCGTGCGGATCGCCTGCAGATCGGTGCCACAATCCGGCTCGGTCAGGCCGATACCGCCGCGCAACTCGCCGGTCGCGAAGCGCGGCAGGAACGCGGCCTTCTGGTCCGGTGTGCCGTTGCGCTGCACCGTCATCGCCATGATCAGATGCGAATTGACGATGCCGCTGAGCGACATCCACACCGCCGACATGCGCTCGATCATGCGCGCATAGGTGCGGGTCGAGAGCCCCAACCCGCCATACTCGGGCGCGATCAGGCAACCGAACAGCCCCATCTCCTTCATCTGCTCGACGATCTCGGCCGGATACTCGTCGGCTTTCTCCAGGGCATGCACGTAGGGCTTGACCTCTACCTTGAGGAAGCGATCCAACATGTCGAGGATCAGGGTATCGTCCTCGCCTTGCCCTGCGGTGTTGTTTTCCACTTGCGTCATCTCACTATCTCCAGACATTCACTCGCGGCCTAGACCGCCTCGCCGAGCACGGCTTGCAGGGCGCCCGCCGGCAGGCGGTCTAGAGCGAGCACGGTCTCGCGTACCTTGTCAACGCGTGCCTGCGGCAGTACACGCGCTGCATTGGCGACGTACTTCTCTACGATTTCCGCATTGCTGAGCGGACGATCCGCGCTGCCGCGATTGATCGCCTCGCGATGCGCGAGCGTGCTGCCGTCGCGCAGTTCCAACACGACTTCCCCCGTATAGTGGCGCGGGAAAGTGCTGGCCGGGTCGATCTCGTACTCGACCTTCGCCGCCAGCGCGAGTACCGCGTCATTGCGCAGCGCCGCCGGTTCGAGCTCGTCGAGCGTGAAGTGGCCTTTGATCAAGGCACTCGATACCACATAAGGTACGCTGAACTGCGCGTCGTAGCTGTTCGCCGGACGGCGCTTGTTGGCCACCGGCTCGCACACTGTTTTGACGACCGCCTCGGGAACCTTCACGCGAATGCGCTCGACCTGATCGCCCAGTTCACTGATCTTCGCGCCTCGTTGCTGCCAGACCTTGTGCAACGCCGTGCCGGCATCGGCGAACGCATGCGTGAAATGACAGGCCGGCACCGGCTTGATCGCCACTTCCTCGATCTGCCATTGCTCGCCCAGGCCTTCCGTCGCGAGCGCCAGATCGGCATTGCCGCGCTGTTCGCCGAGGTAGCTCGAAAACAGGCCGAAACGCCCTTCATACGGTGCGGATGCCCCGATGTAGCCATGCGCCGCCATGGTCGCCGCGGTGAACGCCGACTGGGCGGCCCAGCCCGGATGCAAGCGTTTGGTCCAGGCGCCGTCTTGCAGGAATTCGAGGCTGCCGCTGGCCATCGACAGCGCAATGCCCTGCGCCATCGCAGTCTGCTGTGCGGTCAGGCCCAACAGGCGTGCGGCCGCCAGCGTGCAACCGAAGATCCCCACGACACCGGTCGGATGGAACCCCACCTGGTGGAAGCCGCCCTTCGCCACCGAGCCGATGCGCGTGGCCGCTTCCATGCCGGCGATGTAAGCCGCCAGCGTCTGGGCGCCATCGACACCGCGCAGTTCCGACACGCCGAACACGCACGGCAACACGCTCGCGGTGGCATGGATCACGCCGCGCGAATGCGTGTCGTCGAAGTCGAGGCCGTGCACGAGCACGCCGTTCATGACCATCGCGTCGCGTGTGTTGAGGCGATGGCCACGGCCGATCACCGTCGCGCCCGGTTTGTCTCCGGCGCTCAGGGCCGAAAGACCTTCGAGCGCGACCCGGGTGAAGTCGGCCGGCTGCGACGCATAGGCCAG
Source organism: Pandoraea cepalis (assembly GCF_902459665.1). GTDB lineage: Bacteria > Pseudomonadota > Gammaproteobacteria > Burkholderiales > Burkholderiaceae > Pandoraea > Pandoraea cepalis. Next base: position 58,617 of record NZ_CABPSL010000014.1, on the reverse strand, counting down.
GCCGATCGCATCGAGCAGCAAGTGCTTGGCGCGTTCGCGCACAACTGTCGGCACGGCGTCGAGCGAAAGGCCCAGAGCGAACGAGGCCAGCGTCGCCGAGATCCCCTGGGGCGTGTGGTTCACTTCTGAAGTCATGCTGTCTCCTTCCTGAACGGATGCAAGGTGTTGGGGCTAGTGCTCTACGTGCATGGCGCGGGTTGTCGCGGTGCCACCGAGACCGACGTCGTTGGGCACGCTGATATCTTCGAGCGACTGTTGATTGGTCTCCACGCGCAGCACCAGCAGCGCGACGATCAGCAGCCCCAGCACACCGCTCACCATCGCCAGTACACCGGAGATGCCGAAGTGCTGGAACAGCGCGACAGCCAGATACGGCGTGCTCATCGACGCCGCACGGCCACACACACCGGCAAAGCCTGTGCCACGCAACCGGAACGCCGTCGGGAACAACTCGGGGATATAGCCATACAGACCGAGCGTGACGACCGTATAGATCGACGTGACCAGGCAGAAACCGACCACCGAGATCGACACCGCATCACGCATTTGCGGATACAGGAAGCCGAGCACGATCGTGGCCGCCGAGAACAGCACGAGGCCGCGCTGACGTCCAAGGCGATCGCCCAGCAGGTAACCGACCAACGCACCGCCCGGGGCGCCAAAGGCCATCAGCGTGGTGAATCCGAGCGACTGCACCACCGTCAGACCCTGCTTGACGAAGAAGGTCGGCAGCCAGGCCACGAAGCCATACACGGCCACATTGATCGCGACACAAGTGAGCGCGGCGGTGAGCGTGCGGCCGATCACGGGCTTCGTGAACAGCACCGACAGGGGCACGTTGCGCGCCATCACCGGCTGCGCGGGCGGCACCGGCGGCAGCGCGCCGAACTGACGCTTCACCTGGCCCTCGATCTCGGCGAGCGTGGCTTCCGCTTCCTGGGTGCGCCCCACCGATTCGAGCCAGCGCGGCGATTCCGGCATGCGCTTGCGCATGATCCAGATGGCGAGCGCCCCCGCGCCTGCGATGGCGAACATCCAGCGCCAGCCGAGGTTCGGGATCACGATGTACCCGACACTCGTGGCGATCAGCAGACCCGAGTTGATGATGAGCCCCATCAATGAGATCCAGCGTCCTCGGTAGGCCGGCGGCACGAACTCGCACAGCGTGCCGGCGGCCACGACAAGCTCCGCACCGAGGCCCAGGCCCATGACGAATCGCAGCACGATCAGCGTGGCCATGTTCGGCGCGAAGCATGCGAACAGCGACGCGATGCCGAATACGGCGAGGTTGATCTGGTAGGAATAGCGTCGACCGAAGCGATCGCCGACGTAGCCGGCCAGCGCAGAGCCGATCAGCATGCCGAAGAAGGTGGCCGAGATGAAGGCCGCGTTGAGCTGCAGCGTCGAGAAGCCGCTCTTGACCAGTGCCGCGAGCACGCCCGCGGCGAGGTAGACATCGAAGGCGTCGAGTAGCGCGCCACCACTGATGAGTCCGAGAATCTTCCAGTGAAACCTCGCCAGGGGAAGCCGGTCGAGCCGGGCCCCAGCGTTGACGGAGGTTGCGTTCATACGGTTGTCTCCTGAACGTTGGCGGCATCCGTTCGTCTGAAGCGAACGTGATGCGAGCAAAAATTGACTTGCGGCGAACGATGGCGTCATCGTTCTGGGCTTGCGTTACCTCTTCCTGTCCATGGCTAACTGTGACACTGACGATCGCGCCGTATCAAGACCCGCCGGCATCGCTGCGTGATCGAGCGGCCCGAGACGGTCCACTGACGGCAGGTGCCAGTCTGTATGTTGTTGCAACTGATGCGCGAGACGCAGCAGCGTGTCCTCGTGCCACGCGCGACCGATCAACTGAACCCCGGTCGGCAATCCGTTCTGCGTGCGCCCGGCCGGTACGGCAACCGCCGGCAGCCCCAGGTAGTTGATGCCACGTGTCCAGTAGGAGAAGTCGCCGAAGCGCCGTTCGATCTCGTCCGCATCGCCGTCGAGCGTCTCGGCAATGGTCGGCACCGCGTACGGCAACGTCGGCAGCAGCAGGGCGTGCGCGCCTGCCAGATAGCGCTCGACAAAGGACTGCGTGTAGCCGGCTCGCAGGCGCAGCGCGTCGACGTAACGAGTGGCCGGATACAGGAGGCCGCGCTCCAGCCGGCGCAAGACCTGCTCGCCATACTCGTCACGCCGCTCGCGCAGCCATTGACCGTGGATCGAGGCGGCCTCGGCGCCCAACACCAACGTGGCAAGCGCACCGGCTTCGCGCAGATCGGGCAGCGCGACTTTGCGAATGGTCGCGCCGCAGGCTTCGAGCGCTTGCGTCACGCTTTCAACGGCAGCACGGATTTCGTCGGAGATCGGTGCCGTGGTGTCGAACTCGGGCACCGCGACGACGTCGCGCTCGCTCAAGGGCTGCGCCAACGCGGTCGTGAAATCACGCGCCTGGCTGACGAGGCAATGGGGATCGTTGGCGTCCGGCCCCCAGACGGTTTCGAGCACCGCCGCCGCATCGACCGCGGTACGCGCCAGCACGCCGACACAATCGAGGCTTGGCGACAGCGGCATCACGCCGTAGGTCGAGACCGCGTGCTGGGTCGGCTTGATGCCGGTGACGCCATTGACGGCGGCTGGGATCCGGACGGAGCCGCCGGTATCGGAGCCGAGCGCGGCGAACGCCAGACCGCGCGCGACGGCCACGCCGCTGCCGCTGGACGACCCGCCACTGACGTGCTCCGGCGACCAGGCGTTGCGGCCATGCCCGAGGTGCGCGTTGAAGCCTGTCGGGCTCATGGCGAACTCCGCCATGTGCAGGGCACCGAGATCGACCGCGCCTGCTGCATCGAGGCGCGCGAGCACGGTAGCCGTATGCAACGGTCGATTACCAGCGAGGATGCGGCTGCCGCACTCGGTCAGCTCGCCGGCGCGGAAGAACATGTCCTTGTGCGCGAGGGTCGCCCCCAGCACGCGGCTGTTGGGCAGCGCGACGTCGTCACGGACCGCGTTGTCGACGGTGCGCGCCTGGTCGAGCGCTGCATCGCCACGCAGGCGCACGAAGCCGCCCGTCAGACCGGCGACACCCGCAGCGTCGAGCGCCAGGGCGGTTCGTTCAACGCAAGTGGCGTCGGACATCTCGCGGCCCGGCGCTGAGGCCGTTGCAGAGACCGGTGCATCAACATGCAGCGTGCGCATCGCATGTCTCCTGCTGGCGCAGCGTGGCGTCGAAGGCGTCGGGCGTCAGCCAGTCGAGCGAGCGAGCTGCGCGGGCGACGGCGTCGGTGATGCCATGTGCGGCGTTGGCGAGTGCGACCGCATGCACTGGGCTCAGCGGCGCCGAGCCGAACTGATCGACCCAGCGCGCGGCGCTGGTCGCGTCGACCCGCCCGGATCCGTCGGTAGGGGGTGTGGAATGGCTTGCGGTCGGGCCGACGTCTCGGGGTTGACCGAGGGCGTCGGGTATCGGCATTGCATCGCCTTGCCGGATGTTGCCTTGCATCCTTGCCTCCATCGCCGTGCCATCACGGCGAGCCGTGCCGCGGGTGCCGAGCGTCTCGGCGCAGCCCGCGTGATGTCGATTGGAACGTACCGTCTGAGCCGCGCTGCCCGGCTCAGTCGCCGACGCCGTGGCCGCGTTTCGGAATCAGTGCGCTGCGTACGAATTCCATGACCTGCACGCCGTTCTGGTTAAAGGCGCGGGTGTGCACGGTGACGATACCTTGCGTGGGACGCGAGCGCGATTCGCGCTTTTCCAGGACCTGCGATTCGGCGTAGAGCGTGTCATTGCAGAACACCGGGGCGGTGAGCTTGATCTCTTTCCAGCCCAGGTTGGCGATGGCCTTGCCGCTCACGTCGTTGACGGTCATGCCGAGCACGATGGCGACGGTCAGCCCGCTGTTGACGAGCAACTGGCCGAATTCGCTCTTGGCCGCGTGGGCTGCATCGCAATGCATCGGATGGAAGTTCATCGTCAGCAGCGAGAAGTGAATGTTGTCGGCCTCGGTGATGGTGCGCCCGGGGCGGTGCTCATAGATATCGCCAACCTCGAACTCCTCGAGATAGCGCCCGTAGCTCGCACGAATGCGGCGCGTAGTCTCCGCCTGGGGTTGCAGTGCGTCCATGTCTCCCTCCTCCTGAATTCGATCGCCTGGCTGGGTTCACCGACTTTGTTCGGTATTTATTACTTTGTACGGACAAAGTATTGGCGAAAGAAAAGCCGAAGTCAAGATGATGGGAAACCCTTAGAGGTGGGGGGAGTACAGCCGATCCAGCCGGTTGGCCGTCGCCTATCCGGTGGGGGTGCGGATTCAGCGCGCCCTTGATCGATCGTCCGTCGTGAGCGCGGCGAGAAAGCGTTCGGTCAGATCCAGTTGGCTGCCGGCGCGCGTCAACCGCAGAATTTGCGAGGAGAACGTGTTTCGCGCGAGCGGAATGAAGACGGCCCGCTGAGACCGGGTGCGCGCCAAGGCTTCCGGCACCAGGGCGACCCCCATCTGAAATTCAACCATTGTCACGACCGTTTGCCACAGCCTTGCTTCATGTCGGATCTGGGGACTGAACCCCGCCTCGACACAGGTGGCAATGATCTGGTCGTGGTAATGCGGAGACACCGTGCGCGGGAACAGGATGAACGGCTCGTCCGAGAGTTGACGCAAGTCGATGCGCCGCCGCTTCGCCAGCTTGTGATCGACGGGCAGGCAACAAAGCAACGCCTCCGACATCCACACCTGCGTCTCGACTTCGGCCGGAAAGTGCCCCCAGTGGGCAAATCCCAGGTCGATCTGCAACTGCTGCAACGCTCGCACCTGCTCCGCCGTGTTCATCTCCTTGAGCACGATCTCCACCGACGAATGCGCCGATTCGAACTGTTGCACGGCTTCGGGTAGCCCCCGGTAGAGCATCGAATTGACGAACCCAATGCGCAGGCGTCCCGCCAGCCCGTGCGCGGACTGCAGCGTGACCTTGGCCACGTCCTCCGCCTGCTCCAACAGCCGCCGGGCTTCGCCCAGGAGCACTTGCCCCGCATTGGTCAGCGCCACCGACTTGTTGCTGCGCTCGAGCAGCTTCACGCCGAGTTGTTCTTCGAAACGGCGAATGTCGAAACTCAAGGCGGGTTGCGAGATGAAGAGCCGACGCGCCGCCCGGCCGAAATGCAATTCCTCCGCGACTGCGACGAAGTATCTGAGTTGCCTCAGTTCCATGAAAGCGCTCCCCCGGATAACGATAAATAGATCTTATCGTACGTGCCATCAATTGTATTGGACGATTATCAGACTGAAACGTACGCTGGTCTCCAAGAAGGTACGGTGCCGAGGCACCGCACGATAATCCAGGAGACAGTGAATGCTCGAACTTCGGCAAACGCCCGAGACGTCCAACATCCCCGATAGCCGCGGCATCAATTTCTTCCTTAGCGACCCATCGTTCGGCGCGCTGCTCAAGAGCTACCTGGGCGAGACGGTGTTCCATGGGGTCCAGGACAGACTCGTCGCACTGGGACAACGCGCGTCTGACGAACTCGATGCATGGGCGACGACCGCCGATCACCATCCGCCCGCGCTTCGCCCGCGCACGCGCCGCGGCGAGGCGATCCAGCACATAGAGAAACACCCCGATTACGTCGCGCTCGAACGCGTGGCGTACAGCGAACTCGGCCTCGCCTCGATGAGTCATCGCAGCGACGCACCGCCGCCGCTCGTCAAGTACGCGCTCACGTTCCTGTTCGTCCAGGCCGAATTCGGCCTCTGCTGCCCGGTCAGCATGACCGATTCGCTCACGCGCACGCTGTGCAAGTTCGGGTCGAAGGCGCTCGTGGACCGCTATCTGCCGAGGCTCGTGTCGCAGGACTTCGACACGCTCTTCCAGGGCGCGATGTTCATGACGGAGCAGGCGGCAGGCTCCGATACCGGACGCATCGTGACGCGCGCGACCCGCGGCGTCGATGCCGACGGCAACGAGGTCTGGAAGCTGACCGGCGACAAGTGGTTCTGCTCGAACGCCGATGCCGATTTGGCCATGGTCCTCGCCCGTCCGGACGGCGCGCCCGAAGGCATGAAGGGACTGGCGCTGTTCCTGCTCCCGAAGGTGCTTGAAGACGGCACGCGCAACCGCTATCAGATCGTTCGGCTGAAAGACAAACTCGGCAGCCGCTCGATGGCAAGCGGCGAAATCGTGCTCGACGGCGCCGAGGCCTATCTCATCGGCGAAGTGGGCCGCGGCTTCCAGCAGATGGCGGACATGATCAACATGTCGCGTCTGTCCAATGGCGTACGTGCGGCCGGCCTGATGCGCCGCGCCCTCACCGAAGCGCTTCATGTGGCGAGACATCGTTCGGCCTTCGGTCGAAAGCTCATCGAGATGCCGCTGATGCAGCGCCAGTTGCTGAAGATCATGTTGCCGGCGGAACAGGCACGATCGATGTTCATGCAAATTGCGATGCTCCTTCCCCGCGCCGACCGTGGCGAAGCGCTGGCGGCCAAATGCGTGCGTATCCTCACGCCGCTCGTGAAGCTGCGCGCGTGCCGAGACGCTCGCCAGGCCACCGGCGACGCGATGGAAGTGCGCGGCGGCGTGGGCTATATCGAGGAGTGGGCCGACCCGCGACTCGTGCGCGACGCGCATCTGGGCTCCATCTGGGAGGGCACGAGCAACATCGTGGCGCTGGACGTGGCACGGGCCACGCGACGTGAAGGCGCGCTGGCATCGCTCGGCCAATATGTTCATACGCTGCTCGACGATACGGCATTGCCGCCGGCCACCGTCGCCTTGCTGCGCAACGTATTCGAGCGCGCCAGCGCCGCGCTCGACAGCGTGGCGGAGTGCGGCCGCGACGAGAACGTGCGCGAGGCGGCAGGCGCCGTGTACAACGCGACAACGGCAGTGTTCATGGCGACGGAAGCGGCGCGCCTCGCCCCCGACTTTCGCCGGCTTGCCCTTGCCCACCTCATCGTCGAACACAAGCTGCTGCCGCGCGACCCGCTCGCGCCGAAGGACGTCCGCGACGATGCATCGCTGCTTCGACAGTTGGTCGACGAGACGCCTGTCTCCCTCGACGCCGCGATGTCGCTCATGCCCACGCAGGAAGGCGGTGCGCGATGAGCGCCGCTCGTGTGACCGGCGCCCTTCAGGGACTTCGCGTCATCGACCTGAGCCGGGTGCTGGGCGGCCCGTACTGCACGCAGGCGCTCGCTGACCACGGTGCCCAAGTGATCAAGCTCGAACCCCCGGGCGGCGACGAAACGCGCGGCTGGGGCCCTCCGTTCGTTGGCGAGACGGCCTCGTATTTCGTGGGCGTCAACCGGAACAAACAAGGGATTTGCGTCGACCTGTCGCGCGAGGAAGGTCGCGAAGTGCTGTGGCAACTACTCGACGGCGCCGACGTGCTCGTGGAGAACTTCAAACCCGGCACGCTCGAGCGTTGGGGGATGGAATACGCCAGGCTCGCCGAGCGCTATCCGCGCTTGATTCACTGCGCGATCTCGGGCTTCGGGCCGGACGGCACCCTCGGCGGCCTGCCTGGCTACGACGCCGCCATTCAGGCGATGACGGGACTGATGAGCGTGAATGGCGAAAGTGAAGGGCCCGCGCTGCGCGTCGGTCTTCCGGTGGTGGACATGGTCACCGGGCTCAATGCGCTGTCGGGCATTCTGCTGGCGCTCGCGGAACGCGAAAAGAGCGGTCGGGGTCAGTCGCTCGATATTGCGCTGTACGACTGTGCCGTCTCGTTGCTGCATCCGCACTTGCCCAACTACTTCGGCAACGGCCGCACGCCGCAACGCTCCGGCAATGCCCATCCGAACATCACGCCGTACGACAGCTACCGAACCGCGACCGAGCCCATCTTTCTCGCTGTCGGCAACGACCGGCAGTTCGCGAAGCTGATGTCGCATCTGAACGCGCCGGAACTCGCCGAAGACGCGCGTTTCGTGGACAACCGCAGTCGTTGCGAACATCGCCGCGAGCTGAAGGAAATCCTGGAAACGCTTCTGCAAGCCCATGCATGCGAGCCGCTCGCGGCCGAGCTGATTCGTGGCGGCGTGCCGTGCGGGCCGGTGCAAACCGTCGATGCCGTCGCCCGGCACCCGCATACGCGCCACCGCCAACTGATCGTCGAAATCGGCGCGTACCGCGGCACCGGCACCCCGATCAAGCTCTCGCGAACGCCAGCGACGTATCGCACGCCCCCGCCCACCCTCGGCGGCGATACCCGCGCCGTGCTTGACGCGCTCGGTGTCGACGCAAAAACGCAGCAGCGGTTGTTCGACGCCGGGGTACTCAAAGGCTGAACGCGCTGACCGATCATCCGAAACACGCATTCGAAGCCCCCATTCGAAACAAGCCGGCGATCGAGACCGGCCATCCTTACCTGGAGACATTTCATGCAGAACCACGCTCAGGGCAGCCCGGCGCGTCAGCCGGGCCGTGCCGCCTTCGCCGCTTTCGTCGGCACCACCATCGAATGGTATGACTTCTATATCTATGCGATGGCGTCGGCGCTCATTTTCAACAAGCTTTTCTTCCCGCAAGGCGATCCGTTCTACGCCACGCTGGCATCGTTCGGCACGTTTGCGGTCGGGTTCTTCGCGCGTCCGTTCGGGGGCTTGATCTTTGGCCACATCGGCGACCGGATCGGCCGAAAGAAAGCCTTGGTCGCCACGCTGGCGATCATGGGGATCGGCACGGTCGGCATCGGTTTCCTGCCGACTTATGCGAGCGTCGGGGTACTGGCGCCCACGCTGCTCGTCGTGCTGCGCATCGCCCAGGGCATTGCGATCGGCGGCGAATGGGGCGGCGCGGTGCTGATGGCGGGCGAGCATGCGCCGCAACGCAAGCGCACCTTCCTTGCGTCATTCGCTCAGCTCGGCAGCCCAGCCGGATTGATTCTCGCGCTGCTCGCTTTCAAGACGGTGGGACATCTTCCGCGCGAAACGCTGATGGGCTGGGGCTGGCGCCTGCCCTTCCTGGCCAGCGCGGTACTGCTCGTCATTGGTGTATTCATCCGCGCGAGCGTATCGGAGTCCCCGGAGTTCACTGCAGCCATCGAACGGGAGAAGCCCGCGCGCCTTCCCATCGTCGACGTGCTGCGCAATGCATGGGGCACCGTCCTGCTGTGCCTGGGCGCGAACGTGATCGGCGTGGCCGGCGCATGGTTCCTCAACACATTCATGCTCAGCTTCACCACCCAGACGCTTGGCTTGAGTCGCGAGATGATCCTGGACTGCCTGTTCGTGGTGGCGTTCGTTCACTTCTTCAACCAGCTCTTTTCCGGGTGGATCGCGCAGCGCGTCGGGCCGGTCAAGTTTCTCGCGTGGGCCGCCGGGCTCGCGATGCTGTCGCCGTATCCCATGTTCGCCCTGGTGTCGACGGGGCGGCCTGTGGCCATCGTCATCGGCATCGGGATTGCGGTGGTGTGCATGTCGGGTTCGTATGCCGTGATGGCTGGGCTCATGACCGATGCGTTTGACGTACGCTATCGCTACTCCGCCATTTCGTTGTCGTACCAGTGCTGCGCGGCGATCGCCGGCGGTCTGACGCCATTGATCGGCACCGTGCTGGCCCACGCGTGGCCGGGACAGTGGTGGCCGCTGGCACTGTTCTACAGCGCCCTTGCCGCCGTGTCGCTGGTTTGCCTCATTGGGCTGCAATGGAAGAAGTCCATCTATCGCGCGCCGGCGTCGATGGCGGTGCCGGAGTAAGCCCTCGGCAGTTTTCATAGCCCGAAAAGAGTCAAAAGGCCCGCGAATACTGAACTGCCCCCAAAGCGTCGGATCCACGTCCGATTCTCGGGGTTCAATTCAACACTCGCGGGCCTTTCGTTCGTACACCGTGCGGTTATTGCCGATTACTTGGCAGCGGCGATCACGGCAATCTCGACGAGCAGATCGGGCGCTGCCAGACGCGCCTCTACCGTAGCGCGCGTCGGGGTATTGCCCGGGCTCGTCCACGCATCCCACACGGCGTTCATGCCGGCGAAGTCGGCCTCGATGTCCTTCACCCAGACCTGCGCCGAGAGCAAACGCGACTTGTCGATGCCGGCATCCTTCAGATAACCATCGATCTTTGCGAGCACTTGTTGCGTCTGCCCCGTGATGTCCTGACTGCGATCGTCTGCAGTCTGGCCGCCGATGTAGACCGTCCCGTTATGCACCACGACACGGCTCATCCGTGCGTTCGTGTGATGGCGTTGAATATCGCTCATTAACCACATCTCCAAAAGAATCAAAAAAGTAGCGGGTGGGAGGCGCGAGTCCCCTCACCTACTTGGGAAAGCCGGCACGTTCGCTCAGGACGTCGGCGCCGTCGACCGCGGTGGCCAACTCGCCCAACGTCACCGGCTTGATGGGAGGACGGATGCGATAGTACCCGACCTCCGGCACCGCACAGCCCTGCGATTGCGCCAGCAGTTCGGCCACGGTCAAGCCGCAGAACCGGCCTTGACATGGCCCCATGCCGCAACGCGAAAAACTCTTCGTCTGATTCGGACCGACACAGCCCAAGCCCGCCATGCGCCGCACGTCGCCCGCCGTCACCTCCTCGCAGCGACACACGAGGGTGCTGTCGTCGGCCGGTATGCGAAACGCCTCGGCCGGCCGGTACAGCGCATCGAGGAACGGGCGGATCGCCGTATGTGCCGCCAGCTCACGGCGCAGCGACAGCGCGCGCGAGTCGCGCTTCGCCGCGTCGAGCTTGCCGAGCTTCACCGCGGCCTGCACGGCAGCGAGTCGTCCCGACGGTTCGGCGGCAAGCGCACCGGCGATACCCGCACCGTCCCCCGCGACGAAGATGCCCGGCAGGCTCGTCTCGCCCCAGGCGTCCGTCTTCGGATGCCAACACAGTTGCGCGTCGTCCCACGCATGCTCGCACCCGATCGAGCGCGTGACCTGCGTGTTCGGAATCACCCCTTGATGCAGCAACACCAGCGACGTGTCGATGCGCTCGGCACGCCCGCCCGCGACATACTCGATGCCCTCGGCGTGCGTGGTTCCCAGCACGCGCAGCGCTTCGACATGTTTGACGTGCCGCACGCCCGCCGCACGAATGGCCCGCAGCAGCTTGAAGCCCTTCATCAGATACGACGGCGCGCGCAACGCCCCGCCCGCGTGACGCAACGCCTCGCGGCGCCCGCTTGCCTCGGCCGTGTCGAGAATGGCGCGTACCGGCACGCCGGCATTGATGAGCTGCCAGGCAAACAGATAGAGCAATGGGCCGCAGCCGGCGAGCACCGCCGGGGAGTCGGGCACCAGCGCCGACGCCTTGAGCAACGTTTGCGCCGCCCCCACGCCCATTACGCCGGGCAACGTCCAGCCGGGAATCGGGAACGGTCGTTCTTGCGCGCCGCCAGCGAGCACGATGGCGCCGGCCTCGATCTGCAGCGTTCCGCCGCCCGCGCCCTGGCGGGTGACCGACACGCGTCTGTCCGCGCCGATCTGCCACGCGAGCGTCTGCGGCCAATAGGCGATGCCGGCCGACGTAAAGGCATCCACGAGCCCACGCCCACGAAGATAGTCCGGCCCGAGCACGCCCGGGTCGGCCAGCGGCGAGCGGCTCACGCTGCGATAAATCTGTCCGCCGGGCAACCCGTTCTCATCGACGACGAGCGGCTCGAGCCCATGACGCTTCGCTTCGAGCGCCGCCGCCAATCCTGCAGGCCCAGCCCCGACGACCAACAAATCCACGACTTTCGTGCTCATGCCACACTCCTCGCACCGTTCATTCGACGCACCTGCATGCCTTCGCGCACCGGTGTCATGCACCCCTGCCGGTTGGGCACGCCGTCGATCTCGACGAGACAATCGAAGCACACGCCCATCATGCAGAACGGCGCGCGATCGCTGCCGGTGACCGGTGTGGTCCGACACGCTGTCACGCCCACGAAGAGCAGCGCGGCCGCCACACTCATGTCGCTCGGCACATCGACCGGCGTGCCCTCGATAAATACTTTCACCGTCGCGCCATCCTTGCGCGCCAGCGACTTAAGCAGCGAAACGTTTGGCATAGAAATGATCCAGTAGCGCAGGACGCGGCGCGCCGAGAATCCACGGCGCGAGGGTTTCACAATGCGCAGCGGCAAGCGTCACGCCGCTGTGACAGGTCGCGAGGAACGCGCCCGGACAGGCCTCGGAGGCCTCGTAGATCGGCAGACCGTCGTCCGTCATCACCCGCAACGCCCCCCACGCGCGCACCACGCGCACGTTCTTGAGCAGCGGGAACGGTGCAATACCGCGCCGGGCGATATCGGCGAGCACGTCGGGCGTCACACCGTCGTTGAAGCCCACGTCTTCGGCCGAGTCGCCAAGCATGACCGAGCCCTCGACGGTCTGACGCACGTAGATGGTCGGATAGTCGAGAAACGGCTTGACGCGCTCGGTCACGATGATCTGGCCGCGCAACGGTTTGACTGGCGCGCGTAGACCCACCATCGGCGCGAGATCGCGATTGCCCAGACCGGCCGCAAGCACGACGCGGCCGGCTTCCAGCGACACGTCGCCCATGCTCACGCGAAACGCGCTGCCCGTCTGACGAATATCGGTCACACGCAGGTTCGGTGCATACTCGCCGCCCGCCTGCTCGAACGCGGCGAATAGCGCGCGCAGCGTATAAAGCGGGCTGACGTGACCGTCGTTCGGAGAATAGATGGCACCCACCACGTCGGGGCCGATGGCCGGCAGACGCTCGGCAAGCGCCTTGTGATCGAGCACTTCGTACCGGAGGGTCGGTTCGGCCTCCTGCAGCTTGCGCATGTTCTCGACCTTGCTCGCCAGCTCCTCCGGCGTCTGGGCGATGTTGAACCCGCCGGGACGTTGAAAGCCGATGGAAACGCCGGTGCGTGCGAAGAGCTCGTCAGCCAGGTTCTGCCACAGGTTGGCGGAGTGCAGCGACCAGCGGGCATAGTCCGTGCACGTGCCGCCTTTGCCCTGCACCCAGACCAGTCCGAAGTTGCCGCGTGCGGCTCGCAGCGAGTTGTCTTCGCCATCGCACACGACGACGCGTTGCCCGCGCTTGGCAAGCCCGTAGGCAATCGCCATGCCGACCAGGCCGCCGCCGATGACGGCGATATCGTACGTTTTTTGCATGATTTAGTGATTTCCGATCAGAACCTTGTTCAGCCCGTAGACGCGATCGAGGATCAGCATCACCGCCAACGTCAGCCCGATGAGCAGCGTGGAGATGGCGGCCACACTCGGGTCCACTGTCTCGCTCATGTTCATGTAGATGCGCACCGGCAAGGTGATCGTGGTGGGCGCCGTCACGAAGATCGTGGCCGTCAGTTCGTCGAAACTGTTGATGAAAGCGAGCACCCATCCGCCCGCCAGCCCCGGCAGGATCGCCGGTAGCGTGATGCGGCGGAACGTCGTCCAGCGCCCGGCGCCGAGCGAGCGCGCCGCACGTTCGCTTTCGTCGGCCTGCCCCACGAGCGCCGCCATGATCAGGCGCAGCGCATACGGGAAGATCAGCAGCGCGTGGCAAGCGACGAGGCTCACGAACGAGCCGCCCATGTTCATCAACGTGAACAGCCGCAGGAACGCAATGCCGAGCACCACCGGCGGAATCATCAGCGGCGAGAGCAGGAACGAGTTGATCGCGGCGCGCCCCGGAAAGCGGTAGCGCGCCAGCCCCATCGCCGCCGGCACTGCCAACACCGTCGACACGGTGGCCGACGTCACCCCCAGCCACAGACTCGTGCGCAGCGCCGACAGAAAGTCTTCATCGTTCATGAGCGACGCGAACCAGCGCAACGAAAAGTGCCGCGTCGGAATGGACAGGAAGTCGTCCGGCGTGAAGGCGACCAGACACACCACGACCAGCGGCGCGAGGATGAAGACGAGAAACACGACGTGAAACGCGATCGCCCCCACGCCATTGCGGTCGTACCGAGAGTCTTGTTGATTCATCTGCATTCCCCTCAGCCCAGACGGCGCGTAATGCGCCGCTCGATGGCGCGGTTGTATCCGGTGATGATGGCCACGTTCACGATCAGCAGGACGATGGCAATCGCGGCCCCCAGCGGCCAGTTCAGCGAACCGAGGAACTCGTCGTAAGCCGTGGTCGCGACCACTTTGAGGCGACGGCCACCAATCAGCGCCGGCGTTGCGAAGGCGCTCGCCGTCAACGCGAAGACGATCAGACTGCCGGAGAGAATGCCCGGCGTGATCTGTGGCAACACCACCCGCCACATCACCGTCGCACGCCCTGCCCCGAGCGAGCGCGCCGCATGCGCGACGGCCGGATCGAGCCGGGTGAGCGAGGTCCACACCGAGAGCACCATGAGCGGCACCAGCACATGCACCAGCGCCACCGTCACCGCGCCCATCGTGAAGAGCAGCTGCAAGGGATGTCCAATCAGCCCGAGCTTCAAGAGCACCGTGTTCACCAGCCCCTCGCGGCCCAGCAGGATCGACCAACCCAGCGTTCGCACAACGACCGAGATGAGCAGCGGCCCGAGCACGAGCACCAGGCAGAGCGAGCGCCACGGATCGCGCATGCGGAACAGGAAGTAAGCTTCGGGCACGCCGACCAGCACGCAGAGCACGGTCACGCCGACCGAGAGCAGCAAGGTGCGCAGGAAGATCTCGTAGAAATAACTGTCCGTGAGAATGTCGGCATAGTGCTGCAGCGAGATCGTCGGCAGCACGCCGCCCAGGTTCGCGTCGAAGCCATGCAGGCTCAACACGAACGTCAGGACGAGCGGTACCGCGAGCAGCACGAGGAAGTACAGCGTCGCCGGCATGACGAGCGCCCAGGCCGCGCGGCGCTGGCTGGCGATCTCCGGCGAAATTGCCGCCGTCGCTTTCATTTCCGGCATGGCCGATGCCTCCGGTGGCGTGGACGTCGCAGCATTCATGCCCCCTCCCGCACGAGACGCAAGGCATCGTCGGCCCAGTCCAGCCCCACCGCTTCGCCGTCGTTGGCTGCCACCACGCCATCGTTGGACACGAGCACACGCAGCTCGCCCAGGGCCGTCGATACGGTAAGCACCCAATGGTTGCCGTGGAAGCTGCGCTGGCCCACTCGGCCCGCGAGCCGCCCCGCCGTCGCCGACGTCAGGCGAATGCGTTCTGGCCGCAGACTGAATGTCGCCGGGCCATTGCCCTGCGCCGCCGATGCCTGCCCCGCATGCGCGGGCGACACGGCGAGCCGGTGCCCTTGTGCGTCGAGCACCGCCACGCCGCCGCGCACATCGAGTTGACCGGAGATGAGATTGGTCTGCCCGATGAAATGCGCGGCGAACGTGGCGCGCGGGTCTTCATAGACCTCATGTGGCGTATCGATGCGCACCACATGCCCAGCGTTGAGCAACACCACGCGATCGCTGATCGCAAGCGCCTCGGCCTGATCGTGCGTCACCATGACGGTGGTCGTGCCGACCTTGCGTTGAATCGCGCGCAACTCGTCCTGCATCTGCTCACGCAGCTTGGCGTCGAGATTCGAGAGCGGTTCGTCGAGCAACAGCACGGGCGGTGCGATCACCAGCGCCCGGGCCAACGCCACACGCTGACGCTGGCCGCCTGAGAGTTCGCGCGGATAACGCTGCGCGTGCTGGCCGAGATGCACCAGCTCCAGCGCGTCCTGCACGCGGCGCTGCTTCTGCCCGGGGTCCACGCGGCGCATGTCCAGACCGAACGCGACGTTCTGCGCCACGGTCATGTGGGGGAACAGCGCGTAGCTCTGGAACACGATCCCGAGTCCGCGCTTTTCCGGCGGTACCGGCGTGAGGTCGCGGCCCTCCAGCAGAATACGACCGCTGCTGGGGGCGACGAATCCGGCGATCATCTGCAACGTGGTGGTCTTGCCGCAGCCGGACGGGCCCAACAGGGAAATGAATTCGCCCTGTTCAATCGAAAGATCGACGCCCTCGACCGCGACGGTCTCACCGAAGCGCTTGCCGAGTTGCTCGAGACGCAAATATGGAGTGCTCATGACGCTTAGGGTCTCCGTGCGACTTAACGCTCGATCTGACGGTTCCAGCGCTGCGTCCACTCAGCACGCTTCGCGTTGACGACATCCCAGTCGACACGGATGAGCTTGTCGATCTGTGCGGGCGACGGCACACGTGCAGCCACCGCCATCGAGAGTTGCGTCTTCTTGTTCGACGGCGCAACGCCTGCACTTTCGGCAAGAATGGCCTGGGCCTGCGGCGAGAGAATCATTTGGACGAACTTCTGCGCCAGCGCTTCGTTGGCGGATTTGTCTACCACGCACATGCCCATGGCAAGCGCCACCGCCCCTTCCTTCGGATACACGAACTCGGCCGGAATGCCCTGTTGGCGCAACGCCTGAACGCGGCCGTTGCCCCACACGGCGATGGCGACCTCATCCGATTGGAACAGCTCGGCGATCTTGCCCGGCGACGGATCGAACGACAGCACGTTCGGCGCGATCTTCTCCATCGCGCGGAAGCCCGGTTCGATGTTGCTGTCGCTGCCGCCGTTGATCTTCGATTCGACCAGCAGCCCGTGCAGGCCATACGTGTTCTTGATGCTCGGCATCACGAGCCTGCCCTTGTACTTCGGATCCGACAGGTCCTGCCACGACGTCGGCGCAGGCCAGCCCTTCGCCTGGAACACGCGCGTGTTGTAGGCGATGCCTGTGGCGATCAGGCCGGCCGCCACGGCGTTGCCGCCCTTGAACTTCGCGATGTCGTACAGATCGTGATAGACGGGCGCGTCGGCGAGCTTGCCGCAAAAGCCCATCTGGAGGGCCTGGTACATGGGGCCGTCATCGAGGAAGACGACATCCATGCCGGCCTTGCCTTTTTGCGCCTGCAACTTCGCGAGGTTGGTCGTCGAATCGCCGGGCACGATCACCACCTTCGTGCCGGGGTTCGCCTGCTCGAAACTGGGAATGACGTCCTTCTTGAGCATCTGTTCAAACGAACCACCGTAAGCGCCGACGTACAACGTGGTGTCGGCGTAGGCAGCGCTGGCGCCGAATACCGTTCCGGCGACACCGACCGAAATGGCCGCGGCGCGGGCAAGCTTGCGAAGCGTTTGGGGAACGACAGTCTTCATCGATAAGCTCCTTGCGTGAAGTAGGGTTATGTGATGTTATGGCCCGGCAATTTCAAAAAACCCACAACCGGCTGCGTGGTTTGCGTAGGTTCATTTTCGACGCAAGCACCGTCAAATCACATTTTTTCGCCCGCCCATACATAAATGTTATGGCGCGAGGGGGATGAGGTTCCCATGAAGATCCGGCAGTTGGAGGCATTTCGCGCGCTGATCCTGCGCCAGACGGTCACTCGGGCGGCGGACATGCTTCACGTTTCGCAACCGGCGGTCACACGTCTGATCAACGATCTCGAGGCGGATATAGGGTTTTCCTTATTCGACCGGAGCAACGGCCGACTGAACCCGACGCCCGAAGCGATGGTGCTGTTCGAGGAGGTTGAGCGTTCGTTTGCGGGCATCGATCGCATTGCGCAGACGGCCGAGCAGATCAAGTCGCTGCGGCGCGGTTCGCTGCATGTCGCTGGCGCTCCCGCGCTCGCGCTGGAGTTCCTGCCCACCACGATGACGGAGTTCATGCGCGAGCATCCGGGCATCAGCACGACGTTGCTGATTCACGCGTCGAGCATCGTTATCGATATGGTGGTCGGGCGGCGTTGCGATGTCGGGTTCATCGCGCACCCGATCACGCATGCCGGCGTGAACATTGAAACGCTGCACCGCGCCCCCATGCGTTGCATCCTGCCGCACGGACATCGACTCGCGGATCGCGACGTGATCCATCCTGAGGATTTGCGCGGCGAATCGTTCGTGTCGTACCCGAAAGAGTTCGATGGGCGGATGTATATCGACCAGATCTTTGCCGAGCGACGGATCGATCGGGTGATGAGCGCGGAGTCGCAACTGTCCGCGGCGATTTGCGTGCTTGTGCAACACGGCGCGGGCGTGTCGATCATCGACCAGGTGACGGCCCGGTACGCGGCGGGACGCGTCATCGTCAAGCCGTTCGAGCCATCGGTCTTGTCGGGCTTCTCGCTGGTCACGTCGAACCAGCACCCGCCCTCGCAACTCGCGAAGGCCTTCGTCGAGTTCACGAAACAGCGCATGATCGAAGCGTTCGGCGATTGAGACGCTCCCAACGCTCGCGCTTCCTCGCCCAACATCGGATCGCGACAACAATTTGCAATAATTCCATATTTCCACTACATTCGAAATATGGAAACCAATACCGCGCTCGAAGCGCTTGCCGCACTCGCCCACGCCGTTCGCCTGGCGGTGTTCCGCCTTCTGATGCAGGCCGGCCCCGAGGGCCTGCCCGCCGGGCGCATCGCGGAACTCTTGGACATGCCCGCCTCGTCGCTGTCGTTCCACCTCAAGGAACTGCATCGCGCCAAGCTGCTCGCCAGCCGCCAGGAAGGTCGCTCGATCATCTACATGGCGCACTTTGAAACCATGAACGGGCTGCTCGGCTACCTCACGCAGAACTGCTGTGGCGGTGTCCCCTGCACGCCCGCCCCGTTCTGCAACGTCGTTGCGGAGTCCAACCAATGAGTGCCTCACCCAAAGCCGCGCCCGCGCTGCAACCCCCGAGCATCAGCTTCTTCGAGCGGTATCTGACCGCCTGGGTCGCGCTATGCATCATCGCGGGCATCTTGTTCGGTCAATGGCTACCCGGCCTTTTCCACGCCATCGGCGGTATGGAAGTCGCGCAGGTCAACCTGCCCGTGGGGCTGCTCATCTGGGTGATGATCATCCCGATGCTGATCAAGATCGACTTCAGCGCGATGGGCCAGGTCGCCGGCCATTGGCGAGGCATCGGTGTCACGCTGTTCGTGAACTGGCTCGTCAAGCCATTCTCGATGGCGCTGCTGGGGTGGATCTTCGTGCGCCATGTGTTTGCCGCGTGGCTGCCCGCCGACCAACTCGACAGCTACCTTGCGGGCCTGATCCTTCTGGCCGCCGCGCCCTGCACCGCCATGGTCTTTGTCTGGTCCCAGCTCTGCAGGGGTGATCCCTACTTCACGCTCTCTCAAGTAGCCCTCAACGACACCATCATGGTCGTGGCCTTCGCCCCGGTCGTCGGCCTGCTGCTCGGGTTGTCGTCGATTTCCGTCCCCTGGGATACGCTCATCACTTCGGTCGCGCTTTACATCGTCGCCCCGGTCGTGATCGCACAAGCCATCCGACGCGCCCTGCTGGCCCAAGGAGAAGCGACGTATCAACGTGTTGTCGGGGCATTGGGACCCTACGCCATCACGGCGCTGCTCGCCACGCTCGTGCTGCTCTTCGGGTTCCAGGGCAATGCCATCGTCGAGCAACCGCTGATCATCCTGCTGCTGGCCGTCCCGATCCTCATTCAGGTGCTGCTCAACTCAGGTCTGGCGTACTTACTCAACCGCAAGCTCGGTGTGGCGCACTGCGTCGCCGGTCCGTCAGCACTGATAGGCGCCAGCAACTTCTTCGAGCTGGCGGTCGCCACCGCCATCAGCCTCTTCGGCTTTCAGTCGGGCGCAGCACTCGCCACGGTCGTCGGCGTGCTGATCGAGGTGCCCGTGATGCTGCTCGTGGTCGGGGTCGTCAATCGCTCGCGGCCCTGGTACGAATCGAAATAAGGAAACGTCATGTCCGTCACTATCTATCACAACCCGGCCTGTGGCACGTCGCGCAATACGTTGGCGCTCATCCGCAACGCAGACATCGAACCCACGGTCATCGAGTACCTGAGTGCCCCTCCGACGCGCGAGGTACTGCAAAGCCTGATTCGCGACGCCGGACTTACCGTGCGCGAAGCGCTCCGGGAGAATGGCACGCTCTATGCCGAACTGGGCCTCGCCGATCCGGCCCTCACAGACGACCAGCTTCTCGACGCCATGCTCGCGCACCCGATCCTGATCAACCGCCCGTTCGTCGTCACGCCGCTGGGCGTGCGGCTGTGCCGCCCCTCTGAAGTCGTGCTCGATATCCTGCCCTCGCCGCAAAAGGGGGCCTTCACGAAAGAGGATGGCGAGGTCGTTGTCGACGCCAGCGGACGGCGAGTGAAATGAGCACCACGCTGCCCAACGTCAGTAGCGCGGTGCTCGACATGCCGGATCTTCGCAAACTCGAGCCCCGAAGCGTCAGCCCCCACCCTCCCCGCATCCTGTTGCTCTACGGTTCGTTGCGCGAGACGTCGTACAGCCGGTTGCTGGTGCAGGAAGCCGAGCGCCTGCTGCAGCACTTCGGGGCCGAAACGCGCATCTTCGATCCCAAGGGGTTGCCCTTGGCCGATAGCGTGCCGGCCGATCATCCGAAGGTCGTCGAACTTCGCAAGCTCTCGGCGTGGTCGGAAGGCCAGGTATGGTGCAGCCCGGAGCGCCATGGCACGCTAAGCGCCGTCTTCAAGAACCAGATCGACTGGCTGCCGCTGGAGATCGGCAGCCTTCGGCCAACACAGGGGCGCACGCTCGCCGTGATGCAGGTCTGCGGCGGCTCGCAATCCTTCAACGCGGTCAACGCGCTGCGCATACTCGGCCGGTGGATGCGCATGGTGACGATCCCTAACCAGTCCTCGGTTGCCAAGGCTTATCAGGAATTCGATACGACGGGCCGCATGAAGCCATCGTCCTACTATGATCGGGTCGTCGACGTGATGGAAGAACTGTACAAGTTCACCCTTCTGGTCAGGGACCGCACCGAATACCTCACGAACCGGTATAGCGAGCGCAAGGACGCAGCCCCAGCCACCGCGACGGCACTCGCCGCGGCCGCCATGTCTCATGAGCGAGACGCGCAGATCGGCGACACCGACAGCGGCGAAGTCGAATAGGCGACGTCAAGCAAGGCGCGAACGATGGGGTCAAGCCATCCCGCACTGCGTAAGCAATGCCCGCGCCTGTGCGCCCAGATCTTGCGCCGTCGGATGAAACGGAAACGGGAGGGCGTTGCGCACCCCCTGCAACATCTTGCGCGAGCTTCGCGAATACGCCGGATCGTAGTGCCGGGTAATGAGCACCTCCGAGAGTTCGCGTTGCCGCCCCTCGTCGAGCAACGTCAGCCATTGGTCGATGACCGCCCGTCCATGCAGCGGTACCAGCCGGAGAAGCTGCGTGCGAAAGTCTTCCGGCCGCGCCAGCAAATGGCCGTACTCCTGCATCAACAGGTCGACCCGCGCGTCGAGCGCCACGCGAACCTCGACACACATCGTGGCCCCGCGCAGCGACGACATCAACGACTCGGGCAGCGTAATCAGTCCGATCCGGCGGCTCTCCGCTTCGACGAACACCGGCCGCGTCGGATCGAGCCCGCGTAACGCGCCGATCAGCGAGGTATCGAACGCCTTTTGCGACGGCTGCGCGACGCCCGGCATTGCCCCAAGCAGTGACCCGCGATGCTTCGCCAGCGCCTCGAGATCGAGCGTTTGGGCACCCACGCCGGCCAGCGCGTGCAGCAGACGGGTCTTGCCGCTGCCCGTATGCCCGGCCAGCACGATGTAATCGAGCGTCGAGGGCAGCGTGCCGAGCGACGCCACAACGTCGCGCCGGTACGCCTTGTACCCGCCGTCGAGCTGGCGCGCACGCCAGCCGATCATGTTCATGATGAGAGTCATCGACTCCGATCGCTTGCCGCCCCGCCAACAATAGATGAGCGGCCGCCAATTGCGCGGCCGGTCGGCGAACGTCGTATCGAGATGGGCAGCGATGTTGCGCGCCACCATGGCGGCCCCCACGCGCGAAGCATCGAACGGCGATACCTGCTTGTACATCGTACCGACGATGACGCGCTCTTCATTGCTGAGCACCGGCGCGTTGATCGCCCCGGGAATGTGGTCGTCGGCAAATTCGAGCGGTGTGCGAACGTCAATGATGTCGTCGAAGTCGCCCGCGCTTTCCAGGGAAACGCGCATCGGGTTCATCGTGCCCCCGCCGCCAGTTGCCCGCAGTGCTTCCCGTACGGGGTGCGCGATGTCGCCTGCGCACGCACGGCCTCGTCCAGGCCTGCGCGCACTTTCGCGGCGCGATCGATGATGTGAGTGGCGGCGTCGGCGTCGCCCGCGCCCCCCAGGGCCAGCGCGTAGTCGTCGAGCACCTCGGCGTAAGCGAACGGCACCTTGCGGGCCAGCTCCATGCGATCGAGCGCGTCCAGCGCCCGGCTGAAGTACTTCACCGACGCGGCGTACTGCCGCTGAACCAGCGACAGTCGCGCCAACTCGATCAACGCCGGATACCGGTAGTGCCCGGTGAGGATATCGAGATCGTACGCGAGGCTGAGCTCGCGTTCGGCTTCGGGGTAGTAGCAGGTCACCCCCAGCGCCCGGCCATAGTCGAAGTGCATGGCCGCGCGATGCGACGCCGGCCAGCCCGACTGGTCCGCCACAAGCACCGCCTGCCCGAAGGCCCGGCGTGCGCCGTCCCAGTCGCCGCGCACCTCGGCCGCGCCCCCCAGCGCAGCGTAGTCGGGACCGGACGGCTTGCGCTCGGGGACACTACACCCGGCCACGCTCAACAGACCGCTGAGCGCGCATCCCATCACCCACCCCGTTGAAAATCGAATCATTTGAAGAAAACGCTGCCGGAAAATCATTCGTCGCGGGACACCCCCGTCCCGCGCTCGCCCGACAGGATACCGCGTCGCACCTGAACGCCCCAACGCTGGCGTCCGGTCAGGAAGTGCCCCCAGCCCAGCGCGGCGCCCGTGTGTCGCATCAGTTGGAACGAAAACGGCTCCAATACTGCCGCGACAAGCGCCCATCCGAAGCTCGTACCGGTGTTGTGTCCAGTCCAGCGGCGGTACGCATGCACCGACCAGAGATGAAAGCCGAGATCGATGCCGATCTTGCCGAGAATGATGCCCGAGACCGGCAGCAGCACGCCGACATGACCGTCGAAGGCGAACGAGACGAGCAGCGCGAACGCGGTGAGCCCGTAGATCGGCTGAAGCGTATCGAATGCCTTTACCGGCAACATCCAGCGTCCGAGATTGCCATAGCGGCCGTTGCCGACCATATCGCGATACCAGTATTGCGTCTGGAGAAACCCCGCAAACCAGCGGCGACGCTGACGCAGGAAGCTCGTGAGCGTGCTCGGCGCATCGGTGATCGCTTGCGCACCGCCCACCACGCGCACCTCCCATCCAAGCCCATGCGTGACCGAATAGCGACGCAGGCGATGGATCAGTTCGTAGTCCTCGACAAGACATGCCGGATCGAATCCGCCAACAGCCAGCACCGCCTCGCGCCGGAAACACGCGAACGCGCCAGAAATCAGCAGCAGGCCGTCGGCGTGCATCCAGGCATAACGCGAGATGAAGTTTCGGATGTACTCGTACGTCTGGAAAAGCTGCAACACGCGCGCGCTCGCCGTGCGGCCGCACACCGGTGTGAGCACGCCAGTCGCGGCCACGAGCCCGGGTCGCCGCGCAAACGCAGCGTGCATCGCGGCGCACGCCTCGGCATCGAGCAATGTGTCGGCGTCGACCGTCATCACGATGTCCGTATCGATATCCACGAGCGCCGCGTTGAGCGCACGCGCCTTGCCCCCGTGCGGCACGCGTAGCCATTGCAGATTCGGATAGCGCGCACTCGGTGCGCTCAGCCCGCCTTCGCCGGGGTCGATGAGCCCATACTCGCCCGTGAGCAATGCGAACGTGCCATCGCGCGAGCCGTCGTCGGCGATGACAATGGCGTCCGGGACCCGTCGCCCCGCCATCAGCGCGCGCAACGTGACCGGCAACGCCGCCGCCTCGTTGTGCGCCGCGACCACCACGCCGAGCGTCAATCGAACGGCGGCGCCTTCATGACCTGCGCCAGAAGTAGTCTCGTCGGGGTCGGGGCGCATCAGACGCCACGCTTGCCAGAATACGAATGCCAGCAGCACCGTGTCGTACGCGACATAGGCGACCCCGGTGCCCCACGCGAACACGCCCTTGAGAAAGAATGCCTGCGCGAACAACAGACACCACAGCGCTGCCACGCCCGTATGCACCAGCCAACTGGCCAGCGGCGTCGGCGGTCGCGTGAAGCGCGGTGAGTGAATCTCGCGGGCCACTTCGAGCCGCGACGCCTTCCCCGTTGTTTCCGCGCTCACGGCAGCATCCGGCCAAGCACCGGGTGGCGGTCGATCCACTGATGCTTGAGCGCCCCGCCAATGTGCAACGCCAGCAGCACGTACAAGACATAAGCACAGTAGGTATGGACGTTACCCAGCAAGGTGTGCCAGTAGTCCTTGCTCGCATCGCTCAACGCCATCAGAAAACCCATGCGCGGGAACGGCACGATGCCGAACAGCACCAGCGGATGGGTCGAGGCGGCGACCCACGCCGAATCGTGCGCCCAGCCCGTGAGCGGCAGCACGACGATCAAGACATAAAGCAGCCAATGCGCGAGATGCGCCGCCGTGCGCTCCCATGATGCAAACACGTGCGAGAGCGCGGGCGGACGATGTGTCGCGCGCCACAGCACGCGCAGAACCGCGAGCCCCAGCACGGTAATGCCGATGGACTTGTGCAGATCGATCCAGAAGCGCACGTCGATTTTTTCGAGCGTGGCGTCGGACAGCAAGGCAATCGTCTGGCCGATCGCGATGTTGCCGAGCATCAGCAAGGCGACCGCCCAGTGCAATACCATCGCCACACGGGTGTACTTGGCGTCGTCGTGCAAGGCCACGCCGCGCGGGGGGGCAGACGCGGACGTCGCGGAGGGGGGCTGAGAATTCACGTCGGTGATCCTGACAATACAGAAGAGGATGATTACATAACGCCAATGGAATCGCGCTTATTCCTGAAGTTCCCCCGAAAAACTTGTTACACGGGATTACATGCTGCGCGCGGGTGTACGAGATAAAAACATCTGACGGTCGATATTACGCCTTGGATCGCCTTGGGGCTGCCTTGCGAGGCCGGTGCAAAACCGCGATGATCGGGCTTGCGTGCGCGGCGTGAGCGGAGCTGCGCCCCCTACAGGAGACACACCATGTCACGTAGTACGGCCGAAAAACGCGTCGCGTTTCGCGAACTCCACCTCGCCGGTTGCTTTGTCATCCCGAACCCCTGGGACGCCGGCAGCGCGAGGTATCTCGAACACGCGGGCTTCAAGGCGATTGCCTCGACCAGCTCGGGCTTCGCCTGGTCGACCGGGCAACCCGACAATGGCGTGACACGCGACACCGTACTCGCGCATTTGCGCACGCTCGTCGACGCCACCGATCTGCCCGTCAATGCCGACTTCGAAAGCGGCTTCGGCAGCACGCCGGAAGAAGTCGCGCACAGCGTCAAGATGGCCGTGGCAACAGGCGTCGCCGGCTTGTCGATCGAAGACTCGACGGGCGACGTCAACGCGCCGCTCTTCCCGCTCGACGAAGCCGTCGCGCGCATGAAAGCCGCGCGCCGGGCGATCGACGAGACGGGCGGCGACACCCTCCTCATCGGTCGTGCGGAGAATTTCTTCGCGGGCGTGCCCGATCTCGACGACGCCATTGCACGCCTTCAAGCCTATGCAGAGGCAGGTGCCGACTGCCTCTACGCACCGGGCATTCAATCGGTCGAGCAAATCCGGGCCGTCGTCACGGCCGTGGCGCCCAAACCGGTGAACGTGCTGATTGGCGCGACGTCGCCGATGACATTGCAGGCGCTTGCCGAACTTGGCGTGCGGCGCGTGAGCGTGGGCGGTGCACTGGCTCGCGCGGCATGGGGAGGCTTCATGCACGCCGCGCAGGCGCTCGCCCAAGGACGCTTCGACGGGTTCGACGGCGCCGCCAGCGGCGCCACGCTCAACGGGCTGTTCCGGCAGGGCGTGTGACGTGTGATGCTTCTGGCGCACAGGCACGGTGCCATTGGGCTACAGGGGCCGATGGATGGGGAAACGCGCCGGCCGGTCTGGATTGAGACATCGAGTGCGAAGCTGCGCCAGAAAGCCAAACGGCCCGTCGTGCCGAAGCATCGACGGGCCGCGAGTGCGCGGACGCGTTTCGCTTACTCGACGTGCGCCACGCCGCCTGCGAGGACCGCGCCACCGACCATCTCCGCGGGCAGTGCCCACGACATCCAGCGCGTGCGCAGGGCGACGACCAGCAAGAACGCCAGCGCCGCCAGTGCGCCGAACGTGGCGAAGCCCATCTGGTAACTGCCCGTCGATTCCTTGGCCATGCCCATGATGACCGGCAGGTAGAAGCCGCCAATGCCACCGGCCGCGCCGATGATGCCCGACATCAGCCCCGTCTTGCCTTGCCAGCGTTGCGGCACGAGCTGGAACGTGGCGCCGTTACCGAGACCGAAGCACAGGTAGATCAGCACGAGCAGAGCGACACCGGCACCTTGCGGGGGCATCCACGCGGCAAAGACAAAATCGATGACCGAAATCGCCGCGAGCAGCAGCACCAGCGCGCGCACGCCAGAGATTCGGTCGGCCACCATTCCGCCGATGGGACGCACCAGCGCACCGAGGAACGCGAGCAGCGACATGAACAGCCCCGCCTCGATGCGCGGCATGCTGTACAGCGAGATGAGCAGCGTGGTCACATACGACGACATGCCGACAAAACCACCGAACGTGATGCTGTAGACCAGCATGATGACCCACGTGTCCCGTTCGCCGAGCACGCCGCGATAGTGACGCGGCAACACGGCAATCGCCAGCAACGCGCCCAGCACCGGCAGCAGCAACACACCGGCCTTGCCTTCGCCGAATGCGCCGGCATGCACGCACAACACGAGCGCGATTAGACCGAACACGGTAATGAAGAAGCTCGTGAACGCGCGCGGCGCGCTGCCCGACTTCACACCCTGATCCTTTGCCCAGAACACCAGCGCCAGCGCGGCAAGCGCGAGCAACGGCAGGGCGGCACCGGCCGCACGTGCCCAGCCGTAGTGCTCGGCCAGTCCCGGGAACATGAAGCCATCGAGCACCGCGCCAATGTTGCCCGCCGCGGCGAGACCCAACACCAGCCCCTGTACCTTCGGCGGATAGTTGCTGCCTGCCATCGGCAACGCCACGGCGAAGCTCGCGCCGCCGATGCCGAGGAGCACACCGAGTACGAGCAGCAGCGTGTACGACGGCGCACCCGGCATCAGCAGCAGCACGACCGACGGAATCGCCGACAAGGTGATCCCCATCAACGCGATCTTGCGACCGTCGTAGGCCTGATACAGGTTGCCCAGCGTGACGCGCAGAATCGCCGCGCCCAGCACCGGCACCGCCACGAGAAAGCCCGTTTGTGCGGGCGTCATCGCAATGTCCTTGCTGATGAACGGCGCCAGAGGGCCGAGCATCACCCAGACGGTGAAACCCGTGTCGAAGTAGAGAAAACACGCAACCAGCGCGCGCCAGTTGCCACTTTTCAACGATTGCGTGAGCGTGCTCATGGATACCCTCGTATTCGTATGCCAAAAAAAAAGCGCCCCGAAGCCGTATGCCTGTGAACAGGCCTATGGCTTCGGGACGCCGTTGCCCCGAAGTCCGCGCTCGCGCGGAAGTCATACATGCGGTGCAGAAAATTCGCTTGTCTTCTCTCGGCCGTCGTTGGCCTTGCCTACTGCTTAGCAAATGGCGTGCCATGTGCTTGCCAGAATAGGCTCGAGACTGGGCAGAGCCCCGCAGGACAAGGCGAGGCAGGATGTCGAGGTCATCAGAAAAATCGCGCAATCGGCCGCGCGGCGTTGTGCTCGCGACGCCCCCGGTGACACCGCAACGGGCACGATGCCGCATCGCGATGCGGCGGCGCACCACAACTGTGCCGCCCGCCTGCCGAGCAGGCCGCATTTCCGCCCACGACCGGTGAATGACCGGGTTGGTGGATAATCGAACCGCCTATCGCCACCGTCCAGACATTGCTCATGAACGCCAAGCTTTTCCCGCATCTGCTTCGCTTCCATCCGCGACTGCTCATCGCCATCGCTCTCGGCGTGCTTGCCGGACTCTTCGTCCAGGTCTTCGTGAGCGGGGAGTCCAGCACGATAACGCGCATATTGATCGGCTGGAACACAGGCGCCTGGTCCTATCTCGCGATGATCTGGCTCATGATGGTCACCGCCCCCAAGCGCAGCATCGAGCGCTTTGCCGAGCAGGAAGACCAGAGCGCGGCCATCGTGCTCACCGTGGTCAGCCTGTCGGCCATCGCCAGTGTGGCCGCCATCATCCACGTGCTGGCGAGCGCCAAGACCGGCGCCCCGCATCAGGCCTCGGAGCATGTGCTGTTCGCGGCCGCCACGCTCATCGCCGGATGGTTCCTCGTGCCGACGATCTACACGCTGCATTACGCGCGGTTGTACTTCACGGATACGGAGTCGCCCTTCGCGCTGGCCTGGCCCGAGCGCGACTGCGATCCGGATTACTGGGATTTCCTGTATTTCTCGTTCACCATCGCCGTCGCCTCGCAAACCGCAGACATCGCGCTGACATCGCGCCGCATGCGACGCACCGCGCTCGCGCAGGCCGTTCTCTCGTTCTTCTTCAATCTCGCCGTGCTCGGCCTGTCGATCAATATCGGCGCCGGATTGCTCGCGTAGCGCCCGCCTGCGTGTGACATGAGGTCGCACCCGGCGAGGACGCGAATCCCCACAAAAACAGGCCACTAGCGCAAATCGACGTGGCAATTGATGCCGCGTCAATGCGCCGCATGTGACGTCTTGTCACGCGTGCTGCGGTGCAGCACGTCCTACCATGCAGGCAAACAAGGGGCGGTCGGCAGTGAGGGTCGCCCTATAGACAGGGTTGGTTTGCCTACATTGATCACGACATGACTGCCGCTCCAGAAGCTGTCGACCTCGCGCGCCTGCAATTCGCGTTCACGGTCTCGTTTCACATCGTATTTCCCGCCGTCTCCATTGGTCTGGCGAGCTTCATCGCCGTGCTGGAAGGTCTCTGGCTCAAAACACGTCAGCCGCACTATCTCGATCTGTGTCGCTTCTGGTCGAAGGCCTTCGCGGTGTGCTTCGGCATGGGCGTCGTCTCCGGCGTGGTGATGGCCTATCAGTTCGGCACCAACTGGTCGGGCTTTTCGAGTTTCGCCGGCGCGGTCACCGGGCCGCTGCTCACTTACGAGGTGATGACCGCGTTCTTCCTCGAAGCGGGCTTTCTCGGCATCATGCTGTTCGGTTGGAACCGCGTCAGCGAGCGTGCGCACTTCGCCGCGACCTTGTGCGTGGCCGTCGGCACGTTGATTTCGACGTTCTGGATTCTCGCGTCGAATAGCTGGATGCAAACGCCGCAGGGTGTCGAGATCGTCGACGGCCGCGTGGTCGTGCTGTCGTGGTGGGACGTCATCTTCAACCCGTCCTTCCCGTATCGGCTGGCGCATATGAGCATCGCGGCGTTCGTCGTGGCCGCGCTGGTCGTGGCGGGCACCGGTGCATGGCACCTGCTGCGCGGGCGCCGCGACCCGGCCGTCAAGACCATGTTTTCCATGGCCATGTGGCTGCTGCTGATCTTCGCCCCGTTGCAGGCCGTCGTCGGCGATCTTCATGGCCTGAACACACGTGAATACCAACCGGCCAAGCTCGCCGCCATCGAAGGGCTTTGGGAGACGAAGACCGGCGGCACGCCGCTCAACCTGTTCGGCTGGCCCGACATGGCCGCCGAGACCACGCGTTATGCGCTTGAAGTACCGCACCTGGGTAGCCTCATCCTCACGCATCGCTGGGACGGCGAGATTCGTGGTCTGAAGGAATTCCCGAAGGACGAACGCCCCAACGTGCCGCTGGTGTTCTGGAGTTTTCGCATCATGGTCGGTCTCGGCCTCGCCATGATCGCCGCTGCGCTAACCGCCGTGTGGCTGCGCCGTCGCGGCACGCTCTTCACGTCGCGCCGCTTCGCCCGCGCCATGCTCGTCCTATCGCCGACCGGCTTCGTTGCGTTGCTGGCGGGTTGGGTCACCACCGAAGCCGGACGCCAGCCGTGGGTCGTCTACGGGGTGATGCGCACCGCGCACGCCGTGTCGCCGGTGAGCGCCCAACAGGTGCAGGTCTCGCTGCTGGTGCTCGTGCTCACCTACTGCCTCGTGTTCGGCACGGGCATCTATTACCTGCTCAAGTGGCTGCGCGTCGGTCCGGTGTTGCCCGGCGAGCCGTCGGCGACGTCCAGCAGCGATCACACGTCGCCACGCGGCCACCTCGCGGCGCAAACCGCCCCCGCCCTGTCCGGGCTATCCGGACGAATGGACACCGACGGCGCGCACGCCACTTGATCGCCCCCCCATCACGACATCGACGTTACCGAGATTTCTCATGGATCTGACTTTGGCGTGGGCCGCCATCATCGCGCTCGGCCTGTTTCTCTACGTGGTGCTCGACGGCTTCGACCTCGGCATCGGCATTCTTTTCCCGTTCTTCCCCGACGCGCGCGAACGCGACACGATGATGCACTCCGTCGCCCCCGTCTGGGACGGCAACGAAACATGGCTCGTACTCGGGGGCGCCGGATTGCTCGCCGCGTTCCCAATGGTGTATTCGGTACTCCTCTCGGCGCTGTATCTTCCGCTCGTGCTCATGCTCGTGTGCCTGATCTTCCGAGGCGTGGCGTTCGAGATTCGCGGCAAGTCGCAGCGCACCCGGCCGTGGTGGGATCTCGCCTTCATCGGTGGCTCGGCCGGCGCAACGTTCTTTCAGGGCGTCTCGCTCGGCGCGTATCTGTCGGGCATTCCGGTGGAGAACGGCCAGTTCGCGGGCGACGCCTTCGCCTGGGTCACCGCCTTCAACCTGTTCACCGGGCTGGGCCTGGTCGTGACGTACGCGCTGCTCGGCGCCTGCTGGCTGATCGGCAAGACCGAGGGCGATCTGCAGCGACGCTTGCGTGTGCTCGCCTGGCCGCTGACGCTCGCGCTCGTGGCCACGATGGCCGTCGTGTCGCTGTGGACACCGCTGCGCGTGCCGCTCGTGGCAGATCGCTGGTTCGCCGACCAGTGGTTCTGGCGCTGCCTGCCGGTGCCGTTCCTCGTGGCGGGCGCAACGCTCGTCATGCGCCGCGTGTTGCGCCGCTCGCACGATGCCACGCCCTTCTGGCTCGCCATCGGACTCGTGTTTCTGGGGTACAGCGGGCTGCTGATCAGCGCGTATCCGTACGCGATTCTCCCAGGCATCACGCTGTGGGACGCCGCCGCCCCGCAGTCGAGTCTGTCGTTCACGCTATGGGGCGCGGCCTTCATTATTCCGGTGATCCTCGGCTATACGATGCTGGCCTACTGGGTATTTCGCGGCAAGGTGGCTCACGATGCGCACTATCACTGACCTCGTGCGGCCCGCCGTGCGCCAGCGGCGCGAGCGAGCCGTCGCCCACCCCGCCTGGCGGGCGCGGTTGATTGGCTGGGGATGGTTTGTCGCGCTCTGGTGCGCCGGTGCGGCCGGCACCGCCCTCCTTGCACTACCATTCAAGCTCATCATTGCATCTGCCAAATAGGAGGCGTGCTTATGAATCGACTTTCATCCGCTACGGGAAAGCCATCGTTGCGAATCGCCGGCGCGGCAGCCGTGGCCGTGACGCTCGCCACCGGCGCCGGGGTGGCCTGTGCCGAAGGCATGAGCGTGTCGTCGAGCGCGTTCGCCGACGGCGGCATGCTGCCAGCGATCCACGCCGGGCTGGGCGAGTGCGGGGGCAAGAATGTGAGCCCGCCGCTCGCGTGGCAGCATCTGCCGCAAGCCACGCGCAGCGTGGTCATCACGATGAAGGACCCGGACGGCGCGAAAGGCGGCGGCGTGGTGCATTGGCTCGCCTATAACATTCCGGCGACCGTCTCGTCGCTCGCGGCCGGGGCGGGCAATGAAACGAACGAGCACGTCACGCTGGGCAAGAACGTCAGCGGCGCAATGGCCTATCGCGGCGCGTGTCCGCCGGTCGGCGATTCGCCGCATCACTACATCATTACGGTGACGGCCACCGATCTGGAACCGGGCCGTCTGCCACCGGGGCTCGACGCCAACGGTCTGACTGCTGCGCTGGCCGGTCACACGTTGAACGGCTCGACCGTCGTGGCGCGGTACGGCCGGTAAGCGCTCGCCGTCGCACAGCAAAAAAAGCGCTGGCGGGACATCCCCGCCAGCGCTTTTCGTGGGTACGCCTTCCTGCGACTATTTGTCGCGAGCGAGCGCGAGAAACTCCGTGCGCAACGCCAGGTTCGGCTGCAACTCACCGAGCATCGCCGACGTCACAGTCTCTTCCCCTGCCGTGCGAATACCCCGGCTTTCCATGCACATGTGACGACACGACACCACCACCCCGACTGCCTTTGGTTGCAGATGCGTCATCAGCGCTTCGGCGATCTGCGTAGTCAGGCGCTCCTGCACTTGCAGGCGGCGCGCAAAACAGTCGACCAGACGCGTGAGCTTCGACAATCCGACGATCTTGCCGTTGGGCAGGTAGCCGATGGTCGCCTTGCCGAAGAACGGGGCGAGATGGTGCTCGCAATGGCTGTAGACGGGAATCCCTCGTACGACGATCAGTTCGTTGTATTGCTCGGCGCCGTCTTCGAAGACCTTGAGCACTTCGGCCGGATCCTGGCCGTAACCGGACGTCCATTGACGCCAGGCCTTTTGAACGCGCGACGGCGTTTCGTGAAGACCGGGGCGGTTCGGGTCTTCGCCGATGTGTTTCAGGAATCGCTTCCAGTCGTTTTCGTCGAACGTGTCGTGAGACATATCAATCAAGCTCCTTGCATGAGGTCCGGTGCGCTGCGCTGTTAAGGTTCGCGCGCCCCGTGCGCCGCCGGACATGTGCGCACAATAGCAGAGAGTCCCTGCCCGCGCATGGCGACGGATTGCTCGTTGCCCCGCTTTTGCGCTAAGGTGGCAGCGAACAACCGCAACGCACGAGGCGCGTCATGCCGGCAAGCCCCCGCATGTGCACTAACGCGATCACCCTTGCCGCCATGGCCGCGCTGGCTGGCTGCGGCGACCACTCCGCCCGGCCGTGGCAAGGCTATGTGGAGGGCGAATTCGTCTATGTCGCCTCGTCGCAGGCCGGCACCCTGATTACGCTGTCGGTGACCCGCGGCCAGGAGGTCAAGGCGGGAGAGGCCCTCTTCGATCTCGACGCCACTTATGAACTGGCCGCACAGGCCCACGCGCGCGAGACGCTCGCCAGCACCGAGGCCCAGCTGCGCGATCTCGAAACCGGCAAGCGCCCCGACGAGATCGCCGTCGCCGCCGCCCAACTCAAGCAAGCCGTCGCCGTGCGCGACAAGTCGCTTGCGCAGTTCGACCGAGATCAGGCGCAATACGCCGCCGGCGGAATTGCCCGCGAACAACTCGACGCCAGCCGCGCCGACGCCCGCAGCAGCAGCGCCCGCGTGCAGGAGTTGCAGAGCAGTCTGGCGGTCGCGCGACTGCCGGGCCGCGACGCGCAGCGCCAGGCGCAAGCCGCTCAGGTCGATGTGGCACGCGCGGCGCTTGCGCAGGCCGACTGGCAACTCGCGCAGAAGCATGCCGTCGCGAGCGCCGCCGGGCGCGTGTACGACACGATGTACCGCATCGGCGAATGGGTCGCGGCGGGCAGCCCCGTCGTGCGTCTGCTGCCGCCGGGCAACATCAAGGTGCGCTTCTTCGTGCCGGAGACCGCCTTGGGTACCCTGAGCGCGGGGCAGACCGTGCACATCGCCTGCGACGGATGTGGCGCAGGCGTGCCCGCCCGCATCACGTACGTCGCCCATCAGGCCGAGTACACGCCGCCCGTCATCTACAGCAACGACACGCGCGACAAGCTCGTCTACATGATCGAAGCACATCCCGCCGCGGCAGACGCCCTCAAACTCAA
This sequence comes from Pandoraea cepalis, assembly GCF_902459665.1. Classification (GTDB taxonomy): domain Bacteria; phylum Pseudomonadota; class Gammaproteobacteria; order Burkholderiales; family Burkholderiaceae; genus Pandoraea; species Pandoraea cepalis. The sequence goes on along the minus strand of NZ_CABPSL010000014.1, from coordinate 24,972 downwards.
TCCCGGGCAGCCGGTGCAGGTGACGCGCCCATGAACGGCCGCGATGCGCGCCCGCGTGAGATTGTCGCCCCCTCGGCCGACGAGGGCCGTCTCGCGATCGATGTGAAGGGTCTGAACAAACGCTTCGGCGACAAGCATGTTGTCAAGGATGTGTCGCTGCAAGTGCAGCGCGGCGAAATCTTCGGTTTTCTCGGGCCGAACGGCAGCGGCAAGACAACCTGCATTCGCATGATGTGCGGCTTGCTCACCCCCGACTCGGGCAGCGGCACGTGCCTCGGTTTCGATATCGTGCGAGAGAGCGCGCAGATCAAGCGTCACGTGGGCTACATGACGCAACGCTTCTCGTACTGGGAAGACCTGACTATTCGCGAGAACCTCGACTTCGTGGCGCGCGTGTATGGCATGCCGAACCGGCGAGACGCCGTCGAGCGGGCCATCGAGCGGCTCGGCCTGACGGGCCGCGCAAAGCAACTGACCGGGTCGCTCTCCGGCGGCTGGAAGCAGCGCCTGGCGCTCGCGGCGTGCATGCTGCATGAGCCGCAGGTGCTGCTGCTCGACGAACCGACCGCCGGCGTCGACCCGACCGCCCGGCGCGACTTCTGGGAGGAATTGCACGAGTTGGCCTCGCGCGGTATCTCGGTTCTCGTGAGCACGCATTACATGGACGAGGCCGAGCGCTGTCACAAGCTCGCCTACATCTCGTATGGCGAACTGCTCGCGCAAGGCACGGCCGCCGAGGTCACCGCTCGCCAGCAGCTGTCGACGTGGCGGGTGCACGGCGCGAACCTCATCGATCTGGCGCGCGAACTGCGCGCGCAACCCGTCGTGGCGCAGACGGTCGCCTTTGGCGATACGCTGCATGTGAGCGGGCGGGATGCCACCGCCCTGGACAAGTTGCTCCACGACCTGGCCAGCGAACGAGGGCTGCGGGTCGCGCCCATCGACACGAGCCTGGAAGACGTGTTCATTTACCTGATGAGCCACGCGAAAGACAACTTCGGAGACAAGGCATGAGCGCGCCGCTCGGGTTCTCGATCGCCCGGTGGTGGAGCATCGTGTGCAAGGAGTTCCTGCAGCTGCGCCGCGACCGCGTGACGTTTGCGATGATCGTGGGTGTGCCGCTTGTGCAACTGGCGCTCTTCGGCTTCGCCATCAACTCCGATCCCAAGCACATGCCGACCGCGACGCTCGTGGCCGACGACAGCGAGTTCACGCGCAGCTTCATGGCCGCGATGGAGCATTCGGGATACTTTCGCTTTACCGAGGCGTTGACCAGCGAAGATGCCGGACGCGCCGCTCTCGCGCAGGGGCGCGCGCAGTTCGTGCTGAACATTCCTGCCGATTTCACTCGCCGTCTGTTGCGCGGCGAGCGGCCCGCCGTGCTCATCGAGGCCGATGCGACGGATCCGATGGCAATGGCCTCCGCGCTCGGCGCCTTGCCAGCCATCGCCCAGTCCGTCGCGCAAAAGGACCTGACGGGGCCGCTTGCGAATCTGGCCGGCTCGCAGACGGCGTTCGACGTGCAGGTGCATCGTCTCTATAACGCGGAGGGCATCACGCAATACAACATCATTCCCGGCCTGATGGGGGTGATTCTGACGATGACGCTTGCGATGATGACCGGCATTGCCATCGTGCGCGAGCGCGAGCGCGGCACGATGGAGAACCTGCTCGCCACGCCGGTATTGCCCATCGAAGTCATGACCGGCAAGATCGTGCCGTACGTCGCCATTGGCTTGCTTCAGGCGACCATCATCCTGATCGCCGCGCGCTTCGCCTTTCATGTGCCGTTCGAAGGCAGTGTCGTCGCGATCTATCTCGCCGCGCTGGTGTTTATCGCGGCCAACCTGATCGTCGGGATCGCGTTATCGTCGTTTGCACAGAACCAGTTGCAGGCCATGCAGCTCACCGTGTTCTACTTTCTGCCGAGCATGCTGCTCTCGGGCTTCATGTTCCCGTTTGGCGGCATGCCCGCGTGGGCGCAAGCCATCGGCAACCTGCTGCCGCTGACGTATTTCAACCGGCTCATTCGCGGCATTCTGCTCAAGGGCAACGGCTGGGCCGATGCGTGGCACGATCTGTGGCCGCTGCTGGCCTTCTCTGCCATCCTCATGATGGTGGCCGTGAAGTTCTACAAACGTACCCTCGACTGAGGCGCTCATGCGATTTGCCCAACTTGCGCATCGCCGCCGCCCCGCCTACGGGTCGCGGTGGCTGGCGCTCGGGCTGAGCGCGATGCTCGCCGCCTGCGCGCTCGGACCGGACTGGCGCACCCCCGACGCTACGCATGTCGCGCAATACACCACGGGCACACAACCGTCGACGACGGCCGGGGCGGCGGGTGCGCAAAGCGCCGCGCAGATCTTCGTCGCCGGCGAGGACGTGCCGTCCGCCTGGTGGACCCGCTTCGGCTCGCCCGCGCTCAACGCCCTCGTCGCGCAGGCATTGACCGACAGTCCAACGCTACGTCAGGCCGAGGCGAAGCTGCGTCAGGCGCAGGAGGACTTTCGTGCTCAAGACGGCGCGCGCTCCCTGCCCTCGGCGAATCTGAAGCTCTCCGGCACGCGCGAACGGGTCGATCCGGCGTCGTTCGGCATTACGAGCTTGCCAAGTCCCGGGCCGTTCACCTTGTATAACACCAGCGTCGACGTGTCCTACACGCTCGACGTGTTCGGCGCCAATCGCCGCGCGCTGGAAGGGCTCGCCGCCCAGATCGACTACCAACGCTTCACGCTGGACGCCGCCAGGCTGTCGCTCGCGGGCAACGTGGTGACGGCCGCCCTGCACCAGGCCAGTGCCCGGGCACAGCTCTCGGCGCTCGAAGGTATCGTGGCGGCGCAACGAGCGCAGCTCGATATCACACGCTCACGCGAGCGCGCGGGGGGCGTATCGACGCTCGACGTCGAGAATCAGGCGACACTCGTCGCCCAGACTGAAGCCCAGTTGCCCGCGTTGCGCACGCAAATCGCGCAATACGATCATCAGTTGGCACGCTTGACCGGTCAGCCGCCGGGCGCGTTCGCGTCGCCCGTCATCGATCTCGACACCCTGCATTTGCCGCGGACGGTTCCCGTCTCGCTACCGTCGACGCTGGCCCGGCGCCGACCGGATATCCGCGCCGCCGAGGCGTTGTTGCACAAGGCGAGTGCCGATGTCGGCGTCGCCACCGCGAACCTCTACCCCCAGTTCACACTTTCCGGCAGCTTCGGCACGCAGCGCATGCGACTGGCCGATCTGGGCGATGGCATCAATATCTGGAACCTCGGGATGAACCTGCTGCAACCGCTCTTTCGCGGCGGCGCATTGCAGGCGCAACGGCGTTCGGCCATCGCGGCATACGACGCCGCACTGGCGTCGTATCAGGACACCGTGCTGCTCGGCCTCGCGCAGGTCGCCGATGCCCTGCGCGCGCTGGCCTCCGATGCCGACACCCTGACCGCACGTGCCGACGCGGCCCGGCGAGCGGAAACCGCGCTCCGGATCGCAAGCGAGCGATATCGGGTGGGCGGCATCAGTCATCTCGCCTGGCTCGACGTGCAGCGTCAGGCGCTCGACGCCACGCGCGCGCGACTCGACGCGCAAGGGGCTCGCCTGACGGACACGGCCGCATTGTGGCAAGCGTTGGGCGGGGCGATGGTCGAGCCGTCCAGTGTTCAGGCGACGCCCTAGCCGCGCGACTGCGCCTCGTCCGCAAGACACTTCATCAGCGTGGCGACCGGTGGGCGGCCAAGCGCTGGCTGACGCACCAACACCCCCAACTCGCGCGTGAGCGGCGCGCCGCTGAGTGCGAGGACCTGAACGCCCGTTGCGCTGCCCTTGGCAAGCTTCGCCCCCGCGTTGGCGCCAACCGGCAAACCGATGAGCGTCGCGGGCACGATCGACCATCCCAGTCGCGCCCGCACCATGCGCAAGATGACTTCGGGCTCGTCCAGCTCCACGCCCTCGCGCACCCAGAGCCGGTGACGTCGCAGATAACGCTCGACGAGCTCGCCGCCATAAGAGCGCCGGTTGTAACGCACGAACGGCAGGGCTTGCGCCCAGTCGGCCACCGTTCCGCCCGTGCCTTTGGGCGCGATCGCCACGTACGGCTCGTGCATGAGGGTGAGCCATTTCATATCGGCCGGCACGCCGATACGCGGGCGGATCATCACCGCCAGATCGAGTTCCTTGGCATCGAGTTGCGCGAGCAGCTGCACGGACATGCCCGGCACGATGTTCAGATGCGGCATCGCGCCGAGCGCGGTCCAGCGCGACATCGCGCCGGGCAGGAGGCCCAGTTGCACCGTGAGGATCGCGCCGACGTGGATCGGCGCGAGCGCCGCCTGCCCGCCGTATGCGCCCGCCTCGCCGCGCATCGCCTGATAGCCGGCAATCACGCCCTGCGCCTGGGCGAGCAATCGACGGCCATCGTCGGACAAGGTCACGGCGCGGGCGGTGCGCTCGAAGAGTCGCACACCGAGATCGTCTTCAAGTCGCTGAATCTGCGCACTCACGGCCGACTGGGTCAATCCGAGTCGCGCCCCCGCCGCCGAGAACGAAGCGGTTTCGGCTGCCGTGACGAAGGTTTTCAGATAGCGGATCATGGATCGAAAATTTTCTGCCTGAGCGTTCGAATTATTCGTTTTGGATTGTTTTTATTGATGGATAGAATTTACCGCAAATCGGTGACGCCGTTCACGCCACCGATGACCCAGGACAGCATTTCCGATAGCGCTCGCCGGATTCGGTGCTCGCTCATCCCCGCATGGCATTGGAGTTTCCTATGGCAACACCGCTCTTTCATCTCGCGTTCCCTGTCGACAACCTCGATGCGGCGCGCCGCTTCTACGGCGACGTGATGGGCTGTGCAGAAGGCCGCAGTTCGGATCACTGGATCGACTTCGACTTCTTCGGTCATCAACTGGTGGCCCATCTCGCGCCGGAAGACGCGGGCAAGCGAATCACGAACCCGGTCGACGGCGATGAGGTTCCCGTCCCGCATTTCGGCGTTATCCTTGACATGCCGGCATGGCACGCGCTGGCCGATCGCCTGCGTGCCGCGGGCACCCGCTTCGTGATCGAGCCGCATATTCGCTTCGCCGGGCAGGTGGGCGAGCAAGCGACGCTCTTCTTCTATGACCCGGCCGGCAACGCGCTGGAGTTCAAAGCGTTCTCGGATATGTCGCAGGTCTTTGCCAAGTAATACTGTTGCGCCGTCGTTCGCGCGGTCAGGCGCGACGGCATGCAAGGCGCCGCCTCGTGTCGGCGCCTGTGTTTTTCCGTCATTGTTTCGTATCAGCCGAGAGTCTTCTCATGAGCCAATTCGTTATTTCGGCGCCGCCCCAGGCGTCGGTCGCCGTGGCGGGCAGCGATGCCCGTTTCCCCGTGCGTCGCGTGTTCTGCGTCGGCCGCAACTATGCTGCGCACGCGCGCGAGATGGGCAGCAATCCGGATCGCGAGCCGCCGTTCTTTTTCATGAAGCCGGCCGACGCTGTCGTGGCCGCCAACGGCACGCTGCCCTACCCGCCGCTCACGAGCGAACTGCACCACGAGATTGAACTGGTGGTCGCCATCGGCGCCGATGGCGAGAACGTCGATGCGGATCAGGCGCTCTCGCTGGTGTGGGGATATGGCGTTGGCGTCGATCTGACCCGTCGCGACCTGCAACAGCAAGCCAAGGACACGCGCCGTCCGTGGGACTGGGGCAAGGCGTTCGATGCGTCGGCCCCATGCGGCCCGCTGCACGCCGTGGCCGAGGTCGGCCATCCGAAGGAAGGCCGCGTGTGGCTTGACGTGAACGGCGAGAACCGCCAGACCGGTGATCTCAACGAACTGATCTGGTCGGTCCCCGATCTGATTGCCGAGATCTCGCGCAGCGTGAAGCTCGCCGCGGGCGACCTGATCTTTACCGGCACCCCCGCCGGCGTCGGGCCGCTCGAACCCGGCGACAAGGTCAGCGCCGGTGTGGCCGGTGTGGGTGAGATCGCCTTCGCCATCGGCCAGAAGCCTGCCGCCTGACGCGCGTCGTTCGATCGCTTCGAACGCGGCACCGGTGCGTCGGCCGGGACACCTCGACCGGGATATCCACAGCAACTGTTGATAACCCTATGCATAAGTGTCCCGCCGACGGCGCAAACGCCCGCTGGCATTAGGTGTCAAGTCCATTGCCTAATTTGCCGTCACCCGCGACACATTCAGCATGCCCTCCCCGCCCCGCCGTTCATTCCTGAAACGTTTTTCATCGAACGACGAGATACGCTTCGCGTCGAGCGTTCAAGTTCCCTTTTGATTCAAGGCGTTGTTATCACTGGCACGCTTCTCGCGTCATGAATGATGCAAGCCGTCCGCCCTCAGGGAAGCCTCATCGCCAGGGCCAACTGCCTCGGGAATCACGCCATGCACGCCACATGGCCCCGGCACGCCCGATGCCTATCCCTCGCTGGGAGCGCCCCGAGCGCGGACGGATTGCACCGATGATCGATTCGGTTCAGACGATGGGAAATCGTCAGGGAGGGGATCATGCAAATGCGCCGCACGGGGCCTTGCGCCCTAAGTCCCTGCGTCAGATCGCTCGCGCCCGCGAGTCCTGCCAAATCGGCCCGCCGTCATCCGCGCGAGCGGTGTGCGAGCTGGCGTCATCGGCGACACGACGCCGCCGTCGATCGGCGCCACGTCGCGCCCGGTCGGGCATTGCGCTGAGGCTCACCCTCGTCAGGGAGCCTCGCCGTCTTCCGCCCAGCACTTCGCCGCGCGCACCGCGCGTTGCCAGCCGCTGACGGCACGACTGACGTCTTGCGCGGACAGCTTGCGGGAAAAACGTTGCTGCAATTCCCATTGGTGCGCCAACGTGTCGATGTCCGGCCAAAAGCCGACGGCCAGCCCCGCCAGATAGGCGGCGCCGGCCGCCGTCGTCTCGATGACCTTGGGGCGCACCACGTCCGCGCCCAACAGATCCGCTTGCCATTGCATCAGCAGATCGTTGGCCGCGGCGCCGCCGTCGACACGCAGCTCCGACACATGCAGCCCCGCGTCGGCCTCCATCGCGCGCAAGACATCGAGCGTCTGGAATCCGATACTGTCGAGCGCGGCACGGGCCACGTGCGCCGCCGTCGTGCCACGCGTTGCGCCGAACAGCGTGCCACGCGCGCGCGGTTGCCAGTGCGGCGCGCCCAGTCCGGCGAACGCGGGCACCAGCACGACACCATCGGCGTCGGGCACGCTGGTCGCGAGCGCCTCGACATCGCGCGAATGGCGAATGATGCCCAGCCCGTCGCGCAACCACTGCACGACCGCGCCACCGATGAAGATGCTGCCCTCGAGGGCATAGTCGACGCGGTCTCCGATCTTCCAGGCCACCGTCGTGAGCAGGTTATGGCGCGACGCGTGCGGCTTGTTGCCGGTGTTCATCACCATGAAGCACCCCGTGCCGTAGGTGTTCTTCACCATGCCAGGCGAGAGGCACATCTGCCCGAAGAGCGCCGCCTGCTGATCGCCCGCGATGCCTGCAATCGGCACCGGCACGGAAAACAGCGACGTGGCCGTATGTCCATACACCTCACTCGATGAACGAACCTCCGGCAACAGGCTGCGCGGCACATCGAGCAGCGCGAGCAGTTCGTCGTCCCAGTCGAGCGTGTGGATGTTGAACAGCATCGTGCGCGACGCGTTCGACACGTCGGTCACATGCAACTTGCCACCGGTCAGATGCCACACGAGCCAGCTATCGACGGTGCCGAAGGCCAGGTGCCCGGCGTTGGCGGCGTCGCGCGCACCGGCCACGTTGTCGAGAATCCAGCGGATCTTGCTGCCCGAGAAATAGGCGTCGAGCCGAAGCCCGGTACGGCTTGCGACGAGATCATCGTGCCCTTGCACACGCAGCGCATCGCAGAAATCCGCCGTGCGGCGGTCCTGCCAGACGATGGCGTTATACACCGGCTCGCCCGTACGACGATCCCATACGAGGGTCGTCTCACGCTGGTTCGTAATGCCGATGGCCGCGATGTCGCGCCCCCCCACACCGGCGTGCGTCAGCGCTTCCGCCGCGACCCCGGCCTGCGTCGCCCAGATGTCGCGCGGGTCGTGCTCGACCCAGCCCGGATGCGGATAAATCTGACGGAATTCCTTCTGCGCGGTCGCCACGACATGGCCATCGCGATGGAACAGCAACGCTCGCGAGCTGGTCGTGCCCTGATCGAACGCGAGGATGTACGCGCCTCCTGACATTGCCGTTGTCTCCTGTTTATTCAGCGGAACTCAGGCCGCCATTTCCGCCTGCTGGGCAAACCACTGTTGCACGCTGGCTTCGCCATCCTTGCCGAGATGCAGACCGAGTTTGGTCCGGCGCCACAGCACGTCTTGCGCCGTGCGCGCCCATTCGTATTGCGCAAGATAGCGCAGCTCGGCCTCGTAGAGATCGCCGCAGATGCGCCGCCCCAGGCCGTCGAGCGAATTCGCCTCGCCCAGCAGCACATGCGTGCGCGTGCCGTAGGTGCGTGCGTATCGATGCGCGAGCGCCGGCGGCAGCCACGGCGTCTGCGCACGCAGCGATGTTTCGAACGCACCGGCATCCGGCTCGGCCATGTCGCCGCCCGGCAGCGGCGCGCCCGCCGTCCAATCGCCGTGCGCGAAACCCAGCGGGCCGCGCAAATGCAACATCGCTTCTTCCGCGAGTCGACGGTAGGTCGTGATCTTGCCGCCGAACACCGACAACAGCGGGGCGCGCGTGCCGGGCGCGTCCAGTTCCAGCTTGTAATCGCGCGTGACCGCCGACGGGTTGGAGACTTCCTCCTCCATCAGCGGACGCACGCCCGCGTAAGTCCAGACGACATCCGCAGGCGCGATCTGTCGGGTGAAATACTGGCTGGCGGACTGGCAAAGATAGGCGATCTCGTCGTCGCTGATCGCGACGTTCGCCGGATCGCCGTGATATTCGATGTCGGTCGTGCCGATCAGGGTGAAGTCGCGCTCGTAGGGGATCGCGAAGATGATGCGCTTGTCGGGATTCTGGAAGATGTAGGCGTGATCGTGATCGAACAGCTTGCGTGTCACGATGTGGCTGCCCTTGACCATGCGCACGCGATGCGTGGCCTGCTGGTGCAACACGTCGCCAAGCAAATGACCGACCCACGGCCCGGCCGCGTTGACGATGGCGCGCGCACGCACGGTCTGGTGCGCACCTTCGGACGTCTCGAGTTGGGCCGTCCACAGGCGCTCGCCACGCTCGGCGCCCGTGAGCCGCGTGCGCGTGAGAATCGTCGCGCCGCGCTCGGCCGCGTCCTGCGCATTGAGCACGACCAGACGCGCGTCCTGCACCCAGCCGTCCGAGTAGACGAAGCCGCGCGTCAAATCGCGACGCAGCGGAGCGCCCGCCGGATGCTGGCGCAAATCGATACCGCGCGAGCCGGGCAGGATTTCACGCCGGGCGAGGTGATCGTAGAGAAACAACCCCGCGCGAATCATCCACGCCGGTCGCAGGTTCGGCATGTGTGGCATCACGAAGCGCAGCGGCCACATGATGTGCGGCGCGGCACGCAGCAGCACCTCGCGCTCCTGCAACGCCTTGCGCACCAGGCCGAATTCGTAATACTCAAGATAGCGCAGCCCCCCGTGAATCAGCTTGGTACTCGCGGATGACGTGTGGGACGCCAGATCGTCCTGCTCGACGAGCAACACGCGCAGGCCGCGACCGGCCGCGTCGCGCGCAATGCCCGTTCCGTTGATCCCGCCGCCCACGACCAGCAGGTCGTAGGGAGGCCGTGTGTTGTCCGATGGCGATTGAGCGGGTGTCTGCACGTCGTCACTCCGGGGGTTGAGCGTCAAATCAGGAAAAGTTCGAAAATGTTCGCTTTATATTCGTTTACGAACATCAATGTTCGAATTCTAACAGATTGGCGTACTGGAGCTTCGAATTCGCGCATTCTACGGTCCCGATGCGCGAATACGCGCCTGACGGGGGTTGATGCCCCCTCGTCAGTCCGCGACGTGTACCAGAGTACCGGCCTCGGCGATCACGTCGGCCATGCCAGCGGGCACCGGGCGATCGGTAAACAGGGCATCAACCTGTGACAGGTGCCCCAGGCGAACGAGCGCCGGGCGCCCGAACTTGCTGTGATCGGCGGCCAGAAAGACGGTACGAGAGTGCGCGATGATCGCCTCGGCCACGCGCACTTCGCGGTAGTCGAAGTCGCGCAGCGTGCCGTCGGCATCGATGGCAGAGATACCGACGATGCCGAAATCGACCTTGAACTGACGGATGAAATCGAGCGTCGCTTCGCCCGTCACGCCCTGGTCGCGTGCGCGCACCACGCCGCCGGCAATGATGACTTCGGCGTCCGCATAGCCGCTCATCATGGCAGCGACGTGCAGATTGTTGGTAATGACGCGCAACCCACGATGACGCGACAGTGCGCGGGCCACGGCTTCCGTGGTGGTGCCCAGGTTGATGAAGAGCGAGGCGTGATCGGGAATTTGTTCGGCAAGACGTACGGCGATGCGTCGCTTCTCGTCGGCCAACTGGGTCTGACGGGCATCGTAGGCGTCGTTCTCGGCCCCGCCCGGCAGCCCGACGCCGCCGTGGTAGCGACGCACCCACTTGCGTTCGGCCAGGAAGTTGATGTCCCGCCGGATCGTCTGCGGCGTTACCTCGAAGCGTGCGGCGAGTTCATCGACCGTGAGAAAGCCATCGCGACGAACGGCGTCGAAAAGCGCCTGTTGGCGCGGATTCAGCGACGCCTGCTCGGCATCGCCGGCATTCGTTTGCGCCTCGGAGACGTCGATCGGTTCAGTATGAGACATCGGCACGCACGCAGTAAAAGCCTTCGCGCGGCCCGGCCGGCCACGCGTTCGCCGTCATGATACCCCGACGGGGTATGACGTTATCGTGACCGTCGCATGAGCGCCTGCCTCGTCGCCTGGCGCGACGCCGTCAGAGGCACCGGCGCACGGCATCGGCCAGCGATTGGGAGGCAGTCGAACCGAGATACAACGTGCCTTCGCTACCCGGCTTGTGCGGCGCCAGGTCAAGCACGGCGAGCACGCCGTCGTTGCTGGAGGAGAGTTCAAGGGTCTGACCCGTGCCTGCCTTCGAGCGTTGCACCCTTGCATGCGGCAGTTGCCGCTTCCACAAATGCGCCGTGCAGGTACTCACGCGGGCGGTGGTCTTCTTCGACGATCCTTGCCAGACGGCACCATTGCCACGGGCATCCGCAACGGTGTCGCGATAGGCGGGGAACGTCTCGACTTTTACATTTTCCGGTGCAACGTCGGCCACGCTGCCCACCGGCGGATCGTCGTGCGCGACGACCGGCGTCGTTTGCGCACACCCAGCCAGCAACACGGCGAGCCCGATACTCGCTGCGGCCGATGCGGCCATCGCGCGCGCCGCCCTGCGCCGCGACACGCGCGACGTGCCCGAATTCCTGTCTTTGCCCCGGTTCATGCCCCCGCTCCACGCTCGCAAATGGCTGTTGCACACGCATTGTCGTTCTTCTGCCGCAACAAGCCAGGCGTCGGCGCCGGCTTGCACGGGCCGCGCGGCCTTTCGGGCGACGCACGGTCAGTTGGCGCTCATCTTACCCGCGTTATTCATAGCATGGCAATTCGCGCAATGCGCGCTGGCCCGAATCGCGTATATTGCTGGTTTCTGTCACACTGCGTCGCATCGTCTCGCGCCCCACCCTGCTGCGAGCCGACGTGCCATCCCGTCTACCGGGCCCAGGATCAACCGTCCGGCCGGTAAGTCATAAGCGATAACAACTCGCGGGCATGACGCGCACGTGAATCCTGCCAACCCGTATACCTTTTTGCGACTGTCCCGATTTCCATGTCCAGCAATGCGCAAGCCCCAATCATCGTCATCGCCCCCGATTCGTTCAAAGGTTCGCTGAGTGCCCCGGAAGTGGCGCGCGCCATCGCATCCGGCATTGCGCGGGTACTGCCGCAGGCCGACCTGCGCTTGCGTCCGATGGCAGATGGCGGCGAAGGCACGCTCGACGCCCTGCTCTCCGCAGGCGGACGCCGTGTACCACTCTCGGTGCGTGGCGCCGGCCAGGCATCGGTCATGGCCGAGTATGGCCTCATGCCCGACGGCACGGGTGTGCTGGAAAGCGCCAACGTGGTGAGCATTACCGACCCGGTCGGAATGCAGACGCCAGTGGCCGAGCGCTCGACAGTCGGCCTGGGAGAACTGCTGCGCGCACTGCTGGATACCGGCGCACGCCGCGTGCTCATCGGCCTGGGCGGCAGCAGCACCAACGACGGTGGCGCGGGCCTTCTCGTCGGCCTCGGTGCGCGATTGCTCGACGCGTCGGGCGAAGCGGTGCCGCCTGTGCCCGCCGCGCTGCATCGCGTGGCGTCGATCGATCTGAACGGACTCGACGCCCGCCTGAAGGACTGCGAACTGATCGCCATGTCCGACGTGAACAATCCGCTCAACGGGCCGCAAGGCGCCACGGCGATTTTCGGGCCGCAGAAGGGCGTGAGCGACGCGCAGGTCGAGCCGCTCGACCGTGCCATCGCGCATTTCGCCGGCCATGCGCATCGCGCGTTCAACGCCAATGAAGCCGCCAGCCGCGCGGGCGCAGGGGCGGCGGGCGGCCTGGGCTTTGCGCTGCACCTGCTGGGTGCGAAGTTTCGCTCTGGTGCGGAAGTCGTGGCCGAGCGCGTCGGGCTGCCGCAAGCGGTGGAAGGGGCCGACTGGCTCATCACCGGTGAAGGCCGCAGCGACGGTCAGACGCTCTCCGGCAAGACCCCGATGATTGCCGCGCAGGTGGCGATCAAGGCCGGGGCGACGGCCTCGCTGCTCTCGGGCGCCATCGACCGTAGCGCGCTCGACAGCCTGTCGCGCGTGTTCTCGGGATGCTTCTCGCTGACGTTCGGCCCGACCACGCTGGAGAAGGCGATTGCCGATGCGGCCGGCCTGCTGGCCGACAGCGCGGAACAAATGACGCGCCTGCGTTACACGCACAAGGGCTGAATCCGAGTCGCCGCGACGGCCCGACAGTCATTGGGCCGCTCGCGCGCTCGTCAATCAAACATCCGCCACCCCGAGCGCCGCCGCAGCACAACACAGCGCGTGCGACGCACGCCTCCCGGCGCTCACACCATCAGATCCACGAATTGATGCACCGGCATCGCCTCGAGTCGTTGCTGATCGAGCGCGACGTCGAGAATGCGGGCCTGCGCGCGCGCCGCGAAGCGCCGCGTCAGATTCGTCTTGAATTTCTCTACGAGCAGGGGAATGCCCTCGGCTCGGCGACGCTTGTGGCCAATGGGGTATTCGACCAGCACTTCGTCGAGCGCCGTCCCGTCGCTCAGGGTGACGGTCAGCCCGTTGGCAATCGATCGCTTGTCGGGATCGTGATAATCCCGCGTGAATTGCGGATCTTCCTCGCAGACGATCTTCGCACGCAGCGCATCGATGCGAGGGTCGGTGGCAACTGCCTCCTCGTAGTCGCCCGCGGTCAGTCGCCCAAACAGCAACGGCACCGCCACCATGTACTGGATGCAGTGATCGCGATCCGCCGGATTGGCGAGCGGCCCCTGCTTGTCGATGATGCGAATCGCCGCCGCATGCGTGCGAATCTTCACCGACCGGATGTCCTGCGCGCTGCGTCCCATCGCCTGCAACTGAGCGTGCAGCGTCATCGCCGCCTCTGCCGCCGTTTGCGCATGGAACTCCGCCGGGAACGAAATCTTGAACAGCACGTTCTCCATCACGTATTCGCCATACGGCCGCTGGAACGCGAACGGCTGGCCTTTGAACAAAACGTCGTAGAAGCCCCACGTCTTGGCGGTCAGTACCGACGGGTAGCCCATCTCGCCCGAACGTGCCATGAGGGCCAGTCGCACCGCGCGGCTGGTGGCGTCGCCCGCCGCCCATGACTTGCGGCTGCCCGTGTTCGGCGCGTGACGATAGGTGCGCAGGCTCTGCCCGTCGACGAACGCGAGCGAGAGCGCGTTGATCAGCTCATCGCGCGAAAGCCCGAGCATTTCCCCAACGACCGCCGTCGACGCGACTTTCACCAGCACCACATGATCGAGTCCGACCTGATTGAACGAATTCTCCAGCGCCAGACAGCCCTGGATCTCGTGCGCCTTGATCATCGCGGCGAGCACATGGCGCATCGTCAGCGGCGGCTGCCCCTGCGCCACCGCCGTGCGTGAGAGCCAGTCGGCCGTCATGAGAATGCCGCCGAGATTGTCGGACGGATGCCCCCATTCGGCCGCCAGCCACGTGTCGTTGAAGTCGAGCCAGCGAATCATCGCGCCCAGGCTGAACGCCGCCTGCACCGGGTCGAGCTGATACGGCGTGCCGGGAACCTTTGCCCCGTTCGGCACGACCGTACCCGGCACAATGGGGCCGAGCAGCTTGGTACACGCGGGATAGGACAGCGCCTCGAAGCCGCACCCGAGGGTGTCGATCAGACAGTGGCGAGCGGTTTCAAAGGCGAGATCGCTGCGGATCTCATAGGTGAGAACATAGTCGACAATATCGGTCAGCACCTTGTCGGGCGCGGGACGCACATTCGAGATGCCTGCGGACATGGACGGCCTCCTGTGACGTTGACGAAAGCCGCCATCCTGTCAAGACGAAGCGGCTTGCCGAGACCTCCCATGATAAGCGGCCGGAGAGCGCAACGCTCGCCGGCCGCCGGAATCGCCTCACCGCCCCACGCCCATCGTGGGGCGAAGGTTACCCCCTCAGAACGCGTCGCCCGGAATGCGCACCCATCCTTCCATCAATACCCGGGCGCTGCGGCTCATGAGGGCCTTGGTGACCGTCCACTCGCCGCCTTCCTGCGTCGCTTGCGCGCCCACGCGCAACGTGCCCGACGGATGCCCGAAGCGCACGGCGTCGCGCACACCGCCGCCAGCCGCGAGATTGACGAGCGTGCCCGGTATCGCCGCTGCCGCACCGATGCAAACGGCTGCCGTGCCCATCATCGCGTGATGCAGCTTGCCCATCGACAGCGCGCGCACCAGCAGATCGACATCGCCCGCGTTCACCTGCTTGCCGCTCGAGGCCGTATAACCCGCCGGCTTCGCCACGAACGCGACCTTCGGCGTGTGCTGACGCGTCGCGGCTTCGGACACGTCCTTGATCAGCCCCATGCGGATCGCACCGTGCGCTCGAATCGTCTCGAACATCGCCAGCGCCTTCGCGTCGCTGTTGATGGCGTCCTGCAACTCCGTGCCCCGGTAGCCAATGTCCTCGGCATTGAGGAAGATGGTGGGAATGCCGGCGTTGATCATCGTCGCCTTGAATGTGCCCACACCGGGGACTTCGAGGTCATCGACGAGGTTGCCGGTCGGGAACATGGCTCCCCCCTCACCGTCGTCCTCGGCGGCCGGATCGAGGAATTCGAGCTGGACTTCGGCGGCCGGGAACGTCACGCCGTCGAGTTCGAAATCCCCCGTCTCCTGTACCGCACCGTCCGTCATCGGCACGTGCGCAATGATCGTCTTGCCGATGTTGGCTTGCCAGATACGCACGACGGCCACGCCATCGCGCGGCACCCGCGCCGGATCCACCAAGCCGCCGCTGATCGCGAACGGGCCGACGGCCGCCGACAGATTGCCGCAGTTGCCGCTCCAGTCGACGAACGTCTGATCGATCGACACCTGCCCGAACAGATAGTCCACATCGTGCTCCGGTCGCTCGCTCTTCGCGAGGATGACCGTCTTGCTCGTGCTCGACGTCGCCCCGCCCATGCCGTCGATCTGCTTGCCGTAAGGGTCCGGGCTGCCGATCACGCGCATGAGCAGCGCATCGCGCGCTGTGCCCGGCACCTGTGCGGCGATGGGCAGGTCTTGCAGGCGAAAGAACACGCCCTTGCTGGTGCCGCCACGCATGTAGGTGGCGGGAATTCGAATTTGTGGCTGATGCGCCATCACGTCTCTCCTCGGGCAGGTCAGGCAGCCGCCTGTGACGATTCCAGAAAGTCTTGCGCGAAGCGCTGCAGCACCCCGCCCGCCTCGTAGATCGACACTTCCTCGGCCGTATCGAGACGGCACGTCACCGGAACTTCCACGCGCTCGCCATTGCGACGATGGATGACCAGCGTGAGATCGGCGCGCGGCGTGCGCTCACCGGTCACGTCGAAGGTTTCGCTGCCGTCGATGCCGAGCGTCTTGCGGTTCGTGCCCGGCTTGAATTCGAGCGGCAAGACGCCCATGCCGACCAGATTGGTGCGGTGAATGCGCTCGAAACCCTCGGCAACGATGGCTTCAGTGCCCGCCAGCCGCACCCCCTTGGCCGCCCAGTCGCGCGACGAACCCTGGCCGTAATCGGCCCCGGCAATGACGATGAGCGGCTGCTTGCGCGCCATGTACGTCTCGATCGCTTCCCACATGCGGGTAATCTTGCCTTCCGGCTCGATACGCGCGAGCGACCCCGCCTTGACCTGCCCGTCGACCACGACCATCTCGTTCTTGAGCGTGGGGTTGGCGAACGTGGCGCGCTGCGCCGTCAGGTGGTCGCCGCGGTGCGTGGCGTAGGAATTGAAATCCTCTTCCGGCAGGCCCATCTTCGCGAGGTATTCACCGGCCGCGCTGTCGGCCATGATCGCGTTCGACGGCGAGAGGTGGTCGGTCGTGATGTTGTCGCCCAGCACCGCCAGCGCGCGCATGCCGCGCAACGTACGCTCACCCGCGAGCGCCCCTTCCCAATACGGCGGACGACGGATATAGGTGCTCATCTCGCGCCAGTCGTACAGCGGATCGGCCGTCTCGCCCGCGTGGACCGACGCGGCAAACATCGGCTCATAGACGCGACGGAATTGCTCTGGCTTGACGCTGCGCTCGATGATCGCGTCGATCTCTTCGTCGCTCGGCCAAAGGTCGGCCAAGCGCACCGGCTTGCCGTTGGCATCGACCCCGAGCACATCCTTCTCGATGTCGAAACGGATCGTCCCGGCGATGGCATAGGCCACCACCAGCGGCGGCGACGCGAGAAACGCCTGCTTCGCGTACGGATGAATGCGACCGTCGAAGTTACGGTTGCCCGAGAGCACAGCCGTGGCATAGAGGTCGCGCTCGATGATCTCCTGCTGGATGACCGGGTCGAGCGCGCCCGACATACCGTTGCACGACGTACATGCATAGGCCACCACGCCGAAGCCGAGGGCCTCCAGTTCCGGCAGCAACCCGGCGGCCTCCAGATACAGCGTGACGGCCTTCGACCCCGGGGCGAGCGAACTCTTCACCCACGGCTTGCGCGTGAGGCCCACGCGATTGGCGTTGCGCGCGAACAATCCCGCCGCAATCATGTTGCGTGGGTTGTTGGTATTCGTGCAGCTCGTGATCGCCGCGATGATGACCGCGCCGTCGGGCATCCGGCCCGGTTCGTTTTCGACCTTGCCGCTGATGCCGCGCGCGGCCAACTCACTCGTCGGCACACGCTTGTGCGGATTCGATGGGCCAGCGATGTTGCGCACCACGCTCGACAGATCGAACGTAAGCACGCGCTCGTATTGCGCGTGCGTCAGCGTGTCGGCCCAGAGGCCGGTCTGCTTCGCATAGGTCTCGACCAGCGCGACCTGGGCGTCCTCGCGACCGGTGAGCTTCAGATACTTGATCGTTTGCGCGTCGATGTAGAACATCGCCGCCGTGGCGCCGAACTCGGGCGCCATGTTCGAGATCGTGGCGCGGTCGCCCAGCGTGAGGTTTGCCGCCCCGTCGCCATAGAACTCCAGGTAGGCGGACACCACTTTCTCCTTGCGCAGGAATTCGGTGAGCGCCAACACGATATCCGTCGCCGTGATCCCCGGCTGCGGCTTGCCCGTCAGTGCCACGCCGACGATATCCGGCAGACGCATCCACGACGCGCGCCCGAGCATCACACTCTCGGCTTCCAGACCGCCTACACCGACGGCAATCACGCCCAGCGCATCGACCATCGGCGTATGCGAGTCGGTGCCCACGAGCGTGTCCGGATAAGCCACGCCGTCCGAGACCTGGATCACCGGGCTCATGCGCTCAAGATTGATCTGGTGCAGGATGCCATTGCCCGGCGGAATCACGTCGACGTTGCGAAACGCCTGCTTCGTCCAGTTGATGAAGTCGAAACGATCTTCATTGCGACGATCTTCGATGGCGCGGTTCTTGGCGAACGCGTCGGGATCGAAGCCGCCGCACTCGACGGCGAGCGAGTGATCGACGACGAGTTGCGTCGGCACGACCGGATTGACGAGCGCGGGATCGCCGCCTTGCGCCGCGATGGCGTCGCGCAGCCCGGCGAGATCGACCAGCGCGGTCTGGCCGAGAATGTCGTGACACACCACGCGAGCAGGAAACCAGGGGAAATCGAGATCGCGGCGTCGCTCGATCAGTTGCTTGAGGGCGTCGGTCAGTGCCGCCGGATCGCAGCGGCGCACGAGGTTCTCGGCCAGCACGCGCGACGTGTAGGGCAGCGTGTCGTAGGCGCCCGGCGCAATGGCCTCGACAGCGGCGCGGGCGTCGAAGTAATCGAGCGACGTCCCGGGCAGGGATTTACGGTATTCGGAATTCATCATGTGAGGAAAGTATCGGCCCGGTGGATGGCAGCGTAACCCGTAGGCAGACGATGCGCCTGCGTGCCGGATGCCTGCGCGGGACAGCGGCGAAGCGACCGCCGCCCCGGGGCCTTCCGGGCAAGGAAGGCCCGACGCAGGCAGACTCAGCGCTTGTCGATCGGCACGAACTGCTGATCTTCCGGACCGGTGTAATTGGCGCTCGGACGAATGATCTTGTTGTCGATGCGCTGCTCGATGACGTGGGCGCTCCAGCCCGACGTGCGCGCAATCACGAACAGCGGCGTGAACATCGCGGTGGGCACGCCCATCATGTGGTAGCTCACGGCGCTGAACCAGTCCAGGTTCGGGAACATCTTCTTGACGTCCCACATCACCGATTCCAGACGCTCGGCAATGTCGTACATCTTCGTATTCTGCTGATCCTTCGACAATTCGTGCGCGACTTCCTTGATGACCTTGTTGCGCGGATCGCTCACGGTGTAGACCGGGTGACCGAAGCCGATGATCACTTCCTTGTTCTCGACGCGGCGGCGGATATCGGCCTCGGCGTCGTCGGGCGAGTCATAGCGCTTCTGGATCTCGAACGCCACTTCGTTCGCGCCGCCGTGCTTCGGGCCGCGCAAGGCGCCAATGGCGCCGGTGATGGCGGAGTGCATGTCCGAGCCCGTGCCCGCGATCACGCGCGCGGTGAACGTGGACGCGTTGAATTCATGCTCCGCGTAAAGGATCAGCGACGTGTGCATGGCGCGCACCCACAGGTCCGACGGCTTTTCGCCGTGCAGCAGGTGCAGGAAGTGGCCGCCGATACTGTCGTCGTCGGTCTCCACATCGATGCGCACGCCGTTGTGGCTGAAGTGGTACCAGTACAGCAGCATCGAGCCGAAGCTGGCCATCAGACGGTCGGCGATGTCGCGAGCGCCCGGCACATTGTGATCGTCCTTCTCCGGCAACACGGTGCCCAGCACCGAGACGCCCGTGCGCATCACGTCCATCGGGTGGGCGGCGGCCGGTACGGTCTCGAGCGCGTCCTTGACAGCGGCCGGCAGGCCGCGCAGCGCCTTGAGCTTGGCCTTGTAGCCGCGCAGCTCCGCCACGCTCGGCAGCTTGCCATAGACGAGCAGGTACGCGATTTCCTCGAACTCCGAGGTCTGGGCCAGATCCAGAATATCGTAGCCGCGGTAATGCAGATCGTTGCCCGAACGGCCCACCGTACACAGCGCGGTGTTGCCCGCAGTCACCCCCGACAGGGCGACGGATTTCTTTGGCTTGAAGCCGGTGGCAGTCGTCTCGCTCATGCTCATTCCTCCAGGATCAGGGATTCAGTTATTTCTGTTGGGCGAACAGCGCGTCGAGCTTCTGTTCGTAAGCGTGGTAGCCGATGCTCTCATAGAGTTCGGCGCGGGTTTGCATCGTGTCGAGCACGGCCTTTTGCGTGCCGTCGCGGCGAATCGTCTGATAGACGTTCTGCGCCGCCTTGTTCATGGCGCGGAAGGCGGAGAGCGGGTACAGCACAAGACCGACCTGCGCACTCTTGAGTTCGTCCACAGTGAACAGCGGTGTCGCGCCGAACTCTGTGATGTTCGCGAGCACCGGCACTTTCACGGCATCGGCGAACTGGCGGTACATCGGCAACTCGGTCATCGCTTCCGGGAAGATCATGTCGGCGCCGGCTTCGACGCAGGCGCATGCGCGATCGATGGCGCCCTGCAGACCTTCCACGGCCAGTGCATCGGTGCGCGCCATGATGACGAAGTTCTCGTCGGTGCGGGCGTCGACCGCCGCCTTGATGCGATCGACCATCTCCTGCTGGCTCACAATGGCCTTGCCAGGACGATGGCCGCAACGCTTCGCGCCGACCTGATCCTCGATATGCATGGCGCCCGCGCCAAACTTGATGAGCGACTGCACCGTGCGCGCGATGTTGAACGCCGACGGCCCGAAGCCGGTATCGACGTCGACGAGCAACGGCAGATCGCATACGTCGGTGATGCGGCGCACGTCGGTGAGCACGTCGTCGAGCGTGGAGATGCCCAGATCGGGCAGGCCGAGCGACCCCGCCGCGACACCGCCGCCGGAGAGATAGATCGCCTTGAAACCAGCCGCCTTGGCCAGCAAGGCGTGATTCGCGTTAATGGCGCCGACAACCTGCAAGGGTTGCTCGGTCTTGACGGCCTCGCGAAAAGCGGCGCCGGCCGAACGATGGGTTTGCGTCACGTGAGTGCCTCGATCGTGTCGTGTGCGGCCGGCGGTGGAAGCTGCCAAATCGCACATGGGTTGAGTGATGGCAAGGTACTTAGCAATGGCCGTGCCAGCCCGCTATCCGGACGCGCGCCAACTGCACCGTCGCATCGCTAAGACATTCATTTCGCAGCGGAAATTCTTCTCGGATGTGACGCGCGCGTCAAGTCGAATGCGTCGCTTCGCGCCGGGCATTCGTCGCACTACGTTTCATATTGAAACATAATATGAAACGTATAGTTGCATTATGCTACGATTCGAGTCAGTCTCCTGCGGTGGCCCGCGTCCGTGCGCCGCGCACCCGCCCGCACCTATCGATGAGTCCGGTCATGCCAAATTTCTCCCCCGCGTTACCCCCTCGCCTGTCGACGGCGGCTCCGAGCGCCGCGCGCGCGGGGTTTGCGCAACCGGTCACCGCCGTTCGAAAACCCGTGATCTGGGCCGTGGGCATCAGCAAGCTCGGCGAGTTGTACCGCGACATCGTGCCGGACTACGCCGCGCAAGCCGAGGTGCAGATCATCGACAAAGGCTATGAAGCCGTCATCGAAGCGTTGGAGCGCCTGCCCGCGGGCAGTGTTGACGGCATTGTCGCCGCTGGTTCGAACGGTGCCTTCCTGCGCGAGCGCCTTGCCCTGCCCGTGGTGCTCGTGAAAGTGACGGGCTTCGACGTGATGCATGCGCTGGCACGGGCGCGCCGCGCGCGGCCTGCGCCCTCGCCCGCGTCGCGTATCGCGCTGGTGTCGTATGCCCGACCCGCGCCAGAATTTGAGCGCTTCAAGAGCGCGTTCCACCTCGACATCTCGCAACACGCCTATTTTGACCGCCACGATGCGGACGACCTTGTGCACCGGCTGCGCGACGAAGGCATCGAGGTCATTGTCGGCCCCGGGCTGGTGACTGAACTGGCCGAGCGAGCCGGACTCGCGGGCGTCTTTCTCTATTCGCAGGATTCGGTGCGCGCCGCGTTCGACACGGCACTCGAAGTCGCGCGCTTCGGACGCATCGAAGCGCAACGCCGCGAGCGGCTCGATACCGTGCTGCGACACTTGCACGAAGGGGTCGCTGCCGTCGATCTGAACGGGCGCATCGAAGCGATCAACGCCCCGATGGCGGGCATGCTCGGCGTGAGCGTTGCCGATGCGGTCGGCCGTCCGCTCGATGCCATCGCCCCGGCGCTCGACATCGCGCGCACGCTGGAGAGCGCGAGCGCCGAACTCGAGGCCATTGTCTCGATGGCTGGCAAAACGTGGGTCATCAATCGCATTCCCTTGCTCGACCAGGGCACGCTCACGGGCGCGCTGCTGACGTGCCAGGACTCGCAGTCGTTTGCGCGCGTGGATCGCTCGCTACGCTCGCGCCATCGCCCACGCCATCTCGTGGCACGCTATCGCCTCGACGATCTGATCGGCGATTCCGACGCGATGTCGCAGGTGCGTGCATTGGCACGCCGCTACGCCCAGACCGACTCGACCGTACTCGTCCACGGCGAGAGCGGCACCGGCAAGGAGCTGCTCGCACAAGGCATTCACAATGCCAGTCGACGGCGCGACTATCCGTTCGTCGCCATCAACTGCGCGGCGTTTCCGGAAACGCTGCTCGAGAGCGAACTGTTCGGCTATGAGGACGGCGCCTTCTCGGGCGCGCGGCGCGGCGGCAAGGCGGGGTTGTTCGAGACGGCGCACAACGGCACCATTTTTCTCGACGAAATCGGTGAAATGCCGATGCCGCTGCAAACGCGTCTGTTGCGGGTGCTGCAGGAGCGCGAGGTGCTGCGACTTGGCGCGACCGAGCCCGTGCCCTGCGACGTGCGCGTGATTGCGGCCACTCACCGCGACCTTCGCCAGCGGGTGGCCGCCGGGGGGTTCCGCGAAGACTTGTACTACCGGCTCAACATCCTGCGCATGGTGCTGCCGGCACTGCGCGAACGCATGGAGGACTTGCCGCGCCTCACCCCCCTCTTTCTCGAACGCGCACTCGCCCGCGCGGGAGCGCGCATGAGCGTCGACGCGCTGCAGGCGTCGCTCATGCCGCTGCTCGCGACCTATCGCTGGCCGGGCAATGTCCGCGAACTGGAAAACCTGCTGGAACGCATTGCCGTCGTATGCGCGGATGTCGTCGACGCGCACGAGATCAGCCGTGCAAGGTTGGTCGAGATTGCCCCGGAGTTGGGCGCGATGACCGATGGACTGGGCACGCCGATGCCGCCCGATGTCATCAACACGACCAACGGACGCGAATTTGGCGCGCACGACACCCATCGCGCCCGCGTCCCCGGCGCGGGCGTCGAAACATCACACTCAGCGCCAGCGCCGCTGACAGGTCGTGCCCGTCGCGCAGCCGAAGACCTTGCCCGCATTCACGCCACGTTGGCGGCGTGCGGTGGCGACCGCGGCGCCGCTTGCGAGGCACTCGGCATCAGCCGCTCCACGCTCTGGCGCAAACTGCGCGACACGGTCGACGGCTGAGGCTTGCGCTTCAGGTACGGCCCGCTCGTCAGTGCTGGTGACGGATGCGGTCCCACATCTCGTGCCAATCCAGGCGCCTGTGCTGGGACGGCTCGTCGTGATGCGTTACCCAGAAATGGTCGAAGAACATGCCGATGGCGAAGCCGACAAGCAGCGCCACAAGCATCATCGAAACGTTGAGCATGGACATGGCGACCTCCCGTCGGTCCGAATCTCACTTTCCATTCTAGTCAAACGATGTCATGCCTGCGTAGCCATATGTCCGTCGCGACGACATAAAAAAACCGGGGTCGAAACCCCGGTCCATGACCTACGACGAACGACGCGCGCGATGCGCATCGCACGGAACGCCGACGATTACCACGTGGGAATCAGCGCGCCCTTGAACTGCGTCTCGATGAATGCCTTCACTTCGTCGGAGTGATAGGCGTCGACCAGTTGCTTGACCCACGGCTTGTTCAGGTCTTGTGCGCGCACGGCAATCAGGTTGGCGTAAGGCCCCTTCAGATCTTCGATGGCGATCGCGTCGCGCTTCGGCACGAGACCGGCTTGTGCCGCGAAGTTGGTGTTGATCGAGGCGGCATCCAGATCCGGCAGCGCACGCGGTAGTTGCGCCGCTTCCAGTTCCACGATCTTCAGCTTCTTCGGGTTCTCGGCGATGTCCAGCGGGGTCGCGTTCTTGCCATTGACGCCAGCACCGGCACGCAGCTTGATCAGGCCTTCCTTCTGCAGCAGGAGCAACGCACGGTTGCCGTTGGACGGGTCGTTCTGAATACCGACCTTGGCGCCATTCGGCAGATCCTTCAGCGACTTGTACTTCTTCGAGTAGTAGCCCAGCGGTGAGACGTATGTGAGACCGGCGCTCACGATCTTGTAGCCGCGATCCTTGACCTGACTGTCGAGGAACGGCTTGTGCTGGAAGCCGTTGGCGTCCAGGTCGCCGGCGTCGAGCGCGGCGTTCGGCTGTGCGTAGTCACTGAACTCGATGATCTTGATCTCGAGGCCGCGCTGATGGGCGACCTTCTTGACGACTTCGAAGATCTGCGCATCCGAGCCGGCCATGGTGCCGACCTTCAGGGGCTTGGCGGCCGTCTGGGCCGTGGCACCGAGAGAGGCCAGCGCAAACGTGGCGCCGAGGAACGCGTGAATCAGTTGACGGGACAGCATGTGCGATTTCTCCTATTGCTCATTTGGCGCCTGTTGAGCGCCCGTTCGACGGGGCGGACTTGATGGGTCCACAACGGTCGCACAAGGGACGGCAACGCCCTTGCACGGCCCAGACCCAGGATGCTGCCATAGATACGGGTTTACGCGAAATACACAATCGGCATTTCGATATCCTCCGCGCGTCGATTCATCGGTCGCATAAAAAAACGCCCCTTCGGTCATCCGAAGGGGCGTGTCGCCGGGAGAACTGCCTGATCACGGGCCGGGGGGGTGGCACGGCTGACGGCGAGGCCGTCAGCCGGTCGCATCAGGAACCGACGATAAACCTGCAAAGCACGTTGGCAGGCATCGGCAAATGCCGCAGGCAAGCGCCCGCCCGCGTTGTGCCGAACGCGGACGGCCCGCGCGGGACTGACTCAGGGGCACGTCTCCTCACCGTTCAAGCCGTTCATCGAACATCCACCGCCACCGCCAAAACCGCTGGGGCCGCCGAACGCGGCAAGCCCGTTTCCGCCGGCCGCGCCACCGATGCCACGACCGCCCGGTCCGGAAGCCCCCACGCCTCCGCCGCTGCTGGCGCCGGCACTGCCGCCGGGGGCGTTGCCACCGCC
>NZ_CABPSL010000013.1 GCF_902459665.1 Pandoraea cepalis | reverse complement strand
CTGCGCTCCACTTGAAAGTCGCTCCGTCAGGGCACCGGCAATCTCCGCCAATCCATTGCCCCAGGACAACCATCGCCGGATCGTCACTCGGTGTTTCACGTGAAACCTGGTCGGGTGGATTTGGCGGTTGCTTTGACGTTACCGCGACGTGAAGGCACGACTCCACCACCTCACCCTCAAACTCCACCGCCCCCTTTTCCATCTCGGCGGCGCCAGCGGACTTCAATGCAGGACGCAGTTGAGAGATCGAACGCACTAGTAGTGGGATTGGCGGAGCTCTGACGGAGTGACTTTGCGGTGGAGCACAATCAGTGTGCCAACAATCAATGACCACTGCCCGGACGGATGAGAGCACGTCACCTGATTGCAGGGACGCGGTGTTTCTGCTTCCTTATTCCCCCCCCCCCCGCTCTACGTGAAAACCTCGGAAGCAAAAGCGACGCTACAAAATCGAAAGCACCTTCTGGCATCGCACTTTGAAACCCGCATATCCACAGGCGCCTTCTTACCCCGAAAATCGCTTTCGGGAATTTGCTTTTCTGTGGATAACCTCAAATGTCATTTCCTTGAGATTCTCGAAAATATCGCCAAACCCCTTATTGCGGCAGTGCGCCATGGATTTTGCAGCGCTGCAAATATCCACAAGCAACTGTGAATAAGTGAGTCCACCGGTGCAGTGCATGGCACCCCTCTCTTCTTCAAAAAATAGGGGCAGATAACAGTCGCCGACGGGAGCCGGTCAACCTCCGAAAATGAAAAAGCCCGCCAAACTGGCGGGCTCTCCGGGGGTACCAACGCGACAAGCGACGCCCTTCAGGCAGCCTTCTTCGCCAGCCCCAGATACGTTTCGATGACTTTAGGATTGTTGGCCAGTTCTTGCGCCGGGCCTTCCAACGCGAGTTCGCCCGTCTCGATGACGTAACCGTAATCGGCCACCTGCAACGCCGCGCGAGCGTTCTGTTCGATCAGCAGCGTGGCCACACCGGTGTTACGCAAGTCGCTGATGATGTGGAAGATTTCCTTGACGATCAGTGGCGCCAGCCCGAGGCTGGGCTCGTCAAGCATCAGCAATTGCGGCTTGGCCATCAATGCACGGCCCACCGCGAGCATTTGGCGCTCACCGCCTGACAAGGTCCCCGCTTGCTGCTTCTGGCGCTCTTTGAGACGCGGAAACAGGGCGTAGACGACTTCCATCTGGTCCAGGAAGTTCTTCTCCCCCGCCCGCTTGCGACGGTACGCCCCCAGCAACAGGTTGTCCTCGACGGTCATTGTCGAGAACAACTCGCGCTTTTCCGGCACCAGGCACATGCCGCGGGCCACGCGGGCTTCGATGCCCAGCGCCGACATCTCGTGACCGAGATACGCGACGCTCCCACGGCTGGAGCCGTTGTGCGGCAATGCCCCCATGATGGCGTTGAGCATGGACGACTTGCCCGCGCCGTTCGGACCGATCACGGTGACGATCTGGCCCGCCCCCACCCGCAGATGCGCACCGTGCACCGCTTCGACTTTGCCGTACGCCACGGCGAGGTCCTTGACCTCCAGAATCGCGTCTGCCATCACTCCACTCCTCCCAGGTACGCTTCGAGCACTGCCGGGTTCTTCTGCACGTCTTCGGGCAGGCCTTCGGCGATCTTGGTACCGAACTCCATCACGACGAGGTGATCGGTCAGGTTCATCACGAAGTCCATGTCGTGCTCGACCAGCAGCACGCTCATCCCTTCGTCCTTGAGCTTCTTGAGCAAATCGGCCAGCGCCTGCTTCTCTTTGTAGCGCAGGCCGGCTGCCGGCTCGTCGAGCAACAGCAACGTGGGATCGCACGCCAATGCGCGTGCAATTTCCAGAATACGCTGCTGGCCCAACGCGAGACTGCCCGCCTCGTCATACATGTGCGCGCCGAGACCCACACGCTCGATCTGCCGCTTGGCTTCGTACAGCAACATGGCTTCTTCCTGACGATCAAGACGCAGCACGCTGGACCACACGCCGCCCTGGGGACGTCGACGCAGCCCGTTCTTGTCTCGCAGATAGGCGCCAATCGCAACGTTCTCGAGCACGCTCATCTGCGGCATCAAGCGCACGTGCTGGAATGTACGGCCAATACCGCGCTTGACGATTTCGCGCGACGGCAGCCGGTCGATTCGCTCGCCGAGGAAGGAGATCTCGCCGCGGGTGGCCTGCAGCACGCCGGTCACGAGGTTGAACGTGGTCGACTTGCCCGCGCCGTTCGGCCCGATCAGCCCCACGATCTCGCCTGCTTTGACCTGGAAGGAGACGTCGTTGACCGCTACGAGGCCGCCGAACTCCTTGCGCGCCTTGTCCAGCGTCAGCACCACTTCGCCAACCGCCGGCTTGGCACGATGACCCAGCGGATCCGCTTGCTCCGGCGCCTTCGCGACACGACGCGCCGGGAAGATCTTGCCGAAGAAGGGCCACACGCCGTCGCGCGCATATTGCAGCAGCAGCACCAGCAACACGCCAAAGACGATGGTCTCGAAGTTGCCGTTCGCACCCAACAGCATCGGCAGGATGTTCTGGAGGTAGTCCTTGAGCACGGTCAGGATCGCCGCGCCGAGCACCGCGCCCCACACATGCGAGACGCCCCCCACCACGGCCATGAACAGGTATTCGATGCCGTGGTTCAGGTTGAACGGCGTCGGGTTCACGGCGCGTTGCAAATGCGCATACAACCAGCCCGAGATGGCGGCGAGCACGGCGGCGTACACGAACACGACCACTTTCATCCACGCGGTGTTCACGCCCATCGCCTCGGCCATCACGCCACCGCCCTTGAGCGCACGAATGGCGCGGCCAGGACGCGAATCAAGCAGGTTCTTGACCGATACCACCGCCAGCACCACGACGATCCAGATCAGGTAGTACATCTGACGCCCGCTCGCCAATTCCTTGCCGAAGAGGCTGATCGTCGGGATATCGTTCAGACCGTCGTACTTACCCAGGAACTCGAGGTTGCCGAACAGGTAGTACAGCGCCAGGCCCCATGCAATCGTGCCCAGCGGCAGGAAGTGGCCCGACAGGCGCATGGTGATCGCGCCAATGACAAGCGCTGCCGCCGCGGTGATGATCACCCCGACGATCAGGCCGAGCCACGGCGACGCGCCATAGGCAGTCGTCAGATAGGCCGTCGCGTAGGCGCCCAGACCGACGAATGCCGCCTGTCCGAACGACGTCATCCCCGCCACGCCCGTCAACAGCACGAGACCAATGGCCACAATGCTGTATAGACCGATGTAGTTGAGCAGCGTTACCCAGTACTCGGGCAAACGCACGGGTGCAGGCAGCACCGGCAACACGGCCAGCACCACCAGGAAAATCAGGAAGTATTTGTTTTTCATTCTGTGGTCCGCCCCGGCTTATTCCTCGTCTTCTTCCACATGCTTGCTTGTGAGCGACAGCCACAGCAGCACGGGAAGGATCAGCGTGAAGACGATGACCTCTTTGTACGCACTCGCCCAGAACGATGAGTACGACTCCAACAGGCCGACCAGAATGGCGCCCAGCGCCGCAACCGGATAACTCACCAGACCGCCGATGATCGCGCCCACGAAGCCCTTGAGGCCGATCAGGAAGCCCGACTCGTAATAGATCGTCGTGATCGGTGCGATCAAGATGCCGCACAGCACGCCCAGCACGGCCGCCAGCGTGAACGCCAGACGCCCCGCCTGCACCGTGCCGATGCCCACGAGCCGCGCGCCCAGCCGGTTCACGGCCGTCGCACGCAACGCCTTGCCCGAGAGCGAACGGTCGAAGTAGAAGTACAACGCCAGGATCATCACGACCGAGACACCCAACACCCACAGGCTCTGGCCAGACACCATGACGGAGCCGATGTTGAAGTTGGCGTCGGAGAATGCCTGCGTGCGCGAGCCTTCCGCCCCGAACATCACGAGCCCCAGCCCCGTCAGCGCGAAGTGCACGCCCACGGAGACGATCAGCAGCAACAGCGTGCTCGCCTCCGCCAGCGGCTGGTACGCGAGACGATAGAGCATCGGCCCCATCGGCACGACGAGCAACATCGTGAGCGCGATTTGGACGAGCATCGGCAGATTCATCGGTGCCAACGCCCTGACGACGAAGAACGCGGCAATCGGAAACACCAGGTACTTGCCCGCAAGCGTCGGCACCAAGCGCCCCGCCAGCTTGCGACGCTCGCTGTGACGCAAGACGCCCGCCGTCTCCACGACGAACGTACATACGCCCATCGCCACAAGCATCCAGCTCGTCAGCGGAAACTTCTGGGTTTGCAGTGCCGCCAGCGTAAGCGCGCCATACGACACGAACTCGCCCTGCGGAATGAAGATGACGCGAGTGACGGAGAACACCAGCACCAGTGCCAATGCCAGCAAGGCATAAATCGCACCCGTGGTGATGCCGTCCTGCGCCAGGATGGCTGCAATCGAAAGATCCATGCTCCTCTCACTTCGTTTGAGTACTTCTTGAGCCGACTGGCGAGACAGCCGGTGTGATGCACGGCGCAGCGCGCTGCCACCCCGTTCCCCTTCATATCCCTACGCCCCCACGGTCCCCGTGTGACAGCGCACAGAATTATGTATTGTATAAATCATTATGCATTGGTAAAACTCGGGCGACTACTGAGTCATCGACGTCTTTCGAGTGACGTCGCTGCCTGCCATGTCGTCCTCGCCACCCGCGCCCGGCATGCACCGGCCATCATCGCAATACCAGGCGTCCCGAAAACGGTCATTCCGCCACCTTCCGGCGGCGACGCGGCTTGGCCGGCAGCGATGGCGCAGCGGCCAGCACCTCCGGCGGCAGGGCCTCGCACACGACGTCGAGCAGCCGGTAGATCTCGGCGAGCGTGTCTCGCCCGACCTTGTCTTCCAGATAGCGATAGCGCGCCTCGACCAGCGGACCGAGCTTCTTGCATAGTGCGCGGCTCGATGGCGTGAGCGACACCATCACGCGACGCTGATCGACTGCCATCCGACGGCGAATGATGAGGCCCGACGCCTCCATGCGCTCCAGCATGCCGGACAGGCTCGGGCTGAGGATGCAGCACTCCCGTGCGACCTGCCCGATTTCCATTTCCCCGGATTCGCTATCGTTGACGGCCCTTATGACACGCCATTGTTGTTCCGTGATGTCATAACGATTGAGCAAGGGTCGGAACAACCCCATTGCCGCTTCCCGCGTCTGTAACAACACCAACGATAGGTTGCGGTGTTCGAATTCACCCGTCATGGATTTACGCTCGAAAGGATCGGCCGGCCAGCCCCCCGGCGGCGGCGATCAGGTTGGGACAATGCGGCCTCTCAGGTGCCGCTCGCAAACGCATGTCCTGCCGTCTCTTTGCGAAGCGCGAAACTACCACGCTCAAAAAAAACGGGCGCGAACGCCCGTTCTTCCGGCCCGGTCGGTCCAACCGGGCGCCGATACCGCAGATCCATCGGAGGTGACAGCGGGGCATGCCTGTGAGCTATAGGCAGCCCCCGCGCCCATCAGTTCGCCAATTTCCACTTGCCGTTGACGATTTCCACCATCACGCGCGAGCGCTGGTCCAGGCCGTTGTGGTCCTTCGCGCTCATGTTGAAGATGCCCGCGGTGCCCGGCATGTCCTTGACGTTCTCCAGGGCCTCGCGCAATGCCGCGCGGAACTCGGCCGTGCCCGGCTTGGCCTTCTTCAGCGCAACGGGAATGGCCCGCTGCAGCAACAGACCGGCGTCCCAGGCGTGACCGCCGAAGGTCGAGATGGAGCCCGCGCCGTATGCCTTTTCATACACGACCTTGTAGGCAGCGGCCGACTTCTTCACCGGATTGTCGGCAGGCAGTTGGTCGACGACGAGCAGCGGGCCCGCCGGCAGGTAAGTGCCGTCGCAATCCTTGCCGCAAACGCGCAGGAAGTCGTTGTTGGCTACACCGTGGGTCTGATACAGCTTGCCCTTGTAGCCACGCTCCTTGAGCGTGCGCTGCGGCAGCGCTGCCGGCGTACCTGAACCAGCGATCAGCACGGCATCCGGATTGGCCGCCATGATCTTGAGGACCTGGCCCGTGACCGACGTGTCGGCACGATTGAAGCGCTCATTGGCCACGACCTTGATCTTGTTCAGATCGGCAGCCTTCTGGAACTCCTTGTGCCAGCCTTCGCCGTAGGCGTCGGAGAAGCCGATGAACGCGACCGTCTTCACGCCGTTGTCGGCCATGTGCTTGGCAATGGCGGTGGCCATCAGAATGTCGTTCTGCGGGGTCTTGAACGACCAGGCGCGCTTGGCGTCCACCGGTTCGACAATGGCAGCGCCCGCGGCCATCGAGATCATCGGGGTCTGCGTCTCTGCCGCCACGTCGACCATCGCCAGGGAGTTCGGCGTGACCGTCGAGCCGAGCACGGCGTCAACGTGGTCTTCGCTGATCAGCTTGCGCATGTTCTTGACGGCCGTCGTGGTGTCGGTCGCGTCGTCGAGCAGGATGTACTGCACCGACTGGCCGCCGATCGTCTTGGGCAGCAGCGAAATGGTGTTCTTCTCGGGAATGCCCAGCGAAGCCGCTGGACCGGTCGCCGACAGCGACACGCCAATCTTCACCTGGGCGCTCGCAACGCCCGTAGCCAGCATCATCGCCGACGCCACGCACAGCAACTTCAGTTTCATTTGGGTCTCCTCGCAAAAATTTTGAATTCGTTGTTCTGACCATTGTTGAACCCGCCGGCCCGATATTAACCGACCGCGCAGTCGGCAAATTGTCGCTCATCTTACGGGCACCGGCGCCTTCTCGTAAAGTGCGGTTTCCCCACCTGTGGCTTCAACCGCAACGGCTCACGTCCGAACGGCGCCCGGCGCCGCCCTCACGGCCCTTCACGACCCTCCCCCCCCTTCACCCGCAATGCCGCACTTACCCACGCGCGATGCTGCCCGGTCTCCCGTCAGCCGCGAAGCAATGCGTCATAGCCGGTCTTCACGATCAGCACGGCGAGCACATACAGGAACATGCGTCGCACGAAACCCACGCCGCGCTTGAGCGCGAGCCGGCTGCCCACCTGACTGCCCAGCACGTTCATGACCGCCATGCCGAGGCCAACCTGCCACGCAACGTGCCCGCCCATGCCAAACAGCCACAGCGCGGCCAGGTTGGTCGCCACGTTCACGATCTTCGCAGACGCCGAGGCGTTGACGAAGTCCTGACCAAACAGGCGGACAAACAGGAAGACGAGGAAGCTGCCCGTGCCGGGGCCGAAGAAACCGTCGTAGAAGCCGATGGCGCCGCCCACGGCGATCGCCATGAGGGTCACCCCCACCCCACCCGTCACAGGGGCGTGAACCGTCCCGAAATCCTTCTTGCGCAGGGTGTAGATCGCCACGCCGGTCAGCACGAACGGCAGCAGCTTGCGAAGCACGTCGGCCGGCACATGGGAGACGGCGTACGCACCGCAAAACGAAAACAAGAAGGCGGCGACGGTGGCCGGCAACAGAATGGCCCAGCGCAGTTGAACGCCGCGCGCGTAGCGCAGCGCAGCCGATGCCGTGCCCCAGATACCGGCCAGCTTGTTGGTACCGAAAAGCAACGGCGGCGCCGCGTTCGGGAAGACGGCGAAAAGCGTCGGTACGGAGATCAGCCCGCCACCTCCGACCACCGCATCGACCAGACCGGCCACAAACGCCCCGACCGCGAGCATCAGCCAATCGGTCAGCGCCCAACTCGTCAACATCCGTCCCCCCTATCGGCAAACAGGTGTTTTTCGGGACGTGCTCCGATCGCCGCAAGGACACGCCGGACATGGGCGCGCAAAAGTGCTGAAGGAGGAACGTGAGGGGGGCGGGGCATGCGACCAGGACTGTCGGGGGACGAGAATCGGGCTTCTGCGGATGACGGCCTCGCACTGCGGCGAAGCCCAATATAAAAAGCGCTGTTGGAGTTCTCTCCAACAGCGCTTCCTTTTTGGCGGTGCGCGTTATCGCGCTTATTGTCTCCTCGATCCTCGCCCCTATATCCTGCCGTGACGCGAATTGAAGGAGAGAATAAAGGAGCACCCGATGCACCACAAGTCAGCATTTACCCCTACGGATTAGGTTTTTTCCGACACGCGTGCGCCAGGGTGAAGAGCGGGCGCCCCAAGCCGGTGCGCCCGCGCCTCCGTCAAGAAGGTTGCGCCGTGGTGCGCGCAGGGCGGAATAACCGGCTCCGCGCCACCAGCTCGCCCACCAGACCGCGGCGGAAGGCCAGCACGCAGATGATGAAGATCACCCCGATGACGATCGTCACCGACTCGCCGAGCGTCTGGAACCAGGTCACGCCCGTGGCCGTCGCGAGCCAGTCGCCGATGTCGCCGAGCTTGTTCTCCAGCACGACGATCACCACCGCGCCCACCACCGGCCCAAACATCGTGCCCAGCCCACCCACCAGCGTCATCAGGATCACCATGCCCGACATCGTCCAATGCACGTCCGTCAGCGTCGCGAAGCCCAGCACCAGCGTCTTGGTCGAACCGGCCAGCGCGGCAAGCGTGGCCGACAGCACGAACGCGAGCAGCTTGAAGCGATCGACGTCGTAACCGAGCGAGATGGCGCGCGGCTCGTTCTCCTTGATCGCCTTGAGCACCTGACCGAAGGGCGAATGCACGACACGCATGATGAGCAGGAAGCCCAACGCGCAAATGGCCAGCACCACGTAATACAGCGTGAGGTCGGAATCGAGCGGCAGCAGGCCAAAGAGGCTACCGCGCGGCACGCCTTGCAGGCCGTCCTCGCCACCGGTGAACGGCGCTTGCAGGCAGAGGAAGTACAGCATTTGCGCCAACGCCAGCGTAATCATCGCGAAGTAGATGCCCTGCCGCCGGATCGCCAGCACCCCCATGACGAGGCCAAGCAACGCCCCGGCCGCCACGCCCGCAATGATGCCGACTTCCGGCGTGAACCCCAGATTGCGCACCACATAACCGGTGACGTAGCCCGCGCTGCCAAAGAACGCGGCATGGCCGAACGACAGCAGACCCGTAAAGCCGAGCAGCAGGTTGAACGCACAAGCGAACAGCGTGAAGCACAGCACCTTCATGATGAATACCGGATACGCACCGGCGAACGGCGCGACGATCAGCGCCAGTAGCAAGAGGGAATAAAGCACCCGTTGTTGCGTCTCTTGTTGCATGGTTCCGCCCCTTACTTTTGTTTGCCGAACAACCCTGCCGGGCGCAGCAGCAACACGATCACCATGATGACGAACACCACGGTCGCAGACCCTTGCGGGTAGAACACCTTGGTAAAGCCTTCGATGATGCCGAGCATCAGACCGGTCAGGATAGAACCCATGATGGAGCCCATACCACCGATCACGACCACCGCGAACACGGTGATGATCATCGACTGCCCCATGAGCGGCGAGATCTGGATAACGGGCGCGGCGAGCACGCCCGCAAACGCGGCGAGCGCCACCCCGAAGCCATACGTCAGCGTAATCATGAGCGGCACGTTCACACCAAACGCTTCCACCAGCTTCGGGTTTTCGGTCCCCGCGCGCAGATACGCACCGATCTTGGTCTTCTCGATCACGAACCACGTTGCGAAGCACACCACGAGCGAAGCCACCACCACCCACGCGCGATAGTTCGGCATGAACATGAAGCCGAGATTGGTCGCGCCGGAGAGCATGTCGGGGGCGTCGAAGGGCTGCCCCGACACGCCGTAGATCGAACGGAAGACGCCCTCGAGCACGAGCGTGATGCCGAACGTCAGCAGCAGGCCGTACAGGTGATCGAGCTTGTAGATCCAGCGCAGCATGGTGCGCTCGATGACGATACCGATGATGCCCACCACGACGGGGGCGAGAATCAACATGACCCAGTAATTGAGGCCGAGATAGTTGCCGCCCATCCAGGCGAGCATGGCCCCCAGCATGAACAACGCGCCGTGCGCGAAGTTGATCACGTTGAGCAGGCCGAAAATCACCGCCAGGCCGAGGCTCAGCATGGCGTAGAACGAGCCGTTCACCAGTCCCAGCAGCAGTTGGCTCAACAGCGCCGGCAGGGGGATGCCTAGTAATTCCATCGAAATCGATTCTCTGCGAGAAAGGTCGCGACGGGACACGCGTCCCGCCGCTTTCGGAGCATCGTGCTAACGGCGCTTACTTCTTCCAGATCGGACAGGTCGACTCTTGCGGCGTGGTGAATGCCTTGTCACCCGGAATTGTGGCGACGATCTTGTAGTAGTCCCACGGCGCCTTCGATTCCTGCTTGGTCTTGACCTGCATCAGGTACATGTCGTGGATCATCGAGCCGTCCTTGCGGATGTAGCCCTTGCTGAACATGTCGTCGATCTTGATCTTGTGCAGTTCGTCCATCACCTTGTCGGCGTCGGTCGAGCCCGCGGCCTGAACCGCCTTCAGATACGTCATCGTGGCCGAATAGTCGCCGGCCTGCAGGCTCGACGGCATCTTCTTCATCTTGTCGAAGTAACGCTTGGAGAAGGCACGCGTCTTGTCGTTCTTGTCCCAGTACCAGCTATCGGTCAAGTACATGCCGCCGGTGTTATCCAGCCCCAGCGAGTGAATGTCGTTGATGAACACGAGCAGACCGGCGATCTGCATCTTGCCCTTGATGCCGAACTCCTTCGCGGCCTTGATGGCGTTGACCGTGTCGCCGCCGGCATTGGCCAGACCCAGCACCTGGGCGCCCGACGCCTGCGCCTGGAGCAGATACGACGAGAAGTCCGAGGCCGAGAGCGGATGCCGCACCTCGCCCTTCACCGTGCCGCCGTTGGCCTTGACCACATCGGCCGTGGCCTTCTCCAGCGCGTGGCCGAACGCATAGTCGGCCGTCAGGAAGAACCACGACTTGCCGCCGGCCTTCACGACGGCCGAGCCGGTGCCACGCGCCAGTGCGACGGTGTCATAGGCATAGTGCACGCCGTACGGCTGGCACTGATCGTTGGTCAGGGCGTCCGAGCCGGCGCCCACGTTGATGTAGACACGTTTCTTCTCGGCCGAGACCTTGTTCATCGCGAGGCCAGTCGCCGAGTTCGTGCCGCCGATCAGCATGTCCACGCCATCACGGTCGAACCATTCGCGCGCCTTGGACGCTGCGACGTCCGCCTTGTTCTGGTGATCGGCGGTGACCAGCTCGATCGGCTTGCCGAGGACCTTGCCGCCGAAGTCGGCGATGGCCATCTTGATGGCTTCCGCCCCGCCCGGCCCGTCGATGTCGGTATACAGGCCCGACATATCGGTAATGAAACCGATCTTCACTGCATTGCCGTCGGCATGGGCCTGTGAGGCCATCGCCGCAAAACCGAACGCAGCCGCAACGGCCAACGCCTTCATCCGCATCGTCATCTTTGTCTCCTTCATGGATTGGATTGCCTGGTTTCATCGCCCGGCAAGCCTGCGCGCCGGGCAACTCACCTCATACCCCTAACAACTCGTGCAGCACCGGCATCTTCGCCTCCAGCTCCGGAGCGCCGAAGCGCTCCACGATCTTGCCGTGCTCCATCACATAGAAGCGATCGGCCAGCGGAGCCGCAAAACGGAAATTCTGTTCCACCATCACGATGGTGTAGCCCCGCGCCTTGAGCGTGGTGATCATGCGTGCCAACGTCTGCACGATCACGGGCGCGAGCCCTTCGGAGATCTCGTCGAGCAACAGCAGATTCGCACCGGTGCGAAGAATGCGCGCCACCGCCAGCATCTGCTGTTCGCCGCCCGACAGGCGCGTGCCGGGACTGTGGCGACGCTCCTTCAGGTTGGGGAACATGTCATAGATTTCGTCGAGCGACATTCCGCGCCCGCCGTCGTCGCGACGATTGCCTCGCACACCGATATAAGGGGGCAGCAACAGGTTTTCCTCGCACGACAGGCTCGCGAAAATGCCCCGCTCCTCGGGGCAGTAGCCCACGCCATGGTGCGCAACCTTGTAGGTCGGCAGGTGAATGGTCTCCTCGCCGCCGATCCGGATCGAGCCCTGACGCTGGCCAGTCAGGCCCATGATGGCGCGCAGCGTGGTGGTGCGCCCGGCGCCGTTGCGTCCGAGCAGCGTCACGACCTCGCCGCGGCCGACCGCCAGATCCACCCCGTGCAGGATGTGCGATTCGCCGTACCAGGCCTGCAGTCCTTCGACTTCGAGTGCGGGCACATTCGCGCCACCATTACCGCCGCCGTTACCGTACATAGACGTCCTCACCCGTGCGCTCCCTGCAATTCGCCGTCCGCGGTGCCCATATAGGCTTCCATCACCTGCGGATTCTTCGAGACTTCGTGATACGGCCCTTCGGCGAGCACCTCGCCACGCTGAAGCACGGTGATGGTGTCGGAAATGCCGGCGATCACGTTCATGTTGTGCTCGACCATCAGGATCGTGCGACCGGCCGACACTTTCTTGATGAGCGCGGTGACACGATCCACGTCTTCGTGGCCCATGCCTTGCGTCGGCTCGTCGAGCAGCATTAGTTCGGGCTCCATGGCAAGCGTCGTGGCGATCTCGAGAGCGCGCTTGCGCCCGTAGGGCAGCTCCACGGTCAGCGTATCGGCGAATTCGGTCAGGCTGACTTCCGCGAGCAATT
Organism: Pandoraea cepalis; assembly: GCF_902459665.1. GTDB lineage: Bacteria > Pseudomonadota > Gammaproteobacteria > Burkholderiales > Burkholderiaceae > Pandoraea > Pandoraea cepalis. Next base: position 144,880 of record NZ_CABPSL010000013.1, on the reverse strand, counting down.
CCATGGCACGGGCATCGAGCTGATGCAGCGAACGGCTGCTGCGCCAGAAGTGGAACGCGGTGCCGAGGTTGCGTTGCAGGCCGATGCGCACGTTCTCGAGCACGGTGAGGTGCGGGAAGACGGCGGAGATCTGGAACGACCGGATGATGCCGCGTCGCGCGATTTGCGCGGGCGCTTCGCGTGTGATGTCTTCACCGTTGAACGTGATGGTGCCGGCGCTGGGCACGAGGAACTTGGTGAGCAGGTTGAAGCAGGTCGTCTTGCCGGCGCCGTTAGGCCCGATGAGTGCGTGAATGGTACCGCGCGCGACGCGCAGGTCGACCCCGTTCACGGCGGTGAAGCCACGAAACTCTTTCGTGAGTCCGCGGGTCTCGAGAATGTAATCGTTGTTCGCCATGTCTCCTGCCACATTCCTGGTTGGCGGTGCGAGGCAAATGACCGCCTCGGCACCATCGTCTGTGACAACCGCGAGGCAGGCGGACATCGCTGTGGGTGGCGTCGTCGGCGAGGTGCCCCGCGTCCCGGGGTGTGTCGCCGAATTCTTGGTCCGGTCGCACACTGGGAACCGATATTGTGTGGGGTTTGCTGCAACGCGATCATTGGGATTTGCACTAGGCTTCGCGTCTACCGAAACGCGCATGCGCACACGCTTTGGAGACCCTTCGATCGCGGCGCGAACACGTCCCAAACCCCTTATGGCATAAGGCTTTTACCGCGCCCGCAAATAAGCGTCCGGGCCCGTTTGACGATGCCCCGCCGTGGGTCGCGCAACCGACATTAGGTATTACTACGTAAGTTTTAAGGTAAATATCCGGAAATCCGGAAAGTGCGCCTGGCGCCGTCATCATCGGATTTTCACCAAACTACGCCGCGTCGCTTCGTGACAGCATCGAACGCTCTCCCCGGAAGAGATTCGAAATGCGCAGCGCGGAAGTCCTTTGGCTCACCAGTTCACTCACGGCGATCAGCGCGCTGCTGCTCGATGTCACATTGCCCGCGTTCGGAGCCATGGCGCTCGACTTTCGGATCGACGTCCGCGCCATCGCCGCCATCGTCGGCCATGTGGTGCTGACACTCTCAGGACTGCAATTGATCGTCGGCCCGATGTCCGATCGCTTCGGTCGAAAGCGCGTGCTGCTCGGCAGCCTGATGCTTGCGAGCATGGGTGCCGTCGGCAGCGCATGCGCCACGACGTACGAGATCCATTTCGCCTTTCGCATCGTTCAGGGCGCAGGCTGCGCGGGCTTCGCGCTTTGCCAGGCTATTCTGCAAGACGCCTTCCCCGGCGAGACCGGATGGCGCGCGCGCATTTTCACCCTCACGTTCGCGGGTGTCTGCCTCGCGCTCGCCCCACTTGTGGGCGTGGCATTGACGCAGGCCGCCGGCTGGCGTGCCATTTTCTGGTCCTTCGCAGGACTGGGCGCCCTGACGGGCTTTGTCACAGCGGTTCGATTCCCGGCATCGACGCCGCAAGCGCATTCCGGCCTCGCGCAATACGTTCGGCTGTACGCACAAATGCTGCGGCATCGCCAGTTCATGATCTACGCCAGCCAGGCCGCGATGGCCTTCGTCTGCCACTTCTCGTTCATCATGCTCTCCCCGGCGATCTTCATCGACGACCTCGGGTATTCAGCGAGCGCCTATGGGCAGATGCTCGCCATCTACGGGTTGACCTACGTGGCGGCTGGCTTCGCGGCAGGACGCATGGCCCGCGTGCGTGACGCGCGCGATCAAATCCGCACGGGATTCATGCTGCTGGCGATGGCGGGTGGACTGATGGCATCGCTGGGAGTCCTGATTGGAATACATGTCGTCACCGTACTCATCCCCATGCTGATCGTCACGTTCGGCGCAGCCGCAGTGCGTCCCGCCAGCACAACGCTCGCGATGGCCCGCTTCGAGACGCACGCCGGCACGGCAGCGGCCATGATAGGGGCCATCCGCTTCACGATGGCGGGCACCCTGACGCTCGTCATCACGGCCGTCGATCTGCCACGACTCGCGATACTCGCCAGCCTGCTGATCACGTGCTCGCTCACCGCCCTGCTTTGCGCGCCGCGCGAATCATGTCGCTCGCGCGCTCGGCGATCATGATCGTCGGCGAGTTCGTGTTGCCCGACGTGATGACCGGCATGACCGACGCATCGACCACGCGCAGGTTCTGCACGCCGCGCACGCGCAACTGCGCATCGACGACCGCCTGGGGGTCGTTGGCTCGGCCCATGCGACACGTGCCCACCGGATGGAAGATCGTCGTGCCGATGTCGCCCGCCGCGCGCTTCAACTCCGCGTCGGTCTGGACCGATGGCCCCGGCAAATATTCGCGCGGTTCATAGCGCGCGAACGCCGGTGCGCCCACGATGCGGCGCGTCAATTTGATGGCATCCGCCGCCACGCGCAAATCCGCTTCCGTCGACAGATAATTCGGCGCAATGCTCGGCGCAACGCGCGCATCAGGTGAGCTCAGATGGACACCGCCACGCGACGTCGGCCGCAGATTGCACACCGACGCCGTGAACGCATTGAACTTGTGCAACGGTTCGCCAAAGCGCTCCAGCGACAACGGCTGTACGTGATACTCAAGATCGGGGCGCGCCATATCCTCATGACTGCGAACGAACGCCCCCAATTGCGACGGTGCCATGCTCATCGGTCCGCGCTGCGCAAACGCATATTGCATGCCGATCTTCAGCTTGCCGAACCAACTGTTGGCGGTGAGATTGAGCGTCGGCACCCCGCGCAACTTGTACACCGTGCGCAATTGCAGATGGTCTTGCAGGTTCTCGCCCACGCCCGGCAGGTCCGAGACGACGTCGATCCCGAAACCGCGCAGACGCTCGCCATCGCCAATGCCCGAGACCTCCAACAGATGCGGCGAATTCACCGCCCCTGCCGCAAGAATCACTTCGGCACCCGCCAGCGCCGTGAAGTCCTCATTGCCGCCGCGATACGCCACGCCTGTACAGCGTGTGCCGTCGAACAGCAAGCGACTCACACTCGCGCCCGTGATGATCGTCAGGTTCGGCCGCTGCGACGCCGGACGCAAGAACCCCTTGGCCGCACTCCAGCGCACACCGCGCCGCTGATTCACTTCGAAATAGCCAATGCCGAAGTTGTCGCCCTGATTGAAGTCGTCCGTCTTGGGGATACCCACCTGCTCGGCGGCGTCCGCAAACGAATCGAGCACGCGCCACGACAGGCGCTGCTTCTCGACACGCCATTCGCCCCCGCTGCCGTGAAACGCCGTACCGCCCTTGTAGTGATCCTCGCTGCGCTTGAAGAGCGGCAGCACGTTGTCCCACCGCCAGCCATCGTCACCGGTGGCGTCGGCCCACACATCGTAATCCTCACGCTGTCCGCGCATGTAGATCATGCCGTTGATCGACGAGCTGCCGCCCAGCACCCGCCCACGCGGATACGCGAGCGAACGCCCGTTCAGCCCTGCCTCGGCCTGCGTGCGATACAGCCAGTCGGTGCGCGGATTGCCGATGCAGTAGAGATAGCCGACGGGAATGTGAATCCAGTGATAGTCATCCTTGCCGCCCGCTTCGAGCAACAGCACGGTGACGTCGGGGTCCTGCGTGAGGCGATTGGCCAGCACGCAACCGGCCGAGCCGGCCCCCACAATGATGTAATCGAAGCGATCCGGCTTCGCTGCCTGCTTGTTCATTCCCGCCTGTCTCCGTCGATGGCGCAGCACTCGCCATGGTGCGGTGCCAACACTGGTGCGGCACCCGAGTGGGATGGACTGTCGCCACCCGCACCGGGTTCATTTTTGTCATCAGGTCCGACATCCGGCGCGACACCCCGGTGCGCGCCGATACGCACGGCACTCGATTATTTCGCCACCGGCATCGTGAATTCCGCCCCCTTGGCGATGCTGTCCGGCCAGCGCTGCATCACACTCTTGAAGCGCGTGTAGAAACGAATGCCCTCCTCGCCATACGCGTGATGATCACCAAACAGCGAACGCTTCCAGCCGCCGAACGACTGCCACGCCATCGGCACCGGAATCGGCACATTGATGCCCACCATGCCGACCTTCACCTGACGCGAGAACGCGCGCGCCACGCCACCGTCGCTGGTGAAGCACGAAACGCCATTGCCATATTCGTGCCCATTGACCAGGTCGATGGCCGCCGCAAGATCCGGCACACGCACCACCGCCAGCACCGGCCCGAAGATCTCTTCCCGATAGATCGTCATTTCGGGCGTGACGTGATCGAACAGCGTCCCGCCGAGGAAAAACCCCTGCGCGTGGCCCGGCACCTGCAATCCGCGGCCGTCGACCAGCAGCTTCGCGCCAGCGCTCACCCCATCGGCAATATAGCCCTCGATCTTCGCCTTGTGCGCCCCCGTGACGACCGGCCCCATTTCCGAGGCCTCGTCGACCCCCGGCCCCACGCGCAACGCCTTCACACGGGGCACCAACGCATCGACCAGACGATCCGCCACCTGGCCCACGGCCACCGCGACCGAAATCGCCATGCAGCGCTCGCCCGCCGACCCGTAGGCCGCACCGATCAGCGCGTCAACCGCCTGATCGAGATTCGCGTCGGGCATCACCACCAGGTGATTCTTCGCGCCGCCGAGCGCCTGCACTCGCTTGCCGTGACGCGTGCCTTCCGTATAGATGTACTCGGCAATCGGCGTCGAACCGACGAACGACAGGGCGTCGACGTCAGGATGCGCCAGCAGCGCGTCGACTGCGACCTTGTCCCCTTGCACCACGTTGAAAACGCCATCGGGCAGCCCCGCTTCGCGCAGCAACTCGGCGATCAGCAAGCTGGCCGACGGGTCGCGCTCGGACGGCTTGAGCACGAACGTATTGCCACACGCCAGCGCCATCGGGAACATCCACATCGGCACCATCACGGGGAAGTTGAACGGCGTAATGCCCGCACATACGCCAACGGGCTGACGCAGATGCCAGTTGTCGATACCGCCGCCGATGTTGTCGCTGTGCTTGCCCATGAGCAGGCTCGGCGCACCGCAGGCGTATTCCACGACTTCGATACCGCGCGTGACTTCGCCGCGCGCGTCGGAGAACACCTTGCCGTGCTCGCGCGTGATAATGCGTGCCAGTTCGTCCTGATGTTCGTCGAGCAACGCCTTGAACTTGAAGAGCACCCGGGCGCGCTTGAGCGGCGCCGTGTCCGCCCACGATGGCAGCGCAGCCTTGGCCGCCGCCACCGCGGCGTTCACGTCGTTGACACCCGCCAGCGCCACGCGCGCACTCACGGTGCCGAGCGCCGGATCGAAAACGTCGCCAAAACGCTCGCCCTCGCCCGCTACGCGGCGACCGCCGATGAAGTGTTGCACCGTCGGAATATCAGCATTGCTCATGTTCGTCTTTCCCCAATCCGGCCCGGTCCGTGACACGGTCCCCGCCTGTTTCGCCAGACGCTCGCCCCACGGCTCACGCCACATCAAGCCCCAAGCGTACTGCTGCGCACCGACACAATCCAATGAGAAATTATCAAAAGCAATATAAGATTCACTTATGTTGCTCTCCCTTTCTCGATAATCCACGCCTCGGGCGCCGCCCGTGAATGTCCTCCATGGAACTCGCCCATCTTCGCGCGTTTGTCGCCATCGCCCACGAGGGCAACCTCACGCGCGCCGCGCAACGCCTGCATCTGACGCAACCGGCGGTCAGCCTGCAGGCGAAGGCGCTCCAGGAGGCGCTGCGGCTCACCCTCTTCACACGCACGGCGCAGGGGTTGGCGCTCACGCGCGACGCACAGGCCCTGTTGCCGCTGGCCGAGCGCATGCTCGCCGCGCTGGCCGATCTGCAGCAGGCGGCCGGTGCGATGCGCGACACGGTGCGGGGACGGCTGCGCATTGGCACGATTCTCGACCCCGAATTCACCCGGCTGGGCGCCTTTCTCAAACGGCTGGTCGAGTCATATCCGCAGATCGAAACGGCGCTGCGTCAGGGGATGTCCGGCTCGGTGCTGCAACAACTGGGGCGCGGCGAACTCGACGTCGGCTTCTATCTCGGCCTGCCTGACCCCGAGCGCTTTCACGCCATCACGCTCACGCCGTTCTCGTATCAGGTGCTGGCGCCCGCCGGCTGGCGCGAGCGCGTGGCCCGGCGCGGATGGCGCGAACTCGCCGCGTTGCCGTGGATCTGGACGCCCCCCGAATCGGCCCACAACCGCCTGCTCTCTGAACGCTTCGGCGCTCTGGGCGTGTCGCCCACGAAGGTGGCGGAAGTGGATCAGGAGCCGTCGATGCTCGATCTGGTGAAGTCGGGCGTCGGGCTGTCGCTCGTGCGCGACTCGATCGCGTTGCGCGAGGCGCACGCCCACGGTCTGGTGATCGCCGACGGCGTGAGTGTGCCGACGGAGCTCACGTTCGTCACGCTGGCCTCGCGACGCGACGAACCCGCCATCGCCGCCGCCTTGCAATTGGTGACGGCGGTCTGGGCCTGAGCGCGCGAGCAACGGCTACGGCACGCCCTCGCCCAACGCCAAACGCCCGACGCCCCGCGCCCTCTACCCCCGGTTGGGGCGCATAATTCGTGGCTCGGGCCATCGGGTTCCAAACCTTCGAAAAGCCCCCCCTGTCCCGCGATTCACGCCCACGTCGTGGCGCATCCCGGAAGACGCTGCCATGCCGGATCCCGGTGAAAGCTCTAGAATTTAACTCTGTCTTCGAGGAGTCGATCATGTCTGTGAGAATGGAACGCGATACCTTCGGCGAAATTGCGGTACCCGCCGATCGTCTCTGGGGTGCGCAAACGCAGCGCTCGCTGCAGAACTTCAAGATTTCCACCGAGAAGATGCCGCGCGAACTCGTGCGCGCGCTCGCTCGCGTGAAGCGCGCCGCCGCCGAGGTCAACAAGGGCCTGGGCGTGCTCGACGCGAAGAAGGCCGACGCGATCATCCAGGCCGCCGACGAAGTCATCGCCGGTCAGCATGACGACGAATTCCCGCTGGCCGTGTGGCAAACCGGCTCGGGCACGCAGTCGAACATGAACATGAACGAAGTGCTCGCGAACCGCGCCAGCGAACTGCTCGGCGGCGTGCGCGGCGAAACGCGTCTCGTGCACCCCAACGACGACGTGAACAAAGGCCAGTCGTCGAACGACGTCTTCCCGACGGCCATGAGCGTGGCCGCCCTCGACGCCCTCGTCAATCACCTGAAGCCCGGGGTCGGCCAACTGCGCGACACGCTCGCCGCCAAGGCCCGCGCTTATGACGATATCGTCAAGATCGGCCGCACCCACCTCCAGGACGCCACGCCGCTCACGCTCGGCCAGGAAATCTCGGGGTGGGTCGCGCAGATCGACCACGGCCTGAAGCACGTCGACGACGCCCTGCCCCACGTGGCGGAACTCGCGCTCGGCGGCACGGCTGTGGGCACCGGCCTGAACGCGCATCCGGAATTCGCCAGGCAAGTAGCCGCCACGCTCGCGCGCGACACCGGCCTGCCGTTCGTCACCGCGCCGAACAAGTTCGAAGCGCTGGCCGCCAACGACGCCATCGTCAACGCGCACGGCACGCTCAAGACGCTCGCCGCCAGCCTGATGAAGATCGCCAACGACGTGCGCTGGCTGGCCAGCGGCCCGCGCTGCGGCATTGGCGAGCTGATGATTCCGGAAAACGAACCGGGCAGCTCGATCATGCCGGGCAAGGTCAATCCGACCCAATGCGAAGCGATGACGATGCTGTGCGCCCAGGTGCTCGGCAACGACGTGGCGATCAACATCGGCGGCTCGATGGGCAACTTCGAGCTGAATGTGTTCAAGCCGATGCTCATCCACAACTTCCTGCAAAGCGTGCGCGTGCTGGCCGACGGTGCGGTGAGCTTCGACGACAACTGCGCCATCGGTATCGAACCGAACCGTGCGCGCATCGGCACGCTGCTCGAAGAGTCGCTCATGCTCGTGACCGCGCTCAACCCGCACATCGGGTACGACAAGGCCGCGCAGATCGCCAAGAAGGCGCACAAGGAAGGCACCACGCTCAAGGCGGCCGCCCTCGCGTTGGGCCACGTCACGGCCGAGCAGTTCGACGCCTGGGTTCGCCCCGAGCAAATGGTCGGCAAGCGCTGATTTCGCGCGCGCCCTCACCCGTCACTTCGTCACCACGCATGCCCATCTCGCCGTTGCCGCCGCTGCATTGCCTGATCGCTTTCGATGCAGCCGTGCGGCACGCGAGCTTCACGCGGGCCGCCGTCGAACTCAATCTCACACAAAGCGCCGTGAGCCGGCAAATCGCGCAGCTCGAGGAATTCCTCGGGCGCGCGCTGTTCACGCGCGAGCATCGCACGCTGCGCCTGACGGTGGCCGGGCAACGCTACGCCGAACAGATCCAGCGCCTGCTCGGCGAGTGCGCCGAAGCCACCGCCGACCTGATGAAGCGGCGCGGCGATCTGGAACTCACCGTGGCCTGCTCGTCGGGCGTGGCGGTGTTGTGGATGACGCCCCAACTCATGCGATTTCGCGCCGCGCACCCCGACATCAAGATTCGCGTGATCGTGAAAGACGGCATGACGTCGCTGTCCGCGTCGGAGTTCGATCTGGGCGTCTATTACGTGCGTAACGACCTGCCCCCGGACTTCGCCGGTCGGCGGCTCTTCGACGAGGAAGTGTTTCCCGTCTGCTCGCCCACTTATTTGCGCGGGCGCCAGCTCACGCCGGCCGATCTCGTCGGCGAGACGCTGCTCTTCATCGAAGACGGCCAGCGCAAGTGGATGTCATGGACCGACTGGTTCGAGCTGCAGGGGGTGAACGCACCGAAGTTTCCGCGCATGGTGAGCGCGAACTACTACCCGCTACTCGTGCAGATGGCGATCGAGGGTGGCGGTTTGGTCATGGGATGGCGCCACATGATCGATCCGTGCCTCGACGCGGGCCTGCTCGTGCAGGCGTGCCATGCGACCGCCAGCCTGGGCGGCGGCTACTATCTCGTATGGCCTGCCGAGCGCCACGAGCATGCTGCGGCGCGAATTTTCCGCAACTGGATCTACACGGAATATTGTTCCCCATCATAGGGGTTACGCCATCTTTCGGACCGTTGCCATGCGCCACACGCATGGCAACATGCAGAATTTTCGTTTGGCCTGTCATTTTGTCTGCACTACTTTGTGTCTTATCCGCGCACGTGTGCCGATCCCGATGGGAGCGCAGACGTGATCCGACATAAAAGCAGGCGTATTACCGGTATGACGTAGTCGCAAGGCACGCAACGGACGCCACCCATCTTTCGGGAGACTCAGATGCAGGCGACTTTGGCAGTGCCTCAACAGAACCTGGCCCGTCAGCGCCGTCACGCGATCGTGGCGACGGTGATCGGCAACGGTCTCGAGTGGTTCGACTTCACCGTGTACAGTTTCTTCGCGGCCATCATCGCGAAGCAATTCTTCCCCACCGGCGACGATCTGTCGTCGTTTCTGCTGGCCGTGGCCACGTTCGGCGTGGGCTTCTTCATGCGCCCGGTCGGCGGCATCGTGCTCGGCATCTATTCCGACCGCGTGGGCCGCAAGGCGGCCCTGTCGCTCACCATTCTGCTCATGGCCGCCGGCACCGCGATGATCGGCCTGGCCCCGACCTACGATCAGATCGGCCTGGGCGCGCCCCTCATCATCGTGCTGGCGCGTTTGCTGCAAGGCTTCTCGGCCGGCGGCGAAATGGGCGGCGCAACGGCCTTCCTGACCGAGTACGCGCCCGCCAATCAGCGCGCCTATTACTCGGCCTGGATTCAGTCGAGCATTGGCTTCGCCGTGCTGCTCGGCGCGGCCGTGGGCACGTTCGTGACAACGGAACTCGATCACGCCTCGCTCGTGTCCTGGGGCTGGCGCGTGCCGTTCCTCGTGGGCATGCTCATCGGCCCGGTCGGCTTCTACATCCGTCACAAGATCGACGAAACGCCGACGTTCCAGCACGCCGAGAAGTCCGATACGCCGTTGCGCGACGTGCTCTCGCAGTATCCGCGCGAGACACTCGCCAGCTTCTCCATGGTTGTGCTGTGGACGATCTGCACTTACGTGCTGCTGTTCTACATGCCGACGTATGCCCAGCGCGTGCTCAAGCTGCAGGCCTCCGATGGCTTCACGGCGGGCATGGTCGGCGGCGCGATGATTCTCGTGTTCGCGCCGGTGGTGGGACGTCTGGCGGATCGCTACGGACGCCGTCCGTTCCTGTCGGGATCGGCCCTGCTGATCCTGCTGCTGGCATGGCCGATGTTCACGTACCTGAACGTGGCCCCTGGCCTGCACTCGCTGCTGATGTTCCAGATCGTGTTCGGCCTGCTCATCGCTTGCTATACCGGCCCGATTCTCGCGGCGTTCTCCGAGATGTTCCCCGCGAAGGTGCTCTCGACGGGTCTGTCGGTAGCCTATAACTTCGCGGTGACGATCTTCGGCGGCTTCGCCGCGCTCATCATCACGTGGCTGATTGCCCGCACGGGGAGCAACATGGCGCCTGCTATCTACGTGATCGTCGCGGCGGCCATCAGCCTCGTCGGCACGTGCTTCGTGAAGCCGCTGCCCAAGGCCTGAGTCCCCTGTCGCCCGGGCGCGCCCTCACCGGCGCGCCTTATGCATTTTTTCAAGGAATCCCCCCATGTCCGTTACCCTGCTTCGCGGCGGCAATGTGCTCGATGCAGCCGCCGGCCGCTTGCTCGAGCGTCACGATGTCGTTATCGAAGGCAATCGCATTGCGGCGCTCAGCGCCACGCCGCTCGACATCGACGGCGCGACGGTGATCGACGTCACCGGCAAGACCGTCATGCCCGGCATGATCGACTGCCACGTGCACGTGCTTGCTTCGCATCCCAACCTCGGCACGAACACCAGCCAGCCGAACGTGCTCACCGTACTCAAGTCGCTGCCGATCATGCAGGGCATGCTCAATCGCGGCTTCACCACCGTGCGTGACGCCGGCGGCGCCGATTGGGCGCTGCAACAGGCCATCGAGCAGGGTGTGATTCCGGGGCCGCGCATTTTCCCGTCGGGCAAGGCGCTCTCGCAGACGGGCGGACATGGGGACTTCCGTCCCCGCAGCGACACGCTCGAGCCGTGCTCGTGCGCGTTTCGCGCGGGGGCGATCGGGCGCGTCGTCGATGGCGTCGATCCGATCCGCCTCGCCGTGCGCGAGGAGATTCAGAAGGGCGCCACGCAGATCAAGCTGATGGCCTCGGGGGGCGTGGCGTCGCCGGTCGATCCCATTGCCAACACGCAATACTCGGAAGACGAGATCCGCGCCGCGGTCGCGGAAGCGGAGGCGGCGCAAACCTATGTGATGGCCCACGCCTACACCCCGCGGGCGATTGCCCGCGCTGTGCGCTGTGGCGTGCGTACCATCGAGCACGGCAATCTTTGCGACGCCGAGACGGCAAAGCTCATGGCGGAGAAAGGGGCTTATGTGGTGCCGACGCTGGTCACCTACGACGCGCTGGCCAAGGACGGCGCGTCGCTGGGCCTGCCGCCGGAGTCGGTGGCCAAGGTAGAGAGCGTGCAGCGCGCCGGTCGCGAATCGCTTACGATCTATCGCGACGCCGGCGTGAAGATGGGCTTCGGCTCCGACCTGCTCGGCGACATGCACAAGTACCAGTCCGACGAGCTGACGATCCGTGCCGACGTGCTGGGGGCCGCCGAAGCGCTTCGCTCGGCGACGGTCATCGGTGCGGAGATTCTGAATCGCGCGGGCGAGCTGGGTGTGATCGCACCGGGCGCGCTGGCCGACGTGCTGGTCGTCGAGGGGAATCCGCTCGAATCCATCGAGGTGCTGACCGGCCAGGGCGAAAACATCCGCTGGGTCTTCAAGGACGGCAAGGTCGCCAAGCAGCCGGAATAACCGCAATCACCGGAGCCGCCGCCCGGCAACCCGCGCAAGCGCGTTCGCGGTGAGCGGAAAGCGAAGCGCCGCGATGTCTCGCACATCGCGGCGTTTTTTTGTTGCGTAAGCAGTCGTTGCCGGTGGTGCCTCGGTACCCCGTTTCCGACAATTCGACGCGCGAATGAAAAGCGCGGCCGGGCACCGCTGCATAGACTCCTCGCAATGTCGCGCAGAAGGTGTCTACCCATGAAGCTCGCTCCGCCATCCTACCTGTCATTAGGCTTCGATACCGCCTTTGGCGGGCGTGTCGCCAAGCCCTTATCGCCAACGCCCGGGTCCGAATGGAAACAGGTCGGGGTTCGGCAGCATGCGCCAGCCCCTGGATCGGCCTCGTCGGCCACCGCTGGCGCCGATACCTTACCCACGATCGAAACGCTCCGGGCCGACATTGTCGCCAACCTGGCCGCGATCAAGCGCGACTGGGATGCGGCGGCGCAAGCGGTCAGCCCCGCAGCGGTCCGGGGCAAACTGTCCGGCGAGTACGACGCCATCGCGCGACTGTCGGAAACCATCTCGACGCACGCGGCGTCCGATATTCTCGGCATCGATGCACTGATCGACCAGTTCGAGAAGGCCATCGTGAAAATCGGCAAGGCACGCGATCTGTCGTTCACGTCGCTAATCTCGTCCAAGCGCGTCGACGCGCAACAATCAATCTCCGACACGGCACAACTGACGCCGAAAGCGAAGGCGGCGTTCGACGCGCTCCGTCATTTGAAAGCCGCGCTCGACACGATGGTGGGCACGACATCGGCGCGACGGGTTCTGGAGGACCAGCAGCGGGCCCTGGAGAACGCGGAGATGACGCCGGCAGCGCTTCGACAAGCGAAGGCAGAGCTATACGCGGCGTTCGTGGTGACGGGCGATCTGTTGAGCAAGTCCGAGCCGCTGATCAACCACTATCTGACCGAGGCGCAGGCCGCCATCCCGGGAGAGAAGCGGAGATGGAAGACAAGAATCCTGATTCTCGTCTCGTTCCTGGTCATCACGGTCTCGTTAGGGGTCGCATCGGCGGTGCTTCCCGGGTTGCTGCCCGCCATCGTCGGTCTCGCGCTGGGGTTGAAGCTCGCCTCAACGGCGGCCGGTGTGTTGACGGCCTGCAACGGGATATTCAACGTCTTCGGTTATGCCCGCAATCGCGGCTGGGGCAAGCTATCGAACGAGATTACGGCCATCAAGAACCTGAACGACGCCGTCAATCGCGGGCTGGAAGCGAGACACAGTGCGCATCAATCGGGCGCGACTACCGAAACACAGGCCCGTCTCAACGAGCTCCGTCATGACATTGCGCGCACCACACGCAATCAAAGCGTGCTCAATGAGAATCTCGAGCATCTTGATCACACGCTTGGGAATACGAGGCTTTGACGGCGAGCCATTGGCTCGGCGAGGGTTCATTCAACACGAGGAGACAAAATCACCATGCGTCCAATCAATTACGTATCCGCCGCGCCCACCGTCGATTTGGCGCAACGCTATCGGACACTCGCCGCGCAAGGGCAGATCAGGGACGCCCTAACGGACGCGGAAAACGGCCTCGCGGAACTGCTGAGCCTGCAGAATGCGGCGCTGGCCCGCGTCGAGCGCCTCGTCCGTCAGGCGAACGCGGGCGCTGCGGCGCACGATGCATCCGCCGGCGAGGCGCAACCCCTGCTCAGCGCAGAGTCGTTCAGGAACGACATGGCACAGTGTGGATCGAGCCCCAACGGCGAGACCGCCCCTGTCACCAGAACTGCCATACAGACGCCCTCCTCGACAACGCCTCGCCCTCTGCCGCGCCCATGAAAAAAGCAGCCCACCTTCGGGCTGCTTGCTTACGCTTGGCAACATCGCCCACGCGACGTTACTTCTTCCACCCGGGCGTAACAAAGACAGAGCGCACATCTTCGAGCGTTTGCGAGACCGTCTCACGCGCGCGCTCCGTACCGGCGCGCAGCATGTCCCACACGAACTCCGGGTTCTTGGCGAATTCTTCGCGACGCTCACGCATCGGGCGCAGCATCTCCTGCAACCGCTCTTCCAGACGCGCCTTCACCTTCGAGTCGGCCAGACCGCCGCGCACGTAGTGATCCTTGAGCGCCTGCAAGCCTTCCTTGTCTTCGTCGAAGGCATCGAGATAGGCGAATGCCACGTTGCCTTCCAGGTGCCCCGGATCCTCCACCTTCAGGTGCAGCGGATCCGTGTAGCACTTCTTGACGGCAGCGCGGATCTCGTCCGGCGTCGACGAAATGTTGATCACGTTGCCCAGCGACTTGCTCATCTTGGCCTTGCCGTCGATGCCCGGCAGACGCCCGATCGGCGGCACCAGTGCCTTCGCTTCGACCAGGATCTCGCGATCGGCCAGACGGTTCAGGCGGCGCACGATTTCGTTGGTCTGCTCGATCATCGGCAACTGGTCTTCGCCGACCGGCACGAGCGTTGCCCGAAACGCCGTGATGTCGGCCGCCTGGCTGACCGGATACGTGAGGAAGCCCGCCGGAATATCGCGCTCGAAGTTGCGCAGGCCGATCTCCTGCTTGACGGTCGGATTGCGCTCCAGGCGCGCCACGGTCACGAGGTTCAGGTAGTAGAACGTGAGTTCGGTCAGTTCGGGTAGCCACGTCTGCACGCAGATGGTCGTCACGCTGGGGTCGATGCCGACGGCCAGATAGTCGAGCGCCACTTCCGAGACGTTGCGGTGTACCTTGCCGCGATCGTCGGTGTTGTCCGTCAACGCCTGCGCGTCGGCGACCAGGATGAACTGTTTGTATTCGTGCTGATACGCCACGCGGTTCTTCAGACTGCCGACATAGTGGCCCAGATGCAGCGGCCCCGTCGGGCGGTCACCCGTGAGGATCACCTTGCGATCCGCAGGTGCCTTCGAAACACTCATTTTCCTCTCCGTATTCAAGCGCTTATGGCAAGTCCCGCTGCCGCCTGCTCGATGGACGGCCTCCCGTCGCAACGCCACCGCCGGCATCCGGCTCACCCCATTGCGTCAACCGTAACCCCCGAATGGTAGCGCGTCGGCGGGATGGCGGTGCAGAAACACACCCGCCGCAAGGCGCAACTACGTTTGCCGCCCCCAGAAAAAAACGGGGGCCGAAGCCCCCGCCTGGATACGTCAACGCCGGTGCAAACGGGTATGTCTCGATTAGCGCGCCGTCACCACCGGAATGCCCTTGAGCGACTTGCCGCTGCTGCGTGCGTGCGCCAGCGCCTGCTCGACGGCGTCGCTCGTCGCGGGTGTCACGTTCAGCCGTCCCGCGATCGTGGCCTCGACGCGCTTGACCATCGCCAGGTTCGCCAGCTTCACATGACCATAGCCGCGAATCTTCGCCGGTGCTTCGGCCAGCGCGATCACGTCAGCCAACGTGTCGGCCGAAAGGCCCGCCAACGCGCGCTCCAACGTCGTGCGATAGTCCGCGATCAACTGACGCTCCATGCGGCGCTCCAGCGTGTAACCGAAGACGTCGAGCGCACCGCCGCGCAAACCACGCAGCCTCGCCATGCCGCGCAACACCGGCCACAGCCACGGCCCGATGGTCACCTTCTTCGGCACCGCACCGTCCTTGCCGCGTGCAATCAGCGGCGGCGCCATATGGAACTCGACACGGAAGTCGCGTCCCGGCTTGCCCTCGAAGGCCTCGCCCAACGCGTCGGCGAACGCCGTTTGCGCATACAGGCGCGCCACTTCGTACTCGTCCTTGTAGGCCATCAGGCGCGAGAGCTGCTGCGCCACGGCGCGCGACAAGCGGCCAGGCGCCCCCGCCACGCGCGTTTCCGCATCGGCCACCCGCTTCACGAACGCGGCGAACTGCGTCGCATACGCCGCGCTCTGGTACTGCGTCAGCAATGTCATGCGATGCGCAACGAGCTCGTCGAACGCCATGTCGTCGGCGACCGGGGCATGCACCGGCGTCGGCGTGGCCTTGGCCGTCGTCTGCGTCAGCGCCGTCGGATCCCCCGCCGCCAGCCGGCCGATCGCCAGCGCGAGCTGGTTCATCGGCACCGCCACGTTGTTCAGTTCGATCGCACGTTGCAGTGCATGCAGCGACACTGGTACCAGCCCCAGCTGCCACGCAAAGCCGAGCATGATGATGTTCGCGCCCATCGTGTCGCCGAGGAAACGCTGGGCGAGCGCCTGAGCGTCGCACGCGTCGAGCTTGTCGCTACCTGCCGCATGACGCATCTTCTCGAGCAGCGCGTCGGCGTGAAGATTCGCGTCGGGGTTCTGCACGAACGTCGCGTTCGGAATCGCATGCGTGTTGACCACCACGCGCGTGCGGTCGCGTCGCACGGTTTGCAGCGCATCCGCACTGGCCCCCACGACCATGTCGCACGCGAGCAGCACGTCGGCCTGCTGCGTGTCGATACGCACCTGGTTGAGTGCTTGCGGCGTGTTGGCGAAGCGCACGAACGACAGCACCGCGCCGCCCTTCTGCGCGAAACCCATGAAGTCGAGCACCGACGCGCTCTTGCCTTCCAGATGCGCTGCCATCGTGATGAGCGCACCGATCGTCACCACGCCGGTGCCGCCCACGCCCGTGACCATGATGTCGAACGGTGCATCGCCGGCGAGCGCGGTCGGCTGCGGCAGCGCGTTCAGACGCCCTTCGAAGGCCGCCTGATCGAAGGCGGCGGCGAGCGCCTTCTTCAACTGCGCGCCCTTGACCGACACGAAGCTCGGGCAGAAGCCGTTCACGCAGGAGAAGTCCTTGTTGCACGACGACTGATCGATGCGACGCTTGCGCCCCAGTGCCGTTTCCACCGGCTCGACCGACAGACAATTCGATGCCACGCCGCAATCGCCGCAGCCCTCGCAAACCGCCTCGTTGATGAACAGACGCCGATCCGGATTCGGGAATTCGTTTTTCTTCCGACGACGACGCTTCTCGGCCGCGCACGTCTGATCGTAGATGAGCACGGTCGTGCCCGCGATCTCGCGCAACTCGCGCTGCACGGCGTCGAGTTCGCTACGGTGATGGAACGTCGTGCCCTTCGGGAACTGGCCTTCGTGGCCGATGTACTTCTCCGGCTCGTCGCTCACCACGACAAGTTTCGCAATGCCCTCGGCTTCGACCTGACGCGCGATCTGCGGCACCGAAATCGAACCGTCGACCGGCTGGCCACCCGTCATCGCCACGGCGTCGTTGTAGAGAATCTTGTAGGTGATGTTCGCCTTCGAGGCCACGGCCTGGCGAATCGCGAGCAGACCCGAGTGGAAGTACGTGCCGTCGCCCAGATTCTGGAAGACGTGCGCACGCTTGGTGAAGTGCGAGTGCGCGGCCCAGTCCACGCCCTCGCCGCCCATCTGGATCAACCCCGTGGTGTCGCGATCCATCCACGACGCCATGAAGTGACACCCGATGCCGGCCTGCGCGACGGAGCCTTCGGGCACCTTCGTCGACGTGTTGTGCGGGCAACCCGAGCAGAAATACGGCACGCGGCGCACGCCGTCGGCGGCGTTCGACAGGATGTCGTGCGCCACGAGATCGACCACACGCTCACGACGATCCAGCGCCGGGCGATGCTTCGCCAGCCACTCGGCGAACACCGGCAACACGCGCGACGGCCGCAACTCGCCCAGCGCGGAGAGCAGCACGCGGCCCTCGGCGTCGGTCTTGCCGAGCACGCTCGGGCGCGTGCCCGTCGTGCGGTTGTACAGGTATTGCTTGATCTGCTGTTCAACGACTGGGCCCTTCTCCTCGATCACGAGGATTTCCTTCAGGCCAGCGACAAAGGTGTCCAGGCGCGACATGTCGAGCGGGAACGACAGGCCGACCTTGTAGATGCGCACACCGGCCGCGGCAAGATCGTCGACGGTGATGTCCAGGCGGCGCAGCGTCTCCATCAGGTCGAGATGTGCCTTGCCGCACGTCACGATACCGATGTCGGCGTCCGGGGCCGGGGCAATCCACTTGTCGATGCTGTTCACGCGCGAAAAGGCGCGCACGGCGTCGAGCTTGTCCGCCAGACGCGCTTCGAGCGCCAGGCTCGGCAGATCGGGCCAGCGGTTGTGCAGGCCACCCGCAGGCGCAACGTAGTCCGACGGCTCGACCCAGTCGGTGCGGATCTTGTCGAGATCGACGGTGCCGCGCGATTCGACCGTCTCGGAGATGGCCTTCAAGCCAGCCCAGGCGCCCGAGAAGCGCGACAGCGCATAACCGTAGAGACCGAATTCGACGAGTTCGCCGATGTCGGCCGGATTGAGCACGGGCATGCTCCACGACATCATCGTAAAGTCGCTCTGATGCGGCATCGACGACGACACGCAACCGTGGTCGTCGCCCGCCACCACAACCACGCCACCGTGGCGCGACGCCCCGTAAGCGTTACCGTGCTTGAGTGCATCGCCCGCGCGATCCACGCCCGGCCCCTTGCCGTACCACATGCCGAACACACCCTCGACGGTGCGCTCCGGGTCGGCTTCCACGCGTTGCGTGCCCATGACGGCGGTACCGCCCAACTCTTCGTTGATCGCCGGCAGGAACTTGACGTTGGCCGCATCGAGCAGCTTCTTCGCCTTCCACAACTGCTGATCCACCCCGCCGAGCGGCGAGCCGCGATAGCCGCTGATGAAGCCCGCGGTGTTCAGGCCGCGCGCGGCGTCGAGCTGATGCTGCATCAGCAGGATGCGCACGAGCGCCTGCGTGCCGGTGAGGAAAATCTGACCGCGACTGGCCGCGAGCGCGTCGGAGAGCTGGTAATCGGGATGGGCCAGGGGATTGGCCGTCGGCGTCGCGAGGGCGGCGCGCATGGGGGCATTCATTGTGTCTCTCCTGATCCCCGCGGCCTGCGTCAGATCGATCTGACGGCGTCATCGGCCGTGCTTCGGGGGCATTTGTTCTGTTCGTCTCGACGTTCCGACCGCATCGAGCGGCCACGCATCGGTATGCAAGCAGTGTATGGGGAGGCACGAGAAAGATTTTTACTATTTCACTCCATTTGGCGCACAATAAGAAACGTTCATTTCGTAGATGGCGGTTTTGAGAAATGGAATTACTCGATAATTTTGCGCGCCAGATTCTGCGACTGTTGCAGATCGACTCGCGCCGCTCGGCGCAGGAGCTGTCGGATAACGTGGGGTTGTCGGCAACTCCGTGCTGGAGGCGCATCAAGGACATGGAGCAAAGCGGCGTGATCCAGCGCTACACGGTGCTGCTCGATCGGGAAAAGCTCGGCCTGCACGTGTGCGCCCTGGCCCACGTGCAACTCACCCGCCATACGGAGGGCGGCACGGAGCAGTTCGAGCGCGAAATCCGCACCTGCCCGGAAGTGACGGAGTGCTACAGCACCACGGGCGAAGCCGACTACATCCTCAAAATCGTGGCGCCCGACATCAAGGCCTACGACGCGTTCCTGCACGAACACATCTTCCGTCTGCCCGCGGTGGCCAACGTCAAGACCAGCGTCGTGCTGCGTGAAATCAAGTTCGATACGAGCCTGCCGATCTGACGCGCGGCTTTCATCCCCTTCCCATTCATTGACATCGCGTCACCTCGCCCCTTGACGCGTCGGTCGTTCTTCGTCAACAATGCAAATGATTCTTATTAACATCTTCGTCTCAAGGCCGAACCTATCCGGCCGCAGGACGTGAGATCTTTCGCCAGCCGCGCCTGCCGGCGTGTTCCCGAGCCTCGATAACGACACACGGAACACGACGATTGCCACGAGCGCTTGCCAGCCAGCAACGGGGTTTTCTTGCTCTGGGAGCCAGCAGTGAAGCAGTCGTCAAGCGGCGGGGGCCGCGCTATTGTCATGTCAACGCGCCGGGGTGGCCGGAAATTCGGCACCCACGGCTCGATCCGATCCGAAGATTTGCAACGCGATCGTGCGCGTCGATGGCGTCTTCGCCCGCTCGCAGGGGCGGTGCTTGCTGCGTTCTGGTCGCCCGCGGTCTTCGCGCAACCGGCCTCGAGCACGGGCTCGGCCCAGTCGGTTGAGACGCTTCAACTCGCGCAAGCCTCGCCCAACACGCCCTTGCAGCTCGCTGAAGCCAATCTGCGGGAGGTGAACGTCACGGCGACGCGCACGCCGACCGAAGCGGATCGAACCCCGGCGTCGATTTCGGTCATTACCGATCAGGATCTCGAAGAACAACAAGCGCAAGACATCAAGGAGGCCCTGCGCTACGAGCCAGGCGTCACGGTGCGCCGTGCACCGTATCGACCCGCATCGGCGGCCGCCGGCGGCGGTCGCGACGGCAATTCGAGCATCAACATTCGTGGCCTCGAAGGCAACCGCGTGGCGCTCTTCGAAGACGGCATCCGCATGCCGTCCGGCTATGCGTTCGGTCCGCTCGAAGCGGGTCGCGGTGATTACATGAGCATGGACGTGCTGCGCCGCATCGAAATCCTGCGCGGCCCCGCCTCTTCGCTCTACGGCAGCGACGGGCTCACCGGCGTCGTCAACTTCCTCACCAAGGATCCGCAAGACCTGCTTGATGTCTTCGGCAAGTCGACCTACTTCTCTCTGCGTCCCTACTACAACTCGATAGACCGCAGTTTCGGCACGACCGCCCAGGCCGCGTGGGGCGGCGAGCAGTGGCAGGGCATGGTGATCGTCGACGGCAACAAGGGCCACGAACTCGACGGCAAGGGCACCAACAACTCGGCCAGCACGTCGCGCACAACGGCCAACCCGCAGGACAGCAACGGCGACTCCGTGCTCGGCAAACTGGTCTTCAAGGCCACGCCCCGCTCGACGTTCAAGCTCACGGGCGAGACCGTGCGCCGTCGGGTGGACGCGAGCGTTCTGTCGGCCATCAATCCGCCCACGACGCTGGGTCTGACCACGAGCGATCGTCTGGAACGCAACCGCGTCAGCCTCGATTACGACTTCAACGACGCGTCGCAGGCCTATGTCCAGAACGCGCACGCGCTGCTGTACTTCCAGGACGCGAAAAACAGCCAGTTCGCGTACGAGCAACGCACGGCGGGCGATCGCACGCGCGACAACACGTACAAGGAGCGCACCGTCGGCGGCGCCGTGCAAGCGGAAAGCCACTTCACGACCGGCCCGCTCGCGCACAAGTTCGTGTACGGCGCCGACGCGAGCCTCGCGTACATCACCAGCTATCGCAACGGCACCGTGCCCGGCATGGGCGAGTCGTTCCCCAACAAGGCGTTCCCGGACACCGACTACACACTGTTCGGCGCCTTCGCGCAGGACGAGATCCGCTACGGCGCGCTGAGCGTCACGCCGGGCATTCGGTACGACGCCTACTGGCTCTCGCCGAAGCAGAACGATCCGCTGTATGTGTCGCAGACGGCCTCCGGCGCGCGCGTTCAACCGACTTCGTCGAACGATGGCGCGTTCTCTCCGCGCCTGGCGGTCATGTACGAGATCGCCCCTTCGCTGATTCCGTACGTGCAGTACGCACGCGGCTTCCGCACGCCAACGCCCGATCAGGTCAACAACGGCTTCTCGAATCCGATCTTCGGTTACATGTCGATCGCGAACCCGAACCTCAAGCCCGAGACGAGCGACACGTTAGAGCTGGGGTTGCGCGGACGCCTCGCCACCACGCTCGGCCCCGTCACCTACAGCACCGCCGTCTTCGCCGGCAACTACCGCAATTTCATCTCGCAGCAGAACATCAGCGGCTCGGGCCGCCCGAGCGATCCGCTCATCTATCAGTACGTGAACTACAGCCGTGCCCGCATCCAGGGCTGGGAGGGCCGCGCCACGTGGGCGCTCCAGGGCGGCGTGACGCTGCGCACGGCGATGGCCTACACACACGGCACGACGCAAAACAACGGCGCCGCCACCCAGCCGCTCAACACCGTCAATCCGTTCTCGATGGTGCTCGGCGTGCGCTACGAGCCGAACACGACGTGGTTCGCGCAAGCCGACCTGCTCTTTCAGGCCGCGAAGGCACAAAGCCAGATCGCGAAAACCTGCACCTCGGGCACGCAGCAGAACCAGACCTGCTGGGCGCCGCCGTCGTCGGTCGTACTCGACCTGTCGGGCGGCTATCGCCTCAACAAGTCCGCGACGCTCTACGCCGGCATCTACAACGTGTTCGACCGCAAGGCCTGGAACTGGTCGGACGTGCGCGGCCTCGCCGATAGCTCAACGCTCAAGGACGCGTATTCGGCACCGGGCCGCAGCGTGGCCGTGAGCCTGAAGCTTCAGTACTGATTCGACGGCTCGAGACTCGCAACGGCGCACCTGCCATCACGCAACGAACGCAACCCCCGCCACCAAGGAATCGCCATGATGAACACGCAAACCGCTACTCCCGCCGCCCGCCCGGCGTTCCCCGCGCTCGCCGACGTCACCCGTCTGCGCAGCGACTTCCACCGCGTCAAGACCGAACGGAACCTGCGCGATCGCGACGCCGCCGCCGCCCTGGGCGTCTCCGAAGGCGAGACGGTCGCGGCGTTCGTCGGCGAGCACGTCGTGAGGCTGCGTCCCGAGTTCATCGAGATCGTCGAAGCGTTGCCCGCGCTGGGGCGCGTGATGGCGCTCACGCGCAACAACGCCGCGGTTCACGAAAAGGACGGCCAGTACGAGAAGCTCTCGCACACGGGCACCATTGGCCTGGGGCTCGGCAAAGACCTCGACCTGCGCGTCTTCTATCACCAATGGGCGTTCGGGTATGCCGTCGAAACGCCGACGGAGAAAGGCCCCCGCCGCTCGTTGCAATTCTTCGACAAGACCGGCACTGCCGTGCACAAGATGTTCCTGCGCGATCACAGCGACGCGCTTGCGTATGACGCCCTCGTCGCCCGCTTTCGCGCGAGCGACCAGACGCCGGGTCAGCACGTCGTCGCTGCCGACGCCCCGAAGGCCGAGACGCCCGACGCCGACATCGACGCCGCCGCCTTCCAGCGTGACTGGCTGGCCATGACCGACACCCATCAGTTCTTCGAACTGCTCAAGCGGCACCGGGTGTCGCGCGCCCAAGCGTTGCGTCTCGCCCCCGAAGGTCATGCGCAGCGCGTGAGGGCGGCATCGGTGCGCGCGTTGCTCGACGATGCCGCCGGCACCGCCCTGCCGATCATGGTGTTCGTCGGCAACGCGGGCATGATCCAGATCCACACGGGGCCGGTCACGACGATTCGCGTCATGGGTCCGTGGGTCAATGTGCTCGACCCGGGCTTCAACCTGCATCTGCGTGAAGACCTCGTCGACTCGGCCTGGGTCGTGCGCAAGCCCACGGCAGATGGCATCGTCACCTCGCTGGAACTGCTCGATGCCTCGGGCATGGTGATCGCCATGTTCTTTGGTGAGCGCAAGCCCGGGCAGGCCGAGCGCGACGATTGGCGCGAGACGCTCGCTCGAGTGAGGCATGCGTCGCACGCGCAAGACGCACAAGGCGTCATGGAGACTTCGACGTGAACCGCCCGATCGACACACGCGGGGCCTCGCGGCGCGCGCTGTTGACCAGGAGCGCTGCGCTGGCAGCCGGCGCGTGGCTGGGCGCGCGAGTCATGACGGCGCAGGCCAACGCAACGACGCCTGAGGCGCCTGGGCGAGGCGGGCCGAAGCGCGTCGTGGTCGCAGGCGGCGCACTCACCGAAATCGTCTACGCGCTCGGTGCGCAGGATCGCGTGATCGCCAACGATCTGACGAGCCTGTATCCGGAAGCGGCCACCCGGCTGCCCAAGATCGGGTACCTGCGCACCTTGTCGGCGGAAGGCGTGCTCTCGCTGCGTCCCGACCTGCTGCTCGCGGGCGCGGAAGCGGGTCCGCCCAATGTGCTGTCGCAGATCGCGGCGGCGGGCGTGCCGGTCGAGCGCTTCGTACACGGCTATACCGCCGAGCGAGTGCTCGACAACATTCGCGCCGTTGCTACCGCTCTGCGCGTGCCCAAGGACGGCGCACGTGTGGCGGACCGCTTTACCGCCGACTGGCTGCGCGTTCGCGACGACGTCGAACAGCGGTATGGCATCGCGCGCCGCCCGCGCGTGCTGTTCATCCTCGGCCACATGGGCAACCAGGTGATGGTGGCGGGGCAAGACACGGCGGCGCACGCCATGCTCGCCTACGCCGGTGCGGAGAATGCGTTGCGTGGCTTCACCGGCTACCGGCCGCTGACGGCGGAAGCGGCCGTCGCGGCCCAGCCCGACGTGCTGCTCACGACCACGACCGGGCCATCGCCCGCCGATCCCGCGGTAACGCTGCTCGCACAACCGGGGCTCGCGAACACACCCGCGGGACGCGCCAAACGCGTGCTGAGCTTCGATGCGCTGTATCTGCTCGGCTTCGGTCCGCGACTGCCGCTGGCGGTTGCCGATCTCGCGCTGCGCGTGCACACCGTTTGACCATGCGCCAAGGCTATCCCGAAATCCGCCATTCGCCCGTAAACGAAACTATGCCAGCCGCGCCTGCGCTACCAAAGTCGTTGCCATCACGCCCCTCTGAAGCGGGACGGCCCACGACCGTTGCCGCCACACTGCATCACACCGGCACGGTGCGACGCCGCCCGCCACGATGGTGCGTCATGACGGCACTGGCCGCCTTGCTCGCCGTCGCGGTGCTCGCTGCGCTGTGCGGCGGGGCCTATCGCATCGCGCCCGGAGAAGCGATTGCTGTGCTGTTCCGGGGCGCCACAGGGGACTTCGCGCAGGACCAGGCACGCAACGTCATGTTGCAGATTCGCCTGCCGCGCATCGTGCTCGGTATCCTGGTCGGCGCGGGCTTCGGCGCCGCCGGCGCCGCGTTGCAGGCCCTCTTCCGCAACCCGCTCGCCGACCCCGGACTGATCGGCGTGGCCAGCGGTGCGGCGTTGGGCGCTGCAGGGGTGATCGTCCTCGGCGGTCTTCTGCTTCCGGCGACGCTCGCGGCGTCGCTTGGCCCGTGGCTGCTGCCGGTGGCGGCGTTCGTCGGTGCGCTTGGCGTCACCACGCTCGTCTACCGTCTGGCCGCGGGACGCGGTCGCCTCGCCCTGCCGTTGCTGTTGCTCGCCGGCATTGCGATCAATGCCGTCTCGGGGGCGGCCATCGGTTTGCTCACCTACCTCGCCGACGATACGCAGTTGCGCACGCTCACCTTCTGGACGCTCGGCAGTCTCGGCGGCGCGCAATGGCCGATGCTCGGCGTAATCGTATGGCCGGTCGCGCTGGGGATGGTCGCGCTCGCCACACAGTGCCGCTCGCTGAACGCCTTGTTGCTGGGCGAAGCGGAGGCGTTGCATCTGGGCGTCGCCGTGCAGTCGGTCAAGCGTCGAGTGATGGTGGCATGCGCGCTGTGCATCGGTGCGCTGGTCGCGTCGAGCGGCATGATCGGATTCATCGGCCTGATCGCACCGCATATCGTGCGGCTGGTCGTCGGGCCCGACCCGCGCGCCGTGCTCCCGGCAGCCGCGCTCTTCGGTGCGATCCTGACGTTGCTTGCCGATCTGGTCGCGCGCACCTGGGTGGCGCCAGCCGAGTTACCGTTGGGCATTCTCACGGCACTGCTCGGCGCGCCGTTCTTCCTGATGCTGCTGTGGCGACGCCGCGGACAGTTTGGGCTGTGACGCTCATCGATCCGGTCTGATAGAACAGGACATCGCCATGCTCAGTGCACACGACCTCACGATTGCCCACACCGATTCGCCCGTGCTCGACGGCCTGTCGCTCGACATCCGTCCCGGCGAACTGCTGGTGCTGCTTGGCCGCAACGGCGCGGGCAAGAGCACGCTGCTCAAGGCGATGGCCGGCGATCCGCTGCCCACGCGCACGCACATGCGCGGCGACATCACGCTCAACGGTGCGCCGCTCGCGCAATACGCCCCGGCGGCGTTGGCTCGCTTGCGTGCCGTGCTGCCGCAAACGGCGCAGTTGGCGTTTCCGTTCAGCGCGCTTGATATCGTGGCGATGGGGCGTCTGCCCTACCCGAAATCGCACAGACGGGACGCCTCCGGCAAGACCGTCGCGAGCGATACGGAAATCGCGACGCTCGCGCTGGAACGCGCGGGGGCGCTGCCGCTACGGCAGCGTGACGTGATGACCTTGTCTGGCGGGGAATGGGCGCGAGTGCAGTTTGCACGAGTCCTTGCGCAGCTATGGCCCGACGACGAGGCTTCGGCCCCGTCGGTGCCGCGCTATCTGCTGCTGGACGAACCGACGGCGGCGCTCGACCTGGCGCATCAGCATCACCTGCTCTCGCTCACGCGCGAGCTTGCCGCAACGTGGGGCTTCGGTGCGATGGCCATCGTGCACGACGTCAACCTCGCGGCGCGTCACGCGGACCGTATGGCGTTGCTAGCCAACGGACGCATTCTTGCAGAAGGGATACCTCGCGACGTGATGCGCGCCGACCTCATCGAGGCAACACTCGGCTTGCCGGTGCACGTGATGACGCCTGAGACATTGCCCGGCTATCCAAGGCTCAAAGACGCATTCGCAGGCGTGCCCTTCGCATTGCCCGCGTGAACACGCCACGCGGTTCACGCGTCGGCGCGACCTGGGCCCAACCCCGTTCATCCCAACGGCGTCAGACCGCTCAGGCAGCGGGCACGCCGTCCTTTGCGAGATTCGCGCGTGCGCACAAGACGGCGGCGAGATCCCACAGGGCGTAGCCCACGCTCTTGAAAATCACCGGCCCGCTCGAACGGAAGCGATCGGGGGTGATGATGGCGTCGAGCAACGGTGCGGCACGTCCCCAGTCGATGGCCGCATGCAGCAGATCGCCGGCTTCGTGCTTGACCTCCCAGGTATCGACGACGAGCGTGCCGCGCACGGCGGCGTCGCGACACAACTGCGGCGGCAGCTCGCGCATGTCCGGACGGAACGCACCGACGCCCGCGACGAAGATGTCGTCGCGCCAGCGCAGCACGTCGCTATCGGGCAGCACAGGCTCGCTGCTGGTGGTCGCGGCAATCACGATGCTCACGGTGTTCAGCACAGGCTCCACCGCGTCGACCACGGTCGCTTCCACACCAAGCGTAGCGGCATGTTCCGCGAGCGCGTGGGCGCGCTCCGCGCTGCGTGAAAAGATCATGAAGTGCCGCGTGCCCATGCCTGCGGCAAACGCTTCCAGGTGCGCCCTCGCCTGCACGCCGGCCCCGACGATCAACACCGGTCCCTTGGGGCGCGGCGCGAACTTGCGGGCGGCGAACAGCGTCACGGCGGCCGTGCGTCGACCGGTGATGGTGGGCCCGTCGAGCAACATTAATCGCTCTCCGGTATGCGGATCGAACACCATCACCTCACCGATGATGGAAGGCTTTCCCGCACGGCAATTCTCCGGATGCACGGTGATGTGCTTGGTCATCGCGACATCGCGATTGGCGGCGGGCATCACCAGCAGCACACCGCCACGGCGGCCGCGCTCCGGTTCGGTCAACGCGAAATGCAGACGCGCGGGCGCGCGCGCGGTGCCCGCGCGCATCTCCATGAGCATGGCCTCGATGCCGTCGGCCAACTGAGGGTACGGCAACAACTGTGCGGTTTGATGCGCGTCCAGCGTGATCATCGATGGGTCTCCGCGCCGGGGCGTGCGTCATTGTCGGGCGGCGGCGCGCTCGTCGCCGTCACATTGCGTCACGCATTGGCAGGTCTGATTCGAGTGTAGCCTGCATCGCGTGAACGCGTCTGCCGCATCAAAAATTATTCGCGATGCAGCGCACATGCGCTCAGCGACTCGCATTGCGCATGCGCTTGCCATCGTCGAGCGTCGCACCGCGCACTTCGAAGTGCACGCGGTCACGCGTTGCTCCGGCAGCATCGACGAGTTCGAGCGTGTGACGCCCCGGCCACGGCAGCCACCCCACACGCGCACGGCCCGCAAGCGGCTTGCCGTCGAGCCGCCATGCCGCCCCCTTCGGCCAGGCGGCCGCCACCTGGAACCACAGACGCTGGTTCGCCGGCGGAATATCCGGGTCGAGCGCCACGATCGTGCCGTCGGGCGGCCCGGCAATTCGCCAGAGCGGTCCGCCGGGCGCTTTCGTCGCGAGCGAGGAAAGCACGATTGTGCGCTGCGACGTTCCGCGAAGGAACCACTCGTCGCGTGCAGGTTCAACGCGCTCGGCGTACTGCACCGCAACATGCTCAAGTCCGGGCGGCGGCGTGGGCGGCAGGCTCGCCGTGCGTCGATGCAGATAGTCCATGAGGCGATGCCAGATCGGTGCGGCTCCCGACACCCCGGAGACGTCCCACATCGGAGCACCGTCGGCATTGCCCACCCACACCCCGACCGTATAGTGCCGCGAATACCCTACGGCCCAGTTGTCGCGCATGTCCTTGCTGGTGCCCGTCTTCACGGCGGTCCAGTAGCGCGTCGAGAGCGGGCTGTCGAGCCCGAACGTGCGGGTGCGCGCCTGCCGGTCGGCGATCATGTCAGAGACGATGAAACTGACCTGCGGCGAAAAGACGGTCGTGGGCGTTACCTCTCTCGCGCGCGCTTTCGTGACGTCACCCGCGCGCGGGCGTACCGACGCCGGCATGCGCTCGTTCACGCCGCTGGCGGTGCCTCCGTTGGCGAGCGCGCGATAGGCATTCGCGAGCGTGAGCAGTGTCACGTCGGCGCTGCCAAGCGCAAGACTGTAGCCGTAGAAGTCGCCGCTTTGCGTGAGCGGCAAGCCGAGTGACACGAGCGTCTGGGCGAACCTGCGCGGTGTGACCATCACGAGCGTGCGCACGGCCGGCACGTTCAGCGACGAGGCCAGCGCCGTACGCGCGCTGATCCACCCCTTGAAGTGATGATCGTAGTTCTGCGGAATGTACAGACCGCCCCCCGTGGGCAGATCGATGGGTGAATCGTCGAGGAGCGACGCTGCCGTCAGACGATGCTCCGCAATCGCCTGGGCGTAGAGAAATGGCTTGAGTGTCGAGCCGGCCTGTCGCAGCGACGTGACGCCATCGACCTGCGCCGCCGACGACAATGGCCCGGAGGAACCAACCCACGCGAGAATGTCGCCGCTTGCGTTATCGATGACGACAATGGCCCCGTCCTGCACGTTGCGCGAACGTCCCGGCGTGCCCAGCTCGCGCAGCGTCTGCTGCAAGGTGGTCACCGCCATGCGCTGGAGATTTGCGTCCAGCGTGCTGACAATTCGCGTGCCCGCGGGCGGACGACTCGCGCTGAACACTCGACGCGCGAAATGCGGTGCAAGGCCAACGGCATCGCGCGTCGTCATGACGCTTGCCGGTCGCGAAAACACGAGTTGCGCGTAGCCATCGAGGCCGTTGCAGTCAGACGCCTGCCTCATGTCACGCAGAATGCCGCAGGCGCGCTGCGCCACGCGCGCGGCGGGCGCGTTCGGCGCGCGCAGCAGCGCAACGGCCAACGCCGATTCGCGCGCGTCGAGTCCGCTGGGGAACTTGCCGAACAGCGTTTGCGAGACGGCCGAGATGCCGACGAGCTCGCCCCGAAACGGCACGAGGTTCAGATAGGCCTCGAGAATCTGATCCTTACGCCAGCGCTGCTCCAGCCACAACGCCGTTGCCGCCTGACCGATCTTCTGCGAAACGGATCGATTGCGGGTACTCGGTCGCAGATCGTCGTCGAGCAGCCCCGCCAACTGCATCGTCAGCGTGGAGGCGCCGCGCGTGCGCGTGTGCCAGAGGTTGCCCCACGCGGCGGCGGCCACGCCGCGCCAATCGACGCCACTGTGCTCGTAAAAGCGCTTGTCCTCGGAAACGATCAACGCCTCGCGAAAAGCGGGCGAGACATCGGCGAGCGTTACCCAGTCGCCGCGTTGCGCCTGCATGTCGGCCCGCAGGCGCTGCAAGGGTTCGCCGCGACGATCCAGCAGGATCCAGTCCGACGCGCGCCAGTCACGATGCACCTCGTCAAACGACGGGACGGCGCGCGCGGGTGCCGGGGACAGAAATGCCCCGAGCGTCAGCGCAACGCTCAACACGACCTGACGGCCAACGCCCCAGCCCCGATGTTCAATCACGGCGCACATGCGTCTCACCCGGTTGCGACAAATCCGCGGGACGCACTGCCAGGATGCCGGCCGCGAGCATCAGTTGCGCGAGTGCGTAAAGAATCCAGATGGCGTACTCCTGCGCCATGATGGGGCCCACGAAGCGCGTGGTGCCGATGAGCGCGTCCGAGACCGTGAAAAGCAGCGCGCCGACGGCGGCCCATTCGCTCGGCAGGTCGGCCAGCAGCGCCGCCGAGGCCATCATCGCCAGCACGATCACGTAGCACGCCACTGGTGCCTTGAGTTCCCCCATTCCCGGCCAGTACATCGCGTACGCCAGCGCCGCCGCCGCCCACACCAGCACGATGGCGACGCGATGCCAACCGGGCACCTTCGCCCAGGGGCACCGCAAGCGCCAGAACAACACGAAATATGTGAGATGGGCCAGCAGGAACGCGCCCAGGCCCAGAATGAAACCTTGCGCCAAGGTCGGCGAGGCGAGCAGCACGTCACCCGCGCCCGACAAGATCAGCGCCGCGCAAAGCCACACCCGCTCGCGCGGCACCCGGTGGTAAAGCGCCGCGAACAACAACAATGCACACAACAGCACCTTGGCAATGCCCTGGTCGGCATAAGGTGCGCCGCGCAACGCCAACGCATAGGCGGCGCCCGCAATCGCGGCCAGCCACCAGAAGCGGCGCGCCTCTCGTGGCAGCGCCGCCGCCGGGTCAAAGAAGTTCGACGTCATGACAGTGCGCCCCCATTCGTCATTACTTCGCCGGCACCACTTGCACCGGCGCGTTAGGCGTCTCGCCGTACATCGCCGGTTCGTACATCGCCTCGACCCGCGTTGGCGGTGTCGCGAACGTGCCGACGTTGTTCAGACGCACCGTGTACTCGATCCGATGCTGCCCCTTCGGCAGGTAATCGTAGTAGGCACGATAGGTGTCCTGCGCGCGCTCCTCGAAAGCCGGCGTGGCGCCTTCGCTCTTCTCGCCTTGCGTGGCGATGACCGAATCGCGTCCAAGCCCGCCACCCAGCACTGTCGCCCCGCCAGGCAGCGGATCGCTCACCACGACCCAGCGCATGTCGGCCTGCGCGTCGATATCCAGACGCACGCGCAATACCGCACCACGCACGAAGCGATCTCCCGAACGATCGGCGGCGTCCTGCACTTGAACACTGCGCGTCACGCGATAGCCGGCGGAGAACGGCGCCTTGAGCGGAACGGCGGCCAGGCTCTGGATCGTTGCCCAAGGCTTGCCGACGCCCGTCTGGTCCAGGCGCAATACATCGCGCGCGCTGTCCTTTGCGGCAGCCGCGTTGCTCAACCATGGCAACGAGACGGCCGGCGGCACGGTGCCCGCCTTGAGCTTGTCCCAGTCGACGGTTTGCACGCTGCCGCTCGTCTGGTTGTCGCGCTGCCACTGAATGGCCGTGTGTCCCGTCGGCGTGTCGCGCTCGAATCGTGCCGAGAATCGATCCACGGCCAAACCGCCCCAGACGTTCGCCGTGGTCGTCGACCAGGCCCCGCGCGACTGCAGTCCCAGCAGGCCGATCACGAGACGCGGCATCTCGTCCTTCCATGCCGGGTTCGCGTTCATCAGCAACGCCAGCCGCGCCGCGTTAGTCTCGGGGCCGACCATCAGCCACCAGAGCCCGTCGCTTGCCTGCGTGGAGAAACCCACACGTGTTCCCTGATATGACAGACGCGCCCGCAGGATCTGCTCGGCCTGCGCCATGCGCTCGGCACGCTGTGGCGCGTCGGGCAGGCGCTGCAGGATCGCGTACCAGTCGATGACCGCAGACGTCGGCCAATCGTTCGGCGCTAGGGTGAGCGAACTCAGCATGCGTGCGCTTGCCCGACCGTACCGGGACAACGCTTCGATGGCGCTCAGCTTGCGCAACGTCAGGTCGTCACGCGGGGCCCAGAAGCGGCGCGTGAGACGCCCTTCGACGAACGCCGTCAGTCCGTCCTCCATGCGTGCCAGCGTGTCGTCCGGCAACGCATAGCCTGGGTCGAGCGCCTTCGCTTCGCTGCTTACGGCCAGCAGATAGGCAGTGAGCGTATCGCTGCCCTGATTCGCAAAACCCTCTTGCGGCGGGAAGTAGCTCGCCAGCCCGTCGTCGTCGAGATACGACGGCAGCGTGCCCATCACCCGTTTCCACTGCGCAGTGTCGCGCATGCCGATCGCCTTCGACGCCAGTTGCTCCAGGCAACCGTACGGATAGACCTCGAACCAGCGCTTCACTCCCGGCAATCCCTGCGACAGACGCGGTTGCAGGCTGATGCGAACCCCGCCGCGCAACTTTCCGGTGCTGTCTGCCACCGCGCCCGCTGGCGGTGCCATGGGCAGCGTCAGACTGCCTTCGACCTGCGTGAGCACCGACTGCTGGACGCTCGCAGGCAACGACGGCTGAATATCCTGCCCGACCTTGATGGCATCGCTCGCGGCGGGCGCCGTGCCCGTCGCCAGTGCCTGTGCGCTGACTTCCCACAACACGCGTTGGGCACGCGTGTCCGCCAGTCCGGCAGGCGCCGTCACGTCCCACGTCACTTCACGCGATTCGCCGGCCGGCACGTCAACCCGTTGCGGTGCCAGGGTCAGTTGCGTGGCGCGTGCGATCAACTGCACCTGCATTGCATGTTGCGTGGTATTGCGCACGGTGAACTGGGCACGATACATGTCGCCCTCGCGCACCAGCGGCGGCAAACCCGAGATCAATTGCAGGTCCTGCGTGGTGCGAATGGTCGCCGTCCCGGTGCCGAACCAGCCAAGCGCCTGCGCACCGGGCCTGCCATCATCGGCCACGGCCACGATGCGGAAACTGGACAGCGCGTCGCCCAGCGGCACGTCCACACTCGCCTCGCCCTTGTCGTCGAGCACGACGCGCGGTTGCCAGAGCAGCAGAGTGTCGAACAGCTCGCGCGTCGGACTCTTGCCGCCGCCGCCGCCCGCCGGTACGGCCTTGCGACCGTAGTGGCGGCGTCCGATGATCTCCATCTGTGCGGTGGCCGTCGTCACGCCGTAGCTGCGACGCTGCCACATGGCATCGAGCAGATTCCAACTGGTGTTCGGCGCCAGCTCCAGCAGCGCCTCGTCGACGGCCGCAACGGCAACCTCGGTGCCGGCCACGACCGGCTTGCCGTCCGGCTGCGTGACTTTGATGCGCACCTTGGCATGACCGCGCACCGGGTACGTCGCCGCGTCCGGCTTTACTTCCACGCCAAGACGCTGCCCCGCCGTGCCCACACGCAACTCGGTCAAGCCGAAGCGATAGGCCGGTTTGCCCAGATCCACCAGCCCCGTCGGGGCCTGATACTCCCGGCCCTCGTACCAAAACGCCCGGAACCATTCCAGCGGCTGCTTCCAGCCCCATTGGAAGAACGAGTACCAGGGCACTTCATGGATTCGACCGCGCACCGCGAGCACCGACACGTAAACGTTGGGGCCCCAGGTGGGTTCGACCTTGAGCGAAATGCTGGGGTCCTTGCCGGAGATCTCCATCGTGCGCGTCTGGATCACGCCTTCGCGCTCGATCGCGACGAGCGCCGTTGCCGAGCGGAACGGCATGCGCACCTGAAGCTTGGCCGTCTCGCCCGGCTCGTAGGCCCGGCGCTCCGGCAGCACATCCATCCGGTCGGTATTGTCACCGCCGAACCAGACCTCGCCGCGTCCCGTCACCCACACGCTCGTTGTCGACGTACTCAGATTGCCCTTGTCGTCCTTGGCCTGTGCCACGAGCGTAATTTCGCCCGGCTGCGAGAGCGAAACGTCGCACGCCAGCAAACCGCGCTCGTCCGTCTTGCCGCTGCACACCGTGCCGAGATCCTTGACCTCGGTGTGGTTGTCGTACGCATAGAACCCCCCCACCATGCGCTTGCGACTGCTGGTGGTCATCCGCGCCTCGGCGCGCACGTCCATCGCCACCCCGGCCTTCGGCTTGCCCTGCAAATCAAGCGCGAGCGCCTTCACCGGAAGCTTGTGGGTCACCGACACC
Source organism: Pandoraea cepalis (assembly GCF_902459665.1). Classification (GTDB taxonomy): domain Bacteria; phylum Pseudomonadota; class Gammaproteobacteria; order Burkholderiales; family Burkholderiaceae; genus Pandoraea; species Pandoraea cepalis. The sequence continues at coordinate 111,242 of NZ_CABPSL010000013.1, read as the reverse complement.
CAGCTCTCGCTGCGCACGCCTGTGATGAGATTCGCGGGCCACAACGTGGCATTGCCCCGAAGCGTCTGAATTTCGCCGTTCGGATCCGCGAAGCTCGCCTCGAGCACGAGATCGCTTGGACGGTCGACCTTGGGCAAGTCCTTGAGCGTCAGATTACCTGCACCGTTTCTGTCGAGCACAAGCCGCTGCTTGTCGGCGACCAGCTTCTGATCGCTCGCTCCCGCACTCTCGTCATTGCCCTGATCCCCGTCATCGGCCCCCGACTGCGCCGACGGCGGACGGTACGGCGTGAAGCTGAAATCGTCGTACCCGTCGAAGGTCATGTCTCGCACGCGCAACAACGCCGAGACGCGCACCGGCAAGTTGCCCGCCGGGCCACCCGCCACGTAGTTCACCTGCACATTTACCGGGGCTTCGGTCTTGTTGATGAGCGGTGACTTCGCGGCATCGCGCACACTAATCGATCCGGCCAGCACCGGCAGCCGGAAAGCCTCCACGCGGAAATGCCCCGCGTCGAGCGATGAGGGATACGACTTCGGACGCGAATCCGCCTCCGTGTAGTCGAGCGTCACCGCGTACTCGCCAAGCTTCGCGCCCTGCGGAATCTGGAAAGTGTTTTCGGCGAGCCTTCCGTTGCGCCACTTGATGGGCTGCGTGTAGGTTTGTCCGGAACCCTCATGGGTGATCGTCAATTGCGACGGCAGACTCGCGGGCAACACCAGCCCCTGCATCGTTTCCTGACGGATGAAGTGCTTCATCGACACCGTTTCGCCAACGCGGAACAGCACGCGGTCGAATACCGTTTGCGCGCGCACGGTGGGACTGCTGCCACCGTCGGTCGGCACATGAAACCGCCAGGGCTCGATGCCGCGATCCCAGTCGGAAGACACGAACGCCATGTCGGGATCGTTCCCCTGCGTGCGGGCGACCACGAAGTACCCCGAGCGCATCGACTTCTCGCAGTACCGGTATCGCTCGAGCGACTTGTCGATCTTCGCCACGCCCGTCTTGTCGGTCACGGCGCTCGCCACTTCGCTGCCATCGCAATCGAGCACTCGCACCTTCGCATTGGCCACCGGCTGGCCTTTGTCCAGCGTCGTCACCCACGCAATGGAATTCTCGCGGCCCATCTTGAAATGCACCCCAAGATTGGTGACGAGCACCGTCGTGCGTACGTACATCGGCAACGACTTGCCCAACAGGGCCGCCCCGAGCGATGGCGAGGCCAACTCCACGACATAAAAGCCGGGCTTCTGGAATGGAATGCCGACCACTTCGAACGGGCGCGGATCTTTCTCCTTGGGCACGGGCAGGGTCAACGCCTGGACGCCAGGCCATCCGGACAGCAACGACAGGCTGCGCGTGTCATAACGCGTGATCTTGTCCTCGACGATCACCGCGGCATTCGGCCCGAACGCCACATTGGCCGCTGGGGCCGTAAGAATCGACGGCATCTCCTGCGCAATCTGCTTGCGGGTCATCGTCGTTTCGTCGAATCGGCGCACGCGCGACATCCAGTTCATGACCTCGGCGTCGTCGTCGACCCGCAGTTGCAGGGTGCGTCCGCTCTCGCCGCCCCCGCCGGTCTTTGCAGCCTCGCCAGCCACGCCCAGCCCGTTGATCTGCAGCGCGGGCTCGACCTTGCGCAGCGTGACCGGCAGCATCGGCGGCATGCCGGGCTCGGCAAAGCGCTCCACAATGCCGAACGGCGCGGCCGCGAACTTGGCCAGCGGCGGCATCGTCGCCGTCTTCGTCTTCAACGGGAATTCGCCTGCGTTGTCGAGCGCTCGGCCACTGTCGTCCGTAAATCCTTTCGGCAGCGAGATCGTCAGCTCGGCCTTCTCGGGGAACGGCGCGTTGAAAGTGACATCGCTCACACTGGACGTGCGATCCGAATCGCTGAACGCCGGCGACCGTTCGGCACCCGCGCCATGCAGACGAATCTTGGCCGCCATGTCGCGCGCAACGGGCGAGTTGAACGTCAGACGCAGTGGCCGCAACGGCGTGCAGGGCGCGTTCGCGTTCTCGCGCTCGCAACTGAAACTGGCCGTGAACGGTTCACGCACATCGTATTCAAAACGTCGCGCCTGCTTCGTTGGCACGCCCGATGGCGTGGTGATACCCGCGCCCCACACCAGATGCATCTTGGCGCCCGCCGCAAGCGTTCGGTTGCATTGCAGCATGACGACACGCGCGGCCTGCTTCTCCAGACTGAAACGCTTGAGCAACGCCGAACGCGTGTCGCCCTCGATTCCCTTCACGCCGATGCGTTCCCCAACCCCTTCCGTCTCGCACCAGGCGTGTTGAATCACACTGGCGGGCTGCGCCGCGCCATTGAGCGTAAGGATGAAGATCTGGTTTTCGTCGATGGGACCGTACGACGGACGGATGGCCGTGACGGCCGGGCCGCCCGTGTTGAACGCGTAACGCGTGGTGCCCGACAGCGCGGCGCCCGAGACGGCGGACAACCCGCCGCGCAGCTCCACCGAGCATTTCGCACCCGGCGGCAGCGACGACTTGAAATCGTAGACCCAGATCTTCGGTTCGAGCCAATGGCCCTCGCCTGCGAGCGACGTGTCGGAGCACTTCACGGCGGCTGGCGCCTGCGCGCGCGGATCGCCCGCCGGCACCATGGCTTCGTCGAACTTCACGACGACCTGGTCCACACTCGCGACCTCGCCTTGCGGACTGACGCTCGTGACGCGCGCCGCCTGCACGGGCGACGCGGCGAACCCACCAAGACACAGCACCGCCCACACCCACGGCGCGGCCGGCCAGACGCGTTGCGTTCGGCTTTGCATGCCGGTCTCCTCCCGAGTTCTGGTCAGGCGATTCTACCCCGCAGTCGTTGGCATTTCGAACCGTTTCCCTTCCCATGCACATCGGGAAACCGCATTTCGGATCGGCCGCTCGACCAAGGCGGAATCTTCTGGGTTGGGTTCCAGGATTCGCCTATGTCACACTGGCACCTTTCCATGTTCGCAACGTGGGCGCGTCATGTCTCTAGCCATTCTCCACCCCAAGAAGAACGCACTGGTCTATCTGGTGAAGATTCTTAGCGGCTCGCTGATCGTCTGGTTCGGCCTGCGGGCGGCAGGCTTTCCAGAGCCTTATTGGGCAATGATCTCGCTCATCATCGTGACCGAACCGGACCCGATGCAGGCGCGCAGCAACTTCAAGGCGCGCTCGATCAACACGATCACCGGGGCCGTCATCGCTTGCATCGTCTTGCTCGTCTTCGGGCCCGGGCTGGCGGCCATGCTTGTGGGCATCACGCTGGCCACGCTGGCTGCAATGCTGGTGCAGAACTATCCGGCCAATTGGCGTCTGGGCCCGGCCACGGTGGTCATCCTGATGTCGGCAGCGTTGAGCGGACAGGGGCAAGGGCTGCATCAGGAGCTCAGCCTCGCCATGTTGCGCGTGATCGAAGTGCTGATCGGCTCCACTGTCGCGCTCATTCAGTCGCTAATCTATGGGCGCTACGTGAAGCCCTGGTTGATGCCTACTGACTGAGCCGTCGAACATAAGGCCGCGCAAACGGCTTGCCGTCCGATCCATCGATCGGACAAGCGAACGCCTGCCCCAAGCGCGCAGGGACATGCCGGGACATCCGGCAAAGGGCGGGAAAATAGCGATGCGAGGCAGCGTGGCGCCGCACCCGCTCAGCGAGACGATTGTCGGTTCGCCAGATAGTGCAGCGGCAGCGCATTGCTGCGCTTGAAAGCGCTGAGCACGATGTTCGAGCGCACGTTCTCCACGCCCGGCACCTGCATCAGCCGCTTCATGACGAAGGCCGACAGGGCATTCAGGTCCGGCACCACGATGCGCAGCAGGTAATCCGCCTCGCCAACCACCGCGTGACACTCGAGCACTTCGGGCAACAGATCGATTTCCGCCTGAAAACGTTCGATGACCTGATCGCCATGATGTTGCAGACGCAACGTCGTGAATGCCGTCACGGCCAGACCCAACGCCTCGGGTCGCAGCACCACACGATATCCCTCGATAACGCCTTCAGCCTCGAGCCGCTGCAGGCGGCGGCCTATCTGCGACGCGGAAAGCGCCACGTGCTCCGCCAACTGATGGTGCGTGGCACGCCCCTCCTTCTGCAACGCGTCCAGAAGAGCCAAATCGAAGTGATCCAGAACAAGCATGACGATTCTCCGCAATAATTCACATTTTTATGCGAAATTTATGCAAACGACTTTCACCACAGGCGCATTATGCGCCCATTTCGCATGCCATGCGCACTACACTTTCAATCACTGTCACTGCCTGATTGAGTCGTTCGCATCATGTCCCTTACTGCCATGCTCCGAGAGCAATTCGATGCCGGTCTCACGACCCGGCCCGACTTCACCATTGAACAACCCGTCGATCAATACGGCGCGGTCGATCACGCGGTGTGGCAGCAACTCTACGAACGTCAAACGGCGATGCTGCCGGGCCGGGTCTGCGATGCGTTCATGGACGGCATTCGCGCCCTCGACATGGACGCGCGTCGCGTGCCGGAGTTCGAACACCTGAACGAAAAACTGATGGCGGCGACCGGCTGGCAGGTCGTTGCCGTACCCGGACTCGTGCCGGACGACGTCTTTTTCGAGCATCTCGCAAACCGCCGCTTCCCGGCGACGTGGTGGATGCGCCGTCCCGACCAGCTCGACTACCTGCAAGAGCCCGACTGCTTTCACGACGTCTTCGGTCACGTGCCGCTGCTCGCCAATCCGGTGTTCGCCGATTTCATGCAAGCCTACGGCAAAGCCGGCAAGGTCGCGCAATCGCTGGGGGCACTCCCGTTGCTCGCCCGCCTGTACTGGTACACCGTCGAATTCGGCCTGATGCGCGACGGCGACGGCCTGCGCATCTATGGCGCCGGAATTGTCTCGAGCCGCGGCGAAACCGACTTCTCGCTGACCTCGCGCGCGCCGAATCGGCTCGGATTTTCGCTCGAGCGGGTACTGCGCACGCAATACCGCATCGACACATTCCAGCAGACGTACTTCGTGATCGACGACTTCGCCCAACTGTTCGACGCCATGCGTGCCGACCTGCCCACGCTGTTCAAGACGTTTGCCGAGCAGCCGGCATTCGAGGCCAACGCCCGCCATCCCGACGACACGCCTATCCTGTTGCCGGCATGATGCACCGTCTGGCAGGCCCCGGGTCGCGCCGCGGCCTGTCGTTCGACGCCTCCTGGCGCCCGGTCTTATGTCCCGACCCTTCGCGTTATAGGACAGGGCTCACGCACACGCCCAGCTCGCCTGTGAAACAATAGGTCGCATGAACCGGCAACCCTGCCGCTTCGTGGGCGCTGCGTGCGGCCCAGCCGACAACCCTCCTGACAACCGTACGCAGCCATCACTGACGCCATGCCGGCGTCGGTGCATGCCCGTTGGCCCGATTTGCACTGAACGCTTTGAAAGGAATGCCATGACAACACGACTCTCCTCCGAGGCACGCGCCAGCCTGACCGAAGTGCTGCCAGAGTGGCACCAGGTGGTCGGACGCGACGCCATCCAGCGCAGCTTCACATTCCACGACTTCAATGAGGCCTTCGGCTTCATGGCGCAGGTCGCGCTCAAGGCCGAGAAGATGAACCACCATCCAGAGTGGTTCAACGTCTATAACCGGGTAGACATCACCCTCTCGACGCACGACGCCGACGGCCTGACCCAACGCGATGTCGATCTGGCCGTGGCCATCGACCAGTTCGCAGGCGATCGCGCCTCCAACTGACCTGCCGCTGCGCGCTTGCTGCCGCGGGTAACGCCCGACGCGTTCAGCGCTTCGGTGCGAGCAGCGTGCCACGGCACGCCTTGGTACCGCAGTGGCAAGCGTATTCGCGTTTCAGTTTTGCCGTGTAGCGCGCGTCGATCACCAGACCGTAGTCGTAAAACAACTCTTCGCCAGGCTCGATGTCGCGCACGGCATAGATATAGACATGTTCGCCCTCTTCACGCGCTTCGCAGTTGGGCGAGCAGGCGTGGTTGATCCAGCGGGCGTTGTTGCCGTCGACCTTGCCGTCGATGCACCGTCCGTCTTCCAGACTGAAGTAGAAGGTGTGCGTCGGGTGGGCCGGATCGTGAGGATGGCGGCGCAAGGCCTCACGCCACGAAATGATCTCGCCCTTGTACTCGATCACGCGATCCCCTTTCTTGAGACGCTTGAGCGCGTACACCCCCTTACCGTGGACGCCGGACTTCCTGACTTCGATTCTGCGCTTGGCTGCCATCTCTGTGCGATGAGGTTTCGTGGATGCAAAAAAGCGCAGTGTACAGGCAGGCGACACTCATGTGCGTGACAAGCGTCGACGAAAAAAAACGTCACCCGGTACCGAATGACGTTCTCCCCCTGGCTCGCGCCGCCTGCGCGTGACGAATGCCGGCCAGCCGCTCAGGTTTTGCTATACAGCTTCCAGACTTTGCGCTGCATGGCGATGTCGGCGTCCTCATGCGCGTTGCAGTCCAGCGGCAGGCGCGAATCGTCATACGTCACATTGAAGTGATCGCAGCGGTATTGGCCTTTGCCGCGCGCCGAGACTTCGAAGTGGCTGCACGTCAGGCACATGCGTTGCGGTGGTACGTCGCCCCGCTCCTGCATCGTGAAGATCAGCTTGACGAGCGTTCGGTAGAGTTGGGCACATTCCTTCTCGCCCAACGATTCCGACGCCGTGGTCAGGAAGTTCGGCCATTGCGACGCCTTTTTGGCTGCCGTCTTGCCGCGCGCAGTCAGACGCAGCGCCAGGGCACGGCCGTCGTTCGCATCGCGACGCTTCTCGACCAGGCCCTTGTTTTCCAACGTGCTTACGGCCTCGCTGACCGTGGCCGATGTGAGTGCGGCATCCTCCGCAATCTCGCCCAATCGCATCGGCACGCCACGCGAGAGCAAGAGCGTCAGAATCTCGCCCTGCGTCGGCGTCAATCCAGCCATTGCCGCGCCCTCCCAGGCGTGGCTCCGTAACGCGGTTCCCATGCGCAACAAACCGGCTGTCACGCGCTTGGGCAGCGCTTCATCTAGTGGGGTCGGAGTAGCCATGATTTTCGTTAGGATTTCTAAAAACTATACGTCAGTAAAACAGCTTGTCAAATGAACTTACGGGCGGTGCATCACACGTCTCGTCATTGCCTTGCATCCATGTCGGCGCCCCGCCCGGGGGAAACCCTAAGCCACTTCCGTGTCGATACGCGACGGCAAGTCGCTGTTGAACCCACCGCCCCACCACGATTCCATTGTGTGTTCTGAGTTTGATTTTGGCGTATCAGTTCTTGTACTGATCTCCCAAATCCTACTCAAGATGTTTACAAAATATTGGTGTCCTGCGCACTCGCTTTGCGAAGGATCAAATTGGGAAAAACATTTCGCATCCCATGCCAATTACGCGGCAGATCGAACAGGCGTCGCCCGCAGCGGCCGTTGGGAACCGCCTCGCATCCCGCACGATCTCCGCGCACATCGGCAAAGCCTCGCCAGACATGGCTCGCAGACCTTAGCGATCCCACCCACGGGCCACCATCGCGGACAACGATCTTGTGAAAATCCACTCGATTTTCGAGACATTTCGGCGCCATCCGACATGCGGCGTGAGCGTACCCGATGCCCTGCGTTTCGTAGCAAACGTCCAACGACATGCGAATCATTTGAAACGCGACCGTAAATCGCCAATCGGCGAGGGAGGTGCTGCGCAGGAAACTGGAGGGAAGTGCGGGGCAACGTGTCCGCGGGAGGCCCCTTCCGGACACGCGAATTGAAGAATTTGACAGTACCAGCGATCTCGCTCGTTACATTCAGCAAAACCAGCATCTTTCACTTCTTGCACCACGCACGCCAAGTCACATTTCAAAGTGGCGAGATTGTATCCGCGAACCGTTCGGCTAACGCAGGAACGTCAAAATTATCCACAAAACCCCGTTTTCGAGGGTGTCCTGCACAATATTTAGGCGCCTGTGGATAACTTTCTGGATAACCTGTCGGACTGGTTGTGCATGGGTTCGGGATAACTCGCGAATCTTTCCACAAGGCCAAAAACTGTTCCGAGTTGTTCTTGGGATACCCGCTGTTTTTCCATCCAGTTCTCATTCGGGCAACTTTCTGTTTACTCGACGTTAACTGTGGTTATCCACAGGAGTCGGCCGCCTTTGTTAACTACTACTATGTATACATACAGTAAACCTATTAAAACCTTAAAACCTTGCTATGGGCGACGCAAAAGCGGCAAAACGCGCTCAGCCTGAATCGTGGAAAACGCGTCGCTCGCGAGGCACGATTCGGCCAACGGCTCAGGGACACGGCGCGTCGTGGGTGGGCCTAAACGGAAACGGTTGCTGCCCGGTAGCGCGTGCCGGACGGTTGTGAAACGTACGGGCAAGAAAAAACCCCGCCAAGGCGGGGTTCCTCACACCGATCGCTTAACAACGATCGCGTCCGGAGACCGACGGTACCCAGTCCGGCCCGTCGGCCAAGGCCTCAGTTCATGCGGCCCATCGCAAGCATTGTTGGCGAACCATTTCGTTGAGTGACTTGGCTTCCCCGTGGACATCGCGCAACCAAACAGCGTCGTTCTTGCCAGATGCGACAAGCTGACGGACTTCTTCGCAGGCCGCTTCGGCCTCCAGCACCGCGGCGTGCGGCGTGATGATCTCCAGCGTCCGCATGATGTGATGCCCCAATGTGGTGCGCTCGCCGGTCTGAGGATCGACGTAAGCCCCTTCCAGCCCAAAGCGGCAAGCTTCGAAGCGATTGAACGTGTAGACGAGGTAATCGTCCTCGCTCAGCACGAACGGACGCTCCTCGAGCAGATAACGGGCCAGGGACTGGATGTAACAGGCGATAGCGGCCGCGCGGCCGACCGATAATGGGGTATCCATGACTCGCACTTCGATCGTCCCAAAACCCGGTTTCGGCCGAATATCCCAGTAGAAGTCCTTCATGCTCTCGACGACGCCGGTTTTCACCATCTTGTCGAAGTACGTCTCGAAGTCTTCCCACTTCAGCACGAATGGCGCACGCCCCGAGAGCGGGAACGCGAACACCGAGTTCAGACGTGCCGAATGGAATCCCGTGTCGACACCTTGCACATAGGGCGACGAGGCCGATAGCGCGATGAAGTGCGGGATATAGCGCGACATGGCGTGCAGCAGGTACAAGGCACTGTCCGGATCCGGGCAGCCGATGTGCACGTGCTGGCCGAAGACCGTGAACTGCTTGGCCAGGTAGCCGTATAACTCGGACAGGAAGTGAAAGCGTGGCGAATCGTAGATCGTACGTTCGCTCCAGCGCTGAAAGGCATGGGTGCCGCCGCCGCACAGGCCGACGTTGAGCTGCTCGCTCGCCGCCACCAGCACGTCTCGAACCCGGCCCAGCTGCGCGACGGCATCGCTATGTCGATGGCAGATGTCCGTCGACAGCTCGATCATGCTTTCCGTCATTTCCGGCTTGATCTCGCCAGGGTGTGTCTCCTTGGCCACGAGCCGCATCAGATCGGCGGCGGCTTTGGTCAGATCGTAATCGTGGCGATTGACGATCTGCATCTCCAGCTCCACACCGAAAGTGCACGGCTTCGAGGGAATGAATGCTTCTAATGACATGGTTTAATCCTTCCGTTCGCCGACCAGGGCCAACGCCCAATAAACCACCAGCGGCGCGACCAGTTGCAGTGCTGCGACCGTGCACATCACTACCGCCTTGAGCGTCGGGTCGAACTGCGGGTAAATGTCGTACGTGTCGGCAACGAGTACGAACGCGAGACTGGCCATCGGGCACAACGACAACCCGAGCGCGACGGCCTGCTTGTAACTGATCCCCGCCTGACGGGCGACGGCGACCGTGCCCACCACCTTGGCGATGCCGCGCACCACGATGATGGCTGCCGCGGCCAGACCGCCGATCACAACGTATTCCCACCGGAACGCCAGCGACGTCAGCACGAAGAGCACCACCGCAAGCAACCAGCCGGCCGTGCCGAAGTACGCGGGCCAAAGCTGCGGACGCTCATCCAGATTTCGGAAAATGATCCCGGCAAGAAGCAATGTGAGCGAGTTCGGTAACTTGAGCATATGCACCAGCGCGACCATCAGCATGATCAGGCCGATGAGAATCACGAAAGCATGCTGGTCCTGGCTACCGAACTTGCGAAAGATCAGATTGCACGCCTTGGCCAGTACGAACGCCAGCACGATCGAGCCAATGAGCAGGTACAAAGGGTGAAACAGGACGACCCACACGCTCGAGTGGTACGCCTGGTGCATCCATCCGTAGACAAGCTTCACCGCGACGACGGCGTACACGCTGTTAAGCGCCGCCAGAGCCAGCAAACGCTCCGTTACCTGCCCCTCGGCACGCAGCTCGTTCTTGAGCTGGATCACCACGGCCGGCGAGGTCGCCATGCTGATGGCGGCGATGAGCACTGCGCTCAGCGGCGCCACCCCGAACACCCACAGCACGGCATAGACCGCCACGAAAGTGAGCAAAGCTTCGAGCGCGCTGGTAACGATGATCCAGGGGTTGGCCCGCATCCATTTCAGGTTGAGGCGGCTGCCCAGTTCGAACAGCAACAAACCCAGCGCCAGATCGATCAGCAGCCGGATGGCCGCGCTCGTCTGCGCGTCCAGCATCGAGGAAAGACCCAGGGTACCGCCGACCAGCCCGACCACGGCGTAACCGGTGATGCGCGGCAGGCGCAGTCTCCGGAAACAGATTTCTCCCGCGAGTCCGGCAAAAACCAATGCCAGCCCAGCGAAGAAAACGGGATCGGGCGTCGGCGGCCAGCCCGGAAAGAGGGACAGTTCCGACGTCATTAATGCTCGCTTTGCGCCGCTTGACGGCGCATCAAGTGGTGGAAAGGAAAGAAAGTCGCGCGCGGGGTTGCAGATTAAGAACAAATGCACGACGAACCCGAAGGGTTGGGCCCATTTTGCCACACTCGGTTTCCGACGCTTCCAAACAGGCGTCTCGATGGCAGGAGGTTTGACTTGGCACAAACCCGTTTCATCCCGATGCCGAACGGTGGGGACGGCGCACCTTGGAGGCGGGATATGGCCCTTCAGCGAGGAATTACGGGGGCAAGCCCCGAAGGGGCGCCGCCCCCGCATGGGGCGGGGTTACGAACGCTATAGGGTCAGATTCGATTTATTGAATCCCCGTGTATTTTCGGAGAACGACGGCAGGCGGGCGTGGGCCGCGCGTCATGAAGGAACGTGGGAAACGTCGATGGGAGATAGCGAGGTCGCGGGTAGCGGGTAGCGGGGGCGGCGCGCGAAGGATCCGGCCAAGCCCGACGGCGCGCGAAGCCGGCGTGCCTGTTGGGGCACGCGCGTTGTCAGCCTTTGCGCAGCCAGTGCATCAGGTATCGCGCCGGGTCGATGGCGTCGGCCAGATCGCTGCCGACCGGCCACGGTTCGCCCTCGATCTGACTGGCGACCAGCTCCGCGCACAACGACGCGAACACCAGGCCCCGAGAGCCGAACGCGAAGCTGGCATACAGGCCGTCAAGGCGCGGCAGATCTCGGAGATGCCCGCCGCCCAGCTGTTGACGTTGCGTGTCGAGAATGGCCATGTCAGGCAGTTGCCCCGCCATCGGCAGGCGGTCGGGCACCATGGAGCGAAACGCCGTGCGCCCGCCCAATTCGGCGGCGGCGTGCTCGCTCGCCAGCCCACCATCACCGAGCGTGTTCGCATGGGCTGGCAACAGCGCGGCAAGCCGACGCAGATTGGCCTGGTGATCGGTGACGCGTATGGCCTCGGCCGGGTCGTCGAAGCCGTAGGTCGCGCCTGTGATGGGCCCAGTGCCCCCCAGCGACGACGGCGTTACGTAACCGTCTCCGCAGACCGGCACGCGCAGGTCGGTCAACATGTCGGGGGGCAGGAACGTCAATTGCCCGCGCACCCGTTTGACGGGTAAAAACTCGGGCGCGAGGTACGGCGCGAGCAGTTTCTGGGAGCTGTCTGCGGCCGTCACAACGATGGCGTCGGCCTCGGCCAACACGTGACCCGCTTCGTCGATCGCGGTCCAGCGGCCATTGCAGCGTTCGAGCCGTTCCACGTTCACGCCGTAGCGGGCATCGAGCAACGGCCCGGCAGCAACCAATTCGGCCCGGCAGAGCATCGCCGGCGCCAGCCAGCCGCCTTCCGGAAACCAGACGCCGCCGCGCGCGAGCGTTTCGCCGGCAAGCGCCGATGCTTGCGCCGCATCAACCCACTTCGCGTACGTCTGCGGATACCGGTGCGCCGCTATGAGTTGCGGCAACGCGTGCGCCTGATCGTCGTCCGTGGCAACCTGGAGCAAGCCGTCGGCATGCCCGGGCAGTCCACCCGGCAGCGTTCTCCACTGCGAGAGTGCGTACAGAAAGCCCGCCCGCGTCAAGCGAGACAGCACGTTATCGTCAACCGAGAGTTGCGGATGAAAGACCCCCGCCGGGTTGCCCGACGCCGCCGTGCCAGGCGCTTGTGCCCGTTCGAACAGGCGCACCCGCCAGCCGCGGGCGACAAGACGCCGCACCATCGCCGCCCCCGCCATTCCCGCGCCGACCACAATCGCCTCACGGGCGCGCTGCGGGGGCACGGTGGGCGGATCGTAACGCCGCATGCGATAAGGCGGCGCGTAATCGCCCGCAAGCACGTCCGGCTTGCCGCCGTGTCCGGCACGCGGGGCGACTTGGAAACCCGCGCCGATGAGATCACGTCGTACCGCTTCGACGGCGGTATGCGTCGCCAGCGTGGCCCCGTCACGTGCCAGACGGCCAAGCGTCTTGAAGACGTTAGGCGTCCACAGATCGGCGTTTTTTTCAGGCGTGAAACCGTCGAGATAAAACGCGTCCGCGCCGGCTCGCAGCGACGGCATCAGATCGAAGAAGTCGCCGAAACCGACGCTCAGGACCACGCCGGGCGCCGGCTCCAGCCGGTGCCAGCCTGCCACGGGGCCTGGCCAGACGTCGCACAGCTTCTGTACCAGCGGCGCGAGTTGCGTCATGCCGGGCAGCACGAGCATCGCCTCGAGACAATGCCGTAGATCCTGCACCCGGAACGGAAACTTCTCCACCGACACGAAATGCAGCCGCGCGGGCCGTTGCGGATCGTCCCGCCAGGCGGCCCACGTTGCCAGGAAATTCAGACCCAGGCCGAAGCCGGTCTCGACGATCACGAAAGCCTCGCGACCGCGCCAGCGTTCGGGCAGACGGTTGCCGCCCAGAAAGGTATGTCGCACCTGACCGAGCGCGTCGTCGGTGCGGTGATAGGCCTCGTCGAAGACTGTCGAACAGGGGGTGCCGTCCGCGCCGGTCGCGGGTTCTGCCGGCATGATGGGACTGGCGCCTTCGCGACGCTTCATTCGCCGCCCCGCTCTTCTGTCACGATCTCGATGAGTCCCGGTAGCGACACCACGCCCAACCATTCGCCCGCCTCGTTCGCCACGGGTACCCAGTCGACGTGCAGCTTGCCGACGGCGCGCAGCGCGCCGACCAGCGTCATCTCGCCATCGAGCGCTTTGCACGGCACGATCACCTCCGTCCAGACAGCGGGTTCGCCGGTGGCCTGCCGCCGCCACCAGCGTGCGGCGTCGAGTGTTCCGACAAGACGGCCGTCCTGGTCGCGGACGACAACGTTGCGATAGCCGGTGGCGATAAAGCGCTCGCCGAGGGCTTCCGAGGTCATGGCGTCGTTGACGACGGCGTCGTTGTCCGTCGCCAGCGACGACAGGCGCATCTCGCTGCCCTCGCCAGTCATCGACAGCCATCGGCCTGCCACCTGATTGCGGCGCAGCGATTTTGCGTAGACGGAATCCGCGCGTAATGTGTGAGCTGTGATGTAGGCCGTCACGCACGCCAACATCAGCGGCAGCACGACCTGATAACTCAGCGTCATCTCGAAGATCATCAGAATCGACATCAGCGGCGCATAGGTCGTTGCCGCAAGGAACGCTCCCATGCCGACCACGGCGTAGCTGCTCGCCACCGAGGCGGCGGCGGGCGCGAGCGCATTCATCGCCATGCCATAGAGGCTGCCGAGCGCGGCACCGACGAAGAGCGTCGGCGTGAACACGCCACCCACGGCGCCGGAGCCCGCCGACGATGCGGTCGCCAGCACCTTGAACACCAGCACCATTGCGAGCGCTTGCCATGCCCAATGCGTGTGCAGGATCGAGTTGACCACGCTGTAGCCGTTACCCCAGACGTGCGGCACCTTCAGCGACAGTATCCCCACGATGAAGCCGCCAAGTGTGAGGCGCAGGAACAGCGGCACGGGTAGCGCGCTGAAACGATGCTTGGCGGTGTCGAGCAGGCGCAGGAACAGCGGCGCGAGTACGCCGGCGAGAATGCCGAGGCCGACGTAGAAAAAGACTTCCCAGCCGGAAACGAAATCGAAGCGAGGCATCTGGTAGACCGCTTCGTAGCCGAGAAACTGACGGATGACGATATTCGCGATGACTGAGGCGACGACCAGCGGGCCGAGCGTTGCGGTTGAAATCGAGCCGTAGACGATTTCGGAGATGAACAGCGCGCCCGCGATCGGCGCGTTATACGCCGACGTGATACCGGCCGTCGCCCCGCAAGCGACGAGCAGGCGCAAGCGCTCGGGCGGGAAGGCGAGCATGCGGCCGACGAGCGACGCGAACATTGCGGCGAGTTGCACCATCGGCCCTTCCCGGCCGATCGACGCGCCCGAGGCCACCGAGCACAGCGACGACAAGCTTTTGACCAGGGTCTGGCGCAGGCTCAGCACGCCGGTGCCGATGGCAATGGCTTCCATGTAGTCGTCGGAGCCCTTCTTCGGCACCCACAACGTGGCGAACTGCAGGATCAGCCCGGCGATCAGGCCGCCGGTGGTCGGCAGCAGCAGGCGTTGCCACCAGTTCAGGCCTTGCGCCAGCTCGACCATGCCGCTGCGATGGCCGGCGAGGAGAAATTGCAATCCCGAGAGCGCTTCGCGAAACGCCACGGTGGCCAACGCTCCCAGCAGACCGACGATGCCGGCAAGCAGCAACGTGATTTGCAGGGTATTCGGGGCGAACTGACGCCGCACCCATACAACGACGGGCGATTTCGCCCAGGCAGATACTGCTGACACGGATAAAAGACAGTCGAGATCGGAATTGGGTCTCATGGTATCGAGCGACGCTCATTTTTGAAAGCGCGCCGCTGGACGGGGGATTTACGCAACAAAAACTGAGTGATGCTCAGATAATGTGATTTTTGGGCGCCGCCGACAGTCCGCGCGAAGCGGTTCGAGCGGACTCGTGCTCGAACGCGTCGGCGTGCGGGGAAGATGGGAGAGCAGAGCGACGGATCAGTCGGGGGCTCCGGGCGCAGTATTCGGATACGCCTTTACGCTGTCCTTGAACGATTTCACCATCTTGAGCATCGGGCCGAGCACCCATGTGTTGCGCACGAGAATATCGGTCTCTTCTTTCGGATCCTGAATGAGATGGAAGAGGTAAGGCGACTCGAGCTTATTTGCGCCGGCGTTCACATACGGCTCCCACACGAAATGGAGTTTCCAGTCGCGCCATTTCACCGCACGCAGTTCGTCTTTGATATAGAAGAGAAAACCTTCCCGGTTCGAAGCAGTTTCTTTGCCGAGAAGAAAGTTGAGCTGACTCACGCCGTCGATGGGTCGTCCGTCGTCGGGCATGTCCCCGTCGATCAATTCTGCAAAGGTGGGTAACAGATCGACCACGTGGACGATCTGATTGTTGACGTCGACAGGAATTTTGCCCGGCCAGCGCGCGATGAACGGCACACGCAGGCTGCCCTCCATTGCCGTATGGTAAGTGCCCGTCCAAGGGCCTGCCGTGCCGCGATAAGGCGCGCGGAATTCGGGGCCGTTGTCGCTGCAAAATATCAATAGCGTGTCGTCGGCAATGCCGAGCGCATCGAGCTGGTCGACGATCTGGCCCACGCGGAAGTCCATTTCCGCGAGCGAGTCCGCGAATTCGCCCATGCCTGTCTTGCCCTCGAAATCCTTGTGAGGCAACGTCGGGAAATGCAGATGTACGAGCGGCAGATAGAGGAAAAACGGCTTGGCTGCGCGCACGTTGCGCTCGATGAATGCCTTGGACCGTTCGACCAGTTCCTCGTCGATGGTCCGACGCGTTTCCAGATCGTAGAGCTTGACGTTGCGAGACGGCTCCCCCTTCTTGCCTTCCATGATGTACGGGAGTTCAGCAACGCTCGGATCGAAACCGATCGAGCTCGTGAACTGTGTCTCATCGGTGGTGCGTGGAATGCCATACCACTCGTCGAAACCGCGATCCGACGGGTAGCGGCCGTCGATATCCCCCAGATGCCATTTGCCGTAATGCGCTGTCGCGTAGCCCGCGGCCGACGCCATCTGTGCGAGCGTCCATTCCTTGCGTTGCAGTCCTTGCGGCAGCCCCGGCGGTACCGACTGGAAGGCGCCGGTCCGAATCGGATGGCGGCCTGTCATGAGTGCGCTGCGGGTGGGGACGCAGTCGCTTTCGACGTTGTAATTCAGGAGACGCATGCCGCTTGCCGCGAGTGCGTCGATGCGGGGCGTTGCGGCGCCCCGCATCATTTCGCCGCCGCCGTAGCAGCCCAGTTCGCCCCAGCCCAGGTTGTCGGCGACGATCAATACAATATTCGGTTGAGTGCTCATGATAAAACTCGATACGGACGGTTTAGTCAGCAGGTTGATGGTCGCCGAACTTTCGGAGGCAAATCAGCAGTGAGATCACGCTGATGACGGCAGCGACGGTGATATACACCGCCGGCACCAATCGGCTGTGGGTCGCGCTAATGCCCCATGTCAGGATCAGCGGTGCAAAGCCGCCGAAGATCGCGACCGCCAGGTTGTGCGTGAGCGCGAGCCCTGTGGTGCGCACGCGGCTTGGGAAGAGTTCACTGAGCACGGCGGGCATCGGACCCTGATAACCGCTGATCGCAACGCCGAGCACGGCACAAATGATGATGAACGCAAACGGTGTCGGGCTTGCAATCAGCCAGGCGAAAAGCGGCACCGCCACCAGACCGATCAGTGCCGCCGCGACGAGCAGCGTGGTCTTGCGTCCTTTTCGATCGGCGATCGCGCCGGCAATCGGACACGCGACCATTTGCAGCGCGCCCATCAATAAAGTGCCGGCGAAAGCTAGCGACGAATCGATGCCGAGCTGGCGCGTTGCGAACGTCGGCATGTAAAGCACGATCACATACGAGGACGACGTCACCAGCACGTAGATGCCGATGGCCAGGGCGAGTCGGACCTTGTTGTTCTGGAAGGTGACGCGCACCGGGCTGGTCGCACGGGCGTCTTTCGCGAACACCGGCGTCTCGTCTACATGACGACGGATCACGTACGCAATCGGAATAATCAATAAGCCGAAGAAGAACGGCACGCGCCATCCCCAATCCAGCATCTGCTCGGGCGACAGATAGTGCGAGAGCAGCGTGCCGAAGAGCGATGCGAGCACCGCCGTACCGCCTTGTGCGGCCATCTGGAAGCTTGCATAGAAACCGCGTTGGTGACGCGGCGAATGTTCGACAAGAAAGCTCGTTGAGGCGCCGAACTCGCCGCCTGCGGAGATCCCCTGAATCAACCGTCCGGCCACGACGATGATTGGCGCAGCGATGCCGATGGACGCATATGACGGCGTGACGGCAATCATCAAGGTGCCCACCGCCATCAACGCTATGCTCAGCGTAAGACCGCGCTTGCGGCCATAGCGATCCGAGTAAGACCCGAGAATCAGCGCGCCAAGCGGGCGCATCAGGTATGAGGCGCCGAATGTGCTAAGCGCGACGAGCAGCGACGTGAGTTCGCTCGCCGACGGGAAAAATAATTTCGCGATCGTGACGGCGAAGAATCCGTACACCACCAGATCAAACCATTCGAGCGCCGTGCCGATCGTCGCGGCGACAACGACGGTGCGCAAGCGACCGCCATGGTTTGGTGCTGCCAACGTCGCGGCCGCGGCCGAGCTTTCCACGTTTGTCATGTCCATGTCCTGTTTCCGCTGTCTCCATACGGTTTTCCGTAGTCGTGACAGGAAGTATTGGCAGCACAAATTCGTGGTACAAGCACGGGATCGCTATTTTCAATAACCAATGGTTATCATGAACCTCGACGATTTGCGGTATTTCCTGGCGATTGCCGACACCGGACTGTTGCACCGGGCGGCTGAACAGGTCGGGGTAAGTCAGCCGGCGCTGACCAAAGCCGTTCGCCGCCTGGAAGCAGAACTGGGTGTGGCGTTGTTCGAGCGCTCGCCGAAAGGGATGTTGCTCACGCGATTCGGCACCGAGTTTCAACGGCACGCTGCATCGTTGCGCACCGCGTACGAAGACGCGCTGAATCAGCTTGGAGAAATGTCGGCCGGAGAACTGGCCAAGGTTCGACTGGGGGCGACGCCGGCGGCTGAGCCGCTCGTGGATCGTGCATTTCTGGCACTGGTCAGGAACCGCCCCGCGCTACGTCTGGATCTGACGGTTCAATTGTCCGATACGCTGATCCGGGGACTGCTGGACGGAGAGATCGATCTGGCGGTCGGCCCATTGCCGGCAGAGTTGCCGGAAGCCCTGCGAGCCATCCCGCTTCTGACGGAATCCACGTTTGTCGTATGCCGGGCGGGTCACCCGCTTTGCTCGACTACCGGTAGCGTTTCGCCGAGCCAGCTTGGGAGCTACCCATGGATTTTGCCCGGGCACGGCGTCTCCGCGCGGCAGCAAATCGATGCGTACTTCAGGAAGCACCGTGTCGAAGGACCGCGGGTCCAAGTGCAGAGCAGTTACAGCTCCCCGGTCGGCGTGTTCTTCCTGGTCGCCAACACCGACATGCTCGGCATCTGCAGCACACAGCATCGCCCGGTGGCCGAACAGTTGGGGCTCAAGACCCTGGTTGCGAGCCAAGCGACGTGGTCCCGTCAGATAGCGATCCTGACGCGCAAGAGCGGCTCACTCTCTCCATTAACGCAAACGTTTCTTCAACTGATCGTTGAAGAGGCGACTTTCAGCGCCTGATAAGCCCCTAAGCAGACCGACCAAGCTGGCAAGTGGCAACGCAATTTGCAAGGTGTTCGGGGTGACGTGATGGCTCACCCACACAGCCAGGGGAAATTTCCGCCCTAAAACCGAGTAATGCTCAGATAACGCAATTTTGCCGTCGTGGATGGCGTATTCATCATGCGAGTTGAATGCCAGCGACGAGGACATCGATTTGCCGATTCCCCCGTTCTCATCTCACAGCGGCAAACGTCAGAGACGGCGACCGACGCGGAGATTTTCTGAGCGTTCTTCAGATAAAGGTAAATTTTGAGGCCGCAAACGCATTGGAACGCACGCGCGTGACGGTTTCCCCGAAGCGGTTGGCTACCGACAGGGCTATGGGCCGATGGCTGTGCCGTGTGACGCACCGTCTGATGAAGCCCGTGAAGCCCTCCGTCATTGCACCTGGCCACATTCCACGCGGTGAAATAGAATGGCGCGCAATTGAATTGGATTTGAAGAGTTGTCTGCGAATGGCAGTGAACAAAAAAGCCGCACAAAAAACACCCGTGCACCTGGAAGATCAGTTGGGTTTCGCGCTGTACTCGGCATCGCTTGCCATGACGAAAGCCTATAAACCGGTGCTCGATAGACTGGGTCTGACGTATTCGCAATACCTGGCGATGCTCGTGCTTTGGGAGCAGGACGACATTGCCGTCAATCAGCTTGGTGCGCGCCTCGGACTCGACTCCGGCACGCTGACGCCGCTGCTGAAACGACTCGAATCCATGGGGCTTTTGACGCGTCGACGAGGCGAAGTGGATGAACGTCAGGTGTTCATCGATCTTACGCCACGAGGGGTGAGTCTGCGTCGTGACGCGCGTCAGGTGCCCGCGCAAATACAGGCGGCTACGGGTCAGTCCGATGCCGCGCAAAAGACCTTGCGCACGCTGCTTCTTCAGCTCAAAGACACCCTGAACGACGCTTGATCTCAAGCGAAACGCGCGCTTCCCTTTGGGTAAGCGCGCGTCATTCAATTGTGCGCAATGGTTTGCGCGAACGGGGAAAGATCAGCTAGCGGGGACGAGCGATTCAATGCCATCGATCTTGTCGACGGTATAGCCGGCATTGCGCCAGGCGTCGAGTCCACCGAGCAGCGGACGAACTTCCGCGAAGCCCTGCTGACGCAGGCGCTGCGCCAGGCGCGCGGCCGACACTTCGTTCGGGCACGCGCAAAACACGACGATGCGGCGATCGCGCGGCACATCTCGCAACTTTTCCTCGATTTCGCTCGGGGCAATGGCCAGCGCACCGGGGATCGTGAACGGATCGACCGCCCGAAGCGCGGCGGAGCGCACGTCAATCACAACGGGCGTGACGTCGTCTTTCATCCAGCTTTCCAACGTCTGAACGCCAATGCGCGCCATGCGTAGCGAGCGCAGCAGACGGTATCGATTGAGCCAGCGGTTGAGCAGATACAGCGCGAAAACGAGCACGATCAGCCACAGCACGCCGCGGCCGAGCGTGTCGAAGGTGTCGAGCAGGGCGACGATGTGCGAGGCGAAGCCCACGCCGAGCGCCACGGCGACACCCGACCAGACCAAAGCGCCGATTGCGTCGTACATCAAGAACGTGCGCCACGACACCCCCAGCGCACCAGCCATCGGCACCGACAGCGCCGAGAGTCCCGGCACGAAGCGGGCAAACATCAATACGCGCACGCCGTGGCGGCCCATCGCACCCTCCGTGCGGCTCACGCAGGTATCAGGCGAGATCGACAGGCGGCACATCAGCCGCAAAATATGGTGGCCATAGCGGCGTCCGGCGAGAAACCAGAGCGCGTCGCCCAGCAGCGCGGCGCCGATCGCCAGCGCGACGATCAGCGGCGCCGGGAACAGCGATGTCGACGCCGTGACAATGAGTGTGGGATAGGCCGGCAACGGCAGCCCCAATGCCTGTCCGAAGATATTCAGAAAGACCAGCCAGAGCCCGTAGCGGGCGATCAGATCGAACAGCATGCAGGATCCCTGTCGGCAAATAGTCGCAATACCGCATGGTAGCGTCCGGCGGTCACAGCCAGAAGCCGCGAAGCGGAGACGTAGTGTTGCTTTTCTGGAACGATTGCGGCGTCGCGTTGCGACGGGTGGGGTTCGGGGACCTCACGGGGCGCCCGCGTCAGTGCCCGACCGCCGCCTGGGCCCCGCGCTTCGGTCGAGTCAGCCAGACGAGCACCGCCATGGCGAGAAAGACATATCCCGACAGATGAAAGATGTCGTTCGTCGCCAGCATGAACGATTGACGTGTCACGAGATCGTTGAGCATGCCGAAGTCGGTCCCGTTCGCGAGTTCCAGTCCTTGGCGCAGTTGGTCGAGATAGCTCGTCGTCGCGTTGGAATACGGCGTGAGGTTCTCGGCAAGCCGGGCGTGATGGTAGATCGCCCGGTCCTCCCACAGGGTGGTGCTCACGGCTGTGCCGATAGCGCCCGAGAGCGTGCGGAAGAAGTTCGACAGGCCGGCCGCCGCCGCCAGGCGCTCGTCGGACATGCTCGAGAGCGTGATGGTCGTCATCGGCACGAAGAAGCACGCAATGCCGATGCCCTGGACGAGCCGGGGCTCGATCACCTTCGCGAACGACAGATTCAACGCGAAGTGCGAATTCCAGAACGACACGCCGGCGAACACGACAAACGCGAACGAGGCCACCGCGCGCAGGTTCAGCCGGTTCATGTTCTGGCCGATGATTGGCGAGAGCACCAGCGCCAGCAGGCCCACGGGGGCCGTTGCCAACCCGGCCTTGCCTGCCGTGTAGTCCATCACCGTTTGCAACCACAGCGGGAAGATGACCACCGAGGCGAAAAATGTCATGAAGCCGAACGAGATCACCACGACGCCCAACGCGAAGTTGCGATCCTTGAACAGCGTGAGGTCGACGATGGGCTTGTCGGACGTCAGCTCCCAGATAATCAGGAACGACAGGCAGATGGCCGCGGCGAGCGCGAGCGTGACGATCAGGCCGCTGTTGAACCAGTCGCGGTCCTTGCCGAGGTCGAGCATCATCTGCAACGAACCCACGCCGATAGCCAGCAGCGCCAGACCGATCAGGTCGATGGGCAGCTTCTGGGTCTTCGTCTCATGCCCGCGCAGCAGGACGAAGCAGGACACGGCGGAGAAGATCCCGACCGGCACGTTGATGTAGAAGATCCATGGCCAGGTGTAGTTGTCGGTGATCCATCCGCCCACCACGGGACCGAAGATCGGCGCGACGATCACGGTCATGGCCCACAGGCCGAGTGCAAGACCGCGTTTCTTTTCCGGGAAGCTGCGCAGTAGGATGGTTTGCGAGAGCGGCACCATCGGGCCGGATACGAGCCCCTGCAGCAGCCGGAAGAGGACGAGCGTCTCCATATTGGGCGCCAGACCGCACAACATCGACGCCACGGTGAACGCCGCGACCGACGACACGAACAGCTTCGCCTCCCCAACGCGACGTGCCAGCCACCCGGTGAGAGGCACCGCGATGGCCGCCGCCACCGCGTAAGAGCTGATGACCCATGTGCCCTGGCTGTTCGATACCCCGACGCTGCCTGCAATGGTGGGCACCGCAACGTTGGCGATGGACGTGTCGAGCACCTCCATGAAGGTACCCAGCGCGAGGCCTACCGTGAGAATCGCCAGTCGCGTACCGGTCAACGGCGCGCCCTGCGGCGCTGCGGTGGCGTTTGCGGTGGCTGCGTCGGCCATGTGAAGTGTCTCCGTGGAATGCTGGCCGGGTCGCAGCGACTCGGGCCAATGTGATTCCCGGATGGTGCCGCAGAACGGCGATGGTGTGCGACGAGGGTTTGGAATTCTCGCTCTAAATCGTCAGGATGCGCGCCGATTGGCTGATCGGACGGCGCGCGTTTGCGCGGATCACGCGCCCGGTAAGGGTTTGGGACGAGACTGTTTCGTTGGGTGTAATCGACGTGCGGCAAATGATCTTCGTTTGGCGAACGCAAGACGTTTTTGCCCCTTGACGTCGCCGGGCCGTCGAGATTGAATCGCCGCTGACGTCCGACGTGTGCGAAGCCACGTCGCGGCCCCCTGGGCGTCGTCGTGCAGGCTCAACTACCGTTCGCTCGTCCGCGCTTTTGGCACCCCGGCGACTGCGAAATCACAGGATCAGCCCATGCAGCCAGGTAGCGTCGTTCCGCTTCAGTACAGTGAATTCCTCGTTCTGCTCTCCTTCGTGATCTCGGCGCTGGGGGCCTATGTGGCGTTGGTGGCCGCGTCCCGTATTCGCGACGACGACGGCCGCATCAGTGTCGGCTATCTCGTGGTGTCGGCCCTGGCCTTGGGGGGCATTGGCATCTGGGGCATGCATTTCATCGGCATGGCTGCGCAGCGCATGCCATTCCCCGTGTCGTATTCGCTATGGCCGACGCTCGGCAGCCTACTGTTGGCCGTGGTGGTTTCGGGGGCGGCGCTCTGGTATGTTGCGCGCGCGCCCTATCGCAATGCCGTGCGCTGCGTGATCGGTGGCGTGGCGGGTGGCTTGGGCGTCGCGGGCATGCACTACCTGGGGATGAACGCCGTGCGCACGCAGGCGTATTTCGAATGGAATACGGCCATCGTCGCCCTGTCGGTGGTCACTGCGATCGTGGCGGCGAGTGTGGCGCTCTGGCTGGCCTTCCATCTCGAGACGAGTCTGCAACGAGCGCTGGCGTCGCTGGTGATGGCGGTGGCCGTTTGCGGGATGCACTACACGGGCATGCGCGCCGGCACGATCATCTGCACGTCGTCCACGCCTGCGCAGGTCAGCATGCGGCTGCATGGCGACATGCTGCCGTATGCCGTGTTCCTGATCGCCTGCGTGGTCCTGCTCGCGATGGCGGTGCTGCTGTATCGTACGTCGCGTCGTCGGCGCGAGCGCATGGCGGCGCGCCTCGACGCCCTCATGCGTCAGCACGCGGGACCTGTCTGACCTCGCAGTGGCATGCGTCTGAAATGCGAAACGCCGGCCCGTCGAAAAGACGGGCCGGCGTATTGATGGCTGAGCGCCCTTCGGCGCCGCGCACGGTTCAGTGCAGGATGGGGCTGCCTCCGACAGGCATGACATCGCCTGTTTCGATCAGGTCGGCGATGAAGAACGGTTCGGTGTTGAGTTGTTTCGATGCACCGGGCTGGCCGGAATACCAGCACACCATTGCCATGTCGCCCAGCACGCGGGTGACGATGCCCATGGCACCCTGCGGCACTGCGATGTGATTGGATTTGACGATCGATCCGACTTGCACTTGAGCCTCCTGCGAATGACGAAAAACCGATGCACCAACCGGTCGGCCAATGCATCGTCATCCGACTATACCGTATTGCGTTATTGGCATCGCCGATTTCTCGGGAGCGGTCGTGCTAAAGCCGTCGGACGCTCCGCCGTGGTGTTGCGCGAGCACGCGGTAGTGCGGGCCACGTGGCGTGCGCACCGAGTGGACGAGCGCATATCCCTCGCAATGCCACACGATCGGACGGGGATTCAGATCGGACGGCGCGCGCCGCGCATGGCGCAGCAGCGTCACATGCGGGCGAAACGATTGCGTGACGACGGGCGCGCCGGTTGCGCGCCATTGCGAGAGGAGTGCATCGCGTGTGGCGGTGAGGCTCTCGGGCACACCGGTCGCGCCAGCCCAGACAACCTTGCGATCGGCCCAATAGCCCAGATGGTCGAAGGTGAGCGTGAACGGCGTGAGCGGCGTGCGTTGCATGAGCGCGAGCAGTACCGGCAGACGGGTGGGATCGACTTCGTCGAGAAAGGCCAGCGTCAGGTGCAGCGTTTGGGCACGCAGTACACGTCCGCCGCATTCCGCGTGAGCTGAAGCGGCCCACTCGTGAAGCTGCGCACGTACACCTGACCCAGGCCACAGGGCAAGGAAGAGTCGCATGAGAACACCACAGGTTGGATCCTGCTGATGATTCTCATAGTAGACGGGCTACCGGTCGAACGCCAGTTGGGCCGGGGGCGGGCGAGCGGTACCCGACGCTTCGACGAGGCGCGCTCGCTGGCAGCAAAAGCGTGAGGCTGGCGCGGTGCTCGTTCCGTCAATTGGTCGAGATGGCGGGGGTGATGCCGCGACGGCCGCGGCGGGGCGACTCCGCCGGTTTCTCTTGGGGTTTGGCCTGCACGGGCGGATGCATGATGCTGTTCCAGTTGTTCTGGATGGCGGTATCGGCGGTGTCGTGGGAGATGGCGCGTGAGATGTCGGCGCTCGGATTGAAGACGCTCGATCCCGTGGCGCCATTGGCGCCGGCCGACGTCGTTGCATTGCCTGGGTTGGCTGCTGAGGGGGTGTTCTGTGCGTGAGCGTGCGTCGTCAGCATGAACGTGGCGCAGACGGAGACGATGATGGCGGGCAGAATCACCCGGCGGGAGGTTTGCAGCACGGGCGTGTTGAGCGTACGTTGGCCGGTGGAATCGTGGGTCATCAAGTGTCTCGGGCAGAGCGATGCAACGTCGCCGACAGCGCATGCCGGGGCGACGTCGGGATCACGTCATTTTTATGGAATCAGTAGCTGCCGGGCGGGGGCTTCCAGCCCGGGGGCGGTGGCGGCGGTGGCGCATAGCGCTGCACCGGTTGGGGCGGCATCATCATGTCGCCGCGAACCGGGACACGATTGCCGGCCGCATACATGCACTGAACGTAGGCCTGATCATAGCGGCTTTGGGTGACGTATGCAGACGATTGCGCGTTGCCCATGCCGACGGCACTCCCGGTGAGCAGGCCCGCCCCGGCACCGATGGCGGCGCCAGAGCTTCCGCCGAAGGCTGCGCCGGCGGCCGCGCCGATGGCCGTGCCGAGGACGGCGCTGCCGATCGCGCTGTTGTTGGCAGCGGTGGCGGTATCGAGTCCGCCGTTCTGGCCGGAGGCGTATTGGCGGCAGTTGAAATCGTCGCGACGGAACTGGTCGAAAGATTTACCGGTGCCGGGTAACGCCATGAGACTCGGGCCGGTGGGGACGACGGCGCATCCTGCGAGCGTCGCGGCGGCGATGACGATGGCCAGCGGTGCGGTGAGACGTTGCGCGCGCCGCTGGCGTCCGGTGGCGGGCGTTGCTTGGGGCGATTGAGGCGAGGCAACCGACTGATGACGCGCTCGGGAGACTGACGATTCGAATGACATGGTGCGTCTCCCGATCAGTTCGACGCCGGTTGCGCGGGCACTTCGCGCCATCCGGCCGGACACGTTTTCACGTAGGGGTAGTAGGCGCCGGCCTTGTCGCAGTAGTACCAGGTGTCGCTGTTCGCGCCGGACGGGTCGCCCTGAGCGCCGGGTTGCGGTTGTTCGATGTACTGCTGCGGCTGGCTGGGAACGACGACAACGGGGGGCGCGTAATACGGCGCAGGTGGATAGTAGGGATAGCCGTACGGGTAGTAGCCGGGGCCGACCCAGACACGCACACCACCGCCATGCCAGGCGAGCGCGCTGCTGCTGGCCATGGCAGCGGCCATGGCGACGACGCCAAAGCCGAGGACAACAGGGAGACGTTTCACGACACTGACCTCGAAATACGAACGCCGGGCGCGGTGGATTCCGCCTCGCGTACGCGTGTCGTCAACGGGGGGAATGTGACCCGACGAGACGCAACGCCGCCCGGGAGTTGATGATTTCCAGTCTAGGCCCGTCGCCCCGACGGAGCAATTACGACGCCTGTGAGAAGTGTTTCAAAGCATTACGTTTTCTATGGGACGGCACGACGATGGCGGACTTTCGCAACGCGCAATGCCCATCACTTCCCGATACAAAACCGGCTGAAAATCACCCCGAGCAGATCGTCCGATGTGAATTCACCGGTGATCGTGCTGAGTTGCTCCTGCGCGAGGCGCAACTCCTCGGCGAAGAGATCGAGCGCGCTTGCGTTGCGGCGAGCATGCGCGTCCGCCATCTCGATATGGTCGCGGGCCGCGCGCAGTGCCGACAGATGTCGTTCGCGCGCGAGAAACACCCCTTCATTGCCCGCTTGCCAACCGGCAATCTTGAGCAGCTCCGCGCGCAGCAGATCGATCCCCTGCCCGCCCTTTGCCGATAGCCGCACGCCGAGCGGCGCCGCGCCCTCTTTCGGCAACACCGTCGCCGGCTCGCCCGCCAGATCCGTCTTGTTGTACACACGCACGATGGGCACATGCTTCGGCAACTGCTTCGCGATGACCTGGTCTTCCGGCGTCATGCCGGTGCGCGTGTCGAGTAAATGCAGCACGGCGTCCGCCTTCGCGATCTCGCTCCAGCTACGCGCAATGCCGATGCGCTCGACTTCATCCTCCGTTTCGCGCAAGCCCGCCGTGTCGATGATGTGCAGCGGAATGCCGTCGATCTGAATCGTTTGTTGCACCTTGTCGCGTGTGGTCCCGGCAATCGGCGTGACGATGGCCAGCTCCGCACCGGCCAGCGCGTTGAGCAACGACGACTTGCCCACATTCGGCTGCCCCGCCAGTACCACATTGATCCCCTCGCGCAGCAACGCGCCCTGCCGCGCTTGCGACAGCACCCGCGCCAGTTGCGAGCGAATCCGCTCGAGCTGCCCAAAGGCATCGGCTGCCTCCAGAAAGTCGATTTCCTCTTCCGGGAAGTCGAGCGTCGCCTCGACCAACATGCGCAGATGAATCACCAGATCCACCAGCGAATGAATTTCGCGCGAGAACGCGCCGTCGAGTGACCGGCTCGCCGAGCGCGCCGCAGCCTCGGTGCTCGCCTCGATCAGATCGGCCACGGCCTCCGCTTGCGCGAGATCGAGCTTGTCATTCAGAAACGCGCGATGCGTAAATTCGCCCGGCGTCGCCAGGCGTACGCCCAGTTCCGCCCCTTCATCGAGACACCGCTGCAACAGCAACTGCAGCACGATCGGTCCGCCGTGACCCTGCAATTCCAGCACGTCTTCGCCCGTGTATGAATTCGGGCCGGGGAAGTACAGCGCGATGCCGCGATCGAGCGCCTCGCCGGTGGCATCGAGAAACGGCAAATACGACGCATGACGCGGCTTGAGCGGCTGGCCGACCAGATGCGCGATCACACGCTGCACGGCGTCGCCGCGATGCTTGCCGAAGGACACCCGCACCACGCCGATCCCGCCGCGTCCGGGGGCGGTGGCAATGGCAGCAATCGGGACGGCGGAGACAGTGGCGCTCATGGCACGGTTCTTTGAAAATCAGAGGCTTATTTTGACATGTACCAAACAAAACCGCCCGCGAGAGACTCGCGGGCGGCTGTGTCAGTCAGACGGTCGGACCGGAATACGTCAGGCCGCCTTCTTTTCCTTCTTGTTGCCGAGCATTCGGTTGATCGACCATTGCTGTGCAATCGACAACGAGTTGTTGACCACGTAGTACAGCACCAGGCCCGAGGGCAGGAAGAGGAACATGAACGAGAAGATGAGCGGCATGAACATCATCATCTTGGCTTGCATCGGATCCGGCGGCGTCGGGTTCAAACGCGTCTGGATGAACATCGACACGGCCATCAGCACCGGCAGGATGTAATACGGATCCTGCGTCGAGAGGTCATGAATCCAGCCCAACCACGGCGCACCGCGCATTTCCACGGACGAGAGCAGCACCCAGTACAAGGCAATGAACACCGGAATCTGGATCACGATCGGAATACAGCCGCCGAACGGATTGACCTTCTCGGTCTTGTACAGCTCCATCAGGGCCGCGTTCATCTTCTGCGGATCGCTCTTGTAGCGTTCGCGCAGTGCCTGCATCCGCGGCGTGATTTCCTTCATGCGCGCCATCGACTTGTAGCTCGCGGCCGACAGCGGGAAGAACACCAGCTTGATGATCACGGTCACGGCAATGATCGCCCAACCCCAGTTGCCGATCAGCCCATGCAGCTTCGAGAGCAGCCAGAACAGCGGCTTGGCGAGGATCGTGAAGTAACCGTAGTCCTTCGTCAGCTCCAGGCCGGGCGCAATCTGCTCGAGCATGTGCTCTTCCTGCGGACCGGCGAACAAGCGCGCATCGACCGTCTCGCTGCCACCGGCCGGAATGCTCGCGAGCGGTTCTTTCACGCCCACGCGATACAGGCCGTTGTCCAGCTTGCCGATGTAGTTGTCACGCTTGGCGCCTTCCTTCGGAATCCAGGCCGTGGCGAAGTAATGCTGCACCATGCCGATCCAGCCATCGCTCGACTGCTTGACGTACTTCGCCTTGTCCTTGTCGATGTCGCTGAACGTGATCTTCTGGAACTTCTCGTCGCTGCTGTAGACCGTCGGGCCCGTGAACGTGTGCGAGAACTTCGCGCCGCTGATCTCACGGCCGTCGCGCACCAGTTCCATGTACAGCGTCGGCTGAATGGCGGCGTCGGACTTGTTGACGATCGTGTTCGACACGTCGATCACGTAGCTGCCGCGATGGAACGTGTAAGCACGTACCAACTGCAGGCCGCCCTTGACCGGCGATTCGAACTTCACGGTCAGTGTGTCGCCCGTCATCGTGGTCGGGCCCGGCACCTGCGTGAAGATGTCGTTGTGGTTCGGGAAGTCGCCGCCGATCAGACCCGTGCGAGCGTAATACTGCTGGCTCGGCGTGTTGTCGAACAACACCACGTGCTTGTCGGCCTCGGTGGCGTCGGGCCATTGCTTGAGCGCCAGGAACGACACGGTGCCGCCTTGCGCGCTGATGTCGGCGTCATAGACGTCGGTCGTGATGCGGACATTCTGCGCAGCGGCAGCGGCCGGCGCGTTGCCCGGGGCACTCCCCGCCGCGGGCGCCGCGTTGGCACCTTGTGGCAGGTCGTTGGCCGGCGTCGGACTTCCGCCCTTGGCGGCCGGGGCGGAGACCTCGGGCGTCGGGAAGAACAGCGACGAATGGCCATTGGCGCGTTGCCAGTTGTCGAAAAGCATCACGACAGACAGCGCGAAAATGACCCAGAGAACGGTGCGTTTGATGTCCATGCGGTAACTCGTGGTGGACGAAACTCAGGAATGGCCCGGCGCGCGGCACGT
This sequence comes from Pandoraea cepalis, assembly GCF_902459665.1. Lineage (GTDB taxonomy): Bacteria > Pseudomonadota > Gammaproteobacteria > Burkholderiales > Burkholderiaceae > Pandoraea > Pandoraea cepalis. The sequence goes on along the minus strand of NZ_CABPSL010000013.1, from coordinate 81,348 downwards.
AACTGCCGATGCGGCCGCAGGCCCGGACGAGACCGTCTGCCTGGCTCGCGACGTGCCGCTTCCGGCGGCCGTATCGGCGGCGCCTTGGTCGGTGTTATCGGGAGCGTGACAGACGTGTCGAGCCGGCGGTACAGGATCGAAACCGCCGGGGTGAAACGGATGACAGCGACATAGACGCCGGGCCGCGAGATAAGTGCCGTAACCGGCACCGTGCTCGACGATGGCCTCGCGCGCGTAGTCGGAGCAGCTCGGATGGAAGCGGCAACGGTTTCCCAGCCAGGGACTGATCACCAGCTTGTAACCGCGCAGGAGCAACAACAGCACGCTTCGCATCTCGACTCCGCCTGTCAGTCCGGCCGAAGTGGCCGGTTGGGCGGCGCATGCCCGGGGTCGGGCGCTACCGTGTAGGACTCACTACCTTCTGTCTTGGCGTCGGTCGTGCGGCGCTTGCGGGCGGCTTTCTCTGCCGCGTCGAAGAGCTGCGCGAATTCAGCCTGGCACAGTGTATTCAACACTGGCGCGGCCGCCGCCGTGTACGTCCCCTTGTCGAAGCGCCGGGTCAGTCGCAGCACGAAGTCCCAGCCGGCCAGCGCGGTGCGGCGCTGGCGAAACATCTCGCGCGCCTGACGCTTGATCAGGTTGCGAGTGACCGCGCGGGGCGCGTGCTTCTTACCGACGACAATACCGATGCGGCCCTCATGAGGCGTGGCATCGATATCGACAAGGGCGTCCGGCGCAGACTCGCGCCAACGCATATACAACACGAAGTGCGCGCTGCGGCGCAAAGGACGCAAACTAAAAACGGATGAAAACTCATCCGTTTTGAGAAGTCGCGCAGCTTTGGGAAACCCCATTGCCGGGACTTCGCGCCTTGCGGATTTGACGCGCAAACCGCGGTACGACCGAGAACCGCGATTAGACGGCCAGGCGCTTACGGCCCTTGGCGCGACGAGCGGCGATGACCTTGCGGCCGCCACGGGTCTTCATGCGAACCAGGAAGCCATGGGTGCGCTTGCGGCGCGTCACGGAAGGCTGAAATGTACGTTTCATGATGCACTCACTGTGTGAAAAAATTCCCGCGCAGCAGCATCGTGAAACGCCACATGGACACCGTGAAAACCTGCAAATTCAAGGACTTTCACGCGCGGCCCAGCCGTCGGGAGTTGGATAGAATCCGGTTATCTTTCTAACGAACCCGCTATTTAATCGGCTTTTCCGTTGTGTGTCAATAGGTTAGCCATGACACGCGATACGCCGGTACGCGACCGGCACCGTCGCCGGCGGAGATCGGCCAGCCAGCGGCCTTCCGGCGGTCGATGATGGCTGAAATCGCTTGAATCGCTGATTTCTGCCGATAGGGAAACACCTGACGACGAAGATATCCCGGCGGTCGCGGCAAATCGTCGTATTTGCTGGGCATTTATGCAGGGATGGCGCGAAGTCAGGCGGGTTAACGCGGCCCGCCCGCCCGGAGACGCCGGCGCTGTGGGCATTCCTGTGGATAACTCGCTTTGCCAACGCTTTGGCGGTAAAATCCCCCATCATTTTTTTTCCCAGCAGAGTACCGGTGACGCCGCCATGTGGACAGCGCGCCGGGTTTTGTCGTCTGCGCGCGCCGACACCGGCCGTACGCGCGAGGCAAAACCCGAACGCAGCGCCATGGTTCGTGGTTTGCCGGGTACCTGCAATGCGCCGCCGGTCTGACTCGACCCCGGCCGGTCGTGGCCGTCCGAGCGTTGCTCGGGAACGGGATCGCCGGCTTGGTTTGCGACGTTCTGCCCCCATGTCTGATGTATCGGATAGTGGGTGGCATGAGCGTCGGCCGAACGAGTCGGACGAGCGCCCGCGCCACCTGGATACGCCCTGCATGAATGACTTCTGGCAACACTGCGCGACACGTCTCGAACAAGAGCTGACGCCCCAGCAATTCCGTACCTGGATCAAACCGCTGGCGCCGCTCGACTTCGATGAACAGGCGCGCACGCTCAAGATCGGCGCACCCAATCGCTTCAAGCTCGATTGGGTGAAGAGCCAGTTCTCCGGGCGAATCCAGAGCATGGCGTCGGACTTCTGGAATGCGCCGATCGAAGTAACGTTTGTACTCGATCCGAAGGCTGGCATGCGCGTGCCTTCGTCGACCCCCGCCCCCACGCCTGCGCCGAGCGCGGCGCCTGCCCCGGCGCCCGTTGGCGGCGCGCGTGCGAATCCGGCCGTGGCTGCGTCGCAGGCTCCCGCGAACGGCGGTCGTGGCGCCGATTCGGCGTCGCTCGACGGTGAGCGCCCCGATCTGGAAGCGAGCGAGGCCGACGCGGTGCGCCGCAATTGGCGGGTGACGCCGCAAGAGCCAGTGCAATTGGGAGAAGTCGAGTCGATCTACGAGCGCTCGAAGCTCAATCCCGTGCTGACCTTCGACAATTTCGTGACCGGTAAGTCGAATCAGCTCGCGCGCGCCGCGGCGATCCAGGTCGCGAACAATCCCGGCACGTCGTACAACCCTTTGTTCCTTTACGGCGGCGTCGGCCTGGGTAAGACCCACTTGATCCACGCCATCGGCAACCAGTTGCTGGCCGAGAAGCAGAATCCGCGTATCCGGTACATCCATGCCGAGCAGTACGTGTCCGACGTGGTCAAGGCCTACCAGCGCAAGGCATTCGACGAATTCAAGCGCTACTACCACTCGCTCGATCTGTTGCTGATCGACGATATTCAGTTCTTCTCGGGCAAGAGTCGTACGCAGGAAGAATTCTTCTACGCTTTCGAGGCGCTGATCGCGAATCGTGCGCAGGTGATCATCACGAGCGACACGTATCCGAAGGAGATTACCGGCATCGACGACCGGTTGATTTCGCGCTTCGATTCCGGGTTGACGGTGGCCATCGAGCCGCCCGAGCTGGAAATGCGTGTGGCCATTCTCATCAAGAAGGCGCAGGTCGAGGGCGTGGGGCTGTCGGAGGACGTGGCGTTCTTCGTCGGCAAGCATCTGCGCTCGAACGTGCGTGAGCTGGAAGGCGCGCTGCGCAAGATCCTGGCTTACTCGAAGTTCCACGGTCGCGAGATCACCATCGAACTGACGAAGGAAGCGCTGAAAGATCTGCTGACGGTTCAGAATCGTCAGATTTCTGTCGAAAACATCCAAAAGACCGTGGCCGATTTTTACAATATCAAGGTCGCGGACATGTATTCGAAAAAGCGCCCGGCCAATATTGCACGACCGCGGCAGATCGCCATGTATCTGGCGAAGGAGCTGACGCAGAAGAGTCTGCCGGAAATCGGCGAGCTGTTTGGCGGGCGCGACCATACGACGGTGCTGCACGCGGTACGCAAGATTGCGGAAGAGCGCAGCAAGGATGCGCAGCTCAATCATGAGTTGCACGTGCTGGAGCAGACGCTCAAGGGGTAAAGCCGGGCGGATGCGCGGGGTGGCGGGCGGGGTCGCCGGCATCCCTGTGGATAAGCGGGGGGCGGTTTGGGGGAAACTGGCGTTTTCGGGCACAATAGCGGGTCGGCGCACAAAGCGTCCCCGGTTCGTCCACAGCGTTTTCCGCCCTGTTATCCCTTCTGCAAGCACTTGATCGATAAGGGAATCTTCGGGTTTTCAGCAGAAACTGGCACCCGTTAACAGTTACTACGAAGGATAAATATGCAATTGGTCAAAACTCAACGAGACAATCTGCTGCGGCCGCTGCAAATTGTGAGTGGCATCGTCGAGCGTCGCCACACGTTGCCGATCCTGGCCAATTTGCTCATTCGCAAGCACGGACAGGACATTTCCTTCCTGTCGACCGACCTTGAGTTGCAGATCACGACCACCGCCGACTGCGGTGCCGGCGCCGATGACGTGGCGACGACCGTGGCGGCGCGCAAGCTGCTCGACATTCTGCGCAACATGCCCGACGCCGAAGTGGCGCTGTCGCTCTCGGACAAGCGTCTGACGGTGCAGGCCGGCAAGAGCCGTTTCCAGTTGCAGACGTTGGCGGCGGAAGATTTCCCGACGGTGGCCGAGGCCAAGGACTACGCCGCGAGCTTCTCGCTGCCGCAGCGTGCGTTCCGCCAACTGTTGGGCATGGTGCACTTCGCAATGGCGCAGCAGGACATCCGTTACTACCTGAACGGCATGCTGCTCGTGGTCGAGGGCGAGAAGATCGAAGCGGTCGCAACGGACGGTCACCGTCTGGCGTACTGCAACACGACGATTGCCGGCGAAAAGTTCGCGCGTCAGGAAGTCATCATTCCGCGCAAGACGATTCTCGAATTGCAGCGTTTGCTCGAGGACATCGACGATCCGGTGAAGATCGACGTGGCGCCGAGCCAGGTCAAGTTCTGCTTTGCGAACGTCGAATTGGTATCGAAGCTGGTCGAGGGCAAGTTCCCCGATTTCAATCGCGTGATCCCGAAGGGGTATAACAAGAGCTTCGTCATCAGCCGTGAAGAGTTGCATCGTTCGTTGCAGCGTGCGGCGATCGTCACGTCCGACAAATTCAAGGGTGTGCGTTTCCTGGTCAGCGACAACCTGTTGAAGATCAGCGCGAACAACACGGAAAACGAAGAAGCGCAGGAAGAGATCGAGATCGATTTCACGGGCGAGTCGGTGGATATCGGCTTTAACGTGACGTACCTGCTCGACGTGTTGTCGAACCTCAAGGTCGAACAGGTGAAGGTGAGTCTGGGTGATGCCAATTCGAGCGCGTTGATCACCTTGCCGGACAACGACGAATTCAAGTATGTCGTGATGCCGATGCGCATTTGAGCGGATATTCCGCCGTACGCGCCGTCACATGCGCGAAGGGGCCGAGCGCCCCTTTGGCGTTTCTAGAGAATTATCCTTTTGCGGGATAAGCCGCCTTTGCGGCGCCGATGGCGCGCGGAGGGGGCAGGTCATGAAGCAGTAATTCGTCAGTTAATGACGCAGTAACCGGAAGATTGTCATGAGCGAACAGCAAAAGCAGGCCGATAGCGGCTATGGTGCAGCCTCCATCCAGATCCTTGAAGGTCTGGAGGCTGTGCGCAAGCGTCCCGGCATGTACATTGGCGACACGTCGGACGGCACGGGCCTGCATCACCTGGTATTTGAGGTGTTGGACAACTCGATCGACGAGGCGCTTGCCGGTTACTGCGACGACATCCACGTGATCATTCACGCGGACAATTCGATTTCCGTGACGGACAACGGTCGCGGCATTCCCACGGGGATCAAGTTCGACGACAAGCACGAGCCGAAGCGCAGCGCGGCGGAAATCGTGATGACGGAACTGCACGCGGGCGGCAAGTTCGACCAGAACAGCTACAAGGTGTCGGGCGGTTTGCACGGTGTGGGCGTGTCGTGCGTGAACGCATTGTCCACGTACCTGAAGCTCACCGTGCGCCGCGACGGCAAGAAGCACTTCATGGAGTTCCACCAGGGCGTGCCGCAGAACCGCGAGCTTGAGGTGGTCAATGGCGTTGAGACGTCGCCGCTGAAGTTGCTGGGCGACACCGACAAGCGTGGCACCGAGGTGCACTTCCTCGCGGACGAAACGATCTTCGGCAAGGTCGAATTTCATTACGACATTCTCGCCAAGCGTATGCGCGAGCTGTCCTTCCTGAACAACGGTGTGCGTATTCGCCTGACGGATCTGCGCACGGGCAAGGAAGACGATTTCGCGTTTGGCGGCGGCGTGAAGGGCTTCGTCGAGTACATCAACAAGACAAAGACCGTCTTGCATCCGACGATCTTCCACGTCACGGGTGAGCGCGACGGTATCGGCGTGGAAGTTGCGATGCAGTGGAACGACAGCTACAACGAGACGGTGCTGTGCTTCACGAACAATATTCCGCAGCGAGATGGCGGCGCGCACTTGACGGGTTTGCGTGCGGCGATGACGCGCGTGATCAACAAGTACATCGACGAGAACGAGCTGGCGAAGAAGGCCAAGGTCGAGACGACTGGCGACGACATGCGCGAGGGTTTGACGTGCGTGTTGTCGGTGAAGGTGCCGGAGCCGAAGTTCTCGTCGCAGACGAAGGACAAGCTGGTGTCGTCGGAAGTGCGTGCGCCGGTGGAAGAATACGTGGCGAAGGCGCTCGACGAATTCCTGCAGGAGACGCCGAACGACGCGAAGATCATTTGCTCGAAGATCGTTGAAGCGGCGCGGGCGCGCGATGCGGCGCGCAAGGCGCGCGAGATGACGCGTCGCAAGGGCGTGCTCGACGGCGTGGGTCTGCCGGGCAAGCTGGCGGACTGTCAGGAGAAGGATCCGGCGCTGTGCGAGATCTACGTGGTCGAGGGCGACTCGGCAGGCGGATCGGCGAAGCAGGGGCGCGACCGTAAGTTCCAGGCGATTTTGCCGTTGCGTGGCAAGGTGCTGAACGTTGAGAAGGCGCGTTTCGACAAGCTGATTTCGAGCGAGCAGATCGTCACGCTGATCACCGCGTTGGGTTGCGGCATCGGCAAGGACGACTACAACATCGACAAGCTGCGTTATCACCGCATCATCATCATGACCGATGCTGACGTGGACGGCGCGCACATCCGCACGTTGTTGCTGACGTTCTTCTACCGTCAGGTGCCGGAGCTGATCGAGCGGGGGTATGTGTATATCGCGCAGCCGCCGCTGTACAAGGTCAAGCACAACAAGGACGAGCGTTACATCAAGGACGAAGGCGAGCTGGCGCAGTACATGTTGAAGCTGGCGATGAACAATGCCGAGCTGACGCCGTCGACGGGGGCAGCGCCGATTGCTGGCGATGCGCTGGGCGAGTTGACGCGCAGCTACCAGTTGGCCGATGGCGTGATCGATCGTCTGAGCCGGATTTACGAGGCGTCAGTGCTTACTGCGGTGACGGAAGGCGTGGAGATCCAGCTGGACAATGAGGAAGCGGCGAAGCGCACGGCTGCGGCGTTGCAGGCGGCGCTGAGCGACGATCCGTTGGCACCGGAGATCACGATTACGGCGGTGATGGAAGACGTCGAGAATGCGGAACCGGTGGCGGCATTGCGCGTGGAGCGTCGTCACCATGGCAACGTGAAGCTGAGCGTGATCGACCAGGGCTTCCTGCAAACGGCGGACTATGCGCAGTTGCAGAAGACGGCGGAAACGTTCAAGGGCTTGATCGGTGAAGGGGCGACGATTCGACGTGGCGAGAAGTCACAGTCGGTGTCGAACTTCAAGGCGGCGATGAAGTGGCTGATGGCGGATGCGGAGCGCAACGTCTCGAAGCAGCGCTACAAGGGGCTGGGTGAGATGAACGCGGCCCAACTGTGGGACACCACGATGGACCCGACGGTCCGCCGCCTGCTGCGCGTACAGATCGAAGACGCGATCGCTGCGGATGGGATCTTCACGACGTTGATGGGTGATGATGTTGAACCGCGTCGCGCGTTTATTGAGTCGAATGCGTTGCGGGCTGGGAATATTGATGTTTGATGGTGTTTGCAGATAGACGCATAATCTGAGAAAAAAGGACCCATAAGTTAAGAAACTTATGGGTCTTTTCTTTTGGTAGTTTGAGCTTATCGAGGATTCATTGACCGGCACCGACGCTCTTTAGCTTCGCGTAAGCCCGGTCTCTGCGTTTTTCAGTGGATGAGGGCAAGACCCGGAATCTGGCGAAGTCGGTGACGGTGGGCGAAGAGCGGTAACCGCGGCGGCTGGTTGTGGCAATACGGATTAGACGCGATTACCGAGCGGCGAAATATCGTTGGGAGAAGTCGTTATTCTTCTGCAAGTGATTGATTTCGCAGCGTAGCCACTTCTAATCCTGCTAGCGGAAGTCGCCCGATTTAAGCCGGAAATTCCGAGAAAACTGGCGCGAAATGAATCCGTCGGGCGAAAACCCAAAATCGGGTTTGTATCTGCTATGGTGGTTGGCCGGGGTTAACCAAGCTTGAGGGGGGAAATTATGGATTATCTGGAGCGGATGTACCAGGAGCCGATGTTCGGCAGCGGCAATGAGAGCGCCGCCGATGTGGCCTATTGTGGGCCGACCTTTGGCGCGCTGGGGTCAACAAGCTCAGGGCCTGTGCTGCCTGAGCCGGACGTCCAGGCACCGGCCCGGGCAGCACCTCTCGCGCGTGCTCGCGAGTTTGGCACGTCGCTATTGAGAGACCCCTATGTTCAGGAGGGTATCGCCCTGGCCGTGACCGCGGCTTCGGTGTATGTATCTTGCAAGATGACCCGTTGGCTCAGCCGGCGGCGCGACACTGCTCGCGCAAGGCCCGCATCCCTCAGAGATTGACGGGCAGCGAGCGAAGCAGAGTGGTTGTGAGCGAAAAGTAGCCGTTCTCCAGCCGCGGCGCACGAGCAAGCCTCCAAGCCTCCGACTCTGGATGCATGAGCGCCGCTTCGAGCTGGTCCAGGGTTGAGTCGCCCGCCCGGACAATATTGATGCCGTGGTCCAGCGGCAAGATGCTCGCCGCCAGTCGTACCGGGCGTACGGAGGCCGCGATACGTGGAATGAGCAGGCACTCGATATCCAAGTCCTGAAGGAGATTGATGTCAACGTCGGTTGAAATCTGACCCCTTTGAACTGAACCCCAGAAGTTGGACGGGCCCGGTGGGTATATTTACTGGTCAAGCAAGCCTGTAGGTCCTTTGCTCGCTGGCTATCCAGTGTTTCAGTTTCCTGACGTCTGCTAACAGGTTGACGGCGGGCCCGTCCACCTCAAGCACCACGGCCTTTGACGGTCGCATGTCAAGAATCCTTGCGCCAGCATGCTCGCAAATCAATCGAAGCTCGTCCTGCGGAATCTCTCCTGGACCTCTGAATACCAGCACAAAGCGACTCATGACGCTCCTCCACCCATGTGAGGCAACCCTTTCCCGACATCGGGCGCCTTGAACCCCAGCGACTTGCACTGGTCGTATAGCAACGCCTTCAAATCGGCCAAGCGCTCAGGGCTGCGCGACCGGCCTTTCAACTTGGGTGACGACTCCAGCAGCCTGGCCGCTAGACCTGAGACCACTGGACACGCCATTGACGTCCCATCCTGCGCAGCATACCCGCTTGTCCCGATGGTCGAAATGACCGCTACGCCAGGAGCCGCAAGGTCCACTTTCCCCCAGTTTGAGAAGTCTGGAACATAGTCGGCCGTGTCATCGCCGACCGAACGGGACTGATGCACCGTATGCGCCGATGTAACAGGAAATGTTCCATGTCGACCTAGCGCCGCTACTGAAACAACGCTTGCATAGACTGCCGGATACTGTGGGACGCTACTACCGTCGTTTCCTGATGCTGCCACGACCAAAATACCAGCAGCCTCAGCATCTTCAATTGCAGCCTGAAGCACCGCGTCCTCGTCTCCTTGGCCGAGGCTCAGATTGATGACGTCAACGCCAGCGTCGACCGAGGCTTTGATTCCATCGTACACATACGTGGTATCAGTTGTCCTAGAATCGCGCTCAAATACCCGGATGCTAATCAATTCGGCGTTCGGCGCCAGTCCCTTTGCAACACCACAGGCACCGATGATTCCGGCGACGTGGGTCCCGTGCCCGGTCCCGTTGTCACCAAGGTCATCATCCTCGTCGGCTTGTGTGAAAGAAGTGCGGTCGGTCACATTCGTAAGGTCGCAGTGCGTATCAACGCCGCTGTCAATGACCGCGACTTTGATTTTTGACGCATTGGGTTCGCAAGCTTCCGGGCAAAGCGCATCGGAGCAGTGATACTTCAAACAGTCTGCCGAAGCCGGCGATAAGCCATGCAGGGCGAACTCGACCACCTTCGACGAAGTTACGCCGCGCCGGAGCTCAGTCCAGTAGTCCGAGAAGGGAGCAACCAGGATAAACTCCGCCAGCCCGCTCTTGGTGTCAATTGTCGCGTGTCCACGCGCATTCGTGAGAGCAACGTGTGGGTCTTCAACGCCCACTTCCTTCAGCGTTACTGGAACCTTCGAAATCGGGCGCCCGCTTGTGTCGGCTACCTTGATTTTGAAGGAGCCACCTGCGGTCCACGAGAATCCACTGAAATCAAACGGCGCTTGTGCACTCAGGACGCTCTCAACATCAACAGCGGCGAGGCTGTAGGTGCGGACGGGATGAAGAGCTACGCCAGCGTTTGCGGTCTCAAAAGCTCGAGCCTGCTCATCTGTCAATTCCAGAACCGTGACGTTCTCATCAACAGACGATGTGGTGACAGGAACCTGTGCTCCTTGCGGGAAAGCCTTGGAGAGGAGCGAACGCAGGAATCCCTGCTTGCGGCCAGATTGCGCAAACGGACCGACGAACTCCGTCTCTTCGTCGGCCTTAGCCAAAACAATATATCGCTTGCTTTGTTCAGACATTTCTTTGCTTTCAGAATTTTGTTATCGAGCCTGCGGACGAATCCGCATTGCAGCACGAATGTCATTCATTCGCACTGCGGACGTAGCCACCAGTTCCTGAGCGAGGTCACCGTACACGTTGGCGGTCCCATCGGGGTCAGAGATTGTCAAAATGACCGCAAACGGAATCCCATCCTTGGGAAACTCGGCTTGGTCTCTCAATAGGTAATTGACGCTCAGCCGCCACTCATGCGAGCGACCGACGCCGCGGAAATTGCCCTCAAGAACCTTCACCGGACTCCACTTCAATCCGTCCACGAGAAGCGCAGCCTCTCGTGAAGTACGCTTTAGGCCATGAGCGTGGACCGGCTTCGCACGTCCGGTCCATCCGGCCTTTCCTGCATCCTCGTCATCGTCAGATTCGACGTCTTCGTCGTCAGCACGCGAAGCCTTGACGTTCGGTACACGCTGTCGGAGCGCCGGCTCCAGATTGATGCGTGCGACCTCTGCGCCGTACTTGAAATCGAGCGGGGGCGAATAGACGAGTGTGAGGCGTGCAACACCGCGGCACCGCCCTTCGGAATCAACGAGTTCCCTGGGCCAGCTGAAGTCGATGATTGTGTTCTCGTCAACGTGCAGACTGTCAAACACGACGACACCGAACGTATGCCTGTCGAGTTGGAGGGACTGGTGGCTCGCGCGCGGATACCCGAAACCAATCAGGCTGCGGCCGATGCGTCGAGCCTGCTGGCTTTGAAACGCCTTCTCGAAGTAGGTATTGTGAAGAAAGAGTGCTTGAACGACTTCGCGCGGCGCGACTCCAGCGAGCTCCATATCGAGTGCTGCCAGAGTTTTAGCGACCAAGGGAGCCGCCATACTTGTACCCTTCACCGCGGCCAACATACCGTCTTCTGAAACGCTTGAGAGCCCGGATAGGTCGTCCTTGCCGTCCGCGCCCCCAATGTGGCTAACGTCTGGCTTTACCGAACCTCGCACACCGGGGCCACGTCGGCTGTAACGTGCCGGCACATCAGGCAGACAACCTCTAACGCCAGCACCATTCATCGCGCCGACGGAGATGTTTAACAACGAGTCTGCCGGCCCCCAAAGGGTGTCCGACTTGCTTTCAATGAGTTGCGCCGCGGCAACCGAAATCACCTTGTCCCATTCTGGGCGCCTGTCTTCGTCCCGGACATTCCCCGCAGAGATGACAAAGAATACGTCATGCTCACGAGCAATCTTGTCGAGCCGCGTCGCCTCCTCGCTAAACGCGTTAGGTATCACGTCCTCTTTATTGTTGAGGCTGAAGTTGAATACACGTACCCCGTACTTATCCCGACAGTCCGCGACAACGCGCTCAAGCTCGTCCATGAACTTGGCGGACCCGTTGCCATAATGTCTTCCGAAGTATTCGTCCTTCGTATGAAGCGCGATGTCAATCAGCCAGCATCCGTTCTCTTCGAAACGCGATCCATAACCCGGATTGAAATGTTTCGCGCCGACAAGTAGACCTGCAATGTTCGTTGCATGGTCCAGGTCGCGCTGGCTCGCGGGTATCCTTCCGTAACTTCCTTTAACCCAGGCAGCGAATTTATCCGAGATTCCGCCGTCAACCACTGCGACCATTGGGTAAGCGACGCCGCCTTCGGGTTGAGGAATATCCGCCGGCGTTACCGAGATGACGGTCGACCTGCGTTGAACGCGTTGTGCAACGGCCGATACGTTAAAAGAGCTTTTCCGGTCTGAAGACAAAATGCGCGGAACGGAGACAGTACGCACATTCGGATGCTCGCCGAGAAAAGCAAGCAGCCGATGGTGGGAGTCATCTGAATAGTCGCCATCGGCTATGAACTGGTCGCCGAATTTCGAGAGCTCTGAAATGCCTCGGATGACAGCGAATCCAGGGGAATCGGTCAGTCCAATGTACGCGAGATGAATCGTAGGTAGGGTCTCATCAAGGACGACATATATTCCGAGTTTCTGCGATAAATCCTTCAATGAGCGAACGAATGAATCTGCCGGGTCATCCTTGAATGTCGCACTCCCTTTCCCGGCGTTTAGCTTTTCGAGAGATGACGTGATGGGCTCAAAAAGGCGCACTGCGTACATCGGCGCCAAGCCCGTTTCAGCAAATGTCGAAATGGCATATTCGGCGTCCGGTAGCCGCCTGTCTGCTGATGACCAAAGGCGAAGACTCTCGAGCGCGCCGACCTCAGAGCGCTCGCGATTGGGGTTGACGACCCACTCGCCGTGCTTATCACGCTTGCGAGTCGTAGCGTTATCGGCCCGTCCGACGCTAGTAAGCACATCACCCAGCCCTGTTGCGCTCGTGCGGACGATAAGCTCCCCTATGTCATCGCCCCCGACAACGGGTGCACTGTCCGGCGTGAAGAGCTTACGAACCGGACGGTGGGTTTTCGCCCACGCCTTCTCTTGGAGTCGAACCTTGACGAATCCCGAAGAGCAAAATCTTGCGGAGTTTTGCCGCAATTGCCCTTGAATTTCCTTCAGGCTCGAGGTTACTGACGCGCGAAGCTCGGCGAACGCCGCGTCACGGTCAGCAAAGAAATCCGTCTTCTTGCTACCTGGATTAACTTTGCGCGGTTGACGTAGAACCTTCGGGTTCTGTACGTATAAAAGTGGATAATCCCCAGCCATCACCTTCCCCGGAACCGGGTCAAGCGACCCAGCGGCTTATTGTCGTTCTGTTGACTCCAAAAACTTCCCCGAGCTCCACGGTATTGAACGCGTAGCGTTCAGCAAATGCGCGGGCAAGCTCTCGCAATGGCAAATTGAGTATGCCAATAGCGTCGCTGGGCACTCGAGCAGCATGAATACCCATGACAGTCTGCAATCTTTCCGCAAAGGATAGCTTCGGACCATCTAAAATCCAACTCTTTTTCAGCGATTTGACAACGTCCTGAATCTCGGCCCCCGAAGCCCCTTCCAGTATCACGGCCAGCAATTTGGCTTGGCCGTGGCTAAAATTGAGCGGTTCCGCGTAGCGACCAATGATTTCGATTCTTGCATTCAGCTCGGGCTTCGGCAGCTCGACCTGGAGCTCGAAACGCCGCCAGACTGCGGGGTCGAGCAGCTGGGGATGGTTTGTAATTCCTATCGTGAGCCCTCTCTCGGCGCGCTCATCGAGCTTTTGCAGCAGCGTATTGACCACTCGCTTAATTTCGCCGACTTCGTTAGGGTCATCGCGCAGTTTCGCAATAGCGTCGAACTCGTCTAGAACGAGCAATGCCCGATGACGATTGGCAAAATCAAAGAGATTGCCGATGTTCCTTGACGTCGTGCCGAGGAACGAAGACATCAATCCGTCAAGACGAGCAAGGATAACTGGCAGGCCGAGTTGCCCCGCAAGCCATAGCGCAAGTTGCGTCTTCCCAGTGCCGGGCTCGCCGAACAGAACGCAGCTCCGTGCCGGTTCGATGCCAACTTCACGAAGTTCTGCTGCGCGTCGACACTCGACAATCCAGGAGTCGACTCCACCGGCAAGCCTTGACGGGAGAATAGGGCCTTCGGCCGGAAGCGATTTGCTGTGAATGATGCTCGCCAGAGGCGCGGAAGTTTCGCGGTCCACGGGAATACGAGAGGTCCGGGTCAGCTCATCGCCAGACAACTGAATCACGCCGCTCGATACAGGCTTCTCGTCTGCGCGCGTCGAAGTGCTTATCAGGCTGCGAATCGCCTGCGCGCCGCCCAGGTCGCCACCTTGCTCCAGTTCATCGGCTGCCTGCAGCACTAGGTGAGGGTCAACTGCCTTGCCGAGCGCGAACTGGCATAGCTGCACGAAAGTGCCGAAAGAGTGCGACTTTGAAGACTTCACGTGCATTAGTCCGCGGAAAATGTGCGTATGAGACTATATCGCGAACAATCCGTCAACCTTCCTGGTGGGCCGGACATGCGCCGACCCGCGGTCCAGCGTCAGATGGGCGACCTAGCTCAAGGCACCTCGAAGCGCCTCTTGGCACCACTCCCAGGCTGCGATGGCTTTGCCCGACGTGAAGAGCGCCGCTGCGCCCAGGAGCACCACCTGCGTGACCACGTGCCGGCGCGGCGAGTTGCGCCACGTCAATTTCCAGAGCCACGCGAACCAACCGTAGTTCGTCGTCGCGAAGGCGCGCAGCCCCGAGAGCGCGTTGGAAACAGACGCAACGAGGACGAACACGATGGCTGCACTGTTCTGCAAGACGACGTGGCGACCATATTCAGTCAGCCGTTGCCAGAACTCGATGAGCGAACCGTTCGCCGCCAGGTCCTCAATCGGCTTCGGGATGTTCTGGCCAATCAGCTGGAGCATGAGGTAACCCGCGAGTGCGAAAACGATTGCGGGAACGCTCGACATGGTTGCCGGCTGCGTGTCCCTGTCCCGTATGTATGCGATAACCGCCGCGATGAGGCTCGGCAACACGGCCAAAGCGATTGCGTGCTGCATCGCCGACATCAGCTGCTCGTAGTGGCGAAAGAATTGCCAGACCGCGAGCGCGCCGAAGAGTACGGCGGCCGGCAACTCGCTGTCCGTCCCGCCACCGTCGCGCGGGGGCTCACGGTACATGTTCGTGACGTAATTGTGGTTATGGTTGTGACTATTATTGTTCGTGACCTTGTTGGTCACATTCACCTTGTCACCGACGTGGTTCCTCTTGCCGTTGATGCTCACTGACGTGTTATCGAAGTTGCTCATTGTTCACTTCCTTTTAAAAGTTTTTGCAGCAGAAGACGAGGGCTGGGTTATCAGACCGCGATGAACCCGGGGTTAAGCGCGTTGAAGTCGTGTTCATTGACGACCACGCTGCGAAATCTGAGGGCGAACATGTCGGCGTCGAGCACCTCGCTCGGCGCGCTTCCGTGCAGGACGCGAAGTGCCTCGGAAACGCATAGCGCGGCGGCGAATGCGCCGACGAACGCCGCGCCGACGGCTTTGCCTGCAAGCTCCACGACACCGCAGCGGCCGAGCTCACCTTTCTCGAGGAGGTCGGCATAGAGACCTTCGATGATGGGCTCCTTTTGCGGCTTCTGCGGCCACGTCTGGGCCGTTGTGCGCGACGCAGGGAAGGTATGCAGGCGCACGCTCTGAAAGTCGTCGTGGCGGCTGCCGAGGCCCGCCTCAACGATGAAGCTTGCGCCCGCGCTTTCGAGCGCACGGCGCGCCTCCGGGTTATCGACGCCGCAGAACAGCAACGACGGCTCCCCCAGTCCTATACGGGTCTCGCCGTCGAAATAGCGCTCGACGATAGCCGTGGAAAATCCGTGCTTTTCGAGCCACTCTGCGACCACGCGCGTTTTTCTTCGCCCCTTGTCTTGCTTCGCGGTCAGCACGGAGGTGCTCTCAGTCGACACGCCGACGCGGTCGACATCCTGCAGAAGAACGTGTGGCGGCTCGCGCGCGCCCTTCGGGTACGGCAGCAGGCTCAGGCACCATGCGAAGGCCTGCCCGAGATGCCCCAGGCCGAGCAACCATGTAGACGACGGCAGCACCTGCAGCACGGGCCCGTCGCATTCGCGAGACTCCCAGTTAGCCTGCGCCGGAGCCCACAACGAAATGCCGGCAGGCTCGTAACCCGTCGGCACCGTATCTGCGACATGCTGGAAGGCCTGACTGACGGCGAGCGCTGCCGCAGCGACGGCCGTCAGCGGCATGACGTAGCCGCCAGTCTCGTCGTCGATGCTGTGGCGCTCGTCAGCTGGCGACGTCCCGGCGCGCCAGCCCGACATGAGCAAACGCACGTGAAATGGGGCGATTCGCGTCCGGACGCTGCCGATTGCGATGGTCGGTCGGCCAGGCGCCGCATCAGCGATGATTGCGCCCGCCTCGCACAGCGCGCTCGCGAGCGACTGGTTACTACCAAGCGAAGGATGCAGGATGACGTCGCCGCAGCCTGACACCGACACGCCGCCGAGAAAGGCGCGGCGACCGAGCATCACGACCGCAAGTGCGGCCACCTGCTCGTGAAAATCTGCCGGCGCCGTCAGCTCCAGTTGCAGCTGATACTTCTCTGCAATCTCTTGTGCTTCTTCAAAGGATTTCGCCTGACCGCTGTCGATTAGCCGCTTTACGGTTCGATGCAGCGCGTCGGCGTCATATTGGGACGACATTCCTTCACCTCACAGGCCGATGTAGAAAAAGCCGGGGTTACGGGCTTCGCCGACTGTCTCCCATTCGTGGGAACCGCGATAAACGTAGATGCCCATGTTCGTGCGCGAGAACTTTCGCGCTGCGAAGTCAGGCAGGATGAGCCCGATGTGCCCCTTCACGGCGACCATCGGGTTCTTCCTATCGGTATCGCTTTGTCCATACTCACCGGGATGGGTATGGATGTCTGCAATGACGGACAGCTTCTGTTCGCGACAGATTTCCCACAGCCGCCCCATGCGCCGTCCGTCGATGTGCACATAGCCAGACTCGAGCGCCTTGGGGTCAAGGTCGTCGTAGAGGACGTACGAGTGAATCGTGCGAACGTCCCCTTCGCACAGCCCCATCAGAAAGGCACCGCTTTCGCGAACGCCTGCGCTGCGCGCGCGAAGGTCCTTCACGAGTTCCTGCCACAGCACCGCCGAGCAGGCCAACTTATGCTGCGGCGACCAGATGCGGCGTAAAGTCTTGCGAATTGAGAAGGACATGAAGTTCCTCGAGAAACTGAACAATCGACCCGTCGGGCTTCCACAATCTCGCGGGCATCTGCGTCACCCAGTTCGTGTGTCCCTGGATGGTGAGCCGGTCGCACGCCAGATAGAGTGCGGAACCGCCGAGCCAGTCAGGCCGAAACACATCCTTTACCCGCCCCCCCTTGCTGCGCGGCCACTTGTGATGAGCGAGCGGCGCGTTCAATGCCGCGTCCCATGGCTGCGCGGTAGGCGGTTGAGCGGGAAAGCCCGAAAGCTCAAAACGAAACGCGAACGAACCGACCGCGGCGGTGACCTCTATCACCGCATGCGGCCAGTCGAGCGTCAGAAGGCGCCACTTGCCGTCGGTCACCCCCATCTGGAACAGCGCCCGGTCGATGTCCGCCTGGAAAGCGCGGGCATCGGGGGTCGCCAGCTGTTGAGCGGCATTCATCGTTTAGCCCTGGAAACGTTCGTTAGGCACGAGGTCGAACGACAGGTGATGCTGGCGCTCGTGCGTGAGCGTGCCGATATGGGTCGAGCCAGCAGGGCGCTCCGTCGTACCGCTCAGTTGCAGCACGTGTTCAGCGGCATGCGCGGCGTCGATGCCGAACGCCTTGTCCGCCCATTGCTTCAGACGGTGAATCGTCATCGCGGGCGGCGCCTGGCGGGAAACCTCGCGACCGTTAAAGTGGACCACGACCTTGAGCTCGTGATGACGGTGAAAATGCAGCTTCGGGTGCGGCTTGCTGCGAAGAATTTCAACCAGCATTTCCTCGGTCAGCACGACGTCGCCGTCCTCCTCAAAGACCTTCAGGTCCACCTCCACGCCGCCAGCAACGGCGTGGACAATCTCAACGAGCGTGATGCTCTGCGGATGGTCCATCGTATGAACCTGACGCGAGTTTTCCATTTGATAGAAAATTGGCATGATACGTAATCCTAAATGTATTGGCTTTCGCAGCGGATGCCGCTCATTGCCCTGACTAACTTATGGCAGGTTCATTCAAAAACCGGCAATGCAACCGCAAAAAATTTCCATCGCGAAGGCGCTTCCAGTCACATGACGGCGAGAATCCTCACCATCGTCGAACCCTTCAACAGTGATATGGCTGTGACAGCCACAAACTGGCAACACCTTCGAAAAATTTTTTTGCCGCGAATGCGGCCTCCAGCTGGCCGACAGCGCGAGCCATACGCAACCATCGACGAACCCGTCAGTAGCGGTTTGGCCGCGACGGACGGAATTCGGCAATGCTTAAGCGAGAGCTATGGGTGGCGCGGATGGTCCCGGACGGAGGTTGGGTCGCAGGTTGGCAGCGGTCCGCGCCGTCATAGTGACTACCGCGGCGTTCTCAGGAACAGAAGCAGGAGGAAGAAGGGGGGGGCAGTTGGAAGGCTTTCAACCGCTAGCGTGTCTTGGTCACTGAAATATCGAAGAAACATTTCAGTGACCAATCGCAAGACTTATATCTTCAGGGCCGACGAAAGCTCCGAACGGAGTCAGACAAACTACAGGACTGGTGTCAGATATTCAGATTTGCTTGCTCAAGTTTCATCCGAAAAGCGGTTCATCACCTCGGATACCTCCTCGGTAGATAGATTAGCTGATGTCAGCGCCTCCGCGAAAGACTCCTGCCGGGTCTCCCGAGGCTCACCCTGGCTTAGGGATGAAGTCGTGAGCCTAGCCATTTGGGGGCTTGCCAACAGATGTGCAGTGACGATGTCCCTGGTAACTTCCAAAGCCGAAGCCAGCTCACCAATCAGACGTCCAGGGATGGTGGCGTATCGAATCTGTCTGTCCCGAAGCTTTGTCACAACCTGCTTTGGCAACTGCAGTCTCTCCACCAGTCGCCCGAACTCACCCCGGGACAACCGGGAAATTGGATTCTCGGCCTTCGCCGACGGCACCGATGCGCCCTTCTTTGCGAATTCATACCGAAAATTATGGAAATGACTTACCGCGAGCTGGGCCGCAGCCTCGCTCGCCTGCGTTTCAACGGGCTTGTCGTGAAACTCATCCTCCACGAGTGACGCGGCGAACTCGACAAGTTCCTCCTTGAACTGCGGGAACGCCTCGATGTATCGATGCAATTGGGCCGCCGTGGGGAGACTCTGCTCAGCCGCGAATTGCATCAGGACTTCGTCGACTTGCGGCTTGCTCTGCTTGATGTTGGTCATCTGTTACTCCTTGAAGTTTGCGAGCTTCTCTACGACCTGGTCCTGACGGTACTGAACCGCCCGACGTTTGATTTGGCATTCTTCTGCAATCGTCGTCTCGCTTGGGTCAATCGATTCAATCTGTACGCCGAGGCCGAGCAGGATGGCGACCTTCCGCAGTTTCTCGGGTAGTGCGCCAATTTGCGTGAGGAGCTGCTCGGTGAGCGCGCCCCGTTCTGGGTCGGACAACCACCCGGGTGGAAGCTTGTCGACGTCTCTAAATGCGTCGGTGTCGTCAGAGGCGGACTCCTCTTCGTCGTCCTTCGAGGTCGTCGAGACATAGCGTTGCCTCCTGCTTTTTTCGCGCCGCACTTCGCTGTGTATAAAGCCAGCGACCGCCTTGGAGAACGCGACCTCAAAGAAATCAAGGCTTTCAGACTTGGTCACGATGTCGAACGCCAGTGCCTCACCAAATGCACTGTTGACGTTTTCCAGAGCCTCCTGCGAATACATGCCGCGAACATGGAGCTTGTGTGCAGCGACGGTCGAAAACCGGCTCAGCACGCGACTGACGAGCTCATTGAGCACAGGCTCAGGCTGCCCGTCCCGGATGAGTGCAACCATCGCCTCGACACTGCAACGCCCCTGCGCGCCCCGCGAGGAGCCACGCAGACGGTCAATCAGTTCCGTCGGCCCCAGCTTGCGCATCTCGGCCAGCTCCGCCTCAACCTGCTGTCGCCGTTCGAACGGCTGGCCAGCAAGCGTCTTCTTTGTCAACTTCTGGGCCATACGCCCTCCCCTGGTAACGCCTGATAACTACCAATGGCAGTGCCTGTGAAAAACCGGCAAAAAGTTTCTTAAAAAGTTTTTGGAAAGGAAATTTTTCATGATGCGAAAAATGCTAGGCAACCGTCGCAGCAGAACTCGCCAAAGAGTCAGGATTCTCACAAGTTTCCGCCGGTTCAAGAATAAACCGAACAGGGTAGTAGCAGTCGGCCGCTGCAGCTGCCACCAAGTTGCGCGAAGTGAAGCTGCCAAACGCGTCGCTATCTGGCTGAATAGCGGTCAGACATACATCTGCAGCCCGTTACGATGTGCTGCCTTGCGGGTAGGATGAGCACCCGAGCAGAAATCGTCGTGGCTGCGCGCGGCCTTGTGCGCACGCTTACCCAGCATCTGCCAATTGCAGAGCAGCTCGGACTTCAGGTGCTTTCAACCTCCAGTACGCGGTGGCTGGACCGACCAGCCTTTCGTAGACGTCTTCGGAGCGTGCGGGGTACGTTGAACGAAGGAATCGACCAACACTGGGAGCGAAGGGATGCGCGGAGCGGACGGCTACACCGAGACGATGTTCACGATGGCGAAGCTCGATGACTTCGTGCCGGCCAATCACCCACTGCGACCGATTCGCCTCTGGTTGAACGACGCTCTCAAGCGCATGCTGATGGAGCAAATCTCCTACAACATGCTGTTTCGTTGGTTTGTCGGCTTGGCGATGGACGATGCGGTGTGGGACCACTCGACGTTCAGCAAGAACCGCGACCGAGTGCTCGTGCACGATGTCATCGTGGGCTTGTTTAACGAGACGGTAGAGACGGCGCATGCACGCGGTCATCTCTCGGGCGAGCACTTCAGCGTCAACGGCACGTCGATTCAGGCGTGGGCGGGCCATAAAAGCTTCGTGCGAAAGAGCAAGTCGGATGACGATACGCCGCCTGGGGGCGGTGTTCGCCAGCGCGAGGATTGGCACGGCGAGAAGCGCAGCAACGAGACGCACGAATCGAGCAGCGATAGCCAGGCGAAGTTGTTCCGCAAGAATCGCAACACCGGCGCGATACTTTGCTATATGGGGCACGTGCTTACGGACAACCGGCACGGACTGGTGGTCAACGCGCAGGTGACGCAAGCCAACGGTACGGCCGAACGTGACGCAGCAGCCGATATGCTCGCCGATGCGGCGCGCCTTGCCGATAGGCCGATTACGGTGGGTGCCGACAAAAATTACGACACAGCGGGATTCGTCGCTACGTGCCGAACCAATCGTATGACGCCACATGTTGCACAAAACGACGCGCGCGCGGGTGGTTCGGCCATCGACGGTCGCACGACTCGCTGGGCTGGTTATGCGGTCAGTCAGCGCAAACGCAAATGTATCGAACAGGTGTTCGGCTGGGGCAAGACGGTTGGCCGGATTCGGCAGGTCATGTGTCGCGGGCGCGAGCGAGTCGAGCAGTTGTTCCTGCTGACGCAGGCCGCCTATAACCTCACGCGCATGCGAACGCTCGCAGCGAAAGCGGCGTACAGGCGACAGTGGGTGAGCGAATGACATCGAATCGGTTCGAATTTAGGAAATCCAACATCAAAACGACATGACCCGAATCGGCGTGACGGCTCTTTGGGAAGGTACCGCCGCGCCACGACAGGGACACTTCAACAGCCTGCTATAGCCCCAGCACGCGGTTCAAGCCGTATTCCTGCAATGTCGATCCGACCGTGGTCGGTTACGACATAAGCCGATTGCGGTAAATCCAACGCAAGGCGCATCGATACCCCTTCGCGCAGCGTCGCGATCCCTACGCGCGCATCGGCATCGATCGGCAATGCACCTGCTCGCACGTCGGCCGGATCACCGCTCGCGAGGGTCACGAACCGCACGTCGGGTTGCGCCTTCGAGCAACTCCCCATCGCCCAGCGCGGCGTGCCGCCTGGCGCAAGCGGCTGCAGCCAGATTTGAAACATCCGCGCAAGTGCGTCTTCGTCGTTGCGCTCGGCGTGATGAGTGCCCGTACCCGCATGCATGGCATGCACGCTGTCTACGACGAGACGTGCACGATTGCCCCGCATCGTCCTCATGCGTGACGCGCCCAATGAAGTAAAAGGCCGATGTTCAGTCACGATACAGCCTCCCAAGGAGGCCGACTGCGCCACGCGATGTGGGCCGTCGGCCTCGACGCTTGCTTCGTTCAGATCTGTTGTTGACCGCCGTCGACGAACAGCTCGGTCCCGTTCACGAAGCTTGCATCGTCGGAGGCGAGAAACAGCGCAGCGCTTGCGATTTCCTCCGGCTCGCCGAGACGTGCCAGCGGGATCTGCGCGGCAAGGTAATCAGCCAGACCTTGCCGTTGCGCGGCGTCGTCGCCAGCCAGATCGAGCAGACCGGGCGTGCGGGTCGCACCCGGGCTGATCGTATTCACGCGGATCCGGCGCGGCTTCAGGTCAAGAATCCAGCTGCGGGCAAACGCGCGCACCGCCGCTTTCGACGCCGAGTACACGCTGAACGCCGCGGTACCCGAGCTGCCAGCCGTCGAGCCGGTTAGGATCACCGACGCACCGTCGGCCAACAGCGGCAACGCCTTCTGCACCGTGAACAACACGGCCTTCACGTTGCGATCGAATGTTTCGTCATAGTGCGCCTCGGTAATCTCGCCGAGCGCGAGCATCGAGCCGCCGCCAGCGTTCGCGAACAGCACATCGAGACGGCCGTGCGCTTCGCCGATGTGCGCGTACAGGGAATCCAGCTCGTCCAGCTTCGTCGAGTCGACGCGCAGGCCGGTGGCCGTGCCGCCGGCTTCACGGATCGATGCGACGGCCGCATCGAGTTCGGCCTGACGGCGGCCGGTCAGATACACGTGCGCGCCTTCGGCGGAAAAGCGTTGCGCGGTGGCCAGACCGATGCCGCTGGTGGCGCCGGTGACGAGGGCGATCTTGTTGTCGAGCTTGCGTGCCATGGTGTTGCTCCTTCGGTGTGTTGGGTCGATCGGTGGCGCCGGTATGCGGCGTTCGCGGCGGATTGTTTGCTGCGATGTAAGGAGAATATCGATGGCTCGACCTTTTCGAAATAGAATGCATTGCAAACCAACGTTGCAAATTTGAAATGATGGGGAATTATGTCGAAGCTGCCTGATTTCGAAGGGCTCGCGATGTTTGCCAAGGTGGCCGAGGAAGGCTCGTTCGCGGCCGCTGCGCGCGAAATGGGGGTGTCGGTCGCCACCGTGTCGCGCGGCGTCGCACGTCTGGAGGACCGCCTGGGCGCACGGCTGCTCAATCGCACGTCGCGCCAGCTCGCGCTGACCGAGTTCGGCAGGACGCTGTGCGAGAAGGCTGGCGAGATCTATCGGCAGGCCGAGGCCGCGGAAGGCGCCGCCCGCGAATTGTCGGTGCAGCCTCGCGGGCTCGTGCGACTGGCGGTGCCCATGTCGTTCGGGCTGAGGTGGGTTGCGCCGCTGATGCCGGAATTCTTCCGCCGCTATCCAGACGTGCAAGTCGATCTGCATCTGGCCGATTCGACGGTCGATCTGGTCGCCGAAGGGTTCGATGCCGCACTGCGAATCGCCGCGCTGCCCGATTCGGCGCTGGTCGCGCGGCGTCTGTGTGCGGTCACGCAATATGTCGTCGCGTCGCCGGCCTATCTGGCGCGCGAGGGACGGCCGGTGCATCCGCGTGAGCTTGTGGGCCGGCCCTGCATGTCCTATGCGTATCGCGCGCGCAGCGATGTCTGGCGCTTCACCAACGACGCTGGCGACGAGCAACCGGTGATGCCGACCGGCCCGCTGCGGGTGACCAATTCCGATGCGCTCCTGCCGATGCTGCTGGAAGGGCTCGCCATCGCAGAGCTGCCGGAATTCATCGCGGGCGAATATCTGGGCGACGGACGGCTCGAGGCGATCCTCACCGACTGGTCGTTGACGAAGGGCGGCCTGTACTTCGTCACACCGTCTGCGAGGGCGCGGCCAGCGAAGGTGAGCGCGTTGTCAGACTACCTTGCCGAGCACCTGAGCGAACCGACCTGGCGATGGCCGAAGTAATCACTGTGCATTAGCCAATGACGTCATTGCGATAATGCGACGACAAGTTTCAATCACTTCTGCTCTGGCCCAGATATAGCTGAGCAGATCACCTCGGCCCCGATGAGGCGCAAGAGATGGGTTTCGCTTGCGGCTCAGAGATCGAGCACCAACTCCGCTGATTTCGCGCGCGATACACAGACCATGATCTGCGTCTCCTCCTCGTCGTCGCGCAACACGAGATCCCGATGATCCGCCTCGCCTGAGCACAGCCCAGTTCTGCATGAACCACAGGTGCCGCTTTCGCACGAACTCGGCACGCGAACGTTTGCGTCGCGCAACACGTCGAGGATCGAGCGGTTGGCGGGAATGTCGAACGACGTACCGGTGCGGGCAAGCCGCACGGTGAACGGCGTGTTCTCGCGCGTATTCGCGTTGCTCGCACCGAAGCTCTCGAAGTGAACGGTGCCCGACGGCCAGTGACCCGTCATGTCCCGCACGGTGTCCATCAGCGCCTGCGGGCCGCAGCAGTACACATGCGCTGACTTTGGCCGCTCGAACACAGGCCAGAAGTCGAACGCTTTCGACGGATCGCCGTGATCGTGGTGAATCGTCACGTCCGAGCGCCACTCGTCGCTGCTGAGTTCATCGACGAACGCCGTGCCTTCCGGATCGCGGGCGAGGTAGTACAGCTTGAACGAGCGCAGGCCCTCCGCTCGCAACTGTCGCGCCATCGACAGCATCGGCGTAATCCCGATGCCGCCTGCGACGAGAATGAACGACTTTGCCCGTTCGTCGAGCGGAAATTCATTGCGGGGCAGAGATACATCCACGTCGTCGCCCTCTGCCGTGTCGTCGACGAAGCTCATCGAGCCGCCGCGTCCGTTGCTGTCACGCTTCACCGCGATGACGTAACGATCGCGCTCCTGCGAGTCGTTGCACAGCGAATAGCTGCGTCGCAAACCGTTGGGGGCCACAACGGTCAAGTTCGCGCCCGCCTCGAACGGCGGCAACGGCGCGCCCTGCGGGTCGGTCAGATCAAAGCGCCAGATGTCACGGGCGATCTTCTCCTTGCCCGCAATCTTCAGACGAAGAAAGCCGTCTTCCTGGGGTGTCGTCATATCTGTCTCCTTCTGGCCGATCCGGCGCTGCGTTGCCTCAACATGAATCGTATATTATTACTAGATCTCTAATTTATCAAGTCAAGACGCGCGACGCTTCGCGACCTTACTCTCGGTATAAACCCGTGCTTGCCAGCGACAAAAAGCCGCCGTAACCTTAAGATTAGAAATCTAATTATGTGATGGGGGAACGCCTGTTCCAGCCGGCATCACAAATGAAATTCGGAGACATTGAGACATGGCACATTCAACGTTGCACTCTGGGGACGTACCCCTGCCTGCCGTAGCCGACTCGGCGGCCGAGGAGGCGACTTACCGCAAGATCACGCTGAGGTTGATGACCTTCCTTTTCTTTTGTTGGGTCCTTAACTATCTCGACCGCGTCAACGTCAGCTTCGCGCAATTGCAGCTGAAGCACGATCTCGGTATGAGCGACGCCGCTTACGGCCTTGGGGTGAGTCTGTTCTTCATTGGCTACATCCTGCTCGAAGTGCCGAGCACGCTCTTGCTCCGTCGCATCGGCGCCCGCAAGACCGTCACGCGAATCATGCTGCTGTGGGGGGGCATCTCCACTGCGATGGCGTTCATGACCGCTCCCTGGCAGTTCTACCTCGCCCGAACACTCCTCGGCGCGGCGGAGGCGGGCTTCTGGCCCGGGATCATCCTCTATCTCTCGTACTGGTACCCGGCCAAACGCCGTGCTCGCATCACGTCGCGATTCTTGCTGGCGATTGCGGTTGCGGGGATCGTCGGCGGACCGCTTTCCGGCTACATCCTGCAAAACTTCATGGACGTCTGGGGTTTTCGCAACTGGCAGTGGCTGTTCTTTCTCGAAGGATTGCCGGCTGTGATTGCAGGCGTCGTTGCGTATTTCTATCTGATCGACAGACCGCAGGAGGCCGCGTGGCTGACCGATGAGCAAAAGCGTCTCGTCATTGGCGCACTGGAGGAAGAAAGCCGCAGCAAGCCGCACGACGCGCCGAGCAATCTGCTCGCCGCACTGCGCGACCCGCGCGTGTACGTGATTGCTGCAGGCTGGGCCACGGTGCCCATTTGCGGGACCATCCTTAACTACTGGACGCCGACGATCATCAAACAGGCAGGCGTCTCCAACCTGTTGCAGATCGGCTTCATGTCGGCCCTGCCTTACATCGTCGGCGCCGTTGCCATGTTGTTCATCGCGCGCAGCTCGGACCTGCGCCTCGAGCGCCGCTGGCACTTCGTCAGTGTGACGACAGCAGGCGCGGCAGGCGCTGTGCTCCTCACCCTGGTCACGCATAACTGGCTCGCTGCGATCGGATGCCTGAGTCTCGTCTCGATCAGTTATTTCGCGGCCGCAGCGATTATTTGGACTATCCCGCCGACGTACCTCAAAGGCACGGCCGCCGCCGGCGGTATTGGTGTGATCAGCAGCCTCGGGCAAGTCGGCGCCTTCTTCGCGCCTATCGTGCTCGGCTGGGTGAAGAGCGTGAGCGGCAGCTTTTCAGCGGGCATCCTGCTGGTCGCATTGTTTACGTTTGTAGGCGGCATCGCCGTGCTTCTGGGGGTTCCGCGCGAGCGGCGAGCATCGTAACGCCCGACGCTGGGTGCGACACCAGGAATTTTCATTGTGAGAAGGGAACAGGAATGAGCAAGCTTCAACTTTCCATCGCCGTGGGCAACTACGACCGGATGCGTCCGCTGATCGACGGCGACGTCCAGATCGACGGCGTGGACCCGGTGTTTATGTTGCAGGATCCGGAGGAGATTTTCTTTCGTGCGTTCCGCCATGCCGACTATGACATTTGCGAGCTATCGCTCAGCAGCTACTCGGTGAAGACGGCGGCGGGCACGTCGCCGTACATTGCCGTGCCGGTCTTCCCGTCGCGCGCGTTCCGCCACAGCTCGATCTACGTGCGCGCCGATCGCGGCATCAACCGGCCCGAGGATCTCAAGGGCAAGCGCATTGGTGTGCCGGAGTATCAACTCACGGCCAACGTGTGGGTCCGAATGTTCCTGGAGGAAGAGTACGGCGTGAAAGCCTCGGACATCCGCTGGGTGCGCGGCGGCTACGAAGATCCCACGCGCGTGGAGAAAATCGCACTCAAGCTTCCCGAGGGCGTGGTGCTGGAAAACGCACCAGAGGGCCGGACGATTTCGAACTTGCTGGCCGAGGGGGAAATCGACGGCGTGATCGGACCGCGCGCACCGTCGTGCTTCGACCGCGGACATCCGCAGGTGAAATACCTGTTCGAAGATCCGCAGCAGGCCGCCGCGGAATGGTATGAGCGGCGCAAGCTGTTCCCGATCATGCACACGCTCGGCATTCGCAAGTCGCTCACGGAGCAGCATCCGTGGCTGCCAGGCGCCATCGTCAAGGCATTTGAGAAGTCGAAGGAGGTCGCGCTCGCACGCCTGAGCGATACTTCGGCGACTAAGGTGACGCTGCCATTCATCGAGGACCAGTTGCGCAACGCGCGACGACTGATGGGCCACGATTTCTGGTCGTACGGCTTCGCGGAGAACGAGAAAGTGATCGACCGCTTCCTCGCCCAGCACTATGCGGAAGGGTTGTCGAGCCGCCGTGTGCAGCCCGCTGAACTGTTTCACCCGGCAAGTCTGGAGAGTTTCAAGATCTGAGCTCCCGCCCCGCAGGTTCGGTCGCCGCCGCGCGCGAACTCCCGCCGTACCCGTCTGCTGTGGCTCATGCGCCGGATTCGGCGATATGATTGCCGTATGTTTGGTTATTACGGGATGAGGAAGGTATGGCAACAGCACGCTCCCTTGGCAAATCCGGGGCACAAAGCACAGATCCCATTCTCCGGCACTGGCGCGAGGCGGTGCCCGACGATCGTCTCGCCCACCTGATCAAGGATGCAGCCCGCGCGATGGTGCGCGGACTGCAAATGCGCCTCGCGCAACATGAGGTGTCATTTGGCCACTGGGCTTTCCTGCGCGTGCTCTGGGTCAACGACGGGCTCACGCAAAAAGAGCTCAGCGACGAGACCGGAACCACGACGCCCACCACCTTCAGCGCGGTGCAGGCGATGGAAAAGCTCGGTTATGTCGAGCGCCGTTATGCCCCCGGCAACCGCAAGAACACGCACGTCTACCTCACGCCACGCGGCCGTAACCTCAAGAAAAAGCTCGTTCCGCTTGCAGAAGAAGTCAATGAGATCAGTGTTGACGGTTTAAAGGCGACCGAGATTAACGTCGCGCGCAAGGTTCTGCTTACGATCATCGAGAACATGGCACGCGACGAATCCGAGTCTAACGATCCGTCGCGTCGCATTCCGTCGACGCGCGAGGTAGGTAATCTCATCGCGGCACGCGCCGAAGCGTCCGAACACGATTGACGCGCAGCGCGACACTTCAGACCATTCCAAGCTGGCTATATTATTATAGATCTAATAATATTGGTGACCGTGCCCACGCACGATGGCAGGCCACTGCATGCTGCTTTCCCGCTCAAAAATACGGATACTGGAATGGATGAAATGACCCGCGCGGCGATGTTGCGCAACGTCCGCGATGCGCTTGCGGAAGATGTCGGCAACGCCGACTGGACGTCGCTGCTGATCAACCCCGACGCCTCAGCCGAGGCCGTCCTGACCGTGCGGGAGCCCGCACGGCTATGTGGCAGGCCGTGGTTTGACGAAACCCTCCGGCAGGTGGATCCGCGTATTGCGATTGAGTGGTTTGTCGGCGAAGGCGAAGGAATGCACGAAGGGCAGATCGTTTGCCGGATCACCGGTCCAGCCCGCGGCATGCTCGTGGCCGAGCGCACGGCGCTCAACTTCCTTCAGTTGCTTTCGGGTGTTGCCACCGAGACGAGTGCGATGGTGCGCATCGTCGAGGGCACGGCGGCGCGCATCCTCGACACGAGAAAGACGCTTCCGGGCTTGCGCCTCGCGCAAAAATACGCGGTGCGTATCGGCGGTGGCGAAAACCATCGTCGTGGCCTGTACGACGGCATCCTGATCAAGGAAAACCATATCGCGGCCGGGGGCGGCATTGCCTCCACGGTTCGGGCAGCGCAGGCTCTGGGGGCGGGCGTACCGGTGCAGATCGAAGTGGAAACGCTCGCTGAGTTAAACGAAGCGTTGGCCGCGGGCGCCACGGCGATTCTGCTCGACAATTTCTCGCTCGACGCGATGCGTGAGGCCGTGGATGTCACCGCAGGGCGCGCTGAGCTGGAAGTGTCGGGTGGCGTTACGGAGGACACCCTGCGCGCCATTGCGGAGACCGGCGTGGACCGCATTTCGTTAGGCAAGCTGACGAAGCACGTCACGGCGACCGATTTTTCGTTGCGCTTTGCAGCGTTCGCCGGATAGCGCAGTTGAGCGCACATACGCGCCCCGCAGAAGTCGGGGCCGTTGCCAGCGTTCCAGTTTTCCAACTGTCCGGAATGCCGCAAGCGCCGATAAAAAATCCCTCGTTTTAACTGTACTTGGCTCAGTTCAAAACGAGGGTAACAAGGGATCTTGCGCTTTCCTGAAGCGATCAAAGGGTTACATCTGCGCCCGTTTCGCTCGACTTCAGAATCGCGATGCAGATTTCCAGCGTGCCTTTCGCCCATTCGCCATCGTGCAGCGGTCTGCGTCCGTCGACGACCGCGCCATACAACTCGTCGATGACTTCAGCGCGCGGCACGACGGGCACAGGCAGCGGCAGCGTTTGGCACTGCTCGTCGCCGTAGATGACGATCGAATCGGGCAGCGGGCGCAGGTCCGCATGCTCGCAGGACACGATGATCGGGCCGAAATGCTGATGGAATCGTTGTGGCTCGTCCGCGGCGGCGGTGGGCGGTTTGCATGCCGATCCGCCGTAGGTGCCAGCCGCCTTGAGGTCGGCCTCGTCATCCGAGGACGCAAGCGTCTTCAGACGGCGGCGGGCGCTGCCGTACGTGTCGGGGCTCGTACGATCGCCCATTTCGCCGATCCAGCCGCTCCACTCGTCGGTATTGAAGTGGCCGTACCCGTTGTATGAGAGCGAGGCATAGGCGCCGTTTTCGAACCAGATCAGCGCAGAATAGGCTCCCTCGGTGGGGCGCGACGGATCCCACCGGCCGACACTCGCACGCAGCCGGATTGCGCGTGAGCCGGCCAGCATTCGCACGATGTCAACCTGGTGTGCCGCCTGGCTGAAGACGGCGCCGCCGCCTTCAGCCGTCGCCAGCTCCTCGGGCCGGCGCGGTCGGTACAGGTAGTCGGTGTAGTTGATGGCCTGGATCATCTTCACCGCGCCGAATTCGCCGAGACGGATCAATTCGCGCGTACGCAGGTACGGCGTATCGAAGCTGTGGCAATGGCCGACGATCAGATGCACGCCCGCGGCACGGCATGCGGCGATCATGCGGTCGCAATCGGCGGCGCCGAGCGCCATGGGTTTCTCGACCAGTACGTGTTTGCCTTTTGCCGCGGCGATTTCCGTGTGCTGCGCGTGGAACTGGTGCGGGCTCGCAACGTAGATGATCTCGACGTTATCGTCATCTGCCAACTCCGCCACGTCCGCATAGGTGGGCGCCGCGAAGTCGGCGGCGAACTGCCGCCGCGCATCCGCACGCGGATCGCACGCAGCGACGAGCTGGACTCTGGGGTCGCGCAGGAAGGTCGGCAGCATCAGCGAGAATGCCCGTCCCAGTCCTGCGACCCCGATGCGCAAACGGCGCTGCTCCATAACCGTGTGCCTCCCGTTATTGCTTGACCTGATAGTCCGTTGCGAGCGCGGCCGGTTGGTCGGCGAGTTCCGGGTTCCGCTTGCTGACGTAACGCGCGGCATACGTGCGCCAGTCGATTTCCTTCGGCACGACGGCCTGGTACGAGCATGTGTCCTGGGGAATCGCCTTCGCACCGGTGCCAATGGCGTTGCCGTCCTTGTCGAATTCCGCGAGTGCGTCGAGCATGCGGCGCCGGAATTCGACGATCGCGAGATCGCTTGCCCCGAGACGCTCGTCAGAGCGGTCAGCGATCGGACCCATCGTGACCCACATGGCGATGTCCTGGTTGGGGAAGCCCGAAATGCCCGTGAAATTGCCGGCCTTCATCGCCTGGCGGTCCTGCCAGAAGCGGTTGTCGTAATTGCGCAGCGGGCGATAGTGCTGGTCGAGATCGATGCCGATCTGCTGACGCAGGAACTTGCGCCAGGTTTCAGTTTCCGGTGTCGTCTCCGGATCGCCCCAGGCGATGAAGTAGAACGCCGTGTTCGTGTCGTCCATCGGCACGTTGATGTTCGCAACGTTGTAGAGATTGTTCGGGGGAATCAGCACCGTGCCCGGCGCCACGAACACCGTCGAGCGCACGTAGTCGTGCGTGCCGGCGTTGAAGATCGGGCGGCGCAGCGCGGCATAACGGAAGCCGTAGTCGGTACGCTCGACCTGCAGGCGCGGGGCCTTGTCGGTGGACGGGCGCAGCCAGTTCTTGTCGGTCGCTTCGGCGCCGCCGACGCGTGCCGGCACGAAGTCGGACGAATGCAGGCTGGAGCTGTGTGCGGAGTCGATCGCGCCTTCGAGGATCTGCGCCCAGTTGCACGGCAGCAGTGCTTTCGCGATGCTTACGCGGGTGTCGGCGGTCGGTGCCCAGGCCGGCGGCTGGAAGTCGGGGATGGCGTCTTGCGGGCCCATATACGCCCACACCATGCCGCCCCATTCCCGCACCGGGTAGGCCTTGTGCTTGACCTTGTTGGCCATGCAGCTCGTCGCCGGCTCGGACACCATTTCGAGCACGTTGCCCCCGACATCGAACTTCCAGCCGTGATACAGGCAGCGCAGGCCGGCGTCTTCATTGCGGCCATAGACGAGCGATGCGCGACGGTGCGGGCAGTACTCGTCCAGCACCCCAACGCGGCCTTCCGAGTCACGGAATACGACGAGATCCTCGCCAAATACGCGCGCCTTTACCGGCGCGCCATCCGGCTCGGCGACTTCTTCGATCAGGCAAACCGGCGTCCAGTGTCGGCGCATCAGTTGGCCCATCGGGGCATCCCCTTCGACGCGGCACAGCAATTCGTTCTCTTGGTGGGTCAGCATGTCATGTCTCCCGGCGACAGGTCGCCTTCATCAGCAGGTTTTGCTAACTATATTAGATATCTAGTTAAATTGGCAAGAGACTTGCTGGCGCATCCGGGAAAGTACGCATGGCGGATAGCGTCGCTGGACCGGAGATATTCGATCCCAAAATATAAGGAAGCGAGATTCAACGACGATAGATACCGGAATGAAAAACAGATATCTAATCTTCAGATATTGCCGAGACGACGATGTCGCGCTGTCGGCAACGCGACGCGGGACATCGAAACGCTGGTCGGCGCGTCGGATGGATACGTTCAGCAGGGAGTAATGCAGGCGGGTGTGGCAGGCGGGCATGCCGCTGATAGCCACGTGTACAAAGCCACTACCCAGCCAATTGCACAAGCGCCCGATTGAATGCGCCAGGGTTAGCGATGTTCATGCCGTGCGAGGCACCAGCGATGGTCTGACGCCCGGCGTGTCCGATCCACTGCTGAAGTCGCTCGACGGTATTCCG
Source organism: Pandoraea cepalis (assembly GCF_902459665.1). GTDB lineage: Bacteria > Pseudomonadota > Gammaproteobacteria > Burkholderiales > Burkholderiaceae > Pandoraea > Pandoraea cepalis. Next base: position 48,929 of record NZ_CABPSL010000013.1, on the reverse strand, counting down.
AAACATGCGCGGGCTCTTCTGCCCATCGATCAACAGCGTCCGGCACTGGATTTCGCGGGCGGCTTCGGGGGTATAGGCGGGCAGCGGATCGCGCAACTGCTTGGGCAGCGTTACCGCATTGTCCAGCGCCATCCTGCGGAAGCTCTGGGTGCTCTTGCTCCAGAAGCCCGGCATGGTGACCGAGTCCACAAACAGGTTCAGGCCGGCGTCGAATTTGCCTTGCTCGATCAACTCGGCGGCCGTGGCTCTCAGCAATTGCGTAGCGGGTGGCAATTTACCGGTCTCCGCGTTCGGCGTCATCTGCAACGGACCGCCGGGGTCGGCCAGCGTGAGTGTCTTCACCAGATGCGGGTATTGGCGGGCCAGATGAAACGCCACGCAGCCGCCACGCGAGTGGCCAACCAGATGCACTGCGCCAAGGCCCAGCGCCTCGATGAACTCCGCCATCTCCACCACGTGCGCTTCCCAACTGAAGTCACCATGCCCGAACGCGTGCGTCTCCGGCCAATAGTGACCCAGGCTCGGCGCGAAACAGTGGAAGTGCGCCGACAACGCGGCAAGCTGAGGATCCCAGTAGCGGTAATCGCACAACGATCCGTGCACAAAGACCATCGGCTCGCCGCTTCCGGCTTCCACGTAGGGCACCGAGGCGCCTGACGCAATGGCCGCAAAATTGGGTTGCGGCTGCACACCGGCAAGGGCCAGCGTCGTCAGGGGCGTGTGGGCATTCATGGTCAAGACTCCGTTTTCCCAAACTTTGCGCCAATGCGATGGAAAAGAAAATCGCATAATATTGATGCAATCTTTCAGTTTTTCTGATGTATATACGCGAGCCAATACCCATGAGTACCGAGATGAAAGCCCTCGACGTTGGCGTGCTCACCATGATCGTTGCCGTTGCCGATACAGGCACGATCAGCCGAGCCGCCGATCTCGTGCATCGATCGCAATCGGCGGTGAGCATGCAGATCAAGGCGCTGGAGTCGGCGCTTGGCAAAGCGCTCTTCGTGCGCAAGCCGCGCAGCGTGGTGCCGACGCAAGACGGCGAGGTGCTTCTGGCATACGCGCGGCGGATCATTGCGCTGCGCGATGAGGCCTGGGCAGCGGTCGTGCGGCCGGATGTGACGGGCCGCGTGGTGATTGGTGTGCCGGACGATTACGCGTCGTCGCTTTTCCCGCCGATTCTCAAGAAATTCTCGGCCAGCTACCCCAAGGTCGAAATCCAGGTGATTGGCCTGCCCAGCGTTGCGCTGGCGCCGATGCTGCGCGACGGCACGGTGGACCTCGTATGCGCAACGCGGGTTAAAGGACTAACCGGCGATTTCTTGCGGCACGAGCCGATGGTGTGGGCCGCCGCCCCGGGCGCGACGGACATTTGGCGAGAGCGGCCACTGCCCATCGCGGTGTTCTTGCCGGGCAGCGTGGCACGCGAGAAGGCGATTCGGAGTCTGGAGCGCGCAAAGATCGCCTATCGAACGTCGTATGAGAGTCCGAGCCTGCTGGGCCTGCTGACGATGGCCCGCGCCGGCCTCGCCATTACTCCGCTGGCGCGATGTGCCGTGCCGTCTGATTTCACGTTGCTCGGGGCGGCGCATGGTCTGCCGGAGATTGGCACGCTCGAGATCGTGCTTGCGCGAAGTGTGACGTCCAACCGACAACCCTGCGATTTTCTCGCGGAGCGCATCATTGCTGAGCTGAATGCATGAATGCGCTGAGATGTGCCTCGTCTGCCGTTGTCCGCGGCTGCATCCTGACCGAAAGCGCTGCCTTGAGACGGATAATCTGCTGACCAAGCGCGGAGGTCCCAACGCCTGGTTCGGCGGCGGCCCGGTCCATCGGAGAGCGAACGGCGCACGCGACCTGCGAGCGTGCGCCGCCACGCGCATTTCTAATGGACGCTATGTGGCTGCCCATTCTTGTTTTCGCGCGCTAGTACCGACATGACGTCGGTTACCCGCTTCGATGTAGTTAAAACCGGTGACGAAGGCCGACGGTCACGGCCGTCTGATTGTTTGTGGACGACGCCGTCAGTCCGTCGATGTCGGCCGTAATGCCAGATCGTCCCGTTCCGCTGACATGCTGATAGATGGTCTGCAGATAGACGTCGGTTCGCTTCGACAGCAGATGATCCAGCTCGACATTCACCTGGTTGAACTTCGGCGACACACCATTGAAATTCGCGTCAGTGAACGTGTACGAACTAAGCAGCATCCATGCGGGTGATATGTTGTAACGCACGTTGACTTCGTAGTTCGTGAAGCGCGCACTGCTTCCTGCGAGTGCGAGATTGCCGGAACGTCCAGACGCCGAGCCGCTGATGGAGACTGGGTTGTCAAGGCGCGTTTGCGTAAATACCAGGCCGACGGTTGTCTTGCCGAATGCGTAATTGAGCCCGGCACCATAGGTGCGCTGACGTTCCGCAGTAAAAGGAGCATCGTCGCTGACAGCGCCGCTGGGATTGACGGAGGTTCCGCCGTGATTGACGAACAAATACGAAGTGGCAAATCTTAGCGATCCATACGCATAATCCACACCAAGATTCCATGTGCGATTCGCGCTGAAACCTCCTGCCTGGTTCGAGAAGCCATAAATGCCGCCGAATCGTAATCCGCCATACGTCGGGCTCTGATACTTCACAGAGTTATTGACGCGGAAAGAGTTGTTGAGATTGTCGTTGTCGTATGGGTGATTGGACCAGGAGCCGGCGGGAAGCGACATCGGACCGAGGTAGTCGACGATGTTGCTTGTCTGCCTCCCTACCGTTACGGTGCCGTATTGCGTGCTCGCTAGACCAACGAACGCTTGGCGTCCGAATTGCCTGCCACCCTGTTTAAGCTTGCCATCGAGAATGCCGTACCCGCTCTCAATGGTGAACAGCGCGGACAATCCCCCGCCGAGATCCTCGACGCCTTTCAAGCCCCAGCGGTTGCCGTTGAGGCTGCCCGCGGACGTCTGCACATTGTGCGAACCTCCTTGATTGCTGACGAAGGTAATTCCGGTGTCGATGAGGCCATAAAGCGTCACTGAACTTTGCGCATGGGCGAGCGACGTCGTTGCGGACAAAATGCCCGCAAAAAGGAGTTCTTTTCTCAAGATTCAATTCCCTGTAGATGTGAGGGTATTCGACGCGAATCCGCAAGCATCGTTGAAACGCATAAATGCCGGATTTGCCGAATGCCAAACGCTATTTCATCGCCATTGGCCAGATGGGTATTGAGTAACTCGTGCCGAAAATTACCAAGTCAATTTGGGATTTGAAATTAATTTTTTCTTATGCTGCATAAGTGCGATGAATTGTTCACGCGTGAGCGCACGACATGTCGACACTTATCGCTGAGGGGGAAGTGATGCAGGAATGCAACGGCGATGAGGGCCAGCACGCTATCGAGGCGTCGATCCGACCCAGGGGAACCAATGTGGCAACGCGAAGGCCAGTCGAGGATCTATATCCCAGCCATCACATGGCGAAGGAGCGCTGTCCTTCTTGCTTGATGACACTTACACGTTTGACGGCGTACACGCCTTCTGAACGATATCGCGGCGCAGTTGAGGGGCGAGCATCGTGATGAACGCGTACGTGTATGGCCGCAGGTAATGCTTGTTGTTCAGTACGAGGTAGGTGGTGCTCTCTGGGAACAGGTGATCGACGTTGATTGCGCGCAAGCCGAAATCACGCTGCGGATCGAACGCGATGTCGGGTAACACGGTAACGCCGAGTCCATGTTCAACGTACGCTTTGACGACGTCTGCATTGGTGCCTTGCAGCAGCGTCGGTGATCTGAGCTGCAGTCGATCAAGCTCGCGCAGCAGTGTTGTGCGTGAGTTCGACGGCTCGAAAACCACGATCGGATAGCGTGCAATATCTTCGAGGGTAGGTCGCTCCACGTCGAGGAGTGCATGCCCGATCGGAACCAGCAACACCCGCCGGTACGTGTGGAAGGGGAGCGCCACGAGACCCACGGGCAGCGAGTCGAACGTACTGAGCACACCAATGTCCGCGCGCCCGGTTATGATCGCGTCGAGAATTGCTTTGCCGCTCTCGGGCCGGATGGTAATTTGCACCTTCGGGTATTCCCGAGTGAATGTGCTTAATACCGTGGGCAAACGAAAGCGCGCCTGAGTGTGACTCGCTGCAATGGCGAGCGTCCCGTTCTCATCGGTGCGATGCGCCCGCCCAAGTTGTCGGATGTCGTCGATCTCCATCAACGCGCGCTGGGCTCGCTCGATGACCAGCGCACCATCACTACTGATCGCAACCAGGCGGCTGCGCTGCCGGACGAAGATTGCGAAGCCGAGTTCCTCTTCCAACTGTCGGATCTGCGTGCTTACACCAGGTTGCGACGTATTCAACGTCTCGGCTGCTTTGGAAACATTGAGATCCTGGCGGGCCACCTCGCAAATGCAGCGTAGTTGCTGAACGTTCATGGTGGACCTTCCCTTGCATGTATAAAAAAATCGTATAGCACATTATAGAGAGTTACTTCCTCTGCAAAAAATGAATTGGTAACGTTTCTCCATCAAACAGGAGAAATAGACATGGATCGTCGGACCAAACGCCACGCCCTTGTGCAGGAAACAATGGCGGAGATCATCGAACGAGTTGGGCAGCGCACCCCCGATCGCGCGTTGCTGAGCGAAGTGAGCCGGATTCTGCAACGCCTCACCGCCGCGCAGGACTTATTCCCATTAGAAGATTTTCCCGCGCCGGAGGCCGGTGCTCCGCAGACTTCGCTGCGTTATCTGCTGAATGAGCAGCCGGATCATGGCTTCGCGCTGTACGTGAATTCGATCGTGCCGGGCAAGCGCACTGCGCCGCATAACCACGGCACTTGGGCCGTTATCGTCGCCTTGGCGGGAGATGAGCTGAACCGCATCTACCGGCGCATCGACGACGGCAGCGACCCGGAGCGCGCGCAGCTCGAACTGGATCGGGAATACGTGGTCCGGCCGGGCGCGCCCATCGAGTTCATGCCGGACGATATCCACAGTATCCACGTTGACGGCGCCAGCACTGTGCGGCATCTGCACTTGTACGGCCGTGCTCTCGAAACGTTGAATGAGCGGATTGGCTTCGATCTGGAGACCGGTCGGGTCCTCAACTACAACCAGAATTTCATGCGGCCGACCGTCGGCAAGGATTTCGCGTAACCCACGCGATTTCGATGGAGCGCTCGCGCGACGGTATATGCGGGCGACGCAGATATTCACACGGGGGTCGTCAATGATTGATGTATGGGGACGCAACACATCATCCAATGTCGCGAAGGTGGTATGGGCGCTGAGCGAGCTCGATGTGCCGTTCAAACTTCACCTTGCGGGTGCAAACTTCGGTTCCCTGCGCTCCGAGGAATACCTGTCGCTCAATCCCAACGGACGGATTCCGACGCTGCGTGACGGCTCGTTGGTGTTGTGGGAGTCGAACGCGATCGTCCGTTATCTTGCCGCGCGTTACGGTGACGGCACGCTGTGGCCGGTTGATCCGGGCGCACGCGCGGCCAGCGACAAATGGATGGATTGGGCGTCGTTGAATCTCGTCCCGGCGCTGCGGGCGCTGCGTGAGGCTCAGAAACAGTCGGCGCCGATTGACCATCGACGTGTGCTGCGCAACAGCGTTGTCGCGACGGTGAAGATCCTGGATGCGAGCCTTGGCGAGGGGCCATTCATCGCTGGCGCCGGGCTCACGATGGGCGACATCGCACTCGCGCCACACATTCATCGGCTGTCGCTCGTTGACGATGTACTCGCCGAACTGCCCGCGGTTGAGCGCTATCGCGCAGCGCTGAAGGAGCGCATTGGCTATCGCGAATGCATCGAAGCGCACATCACTTGAGTTGAAGCAAGGTCAGCGCGGGCGTGCGCCGAGCATTGCCAGGAACGAACGTATGCATCGCTTGGATTGCTCGCCTCGCGCTTGCGCCACCGATCTCGTCGAGGCGGCACATTGCCCGTCGATGAACCTTAACGCAAACGGACAAACTATTTCATGAAACGAGCTGATACGGTATTGACCCATGCCGGCCGTAGCCCCGCCGACCAGGAGGGGATGGTCAACCCGCCGGTATATCGAACATCGACGGTGATCTTTCCGACGCTGGCATCTTATGAAAAGCGGCACGAACTGGGTGACCATGGCGTGCGCTATGGTCGTCATGGCACGCCCACGACATTTGCTTTCGAACGCGCTGTTGCTGAGCTGGAAGGCGGCTACCGGTCTGTGGCGCTACCCAATGGTCTGGCGGCTATCGCATCAACGCTTCTAGCCTTGGCCGCGCCGGGCAGCCATGTATTGGTGCCTGATACGGTGTACGCGCCAGCGCGTAAATTCTGTATGCGGCGACTAGTGCCGCTCGGCATCGATGTGCAGTTCTACGACCCAAAGATCGGCGCCGGCATCGCAGCGTTGATTCGTCAGGAGACTGCAGTTGTGTATTGCGAATCGCCCGGATCGATGACGTTCGAGGTGCAGGACATTCCGGCGATCGCCAAGGCGGCGCGGGCCGCGGGTTGTGCGATCGTCGCCGACAACACATGGGCTACGCCCTACTTCTACTCGCCATTTGAACATGGCGTCGACGTGTCGATCCATGCCGCCACCAAGTATATCGGCGGTCATTCCGATCTGATGATGGGCGTGATCACAACCAATGAACGCTATTGGCGTGTAGTGCGCGATGCAGTGAGCGATTTCGGCTACGGCGTGAGCCCCGACGACTGCTACCTCGCGTTGCGAGGACTGCGCACGATGGGCGTGCGATTGAAGCAGCAAATGGAGAACGCACTGGCTGTCGCGCGCTGGTTGCAGGCGCGCCCCGAAGTCAGTCGCGTGCTTTATCCCGCGCTACCTGAAGATCCGGGCCACGCAATTTGGCAGCGAGATTTTCGTGGGGCGGCGTCGTTGTTCGCCATCGTGCTTCGCGAGGAATGCACAAACGTACGAGCCTTCGTTGACGCACTTCGGCTATTCGGGATTGGGTCCAGCTGGGGTGGCTACGAAAGCCTGGTCAACGTCGTCCACGCCGAAGCGGTGCGCACCGTGAACGCGTGGCGGCCGGAGGGGGCCGTGATCCGACTTCACGTCGGTTTGGAGGACGTGGCGGATCTGATCGGCGATCTGGAACAAGCAATGCCCGCGCTGCAGACCGCGTGCTGACATGCAATTTCAACAAAGAGAAGGAGACGAACATGAGTAAAGGCATCTTCTGGAAAATCGCGGCTTTGTTTGCAGTACTGACTTCGTCGCTACTGACGACGGGCGCGCACGCAGCCACGCTCGCGGAAATCAAAGCGCGCGGCAAGTTGATTTGCGGTACCCAGAACGCGACTGCTCCGTATGCGTATCAGGATCCTAAGACCCGCACTTTCGTTGGTTATGACGTCGATATGTGTCATGCGCTTGCCGCCGGGCTAGGCGTTGCACTCGAGCACAAGCCGATGTCGACCGAGGCGAGAATCGCGGAATTGGATATGGGTCGGGTTGACGTGGTCGCAGGCTCAATGACTTACCTGCCGCAGCGCGCGCAACAAGTCGACTATAGCCTGCAGTATCTGCAGGACGCGATCCGTGTTCTGGTCAAAAAGAAGTCGGGCGTCACCGACATTTCGCAGCTCAAGGGTGCTCGCGTGTGCGCGACCAGCGGCTCCGGCTCGGCCGCAATAGCAGGCCAAGTGCTCAAGCAGGCAAAAATCATTACGTTCAGCGACATCGCCGCATGCTATCTCGCGCTGCAGGACGAGAAGGTTGACGGCGTGGTGGGCGGTGAATTGGGTTTGATTCGCTTTCAGAACAATACGAAAAGCGGGGACGACCCGACCGTGCTGCTGCCGCAACCCGTATTCACCGAACATATGGGAATCGTCGTGAAGAAGGGCAATGCGGCGCTCTTGGCTGCGATTAACCAAGTGATCACCCAAATGGATCGTAGCGGTGCGCTCAGTGCGATATACGACAAGTGGCTCGGGTCGCAGTCGATCTACAAGCTGACTCGCACCTTCAAGGTCGAACCCGTCGATCAGCCCTGATTTGGCCAAATTGAACGATGCAATTTAATCTTTCGTTCCTCCTGACGAACGGTTTTGCCGACCTGCTCGCCTCAGGCGCGCGCACCACGTTGTCGCTGTTCGCATGTGCGTGGGTCGGCAGCTTCATCGTCGCGCTGGTGATCGTCGTGCTGCGGGTAGTACCCGCTAAGCCGATCGCCGCCTTGATGAGCGCGTTTGTCATCTACCACCGCAACGTGCCGACCGTCGTGCAGATCATGGTCTGGTATTTCGGGGTGCCACAGATGCTGCCTCGTGCCATCCAGCTCTGGATCAACCACCACGACAGCGAGTTCCTATTGGCTGCCGTTGCATTGTCTCTCAACGCCGCCGCGTACTTTTCGGAGGACATTCGCTCGGGACTGCGCTCGGTTCCGTACGGGCAAATTGAAGCGGCGCGCTCGATCGGCCTGAGCGCCGGCGGATCGATGCGTTACGTGTTGTTGCCGCAGGCGCTGCGTATCGGACTGCCGTCGCTGCTCAACCGCTCGCTGATCCTTTTCAAGGACACGAGCCTTTCGATGGTGATCGGGGTAGCGGAAATGACGTATCAAGTGCATGCGATCGAAAACCAAACGTTTCGCGCCTTCGAAGTGTTCGCGGTATCGACGGTGTTTTATCTAATGTCCTGTTGGCTTCTGATGGGCCTGGGCGCGTGGTTGTCCCGGCGCTATGCGCCGGCGCCGAGGGGGTGAGCGCGATGTTCGACATTCTGCATCGATACCTCCTGGTCTTTCTGGTGGGAGGCTGGCCGAGAGGGCCGATCGGCGGCTTCGCGTTGACACTGATCCTTGCGGTCCTGGGCTTGGGGCTGGCGTTTCCAGTCGCACTTGCGCTCGGTCTGGCAAGAATGAGTCCTTGGCGAGTACTACGCTGGCCCGCATTCGCCTGGGTTTACACGCTGCGTGGTATCCCGCTCCTGATGATTGTGTTTTGGGCCTACTACGTGATTCCGCTTGCCACTGGGCGGACCATTTCGGCGTTCCACACGGCGCTCGCAGCAATCGTCGCCTACGAGGCGGCGTTTCTCAGCGAGATCGTGCGGGCCGGATTACTCGCATTGCCGCGCGGGCAAATCGAGGCGGCCCGCGCATCAGGTTTGTCGTACCTGCAAGCGCTACGGCACGTGCTGTTGCCGCAGGCGCTGGTGAACATGATTCCTTCGTTCGTCAATCAGTTCGTGTCGACGATCAAGGCAACCTCGATCGTGTATGTGATCGGCGTGCAGGAAGTGACGTTCTCGGCGCAGCAGGTCAATAGCATGGAAACGACGAATGCGCTGCAGGTTTTTCTAGTGCTGGCCGGGTTTTATCTGCTGGCCTGTGCATCGCTTTCAGCGCTTGCGCGAATGCTGGACAGACGTATCCAGCGGCGACGAGCGGCGCAATGAGCATTCGGCAAGTGATGAGCAAAGGATTGGAAATGGACGCGATGATCGAGTTCGACAACGTACAGAAATGGTATGGCAAGTATCACGCGCTGAACGGCGTCAGCGGGAGCGTGAACAAAGGTGAAGTGGTCGTCGTCTGCGGGCCGTCGGGCTCCGGCAAGTCGACATTGATCCGCACCGTGAATCGTTTGGAGGATATCGGCGGCGGCACGATCCGCGTTGACGGCAATGACATCCACGCCAAAGGACGGAGTCTGAACGCATTGCGCGCCGGAATTGGCTTCGTGTTTCAGCAGTTCAATTTGTTTCCGCACTTGTCGGCACTCCAGAACGTCATGCTTGCGCAGATGAAGGTGGCTGGAACGTCGCGGCAGCGCGCCGAGCAGCGCGCAATGGCGCTGCTGGAACGGGTTGGACTCGGCCATCGCGCGGACGCAATGCCGAGCATGTTGTCGGGAGGGCAGCAGCAGCGCGTTGCAATCGCGCGCGCGTTGGCGCTGCAACCCCCGCTGATCCTGTTCGACGAGCCAACCAGTGCGCTGGATCCCGAGATGGTGTGCGAGGTGCTTGGCGTCATGAAAGCACTCGCGGCGGACGGCATGACGATGGTGGTGGTCACGCACGAGATGGGCTTCGCGGCCGATGTGGCCGACCGGATCTGGTTCATGGATGCCGGCACGCTCCTCGAAGATACGACGCCGCAACAATTCTTTTCGGCGCCGCGCCACCCGCGTGCGCGCCAGTTTCTATCAGACGTGGTCCGGCCTCAGCCGTTGGCCGATTCCCATCCTGTTTTGCAGCCGGCCGCGGGCGCATGAGCGCGTCTTCGTAGCGCCACCGTATCGACATTGGAGAAAGGTAGATGATGCATCTCGACGACGTCTCGATCGAGCAATTGAAGCAATGGTTGGCGGGTAGCGACGAGTTCGCGCTCATCGACGTCGGCGAGGAGGGCGAATTCGGACTCGGCCATTTGCTGCGGGCGATTAACGTGCCGTATAGCCGGCTCGAACTGCTGGTGCCGCCGCTTGTGCCGCGCCGCGCCTGTCCGGTCCTGCTGATCGATCATGGAAACGGCATCGCATCGCGCGCGCGTGAACGGCTGCATGCGCTCGGCTATACGCAGGTAGGTGTAGTGCGGGGGGGCGTACCAGCGTGGCGTATGGCGGGCAACGAGGTATTTCAAGGCATTTATGTCCCGAGCAAGGCCTTTGGCGAGTGGGTTGAGCATACTTTCGGCACGCCTTCGATCGATGCAGGTCAGTTGGCGGAATTGTTGGATGCCAATGCCGAGGTGATCGTGCTTGACCCGCGCACGGAAGCGGAGCACGCCGCCCGGCATGTGCCGTCCGCCGTATCTTGCCCGGGTGGGGAATTGGTCTATCGATTCGACGATCTCGTGTCGTCGCCTGATACGCTGGTTGTCGTTGCGTGTGGCGGACGCACGCGTGGCATCGTCGGCGCTCAGACGCTGATCAATTCCGGCGTGCCAAATCGTGTCGTTGCGCTTGCGGATGGCAACCACGGTTGGCGCCTCGCGGGCTTCGAGCTGGAGGTAGGCATGCACCGCCGCTTTCCTTCGGTGAGCGCGGTGGGTGGTGCACGCGCAGCCGAGCGCGCGGCGGGTGTCGCTCGCCGCTTCGGCATCGCACGCATTGATCGCTCGACGTTCGACGACTGGATGTCCGAAGCACAGCAGGCGCGTCGCACGACGTACGCGTTCGACGTCCGTACACCCCAGGAATTTGCATGCGGCCACCTCCCCGGTACGAGGTCGGCGCCGGGTGGGCAGTTGATTCAGGCGACCGATCAATGGGTCGGCACTTTGAATGCACGTGTCGTGCTGATCGATTCGGACAATGCGCGTGCGACGATGACTGCGCACTGGCTTAAGCATATGGGCTGGGACGTCTACGTGCTGACGGACGCGTTCGGCATAGATGCGCCGTCGTCGGACGCAGCTCAGGTTAACGGCTATGCCGTCGGCGCCGACGCGGCAGATCGAGCGGCGCGAGTCGAGCGCGAATGGAGCGCCGGCGTTCGGGGTGCCTGCGAAATTGCGCCAGCCGATGCGATGGAGCGAATTCGATCCGGCGCACTCGCCGTTTCGTTCGATTCGAGTGCGGACTATCTCGCGGCACATCCGCCCGGCGCGGTGTGGGCGAATCGAGCGCGCCTGGAGAAGATCAAGGCGCATGTTCGAGATGGCCGGTCGCTCGTGCTTTTTTCGAGCGATGCGGCTACTGCCCATCTGGCCGCGCTCGATCTGGCCGAAATCGCTGGTGAAGACGTAGCGATCGCCGTTGTGGCCGGCGGGCTGCGCGCTTGGCGCGAGCAAGGGCTTCCAATCGAGGCGTCTCCCGAAAGCGCATTGTCGCAAGACGCGCGTGTAGACGTGCTGTATTGGGCGAATGATCGTCGCCAAGGTAATGCTGACGCGATGCGCGCGTATCTCGATTGGGAGAAGCATCTGCTTGCGCAAGTAGCCGCAGACGGCCATTCTTTCGGGTTGGGTGGAAGATCGATCGACGCGCCCACGCTGAAGCGATGGCTGCACGACGGCGACGAAATCGCACTCTTCGACGTTCGCGAACATGGTCAGTATGGCGAAGGACACCCGCTCTTCGCGGTGTCGCTACCGTACAGCCGGCTAGAAATCGATGCCGAACGGCTTGCGCCACGAAAAGATGTCAGGGTCGTCGTATTCGACGGCGGCAGTGAAAGCAGCGATGACGGCGCGCCGCCGGTCGCTGCGCGGGCCTCGCAGAGGCTGGCCGCGCTCGGATATACGAAAGTGCATGTTCTCAACGACGGCATGCATGCGTGGCGAGACGCCGGGCTGAACGTGTTTAGCGGCGTGAACGTTCCGTCGAAGGTCTTTGGGGAACTGATCGAGCATGCATACGACACGCCGCGCGTCGGCGCCGACGAGCTCGTCGCTTGGCGTGCTAGTGGGCGCAATGTATTGCTGCTCGATGGACGCCCCATTGACGAACACCGAAAAATGTCGGTGCCCGGTTCAATTTGCGTGCCAAACGGCGAATTGGCGCTTCGCGTCAATGATTTGCCGGGCAGCAACGAGGCGATCCTCGTCGTCCACTGCGCCGGACGTACGCGCAGCATTGTGGGCGCCCAAACCTTGATCAATCTGGGCTGGCCCAAGGACCGCGTTCTGGCGCTCGAGAACGGAACGCAGGGTTGGTATTTGGCCGACCACGCGCTTGAACATGGGGACGAACGGCGCTATTCGGACACTGTGTCGCCTGCCGCGCTTGCCGCGGCGCAAGTTGCAAGCGCGGCGCTCGCGGAGCGCTTCGGGGTGCCGAGCGTCGATGCTGACGCGGTCGTGCGATGGCAGGCGGAAGGCGAACATTCCGTGTTTCTCTTCGACGTGCGGACGGGTGACGAATTCGCCGCTGGCAGTCTTTCTGGCGCACGCCACGTGCCAGGCGGGCAGCTGGTGCACGCAACGGACCGCTACGTCGGTGTGCGCCACGCGAAGGTGATCGTATTTGACGACGACGGCGTTCGGGCGCCCGTCATCGCTAGTTGGCTGCGTCAACTCGGCCACGACGCCTACGTGCTGACGGCCGGCTTGCGTAGCGGGCTGACGCTGCCGCGCCCGGACGGGTGGCGAGCGCAGGCTCTGCCAGGCATTGACGCGCGCGAGCTATCGGCGCGTCGGTACGATGCGAAGGTCTGCGTGATTGATGTCCGCTCGAGCATGGCGTTCAGGCGCGCGCACATGGCGGGCGCCATCTGGTCGATTCGACCGCGCCTCGCGACGCTCGCGTTACCGTCCGATCGCTCGGATGTCGTGCTCGTTGCTGACGATGATGCCGTTGCTGCGCTAGCGGCGGCAGAATTGCTGGCGCGTCGCGATGTCTCGAGTGTGTCGGTGCTGACGGGCGGCTTCGCTGCGTGCGCTGCCGCCGGGCTGCCTTGCGAAAGCTCACCGGATCAGCCGTCGGATCAGGCCTGCATCGACTTTCTGTTCTTCGTGCACGACCGGCACGAAGGTAACCGAGAGGCGGCGCGGCGCTATCTGGAATGGGAAACCGGACTCATCGCGCAGCTTGATTCCGACGAGTTGGCCGAGTTCGACATGCGCGGGGGGCGGTGATCCACTGAATTAGCCTTTGCCCGTACCTTAGTCCGCTGACAGCTTCATCCATGAACCGGTCGGCGGGCTGGTGAATGCCGCCGGTTCATCCGCACCGATGAGTATAAAAAATGGCGCCGCGAACTGAAGGTTCGCGGCGCCATTTCACTGTGCTTCCCGCATTACGGCCCAACCAACGTACCGTAACGCGCCATCAAACTTACATCTGCACTGTGTCGGCGACTTCCTTGAAGTCTTCGATTTGGTCGAAGTTCATGTACTTGTAGATCTTGTCGCCGTCGGTGGCGAGCACGCCCATGTCGGCCATGTACTCTTCCTTGCTCGGAATCTTGCCCAGACGCGAGCAGATCGCCGCCAGTTCCGCCGAGCCGAGATACACGTTCGTGTTCTTGCCCAGACGGTTCGGGAAGTTGCGGGTCGACGTCGACATGACCGTTGCACCTTCGCGCACCTGTGCCTGGTTACCCATGCATAGCGAACAGCCCGGCATTTCCGTACGCGCACCCGCCGTACCGAACACGCCGTAGTGACCTTCTTCGGTCAACTGCTTCTGGTCCATCTTCGTCGGCGGGGCCACCCACAGCTTGACCGGAATGTCGCGCTTGCCTTCGAGCAGCTTCGATGCCGCGCGGAAGTGACCAATGTTGGTCATGCACGACCCGATGAACACTTCGTCGATCTTCGCACCGGCTACGTCCGACAAGGTCTTCACGTCGTCCGGATCATTCGGGCAGGCCACGATCGGTTCGTGGATGTCGGCCAGATCGATCTCGATGACCGCGGCGTACTCGGCATCCGCGTCCGGCGACAGCAGTTGCGGATCGGCCAGCCACTGCTCCATGGCCGCGATGCGGCGTTGCAGGCTGCGCGGATCCTGGTAGCCCTGCGCAATCATCCACTTCAGCAGCGTGACGTTGCTGTTGAGGTACTCGATGATCGGTTCCTTGTTCAGGTGCACCGTGCAACCGGCGGCCGAACGTTCGGCGGAGGCATCCGAGAGTTCGAACGCTTGCTCGACCTTCAGATCGGGCAGGCCTTCGATTTCGAGCACACGGCCGGAGAAGATGTTCTTCTTGCCCTGCTTGGCGACCGTCAGCATGCCTTGCTTGATGGCGTACAGCGGAATCGCGTTAACGAGATCGCGCAGCGTGACGCCCGGCTGCATCTTGCCCTTGAAGCGCACGAGCACCGATTCCGGCATGTCCAGCGGCATCGTGCCGGTGGCCGCGGCGAAGGCGACCAAACCCGAGCCTGCCGGGAAGCTGATGCCGATCGGGAAGCGCGTATGCGAGTCGCCGCCGGTACCGACGGTGTCCGGCAGCAGCATGCGGTTGAGCCACGAGTGGATCACGCCGTCGCCCGGACGCAGCGCAATGCCGCCGCGCGTGCTGATGAAGTTCGGCAGGGTCTGGTGCGTCTTGACGTCCACCGGCTTCGGATAGGCGGCGGTGTGGCAGAACGATTGCATGACGAGATCGGCCGAGAAGCCGAGGCAGGCCAGATCCTTGAGTTCGTCACGGGTCATCGGACCGGTGGTGTCCTGCGAGCCGACCGAGGTCATCTTCGGTTCGCAGTACGTGCCCGGGCGGATCCCCTGGCCTTCGGGCAGACCGCAGGCGCGGCCGACCATCTTTTGCGCCAGCGAGAAGCCGCGGCCGTTGTCGACCGGTTGCTGCGGCAGACGGAACAGGGTCGACGCGGGCAGGCCCAGCGCTTCGCGCGCCTTGGCCGTGAGGCCGCGGCCGATGATCAGCGGAATACGGCCGCCGGCACGCACTTCGTCGAACAGCACGTCGGACTTGACCTGGAATTCGGCGATCACTTCCCCGTTCTTGAGGGCCTTGCCTTCGTACGGGCGCAGTTCGACCACATCGCCCATTTCCATCTTCGACACGTCGAGTTCGATCGGCAGCGCGCCGGCGTCTTCCATCGTGTTGTAGAAGATCGGGGCGATCTTGCTGCCCAGACACACGCCGCCGAAGCGCTTGTTCGGGATGAAGGGGATGTCTTCGCCCGTGAACCACAGCACCGAGTTGGTGGCCGACTTGCGCGAGGAGCCGGTGCCGACCACGTCACCCACATAGGCGACGAGATGGCCCTTTTCCTTGAGCGACTCGATGAACTTGATCGGGCCGCGCTTGCCGTCTTCTTCCGGGGTGATGCCGGGGCGCGCGTTCTTGAGCATCGCCAGCGCGTGCATCGGAATATCCGGGCGGGTGGTGGCGTCCGGTGCCGGCGACAGGTCGTCGGTGTTGGTTTCGCCCGTCACCTTGAATACGGTGATGGTCAGGCTCTGCGGCACTTCCGGACGGCTCGTGAACCATTCGGCGTCGGCCCAGCTTTGCAGCACCGCGCGGGCGTTGGCGTTGCCCTTGTCGGCCAATTCCTTGACATCGTGGAACTGATCGAACATCAGGAGCGTTTTCTTGAGGGCGTCGGCAGCCACGGTGCCGACTTCGGCGTCGGACAGCAGCTCGATGAGCGGCTGGATGTTGTAGCCGCCCAGCATGGTGCCGAGCAGTTCGGTCGCACGGGCGCGCGAGATGAGCGAGCAGGCGGTCTCACCCTTGGCGACGGCGGCGAGAAAACCGGCCTTCACGCGCGCGGCTTCGTCCACCCCGGCGGGCACGCGGTTCGTGATGAGGTCGAGCAGCGTTTCCGCTTCACCCGCCGGCGGATTGGTCAGCAGCTCGACCAGTTCAGCGGTCTGCTGTGCCGTCAGCGGCAGGGGCGGAATACCAAGCGCGGCGCGGGCGGCCACGTGAACACGATAGTTTTCGAGCATGAGAAGACCTGCTGGCAATTCGTTTCGGGGGGAGGGGTTCAGCCCTCCAGGGCGTTATCCAAGACTGCGTTTCCCGCGATTTTAGTCCTTATGTCCGATAAGATCAAACGTCTTATGTCTTATGTCTTATATAAGACTTTCCTGTGCTGCGTAAGCGAGCGTTTCAGTAGCAGCAGAGGGACAGGCGAAGACCTCCCCCGCCCCCGCCGCTTTCTTTGTCACCTTTTCGCCGTGGCGCGCGTCTAATAGGCGAACACGAACATCATCGTCAACCGCGTCCCAAACGGAGTCTGCCTATGCCACCGGCCATTGATGCCCGAACGGACGCGGATCTCGTCGAAAGCGCTCGCGCCGGCGACGCCAGCGCCTTTGAAGCCATCATGCGGCGCAACAACCGCTTGTTGTTTCGCACGGCGCGCGGCGTGGTGTCGAGCGACGATGAGGCCCGGGACGTCGTACAGGAGGCTTACCTGCACGCGTTCACCCGTCTCGAGTCGTTTCGCGGTGAGGCCGCATTGAGCACCTGGCTGGCGCGAATCACGATCAACGTCGCGCTGACGGCGCAGCGCAAGCAAGGCCGGATGGCTCGGAGGGAACTGGCGCTCGACTACGACGATCCGCCCGGCGACGATTCACAGGAGAACAGCATGGCTTTGCGCACCTCCAGCGGGGACTCGCCCGACGTCATGGCCGAGCGCAGCCAAGTGCGCGACATCCTGCAGGCGGCGGTCGAAAATCTGCCCGCGATTTACCGGTGCGTGTTCATCCTGCGCGCGGTCGAGGACATGAGCGTCGCCGAGACGGCCTACTGCCTGGATGTCAGCGACGACGTCGTGAAGACACGGTTTCTCCGGGCTCGCACGATGCTGCGTCAGTCACTGGCCGAACAAGTGAAACCCTACCTGCAAAGTACTTTCAGTTTCGCAGGGGCGGATTGTGACGCGGTGGTTCATCACGTTCTCGGCGCTCTCCGCCTGCGCGGAATGGTCCGATCGCACTGACCGGGTTCGCTGGGGACTTTTCTGGGAGTAGCACACGGAGGTTCCATATCATGAAGATTGCAAGCATTCTCTTATCCGGCATGCTCGCCTGTGCGGCGCAAGCTGCCATGGCGCAGGGGGCCGCACCGAACGACGCCCAGATCGCATCCATCGTCGTCACGGCGAATCAGGTCGATATCGACGCCGGCAAACTCGCCGAGTCCAAGGCGGCAAGCAAAGACGTGAAAGCGTTCGCCAAGCGGATGGTCGTCGACCATACCGGCGTGAACCAGTCGGCCGTTGCCCTGGTCGAGAAGCTGAAAGTCACGCCTGAAGACAACCCCACCAGTCAAAGCCTGAAGACCGGCGGCGACACGAACATCCAGTCGCTGAAGGCACTCAAGGGGGCGAAATTCGATCACGCGTATATCGACCACGAAGTTGCCTATCACGAGGCGGTGATCGACGTGATGGACAAAACCCTGATTCCGAGCGCCAAGAACGACGAGTTGAAGGCGCTGTTGGTCAAGGTGCGGCCGGCCTTCGTCGCGCATTTGGACCACGCGAAACATATCCAAAGCGAACTGGCCAACAAGTCCTATTACTAGACCATGCGACGCCCATCGATCGCGTTGCTGATGGCATTGAGCCTGGGGATGGCGGTGGGCTCGGCGCAGACTGTTTGCGCCGAGCCGGCGGTCCACACGGTCACGATAGACAGCATGCAATACTCACCGCCGACTCTGACCGTCAAGGTGGGCGAGACGGTCGTGTGGGTCAACCGCGACCCTTTCCCCCATACGGTGACCGCGCAAACCGGGGACTTCGACTCTAAGGGCATCGCGCCCGGTGAGTCGTGGCAGTTCAAGCCGACGAAGAAGGGAAAATTTCCCTACTTCTGTCGATTTCACCCAACGATGAAGGGCACGTTGCGGGTCGAGTAGGGGCCGTTGCCGGTCGATTACCGTCGCGCGGATCTTCTGCCGGACGACGCCAGTGAGAACGGCCTCGCCTCGGCCCCGTGTTGCGCCGCCGCCTGGCGAGCGGTGACGTCGGCAAAGGCGGCCGATGCGCCGATTACTCGAATACGACGAGGGTCTCGGGCGACGGTGGGAGGGGCGCGACACTTATCTTTGAAAAGCCGGCTTCGCGGCCCATCTCCTCGAGCTCACGCGCGGTGTATGCATCGCCTCGCGGTGTCGATCCAAGCATCATGAACGAGAATGCCGAGGCGAAGGGCGGCGACACACGATCGTCGTCAGGAACGAATTCCACCGCGAGCACTCGCCCGCCGGCACTGAGGCTGTTGCGAACTTTAGAGAGCAGTCCCACGCAGGTGGCCTGATCGAAGTGGTGCAGGAAATTCGAGAGCACAACAAGATCGAAGTCCTTTCCCCATTCGACGTCAAACGCGCTGCCCTCGATCGTCTGATAGCGCGCGCTTACGCCGGCCGTCGCGGCGTTCTCCTTCGCAACTTCCAATACCGTTTTCCAGTCGGTCGCCACGACTTCCGTCGCAGGAAAGGCGCGAGCGATCGCAATGCCAAAGACCCCGTGCCCGGCGGCAATGTCGAGCACGCGCTTCGGTGCTTCCGGCCATGTGCCGACGTGCTCGGCCACCGCCCGCGCGGTTGGCGCCACAAAGGGCACCATCGCGCGCGCGAATTTCACCCAGACGGGGTTGTCAGGGGACATGTTGCCCAGCCCTACGGAGCCGCCGTTTCGAACGAACGCAACCGGATCCTCCAGCCACAGCGCCGTCATTTCGGGGGCCGCAAGAAAATCAGTAACGCTTCCCATCCAAGCCGGCGATGAAGTCGTAAGGAACGCCGCAGTCGATGGCGTCAACAGATACCGCCCTGTCTGCTTCTGCAGCAGCCCCAGCACGGTCAGGTAATCGCACAAAATGCGAACGCCGCGCTCGGAGGCCCGCACGCGTTTCGCTATCGGCTCAAGTTCGCCTTTTTCATGCTCGATCGCGGTGAACAGATCGAGCGCGACGGCGGCTTTCAATGCTGCGGTCTTCTGATATCCGAGTAAGGCATCTACGAAGGCTTGCGGAGAAATGTCGTCCATGACCAAAGTCCTGTCGCGAAGTACCGTGCAGACGGCGTTGCCGATGAGGATGGGCGGTCACACCCCACAGGGTGACGGGCTGAGCGCTCCGTGAATCTGTTCGAGTATAGGAAATTCGCGACTGGATGCTAACGTTTTAATTTCACCCGCGTTGCCTCGCCCTTGTACGGGCGGGTCGAGGGGGTGGGTAACCCGTGTCCGTGCAGACGTCGCGACTTGTGGCAGTCGGCGCTTGGACTGACACGACGCCGCTGCTGATCACTACGCGCGGCACGCAGCGCCGTCCTATTTCAGCGAGCCCTCGCCCCGATGCGAGACCTCTCGAATTTCGAACCCGTCGCGCACAATCGTTCCGTCGTGTTCCAGTTGGGCGAGGGTGCGATAAAGGGTTTCGTGGGCGACGCCGAGGGTGGCGGCCCATTGCATGAGCGTTCCGGGCGGTTTGAACCGCCCTTGGTCGTCGCACTCCAGTCGCAGGCAATGCAGCACGCGCTCGCGCGGCGAGCGTAGCGTCAGGCGCTCAGCACGGGCTCGGCTGCGCACAAGCTGTTGCGATAGCAGCCGGATCCAGTCGATCGCAAACCCGGAATCGTGCTGCAGACATGCCAGCAAAGTCTTCGCGGAAAAGGCCAGCAATTCGCTCGCACTCCCGCTAAACGCGTCGCAGTGATAACGCGAGCTGAAGAGGCTCGCCTCGGCCAGGAAATCTCCAGGCCCCGCTGTCTGCAACGTGATGGATTCGCCTTGCGCTTCGTCGCGTCGCAACAGCACCTGCCCCGTCTGAATTTGATACACCGACTCGACGCGCTGTCCGCGCTTGAACACGTAAGTGTTCGGCTCGTATCGGCACAGCCGGGCCGATTCGCACAGCGCGTCTGGCCACGTCGGCGGGCACGACGCCGATCTGGTAGCGAAGGTGTCGGAGACGTCGGTCATGGCCATCCAGGACAGGTGCGCGACTTACTTCGCCGTCGAAGCGTTCATCGGATGATGATGCATCATGCCGGGATCGTGTCCCGCCATGGCGTCATGACCATGATCGGACAACTGTGCGTCGAACCATGCATGCAGCGCGTCGACCACGCGCGGCTCGGTCGCGCGATAGACGATCTCACCGCCATTCGGCAAGTCGCGATAGCTGACCTTAAGTTCGCCCGGCGGGGCGCTCTGCAACACCTGTAGACCTGGCATGTCGTTGCCGTGAATCGTCTCGGGCGGCCCGAAGTTGCCCGCCGCGAATTGGCGCGTGATGACGGTCATATGCTCGCGGATCAGCGCGACCTGCTTCGGGTCGCGATGCTTTGTGACAACCTGCTGGACGCCGCCCGTGGTCGTTTTCGTAAAGACATGGGTCGTCGCGGCCAAGGAGAACGGCATCACCTCCGCCCCGTGCTGCGCCACCGTCGCCTGGCGCGCGGTGAGGTCGGCGAAGGCGGTCGACGAGAAAACGACGCCACCGAACAGGGCGGCGGTCGCGGCCCCAACTAACAACACTGAAGGGCGTTTCATGGATAACTCCAATCGAAAGTGCATTTGAAGTCTACCGGCGGCAAGCCACGCTGACTATGACTGAAATCATACGGTGCGCCATACCGCTCGACTCGGTCAATACTGTGCGACGCTCCGGAAATACCGTCGCGTAGTCACGATTGGGTGCGAGCCCGTTCCACCAGGTGTTCGACCATTCGCTGCGCTGCGGGCGGTAACGTTTCAAAGTCGCGACGAGATCCGACGCCATCTGCGCAATTCGCTTGCGGATCGCCGACGGCGATTCGATGCCGCGCCAACGGGATCGTGTATTCGGCCAGTCGGGCGGGCGCCATGCTTTCCGGCTTCCTCATCGCGGCATTGCTGCGCGACTTCGGGGTGCCCGGCGTCTTTGCCGGCATTACGGTCTGCATGCTGGTCGTCATGATTTCCATCGGGGCTTTCGGGCCGAAGACGAGCGGCATACGTCTGGAAGCGCTGTCGCACTGACGTTGATGTTCCCCCGTTGATGGCCGGGCAATAAGGCGTACGATTCCCATTGCGTCCCGGTCGCCCGACGGGGACCGGGCAGGCCCATCGCGCAGGCGATGGGTTACCGAGAGGACTCCGTCAATGGGTATGCCTTCCCAGGTCATGTCATCTGCCGTTCATCACGAAGCGGATGACCCGCTGCCGCCCACCGACCCTACGAAAGGGCTGACCGCCCACGCGGCGCAGGATCGGCTGCAACGGTTTGGCGCCAATGTCATCGAGGATGTGCAACTCCCCGCCTGGCGCCAGTTCGCAGGCAAATTCTGGGGGCCGGTGCCGTGGATGCTGGAAGCGGTCGTTGTGCTTCAAGTAGCGCTGGGCAGACCTCAGGAGGCCCTCGTCATCCTGTTTCTATTGGCCTTCAATGCGGCCGTCGCGTTTGTCCAGGAACGTCGCGCCAAGGACGCGCTGGCGCTGCTGCGTCGCCAGTTGCAAGTCAGTGCGCGCGTGATGCGCGACGCGCAATGGATGCGGCTATCGGCCACCCAACTCGTGCCGGGAGATGTCGTCCACGTGCGCGCCGGCGACATCGTGCCCGCCGACCTCAAGTTGTTCGACGGCACCGTATCGCTCGATCAATCGGCGCTCACGGGTGAGTCGCTGGCCGTTGGCGCCGGTCCGGGGCAGCCGGCCTACACCGGGTCGATCGTGCGTCAGGGGGAAGGCAGTGGCGAGGTCACTGCCACCGGGGCACGCACTTACTTCGGCCGGGCTGCTGAACTGGTGCGCACCTCGAATGCACCGAGTCACATGCAGCGCACCATTTTCGCGATCGTCAAACGCCTCGTCGCGTTCGACGCCGTGCTGGTTGTCCTGGTAATTCTCTACGCTGTGACGCACGGACTTCCCATGACGGAGACGGCGATCTTCGCGCTGCTGCTGCTCGTGGCGTCCGTGCCGGTCGCGCTCCCTGCCACCTACACGTTGGCCACCGCGATGGCGAGTGCCACGTTGGCCAAGCAAGGCGTGCTGGTCACGAGACTGCCGGCGGTTGAAGAGGCTGCGGCGATGGACACGTTGCTCTCCGATAAGACTGGCACGCTGACGAAGAACGAGTTGTCGGTCGCGAAAGTGACCGCCTTCGAGGGTCTCGATGACATGGCCGTGTTGCGCGCGGCCTCGCTGGCGAGCGACGATGCTTCGCAAGACCCCCTGGACCTCGCTATTCTTGCGGCCCATCGTGGCCAACCCGGTGCGCAAGCGCTGCCGGTGCGCAAAGCCTTCCGTCCTTTCGATCCCGCGACGCGCTTCAGTGAGGGGGTCTATCTCGTCGACGGCACCGAATGGTATGCGCTGAAGGGCGCGACCCGTGCCGTGCTGGCACAGTGCAGTGTGTCGCCTGCGCAACCCGATGCGATTGCCGAAGCGGAGCGGCTGTTGGAGGGCGCCGGCGCGCGCGTGCTGGCTGTTGCGCAAGGGGGCGCTGGCGCTATCCGGATGGTCGGCCTCGTAGCGCTATCGGACCCGCCCAGAGAAGATGCCCACGATCTCATCGTCAAGCTGGGCAACCTTGGGGTGCGGGTGTGCATGGCCACAGGTGACGCGCTGGAAACGGCGAAGGCCATCGGACAACGGCTTGGCCTTGGTGCGCGCGTATGCTCCGCGCATGCCGAGGATCTGCGTCACCCCGAGCAATGCGACATCTTTGCGCGCGTGTTGCCTGAAGAGAAGCATGCCATCGTTGCCGCGCTACAAACGGCAGGACACGTGACCGGCATGACCGGGGATGGCGTGAACGATGCCCCCGCGTTGCGTCAGGCGGAACTCGGCATCGCCGTCGCCAGCGCGACCGACGTGGCCAAGGCGGCGGCAGGCGTCGTGCTGACCGATCCAGGTCTCGAGGGCGTACTGTCGGTGGTCGCGGCGGGACGGGAGGTGCATCGCCGCATGCTGACGTACATCCTCAACAAAGTCGTCAAGACGCTGGAAATCGTCGTGTTCCTGACGCTCGGTCTGTGGTTCACGCACGGCTTCGTGATCTCGTCGCCGTTGATCGTGCTTCTGCTGTTTGCGAATGACTTTGTCACGATGATTATCGCCGCCGACAGGACACTGCCGGCAAGCCGACCGCAGCGCTGGCAAGTAGGACAACTCATCAGTGCGGCAGCCGTTCTGGCGGCGGTGTCGCTCGTGTTCTCGCTGTCGCTCTATGCGACGACGCGCAGCCGGCTCGGATTGGATCCTGCGCAGATGCAGACGCTGGTATTTCTCCTGTTGGTCTTTACGACGCAGGCCAACGTCTATGTGCTGCGCACCGACGGGCGAATCGGATCGTTGGCGCCCAGCCGGGTCCTCGTGGTGGCGAGCGTGAGCGCCGTGTCCATCGTCAGTGGCATGGCCGCGAGTGGAACGTTGATGGCGGCTGTGCCGATAACGCTCATCGGCATGCTCCTGGTCGCCGTGACCGTGTTCGCATTCGTTCTGGATGCGATCAAAGGCGTTGTGTTCAGGCACAGCCGTCTCGTCGAGCGATAGCGAAATCGTCGTTTCGTGCACCGAACCGCACTCACGCGCGTGTGACGAAAGACCGAGGGGCAACGCGCGATCGCGCTAAGGGTTCGCTAAGGCAGCGCGCCTACGATCAATGTGAAGGTTGCGCGATGGCTGAGTCATCGCCCCTTCACACCCATCGTCACCCTTAGGAGTTCGATCATGAAGACCTCATATGTTGCTGCGCTCGTCGCCGTGGCGGGATTGCTTGGTGCGGTACAGATCAACGCTCAAGCGGCGCAAAGCCAATCCGCGATGCCCAGCGCTGCTCAGTCGTCTTCGCCCACCCGTGCGCAGGTGTATGCGCAACTCGTGAGCGCGGAAAAGCATGGGCTGTTGCAGCAAGGCGACACGGTCTATCCCGAGACCGCGATGAACCCACGTTCGCAGATGCACGTCACGCGGCTTGCCGTCGAGCAAAGCCTGAGCCGGGCCGAGCAGCACGGCTTGCTCACGCAGTCCCGTAACGCCTATCCCGTGGTTCACCTGACGGCCCGCACGCAAGCGGCATGGGCGCCGACGATGCAGGTCGCGAGCGAGTCGTCGATCGAGCGTGAGTATGCGCATCCGTAATCGTCACGCGGCGTCTGGCCGATGGATATTGACGATTCGGTCACGAAATGCGCACTTGCTAAGTCTTCGCTAAGTGTCGCGCCCCAGAATTCTGATCCATGGGGCACGGCGCTTGGCGGCCGTGTCAGCCGGATTACGTTTTCAATCAGTGGCGAAGAGGCTTCGATGAAACAAACCATTACCCGTTACGATGCGGCATCCCGCTATCTGCACTGGCTTACTGCAGCCTTGTTGGCTGCGCAATTCGTTGTCGCCTTTGCGATGCCCGATATCACGCGCAACACGCCTGCCGTCGGACTGGTCGCGTGGCATCTCTCGCTGGGCGTCACGATTCTGGGACTCACTGCCATTCGATTGGTGTGGGCGCGTTGTCGCAGCACCCCGGTCAAAGGCGTGAAGTCGATCTTGCATACGTTCGCCTCCATTGCGCACAAGGGCTTGTACGCACTGTTGGTGGTGGTACCCGTTCTGGGTTGGATCAACGCCTCGGCGCGGGGCTATGGGCTGAAGTTGCTCGGTGCGGTGCCGTTGCCTGCCTTGTCGGCACAGGGGTCGTCGTTCGGACACTCGATGGGCGACGTGCACTCGTTCCTCGCGTATGTATTGCTGGGCGCGATCGGGCTGCATATCTGTGCGGCGCTCTACCACCACTGGGTTCTGCGTGACGGCACCTTGCACAAGATGCTGCCCGTGCAGAACCAGCCGGCGCCCAGCACGACCCGTTGATAGGCTGTCTCTTGCGCGACGCTGTCTGATCGCCGTCGAGCCGCACGAATTCACCCGTCGAATCCATTCGCCCGCCCACCGTTCCCGGTGGCTGCGGGCGAATGCGTTTTCGGATCGCCACGGTCTTTACACGCCCGGCCATCAACGCGCCGCGACCGCTCCAATAGCGACGGATTCTAATGCGTGGCTAAGTGAGGTCGTTTAGGCTTCGTTTTGCGCGAATTCCCGCGCCACTTTAAGCCATCTCACTTCAAGGAAGACGCCGCATGGAGCGCCTGAATGACACGTTGTTTCTCATGCTCAATGCGTCGGCGTTACCCACGCCCCCAGTATTCGGTATGGCGGTTTTCTTTGCGCAGTACTTGATTCTGACGGTGCCTGTGGCAATGGGGCTGTTGTGGCTGCGTGCCGACGAGGCGCAGCGCCGGTCGCTGATTGCCGCCGCCATGGCCGGCGCCATCGGCCTCGCTGTCAATCAGGCGATTGGCTGGGTGTGGCAACATCCGCGCCCGTTTGTCGTTGGCATCGGACATACCTATCTCGCACACGGCGCCGACACCTCATTTCCCAGCGATCACCTCACGCTGATCTGGTCCGTCGCCTGCGCGCTCCTGTTGGACAATCGAACCCGAACGGTGGGCATTGCCGTCGCACTGCTCGGCCTCCCCGTGGCGTGGGCGCGCATTTTCCTCGGCGTGCATTACCCGATGGATATGGCGGGATCGGCAATTGTTGCGGGCATTGTCGCCTGGCTTGTCGCCCGGCAAATGCGCTGGCCTCGGATCGCCGCATACCGCCTGGCTATGTCGATTCACCAAAAACTTTTCGCGCGATTGATCGCACGTGGGTGGGTGAGGGCATGAGCAGCATGGCGTACTAAGGATGAACTAAGCGTTCCGTTAGATACTTCACATGTTATCTAATAAACCCGGAGGCAAGCATGAATCGTATCAATGCATCTAGCCCGGTATGGTTGAATAAAGTGCCTGAAGTGACTTTGACGTTCTGGCTCATCAAGATGATGTCAACGACGGTCGGAGAGACGGCGGCCGACTTCTTGAACGTCAATCTTGGGTTCGGATTGACCGGTACGTCTGCCGTGATGGGCTTGCTTCTGGCGATCTTCCTGGGACTGCAAATCAATGCGCGCCGATACATCCCATGGCGCTATTGGAGCACCGTCGTATTTGTCAGCGTTTTCGGAACGCTCGTTACCGACAACTTGAGCGACAACCTTGGCGTACCGCTTGCCGTGTCGACGCTTGCGTTTTCGGCCGCGTTGCTCGCGACATTCGGGATTTGGTATGCGAAGGAGCGGACCCTGTCGATTCATTCGATCGACACGATCAAACGAGAGCTTTTCTATTGGACCGCAATTTTGCTCACCTTCGCACTCGGCACGGCAGCGGGCGACTGGGTGGCCGAAGGTCTGAATCTTGGGTACGCGAACTCCGCTTTGATGTTCGGTGCGCTGATCGGCCTGGCTGCCATTGCGAGATTTGTGTTTCAGCGAAACGCTGTCACCACGTTCTGGATCGCCTATATCCTGACTCGCCCGTTCGGCGCCTCGTGTGGTGATCTTCTGTCGCAACCCATTTCCAATGGTGGTCTGGGCCTGGGTGTTGTCGGCACGAGCGCCGTATTCGTTACGGCAATCATAGCGCTGGTCCTGTATCTCTCCATTGCCGAGCGCAATGCAGCGCGTCAGCAAGTCTGAATTCTCTAGGACACTTCCAACCGTGAATACAACCGTACAGAAAACACTTAGCAAGGTCCCCGAGGTCACCCTCTTGTTCTGGGTGATCAAGATCGCCGCCACGACCCTGGGCGAGACCGGAGGCGATGCCGTCTCGATGTCGATGAATCTCGGCTACCTTGTCGGCACCGCGATCTTCGCGGTGGTGTTCGCCATTGCCGTCTCGGCGCAGATTCGTGCCAAGGCATTTTCGCCAGCGTTGTACTGGGTGACGATCATTGCCACGACGACGGTCGGCACCACACTCGCGGACTTCGCCGATCGGTCGCTTGGCATTGGCTACGCCGGAGGCTCGTCGATCCTGCTCGCCTTGCTGCTTGGCTCGCTGTGGCTCTGGTACCGAACGATGGGCTCCGTGTCCGTGCATTCGATCCACTCGCCCAAGGCCGAAGCGTTTTATTGGGTTACGATCATGTTTTCCCAGACGCTGGGCACCGCTTTGGGTGACTGGACGGCAGACACCGCGGGGCTCGGCTATACGGGCGCGGCCGTGGTGTTCGGCGCGCTCCTGTTGATTCTCGTCGGTGCGTATTTGTGGACACGCACGTCGCGCACGTTCCTGTTCTGGGCAGCGTTCATCCTGACGCGTCCGCTGGGTGCCGTTGTCGGTGATTTTCTGGACAAGCCGGTCAGCGCCGGTGGGCTTGCTCTGAGCCGGTACTCGGCGTCGTTTGCCCTGCTTGCATTTATTCTGACGAGTCTGCTCTTGTTCCGGCAACGCGCCGCGGCGAAAGCGCATTGATCCGTCGCTAGAAAGGAAATGGCATGCGCATCTTGCTCGTCGAAGATGATCCAATGATCGGCAGTGTCGTTCGCGATTCGCTCAAGGATGCGACATTCGCCGTGGATTGGGTTACCGACGGGCAGGCGGCGCTGGCGGCAGCCGACTGCCAGCATTACGACCTGGTACTGCTGGATCTGGGCCTGCCGGGCAAAGATGGTCATGCGGTGCTGCAAAGCCTGAGATCGCGAGGGCATCAGGTTCCCATCATCATTGTCACGGCGCGCGATACACTGCCGGAACGCTTGAAGGGCCTCGACGCCGGCGCTGACGACTACGTGCTGAAGCCTTTCGAGATGGCGGAATTGCTCGCCCGCATCCGGGCCGTCATGCGGCGGCAGGCGGGACAGGCGCTGCCGGTCATGTCGAATGGCATCGTCACCCTCGATCCGGGCACCCGGCAAGCCCATACGTCGGACGTTGCACCGGTGCAATTGTCGAATCGGGAGTTCGCGTTGCTGCAGGCGTTGCTGACGCGGCCCGGTGCCATCCTGTCCAGAAGCGATCTGGAGGATCGGATTTACGGGTGGGGAGACGAGGTCGAGAGCAACGCCATCGAATTTCTCATTCACTCGCTTCGCAAGAAGCTCGGCTCGAGCATCATTAAAAACGTGAGGGGAGCGGGATGGATGGTATTAAAGGGCGATTGAGCGATTCCATTCGCCTGCGCCTGAGCCTGTGGCTCTCGGTGGCGATCCTCGTCTTTGCCGTGATCGCCGGGGTCATTTCGTTCGCCGCAGCGTTCGACGAAGCCCATGAACTGCAGGACGATGTGCTGCGTCAGGTCGCGGCCCTCGTCGATAACAACCATCTGCAGACCAGCGAATTTCGCAATCTCCAGGCGCCTCAGGCGCCACAGGCGAGCGGTGAGGAGGCACGCGTGGTTGTTCAGCCGCTCGGCGTGGCAACGCGTCCGGGCGCGGGCGACGGCGACGACAAGCTGCCGCTGTCGCTCCCGGTGACGATGGCCGACGGCCTGTCGACCGTCACCGTGGGCAAAGAGCCGTATCGGGTGCTGGTCAAGACGCTGCAATCCGGCGCGCGTATCGCGGTGGCGCAAGAGACGGACGTGCGTGACCAGATCGCCCGGACCAGCGCGATCCGGACCATCATGCCGCTCGTGGCATTCGTTCCCGTGTTGCTGCTGGTGGTCGGTTGGCTGGTGCGCAGGATATTCCGGCCGGTGGCGAGCCTGTCGAGCGAGATCGACAGGCGTCAATACAGCGAGCTGCATCCGGTGTCGACCGCGCATCTGCCGAACGAGATTCGTCCGTTTCTGCGTGCCATCAACAACCTGTTGTCGCGCGTGTCGACGTCGGTCGACGCGCAGCACCGCTTCGTGGCCGACGCCGCGCATGAATTGCGCACGCCGTTGACGGCGCTTTCGCTTCAGGCGGAGCGCCTTGCCGAGGCGGATATGTCCGCGACGGCCAGGGAGCGCCTGGTGGAATTGCGCCAAGGCATCGAGCGCGGTCGACACATGCTCGAGCACCTGCTGACGTTGTCCAGCGTGCAGGCGACGCAGAGCGACAGGCACGCCACCACCGACTCCGTTCTGCGGGTCTTCCGTCAAACGCTGGAAACGCTGTACCCTCTGGCCGAAGCGAAGGGAATCGACCTCGGCATCGAGGCGATTGAGGACGCGTCGCTACCGATGAGCGAGGCGGACCTGAGCATGCTGATCAAGAACCTGGTCGACAACGCCATTCGCTATACACCGGCCGGGGGGCGGGTCGACATGATGCTCTCGTCGGGCAAGGGGCAGACGGTTCTGTGCGTCAAGGATACCGGTCCGGGGATCGCGCCGAAGGAGCGTGATCGTGTTTTCGATGCTTTCTACCGAGGGCTGGGCACCAGCGAAGTGGGGTCGGGCCTTGGGTTGTCGATCGTGAAGGCCATTGCAGAGAAGGCCGGCGCCGATGTGCGCCTCGCCTACGCGGATGAGGTCGCGCGAACGGGCCTGAGCGTGACCGTCGTCGTACCGGGTGCATCGATCGATGCGCATGAGGGGGGCGGGGCGTGATGGGCTTCTCCGACGTCTACGAGAAGCGGCTCCATTTCATCTTCGAGGCGAGCCTGTGGATAAAAGCGCTCTTCGCCCTTGCCGAGATCGTCGGCGGCGTCGTGGCGTACTTTATCCCCCAGCATTTCCTGCTGTCGACCGTGCTTTGGGTAACGGGGAACGAAATTGCGGAAGATCCGCACGATGTCGTCGCCAGCTTTTTGCTGCATACGGTGCAGCATCTTTCCGTCAGTTCGCAGAAGTTCGCGGCGGCTTACCTGCTCGCGCACGGCGTGATCAAGTTATGGCTGATCATCGGCTTGCTGCGCGACAAGCTCTGGTATTTCCCCGTTTCGATGGTCGCGTTCGCCCTGTTCGTCGCCTACCAACTCTACCGATACACATTCACCCATTCGCCATGGCTGCTGGTCCTCTCGGCACTCGACATTGCCATCATTGCACTGACGTGGCACGAATATCGCCTCTCGAAGACGCTCCATGCGCGTGGGAACGCCGGAACCGTCACGCGCAGCTAACGGCCTCCGGGCGTCAGTGAAACAGGCTCGTAAAACAAAAAGGCAGACGAACTCGCGTTCATCTGCCTTTTGAATGCCTGGTGCCCAGGGCGGGACTCGAACCCGCACGCCTCTCGGCGCTACCCCCTCAAGATAGTGCGTCTACCAATTCCGCCACCTGGGCGGGGGACGGCGATTGTAACGGGAAAATCGAGTTTTGTGAACGGCCGTTATAGCCCCTTAGGCCGCCCGACGCTTCGTCGACCCCACGACCGACAACGACGGCGCGTGCGGCGCCGCGTGCTGCCCATCGCGCAGACGGAAGCGCGCCACCGTCTCCGCCAGCATACGAGCCTGCTCGCTCAGCATGGCCGACGCGGCCGCCGATTCTTCCACCAGCGCGGCGTTCTGCTGTGTGGCCTGATCCATCTCCGAGACCGAGCGGTCAATCTGGCTGATGCCCGTGCTCTGCTCGGTCATGGCGCCGTTGATCTCGCTCACCAGACGCTGCACGCGCGTAATCCCGTCGACGATTTCGTTCATCGTCGTGCCCGCCGCCTGCACCCGCTCCGTACCGCTCTTGACGTTCTGCACCGACGTCTCGATCAGCGTCTTGATTTCCTGCGCGGCCGCCGCGCTGCGTTGGGCCAGCGTGCGAACCTCGCCCGCCACCACGGCGAAGCCGCGTCCCTGCTCGCCGGCACGTGCAGCCTCCACCGCCGCGTTGAGCGCCAGGATGTTGGTTTGGAACGCAATCCCGTCGATCACGCTGATGATTTCCGTGATGCGTTCCGACGACTGCGTGATGGCCGCCATGGTGCCGACTGCATCGGTGACCACCTGACCGCCACGCGCGGCGGCGGCGCTCGCATCGTTGGCCAGGCGCGTGGCATGCTCGGCGGTCTCGGCCGTCTGCTTGACGCTGGACGTCATCTCCGTGAGCGCCGACGACGTCTCCTGCAACGACCCTGCCGAAGCTTCTGTACGCTGCGACAGATCGCGGTTGCCCATCTCGATCTCGCTGGTGGCCGATGTCATCGACGACACGCCCGAGCGCACGTCGAGCATCACCGAGCTGATCTTGTCGACGAATGCGTTGAACGACTTCGAGATTTGCGCCACCTCGTCCTGCCCGATGACATCGAGACGCTGCGTCAGGTCGCCGTCGCCCGAGCCGATGGTGTCCATGGCGTCGCGCACGATCGATAGACGCTTGAACGCGCGCGACGTAAAGATGGAGGCAATGACCAGTGCGATCAACGTCAATATCACGAGCGTGATGCCTGTTGCGTCCAGCACATGCGTCAGGCCCGCTGTGGCTTCCGTGCGGTCGAGCGCCACCACCAGATACCAGTCCGTGCCCGGAATGCGCTTGGCCTTGAGCAGCTTGGGTGCGCCGGAGAGTTCCATCGCGACCGGTGCGGCGCCGTCGGCAGCCATGCCCGGCAGCGAGTCGGCGGTGAGCGCGGGCGCGACGTCCGTCGACGGCTTGAGCGAGAACTTGTTATCCGGGTGAGCGATCACCTGACCGTCGCTCGCCACCACCAGCGCGAGGCTCGACGGCGTGGGATGCACCGCCTTGATGATGTCCTGCACACCAGTGAGCGCCACGGCGCCGCTGACCACGCCGGTGGTCTGGCCGTCACGCAGGATCGGCGCGGTGAAGGCGACATACGGAATGCCCGTCGACGAATCGCCATACGGCTTGGTGACGGTGAGCTTACCCGCCGCCAGGGCGCTCTTGTACCACGGGCGCGCCGTCGGGTCGTAGTCCGGCGGCGTGGGCGCGGTGGAGAAGAATGTTTTGTCCGACCAGCCGATGCTCGTGATCGGGAAGTCGTTGGTCTTGCCCATGAGCTTCACGAGCCCGGCCGGATCTCCTTTCTCGACGACTTGCGACGTCGCCACGACCGCCTGCGCCTTGTCGGCGGACCAGCGCTCGATGGTGCCGGCATTCCCATTGGCCACGGCCGACAGCGTGTCGGCGATGCTCGACATCATGCTGTCACGCACGATGACGTAAGTCGTGATGCCAGAGAGAATCAGCGCGCCCACCACCGTCAGGCAGGAAATGAGCAGAATCCGGGTTCGCAACGAAGTGACTTTCATGAGCTTTCATCGGTAGGCCCGCGTGCGGACCGTTGAATGGGGGGGGCGACGGGCCAGGCGGTGCCACCTGCGCCGTCGCATTGATACATTGCAGCATTACTCTCTGCGCTTACGGCTGGGGGAGGCCGAAACTTTAATGAGTGCGGATCAATGAGCGCATGAGTGCGCCTTGCGGCCCACGGCAGGGCGAGCGGGAATTCAGCGGGTGCTGGGGCGCGTGAGATCGGGGAAGCCGAGCGTTGTCGCGTGGCAACCGTCAGCCAGCGCATCGTCGTGGGTCGAGAAGAAGACGCAGCAATCCTTGCCGAGGGTCGTGAACCAGTCGATCAGCACGGCGCGCGAGGCGGCATCGAGTCCGCCACTGGGCTCGTCCGCGAGAATCACGCGCGGCGTGCCAAAGCGCGTGGCGGTCAAATAGAATTTTCGACGCGTGCCGAGCGACATCTGGTCGAAGCGCTTTTCCATATGCGGCATCAGCCCGAACCGCTCGGCCAGATCGAGCACGCTGGCACTCACGTGCGTTTGCCTGTCGGCGGCGCGCTGTTCGAGAAAGCCACGTCCGGTTTGCGACGGCTCGCCCAGGCAGTCGAACGGCACCACGGCGAGCGACGCCTTGGCCTCGGCAGGGGCGTCGCGCATGGCATGTTCGTCGATCCAGACCTGACCGTCGTCCGGCACGACCGTGCCCGCGAGCATGCCGAGCAGCGTGGTCTTGCCGCCGCCCCCTTCGTCGCGCAGAGCAAAGCATCCGCGCTCGGCGCGGAAGCTCAGGTGCTCGAAAAGCGTGAAAGTGCCGAAGCGTTTGGCAAGATTCTCGAAACGGAGCATGGGCGTGTGACGGCTACTTCAGATAGGCCTTGATGACATGAAGCACGGGGGCCAGTTCGGCCTCGCGATGCGCCTGCTCGGACTCGTTGACGAGGTGATCGACGAGATGCCCCTCGATGACCGCGCCCATCAAGCCGTTGACCGCCCCGCGAATCGCCGCGATCTGCTGGAGAATTTCGATGCAGTCGCCCTCTTCGCTCAACTGACGCTCCAACGCCTGCGCCTGGCCCTGAATGCGACGTACGCGTGCCAGCAACTTGTGCTTTTCCCGAATCGTGTGCACGGTCTGTCGCGCTCCTGTCTGTGTCGATCAAATGGCCGAAAATGTTAGCACGTACATACTAGGGGGTAGTATATCCCCGATTCGGCTTCCCGAGGATCGGAGGCGCGCCGCCGATTACTCGCCGATCAGAAACGGTGGACCGAAGCGCGTGGCGATGTGCTCCGTCGACTCGAACAATTCGCGCAGGACCTGACTCGTACACGTCGGCTGCACGTAAAGATAGAACGCGACGTCGGGCAAGCGCGGCAGGCCGTCGGCTTCGGAGAGCACGCGCATGTTCGCATCGAGAAGCTCGGTGGTGCGAGCCGTCACCCCGAGGCCCGCGCTGATCGCCGCCCTGATGCCGGTGAGCGTTGGCGAGATGAAGCTCGTGCGCCAGGCGATGCCTGCCGCGTTGAGCCGCTCGATGGACAGGCGGCGAAACAGGCTCAGTTCGTCGGCCATCACCAGCGGCACAGGCGCGGACGAATTGAAGATGAAGTCGTCGGCACAGATCCACACCATCGGCGAAGTGCGCAGCTTGATGCCGGGGAAGGCTTCGTCGTAGCGCGTCGAGATCGCCAGATCCAGCTCCTTGTCGCGCAGGGCGTCCATCAAATGCGGGCTGCGGCCGACGATGATCTCCAACTGCAATTCCGCCGAGAGTTTCGATAACCGTCGCAACATGCTCGGCAGAATCGAGTCGGCCACGTCGTGCGGCGATCCAATGCGCAGCTTTTCCACCGGTCCGCGCGTTTGCATGACCTGTACGGCCTGGTCGTTGAGCGCCAGGATCTTGTTCGCATAGGCCACGAGTCGCACGCCATCGGCGGTCATCGCCTTCTGCCGGCCCTGCTTTTCGAACAGCGCGCACCCCATCTCCTGTTCGAGCCGCTGCATCTGCTGGGTGATGGCAGACTGGGTGCGTCCCACGCGCGTGGCGGCTGCCGCAAACGTCTCGTGCTGCGCAATCGCCACGAAAGTGCGCAACAGGTCGATATCCAGATTTCGCATAACGGTTCCGCGCCAATACTTCAGACGCGCTAATGTTTCAGGGATAAAAATTAAATTGTTCTCGGGGATTTTGGTCGATAACCTGCCTGACACTCAAGCAATATTTATGTAATCGGGTGGAAGCCGGCGTTGACCGGTCCCCCTGATCATCGATTCGCCCTTCGGTCGAACTCAAGGAGACTCAGGATCATGTGGCAACGACACTTTGCAGCCGCGCTGTTCGCAACACTCGCCATCACGGGCGTCGCACACGCTGACCAACTGGCCGACATCAAGGCGCGCGGCACGCTTGTTTGCGGCACGCAGAACGCCAGCGAGCCGTATGCGTTTCCCGACGCGGCCACGCGCAAGATCGTCGGATTCGACGTTGACGTGTGCAACGCGATCGCGAAGGGATTGGGCGTGAAGCTCGAACACCGTGCGCTGTCGACCGACGCCCGCATCCCCGAACTCAAGACGCATCGCGTCGACGTGCTGGCTGCCGCCGTTGCCTGGATGCCGGCCCGTGCCGCTCAGGTCGACTTCAGCGACCAGTACTTCGTTGCCCCGATTCGCGTGCTGGTGCGCGCCGACTCGCCGGTGCAGACGCTTGATCAGCTCGCGGGCAAGAAGATTGCCGCGTCCGAGGGGTCCAGCTCGGCCGCCGTGTCGGTCACGCGTCTGCCCGATTCGAACCTGCTCACCTTCCACGACATTTCGTCGGCGTTCCTCGCGCTGCAGCAAGGTAAGGTCGAGGGGCTGGTGGCGGGCCAACTGATTCTGGCGCGCTTCGCCAACGAAGCTGCCGCCAAGGGCGGACAGCAATACCGACTGCTCACCAAGTCGGTCTTCGAAGAACGTTGGGGCGTGGTGACCAACAAGAACGAACCCGCTTTGCTCGCCGCCGTGAACAAGATTCTGGTCGACTACGACAAGTCGAATGGTTTGCAGGACAGCTTCGACAAGTGGCTCGGCAACAAGTCGGTCTACAAGTTCACGCGCGACTATAAGGTCGAGCCGATCAAGGTGCAGTAAGCGAGACGCGGCGTAATGTTCGATCTTTCGTTTCTGCTCGAAGACGGCTACCTGAAGCTGTTTCGCGACGGGGTGCTGACCACGCTCCAACTGTTCGTGGTCTCGGGACTCCTGGCGATCGTGGTGGGCGTGGTGCTCACCACGCTGCGCGCCCTGCCGGTCAAGCTCTTCAAGGGCTTCGTGATCGTGGTAGTGGAATATCACCGCAACGTACCGGTGCTGGTGCAGATTCTCGTGTGGTACTTCGGCGTGCCGCAACTGCTGCCTGAAGGCCTGCGCGATTGGATCAACGCGGGCAACACCGAGTTTGTCTTCGCAACGCTCGCGCTGGCGCTCAATGCCGGCGCGTTCATCTCCGAAGACCTGCGCTCGGGGCTGCGCGCGATTCCGCACACGCAGCAGGAGGCCGCGTGGTCGATCGGTCTCACGTACTTGCAGTCCTTCCGTTATGTCGTGCTGCCGCAGGGTATTCGCGTGGCGACGCCCGCGTTGCTCAATCAGGCGCTGCTGCTCTTCAAGAACAGCTCGCTGGCGATGGCGATTGGCGTGCACGAACTGATGTATCGCACGCGTCAGATCGACAACCTGACGTTCCGCACGTTCGATGTGTTCATGGTGGCGACGATCCTGTATCTGATCGGCACGCTGGCCTTGATGGCGCTCTCCGAGCACGTTGCCAAACGCCGTACGGCGCCCTCGGGAGTTTGAGACGATGTACGAGATCCTGCATGACTATCTCGCGCTGTTCCTCGTCGGGAGCTGGCCCAACGGCCCGCTTGGCGGCGTGGCGATCACGCTCATTCTCTCGGCGCTCGGGCTGGTGATGTCGTTTCCCATCGCGGTGGTGATCGGCATGGCGCAAGTCTCGCCGCTGCGCTGGCTGCGACGTGCGGCCGGTGTATGGACGCGACTGGTGCGTGGCATCCCGCTGCTGATGATCATCTTCTGGGCGTACTTTGCTGTGCCGCTTCTCGTGGGCGCCGAGGTATCCGCATTCACGACGGCCGTGTGCGCGATCATCGTCTACGAGAGCGCCTTCCTGTCGCAGATCGTGCGTGCCGGCCTTGAAGGCCTGCCGCGCGGCCAGATGGAAGCGGCGCGCTCGAACGGGCTGTCGTGGCTGCAAAGCATGCGTTACGTGCAATTGCCGCAGGCGCTCGCGAACATGTTGCCGTCGATCGTCAACCAGTTCGTGTCGATCATCAAGGCGACGTCGCTCGCCTATGTGATCGGGGTGCCCGAGCTGACGTACTCGGCCGCGCAGGTCAATACGATCGTGCTGACCAAGCCGCTGCAGACGTTCCTCGTGCTCGCAGCTTTCTATTTCGTGTTGTGTTTCGCCATTTCGCGTTTCGCCGGCTGGCTCGAGCGTCGTATCGCCCGTCAGCGTGCGGGATTGGCCTAAGTGCAGGATTCAAGAAGGAGAACGCGATCATGACCATGCTCGCATTCGAGAAAGTCGATAAGTATTACGGCGATCATCACGTCCTCAAGGGGATCGATGCCACCATCGGGCGCGGCGAAGTCGTTGTCGTGTGCGGCCCGTCGGGCTCCGGCAAGTCGACGTTGATTCGTACCGTCACGCGGCTCGAAGCTATTCAGAAAGGCCGCATCCTTTTCGAAGGCCGGGACGTCACCGCGCGCGACGTCAAGCTCAATCAATTGCGCGCCCGCATCGGCTTCGTGTTTCAGAGCTTCAATCTGTTTCAGAACCTCTCGGTGCGCCAGAATCTGATGCTCGGACCGACGAAGGTGCTCGGCATGTCGCGTGACGAAGCCACGGCCCAGGCCGAGACGTTGCTCGCAAAGGTCGGCCTTGCCCACAAGATCGACGCCATGCCGGCGAACCTCTCGGGCGGTCAGCAGCAACGTGTGGCCATTGCCCGCGCGCTCGCCATGAAGCCGCCGCTCATGCTGTTTGATGAGCCGACGAGCGCCCTCGATCCCGAGATGGTGCAGGAGGTTTTGCAAGTCATGCGCTCGCTGGCGGAGGAGGGGCTGACAATGATGATCGTCACGCACGAGATGGGCTTTGCGCGCGACGTGTCGAGCCGCGTCTGGTTCATGGACCAGGGGCAGTTGCTCGAAGACGCGCCGCCGGCGGAATTTTTCAGCCAGCCGAAGCACGCGCGTGCGCAGCGATTCCTGCAGGACGTGCTGCGCCCGTCGCCGATGATCGGCGTGCCGCGCGACGCCGTGCCCGCCTGACAACGACCCCACAAGCACGACGCACACGACACTTACGCCATACCCGAACACGCGACCGCGCCCCAGCCGGGACCCGTCGCAGAACAAGATCCTACGGAGAAGACTTCACATGTCCACGCCCACCCTAGCCGAACAACGTCAGGCCGCCGTCGGCGACGCCATTGCAGCCATGAAGGCGTCGCTGGCCCCTGAGGGCGAGACGCGCCCCGCGCTGGCCGCCGTACTCGATCAGGTCAAATCGCTCGCCGCGCGCACCGCGCTGTGGAACGAGGCCGACTTCCCGCCGCCGGCCGACGGCGAACTGCAAGCGCGCTACCTGATTCACGAAGACGCGGACAAGACCTACGCGCTGTACCTGAACGTTATGCGTCCGGGCAAGAAGATCACGCCGCACAACCATACGACGTGGGCCTGCATCGCGGCGGTCGAAGGCGTCGAATACAACTACGTCTACCGTCGCACCGACGACGGCAAGACACCCGGCGTCGGCACGCTGGAAGTGAGCGACACTGTCGTGGTCGATCCGGGCCACGGCATTGCGTTGGCGTCGGACGACATTCATGCCGTCGAGATCCAGGGCGACGCGCCGATTCGCCACCTGCACATGTATGGCCGCGCGCTCGAGACGCTGACCGAGCGCATCACGTTCGATCTCGCCAAGGGCACGTATCAAGTCATGGATATCGGCGTGAAGACCCGCCGCTAAAGCTACCGTGACCGCCGGCGAAACCC
Source organism: Pandoraea cepalis (assembly GCF_902459665.1). GTDB lineage: Bacteria > Pseudomonadota > Gammaproteobacteria > Burkholderiales > Burkholderiaceae > Pandoraea > Pandoraea cepalis. Next base: position 10,509 of record NZ_CABPSL010000013.1, on the reverse strand, counting down.
GGCGGCGAACTCCCTGACGGCGCGAGCGTTCCTCGCGCCCCCAATTCACATCGCCCCGCCGGGCGGTGCGGGCCCGTTCATCCCTACGTTTTGGACATGACCGGGCGGAACCTGACAACCGACGCAACGCTATGACCTCGTTTACTCCTCACTTCGTGCCGCCCGCCCGCCTCAAGGAATGGTTGCACGACGGCGCCGAAATCGCCGTGTTCGACGTGCGCGAGCATGGCGAGTACGGCGAAGCGCATCTCTTCTACGGCGTGACGCTGCCTTACAGCCGTCTCGAACTCGACATCGTGCGGCTTGCGCCGCGCCGCGACGCCCGCGTGGTGCTCTATGACACCGACGCGAGTGTCGCCGTTCAGGGGGCGCAGCGCTTGGCCGCGCTCGGATATTCCGACGTGTACGTGCTCGAAGGCGGCACACAGGCTTGGCAACAAGCCGGCTTTCGTCTGTTCGCCGGCGTGAACGTGCCGTCAAAGACCTTCGGTGAGTTGGTGGAGATGGCGTATCACACGCCCCGTGTGTCGGCGCGCGAGCTGGCCGCCATGCGCGAGCGCGGCGACGACGTCGTGATTCTCGACGGACGTCCCGTGAGCGAATACCTGAAGATGACGATTCCGTCGTCGATTTGCTGCCCGAACGGCGAACTCGGCTATCGCATTCGCGAGCTGGTGCCGAACCCCACCACGCCCATCGTCGTGAACTGCGCCGGACGTACGCGCAGCATTATCGGCGCGCAGACGCTCATCAACCTCGGCATTCCCAACCCGGTGATGGCGCTGGAGAACGGCACGCAGGGCTGGTATCTGGAAGATTTGCCGCTGGAGCATGGCAGCACGCGCCGCTATCCGGACGCGGTTGCGCCGTCGAGCCTCGCGCAGATGCGTGAAGCGAGCGGTGCGTTGGCCGAGCGCTTCTCGGTGCCCGAAGTGGATGCCGCGACGTTTGCGCAATGGGCCACGGACACGACGCGCACGCTGTTCCTGTGCGACGTGCGCACGCCGGAAGAATTCGCCGCCGGGTCGCTGCCCGGTGCGCAGCACACGCCGGGCGGCCAGTTGATTCAGGCGACGGATCAATACGTGGGCGTGCGTCATGCCCGGGTGGTGCTGTTCGACAACGATGGGGTGCGCGCCCCCATCGTCGCGAGCTGGCTGCGTCAGTTGGGTCACGACGCCTATGTGTTGCGCGGCGGACTCGCCAGCGGTGCGTCGTTGCCGGGCCGTGCGCCGGCTGTGGACACGACGCTGCCCGAGATCGATGTCGCCGCGCTCGCCGCGGCACTGGCCGACGAGCGTGTAACCGTCGTCGACCTGCGGCCGAGCATGAGCTACCGTCGCGAGCATGTGTCGGGTGCGCAGTGGGCGATTCGTCCGCGGCTGCCGAGCCTGCCTGCGTCGCGTAACATCGTGCTGATCGCGGACGAGCGCGGCATCGCGGAACTGTTCGCGGCCGACTGGCGGCGTGCGCATGCCAACGACGCGCGCACGGTCTCGCTGCTTGCGGGCGGCTTCAAGGCTTGGGCCGTGGCCGGCCAGCCGGTGCAGAGCACGCCCGATGTGCCGGCGGACGCCGAATGCATCGACTACCTGTTCTTCGTGCACGATCGTCACGACGGCAACAAGGCGGCGGCGCGCCAGTATCTGGCGTGGGAGACGGGCTTGCTGGCCCAGCTCGACGACCGGGAGCGCGGTGCGTTCCGTATCGGTGAGCCTGCCGCCGCGAAGTAAGTGCAGTCGCTGGCGTGCGCAAGCGTTGCGCACGCCATGCGTTATCTTCTGATTTGTTCGAATCGTTCGAAACCTTATCCCCCCAACGTCCGATCATGTCCCGACAATCGACCCCCAAACGTCTCGCTACCCGTCTGGTCAAGGGCGGCATGCACACCGCCGTGGTTGGCGGTCGTGCCGTCAATCCGCCGGTGGTACGCGCGTCCACCGTGCTGTTCGATACGATGGACGACCTGAACGACGCGCGCCGCCGTCGCGGCACCGAGCGCATGTTCACCTACGGGGCGCGCGGCAATCCGACGGGCTTCGCGCTGGAGGATGTCGTCGCCGAGCTGGAAGGCGGGTATCGCACGCGTCTGTTCCCGACGGGACTGGCGGCGATTTCGATGGTATTTCTGGCTTACGTGCGTCCGGGCGATCATGTGCTGATTTCGGACTGCGTGTATCAGCCGCTGCGTCACTTCGTTGAGACGTTTCTCAAGCCGTGGGGTGTGCACGTCACCTACTTCCGCGCCGATGGCAGCGACGCGGCGGAGCATATGACGGCCCGTACGAAGATGATCTACGTGGAGACGCCGGGCTCACTCGTCTACGAGATGTGCGACATCCCGGCGCTGGCCGATCTGGCGCATCGTCATGGGGCGCTGCTCGTGGCGGACAACACTTGGGGCTCGGGCGTGCAGTGCCGTCCGCTGATGTTGGGGGCTGACGTCTCGGTGATGGCCGCGACGAAATATCTGAGCGGGCACTCCGACGTCATGATGGGAACGGCGACCACGACGCAGGACGTCTGGCACACGCTCTCCACGATGGCGGATGCGCAGGGCGTGGCCGTGAGTCCAGACGACGCGTATCTCGTGCTGCGCGGCACGCGCACGTTGGGGGCGCGTCTGCAGATGCATGAGCGTCATGCGTTGGAAGTTGCGCATTGGCTCGGCAGTCTGCCGGACGTGGCGCGCGTGTTCTGCCCGGCGCTGCCGACGCATCCGGGGCATGCGCTGTGGCAACGCGATTGCGTGGGCACGAACGGCCTGATTTCGTTTGAGTTCGCCAACGCCACGACGGCACAAGCGGACCGCTTCGTCGATGCGCTCGAGCTGTTTGGCATCGGCGCGTCGTGGGGCGGCTTCGAGAGTCTGGCGACGGTGTCGAACGTGGCAGGCACGCGCACGTGCGAGGACTGGACGTCCGCCGGCCCGATCGTGCGTCTACATATCGGTCTGGAAGACCCGCAGGATCTGATCGAGGATATGGCGGCGGCGCTTGAGCAGGTGTTTGGGCGCTAAAGCCTACGGGACTTCAGCGCCGAGTCAAATTCACGACGACGGCGCGGGCGAGGACGCCCGCAGCCGCGCACGTCGTCACTTCCCAGCGGGGGAGGCGTGTGCACCGCCGTCGAGTGTGGTCAGGATGTCGTGCGCTGCGCGGATGCGCTCGTCCATCGCGTAGTTCTTGTTCGCGAGCAGTACGACGCCGATCTGCTTCGACGGGACGAAGGCGACATAAGCGCCGAACCCATTCGTCGAGCCCGTCTTGTTAATCCAGGCCACGGGCGTGGGGGCCATCGGAGGCGCGAGTTCACGAACGGCGGTCGGCTCGTAAGCCATTCGGGCCGAGTTGCCGTCAAGCAGCGCATCGACGCTGACCGGATACGGGTACTGCTCCCAGATCAGGTCCTGCGTGATCGGCTTGTCGAAGAAATAGCCGGTGTGGGTCGCGTTGATCGCTTGGCGCAGCCGGTCGTCCTGCACTGGCTGTCCGAGGTTGGCGCGCACGAACCGCAGCAGGTCGCTCGCCGTCGTCTTCACGCCATAGGCTTCCTGATCGAATACGCCCGGTGAGACGCGAATCGGCTTGCCATCCTTCCCATATCCCCACGCGTAGTTGGCCTGCTGATCCTTCGGCACCCGGAGGTAGGTGTGCTGCATGTCCAGTGGCTTGAAGACGTGCTCCGTCACGAGTGTCGCGAAGTCACCGTGCATGGCGCGTGCGGCGATCCAGCCGAGGGCACCGATACTCACGTTCGAATAGGTGCGCACCGTGCCGGTGGGTTTCGCCGGCTTCCACGACTTGAGGTATTGCAGGACGTCGTGGGTGCCATGAACGTTGTCCGGCACTTGAAGCGGCATGCCGCCGGTCGTGTGCGTGCCGAGATTGACGAGTTTCACGTCGCCGAAGGGGGTGCCTGCAAGTTCGGGGACAAAGCGGCTGGTCTTGTCGGTGAGCGAGAGGGCACCGACGCCTTGCGCATAGGCGGCGAGCGTCGCGGTGAATGTCTTGCTGACCGAACCCAATTCGAAAAGCGTGTCGGCCGTGACGGGTGTGTTGGCCTTCTTGTCAGCCACGCCGTAATTGAAGACGTAGGTATGCCCGTCGAAGACGATGCCGACGGCCATGCCGGGGATTTGCTGTCGGGCCATGAGCGGGGTGATCATCTTGTCGACGAGCGATTTGATTTCGTCTTGCCGAGGATTGGTCTGGACCTGTGCTTGCGGTTCTGCGGCGTAACTGCGCGCGCTGAACGTCATACAGGTGATGGCGGCGGTCGCCGAAAGTGCGGCGAAAACGGCGAGATAGGGCTTTGTCATCGAGGGTCGTCTCCGTGTGGGGGGCTTAGGACGCATGAGGCACGACGGTACCGCGTGCCGATTCGGCGTCATGGTAAAGCGCGGTGATCAATGCCCGAAGCGTAATCGCAAATTGACGCGTACTCGCGGCACGACGATGTAACGAACGTAACCGGTGTAATGGATGTAACCGAATGGGGCTCGCCAAGCGGTGCCAACGGGAGTCGTGCGTCATCGGAGAAGTTGATGACTCAGTCCTCACAGAGTCCGGTCATGTTCTTCGGTGGGCTATTACGGAGCATCTTGATATTTCGCTGGACAATCTGTAACGCGACTACTGTCGGCTTTCGCCGTCGAATCTCATTGCCGTCCATATCACGACCGAGATACGACCATGTGGCAGCGAAGTCCTCGGCGACAAATGGCAGCAGCTCGCCACTGAACGAGTCTTTGTAGAGGAGCAGTCGGCCGTGCCCATTTGCGTTGGTAGAGAATGCGCTGTCGCCACTTTGAGGAGCATCTGCCGGCGCATCCACCCATTGCGCGAGACGAGGAGAACGCTTTTCGAAGTGGGTGTTGAAGTCCTCGAAGTATCCGGGCAGAGACAGCAGGGATACTGCGATGTCACCTTGATCGAATGAAGACTGGGTAACGGTCCAGGCGTTCAACGAAGCTGCTGGTGCCGAGATTATGATTCCGTCGCGGATAAACCGTTTGGCCAGGGCTTGGTAGGCATAAAAGGCGCCCAACGAATTCCAATGCGTATCCGTACGCGTGTACATCTCGTACGGAGTGTTACGTTTCGCATCGTTCAGGGCAGGACGAAGGTCTACCACCCGAAGTCCGGGGAGTTCCACCTTGAAATAGTCGAGCAGTTGATCAAGTTGGGTCGTGCCGTTGGGATTCACATGAATCCCTAACTGTTCGGGGTAGACGTACTGCTTGTCGGGGGCGACGATGAAATAGAAGGGGATCCCGCACGCCGAGAGCGCGTTTTGCGTGACCCCAAGATTCTCCACGATCGCGCGCAACTGGCCTCGAGAGAGCGGGTCCTTGCCTCGCACATCGGCAAAGTGTGGTTGGCCAGGGACGTAGTATTGATCGAAAAAGAGCCACTTATTGGGGCCAACGACGACATCCTGATTTGTTGGCGACCCGGTCCGCGCGATTTGCAACCGTGAGCCGTAATACACGAGTGCATCGCGCATGCCAAAGCGATCGCTGAACCAACGCTCGAGACTTTGCAAAGAGCGTATCGAGAGATCAGGGAATGGCTCTAGCACCCGGTTTTCATGAAGAGGCGAGGGGGCGAAGCTCGCGCGGCCGAACCATGCGATCGGCAGCGCGATCAGCGAAAAAAATGCCAAAGGCACAGCCACCCTATTTAGCTTCTTCAGCCAGGTCAGAGGCCGTTGCGCCCGAGGTTGAATTTCGACGTTTTCAAGCATGACGCGTCAGAAGCGGAAATAGATGAACGGGTTGTACTGCCCAAGTGCGATCGACATCGTCGCGAGGACAAGAGCGGGTGTGACAAACGCGGCCGCGACGACACCGTCGATGTTGCGCGACACTAACCAGGCACGTACCGAGGTGAGGCGTTCGAGTGCCCAAGGGTAGAAGCCAGCCGCCAACACGATGGCGGCAGGTATGAGCCATCCGAGATGGCCAGAGAACAGGGTCTTGACGGTTACCGAGGGATCTGTCGGCGTGGATATGCCGGCGAGTGCCCCGAAATAGCTCAGCGCGCGGTCTATGCTGTCGGCTCTGAAAAGCACCCACGTAAGCATGACGGCCAGGACGAGGTAGCCGTGGCGAGCATATCGCCACGTGGCAGATCTCGACACTACGTTCGACGGAACCAACTTTTCGAGAGTAAGCAGGGCGCCATGCGCCGCGCCCCAAAGCAGGAAATTCCAGGTTGCACCGTGCCAAAACCCAGTCAGAAGGAATACGATCCAGAGATTCCGAAGGGTTCGGCTCGTACCGTCCTTGTTGCCGCCGAGTGGGATGTACACGTAGTCACGAAACCACGTCGACAGAGAGATATGCCAGCGGCGCCAGAAATCCTGCATCGACGTCGCGGCGTAGGGATAGTTGAAGTTCTCTGGGAACCGGAACCCGAACATGCGCGCGAGCCCGATGGCCATATCCGAATAGCCGGAGAAATCAAAGTAGATTTGCAGCGTGTAGCACAGGAGGGAGAACCACGCTACAGATGCTGACAGTTCGCCGGAGGGTACGCTAAAGCCGGCGTCGGCCACGATCGCCAACTGATTGGCGATAAGCACCTTCTTTGCGAGGCCCATGGTGAAGCGAAGCGCGCCGGCCGACGCGTCATCGAGAGTAGCGATGCGCGCTCGAAGTTGTGACTGAATGTCTTTGTATCGGATGATCGGACCCGCGACCAGTTGCGGGAACAACGTGATATAGAGACAGTAATTGACGATACTTCGGTTCGGTTGCGCGTTTTTCCGGTAGATGTCGACAAGATACGAAATCGCGTGGAACGTGTAGAACGAAATGCCAATCGGCAGAGGCAGCGGCCGCAGCGCCAGCGGATCGACGCCCAAAGGCGTCAAGATCCCATTCAAGTTTTCAACAATGAAGCCTGCGTACTTGAATGCCCCGAGAATGAAGAGGTTGATGCCGACGCCAATTCCCACCATCCGGAGACGTTTTTTCGCTCGATCGATGCTGATGGCCAAGCGGAAGTTGATGCCGATGGACACCATCATCAAGATCAAGAAGCGAGGTTCGCCCCAGGCATAGAAAACGATGCTGGCCAGCGCGAGCGTCAGGTTGCGCCAGGCGCGCGGGGTCAAAAAGTACGCGGCCAATGTCATTGGGAGAAATAGTCCCAAAAAGGCGATACTGCTGAATACCACGGGGAAATCCTCTGAATCTATTGTCTGGTCCGAATGCCCGTGCTTAACGACACTTCGATGCACATTCGGGGGGTGTTGTAATGACTGCCGTTGCGGCACCGGAAATCGTCGCAGTAGCGCGAAGTAAACTTGGCGATTGATCTGGGGAGGGAGCGGTCGGCGCTGTACCGGGCCGAGGAAAACGGGAGTATTACCTTAGCTCTCGCACCTCATTTGCTTTCTCATCCGCATAAGTTCCGATGTCGCGCGCGACGGCTTCACCCGCTGCCGTTGCTGCTTGCATCAGGCGCGACGGGTCGTTGAGCAGATCCTGTAGATCAGGTGTGCGAGTTACCGTTTCATTCAAGTCGGTAGTATCGCGATTCACACTAGCCAATGTCTGCGTCTGATTCGCCTCGTCGGTCAGCGTGATCGTGCCTTCGCTTACGCCCGTGCGCGTCGTGGCCCGCTCGCTACCGCTCTCCATTTGCGGCAACATCGGAGAAATCCCACCTGCGTTGTTGCCGGAGCGATTGCCCGTCGTACGCTCGTTCGCGCCGCCATTACCAAGGGTGGCCCCGCCACCGGCACCAAAAGTGTTGGCGCTGCATTCCGAATGGTTCTCAATGTCGGAGCGCGTCAACGTGGATGTCGTCAGTTGATTCAGATCGAACTGCGACAGTGGCCTGGGCATTGGGAGGGCGAACTCATCAAAGGCGCTTTCAATCGTTCTTGCGTGGGCACGCTGGTGGAGCGCAAGACGCGCTTCATGGTGCTGTGCCGTATGGACGGCTGCACGGCCCTGGACGCATTGGAGGGCTTCACGCGCAAGATGAAGAAGCTGCCGGCGTTTCTGCGCGAGAGCCTCACGTATGATCGGGGAGCGGAAATGACTTGTCATGTCGAACTGTCCAGGCGATTGAATCTCGATATCTGGTTTGCCGATCCGCACGCGCCCTGGCAGCGTGGCAGCAATGAGAACAGCAACGGCTTGCTGCGCCAGTTCTTGCCGAAGGGCATAGATTTCTCGAGCGTCAGCCAGACACAACTCAACGACATTGCCAAATTGCTCAATGGACGGCCGCGTCTACTTCGACTGATTCTCTTCGTCGTCCTTCGACTTGTAGCTGTCGCGCGCTTTCTTGTTGCTGCTGTCGAACGGCTTGATTCTTAGTAGCGCTGCACGACTTGTCATCCCTCCCACTGCGGCTATGCCCAAACCGACGAGTAGCAAGGCCCCGCTCCAAATTGATGGCTCAATGAACTTGAACGTGTAATACATAATGCTAAATCCGGCCGCGATCAGGCATAGCCTGAACCATCGTGTGAAGTTCCCTTCCTCAAAAATCTTAATGTTTTTCATCTTTCTTTTCGGATCCATTCACACTTTTAATTGCCTTGCTCCAGTATTTATTGATGAGATCCTGCGTGGACTGTGACGCACTACTGGTGTTTATAGCGTTCGCAGCCGCGTTGATCGCAGGCCCAAAACCTGGAAACCTTTCCGACGCCGCGCTAACCGCAATCCCGACTCCGCTAGAAACCCAATATTGACCAACGTCCGGCTTCGCTATCTGTACCACCGCGTCCGCCGCCATGCCCGTCGCGGTTGCAACGTAAGATGCTGTGGCCAATCCCGGTGCAAAAGGCGAAGGTATGGACGCTCCAGCCGCAGTGGCTGCTCCAAACCGGCCTGCTGCAGTTGAGACGCCGCTCGCCATATTGGCCACAGTACCTCGGACGTCCGTCTTAGCTGGCGTCGGCGCGTATGTGAAGTTACTCGGCACGTGCCCTGGGGCGGCTGAGTCGTAGTTCGCCATAATGAACCCCTGCAACTCCTGATTCGGCTCCTGCAATGACTCAACTATCAACGGATTTCCGTTGGCATTGGTCAATCCTGTGTTAATCCATCGTGCGCCCGGATCTGTCGGCGTGCGTCCATTTAGTTCCTCAGCCACGCCTGCCGGCACCGATCTCCCGTCCGTTTGAGCGACGCCCATAATTCTCATCTGGTCTTCGACCTGTTCCTGCGTATGGCGGCCGTTGCTTTTTGCTGCAATGTGCTTCGCCAAGGTCCGCTCATCCGGATGCAACTGCCGATTGAACCGATCCGCATTGAACCCAGTAAACGCCCCCGAGGTTCCGCCCGCCACCGCACCTACCGCAGTACCTACACCCGTTGCCACAATCTGAGCCAATGCCTGATCGACATCGGCGTTGCCCGTCGGACTGGCATTCTTAATTTCGTCACTCAGCTTGTTTAGCGCCGGACCAAGCTTTGACGTCAACTTCGTGCCTAGCGCATTGCCTGCCCACAGGTCGGCCAACAGCCGTATCGCTATCCGCGTGCGTCGCTGCCAGATTGCGGTTACTCGTACATTCTATTTTTTGCACCAACATATGAATAGGATTGCAACGGAAGCTATCGTTCCTCTTGCAATGACACTCTTTTCGTTTACAGCCATCAGCAAACTTTCTAGATTTATTGACTGCATGCAGCCGTGTGAAATTGTGCATTTAAGCATCAATCCAAATATCCAGATGAAATAAAATCCGCTGACGCAAGTCGTCCATGCAAAGAAAATGGCTAGCAACCACCGAATCATTTTTTATGTCCATTAGATTTTGGTAAGTTATGCACCACGGGCTTTGCGATTTCTTGTCCCGCACCTTCCGCCAGTGTGCCAACTGTGACTGCTGCAGAATTCTTGCCAAAAAGATTCCAGCCACGACCCGCCCACGCTCCGGTAGAAGCCCAAGTTGATGCATCTAGTCCAGGCTTAAGAATAGTATTCACTCCACTTTCGACAAATTTGCCGATTCCGTAACCTAACCCGGACAGGGCACCATTTACGAGAGCTGCGTCTGCGAGACTATTATTCTCTCCGCGCATAAAATTGTTGATGCTTGTAGTTGCGGCGCCACCCAACGCGTTGACCGTTATGTTCCGAACCAATCCTCCAGACGCCCCAGCTACGCCAGTTACATACGCTCCGGCCACGTCCACGGGATTGATGTTGCCGTTTTGAACATACTGCGAGCCCGCATTGATGGTCGCGCTGATGACACCCGTGCCATTTGCCGAAGCCGCCGCACTGGAGCCAAGCATCCCGCCCGTACTAAAAATCGGCGTTCCGGGCAACGCCACCAAAGGGCCGCCTATTGCTATCGTCGCCGCGCCAGCGGCCGCTCCAATCGTCCCCTTCGCATAGGCGTCTCGATACGCTTGTTCGCGACTCATTGAATCCTTGATCGCTTGTCGTCCCGGTGACCTGACTGCTTTTTTCGTACCACTGGCGTCTAGGGAATCACGGCCCCGGTGGTTGAACTACATTCGCTGACCCG
>NZ_CABPSL010000012.1 GCF_902459665.1 Pandoraea cepalis | reverse complement strand
GTATCGACGGCCGGCGAAAAACTGGGGCTGACGCAGCCTGCCGTCAGTAATTCACTTAAACGGCTGCGTACAGCGCTTGCCGCGGTGGAGCGGCCCCCTGAAAGTCCGGACACAGTCTCCCACTTACAATAGCGGGTAGGCATACGACTGTGTTTTTGACTAACACCAATCAAGAAGTGATGGATGTATTGACGGGACCCGAGCGCCGGCGGCGGTGGTCGGTAGAAGAGAAAGTGGCGATGGTCAGGGAGAGCCTCGAGCCGGGCAAGACGGTCTCGATGGTGGCCCGCGTCCACGGCGTGAATCCGAATCAGTTGTTTCATTGGCGCAAGCTCTATCAGGATGGCAGCCTGTCGGCGGTGAGCGCTGGCGAAGAGGTGGTGCCGGCCTCGGAGTTGGCCGACGCTCTGAAGCAAATCAAGGAACTGCAACGATTGCTGGGCAAGAAAACGATGGAAGCGGAAATCCTTCGCGAAGCCGTCGAATATGGCCGAGCAAAAAAATGGATTGCGCGCTCGCCATCATTGCCGGGGGACGACCAGTGAAGCAGGTCTGTGAAGTTCTCGGCGTAGCGCGCTCGAATGTGGCGGCAAAGCTGGCTCGACCTGCCGATTGGTGCGATAGGCGCACGGCTCGGCAAACCAACGATGCTGGGTTGGCAGAAGAAATCCAGCGCATCGTTGCGCACTTGCCGAGCTGGGGTTATCGACGAGTCTGGGGCAAGCTTCGAAACGAGCGGGAGAACCAAGGCTCGGCTCCGGTGAACGTTAAGCGCGTCTATCGCGTCATGCGCGTGCACGGTTTGCTGCTTGAGCGCAGGCCAATGCCGCCGCGTGCACAGCGCCGGCACGAAGGCAAGGTTGCAGTGGCCAAGAGCAATCAACGCTGGTGTTCCGACGGCTTCGAGTTTCGCTGCGACAACGGCGAGCCGCTGCGCGTGACCTTTGCGTTGGACTGCTGCGACCGCGACAGCGAGGCGATGAGCTGGGCCGCGACGACTGGCGGCCACAGTGGCGACATCGTGCGCGACGTTATGCTCGCTGCCGTGGAGCATCGCTTCGGCGGCACCCTGAAGGCCCCCGAGCAAATCGAATGGCTGACGGATAACGGCTCGGGTTACATCGCGGAGAAGACCCGCGCCTTTGCTGCCGACATCGGCCTGAAGCCGTTGACGACGCCAGTGTGCAGCCCGCAAAGTAAGGCGTAGGTTTCACATTGCACCTTGTGTGGCTGATTGAGCAGGAGTAAGCGTCGGAGCGGTGGAACTGTAGCGACCACCTTGCCCCTTGACGAGGACGACATTGCCAACGGGTTCGAAGAGACAGCGATGTAGATTGCCATAACGATGTTGGCGCAAGAACCCGCTTTGTCCCCACTGATAGATTGTGGTCGGGCACACACCGAGTTGTGCGGCGAGTTCGTTGGCGGTGAGCATTCCGCGCTCTCGTAGGCGCGTGAATCGACTTTTAAGTTTATAAGCATTGCGGATATTGATGACCTTCTTGTGCGTAAAGGACTCACCTCTCCAGTTCTTATAGCCCAGCTCATTGAGGCGCGCGGCAACCTGACGGTCAGAGCAGGTTTCGAGCAACTCGTCGATCTTCGCAACAATCTCGGTCAGCGTCTTGCGAATCAAGGCGATGGGCTTACGTTTGTCGACCATCAGGGAGGTTGTTTGACCGCCACGGAAGCGAACGTGGACCGCGATCTGTTCAGCTTTTATAAGTGTGACGTCTTCAATGAGGAGGCCGAGCATGCGTTTGCGTTCAACAGATTCAATACGCTTGTCGTTCCAGACCACGGAGAAGTCAGCGGCCAGAGCTCGAATGCGCGCACGCGCTTCGTCCGCAAGCAAGCGCTGGTCGGCCTTGCGTTGGCGCTCGTGTTCTTGCTGCAGACTATCTAACTGCCGAAGGCGGGCATTCCAGTCGGCTTCCAACGCGTCAGCGACCATCCTGTTGGCGGGATCAACATTCATGTAACGTCGACGGGCGAGCTCGGCGTCGTAACGCGCTCGTTCCAACTGCTTGGTGCGCATCGCATCGGCCTGTTCAACGCGGCCAGCGATTTCGTCCTCGACGGCGAGAGCTACCTCGATGGCCGCTGGCGCAACAGTCTGGAGCAGCAATGCGCTGATCGCCGTGTCCACGTCGCGCCCGTGTATTGACTGGCACGGTTTGTCAGCATGATGTGCAGCCGCGGCAAGACACACATAGTACGGCTCGAGTGCGCTGGCCACCCTCTGATATCTAACGCGCATGCGCTTGCCGCATATGCCGCATATCACGCGCCCCTGCAGCAGTCCGACGCCTTCGCGCGGCATTGCGCCCCGGGCGCCATCGCAGAAATTGGTGGCACTCTGCCTGAGCGTGACCTGGTTGCGTTCGAACTCGTCCCAGTCGATATAGCCGACGTGGGCATCGCGAATCAATACCTCCCAATCGGGGTCTCCTCGTTTTCAGTGCAATAAGTGACGGTACGAAAAGCTAGCACTGGCGCGGAGGTGGTGTTGGTAGATCGTTGATTTCATTGACTTTCCTGTTCACTTTCAAATCTGCGATTCGTGGCGTCAAACCGTGGTCGGTTTCATCCATTGGTGCCAGTTATCGATGCATTTGGCCGCGAAGGCAGGATTTGGTCAGCATAGCGGTCAACCGGGAAGCGAAACACACCCCGCAAGTTGATGCTCTCCAGCCTGGTGGGCGCAATCTTCCCGATCAGTTCCGGTGGAATGACCTGGCGGCGGTTCGACCAGCGATCCAGGACCGCCTGCATCTGTGAGGTATTCCACGCCATCACGATGTTGGCCATCAGGCTCAACGCATCGGCCACAGCCTGCATTTCATCGACACGTTTGGCCTGCGCCGGGCTGATCCGGCCGGTATAAATGGCGCGCTTGAGGGCGTTAACAGCCTCGCCCCGATTGAGCACCCGGCGCAACTCGTTCCTGAAAGCGTCCTTGACAAAGTAGTCAGCCAAAAACGCCGTACGCAGCAACCGCCCCAATTGCACGCCAGCCTCATAGATTGGATCGCCCTGGGCGGCAGAACCGAACCGCGCAAGAGCTGCCACCGCACTGGCATGTCCGCTCATGACCGAGGCTGCCAGGTGCACCAGACTATCCCAATGCTTTTCGATCAAAGCGACGTCGACATTGGCTTCGCACACCGCAGCGATTTCTGCGGGCACTTTGGTGCCGCGTGGCACAAAGAGGTGGCGCTGTTTGAGTTCCTTCAACCGCGGGCAAAGATCAAAACCAAGCAAACGGGCATGTGACATGGCAAAGTCGGTGTAGCCATGGGTATCCACAGCAAGCTGGCTGGTCTCCAGCTTTTCTTGGCGGATGACACCTTCAATGGCCACGCCCGCCTGGCGCTCATTGAGCACAAAGGGCTGCGCATGGAAGATGCCCCACCGGTCTTTTACATGGGAGTAGATTCCAATGGAAGGTGTGTTGCGCCGAGGATCAAGCCGGGCTTGCCACACCCGTTTGGTGGTCTCCATGGTCATCATGTCAGAAGATGCCAAATCGGACCGCCCCCAGGTGGCGGCAATCGGGTGTCGCTGCATGAATTCCAGCACAGCCTGGCAGGCCTGGCTCAGACGCCGTTCGTCCCGCGCCCAGCGCATGGCCTGGCGAATGCTGGTGGCAGACAATTGCGGAATCATGCGCGCGCATTCGACCGCAGTCAGACTGGTGCCGTGGGCCATGATGCCGGCATAGACCATCAGCAGCTCGTCGGTAGAGCGCGGCTCACGTCCGAGCATGATCCAGCTAAAGCGCACCTGGGCGTCAACGGCCAGAATCACTTCCGGCAATTGAACCTCACCGATGCGGTGATCCAAAGCCGCGCGCAGCTTGGTCACTTCTGGGTCTTCGTCCTCTGCGGGCAATGGCGACAAATGGAGTTCATCATCCACGCGCAGTACGCCACTGCGGGCTGCAGCGGCCACCGCATCGACACCGGCAGTTACTCTGGCCAGCAAAGGCTTCAAGAAAGTGGCAGCCTTGCTGGGTAACGATAGACGGGCATAGTGTTTCTTGGACTCTGCCTGCCAACGCTCGTCCGTGAAGAACAAGCGCGCACGACCCCGAAAGCTCAGGCTGTGCTCAATCCAGACCGAGCCATTGCGCACCGCGCGGCGCAGGGCAAACAGGGTGGCCACCTCCAACGCCTGAAACGCCCGTTCCCGGTCTGGGCTGGAGATCGAAACCTGCCAGATCATTCCCAGACTTGGTGCCACCACTTCAACTGGCAGCTTTCTGGATCCTTTGAGATATAAAGCTTGCAGCTTGGCAAGGTACTCGATGGCAGGATGCTCGCCGGTGGCCTGCCAGGGCAGCTTTGCAATGGCGACGAGCAACGACCGCACGGGGCGAATTCCATCAATCAATCCCTCGCGGACCAGGGAGGCCCTGCTCGGTGGTTTGCGTTTCTGGGTTTCGGTGATCAAGGCTTCAAGACGGGCACGCAACTCAGCATCTGGCACCGCACCTTGCGCGCTCAAGGCAACAAGTTCGCCGAGCAGCGTTTTGTACATTGCGGCCCAATTGACGGTAGCGGGGACATCGGCGGCAGCCTGACGCCACAGATCGGCGATCCGGCGCTGCACCATAAGGATCAACTGGTCTGTGGTGGTGAACAGGCAATACCGAAGAAAGCATGCGACCTCCACGGTGCGCGCTGGCTCTTTGATCTTGGCTCCGGCTGAGGGCGGCCTGGAGACAAGTCGGCGCGCGTAGCGGCGCAAGATGAGATCGGGGATGTCTGCCAGGTGCTTATGAACGTCCAGCGTGTAAAGCAGGTCGATGCGCTCCAGTACCTCGCTGATTTGGCGGGTTGAGTGTTTCGCCGGTGCAGCCCATAGCCAACTCTGCTGGGTTTGTCCATCTGGGCGCAGCTCTGAAACTGAGGCTCGCCAGCGATCAAGTGTTGCTGGATCAACGCTGGCGGCGATGGCGGTGCCTGTTTCAACTTCAAGCTGGGCAAGTGCCGCCGCAATCAGTGTCCGAATTGCCCGCTCGTGCACGAT
This sequence comes from Pandoraea cepalis, assembly GCF_902459665.1. GTDB lineage: Bacteria > Pseudomonadota > Gammaproteobacteria > Burkholderiales > Burkholderiaceae > Pandoraea > Pandoraea cepalis. The sequence continues at coordinate 157,866 of NZ_CABPSL010000012.1, read as the reverse complement.
CACCAGCTTGTTCTTGTACAGCCATTGACGCGCCCGCACGAGTAGCTGATCGCGGTCGGCGCAGCGCGCCACTTCGTCGCGCAGTTCACGTACCAGTGAGCGGCGCTGGTGCTCGCTCATCCACTGGAATCCAAGGACCGTGCAGGCTACTTGTTGGTGATCGAATAGCGTGCGCCCGCGTTCATACATGGCTCTCAGCGAGGCGACTTCTGGTGCTGCAATGCCAAGCTCGTTGCCAAGGTGGCGCCACAAGGCTACTGGAATTACCCGAAAGGCACCGAGCAAACGCCCACTCATGCGCAGGAAACCAATATGGAGCGCCAGACCAAGCTTGTGGGAATCACCTCGGCGTGCATTGATTGCGTCGCGCTCGGCACCATCGAAGGTGAAAAATGCCTTCATCTCGAAGTCGCTGATATCGCGGGGGAGCCCACGCATCCCCAAAAACGTTGTGTGCCAACCCTGCATCGTGAACCTCAAAAGTGGGAGGCCACCATACCCGTTTACAAAGCGAACAGGAAAGTCAATGAAATCAACGGTCTACCCAGACCACCCCCGCGCCAGTGCTAGCTTTGCGTACCGTCACTTATTGCACTGAAAACGAGGAGACCCCCTATGGGATACCGAGCACAACACTGGCGTTCTGATTTACCTGCTGCTGGCGGATCGCAGCGTCGAGATCGTCGCGGATCGCGGCATCCATCAAAAAGTCGGGGCGCGAGAATGGAGCGCCGTGTGCCGGCAGATGGAAGCCGCCTTTCAGAAAGGCGAATACGAAGCCGGTGTCATCGCCGGCGTCGAGTCCGTTGGCCGGCATCTGCGGCGACACTTCCCTGCACGGGACGGCGGCACGAATGAGCTGAGCGACAAGCCCGTGGTCTTGTAACGGGGTGAGGGAGCGGCGCTATGCGCTCGGTTGGCGCGGAAATAGCAAGATGAAGGTGGTTTTGCCCTCCGAGCTCACGACATCGACCTTGCCGCGGTGAAGTTCCACGATGGATTTGACGATCGCCAGGCCAAGCCCCGTGTTCTTCGCGGATCCGTGACGAGACGGATCGACGCGATAGAAGCGCTCGAAAATTTTCTCGATATGTTCGGGCGCGATGCACTCCCCGAGGTTCATCACGCTGACGATGGCGTGGTGCGAGGATTCATGGGCGCAAAGCGTAATGGCGGTGCCGGCCACGGCATGCGCCAGCGCGTTCGATACGAGGTTGCTCACGGCGCGCCGAAACATGCCCGCGTCCGCCCAGATGCGAGCGTCTGCCTCGACAACGATGTCGACGCCAGCCTCCTCCGCCAGTCCCTGAAAGTAAGACGCAAGCCTGAGCAGTTCGCTTTGCGCATCGAGCGTGCCAAGCGCCAAGTGCTGTGTGGCATTGTCGGTGCGAGCAAGGAACAGCATATTTTCCGTCATGCGCTGGAGCCGCTCGCATTCTTCGATGTTGGAGTCGATGAGTGCTTCGTACTCTTCGATCGTGCGGGTGCGCGACAACGTGATTTGCGATGAACTGATGACGTTGGCAAGCGGCGTGCGCATATCGTGCGCGAGATCGGACGAAAATTGCGAAAGTCTCACAAATGCGCGTTCCAGCCGGTCCAGCATTCGATTCACAGACAGCGCGATGTCCTGAAGCTCCAGCGGTCCGCCCCGAATGTCGAGTCGCTCGCCGAGGTTATGCGCTTCGATGCGCGAGGTCTGGCGACCGATGCTGCGGATCGGCCGGAACCCTCGTCTGGTAATGGCATACCCCAGCGTGCCGACCAACACCGCCCCTGCGGCCATCGCGAGAAGTACGTCAATGCGGTACCTGTCGAGCAGAGATCGGCGCTCGGACGCTGCGCGCACAAGCGAGACACGAACCGTGCCGCCCCCCGGCAACACCGCCTGCCCGGAGATACATCGCGACAGGCCGATTCCCGCAGGCTCACAAGTAAAGGGCACACCCAAAGCGTGGTGCGACGTCGCTACCGGCAACAGGTCTACTGCCTCCGCGTCCGAGTGTTCCACGAGCGGCGTGTTGTTCTCGTCGAAGATGCCGAGATAGACGCCAGGGTGCGAGAGCAGCACCTCGTGGAAGAGTGCCGGATTGGACCTTATCGCCGCCATCGAGCCCTGATCGCGAATGAGCTGGAGGAACTGGTTCAGCTTGCCGGTAATTTCGATGTCGTCGCGCCGCTGCAGCTCGGTGGCCAACGAATCATAGAGGAACGTGCCCACCAGGGCGAATACGAGTATGGCGACCGTCGAAAACGCCACCGTCAGACGGCGCAGCAGGGAGTAGGGCCTGGCGTCGAAGCTCACGAGCGATCCTCGAGCACGTAGCCCATCCCACGGACCGTGTGCAGCAGCTTGTTCTCGAAGGCATTGTCGATCTTGGCGCGCAGCCGCTTGACGGCGACATCGACGACGTTCGTGTCACTGTCGAAGTTCATGTCCCATATCTGCGAGGTAATGAACGTTCGCGTCAGCACCTCGCCCTGGCGCTCGGCCAGCAACTGAAGCAGAGAGAATTCCTGCGCCGTGAGGTCGACCCGGATCTGCCCCCTGCGCACACGGCGCTTGATCAGGTCGATTTCAAGATCCGCGATGACCAGCGTGTCTCGCACACCCCGTGGAGCACGCCGCAGGAGTGATCGAATCCGGGCCAGGAATTCCGCGTAGGCGAACGGTTTCGACAGATAGTCGTCCGCACCCAGCTCCAGGCCGGTCACCTTGTCTTCCACGGTGTCCCGCGCCGTCAGCAGAAGCACGGGCGTCTGCTTTTGTATACGCAGGCGCTTGAGGACTTCGAAGCCATCCAGTTCCGGGAGCATCACGTCAAGCACGATCAGATCGAAATCTTCGTGCAGCGCGAGAAACAGCGCGTCTTTGCCGTTGTTCGCCGTGTCGACGGTATAGCTTGCCTCCATCAGACCCTTCCTGAGGTAGGCGGCCATTTTGGGCTCGTCTTCGACTATGAGTATGCGCATATCAGAATTGGGCGGGCCGGCGGCCGATGCCGCCAGAGCCGTGGGTGGGCGTCATCCGCGCAGCGAGGCATTATCCCATGCCCGGCCTGGACGTCCGCGGCGCATGCCGCGGCGTCCCTCCCGGTCATTCGGGGCTCAACGTGCCTAGCGCCGCGACCACAGCGAGGATCGCCGTGGCAGCGTTGGCTTCGATAAAGAGACTCCGGCGCAGCGCGGATATCGCCCCCTGGAAATCCCCGCTTTGTACCCGGATCTCGAGCAAGGGCGCCAAATGGTAGCGATTCGCCGCCGCGAGGCCGAGCATCAGGCCAAAGAGTGCCAGCTTCACGACGAGCAACTGCCCATAGGAGGTGGTGAACAGACCGCGCAACGTGGGACCGACGATCATGCCGTAGTTGATCAGTCCGGTGGCGACGAGCGTCACGACGATCATGGCGCCCACGACCGCAAAACTGTTCAGCGTCCGGCTCAACAGGGCGATGCGCGCTTGCGGCGTCGAATGATCCACGCGCAGTAGCAGCCCGAATGCCGTCAATGCGCCCACCCATCCGGCGGCCGCAATGAGGTGGAAGACATCGGACGTGAGGTGGAGGACACCTTTGTCCCCTTCGTCCATCACCCCATGTCCGCCCCAGGCCAGCGTAACCAGCGCGATACCGCCGGAGACGGTGGCCACCGCCAGCGACGTCGTAGGGCGGCGTGCAAGGGCGAGCGCGGCGGCAAGACTTGCCGCCAGGGCGGCGATGCGAGCCAGCCACGCCGCGCCGAAGGCCGTACCGGAGATCAGCATCGAAAACGCGTGCGCCCCGATCGAGGCGTAATCGGACGCGCCGGTCATGGCTTTGCCCATTACGATCATGCTGCCGACAGACAACGCGATGCCGATGGCAACCAGCGCCACGAGCAGCGAGCGCAGCGGCCTCACGAAATCCGTGGAATGTCGTTCATGGCGCCGCAACGCGTAGAGCCCGAAGAGCGGCAATCCGAAAAGCAGCATGAGATCCAGGTAGAGCGCGAACCGGACGGCGATGTTGACCCAACTGTCCATGCCGATCACTTCACCGTGAACGAAAGCTTCCCGGTCACCGGATGGGTGTCGGAAGAAATGGCGCGCCAGTCGACGCGATAGGTGCCGGCCGGCAGGGGTTGCGACGGCGCGATGACCATGACCTTGGGATCGTCGCTGCCCGACACCTTTGCGGCAACCCGCATCGGCGCATGGCTGGACATGCCCGGCATGCCCGTCATGACGAGCGCCGCGCCGGAAAATTGGGTCATCAGGTTCTCGGAAAAGTGCAGCTCGATCTTTTCGGGCGCCGCGCCTTCGGCATTTTCCTGCGGCGTCGAGGACAACAGCTTGGGATGCGCATAGGCGACCGAGGCAAGGGCTCCAGTGGCGGCGATCACCGCGATGCGAGAGGCGACGTGTCGAAGATTCATCGGTAACTCCGTGGGTAATGGGTGAGGCAAAAAAAGGGGGGGACGTCGTGCGCCGGACGTGCGAACGCCGACTCAGAACCAGGCGCGAACGCCCGCAACAAAGGACACTTCGCTGCGTCGCTGGCCCTCCTGCTCGGCGAAACGCGCCGTATTTCCGTAGCTTCGGTCCCAGTTGACACCGATATAAGGGGCGAATTGGCGATCGAGTTCATATCGCAGGCGCAAGCCGAGCGAGGTGGACGACAGGCCCGCACCGATACCCCGGCTTGCATCGTTCTTGCCGTAGATATTGATTTCCGCCGTCGGTTGAAGCACCAGTCGGTTGGTAATGAGCAACTCGTATTTGCCTTCCAGCCTGGCGGCGGCCTGCCCGGCCTGGCCGACATAGGCGGTTGCCTCCACGTCGAAGTTGTACAGCGCGAGCCCCTGCAGGCCTAACGCGGCCCACGTCTGGGACCGTCCCGGCTTGAAGTCGTGGCGAACGCCCCCGACCACGTCCCACCATGGACTGATCGCATGACCCCAAAGCGCCTGGACTTCCGCGTCCTCCAAACCATGTCCCGTCCGCTTGCCTTCCGAACGGATCCACAAGCGGTCGATATCGCCGCCCACCCAGGCTGTGCCTTCCCAGTTCAACGCATTGCCGCCGCCGGCGCGTTGCCATTCCAGTTTGTCGAACAGCACCAGGTAGTTGATCTGCGCGTCGCCCATATCGTGCATATGCCCGCCATGGAATACGGCATTGCGATCCGCGTCGGTGAGCGGCGGGACCGGAGACGCGGTCGGGGTCGATGCGGCGGGTTGCATGGGTTGAATCTCCACGTCCCCCGACGCGGCCTGAACGTGCGCGTGCGCCGGGGAAGCCGCCGACTGCGCAAGGACAGGAACGGCGTGACCGAAGGCGGCCGACACGCCGAAGGCCAGGGCGATTCGGTGGAGGCGTCGCGGGATCGTCGACGACATCGATTTATCCATTCGCATCATTCTTCCACGCGTACTTCGCGAAACATCCCCGTCTCCATATGGAAAAGCAGGTGGCAGTGATAGGCCCATCGCCCAAGGGCGTCGGCCGTGACGCGATAGCTTCGCTTCGACCCAGGGGCGATATCGATCGTATGCTTGCGCACCATGAACTTGCCTTCTTCGTCCTCCAGATCGCTCCACATGCCATGGAGATGAATCGGGTGCGTCATCATCGTGTCGTTGACCAGCACCAGCCTGACCCGCTCGCCGTACTTGAGGCGAATCGGCTTCGCGTCCGCAAACTTCACGCCATCGAACGACCAGGCGAACTTTTCCATGTGGCCGGTCAGGTGCAGTTCGATCGTGCGCGTCGGCTCACGTCCGTCGGGATCGGAAAATGTGCTCTTGAGGTCGGCATAGGTGAGCACGCGACGTCCGTTGTTGCGCAGTCCGATCCCTGGATCGGAGAGCCGTGGCGTGGGGCTCATGGCTTGCGCATCGACCAGCGGATTTCCGCTTTCCGTTGCGGGATGCGATTGCATCGCACCCATGGCGCCCATGCCGGACATGGCTCCGTGATCCATGCCAGACATGCCCGCCGCAGCGCCGGTGGCCGATCCCGACATGCCGTCCATGCCCGGCATCGCCCCCGGATCCGTGCTCGACGTGCCGTCCATGGTCTGCAGGTTTTCACCGCTCATGCTGGACATATCCATGCCCGGCATGGCGTTGGGATCCTTGGCAGGCGTGCCATCCATGGTCTGTATCGCGTCGTCGCTCGTGCTCGACATATCCATGCCGGGCATTGCGCTGTGATCCATGCCGCCCATGCCCATATCATCCATCGTGAGCAGCGGGCGCGGGTCGAGGGAGGGCACCTCGGCCGCCAACCCTTCGCGCACGGCCAGCGTGCCGCGGGCAAAGCCGGTTCGATCCATCGACTGAGCAAAGATCGTATAAGCCGATCCGTTCGCCGGCTCAACGATCACATCGTACGTTTCGGCGACCGCGATCCGGAACTCATCCACGCTGACCGGATTGACGTATTGCCCATCGGCCGCCACGACCGTCATCTTGAGGCCGGGGATTCGCACGTCGAAATAGGTCATGGCCGACCCATTGATAAAGCGCAGGCGGATGCGCTCGCCCGGGCGAAAGATGCCCGTCCAGTTGCCGTTGGGCGCCTGCCCGTTCATCAAATACGTGTACGTGTAGGCGCTGACGTCCGCCAGATCGGTCGGGCTCATGCGCATCTCTGCCCACATCTTTCGGTCGGCGATTGTCGCGCTCCACCCTTGGGTTCTGACGTCGTGAAAGAAGTCGGCGATCGTGCGCTGGTGAAAGTTGTAGTAATTGGACTGCTTCTTGAGCTTTGCCAGGATTCGCCGCGGGTCTTCATCCGTCCAATCGGAGAGCATGACCACGTAATCCCGGTCATACTTGAACGGCTCCGGATCCTTCGCGTCGATGACCAACGGGCCGTACACGCCCGTCTGCTCCTGCAAGGCCGAATGGCTGTGGTACCAATAGGTGCCGTGTTGCTTCACCCTGAAGCGATAGGTGAACGTTTCGCCGGGGTCGATACCGTTGAAGCTGAGCCCCGGAACCCCATCCATGTTGCTCGGCAGCAGGATGCCGTGCCAGTGAATGGAAGTCTGCGCCTGAAGCTTGTTCGCGACGCGCAGGGTAACGTCATCGCCTTCGCGCCAGCGCAGGACCGGGCCGGGCAGGGTGCCGTTGATCAGCGTGGCCGTTCGTGTCTGGCCGGTAATGTTGATGGGGGTCTGACCAATATCGAGATCGAACTGGGTGCCCGTGAGCACATGGGGTTGGCCCGGGCTCGAGATCGCCCAGACTGGGGGACGCCACAGGCCAAGCCCGCCGGCAAGGCCGGCGGCCCCCAATCCCTTCACGAAGGTGCGTCTGCCGAAGTGCGTTTGCATGTATCCGTTTCCGATTGTCTCGACAACGCCGTATGGCTCGATGTCCGTCAGTCGGTACCGCGGTGTTCGCCCGGCCGGTACCTTGCGGCATGGCACAAGATTATCCGGGCGCTGACATCGATAACATGACGGCAAAATGACGAATTTGTCATGCTGAAGACAGCCGCGGGGAGGCGATGCGCGAATTCCACCGCTCGCACGGGTCAGCGGGTGACCCGTGCGGCCAATGCCAGGCGCCCAGCCGGATCAGCCTCGCCGGGCTACCCAGATCTTTTTGCGGTTCAGCAGCAGCGGAACGATACCGATGAGAATGCCGGCCTGCCGACGACATTGGTGGCCCAGTCGAAGGTCGGGATGCTGTAGACCGCGATGAAAAAGAGGAAGAGCCCGCTTGCCACCGGCCAGATGACATGGGTCACGACGGCCCACGGACCCTGCGTCAGCACCTTGCGATAGTACCAGCCGCAAGCGACCCCGGTCAGCCCGAGGTAGAAGCTGCTCCCGAACCCTATGCATGGCAAGTACTGCCTGCTGCGTTTCGGTCTTTACGGTAACGTGCTTGCCCGGCTGTTGGACAGCTAGCCAGATCGCTCGCGCGTCCGCCGCATCGCTCTTGTTGCCGATGTTGAATGCCTTCACAAATCTCGGTGAGAGCAACCTGACCTGATGTCCCAGTTTGGTCAGTTCACGAGCCCAATGTTGCGCACCACCGCATGCCTCCATTCAGCAACTCATTCGGCGACGCCCATGGACATCATTCGAGCCTCCACATGCACGCAATCATGAGAGTTCGGCGCTGTCCATATATCGATAACTAATCCTTAGCCGGGGGAAAACGGTTTGCAACTGCGCCGCTACTGGAGCAGCGCCTGTTCTCAATGCGCGATAAAGTCACAGTGCACGCCGAGCCCCGAACGACGAATCCCCCGATGGGAGCATGAGACTGTGCTTGAAGCCGTCCAACGCTAGCTCGACAAGACTCCGGATGCGATGACAGTACGCAGGCGAACCGGTCGAACATGTCTTCGGGACGTTCAAGCACTGGATGGGCTACACACACTTCCTGGCACGCAGGCTGGCCAACGTGGGCACCGAGATGAGCTTGGATGTGCTCGCCTACAACCTCAAGCGAGTGCTGAAAACACTGGGGTTCTCGAAAACGATGAAAGCAATGCGGCTGACGGGTGCGTAAGCACCCGCCCTTTGCGCCTTCCGAGCGGACCGAAGACGACGGTGCGGAGGGCATCAGAGCCGTTCAGCAGATCGTCGTCACCGAATTGACCGCGGAAACAGTAAAACAAGGCAGGACTCGCAGGCCGCCGCGTATGCTGCGGATCAATCGGCGTTTCCTCACACCCTAGGCCGTTTCTGCCAGTGACAAGCTCCCCGCTCAAACGTCCGCAGTACGGTGCACTCCGCCCCCCCAGGCAGTGCCGGGGAACGCGTCTATTCCTTCAGCTTTTCACCTCAGCGACCTTTACCTCACGTGCTACCTTCGCCTGTCGCCGGGTCTTCTCATTGAGTATCTGATGACGCCGGTGGTCGTCATTTTCTTCCAGCCGCTGCTTTCGTCGGGCGTCCGAAAGCAGCCGATGCAAAGCCCGGTCTTGCCATCGAACGCACAGACATCGATGCATGGCGATTTGACTGGCATCACTCAGGCCACTGCGCGGGTCGGGTTCACTTCGGCCGTCACATGCGACAGTCCCTTGAAGCGCTTGAGTGCTGCGCGGTAGAAGCTCGGGTTGCGCCGCGATTCATCGGTGGCCACCGCAACGATCGCGCTCATATGCCCCGGACCGACGCGCCAGACATGGAGATCGAGCACGGTATCGCCGTTGTCTTCGATGACATGACGGACGTTCTCGGACATACGCTTGTCCGCATTCATGTCGAGCAGGATGCCGCCCGTATCGCGCATCAAGCCCCACGACCAGTTCGCAATCACCAGTGCGCCGATCACACCCGCAAGTGGGTCCATCCAGACCCAGCCGAAAGCACGCGCAAGCAGCAGTCCAATGATCGCCAGCACGGAAACCGCCGCGTCGGCAATCACGTGAATGTAGGCCGAGCGAATGTTGTGGTCACGGTTTGCTCCATCCTGAGCATCGGCGTGCTCGTGTTCTTCGAACAAGACTTGATGTTCACCATCGGGCAGGCGGACAACGGCCTTGAATGCATGGGGCTCAGGAATGTGGTCCTTCGACTCCAGATAGCCACCGCGATCGACAAGTGCGAACGTCTGGCGCGTGCCGTCGGGGCGGATCGTCGTAACCGAAGCAGCATCGGCGTTGAGCTTCGAAGAGTCCGTTTCTGGTGCAATGCGGAAGACAGGCGGCACCCCGTCTTCGAAGACCGATAAGGCGAATACGCCGGCGCTACCGAAGATGCGATGCACCTCTTCCTCGTGACTGTGGCCATGACTATGCCCGTGGCTATGTCCATGGCCGTGGTGATCGCCGCTTAGCAGCCAGACGCTCGCAAGATTAACCAGCAGTCCAAGTACGGCGATGGGGATCGCCTGACCAAAGTGGATGGGCACGGGCGAGAGAAAGCGCGAAACAGCTTCGTACGCGATCAGCAGCGCGATCATCGCGAGTACGATGGCGCTGGTAAAGCCCGCGAGATCTCCCAGCTTGCCGGTGCCAAATACGAAGCGGGAGTCGCCAGCATGCTTGCGGGCGTACGTATAAGCCAAAGCGGCGATGAGCATCGCTCCAGCGTGCGTTGACATGTGCAGACCGTCGGCGACGAGTGCGAGAGAGCCAAAAAGACTCCCGCCGACAATTTCAGCCACCATCATCGCACTGCACAGCGCAATCACCATCCAGGTTCTGCGCTCATTGTCTTCGTGGGCTACGCCCAGAAAAATGTGATCGTGTCCCGCCCCGAAAGCGGCGTCCTCAAATTTGCTCATATCTCTCTCACTTGAAGTAGCTGTGCACCACTTCGATCAGTTGCTCGGTGCCGCTGCCGTGCTCGTCGTCGTGCGGTTCTGCGTCGACGAGATGCGTGCGGATGTGGTCTTCGAGAACGACCGCGAGCAGCCCGTTCATTGCACCCCGGCTGCTAGTGATGAGCTGAAGCACATCCATACATCCACGCTCCTCTTCAAGTGCTCGCTCGATGGCCTCGACCTGGCCCTTGATACGGCGAACCCGGTTGAGCAGCTTCTGCTTTTCGCGAATCGTATGGCTCACGGCCAGCCCCCAAATAGTGTAGGGGGCTATCTTACTACATATAGGGTACGGGGGTATACGTTTCTATCAAACGAGGGTTGAATGGAGCGTTGCCAGTGCGACGCTTCGCGCCAGAAAATTTCAACCTGCCGGGTGTGGTGCTTTCGAATGGAATGCCAGCTTGGCATTACGGAGGAAACATTCGGATGTCTCCGTTGCAGTGCTCGCGGGCGGTCGCTAATGGCCGTTTTGTGCCCTCGGAATCAACGATCGCCCCACTTCAGCCACTGCTGCGCCGCACAAGCCGAAACCAACCACAGAATCCGTATACCCCTCATTTCACGCTGGGACTGGCCCCGGCTATCGTGTTTGCCTATGTGCGCCTAGCAACGCGAAAAGAGGCTCGATTGATGGAGCGTTTTGGGCGGGCGTATGCGGACTACCGCGAGCGCGTGCCGATGTTTGTACCGCGCTGGCGCACTCGGACACTTTGAACTGCATCCTATGGCCGTGAAAGCAGTTCATGGCAAGCGCGGGGCTGCCGTGAGCGGAATGACCCCGACGGCAGCACGAGCGTGGAGAGATTGGAAGGCGAAGCGGGTGTCCAGAGTCTGCTCCGGACGCTTTGAATTCGCGCTAGCGGGGCATGTCGGCAACGACGCCGGAAAACGTGGCTGATCCGATGTCGGCACCCGGTACTGTCGGTTCGGAAGGAATTGCCCCGAGCAGCAGCACCAGCCACACTTTGCAGATGATGATCGCAATCATCATGTCGACCCGCCAAAATTCGGGAACCGCCCGGGACGGTCCGTCCCTTAATTGCACATTTGAACTATAGACCGTTGCACATTGCGTGGCGTTGACATCCACAGCCGGTGGCGTTGCCGGGAAATGCGTAGTGTGCGGACAACGCGGTTCCATTGCAGGTCTGCCTCGGCCACCGCCATAACAACGCGTCGAACAGTTGCGACAGCGATGCATGCGCGCGGCAATCAACACACCCTCGGCGGCAGCGGGGCGACGGACTCGCGCGCTCAGGCTCATTCTCCAGCCAGCACATCAATGATCGGACAGTTGGGCCCGCCGCCACCCGCATCACATTGCTGCACCAGCGCGCCCAGCGCCTTTTGCATTGCGGCAAGGTCGATTATCTTCCGCTCGATGAGCGCCAACTTGCGCTCGGCCAACGCCCGCGTCTCCTTACAGGCGCACGCTGCATCGAGCGCCAGCAGGCCGCCAACGTCAGACAACGTGAAACCCAGCGCTTGCGCTCGCTTGATGAAGCGCACCCGCTTGAGCTGCTCTGCTGAATAGCGACGATGCCCGCCTGGCGGCTTGGGTGGTTCCTCCAGCAGGCCGCGCCGTTGGTAATACCGGATCGTCTCGATGTTCACCCCGGCAGCCTCGGCCAACTTGCCGATACTCAGTGTTGCCACGACATGTCTCCTTGACTCCGTACTTAAGTACGGGATTTAGAGTATCACCAACGCAAACTAATTCAAGGAGAAGCGTATGGCGCGACTCAGCGGGAAAGGTTCGCTCATTGCGGGCGTGCTGTCCGCCGTGGGCGCATCGGTATGCTGTGTCGGTCCGCTTGTGCTGCTCGCACTTGGCGTCGGTGGCACATGGATCGGAAACCTGGCGGCGATGGCGCCGTACCGGCCCTTCTTCATCGGCCTGACGCTGCTGTTTCTCGGGCTGGCCTTCCGCAAGCTCTATGGGGTGCCGCAGGTCTGCGCGCCCGACATGCCCTGCGCAAATCTTCGTCCGATCCATCGTCAGCGACGTGTGTTCTGGATCATTGCCCTCTTGCTGCTCGGCCTCTTGGCCGTGCCTTGGCTCGCACCGTTGCTCTACTGAACTGAAAGGGAGTTTCCATGCGCAAACTGCTGATGACCGTGCTCGCGGCCTTGCCTCTGGCGGCACTGGCTGGCGCGCCGGAGACGGTCACGCTTGACGTGCAGAACATGACGTGCGATCTGTGTCCGATAACGGTCACGAAGTCATTAAAGCGGGTGACCGGTGTCAGCACCGTCAAGGTCGATTTCGACAAGAAGACCGCCACCGTCACCTACGATCCCGACGAGGCCCAGCCGCAGGCGTTGACGCAAGCGACGGGGAACGCGGGCTATCCGTCCGCCGTTCGCAAGTGAGGCCGCGATGAACGCCGTCATCCTCGAGTCCTTGTTGACCTGCCCGCATTGCGGTTTTGCCCAACACGAAACCATGCCCACCAACGCCTGCCAGTATTACTACGAGTGCAGTCACTGCATGATGCTGCTGCGCCCCAACTCCGGTGACTGTTGCGTCTTCTGCTCGTTCGGCTCGGTCAAATGTCCGCCGATCCAGCAGCAGTGCGGATGCTGCGGGTAGCGGCAAGTCTGTTGGTTAAATCGCTCTCGGATCGTCTATGGCGACTGGGAAAACCACGCCGTTGGAAGCGTCGCGGCCAAATGGCCAAATCCGTGGTTCCGGCGGTGTGCGCGATGCTTTGCCTGAAAACCAACAGTCAAACTGGTTCGGATTTAGCCGAGCAGATCACATCGACCACACTCGGCTGCTACCGTTTGCAAAAACACCTTGTCAAAATGTGAAGGCGAAATCGGAGATGGCCGTTGGGAACGAGAAGAGTGCTCGACCGAGAGTTCAAACTCGAGGCAGGCAAGCTGGTCTGAGAACATAAACTCGTAAGTGCGCGCCACCCGAATTTCGCACGGGAACGTAGCATGTGGGCCGAAAAAAGGAGCATGTCGATGTCTTCGGAGAATCAGATCGATCTGGCCATTGCACTTCGCAAGTTGCACGAACTCGCCTCGGCGGATGGCGACTTGGGTGATGAGTATTGGTTTCGGGTGGGGCAACTGCTCAAGCGAGCAGCCAACATGCAGTCGGAGATTGATGCACTGTCGCGTGAGCTCGAGAAATGCCGTGCGGAGAAGGCCAAGCCATACTAACGCTCATCCAAAAACTTGATCCAGTACGAGAGGTTTCGTTTCCTGTCGAGGCTCCCAGCGTGGGGATCTCGAACGAGCCATTTGTTGCTCGATATACGTCCCAAAATAATCCGTCGATTACGACCAGTAATCCAGGCTATCGCGGCAGCAGAAAATCCCCATAGGCCGGTTCAGACCTTCTCGGCGACGTCAAGCCAGAGCTTGCTCCAGCGACGAGGCCTTGTCGGTCATTTTCCGCGGTGTAGACCGCGAGTTGGTGGGCCAAGTCCTCGCACCCTTTTGACCTTACCCTGCCGCGTACACCATTCGTAAGTTGGCCGGCTGGCCAGATTTCGGTTGATGCAGTGCTGGAATTGGGCCGGCGCCAGTTGCCCCAAGGCGCTATGCGGTCGAGCCGATTGGTAGTCGATTCGCCACGTTTCGATGCGTTTGACCGACTGCCTACCGAAATGCATCAAGGTGTCGATGAGGAATAGGTAGCGTAGGCGACGGGTTCGGAAAAAATTTTTGCGTCATAGCCCACCCTGTCAGACTCCGACAATGAACTTGCGAACATCCCCATGGGCCAGTTACCTTACGTTCCATACGTCGGCTGTGCCGAACACGTCTTGTTCCAGTTCCCGACGGCATTGCTGATGTATCGCGTCGACCGCTTGCCGAGGTCTTGAAAGCAATCGGGTGGGCTGTTGGCGACAAGATTGATGTTTCAATGGGTTAGGCTTCAAGCCCCATTCTGCACGGAGGTGGCGTAAAGTCCTTACACACGCTCGCCGGTAGACTGCCAATATCGAATCGTTGGCACGTCGCCAGTTTTTACAACTGACACCTTGGAGCGCACTGCAAATGGCACGTCGAAGGTATCGTAGAAGAAGCCACCTTGCGGACGCGATTAATCAATCAAGTCCCGGAGCGCAGAAATGTTGGGGGGGTGTGATTGCCATCGCCTTTGTGTTCGCCATGTTCATGTATCTCGCCCTGTAAGACAAAATGGCAGCCCCTGCAACGTAGAATTCCCCTAGGGGTAACAGGGGAGGCAAACGCGCAACGTCCATCATCTCCGAGGCTCGGGAAATGTACCAAGCCACGATACATGAGCGTGTTTTACGAATTAGGAACGGCGTGCGAGCAAGTGACGTGCCGCGCGTGGCAAACCGCATGCACATCAGCAAGGAATTCCTCGTCAAGGCGCTAGGATTTTCTCGATCCGCAATCGACCGCAAGGTGAAGCAACGGAAGCACCTGTCCGTCGACCAGGCCGAACGTGTCCTTGGCCTTGTCCGGTTAATCGGGCAAGTTGAGGCCATGGTTGTCCAGTCGGGGCAGGCAGACGGGTTCGATCCGGCTCGTTGGACCGGCCAGTGGTTACAGCAACCAACCCCGGCACTTGGCGGCAGGTGTCCCGCGGAATTTTCGGACACGATTTTGGGGCAGGAGCTTTTGTCGGCACTCCTGGCACGGATGCAGAGCGGGGCCTATGCATAGCGTTGGCGATATTGCGATCATCAAAATTTGCGCCCGGGCCCTCGCTCGCAACCTGATTCAGCCGAAGTAATCAACGCGCCAATGCCTCCACGAGAGATCACGCCCAAGCCCATCGGGGGTCAGAACATCCATTGGAAATATTTCTCAAAATTGACTGATGATTAGTGCCATAAGCATCAGTGCGGATTTTGTCGAATAAATCTGACACCGGCGCAAGGTCCGAGCGCTATCCTCTTGCGAATCAACGCCCTAGCGGCGTTCTGCGCGGCACCCCCTGGTTAGCCGGGTAGGGCGTCGTCGTGCGATGGCCCCGTGAGTCACGCACGAGTTGGGGGAGCGCCCCCGCAACACAGCTAATCCGCGCAAGACCATGCACCACGCCAAACCCCACACATCCGACGTGGCGGACGTCGCCTTCATCAGCACCGAGGGACGCGCCGTCCCGTTTCCGGCCACCCGCGAGCACCTCGGCCTCGAACACTTCGCGTTCTTCCGGGGTTATCTGGAAGGCTTGCCGCTCGAGCGTTTGGCCGACCAGTACCTGGAGACCGGCCTCGATCTGCGCCGGGCTCGAACGACGCTGCGCTGGATACGTGAGCAATTGGTCACCGCCGCACGCCGCGAGCGGGACTACACCGGTGCACGAGTCCTCGGCATCGCACCACAAGTGCTCATCGGCCCATCATTGGTGTCCGGTGATGCGGCATCCGCGAGCTGCGTGCCCACGTTGGAAGCCTTTGCCGAAGCCTACGATCCCTACGAGTGCTTTAGTCAAAAGGAGCTGCTGGCGCTCTTTCAAGAAGCGCACCCGGAGGTGCGCACCGACCGGCGTCAAGCGCGCAACGACCGCTTGCGGGCGGGCCAATTGCGAGCGCTGGCCCGCCTGCAGCAGTTATTGGCCGTCAAGCCACAAGTGCATCACCACGTGCGCGGCTGGTTCCATAGAGCGATTGCCGGGCGACTGGAGGCCGCCGGCATCCTCTCGCTGCTGGATCTGATTGCCTTTATTCGTACGCATGGACCGAGCTGGCACGCCCGCGTACACCGCTTGGGGCCGGTCGCAGCCGGTCGCCTGCAGCGATGGTTAGACGCCCACGAGGGCTCGCTAGGACAGAGCGTACCTGCCTACGCCTTGGTGCCGCGCCGCGCTGCGGGGCTTGACGTGCAGCGTTTGTTACGACCGCAACTGGGCGGTGTAGCGCCCCTTGAGTTCCTGAGCGTCCCGACGGGATTGGACGGACAAGATGGTCACAATCGCTTGATGGGGAGCACTTGTCGGCTCGTTGTCACGCACGATCTCGGCGCCGTGCAGGCCTGGCTCGCCACGCTGCACCCGATCGGTGGCAATACGTGGCGCTCGTATCGCAGTCACGCCGAGCGCTTTTTGAACTGGGCTTGGTTCGAGCAGGGTAAAGCACTGTCGGATGTGGACGTGCAGGATTGCGCGGCCTACCGGGAGTTTCTCGCCTCGCCCGCGCCACACTGGATTGCATCACGGCACCTGCCTCGCTATAGCGCCACTTGGCGCCCCTTCGCGAGCGCACTCGCGCCGGCGAGCATCCGCCTGTCAATGACGGTGTTGCAACGCCTCTTTAACTGGCTTATGGCGGTGCAGTATCTGCGCTACAACCCGTGGCTGCTCATCGCCAAACCGAAACCGGGGCACGGGCATCGAGGCGCTAACCGTGATCGTAGTCTCTCCCAGGGCGATTGGGGTTTGCTCAAGGACTACCTAGATCGCCTCGACCCTGCCGATCCGATAGCGCAACGCCGTCAATTCGTGCTGCGTTTTGCCTACGCCACGGGCCTGCGGTTGTCTGAACTTGCCAGTGCACGGGTAGGGGACTTGTCATGCGAAAAGCTCGACGGGCTTGGTATGCGCTGGCGCCTGGTCGTCACGGGCAAAGGCGAGCATACGCGGGTGGTCGAGTTGGCCACCGCTCTAGTGCAGATGCTGCAACGCTATCTTGCGCAGCGTGGTATGGGAGACGTGGTAGGCCACATCGATCCGGATGTCCCGCTCATCGGCCGCTTGGGCAGGGATGCGCAGCGCCATCCGCATCAGCCCCTGTCGCCCAATGGACTCGCCCATATGCTTCGCCAAACGCTCGTTGAGGCGGCAAGCGTTTATGAAACGGACAATCCCGGCGCTGCCCACCAAATCCGCCAGGCCACACCCCACTGGTTGCGGCACACCTTTGGCACACACGCCGTGGCGCGGGGTGCTGCGCTCGACGTGGTGAAAGATCAAATGGGGCACGCGAGCTTAGCTACCACCTCACAATACTTACACCCCGAGAGACGCAAGCGGGCCGAGGACATGGACAAGGCGTTTGGCGAACACCTGTAGCCCGCGCTCGCGGCCTGTTTGATGGCACAACCGTGCGACGGACTTGACCTTGCGCGAGTTACGATCTATCGATATATGAGGTGGATCATAACGATCCGAAAGGAGACGTATTCAAGCGCCAACATGAAAACACAAACGGGCTCTGCCGTTGGCGCGACAGAACCCGTTGATTACCGCTAGCACACCCCCTGACCGGTGGGGCACTGGCTTTAAACATAGGTCGCATAGGCGGCCATGTCAAGGCTGGATTGGTGCAACCTGCTTCCGTCACTTGGGAGCGCGGTGGTACGACCTTCATGAGGCGTGCGTCTCGCCACTGAGCGTGGGAGACTCGTCATGTCCAGCACTACCTCACATCCCGCAACCAACGCACGCCCGGGGACTCGCATGCGCGCGGCACTGGCCGACGCGTACGACAAGCGCGGGCATCGTAAAGCCAACCTCTGCTACGTCTACAGTCCAAAATCGGATCGCGACTGGGCGCTAAGTGGACAGCTGGAATTGGCCCACTTTGTAATCGCTGAGTCGACACCGGACATCGTTTCAGTGAACTATGCGCCAGTGCCGCGCCAGGTGTCGACTGACACACGCAGCTCAGTAATCAGCTGGTGCGCGGAAGTGCGCCGACACGACGGGATGTGGGAGTGGCGTTGCCTGGGGGAAGCTACCGACCCGGCAAAGGAGCAAGCTCGCGTGCGACTTGCCCGAGCATTTGAGGCCGAGCACTGTCGCCTGAGTGAGCACGACTTACGTGTCGATAGTGCACGTATTCACAACTGGTTGCGCATCATTCACTGGCTTGCGCTGTATCGCGGCATACCATTGGCGCATGAATCCATGGCCGTCGGGGCACTGCTCGACGCAGGGCACGCCATCTCGCTAAAGGATGTCGCACGGCTGGATCAAGTTGGCAGGGGTGACGCCTATATCGCTGCGGCATTTCGACTCGTTCAAAGCGGATACCTCGCGCTCGCATTGGGCAACGAGCCGCTTTCGCTGCGCACCGAACTTGTGCGCGAGGGAGTACCGTCGTGAGCAGGCCACTGACCGCCCGGACCCTCCCATGGGAGTGGCGCAACACCGAAGACTGGCGACGCGTGGACTCCAGTCAGCTCACTGATCCTGTGCGAGAGCGCTTCGACCGCCTGTCCGCCGGCATCGCGTTCTATCTGGAAACCGGCCACCTCACACGCGCCGCACAGATCGCGCAGGTGTCTCGCAGTGTGTTGATTCGGCAGCTCAATCGGTGCGTGACGCTCGCCGACGACGGGCGTCTGTACGGCTGGGCAGGGTTGCTTCGCGGCGTGCGCACATGCGGCTATCACCGAAACAAATCACTCCCGAACCGCGCCGACAGCGGCGGACACGCGGGCGCATTCACGCAATTTCTCACCGAGCACCCTGAGATTCGAGACAAACTCGACGCGATCATTCTCGGCCGACGCATTTCTGGGGAGGTCGCCGAAGCTAGGGTATCGGCAAAAACCGCTTGGTCGCGGCTCTGCGGCTGGTGTTTCGATGCGGGCATCGACCAGCGGAGTTACCCCCTGAACACGAAAAGCCAAGGGCGCAGATCCGTGGCACGCTACGTCACTCAGCTTGTCCAGCGCTCACCGCACGGCGCCGTCGACGCCCGATTTGGCGAGAATGCCGCTTACAAACTACGCTTTGGTACCGCTCGTCGCTCACCGATTTGTGCGATGGCACCCTTTGACATTGCACAGTGTGATGCGCACAAAATTGATTGCATCGGCACGCTGGAGATTACCGGCCCGGTGGGTCCCCAGTTCGTGCCCATCGAGCGCCTATGGCTTATCGCCTATCTGGACAGCTACTCGAGGTCCATCTTGGGCTACTCGGTCGGCATTGCCACGCAGCTGTCCGCCCAAACCATAGAAGCGGCCTTCGTTGCTGCAAACGTCCCATGGCAGCCGATGGAAGCGTCTATATTGGGCGTCAAGTATGCCCAAGGCGCAGGATTTCCCTCCGGCCTCATTCCCGAATTGACCCAGTGCAGCCCTTGCGTGTTGAACCTGGACAATGCTGTGCAGCACTACAGCCACGTTATCGCGGAGCATCTGCGTCGTCGGCTCGGCTGCATCATCGCGTATGGGGGACTGGCCGATTGGGGACACAACGCGTTGCTTGAGCGTTGGTTCAAAACGTTGGAAACACGAGGCTTCCAACGCCTGCCGTCAACAACCGGGTCACATCCGGGCGACACACGTGCACGTGATCCGGTGCGTACCGCGAGCCGACTGGGGATTACGTACCAGCAACTGCTCTATCTCGCGGACGTACTGTGTGCCAACTACAACGCCACCCCTCATCGGGCGCTCGGAGGACAGTCACCACTAGAGGTGCTTCGTGCCTTCGCTCAACGTGGGTTCGATGGCCCCTTGCTGCCCGCCTTGCCCACGCCAGCGTGGAACGCGCCCGCGTTGGGTGTGGAGATCGTCACGCCCGTCGTACGTGGCTCGATACGGCAGGGCCGGCGACCCTATGTCGAATTCGGCGGCGCACGTTACAGCAACGAGAACCTGCAAACCGCGTGGCATTTAATCGGCAAGAGGATTGTGGTGCATGTGCCGCGGGATGCGCGCAATTGCGACGCCTATCTAAGCAATGGCTTTGCGCTTGGCGAATTGACAATACTGCACGCAGGGTGGGCGCGACATGCCCACACGCTGGAGATGCGCAGGACGATTCAGGCAAACGAGCACCGCTATGCGCCAGATGACGATCCCATGCAGGAAGTTGCGCGAGCGCTCGCCACACGCATCGAAGAACAATCACGCAAGCGTCCAACCAAGATATCTCGCGACGCGACCAAGCTTGCCAATCTGGCACGTGAGAGCGGCGTCAGCACCGACGCGACAGCAGCGCCGAAGCGACCTGTGCAAGTGCCACACATTCGCCCGCTGACACATCGACTCAAACCAGTGGTGTGGAAAGGGCGCTAGGAAAGAGATCATGAGAACGACGAAACCTCCGCAAGGCCCGCGAATGACTTTGCCCGAGCTTCTTCAGCTCCGAGACGAAAAGCTAAACGTGCATCCATTGATCAAGGACCAAGTCATTGCGCCGACGCCCGCGATCAAGGAAGCATTCGATATTGTGGAAGACGCCTTGATTCATTATGAATCAGGGGTATGCTTCGTTGCCGAATCACGGTTTGGCAAAACATTCGCCATCAACCTGATCGATACCACCGTCACACAGCATTTCGCCAATGTTCCACGGTTGCGCGTGAACGCGAAAGAGCACGACCATCCCACCGAGCGCGCCCTATACAGCGATCTCCTGCTGGATCTGGGCCATGGTAGCCCAAACACGGGGACCGCAATCGCACGCCGCATCCGCGTTTTTTCGCTGATGCTCGCCGCCGCACAGACGAATGCGAGCGACCGGATTCTGCTGTTTGTCGACGAAGCTCAGAACTGGAAAACGGCGGATTTCACGCACATGCGTGATTTGTCCAACGACTTGACGCGCCAGGGCATCTCCCTCGTGGTGGTGCTGTTCGGTCACCACCAGCTCCACACGCTGCGAACCGAGCTGCGCACAGCGAAACGAACCGACTTAATTGGCAGGTTTCTGCTCTCGCCCTATGCATTTCATGGCGTCCGTTCGGAACAGGATCTTCTTGTAACGCTGCAGTGCTATGACGATCCAGACATCTTTGAATTTCCGTCGCGCAGCGGGGTATGCATCTCCTCCTTCTTCCTACCGCGCGCCTACGATGCCGGCTGGCGCATACAGCGTGAGGCACCGGCATGCTGGGATGCTTTCGCCACCTTTGGCAACCACCGCACGGGCCACGACGCAGAAATCGGCATGAAATGGGTCGGAGGGGCCATTCGTGACTTCCTGTGCACCCACATGGACGACGATGGCAGAGATTTCCAGGCATCAAGAGACGCATGGATCCAGGCGGTACAACGCAGCGGCTTCGAGGCGACGCTCTCGCAAGATCCGGCGGGTCTATGAATCTCTTGATGACCTCACGCGGCGGCCAGGCAGCACACGGTGCGCTGCGAGACGGGTTGGCCTGGGCGCCAGCGTGGTTTGTCGTAGGTGAGAGCGCTTATGCGTGCTTGGGGAAGCTTGCGATTGCGAATGCCATGGGCGCCGCGGAACTGTGTGCCGGCGTATTCGGCAGACCGCTTGCCCCCAACGATTACTCTCGGCGCCATCCCCGCGAATTGCTGTGGGGGGAGTGGATGACGCAACGCAAGTCCGAAAGCGCCCTGATCCGGCAAATTCGTGACGGGGTGCTACAGTCCGAACCCGGTCGCTGGGCAAGCGGGCTCGCCAGCGACGAGGCGCTCAGATTTTGCCCGACCTGCCTGAGCCTCGGGTTTCATCATGCAGCCTGTCAAATTGAAGCGCTGGAGAAATGCCCGATCCATGGGGATACGCTACGCTCAAACTGTCCTCAGTGTGGCGCTCGCACGCCACGATATGCACTGACGCATGCCACTTTTGATGCACCGTTCAGTTGCCCGTCATGCGGTCATTGGTACGGCGCCGCTTGGGGCCCAACATCAACGGGAAACGCATTATCCGACATTGTTGTTGCAGAGACTGAATATGTGTCGTTGACACGCTGGCTAACGGAGCTCTCCGCGCTAAGCCTCACGTGGCCAAATCAATCCAATTGGTCTTGTTCATTCTCGGACGTTGAGCGAGAGCGAAGGATATCGGTATTTCACGCGCTCAATCACATCCGCGGGTCACGGACGCCCGCATCGCTTCTAGCGCCCTCAAGACAAATCGCCGTCATTGGCAGCTTGCGGTCTTCTGTCCCCTTGACCTTCAGTCAGGTCAACGTCCGCGAAAAACACATGGTGTCGTTGTTTCGTGCCTTTCGCCGCTGGCTGTGGAACTCGCTCGGGCTCGGTGGCGATGCATCAAATCGGAGCTACGTCACGCGATGGCTCGAACAACATGAAGATGGCGCAATGCTCGTCTCGCCTCCTGATGAGCCGCCTGAGCTCAGCGCCTATATTCTGTGGCGACAGCGATTCGAAAGAGCACGTGACGTACGCGCGCCTAAGCCACTGACGTCGTTGCGCAGTCGAATGGCTTCATGGCCGGTCGACGTTATCGTGACGATGGAAACATGGGTCGCATACTGTGCAATGAGCTTTCTGGCTGACTACGCCGTGTGCGTGCATTGGCAAAGCCAGATCAAAACACTGGATTCGCCAGGCCCCCGCAACCCTCGATGGATGGAGCTGCTCAATGAATTTCGCCCGAAACTCAATTCGGCAAATCCGCCGTGGCCGCGTCACTTGAACTACGCGTATGAATCGGATTCGCCCGGCATGGCGGCCCAGATCTGGACCTTCGTTTGCGCGGGCGAAGGCTATGACACATGGATTCATCTAGCATCGTGGCTTGTCGCCGCGATCCCGACGGTTGCCACACGCCTATCGAGGCACTTTGAATGCACAGACCGCGAGATCAGCGCACCACCGACGAGCGTGGAGGAACGAAATACCGCGTCCACTACCAAGCTGGATCGCCCGCAACGCCTAGCGCTTTTGCATCCGGGGCCCGAACTCGATGGTCATGATGGCACATTCCGCGCGCCGGAAGGTCCGTCGATACCGTTGCAAAATGACCTGCAGGCCATCAACGCGTGGTTGGATACATTTCGGGATCATCCCGCAGCCGCCACGAGTTACAAACGCGCCCTCGAAAAAATTGTAAATTGGGCTTACGTGCAACGTGGCAAGGCCATGAGTTCGCTTGACAGCAGTGATTTTGATGCATTTGAGGCCTTCCTGCTGGAGCCCAATCCACGGGCGTTGTGGATCATGGGCAACGGCACCGATGCACAATGGGCACCATTTCGTGGCCCACTCGCGCTATCGAGCATTCGCACGACAATGGTCACAGCCCGCCTATTCTACGAATGGTTAAGCAGCATTCAGTATGCCACGAACTGTCACGAAATCCGTCCGTATCAAACCGGGCCGCTGGCCCTTGCCAACCCGCTGATCGCAGGGAGCGTAAAGCAAATTCGCAGCGAGCCTATTGGTTCCTCTGCAATGGCCTATCTCTGGCAGGCGATTAAGAATGATGGCACGCCGGAAGGGTTGCGACGTGAACTCCTGATATCGCTTTGCTTTTACGGGACGCTAAGCCTGCCCGAAGCTCAAGCACTATCAGGCGCGGACCTCTCCATTCAGCCGCATGAAACTGTGCTCAAAGTTCGGCGCAGATTGCCCGATCGTCAGATCGTCTATGTGGTGCCGCCATTAGCCGAAATGCTGAGCCACTGGGTCGGTCTGATGGCCATCCAAACTTCGTCGGACGACTTGTGGACGGTTGAAGAAGCGCCTGCCAATCCCACGTCGGAACCCCTTCTTGGCACGGGTCTCGTGGGGATTCAACAGATCGCACGGCAGGCGTTCCGCGATGCGGCGTCATTGGCGACCGCAGTATCGGATGCTCACACAGCCGAGCAACTATTGCATGCAGGTGCCCGGCGATTGGCGAACACATTTTTGCAACAGGTCGAAGATGCTGGGGGAAACAACTGGGCACTCTTTGGCAAGCCTTACAGCATTCCATCCTCGACGTTGGCATACTTGGGACCTCGTGGCAGACTTCCCGCCGAAAGACTGCTAAAAGAACTCGCTAGAATTTCACACCTGTGGCGTTAGCCTTGCGACGGACGAGCGAGGCGTAAGGTTCGGAAATGCAGCGGGCAGGGGAGAGGGAGATAGATTCGAAACAAGTATGGGCTGGTATGCCCACATGAACATGTCACGCGGTCTTTGTGATTCGCCCGCAGACCTTCGGACGCCGATCATGCCAATTGCACCGCAAGAGCATTCCGCGACAATCGACGCCGTGCTTTTCGACGTCTACGGAACCCTCTGTAACGTCGGTCGGAGAAAGCACCCGTTCTTGAAGTTGGCGAAGCTGTCACCAGATCCGCGCGCAGCGCTTGAAATGGTGATGACGCGTCGCATGACGCTTGAGGATATGGCCAATCACGTCCATGCCGGCGCCGACATGTTGGCCTCACTCGAAAGGGACTTGCAGATCGAACTGGCGAGTATCAGGCTATTTCCCGATGCCGACAAAACCCTACGAGTCCTTGCAGCAAGGGGCGTCAAGATCGGGCTAGTGTCCAATTTGACGAGCCCGTACGCACAACCGGCACTCGATTGTTTGCCCATCACGTCCACGACCTGCATCTGGTCATTTGAATCCGGATGGCTCAAACCAGATTCTCGAATGTTCGAACGGGCATGCGACGAGCTTCGGGTTGACGTCCAGCACACCGTAATGGTGGGGGATTCGCTCGCCGGTGATTACGCAGGTGCCAATTCCGCAGGCATTCGGGCAGTTCTCATTGACCGATCTGCCTCTCGGCACCAAGGGATCACCAGCATTGGTTCGCTAGAGCTGCTGCTGCGGACCATCCACGCGCCAGGGAAACAGTAGGGAAACTCCAAATACCATTGATCGACGTAACAACAGCACCTGCCTAGATGGACACAAATTTGCCACGATTCTGCGAGTCACCGTTTGCAAGACAGAAAATTGCTGCGAATCCGCAAATTGGCTGAAGTCGCACATTTGTGTCCCAAAAACGGGTTTTGTTAACCTAATTTGTGTCCGCCGACTGTCCACAAACGGGTTTCGCTAGCCCACTTTGTGTTCGCTAATTTTCGTAATTTAACATAATGTACATTATGCGAATTACGGACAGCGTGCCGATACCGCGCGCTCGCCGGTCTTTTCGGTAAACTGCCGGTATTTACGGGACGGACCACCGCCCGCTGCTTACTTAGTCTGCTCATGTCAAATACCCACGAAGTCCGCCCCGGCCAGTCCATCGAGCTGCTCAAGGAACTCCACATCCTCACGCGCGACGGCAAGATGAACCAGGACAGCCGGCGCAAGCTCAAGCAGGTCTATCACCTGTTCCAGTTCATCGAGCCGCTGCTCCAGGAAATCAAGTCCGAGCGCGGTCGCGTAACGCTCGTCGATCACGGAGCCGGCAAGTCGTACCTGGGTTTCATCCTCTATGACCTGTTCTTCAAGGCACTCGCGGACGACTCACATATCTACGGCATCGAAACCCGTGAGGAACTGGTCAAAACCTCGCAAGCGCTCGCCGAGCGGTTGGGTTTCACGGGAATGTCGTTCCTGAACCTGTCCGTGGCGGACTCCATCACCTCGCCGGCACTGCCGCCGACGGTCGACGTCGTCACCGCGCTGCATGCCTGCAATACCGCCACCGACGACGCGATCCGTTTCGCGCTGGCCAAGCAAGCGCGTCATATTGTGCTCGTGCCCTGTTGCCAGGCCGAAATCGCGGGCGTGCTGCGCAAGAACAAAGGCAAACAACTGGCGGGCAATCCACTCACGGAAATCTGGCGCCACCCGCTGCATACGCGTGAATTCGGCAGCCAGATCACGAACGTGCTGCGCTGCCTCCAACTGGAGGCCCACGGCTACCACGTCAGCGTGACCGAACTGGTGGGCTGGGAACACTCAATGAAAAACGAGCTGATCATCGCGCAATACAAGAACCTGCCGCGCCGCCGCCCCGCCGAACGCCTGGACGAGGTGCTCGCATCGCTCGGGCTGGAAGAAATGCGCGAACGTTTCTTTACCTCGCCAGCACCAGTGTCAGCGGAGTAGTCCCTACGATCTGAGGTGCGCGAAGCGCGAACAACAACGCGCCACGCGCCCTCCTCTCAACGCGCCGGTCGAACGAACCCGGAGTGCCGGTTGACTTCGTAGCGCTGAACGACGACATCCTTCTCTGCCGTCACCACATCGGCAGTGATGGTGTCGGCATCTCGCTCGACCACCTTGCCGAGTTTGAGGCGCGCGTTGCCCATGCGCTTGAGCCACCCGTCCATGTTGTTTCGGACCTGATCAACGCTCAACTTGAGATCTTCACGCTGGGCCCCCGGCCCGCCCCCGCCCGCGGCGCCAGGCCCCCAGCACGGCCCGCAGCCGCCAGGGCCCTCCATCATGCCGCCCCGCCCCATCATGCCCGGCCCGTAGCCATAACCGCCGCCCATCATGCCCGGCCCATATCCCCGCCCGCACCCCCAGTCGTCATCCTTCGGTTGGGCAAGCGCCGGGATCGCAGTGATTATCAAAACCGCTGACGACGCGATCGATAACGCGCGCTTCATGGTTCTCTTTTCCATCTCATCAATCTCCTGAACCTAAATCCTGACAGCACCAACGCGTGTACAAACCGCGCGAATGCCGGGCCAATCGTGCATGTTCAGGGTAGGCGACGCCCCAAGGCGTGCCTTGAGGCAGGTCAAACCTTTGATCGCGTCGGCCGTGCCGCGCCAACGACGTCGGTGCGCATCAAGCGTTGCCGCCGGCCGGCAGCGCGGCACGCGCGCGTGTCGATGGACGCACGGCAAACGGCGCGCCCAATGCGATGACATCGCAAGCGGCTCCTTGACATCGATCAACACGCAAACGAGCGCCACCGGCCATTCTGGAAGCGAGACCGATATGGGGAGAATTGTGATGTCGAGAAGCGCCCGCGTTTCGCTGTTTGTGCCACTTTTCGCGTGGCTATGCATGATTGGCGTCGCGCTGGCCGCATCGACACCACAACCGGAATCGGAAAGTGGCGTCTCGTACATCACGGGCGGCATTGGCGAGGACGAAGTCCAGGTGTTTCGCGCCGCAGCGCCCCAGTACAACCTCCGGATGACGTTCACGTCGACGTCGGGAAGCTATCTCTCCGACGTCGATGTCACTATCACCGCAGGGGCCGGGCGACACGTCCTGGCGGTGCGAACCGAGGGACCGTTCCTCTTTGTCCGGATGCCGGCGGGCGACTATCGCGTCTCTGTGCACACCCCCGCCAGATCGGAATCCAGGAATATCCGTGTCCCCAAGCGCGGCGCCGTCGACCTCCATTTCTCCTGGGACGATCCAGACGCGCCAGCCGTGCTGCATCTCTGCAAGCAGTGCCCAAGACCCCATCGCCGGTGAGCCGCATTGCCACGCCGCGAGACGTCCAAGCGCCGACACGCATGTGCGCAACGCCATCCACATCCACATCCGCTTCCAGTGGATCCTGTGACATCGCCAGCGCACCCGAGGCCGCCCCGATCCGGCCGCCCGACGCCGAACACGGCCTATCGAGCGCCGAGGTGCTGGCCCAGCGCGCTCGGTTCGGCTGGAACGTCGTGGACTACGCGGCACGCCGCACCTGGTGGATCACGTTATGGGAAGTGCTGCGCGAGCCGATGTTCCTGCTGTTGCTCGCGGCAAGCGCCGTCTATCTCATTCTCGGAGATCGCGCCGAAGCGCTGACGCTGCTTGCCTTCGTCACGGCGATTGTCCTTCTCACCGTCTATCAGAGCCATCGCACCGCCCAGGTGCTCGACTCGCTTCGCGAACTGTCGGCACCGCGCGCCAAGGTGCTTCGCGACGGCAGCCGTCAACTGGTCTCCGCCTCGGAACTGGTCCCCGGCGACATCGTTTTCGTCGATGAAGGCAACCGCGTGCCCGCAGACGGCCTTGCCGTTGAACTCCACGAACTCAGTGTGGACGAGTCATTGCTGACGGGGGAATCCGTTGCCGTCAGCAAGGCCGTCACCCCGCTCGATGCCCGCTCCCGCCAATCGATCGACCAGGGCGAGGCCGCCGACAGCCAGCTATTTTTCGGGTCCATGGTGGTACAAGGGCAAGCCCGCATGGCCGTGACCGCCACCGGACCGAATACGACGCTCGGTCGCATCGGCAAGTCGCTGAGCGGCATCTCGGAAGCGCTCTCCCCGCTGCAAGTCGAGACGAGAACCTTCGTCAATCGCTTTGCCGCCGTCGCCATCGCAACAGTCGTTCTCCTCACGCTCACGTACCGTTGGCGCGTTGGCGAATGGCTTCCCGGCATACTCGCCGGGATTACGCTGGCGATGGGCCTCCTGCCCGAAGAGATTCCGGTCATCCTCACGGTGTTCTTCGCCTTGGGCGCACGCCGCATCGCCAAAGAGGGCGTGCTCACGCGCCGGATGAGCGCGATCGAGACACTCGGTCAAACGTCGGTGCTGTGCGTCGACAAGACGGGCACGCTGACCCAGAATCGCATGTCGGTGAGCGCGCTCGTCGCCCATGGCAGACGATTTGACGTGGATCCCTCGACCCCACGGATCGACACCGCCTTTCACGAGTTGATCGAGTACCTCGTGCTCGCCAGCGAAATCGAACCCATCGACCCGATGGAGCGGGCGTTCCACGAGACCGGACGCCTGGGCCTCGCGGGCACCGGACGTTTGCACACGGATTGGTCGTTGGTGCACGAGTACGCGCTGACGCCCGAGGTGCCCGCAATGTCCCACGCGTGGCGCACTCCGGAACCCACCCATCATTCGGTGGCCTGCAAGGGGGCACCGGAAGCCGTCTGTGCGCTTTGCCATCTGGACGAGACGGCAACCCAGGCGGTCCTGGATCAGGCGGCAGCCATGGCGTCGGGCGGATTGCGGGTGCTGGGCGTGGCGAAGGCCTCGCACTCGCGCCCCGAGTGGCCGAAGGATCAGCACGACTTCGCGTTCAAGTTCCTGGGGCTGGTCGGTCTGTCCGACCCGGTCCGGCCGGAAGTCGCACAGGCGATCGCGCAATGCCATGCCGCAGGCATTCGCGTGGTCATGGTGACCGGCGACTATCCGTCGACGGCGCAAGCGATCGCGACCGAGGTCGGTATCGACTGCCGACGGATCGTGACCGGGCAGGCCCTGGCGGCCATGACCGACGCCCAAGTGCGCGACGCGGTCAAGGACGTCGAGACCTTCGCCCGCATCCGCCCCGAGCAAAAGCTTCGCCTGGTGAATGCGCTGCGAGACAACGGCGAAGTGGTGGCGATGACGGGCGACGGGGTGAACGACGCACCGGCCCTGAAGGCGGCCCACATTGGCATTGCGATGGGATTGCGCGGCGCGGAAGTCGCTCGCGAAGTCTCCGCGCTGGTCCTGCTGCGCGACAACTTCGCCCCGATCGTGTCGGCCATCCGACTCGGGCGACGCATCTACGCCAATCTCGTTCTCGCGATCAGTTATACCATCGCGGTGCATGTTCCCATGGTCGCGGCAGCCGTGGTGCCGATTCTGGTCGGCTTGCCGCCCATGCTCGCGCCGGTCCACATCGTCTTCCTGCAACTCGTGATCGATCCGGTCTGCTCGATCGTATTCGAGAACGAACCGGAAGCCGCTCACCTGATGACGACCCCTCCCCGGCACGCCGGGGCACGACTCCTATCGTCCCGCGCCTTCCTGCAAGTGGCCTCCGTGGGCGCGCTGGCCGGCGTGCTGGTCCTCGGGGTCTACGCAGGACTGCTGCGCTATGTCAGCGCCGACGCCGACCCGATCCCCTTGGCCCGCACATTGGCATTCGAACTGCTGGTCGTGGTCAATGTCGCGCTGATCTTCGTGGTCCAGCGGGTACTGCGTACGAAGCGTCCCGATCGCGGACAGCCCCGAAACCCCTACCTCTGGTGGGTGTTGGGCCTGACCGGGGGCGCGCTGATACTGCTGATGTCCGTACCGCCCCTGGCACGACTGTTTGGACTTGTGGCACTGCTCACTCCCTGAACGCGAGCCAACGGCGAACCGAGAATACACCGATGCCGCGCATCCGGACGCGTGCCTGATACGTATGACTCAACACGCTCATCGTCGGTCAGCACGCCATGCCGAATCCTCGCCTTCTCATGCCGGACACAACGCGCCATTTCGCACCGAAGGTGCTATATTGCGCGGAACGTCAATGCTATGGCCCACACGAAGGCCACGTCCGCATGAACGACATGCCCAGAAGTGCCAATCGAGCACGTCCATCCCCCTCGCAGCGCCAGCACGACCCCAATGCCGACATGGCATGGCGCGACGCATTGAACCGAGCACTATCGGCCGTGGGGCAGGAAGACCGCGAAGCTTTTGCCGCCGTCTATCAGATGACATCGGCACGTTTGTTCGGCGTGATCCTGCGAATGGTGCGCGACAAGGCGGAAGCCGAGGACCTGCTTCAGGAAGTGTTCGTCAGCGTCTGGCGACGCGCCGGCGGCTTCGATCCCGAGCGCGGCAACGCCATGACATGGCTGATCACGTTGGCCCGCAACCGAACCATCGACCGACTGCGCGAGCACCGTGAGGCCGCCCTCGACGATGCCGATGCCCTTGCCATCCCATCGGATGACCCGTCGCCCGCCGCACTTGCCGAAGCGTCCGAGGAACGGCAACGCCTGGAGCAATGCCTGCAACGCCTCGAGCCGCAACAACGTGGCGTGGTGCGCGAGGCGTTCTTTACTGGCGCCTCGTACAGCGAACTCGCGGCGCGCCTTAGCGTGCCGCTTGGCACGATGAAAAGCTGGATTCGCCGCAGCCTAATGCAACTGAAAGTGTGCCTCGAGCAATGAATACGCCCGCCAACCAAGACGACGAGCTGCGTTGCGCCGAGTATGCCCTCGGCGTGCTGAGTGCCGCCGAACGGCGCGAACTCGAGCAGGCCGCCGACGCGAATCCGCTGATTCAGGCAACCCTGCACCAGTGGCAATCGCGCATCGCGCGACTGGCCGAAGACGTCGAGCCCATCGCCCCCCCGCCGCGCGTGTGGCAACGCATCCAGCGCGATCTTGGCGCCGTACCGGATGCCCCGCGCACGGCCCACCCGCGACCGGCCACCTGGTGGGACAACTTGCGCCTCTGGCGATGGGTGGGGCTCGGCGCAAGCCTCGCGGCGCTGGCGCTGCTTGCCGTGAACGTCGTGACGTTGATGCCCTCGCGCAGTCCGCCCGCCGTGACGGCCAATGCCTATATGGTGTCGACGATCGCCCGCCAGGATGGCGTCGCTCACTGGACCGCAACGGTCGACAGGCGCCGGTCGAGCATGGTCGTGGTACCGGTCGTGAAGCCCGTCATTGCCGCCGGCCGCGCCACCGAGCTGTGGCTGATCCCGCGGAACGCCAAACCCATTCCGCTAGGCGTATTTGCTTCGGATCAACCCGCGTCGATGACCCTGTCGCCGCAAATCCTCGCGCAGATGGACAGCAACGCCGTACTCGCGGTGTCCGTCGAACCGCCGGGCGGCTCCCCCACCGGCCAACCGACCGGCCCCGTGGTCGCGACCGGCGCCATCCGACCCGCCTGAGCGCCCTGGCGCGCCTCCGCTATCGTGTCATCTGAAGGGGTTGTCCGTACGTTGGACAACCCCTTCGTCGCTTTCCCGCAAGCCCGCTCCCCGCTTCGATTCCAAGATGTCGCCGGCGCGTGCATCCGGCAACGCGTGACGTTCGTATACAGCAGCATCGAGCCCCGAATCCCTATCTGGAGCCAGCATGCTGTTTGCTGTCGTCGTATCGTTCGCTGGAATGTGTGCTGCGTTGACGCTCGCCTGGTGCTACCAATGGCGCTCGCACAACGCCGGCATGGTCGACCCGGTTTGGGCCGCCGCGCTCGGCAGTGTGGCGATCGCGGCGGCAGGGCTCGGCACCGGCCACGCGATCAATCGCGCCTTCGTCGGCGTGGCCGGAGGCGTATGGGGCTTGCGCCTCGCAATGCATCTCTGGCGTCGCAACTACGGGCATCCGGAAGATGCGCGTTACCGGCAGTTTCGCGAACAGTGGGGCGAGCATGCCGGACGCAACATGTTCTGGTTCTTCCAGTTGCAGGGCGTGATCGCCATGCTGCTCGCGGCAGCATTCTTCGTGCCGGCATTCAACGCCCACGCGCCGGCGCCGTGGGCGCTGGCCGTCGCCGCACTCGTCTGGCTGGCCGCCGTCGCGGGCGAGGCGTCGGCCGACCGTCAACTGCGACGCTTCACCGCCGTCACCAGCCACCGTGGCCAAGTCTGCCAGGTCGGCTGGTGGCGGTACTCGCGGCATCCCAATTACTTCTTCGAGTGCCTGCACTGGTGTGCCTACCCGGTGATCGCATTTGGCGCGCCCTGGGCATGGACGACGTTGCTCGCGCCGCTGCTCATGGCGTGGCTACTGCTCAAAGTGTCGGGTATTCCGCTGCTTGAAGCGCATCTGATGCGCTCTCGCCCCGCCTACAAGACGTACATGCAAACCACCAGCGTGCTCATTCCCTGGCCACCCAGGAAGTCCGCGGAAACGCCGCTGCCATGAATCCGCGCATTGAAGTCAGGAGCCCATCGCGATGACCGCCTCCCTTACGCAACCCCCCGCCGCCCGAGCCGAAGCGCCCGACGAAACCGGATTGATCCGGCTTTGCGAGCGGGGCCTTGTGCCGGATATCCTTTTGCGCGCGGGCATGCGCATGCTGATGCGCCAGCGCCTGCGCGAAGCGCATGCGCACGATCCCGGGAAAAGCGTCGAATCGCTCGCCGCGTTCGTCAGTGAACTGCGCGCGAGTCCGATTGCCGTGGATACGCAGGCCGCCAACACGCAGCACTACGAGGTGCCAAGCGACTTCTTTGCCGAGCACCTGGGGCCCGCCGTCAAGTATTCGTGCTGCTATTACCCGAATGGCGACGAGACATTGGCCCAGGCCGAGCAGGCGATGCTGGCCCTCTACGCGCAGCGCGCCGACATCGCCGACGGTCAGCGGATTCTGGATCTTGGCTGCGGCTGGGGCTCGCTCTCGCTCTGGCTCGCCGCGCAATATCCCGGTACGCAGGTCGTCGGGCTGTCGAATTCTCACGGTCAACGCCGTTTCATCGAGTCGACGGCGGCGCGACGCGGGCTTCGGAATCTGCAGATCGTGACCGGCAATGTGGCGGAATTTGAGTTCGATGACGGCGTTCGCGGAGGATTCGATCGCATCCTGTCCATCGAAATGTTCGAGCACATGAAGAACTACGGCGCATTGCTCGGCAAGATCGCCCGCTGGCTGAACGACGATGGCACCCTGTTCGTCCATCTCTTCGCGCATCGTCATGTGGCCTACCCCTTCCAGAACAAGGATGGCAGCGACTGGATGTCGCGACACTTCTTCACCGGCGGCACCATGCCCAGCGCGGATCTGTTGCTGCACTTCCAGGACGACCTGCGCATCGTGAACCGCTGGTGGGTCGATGGTCGCCATTACGAGCGCACGGCCAACGACTGGCTGGCGGCCCTGGATGCGTCGCGTGCGACGACCCTGCCGATGCTCGAGGCCGGTTATGGCCCGCAGGCTGGCGTTCAGTTCCAGCGCTGGCGCATGTTCTATATGGCCGTAGCCGAACTGTTCGGCTACGCCCAGGGCCGCGAGTGGGGCGTGGGCCACTATCTGTTCGAAAAGCGGCGCCAACAGGTATGAGCCGCCGCCCCGCCGCCGCCATGACGTGGCGCGCCCTGCGTATCCGGCCGCGGCGGGCGCATTCGTGGGTGGCTCACCGCTTTTTCAAACGCGCATGCATCCGCGCGCGCTTGCGTTTCGTATAAGCAAAAAACTTCGACGAGACAAGCCAATGAATGCATCGACCGCCACCCTGCCTCCCGGACAACGTGTCGCCGTGGTGGGCGCGGGCATCGCCGGACTGGCCAGCGCCTATTTCCTCGCGCGCAAGCATCACGTGACAGTGTTCGAGGCGGGCGACTATGCCGGAGGACACACGAACACGGTCGATGTCACGCTCGACGGGCATTGTGCCCCGGTCGACACGGGCTTCCTGGTCTTCAACGATCGCACCTATCCCAACCTGATCGCGTTGTTCGACGAACTCGGCGTGAGCGCCATCGCGAGCGATATGTCGTTCTCGGTGTCGGTCGACGGCGGTGCGCTCGAATGGGCGGGCACGAACCTGAACACCGTATTTGCCCAACGTCGCAACCTCTATTCCCCGCGCTTTCTGGGGATGCTCCGCGACGTACTGCGCTTTAACGCGACGGCGGAGCAACACCTGCAAAGCGCGGTGCGCGAGCGCCAGTCCGTCGGCGACCTGCTGGTGGCGAACGGTTACGGACAACCGTTCCAGCACCACTATCTCTTGCCCATGGCCGCTGCGATCTGGTCAAGCCGGGCGGCCGACATTCTGCACTTTCCGGCGGCGACCTTTCTGCGCTTCTGCCTGAATCACGCGCTGCTGCAGATTCGGCATCGTCCGCAATGGAAAACCGTCGCCGGTGGTGGACGCGCCTACGTGCGCCGCATGTTGGCAACGCTTGACGATGTCCGGTTGCGAACGCCCGTACGGCGGGTGACGCGCGAGCGCGATGGCGTGACAATCGCCTTCGGCAACGGCGAATCGCAGCGCTTCGACGCCGTCGTGCTCGCCGGGCACGCCCCGGACAGCCTGCGGTTGCTGGGCGACGCCAACGCGTCCGAGCATCAGATTCTCGGTGCGGTGCGTTATCAACCGAACGCCGCGGTCCTGCACACGGATCCGAAGCTGCTGCCGCGCCGCCGTCGCGTCTGGTCCGCGTGGAATTACGTCAGTCAGGCAAACGCGGCCGCCGACACGCACCGTCCCGTGTGCGTGAGCTATCTGATCAACCAGCTCCAGGCCCTGCCCTTCACGTCCCCCGTGATTGTCACGCTCAACCCGAGCCATGAGCCAGCGCCCGACAAGGTGTTGGGACGCTATGCCTATGAACACCCCCTGCTCGATCTGGCGGCCGTGGACGCGCAATCGCGCTTGCCCGATATTCAAGGCCGCCAACGGACATGGTTCGCGGGCGCCTGGACCGGCTATGGCTTTCACGAGGACGGCCTGAAATCCGCGCTGCGGGTGGCCGGCGACTTTGGCGCGATGCCGACGTGGGCGCAACCATGAGCACGAAGGAGGTCACGGGCAACCCCTCGACACCGCCTGCCTGGCTGCTGCGCGGCCTCGTGACCCACGAACGGCTGCATCCGGTCCGGCATGCGTTCACTTACTCGATGTTTCAGATCGCCTGCGATGTCGGGCGTCTCGACGCCCTGCGCAGCCGATGGTTCGCGCTGGACCGGCGACGCCCACTCGCCTTGAAATCGGCCGACTACGGTCCCCGCGACGGCAGTGCGCTCCTGCCCTGGATGCGCGCACGTCTGGCGGAGGCGGGAATTCCCGCCGACGGCGCCGTCTGGCTGCAGACGATTCCACGCATGGCCGGCTACGCGTTCAATCCGGTGAGCTTCTGGTACTGCCATGACCGTCAGGGGAATTTGCGCGCCTTGTATGCGGATGTGCGCAACACCTTCGGTCAACACCACGGGTATCTGCTCAGTGCCGACGATCATGCGCCCATTCGTGGCGATACGCGGCTCGTCTGCCGCAAAGTCTTTCATGTCTCCCCGTTTTGCGACGTGCAGGGGCAATACGAGTTTCGCGTACGCCGCAAGGGCGCGATATGGTCAGTCGCCATCGACTACCGCGTCGGCGATGCGCTGCTGCTGCGCACGGCGATCGCCATGCGGGCCGAACCGTTCACGGGGCGGCGCGTTCTGTTCGCCGTGCTTTCGCAGCCCTTCAATGCGCTGAACGTCGTCATCAGAATTCACTGGCAAGCGCTGAGGCTCTGGCTCAAGCGCGTGCCGTTCTTCGGCAAGACGCCGCCAACGCTACGTGCAACGGCGCCGGAGCGCGCCGCTTCCGCCGACCGGGAGATTCGTCCATGATTCCGCTCCGCCTGCTTTCCGTGCGTCCGATCGCACCGATTTCTGCGCGCCTGTTTATCGCATTGCTGCGCCGGATTCACGCCGGACACCTGACGCTGATCTGTCCCGACGGCACCCTGCATGTGTTCGGCGACCCCCACAGTTCGCCAGGCGCAACGCTTCACCTGCGCGACTGGCGTGCCTGCCGCCGCATCATGCACGCCGGGGACATCGGCTTTGCAGACGCCTATCGCGCCGGCTGGGTCGACTCGCCCGATATGGTGGCGCTGCTCCGGCTCGCGATACGCAACCTCGCGTCGATCTCCAACACCGTCACGGGCTCGCGGATCGCACGAATCTGGTATCACCTGCGCCATCGCCTGCGCGGCAACACCAAGTCGGGCAGCCGTCGCAACATTCACGCGCATTACGATCTCGGCAATCGCTTCTACGAACTGTGGCTCGACGCCACGTGGACCTATTCCAGCGCCTGGTTCGAGGGCGATCGCCACCGTTCGCTTGCCGACGCCCAGGCCGCCAAGTATCAGCGGATCATCGATACGCTGGCGCTGCGTCCGGGCGAGCGGGTGCTGGAAGTGGGATGCGGATGGGGCGGATTTGCGCTGCACGCGGCCCGGCAAGGCATCGCAGTGCATGGCATCACCCTCTCGCCAGCGCAACTGACGCTCGCCAAAGCCCGCATCGACGCCGAGGGACTGAGCCACCTGGCGGACGTCTCGCTCACGGATTACCGTGACGTGCAAGGCCAGTTCGCCGCCATCGTCTCGATCGAGATGTTCGAAGCCGTGGGCGAAGCGTTTTGGCCGGCGTACTTCAGCATGCTCAAGTCGCGCTTGCGCCCCGGAGGCCGTGCGCTCATTCAATCGATCACCATCGACGACAGCGCCTTCGACGCCTATCGCTCGTCGAGCGACTTCATCCGCGAGTTCATCTTTCCGGGCGGCATGCTGCCAAGCGCGGAGCGATTTGTCGGCGCCTCGGAGGCATGCGGGATGACCGCCGTCGAGACACTACGCTTCGGTCTCGATTACGCCAGAACGTTGCAGCACTGGCGTACCGCCTTCGAAGCGCAGATCGACGCGGTGCGTGCGCAAGGCTTCGACGACACGTTCATTCGGTCGTGGCGGCTGTATCTCCAATATTGCGAGGCGGCGTTCGCTGAAGAGCGTATCGATGTGCGGCACTTCGTTGTGGCGCATGGGCGTTGATGCGCCGTGCGCGTTCGCGCGCGGTGGCCCGCGGACCTTGCCTTGACGCGATGTGCCGCGCCCTACTCGATGGTTCGCCGCCGGGCGCGGCGCGCGGCGTCGAGCTGGCGCTCCGCCTGACTCAAGAGTGCCGAGACATTGGCCGGCCCGCCGCTGGACACCGGCGTCGGCCCCAACGTCATCGGATCGCCGATGGCGATGCCGACGCTCGCTGTCAGCGGCACGACTTCGCCGTTCGGCAACGTCAACGCGGTGGCTTCGATACGCCCACACATCAGTTCCGCGAATTGCTGCGCGCGAGATGGGGCAAGCACACGGGCCACGATCGCGAACGCGTCCGCACCCAGCCGCGCCACCACATCCCCCGGCTGACACGTGTTGAGACACACCGCGCCGACACGGCGCAACACATCGTCGCCGACCCCGTGTCCCCAGGTCGCGTTGATCTGCGTGAAGTTGTCGATATCCAGCTTGATCAACGCCACCAACCCCGGCGACGGCATCGCACACAGCGCCTGGGCCTGCCGCTCGAACGCCCGCCAGTTCATCAGTTGCGTCAGCGGGTCCGTGTCCCCGCTCATTTCCAGCTCACTCTGCAACCGGGTGCGATCGCGCCGCAATTGCCTTAATTCAAGGGTGTTGAGCCTGAGTACGCGCAGCGCATCGAACACGGCCCGCACCTGCGGACGTTGCGTCGGCATGTCGTCAACCGGCACCGCCTCGTCGAGATTGTCCTGCGCCAGCGCCTGGACGAAGCGCGTTGCCGCCTCGAACGGTTGCACCACGCTGCGCCGGAAATTCCGCAGCGCAACGATCATCCCGAGCACCAGCGTAATCGCAGCGATCGCCGTGACCATCAGCCACTTGAGCGCGAGCGCGGCGCGGGCGTCGACCTTGCGCTGGGCCAGCGTCAGCATGTTGTCGCGGAAGTCGGTGATCGCGCTCATCGTCGGCACGTATTGGCGCGCAAACTCGGCCGTCGTTGGCGCGACCGGTTGGGGCTGACTGGCCAGCGTGCGTACCGTCGCCACATAATGCAGCCCCGCGCCAAAGTACTGGGTGTTCAGGGCGTCGAGCGTCTCGGGGCTGAGTTCAGGGGGATCGATCATGCGCGCGGCGATCATGTCGTGCAATTGCTCGACGCGCCCGAGCGTGCGTTCAATCGCGCGCTGATCGACCTCCGCGAGCGGCTTCCCGGTGGTGAGCGCCGCGGTGAAGCGTGAGCCGAGTTGTCCGGCAAACTCGCGCAGATCCGCCGCCAGTCGCGCCAGGACGACATAGTGAAGCGCGTCGGGCGCGCCTCGCGAAATCACGTCGATGCGCGACGATGCCACAGAGGTGAACTCGGGGATGACACGGATCATGCGATCGACGGCATCGCGCACGGCCGCGTCGCCGCGCATGTCGCGTGGACGTTGCACCAACAGGTCGACGTTCGCGCTGGCCGCCGCGAGATCCAGGCGCGCGCGCTCGACGATCCGCAAGCTGCCACCGCAGGCGTCGCACCGATCGGCCGAGAGCGCAGACAGCAGTTCCTGAAGTCGCGCGTTGGTGGCCTCGCGGGCATTGCGCAGCGCAATGACCGATGCGTCGGGAAGCGGGAGATCGGCACCCAGCACGGCATTGGCCGGCCCGCGCTCCGCCGACGCCTTCTCCATCGCGAGCAGCGTGGCACGCAAGGCCTCAAGCGCAAGGGACGCGTCGCTCGCGCGCTGGTACGTTCCCCAAGTCCAGGCGAGCAAACTACTGCAAAGGACGACGACAACGCAGACGACAGCGAGATTCAGCCACCGCAGGCGGCCGGTGAGCGAAACGGTAGAGAGAAACGTGCGCTTCATGGACGATGACACCGTCGGCCACACGGTTCAGGCTCCCACGCGGGCCGCGTCGGACACCGCCGTGACGGCGACAATCCACAGCGTGCCTCGGACACGTGACGCCCGGCACTTGGCGCCCACGCTTTGGCATTGCGACAACGCCGGCGGACGATAAACAAGCGGCCGAAATCGACGAGGCGACATTGTCGCACAACGATCTGGCGCCGCCCGCGCCCGCCCGGCGCCGTCACAGGTCGATCGCCACCTCGGTGCCCTGCTGGATCGCGCGTTTGGCGTCGAGTTCGGCCGCCACATCGGCCCCACCAATGACATGCACGCGTGCACCCGCCGCCCGAAGGCCCTCGGCGAGCTCGCGCAAAGGCTCCTGTCCGGTGCACAGCACTACGTTATCGACGGGCAGAACGTGCGGCGTGTCGTCGATGGTGACGTGCAAACCTTCGTCGTCGATCCGGCGATAGGTCACCCCGGGGATCATTTCCACGCCGCGATGCTTGAGCGCGGTGCGGTGAATCCATCCCGTGGTCTTGCCCAGTCCGTCGCCCACCTTCGAGGTCTTGCGCTGCATCAGATAGACCTTGCGAGGCGACGTCTGCGGCACTGGCGAGCGCAGGCCGCCGGCATGCGCGTAGGCCGGGTCGATGCCCCACTCCGCGTAGAACTTCGCCGGCACGAGCGTGGCACTCTCGCCGGCTTGCGTGAGGAACTCGGCCACGTCGAAGCCGATGCCACCTGCCCCGATCACGGCGACGGTCTTGCCGACCGATGCCCCGCCACGCAGCACATCGATGTAACTGAGCACCTTGGGGTGATCCAGTCCCTCGATAGCAGGCCGACGCGGCACGACCCCGGTGGCCAGCACGATGTCGTCGTACCCGCCGTCGACCAGCGACGCCACCGTCGCACGCGTGTGCAATTGCACCTTCACGCCCGTGGCATCCAGTTCATGACGGAAGTAGCGCAGGGTCTCGAAAAACTCCTCCTTGCCGGGAATCCGCTTGGCCATGTTGAATTGCCCGCCGATCTCGGCATCGGCTTCGATGAGCGTGACGTCGTGTCCCCGCCGCGCCGCGACGGTTGCCGCCGCCAGACCTGCGGGGCCCGCGCCGACGACGGCCACACGACGCGTGCGCCCGGCCGTCTCGATGCGCAGTTCCGTCTCATGACAAGCGCGCGGATTGACCAGGCACGAGGTGATCTTGCCGCTGAACGTGTGATCGAGACACGCCTGATTGCAGCCGATGCACGTGTTGATCGTCTCGGCGCGGCCGGCCGCCGCCTTGTTCACGAACTCGGGATCAGCCAGCAGCGGGCGCGCCATCGACACCATGTCCGCTTCGCCGTCGGCAAGAATGCGTTCGGCCACGTCCGGCATGTTGATGCGGTTGGTCGTGACGAGCGGAATGCCGACGTGCCCCTTGAGCTTGCCGGTGACCCATGCGAATGCGGCGCGCGGCACGCTCGTGGCAATCGTCGGGATGCGGGCTTCGTGCCAGCCGATCCCCGTATTGATCAGCGTCGCCCCGGCCGCCTCGACCGCGCGGGCCAGTTGCGCCACTTCCTCGAAGGTGGACCCGCCTTCGACCAGGTCGAGCATCGAGAGGCGGTAGATGATGATGAACTCGCGCCCCACGCGCTCACGCACGCGGCGCACGATCTCGACGGGGAAGCGGATCCGGTTCTCATAGCTGCCGCCCCAGGCGTCGGTGCGATGGTTGGTGCGGGCCGCAATGAATTCGTTGATGAGGTACCCCTCGGACCCCATGATTTCGACCCCGTCGTATCCGGCCTGCTGCGCGAGCGCGGCGCAGTTGACGAAGTCGCCGATGGTCGCCTCGACCTCGTCGCTCGTCAGTTCGCGCGGCTTGGCGGGCGTGATGGGCGCCTGCAATGCGCTGGGCGCGACCAGATCGGGATGGTACGCATAGCGCCCGAAATGAAGGATCTGCAAGGCGATCTTGCCCCCGGCCGCATGCACGGCCTGCGTCACGACACGGTGCTTCTCGGCCTCCTCCTCGGTGCTGAGCTTGGCGCCGCCCGCATAGGGCCGACCGGCGTCGTTCGGCGCGATGCCACCCGTCACCATCAACGCCACGCCGCCACGCGCCCGCTCCGCGTAAAACTCGGCCATGCGGGCAAAGCCATTGCGCGCCTCTTCGAGCCCGACATGCATCGAGCCCATCAGCACGCGGTTGCGCAACGTCGTAAAGCCCAGATCCAGGGGTTGCATCAGGTGGGGATAGCCGCTCATCGTTGTCTCACTTGTCATTCGGCGCGGGCCGCAGGTTTTGGCAGGGACTACCCGGCAAGCACATGACGCGTCGTTCGCGCGTCTTTGGTCTTTGGTTTATGCAACCGGTTGCATAGTTCGAGGGCGATTTTAAGGGGCCGTCGCCCACTATGCAACTGGTTGCATAGTCTAAATAGAGTCCCTACACTGCCGGACATGCCGCTTGCCCACGCCCTGATGACCTCGTTGCTGGAGAAATCGTCCTCCGGATACGACCTTGCTCGCCGTTTCGACAAGTCGATCGGCTTTTTCTGGCATGCCAGCCATCAACAAATCTACCGCGAACTGGCGCGTATGGAGGCGTCAGGCTGGATCGATTCGATGGCCGCGCCAGATGGCGGGCGCACGCGCAAGCGGGTCTACCGCGTGCTCGACGCCGGGCGCGACGAATTGCTCAACTGGGCGGCCACCCCCACGGCCCCCGCCGATCTGCGCGACGATCTGATGGTACGACTGCGTGCCGATGCCGCCATCGGGCCGCTCGGCCTGCAGCCGGAATTGCAGCGGCGCGCAGCGCTCCACGCCCTGAAACTCGCCGCCTACCAGGCCATCGAAGCGCGCGACTTTCCCCCGGACGAGGCGCTAACGCGCGCCGCCACACTGCAACGGCACATTCTGTTACTTGGCGTGCGGTACGAGCAAGGCTGGCTCGACTGGACGCGCGAGGCGCTGGCCCTGCTGGAAAAATGGGATGGCGTGGCGCCCGCCGATGCGCCTTCCGCCTGACAAGACGCGGCGTGAGCCTACGAGCTTGGGGAGCGGATAAGTTTTATCGGACTGCGGCATCCCGCCGCTTCGTGCCACGTTTCGCCCAATGTCGCACCCCGTCTCCCCACTTCGTCCGCCGTTATCCCGTCCTGCCGTGTTTCGTCCCGTCTCGTCCCATTTTTCTGTCAACGCGCCGGGCACGTGGCGCGTTTAACGAAGGAATCGACGCATGGCTTACCGGCCCTGCGTTACTGTCCTATGCCCCACCTCAGGCTCTCATGGCGTTCTCTTTCAAGTTTTCCCGGCTGAGCGGCCGTGCCCACACCCTGGCGACGCTTTCGGTCATGGTCGCCGCGATGCTCCCGCTCTCGCCCGCGCATGCCGGCACCGTCATCGTGCTCGATTCCGGCGCAGCCCAGCTTTCCCTCATCGATCAGGCGTCGCACAAAGTCGTCGGCACCATGCCGACGGGCAAGGAGCCGCATCACCTGATGATCACCCCCGACAAGCGTTCGTTGATCGTCGCGAATTCGGTCTCGAATAGCCTGATGTTCCTCGATCCGAACACCGGCAAGCTGCAACGTCAGATCGCGGACATCGAAGACCCGTATCAGCTCGCGTTCTCGCCCGACCGTAAATGGTTCGTCACGACGGCACTGCGCCTTGACCGTCTCGACGTGTATCACTATGACGGCCAGAACTTCTCGATCGCCAAGCGCATTCCGCTGGCCAAGACACCCAGCCATATGACCTTCACATCGGACAGCAAGACCGTGTTCGTGACGGTGCAGGACACGGGCGAGCTGGCCGCCATCGACCTTGCGACGCAAACGGTGAAGTGGCGCATGGCGCTTGGCAAGACGCCTGCGGGGCTCTGGATGACACCGGGCGACAGGTACCTGCTCGTCGGCATGACGGGGGAAGACGATGTGGCCGTGGTCGACTGGCGCACGCAGAAGATCGTCAAACGCATTCCGACGGGACGCGGCGCCCACAACTTCCGCTCGCTCGCCGATGGCCGTCACATCGCCGTGAGCAACCGTGTCGAGAGCACGATCAGCATTCTCGATTACGAGTCGCTGACCAAGGTGGGCGATATCACCGGCCTGATGCCAGGGCCGGACGATATGGAATTGTCCGCCGACAAGCGTTATCTTTGGGTGACATTCCGGTTTGCGCGTCATGTGGGGGTGATCGACCTGACGACACGCAAACTCATCGACCGAATTGCCGTCAATCGGTCGCCGCATGGTATTTTCTTTGCTGATCGCGCGCCCGTACTTTCGCCGAATCCGGACTGACGAGACCCCAGATGATTCAGGAAGCCATCAACTTCGTAGACAGCGGCATCGCCGCTGCGCAGACGCTCGTCTACGTCGATGGGGTGCAGCCGCTGCTGTTCCACTTCAACCTGATGGGCTACGCCGACGATGTCTATGACGCCTTGTATTGGGTGCTCGTCGGAGTCTTCCAGATCGGCGTAACGTATGCCCTGCTGCGTCCGCTCGAGGCGTTGCGTCCGGTCGAGCAGTGGCAGGATCGCCGCCAGGTGCGCGCCGACGTGATCTACACGTGGATCGCCAAGCTCGGCATTCTCAATCTGCTCTTCTTCATGGTGCTGCAACCGGTCTTTAACGCGCTGCAGAGCCAGATGGTGATCCACGGGCTGCCGAACATCCAGTTGGACGGCTTGTACCCGGGCGTGACGGATCAACCGCTCGTGACGTTCCTGCTCTACCTGATCGTGCTCGACTTCGCGGGCTACTGGTACCACCGCTGGCAGCATCGCTTCGGCGTCTGGTGGGAACTGCACGCGGTGCACCACAGCCAGCAACAGATGTCGATGTGGACGGACGACCGCAACCACTTCCTCGACAACATGCTGCAAGCCGCCTTCTTTGCGTCGATCGCACTGTTCATCGGCGTGCAACCCGCGCAATACGTCGTGCTCGTGGCAGTGGGGAATTTCTTGCAGAGTGTTCAGCACGTGAATGCACGGCTACCGTACGGTCCGGTGCTCGAACGTCTCATCGTGAGCCCGACGTTTCACCGTCGTCATCACGCCATCGGCTACGGGCACGAAGGCACTCGGTACGGCTGCAACTTCGGCGTGCTGGTCCCGTGGTGGGACGTGGTATTCCGTACCGCCTCCTGGGAGCGCGCCGTGGAGCCGACCGGCATTCGCGACCAACTCCCCGCCCCCGAAGGCCGTTCGCGCCGGTATGGGATGGGCGTGATAGCGCAACAACTGCGCGCCTTCGGACGTATCGCGAGACGCCTTACCCTGCGTCGCCCCGCCTTGCGCGCCGACGCTTCCTGACCGGACGCGCCCGCCTCAGCGCCGGCACGGTTCAGGGGACAGCGTTGATCTGGATGTGATAAATGCCCCACGGGCAAAGCGCGAACTGCTCCCTGAGGGGTTTGC
Source organism: Pandoraea cepalis (assembly GCF_902459665.1). Lineage (GTDB taxonomy): Bacteria > Pseudomonadota > Gammaproteobacteria > Burkholderiales > Burkholderiaceae > Pandoraea > Pandoraea cepalis. Next base: position 113,568 of record NZ_CABPSL010000012.1, on the reverse strand, counting down.
TCGCCAGCATGGGGATCGCGGCCGGGTCGTAGACGGCCCACAGCGGCCCCAAGCCACCCAGCGCAAGCGGCTTGTCGTCAAGATGCGTGGCGAGCAGGAAGCGATACTCGCGCAACTGCGCCAGCGTGGTCGCGACAATGTACCCGTCGATGGCGCGCAACAAGACCTGCGTCGCCGGATTGGCGGGCACGCCCGCCTGCGCCAGGACGTCGATCAGACGTGGTCCGCGCAGGGTGTGCGGCCGGGCATCGTATTCCAGCGTCGGACGAATGGCCTGCACGGGCAGGCGCGTCAACATGCCGAAGTCGAACGCATACGCGGCGTCGAATTTCACCAGTTGCTTGTGAAAGAGCTGATCGAGCGCTGGATCGACAGGCCCACGGTTGTGATGCCCGATAGCGCCGCTGATGGTGACCAGCGGTGTCGTAGCCGCTGATTCCGGCATTGCAGCCGTCTTGGCGAACAACGGCGCCGACGCGCCGACTGCCGCGGCACCGGCAAGAAACTCTCTTTTCTTCATGGACGTTGACGAAAGCGATGGCGAATGCCGGCAGGTGCGCCGAAGCATTGCATGAGCGTATCACGAGCGAACAGCCCGGTGGCACGTCGCCTGCTTCTTCGTGCACTCGATCATGAACTTCCATCGCCCGTCACGATAAAGACGCAAGCACCCTCGCTGGGAGCGACATGATCGTCTTCAATTACGGTGCGCTCTGTGACGTCTCGGTGCTCGGTACGAGAAGGGTCGGCTCCTGATCGGTCGGCATCTGCGCCAGCTCTTCGACAGTGAGCCGCGCATAGACCTCGATCAGATAGCCACTGGGATCGCGCAGCCACAATTCGTGCAGCGGGGTGCCGCGCCACGTCGTGCGCGGAGGCTTGACAATGGGCGCCCCAGCGGCCAGCGCGGCATGATACGCGGCGATCACTTGCGCCTTCCCCGCCACCCCGAGCCCCAGGTGATAGAGGCTATAGGTATCCAACGGGTTCTGGCCATCGTTGACCAGTAGTACCAGGTTCAGATGCAAATGCGGCAAAAGGAATGTGCTGTATCGCGGTGTGGTGTCTTTGGGCGAAGCAGTGAATAACGCAGTGTAAAAGGCCGTGCTCGCAGCCAGATCGGCGACGCGCAGGCTCACGTGGAATTCTTGTGCCTGTGGGAACGCGGTGGAATCGACCATCCATTTGTCTCCGCAATGTGTGCTGCAACTGTCAAACTGTCGGCAGCCCTTCGCGCCGCTCGTCAAAATACCCTTTCGGCTGCGAACTGCGCGATGTTCAGACCAAACCCCGGCATCTTCCCGTGCGTCAGAAAAAACAAGTCCCGGTAGCTCATCTTCAGCCGATACGGAACTCGCCCCATTTTCAGCACATCGTCGTGGCCACCAAACCAGCTGTTAGAGCGCACGTAGAACGCCCGGCCCTCGCCCATGTCGCCAATGCAAAAGGTGACCGGACGAAGTGCCTGGTTGGCCTCCTCGGCGTCCATGCGGCCCATGTCGAGCGCGATCTGTCGTCCGACGATTTCGGCTTGCTGGTGACCGATGCCGCCGATCTTGGGCACGGTTACCGATGCGCAGTCGCCAGCGGCAAGAATTTCGGGGTGTTCTGGATTGCGCATCAGCAGATTAGTCCGCACGAAACCCCGACTGTCGCAGATCGGCAGGTCCCGCAGACACTCATGCGACACCCAGTCGGGCAGGATTAACTTGATTTCCGCCGCAAGCGTCTCCCCTGTGCTGAACTCGATGCCCTCAGCGGTAAGCCGGGCAATGTCGGGCATGTTGTTGCGGTAGTGGATGCCCATCGCGTGGGTCATCCGCAGGAAGGCCTCGACGTTCTTGACACCTGCGTCCGCCGCGATCACCTCATCAGGCGTGAAGACGGTGATCTTTTCCGGGGTTCCCCTGCCGGTGCGCGTGAGCCAACTCGCCATCGCTGTCGTCATCTCCAGGATAGGTCCCTCGCACGCCGCCTTCAGATAGGGAATGCTGCCGCCCGGATAGGGTTGCAGGCCCTCGGCGCCATCGCCCTGGTGAAAGTGCGCCGCACCAATCACGATGGGCCCACCGCGGTAGCCGCCCTCGAACAGATACCGACGAAGGCGCTCACCGTGAAACAGGTCCGAGACGGTATGTCCGTGCTCGGCAAAGCCGGGCAGGCGGTCATAGGCCAGATGGGCACCCAAGGCAACCACGAGGTAGTCGTAGTGCAACGACTCGGAGGCTTCGCCCGGGCGCTCGAACGGAAGAAAGTGGACCGTTCTGGCGTCGATATCCACGCGTTGCACCAGCGCCTGGATGAAGTGGATGTCGTCTCCCGCCAGCGCTGGCCGCAATTGCATGCGCTGGTGCAACGACGGATCGCGATTTTCGAACACGTCGGTGGGGATATTGGGCACGAATAGGAGATAGTCCTTGCGGTCGATCACCGTGATGTCCACGCTCTCACCCGCGTATTCACGGATTTTCTGCGCGCTGGAAAGCCCGGCGAAATTGCCGCCGAGGACAAGCACATGTGGCTTGGTCGCGGTGTTCATAAGCATGTCTCCAGCGCGCAGCGCAGTGAATTCGGACAGTCCAGGGCATGCGCCACCCACGCGCCAGATCGTGACGTTGCCCCAGGCCTTGGCAGCCGTCGCAGCGGTGTCGCCTCGTTCGCGCGCTTCCATCCCCCTAAAAGCGTATCGGTATCGTCGGGGGGGGCATTGATGCGAATCAATCACACGCGAAGTGAGGTGCGACGTGCGGGACGACGCACGCAACATCAGGCCCCGTCCGATCAACATGAATAAAATTAACGTTAATCTCAAATAAGACCATTTTCATTCATGAAACGAAACCTCTATGATCGTCGTCACGATTTCCTTCATCTGGCGGCTAGCGTCATAAGAGAACATGGCAACGACACACAACCTGGGATTTCCGCGCATCGGCGCGAAGCGTGAACTGAAGTTCGGTCTGGAAGCGTATTGGAAGGGGCAATCGACGCGCGACGACCTGACCGCGCTCGGCGCGTCGCTGCGCCGGCGTCACTGGCAGGACCAGGCCGCCCTGGATCTGGCCCCCGTCGGGGATTTCTCTTTCTACGATCAAGTCCTCGACATGAGCTTCACGCTGGGCAACCTGCCTGAGCGTGTCCAAGGCTTCCACGGCGACGCGCTCGACAACTACTTCCGCGTCGCCCGTGGACGATCCGCCCACAGCGCCGAGGCGCACGACGCCTGCTGCGGCGGCGTCGCCGCCGGTGAAATGACCAAGTGGTTCGACACGAACTATCACTACATCGTCCCGGAATTCTCCGCGGCCACAACCTTTGCGCTCGACGCATCGCGTCTGGTCGAACAACTCACGCAGGCCCGCTCGGCCGGGGTGAAGACCAAGCCCGTCCTTCTCGGCCCGGTCACGTACCTGTGGCTCGGCAAAGCCAAGGACGACAGCGACAAGCTGGCCCTGCTCCCGCGCCTGCTGCCGGTCTACGTGAAGCTGCTCGAGACGCTCGCCGCGCAGGGCGTGGCATGGGTGCAGATCGACGAGCCGATCCTGGTCACCGAACTGAGCGCCGAATGGCAGCAGGCCTTCGAGACGGCCTACGCCGCGCTCGCCGCCGCGCCGGTCAAGCGCCTGCTCGCCACGTACTTCGGCGAGCTGCAGGAGAACCTGCCGCTGGCTTGCGGATTGCCCGTCGACGGCCTGCATCTGGATGCCGTGAATGCCCAAAGCGAAGTCGCCAAGGTCATCGACGCCTTGCCCTCGGATGCAGTCGTGTCGCTTGGTGTGGTCAACGGCCGCAACATCTGGAAGACCGACCTGACCGCCGTGCTCGACTGGCTGGAGCCCGTCGCCCAGGCATTAGGCGATCGCCTGTGGGTCGCACCGTCGTGCTCGCTACTGCATGTGCCGGTGGATTTGGACAGCGAGCAGACCCTCGATGCCGAAATCCGATCATGGCTGGCGTTCGCCAAGCAGAAGCTCGCCGAAGTGACGGTCGTGGCGCGCGCCATCAACGAAGGCCGCGACGCCTTGCGCGCCGAGCTCGCCGCCAATGCCGCCGCCATCGCCAGCCGTCGCGCCTCGCCGCGCGTCCACAATCCGGCCGTCAAGGCTGCGGTGGCGAAGATCGAAGCATCGCTGGGCCGTCGTCAGCACCCGTACGCCGTGCGCGCCGAGAAGCAAGCCGCCGCGCTGAACCTGCCGAGTTATCCGACCACGACGATCGGCTCGTTCCCGCAAACGTCCGAAATCCGTACTGCGCGCCGCCAGTTCAAGGCCGGCGAACTGGATCAGTCCGGTTATGTCGCCGCGATGCAGGCCGAAATCGCCCGCAGCGTGCGCGAACAGGAGGCCCTTGGTCTCGACGTGCTCGTGCACGGGGAAGCGGAGCGTAACGACATGGTCGAGTACTTCGGCGAGCAGCTCGACGGCTACGCCTTCAGCCAGTTCGGCTGGGTGCAGTCATACGGGTCGCGTTGCGTGAAGCCGCCCATCATGTTCGGGGATATCCGCCGCCCGAAGGCCATGACCGTCGAGTGGATCCGGTACGCGCAATCGCTAACCCGCAAACCGATGAAGGGCATGCTGACCGGGCCGGTCACGATCCTGAACTGGTCGTTCGTGCGCGACGATCAGCCCCGCTCGGTGTCGTGCTACCAACTGGCGCTGGCCATTCGTGAAGAAGTGCTCGATCTGGAGCGGGCTGGCGTGCGCGTGATCCAGATCGACGAAGCGGCACTGCGCGAAGGCCTGCCGCTGCGCCGTGCGCAATGGCAAACGTATCTGGACTGGGCCGTCGAGTCGTTCCGCATCACCGCGAACGGCGTGCAGGACGACACCCAGATCCACACGCATATGTGCTATTCGGAGTTCAACGACATCATCGCCGCCATCGCCGACATGGACGCCGATGTCATCACCATCGAGACATCGCGCTCCGACATGGAACTGCTGGACGCCTTCGATTCGTTCCAATACCCGAACGAAATCGGACCGGGCGTCTACGACATCCACTCGCCGAATATCCCGACGCAAGCGCACATCGTGTCGCTCATGCGCAAGGCGGCCGAGCGCATTCCGGCCTCGCGTCTGTGGGTCAACCCGGACTGCGGCCTGAAGACGCGCCAGTGGGCGGAAGTGATTCCGGCACTGCAAAACATGGTGGCGGCCGCAAAGACACTGCGCGCTCAGTAAGCGGCCTCCCGGCGAAAGGGTTCGAGAGGGTCCGGTCTGGCGCCAGACAATCATTTCAAACGCATGGGCCGGCACTAGCCGGCCCGCTGGCGTTGGGTCGCCGTATTTGTCTCCCGATCCGCTGTGAAACGACGCCAACCGGCCTCAGCGATGCCTCACAACTAAGCCGACGCGGTCCCACCGCGGCGAGGTTACGTGAAAAAACCTTGCTAAGTCATTGATTAGCTATTGGTTTGCATGGCATAGTCGCGCGGACGCACCTCGCCGCGGACTAAGTTTCTCCTAATTCTCGCGCGCTATCGTGCGCCCGTGCCGTCCTGCGTGACGAGCGGGGTATCAGGCGTTCGTCTGCGTGGCGACGTCGGGAAGCGTTCGGAAAACCATGCGGATATTGCTCGTAGAAGACGACACCATGATCGGTGAGGCCATGATGCAGGCGCTCAAGGACGCCTCTTATGCGGCCGACTGGTGTCGTGACGGCGACGCCGCCCTGGCGGCGCTGGCCGCGCACAGCTACGACCTCATGCTGCTCGACCTCGGGCTGCCCGGGCGAGACGGCTGGGAGGTGCTGCGGGCGCACCGCACGGCGGGAGGACGCACGCCCATCATCGTGGTGACGGCCCGCGACGGTGCCGACGACATCATCCACGGGCTTGATCTGGGCGCCGACGACTTCGTTGTGAAGCCGTTCGAAGTGGGCGAGTTGCTTGCGCGCATGCGCGCCGTGATCCGCCGGCAGGCGGGCGTTGCCGCACCGGTGCTCACGAACGGCGCGCTGGTCCTCGACCCCGCCACCCACCAGGCCAGTTACGGCGAGAACCATTGTGTGCTCTCGGCACGCGAATACGCCCTGCTGCACGCGCTGATGCTGCGCCCGGGCACGATCCTCTCGCGCGACGCGCTGGAGCACCGCCTCTACGGGTGGGGCGAAGAGATCGAAAGCAACATGATCGACTTCCTGATCCATTCCATTCGCAAGAAGCTCGGGGCGGACGTCATCCGCAATATCCGTGGTGCGGGCTGGCTGGTGCCCAAGCCATGATCATGATGCGTTCGCTGCAGTCGCGACTGGTGGTCACGCTCTCGGCCTGTGCGCTGGGACTGGCCATCGTCGCGGGCTTCGTCTCCTACGCGGCGGCCTTTCGCGAGGCCTACCGTTTCCAGGACGATCAACTGCTGCAACTCGCCGCGCTCGTCGACACCCGCAATCTCGCCGAGGCCGACAGCGCCATGCATGGCCTGCCGGTCGAGGACCACGACTACCGTCTCACGGTACAGCGGCTCGGCGGCAGCTTCCCGGTCACGCTGGCCGACGGTTTTCACACGGTCAATACGGGCGACCACACCTGGCGCGCCTTCGTGCGCACTATCGAGCCGGAGCTGCGTATCGTTGTCGCCCAGCCAACGGAAGGGCGCAACGAGATTGCGCGTAACAGCGGCCTGCGCACTGCGCTGCCCTTCGTGGGGTTCGTGCCGTTGCTCATCGGCGCCATCGTCGTGACGGTGCGCCGCGCGTGGCGACCGGTGCAGCGCTTGGCCGACGATGTCGACACCCGGCGCGATACCGATCTGCGCGGCCTCGACGCGCAAGACGCGCCCACGGAAATCGAGCCGTTCATCGTGTCGATCAATCGTCTGCTGGCGCGACTCGCCAAGGCGCTCGACGAGCAGCGCCGGTTTGTGGCCGACGCCGCGCACGAATTGCGCTCGCCGGTGACCGCTTTGGTGATTCAGTCCGAGAACCTCGACCGGGCACTCGACCCGGTGCCCCTCGATACCGAGACGCGCAATCGCCTGACCAAGCTCAAGAGCGGGCTGCGCCGCACACGCGCGCTGCTCGAACAATTGCTGACCCTCGCGCGCGCCCAGAGCGCCCCGACGGTTGCCGCCACGCCGCTCACGCTGCTGCCCGCCGTGCACGAAGCGCTCGAAGACGTCTTCGTGCTGGCGGACCGCAAGCAGATCGTGCTCGACCTGGTCGATACGTCTCAGGCGGCGCCCGGGCGCCCCAATCTTCGCGTGACGGGATCGAAACGCGATATTGTCACGCTGCTGAGCAATCTTGTCGGCAATGCCGTGCGCTATACGCCGGCGGGCGGCAGTGTCGGCGTGCGCCTGTCGGCCACGGCGGCCGAGGTGGTCATCGACGTGATCGACTCGGGGCCAGGCATCGACGCCGACAAGCGCGAGCGCGTGTTCGACGCGTTCTACCGCGCGAGCGACCAACGCGAGGCCCGCGATCACGGCGGCGAAGGCACGGGCCTGGGCCTCGCCATCGTGCGCGCGATCGTCGACCGCCTCGGCGGTCGGGTGACGCTGGCGGATGCCAGTCCGACTCCGCCGCGCGGCTTGCATGTGCGTGTGACGCTGCCTAACCCCGATGCCGCCGACAACACCGGCGCCTGAACGTCATGCGCCTTATTCACGACACTTACCTCATTCAACAAGACCGGAAACCTCCCATTCATGTCCATACGCCCTCAACGTGACGCCGGGCTGGAACCCTGGCCGATCTCTCCCGCCGCCCTGCTCTGGCTGCTGGCCACATTCGCGCTGGTCTGGTTCGGCGTATTGAACCTGCGCCATCTGGTGCCTAGCGACGAAGGCCGCTACGCCGAGATGGCGCGCGAAATGCTGGTGACCGGCGATTGGGTCACCCCGCGCTACAACGGCTATCTATACTTCGAGAAACCGCCGCTCCAGACTTGGATGAACGCGCTGACGTTCATGATCTTCGGACTGGGCGACTGGCAGGCCCGTCTGTGGACCGCATTGACCGGTTTCGGCGGCGTGCTGCTCGTCGGTTATACCGGCCGTCGGGTGTTCGGCGCGCGCGCGGGCTTCTTTGCCGCGCTGGCGCTGGCAAGTGCCCCGCTGTGGAGCCTGCTCGGCCACTTCAACGTGCTCGATATGGGCGTGTCGTTCATGATGGGGCTGGCGCTGTGCTCGCTGCTGCTGGCGCAACGCCCCGGGCTCACCGACACGCAGGTCCGCAACTGGATGTGGCTGTGCTGGGCGGCGATGGGCCTGTCGATCCTGAGCAAGGGGCTGATCGGCGTGGTGTTGCCCGGTGCGGTCCTCATCATCTACACGCTGATTTCACGCGACTGGGCCCTGTGGAAGCGTCTGCACCTTGCGAGCGGCCTGATCGTGATGTTCGCCGTCACCGTGCCGTGGTTCGCCGCGGTCATGGCGCGCAACCCGTCGTTCTTCGAATTCTTCTTCATCAACGAGCACTTCAACCGCTTCCTGAAGCCCGATCACCATCGTCCCGGCGCGCTGTGGTACTTCGTGCCGGTGCTGATCATCGGCTTCCTGCCATGGCTGTCGATGATTCCGCGCGTCGTCTCGGCGTCGCGCGCTGCACCGCGTCAGGCCAATGGGTTCCGTCCGGTACTGATGCTCACGGTCTGGGCCGTGTTCATCTTCTGCTTCTTCTCGGTGTCGCACTCGAAACTGCTGTCGTACGTGCTGCCGGTCGCGCCGGCCCTGGCACTGCTGATTGGGCTGGGGCTCGCGGGCATCTCGCGCGAGTCGCTGCGCAAGCACCTCGTCGTGTCCGCCGTGCTGTTCGTGGCGACGATCGTGACGTGCCTGGTCTTTCTCTCCCATCACTCCGATAGTCGCAATCCGGTCGAAGCCTACCGCACCTTCTCGTACTACCTTTACGCCGCCAGCGTCGCCGGACTGATCGGCCTCGCCATCGCGCGCTGGCTGAGCACGCGCAGCACGAAGCAGGCGCTCGTCGCCTTTGCCGGCGCGTGGCTGGCGTTTGCGATGATCGGCGGTTCCGGGCATGAAGCCTTCGGGCGCAGCAGCTCCGGGATCGATCTGGTGCCGGCCGTGCGTGCGGAAATGGATCGCCTGGGACCGGACACGCCGTTCTACTCCGTCGGCACGCTCGACCACACGATGCCGTTCTACCTGCGTCACACCATGATCATGGTGGCGGTGCAGGACGAACTCGAATTCGGCATCTCGCAAGCGCCGGATAGCTGGATCCCGACGCTCAACAAGTTTGCCGACGTCTGGATGGCGGCGCCCAAGGCGCTTGCGCTGGTCGACCCGCAAAAGTTCACCGTGCTCGAGACGCTCGGTCTGCCGATGAAGGTCATCGCGCGCGACAACCGTCGCGTGATCATCGAGAAGCCGACGACCGACACACCGCCGACCGCCAACTGAGCGCGGCCGCGCCGAGGCAGGAATGGCTGGGGGACGCGTTGCCCCCAGCCATTTTTTTTGCGCGTCTCGTTCAACGCGCAACACACCGTAATATGCCACGCCCCTCGTCGTGACCGCGCACAGCGCCTTGTTGGACAAGGCTGTGCGGCCGGCGCCGAGATTTCTGTCAATTTCGCCACTTTCGCGCCATTTTGGCGTTGGGGGTGCGCCCCTACCATGGCGACATTCCTTCCGGGACCGGTGCCGCGCCATGGCGCACGCGCGCCGGACGGCCCTTGCCCCGTAAGTCTGCGACTGCGCCCGAGCGCGTCTGAACCATGTGGATTGTCAACGTTGCGCTCAAGCGGCCCTACACGTTCATCGTGATGGCCATCCTGATCCTGCTCGCTACGCCGCTCGCGCTCATGCGCACACCGGTCGACGTGCTGCCGGAGATCAACATTCCCGTCATCAGCGTCATCTGGACCTATAACGGCCTGGCAGCACAGGATGTCGCCAACCGGATCATCTCCGGCAACGAACGCGGACTGACGACCACCGTCAACAACATCGAGCACATCGAGTCGCAATCGCTGCCCGGCATCGGTATCATCAAGATCTTCCTCCAGCCGACGGCGAACCTCCAGACGGCCATCGCCCAGGTCGTGGCGATCGAGCAGGCGCAGGTCAAGCAGATGCCGCCGGGCGCCACGCCGCCGCTCATCATCAGCTACTCGGCCTCGTCGATTCCGGTAATGCAGCTCGGCTTGTCGAGCCCTAGCCTGTCGGAACCCGCGCTCAACGACACGGCGCTCAATTTCCTGCGGCCGCAGTTGGTGACGATCCCGGGGGCCGCCGTGCCCTATCCGTACGGGGGCAAGACGCGGCTGATCTCCGTGGACATCGACACGCGCGCCTTGCTCGCCAAGGGATTGACGGCGCAGGACGTGGTGGCTGCCGTCAACGCCCAGAACCTGATCCTGCCGACCGGCACAACGAAGATCGGCCCGCGTGAGTACAGCGTCGACATGAACGGGTCGCCGGCCACGGTCGAGGGCCTGAACAACATCCCGGTGCGTACGGTAAACGGCGCCACGACCTATCTGCGCGAAGTCGCGCACGTGCGCACCGGCTTCTCGCCGCAGACGAACATCGTGCGCCAGAACGGCCAGCGCGGCGTGCTGATGTCGGTCATGAAGACGGGCGATGCCTCCACGCTGTCGGTGGTCGACTCGCTCAAGGCCCTGCTGCCCGAAGCCCGCGCCGCGCTGCCGCCGGATCTGCACATCTCCGCGCTGTTCGATCAGTCGGTGTTCGTGAAGGCAGCGGTGCAAGGGGTGATTCGCGAAGCGCTGATCGCCGCCGCGCTCACGGCCGCCATGATCCTGCTGTTCCTCGGCAACTGGCGCAGCACCTGCATCATTGCCATCTCGATCCCGCTCTCGATTCTGTCGTCGCTGCTCGCGCTGCATGCGCTCGGTCAAACGATCAACATCATGACGCTGGGCGGATTGGCGCTGGCCGTGGGGATCCTGGTCGACGACGCGACGGTGACCATCGAGAACATCGAGCGCCATCTGCATATGGGCACGCCGCTGCACCAGGCGATTCTCGACGGTGCGGGCGAAATTGCCGTGCCTGCCCTGGTCTCGACGCTATGCATCTGTATCGTGTTCGTGCCGATGTTCTTCCTGACGGGGGTGGCGCGCTACCTGTTCGTGCCGCTCGCCGAGGCGGTCGTGTTTGCGATGCTGGCCTCATACCTATTGTCGCGCACGCTGGTGCCCACGCTCGCGATGCTGCTCATGGGACACGCCCGCGCGGCCGATCCGAACGCGGCGCCCGGGGCGTTCCGGCGCGTCTATCTGCGCTTCGACGCCGCCTTCGAGCGCATGCGCGCCGCCTACATCGCCGTGCTCTCGATGCTGCTGGTACGCCGGCGCGTATTCGCCACGGGTTTCCTGGCGTTCTGCGTGCTGTCGATGGGGCTGGTGTTCGCGTTGGGGGCGGATTTCTTCCCGAGCGTGGACGCGGGCAACATCCGGTTGCACATGCGCGCGCCCACCGGCACGCGCATCGAGGAGACGGCGCGTCTGGCCGATGAAGTCGAAAAGGTCGTGCGCGAGATCGTGCCCGCCAACGAACTCGAAACGATTCTCGACAACCTGGGCCTGCCCTACAGCGGTATCAATCTCTCGTACAGCAACGCGGGCACCATTGGCACGCTCGACGGCGAAATTCAGATCGCGCTCACCCCCGACCATCACCCGAGCACAGGCTATATCGACAAGCTTCGTGCGGTGCTGCCGCAGCGCTTCCCCGGCGTCGAGTTCTTTTTTCAACCGGCCGACATCGTCACGCAGATTCTCAACTTCGGGCTGCCCGCGGCCATCGACATTCAGATCAGCGGCGCTCGACAACTGGCGAATTTCGACGCCGCGACGAAGCTCCTCAAGCAGGTGCGACAGGTGCCCGGCACCGTCGACACGCATATCCAGCAACGGATCAACGCGCCGACGATCCACCTGAACATGGACCGCACTCGCTTGCAGCAGCTGAACCTGAACGCCAACGCCGTCGCCCAGAACGTGCTGATCTCGCTCTCCGGCAGCTCGCAGACGTCGCCGGGCTTCTGGTTCAATCCGCAGAACGGCGTGGAGTACAGCCTGTCGGTGCAATCGCCGCAGTACCGTATCAGCTCCCTCGACGACTTGCTGCGTCTGCCGGTGGCGGGCACGACCAACAACGGCCAGCCGCAACTGCTCGCCAACTTCGTGACGGTCGAGCCGACGCAGCGCTTCGCGGTGGTCAGCCACTACAACATCCGGCCGGTGATCGACATCTTCGTGAGCGTGGAAGGCCGGGACCTGGGAAGCGTCGCGCGCGATATCGACCGGCTCGTGGCCCAGGCGCGCACGGACTTGCCGCGCGGCAGCCAGATCACAGTGCGCGGCCAGGTCAGCACGATGCAAAGCTCATACCTTGGGCTGGGCCTGGGCGTGGCGATGGCCATCGTGCTCGTCTATTTGCTGATCGTGGTGAATTTCCAGTCATGGGTCGATCCGCTCATCATCGTGAGTGCCCTGCCCGCCGCCCTCGCGGGCATCGTCTGGATGCTGTTCCTGACCGGCACACGGCTCTCGGTGCCTGCGCTCACGGGGGCCATCATGACGATGGGCGTGGCCACGGCCAACAGCATTCTCGTGGTCGCCTTCGCACGCCAGCGCATGGAAGCGGGCATGGCGCCACTCAAAGCGGCGCTCGAAGCCGGGGCGAGCCGAATCCGTCCGGTGTTGATGACGGCGCTCGCCATGATGATCGGCATGGTGCCGATGGCCCTCGGTCTCGGCGAAGGTGCCGAGCAGAACGCGCCGTTGGGCCGCGCGGTGATCGGCGGCCTGCTGTTTGCCACGGTCTCGACGCTCTTCTTCGTGCCGCTGGTCTTCGCCGGCGTGCATACGCGACTCGCGCGACGCAAAGCACGCCGTGCCGAACCCAATACCCCATCCTGACGGGGGCCCCCCATGACCGAAAAACATCACGCCGAACTGGCCATTCCCGAACACAATCCCGCCGACGGCCGGCAGTTGCCCCCGCGACAGGGCGAATTCCGGCGCGCCAGGCGCGTGTTGATCGTCGTGGCCGTGTTGCTCGCGGCCGGCGCGGCACGCACGACAATCTCCAATGCGCTGCAACGTCGCGACGTCGCCAAGGCCACAGCCGAGAACGCATTGCAATATGTCAGCGTCGTCACGCCACAACCGACGCCGGCAAGCGAAACGCTGTTGCCCGCCACGTTGCGCGGCGCGGTCGAGTCGCCCATCTATGCCCGAGCGACCGGTTATTTGCGGCGGCGATACGTGGACATCGGTGCCCGCGTCAAGCAGGGTCAGTTGCTGGCCGAACTCGACACCCCTGAAATCGATCAGGAACTTGCCCAGGCCATCGCCCAGCGCAACCAGATCGATGCCAGCCTTGGACTTGCGAAATCGTCGCTCGCGCGCTGGCAGCAACTACGCCAGCGCGACGCCGTCTCGCAGCAGGAACTCGACGAGCGCCAGAGCACGTACACGCAGGGTATCGCCAACCTGGCGGCGGCCGACGCCAATGTCAAACGGCTTCAGCAACTCGAGTCTTTCAAGCGCATCGTCGCGCCGTTCGACGGCGTGATCACCCAGCGCAACGTCGACATCGGCGATCTCATCGATGCGGGCAGCGGCAACAGCCGCGCACTGTTTTCGCTGGCGCAGACGGATCCGCTGCGCGTCACCGTGCAGGTGCCGCAGGCCTATGCGCAGAGCGTGAGCGTCGGTCAGCCCGTGGTCGTGACGCAAGCCGAACTGCCCGGCATGCACTTTCTAGGCAAGATCACGCATGTGTCCGGCGCCATCGACGTGGCGACTCGCTCGCTGCAAATCGACGCCGCCCTCCCCAATCCCGACGGAAGGCTGCGCCCAGGCGCTTATGTGCAGCTTGCGCTGCCAAGCGCCGTGCAAGCCCATCTGAGCGTGCCGGCCAACGCCCTGCTGTTCCGCGCCGAGGGGCCGCGCGTGGCGGTCGCGGACGACCAGGGTGTCGTGCATCTCCACAAGATTGCAATCGCGCGCGATCTGGGACAGTCGCTGGAATTGTCTGCCGGGGTGTCCCCGACCGACCGTGTCATCGTCAATCCGAGCGATTCGATCGACGACGGCGATCAGGTGCAAGCCAAAGCGCTGGCGGTCAAGTCCGCCCCGGCGGCCAAACCCGACGGCAAGGCGCCAGGGGGCCAGTCGTGAACGCCCCAATGCGCGGCGCGCGCTCTGGCATGGCGCTGCTCGCCGTCGCCACATGGCTCGGTGGGTGTGCGGTCGGCCCCGATTATCGTCGGCCTGACGTCGCGGTGCCGCCCGACTGGAAGACGGACACCGGGTGGCAGCTCGCCCAGCCGTCGCACGCGGCGCTGCAGCCGGATTGGTGGAAGGCCTTCCGCGACCCGGTGCTGGAAGCGCTCGAAATGCAGGCGCTCGCGCAGAACCAGACGCTCGCCGCCGCCGTGGCGCATTACGACCAGGCCCAGGCGACGCTCTCCGGCACCTCGGCACAACGGCTGCCGGAAGTCGACGCGTCGGTCGGTCTGGCCCGCCAGCGCGTCTCGGCAAACCGGCCGGTCACGAGCTATACGTCGACCAGCATGTCGACTGTTCAGAACAATGCGCAGGCGGGTCTGGGTGTGAGCTACGACACCGATCTGTTCGGCCGCCTCCGTCGTCAGGTCGAAGGGGCGCGCGCCTCCGCCGAACAGGCGGGGGACGATCTGGCCAACGCGCGTCTGGTGCTCACGACACAGCTGGCCACCGCCTACGTCCAGCTACGGGCCGCCGACGACGAAATCAAGGTGCTCGACGAATCCGTCGCGCTGCAACGCAAGGCGCTCGACTACGTGAGCGCGCAGCACGATCTTGGCGCCGTGTCGGGTCTGGATGTCCTTCAACAACAATCGGAACTCGACACCACGCGGGTACAAGCGCGTCTGCTGCACCAGCAACGCGACCAATACGAGCATGCGATCGCCGCGCTCGTCGGCGTGCCCGCCCCGGCGTTTTCGGTGCCGGCGGGGACGCTGCCCGCCACGCTGCCGGTGATTCCGGTCGGGGTGCCAAGCGACATTCTGCAGCGTCGCCCGGATGTGGCATCGGCCGAGCGCGCCATGGCGGCGGCAAACGCCCAGATCGGCGTGGCGAAGGCGGCGTTCTTCCCCAGCCTCACGCTCAACCCAGGCATCGGTTGGCAGAGCACGGAATTCGCCAATCTGCTCTCGGCGCCGAGTCTGCTCTGGACGCTGGGCACGCTCGCCACGCAAGCGGTCTTCGACGGCGGTCGGCGTCAGGCGAATGTGGACTTTGCGAGCGCGGGATACCGCGCCGTCGAGGCGAATTACCGACAGACCGTGCTCTCCGC
The DNA here is from genome assembly GCF_902459665.1 of Pandoraea cepalis. Classification (GTDB taxonomy): domain Bacteria; phylum Pseudomonadota; class Gammaproteobacteria; order Burkholderiales; family Burkholderiaceae; genus Pandoraea; species Pandoraea cepalis. The sequence continues at coordinate 98,281 of NZ_CABPSL010000012.1, read as the reverse complement.
GTTCCAGCAGGTGCAGGACGGCGTGACCGGCCTGTCGGTGCTCGACGCCGCCGCGCGCGAATCGCACGCGGCCGTCGTCGACGCGCAACGACTCCTGAGTCTGGCCAACGACCGCTACTCGGGCGGGCTCACGGCCTATCTGAGTGTGATCACGGCGCAGCAGGGGCGCCTGGCGAGCGAGCGCCAGGATGTTCAGATCCGCGCTCAGCAATGGGTCCTGTCGGTGGCGCTGGTCAAGGCGCTGGGCGGCGGCTGGCAACCGTCGGAGCCCGGCGCCGACTCGTATAATGCGCAAAGATGAGGTGGCGAGATGAAAGTATTGATCGTTGAAGACGAACACAAGGTCGTGGACTATCTGCGCGCCGGGCTGACCGAGCAAGGCTGGGTAGTCGATATTGCGCTCGATGGCGAGGAAGGCATGCATCTTGCGCTGGAATTCGACTACGACGTGATCGTGCTCGACGTCATGCTGCCCAAGCGCGACGGCTTTGCCGTGCTCGGCGCGCTGCGCGAGCGCAAGTCCACGCCCGTCATCATGCTCACGGCCCGCGATCACGTAAACGACCGCGTGCGCGGCCTTCGCGAAGGTGCGGACGACTATCTGACCAAGCCCTTCTCGTTCATCGAGCTGGTGGAGCGCCTGCACGCCCTCGCCCGTCGCACGCGAGTGCAGGAATCAACGCTGGTCTCGGTCGGCGACCTCTACGTCGACCTGATCGGTCGCCGCGCCACGCGCGATGGCCAGCGGCTCGATCTGACGGCCAAGGAATTCCAGTTGCTGTCGGTGCTCGCGCGCCGGCAAGGCGACATCCTGTCGAAGACGGCCATCACCGAACTCGTCTGGGACGTCAATTTCGACAGCCACACGAACGTGGTCGAGACCGCGATCAAGCGATTGCGTGCCAAGCTCGACGGGCCGTTCCAGTCCAAGTTGCTGCACACCGTGCGTGGCATGGGCTACGTGCTGGAGGTCCGCGAGGCCTGAGTGCCGCGCGTCGTTGCCATGTCATTGTCATCGTGAGCCATTCGATCTCCCGCCGCCTCGCCGCCATGTTCGCGATCGTGGCACTGTCGGTGTTCGCCATGGTCGGGGCCGGCCTCTTCCTGATGCTGCGCATCCAGTTGGAGCGGCATCTGCGCGAATCGCTCGACGATCGGGCCCAGATCGCCCACATCATCGTCTATCACGGCGCCACGCCGCAGAAGTGGCAGATCGTGCGCGAAAAGCTCAGCGACATGACGCCGCGCGACGGTGCCACGACCTATGCGGTGACGAGCGACGACCCGAATTACACGTTCGGCAAGCCCTTGACCGGCATGTTCGTCAAACGCCTGGCCAACGGCTACGTTCGGTTACGCCCCGATGGCGGGGGCGACGACATGCTGAGCACGCGCGAGATCCTGCCGCCCTATGGCACGCGTCCGGCCGTCACCCTGCAGGTGGCCGCCAGCTACTCGCGCAACGAGCGCACGTTGCGCGCCTTCGGCCTGGGACTCGCGGTGCTCTCCGCGCTAGGCTGCCTGAGCGTGCTGCTGCTCAGCTATTGCGCGACACGACTGGGCCTGGCGCCGCTCACACGCCTGACGCGCGAAGCGTCCGAGATCCGCCCTGACAACCGTTCGCAACGGCTCGACACGCGTTCATTGCCCGTCGAACTCGACGATCTGGCACATTCTTTCAACGGCGCCCTGGCGCGACTCGATAGCGCGTACGAACGCCTGGAATCGTTCAATGCCGACGTTGCGCATGAACTGCGTACGCCAGTGACGATTCTGATCGGGCAGACGGAAGTGGCGCTCACGCGAGAGCGACCGGTCGAGGATTTGCGAGCGTTGCTGCAATCGAATCTGGAAGAGCTGGGGCGCATGCGCACGATCATCAACGACATGCTGTTCCTCTCGCGTGCCGATCAGGGCGAACGGGCCACGGGGCTGAGCGCGGCGTCGCTCGCGAGCGAGGCGGCGCACACCCTGGAGTTTCTGGAGATTTTGCTGGAAGAGGCGCAGGTCACGGCCCGCTTGCAAGGGAGCGCCGTCGCTCAAGTGAACAAGGCGCTGTTCGGTCGGGCGTTGGCCAACTTGGTGATGAACGCCATCGAGCATTGCGCCCCGGGCGCGAACATCGATGTTCACCTGCGTATCCAGGCCGATGACGCCCGCACCGTGTGCATCGATGTCGTGAATCCCGGCCCGTCGATTTCGCCCGATGTGCTGCGGCACCTGTTCGACCGCTTCTACCGGGCGGAGGCGTCGCGCACCAACAGCCGCGAGAATCATGGCCTGGGGCTGGCCATCGTCAAGGCGATTGCCGACATGCATGGCGGCACGGTCTGGGCCCATAGCGCCAACGGTCTCAATACGTTCGGGTTCTCGGTGCGCGCCGACGCGGCGACCGGCGGGGATACAGACGCGGAGGCATCGAAGCGCGGTCACGGCCGAAACCTCCAGCCTGCCGGTCAAGGCACCGTTTGATCGGCGCCTCCGGCGCGCTGCCCTAGTCTCGCCCCACGCTCACCCCACGCTCACCTTGGCACGGCGCCGTCGTTCGGCGCGCTTGTGAGCGAGACGGTGAGAACGGTATCCTTGCCCCATGAACCGTCGCATTCTCATTGCTCCCGAAGACGTCGAACTCACTGCCATGCGCGCCCAGGGCGCCGGCGGCCAAAACGTCAATAAAGTCTCCAGCGCCATCCATCTGCGCTTCGACGTGATGCGTTCGTCGTTGCCCGACGATGTCAAATCGCGTTTGCTCTCCCGGCTCGACCAGCGCATCACTCAGGACGGCGTGATCGTCATCAAGGCACAGCAGCATCGCTCGCAGGAACTCAACCGGGCCGATGCCCTTGCGCGTCTGCAGGCGCTGGTCGATGCGGCCGCCGTGGCGCCGCGTCGGCGGGTTCCGACCCGGCCCACGCTCGGCAGTCAAGTCCGCCGACGAGACGCCAAACAAGGTCGCGCCCGCGTCAAGGCAACGCGTGGCAAGGTGCATGCGGGTCGCGAGGATTGATGATAACAATAACGATCTTTTAACAATAAAAGATCATCATTATTAGCTTTCATGGAAATTCTCTTGAGAAAATGCTAAGATAAAGCATCTTTTCCATGCAAAAGCACATCATGATGAGCTTCATTGCACCGCTGATCGCGGCACGCAAGGCAGCCGGCCTGACGCAGGCGGAACTCGCCGATCAGGCGGGGTTGTCACGCATGACCGTACAAAAAGTGGAGTCTGGCGCGTTCGATCCGCGCCTGTCGACCGTGCTCGAGGCCGCGCGCGCCCTCGGCCTCGAACCGATGCTGGTACCGGCGGGTCTGCGACAGGAGGTCGAGGCCTTTCTTCGCTCCGGCGGCAAATACCTCGCGCAACCCAGCGGCATCGCCGCCCCGCCCTCCATCGTCGAGACGCTTGCCGGCTAACCAGCCATGGGATCACGCCACTGCTCATGAACATCAAATACCTGCGCGCGTACCTGCACATGCCCGATGGAACACGCCGCCCCATCGGCTATCTGTCGCAGTACGGTGACATCCTGCGCATGTCGTTCGATGAAGACTACATCGCCGACGCCCAGCGGCCGGCGCTCTCCCTGGCCTACCGCGGCGCCAACGAGACGGCGACGCGAGCCATTCTCGCGTCGCCCCACGATGCGCGTCTCGTGCGCACCGACGGCCGTTGGCCGATGTATTTCGAGAACCTGCTGCCCGAGGGCCATAACCGCGAACGGCTCGCCGCCGAGCGCCGCTGCAGCCCCGACGACGAGTTCGAACTGCTCGCCGCCGCCGGACACGACCTGATGGGGGCACTCGAGGTCGAGCCCGTGCCCTTGCGCGAGGGCGTGCCCGACATCGTGCATCGCTGGCACACGGCGCTGGGTCTCGAGATGGTGGAACCCGGTTTCGTCGATACGCCGGTGGAAGACGCCGCATCGCTACCCGGCGTGGTGACCAAGTTCTCGGCCGTTCGCGATGGACGGCGCTACGTCGTCAAGCGCCAGGGGCGTGCGGGCTCGGTCATTCTGAAGTTGCCGACGACGCGCCACCCGGATCTCGTGGAGAACGAATTCACCGGCTACCGACTGTGCGAGGCCCTCGGCCTCGATTGCGCGAAAGCCGAAATCATCTCGCGACGCGATGCCGACTTGCCCGAGCAGGTACCGTTCGAACATATCCTCGCCGTGCCGCGCTTCGACCGGCTGCCCGACGGACGGCGCGTGCATATGGAGGAATTCGCGCAGGTGCTGCAATATCCACCGCGCAGCAAGTACGGGCGCGGGCTCGATATCGACTACACGATGATGCTGCGGGTGCTGGATCAGCTATCCGCGCAACCGGTGCGCGACGTACGCGAGTTCTTGCGTCGTCTGATCGCCTTTATCCTGCTAGGCAATACCGACGCCCACCTCAAGAACTGGGCATTGATCTACCCCGACGCCCATACGCCGCAGTTGGCGCCGGTGTATGACCCGGTGTGCGTCGCCGCCTTTTTTCACGACGTGCCGGCATCGCATTACGGCGTGAACCGGGCGATCGACAAGACGTTGCGGGCATTCGACTGGGCTGCCCTCGACGCGCTGCTCAAGGGCGCTGGGCTGCTTCGCGTGAGCCGCCTGAGCGCCATCGCGCGGGAGACCGTCCGAGACGCTCAGGCCCAATGGCCGGCACTGCTCGCGGACGCCCCGGCCGCCGTGCGCGCCACCGTGCTCGAACGCCTGAACGGCGGCGTGGCGCTCACGACCTGAGACCGCAGCGACCTTAGCGGGCACCCGTCGGCTTACCGCGCCTTTCGACGGGCGTCGTGGCGCGCCCAGAGGAACATCAACATGCCGGCGCACGACAGCAGGACACCGACCCACCCGGTCGACGTCCAGCCGTAACCTGCGGAAATTGCCACACCACCGAGCCATGCACCGGCGGCGTTGGCCATGTTGAACGCCGAATGGTTGAGCGCCGCCGCAAGTGTCTGCGCCTCACCAGCCACATCCATCAGGGGAATCTGCAACGCCGGGCCGATGATGATGATCGTGCCGATGGCGAGCACGTTGACACCGGCCAGCCAGGGACTCGATGCCGTGAAGGTGAAGGCACCCAGGAGAAGCGCCGACCAGATCAGCGTGCCGCCGATGGCGCGCATGAGCGACGCGGCCGCGACCAGGCGCGGCCCGACGACTGTACCCGCGACCATGCCGACACCGAACAATGCCAGGTAGAACGGCACCCACGCTTCCGGAACGCCGGCGACTTGCATGAGCGTCGGCTTGATGTAGCTGAACACCGCGAACATGCCCCCGAAGCCGATCGCGCCGATGCCCAACGTGAGCCACACCTGGGCGTTACGCAACGCGCTCAGCTCGCGCATCGGACTCGCGCCGTGAGGGGCCGGCACATTCGGTACCCAGCGCCAGACCATCACCGCTGTCAACGCGCCGATGAGGCCGACAAGGACGAACGCAGCACGCCAGCCGAGCCACTGCCCGAGACCGGCGGCCAGGGGCACACCAAAGAGCGTGGCGAGCGTCAGCCCCAGCATGATCTGCCCCACCGCGTGCACACGACGATGTGGCGGAACGAGCGATGCCCCCACCAACGCGGCGACACCGAAGTAAGTGCCGTGCGGCAGGCCGCTGAGAAAACGCAACACGATCAGCGCGAGGTAACTCGGCGCGAGAGCGCTGGCCAGATTGCCGATGGCGAACATCGCCATGAGCGCGATGAGGAACGCACGGCGCGGCAGGCGCACTCCCAGCACGGCGAGCAGCGGTGCGCCGATCACGACGCCCAGTGCATACGTGCTGATCGCATGGCCGGCTTGTGGAATGGTGATGTTCAGGCCTTGGGCGACGTCGGGCAACAGCCCCATGATGACGAATTCGCCGGTACCGATGCCGAAGCCGCCCATGGCAAGCGCCACGAACGAGAGCCAGACGGGAATGGACGACGGAGGCAACGCTTCGGCCGCCTGGGCGGGCAGGATTTGGGAGGCACTCATTGGGATTGGGTCATGACAGCCAGTCCGGGACTGGCGAGGTTGTCGGCAACGACAAGCGAACGATATCGGGCGCGGCAGGCGGTGGATGTCCAACCTGGCGCGCGTCGCCGCCGACCCATAAAGGAGGCCGATTCTACGCCAACGCGACAAATTCTGCAGACAGCACGCCGCGACGCCGCTGCCCGGAGCAGGCGATCACTGGTGACGTGTTTTCGCGCGCCACTGACCGGATACTTCGTCCTTTTCGTAGGTCTTCTTCACTGCGGCCCAAGCCACTTTGTGTGCCGTTGCTTCACGCGATTCATGACCGCGCCGCTCGCCGGGATCCCGGTATTCTTCCCAGGCGGCATTGAACGCCTTGAGGTAAATCTCCTTCGCGTGCGCGGGCAAGTGATCCTTGACGCTTGCCGGCAGCTCCGCGGTCTGACGATAAGGCATGACTTTCCTCCGTTGGCGATCCGGCCCTGACGGACAGGAGTCGCTCCGTGTGCCGCCGCTGCCCGTCAAGTGGATCGCCCAAAGCGGACATATTTGCCCGGCGGCCGCAGCGGCGGCTCCTCAACCGGGGGATCCAGCGGTCTGTCGGGTGGAGGCGTCGGCGACGGCTCGTCCTCGTCGGGCGGCGTTTTCGGCGGCGGTGTCCCGGGCGGCTTGCCTGGGTCGTACGGCTCAGGCAGATGTGCGTACCGTCGTGGCGCTTTCGTCATCCAGCAAATCTCGGATTGACTCGACATGAGCAAGACCTCACCGAGCTTAATGCCAATAGGGGTCGACGGTGTAATACGTATGCACCTGTTCGGCCCATTGCATGTCAGCCATGCTTGGCCAATGATCCTTGTCGAAGCCTGGCGCCTTCTTGAGCGCTTCCTTGTCGATATCCAGAATGAAACGCTTGTTTCCGACGTCGAGCTGCAAGGCATGCCAAGGAATGGCAAACAGCTTGTCGCCCATGCCGAGAAACCCGCCGAACGACAGCACCGCGTAGGCGACTGTGCCGCGTTGCACGTCGAGCATGATGTGCTTGACCTTCCCGAGGCTTTCGCCCGCGCGGTTCACAACGTCTTCAGCATCGAGCGTGTCGGCGGCCATCACCGACGGGCCTGGCCCCTCGGGCAACTTGTGCGAATCGCCTACGATGCGGGCGCCTGACTGGGGCGTTTCGCCCCGACCGGTTTGCAGGGTCATGATCTTCTCCTTCTTCCAGTAATGTCGAGGCGCGCGGCACGCGCCGCCGACGGGGAGAGAATGCGGTTACTGTTGCGATTTCCGTTGCGGTTACTTGCCCATTACCTTGATGTCGTCCTTCACATCGACGACGCCTTCAACGCCCTTGACCGTGTCGACGACGAGGGTCTTCTGAGCGGATTGCGGCACTGAACCGGTCAGGTGCACCACGCCATGACGCGTCGTGACATGCACCTTGGTCGAAGGCACGTCCTTCTTGGCGAGCAATTCGGCCTTGACCTTGGCAGTGAGTGCCGAATCGTCAATCTTGCGGCCGGCATCGCTCATCACGCCGCTGGCGCCCGACTGATCGGCAATCTTGATGATGCCGCCCTGGTCGAGGGCATGCGCGGCGATACCAGTCGTAGCAAGTGCACCGGCCATGACGAGTTTGAGTAGATTGGCTTGTTTCATGATTAACCTCCCGAAATTGAGTCGTCGCACCCATGGCATCGCTGCCTCGGGCGTCACCTCCGGCACGTTTGACGTGCCGCACCCCTGCGGCGACCGAGTCTTAGGTGATCCCTTCCCTGGCATTGAAATGCGGGGAGTCTTTCCCTGCCTTCGGCACCCGGCAACCTTTTGCGTGAAGGGTTTGCCCGAATGTCCGCTTGTTCTGTAAAGCGATGTCGCCCGAGTCAGATCTTGTGACCCTCCTGACTTTCTCCGGGACGGCTCATCGGCTGCGTGCGCCGCTCGTGCAATCGGTTGTCGACGCCGCTCACGCCGGGCACTTTCGAGACGATCGCCTGTACCTCATGCTGCATCCAGCGCTCCGGTACATTGCCGGTAAGCAGCGCCAGCCCCGAGGTCACCGTGACATCGATGTGCGAAATATCGAGGTCGGCCACGACGGCTAGCCGCCGATGAATGTCGTCTCGTATAGCCGCATCGCCCGACTGCTGCGCCTCATGCGGTTGCGCGGGTGTCGGACGCTCGCCCGCGGGCGCCGACGCGCCGGTTGTCTCGGCGTCACCGTCCTCGTGCGTCAACGCGTGCTCCTCGTCCGCCGTCCTTGGGCGGGATGTCCCATGCGGTACGGACGCAATCGGTGATGGGGGAATGCGCTTCGCCATGACAACCTCCTATACGGCCGTCCGTGCTTTGGTGAATGGCACCCGACCTGTTGAAACCGATTGTAGAGAGCCCGTCTCGTTTGGCGAATCGGCGGAGTCCGAAAGATGTGTAGGCGGACACCGTCAAACGATGCAGCGCCGAGGTCGCATTGAAATTAATTTCAATTAAAATCAATTACTTGAAATTCACATTTCATGTAATTTGGAGAAAAAAGTGGCGACATTCGGACAATGTCGCGTCCCAATTCCCTCACTCCATCGGACGATTCCTGCGAAGCAGTCCTCCACCGGACCCTACGTCGACCGACGGCGTGCCTCGACTTCGGGACGCTCTACCTGCTTACCGGCACCATTCACACCGCGGTCGGTTTCATGATCATCAGCAACATCTACACGTCCGTCGGTTACCTGGCTCACGAGCGTCTTTGGGCGCGTATCAAGTGGGGCATTGTTGAAACGTAGCGATGCGTTCGTTCGTCATGGCAGCGGTTGAGCGACGATTGTCTTGCCGACGAGCGGCGCGAGTGTCGGTCCGAGGGCCTTCAGGAGCTGGACGGCCATCGCGCTAGTGTAGGTATAGTGCGTCGCGTAGGGCTCGTGCACATAGGCGCTCAACACGCCGTAGAAGCGGTTTCCGATCATGAACACGAATGTCGCCGTGCGGTTGACCTTGCGCGATTCGATGAGCTTGGCGCCGCGTGCATAGACGTTGAAACGCTGGTCGCCGGTGCCGGTCTTGCCGTAAACCTCGAGCGTGCGGCCCGAGCCTAGCGGCAGGCCGTCCGCGAGGCGCTTGCCCGTGCCGCCCGTCACGACGTCACGCAGCAGACCCCGGACGACGTCGACGATGGCGGGTGAAATCACGACCTGCCCCACGTCAAATGCGTGGGAAAAATGCGTCTCATATGGCGTGGCGGCCGCGAACGTGAGCGAACTCAGGCTTTCCTGTTGCACCTTTCGGCCGTCATTGGCGATGATGCCCATTAGTGTCGCAAGCGCGGCTGGCCGGTCACCCGCGGCGCCGATGGCGCACCCATAGGACGGCGTGATGCGATTGAATGGATAGCCGAGCGAGCGCCACGCGCGCACGATGGGGGCGTAGGCCTGAAGCTCGATCGTTTCCCGGATTCGGCGGTCTTGGGTGGCGTGAAAACGCGTCTTGAAGAGCCACGAGTACGATTCGAGACGCGCGTCGCGGCTCGCATCGCGCAAGTCGCTCTCGGTGGCTTGCGGATGGGCACGAAGGTAGGCGAGCAGCCAAAGCTCGACCGGATGCACGCGCGCAAGATAAGCGCGGTCGTTCAGGTCGAACTTGTCTGGTCCGTACTTTGCATATAGCCCCGCCATCTCTTCGGCGCTCATTGAGGCCGCCGGCGTGCCCTTCAGCGCCGCGCGCATCTGGCCCTCGAACCAGGCCGGCGAGCCGTCAGGCGCCACGCTACGCAGGGCTGCCGCGAGCCTGACGGGCGACTTTGGCATCCCCGCGACAAGCTTCGCCACCGCCTGGTCAGCCGCAAGCCCCGCATACCTTTTATTGAAGCGGTCGAGAAAGGTCAGGCTCTCTTCGTCGGCAAAGCGTGTCAGATACTGCTGCCGCAGCACCGGATCCGTGAGCCAGTGCGCCGACGACCCCGCCTGCCTGACCATCTCGTAGTGGACAATGTCGCGCATGAGCCTCACGAATACGAGGTTGACCGAGCGCTGGAACGCTTCGTGCACGGTCAGGATGCGGCCGTTGTCGACGGGCTCGAAGTTCGAGAACGCCTGTTCGCCGCTGCCGGTGTGAAAAACTTCGCCGGGATTGGCCGAGTACTTGCGTTCGACGGCGGCCGCCAGCATCGCCGGCAGCGAGCGGTCAGTCGTGTGCTCAACATAGTTGACCGCCCAGGATGTCAGTGCGTCGAGCGCATCGGGCTTCACGCGCGCGAGTTCGGGGGGTGTGAGCGAAGCATAGTGTGCGTGGAGATCGGAGACGATCTGCAGATACAGGATAAGGGTGCGCAGCTTCGCGGTTGACCCGAGATTGAGGCGCGCCCCCTGGTTGATATCGAACGGCTCGTTCACAGTGTCGGTTTGCACGCGCAGCACATTCTCACCGCGGCGGCGCTCATAGAGCGAGAAGCTGAAGGCGATCTTCGCAGGATCGTCGCCGGGGCGAAGCATCTCGAAGCCGTAGAGGCCGGCCTGCTGCGCGCCAGCCACCGTTTGTGCACGCGCAAGCTGCTTGCTGACGGCTTGCTCGAGCGCATCGGCGAGTGTCGAGCTGGCAGTGAGGTCGAGGTGATCGAGCGCGTAGGTATTTTTGAGGCCGAGTGCCTCGAGCAAATGCGCGCGCAATACCGAAATCGCCTTACGTTTGGCAAATGGGATTGCCGGCGCGGTTGCCAGGCCGTGCCGTACCTGCAGGGGCTGACCGAGCGCGGCGTCGCGAAGCCGCGCCGAGATAATGTGGTTGTCGGCAAGCAGCCGCAGGTAACTGTTCGTCAGCGTCTCGAGCGCTGCATTGTTCCGTGTAAGGAAATACGACGGTGCGCGTTGCGCGATCAGGAGTGAGAGCACCTGCTTGAATGCGAGCGCTTCGTTGGTGAGTCCGCCGTTGACAGGCGCCCCGGTTTGACCTCGAGCGTCGGTGTCGAGCGCTGCGAGCAAATGGTTCGCCTCGTCGAAGTCGCGGCCGTACCAGGCCACGAGCCCATCGCCAATGCCTTCGATCTCGCCGATGCCCGGCTGCGCACCAAGCGGCTCTGTATTCAGGTAGGCGACGATGATCCCGCGGCGTGCCGGGAGCGTCCGTTCACCGCCGAGATAGGCGCGCAACGCCGCCGAGACCATCTGCCGGAGCTTCTCGGACGGGTTGACGGTACGCCCCCCCGGCGAGTGACGATATTTCTCGATCTGGGTTGCGAGCGTGCTGCCGCCGGGCATTGCATGGTGATGGAGCACGTGTTTGAGTGCCAGATCAATGACGGCGAGCGAGAAGCGCTTCCAGTTGATCGCGGGATTGAGGTACGGTTCAGCGGCATCGAGCAGTGATCGGTCTTCGATGAAGGTCAGCGCATCGGCAACAACCGGTGGTACAGCGTCGAAATTGGCGTAGGTGCGCAACGGGTAGCGCGCCCTGTAAAGCGGCGCGCCGCTCTCGTCGAAGAGCTGAAGACCGGCTTGCGCCTTTTCCTCGTAGGGAACGAAGAGTCCCTGGTCTGCGATGCGGGCCATCGTGGCTGAGTCGCGCGCCTGTGCCGTGACGACGAAGCCACGTGCGGTGAGGCGAGCGGCAAACTCGGGTAGTCGCTCATAGCCCATGCGCAGGTCGTAGGGACCGCCGTGGGAAGGGAAGCGGATGGTGTCGCTCGGGCCTTGCGCAACCCTGAAGGAGACTTGGCGGTCAAGTGCCGCAAAGTACTTCGCCTGGAGGCGCGAAGTCTGCAGCTCGCGTGCCACGAAATAGACCCCAATGGCGCACAGTGACGCGGCCGCAATCAAGAGAAGCCATTTCAGACGTATGCCAAACGGCTTTGTCGCTACTGCGCGCAACGTCGAATTGGCGGGCGGGCGGTTCATGTCAGTTCCGGAGGACGCCCGCATGCAAGCATGCGTGGCGGTGGACGTCCAGCGTACCTAGTGTCGCGCTTGTGAATTCGCGCTTGTCAATAGTAGTTTAGTCACGCCCGATCGCCGATGCATTGGGGGAAGCCTGCATCGCCCCCCGTTCGGCTCACGCAATGAAATCAGCGGCCATGTCGGCATCGGTGCGCGCCTCTAGCTGACCGTCACGACATGCCTTTCTGAACACCTCGTAGTCGCGTTCGACCTGGTCGGCGTAATCGGTCGCGTAATGGACCAACGCTTGCGCGAGCCGGTTGCCTTTGCCCACATACCCAACCAGCTCAGCCGCACAACCGCCCGCTTTGGCGTGCGCGCGCGCCAGTACCCATCCGCAGAGCCCGGCGTACTCACGGAAGCCGTCGGCGCGGAACAGCTCGAATTGCGCCGACACCTTCATGTCGCGCAGTTGACGTCCATACACGCTGCGCCCGAACGGGCCGCTGCCCCAGCCCAGAAAGGCGTCGGAGGCCGCCTGCATCAGTCGCTGCCCCTCCACGACGCGACGCCCGTCGTGCTTCGACGAGGCGCTTTTGAAGAAGCGCGAGACGACCGACTTCGACGCCTCCTTGAACTGCAGGAAGAGCGGTTGCTCGTGGGTATCCATCATCAGCAACACCAGACACCGGGTGCCGACGCTACCGACACCCACGACCTTGAACGCCAGATCCTCCTGCGTGTAGCTCGACAACATGAGCGCACGATCGGGCGAGAGCGAGTTCAGATAGCTCTTGTAGACGGGGGCGAACAGCGTGCGCCAATCGCCCAGGCCGAGCCAGTCGTCTTCCGTGCCGAACAACGTGGTGGCGCCGTGCACATGGAAAATGCTCGGTGGTGCATCACGAATCTGCCAATGATCGCCCACCTGCTGGGCAAACTTGGGAAGCACGTTTTCATGCGTGCGCCCGGTGGCGCGCGCAATGCCGCGTTTCACGCCCTCGCGCACGCGCTCGCTTTGAGCGAGGTCGAGCATGCGCTCGAACGTCACCTGCTCATGCCATAACGCAATCGTCGGCATGTGGGCGTATTCATTCAGGCGCCGCGCGTACGTCTGTACCGCCGTGCGCACCATCTCGACGCCCAGCGTATCGCCAAAGCCGAATTGGCGGGCGGCCAGTACCAGGCTGGCGCACAAGCGCTTTAGATCCCACTCCCAAGGCCCGAGCGCGGTCTCGTCGAAATCGTTCAGATCGAAGATCAGGGTGCGCTCCGGTGTGGCAAAGCCGCCGAAGTTGGCCAGATGGCAATCGCCGCAGATCTGGAGCGTGAGACCGGTGTGCGGGGTACCCGCCAGATCGTGGGCCTGGACAATGGCGCTGCCCCGATAGAAAGCGAAGGGCGACGCGAGCATGCGTCCGTAGCGCAGCGGCACGAGCGCATCGACGCGTCCCTCGCTGCTGGTGCGCAGCAGTTCCACAACGTCTCGGTCGACGTTGCCGACATGCGCGTGGCTACCACGCGGTGTGGTGTCGCGCAGCTTGCGCCCGGCAGCGATGCGGGCTTCGAACGGCACGACGGGAACGGTGGGCGACGTTGCGACCGGAAACGCGGCGGAAGATGCGGCGGGGCTGGCCGTGGCCGAGCGCGAGGCAGACGACAATTTAGCGGGCATGACTGGCTCCCTGTTCGTGCAATGCCGCAGCCACTCCACACACGCCACCGGCACGGGTGAGCGCACCGCAAGACGGCACTTTTCACGGCGCCAGCGGGGCATTTAACTATCAAAATTGACGTGGCGCGAGGAAATCCCGCGGAAATCAGGCAAAATTGAGGGCTGCCGTAATCTACCGCCCGCCGGCACCCGACGTCATACGCGTGTCATGTCCGAGACTTCGTGATTCTGGCGGTTGGCCGCCCAAGAGGGGCGCAGGTGATGCAGCTGATGCACGCGACGCCGCGTGCCGGGTCTCCACCCACGACACGGCTCAAGACGGGCATGGACGGATTATTCCCCATGATATCGGCAGTGTCGAGCGTCGGCACGACGCGCCCGGACGTCGGCGAAGTCCCCCGCTCACGCGCCACCCGACCCAATCGGCCGAGCGCTGTCGGAAACATTCCTACGTGCCCCTCAACTATCGGCCGTCCTTGCCGATAACCAGTTAAGCAGGACTTTTCGGTCGGTTCTCATATGTCCAGTTCGTACAGTGGTTGGCTCGTCGCACTATCGCTCGCGGTTGCCGTGCTTGCGTCGTACACCGCACTCGACCTTTCGGGTCGCATCTATCTCCTGACACACCGCGGCATGCGTCACGCGTGGCTTGCCGTGGGTGCGGCCGCGATGGGCATCGGTATCTGGTCGATGCATTTCATCGGCATGCTCGCGCTGTCGCTCGCGCCGTTCGGGGCGCCGCTGGGTTCGCACGCCAACCTCGCGCTAGGATACGACCCCCTTATTACCTCGGCCTCGCTCGGCATTGCCGTCGTTATCTCGTGGGCGGCGCTCTGGCTGGTCGCCCGCGAGCACTTCACCAAGCGACGGCTGGTGACCGCAGGTGTCACGCTCGGCCTCGGGATCGCGGCCATGCACTACACCGGCATGGCCGCCATGAAGATGAATCCGAGCATCGAGTACGATCCAGCACGCTTTGCCGCCTCGATCCTGATCGCGATGGCGGCGGCCACGGCGGCACTGTGGATTGCGCGCACGCTGCGCGACGGCAGTCTGCGTTACGTCATGGCCAAACGCATCGGCGCCGCTGGGGTCATGGGACTGGCGATCACCGCCATGCACTACACCGGCATGTCGGCGGCCAACTTTGTGCCGGGCGCCATCTGTGGCGCGGCGGGCGGGGTGAGCTCCCCGTGGCTGGTCACGACCGTCAGCCTGTTCACCTTCCTGATGCTCGTCACCACCCTGCTCGTCTCGCGCCTGGACGCCCGCACGAGTTTCCTGGCCAACTCCGTTCTGCAGCTGAACTCGCAGATCGCGAGAATGGCGACCTACGATGCGCTGACCGATCTGCCCAATCGTCGCGCCTTGCACGACTCCGCTGCGCGCATGCTCGTGAACTCGCGTCGCGACGAGCGCCGTTTCGCGGTGCTGTTCATGGATCTGGACGGCTTCAAGACCATCAACGACTCGCTCGGCCACAACGTGGGCGACGACGTATTGCGCGCGTTCGCCAAACGGCTTCGCAAAAACGTCAATGGCGACGATGTGGTCGCCCGACTCGGCGGCGACGAGTTCGTGGTACTGCTGGGCTCCCTGTCGTCACCGGCGGTCGCGGGGCGCGTGGCGCAACGCCTGCTCGACGATATGCGCGACGGACTTCGCGTGGGCAATCAATCGCTGCACGTCATGCCCAGCATCGGCATCGCCGTGTTTCCGGACGATGGCGATACCATCGACATGCTGCTCAAGCACGCCGACACGGCCATGTACGAAGCCAAGCGCGCCGGGCGCGGCATCTTCCGCTACTTCGAGCCGCGCATGAATGCCGCCGCCCAACGCACGTGGGAGATCCAGCAGGCGCTGCACGACGCGGAACACGAGCAGTATTTTTCGCTTCACTTCCAGCCGAAGTACCGGGGCGACACCGAGGCGCTGGCGGGTGCCGAGGCATTGCTGCGGTTGTCGCATCCCACCTTCGGCGAACTGCAGCCGGCCGACTTCATCCCCGTCGCCGAGCGCACCGGACAGATCGTGCCGATCGGCTATTGGGTCGTGCGGGCCACCTGCCGACAGATCAAGGAATGGGACGCCGCGGGTCTGCCGCCCGTCAAGGTCGCGATCAACCTCTCGCCGCGCCAGATGGCCCAGTCGCAACTGGTGGAAAACATCGTGGAGATCGTGCGCGAGGCGGGCATCGCCGCCGACCGGCTCATGTTCGAAATCACCGAGACGGTGGCCATGTTCGATGCCCAGCACACGATCGACGTGATCCAAGCCTTCCACGAGCAGGGTTTTGAAGTGGCCATCGACGATTTCGGCACGGGCTATTCGAGTCTGGCGTACTTGCAGCGCTTCCGCGTCAAGCAATTGAAGATGGACCGCTTCTTCACGAGCGGGCTGGACACCTGCGGCCGCGAGGGCAGCGCCGTGGTCTCCGCCATCATTGCGCTGGCGCACTCGCTCGATATGGATGTGGTGGCCGAGGGCGTCGAGACGCCGTCGCAGCGCGAGGCGCTCAAGACCCTCGATTGCGACGAACTGCAAGGCTTCCTGCTCGGCAAACCCGTCACCGGCGACGCCTTCGCCCGGATCTTATCGGCGCTGCCGGGCGCCCCCGGTGCGCCGGCGATGGCCTGAGCATCGGCCATCCGGGCTCGCCCGGTCGGGGGCGGCAAAATGCCCCGCAGGGGTGGCGCCGGGGTTGCCGGCACCGGCTGGAACGACCGTGTTACTTCACCGGGGTCAGGATCGGCGCGCCCTGTTTCTTGATCAGGAACACGACAAACTTGGCCGGCCGCGTGGTACTCGCATTCCGCCCCACCGTATGAATGTCGTTGGGGCCTTCGTGGAACGTATCCCCCGCCTTCAGCGTCACCGTTTTGCCCCCCTTGACGCCCATGACAATGCTTCCCTCGAGCACATACACAAACGCTTGCGCGTCCTGACGGTGCACGGGGTCGACTGCGCCCGGCGGATACTCCACAACGATCATCTTGACTTCCTTGCCCGGGTACTCCGGCAACGGCGTCGAACGCAGCGGCACCACCTGCGCCTCGGGCGCGGCCGTGACCGGGCGCACCCCCATCAGGCACAGGCACATCAGCGTTGCGCCGAACAAAACCATTCGTTTCATGACTTCACTCCATCGGGGGCCTTCGTCGGCCCGAAAAATCAGCCTTCGCGCGTTTGGGCGAGCCACTGGTCGAGACCGATACGGCCGATCGTCGCGTCGCCGAGCGGAACAAGCGACAGTTCCTCGACGATGCCGCCGTAGTACCGCGCGTTACGATCCGTCACGACCGGGCGCGCATCGCCCTTCGCGCTCAGATAGCGCGCAATGATCTGCGCCAGCGACGCGCGGTCCGGGCCGGCAATGTCCATCGTGGCGTTACGCGGCGCCGCGAGCGCCACCTGTGCGAGGATCTCGACGATGTCGTCCACAGCGATCGGCTGGAACAGCCCGTCGCCGACGCGCACACTGTCGCCATCCGTGCTGAAATCCGCGATGCCGCCGATGAACTCCATGAACTGCGTGGCGCGCACAATCGTGTATGGCACGCCAGCGGCTTCGATCGCAGCCTCCTGCGCGACCTTGGCCGTGAAATACGCGTTCTCCGGCATGCGGTCGGTACCGACGATCGACAACGCAACATGATGACGCACCCCCGCGGCCACCTCAGCCTTGCCGAGATTGCGAGCCGAGGTGCGGAAGAAGTCCAGCACGGCCTGAGGCTCCCAGGACGGTGCGTTCGTGACATCCACCACGACATCCGCGCCGACGAGCGCGGCATCCAGACCTTCGCCAGTCACGGAGTTGACGCCGGTACGCGGGGACGCGGCGAGCGCCTGATGGCCTGCCTGGCCGAGCCGGGTGACGAGACGTGAGCCGATCAGGCCCGAACCACCGATTACCACGATTTTCATGACAGATTCTCCAAGGGGCAACTGAACGCGCGAGACGCGTACTGAGCGTGGCATCGCGTGGAAGTGTCCTCGCCATGGCATTGCTTAAGGGCAGTATGTAACAATCATGTCGTAACAATAAGGGCCAAAAATCATCGATCCGACTAGTCCAAATCAACTTGGCCCGCCCTCATCCACGAGACACCCATGCCCGCACGAACGCCCTCCCTGGACATTCAGATAGATCGCCAGCGACCGCAGCCGATCTATCTGCAGATTTGCGAGCGTTTCAGGACGGCGATTGCCGCGGGGCATCTGCGTCCTGGAGATCGCGTGCCGGCACTTCGCAGCCTCTGCGCGCAGTTGAATACCGCCCGCGGCACCGTCGAACTGGCCTATACGATCCTTGTCGACGAGGGTTATCTGCAGATGCGCGGCGCGGCCGGCACGTTTGTTTCCCCGTCGCTGCCGCCGTCAATCGTGCATTCGACTTACGGAACAGGTCACCAAACACCGCAAGGTGTGCCGCACACGGAACGAACGAACGTGGAACGCGCCGACCCAGCGAAATCGTCAACCGCGTCACCGAGTCGACCGGCACCGCCCCACGTGTCCATCACTGTCGCAATGAGCGGCGAGCCACGACCGTTGCAGGCCGGGCAACCGGCGCTCGACGCGTTTCCCCGCAAGATATGGAGTCGACTGGTTTCGCTTCGTGTGCGCAGCGGCGATCGCGCGATGCTCTCGTGCCCGGATCCGATGGGCTACCGGCCGCTTCGAGAACGCATTGCCACCTATCTGGGTCTGTCTCGCGGTGTCACGTGTCTGCCCGAGCAAGTGTTCGTGACCGGCGGCTACCGCGCGACGCTTGAACTCGTGTTGCGCAGTCTCGCGAAACCGAACGATCGCGTGTGGTTCGAAGAGCCCGGCTATCTGCTCGCGCGCGATTTTCTGTCCGAGTCCGGCATGCAGTTCGTCCCCGTGCCGGTCGACGATGAGGGGATCGATGTAGAGCGCGGCATACAACTGGACCCGGAAGCGCGCTTCGCCCTGGTCACGCCATCGCACCAGAGCCCGCTGGGTCATACGTTGTCGCTCGCAAGACGCCTGGCACTGCTGAATTGGGCCGAGAAAGCGTCTCGCTGGATCATCGAGGACGATTACGACAGTGAATTCCGATATTCGGGCAGGCCGTTGCCGGCGCTGAAGAGCCTCGATCGGCACGATCGCGTGATCTATTGCGGCACGCTCAGCAAGCTGATGTTCCCCGGCCTGCGGCTCGCTTACGCGGTGGTGCCGGAGCGTGCCGTGGAGCGCGTCGCGCGGGTGGCGTGCAGCATGAACACCGGCTCTCCAGCGCTATTGCAGGCCGCCGTGGCAGATTTCATGGCGCAAGGCCATTTTGCGCGACATGTGAAGCGAATGCGCACGTTGTACGGACAGCGGCGCGTCTGGATCACACAAGCGCTGACGCAAGCGTTCGGCGAGCGAATGCGTCTGGATTTGCCGCACGGTGGCATTCAGTTCGCGGTGCAATTCCCAGAAGGCCCGCACGGCCCAGTCGACGACGTTGCCGTTGCCGCCCGGGCCAGCGAGGCGGGACTTGCCGTGTTGCCCCTCTCGAGCTGGTATGCGAACGGGCATACATCGCACACGCCGCGCGGCCTCGTGCTTGGCTTCGCGAACGTCGCCGATGCCGGGGAAGCCACTCGTCTCGCGCAGACGTTGCGCGCATGCCTGGACGACTGACTTGCTGACCGACGGTTCGCCAATGCCGACAAATATCAGACACCCCGCGCTACCTGTCTCATGGCCGGCGCACGCGACGCAACACTGACGTTGTCGGCACGCCCGCATGGCTCACGCGACGCTTTTTTCCCGACAGGTTGCCGCGCCCGGACGATAACGTCATCGGCGCGGCCAGCATCGACTGATACGTTGCCGCCAATGCCTCCTGCGCGCTGACCTGCTCGCGCAGCCTCGCCACGACTGCATCCTGCAGTGCCTTCGCGGCCCGCATCGCGTGCTGTGCCTCGGTCATCGCCGCAAGCCCGGTTTCGGCATCCTGCAGTTGACGCTGCACGTGTTTGCGCTCCTGCTGCAGCGACTTGATCGACTCGCGCGCGGCGTCCAGTTCAAGCATCAAGCGGCGTTCATTGGCTTCGGCCCGCTCGCCAAGCCGGGTGCGCTCGACATCCCAATGGGACCGTTGCGCCGCGTGTTCCTCCTGAAGCGCATGCGTACGCTCACGCGCCACCGACAGTGCCTGCCGCGATGCCACCGCATCGGCTTGCGCCTCAATCAACAACGCCTCGGCGCGCCGCGCCTGCGCCTGTGCTTCCTCCCTCGCCTGACGCGCATCCGCCGCCGCCGTCTCGGCAGCGGCAATGCGCTCGTGGAGCACGGCCCGCGCCTGCTCCAGCGCCTCGCGATCCGCTGCCAGCTCGGCTTCGCGCGCGTCCAACACTGCGCGCCGCGCCGCTTCGTCTTCCGCCAGGGCAGCACGCCCCTCGTTCAACGCCAGCGCCCACAGATCGAGCGCGGCACGCGCCACCGATTCCGGCATCGTCACGCCATCCGGTAACCCGGGCGCGGCGGCCGTCGCGCCTTGCAAGCGCGCCCCCAGTCCGGCGAACCACGCATCCAGATAAGGGCTCACGGTATTGGGCGAGCCGCGCCCCAACTGCTGACGAATTCGCTCGATGGTCGGGCGCTGCCCCGCCATCAACAACGTATCGGCCGCCGTCCAGACGTCGTGCGCCGAAATACCTCGCCCGCCTTGCCGCGGCAACGGCGTGGACATGGCGGACGTCGGGGTTTGAGGCGTAGTCATCACGTAGCGCTCCTGAATATCGAGGGCATTGCCAAATAACCCACGATAATGGAAGATTATCGTTAGCTATTTGTTGATTTGATTATATTTAGTACATATTACATATTAAATCATATGTCCGGTAAAAAAATAACACCCACGCGACCGTGGCCGGCCGAATCGGCGCCCAGCGCAGCAATGGGAGGCGCGTCGGCCCTCGGTCTGCCCCCACCGCGAAATCCGGCGACGCTCCATGACGACGCGCTCAATGCGGCACAATCGCTCGCCCGGGAAGGCGACTCGCAGAACACGCGTCAGAGCTATCAATCGGCCATGCGCTACTGGATGGGCTGGTATCGCCTGAGGTACGGGCAGGCGCTCGTCGCGCCGCTGCCGGTCGCCGTGATCGTGCAGTTCGTGGTCGATCATGCGCTGCATCAAGGCAAGCACGGTCTCAGAACCGAGATGCCAGACGCACTCGACGCCGCACTCGTCGCTCAAGGCCTCAAGACCCGTCTGGGACCACCGGCGCTCGCCACACTGCTCCACCGATTGAGCGTCATCGCCAAGCTGCACACCTCGCGCCACTTGCCGAACCCGTGCGCGGAGCCGGCGGTGCGCGAACTCCTGGCAAAGACACGTCGTGCCTATGCAAAGCGTGGTGTTCGCACGGCAAAAAAGGAGGCACTGACGCGCGAGCCTTTGCGTGCGCTATTGGCAACCTGCGACGACACCCTGCGAGGCAAACGCGATCGCGCGCTATTGCTGTTCGCATGGGCGAGCGGCGGCCGCAGGCGCTCGGAAGTCGTACGGGCGACATGCGAAAACGTGCGGCGCAGCGGACCCGACCATTACGTCTACACGCTCGCTTGGTCGAAGACGAATCAGCAGGGCGCAGACCTGCCCGAGAACGAAAAACCGGTCACGGGTGCGGCGGCCGTGGCGCTCACGGATTGGCTGACGGCGGCGGACATCACGAAGGGGGCGATCTTTCGGCGCGTTCGACGCGGCGGTCACGTGGGCGAACCGCTCTCCGAGGCCGCCGTGCGCGACATCGTGCGCGAGCGATGCGCACTCGCCGGTCTCGAGGGCGACTTCTCCGCCCACTCGCTGCGCGCCGGCTTCGTCACCGAGGCCGCGCTTCAGCAGGTGCCACTGGCCGAAACCATGTCGATGACGGGACATACGAGCGTGGCGACCGTCATCGGCTACTTCAGGCGGGCCGATATGCAGCGCTCGCGCGCCGCCGATCTGATGGGCGCCGAGGAGACGGGCGGAACCCACGAAGGCCCCGGCGAACGTGCGGGCCCCAAAGCGTGACCCCGATATCGCGAGCCAATGCCCCCGCCGATGCTGCGGGTGGTCGACATAAAGATACATTTTAGTGATATCTTTTGTCGCACCGGGCGTATGCCATAGTGAATCGACTCCCTGCTGCGACGGGTCCGGTTTCCCCCTACCGAACACTCAAAGGTGCAGATCGTCATGTCAAGCTCCACTGCCTCGCAATCCCGCCACCGCGCACTCATCGAACGACTTGGCCTGTCGACGCCGATCGTTCAGGCCCCGATGGCCGGCACGTCCACGCCCGCCCTCGCGGCAGCCGTCTCCAACGCAGGCGGGCTCGGCTCGATCGGTGTCGCCGCGATGAATGCCGACGCCGCTCGCAAGGCCATTCACGACACGCGCGCCCTGACGCGCAAGCCGTTCAACGTCAACGTGTTCTGCCACGCGCCCGCCAAGCTCGACGCGTCGCGCGACGCCGCCTGGTTGGCGTATCTCGCCCCGGAGTTCGCGCGTTTCGACGCCGCGCCTCCGACCACGCTCGGCGAGATCTACAAGACGTTTGCGGCCGACGACGCCATGTTTGCCATGCTTCTGGAAGAACGCCCGGCCGTGGTCAGCTTCCATTTCGGACTGCCGTCGCAGGAGAGAATCGATGCACTGCACGCCGCGGGCATCGTGCTGTTCGCCTCGGCGACGAACCTGGCGGAAGCCAAGACGATCGAGGCTGCAGGGGTCGACGCTATCGTTGCGCAAGGGTATGAGGCAGGCGGTCATCGTGGCCGCTTTGAAGATCTCGGCGACCGCGTGCCGAGCGATGACGAGCAACTGGGCACGCTGGCGCTGGTGCGGCTGATCGTCACGCACACGTCGGTGCCGGTGATTGCCGCCGGCGGCATCATGGACGGCGCGGGCATCGCAGCGGCCCTCGCGCTGGGTGCGCAGGCCGCTCAACTCGGGACTGCCTTTGTCGCATGCCCCGAATCGTCGGCCGATGCGGCCTACCGCGAACGGCTGACCGGCGGCGCTGCGCCGCGAACCGCCTTGATTCGTGCGATCTCCGGGCGTCCGGCCCGCGGCTTCGTGAACCGCCTCTATGCGCTGGAGCAAGCAGCCGACCGCCCCGACCTGCCTGCCTATCCCGTGACGTATGACGCAGGCAAGGCGATCAACGCAGCCGCCAAGGCCAAGGGCAACAGCGACTACGCGGCCCAGTGGGCCGGTCAGGCGGCGCCGCTGGCTCGCGCCATGCCCGCCGCCGACCTCGTGGCCGCGCTACGAACCGAACTGCGCGAGACGTTCAACACGCTACGCGAGCTTTCCGCCACCTACTGAGCGAGGTACGCCGGCAAAGGTCAGTGACTGCCGCCGAGATAGGCGGCGCGCACCTTGTCGTCGTTGCGCAGGTTTTCCGCCGGGCCGTGCACGGAAATCTGGCCGTTCTCCAGCACGTAGCCATAGTCGGCCACGGCCAGCGCGGCCGCGGCGAACTGCTCCACGAGCAGCATCGTCACGCCCTCCGACTTCAGGTTGCTGATAATGCGGAAGACCTCGTCGACCAGGATCGGCGCCAGCCCCATCGACGGCTCGTCGAGCAGTACGATATCGGGGCGCAGCATCACCGCGCGGGCCATGGCGAGCATTTGCTGCTCGCCGCCCGACAGCGTGCCGGATAACTGATTACGCCGCTCTTTCAGACGCGGGAACAGGTCCATCGCGCGCTCCAGATCGGCCGCCACATCGCCGCGCGGGCGACTACCGGTCAGACGCGGAAAGGCACCCAGGCGCAGGTTGTCCATCACCGACATGGTCGAGAACACGCGTCGGCCTTCGGGGGAGTGCGCCAGGCCAAGCTTGGCGATGCGATGCGAGTCGAGTCCGTCGATACGCTTGTCACCCAGCGTGATCTCGCCTGCCGTCGGCTTGATCATGCCGGACACGGCACGCATGGTCGTCGTCTTGCCCGCGCCGTTCGATCCGATGAGTGTGACGACCTGGCCGCTCGGCACATTGATGTCGATGCCGTGCAGCACCTGCACCTTGCCGTAGCCGGCTTGCAGATTACGAATGGAAAGCATAGTGGTTCCGTTTGTCCGTCGTGGCTGCGGCACAGGGCATCGTCCCCGCCGTGCGCCGCATGCGCGAATGTCGTCAGTGCGCCGTCGATGCGCCGCCCAGATACGCTTCGATCACCTTCGGATCGGCCTGGATCTGCGCCGGCAGGCCCTCGGCGATCTTCTGTCCGAAGTCGAGCACGGAGACCGTCTGGCACGTGCTCATCACCACGTCCATGTGGTGCTCGATCAGGATGACCGTAATACCGTGGTCGCGAATCTTGCGAATGATCGTGAGCAATTCACGAATGTCGGGGGCCGTCAGGCCGGCGGCCGGCTCGTCAAGCAACAGCAGACGCGGATCGAGTGCCAATGCGCGCGCGATTTCGAGCAGACGCTGCTTGCCATACGGCAGGTTGCGCGCCTCCTCGTCGGCGAGCGACGCCAGCCCCACGAAGTCGAGCAGTCGCATCGCCCGGGCCCGTGCCGCCCCTTCCTCGCGCTTGTAACGCGGCAGACGCAGCGATACATCAATCAGCGTCGCGCCGAACGTGTGATGCAAGCCGACGAGCACGTTTTCCAGCGCCGTCATTTCGCCGAACAACTGCACGTTCTGGAACGTACGGGCCACGCCCGAGAGCGCAATATCCGACGACGAACGCCCCGCAAGTGACTGACCCGCGAACTCGATGCTGCCCGCCGTCGGCACGTAAATGCCCGTGAGCACGTTCATCATCGTGCTCTTGCCCGAGCCGTTCGGGCCGATCAACCCGTGAATGGTGCCGCGCTTCACACTCAGATCCACTTGATTGAGCGCTTTCAGGCCGTCGAACTGCATGAGCAACTGGCGCACGTTGAGCAGTTCGTCGGGACCGCCCGCCGCCGCTGTCAGGACCGGGTCGCGCTCGCCGTCGACCGACTCGTCGATTTGCGTGGCCGAGACGGTCAACGTGCGACGGCGATGCAGAATGCGCGAGCGCACGAAGCCGATGATGCCGTCCGGCAGGTAGTACACGACAAACAGAATCATCAGCCCGAAGATCGTCAGGCGCCAGTCGGTGATGCTGTCACGCCACCAGGTTACGCCGGCCAGGGCCGCCGTCCCCACGATCGGCACCGCCGCCTTGGCGAGCGAGGTGCGCCCGCGGGCGATGGCGGTCACCGCCACGACGGCGGTCACCGCGGCGATGGCTGTCGCGACGATCCGGAAGGTGCCGATGTCGTCGAGCAATTGCGGCAACAAGACGACGATCGCCGCGCCTAACAACGCGCCGCTGCGCGTCTTGCGCCCGCCCATGATGACGGCGAGCAGGAACAGGATCGTCAGCTCGAAGTTATACGTGTTGGGCGAGATGTACTGCTCCGAGTAGGCGTACAGACTTCCCGCCAGGCCGGCGAAACCGGCGCTGATCACGAACGCATACACCTTGTAGCGATACACCGACACGCCCATGCAGTCCGACGCCACAGGTGAATCCCGCAACGCCTCGAAGGCGCGCCCGAGATGCGACTTGAGAATCCGGTGCGCCACAAGCATGCTCGCCAGCAGCAACGCCGCCACCAGCCAGTAATACTCGGTCTCATTGATCGGATGCCCCCCGACGAGTGGCTTCGTGAGCGTGATACCCATGGGCCCGTCGGTCAGGAAATCCATCTCGTTGATGAGAATCTGGATGATGGTGCCGAACGCGAGCGTCACCATCGCCAGATACGGGCCGATGACCCGTAGCGCGGGCAAAGCGAGCACGGCGCCGAACGCGGCCGTAATCAGGATCGAGGCCGGAAGCGCGAGCCAGAGCGTGAGTCCGAGCTTGGTGAAGAACACCCCCGCCACGTAGGCGCCGATGCCGAACAGGCCCGCATGGCCCAGCGACACCTGCCCGGTGTAACCCACGACGATATCCAGCCCGAACAGCAGGATCGCGTAGATCATGATCGTCTCGATCATGTGGATGTAATAAGGATTGCCGATGGCCATCGGAAAACCGAACAGCGCAACGATGCCCACGATGGCAGCCAGCTTCGTGGTCACGCGCAGGCCGCCGAGATCGCGGGCCCCGCGTGCGGTGGAGGTCTGAGCGGTCATGGTTACACCTTCTTGATGGCGGTCTTGCCGAACAGGCCCGCCGGCTTCACGGCCAGCACGAGCAGCAGCAGTACGAGACCCGGCACGTCTTTGTAGCCGGTCGAAATGTAGAACGCGGTCGTCGTCTCCGCGATGCCGAGAATCACGCCACCCACGAGCATGCCCATCCCGCTCGACAGCCCGCCGATGATCGCCACGGCGAACGCCTTGAGCCCGAGCACCGCCCCCATCGTGGCGCCGGTGAGCGTGAGCGGGGCGACGAGCACGCCCGCAAACGCGGCCGCCATGGACGACAGCGCATACGAGAAGGTGATGACCAGACTGGTGTTGATGCCCATGAGTCCGGCGGCGTCGCGGTCGTTGGACGTCGCCACCACCGCCTTGCCATAAATCGAGCGCCGGTTGAAGAACTCGACGGCGGCCATCATGAGCAGCGCGCCGACCACGACGAGCAGCTCCATCGGCAACACGTTTGCGCCGAACAGGTGGATGGGCGACTCGGGCAGCGGCGAAGGAAACTTGAGATCGTCGCGTCCCCAAACGTTTTCCGCGACGTTACGAAAGATGATGCCCAACGCGATCGTCGACATGATCCAGCCGAACTCCGACTTGATCCGCAAGGCAGGCTTCACGCCGATGCGCTCGACCAGCGCCCCTTGCACGAGACCGAACAGGCAGACGATGGGGATCATCAGCCAGTAATTCAGACCCAGGGTATCGACCAGTGTCAGGCCGACCAGTGCGCCGAGCATCAGCGATTCGCCCTGGCCGAAGTTCAGCGTGCCGGACGTCGCGAACGTCAGTTGGTAACCGAAGGCGATCACGGCGTAGATCATCCCCAGCGCGATACCGCTGTAGATGAGTTGAATCAGGATGGTCATGCGGTCCTCTCTCGCGAGTGCGAGCCTACGAGCGATGCACGGGAGGTATTCGAGACGTGTGCCGCGCGCCGGTCCCGAGTGCCGGTGCATGGCCCGGTTGAACAGACGGCGCGCGCGCTGCCCCCGGACACCCCGTTGCCAGGGGCCCGGATCACAACCAACGCGCGCCGTTGCTCATCCGTCATGGCTGCAGAGCGCAACCGAAATGCAAGGGAGTGGGAGGGCGAGTTACTTCGCAGCCTTCTCGCGGACCTTGCTGCCCGCCTTCAGATCGCTGTCGTAGGCATACACGACACGGCCGCCCTTCACTTCGCCCATCACCGGAATATTGGCGGTGATGGCGTCGTGATCGTCATGCGTGAACGGGTGATCGTAGGTCGTGACCACGCCGTCGACCGGCGCCTTCAGGTCTTCGAGCGCGGCGCGCACCTTCGGGCCGTCCGTGCTGCCGGCTTGCTTGATGGCCGCGGCCAGCAGGTAGACCGAGTCGTAGCCCTGCGCCGCCGACACCGCCGAGTCGATGCGGTTGTTCTTCGGCTTGAACATGGCCAGGTACGCGTCGATGAAGGCCTTGCGCTTGGGCGTGTTGGGCTCCTGAATGAACGTTTGCGGCATACGGGCACCTTCGCCGTTCGCACCCGAGTTGTCGATGTAGTTCGACATCGCGAGCGTCCAGCTACCGACCAGCGGCAGCTTCCAGCCGAGCTTGGCCATGCCATTGGCGATCTGCGCCAGTTCCGGGCCAATGCCGTACGTGAGGATGACGTCAGCGCCGGCCTGCTTGGCCTTGAGCAACTGGGCCGTCATGTCGACGTCCTTGATGTTGAACTTCTCTTCGGCCACCGGCTTGATGCCCTTGGCGGCGAGCGCCTTTTCCAGATCCTCGCGTCCGAGCTGGCCGTAGTTGGTCGAGTCCGCGAGAATCGCCGGCTTCTTGAAGCCACGGCGCGTAATCGCCTCTTCCACGATCATCGGCGCCTGGATGCTGTCCTTGGCCGAGTTGCGGAAGACATAGTTATCGGCGTACTGAGGCGGTTTGAATTGCTGGGTGATGACCGTACCCGTCGCCACGTTGTTGAACACCGGAATCTTGGCGTCTTGATAGAAACGCTGCGAGGCAAGCGCCACGCCGGTATTGATGAAGCCGACGGTCGCGACCACCTTTTCCTTGTTGATCAGTTCCTGCGCGACCTGCACGCCGCGCTCGTTCTTCGCTTCTTCGTCGCGCTCGACCAGCACGATCTGGCGGCCCAGCACGCCACCCGACTTGTTGATTTCCGATGCGGCGAGACGCACGCCGTCGCGCATGGAAACGCCCATCGACGACGAGCCGCCGGTGAACGGGCCGGATACGCCAATCTTGATCGGATCGGCCGCCACAGCCATCGAGGCGGACAGGGCAAATGCCACGGCGCCAGCCATGACCTTGAATCGGAATTGCATAAGGGTCTCCTTCGGTGCGATGCGTTTCGATATGACGCTTTTCTGCTGCGATTTCCTGATGTCGCAGGCCCTGCCGTAGAATGCGCGACGCGCGAGTCGACTTCCCCCCGCCGCATCCCCCCGATGTTGTAATTCGTGTCAGGGCGATACCGTACCGCACGCGTTGAACGACCAAGCTAGCGCGCCGATTATGTGTTCGCTGAGTTTTGCCCGCAAAGGCGGGAATACCCCTACGCTCACGCGGGTATACGCGCTGCTATCGCCAATTGGTGCGGGTTTCCAAGGGGTTTGACGGCACGCGCCACGGGTGGCGCGTGTCTTGAGATCGGCACGGAGTGCCAAAGAGTTCGACTCGGAGGGCGGGTCGTAAGGCAGGTGTAAGGGATGGCGATTACTCGCCCGTTGCAATCACTTCGCGCGCGCCGTTTCGCCCCATCGGGCTGACGAGTCCGGCCGTTTCCATCTGCTCGATGAGACGGGCGGCGCGGTTGTAGCCGATACGCAATTGCCGCTGCACCGCGGAGATCGAGGCGCGACGGGAATTCAGCACGAATGCCGCCGCGTCGTCGTAGAGCGGATCGGCCTCGGCATCGCCCGACGACTCGCCGAACAAATCGGCGGAAGCGGCCTCGCTCGGGTCGCCCGCGAGGATCGCTTCGTCGTAGTCCGGTTCGCCATATTGCTGCCAGTGCTGGACGACGCGATGCACCTCGTCGTCGGCAACGAACGCCCCATGCACGCGTTGCGGATACCCCGTGCCCGGCGGCAGGAACAGCATGTCGCCCTGCCCCAGCAACGATTCCGCGCCCATCTGGTCGAGAATCGTGCGCGAATCGATCTTCGACGACACCTGAAAGGCCACCCGCGTCGGGATGTTCGCCTTGATGAGGCCGGTAATGACGTCAACCGAAGGCCGCTGCGTCGCGAGAATCAGGTGAATGCCCGCCGCGCGCGCTTTCTGCGCCAGCCGTGCGATCAGTTCTTCGATCTTCTTGCCCGCCACCATCATGAGATCCGCCAACTCGTCGATGACCACGACGATGAATGGCAGACGGTCCAGCGGCTCCGGTGCGTCCGGGGTGAGCGAGAACGGGTTGCGCACCTTGTCGCCCGCCGCGCGTGCGGCATCGATCTTCTCGTTGTATCCGGCCAGATTGCGCACGCCAAGCGCGGACATCAGCCGGTAACGCTTTTCCATCTCGCCCACGCACCAGTTCAGGGCGTGCGCCGCCTGCTTCATGTCGGTCACGACCGGAGCGAGCAAATGCGGAATGCCACCGTAGACGGATAGCTCCAACATCTTCGGATCGATCATGATGAGGCGCACGTCGTCCGGGGTTGCCTTGTAGAGCAACGACAGGATCATCGCGTTGACGGCCACCGACTTGCCCGAGCCGGTCGTGCCCGCCACCAGCAGGTGCGGTGCACGCGCCAGATCGGCCACGACGGGCTCACCCGTGATGTCCTTGCCCATGGCGAGCGCAAGGTGCGAGCGATGGGTGTCGAACACGGGGGCGGTCAGGATTTCAGACAGGCGAATCATTTGCCGCTGCGCGTTGGGCAGTTCCAGTCCCATGCAGGTCTTGCCGGGAATCGTCTCGACCACGCGGATCGACGTCACGCCCAGCGCTCGCGCCAGATCCCGTACGAGTCCGACGACCTGCGCCCCGCGCACCCCCACCGCCGGCTCGACTTCGAAACGCGTGATGACCGGGCCGGCCGACGCGCCCACCACCGTGACCGGCACCTTGAATTCGGCCAGACGCTGCTCGATCAACTGGCTCACGGCCGCGAGCGCTTCGTCCGAAACGACATTGGCGACATCCAGCGACGTCACAGGCGACAGCAGGTCGAGCGACGGCAAGTCGTAATCGATGACGACGCGGGGCGGCGCAAGTTCGTAGGGGGTGTTCCCCGAGAAGCTGGCGGCGCGCGGCTCAGCCGTCGTCGCCATGCCGAACGGCGGTGACGCGGCGAACGCCGGAATGACAGGCACGGCGGCCGCGGGCGACGGCATGGTGGGCGTCGATGACGAGATGGCGTCGTCGTGCGTCAACGGTGCGTAGGCCGGATGGCCGGGATGGGGAGACGCTTCAGCGCGTGCCCAGGTGCCGTCGGCACGCAAGACATAATGCGGCTTCGACGCTAACGCTTCGGCCTCCAGCGCGTCGGGTACGTCTACGGATGCAGCGTCCTCTGCCCGGTAGCCCTGTTCGTCGCGCGTGGCGTTGTGTGGCACATCGAAAGGTACGTCGATCGGCAAGTCCTTCGGTACATCGAAAGCTTCGACGCTGGCCAACACATCCGCAAAGACGAACGGACGATGTGGCATCGAAGACGCAGAGGCAGAAGGCGAATCGGGTGCGAACGGCGCCGCAGCGGTCATGTCGACGCCCCCGGCGGCCGGTGGCGATGGGTCGGACGCCGCCGACACCGGCATGGCTTTCGCAATGGCGACGGGTTCGATAACGTTCGTCACTTCCATGCCCAAGCGTTCCTCGTCTACCGCGACGCTTTCCCGGCGATCGACGATGGTCGCCGGATACGCCGATGCCAACGCGGGTGCGTCAGCGGCCTGCGCCGTGTCGGATGCTGTCCATTGACGCAAGTCGCGAAGCAACGCTTGCGCCTCGTCGCGCAGCACGGCCAAGGCCTGCACGCGCGCCTGTTCGGCGGCACGCGCGGCCGCTTGTTGGGCCAGCACCTCCGAGGTGGGTGCGGGCGGCAAGGCTTCGAAGACGGGTGCGTCAACGTCCTTTGCCGACAAATCGACGGGCGAAAATGCGGAGACGGCCGCGCAAAGCGGTGAGGCGGCATCGGTCGCGGACCAGGACGCGGCCCCCCGCATCGCAGGCGCCGCCGGGCGAGGCGCGACAGCGCCCGACGCCGCAACGTTGGCTGACGTGTCGGCGATCGCCGGCGTCCCGGCATCCGCCGGGGACGACGCGACACGCGGCGCCCCCCGTGGCGGCATTTCTTCAAGCCCGAGCTGCGGCTTGCGGAACGGGCTATGCACGATCGTGCCGCGCAGATGGGCGGGCGCGACGCCCACGGGGCGGCGATATCCCGTCGCCCCAGAAATCGACGTCGAATTCAGCGGATCGGCGGGCATAGGCGGCTTCGCGGGCATGCCTGCCTTGGTTGCCGTGAGCGGCGCAGCAACACTAGAGGGAGCGGTCGACGCAACGGATGTCGCGGTCCTGACCGAAGCCGCAGATACGGAAGCCCCGCTCGCCCTCGTGGTCGCTGCGGAGGCGACGGTGGCAGCCACGGCGGTCCCTGCACGTCCCACGGAGGCGCCCTTGCCTGTCGGACGAAGTCGCACGCCATTCGCAAACGACGGCTCGGTGCGCGGCGCACCCGGCACCCTCAACGGCGGCGGTCGCATGGCGTCGAGCCGCGCGCGCTCCTCGTCGGACAACTTCCAGCGCGGCTGTGCCGCCAGACCACGGCGGCGCGGCACCGCGTCTTCCCTCAGGCTACCGACATCGTGATGCCCTTGTCCGAGCGTGGGCGTAAATCGCTCGCCGCGCTCACCACGCTCACTCGTGTCGAACGACATGTGTGAAAGACCCCGCGCCGGCTCGCGGGCGGCCCCATCGAAGCGCGATTCGTAGCCGGGCGCCTCGATATCGTCGTCGGACGATTTGCCGCGCGCGAACATGCCCCACCAAGTGGTGCCGAAGACCAGCGGAAGGGAAAAGAGCAGGACGAAGCTCGCCACGCCCATCGCGAGCGTACCGCCCAACGCGACGTGCAAGCCGTGAGACAGGGATTGGCCGACGCTGCCCCCCGCGGTGTTGCCCTCCCCGCCCGTCAGCGCGGCGAGCGTGGCACTCGATCCGATCGCGAGCGGTATACCGAGCAGCATGCGCAGCGTGCCGGGGCCGAAGATTCGTATCTCACCGCCAAGCAGACCCCGCACGCCAGGCCAGCACAACGCCAGCAACCAAAACGTCGACAGTCCGAACCAGCCAAACCCCATAATCGCTCGTGCTTCAGGAAAACCCGGAGTGCGATTGTAGCAGGTAGACCACCGTGCGGAGGCCCTCTCGGCAAGGACTTTCGCGCATCGGCTGACCTGGGTGCCGCGCGTGGCAGACGTTACGGCCGACCGTGCGTGCCGGTCGAGCGCCACGTCGGCATGCTGCCGAGACCGGCGCTCTCGCCGCTCGCGTCCGGTACGACCAGACTCAGGTTCCGGCGACGCAGCGCGCGCCAGTCGACTTTGGCGAAGATGTCGTCCCCCAGCGCGCTCGCTTGCGACAGGTTCTCGACGCGCACACCGCGTGCGCGCAAGACCGCCGACGCGTGGCGGAACGACGGCTCGATCAGGCTGGAGAACTCCACGTCCAACCGCGTCGGCGCACGCGTTTGCAGGGTCTCGTAGAACCGTGGCGTCTGCGCGGCGTCGCGCAAGTCGACCCCATGCAGGTACACCTCGGTGAAGCCCAGCCACGTCGCCACCTGGAGTGCAAAATACGCGACGGTGCCACCGTGGAAGAAGCCATGGTCGAGATCGAAGCTGTACCCGAGGCGGCCCTGCTCGCCCTGGAACGCCGCGCTTGCCCCAACCTGCGGGTTCGCGCGCAGCGCTTCGGGCGTCCTAGCCGCCTCCATCCCGCGCTTGAAAATATCGTCTACAAGATAGAAACGGCACCCGAACGCCGACGCCGGGAACGTGTCCAGCAAACGGGCGAGCACGACCGGCGTGACGAACAACACCAGATCGCGCGCCACGACGCGGCGCGCCAGGTCCGGACGCTGACGCACGAAACCGGCGTCGAGAATGCAGTAGAAATTGAATTTGACCGGCGCGTGGTCGGTCAGCGCGATAGCCCCATTCACGCCCATGACGTGATGCATCGGCAGCGCTTCGTAATCGATTTCGGCAACCGACGGTCCGCTGGCGATAATGTGGCATGGCAAGCGGCGCAGGCGCTGCAATTCGGCGCGCCGAACGAGTGGCACCCGGCGCGAGCGCCACGTAAAGCGCTCGATGGCTCCCATGGCATCGCGCTCGATGCGCGCGTGCGGCCAGAGGCGTTCGTTGTGCCGCCACTTCGCTGTATGGCTGTAGCGGTAGACGAGTTTGAGAAGCGTCGAGATCATTGTCGTTGTTCTGGCTAGGTCCTACGGTTGCGCCGCGCGCATCTCGTGAATGTGCGCGTTCCTAACCCCGTTGCATATCGCGTGCCTGTCATTTGCCGGACGCCGATGCGCCGCATTGCATTCCGCGTCATGCCCCACCCACGGATACGGTTCACCGGCGCATGGAGGATGCGCTCCACCACGTCGATGCGTTGATTCTGCCACCCGGCCTTTACCGGGGACAAGATTTATTCCAATTGGAATTCTTACTTCGGGTTACGTTTTGATGACGCCCCGAAAAAAATGACTTGACGCGGAAACGCCCGATTCATGGGGGTTTCCGGCATATTGGGCACTGCGGATCGAGTGCCGGGCGGGAATCGCGTGGGCAATACAGTATTGCGAAAAATACCGATAATTCGCATGACAAATCGTCGACTGATGCGACTTTTATCGGCTAACGGACGCACCTCGCCGACGGACTGTCGAAGCGTCGCGTCGGGAGAATCGAATCAGTGCAATGCCGAGTTGCTGCGATGACGCGGGTAGAACGCATCCCCCAACTCGAGCAGCAAAGATGCCAGTTGGGGATCGCGAACGAAACTGACGGCCGAGTCGGCGGCCAGGATAGCCTCGGGCGTTTGCGGGCGCGCAATCAGAAAGCCCTGAACATAGTCGACCCCCAGTTCCGACAAGGCTTCGAGCGTTGCGGTGTCTTCCACCCACTCCGCGACGCTGCGAATCCCGAGATTCTTCGCCAGCGCCACAATCGCTTCGACGATCGCCAGATTGGCCGGATGCGCCGCCATGCTTTTCACGAACGCGCCGTCGATCTTGATGGCGTCGACCGCCAGATCCTTCAGGTATGAGAAAGAACTGAAGCCCGCACCGAAGTCGTCCAGCGCGATGCGTCCGCCCAGTTGGTGAATCCGATCGACAAAGCGACGCGTATTGTCGAGATCGTGCAGCGCCACGGTTTCCGTGATCTCGATGCACAGCAACCCGACGGCACGCTCATGGGCCGCCAGCGTGGTGAAGATGTCCCGAATGAAATGTTCGTCGTTGAGCGACGCCCCCGACAGATTGACACACACAAACCGTGTTTTTGCGAGACGGTCGCGGTTCAGGTCGATCCAGGCGAGCGTGTTCGTCAGTACCCATTTATCGATCATGCCGATGCTGCCGTTCTCCTCGGCCGCGCTGATGACACGCGAGGCCGGTACGATGTTGCCGTCGGAATCGCGCATGCGCAGCAACACCTCGAAGTTGAGCGACTCGCCGGGCGACGCCATCTCCATGATCGGCTGCATTTCGAGAAACAGCGTGTTGGGCGTGAGTCCGGCGTCGAGCGCATCGATCAACCGCAATTCGGCGAGGCGCTCACGAAATGCCGCCGCCCCGCGCTCATAGACCACCAACTCCCGGCGACTCTTCTTGGCCTCGCGACAGGCGCGGTCGGCCGATGAAATCGCGTCGGGCACCCGCATATCGGCGGTCAGCTCGATGACCCCGGCCGACGCGCGCACCTGAAAGGCGCGCTCCCCAATCTGATAAGGCTCGCCGCAAATCGCGTCGACCAGACGGCGCGCCACGGCGGCCGCCTCCTTGATCGTCGCATCGCGAAACACCACGATGAACTCGTCGCCGCCGGTGCGCCCCACGCTCTGATCCGTCGACAAGCGTGCTCGCATCCGATCGCATGCCTGGCGCAACACCTCATCGCCCGCCGCATGGCCGAAGAGATCGTTGACTAGCTTGAACCGATCCAGATCCAGATAGGCCAATGCCGCCGGCCTGGCGTCGGATAAGGTACGGATGGCCTCGGCCAGCGCCTTTTCGATGCCGCGCCGGTTCGAGACGCCGGTGAGCGGGTCGTTCTCCGCCAGATAGCGCAATTGCTCCATCGTGCGAGCCCGTTCGGTGATGTCCTGCAACGAGCCTTCGATGCGTCCTGCGGAGAAAATCGCCTTGACGAGATAGCGGCTGGTGCGGCCGTCGTCGCGGGGCAGCGAGAGAATTTCGAGTTCCGATTCCTCGCTGTGCTGCGCGACATCGAGCAGCATGCGCCAGGTGCTCTGGCCGAAGTACTGGTCCCAGCGGAACGTTCGCCCTTCGGTATTGGGAATGCCCAGCATGGTGTGCAACGCCGCGTTGCCACGAACGAAAACACCCTGATCGTCGAGGGTGAACAGGCCGACAGGCGTCACGTCGTAGGCGTTGCGCAGTTCGGTCTGGGCTTCGAGCTTGCCCTGGTGCTCGGCCCGCATCTGCTCGGCAATGGCCAGCGCCGCCATGAGGCTCGAGAACAGCGCCGCGGTCACGCTGTTGAACGCCGTCGCCAACGCGCGCGCATTGAACGCGGCGGCGATCACTTCGGAAAACGTGGCAAACAGGACGATCGACAGCGACGCGCTGTACCACATCGCGACCCGCGAGCGCGTCAGCACGAGAATGCGGGTCAGCAGCACCAGGACGATGGCGATGCCCAGGGCGGCCACAACCCACAGCACGGGGATGAAATGCGCATACGGCAATGCGATGGCCGCGCAGCAGAGCACCACGCCGGCCCATTGCAGCACCATCACCATCCACCGCCAGCCGATGCGGCGCAACTCCCGCTTGAAGAGCTGCGTGAACAGTGAATACGTCAGCACGTAGTAGATGGCGAATGTCGCCTTGCGCACCAGAGCGTCAAGGTCGGTCGGAATGGCGCGTTCCAGCCATTGCGTGTCGGCCCCGAGCGAGTTCGCCGCGAGCCGCAAGTTGCCGATCAGCCACGCCGCGAACAGGACGTAGAGCCATTCCTTGTTGATGATGGCGGTGACGAGCACGAATGCCGAAAGCGTCAACAGACCGCCTTCGAGCAAGCCGTTGCTGCGATGGAACTCGCGTTCGGAGACATTCAGTTCGGACGCCGGCCAGGCGACCAGCGTGAGATGCGCCGGCCCGGAGAATGTGCCCTCGCACAGGAGTGTCACCGGCGCGACGAGTTGCCCGAGATCGATCGCAAAGCCCGCTTTCGACATTCGGATCGCCCCGCGCACGGCGCTGCGGTCCGCGCGTCCGATGGCCGGGGCGTCGGGGTTGCGCCAGCAGATCAGCGTTTGCGCATGGCGCGAGGGAAATTCGATGACCGTATGTTGGGCAGCGCCCACGGGCGGCACGGTGACCCGGAACCACACGGGCGCCTCGGACAGATGCGTGCTGAACTGCCGAACGGCGGGCGCGCGCTCAAGGACGCCCTGCACCATCGGCGGGCCGAACGTCGCGGGTACATCGCCTTTCGCCTGAAAGGTCAACGATGTTTCACCCCGCACGGCGTACTGGCTCTCCTGGAACATCAGCACCAGGCCCGAGAGCAGCATGATGGCGGCGGGAACGGCGTACAGCGAAATCGTACGAAAAAGCTCGTCGAGCCGCGCGCTCACGCGCCAACGGCGCCGCGAACCGGAGCGTTCCGCCCACTCGTCGGCGAAATCGGTCGAATTGCGGCTGTAATCGTCACGCTCGTTGCCGAGTTCCCCCGCCATAGAAATCTTAAGCCCTTATCTTATTGGTCGCCCCCGCGAGCTTCGCCGGGCAGGGCGTACCCCTCGGCACGCCCTGCCGGCCGGGCCGGCCCTGGCCCGTGCGACCCCGATGCAGGCCGACACGGGCAGGTCTCTTTTGCCCGCCTTGCGCGTTATCGCCATCGCCCAAAAGACCGAATGCGGCAGGCGACGGGATAACGTTAGTTCGAATAACGGCATTACACCGACAAGCTGAAGCCTGATGCACCGCATCGTACCGCGTCGCCGCCAAAAGATAAATCCCGCAAATGCGCGCCAACACTGGCTTCGCCCGATGACGCCCGCACAACGTCCTGCATTCCGGGCACCCCCAGCCGCAGGTCGGGATGATGGGTGAGGCACATATAGGCGAACAAAGGATGCTCCGCCGCCTGCCAACGCGTGCGTGCCTGCGCCACGTCCAGCGCCAGCACGCGGTGTCCGATGCCGCCGACGTGTGCCATCGGGATCAGGGCTTGCGACGGGAACACGTCGATAAACATCAGGGCTTCATACTGCCGATGCAGCGGCGGACGCGCCGTAATCACCATCCAGTCGACCGCGGACAGCAGGCAATACTGATAGAAGGCCTTGAACAGCGCCGTCTTGACGACACGTCCGGCCGGCCCAGCCACCACGCCCAGACGCGTCGCCTCGGCCAACGCGGCGCTGTCCAGCCACTGGGGCAACGGCGCCGAATCCTCGAGATGCAACGGCTGGTAACGGTTGGTCTGGATACGCATTGTGCCAAGAACCGCGCCGTCGAGCCGCGCGCGCGCCACGAGCACGATGGCCCCCGGCTCGCGGTCGCTGGGCTCCGGCTCGCTCAACGTGGCGGCCAGATCGGGAAGGTGGCGGCCGTAGGCGGCCTGACGCATGGCGACGGCGTCGCGCAACGCTGCGTCGTCGCTCGCGATGGTGACGATGAAGGGCAGACGCTCTTCTCGCATCGTATCGAGATCGGCCGCCGGGGCGCGCACCGCAGCCGGCAACGACGTGGGACGGCGCTGACCGGACGACAGGTCGGTCGGGGTGATGGACAGGACATCCGAGGCTTGGGCGAGGTCAAACATGATTGATACTCCTTAAGGTCAATAGAGGATGAGTGCCATGCACAGGCGTGCTCGCCGATACATCGCACATATCCTTTCTTGATCCGCCAAGGCGAAGTGTCAAGTGCTTATTTTTCTTGGCTTTTTCAGATTTTCACGGGCGGCGCAACAGCGTCTGTCCGGGGATTGTGCCCACCGCCCGCGAACCCTCGTCACACCGGGCGAAACCGGCCGACCACATTTCAGCGCCTTCGGCCGTCGAGTATGGGTGTCACCTATTTGCGACAGTTGCAGTCCGAAGAAAGTGTCTGGCAAAATGATAAACCTGTTTACTAATTGACCTTGCCGGGACTCCCCGAAGGCGACCCCGGCGCACCTTCCGATATGCCGAAAATCGATTGGTCTTCCCGTTTCGGCACGCTGGTACATGACGTCGCGCGCGTTCATTCGCGCCTGTTCGACCGGCGTGCCCGCGGCAACTTCGACCTCACGCGCGCGCAATGCCGCGTGCTGGTCATGTTGCATCGCTATGGGGTCCAGACACAGGCCGAATTGGCCGAACGCATGGAGTTGACGCCGATGGCGCTGGTGAGACTGCTGGACCGGCTCAGGGACAAGGGACTCGTGCGGCGCGAACGGGATCCGAACGACAAACGCGCGCACCTGCTCTATCTGACGGAGGCCTCGGAGGCCAAGATCGACATGATCGTCGCATTCGCCAACGCGACCGAACGCGAAGCGCTGGCCGACCTCACCCCGGCTGAACGGACCGAACTGTCGCGCTTACTGGGCAAGGTGCTGACGAACCTGACGCGCGCCGAAGCCGAATGCCCGTCACCGGCGCGTCGCGATAACCCTCACGATCCAATAAAAGAATGACCGTGGCATCCCCCCAAACAGCTGACGATCCGGGCAAGCATCGCGCGCTCGTCAGCCTGTCCGTCATGCTCGCGACGGTGTTGCAGACACTCGACAGCACCATCGCCAACGTGGCACTCCCCCACATGCAGGGCAGTCTTTCCGCCTCGCAGGACTCCATCACCTGGGTATTGACGTCCTATATCGTGGCGGCCGCCATCGCCACGCCGCTCACCGGCACGCTCTGCGCGCGCTTCGGTCGCCGGCGCGTCTTCCTGTGGTCCGTCGCCGGCTTCACGATCGCCTCGGCCTTGTGCGGCATGGCGCATTCGCTCACGGAAATCGTGGCCGCACGGCTGTTCCAGGGGATTTGCGGCGCGGCGCTCGTGCCGCTGTCGCAGGCGACCATGCTCGACATCAACCCGCCGCACAAGCACGGCTCGGCGATGGCGGTGTTCGGCATGGGCGTGATGGTCGGGCCAATTCTCGGCCCGTCACTCGGCGGCTGGCTTACCGACAGCTACAACTGGCGCTGGGTGTTCTACATCAACCTGCCCATCGGGTTGATCGCGTTCCTCGGTATTGCCGCTTATCTCAGAGAGCCGCCGGAGCAGAAGGCCGGGAAATTCGATGTGCTCGGTTTCGTCACCCTCAGTCTGGCCATCGGCCTGCTGCAACTGCTGCTCGATCGCGGGGAACAGCAGGATTGGCTGAACGCCACCGAGATCTGGCTGGAGATGCTCGGCGCCATCATCTGCTTTGCGTACTTCGTCGTCCACACGTGGACGGCCGGCGAGCATTCGTTCTTCGACCGCGCGTTGCTGCGTGACCGAAACTTCAACACGGGCGTCGTCTACATCTTCGTCGTCGGCATCATTCTTTACGCCACGCGCGCCCTGCTCCCGCCGATGCTGCAAAGTCTGTTCGGCTACCCTGCGATTCTCACCGGGCTGGTGACGGCGCCCTCCGGCGCGGGGACCATGGCCGCCATGCTGATCGTCGGACGCCTGGTCGGCAAGGTCGACGTTCGCTACCTGCTGGGTTTCGGCTTCGCACTGACCGCCTATTCGCTGTATCTGATGGCCGGTTACTCGCTCACGCTGCGGCCGTCGGACATCGTCTGGCCGGGGGTCATTCAGGGCTTCGGTCTCGGCTTCGTCTTCGTGCCGCTCACCACGGTCACGTTTGCCACGCTCGCCGGCACGCTACGCGCGGACGGCGCCGCCATCTACAGCCTGTCGCGCAACATCGGCAGCAGTATCGGTATCTCGGTCGTGCAGACGCTGCTCACCCAGAACACGCAGGTCAACCACGCGGTGCTCTCGGAGCGCATTACGCCGTTTACACAAGGGGTGGAGGCTTACGTGCAGACGTACGGTGCCGCGGCGATGGCCGCCCTGAATGCGGAAGTCACGCGACAGGCGGCGATGATCGCTTACCTGGACGACTTCCGGCTCATGATGGCACTCACGATCGCCGTCATGCCGCTGCTGCTCTTCATTCGGCTGAAAAAACGCGCCCCCGGCGAGATCGACAAGCACGACGAGATCGTGCACGTGGCGGCCGACTGACGCGACGTCAGCTCTCCTGGCGCCGCCGCGCCGACAACGCGCCAGCCGTCTGGATCACGAGGTCGGCGAAGCGCCGTTCGTCGCGTTCGGCGTTCCACCGCACGCGCGGCACGGCAATGTTGATCGCCCCGATGGCCCGGCCGTCCTGGTTCACCACGGCCGCCGCCGTCGAAATGTCGCCCATGAAGAATTCGTCTTCGGTGTGCGCGTATCCCTGCTTGCGAATGCGCGCAAGCCGTTCCTTGATCTTGCGAGGCTGCGCCACGGTCGCCGGCGTGAACTGCACGAGATTCGTGCGCGCGAGAATGTCGTCGACCTCGGCATCGTCGAGCGTAGCCAGCAACGCCAGCCCGGGTGCCGTGCAATAGGCCGGCAGGCGCGAGCCGACGATGACGTTCGCATTGAACACGCTGCGGCTCACAATACGCAGCACGAACACAATGTCCGTGTCGAGCCGCACCGTCAGGTTCGTCGCCTCCTCGGTTTCCGCCGCGAGTTGCTGAAGATACGGAGCGGCGCGGCTCACGAGTTCGTTCGAGACGAGGTAGTGATAGGTGAAGTCCAGCAGCTTCGGCGAGAGTTCGTACTTCTTGCTCTGCGCGTCCTTGAGCAGATAGCCCAACGCCGAGAGCGTGAAGGTGAAGCGCTGCGCCGCGCTGATGTCCAGCCCCGTGGCCGCGGCGATTTCCGAAAGCGACAGATGGCGCTTCGACCCGTCGAACGCCGTCAGCACCTTCATCGCCTTCTCCACGGACTGCACGTAAAGCGTGGATTCGGTCGATGGGGCGGGAGCAGTAGCTATCTCGCTGGCGATTGCCGCTTTGGCGCGGGTGCGGGGTGTCTTGGTGGTGGCCACGATATCGAGGAAATGGGGCAGGCAGGGACGAATTATCTCATAAAAATAACAGTCTATCTTATACCGATAACGCCAGAATCACCGTCATCGTCGCCGCGCCGGTGACGACCGCGCTGCCCACACGGATTACGTTGCCTCCGTCACCTCCCACGCCTGCGAGGTATCGCGCGAGAGAAGATGCTTGCGAATGCGCTCCGAAGGCGTCGTTTCGAAACCTTCGGTGGCGCGATAGTAACGCGGCCGCTGGTAGCTGGCGAGTTTGTCGGCGGCCCATTGCGCGAGTACCGTCCAGTCGAGTGTCTGGCCGTCGCGGAACTGGACGTAAAGCATCACATCCTGCTCCCCGATGTCGCTTGCCACGCCGATGGCGGCACAGGCCACCACCGCCGGATGTCGCGCAAACACACGCTCGATTTCCCAGGCCGACACGTTCTCGCCGCGCACCCGCATGCTGTCCGTGCGCCGGCCGATGAAGACCAGGCTGCCGTCGGGGCCACGCCGCGCACTGTCGCCCGTGAAAAGCTTGCCGTCGCGCAACGCCTTCGACGTGGCTTCCGGATTATCGAGATAGCCGGGCAGGAAGACGCCTTCCACGTCGCTCGACAGCACGATCTCACCGGGTTCGCCGTCGGGCACGGGCTGTCCCGCGTCGTCGAGCAACGCCAGCGTCAGCCACGGCAGGGCGTGGCCGATGGCACCCGGCACATCCGCGTCGTTGAGGGTGGCGAAGCTCGAGCACTCCGTCATCCCGTAGCATTCGCGCAACGCGCATTGCAGACGCTCTCGTGTGGCTTGCCAGGCGCTCGCCGACACGCCCGCGCCCCACGCCACGCGCAATGAGTTCTGCGCCGGCTGGGCCTCGCGCGGCAGTTGCATGAGGATGTCGAGGATGCCACCGAGATAGTGCAGATGCGTGGCCTGCGCGGCGGCGCATTGCTGCCAGAAGCGGCTGGCCGAGAAACGCTCCACCACGTGCATCTCGAGATCGGCGAGAAAGGGCAGCAGCAGCATCTGGGCACCGCCGATATGGCACAGCGGCTCCCACAGAAACAGCCGGTCGCCGTCGTGCGCGTCGGCCACGCGCAGCGCCGCCTCACTGGCGATGCGCATCATGCGGTGCGTGAACAGCACCCCCTTGGGCGCGCCGGTGGTGCCCGACGTGTAGATGATGCACAGCACCGACGCGGGCGTGAGCTCCGCCGCCGCTGGCGCGGTACCGATGTACGCCGCGGCCTGGGTCATGACGTCCGCGAGCCAGTGACGCACGACGCGTGTCCCGTGGTGCCCCGGCTGCTGTGCCGCGAGGGTGGCACCCGCGTCGAGCACGTCGGCGAAGGCCGGTTCGGCAATGAGCAGCGTCGGCTTGGCGTGGCCGAGCAGGTATTCGATACCGTCGCCCTTCAGGCGCGTGTTGACGGGCACCCACACCAGACCGGAAAGCATGAGCGCATAGATCAACGCCACCTGCGCCGCACTGTTGCCCAGCATCACCGCCACGCGGTCGCCCGGCACGAGGCCTTGCGCGGCAAGCCAGCCCTGCATGGCGCCCACGCGCGCGGCCATCTGGGCCCGGTCGATGGCTTCACCCTCGAACACGACGACCGGCTTGGCCGACGTGCCGTGGAGCCCTGCCAAGAGCAGCGGTACGACATCGAGCCGGTCGCCCTCGGCCCGCTGGGGAAAGTACTTCGTATAAGGATGCACGGAAGAAAACGTCTGCGCATTCACCGGCGCGACTCGGGCAACGTTGGACATGGACATACGGAGTTCCGCAGATATCAATAGCGCTTGCGTTTAAAGATCGACGACAGCCAGACGATGAACACCATCAGAAACACCAGCGAGGTCGCCACGGCAGCCAGCGTCGGCGTGACGGCCAACTGGATGTCGTCCCACATCTGCTTGGGTAGCGTGGTGTTGATGCCGCCAGACACGAAGATGGCGATGGTCAGGTCGTCGAACGACACGATGAAGGCGAACAGGAATGCCGATCCCAGGCTCGCCGCGAGCAACGGCAGCAACACGGTGCGCACGCGGGTAAAGGCCGATGCACCGAGCATCTTGGCGGCATCGTCGAGCCGCCAGTCGAAGCGCTTGAAGCTCGCCGAAAGCGTGACCACGACATAGGGAATCGCAAGCACCGTGTGGCCGATGACGAGACCGGCATTGGTGCCGGCGAGCCCCCAGCGCGCAAACAAATACAGCAAGCCGACGGCGACCACGATGCGCGGCACGATCAACGGCGCGATGAACATGGCGAACAGCGGCTTGCGCCACCGCGACGGCAGCCGCACGAGCGCCAGGCTGGCGCCGAAACCGAGGATGAGGGCAAGTGTCGCCGTGGCGAAGCCCACGCCAAGCGAGCGCAGCAACGCCGCCTGCCACACACTCGACTCGATGAACGCCACAAACCATTTCACTGTGAAGAGTTGCGGGGGAAACGCCACGAACGACTGCTTGGTGAAGGCCAGCGGCACCACAAACGCAATCGGCAACACCAGGGCGAACACGACCGCCCCCGTGTACGCCTTGAGACCGAAGCCCCCCCCCGCCCGCGGGCGTCCGCCCGAGAGCGACACCTTGCCCGCGAGCCGCCCAATGGCGATGAGCATGGGCAACATGCGCCCACCGGTCCCCGCACGACGTTCCGGCGCTTCGCCGGCGAGCGACGACAACCCCACGACGCGGTCGTACACGAAGAACACGACAATCGAGCACAGCAGCAGCACGCTCGAGAGCGCGCCGGCAAAGCGCAGGTCGAACAGATCGAGTACCGACGAGATGACGAGCTGCGCCACCATCGATTCGCGCGGAGAGCCAAGCAGTGCGGGCACGATGAAGAAACCCAGGCTCGTGATGAAGACCAGCAACCCGGCGGCGGCCGCACCCGCCCCGGACAGCGGCAGGAAAACGGTGAAGAAGCCCGTCGCGCGGTCAGCCCCGAGCGTTTGCGCCGCTTGCACCAGCTGCATGTTGATGCCGCGCATGATCGGCAACATCGTCATGACGGCGAGTGGCAGCATCGCGTGCACCATGCCGATCAGCACACCGGTGAGCGACGGCGCAAGCGTGCCCGCGCTATCGATCAGCCCGAGATGCGTGGCCACGACCGTGAGCAGGCCGGTCTTCGAGAGCAGCAGCATCCACGCATACGTCTTGACGAGATAACTGGTCCAGAACGGCAGCACGATCCATAGCAACCAGCGCTCACGCGAGCGCGCCGACAGCCGCGCGAGCAGATACGCCACCGGATAACCGAGCAGGACCGAAAGCCCGGCGGTAAGAAACGCAATCCAGAACGTCGAAGCCAGCACTTTGATGTACACGGCCGAGTGCGTCATGCGGGCAAACTGAGCGACGGACAGCACGCCGTCGGCATCGTAGAGGCCGCCCTGCAGAATCTCGACGACCGGCACGATGAAGAACACCACGAGGAACAGCAACGCGGGCAAGGCCGGCAACCACCGGGCCACCTGTCGCGGCCAGGCAATACGAGGCCCCGCCTGAGGTAGGCGCTGAACAAGCCACATGACAAAAACTCCTGAAGCGGATGACGAGGGCGTTGACGAAATTTGCTCAGCGCGTGAGCAGCGTCGCACGGCCGTGATCCCACGCCAGTCCGACGCGCTCACCGACGCGCGGCGTCAGGTCGCGCGGGCAGCGCACGGTGAAGTCGGCCCCCTGCGCCCCATCGTTCCCCTGCCCCAGCGAGACAATGGCGCGCGTATCCGAGCCCACGAAAACGAC
Source organism: Pandoraea cepalis (assembly GCF_902459665.1). Lineage (GTDB taxonomy): Bacteria > Pseudomonadota > Gammaproteobacteria > Burkholderiales > Burkholderiaceae > Pandoraea > Pandoraea cepalis. The sequence continues at coordinate 53,591 of NZ_CABPSL010000012.1, read as the reverse complement.
CTGGCGAATCGTGCCAGCGAGCGTGCCGTCTTCGGGCGACGTCAGACGCGCCGCCTCCGGGCGCACCAGTAGACTGGCCTCTCCCGCAGCGGGCAAGTCGGGACTCGGGCCGATCGGTACCCAACGCTCGCCCACACGCAGCGCAACACGGCCGTCGTCCATGCGCTCGACCACGCCGTCGAGCAAATTGGAATGGCCGAGGAAATCCGCGGCGAAGCGCGTTGCCGGGCGGTCGTATAACTGCGACGGCGTACCGATCTGCTCAATGCGCGCCTGATTCATCAGGCAAATACGGTCGGACAGCGTGAGCGCCTCATCCTGATCGTGCGTGACGTAGATGAACGTCGCGCCCAACTCCTGGTGCAGACGCCGGATTTCCAGTTGCATGTGCTCACGCAATTTCTTGTCGAGCGCGCCGAGCGGTTCGTCGAGCAAGATGATCGAGGGACGGAACGCGAAGCAACGGGCAAGCGCAATGCGCTGCTGCTGCCCACCCGACAACTCCGACGGCAGTCGCTGCGCGAACGCTTGCATCTTGACCATCGCGAGCGCGGCGTCGACGGCCGGCGCCAGTTCGGCGCGCGGCAGCTTGCGCATGCGCAAGCCGTACGCCACGTTGTCCCAGACCGTCATGTGCGGAAAAAGCGCGTAGCTCTGGAACACCATCCCGATGCCGCGCTTGCCGGGCGCTTCGTGTGTGGCGTCGCGCCCGTCGATGAGCAGTTGCCCGGCGCTCGGCTCGACCAGCCCCGAAATCATCTGCAACAGCGTGGTCTTGCCCGAGCCCGACGGGCCGAGCAAGGTCAGAAATTCTCCCGCCGCGACCCGCAGGTCGGTCGGCAGGAGCGCGGGGGTCTCGCGATACGTCTTGGCAAGACCCATGGTTTCCAGTTTGGTACTCATAGTCGTCTCTTCCTGCTTCGCGGTGCTTGACGGCTTACGACAACAGCCATGCGTTGAAACGCTCCGTCGCCTTCGTACGGTTCTCGGCCCACCACTGCGGGCTTGGCAAACGCATGCCCTTCAAATTGGCCGGGGCCGTGGGCATCAACGGGGCGCGATCCTTCGGGATCGCGTCGAACGCCTTGAGGTTCGTCGGACCGTACGCAAGATCCTGGGTAATCAACGCCTGACGTGCCGGGTCGCCGCAGAACCGAACAAACTGCCGTGCGAATTCGGCGCGCGGCGTGCCCTTCGGAATGCCCCACCCTTCAATGGAATACAGCCCCTGGTTCCAGACGATCTTCACCGGCGCTTTGTTGTCGATGGCGGCCTGCGCGCGACCGTTCCACGTCGACATCATGTCGACGTCGCCGTTCTGGATCGCTTGCATGGCCTGCGCGCCAGACGTCCACCAAAGATCGATGTGCGGCTTGATCTTGTCGAGCGACTTGAAGGCGCGGTCGAGATCGAGCGGGTAGAGCTTGTCGATCGACACACCGTCGGCCATGAGCGCCTGCTCGAGCGTGTCGAGCGGGCTGCGGCGCAGCGAGCGGCGGCCCGGAAAGCGCTTTACGTCCCAGAAGTCCGCCCACGTCTGCGGCGCGTCTTTCGGGAATTTGTCGGTGCGGTAGGCCAGTACGGTCGAATACACGTCGACCCCCAGCCAGTCGGGCGTCACCGCCTCGGGCATGATGCCGGGGAAATCGGCGACCTTCATGCCGATGGGCTCGAGAAAGCCCTTCGACTCCAGATACGGAATGTCGGCGGAGAGCGTGAGCGTAGTCACATCCCACACGAAGTTCTTCGTCTGCACCATCGCGGCGAACTGCGCCACCGGCTGCGAATCGCGCGCCACGCTCACCACCTTGATGCCGGTGGCTTTCTCGAACGGATCGTAGAACGCGCGGCGGTACGCCGTCGTGTACGGGCCGCCCGGATCGGAGACGATCAATTGGCGTGCCTGGGCATACGCCGTGCGCGATGCGGCCAACGGCAAAGCGCCTGCCAGCGCGGCGGTGCCGGCCAGCTGCAGCAGGCGGCGACGGGACGGGTTTTGCGGGTCGTGCGAATGTGACATTAGAAACTCCGCTAGCGTGTGGACAGACGCGGTGCGCATGCCCTGTCATGGTTGCCGCCCGGCAATGCTGAGCCCAATGCCGAGCGGCGCGACGTGATTGAACAGTGGACGGAAGCGCTCAGGCCTTCGCTGTCTCGGCCTTGGCCGCACGCTTGGCAAAGAACGCCGCCATCATGCGTGCCGGCTCGCCCGATTCATACGACTCGCGTTGAATGCGCATACCGGCGGCGATGGCATCCTGGAACGTCCCTTCGGTCATCTCGCGAAAGCGCTGCTTGTCCAGGCGCATGGCCACCGGCGGCTTTTCGGCCAGCTCGGAGGCGATCTCCAGGGCCTTCTCGAACACCTTCTCCTCCGGTACGAGGTGATGAATCAAGCCGAGGCGGTGGCACTCGTCAGCTTCCATCAGACGGCCGGTGAGCGTGAGTTCGATGGTGCGCGACAGGCCGAGCATGTGATTCATGATCCACGGGCCGGTCGTACTGGCGATCCCGGCGTTGATCTCCGGCTGGCCCATGCGCACGCCTGGATGGCCGACGCGAATGTCGCCAAGCAGCGACACCTGGAAGGCCGAACCCGCTGCCGTACCGTTCAGCGCCATGACAAGCGGTTTCTTCAGACTGCGAATCACGTCGTAATAGTGCTCCCAGCCCTTGATCCATTCGATGGCGGTGTCACCGTCGAAATGCTTTGCCTCGGCCAGATCCTGCCCCGCGGAGAAGGCGCGCCCCGCCCCGGTCATGATCACTGCGGCCACGCTGTCGTCGGTATTGAACCGCTCGAGCGCATCGATGATCAGTTCGCGCATGGCGATGGTCCAGGCGTTGAGCGCCTGCGGGCGGTTCAACGTAATCACCGCGACACGACCGACCTGCGTGAAAAGAACTTCCTGCTCCGATTGCTTTGCTGTCTCGCTCATTTGAACTCCAAGGGCACGCCACGCGTGGCATCACGCGGGCATTGAGATGACGATCATGCGATGAACGCATTTCTCACTAAACAGTTATCTCAGTGCAATAACTGTTATCTGAGAGAAATATAGTTATTTCAAAAAGATGGCGCAAGTCGAATCGCTTCGGGGTTTACCTCAGGGGGTTGCACCTCGGGAGCGAGGGGCGAAAAAAAACGGGCAGCCCGTGAGGACTGCCCGTCTTGCTGGCGTTGGCGTTGGCGCCGATGCGCCGTGTCACTGGCTCAGCGAGACCCCTTTTGCTTGCGAATGCGTCGAATGGCCTGCAATTGCGCCACAGCTTCCGTCAGCTCCGCTTGCGCCTTGGCGTAATCGATATTGCTCGCCTGGGTTTCGAGCACCGCCTTGGCCTCCTCGCGCGCGCGCTCGGCGCGGGCTTCATCAAGACTCTCGGCGCGGATGGCGGTGTCGGCCAGAATCGTCACCCGATTCGGCTGAATCTCGACGAAACCGCCTGCGATGTAAAGAAACGTATCGGTGCCGTCACTCGCCTCGATCCTCACCGTGCCGGGACGCACGCCCGTGAGCAGCGGCGTGTGCCCGGGGAGCACACCCAATTCGCCCGCTGTGCCGGGCACCGCGATGAAACGGGCCTCGCCCGAAAATATCGCCCGCTCGGTGCTCACCACGTCGACCTTGAGTAATGCCATGCCTTTCACTTCTCCCTGCGATGCCGCGGACATCGCCTAAATCGATTCGCATTTGACGTTGCGTTGCGTGCGCGTCGCGCAAAGGTATCGGTCGCCACGCATGGGTATCGCTTTCCTCTGGGGATGATGTTTTACGGACGCATCAGGCGGGCTCATAAGGGGGCTGGGGGACGGAATGGCATGCCCGCCGTCGGCATGTGCTGAGGGAATGCCACACGTTGGCTGCGGATTCATGCTAACCGCATTGCGCTTGGCGAGGCAAGCTTGAGCGCAAGGCGCGCCAATGTGCCTGAAAGGCTGGGGGTGCAGGGCCGGCGCGGGTGCAATGCGCAGCGCGCGACGCGCGACTCGGCGCGCATAACGCATCGGATACCGATCAACTCGGCGGGGAATGCGGCATGCGCATTGCCCGTATCGCACCGGAAATGCATGGGTGTCCCGCGACGCGGCCGGTCGGCCGCGATGGGGCAGATGGAGCACAAGCACCCGATGGGGTTAGAAATGCAGCCCGAAGTATTCAGGCGCACCGGCGAAGAGTTGTGTGGTCGATGCAGGATTGGACAGCGCACGATGCCAGACGGTTTGATACAGGCCCGTCAGCCCGGCGTGAGGTCCGGTGACCATGCCGTCGTCGGATCGCGTCACCCCGGCATTCCCCAGCATGCCGCCGAGCGTGCCTCCGCTCACGACAATCGGATCCGACGCCCAGACGCCTGCATCCGTGAACACATCGTGCCACGGGGCCGGCGCGACACCGACGAGTGCCGGCGGCGGGGCGCCCGGCGGTGCGAATTCGGGCGCTCGGGCCGCACGCTTCATGCGTGCGGCCCGCGACAGCCGGACGCCATGCCAGGTGTGTGCGGCCGTGGTCTTCTTGCTCGCCGATGCCCCCGCATGACGCAGGGTGCCCGACGGATTCGCGGCATGTGCCGATGCCGGTATCCAGAAGCAACACAGCCACGCCAGCGCTAGCATGGCGCCCATGAGGCGAAAGAGCGACTTCGTCATGACATCCTCGTCCACATCGTCTTCTGTCTGCGGTCAATCCCGCCTGTCCCGAGCGATTCAGAGCAACTTTCGGACCACGATCCACAACCCATTGATTCTTAGACACTTCCATTTCCGTGACATGTGCGCTGCCGCGGCGATACCCACGAATTGTTTCATTTCAGAAACATCGGATGGCTACGCGTGACACGTCCGCATGCGATCGGCGCCGGCGATGCGGCAATCGCCGACTCCGGCCTCGGACGGCTCTGAAATCGGGGTGGCCCGCCGACGTCCCGAGCCGGTCTCTGGCACAATCGCTCATCGCCAGAAGCTGTGCTCGTCGACACGCTGCGCGCACTTGCGCTGCCACGGTTCGACGCGCGGCACGACCAACAGGAGTCAGCAATGCCCCAGTTCGATGTGGACCTTTTCGTAATCGGTGCCGGTTCGGGCGGTGTGCGCGCAGCACGCGTCGCGGCGCAATACGGCGCCCGTGTGAAAGTCGCGGAGGAGTTTCGCGTCGGCGGCACCTGCGTCATTCGCGGTTGTGTGCCGAAGAAGTTGCTCGTCTATGCGAGCCGTTTCGCCGACGAGTTCGAAGATGCCGCCGGTTTCGGCTGGCAAGTGCCCTCCCCCACGTTCGACTGGAAAACGCTCATTGCACGCAAGGACAGCGAAATCGCGCGGCTCGAAGGCATCTATCGAGCCAACCTCGAACGCGCGGGCGCCGAACTCGTCGAGGCGCGGGCCGTGGTCGAAGGTCCGAACACGGTCGTGCTGCCCGCCACGGGCGAGCGCATCACGGCGCGGCACATCCTGATCGCCACCGGGGGAAAACCGGCGGACCAGCCGCACTTCATTGGCCGCGAACATGCGATTTCGTCGAACGAAGTGTTCCATCTTGAATCGCTGCCCGAGCGCATCACGATCATCGGCGGCGGCTACATCGCGCTGGAGTTCGCGGGCGTGTTTGCCGGACTCGGCTCGAAGGTCACACTCGTGCATCGCGGCCCGCACCTGCTGCGCGGCTTCGACGACGACGTTCGCACCTCGCTCGAAGCCGCGTACCGCGACCGCGGTATCGAAATCCTGCTCGAGCGCACCGTGGCACGCGTCGACAAAGCGCCGGGCCAATTGCGCGTGACGATGTCAGACGGCAGCAAGCACGACACCGATGTGCTGCTCAGCGCCGCAGGACGCGTGCCTTACACGCAAGGTCTCGGCCTGGCCGCGAGCGGTGTGGCGCTCAATGAAAAGGGCGCGGTGATCGTCGATGAGTTCTCGCGCACCAACGTGCCGTCGATCTTCGCCGTGGGCGACGTCACCGACCGCGTCAACCTCACGCCGATGGCGATTCGCGAAGGACAGGCATTCGCCGACACGGTGTTCGGGGAGCGCACGACACGCGTCGATCACAAGCGGATTCCGACGGCCGTGTTCAGCACCCCCGAGATCGGTGTGGTGGGTCTCACCGAGAGCGAGGCGCGCGCCGATTATGCACAGCTTCAGGTGTACAAAGCGTCGTTCCGGCCCCTCAAGGCAACGCTGTCGGGCCGTCAGGAAAGGGTGCTGATGAAACTGCTCGTTGACGGCGCCACCGACAAGATCGTCGGCGCCCACATGGTAGGCGATCACGCCGGCGAACAGGTGCAGTTGCTCGGCGTAGCCCTGACGATGGGCGCCACGAAGGCCGACTTCGACCGCACGCTGGCGGTACATCCGACCGCCGCCGAAGAATGGGTGACCATGCGAACGCCGGTCGCGTGATTCGCTGGCGCGTCGCGTAGGTTGTCCAAGTCGCGGATGCGCGCGACGGTCCGTCGTGCGCATCAGAGGCTCTGATACCACACGCCAACGATGGCAATCGGCGTGAGCACGAGTAATAGCGCTCGCCACACAGGCACGAACCATTGCGCTCGCGTGCCATCGAGTACGGTGCGCGCCGTTGGCCAAATCCGTACGCCGACGAAGCATGCCACGCACAACCCGCCCGCGGGCATCAGCAGATTGACAGTCGCGTAGTCCATCAGCTCGAAAATCGTACGGTCGAAAATACGTATGTCCGACCACACACCGAACGACAATGCGGCGGGGGCGCCGAAGGCGAACGTGGCCACCAGCACCGCCGCCACGGCCGGTCCGCGGCGCCATTGATATTCGTCGATGAGAAATGCGACGACCGGCTCGAACAGCGAAACGGCGGACGTGAGTGCTGCAAACAGGAGCAGCAGGAAGAATGCGATCGCCACGAGATGGCCGAATGGCATCTGCGCGAAAATGGCGGGCATCGTGATGAAGGTCAGACCAGGCCCTGCGTTGGGCGCCACGCCGAACGCGAACACCGCTGGCAGAATCATCAGCCCGGCGAGGCAGCAGGCCAGCGTCGCAAGCGTCGCCACCCAAACGGCCGAACCGGCCAGGCGTGCGTCTTTGGGCAGATAGGAGCCGTAGACCACGATCATGCCCGCGCCGAGCGACAACGAGAAGAACGCCAAACCCAGCGCTTCGAGCAGCGTGGCACCGGATATGACGGAAAAGTCCGGCGTCAGGAACCAGGCAACACCGGCCATCGCGCCCGGCAGGGTGAGGGCGCGCGCGATGACCAGCAGCATCAGCAGGAACAGCGCGGGCATGAGCCACTTGCCTGCCCGTTCGATGCCCTTTTGCACACCCGCGGCAACAATGACGGTCGTCAGCCCGAGAAAGACCCCCATGCTGGTCAGCGACGCGACCGGATCCGCGATGAACGCCGCGAATTCGCCAACCAGACGCTCGGTGTCGTTGGCCAGCACCGTGCCGGTCATGGCCCGGACGAGATACGCCACCGTCCAGCCACCCACGACGACGTAAAACGACAGAATCGCGAACGCGTTGAATGTCGCAATGCGTCCGACCCAGGCCCAGCGGCGCCCGCCCAATTCACGCAGCGCCGTCGTGATCGACTTGCCCGTCAACCGGCCGATCGCCATTTCGGCAAGCAGCAGCCCGACGCCAAGCGTCAGCACGCAGCCCAGATATACCGCAAGGAACGCGCCACCGCCGTGCTTGCCCACCACGTAGGGGAATTTCCATACCGCGCCAAGTCCCACGGCAGAACCGGCCGCCGCGAGAATAAAGCCCAGCCGCGATCCCCAAGTGGCGCGGCCGGCGACGGCGAGCGCGTCGGGCGTGGCACACGCGGAGGCGACGGGCGGTACTACGGGCGTATCAGGCAAATGGGACACGGGGCTCCTCCGGAAACGGCCGTGCACGCCGTGTCAACCGGGGTCGACCGCAGCGCATCACGACACTTGTATGGAATGGCGTCAGGCAGATTACCGGCGTGGCACGACATCGACGTCGGGACGATGCGACTCAGAAGTGCCAGCGCACAACACCATCAGGGTGGCCGGAGAGTCTACGCGGGAAAAGGTGCAGACCGAATTAGGAAAGCGCCCAAAATGATTGGCGACGCCGGAGAACGGGCGTTCCCGGCGCAAGGCACGTCAGTGGCCCAGTGCGACTTCGCCGGCCGACGCGGAGCGTGTGCCCGGCGTTGGCGGATTACTCTCGCCGCGATACGCAAACACGACGGAGAATTTCGTGGTATCGCCCTCGTTGCGCCCGGCCGCGTGGAACAGACCGCTGTGAAACAACACGACATCGCCCTGCGCCAGGGCCACCTGCCGACCCCGTGCGACGAGCGGCTGATTGTCGGGCTCGTCGGGACGCAGGAAGTCCAGCGAATCGAGCTGGTGCGGCTGGAGTTGTTCGCGATGCGACCCGGGGATGAAGCGTAGCGCACCGTTCTCACGCGTTTCCGGCCCCAACGCCAGCCACACGGAGATCAGCGAATTCTGCGGGAATGACCAATACCGAATATCGCGATGCCAACCGGTCGCCGTGCCGAAATGGGGATGTTTGGTCATCACGCAATTGTGATGCGCGAGCGTGAGCACTACATCCTCGCCAAAGATTTGCGCGAGCGACTCGACCAGATCCGGACGCGTTGCCCAGCGACGCAGCGCATCGCCACGATCGTAGGCCTTGAGCAGACGACGAACGGTCTGGCCACCCTGCGCGTCACGCGATGCCGGTGCTCCTGCATAGCCCACATCGGCTTCGAACTCGAGCGGCAACGTGGCCGAGGCCAGTTGCGCGCGCGCGTCGGCCAGCATCGCCTCGCAGTCGGCCTGCGCCACATAGCGCGGGAGAATCAGATAACCGTCGTTACGGAAGGTTTCGAGTTGCGATGCGGTAAGCGCCATGATGGTCGGCGAAGCGGACAAGTAACTGCGCGTTGAGGGAAATTCGGTGGCGTAACGAAGTCGATCGGGACAACTGGCTCGGCAGGCTTTCCGAGACGGCGGACTCAGGCGGCGCGTTTGCGTCGTCGCGGCGGTAGTTCGGCGGCGGGCTTGCGCTCAAGGGCGAGTTCAGGCTGCGGCACGTCGGTGCCGGGCAGTGATGCTTGCGGATTTCCGACAGGGCGCGGCGTATCGACTACAGTGCGAAGTCGATCGAGTTCGCGCGTGAGCTTCGCCAACTGGTACTCGAGCTGACAATTTCGGCGGTACAACGTGCGCATCTTCTGGCTAAGCGCCTGCGTCTGCGTCCAGTACTCCGGATACATGACGAAACGCCCGTCCGGGCGCTCGACGACACCCAGTCCGCTCTGCCCCATCACATCGATGGTTTCCAGCGCGTAGCGTCGAACTTTTTTTACCGTACCTGCCGCCATTGAATTCCTACAGTCCCAGCCTGAGAGAGTCAGGCGCGGAATTTTGCCACGAATTCGCCCCGGCCGGGCGGCAAACCACCACCGGGCCGAGATTTATTTTCGGCCGCCAGCCCCGCCCGCGGGACCTGTCGAGTCACCCGATGTCGACTTGGGCGCCCGTTTTGGCTTGTCGATTTCGATGGAAACCGGGTCACTTGCCGGAAACGTCTCCTCAAGGGCTTCATCAAGGTCGCGTTCCACGACGTCCTCCGGCTCAGACTTCTGTTGGACCGGCTTGCGCGTCTGGGTATCGCTCATCAAGTCCTCCGCGGGTAAAGCCGCGCCGAAGCGCGACGGCAGCTCCCACTATACTGCGAGCGACATATCTTCGCCTGGAACCGGCCTCACCCGGCCGGCGTCAGCCGCTCACGATGGCGGACGAGCGCTTCACGCACCAGCACGTGCATCTCGGCCGAGACCGGCGTGTCGGCCAGTGCGAGGATCTCGGCGCGCATGCGTGGATCCCAGAACTTGTGCAGATGCGCGGCGACTTCATCCAGCGCTTCGTCGCGATCAGGTAACGATTCAAAGAAGTCCGCGATGCGATTGGCCATGCGCACGAGGTTATTACCGTCCATCAGGAAGCTCCTGCTCGTTTGTTGGCGTCAGGCGCTGGCGTCGAGCGCCGCCCCGCCGGTGTAGATCACGCACTGCTCCCCGCGCACGAAGCCGACCAGCGTCACGCCCGCCGCCGCTGCCGTTTGCACCGCGAGGGCCGTCGCCGCCGAAACGGCCGCGACCATCGGAATGCCGACCTGCGCGGCCTTTTGCACGATTTCGACGCTCGCACGACTCGTCATCAGCACAAAGCCGCGATTGAACGGCTGTCCGCTGCGCGCGAGCGCGCCGATCAGCTTGTCGAGCGCGTTGTGCCGGCCGACGTCTTCACGCAAGCAAAGTATCTCGCCCTGCGGCGAGCACCAGGCCGCGCCGTGCACGGCGCCCGTCACGCCGTTCAGCGGCTGATGGCGCGCCAGCCCGGCATACGCGGCGGCCAGCGCCGCGTGCGACACACGCAGCGGCGCACCGGCGGCCGGCAACGGCCGCAGAACCTGATCGAGACTTTCCGTGCCGCACAGTCCGCAGCCGGTGCGTCCCGTGAGATTGCGGCGCCGTTCCTTGAGTCCGGCAAACGCGCGCGACGAGACATCGAGATGCGCCGTCACACCCTGTGTCGTTGCCGTCACGTCAATGCCGTAGCACTCGCGCCGGTCGTTGAGAATGCCCTCTGACAACGCGAACCCCAAGGCAAAGTCGTCGACGTCTGCAGGCGTGGCGAGCATCACCACGTGGGAGATGCCATTGAACTCCAGCGCTACGGGCACTTCTTCGGCCAGTTCGTCGCTCGCCGACTGCCACGTCCCATGACGGAAGCGCCGCACGGCAACGGTCGCACTCGGCGCGAGACTGTCCGGGTCGAGCACGGCTGGCGCCGCGTCGCACACCGGCGCGACACGTCCGCCAACCGTCTCGTCGATCACGTCGGCATCGCCCGGCCCCGCACGCTCGCCCTGCGGTTCGCCTGCGGGCTGCCGGTCGTCCCGGTCACCTAATGGGTTGAACATCGTCAAACGCTGACTCCACGTCAATTCACCGAACGCGCCCTACTTCGCCGGTACCGGTTCGGAGGGCACATGGGCCGCATCGAGCAGCGCGAGCTGCGTGCGGTTGAAGGTTGAGTATTCCGACTGCCATGCGGAGGGCTGTACCACCGGCAGCACTTGCACGGCCGTCACCTTGTACTCGGGACAGTTGGTCGCCCAGTCCGAGTTGTCGGTCGTGATAACGTTTGCGCCCGACTCCGGGAAATGGAAGGTCGTGTACACCACGCCCGGCTGCATGCGCTCGCTGATGACCGCACGCAGCACTGTTTCGCCCGCGCGGCTGCGGATGCCGACCCAATCGTTGTCCTTGATGCCGCGATCCTCCGCATCGACCGGGTGAATTTCGAGCCGGTCTTCATCGTGCCAGGCCACGTTGTGCGTGCGACGTGTCTGCGCGCCGACATTGTATTGCGAGAGAATGCGCCCCGTGGTGAGCAGCAGTGGGTAGCGCGGCGTAACCTTCTCGTCCGTCGGCACATATCGGGTGATGATGAAGCGTCCCTTGCCGCGCACGAACGCATGCACGTGCATGATCGGCGTGCCGTCGGGCGCCTCGTCGTTACACGGCCATTGCAGACTGCCGGCTTCATCGAGACGCGCGTAGCTCACGCCGCTGAACGTCGGGGTCAATCGGGCGATCTCGTCCATGATCTGCGACGGATGCGTATAAGGCATGTCGTACCCCAGTCGCTTCGCCAGCGCGATCGTCACCTCCCAGTCCGCCATGCCCGGCAGCGGCGCCATCACCCGACGCACGCGCGAGATACGCCGCTCCGCATTCGTGAATGTGCCGTCCTTTTCGAGAAACGTCGTGCCCGGCAGCAGCACATGCGCGTACTTGGCCGTTTCGTTCAGGAAGATATCCTGCACGACGAGGCACTCCAGCGCCTCCATCGCCGCCGCCACGTGCTGCGTGTTCGGGTCGGACTGCACGATGTCCTCGCCCTGGCAGTAAAGCCCCTTGAAGCTGCCCTGCACCGCCGCGTCGAACATGTTCGGAATCCGCAGCCCCGGCTCGGCCTGCAGCGGGACGCCCCAAGCGGCCTCGAACGACTCGCGTACCAACGTATCGGAGACGTGGCGATAACCGGGCAGTTCATGGGGGAACGACCCCATGTCGCACGACCCTTGAACATTGTTCTGGCCGCGCAACGGGTTCACGCCAACGCCCTCGCGCCCGACATTCCCGGTGGCCATCGCCAGGTTGGCAATGCCCATGACCGCGGTCGACCCCTGAACGTGCTCGGTCACCCCCAGTCCGTAATAGATTGCCGCGTTGCCGCCCGTGGCGTACAAACGCGCCGCGCCGCGGATCTGCTCGGCGTCAACGCCGGTGACGACCGACACGGCTTCGGGAGAATTCTCCGGCAGCGCCACAAAGTCGCGCCATTGCGCGAAGGCACGGTCTTCACAGCGCTCGGCGATGAAGTCCTCGGCCAGCAGCCCTTCGGTAACGATCACATGCGCGAGGGCATTGACCATTGCCACGTTCGTTCCGGGGCGCAGCGGCAAGTGGAATGCGGCCTTCACGTGCGGCCCGTCGACGATGTCGATGCGCCGCGGATCGATCACGATCAGGTTCGCCCCCTCGCGCACACGACGCTTGAGTCGCGAGGCGAACACCGGATGCCCATCGGTCGGATTGGCGCCCATCACGAGAATCACGTCCGAGTGCTCGATCGACTTGAACGTCTGCGTGCCCGCCGACTCGCCGAGCGTCTGCTTGAGCCCGTAACCGGTCGGTGAATGACACACGCGCGCACAGGTGTCGACGTTGTTGTTACCGAACGCGGCACGCACCAGCTTCTGCACGAGATACGTCTCTTCGTTCGTGCAACGCGACGACGTGATGCCGCCAATGGCATCGCGCCCATACGTCGCCTGAATGCGCCGGAACTCCGACGCCGCGTAGTCCAGCGCCTCGTCCCACGACACCTCGCGCCACGGATCGGTAATCTTGCTGCGGATCATCGGCTTGGTGATGCGCTCCTTGTGCGTGGCGTATCCCCACGCAAAGCGCCCCTTCACGCAGGCGTGGCCCTCATTCGCCCCGCCATCCTTGTACGGGGTCATGCGAACGACTTCCCCGCCCTTCATTTCCGCCTTGAACGCGCAGCCCACGCCGCAGTACGCACACGTGGTAACCACCGCGTGCTCGGGCTGCCCCATCTCGATGACGCTTTTTTCCTGCAGCGTCGCCGTCGGGCAGGCCGATACGCACGCGCCGCACGACACGCACTCCGAATCCATGAACGGCTGATCCTGCCCGGCCGAAACCCGCGCCTCGAAGCCACGGCCGGAAATCGTCAGCGCAAACGTGCCCTGCGTTTCCTCGCACGCCCGCACACAACGGTTGCAGACGATGCATTTCGACGGGTCATACGTGAAATACGGATTCGACTCGTCCTTCGCGCTGTGAATATGGTTTTCGCCCTCGAAGCCGTAGCGCACCTCGCGCAGCCCCGTGACGCCCGCCATGTCCTGCAATTCGCAATCGCCGTTGGCCGCGCAGGTCAGGCAGTCGAGCGGGTGATCGGAGATGTAAAGCTCCATCACGTTGCGACGCAGATCCTGCAGCGCCGGCGACTGCGTGCGTACCTTCATGCCCGGCTCGACGGGTGTCGTACACGAGGCGGGAAATCCGCGCCGCCCCTCGATCTCGACCAGACACAAGCGGCAAGATCCGAACGGTTCGAGCGAATCCGTCGCACAGAGCTTGGGGATGTTGACGTCGCGGCCCGCCGCCGCCCGCATGATCGACGTGCCGGCCGGCACGGTTACGCGCTCGCCGTCGATTTCGAGGGTAATGCCGACATCGCTCTCACGCAGCGGCGTGCCCATGTCCAGGTCGTGGCCCGGGGTCACTGAGGTGCTCGGATGAATCATGTGTTCTCCTCCCTGCCTGACGCATGCGCGTCAGGCGGCTTCGGCGCGCCCGGCGCCATCGGGCAGACCGAAGTCGGCCGGGAAATGTTCGAGCGCCGAGCGCACCGGGAACGGCGTCATGCCGCCCATCGCGCACAGCGACCCTGCCACCATCGTGTCGCACAGATCACGCAGCAGTGTTACCTGACGCACGGAGGTGTCCCCGCGTCGGATCTGGTCGATCACCTCGACTCCGCGCGTCGCACCAATGCGGCACGGCGTACATTTGCCGCACGACTCGTGCGCACAGAACTGCATCGCGTAACTCGCCAACGCCGCGAGGTCGGCCGTGTCGTCGTGGACGACCACCCCGCCGTGACCGACGACCGCGCCAAGCGAGGCATACGCCTCGTAATCCATCGGCACGTCCCACTGCGCGCTTGGCAGATACGCCCCGAGCGGGCCCCCGACCTGAATGGCCTTGGCAGGGCGCCCGCTGGCCGTCCCGCCGCCGAACTCGTCGAGCAGCGTGCGCAGCGTCACGCCGAACGCCAGCTCCACCAGTCCGCCGCGACGCACGTTGCCCGCGAGTTGTACCGCCAGCGTGCCTTGCGAGCGGCCCATGCCGAACTCGCGATAGGCGTCGGCGCCGTGCGCGAAGATGAACGGCACGCTCGCGAGGGTTACGACGTTGTTGACGAGTGTCGGCTGCCCGAAGAGTCCGGCCACCGCGGGAATCGGCGGTTTCGCCCGGACCACGCCGCGCTTGCCTTCCAGGCTTTCGAGCAACGCCGTTTCCTCGCCGCAGATATAAGCGCCCGCCGCCTTGGCGACGCGCAACTCGCAAGCGCGTCCCGAGCCCAGCACGTCCGGGCCGAGCCAGCCTTCCCGGCGCGCGACGGCAATCGCCGACTCGAGTGCCGCAATGGCATGCGGATACTCGCTGCGCACGTAGATGATGCCCTCGCTCGCCCCCACGCAGAGCGCTGCGATGGCCATCCCTTCGATGAGAACGAACGGATCGCTCTCCATGATGAGCCGATCGGCAAATGTGCCCGAGTCGCCTTCGTCGGCATTGCAGACGACGTATTTGGTTGCCGCCTGGGCGCGGCTGACGGTTTGCCACTTGATGCCCGCCGGAAACGCCGCGCCGCCGCGTCCACGCAGGCCCGAGTCGAGCACGGTCTGGCACCCTGCGGCCGCGTCGAGCGCCAGGCATGCGCGCAGTCCGACCAGGCCACCGTGCGCTTCATAGTCCACCGGGCTGAGCGGGTCGGTCACGCCAATGCGCGCGAACGTCAGGCGCTGTTGCCGCGCCAGATACGGAATCGCATCGACCCGACCGACGCAGGCAGGCATGGGGGCGCCCCAACTCCCGTCGGGATTGTCCGCGGGAACCTCGCGCTCGGCGTCCTGAACAGCACATGCGGGCCAGCCGCTATCGAACAAGGCGGCGACCTGAGCGGCCTGCACGTTGCTGTACCCGATGCGCCCGGCGGGGGTCTCCACTTCGACGAGGGGTTCGAGCCAAAACAGCCCACGAGAGCCATTGCGCACGATATCGACGGCAATGCCTCGCTGGGTGGCTTCCGTTGCCACAGCGGCGGCGACCCGGTCCGCGCCCAAGGCGAGCGCAGCGGAATCGCGCGGGATATACACGCGGTACGGACCGCGCTTCGAAGACTCAGACATGGTCACCTGCCTTGCGCGCCGGCAGCAGCGCATCGAAGCGCGCCGGACTCACGCGCGCGTGCAGTTCGCCGTTGATCATCACGGCCGGGGACAACGCACATTGCCCGAGGCAATACACCGATTCGACGCCGACGCCGCGACACGGCGCGCCGTCCACGGGTGCGCCGGTAGACGCCTCGATATGGGCCACGAGCGCTTCGCCACCCCGACTGCGACAGGCCTCCGCGCGGCAGACCTGCACCACGATCGGGGGCGGCGGCGCGCTGCGGAAGTGATGATAGAAGGTAATCACGCCATGTACTTCGGCGCGAGAAAGATTCAGCGCGGCGGCGATCGCCGGCACATGGGCGGGGTCGACGTAACCGTCGCTGTCCTGCAGGGCATGCAACAGCGGCAACAACTCGTGCGCACGGCCGGCGTGGCGAGCCAGCAGCGGCGCGAGCGTCGCGTGAGGGGTGGACACCATCTCGTATGTCTCCTGGGGCGAAACGGCGCCTCATATGTTCTACGTTGCATATGATGGCGGCGCGTTTCTGGGGGCTCGACAGTTAGGACATTAGTCCAAACGTCCCCTCCCAACAAGCCTCGTGGAAACACCGATAGCTTGCGTTGCTCGCTTTTCCCACGCTCGCTGCACAGCAGCATGCCAAAGCCGCATGAACCGCGCCGGCTGGCCGTTCGACGCGACCGATGCTCGGGCGCAACATATGCATATCATTGCATATTATTTTTCAACCCAACGAGGGAAACGCCTCAGACAGCGGGGCGATGCTACCGGTCGCCGCCTCGCTGTAGCCGGGGATGGCATGCACCGCCTGCCGATACGCGTCGCTTTGCAGAATTTCCAGCAGCGCCCGCAAATGCGCGGACTCGCTGCCGGTCTCGGGAAACATCAGGCAATAGCGCTCCGTCAGGATTGGCAGGAAATCGAGCCCGAACTGGCTTGCCGCTGCCTCGATGGCGAGACCCGTGTCGGCGCGTCCGCTGGCGATGTACGCCGCCACGGCGGCGTGCGTGAACTCGATGTTCTCCGCGCCCGCCACGGCAGCCGGATCGATCCCCTCACGCGCGAGCAGCAGATCGAAGATGATTCGGGTGCCGGATCCGCGCTCCCGGTTCGCGAAGCGCGCCCCCGTGCGCGGCAGGTCGGCCAGCGTATGAATGCCGAGCGGATTGCCGCGTGCAACGAGCAACCCGAGACGGCGCGAAGCGACGTCGGCCACCCGATACGACTTGCCCTTGAGCAAGGGCCCATAGTGATCGAGCACCGGTTCTGCAAGCGCGCCGATCGGCACGTGAAAACTCGCGACCTCGCACTCGTGCTTCGCGAGCGCGGCAATCGCTTCGATGCTGCCGCGATAGCTCACTTCGATGGGCAGGCCCGCGCGCCCCGCGAAATCGACCAGCGCCGCGATCGCCAGCCCATGACTGGCAAACAGCCGCAGTTGGTCGCTGTCCTGCAACAGCAGATCGTCAAGCTCGGTCTGCAACTCCGACGCCATCGTCTCCAGCAGGGGGCCGAGCCTAGCCTGCAGGCGCTTTTGCCCCCACAGCAGCCGCTGAGCAAGCGGCGTGAGCACCGCGCCACGGCCACGCGCCATCGTCAGCAAGGGCGCCCCCATGAGCGCCTCGACTTCCTTCACGTGGCCCCACGCACCTCGATACGATTGCCCGAGCGCTTGGCTGGCCGCCTGCAGGTTGCCGTGCGCCTGCACCTCGGCGAGTAGCGACAGCACCTTGTCGAGCGGAAGATCGTTGCCGTCGTGGTGAAACCGGAGTTGCGGGGCGATCGATATCTGCTTCATTGACTCACCTTATATGCTATTAATTGCATAAATCAGTTTATGCAATATCCTGATAAGATGCCTGAAAACGTCGAATTCATGGGGCTTTCCAGATCGACGTCGGCACCCAAATACCGTTGCAACATCGTTAAATTATGCATCATTTTGCCTATTTAACGTTAACCGTTTGTCTATGGCCGAAGCATTCCCCAGATGCCGACGCGCCGCGCCACCTCTTCTCGTCAGAAAACGCACCATGTCCGCCTCGAAAATCGCCCCTTACGATCGCCCCGCCGGCGGCTGGGGAGCCCTCAAGAACGTTGCCATTCAACTTGTCACCCAAGGCATTCCGTTCAAAGGCGCCCGCACACTGCTCAGCGCAAACCAACCCAGCGGCTTCGATTGCCCGGGCTGCGCGTGGCCGGATCGCGAACACGCCTCGACGTTCGAATTCTGCGAAAACGGGGCCAAGGCGGTCGCCGCCGAAGCCACCAAGCGCCGCGTCACCCCTGACTTTTTTGCCGAGCACAGTGTGACCGACTTGCTCGCGCTGGACGATTACACGCTCGAAGGCTACGGCCGTCTCACGCACCCCATGCGCTACGATGCCGCCACCGACCGCTATGCACCGATCGCCTGGACCGACGCCTTCGCGTTGATCGGCGAGCACTTGCGCGCCCTGCCCGACCCCGATCAGGCAGCGTTCTATACGTCCGGTCGCACCAGCAACGAAGCCGCGTTCCTTTATCAGCTCTTCGTGCGCCAGTACGGCACGAACAATTTTCCCGACTGCTCGAACATGTGTCACGAGCCGACGAGCGTTGGCCTGCCGCCCACGATCGGCATCGGCAAGGGCACCGTTACCCTCGACGACTTCGAACAGGCCGATACGCTGCTGCTGTTCGGCCAGAACCCGGGCACCAATCATCCGCGCATGCTCGGTGAGTTGCGCGAGGCAGCCCGGCGCGGCGCGACCATCGTGTCGGTCAATCTGCTGCACGAACGCGGATTGGAACGCTTTGCCGACCCGCAAAGTCCGGCCGAAATGCTGAGCCTCGGCGGCACCGCGATCAGCAGTCATTACGTCACGCCGGCGTGCGGCGGCGACTTTGCATTCGTGAAGGGCGTCATCAAGCGCGTGCTGGAGCGCGACGCCCTTGCGCGCGCCAATGGCGAATCCGCGCTGCTCGACGATGCCTTCATCGCGGAACACACACACGGTTTCGACGATTTCGCCGCCGACGTACGCAGCGAACGCTGGGACGATCTCACGCGCGCTTCCGGTGTCTCGCAAGCCCAGATGTGCCAGATTGCCGACGTCTATCTGCGCGGCGAGCGCGTCATTGCGACGTGGGGCATGGGCATTACGCAGCACAAACACGCCGTGGCGACCATTCAGATGATCGTCAACCTGATGCTCCTGCGCGGCAACATCGGACGCCCGGGGGCGGGTCTGTGTCCCGTGCGCGGTCACAGCAACGTGCAGGGCGACCGTACCGTCGGCATCAACGAAAAGCCGTCGGCCGCCTTCCTTGACCGGCTTGGCCAAGCGTTCGCGTTTGCGCCGCCGCGACGCGACGGGTTGAGCGTCGTCGATACGATCTCGGCCATGCGCGACGGCCGCGTCAAGGTCTTCATCGGCATGGGCGGCAACTTCGCGATGGCCACACCCGACACGCCGCGCACCTGGGAGGGGCTTCGCCAGTGCGACCTGACTGTACACGTGGCGACAAAGCTCAATCGCAGCCACCTCGTCCATGGGCGCGATGCACTGATCCTGCCGTGTCTGGGCCGCACCGAAATCGACATGCAGCAAGGGGCGGTGCAAGGCGTCACGGTGGAAGATTCGATGAGCATGGTGCACCTGTCGTATGGCATCAACGCCCCGGCGTCCGAGCATCTGCGTTCCGAACCGGCCATTGTCGCGGGCATCGCGCAGGCAACGATGGGCCGCGCGCTCGGCGGTGTCGAAGATTGGCACTGGTACGTGGAGGACTACGATCGCATTCGCGACGCCATGGCCGCCACCTTTGATGACTTTGCGGACTTCAATCGTCGCGTGCGCCATCCGGGGGGCTTCCGGCTGCCCGTGCCGCCGTCAACGCGTCAGTGGCTGACCGCCAACGCGCGCGCCAACTTCACGACACACCCGCTGCCGCACGAGATGCCGATCGACGTGGCACGGCGCCAGGCGGGTGAGCGTGGCGCCGATGTGCTGCAACTGGCCACGATTCGCTCCCACGATCAATACAACACCACAATCTACGGCCTGAACGACCGATATCGTGGGGTGTTCGGACAGCGCCGCGTTGTCTTCGCCAACTCGGAAGATCTGGATGCGCGAGGCTTTCGTGCAGGCGAGCACGTTGACCTCGTGGGTGTCTGGCACGACGGCATTGCGCGTCGCGCCGATGATTTCCTGCTCGTTGCCTACGACATTCCGCGTGGCTGCATCGCGGCATACTACCCCGAGACCAACGGACTGGTGCCGCTCGACGCCATCGCTGAGGGTGCTGGGACGCCGACCTCCAAGTCGATCCCGGTGTTGCTGGAGCGCCGCCCGGCCTGATGAGGCGAGGCGGCCCGACGCTTGCCGCTCGACGCCTGACGCCTGACGCCTGACGCCTGACGCCTGACGCCTGACGCTTGGCGCTTGGCGTTTGGCGTTTGGCGCCCGACGCTTGCCACCTGCCACCTGCCACCTGACGTGTGCTCAGGCGCGGCACCCCATTTCCAGGCGCGCTATTTCGGGATTTTGATGATTCATGTTATAAATGCGAATCGTTTTTGTTAACATTCGCATCATCACCCAAAAATGTGTGGACGCTGTGTTTGCGCGGAACCGTTTTCGATCGGCCTCGACCGTCGCGTCGCCAAAGGGTGACGTCTTCGCCTGCGGGCCATATTTTCATGTGATTCCCGAGCATGTTGATTGGATTGGCTATTGCCCTGGCATGGCTGGCAGGCGGCGCTTGCTATCTCACCTCTGAGCACCAGCGTGTGCGCGCACGACGTTTGGCTGCACAGCCCGCCCGGTCACTCTCGCTGTTGGCCGCTATTGCCAGCCTGGGTTGCTGGTGGCTGGCGGCCGGCCCTTCGGCCGGCATCGCGGCGGCGTTCATGTCGCTGTGTTTCGGCCAGCTTTTCTGGCCGTATGCAGTGGGCGGCTGGCGCTCTTTGCGCGGAAACACTCATGTGGAGTAGAACCTTCGCCGGCTTGGTGCTCGGCGGCTTCGCGGCGATGGCGCTGTGCGGCGCTATCGCCCACCTGACGCCGGCCGGTTGGCAAACGGCGGTGATTCCCGTCATCGCCCTCTTCCCGCTCCTGTGGCTTGGCCTGTGTGCCGTCGCCTACGCGAGCCGCACCGCCAAACACGCGTGGGTTGGCCTTGGCGCCACCACCGTCGTCGCCTGGGTTGCGCTGCTGTTGGCGCACGCCGTCGGGTAAGGATTGTTCAATGCGCGCCCAAACCCTTCGCCAATATCTGAGTGTCCACACGTGGGCCGGCATCGTCGCCGGTTTCGCGCTGTTCATCGCCATGCTCGGCGGCGCCCTGACCGTCTTCCATCATGAGATCGAACGCTGGGAGCAGCCCGCCACGCGTCATGCACCGCTCTCGCTCGCGCAAACGGAACAGCTCGCCGAGCGGGTTCGCATGCAATTCCCGGCCGCGCGCGAGCAGATGGGCGTGGTGTTGCCCAATCACTCGCCAACGCCCTTTGCCTACTGGCAGGAACCGAACGGCGAATGGCAACAGGCACGCTTGCCCGCTAACGCCGAGGGTACCGCGCCGTCGCTCGTGATCGGCGATGCGCGCCCGGGCCTGTCGGGCACGATCAATGCGCTGCACTACTCGCTGTCGATCCCGACCTACGGGCTATATCTGATGGGCGTGGTGTCGCTGTTCTACGGCATGGCGTTGATCTCGGGCGTGATCGTGCATCTGCCGCGCGTCACGCGAGACCTCTTTGCGTTGCGCCCGGGACGCAACGTGAAGCGCTTCTGGCAGGACGCGCATAACGCCATCGGCGTGCTGAGTCTGCCGTTTCATATTGTCTTCGCGCTGACAGGGGCGCTGCTGTGCCTCCTCCTGCCGCTGATGATGGCGTTCAACGTCGTGACGTTCGATAACAAGCTGCTGTCGCAAATTCCGCAGATAACGGGCGCAGTGCCGGCAACGATCGCACCGGTCGACGGCAAGCCGCTTGGTCTCACGGCCCTGCTCGCCCGCGCCGAGCACGCGGCGCCCGGCATGGAGGCGACCGCCGTAGCGTGGACCCGCTACGGCAAGCCAGACGCGGTGGCCGAAGTCTACGGCGAAGCCAGCGACTCGCTGGGAGTGTTCTCTGCCGTGGCCGTGCGCCTGAACGACGGGGCGATCGTCGGTCAGCACAGTCCCGGCGCACGGGACGCCAACCACGCGATGCTCAGCATGATCTACGGCGCCCACTTCGGTAACTTCGCGGGCGATGCCATGCGCTGGGTGTACTTCGTCCTGGGCCTGATGGGTGCGGTGCTCGTCTACAGTGGCAACCTGCTCTGGCTCGAATCGCGTCGCAAGCGCAACGCAGCCGTACAACCCGCCCATCTGCGAGGGATGGCCAAGGCCACCGCCGGCGTGTTTCTCGGCACATGCCTGGGGATTGCCGCGGCCTTCGTCGGTGCGATCGTCGCCCCCGACATGACGGCGCTCTCAATCTTCATCGCCACGCTCACCGCCTCGATGCTTTTCGCCGCGCTCGCGGCGCCGGCGGTGGCAGCCACGGGACTACTTGCAGCGACGGCGCTCGTCTGCCTCATTATCCCGGCCGCCGACGCCGTGCTCACGCCGGACAATCTCGTGCGCTCGATGGCTGCGGGCGATTGGGTGCTGGCCGGCGTTGACCTCGTCGCGATCGTCTTCGCGGGCGGCTTTGCACTGTTCGCGTGCGCGACCTGGAAACGCGCCCGCCGCGGCGATCCCTACAGCGTGTGGGCACGACCCGCGCCGACTTCCGCTGCCCCGACCTCAGAAGCCAGCGCTGACCTGAGCGCCAGGCCCTAGCAGCGAGTCGCACGCACGGCCACGTCGACGCGCGCCTGACCGGCTGCCGGTCGATCCGAGGCGCGCCGCCTTCCAAGATGAGTCAGGCCCCAGCCGGGTCCGGCTGGCGGCTTGCGTAGCGCGCTTGTCCCCACATTGGATCGCGCCATTCATCGCCCGTCGGAACGTCGCCTCGTCTCAACAGACGTCCACACAATCATTCCGCCAGCGCTCGTTGCTCACGCCATCGGCGCGTGTCCCGTCTCCAGCCAACGAAAGCGCATTTCACATTGCGGAATTCCCTCGAAATTTCGCTCACCTCATTTTTCCGTCACCCGAAAACGTGTTTCGAATTGCGAAATATCGCACATATGTCATTGAAAAATAAGCATAAATTAACTCTTATGTCTTATATAAGACTTGACCCAATCGCGCCAAACGGCGGTACCATTTCGTCATGCAGTTCGCTTCGACATACGGGGGCGACACGCTGAACCCTTTATTCAAACGCGCTTTGCTCTCAGGAGAGGCACATGACCCAATATCAAGACGACATCACCGCTGTGGCTGGTTTGAAGCAGAAACAAGGCAGCGCCTGGGATGCCATCAATCCCGAATATGCCGCACGCATGCGTGCCCAGAACCGATTCAAAACGGGTCTGGACATTGCCAAGTACACGGCCAAGATCATGCGCGCCGACATGGCCGCCTACGATGCGGACCCGTCCAAGTACACCCAGTCGCTGGGTTGCTGGCACGGCTTCATCGGCCAGCAGAAGATGATCTCCATCAAGAAGCACTTCAACACCACCGACCGCAGCTACCTTTATCTGTCGGGTTGGATGGTTGCAGCACTGCGCTCGGAGTTCGGACCGCTGCCGGACCAGTCGATGCACGAAAAAACCTCCGTCACCGCGTTGATCCGCGAGCTGTACACGTTCCTGCGCCAAGCGGACGCCCGCGAACTCGGCGGCCTGTTCCGCCAACTGGACGCGGCCGACGGGGCTGCCAAGGCCGCCATCCAGGAAAAAATCGACAACCACGTCACCCACGTCGTGCCAATCATCGCCGACATCGACGCGGGTTTCGGTAACGCGGAAGCCACCTACCTGCTGGCCAAGCAGTTCATCGAAGCCGGCGCATGCTGCATTCAGATCGAGAATCAGGTGTCCGACGAGAAGCAATGCGGTCACCAGGATGGCAAAGTCACCGTGCCGCACGAAGACTTCCTCGCCAAGATTCGCGCGATTCGCTACGCCTTCCTGGAACTGGGCGTGGACGACGGCATTATCGTGTCCCGTACCGACTCGCTGGGCGCCGGCCTGACCAAGCAGATCGCCGTGACCCACACGCCGGGCGACTTGGGCGACCAATACAATTCCTTCCTTGATTGCGACGAAATTTCGGCGGATGCCCTCGGCAATGGCGACGTCGTCATCAAGCGCGACGGCAAGCTGCTGCGTCCCAAGCGCCTGCCCAGCAACCTGTTCCAGTTCCGCACTGGCACTGGCGAAGCACGCTGCGTGCTGGATTCCATCACCGCACTGCAAAACGGCGCCGACCTGCTGTGGATCGAAACCGAAAAGCCGCATATCGCCCAGATCGCCGGCATGGTCAGCGAGATTCGCAAAGTGATCCCGAACGCCAAGCTGGTGTACAACAACAGCCCATCGTTC
The DNA here is from genome assembly GCF_902459665.1 of Pandoraea cepalis. GTDB lineage: Bacteria > Pseudomonadota > Gammaproteobacteria > Burkholderiales > Burkholderiaceae > Pandoraea > Pandoraea cepalis. Next base: position 29,557 of record NZ_CABPSL010000012.1, on the reverse strand, counting down.
AACTGGACCTTGAACTTCCGCCAGCAGACGTATGACGCGATGAAGGCGGCCGGCAAGGATGTCTCAGCCTACGAGCGCGGCCAGTTGATGAGCGAGGAATACGATGACACCGAATTGGCGGCCGTCGCCGACGAAAAAATTCGCACGTTCCAGGCCGATGCGGCGCGCGAAGCCGGTGTCTTCCACCACCTGATCACACTGCCGACGTACCACACCGCCGCACTGTCGACCGACAACCTGGCCAAGGAATACTTCGGCGATCAGGGCATGCTCGGCTATGTGGCCGGCGTGCAGCGCAAGGAAATTCGCCAGGGCATCGCCTGCGTGAAGCACCAGAATATGTCCGGCTCGGACATCGGCGACGACCACAAGGAGTATTTCAGCGGCGCTGCGGCCCTCAAGGCAGCGGGGAAAGACAACACCATGAACCAGTTCTAACCGGTTGCGATGACAAAAAAAACCGCTCGATTGAGCGGTTTTTTTTCGTCCCAAGGAAGCAAGCGCTGCCTTGAGCATAGGGGCCGACGGACTTAGCCGACGAATGCACGCTCGACGAGGTAATGCCCCGGGGCGTGGTTGTGGCCTTCCACGAAGCCACGCTTCTCCAGCAGCTCGCGGGTGTCCTTGAGCATGGCCGGGCTGCCGCACAACATGATGCGGTCGTTTTCCGGCGAAAATTCCGGCAAACCGATGTCGGCGAACATCTTGCCCGACTCAACCAGCTCCGTGATACGGCCCTGATTTTCGAACTCTTCGCGCGTCACCGTCGGATAGTAGATCAGCTTGTCGCGCACGTACTCACCGAGATACTCGTGCGCCGGCAGATGCTGCGTAATGAGATCGCGATACGCCAATTCGCTGGTGAAGCGGCAGCCGTGAACCAGAATGATGTGCTCGTAGCGATCGTAGACTTCCGGATCGCGGATGATACTCATGAACGGCGCGAGGCCCGTGCCCGTCGAAAGCAGGTACAGATGCTTGCCCGGCAACAGGTTGTCGTCGATGAGCGTACCGGTCGGCTTGCGGCCAACGATGACCTTGTCGCCCGGCTTCAAGTGCTGCAGACGCGAGGTCAGCGGACCGTCCTGCACCTTGATGCTCAGGAACTCAAGTTCTTCCTCGTAATTCGCGCTCGCCATGCTGTAGGCGCGCAGCAGCGGTTTGCCTTCCACTTCCAGCCCGATCATCGTGAACTGGCCATTGACGTAACGGAACGAAGCGTCGCGAGTGGTCTTGAAGCTGAACAACGTATCAGTCCAGTGGTGGACTTCCAGCACGGTCTGTTGATTCTGAGTACTCATATTGGCTTGACGTATGACGACGGGCGGGGCGCGGCACATCGACGGAACTAATGCCCGAATCGCCTGACATGCGAATGCGCGAGCCGTCCTTGATGGCCCCGATGCCCGGACCCCAGGCGCGCCTGGCAGACGCACTTCCGGTTTTGGGCGGGAAAACCCCATTATTTTACCTCAAACGGGAATTGCTTTCATTTGTCCCCATCGGACCGCAAGGGTTTTGGCGGAATCGTGCGCCAACGCAGCGCGTCGACTCGACCGAACACGCGAAGTCCTTCGTATTCCGACCGATGTGACGCATCGAGCCGCTCGCGGGGCAAGTTGACGCCAACCAAAAGTCGCGCCAGTACGCAAGCCCCCATCGGCTAGGGAAACCCCCAAAGCCCGCCCAGCAAGGGATTGCGCCGGCGCATGACCGGAGATGCCCGTAGTTACCGGGTTTTTGTCATCATGAACGAGAAAGTACGCGGCATCGCACAACAAAATCGCCGCAAACCGTTGTCAGCACTGGCCCACAGCCCGCCGATGGCTCTATAATGCGGCTGCCCGGCCAGTGTCGGCGCCCTCTCGAGGCGTGACGGGATGGATCTTAGGATCGCGTTTGCGTGACGTGTCGCGATGGCGACTTTCTGGCATGTGCCGCGTGCCTTATGGCGCGGATACAACACCGACACTCGCCAAATGGCGAAAGTGTTAGAGTTGTCGCCGGTATTCACCACCTCTCAAGGGAAACACACATGAACAAACAGGAACTGATCGACGCCGTCGCCGGTGTTACGGGTGCTAGCAAGGCTCAAACTGGCGAAACCCTCGACACTCTGCTCGAGACCATCAAGAAGGCCGTCGCCAAGGGTGACGCGGTCCAGTTGATCGGCTTCGGCTCGTTCGGTTCGGGCAAGCGCGCCGCACGTACCGGCCGCAACCCGAAGACCGGCGAAGCGATCAAGATCCCGGCCGCCAAGACCGTGAAGTTCACGGCTGGCAAGGCGTTCAAGGACGCTGTGAACAAGAAGTAAAACCAGTTGCGCGCAGGCCGGCCTTCGGGCCGGCCTATCTTTTTTGCTCGCATGGCCGCGCCGCGCTGTGCAGCAATGGATAGGCGTCACGTCATCCTCTCGCGAGGTCCACGACTGATGTGACGCTGCGTGCCTCGCGGGTGTCCTGCACACCGCAGCTCGGGCACCGGGCGCCCGCGACGAGACGCTCCCAGCGTCGTGTCCTGCCCCACTCCGGCAGCGACTCTCCTGTTGTCTTCCCCTGCCGTCAACACCCGCCGTCCTGACGCGCGTTGCCGATGGCTTTTTGCGAATCGCCGCACCTCGCGCAGCCCCCGCGCCACCCTGTCGCATCGGACTTCCTTGGCGCTTGGCCCCAGGCAACTATGCTATGTTGCGTGACATGACACGCGTGACGACAGCGGCCATCGTCGCCGCCATCGAGGGACCGCCCGCTGCCGGCCAGGCCCCCACGGAGACGCGCACGGCGCTTGGCGCCGGGCGCATGCGGCGCATGTCCGCCGCACGCCTGCTCGTCACCCTCGCCGCCCAGATCCTGCAACCATGGCCATCGCTACCGAAGGCGGGCGAAGACAGCGACATCGCATCCATCGACGCCGAGGTCGTGCACGAGTTGCGAATTGCGATACGTCGTCTGCGTGCGTTGATCGATGTCTTTTCGCCGTGGCTCAAGCCTCGCTGGCACCATCGGTTGAACGAGGAATTGCGCTGGCTGGGGCAATCGATGGGCCCTGCGCGAGATACCGATGTGTTAGTGACAACGACATTACCCGCGTTGCGCGCCGACTTGCCCGACATCGACTGGCCCGAGGTGGACAGGCACGTGGAACACCTGCGCCGCGACGCCCGCGCACAAGTTGCCGCGGCATTGACCGGCGAGCGCCAACAGGCATTGCATGGGTTGCTGCTCAGCGCCTTCGGGATGCGCGAGGACGGCCGATGCAAGATTCGCTCGGCCAAGGCATTGCGACGCCCCTCGCGTACGCCAGGCAAGCGGTCGCGCGCGTTGGCGCAGCATGCCCGCAACATGCTGCGCGCCCAATACATCGCGCTGTTTCCGGATTGTCGCCAGTTGGCCATGCTCGACACCGAGCAGTTGCACGCGTTGCGCGTGAAGATCAAGAAGGCCCGTTACAGCGCCGAACTGTTGGCGCCCTGGCTGCGCAAATCGGTCGGCTCGCCCTACGAGAGCACACTGCATGCCGCACAGACGCTCCTTGGGCAACTCAACGATGCCGTCGTCGCGCAGCGAATGTGCGAAGCCATGCCGTTGCACGACGCGCAGCGCAGTGCCATGATCCGACGCCTCGATACGATCATCGTCAACACCACAAGCCGCGCGGCGCACGTGCTGGGCCAGTTGCCGGATGCGCACACGCTGGAGCGCGGCATGCGCGCCCGCTGAGCGCTCACGCCACCTTCGTGCGCAGCAGGCGCATGCCGTTTGCAATCACCAGCAGACTGGCCCCCACATCGGCGAACACCGCCATCCACAGCGACGCCAGCCCGACCACCGCCAGCGCGAAGAACACGGCCTTGATCGCGAGCGCCACGGCAATATTCTGCTTGAGCACCGTTGCGGCACGCCTCGACAGCGCCAGGAAGGCCGGCAGCTTGTGGAGGTCATCGTCCATCAGCGTGACGTCGGCCGTCTCCAGCGCGCTGTCGGTGCCGGCCACCCCCATCGCGAAACCGACGTCGGCGGCTGCGAGCGCAGGGGCGTCGTTAATACCGTCGCCGACCATGCCCACGTACCCGTATGTCTCTCGCAAGGCCGACACCGCCTGCCATTTGTCTTCCGGCAGCATTTCGGCACGCACGTCGCTCACGCCCGCCTGCCGACCGATCACTTCCGCGGTCGCACGATTGTCCCCGGTCAGCATCACCGTGTGAACACCCATGGCAGCCAGACGCGCGATGGCGTCACGGCTTTCCGCGCGCAGCGTGTCGGCCACCGCCAACACGGCGATCGCCTGCGTTTCGCTGGCCAGCACGATGGCCGTGCGGGCTTGCGCCTCGAGACGTGCCAACGTCGCCTCTACGTGCGCATTGCACACGCCGAGCGATTCGATCAGACGATGGTTGCCGAGGTAGTAAAGGGTCTGACCGACACGCCCCTTCACGCCCATTCCCGCGAGTGCTTCGACCTCCGTGACCGACGGTAATGCGCCAAGACCCGCTCGCGTATGACCGTCGACCACGGCGCGCGCCACGGGATGGGTGGTCTGCGCGTCGAGCGCGGCGGCGAGCGTAAGTGCCTCGTCGTGTGACGTTTCGCCCAACGGCACCACGTCGGTCAGGCGCGGCTCGCCACGCGTCAGCGTGCCCGTCTTGTCGAGCGCGACCGCGCGGATCAGACGGCCGGTTTCCAGAAACGAACCGCCTTTGATCAGAATGCCTGCACGAGCAGCAGCCGTCAGGCCGCTCACGACCGTGACCGGCGTAGAAATCACGAGCGCACACGGACACGCGATGACCAGCATCACCAGCGCCTTGTAGATCCAGGGCGACCATGCCAGACCGAAGGCCAGCGGCGGCAGGAGCGCGACGAGCAACGCGCACAGCACGACAACCGGCGTGTAGATCCGCGAGAACTTGTCGACGAAACGCTGCGTCGGTGAACGTTGCTGCTGTGCGGTCTCCACGATACGCACGATGCGCGCAAGCGTCGTATCGCCCGGCGCAACGCGCGTGCGATACACGATCAAACCGCTTTCGTTGATGCTGCCCGCGTAGACCTCGTCGCCCACCGTCTTGTCGACGGGGACGCTCTCCCCAGTGATCGACGCCTGATTGAGCGCCGAACTGCCCTGCTCGATCACGCCGTCGATGGCAATGCGATCCCCCGGCCGTGCACGCACGCGCGTGCCCACCGCAAGTGACGCCGAGGGCACATCCAACCAGGTACCGTCCGGCTGTTCGACGGACGCCCGATCGGGCGCCAGGCGCATCAGCGCTTCGACGGCGCGGCGGGCACGCGTGAGCGATGCGGCTTCGAGCTTTTCCGACAAGGCGAACAGCACGATCACCATCGCCGCTTCCGGCCATTGACCGATGCACATCGCGCCAATCACAGCGAGCGACATCAGGAAATGAATGTTCAGCGTGAGGTGACGCAGCGCGATCCAGCCTTTCTTGAGCGTTGGTAGTCCGCACGCGAGAATGGCGGCCACGACCACAGCGCCGACCCAGGGACTGTGCTCAGGCACGCCGGACCAGACCGCGATCTCGCTTGCCGCAGCCAGCAAGACGCCCGCCACCAGACGGGCAATGTCTGCCTTTCGGCTCGCGGGGGGCGGCGGTGCATTGGTGTCGCCGGCGGCCAGCGGCACCGGCGTCATGCCAAGCTTTCGCAAGGTGTCGGCGACCGCCTCCCCATGCCGGGCAACGTCGGTCGACGACGCGTTGTCGTCGAAAACGATCGTCAATTCTCGCTTGAGCAGGTTGAAGTACAGCGCATCGACGCCGGGCCGATGCTCAAGCTGATCGCGGATGAGACGCTCTTCCGTCGGGCAATCCATCTGATCGATTCGGAAACGGGCCTGCGGCGCCCCCGTCGCTGGCATCGGTTCGTCCGGCGCAAAACGCGCAGCGTCTGCGCAACACGACGCATCGTCGTGCGCATGCGCGGAACTTGGGGCGCATGGGGCGACATGATCGTGTGCATGTTCGCGGTCGTGGTCGTGCGAGTGGCCGTGCGAGTGGCCGTGTTCGCTATCGTTGGCGTGCGAGGGGTCGTGCCGATGCCCGTGATCGTGACGATGACCGGAGTCATGCGTGGGGTGATCTGTCGCCGTCGAGCCGGCCAGACGGGCCGAATCCGAGGGGTGGGACATGGGAACTCCTGATTGACTGATTCGTGTTACCCTCCATTCAAAACCCTGTAGTCACTACGGAGTCAAGCATGAAAATCGGAGAACTGGCCCGCGCGGCGGGCACCGATGTCGAAACGATCCGCTATTACGAGCGGGCAGGCCTGCTGGCGGCCCCGCCGCGCACGGACGCCGGGTATCGCGCCTACGGCGACGACCATCTTGAAGCGCTGCGTTTCATCCGCCACTGCCGCTCGCTCGACATGCCGCTCGCCGATGCGAAACGACTCGGCGAACTCGCCCACGACACGAACGTGACGTGCGAAGACGCGAACCAGTTGATCGAAGCCCACCTTACTCGCGTGCATGCCCGCATTCACGAGTTGCAGGCGCTCGAACAACAGTTGCTGCACCTTCAGGCGCAATGCCATAGCCGCCACGAAACCAGCGATTGCGGCATCTTGCGTGCCCTCATGCAAGGCGCGCATGGCGAAGCCTGCGCGTGCCACAGCGAAACCGATCCGATCGAAGTCGCCTGCGACCACAATCACTCGCCCATGTGAGCGTCGCGGGCGTCGCTGTCCTGCGGCGCCCCTCTGCCAACGCCTGCGGGTATCGGCATCACCTGTCACGACAAAGTGTGCACGCCTTGACAGCACCTCGCGCGTGCTCGCCACTCGCTCGCCAACCTCGGCTCGGTTCACCCTGAACGTGGCGACGATTATGAAGAATGGCGGCATTTCCCCTGAAAACAAGGGCAAACCGACACGGTTTCTATATACAATGTCCCGCACACGAACACGCAGGTAGGAACCTATTCGTGTGAGCCGCCATCGCGCGGCGTTCAGGATGGCCATCGATATGTCGGCATCCGTTTCAATTTTGCTTATTTGTCGGAGACCTTATGTCCAGCGATGTATCCGCTACGCCCACCCCCGCGACGGAAAGCACCGCCGACATCGTGATCATGGGTGCCGGGGCGGCGGGGATTTCCGTGGCGGCCAGTCTGCGACGCCGCCGTCCGTCGCTCTCGATCACGATCGTGGACCCTGCCGACACGCATTACTACCAGCCGGCCTGGACGCTCGTCGGTGCCGGCGAGTTCGATGCGGCACGCACGGCGCGTCCGATGTCGAGCGTCATTCCCAACGGCGTGACGTGGATTCAGGCGGCTGTCACCGCTTTCGCGCCGGACCACCAGCAAATCCTGCTCTCGGACGGTCGTCGCCTCGGCTATCGCTACCTCATCGTGGCGCCGGGCCTGCAACTGAACTGGGAGGCCATCGACGGCCTGACCGACACGCTCGGACGTAACGGTGTCACGTCCAACTATCGCTTCGATCTCGCGCCCTACACGTGGTCGCTGGTGCGTGACTTCAAGGGTGGCAATGCGCTGTTCACGCAACCGCCGATGCCGATCAAGTGCGCAGGGGCACCGCAAAAGGCCATGTATCTGTCGGCACACACGTGGCGTCAGAACGGTGTGCACAACAAGACGAAGATTGAATTCCATCTTGTGGCCCCGGCCCTTTTTGGCGTGAAGGATTACATCCCCGCGCTCATGGAATACGTCAAGCGCTACGAGATTTCGCTCAATCATCTCTCGCACCTGCGGGCGGTCGATGGCGAACGTCGCGTGGCCCGCTTCGAGATTTTCGACGCCGACGGTCAATCGCAATTCGTCGACAAGCCCTTCGACTTGCTGCACGTCGTCCCGCCGCAAAGTGCACCGGATGTGTTGCGCGCAAGCCCGTTGGCCGACGCGGCCGGCTGGTGCGAAGTCGATCCGGCCACACTGCGCCACGCGCGCTTTGCCAATATTTTCGGCGCGGGCGATGCCATCTCCGCACCCAACGCGAAGACGGCGGCCGCCGCACGCAAGCAGGCGGTTGTCGTTGCCGAGAACCTGCTCGCCGCCATGGACGGCCGCCCGCTGCCCATGCACTACGACGGCTATGGCGCTTGTCCGCTCACGGTCGAACACGGCAAGATCGTGCTCGCGGAATTTGGCTATGGCGGCAAGCTCATGCCCACGTTCCCCCTCGACGGCACGAAAGCGAACCGTATCGCGTGGATGCTGAAAAAGTACGTGCTGCCAAAGATTTATTGGGATGTCATGCTTCGCGGTCGCGAGTGGCTGGCGCAACCCAGTCGTCCCGGCCATAGGTAAAACCCGAACTCAATTTTCGACGACGGGTGCCGTTAATGGACATAGGACCCGGTTTCCCGACCGGGCACGAGCTTCTTGTCGGGCCACGCCTAGTGCGCGGTCTGCCCGAGCGCGAGGAACGCGGTGCCATGGCCGGCAAGCCTTATCCGCCTCCTCGCACGACGGCCGACACATTTTCGCGTCTTATGCAGAACATGATTCAAGGGCTTTCTGGCGGCACGACCTGTTCGACGCGTGAGCTTCCTCTGCCGGGTGGCGCTGCCCGCGGCGATGACAAACGTTCAACCTTACGGGCGACGTCTGCCTGCTTGCCGAGATGAACGATACCAACGCGTTGCGACGGCAAGTCGTGCTCGCCGACCTACTGCTGGATCGCCAGCGGCTCCTGCGCGCCCTTAGCCTGGAGTTGCGCACACCAAACCCGCCGGGCTGCCATTGTGCGCTGGTCGTGCTGCACGTGGGCCGCGGTCAGCGCATGGCGACCCGCCAACCGGCCATTTCGGACGCCGATCTGCTCGCCACCGTTGCGTTTCGCGTCGGTTCGCGCATTCGTCGCCGCGACATCATCGGTCGCGTGTCCGATCAGCAGATCGCCATCTTGCTGCGCGATCTCGGCAGCCGCGACGCGGCGATACAGATCACCCGCCGCTTCATTCGCGCCGGCGAATCGCCGGTGCCCTGCGGTGACGGCCTGCTCTACCCGATCATCTCGGCGGGGATCACCCATCTGCCCCAGGTGCCGGTGTGGCCCGCCACACTGCTTGAGCACACGTCGGATGTCGCCGACCAGGCGATTCGCGAGAGCGCCTCGCGGTTTCTCGTGACCGAAGCCCCGGCGACGCCCACAGACAGTGTCAATCCGCCGGACGAAGCCGGCAACGAACATCACTGGCGCAACGCCATCGAGCGCGCGCTGTCGGGGTCGGAATTCCGGCTGCACTACCAGCCACAGATCGACATGCGCACGCACCGGCTGACCGGACTCGAGGCGCTCATCCGCTGGCAGCGCGACGACGAACTGATCATGCCGGGCGAATTTATCCCGGCTGCCGAGCGTTGCGACGTGATCGGCCCGATCGGCGACTGGACACTGCACGAAGCCTGCCGTCAGCTCGATCAATGGCATACGAACGGTCACGAGTATCCGCGTGTGGCGGTGAACCTGTCAGCGCAACAAATGCGCGTGCACACCCTGGACACGATCCGCTACGCCCTCAAGCACCATCGAGTCCCGCCGGACAAGCTCGAAATCGAGATCACCGAGTCGTCGCTGATCTCGCACCTCGACGAGGCTGCAACGCTGATGAACGAACTCGTGGCGATGGGCGTGCGCCTCTCGCTCGATGACTTCGGCACCGGCTATTCAAGCTTTGTGCGGCTCAAGCGCTGGCCGTTCGGCACCGTCAAGATCGACTACCAGTTCGTGGCCGGCGTGCTGCTTGGCGGCTACGACACCGAGTTGATTCGCGCCATCATCGCCATTGCTCGCAAGCTCGAAATCGAGACGGTGGCGGAAGGCGTCGAAACCATTGCCCAGCGCGATGCGCTCGCGTCGATGGGTTGCCACGCATGGCAGGGGTATCATTGCACGCGCCCCCTACCGCCAGGACACATCGAGACGTTCATCCGCGACTGGCACGGGCGGCTGTAAGCGCGCCCGCCGCCTTCAACCGGCCCCCCCGGGTCGGTGCGCGGTGCAATCGTCGCCGTCCACCGAAAGCCCGCCCCGGCTACGCCCGGGGCGAGTCGACCCAGACATCGGGCTCACGGGCCCGGGGTCGCCAACCCAGACAGGTCCGATGCCCAAGACGAATCCCGATGCATTCGCCCCATCACCGTTTCGCGCCATTTCACTCGTTGCCGCCACCCTCTGCCTGACCCTGAGCACCGCGGCACGTGCCGACCTATCGCTCTTGCAACCCCCGCGCGCCCTCTCGGGCGGTGCGCCGTTGCAACTGACGTTGCTGGCCACGCACGACGGCCCGGGGCACAAGACGCTCGCGTTGCCGAACAAGATCGTCGTGCGTATCTCGAACGACGACTTTAAACCCACGCTGATCTCCCTCAAGCGCGCGGCACTCGCGCCCGCGCACGTGACACTCTCGAGCGGCCAGTTCCGGCGCATCACATACGCCGCCGACCTGCCGAAGGAGCTACGCGGCTCGGTGCGCGTCGAGCCGGTCGATTGGGATGCCTCGACCACCACGATCGTGCTCGATCGTGCCGCACCGACCCAGCCGATGGTCGCCGCCACCCCGGTCCCACGCGGCAGCGGTGCCGTGCCGGGTACCGCAGTCGGTGCGTCCGCGTCAGCCGCTGCGCTCACCGCGGCCGCCTCCGACGCCCTCGCCAGCACCGCTCCCGACGCGATTGCACCGACCAGCGACGCCGAGTTTGCGCGCATCTCCTCGAATGAGCCGATGTACATCGCATTCGGAAAGAATGGCGACGCCAACGCACGCTTCCAGCTCAGCTTCAAGTTCCATATCCTCAAGCCGGAAAATCCCGCCTCGAAGGCCTTCCTCGATAACCTGTACTTCGGCTATACGCAGCTATCGGTCTGGGATCTGGAGGCCGAATCGGCCCCGTTTCGCGACTCGAACTATCGGCCAAGCCTCTTCTACTACGTCCCCGACACCGGCGTGCGCGCGAGTTGGTTCTCGTCGCTGGGCGTCGCGGCAGGGTTCGAGCACGAGTCCAACGGCAAGGCGGGCGAGGATTCTCGCAGCATCAACACACTGTTCGTCAAACCGATCTTCAAGTTCGGCAATCCCGCCGAGTACCACTGGACGGTGGCGCCGAAGCTCTATGCGTATCTCGAAAAGAAAGACAACCCCGACATCCAGGACTACCGCGGCTACCTGGATCTGCTCGTGTTGTGGGGCAAACCGAACGGGTGGCAGATCGGCGCGACCTTGCGCAAGGGCATGAAACGCAACTATGGCAGCGTGGACCTGCAGGTGACCTATCCGCTGGGCAAGCTGATACCGGGCACCGGCGGCTACCTGTGGCTCGGTTACTTCACCGGTTATGGCGAAGATATGCTGGACTACAACCGCCACTCTCGGTCGCAGGTGCGGATCGGGTATAGCGTATTCCGCTGGTAGCCAAGCGAACGTCCGGCTGGGGCGGATCGTCACCGGACCGCCGCCCGGTGCCCCGCGTCGACATCATCCCCAGCAAAAGCTCAGAACACCAGCACGAGGGCGCCCGCGACGATCAGCGCACCGCCAAGGGCTTCCTTGAGCGAGAACGGTTCACCGAGCACGCTCCAACCAATGATCATCGCCATCGCCACGCTGAGCTTGTCGAGCGGCGCAACGCCCGACACGGGCCCCAACTGCAGCGCACGGAAGTAGCAAAGCCACGACAAACCGGTCGCCACGCCGGAGAGCACCAGAAACAACCATGTGTTTGCGCTCAGGCTCGCCGGCCGCTGCCACTCGCCGCGCATGCCCACGATCGCCAATGTCACGGCGAAGATGATGACCGTGCGTATCAGCGTGGCCATGTTCGAGTTGACCTGCGCCACCCCGAGCTTTCCGAAAACCGCCGTCAGCGCGGCAAAGAACGCCGAGCCCAGCGCAAACAGTTGCCAGCTACGCAACATAAATCGTCCTTATGGCTATCCCTTGGGCCGGCCCCAGCCCCCACCTGAAACTCACCAGCATGTCCACCGCCAAGCCCCTGCCGTAGGGGATTCAACGGCAATCGGGCCATCAATGCGATAATGGCGCCTGCTTTGAACGCCCATCCCGCCTTTGGCCGACACGCCCCCTATGTCCGAATTGCACGACCGCCCCGACAGCCCCTGCATTGGCGTTTGCTCGACGCTCTTCGACGACGTCTGCAAGGGTTGCGGGCGCACCGCCGACGAAGTGTCGAACTGGGTATTCTTGACCGACGCCGAGAAGGCCGCCGTGTGGGCGCGCATCACCCGCGAGGGCAAGGCGATGCGTTTTTGCGAGAGCCGCTCTACGACTTCGCAGCCTTGAACTGAAGCGACTTGTACTCGAGGAACTCCTCGAAGCCGTACACGCCGTTCTCACGTCCGTGCCCGGACTGTTTGAATCCGCCGAACGGCGCCCTCACGTTGAATTCCCCGCCATTGATATCCACTTGTCCCGTGCGGATCTGACGCGCCACCCGCACCGCGCGCGCCTCGTCGCCCGACCACACGCCGCCGCCCAGCCCGTAGATCGAGTCGTTGGCGATACGCACGGCGTCGGCCTCGTCCTGATACGTGATGATCGAGAGCACCGGACCGAAAATCTCTTCCTGCGCGACCGTCGCGTCGGGCGCCACGCGGCCCAGCACCGTCGGCTGTACGAAGAACCCCGCCTCGAAGCCGGCCGGCACAGCATCCCCGCCCGCGATCAACTCCGCGCCTTCCGCCAGACCTTTGCGGATATAGGTCTGAACTCGTTCGCGCTGTGCGGCGGACGCCAACGGTCCGAGACGCGTCGTTTCCTCGCGCGGATCGCCCAGCGTGAAGCGCGCGACAGCCTCCTTCGCCAATGCCTTGACTTCCTCATAACGTGAGGCAGGCACGAGCATGCGCGTGTGCGCCGAACACGTCTGGCCGGAATTCAGATAGCAGGCGTTGAGCGTGCCTTTGACCGCGGCGGCGAGATCGGCATCGTCGAGCACGACCGATGCCGATTTCCCGCCGAGTTCCAGTGCGACCCGTTTGACCGTCTGCGACGCGACTTCGGACACGCGCTTACCTGCCCGCGTCGATCCCGTAAAGGACACCATGTCGACGTTCGGATGCCGCGCCAACGCCTCACCGACCACCGGCCCGAGCCCGGTCACCAGATTGAACACCCCCGGCGGCAGCCCCGCTTCGGCGATGACCTCGGCCAGGATAAATGCGTTGAAAGGCGCCACTTCCGACGGCTTGAGCACCACCGTGCAACCGGCCGCCAGGGCCGGCGCCACCTTCAGCGTGATTTGATTCAGCGGGTAATTCCACGGCGTGATCGCCGCCACCACGCCGACCGGCTCGCGCACCACCAGCGAATTGCCGACGTGCGCTTCAAATTCGAATGTTTCGGCCAATTCAGCGTATTGATTCCAGTGATAGACAGGTCCGCCCACCTGAATGGCGCGAGCCAGCTTGATCGGCATGCCGGTCTCACCGGTGATGACTTGCGCGAGCGCGTCCGTGCGAGCCTTCAGGCCCGCAGCAATCCTGCGCAGGTAGACGGCCCGCTCGGCAGGCGGCGTGGCCGCCCAGCGATCGCGCGCATTCAGCGCGGCGGCAACGGCCGCCTGCACGTCGTCCGTTGCGCCCTCGGGAATGCGGCCCATGAGCGTCCCGTCCGCCGAATGAAAGACGTCCAGCGTTGCGCGCCCAACCGGCGTCACCCACCGGCCGTCGATGAAAAATTTGTCGTACGTGATCATGCGATGTCTCCTGCTGGGAGGTTCCCGACGAGCGATCATTGTAGTCCGCGCGCCCACGCATCTCGCACGCCTGCGACGAAATCAGTCGACTCCGACACGCAGCTTCCGCGATTCCTAAGTTGCGCTCAGATGACGCAAGCACCGATTGCCCACATCGGGCCAACGCGTCTACGGCATCGGGTGTCCAAAAGGCACGCATTCTCGTCAGGGTATTGGGCCCGCCCCATTCGCCAAATAACGCTATCGTCACGCCGCCCCCATAAGGACATTTCTCCCAGATCGCCCAATGATGCGATAAGATGTATTTACAATACATCTTATCGCGGAGGTCGCGATGTCAATCAGCCAACCCACCACGAGACCATCGTCGCAATCGGTCCCCGGGCTGCCCCTGCTTCGGCTTGGCTTTCGCTCGTTTTACCTAGGCGGCGCAGGCTTTGCGGCATTGGCCATTGCGCTATGGCTGGCCGCGCTTCACGGCTATCCGGTCGCCGGTCGGGCCGCGCCCATGAACGGCCTCGTCTGGCACGTTCACGAGATGATATTTGGCGGCTTCGCCGCCATCATCGTGGGATTTTTGCTCACCGCGGTTCGCGCGTGGACCTCGCTCGATACGCCTCGGGGTGCACCGCTTATGTGGCTGTGGGGCTTGTGGGCAGCGGGACGCGTACTTGTTTATTACGGGCCGGAATGGCTCGCTGCGGGCGTCGATTCCCTTTTTCTTCCCGTGGTTGCCATCGTGCTGATGCGCGTGCTGATCAAGGCGAACAATCGTCGCAACCTATTTCTCCCCGTCGCCCTCGGCGCTTTCGGCGCGTTGAACGCCCTCTTCCACTGGTGGGCGTGGCAAGGACGCGTTGATCTCTCATTACAGGCCGCTTACGCCGCCATCGGACTGGTCGTCATGTTCGTGACGGTGATCGCGGGGCGCGTGGTGCCGATGTTCACCACGAACGCGGTGCCGGGCTATTCCGCGAAGCGCTGGAAATGGATTGAAACGCTGGCCGCCCCGAGCGTCGTCATCACGCTCCTCGCAGATGCATTCCTGTCGGTGCCCGCCGTGACGATCGTGTGCGCCGGATTCACGGTGCTGATTCACGGTATCCGGCTGGCAGGATGGCGTTCCTGGCGTGTCGGGCCTCGACCGATACTGGCGATCCTGCATGTGGCCTATGCGTGGATTCCGATCGGCTTTGCGCTTCTGGCGCTCGCGGCGGCTGGAACGATTGCGCACTCCCTTGCGATCCACGCCTTGACGGTCGGCGCGATCGGGTGCGCCATCATGGGCATGATCACGCGCACGGCACTGGGACATACCGGCCGCGCGCTGATCGCCGGGCGCTTCGAGATGGCCGGTTACGGATTGATCATTGCCGCGGCGCTCTTGCGCGTCTTCGGCCCCTGGTTGGCGAGGGGTGCCACAAGCGTCTGGATTGACGCAGCGGGCGTGTGCTGGCTAGCGGCATTTGCCGTCTATCTGATGCGCTATGCGCCCTATCTGGTGACGGCGCGGGTTGACGGAAAGGACGGTTGAACCGTCAGACCGCTCGGCGAACTGGAACGCCGCAGCGCCAATGAAAAAACCCGCCGAAGCGGGTTCTTTCGTTTGAACGACGGAGGCCGAACGCGACTCAGACTTCCACGCCCTGGCTCGCCAGATATTCGTCGTACGTGCCTTGGTAATCAATGAGCGTACCGTCGTTCTTCACTTCGATGACACGCGTGGCCAGGCCCGACACGAATTCCCGGTCATGGGAGACGAACACCAGCGTGCCCGGATACTTGTCGAGCGCGATCTGCAGCGACTCGATCGACTCCATGTCCATGTGGTTGGTCGGCTCGTCCATCATCAGCACATTGTGACGGCCCAGCATCAGCTTGCCCCAGATCATGCGGCCCTTCTCGCCCCCGGAGAGCACACGCACCGATTTGCGCACGTCGTCGCCACCGAAGAGCAGACGGCCGAGCGAGCCACGAATCACCTGATCGTCGTCTCCCTCCTTGCCCCACTGCGTCATCCAGTCGGTGAGCGTCAGGTCTTGCGGAAACGCTTCCGACGTGTCTTGCGGCATGTAACCGATGTTCGCGTTCTCCGCCCACTTCACATCGCCCGCGTCGACCGGCAACGCCGCCATCAGGCTGCGAAGCAGCGTAGTCTTGCCTGCGCCGTTCTCGCCGATGATCGCCACACGTTCGCCTGCGCGCACGGCGCCGGAGACGTTCTTGAAGATCTGACGATCGTACGACTTCGAAATGCCTTCGAATTCGAACGCCAGATTGTGCAGCTTCTTCTCAAACTCGAAGCGGATGAACGGATTCTGACGCGACGACGGCTTGATGTCCTCCACCTTGATCTTGTCGATCTGCTTGAGACGGCTTGTCGCCTGACGCGCCTTCGACTTGTTCGCCGAGAAACGACGTACGAAGTCCTGCAGGTCGGCGATACGCTCCTTCGCCTTCGTGCTTGCCGCCATCTGGCGTTCACGGGCCTGGGCCGAGGCGAGCATGTAGTCGTCGTAGTTGCCCGGGTAGATCTTCAGCGTGCCGTAGTCCATATCCGCCATGTGCGTACACACGGCATTCAAAAAGTGGCGATCGTGCGAGATGATGATCATGGTGGAGTTGCGCTCGTTGAGCACGTCTTCCAGCCAGCGGATCGTGTTGATGTCCAGGTTGTTGGTCGGTTCGTCGAGCAGCAGCACGTCCGGATTCGAGAACAACGCCTGCGCGAGCAGCACCCGCAGCTTCCAGCCCGGCGCAACATTGCTCATCGGCCCCTGATGCTGGTCCGTCGGAATGCCCACGCCGAGCAACAGTTCGCCGGCACGCGCTTCGGCCGTGTAGCCGTCGTACTCGGCGAACTTCGCCTCGAGCTCGGCCGCGTGCATGTAGTCGTCGTCCGTCGCCTCCGGATTGGCGTAGATGGCGTCGCGCTCGCTCATGGCCGCCCACATCTCGGTGTGTCCCATCATCACGACATCGAGCACGCGCATCTCTTCATACGCGAACTGGTCCTGCTTGAGCTTGCCCAGGCGAACGTTCGGCTCGAGCATGACGTTGCCCCCGCTCGGCTCCAGATCGCCGCCAAGGATCTTCATGAACGTCGATTTGCCGCAACCGTTGGCGCCGATCAGGCCGTAGCGGTTGCCCCCGCCGAACTTGACGGAGATGTTCTCGAAGAGCGGCTTCGCGCCGAATTGCATCGTGATATTGGCAGTAGACAGCACAGGTGGTATCCGGGTGATGAGGTGCGGCGGCACGAAATTGCGCCACGAAACCTGACATTTTAACACCGATGCATGTCATGCGCCCCGGGCCGCCCCCAGCGGTTGTGAAGCATCCGAATTGTGGCGTACGCAGGGGCCGACAGGCCATCGACTGCCTTACGCTGGCCGAAGCCACGTCAATCGGTGCGTCGTCCGCGCCTGTGCCTGCGCGTATGCGTGCGCTTGAGTCTGCGCAGGTTCGGCATTAGCACCCGCAACGCGCCGACCGACGCGGTCAAACACGCCGGAGCGGCCGGCTTTTTTCCTTTTTCTGCCCTTTCCTCGATCTTTCCTCGTGATTTTTTTGGGCTCGCTCCGGCGATTCCATCGCCCACATCCACACTCTCATTCCAGCCATGACCGCTATCCGCTTTTCGATGACCGCCTCACGCGCCTTGCATGCCCGCTGCCGCGCGCTCCTTGCCCTGCTGAGCGCCGCCCCGCTGTTGACGACCTCGGCGCTGGCCGGTGCCGAGGCCCGCCCCTCCGGCGTGAGCACCGAAATCCTCGTCAAATCCTCGTCATCATGGGACCAGACCGCCTACACGGCCTACCCGAGCGGCGTTCCTGAACCCACGCTCGTGCGTATCTCCATTGCCCCGAACACCCGGCTGGACTGGCACCTCCACCCCATGCCCGCCATTGGCTATGTGACGTCGGGCCAGTTGACCGTCGAGCGCGCCGATAACGGCACACAACGCTCGTTTACCGCCGGGCAGACAATCATGGAACTGGTCGATGTGCCCCATCGAGGACGGACGGGCGATGCCGGTGCCGAACTGCTCGTGTTTTACGCGGGCTCGGCACAGCAGCCGCTGTCGGTCGCCGCCCCCGACGCGGGCAAACTCGCGTGGGACCCGACCGTGCAGCCAGCCCGCGATTAACGTTGTTACAGCGCCTGTCGCCTCGCGAACGACAGGCGCCAAGGTCGCCGGTAGGGGCTTTCCGCTATAGAAGCGTATGGGAATTGTGCTTCATAATGATTTCCTTATGCAATTCACAGTCCGACATATGCGGATTGTTATATTCCTTATGAGCCAGAACCGCGAACCGATTGACACTTATTTGCTGCGCGTCCTTCATACCTTGCTGATCGAGCGCAGCGTGACGCGCGCGGCCGTCAAGCTGAACCAGTCGCAGCCGGCGATCAGCGCGGCGCTGCGGCGGTTGCGCGACATCACCGGCGATCCGCTGCTGGTGCGCGGCAAATCGGGCATGGTGCCCACGGAGTACGGTCAATCGCTGCTGGAGCCCACACAGAACGCTTTGCGCGAGATTGAGCGCATCACGGTTCAGCAATCGAATTTCGATCCGGCGACGACAGTACGCACGTTCCGCATCGGCTCGCCCGACTATCTGAATACGCTATTCGTACCGACAGTCGTCGAGCGCTTTCGCCAGCAGGCACCCAACGCCCAGCTCGAACTCCATTCGCTGGGGCCCGCCTTCGACTATGAGCACGCCCTCGAAGACGGCAAGGTCGACATCGTGATCGGCAACTGGCCCGAGCCGCCGGAGCAGCTTCACCTCTCGAACTTGTTCGTCGATCAGATCGTTTGCCTGGTGCGCAATACGCACCCCTACGCCAAACGCGGCCTCACACTCGACCAGTATCTCGCCAGCCCGCATCTCGCTCCGACGCCCTATTCCGTTGCGCAACGCGGCGCGATCGACATGCACCTCGCGCGCGAGCGCCTGAAGCGCAATGTGGTCGTGACGATTCCGTATTTCAATCTGGCGCCTTACGTTTTGCTCAAATCCGATCTGATCTTCACCACGACGCGCCTGTTCGCCGACTATTACGCCGAGTTTCTGCCGCTCACCGTGCTCGAAGCGCCCATCGACTTCCCGCCGATGCAGTATTACCAGTTGTGGCACGAACGCACGCACTATTCGGATGAGGTGCGCTGGCTACGCAGCGTCATCTCCGACGCCACGCGGACGTTGCTTGAGATGCGCCCCCAGACCTAGGCCGTCGCCGCAGTCGTCACCTGCCGTTACCCGCGCTTACCTGCGCCATCGATTCGCCTCGGGGCTCCCGCGAGGTTTTTACCGGCGGAGCGGCCCCCACCGCTCCGCCGAACCGCACGGCAGCATGCCCGGAGTCCAGGCACACCACCCCCGACGTCCCGCCGGCCCGTTGCCGCGCCGCGCCGCACACCGTGAAGGTGCGGCCGGTGCGGCAGGGCCTTATCGGGATGCCTCGGCCAGTTGCCGCGCCAGCGCGTTGTGACGCGTGACGAGCGACGGCAGGTCGAGCGTCGCCAGACGCCCTTCGCGCACCACCACCCGCCCGTTCACCACGCTGTAGGCGGCTTGTCCGGGATTACAGAAGACCAGCGCCGCCACCGGATCGTGCAGGCCACCCGCCATGCCGATGCCACGTGTGTCGAACGCCACGAAGTCCGCCGCCATGCCGGGCGCGAGCACGCCGATGTCGTCTCGCCCCAGCACGCGCGCGCCCCCCACCGTAGCGATCTCCAGGGCCTCGCGCGCGGTCATCGCGCTCGGACCGAAGCCCACGCGTTGCAGCAGCAATGCCTGGCGCGCCTCGCCGATCATGTTGGCCGCATCGTTCGACGCCGATCCGTCCACCCCCAGCCCAACGGGCACGCCCGCGTCACGCATCCGTCGAATCGGGGCGATGCCCGATGCGAGCCGCATGTTCGAACACGGGCAATGCGCCACGCCGGTGCCGGTCCTGGCGAACAGCGCGATGCCCGCGTCGTCGAGTTGCACGCAGTGGGCATGCCAGACATCGTGGCCGACCCAGCCCAGATCCTGCGCGTACTCGGCCGGCGTCATGCCGAACATCTCGCGGCTGTAGGCGATATCGTTGACGTTCTCCGCCAGATGGGTATGCATCGATACGCCGTAGTGACGCGCCATCGTCGCCGACTCGCGCATCAGGTCACGACTCACGGAAAACGGCGAGCACGGCGCCACGACCACGCGCAGCATCGCGTAGCGACCTGCGTCGTGGTACGTCTCGATGAGACGTTGCGTGTCGGTGAGAATGTCGTCTTCGCGCTCCACGACACGATCGGGCGGCAGCCCGCCCTGACTCTGCCCGACGCTCATGCTGCCACGGCTGGCATGAAAGCGCATGCCGATCTCGGCGGCCGCTTCGATGCTGTGATCGAGCTTGCAACCGTTCGGGTAGATGTACAGGTGGTCGCTCGACGTGGTGCAGCCCGAGAGCAGCAACTCGGCCATGGCCGTCTGGGTCGAAACGCGGATCATCTCCGGCGTGAGGTTCGCCCACACCGGATACAGGTTCGTCAGCCAGTTGAACAGTTCGCCGTCCTGCGCCGCCGGAATGGCGCGCGTGAGGCTCTGATACATGTGGTGATGCGTGTTGACCAGGCCGGGAATCACGACGTGCCCGGTCAGATCGAGCACGTCGTCAGCCGTGTCGGGCAGCGTATCGCGGGTGCCGACCGCCACGATTCGGTTGTCCTCGATGTAAAGGCCGCCTCGGGCAATTTCGCGGCGGCCCGCATCCATGGTGACCAGCACGTCGGCATTCGTGACGAGCAGCGTTTTCATCAATGCGCCTCCAGTCCCATCGCCGCCTCGTTCTGCTCGCCGTGGCCATTGGCGGCCGGCGCTTTGAAGCCATTGAAGTAGGCGTTCAGAATCACTGCCGAGAGCGTGGCCAGCAGAATCCCGCTGTGGAGCAACGGCGCGAGTTGTTCCGGCATCTTCGCGAAGAACTTGTTCGACGCCACCGGAATCATCGCCATGCCGATGCTGATGGCCACAATGTACAGGTTATAGCGGTTGTTCGAGTAGTCGACCTTGGACAGAATTTTGATGCCCGTGGCGAGCACCATGCCAAACATGACCACGCCGGCGCCGCCCAGCACGAATTGCGGAATCGAGGCCACCACCACCGACATCTTCGGAATGAAGCCGAACACGAGCAGGATGGCGCCCGCCGCCACGCACACCCAACGACTTTTCACCCCCGTCACGCCCACGAGGCCGATATTCTGCGAAAAGGAGGTATGTGGGAACGTATTGAACAGGCCGCCGATCACGGTGGCCAAGCCGTCGACACGCAGACCGGCGACCAGCGCCTTCTCGTCGACCGGCTTGCCCACGATCTCGCCAAGCGCCAGGAACATGCCCGTCGATTCGATGAACGTGATCAGCATCACGATGGTGAGCGTCACAATCGCCCACGGATCGAACACCGGCATGCCGAAATGGAACGGCAGCACGACGTCGAACCACTTCACCTGATCGAGGCCGTCGAAATTGACTTTGTGAAGCATCAACGCAATGGCGAAGCCAAACAGAATACCGAGCAGCACGGCAATGTTCGAGAAGAAGCCCTTCACGAAGCGCGTGATCAACAAGATGAAGATGAGGACCGCGAAGGACACCCCCAGGTAGACCGGGTCGCCGTAATCGGGATTGCCCACCCCGCCCGCCGCCCAATTGATCCCCACGCCGATGATGGTCAGGCCGATCGACGTGATGACAATGCCCGTGACAATGGGCGGAAAGAAGCGCAGCAGCTTGCCAACGGCCGGCGCGAGCAGCGTGCCGATGATACCGGCGGCGATGGTCGCCCCGAAAATGCCGGGCAACCCGAGCGATGGATTGGTGCCGATCGCGAGCATTGGACCGACCGCGGCGAACGTGACGGCCATGACGACCGGCATGCGAATGCCGAAACGACCCACGCCCACGCTCTGGATCAGCGTGGCAATGCCGCAGCACATCAGGTCGGCGGAAATGAGAAAAGCGATCTGGTCCTTGGGCAAGCCAAGGGCGCCGCCGATGATGAGCGGCACGGCGACCGCCCCCGCATACATCACGAGCACGTGCTGCAGGCCCAGCATGAACAGTTTTCCGATCGGCAGTCGCTCGTCGACCGGATCCACGGTGTTGGTTGTCACACTCATTTCGTCTCCGTCCCAAGGGGGGCTGTTTGATTGCTATTTTTGGGTGACTCAATGGTGCAGGTCGACGCCTTTTGCGACAAGACCGTCGGAGGCTATAGTGTTTTTTTCATGGAACGTATGCCTGAATGCTTATCTTGCCGCTCGGGTTTTCCCGAGGCAGGTACGTCGCCATTGGGCTTTCCGGGCGATGCGCGTCCAGTGGCGGACACACATCATATGCACGGCGTTATACGGCGGATAAACGAAACAAATAGTGCTCCCAAAAATCCCCATCGCAGGGCATGCGGGGTACGCTGAGCACGTCGGCATGTCGCAGGGATGCCTGTCACGTATTTGTCCGGCGTGGCGTGGTATGTGCGCGTTTTTATCTTTGGTATTGCGCCCGTTGCCACGCCGCCATCTCCCTACAATGCATCCATCCATCACAGGAGACATCATGGGACGACTGACTACCCACGTACTTGATACATCGCACGGCAAGCCAGGCGCGGGCATCCGTGTCGAGCTATGGCGTGTGGACGGCGAGCGCCGCTCGCTGCGCGACGTGCAGACGAATCACGACGGCCGTTGCGACAAGCCGCTGCTCGAAGGCGAGGAATTCGTCGCGGGCGAATATGAACTCGTGTTCCATGCAGGTGACTATTTCGCCGCCCAGGGCGTGGACGTCCCGTCGCCGCGCTTCGTGGATCGCGTTGTGCTGCGTTTCGGTGTGGCCGAGCCTTCCCAGCATTACCACGTGCCCCTTCTGGTGTCGCCGTGGAGCTTTTCCACGTATCGCGGTAGTTGATAAGCGCGAGCGTGAACGTCAGGCAGTTGAGGAGAACATAAGATGGAAGCGTTTATTACCGACTGGGTCAATCTGTTGTTGCGCTGGCTGCATGTGATAGCGGCCATCGCCTGGATTGGCGAGTCGTTCTATTTCGTGATGCTGGACAATGGTCTGAAGCCGCCGAAGGCGGCCGACGACAAGCAAAAGGGCGTGTTCGGCGAGATGTGGTCGGTGCACGGGGGCGGTTTCTACCACGCGCAAAAGTACCTGAACTCGCCTCCGCAGATGCCGGAAGACCTGCACTGGTCGAAGTGGAAGTCGTATACGACGTGGCTCTCGGGCTTTGGCCTGTTCTGTGCGCTGTATCTGCTGCAGCCGCAGACGTATCTCATCGACAAGACCGTGATGGATCTGCAGCCGGGTCAGGCGGTGGGTCTTGCGGTGGCGTTTCTGATTGGCGGCTGGTTTGTCTACGATTTCCTGTGCCGCATGCTGGGCAAGAACGAACGGGTGCTGGGCATTGCGGTTGCGCTGTTCGTGGTCGCCGCGACGTATGCCACGACGCATATTTTTGCCGGGCGCGCGGCCTTCCTGATTGTCGGCGCCATGATGGCGACGTCGATGTCGGCAAACGTGTTCTTCTGGATCATCCCGGGACAGCGCAAGAGCGTCGATGCGCTGTCGAAAGGCGAGGTGCCGAACCCGATCTGGGGCAAGCTGGGCAAGCAGCGCTCGGTTCACAACACGTATTTCACATTGCCGGTCGTGTTCATCATGATCAGCAACCACTACGCGTTCACGTATAGCAATCCGCACAATTGGGTGATTCTTTCGATCATCATGGCTGCGGGCGCGATGATTCGTCAGTTCTTCGTGCTGCGTCACGCGGGGAAGAATCTGTACGTGCTGCCGGTCGCGGGCGCGGCCCTGCTCGCCGGGGTCGCCGTGTTCGCCGCACCGCGCCCTGCCCCGACGCCCGCCGCAGGTGCGCATGGCGAAGCGGTGGCGTCGAACGTGAAGCTCTCGGAAATCCAGCCGATCCTGACGCAACGCTGCGCGACGTGTCACTCGGCCAAGCCGACGATGATGGGCAGCGCACCGGCAGGGGTGATGTTCGATACGCCGGCCGAGATTTCGCAAAACGCCCAGCGGATCTATCAGCAGGCGGTGGCGCTCAAGGCGATGCCTTTGGGCAACGTGACCCAGATGACCGACGACGAACGCCAGAAGATCGCCGCGTGGTTCAACGGCGGCGCGCAGCAGTAACCTTCACGAACGTCTTTCTTGCTGGACCCATGTTGGGGCGCTTCGGCGCCCCGTTTTTTTACGTCATCGCGTTAGGTTGCGCTGATGCACTGCACGGCGTTGTAAGCGGTGAAAGTGACGTGCACGTTTGCGACTGTTCCCCGACAAAACAATCGCTTGGGAACTTCGGTACGGGTACGCAGGTCTGTAGTACGCGTCCGGCAGTCCGGGCGTGACGTATTTGCGAAGGCGGCATCCGCTCAACCTTCCCATCACGTCAAACTACGGGTGCGATGCCGACAGCGGCAGGCGCATCACGAATCAGACATCATGAATTTCCTGCTTTTCTCCGCTTCCCGGCAAGGCGTTGTCTGGGTGCATCTGCACCAGGCAATGTTTCCGCCGTCCGATCTGACTGCCTGACGACGTCTGCGCGCCACTGCTGCGCGTGATGTTGCGGGCGGGACGGGTGCGCCGTCGCTTGCGCGTGCCCGATCGATCTCCCATCTCGAAGTTTCGATGTGCAAGCCACGGTGAGCTGCGTCCCGACACGACGCGGCGATATGTCATCGGGGGGACCATGTCTCATTCCACTCTTCATCAATCCACGCAGGGCACAAGGACGCCGCTGCTCAAACAATTTACGTCGCTCGCGATTCCAACCATTCTTTCCGGCTGGGTATACACGGTCTACACGTTGATCGACGGGATCTTCATCGGTCGATACGTCGGCGAACAGGCATTGGCAGCGCTCAATCTCGTCGTCCCGTTGCTGTATGTCCCGTATGCGTTCAGTGTCATGATCGGTGTGGGCGGCGCCACGCTCATTGCCCGCTTGTTGGGAGAGGGACGCGACGCACAGGCGCGTCGCGCATTCTCGCAGGTGCTCTGGGTGATGCTCGCCTTCAGTATCGCGATGAGCGCCGGGGTGCTGTACTTCCGTCACGAAATCGCCGCTGCGCTCGGCGCACACGGCGAAATTACACAACACGTGGTGGGCTTTCTGTCGGGATGGGGCTGGTTCGTGCTTTTCGCGAACGGTCTTTACGCGATGGAGCTGTTCCTGCGCGTGGAAGGCGCGCCGGCGGCGCGATTCGGACTGTACGCGATGTTTCTTGGCGCGCTCGCCAATGTGGCGCTGGACTATTGGTTCATCGTGGTGAAGGAGATGGGCATGTACGGGGCGTCGCTCGCCACCGGCTTGTCGATGATGGTCTCCAGCAGCGTGATGCTCGCCTATCACTTCGTGCTGGCCAAGAAGGTCGTGCCTGCATCGCGGGCTTTCGCAGACACCGAAGTCCATATCTGGCGCGTGATGTACAACGGCGCCTCGGAGTTTCTGGGGGCGATCGCCCCGGCGGTGACCGTGTTCGCGTTCAATCGCGTCATTCTGTGGAACTTTGGCGAGCCCGGGCTGGCCGCCTACGCCATTCTGGAATACATGACGCTCGGTGCCACGGTGACGATGGTGGCGCTCGTGCAAAGCATGCAGCCGATGATCAGCTTCTACCGTGGTTCGCGCGATCTGAACGCGTTGCGCGAGTCGTTCCGGCTCGGCGTCATGGCGGTGATGGGGTTCTCGGTGCTGGTGGCGGTCGCCATGGCTACACTGGCTCGCCCGCTGACGTTCCTGTTCTTGCCGGCAGGCGTTCAGGCGTGGTCGATTCTCGAGCACGCGGTGCTTTGGTACGCGCTGGCGTTTCTGCCCGCAGCCGGCAATTTGATTGTGGCGGGCTTTCTGACGGCCGTGGAGTCACCGGGACCGTCGGCGGCCATTGCCATGCTGCGAAGCTGGGTGTTGCTGCTGGGCATTCTTTGGCTGCTCAATGTTGGGTTCGGCGGCGCGGCGATCTGGTACACGCTGTTGATCACTGAAGTGCTGACGCTTGCCATCAGCGTCTGGCTATATTGGCGCAGTGACCGAGGCGACGCGCTCTTGGCGCGCGCAGCGTCGCGCTGAGGCTCTGGCCCCTGGCTACCCGGCAAAACGGCGTGACTTCGCGGTCACGCCGTTTTTTATGGTCATGCCGCGACGGCTCAGCTCGGCATCTTTAGCGAGAACGTTTGCGCGAGCGACTGCACGCTGGACGCGTCGTCCGCGCCCGGCGCGCCTTCGGGAGGCGCGGCGCGTGGCGGCAGCGATGCCGGCACGCTAACTTCGCTGGCAGCCCACTGCGGTTCGGGCAGTTCGTCGAACACTTGGCGCAGGCGTGCCCCCCACGATTCGTGGATCATCTTGTAGTACACGTTTTCGTCGTCGAGCAACGCGAACCGCGTCACGCGCAGGCTGTTTTCTTCATACACGAGAAGATCGAGCGGCAGCCCCACGGAGACGTTGGAGCGAAGCGTGGAATCCATGGAAATCAGCGCGCACTTGGCGCCGTCGTCGAGCGAGGTCGCGGGCGTGACGAGCCGATCGATGATGGGCTTGCCGTATTTGGACTCGCCGATCTGGAAGTACGGGTTGACCGACGACGCTTCGATAAAGTTACCTGCGGAGTACAGTTGATAAAGGCGGCTCGGCGCACCGGCGATTTGCCCGCCGAGCAGAAAGCTGCAATTGAAGTCGACACCGAAGGCTTCGAGCGCCTTGGCATCGCGTGTGTGGACGTCTCGAATCGCCTGGCCGACGACACGCGCGACGTCGGTCATGCTTTTGGCGTTCCACAGCGTTTCGGTGTCGCGCGCTTCGACAAGTTGTTGGCGCACGGCCTGCGTGAGCGCGAGGTTACCCGCCGAGAGCAGGACGAGCACGCGCTCGCCCGCGCGCTCGAACACGAGCATCTTGCGAAAGGTGCTCACGTGATCGACGCCCGCATTGGTCCGGGTATCGGAGAGAAAGACGAGCCCGGCATCGAGCTTCATGGCCACGCAATACGTCATGTCGTTCCTGTCTTGCCGTGCGGGGCCCTCGGCCCAGGCACGCTGAAAGCTATTGTTGTTGATCGAGCGGCACGGTATCGACTGTGACCGATACGTGCAGCGCTTCTGTCGCACCGCCGCTGCGCATGCCTCTGACGGGCGCGGCAGACTCATAATCGCGTCCGACGGCCAATCGGCAGTAGTTGCCGCTGGCGAAGCAGGCATGAGTCACGTCGATGCTGACCCAGCCCGCCCCGTCGAGCCACACGTCGACCCATGCGTGACTGGCCGCGTGCGGCACGTCGCCGGGATCAAGATATCCGCTGACGTATCGCGCGGGCACGCCTCGCGCTCGACATACGGCAAGCATCAGGTGGGCGTGATCCTGACAGACACCCCGCCCAAGCGCCAGTGCCTGAGCCGCGGTGCTGGTCACGGCCGTGATGCCGGATGCGTAGTCGACATGTTCGCAGATGGTGGCGGCGAGCGCCAACAGGTCGCCCGGCGAGGCGACACCGGCGGCGGCGGCAAGCGCGTCGATGGCGTCGCTGCGCGCGGTGAGCGGCGTCGGGCTCGCGAAGGATAACACCGGTACGGCGTGGGTCGTCTCGCCGAGCCGTCCATCGATGAGCGGTGTGGTGTCGATCTCGCCTTCGGCCATGAGATGGATTTCGCTGTGCGGCTGATGAAGCACCAGGGTATGCATGTCGTTCCCGAACGCGTCGCGCGCGGGCGTGAGTTTGCCGGGCGCGCTCAGCCGCCAGTGCGCGATACGCTGCACTTCGGACGCCACCGGCGTGAGCCGAAGCTGCTGGATGGTGTAACGCACCGGCGTGTCGTAGCGGTAGGTGGTCTCGTGGCGGATGGTCAGTCGCATGGCATCAGGCGGCGAGCGGGATCAGGAAGGTCTGGCTGATCTTGTTGCCGAGCACGGAGACGCGCTCGAGGAATGCAGTCAGGACGGGGTGGAGGCCTTGTTGGTGGATCTGCTGGATGTCGGTGTACTTGAGTTCGGCTTGTAATTTTCCCGCGTAGCGTTCCACATCCCCGGACTGGGCATTGGACAGGGTGGCGAGGTTTTCGCATACGCCGCTGAGCGAGGCGAGCAAGGAGCGTGGCATGTGCGCGTTGAGCATGAGCAGTTCGACGACGCGCTCTGGGGTAATCACGTCTCGGTAGACTTTGCGGTAGATCTCGAAGCCGGACACGCTGCGCAGCACGGCGGACCAGTAGTAGAAGTCGGTGGGATGGGACGCGTCGGGGCCTGCGCGGTCGGTGCGCACGGCTTCGTGGAAGCGGACGTCGAGAATTCGCGCGGTGTTGTCGGCGCGCTCCAGGAATAGTCCCAGCCGAGTAAAGTAGAAGGCATCATCCTGAAACAAGGTGCCGAAGCTGACGCCGCGCGAGAGGTGCGAGCGCACTTTGACCCATTCGAAAAGTTGGGCCGGGTCACGCTCCAGCAAGTCGAGCATGCGCGGAAAATCGAGCCAGGTGCTGTTGACGGTTTCCCATAGTTCGGTGGTGAGCGTGCCCCGCACGGCGCGCGCGTTTTCGCGTGCCGCCTCGAGACAACAGGCGATGCTCGACGGGTTATCGCGGTCACGTACGACGAAGTCGAGGACATTGGCACGCGTGGCACGCCCATGTTTGCGATTGAACGCGGGCTCGAGTTCGGAGATGCGCAAGGTGGCGCGCCAGCCAGCCTCGTCGTTGAAGGTGCCGGCGTGCGCACGGGCGCCGTCGGCATCGTCGTCGTCATCAATGGCATCTTGCGGCAAGAGCAGGTTCTGCAAGTTGACGTCGAGCAGGCGTGCGGTGTTTTCGGCCCGCTCCATGTAGCGAGCCATCCAGAACAGGTGATCGGCGGTACGGCTGAGCATGATGGCTTCCCGATAGGATTTTTTGTCGTGTCCGGCGAACGTGGCTTATTTTTCGAGTACCCAGGTGTCTTTTGTCCCCCCGCCCTGGGAGGAATTGACGACGAGTGAGCCTTCGGTAAGCGCAACGCGGGTGAGTCCGCCCGGCACCATGGTGACGCCTTTGCCGGAGGAGAGCACGAAGGGACGCAGGTCGATGTGTCGCGGCGCAATGCCGGCCTCGACGAAGGTGGGGCACGCGGACAGTGCGAGCGTAGGTTGGGCGATGTAGCCGTCGGGTTTGGCGATGAGCCGTTGGCGGAATGCCTCGATTTCGGCTCGGGTGGCCGCCGGGCCCACGAGCATGCCGTAGCCTCCGGCACCATGCACTTCTTTGACGACGAGTTCGCCAAGATTGTCGAGGGTGTAGGCGAGATCGTCCGCTCGACGACATTGGTAGGTCGGAACGTTGTTGAGAATGGGCTTCTCACCGAGGTAAAACTCGATCATGTCCGGCACGAACGGGTAGATGGATTTGTCGTCGGCAACGCCGGCCCCGATGGCATTGGCCAAGGTGACGCGCCCCGCCCGGTAGACGCTGAGCAAGCCAGGCACGCCCAAGGTGGAGTCGGCGCGGAAGGCCAACGGGTCGAGAAAGTCGTCGTCGATTCGGCGATAGATGACGTCGACGCGCTTCGCACCATTGGTGGTTCGCATATAGACGAGGTTGTCCTCGACGAACAGGTCTTGCCCCTCGACTAACTCGATACCCATCTGTTGCGCCAGAAAGGCATGCTCGAAGTACGCGGAGTTGTAGATGCCCGGGGTCATGACGACGACGGTAGGATCGTCGACCCCCACGGGGCTGTCATTAATTTCGTGTTTGAGGCATAACATGTCGCCAAGGAGTGACGATGCCTCGCAAACCGAAAACCCCA
>NZ_CABPSL010000011.1 GCF_902459665.1 Pandoraea cepalis | reverse complement strand
GCGGCTCAAGGCCGGATTCGATGAACACTATCGGGCTCAAGTGCTTGGAATGCAGGTCTCTTGATGCGATTGCCCTGCGCGTACCTCGGACGTGGCTGGCGCTTCGGCGGCGAATTGGGGTACAAGCTGCGCATCGACTACCCCGACCTGAACGTCAGGCTCGTGGCCGAGCGCGGCATTTATACGCCGGGCACGGCCACCATCCCGTCGCTCGCCGTGCTGCTGCCGACCGGCACCGCGCCGGTGGCCTCGGAGTTCATGCCGATCACGACGACCCAGTACGGTGTCATGGCCGGCTTCGGACAGGACTATCAGAACGCTTACCGGCGTGCCTGGCGGCCGTATCTCGACGTGGGCTACATTCATGACAGTCAGCAGGGCTGGGGGCCGCAGGTCAACTTGGGCATGGCGGGGTCGGTGCTCGGCAACGATCACGCTCGCGTGTATTACTCGCACGACATCACCAACGGCACCGGTGTTGCCACGACGCAGGTCGGCATCGCGTACCGGCTGTTCTACTGAAATTTCGCATCCGCAAGGGAGAGCAAGACCATGAAGACAATCGTGAGTAAGCTGTGGCGCCGCCTGGCCGGCGCTGCCGTCCTGACCGCGCTGGTGGCGGGCTGTTCGACGATGAATGTCGGCGACGCGCCGAATCTGCCCAAGACGGCCGCCTGGGCGATTCTGCCGATCGCCAATACGACGGAAACGCCGGATGCCGGCCAGCGCGCCGAGAGCATTGCTCAAAGCATTCTGGTCCAGAACGGCTTTACCGATCTGCATCGCTATGTCGGCGATCCGGATGGCGGCGATTCGCTCGTCGGCGGCAACAACGCACAGGCGCGCATGCGTGCCCTGGAATGGGCGCGCAAGACCGGGGCGAAGTATGCGCTCTCGGGGGCTGTGACCGAATGGCGCTACAAGGTCGGTGTCGATGGTGAACCGGTGGCCGGCCTGACGTTCGATGTCATCGATGTCTCGAACGGCAGCATCGTCTGGAGCGCGACCGGCAGCCGCAGCGGCTGGAGCCGTTCGAGCCTGGCCGGCGTCGGTCAGACGTTGATTCGCAATCTGCTGGCACCGCTGGCGCAACGGTAACGGGCCGCATCGTGAAAACCGCGACTCAACAGGACGCTGCCATCGACGCGAAGCCCGTCGGCCCGGAACAGGTGCGACGCTCGGAGCCGTTCGGCAACGTGAGCACCTATGGCCGACTGATCGCGCCGGCCGTGGCGCGACCGGTAGCGGTCTTCGAGGTGGTCACCGGCATGGCGCTCGCCGTGGCGATTGCCTGGCTGCTGCGACCCGGCGATCCGCTGCTCATCGGGCTGGGCTTTCCATGGATGTGGCTCGTCGCCCTGGTCATGGCGCTGCGCTACGGCGCGCTGCTCGGCGTGGTGGCGGGGCTCGTGCTTGCCGCCGTCTGGTACGGCTTGTATGGCTTGCATGGCGAGCCGTTCCCGGCGATGTTCTTCGTCGGCGGCTTCACGATGATCGTCGTTGGCGGGCACTTCTGCGACATCTGGGGCAACCGCGCGACGCGGGCTCGAGGCATCAACACGTATCTGAACGATCGCCTCGTCGCCATTACGAACAATCACTACCTGCTGCGTGTCTCGCACGAACGGCTCGAGCGCGATTTGCTCACCAAGCCGAGCACCCTGCGCGACGCCATCATGCGATTGCGGGAACTGACGACGTCCAACGAGGCGGGCGCCGCGGCGCAAACGTTGCCCAACGCGCAGCCGATGCTCGAGTTTGCCGCGCTGACGTGCCAGATCGAAGTGGCGTCGGTCTTCCCGGTGCACCTCGGGCGGCTGGTGCCCACGGCGGTAGCGTGCGTGGGCGAGGCGTTCACGCCGGTCGAGAGCGATCCGCTCGTGCAGACTTGCCTGCGCGAAGGCACGCTCTCGCATGTGCGCGACGACGTGACGGTCGGCGAGGGCAGTGCGTATATTGTGTGCGCACCGCTCACCGACACGGACGGCAACATCAACGGCATGCTGATCGTGCGCCGCATGTCGTTCCTCGCGCTCAATCACGACAACCTGCAATTGCTGCTGGTGCTGTTGGCCTATTACGCCGACGGCGTGGCACAGCAGGGCGTGGTGGCCAGCGTGCGCGACGAGGTGCCAAGCGTGCCCTACGACTTCGCGCTGGAGTTGGGTCGCCTTGCGCGCATGAAGCGCCAGAGCGGCATCCAGTCCTCGCTCGTGGCGCTCGTTTTCCCGCGCGGCGCGAGCGGCGATTCGCTGTTCGAGCAGACCGTGCGTTCGCGCCGGGCACTCGACGCCTTGTGGATTCAATCAGGCCCTCGTCAGCAAATCGCCATCGCCCTGATGCCGATTACCGATGAGAATGGCATCGACGGGTACCTCATCCGCATTGAGAGCGCGCTGCGTCAGCAATACGGGCTGGATTTCCAGACCGGTCACGTGGCAGTGCACTCGGCGAGCGTGGACGAGCGCGCCCCGGGCGAGGGGCTGAGCAAATTGCTGGAGCGCTGCCGCGATCATGCTTAAAAAACTGCTGGCGATCGCGCTCGGTATCCTGGCCCTGCTCGCGCAGGCCCAGGCGGTGCACACGCTTTTCGAACCGGCCTGGCGGATCGACCCGCTCGTGGTCTTCTTTGGATGGCAACTGCTCACGGCAGTGCTCACCGCGACCTTCGTTCGTTCGGTACTGCCGGAGCATTACCACGGGCGTACCGGGGCGTTCTGGCACAGCCTGGCGATCAGCTTGTTCATGCCGGTGGGCGGTTTGCTGCTGTTCCTCGGCGTGATGGCGATCAGCGTGTTGTTCCCCGCGCCGAAAGAGCTCGCCCGCTCCGGGGCGGTTGATCGCCCCGAGTTCGTGACGTATCTGGTCTCGCGCGTCACGCACGGCGCCGGTGCGCGCCTGCGTGCGCGTTTGCGCAACACCCAAGGCACCAGCGAAGACCGCGTGGCCGCACTGGTGTCGGTGCAGGCGCTGCCGTCGCGGGCCACCGGCGAGATCATGCGGGACCTGCTGGCCGATCCGGTGGAAGAGATCCGGTTGCTCGCCTACGGGATTATCGACGGCGTGGAAAAGCAGATCATGCAGCGTATTTTCGACGCGCGCACTCAGCGCGATCGTGCAGAGAATGATGATGATCGTGCCGACGCGAGCCATCGGCTCGCCGAGTTGTACTGGGAGCTGATTTATCAGAACCTCGTGCGCGGCGAGGTGTACCGATTCACGATGGAGCGCGTGGAGCGATTTGCCCGCGAGGCGCTCGCCCATCGCGAGAGCGATGCGGTCATGTGGTACCTGCTGGGCCGTTGCGCGCTGATGCGTCACGATCCGGAGCAAGCGGAACAGTGTCTGCTGCGTGCCGAGTACCATCAATTTCCGGCGGACCGACTCGTGCCCTGGCTTGCCGAAGTCGCGTTCCTCAAACATCAATACGCACGGGTCGGGCAGATGCTCGCCGGCCTCGGGAATGGCACGGCCACCCCGATGCTGCAGCCCGTCATGCGTTTCTGGACCCGCTAATGCGTACCAACGAACGTCGCGCTGACTCGGCCGATATCGCTTTGCTGCTCGAAGGCACCTTCCCGTATGTGCGGGGCGGCGTGTCGTCGTGGGTGGATCAAATGATCCGCGCATTCCCGGATCTGACGTTTGCCGTCGTGTTCATCGGCAGCCGTCGCGAAGACTACGGCGACATGGTCTATCCGCTGTACGACAACATCGTGCATTTCGAGGCGCATTATCTGTACGAATTCGAGGCGCCCGCGCCGATGCGTGCCGCCGAAGGCGACGCGCAGGCGTTCGAGAAGATGGAGAAGATGCATGACATGCTGCGCCGGCGCGACGACCTGCAAGGCATCGGCAAGCTGATTCACGACGTGATTCCGATGCTCGCCGAAGACGGCGAGATCAGCGAGGCCAATTTTCTGCACAGCCGGCGCTCGTGGGACATGATCACCGATCGCTACAAGAAGTACTGCCTGGATCCGTCGTTCACGGACTATTTCTGGACGATCCGGATCATGCACAAGCCGCTGTGGCAACTCGCGCGCATTTGCGACCAGTTGATCCCGGCCAAGGTGTACCACACCGTTTCCACGGGGTACGCGGGCTTCCTGGGCGCGTTGCTGCGCTTCAAGCACCAGCGTCCGCTGCTGGTCTCGGAGCATGGCATTTACACCAAGGAGCGCAAGATCGATCTGCTGCAGAGCCAGTGGATTCGCGACAACCGGGGGCTGTTCGAGCGCGACATCTCGCAGGTCGGTTATTTCCAGAACCTGTGGGTGCGCTTCTTCGAAGCGATGGGACGCGTGTGCTACGAGGCGGCCGACGAGATCACCGCGCTCTTCGAGGGCAATCGTCTGCGCCAGATCGCCGACGGCGCGCCCGAGTACAAGACCCGCAACACGCCCAATGGCATCTCGGTGGCGCAGTTCGCGCCGCTGCGCGAGCAGCGTCCGGCCGACATCCCGCCGGTGGTGGCGCTGATCGGCCGGGTGGTACCGATCAAGGACATCAAGACGTTCATTCGGGCGATCTTCATCGCCAGCCGCCACATGCCGGGACTGCAGGGGTGGGTGGTCGGCCCCGAGGAAGAGGATCCGGCCTACGCGCAGGAGTGTCGTGACATTGCGGCGAGCCTGGGGTTGGAAGACAGCCTTCGGTTCATGGGCTTTCAGAAGGTATCCGACATCCTGCCGCAGGTCGGCGTCATGGCGCTGTCGTCGATTTCCGAAGCGTTGCCGCTGGTGGTGCTGGAGGCGTACGCGGCCGGAGTGCCCGTGGTGACGACCGACGTCGGTTCGTGCCGCCAACTGGTCGAAGGCCTGGGCGATGAGGATCGCGCCCTCGGGCCTGCCGGCAAGGTCGTGCAGATCGCCAACCCGGAGCAATTCGCCCAGGCGCTGCTCGACGTGCTCGAGCCCACCACCTGGCATGCGGCCCAGCGCGCGGCGATCGCGCGCGTCGAACGCTATTACACGATCACCCAGATGCAGGACGCCTATCGCAGTTTGTACGAGACACTGCTGGCGCGTCCCGCCGCCGGGGTGGTTGCGGGAGACCACTGATGGCCGGTATTGGCTTTGAACTTCGCAAGATTCTCCGGCGCGACACGCTGACCAGCACGCTGGCGGCCTATGGCTACGCCGGGGTCATCAGCGCGGGCCCGCTGATTCTCTCGATTCTCGGTATTCTGCTCATCGGCCTGATGAGCCTCGCCGTCGTGCAACCGCCGGGCCTCATCGTGCAGTTCCAGGTGTCGGTGACGTATCTGATCGCGTTCAGCCTCATCGTCACGGGCATACTTCAACTCTCGTTCACACGCTTTCTGAGCGACCGGCTGTTCGAGCGGCGTCCCGATCTGGTGCTGCCGAACTACAACGCGGTTGCGTTGGTAACGACGGTCGGCACGGGCATCATCGGCCTCATCCTCGCGCTGACCGTGTTCCGCGGTCAGTCCACGGGCTATCGGCTGTTGATGCTCACGGGCTTCGTGATCGTGAGCAATATCTGGATCGGCGTGTTGTTTCTCACGAGCGTGAAGCAATACCGTGCCGTGCTGGCGATCTTCTTCGTCGGCTACACCGTGACGGTGGTGAGTGCGGTGCTGCTCAACCGATACGGGCTCGAAGGGCTGCTCGGCGGTTTCGTCATCGGTCACCTGATCCTGCTGCTCGGCATGGTCTGCCTGATTCACCGCAATTACCGCACGGACGAATATCTGCTTTGGCAGGTCTTCGCGCGTCGCTTCTCGTATCCGTCGTTGATGTTCGTGGGGTTGCTGTTCAATCTGGGCATCTGGCTCGACAAGCTGATGTTCTGGTTCTATCCGGTAACCGGGCAGGACGTGATCGGCCCGCTGCGCGCGTCGGTGATCTACGATCTGCCGGTGTTCCTCTCGTACCTGTGCGTGATTCCGGGCATGGCGGTGTTCCTGCTGCGTATCGAGACGGATTTCGTCGAGTACTACGATCAGTTCTTCAACGCGGTGCGTACCGGCGGAACGCTCAAGTACATCGAAGAATCGCGCGACATGATGGTGCGCTCGGTCCGCACCGGTCTGTACGAAATCCTGAAGATCCAGGCGGTCGTTACGCTGCTGATCTTCGCGTTCGGCGACAAGCTGTTGCGGCTGATCGGCATTTCGGTGCTGTACCTGCCGCTGCTGCACATCGACGTCATTTCCGCGAGCCTGCAAGTGCTTTTCCTCGGGATTCTGAACATCTTCTTTTATCTGGACCGGCGTGGCACGGTGCTGGCGCTCACCGCCGCGATGGTCGTCGCCAACGGCCTGTTTACGTGGGTCACGCTGATGCTCGGACCGAATGCGTACGGCTACGGTTTCGCGTTGGCGCTGCTGGTCGTCGTGATGGTGGCGATGCAGTTGCTCGATCGCCGGCTCGACGCGCTCGAATATGAGACCTACATGCTGCAACAGCAGCGCTGACACTGATACTGCCGCTGCCGATCGCCATGTCTGACAACACGACGCAACCGCATGCCACTTGGTGGCGCCGCCCACTGGCTCGATTCATGGGCGGGGTGGTGGGGGTCTTTGCCGGCTTCTTCCTCAACACCGCATCGGCGCAGCCGCCTGTCTTCGGGCGCATTGCGTTTTTCTATGGCGCGACGCTCGACCCGAAGGCGCTCGCCGGCTACGATCAGGTGGTGATCGAGCCCGACAACGGCTTCGTGCCGAAGGCCGTCGACCCGGCCACCGAGCCCAAGGGCCGGCGCTGGATCGCTTACGTCAGCGTGGGCGAAGTCTTGTCCACGCGCGACTACTACGCCGCGATCCCGAAAGCCTGGCGCATTGGCCGCAATGGCGACTGGAAATCGGAAGTGATCGATCAGGGCGCCCCGGGCTGGCCGCAGTTTTTCGTGGAGAAGGTCATCGCGCCGTTATGGGCCAAGGGCTATCGTGGCTTTTTCCTCGACACGCTCGATTCGTATGAACTGGTCGCCAAGACCGATGCCGAGCGTGCGCGTCAGCAAGCCGGGCTGGTCGCGGTCATCAAGCGAATTCGGCGCCGTTTCCCGCGCGCCGAACTGATTCTGAATCGCGGTTTCGTGCTGATGCCCGAGGTACACGGCGACGTGGCGGCCGTGGCGTTCGAATCGCTCTATCGCGGTTGGGACGAGGGGAATCAGCGCTATGTGGCGGTGCCGGAAGACGATCGCGCGTGGCTGCTTGCGCGAGCGCGCGAAGTGCGCGAGCGCTACGACCTGCCGGTGATCTCGATCGATTACTGCGCCCCCGCGGATACCGAGTGCGCCAGGCAAGCCGTCGCGCAGATTCGTGCGCAGGGCCTCATTCCTTACGTGGGCGACGGTCACCTCATGCACGTCAATCCCGCCGCGGCGCAGGACTGACGCAGCGCACCGGGCGAGACAACGAAGAAGGCGGAAGACAATCCCGGCGAGCCGTCATCACAACGCCGGACATCAGACAGGTCAACACGCAGACGAACGCAACCGGCCATTCGGGCGGCGGCGGCGTGCTGCGCTCATCCAATTGATTGTTGAGGGGAAGTCATGTGTGGAATCGTGGGCGGCGTGGCACGCCGTGACGTGGTACCGGTGCTGGTCGAAGGACTGCGCCGTCTCGAATATCGTGGCTATGATTCGTGCGGCGTGGCCGTACTCGACGCAGCACATCAGCTCACACGCGTGCGCAGCGTGTCGCGCGTGGCGCAACTCCAGGCGCAACTGGCCGACGCGGCCATGGGCGCGGGACTGGGCATCGCGCACACGCGGTGGGCGACGCACGGCGCGCCGGCGACCGAGAACGCGCATCCGATCTTCTCGCGCGAACGGATCGGGCTGGTGCACAACGGCATCATCGAGAACCATGAGGCGCTGCGCGACGCGCTGCGGGCCAAGGGCTACGAGTTCACGAGCCAGACCGACACCGAGGTCATCGCCCATCTGGTCGATGCGCATTTCGCGGCGAACGACGGCGGCACGCTCGTGCATGCCGTGCGCTCGGCCATTGCGCAATTGCGGGGCGCTTATGCCATCGCCGTCATCAGCAAGGACGAACCGGAGCGCATGGTGTGCGCGCGTCAAGGTTCGCCGCTCGTGATCGGCTTTGCGGCGGATGGGCATTTCCTCGCTTCCGACGCCATGGCGCTCGCCGGTCACTGCGACCGGTTCATGTATCTCGAAGAAGGCGACGTGGCGTTGCTTTCACCAGCGCGCGTGTCGGTGCTCGACGCGCAGGGCGTAGAGGTCGAGCGTTCGGTACGCGCGATGGCGGCGTACCAGTCCGAAGTCTCACTGGGGCCGTATCAGCATTACATGCAGAAGGAGATCTTCGAGCAGCCGCGGGCGATTGCGGACACGATTGCCGATATCACCGAATTTTCTCCGGCCTTGTTCGGCGAAGGCGCCGCCGACGTCTTGCCGCAGGTGAACGGTGTGCTGATTCTCGCTTGCGGCACCAGCTACTACGCGGGGCTCACCGCCAAATACTGGCTTGAAGCGCTCGCCGGCATTCCCACGCAGGTCGAGATCGCGAGCGAGTACCGCTATCGCGAGTCGGTGCCGAATCCGCAAGCGCTCGTCGTGACCATCTCGCAGTCGGGAGAGACCGCCGACACGCTTGCCGCGCTCAAGCATGCCCAGAGCCTGGGACACGATCGCACGCTGGCGATCTGCAACGTGGCGACCAGCGCGCTCGTGCGGCAGACGGCGATGTCGTTCATCACGCGCGCGGGCACGGAAATCGGCGTGGCGTCGACCAAGGCGTTCACCACGCAACTCGTGTCGCTGTTCATGCTGGCCGTCACGCTCGGTGTCGAGCGCAAGCGCATCGATGCGACCGAGGCGGCGCGCCACCTCGCGCAGTTACGTCATTTGCCGGCGGCACTCACGAGTGTGCTCGCGCTCGAGCCGCAGCTCATCGCCTGGGCGGCACAATTTGCCGACGTGCCGAGCGCGCTGTTCCTCGGGCGAGGGCTGCACTATCCGATCGCCCTCGAAGGGGCGCTCAAGCTCAAGGAGATTTCGTACATCCACGCCGAGGCGTATCCTGCTGGGGAACTCAAGCACGGCCCGCTCGCGCTGGTCAGCGAGCAGATGCCGGTGGTGACCGTCGCCCCGAACGACGTGCTGGTGGAGAAGCTCAAGTCGAACATGCAGGAAGTGCGCGCGCGTGGCGGCGAACTCTACGTGCTGGCCGACGGCGATATGCGCATTGCCAGCGCCGAGGGTATTCGTGTCATCCGCATGCCCGAACATTACGGTGAGCTGTCGCCGGTGCTCCACGTGGTGCCTCTGCAATTGCTGGCTTATCATACGGCGTGTGCCCGGGGCGCCGACGTCGACAAGCCCCGCAATCTGGCGAAATCGGTGACCGTCGAATAGCCAACGGATGAGATGCCTCAAGGGCAAAGCATGAATACACTCGGAACCATTCTCGTGACCGGCGGCGCCGGTTACATCGGCTCGCATACCTGTGTCGAGCTGCTCGCGCACGGCTATGACGTGGTCATTCTCGACAATCTGGTCAACAGCCATCGAGAGGCGGTGCGGCGCATCGGTGAAATTGCCGGGCGCGCCCCGGTCTTTATCGAGGGCGACGCGTGCTCGAAGCCCGTGCTCGACGACCTGTTCACGCGCTTTGGCATTACCGGCGCCATTCACTTCGCCGCGCTCAAGGCGGTGGGGGAGTCGGTCGAAATGCCGCTCGCCTACTATCGCAACAACATCGACAGCCTGCTCACGCTGGTCGAGACCATGCAGTCGCATGGCGTCAAGGATCTCGTGTTCAGCTCTTCGGCGACCGTGTACGGCAATCCGGCAACGGTACCCATCGACGAGTCGTTCCCGCTGTCGGCGACGAATCCCTACGGTCAGACCAAGCTCATGGCCGAGACGATCCTGAACGACGTGGCCAAGGCGGACCCGAGCTGGCGTATCGCGCTGTTGCGTTACTTCAATCCGGTCGGCGCACACGAGAGCGGGCGCATCGGCGAGGATCCCTCAGGTGTGCCGAACAACCTGATGCCGTTCGTGGCGCAAGTGGCGGTCGGCAAGCTCCAGCGCCTGCGGGTGTTCGGCGGCGACTGGCCGACGCCGGACGGCACGGGCATGCGCGACTACATTCACGTGGTCGATCTCGCGCGCGGGCATCTGGCCGCACTCGATGCGCTCAAGCAACGCGATGGCGGCTTCACGGTCAACCTGGGCACCGGACATGGTTACACCGTGCTGCAGGTTGTGAAGGCGTTCGAAGCCGCGAGCGGCCAGCCGGTGCCGTACGAAATCGTCGAGCGACGCGCCGGCGACATCGGTAGCTGCTACGCGGCGACCGCGATGGCGCGCGATCTCATCGGCTGGGAAGCCGAATACGGTATCGATCGTATGTGCGCCGACCACTGGCGCTGGCAGATGCAGAACCCGAACGGCTATCGCTGAGCCTGGTGTTTTGTTTTGGTCGGTCGGCGTGTCGAGCACGGGGACGGATTCGCGGGTTCGACGCGCCGGTACGCTTCACGCAACGCTGCGGGCACGGCGAGCAACGCCTCGCCGCCGCGCGATGGCTTACGGCAGATTCTCGCGAAAGATCACCTGGCTGCGATTCGCCTCGATGCCGGCGGACAGGTCGCGTTTCTCGCGCAGATTCGCGAAGATGCGCACGCAGTTCATGATGGCGCTTTGCGGGCTTTGCGTGATGACGGCATCCATCGATCCGTCGATCAGCAGTGCGCGGGTATCCGGCGTCAGACCGTGCCCGATGAAGACCACCTTGTGTTGCATTCCCGCTTCCTTGAGCGCCTGCCCAACGCCTTCCGAACCGCCGCCGATGTTGTAGATTGCCGCGAGATCCGGATGCTGTTCGAGCAGTGCCCGCGTCTGCCGGTAGTTGACCGCTTCGTCGTCGTAGCCTTCGCGAAGCCCGACGACCTGCATCTGCGGGTATTGCTCTGAGAAGAGCTGCAGAAACCCCGCCTCGCGTTCAACGTGCGCCTTGTAGCTGAGCGAGCCCGCGATGAGCGCCACCTTCGCGTGCCGCTTCGCGCCGACGAAGCGCGCGATCAGATACGCCGCCGTTCGCCCGGCCGAGCCATTGTCCAACCCCACATAGGCGATGCGCCGCGAGTGCGACAGGTCGGACACCAACGTCACGGCCGCCACGCCCTCGTCGGCCAGCGTGTCGACTGCCTCGCGCACCTTGGGATGCTCCAGCGGCATGAAGGCCACCCCGTTGCACCCGCGTCCACGCCTAAGCAATGCGGCTGACAGGGC
The DNA here is from genome assembly GCF_902459665.1 of Pandoraea cepalis. Classification (GTDB taxonomy): domain Bacteria; phylum Pseudomonadota; class Gammaproteobacteria; order Burkholderiales; family Burkholderiaceae; genus Pandoraea; species Pandoraea cepalis. The sequence goes on along the minus strand of NZ_CABPSL010000011.1, from coordinate 155,314 downwards.
GTCCGGATCGAACCCCTGGATGAACTGGACGCGACAGTTCACGTGATACGGCGCCCATTGGTTTTGCGAGCACTGCACCCATTCGCCCAGCATGCGAAGGAACTTGCTGCTGCGACCGGGCAGAACGAACAGCACCTGCGTGGGAGGCACCGCCCGAACGGCTTCCAGTGCCGGCTCGGGCAGGTATTGCAGTTCACCGGCCGCATGCAGCACACGCTGCACGGTCGTCTGCCGCACGCCCTCGCGGCGATGCAGCACGCGATCGACCGTTGCCGTGGAAACGCCCGCCAGACGTGCGATGTCGGCCAGATTGGGCATGTTTCGTCTCATTCGCTTCCCCCCTCAATGTGATGTGCGGCGGCGGCCTCGCTTCACGTGCCGTCGCGTCGACGATCACAGCATACTTCATCAAAACACATCAAATCACATCACGATTCCGAGTTGGTCGATCATGGCGTTGCGACCTATCGTACGTCTTCAAGACATCCACGAACGTACCGCCAGGCCGGTACGCGAATGCACAGGAGACATTGTGATGGCAGCAGTCGGTGAGTCGGCGCCGCGTCGGTTGGCGGGACGCGTGGCGTTGGTGTTCGGCGCGGGATCGGTCGGCGACGGGTGGGGCAACGGCAAGGCGGCCGCCGTGGCCTATGCTCGCAGCGGCGCCAGGGTGGTGGCCGTGGACCGCGCGCAGGGCGCGGCCGACGTCACATGCCGTGTCATCGCCGACGAAGGCAACGACGCCGTTGCGCTGGCCGCCGATGTTACGCGCTGGGACGACGTGCAGCGTGCCGTGGCGGCCGCCATCGAGACCTACGGCCGCGTCGATATCCTGCACAACAACGTCGGCATTACCTCCCAGGGCGGGCCCGTGGAAACCACCGAGGACGTCTGGGATCGCGTGATGACGGTCAACGTCAAGAGCATGTTCCTCACGTGCAAGGCCGTGCTGCCGCTCATGGAAGCCCAGGGCAGCGGCGCGATCGTGAACATCGGCGCGCTCGGCGGCGTGCGCTGGACCGGCTATGCGTATTGCGCCTACGCCGCATCGAAGGGCGCGGTGAATTCGCTCACGCAGAGCGTGGCATTGCAGTATGCGGCCAAGGGCATCCGGGCGAACTGCATTCTGCCGGGCGTGATGGACACGCCGCACATCTATCAACAAATTTCCGGCTTTTACCCGAGCGCGCAGGCGATGGTGGAGGCGCGCAACCGTCTGTCCCCGACCGGTCGCATGGGGGATGGTTGGGATGTGGCGAATGCGGCCGTATTTCTGGCCTCGGACGAGGCGCGCTACATCAACGGCGTGGAATTGCTCGTCGACGGCGGCATGCACGTTCGCTGCAACTGACGCCACGCCGCCGGGCGGATCAATCGGCGAGCGGGGTGTCGGGATTTCGCGCCGTCGCGCTGACCGCCGCGCCGACGCTTGTGTAAAAACCATAAATCAGGAGACATGCGGATGACCGATTCAACTTCTCAGGGCCGACGCAACATTTTGCGTGCGCTTTCCGCCTTGCCCGCACTGGGTGTCGCGGGCGTTGCCGGTGTGACGGGCGCGCTGCCGCGCATGGCGCGTGCCGCGGCGCCGGCATACGTGTTCAAGTACGGCAACAATCTGCCGGTCAGCCATCCGCTGAACGTGCGGGCGCAGGAGGTCGCGGCGCGCATCGCTTCGGAGAGCAAGGGGCGCATGGAACTGCGCATCTTCCCGAACAATCAGCTCGGCGGCGACACCGACATGCTCGCGCAAGTGCGCAACGGCGGTATTGACATTTTCAACGCCGGCACGATGGTGATTGCGACGCTCGCGCCGATCAGTGCCATTACGGCGGTCGGCTTTGCGTTCTCCAACTACGACCAGGTGTGGCACGCGGTAGACGGCAAGCTCGGCAACAGCATTCGCGAGACCTTCGCGAAGACGGGGCTCTACACCTTTGAGAAGATGTGGGACAACGGCTTCCGTCAGATCACGAGCGGCAACAAGCCCATCACGAAGGCGACCGATCTTGCCGGCATGAAGATTCGTGTGCCCGTCAGCCCGATGGGCATTTCGCTGTTCAAGTCGCTTCAGGCGTCGCCGACGAGCCTTCAGTTCAGCGAGGTCTATTCCGCACTGCAGACGCACGTTGTCGACGCGCAGGAGAACCCGCTCGCCATCGTGGAGACGGCGAAGCTCTACGAAGTGCAGAAGTTCTGCTCGGTCACGAACCATAGCTGGGACGGCTATCACCTCGTAGTGAATGGCCGTTCGTGGCGCGCGCTGCCGGACGACCTCAAGGTCATCGCCGCGCGGGCCTTCAACGAGGCGGCGATCCAGCAGCGCGAAGACGTCTACAAGCTCAACACGGGCCTGCAGAACGCGCTCTCGAGCAAGGGACTCGCGTTCAATGCCGCCGCGCCGGAGACGTTCCGCGCCCAGTTGCAGAAGTCGGGCTACTACGCCGAGTGGAAGAAGAAATTCGGCCCGGAAGCGTGGGCGCTTCTCGAAGCGACGGCTGGCAAGGTGGCCTGAGATGACCCCCCGTCCTGCGCATTCCCCGCACGGCGCACCCGCCGGGGACTCGCTGCCGGCGAGCGGTGCCGCCGACCTGCCGTTGCATGGCTGGCGGGCGTTCGTCGGCAGCCTCGATCGCGCCATCGGTTGGCTCACGGAGATTCCCGCGGCACTGCTCGTGCTCGCGGACATCCTCGTGATGCTCGCCGGGGTGATCGCCCGCTATGTGTTCCATGCCCCGCTGGTCTGGGGTGACGAACTCGCCGGCATCCTGTTTCTCTGGATGTCGATGCTCGGCGCCGTGGTCGCGTTGCGGCGCGGCGAGCATATGCGCATGACGGCGTTCGTCGGCAAGGCATCGCCGTCGACGCGAGCATTCCTCGACGTGCTGGCGATCGCTGCCGCGCTCGCGTTCCTGCTGCTCATTGTGCATCCGGCGTACGAGTACGCGTCGGAAGAGGCGTTCGTGATCACGCCCGCGATGGAGATCAGCAACGTCTGGCGCGCGGCGGCGTTGCCGGTCGGCGTGGCCTTGATGCTCGTGGTGAGCGTATTGCGACTGCTGCGCACCGCGGCCGCCGCGCGGGTGATCCAGGCTGTAGCGCTGGTGGGCGTGGTGTGCGTCGGCTTCTGGCTGCTCGGACCGGTGCTGGCGCCGCTCGGGCGCTGGAATCTGGTCATCTTCTTCGCGGGTGTCGTCGGGGCGTGCGTGTTCGCGGGCGTGCCGATCGCGTTCTCGTTCGCCCTGGCGACCTTCGGCTTTCTCGCGCTGACGACGCACACGCCGATGGTCGTGCTCGTGGGCCGGATGGATGAGGGCATGTCGCACCTGATCCTGCTGGCGGTGCCGCTGTTCGTCTTCCTCGGGTTGCTGATCGAGATGACGGGCATGGCGCGGGCGATGGTGCAGTTTCTCGCAAGCCTGCTCGGTCATGTGCGTGGCGGCCTGAGCTATGTGCTCATCGGCGGGATGTACCTGGTGTCGGGCATCTCCGGCTCCAAGGCGGCCGATATGGCGGCCATCGCGCCCGTGCTGTTCCCCGAGATGAAGAAGCGCGGGGCGGATCCCGGCGATCTCGTGGCGTTGCTCTCGACGACGGGCGCACAGACCGAGACCATTCCGCCCTCGATCGTGCTGATCACCATCGGGTCGGTGACCGGGGTGTCGATTTCGGCGCTGTTTACCGGGGGCTTGCTGCCGGGCGTGGTGCTCGGCATTGCGCTGTGCAGCGTGGTGTGGTGGCGTTATCGCCATGAGGATCTGTCCGGTGTGGAGAAGGCCAGGAAGGGCGACGTGTGGCGCGCCTTCGTGTACGCGTTGCCGGCGGTGGCGCTGCCGTTCGTGATTCGTGCGGCGGTCGTCGAGGGCATTGCGACGGCCACCGAGGTATCGACCATCGGCATCGCTTATTCGGTCGTGGCGGGCCTGCTGCTCTATCGCAGGTTCGACGCGCGGCGGCTGCTGCCGATGCTGATCGAGACGGCGGCCTTGTCGGGCGCGATCATCTTCATCATTGGTGCGGCGACCGGCATGGCGTGGGGACTCACGCAATCGGGCTTCGCGCAGGACTTCGCGGCCGCGATGGAACGCGTGCCCGGTGGAAGTGCGGGTTTCATCGTGGTGTCCATCGTCGCGTTCATCGTGCTGGGCAGCGTGCTCGAGGGCATTCCGGCCATCGTGCTGTTCGGACCGCTGATGTTTCCAATCGCCCGCGCGGTCGGCGTGCACGAGGTGCATTACGCGATGATCGTGGTGCTCTCGATGGGCCTGGGTCTGTTCGCACCGCCTTTCGGCGTGGGGTACTACGCCGCCTGTGCCATCGGCAAGGTCGATCCCGCGAAGGGCATGCGGGCGATCTGGGGCTATCTCGTGGCGCTCATCGTCGGTTTGATCTGCGTGGCTGCGATTCCCTGGATCTCGATCGGCTTCCTTCATTGACGAAGCCGCAGACACCGGCGACACCGACGACACCACGGCGCGGCAAGTGCCCCATGCGGTGGTATGCATCACCACATTCAAGGATGGCGGCGGGCGCGATCGATTCGCCTCGCGTGGCGCCGCCCATCCGTACCTTACGCAACAGACGATTACAGAGAAGACCATGAGCAGATTCTTCGGCGAGATTCGCCAGGTGGCATACCTTGTGCCGGACATCGAGGCGGCAATGACCTATTGGTCGAACGTGCTCGGTGTCGGGCCGTGGTACTACAACCCCAAGGTGCCGATCCGCAACTACACCTACCGCGGCGAGCGCTTCGAACCGCACAACGCCGTGGCGCTGGCGAACGCGGGCGGGTTGCAGATCGAGTTGCTGCAGATCCGCAACGACGTGCCGTCGATGTACCGCGACTTCCTCAACGCCGGGCGCAGCGGCGCGCAGCACGTGGCGTACTGGACCGAGGACTTCGACGCCGATCTGGCGCGCGCGCGCGACGCGGGGTTCGAAGTCTGCATGAGCGGCGAGGTGGGCGAGAACGGCCGCTTCGTTTACTTCGAGGATCGCAGCGCCGACCCCGGCTGTCATCCCGGGACGACCATCGAGCTGTCCGAAGTCGCCGGCCCGAAGGGCAAGCTCTTCACGATGATTCGCGAGGCTGCGGCCGCCTGGGACGGCACCGATCCCGTGCGCGCCTTTCCGGACCTCACGACGCTATGAGCGCGACCCTGTCTGCCACCTATCTGATCGAGACGCCGCTCGATCCGCGCAAGGTCGCCGAAGTCATGGCCGGCGAGCAGTCCTGCGGCACATTTACCCGCGTGGTCGGCGAGACCGATGCACTGCGTGAGCGCGCGCGTGCCGTGGTCGAAGCGGTCGACCTCGCAGGCGACGTGGCGCAGCCGTCGTTGCCGAACGCCTTTCTCGAGCGCAAGGGCATCCGTGGCCCGTGGCATCGGGCCCGTGTTCGGATAGCGTTTCCGTATGACAACGTCGGCGTCAATCTGCCAACGCTCGCGGCCACGCTTGCGGGCAATCTGTATGACCTTGGCGAAGTGACGGGCATGCGGCTGGAGCGCATCGCGTTGCCGGCGAGTTACCGACAGCAGTTCGACTTTCCGCGCTATGGCATCGCAGGTACGCGCGAGGCGACGGGCGTGCGCGAAGGCGCGCTGGTCGGCACGATCCTCAAGCCGAACGTCGGCATGAGCGCCGCGGAAACGGCGGCGCTGGTCGCGCGGCTGTGCGCGGCGGGCGTCGACTTCATCAAGGATGACGAAGTGTGTGCCAACCCCGTGCACGCACCGCTCGCGCAGCGGGTGCCCGCGGTGATGGCCGCCGTGCGCGAGCATCGGGCGCGCACCGGCAAGCAGGTGATGGTGGCTTTCAACATCACCGACGAAACGGATGCAATGCGACGGCATGCCGATCTCGTGACGCGCGAAGGCGGCAATTGCGTCATGGTGAGCCTGAACTGGTGCGGATTCTCTGCCGTGCAGACGCTGCGCCGTCACACCGATCTGGCAATCCACGCGCATCGAAACGGCTACGGTGCGATCTCACGCGATCCGATGCTGGGGATGGGCTTTCAGGCCTATCAAACGCTCTGGCGATTGGCCGGTGTCGATCACATGCATGTGCATGGCCTGCAAGGCAAGTTCGCGCAGGGCGACGAGGAGGTGATCGAGTCGGCGCACGACTGCTATGCGCCGCTGGCCGTCGATGCTGCCGAGCAGGACATCGCGCGGGACCAGGTGATGCCGGCGTTCTCGTCGGGGCAATGGGCCGGCACGGTGCCGGCGACCTGGCGCGCCGTCGGCCGCGACGATCTGCTCTTCATGGCGGGTGGCGGCATTCTGGCGCATCCCGATGGCCCGGCGGCGGGGGTGCAGAGTCTACGGGACGCATGGGCGGCGGTGCGTGCCGGCCAGTCGCTTGAAGCGGCGTCTCGCGATGCGCCCGCGCTGGCGGCCGCGTTGCGATTTTTCGGCCATTGACCGGTGCTGCCATGCCTATCGAATCTCCGGCGGATATGACGCATCGCCCCCAACTGCTTTATTACGGCGATGACTTCACCGGTGCGACGGATACCCTGGCGAGCGCGGCACGCGCAGGCTTGCGCAGCATTCTGCTGTTCGCGCCCCCGGATGCGGCGCGTCTCGCGACGCTCGGGCCACTCGATTGCCTGGGAATCGCCGGCGTGTCGCGCTCGCTCGCGCCAGCCCGCATGCGTGAAGAGCTGGCGCCGATTGCGGCGCTGGCCCGGCACTTGCAACCCACGGTGCTGCATTACAAGACCTGCTCGACGTTCGATAGCGCGCCGGAGGTCGGAAGCATCGGCGAGGCCGTGCGTGTGTTGTCGTCGTCGATGCCGAGCCCATGGGTCGCGATCGTCGGGGGACAACCCAATCTTGGCCGCTACTGCCTCTTCGGCAATCTCTTCGCTGCGGCCGGCGTGGGCGGTGAAGTCGTGCGCATCGACCGGCATCCGACGATGAGCCGTCATCCGGTGACGCCGATGCATGAAGCCGATCTGCGGCGTCATCTGGCGCAGCAGGGTCTGAACGATATCGGCCTCGTGCCTTGGACATGCTACGACACTCCGCCGGGGGACGACGTTGGGGCGACCGCTTCGACGAATGCGGTGTCGGCGCGTGTCGACGCGTTGCGGGCCGAGGGGGTGGTCAACGTGCTCTGGGACGTGGCCCGGCAGGGCGACTTGCCGCAGATCGGCGCGCAGCTCTGGGGCGCGGCGCGGCGCTCACCGCTGCTGGCCGTAGGGCCGAGCAGCGTGACGCAGGCGCTGGCGAGCGCGATGTCGCGAAGCGGCGAGGCGGTGGATGACGATGTCCCGGCGGCGAAGGGTCCAGTGCTGGTGCTGGCGGGAAGCCTGTCGCCGGTGACGGCGGCCCAGGTGACGGCCGCTGTGTCGTTCGAGGTCGTGCGCCTCGACGCCGCACGACTGATCGAGCCGGATGGACGCTACTGCCGCGAGGCCGCCGCGCAACTGGCCACGCACCTTCGCGCCGGACGCCACACGCTCGCCTGCACCGTGCCGTTCACCGACGCGTCGACTGAATCATCGCCCCACCCGTCGACGCAGGATCGGGCGGTCCCTGCGCTGGCATTGGCGCAAGCGGGCGGGCGCCTGCTCAGGCAGGTGTTGGACGAGGTGCCCATCTCCCGCATGGCGATTGCCGGCGGCGACACGTCGAGTCACGGTGCGCGCGCGCTCGATGCCTGGGGGCTGGCTTACGCGGGCATGGTGTCGCCGGGGGCGCCCCTGTGCCGGCTTCGCAGCGATGCGCCAGCGCTCGACGGCATGGAGATATTGCTCAAAGGCGGGCAGATGGGCGGCGTCGACCTGTTCGAACGTCTGGTGCATGGCACATCGTCACGCACCGCGTCACTCAGTTCTTGAAGGTTTTCGCCGTCTCCTCGGCGGCGAATCTCAGCTCCGGCTCGAAGGCGAGGAGATCGTCGAGCGTCAGCCGCCCGATGGGCGCCTGTACCGCGATGGCCGCGCAGGCGCGATTGCGGTTGAGCATGACCGGCACCGCAATCGCAATCAAGCCCTGCAAGTGTTCCTGATTGTTGATGCCCATCTTGCGCCGGCGCGTGCGCTCGAGTTCAGTGCGAAATTCACCGCGGTCGGTCAACGTCTGCTCCGAGAATTTGCGCAGCGGCAGGGTTTCGATCAGCCGTTCGCGCCGTTCCTTCGGCAGAAAACTCAGTAACAGCTTGCCGCTGGCCGAGCAGTGCATCGGCACGTGCGAACCCGGTTGCAGGTGCATGCGCAGCGGCCATTCCGTCTCCACACGATCCACATAAATCACGTCGTTGCCCGAGAGCATCGTGAGGTTGCACGTCTCGCCGATACGCGTGACCAGTTGCTCGAGCAAGCCATGCCGCGCGGCGGCGGCGCCGGTCTGCATCAGCACGTTGATCGCCAGCGCACGAACGCGCGGCGAGCATTCGTAGCGGCGGTCGTTGGCGCTGCGCGTGATGAGCCAGGCGTCCTTGAGCTGGGTGAGGATGCGATGCACCGTCTGCTTCGGCAAATCCAGCGCGTTGACGAGATCCATCATCGAGAGCGGCCCGCCAGCCGTCGCCAGTGTCTCGAGCACGCGGAATGCCCGCACCGCGGCTGCGTTCGATTGATTCGATGCCGTCATGTTGTCTCCTGATGCCATGCCTCGCGCAGTCCTGGTCTGCCGATGCGACGGGTTCCGACTCGCCGCACCTGCGACGCCTTCATTCCGGCTGCGCTGTTTAACGTGATTTTGCATCGTTTTCATCACTTTTGCGGACCGCTTCGGTCCCGAATATCGAGACGACCGATACACCTGTCCAATGTGTCCGGTTTGTCCGGGAATTTGAGACCTGCGACGCAACCCGGTTGGCTAGATTGGAGTCGCGAAACCAAGCAACAACCGGCGCCTTGCGCATCAGGAGACATCACATGAATTCACGGGCCTTCGGAGCCATCGTTCCTCCCACCGGCACCCGCGCCGACGCGCTTGCGCAGCAGGACGTCGACGCCCAGGTCGCGGCACTCGTCGCCCGCGCGCACGCGGCGCAGCGCGACTTCGCGAGCGCGGGGCAACAAACGCTCGACATGGCAGCCAGTGCGGCGGCGTGGGCGATCATGGAGCCGTCGCGCAACCGCCAGCTGGCCGAACTCGCGGTGCGCGACACCGGACTCGGCAACGTCGACGACAAGTTCCAGAAAAACTTCCGCAAGACACTCGGCCTGCTGCGCGATCTGCACGGGCGCAAGACGCATGGCGTCATCGCGCGGGACACGGAGAAGGGCATCGTGGAAATTGCGCGTCCGGTGGGCGTCGTCGCGGCCATCACGCCATCCACCAACCCCGCGGCGACCCCGGCGAACAAAATCGTCAACGCGCTCAAGTGTGGCAATGCGGTGATCGTCGCGCCGTCGCCCAAGGGACATTCGGCGTGCGCGTTATTGCTCGAATTCATTCACGCCGAACTCGCCAAGGCCGGACTGTCGCCGGACCTCGTGCAGATGCTGCCTGCGCCGATTACGAAGACCGCCACGGCGGCGCTGATGCGTCAGGCGGACCTGATCGTCGCCACCGGCTCGCAGGCGAACGTGCGCATGGCCTATACGAGCGGCACGCCGGCGTTCGGCGTCGGCGCGGGTAACGTGGCGTCGATCGTGACGACCAGCGCCGATTTGACCGATGCGGCGGGCAAAATTGCGCGCTCCAAGACCTTCGATAACGCGACGAGCTGTTCGTCGGAGAACAGTGTGGTGATCGAAAGCCCGGTCTACGACGCCATGATCGACGCGCTGCGTGCCGCCGGCGGCGTGCTGCTGACCGCCAGCCAGAAGCGTGCACTTCAGGACGTCATGTGGGTGGAGGGCAAGCTGGCGGGCGGCTGCACGGCGAAAGCGGCGCAAACGATCGCGCAGTTGGCCGGGCTCGACGACGTGGCGGCACAGCAACCGGCGTTCCTGATGGTCGAGGAGTCGGGCGTGGGCGCCGATCATCCGTTCTCGGGCGAAAAACTCTCGCCGGTACTCACGGTCTACCGCGCCGGGAACTTCGCCGAGGCGGCATCGCTCGTCGAGCGGATCTACGCCTACATGGGCGCGGGCCATTCCGTCGGACTGCATGGGTCGGACCCGGCGCAGGCGGTGACGTTGGCCGAGACGTTGCCGGTCGCACGCGTGATCGTCAATCAGGCGCATTGCTTCGCCACGGGTGGAAATTTCGACAACGGCCTGCCGTTCTCGTTGTCAATGGGCTGCGGCACCTGGGGGAAGAACAATTTCACCGACAACCTCGGCTTTCGCCAGTACCTGAACGTGACACGCGTGGCGTTCCCCATCGCGGCGGCCGTGCCCGACGTCGACGATTTGCTGGGCGACTATTTCGGGAGCGTCGGACGATGAACGCGCCCATGAATCCGGCGTCGGTTGCCGACGTCACGGCCCACGAAACCCAGATGACGCCGCGCACGCTGCGCGAGCTCATCGACACCCAAGCGGAAGCGTTCGGCCCAAAGACCTACCTGCTGACGACCCCCGAGACGGGCGACGACGCGGCCACGCTCACCTTTACCGGCTTGCGCGACGATTGCCGCGAACTCGCCCGGCGATTTGCCGACGCAGGACTGCGCCAGGGGGACATTGTGTCCGTCTGCATGGGCAACGGCCTGCAGACGGCGCGTTTGATTCTCGCGGCGATGTACAGCGGGCTGATCGTCAACCCCATCAACCTGCTGTGCCAGCCTGCGCAGATGGAGTACATCGTAGAGCACTCGGACACACGGCTGATCTTCGTGTCCGAGGCGATGCTGCCCGCCATCGCGCAAGCGGTGGACGCGTTGCGCACGCAAGGCATGACGCGACCGGTGGCGCTTGTCTGCACTTCGCCCGAGGCGACAACGTTGCCCGAGATTCCCCCGCTGACGCAACTTGCCGCGCCAGTACCGGCGGAGATGCACGGCGTCGCGTTGCTCATGTACACGTCGGGCACGACAGGCGTGCCGAAAGGGGTGATGCTCACGCACGGGAACCTGCTGGCCAACGCGGGGTTCATCAGCGCGGAACATTGTCTGACGCCGGACGACCGTGTGCTCGCGTCGCTGCCGCTCTATCACATCAACGGACTCGTGGTCACACTGCTCGCGCCGCTGTTTCACGGCGGCTCGGTCGCGATGGCGCCGCGCTTTTCGGCGCGCACGTTCTGGCGCGACGTAACGGCCGCGCAATGCTCGTGGATCAACGTGGTGCCGACCATCGTGGCCTATCTGCTCGAGGGAGAGGTGCCGGAACGTACCGCGCTGGCGGCGCTGCGATTTTGCCGAAGTGCCTCGGCGGCGCTACCGGCGGATCACCATCGAGCCTTCGAGGCGCGCTTCGGTATCGGCATCATCGAGACGATGGGCATGACCGAGACGGCGGCCCCAGTGTTCAGCAATCCGCTCGACGCGACCCGGCGACGGGTGGGCAGCATCGGCTTGCCGTCGGGCGGCGAGGCGAAGGTGATCCGGCGCGATGGCGCACAGACGGCCCCCGGCGAGACCGGCGAACTGGTGTTGCGCGGCGCACAGGTCATGTGCGGTTACTACAAGCGCCCGGACGAGACTTCGGCCACCTTCACGGCCGATGGTTGGCTGCGTACCGGCGACCTTGGCTACTGCGACAGCGACGGGTATTTCTATATCACCGGACGTGCCAAGGAATTGATCATCAAGGGCGGCGAAAACATTGCACCGCGCGAGATCGACGAAGCCCTCATGCGCCATCCGGGTGTGCTGGAGGCGGCTGCGGTGGGGGTACCGGATCCCGCGTATGGACAGGACATCGTGGCGTTCGTCGTGGTCCGCGAGCGATGCAGTGACACCAACGGCCGCGACTGCGCGCCGCCCGATGCGGGGGCGCTTCGCGAACACTGCCTGCAAACGCTGGGGCGCTACAAGACGCCAAAGGAATTTCGTTTCGTGACGGATTTGCCCCGTGGCCCGTCGGGCAAGGTGCAACGCCTCAAGCTGCTGAAAAGCTAACGCCCGACAGCGCAAGGCAGAACGCTCAAGGCCCCCGGGGCCCAACGCCGGCGAGGGCAACCCGCTTCACTGTGCAGGACACGATCGCATGCGCAAGACGCGTGTGACGTAAATACATAGGAGACAACATGGACAAGCGCACCGGTCGCGTGAAGACGCGCCACATCATCCTGGCGGTCATGTGCCTGATGTATTTCATCTCGTACATCGATCGTGTCAACATCGCCGTCGCCGGCCCGTTCATCCGACAGGAGATGGGGCTGACGACGGTGCAACTCGGACTCGTGTTTTCCGCGTTCGCCTATCCGTATGCCGCGATGCAGATCTTTGGCGGGTGGCTCGCTGACCGTTTCGGGCCGAAGCTGGTGCTCACGGTGCTCTCGCTGATCTGGGGCGCCGCAACGCTGGCCACCGGGTTTGCCGGCAGCATCGCGACGCTGGTGGCGTTGCGCTTCGTGCTGGGCGTGGGCGAGGGCGGCGCGTTTCCGACGGCCACGCGCGCCTTCACGTACTGGATGCCGGTCAGCGAACGCGGTTTCGCGCAGGGCATCACGCACAGCTTCGCACGCCTGGGGGGCGCCATCACGCCGCCCGTGGTGCTGGCGATCGTCGTGGCGTTTGGCTGGCGCGAGGCGTTCATCGTGCTCGGGGTGGTGAGCCTCGCCTGGACGATGCTCTACATGAAGGTGTTTACCAACACGCCGGAGCAACATCGTCGCATCACGCCCGAGGAGACGGCCGAGATCGGCTACCGCGCGGGCGATTGCGAACGGGCGAAACGTGCGTCGACGCCGTGGCGCAAGCTCGTGCGTCGCATGTGGCTGGTGACGTTCGTGGACTTCTGCTATGGCTGGCTGCTGTGGGTGTACCTCACGTGGATGCCTTCCTATCTGCGTGAATCGCAGGGCTTCGATCTCAAGCAACTCGCGTTGTTCACGTCGCTGCCGTTGCTCGCCGGGGTCATTGGCGACACGCTCGGTGGCGTGGTCTCGGACAAGCTGTACAAGATGACCGGCCGGCTGCGCCTCGCGCGGGTATCGGTGATGGTGGTCGGCATGGGCGGTTCGCTGGCGTTCCTGTTGCCGATGACGAGGGTGTCCGATCCGATGGTGGCGGTGCTGCTGCTCTCGGCATCGTTCTTCTTCCTCGAAATCACCAACCCGGTGCTCTGGACGCTGCCGCTCGACATTGCGGGCAAATATGCGGGCACGGCGGGCGGAATGATGAACACCGGCTTCGGCCTTGCCGGCATGATTTCGCCGGTGGCGTTCGGGTATCTCATCGAGACGACCGGCAGCTACAACGTGCCGTTCGCGATCTCGGCCGCGTTGCTCGGGGTGGGCGTGATTGCGGCACTGTTCATCGACACGAGCAAGACCGTCGAGAAGGATGAGGAAGCGGCGGAGCGCGAAGCGAGCGCTGGAGCGGCCGACGCCGCGCCGGCCTGGGTCGGGGTCGGACCGCAGCGACATCCGCTGCGCCGGCCGTTGCGGTGGCGCCGGTGACGGGGGCGGCGGCGCCGCCGCCGGCTTCACCCTAAAGGCAGGGACGTGTCCGCCCACCTCACGCGTGGGCGGTGCCGTTCGTGAGTTCGATGCCGCTGAACGAACTCACTCGGGGTCTCGCCACACAGGCGCTTGAAGTGGCGTGCCAGATGACTCTGGTCGAAGAACCCGACATCGGTGGCCACGTGCGAGCCCGGCACCCCCGCGAGCAGGAGTCGCTGCGCAGCGGCAACGCGCACGCTGCATAGATAGCGATGGGGGGCCTCGCCGAATCGCTGTCGAAACGCCGTGGCGAAACGCGACACCGACAGCGCACACATCTCGGCCAACTGCGGTACGGAGAGCGCTTCGTTGAAATGAGATTCCATGAAGGCGCGTGCGTCGTCGAGCGTGCCGGTCGGCGCGGGTTTGCGATACGCCACAGCCCTTGGGGCCGACGAGCACGAAGGTGAGGTCGCGTTCATGACGAGGTTACCGTGGGGGAGGGCGGGCCGCCTTGCGCCATGATCGGCGCCGATGCCGGCGAACTTGGCCCGGGAGCGTCGAAGCGCTGGATCCGGAACGGTTGCAGATCAATCTCCGAGCGGCCGGTGGCAATCAGTTCCGCCAGCGTCTCGCCCACGCCTGGGCCGATCTGAAAGCCGGAGCCGCTGAACCCAAACGCGTAATAGAGTCCGTCGGTCGTGCCGCTTTTGCCGATGACGGGCTCGCCGTCGGGCAGATAGCTCTCGACGCCGCTCCAGACGCGAATGATGTGCAGCGGCGCGACGCCCGGCACCAGCCGCCTGAACTGCCGCAACTGACCGAGCGTGTTCTCGGGCAATACGGCAGCGCGCGACGTTGCCGCGTCGGCCGGACCCGGCGGGCCCCCGCCCAGAATGAGATTGCCGCGGGGGATCTGCCGGAAATAGATGCTCTCTTCCTTGATCGATGTGTAGACGCCCATCGACGAGCGAAACACGTAGGGCACCGGTTCGGTGACGGCCATTTGCGGACCGCGCACGGTCAGCGGCGCGGATTCGCCGAACTGCGATGCCAACGCATTCGTCCATGCGCCTGCGCAAATGGCGAGGCGTTCGGCCACAAAGGACTCGCCGGCGACGGTCTCGACGCGAAACCCCGTCGCGGTTCGCTCGACCCGGCGTACGGACGCATTTTCCCGAATGTCGGCCCCTAGTGCGCGCGCCGCGCGCGCGAAAGCGGGCGCGGCCAGGCGTGGGTTGGCGTGCCCGTCGAGCGGCGAGATCGAGGCGGCGAGCACGTCCGGTCCGAGAAACGGAAAGCGGCGGCGCATCGCTGCACCGTGCAGCACCTCGAGGTCGAGCCCATAGTCGCGCGCCTGCCGGGCATAGTCGTCGAAATACTCGGCATCGTGCGCGTGGTAGGCCACGCGCGTGTGCCCGGAGGGCAGAAACTCGACGTCGCTGCCGAGCAGTTCGCGGGAAGCTCGCCATATCCGCAACGCGCGATTGGACATGGCCAACTGTGGCAGCGCCCGACCTTGCCTGCGTACGCCGCCGAAGTTGGTGCCGCTGGCTTGCTGCCCGGTCATGTTGCGCTCAATAAGCACCACGGATAACCCGTGCCGGCGCAGGAAGTAGGCGGTACTGCAGCCCATGATGCCGCCACCGATTACGATGACGTCGGCATGTGCCGTGTGCGAAGCATGCGTGCTCATGAAAGCTCCATGCTGCGGGGCGCTGCGCTCGCCGCGTTGTCTTGTGTTGCGACGGTGACGTCTGCGTACGGCGCGGGGTCGAGCGCGACCGCGAGCGGCTTGACCGGTGCCTGACCGCGCAGCCGGCCGACGTCGGCCAATGGCACTGCCAGCGCGGCGGCCATCACCTCTGCCCCCGCGTGCGCGCAAAAACGGCCCTGGCATCGCCCCATGCCGACACGCGAGAACGCCTTCGCCCGATTGGCCTCCACGGCGCCGTCCTGCGTGCAAACGCGGCGCAATTCTCCGGCCGTGATGCCCTCGCAGCGGCAGACCACCGTCGTGTCGGGCAATTGCCGCGCATGGTGGGCTGGCCAGGGAAATGCCGCACGCAGCCCGGCCGCAAAGCGAGAGAAGCGAGCTAGTTCGGCACGCAGTCGCGCGGCGTCGTCGTGTTTCGGTTCGACGCCTGCGTCGCGCAACGCGGCCAGCGCGGCAAGCCGCCCTGCGTGCTCGGCGGCATCGGCGCCGCGTACGCGGGCGCCATCTCCCGCAAGGTAGACGCCCGGGACACTGCTGCGCCCGTCTTCGTCAATCTCGGGAAGCCACTGCCCCGCGGCGTCGTCGAAGGCAAATGCGCAACCGGCGAGATCGGCGATCTGCGTTTCGGGGCGCAGGTGAAAGCCCATCGCGACGGCGTTGGCCGGCACGTCGAGCGCCGTGCCGTCGGCCAATCGCACGTGTACGCCGCGCACGCCCAGCTCCTCATCGCCGTCGATGCGTACCGGCGTGACGCCACGATGTATCGGTACGCCTGCCGCGCGCAGCGTGCGCAGCAGGGCCGCGCCCTTGAGCAGAACGGCCGGTTTGACCAGCAATTGCGGCAATGCGCGCAGGCGCGCACGCGCGGGAGCGGTATCCAGCACGGCGGCGGGCGTCACGCCGGCCTTTACGTACTGGGCGGCGAGCAGATACAGCAGCGGTCCGGTGCCAAGCATGACCGTTCGCTCGCCGACGGCGCAACCCTGCGACTTGAGGGCGACCTGGGCACCGCCGAGACTGTAGGTGCCGGCATACTGCCAACCCGGAACCGGCATGAGCCGGTCGGTGGCGCCGGTGCATACGATCAGCGCGTCGAAGGGGGCATGGCTCGCGCCTTGCGCATTGGCCAGATGGACGACGCCTTCTCGGATATTCCATACCAGCGTTTCCGGCCGATAGTCGATGTGGGGACGCAGCGCGTCGAAGCGATGGTGCAGGCGCTGGGCGCGTGCGGCTTCCGTACCGTAAAGGGCAGCGTAGGTGCGGCGAAAGCCCTCCGGCTGACGGCGATAGATCTGGCCGCCGTCGCGGCGTCCTTCGTCGATCACGAGCGGCCGCACACCCGCCTCGACCAGCGCTTCGGCCGCACGGACCCCGGCCGGGCCGGCGCCGATGACGATCACGCGAGCGGCCATAGTGCCTCCTCGCCGCCGGTCGTCGCGCGCATGGGAGCGGTGTCGTCGTCCCCGCGAACGAGCCGTGTGACGATGTCCATGCCGGCCTTTACGGGCGTGGTGCAGGCGCGTAACCGTTGCCCGGTACGGGTCCAGACCCAGCAGTCCTGGCATGCGCCCATGACGCAGAAGCCGGCGCGGCGCTCGGGGCCGAATTCGGCATCCCGAAGGCCGCCCTGCGTCGTCAGAATGGCGACCATGACGGTATCGCCTTCGTAGGCTTGCACGGGACGGGCATCGACGCGCAAGGACACCGTCGCGCGCCCGGTCTCGGCAACGCGCACGAAGCGTGCTTGCGAGGGATCTCGCGAGGGGCTCATGCGCTCAGCTCCGGTTCGCGTGGCATGCGATGCGCAACCTGCAGCGCATCGAGGTCGCCGCTCGCATGGTGGCAAAGAATGGCGGCACCGTTATCGAGCCATTTGAGCGACGGGGGCGTTACGTTGCACTTGCCGTCGATACGCACCGGGCAGCGATCGCGAAACGCGCACAATTCCGCCACGTCGGCGCTGGCTGCCAAGGGCGGGAGGGGCTTCGTGACGCACGCGCGACGCTCGTCGAGCCAGCCCTGACGCAAGTCCGGTACCGACTCGACGAGCATCCGGGTATACGGATGCCAGGGAGGCGAGCTCAGGACTTCGCGCGCCCCCGATTCCACTCGCTGGCCCGCATACAACACCATCACTTCGTCGCAGATCGCCCGCACCGTCGAAATATCGTGGCTGATGAAGAGATAGGACAGCCCCAGTTCCCGGCGAAGTTCCGCGAGCAGATCGATGATCGCGGCGCCCACGACCGTGTCGAGCGCCGAGGTGACTTCGTCGCAAAGGATCAGCGACGGCTCGGCCGCCAGCGCGCGCGCCAGATTCACGCGCTGCTTCTGCCCGCCGGACAAGCCGCCCGGTGTGCGATCGAGCAGCGTGGCCGGCAGCCGGACCCGGTCGAGCAACGCCAACGTTCGCTGCTTCGCGGCGTTGCCGCGCAGGCCGTGGTACAGCTTGAGCGGACGCGCCAGAATGTCGGCGATGGTGTGACTCGGATTCAGCGCAGTGTCGGCGTTCTGGAAGACGATCTGGATGCGACGATAGTGCTCGGCGTTGCGCTCGCTCAACGAATCGGGCAGCGGCTGGCCGTCGAACCATACTTCGCCGCGCGCGCGGGGTACCAGGCCCGCGACCACGCGGGCCAACGTCGTTTTTCCGGAACCCGATTCGCCGATCACGCCCAGCGCGCTGCCTTTGGCGATGCGAAGACTGACATCGTCGAGCACGCGCGTCGCCGGCAGGCCATGCCGGTCGCGACTGCCGTATCCCGCGTGCAGCCCGCGAATTTCGAGCAGCGGCGGGGCGGGCGTGTCGCTGCGTGCCGCGCTTGCGACCGACAGATCGTCGTGGCGGCGTGCGGCGAGCAACTCGCGGGTGTAGGCATCGTCGGGGCTGCGCAGTATTTTCGCGGTCGCACCGATCTCGCGGACCGTGCCGCCGTTGAGCACGACGATCTGATCGGCCATCTGCGCCACGACGGCGAGATCGTGCGAGACATACACCGCCGTGGTGCCCAACTCGCGAATCACCTTCTTGAACGCGGCGAGGACTTCGATCTGGGTCGTGACGTCGAGCGCGGTGGTCGGCTCATCGAACACCACCACGGCCGGATCGGTGATCAGCGCCATGGCGGCCATCAATCGTTGCAACTGCCCACCCGAGACCTGGTGCGGATACCGCTCGCCAATGGTCTGCGGTGACGGCAACGCCAGCGCCCTGAACAACTCGACGGCCTTCACGCGCGCTTGCGCCGCCGTGGCGGTTTTATGAAGCAGGGCGGGTTCGATCACCTGATCCATGATCGTGCGTGCCGGGTTGAAGCCCGCCGAGGCGCTTTGCGCCACGTAGGCGACCGTGCGAGCACGAAGCGCACGCCGACCCCGGTCGTCGAGCGAGAGTACGTCGACGTCGCCGATCCGGATCTGCCCCCCCGCGATGTCGCAGCCGTTGCGGGCATACCCTAACAAGGACAGCGCGATGGTCGTTTTGCCGGAACCGGATTCACCGATGAGTGCGAGGACTTCGCCTCGCCGCACCGAAAAATCTACGCCGCGTACGATCTCCGTGGTGACCCCTCGGCTGCGGGCCACGACGCGCAGACCGCGAACGTCGATCATCACGGGTGGGCACGAGGTGCCTGCTGGGGGCTGCATCGTCATTTCGGTGCTCCGGTGCCGAACGCACCGCGCCGGCGAAGATTGTCGATCAGCAGGTTCACCCCGATGGTCAGCGAGGCGATCGCCAGGGCCGGCATGAGCACGGCGGGAGAGCCTTCGGCCAGGCCGCCGATGTTTTCGCGGACCAGCGAGCCCCAATCGGCGTTTGGCGGTTGCACGCCGAGGCCGAGAAACGACAGGCCGGAGAGCAGCAGCACGATGAACACGAAGCGCAGCCCGAAGTCGGCCAGCATCGGATGAATCATGTTCGGCAGTACTTCCACGCGGGCGATGTAGAGCAGCTTTTCACCGCGAGCGCGGGCGACCTGCACGTATTCGAGCGTCATGAGATTTACCGCCAGCGAACGCGAGATACGAAATGCGCCCGGAATATAGGCAAACGCGGTGACCAGAATCAGGAGCGTGTTGCCGGAGCCGAACGCCGCGATGACGACGAGCGCCAGCACTTTGCTCGGGATGGACACCAGCGCATCGAACACGCGCGAGAGCACCTCGTCCACCCAGCGCGGCGCGACCGCCGCACACAGGCCGAAGCAGGTGCCCGCCGTGCTGGCGAGCACGGCGGCCGCCAGGGCGATGCCGACGGTAAAGCGCGTGCCGATAAGAATTCGGCTGAGTATGTCGCGCCCGAGGTAGTCGGTACCGAGCGGATACGCTGCGCTGTAGCTCGCGAAGACATCGGCCGACGTGAAGGCGCCGCCCGGATGCGGCGCGATCAGCGGGCCGATGCAGGCGATGACCAGCCAGAACAGCACCAGCGCCGCACCAATCATGCCAAGCCAGGAGACGCGTTCGCGCAGACCGGCGAAGCGGCTCGATCGAGAGGCCGCAGGCGAGGTGACGGTGTCGGGCGCCGCAGGGGCGGGCAGGGCGGGCGGCAGGGTTTCCGCGGGGCTGACAGGTGGGCGAGAAATCGGATTCATCGTTGACGCAGCCTCGGATTGGAGACGACCGCACACAGATCGGCGATCAACACGAGCAAGAGATAGGCCGCGCAGAACACCATGACGCAGCCTTGTACGAGCGGCAGATCGCGGTTGGTGACGGCGTCGACCAGCAAACTGGCGAGGCCCGGGTAATTGAAGATCGTCTCGACGATCACCACGCCGCCGAACAGATACGACAGGCTCAGGGCGACCACGTTGGCGATTGGGCCGATGGCGTTCGGAAGCACGTGTCGCCAGACGACGCGCATGGGCGACGCCCCCTTGAGGATGGCCATCTCCACGTATGACGAACTCAACTGATCGATCACCGCGGCGCGTGTCATTCGCGCCATCTGGGCCACGATCACGCAGCACAGGGTCATGACCGGCATGGCGTAGATCCGAACCAGATCGTCGAACGAATTGACGGACGACAAATACGACAGTGCCGGCAGCCAGCGCAGCTTGACGGCGAAGATCAGCACGGCGATGGTGGCGACCAGAAATTCCGGCACGGCCACCGCCGAGAGCGTCAGGATATTGAGGACCCGATCGAGCAGCGAGCCGCGCCACATGGCGGCGGCGATGCCGATGGCCAGCGCCAGCGGCACCGAGACGAGCGTGGTCAGGGCAGCGAGAACGAGCGAGTTGGGCAGACGGCTGGCGATGAGTTGCGCGACCGGCAGATTGTTCGACATCGATTCGCCGAAGTTGCCCGCGCTCATGTGAACGAGCCACTGGAAGTAGCGGGTCACCGCAGGCTGATCGAGGCCGAGCTGGTGACGCAGCGCGGTGACGGCTTCGGGGGTCGCGGCCTGACCGAGCGCCATCTGGGCGGCATCGCCCGGCAGCAGGGCCGTGATCGTGAATACGATTGCGGACACCAGCACCAGTGTCAGCAAGGCCAGGCCGAAGCGCGCCGCGATAAGTCGTTGCACCTGGGATTTCATCGGAAACCTCTCCCGTTATACGACGCCGTTCGTGGGGAAACGACGGTGTCAGACTGATGCGCGCCGTGCCTGGCGGCGCGCATCGCCCGCTTACTGCTGCAGCGCTCGGTCAATCTCAGGCGTCGAGCCAGACATGTTCCGCGAAGGCGAAGCCCATGAGACCGGCCAGCGGGATCGACCCCAATCCCTTGAGCTTGGTGGTGTGGGCGTCGAGTGACGAGAGGAACATGGGAATGCCGATGCCGCCGTCCTGGTGAATCAGCGTCTGAATGTCGCCATAGAGCGCCTTGCGTTTCGCATCGTCGGGTTCGCCACGTGCGGCAAGGAGCAACTGATCGAACTTGGGGTTCTTCCAGTTCGCTTCGTTCCACGGGGCATCCGAGCGGAAGAACTGTGTGAGCAGTACGTCGGCGCTCGGGCGAGCATTCACCGAACCGAAAGTGAGCGGGTGCTTCATCCAGTGGTTCGACCAATAGCCATCGGCCGGTACGCGGGTGATCTGCAGATTCAGGCCGGCCTTCGGGCCGATTTGCTGAAGCATCATCGCCATTTCGACCGACCCTTCGGCGGCGGGCGTGGCGTAGACCTGAAGCGGCGCCGTGGGCAGGTTGGCCTTTTTGAAGTACCAGGCCGCCTTCTCGGGGTCGTAGGTCCGTTGCGGCAGTCCGGCCATGTAGTACTTGTTGCTCGGGTCGATGGGCTGGTCGTTGCCGATCGCACCAAAGCCGCGGAATACGGTCTTCCGGATCTGCTCGCGGTCGAACAGATGCATCATGCCCCGGCGGAAATCCGTGTTGCCGGTGATGCCGCCCTCGTCACGCATGATCAGGTCGGTGTATTGCCCCGTCTTGGTTTCGAGCACCGTGTATCCCGGTGTGGTCTTGATACGCTCGGTCGAGCGCGCACTCACGGCGTTGATCAACTGGACGTCGCCGGAGAGCAGGGCGTTCACGCGGGCCGATTCGTCGCCGATGCCGATCAGCTCGATCTCGTCGAGATAAGGCTGTCCGGACTTCCAATACTTCTCGTTGCGCACCCCGACGGTGCGTACCCCTGGCGAGAACTCTTTCACCTTGAACGGTCCCGTACCCACGGCCGTCGTGAAGTCCTTGGTGCCGTCCTTGATGATGAGGAAGTGCGAGGTGGCGAGAATCACCGGCAGGTCGGCGTTCGGGCCTTCGAGCGTGATGGTCACCTCGTTGGGCCCGGTCGCCTTCGCTTCCTTGATTTGGTCGGCCAGCGTTTTCGCCTTGGACGCGGTCGCGGGGTCCTTGTGCCGCAGGATCGAATACGTGACGTCGGCCGGCGTCAGGGGCTTGCCGTCGTGGAATTGCACGCCGCTGCGCAGTTTGATCACCCAGACCTTGGCGTCCTTCGTATCGATCGACTGAGCGAGCGCAAGCTGGGCGCCAAGCTTCGAATCCAGTTCGGTCAACCCGTTGTAGATCATGTTGGCACGGACGTAGTCGGTAGCGAGCGCGCCCTTGGCCGGATCGAGCGTATCGGCGGCCGACGCCGATTGCGTGGCGACGCGAATCTTGCCGCCGCGCTTCGGCGTCTGGGCAAAGGCCTGACCGCTCACACTCAGCAGGCCCGTGCCGGTCAGGGTCAGCAGCCCGCTGGCGGCCATCGCGCGCAGCAGATCCCGGCGCTGCGCGCCGCGCTGACTCAGGTTCTCGTCCGGTGCTGCGCTCAGGTCGACACCGTTGACCGTTTTATCTGAATTCATTGCACATCTCCACTTGTGGGGTTGCCGAGGGATCAGGACTGCCAGCCTTCATCGGCGATTGCGCGCCGGGTCAATCAATAGAAAATGTCTTTGATGCGGAAATACGCGCCGACAAGCGGCAGGAACCACGGTTTGCCGGTGTGTCCCGGGATCGCGGGCCAGTCGAATTCACGCCAGGGGTTGGCCTCGACGCGGCCGTTCATCACATCGGCCATGATTTGCCCCATGTGCGTGGCCATCTGCGTGCCATGACCGCTGTAACCCATGGAGTAATAGATGCCGTCGTGCTGCCCGGCGCGCGGCAGCCTGTCGGCGGTAATGTCGACCAGTCCACCCCAGCAATAGTCGATGCGTGCCTGCGCGAGCGACGGGAACAGCGTGGCGAGGTTGGCGCGCAATATGCGTCCGCTGCGCTCGTCCGAAGGTTGCTCCGACGCGGTGAAGCGGGCTCGCCCGCCGAGTACGAGCCGGTGATCCGGGGTGGTGCGGAAGTAGTTGTGCATCAGGCGGCTGGTGACGTAGGCGCGGCGGTTCGGCAGGAGCTGGTCGAGCGTTGCGGCGCCCAGCGGCTCGGTCACGATGATGAACGAACCGACCGGTGCCATGCGCCGGCGATACCAACCGAATGGGCCATGACGGGACGGGCCGGTGGCGACGAGGACTTGCGTGGCGACCACCTCGCCGCGATCCGATTTGACCCGATACGTCCCGTCGCCCTGACGCGCAATCTGTGTCACCGGCGCATGTTCGTAGAGGCGAGCGCCGTGACGGACGGCTGCCGACGCCAGACCTGCCGCAAACTTGCCCATGTGCATCTGTCCGCCATGGCGTTGCAGCAGGCCGCCGTGGAAGGCGTCCGAGGCGATTTCGGCGCCGATGCCGGCGCGGTCGATCAGTTGAACGTCGGGATCGACATCGCGCGCGATCAACTCGGCGGTCGCCGCCAGATGCGCCATATGGTGAGGCTTGGCGGCCAGCTTCAGTTTGCCGCGACGGCTGTAGTCGCAGTCGATGCCTTCCTCCCGGATCACACGTTCCACGGTGTCGACGGCCGCCGCATAGGCGCGATAGCAGGCCCGCGCACGCTCGGCACCGAGTTGCGCCGTGAGCGCGACGTAGTCCTGCGCCACGCCGGTGTTGCAGTGGCCGCCGTTGCGACCGGATGCCCCCGCGCCGACAGCGCCCGCATCGAGCACGGTGACCGTTGCACCGCGCTGGCTCAGCGCCAGCGCAGCGGACAGTCCCGTGAAGCCCGCGCCGATCACCACCACGTCGGCGCGACCCTCCACCGGACCCTCCTGGGTACCGGTAAAGCGTGCAATGGTGTCGAGCCAGTACGATTCGAGTTTCATGTCGGGGCGAGGGTCCAAGGCCGCAGGGAAGGGCAACGCAAGCGTCGATTACAACCCGAGCTGCACGGCAAGATCGATGATGTCCTTGACCGGCGTGTATTCGTAGAACGGCGCTTCGGGTTCGTGGCCACGCAGCACCATGGCCTTGTGCTTGATACCGAGGTCGTGGGCCGTCATCAGGTCGTAGCGCGGGCTCGACGAGACGTGCAGAATTTCGTGCGGTTGCACGCCGAGCTTCTTGAACATGTACTCGAAGCCCTGCATGCGAGGCTTGTAAGCGCCGACCTCTTCGGCGGTGATCACGGCGTGGAAGGGGGCCCCCAGCTTCTCGATATTGCTCATGATCTGTTCGTTCGCGGCGTTCGTCAGGCCCACCAGCTTGTACTTCTTGGCCAGGCGCGAGAGGCCTTCCGGCACATCAGGGTGCGGACCCCAGGTCGGCACGGCCAGATAGAATTGTTCGGCCTCGTCGACGTTGAACACCACGCCGGTGCGTTCGCAGGTGCGGCGCACCGAATCGACGACGACGTCGCGATACGGCTTCCATGCGCCGAGAACTTCATCGCGACGATAGGCGGCAAACACCTTGACGAAATTCTCGAGCGCCTCGCCCTGCAGACGGTTGCCGTAAATCTCGCGGGCCATGTCGGCCATGCGGAATTTGACCAGCGTGCCGTAGCAGTCGAAGGTAATGAATTTCGGCTCGAAGTCGATCATGATCTTTATCCTCTGTGTAAGGCGAATCCCGGGGGATTCTTGGGCAAAAGGGATTGCGTCAAAGCGGTCCGGCGTGGGTCGAGAATGGCGAAGCGGGCTTGCGGCCTGATGCGCGATCTGCGACGTCCCTGTGAAAAATTAAATCAGGTCAAAATCTCGGCTTGGCGTTGAAATATCCAAGGCAAAAATAGAATTCGATGCGTTTTGGGGGGCATGAACAGCACGAAATGCTTTGTGCTTTTCCGATGCCGTGTTAACCCGCATCAACGCTGGGCGACAAGGCGCTGCGGCAAACGCGAACACCAGACGCTCATCCGTTCAAGTCGATGAGGACGGCTTTGCTTCGCAGATTGGCTTCGAACGCCTGACGGCCAAGATCCTTGCCCAGGCCGGAGCGCTTGAAGCCGCCCGTGGGGAGCACGAAGTCCGACGACCGGCCGTAACGGTTGACCCAGATGTTGCCCGCGTCGATGCCGCGCACCATGCGCAAGGCGCACCCCAGGTTGGCCGTGTGAACGCCCGCCGCCAGTCCGTAGTCGTCGTGCTGCGCCAGTTGCAATGCTTCTTCTTCCGAAGTGAACGTCTGCACCGTGAGCACCGGGCCGAACACCTCCTCGCGCACGATCTCAGCGTGCGGCGTAACGCCGGTCAAGACGGTGGGGGTATACCAAGCGCCATTCTGATAAGCGGTCGCGCGCTCGGCGCCGCAGTACACGCTGGCGCCTGCGTCGCGTGCCCGCGCGACAAGCGCGTCGATGCGCTGCACCTGGGCTTCGCTGATGATGGGCGATAGCGTTGTGCCCGCCGACCACGTGGCGCCCGGATGCAGTGACGCGAAGATGGCGCGCAGCTTTTCGAGCAGTGCGCCGGCGATGCCCGCTTCGACCACAAGCCTGGAGCCTGCGTTGCACACTTGGCCCGCATTGCCGGTGATGCCCATCGCAACGCGTCGTGCGACTGCGTCGAGATCGGGCACATCGGCAAAGACCACTTGTGGACTCTTGCCGCCCAGTTCGAGCGTCACGGGCTTGGTCCCCGATTGGGCGCAGGCCGCCATGATGGCGGCCCCGGTCCGCGTGGATCCGGTAAAGGTGACTTTTCCGACGCGTGGGTGGCGTACGAGTGCGTCGCCGGTCGTCCTGCCGTCTCCCTGCACGACGTTGAAGTTATTGGCCGGGACGCCCGCCTGTATGGCCAGTTCGGCAAGACGCAGTACCGAGAACGGTGTCATCTCCGACGGCTTGAGCACGACCGCGTTGCCCGCCGCCAGCGCTGGGGCGATCTTCCAGGCGGCCATGACAAGCGGGAAGTTCCACGGTGCAATGGCCGCCACGACGCCGATCGGCTCGGTGATCGTCATGCCGAGGTGTGCCGGGTCGGTGGCCGCCAGCTCGCCCCCATGTTTGTCGGCGTGCTCCGCGTAAAAGCGTAGGCACTCGGCGGTGTAGGGCACGTCCCAGGCCGCCGTTTCGCGGACCGGGCGCGTAGAGCCGATGGCCTCCAGCGGCGCGAGTGTGCGCACGTCGGACTCGACGAGATCGGCGAGGCGACGCAGCACGCGCGCGCGCTCGCGCGGTGCGCAGGTGGCCCAACCGCTGTGGCGAAAGGCGTGCCATGCGCCGTCTGCCGCGCGGGCTACCGTGTCGGGTGAGGCGAGCGAGAGGTCGGCGTAGGGGCGACCGCTCGACGGGCAGATGACGTCCAGTGGGGTGCCACCGGCTTCCACTAACTTGCCGTCGATGAAATGACCGGTGGGAATACCCACCTGCGCGGGATCGAAACTGTCCATGATGATTCTCCGGAGCCGTTACGGCGCACGCGCCGGGGCGGGCAATCGACAAAGGGGAAGGGCACGGGTAATCGTGGCCGCCTGAGCATGGCGACGCTCTTCATGGTAGGGGCAGCGGGCTGGCAGATTGCATCGAAACAATGACGTGGACCGCACGCGGCATGGGTTTTTGCGGGCGATGGCGGCATGAATGCGCCGTTTGTCCTGCGGCCTTCGATCGTGCGGGCGAACAACAGAATCGTCCTATGCAGCGTCTGCTCAGGTCGCCATAGTGCAGTCGTGGTGGGCGTGGCCCACTGTTTCGCATCCGGCAATGCCCCAAGGAGGCTCGGCGTGTCCGAATTCCATGCATCTTCCCAACTCGTCTACCGGCCATTTACGGCCACAGATGTGGCGGCTGGCTATCGTCTGTCCAGCGCCGTGCGCTGGCCGCACAAACCCGATGACTGGCGATTTCTGGCGCGCCAGGGACAAGGCTTCGTCGCCCTGGATGGCGACGATGTCGTGGGTACCGCACTGTATTGGCAGCACGGTGAGGCCGGCGGCTCGCTCGGTATGGTGATCGTCTCGCCGGAACAGCAAGGGCGCGGCATCGGGCGCGCGTTGATGGAGCGCATGCTCGATCAACTCGGAACCCGCCTGACGCTGTTGCATGCCACCCCGGCCGGACAGCCGCTATATGAAAAGCTCGGGTTCAATGCGGTGGGCAGCATCGATCAGCACCAGGGAACGGCTCGTCGCCCGCCGCTCATGGAGCTGCCGCCCGGCGAACGTTTGCGGCCGCTGAGTGCCAACGATCCCGACCGGCTCGTCACCCTCGCCAGCCGCGCGAGCGGATTCGACAGGGGGCGCATTCTGCCCGCGCTTCTCGATATCGCCGACGGCATTGCCATCGAGCGCGACGGCGAGCTGCTCGGCTTCTCGTTGTTCAGGCGCTTTGGCCGCGGTTTTGTGATCGGCCCGGTGGTGGTCGTCAGCGGCGCGGACGCCGAGTCACTCACCCGTCAGCGTGCCGAGGCCATGATTGCCCACTGGCTGACGTTGCATGAAGGCCGTTTTGTGCGCATCGACACGCCCTCCGACAGCGGACTGACCGAGTGGCTCGAGGTGCTTGGGCTCGAACGCGTCGACACGGTCGTGAAGATGGCCCGTAACGGCACGCCGGTCGTCGACGACGAGGTTCGGCAATTCGCCATCATCAATCAAGCCATCGGCTGACGCGGGAGCGCAGATGTCGTTTCTTTACAAGGCCGATCCGGCACGCGGTGCGGTGTGGGCGCGGTTGTTCGCCCAGCGGGCGCCGGAGACGGCGTTCCGACTGTGGCCCGATGTTGGCGACGCGCGCGAGGTGCGTTACCTCGCTGCCTGGAAGCCGCCGGAAGATCTCGTCAC
This sequence comes from Pandoraea cepalis, assembly GCF_902459665.1. Classification (GTDB taxonomy): domain Bacteria; phylum Pseudomonadota; class Gammaproteobacteria; order Burkholderiales; family Burkholderiaceae; genus Pandoraea; species Pandoraea cepalis. The sequence goes on along the minus strand of NZ_CABPSL010000011.1, from coordinate 127,604 downwards.
GCTGCTGCCGAACGTGGAAGTCGTATTCTCGACGGGCGCGGGCATCGACCAGTTCGACCTGTCGCGGGTGCCGGATCATATTCCGGTCGTTCGCATGGTCGAGCCCGGCATCGTCGAAGGCATGGTCGAGTATGTGACGCAGGCGGTCCTTTCGATTCACCGCGACATCTTTACCTACGCACGGCAGCAAGCCATGCGTGAGTGGACGGAACTGAGCGTGGAGCCGGCAAGCGAGCGCCGTGTTGGGGTGTTGGGACTCGGCATGCTCGGGCAGGCAGTGCTGTCGCGCCTGCGTGCTTTCGGGTTCGACTGCGCAGGGTGGAGCCGAACGCCGCGGCAGGTGGATGGGGTCGATGGCTACGCGGGATACGAGTCGCTCGGCGCCTTCCTTGCCCGCACCGACATCCTTGTCTGCCTGTTGCCGCTGACGTCGGCGACCCGTGGCATTCTCGACAAGCGCTTGCTGAGCGGATTGCCGCGCGGCGCCTGGCTGATCAATGTCGGACGTGGCCCTCATCTCAATCAATACGCGCTCATGGAGTTGCTTGACAGTGGGCATCTGTCGGGCGCGATTCTCGATGTCACCGACCCCGAACCGCTGCCGCCGTCGCATCCGCTGTGGGCGCATCCGAAGGTGCGCATCACCCCGCATATCGCCAGCGCCACGCGACCGGAGACTGCGGTGGAAGTGGTATTGGAAAACCTGCGCAGGCATCGCGCCGGCGTACCGATGGTCGGGCAGATCGATCGCACACAGGGGTACTGAGCGCGCCGGGGTGCCCACACCGGCAGCACAAAATGCTGCGCGCGCCGCAATTTCGCGGCGCGCGTTTTTTTTACGGCTTAATTTGGCGACGCATCTGCGCTGCCGGCTCTTTAGTATGGACACAGGTTCATCCCCCGTCCCATCCGACACGCCGAGAGATCCCATGTCCAAGCAATCACTCCTCGATGCCGACCGCCGGCATCTCATCCATCCCGTCGTCAGCTTTCGCGCCCACGAGCAGCAAGGGGCCACGTTGCTCGAATCCGGGCACGGTGTTTATCTGCGCGACATCGACGGCAACGAGTTGCTCGATGCCTTTGCCGGGTTGTGGTGCGTCAATGTGGGGTATGGACAGCAGAGTGTGGTCGACGCTGCCTCGGCCCAGATGGCGAAACTGGCGTATGCCACGGGCTACTTTCACTTCGGCAGTGCACCGGCCGCGCAACTCGCCGAGAAGCTGGTGTCGATCGCGCCGCGCTCGCTGCAGCATGTGTATTTTTCGCTCGGTGGTTCAGATGCCGTCGACGCAGCGCTGCGCTTCATCACGCACTATTGCAATGTGACGGGCCGCCCACAGAAGAAGCATTTCATCTCGCTTGAACGCGGCTACCACGGTTCGTCGTCGATCGGCGCGGGTCTGACGGCGATCGCGTCGTTTCATCGCGGCTTCGACGTGCCGTTGCCGACGCAACACTACCTTCCGTCGCCCTATGCGTATCGCGACCCGCTCGGGCGCGACGGGCAGGCGCTCATCGCGGCAAGTGTTGCCGCGCTCGAAGCGAAGGTTGCCGAACTGGGCGGCAGCGATCACGTTGCCGCATTCTTCTGTGAGCCGATACAGGGTTCCGGTGGTGTGATCGTGCCCCCCGTGGGCTGGCTCAAGGCGATGCGCGATGCCTGCCGCCGCCTGGATATCCTGTTCGTCGCCGACGAAGTCATCACCGGCTTCGGTCGTACCGGGCCGATGTTCGCGTGCGAGGCAGAGAACGTCGAGCCCGACATGATGACGATCGCGAAGGGGTTGACCGCGGGCTACGCGCCGATGGGCGCAGTCCTCATGAGCGACGCCATCTATCAGGCGATCGCCGACGGCGAGCAGGGGCAGGTGGTGGGGCACGGCCAGACCTATTCTGCGCATCCCGTGAGTGCCGCCGTGGCGCTCGAGGTGATTCGTCTGTACGAAGACGGTCTGATTGCCAACGGCCAGGCCGTGGCCCACGCGTTTGGGGCCGGTCTGGATTCGCTGCTCGATCATCCGCTGGTCGGCGACTCGCGGCATCGCGGATTGCTGGGTGCCCTGGAACTCGTTGCGGACAAGACAAGCAAGGCGCGTTTCGATCCGTCGCTGCGACTGGCCGACAAGATATCGGCCGCGGCGTATCGGAACGGCGTGATCTTCCGAGCGTTCGCCGACAACATTCTGGGATTTGCGCCGGCGCTGTGTTTCACCGAGCACGACGTGGCCCTCATGGTCGAGCGTGTGAGAGCGACGCTCGACGAAGTGCTGGCGGACGATGCGGTCAGCGCTGCTCGACGCGCCGCGTCAGGTGCCCGGAAAGCCGCGTAAACAGGAGGTTGACGTGATAGCCGGTACGGTGAGGATCCCGCCTGTGCGGCCAATCCGCTGTGTTAAGATCGTTCACGATTCACGATTGACCGCGCCCTTGTTGGCGCTTCGAAATTACGATGGGCACGGACAGCAAACTCGACCGCATCGATCTGCGCATTCTTTGCCAACTGCAAAAGCGCGGGCGTATCACGAACGTGGAACTCGCCGACGCCGTGGGCTTGTCGCCCAGCCCCTGCCTGATTCGCGTCAAGCGCCTGGAGAAGGCGGGTTATATCGTCGGCTACGGCGCACGGATTCAACTCGAAAAGCTCGGCGACATTCAGATCGTGTTTACCGAGGTCACGCTCGCCGACCATCGACGGGAGGATTTCATCCGCTTTGTCGATGCCATCCGAGACGTCGACGAGATCGTCGAATGCCATCTCGCCAGTGGTGGCTACGACTACCTGCTGAAGTTCGTCACACGCAGCGTGAGTCATTATCAAAGCATCATCGAGGGGCTGCTCGAACGCGATATCGGCATCGAGAAGTATTTCAGCTTCGTGATCATCAAGTCACCCTTCGTCAAGACGCACTACCCGCTCGAAACTCTATTCCCGCCGCAAGGCTGACATCGTCGTCGGCTTGCGCAGTCGTCTGCCCCCCGGTGGCGGGGCGGCAGACGTGCGACCCTATCCCGCAAGTCGGAGAACCCCATCATGACGCTTGACCTCACGCGTGGCGATTTGCTGCGCACGCAACAATGGATCGCTGGACAATGGCGGGGCGCTGCCACCGCGCAGCGCTTCACTGTCGTCGACCCGGCGACGGGCGATACCGTTGCGATGGTATCCGACGCGCGACCGGCCGATGCGCGAGAGGCGGTAGACGCCGCCGAACGCGCGCTGCCGGCGTGGCGAGCGACGTTACCCGCCGAGCGCGCGGCATTCCTGCGGCGCTGGCATGCGGCGATCGTGGCGCATCGCGACGATCTTGCTCGCCTCATTTCGCGGGAACAGGGCAAGCCGCTGGCCGAGGCACTTGGGGAGGTCAACTACGGCGCGTCGTATGTCGCGTGGTTTGCCGACGAAGCGACGCGCGTGTATGGCGATCTACTCCCGACTCAGACGCGTGGCAAGCGCATGAGCGCCGTGAAAGAACCGATCGGGATCGTCGCGGCCGTCACGCCGTGGAATTTTCCGCTCGCGATGATTGCGAGAAAGATCGCCCCGGCGCTCGCCGTCGGTTGCACCGTGGTTGCCAAACCCGCCGAGGACACACCGCTCACTGCGCTGGCACTGGCCTATCTCGCGCACGAGGCGGGTCTGCCGGCCGGCGTACTCAATATGATTGTCGCGTCGCGAGAGCAGGGGGTCGATGCCGTGGCGCAGTGGCTCGCCGATCCGCGTGTGCGCAAGGTGACGTTCACGGGATCGACACCTGTCGGAAAGCATTTGGCGCGTGAGTCGGCGGCCACGCTCAAGAAGCTGTCGCTGGAGCTGGGAGGCAATGCGCCGTTCATTGTTTTCGACGATGCGGATCTGCCGGCGGCCGTCGCCGGGCTGATGGCGGCCAAGTTCCGCAATGGCGGTCAGACGTGTGTGAGCCCGAATCGGATCTATGTCCAGGCGGGCGTTTACGACCGCTTTGCCGGGTTGCTGACCGAGGCCGTGGCCTCGCTCAGGGTGGCACCCGCGACGGATGCCCTCGCGCAGATCGGCCCAATGATCAATGCGCGAGCGGTCGAGAAGATTGCGCGTCACGTGGACGACGCGCTCGCTCAGGGGGCGCGCGTGATGACCGGCGGGAAGCGTCTCGCGGCCCTGGGGCCGAACTACTATGCGCCCACCGTGTTGTGCGACGCCCATGAAGCCATGGCGCTGTCATGCGAGGAAACCTTCGGGCCGGTGGCGGCGCTGTTCCGGTTCGAGACGGAAGGCGAGGGCATTGCGCGCGCCAACGATACGCCTTTCGGCCTCGCGGCTTACTTTTACAGCGAGAATCTGCGGCGCATCGAACGGGTGGCGAGCGCGCTCGAAGCCGGTATTGTCGGTATCAACGAGGGCGCGCTCGCGAGCGAGGTGGCGCCATTCGGCGGTATCAAGGAATCGGGATACGGTCGGGAAGGATCGAAGTACGGGTTGGACGACTATCTCGCCATCAAGTATCTCTGTCAGGGCAATCTGGGCTGACGGGATTTGCCTGCACGATGACTTTCGGTGCCGTCCCCGAGTCCCGGGCGGCAACCGCGCTCACCCAATGAACCTCGCTGGAAGACAAAATGCCCGAACTGCAACGCGCCATGGCGCCGTGTGATCGCCCCCGATCGTTTTTGGACCTCAAGGCCTTTGCGTCGGATGCGCGCCAGGGCACTGCCCCGGCGACGTCGGCAAGCGACGACCGCTTTCTGGCAAGCCGCCGTCTGGCGGATCTGCTGCCGGGCCCTGTGACGGTCGGCGTCATTGCCCTCGACGCGGCGAACGGAGCGGTGTCGTCTCACCCAGCGGACGAATTCGTCATCGTCTCCGAAGGCGCGATCATGTTCCAGCAGGGGGAGCGCGCATTCACGCTCGGGCCGGGGGGCAGCGCGGTGCTCCCTCGGGGCTCGGCATTCATGTGGTCGACGCAGGGTTCCACATCGATCGTCTTCATGCGCTGCGAGGGCGGGAATGTTACCGATCGCAGTCTCGTGCAGATCGATCCGAGCCCGTCGTTGGCGCCCTCGGGGGCGCCTGCCGCTGAACTGCTCCTCACGCCGGCGCCCGTGTGCCGCAATTTCACTGACTTTCGTTCATCGGATGCGACATTCACGTGCGGCACGTGGGATTCGACGCCCTATCATCGCATCGCGATGCGTTACGCCCACTACGAACTCATGCATCTGCTCGAAGGCAGCGTGACCTTCGTGGACGAAACCGGACGCAGCGGCACGTTCTCGCGCGGCGACATCTTTCTCGTCGAACAGCACGCGCAGTGCAGCTGGGAAAGTCGGGGCAACGTGGCAAAGGTGTACGCGATCTACCGCCCCACCTGACGCCTCCCGCCGACGGTGTCGCTACGACGTCGGCACGCCGCGCGTGATCGCCGCAAGGGAGGCGGCAGACCCGATCGGCGTGGCGTCGCCCTTATAACCGTTCGGCGGCCCATAACCATACTTTCTGAATAGCCGCGCGAGATACGATGGCGACTCCAGGCCGACGGCCGCCGCGGCCGCGAGCACCGTCATACCGGGCGAGTTCAGAAGCGTTGCCGCGATTTCCACGCGTCGCCGGGATTGATAGTCGACGACGGACTCGCCGGTGCCCTCGCGAAAGACTCGCGTCAGAGAACGCTGCGATAGCCCGAATTCGTAGGCGATACGTTCCAGCGAGATCGGCTGATCGAGCGTTTCATCGAGAAATGCGCAGATGTCGCGCACGATTTCGGCACGCGCATCGGCGCGGTTTGATGGCAACGCGGCGGCCATCAAGCCGGCTTGCACACAGCTTGCGGCCAAGGTGCGGGCGGCAAGCTCCGCGCGGAATTCCGCAAGCTCGCTCGTCGGGCCCTCACTTGAGCGCGCCGTTCCCGTGGCGACGCGTGCTGCGTCGAGCAACAGCAATGGCGCCGACCATATCGAGATGCGCGCGCACGATAGCTTGCGTCGCGCCTTGCGTTCGCAAAAGACCACGAAATCGCTCGCGACGTACACCGCCACATGCGCCTGATCGGAGCGGTAGCCTCGCGTGTCGTGCAGGCGTTGAGGCGGCACGACGACGAACGATTTCGGCGCAACGCGTACCGGCGCGACATTCGATTCGACGTTGAGTACGAGTTGTCCCGTCCTGGGGAGCAGGAACATGAATTCATCGTCGTGTCGATGCGGTCGCGTGCGGTATTCGCCGACCGAGACATGCCGGACATCGGCGACGCGGTCGCCATCGAGATGACGAGGGGCAGTCGGATAGGGTTTCACCAGGCGCTTCCTTTGCGTGACGGGACACTTGCAGCCCGCGCAGACGGCCGTGAACGCAATGCGGTGGATGGCGTGTTGGCAGTCGAGGCTCAGTATAACGCTTGGCGAAGGGCGATGAGAGGCGCGGGAGAGGCGCGGCGGCATCAGGCTGCCGGGTGACGGAAAACGGCAACGGCTGCCGGTTCCCTGCAGGGCGACCGTCGAATCCTGGGGGGGCGAAAATACGGGCGCCGCCCGCCTTTGGCCGGATAGGGCGTGCCGAGTGGCCCGATCGGGCGCGACGGTTTTTCAAGGCTTCGGCATGCTTGCGCTACTTGACTCCCGGAACGCCCCGATGAACTTGGAAGACACTTACCCCCCAACCGATTTGCCCGTGCGCCGCCACGATGCGCCGGATTTGCGTTTCGTCAGCGTGTTTTCCGCAGGTGCGGGCGGCGGTAATCCTGCGCCTGTCGTGTTCGATGCGGACGACTTGTCATCCGATGAGATGATGGCCATCGCATCGCGCTATGGTCACGAAAGCGCCTTCGTCTGTCAAAGCCGCGACCCGCGCCACACCGTTCGGCTCCGCTTTTTTGTGCCGGCGCACGAAATGGAGATGTGCGGTCATGCGACGCTCGGCGCGATGTGGTTGTTGCGCCAAGCCGGTCGGTGGACGACACCCCATGCTACCGTCGAGACGCTAAGCGGCCTCGTTGACGTACGTTACGACGAGACGTCGCGGCGTATCGATGTCGGCCAGCCGCGTGGCATTGTCGAGCCCATTGGCGATCGGGCACTCGTGGACGCCGTATGTCGGGTGCTCAAAATCGACGCGGACGATCTTGCGTCCCTGGGCATCGTCAATGCTCGAACGAGTCGCACGAAAACGCTGATCCCGGTCCGGTCGGTGCAGGTGCTCAATGCGTTGTCGCCCGCCCTGGACGACGTGCGCACGTTGTGCGACGCACTGGACTCGACGGGGCTGTATCCGTTCGCGCTCGAACGAGCGCGGCCACTGACGCTGCATGCGCGCCAGTTTCCACGGTTGTCGGGTTATCCGGAAGACGCGGCCACCGGCATTGCTGCCGCGGCGACGCTGTACGGCGCGATTCACTATGGTTTGCTGAGCGAAGGCGAATCGTCGATGCGGGTCTATCAGGGCTTCGCGATGGGGCGTCCGTCGTGTATCCGCGTGGCATTACGTGATGCTGATCATATCGAGGCGGGCTGCTGGATCAGTGGCGCGGTGGAGTTTGCCATGCTGGAGCCGACGACATGAAGACCTTCAGCAATGCACAAGTGGCCAGTGTTCTCGATGTGCCGTCGGTGGTCGCGGCGCTGCAGCCGCGCGCGCGACTGGGTCTTGGCGACGTCAAGTTCAGTGCGATGAGCGAGATGCGCGGTTCGCATCGTCGTCGACTGGACTGATCGAGATGTTGCCTGGCATCGATGTTGGCTATGCCTGTCACATCCGGCGGCCTCTCAAGTCAGCCGTGCGTCAGTCTGCGGACTCGATCGTGATCTCGGGATGCGTGCGGAATTGCACCAGTCTGTCATCGTCGGCGCGCGCTTCGGTGATGAGCGTCCAGAGTCGTTCCAGCGGCGTCCAGTGCTGCTGACTCGCGCGATCGAGCTTATTGGCGGTGACCAGCACATACACGTCGGCCGACTGGCGGACGATGCACTCCTTGAGCCACGCCTGCTCGGCGGAGGCCTCGCACAGGCCGCGTCCGGCAACGACGCCGTCGGCACCCAGAAATGCCTTGTCGACCGACACGCGCGAGAGCGCCAGTTGTGCCAACGGCCCGAGTACGCTCATGCTCGACGGTCGCACGTCGCCGCCGATCAGCGTCACAGGCACCTTGTTGGCCGCCAGCGCACCGACGACGAGCAAGTTGTTCGTGACGACGTGCACCCCCTCACGCCCGGCAAGAAAACGCGCCATCGCTTCGGTGGTCGTCCCCCCATCGAGAAAGATCGTATCGCCGTCGGCGACGTGTGCCACGGCGGCACGTGCGATGACATCTTTCTGTTCGCGGAAGCTCTCACGACGCAGCTCCAACGACTCCTCGGGTTCGTGCATGCGTATCGGCGCAGCGGCGCCGCCGTAGGTGCGCACGACGCGACGCTCGTCGGCCAGGGCGCGCAGGTCGCGGCGCACCGTTGCCTCCGACATGCCGAAATGGGTGCACAAGGCAGCGACATCCGTCATGCCTGACAGGACGGCTTTGAAAATCGCCTCACGGCGGTTCGCAACTTTCATGGGTGGATCGGTGCTGAGAAAACGAGAGAAATGCGAGCGAAGGACGGGTTCGCCGCGCGGCGCGCATAGTGTAGCGTCCCCGCGTGCAGCCATCGTCCAACGCGCCGCCCCGAACGACGACGATACACTCACGCTGGGAGTCGAGAAAATGATTGATTCGATCATTTTGTCGACAATCCCGAAGTAATGAAAGCCCTTGGGGAGTGGGGTTCACCTGGAAACTCCCCACTTCTCACAATATTTGCACATTTTTCTGGCAGCGATTAGACTTCCGTCTGATCAAATCGATCAAAATAATGATCGATTGGTTTATATCCACATTGGTCGGGAGACAACCATGGCTCAAATTCGTATCAAGCGCGCCATCGAGCGCGTGCCGGGGGGGATGATGATCGTTCCCTTGCTGATCGGTTCGTTGATTGCCACCTTCATGCCGGGGATGCCGACGTTCTTCGGCTCGTTTACCAACGCGTTGTTCACGGGCGCGCTGCCGATCCTCGCGGTGTTCTATGTCTGCATGGGCGCCAGCATCGATGTCAAGGCAACGCCGTACCTGATCAAGAAAGGCGGGGCGTTGTTCGCGGCCAAGATCGGCGCGGCGATTGTGGTCGGTATCGTGCTGGGGCATTTCCTGGGTGAGGCACCGGTCGCGTCGGGCATGTTCGCGGGCATTTCCACGCTGGCCGTGGTCGCGGCGATGAACGACACCAATGGTGGCCTGTACATGGCGCTGATGGGGCAGTACGGTCGCTCGGAAGACGTGGGCGCCTACACGATCATGTCGCTGGAATCGGGCCCGTTCCTGACGATGGTCACGCTGGGTGTCGCGGGGTTGTCCGCGTTCCCGTGGCCGACGCTGGTGGGCAGCATCCTGCCGCTGGCCGTAGGGATGTTGCTGGGCAATCTCGATCGTGAAATGCGTGATTTTCTGGGGCGTGCCGTGCCGGTGATGATTCCGTTCTTCGCGCTGGCGCTCGGCGCGGGGCTTGATCTGCACAAGGTCTGGCAGGCGGGCCTGCTGGGCATCCTGCTCGGCTTTGCCGTCGTCGTCGTCACCGGTATTCCGCTTTACATCGTCGACCGCCTGACGGGTGGGACGGGCGTGGCGGGTACGGCCGCCGCGAATACGGCTGGCAATGCCGCCGCGGTGCCGGCGCTGATCGCTGCCGCCAATCCGGTCTACGAGGCCGCCGCCAAGAGCGCAACGCTGCTGGTGGCCGCCTGCGTGGTGGTGACGGCCATCGTCTCGCCGATCCTGACGGCCGCGGTTGCCAAGCGTGTGGCGGCCCGGGGTCTGGGGGCTGCGGCCAAGGGAGCGGTGCAGTGAGCATGCTCATTGTCGCCGACGACTTGTCCGGCGCGGCCGACTGCGCGATCGGCTTTACCAACGCCGGTCGTCGCAGCGTCGTGTCGCTCGATATCGAAGGCTTCAATGCGACGGCGCAAGTGGTGGCGATCGACATCGACACGCGCCGTCTGTCGGCGCACGAGGCCGCCGCACGCGCAGTCGCGGCTTGGCAGCGGCTTGCCGCGCCAGAACGGCGTCTCTACAAGAAGATCGACTCGACACTGCGTGGCAACTGGGTCGCGGAAGTCGCTGCGCTGCAGCCGCTCGCGGGCCTGGCCATTGTGGCGCCGGCGTTCCCTGCCACGGGGCGTGTCGTGCGAGACGGAGAAGTGTTCGTGCGCGGTGTGCCATTGGCCGAGACCGACACCTGGCGACTGGAGCATGAGGCTCAGGAGGCGCGACTCGCGCCGATGTTGGCGGCGGCGGGCGTGAGGGCGCAGATCGTGTCCTCGGATTTGCTGCGCAAGGATTTTGTGGCGGCGCGTGCAGCGTTGACCGATGTCGTTGCGCAGGCGCGCGCCAACGGCGTGACGGCGTTGATCGTCGATGCGCAGACCGATGACGATCTCGTCATGCTGGCGCGCGCGAGCGTCGGGCTGACGGACATCTTTTGGGTCGGCTCGGGCGGTCTCGCTCGCGCACTGGCTGAACAATCGGCATTGTTCGAGCCAACGGATGGCACGGGCGACGTGCGAGACAATGCGCGCGTGACGAGCGACGCCGGGACGACCGGTCCCTTGCTGACGCTGGTGGGCAGCCTGTCCGCCGTGTCGCAACAGCAGTGCGCGCGGCTATGCGCGGAGCACGCGGTGGTCGAATGGATCGTGCCGCCCGCGGTTCTGCGCGCCGGGGCGTCGCATCCCGACAGCGCACGATGGTGTGCGGCGATTGGCGATGCCATTGGGCAGGGAAGCGACCTGCTGGTGCGAATCGGGCGTGACGATGCCTTCGATCCGGCAGAGGGTGCGCAGCTTTCGGCCTCGCTGGCGGCGTTGATCGCGCCGCACTTCGCGCGCTTGTCGGGCCTTGTCGTCACCGGCGGCGAGACGGCGCGCGCGATGTTGAGCGCGGTGGGTATCGGCGCGCTCGAACTGCTCGCTGAAGTGGAGCCTGGCGTCGCCGTGGGGCGGCCGGCCAATGGGGCGCCGATGCGCATCGTGACGAAGGCCGGCGCTTTCGGCGGCGAAGCGGCGCTGCATAGCGCCTACCGATATTTGCGCACGACGCCCGACCTGCGCGAGCGCCATTGAGGCAACGCGAGCCGGTAACGCAACAACAGAACATCATCCCGGAATACTTTCCGGACGTCCTCCCAACGAAATGGATATCAACGCAAACGCCATGAATCAATATCTCCCCGTCATTGGCATCACCATGGGTGACGCGGCTGGCGTCGGCCCGGAAATTATCGTGAAGAGCCTGGCGCACGACAGCGTGTACCAGCAATGCCGCCCCGTCGTGATCGGCGACGCGCGACGTCTCGAGCAGGCCATCGCCATCGTCAAGATGCCGCTGAGCGTGCGTCGTATCGAGACGGTCGCGCAAGCGCGCTTCACGCCAGGCGTGATCGAGTGCATCGACCTGGGCCTGATCCCCGAGGACTTGCCGTTTGGCCAACTGTCGGCGATCGCGGGCGATGCCGCGTACCGGTACATCGCGCACGCGGCGAAGCTGGCCGAAGCCGGGGAAATCGACGCGATCTGCACGGCACCGCTGAACAAGGAAGCGCTGCACGCGGGGGGGCACAAGTTCCCCGGACACACCGAGATGCTCGCTCACCTGACGGGGATCGAAGAGGTGTCGATGATGCTTGTCGCGCCGAACCTGCGGGTGATTCACGTCACGACCCACATCGGCATCATCGATGCGATTCGCAAGATCGAGCCGGGCCTGGTTCAGCGTACGATCGAGCGCGGTCACGCTACGCTGGTCAAGGCGGGCATCGCGAATCCCCGCATTGCCGTGTGCGGCATCAACCCGCACGCGGGCGAAAACGGCTTGTTCGGCTACGGGGAAGAGGAAGAGAAGATCGTGCCGGCCGTGCAACGCTTGCGTGAGCGCGGCTGGGATATCGAAGGTCCGTTGCCCGCCGATACGTTGTTCTTCCGCGCCGGGCGCGGCGATTTCGATCTCGTGGTCGCCATGTACCACGATCAGGGGCATGGCCCGGTCAAGGTGCTGGGCCTGGAGGCGGGCGTGAACGTGACGGTCGGCTTGCAGGTGGTGCGCACGTCGGTCGACCACGGCACGGCGTTCGACATCGCAGGCAAGGGCATTGCCGACGAGCGCAGCCTGCTCGAAGCGCTGCGCCAAGGGGCCGAACTGGCGACGCGTCGGGCATGAATGCCGCTGACGCCGACGCTTCGCGCATCGTCGTCAGTGGATCATTCCACCCCCATGTGTCCGCGATCGTTGATTTCGCGGATCAGCGAGCGCAACGCGCTGACGATGCGCTCGGTCAATCCCTCAGGCGGACGCCGCTGCGCCCATACGAGTCCCACATCCATCGACGGCACGCCCGTGCTCAGATCCCGTCGCAGGATTCGCCCACCGTCGATCGACCAGGGGCGATAGACGAGGTCCGAGAGAATCGATACCCCATAGCCCTGCGCCACGAGGCTACGAATTGCCTCGATCGATCGAGTCCGGAAGTGCACGACCGGTTCGACCTGCGCGGCGTGCCAGTAGCGCTCGACCGTCTGCACGTGTTCATCCATATCAAGCAACAGGAAGCGCTGTCCGCGCACATCGTCGAGCGTGACGCTTGGTTTGTCTAGCAGCGGATGTCCGGGGCTGGTCCACAGCCGGCGCGTCGAGCGCAGCAACGTGTGCGAGACGAGTCCGTCAGCCACGACGTTCGACACTAGCAGCAACGCCAGGTCGACCTCGCCCGCCAGCACGGCCGCTTCCAGTTCGCGGCGGTCGCCCTCGATCAACGTGAGTTCGACGTTCGGGAAGCGCTTGGACAAGGTGCTGGCCACCGAAGGCAGCAGATACGCCGAAATCGTTTCGGTGACGGCCAGTCGCAGACGGCCACCCGCATCGTCTGGAAGCGTGCGGGCCTCTTGCAGTGCGTCGTCGGTGGCGTTGAGGATACGGTAGGCGTGACGCAGAAATCGCTCGCCGGCCTCGGTCGGCCGCAGCCCCTTCGCGTGCCGTATGAAAAGGGGTGTGCCGACGATCACCTCCAGATTCTGCAAGGCAATCGTCAGCGACGACTGCGACGCGCTGCATCGCTCGGCTGCGCGCATCACCTGTCCTGTCTCGGCCACCGCCACGAAATACTCGATCTGACGCAGGGTTGGTTTCATTTAAAAAATCAATATTGCAAACTATATTTTTTATATTAGTAATAAAAGTGACGGCTGTATAGCATCGGAACATCGATTCCTATAGAGACGCATGAGACATGGTTCAGGAGGTCAAGCCCGGGTTCTGCACGTTGTGCCGCTCCCGCTGCGGCACGCTGGCTCGCGTGGAAAACGATGCGCTGATCGCGGTCGAACCCGATCCGTCGCATCCGAATGGCGCCGCGATGTGCCGCAAGGGCAAGGCGGCGCCGGAGCTGGTGCATCACCCCGACCGGTTGACTACGCCGCTGCGCCGCACCACGCCGAAGGGGGCGGACGACCCGGGTTGGACGCCCATCTCGTGGGACGAAGCGCTCACCGAAATCGCTGCGCGCCTGGGCGACATCCGTCGCGAGAGCGGTGCGCATGCCGTCGCGTTTGGCGTGACGACCCCAAGCGGCACGCCGCTATCAGACAGCATCGACTGGATCGAGCGCTTCATCCGGGTGTTCGGTAGCCCGAACACGATCTACGCGACGGAAATCTGCAACTGGCACAAGGATTTCGCGCACGCGTTCACGTTCGGGTGCGGCATGCCGACCGCCGATTACGCGCAGGCAGACGTCATCATGGTCTGGGGCCACAACCCCACGAGTACGTGGTTGAGCCAGGCGAACGCGATCGGGCGAGGGCGAGCGCGTGGCGCCAAGTTGCTCGTCGTCGACCCGCGCAAGACACCGCTTGCCGCCGATGCCGATGCCTGGCTGCCCGTGCGGCCCGGCACCGATGCGGCGCTGGCGCTCGGTCTCGCCCGTCGTCTGATCGACAGTGGGCGCTATGACGAGATGTTCGTGCGCCGGTGGACCAATGCGCCGCTGCTCGTGCGCAACGACAACGGGCACTTCCTGCGCGTACGCGATGTGGCTGCGACGCACGTCGGCGTGTCGCCGGAAGCCTTCGTGATCTGGAACGAAGCGGCGGCGGCACCGCAGCCGTACGAGACGACTCATGCGCTGAGCCGCGACGCGGCGAACCAAGCCGCCCTGCGCGGCGAGTTTGCGGTGATGTCCGGCGACGGATCGCGCATTGCCTGCCGGCCGGTGTTCGATCATCTCTGCGCGGGGCTGGCCGCTTACGACGCGGCGACCGTAAGCGCACTCTGCGGCGTTTCTCCTGCGCAGCTCGACGCCGCCGCCGACCTCTTCACCGGGGCACAGCGCGTCGCTTATCACGCATGGTCGGGTGTCGCGCAGCACGCGAACGCGACGCAAATCGAGCGCGCCATCGCGGTCTTGTACGCACTGACCGGCAGCTTCGACAGACGCGGGGGTAATCGCGTGATGACGCGTCAACCGTTGAATGCCGTCAGTCAGCACGATCTTTTGAGCCCCGAGCAGCAGGCCAGGGCGCTGGGCCTCGACGCGCGTCCGCTGGGACCGCCTGCGCGCGGCTGGGTGACCGCGCGCGATACCTACCGCGCGATTCTCGATGGCACGCCCTATCGTGTGCGCGCGCTGTTCTGCTTCGGTACCAACGTGCTGGCGTCGCAGGCGGATTATGCGATGGCGCGCGAGGCGCTCGAAGCGCTCGAGTTTCACGTCCATTGCGATCTGTTCGAAACGCCGTCGGCGCGTTTCGCCGATATCGTGCTGCCGGTGAACACGCCGTGGGAACGCGAAGGCTTGCGCGCCGGTTTCGAGATCGACGATCGCGCCGACGCACTGATCCAACTTCGCCAGCGCATGGTGTCGCCGCGCGGTGAGTCGCGCAGCGACAACGACATCGTGTTCGATCTCGCAGTGCGCCTGGGCATGGGCGACGCCTTCTTCGGCGGCAGTCTCGATGCCGGCTGGAATCATCAACTCGCCCCGCTCGGGCTCGACGTGCAGACGTTGCGCGCGCATCCCGAGGGCATTTCGCGTCCGCAGCCGCAATATGAGCGCAAATACGCGCGCACCGAGGCCGGCGATGTGCGCGGCTTCGCCACCGAAACCCGACGTGTCGAGCTGTATTCCGAGCATCTGCTGCGTCACGGATATCCGCCGATACCGGTGCACGTGGTGCCCCGTGCCGTGCGCGAGGACGAGGCGCAACGCTTCCCGCTGGTGCTCGGTTCGACCAAGAACGGCTACTACTGCCACAGTCAGCATCGCGGACTCGCGAGCCTGCGCATGCGCGCCCCCGATCCCGTGGTGCATCTGCATCCGACGCTGGCGGCGCGCAAGCACATCGCCGAAGGCGATTGGGTGCGCGTGACGACGCCGGCCGGGGTCGCGCGCTTTCGCGCGGCGTTCGATACCGGATTGGGCCTCGACGTGCTGCTTGCCGAATACGGCTGGTGGCAGGCTTGCGACAGCGTGGGACGTGACGGTTTCGCGATGGCGGGCGATGCGTCGAGCAACTTCAACGCACTGGTGACGACGCAGGACATCGATCCGATCAGCGGTGCATCGCCGTTGCGCTCGTTTCGATGCGACGTTGCGCGCGATCCGGCGAGCGATCCGGCCCGCCGCCCATGGGACGGCATGGCGCGCTTTCGCATTGCCGCGCTCGATGCCGCGGCCGAGGGGGTGTGCGCCATCGCGCTCGATCCGCTCGACGACGTGGGGCTACCCGACTATCTGCCGGGGCAGCACGTTACCGTGCGCGTATCGATTCCCGGGCAAGGGCAGCCCGTAACACGCGCGTACTCGCTCACCGGGCCCTCCAGCGAGCGCGACCGTCGCGGCTATCGCATTGCCGTGCGTCATCAGCAGGGGCGCACGTCCGAGGGCACACCGTTTGACGGCCTGGTCTCGAGTTGGCTGAACACCGGCGCTCGCGTGGGCGACGTGATCGAACTGGGCGCCCCGTCCGGGCGCTTCGTCATGCCGCTGCGCAGCCGCCAGCCGGTGGTGTGTTTCGCCGGCGGCATTGGTATCACGCCGTTCCTCTGCTATCTGGAATCGCTGGCGGAGCAGGCCGAGCGCGCGCCCTTGCCGCTGCCCGACGTCTGGCTGCATTACGCCAACCGCAATGGCGCCACGCACGCCTTCCGGGATCGGCTGGCGGCGCTTGCGCAGCGCCTGCCCAACGTGCGCGTCTTCAACTACTACGACGCGCCGCGCGAGGCGGATGTTCTCGGTCGCGACTACGCCTCGGCAGAGCGGCTGTCTGCGGCCGTGGTGTCCGACGACCTGATCAAGCGACGCGCACGCTTCTACGTGTGCGGTCCGGCGCCCATGATGACGGCCGTGATGGCGGGGTTGGCGGCGCGTGGCGTACCCGCGTTCGACATGTTCAAGGAGGCGTTCCGTTCGCCGAGCGCGCCGCGTGTGGACGCCGGGGCCGCGTGGCCCGTTACGTTCGCTCGCTCGGGCCGCGAGGCTGTCTGGATGCCGTCGCACGGCAGCCTGTTGTCGTTTGCCGAGTCGCTGGGGCTGGCACTGCCAAGCGGTTGCCGTGTCGGGCAATGCGAGAGTTGTGCGGTGCGCGTGCTGGCCGGCGAGGTCGAGCACCTGGGCGACGTGGCGCTCGACGAGCCCGGCATGTGTCTGGCCTGTCAGGCCGTGCCGCGCGAAGCCATCGTGCTCGACGCCTGACATCTCATTTCCACCTCGACGAGGAGCTGTACTCATGAAATTCATCGACGCCGACGCCACTCGCGAGGCATTGGCTTTCGGCCCGTTGCTCGACGCGCTTCGCAGCCTGTTCGTCACCGGATGCGAAGTGCCGCTGCGCCACACGCACGTCATCCCGGAATCGGGTACGCGCGATGCGATGACCGTGCTCATCATGCCCGCGTGGCAGCCCGGTGGATATCTCGGCATCAAGACCGTCAACATCGCACCGGCCAATGCGCAGCGCGGCGTGCCGGGTCTGCATTCGACCTATCTGCTCTATGACGCCACGACGGGCGTGCCGCTGGCGCAGATGGACGGCAACGAGATCACGTCGCGACGCACGGCGGCGGCCTCTGCGCTGGCTGCCTCGTATCTGGCGCGAGACGATGCGTCGCATCTCGCGCTGCTCGGCGCGGGCCGCGTGGGGGCGCTCGTGCCGCTGGCCTATCGCGCGGTGCGCCCCATCACACGTGTGAGCGTGTGGGATCGCGATGCGCAGGCGGCCGGGCGTCTGGTCGAGCGCCTGCATGCGCAAGGTTTCGACGCGGTCGTGTGCCATACCGCGAAGTCGGCCGTTGAGGGCGCGGACATCGTCACCTGCGCAACGCTGGCGACCGAGCCCGTCGTGCAGGGCGACTGGTTGGCGCCGGGCGTCCATCTGGATCTGATTGGCAGCTTTACGCCGCAGATGCGCGAAGCCGACGATGCCTGCTTTGCCGGCGCCTCGTTATATGTGGACACCGACGAAGCGCTGGCCAAATCGGGGGAGTTGCTCGGACCGATGTCGCGAGGCGTGTTCACCGCGTCGGACGTGCGCGGCACGCTGGCCGACCTGTGTCGCGCAGGACGCGGATGTCGTAACGGCGAGGGTGAGCGCACGGTATTCAAGGCCGTAGGGACAGCGCTGGAAGATCTCGCGGCCGCCACGCTCGTCTGGCAGGCGACTCAACACGCTTGACGCGACGCAGGCAGCGGGCAATGGACGACGGCGGCGATGAAAGGTCGCTGTCGCAGGGCAGGGCACGGGGCGAGCATCGCGAGGTGCGGCGGTGCCGATCATGACAAACCTATGGGAACACAGGCAATGAAACCGGGAAATTCACTTTCGAGCATGTCGGAGACGCCGCAGGACGGCGGACTTCTGGAACGTCTGGCGGCGGCGGTCACGCGTTGGTCCGAGCGCTGGTTTCCGGACGCCTATCTTTTCGCGGCGCTTGCCGTCATCGTATGCGCAGGCGGCGCGCTCGCCATCGGTGTGCCGGCGGTCAAAGTGGGCGTGGCCTTTGGCGACGGTTTCTGGAGCCTGATCCCGTTCACGATGCAGATGGCCATCGTGGCGATCTCGGGCTATGTGGTGGCCGTCTCGCCGCCCGCGGCGTTGCTCATCCGCAAGATGGCCACGCTGCCGCGCAGCGGTCGTAGCGCGGTGGCGTATGTGGCATTGGTGAGTATCGTGCTCTCGCTGTTCAACTGGGCCATCAGCCTGGTCTTCGCCGGCCTGCTGGTGCGCGCGATTGCGCGCCGCGACGACATTCGCATGGACTACCGTGCGGGGGGCGCCGCGGCGTATCTGGGCATGGGGGCGACGTGGGCGCTCGGCCTGAGTTCGTCGGCGGCGCAGTTGCAGGCCAACCCGGCAAGCTTGCCGAAGGCGCTGGTCGAGATCACCGGCGTCATTCCGTTCGCCGACACCATCTTCCTGCCGCAATCGATGGCGATTGCCGCCGTGCTGACGGTGGTGTCGGTGGCGCTGGCTTACTACTCGGCACCGCGCGACGACCGCGCAACCATCGCGGCCGACCTCGGTGTGTCGCTCGACGATATGGCAAAGCCTTACGTGCGTGCGCAACGCCCAGGGGATTGGCTTGAATACAGCCCGGTAGTCACGGTGCTGATCGTGGCGCTGGGCGTGCTCTGGATCGGACATGAGTTCACGACAAAGGATCCGCTGCTGGCGATCTCCAATCTGAACACTTACAACTTCGTGTTCCTGATGTTGGGCATGTTGCTGAACTGGCGTCCCCGCCGGTTTCTCGATGCGATCGCGAAGTCGGTGCCGTCCGTGGCGGGCGTGCTGATCCAGTTCCCGCTCTACGGCGGCATTGCCTACCTGCTGACCAAAGCGCCGGGCATCGATGGGGCGACGCTTTCGCACCACCTGTCGAGCTTCTTCGTGGCGATCTCGTCACAGACGTCTTTCCCGGGGGTGATGGGCGTGTATTCGGCGGTACTGGGCTTCTTCGTGCCGTCGGGCGGCGGCAAGTGGATCATCGAGGCCCCGTATGTGATGCAGGCAGCCAACGACCTGCATGTGCACCTGGGGTGGGCGGTGACCGTGTACAACGCAGCCGAAGCGCTGCCGAATCTGATCAATCCGTTTTGGATGCTCCCGCTGCTGGGGGTGCTAGGTCTGCGTGCGCGCGACATTGTCGGATACACGTTCACGCAGTTGTTGGTGCACTTCCCCGTGGTCATCGTCATGCTGTGGCTGCTCGCGCAGACATTGACGTATCACCCGCCGGTCATGCCGTGAGGTGTAGGTTGTCGCGCGAACTTCGGATGTCGAAGCGGATTGCGATTGGCGCTACACTGTGCCCCGAAAAAAGGTGATCCATGTCGCACTTCACGGGGGAATTCGAAACATGTCAGCCAGAACGTTGCTGATCGCCTGCCTGGCCACCGCAGGAATATCGGTGGCCGGTGGCGCGGCCGCTCAGTCCTACTTGCAGAGTGGCGATCTGAACAGCATCCGCCAGTCGAATCAGGCCGCGCCGGGTGGTCAGCCCGGCGTGGGGCTTACGCCGCCTGCGTCGACACATGACAGGGAAGGCGGCGTTGGCGCACGGTTCAAGCAGGGCATGGCGGACGGCGAGCGGCAGGTGCAGCGCCAGCGTGAGTCGGCGGCAATGAGCGATATGCAGATGAAGTCGCTGACGGATCCGCAGCGCGCGCCTCAGGGTCGATATCCGGGCGCGTCCACCAACGCGCAGGGTGCGGTCTACTTCAACGAGCAGGGGCCCACCGCTTGCAAGCGAGATCCGGTGTCGGGGCAGGTGCAATGTGGGGCGACCACCTCACGATAGGCGCCGTCTTACCGCTTTCGATTATCGTGATGCGGCATCGTCCGGGCGGCACACCGACAGCACATGTTGTCGAAGCCAGCGATGAACGGGGTCCGCGTCCATTCGGGGATGCCACATCAACGACACGGCAATCTGTCCGGTCGTCACAGGCAGGTCGAACACGTGGACCGACGCGGGTGCGGTTGCGACCCGCTGTGCGGCGCGTTGCCTCATGAGTGACGCAGGCACCAGCGCGATCAAGTCGGACGCCTGCGCCACGGACAACGCCGCCGGAAAGCTTGGCACCACCGCGACAATATCGCGGTGCAGACCCAGCGCGTCAAGCGCGACATCGACAGGCCCCCGCCCGGCGCCGTGCCGCGATGCCACGACATGCCCGAACGCAACGTATCGCTCGGCGTCCGGCGCGCCGTGCGCGACGAGCGGATGGCCCGAACGCACCACGCCCACGAAGTGATCGCGGAACAGCGTCTGCAGGCGAATTTCCGGGCCCATGTTGCTCGCCCCGCCGATGTCCCCCAGCACGCCGATTTCCAGATCGGCCTCCCCGCCTCGCAACGGCATCGCGGTCTTTTCCGCCTTGGACAGAAAGCGCAGGCTCACGAACGGGGCCGCCTGTGTGAGCGCGGCAATCAACGACGCGCCGAAGGCGTCGACGAAGCCATCGTTGGCGCGAAGCGTGAAGGTGCGGCGCAGTGTGGCGAAGTCAGGCGATGATGTGGCGGGCGCGAGCAGTAGGCGAGCCTCGTCGACGGCGCCTCGGCTGCGCGTGCGCAATTGCTCGGCGTGCGGCGTGAGCACCATGCGGCGACCGGCGCGAACCAGCAGCGGATCGCCCGTGGTGTCGCGCAAGCGGCTCAGCGTACGGCTCATCGCCGATGCGCTCAGCCCCAACCGGCGTGCGGCACTTGCCACGCTGACTTCGGCGAGCAGGGCATCCAGCGCTATTAGCAGGTTCAGATCGGGGTCGGTCATGGGGGCGACGGAACGAGATGTGGCGTTACGCGCATGTTATCAGTGCAACGGCTGCGTCTTCCGCCATGTCTTGCATCGACCTATAGTCCCTCACAGCACACGTCGTACCGCCTCCCGGCATTCCGTCGCGGACGTGCGGGCGACGTTGGATACGAGGAACGACGCATGCAGAACGAAACAATCTCCCAAGTTTCCCCGCAAAAAACTGTCTTGCTGTTCGGCGCATCGCGCGGTCTGGGCTTCGCAATGGCGCAGGCGTATCTCAGGCGCGGCTGGCATGTCATCGCCACGGCTCGGCAAGGGTCGTCTGGCGCGCTCGATGCGTTGGTTGATAGCTTGGGCGCAGCCGTCGGCGGTGCGCTGGAGGTCGAAACGGTCGATATCGCGATACCGGCGCAAGTCACCGCATTGCGCGAGCGATTGGCGGGGCGCCGTGTCGATTTGCTCTTCGTGAACGCCGGGGTGAAGAACGACGACCGTGAGACGATTGCCGACGTGTCGACCGAGGAGTTCGTGCGCGTTATGGTGACGAACGCGCTGAGCCCAATGCGGGTGATCGAGACGTTCGAGTCGCTTGTGCCTCCCGGCGGCACGCTGGGGGTGATGTCCTCGGGACAGGGCAGCGTCACGAACAACACGAACGGCCACTACGAGGTCTACCGGGCCAGCAAGGCGGCGCTCAACATGTTGATGCGCAGCTTCGCGGCGCGGCATGGCGACGACACGCGCACGTTGCTGCTGACGGCCCCCGGCTGGGTGCGCACGGACATGGGCGGGGCGGACGCGCGTCTGAGCATCGACGAGAGCATCCCCCACCTGATCGACACCATCACGGCGCACGAGGGGCGCGCCGGACTGCATTATGTCGACTACCTCGGCCGTAAGGTGCCATGGTGATGTCCGGCCGCGATTTCGCGCTGCCGTATACCGTCCTACAGCGCCTCGCCTTCAAGCCATCCCATCGCCACGCAATACCGCCACCTGACGCTTCCACAGCGTCCAGGGGCGCTCGATCACACCGAGGTTCGTGGCGTTCGAGCGCTTGCCTTCTTCGGCGTCGAGATACGTCACTTCGCCGCCGAGGGCGATCGCCTGGGACTGCATGCCCGCGTTCAACTCCGTGTAGATGGCGCGATACACCGCCGCGGGCAGCGACGGGCCCGTCGCCACGAAGCCGTGTCCGCGCATGAGGGCGACGTCGGCATCGCCCAGCGATGTCGCGAGCGCCTTGCCTTGTTCACCGTTGCGCACGAGCATGTCGGTGCAGCCGAAGCAGTGGCGGATGTCGAATACCGGTGCGCCGCTGCCGAGAAAGCCTGCCATGTGATAGACCGGGCGCAGACGGACCGACGATGCCGCAAACGGAATCACCGATGGCGAATGGCTGTGCACGATCGCCCTAACGTCCGGACGGGCGCGATAGATCTCGCTGTGAATCCACGTTTCCAGATAGCGCTTGCGCGTGTCGCCGTCCACCGGCTGGCAATCGAAGTCGAGCGTGAGAATGTCGTCCGGGGTCACCAGTTCGGGCGCCATCGACTGCGCGATCAGGAAATGTGCCGGGTTGCGCGGGTCGCGAACGCTCACGTGACCGAAGCCGTCGAGCACGTCGTGATGCGCGAGGACGTGGTTGGCGGCGGCGAGGTCTTCGCGCCATTGCGCCATCGATTGGCGATCGTGTTCGACGATGGCGGGGGTGTAGGGGGAAGTCGTTTGCGTCATGATCGTGACAGAAGAATTACCAAAGAAGATTGAGAAAACCCGTTGTGGCCGGTGTCGTGCGCGAATGTCACACGCGCACTGCGGCGGCCATCTCCGGAGGAAACAGATCGTCGGCTTGCATCAGGCGATGGCAGACCCCTTGCTCGTAGGCAAAGCGCAGGAAGGCATCGAGCGTGACGCGATTGGGCGCGACGCCATAGGGCCAAGGGTCGCCGCCGAACATCGTGCGGGCCTGGGCGGCACGCTGACTCATCCACGGCAGCGGAAAGTGCGAACAGGTGATGTCTTCGAGACGGGCGATGCTGGCGTCTTTCGCCTGCGTGAAGGCGTTGAGCAAGTTGCCCGCGATCCAGCGATGCGCCGCAAAGATGTCGTGCCGCATCACGATCACATGCATGATCGGAAAGATGCCGGTCCGCTCGAAATAGGTGCGCTCGGCGGTCTCGACGTCCGTCAGCAACCGCACGATGTCCCGCTCTCGGCCCGGCGGCGGCGCGGGCGGACGCGCACTGAGAATCGCGTCGATCTCGCTGTCGAGCAGCAGCGCCGTGAGCGACTTGTCGGGCGATGGGCGATAACGCACACCGTCCGGCACGCGCACGGCGACCTTCTCGCGCCGTCCCGCCTGATTGATGCCGCCTTGCACCCACTCGACGTCCGCGAGCGCCACGCCTTGATCGTGCGTGAGCCATCCGCGCGAATACACCGATGCCGTTTGTGCCCACTCCGGCACGCCGATCCGCTTGCCGCACAAATCACCGGGCGACGTCACGCTGGCGTCGTTGCGCACATAAAGCGACGACAGCCGGAACACGCGCGACGGAAAAATCGGCAAGCCGATCAGGCGGTCGTCGCCCTGCGAGCGCAACGAGGCGTATTTGGCGAGCGACATCTCCGAGAGATCCCACTCCTGGAAGTGCGTGGTGCGATAGAAAATCTCTTCGACCGGCAGCACCGAGGGCACCAGGTCGATACCTTCCACGGCGATCCGGCCGCTTAGCAGGTCGCGCACGTGGTCGTAGTCGTTGACGGCGAGCGAGAGGGTGAGCTTGGACATGAGGTGTTCCGATACCGTGCGGGCGAGCGCCGGGCCGACGCCCGGGCGCGCGCGGGGATGCGGTGACTTCAGTGACTTCAATGACTGAAGGCGGGGGCCTTGGGCAGCGTTTCGGGGCGTGCCACGAGAAACACCAGCACGGCGGCGGTCACGAGCGCGGCGCCCAGCACGGCGAACATCGTTCCGGCGCCGCCGGTGGCCTGTTGCAGGATCCCGGCGATGGCCGGGCCGCACATCGCACCGACGCGGGCGATGCCGAGGAACAGGCCGACGGCGGTGCTGCGAATCTCGGTCGGATAGCTCACCGCCACGAGGTTGTTGAGGACCGTCTGCGTGCCGATCACGAACATGCCGGCGACCACGATGCCCGCGAACGTCACGCTGCCGCCGGCGGCCGTGGCCAGCACCGCGATCGCCCCCGCGCCGCACAGCCAGGCGAGCGACATCGCCAGACGGCGATTGCCGATGCGGTCGGCAACCACGCCGCAGATCAGGCTCCCGAACGCCGACGCGAAGACCAGCAGCGAGCCATAGGCAAAGCTCGTCGACAGGGTTTCGCCGCGTTTGAGCATGATCGTCGGCAGCCAGCCCGACAGGCCGTACGACGAGAACAGCGACAACGCGCCCATTGCCCAGAAGCAAAGCGTCTGGCGGCGGAATCCGTGGGAGAAGAGCGCAGCCACCGAGCCCGCTTTGACGCCGGCGTCGGGGGACATGAATGTCGCATGTTCGAAGTCCGCCGCGCGTGCCGGCCACAGGCGCTTGAGTTGCGCACGCACGGCATCCTGGCGTCCCCGGCTGGCGAGGAACGATATCGACTCGGGCAGCGCGAACTGCAACGCGAGCGCGAGCAAGACGGACAGGCCGCCCGCGTAATACATGCTCTGCCAGCCGTGTTGCGGGATCAGCCATGCGGCGATGAAGCCGGACGCCGTCGCGCCACCGATCCAGCCGCAGGTGAAGCACACGATGGTGAAGACATTGGCGCTGCGTTTGGGGGCGATCTCGTTGATGTAGGTGACGGCGACCGGCATCAGCAGGCCCAGCGAGATCCCCATCACGAAGCGAAGGCCGATGAAGGTGCTCAGGTCGTGCGCGAACAGGGCGATGGCGAGGCTCATGAACCCGGAGAGCCAGATGCCGGTGAGCAGCACGCGGCGCCGTCCGATGCGGTCGCTGAACAAGCCCGAGATGGCGGAACCGGCGGCGAATCCCGCCAGCCCGCATGACAGCAGCACGCCGATCTGGCTCGGCGACAAATGCCAGAGCGCGCTCACGTCATGGACGATATAGGCCGCGTTGTAGAGATCGAAGCCATCGAACAGCAGGATCAGCGCCAGCAGCGTGGCGAGCCAGTAATGAAACGCGCCCAGCGGGGCCGATTGCAGCGTGTCGCGCACGTCGATGCGTTCTGGCTGCCGGGAAGGGATGTCATGGGTCATGCCGTGTCTCCGTCCGAATGGGCGACCTGTCGTACGCCGGCGAAGGCTGGGTCCGCAGTGTCTTTGTCGTGGGGTCCGGAGCTGACTTTACTGGGCGGTTTTTTGTTTATCAATATTGATTTTTAAAGTCAATATACCTGTGGCATCATGTGTCGCAATTTCGACTCCCCACTGTGAACGAACGCCTGCCAGGATGACGGCGGCGAGGTTCTCCGAGACACACGATGACGCAGCCGACCGACCTGATGACACGCGAGGAAGTGCTGGCCATGCTCGACATCAAGCCAGCCACGCTCTATGCCTATGTTAGCCGGGGGTTGATCCGGGCGCGGCCGCACGAGGACGGCCGCAAGAGCCTGTATCTGCGTCGCGATGTCGAGCGTCTGGCCACACGCAAGCGCGGACGGGCGCCGACGGGCGCGGTGGCCGAATCGACGATGCGCTTCGGCGATCCGGTGCTGCATTCGGCCATCACGCAGATCACGCCGCACGGGCCGCGATATCGGAACCGGCTGGCGATCGATCTCGCCAGCGGCGGGGCCTCGTTCGAATCGGTGGTGCATCTGCTGATGACCGGCATCTGGCAGGACAGCATTGCCGAGTGGCCGAGGCAGGACACGCCGCCCGACGTGCTGCGGTTCCTGTCGACCTATGACGGCGAAGTGGCGAGCGCGGATATCGGCAACTTGCTGGGGATGGTGCCCTTCGCGCTGGCGATGCACGGGCGAGGTCCGCGCGAGTTGGCCGACGGCGCGGCGGTGCAGGCGGCGCGAATGATGTTGCATGGCATGGCCGGGTGCGTCGGTTTTCTTGGACCGCAGCAGCGGTTCGTGGCGCGCGCCGACGGCGAGAATGTTGCCGGACACATCCTGCGCGCCGCGGGCCGTGTCGCGACGCCCGCGCGGCTGCGCGCGATGAACGCAGCACTCGTGCTGCTGGCCGATAACGAGCTGGCGCCGGCCACCTTCTCGGCGCGCGTCGCGGCGTCGACAAACGCGGACTTGTTCAGTTGTGTGGCTGCGGCCATCGGCTCGCACATCGGCTTTTCCACGGGTACCAGCACCGAAAAGATCGAGACGCTGTTGCTGTGCGAGCCGTTCGACGCGCTCGACACGCGGGTGGACCGGGTGCGCGAGTATGGCGCGAGCCTGTTTGGCTTCAATCATCCGCTGTATCCCGGCGGCGATGCGCGGGCCGATCTGATGATGCAGATCGCGGGCGAACTCATCGACGAGACGGGGGACAACGGTCTCGATGCGACGTCGCGCGCGAACACGCGCATGACGCTCGACTTTCTCCAGCGCATGCGCAGCGAACTGAATGCGCATCCCGGTCTGGCGCCGGGCCTGGTGACGCTCGCGCGGGCGCTGGGGTTGCCTGACGGCACGTCGACGGCGCTTTGGATCGTCGGCCGCTCGGCGGGATGGGTGGCGCACGTGATGGAGCAACGCACGCAGGCCTTCATGCTGCGCCCGCGCGCGAAATACGGAGTGGGCGGGCCGGTGGCGGGCGAGTCGTTCTAGCGTCCCGGGCGGTCACCTCGGGACGTCAATTCGGCTAAGATGCCAGCATCGACGTCGTGGCCGATGCGATATCTCCGAGAGCGGGGCCGTTCGAGCCCGCCATCCCGACAATCCGGCAATGAAGCCATTTGGCAACGGTTGGCGACGTCTGTTCGCCTGCGCGATCGTGAGTGCGGTAGGCGTGTACGCGGCCGCGGCGCTGGCGCAGCCGCCGCAGTACAAGAACGATGCCGAGTTGATGGGGGCGGCGATCGCGTCCCCCGAAGGTGTCGGCGAGGTGCTCGCGCGGCTCGTGCAGAAGTGCGGCCTCTATGGCGCGGCCACCCGAACGCACGGGAATGCGGCATTGCGCGCGTGGCAGACGCGGCACCGCGACTATCTCGCCGAGGGCCGGCGCGTGCGTGCCGAATTGCAATCCACCTATACCGATCCCGAAGCGCGCGCGCGCTTCGACGACTTGCTGCGCACCCAGTTGCCGATGCTTGTCGAGCGCCAGTTTGTCGTCTATTCCCGCAGCATCGACGATCAGCCGACCGAGAGCGCGAAAGCGGATCTGTGCGACGGCTATTTCTCGGCGGTGGATGACCGTCAGTTCGATCTCAAGGTGAACGACCCGGCGCTCGCCGCGTTCTTCGACCGGCGTATCGCGGCACGCGCCGCACCCGTCAGTGCGGACGATGCCGGGGGGGCCAGCCAACCGAGCGGGGGGGAGGATGCCGCAGCCAGCGCGCCGCCCGCACCGGCGGCGCCGGCCAAGTGAGCACGGCTATGCGACCGCAGCCGTGTCGCCGTCCTCCGGCCGCTCGCCCGTCAGCAGATAACGCATGAGATCGCCCACGGGGCGAATGCGCTCGCCGAAGGGCAACGGGTCGCGGCCACGGAAGAAGAGTCCGCGCGCCACATCGCCACGCACCGCCTGGGCGAGTTTCAGATCGATGCAGAACTGCCCGATGCGCGCCACGCCGTCGCGCAGCCCGCAGGCCTGCAGGCAGTCGAATCCCTCCAGACACTCCCGCACCTTCGCCTTCGCTTGCAGGGCGGTCTCACGCGAGAGGTACTTCCTCAGCCACGGCGTCAGCACTGCACGCGCAGGCAGCCCGGCCACGCTGGTGAACTCGGCAATGTCTTCCGGCCGTGCGCTCGCCAACACCGCCTTGAACGCCGGATGCGCGTCCGATTCCTCGGTCACGGCAAACGCCGTGCCCAACTGTACGCCCGCCGCGCCTTGCGCCAGCCAGTGCCGAACCTGCTCGTGACGGTGGATCCCGCCGGCCACGATCAGCGGTACACGGGACCATTCGATGCCGAGCGTCGCATAGATTTCCCGGCACTCCGCGAGCACACGATCGAACGAGAAGCGTGCGTCACCCAGCTCCTCGATGCGTGACGCGCCGAGATGCCCGCCGGCATGTGCTGGATGCTCGATGACGATGGCGTCCGGCAGGCGGCCCTTCTTCATCCACTTGCGCAACACGAGGCTGACGCCGCGCGAGTCCGACAGAATCGGGATGAGCGCGACGCCTGGATGAGACGCCGTGAGTTCCGGCAGGTCGAGCGGCAATCCGGCACCCATGACGATGGCATCGGCGCCGCTCTCGCACGCCTGTCGTACCAGCGATGCGTGTGCGCTCACCGCCTTCATGACGTTGACCGCCACCAGTCCGTGACCGTCGGCAATCGCCTTGGCGGCGTGGATCTCGCGGTCCAGTGCAATCAGGTTGACCGCCTCGATGGCCGCCTTCTTGCCCTCGGGGGTGTGAAGGCCGTCGACTTCGGCGAGCAGGTCAGGATGATGGTGGCGCAGATCGATACTCGCGATCGTCCCCATGCCGTTGTGCCGTGCCACCGTGCCGGCGAGCCGGTGCGCGGAGATGCCGATGCCCATGCCGCCTTGCACTACCGGCACCAGCCGGCGGCCGGCCAGCGTCAACCATTGCTCGTTCATGTCAGTTCCGTCCATCGAGGTGGGCTCGCGCGGGCGATGGCGCCGTGTGACGGCGCGCCCACGCGAAAAGGGCAGTCTGGCACCTGCCCCGCGAACGGGTCTTGCGATGGGTCAAGCGCGGGCGCACTCAGACGGTGTGGAGCCTGCGGCATGACGTCGCAGCCGCTGGCCCCGCGTGTGGCCGCTTGTGAGCAGACGCTAGTCCGCGCGGGCTTTGGGCGGCGTGCCGCTCAGTTTCATGCCGAGGCCACGCAGGAACACGCGCAGCCCGTCGGCCTTTCCCAGTTGCGGACGATGACGGAAGACGTCGTAGTTGACGGCTTCAATCCGGTCGAGGATGCGCAATCCACCATGCACCACGCAACATAGTTCCAGGCCGAAGCGGCCCGGCACACGGTTGGCGAGCGGCGCGCCGCGCAGCATCATCCGCCGTGCGAAGTCGACTTCGTAGCGCATGAGCGCGCGCCAGCGCTCGTCGAACGCCTGCGCGCCGATGTCGGCATCGGTCACCCCGAACCGGGCCATGTCGTCCTGCGGCAGGTACACGCGCGCCTTGCGCCAGTCGACTTCCACGTCCTGCCAGAAGTTGATGAGTTGCAGGGCCGAGCAGATGTCGTCCGAGCAGGCGATGTTCTCGGGCGTGTCGAGCTTGAAAAGGGCGAGCATGATGCGCCCGACCGGGTCGGCCGAGCGGCGCGTGTAGTCGCGCAGGTCGGCGAATGTCGCGTATCGCTTGACGTCGATGTCCTGATCGAACGCGCTCAGCAGGTCGGAGAACGGCTGGACCGGGAGCCGATGCTCGGCAATGACACGCGCGAGGGCCGCAAAGAGCGGCTTGTCGGGCGACGTGGGCTGTCCGGCGGCGATCTTGTCGAGTTCCGCCTGGTACGCCGCGAGGCCGGCGTGACGCTCGGCGTCGGGCGCATCGCCCTCGTCGGCAATGTCGTCGGCCGTGCGCGCGAAGTTGTAGATCACGCCGACCGGCGCGCGCATCTCGCGCGGCAGCAGGATACTGGCGACCGGGAAGTTCTCGTAATGCTCGATCTTGGCGTCGGAAGTCATCAGGCGGGTGGGCAAATGGGGCAACGCGGCGGCGCTGAGGGCCCCGAGATTCTATGCTATCGTTCCGAATCCTGGCGGGAAAGTCGCGCCAATCCCCGGTATACTT
The DNA here is from genome assembly GCF_902459665.1 of Pandoraea cepalis. Lineage (GTDB taxonomy): Bacteria > Pseudomonadota > Gammaproteobacteria > Burkholderiales > Burkholderiaceae > Pandoraea > Pandoraea cepalis. The sequence continues at coordinate 97,934 of NZ_CABPSL010000011.1, read as the reverse complement.
CCCTCCTTGCAAGAATCCCCAGAGTTTTTTCCGTGGTGTCACCCCGTTCCCCTGCACGACGAGGAGCCTCGTGAGCGTCGCCGAACCAATCGAAATGTCGCCTGAGCCAAGCAGTGCACGCGTGGCGTCGGGCAGCAGTTTTTACGCTGCCATGCGCATTCTGCCGCCCGCGCAGCGCGAAGGCATGTTCGAGATTTATGCCTTTTGCCGCGCCGTAGACGACATTGCCGACGACGGCGATGACACGTCGGCGAGCCGCATGGCGCGTCTGGCCGCGTGGCGACGCGATCTGGCCGATCTGTACGACGGACGCCCGGCGCCGTCGCTCGCGAACCTTGCCCGCGTGGTCAAGCAGTTCGGCCTGAAGCACGACGACTTTCTCGCCGTGATCGACGGCATGGAAATGGATGCCTGCGGCCCCATCGTCGCGCCCGACCTGCCCACGCTCGATCTGTATTGCGATCGCGTGGCGAGCGCCGTCGGTCGTCTGTCGGTCAAGGTGTTCGGCATGCCCGAGCAGGACGGTATCGATCTGTCCTATCACCTCGGCCGCGCCCTCCAACTAACGAACATCCTGCGCGACATCGACGAAGACGCGGGCATCGGCCGCGTCTATCTGCCGCGCGAGACGCTGGCCGAGGCCGGCATCGTGGGCGTCACGCCGCAGAACGTCGTTGCCGCCCAGCTCGACCGCGCCTGTGCGCCCCTGGTGGCGCAGGCCCGAGAACATTATGCAAAGGCGCGCGCGATCATGGCGCCTTACCCGCGCCGCGTGGTGATTGCGCCCGCTGTGATGGCCAAAGCCTACGGCGCGATCCTCGACAAGCTCATTGCGCGCGGCTTCGCCGTGCCTCGCGAGCGCGTGCGTGTGCCGCGCTGGCGTCTCATGCTGATGCTGCTGCGGCAGATGGCGTTCTGATGTCGGGCACGGCTCACGTTATCGGTGCCGGTCTGGCAGGCCTGGCCGCCGCGGTAAGGCTCGTGAAGCGTGGCGTGCCGGTCGTGCTGCATGAGGCGGCACCGCAGGCGGGCGGACGCTGCCGGTCCTACTTCGACCGGCAGTTGAACGCGGTGATCGACAACGGCAATCACCTGGTGCTCTCGGGCAATACAACGATGCGCGAATTTACGCGCACCATCGGCTCCGAACACACATTGACCGGCCCCGATCGTGCGGAATTCGCGTTCGTCGATCTGACGAGCGACGAGCGCTGGACGGTGCGTCTGTCGGAAGGGCGCCTGCCATGGTGGATATTCGACAGCAACGCCCGCGTACCGGGCACGAAGTGGTCGGACTATCTGTCGCTCGCGCCGCTGCTGCGCGCTGGACCCGACGCGACCATGACCGACGCGATGCGTTGCCCGCCCGCGCTCTATCAGCGTTTGATTCACCCGCTATTCCTCGCCGTGCTCAACGCCGATCCGGCCGAAGGCTCGGCACAAATGGCGGCCGCCGTCATTCGCGAGACGCTCGCGGCGGGCGGCAAGGCCTGTCATCCGCTGATCGCGAGCGAGGGCCTGGACGTATCGTTCGTCACGCCCGCGCTGGCATTCCTGGAAGCGAACGGCGCGCATGTGATGATGCAGCACCGCGTGCGGGCGTTGGGATTTGCGCCGGACGACAGTCGAGTGGCGTCGATCGATTTTGGCGACGGACCGCAGGCGTTGGCGGCGGACGATGCCGTCGTGCTGGCGGTGCCGCCGAACGTGGCGGCTGGGCTGGTGCCGGACCTGACGACGCCCGACGAATACCGGGCCATCGTCAACGCCCATTTCCAGGTGTCGCCCCCGCCGGGCTGCCCGCCGATGATCGGCGTGGTGAACGGCGTGAGCGACTGGATCTTCGCGTTCGACGGCCGGTTGTCGGTGACGATCAGCGGGGCGGACCATTTGCTCGACGAATCGCGGGAAGCGCTCGCGCTGCGCATCTGGGACGAGGTCGCGCGCGCCTGTCAGGTACCCGCCACGCCAATGCCGGTGTGGCAATTGGTGCGCGAGAAGCGCGCCACGTTTGCGGCAACGCCGGCGCAGGACAAGCGTCGCCCCGGCGCGCGCACGCGCTGGCGCAATCTCGCGCTCGCCGGAGACTGGACGGCCACCGGCCTGCCCGCGACCATCGAAGGCGCGCTGCGCAGCGGCAACCGGGCGGCCGACGTGCTGCACCCCGCCTGAGGCTTGTCGAACCGTCTCGCGCATGAGCCGGGCGACAGAACCCGGCACCTATCGTCAATGACACTGTTTAACCGGCGCGTACGCCGCGCCGATCACACGCCTTTGAGTAGGCAAGAATGCCATGGACACGATACGCGATGCTTCCGAAAAGGAAGCGCGACGCACGGCCACTGCCACGGCCGTGGACCTCAAACTGCATACCGAGCTTGCCCAGAAGGTGAGCACGGCAATGGCAACGCAGACGCTCGAGACGGGTATCGACCGCTCGATCGCAGCATTGCTCGACCTGCAACAAGACGACGGTCATTGGCTCTTCGAACTGGAAGCCGACGCCACGATTCCGGCGGAATACGTGCTGCTGCGTCACCATCTGGCCGAGCCGGTCGACGCCGAACTCGAAGCGAAGATCGCCGTCTATCTGCGCCGCATCCAGGGCGAGCACGGCGGCTGGCCGCTGTTCCACCAGGGTAAGTTCGACATGAGCGCGAGCGTGAAGGCGTATTTCGCGCTCAAGATGATCGGCGATCCCATTGACGCCCCGCACATGGTGCGCGCCCGCGAGGCCATCCTCTCGCGCGGCGGCGCGCAGAACTCGAACGTCTTTACGCGCATCTTGCTGGCGCTGTACGGCGTGCTGGAGTGGAAGGCCGTGCCGATGATGCCCGTCGAGATCATGCTGTTGCCGCAGTGGTTCCCCTTCCATCTGTCGAAGGTGTCGTACTGGGCGCGCACGGTGATCGTGCCGTTGCTTGTGCTGCAAGCCAAGCGCCCGCGCGCCCGTAATCCCAAGGGTGTCGGCATCGACGAGCTGTTTATCGGCAGTCCCAAAGACGTGGGTCCGCCCAGGCGCGCACCGCACCAGAGCCGCTTCTGGTTCACGTGCTTTTCGGGCGTCGATCATGTGCTGCGAGCCCTCGATCCGTTCTTTCCGAAAAAACTGCGAGAGAAGTCGATCCAGCGTGCCGTCGCGTTCGTCGAGGAACGCCTGAACGGCGAAGACGGCCTCGGTGCGATTTATCCGGCCATGGCCAACGCGGTCATGATGTACGACGCGCTTGGCTATCCCGAAGCGCATCCGAGCCGCGCGATGGCCCGCCGGTCGGTCGAGAAGCTGGTGACGCCCGCCGATCACGAGACTTATGTGCAGCCGTGCCTGTCGCCGGTGTGGGACACCGCGCTGGCCGCGCACGCGCTGCTCGAAACCGGCGACAAGCGCGCCATCGAGCAGGCGGGCAAGGGGCTCAAGTGGCTCATTCCGCTGCAGATCCTGGACGTGCGCGGCGACTGGATTTCGCGCCGCCCGAACGTGCGTCCGGGCGGTTGGGCCTTCCAGTTCGCGAATCCGCACTACCCGGATGTCGACGACACCGCCGTGGTCGCCATGGCGATGGATCGCTACGAGAAACTCGTGGGCGCCTTCGAGAACGACACGGTCGACGCGAGCCCGCGGCCGATGCGTCACGCGATCGATCGCGGCACGGAGTGGGTCATCGGCATGCAGAGCGGCAACGGCGGCTGGGGCGCATTCGAGCCCGAGAACACGCATCTGTATCTGAACAGCATCCCGTTCTCGGACCATGGCGCCTTGCTCGATCCGCCGACGGTGGACGTCTCCGCGCGATGCCTGTCGATGCTCGCGCAATTGCCGCCATCGCCGGAGCGCAAGGCCTCGGCCGATCTGGCGTTGAAATACATTCTCGACGATCAGGAAGCCGATGGCAGTTGGTACGGCCGCTGGGGTATGAATTTCGTGTACGGCACGTGGTCGGCGATGTGCGGCCTGCAGGCGGCGGGGGTGTCGCCGGCGCATCCGGCCATGGCGCGCGCGGCGCAGTGGCTGCTCTCGATCCAGAACGCCGACGGCGGATGGGGCGAGGATGGCGAGAGCTACAAGCTCGACTACCAGGGCTACGAAGCGGCACCGAGCACGGCGTCGCAAACGGCGTGGGCGCTGCTCGGCCTGATGGCGGCGGGCAAGGCCGACGACCCGGCGGTCAAGCGCGGTGTCGATTATCTGCTGAGTACGCAGAACGATGAAGGGCTGTGGGACGAAGCCCTGTACACGGCGACGGGCTTCCCGCGCGTGTTCTATCTGCGCTATCACGGCTATCGCAAGTTCTTCCCGCTGTGGGCACTCGCGCGATACCGCAACCTGACGGTGCGCAACGACTGCCCGGTGCCGTGCGGGATGTGATCGCGCCCGCCATGACCCCGCCCATCATCGTGGTGACCGGCATGCCTTTCGAAGCGCGCATCGCGCGCGGCGACGGAGTGGTCGTGGTCTGCGCGCAAAACAATACGCTCGCGTCAGACCTGCAGGCCGCAATGGCACGCGACGGCGCGCGCGGGCTGGTGAGCTTTGGCACGGCGGGCGGTTTGAGGCCCGGCGTGGCGCCCGGTCGATGGGTGATTGCGCATAGGGTATTGGATATGCCGCAGCAGGCGCACGCGTATGTGTCGTGCGTGCGCTGGGCCGATGCGCTGCGTCGTGCGATGCCCGACGCCTTGCACGCCGATCTGGCCGGGGTGACGGCCCCCGTCGTCAGGGCCGACGACAAGGCCGCACTGTGGCGCGAGAGCGGGGCGGCGGCGGCCGACATGGAGTCGCACATCGTCGCACGCGTGGCACAGGCGCACGGACTACCGTTCGTCGCCGCCCGCGTGGTGATCGACCCGGCGGAGCGATCGCTCCCCCCGGCGGCGCTCGCCGGACTTCGCAGCGACGGCTCCACCGATATCCTCGGCGTGCTGCGCTCGCTCGCCGTCAATCCGCTTCAATTGCCCTCGCTGCTGAGTGTCGGGAAAGACGCGAGCCGTGCCAAACAGGCCATGCGCCATGGACGCGAGGTCATCGCCCTCACACTGGGCGATGGCTTCGGCGCGGTGGCCGCGGGGATCTGATCGCCGCGTCGTTTCTTGCGCGCCTCATCAAGACGGCAATCAATAAAAATGCCAGCGCGTCGTTGCAGACGGGCTGGCATTTTTGCCTTCTGGCACACGCCATTACGTGTGCCGGTTCAAGCGTCCGACGATTGCTGGCCGCGTGCTTGAGCGCGTCCCTTCCACATGCCACCGCGACCGCGCCAGTGCTGTAGCGCCGAGTCGAACGTGAAGACGGTATAGAGCGCAGCGACGAGCGGCAGCAACGGGCCGAAGCTCGACGGCTGCCGGTAGAAGCGCAACATCGGCACGTAGGCCAGCGTCATCGCTATCCACGCAAAGAGGCCGAGCCATTGGGCGATGCCCGTGGCAAAGATCGTCATGACCGGCGGCACGATGAACGTAAGCAGCAGCGAGACGAGGGTGCCCGCAAGCAACACCGGCGAATACTGCAACTGCGCGTAGGCCGTGCGCGACACCATCTTGCGAATCTCGCCGAGGTTATCGTACGGACGCACGCTCAGGGCGCGCTCGGTCAACCCCAGCCAGATCGCGCCTTGCCGCTTGAGCAGGCGTCCCATCGCGCAGTCGTCGATGATCTCGTCGCGAATGGCTTCGATGCCGCCACCGGCTTCGAGCGAGGCGCGATGGATCAACATGCATCCGCCCGCGGCCGCAGCCATGCGTTTCTTCGGATCGTTGACCCACGCGAACGGGTAAAGCATCTGGAAGAACAGCACGAACGCTGGAATCAGTGTGCGCTCGAACCAGGCGGTGCAGCGCAGCTTCGCCATCAGCGAGACGAGCACGCGGTCATCGCTCACCGCACGCGTGACCAGACGCCGTACGTTCTCGGGGAGGTGGGCAATGTCGGCGTCGGTGTGCAGGAGGTAGTCGGGGGCGACGCCATCGTCGTTCGTGCCCGGATCGCTCGCGAACGCGACCCCTTGGCTCACGGCCCACAGCTTGCCGGTCCAGCCGCCGGGCAGGGGCTGGCCGCTGAGTACATCCACGCGGCGCGTGAAGCCGTCGGCTGCCGCCCGCGCGGCGGCTTCGCGCGCGAGATCGGCTGTGCCGTCGCTGCTCTGGTCGTCGACGACCACGATGCGCAGCCGCCCGGCATAGTCCTGGCGGCACAGCGATGCCACGACCTGTCCGATCGATTCCGCCTCGTTGCGCGCGGGAATGATCACCGCCACCGCTGGCCAGACATCGGGCACAGGCAGACGGTCTTCATCCAGATCGTCGCGCTCGCGCGCACGCCAGAAGCCGCCTTGTGAGCTGAGCAGGTAGATCCAGATGCCCAGCGAAAGCGCGGCGATCCAGGCCAGAACGGTCATGTCAGATATCCGGCGGAGCCAAACCAGGCGAGCGCGTCCTGCAGGCCCGCGGCGTAGGGACGGGCGCTGTAGCCGAGGTCGCGTTTCGCCTTCTCCGACGAGAAGTACATCTGATACCGCGACATCTTCAAGCCATCGACCGTGACGAACGGCTCCTTGCCGGTAAAGCGCGCAACGCCTTGCGCCGCCATCGCGAGCGGATAGAGCGGCCAGCGCGGCAGCGCGATCTTCGGGGCGCGGCGCCCCACCATGTCGGCGATGCCCGCGAGCATGTCGCGCAGTGGCACGTCGTCGCCGCCAAGAATGTAGCGCTCACCGATGCGGCCGTGCTCCAGGGCGAGCAGATGGCCTTCGGCGCAGTCGTCGACGTGCACGAGGTTAAGCCCGGTATCGACGAACGCGGGGATCTTGCCCTGCGCAGCCTCGACGATGATGCGTCCCGTCGGCGTGGGTTTGATGTCGCGTGGTCCGATGGGCGTAGACGGATTGACGATCACGGCGGGCAGACCGTCGTGGGCGATCATTCGCTCGACCAGACGCTCGGCGGCGACCTTGCTGCGCTTGTATACGCCGATGGTCGTGGCTTCGTCGTTCGGGGAGGTTTCGTCGACGGGGCCAACGGCGTCATGCACGCGTAGCGTGGCAACGCTGCTGGTGTAGACCACGCGCCCGACGCCCGCGCGCAGCGCGGCTTCCATCACCGTGCGCGTGCCGTCGATATTGGCCCGCATGATGTCGTTGGGGTCTTTCGCCCAGAGACGATAGTCGGCGGCCACGTGGAGCAGGGCATCCACGCCGGCAAGCGCGCGCTGCATCGACGCCGCGTCGCGCATATCGCCCTCCACGACCTCGACAGGAAGATCGGCGAGGTTCGCGCGTGGACTGGTGCCGCGCACCAGCAGGCGAACCTCGTGACCGCGCGCCAGCGCCGCGCGTGCTACCGCAGACCCGACGAACCCGGAGGCGCCGGTGACCAGGACACGCGACGGCATTTAGGCCTTGGCCCGGCGCAACTCGTCGAGCTTGATCTCGACGTGCTTCGAGAAGACGAACTCGGCCGGGCGCTGCTTGGCGAACGAAACATCATCGGCCATCGCGCCGTCCGTGCGTACCCCCTTGAGCGCCACGCCCAGCGCGCGCAACGGGTGCGAGAGCGTCTCGTTCACGGCCGTGGCTTCGAAACCGCTGTGCACCATGCAGTCGGCGCACTTCTCGTAGTTGCCCACGCCGTACTTGTCCCAGTCGGTGGTATCCATCAGTTCCGTGTACGTCTTGGCATAGCCTTCGCCAAGCAGGTAGCACGGACGCTGCCAGCCGAACACGGTGCGCGTCGGGTTGCCCCACGGCGTGCAATGGTACGAACGGTTGCCGGCGAGGAAATCGAGGAACAGGCTCGACTGGCTGAACGTCCAGTTCTTGCCGCCGTTGCCGCGCTTGAGAATGTCGCGGAACAGTTGCTTGGTCTTCGAGCGGTTCAGGAAGTGCTGCTGGTCCGGGGCGCGCTCGTAGGCATAGCCCGGCGACACGGTAATGCCGTCGAGGCCCATTTCCTTCGTGGAATCGAAGAACTTGGCCACCTTTTCCGGGTCGGCGTTGTTGAACAGCGTGCAGTTGATGTTCACGCGGAAGCCGCGCGACTTGGCCAGCTTGATGGCGGCCACGGCGCGTTCGTACACGCCATCCTGCGACACGGCGGCGTCGTGCATTTCACGGTCGCCGTCGAGGTGAATCGACCAAACGAAGAACGGGCTCGGCTGGTAGTCGTCAATCTTCTTCTCGAGCAGCAGCGCGTTCGTGCACAGATAGACAAACTTCTTGCGCGCGATGATGCCCTTGACGATCTCCGGCATTTCCTTGTGCAGCAGCGGTTCGCCACCGGCAATCGAGACCACCGGCGCGCCGCATTCATCCACGGCGTCGAGCGAATCCTTGAGCGAGACGCGCTGGTTCAGAATGGGGTCCGGATAGTCGATCTTGCCACAGCCCGAGCAGGCGAGATTGCAGCGGAACAACGGTTCGAGCATCAGCACCAGCGGGTAGCGCTTGTTGCCCTTGAAGCGTTGCTTCATCAGATAGGCGCCAACATACGCCTGTTGCAGGAAGGGGATGGCCACGTTCGGCTCCTGTTCGTATTGCGTTAGCCGGCCAGCGCGTGATGCGCGGCGACCGGCTCGTCTTTGGTCAGTTCCGACGGCAGGCGAAACTGGATGGTTTCCTCGATGCCGTCCATGAGAGTCACTTCGACGGTGTCGATGCGACGCAGCGCGTCGATCACGTCTTCGACCATGCGTTCGGGCGCCGACGCCCCAGCGGTGATGCCGATGCGGGCCTGGCCGCGCACCCATGCCGGATCGACCTCGGTGCCGTCGGCCACGAGATAGCTCGGCAGCCCCATTTCGGCGCCGATTTCGCGCAGGCGGTTCGAGTTCGAGCTGTTTGTCGCACCCACCACGAGCAGCACGTCCACACGCTCGCACAGCTCGCGCACGGCCGTCTGGCGGTTTTGCGTGGCGTAACAGATGTCCTTGGTGTCCGGACCGACGATATCGGTAAAGCGACCTTGCAGCGCCGCAATGATACCGCGAGTCTCGTCGACCGACAGCGTGGTCTGCGTCACATACGAGACCGGGGTGTCGACGGCCAGCGGCAGCGCGTCGACATCGCGCTCGGTCTGCACAAGATGCACGGGGCCGTCGATCTGGCCCATCGTGCCCTCGACTTCCGGGTGCCCGGCGTGGCCGATCAAAATGACGTCACGCCCGGCGGACACGTAATTCTTGCCTTGCAGGTGCACCTTGGTCACGAGCGGGCAGGTGGCATTGAGCACTCGCAGGCCGCGCGTCTGTGCTTCCTGTTCAACGACGCGCGCCACGCCATGGGCACTGAAAATAGTGACCGCGCCCGCGGGGGCTTCGGACAGCTCGTCGATGAAGCGCGCGCCCTTGGCCTTGAGCGAATCGACCACATGCTTGTTGTGGACGATCTCATGGCGCACGTAGACCGGGGCGCCGTATTTTTCCAGGGCGCGTTCCACGATCTCGATGGCACGTATGACACCCGCACAAAAACCGCGGGGTTGGGCAAGGAAGACTTGCATTCAGCTCTCCGGCTCAGGTCGGCCGGGATGACGGTTCCCATCGAGGTTGCATGTCCTGATCGCCATGGCCTCATGGCGCCCGCGGCGCCAGTGCCAGTGGCAATTCGCGCGCACCCTTGGGGGGACCGCCGTCCGGTCGTTTGACAAGCGACGATTGTAACCGCCGCCGCCAAATGCTGCTGACCACTCCCGAGTCGAGAGACGTCAGTGCATATTTCGTAAATGTTGACGAATCGGCGCTTATCTGGATCGGATTTGCGCCGAAGGTGCTGCCAAGTCGCCACGGACACCCTGGGCCCGCCGGCACCGGATGCGGCAGGTGCCGTCAAGCCTTTGATTTTACTTGCCGAAACGCGCGTTCTTGTCGCGCAAGTAGGTGATCAGGCCGTCGATGCCGCCCTGGGCGATGCGCGCCTTGAATTGCGGTTGATACAACTGGATGAGCCATGCGTTGGCCACGTTCTCGCCCATCATGTTGATGTCGTAGATCTTCCACCCCTTGTCCGTCTTGGCCAGACGATAGGCCACCGACAGATTGTCGCCGTTGCCGCTGACCGAGGCGCCCACCACCACGTCGCTGCTGTTCGCCGTGAGTTTGGCCGGCGTGAACTTGAACGAGATCTGGCTGCCGCGCACCTGCGAGAGTTGCAGCGCGAAGGTGTTCACGAGCAACTGCTGGAACTGCTCGAAGACCTGCTGCTGCTGCGCCGGCGTGGCCGCATCGAACGCCTTCGAGCCGACGGCGTAACGCGTGGTCCGATGGAAATCGGTATAGGGCAGGAAGTCGCGGGCCACAACACGCGCGGTGGCGGCGACATCGCCGTCGCGGGCCGCCGCGTCGGCCTTGGCCGCCTTGACGACGGTCTCGACCGCCGTCTTCACCATGTCGTTCGGATTGTTGCTGCTCGCCTGGGCCCAGGCGCCGGAAGCGACGCCGATACCGCTGAATGCGACGGCCGAGAGCGCCGTCACCAGAAATTTATTCATACCGTCTTCGTGGGTTTCAATCGGGTTGGCCGTAGTGTAGTTCACGCGGCCTTGTATACTGCTGCGATTTCGTAAATTCACCGTTTCCTTGTCTTCCATGAGCTGATCGACGGACTTCGTCCGCGATTGGTTCCCCGGTATCGCTTGATACATCGCGTTTCGTGACTTTTTAGAGCGCGGCGGCCGGGGCAGGGAGACCTCTACTCTCTTCCGGAACCGTTACATGCTGACGTCGCTCGTCGTGCGCATCGTCCGTTTTTCGGCGAAGCACGCGTACCTGGTCATTTTCGCTTCGCTCCTGCTCGTGATGGCGAGTTGCGTGTACGTCGCCAAGCACTTCGCGATCAACACCGATATCTCGGGCCTGATCGATCTGAATACGCCCGCCGCCGAGCGCGGTCGTGCCATCGATCGCGCTTTCCCGCAGAAGACAGACCTCACCTTGGCCGTAGTGCAGGCCCCGGCCGCCGAGTTCGCCGACCGGGCCGCCGCCGAGCTGGCCGCGAAGCTGGTGACCGAGACCGACGTGTTCCGGGCGGTGAGCCGTCCCGGCTCGGGGGCGTTCTTTGCGCACAACGCGCTGCTCTTCGCGCCGCTCGACGACGTGAAGTCGCTCACGGGCAAGCTGGATGACGCCAAGCCCCTGCTCAACCGTCTGGCGCAGGACCCGAGCCTGACCGGTTTGTCGAACCTGCTGTCGGTCACGCTGCAAACGCCGCTTCTCACCGGGCAAGTCAAGCTGCCGGAGATGGCGAACCTGCTCGGGGATGCGGCCGAGACGACCGAGGCGGTGCTTGCCGGACGTCCGGCGGCCATGTCGTGGCGAGCGCTCGTCGCGCCCGACACCGTGGCCCGCAGCTACGTCCAGGTGCAGCCGAAGGTGGACTACGCGGCCCTCGAAGCCGGGGCGAATGCCGCGACGCGCATTCGCGAGGCGGTGGCCGACCTGAAGCTGGGTGAGCGCTATGGCGCGACGGTGCGTTTGACGGGCCCGCGCCCGCTGTCCGACGAGGAGTTCGCCTCCGTGCGTCAGGACGCCGGTCCGAACGCGGTCGTCACGCTGCTCGCCGTGCTGGTCGTGCTGTGGCTGGCGGTGCGCTCGGGCAAGATGATTCTCGCGGTGTTCATCACGCTGCTCGCGGGGCTGGCGGTCACATTCGCGCTCGGTCTGATGATGGTCGGCGCGCTCAACATGATTTCGGTCGCGTTCGCGGTTCTGTTCGTCGGCATTGGGGTGGACTTCGGCATTCAGTTCGGCGTGCGCTATCGCGAGGAGCGCCATCGCCTGGACCATCAGCCCGGCGCGTCGGGCGACGAAGCGCTCCACGGCGCGCTCACGGGTGCGGGCCGGGCCATTGCGATGCCGCTGTCGCTGGCCGCCGCCGCCACGGCCGCGAGTTTCTTCTCGTTCCTGCCGACCGATTATCGCGGCGTGTCCGAACTCGGATTGATCGCCGGCGTGGGCATCCTGTGTGTGGCATTCCCGTCGGCCATCACCTTGTTGCCGGCGCTCATCAGTGTGTTCAAGCCGAAGGGCGAACCGAGTCCGCCGGGCTTTCGCAGTCTCGGTCCGGTCGACGAATTCACCGAGAAGCACCGCAAGCCGTTGCTGTACGGCACGCTCGCCCTGGTGGTCGCGGGCCTGCCGCTGCTCGCCCATTTGCACTTCGACTTCAACCCGTTGCATCTGAAGGATCCGAACACGGAGTCGATGGCGACGCTGAGGGATCTGGCCAATTCGCCGGAGGCCGGAGTCAACGACGTGCAATTGCTCGCCCCGACGCTCGCCGCCGCTGACGCCGACGCCGCGAAGCTGCGCGCCGTGCCGGAAGTCGGTCGCGTGGTCACGCTCACGACGTTCCTGCCGGCAGAGCAGCCCGCCAAGCTTGCGTTGATCGGCACGGCGGCCGAATCGTTGCTGCCGGTGCTTTCACAAACGCCGCTGGCACCGGTGGCCGATGCGGCGCGCGTGTCGGCGCTCAAGACGGCCGCCGGTCAGTTGGAGGACGCCGCGCTCGATCATCCGGGCGACGGCGCAAAGCCGGCGCAGCGCCTGGCCGCCGCGTTGCGCAAGCTCGCTGCGGCCGACGCCGCGACACGCGATCGCGCGGATCGGGCGATCGCCGAGCCGTTGAAGCTCGCGCTCGGTCAGTTGCGCGATGCCCTGCAGCCGCATGCCGTGACGCGCGAGTCGCTGCCCGAGGACATCGCCTCGCAATGGGTGGCGGCCGATGGGCGCGCGCTCGTGAACATCTCGCCGCGCGTGGAGAAGGGCGCGGATCCGAGCGACGACGCCATGCTGCGCAAGTTCAGTGCCGCCGTGCTGGCGACCACCCCGGACGCCGTAGGGGGACCGATCTCGATCCTGCGCTCGGCCGACACGATCATTCGCGCGTTCATCGAGGCGGGGGCGCTGGCGTTGCTTTCGATCACCTTGCTGCTATGGCTGGCGCTGCGCAACTTTGGCGACGTGCTGCGCACGCTGGTGCCGCTGCTGGTCTCGGCGGGCGTCACGCTCGAACTCAGCGTGTTGATCGGCCTGCCGCTGAACTTTGCGAACATCATCGCGCTGCCATTGCTGCTGGGCGTGGGCGTGGCGTTCAAGATCTACTACGTGATCGCGTGGCGTCACGGGCAGACTCGGCTGCTCGCATCGGGTCTGACGCAGGCGATCGTGCTGTCGGCCGCGACCACGGGCATCGCCTTCGGCAGCCTGTGGCTGTCGCATCACCCGGGCACGTCGAGCATGGGCAAGCTGCTGGCGCTCTCGCTCGTCTGCACGCTGATCGGCGCCGTGTTCTTCCAGCCGGTGCTCATGGGCAAGCCGCGCAAGAAGCCGGCGCCGCCGCCAACAACCTGACGGCAGCGACGCAAGGCAAAACGGCACCGAAAGGTGCCGTTTGTCGCTTTGGATGCGCTGAATCGAGCGGGATAAACCGCCGTACTCACGTCGTCGAGGGCACCGCCTCAACCTTGCCGCCGAGACGCTCGGCCAGCGCCCGGCGAATCGATGCCGCGATGCCCGGGGCGTCGAGCCCGACCGACGCGAGTTGTTGCGCGGGCGTGCCCTGATCGATGTAGGTGTCCGGCAAGCCCAGTTGCAGCAGCGGGACTTGCACGCCATTGGCATTGAGCGCCTCGACACAGGCCGTGCCCGCACCGCCCATCACCGCGCCCTCTTCGAGGGTGACGACGAGGTCGTGCGTGCGCGCCATGTCGAGCAGCGTCGCGTCGTCGAGCGGCTTGACGAAGCGCATGTTGACGACACTCGCGTCGAACTCGTGGGCGACCTGTTCCGCCGGTGCGACCATCGAGCCGAACGCCAGCATCGCCACGCGACGGCCCGCCGGGGCGGCGCTTCGACGCCGTATCTGAGCCCGGCCCACGGGCAGCGTCGACAAGCCCGAATCGATCGTTACGCCGGGACCGGTGCCACGCGGATAACGCACGGCGCTGGGGCCGTTGATCCCGAGTGCCGTCTGCAACATCTGACGGCATTCGTTCTCGTCCGCCGGGGCCATCACCACCATGTTGGGGATGCAGCGCAGATAGGCGATGTCGTAGGCGCCCGCATGGGTGGCGCCATCCGCGCCGACCAGGCCGCCGCGATCGATCGCGAAGACGACCGGCAGGTTCTGCAAGGCCACATCGTGGATCAACTGGTCGTAGGCGCGTTGCAGGAACGTCGAATAGATAGCCACGACGGGCTTGAGCCCTTCGGTCGCCAATCCCCCGGCGAAGGTCACCGCATGTTGCTCGGCGATGCCGACGTCGTAGTAGCGCTCGGGGAAGCGCTGCTCGAACGCGACGAGGCCGGAGCCTTCGCGCATGGCCGGTGTGATCCCGATGACACGCGGGTCGGCGGCCGCCGCATCGCACAGCCATTCGCCAAAGACCTGCGTATAGGTCTTCGCCGACGCGGCGCCCGGTGCGGCCGGGCGAATGCCTTCGCTCGGATTGAACTTGCCGGGGCCGTGATAGAGAACGGGATCGGCCTCGGCGAGCTTGTAGCCGCGTCCCTTGCGCGTGACGACGTGCAGGAACTGCGGCCCCCTGAGTGCCTTGATGTTCTCGAGCGCGGGAATCAGCGCGTCGAGATCGTGGCCGTCGATGGGGCCCAGGTAATTGAAGCCGAACTCCTCGAACATCGTGCCCGTGGGGGACACGAGGGCCTTGGCGTGCTCTTCGAGCTTGTGGGCCAGCTCGCGCATCGGCGCGGGCGCGTTGCGCAGCAACTGCCGCACGCTTTCCTTGCCCGCCGAGTAGAACTGCCCGGACATCAGCCGCGTGAGGTACTGATTGAGCGCGCCGACCGGGGGCGAGATCGACATGTCGTTGTCGTTGAGCACGACGAGGAAGGGCAGGTCGTCGTGGACGCCCGCATTGTTCAGGGCCTCGAACGCTTCGCCCGCCGTCATCGCGCCGTCGCCGATCACGGCAATGGCGTGACGCTTCTCGCCCTTGACGCGGCTGGCCAGCGCCATGCCGAGTGCCGCCGAAATCGACGTGCTCGAATGTGCCGTGCCGAACGTGTCGTAAGGTGATTCGTCGCGCTTCGGAAAGCCCGACAGTCCGTGCCATTGCCGCAGCGTTGGCATCGCCCCACGGCGACCGGTGAGGATTTTGTGCGGATAGGTCTGGTGTCCCACGTCCCACACGATGCGGTCGTTGGGTGTGTCGAAGACATAGTGCAGCGCGATCGTCAGTTCGACCGTGCCCAGGTTCGACGACAGGTGGCCGCCGGTGCGCGAGACGTTATCAAGCACGCAGGCACGCAATTCGTCGGCCACACGGCGCAAGTCGGCGCGTGAGAGCGCACGCAGGTCGGCAGGGGAGGAGACGCTGGCGAGCAATTCGGTCATGGTCAAAGGTTCGTTCCCGCGCTCACTTCACCAGCCGGGCGAAGGACGCCAGCAGGCGGTCGATGTCGGCGGCCGTGAGGTTGCCCATCGTCGAGATGCGGAACAATTCCTTCGACAGGCCGCCTTGGCCCGCGTAGATCACAAAGCCATCGGCCTTGAGCCAGTCGTGCAGACGCGGATAGTCGACCCCGGCGGGCAGCTTGTAGGCCCGCAGCACCACGGACGACTCGCCCGGCGGCAGTGCGCTGTCGATGCCCAGCGCGGCCAGACCGGCGCGCACCTGCTCGGCGAGCGCGCCGTAATGGGCGTGACGTGCTTGCCACCCCCCGGCGTCGTCGAGTTCGCGCAGCGCTTCCACGAGCGCGTAATAGGCATGCACCGACGGCGTAAACGGCGTGTTGCGCTCGGCCTGAAGCTTGGCCAGGCGCGCGATGTCGAGGTAATACGTGCGGCTCGCGGCCTTGGCGAGGGCGTCCTTGCGCACCATCACGAACGACACGCCCGGCACGCCATGCACGCACTTGTTCGCGGTGGCGGCCACGGCCACGATACCGGAATCGTTGAAGTCGAGGGGTTCGGCGGCAAAGCTGCTCACGCCGTCGACCAGCAGGCCGATGCCGCGCTCACGGCACGCACCGGCGAGACCGGTCAGATCGTTCAGGCGGCCCGTCGTCGTCTCATGGTGGATGATCGCCACGTGGGTGTACGGACGATCGCCCGCGGTGTCGAGCTTGTCGACGATCTGCGCCAGGTCGGGCGCTTGCATCCATTCGAAATGGATGACGTCGTGATCGATGCGGTATTGCTTCGCGATCTGAGAGATGCGCTCGCCGTACACGCCGTTCTCGACGATCAGCAGGCGGCCGCCTTCCGGCACGAGGCCTGCCGTCATGCTCTCGACGGCGGCGGTGCCCGAGCCGGTCATCAGCACCGGCGTCCACACGGCCGGATCGAGGCCATACACGGCGGTGAGACGCGCGCGCGCTTCGTCCTGAAGGTCGAAGAATTCGGGCTCGCGGTGGCACAGATCGGGTTGCAGCAAGCTCTTGCGGACACGCTCGGTCAGCGTAACGGGGCCCGGATTCAGTAAAAGCATGGCGAAGGTTCCTCGGCAGTTTTTTGAAAGGGGGACGCTCAGGCCGAAGCCTGCGCGCGTCGTGCAATGTGGTCCATCAAGCGCGACTTGACCGCTTCGGGCGTGACTTTCGGGCGTGGCAGCCCGTCAGGCGTTCCCGGACGCGTGCTCAGACAAGCGAAGCGCGGGCCGTCATTCAGGCGGGCGGCGGGGGCGTCGAACAAGGCTTCGATGACGTCCAGCGTGTCGCCTTCGAGTGCGAGCGCATAGCCGCTGGCCGCCGCGATGCCCGCGAACGAGACCGTCGGCGAGACCGTGGCCTGCGCTCCGGTCGAGTCGTGCGACGCGTTGTCGAGCAGCAGATGCACGAGATTCGACGGGCCGTAAGCGCCCAACGTCGCGAACGCGCCCATGCGCATCAGCGCGGCGCCGTCGCCGTCGAGCGCAACCACGCGCAGGTCGGGGCGCGACAACGCCAGGCCCAGGGCCAATGTCGTCACGCATCCCATCGACCCGACCATGTAGAGCTGGTTGGCGCGGTCGTCGAGCGCGTAAAGTTCGCGTCCGCAAAAGCCGGTCGACGCAAGCACGACGGTGCCTTCGAGCGGCGTCTGGGCGATGATGCGCGCCAGGGCGTCGCGACGCGTGGGCAACTCGGCCGGCGCGACGTCTCGCATGAGCGATACCGGGGCGGGTTGCGCCGGACGCGCGGGGCGCTCGGCCGGTTGCAGCGGGAAGGGAGCGACGCTGCCCTTTTGCATCACGAGCGCATAGGGGCGGCCGGTCTCGTCCATGTGACGAACGGCACGCGCCAGCGCCGGTGCAATCGCCTCGGGTTCGGTCGGGAACAACTCCCAGGGGACTTCCATCAGGTCGAGCATCGCGGGCGTGATCGGGCCCATGAGCGCGTGTTGCGGCTCATCGGTAATGCCCGGCTGGCCGCGCCACGTCACGATCAGCAACTGCGGCAGACGGAAGGTCCACGTGAGCGAGGTCAGCGGGCTCACGGCGTTGCCGAGGCCCGAGTTCTGCATCATCGTGACCGCGCGAGCGCCATGGCCTTCACCGAGCGTTGCCCCGGCGGCGATGGCGACCGCATCGCCTTCGTTGACGGCCGACAGGTAGTGCAGCGTCGGGTCCTGCAGCACGTAGTTGATGAACGGCGTGAGGAACGAGCACGGCACACCGGTGTACCACGTGAAGCCGTGCTGGCGTGCGGCTTCGACGAACTGTCCGGCCTCAATCATGCGGGGTCTCCGTCGCGGTGCCGCCCAACGGCGTCTGGCCATGCGCGAAGTCGGCCGCGTGGCGGAATTCGTCCATGTCGTTCACCCCGCGCCAGTGGCCGTGCACGTACTGCACTTCGATCCTGGCGCCGTCGGCGACGAGGGCGTTGATCAGGTCGGGCATGCCGAGCTCGTCGAAGTCGGCGCGGGCCTGCAAGGCCGCGAAGACGCGCAGCAACCGCGCGCGGGCGTCATCGCCTCGCACCCCCAGCAAGCCGATCCAGCGGCCATTGGGCGCACGCCCGGCGTGCGCAGCGTTGGCGCTGATCATCTCCAGCAGTACGCGCTGGCCGAACAGGCCGCGATCGTCGCCGGCGGAGCAATAGGCGAAGTCGCGCACGCTGGCGTTGGCCGCATGCGCGGTTGTCGCTGCCGTCGAGTCGACCGCCACGGTGAAGTCGGCCTCGCTCTCGACCAGATCGCGCACGATGTAGCTGCGGAACAGCAGGTCGCCGTATGAGACGACGGTGTCGTGCGCGAACGCGTTCGCCACGCGCGCGAGCGAGGCAAGCTCGCCGGTCTCGGCGTGACGCTCGTTGATCGCGAGCGTGATGCCCGCAGTGTCGATCGCGTCGGCGCGATAGCCGCCCACGACGGTGATGTCGTTCACGTTCTGCTTCTTGAAGCCGTCGACCAGCCAGCGCAGCAACGGCTTGCCTGCCACGGGAAGCATCACCTTCGGGCGGTCGGTCGTCACGCTCTCGAGGTTCTTGCCGCGGCTCGCGGCCAGCACGATGGCCGAGCGCGGCGCGTTCGCGGCCGACAGGTAGCGGTCCTCGGCTTCGCTGTATTCGGCGGTGTCCTGCAGGCGGAAGATCTCGTCGACGGTCGCGATGCGGTCTTCGACGTTGACGAGCGTCTCGCTGCGGTGGATCTCGGCCGCCACCGCCTGCATGGCCGACGTGGCCGAGCGAATCAGGTGATTCGCCCAGATGGCGACGCTGATGCCCGCTTCGCGGAACACGTCGGTCGGCGTGCTGTAGTACTTGGTCGGCACGATCACCAGCGGGCAGCGGCGGTCCCACTCCCGCGCGAACTGCACGATCTCGTCGGCACGGCTCAGCTTGCTGTGAATCAGGATGGCATCCGCGCCGGCCTGGCGATAGGCCTCGGCGCGGCGCAGGGCTTCTTCCATGCCCCAGCCGGCGATCAGCGCTTCGACGCGCGCCACGATGGAGAAGTCGTCGTCGGCCTGCGAGTCCTTGCCGGCCTTGATCTTGCCGCAGAACTCGTCGATATCGGCGAGTGGCTGGCGTTCGCCGCCGATGAAGCTGTTGGTCTTCGGAAAGACCTTGTCTTCGATGCACACGCCGGCCACGCCGCGTTGCTCGAGCTTGCGCACGAGGCGGCGCATGTTGTTGAAGTTGCCGTAGCCGGTGTCGCCGTCGAGCAGGATGGGCAACTGGCTGGCGTCGGCCATGAATTCGAGGTTGTCGACCACCTGCGTCCAACTCGCCTCGTTGTTGTCGCGCACGCCGAACTGCGCCGAAATCGCGAGTCCGGACGCCCAGATGCCCTTGAAACCGGCTTCGCGCACGATGCGCGCGGACAGGCCATTGTGGGCTTCCATCAGGAATTCGAGCTGCGGGCTGCGCAGCATGTCGCGCAGTTGCGACGCACGGGTCGCGACCGGCGGGGGAGCGAATGTGTCGGGCGCGTTCATTCGGACACCATCGTGAGCGGTTCGAGTTGTGGCAGCACCTGGTCGGCGGCGCGCTTCACATCTTCAGGGTAGTCGATTTCGATCCAGGGGAAGCCCGTGACGTCGGCCGTTTCGAATTGCGCGCCGCGCTCGAGCAGCAAATCGCGGACGGCTTCCTCGTGCGGCAGCTTGGCGCGACCCGATTCGACGTAATCGCGTGTGATTTCCGCAAGGCGCGTGGCCGTCGCTTCGTTGAACCGGAAGAAGCCGACCGATTCGCCGACGGTGTCGTAGTCGAGGCCGACCATGACCTGCTTGCGCAACTCGACCGGCACGCCGTTGCGCAGGCACAGCTTGACCGGCTCGTCGCCGACCTCGAAGTCGCGGTCGATGAGCAGGCGGTTTGCCGTCTTGCCCGCGATGAGGGCGTTGAAGATACGCTGGTCGTAGAGCACGTCGGCATCCATGACGAGTACGTCGCCCCCCGCTGTCATGGCGTCGGCGGCGGTGTGCAGCGTCAGCACGCTGCCCAGATGAAACTCGGAATTGAGACGGATCTGCGGACGCGGCGTCCAGTTCAGCCGCTCGATGGCCTCGCTCACTTGCTCGTGATGGAAGCCGAGCGCCAACACGACGTCGGTGATGCCGGCGGCGGCCAGCATGCGCAAGTGGCGCTCCAGCAACGACATGCCGTCGAACTCGAGCAGGCACTTGGGCGACTGCCTGTCTTCCGGCTGGAGCAAACGCAGGCCCATGCCTGCTGCGAGAATGATGGCCCGCATGGTCGATATCCTTCTTTAAAGCGGTGCGGTATCGGTGGCGGCAGGCAGCGACGCGCTGTCTTGCGCGGCCCGCTGGCGGCGCCAGCCGCGTTCGGAGAAATGCAGATAGACGAGGCCGGGCACGCCGAGCAGCAGCTCGCGCGTACGCTTGGCCAGCGAGAGGGCCAGCGCGGCGTCGGCCGGCAGACCCACGAGCGGGGCGAGCAGCAGGTACCCGCCTTCCTGCACGCCGAGTGAGCCCGGCACGAAGAACGCGGCGCCGCGAATGGCCTGCCCGAGGCTTTCGAGCAGCAGGGCGTCGACCCAGCTGACCGGGTACCCGATGCACTGCAGAATCAACCAGACCTCCCCGGTGCCGACGATCCAGCCCACGAGACTGAGCGAGAAGCTTGCGAGCACCTCACGGCGCTGGCCGTACAGGCGTTGCACGATGTCGTCGACGGCGTCGGCCCGGTCGAGCAGCGACGACCAGTCGCGCTTGGACGACAGCTTCGAGAGCAGGCGAAACGCCCAGCCGAAGAGGCCGCGCCGCTGCGCCGCGTAAAACGCATAGAGCAGAGCGGAGATGAGCGCGGTGGCGAGCAACATCGGCAGCCATAGGCTGTCATCGGAGCGGTGCGTGGCGCTGATGCCGAAAACGGCCAGTCCCAGGAGCGCAAACACAATCTGCGCCACGGCTTGCAGCGTCGTACTGACGGTGATGGCCGCTGCGGCTTCGCGTCCGGCCATCCCGCGCTGCTTCATCTGGCGCACCATCGCGATCGGCCCGCCGATCTGTCCGGCGGGTAACAGGCTATTGACCGACTCGCCCACCCAGCGGGTGAGCGTGGCGCGGCGCAGCGAGCACGATTTGGCGACCAGCACCTGGATGGCGGCGGCGTCGAGCAGCAGCGGCACGAGGTGAAACGCCGCGACAGGCAGGAGACCCCAGCCGGCGACGGCCAGCGTGGACATCACCGATCCCGCGCCCTGCCAGATCAACAGGGCGACGAAAAGGGCGAAGCCAAGGGTGAGAGAGACGATGGCAGTCCGGTTCATTTAGCGTTTCGTCCGTCCCAATAGCTGACGAAACACTTGCCGGAATCCGAAATAGGCGACCGCGTCTTTCATGTTCGAGATGAAGCGCTTCCACGCGCCCATGCGCGGATCGGTCACGTACTCGAACGTGAGCGAGATGCGCTCCTCGTTCTCGCCGAGCGGTGTGATGCGGTGATGGAGTTTGTCTCCGTCGAAGAACACCAGCGCGCCGGGCGGATACGCGACGGCACCATCGACTTGCGGCACGCCGGGGTTGCGCGTGTGAAGACGGTATTCGAGCAGGCAGCTCGATTGATCCACCACACCCAGCAACAGCGTGTAGCGGCGGCCCTTGTAGTAGGACGTGTCGTAATGCCAGCCGATGTGATCGCCAGGGCGCGTGTAGTAGTAAAGCGCATAGGCGTGCGGGTCGTCCTGCGGCGACGGCAGCAGCTTCTCGCCAGCCAGACGCTCCAGGAAGCGCATCAGCGCCGGCGAGCGGTACAACTCGGCCACGAACGGGGCGTGCTCGTCGAGCGTGTGGCGGCTCACGCTGCCCCCTTGCTTGTGACCGGGCAGGTAGTTACGGTTCACGTTCGGTGTCACCGCGCGGGCGGCGGCGATCAACGGTTGCGTGACGGCATCGGGCAGGAACGTCTCGAGATAGACGAAGGCGTCCTGCGATTTGAATTCGCGCGTGAGCGCGTCGACGTCGATGGCGTCGAGCGCTCGTTCGATTTCGGCGTCTGCCGCGAAAGCCGCTGGCGCTAGCGGCGTGACCGGCGCCGCAGCGCATGCCGGCGCCGCGGCCGACGGCTGCATCTCCTCGCTGATCTCCACCGGCAGCGGGCGGCGCATTGCGCGCACGTAGTCGACGATCACCAGCAGCGCGAAGAGCGGCGCGCCGATGGCGGCGGCGATCAGGAAGCCGCGCGTGCCGTCGAACAGCGTGACGAGCGGCATCAGGTAAAGCACGTCTTCCGTCTCGAACCCGCCGAGGCGCGCTTGTGTCGTGCCAGCCTTGCCGACACGTTCCTCGATGCGCATGCGCAGGAAGAAGATCAGCGCGACGGCAACCCCGGCCATCCAGCCGAGCAACGAGGCAGACAGCGGCAGAGGCACTGCATACTGCCCCGGAGCACCGGCCGCCACGCCCATGCCGATACCGCCAAACAGCAGCACCGTGACGAAGGCGTCGGACGCGAGATCGTAGAAGTGACCGAGACGGCTCGTCTTGCCGCTGACGCGCGCCAGTTCGCCATCCGTATGATCGATGAAGTTCGACAGCACGAGCAGCACGGCGCCCAGGTTGGCCATCGCATAGCCGCCCTGCGCGAATGCCCATGCGCAGGCGAGGCCGACGATCAGGCGCAGCGTCGTGAGGTGGTTCGGCGTGATGCGTGTGTCGGCCAGCGGTGTGACCATCCACCGCGCGAGCCGTGCATCGTATTGGCGCGGACGCGGTGGCACGGCGTGTGCGGTTTGGCTTGTGGCTGGCGCAACACCCGGCGCCGGAATAGTTCTCGGTATCGTTTCCATGAGAGGGAAATATATACCCATAAGGCAGTACCGTGCAGCGCACGCAAAGCGCTGGACCGACCGCGACAACCATGGCGATTCAGGACACCGACGCGCGCGCAATGCTTGCACTGCGCCTGCGTGCCAAGCGTTGCGCGCGTTCCGCGCATCTCGTCGAATGCGTTTTTATACCTGCAATTATCGGCGCATTTTGATTGTGATTATATTCCGCAATACCTCATTTCGCATTCCAGGCAGCGGGCGTCGGGTCGAAGGAAAATCGACGTGTCGTCGGGATAGCGGGGTCGGGACGATGCGCGGATAATGACGGGCTTGTTCGTCTCATGCTGCGGCGTAACACGACCGCACAATTCCCCATGTCCCAAACGATTGCCATTCTGACCGGTGCATCCCGTGGTCTCGGCGCGGCGTTCGCGCGCGGTCTGCTCACCCCCGGCACCCATCTCGTGACGCTGGCCCGTCGCACGGACGACGACCTTGCGACGCTGGCCAGCGCGCAAGGCGCGACGCTTGAACAAGTGGCCGTCGATCTGGCCGATGCCAATACCGCAGCGCAGGTCGCCGAACGCATCTTCGCGGC
Organism: Pandoraea cepalis; assembly: GCF_902459665.1. GTDB lineage: Bacteria > Pseudomonadota > Gammaproteobacteria > Burkholderiales > Burkholderiaceae > Pandoraea > Pandoraea cepalis. The sequence goes on along the minus strand of NZ_CABPSL010000011.1, from coordinate 74,675 downwards.
ACTACCGCGCGATGCCTCGCGATATCTGCTGATCAATAACGCGGGCACGGTCCACCCGGTCGCGAATGCCGCGGCCCTCACGGATCCGGCGGCCATTGGCGCGGCCTTCGCCCTGAACGTCACCGCCGTGATGCTGCTCACGGCGCGCTTTCTCGCCGCTACGCAGGGACTCGCGGCCAAGCGACAGATCGTGAACATTTCGTCGGGCGCAGGCCGCAATCCGACCGCCGGCTGGTCGGTGTACTGCGCCACCAAGGCCGCACTGGACATGTACACACGGGTGGTCAACGCGGAGCATCGCGAGCACGGCGTTCAGGCCGTATCGCTCGCGCCCGGTGTGGTCGATACCGGCATGCAGGAGACGATTCGCAGCAGCAGCGTGGAGAGTTTTCCGGCACTGGCGCGTTTTCAGGACCTCAAGGCCAGCGGCAAGCTGTCGTCGCCGGACGCGGTGGCGCAGCGCATTCTGGCGCTGACCGAGCGCGACGATTTCGGTCAGACCGAGATCGACGACATCCGCCACTACGCCTGATCTGACCCGGCCGTCACACACGACTGCGGTTGCGGTTCGGCGGGCAAGCACGGAAAAAAGCACCGGGCGGCGTTTCGCCGGCCGGTGCCATCCCGTTGCCGAAGCCGTCGGCGCGCCGTGCGGCCTACTGCTCGGTACTGGTGATGAAGACGCTGCCGTTGCGCTCCGGTGCGTACAAAATCAGCGTTGGCGCATGAATGTCGAAGGCGCGCTCACACGCCTCCCCATACGAATCGAACTGCACGGCCCAAGCGCCGTTGCGCACGTAACAGTGCGTGATGGTGTCGGTGCGCCGATCGAATTCCTGACCGAGAAACACACCCTGCGTGTAACACCAGACGACAAACCCGTGAAAGTCGGCCTGCTCCGGTGCCCGAAACACGCGCCAGCGAGCATCATCGCGCGCCGCCTGACGCGCCGTCGCGCCCGCTGCCCAACGCTCGAAGCCGTCGTGTCGTTTGCGTTGCTCCATGTCGTCGTACCCCCTTTTGGGTGAACCGCCCTTCGGGTGCCGAGATTCGACATCCCCGGGACGCGTTTCCATAGTCGGAATTTGTTCCGGGCATTTCTATCAGGCAATTCCGAAAGACGGCAGGGAATTTCTCCAAAGGGGAACGCGGCGGACGTCGTCAATCGTAGTGAATCGCCAGCCAGACGGTGGTTTCGCCCGGTGTCGTCCAGGCGACACGATGCTGGCGATGCGCGGCAATCGCGACGGCGTCGCCGGGCTTCAGTACGAGTGTCTGGTCGGGCGTGTCGGCGAAGGCCAAGCCCGCACCGCCCGAGAGCAGCACCACCCATTCGTGCTGCGCCTGGTCATACCAGAAGCCTGGGGGAGAGGCCTGCCCGGTCGAGACAATGCGCTCGACACGCATCCCGTGGTGCGCAAGCAGCGTAGTGAACTGCTCGGCTGCGGTCGAGTCGGGAGACGACGGCAGGCCGGCAAATAGATTCGTATCGGGTAGCAGGGGCGTATTCATCGGTGCGGAGCGTTCTCTCGTCTGCGGGGGGGTAGAAAGCATACACGCGGGCCCCGAGCTCAGTCGTCCAGTGTCTCGTGCACGGCGGCGTCGCCGCGTCGCCAATAGGCGGCCGCCTTCACCCATTTCGGGTTGAGCCCGCGAGCGTCGACGAGATGGCGCCGCAAGGCCTTTGCCACGCCGGCCTCGGCCGCGACCCAGGCATGCACGTCTCCAGCGGGCAGTGTGGCCACGCAGAGCGCGTCGATCAGTGCGGTGCTTTGACCGGCCGGCGTGCCTTCGCGATAGAGCCATTCGACCACGACGTCGGCATCGCTGGCGAAGCGCAGGCGGTCGGCCGGACTGTCGATTTCCGCGAAGACGAACGCCAGCGCGCCCGCCGGCAGTTCGGCCAGACGCCGCGAGATCGCGGGCAGCGCCGTGTCGTCGCCGATCAAGACATAGCCGTCGAAGGTCATGGGAATGACGAGCGAGCCGCGTGGACCGCCCACACCGATGCCGTCACCCGGTTGAGCCGAGCGCGCCCACTGCGTGGCGGGGCCGGAGTCGTGCATCGCAAAATCGATCACCAGGGTTTGCGACGCCGCGTCGTACCGGCGTGGCGTGTAATCGCGCATCAGTCGTGGTGCGTCGCCGGGCGCGGGCTTGGCGACCCCTTGCGCGCCGACCTGCGGGAGCACCAGTTCGCCGGTCGCCGGGTCGGGGAAGAACAGTTTGACGTGGTCGTCGAAGCCGGGGCTGGTGAAACCTTCGAGATCGTCGCCACCCAGGGTCACGCGCAGCATGTGCGGCGTGAGCTGTTCGACATGGCGGACTTCCAGCCGACGCAGGCGAAGTTCATGGCGCACGCGCTGCGGTGTGCGATCGGGGATAACCGGCGGTGCTGCGTTATCTCCCATCAAAGTCGCTCCAGTTGTTGCGCCGCCGCGTCGAGAATGGCGGCGAATGCGTTGGCCTGTTCGGTCGAGAGCGGCTCGCCGCCCAGGCGCAGATGCACGGCGTATTTGAAGTTGTGCAGCGCGCGCATGACCTGCGGCGGCATGTCTTCCGAACGCTCACGGCGCGTCGTCAGCCGTGCGAGCAGTTCCGTCACCGCGACCTCGTTTTCCGCCAGATAGACGCGGCCGGTATCGGTGATTTCGTATGACTTCCGTTGGCTGTCGCCAGTGTTCTCCTGCACACGGAGATAGCCCATTTCTTCGAGCAGCGTGAGCGTGGGGTAGACCACACCCGCGCTCGGGCTGTACGTACCGTTCACGCTCTCTTCGATGGCTTTGATGAGTTCGTAACCATGGCGGGGTTGCTGCGCAATCAGATGCAGCAGCACGAGCCGCAAGCCCCCATGACCGAAGAGGCGGCCGCCACCACGTCCGCCCCTGCCGCCGCGCTCGCCGCGCCCTTCGTCGCCGCGTCCGAAGCGGGCGTCACCGTATCCCTCGCCACTGCCGCGCCGTCCATGGCGCCCACCGCGCCGGTCGTCGCCAACCTCCATGCTGTCCAGGTCCAGCGGGCCTCGGCCCATGAAATCGCCACGTGATCCACGCATGATGCGACTCCTTATCGATGTAGTTAAGACGTGTTTACGATATATCTAAATTGCATCTAAAGCAAAGCTATTTTTGTGAAGATCACGTCGGAAGGGCGGGGAATGACCGTGGGGCGGGGGACGGCACGGTATTGCGGAGTATTACGGGAGGGTTTCGCGAGGTGCGGAGATTGGATCGAAATGCGCATTTCGACAGGTTGGCGCCGTGCCGGGGTCGGCACGGAAGCGGTCGGACAATCGCTGGGGAAGCAAGCGCCCCAGCGCGCTCAGCGCCGGGGCGGCGGTGCTTATTGCATCTGCGGCAGATCGGTGCCGAGCCACTTGCGATAACGCTTGTTCAGCTCGCCGTTGGCTGTATTGCGCGTGACGAAGTCGTTGATCGCCGCGAGCAGTTCCGGCTGATTGGGACGCAAGGCGATGCCCATCGCCTGCTGCAGCAAATTGAATTTCGGCTCGAACTGGCCCGGTGCTCGCTGACGAATCGCGTTCGCGACCGTCACCGAGCAACCGATGGCATCGACCTGCCCGGTGAGCAGCGCCTGCATGGCGGACGCGTCATCGTCGAATCGACGGATCTCGGTGCCTTCGGGCGCCGTCTTCGTCACGGCCATGTCCTGGGTACTCGCGCGCGCGACGCTCACGCGCAAGCCCTTCAGATCGGCGGCGGACTTGATGGGCGCGCCGGTCTTGCCGAGCAGCACAATGGTCGCGGCGGCGTAGGGTTTGGAGAACTGCACCTGCTTGGCGCGCTCCGGCGTGATGGCGAGCGACGCGACCAGCACATCGACCTTGCCGCTGAGCAGATAGGGAATCCGGTTCGGTCCCGTCACCGGCATGATGTTGACCTTGACCCCCAGATCCTTCGCGAGCAGTTTTGCCACGTCGGCGTCGTAGCCGTCAGGCTGCATCTGCGCGTTCGTCGTGCCGTACGGCGGAAAGTCGATGAGCATGCCAACATTGAGCGTGCCCTTCTTCCTGATGTCGGCCACGGTCTGCGCGTGGGCAGGCGTGGAAAACAGCGTCAGGGTGCTCGTGAGCAGTCCGCCCAGGGTGCCGCCGAGCGATCCGACGAAACCGGCCGGCATGGCCGCCACGCCGAGCGCGGTGAGAAAGCCGCGACGCGAGCGAAGGTCGGGGGTGCCTGGAACGTTTTGCCGGCTGGCCGGATGCGTAAAGGAATGGGGATGCCGAACTTGCGCAGGGTGACGCGATAACTTGCGAGTCATGCTGGGTCTCCTGAGGCTGCGAAGGCGTTGCCGGAATGCTGAGGTGGGGTGCGAGGCGAACGTCTCGCGGCCGTCTGACGGTTAACCCGAGCGATGGTAGCGGGCGGTACAAGACGCGTCCACTCCGCACAAACCCCAGCGAAAACCCTGAGTCCCGCACGAGCGGCGCCGTGTCGCGACAGTGATGAGGACGACGAAATCAGTGTCTCGGCGTGCGCGAGACGGGAAGATGAGGACGAAAAAAACGGTGCCGAAATTCGGCACCGTGTTCAGGCACTGCTTGCCCGGTCCTGGCAAATCACGTTGCCGTGGATGCCACGGCGACGCGAGCGCTGGACTTACTGGGCGGCGTCCTTGACCTTCTTCAGCGGGCGAACCTTCACGCGCACCGACGCCGGCTTGGCCGGGAACCAGCGCTCTTGGCCCGTGAACGGGTCCTTGCCGAAACGCTTCGCCTTGGCGGCGATTTGTTGCGACGTGACCTTGAACAGGCCGTGCAGCGTGAATTCGCCGACACCCTTCTTGTGCAGCGAGCTGACGATGGTGTTCTCGAGCGCGGCCAGCACTGCCTTGACTTCCTTCACGGCGACTGCCGATTGCTCGGCGAGGTGGGCTGCGAGCTGGGTCTTGTTGAGTGCGTCCTTGATCGGCGACACCTTCCCGTTGGCGGCTGCCTTCGGAGCGGCCTTCACGGCTGCCTTCGGGGCGGCCTTCGGTGCTGCCTTTTTCGCTACCGGCGCCTTCTTCGCTGCCGGGGCTTTCTTTGCCACAGGGGCCTTCTTTGCTGCTGCTTTCTTTGCCGTTGCCATATCGATCCAATCGATGAGAATAAGAAAGTGCCGTCGTAGAACGGCCACCCGAATGATACGTATTGCTGCGCCGACGATTCTACCTAAGAAATCGCGTTATGCGAGCGGTGCGCGAATTATGTTGCGTGCCTGCCGCACAAGGCTGAGCGGGGAAGCGCGCCGCATTTCGCTTCGTTTCATCGACAACGTGGCGATCCGTCCTCGCGTTGGAGAATTTGCCTCTCGAATTTCGTGCGGCCTTCGGCCCCATTCTTTGCGCGATTTTGGTGCGCATGCCACGCGCCGCCGTCGACGTCGATGGCTCGCAAAGCCTTAAAAACGCTGCATTTCGCAGGTTTCGCAGCGGCCGTCGCCGTTGCACCAGGCATCGGTCAGCGTGGTGCCATTCGCGCCGAACGTGATGTCGTGCTTCGCGCCGTAGCTGCCGGCGAGTTGCAGGCGGTCGCCCGACAGTGTGCCCTGCACCGTGGTGTGAACGTTCGGCTCAACGTCGTCGACGCTACCGGTGACCTGCGCGCCATTGAGCGCGAGCGCCATCAGACGCGTCATCGGCGAGCCCCAAAGCTTCCACCACGGCGGCGCATTCGTGCACAGACCGCGCCAGTGCCCGGACGGATTCACCACGAGCAACGGGGCGGCTGCGCCCGGTTGAGCCGCTGTGCCCGACGTCATCGGCGGCGTGTAGACGGTCGCGGATGTCGTGGTGTCAGTCGTAGCGGTAGTAGCCGTCGAGGCGGCGGTAGCTGTGCCAGCGCTGCCAGCGGGCGCCGCGCTGTACGTGCCGGGGGCGCCGTCGACACGCGCCATACCGGGAGACAGGCCGTCGTTCGGCACCGGTGCCGATGCCGCCGCGCACACATGACACGACAGGTGCGACACGCTGTTGCGCGTCAGCGCACGCGTGGCGTAGAGGCGCTGGCCGCCTGCGGCGCCGCCGGGCAGCACCGTGACGTACGGTGTGTCGTCTAGCCGGTAATCGACCTTGGCGCACGACGGGGCGTCCGTTTGCAGCATGACGTCGGCGGAGAAGGCGCCGTTGACCGCGCGTATCGGAATCACCGACACGGAGGCCGAACAGTCGGCAACGACCTGGGCACAGTCACACGCGGCGGCCGGCGCACGCGACGCGCCGCCGGACTGTGCGTACCCCTGGCCGGCGAAGCCGAATATACCCGCGACGAGCCACCCCGTCGCGACGCTCAAGGAAACCAAACCCCGCATGATGTTTCTCCGAATGTGGCGGCCATCGTTATGCCGCGGATAGTCGATCAAAAGTTGTCGGCTGACAAGCGTCGAAAGTCGCGAAACGTGGGGGACTCGGAGATGAGAAGCCGCATCACATGCCATCCCGGTGTCGCGCAATTATGAGATTTCGCCCGTATCCCGACATCGAAAACGCGTTCTAGACTGCTAATCCCCGGCCCCCGCTCTCAACGAGAACACCGCTCGTTGTCCACTGGAGACATGCATGGTTGTCGATCGCACGAATGCCCCTGGCCTGCCTGATATTCCCTCGCCCAACGAATTCCCCACCGCCCCCATGCCTTCCGCGAATCGCACGCTTGCCATGCTCGCGACGCTCTTCTTCGCCATGGGGCTCATTACGTCGCTGAACGACATTCTGGTGCCTCACTTCAAGGCCGCGTTCGACCTGACCTTTCGCGACGCGGCCCTGATCCAATCGAGTTTCTTCGCTGCGTATTTCGTCGTGTCGTACCCGGCGGGGCAATACACCGCACGCGTCGGTTACCGTCGGGCGCTGGCCAGTTCGTTGTGGTTGGCCGGCGTCGGCTGCGCGCTGTTTTTCCCTGCCGCCGCACTCATGTCCTATCCCTGCTTTCTCGCCGCGCTTTTTGTGTTGGCGAGTGGTATCACGTTGCTGCAAGTCGCGGTGAACGCCTACGTCGAGACGTTGGGCACGCGCGGGGCGGCGGCGAGCCGCCTCACGCTGGTGCAAGCGTTCAATTCGCTGGGCACCACCGTCGGGCCGCCGCTCGCCGCGCTCTGGATCCTCGCGCCGCAGGCGCAGTCCGCAACCGGCCACGCCGTAGACAGTGTGCGCGGCCCCTATGGCCTGCTGGCGGCGGTGCTGGCCATCGGCGGCGGGGTGCTCTGGCGGCTGACGCTGCCCGAACACCGTGCGCGCCGCGTGTCGCCACCGAGCGTGCTCGGCAACGTGCGCAGTCTGTTGGCACACCGTCCCTTGCGTTACGGCATCGTGGCGCTGTTTCTTTATGTTGGCGCGGAAGTCAGTATCGGCAGCTTCCTGATTGCCTATCTGACACAAGCGGGCACGGGCATCGTCGACCATGGGCAGGCAAGCCGGTATCTGGCGCTGTATTGGGGTGGGGCGATGGCGGGGCGATTCGTGGGCGCGTGGCTGTTGCGCAAGGTGTCGCCCGGGCGGCTGCTGAGCCTGTGTGCGCTCTATAACGTGGTGTTGATTCTCGCGTCGCTCGCGCTGCCGGCGTCGTTCGCGATGTGGTCGTTGCTGGCCTGCGGTCTCGGCAACGCCATCATGTTCCCGACGATTTTCTCACTCTCGGTGGGCGGGCTCGGCGCGCGCGTGAGCGAGGGCGGCGGGCTGATCTGCATGGCGATCGTTGGCGGCGCGGTGTTGCCTTATCTGCAGGGGGCACTGGCGGATGGCATCGGCATCGGGTTGTCGTTCCTCGTGCCGGCGGTGGCGTACTGTTACATCGCCGGATTCGGGGCATGGTGCCTGCGCACCGCGCCCGAATCGGCTGCCGTCGCCGAGGGGACGGTGTACGTGAATGGCCGGTCAACGCCTGGCGATCAACCCGACTTGCCGAACGTATAACGACCGAAGAAGAACAGCACGTTGCCGTTGCCCTTGCCGCCGGGCACATAGGTGGTCGAGACCGAGGCGCGCCCCACGCCGATTTCGGCGAGGGGCAGCGCGCCGGGGAAGGGCACGCCGCGGAGCGTGTCCGAGCGCGACATCAGAAAGACCGTATAGCCGAGCCCGAAGCGCACGGGCCCGGCGTTGGCGACGTTCCAGATGCGGCCGTAGCCGGCCATCGGCGACCAGTCGTTATGCGAGTCCTTGAACGCCATGGCGTAAAGCATTCGCGACCCCTTATCGCCGTCGGACAACACACGGCCGTAGCCGAGTCCCCACGGGTTTTCGTTGTACTGGGCGATCTTTTCGCTCGTGTAGGCGAAGCGCAGGTGATGGGTATGCAGCGGTACGTAGAGATCGCTCGCACCTTGCGTGGCAACGTCGCGCACTTCATCGACGATGGCGCCGGTCCACGTCGAGATGCCACTCGGGGCGTCGTCGGCATGGGCTGCCAGCGGTGACAACAACGTCAACGCCGCACCCAGCGCGACAAGCGTGCGGCGGCCAGACGAGGGAGAAATTCTTGAGGGCGAGGCAAGCGGTGCGAGTCGAATCGATGGCGCGAGCCGCCCGGTGCGTCGGGGGTTCGTATTCATGGTTGAGCTTGTCGTGTTGCGAGAAACGTGTCGATCACGGTCGTCGGAAGGGTGCCGACAAACGGCACGCCGCGAACTTGGACGTCGCCCTGACGCGCTTCGTGACCGGCATTCCAATCTTTCTAGACCTCGTCGCCGTTGCAAAAGTTCGAATGACCGATTTTTCGCGTAACGGCCCAAGCCCGAAGCACGGGCTGATCGAACCTGCCGCTCGGCGAAGAAGTCGTTTCGCGTCAATGACCTATCGTGGATATCGACGTGTTATTCACCGGGTTGTGAACATTTTCTGTGGATAACATCTCGCCGTGTGCGCCCGCGTGGGCCATGCGAAATTGGGGTATCGCAAGACGCTCGACGGCGCGCAGCAAATGCGCGCCAGCCTTTTCCTCTGTCCGATCAAGGACTTGAGAAAGCTATCCGCGAGTTGTCCACCGGCTTGCAAACAAATTCTGTGGATAACGAACTTCCGCGAACCCCGCGCCAGGCCGCGTTTTCCAACGCATGGCTCAACTTTCGCGCGCCCCCATTCTTCCCTGTCGAATCAGCCACTTGCCATGCTTTTCCGCAAGTTATCAACGGGCTTGTGAACAAAAAGTGTGGATAAGCTCGGGCTTCGTTGATCTCAATATATGAGATCAATATTTACATATTGACATTTTGAGTGTCGCGCAATTACGATGCGGCTCATATCAGTGGACGGATACGTTCAGGAGACGACAGTGACGGAACGACGCAAACAGAAAGTGGCGATCATCGGCTCGGGCAACATCGGCACCGACCTGATGATCAAGGTGATGCGCAACAGCGAGCATCTGGAAATGGGCGCGATGGTCGGTATCGATCCGGCCTCGGATGGCCTGGCGCGTGCGCAGCGCCTCGGCGTGCCGGTCACCGCTGAAGGTATCGACGGCCTGCTGGCAATGCCCGGTTTCGAGGACATTCGCATTGCATTCGACGCGACCTCGGCCAAGGCGCATGCGCATCACAACGCGCTGCTGCAAGCGCGTGGCGTGCAAGTGATCGATCTGACGCCGGCCGCCATTGGCCCGTACGTGATTCCGTCGATCAACCTCGACGCGCATCTGGACGCGCGAAACATCAACATGGTGACGTGCGGCGGTCAGGCGACGATCCCCATGGTCGCGGCCATCTCGCAGGTGGCGAAGGTGCATTACGCGGAGATCGTCGCGTCGATTTCGAGCAAGTCGGCGGGGCCGGGCACGCGCGCCAACATCGACGAGTTTACGGAAACGACGTCGAAAGCGATTGAAGTGCTGGGCGGGGCTTCGCGCGGCAAGGCAATCATCGTGCTCAACCCGGCGGAGCCGCCGCTCATCATGCGTGACACGGTGTTCGTGCTGTCCGAGCCGGGGGATCAGGCCGCCATTGCCGCGAGCATTCAGGCGATGGTCGACAAGGTGCATGCCTACGTGCCGGGCTATCGTCTCAAGCAACAGGTGCAGTTCGAGTTGTTCGACGCATCGCGTCCGCTCAACGTGCCGGGCTTGGGCAAGCTCACCGGCCTGAAGACCTCGGTCTTCCTCGAAGTGGAAGGGGCCGCGCACTATCTGCCGGCGTATGCAGGCAACCTCGACATCATGACCAGCGCCGCGCTGGCCTGCGCCGACCGTATCGCCGCCACTCGCCTGGCGCTCGCGGCCTGACGGTCGCACGCGCTCTCAGGAGACACACCTCATCATGACGCAGAAAAAGCTCTACATCTCCGACGTGACGCTGCGCGACGGCAGCCACGCCATTCGACACCAGTACCGCATTGCCGATGTGAAAGCGATTGCCGCCGCGCTCGACGCCGCGCATGTCGACTCCATCGAAGTCGCGCACGGCGATGGACTGGCCGGCTCAAGCTTCAATTACGGTTTCGGCGCCCATACTGATCTCGAATGGATTGCCGCCGTGGCCGAGACGGTCACGCACGCCAAGGTCGCCACCTTGCTGTTGCCGGGCGTGGGCACCGTGCACGATCTGCGCGAAGCCTACGACGCAGGGGCGCGTGTGGTGCGTATCGCAACGCACTGCACCGAGGCCGACGTCTCGCGCCAACACATTGCCTACGCGCGCGAGCTGGGCATGGACACGGTCGGCTTTCTGATGATGAGCCACATGACCACGCCGCAGCATCTCGCCGAACAGGCCAAGTTGATGGAGTCGTACGGCGCGACGTGTATCTATGTGGTGGATTCGGGCGGGGCGTTGGGCATGAATGATGTGCGCGAGCGCTTCCGCGCCTTCAAGGACGTGCTCAAGCCCGAGACGCTCACCGGCATGCACGCGCACCACAACCTGAGCCTTGGCGTGGCGAACTCCATCGTTGCGGTGGAGGAGGGCTGCGATCGCATCGACGCGAGTCTGGCGGGCATGGGCGCGGGCGCGGGCAACGCGCCGCTGGAAGTGTTTATCGCCGCGGCATCGCGTTTGGGTTGGCACCACGGCTGCGATCTGTACACGTTGATGGATGCCGCCGACGACATCGTTCGCCCGTTGCAGGATCGCGCGGTGCGCGTGGATCGCGAGACGCTGGCGCTTGGCTACGCCGGCGTGTATTCGAGCTTCCTGCGTCACGCGGAAGCCGCTGCCGCGCGCTACGACCTCAAGACCGTCGACATCCTGGTCGAGCTGGGTCAGCGTCGCATGGTGGGCGGTCAGGAGGACATGATCGTCGACGTGGCGCTCGATCTGCTCAAGCGACGCGCGGCGTAGCGCCGAGATGCGCATCACCCCAGGCATCTCCCGGGGAGCCGCGTCTCCCACGCCGTAACGCCAACGGCCCTTGCACGCAAGGGCCGTTGTTTTATCGACGAGAAACTCAATCGACGAGCCTTAGCCCTCGTGACCGGACCAGCCGAGCTGGCGACTGATTTGCGCGGCGGCGTGCTTCACGCGCGGCACGAGTTCCTGCATGCGCTCGCGGCTCATGTACTTGGTCGTACTCGAGACACTGATGGCGGCCACGATATGCTGGCTTGCGTCATACACCGGCGCGGCCACACAGCGAATTTGCGGCGTGTCGTCTTCCAGATCGAAGGCGTAACCGAGACGGGCGTAGTCGTGCATGCGGGCGAGCCACGCCGTCGTGTCGATCGACGTTGACGGCGCCTGCGACCGATAGTGAGCAAGCTGCGCCTTCCAAGCCGCTTCGTCCTGATCGAGCAACAGCGCCTTGCCCACGCCGGTCACGCAGATCGGCTTGCGTCCGCCAATGCGCGAGCTGATCTCCACGGCGCGTTGTCCCGGAAGTTTGTCGAGGTACATCACTTCCCAGCCGTCGGCGACGGCCAGGTGCACAGTGTCCTGCGTCTCGCTCGCGAGCGATTCGAGCGTGGGGCGTGCGACGCGTGGCAAGTCGATTTGTCGGTAGGCAAGAAACCCCAGTTCGATGAGCTTGTTGCCCAGCCGGTAGCCGCGACGCGGCTCAAAACGCAGATACCCCGCGTGTACGAGCGCCGACGCGATCCGGTGTGTGGTCGACGTTGTGATGCCGGTGTGTGCCGAGAGGGCCGGCACGGTGTCGATGCCGGCGGCGACGGCTTCCACGATATCGAGGCCGCGGAAGAGCGTCTGGCTGGCGAGCGTGCGCGGACGCTCGGCCTCGGGAGACTTCGGCTTCGCCATCAGGCCCCCCCGAGCGCCAGCAGGCGCTCGTAGACGTAGCACTTGAGCGCGACGTAATGCGACGGGTCGAGCACGGGCAATTCGACGCCGTGCAAATGACTGCCGTCGTCGCCTTGTTGCACGCTGCGGATCGTGCCACTGGCTTCGATGGGCATGTCGATGTCGCCGACACGCACGCGGAACGCGAGCTGCATGCTGTCGCCGGGCGCGCCGAGCGGAGCGTCGGCCAGCAGCGAGACACCTTCGGCGCTGACGTCTTGCAGCAGGGCAAGGTGGCGTGCCTCACCCGCACCGACCGATACGACCAGCCTGGCGGGTACGCGCTGCGAACGGCGCAGCACCTTGCGGCGGATCTGTGCCGGCGCCGAGAGCACGGCGTAATCGAACGGCAGCCGCTTCACACGCTCCACCGTACAGACGAAGTGGTAAATGTCTTCGCCCGAGAATGTCCAGAGTTCGAGCCGCTCGCCGACGTTCAGGGTCGGCGGCGCGACGCGGCCCGTCGGGGCGGTGATGAACAGCATCTGATTCGGCGCGTATCCGATCACACGCGTGCGCACCCGCTGCGACCCGGCGCCCGGCGGCAATTGGATCTGCAGCCAGTCGCCGGGGCGCAGATTCAGGTCGGTGAGCGCGTACTGCGGTTGCGTCGCGCCGGCGGCGGCGCTCGCATTGTCGGGGGCCGCCGCCGTGGGCGCGGTAACCTCCGACGGGGCGAGGTCGTCTCCACCGAGATTGGCGATCCGGTGCGGGGCGAACGACGCGAACAGCCAGTCGCGGCCCGCCTGCGTGGGGACGATATCGCCCGCGGCAAGCAGGGGTTCCCCATTGCGATCAACGATGGCCCAGGGCAGGGCGTCGCCCAGGGGGATCTCGTGGGGCGCGAGCGGGACAAGGGGAAGCGCATGGAGGGGCGCGGTAGACGTCTGAGATGGGGTATCGACCATAGGGGCAGGGGGGCGCGCGGCGGGCGCGCTCGCGTTCGTGCGTTGAAATGTCGTGGATCGTTAGCTGGCCGGCATGGTATCGGCCCACCGGCTTCGCGGCAATCATAGCGAAGGGGGGCTCGCCGGAATGCGCGAGCGACCGCTGACGTCAGGTGTCCGAAAGTCTACCCCGGCGCATTGGCACTTGGCGAGAGGGGAGTTGTACTCTGCCCTGTGCAAGCTGCGTAAGTGGGCACTCGCTGGGGGAGGGTTGCACCGCGGCACTGACAGGGTTCAACGGCTGGATTCGGGATGGGCGCGCGTGCTCGCTCCATGGGGCACGGCATGCGTCATGCCATCTCCCTATAGTTGACGGTTTGCCGGCGTGCCCGGCGGCGACCAGGTGGGGGGAGCGATGTGGTACCAGCAGTGTGCAGGCGCAAGCGGTTGGGGAGGGGCCTGGAGCAAGGCGCCGGCCGTTGAGCGCTTGGAATCGCCGGAGGCGACGATGCCGCGCCGCGCCGCGCAAACCGATATTGGCGCCCGTCTGACGCAGACGGCCAACGCGGCGGGCGATGCGTGCGGCGATGAGGTCGCGCTGTCACGTCGCGTCGATCCTGCGCTTGCGCAGGCCTTTGCCAAGGCGTGGGCGGGATTGTGGGTGACGACCGGGCCGTGCCAGCACTTCTATCGCAAGGAGTTCGATCTGGCGCACGCGCGCGACGCGCGTCTGGCGCGCAACGCCGCACAGGTTGAAGCGATGTTGGTGCCCACTCACGACGAGGGCCTGCATTGCGGCACCGCCTCCGGTACTGCCATGGGTACGGGCACCGCTGCAGCGAACCGCGCCGTCAATGCCAACGCCAACGCTTCCGCCACCGCTATCGATGTCGACCCGACGTGCCGCGACATTGCGCGTTGGATCAACACGGTGGCCGCGACCGGCGACCGGGGTTGGCACTTTCGTGCGGCGCGCGATGCCCTGTCGCTCGCGGGCAATCTGTCGCTGCTCGCGATCATTGCCGCGTGCTTCTACCAGGAGAAGGGCGCGACAGGCGACGACGGTACGCCGGACGCCGGTCGCGGTGCCTCGATCGCCAACACCCCGTTTGGGGTGCCGTGGGCCGACTGGACGTTGCTGGCGTTCGAGGGCGCGAAGGGCGTCATGACGCAGTCGCTCGGTTCGCCGACGCTGATTCGTCACCATGCCGTCGACGAAGTGCTCAAGCGCATGGACGCGGGATGCCGGCTGCTGGAAGCGTGCGTGGTACCGCCTGCGCCGCCCCCTGAGGCGCCGTCGTCGTGGCGCGGCGCGCTTGCCACGCTCACGCGATCGCGCGACGTCGCCACGCTCTTCACATTCGCCAACACGGCCGTGCCGCCTGCGCGGCTGGGACTCTGGATGCCGTCGTGGTTCGCGAGCGGGTCGAGTCAGTCGAGTGAAACCAATGGTTATCGCGGCATCTTGCGCGTGGCCGGGCTCATGCTCGATTCCTGTCGCGCGGTGACGAGTCTGCTCGGCACCTGGGCGCGCAATGCGGTCTTCACTCGCGATGCGCAGGACTTGACACGCCGATGGGAATCGCTTTGCGAGCGGCTCGCGACGGTATCGGCCGGCGATCGGGCGACAGTCCTCGATCGCGTCGATCGTGTGACGCAGCTCTCCACGCATTGTGACACCCCGCTGCTGGCGGCCATCGCGTCGAGCGAGGCTTTACGTGAGCGCCTACTGGCGTGCGGCGAATCGTTGACGGCGAACGACATCGCCGCCACTTGTGAGGCGTTCGACGTGCCGTGCCACGCGTCATGCGTTGACGGCCACCGCTATCTGAGCCTGAATCCAGCCGAGAGTCCGTGGGGATATCGATGGAAGGGGGAGGCGTGGCAATGTGGGGGCACGACGCCAGTCCGAACGTCGTATCGGTTGCTGCTGCTGTACCAGCACTGGAGCGCGGCCTTACTGGAACGCGTGGTGTCGTCGTGCGGTGCGCCGGCGGCGCAAGCGACCGAGGTGTCGCCGAATGATCGACCCACCGACCCGCCGGGCGTTACGCGCACGCGCTCGGGCGTGGCGCATGTCGATATCGAGTCGACGTGGGTGTGAGTCGGGGCAACGGCGGCGCTTTGCGCCGCCGTGTTGACGACTAGCGCGGCAAACACGGCCATCCGTCCACCTGCATTCGGTCAATCACTGATGCGCCCGCGACATTATTTCGCGCCACTGTCTCGTAGATCGAGTCGATCGTCCACCAGTTGAATCTTCAACGGCTCGTCGGCATCCAGGTCGTTTGCGGCAACAACGTGCTTCCATGTGCCGGTTTCGCCGGGCTTGCGAAAAAACGCGACGACTGCCACATGCGTCGTCTCGTCTTCAATGGCTTGCGCGAGACTGATGGAAGCGCCCGGATTCACGACGGCGCCAACGCTCGCTTGTAACGCACCGGCGAGTACCTTGCGGTCCTGCCTGAGCAGGTCGTCGTAGGACGCCGCGTCAAAGCGCTCGCGGTCTTTCAACTGATACACGCGCACTACTACCGATGTCGCGCGTCCTGCGTCGTCCGGATTGAGCGCATCGCGGGCGCGGACGTCGACGTGGACGACCTCTACCCGCTTGTAGAAAACAGCACGGAACGCATCGGCTGTTCCATTCGAGACGGATTGCCACGCGCCGCACGCGGACAGGAGAAGCGAGGACAGCATCAGGGCAATCGCCTTGCGGGCGAGAATCGGCATTGGTCGGTGGCTCATGCAGGGATAGCGGTAAGACAGGGATTGGGCTGGGGTGTCGGAATGGCGCGATGGACGCCCAGCGTGATGCGAATATCGCGGCGTGCGCGGCTTGGCAGAACGCTCGTCCAGCCAAGCCGCGGTGCGTGCGAGGTGTCTGTGACGCCGATGCGCAGCTTCGGGGCCATCGTCGAGGGCACGATCAGGCGCACATAGACATCGGCCTTAGTGCCCATGTAGAGCGCCACCATCGCCATCAACTCGGCATGCCGGGCGGTCCCAGGCAACAGTGAGTCGATCTGTGCTGTACCACATGGGCGCAAGCGTGCCTCCACCGCGCCATGACGGTACGTCAGGCGGCGGCCAAGCACATAGTCTGCCCCCAGCCCGCGCGTGGCCGTGCTTGCGGTCGATGTCAGCGGCCGCGGCGTTCCGGCGTCGATCGTCTTTGGGAAGAACGCCTCGACCTGAACGTCGATGCCGGGCGCGGCGACGGCGAGCGCACCGGCCAGGCCTTCGGCCGTCCGGGTGCGCTGGATCAGCAGCCCCAGTATCGCGAGCATGCGAACGCCCGGCAGACCGGCGCGTTTGGGCTTGTCGCCGTCTGCGAATCCAGCCAGACACAGCAGGCTGCGCGAATGCTCGTCGTCGCCAGCGGCGCGAAAGCTCTCGGGGTACCGGTATTTTTTCCACGCCCGATAGAGCAGGGTGACGGAGCGATGGTTGAACTGATCGAGAAAGGCGGCAACGGCCTCGTGCCCTTCTTCGCGCAGCGCGAGGTCGTCGACCATGTGCGACGGCACACACGCGTCGACGCCATACAGGCCCATGAAGGTCGTGCGCACCGAAGGCGGTGCCTCCGGCAGATCTTCATCACGTTCGATGGCGACCACCTCGGCCGAAGGGAAGCCCATGCGCGGCCATGGCCGAAACCTTACCGCCTCGTGGGCGGGCGAGTTTCCGTCGCCGAATCCCAGAGTCGCGGGTGCGCGCAGTTCCAGCAGGCGGCACAGTTGCATGAAGCTCATCCGCGGGGCCCGCGCGAGCAGTTCCGCCACGAGGGGGGCGAGGTCGGGCAGGTCGCGCGCCGTCATAAGGGGTTCCGGTGAGACGTGCTGCGCGGCCAGTGGATACGCGTTTGCGACGGCAGGCTGATCACGGTCAATTCGGTAAACAGATTGATCTCCGCATACATCTCGAAGAACCGATGCAGCAGTTCGCCAAAGAGCATCAAGTCGCCGTCACCGGCGAACGCCTGGGAGTCCAGGGTCACTTCGATGTGCGCGCCGCGCACCACGGCGCCGCCCGACACTTCCTCGCGCAGCGACTGCGAAACCCAGCGAATGCCATCGAGGCGCCGGCGGTTCAGCTCGCTGATTTCGGCATGGGTCCAGTCGTAGAGCGAGAGGGCGCCGCGCAGCACCTCGGCGTTCATCAACGACAAGAAGTTCGGCGCGAGGTGTGAGAGCACGCGCCACTGGAACCGGTCGCCGGTCGGAGGATACAGCGGCAAGGTTGGGGCGGCCAGATTCTGCACGCCCGCGACATTGGGCGTATTCGACACCAACTCGCACAAATTGGCCGCGCGCAGAGATTTGCGAGGCAGCATGCCGTTGGTGCCTGTCATTCGAAGCGACAGGCTTTCCTCGGGGAGCGTGCTCATGCATTCCCAAGCGTGGCCGCCCAACACTAGCCAGGTCTCCTGAAGGCCCGAGACGCCAGATCGGACCCGCGTATGGAAATAGCGCTCCGGGGCTTCGTGACGCAGCATGCCGCCGCGATGCTTGAATGTCGAGAAGGGCACATAGCCGTATCGCTGTGCCGAGGCATGGTCGAACGCTTCTACTGCATCGACGCAATACGTCTCGGTATAGTCGCCCAGATGACCGGCTGGCCGGACCCGGTACTCGGCGTCGTGGTGATTGATCTCGATTGGCTCGGCATCGAGTTCGAACAGGTTGATGACCGGCGTGCAGAACAGCCGCACGTTCTGCGCGTCGAACGGCTGGTCGCCAGGGTAAGGGTGCGACAGCACGAACTCCAGCTCGAACCGGCTGGCCGCCGCGGGCAGGCTGGTGATATCGAAGCCGCAGACGTCGACGAACAGAAATTTCTCCCGGAACGAGAAATACTCCAGCAGCAATTGGTAACCCGAGAAGGCGTTCTCGGCCTTGGGCCACAGGCGGTCGTCGGCATCGAACCCGGCGGGGGCTACGCGGATTCCAGTGAGCGGTACCGCTTCGCTACCGCTGGCTTCAGGCACGCGACACAGCACTGCATCGACCTGTCGGGTCAAGGCGAGGTGCATCGAGAAGGCGGTCGGCAAATCGGCGTTCAAAAAGAGACGCAGGCGCGACAAATCGGTTTCGTCACGGCGTGCCGCGGTCTCGATCGAAAAACCCAGGCGAATGACGGAACGACCGTCCTGCCGTACAGCCGGTTCGGCATGGGTCACCGCGATGGGGTGGAGGGTCACCGATTGCGTCGTTCGATATTCGCACTGCACCGTCCTGGGCGCGTCGCCCTCGTGCGCGCCCGGTACGACGATGGGGCTGGCACGCACGACGACGCCGGGATCCACGACTTCACTACTTTGGACCTTGGCATTGGCGGGCTGCAGCGCCACGATCGACAGCGAGGGAATCATGCGCAGGTAGTGCGGCCAGAGCAGGCTGACCAGTCCTTCGGTCAGTTCGGGCAGTTCGTCGTCGAGCTTTTGTCGCAGGCGACCGGTCAGAAAGGCGAACCCTTCATACAGACGCTCGACATAGGGGTCCAGCGCGCCCACCCGATCCATATTGAGCATGCGCGCGCGGTCCGGGTGCGCGCGCGCAAATTCCTTGCCCGCTTCGCGCAGGTAACGCATCTCCGCTTCGTAGTAGCGCAGGATAGGGTCGTCGTTCATTGTCAGAGAGGAGGGGGAAAGGTGGTCAGCGCGCGTGCCGGATCGAGCACGGTCATGTCGGCGTGGAGATCGGCAATGCGACGGGTGAGGGCAGCGCGATCGACGTCCTTGCGATGGATCGCGCCTTTGAGGCCACGGACCAACTGCTGCTTGACCTCGAAAGCGAGGGTGGGCTCCCACTGCGCGAGCGACACGGAGCGCGCGCTGGCGTCGAGCGCGGTCAATAGCGCAATCGCCGTGTCGGACCGGCCGGCCTGGTCGGCCATGCGTGCCATCAGGAAGCGTTGGAGAAAATGGTGACGTTGGGATGTCATGCCCGGCAGCGCCTCAAGCCACGCAACGGCCGCCTCCAACCCCTCGCCGACAGCCTTTTCCCGCGCTTGGGCCTCGATCTCGGGCCAGTCGCCCGCCCCGTCGTGTGCGCTTCGGGCCGACACGGGAAGGTCTGACGGGCTTTCCCCGGCCGCCAGATTGCGCACGACCGCGTGCCTGGCGATCCAATCGAGGGTAGCGTCGTCGGCGAATGGCGTGCCATCGCTAAAGGTCAGACGCTCGACGTCGGGCAATCGATCGAGAAACAGGGCAACGTCCGTGCGGAGCACGTCGCGCCACGCGTTGTAGGGATGTCCGAGCTGATCGAGCGCCAGGTGCTGGAAGTACTGGAGGTCGAGCCAGAAGTGGTTGGCGCCCTCCACGTACGCGTCTTCCACGCGCGCGAGGACTTCGGGCCACTGCTTTTGCAGGACCAGCCGCTTCAGATGCTGGCGAAACTCCGGACGCGGTGGGGCAAGGCGAGTTTGCCCGCGATTGTCTGCCGGCGGCAATTCCTGCAGTGTGTCCCAACGAACGCTCCTGACCAGGCGCGCAGCCCCGAGGTAGCCGCCATCCTGATCGCGCAACCAGCCCGCCATGACGCGTGCCTGTTCGAGCACGTCGCGCGCCGAGCCGATCGAGGCGGGGGCGAGCGCGGCCAGTGCATCGGGCGGTGCCGTTTTCGCGGGACCGACGCTCGGTCGTGTCGTGGCCACGTCTGGGGAGTCCTTGGGCTCGAACAGCGTCACGAGCGACTGCAGGTTGGGGCGCGCAGCCGCTGGCCATCCGCCGGTATGTGTGAGCAGTACATCGAGCGCGGCGATGGCGCGTTTGAGGTCTTCGGCGGCGAAACCGCCGCTTGACGCAATCGATTCGAGCACGCGCGGCGTCGCGAGCATTTCCAGCGCGCCCTTGCGCGCTTCGACACGCGAGGGCAGGACGGCATCGCCGAACCTGTCGGTCAGCGCGGCCGCCAGCTCCAATCCATCGACGAAACCGGTGGCACCGTCGCGGCGCAGGCGTGCCACGGCGTAATAGCTCGCCAGACGAAGATCCTTGCCGGTGTCCTTTGTGAGCCGTTCGCAGCAGGTCGCGATCATGCGGTCGTCGATACCGCTGAGTTTGCCCGCTTCGTCCTTGATGGCGAAGAACGACTCTTCATAGCCTGGGTCGCGCCCCGCCCCGGATTCGCCAGGCAAGGGCCGCAGCCACTCGTCCCAGACCTTCATTCGGGCGCGCGCAAACTGTTCGGCATGGCGTATGGATGGAATGAGTCGATTCACGAGACCGGAGAGCATCATTCGACCTCCGAGCGCGGTGCGCGCGGGCTTTTCGCGGGCGTGGCAACGCGGGGCGTGACGGTGCCCGCCGCAAAGATACGGGCGGGCAGCACAAAGTGCCGCAACTCGACCACCTCGAGCGGGCCGGCGCCGGATTCGCTTCGCATCTGTACGCGCAAGGGCGTATCCGTCGCCTGATCGGGCGCCCAGGTCAGTAGGTAGCGCGCGCTGTCGTGGGGTTCGCGCTGGGCACGTTCGAGCAGACGGATAAGGCCGAAGCGTCCCTGGGCATCGAGCGCGGCGCGCAAACCGCCGTGTGCCGTCTGCCACTCCACCCGCGTGACGTTTTCAATGGCTTGACCTGGCCACTCGAAGGGGACCCATTCCTCCTTCTGGTTGAAGTAGTGGAAGTCCTTGTCGGAAAGCACAATCCGTACGTCCGTGATACCCGGCGTGGGTACGCCGCGCAAATCGAAGCGCACGCGGGCATCGCCCGACGGAAACAGCACGTTGGCGACGCGGGTGAGTCGATTCAGGCCACTGAGGAACTCGGAATCCAGGGCCAGGCCGCCGTGGTGTTGTCCTTGGGTCGGTACCCAGCGATCGCCTTGCCGTTCGATGACGCCTGCCAACTGCGTGGCGACAAATTGGGCGATGACGCCACCGTCCGGGTGCATGAAGCGTGCCATCTCCGGCAGCGAGGCATCGTTATCCGAATCGGTGAACGGATAGCGGCTGCCGAGCGTTGTGTTCCAGTCCGCGACGATAGCGCTGTGCCAGATGTCGTTCAGGCTGGCGGCCGCGGGCTGCACCACGACTTGCCACGCCTGATCCAGCGGGGCTTGCAGCACGGCACCGAAGCCGGCCCACTGTCCACCGAGGCTTGCGGCCACGCGACTGGCGTAGTCGCGACTGTCTGCGATTTCGGAGGTTTTTCCTTGTAATACGGCTTGGGCGGCCACACGGGACATGGCGTCGGGGTCGGGGGCCGAGACCATTTGCTGGAGCTTCAGACGCATGGCCGTGACCCGTTCCAGGTAGCGGGCCAGGCTCAGATCCGCGGCGCTCGCGGGTGGCGGCGCACCGGCGCTGTTTGCGGTGCTCACGAGAGGGCTACCGGTGAGCCGCAGGATCGGCCCGAACCGTCCGCCGAGCGGTACCACCGTGGTCGGCTCTCGCGTGGCGGGGTCTTTGTCGTTGCCCACCAGTTGCTGGGCCTTGTCGAGCAGACCGGCGGCCAACGATTGCGATGAGATACCGGTGCTTGCTTGATAGTGGATGGCGTTCATGAGCGCGACCATGGGGGAGCGCTGTGGATCGCCGAGCAGGAGTAGCTGGTCGACGGTGCCGGTCAGGGTTGGTGCGCTCTGCCAGTGCAGGCTGTTGAGAAACGTCTCCCAGGCGCGCGCGAAGTCGTCGAAGTAGCGCTGCCGAAGCTTGGCCTTGAGGTCCGATGGGCTGGATTTCGCACGCTGGGCGTCTGAGAGCACCCAGTCGCCGGTGACGTCCTGCGCTGCGCCGGCCGCGTCGATGGCCCGAGCGATGCGCTCCTCGAACGCTGCGCGCGTGTATACGCCGGGGAGCGTTTGCGCGGTTGTGAAAAGCCCGTGGCTGGTCGTGTCGCCCAACAGGCTTGTGAGCGAGACGGGAGGGTACTTGGCCTGTGCGTCGTCGATGATCTTTTCGTAGAGTGCGTCGGTGGAGTTCTGGATGCCGCGCACGCTGATGATCGTTTGCCGCGTTGAGGCGACCAGCGCGCGATCGGCGGGCATGGCAAGCGACAGGCCGCCCCGCTCGGTGCTTAAGTGGGAGGCGAGGAAGGTGATGGTTTGGGCACTGAGGTCCGCCCATGTCCCCGGCGACAACTCGGATCGGTTCGGGCGTACGGGCTGTGCTGTGTTGATGAGGTGTGGCGTAAGGAAGTTGGCGTTGACGCGCGACGGCGTGGCCAGCATCAGGTAGGCCTCCAGGGTGTTGTGCGCCGCGTCGGCCTGCATATTGCCTCCGTCGGCGATCTCGGCATCCGAGAGTGAAGCCAGGCGCATCAGCCGGCCTTCGAGGGCGTGGCGCACGGGCGTCATGAGGAACGTTTGGGCGGCACCGACGTAGACCGGCCACATGGCATCGAGAATGGCGCCGTCGCGATTCAATCCGAAGCGGGTGGACCATGGGGCGCCGTTGCGCTCGCGCACTTCAAGGGTGTCCATGTGGCGACCGAGACCGTTCAGCGCCAGCATCTGCTGTGTTCTGTCAGGGGCGCGATGCCAGTGGGCCAGGGCCTCGGCGGCTGAGCTCAGGGTGGCGCGGTTGTGAAAGCCGGACAGATTGACGCCGATGATCCAGACGATCGTCGCGCTCGTGGCGAACCAGGCGGCGATGCTCGACAACGAGAGACCAACGCGTCGCCCGTGGACCTTGCGGCTGTGACGTGCGACGGTTTGCCAGAGAGTTTGGTGTGGTAGCGTGGGGTGCGGGGCACGAGACGCGACAGAGGCAGTGTCCGAAGCCGGTGCGGCCGGCGCGGTGGGCTCGGAAGCGAGCGGCGCGAAAAGCACGCCGTGTACGGCATGGCGCCACTGTTGTGAGGCCGCCGTCTCCGAAAGCAACGAAGTCAACGCGTCGTGTATCCGCGCGATGTGTTGCGACAGGGCGGCCGCGGTTCGCTGGGTGGGATGGGTGCTCAGGCGGGCGACACCCGCGTCCGCCAGCGTGTTGGAAAGTGCGGAAAGCGATGCGCCAACGTCGCCGGCGTGAATACGTTCACGGGTCCACATTAGCCCGACGGCTTCGTGTGCTTCGCGCCCGACATCGTCCAGCGGGGCGACATCGAGCAAGTAGACGGGGGCGGCCCAGCGCAACGCGCGCCCGATCCGGGAGAGCGTTTGCGCTAGCTCGTGGGGTGGGATCAGCGGGGCGGTTGTCACAGCGTCACCAGTCAGCGCGACGACGGCATCGACAGGGCGACGGCGAAGGCGACGGATTTTGGTAAGGGAGTCCTGATCCTCGGCGTCGACCTTGGAAGGTATATAAAGCAGCACGGCCTCGGGGGTAAGCGCAAAGCCGACCGATGTGAGCGCGGGCGAAAGACGTTCTACGAGCTGCTCATTACCGGTGATCAAGATCCACCGATCCCGATAACGCCAGCGCCAGCCGTGTCGGTCACGCAGCAGTTGACGTAACGTCCCGTGCTTGGCAATTGTGACGTCAAGCGTATTCATGGTGCCGTCGTTAGAAGACGTATTGCGTGCACGCGTGTCGTAACGGAGGACCCACCGCGTAACTCGCAGCGAAGCAACCTGCTGAATGGCCAATTCCAGATATTTAACGAGCAGTATGCAGATGAGAAACGCTGACAACAGCAAGAGCTCGACGATGATCCGGACCTCCGTAGACCATCCAAAACGCGAGCCTCTAATCCAGAACGTGATGGAAAGTGCCAGGAAAATCATGGTCACGGCCAGCCCGATAAACAGGCCCGCCGGGCGTACTTTTTGTTTGTTCATTGATTGTTTCTGCAGACTAACGCGACGAGTTGGTCGTGGTGGACGCACATAACAAGGTTTGGTAGCGTGTTTTGTTCGACGCTTTCCAACGCCACGGCGAGAGCTAGCCATGCGCCGGTTGTTGCACAGTCGCCAACCGAATCCTCCAGCGCATGACAATCGGTTGGCCTGGAAGAGGCCCATCGCTTGATCGATGCTCTTCGGCTTTCCGGGATCCCATGCATCCAAATCGATAAGGGGGCTTCCGCGTCACACAATCCCCACCGACAAGCGAGTGTGATAATTGTTGACGCGTCTCGCGAAGTCCCCGCAGCAGGCCGGTGGGCAAAAAGCGTGGATGCTTGCCGCTTCCCACGGCTCGGACCGAACAGAAGTGCGACGCCAGCTTCGGCAACGCCGTCCGAAAGCTCCTGACTGATCGCATCGAGCAACTGAACACTGACGACGAGTCTCGCGAAGGGTGGGGCAGTCTCGTCTAACCAGGCATCGATTTGAAACAAGGGAATAGCTTCTCGTGAAGGCGTGACCAATAGCTGGAGGTCGGGTCGAAGATCACAGATGCGTTGTTCTAGCAGTTGAACAGCCCATTCGAGTTTCGTCGATGACGACACATGGACGAGGACATCGAGGGAACTGCCCACAGGCAGTGAACGTAATGCTGCGCCGATGCGCTCGAAAAGCCGTCCGTAAAGCCATTCCAGGAGTGCCTTGTGCCGGGCATGCTCGTTTTCCTCATTGCCGGCGGCGAATGGACGGCCGGGAATGGCAATCCAGCGCGCGTCAACTACGCGGTCGGCTTGCACTGCACTTGGGCGCCCCTCTCTCTTAACCGTGCCGTCGTGTAGGCAGGAAACTTGGGCGTGAGATGGTTCAGACGAGAAACACCAAGCTTGTCCAAGGACTGTCAGCGGCGCACTCGCTGCGGTATGGCATGCCATTTCAACGTCGTTGCATGCGCGATTGTGGGCAATGGCGTCACTTCGCTTGACGTCGAGGTAGCCGAGCCAGCTACAACAAATAAAGGCCCATGCCAAAACGGGGAAGCCTACGGCACAGATCCAAAACCACGCGGCATTAGTCGATGCGCTGGCGGACCAAAACGTAAAGGTGAGCCCCGCAGCGACGCCAAGCGTCACCGCCAGAAGGGCGATGAACGTCAAAGCGGACAGCGATTTAGTCTCTGGGATAGGCACCCGACAAGGAACGCGGTTGAAGTCGATGGGCATTTCAGATGACCCTTGCACCGTCCGCCGATGCGATGAGATGTGCGCCGCAGCGCGTTTGATCTCCATCGCAAGAAATTAAGGTCGATCCGCATCTCATCCGACTGCTGCCTTCGATGACCTCGTTGTCGCCGTGCATCGGACACGACACCTTGGCGCCAACGTGAGCGGCTCGACGTCCATTGACTTGGATGCGATCAGTGCCGGACAGAATATTTCCGCCGTGGGTCGTCGCATCGCCTTCACACGCGATGTTTTTCATTGATTTGGGTATTGAGCAAATAGAGCGACAAAGGTTTGGTCGATGGGGGGGCCTAAATGTGCTTATCAGAGGTTGGGCGAGATGATCCGCATGCGCGATGGGGAGTGATTCGTGACTTTCCCGTGGCACAAATTTCGTGAATATTACCGGGCCTCGCGGAGCTTTCGTTTTATTGATTTTATATCTTTGAACGGGTAATTGATAACGGTGCCGTCCCGAGATAGCCCATCAAATCCGGGGGGGAAATTTCGTTCAATCTTCGTATTTTCAAAAAATCTTCGTGGGAATTTGTGGTTGTTGTATGTATATGCATAGATTTTGTAATAATTTCCGGAATAATCTGCGGCCTGTGATGACATTGGCCATTTTACTAGTGAGATAATGTTCTCATTGTCCCAGTAGAAAATAGTGACAATCTCCGGACTTGCGCCTTCTACCGGAAAGGTGCCAATCGTAGAATTTTCTCCGTCGTCACATTGCCAAGATATCAATAAAGAATAAATTTGCGTGCTCAAGGAATCGTTGGGATCCGATTGATAATCTCTTGAAATCAAAACGGAACAACCTGAGCGAATGGCATCGGCTGGCATGACATCCGACAGATTCTCGACAGAATGCGATGCTGTTGCGGTGCAAAATAGCGAAAATGTCAGAATTATGGTTCCGATTATTTTTATCACCATCCATTCTCCGGCGTGAGATTTAAATCCCAGTTTTCCCTGCAATTCTGTGCCCCTTTGTTTATGAAATGAAATGCTCTTTTGGCGGCTTCCTTTCTCCGGGAAAAGTCCTTCATCGCAGGATTGATTGGGTGAGTGACTCTGCGTGCATTATTGGCGTCGGCAGGAGTATTGATTCGTCGCGCGCTCCAAAACCACGCCGCAGAATCGGCTGCAACGCAGGGATCGTTTTGCAGTTTGGTTGGGTCGGCCACGACATCGACCCCACTTGCTTTTTTGTAATCGCTGTAAGTCGTGAGCCACGTCACGTGGAGTAAGCCGCGGCCTCGATAATCGCGGTCTGGGTGCTGACTGTCGCCAAATAGAACTTGACCAAGCTTGCTGTCGTTATGCGTTAGGTTTTGTTTTGCAAAAGATTCAATTTCATCTTGTGTCCAGGTTGGGTTGATTCTGCGAAGTCCGGCCGTCAGTGCCGTGCGATACGTGTTCCAAAGACGGTCGCCATCCGTGTAATTAAGAACTTCACGAAATGTCGTGAACCCCGCGCACTCTACTTCGCATTGACCAAAAAAGTGAGACACTCGGTTGCATGTGTTAATTTTGTGTTTGGCAAACGCAAACGTGAGCGGATCAGCAAATCGTTCGGCATTATTTTCGCTGATGCGGGGGAATATCTCTTTAAGCAGGTTCGGCGTGACAACAAGATCGGTGCCGCAGTGCGAGCACTTCAGGCGAATGGCGGTGCCAAAATTTGCGACAATTGCCAGTGGGTTGATATGAAATACAGAAGTGTTGCAAAATTCCGGTAGCTTCGTACTGACGGCCTCCCACCAAATTAGGTTTTCGATACGCTTCTTCTCTTCATCGAGCCTGGCAGCGGCGCCGGTCTGTTCTTTCAGGGCTGCGAAAAGTGCCGCCCATTTCTCCGTCACAGCCCACTCGCTTTCGTGCTTGACGATAAGGCGTGACGCTGCTTGCATGCGCCACGGATAGCCATCGCCGCTGACAGCCGATAAATCACGCAGTTGAATGGCGGCCTGTTCGCCGTGACCTTCGGTGAAAATGGAGTCGTACACCGTCTGCATGGTCGGACTCAGCTTTGCTCGCGAAGCAGCCCCTGACGCATTCGGCGCCGTCACGAAGTCGATCCAATTCGCCGTGTCGGCGAAAATCGTGTTGGTAGGGGCGTGATCTTCCGAAATGCATTTGAAATCAACCCATTTCTGTGGAAATTCACGGGTAACCCTCCCGGGCGAGTGGTTGAAGTCACGCACCCATCCTTCCACAGGGTTGCCCCGCATATCTACGCTTTTGACGTTCCACCAATTGACAGGACGGCGAGCATCTCGATCCACCTCGGGCTCGGTGTAGGTGCGATCTTTATCGCGACCGAGTACAGGCATGGCGTAGGTTTGAACTAAACCTGTTTTGCGCGCTTGCGGATCGACTCCGCAGGTGAACGTGTTTCCCTGGCGTTCGTAAAGAGTTGTGCCGGACGCAATGCGCAGAATCGTCGGTTCAGCCGGCAACCCGAGCGGTGCCCAATCGTCCTTGTGAGGGCCGTGATGGGTGACCCAATCGCAGCATGTTTCGATGAATGTATCGATATCTTCCGGGGTAAACGTTTCGATATGGACTTGGCTATTTGGCCCGCATCCGGGTTCTAGCCTATCGTAGCGGCCCAGGTGTCCGACCAAATCTCCAGCTTTGATGGGTATGGGCGTGCCTGGCACCTGCACAGTGTCGAAGATGTCGTCGGGCATTGTCTCGTGAACGAGCGGGCCGCCATTTTCTTGACCTAACGATATCCACCCGTTGCTGATTGACGACGATGGGGCATACCCATCGATGTGGCTCGGATATAGCGACGCGCCATTGAGCTCCACCGCCTTGAGCTTGCCCCAACCATTCTTGGTGGAATCAAGTGTGACCCGCGCACCTTGGGGGAGGATGGCAAGGATTCGACCGTTAGGCTTGGCGCGCACCCGCAGGCCCTGCTTGAATTGGGCGGCCGTCTGACCGCGTCGTCCCCTCGCCGGAAGATCCTGTGCGTATTTTGTGACCTCCCACTGTTGCGGCCAATAGGCTGGTTTCATCCACGACACATGTTTTGGCTTTCTGTAATCGTCATAGGACATCAGATGCATGTATAGGCTGTTGAACGTTAGCGTTTTTCCCGTCGGAAACGCCATCGTGTGCCGCACCAACACGAAACCGGTACTGTACTCAGCAACGGTCGCATCTTGTTCGCGGTTACCGGGGCGCTTGCTTGTCGGATTGCTACGGTTGATCCGGAACGCTACGACTTCTCCATCGGCGATACAGCGCACGCCGGCCGCAAGGTCGATGTGCCTGCCGAAGCCGGAAGCTGTGATGTGAATTCCGCCATGCCACAAGCCGAGTCGGCCGACCAGATACGCGCCGGCGGATTCACTATTGGCCAGTCTTTGGTAGATCTCGTGCTCGTCGGAGAAGTGAGTCGCGCTGGAGCCTGCGCCTTGTCCGTTCCTCAGGAACGGAAAGGCGAACGACAGCCTTTTGACTCGTGTGTCTTCTGCCGCGGCAGTGCGGGCGGGGAGTGGTGAGGGGGGGATCGTCATTCGGATGACTACTCGGAAACGCTGAAGTTGAAATATGTCGTTTGTGGTGTGAGCTGCGACTCCGCCCACGATGGGAACTTGAACGACCCACTTTGCGGTGAAAGCACGCTCAGGTTTCCGTGCAAATCAATCTCACCGGCGGGACTCCCGACTACAATTTTCCCGCCCGATAACGTGATGTATGCGCCGGCACCATCGCCGATCGTCACGCCTTGCTTGGCCGTGATCGTGATTTTTCCGTCGGCAGAGCTGATCGACATGTCACGCATGGACAAGAGGTCCATGCCGTCGGCCTGTGCTTCGATCTGGACTTTACCTTTGGCCGCGAACAGACGAATGCCGAGTGTTCCGGCCAAAAATGACAGTGCCTCACCGGCTGCGACGGTGATTCGCTTCATGACACCGACGTCAAGCCCATCTCCGGCAGTGACAAACATCTGTTTCTTCGTAGCGATTTGCATGTCCCGTCCGCTCGCAAGGCCGACACCCTCAGGTGCGCTCGCGACGATGGTCGGCCGACGAAGATTGTTCAGATGTTGTTCAATGAGCACGCGCTGCGAATCGACGTCGGCGAGAATGGCATTTGCGGCGGACGCCATGGTGTTCAGCGAGCCAAGTATCTGCTGTGCCTGACGAAGCGTTTCGTCGGCGCTCGGCATTGCCAACTGTTGACCCGTTCCACCAGCCTGCGGTTCTGCGGATAGGAGTAACCCCTTGGCGCCTCGGGTCGCTGCGTGTCCATCAGTCCGAAGCTCCGCGCCCGCGCCGCGCCCCTTGTCCTCCCCGTCGACCAAGTGACCGAGATTCAACTCACTCGCTTGATATGGCGCGGACAGGTGAACGTGCTCGGCGCCTTCCAGATCCTCCATGCGCTGCACGTTACCGCCGGCGGTGACGATCAAGTTGCGCGATTTGTTCTCGCTGGTCACGAGGTCCGGTTGTTCACTGTTATGCATCGCCCCCACGATCACTGGCCGGTCGGGGTCGCCATTGGTGAAGCTCAGCGCGACTTCCGCGCCATCGATGAGTGGAAAGTGGTGGCCGTACTTGCCGCCGCTGTAAGGCTTGGCCAGTCGCACCGGACGACTTGTTCCACCGGGACTCCACTCATCAAGGTCGAACGGCAGCTTGACCACGTAGCGACCATGCTCGTCAAGGTACGCGTACTTGTAATTCCCCGGCGACACGACACGAGCCGGCAATATTCCGTCGACCACCGGGCGGCTGATCGTGTCCAGATGCGTGCGCCACACGCGGTCAGCGGGAATGCCCTCGAAGGCGAGGCAAAACGGTTCGGCGCGACCGCCCCGCGACTCGATGGCGGTCACCAGGATGCCGTGCCGAGCATCGCTCGGTGCGGGGTCGACACCCAGCACTTCACCGGCTTCAAGCCTAAAGGGATTGCCGGTTCCCGCCCACGTCAGTTGGCGGGCGAGATGCGCTTCGTGACGTATATAGGCAACTCGCTCGCCTTCTTCAGGCGTATCGTAGTGTTCGCCCCAGCGGTAGTCGACGGCTTGGGTTGTCGCGTCGTCGCGCACCGCACGTTGCTCGACGAGCAGCGGTACGTCTGCCGCACGATGGTTGAAGTCGTGCAAACGCACGGCCTCCGGCACTCGCCTTGTTCGCTTCTCGAGCGTTGTCAGCGCTTGCGCACCACTCGACTCCAAACCGCTGTCGCGTCGATACGGCAGCAGTCGCTGCCTGCGCGCGTACGCGTCCATGTCATCGCCGAACACGATGGCAGCGCGGTCTTTTTTCTGCTCGAAGCGAAACCAGACACCCTCTTGCGCGCAAAGGCGCTGAATGAAGGCGAACGTCGTTTCGCGATACTGGGTGACATACTCGTGACGCGCGTAGCGCTCGTCTCTCAGCTTGAAAATGAAGTCGACACCGGCCGCGTACCCCTCGTGGCGCAGGAGGGACGTGACGATCTCCTGCAGCGTCACCCGCTGGAACAATCGGCTGGTCACCGCCCGGTTCAGATCCGCGAGCTTTGGTTCTAGAACCACGCGATAGCGCGTCTGGTCGGCGGTCGTCTCGAACTCATCGAACTGCGTGATGATGCCGTGGACGGTAAACGCCAGTTCAGTTTCGTCTGGAACGTCCGGCAAGTGCACAACCCAGTCGTCGTTCGGCACGATCGGCGCGATGTTGAATCGGGCAGACTTGCCCAGCACCGCATCCATCGGGAGGTTGGTGACCGGGCTTGTGAATTCAATCTCGTAGCGGTAGAGCGTACTGATTCGGTCGAGTCCGCTGAACTTTAATACCGAGAACGGCGCGGGATGCGGCGCCAGTTTCAATTCATAAGCCTGGGAAGGCAAAACCATCGACACGTGTATTCCCTTACAAATGCGGGCGAAGCGCCCCTCCGCGCGCCGGGAGGCGCACCGAGGGAGCATGCCGTCAATCCAGAATCAACCTTTGGCCTTGGGCAGTTGCGACACGAGCGAGAGCCCGATGTCCATGCCTTCGACCTGGAAGTGCGGCACGATGAAGAGCTTCGTGCGGAAGAAGCCCGGGTTGTCGTCGATGTCCTCGACGATGACCTTCGCCTCGCGCAGCGGGTGCGAGGCCTGAAGCGCATCGCTCGGGTCGTTCATCTCGGTGACGAGCCCTTTGATCCAACTGTTCATTTCCAGCTCGAGCACGCGACGATCCTTCGTCATGCCGATGTTCTCGCGCTGAATCAGCTTCAGGTAGTGCGCAATGCGCGAGAGCAGGAAAATGTACGGCAGACGCGCGTTGATGCGGCTGTTGGCCGTCGCCTCCTTCGTCTCGTAAAGCGCCGGTCGTTGCGTCGAGCTGGCCGAGAAAAAGCACGCAAAGTCGTGGTTCTTGTAGAACGACAGCGGGATGAAACCCAGATTCGCAAACTCGAACTCGCGCGTCTCCGGAATCAGCACCTCCGTCGGAATCTTCGGCTGCACCCCCGTGCCGAGGTCATACAGATGCACCGGCAGGTCATCAACGCGCCCGCCTGCCTGCGGGCCGCGAATCTGCACGCACCAACCGTTGCTCATGAAGCTGCGCACCATGTTCGCGGCAAACGCGAACGACGCGTTGACCCACAGATACTTGTCGTGGTCCGGACCCTTGACAGCTTCCTCGTAGTTGAAGGCACGCACAGGCGTGGTGTCGCGGCCGTACGGAAGACGCCCCAGCACGCGCGGCATCGTCAAGCCGACATACCGCGAATCGTCAGTCTCGCGAAAGCTCTTCCACTTGATGTATTCGGCGCGATCGAGATAGTTCGCGATGTCCTGGATGGCCGCGACCTCTTCCATCGAACGCTTGCCGAAGAACGCCGCACCGACCGCGCCGATGAACGGCATATGTGCCGCCGCTGCGACTTTCGAGATGTTGCGCAGGAGTGCGGCGTCCATCGGCGAGTTCTCGAACTCGAAATCGCTGATGATGGCCCCGATCGGCTGGCCGCCAGGGGTGTCGTATTCCTCCACATAGGTCTTGCGATATAGCCCGCTCTGAATCAGCTCCGGCGCATCGTCGAAGTCCTGCTGCAAGGCCGCCTTCGAGACATCCATCACCTCGATCTTCACGTTCTTGCGGAAGTCGGTGCGAGAGACCAGCATCTTCAGACCGCGCCACCGGCCTTCGAGCGCCTGGAACTCCGGCGCGTGCATCACCGCATCCAGTTGGCGGCTGATCTGACGATCCAGTTGCCCAATGTGGAAATCCAGCAGCGACTTGTCCAGGCGGTCGACCGCCTGGCTGGATCTCGATACCAGCTCGAGGAATGCCCCCATGCCGCGTGCGATGCGCTCGTCAGCCGATGCTTCCGCCAGCATGTCGTTGTCGCGAAAGGCTTCGATCGGCCGCGCCTCGGTCACGGGTTGGAGACGGATCTTGCTGCATAGTGACGCGTACACGCTGTCGATGGCAGCCTTCGACGCGTCGTTCGCGTCGAACGCCACGGCCTGGGGCGCGCTTTGTTGTGCTTCTTTCGACTTCATTTCGGGTTCCGCTTGAGTTCGTGAAGGGAGTTGGGGGTATGCAAAACCGTGCACGCCCGCTGGGGCGTACTACGCTCAGGCATGGCCCTCAGCCTGGGTGGCCGCCGTGGCGATTTGCGCCAACTCGCCGCGCAGCCTGTCCGACAGACGCTTGTCCTTGAGCACCTTCTCGAACTCCCGGCGAAAGCCGGTGTTGTCCAGCAGGTTCGATTTGAGATCGCACAGTAGATTGCGCATGGCGAGCAACGCCTGGAGTTCGGGAATCTGCCGAGCCACCTGCTCGGGCTCGAAGTCCTTCATCGACCGAAACGACAGGCTCACCGGCATGTCCGAGTTGTCGTCGGAAAGCGTGTTGGTCGTCGCGAACTTCAGGTCGGGGGCGTAATCGGCAAGTACGGCATCAAAGTTGTTCTTGTCGACGTTGACCTTCTCGCGCTCAGCCAGGGGCGCTTGCTCCCGACCAGCGCTGAAGTCGCCCGCGACCAGCAATTTGAGCGGCAGCTCGACCTTCTTCTGTGCCCCGCCCGTATGCAGGTCAAGAGTGATGGATACCCTGGATTTCGGAATCTCACGCTGAAAACTGTCCATTGGCTCTCTCTGTAGGTGTTAGTCAAAAAACGATTCTCTGCGACCACATGTGGGCCGAAAAGAATGAAAGGGGAGCTATGTAACACGGCGATCGTTATGGCGTCAAAGGTTAGATATCCTAGAATTATTTATTGATGGATGGGATATGTATGATTGAATTGTATTGATTGAGTTGTATGCGTAAATCAACGTTGAGTTTCACTGAGATTGGTTTGGTGGAAGGTGCGAAATTTATGCGATATATGTCAAATTAATATGAAATCTTGTTTACACCATTGATGGTAGTTTTGGCATGGGAAAAAGCTAATTTTGCTTCGTATAGATTTTGGTATTGAATTTTGTTAATTTGGATATCTACGTATTTTTTCTGTAAAAACGTGATGTAGTATTCCGCGCCTTGAGTGTTCCGGTTTTGGACGATTGAGTATGCGGATAGAGAAACCCCTGTGGCAGGAAGGCGTCATCCTCGCCCCACAGCATTTTCAGCAGCAGGAACGTTGGACTCGTTTCTCTCTGCAACAGATGGTTTCCGAGGTGCTGTCGGCGCCCTGGGGCACGCTTGACGTCGACATTGACGAGCAGGCTTTGGCGGCGGGGCGATTGAAGCTCAACCGCCTGAAGCTGCGCTTTCCCGATGGCACGCCGGTTGACACGACGCTCGCCGATGCGCTGCCCGCGGCGCGGGACTTGACGCACGGCACTGCCCCGGACGTTCAGTCACTCACGGTGCTGGCGGCGTTGGCGCTTCCCGACGCCAACGGTTCGAACAGCCAGCTCGACACGACGGCGACCTCACGCCCGCGCCGCTCATATCGCGAGTACGTCAAGGTGATCGATGAGTTCGGCACGGAAGCGGTCGAAATCGCCGTCGAG
Organism: Pandoraea cepalis; assembly: GCF_902459665.1. GTDB lineage: Bacteria > Pseudomonadota > Gammaproteobacteria > Burkholderiales > Burkholderiaceae > Pandoraea > Pandoraea cepalis. Next base: position 40,637 of record NZ_CABPSL010000011.1, on the reverse strand, counting down.
CGCCACGCGGTGCGATTACTGTTCGACTTCGAACCGCATGCCGATGACACGGTCTGCGTCATCGCTCGCCTGACGCGGGCGGCCAGCGGCCGACTCCATGTCGACCGTGATTTTGTGCCGCCCTGCCTTGCGTTGTCGGGTCACGCGCGGCATATCGAACGGATGCAACGTATTGCCGACATCCTGCATGCCAAGAGTCTTGCCCTCGGCACGCGTCGCGGTGAGCGCGCCGATCAGGTCATCGAGTATGGCGTGGCGGACGTCCAGCTCTTCTGGTTGCTGCATTGCATTCACCAGGCATGGCCGCAATTGCGGCACTTCGCGCGCTATCCGCATCGGCCAACCGAATCTCTCTATTTGATGCTGGCCCAACTGACGAGCACGTTGATGACCTTTTCGACCCGGGCGAAACTCACCGATATTCCCGAGTACGACCACGTGCGGGCCGACGAGGTATTCGCCGTGCTCGAGACCACGCTGCGCGATCTGCTGGATACGATCATTCCGTCTCGTGTCATCCCGATCGGGCTGGCGCGCAAAACGGCGACGACCTGGGCGGGCCAGATTCTCGACGAGCGAATTGTCGATGGGAGCGTGGACTGGTACGTGTCTGTCAGTGCGGTGGCCACGACCTCGGCGCTTGCGCAACAGTTCCCGCGCCTGTGCAAGATCGGTGCGCCGGACGACGTCGAGCGCATTGTCACCTCGGCGTTGCCCGGCATTCCCCTGACGGCGGTGCAACGGGTGCCATCCGCGATGCCCGTGCGCATGGACAACCACTACTTCGCGCTCGATGGCGCCAGCGACGCGCTTGCGCGCATGTTGGCGGTGCGCGCGTGTCAAATCTACTTGCCGATGTCGCTGGCGGAAGCGTCGGTCGAACTCTACGCGGTCCTACGCTCATGAATACCCTCACCGTCGAAGTCGCCGACCCGGCAAACGCCGGCGACGCGGCGTTGTCCACTCACGCCTCGGTGCCGGCAGCCGGTCCGATTCGCCCGCTTGTTCGCGACGTTGCGCTGCTTGTTGCCACCCTGTCTGCAGGCGGGGCCGTCCCGGACGCTGTGTCATTGCGCGAGCGCTGCGAAGCACTGCTCGATTCGTTCGACGCGGCGCTCGTGCGACAATGGAGGCACGCAGAGATCGAGCACGACCTGCGTGTGGCGCTGTGTGCCTTGCTCGATGAAACAGCGCTGCGACATTTGAGTGAATCGGATCGCGGTGGCTGGGCGCTTGCGCCGTTACAGATCCAACGCTTTGATATTCATGACGCCGGCGAACGCGTGTTCACGCGGCTGGAGGCGCACCTCAATGCGCCCGTCGCGAATGTGGACGTCCTCGAGTTCTACAGTGCTTTGCTTGGGTTGGGTTTCGTGGGGCGATACGCGCTGTTGGGCGAAGCCAAGCGTCGCGAACTGGTGAACGCGTTGAATGACCGGATCGCTGCAATGCGCCCGCCGGTGGCGCCGTCGTTTTTGATCGAGCAGAAGGGCCGGCGCTTGTCCGATTGGCTCTATCTCCTCTCGCCCTGGATGATCGCGGCAATGGCCTGTGTTGCCGCCGGACTGGTGTGGGGCGTTTGGACTACGGCACTTGACGCTCACCTTGTCCAGCTCTCGGCCGACACGCCGGTCGCCGAGGCCGCGGCGACGGTGGCGCGCCCGTGAGCGCCATTCGCCACGGCGGAAGCTTCGCCTATCCTCGCCGAACCATGATCGTCCTGGCCGCCGCCTTGGCGCTTGCCGTGCTGTGGGTCGTCAGCCCGATCGCCACCGATGTTGCCACGATGGTGAGCATTGTGATCGTGGCAGTGGCGATCCTCGTGCTTTGGCTTGGCGCCGAGGCTGGGCCCGCCGAAGCGGAGGAGGGTTTTGCCGCCGTGCGCCTCGCGCTGGGGGAGATGTCGGCCAGGCAACGCATGCGCATGCCATGGGTGCTCGTGACGGGCGACGGACTGTCGGCGATTTTCGAGCGGGCGGGTGCCGACGACCTTGTCCACCTAGAGGCTGGCGCGATCTGGTTGCGCGTCGACACGCCCGGCGATCTACCCGGACTCGCGTTGGCCGTAAAGCATTGGCGCAAAGGCTTGCCCCCCGATGGCGTCATGATTTGCGTGTCGCCTGGCAGTCATGCGCGCACCGAAAGCCTGGCGCAGACGCTGCGCACCATCCGTCAGGCGGCGGCAGAGGCGGCGAGACGCATCGACGCCGCATTGCCAGGCTACGTGGCCGTGTACCAACGGCTTACTCATGCCGCGCCGGAGGGGGAGCCGGAATGGTTTGGCGTGGCATCGGGGCGGGCTCCCGTCGAGTCTTCACAGTGGGAGCATGTCGTATCGGCAGCCGAGCAGGTCGCGCAGCGTGCTGGCGGCGGTGCGCCGCGCATTGCCCGCGCCGCAGGCATGGCATCGATCGTGCCATGGACGCACCGTACGGTGTTGACCGAGCTTGTCAACGCGGATCTGCCCTGGGCACCCTTGACGGTGCACGGCGTTGCGTGGATCGACTGCGGTCCCGCGACCGATGGCCGGCGCGCGTGGGAGGAAGCGGTCGCGGCGCATATTCGCGTGCAACCTGCGGGCGCTCCAGCGTCGCCTCGACCTTGGCCGATGCCGCATCCATTCATTGCGGCCATGCGTCGCCGTCCACATATGTCGACGTTGACGCGCACGTGCGTCCACCTCGTGACCCTGTTTGCCTGTGCCGGTGCCTTCGCCTTCTGGGCGGCAGGAAAGCACAACGAGACCCTGCTTGGCGCGGTTCAGGATCACCTCGCGCGCTATGCCCGGGTAGCCCCCGGCCATGACTTGGCCAAACGCGAGGCGCTCCAGCGATTGGTGGAGGATCGAGACCAGTTGGATCGCCATGCCCGCCTGGGCGTCCCGCTTCGGTTCTCGTTCGGCATGTATCGCGGGGCGCACTTGATGGATCCGCTGCATCAGGCCATTGCCTCGTATGTTCCGCCGCCGCCGCTGCCGTCGGTCATCACGCTCGACAGCATGTCGTTGTTCGATAGCGGCAAGGCCACGCTCAAGCCGGGTTCGACCAAGCGCATGGTCGACGCGGTGGAGATGATCAAGTCGCATGCGCGCAAGCGGGTGCTGGTTGCGGGGTACACCGATAACACGGGGTCGCCGGCATTCAATCTGCGGCTCTCGACAGCACGTGCCGAGGCGGTGCGTGACTGGCTGGTCGAGGCGTCGGGTCTCGCCGCCACGCAGTTCGCGGTTCAGGGCTACGGCGACACGCGACCGATTGCCGGAAACGATACCGACGTCGGGCGCGCGAACAATCGCCGCGTCGAGATCACGCTGGTGCCCGACTTCGGCACCTGAGCGCTCCGCCACTTCACTGCCCAATGTCCCCGAAACCGCGGGTTTCGGGATATCACCGCTCGCAGGCACAATCCGCGGGCATTTGTTGTAGTAGCAATCTAGGAGCAATGCATGGCAATTCCGGGCTATATGTTTCTGTCTGACGACGCCGGTAAGAAAATCGACGGGTCGGTCACCGTCAAGGGGCGAGAGGGCAGCGTCGAACTCGTCGCCTATGAGCACAACGTCTATATCCCGACCGACGGCAACACCGGCAAGCTGACCGGCACGCGGGTGCACAAGCCGTACCTGCTGACCAAGGCCAAGGATCGCTCGTCGCCCGAGCTTTACAAGGCCCTGACGTCGGGCAAGACGCTGCAGACGGTCACCATTCGAGAGTATGAAATCGACGGTGCCGGCAAAGAGGAGGAGTACTTCACGACCGTGATGGAGAACGTCAAGGTGGTCAGCATCAACGCCAAGATGCTGGACATCAAGGTGCCGGACTACGAAAAGCATAACCATCTCGAAGAGGTGGAGCTGCGCTACGAAACGATCCAGTGGAAGTATGCCGACGGCAACATCCAGCACAAGGACTCGTGGAACGAGCGTGGCGGCAGCGCTGCCTGACGCGTTGCGACGATAACGGCTTGCCGATCGCCGGCGTGCATTTTTTGCCGCCGGCGTTGGCAGCGATCTCTGGCCTCCTGGAATTCCCACCTGCCTGACATGACCTCTCGCGACACCCCCTATCTGCTGCAACACCTCAATGCGCACTGTGCGATGGCCCTCGAGGCTGCCGCGAGTCTTTGCAGGACGCGGCTAGCAGACGACATTACCGTCGAGCATTGGTTGCTCAAGCTCCTCGAGGCCGGTGACGGTGACATCCCGGCGATCTTGCGTCACTACGACATCGATGCGGATACCGTTTGGGACGCGCTACTGTCCGCCATCGACAAACTGCCGCGCAACTTGCGAGGCAAGCCCTCGCTGTCTCCCCAACTTGCCACAGTCCTGTCGGACGCGTGGACACATGCCCGAGCGGAGGGCGTCCCCGGTCCGATTCGCTCTGCCCATCTGCTTCAGGCGATCGTCGACGCGCCGCACGTACTGCGGGCTCGCGATGCGTGGCCGTTGTTGAGCGTCGGCAACGCGCAGATCCGCCGGCTCGTCGCCCGGCTTGGCCCTCGCACCTGCGAGACGCCACCAACCCTCGAAGCGCCCCCCGAGACCGTCTCCGCGCCAGCGGAAGTCTCCGAGGTGCCTACGCCCGGCGCGGCGTGCGTCGCGCCATCCGTCGCGAGTTCGGTAGGGGGCGCGGCGCAGACAGATGCCTTGTCGCGCTATGCGATCGATCTCACGGAAAAAGCGCGAAATGCCGAGATCGATCCTGTTCTCGGGCGAGATCGTGAGATTCAGCAGATGGTCGACGTATTGTCGCGACGTCGAAAGAACAATCCGATCCTGGTGGGCGAACCGGGGGTAGGAAAGACGGCGCTGGTCGAGGGACTTGCCCTGCGGGTCGCGCATGGCGACGTGCCCAGCGTCATGCGCAATGTGCGAGTGCTGACGCTCGACCTGGGCCTGTTGCAGGCCGGTGCCGGGTTGAAGGGGGAATTCGAGCAGAGGCTCAAGACTGTGATCGAGCAGGTGCAGGCGTCGTCGGTGCCCATACTCCTCTTTATTGACGAGGCGCACACGCTCATCGGTGCTGGCAACGCGGCGGGCGGGGCTGACGCGGCCAATCTGCTCAAGCCCGCCCTGGCGCGGGGGGAACTGCGCACGATTGCGGCGACCACTTGGGCTGAGTACAAAGCATTCTTCGAGCGAGATGCCGCGCTCGAGCGCCGCTTTCAAATGATCAAGGTCGATGAGCCCGACGATGAGACCGCATGCCTGATGTTGCGCGGTCTCCAGGCCCGCTACGCCGCATTCCACCGTGTGCATATTCGCGACGAAGCGCTCGTCGCCGCCGTCACGCTATCGCGCCGTTACATTCCGGCGCGTCAGTTGCCGGACAAGGCTGTCGACCTGATCGACACCGCGGCGGCACGCGTGCGGATGAGTTGGGAGACGGCGCCGGTCGAGCTGCAACGAGCCGCCGCGGCGGTGCGGGCGTTGACAATCGAGCAGACTATGCTCGAAGCGGACGCTGCCGAGGGAGTGAACGGTACTGCGCTTCGCCTCACGGAGATCGTGGCGGAATTGGCGCAGGGGAAGGGACACGCGGATTCGTTGCAGGCGCGCTACGTGCAAGAGCAGGCGCTGGTCGATGCCGTGCGGGAGCATCGCGACGCGCGGCCGGAGATGCGCGACGGTGATGCGTTGACGCGTGCCCTCGATGCGTTGGCCGAGCGGCAGGGCGAATCCCCGTTGGTCTGCGCCGACGTCGATGCTCGGACCGTCGCGCGTGTCGTCGCCGAATGGACGGGGGTGCCGGTCGGCAACCTGGTGGCCGACGAGTTGCGCAGCCTTCTGTCGTTGGAGACGCAGCTCGCGACCCGTGTCGTCGGCCAAGAGGATGCCTTGAGCGCCCTTGCCGAGAGCCTGCGGACCGCCAAGGCAGGCCTGACGTCGGCCCACGCGCCGCTGGGTGTGTTTCTGCTTGCCGGGCCGTCCGGGGTCGGAAAAACCGAAACGGCGCGTGCGCTGGCTGACGCACTCTTCGGCGGGACTGCCGCCCTGACCACCATCAACATGTCGGAATACCAGGAGGCCCATACGGTCTCCCAACTGAAAGGCTCGCCGCCGGGGTATGTCGGATATGGGCGCGGCGGCGTGCTCACCGAAGCCGTGCGGCAGCGTCCGTACAGTGTCGTGTTGCTCGATGAGGTCGAGAAGGCGCACCGTGACGTGTTGGATATGTTCTACCAGGTGTTCGACCGCGGCACGATGCGCGACGGGGAAGGGCGCGAGATCGACTTCCGCCACTGCGTCATTCTGATGACGTCCAACTTGGGGAGTGCGAGCATCGAGACCCGCACCGAAGCACAGCCGGACATCTCACAGGGCGCATTGTTCGACGCCATTCGCCCGGAACTGGTGTCGCACTTCCAACCCGCCTTGCTCGCCCGGTTTCAAACGCTGGTCTACCGGCCGCTCGATACGCGCGCGTTGCACTCGATTGTGGGCATGAAGCTGGCCATGGTCACGGATCGGTTGGCTGCCCGTCACCGCGTCGTGTTGACAGTGGACGAGACGTTGATCGCGACGTTGGCTGAAGGCTGCCTGAGCCGTGAATCCGGGGCACGAGGCATCGATGCCTTCATCCGTGCGCAGGTGCTGCCTACGGTGTCGCGCGAATTGCTCGCGCGACTGGCTTTGGGCGAGACGCCCGCGGGTATCGCACTCACGTTATCCGACGAGGGCCAACTCGATATCGAGTTCGTCGCAACTGAGCGTGACGCCGATGCTCAAGTGCCGCCATCGAGGTCGGCACGATGACGGCAGGGCCGTCCCTCTATGACATGTTGCTGGGGCATATCCATGGGGAGCCCCTCGCGGCCCATGACGACAAGACGCTCGAGATCATGAGTGTCCAGCGCAATGTGCATCGCATCCTGAACACCCGCGCAGGTGCCGTCAAGCATTTGCCGGACTATGGATTACCCGATCTCGGCAATGTCTATCGCGCGCTTCCGGCGTCCACGAGCCGACTTCAGGCGCAGTTGGAGCGAACGTTGCTGGCGTACGAGCCGCGTATCCGGGCCGTCGAGGTCGAGGCGCTTCCAGACGACGATCCGGGTGTCGTCATGAGTTTCGAAATGACGTGCCACCTGAAGACGGCGGGACTCGTGAGATTCGGCACCTACTTCGAGCCTCGTGGTCACATCCGGTTGGTCCGACGTCCCCCCAGTCAGCGGAACCCCGAAGGGAACCGCTGACTGGGGGCGGCGGGGGGGAGGTCGCCCTGAGGTGGGCGCTGGACGGGTGCGGCATCCTGATGCGTGCCCAGTGGGATGTGGCGAAGTATTTGCGCACCGGTCGACTGGCGCACGTGCTACCCGCGTACGATACGCCGCCGGCCGACCTCTACGCGGTGTATCCGGAGCGCCTGAACCTCTCGACGAAGGTCACTTGCTTCGTCGACTATCTGCGCAACTATCTTGGCCAGCGTGCCGACGGGCCGTCGCCGGTCGGTGCGAAATGGTAGGGCGTCGGTCGTCGAGGGGGCGAAGTTACCTGTCCCGCGGGCGCCCGGGCTCGGGGGGGGCGTGTCGGCGTGTCGGCGCGTCGAGCGCGTCGCGTGTCAATCCGGCGTCGTGACCTCGAAATCCAGCAAGGCCGAACTCATCGATTTGCCGTGGGCGTCCAGCGCGAGCGAGCGCGTCACGCCGCCCCCGAGCGCCTTGCCCAGGACGAAGTTGAACGCGCCCAGGCAAGGCAGTTCGTAACGCACGACATCGCCAAGCACGACGTCCCCCAGAAACGCCTTCACCCGCTCGGCCGTGACTTCGGCGCGCAAGTGCTCGTAATGCTTTGCGTCGTAGCAGATGAGCGAGACGTTGAGTGTGTTGCCCTTGTCGCCCGTGCGCGAATGCGCGAGTTCACGCAGCTTCATCTCACATCTCCACGAAGGTAAAGGACGGCTTGACGTGCTCGCGTGGCAAGAGCACCGACTGGACCGCGAGCACCTCGCGTACGGACTTGGTCACGCCACCACCGCCGGCCGGACCGTTGGTGTACAACGTCTCGACTTCGTTGCCGATGCGTAGTGCCTGGTCGGCCGATGCCGTGCGTCCCGCTACGCGCACACGGACTTCGTAGGGCTCGGCGTGGCGCGCGCCCGCCGTTTCTCCGTGCAGCGAATTCACCCCGATCAGATCGCAACGCAATTCGCTCGTCTGCACGCCCGTCAATGCCAGTCGTTCGCGAACGATATCGAGCGCTAGCCTCGCCCGTGCCACGGCGCCCGGGCCCCCGTAAGAGATCTGCCCTTCGCCAATGAATCCGTCGACGTAGCCGACGGAAACTTTGAGCGTGTCCGTGCGGGGGGTGCCGCGTCCGCCCGTTACCTTGATCCGGTCGGGGGCTTCCTCTTCCACACGCACGTGCGAAAAGTCGGCCACGACGTCGGGCTGAAGATATCGCCGGGGATCATGAATCTCGTAAAGCAACTGCTCCTTGCATGTGGCTTGCGTCACGCGTCCCCCGGCGTCGGGCACCTTGGTGATGACGACCGATCCGTCGGGCGCGACTTCGCCAATCGGGAACCCGAGCGTCGCGAGGTTGGGCACGTCCTTGTAGCCCGGATCGGCGAAGTAGCCGCCGGTGATCTGTCCCGCGCACTCCAGCAGATGTCCGACGACGGTGGCCTGTCCCAGCGTTTCCCAATCGTCCATGCGCCATCCGAATTCGTGGATCAGCGGCGCGACGAACAACGAAGGGTCGGCCACCCGGCCCGTCAACACGATTTGCGCGCCCGCCGCCAGGGCATCGACGATGCCGGCCGCGCCCAGATACGCATTGGCCGACACGATACGATTCCCGTAAGACGCCACGCGCTCGCCCGTTTCTTCGAAGTGGGCGTCTCCTTGCAGCACGACGTCGAGCACGTCGTCGCCGGTGACGGCGGCGATCTTCACGTCGCCGAGCCCCAGTGCGCGAGCGATCTCCGCTGTCTTTCGTGCCGCCGCGAGCGGGTTGGCCGCGCCCATGTTCGAGATGATCCGCACGCCGTTGCGCAGCGCTGCCGGCAGTACGGCGGTCATGCGTGCTTCGAGCAGCGGGTCGTAGCCGGATTGCGGGTCTCGGCGACGTGCCTGTTGCGCAATGCCAATCGTGCGTTCGGCCAGGCATTCGAAGACGAGATAGTCGAGCGCACCTCGCTGAGCGAGTTCAACGGCAGGCTCGATGCGGTCGCCCGAGTATCCGGCGCCTGCGCCGATCCGGATTCGTCGCGAAGACGGGGTGGGTTGCGTGCCGTTCATGCGGGTCGGGTCCGTTCAGTAAGGCTTAAAGCGTGAAGATGCCGAGTGCGACACACGCGATCGTCATGACGATGGATGCGCCGAACAGCAGCGGAAACGTGAACTTCTGATGGTCGGCCAAATCGATGCCGCACAGGCCGACGACCAGGAAGGTGGCGGGCGTGAGGGGGCTGACCGGGAATCCTGTCGTCATCTGGCCCAGCAGGGCGGCTTGCCCGACGTGCACGGCCGGCACGCCCAGTTGTCCGGCGACCTCGGCAATGACCGGCAGTACGCCGAAGTAAAACGAATCGGGATCGAAGAGCATGCTCAGCGGCATCGACAGCAGACCGAGCGCGACCGGAATGTGGCCCGCCATGCCCGGCGGCACGAAGCCGACGGCCGCTTGCGCCATCGCCTTGAGCATGCCGCTGCCCTGCATCACACCGGTGAAGACCCCGGCGGCGAGCAAAATGCCGGCCATCATCAACGCCGCGCGTGCGTGCGCGTCGATGCGTTTGCGTTGCATGTCGACGTCCGGGTAATTCACCATCAATGCGACGCACAGGCCCACCATGAACATGATTGCGGGCGGCAGCTTCTCGCCCATCACGACCATCGTGCCGAGCACGACCAGCGTTAGGAGGATGTTGAACCAGAAGAGCTTCGGACGGCGCAGCGCCTGTTGCTCCGGCGAGAGTTCTCGCTTGGGGCTTGGGATCGACCCGCTCGTGGCGCTCAGGCCGAGCCGCTTCTCTTCCCGGCGGCCGAGCCAGTAGGCCATGCCAAATACGAAGACCAGCCCGATGGCTTGCACCGGAATCAGCGGATTGAACAGGCTCGACACCGGCAGGTGGAGCGACGCCGACGCTCGAATCATCGGCCCGGTCCACGGCAAGAAGTTGATGCCCGCGGCCATCGACACGGCGGCTGCCAGCACGCGGCGGTCCATGCCCAGACGGTCGTAAAGCGGGAGCATGGCCGGAATCGTCACGAGGAAGCACACGGCGCCGGAACCGTCGAGGTGGATCAGCAGGGCCAGCAGCGTCGTGCCCATGACGATGCGCGTGGGTCGGGTGCCGACGGCTTTCAGGATGCGATCGATGATCGGATCGAGCGTGCCGGCGTCGGTGATGGTGCCGAAGTAAAGAATTGCAAAGACGAACATGCCGACGACCGGCGCGAGGCTCTTGAGGCCGTCGATCACGAATTTGCTGGTATGAAAGCCGAACCCGCCGATCAGCGACGCCACGATGGGCACGATGATGAGCGCGACGAGCGGCGACATGCGTTTCGAAAGAATCGCGCCGAGCAGCACGACGATAGTAGCCAGCCCCAGTAATGGCAGCATGTGCTTGTCTCCTATGTTGTTTTTTGATGCGAACGAGCGTAAGTTCGGGGCGTTGATAAATCAATTGAAATGATTTGATCGCAGCAATCAAAAAACATAATGGATTTGAATCTACGAGACATCCGCGCGTTCATCGCGGTGGCGCAGACCGGCAGCTTCACGCGAGCGGCGGCGCGATTGCATTTGTCGCAACCGGCATTGACCGTGCAGATCCGGCGGTTGGAGGAGACGGTCGGCATTCGGCTGTTCGATCGCAACAGCCGAAATGTTGCGCTGACGCCGACGGGGCGTGAGCTACTGCCGTTGTTGCAGAAGTCGCTGCATGACATGGAGCATGTGCTGATCGATGCGCGCGCGCTCGGCGACGGGTCGAGCGGCACGGTACGCATTGCCTGTTTGCCGACGTTTGCGGCGAGTGTGCTGCCGGAGTTGATCCAGCAGGTGAAGGCGGCGGTACCGCGCGCCGGTTTTCATGTGAGAGATGCGGTGGCCGGGGTGGTCGAGACGCTGGTGCGTAACGAAGAGGTCGATATCGGCCTGACGGGCGGTGAGTTGAACGACGCGGAGATTGACGTGTTGTACGCGGGCGCCGACCACTTGGTGGCGGTGCTGCCGGCGGGACATGCGCTGGCGCGGCGCAAGCGCGTATCGCTGACGGATCTCGCCAGCGTGCCGCTGGTGCTGACGGCGCAGGGCACGAGTGTGCGGGCGGTGGTGGATGGCGCGTTCGCGAGCGGCGGGTGCGCACCGGAAATTGCCTGCGAGCCGACGTACATGATGACGGCCGTCGCCATGGTCCGCGCGGGACTCGGCGTGACCATCCTGCCGGCGTCGGCTCGGGAAGTCCGGGCGGAACCGGAATTGCGGGTTCGCCCGATCGATCACGACGCGTTCCTGCGACCTATTGCCCTGATCAAGAAGCGCGGGAGAACGTTACCTCCTATCACGCAAACGTTTGTGGCGACGTTGTTGGGGAGCTTGGTGCCGGGGTAGTGCCCAGGCCGAACCTGCGCGCTCCGGCCCTAACGTTTACGCTGATCTCCTGCATGCCCCCAATCTTGAGATTGTTGTTCGCCCCACGATTTTTTCCTCGTACTCAGGCTACAAGCCGTCCAGACCAAAGCCGAGGCCGGTCAGTCTTCCCTAAGCGTCGTAAAAATGAATTCACGCAGCCAACGATTGCCTTCATCGCTATCGAACGTTTCGTGCCAGTGGATCGTGACTTCAACCTCCGGAATTGCCACCGGGAGCGAGTAGATCGCGAACTGCTTCGACTCATTGAACAGGAGAGCCACGCGGCGAGGCAGCGTGACCATCCAGTCGGTGCGCTGCAAAATCTGCGGGATAACGGTGAAGTGCGGCACGCGCAACCCGATACGACGGTGCAGGCCGGCCGCACGCAACGAGTCGTCGATCATGCGGTGACTGCTTTCGCTTGACGCAACGGCGACGTGCGTCATCGCCAGAAATTTCTCGCGTGACAGTCGGTGCGCCGGAAGGCCGTCGCGTTTTCGCGTAATACACACATAGGCCTCATGGAACAGTAGGCGGTGCTGCGTTGCGGCCTTCAACGCCGGCAGGTTGCCGATCGCGAAATCGAGCTGGCCCAGGCGCAAATGCTCCGCGGCATCGACGACAGGGACTTGCGAAACCTCAAGCCTGACGTGGGGGGCAATTTTCTGTAAGCCAGCGCATAGCGGCGGCAGGAAAACCTGCTCGCCGATGTCCGACATCGACATTCGGAATGCTCGAATACTCGTCGCCGGATCGAACCGCTCGCCATGGCGCAATGCCTCGCGAATCGATGCAATGGCGCGTCCGATCGGTATCGACAGTTGTTCGGCCGTCGGTGTTGGCACCATGCCATTGGGCGAGCGGGCGAACAACGGATCGTCGAACAGCATTCGCAGCCGTCCGAGGGCGTAACTGATCGCCGGCTGCGTCAAGCCAAGCCGCTGACCGGCACGCGTCAGGCTGCGCTCCTCAAGAATCGTCTGGAATACCCGCAAGAGATTCAGGTCGATCCGATTAAAATCAGTCATGTTTATGACGAAGATAATATTGATTAATTTGACGGATATATTACCTAAACCTAGACTCGTTCGCATGACTCCTTGCCGAAGGGCGTCTCGTTGACACGTCGCGCCAGACGGTTGACGAAGCCCGACAGCGTCGTCGCCCCCCCCCCCACGCGATGTTGCACATTGCATCGTTGCTCACCGAACGTGAACCAGAGCAGGTAAATCATGGCCGAGAAGTCGTTCAAAAAAGAGGTGCAGAAGCTGCGCATGCCGGCCGGCGAGGTTTTTAGTGGCGAAGGCATCCTGGCCGTGACGAAGGCGTTGCTCCAGTCGGGTGTGTCCTATGTGGCCGGCTATCAGGGCGCGCCAATCTCTCATCTGATGGACGTGTTGTCCGATGCCAACGAGATCCTCGAAGAACTCGGGGTACATTTCGAAAGCAGCGCGAGCGAGGCAACGGCCGCGGCTACGCTGGCCGCATCGGTCAATTACCCGTTGCGCGGCGCTGTGACATTCAAGGCCACCGTTGGGACGAATGTGGCGTCCGACGCGCTGGCGAACCTCGCCTCGGGCGGTGTGACGGGCGGTGCACTCGTGATCGTTGGCGAGGATTACGGCGAGGGATCGAGCATCATGCAGGAGCGCTCGCATGCCTTCGCCATGAAGTCGCAGATGTGGTTGCTCGATCCGCGGCCGAACCTGCCGTCCATCGTCGATGCCGTCGAGAAAGGCTTTGAGTTGTCCGAGGCCAGCCACACACCCGTCATGCTGCAGTTGCGCATTCGCGCCTGTCATGTGCACGGTCGCTTCACCACGCGGCCGAATGTGCGCCCATCCTTCTCGCTCAAGGACGCCATCGAGAACCCGGTGCGCGATGTCGGCCGCATTGTGTTGCCGCCGGCGAGTTTCGAGCATGAGCGTGAGAAGGTCGAGACGCGCTGGCCCGCGGCCGTCGACTTCATCCGTCGCCATCAGCTCAACGAGTATTTCGGCGCGGACAGCTCACACGATGTCGGCATTATCGTGCAGGGGGGCCTCTACAACACGCTGATGCGCGCGCTGACCCTGCTCGGACTTGCCGACATCAATGGACAATCCGATCTACCGATCTATGTTATGAACGTCGCCTATCCGATGATCGACGACGAGGTCCGTGAGTTTTGCGCCGGCAAACGTGCCGTGTTGATGGTCGAGGAAGGACAGCCGGAATTTATCGAACAGTCGCTCAACACGGTCTTGCGCCGCGCCGATTTGCCGGCGCGCGTACACGGCAAGGACATGTTGCCGCGCTCGGGCGACTACACGCCGAACGTGCTGATCAAAGGTCTGCTCAAATTCCTTGGACGCTATACGCCGTCACTGGCAGACGACACCGCATTGCCCGAAGGCGTACGCGCGACGGTTGCCACGCGCAAGCCGGTGGAGGTGCCCGTCGTCACCGCCGGCGTTGCCACGGGCGCGGCGTTGGCCATGACCGGCCCGGATATCCTGCCGCCGGTGGTGTCCACCGCGCAAGCCATGCCGGACGTCCATGCCAGACCGCCGTCGTTCTGCACGGGATGTCCCGAGCGTCCGATCTTCACCGCGATGAAGCTGGTCGAGCGCGAGTTGGGCGCTCACCATGTGAGTTGCGATATCGGCTGCCATCTGTTCTCGATTCTCCCGCCATTCAACCTGGGCGCGACGACGATGGGGTACGGTTTGGGCTGGGCCGGTGCGGCGGCGTTCAATACATCGGAAACCGACCGGCGCACGATCAGCATGATGGGTGACGGCGGCTTCTGGCATAACGGGCTGACCAGCGGCGTAGGCAATGCTGTGTTCAACAAGAGCGACAACGTGCTGGTGATCGTCGACAACGGGTATTCTGCGGCCACCGGCGGGCAGGACATCATGTCGTCGAAGGCGGAGAACAAGATTCGCGCAACGCGCAATCCGATCGAGGCGGCCGTGCGGGGCGTGGGGGTGAAGTGGGTCAGGACGACGACGCATACCTATAGCGTGGCCCGGATGCGCGATACGCTTCGCGAGGCGCTCACCACCAAGGAGAAGGGGCCGAAGGTGATCATCGCGCAGTCGGAATGCATGCTGAACAAGCAGCGCCGAATCAAGCCGCTCATGAAGCGCATGGCCGATGAGGGCCGGCGCGTTGTGCGCGAGCGATTCGGCGTTGATTCGGACACCTGTACTGGAGACCATTCGTGCATTCGTTTGTCGGGCTGTCCTTCGCTCACCGTCAAGGAGAATCCCGACCCGCTGCGCCGCGATCCGGTGGCGTCCGTGCTCGACAGCTGTGTGGGCTGCGGGCTGTGCGGCGAGGTGTCTCACGCCGCCGTGCTGTGCCCGTCGTTCTACCGCGCCGAACTCGTCAGCAACGCCGGGTGGTGGGAGCGTGTCTCGAAACGCTTGACTGACCGGGTCATCGCGGCACTGCAACGTCGAGTGAAAGCCCGGGAGGTCGCGTATGTCGCATAACCCTGTCAAACCGATCAGTATCGCCATTCTCGCCATGGGCGGCGAGGGCGGCGGGGTGCTCGCCGACTGGATCGTCGATTTGGCCGAACACGCCGGATTTCGCGCACAGACCACGTCTGTGCCGGGCGTCGCGCAGCGCACGGGCGCCACGATTTACTACGTCGAGTTCTATCCGGTGCCGCTGATCGACGGTGCTCCCGAGCCGATTCTTGCGCTGGCGCCGGTGGCGGGCGACGTCGACATCGTGCTTTGTTCCGAACTGATGGAGGCCGGGCGCGCCGTGCAGCGCGGCATCGTCACGCCCGACCGCACCACGCTGCTGACCTCGACGCATCGCGTGTATTCGATGACGGAGAAGACCGCGATGGGCGACGGCCGAGTCGATTCCACGCGACTGCTGGACGCCGGGCGGGGCGCGGCCAAACGCTTCATCGCCGCCGACTTTGCCGCCCTTGCCGAGCGTGCCGGCAGTGTCATGAGCGCGGTTCTCTTCGGCGCGCTGGCCGGCGCTCAAGTGCTGCCATTTTCGCGCGAAGCGTTCGAAGCGGCCATTGAGCGAGGCGGCGTCGGCGTGAAGCCCAGTTTGAAGGCGTTCGCCGCAGGCTTCGAGGCTGCCGGCGCGGCGTCTCCCGCCGTGCCGGGGACATCGGCGCAGCCCGATACGGGTGATGAACACAAGGCGTTTTCGCCTGATGCCCGTCTGGCCCGGCTGGAAGCGCGCATTCATGAAACGTTTCCGGCCGAGGTCTGGCCGGTCCTGCACGCTGGCGTGCGACGACTGGCCGACTATCAGGATGTGGCCTACGGTGACGAATACCTCGACGCGCTCGTGCCGGTGCGCCAGCTCGACAGGGGTGACCGCGCGCCGGCCTGGGCACTGCTCGATGAAACGGCGCGCCATCTGGCGCTGTGGATGTCATACGAGGACACCGTGCGGGTCGCCGATTTGAAGATTCGCAGTGGCCGCTTTGCACGGGTTGCGAAGGAAGTGAAGGCGGCGCCGGATCAGTTGTTGCACATCAACGAGTTCCTTCATCCGCGCGTGGACGAAATCGCGGACACGCTGCCGGCTGGCATCGGCCGCTGGTTGATGAAGCCCGGCTTGGCACGCCGTCTCGTCGAGCGATACACGCAGCACGGGAGGATCGTGCGGACATCGTCGCTGCGGGGATTCTTGCAGTTGTATGCAGTCGCCTCGATGCGAAGCCTGCGGCGTCGCGCCTTGCGCCATCGTCGAGAGATGGCCGCGTGGCAAGCATGGCTGGCGAACGTTGTGGATATCGCGCCCGCCGACTATGCACTGGCCGTGGAGGTGGCGAAGTGTCAGCGCCTGGTGAAAGGTTACGGTGACACGCATGCGCGTGGCATGCGCAACTTCGAGGCGATCATGCAGGCCATGCCGGCATTGCGGCACACCCGCGATGCGGCCATGCGAGTGCGCGAAGCCTGCGAGGCCGCGTTGTCCGATGACACCGGAAAGCAACTGACGAATTTGCTCGGACAGTGGCGCGCCGACACGCAAACTGCCGGGCGTGCTGTCCCGTCCCATGACGTGCCGCGTGCGGCCGTCGCCCGATGATTGCCACGATTGACCGATAGACGTTACGGAGAATTCCATGCTCAAGGCCCTGGCACAAGCGCTGCAAAGCGGCACCGTCCGCGTGATTGACCTAAGTCAGACGCTGCACGCGCGCACGCCCATCATCCCCCTCCCGCCTCAATACGGGCAGAGCGCGCCGTTCCGGTTGGACGAAATTTCCAACTTCGATGAGCGCGGTCCGGGCTGGTACTGGAACAATATTTCCTGCGGCGAGCACACGGGCACGCATTTCGATGCGCCGATTCACTGGATTACCGGGAAGGACTTCCCGAACAACACGACTGAGACGATCGACGTGCAGAAGCTCGTGGCGCCGGCCTGCGTCATCGATGTGTCGGCAGAGACGCGTGAGAATCCGGATTACTTGCTTACGATCAATCGGGTCGAGCAGTGGGAGGCGCAGCACGGCCGCATTCCCGCCGGCGCGTGGGTGTTGATGCGCACGGATTGGTCGCTGCGTACCGACCCGGAGGCGTTCCTGAACATGAAGGAGGACGGTGGTCACACGCCGGGCGGCCACCCCGACTTGCCGAACTTCCTGGCCAGGGAGCGCGGCGTGATGGGCTGGGGAACCGAAGGCGTCGGCACCGATGCCGGACAGGCTTACGCTTTCTCGCAACCGTTCCCGTGTCACGCCAACATGCACGGCAACAACAAGTTCGGTCTTGCGAGCCTGGTGAACCTCGACAAGCTTCCACCGACCGGAGCACTGCTGATCACGCCACCGCTGAAAATCCGCCGGGGCTCCGGCAGCCCGTGTCGCGTGCTGGCGTTGATCGAGACCTGACAGGCGGCGCGGCGCACGTTGGGCAGGTCAGTCCTGCCCGTTGAGCTGCGCGAAGTATTGCTGCTCCGCCGCTACCGTAAATTCCAGCATGGCTGTCTTGATCTGCCGCGGATCACGCTCAAGGAAACCCTCGAGCAAGGCGCGCATGCCCTCGATCACCATCTTTTGCGTGTTTCGGTTATCCAGGGTTGCCAGACGCACCTGTTGTGCGTGATCCGCAAAACGCCGGATGGTGTTCTGCAACCGGGCATTCGGTACGGCGCCCAGCCACACCTCGCGAAACTCCACGTTGGCGTTGATCATGGCGACCGTGTCGTGCTTCTCGAAGGCCTTGCGCGCTTTTTGATAGGCGCGCTTGAGCGCCGCGTCTTCATCGTCGCCAAGCGTGGCTACCGTGCCGGCTGCCGCGCTCGGCTCCAGCAAGCGACGAAGCTCGAAAAGCTCGTGGACATCGTCGCTGGTCAGCGTGGGCACCACAAACCCGCGCGTCGTGCCGACGAGATAGCCGTCGCTCACCAGACGCAGCAGCGCCTGGCGCACCGGCATGCGGGTGCAGCCGAATTCGTCGGCCACCTCGTAATCCAGGATCCGGTCGTTCGGACCGACTTCCCCGCGTTGCAATCGCGCGCGAATCTCCTGATAGACGGTCTCGCTCAACGTGGTCTGCTTTAGCGCTGTCCGGCGCGGTAGCTTTACGACTTTTGCATGGTCATCGGCCATGGTGGCGGCTTCCGTGGTAGAGGCATTCTGAATTCATTATCTCGTCGGGCATTCTACATGCTGTCGATACGTCGGAAGCTGCCGTCGTGATACACGAGATTGCCCGGCAGCGGCGCGGCGTCGTGCAATGCCACTTGCGCCACTTCGCCGATAACGATGACATGGCTGGCGAACACGATCGTCCGCGATACATGGCAGGCGAACGAGACAAGGGCGTCGGCGAGCATCGGCGCGCCGTTGGTGGCGTCGCACCAGTCGCCGAGACGGAAACGCTCGGTCTGGTCCATGTTCAGCATGCCACCGAAGGCGCGTGCCAACTCCTCATGCTTGGCGCCCAGCACGTTGACGGTAAACGGCAATCCCGCTGCGATGACGCGGCCGAGTGACGTCGATTGATTTACACATGCCAACAGCGCTGCGGGCTCGGCGCTGACCGAGCACACCGCGGTGGCTGCGATACCGAGGCGCGACCCGTCGGCCAGGCGTGCGGCGATGACGGTCACGGCGCCGGCCAGGCGGCGCATGCCCTGGCGAAAGTCGGCCGGCGTGGCTGCGCTGGGAAGGTAGGGAGGCAGGGTCATGGCGCGTCCTCACGTCACCCGCAGACCCGCTTCGCGCATGAGCGGCACGACGCGTTCGCAAAAGAAGGGAAGTTCTTCCGCATAGTTGACAAAGGTGAGCGCGGCACCGCCGAATCCCGCCTCGTGCATGCGCACCATCTCCGCCACGATCTGTTCGGGGGTGCCAACGAGGGGATAGCTGCCGGTGCCGGCGGCGAAGCGCTGCCGGTACAAACGGTAGGCATCGTCTTCGTGGCTCTTCGAGAATTGCTGCTTCTGCTTCATGTGATGATCGAGCGCGGCGTCGTCGGCATTGTGCAATGCGTAGTAGTCGTAGAACTGGCGGGCTTCGGCTTCAGTTTCGCGGCAAACGACGTGAGCGACGGTGTACACGCCCAGGTCACGTCCCGCCTTGCGGCCTCGCGCCTGTACGTCGGCGATGTGCTGCCGGCCCACGTCGATATCGGTGAATGTCGTGAACAGGTAGTCGCAGTACTGGGCGGCAAAGTCGCGCCCGGGCGGCCCGAATGCGGCATTCATGGTGACCGGGCGCGGGTTTTGCAAGGCAGCGGGTTTGGAGATGGCTTGTCGCAGCTGATAGAACTGGCCTTCGAAGTCGATCGGCTCGGTGGCGCCGTAAAGCTGCGTGAGAATCTCGGTCCACTCGCCGGCCTGAACGTACGGCGCTTCACTGAGCTTCTGGCCGAACATGGCGAACTCGTCGGGGTTCCACCCGCAAACGATGTTCAGGCCCGCACGTCCGTGACTGATGTGATCGACGGTGGCAAGCGCTTTCGCGGCATAAATCGGATGCACCAGTGGCACATGCACCGTCATGAACAAGGCAATGCGCTCGGTCACGCCGGCCAGTCCGGCTGCGAACGTGAAGGTTTCGAACGACCACTCGCGCGCATGAGTCTGGCCGCCAAATCCCTTCCACCGCGCGATCGGCAGGAAAAAATCGAGGCCGCCGCGATCGGCAATGATGGCGGCGCGCTGGACGTCGTCCCATTGCGCGGTCCAGCGCTCCGGGACCTTCGTAAAGGCCAGTCCGCCATCGGCGTTGGCGGAAAAGACGCCGACCTTGAACGCGCTGGGGCCGCGCATTGGGTTCAACTTGGGGCTGCTCATGAATTTACCTCGGGCGAATGGGGGCGGGCCGAGTTCAGCGGCACGGTATGGCTTGTCATCGGGAAATGGACGTTATGGCCGTCGAACGGTGGCGACGCCTCGAAGTCGCGACGCATTTCGTGACGGATCGGGGATTGAAGTGCGGCGCTCAGCGCGCCGTTGTCGTCGAACACGACCTTGTTGCGCTGAACCGCGTTATCTCGCTGGGCGGGCAGGGCGCTGATCCAGTCGAGACACGTGTACACCTCCAACTCGCGAATGCCGGGCATGCGCTGCATGAGCGGGATATGCGAGGTGAGGTAATGCCCCAGCCAGGCGCTGTAGTCGCGGGGAGTGCCCTCGTAGGCGACGAGATAAGTGCAATGCGGCGTGCTGCGGCTTGCATCGGCAGGCGCGGCCACCGGAAATCGTCGCACCACCATGGCCTGCTGCGACAGATGCGCGTCGCGTATCCAGGGGAATGCTCGCCGCTCGGCCAACGTTTGCAACGCGCCGTCAGGTGCCGCGGCTGCCTCCAGGGCGGCGAGGTTGTCGAAATACAGCTGCAAGGCCAACGGCGGTGCATCTTCGTCCTTCAAATACGGATCGTTTGCCGACGACGGTGTATGCATCAACGCGCGGCGCAGGCCGTCGACGTTATTCAACCGGACTGCCACCTCGTCGAGCGGGGCTGGGCCTGCACATGGCGGCGTGCGAAACGTCAGGAAAAGTGCCACTTCCATCGCAACTCCTGTCATGAGGATGGATTGCTTGATCGAAAAACAGCATTCTGAATCCAGATTATGATTTGCGTGAGTGGCTTGTCAAGCGTGTCAAATCGATCGCGCACTAACGTTAACCCTCGGCTTGTATCGCCTGCCGATATTGGCTCCTGGCGTTTACCCGATGAGTTTCACGTTTAGATATTTTAGGTTTGACATTCTTTTTTTTCGTTTCTAATCTCACAAAAAATTAGATTCTGAATTCAGAAATATGGGTGCCACTCGCACCCGGCGGCGCAACGACCTATCAGGAGTCTCGACATGCTGTTTTCCTCACTCAAGCCGCTGTTGCAGCGACACGGGCCGATCGATCTCGTGTGGCTCGCGATGGGCAGTGCGCCGATGGCCGAATTTGCGGCGCATGCGGGCCCCGGTGCGATCGTTCTCGACTTGCAGCATGGCCTGTGGGAACGCGGGACGCTCGAGGCCGCAATGTCGGCCATCGGCGCCCGCTTGCCGGTGATCGCGCGTTGCGCCGACAATTCGCACCCTGCCATTGCCCAGGCCCTTGATGCGGGCGCATCGGCCGTGCTGGTGCCGCTGATCGAGACCGCCGACGATGCACGGCGCGCCGTTTCAGCTAGCCGCTATCCGCCTGTCGGGACTCGCTCGGCCGGTGGCGTGAGGCCTTTGCTGGCAGGCATCGACGCCATGTTCGAGGCGGATCGTCAGGTGGCCGTGGGCATGCTGGTCGAGACCGTGCAAGGGGTCAACGAGGTCGAGGCGATCGCGGCCGTGCCGGGTGTCGACTTCCTGTTTATCGGCACGGGAGACCTGTCGCTGTCGCGAGGCACCGCCGATGCCGACGTCATCGGCCGCGATTGCGCGCGCATTCTCGCGGCCGCGCGCAAACGGGGCATACCTTGCGGCATTTTCACGAACGATGCCCGGGCGGCCCGTCAGGCGTTCGCCAACGGCTATCACATGGCCGTTGCGGCAAACGACATCGAATTGCTCAAGCAAAGCTTCGCGCAGGCGTGCGCGGTCGCGAAGTCGTAGCGGCGGCCGTTGGGCTGTCAGGCGGCAGGATCGCCGTCATTGTGCGCAATACCTTGCGGTACCCCGCAACCAGACCCGAGAGGCAAGCATGGTTTCCAAAGACGATGTCGCAGGCGCGTTCACCCTCCCCACGCAAGCGGCAGGGACGGCGTTGTTTCGCAAGATTGCGTGGCGGCTGATGCCGTTCCTGTTCATTTGCTACCTGGTGGCCCAGGTCGACCGGATGAACGTGGCCTTCGCCAAGCTCGAGATGCTCGATCAACTGGGTTTCTCCGAGACGGTCTACGGCTTGGGGGCCGGCATCTTCTTCATCGGCTACGTGCTCTTCGAGGTACCCAGCAATCTCTTGCTCAAGCGGTTCGGTGCGCATCGCTGGATCGCCCGCATCATGATCAGTTGGGGCCTCATCTCGGCGGGCATGATGTTCGTGCAGACACCGACGCAGTTTTATGTGATGCGCTTTCTGCTCGGCGTGGCGGAAGCCGGCTTCTTTCCCGGCGTGATCTACTACCTGACCGACTGGTTCACGCGCGAATACCGTACCCGCATGACGGCCATCTTCATGACGGCGATCGCCGTCGCGGGCGTGGTTGTCGGGCCGGTGTCGGGGGCCATCCTGCATAGCCTGGTCAACCTGCACGGCATTGCCGGCTGGCAATGGCTGTTCCTGATCGAAGGGGTGCCTTCGGTCGTACTCGGCGTGATCACGCTGTTCTATTTGCCGCCGTCTCCGGAGCGCGCCACGTTCCTCGACGCGGCCGAGAAGCGCCAGCTTGCCTCGCTGCTGAGCGCCGAACGCGTGGGTGTCGACGATGCGCCGGCCGGGCGTGTGCTGCGCGCCGCGAGGGTGTGGATTCTCTCGGGCATTTACGGATGCTACGGCATGTCCTTCTTCGGCTTCGTATTCTGGCTGCCGACGATCATCAAGTCGTCCGGCGTGACGGATCCCTTGTCCATCGGCCTGTTATCCGCCATTCCATGGGCAGTGGCGATGGTGGCCATGTGTCTCGTCGCGGCGTTTGTCGATCGCCGCCAGAATACGCGTCCGGTGCTGATGTGGTTGTCGCTATTCGCGGCGATTGGCTGGGCGGCGAGTCCGTCGGTCGCTCACAGCGTGCCGCTGTCGATGCTGGTACTCAGTCTGGCGATGTTCGGCCTGATGGCGTCGTTGCCCGTGTTCTGGAACCTGCCGACCGCAAGCTACCAAGGTAAGGCTGCCGCCCTGGCGATCGCCTTCATCACGTCGCTCGGCAACGTGCCGGGCTTCTTCTCGCCATACATCGTCGGCTGGATCAGGACGCTGACCCACCGCATGGACGATGCCATGTACCTGTTCGCCGCCGTGTCGCTGCTCGCCGTGGTGTTGCTGGCGTTGCTGTCCGACAAATCGGCCTTGCGCTCCCGATCGTCTGTCGGCCGTTGAACATCCGTGGATCCCGTCGACCGAAGGAGTCTTCCAATGTCGTATCCCGACGTACTGTCTGTTCTGCTTGCCGAACTCGGTGACGACATCGTCAGTTTGCACGCGCAAATTGCCGAGCGTCGTTCAGCCGACTGGAGCGGCCTGCCCGGCGAAGCTCCGCTTGCGCTTTTGCGTCCGCGTACGACCGCCGATGTCTCGCGTGCACTGGCCATCTGCCACCGCTTTCGCCAGCCGTTGGTGGTGCAGGGCGGGTTGACGGGACTGGCCGGCGGCGCGTGTACCGGAGCGAACGACATCGCCTTGAGCCTGGAGCGCATGCGGGAGATCGAAGCCATCGACGACATCTCGGCGACGGTCACCGTGCAGACGGGCGCGACGCTGGAGGCCGTGCAGGAGGCGGCGACCGCGGCGGGCTTCATGTTTGCGCTTGATCTCGGGGCCCGCGGCAGTTGTACGATTGGCGGCAATCTCGCGACCAACGCCGGCGGCAACCGCGTCATCAAATATGGGATGGCACGCGATCAGGTGCTGGGCATCGAGGTCGTGCTGGCCGACGGCAGCGTGCTCGACGGCACGCACAAGATGGTCAAGAACAACGCCGGCTACGACCTGCGCCACTTGATGATCGGCAGTGAGGGCACGCTGGGCATCATCACACGCGCGGTACTCCGGCTGCACGCGCAGGCGGCCGGGGTGGCGACCGCCTGGTGCGGGCTGGCGGACTACGACAGCGTGACGCGCCTGCTCAGGCGGGCGCAGCAATGCCTGCCCACCGGGGTGTCGGCCTTCGAAGTCATGTGGCCCAGTTTCACCGGCTATATGTTCGCCAACGTGCCGGCCCTGCGCTCGCCGCTCGACACCCAGCATCAGTTCTACGTGCTGATGGAGTCGGCGGGCGCCGATGGCCCGCAACACCAGCAGGCGTTCGAGAATTTTCTCGGGGAGATGTTCGAGTCGGGCGTGATCGAGAATGCTTCGCTCGCGCAATCCCAGTCCGATGCGGCGTCATTCTGGCACGTGCGCGACGCGACTGCCGAATTTCCGATTCTGATGCCCGATCTCATCGCGTTCGATGTGAGCTTTGCGATCGCCGACATCGGACGTGCCGCGCAGCAAACCGACGCAGCGTTACGCGCCCGATGGCCCGAGAGTACCGTGCTGACCTATGGCCATCTGGGTGACGGCAATCTGCACCTGATCGTGCAGGTGCCCGGCGCCGACGCGGCCACCGTCGACGCCGTCGAATCACTCGTCTACGGCATCGTGCGGGAGTATCGCGGCTCGGTGTCCGCCGAACACGGCATTGGCGCCAAGAAGCGCAATGTGCTCGGCTACACCCGAAGCCCGGCCGAGTTGGCGGCTATGCGAGCGGTGAAAGCGGCGCTCGACCCGCACGGCATTCTGAATCCAGGCAAGGTCTTGCCGGCTGCCTGAGCCGGCGTCGCCGAATACGCTTTTTTGCTCGTCCAGCACCGGCGCTCGGTACCTGGACGAATTCCTCACGCCCGGACGCCGGGCGAGCCCATAGCACTTTCCTCATCGTAAAAGGTGGCATCCAATGAAAAAGTCCTTGCTGGCGGCCCTCGTGCTTGCGTCGATCGGCCAGATCGCTCATGCGCAAAGCAGCGTAACGCTGTATGGCATTCTCGATGCGGGTATCGATTTTGCCAACAATCAGGGTGGGGCGTCGTCGACCCAGGCCGTGAGCGGCATCATCCAGGGCAGCCGCTGGGGCGTGACCGGTGCGGAGGATCTCGGCGGCGGAACCAAGGCGATCTTCCGGTTAGAAAATGGATTCGACATCATGCGCGGCACGCTGCTGCAAGGCGGTCGGATGTTTGGCCGGGCCGCTTATGTGGGATTGACGAACCCGGTGTACGGCACGATCACCATTGGCCGACAGAATGACTTTGTGGCGGACTATCTGGGGCCGCTCGTATCCGTTGGGCAATGGGGGATTTTGTTCCCGCATGCCGGCGATGTCGATAACACCGGCATCGATTTCCGCATCAGCAACTCGGTCAAGTACCAGAGCATCTCCTACAGCGGTCTTCAGTTCGGCGGACTGTTCGGCTTCGGCAACACGGCCGGCGATTTCCAGCGCAACAGCGTCGTGACCGGCGGCGTGAAATACGACAATGGCCCGGTGTCGTTCGCGGTGGCCTACCTGCGCGTCAAGAACCCTTACACCGCCGTGCCCGAGGGCGTATGGACGCCCGCCAATACCGTCGACGGCAACTACGGGATTGCTGCGGGCACGTATCAGGTCTTCGGTGCGGGCGGACGCTATCGCTTCGGCAAGGCGGCCGTGGCGCTGGAGTACACCAACACGCAGTTCAAGGATCTCGATCCGTCGGTGGGCGCCGGCATTGGCGGCAAGGTCACCTTCCACGTGGCGGAAATCGACGGCAGTTACCAACTCACGCCGGCCCTGCTGCTCGGCGGCGGCTACAACTACACCTTTGGCAAGGTGGCGGCGACAGGCGCACAACCTCGGTACCACGAGGTCAATGCCATTCTCGATTACTTGCTGTCGGTTCACACAGACCTCTATGTCATGGCCGTCTGGCAAAAAGCCGCAGGTGACGCCCGATACGCCAACCTCGCCCCTGTCATCTCGGCGTCGTCGACCGATTCGCAATTCGTGACGCGCATCGGCATTCGCCACACCTTCTGAAGCCGTCGGCGGATGCCGCTCCGAGATTCGGGTGGGGCGGCTCCGGGGCGCCGCCCCACCCGATCGGCATGGCTGGGCTTAGGCGTTGGTTGCGGTGCGATGCGCAAGACGTTCGAAAAACGCGTGCAATCGATCCATCGCTTGCACCACCTGGTCGCGCGACGCCGACCCGAAGCACAGCCGCAGGAAGCCCTCGCCTTCACCACCGTAGAAGCTTCCCGCCTCGACCACCACGCGCGCTTCACGCAGAATTTGCTCCGCGAGCTGCTGCGAGGGCACACCGGTCGCGCGCACATCGGCAAACGCGTAGATCGTCCCTTCGACACGGTCGCAGCGCACGTTGGGCATCGCGTTGAGGCGTTCAAGCATAATGCGGCGCTTGATGTCGTCCTGCGCAATCATGTCGCGCAGCGCTGCGCCTTGCGAGGCGATGGCCTCCAGTGCGCCCGCCTGGATGAAGGTGTTGACGTGCGTCACGTCGTTCGCCGTTATTTTCACGATGCCGGGCATCAACCAGGACGGCGCGGTGAGATACCCGATACGCCAGCCATCCATCGCATAGGACTTGGTGAATGCAAACAGCGTCACGGTGCGCGCCTGCATGTCGGGCAGCGATGCGATGCTGATGTGCTGTGCCCCGTCGTAAGTGATGTCTTCATAGACTTCATCGGATACCACGACAAGATCGTGCGCGATGGCGAGCTTTGCCACGGCCTCCAGTTCGTCGCGCCGGTAGACACGTCCGGTGGGGTTGGCCGGATTGACCAGCACAAGCATGCGCGTTCGCGGCGTGATAGCGGCCGCAATGGTCCGTGCGTCGATCGCGAAGCCGTTCTCACGGTCGAGCGGGACAATGACAGGGCGTGCGCCAGCCAGTTCGATCTTGCCAATGTGTTGCGGATAGTAAGGCGACAGGAGAATGACTTCATCGCCCTCGTCGAGCAGTGCAAAAAAAGCCGCGAACGAACCGTGCGTCAAGCCATTCGTGACGAGCACGTCGTTCGATCCCACGTCGAGACGATTCTGGCGACGCAGCTTGTCGGCGAGCACTTCGCGCAGCGCTGGCAGGCCGCGCATGTCGCTGTAGTGCACGTCGCCGCGCATGAGCGAGTCGGCCGCCGCTTGCTTGATGGGCAGCGGCGTGTCGGCATGCGGCAAACCCACTTCGAGATGGATCAGATCGGTGGTGTCGCCGTCGAGGCGGCTCGCCATCTCGTACATGCCGAACGATTTCGGTGAGGTGTTGGTGATGCGTTTGGCCAGTTTCATGATGCAGATTCCTTGCGAATCTCGGGATCGGAGGGGCGCCGGACATCGGCCGGCATTGCCATGCGAGGTGTGGAGCGTGCGCGATGCGCGTCAGGCGAGCGGGCCTGCGGGCGGACCGGTCAATGTGCAGGCAATGCCACGCGAGCGCGGACGCGTGTGGCGATGCGTCGGGGCAAGGGCGGCAGGGCGCGCGGTGAGAACGCTCATGTGCCCGTTCCTTGAACGGCACGGGCTGCCACGCCGGACGGTGCGCCCGACAGCACGTGCGCCATTCGCTGGACCCCGGACATCGTCGTGCAGGGACCCGGCGACAGGCGCAACGTGGTCCCGCGCACATCGGCGTGCACATGATGCGCGGCGAGTGCCGCAATGAGTGATTGGGGATCCGTCCGCGCGGGCAAGCCCAGCATCACGCTACCGCCACGCATGCTGGGGTCGCGTGGCGAGAGCAGCGCGATCCCGAGGCGGTCGGACATTTCGATGATGGCGTCGCACAGCGCCCGGTTGTGGGCGCGCAAGGCGCCTGGCGGCTGGTCGAGCAGCCAACGCACGCCGGGCCGCGAGGCGAGGAATGGCAGCACCGAAGGCGTGCCCGTGTCGAGCCGTCGCGCATCGGGGGCGAATGCGAAGCGATCCAGATCCCAGTTGAACGGATTGCCTTGACTGAACCATCCCCGCGCGGCGGGTGCGAGCGCGTCGATATCGAGCGACGGCGATATCCACGCGACACCCGCGCCGGGCACGCCGCCCAGCCACTTGAGCGTCGAGCCACACAGGAAATCCACGGGCGTCTGAACGATGTCGAACGGCACGATGCCGAGACCTTGGGTCACGTCCAGCGCCAGCAAGCTGTGGCGCGAGTGTGCATGCGCCACTAGCCGTGGCAGGTCGACGCGCTTGGACGTCAGCGACGAGACCCACGTGACCACGGCCAACGCCACGTCGTCGCTCCAGGCGTCGACGAAATCGTCGTCATGCAGATAGTGGGCATTCGGTCGCAGCGGCACGGTGCGAAGGGCATAGCCATAGCGTGACGCCAGCCCGGACAGCAGAAAATGCAGGCTCGGGAAGGCGTCTGCCGCCACCAGTATCGTGCGGCCGGCCAAGCGCGCCGGACCGAGCGCATCGAGAAACCGGTGCAGCGCGTCGGTCACGTTCTGCGCTGTATACCACTGCGACACCTGGTGCGGCGGGGCGCCTATCAGGGTAGTGAGATCGGCCAGAAGCGCCTGCTTGCTGGCCAATGCCGATGCCCAGTGCCGGTCGTCGGGCGCGCACCACTCGCGAGCAAACTCGCTCAGCGCTGCGGCGATCTGCGTTTGGCGTCCCGGCCACGCACCGACTGAGTGATAGAGAAGCCAGCCACCGAAATCGTCGTCGCCATACTGAGATTGCATCGTCACGCCTAACTCCCTGATTGATTGCCGGTCCGCGATTCAGAACGTATGCCGCATGCCGATGCGCATCAGCACCTGGTTCGGTGTCGATGAGCCCGTCAGGCTGATGATGTCCGCGCGCGGCGCGGTGCCGCCCGCATGCTGACCGATGAGCTGTGCATACACATCGGTGCGTTTCGAGAGGAAATAGTCCGCGGTCAGGTTGCCCTGCTGATAACTTCCGCCGCGAAACGCGGTGTAGGTGTATCCGAACCCATAGCGCCATGCCGGCGTCGCCTGCCAGGCAATGCCGGCCAGATAGTTGAAGAAAGTGCCTGAAGTGGCGCTGGTCGCGCCGACGTATTCCGCGCGCGTGAACATCGCGTTGACGATAATGTCACGCGTGATGTCGTACGTGCCACCCACGCCGGCGATCTTCGCGGCCGCGCCACCGAGGTTGGTCGTGACCGAGTTGGTCACCAATTGGGTAATGGCGACCGAACCCTTGCCGATATAGGTATACGCCGCGCCCACGTTCAGCGGTCCGTGCGAGTAGTTCGCGCCAAAGCTCGTCGTATGCGCTGCCGTACCGACATTGGTGCTGTCCTGGTTGGCGAAGCCGTAGGCCGCACCGATCTTGACGCCGGCCATGTCCGCGGTGACGAACTTCACCGCATTGTTGAAGCGCTGGCCGCTCACGCGGTCATTGTCGAGCGGCGTGTTGCCGTAACCGCCGGTGCTGAGCGTGGCATGGTTGTATGCGCCGAGCGCTTCGAACATGAAGTCGTATTGGCGCCCGATGGTGATCGTGCCCACCCCCGCCTGCGTCAAGCCGACCCAGGCCTTTCGGCCCCAGAAAACGCCGCCTTGGCCGGTCTGGCCCGTTGCCAGAGAATAGCCGGTTTCGAGCGTGAAAAAGCTTTTCAGGCCGCCGCCAAGATCCTCGATGCCCCGGAATCCCAGCCGGTTCCCTTGCATGACACCCGTGTCGAGCAATGCCTGCGAGCTGCCGCCGGCGTTGTTGATCATCGTCAGGCCCGCGTCGAGAATGCCGTAGACCTGAACGTTCGATTGCGCCTGCGCCGAGTGCCAGGACAGCAGGCAGGCCGCAGCGAGGCTTGCGGCAGTCAGCGCGTGCGCTCGACGGGCATTGCGGTGAGTGGACGGGTGGTGGTGCGTGAGTGATTTCAACAACATTATCGACCTCTGTTTTGGAGTACTAATCAGGTCGACAATCGCAAGTGCGATGTCGGGTATCGGTGAGTGATTTCCCTGGCTGAGGGCGTCTTGCGACGACAGCAGCGTCGGGGCGAACGTGGACGGTTGCGGCGGTTACCGCCGCGGGTTGATGCCTTAGACGTGCTTGTCGGTCTTCGCGTGGTAGATGCCAATGCAGAGCAAGCTCAGCACGGCGCACCCCATCAGGTAGAAGCTTGGCGACACAGCGTTGCCGGTCCACTTGATGAGGACGGTGACCAGCCACGGCGTGAACCCGCCGAACACCATCACGCCGATGTTGTACGAGAAGCCCAGGCCAGTACTGCGCATCTGCGTGGGAAAGAGAGAGGAAAGCACTGCGGCCAGCGGACCGAAGTACACAGCCTTGAGCACGCCGGCGAGCACCATGATGCTCATGAGCAGCGCGAACGACGGGGCTTGGATCAGCCAATAGAAGCACGGCACGATCGTGATCAGTGTGCCGGCCGCCGAGGCGACCATCATGCGGCTGCGACCATAGCGGTCGGCCAGATGGCCCATGAACGGTGTCATGATCATCAGGATGGCGCCCGTGACCACCGTGGCGGCGAAGCCCGACGATGCCGGCATGTGAAGCTCCTTCACGGCGTAGGTCGGCATATACAGGATCATCAGGTAGCTCGCGGCGGTCGACACGGCCATGAGGCCGGCGGCCAGGGCAACGCGACCCTTATGGTGCAGCAGCAAGTCGCGTATCGGGGCGACGCTTGAGCGAGAGGCGCGCGACGTCTCGGCAGGTAGCGTGTCGTCGATGTACTTGCGGATATACAGCCCCACCGGTGCGATAAGCAGACCGAACACGAACGGCGTGCGCCACCCCCAACTCTCGATCTGCGCCGGCGTCAGCTGCGTCGAGAGCAAGAGACCGGCGAACGAGGCGAGCAGCGTGCTCATGCCTTGACTGGAAAATTGCCAGCTCGCCAGGAATGCCTTGCGCTTGGACGGCTGTTCGATCATTAACGCCGTGCCGCTGCCGAACTCGCCACCTGTTGAAAACGAGATCAGGATGCGGGCGATCATCATGCCGATCGGCGCTGCGATGCCGATGCTGGCATAGGTCGGAATGCACGCGCAGATCAACGTGCCGATCGTGGTGAGCGTCAGCGACATCAGCAAAGACGCCTTGCGTCCGCGCCTGTCGGCATAACGACCCAATACGAGCGCGCCGAGTGGGCGGAATACGTATGACAGCCCGAACGTGCCGAACGTCAGCAACAGTGAGATGGTGTCGTCGTGCGTGGGAAAAAACAGCCTCGAGATTGTCACGGCAAAGAAGCCGTAGGCCGCGAAGTCGAACCACTCGAGCGCGTTGCCGATGCTGCTGGCGACGATCAGACGGCGAAGCGGCCGGTTGCCCGCAGGTTTCACGACCGCATTGTGGGTAGCAACGGTTTCCATGGGTTTTCAGTGCAATTAAGCCAACGTGAAGGGGGTAAACGCGTGCCATTTCGGGGCCGCGGCCAGTACGAATCGAATCAGTCAGACCAGTGAGCGGGTGCGTGCTTGTGCCAGCACGGCCGGCCCTTGCTCGCCCAGATCCCAGAACAACCCTGTCATGAGGCGCAACGCCTCGTGCGTCACATCGGCCAGCAGATGCTCGTCCGGCGCATGCTGGCGGCAGTTCGGATACGAATGCGGCACCCAGAGGGTGGCGAGGCCGAGCGTGTCGACGAAGCCTTCGTTTGGGATCGTGCCGCCCAGGTTCGGCAGCAGCGTCGGCACTTTGCCGGTGGAGGCCGCTATCGAGTCGAGCGCCCATCGTGTCCAGGGATGATCCGGGTCCAGACGGGTTGCGGCGCCCGACGCTTCGATCGACACCTCAACCCGTGCAAGCCCTTCGCGCGCCAGATGCGCCTCGATGAGCCGCTTGGCGTTGCGCCACGGCGTTCCGACCACGAAGCGCAATTGACAGACCGCTTCGGCGCTGGCCGGTATGGCGCTGATCGGCGCATCGGAATTGCCACTGCGCATGGCAAGGACTTCGAGCGTATTGGCGGCGTAGACACGCTCGGCCGGCGTCAGGCCCGGCTCGCCCCATCCCTCGGCCAACGGCGGATCCCCTGCGTCGGCGCCGATCTCCATCGAGGCGACCAGTTCGCGCACACGGGGCGGGATCGGCGGTGTGGCCAGGCCGTTGATGCGGATGCGGCCCTGACCGTCGACGAGACTTGCCAACGCATTGGCGATGACGGTCGCCGGGTTTGCCAGCACGCCGCCCCAGTTTCCCGAATGACGAGCACCGAAGTCGTTGCGGTAGCGCAAGCGGAAGTGCAGCGCACCACGCGAGCCCAGAAATACGGTCGGGGCGCTTGCGCGCTGACGCGGTCCGTCGGAAGCGATCAGTACGTCGGCCGCGAGGCGCTGGCGATACTGTTCACAGGCGTCGGCCAAGCCCGGCGAACCGACTTCCTCGCCCATCTCCACGATGGCCTTGGCGTTGAAGCCGAGACGCCCGCGCGTGGCAAACACGGCGGCGAGCGCCGCGAAATTGATGCTGTGCTGTCCCTTGTTGTCGGCGGTGCCGCGGCCGAACCAGCGGTCGCCCTCAACGCTCAGTTGCCAGGGCGAGCGGTCGTGGCTCCAGTGGGCGTCGTCGCCATTGACCACGTCTCCATGCCCGTAGAGCAAGACCGTGGGCAACGCCGCATCCTCGATGCGTTCGGCAATCAGCAGCGGCGGCATGCCGGGTTGGGCATTTGCGACGATCTCGGTGGTGAAGCCCATCGCGGCGAGCGGTGCGGCCACTTCAGCCTCCAGATACTCGCGAAGCACGGCGGCGCGCTCGGGGCGCTGACTCTCGGTGGGCAACGCGACGCGGCGCTGCAGATCCGCGAGGAAGTCGCCGGAGGCGAAGTGACGATCGATGTGGTCAAGGGCGTGTTGGCGGGACATATTTCCTGGGAGCGCATACAGAACTTTGATGACGGCCCAGCGTACCTCCCGGTAATTTTTTTTGTATTCGCAATTTAAAAACAGATCGTTGAAAATTTTGCAAAGCTCTCAAAATTTCGCTGAACCGGGTTTTTGCCATGCGCAAACTGCTTGAACCGTCGCTTTATTACTTCTCTGTCGTTGCCCAGGCGGGTTCGCTCACCGCCGCAACGGACCGCCTCGGGCTGACCGTCTCGGCCCTCAGCCGGCACATTTCCAAGCTCGAGGACGATATCGGCGTGCCGCTATTCGACCGACATGCCCGAGGCATGGAGCTCTCGCATGCGGGGCGCGTGCTGCTGCGCCATGCGCAGCGCAGCCTGGTCGATGCCCAGTCGGTCGTCGATGAAATACAGGGGGAGGAGCACCAACGGCTGCGCACGATTCGAATTGCGTGCACCGAAGGCTATGCCTTCGATTTTCTGCCTCGATCGATGGGGGCGTTTCTGGCGGCGCACCCGGAAGCGCTCGTCGAACTGGAAGTGGTGCCGGCCGATGTGGCGCATCAGATGCTGCTGGCCGGCATGGCGTCGATTGCGTTGGGCTTCAGCTTCGCGGCGGAGCCGGGCGTGCACGCCCATCTGACGCTGCCGGCGCCGGTGGTGGCGCTGCTGAGGGAGGGCCATCCGCTTGCCGCACAGAAAGCGGTGAGCCTGCAGGACATTGCCGCGTACCCGGTGTTGCTGCAGGACGCCGGCACCACCAATCGGCAATTGTTCGACATCGCCTGCAATGTGGCCGGGTTGGAAATCGTGCCACGCGTGACAAGCCGATACGTAGGGGCACTGTATCGCTTCGTGCAGACAATTCCTGGGGCGGTGCTGCCGTCGGGCTATCTTTCGGTGGCGCAACGCCTGGAGCAGGACGGGCTTGTCGCGCGGCCTTTTGACACCGAGCTGCTGCGACAGCGCCGGATGCAGATCAAGACGCTCGCCCGTCGGCAGTTGGCGCCGCTCCCGGCCCTTTGCCTGGACTGGTTGATCGGCGACCTGAACCGCATTGCGGCGTCGCCCGGCTTTCGGGAGATGGCGCCGGCCGTTGTGGCTTGACATGGCCTGGGACCGTCTCGCCCGAATGATCGCCTGACGGTGGCTCTCGTCGGCCTCGCCGGACTGGTCGGATGGCGTCCCTGCCTGTGCGCATGCATTCGATCACTGGGCGCATCGCCTTCTGTGCGCCACCTCAGAACGTCAACGCGCCGTGCGAGTGCGCAGGGAAAGGCGTCGTCGCAAACCGCGACAACGCCCCTGGTCTTCCGCCAACACACTCACCAGTTCGTCTCGCGCTCCGGCGTCGCGGTGATCTTATGGATGGAGAGGTCGGCGCCGTAGTATTCCTGTTCGTCGTCGAGCCGTAGGCCCACACAGCGTTTGATCACGCCGTACACGACATACCCGCCGGCGAAGGCGATTACCACGCCCATCAAGGTCCCGGCGACCTGCGCGAGGAAGCTCACGCCGCCCACGCCCCCGAGCGCCGTCTGTCCAAAGATGCCCGCGGCAACGCCGCCCCACACGCCGCACACGCCGTGCAACGGCCACACGCCGAGCACGTCGTCGATGCGCAGACGGTTCTGCGTCACCGTGAACAGCCACACGAACAGGCCGCCGGCGACCGCACCGACAACAAGCGCGCCCAACGGATGCATGACGTCCGAGCCCGCGCACACTGCAACGAGTCCCGCGAGCGGGCCGTTATGGATAAAGCCGGGGTCGTCCTTGCCGACCCACATGGCCACGAGCGTGCCGCCCACCATCGCCATGAGCGAGTTCACGGCAACCAGCCCTGAGATGCCGCCCACGCGCTGTGCGCTCATCACGTTGAAGCCGAACCAGCCGACAATCAGGATCCATGCACCAAGCGCCAGGAACGGAATCGACGACGGCGGATGCGCGGCGACTTGTCCCTGGCCGTTGTAGCGTCCCCGGCGCGCGCCGAGGTGCAGCACCGCAGCCAGCCCGATCCAGCCGCCAACGGCATGCACGACCACCGAACCCGCGAAATCGTGGAACGGTGCGCCCAGCGCATGCGTGAACCAGTCCTGAACCCCCAGATGGCCATTCCAGGCGATGCCCTCGAAGAACGGATAGATCACGCCGACGAGGAAGAACGTCGCCACGGACTGCGGGTGAAACTTGGCGCGCTCCGCAATGCCGCCCGACACGATGGCGGGTATCGCCGCCGCGAATGTCAGCAGGAAGAAGAAGCGAACCAGCGCGTAGCCGTTGTGCTCGGAGAGCACCGTGGCACTCGACCAGAAATCGACGCCGTACGCGAGCGGATAGCCGATGAAGAAATAGGCGAGACCCGAGACCGCGAAGTCGGTCAGGATCTTGACGAGGGCGTTGACCTGATTCTTCTTTCGAACCGTGCCGAGTTCGAGAAACGCAAAGCCAGCGTGCATGGCAAGCACCAGGATCGCGCCGAGCAGGAGGAACAGCACGTCGCCGGGTGTATTGGAATTGGGCATGAATGTGCTCTTTTGGTGCAAACATGGAGAAGAACGATGATATGCAAGAGTAATGCCAGCAATTTGTATCCCATTGATTGATATTGATGTTTTGTCTGGCGATATGAAATTTTCGGCGCCGTGCTGCACGTTCATGGTGCCGTGTGGCGTGTCGATGAGCGAAGTCCGTGCATCGACGTGACGCGCACTGGCCGAAAAAAGCGGAAAGGATGTGCGGCCGTTCATGCGATGCGTCGCGTGAACGCGCGGTATAGAATCTGACGGTCTCACGGGGCCATGCTGCCCGTCCGGTGTCGACGATGCCGCGCTGCCAACCGCGCCGTCGTGCGACGAGAACACGATCGACATAAGCGCTATCACGCGCAAATCACTGAGGAAATCCGATGATCTTTGAAATCGCCCAGATCGAAGTGAAGCCCGGCACCGAAGCCGCGTTCGAGCAAGGTGTCGCCAAGGCGACGCCGTTGTTCAAGGGCTCGAAAGGGTGCCATGGCATGCGTCTGCTCAAGTCCATCGAGCAACCGACGCACTACAGCCTGGTCGTGACATGGGAAACGCTGGAAGATCACACCGTCCACTTCCGTAACTCGGAAGCGTTCCAGCAATGGCGCGCGCTGGTGAGCGACTGCTTCGCGGTGCCGCCGAATGTGGGGCATGTCACGGAAGCGCTCATCGGCTTCTAAGGGCTACGCACATCAAGCGCAGCAACGCAGGCGGTGAAGGGAATCTCCCTCACCGCCTTTGTCTTTTCTGGACCGGGAGACGAGATGCGCACCTAGGGTTAACTCGGTGATGACTGTCAAAAGTTTTCATATAACATGCAAACCAGAAAAATATTCCGTGACGTGAGCGCATGACCACCAAGCCCAAGACCTTGACCGAACAAGTCGCGCAGCAGTTGCAGGAGGCGATCCGGCAAGGGACATATCCGATCGGCACCAAGCTGCCGACCGGCAAGCAACTCGCCGAGACGTACGGCGTGAGCCAAGCGGTGATCCGCGAAGTGACGGAGCGCCTGCGCGCGCAAGGATTGATCGACAGCCGACAGGGGGCGGGCGTGACCGTGAAGGCGCGCACGCCGTCGAGCGGTTTTCAGGTGCCGGCCGGGCAAGACGCTGCCGACCTCGCGAGCGTCTACGAGCTGCGTCTCGATCTGGAGAGCACGGCCGCCGCACTCGCCGCAGTGCGTCATACCGACGATGACATTCGCCGACTCGCCGACATCCTGGAGAAACTCGAGACGAATCTGTACCACGCCGACAATGGCGTGGAGTACGACACCGCGTTTCACGCCGCGATTGCGCGTGCCACGCACAATCGTTATTACGCCGATCTTCTTCAGTACCTGAACCTGCAGATGCGGCAGGTCGTGCAAGCGGCGCGTTCGAACACGCTGCGCCACGAGGGACTCGCCGCGCAGGTGCATCAGGAGCACGTGGCCGTTTTCAACGCCATCAAGGCGCGCGATCCGCTGCTGGCGCGCGCGGCGTCGCTCTCGCATCTGCTGCGTGCTTCGGCGCGTCTCGGGCTGACGCTGCCCGAGCGCGACATCATTACCGGCGCCATCGCGTCGACCCGCGCCTGACCCGTCGTCAGATCCCATCCTCCGCACCGTAACCCCCGACGCGCGACCCTATGCCCCTCACTGCTTTCGCTCAGCGCCTTGTCGACGCCGTCGGCGCCGACAGCGTTTTCACCTCCCCCGACGACGTTGCGCCGTGGCTCGTCGACTGGCGCGGCATGTATCGCGGCAACGCCCAGGCGGTTGTGCGTCCGCGCACGACGGAAGACGTCGCGAAGATCCTCGCGCTATGTCAGAGCACGGGCACGCCGGTCGTGCCGCGTGGCGGCAACACGGGGCTGTGCGGTGGTGCCACGCCCGACGCGTCGGCGCAGAACGTGGTGCTCAGTCTTGATCGCATGCATGCCGTGCGCAGTCTGGACACCATCGCCAACACGCTGGTGGCCGAGGCCGGCTGCATTCTCGAAGACCTGCAACGCGTCGCGCGCGATGCAAACCGCCTGCTGCCGCTCAGTCTCGCGGCCGAGGGCTCGTGTCAGCTCGGCGGCAACCTCGCGACCAACGCCGGCGGCGTGAACGTCGTGCGCTACGGCATGACGCGCGAACTGGTGCTCGGCGTCGAAGCCGTGCTGCCGAACGGCGAGATCCTGCATGGTCTGCGCACCCTGCGCAAGGACAACACCGGTTACGACCTCAAGCAGTTGCTCATCGGCTCGGAAGGCACGCTCGGTGTGATCACTGCCGCAGCATTGCGGCTGTATGCGCCGACCCCCGTGCGTCAGGTGGTGATTGCCGCGGTCACGTCGCCGCGTCAGGCGCTGGCCTTGTATGAATTGCTGTTTGCGGCGTGCGGCCCGCGCATGCAGGCGTTCGAGTTCTTCACGGGCGAGTGTGTCGACCTGGTGATGGCGCATGTGCCCGACGTGCGTGCGCCATTCGGCGAGCGGCACCCCGGCTACGTGCTGATCGAGCTGGCCGATACGGCGGACGAACTAGCGCTGGCCGCCTTGCTGGAGCGCGTGATCGAGACGGCCATCGAGCGCGATCTGTGTGCCGACGCCGTGGTGTCGTCCACGCTCGGGCAGGTGGAGGCGATGTGGAAGTTGCGTGAGGAAATCTCCGAGGCGCAGCGCGCCGACGGACCGCACCTCAAGCATGACGTTTCGCTGCCCATCGAAGCGATTCCGGATTTCATGACGAGCGCCGAAGCGCGCGTGCGGCGCGTGTGCCCGCAGGTGCGTCCCTTCATCTTCGGGCATTTCGGCGACGGCAATCTGCATTACAACCTGTCGCGTCCCGCGGGCGAGGCGGCCGACTTCATGGCGAAGCACGGCGAGGCGATCACCGCCGAAGTGCTCGACGAAGTGGTGCGTTACGGCGGCAGTATCAGCGCCGAGCATGGCATCGGGCAGCTCAAGCGCGCGTCCTTCGCGAAGTACAAGTCGCCGCTGGAGTTGCGCTTGATGCGCGAGATCAAGGCCGTGTTCGATCCGGCCGGCATCATGAATCCGGGCAAGCTGCTGTAAGCGCGTGCTTTGTCGATGAGTGCCGGCGTCCCCGGCGCTCGATCTGTTTTCCCCCGGCGTGCGCCCGACGTTCCGAGCGTCGCCCTCGCATCCCTTGAGGAGTCGATATGATTGTCACCCCCGCCGCCGGCGCGCCGCTGTGCCTCGGCCCGCTGGCCGAGATTGATCCGCCGTCGTTCGTGGTGCCGTTCGGCGCCGTCGACACGCACGCGCACGTGGTCGCGGCGAGCGATGCGTACCCGATGGTGCCCGAGCGCAGCTATACGCCGCCGCCCGCGCCAGAAGACAAGTACCTCGCGATGCTCGATGCCACCGGCATGACCTACGGCGTGCTAGTGCAAATCAGCGTGTACGGCACGGATAACCGCTACCTGCTCGAGACGCTGCGCCGCCATCCCGACCGTCTGCGCGGTATCGCGGTGGTCTCGCCGGACGTGACCGACGCCGAACTCGAGGCGATGCACGCGGCGGGCGTTCGCGGGTTGCGCATCAACGTGCTGTTCGGGGGCGGCATCGGCTTCAAGGCGATGGAAACGCTCGCGCATCGAATCAAGGATCTTGGCTGGCACATGCAGTTCCTGATGGATGTGAGCACGTTGCCCGAGCTGATGCCGCGCATGACGAAGCTGCCGGTGCCGGGCATCGTTGATCACATGGGGCACACGCCGGTGGCGCAGGGGCTTGATGCCCCAGGCTTTTCCGCACTGCGCGCGCTCGTGCGCGATCACGGGTACTGGGTGAAGCTCTCGGGCGCCTATCGCATCAGCGAGCGTTTCCCGACGTTCGACGACGTCACGCCGTTTGCGCAAGCGTTGATCGAAGACGCCCCCGATCGCATGGTCTGGGGCAGCGACTGGCCGCATGTGTCGCTCACGCGTATGCCGAACACTGGGGCGTTGCGCAATCTGCTGCCGCTGTGGGCGCCCGACGCCGACACACGCCGCCGCATTCTCGTGGACAACCCGGCGCGTCTCTACGGTTTTCCGACCACGGCCTGATGCACTGACCTTGCCGGCATTGTCGGGCGCACCGCGCGCCCGCGTACGACCCCCACTTCAAAGCACTTCAAAACTTCACGAGGAGACAAGATGGACTGGTATCGGCAGATGAACAAGACGGAGCGGCGCACGTTTGTTGCGGCGTTCGGCGGCTGGGCGCTCGACGCGCTCGACTTCATGGTGTTCACCTTCGTCATCACGACGTTGATCACCGTCTTCCAGATCGACAAGGCGCAGGCCGGCATGCTGGCCACCGTGACCCTGTTGTTCTCGGCCATCGGCGGGTGGCTGGCGGGCGTGCTCGCCGACCGCTTTGGGCGCGTGCGCATTCTGCAAGCGACGATTCTTTGGTTCTCGATCTGCACAGTCCTGATCGGCTTCGCACAGAACTTCGAGCAGATCTTCGTGCTGCGCGCGTTGCAGGGGCTGGGATTCGGCGGCGAGTGGGCGGTGGGGTCGGTGCTCATGGGCGAGATCGTGCGCACCGAGTATCGCGGGCGCGCCGTCGGCACCGTGCAAAGCGGCTGGGCCATCGGCTGGGCGGTGGCGGCGCTGTGCTACACGGCGTCTTTCTCGTTGCTGCCCGAGACTTATGCCTGGCGCGTACTCTTCTGGATTGGCGTGATTCCGGCGCTGTTCGTGCTCTTCATCCGTAAGAATGTGCCGGAACCGGCGCTGTTCGAGCGCACACGCAAGCAGGAAGCCGCCGCGGCCCAGCGCACGTCGGCATGGGCGATTTTCTCGCCGTCGCTCATCAAGACCACGGCGCTTGCTGCGTTGCTGTGTACTGGCGTGCAGGGCGGGTACTACGCCGTGACGACGTGGCTGCCCACGTTCCTGAAGACGGAGCGTCATCTGTCGGTCATCGGCACTGGCGGCTATTTGCTCGTGATTATTCTGGGGTCGTTCATCGGCTATCTGACGGGGGCTTATCTGACCGACCGTCTGGGGCGTCGGGCCAACCTACTGATTTTCGCCGTGCTGTCGGGCGTGACCATCTACGCTTATACCCAGCTTCAATTGAGCAATGATCAGATGCTCATCCTCGGCTTCCCGCTGGGCTTCGCGGCGTCGGGCATTTTCAGCGGCATGGGGGCTTACTTGACCGAGCTGTTTCCGTCGGCGGTGCGCGCCAATGGTCAGGGTTTCACCTACAACTTCGGGCGCGGCTTCGGTGCGCTATTCCCGAGTCTGGTCGGTTATCTGGCCAAGACCAGCGGTCTTGGTGCGGCCATCGGCATGTTTGCCGGCGGTGCCTATCTTGTCGTGCTGATTACCGCCTTGTTGTTGCCTGAAACGAAAGGGCGCGAGATCGAGTAAGGTCGTACGTTCCCGGGGGCCTGGCGCCGTCGTCGTGGCTCGCCGCCCGGGTTTTCTGAATCAAGGGAGTTCCGCATGAAGGTGCTTGTCCCCGTCAAACGGGTAGTGGATTACAACGTAAAAGTTCGCGTGAAGAGCGACGGCAGTGGCGTCGACATCGCGAGCGTGAAGATGTCGATGAATCCGTTCGACGAAATCGCGGTGGAGGAGGCGGTGCGCCTGAAGGAAGCGGGCGTGGCGA
>NZ_CABPSL010000010.1 GCF_902459665.1 Pandoraea cepalis | reverse complement strand
GGAGCGGGAGACGAGTCTCGAACTCGCGACCTCAACCTTGGCAAGGTTGCGCTCTACCAACTGAGCTACTCCCGCATGACACCGAACACCAAGGATTGCTTCACTCAATGTCCAGTGTGAAAACTGGAGCGGGAGACGAGTCTCGAACTCGCGACCTCAACCTTGGCAAGGTTGCGCTCTACCAACTGAGCTACTCCCGCATTGTCATGCGTACTACCAATCCAACCGTTTCTTAAAACTTCGCTGCTGGGCTAGCGCCGTAGCAGCGAGAAGGAGATTATGTCTAAACCGTGATTCAGTGTCAAGCATCCGCACCGAAAATTTGTGAAGATTATTCTCTCCGACCGCGCAAATCCCGCGTCTTCAGGGACTTGCACTCACATCTTGCCCGCGCCCCGCTCTCGAATCTGCGGCCACGCGCGGCGCAGATAATACATCATCGACCACAACGTGAGAATCGCCGCCACGTAGATCAGCCATGTCCCCCAGAACCGTGAGTCGAAGTGCCACGCCCCCCAGACGACCGTGCCGTTGAACAGCAACAGCGGAATCGCCACCATCTGCGCCGCCGTCTTGACCTTGCCCAACTGATGCACCGCCACGCTGCGCGACGCGCCAATCTGCGCCATCCACTCACGCAACGCCGAAATCGTGATTTCGCGGCCAATGATGATCAACGCCACCAACGCATTGATCCGCCCCATCTGCAACAGCATCAGCAGCGCCGCCGCGACCATCAGCTTGTCCGCCACCGGGTCCAGGAACGCGCCGAACGCCGACGTCTGGTTCCAGCGCCGTGCGAGAAAGCCATCGAACCAGTCGGTCAGCGCCGCCAGCACAAACACGCCGCAGGCCACCCAATTCATCTCGACCGGCGACAACCAGGTCGGCGGCACGTAATAGACGCCGACCACCAGCGGAATCAGCACGATCCGGAGCCAGGTCAGTAATATCGGGACGTTAAAGGGCATGGCAGCATGAGTTCGGCAAACGGCGGTCGACACACGGCGCCCTCGGCAGCCGTACCAGACCCGCATTGTGCCGTGTCTGCCCCGTAGCGACAAGGCCGAGGCGCCGCGCAGCGGTTGACATGTGCGTCGGTGTGCCCCTATCTTGCTTGCAACCCTCCGCCAATAGCGCCGATCTCGTGAAACCGCCCTGGCCCTTGCCCACACTACGACGACCGCTGCTGTCACCCCACATCCTCATCGCGGCACTGGTCGGGATCGACGGCCTGCTGCTCGTCGCTTCCGTGCTGCTGCGCGTGCCCGGTTCACTGCTCATCGATCTCTTCGTGCGCGGCGACCTCTCGGCGCTCGCGCGCATCGAAGCCAGCCACCTGCCGCGGTTGCTCTTCGGCTTGAACGCCATCGAGCGCATCGACTTCTCGCATCTGCCCCGTGCGCTCTCCGGCCTGTCGCTCATCGCGCTCGCCTGCGGACTCGTCATCCGCGCGCGCACCGCCTGGGCCTTCACGCTCGTCATGCTCGTGCTGGCCGCCACCATCAATTTCCACCTGAACCTTCGCTTCGACCTGACGTTCGCGCTCTCGCTCGCCTGCATTGCGCTATTGCTCTGGTACTGGCGGGAATTCGACCGCGCCAGCTTCGCGGCAGCCACGCTCTACACGCTCGTCGCCGTGTTCGCGCTGCTCGTCTACGCCACGTTCGGCACCATGTATCTCGGCCACGAGTTCGCGCCGCCCGTCACCGACCTGGCCACGGCGTTCTACTTCGCCATCGTCACGATGACGACCGTCGGCTACGGCGACATCGTCCCGCACAGCGTCGACGCACGCCTGTTCACCGCCTCGGTCATCGTCTTCGGGATCAGTGTCTTCGCAACGTCGCTGACCGTCGTCATCGGCCCGCTCGTCGGCGGCAACCTTAAGAAAATTCTCTCGGGGAGGTTCACTCACGTGATACGAAAGAACCACTTCATCGTGGCCGGCGCATCGCCGCTCGCGATCAACGTGCACCACGAACTCACCAAGCGCGGCTGGCCGGTCACGGTCATCATCGCGAGCGGGAGCGATAACCCGTATCCCGAGGAGGCGGATGTCATGCACGGCGATGCCAGCGACAACACCGTGCTCACCCACGCCGGCATCGAACGCGCCAAGGCCGTGCTCGCCCTGCGTGCCGACGACTCGGAGAACGCCTTCATCGTGCTCGCCGCGAAAGAGATCGCGCCAACGGTGCGCACGATCGCGTCCGTCAACGACAGCAAGCACCTGAGCAAACTCAAACGTGTTCAACCCGACATGATTTTTGCGCCACCCGTTGTCGGCGGCGAGCTGCTCGCCCGCACGCTGTCCGGCGAGACCGTCGACAACGAGACCGTCATGCGCCTGCTGTTCCACGGCGATACGTGACGCGCTGCGCGCGTCAGTGCAGTTGGCGATAGATCTGCTCGGCGAGCGTTGTCGAAATGCCGTCGACACTGGCCAGTTCGTCCACGCTGGCCGACGCCACCCCTTGCAACCCGCCGAACCGCATCAGCAGGCGCTGACGGCGCTTCGCTCCGATGCCCTCGATCTCCTCGAGCCGTGACGTCTGACGCGCCTTCGCGCGCTTGGCCCGCATGCCCGTGATCGCAAACCGGTGCGCCTCGTCACGAATCTGCGCGATCAGCATCAGCACGGCACTCTCGCGCCCCAATTCCAGCGGCGCGCGTCCATCGGCAAAGATGAGCGTCTCAAGCCCCACTTTGCGGCCCTCGCCCTTCGCCACGCCGACCAATCGACCGATGTCGATCCCCAGTTCGACGAACACCTGGCGCGCCACCTCGACCTGCCCCTTGCCGCCGTCGATCAGCACGAGCTGCGGTAAATTCGCTTCGCCGTCAGACGCGTCGGGCGCGGCCGTCGCGGCGCCTGCATCGGCAGACTCGCCGGCCGGCAGCGCCGCGCCGTCGTCCGGCAGCACGCGCGTCTCGGCTTCGGCGCGCGCCACGTCGGCGGCCACGGAGGACGGATCGGCCGCATCGCTCACGTGAGCGGCCGCCTCCATCAAACGACCATAGCGGCGCGTGAGCACCTGACGCATTGCCGCATAGTCGTCGCCCGGCGTAATGCCCGCGATGTTGTAGCGCCGGTATTCGCTCGTCTGCATCTTGTGATGATGGAACACCACGCACGACGCCTGCGTCGCCTCGCCTTGCGTGTGGCTGATGTCGAAGCACTCCACCCGCAGCCGCGCCGGATCGTCGATGTCGAGTCCGATCGTTTGCACCAACGCGTGCGTGCGCGCCTGCTGACTCCCCTGCTCCGTCAACAATCGCGTGAGCGCGAGCTGCGCGCCCTGCAGCGCCATGTCGAGCCAGGCACGCCGTTGCCCCTGCGGCTGACGCACCATCGCAATGCGCCTGCCCGCTTGTTCGGACAACGCGGCGAGCAACTCGTCGCTCGGCAACGCATGGCTCACGACCAGTACCGGCGGCACCGACTGTCCCAGGTAGTGCTGCGCGACGAAGGCCTCGAGCAAACGCGATTCGAGCGATGCCAACGGGGTATCCGACGGCATGTCGTTGGCGATCTCGCGCGCCGGTGTGGCGGCATCGTCC
The DNA here is from genome assembly GCF_902459665.1 of Pandoraea cepalis. Classification (GTDB taxonomy): domain Bacteria; phylum Pseudomonadota; class Gammaproteobacteria; order Burkholderiales; family Burkholderiaceae; genus Pandoraea; species Pandoraea cepalis. The sequence continues at coordinate 166,426 of NZ_CABPSL010000010.1, read as the reverse complement.
GCGTTGGCCTCGGACGTGTCCGGCGCGAGTGCCTCGTCCGGCTCGAACTCGTCGGCAATCCCGCCTTCGACACCGCGCTCCACGTGCGCCGGAAAATACGCCTTGTCGCCAAGATGGCGCCCACCCCGCACCATCGCGAGGTTCACACACGCGCGCCCGCCCGCATAGGCGACGGCGAGGATATCGGCATCGACATCCCCCGCCGTCTCGACGGACTGCTGTTGCAGCACGCCCGAGAGCGCCTGCATCTGATTGCGCACCACGGCGGCCTGCTCGAACTGGAGCGCCTGAGCGTACGTCATCATCTTCGCTTCGAGCGCACTGAGCACTTCGCTCTGACGCCCCGAGAGAAACGCCGCCGCGTTATTCACATCGCGTGCGTAATCTTCATCCTGAATGGCGCCCACGCAAGGCGCGCTGCACCGCGCGATCTGATGCAGCAGGCACGGCCGCGTGCGATTCGTGAAGACGGAGTCCTCGCAGGTACGCAGTTGGAATACTTTCTGCAGGATCTGAATGCTCTCGCGCACGGCCCAGGCGCTGGGAAATGGTCCGAAATACTGTCCACGGCGATCCACCGAGCCGCGATAGTAGGCCATGCGCGGATACTTGTGCTGCGTGAGCTTGAGAAACGGATACGACTTGTCGTCGCGAAACAGGATGTTGTAACGCGGATGCAGCGCCTTGATCAGATTGTTCTCAAGCAGCAGCGCTTCGGTCTCCGAGCGCGTGACAGTCGTCTCGAGCTTCGCGATGCGCGCAACCATGAGCGCAATGCGTGGGGAAAGCTGCGTCTTGTTGAAGTAGCTCGACACGCGCTTCTTCAGATTGCGAGCCTTGCCGACGTACAGCACGCTGCCCGCTGCGTCGTAGTAGCGATAGACGCCAGGCAGGTTCGGCAACTGGGCAAGCACCGTGCGGGCGTCGAACGCCGCGCTGTCGGGCGACGCCTCGGCGGGGGGCTGAGCGGCATCCGCCGTCGTGGCGACCGCGGGGGCCGTGGCGGATTTGGCTTTGCGGGACTTGCGCGGCGGCGTGACGTCGTGGGCGTCTTCAGTCATGAACTCAGGCATCGGAGCGTCCCCGGGGGCGAAACCGTGCGATCGCGGCGGCACGCAAATGGTGTGCGATGGCATCGTCACGCGTCGCCAGCAGGCGCAGGGACTAGAATCCGAAGTTTAGACCAATCCGGGTTGCCGCCTCTCAATGTCCCTGCCCACTACGTTCTCGCCCGCCGCAACCACCCTGCCTCTGGTGCCGCGCTGCGATCTGTTCTGCACCGTCGTCGACAATTTCGGCGACATCGGCGTGTGCTGGCGGCTCGCGCGACAACTCGTGCGCGAACATGGCTGGTCGGTGCGGCTATGGGTCGACGACCTCGCGAGCTTCCGTCACCTGCGCCCCGACATCGATCCCTCCCTGGCCCGGCAACGCTGCGACGGCGTGGACGTACGCCGATGGGATGCCGACTTCGGCCCGGTCACCGACGACAATGCGCCGGGCGATGTCGTCATCGAAGCGTTTGCCTGCCAGATTCCCGACGCCTGCGTTCAGGCGATGCATGTGCGCAAACAGGCGGGACACGCGCCGGTGTGGATCAACCTCGAGTACCTGAGCGCAGAAGACTGGGTCGAGGGATGTCATCTGCAAAAGTCGATACACCCGCAACTGGGGCTCGTCAAAACGTTCTTCTTCCCGGGCTTCACGGAGCGCACGGGTGGGCTCGCGCGCGAACGGGAGCTGTTCTCGCGCAGAGACGCCTTCCTTGCATCGCCGGCGCTTCGCGACGCCTGGTGGCAGCGCACGCTCGGACTCCCGGGCGCACCGAGGGACACGCTGGTGGTATCGCTTTTCACGTATGAAAACGCCGCGCTTCCGGGGTTGCTTGCGCAATGGGCCGCCAGCGAGACGCCCATCGTCTGCCTGGTCCCGCCAGGTCGGATCGCACCGTCGGTCGGCGCGTGGTTTGGCCGCGAGGTACTGGCGCCACGCGACTGTGCAACGCAAGGAGCACTGACGGCGTATGGGCTGCCATTCGTTGCGCAATCCGAGTTCGACGCGCTGCTGTGGGCGTGCGATCTCAATTTCGTGCGTGGAGAAGATTCGTTCGTGCGCGCGCAATGGGCGGCGAAGCCGCTCGTCTGGCATATCTACCCGCAGGACGACAACGCGCACCACGTGAAACTCGACGCGTTTCTCGACCGCTATCTGAGCGATCCGAGCGCCGAATCGCCGGCAACCGGCGCCTTGGGACACGACGCACGCGAGGCGCTGCGCACTTTCTGGCATCTCTGGAACGGCTACGCGAGCACCCCGCCCGACTGGCCGGCACTGGCCGCCGTCCTGCCCGAGCTCAATCGCCATGCGCGCGCGTGGGCAAGCAGGCAGGCGGCCCTCCCCGACCTCGCGCGACAGTTGGCAAGCTTCGCCGAAAATCAGGTAAAATAGCTGGTTTTTCAACGCTTTGCTGCTGAACCTGCTGCACCGGACCGTTTCCAGGCGGGCGCGGGAATCAAGCGGCGAGTGGGCGTATGGAAGCGCTCAACAAGCGGCAAATCGCTTATTTCGTCACAGGATCTCGTTTTTTATGAAAACCGCTCAAGAACTCCGCGTCGGTAACGTCGTCATGATCGACGGTGAGCCCAATGTCGTGCTGAAGACCGAATACGTCAAGTCGGGCCGCAACTCCAGCGTCGTCAAGATGAAGTACAAGAAGCTGATGGGCGAAGGCCGTGGCGAATTCGCCTACAAGGCCGACGACAAGTTCGACGTCGTTGTGCTCGACAAGAAGGAAGTGACCTACTCGTACTTCGCCGACCCGATGTACGTGTTCATGGACGCCGACTACAACCAGTACGAAGTCGAAGCCGAAAACATGGGCGACGCGATCAAGTACCTCGAAGACGGCATGAAGTGCGAAGTCGTTTTCTACAATGAAAAGGCCATCTCGGTCGACCTGCCGACCTCGCTCGTGCGCGTTGTGGAATACACCGAACCGGCCGTCAAGGGCGATACGTCGTCGGGCCGCGTGCTGAAGAACGCCAAGATCAACGATCTGCTGGAAATCCAGGTGCCGCTGTTCGTCAACACCGGCGACAAGATCGAAATCGATACGCGTACCGACGAGTACCGCAGCCGCGTCTAAGCGATTGCGACGCCGCCCGCGCCGTCTACGGACGACGCGGCGCGATCCGCGACCGTCAGGCAACAAAAAAAGCGCTCTTCCCGTCAGGGTTGAGCGCTTTTTTGTTTGGCAGGCGTGTCTCGCTTACGCGCCGAACGTCTCCACGATCAGACGCTTCGCCGCCTGATATTCCGGCTGCGCGAGCATCTTTTCCCAGCCGTGCACCTTGCCGCGGCCCTGCAGATGCTTGATGCGGCGCTGAGACGCGGTATCGGGCACCGACTTCATCTCATGCAGCAATCGGTCCGCCTTTTCCGGACTGTTGCAGATGAGGACCATGTCGCAGCCGGCCGCCATGGCGGCGTGCGCCGCCGTCACGACATCGCCGGCGGCGCTCGCCCCTTGCATCGACAGGTCGTCGCTGAAAATCACACCGTCGAACGCATACTTGCCGCGCAGGATTTCCTTGAGCCACTTGGCCGAGAATCCGGCGGGGTTCGGATCGACCTGCGGGTAAATCACGTGCGCCGGCATGACCGCCGCCAGCGACATGCCGAGCCAGTCATACGGTTGCGCATCGACGCTGAGGATCTCGTCGAGCGAGCGCTCGTCGACCGGAATTTCGTGGTGCGAGTCGGCCGCCACGAAACCATGCCCCGGGAAGTGCTTGCCGCAGTTCGCCATCCCGGCGAGAAGCAGGCCGTGATTGAGGCTCTTGGCCAGCATGGCCACCACCCGCGGGTCGGCGTCAAACGCACGATCGCCGATAACCGCCGACGTTCCGTAGTCCAGGTCCAGCACGGGGGTGAAGCTCAGGTCGATATCGCACGCGCGCAATTCGGACGCCAGCACATAGCCGACCGCCGTCGCCACGCGCGTCGCCTTGAACACGTCGTCGTGCCAGAGCTTGCCCAGCTTGCCCATGGCCGGCAGGTGCGTGAAGCCGTCGGTACGAAAGCGCTGCACGCGCCCGCCCTCATGATCGACAGCGATCACGATGTCGTCGCGCAGGTCGCGAATCTGCTTCGTGAGCGCGCACAGTTGCGCGCGATCGTCAAAGTTGCGGGCGAACAGGATCACCCCCCCGGTCAACGGATGGTCGATGCGACGGACGTCGTCTTCGCTGAGGGTCAGCCCGACGACGTCCAGCATCACCGGGCCCGGCCTGCGCTTCGTCATTGCGTTTTCTCCGATGCAATATTGCGAATGTTGCCTACATTACGTGATGCGATCGCAAAGGCGACCGCATACTCTTTCTCGTCCGTGATCGAAATCTCGATCGACAGTTGCCGCTCGGCCAGCCACTGCACCAACTCGCCCGACACCACCACGACCGGCTTGCCCGACGGCGCATTGAGCGTTTGCACGGCACGCCACGTCATCGGCCACCGCATACCCAGCCCGATGGCCTTCGACACGGCCTCTTTCGCCGCGAAGCGCGTGCACAGATACGCGAGTCCGCGCACGGCGGACCGGCTCTGACGCGCGTGATAAACCTTGAGTTCCTCGGGCCCCAGCACACGCTCGGCAAACCGCCCATGGGTGCGCGTCATGACGCCGACAACACGGCTGATCTGGAGGATGTCCGTGCCTACGCCGTAAATCGCCGTGCCCCCGGACTCAGGGCCAGCGGCATGCTCGCCTGGTGGCGGCACGTCGGGGGACGAAGGCGACGGCATCGTCGGATCGCTCATGGGCAGCGCCTGATGGTGGGAGGAAAGGCGTCGTGACTCAGCCGCGCGCCGCAATGCGGCTGGCGACCATGATGGCCTTCATCTCGCGCACGGCGTTCTCCCAGCCCGCGAAAAGGGCGTGGGCGACGATCGCGTGTCCGATATTCAGTTCGGAAATGCCTTCGATCGCGGCGATCGGCTGCACATTTTCATAATGCAAGCCATGTCCGGCGTTGACGCGCAGGCCCAACGACAGACCGAGTGCGACGGCGCGTTCGATGCGGGCGAACTCGGCCTCGCGCGTGGCCTCGTCGTGCGCCTCCGCGTAGCGGCCGGTGTGCAGCTCGACCACCGGCGCGCCCATGCGCGCCGCCGCGCGAATCGGCGCTTCGTCCGGATCGATGAACAGCGACACACGGCTGCCCGCTTCGCCGAGTTGCTGCGTCGCGGCAGCCACACGGTCGTACTGACCGACGACGTCCAGCCCGCCTTCGGTCGTCAGTTCCTGACGACGCTCCGGCACCAGACAAACGTCGTGCGGCTTGGTGCGGCATGCGATCGCCAGCATCTCGTCCGTCACGGCACACTCGAGGTTCATCCGCGTGAGCAACTTGTCGCGCAGATTCGCCACATCGTCGTCGCGAATATGACGACGGTCTTCACGCAGGTGCAGCGTGATGACATCGGCGCCCGCCGCTTCCGCCAGCAATGCCGCCCGGACCGGGTCGGGATAGGCCGTGCCGCGCGCGTTGCGCACCGTGGCGACGTGATCGATGTTCACCCCGAGGTCGATGGGGTTGCCGTGGAAGAAGAGGCTCATAGTTTTTGCAGGTCGAGCAGGATCTGCCGCGTGTTGAGCGGAACGCCGCCCAAGTGGTGGTTGAGAAGAAAGCGCATGAGCAGCTTGCTTTGCTGCACGGTCTGCGCCCGGGAATAATCGTCTTGCTCCATGTCGAGCAACGTCTGCCCGATGACGACCGGCCAGTCCGACGGTTCATCGCCGCCCGCCGGGCGTACCCCCCGGTCGGGATGAAACACGTAGCGGCGCTCGGGCGCGACCTTGCCGCGCGTCTGCGTGCAGCGGTCGAACGCCACGGCGTAACCGGTCTCCCGCAGCAGCACGCGCTCGAATGCCCGCAGGATGATGCCCGCCGGCTCACCATGCGCGAGATGATGCAGCGTGGTCAGATAGTGCTGGAAGAGCTTGTCGTGCGGATCGTCGCGCGCGCAGAACTTCACCAGCAATTCGTTCAGGTAGAAGCCGCTGAGCAGCGCATCGCCTTCAAGCGGACGCAATCCGCCAACCCACTCAGCCTTGGTCAGCGTACGCAGCTCTGCCTTGCCAAGCCAGGCGAGTGAGAGCGGCTGAAACGTCTGGAGTACGCCACGCAGCGCCGAGTGCGGACGTTTGGCCCCCTTCGCCACGAGCGCGACGCGGCCGTGGTCGCGCGTGAGCACGTCGATGATCAGGCTGGTTTCGCGGTAGGGATAGCTGTGCAGCACAAAGCCGGGCTGCTCGGTCACGCGGCTTTGCTCGCGCTCGGCCGCCCGGGCGGGCGATGGCGCACGGCGCACGCGTTTCGCTTCGCGCTTGACGGTATCGGCGGTGGCTTCGGCGTGCTGGAATGCGTCCGACGCATCGTCGTCGACACTCCGCGCGCGCGCACTGCGCGCCTGGCGAGCCGGCCGCGCTCCGATTGCCCCGGCGTGCGAGGTACGAGGGACCGACATCAGCGGCGCACCGGCAGCCGAGGCGCTGCTTGCCGCCAACGTCACATCGTCCGGCGGTGCAATCTCGTCACGTAAGGTGTCAGGTTCACTCGTAGCCATACGCCCGCAGGCCGGCCTCGTTGTCGGCCCAGCCACCCTTCACCTTGATCCAGACTTCCAGGTACACGGGCCCGTCGAAGAGCTTCGCCATATCGAGACGGGCATCGGTGGAAATCTGTTTGAGCTTCGCCCCCTTGTTGCCGATGATCATCGCCTTGTGGCTGTCGCGATCGACCAGAATCGTTGCGAACACCCGGCGCAGATCCCCTTCCTGCTCGAATTTGTCGATGATCACCGTGCTTGTGTACGGCAGCTCGTCGCCCGTCCAGCGGAACACCTTCTCACGCAGGATCTCGGCCGCCATGAACCGCTCGCTTCGGTCGGTGAGATCGTCTTCGCCATAGATCGGCTCGCCTTCGAGCAGGTACGGACGCAACACCCCAAGCAACCGCTGGGTATCGTCTGGACGCTTCGCGGACAGCGGCACGATCTCGCGGAAGTCGCGCAGGTCGCCCACCCTTTTCAGGAACGGCAGAATTTCCGCTCTGTCGGCAATGCGATCGAACTTGTTGACGATGAGCAGCACCGGGGTGTTGTCGGGCAGCAGCTTGAGCACCTTCTCGTCGTCCGGCCCGAAGTTGCCCGCTTCGATGACGAACATGACGACATCGACGCTGGACAGCGTGGAGGTCACGGCGCGATTGAGCGAGCGGTTCAGCGCAGTGGCGTGACGCGTCTGAAACCCCGGCGTGTCGACGAAGATGTACTGCGCATCGTCCGTGGTGCAAATGCCGGTAATGCGATGCCGCGTCGTCTGCGCCTTGCGCGAGGTGATGCTGATCTTCTGACCGACGAGGGCGTTGAGCAGTGTCGATTTGCCGACGTTCGGACGCCCGACGATCGCCACGGTCCCGCAGCGAAAATCCGTCTTATCGTTCATGTTTGGAAACTCTCTTGAAAGGGGGCGGCGCGTCGCGCCCTCCCCCTGAATGGGGCTCAGGCGGCGGCCGGGGGTTGCTTGGCGGCGTCCGACTTCTCGGCCGCAGGTTTTTCGGCGGACTTGTCGGTGGCCTTATCGGCTGCCTTGTCGGCCGTTTTTTCCGCGGGTGCTGTCGCCGTGCGAGCGGCACCGTTGCCAACGGGCGCCGTCATGGCCGGCGCAGCGCGCATCTGCCCGACGCTCTCCGCCATTTTCGCCTCGGATGCCGCAGCCTTCGCCGCCCGCTTCTTTGCGGCCTTGGCGCTCTTTTCGGCCTTCGGCTTGGCAAGTGCCGGCATCTTCTGCACTTCCTCCAGCGCCTTCTTGGCAGCCGCCTGCTCGGCCGCTCGTCGGCTCGCGCCCGATCCGCCGGCCTTGATGTCGAGCTTCGGCACCGTGCACTCCACCTCAAACTGCTGGTTGTGCGCAGCGCCGTGCGTCGCGGTCACCGTGTACTGCGGCAGCGCAATCTTGTGGCCTTGCAGGTATTCCTGGAGCAGCGTCTTGGCGTCCTTGCCGAGCGTTTTCGGATCGACATGTTCAAGCACGGGCGTGTACAACCGCTCGATCACGGCATACGCCGCCTCGAACCCGCCATCGAGATACATTGCCCCGAACAGCGCTTCAAGGGTATCGGCCAGAATCGACGGGCGACGGAAACCACCGCTCTTGAGTTCGCCTTCGCCCAGGCGCAGGAATTCGGAGACGCCCAATGTCTGCGCGATTTCGTACAAGGATTGCTGCTTGACGAGATTGGCGCGCACACGCGAGAGGTCGCCTTCGTCGAGCTTGCCGTAGCGACGGAACAGGATCGCTGCGACCGAACAGTTGAGGATGGAATCGCCAAGAAACTCCAACCGCTCATTATTGGCGGCACTATGGCTACGGTGCGTCAGTGCTTGGCAAAGCAATTCCGCATCGTGGAAGCGGTACTGGAGACGTTCTTCCAGTGGGTTCAGAGATTGAGGCATGGCGCAAGTATAGCGCGACGCTCCCGCCCCGGCGCGCGTCGTCGCCAAGAAACGACGGGCCGGACCGCCTTGCGGCGGGCTTTTCGGACTCGCGAGAGGGGGCGGGATCGGACATTTCCGGGGTGACGATACGTCGATCTCCCCCGTGCCCCTTTCCCGTCGCATCATTTAATTCAAAGTTGAAAATAATAATGCGGAAATCGGCCTTTTATCGCCAATTTCCGCATTAATCAAACCGTCGCCCGGGGGGGATGGCCTCCCTGTCGACCGGCAAGCTTACTGGAAGCCGCCCAAGCGCTTGAGGTTCGAGAAATTCATCCAGATGAAGAAGGCCCGGCCCACGATGTTTTGCTCGGGCACGAAGCCCCAGTAACGGCTGTCCGCGCTATTGTCGCGGTTATCGCCCATCATGAAGTAGTTGCCCTCCGGCACCTTGCAGATCACGCCCTGGCTGTTGTACTGGCAGTTCTGCTTGTTCGGAAAGTCGTCGGCGCCCAGGATGTATGGCGGCACGTTCGGGTCGTTCAGAATGCGGTGCTTCACGCCGCCCACCGTCTCTTCGAACTGCTTGAAGTAGGCGATATGCTCCTCGTCGAAGTAGTCCGGCATGGCGGTCTCCGGCACCGGCTGGCCGTTCACCGTGAGCTTCTTGTTCTCGTAGGCCACCACGTCGCCCGGCAGGCCGATCACGCGCTTGATGTAGTCCATCGACTCATCTTTCGGGTAGCGAAACACCATCACATCGCCCCGCTTCGGTTCACCGATCGAGATGATCTTCTTGTTGACCACCGGCAGGCGAATGCCGTAGTCGAACTTGTTCACGAGGATGAAGTCGCCCACGAGCAGCGTCGGAATCATGGAGCCCGACGGAATCTTGAACGGCTCGACCACGAACGAGCGCAGCACGAACACTGCGAGAATCACGGGGAAGAAGCTCGCCGAATACTCGAGCCACCATGGCTGACGCAGCTTGTCGTCGCGCACTTTCGCACGCGCACTTGCGATCACGCCGCTATCCTGTGAGCCGGAGCCCTGGATGCCAGCCCCCTGCGTGGCAAGCTGTTGTTGATCGAATTGCGCCAGGGCGTCCTGTGCTGCCCGGCGGCGCGCCGGTTGAAACACCAACTTGTCGGCCAACCAGGCCACCCCGGTCACCAGCACCAGGACAAAAAGAATCAGGGCGAAATTCATGCGGGACCTGTCGCTACGTTATTTGTCTTCGACTTGCAAAATGGCAAGGAACGCTTCCTGAGGAATCTCGACACTCCCCACCTGCTTCATGCGCTTCTTACCTTCCTTCTGTTTCTCAAGCAGCTTCTTTTTGCGCGAGATGTCGCCACCATAGCACTTGGCCAGCACGTTCTTGCGCAAAGCCTTGATGTTCTCACGGGCAATGATGTTTGCGCCGATAGCCGCCTGAATCGCCACATCGTACATCTGGCGCGGAATGATTTCGCGCATCTTCGACGCGACCTGCGCGCCGCGACGGCGGCTCTCCGAACGGTGCACGATGATCGACAGCGCGTCGATCTTGTCGCCGTTGATCAGCATGTCGACCTTGACGACGTCCGACGTGCGGTACTCCTTGAACTCGTAGTCCATCGACGCGTAACCGCGCGACACCGACTTCAGACGATCGAAGAAGTCGAGCACGATCTCGGCCATCGGAATTTCGTAAATGAGGCGCACCTGACGGCCGTGGTATTGCATATCGATCTGCACGCCGCGCTTTTGCTGACACAGCGTCACCACCGAGCCGACATACTCCTGCGGCATGTACAGGTTGACCGTGACGATCGGCTCGCGCACTTCTTCAATACGGCCCGGATCCGGCATCTTCGACGGGTTTTCCACCGTGGTCACCGTGCCATCGCGCTCGACCACCTCATAGATCACGGTCGGCGCCGTGGTGATGAGGTCCATGTCGAACTCGCGCTCCAGACGCTCCTGCACGATTTCCATGTGCAGCAGGCCCAGGAAGCCGCAACGGAAACCGAATCCCAGTGCCTGCGAAACTTCCGGTTCGTATTGCAGCGAGGCGTCGTTGAGCTTGAGCTTTTCGAGCGATTCGCGCAGCGCGTCGTACTGGTTCGCCTCGACCGGGTAGAGGCCGGCGAACACCTGCGGCTTGACTTCCTTGAAGCCCGGAAGCGCCTCGGGCGCCGGCTTGGTCGTGGTCGTCAGCGCATGCGTGACGGTATCGCCGACCTTCGCGGCGCCCAGTTCCTTGATGCCCGAGATGATGAAACCCACCTGGCCGGCCGACAGCGACGGGCGCGGCTGCGACTTCGGCGTGAAGACCCCCACTTGCTCGACCGGGTAGGTCGCGCCCGTGGCCATCAACTGAATTTTTTCCTTCGGCTTGAGCGTGCCGTTGACGATGCGCACCAGCATGACCACGCCCACGTAGTTATCGAACCACGAGTCGATGATCAACGCTTGCAGCGGGGCGGCGGCATCGCCCTTGGGCGGCGGAACCTTGGCGATGAGCGCTTCGAGCACCTCTTCCACGCCGAAGCCGGTCTTCGCGGAGCAGCGCACGGCGTCGGTTGCCTCGATACCGATCACGTCCTCGATCTCCTGGATCGCGTTCTCCGGTTCGGCCGACGGCAGATCAATCTTGTTGAGCACCGGCACGACTTCCACGCCCAGCTCGATCGCCGTGTAGCAGTTCGCCACGGTCTGCGCTTCCACGCCCTGCGAGGCATCCACCACGAGCAGTGCGCCCTCGCATGCGGAGAGCGAGCGGCTCACCTCGTACGAGAAGTCGACGTGGCCCGGCGTATCGATGAGGTTCAGGTTGTACACCTTGCCGTCACGCGCCTTGTATTCCAGGGCGGCCGTTTGTGCCTTGATGGTGATGCCACGCTCTCGCTCGAGATCCATCGAGTCGAGGACCCGGGATTCCATTTCACGATCGGACAGACCGCCGCTCAACTGGATGATGCGATCGGCCAGGGTCGATTTCCCGTGGTCGATGTGGGCGATGATCGAAAAATTGCGGATATGGTCCATGAGGCGAGGCTAGAGAAGAGTCGGTGCCATCGGATTCGGCTCGGCAGCGACTTTCGAGAGAATCGGCAAACACGATATTTTAGCCGAAAGCGTGGCGATGCCGTCTGGAATCGCATGTATCGCGGCAGTCCATCGGAAATGGCGGGAAGCTTGGGACGATCGGGCGTCGTTCGAGGCAGGGAGGGGATAGCGCGAAACGTCAACCTGAGCGCAATGCGGCAGCGACCGCCGCTGCGTCGAAACGATACCGGCACAACTCGCGCTCGCCGAGCGCAAGCACCGGCACGATCTCGTCGTATTGCGCTTCCAGCGCCGGGTCACTGTCGACGTCGATGACGGTGACGGAGAAATTCCACGCCGGACGCATCGCTTCGAGCGCCGCAAGCATGTCATCGCAAAGATGACACCACTTGCGGCCATAGAGCGTCAGCGCCGGCGTATGCATGAGACAGCGGTATTACTTACCGGGCGTGCGCGGACGCAGCGGCACGAATTGCGTGGCATCGCCGCGCCGCACGAGGATCGGCACGAGGCGCTTCGGATCGAGCGCCTTGACCACGTCCTCGAATTGCTTCGCGCTGACGATGTCTGCATCGCCCACGCGCAGGATGATGTCACCCTGCTGCAAACCGGCCCGTCCCGCCGAACCTTCGGCTAGTTCGACCTGCACGCCACCGCGCAGCTTCATGTCCTTCTTCTGCGACTCGGTCAGGTCGGAGACCACCAGGCCCAGCGCATTCGGGTGGGGCGTGTCCGCACTCCCGCTCTGCGCCTTGGACGCCTTCGGCGTATCGGTATCGGCTTCCGCGACGGTGATGCGCAAGTCCTGGTTCTTGCCCTTGCGCAGCACCTGCAGCATCGCGCTCGAACCGGGCTTGGTCTCGCCGACCATGCGCGGCAGGTCGGTCGCATGATCGACGGCCCGGCCCTCGAACTTCATGATGATGTCACCCGGCTGCACCCCCGCCTTCTCGGCCGGACTCCCCGGCTCGATGCTGCGAACCAGCGCGCCTTGCGCCCGCGGCAGCCCCAGCGAATCGGCGACCTCCTTGCTGACCTCGCTGATCGCCACGCCGATCCGGCCGCGCACGACCTTGCCGCTCTTCTTGAGCTGGTCGGCTACGCGCATGACTTCGTCGATCGGGATCGCGAACGAAATGCCCATGAAGCCACCGGTCTGGCTATAGATCATCGAGTTGATGCCGACCACCTCGCCGCGCATGTTGATGAGCGGCCCCCCCGAGTTGCCCGGGTTCACGGCCACGTCCGTCTGAATGAACGGCAGGTAATCGCCGGTATCGCGGCCCTTGGCCGATACGATGCCCGCCGTTACCGTATTGTCGAGACCGAACGGCGAACCGATCGCCACCACCCATTCGCCAACGCGCAGTTTGTTCGAGTCGCCCACCGGCACGGTCGGCAGGTCCTTGGCGTCGACCTTGACCACGGCGACGTCGGTGCGCTTGTCCGCCCCCATCAGCTTCGCCTTGAACTCGCGTTTGTCGGTGAGGGTGACGTAGATACTTTCGGCGCCATCGACCACGTGCGCGTTGGTCAGGATGTAGCCGTCGGCCGAGACGATGAAGCCCGATCCGACGCCGCTGTTCTGCTCTTCATCCGGCTGCGGCTGGCCGCGTCGGGGCGTACCGCCCTTCGGGCCCGGCTGCTGCGGCAGGGGCACACCGAAGAAGCGGCGGAACAGCTCGGCCATGTCGCCGTCCATGCCGGGCGGCAAGCCACTCTGACTGCGGCTGACGCGCTCGGTCGTCCGAATGTTCACGACGGCCGGGCCGACTCGGTCGACCAACTGGGTGAAATCGGGAAGATTGCTGACGAGTGGCGCCGCCGACCCCGAGGCCGGGGCGGCAAAAGCAGCAGGTGCCCCCGCCAATTGCGCGGCAATGGCACCGCCAAGGATGACACGAAGCAGGAAGGTCTTCTTCATTGGAAGATCGTGGTGCGCGATAGTCTCGGAATGCTTGAAGGCAGTCCAGCCCTCCGACAGGGCATTGCGTCTGTCGGTGCCTCGCTGCCCGGACCGCACCGTCACCGGTCGCGGCCCACCCGACAGCCGGTCACTTCGCCGGCTGTTTGTACTCGATACTGGAAGCAAACTGCTGCAAGGTTGCCTGCGGCACTTCGCCAAGCAAGGTCAGCCAGTAGTCACCAAAGCGCTTGATGAGAATATTCGTCGCGCCGGCGCTGCCGTGGCCTTCCTTGCGCTCTCGCGTGGCCGGTTCGATAAATACCGAAAGTCCGGCCATGCCGTCTGAATATACCACCTGCTGGACTTCCAGCGGTTTGCCGTCGGCCGTCGATCGCATGGTGCGACGCACTTCGCGCACCGCCTTGAACCCCGGCACCTTCTTGTCGACGTCGATGCTCCAGCCGGCATCGGACAGATGCATCGGTACGATTTGCGGCTTGATGACATGCCAGCCATGCGTTGCCTGAATGGCGTGCACGATGCGCGCCTTCTCACTCGGCACACCGATCGAGATCTGCGAGAACGCCGCCTGCTCGAGCAAATGGCCTTCGGCATCGAGGGTCTGTGCGCGCAGCAACAGGCCGGTGTTGCGATCGGCCCACAACCGGTAGCCGAAGCGGTACTCGTCCTTTGGCGTGAGTTCGATCACCATGCAGTCAAAGCCCGCCATGCGCTCATTCGGCAGCAGCTTCGGTGCGTAATAGTCGAGCACATCGCGATTGGGCGTGGCGAGCAAGGCAGGGAACGAGTCCTTGCTCTCGCGCTTTTCCAGAAACACGGTCTTCTGCTCGGGAATGAGCGTGTAGACATCGTCGTTCTGCCGAAGAATGCGGCGCTGACGTCCGTCCAGCGTCTCAAGCGCTTCGTACTCGTTACCCTTCTCGGCGAAGTGACTGATCTTCGAAGAGCGCATGGTCGAACCACGCTGATAAACGAATGTACCGATGTAGTTTTGCGTCTGCGCCGCGCGATGGATCTTGTTGAGCCACGCGCCGACTTCGCGCCGCTCGATCAGCGGGTCGTTCGTCGGCGCCGAAGCCTGGGCCCACGCCTGCGATTGCAGCGTGGTCGCCAGCAGCAAGGCGAACAGGAAGAAGGTGCGCCCGATGGGCGCACGCGGCAAGGATTCGATACTCAGGCGCTGCATTTATTCGTCCGCTTGCGCCGAGGCTCGCATATAAGGGGAAACGCCCTGGCCGATCGGCGTCGGGGCATATTGCTGATGTGCCGCCAGATACTGGTCAAGCCGCGCATCGCGCAGCACGATCAGATCGTTCGGTGCCCCCGCACTCGCGCCGTTGGCCGCCACGGCGGCTTGCGACGGTTGCGACAGCGTAACGCGCGTGAGGTTACTGCCCCCGGCGACCGGCGTTGCGGCCTGTGCCAACACCTGCGGCTGCGTGCCGCCGGCTGGGTGATCCTGCAGACGCGGCACCACGACCCATGACAGCGCCGCCACAGCCGCCGCGGCAGCCGCCGTTGGCAGCACGCGGCGTACGCGCAGGAATGGATTGATACGGGTGACGCGCGAGCCCGCGGTCTTGGCGCCCTGCGCGGCGCTTGCCTGGGCATCGGCCAGTGCGGCCGGCGCGAGGAGGTGAGGCTCGGTTTCGAGGCGCGCCGAGAAGGCCGCCATGAAGGCCGACTCCGATCGCGGCAACGTCAACTCATCGGAACGCAGGGCGTCTCCAATCAGGTGGTAGTCGTCCCACAAAGGCCGGCCGGAAGCGTCAGCCTCATCCAGCAGGGCAGCCAGCTCGTCCGAATCGAATTCCCCGTCCACCAACGCGGAAATTCGCTCGGCTTGCAGCCCCCGCTGCGTTTGCACCGTCGCTGATCCCATGATATCCCCTAACGAAAATAACTTCCCCGGCGGCGCGCTCACCAGCGCTTGCCGTCAGGCGTGTCCAGCAGCGGCCTGAGCCGGCTGGCAATCGCTTCACGCGCCCGGAAAATTCGCGAACGGACCGTTCCGATCGGGCACCCCATGGCTTCGGCGATCTCTTCGTAGCTCAACCCCTCGATTTCCCGCAGGGTAATGGCCGTTCGAAGCTCATCGGGCAAAGCCTCCATCGCCGCGTTGACCGTTTGAGCAATCTGCTTGCTCATCAGCAACGACTCAGGCGTGTTGATATCCCTTAGTTGATCAGCCTCGGCAAAAGTTTCCGCTTCTTCAGCGTTCGCTTCAGTCGAAGTCGGTGCACGGCGTCCCTGCGTTGCCAGGTGGTTCTTTGCCGTGTTGACAGCAATACGATACAGCCAGGTATAGAACGCCGACTCGCCGCGAAACTGCGGCAAGGCACGGTAGGCCTTGATAAAGGCCTCCTGCGTCACATCCTCGACCTCGGCGGCGTCGCGCACGAGCCGCGATACGAGGCGGATGATCTTGCGGTGATATTTCGCGACCAGCAGCTCGAAGGCGGCTTTGTCGCCTTTTTGCACGCGCTCGACGAGCGCCTGGTCGATTTCTCGTTCACTCACCTGATTGGGATCCGTATTTTCTCTGGCGGCCAGGCCCCGGTCGGGCCTGATGGCTCCACGGCAGCACGGGCCACCGCGGCGGGAAGTGTCTGTTACGCCGCACGCCCGGGCACACTCACCGGAGCGTGGGTCAGCGGAACGGGACGCCTGCGCGGCGTCCCGCGAACTTAGACTCGCTGGAAGACCAGCGTGCCGTTAGTCCCGCCGAATCCGAAAGAGTTCTTCAATGCGACGTCAATTTTCAGATCGCGCGCCACGTTTGCGCAGTAATCCAGGTCGCAAGCGGGGTCCTGATTGAAGATGTTGATCGTCGGCGGCGACTTCTGATGATGAACGGCCAGCACGGTAAACACCGACTCCAGTCCGCCCGCGCCACCCAACAGGTGACCGGTCATCGACTTGGTCGAGTTCACCACGACGTTCCTGGCGGCATCGCCCATCAGGCGCTTGACGGCAACCGTCTCGGCGATATCGCCCAGCGGGGTCGACGTGCCGTGCGCATTCACATAGTTCACGGTATCGGCATTGATGCCGGCATCGCGCAGCGCGTTGGTCATGGCGCGCAGCGCGCCGTCGCCGTCTTCGCACGGGGCCGTCATGTGGTACGCGTCGGCGCTCATGCCGAAGCCCGTCAGCTCGGCGTAGATCTTCGCGCCGCGCGCCTTGGCGTGCTCGTACTCTTCGACCATCATCACGCCGGCGCCTTCGCCCAGCACGAAGCCGTCGCGATCCTTGTCCCACGGACGGCTGGCCGTCGCCGGATCGTCGTTGCGCGTGGACAGCGCGGTCATCGCGGCAAAACCGCCAATCCCCAGCGGCGACACCGTAGATTCAGCACCGCCGGCAAGCACCGCGTCGGCGTCGCCGTACTGGATCATGCGCGCGGCCTGACCGATACAGTGAAGACCGGTCGTGCAGGCGGTAACGATCGCCAGGTTCGGCCCCTTCAGGCCGTACTTGATCGACAGGTGGCCCGAGATCATGTTGATGATCGAGCCCGGCACGAAGAACGGGGAAATCTTGCGCGGGCCGCCTTTGAGCAAATCGTCATGCGTGTCTTCGATCATCGGCAGACCGCCAATGCCCGAACCGACCAGCACGCCAATACGTTCCGCGTTCGCTTCGGTGACGGCGAGGCCACTGTCTTCGAACGCCTGAATGCCTGCGGCGAGGCCGTAATGGATAAAGGTATCCATGCGGCGCGCTTCTTTGGCCGACAGATACTTCTCGGTCTCGAAGTTTTTGACTTCGCCGGCGAATTGCACCTTGAATTCGCTCGCATCGAACTTCGTGATGTTGGCGATGCCCGAACGGCCTGCGACCAGATTCTCCCAACCCTCGGCAACAGTGTTGCCGACCGGCGAGATCAGGCCCAGACCGGTAATGACGACGCGACGACGACTCACGATACTCCCCTTCTTCTGCTGGGTCTTACAAAACAAAAGCCACAGAGGCGACAGGGTTCGACCCTGTGCTCCCTGCGGCTGACAGGCATGCCTGGCGCCGGGAACCGGTCGGCACCCCGGCCGTCCAGGCGATCCTCCGCGGGCCTCTTAGGCCTTGGAATTGCCTTGAACGTAATCGATGGCTTGCTGCACCGTGGTGATCTTTTCAGCTTGCTCGTCCGGGATTTCCGTCTCGAACTCTTCTTCCAGTGCCATCACCAGCTCAACCGTGTCGAGCGAGTCGGCGCCGAGATCGTTCACAAAGCTGGATTCGTTCTTGACGTCAGCTTCGTTCACACCAAGTTGTTCGGCGACGATCTTCTTGACGCGTTGCTCAATGTTATCCATTCAAACCCTCCGGGGTAGTTAGTTCAGACAAGTGCGCGCATTTTAACAGGTTTGCCAAGCAAAGTTAGCCTGCGCCAAATAATGTTCAATATCGCTCAAAATTGCGCATTATCAGCACAATTCCGACGAAATTCCCTTAATTCATGAACATGCCACCGTTCACGTGCAGCGTCGTCCCGGTGATGTAACCCGCCTGCGGCGACGCGAGAAACGCCACGGCGTTGGCGATGTCTTCCGGCGCACCGAGGCGGCCCAGCGGAATCCGTGCCTTGAGCGCCTCGTGCTGCGCTTCGCCCAGCGCCTTGGTCATATCGGTGTCGATGAAGCCCGGGGCGACACAGTTGACGGTGATGTTTCGGCTGCCAATCTCGGCGGCCAGCGAACGGGCCATCCCGGCAACGCCCGCCTTGGCGGCCGCGTAATTGGCCTGGCCCGGGTTGCCCGCCGAGCCGACGACCGACGTCACGTTGATGATGCGGCCGCTGCGCGCCTTCATCATCGGCTTGATGACCGCTCGCGACAGACGGAAGATCGCCTTGAGGTTCGTGTCGATCACGTCGTCCCACTCGTCGTCCTTCATCCGCATGGCGAGATTATCGCGCGTGATGCCGGCGTTATTGACGAGGACGTCGAGCTTGCCGTACTGCTTGAGGATGTCGTCGAGTGCCGCAGCCACGCCTTCGGCATCGGTCACATTCAGGACGATGCCCTTGCCCGTCACACCGGCCTCGCTGAAATACGCGGTAATGCCCTGCGCGCCGGCTTCGCTGGTGGCGGTGCCCACAACCGTCGCCCCCTGGCGAGCGAGTTCGAGGGCAATGGCACGACCGATGCCGCGCGAAGCGCCGGTCACCAGCGCCACGTGGTTATCGAGTTGCTTGCTCATGAGAGAAATACCCTTGACTGTGTCTTACGAGAGTTGCGCGCGCACGTCGCCGAGCGACGCCGGATCGGTGATCGCGAGCCCGGTGAGCGTGCCGTCGATGCGCTTGGTCAGGCCGCTCAGCACCTTGCCCGGACCACATTCAACGACTTGGGTCACCCCCTGCGCCGCGAGCCATTTGACCGATTCGACCCAGCGCACCGGCGCCGCGGCCTGACGCACCAACGCCTCCTTGATGCGCGCCACGTCGGTTTCGACGGCGACATCGACATTGTTGACGAGCGGAATCTGCGGCGCGCTGAACGTCACGTCGGCCAGATATTCGCGCAGACGATCCGACGCCGGCTTGAGCAGCGACGAGTGGAACGGCGCCGACACCGGCAGCACGAGCGCGCGCTTTGCCCCGGCGGCCTTCGCCAGTTCGCAGGCTTTTTCCACGCCCGCCTTCGCGCCGGCAATCACGACCTGTGCCGGAGCATTGAAATTGACGGCCTCGACGACGCCCGCGGCCGATGCTTCGGCGCAGACATTGCGAACGGTGTCGTCATCCAGCCCCAGAATGGCCGCCATGCCCCCTTGCCCGACGGGCACGGCCTCCTGCATCGCTTGCGCGCGAAAACGCACGAGCGGCACGGCGTCCTTGAACGCGATGACGCCCGCGGCGACCAGCGCCGTGTATTCACCGAGGCTGTGGCCCGCAACGAACGCGGGCTTGGCACCGCCCTCGGCCAACCATGCGCGGTACATCGCGTAGGCGGCGGTGAGCATCACCGGCTGAGTGTTGGTCGTCAGATTGAGGTCTTCGGCCGGGCCGGCGGCGATCAGCTTGCCCATATCCTGCCCAAGGGCATCCGAAGCTTCGGCAAGGGTCTCGCGCACTACCGCGTTGTCCGCGAAGGCATCGAGCATGCCCACCGATTGGGAACCTTGTCCCGGGAAAACGAAAGCGAATGTCATAGCGCCTGGTTTTGCAGTCAGATTCAGAAACATTGCGGCACCCTGTCGCGCACCGACCTGGCGGCGTGGGGCGCGCCGCCCCACGCGGCGCCCCGAAGGCCCACCGTCAGGTCCGCGTGGCGCCTTGGCGCCGGGTCCACTTACATGCGGAACAGCACGGCGCCCCACGTAAAGCCGCCGCCCACGCCTTCGATCATGACGTTCTGGCCCGGCTTGATGCGCCCGTCACGAACCGCGACGTCGAGCGCCAGCGGAATCGACGCGGCCGACGTATTGCCATGCTGGTCGACGGTCACGACCATCTTCTCTTCCGGCAGTCCGAGCTTGCGGGCCGTGCTCGTCATGATGCGCAGGTTGGCCTGATGAGGAATCAGCCAGTCGATCGCCGACGCCGCCAAACCGGCCTTCTCAAGGGCCTCGTTGGCCACTTTTTCCAGCACGCGCACCGCCAGCTTGAACACGGCCTGGCCGTCCATATAGAGGAACGCTTCGCCCTGCACCGCGCCGCCGCTCACATTGCCCGGCACGCACAGAATGTTCGCGTGGCTGCCGTCCGCATGCAGCGCGCTCGCCAGAATGCCCGGCTCGCTGGACGCCTGCAACACGACCGCGCCCGCACCGTCGCCGAACAGCACGCAGGTCGTGCGGTCCGTGAAATCGAGAATGCGCGAGAAGGTCTCGGCACCGATCACGAGGACGTTGCGGTACGCACCGGTGCGAATGAAGTTGTCGGCCGTCGCCATGGCGTAGGCAAAGCCGGAGCAAACCGCCTGAATGTCGAACGCCGCGCAGCCGTTGTCGATACCGAGCTTGTTCTGCACGAGGCAGGCGGTGCTCGGGAACACGAAATCCGGCGTCGACGTGGCGACGATGATGAGGTCGAGCTGGTTGGCGCTCAAGCCGGCCATGTCGAGCGCGCGCCTGGCGGCTTCCACCGCCATGTCGCTGCTCGTTTGATCGGGCGCGGCGAAATGGCGAGCCTGGATACCGGTGCGAGCAACGATCCACTCGTCGCTCGTCTCGATGCCACGGGTGGCCAGCTCGTCGGCCAACTGCTGATTGGTCACGCGGCGCGCCGGCAGGTAGCTGCCGGTACCAACGACGCGGGAATGAATCGTGGACTGAGTCATCTTATGATCGGTTAGAGCGCCGGAGCGAGGCCGCCGGCGTCAGAGCGCCGGAATGGCGCCCACCGGCTTGTTGTCCTGGAGCTGGGTCTGATTCTCATGCATGGCGCGCGACAAACGGTCGAGCACGCCGTTGCGAACTGCATCATAGCCGCGTTTGATGGCCCATTCAAACGAGTAGGCATCGGCGGAGCCATGGCTCTTGATCACGAGCGCACGCAACCCGAGCAATGCTGCCCCGTTGTAACGGCGATGATCGACGCGGCTTTTGAAGCGGGAGAGAATCGGCAGCGCAACGACAGCGATCACCTTCGTCCACCACGTACGGGTGAATTCTTCGCGGATCATGTCGCCGAGCATTTGTGCCAGGCCTTCGGAAGTCTTGAGGGCAACATTGCCCACGAATCCGTCGCACACGACGATGTCGGTCGTGCCGCGATAGATATCGTTGCCCTCCACGTTGCCGTAGAAGTTCAGCGTGGAGCCGCGCAACAGCTCGCCGGCCTGCCGGATGACGTCGTTGCCCTTGATGACTTCTTCGCCAATATTAAGCAGGCCGATCGACGGACGCTCCTTGCCATCGACCGCCGCGACGAGCGCATGGCCCATCTCGGCGAATTGCAGCAAGTGGGTCGGCTCGCAATCGACGTTCGCGCCGAGATCGAGCATCGTGGTGTAACCGCCCTTCTGGTTCGGCAGCACGGTGGCGATGGCGGGCCGCTCGATGCCCGGCAGCGTCTTGAGCACATAGCGCGAGACGGCCATCAACGCGCCGGTATTGCCGGCGGATACGCAGGCTTGCGCGCGCGCGTCCTTGACCAGGTTGAGCGCCACACGCATCGAGGAGTCTTTCTTCCTGCGCAGGGCGGTCTCGACGGAGTCGTCCATCGCGACAACTTCGGTCGCGTTGACCACGGACAGGCGCGGGTGATCCGTCGCGCGCAACTTTGCGAGTTGCGCGTTAATGACCTCCTGCTGTCCGACCAGCACAAGTTCGACATCGTCGGTGGACTGCACGAAGCGAACCGCGGCCGGCACCGTCACCGATGGGCCGTGATCTCCGCCCATGCAATCGATCGTCAGGGTGACTGTCATGTCGACGTGATTGGCTTGCGGTACAGGTAACAAAAAAAGCGGCAGGATGAGTGCCGCTTTTGCCACATCGGACGATCAAACAGCGCCATGATGGGCGCGTATCGCCTGGAGGGCCGAGTTAGTCGTTCTTGGTCTTGATGACCTTGCGACCACGGTAGAAACCGTTCGGCGAGATGTGGTGACGCATATGCGTCTCACCCGACGTCGGCTCGACGGCAGTCGCCGGCGCGGTCAGGAAATCGTGCGAACGGTGCATGCCGCGCTTCGACGGCGACTTCTTGTTCTGTTGAACGGCCATGATAACTCCTCAAAATATCGCGAAATTTTAACACAGTTCGAGCGCCGCCCTACGGTGTCGGCCTGTCGGCCCGACCTGTGCGACTAACGCAAACTTGTACTTTGGTGCGCCGGAGACCCGGCCGCACGTTACTTTCCGTCCTTGTCCGGCGAGCGCTTGAGCGCTGCCAGCGCCGCGAACGGAGACGGCTTATCCTCTTCTTCGGGCGGCGGGGCAGGTTCGGTCAACCCGTCGTCGCCCGTGGCCAGGCTTTCGTGCACAGTCGGACACACCTCGTGCTTGGGCACGATCGGCAAAGCCAACAGCAATTCTTCCTCGATCAGCTCGCGCAAATCGAAATGTTTGGAGCCGACCAACGCCTCGAACTCATCTTCATCGAGGGGCCGGGCTTCCGCGGCCGCTTCGTCACGCACAACCTCGAAGGTCGTCTCCGAATCGAGCGGCTCCTGGTACGGCGTGAGGCATCGCTGGCATTCGAGCCACATCGGGCCTTCGACCGACAGCGTCAGGAACTGCGCCACCGTGGGCTTCCCGTCGGCACGCAGCACCTGCTTCTCGACGCCTTCGGCGCGCCAGTGGAACACGCCCTCGGCGCGCCCCGACGCCGAGACTTCGGCAGGCACTTCGGTTACCATGCGCGGCAATGCCGCAAGTTGCACGTCACCTTCCGCCACCCGGCCGGTACGCGCGAATTCGAACAGATCGACGATATATTCGTTCATCACGCTCATCCTTGCCTTTGGCGCATCTGAGCGCGTTTTCAACGTCCCCTGCCACTCGCAGCACCTTGATCCAATACCGTTTCCGGACGTTTGGACCCGTACCGCGCAGACTGGCGGGACCGAGCGCCAGATTGCAAAAGCCGTGAATTCTAAATAGTTTTTCGTTTCTCGTCAAACACTTAAACCTGATGACCGCACATCCCCCGCCACCCGTGATCCTGGCCTCCGGATCGCGCTATCGACGTGAGTTGCTCGAGCGCCTGCGCGTGCCCTTCACGGTCGACGTCCCGGACATCGACGAAACGCCCGCCCCCGGCGAGATGCCGCGCGATACCTCGCTGCGCCTGGCCCGTCAGAAGGCCCAGGCGGTGGCCGGGCGCCGACCGGGCGCCATCGTCATCGGTGCCGACCAGGTCGCCACGTTCGAAGGCCGCCAGATCGGCAAACCCGGCAATTTCGAGAACGCCATGACACAGTTGCGCGACATGCGCGGCAAGGTCGTCGAGTTTCACTCTGCCCTGTGCGTGCACGATGCCCGCAACGGCGAAAGTCAGGCCAAAGATGTCGTGACACGGGTGAAGTTCCGCAATCTGCCCGACGAGGCGCTCGCCGCCTATCTTCATGCGGAGACCCCCTACGACTGCGCCGGCGCCGCCAAATCCGAAGGACTGGGCATCATGCTGCTCGAAACCATCGAGAATGACGACCCGACCGCGCTCATCGGCTTGCCACTGATTGCGCTCACGACCATGTTGATGAACACCGGCATTCGCCTGCCAGGCCCCGGCCCCGGCCCCGGCCCCGGCGCAACAGGAGCGCCAGCATGAGCGGCACGCTGTATCTGATCCCGAATACGCTTGGCACGAACACCCGCGGCGGCCTGCCGGCGGTATTGCCTGAAGACGTCCGCAACGTGACGGCCGGCCTGACGTATTTTGTCGGCGAGCAGGCCAAGAGCACGCGAGCATTCCTCAAATTGGTCGGGGTGTCCACGCCGATTCAGGAAATCGATATTCGCGAGTTGAACGTCAACACGCCGGCAGCGGCCATCGATGCGCTCCTCGCGCCGATGCTTGCCGGTGCCGATGGCGGCCTCGTCTCGGAGGCCGGCTGCCCGGCCGTGGCGGACCCAGGTGCGCTGCTGGTGCGACGTGCGCACGAGAAAGGGGTGCGCGTGGTGCCGTTCGTCGGCCCGAGTTCGATCCTGCTCGCCTTGATGGCCAGCGGACTGAACGGGCAGAGTTTCGCCTTCCACGGCTACCTGCCGACGGACGCGGCCGATCGTGCGAAGCGCTTGCGCGAACTCGAACAACGCTCGCGCAAGGAAAAGCAGACGCAAATCTTCATCGAGACGCCCTATCGCAACAAGGCCATGCTAGATGCGCTACTGCAGACCTGCGACGCGTCCACGCTGCTGTGCGTCGCGGTCGACGTCACGCAGGACGGCGAGCAGATTGTCACGCATCGGATCCAGGGATGGCCTCAGGCGCGTATCGATCTGCACAAGCGCCCCGCCATTTTCCTATTTCTGGGCCAGTAACGCCCGCTATCGGCATCCGCAAAAGACAACGCCACGGAGAACTTCCGTGGCGTTGTCGCTTGCGTGCTTGCGTTCCGCGGTGCGTCGGCGTTACTTGAGCGAGAGGGTCGCGCCCATCATCATCGTCTTCATCGCCGCGGCACCCACGGCCGCACCGAAACGTCGCGCCACGCGCTCAGGCAAGTTTTCCTTGACGGTGTAGTCGACGAGATTCGGCGCCTTGAGTACGTCGCGGGCCACCGAATCGACCGTCCCGAGGCCGTCCGACAAACCCAGCTCGATTGAACGCTGGCCCGTCCAGAACAGGCCGCTGAACAGATCCGGGTCGTCCTTCAGTCGATTGCCACGCCCCTTCTTCACCGCGCCGATGAACTGCTGATGGACCTGCTCGAGCATGTCGAGGGCATACGTCTTCTGTTGATCCGTCTGCGGCGAGAACGGGTCAAGGAACCCCTTGTTACGCCCAGCCGTCAGCAATCGCCGCTCGATGCCGAGCTTGTCCATCAACCCGGTGAAACCGAAGCCATCCATCAACACGCCGATGGAACCGACGATGCTCGCCTTGTCGACGTAGATCTTGTCGGCGGCCGCCGCAACGTAGTAGCCGCCCGAGGCACAAATCTCTTCGACCACGACATACAGCGGCTTCTTCGGGTACTTCGCCCGCAAACGCATGATGTCGTCGTAGATCATCCCGGCCTGAACCGGGCTGCCGCCAGGGCTGTTGATGCGTAGAATCACGCCCGCCGCCGACGAGTCTTCGAACGCCGATTCGAGCGCCGCGTTGATCTTCCGGGCGCTCGCCTGACCGTCGGGCGCGATCTCGCCGCTCAGCGTGACCAGTGCGGTATGTTTGCCGGAGCCCGCGCCGACCGTTGCCGTACCGCCATCGAAATCGGAAATCGACCAGATGACAAGCGCGACGATCGCCAGCGCCAGCAGCCGGAAGAAGATTTTCCAGCGGCGCGACGCGCGTTGCTCGCGAATGCCGGCCATCAACACCTTTTCCAGCATTTCGCGCTCCCAGAGCTTCACCTCGCCCGGATCGCGGCCCGCGCCGGCCCCCGCTGCCGACGACGACCGCCCACCGGGCGGAGGAAAACCAGGTTCGGTGCGGGGCGAATCAGGCGGCAGGGCGTCAGCCATAAAGTATCCAGAGAACTTTGGGTAAAAAGCGAAAACTGCGATTGAAACCGGGATGTCGTATCGTCAGACTGCCGACGGTCCGGGCGCTTCGATGTACGCATCGGGCCACCAGACGACGGTCGTGTGAGCGGCATCACCCCCGTTCGGGTCAGCCGAGCGCTCCTCCACGTGCACGGGCTGCAGCGCACCGCCGCGACACGGGCCACCAACGCAATGCCCCGTATCGGGCTCATAGGTTGCGCCGTGCGTCGCGCACATCAAGTATAAGCCGGACGTTTCGAAGAACTGCCCCTCAGACCAGTCGAGTTCCATCGGCACGTGGGCGCACTGATTGAGATAGGCATAGACGTGCCCGCCATAGCGAATCACGAACGCCGGGGTACGACGACCGCTCACGCATACCTCAAAACGCACGCCGCGCCCCCCATCCTCGAGCGCAGCGCCCGCGCAGATCGGCAGCGGCACGACAGACTCGCTCACACGCGCTCCAGCAGCCAGTCGCGCAGCTCGGCCACGCTCCCGGCGCAATACGCAGGCTCCAGCGCCACCAGTTGCTCGCGCGGATGCGCACCGCCGTAAGCCACGGCCACGGCGGACGTTCCGGCACTGTGCGCCATCTGCAAATCGTGCGTGGTATCGCCGATCATGACCGTGCGACGCAGGTCCTGACCGAGTTCGCGCGTCAGCTCTTGCAGCATGGCCGGATGCGGTTTCGAAAATGTCTCATCGGCGCAACGCGTTGCGTCGAACATCCGCATCAGCCCGGCGGCTTCGAGCGCCCGGTTCAGACCGACACGCGACTTGCCCGTCGCCACGGCAAGAAAACGCCCCCGCGCGCGCAAGGCTTCGAGCAGCTCACGGATTCCGGTGAACAACACGGTCTCCTTGTCGCCTATCAAATAATGAAAACGATAGCGCTCAGACAGGCGCGGATAGTGCGCAGGGTCGAGGGACGGCACGGCCATTTGCAGGGCATCGCGCAGGCCGAGGCCGATCACGTGGCTCGCGATCTCGTCGGACGGCACGGGCAGCCCCAGATCGCGGCAGGCGGCCTGGATGCAGCGGGTAATGGTGGGCGTCGAGTCCATCAACGTCCCGTCCCAGTCGAACACGACCAGGTCGAACTCAGGGCTTGGCATCGGCAGAAGCGCCTCGAAGTTGGTTCAGAAATTGCTGACATTCTGGCGGTAACGCAGCTTCCAACGCAATCGGCGTATCTAAAACCGGATGGTTGAACTTCAGCCGCCACGCGTGCAGAAACATCCGCTTGATGCCGGGACGGGCGCCGGGACGGGCCAATGTCTTGTTCAGCGTGAAGTCGCCGTACTTGTCGTCACCGACGATCGGCGTACCGCAATGCGCCAGGTGAACGCGAATCTGATGGGTCCGCCCCGTTTTCAGTTCCGCTTCGAGCAACGTATAGGGCGGATGCGACTCCATCATGCGAAATACGGTGTGCGATGCCTGACCGTCTTCCTGTACACGCACGCGACGCTCGCCCTCTGCCGTCACATACTTATACAGTGGGGCCTTGACCGCACGCTGACGGTCCCGCCATTCGCCCGTGACGCAAGCCAGGTAACGCTTGTCCATCCGGTTGTGCCGGATCTGCTCGTGCATGCCGACCAGCGCCGAGCGCTTTTTCGCGAGCAGCAGGATCCCCGATGTTTCTCGGTCGAGACGGTGCACCAGCTCGAGAAACTTCAGGTGCGGCAGGGCGCGGCGCAGCTGCTCGATCACCCCGAACGACACGCCGCTGCCGCCATGCACCGCCACCCCGGCCGGCTTGTCGATCGCCATGAGGTAATCGTCTTCGAACAACACGGGGAAGGTGGCGGCGGGAACGTAGGCCGGCGCTTCGGCAGCCGGCGCGGCAACGCGAACCGGTGGAATTCGGATGATATCGCCAAGCACAAGGCGATAGGTAGCGTCTATTCTTCCTTTGTTTACGCGCACTTCACCGCTACGCAAAATGCGGTAAATGTGACTTTTCGGCACGCCTTTGCACTCGCGCAAGAGGAAATTATCGATCCGCTGGCCGGCCGAGCCGTCGTCGACTTCGACCAGTCGAACCTGCGGCGGAGACGCCGGCGAAACCATTTTCTGCCGATTTTTGCCTAACTCATTCATTATGAATATAATTTGCCCAACAGAGGTGGCGGTAGCGGGAATCATGCCAAATCCCCACCTCTGTCGGTGCTGACCTCAAAACGGTATTTTACTTGCACCCCGGGCAGGCTGCTCGTCCGGTGACCCTGGAGCAGCGAGCGCACGCACATCACGCAGCGTCGGCAGGAAGTGGGCCCATAGGCCGCTTCGGTCGCAGCGCGCGGGATGCGGATAGAGTTGGTGGTTATAGAATTTTTTGGTGGTCAGCCCGGGTTCGATTGTCTGGGCTGATCGCTTTGCTGAGTATCGTTCGCGCAAGAGTCTTGGTGAGGCGCCGTCACAAGAAGAAAAAGTGTCGGCAGGCGCCCCGAGAAAACGCTGATGAAGTTTCTCGTCCAGTATCTCTTGGTAGGGACTGCAAGCCCGAAGTGATCCGCGCCGGGCCGGAATTTTCCGGTGCCTCGGCGGATCCGGGTGAGCGCGATAACGTATTCGCTGGCGCCATTGCGTCCGTTGGCCTCATCGCCCGGACCCCCCGGCAATTCTTCCACTCCCGGCTCGAACCTCGCGTGTTGGATAACTCGAGTGATACGTGCCCGACGCACTGCACATTGGCAACTGCGGCGGGTGGGAGTCGTTTTCATGAAACGCATGTTGTTCAACGCCACGCAGCAGGAAGAACTGCGCGTGGCAATTGTCGATGGGCAGAAACTCATCGATATCGATATCGAGACGGCCGGCCGCGAACAGCGCAAAGGCAATATCTACAAGGGTATTATTACCCGTATCGAACCCTCCCTCGAAGCCTGCTTCGTCAACTACGGCGAAGGCCGTCACGGCTTCCTGCCGTTCAAGGAAGTCGCCCGCGCGTACTTCCGCGAGGGTGCCGATGTGCGCAATGCGCGCATCCAGGACGCCCTCTCCGAAGGCCAGGAACTCATCGTTCAGGTCGAAAAGGAAGAGCGCGGCAACAAGGGCGCCGCCCTCACGACCTTCATCTCGCTGGCCGGCCGCTACCTCGTGCTGATGCCGAACAACCCGCGTGGCGGTGGCGTGTCGCGCCGCATCGAGGGCGAAGACCGTCAGGAACTGCGCGAGACGATGGGTCAGCTCGAACTGCCGGAAGGCATGAGCATCATCGCCCGCACCGCAGGCATCGGCCGCTCGGCCGAAGAGCTGCAGTGGGACTTGAACTACCTGCTGCAACTCTGGCGCGCCGTCGAAGGCGCCGCCACCAACATCGAACTGCCGCGCGACTCGGCGCTGATCTATCTCGAGTCGAGCCTCGTCATTCGCGCCATCCGCGATTATTTCCAACCCGATATCGGTGAAATCCTCATCGATACGGAAGAAATCTCCGAGCAAGCGCGTAACTTCATGCAGGTGGTCATGCCCGATCACCTCAATCGCGTGAAGCAATATCGCGACGACGTGCCGCTATTCTCGCGTTTCCAGATCGAGTATCAGATCGAAACGGCGTACGCACGCCAAGTGCCGCTGCCTTCGGGCGGCGCGATCGTGATCGATCACACCGAAGCGCTCGTGTCGATCGACGTGAACTCGGCGCGCGCCACCAAGGGCGCCGACATCGAGGAAACGGCGCTTCGCACCAACCTGGAAGCGGCCGATGAAGTGGCGCGCCAGCTGCGTCTGCGCGACCTGGGCGGCCTGATCGTGATCGACTTCATCGACATGGAGTCGGCCAAGAGCCAGCGTGAAGTCGAACAACGTGTGAAGGACTCGCTCAAGCACGATCGCGCACGCGTCCAGATGGGCAAGATCTCGCGTTTCGGCTTGATGGAACTGTCGCGCCAGCGCCTGCGTCCGTCGCTGTCGGAAGGCACGCACGTGACCTGCCCGCGCTGCAATGGCACCGGCCACATCCGCGACGCTGAATCGTCGGCCCTGCAAGTCCTGCGCATCATCCAGGAAGAGGCGATGAAGGAGCACACGGCAGCCATCCACTGCCAGGTCCCGGTCGAAGTCTCCGCGTTCCTGCTCAACGAAAAGCGCCAGGAAATCAACAAGATCGAGGCACGCTTCAAGGTCGGCGTGCTGCTGATCCCGAACAAGCATCTCGAAACGCCGCACTACAAGCTCGAGCGCCTGCGTTTCGACGATCCGCGTCTGGATACCCCGAGGGCCAGCTACGTCCTCGCCGAAGAGGCAGCGCGTGCCCTGGAAGAGGATCCGGCGGCTTACAGCAAGAAGAAGGAAGACGTGCGCCCGCGCCAGGAAGCCGCCGTCAAGGGCATTACGCCTGAACAGCCGGCACCGGCCGCGCAACCGCGTCCTGCCCCCGTCGCCGCGACCGTACCCGCGCCCGCAGCCCCCGCACGCAGCGGTGGCTTCATCGGCTTCGTGAAGCGCCTGCTGGGTCTCGAGCCTGCGGCCCCGGCACCGGTTCAGGTCGAAGAACCGGCCAAGCCTAACGTTCGTCCGCCGCGCGAGCGCCACGAACGTCCGCATCAGCAAAACCGCAATCGTCGTGGCAATGCTCGCGACGACAGCAAGTCCGGCAAGGACAACGCCGGCCAACCGGCGCGTGAGGGCCGTGAGGGTCGCGAGGGCCGTGAAGGCCGCGCCGCCCGTCCGGAACGTGCCGAGCGCAGCGAACGCGGTGATCGCAACGAGCGTCAGGAAGGCCGTGACAAGCGTGAGCGCGACGAAGCGCAGCCGCGTCAGCCGGCTCAGGACGTGCGTGCCGAGGAAGGTCGCGAGCCGCGCGAAGGTCGCGAACGCGGCAATCGTCGCGACCGCAACGAGCGTCGTGATCGTCGTCAGCCCGAAGGGGAAGACGGCCAGCAAGCCACGCCGCAACGCGTCGCCCAAGCCGCCCCGCTCGTCGCAGAGCAGGAAGATCTCGAACAGGATCGTCTGACGGCGCAGGTCGAAGGCGCACCGCTTCTCGCGGGCGAGGAAGGCGAGCAAGGGGGTGAAGAGCGCCGCCGCAGCCGTCGTCGCGGTCGCCGCGGTGGCCGTCGCGAGCGTGAGGCCAATGAGCAGCAACTCCATGGCGAAGGCGATCAGGCCGAAGACGCAACATCGACCGGCGAGGAAGGTGTCCACGCCCCGGTATTGACGCACGAAGCCGTCGACACCACGGCGATCGATGTCCCGGCTCGTGCGGCAGCGCCCGTCATTGCGGCAGAGACTGTCACGGCGGCCGATGTGCCGACGGTGCAGGTCGAATCGACGCCCGCCCCGGTTCACGTCGAGCCGGCGGAAGTCCCCGTGGCACGCGTGACCGAAGCCGCGCCGTTCGCGCTGCCGGAAGTCTCGTCGCCGGTCATCGCCGAACCGATCGCCCCGGTCAACGTGGCACCGCTGCCTGCAGTGGAAGTCGCCGCACCGGTGGTCCCGCCGGTCAGCGCGCCGTTGCCTGCCGCCACGCCGATCCCGGCGCAGCCTGCCGTCCCGGCCGAGGCCCTGACCGAGATCGCCGCCACGGCAGCCATTGCCAGCACCCCGGCGGACGTCAGCCCCGCGCCGACGGCACCCGCCGCACCGTCGACGCCGGTGGAGATGGTCGAAACGGCGAAGCCGGTGCAAACGCCGGCACCGACCGCACCGACCGCAGCGGTAGCCACCGTTGCCGCGACGGAAGTCGCGACGACTCGGCCGGCCCCGGCCGCCGTAGCGCCCGCGCTGGAAAGCACCGAGCTGGAGTCGTCGCTCGCAAGTGTGGGTCTGGTCTGGGTCCACACGGACGCCGACAAGCACCGCGCCGCCAAGGAGGCCGCAGCGCAAGCTGCACCGGCACCGCATGTGCCGCGCGAGCGCCGTCCGTCCACGCCGGCCAGCAGTGACCCGATGGAGCAAGTGGAAACGCGCGGCTCGTCGGATCACGTGGCCTAACGTGCCATAGCGTGACGCTCAGGCGGCGGCACCCGTTCCGCTGGCGACCATCCGCCTGACGTGATGTTGGAAAAGGAGGCTTCGGCCTCCTTTTTTGCCATTGGGGATCGCTTTTCGCCTTGCGACCCCACGTTGTCCCGACTTGTGCTCGCCCGGCCCGCCCCGTATCGTGACGCTCAGAACGGGTTTGACGTCCCGCAGCGAATGCCTGGGTCCCGATATCCGATGCTTATTTCGTTGGCGTCGGCGGCCAACAGGCCAATTCGTTAGAATGGAGACGCAAGCCAAGGCCCCACCATGACCGAAACGATCATCCGACTTACCGATCTGCGTAGCGACGCGCGTTATGCGACGTATTCCCCGCAAGCGCCCGCGCAAGTGCGCGCTGCCACCGGCCATCTCGAAGATGCGCTGGCGCGGCCACTGCACGACCTGCGAATCTCGGTGACGGATCGTTGCAACTTCCGTTGTGTCTACTGCATGCCGAAGGACGTGTTCGGCAAGGACTATGCATTCCTCCCGCAATCCTCCCTGCTGTCGTTCGAAGAAATCGAGCGGGCCGCGCGCCTGTTCGTCGACCATGGCGTGGAGAAGCTGCGCCTCACGGGAGGCGAGCCGCTGTTGCGCAAGCACATCGAGCGTCTGATCGAGATGCTCGCCCGCCTGCGCACACCGTCGGGCAAACCGCTCGACATCACGCTCACCACCAACGGGTCGCTGCTGGCGCGCCGGGCGCAATCGCTCAAGGATGCCGGGCTCACGCGCGTGACGGTCAGCCTGGATAGCCTCGACGATACGATTTTCCGGCAGATGAACGATGTCGACTTTCCGGTCGACACAGTGCTGGAAGGCATTGCGCAAGCCCAACGCGTCGGTCTGGGCCCGGTCAAGGTCAACATGGTCGTCAAACGCGGCACCAACGATGGCGACATCGTGCCCATGGCGCGGCATTTTCACGGCAGCGGCGTGATGTTGCGGTTCATCGAGTACATGGACGTCGGCACGTCGAACGGCTGGCGGATGGACGAAGTGCTGCCGTCGGCCGACGTCATCGCCCGGCTGAACGAGGCCTTGCCGCTCGAGGCGCTCGAGCCGAACTATCCCGGCGAGACGGCCCAGCGTTGGCAGTATCGCGACGGTGGCGGCGAAGTCGGTGTCATTTCATCGGTCACGCGCGCTTTTTGCGGCACTTGTTCGCGCGCACGCCTGTCTACGGAAGGCAAGTTGTATCTATGCCTGTTCGCGAGCGCCGGTTACGACCTGCGCACGCTGCTACGCAACGGCGCGAGCGACGCGCAGATCTCGACCGTCATCGGCGACATCTGGCAGGGTCGCACCGACCGTTACTCCGCCTTGCGCACGGCGGCGACAGGTCTGCCCGAAAACGCCCCCCCGAAAGTGGAGATGTCCTACATCGGCGGTTGAACGGACCGGGCACGGTGCCCGTCCGCTCGTCCGCACACTTTCGTAATATCGAACTCTCACTCGACTCATGATTTTTGACGCCCCGGACGCCCATTGTGTCCGAGACTCCCTGAAGATTTCCCGGCGTGTCTCGCCCCCGCGCGCTCGCCTTGCGGCCCGACGTTTCGTCGCCGTCAGCCTGAGCGCTCTGACCCTGTTGTCGGCCGCCTTCGCGCCCGCGATGGCGCGTGCCGATTGCGACCCCGCCGGCCGCGACGTCGCAAACCGTGTGATGACCTACACCGGCCAGCTCGGCGAGCGCAATCCGTTGCGGCTCGTGCTGCGTCCGTCGTTCGGCGGCAAGCTCGAAGGCCGTTATGCCAATGCCTCGTCGCTGGGCGACACGTACCTCACGGGCAAGCTGGAGAACAAGTCGCGCCTGCATCTGACCGAGTTCGACGCGGGCGGCATGCCGCGAGCGACCTTCGACGGCGATTTCGCCGCCAACGACGAGGTTGACCGCCAACGCGGTGTGTCGTCCAGTTGCGAGGTCATTTCCGGTCAATGGAAGGATCTTCGCAATGGGCGCTCGGTGCCGTTCGAGCTGGCGCTCGCCGGCGTTCAGAACGGTAAGCTCGATCACCTCTACGGCGTTGCCGGCGTGGACGACGACGAAACGGTCAATCGTGCGGCCATGCAGTTCCGCAAGGGGGTTCTCGACGACCGGCGCGACGTCGTTGCGCAATCGATTCGCTATCCGTTGCGCGTGTCGTTGCGCGGCAAGACGATGATGCTTCGGAACCCGAAATCGCTGCTCGCGCGCTACAACGAGATATTCACCGACGGTTATGTGCGCACCATCGGCGCGGCCGTGCCGCGCCTGATGTTCGCGCGCGATCAGGGCGTGATGCTGGGCAACGGCGCCGTCTGGTTCGATGCGTCCGGGCGCGTCATCGCGCTCAATCGGTCCTGACCGGTTCGCCGCCCGCCCATCGCCCTGGAATTCTGCCGCCATGACTACCGCGCCGATCCTTCGTAGCGCCATGACCGGCCTGGTCCTCGCAGGGGGGCGAGGCCAACGCATGGGCGGACGCGACAAAGGCTTGCAACGATTCGCCGGCCGAACGCTGGTCGAGCACGTCCTCGAACGAATGCGGCCACAGGTCGCGACGTTGCTGATTAGCGCCAATCGACATCACGATGCCTATGCCGCGTTCGGCGAGCCAGTCGTGTGCGACGCGACGCCGGACTTCGCTGGCCCGCTCGCCGGCATGTTGGCCGGCCTGCGCGCCACGCGCTCGGACTACCTCCTCACCGCACCGTGCGACTCACCCTACCTCCCCGAGGATCTTGGCGAACGACTGGCGGCCGCGTTGAGCGCCGCTGGCGCCGACGCCGCCGCACCGCCTCTGGCGGCCTATGCCGTCACGCCACAGGGGCCGCATCCGGTCTTCGCCCTCTTGCATCGCACGCTCGCCGACGATCTTGCCGCCACGCTCGCGGCCGGCGAACATCGCGTCAGGGCGTGGCTGGCACGCCACAAGGCCGTACAAGTTCACTTCGGCGACGAGCGTCCGTTTTACAATGTCAACACGCTGGACGACCTCCAACCCGATACCTCCGATAGGCCCGATACGTCCGACACGCCGCGCGCGCCCTGACATTGCGGACACCGACGCGGCCCGATCTGTCGCCACCGCATTGACGGGATTCATGCCGGGGACTTGCCGGATGACGACGCCACACCATGACTACACTTGACGAAGCCCTGGCCGGCTTGCCGGACTACGACCCCAACCATATGACGGTCGAATCGGCGCGCGCCATCATTGCGCGCACCGCGCGTCCGGTGTCTGCCATCGAGCAGGTCGCCGTGCGCAGCGCGCTGGGCCGTGTGCTGGGTCGCGACGTCACGTCGCCGCTCGACGTTCCCGCATTCGAGAATGCCGCCATGGACGGCTATGCCTTCGCCGGCAGCGTACTGGCCGCCGGGGGCGACGTGCGCCTGCGCGTGGCCGGCCGTTCGTTCGCTGGCCATCCGTTCGACGGCGTGGCCGCGCCCGGCGAATGCGTGCGCATCATGACCGGCGCCTTGCTGCCCGCCGGCTGCGACACCGTCGTCCCCCAGGAACAGGTGCAGCGCGAAGGCGATACCGACATCGTCACTTTTGCGGCCAACGCCGTCACGCCCGGACGCCACGTGCGTCACGTTGGCGAGGATCTGGCCGCCGGCCACACGGCGCTGCATGCGGGCAAGCGGATTCGCCCGGCCGCGCTCGGCCTGCTCGCCTCACTGGGGATTGGCGAAGTGCCGGTGCGCCGCCGCATTCGCGTCGCGTTCTTCTCGACGGGCGACGAACTCCGCTCGGTGGGCGAACCACTCGCGCCGGGCAATCTCTACGACAGCAACCGCTACACGCTGTTCGGCATGCTACAACGTCTGGGTGCCGAGGTGCTCGACCTGGGCGTCGTGCGCGACGACCCGCAAGCGATCGAGGACACCCTGCGCACCGCTTGCCGCGACGCCGACGCCGTCATCACGTCGGGGGGTGTCTCCGTTGGCGAGGCCGATTTCACCCGTGAGATGATGACGCGCCTGGGCAATGTCGTCTTCTGGAAGATGGCGATGCGCCCGGGCCGACCGTTCGCCTTCGGCGAACTCGAGACCGACGGCCATCGCGCGCTGCTCTTCGGCTTGCCGGGCAACCCGGCCGCCGTGATGGCGTCGTTCTACCACCTGGTTCGAGACGGGCTGTTCGCGCTGATGGGCGCCGAACCGCAAGTTACGCCTAACCTGCCGGTGCCGACGACCACGGCCATTGCCAAGCGTCCCGGCCGGACCGAATTCCTGCGCGGCATTCTCGCCGCCGACGCGCAAGGCCGCTGGCAGGTGACGGTGGCCGATGCACAAAGCGCCGGCATTCTGCGCACGATGAGCGAAGCGAACTGCTTCGTCACGCTGGACACCGCTCGCGGCGATGTCGCGGCGGGCGAATTGGTCGACGTCATCGCGTTCGACGGATTGGTTTAGCGCGAGTCTCTCGAATCCCCCCTAAAGCGAAGCAGCGAAATTGCGATATATTGCCGGCGTCGGCGCTTCGACGATGTCAGCACCCAACCGAAAGCACACGTCAATGACAACAAAAAAGCAAATCACGTATATCAGTCCTGGCCAGACGGCCAAAGCGCTGGTGCTGGTCTATCTCACTTTCAGTATTCCGATGGTGCTTCTGGCCTTCCTCGCAGCGTTCTACCGCTACGGCGAACTCCCGGGTCTCGCCTTCATTTCCGCGCTGGTCCTGAACGCCATCGTCGGTTTCGTGCTGCTCTGGGTCGCCTGCCATGCCTACAACTGGGTGGCGGAGCGCTTCGGCGGCATCGAAGTTGCCCTGAGCGACATCCCCGACGAAGAGTGCTGACCTTCACACGGATTGCCCTGTCCCATGTCCCTGACCCTGTGTACCGCCAAGGCCGACGACGTCGGCGCGATTTACGGCCTGATGCGAGAACTGGCCGTCTATGAAAAGTTGTTGGATATTTTCGAAGCAACGCCGCAGAGCGTGCACGAGGCGCTGTTCGGGCCCGCGCCGGCAGCCGAGTGCCTGATGGCGAAGTGGGATGGCGAGGCGGTCGGCTACGCGCTGTACTTCCACAACTTCTCGACGTTCCTCGGACGGCGCGGCCTGTACCTTGAAGACGTCTACGTACAGCCGTCGATGCGCGGCAAGGGCGTAGGACAGGCGCTCATGCGTCAATTGGCCGGCATCGCCGTCGAACGAGGTTGCGGACGCTTCGAGTGGACCGTACTCGACTGGAATCAGCCGGCGATCGACTTCTACACCTCGCAAGGCGCGACGGTACTGCCCGACTGGCGCGTGGTGCGCATGACGGGCGAGGCACTCGAGCGGTTCGCCCATCGCGGCGAATCCCCTGCGCCCCGAGCGTTCTGAGCACGCCACGGATCGGGAAATTCGGGAACGCTGCGAACGTCATCCATGCCGGGACTGTCAGGCGCGTCTTGAACGTCCCGCGTCCGCAGGCGCCTCCGCGCGACTCGCCCTACCGGGCGCTCACGCCTCGTCGTCGGCCTCCATCTCCACACCGAGCAGTTCGACCGCCTGCTCACCGGGCAAGGCTTCCACGGACTTGAGCTGACGCGCCATCGCGCGCGTGCGCACCTCGGCCCTGTCGATCGAACGGGTCACCGTCTCCAGTTGCGCCTTGGTCTTCGCGAGCACATCACCGAACTTGGTGAACTCCGTTTTCACCGCGCCGAGCACCTGCCAGACCTCACTGGAACGGCGTTCGATCGCGAGCGTGCGGAAGCCCATCTGCAGGCTGTTGAGCAGCGCGGTCAACGTTGTCGGGCCCGCCACGGTCACGCGATAGTCGCGTTGCAACAGATCCGAGAGTCCCGGACGCCGCAGCACTTCGGCGTAAAGCCCTTCCGTCGGCAGGAACAACAGCGCGAAGTCGGTCGTGTGCGGCGGTGCGAGATACTTGTCCGCGATGGACTTCGCTTCCAGGCGGATGCGTGTCTCCAACGCCTTCGATGCCTCTTCCACTGCCGCCAAATCGGCACGCTCCTGCGCGTCGAGCAGGCGCTCGTAATCCTCACGCGGGAATTTGGCGTCGATCGGCAGCCAGACCGGCGTGTTGCTGTCGCCGTTCTGTCCTGGCAGCGCAATCGCGAACTCCACCCGCTCGGCACTGCCCGGCTTGGTCGCAACGTTCTTGGCGAACTGGTCGGGCGTCAGCAGTTGCTCAAGCAACGCCTGTAATTGCACTTCCCCCCAGATGCCTCGCGTCTTCACATTGGTCAGCACGCGCTTGAGATCGCCCACGCCGGCGGCGAGCGTCTGCATCTCGCCCAGGCCGCGATGCACCTGCTCCAGCCGGTCCGAGACCAGCTTGAACGACTCGCCGAGTCGCTGCTCGAGCGTGGCATGGAGCTTTTCGTCGACGGTGCGGCGCATTTCTTCGAGCTTCGCCGCGTTGTTGACCTCGATGTCCTTGAGCTTCTGTTCGAGTGTGGCACGCACTTCGGCCAGGCGCCGCTCGTTGCCCTCGGCCAATTGTGTGAGTTGTTCATGCTGCGCCTCACCGAAGCGGCGCAACGTCGACGCCTGCTCTTCGCGCATCTGCTGTCCGTTGAGCACCAGGCTCTGACGCACCGCATCGAGCTGGGCAGCATTCGTTTCGGTAAGCTTCGCCAACTGTTGTGCAAACGCGTCGATCTGGTTGTTCTGCACCGTCGCCACGCTCGTCATCTGCGCGGCCAGCGTCTGCTGGAACTGCGCCATCTGCGCGCTTTGCTCGCCGCGTGCGGCACGCGCCGTTTCCGCGAACTCCTGGCGCAGGCCACGTTCGCTGCGATCGGCCGCCTGAAGCAAATCATCGCGGACATGGGCCAGCGCGTCGACGAGCGTCTCGCGCAACGTCGAATCGCCGCCGCGCTGCCAGACCTTCACCGCAATCGCGATCATCACCAACAAGTTCAGCGCTGCCAGCGCCACCCACCCCATCTCTACCATCGCGTTGCGACTCCCGTTGATGCCCTTCGATCCTGCTGCCGATGCCGGCCCATACCTGCCGATGCCTGCAGGGTGCCGCTACGACCGGCGCGCCGCCGGGTTCAGCAGGCACGGCGGCTTGCCCGCCGCCGCCCCGAATCCCAACGCCGCAATCAGATTGTCGGCCGCCAGACTTGCCATGCCACGACGCGTCGCCACCGAGGCACTCGCGATATGCGGCGTCAGCACGACATTCGGCACCTTGAGCAAATCGGGATGCACCTTCGGCTCGCCCTCGAAGACGTCGAGGCCCGCGGCGGCAATCTGCCGGCCCGCAAGGGCGGCCGCGAGCGCCGCGTCATCGACAATGCCACCGCGCGCCAGATTGACCAGCGTTGCCGTCGGCTTCATGAGGGCCAACTCTGCGGCACCCACCGTGTGATGCGTTGCGGCCGAGTAAGGCAGCACGAGGATGACGTGATCCGCCGTGCGCAGCAGCGTGTCCTTGTCGACGAAGCTTGCCTGGCATGCCGCTTCCGTTGCCGCATCGAGACGCGACCGATTGTGGTACACAACACGCATGTTGAAGCCCATGGCGCGGCGCGCAATCGCCTGCCCGATACGGCCCATGCCTATGATGCCCAGCGTACTGCCGTGCACGTCGGCGCCGAGAAACATATCGTAGGCCCACTTATCCCAATGTCCTTCGCGCAACCACCGCTCGGACTCGGTCACGCGACGGGCCGTCGCCATCAACAGCGCCCAGCCGAAGTCGGCCGTCGTCTCGTTGAGCACGTCGGGCGTGTTCGTCGCCATGACGCCGGCGGCGGTCATCGCCTCGATATCGAAGTTGTTGTAACCCACGGCCATATTGGCCACCACACGCAGCTGCGGCGCACCGGCGAGCACCGATGCGTCGATGCGCTCGCTCGCCGTGGTGATCGCGCCGGCCTTGTCGGCCAGACGTGCGCGCAATTCGTCGCTCGAATACACGGTATCGGCGTCGTTGCGCTCGACCTCGAAATACTGCGCCAGACGCTCGATCACGTCGGGAAAAATGGCTCGGGCTACCAGGATCTTCGGTTTCACCAGTTGTCTCGCAAAGGTTGACCGCGTCACACCATCGCGGCTCAGAAGAATATCAGGGTCGTCAATACGAACAGCGGCAGAAGAATCGCGCCCGACCACAGCATATAGCCAAAGAAGCTCGGCATGCGAATGCCACGTTGCTCCGCGATGGCTTTCACCATGAAGTTCGGCGCGTTACCGATGTAGGTGTTCGCGCCCATGAACACCGCACCGGCCGAAATCGCCGCGAGCGTTGCCGCACCGGTGGTCATCAGCGTTGCGGCATCGCCGCCAGCGGTATTGAAGAACACGAGATACGTCGGCGCATTGTCGAGGAACGACGAGAGCAGGCCCGTCGCCCAAAAATACATGACGTTGTCCGGCGCACCGCCCGGCCCCGTGACAAGACGAATGACCCAGCCAAGCGCGCCGGCTTCCCCCGCTCGCAGAATGGCAACCACCGGGATGATGGTCAGGAAGATACCGGCGAACAGCTTGGCGACTTCCTTCATCGGCGCCCAATTGAAGTCGTTACCCTCGCGCGCCGTGCGCGGCGTGATCGCCAGCGACATCAACGTCACCACGATCAGCCCGACGTCGCGCGCGAGGTTCTGCAACGCGACCGGTGTACCGAAGATATCGAAGTCGACGCCCGGCTTCCAGACCCCGCTCATCAGCACGAGCCCCACGGCAGCGGCAAGCAGCACGAAGTTGCGCTTGCCTTCGAGTCGCAGCGGCGCGGAATGCGGTGTCGGATCCATTGCCTCGATCAGAGGCTCGCTCTTCTGCCG
Source organism: Pandoraea cepalis (assembly GCF_902459665.1). GTDB lineage: Bacteria > Pseudomonadota > Gammaproteobacteria > Burkholderiales > Burkholderiaceae > Pandoraea > Pandoraea cepalis. Next base: position 126,122 of record NZ_CABPSL010000010.1, on the reverse strand, counting down.
GAAGTAGTAGCTATCGATCAGGAAGAACAGCACCAGCAGCACCGCGCAGATGAACAGCGTCTCAGGCCAGATGTGCGCGGTCGTCCAAAAGAAGTCGACCCCTTGCAGGAAGCCAAGGAACAGCGGCGGATCGCCCAGCGGCGTCAGCGAGCCTCCGGCGTTCGCCACAAGGAAGATAAAGAACACGACGACGTGCACGTTGTGTTTGCGGTTGTCGTTTGCGCGGATAAGCGGACGGATCAGCAGCATCGCCGCGCCCGTCGTGCCCATGATGCTGGCCAGCACGGTGCCCAGCGTCAGCAGCCCGGTGTTGAGCCACGGCCCGCCGCGCAGGTTGCCATGCACGCAGATGCCGCCAGCCGCGGTGAACAGCGCCGTAAGCAGAACGACAAACGGTATGTACTCCGCGACAACGGCATGCACAGCGCCATACCAGGCCGCGCCCACGCCGAACACCAATGCGAATGGCACCAGGAATGCCGCGCCCCAGAACGCCGCGATCTTGCCGAAATGGTGATGCCAGAACGCCGGCGCCAGCAGCGGCCCAATCGCGATCGAGAGCAGCAGTCCGGCAAACGGCACGCCCCACCAGGCGACGAGTTGTGCGCCGTCCGGCCCGGCAGCAAACGCCGCGGGGCTTGCCAATGCCAGCCCCGCCGCTCCCAATATGCGCCCTATCCCCTTGTGCATTGTTCTTGGTTCCTATTGATTGATCGTCGACGATGTACGAGTCGCCCGCAAAGCAGGAGTGCCCGAAATGGCGCAACCTTGGGAAATATCTCAAACCAAGGTCCCGCACGGCCCGGCGGATCAAATACCGAAGCGGGCGGGCGATTCTCGAAAGCCTTCCCCCCATCGCGTATCGGCATTCGCGCTGGTGCAAGGAGTCATTGGGTGTTGGCCCGCGGTCGCGGGCCGATGCAACGGCGTCGTGCCTCAGGCACCGTCGACGATGATGAGATGCACTCGGTAGGGACCGTGGGCGCCCAGCACCAGCGTCTGTTCGATGTCGGCCGTCCGCGACGGGCCCGCAATGAAGTTCGTGGCCCGAGAGAGTTGACCGCGCTCGCTACGCATGAGCGCGAAGCCGTCCTCGTGGCCGGCGACGATGCGCGACGCGGGCACAACCGCGATATGCGTTTCGGGCAACAGGGTGGCCGACGCAAATGTCTCGGGGCCCGACATCATCATCAACGCGCCGGTTTCAGCGATGGCGCAGAAGCAACCGGTGATGCCGACCAGATCGTCGCCCTGCGGCTTGCGGAATTCCACGCGACACCCCGCATTCGCCCAATCGAGTTCGCGCAAGGTCGGCCACGCCACCGCCTGGTCCGTGAGGCCGTTGGCCTGGAGATACGTCGCGGCCGCGACCGGCACGCCGCTCATGCCCGGCACGCGCGTGATCGTCGTCGAGAGCGCCTGCGCCTTGTCGATGAACGTGGCGACGAGATCGTCCGACATGGCCGGACGCGGTCCCTGCGGATGCCGTGCCAGGTAGTCCTCTGCCGCCGCCTGCTCGTTCGCGCGCGCGGCATCGGGACGATGCTGAGCATTGCGGATGCGGGCAAAGATGCGATTGCGGGCGTCGGAGGTATCCATGGGCTGTCCTGTGAAGCCGACGTGCCGGTGTGCGGCCAACGTCGTCGCTTATCGTCTCTCGAAAGGCCACCGTTGCAAGTTCGGCGGGCGATGCGCAATTATAACGGCTGCCCTTGCGGGCGCGACGCACGTTCGCGCACTATCGGAATGCTCTGGCGCGACGCTCGGACCAGGCGGCAGGCATCGAACGTCACACGCCGGCCGCTGACGCCGGCGCGATCTCGAATACCTGACGCAGATACGCCAGATAAGCATCGTCGTCGCACATATTCTTGCCCGGCGAGTCCGAGAGCTTCGCCACCGGCTGACCGTTGCAGCGCACCATCTTGATGACGATCTGCAACGGCTGATAGCCCAGATCGTTGGTGAGGTTCGTTCCCACGCCGAAGGCGAGCTTGCAACGGTCGCGGAACCGCTCGAAAAGCTGAAGGACCTTCGGAATATCGAGGCCGTCCGAGAAGATCATGGTTTTCGTATGCGCGTCGACGCGATTCTCTGCGTAGTGCGCCAGCAGGCGCTCACCCCAGATGAACGGATCGCCGGAATCATGACGCGCACCGTCGAACAGCTTGCAGAAATACATATCGAAGTCACGCAGAAAGGCGGACATGCCGTAGACGTCGGACAGCGCGATGCCGAGGTCGCCGCGATACTCCTTCGCCCACGTCTCGAAGCCGAAGATCTGTGAGTCGCGCAGACGCGGCCCGAGCGCCTGACAGGCCTGAAGGTACTCATGGGCCATCGTGCCGAGCGGCGTGAGCCCGAGCTTGAGCGCGTAGTACACGTTGCTCGTGCCCGCGAACTGTTCGCCCAGTTCGTCGCGCAGCGTGAGAATCACTTCCTCGTGCCACTCCTTCGAGAAGCGGCGTCGCGTACCGTAATCGGCGATCTTGCAGTCACGATAATCGACGCGGCCCGCCAGCATGCCGATCTTGTCCTTGAGCCGCTGACGGCCTTCGTCGTAGGCCGGCTTGCGCTGTGTGTTGCGGAAATACACTTCGTTGACGATGGCGAGCACCGGGATCTCGAAGAGGATCGTATGCAGCCACGGCCCGCGAATCGTGATGTCGATCTCGCCGTTGCCCTTTGGCGAGGGCTGCACCGTGATGTACTTCTCGTTCAGATGGAACAGGTCGAGAAAGTCGATGAAATCGCTCTTGATGAAGCGCATCGCACCGAGGTAACGAAGTTCGGACTCGGTAAAGCGCAATCCGCACAGCAGGCGGATCTCATCGCGAATCTCGTCGACATACGGCGTGAGGTCCACACCTTCGGTGCGACACTTGAAGCGGTATTCGACTTGCGCTGCGGGAAAATGATGCAGCACCACTTGCATCATCGTGAACTTGTAGAGATCGGTATCGAGCAGCGACGTGATGATCATGACGACAGACTTCGCGAGGAACACGCAACAGAAAGCAGCGCACGCTGCCGATCGGCAAGACAGCCACGACGCGGCGCGCGGGAAGAGCAGACATCGTACCGCAAAGCGGTGTCACGCATGACGTCCGCGCCGGGCACCGGGTGACGCCGCGGCGTGCGCGCGAAGCGCTTCGGCTCTCGCACCTGCCGCCCCTGGCTGCGTTACAATAATGCCTTTAACGGCCGTTCGAAGCCGTTTCGCGCCCTACTCTGGAGTTGTTGGCATGACGCACGTTGTCACCGAAAGCTGCATCAAATGTAAATACACCGATTGCGTGGACGTCTGCCCCGTGGACTGCTTCCGCGAAGGCCCGAACTTCCTGTCCATCGATCCGGACGAGTGCATCGACTGCGCCGTCTGCGTGGCCGAGTGCCCGGTGAACGCCATTTATGCCGAAGAAGACGTGCCGGGCGACCAGCAAGCCTTCATCGCCTTGAACGTGGAACTGTCCCCGAACTGGCCGAGCATCACCAAGACCAAGCCGTCCCTGCCCGACGCGGATCAGTGGAAGGACGTCACCGAAAAGCTTCATTTGCTCGAGCGCTAAGCCTCGGGCGACTTGGGCGGACGTCGCGCGCCACGCGCAGAAAAATGCGCACCCGGTGTTGACAGTGTGCGAACGCCGCCCCTATAATCTCTTTCTCTTTTGATCCCCGATAGCTCAGTTGGTAGAGCGCCGGACTGTTAATCCGTAGGTCCCTGGTTCGAGCCCAGGTCGGGGAGCCAAGCATTTCAAAGCGATGGCCTCGCGCACGCGAGGCTTTTGTTTTAGTCGATGCGCCGTGACAGCGGCGTGCGGCACCCAAGTTTGATCCTCGATAGCTCAGTTGGTAGAGCGCCGGACTGTTAATCCGTAGGTCCCTGGTTCGAGCCCAGGTCGAGGAGCCAAAACGCAGAAAGCCTCGCCGATCGGCGAGGCTTTTTTGTTTTCGGTGGCGCCCGCAGCATCGGTCGAACACCCCCTCCCGCCGAGCGCGCAAACAAAAACGGGGCACCGTCTCCGGCGCCCCGCTCTCTGACTTCCTGAACAACGTGCTTACTCGCTTGCGGGCGCCCCCATCGCGACCGGGCGATTCGCCGAGGCCTGCACCTCGTTGCTGTTCACGCTTTCAATCCAGCGTCGGCGCATCGGCGCGAGCACGAACTTCGCGCCCACGGCCGCGGCGATGCTGATGATCGCCGCCGCGATAAACACACGATCCCAGTGACCGCCGACGGCGAGCACCGAGGCCAGCGGCACCAGCAACGATGCCGTACCCTTGGCCGTGTACAGCGTACCCGCGTTCGACGCCGCGTTCTTGCTACCGAACGTGTCCGCACACAGCGCCGGGAAGATCGAGAAGATCTCGCCCCAGCACAGGAACGTCATCGCGGCGAAGAACACGAACATGTACGGGTTCTGACCGAAGTGCATCAAGCCCAGCATCGCCAGCCCTTCACCCAGGAAGATGATGAACATGGCGTTCTCACGTCCGATCTTGTCCGAGACGAAGCCGCACAGCGGGCGTGTAAAGCCATTGCACAGATTGTCGATCGACAGCGTCATCGTGAGCAGCGGCAGCGTCGCACCGAAGAGGGTCATCGGCATCGATGCGATACCGAAATCCTTCGCGATCGGGCCGATCTGCGCCGTCGCCATCAGACCGCCAGCGGCCACGGCGACGAAGCAAACATAGATCACCCAGAACACCGGCGTACGAATCATCTGCCCCGAGCTGTAGTCCACCTTCGTCGACAGAGTGCGGCGCGACACGGTCAGGCCCTTCGGCGCACGCGGCTTCACGAGCAACAACGCGAGGATGAAGATCGCCACGCCCTGCACGATGCCGAAGTTGAAGAACGCTGCCTCGTAACCCGATCCACGGATCATATTGGCAATCGGAATCACCGTGATCGCGGCACCGGCGCCGAACCCGGCGGCGGTCAGACCGGCGGCCAGACCGCGCTTGTCCGGGAACCACTTCAGTGCGTTACCCACGCAGGTGCCATACACGCACCCAGCGCCAATACCCGCGATCACGGCCGCCGTGTACAGCACGGCGAGCGTTTCGGCGTACGAGTACATGATCCACGACAGGCCAACGCAAATCGCGCCACCCGCCACCACCGGCCGAGGCCCGAAGCGGTCAACCAGCCAGCCTTCGATCGGCACGAGCCAGGTTTCCACCACGATGAAGATCGAGAACGCCACCTGAATGGCCGCGACGCCCCAGTGATGCTTCGCCTGCATCGGCTCGACGAACAACGTCCACGAATATTGCAGATTGGCCACCAGGCCCATACAGATGATGCCGATCACCAGTTGTGACCAGCGCCCTCCCAGAAAAGAGGTCTTCTCCTCCGGTTGTCCATTTGCTTGCATGACTTGCCTCCTGTTCCTGTCAGACGATTGACGCCGGCCCGCGCTTCGTTGTGCGGTACCCGCCGTCATCGCGTGCCGTCTCGCGCCCCAACGTGGGGGAATCGCGCATACGACACGCCTCCTGGCGCTACATGCGGCTCATGCATGGCCGCTTGATCACGGAACGCTGCCTGGCGGCGCGCTCGCAGGGCTTGAGCCCCGGCTGACTGACTTTCGGAAGCGCCAAAGGACGCTTCCGGCCGCCACTTCGGCGCGGCGACGCGGGCTTTAGGCCCGCGCCGGCAAGTTGCCGGCTGCCGAAGGGTGACGGGTGAATCAATTCGAGTGGGAAACGGCCTGCGCTGTCAGCGGGTCGCGATGGATTCCCATGAGTCACATCGCAGGCCACGTCCCATCACTCAGGCGAGCGCGCCTCGCAGACGCGTGATCGCCGGATCGCCTGCCCACAACGGGCGGCAGGGAGATGAGGAAGACCGCAGCGCTGAACCACCAACTCAGACGCCAACGGCGGATACGACAGGGCAGCCGGTGCGGATAAACCGTCGCATGAAAGCTGCCCGAAAGGAAATGCGTGCTTACCCAACGAATGTCTCCAGAAAATACGGCGTCGATTCAGCCCTTGCCCGAAGGAATTCACGAGTCTTATCGGGACCATTTTGGCGCCTTTCATCTGATATACAAGATTCAATATATCGAATTAAGTATTTTTATGGTTCCAAAAGTAGTCCATGACCGGGGCACTGTCAACCCGAGAGCGCCCGCATTCCGGTTGCCGTCGGCCCCGATTCGGACGCCTGGACGGCGTCGGGGTAAGCGCCCGATAACCGGCAAACGCACGGAAATCGGGGCCTTGCAGGACATTGCGCGCCGGAACGAGGCGTGACACCCCCTCAGGTGGTATCGCACCGCCGGGTGCAGGCTCAGGGAAAACGATGATGTTTTAGGGGGGTCCGCCAACCGTCGGCGAGGTGACTCGCCGGCAAGAAAAATTGCGTTAGACCGGCTCGACGTCGCCTGAGTGGTTGCGAATGAAGGTGAGATGTTCGCGCAGCGAACGTTGCGCAACGGTGGCGTCGTGCGACGCCACGGCGGTGAAGATGCGACGGTGCTGTTCGATCAGCTCGGCCAGATCCGCGCCATGGCCGACGATGGCGCGGTAGTTGTCGACCACCGAGCCGCGCAACAGCTCGAAGATCGCGTGCATCAGGTGCACCAGCACAAGGTTGTGCGTGGCTTCCGCCAGCGCCAGATGGAAATGCGCGTCGAGTTCGGGTACGCGGGTGAGCAACGACTGTCCCTTGGCCTCGCCCTCGCCGTCCAGACCATCGCGCCCTGCGGCATAGGCCGCTTCGAGCGCTTCCAGCGCTTGTGCGAGCCGCGCGATGTCCTCGGGCGTTGCCCGTGCGGCCGCCAGCTCGACCGCCTTGGCTTCGAGCACTTCGCGCATTTCCAGCACGTCGTCGACGGTCTTGCTGTGTCGCGACATCAATTGAGACAACGGTTCCGCGAGCAGCGGCTGGCTGGCATTGGCGACCAGATACCCGCCACCGGCGCGCCCCACGATCAGGCCACGCGACTCCAGTCGCAGTAGCGCTTCGCGAAGGGACGGGCGCGACACGCCCATCTGCTGCGCCAGATCGCGCTCGGACGGCAGCGCCGAGCCGGGGGCGAGCCGGCCTTCGACGACCATCGTCTCCAGTTGTTCGTACACCATGTCGGACAGACGCAGACGCGGCGGCGGCGTGACCGGCGCAAAACTCGCGGCGGTGCCCGAAGATTCGCTGGCAGGGAAGGAAGACATAGGCAAGGACGACTCGTTGGACGACATGTCGGCTTCGGTTCTCGACGGAAAAATCACAGACACGACGATACAGGATGACGCTTCGCTCAGGGCAGGCGCGCAGCCAGATGCCCGGCTTCGCTCAGGGATGCCCCTCATATCAAGGGTTTACCCTGTAGTCGAAATCGGATCATTCCCTTTACGATAGCATCATTCGACAACTGGTCGACCAGTCTACCAGTCTACCAGTAGACCAACAATCCGCGAAACGTCGCCCCACGTTAACGATGGTCCGAGAGCCCGCCTGATGACATCGAATGCGTTGCCCCCGCCTCCCTCCGCGCCGCTGAGTCCGCCGCGCCCGGTCTCGTCGTCGTCAGCTTCGCCGCCGGTGCCCATGCGCGTCGACGACGAGCCGGTCTTCGAGACGATTGACGACACCACGCGCGCCGCCCGGCTCGCGGCACTGCGTGCCGCCGTGCCCGACGCTCAGTGGCTGACCGACCGCGAACAGATCACGCCGTACGAATGCGATGGCTTGGCGGCCTACCGCAAGCTCCCGCTTGCCGTGGTACTACCTGCCGACGAGGATCAGGTTTGCCGCATCCTGCGGGCCTGCCACGCGCACAATGTGCCCGTCGTGCCGCGCGGCGCCGGCACGGGGCTGTCGGGCGGCGCCATGCCGATCACCGACGGCATCGTGCTCTCGCTTGCCCGATTCAAACGCATTATCGAAGTCGATCCCTACGCACGCACCGCCACCGTTCAGCCCGGTGTGCGCAACCTCGCCGTCTCCGAAGCGGCCGCGCCTTATGGGCTTTACTACGCACCGGATCCATCGTCGCAGATTGCCTGCACGATCGGCGGCAACGTCTCAGAGAACTCCGGGGGCGTGCATTGCCTGAAATACGGCCTGACGGTGCATAACGTCCTGCGTGTGCGCGCCGTAACGATGGACGGCGAAATCGTGGAATTCGGCTCGCACGCCCTCGACGCCCCGGGACTCGACCTGCTGTCCGTGTTCATCGGAAGCGAAGGGATGTTCTGCGTGGTCACGGAAATTACCGTGAAGCTCGTGCCGAAGCCGCAGGTGCAGCAAGTCATCATGGCCAGCTTCGATGATGTCGAGGCGGGCGGCAACGCCGTCGCCGCCATCATCGCGGCGGGCATCATCCCGGCCGGCCTGGAGATGATGGACAAGCCGGCCACCCAGGCAGTGGAGGCGTTCGTTCACGCAGGCTACGATCTGGACGCGGCCGCCATTCTGCTGTGCGAGTCGGACGGCACGCCCGAAGAAGTCGCGGAGGAAATCGCAAGGGTTTCGGCGGTGCTGCGGGCGTCGGGCGCCACGCGCATCCAGGTGTCCACATCGGAAGCCGAACGTCTGCGCTTCTGGTCCGGACGCAAGAACGCCTTCCCCGCCGCCGGACGACTCTCGCCGGACTATTACTGCATGGACGGCACGATCCCGCGCCGGACCATCGGCACGCTGCTCAAGCGCATCGAAGCGATGGAAGTGCAATACGGCCTGCGCTGTATCAACGTCTTTCACGCCGGCGACGGCAACATGCACCCGCTGATTCTGTTCAACGGCAACGATCTCGACGAGTGGCACCGCGCCGAAGCGTTCGGCAGCGACATTCTCGAAGCCTGTGTGGCGCTGGGGGGCACGGTGACCGGTGAGCATGGCGTGGGGATCGAGAAGATCAACGCGATGTGCGTGCAATTTTCGCCGGAAGAGCGCGATGCCTTCTTTGGCGTGAAGCGTGCCTTCGACCCCGCCGGCCTGCTCAACGCCGACAAGGGCATTCCCACACGTGCGCGCTGCGCCGAGTACGGCAAGATGCACGTGCGCGGCGGCCTGTTGCCCCATCCCGAATTGCCGAGGTTCTGATGTCGCAAGCCCCTTCCCTCGCGTTGCCCGACGTGGATACGCAAGCGGCGGCGCAAGTGCTCGCCGCGATACGCGAGCGCGTGCTCGCCGCCACCGCCAGCGGCACACCGCTTGACATCCAGGGTGGCAGCACCAAGCACTGGTACGGCCAGACGCCCACGGGCGAGCCGCTCGACATGCGTGCGTATCGCGGCATCGTTTCGTACGATCCGGCCGAACTGGTGATCACCGCCCGCGCGGGCACGCCACTGACCGAGATCGAATCGGCGCTGGGCGCGCGCGGGCAGATTCTGCCGTTCGAGCCGCCCCATTTCGGGTCAGGGGCAACGCTCGGCGGCTGCATTGCGGCCGGCCTTGCCGGCCCTCGCCGGCCGCACGTCGGCGCACCGCGCGACTTTGTGCTCGGCGCCGTCGTCATGAACGGTCAGGGCCAAGTGCTGCATTTCGGTGGGCAGGTCATGAAGAACGTCGCGGGTTACGACATCTCCCGGGTGCTCGCCGGCGCGCTCGGCACGCTCGGCGTCTTGCTCGAACTCTCGATCAAAGTATTGCCCTGCCCGGTGGCCGAGTCCACGCTGCAGTTCGAACTGCCGCAGGCACAAGCCATCGAGCAACTCAACCGCTGGGCCGCTCAGCCGCTGCCCCTGATGGGTTCGGCGTGGCACGACGGCGTGCTGCGCGTGCGCCTTGGCGGTGCCGCGGCGGCCATCGCCGCAGCGCGCGCCACGATGGGTGGCGAACCTGTCGATGCCCTCGAAGCGCATGCGTTCTGGCAGACCCTGCGCGAGCAGACGCACCCGTTCTTCGCGAGCGCGCCGATCAAGGGAGACGGCCAACCGCTTTGGCGTCTGTCGGTGCCCTCGACCACGCCGCCACTCGCTCACGGTGACGAACACCTGATCGAATGGGGGGGTGCGCAACGCTGGTGGATCACACCGCGCGCCGCCGCCGATGTGCGCGCGATTGCCGCAGCGGTGGGCGGGCATGCTACGCTGTTTCGCCACGGCGACAAGTCGGCTGGCGTATTTACCCCGCCATCGGCCGCGCTGCACGCTATCGGCAAGCGTTTGCAGCACACGTTCGACCCGAGCCGCATCTTCAACCGCCATCGGCTGTACCGCTAAAGACGACGATGCAAACGAACCTCGCAGACTTTCTCCGCCAAACGCCAGACGGCGACGAAGCCGAAGCCATTCTCCGCAACTGCGTGCATTGTGGCTTTTGCACCGCCACGTGCCCGACCTACCAATTACTGGGCGACGAACTCGACGGCCCGCGCGGGCGCATCTATCTCATCAAGCAGATGGTCGAGGGCCAGCCCGTGACGCGTGAAACGCAGCGCCACCTGGATCGGTGCCTGACTTGCCGCAGTTGTGAGTCAACCTGCCCGTCGGGGGTGCAATACGGCCGGCTCGTGGACATCGGCCGCCGTCATGTCGACGCCAAGGTCTGTCGCCCCGCCGGTGAGCGCGCGCTGCGCTGGACGCTCGCCCGCGTGCTGCCCAATCGTACGCTGTTCTCGCCGGCCCTTCGCCTGGGCCAGCAGTTCCGGTCACTGCTGCCGCGCTCGCTGCGCGAGAAGGTGCCGCATCGCCAGCGCTCGGGCAGTTGGCCGCAGGGCACGCACACCCGTCGCATGCTGATGCTCGAAGGCTGCGTGCAGCCCGCCATGCTGCCGAACGTCAACAAGGCCACCGCCCGCGTGCTCGACGCACTCGAGATCGAAATGGTGCGTCCGGCGACTGCCGGTTGCTGCGGCGCGATCCGCCTGCATCTGAACTATCAGGACGACGGTCTCGACGATGCGCGCCGCAACATCGATGCCTGGTGGCCCGAGATCGAAGCGGGTGTGCAAGCCATCGTGATCAACGCGTCGGGCTGCGGCGCGACGGTCAAGGAGTACGGCCATCTGCTGCGTCACGATCCGCAATACGCAGGCAAGGCGCAACGCGTCTCGGAACTCGCACGAGATTTGTCGGAAGTGCTGCTCGATAACCTGGAAGCCCTGCAACAGCGCGTGCCGAGCCGCAAAACCGGCAAGATTGCCTACCATCCCCCCTGCACGCTGCAACACGGCCAGCAACTCAAGGGCGTGGTGGAGAAGGTGCTCGCCGGGGTTGGCGTGAGCGTCATGCTGCCGCAGGACAGCCATATCTGCTGTGGCTCCGCGGGCACCTATTCGGTCACGCAGCCAACGTTGTCGCATCAACTGCGCGACGCGAAGTGGAAGGCGCTCGACGCCCTCGAGCCCGAACTGGTCGTCTCCGCCAACGTCGGCTGCATCTGTCATTTGCAGGCGACCGCCAAGGGCGAGCACGCGCGCGATCACGCGCCGGTTCAACACTGGATCGAACTGCTCGACCGGATGATCGCGTCGGCCTGAGCGCCAGCGCGATCATCCCGATTCACCTCCGCGGCAACGATTGATTGTCCCCATACAAGGGACAATCAATCCCCAATATGCCCGTTTATCTAAACGATGGCACTCCCTAAAATCGAAGCCAAGTCAGTCATCGCATTGATGGCTGAGCCGACCCTTACTTCGATTCCTTTGCCGGAGCCTGTCATGATCGACAACAAAACCGCCCCCTACGCCGCACTGTTGCTGCGCGTATCGCTGGGTATCCTCTTCCTCGCCCATCTGTCGCTCAAGGTGTTCGTATTTACCGTGCCCGGATTCGTCGGCTTCATGGGCTCGCTGGGCCTGCCGCCGTTCGTCGCTTATGTCACGATGGCGCTGGAACTGATCGGCGGCCTGATGCTGATCGCGGGCTTTTATGCGCGCTGGGCGGCGTTGCCGCTGGCGGCGTTGATGCTCGGCACCATCGTATCGGTGCACGGCCACAATGGCTGGATGTTCACCAACAAGGGCGGCGGTTGGGAATTCCCCGCGTTCTGGCTGGTGGCGCTGTTGGTTCTGGCCCTGCTCGGGGACGGCGCTTGCGCGGTACGCCGCGCGCGCACCGCCTGATGGCCTCGTCAGGTTCTCGTTAGCGTTCTTTTGCCGGAGTCATTGCCATGTCTGCCCTTCCTACCCTCTTCGTCTCCCACGGCTCGCCGTTGCTCGCGGTCGATCCGGGCCGCACCGGCCCACTGTTGACGGCGTTGGGGCGTGCGGTGCCGCGTCCGCGCGAGATCCTCGTGATTTCGCCGCATTGGTCGACGCCGGCCCTGCGCGTGGGCAGTCTGGCGCAACAACGCACGATCCACGATTTCGGCGGCTTCCCGCGCGAGCTTTACGCACTGGAGTACCGGGCCGCGGGAGCGCCCGCGCTCGCCGAGCGCACGGTGCAAATGCTGCGCGACGCGGGTCTGCCCGCGACGACCGACGACCAGTGGGGTCTCGATCACGGCGCCTGGGTGCCGCTGCGCTACCTCTACCCGGATGCGGACGTCCCGGTCACCCAGTTGTCGCTGCAACGGCACGAACGTCCCGAGCAGCAATATCGGCTCGGACAGCACTTGGCGCCGCTCGCGCAGGACGGCACGCTCATCCTCGCGTCGGGCAGCTTCACCCACAACCTGCACGAGGTGTTCCGCGCCCCGTCGGAGGACCGTGCCGACGCGCCCTACCTGGCAGAATTCGTCGCCTGGTTCACCGAGCATCTCGCGGCGATGGACCTCGATGCCCTGTTCGACTATCGCGCCCGCGCACCGTACGCCGAGCGCGCTCATCCGACCGACGAGCATCTGCTGCCGCTCTATATTGCCCTGGGCGCAGCCGACAATGCCGCCCGTCAGACGCACTTCGACACCGGCGCCACCTACGGCGCGCTGCGCATGGACGCGTTCGCGTTCGGCAACGCCGCCCCGTCGCTCGCCGAAGTGAGCGCGCTGGCACAATAACGACATCGGCACCGGGGGTGTCGCGACAGGCCTGTCCGTCGCGGCATCGTCGGCGCCGTCGCCTGTCCGGCCACCGGCCTGATCGCGCATCGCGGTGCGCATTCCTGAGGAGCCCCGCCCCGGCATGAACAAACTTCGCGAGATCGAGAGCTTCATTGCCGTGGTCGAGTCGGGCAGCTTCGTGAAGGCCGCCGCAACGTTGGGCATCTCCAAGACGGCCATCTCGCGTTACGTGGCCGATCTCGAGGCGCGTCTGGGCACGCGTTTGCTCCAACGCACCACGCGACGCCTGTCGCTCACCGAGCCGGGCCAGCGTTACGTCGAGCGCTGCCGTCAGATCCTCACCGAACTCGACGAGGCCGATGCCATGGCGGGCGAGCAGGACGGTCTGCCGGCCGGGCCGCTGCGCATCAACGCCCCGCACACCTTCGGTGTGCTGCATCTCGCGCCGCTCTGGCCCACGTTTCTCTCGCGACATTCGCAAGTCTCGCTCGATATCACGCTGAGCGATCGCCTCGTCGATATCGTTGACGAAGGCTACGATCTGGCCATTCGGATCACGCGCCTGCCCGATTCGTCGCTGGTGCATCGGCGGCTCGCGGGTACCCGGCTGGTGCTGTGCGCCTCGCCCGGCTATCTCGCGCAGCATGGCACGCCACCGCATCCCAGCGAACTGGCCCATCATGAGACCGTCGGCTACAGCTACTTCTCGCATCGGCGCGAATGGCGCTTCGACGGCCCTGACGGCCCGGTTTCCGTGCGCACGCGCGCGCGGCTGATCGCCGACAACGGCGATACCTGTCTGGCCGCCGCCGTTGCCGGGGCGGGCATCATCCTGCAACCGGCGTTTCTCGTGCAAGACGCCTTGCGCGACGGCCGCCTCGTCGAATTCCTGCCCGAATACACGCAGGGCGAGATGGGTGTCTACGTCGTCTATCCTTCGCGCAAGTACCTGAGCGCCAAGGTCCGCGCCCTCATCGACTTTCTCGTCGACGCCTTTGCCATGCCCGGCTGGCGGGCCATCGACCGCCGTTGAGTCGCGCAGTCTTGCCGACATCCACCGCGAAAGCCCCTTGAATCCCACGCAATTAACTGACAACACACCGGAACGTCACGGCAATTGATTTCCGCAGGCGAATGTCACTTATACTGACGGGCCTGATGTCCCATTTCATATATTTTGGAAAACTTTTTACTGATCGTCGCTGCGATACTGCTGGTGTTGCTCAACGGCTTCTTCGTGGCGGCGGAATTTGGCCTCGTCAAACTGCGCCAGACGCGCGTTCATGTCATCGCCCGCCAACGCGGTTGGCGCGGCCGTATCCTGGCCAAGGTTCACAGCCAGCTCGATACCTACCTTTCCGCGTGCCAGCTCGGCATCACCCTCGCCTCGCTCGGTCTGGGCTGGATCGGTGAGCCCGCGTTTGCGCGCATTCTCACGCCGCTATTCGCCGCGCTGGGAGTCAACTCGGCGGAGCTGATTCATGCGCTCGCCTTCTTCATCGCATTCTTCACGATTTCGTACCTGCACATTGTCGTGGGCGAACTCGCGCCGAAGTCGATGGCCCTGCGCATGCCGGAAATCGTCTCCGTCTGGACAGCCGCCCCGCTCTATGGCTTTTACTGGCTGATGTATCCGGCGATCTGGATTCTCAACCACAGCGCCAACCGCCTGCTGCGTTGGACAGGTCTCGATCCGTCGCACGGCACCGATGCTCATTACTCGGCCGACGAAATCAAGCTGATCATGCGCCGGGGGGCATCGAGCGAGAAACTGTCGCGCGACGACTGGAATGTGGTCGCCTACGCCATCGACTTCAGCGATCTGACCGTCTCCGATCTCATGCATCCGATGAGCGAAGTAGCCAGCTTCCGGCGCAATGCAACGTTCGCGCAGAACATGGATACGGCCTATCGTCACCGCTACAGCCGCTACCCATTCTTCGACAACGATGGCGAAACCGTGCTCGGCGTGGTGCACCTGAAAGATCTGTTCCTCGCGGAGCATCATGGTCAATCGATCGAGGATCTGGGCAGTATGGCGCGGCCCGTGGAGCGCGTGAAACCCGACATGCCGGCGCGTGAGCTGTTCCGCCGATTTCGCCGGGGCGCACCTCACTTCGCGATCGTGGGATGGCCGGACCAAAAGCCCATCGGCTTCCTGACGCTCGACAACCTGCTCTCGGCGCTTGTCGGCAAGATCCGCGACGAATTCCGCCAGACGGAAGACGACTGGACCCACATGGAAGATGGCACGCTCATCGGCCGGGGCAGCTTACCCATCCTGACGTTGGAACGCTCGCTGGGCATCGAGATCCCCAGCGAGCACGCGGAATCGGTGGGTGGCCTGATCATGGACGTGCTGGGCTACTTGCCGCACGAGGGCCAGAAGGTCGACTTCGAAGGCTTCTCCGTTGTCGTGAAGAAGATGCAGGGGCCGCGTATCGTGCTGGTACGCATCTATCCCGACGGGGTACGAGAAGCCCGTGGCGAACCGCCCCACGCTGTCACCCGGCAACGCGACGATTGACGCGCCCGCAGCAGCGCTCGGCGAACCGAACCGGCGCCGCAGAGGCACGCGCCGGTTGGATCGCATTACACCGAACGCTTAGCCGCGCGCGAATGCCTTGCGATTGAGTTCGAGCTGCGTGATGAGCTTTTGCAGGCGCGACTCGGCGGTACGCGACAGCGCGATAAAGCGGCAGCCGATGTGATACTCGACGTCCTTCGCCAACGGCACCGTGCGAATGGCACAGACTTCCAGGTCCACCTGGACGGTGCCGTAGTCGCGCAATTCGATCTCGACGTGCATGAGCATCGAGCCCTTCGGAATTTCGGCCGCCGCATCGGCCTTCGTGCGCAAGCCAACGCCACCGAGCGACAGGTCGAACACCGACAGGCGCATCGGCGTGTCGTCGGGGAATTTGACCGTGCACGGGTATGGATCAAGGATCGGCGTTTTCACGCGAAAGTAATCGCGGCGCTGCAAACGCACGAGCGTTTCCGGATACGAGGCGTAGAAGGCGGGATACCCTTCGAACTCGCGCTCCTCGACATCGCCAATGGGGAAATGCACCTGAATGCCTTCGGGCACGCCAACGAACAGCGCGCGCTTGTTGGCAAGCAGCGCCCGGTTCTCCGCCTCCACACCGCCCCAGTCGAAATAAAAGCCGCGCACTTGCGGCTCGACCTTGAGCAGGCGCGTGACGAGTTGCCGCTGCCCGTTCGCGAAGTACACCGTCATGAAATCGCCACGGGTCGCCAGATGGCGCAGCACGCCGCCAATTTCCAGCGGATTGCTGATGCGATACGAATCATGCAGTTGCGTTTCGTTGTCCGTGGGCGCCGGTGTCACCTGCGGTTCTGTCATTTCCATACCTGATCTTCTAATTGTCCCCGTGACGGACCACGCCGGGCGGCGCAAGCCGTACGTATTAAAGTCTCGGCAACACGTGACGCCTCACGACGTCACTGTGCGAATGCGTGTCTGTCGGCGCTGGTGCACCGTCTCATGTATCTGGTCAAAAACGTTAACGGTCGCTGGCCCGGAATATTGAGGGCTCCAACCCACAAACTTGCGGTGTCCCGTGTCGCGCGCCACACCCCGGACGCGCCCTCGGACCTTTGCCGCACGCTACCGTCGGATCAGCGATGTACCGCGGCCATCAACGCGCCGAAACCCATGAACACGCCGCCGCTGATGCGATTGAATGCCTTGAGCACACGCGCTTCGCGCAAGTACGGCGCGATGCGTAGCCCGCCGGTGGCGTAGACCAGATACCAGCTCACCTCGATCACCGCGAACGTGCCGAGCAGAATCGAGAACTGCGGGAGTTTGGCGGCGGTTGGGTCGATGAACTGCGGCAGGAACGCCGCGGCGAAGAGAATGGCCTTCGGGTTGCTGCCCGCGACCAGGAAGCCCGACTTGAAGAGTTTGCCGAAGCTCGAATCCACGGCCGTGGCGGGCACGTCGGACGGCGCCGCGGCATTCGCGTCCACGGGTGAGCGCCAGCTCTTGTAGCCGAGATAGACAAGATATGCCGCACCGACGTAGCGCAGCGTGTCAAACAACATTGGCCACGCGCGGAGCACGGCGCCCAGTCCGGCCGCGGAAACCGACATCATGGCGATGAGTGCCGTCATGCAGCCGGCCATCGTGCCGAGCGACGGACGCAGCCCGTGACGCGCGCCATGCGTCATGACGAGCAACATGTTCGGTCCCGGCGTCGCCGAGACGAAAAAAACGGTGACGACATACAGCCACCATGTTTGCAAGCTCATGATTGCCTCGGAAAAGGGCTCACGCGAGGGCTCACGCGAATTCGATCAGGCATTGTAGCGTCGAACCGCGACAGTCGCATCGTCCGCGTGCACGTCTCATGCGAATCGAAAAAGACGCCAAAAAACAAACAGGCCCGATGACTTTCGTCATCGGGCCTGCTGATCTCGGGACGCCGCCTCGCCTAAGGCTGGCGCGGCATCACGGAAATGCGTTCAAGCCAATTAGATGGGCTTGATGTTCGCAGCTTGCTTGCCCTTCGGGCCAGTCTTGACTTCGAACGACACGCGTTGGTTTTCTTGCAGCGACTTGAAGCCGTCAACCTTCACTTCCGAGAAGTGAGCGAACAGGTCTTCACCGCCGGCGTCCGGGGTAATGAAGCCGAAGCCCTTTGCGTCGTTGAACCACTTAACAATACCGGTTTCCATATTTTTTCCTAATAAAACAATAGCTTGAGGTCGAAATAACCCCGTGAGCGCTGACAATCAAGGGAAAATGAAGGACTAGAAACCAGCGAGAAGCAGGAAAACTACGTCTGACAACAACTTCGCGGCTTGACAATCTGCAGTTGGTTTTATACGTGTAGACGCGTCGTTTGTCAACAGGGTAAGGCCTGCAAATCTCGTAACAATTTCTCGCCCTCGCGGGAGATTTGGGCGGGCTTCGGGTGTTCGAGCCAGGGTTGCTGCCCGTACAATGGGCGTTTTTTCCCGCGCCCGCGCCACTCAACCCCCATACCCGCCTACGGATGGAGTCTACTCGCCTCATGCGCCCCTCGCCGTCGCCGTCTGACGCTCGTACGCCAAGCCAACCGGCTTGGGTGTCCCGTTGCCGCACGCACGCGCTCAGTCTGGCCATTTGCCTGACGCTCGCCGCCTGCGCCGGGTCACCGACCTATGGCCCGGTGCCCGCCGGAAGCTATCGCGTGCAGTCCGGCGACACCCTCTATGGCATCGCGCGCGCCAACAATACCAGTGCCGCCGATCTGGTGCGCTGGAACGGCCTGACCGATCCCGACAAGATCGAAGTCGGTCAGGTGCTGCGTGTCGTGCCGCCGGCCGGTGCGGCGGCCGCCGCGCCCGGCGCCGCCAGACCGGCACCGCAAGCCCGCCCGACCCCGAAGCCGGCTCCCGCGCCCGCTGCCCCACGCACGGCGACCAACCGGATTCCGATGGTCTGGCCCGCCAATGGCCCGGTGCTGGCAAACTTCAATGGCAGCAGCAACAAGGGCGTCGATATCGGCGGCAAAGCGGGCGACCCGATCTATGCGGCAGCCGCCGGCAAGGTGGTTTATGCAGGCAGCGGGTTGCGCGGATACGGCAACCTGGTGATGGTGCAGCACGAGAACGGGTACCTCACCGCCTACGCGCACAACCGCGCCATTCTGGTCAAGGAAGGGGCGTCGGTCAGCAAGGGCCAGAAGATCGCCGAGATGGGCGACACCGACTCGCATGGCACGGTCAAGTTGCACTTCGAGGTGCGCCAGAAGGGCACGCCGTTCAACCCCCGCGACTTCCTGCCCTCGCGATAATTCAGTGCCGCGGCCCGTCTCTCCCGGCGGGCGAATACCGCAAACGAAAAAACGGCAAGGCGCGATGCCTTGCCGTTTTTTCCTTGCCGCCAGCCTCTGCCTGTCTGCCGGTCAGGCCGACGCGAGAAAGCCCTGCGACAGCCCATCGGTGCGCGCGTCGCGCCAATCGCGATGCGCACGCGGGTCCGTCCACACGAGCAGATGGAGCGCTGCGAGCGCGCGCGGGTCGTTGAGCAACTCCCACTTCTGCGTGTTCGTCAGCTTCGCCGGTCCCTTGAGCAACGCGGTCTCGACACGGCCGGCACGCCGGGCGTCGCGCTTCACGTCGTCAAGGGTCGGCACCACGCTCGCGGCCACGAGGGCGTTGGCCATCGGGTCGACGACGGCGTCGACAAAGGTCACATGCTGGCGCGCGTCCTCCGTGTATTTTTCCGTCATGCGCAGCTCCTTGGGCGGCCATGACTCTTCCGGAATCAGGAATAGCCGCGCACGCTTGAGCGCGCGCCCCAGCGACACCCGGCTGGAGAACACCGACACGGGAATCGAGATCGCCATCGATCCGACAATGGGCATCAGCCACCAAATGAAGTCCGGGTTGAGCCAGTAGACGACGCCCCCCCACCCCAGCCCGATCAGGGTATGCAGGCCGTGGCGGCGAATCGCTTCGCCCCAGTGCGTCTCGGCGTCTTCACGCGGCGGCGACTTCCATTGAATCGCAATGCCGGTGAGCGCCGCCAGCACGAACTGCGTATGGAACAGCATGCGCACCGGGGCGAGCACGGCCGAGAACACGAGTTCGATGAACATGCTCACCGTCACCGCGAATGCCCCGCCGAAACGTTTCGCGCCCTTTACCCAGATCAGCACCACGGCGAGGATCTTCGGCAGGAAGAGCAGCGTGGCCGTTGCCGAGAACAATGCGAGCGCGCGCTCGGGATGCCACTCCGGCCAGACCGGGAACAGTTGTCGCGGCGCCGTGAAATATTCGGGCACGACCAGCGTGTGCTTGGCGAGCAGACACGTCGAGAGGATCAGGAAGATGAACCACAACGGCGCTGACACGTAGGCCATCGCCCCGGTGACGAACACCGCGCGGTGCACCGGGTGCATGCCCTCGGCCAGGAACAGCCGGAAATTCATCAGGTTGCCCTGGCACCAGCGGCGGTCGCGCTTGAGTTCGTCGAGCAGGTTCGGCGGCATTTCCTCGTAGCTGCCGGGCAGGTCGTAGGCAATCCAAACGCCCCAGCCGGCGCGTCGCATCAGCGCCGCCTCGACGAAGTCGTGCGAGAGAATCGCGCCCGACATGGCGCCTTTGCCCGGCAGCGGGGCAAGCGCGCAATGCGCCATGAACGGCGCCATGCGAATGATCGCGTTGTGGCCCCAGTAGTGCGATTCGCCCAATTGCCAATAGTGCAGGCCGGCCGTGAACAGCGGGCCGTACACGCGACCGGCGAACTGCTGCAGGCGCGCGTAAAACGTTTCGCGTCCGGCGGCGAGCGGCGCGGTCTGAATCAGGCCGGCGCTCGGGTGCGCTTCCATCATGCGCACCAGTTTCGTCAGACATTCGCCGCTCATCACGCTGTCGGCGTCGAGTACGAGCATGTAGCGATAGTCACTGCCCCAGCGGCGGCAAAAGTCGTCGAGGTTGCCGCTCTTGCGCTTCACGCGACGCTGACGGCGACGATAGAAGATACGGCCGAAGCCGTTCACCTGGCGGCATAGCGCCTGCCACGCGTCGACTTCGGCCGTGCAATTGTCGGCCTCGTTCGAATCGGACAGGATGAAGAAATCGAAGCGTTCGAGCGAATCGGTCTTGGCCAGCGATTCGTAGGTCGCACGCAACCCAGCGAACACGCGGCCGACGTCTTCGTTGCATATCGGCATCACGAGCGCGGTGCGCGCCTCCGGTGCGATCGGCGCATCGCCTGCGGCCATCTTCGAGATCATGTGGCGTTCGCCGCCGAACAGCAGCACGAAGAAGCCGAAGATCGCCGTCCAGAACCCGGCCGAAACCCAGCCGAAGAGCAGCACGAACAGCACGAGCACGGAGAATTCGAGCGGATCGGCCCCGTGATACGGCAGCACCGACGCCATGAAATGGGTGGCCAGCGCCGTCTGCGCGATCATCAGCACGAGCAGCGTCCAGCGCCGGCGTCGGCCCGCTTGAGACCATCGGCCTTTGGGATCCGGGGCGTCGCGCACGAGCGGATCGGGATTTTCGCGGCCGGTCAGTTTGCGCCACAGTCGCGCGAGCGGATTGAGTGACCAGGCGCGCGGAATGAGTGACGTGCGGCGCACCGGCGGTGCGGTGCGCAAGGTTTGTACGCCACGCACTTCGTTCAATCCGGCAGCGGCGGCGAGCGATCCGCCGTCGGTGAGCGCGAGACGCACCGATTGCGAGGCAAGCACCGCGTCGCTGCCGGATTCGATCTCCTCGATATTGTGCGCATGCCACGCG
This sequence comes from Pandoraea cepalis, assembly GCF_902459665.1. Classification (GTDB taxonomy): domain Bacteria; phylum Pseudomonadota; class Gammaproteobacteria; order Burkholderiales; family Burkholderiaceae; genus Pandoraea; species Pandoraea cepalis. The sequence goes on along the minus strand of NZ_CABPSL010000010.1, from coordinate 104,950 downwards.
GCCGTCGCCACGCCGACCGTGGCAACGGGTATGTCGGCCTGCGCGGCGGACTGCCCCGCGGCCTCGGCGAGCGCCGCGCTGGCGGCATCGGCCGTGGCATCGTCGGCATCAGGCGGCACATCGCCCGCGCCGTTCACAGCGCGCGCGGCGAGCAAACGCTGCAAGCGTGTGAGGACGTCAAGCGAATCGCCGCCGTCACGCCTGGCTTGAGCCAACAGGGCGCGGCGCTTCTCGGCGGGCAGTGGCAGCCGGTCGACGTACAACTCGTCGACCGGAATGTCGGAACGGTCGCTCATTCGGGGGGTAACAGGTAGCTCCACGTTTCGGATAGGGTGTTACTGCCGTTGCGCAGGTAAGCGCGCATTTCGACGGGTTTCTCGGCATCGAGGCGGCGCATGCGGAGCATGACGCGATAGCCTCCCGTGACGTCATTGCGCTGCGTCTGCACTTCGAGGATCTTGCCATTGCCATCGATGGATACGTTCCCTTCGACCTTGGCATCTTCCGGCAGTTTCTTGAGCGCCGGACCTTCGAAATCGAGCGCGAACAGCTGACTGTCGTCTGGTTTTCCCCGGTAGCCGTGCCCCCGCCGGCTTTGCGACACCCACGCCATCGGCGGGCGCTTGTCGTTGTCCTTCTGCCACGACAGCCGGTATTCGATCGGATACGGTTGCTTGGGCTTGGGCGGCGCATCCGGCACCCAATACGCCACGATATTATCGTTGGTCTCGTCGGGGGTCGGGATCTGCACCAACTCCACCCGGCCCGGCCCCCACTTGCCCTTGGGCTCGACCCAGGCGCTCGGGCGCGATTCGTAGCGATCCTCCAGATCCTGGTAGTCGCCAAAGTCACGGTCGCGCTGCTGCAACCCAAATCCGGCCGGGTTCGTCAACGCGAAGGAGGAGACGAGCAGGCGCTTCGGATTGACTAACGGACGCCAGATCCATTCGCCGGTGCCCGACTCGATGGACAGGCCATCCGAGTCATGCACTTCCGGACGATAGTCGGGCACCGCCGCGGGCTGGTTCTCGCCGAAGAAGAACATGCTCGTGAGCGGCGCAATGCCCAGCTTGGTGACGTTCTCACGCAGGAACAGTTCGGCCTTCACGTCCACCGTCGTATCGACGCCCGGACGCAGCGTAAAGCGATAGGCGCCTGTCGCACGCGGCGAATCGAGCAACGCGTAGATCGTCAACTCCTTGGCGCCAGGGGCCGGACGCTGGATCCAGAACTCGGTGAAGCGCGGAAACTCCTCGCCGGAATTGAGCGCGGTGTCGAGTGCCAGCCCGCGCGCGGACAAGCCGTAGGTCTGATTCTTGCCCAGCGCGCGGAAATAACTCGCACCGAGGAAGACCATCACTTCGTCCTTGTATTTCGGGGTGTTCACGGGAAAGTGGATGCGGAACCCCGCAAAGCCGAGCCCGCGCAACTGCTTGGGATCGACCTTCAGCGCACCGAAATCGAACATGTCGGGGCTGTAGCGCAGTTCGCGCACACTGTTGCCGGCCAACTCGTTGATCTTCACCGGACGGTCGTAGTACGAGCCCTCATGGAAGAACATCAGCTCGAACGGCAGCTTTTGCGCACGCCACAGCGCCTTTTCGGGCTTGAAGCGGATATTGCGATAGCGATCGTACGAGAGGTTCTGCAGCGCCTTCGGAAGATTCGGATCCTTCGGCTTGTAGCGGCTGTTCGCAAGCGTGCGCGCCTGCTTGGCAACGTCGTCGAACGAGAAGGCATGCGCGGCGCCGCTGACCAGAGCGCACCCACTGAGTACGCCGGCGAGCGCCAGGCGCAAGGCACGGCGGGAAATCATGCGGGAAACGAAATTGAGCAGGAATTCCATCGGCATTGGAGATAGCGTGAAACGCGCGTGCCGACCGTAGCCAGCTTGCGCCGAACGCGCAATTTTACCCGCTCATTTACCGATTGACGAAAGATACATCCGCAAAAGCTTCGAAGCGGGCACTCACATTATCTCAATCGTCCGCTGGGACACTGCTCCAGGCGCATCACAAATTTGTGACGATTTGTGACCGATAGGCAAAACGGAAGGCTTTCACCGCCTTTCCCGCCCTTTCCCGCCCATTCCCCCTGCCCACACGGCCGATGCCGCAGCGGTTCTTCGATTGACGGCATCCGGAAGCGGCTCGCCCTCGGGCGGGCACGGACCCGCGTTACTTCGCCTCGAATTTCACACCGGTCGCCGGCGTGGGGACGGCACACCGTTGCGTGCGCACGTTGTCGAGAAACCGCTGGATCAGCGGCAGCACTTTGGCCTCGATGTCACCGTGACCATAGCCGAAACCGGCGAAATTGAAATGCGTGGCGCTGTCGACGACCGCTAGCCAGTGGCAACCGGCAGGCAGATCTGCGTAGGGCTCGGTGCGCGTCTGCCACTTGCCATCGAGTGGTGCGTCACGTGTGCCGGTCACCAACAGGACGGGCTTGCGAATGTCATGCCAGGCGCCCGACGGAAAGATCGGGCCGGGCCCCTGCGGGGAGAGCGCGATGTAGCCATCGAAACGGTCGTTGCTGTCGAGCCCGAGCTTGTTCTTCGCACCGGCCTCGATCATCACGGTGGCCGCCCCCATGGAGTGCCCCGCGAAGACGGCCGGTCCCGCGCGGCACTGCGTTCGCGCCCAGTGCAGCGCCGCCCCGGTGTCTTCGAGACGGTCGCCGTAAGCTTCGGGATCCGTAGTGAGTGCCAGCAAACCATCGCGCAATCCACCGCTGCGCACCCGATCGCGCAAGGAGTCGTGCCCGCTTTCCTTGTGAGCCATGGTCACGGTCAGCCACCCATATTGCGAGAGCGCCCGGCCCAACCAGGAAAGCGCGTCGCGGTCGTCGCCCGCCCCGGGACTCAGCACCGCCACGCCACGACAGGCCAAGGAGGGTCGGAAGACATGAAGATTGGCATACGCCCCATCGCTGCGCGGCACGCGCTGGTCGATGCCGGTCGGCGGCGAGGAAGCTTTCGGCGTGGAAACAGGCGCCGCGGTCGGTGCGGCGTCGAGGGTCGGATGCCGTGGCACGATCGTGTCCGCCGCCGCGGCCAGAGAGGGAAACGACGCGAGCAAGGCCACGCCGACACTGCAGGCACCGAGCGCGACGAGCATCGTCCCGAACGATCGACCCACGGCCCCGCGCGACATTCCGAGCATCCGTTCTCCCTTGGTATCCAGCGGTGCACGCGCCCGGCCGAATCCAGCCGATCGGCCAGGCATCACGGTCTCGCGCCGACGTCCCGCTGCGACATCACACGACGAACCATCTTAGCGCGGATTGCGTAGGGACTCCGCAGGAATTTTGCCTAAGGGATACGTGTCTCGCGTGCGCAACGCGCGAGAGGTGCGGCGCATACGCCGGGCGCGCGCTTCGAGTGAGCGTCGAGCGCGCATTCAGCGCGCCTCATGCGCGCTGAGGGTGACCGCCGGGCGTGTCGCGCGACAAGCGAAGCGCCGACGCATAGCCCGCAGGATCGAAGCGCCACGTCAGCGCGATCAACGCAACGTTGAGCATGATGAGTCCGATCCACGACGGCGTGAAGCTGCCCGTGCGATCGAGCACCGCGCCAGCGGCGAACGGCGCCAGCGCCGCGATGCAAAAGCCCACGCCCTGCATGAACGCCGCCAGCGCCGCCGCATGACGCGGATGCGCATGATGATCGAGCGCAAGCACGAGTCCAAGCGAGAAGGTGCCGCCCAACCCGAAACCGATGGCGCCGACACACGCCCACGCGGCGGCGACCGGTGCGAGCGCCAGCCCGATGAGTCCGCCAAGCGTGGACGCAAGCGCGAGCGTGAGCCAGCGACGGCGATCGGCGTGACGGCGCGCCAGCCAGGGCAGCGTCAGTGCGGCGGCGACCTGACAGGCCGTCAGCCCGGCCAGCAATGCCCCGCTGCGCGTCGCACTCATGCCGTGTTGCTGATAGAACGGGGGCAGCCAAGCGACCATGGTCGTATAGGTGCAGTTGATGAGACCGAAGTACACGGCCAGTGTCCAGGCGCGACGCTTGCGTAGCAACACAAACATCGACGGCGCAGCGCCGGTCGCCGACGCAACACGCTCGCCCGCCGCCCGACACGCCGCGCGCAGATCCGCCGCCGACGTCACGGCCCCCGGTGGTGCCGCCACCGCCTGAACCAGCGGCGCACGCCACCAGGCCAGCGCGGCCGCGCAGACAACGCCGAGCCACATCCCCAGCCCGACACGCCAGTCGCCCGCCTCGGACGCCGCCCACGGACTGATTGCGGCGCCAAGTCCGCCACCGCCCATGAGCGCCGCCGAGTACAAACCCATCATCGCCGTCATGCGCGCCGCGCTGTAGTTTGCCTTCACCACGCCGGGCAGCAGCGCCTGGATGACGGCGATGCCGATGCCCGACGCGAGCGCCGTGGCGATCATCGTGGCGGTATCGTCGGCCACGAAACGCATGCCGCAGGCGAGCGCAAGCGCCGCCAGTCCGAGCAGCACTCCACTTCGCTCACCGCAGCGGCGCGTCAGCCCGCTCGCCGCAAAGGCACCCGCGCCCATTGCGAGCACCGGCAGCGACGTGAGCAACGCCGCCACGGGATAGGTCATCCCGGTAGCCTCGCGGATTTGCGGCAGCAGCGGACTGATGGACGTGAGCGTCGGCCGGAGCGTCAGCCCGACCGCGACGATGGCCAGCCAGAGTGTCATACCGCCACACCGTCGCTGACCACCACATGCCCGTTCGCCACCACCCAGCGGCGCGGCGCACGCGTGACGATGGCCTGCGCAGCATTCACGGCATCGACGAGCACCAGGTCGGCGCGCGCGCCCACGCGCAGGCCGTAGTCGTCGAACCCACAGACCCTCGCCCCCTGATCGGTGACGCAATCGAGCGCTATGTCCAGTTCATCGTCGCGACGCAGGTTGTAGCGCAGCCCGATCATCATGGCGCGCTCGAGCATGTCGGGCGAGCCATAGGGCGTCCACGTGTCGCGAATGCCGTCGTTGCCGCCCGCCAGCGGCACACCGGCTCGCCGGCAGGCCATGAGCGGCGGCACGATACGCGACGGCGGCGCGGTGGTGATCAGCGCGACGCCGGCATCGGCCAGGCGCGCGAGCATCGTCTCGGCGCGCGCGGCGTCCAACTCGCCCAGGCAAAACGCATGCGACACCACGACCTTGCCTTGCATGCCAAGCGCCGCGATGCGCTCAAGCATCAGTTCGAGCGAGAACACACCCATCTCGCCCGGCTCGTGCAGATGGATGTCGACGGGGCAACCATGTTTGTCGGCCAGCGCAAACATGGCGTCGAGGGAGGCCTTCGGGTCGCGATCGATGGCGCACGGATCGAGCCAGCCGAGCACGTCCGCGCCCCGCGCGAGCGCGCCGTCGAGCAAGGCAACGGTGCCCTCGCGATCCAATACGCCCGACTGCGGAAACGCCACGATCTGCATGTCGAGGGTGTCCGCCAGCGCTTCACGCGTGGCGAGTACGCCGTCGAGATGACGCAGGCCCGCGTCGGTATCGATGTCGACGTGAGTGCGCAGCCGCGTGGTGCCCGCCGCGAGGAATGCTCGCGCGAGGGCGAGCGACGCGGCCCCCGCGTCATGCCCACTCTCGGCACGCCACCGACGTTCGTTGTCGATGCGCTCGATCAGCCGCGAGCCGCACGCGTTCTCGTACCACGGCATGCCCCAGACGGTCTTGTCCAGATGCGTGTGTGCCTCGACGAGACCGGGCAGCAGCAGCGCACCGCCCGCATCGATCAGACGGATGCCGTTGCCCGGCGCGCCGGGCAACGACGACGCAAGTGCCGCAATCCGTCCGTTCTCGACGCGTACGTCGAGCGGCACGCCATCGAGGCCGCGCGCGTTGCGAATGTCCAGTGTTGTCATGCCTTCCTCAATGCTTCCTGTCAGGTGCCCTGCGGGACGCCTGCCGCCACGTTGCGCGAGCGCGTGAGCAGACTCACGACCACGAACGTCAGCGCATTCACCGCCAGCGCCACCAGCCCCATGTTGATCGATCCGACGGTATCCGATGCGCCCGGCATCAACGTGCGCAGGGTGACGTCGAATCCGACCGCCGCCGCCAGCACGACAGCGCCGGCGCCGATCCCCGCGAAGGCACCGTACTTGTTGCCGAATGGACGCGGCAACAAGCTCGACACGAACGACGGGAACAGTTGTGTGAGCAGGCTCGACGCGAAGAGCGCGAGCGCCACGAACGTCGCCCCGCCACGCAACACGAAGCCCACCGCCACCAGCCCGAAGACCGGCAGCACACGCTTGGCGAGCTTGCCCACGAAGGCATCGCTCGCATGCGGCGCAAAGCCGTCGCGGTAGATGTTCTTCGCGATCAGCGTCGACGCATTGAGCAGGATCATCGAACCGGGCACGAGCGCGGTCAATACCCCAACGCCGCCAATCACGCCCACGAACCACGGCGAAAACGTCTGCTTGACGATGCGCAGCAACGCCAGATCCGAATCCGCGCCGGTCAGGCCCGGCACTTGCAGAATGGCCGCGAAGCCCACGAAGAACATGAACGCGATCACCATCTGGTACAGCGGCATCAAAATCGTGTTCTTGCGCACGGCGTTCTCGGTCTTGGCCGCGTACACCGACGTGAACACGTACGGATACAGGTAGTAACCCAGCGACGTGAGCAGAATCGTGGAGTTGTACCAGGACAGCGTCAGGCCGCTTGTGGGCATCTGCAAAAAGCCCGGCCGCGCCGCTTCGATGCGGTCGAACATCTCGCCGAATCCGCCGAAGTAATGCAGCGGCAGATAGACGCCGAGGAACACGGCAATGACGAGAATCAGGATGTCCTTGTAGATCGCAATGCTCGCGGAACCGTGAATGCCCGACACCGTGATGTACACCACCATCGCGATCGCGCCGCACCAGATCGCGACCACCGGCGGAACCGTGCCGTACGACGCCTCCGACACGATGATGCCCAGTCCGCGCAACTGAATGATCAGCAGCGCGCTCATGCCGAGCACGGCGACTACCGAGACGACGACACCCAGCGCGCGCGAGCGGTAGGCCGTCGCGAAGAAGTCGGAGAACGACACACAGCCATGTCGCGTTGCGTGACGCCACGCCGCCGGCAGCATCCAGTAGCCGAGCAGATAGGCGAGCGCGCCGTAAGCGAGGATGTAGAAGGCGGGGGGCCCCTTGCTGTACGCCCATCCGCTCGCGCCGAGGAACGTGAAGGTCGAGAACGCCTCGCCGGCCATCAGCAGGAAGACTAGCAGCGTGCCGAAGCCTCGGCCACCCACGGCCCACTGCTCCAGACTCATCGTGCGACCGCGCCGCGCGCGCAGTCCGATGAAGAGCGCAAAAGCGAGGAACGCCGCAATGACGGTCAGGGCGGCGTTCATGATGTCGCTCCGTCGTGTTCGCGCGCATCCTGCGCAGACTCGCGCGAACCGTCGAAGCGGAACATCACGACCATGACCGCCGACGTGAGCAGCAGCCAAACGATATTCCACGCCATCAGGAAAGGCAGCCCCGCCAAACGGGTGCCCAAATGTTCGGCCAGCCAACCGCCGCTGTAAAACGCCGCGATGGGAAGCGCGGCCAGGCAATGCACAGGTTTCATGACGTCTCCAGACCCTAGGAAATTCAATGGTCGGCCGCACCCACGTCGCCGTGGGCGCCCCGCTGGCTTGGCCAATTCGGTGGTGTCCGGTGTCATGGCGCATTAGATCGATTTGCCATATCATCAACCAAACACAAACAAATGGTTAACCGTGTTTGTTGACCATTATCGGCAACGATTTGCCGAAATGCAAGGTTGCAATCGCGGCACAGCCGAAACCGAGGGTTTTCCGGGAGGCAGCGCCGACAGGCGAAGGGGGCCGGGTACAATGCGCCCCACACCCACGCGAACCGCGTCTATTCAGGAGATGAGGCTTGAGCCGCACTGCAGCACCGGCGTCGCCGCGCGACGCGTCACGCCCCAAAGCCGCGACCGAGACCGCCACGGGCCTGGCGGCCGGCGACGACGGCACGTCGGGCAGCGCGGGACAGCAGATCGAGGCGCGCGTCTACACGGCCATTTCGCAGGCGCTGCTCTCCGGCAAGCTGCGGCCGGGCATGCCGCTGCGCGAGCGCAACCTGGCGCAGGCGCTCGATTGCACCCGCGGCGCCGTGCGCAAGGTGCTCGCCCGGCTCGGCTTCGAAGGCAAGCTGGTGCTCGAACCCAACCGGGGCGCGTTCGTCCCGCAACCGTCGCTCGACGACATCCGGCAGACCTACCGCGCCCGCCGCGTGCTGGAGAGCGGTGTGATTGCGAGCCTTTGCGGGCAATTGAGTGCGTCGCAGCTCGCGGCGCTCGACGCGCACGTCGCGTTGGAAGCCCGTTCGCATGCGCACGGCACGCACGAGCGCTCGATTCGCCTGGCGGGCGAGTTTCATCTGACCTTGATCGGCATGGCGCAGAGTGTCGAACTCGATACGTTTGCACGCCAGCTCGTGGCCAAGACGGAGCTTTACAAGGCGCTGTACGATCCGGCGGAATTCATGCATTGCGCGCCCACGGAGCACGCCCAACTCGTCGGCCAGTTGCGTGACGGCAAGACGCAGGCGGCGATTGCGCTCGCCACGGCGCACCTCGACGAACTCGAAGCACGCGTGCTCACCCGCGCCGCCGCCGCGGAGACGCCTGACTTCCGCGCCATTTTTGCCGAGGCGTTTGCGGGCACGGGGGCGTAGGTTTTCCCCGGCGCCGCGATGGCGCCCCCCACGACACGCCGAGCCGTCGCCCGTCAAGCGGCGCGGCAATCCCGCCACGGGCATGGGGGTCGCGTGGCACACTCCCCTGAATCGGGGGTATATTGCGCCTGTTCGCGACGGGCCTGCGCCCGCCCGCTACTTTCGCCCCCGCCTGACACACTCAAGCACGAAGCCCGAAGGAAGCCCATGTCCCATCTGGTAGTCCACGGCGGCCAGCCGCTACGCGGCCGCATCACCCCCTCCGCCAACAAGAACGCCGTTCTCCCGGTGCTGTGCGCCACGCTGCTTACCGATCAGCCGGTGCGCCTCATCGGCGTGCCCGAGATCACCGACGTTCGCAAGATCCTCGACATCTTCCGTCAGCTCGGCAGCGAGGTGAACGTCGATTTCGGCGCCGGCACGCTCGACATCCACCATCGCGATACCCGCTTCGATCCGCGCACCGACCATCTGCCGGAAGAGATGCGCTCGTCGATCATGCTCGTGCCGCCGCTGCTCGCGCGTTTTGGCGTCGCGCGCATCGAAGACAACATCAAGGGCTGCACGCTCGGTGTACGCGAGATTGATCCGCACATCGAAGTGCTGCGGCATTTCGGCGGACGTGTCGAGCGCACCGAAGGCTCGCTGCTCATCCACGCGGACGAGGCGCGCCCCGCGATCCATCACTGGCTCGATTACGCGTCGGTGACCACCACGGAGAACTTCGTGCTGTGCGCGGCAACGGCCAGGGGCCGCTCGCAATTGAATAACGCGGCGTCGGAGCCGCACGTGCAGGAGTTCTGCCGCTTCATGCAGATGCTGGGCGTGCCCATTGAGGGCGTCGGCACGTCGCAGCTCGCGATCGAAGGCGTGGAGCGCTTCGGCGGCGGCGAATTCCGCTTCGCCGAAGACTTCCATGAAATCACGACGTTTCTGGCGCTCGGCGCCATCACCGGCGGCGAAATCACGGTCAAGAACACGGCGCCGGACCAGTTCCCGCTCATCGACCGCACCTTCGCGAAGTTCGGGGTGAAAGTCGAGCATCGCGACGGCTGGTCGACAGCCACCGCGCAGGGCAAGCTCAAGGTGCAAGCGCCGTTCACGCAGAACATCCTCACGAAAGTCGAAGCTGCGCCTTGGCCGTATTTCCCGGTCGACCTGCTGCCGATCTTTATCGCGCTGGGGGTGAAGGCCGAAGGCAGCGCCATGTTCTGGAACAAGGTCTATGACGGGGCGATGGGCTGGTCGACCGAGTTGTCGAAGTTCGGCGCCCATGTGTTCCAGTCCGATCCGCACCGCCTGATCACGTTCGGTGGCGTGCCGCTCTCGCCCGCCGTCGTGGAGAGTCCGTACATCATCCGCGTGGCGATTGCGCTGCTGATGGTGGCGGCCAGCATCGACGGGCAATCGACGATCAAGAACGCCGATCCGATCCGGCGCGCGCATCCGCGCTTCGTCGAGAACCTGTGCTCGGTGGGCGCGAACGTCGTCTGGACGCCGCAGGAGTAAGCCCGCCCTTGGGTGTGCGCTCGTGTCGTTTGCCGGCCCCCCCGGGGGGGCCGGGCTCGCCCTACGGGACACGCCGGCGGTAGACGACCCCCCGATCGCCCCACACCGGTCTTCGCCCCGACGAACCCGACGAATGACCTTACCTGAGCCGCTCGCGCCGGCGATCATCGCACCTTTGCCCGACGGCACATGACGTTTGCCCGACGGAAATTTATTTACCCCCCGCCGACACGCACGCCACCCCGGCGCAGCGCGATCGAACGAATGTGAAAGAATGGCGGCCATCATGAGCGATCGCCCCCTGTCCCCACAGCCGCTTGCCACGCATGTCGCCCTTCCTTCGGCCGACGCATGGCCGGCCACACCGCATGCCCGTCAGTTGTCGGGCGCGCGCGTGCTCATCGTCGACGACAACCAGGAAGACCGCATGCTGCTGATGGACTTCCTCAGCCAGCAGGGTTGTCGCGTCTACATCGCGCACGACGGACGCGACGGCTACACCAAGGCCCGCACCGTGCAGCCCGACCTGATTCTCATGGATATCCGCATGCCCGTGTGCGATGGGCTTGGCGCCTGCCGCCTGCTCAAAGCCGACCCCGGCACCCGGCACATTCCGCTGATCTTCCTGACTGCGGCCGCCCTGCCCGGCGAACGTGTGGCGGGACTGACGGCCGGCGCGGTGGATTACATCACCAAGCCTTACGATTTCGAAGAGGTGCGCCTGCGTCTGTCGATCCACCTGAAGGCAACGACGCCCGTTCCAGTGCCGAGCGCTGCCGGCGACGGCAGCAAGCTCGCGCCGCTGCCCGTGCAAGCGCATACGCTCGACGCCGTGTTGTTTCGCGCCACGCGCGCGTTGCTGCTCGACCGTCTCGACGCCACGCCCGAACTCGCCGGCCTCGCCAGCGCGGTGGGCACCAACACGCGCCGACTCAACCTGGCGTTTCGACGGTGCGTCGGCGTGACCGTGTTCGACTTTCTGCGCGAGGAGCGCATGAAGGAAGCGCGCCGCTTGCTGTCGGAGACGTCGCTCGACGTGCAGGACATCGCGGCCGCCGTCGGATTCGCGAGCGCCGCCAATTTCGCGACCGCGTTTCGCGAGCGCTTCGGCATGCCGCCAAGCGGCTTTCGCGAGCAGGCCGCGCAAGTCCCACACCTGTCCGAGACCGCGGGGGCACCGCCCGCCCCATGAACGTCTTGCCCTTGAGCCTGCCGACGCATGGGCTGCGCCGGACAGTCGTCGTCTGGGTGGCCCTGACGGCTATCCTCGTCGCCCTGGTACTGCGCGCCAGTGCCAGCATGGCCGCACCGCCCTCCCCTGCGTCGAGCGCGCCCATCGATCTCGCGCACGCGGCGTCGCCGCTGGCGCTCGACACCCAATTGCGCTTGCTGGAAGACCCGTCCGGTCGCCTCGACGCCGCGCAGGCGCTGGCCGCGCCCGGTTGGCGACAGGTCGTCCCGCGCATGCTCAATCCGGGCTACAGCCGCTCGGCGTTCTGGCTGTCGGGCAGTGTCGAGAATCGCGGCACGGCACCGCTCACGCGCTGGTTGAGCGTCGGCATCGTGCGGCTCGAAGACGTGCGCTATTACGCGATGTCGGTCGGCAGCCGTGAGCCGGAGATCCGGTGGCGGGCCGGTCACACCGTCCCGCTCGACCGACACCCGATCACGTCGGAGACCTCCGTCTTCCCCATCACGCTTGCGCCGGGCGAGCATCTGACATTCCTTGTGCGCGTCGAATCGCGATCGTCGGTGAGCATGGTGCCGCAGCTCTGGCGGCCGGACGACTTTCGCTTGGCCGAATCGCGCAATGCGATGATCGCCATGCTGCTGGTGGGGTCCATGCTTTCCGTCGCGATGTACGCCCTCGTGCTCGGCATTGCGCGACGCGATCCCGTGTTCGTGCTGCTCGCGCTCACGACGATGACGCAGGTCGCGCAGGACATGGCGTTTCAGGGCTTCCTGTATCGCTATCTCCTGCCGCAAGGGGGTGAATGCGTCGTGCGGGCGCCGAGTTTCTTCTCGACGCTGACCGTGGCGTGCTTCAGCGCCATGGTGACCATTTTCGCCGGACTGAACCGCGTGCGGCTCTGGCGCTGGACGTATCGCGTCATGATCGGGCTCATGGCCGTCATGGCCGTCTGGGTCGCACTTGGCGATCATCGGGCGGCGGCGTTCACGCACCTGCAACTGCTCATGGTCTTCAACGTCATCTGGGTCGCGTCGCTGGCAGACGGTTGGCGACGCGGCTTCGCCAACGCGCGGCTGTGCCTGCTGTCGTTCTCGCCGGGTTGCCTCGTGCTGTTCTGGCGGCTGGCGATCATCAACGGCCTGCTGCCGGAAGACTGGCTGGCCAATACCGCGATGGCGTGGAGCACGAACATCTCCGTGCTGCTCATGCTCACCATGCTCGTGGCGGGACGTTCGCGCGAACTCGTGCGCGAACAGCGCGCAGCGCAGCGCGAAGTGTTGCAGACGCGTCGCGAAGAGCAGGCACGGCTCGCCAACGCCGTCGACGCACGCACGCGCGAGTTGCAGGCCGCCCTGATCGCCGCGGACGAAGCCAACAGCGCCAAGAGCGACTTCCTTGCACGCATCAGTCACGATCTGCGCACGCCGCTTACGTCCATCATCGGCTTTGCCGACCTGGTGCAGTCGGGCGGGCGCGAAGACGCCGACCGCGGACGCATCATCCGCCGCAGCGCGCATCACATGCTTGCCATGATCAACGACCTGATCGAATACGCGAGCGGCGGCGCGGCCGACCCGCTGCATGTCGCGCCGGTCTACACCCATGCGTTCGTCGACGGCGTGGCGCACGAGGGCATGAGTCTCGCCAGCAAGCACGGTAACGCCTTCCTGCTCGACGTGAGTGCGCCGCTGCCGCCGCTGCTCGCGTTCGACGCCAAGCGCGTGCGTCAGGTGCTCGGAAATCTGTTGGACAACGCGGCGAAGTACACCGCCAACGGAACGATCACCCTCTCGCTTTCAGCGACGCCGGACGCGACGCGCGCCGATCTCATGCAGGTCTGTTTCGGCGTCGAGGATTCTGGCTGCGGCATCGCCAAGCACGACCTGCCGCGCGTCTTCGAACCGTTCGCGAGACTCGACCGGGCGCGACGCCTGCCCGGCGTGGGCCTCGGGCTTGCCATCGTGCGCCAATGGGTGGAACGCATGGGTGGCACGATCACCGTCGACAGCACGCCCGATGTCGGTACGCGCGTGGCGTTTACGTTGCCGTTGCGCGTGGCGCGCGAGGCCGATCTCGTGCCGCCATGGCCCACCGGCGCGCCCCATACGCTGCCCCCGATCGACGGTCATGGGCGCCACGTCTGGCTCGCCGAAGATTCACCGGAGATCCGGCAATTCCTGCATGACGAACTCGCGAGCCTGGGCTTCACGGTGCGCACGTTCGGCGATGGCGTGGCGCTCATCGCCGCGCTGGGCAATGCGCATCAGACGGCGCCGGACCTCGTGCTCACCGATCACATGATGCCCAACGCCGACGGGCTGGCCGTGGCGCATGCCACGCGCCGCCGCTGGCCCGACGTGCCCGTGCTGGCCGTTTCCGCCTCGCCGCAGATGGTCGAGGGCAGCGGTTACGACGCGTGCCTGCTCAAGCCCATCGAACTCGCCGACCTGCGCAACGCGCTCGCGCGCCTGCTCGGTCTGGCGCGTACCGATGCGCACGAAGGCGGCGCGGACCGGGACGAGGCGAGCCCGATGCGCGATACGTCCTGGGCGAGTCCGTCATGCGAGCATTTGCGCCAGGCCCGGCAGTTGATCGCGATGGGCGCCATGACCGACCTGATGGAATGGGCACGCGAACTGAGCGATCACGTGCCGACACTCGATGGCTTTGCGCGGCAGGTCCATCAACTCGCGCAGCGTGGCGATCTGGCCGGACTGACCGCGCTGTGCCAGGCCCCTGCCGCATCGACGTTCCACTAGGCGCCCGCCAAACGAAAACGGCACGCCCGAGGGCGTGCCGTGAGCCTGACTCGGGAAGCCGGTCCCCTTAGTCTTTGAGCGGCTGGTGTGCCGTCTCGCGCGCGGCCAGGAGCGCGACGGCCGTGGCGGCGAGCGCCAGCGTGACGTACAGCGACACCGAAATCGTCGTGCCGTATGTCTTGTAAAGCGTCACGATGATGAGCGGTGCGAAGCCGCCCCCGAGAATCCCCGCGAGCGTATAGGCCAGTGACGAACCGGCGTAGCGCACCCGCGTCGGGAATTGCTCGGTGACGAAGGCCGCCTGCGGCCCGTACATGATCGCGTGAATCACCAATCCGATCACCACCGCCAGCACGATCAGTGCCGGGTGGGACGTATTGAGCAGCACGAAGAAGCCGTATGCCCAGATCACCGCGCACAGCACACCGAAGCCATATACCGGGCGGCGACCCAGCTTATCGGACAGTGCGCCGAACAGGGGCACCGTCAGTGCGTTGCACGCCGTGCCGGCCAGCACGGCCGTGAGCGCGAGCGGACGCGAGAGGTGCAGCGTTCCCGTGACATACGTCAGCGTGAAGACGACCAGCATCGCGTAGAGCACGTCCGAGCCGATGCGCGAGCCGCCGGCCACCAGCAGGTTACGCCAGTGCGAACGGAAGACTTCGGCAATCGGCATGTCCGCCTGACGCGCCGAGTGCTGCATCGCTTCGAACATCGGCGTTTCCTCCACACCGCGACGCACCCACAGACCGAAGCCGACCAGCACGAGGCTCAGCAGGAACGGCAGGCGCCAACCCCACGCGAGGAAGTCATCAGGTGAAATCGACAGCGTGATGAGCGCGATGAGGCCCGTCGCGATCAGCGTGCCGAACGATGGGCCGACTTGCGTCCAGGACGCATTCAAGCCGCGCTTGCGCTGATCGCCATGCTCGACCGACAGCAACACCGCACCCGCCCACTCGCCGCCGAGCGCGACGCCTTGCACGAAGCGCAGGGCCACGAGCAACACGGGGCTCCAGATACCGATCGACGCGTACGTGGGCAACACGCCCATCAGGCCGGTCGTCAGGCCCATCACCACGAGCGTGAGCACCAGCACCGCGCGCCGTCCGACCTTGTCGCCGAGGTTGCCGAACACGAAGCCGCCAAGCGGCCTCGACACGTAGCCCACGGCATAGGTCGACAGGGCGAGAATGGTGCCGACCAGCGGGTCGACCGACGGGAAGAACAAATGGTTGAACACCAGCGCCGCCAGCGTGTTGTAGACGGTGAAGTCGTACCACTCGAGCGTGGTACCTACCATGCTGGCGGTCGCGAGCCGCCCTTTTTTCGGGCTCGCATGGCCGGTGGCGGCAGCGGTGGAGGCGGTGACGGCGTCGGTTTGCCGAGCGTCGCGGGTATCGGAATACGTTGTCATGGATGGCTCCAGAGTGTCTGCGGGACCCACCGGACGGCCGGATCTCGCGAGAGGATGGCGGGACGTCAGTCGTCGTTGGCGCCGAGACGCCACAACATGGCAAAGCGGGTGACTTCACCGGCCGGGACCCCGTAGGCGGCGGCGAGCGTTTGCGCGGCGGTGCGCACCGCGTCCTGGTCCGTGCCTTCGATCATTACGACGGCATCGGCAGGTGGCAGCGGCGCGTCCTTGGCGGTGAGCGAGACGGACAGCCTCGGCACGGTGACCTGCAGCGTGGCGCGGACAATACCGTCGCCCTGAGCGAGCTCGGCGAGCTGCGCGCCCAGCCGCGCATGTGCCTGGGCGACGACCGCCTCGCTCAGCACGAACATGGCCAGCATGCCCCCCTGGCCTTCGCCCGCCTCGACGTCGAGCGTGCCGACACGGCGCTGCGTGCCCTGCATGCGCGCGAAGTTGCGCAGCGACCATTCGGTCTGATGCTGGAAAGCTTGGGCGTAAGGGTCGCTGGTGAAGACCGCGGCGTGTTGCGTGCAATAGAGCGCCAGGTAGGGACGCGCGCAGTCGTGCAGGGCCTTGAAGCGACGAGCGAACTGGAAGCCCGGGATGGCCACACGCTCCTGCATGTGTTCGCGGTCGTACCAGCGGTTGAAGTCAGCGTCGAACGCCGGATCGATATTCGTCCAGATGCAGAGTTGGGCGCGGGGAGCAGTCGCAGTCATGAGGCATTCCATCGGTTTCAACAATCGGGAGGCCGGCCAACACGCCATACAAGCGGGTCGACCGTCTCGCCGAGTGTGCAAAACGGGGGAAAACGCGTCCAACAAGAAATCAAATTCGCCGCGACAGCAAATTCTTATGACCGATGTCGGACGCCGGTTGCGCGGGGCAGGTGCGCACCCGGCATCGCGAGGGTCAGCGCCAAGCGCGCAAGGCTCAGGATTCGGTGGCGCCCCAGACCGGGGCGGTCATGGCGGCAGCGGGCGGGATGGCGATATCCGGCCCCATGTTCAGGGCAAACTCGCTGGCCGTGCGTTGCGCGAGGCGCGCCACGTTTTCGGCGAGCAGTGCGCCCTGGCGGAACGACCCGACGAACGAGAGATTGGGGAAATGGGCGTTCACGCGCAGCAAATGCAGGCTGTGCTCGCCCAGTTCGCGCTGAATGATGGCTGGCGGCAGCATCGCCACGCCGAAGCCGTCCACGACCAGCCGGATGATGGCCGCGACCGAGGTCATGCAGTTCACGCGCACGGGCCGCTCGGCCGCCACCGAGAACATGCGTTCAAGGGTCTTGTGCGGGCCGGAGTTGCGCGAAAAGCTCACCAGCGGGTACGCCGCCAGATCGGCAACATCGAGCGTTTCGCCTTCGAGATTGAGCTTCGGGCTCGCCACCCAGCGCATCGGAAATTCGGCCAACGGCAAATTCTCGATGCCGGCACCGTGCAGAACGTCGGTCTGCAGCGCGAGGTCGAGCGTACCGGCTTCGAGTTGCTTGCAAAGTCGAATGGTCGTCTCGCTGGTGACTTCGATCTCGAGTTGCGGATATTCGTGGCGAATTCGCGCGGCCAGATCCGGAAACCAGCTATGTACGATCGACTCGACCACACCGATCTTGAGCACCCCCGGCGGCATGTCGGGATCGGTCAACTCGCGTTTCATCTCCTGCCCGAGCATGACGATGCGCTCCGCATACGCCAGCGCCTTCTGCCCGGCCGCCGTGAGCGTGACCTCCCGGGCGCTGCGGTCGAACAGACGCACCCCGAAGCTTTGCTCCAGTGACGCGATCCGGCTCGACACGCCCGCCTGCGTGGTGTGCAGACGTGCGGCCGTCAGACGGAAATTACGCAGCTTGGCGAGCCAGACGAAGGTTTCGAGAAATCGCAGGTTCATGCGGTGTGATGGGCGGTGGTGAGTGCCGGGAGTCCCTGATTCTAGCGGGAACAGAAAACCGGCACCCGAAATGGCCTGGCATGGGACATCCGCGAAAGGTTGTTACGGCCGAGCGTTCCCGCCGTGTTTCGTTTCCGTAACGTTTTATGTCGGATGGCGGTGGCAAGCGTTACCTCGCCCCTTACAAATCATGCACTTAATCATCTCGAGAGGCTTGGCACGAGATTTGCTGGATGTCTTGCAACGGCCCGTCGAGGCCGGAGGGCCGAATTTCTGGAGACTGTCATGGCCATCGCCCATTTCCACCGACCGCATCCGACCGTGGAACTTGCTCGCTGCGTGTTCCGGCAGCATTACATACGCATCATGCAGGCCGATCAGCCCGGCAATTATGCGGTGCTGGTCGACGTTTGGCCGATGGACGGCCGAACCTTCACCAGCATCGATCAGGCCAAGCATGCCGCCATGCTGTTCATCCGAGAGATGGAAAGCGACTGAGTCCGCGTAAGCGATTCCGCGCCAGCGGCCTTGGCGCGGTCAACGAGACGAGATCTTCATTGATGAAACATCACGCCACCCGCCACAGCACCGTCGAGCGCCACATCCTGTCCGCTATCCCGCGCTCGGCCCCCCGCCAGCCGGTCGTGCTGGATCCCGCAGGCGACCCTTATGCCCGTGTCGCGGTCGAGGCGTACGCCGAGGCCTGTGCCCATGAGCAGCCATGGCTGGCGGAGGCCCTGCAACGCCAATATCAGTTGGCCGGCGGCACCCCGTCGAGTGCCGCCGCCCTCTGGCGCGCCTTTCACGAGGCACAGCGGCTGGCCCGCGAAGGCCAGTCGTACGATGAAGCCGCCTGGACTCACGTGGCGCTGCATCTGTGCGGCGTGCTGGGGGCGATGAATTTGTAGTGCTCGTGTTTCCGTCACCTCCCATTTGCGCCCGGGAGGCTCGGCACCGTCGACGAAAATGGGGCAGGCCGAGCATTTCTGGCATACTTCGTGCAAAGCAAATTCCCGAAGTCTGCCAGTTATCCCATGAGCAAGTCCGTAGCGCCGGTGCCTCTCGCGAACCGGCATCTTTATGCGAAGATTTTCGGCGCGCTGATTGTGCTTTTCCCCGCCGCAGCGCTCGCGATTCAGCGTGGCGGGAACACGATCATGTTCCTGACCGTGGCATTGGGCGCCGTCATCCTCATGACGGATCGTCAGCGCGGGGAAGTTTGCTCGCTTATCAAGACGAACCGCCCGGTTCGCGTGTTCGTCCTCTCGCTGTGCCTGCCGTTCTTCGCCGTCCTGATCGTCGAAACGCTCCACGGCAAGATCGTCGCCAATACGCTCGACTCTCCCGTGCGCTTTCTCCTCGCAGCCATCGTTTTTTTCGGACTACGCCGAATTGTCGACGTCATGCCGAAGTGGATTGATCTGACCTTCGGCGTTGGGGCCATTGCGGCGGCCATCCTCGCGTTGTACTCGACGACCGACCTCCTCGCCGCACGCGCCGAGAGCTCATTTCTGAACCCGATTCATTTCGGCGACATCGCGTTGCTGCTTGGCAGTCTCTCGTTGGTCTCGATTCATTGGCTATCGCATGACAGGCCGTGGATCGTCGCCCTCAAGGTGCTCGGTGCCGCCGCGGGCGGATACGCATCCTGGGCCAGCCAATCCCGAGGAGGATGGATTGCGTTGCCTTGTTTGCTGGCCGTCTGGACACTATGGCATAGGCATCCGTCCAGCCTGTCACGTCGACGTGCGATCGCGCTCGTCGCCGCCCTATTGCTGGCGAGCACCTTCGCGTCGCAAATGGTTCGCGATCGGTTTGAAGAGGTCCGGACCGACCTGATGAGTCTGGCGGCCGGCAAACCCGATACGTCCGTCGGCATCCGGCTTGAGTTATGGAAAGCGGCGGGCAAGCTCATTGAGGAACGTCCGGTGCTGGGACTGGGCGCGCATGGTTATCGAGACGCCATGCCCGCGATGGCAGCGGCGGGTACGTTGACACCGCTGGCGGCTGACTACGGCAAGGGCGAGGTTCACAATCAGATCCTGGCTTACGCCGTCGACTACGGCTTGCTGGGTGTGTTGTGCATTCTCGGCGTCTACCTTGGCCCTGCCTATTTCTTCATTCGCGCCGCCCGGATTCGCGAAGGTCATGCCCAGCAGCGCGCCGCCCTCATGGGACTGATGACCGCCGTTGCCTTTGCCATCTTCGGCTTGACCGTCGAGACGTTCAATCTGAAGGTCACCGTCGGTTTCTACTCGACGATGTTGGCGTTGTTCGCAGCCTTCGCCTATCCTGTCGACCCTTCGGTCGACACGGCCGACGACAAGGCCTCAGTCGCCCGGCATTCATGCCCTCCCCCATGCTAAGCATCCTGATCCCGACCTGGAACAACCTGCCGTTCCTCAAGCTTTGCATCGATAGTGTTCGCCGTCATTCCGGCGAGGCGCATGAAATCCTCGTGCACGTCAACGATGGGAGCGACGGCACGCTGGCGTGGGTTCGCGAACAGGGCTTGCGTCACACGCACAGCGTCGGCAACGTGGGGGTCTGCCTCGCGCTGAATCAGCTTGCGCCACTGGCATCGCACGATCAGTTGCTCTTCCTGAACGACGACATGTTCGTCACCCCCGGCTGGGACACCGCGCTCATCGACGCCGCCCGTACGCTCGACACGCCGATCTATTACCTCTCGTCGGTGATGATCGAACCGAACGCCGGCGTCAGCAAACAAGTGGTATCGCACGACTTCGGCACGACCCCGCAGACGTTTGACGAAACCGCCCTGCTGGCCTTCGCCGCCTCGCTGAACCGCGGCGACGTGAACGGCGTGCCCACGCAGCCCACGCTGGTGAGCCGCGGGCTATGGCATCTGGTCGGCGGCTACAGCATCGAATTCGGGCCGGGCATGAGCAGCGACGACGACTTTCTGATGAAGTTGTGGCTCGTCGGCTGCCGCACCTTCCGTATCGTGGGCAAAAGCGTCGTGTATCACTTCGGCTGCCGCTCGACCGGACGTGTGGTGAAGAATCGCGGCAGTCGCGAGTTCTTGATGAAGTGGGGGATGACGCAGGCCGAGTTCAAGCGCGACTACCTCGATCTGGCCGGCACGCCGGCCGGTGCCGCGCTGCCTAACGTCCCCCGCCCCAGCGGCAAGAGCCGCATCAAGCGCGCGCTACATGGCAGCAAACCTTATCCGCTCGAAGATCTCGAACGCTGGGACCCCAACGTGCCGCAGCATTTGAAGCTGGACTGAGCGGCGCAGCCAACGCACTTCCGTCGGCCGACACGCGTCAGCCGCATGGCGTGAATCCTGCACGAATGGTCCGAAACGCCGAATGTCCGGCCATCAATGCCGAGGGTGACGAATTTTCGCCCACGCGTGCTCGACTCGTTGCACCGCGCGATGATCGGGGTGTCGCGTCCACCACAGCCCCAACTCCCACACCATCCCGGCCAGCAGCACGATCACGGCCAGGGCACCGATCGTGTACCACATCTCACCAAAAGACGTTGTCATGACGGCCTCCCGAAAGGCATCACGGACGACCCGCGGCCGTCCGTGATTCCATTCTAGGCGACGTAACCCGGCTCGACCGCCGGATCCGCCCTACTTGAGCATGACGTCCGTCTGCCGGCGCGTCAGAGCTGCCCCATGGCCAGTTGCACCGCCAGACTGCTCACCGACACGGCGGCCCATACGCCCAGCCCAAGCAGGATAGGACGCAGGCCGGTCGATGCCATGCGACGCAGGTTCGATGACAGGCCAATGGCCGTGAGGGCGACGATGATCAGGAATTCGGCCGCATCGTGAATCCAGGGTTGCAGTTCAGCCGGCACAAACCCCGCCGTGCGCGCCCCCGATGCGACCAGGAAGCCGAGAATGAACCACGGGAAGATGCGGGCGAGGCTGAAGTTGGCGGCCCCGGCACGCTTGGCGCGGTACGCCACAATCGCCGCCAGCGCCAGGCAGATAGGGATGATCAGCGTGGCACGCGTGAGCTTGACGATGGTCGCGTAGTCGCCTGCGGTCTTGCTGTAGCTGTAACCGGCAGCGACCACCGACGAGGTATCGTTGATCGCCGTACCCGCCCACATACCAAATCCCAGATCGGACAGATGCAACAGGTGACCGAGCATCGGGAACAGCACCACGGCCGCAATATTGAACAGGAAGATCGTCGAGATCGCGAACGCCGTTTCGTGGTCGTCCGGCTTGATGATGGGGGTGACGGCCGCGATGGCCGATCCGCCGCAGATCGCCGTGCCGATGCCGATGAGCAGCTTGAGCTTGCCGCCCACGCCCAGTGCGCGGCCCAGCGCCCAGGCCGACAGACCGGCGGCGGTGACCGTCACGGCCGTGACTGCCAGGGACTCCAGTCCCGTATGGGCGACCTGCGACAGGCTCAGGCCGAAGCCGAGGGCGATGATCGACCACTGAAGCACATACTTCGAGGCGAACCGGATACCCGCTTCATAGCGTGCACCGGGCGAGAACACGTTACGAACGACGATACCCAGCAAAATGCCGAACACGGGGCCGCCGACCAACGGCATCTGACGCCCCAGCAACAGCGCGACAAATGCGATGACGGTCGAGAGAATCAGACCTGCCCACGGATTCTGACGATCCGGTACCAGCGCGTTGGGACGGCTGGCCGTGGGGGGGTGAGTCGTATCGGTTTTTGTTGTCATCGCAGCCTCTCTTCTGGAATGACTACAAGTCTACGAACGTCGATTCAATAATAAAAATCGTTATATCGGATACGAATTATCTAAAATTACGATAATTATCTCCGCCGCACGTCACGTCCCGAATCGAAGGCGTTGTTCCCCCGCGTTTGCGCCTTCGTTGGCGCATGACACCGCAAACCAACCCCTGCCGTGGGCCGCTACACTCTCCGAAACCCGAGAAGCGTCGATCAGACCCCCTACCCCGGAGACCGAGCCCCATGTCGCAAGCTGCCAACACCCCCGCGCGCCGCGCACAGTGGTATTTCGATTTCGCGTCTCCCTTCTCGTACCTGCAATTCGAGCGGTTCGACACGCTGCCGCGCTGGCTCGACATCGACCTCAAGCCGATCGTGCTCGGCGCGATCCTTGCGCATCTGCAAACGCAGGGGCCCGCAGAGACACCGCACAAACGCCTCTTCACGTACCGCATGGCGCAGTTCCGCGCCGAGCAAGACGGCATTAAGTACCGAATGCCGCCCGTCCACCCATTTCATCCGATCCGTGTACTGCGCCTGGCGATAGCGCTCGGCGCGACCCATGACGTGGTGCGTACGATCTACCGTTTCATCTGGGCCGAAGGGCGCGATGTCACCGACCCGCAGGGCTGGCAGGATCTGAGCGAACGCCTTGGGCTGCGCGCCGACGAAGCCGTCGCCCTGACGGAAGCTCCGGCGGTCAAGGCCGCCTTGCGCGAAAACACCGACGCCGCGATGGCCGCAGGCGTGTTTGGCGTGCCGACGTTCGCGTTCGACGGGGTGCTGTATTGGGGAGACGACGCGACTGCGCTGTTCCGCCACTGCCTCGCTCATCCGGCGTGGTTGCATTCGCCCGATGTCGAGCGCCTGCAACACATCACGATCGGCGTAAGGCGTGAGGGCTGACAACGCGCTGTCTTGCGCTTACTTCGCCCCGCCGAGGACCAGCGGAAGGGGCACGGCGTCGGCCATGGCGGCGTAGCCCGCATCGCTGGGGTGGGTGCCGTCGCCGCTATCGAGACGCGGCAACATGCGCGTGGGCTGGGCGGGATCGCGTAGCGCGGCGTCGAAATCGATGACACCGTCAAAGGCCCCGCTCGTTCGCACCCATTGGTTGACCGCATCACGTACCGCCTCGCGCTCGGGCGGCAGTTTGCCCGGCGGGATGGTCGTGCCGAGGATGCGAACGTGGCGCGAGCGCGCGGCGGCGATCAGCGATTGATACCCCGCGATCATCTCGGGTGCGGTCACGATCACATGCGGCACATCGCAGTCGAGCCCCGCATGGGGCAGCACGTAACCGAAATTGATATCGTTGATGCCGATTTGCACGACGACGGTTCGCACGCCGGGCTGTTCCAACGCGTCGCGCCGGAAGCGAGCGACGAGCCGCTCGCCGTAGCAGGCCGAATCGTGCAGCAGGCGATTGCCGCTGATGCCGAGATTGAGCACGGCAATATCGCGCCGTCCGGCATTCTCGAGCCGCCGCGCCAGCCCATCCGGCCAACGCCGATTCGCATTCAGCGTGCTGCGCATGCCGTCCGTGATCGAGTCGCCGATGGCGACGATCGCTTGTGCGGGCCGCTCCGGCACCACGCTGACGCCGGCCAGCCAAAGTGTATTCGTGAAGCGCTTCGGATAAGCCGATGCCTGTGCCGCATCGACAAAGTCACCGGCGCCACTCAGAAACGCCGTCTCCTGCGCAATCTTGTGCCAAGTCGTCGGGGGGGTGGCTTCGCGCGTGAACAGGCTGACCGCCAGTGGCGTTCCGGCGCGAACTGCGAACGGCAACGGGTCGCTCTCGAGCGAGGCCCCCGGTGCGATCCGCGCCGTCGGCTGAGCGCCGAACGTCATCTCGCGCAGACTACCGGCATCGACAGCCGCGCCGCGTAGTGCCACAGCGAGGCTCGCCCGCTCGATCACCAGCGGCTGCGTGCCGTAAGCGTTCGAAAAACGCACGCGCACTTCACCGCCCGAGAGTGTTGGATAGACGATCTGACGCACGGTACGCCCGCCCACGGCCGGCGCTCGGTTGAACGACGGCGCCGCTGGATGTTGCGCCACCGCTTGCGGTGCCGTCGCCCACACGCCGACGCGCGCGTTCTGCGCGAAGACCGTCGTCGCCGCAGCCGTCGCCACGATAGCGAGCAGCGCACGGATCAGGACAACAGGTCGCGCACGGCGCAGGCGGGCAGGCATACCGTCGGCAGCGGAAGACCGGGAAATCAGAAACGTCGGGAGCATCGGGACAACGTGGGCAGTTCAGCCGGAATCGCCCGGCGGCAGCCGTCATTGTGCCTGATTGTGGTCGTTGGCAAAGGTTGACGTCACTACCGAGGGGACCGCGGCCCCCCAGGTTTGGCAGAGCGAAACGGGATGTGTCGTCGCTCAGCGCGTGGAGATCACGATGGCAACACGCCGGTTCTGGGCGCGGCCGGTCGCCGTGCTGTTATCCGCAACGGGATTGCGCTTGCCTGCCCCGATCGTCTGAATGGCTGCACGCTGCATGCCCGCCTCGACCAGCACGTTGGCCACCACGTCGGCGCGGCGGGCCGAAAGCTGCTCGTTGTAGGTATCGCTGCCCACTGAATCGGTATAACCATAGACGCTCACGCTGTTCAGGCCAACCTTCAGGAGCGTGCGGCCGATGCGAGCCACTGTCTGGCGTGCCGCATCGTGAATCACAAACTCGTCGGTATCGAACAACACCTTGTCGGACAAGCCGAACTCCCAACCGTCGTCGGTTTGCGTAAAGCCTTCAGATTTCAGCGCCGCGATCTGCTCGGCCGTCAGGCCGTGCACGGGCGTGGTCTGGCAGCCCGCCAGGGCGGCAAATCCCACCAGGCACACCAGCCCCATCAGCCTGCGAGCCAACGCCTTCCATCGAGCGAGGGCGCGAGCGCCACGGGCCACCATTGCGCGGTGCGAAAGGTCAGAATGCGAGTCGTGCGTGTCGTGCGTTTCAACAGCGAAGTCCAAAGCAGATCCCATGGCAGTGTGTCATCCGGTCGTCAATTATGGTTATGGTGTTCATCCAGCATGGCGCAATTCACGTTGGTTCACCCTTTGGGACTCCCCGCCACAAACCAGGTGCCGACGCCAGCACGCTTGGCCTGATACATGGCCGCGTCCGCCGTGCGCAGCAGCGCGGCGGCGTCCTCGGCGTGGGTCGGGTACAACGCGACACCGATACTCATCGATGTGACGATTTCGCCGCCATCCGGCAGCACAATCGGTTTTTCCATCGCCACGAGCAGACTCTGCGCGAGACGCACGGCATTCGACGTCTGTCGCACGCCCACGAGCATGACGGCGAACTCGTCGCCGCCCAGACGCGCCACCAGATCGCCCTCGCGCAGCGGCTGGCGCAGACGCTCGGCAATGGTCATCAACACCACGTCACCCGCACCGTGCCCTCGTTGGTCGTTGATTTCCTTGAAACGGTCGCTGTCGAGATAGAGCAGCGCGACGTGCGTGCCCATTTCGCGCGCGTCGGCAAGCGCCTGCACCAGGCGCGATTCGAAATACGCCCGGTTCGGCAGCCCCGTCAGCCGATCGTGATTGGCCTGGTGCGCGAGCGTGGCATTTTGCGCGCGCAAGTGATTCTGCCACCCCTCGAATTCGTCGAGCAGTGCGTTGAAGTCATCGCCGAGTTCCTTCAGTTCTGCCAGTGGCGTCGCCGCCACGCGCTGATGAAACGCTCGCTCGCGGCGCACCGCGTGCGCCACTTCCGCCAGTGCCCGCAACGGTTTGACGATATCGCGGTGCATCCGTTTGGCCAGGACGTTCGCCACGGCGAACGTCACCAGCAGGCAGGCGAGCACGCCGCCTACCCCGCTCAGCAGGAAAAGGAAGAACTGATGCCCCTGCCCCTGCACATCGATAGTGCCGACGACTTTTCCGTCATGACGAATCGGCATTGTCACGGGTCCGGGCAGCGCGACGTTCGCGATCACGCGCTCGACTTGTGTCAGGGCGCCGCCGTCCGGACGACGCCACTGCGCGAACGGCGCATTGTTCGCATCGAACACCCGCACCTGAGCAAGGTCCTCGTCGCTCGCGATGAGCGCAATCGCTTCCTGAGCCGCCAGGCGGTCGCCAAACACGACCGCGGCCTCCGTGGTGTAGGCAAGCGAGCGCCCGATCAGCAGAAGATTGTTCTCGGCATACGCGCGCAAGGCGATCCACGCCACCAGCGACAGCGAGACCGCTGCGAGCACGACGGCGGACACGGCCAGACGCAAGTGGGTACGGCGCAGCATGCCCTGCAACGACGGCCGGCGACCGCGCATCGGGTCGGGCGCCGCGAGATGCGATGTCGCCAACGGCGGCTCACGTTCGCCTTCGGCCGACGCATCGGCAGGCAGCAGGCCGGCGACCGACGACGCGCCGGGCGGCAAGGGCGGGGATGAAGGACGATGGGTCGTCATGGTGTCCCCGGCTTTCGTGCCAGCTTGAGCACGTTGGGGTGGACACGAACGCCACTCCGCGCAACGGTGTCGAGGTTGATGTCGAACGTCACTCGCTCCGTATCGACGTTCAGGCAGAACATGACCCCGAGCGTGCATGAGTCGTTCCGCTCGCTGATCGTCAGGATGGGGTGACCGGCGAGGTTCGCCAGCAATTGCCGACGCTCGGTGTCACTCACGGCACCGAGATACAACGCGTCGCATGACGAACCAATGGCAGGCTCCGTCACCGCAACACGCTTCGCCTCGACCGGCAAGCCCAGGGTGGGCAACGGCCCGGCGAGCAGATCGCGCGCGTAGTCGGTATTGCCGACCACGCACAGTCGCACCTTGGCGGGGTCCGTCGGCCAGCGGGTGAAACTGATGATGCCGAGCACCACCTGTCGCACGTTGGCGTCCCGCGCGTTGGGTGCAGCGGCGGGCTCCGGCGTCTGTGCAAATGCGCTGCCGAACGTGGCCCAGCACACGAGCCACAGAAAACACGCCAGGGGCGCGCGCAGACGAAGCGGCATCCGACGTTCGCGCCAGAGGCCCCGGGTCATGCCGCTCGTTGATGTCCACGCGTTATGCAACGCTCTCTTCCTTTTGCCGAATGTCGGTGGTGGCGGGCACGTCACGCGACGCTTGACCGGCGTGCTGCGCAAACCCGCGTGAATCAGGCCGCATCATACCGAAGGGATCGCGCTCGGGCCATAGCAATGCCCCGGTCGCCCCCGCCGCGAGCGGTGTATTGCCGTCGCTGGCCGCCGCGATTCAAGGCGCGCCTGCGGCGGATCACAGCCCACAGCATGCGCGTGCCCACGCATTTTCGGAACCCCCATCGCCCCCGCGTTTTCCCTTGCCCGCGCGCGCTTTCCTCATGGCAGAATGGTACGCACAACCATTTGAAAAACAAAAGAAATTTGGCGATCCGATCTCTCGATTTTCGAGATAAAAATCGCGACGCCAGGGAGGTGTTGCATGACGTTCCTGAAGTCCGGCTTGGCCGGCTTTCGGGGGGACCGGGCATGAACGATCCCGTGCCTCGTCGGGTGCCCGACGTACAAGCCGAGTTGAGCCGCGCCGCGCTCGACAGTGCGCCCTATGCCATGTTCGTTTGCACGGACGACGGCATGCTCGAGCGAATGAACGGCGCGTTCACGCGGCTGACGGGCCATCGCCCCGATGACCTGCTGGGCAAGCGCAGCTTCCTGTCGTTGCTCGATCCGTCCGAGCTGACGCGTCGTCGCCTGCCAGCGCTGGCCAGTCTGTCGGCTACCGAAGCGGTACCGTACGACGACGAATGGCATCTGCTCACACATGTGCGCAGTTGGCTGCCCGTACGGCTGGCGCTTTCCTGCGTCGAACATGCCCCCGGCGAACGACGCTGGGTGGGCATCGTGCTCGACCTCTCGCAACAGGTGCAGGTGGCGTCCCGGCTCTGGTACGTCACGCATCACGACCCGGTCACCCAGTTGCCCAACCAGACGCTGCTCAACGAACGGCTCGAACTGGCGATTCATCGGTGCGCGCGCCAGCAGGTCGGGCTGACGGTTTTGCTGATCGAACTCGATCACCTGCGCCAATTGCGCAGCACCTTCGGTCCACCGACCGCAGAGCTGGCGCTGCGCATCGCCGCGGAACGCCTGCGCGAAGCCAGCGGCCCCGAAGACGCCCTCGCGTGCCTCGGCGGCAGCCGTTTCGTCATCGTCACCAACGAAACGGGCGACGGCGCGCGTCTGTTCGCCGCTCGAATTCAGGCACGGCTCGCCCAATGGGCCGACGTCGACCAGAATGCCGTCGCGCTCGACGCGAGCATCGGCTTGGTCAGCTATCCCGAACACGGCCATACCCCCGACACGCTGCTGCGCCGCGCCCACATTGCGCTGGGTATCGCCAGCGCCGCCGGTGGCGGACTGCGCGTCTTCAGCAGCGAGATGGACGCGCAGACGCGGCGGCGCAACGAACTCGAGAGTCTGTTGCGCGTCGCGGTGCATGAGCAGGCGCACACGCAACTGCATCTCGTGTACCAGCCGCAAGTCAGTCTGTCCGACGGCGAGATCCGCCACGCAGAAACGCTTCTGCGCTGGCGTCACCCGGCGCTGGGGGTCATCGGGCCGGCAGAATTCATCCCGATCGCGGAAACCTCGGGACTGATCCTGCCGCTGGGCGAATGGGTGATGCAAACGGCCTGCCGCGAGGCGAGCCGTCTGCTGCGGCGGTGCGGCCATCTGCCGCGCATCTCCGTCAACGTGTCGGCGCAGCAGTTCGCACGGCAGGACGTCGTGGGCATGGTCGAGCGTGCCCTGAGCGCGCATGCGCTGGAACCTCGCCACCTGGAGATCGAGATCACGGAAACCGTGCTGCTCGGGGACTCGAGCGCCGCGGTCGGTTGTCTGCGCTCACTGCACGACATGGGTGTCGAGATCGCCGTCGACGACTTCGGCACGGGGTATGCCAGCCTCGCCTATCTGACCCGTTTCCCCGTCAATCGCCTCAAGATCGACCAGACTTTCGTGCGCGACATGCTCACGCATGCCCACAGCCATGCCATCGTGAGCGCGATTGTTGCGATGGCCCACTCGCTCGGCCTGCGCGTGACGGCCGAGGGCGTGGAGACGCAGGCGCAGGCCCAGCGGCTCACCGAGCTGGGGTGCGACGAAGCGCAGGGATTCTGGTTCGCTCGGCCGGTCGACATGGGCGGCTTTTATCACATCGTGGCACCGCTGGGCAGCGGCGCGCGACGCTGACGCTCGCCGCCGAGCCGCGATTGTTGCCCCCAGCCCCGCTATTTCCGCAGACATGGCGTGTCAAGACTCGCGCGCGTCTTGAGAACGCGGTATGGTACGTCGCGAAGGGACTCCCCCGAACGACGTTGCAACGAGGATTATCGCCATGAAGACCAAAGCCGCCATTGCCTGGGAGGCCGGCAAACCCCTGACCATCGAGGAAGTCGATCTGGAAGGGCCGCGCGCCGGCGAGGTGTTGATCGAGATCAAGGCCACCGGCATCTGCCATACGGACTACTACACACTCTCCGGCGCCGATCCGGAAGGTATCTTCCCCGCCATTCTCGGGCACGAGGGCGCGGGCGTCGTCGTCGACGTTGGTCCGGGCGTCACCACCCTGAAGAAAGACGATCACGTCATTCCGCTGTACACGCCCGAATGCCGCCAGTGCAAGTTCTGCCTGTCGCGCAAGACCAATCTGTGCCAGGCGATCCGCAGCACGCAAGGCCGCGGTCTGATGCCGGATGCCACGTCGCGCTTCTCGCTCGACGGCAAGCCCATCTTCCATTACATGGGCACGTCCACGTTCTCTAACTACATCGTCGTGCCGGAAATCGCCGTCGCCAAGGTGCGCTCGGACGCGCCGTTCGACAAGGTCTGCTACATCGGTTGCGGCGTGACGACCGGCGTGGGCGCCGTGGTCTATTCGGCGAAGGTCGAGGCAGGGGCGAACGTCGTGGTGTTCGGCCTCGGCGGTATTGGCCTGAACGTGATCCAGGGCGCGAAGATGGTCGGCGCCGACAAGATCATTGGCGTCGATATCAACCCGGGGCGCGTGGCACTCGCCAAGAAGTTCGGCATGACGCACTTCATCAATCCGAATGAGGACGAAAACGTCGTCGACACGATCGTGCAATTGACCGACGGCGGCGCCGATTACTCGTTCGAGTGCATCGGCAACGTGACGACCATGCGTCAGGCGCTCGAATGCTGCCACAAGGGGTGGGGCCAGTCGTTCATCATTGGCGTGGCCGCCGCGGGTCAGGAGATCAGCACGCGCCCGTTCCAGTTGGTGACGGGCCGCGAGTGGAAGGGGTCGGCGTTCGGCGGGGCGCGCGGTCGCACCGACGTGCCGAAGATCGTCGACTGGTATATGGAGGGTAAGATCAACATCGACGACCTGATCACGCACACGCTGCGTCTGGACCAGATCAACGAAGGCTTCGATCTGATGAAGCGCGGCGAGTCGATCCGCTCGGTCGTGCTGTACTGATCGACACGTTTCGAAGGCGCTGTTCCGCCCGCGCGTCACGGGTGCCGGACGCACCGCCGTCACGACAAGGAGACGGACATGAAGACATGGACTTTGCCGCTCGTGCTCGCGGGCGCCATGATGCTGGTCGCGCTGCCGGAGGCGGCGTCGGCGCAGTCCGGGCAGGCGGTGATCAACGCGCCGGCCAACGTGCGCGCCGGTCCGGCCGTCGATTACCCGGTTGTCGCCCAGACCGGCGCGGGCATGCCCGTGACGGTCTACGGCTGTCTGTCCGATTACTCGTGGTGCGACATCGGCCTGCCCGGCGCGCGCGGCTGGATCTACGCGGCGCTGCTCAGCTATCCGTATCAGGGCAGCCCGGTGCCCGTGCTCAACTACGGCCCGATGATCGGGCTGCCCATCGTGACGTTCTCGATCGGCGCGTACTGGGGCAACTATTATCGTGGCCGGCCGTGGTATCACGATCAGCGCTACTGGCAACGCCCGCCCCCGCGACCGCGGCCGCCGGGGCACTACTATCCAGGCGCCGGACCACGTCCGCCCGGGGGCCACTATCCCGGCGCAGGGCCTCGCCCGCCGGGACCGGGGGCCGGACCGGGGAACCGCCCGCCCGGACACGGTGCGGCCCCGGGGCCCGGGCCGCGTCCCCCGGGGCACGGCGCCAGTCCGGGGCCGCGTCCACAGGGAGGCGGCGGTAGTGCGGGTCCGCGTCCGCCTGGTGGGGGGAATCGCGCAGACTATGATCGTGGGCGAGGCGGGGGACGCGCAGGCGGACAGAGCGGTGGACACGGTGGACGTCCGCCCGGCGGCGGTCCGGGGGGCGGTGGCCCCGGCGGTTCCAACCACTGACCCCGCCAACCGCGCGCGTCGCCCTGTCTGCGACGCGGCGGCCCTCGCGCCACGGCTCCTCCATCCATGTGCCCCCAATTCAGCAGACGCTGTACGCACCTTGGGAAAAATCGCTTAAAATATGAGCAATTCCGGCCAGGCGGAGGCGCCGATCAGGCACCGATGGCCGGACCGCAGGACAGCGAGCCTTCGCCCGAACGACGCCACGGCGTCGAACGGGCACCCACCTTGCAGACCCCCCCTTCTCCGATGTGCCGCGTCGACAGTCGCCACGCACACGGCAGTCCGGCAGGATCCTCCGTAAGTCTCGATCGTGTTCGTCCCGCCCCGGTGCGCGTAGCGCGCGCCGTGGTTGCCTATCGTCTTGCCGCATCCGGCGCGCATCCCCATGCACGCTACCGACGGCCGACAGATCGGTGCCGT
The DNA here is from genome assembly GCF_902459665.1 of Pandoraea cepalis. Classification (GTDB taxonomy): domain Bacteria; phylum Pseudomonadota; class Gammaproteobacteria; order Burkholderiales; family Burkholderiaceae; genus Pandoraea; species Pandoraea cepalis. Next base: position 73,056 of record NZ_CABPSL010000010.1, on the reverse strand, counting down.
GCGCACCGGCGACGTTAGCGCAACGAGGAGGTTCGACCCACCCTGTGGTGTTCCGCCAGGCATGGGAACGAGCGGCCACAAGCCCGGGGTGCCCTTGCAGCCAGGTCGCGGGAGACCTCTCCCGTGGATTCCCCGATGGCGCGCCACGCGAACGCCAGGGGCATACGTTGCAGGAACCTTTTGCAGGTCATGAGTCTTTTTCGAACCAAAAACATCGAGAACATGCTGGTCGCGAGCCGTACCGGCAGTCTCAAAAAGGTGCTGGGCCCGGTCGATCTGGTCCTGATGGGCATCGGCGCCATCATCGGCACCGGCATTTTCGTGCTCACAGGCACCGGCGCCCTCACCGCCGGCCCTGCGCTCACGCTCTCGTTCATCATCGCGGCCACCGCTTGCGGCTTCGCGGCCCTGTGCTACGCGGAATTCGCGTCGACGATTCCCGTCTCCGGATCGATCTACACCTACAGCTACGCCACGCTCGGCGAGATCGTCGCGTGGATCATCGGCTGGGATCTGATGCTCGAGTACGGGCTGGCCTCGTCGGCCGTCTCGGTCGGGTGGTCGGGCTACTTCCAGTCGCTCGCGGCAGGCTTCGGTCTGCATTTGCCCGCCGCCATCACGGCAGCACCCGGCGGCGTGCCCGGCGTCACGACCTTCATCAACCTGCCCGCCGTGGTCATCATGCTGCTCATCACGTGGGTCCTGTCGTACGGCGTGCGTGAGTCCGCCCGCATCAACAATCTGATGGTGGCGATCAAGATCGGCGTCGTGCTGCTGTTCATCGCGGTGGGCGTATGGCATGTCAAACCGGCCAACTGGACACCGTTCATGCCGTTCGGCACCGGCGGCATGTTCAACGCCGCCGCGCTCGTGTTCTTCGCGTTCATCGGCTTCGACGCCGTGACGTCCGCAGCGGAAGAAGTCCGCAATCCGGGCCGCGATCTGCCCATCGGCATAATCGGCTCGCTCATCGTCTGCACGCTGCTGTATGTGGCGGTCGCCGCGATCATGACCGGCATCGTGCCGTTCGCGAAGTTCGCGGGCGTGGACCACCCGGTGTCGCTGGCGCTGCAATATGCCGGTCAGAACTGGATCGCGGGCTTCGTCGATCTGGGCGCGATTCTCGGCATGACGACCGTGATCCTGGTGATGACCTACGGCCAGACCCGCATTACGTATGCCATGTCGCGCGACGGCCTGCTGCCGCCGCTGCTCTCGCGCATTCATCCGACGCACAAAACGCCATTCGCCGGCACGTGGATCATTGGTGTGGTGTTCGCCGTCATCGCGGGCTTCGTGCCGCTGGGCGTGCTCGCCGAGCTGATCAACATCGGCACGCTGTCGGCGTTCGCGCTGGTGTCGGTCGCCGTGCTGGTACTGCGTCGCACGCACCCGGACCTGCCGCGCGCGTTCCGCGTGCCCGGCGCCCCGGTCGTGCCGCTTATCTCCGCCGGTCTGTGCCTGTTCCTGATGGCGCACCTGCAAGCGACCACATGGGTCGCCTTCGTGGTGTGGCTCGTCATCGGCTTGGGGATCTATTTCACGTATGCGCGCCGCAACGCGCTGCTGCACAAGTCGCGCGACGCGCTTCCGGCGCAGTCGTAAGCGCGCCGCTTGCTGTCCCGCCTCGCGCCCAGGCGCGAGCGCGCGGGCAGGCCCGGCTCAGCCGAAATTGCGATTGATCCACACGGCGCCGTAGCCTAGCGCGAACATGGTGAGCAGCAGCGGCACCGAGATGCGCAGTACCTGGATGACCAGCGGACGCGGCGGCAGATCGTCTTCCTCCGGCATCCGCGCCGCTTCGCGCAACGCACCGGTGCAAAGCGCCGCCGCAGCAACGCTCACGACGATCCAGAACGTCTGGTTGTACATCAGGGCGACGAGCAAAAGCGCCAGCGCGACGTTGCGGCCGTGATAGATCAGATTGACGGTAGTACGAAAGGATTGCGGCGACATGTCGGTATTGCGCCGGCGTGAGCACGGATGCTCCACCGGCGTCAGGGTTCTGGTTATTCGTCGTGTGACGTGCGGTATGCCGTTCGGCCTGCCGCCGCCTGCAGAATCTGCGCAGCGCTTATCCTGCCTTAACGGCTTTCGCGACCGCAGTCTTTAGCCTGACATCGCGTCTGTGTTCGCCACGCAGCAGTATCGGACGCGATCTCGAATGGACTGCCGCAGGCAACGCCCGGCGGTGCCCGACGTGATGTCGGGCGCCAGACGAATGCGGTATGCTCCCCCGCATGACTGCCCCCGCGCCTTCCCCTCTCCCCACCGCCGTCCCGGACATCGACGGCGCGCCCCGTCACGATGCGCCGACGCGAGCCGTCTATGTCATCGTGGCGCACCCGCGCTGGCGCGACTCTCGCGTCAATCACCGCCTGCTCGACGCCGCTCGCAGCATCGCAGGTGTCGACGTCAACGACCTGTACTCGACGTATCCCGACTTCAGCATCGACATTGCGGCCGAACAACAGCGCGTGGCGCGTGCCGACCTGGTCGTGCTCGTCCATCCGATCTACTGGTACAGCATGCCGCCGTTGCAGAAGCTCTGGCTCGACGAAGTGCTGTCGTGGGGCTGGGCGTACGGCCATGACGGACATGCGCTCGCGAACAAGGACTTCTGGCTCGTGGCGAGTGCCGGCGGGCCACAGGCGAGCTATCGCCCCGAGGGCTACAACGAGCACGAGTTCTCGGCGTTCCTGCCGCCCTACGAGCAGATGGCGCGCCTGTGCAACATGCGCTTCCTGCCCCCGCACGTGTTCTTTGGCGCGCGACGCAGCGACGATGCCGCACTCGATGCCCACGTGAGCGCGTTTGCCGGCAAGCTTGCCACGTACCCGCAATGGCCCGAGCTGATTTCCATGGCAGACGCGCCCGAGTGTCAGGACATTCCGGTCGCGGATCGTCCGCGCTGCGCAACCGGCGTCGCCGACGTGGCCGGCACCACGAATGCAAGCTCAGGGAGGGCCGCCTGATGGAACACGTGCCGGCCTGGTTGCTTGCCAGCCTGATCTACCTTGCCGCGGCGGTCATTGTCGTGCCGCTGTCGCGTGCGCTGGGACTCGGCGCGATCATCGGCTATCTCGCCGCCGGGATCGCCATCGGCCCCTGGGGACTCGGTCTTGTCGCGCGCGTCGAAGACGTGCTGCATTTCGCCGAATTCGGTGTGGTGCTCATGCTTTTTCTTGTCGGCCTCGAACTGGAACCACGACGCCTGTGGAATCTGCGACGGCCGATCTTCGGATGGGGCTCGGCGCAGGTCGTCGGGTGCGCGGTGCTGCTCTTCGCGGCGGGCGTCGCACTCGGCGCGCCGTGGCGTATCGCCCTCGTCGCGGCCCTGGGCCTCGCGCTCTCGTCGACCGCGATCGCCTTGCAGGTGATGGCCGAGCGCAATCTGCTCGGCACCCCGAGCGGCCAGGCGGGCTTTTCGATCCTGCTGTTCCAGGACGTTGCCGCGATCCCGATCCTCGCGCTGCTACCCTTGCTGGCCAATTCTTTCGACAGCCACGTGATGACCGGGACGGCGCGCGCGCTCGAAGCCCTGAAAATCGTCGGCGTGATTGCGGCGATCATCCTTGGCGGGCGGCTGGCGTTGCGCCCGCTGCTGCGCTGGATCGCCAACAGCCGCACGCCGGAGATTTTCACGGCGGCGTCGCTGTTGCTCGTCGTCGCCATCGCGGCACTGATGCAATGGGTCGGCCTGTCGATGGCGCTCGGCGCGTTCCTCGCCGGCGTGCTGCTTGCCGAGAGCGAATACCGGCGGGAGCTGGAAACCGACATCGAACCGTTCAAGGGGCTTCTGCTCGGGCTGTTCTTCATTGCCGTCGGCATGAGCATCGACTTCGGTGTGCTGCTCGCGCAACCGCTGCGCATGATCGCCGTCGTCATCGGCTTCATGGCGCTCAAAGGACTGGCCATCTACGGGGTGTCGCGGTGGATGCAACTGCCCTATCAAGAACGGCCGATCTTCACGCTGCTGCTGGCACAGGGCGGTGAATTCGCCTTCGTGGTGTTCCAGTCGGCCGGACCGCAAGTGCTGCCTCCGGCGGTGTCGTCGTTCCTCATCGGCGCCGTCGCGCTCTCGATGCTGGTCTCGCCGCTGCTGCTCGTGGGCATCGACAAGTGGCTGCTGCCGCGCTACAGCGTGACGGGATCGCCCCGCATGGCAGAGATCGACGAGCCGCAGTCGGCCAGCGTCGTGATCTGCGGCTTTGGACGCTACGGGCAAATCGTTGGCCGCACGCTGGTGCCGCAGGGCGTTTCGGTGACCGTGCTCGATCACGATCCCGACACCATCGAGAGCCTGCGCCAGTTTGGCTTCCGGGTGTTCTACGGCGACGCGACACGGCTCGATCTGCTGCGTATCGCGGGCGTGGCACATGCCCGCGCGGTAGTCGTCGCCGTGGACGACGTCGATCAGTCCCTGGAAATCGTCGACCTGTTGCGCGAACACTTCCCCGACGTGCCCATCGTGGCGCGGGCGCGCAACGTCGGCCATCTGTTCCAGCTTCGCGATCGTGGCGTCGAACACATTGAACGGGAAGTCTTCGAGTCGTCGTTGCGCAGTGCGCGGTCGGTGCTTGAAACCCTGGGCTGGCCGGCGGCCGAGGCGAGAGAGGCGGCGATGGCCTTCCGGCGCGCCAATCTGCAACTGACCGACGAGATGTATCCCGCTTACCAGGATCGCAAGGCGATGGTCGCCACCGCCAAGGAAGGCCGCCGCCAGTTCGAAGAGCAGATGGCACGCGAGCGCGAGCAGCGTCATGCGCGGCGACACGTCACGTTCGGTTGGGACGGCGAGCGCGCGCCCGACACGGCCCCTGCCCCGACGCCCACCGACGCACTGGCGTCACGAACCCCGGACACGCCCGCGGCCGAAGACCGCCGCGCCTGAGCGCCCAATCTCGATTCGTCGGACGAACAAAAAGCCGTCCCGAGGATTTTCCCTCGGGACGGCTTTTGACGTTACGGCGACAGCCGGCCGGCGATCAGCTGCCTTGGCTGACGTTCAGCTCACCTGCGGCGCGGGCACGCGCCAGTTCCTGCTTCACGCCAGCGCGCGTGGCGCTCGGGCCTTGCGAGGCGACGATCGGGTAGTCGACGTCGTTCTGCGGCACAAGGCCTTGCGCGCGTGCCTGCGCCAGTTCGGCCTTCACGTCGGCGCGGCTCTTGGTCGAGGCCGAAGCGACATAGACCGGATAGTCGGCGTCACCGTTCGGGATCAGCCCTTGAGCGCGGGCCTGTGCCAGATCAGCCAACACGGCGGCACGCGTGAGCGGCTGACCTTGCGAGGCGATCTCGGGGTAGTTGTTGCCGTTCTCGGCAGCGTTGCTGGCTACAGCACCGAACGAAGCCACGGCGGCAATAAGGGCGATTGCGATGTTCTTGCGGTTCATTTTCTTAACTCCTGTCTAGTTTGCGACGACTTTGTTTTCAATTGCGCCGTCGATGGAAGGAAGTCTAGAACTCGCCGCCGAGATGAAAAACGCGATATTTGTCGAGGAACTATTGCGGCTTTCGATGAGAATCGACGCACCACAATGGGGCAATCGCGCTGCGACGAACACCGCTGCCCCCCGGGAAACGGGGCACAGCGGCGTCGTAAGCGTTGGGCAAACGTGCGGGTGGGGGCTCAGTCGACGAGCGAGGCGCCGAGGGCATCGAGCAACTGCTGGGTACCGCGTTCGCGCGATCCCGCGTCGTCGTAGCCGTCCAGGAACGCGCCCTGCTCGGTCATGACGAGTTGCGTGCCGCCATCATGCGCACGAAGATCGATCGTCGCGAGCGACACCGAGATCTTGCGCGTATCCAGATGCATCTCGTAGGTGTAGACAAGCCGCGCATCGGGCACGACATCGAAGTACAGCGCGTCGAACGTGGACACCATGCCGCTTGCCCACTGCCCTTTCGCCACCTCGCGGCCGCCGGGGCGCACATCCATGGAGCGCTCGAGCAACGTCAGGCCATCGCTTCTGGCGAACCAGCGATCCTTGGCGTCGCGCTCGGTCAGCGCACGGTACACGCGCGCAGGCGACGCGGCGTACTGACGCTCGATGCGAAAGGTCGCATGCACCACACTGCGCTGCGTTGGCGCCTCCGCGTCGCGCATGACCTCGCGGCCCAGCTTATCGAGCGTCTGTGCCCAGCCCTGACCGGCCCCAGCGGGCATCCAGGCGAACGCGGGATCGTGAACGGTGTAGCGCTGCTCGACATCCAACCGCGTGCCTTGCCCCACTTCCGTGAATTGCGCCGTCGTGCGCGCGCCGAACAGCGCCTGTCCCTTCGCGTCGGTCACTTCCATGTCGATCACCAGACGTGCCGGAGCGTCGATCTCGATGAAACGCCCGCGAATCCAATGCGACTCCCCTTCGGGCGATTGCATGCGCAGGTCGAAAACGCCACCCACGCGGGCATCGATCTTCGCTTCGGGCACGGTGTAGCCGGTCGGGCAAAACCATCGCTTCACGGCATCGGTGCGGGTCCAGGCGAGAAATACGGTTTCGCGCGTGGTTGCGTAAGTCCGACCAACGCTCAACGGACGCGGCTGCGTTTCGGGTATGGCTTCACTGGCTGTCCTCATGAACTCCTCCTTCGGGCGGCAGGCTGGCCAGATACTCGCCCAATCGGTCGAGATGGCCCTCCCACTCGTGACGGCGCTGATGAATCCATCGCTCGGCAAGGCTCAGCGCCTGGGGTTCGATCCGGCACGTTCGCACGCGTCCGGCCTTTTCCGTTCGCACCAGCCCCGCACTCTCAAGTACGGCCAGGTGCTGCATGACCGCCTGCAACGACATCGCCAGCGGCTGCGCGAGCGCGCTCACCGACGCCGGCCCCTGCGCCAGCCGCGCAAGCATCGCGCGGCGTGACGCGTCGGCCAGCGCCTGAAAGGTCAGATCGAGGGTGATGTCATGGTCAAGCATGTACTTGAGTATAGGCGCTCAAAAAAGTAAAGCAAGGACTTTAGTATCAGAATCGTCAGGTAATGATGTGATGTTCGTTGCGTGGGCGCAGGCGGGCCGTGTGCTGGCGATGGAGGATTTCCCGCAGCGATTGCTCGATGGTCTCGGACATGGCGTTGAGCGCGAGATCGTTCGGCTCCAGCCCGAACGGCTCCTCGATTTCGGCGCTGACCGCTTCGAGCGCGAAGAAGGTGTACGAGAGGAAGGCCACGACCACCGGCGTCATCGGACCGATCGAATCGACCAGACCGAAGGGCAGCAGCAGACTGTAGAGATAGGTCACGCGGTGCAGGATCACACCGTAAGTGAACGGGATCGGCGTGGTGGCGATGCGCTCGCAGCCGCCGATGGCTTCGCCGAGCCGATCCAGATGCATCTCCATGACCTGCGCGAGCGGCGCTTCGATCTGCCCGCGCGAGCGGCGTTCCCGGAGCCATTCGCCCGCCATGAGCAGGATCGCGATGGGCTTGAACTGCTTGCGGGCGAGGCAGGCCACGTCCGTTTTGTCGAGCAGCCGTTCGAAGTCGGCCTGCGGGTCCGTGCCGCGCAACTGATGGCGCATGCCGTGTACGAAGGCGATGAGATAGGCGACGAAGCGCGACGATTCCGAGGTATCGGACACCAGCGTCATCGACTGACGGGCCAGCGCGCGCGTCTCATTGAGCACGCTGCCCCAGAGCATCCGGGCTTCCCAGTAGCGGGCGTAGCTCGTGGTATTGCGAAAGCCGAGGAAAATCGCGAGCGTGATGCCGATCAGCGAGAACGGCACGAACGTGAGCGGAATCTTCCATTCGAAGACGCGTCCGTGGGCCAACGTGACGGCGATCGAGATGAGGGTGGTGAAAATGAGCTGCGGGGCAATCTTGGGAACGATCGAGCCGCGCACGACAAAGAGCATGCGCAGCCAGTTCAGATTGGGTCGGACGATCATGGGGGAATGGAGGCGCTCGCAAGCGCGGAAGGACTGGCTGTGGGGGGAGCCGTTGCGCCGGGATGATACGCCCATATCGGCCGGTTTGAAATGGTTGCAACCGATTGCAACATCGCTGTGCGCCGCTCGGACGGCTGGCGAAAATCGCATTACGCCGCCTTGGCGTACACCAGGACTCAATAACGATCATGAACGTCCCATACCTCACGCCTCACACCGCCGGGGGGACCGGCAAGCTACGCGGACTGGCAGCCATCGCGCTGCTGACCGGACTCGCCGGCGTGCTCGGCAGTCTGTCGGGCTGCGTGGTCGAACCGCCGCGTCAAGCGCCTGCGGCGCGCGTCATCGTGGCGCCGGACCCGCATACCGTGGCCGTGCAACGTCGCGAGCAGATCGACCGCCGTATCGGCAATGAATCGCGCGACATCGACAATCACGTCAACCAAGGCTATTATCCGCCGCCGCGCGGCTATGCGTTGCACCGCCGCCTTGACGCCATTGCGCAGGAAACCCGCGACATGGCCGCGCAACACGGCGGCGGCCTGTCGGGCGACGAGCAACGCGCCGTCAACCAGGAACTCGACCAACTGCATCGCATGATCGCTGGCTGACGTCGACACGGCTGCCGTGATCCGCAAAGACAACGCCCGTCGGCCGCTAAGCCGACGGGCGTTTCAATGGCCTTGCCGGACAACCGTTACTTCACGGCCAATGCCTGCGCCAGCGTGACCGGGTCCTGGAAAATGCTCGAGAAGTCGAGCGCGCCGTGCCCGTTGGCCCGATGCACCTCGAAGATGCGCCGCGCCAGATCGCCGAGCGGGGTCGCCACGTCGGCGGCCGCCGCCGCCCCGTGGGCGAGACGCAAGTCTTTCGCCATCAGATCCGTGGCAAAACCGCCGGTGTAACCCCGCGACGACGCCGCATTCTCCATCACGCCCGGACACGGGTTGTAGACCTCCAGCGTCCAGTTTCGCCCGGAGCTTTGCTGCATGACGGCCGAGAGCACCTTCGGGTCGAGTCCGTTGGCGATCCCCAGACGCAGCGCCTCACTCGTGCCCGCCATCAGAATACCCAGCAGCATGTTGTTGCACAGCTTGAGCGTCTGCCCCGCGCCCAGCGGCCCGCCGTGATGAATCGCCCGTCCCATGTTGCCGAGCAGCGGCCGCATGCGCTCGACGAGCGCCGCATCGCCGCCCACCATGAACGTGAGCGTGCCCGCGGCCGCCCCCGCCGTGCCGCCGGAGACCGGCGCGTCGAGCAACGGCGTGCCCGGACGCGCGAGCGCAGCCAACTGGCGTGGAATTTCCGGCGGCACCGTGCTGCTGTCGATCAGCACGGCGTCCGGCGCGGCGTGCGCGAGCACACCGTCCGGGCCATCGTACGCCGCGAGCACATGTTCGCCGGCGGGCAGCATCGTGATGACCACCTGAGCGTTGCGCACGGCGTCGGCAATCGAAGTGGCCGCCGTGCCACCGGCCGCCGTGAGTCGCGCGAGCGCCGCGTCCGACAAATCGAAGCCGCGCACCGCATGCCCCGCCTTCACCAGATTCGCCGCCATCGGTCCGCCCATGTTGCCGAGCCCGATGAAGGCGACACGCCAGCCCTTTTGTTGCGTTTCCGTAGCCATCGTCTGTCTCCGTATCTCCGAAAGCGTCGTGCGCGTTACTTCAACGTGATCGTCGTGTTCACGCCCGCCGGGCCCGTGCCGCGCGCTTGCCAGCGTGCCGTCACGGTCTTGGTCTGCGTCCAGAACAGAATCGCCTGTTTGCCGTTCGGCCCCAGATCGCCCAGCTTCGACGCACGCGACCCGGTGAAGCTGAACCAGGCGACCGGCACCGGAATCGGCAGGTTGATCCCGACCTGCCCAACGTCGATCTCGTTCTGGAACTGGCGTGCCGCCCCGCCATCCTGCGTGAACAGCGCCACGCCATTGCCATTGGGATTGGCGTTGACGAAGGCGATCGCTTCATCGAGCGTATCGACGCCCGTCATGCACAGCACCGGTCCGAAAATCTCGTCGCGGTAGATCGACATGTCGGCCGTGACATCGTCGAAAATCGTCGGACCGACGAAGTTGCCATCGGGCGCTTCCTTGACGGTGTGGCCGCGGCCGTCGAGCAGCAGTTTCGCGCCCTCCTCCACGCCGTCGCCGATGAGCTTCTCGACGCGCGCACGCGCCTGCTTCGACACCACGGGGCCGAGATCCGCCGTGCGGTCCGAGCCCGGACCCACCTTGAGTGCGCGCGCACGCGCCACCAGCTCAGGCACCCACGCGCGCGCTTCGCCCACGAGCACCGCCACGGACGTGGCCATGCAACGCTGCCCCGCCGCGCCGAACGCCGCGCCCAGCAGGTGGTTGATGGCCTGCTCGCGATCCGCGTCGGGCAGGATCACGCAGTGGTTCTTCGCGCCCATCATCGCCTGGCAGCGCTTGCCCGCCTCCGAGGCGCGACGATAGATATGCGTGCCAACATGCGTCGAACCGATGAACGACACGGCCTTGATGTCCGGGTGATCGCAAATGCCGTTGGCGATGTCCGGCCCGCCATGCACGACATTGAGCACGCCCGGCGGCAGGCCGGCTTCGAGCGCGAGTTCGGCCAGGCGCAACGACGCGCTCGGATCCTGCTCCGACGGCTTGAGCACGAACGTGTTGCCGGTGGCCACCGCCAGCGGGAACATGAAGCACGGCAGCATCACCGGGAAGTTGAACGCGGTGATCCCGGCGCACACCCCCAGCGGCTCGATCAGCGTGTAGACGTCAACGCCGCCCGCGGCGTTCTGCGCGTACTCGCCCAACTGCAGCGAGGCAATCGAGCATGCGTGTTCGACGACTTCGAGGCCGCGTCCGACTTCGCCTTCGGCGTCGGGCAGCGTCTTGCCGTGCTCACGCGTGATCAACTCGGCGAGTTCGCCGGTGTGCTCGCGCAGCAACTGCTGGAAGCGCAACATCACGCGCATGCGGTTGGCTTGCGACGTATTGCGCCAGCCCTTGTAGGCCGCCTTGGCCGACGCCACGGCGGCATCGAGTTCTTCCGTCGTGGCAAACGGCACGCGTGCGACGACTTCCTGCGTGGCCGGGTTCACAACGTCGCGCCACTGCGAGGACTTCGACTCGACGCGCTTGCCGTCGATCAGCAGCGGAATGGTGGGTAGGGACATGACATGCTCTCCTGATGGAAACGAATGCGAGGATTCGGGGGCGAAAAGACTGCGAATGACTTCAGGGTTCGGTGGAAGGCGGGCTACTGTGAATGACCACGCAGCGCCGCCGGCAATTACAAGATAGGCAATCGCAGCGAGGCCTGCGCCGCGACGATCCCATGACGATCAAGCGTCGCTCACTTTGCCGCCGTGCTCGTCTTCACGAGCGAGCATGTCGATTTCGACAACGGCTGGAAGGCTTCCGTCGCGGGCACCGTGGCGACCTTGGTGTAGTAGTCCCACGGGCCTTTCGACTCGGCCGGCGACTTTACGCGGAACAGGTACATGTCGTGGATCACGCGCCCGTCCGGACGAATCGAGGCGTTGTGCATGATCGGATCGCGAATCGGCATTTCCCGCATCTTCTGCGCGACCACCTTGGCATCCACGCTCTGAGACGCCGCCACCGCGCGCAGGTAATGCAACACGCTCGAATACACGCCCGCCTGCACCATCGTCGGCTTGAGATCCTTGTACTTTTTCTGGAAGCGGGCCGACCAGACACGCGAGGCGTCGTCCTGATCCCAGTAAAAGCCATCGGTAAACAACAAGCCCTGCGCCGTGTTCAGGCCGAGCGCATGAACATCCGACAGGAAGACCAGCAGCGCCGCCAACTTCTGCCCGCGTTGCACAATGCCGAATTCGCGTGCCTGCTTGAGCGCGTTGACGGTGTCCTGCCCGCCGTTGGCGAGCGCCACGACCTGTGCCTTCGAGCTTTGCGCCTGCAACAGGAACGACGCATAGTCGGACGCATTGAGCGGATGTCGCGACTGTCCCAGGACCGTGCCGCCGAGTGTCTTCACGATGTCGGCGGCGTCTTTCTCCAGGGAGTGTCCGAAGGCATAGTCGACGGTGATGAAGTACCACGATTTGCCACCGTCACCGACCACGGCGCGCGCGGTTGCCGCCGACTGCGAGTAGGTGTCGAACATCCAGTGAAAGCCCGTGGGCGAACAGTCTTCGTTCGTCAGTCGCGTGGTCGCCGGCCCCGAGAACAACGTCACGCGTTGCTTGTCCATGGCGATCTTCTGCACCGCCAGGGCGGCCGCCGAGTTCGTGAGATCGGCAATCGCATCGACATTGTCGCGATCAAACCATTCCCGGGCCTTGTTGGCGGCGACGTCGGCCTTGTTCTGGTTGTCGGCCGACACCAGCGCAATCTTCATGCCCTTGCACTCGGCCGCCAGACAATCGTCGATCGCCATTTGCGCGGCCGCGACCGAGCCGGCACCGCCCATCGCCGAATACGGTCCCGACATGTCGGTGAGCACGCCCACCTTCACCGGGCGGTCCGGCAACTGCGCCATCCCGGCCATCGACATCAACCCCAAGCTCGCGCCGAATCCCAGCGCGAGCAACCACGGCTTGATCTTCATCGCTTTGTCTCCTTCAGGTCTTGTATGCGTTCGTCGTCGCCGTCTATGCGCGGCGCTCATGAATTGTATTTGTGCGAATTTGCTTTACATAGCGAATATATGCATCTACTTTGTGCACAAATACACATAGGAGAGCGCGTAATGGTTCGCACCGCCGCGGCACGACCGTCGGGCATCGCTGGCGCTTCGGGGGCGGAGCCGCGTCCCGACTGGGACGACTTGCGCTACTTCCTGGAGGTCGCGCGCACACAGCGCGTGAGCGCGGCGGCGCAACGCCTGGGGGTCGATCACACGACGGTCTCGCGACGGGTGCGCGCGCTGGAGCACTCGCTCGGCACGCTGTTGTTCGACAAATCGCGCAACGCGGGCTTTGCGCTGACGCCCGAAGGGCAGCAGCTCCTCGTCTACGCGGAGCAAATGGAGACCACGCTGCAATCGGCGTGCGAGCAGGTGGCGGGGCTCGGGCAAACGCTCTCGGGCCACGTTCGTATCGGCTCGACGGAAGCGTTCGGCACGTACTTCGTCACGCCGGTCCTCTCACGCTTTCAGCGCGAATACCCGGCCATCGCCTTCGACGTGCTACCCGTGCCGCGCTTCGTGAGCCTGTCGAAACGCGAGGCCGATCTGGCGATCACCATCGAACGCCCCCAGCGCGGGCCGTATGTGTGCAGCAAGCTGTGCGACTACCGTCTGCAGTTGTATGCGACGCCCGGTTATCTCGCGCAATACGGCGACGTCGCGACGTTCGCGGATCTGTCCGGACGCCGGTTCATCAGCTATGTCGACGAACTGACGTTCAGCAACGAGTTGCGTTATCTGGAGGACATCGTGCCCGGGGGCAATGTCGTGCTGCGCAGCACGAGCGTCATCGCCCAGTATCAGGCGGCATTGCAGGGCGAGGCGCTGGCAATCCTCCCGTGCTTCATGGCCGCGCAGGACGCCCGGCTGGTACCGCTGCTCGTCGACGACGTGGTCGTCACGCGCAGTTTCTGGATCTATTGCCACGAGGAACTGCGCTCGCTCAAGCGCATTACGGTGCTGTGGGATTATTTACGCGACGCCGCCCAGCGCAATGACGCCCTGTTGCAAGGCCAATCGGGACAACTGCGGCTGGTCTGATCGCGATCAGCGAATCTTGCGTTGCTCGGCGTCGATCACGGCGGGAATGGCCGCGCGCATCGCTTCGATGAAACGGCGCAGCCGGGCAGGATAGTACTTTGCGTACGGGTAGAGGAGGTACATCGGCAAGGCCGTCGAGCGCCATGGCGGCATGAGCTGGATCAGGCGCCCCTGCGCCACGTCCTCGGCCATCAACCACGCCGAACAGACTGCCACACCCAACCCGCGTAATGCGGCACTGCGCAATGCGTAGAGGTTGTCCGTGCTCATGCGCGGATCGAATGTGACGCGGGCCGTCTCGTGCGTTTGCTCGTGCGTGAGCGTGATGTCGTTGCGGTAGAACGTGGTGAGCGAGAGCCACGGCAACGAGGCCAGGTCCGAGGGGTGCGAAGGCAACGCACGTCCGCGCAGCAGGTCGGGCGACGCCACGACGATGCGCGGCACGTCAGTCAATGAAATCGCCACATTCGACGGGTCGCGCAGTTCGCCCACGTGAATCGCGCAGTCGATGCCTTCCGCAATGAAATCGGGCTCGCGGTCCTGCAAGAACCAATGCACCTTCATCCCGGCATAGCGCTCTAGAAAGTCCGCGAGCGGGCCGATCATCATTTCCTGACCGAACGCGTGGGGCACGAGCACGCGCAAGGTGCCCTCCGGGTCGTCGCCGGTGCCGCGCAGATCGGCTTCGAACGCCTCCCAGCTCGTCACCAGTTCCTTCGCCCGGACGAAGCAACGCTCACCGTCCTCGGTGAGCTTCATGCGATGCGTCGAGCGTTGCAGCAAGCGAAGTCCCAGCGAGCGTTCGAGCATCTGCAAACGCCGGCTGACGGTCGGCTGCGTGGTGCCGAGCAGCGCTGCGGCGGCCGACAGACTGCCAGCCTCAACGATGCGCACGAACGTCTGCATCAGCTCGACGCGGTCGGCGCCGCCGCCTCGGCCGGCGGGCGCATCGGTACCAAAGGCAGGGGCATGAGGAGGCTCTGTCATACGCAACACGTATAAAGGTTGTACGGATTATAGGCCTACCACCGCACTGCACCAAGCGCGACACTACGCCCCGTACCTTGCAATTGGAGCCTCACCTCATGAGTTCTGCTCAGATTTCCAACGCCGCCGGCGCGAGTCAAGCCGCCGCACGGCCGCAGCCCGAGTTGTCTGCCCGGCTGATCCTGCTGCTGGCAACGGGCACCGGCCTGACGGTCGCCTCGCTGTACTACGCCCAGCCGATGCTCGGCATCATGACCGACGACATCCACGCCGCCAACACGACCGTCGGCTGGGTGCCGACGCTCACCCAGCTCGGCTACGCGCTGGGCATTCTGCTGCTGGTGCCGCTCGGCGACATTATCGACCGGCGTCGTATCGTGCTCGTCAAGGGCGCGATTCTCACGCTCGCGCTGCTGCTGGCCGCCTTTGCGCCGGGCATTGGCACGCTGCTCGCCGCGAGTCTGGCCATCGGGCTGACCGCGACGATGGCACAGGACATCGTACCCGCCGCGGCCGCGATCGCGCCCGAATCGATCCGGGGCCGAGTCGTCGGCACCGTGATGACCGGACTGTTGTTGGGCATTCTGCTCTCGCGCGTGGTGTCCGGGTTCGTGGCCCAGAACTTCGGTTGGCGGGCGATGTATGTCGTCGCCGCCATCAGCGTGGCCGGTTTCGGCGTGGTGGCGTGGCGCGCCCTGCCGTCGTTCCATCCGACGACGCAGATGACCTATCGTCAATTGCTCGGTTCGGTGGCCGGCCTGTGGCGTCGTCATCCGGCGCTGCGCCGGGCGGCATTGGCGCAGGGCCTGCTGTCGGTCGGCTTCAGCGCCTTCTGGTCGACGCTCGCCGTCATGCTGCACGACGCCCCGTTCCATCTGGGCGCGGCGGCGGCGGGGGCATTCGGTCTGGCAGGCGCGGCCGGGGCACTCGGCGCACCGCTGGCCGGTCGCATCGCGGATCGCAAGGGGCCGCAGATCGTCACCCGTCTTGGGGCGAGCCTGGTGGCCGTGTCATTCGCCGCGATGCTGTTCGCGCCCATGCTCGGCGCCCATGCCCAACTGTGGCTGATCGGTCTGGCCGCCATCGGCTTCGACCTGGGCGTGCAGGTCGCGCTGGTCTCGCATCAAACCATCGTGTACGGCATCGAACCCGCCGCCCGCAGCCGTCTGAACGCCGTGCTTTTCGTCGGCGTCTTCATCGGCATGTCGATCGGCGCGGCACTCGGTGCTCAGGCATTGGCGCACTGGGGCTGGACGGGCGTCGCGTCGCTCGCCACGCTGGCGGCCCTCGCCGCGCTCGCCGTGCGACTGTGGCCCGGCACGACGTCGGCACACTGACGCGCAGCCCGCCGCCTGACGACGACGGAACAAAGACACGCAGGCCGCCTCCCTCAGGAGGCGGCCTTGTCGTTTGACACGCCGGGCGAGTTCATGGCGCCTACAACGTTCAGCCAGCAGCCTTGGCGGCACAGGCGCGCACCTGGTCGTACAAAGCGTCGATGTCGATGCCTTCGAGCTTCAGGCCGAAGCGTTCCCTCAGCACTTGCGCGAGTTGCGCCGCCGACGCGATGTCGGTTTCCGCCACAACGTCGCCTTGCGCCGAGCGCTCCGTCAGCGTTGTGTTGAGTAGCGCAATGCGTCCGAGCGGCAGCACACGGCAGACGATGAGCTGATTTCGGAAGATGGAATCGGGCGCGCTCGACGTGTACCAATTGCCCAGCTTGTAGTCGATCCACTCGGCGGGTTTCGGCGCGAAGCGATAAACAGGCAACCACTTGTCGGCGGAGCGCACGCTCAGGCGGTACTCGCTGGGTGGCCCGCCGTCCTCCGTGCGAACCGTCTCCAGTCGGAACGTTTCCAGCAGGGTCGACTGGGGTTGCGCCGAATGCAGGCGCAGCGGCGCGGTGAGCGTGACGGAGCCGAAACCCACATCGGCCAGCCAGGCCTCGCCGTCGAGATCGACGCGCAGCAGCATGTGCGTGAGTGGCGCTTCCCCATCAAACGAGCGCCCCCACACGACGCGTCCGATCAACGGGGTGACGACAAACCCGAGATGGGTCAGCGCGTTGGCGAACAGCGCGTTCTGCTCGAAGCAGTAGCCGCCGCGTCCGCCATCGAGCAACTTGGCAACGACCGACGGCAGCTCGACGTCGACCGGCTGGCCACGAATCGGGTCGAGATTCTCGAACGGAATGGCCAGCGGATGGAGCGAGTGGATGGCGCGCAGAACATCGAGCGTTGCTTCACGCGGGCCGGTGTAACCGATGCGCTGAAAATAGCGTTCCGGATCGAAGGGGTGAGACATGCCTGACGTCCTCTTGAGGGATGCGGACCTACGCAGAGCCCATACGTTAGCGCATCCGCCGCGTCTTTGCGCAATGCCATCGCGGCGACGAGGTGAGCGGGCGATCAGGCGACGCCGAAATGCGCGGATTTCGCACCGCAGTCCAAATTAGCCGGAACCGCGCAGCGTCGGTATAGTGGCCCCCATTGGCCGGCCGGGTACGCCGGCTGCTGCTATCCGGAGTCTGCTTTACATGATCGACATTGCGCGCGTGACGCGGGCGCTGGCTGAGCGCCACGTCCGTCCCGACCTTCGCCAACGTGACGCCCTCGCCGCTCTCACCGCACTGCTGGGGACCGCCAAGCCGCCCTTCGACGGCGTTTACTGCTACGGACTCCCCGGGCGCGGCAAGAGCCTCGTCGTGGACGCCGCCTTCGCCGTCGCCGAGTGCGAGAAGCGGCGCGTGCACTTTCACGAATTCCTGCGCGACATCCATCGGCAACTCGTGCGCGAGCCGGCATGCGACGACCGACTCTCGGCGGTGGCGAATCGCTGGCTCCACGGCGTTGCGTTACTGTGTTTCGACGAATTTCACGTCCACGACATTGCCGATGCTTTCCTGATCGGGCGATTTCTCGACATCGCGCTGGCGCGGGGTGTGCGGCTGGTGCTGACGTCGAACTATGCGCCGCAGCAGTTGTTGCCGGACCCCGAGTTTCACGAGCGTTTCGAACCGACCATCGCCGTGATTCTGCAACGCTTCGCGGTCGTGCATTTCGACGGCGCCACCGACTACCGCATGGGCGGCGAAGCGGCACAGCTACCGCGCTGGATCGCGCCACCCGACGAAGCGCGCGAGCTCTTGCCGCTGCGTTATGCCGAATTGGAGGGGCGACCCGCGTCAAATCCGTCGACGGTGACGATCGCCGGCCGTGCACTGCGGGCACAAAGCGCAGGCGCGCGCGTGCTGTGGGCCAATTTCGACGACCTTTGCGTCGCACATCGCTCGCATCTGGATTACCTCGCGCTCGCCGAGCGCTGGCCCTCCTTGATCGTGGGCGATCTGCACGTCGAACGGCTCCAGCGCCCCGACACCCTGCAACGATTCCTGTGGCTGATCGACATTTGTTATGACCGCCAACGCACGTTGCTGATCGCGTCCGACATGCCGCTCATTCCCGCGCTCGATGCGCTGCGCGACTGGCGCGATCTGTCGCGCACGATCAGCCGACTGGCCGAGATGGGATCGCGCGACTACGAGCGCCGCACGCTCGTTCGCCCGAGCTGAAGGTCACACGACGCTAGCGATGCATTCCCGCAGCCATTGATGCGACGGATCGCGATGCACACGCTCGTGCCAGTACATCGAGATCTCGAAGCCCGGCAGGTCGACGGGCGGCGTCGTCACCTGCAACGCCGGATCGTCGCGAACGAGGCGTTCGGGGGCCATCGCCACCAGATCCGTGCTGGCGAGCGCGGATCGCAGGAAGAGAAAATGCGGCACGGACAGGACGACGCGCCGCGACGCCCCTAGCCTCGCGAGGGCATCGTCAGTGCTCGCATGAAAGCCGCCTCCGTCCTGCGACACAATGACGTGCTCCAGCTCGCAAAACTGCTTGAGCGTGGGCCGTCGTTTGAGCTTCGGATGCCCGCGCCGTCCCACCAGAACATAGCGCTCCGCGAACAGGGCCTTGCGACGCAAGCCCTGTGGTGCGCCATCCGTTGTGTGAAACGCGATATCGACGATACCCTGCTCCGCCTGCCGGGCAACGCGCGACGGCGACAGATCGAACACCGCCAGCCGCGTGCGTGGCGCCGCCGCTCGCAGGCGCTGAAGCACTGGCAGTACCAGGGTCGACTCCGTGTAATCGGTGGCGGCGATACGCCAGGTCAAGTCGGCGTTGGCCGGATCGAAAGCCGCAGCGGGTGAGACGGCACGTGACAGCGATTCAAGCGCATCGCGCAACGGCCCGCGCAGCGCCTCTGCGCGCGCGGTGGGGCGCATGCCGCGCGGCCCCGGCAGCAAAAGTGGATCGCCGAGCAAATCGCGCAACTTCGCAAGATGCACACTGACCGCCGGCTGAGACATATACAGCCGCTCGGCGGCACGCGTCACGTTTTGTTCGACAAGCAGGACATCGAGCGTGACCAGCAGATTCAGATCGATTCGTCGCAAATTATTCATGGTTATACCTGGCATATCAGGAATTCATTTCCAATATACCTTGCGTGCGCCTAACCTGCATTTGTTCCCTGAGTCGAATGAACCCAATCGCAACGGAGTTTGAAAAATGAATGTATTGATCGTTTATGCCCACCCGCAACCGCGCTCGCTCAACGGCGCATTACGCGACTTTGCTGTGCAGCGACTCGAAGCGGCCGGGCACCACGTGCAAGTCTCGGATTTGTATGCCATGCAGTGGAAGAGCACCATCGACGAGGACGACGCGCCGCAACGCAATGCGAGCGAGCCGTTCCATGCGTCGCTCGACTCGAAGCATGCGTTCGCGAGCGGCACGCAGCGCGCCGACATCGCCCGCGAGCAGGCGAAGCTGCGCTGGGCAGACACGGTGATCCTGCAATTCCCGCTGTGGTGGTTCTCGATGCCGGCGATCATGAAGGGATGGTTTGATCGCGTGTATGCCTACGGCTTCGCGTATGGCGTTGGCGAGCACTCGAATACGCATTGGGGCGACCGCTACGGCGAAGGGTCGATGGCCGGCAAGCGCGCAATGCTCGTGGTGACGACCGGCGGCTGGGACTCGCACTACAGCGATCGCGGCATCAACGGTCCCATTGACGATGTGCTGTTCCCGATTCAGCACGGCATGTTGTTCTACCCGGGGTTCGACGTGTTGCCGCCCTACGTCGCCTTCCGGACGGGACGCATCGACGCCGAGCGCTTTGCACAGATTCAGCGCGAGCTGGGCGAGCGTCTCGATACACTCGCCACGACGGCGCCGATTCCCTATCGGCGGCAGAACCACGGCGCATACGACATTCCGGCGCTCACGCTCAAGGACAACGTCGCCACCGGACAGACGGGGTTTGCCGCGCATATCGGCTAATAGGGGGCGTGTCGTCGGATGCCACAGTCGGCGGGCGTTCGGCGGCACAAAGCATTGCGCGATGCGCGGAACACGCGTATAAGTGACAAAGAGAATCTCAAGTCTGACGCTTGTCCACACCGCGTCAATCTCCTCGATCCTTGCGAGATCCAATCGGTCGGTCGAAGCGAATTCGATCACTTCGCGAGAACCGACCTACGTCGTTTGATGGGGTGCACGGTCCAAAAGCGTTGCAGGCATCGACAAACCAACCCAACTCAATAGCCCATCGCTACGCGACCGATCTTGTTCGTGAGCCATGTGCGGGTATCTCAGGCCCGACGCGAAATGTGCGTCGGTCAACGCGGCTCGCAGTTATCTCATCCATGTCAGGAGCACGAATGCTCACGCTGTCGAAGCAGGCCATAGTCGCTGCCATTTATCGCGTCATTCGCAATGACGACCCCCCTTCGGATGCCATCATTAACGCGCTGCTGGCGCGTGAACTGGTCTGCCGAGTGGGCGAGCGTCTCGAATTGACGCCGTATGGCAGATCGTACTGCCGGTCCGCCTACGTCCCCGCCTGGTGCTGATCGAAACGCGGTAACGCGTTAGCGCCTTACCGCGACAATGCGGCCGCCCCATAGCTGCGGCCGCCCTCCAGGACTTGCCGCACGTCAGCGTGCCGGCGTGTCGAGGTGTCTGCGCGCTCTGTCGGCCCCCTTTGTCGGCACCCTCTCTCCGCGGCCATCGGCGCTCCATGCCCGATGCGCGCTCGCCAATCGATCTCCGCGTGCTATCCATTTGTCGACGATCCCCACTGGGATCGTCAGGTGAAACCACGGTAGCATGGCGGCCGGCCGTGCAGTATGCTCGTCGCTGGACGCGGCCTGCGGATTTCCAACTGCCGGTCGTTAATTCCTTCAAGGCAAACCACAGATCCGCCGACGTTCATGGTCACGCAAGACGACGAGATGCAATCTCCCGGTGTTTCAGCGAACGTCGAAAAGTTCTGGCACCCGCTTCAGGATCCTGCGTCCGTGAGCGAGGGACGAGAGATGTACGGCATGGCCGGGACGCCACAACTCGCGGCGCTCTTCGCCGAGGTGCAACGCCACGCCGCAGCTATCGTCAGCCAGTTCCACGATGGACTTGCATGCCTGCCGGCGTCCCAGCGTATTCTGAATCACCTGACGCCAGCGGAAATGCGATATGCCAAATCGCGCCAGACGCAGCGACTATGCGCGCTTTCGGCGCCTTCGCTGACGGCTGCCGATCATCGTGCGCAAGCCATCAGGGCCGGGCGTACGCATGCCATTGTCGGACTCAACTGGGAAGATCTGGTTCGCGCCCGAGGGGTCCTTGGCGAAGCCATCGTCAAATTCATCGATACAGCGGCGCATGGCGAGGCGCTATGTCTGCTGAGCCGGCGCATGAACCAGGATCTCGCCTGGCAGGCCGAGGCCTATCAGCGCCTGCAGATCTCCCGTCATGCGGTATTGCAGCGCGTCACGTTGCTGGCGTGGAGAACGGAAAGTTATACCGACCTGATCAGCCAGGTGGTCCAGATTCTGGGGGAACACGACGAGATCGCCGGCTGTGCGGTGGGCCGGCCGGATCGTCAGGGGGTGTTTCGCTTCGAATTGGCGGCTGGCGGCACCATCGAGCGTTATCTCGCTGGGATCGAAAAAACGGCGCCCATCACGGTGGGCAATTCGTCCGGCAGTCAGGGGCCCACGGGGCGTGCCTGGCGCAGCGGCCATGTGGTGCGCTCGCTCAATATTGCGAACGATCCGAAGATGGTGCCGTGGCGGGCCGCGGCCTTGCCGGTCGGTTTTCATTCCTGCATTGCGATTCCCCTGCACCAGCCGGGCGAACCCACCGCTGCCATCCTGAACCTGTACAGCCCCTTACCCGGCGCACTGACCGGCGCCGATCAGATTGCCTTCGTTTCCCTGTTGCAGACGATTCTGGGCTTCGCCATTGCCGGCACCGAGCGCCTGGCCGGCCATACCCGCACCGTGCCTTATACCGTTCGGCAGCGTTGGTCCAAGCTTCTCGGGACTGACGCACTGAAGATCCACTATCAACCGCTGCTCGATCTCAAAACGGGGCAAGTGACCAAGGTGGAGGCATTGGCCCGCTTGCAGGATGGCGATCGCCTTCTGACACCTGGCGAATTCTTCCCGGCACTGTCGTCCGAGGACTTCCTGACGCTGTACAAGCGCGGGCTCGAGCAAGCACTGTCGCAGCGCCGCCTCTGGCTGCGGGCGGGTTTCCCGCTGAGCGTCTCCGTGAACTTGCCATCGAGCGCACTTGGCGACATCCGCTATTTCAAAGTCACGGAGCGGGCGCTCAAGAAGAGCGGTGCCGCGCCAAACCAGTTGACGCTGGAAGTGCTGGAAACCGATGCCTTCCCGCTCGGCGTGGACGTATCGCAGGAGCTGGCGAAGTTCAAAGCCTTGGGAATCCAGTTGGCAGAGGACGATCTGGGTTCGGGCTATAGCAGTCTGACGCGCCTGCGCGAAGTGCCGTTCGACCTGGTCAAGATCGACCGGGACATCGTGAGCGCTGTCGGTCGGGATCCCCTGGAGACCCTGCGCTTCACCTATCAGTTGATCCAGTTGGGACACTCGTTGAACAAGGCCGTCGTGGTGGAAGGCATCGAAGACGAGGGCATGCTCGAGGCGGTCGTGATTCTCGGCGCCGATATCGCCCAAGGGTATGCGATTGCGCGCCCGATGCCGGCCGAAGCGTTGACCGAATGGATGGCGTGCGTGCCGAGCGTGCCCGATACACACGCGCCAAGTACGGTGCTGGGCAAGTTGGCGGCGCAGTTGCTGCTCGAAGCGCGCAATCGGTTGATGTAATGGTGGCTTCGTCCGACATGGCCGACATCGTCACTCGGCTTGCCCGGCACGTCAGCCGTTCTGCCATGCGCTGAGCCGGGCCGACACGCCCTAAAGTTGCGGCGCCGCGAAGCGACGATTCTCGTTGCAAGGCAGCACGCGACGCGCTTCGGCGATGCGGGCCGGATCGAGGTCGACAAGCAGGAATGCGGGCGCTTCCGCCGCGCGCGCGACAATCACGCCCAACGGGTCAACGACCATGCTTGCGCCGATATTGCGGGGCCCGCATTCCCCCGACGCCACCAGATAACACGTGTTCTCCAGCGCACGCGCGGTGCACAGGGTTTCCCAATGCGCCTCCTTGAGCGGCCCCCTCACCCACGCGGCCGGCAACACCAACACGTCGGCGCCATCGAGCGTGAGGCGTCGCGCCAGCTCGGGGAAGCGCACGTCGTAGCACGTCATCAGGCCAACCTTGAGGCCGCAGACGTCGACCAGCGGCGGTACCTCGTTACCGGGGACCACGTTTGTCGACTCCTTCACTGAAAACGCATCGTAAAGGTGGATCTTCTTGTACTCGGCGATGATTTCGCCGTCGCGCAGTGCGATCAGGACATTCCACACCTTGCCGTCAGCGGTCGCGGGCACGTGCACCGTCATCATCGTCGTGAGGTGGTTGCCTCGACTTGCTTCGCGCAAGGCGGTCACGAACTCGCCGTCCAATGGCTGCGCGGCGCGGCGCACCAGGTCAGGGTCGGCGATGTCGCGCGCCAGCACGCCCTCGGGGAGTACCAGCAGGTCGGCACCGGCGGCGCGTGCCTTGGCCATCCATTGCAGGCAGGTCTGCGCGTTGATAGACGCATCTGCGGCAACGGCGAATTGTCCAATGGCTGCTTTCATGACTTTCTCTCTCAAGACGGATGCGACTCAGGCCCAATCGGAGGACGGGGCGCGGATCGGCTGAATTCCAGAGCATGGGAATGGGGAACGTAGCTCAACTTTGCTTAAGTATGCCAGTTCGACAGTTTGCACCTCGCACGCGAACGGGGCACTCGCTCGGCATCGCCTACGGCGGGCCTGGCGTTGCACGATTCTGACGGCCAAGGCCAAGCGTAGTGGTCTAATCTCCCCGGACACAAATTTAGGCGAGAATACTCGCCATGGAGAGGCGTCTGATGAGCAAGCAACGTCGTACGTTCTCCCCTGATTTCAAGCGCAGCGCTGCGTCTCTAGTCCTCGACCAGCGCTATAGTCACGTCGATGCCAGCCGGTCGGTCGGCGTCGCGGAGCCGGTTCTGCGCCGCTGGGTTCAACAACTGCACCAGGAACGCCGAGGCATCACGCCGCGCAGTAGATATCTGCTGGCCATGATGAAAGCAACCTGGCAACCACGCCTACATGCGCGCTACGCTGGAGCGCATCGACATTTCGAACGTATTAAATTGCGAGTTCAATGTGGCGGCGTCGAATCAAGTCTGGTGCGGCGACATTACGTATTTATGGGCGCAGGAGCGCTGGCGTTGCCGACGACGTCATGCGCGACAGCACACGGGTTCGCAGGCTTCCCGAGGCGTCGCACCTGAACGGATTGCCCACAGCTACTTCACATGGATCGGAATCTTCAATGACAAAGTTTCACCATCGTGCCCACCCTGAAAGACACCGTACTGAACATATCGGCTGGCTGCGCGCCGCCGTCCTTGGGGCCAATGACGGCATCATTTCCACGGCCAGTCTGGTCGCCGGTGTGGCCGCGGCCCATGCAAGCCACGCCAGCATCCTGACCACGGCCGTGGCGGGATTGGTGGCAGGCGCCATGTCCATGGCTGCCGGCGAGTTCGTATCGGTCTATTCGCAGGCCGACACAGAAAAGGCGGATTTGATGCGGGAGCGTGAGGAACTGAGGCACAGCCCGGAGGCAGAGCATCGGGAACTGACGGCCATCTACGTGCGGCGCGGCCTGGATCAGCAGCTCGCGGATCAAGTCGCCACGCAGTTGATGGCGCACGATGCGCTGGGCGCGCATGCGCGCGATGAACTGGGCATCTCGGAAACGTTGAGCGCGCGCCCGCTGCAAGCCGCAATGGCGTCTGCTGGGAGCTTCGCCGTGGGCGCGGCCATGCCGCTAGCCGTGGTTTTGCTGGCGCCGGAGCAGAGCCTGCTCTATTGGATCGTGGCGACGGCGATTATCTTCCTGGCCCTGCTCGGCGCTGCCGCTGCTGCCGTTGGCGGAACTCCTCTCTTCAAAAGTGCGCTGCGCGTGGCTTTCTGGGGCACCTTTGCGATGGCAGTGACAGCGGGCGTGGGGGCCGTGTTCGGGACCACTGTTTGATCTCAGAGCAGCGGCGGCCAGGAATTGGGGGCCGGTGTATCCGTGCGACTTGTCGTGTGGATACATTCCCCATCCTGTCCCGAGGATATCTCGCAAGACCGTGAACGAATCCGTTGACGCGCGTGTTGACTTTCCGATGGCGGACGCGATGGACGGAAAAAGGCAATTCTCGCCGCTACGTTTTTTTGAGGGGACGTCAATACGCTTCTCCAATCGCCGGCGCTCACATCAGGCGCTTGGGATGCCCCCCCCCGGCTGAGGCATTTGCATTAGCCGCTTAACATGTGCAGGTTTCGCTGGGTCATTACATTCATCCTGACCTCATCGGATGCCATAAATTATGGCTCGAAGATGTCTACGAAAGGCTGGTCGGTCCAAAGCGCCAGCGATGGGAATCGATCCCAAGACTCTCACCCCAGAATCGTACACACTTACGAAACACGCTGATTGCCAAGAGCGCCAATCCCCGCGTAAAATAGCGATCTTCGCGGGCGTCGTATAATGGTAATACCCTAGCTTCCCAAGCTAGAGCCGTGGGTTCGATTCCCATCGCCCGCTCCACGAATTCTTCAGCAGCGCTCGTAGCACTCATCGATCAGCCGTCTTGCAGACGGCTTTTTTGCGTCCATCGCATCCATGACGACTCACGCTAGGCAGGTCAATCTACACGGATTCCCACAGCGCGCGCGAGCCCCGATGCCATGGCTGCGCTGCGTTCTGTGCTTTCTCCTCGCGCTCACGGCCCTCGTGTCGTCCGCGCAACCCCACACGCGAGCCCCCGTCGCAGCCCCCCTTCCGACCGGTCGCGATATCGGCATCGGTGCCCCATGGGTCAGCTACTACGGCAACGTCGCCCACCTCGACCTCGCCCGCGCGGCGAGCACCTTCCGGCTCATCGATATCGACGCCGACCCTGATCAAGGCAACGTCACGCCTGCACAAATCGCCACGCTCAAGGCCGACGGCACGAACCGCGTCATCAGTTATCTCAATCTCGGCGCATGCGAGCGCTTTCGTTCGTACTGGCAGCACGCCCCCGCCGGCTTCCTCTCCTGCGGCCGCAACCGCCACGCGCATCTGGGCCGCTATGACGGCTACCGTGATGAAACCTGGATGAACCCGTCCGACCCGGCGTACCGCAAGCTCATCGTGTCGTACGTCGCGCCGCGGTTGATTGCGCAGGGCGTCGACGGCTTCTACCTCGACAATCTCGAACTGATCGAGCATGGCGTGCGAACCCGCAACGGCCCCTGCGACGCCGCTTGCCAGCAAGGCGCGCTGGATCTGGTGCGCGAACTTCGCAACGCCTTCCCCGACAAGATCCTCGTCATGCAGAACGCCACCGGCCCCGCAACGCGTCAGGGCATCACCGGCGGCGTCGCCTTCACGTCGCTGCTCGACGGCATTGCGCACGAGGAGGTCTACGCGCCAACGTACGACGCCGCCGTCGAGCGCGAATTGCTGACGTGGTCACGGGAGCACCCCGGCGTGCGAGGTCGCAAGCTCTGGATCGGCACGCTCGACTACGTCGGTGGATGTGGCAACGCGCGCGAGGCGAAAATCGTCTTCGCCCGCAGCCGGACGCATGGCTTCAGCCCGTCCGTGAGCGACGCCAGCGCAGGCCAGAACGTGGTGTGCTACTGGGGCTTCTGAGGCAACGGACGGGCAAAGGGCAAGCGAAGGGCGCGCGCAGTGTAAACTGCTGGGTTTTCGACCCCCCAGTGAAATGGTGCAAGTGCCCCGGCGTCCCGTTATCAGCGCCCCGACACTCATACGCTCGCTGGCCCGTCTGAGCACGTTCGCGCCACCTGAGGCCGCGCCGTCGCTCTCGGACCGCATGAGCCAGTGGCTGGGCTGGACCGACGCCATCGCCCTGTCGTCGGCCCTCAAATCCGCCCCGCCGGCCGCAACGCCCGGCGCGCACGCGGCTGCGCACGCGGCTGCGCACGATCCGGCCAGCGAACTCGCACGCGTGCGTGCAGACCTCGCCGCCGCCATCGCCCGCGATTGCGGCCTGGCCGCCGCGCCCGGCGGGCAGATCCGCACCCTCAGCGCCGCCGAGCGTCAGCGAGCCGCGTCCTTCGCGGAATTTCCCGCCTATCGTCAGCGCTACGCGACCTCGCAACAGACGATGGATACGGCGATCAGCGCCCTGCGCACCCGCCTGCGCGGCCAGTTGGCACGGCGTGCGCCGCACGCCGCCCGACTCGCCAGCGTCGACGCCGTCATGGAACGTGTGATGGCCGCCCGTGAGCGCACACTTCTCGCCGGTGTACCGAATCTGCTCGAAGGGCACTTCGTGCGACTGCGCGATACGGAACAAGCCGCCATGGCCGCCCCGCGCGTGCCCGGCGCGCCGCCACTCGCGCCCGCCGGCACATGGCTCGACACCTTTCACCGGGACATGCAGAGCATCCTGCTCGCAGAACTGGATATACGCCTCGAACCGATCGAAGGGCTGATCGCCGCCCTCGCCTCGGCGCCCCCCGGCGAAAACGTTAGTGAACCCGGACAACATGACCCGTTACCTCGTTGATCTCGTCGCCTTTGTCGCAGGCCTGGCCGTCGTCGGCTGGATCGCCATCGGCTATGCAGGCACCAACCCGCTCGCGCTGGCCGTCGCCCTGCTCATCGCCGCCGTCTATCTCTTCGGCGCCCTCGAACTCAAACGCTTCCATCAAGCGACGGATGCTCTCGCCAACGCCGTCTCCGGCCTGAATTCACCCCCCGCGTCGCTGCCGTCGTGGCTCGACACGCTGCCGGCCGGCCTGCGCACCGCCGTGCGTCTGCGCGTCGAAGGGGAACGCGTCGGCCTGCCCGGCCCCGCCCTCACGCCCTATCTGGTCGGCTTGCTCGTGCTGCTCGGTATGCTCGGCACCTTCCTCGGCATGGCCGCCACCTTGCGCGGCACCGGTCTCGCGCTCGAAGGCGCCACTGATCTCGAAGCCATCCGCGCCTCGCTCGCTTCGCCCGTCCGAGGCCTCGGCTTTGCGTTCGGCACGTCGGTGGCCGGGGTCGCCACGTCCGCGATGCTCGGCCTGCTCGCCGCGCTCGCCCGCAAGCAACGCGCCCAGGTCGTGCAATCGCTCGACGCGCGCATCGTCACAACGCTGCGCGGCTTCTCGCGACAACATCAGCGCGACACCACGCTGCAATTGCTTCAACAGCAGGCGACGGTCATGCCCGCCCTCGTCGACCGTCTGCAAGACATGATGGCCGCCATGGAGCGCCAGAGTCAGTCGCTTGGCGAACGGCTCGTCGCGAATCAAGACGCCCTGCACGCCAAGACCGACGCCTCGTACGCGCAACTCACCAACGCAATGCAGCAGTATCTGAAGGACAGCGTGGCAACGACGGCCAACGCGGCCAGTGCCGCCATCCGCCCCGAGGTCGAGGCAACGATGGCCAGCCTCGCGCGCGAGTCGGCCTCGTGGCACCAGACCGTGTCCACCGCCATGCAGGATCGAATGGACGGCCTGTCGGATCGCTTCGAGGCCACCACCGCCCGCGTGGCAAATGTCTGGACGGATTCGCTCGACGCTCAGTTGCGCACCAATGAATCGCTTGCCACCGATCTGCGCGCCGCGCTGGGCGAATTCACGCAAACCTTCGAGACGCGCTCATCCCGACTGGTCGACGACGTCGCCGCCCGGCTCGAAACCGTGACCGGACACGTCAGCGCCGCGCATGCGGGTGTTGCGCAAACCTGGGAGACGTCGCTCGCCGCGCAGCAGCGCACCAACGATGCGCTCGCCAGGGATCTCGGCGCCACGCTTGCGCAATTCGCCCAGACCTTCGAGACCCGCTCCACCGACCTGCTGGCCAATGTCGCCTCGCGTCTCGACAATGCGACCGGCAGCATCGCCACGGCGCAGACGACCGTCGCCCAGGCATGGGAGCAAGCCCTCGCCCAGCAGCAGCGTTCGCACAACGCCCTGACGCAAGACCTCGGCACCGCGCTGGAAAGCTTCGCCCAAACGTTCGAAGCTCGCTCCACGGCCTTGCTCAGCGACGTGGCCGCCAAGCTCGACGCCGCCAGCGGAAACGTCAGCGGCGCGCACGAACGCGTCGCCCAGGCGTGGGATCAATCGATCGCGCTGCAACAGCAAGCCAACGCCGCCCTGAATACCGAACTCGGCGCCGCACTCGCGCGCTTCACCGACACCTTCGAGCAACGCTCGGCGCACCTGATCGATGGCGTGAGCCTGCGCACGGAAGGCGCGATGCACAGCGTGTCGGAGACGGCCAGCGTCGTGTCCGGCGAGTGGAAGCAAGCCCTCACCGCGCAACAGTCCGCCAACGACGCACTCGCCCGCGATCTGGCGAGCGCGCTTGCCCGCTTTGCGGACACCTTCGAGGCACGCGCGTCGCAATTGCTGCAAAGCGTCTCGGCGCAGATGGATTCGACATCGGCCCACGTCGCGCAAACGTGGCGCGACGCGATCGCGGAGCACGCGCGCACGAGCGAACGGCTGGCCGACGGCAATCAGCAACTCGTGGCCGCGACGACCAGCGTCTTCACGGACCACAGCGCGTCATTGCTGCAAGCGCTTCAGGAAGCCAACGCGGCCCATCACGACGCCACGGCCGAGCGCGAAACGCAACGCCTGTCGGCGTGGACGCAAACGCTCGAAGGCACGCTCGCCACGCTGCGCTCGGAATGGCAGCAGGTCGGTGAGCACAGCGCCAGCCAGCAACAGGCCATCTGCGACACGCTCGCGCGCACCGCGCTGGAGATGTCCGAACAGACGCGCGCCCACGCCAGCGACACGCTCGCCGAAATTTCGCGTCTGGTGCAGACCGCGTCCGAGGCGCCGAAGGCCGCCGCCGAGATCATTGGCGAGCTGCGCCAGAAACTCTCGGACAGCATGGTGCGCGACAATGCCATGCTCGAAGAGCGCTCGCGTCTGCTCGACACGCTGGGCACGCTGCTCGACACCGTCAAGCACGCGGGCAACGAGCAACGCGCCGCGGTCGACGACCTGGTGACGACGTCCGCACAACTGCTCGAACGTGCCGGCACGCATCTGGGCGACGCCATCGCCGCGCAAACGGAGAAGCTCACCGCCGCGTCGGCGCAGGTCACCGGCAGCGCGGTGGAAATCGCGAGCCTGGGCGACGCTTTCGGCGCCGCCGTGCAATCGTTCGGCGAATCGAACGCGCAACTGCTCGACCACCTGCAACGCATCGAAGCCGCGCTCGACAAGTCGATGGCGCGCAGCGACGAACAACTCGGCTACTACGTTGCGCAGGCACGCGAAGTCGTGGAGCTGAGCGTGATGTCGCAAAAGCAGATCCTCGAAAACCTTCAGGAACTGGCGCAAACGCGCTCACAACCGGGTAGCGCGGCAGCATGAGAGACGATTTCGACGCGGACATCGGGGACAGCGCCGAGGTCGGTGCGGCAGCGCCGACATGGGCCGTCTTCGGCGACCTGATGTCGGTGATGCTCGGCGCGTTCGTGCTCATCATGCTCGGTGTGATCGGCGTGCAGATCGAACTCTCCGCCAAGCTCGATCGTGAAGTGAAGGAGCGCCGGGCCGAAACGCAACGCCGCGAAACGCTCGAGAAAGCGCTGGCCGGCCCCCTCGCAGGCGGGCGCGTCACACTGGTGAACGGTCGTATCGGCATCAGCGGCAATGTGCTTTTCGCGCTGAACTCGGACCAGTTGCAACCGCAGGGGCGTGAAGTGCTGCGTAGCCTGGCCACCCCGCTGGCCGCCTATCTCCGGGCGAGCGATGAGATTCTCATGGTCAGCGGCTTCACCGACGATCAACAGGTGCGCGAAACGAACCGGCGATTTGCCGATAACTGGGAGTTGTCGGCCCAGCGTGCGCTCACCGTGACGCGCGAATTGATCGCCGCGGGCGTGCCGCCGTCGTCGGTCTTCTCCGCGGCGTTTGGTTCGGAACAGCCCGTTACGTCGAACCGCGACGAGGCCGGTCGCGCGAAGAACCGCCGCGTGGAAATCGCGCCGATGCCACGCAGCAGCGCCAGCAACGCGGGCAAGCCCCATGCGTGACGCGATGCCCGCCGAGGCTGGCGCCGCGCAGGCGCACGAGGCAACGGACACGTTGTCCGAGCAACTCGCCGCATGGCGGGCGCACGGGGCCGACAAACGCGACCCGGTGCGCTTTCATCGCATCGAAGCGTTGGCGCTGCGCAGCCGTGCCTTTCGTGGCGACGTGCGACGCGTGCTCGACGAACGTTTGAGGGCACTCGTCGACACGTTTACGCAGTCGCTTGGCGCGGCCGGCGCCGAATCTGCCGCATCTGACGCATCTGACGCATCACCCGCATCACCCGCATCACCCGCATCGCCCGCATCGCCCGCATCGCCCGCATCCGCCGATGCTGCAGCACCGACGACACAACGTCTAGCCTCACCGCTTGCGGAATTGACGGCGAGCATTGCGCAACGCGTGGCCCCTCCCCGTGAACGGTCCGCGCCGCCGACGACGTCTCACGCCGTTAAAGCCGCAACGCCGCCAGGCCGGACGCTGCGCGATGGCTCCAGCACCAGCACCACCGATACCGTTCAGCCGGTCAGCGGAACCACGGCACTGCCGAAACGCCCCGTCGCGCCGCCCGCCCCCGTGGCGCTTACACCGACGGTCATCGCCACCGACGATGCCTTCGACGACCTCGACGTCCTCGAGTATTTCCGCGAGACGTGGTCAAAAGTGAGCACCGACGGCAATCTGCGTCAGTCGCTTGCCCAGGTACCGGAGAACGCCGGACCGCTCAACTCCAGTCATCTGGTGCACCGCGCACTGTCGCTGATGCACGACATCTCGCCCGACTATCTGCGGCACTTCCTGCGCCACGCCGACGCGCTCTCCTGGCTCGAAGACATGGAGACCACCGGCGTGCTTGGCAACAAGCCGGCGGCTCGCGTGGCGGCCAAGCCGTCGCGCACGAAGACGCGCTAACGCCTGCGCGGACATAGCCGGCGTCGGTTGCCCTCGCAGGCACAGATTCCGGGCCCTCGTGCCATGCGTCTACGCTCATTGCGGGTCGCTTGCCTGGCTTGTGCACGACGTCAACTTGCCAGTGAAGGACGTTCCGGGAGATAATCGGGCCCGTTCCCGCCGCCATGGCACGGGAAAAACTTTCGAAAAATCATCGTGTTGGGTGCCGACTCAGGCCGCAATGCCGGATGTGCCGCCCGCCGCAGCATTCCTCGACAAGCCGTCGCCCAGACGGCTTTTTGTTTCCATGACGAACCACGGACAACCGCCGGCTGACGACGCGCCACCGGCCCACGACGACGACGCCGACTTGGGCGCGTCGCAATCCAACGCCACGGGCGACGACGACACGCACGTCGATCCGAACGACGTGGCGCAGCCGCGCCGCATTCGCAGCTTCGTGCGTCGCGCAGGGCGCAGCTCGGAGGCGCAAAAGCGCGCGTTCGACGTCCTCGGCCCGCAGTTCCTGCTGCCCTACGCGCCTGAGCCGCTCGACTGGCCCGCCGCCTTCGCGCGCGCCGATGCGCCTCGCATTCTCGAGATCGGCTTCGGCATGGGAGACGGCACGGCGTACATTGCCAAGCTGCGTCCGGAAGACGATTTCCTTGGCGTTGAGGTGCACGAGCCGGGCGTGGGCGCATTGCTCAAGCGCATCGGCGAAACGCCCTTGTCGAACGTACGCATCATTGCACACGATGCCGTGGAAGTCGTTCAGCACATGCTGCCCGAAGGCTCGCTGGACGGCGTGCACGTCTTTTTCCCCGATCCGTGGCACAAGAAGCGCCACCACAAGCGCCGCCTGCTGCAGCCGCCGTTCGTGGCGCTGCTCGCGTCGCGCCTGAAGCCAGGCGGCTACCTGCACTGCGCAACGGACTGGCAGGAATATGCCGAGCAGATGCTCGAAGTGCTCGGCGGCGAACCCACGCTTGAAAACACGGCGGCCGACTATGCACCGCGTCCCGACTATCGTCCAGTGACGAAGTTCGAGAATCGCGGCCTGCGCCTCGGTCACGGCGTGTGGGATCTCGTGTTCCGCAAACGCGGCTGAGACGCGTCGCCAGAGACGACAAGGGGCACCACGCGGTGCCCCATTTTTTTAGTCGGCCCAGACTACCCAACCGCTGTAGCCCGTCGCCAGCACCACGAGACCGAACACGATGCGATACCACGCGAACGCCGTGAAGTCGTGCGACGCGATGTAGCGCAGCAGCCAGCGCACACAAATGAAGGCGCTGATGAAGGCGGCAATGAAGCCAATGCCGAACAGGCTGAAGTCGTCGACCGAGAGCGTCGCGCGCGCCTTGTAGAGTTCGTAGACGGTCGCGCCGAACAGGATCGGGATGGCGAGGAAGAACGAGAACTCGGTCGCCACCTTGCGCTCAAGCCCAAACATCATGCCGCCGATGATCGTCGCCCCAGAGCGCGACGTGCCCGGCACGAGCGCGAGACATTGCGCGAGGCCGACTTTCAGGGCGTCGACGACTGACAGGTCGTCCATCGAATTCACGCGCGGGCGCTTGCCCGCTTCGGCGTTGCGACGGTTATGCCGCTCCACCAGCAGGATGACCACGCCACCGACGATAAACGCCGTGGCGACCACGGTGGGGTTGAACAGCGCGGCCTTGATGTGCTTGCCGAGCCACAGGCCGAGCCCGATGGCGGGCAGGCACGCGACGATCACGTTCACCGCGAAGCGGCGCGCCTTGGCATCGCTGCCGAGGCCGGCCACGACCTGTGCGATCTTCTCGCGATACTCCCAGCACACCGCGAGAATGGCGCCGAACTGAATCACGATTTCGAAGACCTTGCCCTTCTCGTCGTTGAAGTCGAGCAGGCTGCCCGCCAGAATCAGGTGCCCGGTCGAGGAGATCGGCAAAAATTCGGTCAGACCTTCCACGACACCGAGAATGAGGGCTTTGAACGCCAGCAACAAGTCCATGCAATGAGTTCCTGAGAAGGTGCGAACAGCGAATAGGGGAATACGGGAAGCGAGAGCGATGCGCCAGGCCGCGTCGGACGGACCGCGTCAACGCGCATCGAGTTTGACGTTCACGCCATGTGAGCGCACGGTGATCGCGCCCGGCTGTCGCGCCACGCCGCCGATGTTGAGTTGCTCGGGCTTGAACGTGTAAAGCGGCGCGCCCTGCAGCCATTGCGTCGCGATCAATGCCCCGGCGGCGTTCAATTGACGCGACCAGCGCTCGGGCAGACCGTCGACCGTGAACGTCTCCACCTCCGGATCGCGCAGCACGACCGACATCGTCGCCGGGTCGTACGCGAGCGCGCTCTCGATGGCGAGCGTGCCGGTGAGCGGCGCACCACCGAACGGGTGCGTCACCGTCGCGTCGACGGACACCGCCAGACGATTGCGCGCCGGCAACAAGGTCAGACGCGGATGCGAGAGGTTCACGTCGAGCACCGCCAGCACGCGACGGTCGAACGGAAACTTGCGTTCGAGCGCGCGCTGCAACTGGCTTTCGGTGAAGGTGTAGTCGTTGCCGAAAGGCAACCCCGCGCAGGCGCTCAGCCCTGCGGCGAGCGCCGTCGCGCCAGCCAGCGCCAGCCAACGACGGCGCGTGAGGCGACTCGGGAGGCGCAAGGCGTCCTGCGACGCAAGCCCATCGCACTGCTGACGAATTCGCTGATCTGGATGAGCACTACCCGACATGACAAAGTCCGCAACTGGGCGCCCGGCGCCCGACACGCGCGACTATAGCATTCGCATGCGGCGCGCCATTACGGCGTCGCCGGCGCGGTCATCGTCTCGAGCTGCGTTAGCCAGGCGATGGCCTGCGCACGATCGTTCCCGCACATCTCGGCCGAGGGCTGCAACGATCCACAGACCGCCGGACGCAGCGGGCTGCCGAAAATCCGGCAACGGTCTTCGTCGTCCAGTTGCACGCAACGGGTGTTCGCCGGCTTGCCGTTCGGCATGCCGGGAATCGGCGTCGAGATGGAAGGCGCGATGCAGCAGGCCGCGCAGTGAGGACGACACTGCATGACGCTCACCACGGCAAGCGGCCCGCGCCGTCGAAGAAGCCGCCCGTCACCGGCCCGCGCTCGCCGAGCGCCAGCATCAGCACACTGCGCGCGCCTTGGGCCACCCCCTGCCGCGCACGCTTGCCGGCCGCGTCGACCGTCAGATCGGCGGGCGCGCCCGGATCGACCGAATTCACCGTAATCGACGTCTCACGCAAGGTTTGCGCGAGCTGCACTGTCAGCATGTTCAAGGCCGCCTTCGATGCGTTGAACCCGATCTGCCGGAACGCCGCATGCTCCCACGCCGGATCGTTGTTGTGCGCCAGCGAGCCCAGGCCGCTCGACACATTGACGATATGCGCCCGCGCGGAGCGCGCGAGCCACGGCAGCATGGCTTGCGTAACGCGCAAGGTGCCGAAGAAATTGGTCGCGAACACCCGCTCGACGGCTTCGATGGAGGCTTTCTCAGGCGCGTCGTCGCGCGGATCGGTCACGCCCGCGTTGTTTACCAGCAGGTCAAGTCGACCGTAGTAGCGGCCAATCCGATAGGCCGCCGCATGCAACGTCTCGGGCTGCAGCAGGTCGATCACGAGCGTCTCTGCCTGAAAACCCGCCTTGCGCAACGGCTCGACCACCTCGTCGCCCTTCGCGGGCTCGCGCGCGCCCACCAGCACCGTCATGCCCACCTCGGCCAGCCCGCGCGCGACTTCCTGTCCAATACCCCGGGTCGCGCCCGTGACCAGCGCCACACGTCCCAGATGGCGTTCGGCATCCGCGCGCACCGTATTCTCGATGGCGTCCCGTTTCATCCCTGCTCCCGTCGATTGACCTGTTGTGTTGCGCCCGGCCGCACGCAAATTTGTTAGCATCGAGTTTATGAAGAATCCTTCAGTTTTTCCATTCGCATATGAAACCTGACAGCCGAGGCCCCGCAACGCCCCGTAAGACGCCGCAGCAGGCGCGTTCGCGGGTCACCATCGACGCCATTTTCGAAGCGGCGCTTCAGGTTTTGCTGCTCGATGGCGGGCGTCAATTGACCACGACGCGTGTGGCCGAACGGGCGGGCGTGTCGGTGGGCACGCTGTACCAGTATTTCCAGAATAAACAGGTGCTGCTCTATGCGGTGCTCGGGCGGCACATCGACCGGATCGTCGAGACGGTGGAGGCGACCTGTCTGGCCTCGCACGCCCAGCCGCTGGAAACGATGGCGCAGACGCTCGCCAAGGCGTATGTCGGCGCGAAGATGACGGACATCGAAGAAGCCCAGGCGCTGTACCGGCTCTCGGAAGATCTCGATGGGCGGGAAGTGTTTGCGGGGGCGTCCACGCGCATGCACGTGGCCGTCGTCGCTATGCTGAAAACAGCGCGAAACGCGCATTTCGACGATCCCGAGACCGTCGCGTTCATGTTCCTGAACTCGATGACCGGGCCCATCAAGGCGATTCTTGAGAATCGCGCGCCCGCAGGTACCTGTTATGCAACGCTCGCCAGCCAGATCGCCGATCAGATGGCGACGATGTGCGGCGCCTATCTGCATCGCGTGGCCAGGGCGGCTGACGACGCCGCGGCGACAAAAGTTCACGCAGTCACATGACTACCGCCCGGAACTGGTAAAATGCCGGGTTGTGTTTGCCTACTACCCACGGTAATCGAAATGAATTACGAACAGGCCCGCTTTAACATGATCGAGCAGCAGATCCGTCCTTGGGATGTGCTCGACCAAGAAGTGCTCAATCTGCTCAAGCTCGTCAAGCGCGAGGAATTCGTGCCGACGGCCCAGCGCGCACTCGCGTTCACCGACGTCGAACTGCCGCTGCCGGGCGCAGCGATTGCCGACAAGAGCCAGCACATGATGTTTCCGCGTGTGGAAGCGCGCATTCTGCAAGCGCTCGCGCCGAAGAAGCATGAGAACGTGCTCGAAATCGGCACGGGGTCGGGCTATATGGCCGCGCTGCTGGCCTACAATGCGCACCACGTGACGAGCCTCGAGTTCGACGCCAATCTCGCCCAGACGGCCCAGCAGACGCTGCGCGCCAATGGCGTGACCAACGTGGAAGTCGTCAACGCCGACGGCGCGCAAGGCTGGAGCGCCGCCGCGCCCTACGACGTGATCGCCATTTCGGGCGCGCTGGTCGAGCTGCCGCAGGCGTTCCTCGATCAACTCAAGGTGGGCGGCCGTCTGGCAGCGTTCATCGGGGGTAGCCCGGTCATGGAAGCCGTGCTCATCACGCGCGTGTCCGAGACCGAATACCGCCGCGAAAACCTGTTCGAGACGCAAGTGGCCTATCTGGTCGCGACGAAGCCGTCGAGCTTCAAGTTCTGAGCCGGGTCGCGACCCAAACGACACACGACCATCATGCAAAACATTACACCGGCGCAATTGGCCCAGTGGCTCGCTGACGGGGAGCGCGGCCAACCCACGCTGCTCGACGTGCGTGAAGATTGGGAGGTGCAGACCTGCCGCATCGCCGAGAGCCGGAACGTACCGCTTGGCGACGTGCCCGCCCGCCTGACGGAACTCGACGCCGAAGCGCCGATCGTGTGCATCTGCCATCACGGCATGCGCAGCGCTCGCGCCGCGATGTTCCTGGAACAACAAGGCTTTACCCAACTGTTCAATCTGGACGGCGGAATCGATGCCTGGGCTCGCCAGGTCGACCCGTCGATGCCGACCTACTGAACCTGCGCGACGTCAGTCCTGCGGGACGGCAAGGCCCGCGTCGAGCCAACGCCCCAGCGCGTCGACGGTACGCGCGGTCGCGCCCTGATGCTGTTTCGCGAACAACATGGCGGCCGTGCGCATCGCGAGCCGCCGGTCGTCGTCGACCAGCAACTCGGCCAGTGCCGTCGCAAGGTCACCGGCGTCGCTCACCCGTCGCGCGGCGCCCGCCGTCAATGCGTTCTCGCTGGCCTGCGTGAAATTGAACATGTGCGGACCGAAGACGACCGGCGTGCCCGCCGCACAGGCTTCGATCAGGTTTTGACCGCCCAGCGGCAGCAGGCTGCCGCCAATGAACGCGACGTCCGCCGCCGAGAAATACGCGGCCATCTCCCCCATCGAATCGCCGAGAACCACATCGACATCCGCGGGCAGCGGCGTGTCGTCGTCAGCCCATGTGCTGCGACGAAAGTAGTGAATTCGCACTCGATCCAGCATCTCGGCCACCTCGTCGAAGCGCTGTGGATGTCGCGGCACGAGCACCAGCAACGAACGCCGCCCCACCTCCGAGGACGCCGCCAACATGGCGCGCGCCTGAAGCACCAGCGACTCCTCGCCGTCACGCGTACTCGCGGCCAGCCAGACCTTGCGCTCGCCGAAACGCTCGCGCCAGCGCGCCCCCAGCGCAAGCTGCGCGGGCGGTGGCGTCATGTCGAACTTGAGGTTGCCCATCACGTCGACGTCGTTCGCGCCCAGCATGCGCAAACGTTCGGCATCGGCATCGCTCTGCGCAAACACGCGGCTGAATCCGCCGAAGACAGGCTTGGCCGCATCGCCGAAGCGTGCTGCACGCCGGAACGAGCGCGCCGACATCCGCGCGTTGGTCAGCACCAGCGGCACGCCGCGCTCGCGGCACGTGAAGATCAGATTCGGCCAGACTTCCGTCTCCATGACCACGCCGACACTCGGCCGCCATTGCTTCAGGAAACGCTGGATCGGCCCGACCATGTCGTACGGCAGATAGCAGCGCAGCACGCGATCGCCGAACAGCGTCTCCCCGGTCGCGCGTCCGGTGGGCGTCATATGCGTGAGCACGATGCCGTGCGACGGATAGCGCTCGAGCAGCGCATCGATGAGCGGCTGCGCGGCGCGCGTCTCGCCAACGGAGACGGCGTGTACCCAGATCAGCGGGCGACCGGTGTAGGGCGGCGCGTCGTAAAACCCGAAGCGTTCGCCGATGTGACGACGGTATCCGGGCTCGAAGCGGCCGCGCCACCATAGCCGCACCACGGCCAGCGGCGCGACGATCCACCAGAGCGCGCGATAGACGAGACGCAGCAACATTCAGATGAGCGCCCGATGCGTGAGACGTTGCAAAACCGCCAGCGGCGAGCACTCGGGGTGCACCATCGCTTCGGCGGGAAGGAAGAAGGTCTGCTCCATCATGAACTGGCCCGACATCACCGCATGCGACGTCTGGTCCGAGAAGCAGATCCACACACTGCCCGGCGGGAACGGCATGGTCTGCTGTTCCGCGTCGCGCTGGTAGTCCATGTCGGCTTTCATGCCGTCGTGCAGATGCAGCATGATGTGGTCGTAGCCGCTGCGTTCACGCTTGGTGATGCCTACCGCGTTCTGCAGCCACGCGGAGCCCGGCCATTGGGTAGGCACTTTCGGCAGGAAGCGTTTGGCCACCGTTTCGAACGGCTCGCCCACACGCCAGACGCGCGGCTGCCCTGCCGGGTTGACGTTGGTGAACACGCGCAGAATGCGCTCGCCGTAGTTCGGGCGCGACGGAAAGGCGTCGACGTGCAGTCGGCTGTCGTCCTTGCGCCACGACGTCTGGCGCGTTTCAACCCGATGCAGACGCAGACTCGTGGGCGCCGCGCGCAACTTGCCGCGATACTCGGGCAACAGACCGTCGATCAGGCTGCACGCCTGCGTGTAGTAACGCTTGACCAGCGCATGGACGGCGCGCTGCGTGCTGTCGTCGGCGGCCACACCGACCAGCACGTCGGACTTGGGATCGAGGCTGATGTTCTTGCGCTTCGGATCGGCAATGGCCGGATCGAGCAGGCGCTGCTCCGCGGCATCGATCGCGAAGGCCAGGTGCGGGAAATACAGCACCTTGCCGGCCTCGACATCGGCCACCAGCGTCTCGCGCGGCACCGACAGTTGCCCTGCCTGCCAGTCGCCGGATTCCACGGTAACGATCTGGCCGCTTTCATTCATTTGGCTCATGCGCTTCGGTCCTCCCGGGGCGCGCCGTCGCCGCTCGGCACAGGCCGCAGCGACGGTGCGAGCTGGCGCACGGCGTCGCGGACTTGCGCGAGCGTTGGCTTGTGCGCGGCGTCGCCAAGATTGACAATGCGCGGCGACCAGAATCCGCCGGTGCGCCACGCGGTGCTGAAATTGTATAACTCGATGGTGGGACGGTTCAGTGCTGCGGCAATATGCACCAGCCCCGTATCCACGCCAACGGTGATCGCGCCGCGATCGATGAGGCCAACGACCTGCGACAGATTCATCTTCGGCGGCACCCAGGCGTCGTCACCCAGCGCGGTGGCCAGTCGCAGCGAGACCTCGCGCTCCGCCGCACTGCCCCACGGCAATACGATCCGCAACCCTTGCGACGCCAGATCGCGACCCAGCGCAATCCAGTCGTCTTCCGGCCATGTTTTGTCGTCGCGCGACGTGGCGTGCACGAACACCGCATACGGATAGTCCGGACACTGGCTGTGGTCGGCGCGCTCGGTGGCAATGCCGAAGTCGATCTCGTCGGTTACCTTGAACCCCATCGCTTCGGCCACCAGCAGCCGCGAGCGCGTAACCACGTGCGTGTGCGGCTCGATGCGCACGGTATGCCGGTAGAGGTAACGCACCGGCCACTCGTAGCTGGCCCCTTCGGTCCGGTTGCCCAACCCCCACACGGCGCCGCGCGCCGTGCGTGCGATCCAGCCAGTCTTGATCAGACCCTGCGTGTCGATCACGTAGTCGTAAGGGGTTTCGCGCAAGGCGCGGCGAAAGGCGCCGATCTCCTGCCACGTGCGTGCGGCGAGCGGCTGCTTGCGCCAGCGGCGCAACGCGAAAGGAATGACCCGGCGCACCCCGCGCACGAGCTTGACGAGGTCGACGAAGCCCTCTTCCACCACCCAGTCGATCTGGGCGTCGGGATGGTGGAGCAAAATGTCCTGCACCACGGGCATGTTATGGACGACGTCGCCGAGCGACGAGACTTTGACGATCAGAACCTGCAACCGCACGCCCCGGCGGTTCGGCCGGGCCTCGTGAGCAAAACCGCGATTTTACCCCGACCCGGCCCGCCGAACAGCGTTGATTGCGCCGTTCTTGCAGCGGTCCCCTTACGGCGTATCTTATGGCGTCCCCTCGACGCCCATCCGGCATCCCTTAAGACGTCCCGCGCCGGTTGCCCGGCGCTGGGACCCCCAGGCCTCGCCTCAGAACGGCAGCTTGGCGTCGGGTTTCACGGCCAGGATGGCGCGGCGGAAGTCGTCTTGAATGCGCGCGATGGCCGCATCGCTGTCGGCCTCGAAGCGCAGCACGACGACCGGCGTGGTGTTCGACGAACGGGCCAGACCGAAACCATCCGCATATTCGACACGCACGCCGTCGATCTTGACGATGTCCCGCGCCCCGTCGAACTTCGCGGTCTCGCGCAGCTTGTCGATCAACGCGAAGTTCTCGCCTTCGGCCAGCGGGATCTGCAGCTCGGGCGTCGAAATCGAGTTGGGCAGCGCATTGAGCACCGCGCTCGGATCGGCTGCCTTCGACAGGATTTCGAGCAGACGCGCGCCCGTGTACAGGCCGTCGTCGAAACCGTACCAGCGGTCCTTGAAGAACACGTGGCCGCTCATCTCGCCCGCGAGCGGTGCGCCCGTTTCCTTGAGCTTGGCCTTGACCAGCGAGTGCCCCGTCTTCCACATCAGCGGCTCGCCGCCGTGCTTTTGCACCCAATCCGCGAGGTTGCGGGTGCACTTCACGTCGTAGATGATCTTCTCGCCCGGATGGCGGCTCAGCACCTCGGCGGCGAAGAGCATCAACTGGCGATCCGGATAGATGATCTGACCGTCCTTGGTGACTACGCCGAGACGGTCGCCGTCGCCGTCGAACGCGAGGCCGATCTCGGCATCGGTCGTCTGCAGCGTGCGGATCAGATCCTGGAGGTTCTCCGGATGGGCGGGATCCGGGTGATGGTTCGGGAACGTGCCGTCGACCTCGCAGAACAGCTCGATGACATCGCAGCCGAGCATCTGGAACAGCGCCGGAGCGTACGCGCCCGCCACACCGTTGCCGCAGTCCACGGCGATCTTCATCGGCCGCGCCAGATGCACGTCGCCCGCGATGCGCGCGCGATACGATTCACCGATCTCGTCGGCCGTGTACGTGCCCTGCCCCGTCTCGAAGTCCTGCTGGCCGATCAGCGTGGCGAGGCCCTGAATGGCATCGCCGTAGATCGCCCGACCGCGCAAGACCATCTTGAAACCGTTGTAGTCGGGCGGGTTGTGGCTACCCGTGACCATGATGCCGGAGTCGACGATGCGGCCATGCAGTGTGACGTTCGTCGCGAAATACACCATCGGCGTAACAACGACGCCGATATCGACCACATCGACACCGGCGGCGCGCAGGCCGTCGGAGAGCGCGCCGACCAGTTCGGGTCCGGACAGACGGCCGTCGCGACCGACCACGACCGCGTTGCCGCCTTCGCGACGCACCGCCGTGCCGAACGCGCGTCCGATCAGGTGCGCGACGTTGGCATCCAGGGTCTTGCCGACGATACCGCGGATGTCGTATGCCTTGAAAATCGCAGGTGAAACTTGCGTGGTTTGCGTCATGGGGGAGGATCTCTCGGAAACGAGGGAAAAAGTCGTCATCCGACGCGAGGGGCCGGGCGTATCGCCTGGGCGAACCCATACGTAACGGAAATGTCGAGGGGCGTCGGCCGGAAAGCCAGCGCCGAGCGCGCAGCAAACGCGAAATCCCGGCAGGAAGACCGGCCGGGATCGGCTGCATTACGCTAAAATTATACGGGACTTCGCCGCACTGCGGCATTTCCCTCCAAACCCTTGTCAGCGATCGCCTACAATCAGTGTCCGCGCATCGTGACACGCGTGTGACGTCCCCCAGCACCGGCCTTGCGAGGCCGGTTTTGCTTATCTTGACTTGAGAACGAGTGAGCCGCGCGAGCGCCACATGCCCTATCGCA
This sequence comes from Pandoraea cepalis, assembly GCF_902459665.1. Lineage (GTDB taxonomy): Bacteria > Pseudomonadota > Gammaproteobacteria > Burkholderiales > Burkholderiaceae > Pandoraea > Pandoraea cepalis. The sequence goes on along the minus strand of NZ_CABPSL010000010.1, from coordinate 30,133 downwards.
CCATCATTCGCAACATCCTCTGGATGCTGACCGAGCGCGGCGCGCAGATCGCCGGTGGCATCGCCGTCTCCGGCCTACTGGCACGCAGCCTCGGCGCCGCGCAGTTCGGCCTGTTTCAGTACGCGCAATCGCTGGTGTTCCTCGCCGCGTCCCTCACGCTGTTGTGCGGCAGCGAGGTCGTGGTGCCGCGACTGGTCGGCAAGACCGAGGCGGAGCAACGCACGGTCATCGCCCATGCTTTCGTGCTGCGCCTGGCCGCTGCGGCCGTCGCCTACGCGGCGTTGGCCATCTACGTCATCGGGTTTGCCGAGTCCGAGCTGGTCGCCGTTGCCCTCTGGCTCGGCGTGGCGCTCTGGTTCCGCGAGCCTGCGGGCATTGTCATCGCGTGGTTGCAGGCGCGCACGTTCAACCGGCCGAGCGTCGCGGCCAACCTCTGCGGGCTCGGCGTCAAACTCGCCCTCGTGGCGCTCCTGTTCGTGACACACGCGGGCGTTGCCGCGTTCGCGGTCGTCTACGCTGTCGAGGCCGTCGTGGCCGCCGCGCTGCTGGTTCGGTATTACTTCAAGCATTCGCCGAAGACGCCTGTGATCTGGCGGCGCACGTTGCTGGTGGACCTGCTCTCGAGCGGCATGACGTTCTGGGGCGGCCTGATGCTCATGATCCTCTTCAAGCGCATCGACCAACTTGTGCTCAAGCCGCTCATCCCGCTCGCGGAACTCGGCGCGTATGCCGCCGCCATGCAGATCACGGAAAACTTCGTGCTCGTGGCGCCGATCATCGCGAATTCGCTGGCGCCGCAACTGATCTTTCAGACGTTCGACAACGCCACCGCGAGACGCAATACCGTGCGTGCGGTGTGGCTGATGGTCGCCGCCGGCGCTTGCCTGGCGATGCCGATCGCGCTGCTGGCGCCCTGGATCGTGCACCTGATCTATGGCGCCGGATTCGCGGAGTCGGCGCAAATTCTTCGCGTCTCGGCGCTCATGGGGATTCTGGTGTTCGCCGACGCCGCCCTGAACCTCACGCTGATTCGTCGCGGCGCCGGACGCTGGGTCATCGCGAAGTGGCTATGTGCGGCCGTGGTGGCCTTTGCGGTCGTGCGCGGCCTGGCCCCGCATTTCGGAGCGCTCGCCGGCGCATTTGGCTACGGCGCGGGGTATGCGGCCGCGCTGGTGCTCGGTGTCTGGTTGCTCCGGCGAGACTGATGCGATGACGCTGTCTCATTCCCCGAACAACCACGTCGGCCGTACCCTCTGCCTGTTCACGGGTACGCTCGCGGCCTTCGCCGGCGCCGAACGCGCGACGGCCACGCTCGCGAACGCGCTTGCGGCGCGCGGGCATCGCGTGCACGTGCTGTCGTTGTGGGGCCATAAGCCCGTCTTCCCGTTGGCGCCCGGTGTCGCGCACCACGCGATGTTCGCCGAGCGCTTGGCGTTCAAGCATCACTACGTGTCCATCGTTCGGCAAGTGCGGCGCTATGTGCGCGAGCACGCCATCGATGTGCTGATCGACGTCGACCCGATGCTCGCGCTCTACACCGTGCCCGCCACGATCGGACTGCCGCTGCAACGCATCGCCTGGGAGCACAGCACCTACGCCAGCGACCTCGGCCGACGCGCCCGCCGATGGGCGCGTGCGCTGGCGGCACGTCGGTACGACGCCGTGGTCGTGCTCACTGACGCCGACCGCGACGCGTGGCGAACGCATCATCCCCACGCCCGGGCGCAGTTCGTCACGCTTCCCAATCCGCTGGGCCTTGCGATCCCGGACGCGCCTCCCGAGCCCAGCAGCGAGGGCGGCATTGTCGCCGTCGGGCGCCTGGTTCCGGAGAAGGGCTTCGACCGCCTGATCGACGCTTGGGCGCGTATCGCCCGCGACGCCCCTGGCTGGCAGGTGCGTATCGTGGGCGATGGCCCGCTGCGCGACGCGCTGCTCGCGCAAGCGCGCGACACCGGGGTCGGCGACAGCGTGCAGGTGCTGCCCGCCGTGGCCGACATCGCGCAGCACTATGCGCGGGCGGCGATCTACTGTCTCCCGTCGCGACGTGAAAGTTTCGGACTCGTGTTAATTGAAGCCAAGGCGTATGCGGTGCCCATCGTGGCCTACGCTGCCGATGCCGGGCCCCGCGCGCTGTTGCATGACGAGGTCGACAGTCTGATCATCGACGACGGCGATATCGAGGGGTTGGCTGGCGGGCTCAAACGGCTGATCGGCGACGCCTCCCTGCGACGCAGACTTGGCCTGGCGGGCTACGCGCATGCGCGGGACTTCGGCGCGGATGCCATTGCGGCGCGTTGGGAAGCGCTATGGGCCGAGGGCGGTTCGACACCGCGGAGCGCGCGATGAAGATCGTTCTGTTCGTCACCGGTCTGCAATTGGGGGGAGCGGAAACGCAGGTCGCCGATCTCGCCCGGGGTTTCCTCGCGCGCGGGCATGACGTCGCACTCATCTCGCTCACGGGCACCTGTGCCATCGCCTTGCCGGAATCGCCGCGGCTCACGCTCATTGAATTGAAGGCGGGCAAGACGCCGTGGTCCCTCGTGTGTGCGTTGCGAAGCCTCGTCGCGCACCTGCGCGCGTGGCAGCCCGACGTCGTGCACGCCCACATGGTGCATGCCAACCTGCTGGCTCGCGTGGCTCGGTGGTTTGCCCCGGTGCCGGTGCTGGTGACGAGCGCGCACAGCCGCAATGAAGGCGGACGTCTGCGGATGCTGGCCTATCGGCTGACGGATCGGTGGACGGATTTGACGACGAACGTCAGCGATGACGCGGTGGCCGCCTTCGTTGCGCAACGCGCCGCGCCGGCGGAACGTATCGTGAGCGTGCCCAACGGCATCGACACGGATCGCTACCGTCCCGATGAGCAGGTTCGGTCGCAGTGGCGTGCGGCCATACCCACGTTGCCCTCGACGGCGACGCCCATCGTCTTCGCGGCGGGCCGGATGGTTGAAGCGAAGGACTATCCGACGCTGATCGACGCGTTCTCGCATGTGCTCCTGGCGGTGCCCGAAGCACGCCTCGCGATCGCCGGAGACGGGCCGCTGCGCGGTGCTATGCAGGCGCTCGTGGACGCACGCGGGCTGGCCCATGCGATTACGCTGCTCGGGCGTAGCAACGACATCGCGCAATGGATGTGTGCTGCGGACGTCTATGCGATGTCGTCCGCCTGGGAAGGATTGCCGCTCGTGATTGGCGAGGCGATGGCCAGCGGCTTGCCCGTCGTGTCGACTGACTGCGGGGGGGTGCGCGAACTCCTCGGCACCGTCTCGGGCAACACGCTCGTGCCGGTAGGCAGCGCGCAGGCGCTCGGGGACGCCCTGATTCGCCATCTGCGCGCCGACGCGAGCGCGCGTCACGCGACCGGCGCCGCCAATCGCGAGCGCATCATCACCCATTACTCTCTCGATGCAGTCGTGACGCGCTGGATCGCGGTGTATGCGCGTCTTGCAGCGGCTCAAGCCGAAATCCACTGAATCCCATGCAAGCACCCGTTCTTTTCTGCTCGAACTCTTTCTGGTCGATTCATAATTTTCGTGGCGGCCCGATCCGGGCACTCCTGGCCGACGGGCACCCCGTCCACGTCGTGGCCCCGGATGACGACTATTCGCCCTTGCTGCGCGAGATGGGGTGCACGGTACACCTCATGCCGATGGCGTCCAAAGGGCAGAATCCGCTGCAGGACATCGCCTTCGCGATGCGTCTGTATCGCCTGTACCGACGCGTTCGTCCTGCGGTCTGCTTCCATTACACGATCAAGCCGAATATCTACGGCGCCATGGCGGCGCATTGGGCTGGGATTGCGTCGGTATCGATCACGACGGGTATGGGCACCGTGTTCATCAACAGATCGTTCATTACGCATGTCGTCCGCTTCTTGTACCGGTATGCCTTCCGTCACACGCGGGAGAACTGGTTGCTCAATACGGCGGACTTCGATGCCATGGTCAACGGCGGGCTCGTCGATATACGCAAAGCACGTCTTCTCCCGGGGGAAGGCATCAATCTGGATCATTTCGCCCCCGCCCCTTGGCCGGGAGACGATGGCACATTTCGATTTTTGTTGATTGCGCGGCTATTGCGCGACAAAGGCGTGCTGGAGTTCGTGGAAGCCGCGCGCGCGCTGAAGGTGACGATGCCGCACGTCCGATGCCAGTTGTTGGGCCCCGCCGACGTTGAAAATCCAACAGCGATCTCGCGTGAGCAGGTGGCCGCGTGGGAGCGGGAAGGTCTCGTCGAATATTTGGGCGTGACGCAGGAAGTTCGCCCCTTCATCGCGCAAGCACACTGCATCGTGCTGCCATCTTATCGGGAGGGTTTATCGCGAACCCTTCTCGAAGCGAGTGCCATGGGCCGCCCTGTGATCACGACCGACGTTCAGGGCTGCCGTGAGGTGGTGAGCGAAGGCGTGACAGGATGGGTCATCCCCGTACAGAACGCGGCGGCACTGGCCGCGAAGATGAAACAGGTGGCAGACATGTCAGCGGGTGATCTCGCGGCGGTCGGGGAGGCCGGGCGTGCTAAAGTAGCGCAAAATTTCGACGAGCGATTGGTGATCGCCGAGTACTTGAGAATACTCGGCGAAGTCAATCGGGGGACTCCGTTTGGCTCGACTCACGATTAAAGCGGGCTTAGCGAGGGAACGCCAATCGCACATAAATACTAATCAACGCGATTAACTTGTCCGTAACATGCTGAACCTGACATTGGCATTGGTGGTTTCATTTGTCACTACGCTGCTTATTGTGCGGTATGCCCACGTGCATGCGCATTTTTCCAGCGATAGCGACACAAAAGGGGTTCAGAAGGTTCATGCCCATCCTGTGCCACGCATTGGCGGTTTGGGCATTATGTTCGGTCTGCTTGTCGCCGGCACCTTCGCAACTTTCCGATACGAAGGACGCCTCGAAGAAATTTTGCTGCTGGCCGCCAGCGCCGCACCGGTGTTTCTCGGCGGATTCATAGAAGACATCACCAAACGTGTCTCCCCAAGAATGCGCTTGCTGTGCGCCATGGTGTCGGCGCTCGTCGCCTATTGGATATTGGGCATCCACATCAATCGCATCGGCATTGCCCCGATTGACGCTCTGCTCGCCATTCCAGCGATTTCCGTCGCATTGACCGTCATCTGCACTGCGGCGATGACCAATGCGATCAATATCATCGACGGCTTCAATGGACTTGCCGCGATGGTCAGCATTTTCATGTTCATGTCGCTGGGCTACGTCGCGTTTCAGGTCGGCGATAACATCGTGCTTTCCGCCGCGATGATGATGGTCGGCGCAGTGCTCGGCTTTTTCATCTTGAATTACCCAAATGGGTTGATTTTTCTCGGGGATGGCGGCGCCTATTTCCTTGGGTTCATGCTTGCGGAACTCGCCATTCTGCTCGTGATGCGAAACCCGCTGGTCTCCCCGTGGTATCCGGCACTCATGTTGATTTACCCGATTTTCGAAGTCTGCTTCTCGATCTACCGGCGACGCTTCGTCCGCGGAGTCTCTCCCAGCATGCCTGACGGCGTGCACCTTCACATGCTCATCTACAAGCGAGTATTGCGCTGGGCCGTCGGTTCGAAAATCGCATCACAACTCGCACGACGTAATTCGATGACCTCCCCTTACCTTTGGGTGCTGTGTCTTTCGGCCGTCGTTCCGGCAACGATTTTCTGGCGGCATAGTGGTCTTTTGGCGGCCTGCTGTCTGATATTCATCGTGGCGTACGTCTGGTTGTATCAGCGAATCGTAAGATTCCGCTCGCCGCGTTGGATGGTGGTCAAGAAGAAGTAAGACGTCTTTCCGAATTCTCTCTTCGACGGCCGAATCATCGGCCGTTACATCGCATCATGCTGAGTCTCGCCATCGCCCTGCTCGTGTCGTTCATCGCGACGCTCTTGATCGTCCGCTATGCGCACGTTCACGCCCGCTTCTCCGGCGATAGCGATGTTGCCGGCGTGCAGAAGTTTCACGTGCGTCCGGTTCCGCGCATCGGCGGCGTCGGCATTCTGGCGGGCCTGATCGTGGCCGCCACGGCGCTCGGTTTCTCGTATCCCGTCGTCTCGCGCAATATCCTCCTGCTCGTCGCCTGCGGCCTGCCCGCATTCTTCTCCGGCTTTGTCGAAGACCTGACCAAGAAAGTGACGCCGACGGTGCGTCTCATCTGCACGATGTTCGCCGCGCTGCTGGCCTGGCTTCTGCTCGACATCCATATCACGCGCATCGACATCGGCTTGGCCGACCACGCGCTGATGCTCGCCGCCGTGTCGGTACCACTCACCGTGCTATGCGTGGCCGGCATGGCCAATGCCGTCAACATCATCGACGGGTTCAACGGGCTCGCCGCGATGGTCGCGATGATCATGTTCGCCTCGCTCGGCTATGTCGGGTTTCAGGTACAAGACCCCGTTGTGCTCACTACCTCAATGATCATGGTGGGCGCGATCCTCGGGTTCTTCATCTTCAATTTTCCCGGCGGACTGATCTTTCTCGGCGATGGCGGCGCGTATTTCATCGGCTTCATGCTGGCCGAAATTGCCGTGTTGCTGGTCATGCGCAACCCGCAGGTGTCGCCGTGGTACCCGGCACTGATGGTGATTTACCCCGCCTTCGAGGTCTGTTTCTCAATCTATCGCAAGCGCTTCGTGCGCGGCATGTCGCCCGGCATTCCCGATGGCGTGCACCTGCACATGCTCGTCTACAAGCGGCTGATGCGTTGGGCCGTCGGCGCCCGCACGGCAAGCGCGCTGACGCAACGCAACTCCTTGACGTCTCCGTACCTCTGGCTGCTATGCTTGCTGGCAGTGATCCCGGCGACGGTGTTCTGGCGACACAGTCTGGTGCTCGCGCTGTGCTGCGTCGCCTTCATGGTGACGTATGTCTGGCTGTATCTGCGCATCGTTCGCTTCAAAGCACCCCGCTGGCTGATTTTCAAAAAGTGAACGCTCCAAGGGCAACGCATCGCAGGCGCGAAGCCGCGGCACCCGCCATCCCCATGATCGGGACAACTAGACAGACGAGACAGCGCCACCTCCGCCATGCGTGACATCTATGCTATCGGCGACCTGCAGGGTTGCCAGACGTCGTTTGAACAACTGCTCGCGCACCTGCCTCCGGACGCGGATCTCTGGCTGGCAGGCGACCTCGTCAATCGCGGGCCGCGCTCGCTCGATACGTTGCGCCAGGTCATCGCGCTGGGCGATCGCGTCACGGCCGTGCTCGGCAATCACGATCTTCATCTGCTGGCCGTGGCGGCCGGTGTGCGCCAGACCCACGGCAGCGACACCCTCGACGACATTCTCAAGGCCCCCGACCGCGACGCCCTCATCGACTGGGTACGCCATCGACCGCTCGCGCATTTCGCACAGGGTCATCTGATGGTGCATGCCGGCGTGCTCCCACAATGGGACGCCGCGCAGGTCATCACGCTCGCTCGCGACGTGGAGCGGCAGTTGCGTGGCCCGGACTGGAGAACGTTCCTGTCGCGCATGTTCGGCAATCAGCCCGATCGGTGGCAAGACGATCTGAGCGACGAAGACCGTCAACGTCTCACAATCAACGCCCTCACCCGCATGCGCTTTTGCACAGCGGACGGGCGCATCGACTTCAAGATCAAGGAAGGGGCCGACGCGGCCACGGATGAGTTGAAGCCCTGGTTCGACACGCCGAACCGTCGCACAGCCAATGTCACGGTGGCGTTCGGTCACTGGTCCGCGCTCGGCCTGGTCATGCGCGACAATCTGCTCGCGCTCGATACGGGCTGCGTCTGGGGCGGGCAGTTATCCGCGGTGAAGCTCGCCAGCACGCCCGCCGCGCGCGAGCTGGTCCAGGTCGACTGCCCGCAGATTCGCGATCCGCTTGCAATGGCTGACGACAAGACGCGCGACAAGGTCAAAAAGGCGGACAGGACCCAAGACGCGCCCAAGGCCGCGAAAGCCGAGAAGTCCGATAGAGGCGCCGTAGGCAAAATCAGAAAGGTTGGAAAGGTGGAGAGGGCTGGGAAATCGGCGAAAGCGGACAAAGCCGAGAAGCGCAAAGGCCATTGATTGATCGCGCGGGGGCGACGTCTTGCGGCCCGTCTCGTGAGTGACGTCTGCGTCGCTACGGTCATCGCCCTGACGAACGATAACGGCGCCCACGGGCGCCGTTTTTTGTGTCGCGCGACACGCGTCAGACCTGAACGGCCCGCACCGTATCGTCGTCTTCGTCACCCAATGCCGAGTCACGCGAGCCGACCGATCCGCTCTGCGGCAACACTGCCTCGGGCAGAAACCCTTGCAAGGCATCGCCAACCGCCCGCTGCGCGCCGAGCGCAAACTCGCGACGGTGCTGACCGTCTTGCGGATGCTGCGGTTCGCCCACCGACAAGCGCACCGTCATGGGCGGCGCGCGCAGAATCATGTCGATGGACTCGATCAGACTCGTTTCGCCGATATACGCCGGCGCCATCGTATGGCGCCCGCTCTCGGCATCGGTATAGAACAGACACAGCGGCTGCACCGGCCTGGACGTAGCCACCGGCGCCTGCAGCAGATTGGCGTGGAACGGCAACAAGCTTCGACCGTCCGTGGTCGTGCCTTCGGGGAAGACGGTGATGATGTCCCCATCGCGCAGGCAATCGGACAGGTAATGCATGATGCGGCGGGCGTCGGCACGGCGCTCACGTTGCAGGAAGATGGTGCGCGTCTGCACGCACAGCCAGCCGACCAACGGCCAGTGGCGAATCTCGGCCTTGGCGACAAACCGCACCGGCTGCCACGCATTGATCGCGAAGATGTCGATCCACGACACGTGGTTGCACAGCAGCATCACGCCGCTGTCGGGCAACGGCGCCCGCTGCTCGACTTCGAGACGCATGCCGCACAGCGTCAACAGCTTTTGTGACCATGCGCGAATGCGACGATGCTTCGCCGCTTCCGACAGGAACGGGAAAAACAGCAGCGCGGTCAGCAGACCGCGTGTGAGGTGCAAGGCAAGACGAATTTTTTTGATTAGCAGCACGACAATCGCATCCTAGACGGCGAGGGTTTCGTGCGCCACGTGGCCACCCACCAGCGTGAGACCTACACGACCCGGCACTTCGTAACCCAGAAACGGCGTGTTGTGGCCGGCACTGCGCATCTGCTGCGCGGCCACCGTCCAGTGTGCCGACGGCGCAAACACACATAGGTCTGCCGGTTGCCCCGGCGCAAGCCGGCCCGCCCCCGGGGCCACCGTCGCGAGCCGCTGTCCCGGCCCGTACGTCACCCGCGCCAGCGCATCGACCAGCGGCACGCGCGACTCGTCGGCCCACTTCAACACCAGCGACAGGAGCAACTCCACGCCGCTCGCGCCCGGCTCGGCTTCGGCAAACGGGACGAGACGTGCGTCGACCGCCAGCGGCGTATGGTCCGAGCAAATGGCATCGACCGTGCCGTCGCGCGCGGCGTCGCGGATGGCCTCTCGGTCACGTTGCCCTCGCAGTGGCGGATCGAGTCGGTACTGAGCATCAAAATAGCCGATGTCCATATCGCTCAGATGGAGATGATGCGCGGCGACGTCGCACGTCACCGGCAGCCCTTCGGCCTTGGCCGAGCGCACGAGCGCCAGCCCCGCTGCGGACGACAGACGGCACAGATGCACGCGCGTACCCGTCACACGTACGAGTTCCAGAATCGTGTGCAACGCGATGGTCTCGGCCACCACCGGAATGCCCGCCAGTCCGAGACGAGAGGCAACGGCACCGCTGGCCGCCACGCCGCCGGCCGCCAGCGCGGCGTCCTGCGGGCGCAACCAGACAGTCAGCCCAAACGTGCCCGCGTACTGCATCGCGCGCAACAAGGTGCGGTTGTCGGTGATCGACGCGTTGGCCTGCGACAGTCCGATGCAGCCCGCTCGCGCCAACTGCGCCATTTCCGTGAGTTCTCGGCCGGCAAGTCCCACCGTCAAGGCGCCCAGCGGATGCACCTGCGCATGGTGCACGGCACGGGCGCGCAACTGCAGCATTTCGACGAGATCCGGCGCGTCGAGCACAGGGGTGGTATCGGGTGGGCAAACGACGCGCGTGACCCCGCCAGCCAGCGCCGCCGCGGCTTCGCTGGCCGCCGTCATGCGACGTGCCGCCAAATCGACCAGCCCGGGCATGACCGCCAGCCCCGTCACGTCGACGGTTCGGTCAGCGACGAAGTCGGCCGGCGGCATGCCCAGCGCAGCAATGCTGCCCGCCGCGATGAAGACGTCCTGGACACGATCGATTCGGGTCGAGGGATCGATGACGCGGCCGCCCTTCAGATGCAGTTTCATGGCGCCCTCACCCGTGCGTTGCGGCAACGATACTCATCGCCGCCATGCGCACGGCAATGCCGAACGATACTTGTTCGAGAATGACCGACTGCGGACCGTCCGCAACCGCCGAATCGATTTCCACACCGCGGTTCATCGGTCCGGGATGCATGACGATGGCGTCGGATTTGGCCAAAGCGAGACGCGCCGGCGTCAGGCCGTAATATTTGAAATACTCGGCCGCCGACGGCAGCAACGCGCCGCTCATTCGCTCGTTTTGTAGCCGCAACATGATGATGACGTCGACGTCGCGCAGCCCTTCATCCATGTCGTGGAATACGCGCACGCCGAGTTGCTCTAGGCCCTCGGGCAACAGCGTGCGCGGCCCGATGGCGCGCACTTCCGGCACGCCCAGCGTGGTGAGCGCGTGAATGTCGGAGCGCGCCACGCGCGAATGCAGAATGTCACCGACGATCGCTACCGTCAGATTCTGAAATTCGCCCTTGTGATGACGAATCGTGTACATGTCTAGCAAGCCTTGCGTCGGGTGCGCGTGACGCCCGTCGCCGGCGTTGATGACATGCACGTGCGGCGCACAATGCTCCGCGATCAGGTAAGGTGCGCCCGATTGGGCGTGACGCACGACGAACAGATCCGCGTGCATGGCCGACAGGTTGCCGATGGTGTCGAGCAGCGTTTCGCCCTTGCTCGTCGAGGACGCGTTGATATTCAGATTCAGCACATCGGCCGACAGACGCGCAGCGGCAATCTCGAACGTCGTGCGCGTACGTGTCGAATTCTCGAAGAAGAGATTGAAGACCGACTTGCCGCGTAGCAGCGGCACCTTCTTCACGTCGGCATCGTTCACGCCGACGAACTGCGTGGCGGTGTCGAGAATGTGCATCAATACGGCGCGCGGCAGCCCTTCCACCGTCAGCAAATGCTTCAGCTCGCCGTTGCGGTTGAGCTGCGGGTGGCCGCGCCGGCCCAGGATTCCGTTAGCCATGCAGGGGCTCCGCGGCGAGATGGCGTTGCGCGGCGTCGCATTGGCGGCGCGCGGGCGGAATGCCGCTCGGGATATCAGACAGGAACATGCTCGTCGAAATATTGCTGAAGGATGATGCGAGCGGCCTCGGCGTCGAGCGATGTCTTTTGCGAAACCTTGACGCCCGCCTCGGCCAGCGCCGCGGCCGCAGCGACCGATGAGTAACGCTCGTCGACCCACACGACCGGCACGTTGAATCGTCCGTTGAGTTGGTTGCCGAAGCGCTTGGCTTGCTGGGTCATCTCGTGCGGCGTGCCGTCCGGATGGCACGGCAGCCCGACGACGATGAGTTCGGGTTCCCATTCGGCGATGAGCTTACCGGTCTCGGCGAACCGGACTTCACGATTGAGATTGGCCACGACGGTCAATGCGCTGGCCTCGCGCAACATCAGATTGCCGATGGCGACCCCGATTCGGCGCTCGCCGTAATCGAAGGCGAGGACCGTGGCACTGCCAGCCGTCATGCGTGACCCGCGTCGGCGGACAGCATCGACGAGGTAACGCCCAGCAACGCCAACGCAGCATCGAAGCGCTCGGCCGGCGGCACGTCGAATACGATGCCCGGATCCGCCGCGACCGTCAGCCAGCCGTTGCGGCCGATCTCGTCTTCCAGCTGCCCGGCGCCCCAACCCGAATGTCCCAGCGTCAGCAGGAAACGATGCGGTCCCTGACCATTCGCGACGGCTTCGAGCACGTCTTTCGAGGTCGTCATTTCGAGACCGCCCGGCACCGACAGCGAGGAGCTATAGGGCGCGCCGGTCGACTCATGCAGCACGAAGCCGCGCTCGGTCTGCACCGGCCCGCCGAAAAACACGGGCTGATGCGCGAGGGGATCGATTTCCAGCTTGAGATCGAGCCGCTCGAAGAGCGACTGCAGATCGATGTCGGTGGGACGATTGATGACCAGCCCGATCGCGCCTTTTTCGCTGTGTTCACACAGGTACACGACGGTACCGGAAAACGTCGGATCGGCCATGCCCGGCATGGCGATGAGGAATTGATTCGTGAGGTTGATACGGTCGTTCGGCATAGGGCCAAAGTTTATCGGAAGCTGTTTGACGGTCTGCTGCCCGGGTGTTGCCTTGCGCAGCGGGTGCTGCGGGTCAGCAGACGAACTTTTTCCGCATCGTGATACGGCCATCAGCTGCCAATGGCAGCCTTTGCGCCGACTTTATCACGGAACGTCGCGCCCGGTGACGAGCCGCTGTCCGAATACGCTGGCGTCCAGCGCACGCTCGCGCCACATCGCCATTTCCGCGATCAGGTCGGGCCGCGACTCCGGATAAGTATCGGCGGCAAACTGATGCAGCATGCCGCGCAACGCCTTGACCGTCATCGCCAGCGCCGCCGGCCCCCCTGGCTCCGCCGGCGGCGAGGCGGCAAGCCGCTCGCCGGTGGCCGCCACCGCCGCCGCGAGCCGCGCGACCGGTGCCAGCCCGATGCCCGCCGAGTATTGCGCCACCTTCGCCGCCACCGCCGGATCGTTCAGATTGGGCAGCGCCTCGTCCGCCAGGCTCAGGAACGTCTGGCAGACGTCCTGCCGTACCGCCAGCGGCCCAATGCGCAGCCAATCGCGCGAACTGCTTCCCGTGCCCTGCTTCTGCCCGACCTGTGCGGCATCGACCAGCGGCTCGGGCAGATGGCCAGGATGTCGCAGTACGCCGAAATCGGTCAGCAGCGCGCCCAGCCAGCGATCCGGGGCTTGTGCATGCCACGTGGCGAGCGCTTCGAGCAGATCGTGGCCGGGAATGGCCTCGTTTGCGCCCTTTGCGCCGACACCCGCCGTGGCAGACGAAGGCGTTGCGGCGGGGGCCCCGCCCTCCGGCACAACCGCACGCGTCAGTTGCTTGCGTAACGCCATATTCATCCGGCCAATCTGGCGCTTGTCGGCCAGACTCAACGGCGCACGGGAAAATCGCAGCCATGCAGCCGCCAGACGCCAGTAGTCGAGCGGCGCCGTCCCCCCCGCACGGTGGAGATCGGCCGCCAGATCAGCCAGTTCACCGAGGGCCGCAGTGGTGTCGGTGGCCTGCGCGTCGGGACGCAGCAGTCGCAACAGCACGCGCTCGACGTCCGCTCGCAACGGTGCCGTGCCCGCCGGCAGACCGTCCAGGCGTGGGTGCGCGGCCGGCCAGCCGGCCATACGAAGCTCACCCAGCGACGGCGCGCCTGGCCAATGCTCGGAAGCGCGAGGGGCATCATCGGTCGCCACAGGGGATGCACCAGAGGCCGTCCCCGCCTGCCAGATGTCGCGTTCGAACTGACGCAGGGCATTGCGCTGGGCGTCCTGGCTGGCCGGCTGCCCATAGGCCGCTTCGGCGATCGCCTGCACAAGGCGCTCACCGTGCAGCGCCCAATCGGCGTGGCCGCTCGACTGGAGCAGACGGTTGGCCCGTCGCAGCGGGCCGAGCGAGGCCGCCGGACCGTTGGACCAGGCGTCGGATGCCTCGGTCAGCGCGTCTGCCACTTCGGGCAAACGCCACAAGGGCGTGTCGCGAGTCTCGCGCGCGGACGTTTGGGGCGTGTTGATGGTGGTGTCGGAAGGCGTTTGCGGCGTCACCATAGGCCATCTCCTGGCCATACGGCCGGTCTTCGTGAATTCGGGCGGGAAGTCCGCTGCGTCACCGTCCCGGCCGAAGGCCGGGCAGATCGTCGAGCGCCATGCCGTAACGACGGCCAAACGGCGATCGGGTACATCAGAGGCATTGAAGGCATCCGATGCTTCGGAGCGCGCGACAAACGCGGCGGACGCGTTGGACGCGCAAGACCCTTGGGGAACAGGCGGCGGCTGGGCCGCCCGTCCTCAGATCTGCACCATCTCGAAATCTTCCTTGCGCGCGCCGCACTCGGGGCAGGTCCAATTGATGGGCACGTCTTCCCAGCGCGTGCCGGGCGCAATGCCCTCATCGGGCAAACCTGCCTCTTCGTCGTAAATCCAACCGCAAATGAGGCACATCCAGCTCTTGTATTCCATGCTTTCTTCAGCGACGAGCGTTCCGTTACAATGGCTTTGTCAACCGCTTCGGGCCCCGCAGACAAAAATGTCGTACGGTGGCGTGGGAACCTGCCGGTGCATTCGTTCTCCGGCGGGCGATGCCCACGACGCTTTCCAGCGCTCCGAAACGGGCATTTAAGGCGTGATGGTACCAACGAACCCAAGGCGTGACCAGATCGCCGTCTATCCTGCCTCCATGCAAACTGAATCCCCTCCCATTCTCCTGACCTTCGGACTCTCCGACCCGACTTCGGCAACCGGCGTCCAGGCTGACCTGCTCACGTTCGCGAGCATGGGCGGCTACGGCGTGTCGGTGCTCACCGGCTATTCCGCCCAGGACTCGCGCACGTGCAACGACGTACAGCCGGTCGACCCGGACTGGGTCGTCGATCAGGCCCGCATGCTGCTCGAAGACATGCCGGTCGCCGCCTTCAAGGTTGGAAGCGCTGTCAATGCGGAGAACGTCGCGGCCATTGCCGAGATCGTGGCCGATTACGACGAGACGCCCCTGGTGGTGGCGCCCGACTTCGGCCTGGCCGGCGAGCACCTGCTCTCGGCCGACGAGTTGCGCGAGGCCACGGCCAGTCTGCTCGTGCCGCAGGCCAGCGTGCTTGTGGTGAGCCCGGCCAATGCCATCGCGCTGGCACAGACCGTCACGGAGAACGAAAACCTTTCGCTCGACGACGCGGTTGCCATCCTGTTGGAAAACGGCTGCGAGTTCATTCTGGTGAGCGACAACAACGCACCGCAATTCACGCACACGCTCTACACCGAGGGTGGCGTGGTGCGCGAGGACGCCTGGGACCGGCCGCCCCACAACGTCGCCGGCGCCATCGACACGTTGGCGGCCGCCGTCACCGCGATGCTCGCCAACGGCCTCGCCGTGCCGGAAGCCGTCAGTGAAGCGCAAGAGTATCTGCAGCAGGTCCTGGAGAACGCATTCCGCCCGGGCATGGGACGCCATTTCCCCGACCGTTTCTTCTGGGCGCGTAGCGAAGAGACCGATCAGGACGACGAAGGCGATACCCCCAAGGCTTGAGCCGTTGTGCGACAGCGCCGCAAAACACAACGCCCGTGAAATTCACGGGCGTTGTGTTTCATGGGCAGGGTCGCCACGGCCTTTATGACATCGATGACGTCTTCTTTTGCGGTGCGGCGCTCGCGTCCTCGTCGGCCTCGCCCTTCGGCCGCCCCCACGCCTCGATGACCCGTTTGACGAACGGCTTCAGCGTATCGCCCTGCTCACGCAACATCCGGACGAGCGCAGCGTACTGCCCATCGAAAATCGCCGAGTTGTAATTCTTCAGGCGCTGAATGTCTTCGAGCGCTTCGTCGTCGCGCCCTGCGAGGGCGAGCAGCACGATATAACGCTTGATCATGGTCGGCCCGGCACCCAGCGCCAGCGCTTCACGATGCGCCGCCAGCTTTTCGTCGAGCTGATCGCGATTCAGGAACAACGCCCCCGTGACCGCGTAGTCGCCATACGGGGTGAAGAAGAGCGCCGGATCCGTGCGATAGGCTTCGATTTTGCCGGCGCGATAAGCCACTTCGACGCGTTGGTAGTCGTGGTAGAGCCAAGGAATCGCCACGCATGCAAACAGCACGATCACGCCATTGATGGCACCGGCGGCGGTGGGTGACACGCTATCGATCGCTTTTGTCTCGCACAAACCGAGCAGGAACAGCGCGGGCAAGAGGAAGAATGCGTAGTGCTGCGGATACTCCAGCATGGCGTGGACCGCGAGCATGCCGAGCAGAACGAAGGCGAGCGCGACAGACGCCGTCTTGATGCCGCGCACCGCGCGCGCGAACCAGAACGCGAGCGGCGCCAGTACCGCCAACGCACCGATGATGCCGGTCTTCGCGAGCAGATCGAGCAGCACGTTATGGGCGTTGTCGGCCATCTCGACGGGACCGAGCTTGTCGACCAAGGCAAACTGTGCGTCGATGTAGTTCGACCAGCCCGCGCCGAACCACCAATGCTCACGGAAGATCGCCAGACCGTACTCCCACAGGTTCAAGCGCCCCGCCACTTGGCCGGCCTGCTGCATGCGGGCCACGGCACTGCCGTCGAGCTGCAACCCCCAGGCAACGTTCGCCCAACCGACGAACATCGTCATCAGGGCGAGCAACGGAAGGATGGCAACGGGCACGAACCAGCGCGTCGGCCGGCGCATGTTGCGCGCCGTCTCGGCACGCGCCACCCACACGAGCCACGCCCCGAATGCCGACAATAGCGCCAGTTGCAGCCACGGTGTACGCGAGCCGGTCAGGCAGATACCGATATCGAAAGCCGCACACACCACAAGCCACAGCCAGGCGGGCAGCTTGCGCTGATACCAGAGATAGAACGCCCCCGCGCTGGCAAGCGACAAATATGTTGCCAAGTGATTCGGCTGATACATATTGCCGAACAGTCGGCGCGCGACCGTCACGGAGTACTTGGCCACCAGCCAGGGTACGTCGGCTTCCAGATGAAACGCTTGCAAGACCTGCGCGCCCACGGCGTACAGCCCCCCCAGCGTGAGCGCCATCGCACTCCATCGCATGAGCACGTCGCGCCACCCGAGTTGTGCCAGCCAGAACCCGGCATTCACGGCCACGATCATCGCCACGCCGTAGAGCAGCGCAGTCATCATCAGTTGCGGCAGCTCGGTCGGCATCGTGGCACGCTGCACAAGGATGACCGCCACAAAAGCGAGCGGCATCCAGGTGACGCGAGGCATCCGTAGCGCGCGTGCGTCGCGTTGCCACACGGCGATCATCGAGAGCGCACCGAGCAACGCGAACAGTGAGAATGTCAGCGCTTCCGCATAGAAGGTGGAAATCGGATACGTGTGCCTGACGAGGTTATAGGGCAAGGCCCAGATCAGGGCCAGCGTGAGCCCGATCATTGAGAGAAGCAGAGGAGGAAACAAGATTGCCGCCGTGCAATGCACCCGTTGGAAGATGCGCAAGCATAACGAAAAATGGCTGCCCCAGGGGCAGCCATTTCACAGCGGGCGCGTATGAATGCGCCGTCGACAAATCCGCCATCTCGGCAGGCCACGCGGGGGGCATGCCAAGGTTGCGCCGCCGGTGCGTCAACGCTACGTCGCCACCATATCAACGCAAGCTCGACGTTACGCACGCGCTGGGCCCGCGTCGGCAGACGTTGTGCCGACGTTGCGTGGATGTCGCGCCGATACGGCTCGACGCAATCCGTCCGGCCGAGCGCCGGCCTCAGCCCGACTTGCCGGTGGTGGCCGCCGCACGGCACTCCGGCGGCGCCAGCTTACCCGGCAACGTCGCACCATTCGGAGCCCCTTCGCGGCCTTGGGCGTAACACGTCCAGACGATCTGGCCTTCGGGGGCCTTGCCGACCGTCAGCGCCTTGGGCGAGCCATCGGCAGCGGCACTCGTCGGCACCAGCACAAGGGCACCGTCGCCTGCACGTTGCGTATAGGCGACCGTCACGTTGCCGCTCACGGCATCGATACTCACCGCATTCACGTTGTCCGTCGCGCTCGGCGCTTGCCAGCCGCTGTTGAACGGCGCGCCGTGCATGGCGTTCTCGCTCACGAGTGCCTTGGCGGACGCCGCAGCCCCCAGCCCTTCGACAACACGTGCACGTACCAGATAACTCTGCAGATACGGAACCCCTGCCATGACCAGCACACCAATGATCGCCAACACGATCATCAACTCGATCAGGGTGAAACCCCGAGACTTGGCAATACCGGAGGTCCGGTGGCCGAAACGACGCATTGTGTAACTCCCTGCGAAAGCAATGAAAACAAAAGGGACATCGGGGGGAAGTGGGCGGAGTATGCCATACCCCCCTCGGCCAGCGCCCTGCCGTAGATCAAAATCGGGCGGGGCCGTATGGGTGAGGAGAATCGTCCTAGTCAGAGGCGGGACGATTCGGCCGAACAGCACGGTGGCTCCTGGAAAAACCACCGCGGACCGACGACATCGGTCCCGGGAATGGACCCGATCATTCCGAAGAGGTTGCACGCATTTGACGTGCATCGGCCCGACGCTTGAGCACGCGCCCCACCACCACGACGAGCAGTGCGCCGATCACAGCCGCCACGTAATGCGTATATTCGGCCGCGGCGCCCGGCAGATGCAACCAGTCGCCGATGCCCGGATCCGACGCGATCAGCCCGCCCGCAATCCAGCCGAGCAACGCCGCCCCGGCCATCACGATGAATGGGAACCGGTCCAGGGCCTTGAGCACCAGTTGCGAGCCCCAGACGATCAGCGGAATGCTCACGAGCAGACCGAAGATGACGAGTGGCAACTGATGGTCTTTGGCTGCCCCTTCCGCGGCGCCGGCAATGGCGATGACGTTGTCGATACTCATCACCAGGTCCGCAATGATGATGGTCTTGACCGCCGTCCAGAGCTTGTCGGCCGGCTGTACGCTATCGTGAGCCTCATGATCGGGCACCAGCAGCTTGATCCCAATCCAGAGCAACAACGCGCCGCCCACCGCCTTGAGATACGGCACCGCGAGCAACGTCACGGCGAACGCGATCAGAATCACGCGCAGCACGATGGCGCCGATCGTGCCCCATACGACGCCCTGCAAACGTTGTTTGGCCGGCAAGTTGCGGCAGGCGAGCGCGATCACCACGGCATTGTCGCCACCCAGCAGGATGTCGATCATGATGATCTGCAGAACCGCAGCCCAGTTCAGCTCGGCAAAAAACGCAAGCATGGCGGGAATATCCTCGGGAACGAATGCAACGATGGAAACGAATGGCTTGTGAAACGCCATAGCAAAAAAGGGAGCCCGATGTCCCGGGCTCCCTTTTCATGACCTCGCTCGTGCGCGCCAGTTCCGGCGCGCACGAGCCGGTCGTCCGACGGGAATTACAGCACCGACTTGAGCAGACGGCCCATTTCCGACGGGTTCTTGGTCACCTTGATACCGCAGGCGTCCATGATTTCCAGCTTGGCTTCAGCCGTATCGGCACCGCCCGAGATCAGCGCGCCGGCGTGGCCCATGCGCTTGCCCGGGGGCGCCGTCACGCCCGCGATGAAGCCGACGACCGGCTTCTTCATGTTGCCCTTGATCCACTCGGCCGCCATGGCTTCGTCCGGGCCACCGATTTCACCGATCATGATCACGGCGTCCGTATCCGGATCGTCGTTGAACATTTGCATGACGTCGATGTGCTTCAGACCATTGATCGGATCGCCACCGATACCGACGGCGGTCGATTGGCCCAGGCCCAGGGCGGTCAGTTGACCCACGGCTTCATACGTCAGGGTACCCGAGCGCGACACCACGCCAATGCGACCCTTCTTGTGGATGTGACCCGGCATGATGCCGATCTTCAGTTCATCCGGCGTGATCACGCCCGGGCAGTTCGGGCCGAGCAGCAGGGTCTTGCGACCTTCGCGACGCATACGGTCCTTCACTTCGATCATGTCACGAACGGGGATCCCTTCCGTGATACAGATCGCCAGGTCCAGATCGGCTTCGACGGCTTCCCAGATCGCGGCGGCCGCGCCTGCGGGCGGCACGTAGATCACCGACACGGTCGCGCCGGTCTGTGCCTTCGCGTCCTTGACCGAACCGAAAATGGGAATGCCCTCGAAGTCTTCGCCAGCCTTCTTCGGGTTCACGCCGGCGACGAACGCGTTCTTGCCATTCGCGTATTCGCGGCACATGCGGGTATGGAACTGGCCGGTCTTGCCAGTGATACCTTGGGTGATGACCTTTGTATCTTTGTTGATCAGAATCGACATTGCTTGATTTCCTTCATCCGGTTGCCGGGCAGCGTTCGCACACCCCTTTGGGGTCGCGCCGCTGCGGCTTCGACTGTTCTGGTTACTTGCCTGCGGCAGCCGCGACAACCTTCTGGGCAGCTTCTTCCATGCTGTCCGCCGAGATGATCGGCAGACCCGATTCGGCGAGCATCTTCTTGCCCAGGTCTTCGTTCGTGCCCTTCATGCGCACGACCAGCGGCACCTTCAGCGAGACGGCCTTCGAGGCTGCGATCACGCCTTCGGCGATCACGTCGCAACGCATGATGCCACCGAAGATGTTGACCAGAATGGCGGTCAGGTTCGGGTTCTTCAGCATGATCTTGAACGCTTCGGTGACCTTCTCGGTCGTGGCGCCACCGCCCACGTCCAGGAAGTTCGCCGGCTCGCCGCCGAACAGCTTGATGGTGTCCATCGTGGCCATGGCCAGACCGGCACCGTTCACCAGGCAGCCGATGTTACCGTCGAGCGAGATGTAGGCCAGATCGAACTTCGAGGCTTCGACTTCTGCCGGATCTTCTTCGTCCAGATCGCGGTAAGCGACGATTTCCGGGTGACGGAACAGGGCGTTCGAATCGAAGTTGAACTTGGCGTCCAGCGCGGTGACCGTGCCGTTGCTGCTCACGTTCAGCGGGTTGATTTCGGCCAGCGACGCATCGGTTTCCCAGAACGCCTTGTACAGACCTTGCAGAATCGCGCGGGCTTGAGCGATCGAAGCGTCGGGAACGCCGATCTTCTTCGCCAGATCGTCGGCTTGCGCGTCGGTCAGACCGACGGACGGCTCAACGATGACCTTGTGGATCAGTTCCGGATGCGTTTCGGCGACTTCTTCGATGTCCATGCCGCCTTCGCTCGAACCCATCAGCACAATCTTCTGCGTGATGCGGTCGACCACGAGGCTGACGTAGAGTTCGTTCTTGATGTCGGCGCCGTCTTCGATCAGCAGGCGGTTGACCTTTTGACCTTCCGGACCGGTCTGGTGCGTGATCAGTTGCATGCCGAGGATCTGGCCGGCGTATTCGCGCACTTGCTCGATCGACTTGGCAACCTTCACGCCGCCGCCCTTACCGCGACCGCCTGCGTGAATCTGGGCCTTGACCACCCAAACCGGACCGCCGAGTTCTTCGGCTGCCTTCACGGCCTCGTCCACGGAAAACGCCGGAATGCCGCGGGGCACCGCGACTCCGAATTTTCGGAGGATTTCCTTGCCTTGATACTCATGAATCTTCATGCGTGATTCCCTTCTTGCTGAGTTGGAAGTTTGGGTTCGAGCTGGCGAGTCGAGGCACCATCGCGCACCGCTTCGGTTGTGGCGGGCGTCGTGGGCTCGTTCGCTCGATCGTTTGCGCGGCCGTTGAACCAGCGCGGGTAAAACCGGCGCACCGCCTCGCCATCAAACCGCAGGGCGTGACAATGTCCGAGTTGGAAAGGAGGCGCCGAAACATCGGCCTCATGGGCGGCCTTGAGCGCCGTGTCGGGGGTGTGGATCACCTCGCCGGCGAAGGCCTGAATCGCTGCCGTGGGCAGGACACTGCAAAGTTCGGTCAGATGGGTACAGCCCGCCGCGCCGCCGAGGCGCTCGCGCACCGCATGGCGGAACCCGCGCCGCAGGTTAAGTCCGATCAATTGACGGTAGTCTGGGCCAATCTGGTCACAAATGCCGGGATAAGGCACCCAGTCGGAGACGGCCTCGGCGTCACGCACCTCGAAACTCTCGTCGATCGTCAGACGCAGCCACAGCGAGTGAATCGGCGTGCCCTCCTTTCGAAGGCCCGTTGCCAATGCAAAATCGCGATCCTTGTGATCGGTTAGACAGGCTTCGATGTCCCATAGGCCATCGTCGCGCGAAAACGCTTCGACAGCGATCGCGCGGCGGTGACGCAGGGTACGAGAGGCGGGCTCAGAGAGCGGCATGCGAGAGTGTGCAATGCATGAACGCGGAAAGATCTGAATTCTAGCATAGGCAGCGACGGCGATTGCCGCAGCGCAACAGAAGCCCGCCGCATAAGGTCGAATTACCCGACCAATGGGTCGGGTTATCAAAATTCCGCAGGTGCTGGGCGTATGGTGCAACGCCATATCGCGATAACTGTGGCATGACGCGACACGCGAGATACCGCGCCATGTCACGCCAGTATTCATGCGGCTTGCGAGCCCACGCGCGTCACCCGCCCTTCCCCGATGAATGGTGCGACATCCATCAGGAAAATGATGGAAGTCGCGTCAAAAGTCGTCCGAGTATTCGTCGGCACCCCACACGATTTTGCTGATAACGGTACGCGAGAAACCGCGCGAGGCGAGAAAACGCATCTGTTTGGCGCGCGCCTCGGGCGTCGTGGCAATCTCGCCGAACTTCTTCTGCCATACGGCGCGGGCCCGAACGAGTTCCGTTTCGCGCAGTTGTGTCGCGAGGGCCGTCACGGTATCGGCGTCGACCTGATGCTGCTTGAGTTCGTTGACGATACGCGTCGTTCCCATGCGCGACGCACGCCGATGCACGACGCTTTGCGCAAATCGTTCATTGGACAACCAGCGCTCCTGCTCAAGACTGTCGAGCACGCGATCGAGCGCTTCGGGATCGTCGGCGTCGGCGAACGGCGCAAGCTTGCGACGCAGCTCGGCTCGGCTGTGTTCGCGACGCGCGAGATAGGACAGCGCGCGCGCCTTGAGGCTCAGCACGGGTTTGCGCGACGGCTTGACCGCAACGGCGGCGTCGCCCGGCGGAGGTGGCGGCGCGTTCGGATCTCGGGGAGGACGGCGAGTGATCATGACGTCATCGTGATGCCATCAAAGCGGGGGCCGGAAAAGCAAAACGGCAACGCGGCGCCGACTGGCTTCGCGTTGCCGCTCAGGAACAGGCGCGAGGTCCTCAGACCTCGTCGTCTGCTTCGATTTCGCCGGTCTCGTTGATTGCCGTGACGCCGAGCGATGCGCGTACCTTATTTTCGATCTCGTGGGCGATATCCGGATTTTCGCGCAGGAATTCACGCGCGTTGTCCTTGCCCTGGCCGATCTTCTCGCCGTTGTAGCTGTACCAGGCGCCAGCCTTCTCAACGATCTTCGCGTTCACGCCCAGATCGATGATTTCGCCTTCGCGCGAAATCCCCTGGCCGTAAAGGATGTCGAAAATCGCTTCGCGGAACGGCGGCGACACCTTGTTCTTGACGACCTTGACGCGGGTTTCGTTGCCGACGACCTCGTCACCCTTCTTGATCGAGCCGATCCGGCGAATGTCCAGACGCACCGACGAGTAGAACTTCAGTGCGTTTCCGCCCGTCGTGGTTTCCGGGTTACCGAACATCACGCCGATCTTCATCCGAATCTGGTTGATGAAGATCACCGTGCAGTTCGTGCGCTTGATGGTACCGGTCAGCTTGCGCAGGGCCTGGGACATCAGACGCGCCTGCAGACCCGGCAGCGAATCGCCCATTTCCCCTTCGATTTCGGCCTTCGGCACCAGCGCCGCCACCGAGTCGATGACGATGAGATCGATCGAGCCCGAGCGCACCAGCGCGTCGGCGATTTCGAGGGCTTGTTCGCCCGTGTCCGGCTGCGAGATCAGCAGTTCCGGCACCGACACGCCCAGTTTGTTGGCGTAGCCGACATCGAGGGCGTGCTCGGCGTCGATAAACGCGCAAGTGCCACCGACCTTCTGCATTTCCGCCACGACTTGCAGCGTGAGCGTGGTCTTACCCGACGATTCCGGACCGTAGATTTCGATCACGCGCCCACGCGGCAAGCCACCCACGCCCAGCGCGATGTCCAGGCCCAGCGAGCCGGTCGAGACGACCTGGATGTCCGCTTCGACCTCGCTGTCGCCCAGACGCATGATCGAGCCCTTGCCGAATTGCTTTTCGATCTGCGCGAGGGCGGCGGCCAGCGCCTTGCCTTTCTCGGCCGACAGATTGGCAGACCCTTTCTTGCTTTCTTCCATGAATCGTCCTTTGATATGATGAGCGAGACGGCTCGGGTGAGGCGTGAATGCCAGTACTGTATAAAAAACCAGTGCTGTTTGCAAGTGCCTGTTGTCCGAAAGCGCCGAAACGACAAAAAAAGCCGCGAACCACGCGCCGCAACATCACAGGAGACACACCGCAGCCGTCAGGCGACGGTGCCAATACGAGCCTATCACGCCCATGCGAATTCTCATCGCAGAGGATGACAGCATTCTGGCCGACGCCCTGACCCGCTCGCTGCGCCAGGGGGGCTATGCCGTCGATCACGTCAAGACGGGGCTCGAAGCCGATTCCGCGCTCTGCGCCCAGACGTTCGACCTGCTGATTCTCGACCTCGGCCTGCCTCGCCTGCCCGGTCATGAGGTCCTGCGCCGCTTGCGCGCGCGCAATTCCCATCTGCCCGTACTGATCCTGACCGCATCGGACAGTGTCGACGCCCGCGTCAAGGGGCTCGATCTCGGTGCCGACGACTATATGGCCAAGCCGTTCGCGCTGGCCGAACTCGAAGCGCGCGTGCGGGCGCTGACGCGGCGCGGCGCGGGCGCTGACGCGGCGCGGCGCGGGCGGCGGCTCGACGGTCATCCGTCACGGCCCGCTCAGCTTCGACCAGGTCGGACGAACCGCCTATATCAATGAGCAGATGCTCGACCTGTCCGCCCGCGAACTGGAATTGCTCGAAGTCCTGCTGCTGCGTACCGGTCGGCTCGTTTCCAAGGAGCAGCTCGTAGACCACTTGTGCGGCTGGGGCGAAGAGGTGAGCAACAACGCCATCGAGGTGTACATGCACCGGCTGCGCAAGAAGATCGAGCCGAGCGGGGTGCGCATCGCCACGATCCGCGGGTTGGGGTATTGTCTGGAGAAGCCGGCCGCCGCGCCAGCCAATGCGGCATAGTCCGCCGAATGCGGCCGCGGCCGCCCCTGCCTCTTTAGCCTCTCCGTCCGATGCGTCTGAGCTTTCGCCACCATCATCGCGCCGCGCCTGCGGACCCGGACGCGTCGTCGCACTCGCCCTCATCACCTGAGGGCGCACCCTCACGACCGCACACTCCCTCGCCGCCCGGTGCCGACGAACCGTTCGACCGGCTCGACCCTTACACCGATCCGTTCGTACGGCCCGGCTTTGGCGCGCCGCTCGAGCACGAGGCGGAGCCGCCCCCGCGCTCGCTCTTCGGCGAAATTCTCGACTGGATGCTCGCGCCACTGCTGCTGCTTTGGCCGATGAGCATTGCCGTGACGTACCTCGTCGCGAAATCCATTGCCAACGGCCCCTTCGACCGGGCGCTCGAGACCAACGCTTACGTTCTCGCCCAGCAAGTCCATTCGGACCGCGGCCAAGTCACCCTGACGCTGCCCATGCCCGCACGCGATCTGCTGCGCGCCGACGCCACCGACAACGTCTATTTCCAGGTGCTGGGGGCGAAGGGCGAACTCGTCGGCGGCACGCCCGACCTGCCGCTACCGCACGAAGACGACCGTCCGCAACCCGGCGTCGTACAGTTTCGCGACGAAACCGTGGGCGGCAACGACATCCGCGTGGCGTTCACCTACGTCGACTTGCCGCGGGTGACGCCCGCCGGCAGCATGGCGCTCGTGCAGGTCGCGGAGACGCTCGACAAGCGCAGCCAACTGGCGAACGAAATCATCAAGGGCGTGATCCTGCCGCAGTTCGTGATCCTGCCGCTGGCCATCGTGCTCGTGTGGTTCGGCCTGTCGCGCGGCCTCGCGCCGCTGCACGCGTTGCAGGAACACATCCGCGCGCGGCGTCCCGACGATCTATCGCCGCTCGAAGCGCGCCAGGCCCCGCCGGAGATTGCACCGCTCGTGGGTTCGCTGAACGATCTGCTCAGTCGGCTGGAGCAGTATATGAAACTCCAACAGCGTTTCATCGCCGATGCCGCGCACCAGCTGAAAACACCGCTCGCGGGGCTGCGCATGCAGGCCGAACTTGCCTTGCGCCAGACGTCTCCCGACGAATTACGCCGTTCGCTGTCGCTGATCGCCGTAAGTTCCGAGCAGGCGGCGCGCCTCGTCAACCAGTTGCTGGCGCTGGCCCGCGCGGAGAACAGCGCGAACGACGCCGCCGCCTTCACGCCGGTCAATCTCAGCGTGCTTGCCCGAAGCGCCATGCAGGACTGGTTTCAGGCCGCCTTCGCCAAGCGGATCGATCTGGGCTTCGAGGAGCCACCGTTTTCGGTGCATCTGTCGGGTCAACCGGTGATGCTTCGCGAATTGCTCAACAACCTGATCGATAACGCGATCCGTTATACGCCGACGGGTGGGAAGGTGACGGTACGTCTGCGGCATGAGGCGTCCGACGGCTTCGTTCATCTCGAAGTCGAAGATACCGGGCCAGGCATTCCGGCGTCGGAGCGTCCACGGGTGTTCGAGCGCTTTTATCGCATTCTCGGCAGTGACAGCGACGGCAGCGGCCTGGGTTTGGCCATCGTGCGCGAGATCGTGCAGATCCATCGCGGCGACGTGAGCGTGCTCGACCATGTTGACGCGCAGCACCCCGAAGCAACCGGCACGCTCATTCGTGTCACGTTCCCCCTCGCCGATGCGCCTATCGAAAACCCGCATGCGTGACGAATTCACGCGAAATACGTTCAATATCGAGCCAAAGTCGAGGGTAAGTCCCTAGCAACGTAAGCTTCGAGTCAGTTTGGCGTCAGACGTCGGTAAGGTTGTCCTCCAATAATCAGTGGCAGCGGCCCGGGCACGACCCAGGGGCGTGCTTACATTACAGGAGACAACCGCATGGCTACTACAACGACAGCCACCTCCCATGCGCCGATGACCGCCGAAGAAAGAAAGGTCATCTTCGCGTCGTCGCTGGGCACGGTGTTCGAATGGTACGACTTCTACCTGGCCGGGTCGTTGGCCGTTTTCATCAGCCGGCAGTTCTTCTCGGGGATCAACCCGACGGCCGCTTTCATCTTCACATTGTTGTCATTCGCTGCAGGCTTCGCGGTGCGTCCGTTCGGCGCCATCGTGTTCGGCCGCATCGGTGACCTGGTCGGTCGCAAGTACACGTTCCTGGTAACCATCACGCTGATGGGGCTGTCGACGCTGGTTGTCGGTTTGCTGCCGGGCTACGCGTCGTGGGGGATCGCCGCTCCGGTGATCTTCATCGCCATGCGTTTGTTGCAAGGTCTGGCGCTCGGTGGCGAATACGGTGGTGCCGCCACGTATGTTGCCGAACACGCGCCGCACGGCCGCCGCGGGTTCTACACCTCGTGGATTCAGACGACCGCCACGCTGGGTCTCTTCCTCTCGCTGCTGGTCATTCTTGGCACCCGCACGCTGATTGGCGAAGAAGCGTTTGCCAACTGGGGCTGGCGCGTGCCGTTCGTTCTGTCGCTCGTGCTGTTGCTGGTGTCGCTGTGGATCCGCATGCAACTGAGCGAATCGCCGGCGTTCCAGCGCATGAAGGCCGAGGGCAAGGCCTCGAAGGCGCCGCTCAGGGAGTCGTTCGGTGAGTGGAAGAACCTGAAGATCGTGATCCTGGCGCTCGTCGGCCTGACGGCCGGTCAGGCGGTCGTGTGGTACACGGGCCAGTTCTATGCGCTGTTCTTCATGACGCAGGTGCTGAAGGTCGATGGCAATACCGCGAACATCATGATCGCGGTGGCCTTGCTTATCGGCAGTCCGTTCTTCGTGTTCTTCGGCGCGCTCTCGGACAAGATCGGGCGCAAGCCGATCATCATGGGGGGCTGTCTGATCGCCGCGCTGCTGTACTTCCCGATCTTCAAGGCACTCACGCACTACGCCAACCCGGCCCTGGAGGCGGCAACCGCTCGCTCGCCGATCACGGTGATCGCCGATCCGAACGAGTGCTCGTTCCAGTTCAACCCGGTGGGCACGTCGAAGTTCACGAGTTCGTGCGACATCGCGAAGAGCTACCTGTCGCGTTCCGGCCTGAACTATGAGAACCAGGCAGCGCCGGCGGGCACGATGACCACGGTGAAGATCGGCGACAAGGTGATTTCGTCGGTCGACGGCAAAGCGGCGGATGCGAAGGAAAAGACTGCGGCGTTCGAGGCCGACATGTCCGGTACGCTCAAGGCCGACGGATATCCGCCGAAGGCTGACCCGGCGCAGATGAACAAGCCGATGGTCGTGGTGCTGCTCACGATTCTGGTGATCTTCGTGACGATGGTGTACGGGCCGATTGCCGCGATGCTGGTGGAAATGTTCCCGACGCGCATTCGCTACACGTCGATGTCGCTGCCGTATCACATCGGTAACGGCTGGTTCGGCGGCTTCCTGCCGGCCACGGCGTTCGCGATCGTGGCCGCCAAGGGCGACATTTACTCCGGCCTGTGGTACCCGATCATCATCGCCCTGGCGACCTTTGTGATCGGCATGCTCTTCATCAAGGAAACCAAGGACGTCGATATCTACGCCAACGATTGATGGGGTGACCTGCCCGACAGGTTGAAACGGATCAACAACGCCGGGGCCTTCGGGTCTCGGCGTTGTCGTTTCCGGAACCCGGGGCGGCGAGGCGGGACGAGCGGTCGTGGCGACTATTTGCGTTGTTCCGCAAAAATATGTTGACAGCCCATTGGGGCTTACCTATACTCTTTCTTCTACGGCGAATTAGCTCAGTTGGTTAGAGCGACGGAATCATAATCCGCAGGTCCGGGGTTCGAGTCCCTGATTCGCCACCAAATAAAACAAAGGGTTAGCTTCGGCTAACCCTTTGTCGTTTCTGCCGAGTGTCAACCAACTGTCAACCGGCATCGCCGCAGTTCAAAATATTCCAATCTCGCAGTTTGGCCAAACGGGGGCTTCTGAGTGGACGGCGTATTTCTTTGCTATCGGACAGACGATCAGCACATCGTTGACATCTGCAATAGATATTGGGCTCTGGGACCTCAGGGTGTCTGGTCTGAACGGGTCGACTCGATAGCCTCAGACGCCGGCATCCCCAAATACAACCTCGGCAAGTTCGTACAACAAGCGAGCTCAGCATTCGCGGTCGGCGCTCGCTGCACCGTATGCGATACCCCCGTCGAAGTGACATCCAGAAGTGACTTTGCAAGCGCAAAGAACACTCGTCGTAGATGTGGGACTTGCCTGGCTCAGGAAAACGAGCTTCGTAAGCAGCAGTTACTCCTCCAGCAACAGGAAAAGCGAGCCGCCGAAGCCGCGCAAGCCGAGTCAATTGCTCGACATTTGAACTCAGTAAACGAAGACTTCGCACCCCGCGACTACCAAAGCCTAGGCTTCGTCAACTCTGCGTTACTTTATGCGCTGCTTAACGCTGCGGGTGAGTCATGGCGAGCTTCGCTTATCGAATCGATAGACAGCCAAGCTGGCACGCTCGCGCCGACCGAAGACGGTTCGATAGCGATCTATATGCGGATGAACAATGCGGGCGTGTTGTGCTTGAGCGAGACGTCAACGCGCGGCTCCGTAATCGTGAAAGATGACGGAAAAATCGCCTACTACCCGACTCGGGTAAATTGGACGTTAGCTAGTGACCCTGAAGGACTCTCCGACTCAGACCTACTCACCGTACTTGAGGCTAGTTTTCACACGCCCGAGCCCGATGCTCTCGACGCCCTTTGGAAAATCGTTGCTGAGGATGAGTGCAAGGCGTATTTCATCGAGCAATACGACCGATACAACTTCCCGGGCGACGGCTATTCCGACAAGATTGCCGAGTCAATTCGCTACGCACTCGAACGGTACTCCATTCCCCAAGTTTGGAACCTGATTTACTACACCATGAAGGGGCTGGCTGCTCTGCTGCAAGACTCGAGGTACACCAGACGACATGTGTACAACATGATCCCAGGCAACATCCGCCGACGCGTCGACAACTCAATCGCGAACAACTACGAAGTGCGCCCGTGGGGAAGACAATCGGAAGCCAAGGAAGCATTTTTGACGAGCCTATTCTTCGACAAAATTCTCGGTGGCGGAACAGAGGACTTCAATCTGGTGAATAGCTCGAACATTGGTGCAGTCGCCGACAGACTTGGGGAAATACCCTTCTGACGAGTGTTCTTATCAGGCTCTGCGAAGCGGCCGGTATTGGAGGGGGTGTCAGAATTTCCGTGTTCAAGGCGAGTTGAGAATTACACGGACGGTCGAACGAATCGATCCGCGTAAAGGA
>NZ_CABPSL010000009.1 GCF_902459665.1 Pandoraea cepalis | reverse complement strand
TGGTGGGGCGTGAGTGACTCGAACACTCGACCTACGGATTAAGAGTCCGCTGCTCTACCAACTGAGCTAACGCCCCGATGCTACCGGGAATAAAAAAGGCTGCACGGCGTAGCAGCCTTTTTCAGAATTCGTTTGGTGGGGCGTGAGTGACTCGAACACTCGACCTACGGATTAAGAGTCCGCTGCTCTACCAACTGAGCTAACGCCCCAACGAGACCGAGATAATATCGGCTCTTCCGTAAGGGGTCAACCCTTAATGGTGAAAATCCGCAAAAACGACTTACGTCAGGAGGGGTACCAGCTCGAACGCCAGCACGGCAAGCACCGCGCCGACGACAACGAGTAGCGAGCGCCAGCACATTCGAACGGCGCCTTTGCAGGGCATGGCGCCGACAGCGATCGCGCCGAATGCGGCGATCGCAAACATGCTCATGAGTTCAGCGTTGGAAAGGTGGGGCACGATCATCGCCGGTCTCCCTGCCGCTTTTGCGCGAGTCAAATCATGTTTCAAGTATAGAAAACGGCCCCGTCCAAGCAAAGCGGCGCGGCAACCGGGATTTCCCCAGTGGCCGCGCCGCGCGTTGTTGCGTTGCGATCTGTCCGAAACGTTCGATTCACGCGATCCAGGCGCCGCAAACGATCCTCAACGTTATTCGGGCAGATCGAGAATCAGCACGATCGTCCATGCGTCTTCGCCCTCGTGGTGGTACTGACGCTCCACCACGATAAACGGTTGCTTCTTGTCGCCTTGGCCGAGGAACAGCACGTCGCCTTCGGCCGGCATGCATTCGATCGGCGGCAGCGCGAGAGGGGTGCCCTTGGGGACGAGTTTTTCGGCCTTCTTCGCTGCGCGTTCGGTCCACTCGATATCGAATTCGATCTGACTCACCGGATGATCCTGTCTATGCAAATTGAAACGGCTGCATGGTAGCACGCAGCTTGCGCGACTCAAGAAAAAAGCCCGCGCCTTGGGCTGGGCGCGGGCGAAGGTCCCATGCGCTCGCGGGAGCGCATGGCGACAGGAGAGGCGCCCGTGGGGAAACCGTCGGTGCCCGCCCAACCAGAGGGGAAGTGTTCTGGACGAGCGGGCGTGCCGGTTGCCCGGTCAGGCTCAGGCGCGTGCCTGTCGGCGGGACAATACGAGGTGACGCAACACAGGCTGGCGATGCCGTCCTGCCTGTGTGCGTCACGTCATGCTGCCGGGGTACGGCAACACGACGAGGGACGGCGCGTGCGGCGCGGCTCGGAGGGGGCCGAGAGCGGCGACCGCCGCTGTCGATTGAGCGCTGCGGCGTGCCGCGATGCTCAGCGACGGCTCAAGGCTTACGGATTCGAGTACTTCATTTCGCCGTTCTGGCGTGCGCGCACGAGATCGTCATACACCTGGGCGCGCGTCTTGCCCGGCGCTTGATTGGGCTGCATCGTGGCGAGCACGGGATACTCGTAATCGTTCTGCGGAATCAGGCCCTGCGCGCGGGCATCGACCAGTTCCTGGCGAACCTGCTCGCGCGAGACCTGCGAGGTTTGCGACACCCACGCGAATTGTGAACCCTCGGGATAGGCATCGCTGCTCCGACCCGCCTGTGCGAAGGCGGCTCCGGCGGCGGTGACCATCAAGACCGACATCAGGGCTGAGGCGATGTGCTTGCGATTCATGACGTTGACTCCTGTCTTTCTCAGTTGCGGGGGCGCGCAATGCATCGGTACCGGCGTTCGCTTTCGTAGGCTTCGGTATGCGTTGTGTGCGACCGTTGAAGACAGTCTAGGCGTCTGGCTATCACGGAAAAATGGCAATTGAGGGAATAAATACTTCCGGGAATCGCAACAATGCGCGACGTGCGCCCAAAAAAAACGCCACCCGCAGGTGGCGATCACGACGTAGCGGCGATGGCTGCGGGTGTTGCGTTCAGCGCGTCGCGATGACGACGGCGGCGCCCGCCATCACCGTGCCGGTCGCGCGATTCAGACGTCGCACGGCGCGCGCCGAACTGAGCAGTCGGCGCGCGCGGGCAGCGAGCGCGATGTAGCTGCCGAACACGAGCGCGAGAACGCTCAGCGTAACGCCCACGATTTCGAGGTAGCCGAGCGCTGTCACCCGTTGCAGATCGAGCAGATTGGGCAGCAGGGCGAAGTAGAACACGACGACCTTCGGGTTGCCCATCGTGACCGACAGTCCTCCGAGAAACAGACGCCACGATTGCTCGCGCGGCGCGGCGGCCATCGGTTCCGCGGGCGCGGTGACCGGTGCGTGCCACATCTTCCAGGCCAGGTAGAGCAAGTAGGCGGCGCCGGCGTATTTGATCGCGAGAAACACGCCCGCGAAGGTATGGGCCAGTGCGGCGACGCCCAGCACGGCAAGCGTCAGCCACACGACATCGCCGATCGCCACGCCTGTTGTGAACGCGATGGCGCCCTGCGTACCGCGTCCGAGCACGCGCGCCACAATGGCCGCGATGCCCGGCCCGGGCGTGCCGGCGCCGACGAACAGGGCGAGGGCGAACGTAAGTAAAGGGGTCCACTCCATCTCAGTGCTTCCTCGCGATTGAGACGTTCAGCGTTGTCTGGAAACGTGCCGACGCGCGCGCCTCGACGGGGGCTCCTGTGCGCTCATTTGCACACAGAAATGCCCACTCAGGCGCCGAGCCAAGGCAGTCCACGAAAGCACCAGCCGCTCACCGTCTTTCGATGGCCGGCCTTGTCCTTGTCGCCCTCGAAGCCTTCGAGAATGTCGAACGACTGCGTGTAACCGGCTTCATAGGCGACCTTGGCCGCGGCCTTCGAGCGAGCGGCGCTGCGACACAGGAACAACAGCGGCGTGGTCTTGTCCGGCGTCTGGGAAGCGAGTTGCTCGAGGAAGTGTTCGTTGGGCACGCCTCCTGGGTATCGAACCCATTCGACGTTGGCGTATTGACCATCGGGTACCTGCGGGCGGCCGACCCAGTCGAGTTCGGCGCGCGTGCGCACGTCGATCAGGCGAACGTTGGCATCGGCGCCAAGCAGTGCCAGGGCTTCGTCCGGCGTCACGGCGCCTGCGTAGGCGAGCTGAGCGCTCGCGCGGCGTTGGGAGGCTTGCTCGAGAATGGCTTTGGCGCTTGTCATGGGGCTGCGATCTCGTTGAACGATGATTGTGCTTTATTCTAGCGTGCCCTTCGTGCGCGAGGCGCTTTACGTGTTGCGTGGCGTCGGGATTGGCCGGCGCGCAGCCAGTGTTTGGCCGCGCGTGATGGCGGTGCAGGGCGACGCACAATTTCGGTTCGCGCCGATCGGCGGCTAGCACATAAAAGGTGCATAATCACAAAATGCACCAATACGGTGATGTTTCGGCGCGCGTTGCACCGAATCGGGGAATTATGGCCCGTGAGCGGGGATTCCAGGCTGGACGCACCAGAATAGAATATTCGCTTAGAAATCAGAGGGCGAGGGTCAGGGAGGGCAGGGTGATGGATTGTTGGCACGCTTCCTGCTTATCACTGGCGAATCCGAACACGGAGTTCGTTAAGACGGTACGGCGACGCGGGCGATAAGCGCCAGCAGCGCCAGATTGAATCTTTCGGGAGATAGCATGAGCAAATCTGTGGCAGATGTAATGAATCTGGTTAAGGAAGAAGACGTCAAGTTCGTCGACTTCCGCTTTACCGATACGCGCGGCAAGGAACAACACGTCTCGGTGCCGGTGTCGCACTTCGACGCTGACAAGTTCGAGAGCGGCCACGCTTTCGACGGTTCGTCGATTGCTGGCTGGAAGGGCATCGAAGCCTCGGACATGCTGCTCGTGCCGGACGCGAACACTGCCTACATCGACCCGTTCTACGAAGAAAACACGCTGGTGCTGACCTGCGATGTGATCGAGCCGGCCGATGGCAAGGGCTACGACCGCGATCCGCGTTCCATCGCCAAGCGCGCTGAAGCCTACCTGAAGAGCACGGGCCTGGGCGACACCGCCTTCTTCGGTCCGGAGCCGGAATTCTTCATTTTCGACTCGGTGCAGTGGAGCACGGACATGTCCGGCTCGTTCGTCCGCGTGAATTCGGAAGAAGCTCCGTGGTCGTCGGCGAAGGACTTCGAAGGCGGCAACACCGGCCACCGTCCGGGCGTGAAGGGCGGTTACTTCCCGGTCGCACCGGTCGATTCGTTCCAGGACATGCGCTCGGAAATGTGCCTGTTGCTCGAGCAACTGGGCGTGCCGGTCGAAGTGCACCACCACGAAGTGGCGGGTCAGGGCCAGAACGAAATCGGCACGAAGTTCTCGACGCTGGTCGAGCGCGCCGACTGGACGCAGATTCTGAAGTACGTGGTGCACAACGTGGCACACAGCTACGGCAAGACGGCAACGTTCATGCCGAAGCCGATCGTGGGCGACAACGGCTCGGGCATGCACATCCACCAGTCGGTCTGGAAGGATGGTCAGAACCTGTTCGCCGGTAACGGCTACGGTGGTCTGTCGGAGTTCGCGCTGTATTACATCGGCGGCATTATCAAGCACGCACGTGCCCTGAACGCGATCACGAACCCGTCGACCAACTCGTACAAGCGTCTGGTGCCGCACTTCGAAGCACCGGTGAAGCTGGCCTACTCGGCCCGTAACCGTTCGGCCTCGATCCGCATTCCGTACGTTGCCAACCCGAAGGGTCGCCGCATCGAAGCGCGCTTCCCGGATCCGATGGCCAACCCGTACCTGGCCTTCTCGGCCATGCTGATGGCTGGTCTGGATGGCGTGCAGAACAAGATCCACCCGGGCGAAGCTGCCGACAAGAACCTGTACGACCTGCCGCCGGAAGAAGACGCAAAGATCCCGACCGTGTGCTCGAGCCTCGAACAGGCGCTGGAATACCTGAACGAAGACCGCGAGTTCCTGACCCGTGGTGGCGTGTTCACGGACGGCATGCTCGATTCGTACATCGCGTTGAAGACGGACGAAGCGCGTCGTATCGCCATGACCACGCACCCGCTCGAGTTCGAACTGTACTACTCGCTGTAATTGAATCGCTGCGCAGGGAATGCGCCGGCATGACGGAACGCCAGCGGCCGACCGTCATGCTCGACAGGCAAGGGGGATGGCCGCGGCCGTCCCCCTTTTTTATCCGCAGCGCGCATTCGCCACGTAGCCAGCCATGAACCTCTCGCCTCGATCCTTAATGAACAGTGTCCGTGCCGGTGGAAAAGGGCAGACGAAGCGCGCCGAGCACGCCGCTGCCGCGGAAGATCCCCATGCCGCCGAGATGATCCCCGACGCCGCCGGCCATACGACTGCGTTGCCGCCGGGCGTCGATCCGTGGGAAGCCAGGCTCGCGTCGACGGGCGTGTTGCCCGGTCTCGAAGCGTTGCCGACCGTCTTGCTGGTGCTTGAGAAGCAATCACTGCGTGTCGTGTTTGCCAACCCGGCCGCCGAGGCGCTGCTCGCGCTTTCGCGCCGTTCGCTGTCGCAAATGACGTGGAACGACGTCTTCACGAACGGCGAGGTGCTCGCGTCGACGATGGCCGATCTCATCGCCAACCGCTTTCAGACGACGCGCCTCGATTTGGTGCTCGAGCGCACCGCGCAGGAGCCTCTGCACACGCATGCGATTGTTGCCGCCCCTGAGGCCGCCCCCGATTTCGTGATCGTCGAGCTGATCGAGAACGAACAGAAGATCAAGAACGAGCGTGAAGAGCGCATCATCGATCAGGCGCTGATGAACAAACAGCTTATCCGCAACCTGGCGCACGAAATCAAGAACCCGCTGGGCGGGATTCGCGGCGCGGCGCAGTTGCTGGAATTCGAGCTGGATCAGCGTGAGCTGCGCGAGTACACACAGGTCATCATCAAGGAGTCCGACAGACTTCAGACGCTGGTCGACCGCCTGCTCGAGCCGCACCGTCATCCGTTCATTGCCACCGACGTCAACATCCACGAAGTGTGCGAGCGCGTGCGGTCGGTGGTGCTCGCCGAGTTTCCGCAGGGGCTGTCGATCGAGCGCGACTACGATGTGAGCCTGCCCGACTTTCGTGGCGACAAGGAACAACTCATTCAAGCCCTGCTCAACATCGTGCGCAATGGTGCCGAAGCGCTGCGCGGGCAGATTGCACGCGGCGATGCGCGCATCGTCCTGCGCACGCGAGTGGCGCGAAAGATCACGATTGCCAAACGTTTGCACAAGCTGGCATTGGAA
Source organism: Pandoraea cepalis (assembly GCF_902459665.1). Classification (GTDB taxonomy): domain Bacteria; phylum Pseudomonadota; class Gammaproteobacteria; order Burkholderiales; family Burkholderiaceae; genus Pandoraea; species Pandoraea cepalis. The sequence goes on along the minus strand of NZ_CABPSL010000009.1, from coordinate 175,752 downwards.
TTGCATGTGATCGACAACGGGCCAGGCATTCCCGCCGACATTCGTGACCGCATTTTCTATCCGCTCGTCTCCGGGCGCGAAGGGGGGAGCGGTCTGGGACTCACACTGGCGCAGTCGTTCGTGCAGCGCCACGAGGGTTTGATCGAATGCGAAAGCCGGCCCGGACGGACGGATTTCCGAATCCTGCTGCCCCTGGGCTGAAGCGGCCCTCACGCCGTCGGCCGTAGCACCTGCGGCCGGGCATAGACGTTAAACGGTGAACAATGAAGCCGATCTGGATAGTAGACGACGACCAATCGATTCGATGGGTGCTCGAAAAGGCGCTCTCGCGAGCCAATCTGCCGGTGCGCAGCTTTACCGGTCCGCGCGAAGCCAGCGCGGCACTCGAACACGACTCGCCGCAGGTGCTGGTCTCGGACATCCGCATGGCGGGCGGCTCCGGGCTCGAACTGCTGCAGACGGTCAAACAACGACATCCCGGACTGCCGGTCATCATCATGACGGCGTTCTCGGATCTGGATAGCGCCGTCGCGGCCTTTCAGGGCGGTGCGTTCGAATATCTCGCCAAGCCGTTCGACGTCGATCGCGCGGTCGAGCTGATTCTGCGCGCGGTCGAGGAAAGCCTGCGCGAGGCGACGGACGACGAACGCATCACCGAAGAGCCGGAAATTCTCGGGCAGGCGAGCGCCATGCAAGACGTGTTCCGAGCGATCGGTCGTCTCTCGCATTCGAGCGCCACGGTGCTTATCACCGGCGAATCGGGCTCCGGCAAGGAACTGGTCGCGCGGGCACTGCACCGCCACTCGCCGCGCGCCGGCGGGCCATTCATCGCGCTCAACACGGCGGCAATTCCGAAGGATCTGCTGGAATCCGAACTGTTTGGCCATGAGCGCGGGGCGTTCACCGGTGCGCAGGCCACGCGGCGTGGGCGCTTCGAGCAGGCCGAGAGCGGCACGCTGTTCCTCGACGAAATCGGCGACATGCCACTCGATCTGCAAACGCGTTTGCTGCGCGTGCTGTCGGACGGTAATTACTACCGCGTCGGCGGCCATAGTCCGATCAAGGCGAATGTCCGCGTGATCGCGGCCACGCACCAGAATCTGGAAGATCGTGTGCGGCAGGGTCTGTTTCGCGAAGATCTGTATCACCGACTGAATGTGATTCGCTTGCGTTTGCCGTCACTGCGCGAGCGCAATGAGGATATCCCGCTGCTGGTGCGTCACTTCCTGCAGAAGAGTGCGCGCGATCTGGGCGTCGAGACGAAACGCATCAGCGAGGCCGCGCTGGCGCATCTGACGCGCTTCCCGTTTCCGGGCAACGTGCGTCAACTGGAAAACCTGAGCAACTGGCTGACGGTCATGGCCCCGGCGCAGACGGTGGAGATCAAGGATCTGCCGCCGGAGTTCCAGACGCTGGCAGCGGCGCCAGGGACCGGGGTGGGGGCGTCGGCTAGCTTGCCTGCCTACCCCGCCGCGACGCCCCAGGCGGCAACGGGGACCACCGCCCCGGTGCCGGCGATCGCGGGTTATGGCGGCGTAGACGCGGGGCTGTCGGCTGTCGGCGGGATCGCGGGGGCTAGCGGTGCCGCTGCGCTCGCGGGCAATGTCGGCGCGACGGGAGACGGCACCGGTGCGGACAGCTGGGAGCCGCTCTTGCGCCGCGAAGTGGCGCGCCTGCTTCGTTCTGCGTCGCCCGACGTGATGGATCAATTGACGCGCCGGTTCGAGACGGCGTTGATCAACGAGGCGCTCGACTTCACGCGCGGACGCAAGGTCGAGGCGGCAAGCCGCCTTGGCATCGGCCGGAACACCATCACGCGCAAGATTCAGGAACTCGGGCTGGAAACCTGACGCCAATCACGGTAGGCTCCCAGGTTTGACGATTCGGCCACAAGGGAGCATTACCATGGCAAGACGCATCCTGTTGACGGGTGCCACCGGGCAGGTGGGCTGGGAGCTGGCGCGCAGCCTGCAGGGTTTGGGCGACGTTCACGCTCCCGGGCGCGACGAGATGGACCTGCTCGACACCGACAGCGTGGTGCGTACCCTGCGCGACTTCTCACCGGATCTGATCGTCAATCCGGCGGCCTACACGGCGGTCGATCGTGCCGAGACGGACGAGGCCGCCGCGTATCAGGTGAACGCGGTCGTGCCCGGCATCATGGCCGAAGCGGCCAAGCGCACCGGCGCACTCGTCGTTCACTTTTCCACTGACTACGTCTTCGACGGTACGTCGTCCACGCCCTATCGCGAGGACGAACCCACGAACCCACAGAACGCGTACGGCCGCACCAAGCTGGCAGGCGAAGCGGCCATCGCGGCGAGCGGCGCGAATCATTTGGTGCTGCGCACGAGCTGGGTGTATGGAGCGCGCGGCGCGAACTTCCTGCTCACTGTTCAACGACTTGCCCGCGAGCGCGACGAATTGCGGATCGTGGCCGACCAGCACGGGGCGCCGACGTGGTGCCGCACGATCGCCGAACTGACGTCGCAGGTGTTGGTGCAGGGGTTCGGACGGAACGGGGGTGACGCCGACTTCTGGCGCGAACATGGCGGTTTGTACCACCTGACGGCCGCCGGGCAGACGACCTGGCACGGGTTCACCGAAGCGATTCTCGACCTGAGCGCAGCGCAGAAGCGTCCGAACGTTGTGGCGATTCCGACTTCTGCCTATCCATTGCCGGCCAAGCGCCCGGCGTATTCGGTCCTCGACAACGACAAGCTCGCACGGACTTTCGGCGTTCGCGCGCCCGACTGGCGGGCCGCGCTGGCGCTCTGCCTGGGCTGACACGACCGTCCCGCCTGACGGGCTCGAGCACCAAATCGGAAATTCCCCGGCGCGCAGGGCCGCATTCCTTCGGCAACATGGTGGCTTTTTGCGCGCGCCCATGAGCGCGCGCCAAGGAGTGACGCATGATGCCGGTTCAGAGCGGGATATCGGGTGGGGCCCAAACATCCGTCGCTGCCCGCCCGATCGAGGGCGGTATTGCAAGCGACCGCGCATTGACGTCGTCCGAACTGGCGGCACGCAGTGCGCCGCCGCCCGACGGGCTGCGCCACGCGGTGCTGCGCGCGAACGCGGACGAGCGTCGCGTGATTTCACTGCAAGTGGCCTGGCTGGCGCACAGGCTCGACGGGAGCGCAGGGAGCGCCGATGCCGCGGTTCGATTCGCGAGCGATACGACCCCGCTTGGCGTGTCGTCCGCCGAGAGCGCCGACTTGCTATTCGACAAGAGTGCGCTGCGGCAGGCATGGCGCACCCGCTTCTCGCATCTGCTTGACGGCGCGCGGGTCGGCGCGGTGGCGCGCGATCTGGTGAAGTGGTGCGCGGCGCCCGATGGCCAGACCGCGGTCGTCCCCCGATGGCACTGGCTGTCGTCGACCGATGACGCGACTTCCGATGTGCAGGCCTGCGCGCGTTTGCCCATGCATGAATGGCCGGTTGCCGTACTGAATGTCGCGCTAACGCTGTCGAATCTGCGCAATGCCGTGCTGCCTGATCTGTCGATGCCGAACGGCGACTTGCGCGGCGTGATCGCGCCGGGCGCTCAGTTTGGCGGCGGACAGTTCAGTGGGACATGGTGGACCGGGGCATCGTTGGCGAACGCGGGGTTTGCGTATTCGAACCAGGTCAATGCCGACTTCGACGGGGCCGATTTGCGCGGTGCCTGTTTTCATGCGGCGGATGTGAGCGGCGCGCGGTTCGTGGCGGCCGATCTTCGTTGCGCCGACCTTCGGCACACGGTGATGTGCGGCAGCGACCTGAGCGAAGCGCGGTGCCAGGGGTTGCACTTTGCGCAGGGGCGTCTGAACGGCGCCTCGTTCCATCGGGCCAAACTGCAGCACGCGTGCTTTACCGGGGGCACCGCACATGGCGCGAAATGGATTGGCGCCAAGGCCAAACGCTCGCAATGGACGTCGGTGGCCATGCGCAACGGGCAAGCCATCGGCGCCGATCTGCGGAGCGCCGAATTCCGCCAATGCGAACTCCTTGGGTGGGACGCGCGCGGGGCAAAGCTCAATGGTGCGTCGTTCGAGGCCTGCGATTTGGGCCATGCCCGGTTCTGCGGCGCAAGCCTGAAGGGCGTGCGCATCGGGGCCGGCTGCCATCTGGCCGGCACGCAGTGGCAGGGCGCCCGGGTTCGTCTGGACGCCGCGTGGCTGCGTCGCCTGACGCCGTCCGAACTCGAAGGTGTCGTGCAATCGTTGATGACGTTCCCGCTCGATCAGCCCGCGGCGCGCGCAAGCGTTTTCATGCAACTGCTGGTCGCACTTGCGCGCCCGCCGGGCCTCATGGACAAGGGGCGCGAGATGGCCCCGCGGCTCGAGCGCCTGCCCGAGTCGGTGCAGCGCAGCGACTGGCTCGGCCGTTTGCTCGTGTCGCGCATTGAGGCGGGCGGCATTGGGGAGCATGAGGGCTTTGCCGAAGTGCGTGCGCAATGGCTTGAGCGGACCCTTCACGATCTGACAGACACGCGCTGGTCACGCGCGCGAGCGCAATGGGGCACCGCGTCGCTCATGATCGCGTTGCACCGGCACTGTGGCACGGCATCGCCGCAGGCCGTATGGCCGCTCGCCGGGGCGATGTGCCAAACCCTTTACTGGGCCGGGGGCAGCGTGGATGGGGTTGGCGATGCCCGCGCGCAGGCGCTGCGATCCGCGTGGTTCGACGCGTTGCCGCCGCAGGTGCATGTGGCGCTTTCAGCCGATGGGGTCGACGCATTTGATGCCGCTTACGTCGTGCTGATCGGGGCAAACGGCGGGGTTGCCGCGCGTCTGCCCAGGGACCTTCTGGCGAGTGTGCTGGAGGTGAGGGCGGGTCTTCCGGCGACGGATGGCGACGTGTCCCTCGCTTTTGAGACGCTGCCGGGCTGGCGATGGCTCGGTACGCGGGTTGTCGTGCGCGATGCGGCGTCGCCCGACGATTTTGTCCCGGGCAGCATGGCGCAACTTCAGGGGCTGCTCAGGGAGTTCGGCTTTCTTGCCGGGCTTTGGCCAGTGGAGCATCCGCTCGAGCCCTTCGTCCGGCTCGTCGGGCGTTGGTTGGGCACGGGCGGAGCGAGCCGCGCCGATGCGGCATGTCACGGGGCGTGGGATCCGTGGCACTCGGCCGTCAGCACGGCGACAAGGCCGGCCGTGCCGACGCCATTGCGTACGTCCGACCGACTCGACGCCGTGGTCAGTTCGTCGCGCTCATCGAATCATGTGCGGTTGCGGCGGGCAGGACATGCCGATATCGACGATGTTTTTCGCGAGATTCCCGTCGTCATGCCCGCTGGCGAGCCGCCGTTGAGCGTCGTCATGGCGCGGCACGTTCGATGGGTGTCTGTCGTGGCCGGACTGGGTTGGCTGGCGACCCAACCGGAATGGCGCCGGCCGTGGTCGATCGCGAAAGGCGCCTCGGTGGCGCCGTCAAGTGAGGGGGTGCCGGCGGATGAGATGAGGGCCTATCGCGATTACGCGCTCGCGGCGCTTAACGAAACCCTGCGAGGAGACGTCGCGTCGCGTAACTTGCCGCAAGCGCTGGCGCTGCGCGAATGTCTGGCCGGCGAAACGAGTTCGGTGGAACGACTGGCAGAGCGGCTGGCCGACTGGCTGACATGCCCGGAGATCGCACAGCTGCCGGGGCTGGCGCAGGCGTGCCGTCAAACGCTGCCTTGGTTCTGGGCGATCCGTCTACCGCTCCCGGCGGCGGCGATTCGTCGGTGGATGCTTTCGGGGGAGGGCAATGTCGGTGCGCCCGTCGGAATCGAAGGGGATTAATCAGGAATGAGCCGGTTTTTGCCCGATGTTTCACCGTCAGGGCATGTCGTCTTTCGTGGTAAAACGTGTTTGCACGCCAAGCGTCGCCCTTCGCGGTGACGCTTTTCGGACGGCCGGACGCGTCATGCGCCGGCCGTTGGCGACTTTTGTTGGGTGTTGGCTGCGGATGCCATTGCGAAGCGGGACTGCCCAAGCGGCGGCCCCGTGCGCTGGGATACGGGAAGGTCAACGCCCTGTTCTCAGGCAATCAAGGGTTTCATACTCTCCCAGGCATCATGGACTCGACTGGTATCGCGTCAGGCTATCCGGGGTTCGTGGCTGTGAATCGTCGCGAGCTTGACGCCCACGTTCCGCTCTCCTGGCCATTGTTCGACGCCGATGGCACACCGCTGCTGGCGGCTGGCGAGCGTTTGCCGTCCGAGGCCGATCTCGACTGGCTATTCACCACGTTCGCGCCGCACCGGCCGCTTCCCGAGGGAGCGACAACGGGCGAGGCGGCGGGGCGCGCGGAGGCCGCAAATTCCGTATCGCCGCTGGGGACGGGTGCGTCGGCCGTGTACCTGCAGGGGTTGCCGGTGCCGTTGCCGGTCGGCGCGTGGATACAGGTGCGTGTCTCTCCGGACGCCGAGCGCCCGCGCGTACGCGCTCGCCTGATCGGTCGTGCGCCCAACGGTATGCTGATCATCACGCCGCCCGCTTCGGGCGACACGCGTCGACCGGTGACGGCGGGTGACCGGCTTGCGCTATGGACATTCCCGGGCGACAACCTGTACGAATTCAATTGCGATGTACACAGCGTGCATCAGGGGCCGTTTGACTATGTGGTGCTTTCGCGTCCTTCGCAGGTGCGCGAGACGCCCGTGCGCCGTACACCTCGCGTCGATACGCGGCTGGTGGCGCGTCTGTCGCCACTGGACGAGACGTCGCGTGTCTCGTTCACCCGCATGCTTGCCGACCCGCAGGACACACCTGAGTGGCTCGTACTCGTGCGCGATATCAGCGCGGATGGCGCGGGAATCGTAGTGAAGGCGCCGCTGCCGGAAGGCTGTCATCTCGTCGCGTTGCAGTTCCGTGTGCCGATCGGTGCCGATGTGGTGGCGATTCTCGGTATGGCAGCGGTTCGCAGCGTGGAAGGTCCGCGGGTTGATGGGACGTGGGCCTATGGTTTGGAGTTCACGCAGATGGACACGCGAAACAAGGCGGCGATTCGCTGTTTTGTCTATGAGTCGCGCCTGACGGATCCGCGCAGCGGCCAATGAACCGAAAAGCCTTCGATGGAAAAAACGGCACCTGAATCGGGTGCCGTTCGCATGTCGTGCGCGTAGCGCGCGGAGCGCAGTGCCCAGGACGTGTCGGGACGCGCGTCAGTCCTTGAAGGTGGCAATGACAGGTGTGTGATCCGACGGCTGTTCCCACGTTCGGGGTACGCGATCGATCTCACATCCGGTGCAGCGCTCGGCCAATGCGGATGAGACGAGAATGTGGTCGATGCGTAGCCCCGCGTTGCGTCGGAACGCGCCCATGCGATAGTCCCACCAACTGAACGTCTTCTCTGGCTGATCGAACATGCGGAACGTATCGCGCAGCCCGAGTCCTTGCAGACGTGCGAACGCCTGGCGCTCCTGCGGCGACACCAGATTCTGACCTTCCCATTTCGCGGGATCGTGTACGTCGCGGTCTTCGGGGGCGATGTTGTAGTCACCGAGCAGTGCGAGTCGCGGATGACGCTCCAATTCGTCGGAGAGCCAGTGCGTGAGTGCGTCGAGCCAGTTCAGCTTGTAGACGAACTTGTCCGAATCGACGGCTTGTCCATTCGGGAAGTAACCGCAGACCACGCGTACGCCGCCGATCGTTGCGGTAATCAGACGCTGCTGCTCGTCGGCAAAATTCGGCAGGTTCTTGACCAGATCGGTCGCCTCTCCCACTTTCGCGTGGTTGACGAGCATTGCGACGCCGTTATACGTCTTCTGGCCGGTGAAGTGCGATGTGTAACCGAGCGCGGCGATCTCGGTAATCGGGAAGTTCTCATCGGTCAGCTTCAGTTCCTGAAGACACAGAACGTCGACCGGGTTGCTGCGCAGCCAGTCCTGCACATGACCGAGACGAACCTTGAGCGAATTGACGTTCCAGGTGGCGAGTTGCATGAATGTCCTTCAGTGATGTTCGGCAGGCTCAGTCTTTGGGAGCCGGTTTGTCGCTGGCATTGCCGGCGGGCAACTGCGGCACCGACACGAAATCGTCGAGCGAGAGGCCCTTTTCCTTGAGCAGCGCCTCCAGCACCGGTTGCAGACGGCCGAGACTCTCCTGCACGGCTTCGCGCACCGTGTCGACCACCACCTGCGTGCTCCGCTCGATCTCGATGTTGACGCGTGTGCCGGCGAGCTTGTCTTCGAACGTCGTCATGCGGCGCGTCTCGGGAATCAGCCACACTTCGAACCAGCCTTCCTGCCGATTGACCTCCGAGACCGTCAGGCTCGCGCCGTTGATCGCGATATATCCCTTCGCGAAGACATACTTGCGGAACGCTTCGGGAATCGCGATGCGCAGCACGCGGTTGGTGTCCGATGCGCGCACGCTGAGGATGTCGGTCGAGAAGTCGATATGGCCCGAGAGCGGATGGCCACCGATTTCGGCGCCGTCCTTGGCGGCGCGTTCGACGTTGACCTGTGCGCCCGCGCCGAAGCCGCCGAGCGTCGTGACGTTCAGGCTCTGCAGAATCACGTCGAACGACGCGCTGGTGGGCGAGAGCAATTGCGTGACCGTCAGGCAAACGCCGTCGACCGAGACGCTGGCCCCGAGCGTCAGGTCTTCGCAGAAGCCTTCGGGGAACGCGAGCTCGAGGGTGCGCATGCCGTCGCGATCGTCGATGGACGAGAGCGTGGCCGTGCCTTGAACAATTCCGGTAAACATCGTGATGTCGGTAACTAGAGTCGTGGGGTGCCGTGCCGCAGTATTCTACTGCCTAGCGCCGGTATGCCGCACGCCGTGCGACGTGCTACGATGCCGCCTTTTCACGGGATCGACATGAGTTTCGAAGGTTGCCTGCTGGCGGAGGACTTTTACTATTGGGCGGAGACGTCGCCCGCGCCGGACGGGCAATACCACGGCGTGGTGCATTTCACCGGCTGGCGCGACGTGGACGACGTCATCGAAACGCTGGACCCGCCGCTGACCCACACCACGCCTGAGGCCTATCGCTGGGCGAACGACGCGCTCGAAGCCGCTCACGCGCTGGCGAAGACGTTGGCCGAAGACGGCAGCCTCGGCATCGATCTCTGAACCCCCAGAATTTCACACGGCCTGCCTGAGGGGCAAGCCCACCACGGACAGCATCATGACACAGACGAAATTTGAAATTCAGAAGCGCAAGGGCTTGAAGATCGACGCCGGCGTGCGTCGCGGCCCGCAAGGCGGCAAACAGGTCGGCGCGCAAAACAAGCGCAATGCCGCCGGCAGCAAGCTGCTGGGCGCGTTGCTCGGCACCGCTTCGGAAGACGCGACGGCCGTCGACGCTGCCGGCACGACCGGCAACGACGCGACAAAGCAGGGCGCCGACAAGGCCTGAGCGCGTCTGCCTACCCCGCGGGTCAGGGAACGATCGCCAGAAACAGGAAGGCGGCGAACAGCACCAGATGGACGGCGCCGTGCAGCACGGTTGTGCGTCCGGTACCGAGCGTGATTACGCCAACGAGCAGCGTCACGGCAAGCAGCACGGTCTCCTTCGGCGCAAGCCCCAATTCGATGTGCTGATCGAGCACGAGCGAGACGGCCGCCACGGTTGGAATCGTCAGCCCGATACTCGCCAGCGCTGAGCCGAGCGCCAGATTCAGGCTCGTCTGCAGCTTGTTCGCACGTGCGGCGCGCAAGGCGGCCAGCCCTTCCGGCAACAATACCAGCGCGGCAATCACGATACCGACGACCGCTTTCGGCGCGCCGGCCTCGGCGACCGCTTGTTCGACGGCGGGAGAGAGCTTTTTCGCCAGGCCGACCACGGCCAGCAACGCCACGACCAGCAGCCCCAGGCTCAGCACGGCCGTGCGGCCCGACGGCGGTGCCACATGCACTTCCTCACTCGGCGCTTTGGACAGGAAGTAATCGCGATGACGCACTGTCTGCACGAACACGAACACCATATACAGCACGAGCGAAATCATGCCCTCGAAGGCCAGTTGCGACGCCGTGAGTCCCGGGCCGAGTACTGAGCTGGTGTAGTTCGGCAGCACCAGTGTGAGCACCGACAGGGCGCACAGCACCGCGAGCGCGGCACTCGCGCCTTCGACATGAAAGCCCTGCGTGTGATGACGCACCCCGCCGAAGAGCAGGCACAGCCCGACGATCCCGGTCGAGACGATCATGATGGCCGCGAACACCGTGTCGCGGGCCAATCCCGCCTTGTCCGGTCCTCCCGAGAGCATCACCGAGACGATCAGCGCCACTTCGATGATGGTCACGGCCACGGCCAGCACCAAGGTGCCGAACGGCTCGCCAACCTTATGGGCGACCGTTTCGGCGTGATGCACGGCGGAGAATACGGCGCCGGCCAAAGCGGCGGCACACACCGCCAGCGAGGCGCCATAGGGCAGCCAACCGGCGAGGCCGAGCACGACAAGGGCCACGATCGGCGTGTACATGGTCCAGTGGCCCAGCATGGCGGTCTTTGAGGAGGACATCGTCGGAGACTCCAGAATTCGGGGAACGGGCAGGGCGCGAGGGACAGCAGATCCAGCAACGGCGAGAACCTTGCCTCGGTGAGAATGTCGAGGCGGCGAGCCATAGTCTCAGAAAAGTGACACCCCGACAACAGACGCCATTGACACGCCACGTTGCGAGCCAGGCCATGCCGGTCTGTCGAGAGGCCCACGGACAAACGATCTTCCTCGACCGCGCCGTTGATACTGGGTTCGAGTCCGTCGAGGAAGTCGAGGTCGTGAACAACGAGTCCGGGCGCCGTCGCTTTGACGGCCGCGCCGCCATTGACGCGTTGGGGGCGATCGGCGTAGTGTCTCGTGCATTCGTTTTACCACCAAGCTGTCGACGGGTAACGCTGTTGCTCACTTCTGTCGCGGCACACGGAGAACTGTTTTGAAACTGCTGCGTTTCGGCCCGAAGGGGCAGGAAAAGCCGGGCCTGCTCGATGGCGACGGCAATGTGCGAGACCTCTCCGGAGTGCTGGCCGACATTACGCCCGAGACGTTGAGTCCTCAGGGGCTGGCGACATTGCGCGCGCTGGATCCAGCGACGTTGCCCGTGGTGAAGTCGCCGGGGCGTCTGGGCGTGCCGTTCTCGGGGGTGGGCAAGTTCCTGGCCGTCGGTCTGAACTACAGCGACCACGCGGCGGAAGCGGGTTTGGACGCGCCGTCCGAGCCGGTGCTCTTCACCAAGTGGGAGAACTGCCTGAACGGCCCGAACGACCCCGTGGTGCTGCCCAAGAACGCCGTCAAGGGCGATTGGGAGGTCGAGCTGGGCTTCGTGATCGGCAAGACGGCACGGTATGTACCGCTCGAGAGCGCGCTCGACTACGTGGCGGGCTACTGCCTCGTGAACGACGTCTCCGAGCGCGAGTTCCAGATCGAGCGCGGCGGCACGTGGGACAAGGGCAAGGGCTTCGACACGTTCGGTCCGGTCGGCCCGTGGCTCGTGACGACCGACGAGATTCGCGATCCGCAACAACTGGGCCTGTGGCTCGACGTGAACGGTGTGCGCCGTCAGACGGGCCACACGTCGAAGATGATCTTCAGCGTGGCGTATCTCGTGCATTACATGAGCCAGTTTGCCACGCTCAAGCCGGGTGATCTCGTGACCACCGGCACGCCGCCGGGCGTTGGCCTGGGGCAGAAGCCGCCGGTGTTCCTCAAGCCGGGCGACGTGATGCACCTGGGTATCGACGGCCTGGGCGAGCAGACGCAGGAAGTGCACGCCTACGACACGCGCTGGCTCGACTGAGCGTGTAGCGGATGGCTTTCCTGTCCATCGCTCAGGGCGACGGATGTCCGGCGTTCGGCCCGGAAAATTCCGTCTCGGCATAGTCCGTCGGCGCAAAGTCATGCGTGGCATGGGCTGCGCGGTTCGCTTCGCGTGCGATTGCTGGCACACTTGTCCCATTCGTCTGCACCTGTCCGCGCCACTTGCGCGCGGACGCAACTATCGAGAGACCAATGGAACGATGTCCGTGGAGCGATGGCTTCGAGCAGTATCGTCAGTATCACGACGAAGAGTGGGGGGTGCCGCTGCGCGATTCGCGCGCGTTGTTCGAGCTGTTGATGCTCGAAGGCGCGCAGGCGGGGCTCTCATGGTCCACCATCCTTAAAAAGCGCGATAACTACCGGCTCGCGTTCGATCACTTCGATCCGGTGCGCATTGCGGCGTTCGGGCCGGAGGACGAGGCTCGCTTGCTGGCGGATGCCGGGATCGTGCGCAACCGTCTCAAGATCGCCGGCGTGATCAAGGGGGCGAGGGCCTACCTGGCGATGGAGGCCGCGGGCACGCGATTCAGCGACTTTGTCTGGCAGTTTGTGGGCGGCGAACCGTTGCAGAACCGCTGGACAGCGCTTGGCGAGGTGCCGGCGAGCACCGCCGTCTCCGATGCGATGAGCAAGGCGCTGAAGAAAGCGGGCTTTACCTTCGTGGGCTCGACGATCTGCTATTCGTTCATGCAGGCGGCGGGTCTGGTGAACGATCATCTGGTCGCCTGTCCTCGTCACAAGGCGGTGAAAGCGAAGGCGTTGGCGACGAGTCAAAGCGGCAGCGTGCAAGCCCGGAAACGCCGTGTGGGCGCGTCGTCGGCTACAATCGCGCCTGACGAATCAGGATCTGCCTAATGTTCAGCTACCGCCACGCCTTTCACGCCGGCAACCACGCCGACGTGCTGAAACACTTTATCGCCGTTGAATGCATCGATTACATGCGCCAGAAGGACGTAGCGTTCTGGTACATCGACACGCATGCGGGCGCAGGCGGTTACGCGCTCGACGGCAAATGGGCCGACAAGACCGGTGAGTTCGAGACCGGTATCGGCCGTCTCTGGACGCGCGACGATCTGCCGCCGCCGCTCGCAGACTACGTGACGTTGGTGCGCGAATTCAATCCGGACGGCAAGCTGCGCTATTACCCGGGCTCACCGTTCTTTGCGCTGCAACTGCTTGGGGATCGCGATCGGTTGCGGTTGTTCGAGATGCATCCGACCGAACAGGACGTGCTGCGCGAAAACTTCGAGGCGCAAGGGCGGGAAGTGGCGCGTCGTACGATGATTTTTGGTGCCGACGGGTTTGCGGGGCTCAAGACGATTCTGCCGCCGGCATCGCGCCGGGCATTCACGCTGATTGATCCGTCGTACGAAGACAAGCGCGATTACACGCGTGCAACGCAGACCGTGCAGGAGGGACTCGACCGCTTTCCGACGGGGATGTATGCCGTGTGGTATCCCCTGGTGCAGCGTCGTGAGGCGGCGCAGTTGCCGGAGCGCATGAAGCGGCTCACGATCAACGGGCAGCCGATCAAGAACTGGGTGAATGCGTCGCTGACCGTGTGCAATCCGGTGCCGGGCGGTATGGGCCTGCACGGTAGCGGCATGTTCATTGTGAATCCGCCGTACATGTTGCAGGACACCCTCAAGACAACGCTGCCGTATCTCGTCAAGACGCTCGGCCAGGACAAGGGCGCGCAATTCACGCTCGAAGGCCGCCAGAGCTGACACATCCGACCCGCGCGGGTCGGATCACCGCTATCGTCGCCTTCAACGTCAACATCAACGTCGCCTTCAACGTCAACGCCAACCCGCGGCGCTCATTTGCCGGCGGCGGGCACTTCGTACGGTAGCGACAACAGTTCGTCCGGCGCCAGGTAGCGCCATTCGCCCAACGCAAGATTGCCCATCGGCAGACCGCCGATCGCGATTCTGACCAGCGCTTCCACTCGATTGCCTGCGGCGGCGACCATCCGTTTGACCTGATGGTATTTGCCCTGCGTGATCGTCATGGCAATCTCGTGAGACGAGGCACGCATGACATCCGTCGCGGCGAGCGGCTCCGTCTCGTCGCGCAGCAATACGCCGTCGCGCAAGGCCTGCAACATGTCGTCGGTGACCGGATGCTTGGTCGTGGCCACGTACCGCTTGGGCACGTGGCGACGCGGTGACATCATGGCATGCAGGAACGCACCGTCGTCGGAGAGCAGCAGCATGCCGGTCGTATCCTGGTCGAGGCGACCGGCCGGCTGCACGCCGCGCACGGCCATCGGCAACGGGAGAAGCGAATGCACGCCTTCGTGATGCGTCGGGCTCGTGGAGCACTCATAGCCTTGCGGCTTGTTGAGCAGCACGTAGACGTGTTCGCGATATTCCCACGGCTCGCCGTCGAGCGTGAATTGCAGACCTTGCGGGTCCAACGACTCGCGCGGATTGTCGTGCACCACGCCGTCGATGGCAAAGGCACCGGTGACAATGAGTTTGCGGCACATCTTGCGACTGCCGAAGCCCTGCGATTGCAGTAAACGATCTAGCTCGATGATGCGATCTCCGTCCGGGCATGCATGAAAAAAGCCGATGATCTTTCGATCATCGGCTTTCTTAAATTTTTGGTGCCCAGAAGAGGACTCGAACCTCCACGGTGTTACCCGCTAGTACCTGAAACTAGTGCGTCTACCAATTCCGCCATCTGGGCTTCGTCAGCTCGCTTGCTGCTTGCTCGCTACGAAGAAGCAAGATTATGCCGAGGGGCTTACATACTGTCAAGCGATTTGCGGCAAAAAATGATAAATCGGGGGGGCGACCTACCTGATCGGTGGCGCCGCCACGTTAGGCGGCGTGGCCCATATGCTCCGAGCGAATCATGTCGATCAAATGGCGCAATCCCGGAAGCGTTTGACGTCGGCTCGGGTAATACATCGACAGGGGCGGCCCGTCGACGGCCCAGTCCGTCAACACGGCTTCGAGCGTGCCGCTGGACAGTGCCTGCGACACGTTTCGCTCCAACACGTAGGCCAACCCCAGGCCGCCCGTTGCCGCCGCAATCACGCCGTCGCTCTCGTTGATGCTAAGCGCCCCCGGCACATCCAGTTCGATCGCCGTTGGCCCATTGCCCAGCTCCCACTTGTAGAGCGTGTTGTCGCCCAGGCGCATCCGGATGCAATTGTGCGACATCAGATCCTGCGGCACCTTTGGTCGGCCATGCCGCGCGAGGTACGCGGGCGACCCGACCACGATCCACTTCAGCGCGCGCGTAAGCGGCGTTGCGATCATGTCGCCCGGCACCGTGTCGCCATACCGCATCCCGGCGTCGAAACCTTCCGCCACGATGTCGAGCATCCGATCGTCCACCGTGACATCCAATTCGATGTCCGGATACGACGCCACGAATCGCGGCAGAATCGGATCCAGCAGCAACCGCGCCGCATCGCGCGGCACATTCAGTCGCAAACGCCCGGCCGGCGACGCACGGTAGCGGTCCAATGCGCCAATGGCCGAGGCAATCTGCTCGAGGCCCTGTTCCAGCTCCTTCGCCAGTGCGGCGCCCGCGGCCGTTGGCGACACGGAGCGACTTGTGCGGTTCAGCAACTTCACGCCCAGGCGCGCTTCCAGATTGCGCATCGCGTGACTCAGGGCCGAGGTCGTTACCCCCAGTTCGGTGGCGGCCTCCCGAAAACTCTGCCGGCGGCAGATCGTGACAAAGACGTTCAAATCGGCAAGCTCACCGCGAGTGAAGGCAGGCATGTCATTCCCAACAAGTATCAAGCAACCGAAATCGAATACGCGCAACACGCGCGGCACGCCCAACCCCTTGGATGGCCGTTGAGCAATATTCAATTTTTTATGAGGCAAATTCTACCGATTTCGCTCGACGTCTGGACGGAGGGCGCGTGTGGCGTGACGCGCGCGCGACATATTTTGCGAATCGCTCGCGCGGTGACGCACATCGTGCTCGGTCTCCGATCGATCGGCATCGATGGTTGGCAGTGCGCTGTACCGGCGTCGGCGCTCGGGAAGGGAGGGGGAGGGGGAGGGGCGGACGGTGGGCGAGCGCGCATGAAAAAAGCCGATGATCTTTCGATCATCGGCTTTCTTGAATTTTTGGTGCCCAGAAGAGGACTCGAACCTCCACGGTGTTACCCGCTAGTACCTGAAACTAGTGCGTCTACCAATTCCGCCATCTGGGCCTCGTCGACTTGCTGACTGCTTGCTCGCCGCGAAGAAGTGAGATTATGCGTACGCCGTGCGGCACTGTCAACACTTGGGTGGAATAATTTTTCTTTTTTCTCACCCGCCTGCAAGCCCACGCTCAAATTCCGCATAGGTGGCAGTTTTCGCGAGGTTTGCCGTATGATTGTCCCTGACTGTGCGACCCCGCGTTTTCGCGCGACGCACAACACCACGGACCGTCGGGCGCCAGATGTGCCCCTCGGCCGGACTCAACCGGCACAGCAACGCTACCGACCTTTGAGCAAATATCCCTATCCGATTCCGAGCCGCGAAGAAATCCTCGGTGTCCTGCGCACCGCCGATGCCGCGCTGTCCGCCAACGATATCGCCGAAGCCCTGGCGATCAAAAAGCAGGAGCGCGAAGGCTTCTTCAAGCGCCTCGCCGCCATGGAGCGCGATGACCAGATTCGCCTCGACCGCCACGGCTATTATCAACTGACCCACCCCTCGAACTTCATCGCCGGCCGTGTCATCGGTCACCGCGACGGCTACGGTTTCGCCGTGCGCGACGAGGGCGGCGACGACCTCTTCCTTCCCAGCGAAGAGATGAAGAAGGTCATGCACAACGACCGCGTCCTTCTGCGCGTTGCCGGCTACGATCGCCGAGGCCGTCCGGAAGGGCATATCGTTGAAGTGGTGAGCCGTGCCAACACGCACGTCATCGGTCGCCTGCTCAACGAAAACGGCGTGATGGTCGTCGCCCCGGAAGACAAGCGCATCGGCCATGACATCCTGATCCCGCCGCGCGCCCAGGGCAAGGCCAAGGTCGGTCAGGTCGTGTCCGTCGAACTCACCGATTACCCCAGCCGCTATAGCCAGCCCATCGGCCGCGTCTCGGAAGTCCTTGGCGACATCGACGACCCCGGCATGGAAATCGAAATCGCCGTGCGCAAGTACGGCGTGCCCCACCAGTTCTCCGCCGAAGCGCTCGCTGCTGCCGGGGCGCTGCCCGATGAAGTGCGTGCGCCTGATCTGCGTCACCGCATCGATCTGCGCGACGTGCCGCTCGTCACCATCGACGGAGAAGATGCGCGCGACTTCGACGATGCCGTGTACTGCGAGCCGGCCAAGGTCGGCCGCAGCGATGGCTTCCGCCTGATCGTCGCCATCGCCGACGTCTCGCATTATGTGACTCCGGGCGGCCCCCTCGACGCGGACGCCCTGACGCGCAGCACATCGGTCTACTTCCCGCGACGCGTCATTCCGATGCTGCCGGAAAAGCTCTCGAACGGCTTGTGCTCGCTCAATCCCGATGTGGATCGCTGTGTCCTCGTGTGCGACGCCCTCGTTGCCCCGAACGGCGAAGTCAAGGCCTATCAGTTCTATCCGGCCGTGATCCACTCGGCCGCACGCCTGACCTACACCGAAGTGGCCGCCGTTCTCGGCAACACCAAAGGCCCCGAAGCGCAACGCCGCGCCGCGCTGCTGCCGCATCTGCAGAACCTGTATGAGCTGTACAAAGTGCTCGCGAAAGCGCGCAAGACGCGTGGGGCCATTGAATTCGATTCGACCGAGACGTATATCGTCTGCAACGCGCAAGGCAAGATCGAACAGATCCTGCCGCGCACGCGCAACGATGCCCACCGTCTCATCGAGGAATGCATGCTCACGGCCAACGTGTGCGCCGCCGACCTCCTCAAGCGTCACAAGCAGGCGGGCCTGTACCGGATTCACGCCGGTCCGTCGGGCGAACGACTCCAGGTGCTGCGCACGTTCCTCAAGACGCTCGGGCTGTCGCTCGGCGGTGGCGACGAGCCTGCAACGTCCGATTACGCGGACCTGATGACGCAGATCGAGTCGCGCCCCGACGCACCCATGCTCCAGACGATGCTCCTGCGCTCGATGCAGCAAGCCGTCTACAGTCCGGACAACATCGGCCACTTCGGTCTGGCGTATCCCGCCTACGCGCACTTCACCAGCCCGATTCGCCGCTACCCGGACCTGCTCACGCACCGTGCCATCAAGGCGATTCTGGCGGGCAAGAAGTACGAGCCCGAAGTCCCGGCGGGTGTGGAAATGACGACCGGCCTGTCGCCGCACGCGCGCAAGCTCCAGAAGGCCGACGACTCCGCCGCCGGGAAAGCCAAGAAGGCCGCAGGCACCAAGAAGCACGATGCCATCTGGGACGAGCTGGGCCTGCATTGCTCGGCGAATGAGCGTCGTGCCGACGAAGCCTCGCGCGACGTCGAAGCGTGGCTCAAGTGCTACTTCATGCGCGACAAGCTCGGCGAGGAGTACGGCGGCACCGTCAGCGCCGTCACCTCGTTCGGCATCTTCGTGCAGCTCGACGATCTCTTTATCGAAGGCCTCGTGCACGTCACGGAGCTCGGCAGCGATTACTTCCAGTTCGACGAAGTCCGCCACGAACTGCGCGGCGAGCGCACCGGCATCCGCTATCGACTGACCGACCGCGTGCGCGTGCAGGTGAGCCGTGTAGACCTGGACGCGCGCAAGATCGACTTCCGTCTTGTGCGCGAAGTCAACGCGCGCACGCTGGCGAAAACGTCGGGTCGCACCGAGCGCGGCGGCGCACCGGTGCCGGCCCCCGCCGCCGGTGCGCCCGGACTGGCCGGTTCGGCGGGTTCCGCCGCTGCCCGGCCGGGCATTCGCCAGATGCCCAAGGGCGGCGCGCTGCTCAACGGCGTGCAACTGGCCCCGGCGGGCAAGCACGCCGCCAAGCCGAAGTCCGTAAAAGTGAATGCCGCGCGGGCTGAGCGGGCTGAGCGAGGCGCCACCTCGCCAGCGAAGTCGGGAGGCGGCAAGGCGCCGGTGAAGCGTCCAGGAGGTCCGGCGAAGAAGCCGCGTCGTTGATTCGCGCAGCGCGGCGGAGGGTTTGCAGTAAGATGGGCGCCTTGTGCCGGCGGTGACCGGCAACAGGGGTCCGCGATGGATTGCGGCGGCGGTGGCTCATGCGGGCTCCGCCGCCGTCGTGCTTTGTGCGGCGCCCGTTGTCGGCGGCCGTGCCGGCACACGCTATTTTGAGGATGTGAAATGAGTCAATTGAAATTGCTGTTCGGCTTCCATGCCGTGACGGCGCGTCTGCGCCACGATGCCGGTAGCGTCGAAGAGATATACTACGATCCGAGCCGGCGCGATCGCCGCATGACGGACTTCCTGAAGCACGTTGAGTCGCTCAAGGGCGCCCCGGGCGTAAAGGTCAAGGTCATTCAGGCCGACGGCAAGCGCCTGGACGGCATGGCCGGTTCGTCGCGCCATCAAGGCGTGGTCGCGCGTGCTCAGGAAGTGTCGCTGGCGCTGAACCTCGACGAATTGCTCGACGGTATTTCCGGGCCGCCGCTGTTGCTCGTGCTCGACGGCGTGACCGATCCGCACAACCTCGGCGCGTGCCTGCGTGTGGCCGACGGGGCCGGGGCGCACGCGGTCATCGCACCGAAAGATCGCGCCGTCGGTCTGAATGCGACCGCCGCCAAGGTGGCCAGCGGTGCGGCGGAAACCGTGCCTTACATCATGGTGACGAACCTCTCGCGCACGCTTCGGGAATTGCAGGAGCGTGGTATCTGGGTGGTCGGCACCTCCGACGACGCCCCTGCCGACATCTACCGCACCAAGCTCACCGGGCCGATGGCGATTGTCATGGGGGCGGAAGGCGAGGGCATGCGCCGACTGGTGCGCGAGCACTGCGACGAGCTGATGAGCATTCCGATGGCGGGCGGCTGCGAAAGCCTGAACGTTTCGGTAGCGAGCGCCGTCTGCCTGTACGAAGCGGTACGCCAGCGCGCAGTGGCGGCCAAAGGCGCCAAGTGACAAACGTGAAGTGAGCGACTTCACGCCGAGGGGATGACGTCAAGGACGTGAGGTCAGCGGCGCGAAGCCAAGCCAGCGACGCCCGGCGCAAGATTGCCGGGCACGTCGCAGGGGTCGTTTAGCGTGCCGCGTCGATCAGCGCTTCCAGCTTGATCGCATCGGCGGCAAACGCGCGGATCCCTTCCGCGAGTTTTTCGGTCGCCATGGCATCGTCGTTGAGCGCAAAGCGGAACGACGGCTCATCCGTTTTCACGCGATCGATGCTCGCGGCGCGGGCGTCCTTCGCGTCGAGCCGTCGAGGCACTTCGCTCTGTGTCGTGCGGAGTTGTTCGAGCAGGGCGGGGCTGATCGTCAGCAGATCGCAGCCTGCCAATGCCAGGATCTGCCCGGTCGAGCGGAAGCTCGCACCCATGACTTCCGTGTCATGGCCGAAGTGCTTGTAATAGCGATAGATGGCGGCCACTGAGCGCACGCCCGGATCGTGCTCTCCCGCGTTGTCCGCCTCGACCCAGTTCGCACCCGCCGACTTCTTGTACCAATCGTAGATTCGACCGACAAACGGCGAAATCAGCCGGGCGCCTGCCTCGGCGCAGGCCGCCGCTTGCACCAGCGAAAACAGCAGCGTCATGTTGCAGCGAATTCCGTCGCGCTCGAGAATCTCGGCCGCGCGAATGCCTTCCCACGTCGAAGCAATCTTGATGAGCACGCGGTCGCGCTCGATGCCTTGCGCCTCATACATGGCGATGAGCTTGCGCGCACGGACCACCGTGCCGGCCGTATCGAACGACAGTCGCGCGTCCACTTCCGTCGACACGCGACCCGGCACGATGTCCAGAATCTCCCGCCCGAAGGCAATCAGCAGACGGTCGATGATCTCCGCGGTGGATTCCGCGCGGTGTTCACTGACGATGCGGGTGAGCATCGGGCGGTAGGCGTCCTTCTGGACGGCACCGAGAATCAGCGACGGGTTGGTCGTGGCGTCTTGCGGCTTGTAGGCGTCCATCGCCTGGAAGTCGCCGGTGTCGGCAACAACGATCGTGTGGCGTTTGAGCTGGTCGAGCTGATTCATGAGAGCGGCCTTGCGAGAAATGCACTGCGTGACATGAAGTCCGGGATGCGACCGGGCGATGAAAAACGGCGCGGCCCGCCTGACTCCGGTAAACTTCCGACTTTACCAAACTTTGCCGGAAATCCCCATGACCCAGGACGAACTCAAGCGCTTGGTCGGCGAGGCCGCCGCCGACTATGTGAACCAGCACGTGCCCGAGGGCAGCGTGATCGGCGTGGGCACCGGGTCCACCGCGAACTGCTTTATCGACGCGCTCGCCGTCCACAAGGGCCGCTATCGCGGCGCCGTCTCCAGTTCCGAGGCCAGCACCGAGCGTCTGCGCAAACATGGCATCGAAGTCTTCGACCTCAACCAGATCGACAGCCTGCCGGTCTACGTCGACGGTGCCGACGAGATCAACGCGCTTGGCCACATGATCAAGGGCGGCGGCGGGGCGCTCACGCGCGAGAAGATCGTCGCCTCGGTGGCGAAGGAATTCGTGTGCGTCGTCGACGCGTCCAAGGAAGTTGCCGTGCTTGGCGTCTTTCCGCTGCCGGTCGAAGTGATCCCGATGGCGCAGGCGAGCGTCGCCCGTGCGCTGACGGCGCTGGGTGGCAAGCCGCAGGCGCGGGTGCGTGCCGACGGCAGCCCGTACATGACCGACAATGGGTGTGCGATTCTTGACGTCCACGGGCTGCAGATCCTCGATCCGGTGGCGTTCGAGGCGCAGGTCAACCAGATCCCGGGCGTCGTGACCGTAGGGCTCTTCGCACAGCGCGGCGCGGACATCACGCTCATGGGTACGCCGCAAGGCGTGCGCACGCTCGACTACCACAACTGATCCCGGGAGGGCAGGATGGCTGGATCGCGTCGTCTTCCCGAAACCTGGTTCCGCCGTGGCCTGTGGCTGATCGCCGTGTTATTTGCGGCGTTCCTCATTGGCCTGGGTGGGCTCGTCGTTGACAAATTGCCGGGCGTAGCGCCTGCGCCGACGCTCGACTCGTTCGTCGATCGCGGGCAGGCGGCCAGTGCCGACGCCGCCATCAAGCAGGCGCAGGCACAGCTCGAAGATGTCGAGAGCCGGTTGGAGACGGCGCGTTTGCAGCTCAAGGCGCGGAGTACGGCGTATCGCAGTGCGCGAGAGTCGTTCAACGATTGGGTGGCCACGCGTACGGCGACGGCGCAGGCCAGTCAGGATACGGAGCTCGTTGCGCGCACGCAGGCGCTCGATGCCTTGAAGGCGGCGCAGCGCGACGTCCAGACGCAAGTCGATGCCCTCGAGGCAAAACAGCTGGATGCCCAGCGCGCGGTGCAGTCGGCGCGCATGGCGCGCTATGCGCTGAACACGGCGGCGGGAGAAAAGCTTGCGGCGATCCAGCGTGCGCAGGATTTGAAAGTATTCGGCATTCGGCTTGCGCTTACGCTGCCATTACTGGTGGTGGCGGGATGGCTCTTTGTGCGCCAGCGCAAAAGCACGTGGTGGCCATTCGTGTGGGGCTTCATCTTCTTCGCGCTGTTTGCGTTCTTCGTAGAGCTGGTGCCGTACTTGCCGGACTACGGTGGATATGTGCGGTACCTCGTGGGCATTGTGCTCACGGTGATGATCGGACGCTACGCCATCGTGTCGTTGCAGCGATACCTGGCGAGGCAGAGGGCGGAGGAGCAGTTACCGGACGAAGAGCGTCGCAAGACGTTGTCGTACGATCTGGCGCAGGCGCGGTTGGCGAAGTCGGTGTGTCCGGGGTGTGAGCGTCCGGTGAAATTGGACGATCCGAATCGCGATTACTGCGTGCACTGTGGCATTTGCCTGTTTGACCATTGCGGTGTGTGCGATGCGCGCAAAAACGCGTTCGCGCATTTCTGCCACCACTGCGGAGCGGCTTCGGCTGGCAAGGCGGCCGTGGGTGGCACGACGCCCGCCTGACCAGCACATCCAGCAGATCCCAATCGAGAAAAAAAGCATACGAGCCTATTCGCCTGCCTGTTTCCCGACGCCGGTGGCATGGTGCCATAGGGCGTATGCGGGGACGGATCGGGGCCCCTTTCTGCAGCGAGTTGGGTTTATGTCTGAGCGGCGGAAAGGGGCCCCGATCCGTCGGGGGGGAGGCGTTTACTCAGAGGGCGGCGGCACATAGCCTTGAGCGACATCGGCGCCGTCTCCGAAGAAATACTTTTCGGTTTGCTTGACGAGGTATTGGCGGGCGCGCGGATCGGCCATATTCAGGCGATTTTCATTGATCAGCATGGTTTGTTGCTTGAGCCAGCCGGCCCAGGCTTCTTTCGAGACGCTTTCCCAGAGGCGTTTGCCAAGTTCGCCGGGCATGGGGGGGAAATCGAGACCTTCGGCTTCTTTGCCGAGTTTGACGCATTGAATCATGCGAGCCATGGGGAACTCCTTCGTGATCTTGGTGGGGCGTGAATGAATGTTGGGCGCTTGAGTCGAAACCCTTTGGGGGAATCGACATGCGACGAAAAAGCGCGCTGCGGCCGAGAGCGGTAGATGGGGACAACGGCGCGAGACACAAGGGGGGCCTTGGGCGTGCGCCGCCTGCCTGCCCTTCGTTACAGCTTCTTGATGAGCACCAGCGAGCGGCGTTGCCAGTTATACAGGCGTCGGCGGTCGGCCGGCAGATCGTCGACGCCTGCCTTGACGAAGCCGCGCTTGAGGAACCAGTGCTCGGTGCGCGTGGTGAGGACGAACAGGCGATCCAGACCGCGGGCACGGGCGCGTTGCTCGATGTGTTTGAGCAGGCGTTCGCCGTCCCCGGAGCCTTGCGCTTCCGGGTCGACGGTCAGGCAGGCCATCTCCCCGATGCGTTCCATCGGATACGAATAGAGTGCTGCGCAGCCGAACAGGCGACCATCGTGCTCGATGACCGAGAAGTGATCGATGTCGCGCTCCAGCTGGTTGCGACCGCGTCGCACCAGCGTGCCGTCTGCCTCCAGCGGTTCGATGAGCTGCAGAATGCCGCCGACGTCGTCGATCGTCGCTTCGCGCAGGCTCTCCAGGTTCTCGTACGAGATCATGGTGCCCACGCCGTCGTGCGAGAACAGTTCGAGCAGCATGCTGCCGTCGAGCGCGAAGGGCACGATGTGGGCACGGCCGACACCCGCCCGGCAGGCGCGCGTCGCGTACTTAAGATAGAACGCCGAATCGCGGTCGAGCGTACCTTGCGACTGCAGGCGCTGGGCGTCTTCGAGGGTGAGTTCGTGCTGCAACTCGTTGTACTCGTTCATGACGCCGGGCGTTTCCGTGATGAAAATCAGCTTGTCGGCACGCAGCGCGATGGCCGCCGACGACGCCACATCTTCCATCGTCAGATTGAACGACTGACCGGTCGGGGAGAAGCCCAGCGGGGAGAGCAGCACGATCTTGCCGCTCGCCAGCGACAGGCGAATCGACTCGGCATCGACCTTGCGAACCACGCCGGTGTGCTGGAAATCCACGCCGTCCACGATGCCCACCGGGCGCCCCGTCACGAAGTTGCCCGACACGACGCTGATGCGCGCATTGCCCATGGGCGTGTTCGGCAGCCCCTGGCTGATCGACGCTTCGATGTCCAGCCGCAGTTCCCCGGCCGCTTCCTTCACCGCTTCGAGCGCGGCCGCGTCGGTAATGCGCAACTGCTGGGCGAAGTGCGACTCGATATGTCGCAGGCGCATCTGCTCCTCGACCTGCGGTCGCGAACCGTGCACCAGCACGATATGCATGCCCATCGCGCACAGCAGCGCGACATCCTGAATCAGGGTGTCGAGTCCGCCCGCCGCGACGAGTTCGCCACCGAAGGCGACCACGAAGGTCTTGTCGCGGAACGCATGGATATAAGGGGCGACCGATCGCAGCCAGTCCACGAACTGGGCTTGGTGGGCGGTCTCTTCGTCTTGTAGGGCGGGGTCGGGTTCGGTCAGCATGAGTGTACGTGCGCAAACATCCGCAGATTATATAATGCGCGCCCATGGCAAGTGATGAACGAAATCGACAATCTCCGCCCCCGAAGCCGAAAGTGATGGCTCCGGGGCATACGCGCGCCCAACCCACGGTCACCGCGTCGACTCCAAAGCCCGCCAGGCTGCCCAAACCCGCGAACACGGGGCAGGCCGGCGGCCCGAACCCGGCAACAGGGCGACGCACGACGCCGGCCGAGCGCGCCGCGCGCGACGCCGAACGCCTCGCGGCGCGCCAGGCCGCCGCCAATCCGCTTCCCGACATCGTCTTTCCCGAGGCGCTGCCCGTCTCCGGCCGGCGCGACGAGATTGCGCGCGCCATCGCCGGCCATCAGGTCGTCATCGTGAGCGGCGAGACCGGCTCGGGCAAGACCACTCAGCTTCCCAAAATCTGCCTCGCGCTCGGCCGCGGGCTTGGCGCGGGCGGCACCGGCCTGATCGGCCACACCCAACCACGTCGGATCGCCGCGTCGGCCACCGCGCGCCGCATCGCCGACGAACTCAACACCCCGCTTGGCGACATCGTCGGCTTCAAGGTGCGCTTCAACGATACCTTGTCCCACGGCGCGTCCGTCAAACTGATGACCGACGGCATTCTGCTCGCCGAGACGCAGACCGATCCGCTGTTGCGCGCGTACGACACCCTCATCATTGACGAGGCGCACGAGCGCAGCCTGAACATCGACTTTCTGCTCGGCTACCTCAAGCAGTTGCTGCCGCGTCGGCCCGACCTGAAAGTCATCATCACGTCGGCCACCATCGACGCCGATCGCTTCGCCCGCCATTTCGGCACGGGCGAGGGCGACCACCTGCGCCCAGCGCCGGTCATCGAAGTGAGCGGGCGCCTGTACCCCGTGGAAGTGCGCTACCGCCCGATCCAGGACGATGCGCGCATCGCGAACGCGCTGGGGCGCGAAGGCAGCCGCGCCAGCGCGCGCGATCGCGAACGGGACCTGATGGACGGGATCGTCGACGCCGTCGACGAACTGTGCCGCGAAGGCGCCGGCGACGTGCTCGTCTTCCTGCCCGGCGAGCGCGAAATCCGCGAGGCGGCCGAGTCGCTTCGCAAGCATCATCCGCCGCACACTGAAATTCTGCCGCTCTTCGCGCGCCTCTCGGGTCCCGAGCAGGAGCGCGTGTTCAAACCGTCCAACGCGCGCCGTATCGTGCTGGCCACCAACGTGGCGGAAACCTCGCTCACGGTGCCGGGTGTTCGCTACGTGGTCGATGCCGGTACCGCGCGCGTCAAGCGATACTCGTACCGCAACAAGGTCGAACAACTACAGATCGAGCCGATCTCGCAGGCCGCCGCCAACCAGCGCGCGGGGCGCTGCGGCCGCGTGGCCGACGGCGTGTGTATTCGTCTGTACGACGAAGCTGACTTCCAGGCGCGCGCGCGCTTCACGGATCCGGAAATCCTGCGCTCGTCGCTTGCCGCCGTCATTCTGCGCATGCAGTCGCTGCGGCTCGCCAAGGTCGAGGAATTCCCGTTCATCGAACCGCCGCCCGGCCGGGCCGTTGCCGACGGCTATCAACTGTTGGGCGAACTCGGCGCGGTCGACGACACCAACCAGCTCACCCCGCTTGGGCGCGAACTGGCGCGTCTGCCGCTCGATCCCCGCGTGGGCCGCATGATTCTGGCGGCGCGCGACCAGCAGTCGCTGCGCGAAGTCCTCATCATCGCGAGTGCGCTGGCCGTGCAGGATCCGCGTGACCGCCCCCTCGAAGCGCAGGACGCCGCCGACAACGCCCATCGCAAGTTTGCCGACGAACGCTCCGAATTCCTCTCGTGGCTCAAGATCTGGCAGTGGTTCGAAGAGGCGATCGCGCACAAGAAGTCGAACCGGCTGCTCGGACAAGCCTGCCGCGACAACTTCCTGTCGCAATTGCGCCTGCGCGAATGGCGCGACGTGCATAGCCAGTTGCTCACCGTCGTGCGCGAACAGGGATGGCGCATCAACGCGTCGGAGGCGACTTACGAGCAGGTGCATCTTGCCTTGCTCGCGGGCCTGCTCGGCAACATCGGCTGCAAGGCCGACGACGATCCGCATTTCCTCGGCGCGCACGGCATCAAGTTCCACATCTGGCCGGGATCGTCGCTCGTGAAGAAGGCCGGGCGCTGGGTGATGGCCGGCGAACTCGTCGAGACGAGCCGGCTCTACGCACGATGCATCGCCCGGATCGAGCCGGAGTGGATCGAACGTGTCGGCAAGCACCTGGTGAAGACGTCGCTCTCCGACGCGCATTGGGAGAAGAAGGCCGCGCAAGTCGTGGCGTACGAACGCGGCATGCTCTATGGCCTGACGATCTATGCGCGCCGACGGATGAACTTCGGCCCGCGCGATCCGCGTCGCGCCCGAGAAATCTTCCTGCGCAGTGCGCTCGTGGAAGGCGAATGGGAGACCAAGCTCCCGTTCTACGCCCACAATCGCAAGCTGATCGCCGACATCGAGCAGCTCGAACACAAGTCGCGCCGCCAGGACGTGCTTGTCGACGACGAACTGATCTACGCGTATTACGATGCCCATGTCCCCGCCGATCTCTACGACGGCGCGAGCTTCGAGCACTGGTATCGCGAAACGGCCAAGGGCTCGCCGAAGCTGCTCTACCTCGTGCGCGACGATCTGATGCGTCACGAGGCAGCGGGCGTCACGACCGACTTGTTCCCGAAGAAGACGGCCATTGCGGGCATCGACATGGTGCTCGGCTATCACTTCGAACCGGGCTCGCCGCGCGATGGCGTAACGCTCGCCGTGCCGCTCTACGCGCTCAATCAGGTCGACGCGCGCCGCTGCGAATGGCTGGTGCCGGGCATGCTCAAAGAGAAGGCGCACCTGCTGATGAAGTCGCTGCCGCAGAAGCTGCGGCGTCACTTCGTTCCGTTGCCCGAGTTTGCGGCCGGCTTCGTCGACCGGGCGACGTTCGGACAGGGCGCGCTGCTCGATGCCCTCATCGCCGACGCGCGCGAACAGACCGGCGTCATGCTCAAGTCCAGTGACTTCAAGTTCGAAATGCTTCCGGCGCACCTGTCGATGAACTTCAAGGTGATCGACGAACACGGGCGTCAACTCGGCATGGGACGCAATCTCCCGCAACTGCGTGCCGAACTCGGTCAGCAGGCGCAGCGCACATTTCAGCAGTTGGCGGCGAAGAGTGGTGCGACGCCGACCCGTGGTTCCGCCGTCGAGCCCGACGCACATGGTGCATCGGCGACGACGTCGCCGGCGGCGCGCGGCGAGGCGCGTGGTGCGGGACGGGCGGGCACGCAGGCAGCACCTTCAGCGGCCGCTGTCGAGCCCGGCCGCTACGACAACCTCACGACGTGGAGCTTCGGCGAACTGCCCGAGATGCTGGAAATCCGTCGCGGCGGTCAGACGTTGTTCGGCTACCCGGCGTTGGTCGAGCGCGGCGATCACTGCGATCTCGAAGTGTTCGACGATCCGCACGAAGCGCAACGGCAGCATCGCGCGGGTCTGCGTCGGCTCTTCGCGATTCAACTGCGCGAGCAGGTGAAGTATCTGGAGAAGAACATCCCGGGCCTGCAGCAGATGGCGATGCAGTACATGAACCTGGGGACGCAAGAAGCACTGCGGGAGCAGATCGTCGATCTGGCGCTGGAGCGTGCGTGCCTGCAGTTGCCTTGGCCGAGCGATAACGCGTCGTTCGTCGCGCGCAAGGACGAGGGGCGGGGGCGCCTCACGCTGCTCGCGCAGGAGATCGCGCGGCTGGCCGGACAGATTCTCACCGAGTACGCGACCTTGCAGAAGAAGCTGGCCCAGGCCAAGCCGTTCGCGCAGGCGTATGCGGATCTGACGGCACAGTTGCAACGGCTGATCGGCAAGCGGTTCCTGATCGACACGCCGTACGCGCAACTGGCGCATTTTCCGCGCTATCTGAAGGCGATGGCCGGACGTATCGACAAGCTCAAGGCGGATCCGACCCGCGACGCCCGCGCCATGAGCGAACTGGGGCCGTTGCTGCAGAACTGGCAGCGGGCGACGTCGCAGCGCCGCGATCAGGGCGACGCGCGACTCGAGGAGTTCCGCTGGCTGCTCGAGGAGTTGCGCGTCTCGCTATTCGCACAGGAGTTGCGCACGCCCATGCCGGTGTCGGTCAAGCGTCTGCACAAGGTTTGGGAGGCGTTACAGCGCTGACGTGCTGGGGGCGCGGCCGTCGTGCGCAACGATGGCTGCGAGCGCTGCGATCTCGTTGATCCCGGCGAGCGTCGCGGACTTGGCGACCAAGCTGATTCGGGGGATGCCAACCCACGCGTGCAATGACGGCGTTCGGCCCCGACGCCAACCCCCGACACCATTTCGATGGGACATCCGCTTGCCGGTTTGCGCTACGTCAGAAAGTGTCGAAATTATGTTTCGATACGTAAAAAAGGTGCGCCGGACGCGCGTTGACGGGGTGTTCCCGGCCTACAATGGCGAGTCGCTATGACGTATCGAGAACGGGCGGTCCACGCGCCGTTTTCGCCACTTTTCCTGCCCAATTTTCTCCCGAGAGACGCTGCAATGCGCAAACTCCTGATCGCTGCCGGTCTGGTGGCTTCCTTCGGTCTGGCGGCGCTCGCTGCGCCGGCCAAGGCTGCAGCGCCGGCGCCCGACAGTGTCGTGGTCGTGCTCAACTCGGCCGACGCCAGCGTCAGCCTGATCGACAAGGCGACGCAGAAGGTCATCCAGACGTTCCCGGTTGGCAAGGAGCCGCATCACCTCATGGCCACGCCCGACAATCAGTCGCTCATCGTGGCGAATTCGGTCGGCAACAACCTCATCTTCCTCGACCCGAAGACGGGACAGGTGCAGCGCAAGATCGAGAACGTCGAAGACCCGTACCAAATTGGCTTCTCGCCGGACAAGAAGTGGTTCGTCGCCAACGCCCTGAGACTGGATCGCGTGGACGTGTATCGCTATGACGGCAAGAACCTGAGCGTGGCGCAGCGCATTCCCCTCAAGAAGATGCCGAGCCACCTGGTCTTCACGCAGGACAGCAAACTTGTCTTCATCTCGTTGCAGCAGTCCAACGAGATCGCCGCCATCGATCTGGCTACCCAGAAAGTGCTCTGGACGATGAAGGTGGGCGACAGTCCGGCAGGGGTGTGGCTCACGCCGGGGGACAAATACCTGCTCGTGGGAATGACCGGCGCGGACTATGCCGCCGTGGTCGACTGGCGCAATCAGAAGGTGATCAAGACGATCCCGACGGGCAAGGGGGCGCACAACTTCCGATCGCTCGCCGATGGCAGGCACGTACTGATTTCGAATCGCGTGTCGAGCACGATCAGCATCGTCGATCAGGTGGCGCTCACGAACGTCGGCAACATCACCGGCCTGCTGCCGGGACCGGACGACATGGAACTCTCGGCCGACCGGAAGACGCTGTGGGTGACGTTCCGCTGGGCCCGCAAGGTCGGCATCATCGATATGACGCAGCGCAAGCTGATCAACACCATTCCGGTCGGACGATCCCCTCACGGGATCTATTTCTTCGACCGCGCCCCGGTGCTGTAACATCGGGACATCGCGACGAGGGCGCCACACCGACCGAGCGTCCCCGCTCGGGGCGCACGGTCCTCAACGCGATGGATTCCGATTCTCGTCCTGACGGCACCGACCGTATCGATACTGCATGAATGACATTCTTCGCGCGCTGGGCCGCGCGCTTGTGAGCCTGTTGCATCCGCGCATGCTGTGGCTCACCGCCATGCCCTTTGTGGTCTCCGGGCTGATCTGGGGCGCCGTGATCTGGTTCGGCTGGGTGCCGTTCACCGATTTTCTGCGCGTCTGGCTCGAACAGTGGCAGTTCACGCAATGGATCTACCGCTTCTTCGGCTATTTCGGCATCGATAGCGTGCGCATGGCGCTCGCGCCGTTCATTCTCGTCGCGCTGCTCATCCCGCTGATCGTGGTCACGGCGCTGCTGCTCATCGCGGGGTGGTCGATGCCCGCGGTGTTGCGTCACCTCTCGCGTCGCCACTACATTCATCTGGAAGCGCGGCAGGGCGGCTCGTTCTGGGGCAGTCTCGGTCAGTCGCTGGGCGCCACCGTGGTCTTTCTCGTCGCCGCGCTGCTCACGCTGCCGCTGTGGCTCGTGCCGCCGTTCTTCGCCATCGTGCCGCCGTTGTTATGGGGCTGGCTGACGTATCGCGTAATGACGTACGACGCGCTGGCGTATCACGCGAGCGCCGAGGAGCGTCGCCGGATCGTGCGCGAGCGGCGTCTGCCACTGCTGGTAATCGGCGTGGCAACCGGGCTGCTCGGCTCATTGCCGACGCTGCTGTGGGTGTCGTCGGTCATCATGATCGTGATGTTCCCGGTCATCGCGCTGCTGGCAATTTGGCTGTACGTGGTGATCTTCATATTTTCAGCGTTGTGGTTCGCGCACTATTGCCTGCGGGCATTGTCGCGATTGCGCGCGGCCGAGGCGGCGCGTCACGAGCCGATGCTCGGGGCAACGCTGTTGCCTGTGGCGAGCCCGCCGTCGCGTGAGAGCGAGGACCTGCCGCCTGCGTTGCCGCCGGGGCGAGGGTCGTCGAACGGTTCGCCGTGAAAGTGGCACAATCGTGTGACTGCGCGCTGCCGCCGGGCGGCGCCGCGCGCTCCCCCCCCCAGGCCCTGACGACAAGATAAAGGAAGCATCATGGCGGTCGGCATCATCATCATCGGCGACGAGATTCTCTCCGGGCGCCGTCAAGACAAACATCTCCCCAAGATCGTCGAACTGCTCACCGAGCGCGGCATGCAACTCGGCTGGGCCGAATATGTGGGTGACGACCCTGAGCGCATCACGGCCACGCTGCGACGCACGTTTGCGAGCGAGGATATCGTTTTCGTCACCGGCGGCATCGGGGCGACGCCCGACGATCACACGCGTCAGTGCGCCGCGGCGGCACTCAATGTCCCGCTCGTGCTCACGCCGGAAGCCGAGGCGCTCATCATGGAGCGCATCGCCGACACCAGTCCCGACGGCCGTGCTGACATGAGCCAACCCGATAACCGGCATCGTCTGAAGATGGGCGAGTTTCCGGTCGGCGCGCGCGTGCTACCGAATCCGTACAACAAGATTCCGGGGTTCTCGGTCGAGCGGCATCACTTCATGCCGGGATTCCCGGTCATGGCGTGGCCGATGATGGCGTGGGTGCTCGACACGGACTACGCCGAGTTGCATCACCTGACGAAGCACGCCGAGCGATCGGTGCTGGTGTTCGGGTTGGCCGAGTCGACGTTGACGCCGCTCATGGAGGCCATCGAAGCCGAATATGGCGGCGTGAAAGTGTTCAGTCTGCCCAGCGTGGGCGACGCGCAGCGTGGCGCGATCTACGCGCGCCGACATATCGACCTGGGCGTGAAGGGCGACCCCGCACTGGTTGGCGCGGCGTTCGAGCGACTGATTGCCGGGGTGAATGCGCTGGGCGGCGAGATCGTGCATCCGACCGAGGCGCTCGCACTGCCCGAGGGCACGCTGCCGTCGGGCAATTGACGGGCGGGCGGTACTGCCGCGAGAGCGCATAAAAACGGCGCTTGCCTGTGAAGGGCAAGCGCCGTTTTTCGTTGCCGGCGCACACGGCGGGAACCATGCGCGCCCTGCGCGCCGGTCAGAATCCGGCGAGCACGAGTTTGCCGATGGTGCGTCCGCCTTCGAGCTGCGCGTGGGCGCGGCGCAGGTTCACCGCGTTGATCGGGCCCAGGACCTCGCCCACCGTCGTGCGCAGCGTACCCGCATCGACCCGGCGTGCCACTTCGGTCAGCAGCGTGTGCTGCGCGATCATGTCCGGCGTTGCGAACATGGCGCGCGTGAACATGAACTCCCAGACGAACGTGGCGCTCTTGTTTTTGAGCAGACCGATGTCGAGCGGACCCGCATTCTCCACGATGGAGCAGATCTTGCCTTGTGGGGCGACGACCTGCGCCACGGCGGGGAAATGCGCGTCGGTGTCGTTCAGGCACAGTACGAAATCCACCTGTGGCATGCCGATCGACTGAAGCTGCGCCGGAATGTCCTGGGTATGGTCGATCACGTGTTGCGCACCGAGTTGACGACACCAGTCGGCCGATGCCGGGCGCGACGCGGTAGCGACGATGTGCAGATGGGCAAGGCGTCGCGCGAGCTGAATGGCAATCGAGCCGACGCCGCCGGCACCGCCGACGATGAGGATCGACTTGCCCTCATCGCCGCCGTCGGGAGCGATGCCAAGGCGGTCGAAAAGGGCTTCCCACGCCGTGATCGTCGTGAGTGGCAAGGCAGCGGCGCCCGCGAAGTCGAGCGACGTGGGCATGTGACCGACGATGCGCTCGTCGACAAGATGGAACTCGCTGTTCGCGCCTGGGCGCGTGATGCTGCCCGCGTAGTACACCGGGTCGCCAACCTTGAAGAGGGTGACGTCCGGGCCCACGGCTGCGACGGTGCCCGCCGCATCCCACCCCAACACGCGAGGCGTGGCTTCGACCTTATCTTTCGGGGCGCGAACCTTGGTGTCGACCGGGTTCACGGAAATCGCTTCGACCTTGACCAGCAGGTCGCGCCCCGCGGGTGTTGGCGTCGGCAGCTCGATGTCTTCGAGCGACTTCGGGTCGTCAATCGGCAGGTAATGGGTTAATCCGACGGCTTTCATCTGTTTTCTCCTGAATAGGCGGGGCGCAGCCGGCAGTGCGCCGGCGACACCCCCGATGCGATAACGAGAGACTAAGGCTAGTCGATTGCTTTGATAATTCGCATAATGCGGAAAAGATCTTTTGGAAATTCCATCAAATGGCATTGGACCTCGATACCGTGGCGTTGTTCGTGCGCGTGGCGGCGCTCGGGAATGTGTCGGCCGCGGGGCGCGAGCAAGGGCTGTCTCCGGCCACGGCCAGTACGCGCCTGACACAACTCGAAGGTGTGCTCGGGGCACGGTTGCTGCATCGGACGACACGCAGGGTGGCGCTCACGCAAGAGGGGGAAGCCTTTCTGCGAGACGCGCAGACCTTGCTCGCGGCCGAGGCGCAAGCGATGGCAAGCGTTGGGCAGGGGCACGCAGCGCCTCAGGGGCGTTTGCGGGTGTCATGCTCCTCGTCGTTCGGGCGTCAGCATGTTTCCCCCGCCTTGTCGGCCTTCCTGGCGCGCTATCCGGGGATTTCGCTGGACTTCCGGCTCACGGATCGGGTCGTCGACCTGATCGAGGCAGGCATGGATCTCGCGATTCGCGTCGGGGCGTTGCGTGACTCGACGCTCGTTGCTCGCAAGCTCGCCCCGAATCGCCGGACATTGTGTGCGTCGCCCGCGTACCTCGCGGCGCGCGGCGCGCCGAAGCACCCAGGCGAGCTTGCTGCGCACGACTGCCTGATCCTGGGGGAGCAGCGCGATTGGCGGTTCGTGACGCCCGGTGGCCCGCTGAGCGTGCGTGTCGGCGGGCGTCTGGCGTCGGATAACGGGGAAGTGCTGCGCGACGCGGTTTTGGCGGGCCTGGGCATTGCGCTCAAGTCCACGTGGGACGTCGGCGCGCATCTGCGCAGCGGGGCGCTGGTGCCGGTGTTGCCCGCCTACCCGCTCGCGGAGGAGGTGGCGATCTGGGCCGTCTACCCGAGTCGGGCGTTCGTGCCGCCGAAAACCCATGCGCTGATCGAATTCCTGCAGGCGCGCTTTGGGCCGGCGCCGTATTGGGATGACGGCGACGACCCATCGGCTGGCCTATCGAGGCCGTAACGCGACGAAGCGTCAGTGCAGGTGATGGGGCCGCGTGAGTTGTGCGCCGGCGTCCTCGTGACCGATCGCCGGGCTGGCATGGTGAAGCACAAGGCGCCAGCCATCGGCTTCCTTCATGTAAACGTTCGTGGCGAGCACGAAGGCGTAACGGGCTTCGGGACGGGTCTCGACCTGTACCTGTTCCAGCACGTTATGGACCGCGCACAGCGGATTGCGCGCTACCTGGAGATGACTGGCCGTGACGTGCAATCCGTCCTTGGCAAGAATCTGCTGCCAACTCTCGCGAACCGCCGCCGGGCCGACGTGGCGGGGCCCTGCCGGGTGAATGCAGACGATTTCCTCGTCTTCCGACCAGACGTCCATCAGCGTATCGGTATCGCCGGCGCGCAGCGCTTCGTAGTAGGCGTGCTCGGCGTCTTCCGGACTTAGAAAAATGGCAGCGGGCATAACGGCAGCCTCCGACGGGGTGGAGCGCCAGGCAATGGGGGCGCCTGGAGAACGCGCCGATTATGGAGCGTTTGCCGGGGCTTGTCGAACGTCGGGAGGGCAAAATCGCGCCATCGCGCGCGACGCTTGATCTGGCGCAACACGACGTGGGGGCGGGGCCGTTAGCGTATCGGTAAGATCCGAGGCAGCGATGGCGGGTGACGGCGCACTGGCGGGAGCTTCGGCTGCGGGGACGCTGGTGCGTCCCCGTTGGCGGGTGTCAGCAGGGAACGCCGGCGAGTTCGTGCAGCGCGGCGGCGTCGATGATCTTGACGTGGCGCTGCCGGATTTCGATCATGCCGTTTTGTGCAAAGCGTGAGAACAGGCGGCTGACGGTTTCAAGCTTGAGGCCGAGGAAACTTCCGATTTCTTCGCGGCTCATGCGCAGCACGAATTCATGGGCGGAGTAACCGCGCGCGGACAGCCGCTCGGACAGGTTGAGCAGGAAGACGGCCAGACGTTCCTCGGCACGCATGGTGCCGAGCGCGAGCAGTTGCTGGTGCTCGTTGCGGATTTCCTGGCTCATCAGGCGGTGCAACTGGCGTTGGAGCGATGGCACTTGACGCGACAACGTCTCCAGTTCGCCGAAGCGGGCGATGCACAGCTCGCTGTCTTCGAGCGCGATGGCGGTGCTCGGGTGGTGGTGGTCGGCCACGGCGTCAAGGCCGATGAGTTCGCCCTGGAGGTGGAAGCCGACGACTTGCTCGCGGCCGTCGGGGGCCGTGACGCAACTTTTGAGCGAACCGAAGCGAATGCCGTAGACAGCGTGCAGATCGTCGTTCGCGTGGTACAGCACGTCGCCTTTCTTGAGGCGGCGGCGCTCGCTTACCAGTGCATCGAGTCGTTCCAGCTCGGGTTCCGGAATGCCGACCGGCAAGCAGAATTGCCCGAGCGAACATGTGGAACAGCGGGGCTGAGCGATGGGAGTGCGACCGTTTTCTGTGGTCATGAGGGCCCCTGAAGTTTTTTGGAGAGTCTATCATGGTGCGTTGACCTATCGTTTTCCCTTTCCGCACGTCGGAATGTCGACGAGGCTTTACGGGCGTCGGTGTTTCAGTAATAATTGCGCACATACCGGACGTCCGTCTCGCCGCACAATCGGCCTGGGCGTTTTCCCGGCAGGTCGTTTCGAAGCATTCAGGTCGCGCCGCCGTCACTACGACCGAACACAATCGGGCGCGCGCTTATGCGAAGCGGTTACGACCGTTTCTCGTGTTCCAAGCATCCATTTATTCCTGATACCGGGTCGCCAAGCCCCCGGTCTGCTTAGTCGCACATGAATACCCAAGAGGCGAAACTCGTCCTCGAGACCGCGTTGATTTGCGCGCAGGAGCCGCTCAAGGTCGGCGATCTGCGCAAGCTTTTCAATGACGCCGTGTCTGGCGACACGGTGCGCGCGCTGCTCGAGGAAATCCGCGTGCAATGGGATGGCCGAGGTGTGGAATTGGTGGCGTTGGCCACCGGCTGGCGTTTCCAGAGCCGTCCGCGCATGCGTGAATACCTTGATCGCCTGAATCCAGAGAAGCCGCCGAAGTATTCGCGAGCGGTGATGGAGACGCTGGCGATCATCGCGTACCGTCAACCGGTCACGCGCGGCGATATCGAAGAGATTCGCGGCGTGACGGTCAACACACAGATCATCAAGCAACTCGAGGATCGAGGCTGGATCGAGGTGATCGGGCATCGAGATGTGCCGGGACGCCCGGGTCTGTACGCCACGACCAAGGACTTTCTCGACGATCTGGGGCTGCGGGCGCTCGATGCGTTGCCGCCGCTCGAAGATCCGGCCGCACAGGCGCAGATCGACTTGCTCGCGCAGCAGAACATCGAATTCGGCGAACGTGCCGAGGCCGACGCGGGGGATGACGCGATGTCTGATGACGCGCCTGTCGCCGATGCGCAAGCGCTGGCACGTCTGGCGCAAGCGCGTGCCGACGACTTGCCGCTTGCACAAGGGCTGCCCGAAGATCAGCGCCCGCTGCAGGTCGTGGGCGACGGGCCGACGGAAGACGCGTTGCTCGACGCCGTGATGGCGGAAGGCGAAGGCGATGATGGGGCGACAGGCCCGATCGAGGCGCTGGCGGAGATTGAGCCGGTAGACGCTGAACGGGCATCGCTTGCGGAACTCGCGGGCGCGGCGCACGTCAGTGAGCAGGTCGACGCGGTGCATGACGATGCGACGCAAGCGAAGTCTGGCGACGGCGAGGCAGATCAAGGGCCGGTGTCCTCCAGTGCCGCAATGTCGGTGGAGGTCGCGCAGGACAAGGAATTTTCCGAAGAATCGGAGTCTGCGGTGTCGGTCGGCGACGATCCGCCGCAAGATGCGCAGGATGTAGCGACGTCGGCGGCAGATCCCGCCGCGTTGGTAACACAAGAGGTTTCCCCGCACGCTGCCGACTCGGCAGCGAACGAACCCGCCACCGGGCAGCCCCTGTCCGGTGAGGGAGATGACGACGAGAGCGACGGGGACGACAAGAGTCTCGTCACGGGCACCTGAGGCGTCGGCGCATCGCGTCGCGCGCACCAGCAGGGCCGTTAGCGATAAGAACGAAGTCGCGGCAATCATTTGCCGCGCATTCATGGTGCGAACACGGATCGGGGCAGCCATTTACGCCTGCCCGCGACGATCCCGTTTTCCAATGAGGTTGTGTTGAAACAAATCGAAGAATCCCAGGACCTGCACGCACGCGATGCTGGTGCCGAAGCCCGTGCGCCGGAAGGCGAGGGCGGCGACGAAAAAGCATCGCGCCGCGGCTTGCGCCGTGGTCCGCGCAGTCTGATTGCCCGCCGTCGGGCGGCTCAGCAATCCAAGCGTGAAGGCGAGGACGGCGGCGCAGGTGAATCTGCCGCGTCGGACGCCCCACGCGGGGAACCGCACGGCGATGCGCCGCAAGCTCAAGCATTGGGCGCCGACGGTGCACCGTTGGCCGCTCAGGCGCGAGGCCGCAATGCCGCACCCCGTAAGCCGCGTAGCGGCAAGCGTGACGGTGCCGCACAGTCCTCGCCGCCGGCGCAGTCGGCGCAAGGCGATGGCGGCGCAGCCAGCGGTCATGGTGCGACGCCGACAGGCAGGGCGCCGCAGGGTGCCAAGGGCCGTGGCCGCAAGGAGTCGACGGGCGGTGCCCGGGGCGGCGCAGGCGTCGGTGGCGGCAAGGGCGGCAAGGGTGGCAAGGCGCCTAAGGGCGGTGACGACGATCTGTTCGCGTTCGTGACGTCGGGTGGCTTCGATAGCGACGAGTCCGAAGGCGATGCCAAGGCGGCTGCCAAGCGCGGCCGCCGCCCGGCCGACCGTCGTGTCCTGTCGCCGGACGATGAGGCGCCCAAGCTGCACAAAGTGCTGGCCGAGGCCGGCATGGGATCGCGTCGCGAGATGGAAGAGCTGATTCTCGCCGGACGCGTGTCGGTCAACGCCGAGCCCGCGCACATCGGTCAGCGCATTCTGCCGACCGATCAGGTCCGCATCAACGGCAAGCTCGTCAAGCGTCGCATCACGAGCAAACCGCCGCGCGTGCTGCTCTATCACAAGCCGTCGGGCGAGATCGTCAGCCATTCCGATCCGGAAGGCCGTGCGTCGGTATTCGATCGCTTGCCGCCGATGAAGACGGCCAAGTGGCTCGCCGTTGGGCGCCTGGACTTCAACACGGAAGGCTTGCTGATCCTCACGACGTCGGGCGATCTGGCGAACCGATTCATGCATCCGCGTTATGGCATCGAGCGTGAATATGCCGTGCGTACCGTGGGGCAATTGAGCGAGGCGTCGCGTCAGCAACTGCTGCGCGGCATCGAGCTGGACGACGGCAAAGCCAATTTCCTGCGGTTGCAGGACGGCGGTGGCGAAGGGTCGAATCACTGGTATCACGTCGCGTTGACCGAAGGCCGTAACCGCGAAGTGCGTCGCATGTTCGATGCGGCGGGCCTGATGGTGAGTCGTCTGATCCGTACGCGTTACGGCCCGCTGACGCTGCCACGCGGTCTCAAGCGCGGCCGTTACGAAGAGTTGGACGAGGCGCAGGTGCGCTCCCTGTTCGCGACGGTCGGCATGAAGATGCCGGGCACCGGCTCGGACGACAAGGGCAGTGTGGGTGGTCGTGGCGGCAAAGCCGGCGCGCCGAAAGAGCCGCGCCGTCAACCGGACCCGATGCAGACGGCCTTGGGCGTGTTCAGCCGCGAGCCGGGCCAGTCGCGTCGTCCCCGGCCCAATCCGCTGACGGCCTTCGTTGGCCCGAGCGGCGGCTACCCGGGGCAAACGCCTTCGCCGCGAGGCGAGGGACGACGTTTCGGCGGTGGGAATTCGTCGGCGGGCGGCGGTGGTTTTGGCGGTCAGTCGCGCGGCGGTAACGGTGGCGGCAACGGTAACGTCAATGGTAATCGCAGTCGTGGCGGCAACCGTGCGGGTGGAAGTGGCGGCGGCAATACAGGTGGTGGCAATCAAGGCAACCGTGGCAATCGCGGCGGCAACCGTTCACGTTGATTTCGTTGGAACGCCCCCAGGGCGGACGACGGCAGGCAGGGGCGCCAGTGTGTTGCCCCTGGCCTGGCGTCCGAAATAACGGGGACATTCGTTCGTTGGGTCCATCCTGCATGCGGCAACGCGGCAAGGGCGCCTGTCCGACGGGTTTTGGGGGTGCCAAGCGTTGCAAATCGGCCCAAAATCATATAAAATCAATGAATAAGCTGGTCCGCGTGCAGCAACTCCTGTTGCGGCACGCACCTCATGCGCAATGAGGCTGTAAGAAATGGGCGTTTCGCCCATTTTTTTTTGCCGCGAGCGTTTTGCGCGCGGCCGATGCCGCCGCGTTCGGGAGTGGGTGTGCCGACACGGGTACGCCGGCCCGGACGATCGAGGGCCGGTATCGTGCGGCGCCCCATGCGGGGCGCGCAGACCTGTCGGGCGCTGCTAATGCGCGCGAGTTTTTCTAGGGTGAGCAAAGTTGCAATTGCCAGAACTGATCGAGACCACGGTCGAAGGCCTGGGTTACGAGCTGGTCGATATTGAACGCGCCGGCGGCGGTTTGCTGCGCGTGTACATCGACAAGCCGGAAGGCATCGCGATCGATGACTGCGAGACGGTGAGCCGTCAGCTCTCGCATGTCCTGATGGTCGAGAACGTCAATTACGACCGACTCGAAGTGTCGTCACCGGGGCTGGATCGTCCGCTGCGCAAGCTGCGTGACTTCGAGCGTTTTGCCGGTGCGGAAGTGAGTCTTACGTTGCGTGTGCCGCTGGAAGGTCGCAAGCAGTTTCGCGGCATCCTGCAGGCGCCGCAAGGTGAGAACTTGAGCCTGGAGTTCGAAGGCAAGGGCGGCCCGGCGCTGCTCGACTTCACCCTCGCGGATATTGACCGTGCGCGCCTAGTGCCGCAGATTGATTTTAGGAGTCGCAAACGATGAGTCGCGAAGTATTGCTGTTGGTCGATGCGCTCGCGCGCGAAAAGAACGTCGACAAGGACGTCGTGTTCGCCGCGCTTGAAGCAGCATTGGCCTCGGCCACCAAGAAGCGCTATGCCGAGGACGTCGACATTCGCGTACATATCGACCGCGAGTCGGGGGAGCACGAGAGCTTCCGTCGCTGGGTCGTGGTGCCGGACGAGGCGGGCCTGCAAGAGCCGGACAAGCAGGTTCTGGAGTTCGAAGCCAAGGAAGACGACCCCTCCATCGAGATCGGCGAGTTCGTGGAAGAACCCGTGGAGTCGGTCGAATTCGGTCGTATCGGTGCGCAGGCGGCCAAGCAGGTGATTCTGCAGCGCATCCGCGATGCCGAGCGCGAACAGATCCTCACGGACTTCCTGGATCGCGGCGAGAAGATCATGACCGGTGCCGTCAAGCGTCTCGACAAGGGCAACCTGGTCGTCGAGTCGGGCCGTGTCGAAGCGCTGCTGCGTCGCGATCAACTGATCCCGAAGGAAAATCTGCGTATCGGCGACCGTGTCCGCGCGTACATCGCGAAGGTCGACCGCACGGCGCGCGGCCCGCAGATCGAGCTCTCGCGCACGGCGCCGGAATTCCTGATCGAACTGTTCGGCATGGAAGTGCCGGAAATCGAGCAGGGTCTGCTGGAGATCAAGTCGGCCGCTCGCGATCCGGGTGTGCGCGCCAAGATCGCCGTGGTGGCGTATGACAAGCGTATCGATCCGATCGGCACCTGCGTGGGCATTCGCGGCACGCGCGTGCAGGCGGTGCGTAACGAGCTTGGCGGCGAGAACGTCGACATCGTGCTGTGGTCGGAAGACCCCGCGCAATTCGTGATCGGCGCGCTTGCGCCGGCGTCGGTGCAGTCGATCGTCGTGGACGAAGAAAAGCACAGCATGGACGTCGTCGTCGACGAGAACGAACTGGCGGTGGCGATCGGTCGCAGCGGTCAGAACGTGCGACTCGCATCGGATCTGACCGGTTGGCAGATCAACATCATGACGCCGGACGAGTCGGCCGAGAAGCAGAACGAGGAGCGTGGCACGTTGCGCTCGCTGTTCATGCAGCGTCTCGATGTGGACGAAGAAATGGCGGACATTCTGATCGAGGAAGGTTTCTCGAGCCTGGAAGAGATCGCCTACGTGCCTTTGAACGAAATGCTCGAGATCGAAGCGTTCGACGAGGACACGGTGCATGAACTGCGCAATCGTGCGCGCGACGCCCTGCTGACACAGGCGATTGCCACCGAGGAGAAAGTCGAGGGCGTTGCGCTCGATCTCAAGAGCCTCGACGGTATGTCGCCTGAGTTGCTGGCCCAACTGGCCGAGCACGAAATTCAGACGCGCGATGATCTGGCCGAGCTGGCCGTCGACGAACTGACCGAGATGACCGGCGTCGACGAGGAAGCCGCGAAAGCCCTGATCATGAAAGCGCGAGAGCACTGGTTCCAATGATGACCTGCCCTGGCATGTATATGGAACAGTGAACTTTGAAGTTAACCGCAAGGCGCCTGGCCTTGCTTGAAGAGGTTTGAATGGCGAGCATCAACGTAGCCCAATTTGCTGCAGAACTCAAAATGCCGGCCGGCGTGTTGCTGGAGCAACTCAAAGCCGCCGGCGTGGAAAAACTCAGCGCCGACGATTCCCTGACGGAAGCCGACAAGGCCCGTCTGCTGGAGCACCTGCGCCGTTCGCACGGCGCCGGCGACGGCGACAAAAAGAAGATTACTCTGACGCGTCGCCAGACCTCGGAAATCAAGCAAGCCGACGCGACCGGTAAGGCGCGCACGATTCAGGTGGAAGTGCGCAAGAAGCGCACCTTCGTCAAGCGTGACGACGTCGCGGAAGGCGCGGAGAGCGCGGCGGCTGCCGCCGAAGACGAAGCTCTGCGCCAGCGTGAAGAAGACGCGCGTCGCGAAGCGGAGCGTCTGGCGGCGGAAGCGGCTGAGCTCAAGCTGCGCCAGGAACAACTGGAGCGCGAGGAAGCCGAGCGTCGCGAGCGCGAAGAGAAGGAAGCTGCCGAGCGCCGTGCGCGCGAGGAAGCGGAGCGCGCCGCGGCGGCCAAGGCGGCCGACGAACAGAAGGCGAAGGCCGAAGCGAAGGCGGAGGCCCAGGTCGACGTCGAAGCCGAGAAGGTGTCCAAGGCCGACGCCGAAAAGGCCGAGCAAGCCGAGAAGGCGGCAGCGGCCAAGGCCGAAGCCGAGCGCGAGCAGGCCCGCAAGGCCAGCGAGGAAGCGCGCGCGGCCGCCGAGAAGGCGAGCGCGGCGGCCGACAAGGCCCGTGCCGAAGAGGAAGCGATTCGCAAGCGCCGTGCGGCGGCAGAAGCCGAAGCGCGTGCAATTCGCGAAATGCTGAACGCGCCGCGTCGCGTGCTCAAGGCGCCGGAGCCGGCACCTGCCGCGCCGGCGGCTGCAGCCAAGCCGGAAGCGAAGGGTACCCTGCACAAGCCGGCCAAGCCGGAAGGTGCCGCGTCGGCCAAGCCGGCGGACAAGAAGCCGGCGGCAGCCGCCCCGGCCTCGACGACGGCGGGTGCCGCCGACAAGAAGGACAAGAAGCCGGGCGCCTGGCAGAAGGATGCTGATAACCGCAACAAGCGTGGCGGCATGAAGACGCGCGGCGACACGAGCGGTGGTTCGGATGGTTGGCGTGGCGGTGGCCGTGGCGGCCGTCGTGGCGACCGTCATTCGCAGGATGATCGTTCGTCGTTCCAGGCCCCGACCGAGCCGGTCGTGCGTGATGTTCACGTCCCGGAAACGATCAGCGTGGGCGATCTGGCGCACCGGATGTCGGTGAAGGCGTCGGAAGTCATCAAGCTGATGATGAAGATGGGCCAGATGGTGACCATCAACCAGGTGCTCG
The DNA here is from genome assembly GCF_902459665.1 of Pandoraea cepalis. Classification (GTDB taxonomy): domain Bacteria; phylum Pseudomonadota; class Gammaproteobacteria; order Burkholderiales; family Burkholderiaceae; genus Pandoraea; species Pandoraea cepalis. Next base: position 132,601 of record NZ_CABPSL010000009.1, on the reverse strand, counting down.
ATCAGGAAACGGCCATGATCGTGGTGGAGGAGCTTGGCCACCGCGCGATCGCCGCAAAGCTGGACGATCCGGAAACGCTGCTGGCGCTGGGCAACGATGCGACGGAAGGCGAAGCGCTGCCGCGTCCGCCGGTGGTGACGGTGATGGGTCACGTCGACCACGGCAAGACCTCGCTGCTGGACTACATCCGTCGCGCCAAGGTGGCGGCGGGCGAAGCCGGCGGTATTACGCAGCACATCGGTGCGTATCACGTCGATACGCCGCGCGGTACGGTGACGTTCCTCGACACGCCGGGTCACGAAGCCTTTACGGCCATGCGGGCTCGCGGTGCGCAGGCCACGGACATCGTGATTCTCGTGGTCGCGGCGGACGATGGCGTGATGCCGCAGACGAAGGAAGCCATTGCGCACGCCAAGGCCGCCGGTGTGCCGATCGTGGTGGCGATCAACAAGATCGACAAGCCGGATGCGAACCTGGACCGCGTGAAGCAGGAACTCGTGGCCGAGGGCGTGGTGCCGGAAGAATACGGCGGCGAATCGCCGTTCGTGCCGGTGTCGGCGAAGACGGGGGCGGGCATCGACGATCTGCTCGAGAACGTGCTGCTGCAGGCCGAAGTGCTGGAGCTGAAGGCGCCGGCGGAAGCCGCGGCCAAGGGTATCGTGATCGAAGCGAAGCTGGACAAGGGTAAGGGTCCGGTGGCGACGATTCTGGTGCAGTCGGGCACGCTGCGTCGCGGCGACATGGTGCTGGCCGGTCAGGCCTACGGCCGTGTGCGTGCGATGCTGGACGAAACCGGCAAGAACGCGAAGGAAGCGGGTCCGTCGATCCCGGTGGAAATTCAGGGTCTGTCGGAAGTGCCGGGCGCGGGTGAAGAAGTGCTCGTGGTCCAGGACGAACGCAAGGCGCGTGAAATCGCGCTGTTCCGTCAGGGCAAGTTCCGCGACGTGAAGTTGGCCAAGCAGCAGGCCGCGAAGCTCGAGAACATTTTCGAGCAGATGGCCGAAGGCGAAGTCAAGTCGCTGCCGCTGATCATCAAGGCCGACGTGCAGGGTTCGCAGGAAGCGTTGGCGCAGTCGCTCAACAAGCTCTCGACGCCGGAAGTGCGTGTGCAGATCGTGCACGCTGCCGTGGGTGGCATCAGCGAAAGCGACGTCAACCTGGCGACGGCGTCGAAGGCGGTCATCATCGGCTTCAACACGCGCGCCGATGCGCTGGCACGCAAGCTGGCCGAGTCGAACGGTATCGACATTCGCTACTACAACATCATCTATGATGCTGTGGATGAAGTGAAGGCGGCGATGTCGGGCATGCTGTCGCCGGAGAAGAAGGAAGAGATCACCGGTACGGTCGAAGTGCGTCAGACGTTCCGTGTGCCGAAGATCGGTACGGTGGCCGGCTGTATGGTCCTGGACGGCTTCGTCAAGCGTTCGTCGCATGTGCGTGTGTTGCGCGACAACGTCGTCATCTTCACGGGCGAGCTGGATTCGCTCAAGCGCTTCAAGGATGACGTGAAGGAAGTCAAGTCCGGCTTCGAGTGCGGTCTGTCGGTGAAGAACTTCAACGACATCACGGAAGGCGACCAACTGGAAGCGTTCGAAATCACGGAAGTTGCGCGCTCGCTGTAACGCGATTTGCACAATGAATGTGGAATGGCCCACCAGGCCGGGAAACCGGTGGCGTGGGCCATTGCATTACTAGCGAGTATGTTATGGCAAAGAAACGTGGCGTTCCGGGTCGAAACCTTCGCATCAACGATCAGATCCAGCGCGATCTGTCGGAGTTGATACAGCGCGAAGTGAAGGACCCGCGTATTGGTCTGGTGACGCTGCAAAGCGTGGAAGTGACGCCCGACTATGCGCATGCAAAGGTATTTTTCACGACGCTGACCGGTGAGCCGAAGGCGACCGGCGAGGCGCTCAACGAGGCCGCGGGCTACCTGCGCAATCTGCTGTTCAAGCGGTTGCACATCCACACGGTGCCGACGTTGCATTTCCACTTCGACCAGTCGATCGAACGTGCGATCGAAATGTCGCGACTGATCGATACGGCTAACGCGACGCGAGCGAGGGACGAAGCGAGCAACGGCGTCGTCGACGAAGACGCGCCCAGCGACAAGGAAGACGACGGCAAGTCCGTCGATTGACGATGCCCCCTGCCGGGCGCCCCAATGGGCCGGCCCGGCGGTATGGCACGACCTTTGCACTTTCGATGAGTGCCAGGGTTTGAATCCCACAAGACTCTCTCAAGCACTCTGCGCATCATGACGGACCCGCGTTCGCAGGCACCCCGCCAAAAACTTCCCCGTTTCGCGCTCGATGGCGTGTTGCTTCTGGACAAGCCACTGGGCCTGTCGTCCAACGACGCGTTGATCCGGGCCAAGCGATTGCTGCAGGCGTTGAAGGCGGGGCATACCGGCACGCTCGATCCGTTGGCGACCGGTCTGTTGCCGCTTTGCTTCGGCGAGGCGACGAAGTTCTCGCAGGACTTGCTCGAAGCCGACAAGACCTATGAAGCGCTGGTGCGGCTTGGCGAGACCACGACCACCGGCGACGCCGAGGGCGAGGTGTTGCAAACGCGCCCTGTGACGGTGGACGAAGCGGCGATTCGCGCAGTGCTGCCCCGCTTCACGGGGCCGATCTCGCAGGTCCCGCCGATGTATTCGGCGCTCAAGCGAGACGGCAAGCCGTTGTACGAATATGCGCGCGCGGGGCAGACCCTCGAGCGCGAAGCGCGCGCGGTCACGATTCACGCGTTGGAGATGACAGCGTGCGCGTTGCCGGCCGTCGCCGAGTTCTCGTTTCGCGTGACTTGCAGCAAAGGCACGTACGTGCGGACGTTGGCCGAAGATATCGGTGAGGCGCTGGGCTGCGGCGCGCATTTGCGCGCGCTGCGCCGCACGGCCGTCGGTCCGCTCACGCTCGACGGCGCGGTGACGCTGGAAGATTTGGGGGCGCTCGATCACGCGCAACGTGTGCAGAGGCTGGCACCGGTCGATGCGTTGCTCAAGACGCTGCCGACGATCTGGCTCGACGAAACGCTCGCCAGGCGCTTCAGCCACGGACAACGTCTGCGTCTGGACGAGGCGCGCTGTCCTCAGGCGCTGCGCGCGTGCGCCGGGGCGTCCGGGGCGATCGAGGTGAAGGTGTATGCCGAAGCCGATGGCGACGCCGCCGTGCGGTTGCTCGGCGTTGCGCGACTCGATGGCGAGGCGCTGCTCACACCGCAACGGCTGTTGAAGACCCAGTAAGCGACGTCATCGCAGCAAGCGCAGTCGGCGCCGTTCAGTCGCGGCCAGCCGATGTTGCGATGAGGCGCATGCTCGCGCGCCTCGTCGGTTCCCGAGGGGCGCCCCTCGCGCCATTCAGCGGTCGAGCGACCGCCGTCGACATCAGTGGGCGACGTTCTCCGGCTTGAGTTCCACGATGGCGTCCAGCGCTGCCTTGACGTCCATCGCGTACTTGGCCAGCGCTTTCTGCTCGTCCGTTTTCGGTTCGAACGACGGAATGCCGACCGGGTGATTGCTCTCATCGACGGCGACGAACACCATCAGGCAATCGGTCGTCTGACGCAGCTCGCCCCACTTGGGGTCGCCTGCGTGCACCGAGACATGGATGTGCATGCTGGTGCGCCCGGTGGCCACGATACGCGCACGCAGTTCCACCAGATTGCCCACCAGAATCGGACGGCGGAAGCGGATGTTGCCGACACTGACCGTCACGCAATAGCGACCCGACCAGGTGGCTGCGCAGGCATAGGCCACTTCGTCGATCCATTTCATCAGCGAGCCCCCATGCACCTTGCCGCCGAAATTGACGGCGGCCGGCTCGGCCAGAAAGCGGAAAGTGACTTCTGAGCGTTCGTTCGGGTTCTGCGGGGTCGTCATGATGTTGGTTTTGGCTGGGGACGTGACATTCCCGAGCGTCGTGCGGTATTCCGGTATCGCGTCGGGGAGTGCGCCATCATACTTGGATTGCGTGGTCGTTGCCGACGCGCGTCGCGAATCAACCTCACTATTATGCGTTGCGCGCATCGTCGGCGTGGCCAAAAAAAACCCCGCTAACGTCAGCGGGGTTCGAGAGGTGTCCGGCTGCACAGGGCAGGGCCAGACACTGGGGAAGACTTCGCTTCAATGCGCACCGGCCGCGGCGTCGGCACCGCCGCCCCCCTTCATCGGCCGCGTGATCCATACCATCGAGATCATCAGCACGAACAGCAGCGCCGAGATCCAGAAAATATCGTTCGCGCCGAGCATCGCCGATTGCTGCGTGACCAGCCGGTCGATGTAACCGTTGGCCTGGGGTGTGCTCATGCCGAGTTGATTCAGGGTCTGCACCGACGCGTTGTACGTCGGGTTGTAGGGCGTCAAATGCTCCGTCAACTGCGCATGGTGCAGCGTGATCCGGTTCTCCCACATGGTCGTCGCAATCGACGTGCCCACCGCACCGCACGTGATCCGCACGAAGTTGGACAGCCCCGCCGCCGCCGGAATGCGACTCGGCGGCAACCCTGACAGGATGATCGCAGTGAGCGGGATGAAGAACATCGACATCGGCACGCCCTGCAGGAACGTCGGAATCATCAGCGTGCGCGTATCGACGAGCGTATTGAAGTGCGAACGCATGAGGAACACCAGCGCGAACAGCAGGAACGAGACGGTCACGACCCAACGGGCATCAAGCTTGGGCAGCGTTTTACCGATCACTGGCGAGAGCAGGATGGCGAACAGGCCCACCGGTGCCAGCACCAGGCCGGCCTCCGTCGCGGTATAGCCGAGATGGATCTGCAGCCACTGCGGCAGAATCACCAGGTTCCCGAAGAACAGGCCGTAACCCACCGAGATCGCCACCACGCCACCGGTAAAGTTGATCCGCTTGAAGAGTGTCAGATCGACCACCGGATGTTCCTCGGTAATTTCCCAGATGACGAAGAAACAGAACGACACCAACGCCACCAGCGCCAGCACGACAATCGTCGACGAATTGAACCAGTCGAGTTCCTTGCCTTTGTCCAGCATCACTTGCAGCGACCCGACCCACAACACGAGCAAGGCCAGCCCGACGGTATCGATTGGCTTGCGTTGCGTGGGCGTTTCACGCTTGGCATAGATCAGCCAGGTGGCGTAAGCGGCGCCAATGCCGACCGGGATGTTGATATAGAAGATCCAGGGCCAATGGTAGTTGTCCGAGATCCAGCCGCCGAGAATCGGGCCCATCACGGGGGCGACCAGCGTCGTCATGCCCCATAGCGCGAGCGCCATCGAACTCTTCGCGCTCGGATAGCTGGAGAGCAGCAGCGATTGCGAGAGCGGGATCATCGGACCGGCCACCGCACCTTGCAACACACGGGCCGCCAGCAGGAATTCGAGCGTGGGCGCCATGCCGCACAGCCACGATGCCAGCACGAACAGCAGGATCGACGAAATGAACAGCCGCACCGCGCCGAAGCGCTCGGTCAGCCAGCCCGTGAGTGGCACCGAGATGGCGTTGGCCACGGCGAACGACGTAATCACCCACGTCCCCTGACTCGACGAGACGCCAAGGTCGCCGGAGATGGCGGGAATCGATACGTTGGCAATCGAGGTGTCGAGCACGTTCATGAACGTGGCGAGCGACAACGCGATCGTGCCGAATACCAACTGGCTCCCCGTCAGGGGGCCAGGAGCGTTTTGAGTTGCCATGAGATGTCAAAGGGGGTGGGGGCCACCCCCCTCCGCTTTACAGGGGGCGTGCGCGAGCCGGCTGGTTGCGCGTGTCGCTGGCGCCGTTTGCGCCTGAGGCAGCCGCGGCACCGGCGTTTTCGGTGATGATCTTGGCGACGATGTCGTCGGCGTCATGACCCACCTTGTCGTACACATCGGTGGCATACACCGGCAGCGCCGGCGCTTCACCCAGTTCCTTGCCGTCCGTATTGCGCACGTCCACCTTGACCTGCATCGACAGGCCGACACGCAGCGGATGTTGCTGCAACTGCTTCGGGTCGAGTGCGATACGCACCGGCAAACGCTGCACGACCTTGATCCAGTTGCCTGTCGCGTTTTGAGCCGGCAGCAGCGAGAACGCGCTGCCCGTGCCTGCCGAGAAGCCCGCCACGGTGCCCTTGTATTCCACCGACGAACCGTACACGTCTGCCGTGAGCGTCACCGGTTGACCGACGCGCATATGCGCGATCTGCACTTCCTTGAAGTTGGCATCGACCCAGACTTGATTGAGCGGCACCAGCGCCATGAGCGGCGCGCCCGTCGCCACGCGCTGACCCACCTGCACGGAACGCTTGGCCACGTAGCCGTCGACCGGCGCCGGGATCGACGTGCGGGCGTAGTCAAGATACGCGGCGCGTACCTTGGCGGCGGCCTGCTGCACGTTCGGATGGGTGGTCACCGACGTCTTGTCCGTCAGTGCCCGGTTCGACACCCACTGCGCCCGGGCTTGCTCGAGTGACGCCTGTGCGGTCTTCACGGCGTCCTGGGCGTGGGCGAGTTCTTCGCGCGACACGGCACCCGTCGCAATCGCCATTTCACGGCGCTTCACGTCGGCCTGCGTCTTGGCCAATTCGGATTCGCGCATGGCCACGGTGGCGGCATAGGCGTCGTTGTTCACGAAGTACGTGCGCACCTGACGCACGGTTTGCGCCAGATTGGCCTCGGCTTGCAGCAGGGCGACGCGGGCATCGGTCGGGTCGAGCGTGACCAGCGGCTGGCCGGCCTTGACCATTTGCGTGTCGTCGACCTTCACGCCGGTCACGGTCCCTGGCACCTGCGGGGTGATCTGCACCACATTGCCCGCGACATAAGCGTCGTCGGTGTCTTCATAGAAGCGCGCATACAGCCCGTAATAGGCGCCGTAGGCGATGGCCGCGATCGCGATCACGGCCGTTAGCGTCAGCATCATGCGGCGGCGCTTGCCATTGGCCTGAGCCGGCTGGGCAGGCGTTTGTTGTTGGTTCTCGCTCATCATTCGCTCCGTACTAATCTCTTAATGTGCTTTGACGTTGTCTTGTCTGTTCTGTGTGATGTGCGGCGGCCGCTCAGTGCGTCTGCACCGCGTCGCCTTCGGCCTTGGCGGGGCGTTCCTGCCCCACGACGAGACCCGCCGCCTGGGCGTCGAAGCCACCGCCGAGCGCCTTGATCAAGCCGATCTGCTGGTCGCGGCGCGCACTTTCGATATTCACGCGCGCCTGTTCCTGCGCCAGCAGCGACGACTCGGCGGCGAGCACGGTCAACTGCGGCGTGAGACCGGCCTTGTAACGGTCGATGGCCAGGTCGTAGGCGCGTTGCGCGGCGTCTTGCGCCACACGTTGCGAGACCATTTGCTTGTCCGCCGAGCGGATCGACGACATGCGATCCGCGATGTCGCCGAGCGCCTTGTTCAGCGTCGAATCGTAGTTCGCCACCGCGCTTTCATAGGCCGCGTACTGCCCCTTCAAGTTGGCGCGCAGGCGCCCGCCATCGAAGATCGGCAGCGAAATGACCGGACCGTACTGGATGTTCTGGCTGGTCGGATCGATCAGCTTGCCCAGTCCGAAGGTGGAAAAGCCAAAGGCGGCGTTCAGGTTCACGTCCGGATAGAAGCGAGCCTTCGCGACGTCGATCCCCTTGAGCTGCGCTTCCACGCCCCAGCGGGCCGAGACGATATCGGGGCGACGGCCGAGCAGCGTGAGCGGCAGGTTGTCGGGCAGGGCGGGTGTCGCCAGTTGCGCGAGCGTCGGACGCGCAATGGCCAGACCGCGATCCGGCCCCTTGCCGAGCAACACGCCAAGTTGATGGCGGGTGAGCAGGATCTGACCGTCGAGTTGGGCGATTTGCGTCTGAATGTCGGCGGTGTTGCTCTCGGCCTGCTTCTGCTCGACTTGCGTGTCGAGACCGGCCCGCACACGGTCTGACGTCAGTTGCCCGAGGCGTTGGCGTTGCTTGCCGATGCGATCGAGCACGTCATGCTGTGCATATTGCTGGGCGAGCTGGTTATACGAACGCGCCACGGCGGTGGCCAGCGCGAGTCGCACTTCCTGGTCTTCGGCTTCTTCGGCGCGTTCGGCCGACGTGGCTTGTGCCCGTGCCGAGCGGTTCTTGCCCCACAGGTCGAGTTCCCACGACAACGAGGCCGTCAAGTCGCCCTGCGTGAACCACGTGCCACCATAGCCCGGCGGGTAGATCGTGTTTTCGGTGAATTTCTCGCGATAGATGCTGCCCGAGGCATTGACTGCCGGAAGCAGCGCGGCCGCGGCGCCTTCGGTCTGCGCCTGCGCACCCTTCAGACGAGCGACCGCCATGGCCAGATCGGGGTTGCCGGCGAGCGCTTCGTCGATCAGCGAGACGAGTTGCGGATCGCCGAACCGCTGTGCCCAATCCGTGCCCGGCCACTGGCCGCCCTCGGCGGGCAGGCTGCGCTGGGTCTGATACTGATCGGGGGTACTTATCTGCTTGTCGCTGTGGATGCCGGCAAAATTCGCGCAACCGGCAAACCCCAGTGTCACCGCCGCCAGGCAGACGGCGGAAATGATGGAGCGGGCCCGCAGATGCGGGAGGAACGGTGAGGCCACTTTCATCGCAAAGCCTTTACGAGTGACGTTAGGCACCGACAATAATCGGAAACCGGGTGATGGCGAGTACCAGGAATAGTGGACTCGACATGCTTTTTTGGAGGGCTGGGGGGCGTCGTTGTCATCCGGTTTCGCCGTTGGCGATCACGCGGCGCAGCAGGCTCTTCAGGAAACCCACTTCCTCTACGGAGAACCCGCGCATCAGATGATCGGCGGCACGCACGAAGATGTCCGGCATCCGGTCGGCCATGGCGTATCCGGCTTCGGTCGCACTCAGGTTCACCGTGCGGCGATCCATCTTGCTGCGCTCGCGCACGAGCAAGCCTTGCGCTTCAAGCCGGTCGAGAAGACGCGTCACCGCACTCGCATCGATGCAGTAGTCGCGAGCCAGATCGGCCGCCGTCTTGCTCTTGCCCGTGGCCACCTTGTAAAGCATGGTCGCCTGGGTGCTCGTCAAGCCGTATTGCGACGTTTCGTTGGTCAGCTCGGCCAGGATCAACTGGCGCACGCGGGCGACAAGATATCCCAGGGAGTTGTCGATGTCGTAGGCGCAGCGCGGAGGATCGCTCTGGGGGGCATCCGGCGGCGACGTCGGCGCGGCATCGGAAGTGGAAGCGGACGGATCGATCATTTTCGTGCTGCTGCAATAGTTGACTTGTCACGATTATAGCGGTTACTTAATAAATTTCAAGGCCATGCAATAGTTGACTAGGCAAATATTTCGGCCAAAATTGGAGCTAACGTTCTAAATGGATGTGTGGCGGGGGGGCGACGGGGTATGGCAGGGGAGTGGCATCTCGGTGAATGCGACGCCGTCGACGTTCCCGCGCAGGGGCCGTTGCTGCATTGCAGAAAGACCATGACGCAAGACACGCGCAAGTGGTAGAATCGCGGATTCTCCAAAGGCTTTTTTCGAGCACCTCTTCATGACCCGCGCTCTCCGTAATATCGCCATCATCGCGCACGTCGACCACGGCAAAACCACGCTCGTCGACCAACTGCTGCGCCAGTCGGGCACCTTCCGCGAAAACCAGCAAGTCGCTGAACGCGTGATGGACTCGAACGACATTGAAAAAGAGCGCGGCATCACGATCCTCGCCAAAAACTGCGCCGTCGAATACGAAGGCACGCACATCAACATCGTCGACACGCCGGGACACGCGGACTTCGGCGGTGAAGTGGAGCGTGTGCTTTCGATGGTCGACAGCGTGCTGTTGCTCGTCGACGCCGTCGAAGGCCCGATGCCGCAAACGCGCTTCGTGACCCGCAAGGCCCTCGGCCTCGGTCTGAAGCCTATCGTCGTGGTCAACAAGATCGACCGTCCGGGCGCGCGTCCGGATTGGGTGATCAACCAGACGTTCGACCTGATGGACAAGCTGGGTGCCACCGACGAGCAGCTCGACTTCCCGGTTGTCTACGCGTCGGCCCTGAATGGTTTCGCGAGCCTCGACTCCGATGTGCGCGAAGGCACGATGCGCCCGCTGTTCGACGCGATTCTCGAACACGTGCCGGTCCGGGAAGCCGATGTCGACGCCCCGCTGCAACTGCAGATCAGCTCGCTCGACTACTCGACGTTCGTTGGCCGTATCGGTATCGGCCGTATTACGCGCGGTCGCATCAAGCCGGGTCAGCAAGTGGTGATGCGCTTTGGTCCGGAAGGTGAAGTCCTCAAGCGCAAGATCAATCAGGTGTTGACGTTCCGCGGTCTGGAGCGTGTGATGTCGGACGGCGCGGAAGCCGGCGACATCGTGCTGATCAACGGGATTGAAGACGTGGGTATCGGCGCAACGATTTGCGACGTCGACACGCCGGAAGCCTTGCCGCTGCTGACGGTAGACGAGCCGACGCTGACGATGAACTTCTGCGTGAACACGTCGCCGCTGGCCGGCCGTGAAGGCAAGTTCGTGACGAGCCGTCAAATTCGCGACCGTCTGCACAAGGAACTCAATCACAACGTAGCGCTGCGCGTGAAAGACACCGCCGAAGATTCCGTCTTCGAAGTGTCCGGCCGTGGCGAACTGCACCTGACGATTCTCATCGAGAACATGCGTCGCGAAGGCTACGAACTGGCCGTGTCGCGTCCGCGCGTGGTGCTCAAGGAAATCGACGGCGTGAAGCATGAGCCGTACGAAATGCTGACCATCGACCTGGAAGACGATCACCAGGGCGCGGTCATGGAAGAAATCGGCCGCCGCAAGGGCGAAATGCTGGACATGGTGTCGGACGGTCGCGGCCGTACGCGTCTTGAATACCGCATTCCGGCGCGTGGCTTGATCGGCTTCCAGGGCGACTTCCTGTCGATGACCCGCGGCACGGGCCTGATGAGTCACATTTTCGATGCTTACGCACCGCTCAAGGATGGCACGCTGGGCGAGCGTCGCAATGGCGTTCTGATCTCGCAGGACGACGGCGCTGCCGTGGCCTACGCGTTGTGGAAGCTGCAAGATCGCGGCCGCATGTTCGTGTCGCCGGGTGACGCCCTGTACGAAGGCATGATCATCGGTATCCATAGCCGTGACAACGACCTCGTGGTCAACCCGATCAAGGGGAAGCAGCTCACGAACGTGCGCGCGTCGGGCACCGACGAAGCCGTGCGCCTGGTGCCGCCGATCTCGATGAGCCTCGAGTACGCCGTGGAATTCATCGACGACGACGAACTGGTCGAAGTCACGCCGCAGACGATTCGCCTGCGCAAGCGCTACCTCAAGGAACACGAGCGCAAGCGCGCATCGCGTGAAGAGAAGTAAAGCCGGCGAGGGTGTCGTGGCGTAGCGGAGAAACTTCTGCTACGCGCCGATGCCAGTCTGTTGGAAAGAAAGCCGGTGCCTCGCACCGGCTTTTTTGCTATCCCTTTCGTTGACGTCACTGAAGCCATCGCCAGACATGACCGACTTTGTGAGTACCGACATCCGCGGCCGCATCGGCTTTATCACCCTGACCCGCCCGAAGGCGCTCAATGCGCTCTCGCACGACATGATTCGTGCGATGGCCTCGGCCCTCGATGCATGGCGCGACGATCCGCGCGTGCTCGCCGTCGTCCTGCGGGGCGAGGGGGAGAAGGGTTTGTGCGCGGGCGGCGACATTCGCTATTTCCACGAGGCGGTGAGCGCGGGGCGCACCGACATCATGGATTTCTTCACGGACGAGTACACGCTGAACTACACGATCGCCACCTACCCGAAGCCCTATATCGCGCTGATGGACGGCGTGGTGATGGGCGGCGGCATGGGCATCTCGCAGGGGGCGGCGTTGCGACTGGTCACGGAAGCCACGCGCATGGCAATGCCCGAGACGGCCATCGGACTGTTTCCCGATGTGGGCGGCGGACGCTTTCTCGCGAATCTTGCCGGTCATCTTGGCGAGTACCTTGGCACGACGGGCGTGGTGTTCGGTGCCGTTGACGCATGCGAAATCGGTCTGGCCGACGCGGTGGTACCGCGTACCGAATTACCGGTGCTCTGTGAACGGCTGGCGAGCGGCGATTGGCCGGACAGTGATGCGGTACTCGACGCGGCGCGCGCGTTCGCCCGGCAAAGCGTGCCGCCTGCCGGACTGGCCCCGGGCAAGCTTGCGCCGCTGCGCGACGTGATCGACCATCACTTCGGCCTGCCGGATCTGCCGGCCATCCTGTCGTCGCTCAAGCGGGAAGCCCGCTGCGAGTTCTCCGGCTGGGCGCAGGAGACGGAAGATCTGTTGCGCGCCAAGCGCTCGCCGCTGATGGTTTGCGTCACGCTGGAACAGGTGCGCCGCGCATGCAAGCTGTCACTCGCCGACGAGTTGCGCGAGGAGTGGCTGATGATGCGCTGTGTCTTCAATCTCGACGGCCGTACCGGGGCGGAGGGCGTTGAAGGCATTCGCGCGATGGTCGTCGACAAGGATCATGTGCCGCGCTGGCAGCACGGCAGCATCGAAGCGGTCACGCCCGCCGACATCGCGCGATTCTTCGATGGCGATCGGCATGGCGCGGACCATCCACTGCGCGAACTCGGGCGATAAGTCCGTCGCGCCATGGAGGGTCGCGGTGGCCCGAGGGCTTATACCGCAGCCTGACAGAACTGATCGCCAACGGCCAGATCGAGTTTGCGGCAGATGTCGGCGATGCTGCCGACCATCACGATGTGCGACATGTCGCGATACACGCGCACCTCGTGCTCACCTTGTGTGTCGCGTTGCTGAACGTCTCGCACGCTGCGCGACGTCTTGACCGCTTTTCCGGTAGGGCACGCGCGACGCGAGGCCGACGCCATGGCAGCGGCGAGTGTACGGGGCAGGGCCGTGGAGCGCGAGCGCGCAGGCACGGTGTACGAGCGTGCGATGGCCGGGGCGGCGGCAAACGGGCCGGACAGGGCCGACAGCCCGTACACCGCAGACAGACGCGCCTGCGACGGCACGCGGACGCGCGGTTGACCAAAAGACGTACGCAGCAAACCAAAGAGTCGAGCCATGATGCGATCCTTCCTCCAATGTGGGTCTGAGGGGCGCGTCCTGCCACGACCTTCACAAATCGCGGGCGCAGCAGGGCACGGGCGCCGGACCCAGCCCGGCGCAGTCGGAAATGCGAAACTTCAGTGAGTGGGCTGCTGCGTGATCGAGACGCGGCGCAGTACCCAGGTTTGCGTCTAGAGGTCGTTGTTGCGGATCAGGCCGACCGCAATTCCTTCCAGCGCAAAGTCACCGCTGCCTTCATTGACATCGATGTTCTCGAAGTCGGGGTTTTCGGCGATCAACTCGACGCCGCCGGGTACACGGTGAAAACGTTTGACGGTCACATCGTCGCCAATGCGTGCCACGACAATCTGGCCCTCGCGCGCGTCGGCGGCTTTTTGTACCGCCAACAGATCGCCGTCGAGAATGCCCGCGTCTCGCATGGACATACCGCGCACCTTCAGCAGGTAATCGGGCTGGCGCGCGAACATGTTCGGGTCGCACTGAAAGTTGCGTTCGATATGTTCCTGCGCCAGGATCGGGCTACCTGCGGCAACGCGCCCGACGAGCGGCAGCGACAGTTGCATCAGGCCCATATGCGGCAAGGTGAACTGATGCATGCCGCCCGCTTCGTCGAGCCGCTTGAGGCGGATGCCGCGCGATTGGCCTGCGGCCAGTTCGATCACCCCTTTGCGCGCCAGCGCCCGCAGGTGCTCCTCCGCGGCGTTGGCGGAAGAGAAGCCGAGTTCGGCGGCGATTTCGGCGCGCGTCGGCGGAAAGCCGGTGCGCTCGATCGCTTGTCGGACCAGTTCGTAGACCTGCTGTTGACGAGCAGTAAGTTTGATCATGGCATCACTGTATGGAAGCACAGGTGGCTGTATTTTTGTACAGTGTTTGTAAAAACGCAAGGGAAAACTTCGTCGCCTGCAGGATGTGTCTGTCCCACGCCCGCGTCGTGGGACCCCCGCAGGATCAAACCGGCGTCGGTATGAGCGGGCTAATCCATGATTTGATATAAACAATCGTATAAATATTATTTTTAAGTATTTAGCTGTCCCCATAGACTGGCCTCCTACACACGAAAAAACACGAGGGAGCGCAAGTCATGGGCCAAGTGATACGGGGGGGAAAAGCCAGGGCGCTGGCAATCGCACTGGGAGGGCTGGCACTGACTGCCGGCATGTCGCTTCAGGCGCGCGCCGCGAGTTTTTCGCTGCTCAACGTGTCGTATGACCCGACGCGCGAGCTATATGCCGACTACAACAAGGCATTCGAGGCGCACTACAAGCAGACCACGGGCGACACGGTGACCCTCAAGGCCTCGCATGGCGGCTCGGGCAAGCAGGCCCGTACGGTACTCGACGGCGCACCGGCCGACGTCGTGACGCTCGGCATCTCCGCCGACATCGACGAACTGGCGCAGGCCGGACTCGTGAACAAAGATTGGCAGAAGCGTCTGCCCGATAACGCCACGCCGTACACGTCGACCATCGTGTTGCTCGTGCGCAAGGGCAACCCCAAACACATCAAGGACTGGAACGACCTCACCAGGCCGGGCATCAGCGTGGTCACGCCGAACCCGAAGACGTCGGCCGGCGCCCGCTGGAATTACCTCGCTGCATGGCTTTACGCGCTAAAGCAGCCAGGCGGCAACGAGCAGACCGCCCAGGCCTTTGTCGCGGCGCTCTACCGCAACGTGGGGGTACTCGATTCCGGCGCGCGAGGCGCCACCACGACCTTCGTCGAGCGCGGCATCGGCGACGTACTGATCGCCTGGGAAAACGAGGCGCTGCTCTCGGTGAAGGATCTCGGTCCGGACAAGTTCGACATCGTCGTGCCGTCGTCGTCGATTCTCACGGAGCCGCCGGTCGCCGTGGTCGACAAGAACGTCGACAGGCACGGAACCCGCAAAGCCGCTGAAGCCTATCTGCAATGGCTGTATTCGCCGCAAGGGCAGGAGATCGCCGCGAAGCACTTCTATCGTCCACGCTCGCCGGACATCGCCAGGAAGTATGCCGCGCAGTATCCGAAGCTCAAGCTCTACACAGTCGACGCCGATCTGGGTGGGTGGACGAAAACGCAGGCCAAGCATTTTGCCGACGGTGGCATCTTCGACCAGATCTACACGAAGAAGTGACCCCCAGGGCCCGAGAAGACAAAGGGATGCAAGCGTGAGTACCGTACTGTTTCCGCTCTGGCGCAAGCCGAGTGCCTTGCCAGGATTTGGCCTGACGATGGGCTACACCGTCGGCTATCTGAGCCTCGTGGTGTTGGTGCCGCTGCTGATGGTTTTCATCAAGGCCAGCTCGCTCGATTGGACGAGCTTTATCGCCGCCGTGAGTTCGCCGCGCGTGTTGGCCTCATACCGCCTCACGTTCGGCCTGTCGCTCGCGGCGGCCATGCTCAACGCCGTGTTCGGTGTCGTGCTGGCGTGGGTGCTCGTGCGCTACTCATTCCCCGGCAAGCGTTTCGTCGATGCGCTGATCGACCTGCCATTTGCCTTGCCGACGTCGGTCGCGGGGATCGTGCTGGCCTCGATCTACGCGCCGAACGGCTGGATCGGACGCTGGTTCGCGCTGCTCGATCTCAAGATCGCGTTTACGCCGTTGGGCATCTTCGTGGCGCTGACATTTATCGGATTGCCGTTCGTTGTGCGCACGCTCCAGCCGGTGCTCGAGGAATTTGAACGCGAACAGGAAGAGGCCGCCGCGTGTCTGGGCGCAACACGTTGGCAGACACTGCGTCACGTCATTCTCCCCGCGGTGCTGCCTGCGCTACTGACCGGTTTTGCGCTGGCGTTTGCGCGCGCGGTGGGGGAGTACGGCTCGGTCATCTTCATTGCCGGCAACATTCCGATGGTCTCGGAAATCACGTCACTGCTGATCGTCACCAAGCTCGAGCAGTACGACTATGCAGGCGCCGCGGCACTGGCCGTGGTCATGCTGGTGATCTCGTTTGTGTTGCTGCTGCTGATCAATACCCTGCAATGGTGGCTGCAACGCCGCCATGCGGGCCGACGCGCCAGTGGCGCTTGATTCAAGAGAACGTCTCGCTCATGTCCGATTCACTTGCGCTGTCGCGCGCCTTGCTGCAACCGATCCAGGCCCGCCAGGTCAATCCGACCGACGAGCCGGCGTTCGTCAAGGGCGCACTCATTGCCGTGGCGCTGTTGTTCTTCGCTTTGTTTCTGCTCTTGCCGCTCGCGTCGGTCTTCGTCACCGCGCTTGGCAAAGGCTTCGCCGCGTATTGGAATGGGTTGACGAACGACGATGCCCTGTCGGCCCTTCGTCTCACGCTGTTGATCGCCGTCATCGCCGTGCCGCTCAACCTGGTGTTCGGCGTGGCGGCGTCGTGGGCGATTGCGCGTTTCGACTTCAAGGGCAAGAGCGTGTTGACGACGCTCATCGACTTGCCGTTCTCGGTCTCGCCGGTGATCGCGGGCATCACGTTCCTGCTGATCTTCGGTCGTCAGGGGCCGCTGTGGGACTTTCTCGACGCGCACAACCTGAAGGTCGTGTTCGCGCTGCCTGGACTGATACTCGCGACGGTGTTCGTCACGTTCCCATTCGTCGCGCGCGAATTGATCCCGCTCATGCAGGCGCAGGGCAGCGAAGAGGAGGAGGCGGCGCGCGTGCTGGGGGCCAGCGGGTGGCAGATATTCACGCGCGTGACGCTGCCGAAAATCAAATGGGGCCTGCTGTATGGCGTGATCCTTTGCAATGCCCGGGCGATGGGCGAGTTCGGTGCCGTGTCGGTCGTCTCCGGCCATATTCGCGGCGAGACGAACACGCTGCCGCTGCACGTGGAAATTGAATACAACGACTACCACACGGTGGGCGCGTTCGCGGCGGCGTCGATTCTCGCGATGCTCGCGCTCGCCACGCTGGCGCTGAAGCTGTGGGCTGAGCGCAAGCTGGCGCAGGACAAGGCAGCGCGTCGCGAAGACGTCGTGCCGGCCTGAGCCGATATTGATTCGAGGAGCAAGACCATGAGCATTCAGGTACAACGGGTGTCAAAACGCTTCGGCGATTTTGCGGCGCTCGATGACGTCACGCTGGAATTCCCGACGGGCGAACTGGTCGCGCTGCTGGGGCCGTCCGGCTGCGGCAAGACCACACTGCTGCGTATCGTCGCGGGCCTGGAGTTCGCCGACGCCGGTCGCGTCGTGCTCAACGGCGAGGACGTGGCGACGGTCGGCACGCGCGAGCGTCAGGTCGGCTTCGTGTTTCAGCACTATGCGCTCTTCCGTCACATGACCGTGTTCGAGAATGTGGCGTTCGGGCTGCGCGTGAAGTCGCGCCGCGAGCGGCTCGCGGACGCGCAGATCCGCGCCAAGGTGCATGAACTGCTTGGCCTGGTGCAACTCGACTGGCTGGCCGATCACTATCCGGCGGAACTCTCGGGCGGTCAGCGTCAGCGCATTGCGTTGGCGCGTGCGCTGGCCGTCGAGCCGAAGGTGCTGCTGCTCGACGAACCGTTCGGGGCGCTCGATGCCAAGGTGCGCAAGGAATTGCGTAGCTGGCTTCGCCGTCTGCACGACGAGCTGCACATCACCACGATCTTCGTCACGCACGACCAGGAAGAGGCGCTCGAAGTGGCCGACCGTATAGTGCTGATGAATCGCGGCAGCGTCGAACAGATCGGCGCGCCACAGGACGTGTACGACACGCCGCGCAGCCCGTTCGTCTATGAGTTTCTCGGGGCCGTGAACCGGCTGCCGGGGGAGTTGCGCGCGCAAGATTTCACTGCCGATGTCGATGCCGGTGCCGGCGCGTTTCGCGTGACGGTGCACAAGGACGATTTGCCCGCTGCGCCGCAGGACGGTCGCGTGATGGCATACGTGCGTCCACACGATCTCGCACTGCTGCCTGCGCACGAAGGCGGGCCGGCGATCGACGTGACCGTGCGCCGCGCGATTCCGCTGGGCGGCACGGTGCGCGTGGAACTTGCCGCGCCGGGAGGGGCGATGTGGGAGGCGGAACTGACTCGCTCGGGCTGGCAGGCGCTCGGTGCACAAAGTGGTGCGCCGCTGCGGGCGGTGCCGCGTCAGTTGCGGGTGTTTGCCGCGCCGGCGTGAGCCGCACGGCAAAACGACGGCGCTAGTCCACGCGACCTGGGGGCGCCACGCCTAACGACCTGACAGACGATCTAACCAACGACCGGACAAGACGTAGCGAACAAGGCCTAGCAAATACGACGTAGCAAACACGACGTAGCAAACACGACGTAGCAAACACGACGTAGCAAACACGACGTCACGTACAGGACCTTACGAACAAGACGTCATGAACAAGACGTCATGAACCGGCAAGCCACAGGGTGGAGTCCCCTCATGAATTTTCAGCAATTGCGCTACGTGCGCGAAGCCGTTCGGCAGAATCTCAACCTGACGGAAGCCGCCAGTGCGCTGTACACGTCGCAGTCGGGCGTGAGCAAGCAGATCAAGGATCTCGAAGACGAACTGGGCGTGGATGTTTTCGTGCGTCGCGGCAAGCGGCTCACGGGGCTGACCGAGCCAGGCAAGGCCGTGCTGCAACTGATCGAGCGCATGTTGCTCGACGCCGAGAACTTGCGCCGTGTGGCGCGTCAGTTCGCGGATCAGGACAGCGGCCATCTCGTGCTGGCGACGACCCACACGCAGGCGCGCTATGCGCTGCCGCAGGTCATCAAGCAATTCACGAGCGTGTTCCCAAAGGTGCAACTGGCGTTAAGGCAGGGCAGCCCGCGTCAGATCGCTCAGATGGTGATCGACGGCGAGGCCGACATCGGCATCACGACCGAGGCGCTCGATCGCTTTCCCGATATTGTCACGTTCCCGTGCTATTCGTGGCATCACGTCGCCGTCGTGCCGAAGGCTCATCCGCTCGTCGGGCGAGCGGGCGTCACGCTGGCGGAGATCGCCGACTATCCAATCATCACCTATGACGGCGACTTCACAGGCCGCTCGCACGTGGACAAGGCGTTTGCGGACCTGGGCCTGGTGCCGGACATCGTGCTCACTGCGCTCGATACGGACGTGATCAAGACATACGTCGAGCTGGGATTGGGCGTGGGGATCGTGGCGGCGATGGCTGTCGATCCGCGCAAGGACCAGGATCTGGTGGTGTTGGAACTCGACAACGCGTTCGAGCCGAGCACGACGCGCATCGGCTTGCGCCGCGGTGCGTTCCTGCGCTCGTATGCCTACCGCTTCATCGAAATGCTCGCCCCGGCGCTCAAGGAGCAGGACATCTCGACGCAACTGCGGGACGCGCTCGACTTCGCGGCCTGATGTGTCGTCGCGCCGGGCCGCATGGGCGGCCTGCTCAAGCGGCGCCGGGCGTTGCCTGGTGTCGTCCCGCGTTGTCGGGCGCGCCGCTGCCCGTCGGCCGTGACCCGGCCGCGATCCCGTTCAACGCGGCGGGTTCCATATTTTCAGCGATTGGGAAGCCGGGCAGTATTGGATACAATTACTGCCATGACTTCGACCTCATTCAACCCGATTCCCCACTACACGGTGTCATCGGGCGATCTGCCGCGCATTGCGTTGCTCGCCACGGGGGGCACGATCGCGGGCAGCGCGTCCGACGCCACGCGTACCGCCGCTTATCAAGCCGGGGCCCTCGGTGTCCAGGACTTGCTCGCGGCGGTTCCGGCGCTGGGCAGCGTTGCGCATATCCACGCGGAGCAGGTCGCGCAGATCGATAGCAAGGACATGAGCGTGGCGCTTTGGCAGAAGCTGGCCGCGCGCGTGAATGCGTTGCTCTCGCAGCCCGATGTGGCCGGTGCGGTGATTACCCATGGCACCGATACGCTTGAAGAAACGGCGTACTACCTGCATCTGACGGTCAACAGTCGCAAGCCGGTGGTGCTGACCGCGGCGATGCGGCCCGCGACGGCGCTCTCGGCTGACGGCCCGCTCAACCTGCTCAACGCCGTGCGCGTGGCCACCGACCCCATTTCGGCCGGGCGCGGCGTGATGGTCGCCATCAACAACCAGATTCATTGCGCGCGCGACGTCATCAAGACGAGTACCTACAAGGTCGATGCGTTTCACTCGCCGGAAATCGGCGTGCTTGGCTGGGTGCAGGACGAGCGCGTGGCGTATCAACGTGCGGCGTTGCAGTACCACACCGTCGAGAGCGAGTTCGTTGGGCTTTCGGGAGAGTTGCCGGCTGTCGAGGTGGTATCGAGTTATGCGGGGGTGTCGCGGATCGCCGTCGACGCGCTGGTGGAAGCCGGCGTGCAGGGCATCGTGGTGGCGGGCACGGGCAACGGCTCGCTGCATTCATTGCTGCAACAGGCGCTGGCCGAAGCGGTGCAGCGCGGTGTGACAGTCGTGCGCGCCGCGCGGGTGGGCAGCGGACATGTCATGCACAACGGCGCGGCACCCGACGATCAGTATGGTTTCGTGAGTGCAGGCAACCTGCATCCGTTCAAGGCGCGTGTCTTGCTGATGCTCGCGTTGCAGGCGGGCGTGCCGCGCGAGCGCATGCAGAGCTTGTTTGACGAGTATTGACGTTCAGACGTCAGGAAACGCTGATGTCTTGGCACAGCGGTAGCCAGAGACGTGTCCGAAGTGGTTGTCGCGATGGTTTACGGCAGGGGGCCAACGACGATGGCGCGACAAATCGGCGATGTGGAAGCGGGCGGTGCAGACAAGACGCGAATGACCCGGCGTCAGCGTTCCCTGGACGAGATGGAGTAGCTTGTGCCGTGGTCGCGATTGTTCACGGCAATTGAGCCGTACTATCCGAAGGGGGGGGCGTCGGACCCGAAGTCCGAAAATCGGGAAATGCCGAAATATCTTGGCCGTGCATTGGAGCCTTGGCGAAGATATGCGCCTGCCGAACATGCTCCAGGTCTTCCCACAGAACTTGCGAGCGCCATTCGTATCGAGCGGTCCGATTGAACTGTTCGATATAGGCGTTATGCTGGGGCACGCCCGGCTCGACGTATTTCAGCCTTATGCCTTGCTTCTGCGTCCACCTCACAATGGCCGCACTCAGGTATTCCGGGCCTTGTCACAACGAATCCCCTTCGGCTTGCCGCGCCATTCGATGTGCTGCTTCAGCGTGCGAATTACCCGCTCGGGCGGCAGCGAGAAATCCACCTCAATGCCCAGCGCCTCGCGGGTGAAATCATCAATCACGTTCAGCGCCAGAATGCTGCGCCCGTCAACGCGCTGATCATGCATGAAGTCCATCGACCACACTTCGTTGATGAAGTGCGGCACCGACTGCGGCTGCGGCGTTTCGCGCACCAAGCGGTGGACAACTGACCGCACACACACCAATCGTAGATACATCGTTAAATGCCACGCGTGCGCTTCTGCTTGCCACAAACTTCCGTGTGGGCGCGATCCCAACCGACTGCGCGCAAGAAGAACTCGGCCGCATGCGACGAGATCTGCTCTGCGCTGTACTGGCCCGCATCCTGATACCAACCTGACATGCCTTCCGCCATGCTGAAAAGTTGCAGGCACGCGAGCTTGACGTCTTGCGGCGGAATCAACTTTTCACGAACCGCATCGGCAAGCGTCCCACGCACAATCTTCTCCACGGCGTCGCGCCGAGCAATCACTCGCGTTCGATTTTCGGGCTTCAACGACCGGAGCATCTCGGCCATCAATCGCCACGACTCTCGGCGAATGATGGCCTGAGCCATTACATACTTGACGACGCTGACTAGTCGGCCTTTGACATCCCCACGAAGCTCTCGATCAATGGCCTCAAGTTCACTGAGCATCTGTGACATCTCTCTGTCCTCGATTGCAAGGATAACGGCCTCTTTCGACGGGAAGTAGTTGTAGATCGCTGAAGGGACGATGCCTAGATCGGCGCAGAGTTCTCGCGTGGATGTCGCCACGTATCCATAGCGTGAGAAACGCTTCAAGGCCACCTCCAGAAATTCTTCCCGTCGTGGCATTCCAGTTTTTGACATCTGTGTTCTGCTTCCTGTGAGTGTTTAGCGCCGTTTTGCGCCATGCGGATTGTCTTGGCCCCATCGGGACATACCCTAACCAGGACCCTGCCGTCGTTCCGGTAAATGGTCGCGATGCCCCATAGGTCAAGGCTTACCAACCTGTGCCGTCATCGCCATTATAGAGCGCTCGCTCTTAAAAAATTGTTTGCAGAGCGAGCGCTCTGTCATATTATCGCTTCTATGTTTCCCATCACGAGGCGTCTAATGAGTGAAGTTCGCACCCGATCCTACGGCAGCGCAGCCGTGATCACAGTCTCCAATCCACCTCACGGATACATGACGCATGAACTTGTCGGCGAGCTTCTGCGCGCGTTTCGTGCTGCTGAGCGCGATCCACTTGTGCGAACGGTCATCTTCACCGGCGCGGATGCCGGTGTGTTTATCCAGCATTACGAGTTAGCAGAACTTGAGGCATTGAGCCGCAAACTGACCCGACGTGGCGATCGGTATGCCGAACACGCGCACACACCCGAGCGCGAGATGGATGTCCTTTTCCGACGCATTGAGGACTCTGCAAAGCCGGTGATCGCAGCGATCAATGGCAACGCAATGGGGTTCGGTTGCGAGCTTGCGCTTGCCTGTGACTTTCGAATAGCCGAGAGCGGCAATTACCTGCTGGGGCAGCCTGAGATTCTTGTCGGACTTGTGCCAGGCGCTGGCGGGACGCAACGACTTGTACGAACTGTTGGCGCGGCCCGCGCGCTCGAGCTAGTGTTGTTCGGAAGGCGCCTGTCGCCCGCGGAAGCGCTCGCAGTCGGGCTGGTGCATGAGGTGAGCTCGGGCCCGGTACTCGACTTGACACTGGAATGGGCGAAGAGGTTTGACAAGCTTTCGCCAACCGCGATCGCACACGGCAAGAGACTCATTCATCAGGCAAGTGAAACCTCGCTCCAAGAAGGCCTTCAGAAAGAACGCGCCCTTTTTGTCGACACGCTTGCAACGCCCGAGGCAAATGAGCGTCTCCACCAGGCGGTGCGAGAACGGCGTGATTTCCGCACAGTCTGACAGGTTGAACTACCGGACTATCCATCATGTTGTTAATCGATTATTTCGAGCGCACCGCCCAAAGTGTCCCCGACCGTCCTTTCCTGCACTTTGTTGCCGAAGCGGACCGCTCCGACATTCATCTGACCTATGCGCAAGCAAATCAATTTGCTAGCGCTCGTGCACGGGAACTGATGGAATTGGGCGTCGGCAGGAAATCCATCCTCGCGCTATTGATGCACAACTCGCCAGACTGGGTCGTGACGTACCTGGCGTGCCAAAAGATCGGAGCGGTTTGCGTCGGCTTGCATCCGGCACTGACGCTGTCGGAGCTCGTGAGCATGCTGGAGAGCGTTGGCGCGAATTACCTCATTCACGGTGAAGACTTCGCCACGATAGCCCGTGAGTTTCACGAAGCGACTTCTGGAGTCACTGTTGCTGGCGTGACCGACATGACGAACGATACGCTCGTCCCGACCGGCCCCTCCCTGCCGCGGCACGCGGACATCGACGAGCACGATGGCCTGGCGGCGACATTCACTTCCGGCACGACGGGCGGCGCACACAAAGCCGGTTTGCAGACTCACGGCGCGGTGGTGCGTGCCATCTCCGGATATGCGGAGTGCCTCAAGACTTGGGAACGCGACCGGATCATGCTGGTTACGCCACTTAGTCATAGCGCCGCACTCAACTGGGGCATGTCCCTGACCTTGATGTCGGCGGGCACGCTGATACTGGCACGTCGCTTCAGCGCGTCCCGTTTCTGGGAGCAGGCCGCCCGCAGCCGACCTACGGTGCTCTGGACGATGGCGACGATCCTCTACATTTTGCAACAGCGGGCGGTTAGCGCAGACGAACGACTTGCGCTCGGAGGATTGCGATTTGTGTTTGGCGCTGGCTCCTCACCGCGCCGCGGCGCGCTCCAGGCGCGATGGGGCTGTCCAGTCATCGACGGCTACGGCATGACCGAAACCTTCGGAACGCTGACGAACTTCATCGCGGACGACAATCCCTTCTCATACGCCTGTATGGGGGCGCCAGTACGGGGGATCGACCTGCGGGTTGTCGACATCACGACGCGCCGCGAATGTGAGCCTGAAGAGGTGGGCGAAATCGTCGCCCGGTTTGGCCAGGGCTTCGCTGGTTACCTCAATAACGCTGCCGAGACGCAGGACGCCGTACACGACGGCTGGTTTCACACGGGCGATCTGGCATTTCGCGACAGGGCCGGACGCTTTTACTTCGTGGACCGCCTCAAGTCGATTATTCGGCGCGGTGGGGAGAACATTTCGAGCCTCGAGGTTGAGGAGTGCCTCGCGACGCATCCCGAGGTACGAGAGGCCATTGCATTGGCACAGCCGCATGACGTCCTCGGCGAGATCGTGCTCGCGGTGCTAGTTCCACGTCAGGATGGACGCGAGTTCGATCTCACGGAGATTCAGACGTTCTGCGACGGCAAGCTCTCGAAGTTCAAGTGGCCGGAAGCCGTCCGCACCTTATCTCATGACCAGATTCCGAGAACCGGCGCGGGGAAGGTCAAGAAGCCCATCCTTCGGCGGAGCCTGTTCAATGCAAACTGATATGAGCGCGTTCGATATCGCAGCACGCTGGCGTGCGCTGTCGCGCGCGAGAGTTGGAGTGGCGCGTTTCATGAGTCTTCCGGAAGCGGTTGCCGCTCACGTTCGTGAGAAGGACACCCTCTACTTCGGCGGCTCGATGGCACGTCCAAATGCGGCGATGTTCGAGGTAATTCGGCAGTTTTGGAACATGGATCCGGAGTTTACGCTGGTAGCGCCCGCAGTGGCCAACCAACATGCCCCGATGATTGCGGGGGGGCTTGTCAAGCACGTGATCACGTCCATTCACGCAATGACTTATCCGACTCCGGCGCCACACCCCCTTTATGTCGAGGCGGCGAAAAGCGGCCGCGTGATCTTTGAGAATTGGTCATTGTTGACCCTGTCGCATCGGCTGATGGCCGCCGCCTTGGGCTTGCCGTTCATGCCGACGCGCTCGCTTGTCGGTAGCGACATGGGTAAGCGCCTCGCGGCGATCAATGCGACGTCGCCCGTCAAGAATCCGTTCGAGGAGGGGGACGCACAGGTGGTCGCACCGCTATCGCCTGATGTGACCTTCATTCACGGATTGGCCGCCGACGACGACGGCAACATCCTGATCTGTCCTCCCCTTTATGACGGCGTATGGGCCGCCTTCTGCGCTGGACGGGCGGTCATTGCAACGGTCGATCACATCGTCAGTGGCGAATTTCTGCGGCGCTACCCCGAACATGTGCGAGTACCCGCCTATGCGGTTTCGGCAGTGTGTCATGTGCCACTCGGCGGCCACCCGAATTCCCTGCCTAGCGCACCGATTCCTGAGCTCTCCGGGTACACGGACGATTACGAGATGCTCACCGATCTGCGCCGCGCGGGCAGGACATTGGACACGCTGCTTGAATGGACGAAGGAGTGGATCCTCGATTGCCGTGACCATAACGACTACCTCGAAAAACTGGGCAATCGGCGTATTCAGGCGCTGCAGGGACGCACGTCGAATGACGGATGGCAAGTCGAGCGGGTGTCGGAGCGCGCTCGCTCATACGGCAGCGTGGCCACCGAAGCGGAAAAGCATGTGGTTCTTGCTGCCCGAGTGCTTCGTGATCGCGTGACCGGTAGCGAGCCGTCCGCACTTCTTGCTGGGCTTGGCATTTCGTCGCTTGCCGCCTGGATGGCCGCCATTCAGCTTGGCCAATCGGGTAAGCACCTACCGCTCATGGTCGAATCGGGAATGTTCGGATACGTTCCGTCGCCTGGGGATCCGTTCCTTTTCAACTATCGGAATATGGCGGGCAGCTCGATGCTAAGCGATACCCAGTTGACGCTCGGCCTGCTGACGGGCGGTGCGCAGAATCGAGCATTCGGCGTCCTCGGTGCTGCAGAGGTGGACGCGCGGGGGAATCTGAACAGTAGCGAACTGCCCGGGATGTTGCTTACGGGGTCTGGTGGCGCAAACGATATCGGGAGTGGCGCACGCGAGATTCTCGTCACAATTGCTCACTCGTCAAAACGCCTGGTCCAATCAGCCACCTTCATTACAACGCCCGGACGTGCCGTCTTGACAGTCGTGACGCCATGGGCAGTCTTCGAACGCCCGCACAGCGCCGCCGATTTCGTCTTGACGCGGGTTCAGGCACGCAACGGCCTAGACGTTGAAGCGCTCGTTGGCGAGGCGTTACGCGAGTGCACATGGGCCGTAAAGCCGTGCTCCGCGCCGATCCTGGAGCCAGAACCCACCGACGAAGAATTGGATCTGGCGCGCCATCTCGATCCTGACCGATTGTTTCTGAACTAAAGCGCGATGCCCCGCAAACGTCACTCGAGCAAAACCAATTAACCGGAAGGATGCCATTGATGACTGAAATCGCATATGAAAATGTTCTTTACACCGTCGAGGCGGGCGTTGCAAGAATTTCACACAACCGCCCGCAAGCCCGAAACGCCGAGAGCCAAGCATTGCTCGACGAACTCGATTCCGCTGTACGCCGCGCCACCGACGACACCACGGTCAAGGTAATTGTTCTTGCTGGCGAAGGGGACCACTTCTCCGCCGGCCATGATCTGAAGGAAGCCGCGCTCAAACGTGCAGACTTTACGGTCGAACAACGATGGGCTTACGAGACGCGTTATTACTTCGATTACGCATTGAGAATTCTCGACTGTCCCAAGCCGACAATCGCTGAGGTTCAGGGCGCCTGTGTCGCCGGTGGCTTCATGGTCGCGAACATGTGCGATCTGGTTATCGCGTCCAGTGACGCGTTCTTTTCCGACCCGGTCTGCCAAAGCCTCGGCACCGCAGGCGTTGAGGTGATGATCCATCCGTGGGTGATGGGGGCTCGCAAGGCCAAAGAATTTCTCTTCACCGGCGCAAAGATGTGCGCGGATGACGCCGCCCAAGTCGGCATGGTCAATCGCGTCGTACCGCGCGATGCGCTTCGCGACGTAACGATGGAACTTGCACAGAAAATTGCAGCCGGCGACGCGTTCGCGATCATGCTCGTGAAGCGCTCCATCAATCGCGGACTCGACATGCAGGGCTTGAAGGCTGCCATGACGGCGCATTTTGACGCCCACCAACTGAGCCATCTCTCCGAATCGTTCCAGCAACGACGCAAGGAGGGATTGGCGAAATCGATTTCGCGCGGAAAGTCCGTTTGAACGCCAGCAACCTGTAGCCCCCCAATAACAATACAACCGGTCGGCGGCCTTGGAGCTGTGCGGCCTAGGAGGAGACACATTATGGATAGTCCCGACGTCGCTGAACGTATTAGTCAGCACATGCTTTTTAAGGAGCTCGTAACGCGACGGGCGAAGGTCGTGCGCTTGCTGATGTCGGTCGGCCTCATTGCAAATTTCCTCTTGATCGCGTTGGTCGCTTTCTTCCCTCAAATCCTGCGCATGCCGGTAGAACCAGGCGAGGCCACAACCATCGGCGTGGTTCTGGCCGTCGGGATTATCGTTCTGGGCTGGGCCATTACCTGGATCTATGTGTACATGGCAAATGGTACGTTTGATCGGCTGAGCGCCGTTCTCCTCAATGAGGTGGCGCGATGAATCTTAGCCATCCAAAGTCCCGCACGGTACTGGCAACCGCTCTGGGATTCATGCTGCTCTCGCGCCAAGCTGTCGCTTCGCAACAGGGCGGCGGGAA
Source organism: Pandoraea cepalis (assembly GCF_902459665.1). GTDB lineage: Bacteria > Pseudomonadota > Gammaproteobacteria > Burkholderiales > Burkholderiaceae > Pandoraea > Pandoraea cepalis. The sequence goes on along the minus strand of NZ_CABPSL010000009.1, from coordinate 104,986 downwards.
GCCATTGGATCTTGCAGCCATCGGCATATTTCTTGTATTCGTCTGCATCACTTTCGCTATCACGTGGTGGGCCGCCAGACGCACAGCTACTGCGAAGGACTTCTTTTCTGCAGGGGGAGGGATCAGCGGGCTGCAAAACGGACTGGCTGTAGCGGGTGACTATCTATCCGCAGCCACGATGCTAGGCGTGGTCAGTCTCGTCTATGCGCGCGGCTATGATGGATTTTTGTATTGCATCGGTTTCTTCATCGGGTGGCCCGTGATGCTGTTGCTAACGGCTGAGCGCGGTAGAAATCTTGGGCGATACACGCTTGTCGACATCATTGCTTATCGTCTCGATCACGTTGGCGTGCGATGGATGGCTGCGATCGGCTCGCTTACGGTGGTCTTCTTCTACCTTATCGTCCAAATGGTCGGCGCGGGCGAGCTCGTTCAGTTGATGTTCGGCTTGAAGTACAACTACGCCGTCATTTCAGTCGGCATATTAATGATTATCTACGTGACATTCGGAGGGATGATAGCGACCACCTGGGTTCAACTGATCAAAGCCATCCTTATCATTTTTGGCGCGACGCTCTTGATGGTCCTTGCACTCGCACACTTCAATTTTGACTTTGAGCGTCTCGCGGAGAGCGCGGTTAGAGTGCATGCTAATGGTGCTGCGATCATGGGGCCCGGCACGCTGTTCTCCGATCCGATTTCATCGATTTCCTTGTCGCTGGCTACCGTATTCGGATTGTGCGGAATGCCCCACATTCTGATGCGCTTCTTTACGGTACCGAATGCACGTGAAGCGCGTAAAAGTGTTCTTGTGGCGGCGAGTTGCATCGGCTACATGTTTGTCGCCATGTTCGTGATCGGACTGGCCAGCATAGTCATTGTGAGCACAGACGGACGCTTCTTCGAGGGCGGGAAAGTCGGTGGAAAATTGCTTGGTGGAGGCAACATGGTGGCCCTGCATCTTGCCACGGCTTTGGGAGGCGATCCGTTGCTCGGATTCCTCGCTGCCGTCATGTTTGCGACGATTCTGGCTGTTGTGTCGGGCCTGGCGCTCGCGGGTGCCTCGTCGATCTCTCACGACATCTACGTTAACGTGTTGCGCAGGAACTCGAACGTTACCGGCGAAGAAGAAGTTCGCTTGACGCGCAAAGTGACCATTGTCATCGGAATTGTTGCAGTGCTACTGGGTATCACTTTCCGTGGCCAGAACGTGGCATTTCTCGTGTCATTGGCGTTCAACGTGGCAGCATCAGCCAACTTCCCACCATTGGTCACCTCCATGTACTGGAGAGGCGCTACGAGCCGCGGGGTCATGTGGGGCGGCTTCGTGGGACTCGTCTCGTCAGTGGGGATGGTGATTCTGTCGCCCGCGGTGTGGAAGTCGGTGCTTGGGCATCCTCACGCAATCTTTCCTTACGACCATTCGGCGCTGTTCTCAATGCCGCTTGCGTTTCTCGTGATTTATGTCGTTTCGAAACTGGACCACAGCGCGGCTGCCGTTCATGCAAGACAAGCCTTCGATCTGCAGACCGTTCGCGCTGAGACCGGGCTCGGGGCGGAAGGCGCGAGCCAACACTGAAGCGCTCGTCGCGACCTGACCGTCCCCAGACGACTCAGGGGATGGCAGCCTGTTCAACAAAATGATTCGAGGGTCGGAACAATGGAGCCCATTAGGCTTGCGGTTACCGTAGACGATCTCTTCCTCTGGAAGCAAACCCGATGGGCTCCGGGGTTTAGTCCGGCAGTGGTAACGCGAGCCCTGATCGAAGCATTTCGCCGTCATGACATTAGCGGCGTATATGCATTCTCGTGCACTTCGCCCTGCGTTGGAAATCCCGCGCTATTCAAGCTTCTGGACGCGTGGATCGAGGCAGGGCACTTCATTGCCAATCATACGCACTATCACGCCAGTCTCAACTGGATCCCCGCAGACCAGTATATTGGCGATATCGAGCAAACCGAGGCGTTTGTCGGGCCATGGCTGTCCTGTTCGCCGGCGAAGTACTTTCGATACGCAATGGACAACTGGGGCGATTCGCAGCAGAAGCACGACGCCGTGCATCGTTATCTGGTCAAGCGCGGATATCAGACCGTACCGATTACGTCGTGGTTCTATGACACTGAGTTTCTTGCGCCACATTACCGCGCGTCGATGCACGGTGATCGGGTGGCGGTCGAACTCATCAAGAAGCAGTTCGTGCAGACGGCCCTAACGCAGTTGGCGAACCACGCCTCTGCCGCAAGGCGGGTGTTTTCAAGAGACTTTCCTCACATCTGGTTGATTCACGGAACCCCCCTCGCCGCCGAATGTTTGCCAGAGATACTCGATCGGTTTGCCGAATCGGGCGTCACCTTCGTTTCTCTTTCCGAAGCGATGCGCGATCCCGTCAACAACGCACCGGCCGGCATTGTGACACCGCGGTTTCTGAATCAAATTCAGAAGTGGGCACATATCGATGGATTCACCTTGCCGGACTGCCCACCGGCCATTCTCACCGAGCTGGAGGCACTCCATCCGATGGCTGGATTGTCGACTCGCGAAATGATGGGAACGATTTTTGGAAGCATTGCGGAAGAAGTCAGTGGCACCTATCTGCCCAAGACCTATTGATCTGACAGATCGAATCGAGACCAAAAACATCATGAAGACTGTTGTCGTTGCGCAGTATGGCGATCCGCAGAAGTACGTCCACTGCATCGAGGCTCCGGATATCGTTCGCCCTGGCGAAGACGAAGTCCTATTCGATGTGCTGGCGTTCCCTATCAACCCCGCAGACATATCGTTCTGCTGGGGACGATACAGATTGAAGCCGGAATTGCCCGCGGTTCCAGGCGCGGAATGCGTAGGGGAAGTCGTCGCGGTCGGGAGTTCGGTCCAGCACATTTCCGTGGGTGACCTCGTCATCAATCTCGATCGCGAGAACTGGACGCAACGTCGTCTTGTCAAGGCTAACCGGATAATTGTGCTTCCAAGGGAAATTGACATCGCGCAGGCGGCGATGATACGTATCAACCCGCCCACTGCCCATCTGCTCCTTTCTGAAGTGGTGAAGCTCGACCGTGGGGATTGGATTATTCAGAATGCAGCCAATTCCGCAGTTGGCCGGATGATCATCACTTTCGCTAAGGAGCGGGGGATCAACACCGTGAATGTTGTTCGGCGCGACGAGGTGTGCGAGCAACTACTCGGTCTTGGCGTCAATGTCTGCCTGACGGACAGCGAGGATCTGGCGTCCTCAGTCAAGGAACTGACGAACAACGCCTCAATTGCCTTGGGAATCGATGCTGTGGCCGGATCGGCGACAAATCGTATCGCGTCGTGCGTCGCTGACGGAGGCGTCGTATGCACCTACGGCTCAGTGTCGAGGGAGAGTATTGTGCTGTCGCCTGCACAGTTGGTCTATCGGGGCTTGACATTCACCGGCTTTCTGCTCGGGAGATTTCTCGATAGGAAACGTGAGGATGATGTCGCGGCAATTTACCAGGAGGTCTCCCGACGAATCATGCACGGACTGCGAGTTGATATTGAACGCGTGTATTCGATCGAGAACATCAACGAAGCCCTTGCGCACGCCGATCGTGTGCGAGATGGGGGGAAAATACTTGTCGCGCCCCATGGAGTGGAACGTATAAATCTCGCAGGGGCGACATCCGTTCCCTAGTTGTCGCCGAGCCAAGTTCAATTTCAGTGGGACGGTTGTAAGCGCCCGAACCGCGCTTCACAGCGCTGGGAGTCGCTCGCAGCAAGATTTCACATTGATCGCCGCGCCGCAGGACTTGTTTCCTATTCGGCATATTCACGTCGTGTGGGATTTCATCCGTGCAAATGTCGAACGATTGCCGGATAAGTTTCGGCGATAACCGCGGGCCAGTCCCTGAGCGCGCCGCTTGAGCGGCTCAACACAGTTCTGAGCCCTCACGCCTTTATGTATAGCCTTTCCAGGCGACGTCGGGGTGTCCGCTGCATCCGCAAATAAAGCGCGCCATGCTGCGGGCACCCAACAAATTTGCCGCTCAGAGATCGACGTCTTTCGTCTCAGGCCCCAGAAGTGCGCCGATGCAGGCAATCACGCCGCCAATGCAGAGCAATGCAACCGGTGTGTACTGTGACGGCATGAATATCCCCAGCCAGTTCATGTAGAACGCGTAGAACGAGGGAATGATGACCGAGAGGCTGTATCCGATGCCAAAGCCGGTTGCTCTGATACCCGTTGAAAATCGCTCGTTGATGTATGTGACGATTACCGCCCATGCGGAACTGACGACAAGGGCCAACGCGCAAACCACCAGCACGATGATCGAGTGAGCAACGTCGGCGGCGCCGATCAGGAAATAGAGCAGACCGGCGCCCGCTGTCGACGTCAACGCACCGATGATCGACAGCATCTTGCGGCGGCCAAATCGCTGCCCCAGTATGCCAGCACCCACATATCCGAAGCAGAGCACCGAGTAGGCCATCATCAGCGTCGCGGTCATCTGGAGCGGCGTGAGGTGCAGCCGCTTTAGGAGAATTCCCGTAGGGAGGAACAGTCCGACGATGTTCTGCGTGAGCCAGAATCCGGTCATCATCAGCAGCACTTGCACGAGATTGCGGCGCGCGTGGCCCGTGACGAGTCGATCCTCCGATGTGTTCTGCGCCTTACCGGACGCCTTGCCTTGCCATACCTGAGACTCGGATACTTTGCGGATGTAGTAGACGGCCAACAATGCCGCCATGACCGACCCGAAAAGGAACGGGATGCGCCATCCCCACTGCGCATATGGGGAGTGGGGGCCGTTCATCGGGAAGACCGCGAACATGATCATGGCGAGCAAGTTGATCACCACGTAGGCGGCGGGGAAGCCCGCCAGAATCAAGCCCCCGACCAAACCGCGCTGGTCTTTCCGGGAGTATTCGATGGCAAGCGGCAATGCCCCGGTGTAGCCGCCACCGAGGAATATGCCGTCGACGAATCTCAGCAGCACCAGAATCCAATACGACGCGATGCCGATCGTCTCATACCCTGGGATCAGGGCGATCAGAAAGGTTGCAACGGCAAACCCGCTCACCGACGCGATCGAGGCGGCGCGCCGTCCGACACGGTCGGCAATTCGCCCGAACAGGAGTGCACCCAGGGGGCGGCCGAGGAGCGTCGTGATGAACACGAGCGATTCCAGGATCACCTGATATCCGCCCGACACACTTCTCGGAAGGAAGTATGTCTGTATGGGAGCCAGAATGATCACCGGCAAGTAGATGTCGAACATGTCGACGAATTCCGAAAAGACCGCACCCTTGATCGCGCTCTTGCGGCGCGTCTCCTGGCTTCCTTCCCGTGCCGCTTCGCTGACGTCGTCAACGCTTACTGCTTCCATAACTGTCTCCAGTTTCCCGAGTTCTCCGACACATGTTCCCGGGCGCGACGACGTCGTCGCGCCAAGGTCCCTCAAGACATCTCACTTTTTGACGAGCGGGCAGTCGCTGTCGGCCAACGGCTCGAAAGCCTCCGATTTCGGAATGACGGAGACGATCTTCAGCAGATCCCACTCGCCCTTCGATTCCGACGGCTTCTTCGCCTCTGCCAGATACATGTCGTGCAGCATCAGACCGTTCGCTTCGATGCGACCGTCCTTGGCGAAGAAGTCATTGATCGGCATGGCGCGCATCTTCTCCATCACCTTGTCGCTATCGAGCGTGCCTGCCGCCTTTATCGCGTTCAGATAATGGGTCGTTGCCGAGTACATCCCCGCCTGAACCATGGTCGGCATCTTGTTCGTCGCCGCGAAGAATTTCTTCGCGAACGCGCGTGTCTGGTCGTTCTGGTCCCAGTAGAATGCCGTCGTGAAACGCAGGCCTTGCGCCGCATTCAAGCCCATGCCCTTCAGATCGCTGTCGAAAATCAACAGCGGCGCAACGATCACGTTGTTGCGCGACAGGCCGAACTCGGCCGCCTGCTTGACGGCGCTTTGCGTATCGCGCCCGGCGTTGGCCAGCGCGACGACCTGGGGCTTGGCCGACTGCGCTTGCAACAGATACGAAGCGAAATCCGAGGCCGACAGCGGATGTTTCACGGCGCCTACCACCTCCCCCCCCATCTCCTTGACGACCCGGGTCGCCTGCGCTTGGAGGGAGCTGCCGAACGCGTAGTCCGCAGTGATGAAGAACCAGCGCTTGTAGCCGGCTTTTGCCAGGGCGCGAGCGGTGCCGTTCGCAAGTGAATAGGTGTCATAGACGTAGTGGACGCCGTATGGCGAGCATTGCTTGTCCGTCAGATCCGTGGTGGCCGAGCCTGCGAAGATTGTGATTTTTTTTCGTTCGGCACCGAGCCGCTGCAAAGCCAGCGCAGAAGCAGAGTCGGTGGATTCGATGACGGCCTGGACGCTATCGTTGTCGTACCACGTACGAACCTTCGTTGCGGTAACGTCAACCTTGTTCTGATAGTCCGCTGACAGCACTTCGATAGGGCGGCCGAGTACCTTGCCGCCGAAATCCTGCACGGCCAGCTTGACCGCCGTCACGCCTGCGGGGCCTCCTATCCCGGAGTAGACGCCGCTCATGTCCACGATGACCCCGATGCGAACCGGCCCTCCAGCCTGGGCATCGGCCGCGTGGCTCACGTGCATCATCGACGCCAGCGCGCACACGAGCGCACAGCGCGCGCCTCTGCGCACTGCGTGAATACGTTGAGATTTCATACTGTGTCTCCTTGATGTTCTCTCATGAGTGTTCCCGGTAAATCGATTCGTCCATTCCCTGGGATGGGTATTCGATGAGCCGGCAGCGAAACTTATTTATTTGATTCGTATACCTAATCATCTGAAGTTTAGTATCCGTGATAGCTCGATGAAACCTAGTATCAATCGAAGCCGAGAACGGCTCTGCCAATGACGGCGCGACGATCTATCGCGTCGAGTGCCTCGCCGACTTTATCCAACGGCAACTTGAGCGCGATGCGCGGGTGGATCTGGCCGCTCGCGTAAAGCTCATGTAGTTTGCGTTGGACGTCGTTGACACGCCGCGAGTCGCGTTCGCGGTAGTCGCTCCACTGCAGGCCGGAGACTTCGATGTTCTTCAGCAGTAGGTAGTTGGCCTTGATGTGCGGAATGCCGCCCGCGGCAAAGCCGATCACGACCGCTCGCCCGCACCAGGCCAACGTGCGAAGCGCGGCGTTGAACACGTCGCCACCGAGCGCGTCGAGCACGATGTCGACACCGCGCCCATCTGTCACATCGAACACCTGCTGCCGAAGGCTTTCGCGAACGTCGGGCAAGGACAGATCGACGACGTGCGACGCGCCATCGGCCAGCGCTTGCGACGCCTGCCCCGGACGGTTGATGGCGGCGATTGCCGTCCCGCCCAGCGCGCGCACGAGTTGCAGGGCCGCGGCCCCCACGCCGCCGCTAGCGCCGGTTACTAGAACTGTTTCGCCCTGTGTGAAGCGCGCGCGTTCGCACAGTGCGAAGTAGGCCGTCTGGAAGGGCAATCCCATCGCGACAGCGTTGTCGAACGACATCTCGTCCGGCAGCGCTTCGCAATAGCGCTCGGGAAGGGCCACACGTGACGCATAGGCACCGTATTCCAAATGCGCGACGACCCGATCTCCCGGCCTGAACCGGCGAACCGACGCACCCACTTGAAGGACCACCCCGGCCGCGTCTTTCCCCGGCACGAAAGGCGGTCGGGGCAGGTTCTGATAGCGCCCGCGGATCACCAGCAGGTCGGGGTAATTGATGGCTGCGGCACGTATCTCGATCAGAACGTCGTGATCCCGCACCGCCGGATCCGGCAGTTGACCGATGACGACGTCGCCGGGCTCGCCGAAGTTGCGAACGATGGCGGCTTTCATGCGTTGCCTCCGCGCTGCATGTCAGGGTTGAACGACGCGACGTCTGCGCCGAGCCTGGGTGCGTCGAGCACCTCGTCGTCGGCCCCGAATTGCCGGTCCACGGGAAGCGGCAGCGCGGATATCGTGGCGCCACCTGAGAGTCGCACACGTTGTGCGAAGACACCTCGCTCATGGAAATGCGGATCGGAGGCCGCTTCGCTCAGGTCGACCACGAGGGCGACGCATGTGTCGATACCGGCAAATTTCTCGAGCCAGTAATCGGCCGGGTGTTCTCGGAGGGTTGAGGCGATCTTGTCCCGAATCCCTGCCTCGGTGCCGTCGGCGCCGGTCAACTCGGTCAATCCCAGGGCGCTGACGAAGTTGTGCCAGAACTTGTCTTCCAGCGACGCCGCGGCAAGATATCGACCGTCGCTGGTGCCGTAGATCTGGTATCGCGCCGTGCCGCCTGTCACGAGTTCACCGCCCGGGCGGGGCCAGCCATGACCTGTGAGGCCCTGGCCCAGTCCCCAGTACGCGAACGTGAGCAGGTTGTCTGACATCGACACGTCGAGATAGCGCCCCTGCCCATCGGAATCGCGCTGACGCAACGCCAACAGGATATTCATCATCGCCGGATACGCGCCGCCTGCGATGTCGGCGAGCAACGCGGGCGGGAGCACGGGCGCCCCATCGCTTCCGCGCGAGAGCCCGAGCAACCCGCTCTGCGCCATATAGTTCAGATCGTGTGCGGCCTGATGGGCTTTGGGCCCTGTCTGTCCATAGCCGGTGATCGAGCAGTAGATGAGCGTGGGGTTGAGCTGCGCCAGCGCCTCGTAGCCGAGTCCCAGACGTTGCATCACGCCAGGGCGGAACTGCTCGACCAGCACGTCGGCCTCGGCGATCAGCGGCAGGATCGACCGACGGCCTTCCTCGGACTTCAGGTCGACCACGATCGATCGCTTTCCGCGATTGAGCATTCCGAAGTTGACGCTGTCATCGCCAGACCTGGGGTGGTATGTGCGCATGTCGTCGCCGACGCCTGGCTTCTCGACCTTGATGACTGCAGCGCCCGACTGGGCGAGCAGAAGCGTACAAAGCGGACCTGGCAGAAGCGTGCTGAAATCCAGCACCTTCACACCCGCGAGCGGCTGACGTGTCATTGTTCGGCTCCGGAATCGGCAGCGCCGGCGCCGTCCATGGCGCGCCGGTATGCCACCTGTGCGCGCCGAGCCGGCGCGTAGGCCGCGTCGCCGAGCGCTTCACTGAGCTGCCTGGTGACTTCGTAGTGATGACGCAGTCCTGTGCGGTGGAGGAGCGCGATCGGGCCTTCTGGATAGCCGAGACCGAGGCGCAGCGTCTTGTCCATGTCCTCAGCGGTAGCGAGCTTGTCGTCAAGACGACGCAGCGCCGCGTTGTAGTACGGTCGGATGAGCCGATCGATGATGCGCCCCGGGAAGTCACCGCAAACAGCCACGCGCAATCCCGCGCCTTCGAAGGCGGCCTTGGCCAGCGCGAGTGTGGGCGGCTGGGTGGCGGGCTGACGTACCAGCTCAATGAGGTCGCTGGGCTCGGCGTCGCCCAGCCGGAACCGTGCAAACCCGACGACATTCGATCCCTCCTTGCCGGCATCCTCGCCAGTATGCTGGCCGAGGCACTCCGTACCCAGTTCGATGGCGACGAACGGCGCATCGACCAAACTAGCCTGCGACTCGGCAAACGCTTTGCCCGCGTGGGCGCCGATAAATACGACTGATGTTCCAGTACCCGCGGTCTCGATGAACGCGTGGGCAGACGGAAACGAGCGGCTGTCGCCCGACTGAATCACTCTGTAGCTCATGGTCAAGCTCCGAACATCTTGGTGTCGCCGTAGGCGTGGAAGCCGCGGCCCGCTTTCTTGCCGAGCCAGCCTGCGGCGATCATGCGGCGCACCAGCGGCGGACAGGCGGCGCGCGGTTCATTGGTCACCGCGTATAGCGCGGCGCAAAGCAGCTTCTGGGTATCCATGCCGACGAGGTCGAGCAGTTCCAGCGGTCCCATCGGGTAGCCCAGCGCCGTCCTGATCGCGAGATCTATGTCCGCTGGTTCAGCGACACCCGCTTCGACCAGTCGTATCGCATCGTTGTTGAACGGGACGAGAAAGTAATTGAGGATGAACCCAGGCGTGTCCTGCGTGCGCACGGGCGTCTGGCCGAGCGCCAGCGCAAACTGCCATGCCTGCTCGAACGTTTTGTCGCTGGTATTGAGGCCAGGAGACATTTCAATGAGCTTCATCAATTGAGCGGGAAGGCAGAAGTGCATGCCGACGAATCGATCGGGCCTGCCTGAGCCGCCTGCAATCTCGGTGATCGAGAGCGTCGACGTGTTGGACGCAAACATCGTGTGCGGCGCACACACCTTGTCGAGGCGCGAGAAGAGGTCGTGCTTGACGCCAAGATCCTCGAATACCGCTTCGATGACGATGTCGCAGTCCGCGAGGTCTTCGAGTCGGGTCGTGCCGTGCCAGCGCGACAGGCTTTCCGGCACTGCGTCTTCGGGAATCTTGCCGCGCTGCGCGGATTTCTCAAGAAATGCAGCGGTTTGGGTGCGAGCCACGGCTAGCCCTTCGTTCCGCGTGTCATAGACTCGCGTCACGAAGCCGGCGCGTGCGGCGACGATGGCAATGCCAGCACCCATCGTGCCAGCGCCTGCGATACCGACGGTTCTTATCGATGTCATGTTCGTCTCCTATTTTTCGATGAAGCTGCGACCGATGAGCTGGCGATGGATCTGATTCGTCCCCTCCCAGATCTGCGTGATCTTGGCGTCGCGCATGAGTCGCTCGACCCGGTAGTCCGAGCAGTATCCGTAGCCGCCGAGTAACTGAACCGCGTCGGTCGAGATGCGCATCGCGGCGTCCGTCGCGCGCATTTTGAGGATCGAAGCCTCGATGCCGAAGTCCGATACCCCGCTGTCCACCCGGCTCGCGACCTGCCACAGCAGCGATTCGCAAAGCACGAGCTCAGAGGCCATGTCGGCCAGCATGAATTGAATGCCCTGGAAGTCGATGATCCTGCGCCCGGACTGCTTGCGTTCGTTGATGTACGCTGTGGCGTCTTCGAAGGCCGCCCGCGCAATGCCCAGTGCATGGGCCGCGACGCTAGGGCGCGACCGGTTCAGCGATCCAAACAGAATGCCAAGCCCGTCGCCCGGCTGACCGATGAGATTGGCACGCGGCACGCGACAGTTGTCGAACGACAGAGACGCCGTGCTCGACGCGCGGGTGCCCATCTTGTGTTCGAGGCCATTAATGGACAGGCCCTCGGTGCCCTTTTCGAGAACGAGTACCGAAATGGCGTCCCTGGCGTTGTCGATTTCAGACCATTTGCCAAACAGCAGATACAGATCGGCGACGTCGCCGTTGGTGATGAAGACCTTGCTGCCGTTGATGACGATATCGTCGCCATCGGGTGTGAAGGTCGTGCGCATGCCCGTGGCGTCAGAACCGGCGCCGCTTTCGGTGATGGCGAGTGACGCGAGGCCGCCTTCTGCAATGCGCGGCAGGACCCGTGCCTTCTGCTCCTCGCTGCCGAATTCCACGACCGGCTTGATGGCGTGGAAGTTTGTCGCCCAGATGATGCCCGTCGAGGCACATGCGGCGGAGATCTCGCGCACGCACGTGGCATAGCACGTAAAGGAGAGTCGCGCGCCGCCGTATTCTTCCGGGATGAAGATTGCGTTCAGACCGAGTTCGTTGATGGCCTTGACGTTGTCCCACGGAAACGCCGACGTGCGGTCGTATTCCGCGGCGCGGGGTGCAATCCGGTCGCGCGCCAGCGACTTCACGCTGTCGACGATCATCCGCTCTTCCCCCGACAGCGGAAGGCTCGCGTCCAGTTTTTCGAGTACGTTCATGGTTGAGTGCCTAATCCGTGTGTTCCGATTCGTTGGCGCTCAGAGCGCCATCCCCTGACCGCCGTCGAGGTAGATCGTCTCGCCGGTCATGAAACCGGTCGTAACGGTGAACAGCAGTCGCACGAGTTGCGCCACGTCTTCGGATGCGCCGGGTGCGCCAGTCGGGATCCGCTTTGCGAGGAATCGGCTGAGCGACCCGCTCGACAGCGATGCCTTGTTTAAGTCGGTGGCGATGTAGCCAGGCGCCACGTTATGCACACGGATGCCGTCGCTCGCCCACTCGACGGCGAGGCAGCGCGAGATGGCGCCGACCGCCGCCTTCGAAGCGCAGTACGCCGAGTTGCGGCGCACGCCGAGCTTGTCGAAGAACGAACCTATGTTGACGATCGTTGCGCCGCCGGCGTCGCGCAGGTACGGATAGGCGATCTGACTCGCCATGAACACCGACGTCGTGTTCATGCTCATGACCTGCTCGAATTCCGCGATCGACTGGGACGCGGCGTCATCTTCCAGATGCAGGCCCGCGTTGTTGACCAAACCCACGAGTGGCAGCCCGACGCGGCGCATCGTGTCCTCGACGGCCTGCTTGACCGAGTCATGACGCGTGACGTCGCATGCGGTCGTCACGAAGCGTGCGCGCACGTCGGGATCTGAAATTTCTCGTGCCGGCAGCGCGCCGGAGCGCGACAGACACGCTACGGTGAAGCCATCGAGCGCTAGCGCTTCGGCGATCGCCGACCCAATGCCTCGACTCGCGCCGGTCACCAGAATGCAGCCTTTGTCCATGTCATTTATCCTTGAAATCGGGCTTGCGTTTCTCGACGAAGGCGGTCATCCCTTCGACCGCATCGGCCGTCTGGTAGGCCAGCGTCGAGAGGTCTGCTTCGATCTTCAGGCCGTCGCTCAGGCTGACTTCGGCTGCGCGCAGAACGGCCTCTCGTGCGAATAGCGAGGCGCACCTGCTGTAACGTGCAAACTGGTCGGCGAATTCGCAGCCGAGCGCAATCGGGTCGTCGCCTTCGATAATTCGGTTGACGAGCCCGATGCGTTCTGCTTCTGTCGCATCGATCGTTTTGCCCGAGAGAACCAGTTCGAGCGCGCGTGCCTGCCCGACCAGCCGCGGCAGCCGTTGGGTTCCGCCATAGCCGGGAATGAGTCCCAGCTTGATCTCCGGCAGGCCCATCTTGGCGTTGGGCGTGGCGATTCGGAACGTACACGCTAACGCCAGCTCGAGCCCACCGCCGAACGCATAGCCGCTGATCACGGCGATCGACGGCACAGGCAACGCGTCAAGCTTTGCGAACGTGGCCTGTCCCAGCGCAGCGCCTTCTCGCTGGGCGATGAGGCTGCGGTTCAACAACTCCTTGATGTCGGCACCCGCGCAAAATGCCTTGCTGCCACTTCCCGTGATGACCAATGCCCTTGCATCGGAGCGCGCTACCTCGTCGAACGCGGCGCAGAGTTCGCTGAGTACGGAAAAGCTCAGCGCATTGAGCGTTTCCGGACGGTTCAGGCCCACCTGCGCGATGCCGTCAATGATCTTGAGCGTGACTGACACTTCAGACTCCTGGATTGGCTTTCTCGCGATAGCGGACTGCCTCGGGGGTGAGACCGCCGTTGCGTACAAGTTCGACGAGCTCGCGCTTGAGAATCTTGCCGCTCGCCGTAAGCGGAAACGTGTCTAGTGAAGCAAAGTACTCCGGCATGTCGTACTTCGACAGGCCCGCAGCGGCGAGATGATCGAGCATCGATTCGGCACTGACCGACGCGCCGGACTTAACCAGAATGGCAAGGCATACCTTCTCGCCGAGACGCTCATCGGGTACCGGAAATGCGGCGGCACGGTCGACGTCGCTGTGGCGCATCGCGAGTTCTTCGATGCCTGCGGGGAAGATGTTGTGTCCGCCGCGAATGATCAGGTCTTTCTTACGGCCAACGATCTGCAGACAACCGTCTTCGGTGAGCATGCCCAGGTCGCCGCTCATAAACCAGCCATGCCGGTTGAACGACGACTCCGTAGCACCCTGATTGTCGAAGTAGCCCAGCATGAGCACGGCACCGCGTCCGCCGATTTCTCCGATTTCACCGTGTTCGGCTTCTTCGTCGATGTTATCTCGCTTCCAGAGCTTGATTTCGTAGCCTTGGCATGGACGTCCGCACGTCGAGACAATGGTGTCGGCGCCGTCGCTCGGCCGCGTATAGTTGTGCGAGCCGTTTTCTGTCATGCCGTAGACGTTCTGCGGCGTTACGCCGAGGCTCATGAAGCGTTGGGCGACGTCGCGCGGGATGGCCGAGCCGGCCATGTAGAACGTCTTCACGTGACCCAGACGATCGAGGTCGCGGCGTTCGACCTCCGCGAGGACGTCCATGGCGTGCGTCGGCACCCCCATCACATAATCGGCCTCGGTCTTCACGATCCAGTCGAGACCAGAGGCGCCGGCAGAGGGGGCGCTCATGCAGAGTTCGAGGCCAGTGACGAGCATCTGTTCGATCGCCACTGTCGCGATGTGATGGCTCATCGGGCTGAGCGTCAGTAGTCGTGTCTGGCTAGTGTGGCCCCAGTCGGTGGCGAGGGCACGTCCGTTGGCGAGCAGGGTGTTGTCGCTGTGCATGACCCCCTTTGGCGCACCCGTCGTGCCGGAAGTGAAGGCGAGATAGACGATCTTGTCTGCATCGAGGTCCGGTGCATGCAGTACCGCTGGCGGTGCGGCGTCGGGAAACGCCAGTTTGTCGAGGTTATCCTGTGCCGCCTCGCGGTCGTAGATCATCATCAATCCGGGAATGGATCGTGCGCGATCGAAGATGGACGCCGCTCGCCCGTTCGCCCCGTAGCCGGGTTGCGTGAACAGTGCCTTGCACTGGATACGCTCGAGCAGGACAGCAATTTCCTCGACCGTGTAGTTCTGATGCAGCGACGGTGCGCAGACGTAGCCGTTGCGCGAGCACGCAAGGAAGATGATGACGGTTTCAAGGACGCTTGGCAGCCAGATTCCCACTCGGTCGCCCGGGCGCAGGCCGCCGCGATGCAGCGATTCCGCGACGCTGTCGGTCCACTCGGTGACTTCGCGCCAAGTGAGGCGTCGGGTCGCATCCCGCAGAGCGTGGGCCGAGGGCCGCTCGCGCGCATGGCGACGGGCGAGTGAGTACAGCGTCTCCTGCTGCCATATGCCGGCCAGGTAGTATTCGCGCGCCCGCTGGGGATTGTGAAGCGTCAGTATGTTTTGCATGACGTCGGTCCGTATATCGATGAGCGGGCGAGGTCAGTGACCGAACTTCGAGGCGTCCGGATCGCGACGCTCGGCGAACGCCGATGCCAGCTCCGCGTGCTCGTCCGACTCGAGATAGCCGCGCAACAGAATGTCGTGCGACATGCGCGACAGACCGCTCACTCCGCCATGGCGTGCGTTGAATGCCGACTTGATCGATGCCAGCGCCAGCGCGCCGCGTTGCGCGATCTCGAGCGCGTACTTGCGGGTCGCGTCCTCCAGTTCGTTGTCGGGCACGACCATGTTGATCAGGCCCCATTCGAGCGCTTCGTGTGCGCTGATCTTCGGGTTGCGATACCAGATGTCCTTCGCGCGCTTTTTGCCGACGAGATCTTCCAGATACCACGTGCCGTAGCCGGCGTCGAAGCTACCGACCATCGGTCCGACTTGACGAAAGATGGCGCTTTCTTTAGCGATGGTGACGTCGCACACGACTTGCAGCACGTTCCCGCCGCCCACGGCAAAGCCGTTGACCGAAGCGATCACGGGCTTCTGCAGGCGATCGATACTCTCGTACATCTCTAGCGTTGGCAGCACCCCAGCGTAGAGCAGCGAGTCTTCCATACCGTCTTTTCGACCACCGGTGCAAAAGAATTTGTCGCCCGCGCCGGTAATCACGATCACGCGGGTACGCGTCTCGCGACGGATGTTCTCGATACAGTCGCGAATCTCGTGACACATCGTCTCGGTGAACATGTTGCCGTCGTGCGGCCGGTTGAGCGTGATGGTGCCGATGGGGCCATCTTCGTGATACAGGATTTCCTCGAATTTCATCGTTGTCTCCTTGTTGATGTTCAGATGATCTGTCGTTCCTTGAGTCTAGCGATGCGTGCTTCCGACAGGCCAAGACGTTCGCGCAACACGCGTTCCGTGTCCGCGCCCAGGCGCGGCGGCGCGCTGCGATGGACCGCGCTCTTGCCGTCGAAGCGAATGCCAAGACCGACCTGGGGCACCTTGCGGGCCGTTCCTTCGACAGAATAAAACAATCCTTCCGAGAGCAGATGCCGGTCCTGCACGACCTGATCGACCCGGTAGATCGGACCCGCCGGAATTCTGTGATCGTTGAACAATGTCAACCAGTGTTCGCGCTCGCGCGTGACCAGCAACGCTTGAATCGCCTCGACGATACTGGCGCGCTGCGCCCGGCGACTTGTGTTGGTTGCGAGCGCTTGAGTGGCGCCATATTCCGGCTGGCCGACGGCCACCCAGAATCGCTGCCAGATGGCGTCGTTGCCCAGCCCGAGCGTAATCGGCTCGTCGGCGGTCTCGAAGACCTGGTAGATCGCAATGACGGAATCGCGTCCGCCTGAGCGAGTGATGCGTTCGCCCGACCCAAGGTATGGGACGATGCGCGGCGCCATGAAGCGGACCATGCTCGCGACCATCGACACATCGATGTTTTTGCCGCGCCCGGTGCGCTGTCTCTCATACAGCGCGGCGACGGTGGCGAGGGCGACGTCTTGGCCAGCGAGCAGGTCGGCTGCCGGCGTGCCGACTTTCTGTGGCCCGTATTCCATTTCGCCCGTCAGGTCCATCACGCCCGAATAGCCTTCCGCAATGAGGTCATAACATGGCAAGTTGGCGCGCGGGCCATACGAGCCGAAGCCCGTGAGCGCCACGTGGATCAACGATGGATACCGGGCCGTCAGCGATGCGAAGTCCAGCCCGAGGCGGCGCTGCACACTTTGAACCGTGTTTAGGACGAGCACGTCGGTCGACGCGAGCAGGTTGTCGAGGATTTGCCGGCCCTCGGGCTGCTTGATGTCGAGTGTCAGGCTTTCCTTGTTGCGGTTGATGCTTAGGTACCAGAGCGATTCGCCATCGAGGAAAGGAGGGCCCCACGCCCGGGTGTCGTCACCGGTGCCGACCCGCTCGATCTTCGTTACTTCAGCGCCGAGGTCGCCGAGCAACTGTGTGCCGTAGGGGCCTGCGATGGAGGTCGTGAGATCCAGGACCCGGACGCCCTTGAGCAGTTCGAGCCCGCTGGTCGTGGTCGCGAGTGGAAGTGTGTCGAGTGGATTCATTTCAGTGTCTCGGTCGTATGCCTTCCCTATGCGACAACCGTGCCAGCACGAAAAATGTTGCGCCGCACTCAATCCAAAGTTCAGAGGAATAAACCGGTTGCGTTACCTGCTCAATCGAAAATGATGCATGTGCGAGTTGGCCCGGAGTTAACGAATGTGTCCACGTCTGAGGACACTGGGCATCTCACTGTGTATTTCGACTACACTCCGAAGACACAAAAATACACTCGCTGGAGGAGATATGGGCCAGCCGACCAACGGCGTTTTAGTGCTCGACATGGCAGGACAGGTACGTTTTGCTGCGGGCTTGGGCAGCGACACCTCCGTGATTGACCACATCACGGCGGTGTGGCGCCGCCGGCATGTCGTGCCGCTCAAGCGTCTGTTCACGTTGGCCGAGGCCGAGCAGCCGCTCATCGTGGCGACGTTCACCACATCGCAGGGTGCATGCTTCCTCCTGTTTGTCGGTGCACACGGCGACGAGCTCTCCGAATTCATTGCCAGCGTCGATTTTTCCGATGAGATCCTGCGCCACTTCGTGACCAATCCCTATGAGGCGATCACGGTCGTCGACAAAGAAGGGATGCTGCGCTACATCAGCCCGATTCATGAGCGCTTCTTCGGGTTGCGTCACGGCGAGGGAACGGGACGTCCAGTGACCGAGGTCATTGAGAACACCCGTCTACCGGCGGTGGCGGCGTCTGGTAAGCGGGAGATAGGGCAGGTGCAGGAGATGAATGGCATCACGCGCGTGGTCACTCGCACACCGATCTTTGATCGCAAGCGAAACTGTGTCGGCGCGATCGGTCAGGTGATGTTCAAGGGACCGGAGGCGATCGAGAAGCTGAGCGTGGAACTGGCGCGCGTGCGTCAGGAGCTCGCGTTCTACAAGCGGGAGCTGTCGGGCATGCGCAACCGTTCGCATGGTCTTGAGCAGATCGTCGGCAACAGCGAGTCGGTACGACGCCTGAAGGACGATATCGTGCGCGTTGCGCCGCTGGACGTGCCGGTGCTGCTCGTCGGCGAGAGCGGCACGGGCAAGGAGTTGGTTGCACATGCCATCCATTTACTCGGTGGGCGCAATGATAAGCCACTCGTGCTCGTCAATGCGGCGGCCATGCCGGGCAATCTGGTCGAGAGTGAACTTTTCGGTTACGAGGGGGGCGCGTTCACCGGGGCGGACAAGAAGGGACGCAAGGGCAAGTTCGAGCTGGCGCATACCGGAAGCCTGTTCCTCGATGAGATCGGCGACATGCCGCTCGAGATGCAGGTCAAACTGTTGCGTGTGCTTCAGGACGGGACGTTCGAGCGTCTTGGCGGGGACCGCCAGAAGCACTCGGATTTCAGGTTGATTTCCGCCAGCAATCGCGATTTCGACGCCATGATTAAAGAGAGCCGATTTCGGCTTGATCTTTTCTATCGGATTAGTGCGGTGACGCTGCGTCTGCCACCACTGCGAGAGAGACTCGACGACATCCCTCTGCTTGCCGAAAAATTTCTCAACGATTTCGCGGCTCGCCATCGGATGTCTCCGAAGTCGTTGAAGCCAGAAGTCGTTAGTTATCTTCAGGAACGTTCATGGCCGGGCAACGTTCGGCAGTTACAGCATGCCATCGAGCGAGCCGCCATTTTTTCCGACGATGATTTCCTGGGCATGGAGAACTTCGAGCAATCGTCGGCTGATGCCGACACTGAGTCTGCCGTCTTCCCCGGTTTTGCTGGGACGGCATTGTTGAGCAAGACCGGCATCCGTTTGGCCAAGGAGAAGGTGGAACTTGATCTGATCCGCGAGGCGCTTGAGAGGCACAACGGGAATAAAAAGCGCGTTGCCGAAGCCCTCGGAATGTCTCGCTCTTACCTCTACAAAAGACTCAAGGATCTTCAGTCTGAGTGAGCAGTGCTCAGGCTCATCTGACCTGACTGCTTTTCTCGTACCACTGGGGTCTAGAGATTTATGGCCCCGGTGGTTGTAACACCTTCGCTAGCCCGGCGAAATCCGGCCGGGGTCAGGTACTGCAAACTCGAATGCGGACGTACTTCGTTGTAGTGCGTCCGCCAGTCTTCGATCACGATCTTCGCCTCGATCCGGTTTCGAAACCACTCCATCGCCAAACATTCGTCACGGAATTTTCCATTAAAGCTTTCGTTGGTGCCGTTCTGCCAAGGCTTTCCCGGATCAATCAACGCTGTCTCGATCTGCTCCTGGACCGCCCATTTCAACAGCGCCGTGCTGACAAATTCCGGCCCATAGTAAGTGCAGAATGGTTGTCAGCCAAACAGGGCGAGAGGCATCCTGAGGTTTCTCAAGGACCTGAGGAGGACGCCGAGATGGGTGACACTATGGATACTACGACCAAAGCGAATTTACTGGCGATCGACGTGGCTCGCCGATCGAATGCCGTTTTCGTTGAATTACTGAGCGGCGAGCAGCGCCGGTTCAGAATGACGAATAGCGCGCAAGATTTTGATCGGCTGCTGAAATTCATCAGCGCAACGCCAGGCTCATGGCGAGCTGCCCTCGAGCCGACTGGCGACTATCACAGGCCCATTGCTTACCGGTTGTTGGGTGCTGGTGTCGAGGTAGTCATTGTGTCCTCTGTTGCACAAGCAGGGTATCGCGAAGCGAAATTCAATTCGTGGGACAAGAATGACCCGAAAGATGCTTCGGTAATCCTGGACATGCTCAAGCACGGAATGGTGATGCGATACGTCGACCCTATGGTCGAAGGGCATCATGATTTACAGGAGCTATCAAAAACATACTATCAGGTGTCCCGAGCCCGGACCCGAGTGCTGCATTCCATTGCCAATCACCACCTTCCGCTATATTTCCCAGAGATGCAGCGGTATTGGCAAACGACGCGTATCGAGTGGTGGCTTCGTTTCATGCTTGAATTCCCAACCCCGGCTCACGTGCGGGCCCTCAGCCTGGATGCGTTCATTCTCCAAGCCTGGGACCTTGTCGGCAGGAAAGTTGAGAAGACCGCGAAGTTGACCGAGATTTGGCGAATGGCGGAGCATTCTGCAGCGTTACCGCACGCCCCGAATTGCCTCGCAGTCGAGACATTTCGAGTGTCGTTGCGCCAAGCCCAACATTTGAACGAGCTGCGCAGCGAACTCGAGCACCGCGCCGAGCAAGTGCTGGCCTCCAATAAGGATTACGAGCAATTGCTGAATTTGCCAGGCATTGGTCCCATCATCGCTCTGACCGTGCTGGCGGAAGTCGGCGATGTCAGGCGGTTCGCTCACCATCGGCAATTCTTGAAATACTGTGGCTTTGATCTGGCCAAACTGCAATCCGGCGCCCGACGCGGACGAGAGCAACTATCCAAGCGCGGCAACGCTCGCCTGCGTCTGGCATTTTGGATGGCCGGACAAGTTGCCATTCGCGTGCGTGAGAATGCATTCAAGGACAAGTACGATCGGTATATCCATTCGGATCCTGGAAACCCTGATCTACGTCGCAAAGCGCTCACCGCCGTTGCAGCGAAAATGGCCCGCGTCGCGTTCAGCATCGTCAAAACCGGCCAACCATATCAACGATTTTATGAGCAAAGCTTACCCAGCGGATCGATCCCTCTCAGTAGGGCCGTAGAGGCAGGGCCATGCCACTGACCTCGTAGATAATGCTCGGACCTTCCGCTGGGCCTCCAAGCTGTTTTAAGTACGATGAAGACCTGCGCATATCGTCAGGATCTTGTTTCTACTATGGTGAGCTGCCTCGCCCATTGAAAGCGGAACTGGCTGGGAAGCGTTGCACGCTCTTTTCAACGGACGCGCTGTCATTCTGACTGCGCCAGGATGCTTGTTGTCTATTTGCTGGCTAAGCACTTGCACTTAGTACGTTGTCGCAACGAATCACCTTCGGCTTGCCGCGCCATTCCATTAGCGGGTCGAGCGGCGCGCTACGCCTCAGCTTAGACAACAGCTTCTCTCTGATGACATTGATCGGGCGCCGGACCTCGCGGCCCGGCGCCCGTCGTCATCCACCACATCTCCCTGATGGCCTGACGCTCCCTACGTGGTCAATGCTTTACGCCACGGTATGGTTGGCCAGCATTTCCAGCGCGCGCACCATGCCCGAGTGATCCCACGCGGCGCCGCCGTTTGCGGCACACGCGTTGAACAGCTCCTGGCACGTGGCCGTGTTCGGCAGCGACACGCCGAGGGCCTTGGCGCTCTGCAGCGCCAGATTCAGATCCTTCTGGTGCAGGGCAATGCGGAAGCCCGGTTCGAAGTTGCGCTTGACCATGCGCTCGCCGTGCACTTCGAGAATGCGCGACGATGCGAAGCCACCCATCAGCGCTTCACGCACCTTGGCAGGATCGGCTCCGGCCTTCGACGCGAACAGCAGGGCTTCACCCACGGCTTCGATCGTCAGCGCGACCACGATCTGGTTGGCGACCTTGCAGGTCTGGCCGGCACCGCTCTCGCCCACGAGCGTGATGTTCTTGCCCATCAGTTCGAAGAACGGCTTCACATCGTCGAACGCCGCTTGCGAGCCGCCGACCATGATCGACAGCGTGGCGCCCTTTGCGCCGACTTCGCCGCCCGAGACCGGGGCGTCGAGGTATTCGCAGCCCAGCGCCTTGACCTTCTTGGCGTATTCCTTCGTTTCGATCGGCGAGATGGAGCTCATGTCCACGACGATCTTGCCTGCCGACAGGCCTTCGGCCAGACCGTCCTGACCGAACAGGACGGCACCCACGTCAGGGGTATCCGGCACCATCACGAAGACGATGTCGGCGCGTTTGGCGACTTCCTTGGCCGACGTGCAAACCGTGGCCTGACCGTCGATCAGGTCTTGCGGGGGCGTGCGGCGCTCATACAGGAACAGCTTGTGACCGGCATTTTGCAGATGCTTCGCCATCGGCGCGCCCATGATGCCCAGACCAATGAAACCGAGTTGTGCCATTTCGAAACTCCTTGTTGCCAAAGTGTGATGTGGTGTCGCTGACGCTCAGACGAGCGGGGCGGTGACGCCTTATCGCGGCGCCCCCGTGCTCCGGCCGCATGCCCCCTGCATGCGGCCGGCGGGGCCCTTCCTCGTCGAAACCCGGTCAGCCGGCGCACCGCCTCGGGCGGATACGCCTTTGTTTCATCCGCACGCCACCGGGGGAGGTGCCGTGCGGTGGGTATGGGGGAGCGTGGGAATTACGCCGCTTCGCGCAGGCCCGCTGCCTTGAACCAGCCGAGGCCCTCGGTCGTGGTGGTGGCCGGTTTGTACTCGCAACCGATCCATCCTTGGTAGCCAATGCGGTCGAGGAACGCGAACAGGTAGGCGTAGTTGATCTCGCCCGTGCCCGGCTCGTTGCGGCCCGGGTTGTCCGCCAGTTGCACGTGAGCGATGCGCGCCAGATTCGTCTCGATGGTCTTGGCGAGTTCGCCTTCCATGCGCTGCATGTGATAGATGTCGTACTGCAGGAACAGGTTGTCCGACCCCACGGCGTCGAAGATATCCAACGCCTGCTTCGTGCGGTTCACGAAGAAGCCGGGAATGTCGTACGTGTTGATCGGCTCGACCAGCAGTCGGATGCCTTCGGCCTTGAGGGCATCGGCGGCGAAGCGCAGGTTACCCACGAGCGTGTCTTGCGCGACTTGCGTCGACAGGTCCGCGCCTTGCTTGCCCACGAGGCAGTTCAGTTGCTTCACGCCCAGCGCCTTGGCGTAGGTAATGGCTTCGCCCACGCCGTCGCGGAATTCGGCCACGCGCTCGGGGAAGATCGCGATGCCGCGCTCGCCCGCATCCCAGTTGCCGGCGGGCAGGTTGTGCAGCACGAGATCGAGCTGGTACTGGTTCAGCTTGTCAGCGATCTGGTCGCGATGAAACGCGTACGGGAACAGGAACTCCACGCCGCGAAAGCCCGCTGCGGCGGCCGCCTTGAAGCGGTCGAGGAACGGTACCTCGTTGAACAGCATGGTCAGATTGGCGGCAAATTTCGGCATTGCGCTGACTCCTCTTTCTCTCTTTTAGGGGGTGGTTTCGACGATTTCGATGCCAGGGTATTGCAAGGTTGCGGGGCGCCTGCTTGTTTCGTTCAAGGGGTCTAGCCGAGAGCGCAGGGGACGCACGCGCCCCGCAAACCGTTTTACAGCGTTGACTTACGCCGACACTGCGTTGTCTTCTTCCACCACGTCGATGATGTCTTCGAACTCGTTGACGTTGTTGATCTCGGTGCCCATCGCAATGTTGGTCACACGCTCGAGAATCACTTCCACGATCACCGGCGCGGAGAACTCGGCCATCAGCTTGCGGGCCTGGGCGAACGCCGGCTGGATGTCGTTCGGCTGGAACACACGGATCGCCTTCACACCGAGGCCTTCGGCCACCTTCACGTGATCGACGCCGTAACCGTTGACTTCCGGCGAGTTCACGTTCTCGAACGCGAGCTGCACGCAGTAGTCCATGTCGAAGTTGCGCTGCGCCTGACGGATCAGGCCCAGGTACGAGTTGTTCACGACCACGTGGATGTACGGCACCTTGAACTGCGCGGCCACGGCCAGCTCTTCGATCATGAACTGGAAGTCATAGTCGCCCGAGATCGCCACCACGTCCGACGACGGCGAGGCAACCTTCGCCCCGATGGCGGCCGGCACCGTCCAGCCCAGCGGGCCTGCCTGGCCACAGTTGATCCAGTGGCGCGGCTTGTTCACGTGCAGGAACTGCGCGGCGGCGATCTGCGACAGACCAATGGTCGAGACATAGCGCACATCGCGACCGAAGAATGCGTTCATCTCCTGATACACGCGCTGCGGCTTGATCGGCACCTGATCGAAGTCCGTGCGGCGCAGCATGGTGCGCTTGCGCTTCTGGCAATCGGCCACCCATTGCGCACGATCCGGCAGACGGCCGGCGGCCTTCAGTTCCTTCGCAACTTCCACGAACAGCGTGAGCGCGGCCTTGGCGTCGGAGACGATGCCGTAGTCCGGCCCGAACACCCGGCCGATTTGCGTCGGCTCGATGTCGACGTGCACGAACTTGCGGCCCTTGGTGAACACGTCGACGCTGCCCGTGTGGCGATTGGCCCAGCGGTTGCCGATGCCCATCACGAAGTCCGAGGCGAGCATCGTCGCATTGCCGAAGCGATGCGAGGTCTGCAGTCCGACCATGCCGGCCATGAGCGGATGGTCGTCGGCGATGGTGCCCCAGCCCATGAGCGTGGGCACGACCGGCACGTTCACCGTCTCGGCGAACTCGACGAGCAGGTCGGCGGCGTCGGCATTGATCACACCACCGCCCGAGACGATGAGCGGGCGCTCCGATGCGACCAGCATCTGAATGGCCTTCTCGATCTGGGCGCGCGTGGCCGCGGGCTTGTACACCGGCAGCGGTTCGTAGGTGTCCGGATCGAATTCGATCTCGGCAACCTGCACGTCGAACGGCAGATCGATGAGCACCGGACCCGGACGGCCCGAGCGCATCAGGTGGAATGCCTGCTGGAACACGCGCGGCACGAGCGCGGGCTCGCGCACCGTCACGGCCCACTTGGTGACCGGCTTGGCGATCGTCTCGATGTCGACCGCCTGGAAATCTTCCTTGTACAGACGGGCGCGCGGCGCCTGACCCGTGATGCACAGGATGGGAATCGAATCGGCCCAGGCGGAGTACAGGCCGGTAATCATGTCGGTGCCCGCAGGCCCCGAGGTGCCGATGCACAGGCCGATATTGCCGGCTTCGGCGCGGGTGTAACCTTCGGCCATGTGGGACGCGCCCTCGACGTGGCGTGCGAGCACGTGCTCCACGCTGCCGGCCTTGCGCATTGCCGAATAGAACGGGTTGATGGCAGCACCGGGCACACCGAATGCGGTGGTGACACCTTCTTTCTCGAGCACTCGAATTGCGGCCTCTACGGCGGTCATCTTGGCCATGTGACGTCTCCAATGGGTAATGAGTCAATGTGTTGGAAGCCACTTTAAGCCGGTACGATTTGTTTGATAAGATCACAAAAGATCGTTTTTTTAAGAACAAAAAGTATCGAATGGAGGGGGCATGGACCGATTCAAACAGATCGAAACCTTCGTGCAGGTGGCCGAAGCGGGCAGTCTGGCCGCCGCGGCCTTAAAGGAAGGAGTCTCGCCGGTGATCCTCGGACGGCGCATCGACGCGCTCGAAAAGCGCCTGGGCATCAAGCTGATGTACCGCTCGACACGTCGGCTGGCATTGTCGGAAGAGGGCGGCGCGTTCCTTGAGCGGTGCAAACAGTTGCTCGGCGACTGGGAGATGGCCGAGAACGAAATCAGCGCGGGGCGTCATGCCGTTTCGGGGCACCTGATCGTGTCGGCGCCGGCGGCGTTCGGGCGCAAGCACGTCGCGCCGCATGCGCCGGCGTTCCTGCGCCTGCACCCCGAGGTGCAGATTTCGTTCAACCTGACCGACCGCGTGGTCGACCTCGTGCGCGAGGGGTACGACATGGGCATTCGCATCGGCGGCTCGGTCGATCCGAATTTCGTGGCTGTCAAACTCGCCCAGAACCGGCGCGTGGTGTGCGGCACCCCGGCATATTTCGCCCGCCACGGTCGTCCGAAGACGCTCGAAGATCTGGCCAGGCACAACTGCCTCGCGTTCAACCTGCAAGGCGGCCAGCAGCGCGGTTGGTACTTCAAGCGCCAGGGCAAGCTCGTGACGATTCGCGTGGCGGGCAGTCTGGACTGCAACGACGGCGAGTTGCTGCACCGCTGGTCGCTGGAGGGCATCGGGCTGGGCTGGCGCTCGACGTGGGAAATCCAGCGCGAACTGCTCTCCGGCGAACTGGAGACCGTGCTCGACGAGTACGCGTTACCTGACTACGACATCCTCGCCGTGTACCCCCAACAGCGCTTCCAGCCCGCGCGGGTGCGCCTGTTCATCGAGCAACTGCGGCAAATCTATGCCCGTCCGAACTATTGGCTGGAAAACACTTGACCGGTCCTGATGAGACGGCAGTTGATGATCGACGTGAAATCCGCTAGAATCGCGGGTTCTGCAACCTTGCTGCACTGGTTTTGACGCCCGGGCGGCTTTGTCCATAAGGAGCTTATATATGCGTCATTATGAAATCGTATTTATCGTTCACCCCGATCAGAGCGAGCAAGTGCCTGCGATGATCGAGCGCTACAAGAGCATGGTGACGGCCAAGGCCGGTCAGATCCATCGCATCGAAGACTGGGGCCGTCGTCAACTGGCGTACATGATCGAGAAGCTGGCCAAGGCTCACTACGTCTGCATGAACATCGAATGCGACCAGGAAACCCTGGACGAGCTGGAACACGCATTCAAGTTCAACGACGCCGTGCTGCGCCACCTCGTGGTTCGCATGAAGAAGGCCGAGACCGCACCGTCGCCGATGATGAAGGAAGTGGCCCGCGAAGAAGCCAAGAAGGCTGCCGCGACGCCCGCGACCGAAGCTGCCGCATCGTAATTAGCGCACCGGAACGCATCAGGGAATCCACGGAAACGTCGACCGCGTGAATCGCTTACGGCTTGAAGCCAGCATCGTCGAAATCGGCACGCTGCGCTATACCCCAGCCGGGCTTCCCGTGATCGAGGTCACGCTGGCCTATGCGGGAACCGTCGAAGAGTCGGGCGTGGCCCGGCAAGTCGAGTTCTCGATGCCAGCCGTTGCGATCGGTCCCCTCAGTGCCAAAGTCATGGCGTTGGGACTGGAGAAACCGGCCCAGTGGGCAGGGTTTCTGGCCAAGAAGCATCGCAATAGCCGCACCCTGGTGTTTCACATCACAGCATTGCAAGTATTTGAAAAGGATTGTTGAACATGCCGCGTCCTAACGGTAAAAACAAGAAGTTTGATCGCCGCCGCCAACAGCAAAACCCGCTGTTCAAGCGCAAGAAGTTCTGCCGCTTCACCGTCGCTGGTGTTGACCAGATCGATTACAAGGATATCGAGACGCTGAAGGACTTCATCGGCGACAACGGCAAGATCACCCCGGCTCGCCTGACGGGCACCAAGGCGCACTACCAGCGCCAGCTCGACACGGCCATCAAGCGCGCGCGTTTCCTCGCGCTGATGCCGTACACCGATCTGCACGGTGCTTAATCGCCAGTCGACGAAGGAGAATAGATAATGCAAGTGATTCTGCTGGAAAAAGTCGTCAACCTGGGTAACCTGGGCGACATCGTGAAGGTCAAGGATGGTTTCGCACGTAACTTCCTGATCCCGACCAAGAAGGCGCGTCGCGCCACCAAGGACGCGATCGCCGAGTTCGAAGTTCGCCGTGCCGACCTGGAAAAGGCTGCCACCGAGAAGCTGGCTGCCGCACAAGCCGAAGGCGAAAAGCTGTCGGGCCTGACCGTGCAAATCTCGCAGAAGGCCGGCGTTGACGGTCGTCTGTTCGGTTCGGTCACCAACTTCGATATCGCCGAAGCCCTGGGCACCCAAGGTTTCAAGGTTGAAAAGATGCAAGTGCGCCTGCCGAATGGCCCGCTCAAGACCGTGGGTGACTTCCCGGTCCAAGTGTCGCTGCACACGGACGTCGTCGTCGACGTGAACGTGTCGGTGCTGGGCGAGCACGCGTAAGCCGTATCCGCGTCAGCTTCCCGACGCGAACAAAAAACGGAAGTCGGTCCGCCGGCTTCCGTTTTTTTATGTCTGTCTCCTCTGTGGTGTCGGTTGCCGGGCTTTCCGATGGCCGCGCATGCGCAGGTCTATGCCGACCGCGTCCCGGTTGCGCACTCCCTTCCACGTTCCTCACGTTCGATAGCGCTGCCTTATGTTGCCTCCCGGGAAACTGCTGAACAAAACACGTTCGGAAAAATCGCCGCGCAAGCGCGATTTCGCCGGATCGGATCGTGAGCGCGGGGGCGGTATAATGCCCGGCATGAACGCTCCCGATCCCCAACTCGATTCTCTCAAAGTGCCGCCGCACTCTATCGAGGCGGAGCAATCCGTGCTCGGCGGGCTGCTGCTCGACAACGGGGCGTGGGATCGAATCGGCGACTTTCTGGCTGAATCGGACTTCTACCGCTATGACCACCGGCTGATCTATCAGCACATCGGTCGGTTGATCGCCAGCGACCGTCCTGCCGACGTGATCACCGTTTTCGAATCGCTCACCTCGGCCGGCAAAGCCGAGGACGTGGGCGGGCTCGCCTACCTGAACGCCCTGGCGCAGAATACGCCGAGTGCAGCGAACATTCGTCGTTACGCGGAAATCGTGCGCGACCGTGCGGTGTTGCGCAAGCTCGTGACAGTGGCCGACGAAATTGCGTCAGATGCTTTCAATCCGCAGGGCAGGGAAGTGCGTCAGATGCTCGACGAGGCGGAAGCGAAGGTGTTTGCCATCGCGGAAGAAGGCTCGCGCAGCACGAACGGCTTCCTTGAACTGCAGCCGCTGCTCACGCAGGTGGTCGAGCGCATCGACGAGTTGTACCACCGCGAAGGCGGGAGCGACATCACCGGTATTCCGACGGGCTTCGTCGACCTGGATCGCATGACGTCGGGTTTCAACGGCGGCGATCTGATCATCGTGGCGGGCCGTCCGTCGATGGGTAAGACAACCTTCTCGATGAACATCGGCGAGCATATCGCCGTGGAAGAGGGGCTGCCGGTCGCCGTGTTCTCGATGGAAATGCCGGGCACGCAGCTGGCCATGCGTATGCTGGGGTCGGTGGGGCGTCTCGATCAGCATCGTCTTCGCACCGGCAAGCTGGTCGACGAAGACTGGCCGAAGCTCACGCACGCCATGCAGAAGATGAACGAGACGCAGCTTTTCGTCGACGAGACGCCTGCGCTCAATCCGATGGAGTTGCGCGCGCGCGCACGGCGTCTGGCACGTCAGTGCGGCAAGCTGGGGCTGATCATCATCGATTACCTCCAGCTCATGAGCGGTTCGGGCAACGGCGAGAACCGCGCGACCGAAATCTCCGAGATTTCGCGTTCGCTCAAGGGGCTCGCCAAGGAGCTGAACGTGCCGGTGATCGCGCTCTCACAGCTCAACCGCAGTCTTGAACAACGCCCGAACAAGCGTCCGGTCATGTCGGACTTGCGTGAATCGGGTGCTATCGAACAGGATGCCGACATCATCCTGTTCATCTATCGCGACGAAGTGTACAACCCCGATACGCCCGACAAGGGCACTGCCGAGATCATCATCGCAAAACAGCGTAATGGTCCTATCGGTCAGGTGCGTCTGGCGTTCATCGGTGCGTATACCAAGTTCGACAATCTGGCCGGTCCCCAATATTGACGCATTGATTTCCGCCCATTCGTAAGGGCGTGCGGTAACGCGCGCCCGCAACGAGGTAGAATGTGACGTTTTTGTGTCGACCCGTCCCCTATTAATATCCGGAGTTTTCCAATAATGTTCGGTCGCTTCATGCCCACCGAGGGCAAGTTCTTTGAGCTGTTCAACCAGCACGCGGCGTGTATGGTTGCCGGCAGCCGCGAGCTGTCTGCCATGCTCAACGATCTGCCCAATGCCGAGGCACGCACCGTTGCCGTGCAGAACAACGAGAAGAAAGCGGATCGCATCACGCACGAGACCATCGACCTGATGCACAAGACGTTCATCACGCCGTTCGATCGCGATGAAATCCACAAGTTGATCAGCACGATGGACGACATCCTGGATCTGATGGAGGACGTGGCGACAGCCGTGTGGATGTACGACGTCAAGAGCGTGCCGTCCGAGGCGCGCACGCTGGGTGAGATTTGTGTGAAGTGTTGCGAACGGGTGCAAAGCACCGTGGCGCTGCTCAATGACATGGATCGCGCGCGCGAGATCCTGAAGCTCTGCGAGGAAATCGACGGGCTCGAATCGGACGCCGACCGCCTGTTGCGTGCGTCGCTCTCGAAGCTGTTTCGCGAAGAATCCGACGTGAAGGAGCTGATCAAGCAAAAGGCCGTGTCCGAATTGCTCGAATCGGTGACCGATAAGTGCGAGGACGTTGCCAACATCATCGAAGGCATTGTGCTGGAAAACGCCTGAGCGGAGACTTTCGATGGCAACGCTGCACATCAGCCTTTGGCTGATCGGACTGTTGGTCGCACTTGCGCTCCTGTTCGACTTCATGAATGGCTTCCACGACGCCGCCAACTCGATCGCCACGGTGGTCTCGACGGGCGTGCTCAAGCCGCATCAGGCGGTGGCTTTCGCCGCCATGTTCAACGTGATCGCGCTGTTCGTCTTTCATCTGAAAGTCGCGGCGACGGTGGGCAAGGGGACGGTTCATCCCGAAATCGTGGATCACTACGTGATCTTCGGCGCCCTCGTCGGGGCGATCGCGTGGAACGTGATTACTTGGTACTACGGCATTCCGTCGAGTTCGTCGCACGCGCTGATCGGTGGGTTGGTCGGCGCCGCGGTGGCCAAGGCCGGCACGGGTTCGCTTGTCACGAGTGGACTGCTGCAAACGGTCGCGTTCATTTTCATCTCGCCGCTGCTCGGTTTCGTGCTCGGTTCGTTCTTCATGCTGCTGGTGTCCTGGTTGTTCTTCCGAACGCCGCCCGCGCGCGTCGACCGCTGGTTCCGCCGCCTGCAGCTGATTTCGGCCGGTATGTACAGCCTGGGACACGGCGGTAACGATGCCCAGAAGACCATCGGTATCATCTGGATGTTGCTGATCGCCGCGGGCATGTGGCCGCAGGAGGCTGCGGAACCGCCGCTGTGGGTGATCGTGGGCTGCTATCTGGCGATCGGTCTGGGCACTATGTTCGGTGGCTGGCGCATCGTGCGCACGATGGGGCAGAAGATCACCAAGCTCAAGCCGGTCGGTGGCTTCTGTGCCGAAACCGGCGGGGCGTTTACGCTGTTCTTCGCGTCGTGGCTCGGCGTGCCGGTCTCGACCACGCACACCATCACCGGCGCCATCGTAGGCGTTGGCGCCACGCGCAAGCTCTCTGCGGTGCGCTGGGGGGTGGCAGGCAACATCGTCTGGGCATGGGTGCTGACGATCCCGGCCTCGGCGTTCATCGCCGCGATCGCATGGTGGGTCGGCAAGCAGATTCTGTGATGTCGGTTCGGCGGGCTGCCGTCTCATGACGGTGTGACCCGCCCGGGCAACAAAAAAAGCGGCTTCGGCCGCTTTTTTTGTGTCCTGTTTTAGCCCCCCGCGGGCGGCATGGCGCCATTGGCAGGCCGCATCGACGCCATCGAGAGAATCAATTTCTATAGCCAACAGCGATCAATTACTATTCCGTCATAGTGTTTAATCGATTCTCGTGGGAGGCTAACATGACTGCATTGATCCATCGTTGCTTGCATCGCCGTCCGGTCACCACACTGGTGGGCGTCGCGATCAATGTCGGCGGCGCGGCGACGCTGCTTGCCCACCTGCGCTGATCCTTCAATTCACGCTCAACCGATGCTCGACTGCCGGAAGTGATTACATCGAGCTGTTGGCGAAGCGAGCGATCGGATCGTCGTCCTGCGGGGCTGGGGCGGCAAGGTTGGCTGTGCGACTCGGCACCAAGACCTGCGGCGCTACCATCGGAGACGGAGTCGCCCCGGTAAGCGGGTGGTTCGGTGCGGTATTCGATGGGTTCACAGGCTCGCTCGGTGGCGTTGCCGCGGCGGGCGACTGAGCGAGCGAGGCCGGCGCCGACCGATTCACGTAAGTCGTATTACCCGCGGGTGCCTTGTTCGCTGCGACGCGTCGAACACCATCGATCCGGCGTGCCCAATATGGAATGAAGAGACTCTCCAGGCGCACTGTGCCGCCGGTGTTCGGCGCGTGTACGAACTGCCCCTGACCGACGTAGATGCCTACGTGCGAGTGGGCGCGTCCCGTCGTGTTGAAGAAGATAAGATCGCCCGAGGCGAGGTCGTCGCGCGCCAACGGTGTGCCCACACCACTCATGTCGGCCGTCGTGCGGGGCAGGTTCACGCCGGCGGCGCGCGCCACGACATAGCGCACGAGGCCGCTGCAATCGAAACCGGAATCCGGGGTATTGCCGCCGTAGCGGTAAGGAATGCCAACGAGGCTCATCGCTTCGAGCGTAATCTCCTCCTGACCCGCGCTGCGCTCCGGCCCCATCGTGCGGTTGCCATAGTTCGCACTGCCGCCTTGTCGGATTGATGGACCCGACGAACAAGCCGCGACCAGCAACGTCAGCGCCAGCGTGCCCACGCAACGGCCCCACGCGTTCGGCGGGATAGCCGGATGCGTCACGTCGCGAGCGAGGAGGCGAGAGAACAGTCGCATGCGCCGAGTTTACGACGCTTATCGGGTCGATGCACCGTAAAAGCGCCGAAAGACGGGCGTTCTGTGGCATCGACGTCACAAATCAGCGGATTCCCGGATGACGCTGTCGTCGGTGCGCTCCGCCTTGGCGACGCCGGCAAAAAAAAAGGCGCCCGAAGGCGCCGTCGTGTTGAGCGTGGAGCGAAGCGCGTAGAACGAAGAGGCTCGCCGTCCGCGGTCGGCAGACGTCAGAGGATTTCCGCCGCGTAGTCGGCCAGACGCGAGCGTTCGCCGCGCGCCAGCGTGACATGCCCGCTGTGTCCCCATCCCTTGAATCGATCGACCACGTAGGTGAGGCCCGAACTGCCTTCGGTCAGGTACGGCGTATCGATCTGCGCGATGTTGCCCAGACAGATCAGCTTGGTCCCCGGGCCGGCACGCGTGACGAGCGTCTTCATCTGCTTCGGCGTCAGGTTCTGCGCCTCGTCGATGATGACGAACTTGTTCACGAACGTACGACCGCGCATGAAGTTCATGCTCTTGACCTTGAGTCGGGAGCGAATCAGTTCCTGCGTGGCCGCGCGGCCCCATTCGCCGGCGGAATCGTCGGTCTTTTGGAGCACTTCCAGGTTGTCGTCGAACGCGCCCATCCACGGTTGCATCTTCTCTTCCTCGGTGCCCGGCAGGAAGCCGATATCTTCACCGACGGGCACGGTCGCGCGCGTGATGATGATTTCGTTGTAGCGCTTCTCGTCGAGCGTTTGCGCCAGACCAGCGGCCAGCGCCAGTAGCGTCTTGCCGGTACCGGCCTGACCGAGCAGCGTGATGAAGTCCACTTCGGGATTCATCAGCAGGTTCAGCGCGAAGTTCTGCTCCCGGTTGCGCGCCGTGATGCCCCACACGTTGTTCTTGTGGTGTCCATAGTCGCGCAGCGTTTGCAGCAGCGCCGTCTTGCCGTTGATCTCGCGAACCTGCGCGTAGAACGGCGCCTCGCCGTTGTTCGTCTCCAGATAGACGAACTGGTTGATGAGGAAGCTCGCGCAGAGCGGCCCGGTAATGCGATAGAACGTGGTGCCGGTGCGATTGTCCTGCCAGCTCTCCATGCCCTTGCCGTGCTTGGTCCAGAAGTCCGTCGGCAGGGGCATCACGCCCGAGTAGAGCAGATCGCTGTCCTCGAGCACCTTGTCGTTGAAGTAGTCTTCCGCGGGCAGGCCAAGCGCATGCGCCTTGACGCGCATGTTGATGTCCTTCGACACCAGCACGACCTGGCGATCGCGGAACTTGTCCTGCAATGCCCGCACGACGCCGAGAATCTGATTGTCGGCCTTGCCTTGCGGCAACCCGTCGAGCGGCGGCACGTCGGTCAGGTCGGTCTGGAAGTACAGGCGCCCCGTGGCGTCCTTGTTGCCAAGCCGCGAGAGGAGGATGCCTTCGGCCATCGACTTCGTGCCGCTCTCGGCGACCAGCCCGTCAAGGGTGCGGCTCACCTGACGCGCATTGCGCGCCACTTCCGACATGCCCTTCTTGTGATTGTCCAACTCTTCCAACGTCATCATCGGCAGATAGACGTCGTGCTCTTCGAAGCGGAACAGGCTGCTTGGGTCGTGCATGAGCACGTTCGTGTCGAGCACGAAGAGCTTGGCGGGTTCCTGGTCCTTCAGACGTGCCCGTTTCGAACCCGTGCCCGTTGACGTAGGCTTGACGGCCTTGAGGGACGGTGTTGCCCCGTTCGACTCTGCCGCCGGCGGCGACTGGGGCGAGCGTGCGACAGGCGACGGTTGTACTGTCGTCTGCGGTGCCGCCGAGGGTTTAGGCACGACCTTCAATTCGGCCGCGCCGGCACCCGTGGCACCGGACGTCTCGCCCAGTGCGAGTTGCTCAGACGAGGGGATCGGTTTCTTGGCCTCCGTGCGCGAAGGTTTGAGGCGAGTGGGGAATTGTTCCGGGGCGAGCAACGAGCCCGGTTTGGTCGGCGCCGATGGCAATGGCATAGATTTCCCGTTCAAGAAAACACAACACGACTCGGCCGGGACAGACTGCGGTACCCCACGTCCCGGCAACAAAAAAGCCGCCTGCCCGGACGCACCGGAGAGGCGGCTTGGCTGAAGGCGCCGCCGTGGCAACGCCTGCAATAGTCTGGTTCAATGCGCTTCATCATTACGGCTGACTATAACGTCTCTTGCCGTGCTTGTATAGCGCCGAATGTCCGCACTGGCGGTCGCTTTCGGTCCTCGTGCAACACGCGACAGAAGCGCGCGTGCGCGGGGCCGGCGACGATGCCCGGCGCCCGATGCGCCGCGGCACTGACAAGCCCTCCAGCGGATCAGAGCGCCTGCACGACGCTCAGCACTTCGGTAACGTGATCGGGCACACGTACGCCGCGCCATTCGTTGCGCAATACGCCTTTTTCGTCGATCAGGAACGTGCTGCGTTCGATCCCCAGATGTTCCTTGCCATACAGTTTTTTCAGCTTGATGACACCGAACAATTGGCAAACTGCTTCGTCGCCGTCCGAGATCAGCGGGAAGGGCAGTTCGAGTTTTCGCTGGAAGTTTTCATGCGAGCGAAGGCTATCGCGCGACACGCCGACGATTTGCGCCCCAGCGGCCTGAAACTGATCGTAGTTGTCGCGGAAGTTCATGCCTTCCGTCGTGCAGCCGGGGGTATTGTCCTTCGGGTAAAAATAGATCACCACCTTCTGGCCGCGATGCGCCTTGAGCGAAAAATCGCCGCCGGTGGCCGGTGCGGTGAAATCGGGCACGGGGGTGTCGATGGCTACCGTCACTATGGTCTCCTTGGGTGGCCTTGCAAGGCCGGAACGGGGAAGTGGATCGAAAGCGGGTTCAGGCAGTGGCCTGGCCCTCGAGAATCAGATCGCCCGAGCGGCCCGGAATTTCGCCCCACACGACGGGATGCGCCGGTAGCGAGGCAAGATCGAGCGTCTCGTAGTATTGGCCCATCGTCACCAGGGCGTGTCCCTGGCGGCGCCATCCAGCCAGCAATTGACGGAACAGCGGGGCCAGTTTCTGCCCTTCGAGTTCTGCGTGAAGGGTGAACACGTGATCTTGCGCCGGATCGCGGGTCAGGGCAAGCAGATGCTCGGCCACGCCGTCGAGGTCACGACCGTCGATGCCCAGCAACTCGTCGACCGTCGGCAGGGTCGTCGGCATCTGCACATGCTGTAGACGCACGCCATCGACGATGGGGTAGTGCGGGGCGATGCCGCGTCCGTCAGATGCATACTTCATGCCCCAGGCGTCGATCTGCCGAAACGCGTGCGGATTCATCTGCCAGCCGGCTGCCCCATGCGTGCGCGGCGGCGCACCGAAGACCTGGAGGAAGCGCGCATGGGCTTGCGACATCTGATGTTGCGTCCAGGCGGCGTCGCGTGTGCGCACGTTGTCTTGCCAATACGTGTGGTCCCACGTGTGGATGCCGGTCTCGTGGCCCGCGTCTCGCACAGTGCGCATGACGTCGGCCGCCCGCCGCCCGATGTCTGGGCCGGGGAGCAACGTGCCGTACATGAGCGTTTTGAAGCCGTAGTGCTCGACCACCGAAGTGCGTGAAACTTTCTTCAAAAAGCCAGGACGGAAGACACGCTTGAGTGCCCAACCGGTGTGGTCCGGCCCGAGGCTGAACAGGAACGTCGCTTGCGCCTCGTGCTCGGCCAGTGCGGCGAGCAGATTGGGCACGCCTTCGCGTGTGCCGCGCAGCGTGTCGACGTCGATCTTCAGGACAATGTTGGCCATAGCCGCCCTTGAGTGAGATATCGCAATGACCTCGAGCGATATCCTGAACTGCGAAACAAACTACCGAGTCAAAAACGCCCGATGCGCCGAGGGCGCACCGGGCGTGCAATGCGAAGGGCTGCAATGGGCGGCAATGCGCTGCCCGTAACCCCGAGGCGGTAGGCCTGACGCAGGCCGCCCGACCGTGTCGCGGATGTCCCTGACTGTCCCTTACTCGGCCTCGACCAGACGGCGCGCTTCGGCGACATGGCCACGATACGCTTCGAAAATCTTGCGCAACGCGTCGTCCATCGACGTGGTCGGTGCCCAGCCGAGTTCCTGCATGGTGTTCTCGATCTTCGGCACGCGATTCTGCACGTCCTGATAGCCGTTGCCGTAGTAGGCGCCCGACGAGGTCTCGACGAGCTGAACCTTCTTGGCCGTGTCGGCGTACTCAGGATATTCGGCGGCCAGCTTGAGCATCATGTTGGCCAGCTCGCGCACCGAGAAGTTGTTCGTCGGGTTGCCGATGTTGTAAATCTTGCCGCTGGCAATGTTGTTCTTGTTATCGATGATGCGCACCAGGGCGTCGATACCGTCGTCAATGTCGGTAAAGGCGCGTTTCTGGCTGCCGCCGTCGACCAGGCTGATATTCTCGCCGCGAGCGATGTGGCCGAGGAACTGCGTGACTACGCGCGACGAACCTTCCTTCGGCGTGTAGATCGAGTCGAGGCCGGCGCCGATCCAGTTGAACGGGCGGAACAGCGAGAAATTCAGGCCTTCCTGCATGCCGTAGCCCCAGATCACACGATCCATGAGCTGCTTCGAGCACGCGTAGATCCAGCGCGGCTTGTTGATCGGGCCATAGATCAGCGGCGAGTTTTCCGGATCGAACTCGCCGTCGGTGCACATGCCGTAGACCTCGGAGGTCGACGGGAACACCAGATGCTTGCCGTACTTCACGGCCGAGCGCACGATCGGCAGGTTCGCCTCGAAGTCGAGTTCGAACACACGCAGCGGAGCCTTCACGTAGGTGGCCGGCGTGGCGATGGCGACGAGCGGCAGAATCACGTCGCACTT
This sequence comes from Pandoraea cepalis, assembly GCF_902459665.1. Lineage (GTDB taxonomy): Bacteria > Pseudomonadota > Gammaproteobacteria > Burkholderiales > Burkholderiaceae > Pandoraea > Pandoraea cepalis. The sequence continues at coordinate 68,077 of NZ_CABPSL010000009.1, read as the reverse complement.
GCGAATGTGATACTCGACCCACTCCTTGTTGATCGTGATGTCGCCTTCGAAGAAGTGCATGCGCTCGTGGTTGATCAGATCGCCGAGGCGATCGGTGAGCATGTCCATGCCATAAACTTCCCAGTCGGTCGTCTCCAGGATGCGCTTCGACAGATGGTGGCCGATGAACCCGTTGACACCGAGAATCAGGACTTTTTTCATATTGCGGTCAGTGATTGAGCTGGGAAAACTGTGCCGGCGTGACTGCTTTGCCGTCCAGCATTAGTTCATGAATGACGACAGCATTTGCGTCGCCACAAACGCCAAGGAGCGCATTATCCACTACTTGCAGTCCGCAGGGCAAACCGGCGGGCGCCGGCGCGCGTGACAAACGGGCGTGCGTGACAACCCAGCGACGGTCCGCCACATCGGTAAACGCCCCCGGATAGGGCGGCGCAACCGCGCGAATGAGGTTGTAGACGTCTTTTGCGGGCTTCGACCAGTCGATACGGCCGTCTTCCGGCTTGCGTCCGCCGAAGTAGCTACCTGCACTCAGTTCGTTCACCTGTCGCGGTGCCGTGCCGGCGATCAGGCCCGGCAGGCAGCGCCAGAGCGTCTGCTCGGCGGCGACCGTGACTTTCTCGAAGACCTCGCCCGCCGTATCGTCCGGCAGGATCGGCACGGCGGTCTGGTCGATGATGGCGCCGGCGTCCGGCTTGGCGGCCATCTCGTGCAGCGTCGCACCCGTTTCCGTTTCGCCCTTCAAAACCGCCCAGTTCACCGGTACGCGGCCGCGATACTTCGGCAGCAGCGACCCGTGCATGTTGAACGCGCCGCGCGAGGCGATTTCGAGCACTGCCACGGGAATCATGTGGCGATAGTAAAAGGAAAAGATGAAATCCGGCGCGATGGCGCGCAGTTGTGCGGCGAGCGCGGGATCGGCCGGATCGTCGGGGGTGATGACCGGGATACCGTGCTCGGCGGCGACACGGGCCACGCTGCCGAACCAGATGTTCTCGTTCGGATTGTCCTGATGGGTGACGACGAGTGCGACGTCGACACCGCGCGCGAGCAGCACCTGCAGGCAGCGTACGCCCACGTTGTGATACGCAAAGACGACAGCTTTGGCGGCTTGGGGCACTGGGGCGCTCATGAGGCGTGCGATCCCAGTTCGGTGGCGCCGGTCGTCTGACGCACGCTCGACATCGCGCCGGTCCCCTTGTCCGGTTGGCCGGACGACGGGTCCTCCAGCACGGCTTGCACCAGATAGCGCGGACGCTGGCGAACCTGCTGATAGATGCGGCCGATGTACTCGCCCAGCAGGCCCATGCCGAACAGGATCACGCCCAACAGACAGAACGTGACGGCGAACAGCGTGAACACGCCCTGAACTTCCGAGCCGAAGAGGAAGCGGCGGGCGATCAGCACGATAAACAGCAGTCCGGAGGCCGCCGACAGCGAGATGCCGACGCCCGAGAGCCATTGCAAGGGCACCACCGAGAAGCCGGTGACGAGGTCGAAATTCAGGCGAATCAGGCTATAGAGCGAATACTTCGACTCGCCGGCGAAGCGCTCTTCGTGGGCGACGTCGACTTCGGTCGGGTTTTGCGCGAACGTGTAGGCCAGCGCGGGAATGAACGTGTTGATCTCACGGCACTGATTGACCGTGTCGACGATATGACGGCTGTAACCGCGCAGCATGCAGCCCTGATCGGTCATGCGAATGCGCGTGATGCGCTCGCGCAGGCGGTTCATGGCGCGCGAGGCATGGCGGCGGAACCATGTGTCCTGACGGTTCATGCGCACCGTGCCCACGTAGTCGTGCCCGGCCGCCAGTTTCTCGACGAGCTTGCCGATTTCCTCGGGCGGGTTCTGCAGGTCGGCGTCGAGCGTGACGACCCATTCGCCGCGTGTGTGTTCGAAGCCGGCCAGGATGGCCATGTGTTGTCCGTAGTTGCCGTTGAACAGCACGACGCGCGTCGTGTCCGGGCGCGCGCGGAACTGCTCGGCAAGCAAGGCGGCCGAGCGGTCGCGGCTGCCGTCGTTGACGAACACCACTTCATAAGCCACGCCCAGCTTGTCGAGCGCCGGATACAGTCGGGCGAAGAGGGCGGCGAGTCCGGCCTCTTCGTTATAAACCGGGATGACGATGGAGAGTTGTGGACAGGTCATTTTTGATGGTCGGCGCAGAGGGCGTTGACGGCTTCGCAGACGCGCGCAACGTCGGCATCCGTCATGGCGGGGAAGAGAGGCAACGTCAGGATCGAACGGCCCAGACGCTCCGTATGCGGGAACTGCCCTTCCCGGAAGCCGAGCCTGCGGTAGAGCGTAAACAGGTGGATGGCCGGGTAATGCACGCCGCTGCCGATGCCGCGCACCTTGAGTTTTTCCATGAAACCCGCGCGGTCGATCGTGAGGCGCGCCAGCGGCAGCTCGACCTGGAACATGTGCCAGTTCGAGTTCGTGAAGTCGGCGTGCGGCAGGCCGAGGCCGAGCGCCACGGCCGCGCCGCCCGCGAACGTATCGAAATACAGCCGTGCCAGCGCCGTGCGACGGCGGTTGAATTCCGCCAGATGCGGCATCTGGCCGAGGCCGACGCGTGCAGCGACGTCCGTGAGGTTGAACTTGCCGCCGAGCACGTCAACGTCCATGCCATCGAAGCCGGTGCGGGTTACGCCCTGCAGCCGGTACTTCTCGGCCAGGCGGGCTTCGTCCTCATTGTTGAAGACGAGCGCACCGCCTTCGATGGAGGTCAGGTTCTTGTTGGCGTGGAAGCTGAACGAGACGAGGTCGCCGAAGGCACCGATGCGCTTGCCGCCCCAGGTCGAGCCCATGGCTTGCGCGGCGTCCTCGATCACGCGCAGGTTGTGACGGCGCGCGATGTCGTACAGCCGGTCCATGTCGAGCGGCAGCCCGGCCAGATAGACCGGGATGATCGCGCGCGTCCTGGGCGTGATCGCCTTTTCGAGCAGATCGAGATCGAGATTGCGGGTCGCCGGGTCGACGTCGACGAATACGGGCGTCGCGCCGACTTCGAGAATCACGTTGGCCGTAGCGACCCACGACAGCGACGTGGTGATCACTTCGTCACCGTCTTGCACGCCGGCGAGGCGCAGGCCGATTTCCAGCGTCGCGGTGCCCGAGTTGAAGACGCGCACCGGGCGTCCGCCAAAATAGTCGGACAAGGCCTTCTCGAAGGCCTGCACTTGCGGGCCGGAGGTGATCCAGCCAGAACGCAGCACCTCGGTAACGCCGGCGATGGTGGCGTCGTCGATGCTCGGCCGCGTGAACGGCAGGAACGGTAGATTCGGTTGGGCGGTTGCCGAGTCGCTCATGATTAAGACCAAGCCTCAGATAAACAGGGGGAGACGCGCCAGCGCTTGCTTGTTGCGGCGCGTCCGTGAATTCGGTCCGTCAGCAGCCTTAGCTGCGCGCAAGAATATAAACGCCGACCAGGATGATGCCGATGGCCACGACACGCTGCATGGACAGCGCCTCGCCAAACAGGTACCACGCGGCAAAGGCATTCACCACGTAGCCGAGCGAGAGCATCGGGTACGCGATCGAGACCTCGACGCGCGAGAGTGCCAGAATCCAGACGACCACGCTGATCGCATAACAGACGAGCCCGCCCATGATCGGCACTTGCGTGGCCAGCTTGAGGCCGATGGGCACGATGTTGGCACGCGTGAACTCAAGCGCGCCGATCGAGCTGGCGCCCGCCTTGAGCAACAACTGGGCGCACGCATTGAGCAGCACGCCCGTGAGAATAAGTGAAAATGTGGCGAGATTCATGGAACGTTGATGAACGTTTGTGAATAATTATGGATACCGCAAATGGGCTGGCGCTTAGTTTCCCTAAGCGCATCAGCCTGTTGTTGTCGCTGTCTCCGGCCAAAGCCGTCGACGGCAAACGGATCGAACGAAGGCCAGATGCGCTATTTTACGTTGTCTTCCGCCTGCGGTTTGGCGATTACGATACGGCGCGCGTCACGCGCGACGATCCGCATGGGCAAGTGCTCGGCTTCGAGCTTGCCGAACGTGTCCGGATCGACCAGCGCGAGCGCTTTCGGGTCGGCGCGCCAGCGCGCGTAGAAGTCGGCGAGCGTGGGCAGCCATTTCTGCGGTTCCTGCTTCACGCCGAATTCCAGTTCGTCCGGGTGCTGCACCATGATCATCGTGCGACCGAGGTAGTACGGCAGGGTGTGATCGAGCACATTGACGGAATAGAACGGCACATCCGGCCCAAGACGCTGCATCTCGGCCTTGATGGACGGCACGAGCAACACGCCTGAGCTTTGGCGCCCGAACACTTCGTGTCCCATGCCGCCGACGCTCACGAGCAACAGCATACCGCCGGCAAAGGTGAGCAGCGCGCGCCGCGCGCTATGGCGCGCCAGTCGCCATGCCACAAGCGTGCCGGCCAGGCCGAGGCCGATCGCGACATACAGCCAGATCTGGAACGCCTTGTACAACTCGTTCGGATTGCGCACGCTCCCGGGGCGTCCCGCGAAGATGGCCACCATCACGAGCGCGGCAATCAGCAGGATCGCATAACCGGCCAGGTGCAAGCGCACGGTGTCGCGCCGCAATTGCGCCAGATACAGGCCGAAGAGCAGCGCCATGGCCGGTGCGATGGGCAGCAGATACGAGATCAGCTTCGAGTGCGAGGCGCTGAAAAACACGAAGATGAACGCCGACCACACCCACAGCATCAGCGCGGGGGCGAAGCCGTTGGGCTGGCGGGGCATGCGCAGCGTGGCGCGTACGGTGCCCGGCAGGACCGACAGCCAGGGCAGGAAGCCGACGAGGAACACGGGCACGAAATACCACGGCGCGCCATCGCGGTTATGGCCTTCCATCGCGAAGCGTCGGAAGTGCTCGTTGATGAAGAAGAAGTCGAAGAATTCGGGGTTGCGCATTTGCACCAGCACGAACCACGGGGCCGCCAGCGCGAAAAAAACGATCAGGCCGCTGCCCAGGTACAGGCGTCGCCACAAGGCCCAGTCCCGTGCAATGAGCGTATAGAGCACGAGCACGGCGCCCGGCAGCACGATGCCGACGAGTCCCTTGCTCAGCACGGCGAGCGCCATGGCCGCCCAGCACAGCCACATCCAGGCGCGCACGGCGGGGCGCGCAAGCCCCGGGCGCTGTGCCAGCAGCAGGGCGCACAGCGAGAGTCCCATGAAAAACGACAGGCCCATGTCCAGCACGTTGAAGTGCCCGAGCAACGACCACAGCGGCGCGCTGGCGAGTGCGACGGCCGCGAACAGGCCCACGCGGGCATTGAACACGCGCCGGCCGGTAAAACCGACCATCAGCACGCCCGCGAACCCTGTGAGCGCCGTCCATAGCCGGGCTTGCCATTCCCCAAGCCCGAATGCCGCGAACGTGAGCGCATTCATCCACGTTTGCAGCGGCGGCTTCTCGAAATACTTGTAGCCGTTGTAGCGGGGCGTGATCCAGTCGCCCGTGACCCACATCTCGCGCGCCATTTCCGCGTAACGGCCTTCGTCGCTCGCGATCAGGTGGCGGTAGTCGAGCACGCCGAACCATACGAGCGCGAACACCACGAGCAGCAGCCAGAAGGCGGCCGGTGAGAGCGGGTAGGCCGCGGGCGGCGCGGCGGGGGCGGGCAGGGGGGAGGACGCGAGGGGGGCAGCAGCCGGCAGGCCCGAGGCGAGCGGGCGGCGGCTCACGCAGTCGCCTCGGTCTCGATGAGCAGGGCGAGCACGACGCGGCGCCCTTCGCTCATCAGGATGTTGTAGGTGCGGCAGGCGGCCTGGGTGTCCATGGAGTCGACGCCAACGCGCCGGCTGGTGAGCGACGTGGTCAGGCGCGGATGCGCGAAGCGCAGGCGCTCACCGCTGCCGAAGATCACGACTTCGGGGTCGAGGGCATGCAATTGGTCGAAATGGGCGGATTCGAGCGCGTCGAAGCGCGACACCGGCCAGGCCTGAATCTCGCCCTCGGGCGCAATGATCACGCTGTGCTCGTGACGAATCTTGTTGACCTCGACATAGCCCCGGCCGTAGCCGGTGACCGTGTTCAATGCTTGCGACGGGTCTTGATGCAGTTTCACTTTAGAAAGATTCCCTGCCCAGGGCTTGCCCCGGGGGTGGATGCACGTCGGCAGATCGTTCAACGGGCGGGCATCTTGCCTCGCATGGCGCAAACCGTCAATGATGCATTGCCGAACTCTGTCATAATTGGCTAAATTATAGCTTTTTGCCGTACGCAGCACGGCAAAACCGTTGCAGTGCGGCATTTGCCACGCCCAAACCGGGGAAATGCGGTGCCCGGTGCGCTTCGCGCACATCGCCGTCCGACCGCCGGTGCGTCGTGCGTCCCGCCTGCCTGCCGGCTCGTCCGGACCCCTGCGCCGCCCGCCAAGACCACAACCGCCGTGAAACCGATCCTCAAATCGCTGAAATTGCAGAATGTCTGCTACGACATTCGTGGACCCGTGCTCGAACATGCCAAGCGCATGGAAGACGAGGGTCATCGCGTCATCAAACTGAATATCGGCAATCTGGCGCCGTTCGGTTTCGAGCCGCCCGACGAGATCGTGCAGGACATGATCCGAAATCTGCCGAATTCGGCCGGTTATTCGGACTCGCGGGGCGTGTTTGCCGCGCGCAAGGCGATCATGCACTACTGCCAGCAAAAGCGCATCAAGGACGTCCAGCTCGACGACATCTACCTCGGCAACGGGGCCTCCGAGCTGATCGTGATGGCTATGCAGGCGCTGCTCAACGATGGCGACGAAGTGCTGGTGCCCGCGCCCGACTACCCGCTCTGGACGGCCGCCGTCAGCCTGTCGGGCGGCACGCCGGTGCATTACGTCTGCGACGAGCAGGCGGACTGGCAGCCGGATCTCGCCGACATCCGCAAGAAGATCACGCCGAATACGCGTGCGATCGTCATCATCAACCCGAACAACCCGACCGGCGCGCTGTACTCGGACGAACTGCTCAAAGACATCGTCGCCCTCGCACGTGAGCACAAGCTCATCATTTACGCCGACGAGATCTACGACAAGATCGTCTACGACGGCGCGGAGCACACCTCGATCGGTTCGCTGTCCGAGGACGTGCTCACCATCACGTTCAACGGCCTGTCCAAAAGCTATCGCGCGTGCGGTTACCGCGCGGGCTGGATGGTCGTGTCGGGCGACAAGCGTCCGGCGAGCGACTACATCGAAGGGCTGAACATCCTGGCCTCGATGCGTCTGTGCCCGAACGTGCCGGGCCAGTACGCCATCCAGACCGCGCTCGGCGGCTACCAGAGCATCAAGGACCTGATCGTGCCAGGCGGACGCCTGTACGAGCAGCGCGAGATCGCGCACCGCATGCTCACCGACATTCCCGGCGTGACCTGCGTGAAGCCGAAGGCCGCGCTGTACCTGTTCCCGCGTCTCGATCCGGCGATGTATCCCATCGCCAACGATCAGGACTTCATTCTCCAGTTGCTGCTTGAAGAGAAGGTCCTGCTGGTGCAGGGCAGCGGCTTCAACTGGATGCATCCCGACCATTTCCGCGTTGTGTTCCTGCCTCACGAGGGCGACCTGGAAGACGCCATCAGTCGCATTGCCCGCTTCCTTGACGGTTATCGCCGTCGCCACGGCAAGTGATGCGCGCCACCCGATTTCGACTTTTGAGTAAAACCGCATGAAACCGATCAAAGTGGGCCTGCTCGGCCTTGGCACGGTAGGCTACGGCGCCTTCCAGGTACTGGCTCGCAACCAGGAAGAAATTCAACGTCGCGCCGGCCGGGGGATCGAGATTACGAAGGTCGCAGTGCGCAATGTCGAACGCGCCCGAGGCCTCGTGGGCAGCGCCGCTGTCGTGACGGGCGATCCGTTCGACGTGGTCAACGATCCGGACATCGATGTCGTGGTCGAGACCATCGGCGGCTACGACCTCACGAAGGAACTGGTCCTCAAGGCGATCGAGAACGGCAAGCACGTGGTCACGGCCAACAAGGCGCTGCTGGCCCTGTACGGCAACGAGATTTTCGCTGCCGCGCGCAAGGCCAACGTGATGGTCGCCTTCGAAGCGGCCGTCGCTGGGGGCATTCCCATCATCAAGGCGCTGCGCGAGGGCCTGACCGCCAACCGCATCGAGTGGATCGCCGGCATCATCAACGGCACCACGAACTTCATTCTTTCGGAGATGCGCGACAAGGGCATCGACTTCGACGTGGCCCTTGCCGATGCCCAACGTCTGGGCTACGCGGAAGCAGACCCGACGTTCGACATCGAAGGCGTTGATGCCGCGCACAAGCTCACGCTCATGAGCGCCATCGCGTTCGGCGTGCCGGTGCAGTTCGAGCGTGCCTATGTCGAAGGCATCACCAAGCTCTCGGCGCTGGACATCAAGTATGCGGAGGAGTTCGGCTACCGCATCAAACTGCTGGGCATCACGCGTCGCACCGAGGCCGGTATCGAACTGCGCGTGCATCCGACGCTGATTCCGGCCAAGCGCCTGATCGCCAACGTGGAAGGCGCCATGAACGCCGTGCTGGTGCAGGGCGACGCCGTGGGCGCCACGCTGTATTACGGCAAGGGTGCGGGCGCCGAGCCGACCGCCTCGGCCGTGGTGGCCGATATCGTCGACGTGACGCGTCTGCAAACGGCCGATCCGGAGCATCGCGTGCCGCACCTGGCGTTCCAGCACGACGCGCTGTCGAACACCCCGGTGCTGCCCATCGACGAGGTCACGACCAGCTACTACCTGCGTCTGCGCGTGGTCGATCGCGCGGGCGTGATGGCGGAACTCACGCGCATCCTCGCCGATCTGGACATCTCCATCGACGCCTTGCTGCAGAAGGAATCGCGCGAAGGTGAGCATCAGACCGACATCATCATCCTGACGCACCAGACGCAGGAGAAGCACATCAATTCGGCTATCGCGAAGATCGAGTCGATGGACACCGTGCTCTCGAAGGTCACGCGCATCCGTATGGAGGCGCTCAGCTGAGCGCCGGCCACACGAACCGATACGACAGGACACGACCCCCATGAAATACATCTCCACGCGCGGCGCGGGCCTGACCTCGGGCGAGCCGCAATCGTTCTCCAGCATTTTGCTGGGCGGCCTGGCCCCGGATGGCGGTCTGTATTTGCCGACGCAATACCCGCAGGTGACAGCGGACGAGCTGCGCGCCTGGCGCCAGTTGTCGTACGCCGAGCTGGCCGCGAGGGTGCTGGCCAAATTCGCGGGCGATATTCCGGCCGAGATCCTGGCCGACCTGACGGCGCGCACGTACACCGCCGAGGTGTACCGCAATGTGCGTCCGGGCGAAGACGCGGCCGACATCACGCCGCTGCTGCCGCTGGGTGACGAAGGGGGCACGCAGCTCTCGCTGCTGGCGCTCTCGAATGGCCCGACGTTGGCCTTCAAGGACATGGCCATGCAGTTGCTGGGCAACCTGTTCGAGTATGCGCTGGCGCAGCATGGCGATGCACTCAACATTCTTGGCGCGACGTCCGGCGACACGGGCAGCGCGGCCGAGTACGCCATGCGCGGCAAGGAAGGCATTCGCGTCTTCATGCTCTCGCCGGCCGGCAAGATGAGCGCGTTCCAGACGGCCCAGATGTACAGCCTGCAGGATCCGAACATCTTCAACCTCGCGGTCGAGGGCGTGTTCGACGACGCGCAGGACATCGTCAAGGCGGTGTCGAACGATCACGCCTACAAGGCGCGCTACAAGATCGGTACGGTCAATTCGATCAACTGGGCGCGGGTCGTGGCGCAGGTCGTGTACTACTTCAAGGGCTACTTCGCGGCGACGGGCGGTCAGTCGGGCCAGGACGGCGAGGTGTCGTTCACGGTGCCGTCGGGCAACTTCGGTAACGTTTGCGCTGGCCATATCGCCCGCATGATGGGCCTGCCGATCCGCAAGCTGGTCGTGGCCACGAACGAGAACGATGTGCTCGACGAATTCTTCCGCACCGGTCACTACCGCGTGCGCAAGTCCGCCGAAACGTTCCACACCAGCAGCCCGAGCATGGATATCTCGAAGGCGTCGAACTTCGAGCGTTTCCTGTTTGACCTGCTCGGCCGCGACGCGAACGCGACCGCCGAGCTGCTCTCGAAAGTCGAGCGCGAAGGCGGCTTCGACCTGTCGGGCACCGAAGCCTTCGCCCGCGTGGCACAGTTTGGTTTTGTCTCAGGGCGAAGTACGCATGCCGATCGCTTGGCGACGATCCAGGACGTCGCCAAGCGTTACGACGTGGTCATCGACACCCACACGGCCGACGGTGTGAAGGTCGCGCGCGAAGCGCTCGAACCCGGCGTGCCGATGGTGGTGCTCGAGACCGCCCAGCCGGCGAAGTTCGCCGAGACGATTCGCGAGGCGTTGCATCGCGAGCCGCCGCGCCCGGCTGGCTTCGAGCAGCTCGAATCGCTGCCGCAGCGCTTCGAGACGGTGCCGAACGACGTCGCGAGCGTGAAGGCCTATATCGCCGAGCACACCGGCCTGTAAGGCGGCGCTCGCCCTTTCCCCCTGATGTCTCCCTTGACTTGCGCGCCTTCACCATGCTGAGTACACAAGACGCCCTGGATGCCGTGCTGGCAGCAGCCCGACCGCTGGATCGGCAGGAGACGGTCGACACGCTTGCGGCCAACGCTCGCGTGCTGGCCGCCGACGTGATCGCCACGCTGGACGTGCCGCCGATGGATACGAGTGCCATGGACGGCTACGCCGTGCGGGTCGCGGACCTGGTCGGGGACGAGACCGTGCTGCCGGTCTCGCAGCGCATTGCGGCGGGGCACGCCCCTGAACCGCTCGCCCGCGGCACGGCGGCGCGCATCTTCACGGGCGCGCCGGTGCCGCCGGGTGCCGACGCCGTCGTCATGCAGGAGCAGTGCGACGCGCGCGAGGACGGGACCATCGTGATTCGCCATAGGCCGGCGGTCGAGGAGTTCATCAATCGGCAAGGGTCGGATATTCGCCGTGACAGCGTCGTGCTTGCCGCCGGAACCCGGCTGAGGGCCCCGGCGCTGGGGCTCGCGGCGTCCGTAGGCATGGCGAAGCTGCAAGTCGCACGTCGCTTGCGTGTGGCCGTCTTCTTCACCGGTGACGAGCTGACCATGCCTGGCGAGGCGCTGCGTGCAGGCAGCATTTACAACTCGAACCGTTTCTTGCTGCGCGGGCTCCTGGAGAATCTGGGCTGCGAGATGACCGATTACGGCATCGTGCCCGACAATCTGGCCGCCACGCGCGCGATTCTGCGCGACGCGGCGCGCGGCAACGACCTGATCATCACGTCCGGCGGCGTGTCGGTGGGCGAGGAGGATCACGTCAAACCCGCCGTGCAAGCCGAAGGCCGCCTCAATCTGTGGCAGATCGCGCTCAAGCCGGGTAAGCCGCTGGCGTATGGCGAGGTCAATCGGGCCGGCGGTGAGACGGCGCATTTCATCGGCCTGCCCGGCAATCCGGTGTCCAGCTTCGTGACGTTCCTGCTGTTCGTGCGCCCGTTCATTCTGCGTTTGCTGGGCGCGACGGCGGTGACGCCGCGTCGCATTCCCATGCGCGCGGACTTCACGCAGACGAAGGCGGACCGTCGCAATGAATTCGTGCGCGCCCGTATCAACGAGCAGGGAGGCCTCGACGCGTTTCCCAACCAGAGCTCGGCGGTGCTGACGTCGACCGTGTGGGGCGACGGCCTCATCGACAATCCGCCGGGGCATCGTATCGAAGCCGGCCAGACGGTGGCGTTCCTGCCGTTCTCCGACCTCCTATATTGAGAGACAGGTGCGTCGCCGATGCGGCGCGCCAGCCAGACTATGCAGATCGAACTTCGCTTTTTCGCCAGCGTCCGCGAGGCGCTCAATGTCGCTGAGGAGCGTGTGGATGTTCCCGCCGGGATTGCCACGGTGGGCGACGTGCGTCAGTGGCTGTGCGGCCGTGGACCGGTGTGGGCCGAGACGCTCGGCGCACAGCGCGCGCTGCGCATGGCGCTCGACCATACGATGGTGCCGGCGGCCACGCGGCTGACCGACGGTTGTGAAGTCGCGTTCTTCCCGCCCGTGACGGGCGGTTGAGCCGCATGTCGTCGCCAGCGTAGCGATTCACGGGACAGGAGATACCGCCAGCATGCCGATTCGTGTACAGACCGAGGATTTCGACCTGTCGGAGGAGATTCGACGGCTGCGCGCAGGCGATCTGCGCGTGGGGGCCGTGGCGAGCTTCGTGGGCACGGTGCGCGATTTGAACGACGGCAACGACGTTTCGCGCATGACGCTCGAGCACTATCCGGGCATGACGGAGAAGGCGCTCGCGGCGATCGTCGAGCAGGCGTGTGCGCGTTGGCGCTTGTTCGACGCGCTGGTGATTCACCGCTACGGCGAACTGGGCCCCGGCGATCAGATTGTGCTCGTGGCTGTCACGTCCGCCCATCGGGGGGATGCGTTTGCTGCCTGCGAGTTCATCATGGACTATCTGAAGACCGAGGCGCCCTTCTGGAAGAAGGAAGCGACGCCGCAGGGCGAGCGCTGGGTCGATGCGCGCGAGACGGACACGGCAGCACGCGAGCGCTGGGCGACCGAAGGGGCGCCCGAGTCGACTGGTAACCGCTGATTTCTTCTTTGATTATCAAATAACATCGGCGAAGATTTCCCATCATCGCCGATCGTGTCATTCTTGGGGCCGTGCAGGCCTCGCCTGCTTCACGCTGTCGAGTAGCGCCCGTTGCGCCGGGGGCAGCGTGTATTCCCATCCGAACAGATTCAACTGAAGGCTTTCCGCGATCCGGATGGCCGGTTCCGCGAAGGCGAAGGCGGCCTGCGGTTCGAAGAGCCTGTCCAGCGTATCGAAGAAGAGGGCGAGCCAGCGGCTGAAATGCTCGCCGCTCAGGTGGCCGAACGGCTGATGCGCCTGCGTCACATTGCCGCGGTAGCGTTTGGCGCCGAGCACGATGCTGGACCAGAAAGCCACCATTTTTTCCAGATGCATATCCCAGCGGCCTTCGAGCGCCTGCCGGAACACCGGGCCGAGCATCTCGTCGTCGCGGATGCGCCCGTAGAAGGTGTTCACGAGCAGTCGCACGGCGTCTTCGTCGATCTCGGCGAGGCGCGTTGCGGGCCACGGATCCGGCGGCTGGCGGGAGGTTTGTGCTGACATTTCGAGTGGCACCCGGGCGGGCGCGCCGGCACTTTTCGACGTTCTACCGTCAGCGCGACGCGTGGTGCGGGAGGCTGAAAATCGCTATTATGAGCTTCAATGCCGGACGTGTCCTGCGGTCGTTTCACGCTCCCCGTATGGCGCCATCTCGCCCGATGTTGGCGCGGGTGCTGACCCGTTCCGACCTCGCACGACAATGTCAATCGTCGCGCTGCCATGCCCCTTGAAACCGCAGGGGCTTGTCCGCACATCCGATCCAGAGAGATTTCTTACCGGAGCCCTAGATGCGACAAGACAAATTCACCACGCAGTTCCTGGAAGCGCTGGCTGATGCCCAAAGCATGGCAGTCGGTCGCGACCAGCAATACATCGAGCCGCTGCATCTTCTCGCAGCGCTGCTTGCTCAACCCGAGGGCGCCGCGCGCTCGTTGCTGCAGCGCGCCGGCGTGCAGGTGCAGCCGCTCGCGCACGACATCGAGACGGCCCTCGCGAAGCTGCCGCAAGTTCAAGGCACCGACGGCAACGTCCAGGTCGGCCGTGAACTCGCGGGCCTGCTCAATCAGGCCGACAAGGAAGCGCAGAAGCATGGCGACAGCTATATCGCCAGCGAAATGTTTCTGCTCGCGCTGGCCGACGACAAGGGCGAAACGGGCAAACTGGCGCGGGCGCGTGGCCTGACGCGCAAGTCGCTCGAAGCCGCCATCGAAGGTGTGCGCGGCGGACAATCCGTCAACAGCCAGGATGCCGAGAATCAGCGCGAAGCCCTCAAGAAGTACACGCTGGATCTGACCGAGCGCGCGTCGCTTGGCAAGCTCGATCCGGTGATCGGCCGCGACGACGAAATTCGTCGCACGATCCAGATTCTGCAACGCCGCACGAAGAACAACCCGGTGCTCATCGGTGAGCCGGGGGTGGGCAAGACCGCCATTGTGGAAGGACTTGCGCAGCGCATCATCAATGGCGAAGTGCCGGAGTCGCTCAAGAACAAGCGCGTGCTTGCCCTGGACATGGCGGGGCTGCTCGCCGGCGCGAAATTCCGTGGCGAATTCGAAGAGCGGCTGAAGAGCGTGCTGAGCGACATTGCCAAGGATGAAGGGCGCACGATCCTGTTCATCGACGAAATTCATACGATGGTGGGGGCCGGCAAGGCCGAAGGCGCCATGGACGCGGGCAACATGCTCAAGCCGGCGCTCGCGCGCGGCGAATTGCATTGCATCGGCGCGACCACACTCGACGAATACCGCAAGTACATCGAGAAGGACGCCGCGCTGGAGCGTCGTTTCCAGAAGGTGCTCGTCGACGAGCCGAGTGTCGAGGCAACGATCGCGATTCTGCGTGGCTTGCAGGAGAAATACGAGCTGCACCACGGGGTGGAGATCACCGACCCGGCCATCGTGGCGGCGGCGGAACTCAGCCAGCGCTACATCACCGACCGGTTCCTGCCGGACAAGGCCATCGACTTGATCGACGAGGCCGCGTCGAAGATCAAGATGGAAATCGACTCGAAGCCGGAAGTGATGGACAAGCTCGATCGTCGCCTGATCCAGTTGAAGATCGAGCGCGAAGCCGTCAAGAAGGAAACCGACGAAGCCTCGCAAAAGCGCCTGGCGCTGATCGAGGAAGAGATCTCGCGCCTGGAACGCGAGTACGCCGACCTCGAAGAAGTGTGGACCGCAGAGAAGGCGGCGGTACAGGGCAGCGCCCAGGTCAAGGAAGAGATCGAGCGCGTGCGTGCCGACATTACGAAGCTGCAACGCGAAGGCAAGCTCGACAAGGTGGCTGAACTGCAATATGGCAAGCTGCCGCAGCTCGAAGCCCAGTTGAAGGACGCCGACGCGGCGGAAGCGGCGGGCCAGCAGTCGCATCCACGCCTGTTGCGCACGCAGGTGGGCACCGAAGAGATTGCTGAAGTGGTCTCGCGGGCGACCGGCATCCCGGTCTCGAAGATGATGCAGGGCGAGCGCGAAAAGCTGCTCCACATGGAAGACAAGCTGCACGAGCGCGTGATTGGGCAGGACGAGGCGATTACCGCCGTGGCCGACGCCATCCGGCGTTCGCGTGCCGGGCTGTCGGATCCGAACCGTCCGTATGGTTCGTTCCTGTTCCTCGGGCCGACCGGTGTGGGCAAGACCGAGCTGTGCAAGGCGCTGGCGATGTTCCTGTTCGATGCCGACGATCACCTCATCCGCATCGACATGAGCGAGTTCATGGAGAAGCACAGCGTCGCTCGGCTGATTGGCGCGCCTCCGGGCTATGTCGGTTATGAAGAGGGCGGCTACCTGACGGAAGCCGTGCGTCGCAAGCCGTACAGCGTGATCCTGCTCGACGAAGTCGAAAAGGCGCACCCGGATGTGTTCAATGTGCTGCTGCAAGTGCTCGACGACGGGCGCATGACCGATGGCCAGGGCCGCACGGTGGACTTCAAGAACACGGTGATCGTGATGACGTCGAATCTCGGATCGTCGATGATTCAGTCGATGGTCGGCGAGCCGCAGGACCGCATCAAGGATGCCGTGTGGGGGGAGATCAAGGATCACTTCCGTCCGGAGTTCCTGAATCGGATCGACGAAGTCGTGGTGTTCCACGGTCTCGACCAGAAGCACATCGAGTCGATTGCCACGATCCAGATCGAGATCCTGCGTCAACGTCTGGCCAAGCTTGAAATGACGCTCGACGTGACCAAGGCGGCACTCACGCATGTGGCGCGGGAAGGCTTCGACCCGGTGTTCGGTGCGCGGCCGCTCAAGCGGGCGATCCAGCAGGAAATCGAGAACCCGATCGCCAAGCTGGTGCTGGCGGGCAAGTTCGGGCCGAAGGACACCATCCCGGTCGACTGGCGCAACGGGCGATTCACGTTCGAGGGCGACGCCGCCGGGCCGGTGACCGAAGCGGCCGAAGCGACGCCACCGGCCGCCGAGTAAGCGCGACCGCGGTTCCTGCAACTCGCTTGGACCGCATGATCCGTCCCCGCGTATTGCAAGGTGCGCGGGGATTTTTACTTCAGGGGTACGCGCGATCGTGTCCGCCGTCGGTCATCAGGACGACGATTGGCTCGGACAGAGGACGTGTTGGGCACGGCATGCGCAGTTCAGGGCCGACGCGTTGCCTGCTTCCCCACTTTTTCCGATTTGGATGCTGGTGATGAATACTGCAACGCGTGACCGGGTCGACGCCCACGATGCCCATGACTCGCAGGACGAGGGGGTCTACGTTTTTGTCTATGGCACGCTGCGTGCCGGCGAAATCAACGACGTGTCGTATGCCGCCGAGCGGCACGGCATCGAGGCGCCGGTCTATGTCGGCACCACATCACTCGGCGGGCGGCTGTACGATTTCGGGGACTATCCGGGCATGGTGCTCGACGCCACGGCGTGCGACGGCCATAGCGCAGGCCGCGTCACTGGCGACGTCTATCGCATCGCAACGGCACTGGTCCCCGTGCTCGACGAGATCGAAGCCGTGTATCCGGGCGAGGCGGGGTTGTTCGTTCGAGACATGCGCGAGGTCGCCTGTGACGGCGCAACCTACGCTTGCATCGTCTATCCGGTGAGCGAATCGGCGGTCCACGCATTGCCGCAGATTGCCGATGGAGACTGGGTCAAGTATCGTCGCGCGCGCGACGCCAACGCGGCGTAATCCTGGTGTAGCCGTGGTGTCGCTGCGGCACGGCTGTGACAGCGCGCGAGCGACATGCGTTATCGAATCTCCACGGATTGCCGCGGCATCGCTGCTCGAAATCGGAACGGATTGAGCGAGGTGCCGACGTCACGACACCGATGCCAGGAACATATGCGCAATGGCCTCGTACCAGTGACGCTGTACCTCGTCCGTGAAGCCGGTTTCTGCCGCCCAGGCTGCTTCGGTGGGCAGCCGGGTCATCAGCCAGAGAAACCCGATCATCACCAGATTGGCCGCGAGTCCGCTCCAGATCACGATGCGGCTGATGCGATAGCCGTAGACCTCCGTGAGCACCGACGCAAAGAGGTAAGCAAACGGGAAGCTGATGAGGGCGGCCGAGAATGTCAGCCGTAACGGCTCGTCGCCGACCGACCAGGGCAGCGCGACCTCGCATACGCGAGCGCCCAATGCGTTCGAGATCAGCAGGAAGCTCACGAAGGCGATCGCAAGCACGATGACGGCGGGCGTCATGCGCGTGGCCTGGCGTGCGGCGAGCGCTGAGGGCAGCGGGGCAGGGGGGCAGGGGAGATCGTCGAGGTCATTGGCGAATGGTGCGCAGATTGGTGAGGGCGATGGCATGTGTGGAGCGCACGGGATTGATATCGAGTCCGTAACGCCGCGTGAAGCGTGCGCCGACTGCCAGTCGCGTTGGCGCGCATCGCGTGAGCACGTCACTGAAGAGCGTATCTACGCAGTGCTCGATCAGCATCGCGCTATCGCGAAACGACAGGACGTACGCGAGCAGTGCGCGGCGACAGATCGGCGCGCCGGTGTAGTCGAACCAGACGGTTCCGTAGTCGACGCCGCCGGTGAGCGGGCATCGCACGCTCAACAGGTCGGAGACCAGGCATTCGCGAATCGGCGAGGCCAGCGCCCCATCGGCGTCGCTGGCGAGGCACAGGACATGGGCCGACACGCCACCGCGCACTACGCTGACCGGCGCGAGGTCGAGACTCTCCGCGCCCGGCCCGCAGGCGGCCGTGGTGCGAACGGCTTGCCTGACCGGTGTCGTGCGCACCAGGACATACGCTTGCAGGCAGCGCGATAATTCGCCCGCCACGTGCGCTTCCAGCGCGTCGGGAGATTCGAAGCATTGCTCGCGCAACGTCAGGAAATAGCGTTGCGCGTCCGACATCTCCAGCGTGTACGGGGAATCGCATGGAATCACGATTTCCGCCACGGCGATCTGGGGGCGCTCATGCATGTCGAGCCAAGCGACCTCATAGTGATTCCATAGATCGTAACCGCGTGGCACCACGGCGGGCGATGCGTGCAGTGAGGTCGTCTGGGTGGGAGGGCGGGTGCGGCGAATCGGATGAATGACGGTCTGGTGAGTGAGAGGTCGCCCGTCGGACGGCGGGCGGACCTCGTGAGGAGCGTCGGCGCGTGAATCGTGATACGTCATGAGTATGAAATCTCCGATCGATCGGTCAGTCACCATAGCGCGCGACCACTTGCTTGCTCAATGCGCCGATTCCGAAAATGGACCGTGCGTGACCCACCGTGGCGGGCGATATGGGTTGACGATGAACGCCACTGTGCCGTTGCCGCCATGTCCGATTTTGACCAGCAGGCCTGGCGTCGATGTGGGACGATTCACGCGTTCCCATTCTTCCCGGCGGCCAACCGTGCCGTCATGCCGACTATGCGTTCGTCCGACATTGCCCGTTTGCTGACGCTCTCCGCCATCTGGGGCGCGAGCTTTCTTTTCATGCGCATCATCGTCCCTGTGCTCGGGCCGCTGCCCACGGCGTTCCTTCGCGTGACCCTGGGCGCCACCGGTCTGGCGGTCATCCTGCTGGTCATGCGCGTGCGCTGGGAGTTCAAGGGGCGGCTCGGGGCGTCGATGCTGCTCGGCGTCATCAATTCCGGCATTCCGTTCGCGATGTACTGCCTCGCCGCGCGCGTGCTCCCGGCCGGTTACTCGGCGATTCTCAACGCAACTACGCCGTTGATGGGCGTCATCATCGGCACGTTGTTCTTCCGTGAGCGCCTGACGGGAGCCAAGGGGTTGGGCGTGTTGCTCGGGCTTGTCGGTGTGGCCGTATTGACGCGGGCCGGACCGGTCACGATGTCGGGGCCGGTGGTCATGGGGGCGTTGGCGTGTCTCGTCGCCACGTCCTGCTATGGCCTGGCGGGCTATCTGACCAAACGCTGGATTTCCGACCGGGGCGGCCTCGATGCGAAGCTGGTCGCCTTCGGCAGCCAACTGGGGGCGGCCGTCGTGCTGCTGCCGTTCTTCGGCTACGTGTCGGCAACGTCCGGCATTCCCGGCCCGGCGACTGGCGGCGTCTGGGCCGCAATGGCCGCACTCGGCTTCCTTTGCAGCGCGGTGGCCTACATGATGTTCTTCCGCCTGATCGCGGATCTGGGCCCGTTGCGCTCGCTGACCGTGACGTTTCTCATTCCGCCGTTCGGTGTGCTGTGGGGCGCCTTGTTCCTGAATGAAGCGGTCACGATGGCGCACGTTGTCGGCGGCTGTTTCATCGCGCTCGCTGTGTGGTTCGTATGCAAGCCGCCCAGGGCGGCGACGGCAGCCCGTCGGGCCGCATCTTAACCACCGCGCCCGCGCCTGTTCGCGAGGTTGCAAAGCCGGGACTCGCCGTCACCGGCTTTTTTCATGATGTGGAACGATCTTGCGGTGCGTAAAAATTTGCGCTGCTCGGCACAACGATGCCATTTCAGAACGGAAAATATCATTTCGTATCAAGAAATAACGTTCATATGCTATTGATTTTTATAATTAAAAAATTTTACTCCATGCCGTCGTTCGTTCTGTTGCGTTGCGTGAAAAATCCCTAAACTCTTATACAAGACATGCCGGTTTCAAGCCGCACAGGCAGTCAGGCGTCACCGCTTTATTTGTATCGAGAAACCAGGAGAGATCATCATGACGACACGTCAAGACCAGGTGAAGCAACTCGAGCAGGATTGGGCGAACAATCCGCGCTGGCAGGGCATCAAGCGTGGCTACTCGGCCGAAGATGTGGTGCGCCTGCGTGGATCGATCCAGCCTGAACAAACACTCGCCCGCCGCGGTGCAGAGCGCCTGTGGCAAATGATCAACGACGAGCCGTTTGTGAACGCCCTCGGCGCGCTGACCGGCAATCAGGCCATGCAACAGGTCAAGGCCGGCCTCAAGGCGATTTATCTGTCGGGCTGGCAGGTCGCCGGCGATGCGAACATGGCGGGTGAAATGTACCCCGACCAGTCGCTGTATCCGGCCAATTCGGTGCCGCAAGTCGTGCGCCGCATCAACAACACCTTCACGCGGGCCGATCAGATCCAATGGTCGGAAGGCAAGAACCCGGGCGACGAAGGCTATATCGATTACTTCGCCCCGATCGTGGCCGACGCCGAAGCCGGCTTCGGCGGCGTGCTCAACGCCTTCGAACTGATGAAGGCGATGATCGAAGCGGGCGCCGGCGGTGTGCACTTCGAAGATCAGCTCGCGTCGGTCAAGAAGTGCGGTCACATGGGCGGCAAGGTGCTCGTGCCGACGCGCGAAGCCGTGGCCAAGCTGGTGGCGGCGCGACTGGCGGCCGACGTCCTCGGCGTGCCGACCGTCCTGATCGCCCGGACCGATGCCGAAGCAGCAGACCTGATCACCGCTGACGTCGATCCGATCGATCAGCCGTTCTGCACCGGCGAGCGCACGGTCGAAGGCTTCTACCGCACGCGCAATGGCCTCGATCAGGCGATTGCCCGTGGTCTGGCTTACGCGCCGTACGTCGATCTGGTGTGGTGCGAGACCGGCAAGCCCGATCTCGAATTCGCCAGGCAATTTGCCGAGGGGATTCACAAGCACTTCCCCGGCAAAATGCTTTCGTATAACTGTTCGCCGTCGTTCAACTGGAAGAAGAACCTCGACGATGCGACCATCGGCAAGTTCCAGAAGGAACTCGGCGCCATGGGCTACAAGTTCCAGTTCATCACGCTGGCCGGCTTCCACAGCCTGAACTACTCGATGTTCAACCTGGCGCATGGCTATGCCCGTCGTCAGATGAGCGCCTTCGTGGAGTTGCAGGAAGCCGAATTCGCGGCGGCGGACAAGGGCTTCACCGCGGTGAAGCACCAGCGCGAGGTGGGTACGGGCTACTTCGATGCCGTTACGCAGACGATTGAGCGTGACGCATCGACCACGGCCCTGAAGGGTTCGACGGAGGACGAACAGTTCTTCGACGAGAAGAAGGCAAAGGTCAAGGCAGCCTGACCGGGCTGAGGGAGGGCGCGGTGCGCCCGCCAGCGACGATGCGCGTGGGGGCACATCGTCAGCCGGCGGTGCGACATCGCGCTATGACCGCGCGTCTGGCCTATCCGGCCGGGGCGGCCCTGACTGCGGTCCCGTCGCGGTGAGGGTGCCATGCACGCCTGAACGAGAGGAGGCTCGTGAGCGTATCCCGCTCACGGGCCTTTTTTCATGTGCGATCGAGTTGCCGCGAATGGATCAGCGGTAGACGAGCACCGGAATCTTGGAGTGCACGAGAACACGTTGCGTCTCGCTGCCAAGCAGCAGGCTGGTCAGCCCGCGCCGTCCGTGGGAGGCCATCAGGATGACATCGCATCCGTGACGTTGCGCCGCGTCGATGATGCCGAGATAAGGCGCCGGGAAGGTGGAGCTGTCGCGCTCGAACGGCACGCCCGCCGCCGCGGCGGCTTCGGCCAGCTTGTCGAGGTGTGCGCATGCCTCTTCGGCAATGCGCTCGCTGAAAGTGGCCGGCGCTTCCAGTACATACTCGCTGAAGGGCGAATACGGATACTCCGCGAGGCAGCAATAGCCCGTCACCTTCGCGCCGAGCGCGCGCGCCAGTTCGAGTCCGCCCGTGACCGCCTTTTCGGAAAGCTCCGAGCCGTCGGTCGGAATGAGGATGTGGGTAAACAGCATATGACCTCCCGCAGTTGGCGTTGCTGAACACGCGTTCACAGGCTCGCGCAGGTATCACGGTCTTGCCCCCGTCCGCTGTCCCGAGACATCCGGTGCCAGTCAGGGCCATGTCTCGCCCTCAAGCCTGCGCATCGCCAGCGGACCCTTCGTTTCGATTCTATGGCTTTGGCGCGACGCAACAACGGGGGCAAACCCGATAGTCCCGATAGGGCGGTGATCCCTCAGGTCCCCTCACGCCCCCTCACGCCCCCTCACGCCCCCTCGCACCGCGACGCGCCGCCGCTCAGACGGCCGCGCCGTGCGGCGCGATGGGCGCCGCGTCATCTCGCCAGTAGACCGAACTGCTGTAGTGGTGCTTGAGATGGTCGATGAACAGGCGTACGCGCAGCGGCAGGTGACGGCGTTGCGGGAACACGGCATGAATGCCGATGGGCGGCGCGGCAAAGTCGTCGAGCACGCTCATGAGCCGGCCCGCCCGGATGTCGTCGCCCACCTCCCACCACGAGCGCCATGCGAGGCCGTAGCCGTCCAGGCACCAGTCGTGCAGTACCGCACCGTCGGTGCATTCCATCGTGCCGTTGACACGGATGGTGACGACCTTGCCGTCCTGCGAGAAGGTCCAGCCGCGCTGCTGGTTGGCGGTAGATCCGAAGGCGAGGCAATTGTGACGGGCGAGGGCGTCGAGCGATTCGGGCCGTCCGTGTCGTGCGAGATACCCCGGCGACGCCACGCACACGCGCCGGTTCTCGCCCAGCCGCAGCGATACGAGGCTCGAATCGGGCAACTCGCCCAGCCGGATCGCGCAATCGAAGCCTTCGTTGACCAGATCGACGAGACGGTCGGAGAGGTCGAGCGTGACCGTGACGTCTGGATGCGATTCGATGAACACCGGCAGCAGCGGGGCGACGTGCCGTCGCCCGAACCCGGCCGGTGCCGAGAGCCGCAGATGGCCGCTGGCCTTGACCCCGCCCGCCGATACGGCGGCCTCGGCGTTGTGCATCTCGTTGAGAATGCGTTGGCAGTCCTCGAGAAACGCCGATCCCTCGAACGTGAGCGTGACCCGCCGCGTCGTGCGCACGAGCAGCTTCACGCCCAAGCGGGACTCGAGCGCGTCGATGCGCCGCCCGATCACGGCCGGCGCCACGCCTTCGAGCGCTGCGGCCGCCGACAGACTCCCCTTGGCGGCCACGGCGACGAACGTTTCGATTTGTTTGAAGCGATCCACGCGGCGGATTATGTACTAAAAAGTCAAAGATAAAGTGATTTTTGTGCGCTTTTATGGCGATTGCTATCAATAATACAATTGGCAGGCAATGACAAGTGATATTGAGTGATACCCAGCTTATGGCTTCGCGTATTCAGGCAGTGATTTTTGATGCTTACGGCACATTGTTCGACGTGTACTCCGTCGCGGCGGCCGCCGAGCAGCAGTTCCCGGGACGCGGGGCGGCGCTTGCCGAGCTGTGGCGGGCCAAGCAGATCGAATACACGCAACTGCGCTCGCTCTCGGGCCCGCGCGGCGAACGCTACCGTCCGTTCTGGGACATCACCGTCGACGCGTTGCGCTACGCTGCGGCGCGTCTGAATCTCACGCTCTCGCCTGTCGCCGAGAAGCGCCTGATGGACGAATACACCTGCCTGTCGGTCTTCCCCGAAAACCCGTCCGTGCTGCGCGCGTTGCGTGCAATGGGTCTCAGGCTCGGCGTGCTTTCGAATGGCGATCCCCGCATGCTCGACGTCGGCCTGAAGAGCGCTGGGATCAAGGATCTGTTCGAGCATGTGCTGTCGGTCGACGCGGTACGCAAATTCAAGACCGCCCCGGAGGCCTATCAACTCGGCCCCGACGCGTTCGGCTTGCCTGCCGACGCCATCGTTTTCGTCTCCAGCAACGGCTGGGATGCGGCCGGTGCCACCTGGTTCGGTTACCCGACGTTTTGGGTCAACCGGGCCGGGCTGCCGGTCGAACAGCTCGGCGTCACGCCGCAAGGGATGGGGCGCGACATGCGCGACTTGCAGCGGTTCGTCGAGGTAGTGACGGGAGCGCGCGCCTGACGCCCAACGCGGTGTGAGGCCTGGTGCAAAGCCCCTGAAGTTCTTCCTTGCGGCGCACTCCCTTATATAAATGAAGATCGTTGGAGATCCCTGATGTCCCTGATTCTGCCCCCCGGCATGCAATTGCATGTTGATGCCAGCACCGATATTCGTTCTGAGTACGAAGCGATCCTGACCCCCGAGGCACTCGCTTTCATCGCCAAGCTGCACCGCGCCTTTGAACCACGCCGTCAGGCACTACTTGCGGCCCGCGCGGACCGCGCCGCACGACTCGACGCCGGCGAAGTGCCCGATTTCCTGCCCGAGACGCAAGCGATCCGCGACGGCGACTGGCGCATCGCGCCGTTGCCGGCGGCGTTGCAATGCCGCCGTGTGGAAATCACCGGGCCGGTCGAGCGCAAGATGATCATCAACGCGCTGAACTCGGGGGCGGACAGCTACATGACCGACTTCGAGGACTCGAACACGCCGAACTGGCATAACCAGTTGCAAGGGCATATCAACGTGCGCGACGCCGTGCGCGGCACCATCAGTCTCGAACAGAACGGCAAGCGTTACGCCTTGAACGACAAGGTCGCCACGCTGATCGTACGTCCGCGCGGCTGGCATCTCGACGAGAAGCACGTGAGCGTGGACGGTGTGCGCATGTCAGGCAGCCTGTTCGACTTTGGCCTGCATGTGTTCCATAACGCGAAGGCGTCGCTCGAGCGCGGCTTCGGGCCTTACTACTATCTGCCGAAGCTGGAGAGCCACCTCGAGGCGCGTCTGTGGAACGACGTGTTCGTGCTCGCCCAAAACGAACTGGGCCTGGCGCAGGGCACGATCAAGGCGACCGTGCTCGTCGAGACGATTCTCGCCGCGTTCGAAATGGACGAGATTCTGTATGAACTGCGCGAGCACAGCGCGGGCCTGAACGCCGGCCGCTGGGATTACATCTTCTCGTGCATCAAGAAGTTCAAGGTCGATGCCGACTTCTGCCTGGCCGATCGCAGTCGCATCACCATGACGGTGCCGTTCATGCGGGCCTACGCGCTGCTGCTGCTCAAGACGTGTCACCGCCGCAATGCGCCTGCCATTGGCGGCATGAGCGCGTTGATTCCGATCAAGCACGATCCGCAAGCGAACGAGCGGGCGATGGCCGGCATTCGCGGCGACAAGGCGCGCGACGCCGCCGACGGTTACGACGGCGGCTGGGTGGCACACCCAGGGCTCGTGCCCGTGGCGATGGAAGAGTTCGTGAAGGTGCTGGGCGAGCGTCCGAACCAGATCGACAAGCAACGCGACGATGTGACGGTCTCGGGCGGTGACCTGCTGACGTTCCAGCCGGAAGCGCCAATTACCGAGGCGGGGCTGCGCAACAACATCAATGTCGGCATCCACTACCTGGGATCCTGGCTGGCGGGCAATGGCTGCGTGCCGATTCACAACCTGATGGAAGATGCGGCAACGGCCGAGATCTCTCGCTCGCAGGTGTGGCAGTGGATCCGCTCGCCGAAGGGCAAGCTCGACGACGGCCGCAAGGTCACCGCCGAGCTGGTGCGCGAGCTGATTGCGCAAGAGCTTGCCAATGTGAAAGCACTCGTGGGGCAAGTGGCGCCGACGTATGATCGCGCGGCCGTCATCTTCGAGCAGATGAGCACCAGCGACGACTTTGTCGAGTTCCTTACGCTGCCGCTGTACGAAGTGGTTTGAAGCGTGATGAAGGGCTCCGATGGGGGCTGAAACGGTCTCACTAGGCTTGAGTCGAAATCACGCCCCTATCGTGACTCGGTGATCGCATTGCTGTACGAATGGGACGATGGCAACATCGTCCCATTTCGTTTTGAGCGCGCGCTTTGTCTTGTCTTGGGTGCCGCGCTACACTGAACTTCGACGGATGGATTCTCGTGCTGTTCGCGCGAGGTTCCATGGTCGGCGTTGCGCTGGGGCGTGACGTTGACACTGCCCAGCCCCGTGTTCAAGTGAGGATGCCGATGTCGCTCGACTTTCCCGATGATGCCGCCCGCAGCCTGCCAAACGGTCCGCGCGCGCAGGCGCTTGTACCGCGGGGGCCTGGCAAGGTGGTAGAGATTCGCCCGGAGACGCTGCGCGGCCTGTACCCGCCGGTCGAGCCTTTTGAGTGCGGCGTGCTCGATGTGGGCAATGGGCACCAAGTGTATTGGGAGCGGTGCGGCAATCCGCGGGGCAAGCCGGCGGTGTTTCTGCACGGGGGGCCCGGGGGCGGTTGCTCGCCGGAGCATCGGCGGTTGTTCGATCCGGCCAAATACTGCATCACGCTGTTCGACCAGCGTGGCTGCGGACGTTCGTTACCGCATGCGAGTCTGGACCACAACACGACGTGGGATCTGGTGGATGACATCGAGTGCTTGCGCGTCAAGTTCGGATACGACCGTTGGCTGGTGTTAGGGGGCTCGTGGGGGAGCACCTTGGCACTGGCCTATGCGCAGGCGCACGTCGACCGAGTGAGCGAATTGATCGTGCGCGGCATTTTCACCGTGCGCCGCGACGAGTTGCAGTGGTATTACCAGAAGGGCGCATCGTGGCTGTTTCCGGATCGCTGGGAGTCTTTCCTCGCGCCGATCCCGCTTGAAGAGCGGGGCGATCTGATGCGTGCTTACCAGAAGCGGCTGACCCATCGCGATGAGGCCGTGAGAATCGAGGCGGCGCGGGCATGGAGTGTGTGGGAGGGCAGCACCATCACGCTGCTGCCCGACGACCGTCTTGCCGAGGCGTTCGGCGATCCGCGCTACGCAATTGCGTTCGCTCGCATCGAGAATCATTACTTCGTCAACGACGGCTTTCTCGCGCCGAACCAGTTGATCGATGGTGCGCGCGGCCTGCGCGACATTCCGGGTGTGATCGTCCAGGGTCGGTACGACGTGGCGACCCCCGCCCGCACGGCTTGGGACTTGCACAAGGCGTGGCCGGAGGCGGATTTCTATTGGGCGCCCGACGCCGGACATGCCTTCAACGAGCCCACCATTCTGCACTGGTTGATCGAAGCGACCGATCAGTTTGTGTCGACGCGGTGAGATCGACGGCGTCGTCTGGCGAGCGCCGATTGGCAGTGCTTGCGCCTGCGCGTCGGCCTCTTTCGATCCGGCGCGCGTAAGAAAAAACCCCGGCGTTGACCGTTGACGTCAACATCCGGGGTTTTCAGGCGTTTGCGCAGGACCGATGTGGCATCGGTCCTGACGGCCTCAGGCCGTTCAGTCGTCGCGACGCTTGTTGAAGCCGCCACCGTTGCGATTGCTGAAGCCGCGATCTTGACGCGGGGCGTCGAAGCTGCGCGTGCCGCGATCCTGACGATAGCCGCCTTCGGCGGGGCGCGGAGCGCGACGCTCGAAGCGGTCGGTCGCGCTGCCGTTCGAGAAGCCGTTGCCGCCATTACCGCCGTTACCCGCGCCGTTCTGCGGGTAACCCCCTTGGAAGCCATTGCCCTCGCGACGCTCGAACGGGGCACCGGCCGGCTTGTTGCCGCCGAAACGCTGACCGCCCTGATAACCGCCGCTACCGCTGCCGCCGTTACCGGCGCTGCTGGCGTGACGCGGACCGTTGTTGCTCCAGCGGCTGCCGCCGCCGTTGCCTTGACCGTGACGCGGACCATTGCGGCTCGGGCCCGGACGCTTGCCGCCGGCACCGGCCTTCGGTGCGGCACGGCGCGGTTCGAAACCGGCCACGACATTCACCGGCAGCAGTTCACGCGTGTAGCGTTCGATGCGACGCACCGCGCCGATTTCGGCGTGTGCGGCCAGGCTCACGGCCACGCCACGACGACCGGCACGGCCTGTACGGCCGATACGGTGGACGTAGTCTTCCGCAAACTTCGGCAGATCGTAGTTGAACACGTGCGTGATGCCCGGCACGTCGATGCCGCGTGCGGCCACGTCGGTGGCGACCAGCACGCGCACACGACGCTCGCGCAGGGCACGCAGCGTACGGTTACGCACGCCTTGCGGCATGTCGCCGTGCAGCGCGGCGCTGTCGAAACCGGCTTGTTCGAGCTGGTCGGCGATCAGGTCGGCGTCGCGCTTGGTCGACGTGAACACGATGGCCTGGTCGAGCGAATCGTTGCCGAGCAGGTGTGCGAGCAGGCGATCCTTGTGGGCGCGATCGTCCACGTAATGGAGCGTTTGCTCAATGTTAGCGTTGGTACGCTGGTCGGAGCCGCGCGTGATCTCGATGGTTTCCGGATCGCGCAGCAGACGACGCGTGATTTCGCCCATGCGGCCGTCGATCGTTGCCGAGAACAGCAGCGTCTGACGCGATGCCGGCGTGGCGTCGACGATGGTCTGGATGTCGTCGATGAAGCCCATGTCGAGCATGCGATCGGCTTCGTCGAGCACCAGCATCATCAATTGCGACAGGTCGATTTTGCCGCTGGAGATGTGATCGAGCAGACGGCCCGGCGTCGCCACGATGATCTCGGGCTGCTTCGCCAGCATTTCGAGCTGACGGGGGTAGGGCATACCGCCGAGAATGCTCACCGTGCGCAGGCGGCGCAGTTGCTTGCCGTACGTGTCGGCCGCGGTCGAGACCTGTTGCGCCAGTTCGCGCGTCGGCGTGAGCACGAGCAGCAGCGGCTGGGCGGCCACGCGACGCACGCGCTGGCCCTTGCGGGGCTTTTCGCCCGGCTCTGCCGGCACGTTGCGCGGATGCGCGGCCGGGGCGCGGCTGTTCAGCTCGCCGCTGGCCTGCATTTCCGCGAAGCGGTGGATGGCGGGCAGCATGAAGGCGGCCGTCTTGCCGGAGCCCGTCGGGCTCGACACGAGCAGATCGCGACCGGCGAGCGCGGCGGGAATCGCGCGCTGCTGCACCGGCGTCGGATGGGTATAGCCTGCGGTGGTGAGCGTCGACAGAATCGCCGCGTTCAAGCCGAGTTCGGCGAACGTGGGCTTGCCGTCGTCGCTGGGTGCCGGAGCAGCATCGACAACAATAGCGTTAGCGTTTTCTTCGGACGAAGGGAAATACGTCTGCGCGAGCGCAGACATCTTGGAAGTTTGTTCCATGAAGCCTCTTGCGGATCAAAAAGGTGATGTCGGGGCGTTGGCGCCAATCGGCAAACCCAATTCGTCGCAAGCAGGAAGCAAATCGCGGATGGGGCAGAAAGCGGATCGAAATCCGTATCGTAAGCCAGGGACGGTGGCGGGTCGTTCCTTTATCAGGAGCGCCAGTACCGGCAAGAACTACAGCGGCTTATCACAGGATTGGGGCAAAACGCAGTTTTTCGTCGCCTCGCAGGAAGTCCAATGACGATCCGCGAAGCGAAGCGCGGATTATAGCAGTGTTTTTGGGGAAGTGCACGTTCGGATTTGCACGGAGTAATAGGGCGGTTGCGATGCTCGGCTACGCGGAATGCGGCAAGCTGGCACTGGCCAGGGGCGGGCGACCGTCGGTGCCGCTAGGTGGCTCGCCGCCCACCCGATTACAATAGCGCCATGTCTTCGATTACGCTTCTCGCCCTCGATACCTCGACCGAATTCTGTTCGGTTGCCGTATACCGTCACGATCTCGCCAGCGGTGCCCCGGCCCTTGTGGTCGAGCGCCACCTCGATACCGGCCCGGTCTCCAGCACTCATATTCTGCCCGCCGCGCGCGACGTGCTGCGCGAGGCCGGCGTCACGCTCGCCGAATGCGACGCGATCGCCTTCGGGGCGGGGCCGGGGTCGTTTACCGGGTTGCGCACGGCCTGCGGTGTCGCGCAGGGGTTGGCGTTTGGCGCCGCACTGCCCGTGGTGCCGGTGGGCACGTTGCTCGCGTGTGCCGAAGCGGCGCGCGCATTGCGCGTCGACACACAACGCGTGCTTGTCGCACTCGATGCGCGCATGAATGAGGCCTATTGGGCCGATTACGCCTGGGACAGCGCCACGAACGACTGGCGCGAAGTTCTGCCTGCGTCGCTCGACGCTGCCGAACGGGTGCGCGCACCCGAAGTGGATTTCGTCATCGCGGGCAATGCCGCGCTGGCGTTCGGCGATCGATTGCAGGCAAGCGTGCAGGCGCAGGCGGTCCTGGCCAACGCCATGCCGCGTGCCCGTTACGTCGCAGCGCTCGCGGCCCGCGCCTTCGCGCGGGGCGGCGCCATTCCCGCCGATCAGGCCATGCCGGTCTACATCCGCAACAAGGTGGCGCAAACGACCGCCGAGCGCGAAGCGATCAAGCAGGCCGTGGCCCAGACCGCGAAGGCAAATGCCCCGGAGGTGCCCTGATGCGCCAGACCGGTCCGAACCATTATTCGCCGATGACGCTGGCCGATCTCG
The DNA here is from genome assembly GCF_902459665.1 of Pandoraea cepalis. Lineage (GTDB taxonomy): Bacteria > Pseudomonadota > Gammaproteobacteria > Burkholderiales > Burkholderiaceae > Pandoraea > Pandoraea cepalis. Next base: position 38,095 of record NZ_CABPSL010000009.1, on the reverse strand, counting down.
ACGAGGTCGTAGCCGTCGAAGTGCGCGCGTATCCGTATCCCTGGACCCGCCAGAACTTCGCCGATTCGCTCGACGCCGGGCATCAGGGCGTCTGCCTGCGCGCGGTCGATGGCACACTGCTCGGTTATTTTCTGATGATGCCGGTCGTCGACGAGTCACATTTGCTCAACGTGTGCGTCGAGCCGGAAATGCAGGGCAACGGGCTGGGCGTGCAGTTGCTTGACGAGGTCGTGCGAGTCTCGCGTGCGCAGGGTATGAGCGGCGTATTGCTGGAGGTGCGTCCGTCGAACGTGAGGGCGCTGCGCGTGTACGAGCGTTTCGGATTCGTGCAGATTGGCCGGCGCAAGGGATATTATCCGGCGAGCGGGCGTCGTGAAGACGCCATTGTGATGCGCCTGACGTGGGAGACTGATCGTGCCGTGGCCTAAAGCGATTCTGGAAGAGTTCGGGCTGTGGCCGGTGTGGATGTCGCACGAGGCCGTGGCCCAAGTGGCGACGGCAACGGTAACGGCGATCGACGAGGGCGGCGACGTTGCGACACGCGTCGATGCGGCCGCCCCTCGGGGCGAAGCTCATGCCGACGACCTGCCGCCGTGGGACGTGACGCCGAGCGTCACGCCGGCGATGGCGCGTGCTGCCGGACGCGCCGCGATATCGGGCGAAGTACCCGCGGCCCCTGTTCGCCGTGAGTCGGCACCGGTGCCCGCACCGACATCCGCACCGCGTGGGGCCAGCCGTCACATGGAGGACCTGCCGCCCGACGACAGGCCGATGTGGCTCGACAGCGATGGCAGCGGCGACGGCGACGCAGCCGCCGATGCTGCGCTGTGGTCGATCATGCGCGATGCGGGCGAGGCCGGGGCGCCGTCGCGTCCTGCGCTGCCGGGCGTCGAGACACTGGACTGGGAGGCGCTGACGGAGCGCGTCGCCAATTGCCGCCTGTGCGGCCTGTGCGAAACGCGTACGCAGACGGTCTTCGGCGTGGGCGACCGCGAGGCCGACTGGCTGCTCGTGGGGGAAGCCCCGGGCCAGCAGGAGGATTTGCAGGGCGAGCCGTTCGTGGGGCAGGCGGGCAAGCTGCTCGACAACATGCTGCGCGCCGTGACATTGCAGCGCGGCGAGAACGTGTATATCGCGAACGTCCTCAAGTGCCGTCCGCCGAACAACCGAGATCCCGAAGCGACCGAAGTGGCGAGCTGCGAGCCTTACCTGAAGCGTCAGGTGGCACTGCTCAAGCCGCGCGTGATCGTGGTGATGGGGCGTTTCGCCGCGCAGAGCATTTTGCGCACGCAGGCGAGCATCGCCAGCCTGCGCGGGCGCGTGCATGAATATGAAGGCGTGCCGGTGATCGTGACGTACCATCCGGCTTACCTGTTGCGCAGTTTGCCCGACAAGGCCAAGGCCTGGACCGATTGGTGCCTGGCACGGGCTACCTACGAGGCTGTGTGCGAATCGACTCCCTCCCAGACGCCTACGGCGAACTGATCGAAACGCTGCGCGAGGCGCCGGTGCGCGACCTCGCGTGGCTGCTGTTGTCCGCCGATCTGCTCAGTGCCGCCCGCTTTCCGGCGGCGCTGGCGCAGTTCGACGGCGTGCAGGCGGTGAACGATGTGGCGCGCCAGCCCGACATCGCCGATCCCGTCCCCCATTCCCGAATCCTGCGCGACTGGCTACTGGCCTGCGATGCCGACGTCGAGCCGTTGCGCGACTTTCTTGCGCGCGGCGAAAGTCATCGCCTGGGCCGCTATGCGGAGCAACTGCTGCACTTCGCACTGCTGCACAGTCCTCGCTTCGATCTGCTCGCCGCCGGTTTGCAGGTGCGTGACGCCCGGCGCGGCAATATGACGCTTGGCGAGTGCGATTTCCTGTTGGCCCGGCGCGCCGACTGTCAATTGCTGCATTGGGAGCTGGCGGTGAAGCTGTATCTGTTCGTGCCGCCAGCGACGCCGTCGTCGGGGCTCGACGAACGTGCCGTGCAGTTTCACTGGCTCGGACCGAACCTGGCCGACAGCCTGGCCGACAAGGTGGCGCGGTTGCTCGATCATCAATTGCGCCTGACCACGCTGGACGCAGCGCTTAGCGCATTGCCTGCCGCCGGGCCGTGGCTGCCGCAGGTCTATCTGAAGGGCTGGCTGTTCCATCCACTCGCGCAAGGTGGGCAGTTGCCGGCGGTGGCGTCCGAGGCACACGGTCGAGGCTGGTGGGCGACGCTCGACGCGTGGTGGGCGCACGCGCAGTCGACACAGCAAGCGCCGAGCGCCGCACGCGAACGCACGTGGGCATTGCTGCCGCGCGCGCGTTGGCTGGCCCCCGCGCGCGTCAGCGATTCCTCGGCGCTATCGCTGGTGGCGCTGCATACCCGAATCGAGACGCACTGGCGAGAACGCGGCGCCGAGCCGTTGCTCGTCGTGTCGCTGAACCGGCGGGCGGGCGACGGGGATTGGTTCGAGGAAGAGCGCGGATTTATCGTGCCTGATTTCTGGGCACCGCGCGCCCGGCATCGCATCGAGGAATTGAGCGAACGGGCCGACGCGGCCGCGCGTCGCGCGCTGGCGCAGAGTGCCGACGACGGCGCGCCGTCGATCTGAGTCGGCGCATTGCGGGTATTGCGAGCGTTCAGCGCATTCAGCTCGTTAGCGCCTCACTGCGTCACGCCTTGGGCCATACGGCGTGGAAGTGATGCACGGGGCCGACACCGTGGCCGATGTGCAATGTGTCACTGGCGGCAAGCGCGCCGTTGAGATACGCCTTGGCATCACGTACGGTGTCCGACCAGTCGTTGCGACGAGGTCGCAGCGCTGCCAGCGCGGCGGAGAGCGTGCAGCCGGTACCGTGGGTGTTGTGCACGGCGATGCGCGGGGCGGTGAAGCGCTCGACCCCGGTCGCGCTCACGAGCCAGTCCGGGCTGAGATCGCTGGCCAGATGGCCCCCCTTGACCAGCACATGGCGAGCGCCCAGCGCGCGCAGCGCTTGCGCTTGCTGTTCCATCTCGCGTTCGTCGGTCGCGGGCTCGACGCCGAGCAGCGCCGCGGCTTCCGGCAGGTTGGGTGTGATCAGATCCGCCAGCGGCAGCAGTTCATCGCGCAATGCGGCGACGGCGTCGGGTTGCAGCAACGCGTGGCCGCTCTTCGAGATCATCACGGTATCGAGCACGACAAAGCGCGGCTTGTACTGCCGCAATCCGGCGGCAACGGCGCGCACGACCTCGGCATTGCCTAGCATGCCCAGCTTGACGGCATCGACCGTCAGATCCTGGAAAACGGCATCCATTTGCGCAGTGACGAAACTCGCCGGCGGCGTGTGGATGGCGGTGACCCCCTGCGTGTTCTGCGCGGTGAGGGCGGTAATCACGCTGGCGCCGTAGGCGCCGAGCGCGGAAAACGTTTTCAGATCGGCTTGGATGCCGGCGCCACCGCTGGAATCCGAGCCGGCAATGGTGAGGACGATGGGAACGGACGACTGACGCGAAGACATATCAATGCTTGATTTCGCCGATGAGCGCGACCGAATCGAATTCGCGCTGATTGGCCTGGTGACGCCGCATGACGAGCCACATCGTGCCCGAGACAAACACGCCGAACAGAATGATGACGACCCCCACCGGCACGTTGAACCAGATCAGCAGCGCGTAGAGGCACAGCATGATGAGCACGGAAAGGTTCTCGTTGAAGTTCTGCACGGCGATGGAATGGCCCGCCGAGAGCAAGACGTGACCGCGATGTTGGAGCAGGGCGTTCATCGGCACCACGAAGAAACCCGCGAGCGCACCGACGATGATGAGGAAGATGTAGGCAACGATCAGGTACAGCGGTACTTTCCAATCGGCGCCCCACGGCAGTAGGTCCTTCGAGAAGAAGGCCATCGCCATCACCGCGATGCCCATGGCGATGCCGACCGGCAGTACTGAGAGCGAACGCTTGAGCGGGATGCGCGAGGCGGCGGCGATGGCGCCGATGGCCACGCCCACCGCGGACACCGCCTGCAGGATGGCGCCTTCCGACAGCGTCATGCCCAGCGCTTTTTCGGCCCAGCGCAGCACGATGAACTGGAGCGTTGCTCCCGCGCCCCAGAACAGGGTCGTGACGGCGAGCGAGATCTGGCCCAGCTTGTCGCGCCACAGCGTGGTGAAGCAGTCGGCAAAATCGGAGACGAGTCGGATTGGATTACGTTGCTGACGCGCGTAACGCGCGCCCGTGTCGGGGATGCGCAAATTGAACAGCGCGGCAATCACGTAGATGACCATGATGACCACCATCGAGGCCATCGCCGGCGTATTGATGACCTCTGGCGTGCGTTGGAGCACCCATTCGGAAATATGTGGACTGATGAGTGTGCCGCCGAGGACGGTGCCGAGAATGATCGAGCTGACCGTCAGCCCCTCGATCCAGCCGTTGGCCGCGACCAGTTTCTCCGCAGGCAGCAATTCGGTGAGAATGCCGTACTTCGCGGGCGAGTAGGCCGCCGCGCCGAAGCCGACTACACCATACGCGATCAGTGGATGCGAGCCGAACAGCATCATCAGGCAGCCCGCGACCTTGATCGAGTTGCTGATGAACATGACCTTGCCCTTGGGCATCGAATCGGCGAAGGCCCCGACGTAGGCGGCGAGAATGACGTACGAGAGCACGAAGAAGAGCTTGAGCAGCGGCGTCATCCACTGCGGGGAGTGCAGATCTTTCAGGAGCGCGATTGCGGCGATGAGCAATGCATTGTCGGCCAGCGACGAAAAAAACTGCGCGGCCATGATGGTATAAAAGCCTTTCTTCATCGTTCCTTGAGTCGATCCCGTGCTGCGTAAAACTTGCGTGTCTCGGTTGTCGGTATCCGCAGCGCCCGCAACGGGCTTCCCCACGGAAGAAACCGGGCTTAAACATCGGGGTATCGGCGCGCTTCGGCCAATCAACTGTCGTTATTCGGCCGTATATTCGGCCTTGATGCTCCCCGTGTCGGGCGCCCGGTCGCCCTCGGTCTGAGACCGGTCTTGTTATCGGGAGAAAAATTTGGCAAAACAAGTTGTGCGCACGGCTTTATAACACGAAAATATGCCGATGCGTTATGCCGCCAGCCTGTCCTGGCGAGCGTCTCCTTCGATCCCGTGTCCGCTTATGCCTCGTCCAATCAAAGTCTCGATTCACACCGCAGCCCTCGCTCACAATCTCGATGTCGCCCGCCGCAGTGCGCCCCGCGCCAAGGTGTGGGCCGTGGTCAAGGCCAATGCCTACGGGCATGGCATTGAAAACGCGTATCCCGGATTGCGCGACGCCGATGGCTTCGGCCTGCTCGATCTCGACGAGGCCGTGCGTTTGCGCGAACTCGGCTGGGCCGGTCCCATTCTGCTGCTCGAAGGGTTCTTCAAACCCGAAGATCTGGCCGTCGTCGACAAGTATGGTCTGACGACGACCGTGCACAGCGACGAACAACTGCGCATGCTGGAGACCACGCGCCTGAGCAAGCCGCTCAACGTGCAGCTCAAGATGAATTCGGGCATGAACCGTCTCGGCTTCGCCCCCGAGCGTTTTCGCGCCGCATGGGAGCGTGCTCGCGCGATTCCCGGCGTGAGCCAGATCGTGCTGATGACTCACTTTTCCGATGCCGACGGTCCGCGCGGCATCGCGTATCAGATGGAAGCGTTCGAGCGCGGCGCATGCGACGTGCCGGGCGAGCGCAGCCTGGCCAACTCGGCCGCCACGCTGTTCCATCCGGAAGCACACGGCGCATGGGTGCGTCCGGGGATCATGCTCTATGGCTCCTCGCCGAAAGGTCTCGAAGTCCCGGCGGCCACGCTTGATCTGCAACCGACCATGACGCTCGAAGCCGAGTTGATCGGCATTCAGGACGTGCCGGCGGGCGGTACCGTCGGTTACGGTAGCGTCTTCACCGCCGAGACGCCGATGCGCGTGGGCACAGTGGCCTGCGGCTATGCCGACGGCTATCCGCGTGTTGCCCCCTCGGGCACGCCGATACTGGTCGACGGTGTGCGCACGCGCACCGTGGGGCGCGTGTCGATGGACATGCTCGCCGTCGATCTCACGCCGGTGCCGCAGGCACGCGTGGGTGCGCCTGTCACGTTGTGGGGGCGGGGCCTTTGCATCGACGAGGTCGCAGCGTCGGCCGGCACGCTCGGCTATGAGCTGATGTGTGCCGTGGCGCGCCGCGTGCCGGTGTACGCGAACTGAGCATCAGGACAGGATCGCCACGCATGGCCAAAGCCAAGACTGTCTATATTTGTACCGAATGCGGCGGGCAGACGCCCAAGTGGGCGGGGCAGTGTCCCCACTGCAACGGCTGGAACTCGCTCGTCGAATCGGTGGCGGAAGCGCCGACAGGTCATCGATACCAATCGCTCGCCAAGAGTACGCCCGTGCGCAAGCTCGCGCAGATCGAGGCGGCCGATGTGCCGCGCTTCTCCAGCGGCGTGAGCGAATTCGACCGCGTGCTGGGCGGCGGTCTGGTTGCCGGCGGCGTGGTGCTCATCGGGGGGGATCCCGGGATCGGCAAGTCGACGCTGCTGCTTCAGTCGCTTGCGCATCTGGCGCGCGAACGGCGTGCGCTGTATGTGAGCGGCGAAGAATCGGGCGCGCAGATTGCCTTGCGTGCGCAGCGCCTGGGCCTCGGCGCCGCGGGCGAGGGCGGCGGGGAATTGGATTTGCTGGCGGAAATCCAGCTCGAGAAGATTCTGGGCGCCATCGAGTCGGAGAAGCCCGACGTGGTCGTGATCGACTCGATCCAGACGGTCTACTCAGAAGCGCTCAGTTCGGCGCCGGGATCGGTCGCGCAGGTGCGCGAATGCGCGGCGCAACTCACGCGCAGCGCCAAGCAGAGCGGCGTAACGGTGATCATGGTTGGCCACGTGACCAAGGAAGGCAGTCTCGCCGGGCCGCGCGTTCTCGAACACATCGTCGACACGGTGCTGTATTTCGAGGGCGATACGCACTCGTCGTACCGGTTGGTGCGGGCGTTCAAAAATCGCTTCGGTGCCGTCAACGAGTTGGGCGTGTTCGCGATGACGGAGAAAGGCCTGCGCGGCGTGGCGAATCCGTCGGCCTTGTTCCTCTCGCAACATGAGCAAAGCGTGCCGGGCTCGTGCGTGCTCGTCACGCAGGAAGGCACGCGCCCGCTGCTCGTAGAGGTGCAGGCGCTGGTCGACACGGCGCAGGTGCCCAATCCGCGGCGTTTGGCCGTGGGGCTGGAGCAGAACCGGCTGGCCATGTTGCTCGCCGTGATGCATCGTCACGCGGGCATCGCCTGTTTCGATCAGGATGTGTTCCTGAACGCCGTCGGCGGCGTGAAGATCTCGGAACCGGCGGCCGATCTGGCCGTGTTGCTGGCAATTCATTCGTCGCTGCGCAACAAGCCGTTGCCGCGCGGCATCGTGGCATTCGGCGAGGTCGGGCTGGCGGGCGAAATCCGGCCGAGCCCGCGCGGTCAGGATCGTCTCAAGGAAGCCGCCAAACTGGGCTTTTCGATTGCGATCATCCCGAAGGCGAATGCGCCGAAGCAACCGATCGACGGCCTCGAAGTGCATGCCGTCGACCGTTTGGAGCACGCGATTTCCGTCGTGGCGGGGTTGTAGTCGCGCTGGCGCTTGGGGCGCTCCGGGGCAGGCCTTCTCAAGGCCATGCCACCGCCCCGGCAGCCAGGGTCTGACGCCTGTCAGACGATCTGCTCGAGCGCTTCCTGTGCGTCGAGCCATTCGGCTTCAATGTCCGACAGTTTGGCCGTGACGTCCACCTGCTGCTTCAGGCTGTCGGTCAGCAAGGCTTTTTTCGCGTCTTCATAGGTGCCGCTGTCGGCGAGGATGGCGTCGAGTCGCGCCTTTTCGTCCGCGAGTTTCGCCATCGATTGCTCCAGCTTCTCGATCTTGCGTTGCAGCGGTTTGCGCAGTTGAGACAGCCGCTGGCGTTCCTGCGCTTCGGCGCGCTTCTGATCCTTGCGATTGACGCCGTCGCCACCCTCTGCACTCTCACCGCTACCATTGCTGGCGTCACGTGCCGCGGCCCGTTGGTCGGCCGCGTGTTGCAGCAGCCAGTCGCGATAGTCGTCGAGATCGCCGTCGAACGGTTTCACTTCGCCGCCGGCCACGAGCAGAAACTGATCGGTGGTCGCGCGCAGCAAATGCCGATCGTGCGAGACGAGAATCAATGTGCCGTCGAACTGCGCCAAGGCCATCGTGAGCGCGTGGCGCGTTTCGAGGTCCAGGTGATTGGTCGGTTCGTCGAGCAGCAGAAGGTTCGGCTTGCGCCAGATGATGAGCGCGAGCGCCAGACGCGCCTTCTCGCCGCCGGAGAACGGGGCGATCGATGACGTGGCCATGTCACCACGGAAATTGAACCCGCCCAGAAAATCCCGTAGCTCCTGCTCGCGCGTATCCGGGGCGAGCCGCTGCAAGTGCTGCAACGGCGAATCGTCGTGACGCAGCGTTTCGACCTGATGCTGGGCGAAGTAGCCGATCTGCAGGCCCTTGCCGGTTTTCACCGAGCCGGTGAGGGTCGCCAGCGTGCCGGCGAGCGTTTTGATCAGCGTCGATTTGCCCTGACCGTTGGCGCCGAGCAGGCCGATACGTTGCTCGTTCTGCACCGACATCGTGACGTGCGGCAGGATGACCTTCTCGCTGCCGTCCTCGAGCGGGTAGCCGCAACGGACGGCTTCGAGCACGAGCATTGGGTTCGGCGCGCTGTCAGCCGGGCGGAACTCAAACGTGAACGGCGACGCGATATGCGCGGGGGCGATGCGCTCCATCTTTTCGAGCGCCTTCACGCGACTCTGCGCCTGGCGTGCCTTCGTCGCCTTGGCCTTGAAGCGCGTGATGAACGACTCCAGGTGCGCAATCGTCTTTTGCTGCTTCTCGAAGGCGCTTTGCTGCAGCGTCAGTTGCTGGCCGCGCAGGATTTCGAACTGACTGTAGTTGCCACCGTAACGCTTGATCTGCTGATTCTCGATATGCAGCGTGACGTTGCAGACCTCGTCGAGAAATTCGCGATCGTGCGAAATCACGATGAGCGTACCCGGGTAACGCTTGAGCCAGTCTTCGAGCCAGACGATGGCGTCCAGATCCAGGTGGTTGGTCGGCTCGTCGAGCAGCAACAGATCGGACGGGCACATGAGCGCCTGCGCCAGATTCAGGCGCATGCGCCAACCGCCCGAGAAGCTGGCGACCGGCAACTGCGTTTGCGCCAACGTAAAGCCGAGGCCGAGCAGCAGCGCCTCGCCGCGGGCCGGGGCGGTGTACCCGTCGGCGTCGGCGAAGGCCGCGTGGGCGTCGGCCTGGGCATGGCCGTCGTGAGCGACTTCCGCCGCCGCAATATTCGCTTCGATCTCACGCAGCCGCGTGTCGCCGTCGAGAACGTAGTCGAGCGCAGTACGCTCGACCGCTGGCGTCTCCTGCATCACATGCGCCAGGCGCCAGCTACTGGGCACGAAGACATCGCCCCCATCTGCGTGCAACTGCCCGCGCAACAGCGCGAACAGCGTGGACTTGCCGGCGCCGTTGGCGCCGACGAGGCCGACGCGCTCGCCCGGGTTGAGCGTGACGGAGGTGTCCTCGAAGAGCGGCTTGGTGCCGCGCGCGAGGGAAAGGTGTTCGAATCGGATCACGAAAAAGGCCGAGGGGTAAGCGGGTCAGTGCGTCCTTGGCCTGCGCGGCGGGCATGTGCCGTCGATCCAATGAGGACCGAACGTGCGATGCCGGCAAACCCACGCGCAGAGGACGGCAAAACCGCCATTTTACCGGTCCGCGCAGGCGAATGCGATGTGCGCCGTCGACTGGCTACAGAATTGGGGCGAAAAGCCGCGCCACGCGCATCACAATCTGGCGCCATTTCGGAATCGTCCGAAATTCGTCCTTGTTCAGCAGGGTGGCATGCTCGAAGTCGTGCGTGAGCATGAACGCGACGTCATCGGCAAAGGCGCGGTCGACGGTCAGCAGCATGATCTCGAAATTGAGGCGGAACGACCGGTTGTCGAGGTTGGCGCTACCGACGGCGGCCGCGCTGTCGTCGATCAGTACGACCTTCTGGTGAACGAAGCCGTGTTGATACCGATAGACGTTGATGCCGCTGCGGGCGGCTTCGAAGGCGTACGACGTGGTGGCTTCGAACACCACGCGGTGATCGGCCCGGTCGGGGATCAGGATGCGCACGTCCACGCCGCGCAGCACCGCCAGGCGCAATGCGGAGAACACGGCTTCGTCGGGCACGAAGTAGGGAGTGGTGAGCCAGACCCGCTGTTGCGCAGCGTTGATGGCGGTGACAAAGAAGAGCGACGACGTTTCCAGCCGGTCGGCGGGGCCGCTGGGCACCACCTGGCAGTGCATGTCTTCGCCGGAGGCGACCGGTTGACGATTCAGCTCCGGTACCGTGCCCGTACTCCAGTGCCAGTCTTCGGCGAACGCGCGTTGAATGCCGACCACTGCCGGGCCGCGCACGGCAATGTGCGTGTCGCGCCAGGGGGCCAGCGGCGGTTTCTCGCCAAGATACTCCACGCCGACGTTGTGACCGCCGATGAACGCTTCGTTGCCGTCGATCACGACAATCTTGCGGTGATTGCGAAAGTTCAACTGGAAGCGATTCACGAAAATACCGCGCTTGGCGGCGGCGAACTCGTGCACGAGGACACCGCCTTGGCGCAGCGTGTCGCAGTAACTGCCGGGCAAGTCGTGGCTGCCGATCCGGTCGTAGAGAAAGAATACCTTCACGCCCGTGGCGGCGCGCGCGAGCAGGCGGGCGGACAGGGCGCGTCCAAGGGCATCGTCCTTGACGATGAAGAACTGAATGACGATGTAGTCGCGCGCGCGGTCGATGGCGGCAAAGATGGCGTCGAACGTGGCGTGGCCGTTCACCAGCAGACGCACGCGATTGCCGGCAACGAACGACATGCCCGTCATGGCGGTGAGCGCCGCAAACTCGGGATGGGCTTCCATCGCGACAGGCGGCTCACCGCTCCATTGTGTTTCGCCGATGCGGGTTTGCAACGCTTGATTCCGGGCGCGCCGGGCCTCGACGTAGCCGATGAACTTCGATCGGCCGAGGAACAGGTAGGGGATGAGCGTGAGGTAGGGCATCGTGACGAGCGATACCGCCCACGCCACGGCGCCCTGCGACGTCCGTACCGTCAGCACGGCATGGATCGCGGCGATCGCCCCCAGTGCATGGATACAGGCGACGGCAAAGCCGACGTCGAGCCAATTGAGCACCATGACGGACAATCTTCCTCCATGCCGTGAGTCGCGCGGACCCGGGAACCCGAGTGTAACCGGGCTGCATGACCTTAGGCGAGCCCTCGCTGCAATGGGCGAGCACCGAGGCGATTACGGCAGATCGGCGGCCTGTACCAGGAACACCATGTCGTCGCCGGCGCTCGTGGCGAGCCACGTCATCGGCAGATCGGGGAACGCGGCTTCGACAAAGTGACGTTCGTTGCCGATTTCCACGACCAGAACGCCATGCTCCGTCAGGTGCTCGCGTGCACCGGCAATGATGCGTCGAACCACGTCCATCCCGTCGTTACCCCCCGCCAGGGCAAGACGCGGCTCGTGGCGATACTCGGCCGGCAGCACCTGCATCGAACCTTCGTTCACATACGGCGGATTGGTGAGGATGACTTCGTAACGCTTGCCCGTGGGCAGCGGTGCATACAGGTCGCCCAGATGCAGCGCGACTCGGTCGTCGAGGCTGTAGTCGGCCACGTTGATCCTGGCCACGGCGAGCGCGTCGGGTGAAATGTCGACGGCATCGATCTGCGCGGCCGGGAAGGTCTCGGCGGCCAGAATCGCCAGGCAGCCCGAGCCGGTGCACAGTTCGAGGACCTCGGCCACGTCGTCGGCGTGATCGACCCACGGCTGCAAGGCGTCTTCCAGTAATTCGCCGATGAACGAGCGCGGCACGATGACGCGCTCGTCCACGTAGAACCGGTGGCCGTGCATCCACGCTTCATTCGTGATGTAAGACGCCGGCACGCGCTCGCCCGCTCGACGGTTGACGACCGACAGCACGCGCTCGATTTCGTCGGGCAGCAAACGGGCGTCGAGAAACGGGTCGAGTGTGTCGATCGGCAGGTGCAGCGTATGCAGCAGCAGATAGGCGGCCTCGTCGTACGCCGTGGCCGTGCCATGCCCGAAGGCCAGCTCGGCCTCGGTGAAGCGCGAAACGGCGTAGCGCAACAGGTCGCGTAACGTCTGGAAGGGATGGGTCGGTGTCGTCATGGTGGAATGCCTCGTGCGCCTCAGGCCACCAGGCGCGTCAACACGCCCCGATAGATGTTCTTGAGCGGTTCGATGTCGGCCACCGCGATGTGTTCGTCGATCTTGTGGATGCTGGCGTTGCACGGACCGAATTCGATGACCTGCGGGCAGATGCGTGCGATAAAACGCCCGTCGGACGTGCCGCCCGTGGTCGAGAGTTCGGTCTCGAGCCCCGTTTCCTCGCGGATGGCGCTCGCGAGCGCTGCCGACAGGTCGCCGCGCGGCGTGAGGAACGGCTGGCCGCTGATCGACCAGTCGAGCGTATAGGTCAGGCCGTGACGGTCGAGCAATGCATGCACCCGTTGCTGGAGGCCGTCGGACGTGCTGGCGGTCGAGAAGCGGAAGTTGAACATCACCGTCAACTCGCCGGGAATGACGTTGGTCGCGCCGGTGCCTGCGTGGATATTCGAGATTTGCCACGTGGTGGGCGGGAAATACTCGTTGCCGTTGTCCCACACGGTTTGCGTCAGCTCGGCCAGTGCCGGCGCGAACAGGTGCGTTGGGTTCTTGGCGAGGTGCGGATAGGCAATGTGCCCCTGCACGCCCTTGATGACCAGCTTGCCCGACATCGATCCGCGACGGCCGTTCTTGACCATGTCGCCCAGGCGCTGGCTCGAGGTCGGCTCACCGACCACGCAGTAGTCCAGGCGCTCGCCCCGCGCCGTGAGCGCTTCAACGACCTTCACGGTACCGTCGGTGGCGGGGCCTTCCTCGTCGCTGGTCAGCAGGAAACCCACGGAGCCGGTGTGATCCGGATGTTGGGCGACGAACTCCTCGGAGGCGACCACGAACGCCGCCAGCGACGTTTTCATATCGGCGGCGCCACGACCGTAGAGCATGCCGTCACGATGCGTGGGGGCAAACGGATCCGAATGCCATTGCTCCAGCGGGCCGGTCGGTACGACGTCGGTGTGGCCTGCGAAGACGAGCAGCCGGCCGTCGGGGCCGCGCGTGCCGCGCTTGATCGCCCAGAGGTTGGTCACGCCGTTCGACGCGATGGTCTCGCACGCGAAGCCGATGGCCTCAAGGCGGCGCGCCAGGATGGCCTGGCAATCGCGGTCTTCGGGCGTCACCGAGTGACGGGCGATCAGTTGCTCGGTGAGCGCCAGTGTGGCGCCTTGGGAGAAAGTCATGAATTCAGAATCGTGAGGCGTAACTGTCGGGCGTGAAGCCCACGGAAACCTGGCCGTCGGCCACCAGCACCGGGCGCTTGATGAGCGATGGATTTTCGACCATCAGCGTGCGGGCCACCGACGTATCGGCCGCCGCCGCTTGTTGTTCCGGCGAGAGTTTGCGCCAGGTCGTGCCCTTGCGATTGAGCAGCGTGGCAAGCGGCACCTGGGCGAGCCAAGTGTCCAGCAGCGCGTCGTTCACGCCCGCTTTCTTGAAGTCGTGAAAGTCGTACGCCACGCCGTGCTCGTCGAGCCAGGTGCGCGCCTTCTTCACGGTGTCGCAGTTGGGAATGCCATACAGCACTGCCGTCATCGCCGAAACTCCTGGTGTCGCGATTGCAAAGATGCGCCGAAGCCCTCGCCGCCCAACCGGCGGCGAAGCCTCGGATGCCGCGTTGCCTTACTCGCCGCGCAGCAGGTCGTTGATGGCCGTCTTGGCGCGCGTTTGCGCATCGACCTTCTTCACGATCACGGCGCAGTACAGGCTGTACTTTCCGTCCTTCGAGGGCAGGTTGCCCGGCACCACGACCGAGCCGGCCGGCACGCGGCCATAATGCACTTCACCGGTTTCGCGATCGTAGATCTTGGTCGACTGCCCCAGATACACGCCCATGGAGATCACCGAGTTCTCTTCGACGATCACGCCTTCCACGACTTCCGAGCGGGCGCCGACGAAGCAGTTGTCTTCGATGATGACCGGGTTGGCCTGCAGCGGTTCGAGCACGCCGCCGATACCGACGCCGCCCGAGAGGTGAACGTTCTTGCCGATCTGGGCGCACGAACCGACGGTGGCCCAGGTGTCGACCATCGTGCCTTCGTCAACGTAGGCGCCGATGTTCGTGTACGACGGCATCAGCACCACGTTCTTGCCGATGAACGAGCCACGACGCGCCACGGCCGGCGGCACGACGCGGAAACCGCCGCGTGCGAAGTCGTCGGCGGTGTAGTTGGCGAACTTGCTCGGCACCTTGTCGTAGAACTGGCTGAAGCCGCCAGCCGGCATCACGACATTGTCTTCGAGGCGGAACGACAGCAGCACGGCCTTCTTGACCCATTGGTTCACGATCCAATGGCCGTCTTGCTTCTGGGCCACGCGCAGGGCGCCCTTGTCCAGTTCGGCGATGACGTGGGCGACGGCCTCACGCACCTCGGCAGGTGCCGACTTCGCCGAGATCTCGGCACGGTTGTCCCAGGCTTGGTCGATGGTGGTTTGCAGTTGTTGCGACATGGCGAGAATCGGTTGCAGTGAGAATTAAAGGGATTGGCAGAACTGCACGATGCGCTGGGCGCCTTCGGTGCATTCGTCCACATCGGCCACAAGGGCGATGCGCACATAGTTCTCGCCCGGGTTGGTGCCGTGCGCCGCGCGGCCCAGGTATGACCCGGGCAGGACGGCCACATTGTATTGCGCCAGCAACTGGCGCGTGAATTCCGTGTCGGACAGGCCGGTTTTCGTGTCGACCCGAGCCCACAGGTAGAAGCCCGCGTCTGGCAGACGCACGTCGAGCACGTCGGCGAGCATTGGCGTGACGGTCTGGAACTTCTTCAGGTACTTGCTGCGGTTCAGGCGCACGTGGGCTTCATCGTTCCACGCTGCAACGCTCGCCGCTTGCACGGCCGGACTCATCGCGCAGCCGTGGTACGTGCGGTACAGCAGGAATTTCTTGAGGACGGCGGCGTCGCCCGCCACGAACCCCGAGCGCATGCCCGGCACGTTCGAGCGCTTCGACAGGCTCGAGAACACGACCAGACGGTCGAAGCCCCGACCCAGTCGATGCGCCGCCGCCAGGGCGCCCAGTGGCGCATGTTCTTCGTCGAAGTAGATCTCGGAATAACACTCGTCGGACGCAATCACAAAGCCGAATTCGTCGGAGAGGTCGAACAGGCGTTTCCAGTCGGCAAGGCTCAGCACGGCGCCGGTCGGATTGCCCGGCGAGCAGAGATAGACAAGTTGGACGTCGCGCCAGACGTCGGCCGGCACGGCGTCGTAGTCCGGGGCGAAATTACGCGCGGGATCGCTGTCGACGTAATAGGGCGTCGCGCCGGCGAGCAACGTGGCGCCTTCGTAGATCTGGTAGAACGGGTTCGGACACACCACGCGCGCGCCGGGCTTGCTGCCGTCGACGACCGCCTGGGCGAACGAAAAGAGCGCCTCGCGCGAGCCCGTGACCGGCAGAACTTCCGTGGCCGGATTCACGTTGGGCAGTGCGTACCGGCGCTCCAGCCACTCGGCGATCGCCGCGCGCAGCGGCTCGCCGCCCGCGGTGGCCGGATAGTTCGAGAGGCCGCCCAGCCCATCGATCAGGGCTTCCTTGATGAACTGCGGCGTCGGGTGCTTGGGTTCCCCGATGCCGAAGCTGATGGCCTTGTACGCGCTGGCAGGCGTGATGTCCGCCACCAACGACTTCAGGCGTTCAAAGGGGTAGGGCTGGAGCTTGTCGAGTAATGGGTTCACGAGAATTCAAACAGACTCAGGGCTAGGGTTCGCGCTGCCGAGCAAGGCAACTTTCGAGGGCAATCCGGCGCCGTGCGGGCCGGCCGGCTGGGCGTTGCGCCGCGCCGCCGCGCGGCACGACGAGCGCTTTCCGGGGCCGGACTGGCAGGGCGCAGGCCACACAGGGCGGCGGTATCGTTCGTAACAACGCGCGAAGGACGGTTCCCGAACGCGCTAAAGAATGGCAAGATCGGCAAAGCGAAAATTATACCGTTATGGCGCGCACAAAGCGCGACCGCTGCGTAATTCAGCCTATTCCGAGGCGCCGATGGGGCAAGCCCAGGGAATAACTCAGATTTTTCAGGAGTCAACAGCATGACCGTAGCCGGTAACGGCGCGCACGGCCCGGCGTCGACGGCGAGCGCGTCGCGGCGCGCTCGGGCGGCACCTGCCCTGGCCATTCTTATGGGGTCGTCGGTGTGGGGGCTGGCCTGGTTTCCCTATCGCATGCTAGCCCAGTGGGGCGTGGGGGCGGTCCCCGCCCAGATCGGCACCGCATGCGTCGCGCTGCTGTTGCTCACGCTCGTATATCGCCGCTCGCTCGGCACGCTGCGGTGGTCGTGGCTGCTCGCGGGGGTGGCGTTCGCCGGCGGCGCGACCAACGTCGCGTTTGTCTGGGGCACGACGCACGGACATGTGATGCGTGTCCTGCTGCTGTTCTACCTGACGCCGGTCTGGACGGCGCTGTTCGCCCACTGGCTGCTGGGCGAGCGCGTCGGTGTGCGCGGCGTGGGGCTGATCGCGCTGGCGCTCGGTGGGGCGGGGCTGATGCTCTGGTCGCCCGCGCTGGGCTGGCCGCTGCCCAACAACCCCGGCGAATGGGCGGGCGCCATTGCCGGGGCGGCCTTTGCACTCAATAACGTGCTGCTGCGGCGCGTCAGTCAGGCGATGCCTGACGTGCGTGCCGAAATGCGTAGTTGGACGCTGTATCTTGGCTGCGTGGTCGGCGGGTTGCTGGTGTTGCCGTTCGATGGCGGGGCCGACACGGGGCGCGCTGCCGTCTCGGCGCTCACGTCGGGTACGGCCGCCGCTGCCGTGGCGCTCGCCTTGGGCTGCGCGATTGCGCTGACCAATGTCGTGGTGCAGTTCGGGTTGGCCCAGGTGCCCGCCAATCAGGCGGCGCTCATCATGCTCTTCGAGATCGTGGTGGCGGCGATGTCGTCCTGGTGGCTGGCGAACGAAGGGCTGGGCGTGCGCGACATCGCGGGTGGACTGTGCATTGTGGCCGCCGGCGTGCTGTCAGGCATTTTGCCGGATTCCGGGCGTTGTAAATGCGCGACGGCGAGGGATGCGATGGTATGATGCGAACCGATGTCATATCGATGTCAGCGGCCAGTGCGCAGCAGTGCGCGCAAGGCCCGTCAGGACCAGCTAAGCGCGTCTGCGTCTTTCCCATCATTCCATGACCGATAAAGCGAACCTGCCGTGCGTCTGACCTCCATCAAACTCGCCGGCTTCAAGTCCTTCGTCGATCCGACGAACTTCGCGGTGCCTGGCCAACTGGTCGGGATCGTTGGCCCCAACGGGTGCGGCAAATCCAACATCATCGACGCCGTGCGCTGGGTGCTCGGTGAGTCGCGCGCCTCGGAACTGCGCGGCGAATCGATGCAGGACGTGATTTTCAACGGGTCGACCGCCCGCAAGCAGGCGAGCCGCGCCAGCGTCGAACTCGTGTTCGACAACAGCGCCGGGCGCGCCGCCGGGCAGTGGAGCCAGTACGCCGACATCGCGGTTAAGCGCGTGCTCACGCGCGATGGCACCTCCAGCTACTACATCAACAACCTGCCGGCCCGCCGGCGGGACATCCAGGACATCTTCCTCGGTACCGGCCTCGGGCCGCGCGCCTACGCCATCATCGGACAGGGGATGATCTCGCGCATCATCGAGGCCAAGCCGGAAGAGTTGCGCGTGTTCCTCGAAGAAGCTGCGGGCGTCTCCAAGTACAAGGAGCGTCGTCGCGAGACCGAGAACCGCCTGCAGGACACGCGCGAGAACCTCACGCGCGTCGAAGACATTCTGCGCGAACTCGGCAGTAATCTCGAAAAGCTGGAATCGCAGGCCGTGGTGGCCAATCGGTACAAGGACTTGCATCGCGACGGCGAAGAAAAGCAGCAGTTGCTGTGGCTGCTGCGCAAGAACGAAGCCCAGAACGAACAAGAACGTCAACAGCGCGCGATCGAATCGGCGCAGGTCGATCTCGAAGCGCAGATGGCGCGTCTGCGCGGCTCCGAATCGGATCTCGAAACGCTGCGCGCCGCCCATTACACGGCCACCGATGCCGTTCAGGCCGCGCAAAGCGCCATGTACGAGGCGAATTCGGAGGTCAGCCGGCTGGAAGCCGAGATCCGCTACGTCGTCGAGTCGCGCAACCGCGTGCAGGCGCAACTGGCCGCGCTCACTTCGCAGCGCGAGCAATGGCAGGCGCGCTCGGCGCAGTCGGAAGAGGCCCTGGCGCTCGCGGAAGAAGAACTCATCATCGCCGAAGAGCGCGCGGCCACGGCGCAGGATCAGGCGGCCGATCAGAACGACGCGTTGCCGGCGCTGGAAGCCGGCTGGCGCGACGCGCAGACGCTGCTCAACGAGCAACGCAGCGAGATTTCGCAGGTCGAGCAGAGTCTGAAACTCGAAGCGGCGCACCAGCGCAATGCCGATCAGGCGTTGCAGCAGTTGCAGCAGCGTCAGGAGCGTCTGCAAGGCGAGGCGCGCGGGCTCGACAAGCCCGACGAAGCCGAACTGGAGATGCAGCGCGCCGATCTTGCCGAACATCAGGCGATGCTCGAAGACGCGCAGGCCGAACTCGCCGATGCGCAGGAGCGGCTGCCGCGACTCGAAGCCGAGCGTGCCGAGGCGCAGGCGCGGGTGCAGTCCGAAGCCGCGTCCATTGCGCAGCTCGAAGCGCGCCTCACCGCACTCAAGCAACTTCAGGAGAGTGTGCAGACGGAGGGCAAGGTGCAGCCGTGGCTCGACAAGCACGAGCTGGCGCAATTGCCGCGTCTATGGAAGAAACTGCACATTGAGCCGGGCTGGGAAAACGCCCTTGAATCGGTGCTGCGCGAGCGTCTCGCCGCCCTGGAAATCAGCAATCTCGAGTGGGTGAAGGCGTTTGCGAGCGATGCGCCGCCGGCCAAGCTGGCGTTCTATTCGCCGCCACCAGCCGCGCGTGCGCTCGACGCCCCGGCGTCGCTGCGCCCGCTGCTTTCGTTGCTGCGCATCGACGATCCTGGCCTTCGTGCCGTGCTGCAGGAATGGCTCGGCCACGTGTTCGTCGCCGACGATCTCGCGCAGGCGATGGTCGCCCGGGCGCAACTGCCGGAGGGCGCGTCGCTCGTCGTCAAGGCGGGGCACCAGGTCACGCGCGTGGGTGTGCAGCTGTATGCCGCCGACTCCGAGCAGGCTGGCTTGCTCGCGCGTCAGCAGGAAATCGAGAACCTGGGCAAGCAACTGCGCGCGCAGGTGTTGCTGTCGGACGAAGCCAAGGCCGCCGCCGTGCGGGCGGAGGCTGCCTACAGCCAGGCGGCCCAGTCGCTCAGCGAGGTGCGCGGGCGTGCCGAGCGCGCCACCCAGCGTGTGCATGCGCTGCAGATGGACGTGCTCAAGCTCACGCAAGCCTATGAGCGCTTCAACGCCCGCAGCACGCAGATCGACGAAGAGCTGCGTGAAATCGCCGCGCAGATCGAGGAGCAACTGGCGCTGCGCGCCGAATCGGAGGCGAACTTCGAGCAGAGCGACGCGCGTCTGGCCGAATTGCAGGCGACGTTCGAAGACGGTCAGCTCGAGTTTGAATCGCTCGACAGCCGGCTCTCGGATGCCCGCAACCGTGCGCGCGAGTTGGAGCGTCTGGCGCAGGAAGCGGCGTTCGGTCAAAAGGGGATTTCAAGCAAGATCGACGAGCACCGCCGCAGTATCCAGACGGCGCTCGAGCAGGCCGAACGTTTGGTGGTGTCGATCGAGCAGGCACAGGCCGAACTCACGCAGATCACCGAACAGACGGTCGAGAACGGTTTGCAGGACGCGCTTGAACTCCGCGCGCAGAAGGAAGAGATTCTCGGGGCCGCACGCATCGAACTCGAGGCGCTCACGCACAAGTTGCGTCAGAGCGACGAAGAGCGGCTGGCGGCGGAGCGCGGGCTGCAACCGCTGCGCGACCGGATCACGGAATTCCAGTTGAAGGAGCAGGCGGCACGCCTGAACCGAGAGCAGTTTGTCGAGCAACTGACGGCGGCCGAGGTCGACGAGGAGGCACTCGCCGTCAAGCTGACGCCCGATATGAAGCCGTCGTACCTGCAAGGCGAAGTCACCCGCATCAACAACGCGATCAACGCGTTGGGTCCGGTCAACATGGCCGCGCTGGAAGAGTTGGAGACGGCGCGTGAGCGCAAGGTCTTCCTCGACGCACAGTCGGCCGACCTGAACGACGCCATCGACACCCTCGAAGGCGCAATTCGCAAAATCGACGAAGAGACGCGGGTGATGCTCCAGGGCACATTCGACGAAGTGAACAAGCATTTCGGCGAACTGTTCCCGCTGCTGTTCGGCGGCGGACAAGCCAAGCTCATCATGACCGGCGACGAAATCCTCGACGCTGGCGTACAAGTCATGGCGCAACCGCCGGGCAAGAAGAACTCCACGATTCATCTGCTGTCGGGGGGAGAGAAGGCGCTCACGGCCATTGCACTGGTGTTCGGCATGTTCCAGCTCAATCCGGCACCGTTCTGTTTGCTCGACGAGGTGGACGCGCCGCTGGACGATGCCAACACCGAGCGCTACGCCAAGATGGTGGCGCGCATGTCGGACCGCACCCAATTCGTATTTATTTCGCATAACAAAATCGCGATGGAAATGGCCAATCAGCTCATCGGCGTCACCATGCAGGAACAAGGGGTGTCGCGGATCGTCGCGGTGGACATGGAGTCGGCGATCAATCTGGCCGAGATCGTCTGAGCCCGCGCCCACGATGGAGAAGAGAGAGGAACGCCGCGCATGAATGAACTGCAGCTCAGCTTGATTGGCGCAGGGGTAGTGGTACTGCTGGGAGTCGTGGCCTATAACGCCTGGCAGGGCAGCAAGGCACGCGCACGAATACCGCGTCGCATGCCGGTCGACGGTGCCGGCATCGATGCGACGGCCGGCGTGCCGGATGCCGACGACGACCGTCCGTTCATCGAACCGACGCTTTCGCCGCCCCGGGTGCCGGCACAGTCGAGCGAGCGCCGTGAGCCCACACTGGGGCCAGTGGTGGCGGCCGGCAGTTCGGTGCAGGATGCTTTCGCGATCAACGAGGATGCCTGGGATGCGCCGCCGGCGTCGCGCAAGCGCGCCGCGCAGGACGCCGCCGCCCATGCCGCCCGCCCCGAGGAACCCGTGACTGCCACGGCCGACACGGCGGTGGAGGCCGACGACGGCGCTCTCGACAGGCAAGCGCAGGCCCGCGACGCGCAGGAAGCGGCGGCCGCGAGCGCGGTCGCACGCTTTGACGCGGAACTGGCGGCCGATGACACCGTGGACGCTGCGGCAGCCGGTTCGGTCGCCACGGTGGCCGGGGCGCCCGAGCTCGCCAACGTCGACACCCACGAACCCGTTGCAAACGCCGAGGCAGTCGCGACGGCGGCTGCCACGCCCGAGGCAGCGGCTGCGACCGTGGTGCCCGTGGCGGCACCGCCGGCTGCGCCGAGCGGTCCGCCGCCGGTCATCGACGAGCGCATCGACTGCGTCGTTGCGCTGCCGTTGGCCAATGTGATCGCGGCGGAGCGTTTGATGCCGCTGACGGTACGCATGCGCCGCGCGGGCAGCAAACCCGTCAACATCGAGGGCCGTGCCGACGAGCATTCGCCGTGGGAGTTGATTCGCTCCGGCGGGCGCTACCACCAGTTGCGCATGGCTGTACAGTTGGCCAACCGCGCGGGCGCCCTGAATGAGGTCGAGTTCTCCGAGTTTTCGAATCTCGTGCAGACGCTCGCCGATGCGGCTGACGCGTTGCCCGAATTGCCCGACATGGTGGAGACGGTCGCCCGCGGCCGCGAACTCGACAGCTTTGCCGCGCAATGCGATGCCCAACTGTCGGTGAACGTGCTTTCGGACGGCGCGCCGTGGTCGGCCAACTACGTGCAGGCGGTCGCCACGCAAGACGGGCTGCTGCTCTCACGCGACGGCATGCGGTTCGTCAAGCTCGATGCACGCCAGAATCCGGTGTTCATGCTGCAGTTCGGCGACACCAACTTTCTGCGTGACGACCTGACCTACAAGGGCGGCGATCTGATCACGATGCTGCTCGATGTGCCGGTGGCCGACGAGGACCTGCTGCCGTTCCGTCTGATGTGCGATTACGCACGTTCGATCGGACAACGCATTGGGGGCCGCGTGGTGGACGATCAGCGTCGACCGCTCTCCGATGCTGCGCTGCAAAACGTCGACAAGCAATTGCTCAAGCTCTACGAACGTCTCGAGGCGCGCGGTTTGCCGGCGGGCTCGCCCGTCACGCGCCGCCTGTTCAGCCAGTAATTTCGAACCGAAGCGCGGCAGACGACGACCCGTCGGATGCCGCGTTCGACGCACGCCGTTCACCGTCGGGTGAGCGGCGTTTTTTGTTCCAATCGATGGATGAAAGCGATCGACAACGCGCAGTTGCGTACGTCGAAGGCATAATGTCCTGACTTCCCGTCTCCCGAGTCTGCTTGCATGTCCCAAACTTCTGTTCCGGGTCAGGGCGCGAACGCCCCTACCGCTACCGATGCATCGCCCGCCACCCGCCGCGCGGCCGAGTTGCGTGCCGAGTTGGTGCGTCACAACCGCGCGTACTACGAAGAGGATGCGCCGCTGATTCCGGATGCCGAGTACGACCGCCTGTTTGCCGAACTGGTCGCGCTCGAGACGAGTCATCCCGAATTGAAGCGTCCCGATTCGCCCACGCAACGTGTGGGTGGCAAGCCGGTGGAAGGGTTCGCGCAGGTCGTGCATCGCGTGCCGATGCTCTCGCTGAACAACGGCTTTGCCGACGAGGATGTTGAAGCGTTCGATCGTCGTGTGTCGGATGGACTGCGCGATGGCGGAGCACCCACCGGCGATCTGTTCGGCGCGCCCGTCGAATATGCGGCCGAGCTGAAGTTTGACGGGCTCGCGATCGCTTTGCGCTATGAACGCGGGGTGCTCGTGCAGGCAGCCACGCGTGGCGACGGCACGACGGGCGAGGAGGTCACCGCGAACATCCGCACGATCAAGACGATTCCGCTGCGCCTGAAGACCGATAACCCGCCCGAAGTGCTCGAGGTGCGGGGTGAAGTGCTGATGTTCCGGGCCGACTTCGACAAGCTCAATCGGGCGCAGGAAGCGGCGCACGAGAAGGTGTTCGTCAATCCGCGCAACGCGGCGGCGGGCAGTCTGCGACAGCTCGATTCGAGGATTACGGCGAGGCGTCCGTTGTCGTTCTTTGCTTACGGGGTGGGGGAGCTGGTGGGTGTCCCGATGCCGGAGACGCACTCGGCATTGCTCGACTGGTATGTCACGCTCGGAATTCCGGTTAACGAGCGGCGCGAAGTCGTGCGGGGCGCACAGGGGTTGCTGGCGTTCTACCGCGCGGTGGGAGAGGCGCGTGAGACGCTGCCTTACGACATCGATGGCGTCGTCTACAAGGTCAACCGTCGCGACGAGCAGGATCGGCTTGGATTTGTCTCACGCGCCCCGCGCTTCGCGCTGGCGCACAAGTTTCCGGCGCAGGAGGCGCTGACGACGTTGCTCGACATCGAAGTGCAGGTGGGGCGAACCGGGGCAATTACGCCGGTGGCGCGGCTCTCGCCCGTCTTTGTCGGCGGAGCGACCGTCACGAATGCTACGCTGCACAACGAAGACGAGATTCGCCGCAAGGACGTGATGATTGGCGATACGGTGATCGTGCGCCGGGCGGGCGATGTGATTCCGGAAGTCGTCGGATCGGTGCTCGAGCGTCGACCGGACGATGCAAGAGCGTTCGTCATGCCGACGGCGTGCCCGGTGTGCGGATCGGCCATCGAGAAACTGCCCGACGAGGTGATCGCGCGATGCACGGGCGGCTTGATTTGCGCGGCGCAGCGCAAGCAGGCGTTGCTGCACTTCGCCCAGCGTCGGGCGCTCGACATCGAGGGGCTTGGCGACAAGCTCGTGGAGCAACTGGTTGACCAGCACATCATTCGCACGCCTGCGGATCTGTTCAAACTGGGCGTGGCGAAGCTTGCCGCGCTTGACCGGATGGCCGACAAGTCGGCGTCCAATCTCGTGGCGGCGCTGGAGACGGCCCGTCACACGACGCTGGCGCGGTTCATCTTCGCGTTGGGTATTCGCCATGTGGGCGAGGCGACGGCGAAGGATCTCGCGCGTCATTTTGGCAAGCTCGACAATGTGATGGCGGCGAGCACCGAGGAATTGCTGGCCGTGCCCGACGTCGGACCGATTGTGGCCCAATCCATCGCCAATTTCTTTGGCGAACCGCATAATGTCGAAGTGATTGAGCAACTGCGGGCGGCGGGCGTGACCTGGGTGGAATCTGAGCCGGCGGCTGCGGCACCGCTGCCGCTGGCCGGCAAGACCTTCGTGCTCACAGGCACGCTGCCGACGCTCTCGCGCGACGAGGCGAAAGCCATGCTGGAGGAGCGGGGGGCAAAGGTTGCCGGCTCGGTTTCTGCGAAAACCGACTACGTGGTCGCGGGCGCAGAAGCTGGCAGCAAGTTGGCGAAGGCCGAGGCACTGGGTGTGCCCGTGCTGGACGAAGACGCTATGCGGGCGATGTTGGCCGCGCTTTGATGGGAGGATCCAATCGATGATTCGCGACATCCTGAAGATGGGCGATCCGCGCCTGCTGCGCATCGCCAAACCCGTGGAACATTTCGACACGCCCGAGTTGCGGGA
Organism: Pandoraea cepalis; assembly: GCF_902459665.1. Classification (GTDB taxonomy): domain Bacteria; phylum Pseudomonadota; class Gammaproteobacteria; order Burkholderiales; family Burkholderiaceae; genus Pandoraea; species Pandoraea cepalis. The sequence continues at coordinate 13,317 of NZ_CABPSL010000009.1, read as the reverse complement.
GCTGGTCGCCGACATGTTCGACACCATGAAGCACGCAAACGGCGCGGGACTGGCGGCGCCGCAGATCGGCGTTGATCTGCAGGTGGTGATCTTCGGCTTCGAGCATAACGAGCGCTACCCGGACGCGCCCGAAGTGCCTGAAACCGTGCTCATCAATCCCGTCATCACGCCGCTCACGCAGGACATGGAAGAGGGCTGGGAAGGCTGCTTGTCGGTGCCGGGGCTGCGCGGCATGGTCAATCGTTATTCGATGCTGCGCTATGAGGGGGTCGACCAGTATGGCCGAGCGATCGACCGCGTGGCTGAGGGCTTTCACGCCCGGGTCGTTCAACACGAGTGCGACCACCTGATCGGCAAGCTCTACCCGATGCGCATTACCGACTTCAGCAAGTTTGGATTTACCGAGATTCTCTTTCCGGGACTGGATCCCAAGAGCGACGACTGACGTGGGGACGAGGCGGCACCGCGTTAACCTGATACGCGGCAATTGGCTGATCTTGCCGAGCGTCTGGACCGGATCGCGGGCCAGTCCGATAATGCCCTCGCCTGAAAGACAAAACCCCATGCTCCGAAAAACATGGGGTTCGTCTGAACGCTGAGCCCGCCTCGATGGCGGGCTTTTTCATGGGCTATGTCGTCGCTGACTCAGAAGCCTTCGCCGGCGCGCAGATAGCGCCACTCACCAACGGGCAGGTTGCCCAGCGTGATGCGTCCCATGCGAACGCGCTTGAGGCCGGTCACATGCAGGCCGACCAGTTCGCACATCCGGCGGATCTGGCGTTTCTTGCCTTCCTTGAGCACGAAGCGCAGTTGCTCCGGGTTCTGCCACTCGACCTGTGCGGGTTTGAGCGGTTGATCGTCGAGTTCCAGGCCGTGACGCAGCAGGGCCAGACGGTCTGTCGGGAAATGCGCCTGAACGTTCTCGACATGCTCGTTATACGAGACGCGCACGAGGTACTCCTTCTCGATATCCGAATCTTCCCCGATCAGTTGCTTGGCAATGCGACCGTCTTGCGTCAGGACGAGCAGGCCGGTCGAGTCGATGTCGAGGCGTCCGGCGGGCGCGAGACTGCGTAGATGCGACGGCGAGAAGCGCACGCCGGCATCGTCCTCGGTCCAGTGATGCTCGCGCGTGACCAGCACGACAGCGGGCTCGTAGCCGTCTTCTGCCTGTGCGGAGACGTAGCCCACGGGCTTGTGCAGCAGAATCGTCATGCGGTTGGCCTGCTCCTTGTGCGCAGCCTGCACGACGGTGATGTCCTGGGTCGGCAGGATCTTCGTGCCGAGTTCGGTCACGACCTTGCCGTCGACGCGAACCCAGCCCTTGGCGATCCACTCGTCGGCTTCGCGACGCGAACACAGGCCGAGCTCAGACATGCGCTTGGACAGGCGCAGCGACCCAGCGGCGTCGTGATGGACCTTGATGTCGTCATCGGCATCGCGCGCGACGCGCGCGGGGCGTGCCGGCCGTGCAGTCCGCGCGTCACGATCGTCGCGGGCGAAGCGGCCGCCGGGCGCGCCTTCGCCACGGGAACCGCCTTCGGTAGCACGACGCGGGCGGTCTTCGTCAAAACGGCGGGGGGCACGGTCGTCGGGTCCCCGTTTAGCCGGACGGGCGAAATCGCCACGGGCGCCACCTTCGGCGGCACGACGGGGACGATCTTCTTCAAAACGGCGCGGGGCGCGGTCGTCGGGTCCCCGTTTGGCCGGGCGGGCGAAATCGCCACGGGCGCCACCTTCGGCGGCACGACGCGGACGATCTTCGTCAAAACGGCGCGGGGCGCGGTCGTCGGGTCCCCGTTTGGCCGGACGGGCGAAATCGCCACGGGCGCCACCTTCGGCGGCACGACGCGGACGATCTTCGTCAAAACGGCGCGGGGCGCGGTCGTCGGGTCCCCGTTTGGCCGGGCGGGCGAAATCGCCACGGGCGCCACCTTCGGCAGCGCGACGTGGACGCGATTCGTCGTCAAGTCGTGCCGGACGCGCGCCAGCAACGCGCTCGCGTTGGCCACGTGCGGGCGGACGTTCGCCCGTCGAACGCTTTTCGTACGGCGTTGTGCTGCCGGCCGCAGGTTTGCGTGGCGCGGCGGCACTTCCGGCCGGGCGACGTGTACCCGCCGGCGTAGCCGCATTGTCCACCGGACGCGGTCGTGCCGGTTTCGCGGCCGGCTTCTTCTTTGCGCCGCTCGCGTCGAGCATCGACGCGGGCACGGCTTTGGTCGGACGGCTCAGCGCGCCGGACGAACGCACCGGAGCGCGAGTCTTGTCGAGAGTGCGGGGATGTTTGGCGCTCAGTTTGGTGCGCGGGGTATCGCTCATGATTCCAATGCTTCGAGTAATTCGGTCTCGACGGCGATTTGCAGACGACTGTCCTGCAAACGGCTGCCATCGAGCAGGAACGTGTCTTCGACACGCTCGCCGAGGGTGTTGATGCGGGCGGTACGCACGCTTACGCCGTGACGCGCAAGCACGCGAGCGACCGCGTACAGCAGACCGGTGCGGTCGTTGGCCGACACCGATAGCAAGTAGTACTGACCGCGATCGTCGGGTCGCAAATCGACGCGCGGCGTGACCGGGAAACTGCGCGAGCGTCGCGGCAGCCGGCCTTTGCTGGGCTCTGCCAGCGGCTCGACACGCGTGAGCAGCGACACCAGTTCGCTCTCCACCAGATTGATGATGTCGCGATAGCTCGTGTCCAGACCCGGGTCGGTCAGCAGAAAGCTGTCCAGGGCAAAGCCGTGGCTGGTCGTGTGTACCTTTGCGTCGAGAATCGATAGCCCTTTGCGCTCGAAATAGCCGCAAATGCGCGCGAACAGATCGAGCTGGTCGCGCACGTAGACCATCACCTGCAGCCCTTCGCCGATCGGTGAGGGACGTGCCTTGACAATGGGGGTCGCGCTGCCCACGTGCCGCCAAAGATGGCGCGTCTGCCATGCGACGTCGGCCGGATCGTTGCGCAGGAAGTAGGCGACGTCCAGCGTGCTCCAGAGCGCCTCCTGCGCGCGCTCCGGCACGGTGTAAAGGCGCAGCAGCCCGAGGGCCTCTTCCTTGCGCGTTTTGAGCTGTGAACGCGGATCCGGATTGGCGCCGCCCAGCACCTGCAACGTCAGCCGGTACAGGTCTTCCAGCAGCTTGCCCTTCCAGGCGTTCCATACCTTCGGGCTGGTGCCGCGAATATCGGCGACCGTCAGTAGATACAGTGCCGTCAGGCGCCGCTCATTCCCCACTTTCGCCGCAAAGCGGCGGATGACCTCGGGGTCGGTGGTGTCCTGCTTCTGCGCCACCGTGCTCATCGTCAGATGCTCACCCACCAGCCAGACGATCAGATCCGTGTCCTCCTTGTCGATGCCGTGACGGGTGCAGAAACGTCGGGCATCGGCCATGCCGAGTGTGGAGTGATCGCCGCCGCGACCCTTCGCAATGTCGTGAAACAAGGCCGCGACCGTCAGCGCCCAAGGTCGGTCGAAGTTCGCGATCAACTGGCTGCAGAACGGGTACTCGTGCGCGTGCTCCGCCACGGCGAAACGGCGGATGTTGCGCACGACCATCAGGATGTGCTGGTCGACGGTGTAGACGTGGTACAGGTCGTGCTGCATCTGGCCGACCACGCGACGAAAGTTGATCAGATAGCGGCCGAGCACGCTCGTCTGGTTCATCAGGCGCAAGGCGTGGGTAATGCCCTGTGGCTGCTGGAGAATGCCGAGAAACGTGCTGCGATTCTCGGGGTCGGCGCGCCACTGCGCGTTCATCAGTTCGCGAGCGTTGTACAGCGCCCGCAGCGTGCGCGCCGAGAGCCCCTTCACACCGACGACCTGTTCGTAAAGCAGGAATGTCTCGAGGATCGCGTTCGGGTGACGCTGGTACAACTCGTCGTCCACGATTTCGATCATCCCTTGCTTCTCGACGAAACGCTCGTTGATCACCCGCGTGACCCCGCTGGTTTGCGGGAACAGGCGCGCTTCGACGTTGAGCAGCAGCACCGTATTGAGTTGCGAGACGGCTTTGGCGGCCCAGTAGTAGCGCCGCATGAGCTGCTCGCTGGCCCGCTTGGTGGGGGTGGCGTCGAAGCCGAGACTTTGCGCGAGCGACGTTTGCATGTCGAATACGAGCACGTCCTGACGCCGTCGCGCCAATAAGTGCAGCCGTGCGCGCAGGCCCTTGAGGAATTGCTCGTTGCGGCGCAGCTCCTTGAGCTCGCGATCGGTCAGCAGTTCCCGCGCGAACAGTTCCGCCCAGCTGTTGCCGAGGCCGGCGGCCTTCGTCATCCAGAGAATGACCTGCAGGTCGCGCAGTCCGCCGGGGCTTTCCTTGCAGTTGGGTTCAAGGCTGTACGGGGTGTCCTGATACTTGGCGTGACGCTGGCGGATCTCCAGCTGTTTGCTGCGGAAAAACGCTCGCGGATCGAGATCGGCGGAGAAGCGCCGCTCGAAGTCGTCGAAGAGCGCCGCATTGCCGGTGAGCAGGCGGGCTTCGAGCAGGCTGGTTTGTACCGTGACGTCGGCATGGGCTTCGGTGATGCACTCGTCGACCGTGCGGACCGACGATCCGATCTCGAGCCCGATATCCCACAGGAAGCCGATAAACGGCTCCACGTGCGAGGTGAGCACCTGCGCGTCGGCGTCCGCGTGGAGCAGGAGAATGTCGACGTCCGAGTGCGGGTACAGTTCGCCGCGCCCGTAGCCGCCCACGGCGACGAGCGCGAAACCATCGGGCATTTCGCACTCGTCCCACGCGTCGCGCATGGCTTGATCGACCGCCTGGCATAAGCCATGCAGAAGCACGTCGATCTTGCCATGTGTGGAAAAGCGGTCGACGAGTTCGGCCTTGCGGTCCTTGAGGGCCTGACGTAGCGGAGACGGGGCGTGCGCACGCGCGTGCATGGCGGCTTCCTGGTGGTGAAAGTAACGAGTCAGGCCGGGCGGCCGCCGCGGTGACAGGCGGCCGGACTTCAGTGGCTCAGGTAGCGGTGGCGAACGATGTCACGTACGACGAACCGGGCGGCGGCGGTGGCGTCAGGGCGGAGTGCGTGAGCACCTCGTGGCCCGTTGGCGTCACGAGCACCGTGTGCTCCCATTGCGCCGACAGACTGCGATCGCGCGTCTTGACCGTCCATTGATCGGGCATCGTCCGAATCTCGCGCTTGCCCGCGTTGATCATCGGCTCGATGGTAAAGATCATGCCCGCCTGCAACTCGAGGCCGGTGCCCTGGCGACCGTAATGCACGATCTGCGGGTCCTCGTGGAATACCTGGCCGATGCCGTGGCCACAGTATTCGCGTACCACGCTATATCCCTGGGCTTCGGCATGCGTCTGGATGGCGTGGCCAATATCGCCCAGATGCGCGCCCGGGCGGACCTGGTTGATGCCGAGCCACATGCATTCATACGTCACCTGCGCCAAACGCTTCGCCAGGATCGAACCTTCGCCGACGATGAACATGCGGCTGGTATCGCCGAAGTAGCCATCCTTGATGACGGTGATGTCGATGTTCAGGGCGTCGCCATTCTTGAGCGTTTTGTCGCCGGGAATGCCGTGACAGATCACGTCGTTGACCGAGATGCAGGTGGCCTTGGGGTAGGGCGGATAACCGGGCGGTTGATAGTTCAGCGGTGCCGGCACGGTGCCCTGCTCCTTGAGCATGTATTCGTGGCAAAGCCGGTCGAGTTCCCCGGTCGTGACGCCGGCGCGCACATGCGGCGTAATGAAATCGAGCACCTCGCTGGCCAGTCGGCAGGCGACGCGCATCATTTCAATATCGTGGGCATTCTTGAGGGTGATGGCCATTGCTGAATCGGAGAGATTGCGTAAACAGTGCCGCATTATCGCACCAACGGACGGTTTTCGCCCCGTCCGGCTTGGATTTCGGAGCGTTCCGACGAGGAATTTCCAAGGTTCCTGACGCAGCGCTCGGCCGCGCGGTGAACCGTCCGGAGCGCCGCGCAGATCGGGCGTTTCCGACTTGTCATCACAAGTTCACGCGTCGCTTGAGTGCAGGTGGGCTCCGATGCTATAATCTCGGGCTAAGTCGAGGACGAATTGCTAATAAACCCAAGGGTTTTCCCTTGTGTTTCAACGGTCTTCGCCGGGTTTTCAGGGGTGTTTTTGCCCCAGTGTGGTGCCGATCGGCGCCGCATCCGGCGGATTGCGGGGTGGCGGTGTCGATCGTCGGCTTGGAAATTTTGAAATCGCGGGCCGGCGCACCCAGGGTGCCCGATCTTCGCAGACGGGTCATGCAAAGCTGTGTGGCAGTCTGGCGAAACGGGTACGGCAGCCGGTCTAAGACCTAACCCTCACGGAGAATCACATGTCTGTCACTATGCGTCAGATGCTGGAAGCGGGCGTCCACTTTGGTCACCAAACCCGTTTCTGGAACCCCAAGATGGCCCCCTATATCTTCGGCCATCGCAACAAGATTCACATCATCAACCTCGAAAAGACGTTGCCGATGTACCAGGACGCACTGAAGTATGTGCGTCAACTGGCAGCAAACCGCGGCACGATCCTGTTCGTGGGTACGAAGCGTCAAGCGCGTGACATCGTGGCGGAAGCCGCGGGTCGCGCCGGCATGCCTTACGTCAACAACCGTTGGCTGGGCGGCATGCTGACGAACTTCAAGACGCTGAAGTCGTCGATCAAGAAGCTCAAGGACATGGAGCAGGCCCTGGAAGCCGGCGAGCAAGAGCGCATGAGCAAGAAGGAAGCGCTGCTGTTCGATCGCGAAATGGCCAAGCTGCAGAAGTCGATCGGTGGCGTGAAGGATATGGGCGGCATGCCCGACGCCATTTTCGTCGTCGACGTCGGCTACCACAAGATCGCCATCACGGAAGCCAACAAGCTGGGCATTCCGGTGATCGCCGTGGTCGACACGAACCACTCGCCGGAAGGTGTGGATTACATCATCCCGGGTAACGACGACTCGAGCAAGGCTGTCGAACTGTACGTGCAAGGCGTTGCCGACGCTGTCCTCGAAGGCCGTGCAAACGCCGTCAAGGAAGTCGTGGAAGCCGTTCGCGGCGATGGTAACGACGAGTTCGTCGAAGTGAACGAAGAGGCGTAAGCGGCCGCCGCTGCGTAACAAAAGGGGCTGCTGGTGGCGCCCCTTTTTTTTAGTCCGATTTTCCCGCGTCGGGTGCGCGGGGCGCCACGGGGCGGGCAGCGAGGCCGTCCGGACGCCATCCACTCCCGACTGATTCGATATACAGGAGTAACGATATGCCGGCAATTACTGCAGCAATGGTGGGCGAACTGCGCGCCAAGACCGATGCGCCGATGATGGAATGCAAGAAGGCGCTGACCGAAGCCGATGGCGACATGGTCCGTGCTGAAGAAATCCTGCGTGTCAAGCTGGGCAGCAAGGCCAGCAAGGCCGCCAGCCGTATCACCGCCGAAGGCGTGATCGCCGCCTACATCGACGGCGGCAAGGGTGCCGTGGTCGAAATCAACTGCGAAACCGACTTCGTCTCGAAGAACGACGACTTCCTGAAGTTCGCCAACGACGTGGCCAAGCTGGTCGCCGAGCACAACCCGGCCGACGTGGCGGCACTGTCGGCGCTGCCGCTCGACGGCAAGACCGTTGAGCAAGTGCGTGCGGACCTGATCGGCAAGATCGGCGAAAACATGACCATTCGTCGCTTCCAGCGCTATGACACGGCGGGCAAGCTGGCGGCTTACCTGCACGGCACGCGTATCGGTGTGGTCGTCGAGTATGACGGCGCTGACGCCGAAGTCGGCAAGAACGTCGCCATGCACATCGCCGCAATGAAGCCGGTGGCCGTGTCGGGCGATCAGGTCTCGCCGGAACTGATCGAGAAGGAGCGCAAGGTCGCTGCCGAGAAGGCTGCCGAGTCGGGCAAGCCGGCCGAGATCGTGGCCAAGATGGTGGAAGGCAGCGTGCAGAAGTTCCTCAAGGAAGTCTCGCTGTTCAACCAGGCTTACGTGAAGGACGACAAGTCGAGCGTCGAGCAGATGCTCAAGGCCAACAACACCACGGTGAAGGCTTTCACCATGTTCGTGGTCGGCGAAGGCATCGAGAAGAAGCAGGACGACTTCGCGGCGGAAGTGGCGGCGCAAGTGGCTGCGGCCAAGCAGTCGTAATTCGCGCAGTACCGCAGTATCCGGGGGCGGCGGTGCCGTCCCCGTTGTTTCATCCAGAATACCCAACAGTGCCCGACCAGACTTCTTAAGGACCGCCATGTCTACTCCTTACAAACGCGTACTTCTCAAGCTCTCTGGTGAAGCCCTCATGGGTGACGATGCATTCGGCATCAACCGCGCGACCATCGAACGGATGGTTGACGACATTGCCGAGGTCGTTCGCCTGGGCACGCAACTGGCCGTCGTGATCGGCGGCGGTAATATTTTCCGGGGCGTGGCAGGCGGTGCCGCGGGTATGGACCGTGCAACGGCCGACTACATGGGCATGCTGGCCACGATGATGAATGCCCTGGCGCTGCAGGATGCCATGCGCCATGCGGGTATCGAAGCGCGTGTGCAGTCCGCGCTGCGCATGGATCAGGTGGTCGAGCCCTACATCCGCCCGCGTGCGATCCGTCAGCTCGAAGAGGGCAAAGTCGTGATTTTCGCCGCGGGCACCGGCAACCCGTTCTTTACGACCGACACGGCAGCGGCGCTGCGCGGTTCGGAAGTCGGCGCCGAAGTGGTCCTCAAGGCGACCAAGGTCGACGGCGTATACTCCGCAGACCCCAAGAAAGATCCCAACGCGGTAAAGTATTCGACCATCAGCTTCGACGAGGCGATCTCCAAGCACCTGCAGGTCATGGACGCGACGGCTTTCGCGCTGTGCCGCGACCAGAAGATGCCGGTGCGAGTCTTCTCGATTGTGAAGCCGGGCGCGCTCAAGCACGTCATTCTCGGCGAAGACGAGGGAACGCTCGTCCACGTTTGAGTTCAAATTGCGGCGTCGGCGTGCATGGGCGCGCCGACGCCGTATTATTTACGTTTGCGTAACAATTCAAGGTTTGGAGGTTGTCATGAGCGTTGCTGACGTCAAGAAAAGTGTCGAGCAAAAGATGAAAAGCTCGATCGAGTCGTTCAAGAACAACCTGGCGAAGATTCGTACCGGTCGTGCGCACGTCGGCCTGCTCGATCACGTTCAGGTGGACTACTACGGCTCGATGGTGCCCATCTCCCAGGTCGCCAACGTGAACCTCGTGGATAGCCGTACGATCGGCGTGCAACCGTGGGAAAAGAAGATGGTTGGCGTGGTCGAGAAGGCCATCCGCGAATCGGATCTGGGTCTGAACCCGGCCACGCAAGGCGATCTGATTCGTGTGCCGATGCCGATGCCGACCGAAGAGCGCCGTCGCGAGCTGACCAAGCTGGTCAAGTCGGAAGGCGAAGCCGCCAAGGTCGCCGTGCGTAACCTGCGCCGCGATGCCAACGAGCAGCTCAAGAAGCTGGTCAAGGACAAGGAAGCGTCGGAAGACGACGAGCGCCGTGGCAGCGACGAAGTGCAGAAGCTCACGGACAAGTTTGTCGCCGAGATCGACGAACTGGTCAAGCAGAAGGACGCCGAGATCATGACGGTCTGAGTGCCCCGGCACTCACCGCAAGACCTCCGCTGACTTTCGCGCTCGACTCCCGCACCGTACCTCAATGGGTTTTCTCAGCTCTACGCGCTCCGTTCCCAAGACAGAGAGCATTCCTCGCCACGTTGCTATCGTCATGGATGGCAATGGGCGTTGGGCTACCCGTCGCAAGTTGCCTCGCGTTGCGGGCCACAAGCGTGGCGTCGATGCCGTGCGAGAGGCCGTGACGGCCTGCGCCGAAATCGGCGTCGAGTATCTGACGCTGTTCGCGTTCAGTTCCGAGAACTGGCGCCGTCCGCAGGACGAGGTGTCGACGCTGATGCAGCTTTTCATTCTTGCGCTCGAGCGTGAAGTCGGGAAGCTGCACAGCAACGGTATTCGCCTTCGCGTCATTGGCGCGCTCGACGCGTTCGAGCCGCGCATTCAGGAACTGGTCAGGCGTGCGGAAGCCCGCACGCAGGACAACACGGGCCTCACGCTGACCATTGCCGCCAACTACGGCGGGCGATGGGACATTTTGCAGGCGGCCCAGAAGCTTGCCGCCGCGCGTGTGGCGGCCGGTGGTGCCGCGGCGCTCGACGCGTCGTTCACCGAGGACGATCTCGCGCCTTACCTGAGCATGGCCTACGCGCCGGAGCCGGATCTCTTCATTCGCACCGGTGGCGATCAACGCATCAGTAATTTTCTGTTGTGGCAACTGGCGTACACTGAGTTGTATTTCACCGAAGAATTCTGGCCGGACTTCAACGCCAATACCCTCAAACGGGCCGTCGCCGAGTTTCAGCAGCGCGAGCGCCGTTTCGGCCGTACCAGCGCGCAAGTCCAGAGCCCTCCGGGACATTCCGCCTGATGCTCAAGACACGCGTCATTACCGCTGTCGTACTTCTCGCCATTCTTTTGCCTGTGATCTTCGTCGGTACGCCGGCGCAGTTCGCATTACTTGCCGCAGTGATCGTGGCCGCCGCCGGCTGGGAATGGGGGCGGCTCGTCGGTCTGAATGGCACGGGCGCCGTCTTCTATGGGGCGCTCGCCCTCCTGGGGGTGGGCCTGACATGGGCGGGCGGCTGGATGCTCTCGTCAATCTGGCTCAAGCCCGCGGCCATCTTTTGGGTGCTCGCGGGACCCTACACGCTCGCCCGCAAGCCGGCGACGCGAGGGGCATGGCGCGGTTTGTTGCTGGTCGCCGGCCCGGTGTTGCTGATCGCGGCATGGCAGGCGCTGTGTCTGGCGCGTGATCGCGGCGTGGCATTCCTGCTCTCGGTGCTCGTGATCGTCTGGCTTGCCGACACGGGCGCGTATTTCGCCGGCCGTGCGTTTGGCCGTCGCAAGCTCGCGCCGTCGATCAGTCCCGGCAAGTCCTGGGAAGGGGCGATCGGCGGGTGGCTGCTGGTGCTCGTGGTCGCTGCCGGGGTTCTCGCGAGCGGCTTGCAGGCGCCAACCCTCGTTTCTCATTTCGCCGGCACGCAAGGTCTGGCACTGGGCGCATTGGCGCTGACGGTGCTGGTGGCTTTCTCCGTCGTGGGCGATCTGTTCGAATCTCAACTCAAACGGCAGGCCGGCGTGAAGGATTCCAGCGCGCTGCTTCCCGGCCACGGGGGCGTGCTCGATCGAATCGACGCGTTGCTCCCGGTGCTCCCGCTGGCTTTGCTCTTCGTCTGATCATGTCGCAACGACTCTCCATTCTTGGCTCCACCGGTTCCATTGGCGTTAGCACGCTCGATGTGGTGGGGCGTCATCCCGGCCGCTTCTCCGTCTACGCGTTGTCGGCGCACCGTAACCTGGATCGCCTGTTCGAGCAGTGCGTCACGCATCGCCCAGCAGTGGCGGTGGTGGCCGACGCCGACGGTGCCCGCTCGCTGGCGGCGCGTCTGGCTGACGCCGGTCTGAAGATCGACGTGACCTACGGTCCGCAGGCGCTCGTCGAGATCGCGCAAGCGGCCGAGGCCACGATGGTCGTTGCGGCGATCGTCGGTGCCGCGGGACTGCAGTCGACACTCGCCGCCGCGCGCGCCGGCAAGCGCATTCTGCTGGCGAACAAGGAGTCGCTGGTGCTCTCCGGTGCCCTGTTCATGGCGACGGCCGAACGCGCCGGGGCGACGTTGTTGCCGCTCGACAGCGAGCACAACGCCATCTTCCAATGCCTGCCGCAAGTGGCCGGCGAGAACCGCGTGTCGACGCGCGGCGTTGAAAAACTGGTGTTGACCGCGTCGGGCGGGCCATTCCGCGAGCGCGAGCTGGCGTCGCTCGAGAACGTGACGCCCGACGAGGCGTGCGCGCACCCGAACTGGGTGATGGGCCGCAAGATTTCGGTCGACTCCGCCAGCATGATGAACAAGGGCCTCGAAGTCATCGAGGCGCATTGGTTGTTCAATATGCCGCCCGAGAAGATCGAGGTGTTGATCCATCCGCAGAGCGTGATTCACTCGATGGTGACGTACACGGACGGCTCGACGCTCGCGCAACTCGGCAATCCGGACATGCGCACGCCCATCGCCCATGCGCTGGCGTTCCCGGATCGGGTGACGTCGGGCGTGGCGAGCCTCAATCTTGCCGACATCGGCAAGCTGACTTTCGAAGCGCCGGATTTGCGCCGTTTTCCGTGCCTGCGTCTGGCATTCGACGCGCTGCATCGCGGCGGTACGGCGGGCGCGCTGCTCAATGCGGCCAACGAGATCGCCGTGGCCGCCTTCCTTGAAGGCCGCATTCGCTTTACGGCCATCGGCCAGGTGGTCGAGCAGGTGCTCGACGCGGTTGCCGTCGGTGAGGCGACGTCGCTCGACGTCGTGCTCGACGCCGATCGCCGCGCGCGCGAACTGGCGACGGCCATCGTCGCCAAACTGCCGGCCCGGGCGTCGTCCTGACGCCTGACCCTATGTCGTAACGCCTTCGCGCCCCCATTCGCTCATGACTCTGTTGACCACGTTGCTTGCGTTTGCCGTCGCCATTGGCGTGCTGGTGGTATTCCATGAGTTGGGGCATTACTCGGTCGCGCGGCTGTGCGGCGTCAAGGTTCTGCGTTTTTCGGTCGGGTTCGGCACGCCGCTGCTCAAGTGGACGATGGGGCGCGATCGTACGGAGTGGACGGTTTGCGCGCTGCCGCTGGGCGGGTACGTCCGAATGCTCGACGAGCGCGATGAAACCCAGGTCGTCGCCCCGGAGGATCGCGCGCGGGCCTTCAACCGCCAATCGGTCTATAAGCGATTTGCCATTGTGGCGGCCGGTCCGGTCGCGAACTTCCTTCTGGCGATCGCCCTGTACGCGGGCCTGAATCTCGCGGGCGTGACCGAACCCGTCGCGCGCATTGCACCGCCGGCGGCCGGTACGCTGGCCGCTCGCGCGGGGCTGTCCGGTGGCGAGTTGATTACCGGCGTTCGCGATAACGGGAAGAGTCCTGACGAAGCCGTCGGAGACGAGATGCCCGTTCGGTCCTGGGAAGACCTTCGCTGGCGCCTGGTCGATCCGATGATCGAAGGGCAGCGCGTGACGCTCGTGGCGCGTACCCGCGACGGGCGCGCTGAATACATGCTGGACGCGGCGGGTCAGCACTTCGACGCCGATGGCGAGCAGGACTTCATGCAGCGACTCGGTCTGACGCCGTCGGCGCGGGTCAAGGTGGGCCAGCTCCTGCCGGGTGGTGCGGCAGGGCCCGCTGGACTACGTGTCGGCGACGAGATCACGGCCGTCGACGGCAGTGGAGCGGCCCCACGTATCTGAGGACACAAGGACTCTCTTAAAATAACGGATAGTCTTGTGTCTATCAGTAAGCCTA
>NZ_CABPSL010000008.1 GCF_902459665.1 Pandoraea cepalis | reverse complement strand
CGGGCAACTCAGAAATATCGCTGACATGCCTGCATTAACTTAAACCAACCGGCCTCCACGATTCCCGGTGCGGTTCAGGTGCGCCGGAAGAAGTTCCGGTCGTACCAGGGCGAGGTCGGCGAGGCCGCGCCGAACCTGCTCAATCGTGAATTCACCGCGTCGGGCCCAAACGAGAAGTGGGTCACCGATGTGACCGAGTTCCGGGTCGCGGGGAAAAAGCTGTACCTTTCTCCGGTCATGGACCTCTACAATGGGGAAATTGTAGCCTACGAGTCGAGCCATCGCCCCGACTTCCCGATGGTCATGGGCATGCTCAGGAAAGCTGTCAAGAAACGCGGGAATGCGGCTACACCGATGCTTCATTCAGACCAGGGTTGGCACTATCGCATGCAACCGTATCGAGCGGCACTGGCGCGCTATGGAATGAAGCAAAGTATGTCGAGAAAAGGGAATTGCTTCGATAACGCGGCCATGGAAAGCTTCTTTGGCACTCTGAAGGCCGAGTACTTCCATCTCACGGACTTCGAAGACGTCGACGCATTACGGGTAGGCCTGAAGAGCTACATCGACTACTACAACCGGCATCGCATCAAATCGAAACTTGGTGGACTGAGTCCCGTGGAATATCGAATGCGAGCGGGAAAAAACTAACGCTTCAACGTCCAACTCTCGGGGGTCAGTTCATTCCCGGTGCGGTTCACCGATCCCGATGGTCACCGGGTGCGCGTGTACAAGCTCGCCGACACGCCGCGATAAGCCGAGCGTGCGGCGGAGGTAGGGGGCGAGGGGGGCGCCAGCGTCGCGGGCCGCCCGCGCCCATCGCCCATCGCCCATCGCCGCGGCGACGCCTCACATCGCGGTGGCGGACTTCACGAGCACGGGCGTGTCGCGATACTGTGCAGGGAACAGACGCTTGAGGTCTTTCACCTTCGGCAGGTCGTTGATGACGATGTACGGATACGTCGGGTGCTCGGTCAGGAAATCCTGATGATAGGTCTCGGCCGGATAGAAGCCCGAATACTTTTCCAGGCGGGTGACGATGGGCTTGCTGTAGACATGCGAGGCGTTGAGCTGCGCGATATATGCGTCGGCGACACGGCGTTGCGCATCGCTCATCGGGAACACGGCCGAGCGATATTGCGTGCCGGTGTCCGGTCCCTGCCGATTGAGTTCGGTCGGATTGTGCGCGACGGAGAAATAGATCTGCAGCAGCGTTCCGTAGGACACTTGCTGCGGGTCGAACGTCACTTCCACCGATTCGGCGTGGCCCGTCGCACCGCTGCTGACGGTTTCGTAATCGGCCGTCTTCGCGGTGCCGCCCGCGTAGCCGGACACGGCTTTCGTCACGCCCTTCACATGCTGGAATACCCCTTGCACCCCCCAGAAGCACCCGCCGGCGAACACAGCCGTCTCGGTGTGAGCCCCCGTGGCGGGCTCGTCGAGCTTGGGGGCGGCGATGACGACCGCCGCCTCGGCACCGCCGAAGGCGTACGCGCCAACTTGCCAAACGAGTACCCCGACGGCGGCGGTGCCAAGCAGCAGGCGTCGCACTCGCGAAGCGGGCGTCGTGCGGCGGGGCGATTGGTCTGGCATCTCGTCGCGGGCCTGCGACGGGTGAATCGGATCGAACGGGTTCATCTGAAAACTCCCGGCGTCGGAGGACGCCTCGATGGCAGCGGTCTTGCGAAGTCGCTGCCGGGTCATTGGGTTTGAGGACGGGGCGCGGCGCTGTCTACCGAACGCCTTGGACCTCAGCCGAAGGTGAACGCGTAGGCCGACACGCCCGGATCGAGAAACTCGATGCTGAACGTACGGTCGCGCACGTCGCCTGACTGGCGCACCAACTGGTACAGGCGCTGGGAGGCGACGGTGCCGGTACCGTCGGCGCCCACGTCGGTGCCATGCGCGTCGCCCGGCGGCTTGCCGTCGACCGTTACGCGAAAGCGCACCGGTTCGCCGCCGGCCTTCGGGCCGAGCACGAGATGCAGGTCACGCGCGTGGAAGCGATAGACGATGCGCGCCCCGGCCTGCATGGCGGTGGCCTGTTCCGGCCCCACGCGCCAGTCGCCGGCCAGTGCCCATTGGTTGAGAGACGGCGTTGATGGCGCGCGGTAGTCGCTGGCCTGATCGCGCACGGCACCGCCGGGGGAGGCGAAGTGCTCCGCGCGCGTGTAGCCAACATAGGTCTCCGGCGAGCGCACGTCGCCCATGTCGGCCGCTTGCTGAATGCCACCGGCCTGCACGTCGGCAATGCCGCTCGCGACCTGCTTCGCTCCGGCCTCGCGCAACAACTGCTGGATCACGCGTTCCGACTCGGCGTAATTGCCTTCGCCGAAGTGGTGGTAGCGCACGCGCCCCTGGGCGTCGACGAAATAGTGTGCCGGCCAGTATTGATTGTGGAAGCCGCGCCAGATGGCGAAGTCGTTGTCGATGGCCACCGGGTAGTCAACGCCCAGATCGTGAACGGCCTTTTTCACGTTGCCGATGTCGCGCTCGAACGCGAATTCGGGCGCGTGCACGCCGATGACGACGAGCCCCTGGTCGCGATACTTCTGCGCCCAGGCTTTGACGTATGGCAACGTGCGCAGGCAGTTGATGCAGGAATACGTCCAGAAGTCGACGAGCACGACCTTGCCACGAAGGGCCTGCGCCGTGAGTGGCGGCGAATTCAGCCATTGCACGGCGCCGTCCAGCGAGGGCAACTGGCCTTCGACCGGCAACGGTGCCGGGGCATCGGCGGTGCCGCGCATCGTCGTATCGCGCACGGGCATCATGGTCGGGCCGGCGGTGTGGCTGTCGACGCTCGCGCTCATCTGAGCGGCGGCGCGGCGTGTACCAAGCGCGTCGACGAGCCGCTGCTCGATACCCCCTGTCGACGCCGTCGAGAGTTGCGCCAGCGCGCCGGTGTCGAGCCCGAGGGCGATGGCGGCGACACCCGCGAGCATCAGCCCGCCGAGCCCGCGACGAATCCATTCGCCCGCGCCGAGCGAGCGCTTCATGGTGGCGAAGACGCGTCCGCCGACCAGGAGGGCCAGCCCAAGCGACGTGGCGGCGCCGGCCGCATAGGCGGCGAGGAGCAACGTGGTGCCGACGCTGGCGCCTTGCAGCGCCGCGCCGGTGAGCACCAGCCCGAGGATCGGACCGGCGCAGGGCGCCCAGAGCAGGCCGGTGGCGATGCCAAGCAGGAACGACGCGCCGGGACGGGCCCCCGTGTTCGCATTGCCCGTGGCGGCGCTGCGCCCTTGCGCAGACTGCGACAGACGATCACCCAACGACACGAGCGGATGGGTGAGCCGTTCGGCGAGCTTCGGGAAGAGGAGCGTCGCACCGAACAGGGCAACGAGGGCGAGCGCCAGCCAGCGGCCATACTGGTTCGCCTGCACGACCCAGCTTCCGCCAACGGCGGCGAGCGTTGCCACCAGCGCGAACATCAGCACCATGCCCGCGAGCATTGGCAACACGCTGCGCGAGAACGATTGGCCAGCCCGCGAGAAAACAAACGGCAGTACCGGCAGGATGCACGGACTGACGATCGTCAGAATCCCGCCGAGGTAGGCGAGGATGAGCAAAGTCATGAAGCGCTCCTTGAGCCGCACCCGTTGGCGGGGTGAAGCGGAGGTGGGTAACTTGACGACGGCAGACGCATGGCGCTCAGGCGGGTTGCGGCTGGAACGTCATCGCAAGGCCGTTCATGCAATAGCGCAGGCCGGTCGGCTTCGGACCGTCGTCGAACACATGGCCGAGGTGGCCGCCGCAACGTCGGCAATGGACTTCGGTGCGAACCATGCCGAAGGTCGAGTCGGTGTGCGTGCCCACGGCATGATCCAGCGGCATCCAGAAGCTCGGCCAACCCGTGTGACTGTCGAATTTCGTGCGCGACGAGAAAAGCGGCAGCGCACAGCCGGCGCAGGCGAACGTTCCGGCGCGGTGTTCGTCATTGAGCGGGCTGGAATAGGGACGCTCGGTGCCCGCCTGACGCAAGATCTCGTACTGGGCGGGCGTCAGACGCTTGCGCCATTCGGCATCGCTGTAGGCGACCTCGAAGTGCTCGGGATCCGTGGCGCGACGGGCATCGTCGGCGTGCGCGGGGCGCATGAGACGCGGCACCAGCCCGGCGGCGACGGCGGCGGCTGCCGCAGTGGCGCTCAGCAGGAACGCGCGGCGCGACGGCGTCGGGGCAGCCTTCGCGGCGTGCGTGCGCGACGGCTTGCGCGGTGGGTTATCGGACAAACGCATGACATCCTCCGGTCAGTAGGGCGATCCGGCGCGGGGCTGGCCCGCCGCCGCGTGTTCAGGGGAGCGCGACGGCCGTGGTTCGGCGCAGCAGACACAGCAGGCGTTCGCGCCGGATCGATAATTGAAGGGTAGTGCGCCGGCGATGGCAAAGTCCTCACGTAAAATTAAACAATTCGTGATACCTCGCGGTGCGGGAACTGCGCACAATGGGGCCTTCAAGACCCACTTTTCCGGGAGCCGTGCCAGCGATGGAATCGCCGCGCCGTGTTTTGCTCGTCGAAGACGACGTGCATATTGCCGACCTGCTTGCGCTGCATCTGCGCGACGAGCGGTTCGAGGTCGTGCATTGCGCCGATGGCGACGAAGGTCTTCGGCGATTGTCCGAGGGGGGCTGGGACGCGCTCGTCCTCGACCTCATGCTGCCCGGCGTCGACGGATTGGAAATCTGCCGTCGCGCGCGGGCGATGACCCGCTATACGCCGATTATCATCATCAGTGCGCGCGCGAGCGAAGTGCATCGTATTCTCGGGCTGGAATTGGGCGCCGATGACTATCTGGCCAAGCCGTTTTCAGTGCTGGAGCTGGTGGCGCGGGTCAAGGCGCTCATGCGGCGGGTCGATGCGCTGGCGCGCAACGCGCGCATGGACGCGGGCAGCCTGGCGATGGCGGGGTTGTTCATCGACCCGATCGCGCGGGAGGCATCGCTTGGCGGCAAGCGGCTCGATCTCACGCCGCGCGAATTCGATCTGCTGTACTTCTTTGCTCGCCAGCCCGGCAAGGTGTTCTCGCGCATGGACCTGCTCAACGCGGTGTGGGGCTATCAGCACGAGGGTTACGAGCACACCGTCAACACACACATCAATCGCCTGCGTGCCAAGATCGAGGCGGATCCGGCGCAGCCCGCGCGTATTCTCACGGTCTGGGGACGCGGCTACAAGTTCGCCAATGACGGTGGGCCCGACACCACGGGTGCCGAGGCAGGAGGCGCATGATGCGTCGCTGGAATCTCACCCTCACGCAGCGCCTGTCGCTGGTATTCGCGGGACTGCTGCTGGTGTGCTGCGGCACGTCGGCGTGGATGCAGGTGCGCGCCAATCGCATGCACGAAGCCGAAGTGATTCAGGGACTCTCGCGCGGACTGGCGGAGCATATCGCCGCGAATGCCCAGCTCATGGACGCGAACGGCATGAAGCCCGACGCCGTGAGGCGTCTGTTCGGGCAACTCATGGTGGTGAATCCGAGCGTCGAAGTGTATCTGCTCGACATGCAGGGGCGCATTACCGGTCACGCGGCGCCTGAAGGCCATCTGCGGCGCATGCAGGTCGATTTGGCGCCCGTGCATCGGCTGATCGATGGCGAGGCGTTGCCGATCTATGGCGACGATCCCCGTAACGCCGATGTCCGCAAGGTATTCAGCGCAGCGCCGCTGCGGGTGGACGGTCGCGAGGTCGGCTACGTCTACGTCGTGCTGGTCGGCGAGGCGCACGACCGCTTCGCGGCGCGCGGGGCGACGAGCGCGGCGCTCGATACCGCGCTATGGTCGATCGGCCTGGTGGCGGCGCTGTGCCTGATTGCCGGTCTGGCGGCGTTCGCGCTGATTACGCGTCCGTTGCGCCGCTTGACGGATTCGGTGCGCGAGTTCGATATCGACGCGGCCCCGGTGCCGCTGCCCGCCGTCTCCGCGGATGAACTGGCGTCGCAGCAGGCGCGGCCGAACGACGAGATCGTGGTGCTCGAACGCGCCTTCCGGCAGATGGTCGAGCGACTGGGCACGCAGTGGCGCACGCTCACGCGTCAGGATCAGGAGCGGCGCGAACTCATCGCCAACATCTCGCACGATCTGCGCACGCCGCTCTCGTCGCTGCACGGCTATCTCGAGACGCTGTCGCTCAAGGACGCCACGCTCACGCCCGCCGAGCGGCGGCGCTATCTGGGCATCGCCCTCGATCAGAGCCGCAAGGTCGGCGCGCTGGCGCAGTCGCTGTTCGAACTGGCTCGTCTGGAACATGGCTTCGTGCAGCCCGAGGCCGAGCCGTTCTCCGTGACGGATCTGATCCAGGACGTCTTTCAGAAATTCGAGCTGAGTGCCGAGTCGCGCGGCGTCGCGTTGCGCGCGCAACTCGCGCCGCAGATTCCCGTGGCGCGGGCCGACCTCGGCCTGATCGAGCGCGTGTTCACGAACCTGCTCGACAACGCGCTGCGCTACACACCGTCGGGCGGTGAGATCACGGTGGCGGTGGCGCCGGTGGGCGCCGACATCGAAGTGTTGGTGAGCGACACCGGTCCCGGCATTCCCGAGACCGCGCGCGAAGGCCTGTTCGAGCGGCCATTCACGGTCGGCGGCGCTCGCCGTGAAGGTGGGCTGGGCTTGCGCATCGTGCATCGCATCCTGCAATTGCACGGCCGGCGCATTACGCTGGTCGACACGCCCGGGCAGGCCGGGCGGGGGGCGACGTTCCGCTTTACTTTGCCGACGTGAGTTGGTTGGGCGCCGGGGCAGCCGGCGCCGCGTCGAAGTAGGTCAGCTTGCGCACGAAGACATTGGCGAACGGGTCGACCTTCTCGCCATGCGCGGCGGGCGAGGTGATCACGACGCGCACGATATTGCCTTGCGCGTCGTACTTGTAGTGGTACTCCGACACATGACGCTCGCCCGTGGCGGCGTCGGTGCGGGTCACGCGCGTGAGTTCGTGACGCGGTGAGTATTGCGCGACCTCGTTGTCCCACGCCAGCGCGAGCCATTGACCGTCGATGAGGGCGGCGGCGCCGTTGTCGCGAACGATGCGCTCGCCATCCGGCTTGCGCTCCACGCTGGCGAACGTCCGGTAGGAGACCCGCTTCGGCGCTGGACGCACCTTACCGTCGGCCGTGACGACCTGACGTGCTGCGTTGGGCGCCGACCATTGACGCGAGAGCGCGAAACACTCGTCGTCGAACCGTCGCGCCTGCAGGCTGCCCGCACGGTGAGGATGCGCGCCGTTGGCGGCGGCGATGAGGCTGCGGGTCCATTCCCACTGCCCGTTGTTCTCCTGGCGCACTTGCTCCTTCCACGCGGCGCGACGTCCCGGGCCGTGCACAATCCAGGCGTCGGCGTTCTGCCACTCGACGGGGGCGCCATCAATGCTCTCCAACCGGCCGCTGGCGTCATACGAATAGTGGCCGCGGTCGGTGTTCGCGAGCAGGTGACCTTGTGCGTCGAAATCCATCACGAAGCGATTGCCGTTGTCGAGCGGCCCGACCTTGCCAGTGGCGCGATCGTAGCTGGCGATGAAGCGGGTTTCTTCGATCCGACGAACGCCGGCGGGAATGCCGCCGAAGTTGCGCATCAAGTCATCCTCCTCGCGCAGCGAGGTCTGCACGCACCACGGCAGCGGAGCGGCCACCTGCGGCGCGTCGGCGGCGGGCGGCGGACTCGTCGTCGGGGCGGGGGGCGACGTGCTGGCGGTTGGCGGGGTCTCCGGTGCGCCCTGCGGCCGGGGACCCGCGCAGCCGGCCAGGGCGGCTGCCAGTGCTGCCAGGGCAAGCGCTGCCTGGACAGGACGGGCGGAAGGGGCTGAAGGGATGAGGCGGATGGATGAAACTGACATCATCGGAAGGGTTTGCCGAAGGTATTTTGTCCCGATTGTACCGGCTCCGGGCGACGCACCCGCCGGCATCGCTCGGAACAGTACCTGACGTCGTCCCACACCCTCGCCCATTTCTTGCGCCAGGTGAAGGGCCGGCCGCACGCTTGACACACCTTGCTGGGCAGAAACGCCTTGCCATGCTGGGTCATTTGGCGGGATCGACACGATCATGAGACACCCAGACAAGCGACGCCGTATCGACACCCAGCGCTTGCGCACGCGCCACAATGCGCTTCATCTCGCTCGCGTCGAGATGCTTCTCCCTTGCGAGAATCCAGCAGTAACCGGTATTCGGCCCCACCACCAGCGCCCAGCGATAGTCGGGGTCGATGGCGGCCACGTGGTAACCGCCGTAGAACGGCCCGAAGAACGATACCTTCAGCGATGCGACAGACGGCGACCCGGTAAACAGCGCCTTGCCGGTCACCGCTTGCCACCGACCGTTCGACGTATCGAAGCCTCGGTTGAGCACGCGAATACTGCCATCTGACTGCGGCGTGTAGGTGGCGGACACGTCCGTCATGCCGCGCTCGAATGCATGGTCGAGGCGTGCCAGTTCGTACCAGCGGCCCTGATAGCGACTCGCATCGAATGGCGACACGGGGGAGACCCCAGGCGGCGGACGCGTACTGGCGCACCCAGAGAGCAGGAGGAACGCGAACGAGAACGAGAGCGCGCTCAGCAACCGCAGCGCGACGGATCGTTTGGCGGGAGCAGCGTTGGTCATGGAAGTCCCTGTGTCGGTGAATGGAAAGCCTGTGTTTGCGTCCGTCGTCCATCAAGCACGTTGGCATCGACTATCGGTATGCGCAACCGTGACCGCCGGCGCGAATTTTCAGGACTCGAGCACATCCCGGAGCTTGGCGAGGCCTCGACGAATCCAGCTTTTGGCAGTGCCCTCCGGTACACCCAGCGTTCGTGCAAGTTCCGTGTAGGTGAAACCGCCGAAGTAGGCGATCGTAATGGCCTGCCGCTGTTGCGCAGAGAGGGCGGTCATTGCCATCGAGAGTCGTTGCTTTTCGCGATCTCTTTCAGTCAGTTCCGGCGGCGGGGCGGAATCCGCAGCGCTGGACGACATGAGGGTCTCGTCCAGCGGAATCGGTTGTCGTTTGCGTAGATAGCTGATGGCTCGGTTCCGGGCGATGGTCGACATCCACGGAAGCACGTCGCCGCGTTGCGCATCGAACACCAGACGACGCTGCCACAACGCCATATAGACATCCTGAAGAATATCTTCGGCTTCGGCGCGATGATGAATCACGCGGAGGATGACGCCGAACAGCACGGACGAGGTATGCCGGTACAGCTGCGCGAACGCATCCTCGTCGCCGAGCTGGGCAAGCGTCAGCAGACCCGTCAGGTCGGTGCAATCGCCGAGGGAAGGACGAGCCGACACGCGGACGGCACCCGCGCTGTCACCGGCCGCGCTCGAGCACGCACTCGCACTCGCGGGCGCGTTCTTCGACGCGTCACCCGCGACGCCCGAGTCCGTTGGACAAGCGTATTGACTGATGTCGATGGTTGTCATCGCGGCGTCTCCAGGGAGGATGCTGCGGGATCGATGCCGTTACTGCGAGCGGTCGGGCATCAATGCCAGAAACTCGCGGCGCAACGCGGGATCTTCGAGGAAACGTCCCCGCATGACACTGCTTACCATGCGCGCCCCGTCGTCTTTGGTCCCCCGCCAATGCATGCAGAAGTGGTCCGCCTCCAACACCACGGCGAGTCCGTCGGGGGCGATTTTTTCTTCGAGCAAGTCGGCGATCTGCTTGACGGCTTCTTCCTGAATCTGTGGTCGTGCCATGACCCAATTCAGCAAGCGGGCGTATTTGGACAGACCGGGCAGGTTCGAATTCGCCGCGGGCAAAACGCCAATCCACGCGCGACCCATGATCGGACAGAGATGATGCGAGCATGCGCTCCGCACGCGAAGTGGCCCGATCAGCGTGAGTTCGTTCAGTTGCCCGATGTTCGGGAATTCCGTGACCGCGGGCGGCGGTTCGTAACGGCCCGAGAACACTTCGCGGACGAACATCTTCGCCACGCGCTTCGCGGTTTCACGCGTGTTGTGGTCGTTGTCGACGTCGATGACGAGCGCGCGAAGCGCGTTCTCGATATGCGTCGCGACTTCGCCCTGCAATGTGTCGACGTCGCCTTCGCGCAGGTAGGGGGCGATGTTGTCGTTGGCGTGAAACCGGACACCGGCGTTGCGCAAGCGCTGCCGGACGACTTGCGACAACGGGATGCCCTCTGCGGCACCCTTCGTGATGGCCGGTTGCGAATCGATAATCGCGCCCATGAGGTTCTCCGGAAAAGGAATGCGCCGATGCGTCTCGCCGTTCAGCGGTCTCCGGGCGTGGTCGCCGGAATGGGCCAGCCTTCGTGCTCAGCCACGGCGGCGAGGGCGGCTTCGAACATGGCAACGGCCTTGTTGGCCGCGTCGCCGAGGTGTCGATGGAGCAGCGCGTCGGCCGGTGAGCGCGACTCGCATTCATCGCTATAACGCTCGAACGCGGCAATCTGCAGCACCAGTTCGGCGAGATGCTTGGGACACTCGCAAGCGATGGTCGTGGAGCGAGAAACCACGTTCGTCAGCGTGTCGTTGTCGAACCGGCGTGGCGTCCTGCGCCAGATCCGTTCCTGGTCTTCGTTGCTGGAATCGCTGCGGCGCCACGTCTGCAGGTACTCGGCGAGGAGGTCGTTCGCGTGTAACAAGGCGTTGGGAGCTCGCCTGAGGTTGATGCCTTCCAGGCGCGCCAGTTCAGCCGCTCGCGTCGTGCCGAAGGAATAGACGACGAGCACGTCGTCACACATTAGTCGCTGCGCTGCCGTGACGATAGATAGGACAACGTCTTCGTGGAGTGCCTCAACCCGAATGACGAGGCAGTTCGCAACGGACTCGTTGCCGCCAGGGGAGGGGACATCTTGAACGGTGTCGAGCTGGACGGCATTGACGCCTTTCGGCATCTCAAGCGTCACGCTTTCGCCAAACCCCACGATGAAGAGGTTCGTGTCTCGCATGGGGGCGGTCGTAAGCGCGCGGTCGCTGTCTCCGCTCGCCAATTGTCTCAACTGATCGCCATCCAGATGGGCAATCGAGCTAATGGCGTGCCCTCGGTTCACCAGTGCCTTGATCGTCTTCAGGCGATGGACATCGACATCGGAATATAAGCGCTGACCCGAGGCGCTGGTGGGCGGTGACACCACGCCATACCGTTGCTCCCAGATACGCAACGTCGCCGCAGGCATGTCGACGAGCTTGGCTGCCTCGCCGCTTCGATACCGTCGAACTGTGTCCACTCTCGTCTCCTGCTTTTGGGGGTGTCACTCAAAGGTTGATCAATGAATCTAAAGTTAACTCGTAATTATTGTTGAGTCAATAAAATGAACTCAAATTAATTTTTTTTGTTTTTGTGAGTTCGAAACGTGACTCGTTCGTAGATTTTCGCCGCCGCCGGAAACGTTGTGTCAAGTGGCATCGAGTGATGGCGATTCGCGGCGCGTGCCAAATTTCTGCTGACGGGGCGCGGACAAGTCGGCAGGGAGCCGATTTGTGGATGTTAAGGCATTGAAACGTATGGATATTTTTCTTCGTAGATGTCTTTGGGCGAGGCACAAGGCCAGCATCGCGCGAGAAAAATCGAGGGGGAATGACGCTCGACATTACTGTCGAGATTCACTGAACGGTGAACCGGACGCGCCCTGATACCAGTGGTCTCCGCCTGCACCTGTCGGCAAACATTGAACTCAAACTTCTCCCAACTTTGAACCATCCGATATTCGGATCTCGTTGGGTTGAACTGTGTTGACTGAACTTAGCGCGTCCATTAAACACGGGTTATCCCGTTGCACCGCTTTTTTCGTGGGAATGTCGCGGTTGGCGTGCGTCCTGTGCCCGCCGCTGGCACGTTTGCCTTTGCTCAGTTCACCGTCCGGACGCTGATCGACCCCCAGCGTCCGTGAACCACTCCTGCCCGCCCGGTCCATCGGCGTAGCCATTTTGCCGGGGCCGGCCCTCCTTGAGGCGCCACCGCGTCAATCCATCCCCATGCCAACCCTACCGCAGACGATCGATCGCCTGAGAAATACTATTTTTTTCTTTTGACACTTTATTTTCGTTTTCGTAGTTTACTGAAACATAAGTTCCAAATAAGTGATGCTGTTGAAACGTGTCGTGCAAGCGGCGCGGTCAGTGGCAGCATGCTGGAGCCTGCAACTTTGCGCCCGCCGGCAACGGACGGGCGATTGGAAAACACCATGAACGGCACGCTTCAAGACCGGATCCTGCAATTGCAAGACGATTTCACGCCCAGTGAGAAACGTCTGGCGGATGTCACCCTGGCCCACTTGTCGCAGTTGGCCTCGTATTCCGCCACCGAGCTGGCCGAGATGGCCAAGGTATCGAAGGCATCGGCGGCGCGCTTCTTCAAGCGTCTTGGCTATGAGACGTTCAACGACCTGCGCACCCGCATGCGCGACGACGCCGATCACGGCTCGCCCCTGTTCGCCCTGGCGGGCATTACGACACCGCAGGCCACAGGCGGCGCCCCGGAGGGCGCACTCGGCGCGCATCTGGCGACCGATCTGCAGAATCTGGCGCACACCTTCGAGCGTATTGACGCGGCCGATCTCGAGCGCGCCGTGGAGATCGGCGCACGCGCGCGGCGTGTCTTCATCGCGGGTTTCCGCAACGGCCGGGTGCTCGCGCAATACATGTGGGCATTGCTCACTCAGGTGCGAGACGGGGTGTTGCTCGTGCCGGGCGCGGGCCTGAACCTGGCGGAAGATCTGGCCGACATGTGCGCCGACGACATGCTCGTCGTGATGGACTTCCGGCGCCGCGTGACGCTGCTGCGTCCGATGGTCGAGCATGCCAACCGCGTGGGCGCGCACGTCGTGATTCTGACCGATCCGACTGCGACCGAACTGCCCGCACGCAGCGACGTCGTGCTGCGCTGTGTGAACCGCACAACCGGCATGTTCGATTCGTATGCCGCCGTCATGAGTCTGATCAATCACCTTTGCACGTGTCTGGGCATCGCCCTGGGCGACGTGGCGCGCGAGCGCCTCGCTCACATCGAGCGTCTGCACGACGACTACGGCGACCTGCGCCGTTAGCCGGTAGTTCACCGACAGATCCATCCAGAGAAACGAGGAGATTGTATGACCCACCCCCTTCCCAATCTGCGCCTGCAGCGCTTCGTGAACCCGGCCGTCGAGCCTGGCGCACCGTATGGCGAAGCGCGCCGCGCGATTCTGGGCGGCGACGCGTTTGCCACAGCATCGCGTGAAATCACATGCTGGCCCGGCTACGCCGAGACGCCGCTCGTGGCGCTCGACGGGTTGGCACGTACCGCAGGCGTCGCACAGATCCGATACAAGGACGAGGCCGGCCGGTTCGGTCTGGGAAGCTTTAAGGCGCTGGGGGGCGCATACGCGGTAAGCCGCCTGCTGATACGCGAGATCGAGGCGCGCACCGGGGAGAAGGACGTCACCGTGGCAGACCTGCTGTCAGGGCGCTTTGCCGACCTGACCCGCACGCTGTGCGTCACTTGCGCCACCGACGGCAATCACGGTCGTTCGGTGGCCTGGGGGGCGCAACGCTTCGGTTGCCAGTGCGTGATCTACGTTCACGCGACGGTCAGTCAGGGGCGCGTCGACGCCATTGCGCACTACGGCGCCGAGGTGGTACGCACCGCAGGCAACTATGACGATGCCGTGCGTCAGGCAGCGGAAGATGCGGCTCGTCTGGGCCGCTTCGTGGTGTCCGATACGTCGTACCCCGGCTACATGGACGTGCCCAAGGACGTGATGCAGGGCTACGCCGTGATGGCCGACGAAGCGCTGCGTCAGTTCCGAGATGAAACGGGACAACTGCCGACGCACGTCTTCCTGCAGGGTGGCGTGGGCGGCCTGGCGGCTGCCGTGCTGGCCCATTTCTGGGAAACGCTCGAAGCGCGTGGCGAATCGCGTCCGCGCTTCATCGTGGTCGAGCCGGACAAGGCGGCTTGCCTCTTCGAGAGCGCACGCGCCGGCGAGCCGGTGGCCGTCCATGGCGATCTCGACACGGTGATGGCCGGGCTGGCGTGCGGCGAAGTGTCCTTGCTCGCCTGGGAAATTTTGCGTCCCGGAGCGCTGGCGTTCCTGACCATCGATGACGAGTCGGCGTTGGAGACAATGCGCATCCTCGCACAGGGCCGCTTCGGCGACGCCCCGAGGGTGGCGGGCGAGTCTGCCGTGGCAGGTCTTGCGGGTTGTCTTGGCGCCGCCGCCGACGCGCAGTCGCGGGCCGAACTCGGTCTCGACGCCTCGAGCCGCGTGCTGGTCTTCGGCAGCGAAGGCGCGACCGACCCGGTGCTCTTCGAGACGATTGTCGGCAAACCCGCCGAAGCCGTGACAGCGGCCGCCGTCAAACAAGCCGCCTGAATACTGGAGCCGGAGCGCACCATGAGCATGCTTTTCCCTGCCACTTCCCAGGACGGCGCGATGTCGGACCTGCGCATCGATTTGCCGCGCCTGCTTGCCCGTATTGCCGCGCTGGCGGAAGTTGGCGCGATCGATGGCGGCGGTTGCAGCCGTCTGGCGCTCACCGACGACGATGGCGAGGGCCGCAAGCGCGTCGTCGCCTGGATGCGCGAGCTCGGGCTGACGGTGAGTGTGGATGCCATCGGTAACGTCGTAGGCGTACGTGCCGGTCGCGAAGACGGCCCGCCGGTGATGACGGGGTCGCACATCGATACCGTACGCACGGGCGGTCGTTACGACGGCAACCTCGGCGTGCTCGCCGGACTGGAGGTCGTCGCCGCACTCAACGACGCGGGCATTGTCACGCGCCGTCCGATTGCGGTGGGCTTCTTTACGAACGAGGAAGGCGCGCGCTTCTCGCCCGACATGATGGGCAGCCTGGTCTATGTGGGTGGCATGCCGCTGGACGACGCGCTCGGTACCGTGGGAATCGATGGCACTACCGTGAAGGAGAACCTAACCCGCATCGGCTTCGCCGGCCGGCATCCGGTCGGCAAACCCGATGTGCACGCGTTCGTCGAGTTACATGTCGAGCAGGGGCCGGTGCTGGAGCACGAGGGCATCACGATTGGCGCCGTGACGGGGGTGCAAGGCATTCATTGGACCGAATTCACGATCGAGGGGGTGTCGAACCACGCGGGTACCACGCCGATGCGCATGCGTCACGACGCTGGCTACGCGGCCTGCGCCATCGCCAGCTTCGCTCGTGAAGTCGCGCGTGAGTTGGGCGGCGCGCAGTTGGCGACGGTGGGGCACGTATCCGTCTCGCCGAACCTTATCAACGTGATTCCGAACCGCGCGGTCTTCACCGTCGACCTGCGCAATACCGATGCCGATGTGCTCGCCGAAGCCGTGCGTCGCGTTTTTGCGAAGGCCGATGCGGTGGCCGAGGCCGAGGGCGTACGCATCACGCATCGCTCGCTGGCGGACTTCGCGCCGGTGCAGTTCGATGAGCGCATCGTCGCGCGTGTCGAATCGCTGGCGCGGGAACGGGGGCATTCGGTGCGGCGCATGCCGAGTGGTGCGGGCCACGACGCGCAGATGCTTGCCCGCGTCTGCCCGGCCGGCATGATTTTCGTGCCGAGCGTCAAGGGTCTTTCGCATAACGTGGCCGAATTCACCCACGACGCCGATATTGGCGCCGGGGCCAATCTGCTGCTCGCGATCATGGGCGAGCTTGCCGCGTAGTTCACGCAATTGTCTGGCAGTCCCCCTGAAGGAGGCGCCCGGAATACCGGCCGCTCAGGGATTCGAGATTCATCAAGGAGATTACGAAATGTCCCGTATCGTCAACGTCGCCGCCGCGCAGCTCGGACCGATCCAGCGCGCCGATTCCCGAGCCGACGTGATGGAGCGCCTGCTCGCTCACCTGCACAACGCGCATGCGATGGGCTGCCACCTTGTGGTTTTCCCCGAGCTTGCGCTCACGACGTTCTTCCCGCGCTGGTATATGGAAGACCTGGCCGAGATCGACGCATTCTACGAGCGCGAGATGCCCGGACCGCAGACGCAGGTGTTGTTCGACACGGCCAAACGCCTGGGCATTGGCTTCTACCTCGGGTATGCCGAGATGACGCTCGACGATGCCGGTCGTGTGCGGCGCTTCAACACCTCGATCCTGGTCGGCGCCGACGGCAACATCATCGGCAAGTACCGCAAGGTGCATCTGCCGGGTCACGCAGAGAACGAGCCGTGGCGCGCGTTCCAGCATCTGGAGAAGCACTACTTCGAGCCGGGCGATTCCTTCGACGTCTGGCGCGGCTTCGGTGGGGTGATGGGCATGGCGCTGTGCAACGACCGCCGCTGGTCGGAGACCTACCGCGTGATGGGGCTGCAGGGTGTCGAGATGATCCTGCTCGGCTACAACACGCCCGTGCATAACCCGCCAGCGCCGGAGCACGACGACCTGTCGATGTTCCACAATCAGTTGGTGATGCAGGCCGGGGCGTACCAGAACGGTACGTGGGTGGTCGGTGTCGCAAAGGCGGGTAAGGAAGAAGGCTGCGAGATGATCGGCGGGAGCTGCATCATCGCCCCGTCGGGGGAAGTGGTAGCGGCGTGCTCGACCAAAGGCGACGAACTCGCCATCGCACGTTGCGATCTCGACCTGTGCAACTCGTACAAGAGCACTACGTTCAATTTCGCGAAGCACCGTCGTCCGGAAGCGTATCGCATGATCGTCGAGCGGCGTGGTGCCTTAGCGCCGGAGGCTTGACGCCGCCGGCACGCAAGGCGTGAGACGCGAAGGCGTCTGACGGGGGCGCGCGACAGGCAACGCGCCGCCTCCCGCTTTTCCCAACCCCCATAACAGGCATGCAGGCCGCGAGGCCCGCAGGGGAACGTGTTGCCCGAAGCTTATGCCGAAGTCTTCGTGTGCATCACGCCTGGCCAACAGTTCGTCACGATAATTTTCGCGCTGGAGCCTATGATGAAAAACGCACCATCCCCTGTACCCCTTGCGGGCAGCTCGCCCGAGCAACACATGCATGCCGACCCTCGCGTCCTGAGCGACGCCGACGACAATGCGCTGTATCGCCGCGTGGCATGGCGGCTGGTCCCGTTCCTGATGCTTTGCTACGTGGCCGCGTTCCTCGATCGCGTGAACGTCGGTTTCGCGAAGTTGCAGATGCTCGACGATCTGGGCTTCTCCGAGACCATGTACGGCCTTGGCGCGGGCATCTTCTTCATTGGCTACTTCCTTTTCGAAGTGCCCAGCAACGTGCTGATGCATCGCATCGGCGCCAGGAAGACACTGGCGCGCATCATGGTTCTGTGGGGGGGGATCTCTGCCGCCATGGCTTTCACGCAAACGCCCACCCAGTTCTACGTGCTGCGCTTCCTGCTCGGTGCGGCTGAAGCCGGTTTTTATCCGGGCATCATCCTGTATCTGACGTACTGGTTCCCGTCGGCGCGTCGTGGCCAGATCATCGCCATCTTCATGACGGCCGTGCCTTTCGCCGGCATTCTCGGCGGCCCGCTCTCAGGCTGGATCATGCAGACGTTCCACATGGGGCACGGCATGGCCGGCTGGCAGTGGATGTTCGTCATCGAAGCCGTGCCGTCGCTGGTGCTGGGTGTCGCGGTGCTTGCCTACCTCGACGATCGTGTCGCCGACGCTCGCTGGCTCAACGACGCGGAGAAGGCGCGTCTTGCCCACAATGTTGCTGAGCAAGCGCGCGAGAAGGTCGAGCACGTTTCGCTGTGGAAGCTGCTGCAGGACCGACGCGTGCTGCACATGGCGCTGATTTGCTATTGCACGGTGTCGAGCCTTTCGGGCCTTGCGTTCTGGATTCCCTCGGTAATCAAGTCGACCGGTGTGACGTCGCTGCTGGAAATCGGCTTGCTGACCGCCGTGCCCAACGCCTGTGCGGTGGTGTCGATGGTGCTGGTGTGCCGTCACTCCGACAAGACGCGCGAGCGCCGCTGGCACATGGTGATTCCGTTCGTCGTTGGGGGCACGGGTCTGATCCTGTCGACGTTGTTCGGTCATAACCCGCCGGTCGCCGTCGCGATGCTCTCGGTGGCTGCCGCCGGCTGCATGGTCTGCTCGCCGCTCTTCTGGAGTTTGCCGACGGCCTTCCTCGAAGGGCGCAGTGCCGCTGCGGGCATCGCCGGCATCAACGCCTTTGCCGGTCTGGCCGCGTTCGTCAGCCCGTATGCGATCGGCTGGATCAAGGACACCACCGGATCGACCGACTGGGGCATGTACTTCCTCGCGAGCTTTGCGTTCATCGGTGCCTTCCTGGTGCTGCGCGTGCCGGCGCGGCTCGTCAATCGCTAAGCATGGGGAGCCAGAACGACATGACCATCGACGTCATTGCCCTGACGCAGGAAATGGTGCGCACGCCGAGCCTCTCGGGCAACGAGGGAGGCATGGCGGCGCTGGTCGAGCAGCGCATGCGAGATCTCGGTTTCGACGAGATCCGTCGCGACGAGAACGGCTCGGTGCTGGGCCTCATCGGCCCGGCGGGCACCGATGTTGCCGTACTGTTCGACGGCCACATGGATGTCGTGCCGGTGGTTGGCCAGTGGAGTGTCGAGCCTTTCGGGGGCGAGATTCGCGATGGCCGGCTCTACGGGCGCGGCAGTACCGACATGAAGGGCGGTATTGCGGCGGCCATGTGCGGGGTCGCGCAGGCTGCGGCAACGGCGCGCCTCACGCAGCGTGTCGCGGTGTCGGCCAGCGTGATGGAGGAAGTGATCGAAGGCTTTGCGCTGGCACCGGTCCTCGATCGGTGTTCGCCAGCGGCCGTGATCATCTGCGAGCCGTCGAAGTTGCAGATCAAGTCGGGGCAGAAGGGGCGCATGGAGATTCTGCTGACGTTCGAGGGCACGCCTGCGCACGCGGCGTCGCCCGAGTGCGGCGTGAATCCGTTGTACGCGGCCGCGCAGGCCCTGATCGCCTTGCAGGATCTGCCATTGCCGACGCATTCGTCGCTGGGAGAGGCGTTGCTGGTGCCGACGGACATCGTGTCGACACCGTACCCGTCGATCTCGATGATCCCGACGGCGGCGACGATCCGTTTCGACCGGCGCACGTTGCCGGGCGAAACATCTCAGGACGTGCTCGCTGCCATCGAATCGCGACTGCATGCGGCGGGACTGGAGCGCTTCACGCTCGCGGTGACAGGCGACAAGGTGAGGACATTCACCGGTTGCTGCGCGCGGCCATTCCGATGGCTGCCCGCGTGGCAGATGGCGGACGATCACGCGCTGGTGTCGGCGGCGGGACATGCCGTCCGGGCGGCAGAGCGTGTCGCCAGCCTCGGTACATGGCGTTTCTGTACCAATGGATCGGAGTCTGCGGGCCGCCGCGGCATTCCGACGATTGGGCTGGGGCCCGGCAACGAGGAGGACGCGCACACGATAGATGAATCGATCGCCCTCGATCAACTCACCGGCGCGTGCGACATCTATCGAGAACTGGCACTTCAACTGGCGGCTCGGTAGTGGTGTGTGGGCGCATTCTCAGGGGCGGCGTTTGCCGTGGCCACCTGCGCGTTTGGCAGATGGCTTACGCGAACCCGCGGTTGGCATGCCGGCAGGCTTGCTACGCGGCTTTTGGCTGTGGATTCAACCGGTCGTGACCGACAGTTCACGCTATGACCACCCGCTTTGATTTTCGCGGAAAGACCGTCCTCATCACCGGCGCGTCGTCCGGTATCGGACGGGCGTTTGCATTCGCCCTCGCCAGACAGGGAGCCAAACTCCTGCTGGTGGCACGCTCACACGACACACTGCGCGACCTCACTGAGGAATTACGACGTGATCATGCGTGCGACGCAGATTTTCTGACCACCGACTTGAGCACATCTGGCGCTGTAGACGCAATCGCCGCCCACCTCATCGCCTCAGGGAAGAGCGTCGATGTAATGATCAACAACGCAGGTTTTGCGGCGTATGGGCGCTTCGAAGCAATCCCGCTGTCGCGCCAACGCGATGAAGTACTGGTGAACTGCATGGCCGCAGTCGCGCTGACGCACCTCGTATTGCCAGGAATGCTAGCGAAATCCGACGGCGTCGTCGTCAACGTTGCGTCGACGGCGGCGCTTCAGCCCGATCCATACATGGCCGTCTATGGCGCTACGAAGGCGTTTCTGCTTTCATTTTCCGAAGCCGTTTGGGCTGAGAACCGGCATCGTGGCGTCCGGGCGGTCGCATTGTGTCCAGGTGCGACGCAAACCGGCTTCTTTGACGTCGTTGGCGCTCAGGAGGCCGCCGTCGGGACGCCGATGCCAGTTGCGAGGGTCATTCAGGAGGCATTCTGGGCCCTGGATCGCAACAAACGCCACCGCGTTGTGGGGGCGAAAAATCGGCTCCTTGCCAAGTTGCCGAGGCTATTGAGCCGTCAAGGCGCCGCTCGGCTCGTTGAACGAATCCTGAGGCCGCGGCAAGCTCGGGAACTCGCGGCGGGACACGCAAACGGCTAAGCGCCGCTAACAAAACCGT
Organism: Pandoraea cepalis; assembly: GCF_902459665.1. GTDB lineage: Bacteria > Pseudomonadota > Gammaproteobacteria > Burkholderiales > Burkholderiaceae > Pandoraea > Pandoraea cepalis. The sequence goes on along the minus strand of NZ_CABPSL010000008.1, from coordinate 166,725 downwards.
GTCATCTGAATACGCGTGATAGGCGTTGGAGATGACATGGCACGAAAGAAAATCAGTAATGAACTGAGGAAGGCTTTGCAGCCGCTGCTGCCGATTGCAGAACATTCAGGGAAAGGCGGGCGTCCGCGCGTAGATGATCGCGCAGTGCTAAACGGCATCCTGTCGTAGATCGGCGAGGTGTGCCGTTGGCGCTGACGGTCACTGGCGCGAATCGGCACGACTCGATGGTGTTCGAAGCCCTCGTCGACGCTATTCGGAGTGTTGCCGGGCGCAGTGGCCGTCCCCGATGCCGTCCTGATAAGCGGCACGCCGACAAGGGATATGGTTTCGTGCGTTGTCGCCAGCATTTGTGCAAGCGGAGGATCGTTACTCGGATTGCTCGCCGAGGCATTGAGAAGAACGACCGGCTCGGCAAGCACCGACGGGGCGTCGAGCGCACGCATGCCTGGCTTGCTGCCTTCGGCAAGTTGCGTGTGCGCTTCGCGCTTCGAACGTTCTTTTTATACCCATCTCGCTTTGCTTTCGCTGGCTTGCGCCGTTATCTGCGCTCGACTCGTTGACCGGTTTTGCTAGCCGCTCCAAGCACCTGCACTTAGTCCGTTATCAACTTGTATGCGCCTGGGCGTGCCATGTAGCGCCTTCAGATGGCTCATCGTCGCTAATGCGCTCCATGCCGTAGCGTATCCGGGCTTCGGCAATTTCCCGGATGCGTTGATGGTCGGCACGATCATCGCGTGGGTGGGGTTGATCGCAACACGTGGCCTGACGCAACTGCCGCACGGCGCCCGCCCGCCGGATGCCCACTCGATAGGCCTGGATTGCCAGAAATCTCCCGTTTTGGCTGCTACGGTTTTTCGGGGGGAGGTCACTTCCTCAAGATCCGCGCGGCCTTCCCCGAAAATCGATGAAGAACCAACTTTTTTTTCCCAATAGGCTCCGCTCCAATGCGGACGCTTCTCACGCCCTCCAGCCTTGCCCTGTATGGCGCCGACGCGGCTCTCAAGTTGAAGTGCGAAACTCTCAAGTTGCGTTGCGAACGACACCGGGAAAACCCCGCGTCTTGAAATCGTCAAACCCCGTCCCTATAATTAGCACTCGTTGGCGCAGAGTGCTAACGCCATGAATTCACCAGATATGCAAATGTTTGCATATTTAGGTTTTGTCGATCTCACAGAGAGAAAGAGGAGCTTGTAATGAACCTTCGTCCCTTGCATGACCGCGTGATTGTCAAGCGCCTGGACAACGAAACGAAGACCGCATCGGGCATCGTGATCCCTGAAGCCGCCGCTGAAAAGCCGGATCAGGGCGAGATCCTGGCCGTCGGCCCGGGCAAGAAAGACGATCAAGGTAAGTCGATCGCACTCGATGTGAAGGTGGGCGACCGTGTTCTGTTCGGCAAGTACGCCGGCCAAAGCGTGAAGGTCGATGGCCAGGAACTGCTGGTCATGCGCGAAGAAGACATCATGGCCGTCGTGGCCGCCTAAGACTGTCTCCCCCCAGACATCTACGTAAAGTATTCAAGGAGTTAATGCAATGGCAGCTAAAGAAGTCGTTTTCGGCGATGCCGCTCGTGCCAAGATGGTCGAGGGCGTCAACATTCTCGCCAACGCCGTCAAGGTGACCCTGGGCCCGAAGGGCCGCAACGTCGTGCTCGAGCGCAGCTTCGGCGGCCCGACCGTGACCAAGGACGGTGTGTCGGTCGCCAAGGAAATCGAACTCAAGGACAAGCTCCAGAACATGGGCGCGCAAATGGTCAAGGAAGTGGCTTCCAAGACCAGCGACAACGCCGGTGACGGTACCACCACCGCCACGGTGCTGGCCCAGTCGATCGTGCGCGAAGGCATGAAGTACGTTGCCTCGGGCATGAACCCGATGGACCTGAAGCGCGGTATCGACAAGGCCGTTGCCGCCGCCATCGAAGAACTGCGCAAGATCAGCAAGCCCTGCACGACGAACAAGGAAATCGCTCAAGTCGGCTCGATCTCGGCCAACAGCGATACCTCGATCGGTGACTACATCGCCAAGGCGATGGACAAGGTCGGCAAGGAAGGCGTGATCACCGTCGAAGACGGCAAGTCGCTGCAAGACGAGCTGGACGTCGTCGAAGGTATGCAATTCGACCGCGGCTACCTCTCGCCGTACTTCATCAACACCCCGGAAAAGCAAGTCGCGATCCTGGAAAACCCGTTCGTCCTGCTGTTCGACAAGAAGGTGTCGAACATCCGTGACCTGCTGCCGGTGCTCGAGCAAGTCGCCAAGGCTGGCCGTCCGCTGCTGATCATCGCCGAAGACGTCGAGGGCGAAGCCCTGGCAACGCTGGTGGTCAACAACATCCGTGGCATCCTGAAGACCTGCGCCGTCAAGGCTCCGGGCTTCGGCGACCGCCGCAAGGCCATGCTGGAAGACATCGCCATCCTGACGGGCGGCCAAGTCATCGCCGAAGAAATCGGCCTGACGCTGGAAAAGGCCACGCTCAACGAACTGGGCCAAGCCAAGCGCATCGAAATCGGCAAGGAAAACACCATCATCATCGATGGTGCCGGCGAAGGCGTGAACATCGAAGCCCGCGTCAAGCAAATCCGTGCCCAGATCGAAGAAGCCACGAGCGACTACGACCGTGAAAAGCTGCAAGAGCGCGTGGCCAAGCTGGCCGGCGGTGTTGCCGTGATCAAGGTCGGCGCTGCGACCGAAGTCGAAATGAAGGAAAAGAAGGCACGCGTCGAAGACGCGCTGCACGCTACCCGCGCTGCCGTGGAAGAAGGCATCGTCCCGGGCGGTGGTGTTGCGCTGCTGCGTGCTCGCGTGGCCGTGGCCGACATCAAGGGTGCCAACCCTGACCAGGACGCCGGTATCAAGATCGTTCTGCGCGCCATGGAAGAACCGCTGCGCCAGATCGTCGCCAACGGCGGCGAAGAAGCCAGCGTCGTTGTGGCCAACGTGATTGCCGGCAAGGGCAACTACGGCTACAACGCTTCGAGCGGCGAGTACGGCGACCTGGTGGAAATGGGCGTTGTGGATCCGACGAAGGTCACCCGCACCGCACTGCAAAACGCCGCTTCGGTGTCGGGCCTGCTGCTCACGACCGATTGCGCCGTTGCCGAACTGCCGAAGGAAGATGCTCCGATGGCTGGCGGCATGGGTGACATGGGCGGTATGGGCGGCATGGGCATGGGCATGTAAGTCTCGCAAGAGACGGCATGACGGGGCGCCGCAAGGCACCCCACCTGCCCCGGTCGCCGGACTTCGTCACGGAATCTTCGATTCGGTGGCGCAAGTCCGCACCGGAAACGGCAACGAATTCTTCGGAATTCGTTGCCGTTTTTTTATGCCTGGGCGATCGGCACGTCGCTGTTGCCGTTACCGTCGCCGCGTCGCAGACTGGGTACGGCAAGCGGAGTTGTGGCCGCAATCTCATCCTGCATCCACTGCCAGAAGGCGTGAATCGCGCGCTCGCGCGGATGGTTTTCCCGCCAGCTCACGTGATATTCAAGGCTCGGCGCAATGCGGATATCGCCAATCTGCACCAGCTCGCCGGACGCGAGCGCATCGCGCACGAGCAAGCTGCGTGTGGTGGCGACACCTTGTCCGGCCATGGCGGCACGCAGGAGCAACCCGGAGTCGTCGAAAATCGGCCCGCGCGTCGGCTCATGTGGCGTCAGTCCGGCGGCGACCTGCCAATCGCGCCATGATCGATAGGCGAAGCGCAGCATCGGCAGTTTGTGCGTATCGGCCACCGTGAACCCGGGCACACGCGCGATCAGATCGGGGTGGCACACGGCGATCACATAGTCGTCGAGCAGCTTGCGCGTGACGAACCCGGTCGCTTCGACCCGTTGATGCCAAATGCCGACGTCGACCGAATACGGATCGGGCGCGGCAATATCCGCGTGAATTCGCACCACCAGATCGATATGGGGCTGCTGCTCGCTAAAGCGGCCCAGCCGAGGAATCAGCCATTGGGCCGCCAGATCGGTCATGACGCTGATTTCCAGACGAACGACGGCGGGCGACGCGCCCGACGCCGTGCCCGCCCGGGCTTCCGTCATCGCCTCAATGAGTTCCGACATCCCAACGCGTACTCGCTCGGCCAGACGCGCCCCGACACTGGTCGGGATCATGCGGGCCCCCACGCGACGAAACAGCGCCGTGCCGAGTTGCTGTTCGAGCGAGCGCATGTGATGACTTACGGCGCTGTGCGTCAAATTCAATTCGTCGGCCGCCCGCGTAAAGCTACGGTGGCGGGCAGCAGCTTCAAGTGCACGCAGCGATTGGAGGGGAGGGAGGTGGGGAATCATGACGTCAAATTCTACTCACAATACGGGCGCAAAGGTTTCGTTGGCTTCACGGCGGCGTTCCGCCGACAATCGATACCCGAGCAAATGACTAAGGTATGGCTTCATGTCGAAGGCACTTCGCATCTTCGTCCTGTTCGCCTGCGGATACTTCGTTTCCTACGTGTACCGCGGCGTGAATATTGGGTTTGCGCCGTATATGACGCGCGATCTCGGCCTCTCGTCGGCCGACCTCGGGTTGTTGACGAGCCTCTATTTCCTCGGGTTTGCCGGGGCGCAATTGCCCGCGGGCGTGCTGCTCGACAAGTTCGGCCCGCGCCGGGTGGCGTCGCTGGTGCTGCTGCTCGCGGCTGCGGGCGCCGCGCTGTTCGGACTGGCCCAAGGCGTCGGCGCGCTGATGGCGGGACGCTTGCTGATCGGCGTCGGCGTGTCGGTGTGTCTGGGCAGCGCCTTCAAGGCATTGGCGCAATGGTTTCCGGTAGCACGTCTGCCGCTGCTCAACGGCCTGGTGATGGCCGTGGGCGGCATGGGCGGCGTCGTGGTGGGAACACCGCTCAACTGGCTGCTCGGGCTGACCGACTGGCGCATCGTGTCGTTCGGACTGGCGGCGTTAACCGTTTTCATGTCGGTCGCGCTTTGGTTCGGCGCGCCCGAGAAGCCGGGGTCGCACGCGCAAGGCGGGTTGTCCGAGGCGCTCAAGGGCGTGCGTCAGGTGCTGGGAAGCGGAATGTTCTGGAAAGTGACTTCGCTCTCGGGGGTCACGCAGGGCGTGTTCTACGCAATGCAATCGCTATGGATGGCGCCGTTCATGCGCGACGTTGAAGGGCTGTCGGCCTCGCAGGCTGCCTCGCTGGTGTCGGTCGTGGGGCTTGCGATGATGGCCGGGAGCGTGGTGTTCGGTGCGGCCGCGCGCTCGCTCGAACGCCGTGGCGTGAGCGTGTTCGCATTTTCCGGCGCCGGGATGGTGCTGTTCGTCGTGGTGCAGTCGCTGTTGTTGATGCGTGCGCCGATTCCGCCGGTCTGGCTTTGGGCCGCCTATGGCATCTTCGGTGGCACGGGCATCCTGTCGTATGCGGTGTTGGCGGAGCATTTCCACGGCACGTTGATCGGGCGCGTCAATACGTCGCTCACGCTCGTCATCTTTCTGTTGATCTTCTTGTGTCAGGTGGGCGTCGGGGCCGTGCTCGGCACTTACGCGGCGCACAGCGCGCAGGCGCATTTCTCCGCTTGGACGGGCCTGATCGCACTGCAAGCGCTGGGAGCAGTGTGGTACTTCTGGCCCCAACGTCAGGGCGCGGGCAAGGTCGCCGCCGCGTGACGCGGCGTGTGTTGACTGGATGGGGCGGTTCGCATAGCGAGCCCGCCATCTTTGGTGTCGGGTGTCTAGGACTCCGCCGCTGGCTTAGTCCTGCGCCACCCAATCGCCCGACTTCCCGCCGTGCTTCTCCAGCACGCGCACGTCGCTGATCGTCATGCCGCGATCGACGGCCTTGCACATGTCATAGATCGTCAGCAAGCCGACTTGAACCGCGGTGAGCGCTTCCATCTCCACCCCCGTGCGACCGACGGTTTCGACCTGCGCGCGGCAGTGGACGGCATTCGCGCCGTCGTCCACCAGAAACTCGACCGTCACACGCGTAAGCGCGAGCGGATGACACAGCGGAATCAGATCGGCGGTGCGCTTGGCGCCTTGGATGGCCGCAATACGAGCAATACCCAGTACGTCACCTTTCTTGGCCGTGCCGGTGCGAATCAGCGCCAGCGTTTCCGGCTTCATCTGAATGGTGCCACGCGCCACGGCAATACGATGCGTGCTGTCCTTGCTGCCGACATCAACCATGTGGGCCTGTCCGGCGGTGTCGAAATGGGTGAGTTCTGCCATGAGTCGATGCTGAGAAGAGGTTGCGATAGTGTCGGGAGACGGTTCGCGAGCGCCTTTTGCGAGCGAAAGGATAGCGCCGTTTCGGATGAGTTATGCCTATATTGACGACGTTTTGGCGATGCCGCGGAACGTCTGCGTCTGGCTGCTATCATAGCAGCAGCCCTGAATGATCAGCGCCAAGCGGCGCCCATTTCCATGACGCGTTCGTTCCGCTCGTTATGTTCGTTTCGCGCCGCCATCGGCATCTCTCGCCTGATTCCCATGTGTCGCGCGTTCTCATTGCCCGGTCCAGGGCGCCCATCTGGCGCATGATGCGCATGACCTCCATGCCGAAGCCGTCGTCCCAGCCGCCTCACCCCGAGCGCCACGTCGCCCGGTGGCGGCGTTTCATGGCGTTGGCCATGCTGCCCGTAATGACGGCAATGACGTTCGCCGCCGCCGTCATCCCCACCCAGGCGGCCGCGCAGTCGCTCCCGTCCCTCGGCCAGAGTTCTGCCGCGGACTTGTCGCCGGCGATGGAGCGCAAGCTCGGCGAGCGCGTGATGCGAGAGATTCGCGCCGATCCCGATTATCTGTCGGATCTGCTGCTGTCCGATTACGTCAATGCCCTGGGTGGCAAGCTCGTGGCGGCCGCGCACACAGTGGGACTCGACGCCAGTCAGAGTTTCGAATTCTTCGTGGTGCGTGATTCGGACATCAACGCCTTCTCGCTGCCGGGGGGCTTCATCGGCATCAACACGGGATTGATCGTCGCGACGCGCACCGAGTCGGAACTCGCTTCTGTGATCGGACACGAGACGGGGCACGTTCTGCAACATCACATCGCGCGCATGCTCGGCCAACAGTCGCAGAACTCGTGGATCGCCCTCGGCGGCATGTTGCTCGGTCTGCTCGCCGGCATCGGGGCACGGAGCCCGGATCTCGGCATGGGAATCGCGATGGGCGGGCAAGGCCTTGCCGTCGATCGGCAACTGCGTTTTTCGCGCGATGCGGAACGTGAGGCCGATCGCGTCGGCTTTCAGTTGCTCCAGGCGGCAGGCTTCGACACGTACGCGATGCCGACCTTCTTCGAGCGTTTGCAACGCGCGGATTCGATCAACGAAGCCGGCGTGCCGGAATATGTCCGGACTCACCCGCTGACGACGGATCGCATCGCCGACATGCTCAATCGCTCGCGCACTGCCGCTTATCGTCAGCCCGTGCAGTCGCCCGAATATGCGTTTGTGCGGGCGCGCTCGCTCGTCTTGCAGCAGAAGTCCGCGAGCGATTACGCGGCGATCGCCGACGCGCAACGCACAGCGATCCGCGCGCAGACCACATCGAATGTGGCGGCGGCATGGTACGCGGTGGCGCTGGCCGAGTTCAAGCAGCGTCGCTGGGCGCCGGCGCGCGAGGCGCTGGAGAAGTCGCGCGCGGCCTTCGGTGGCACGGGGCCGGGCACGCCGAGTCTGGCTGTGCTGGCGTCGGATATCGCGCGCTTGTCGGGCCAGCCGGACGAAGCCTTGCGCGTCGCCGCGCAGGCGCGTGCTGCATTCCCACTCTCGCAGGCCGCCGATATGGCTTATGCCGACGCCTTGGTCGCCAGCCAGCGGATTCCCGACGCAACGAAGTTCCTACAAGGGCAGGTCGAGCGCTATCGAAGCGAGCCCATCTGGTGGCGGGCGCTGGCAGGGGCATGGGCCGCGGCCGGCAAGCGGACGCGTCAGCACGCAGCATTGGCGGAACAATATGCGCTGCAAGGGCAATGGATGGCGGCCGTCAGCCAGTTGAAGCTCGCGCGCGAGGCCGGCGACGCCAGCTTTTACGAGATGTCGGTCATCGACGCGCGACTTCACGAGTTCCAGCGCCGCTACAAGGACGACAAGGAAGACGAGAAGGACTTCGGCAAACTGGCCGGATAAGGGGATAAGCGGCGGTTCGCGCGCTTCTCTCCGCGTCAGTGGCTAAGTGGCTCAATGGCTCAATGGCTCAATGGCTCAGCGGCACAACGACTCAACGACTCAACGACTCAACGACTCGGGCGCCTGCGGATCCCGCTCGAACCCATAAGTCTGCGGCAGGGTGCCCGCATGGGTCGTCGCGAACGGGAGTGAGTCGCCGTTGCGCCAATGCAGCCGCACCGCGCCCTTGGCGTCGGCAGTATCGTCCGACGTTTGCGCAATCTCGAAGGCCTGCGCCAGATCGGACACCTGCGTGAGCAGATCGATGTCGTGATCGTGCAGCAACGCGAGCGGCGCGTTCGGCGTCGACCTCCCATTCCCCTCGCCGCCAGACACCGCGCCCACGAACGCGACGTTGCCGTCCTCGTCGAGCAGACACGCCTGCGGCACGAAAGCATGGCCCAGTTGGTCCGTCAACACCGGTGCGCCGCGACCGTCGTTCGCCACGGCATCCCACGTCAGCCGAACCACAAACGGGGCGTACGCAAGCGCCACGTACACACGTTGCGGCCCATTCTGGAAGTACCACCGCCCGGCGTCGTCGCTGGCGTAATTGCGCGCGATGAACGCGACGAGCGCCGCATGACGAATCGGATCGCCAGCCGTGCCCGCCGCCTGCGCCGCGTCGTCGCGCATGCGCCACTGACCGCGACGGTCGAGCGCGAGCCAGCCGTAACAATGCGGCACGTTGGGCCACTTGGCCATCGCCTGTCGAACGATTTCATCCATAAGGCACCTTCAGGCCGGAGTCGGCAAAAATTGACGGAAGTAATCGATGACCGTGTGCGGCATCCATGTCATGCCGCCCGGAAACGGCCCACTCATGAAGCCGACGTGTCCGCCGTGCGCCGGCTGCAGGAGTCGCACGTGGCGACCGACGTCGTCTTCGCCCGGCAACACATTGGCCGGCTGGAACGGGTCGTTGCGGGCATTGATGACCAGCGTCGGCACTTCGATGGCCGGCAGAATCGGCTTGCTCGACGCGCGCGTGTAATAGTCGAAGGCGCTGTGGTAACCATGCAAGGGGGCCGTCACCACATGATCGAATTCGCCGAGATCGCGCGCGGCCATCATCCGATCGCGGTCGTACAGCCCGGGGTATTGGTCGAGCTTCGCGAGCGCCTTCTTTTTGAGCGTGCCGAGAAAATTGCGCGTGTACACCATATTGAAACCGTGCGAGAGCGCCAGTCCGCCCGCGCGTAAATCGAGCGGCGCCGAAATCGCGCACGCGGCACTCACCACTTGCGCCGCATGCCCCTCGCGCTCGCCGAGCCAGCGCAGCAATACATTGCCGCCCAGCGACACGCCCGCCGCAAAGATCGGGCCGGACGCGTTCGCACGCAAGCGCCGCAACATCCAGTCGACCTCGGTACTGTCGCCGGAGTGATAAAAGCGCGGCGCGCGGTTCATGCGGCCGCTGCAACTGCGGAAGTGGGGAATCACGCCGCGCCACCCCTGCGCTTCGACTTCGCGCATCAGGGTGCGGGCGTAGTGGCTGCCGGACCCGCCCTCCAGTCCATGGAAGAGCACGACGAGCGGTGTCTCCACCAGCCCTTCGGGCGCGGGCGGGGCTTTCTGCGCCGCGGGCGGGGCAACCAGCCAGTCGACATCGACGAAGTCGCCGTCGGGCGTGTCCCACGTTTCGCGACGGAATTCGACGCACGGGCGTCGACCCAGCAGCGCCGGGTAGATCGTCTGGCTGTGCCCGTCGGGCAGCCACCGGGGTGCCCGGTAATCCAGGGGAAGAAACGTCGCGGGGCGCGCCGTCATGGTCGTACCGTACAGATCAGTGCAGCCCGTCCGGACGCGCGTGCATCATCAGGCTGAACTGCTCGACAGCATGCGGCGGCAACGGGCTGGAGTGGATATGGGCGAAGCGCCAGTCGCCCTGCTCGTGCACCAGCACGTATGTCGTGTGGATGAGCTGGGCGGTCGTCTGGCCGGCGTCTTCCTTGCCGACGCGCATTGCTTCGGTCGCCGTGTGCACGACCGTGCCAACGGTGTCGTACTCGGTCGTATCCAGCGAGTCGATGAGCACCACGCTTTGCGTGAACTGGGCGACCAGACCGTTGCGGATCTGTTCCAGACCGTCCCATCGGGTGCCGTCGGCGCGAATATAGCTGACGAAATCCTCGTTCGCCCACAGCGACATGGCGCGATCCGTCTGCCCACGGCGCAGCGCATCGTAAAAGGCCGTGATGGTTTCACTGGCGGCATCGAACAGACGGACAAAACGTGGCATGTGGATTTACCGTTGAGTGTTACCGGAATCGAGCTAAGCGCGCCGCCGTCATGGACCACATCAGCGCTGCGTGAGCAGGATGTTGCGCAAATTCGCGAATACGTGCTCGGGCATCAGCTCATTGAGGCAGCGGGTGTGGCCCAACGGGCATTCGCGGGCAAAACACGGGCTGCACTCCAATTGTAGCCACAGGATATGCGCCTGGTCGGACAGCGGCGGTGTGTGGCGCGGATCGGACGAACCGAACAGGGCAATCTGCGGGCGGCGCAATGCGGCCGTCACATGCATCAGGCCCGAGTCGTTGCTCACCACCGCATTGGCGCGGGCCAGCAGCGCGCACGCCTCGGCCAGCGACGTCTGTCCACACAGGTTGCGCACGAACGGCGCATCGGCGGCGATTTGCTGCGCGAGCGCACCGTCCTTGCCCGAGCCGAGCGCAATAATTTGCGCATACGGGAACGAGCGGCGAACCAACTGAGCCAATTGCGCGAAATGGCCCGGCGGCCAGCGCTTGGCCGGACCGAACTCTGCACCCGGGCAGAACACCACGAGCGGTACGCGCAGATCGAGGCCGAAGCGCGCGAAGACACGCGCCGACTCGTTCAGGTCGGCGTCGATGCGCGGCGTGGGCAGCGCATCGGGCAACTTGGCCCCGGGCGCGAACGCGAGCGCAGCGTAGTGCCGCACCATGGGCGGCCGCTCGTCTTTGCGCGGATTGGCGTGGCGCACGTTGAGCAGACCGTAGCGGTGCTCGCCCTTGTAGCCAATGCGCAACGGAATGCGCGCCAGCCACGGAATCAGCGACGACTTCAGCGAGTTCGGCAGCACATAGGCGGCGTCGTACCCCTCGTCGGCGAGCACGCTCGCGAGCCGGTAGCGCTCCAGCGGCTGCAACTTGCCGTGCGCGAGGTCGGTGGCGACGACGCGCGAAATCTCCGGCATGCGTTCCAGCACCGGGGCGACCCAGCTGGGCGCGATCGCGTCGATGGTCAGACGCGGATGCAGGCGCTTGAGCAGGGTGAACAACGGCTGCGCCATCAGCGCGTCCCCAATCCAGTTGGGGGCGATCACCAAGGCTTTATGCATCGTGGCGGAGACTCTAAACGTTAAGCGTTGCGAAGATACGGACAGTCAACCGGGCGGTACAGCGCAACCGCAGGCGGCTGCGCCCGGTTGGAGCAACGGCAGCCGGCTCAGTGGTGACCCTTGAGCACGACCCCGGCCTTCACGCGATAACGCGTGCCGCAGTACGGACAGGCCGCTTCACCATGCGTCACATCGATGAACACGCGCGGATGGGCGCTCCAGGCTTCCATCTTCGGATTCGGGCAATGGACCGGCAGATCTTCAGCGCCGACTTCGACGACCGGCATTTGTTTGACTTCGCTCATGGGGTTCGGACCGTGATGGGTATTCGGACGATTGGGGATTGCATGGCCGGTGCAAAGGACGAAGCCGTCGCCCGCACGCTTGCCAAAAGTCGCTATTGTAAAGCAGCCACGGCCCTTTGCGGACGGCTCGCAGCGCCTGCAGCCGCGACGCATGCCAGTTTTTGTCACCGTCGAAGCCCCGCGTGGCGCGTACGCGACACCTCGTCCGTTGCCCTCGCAAAAACGCCCGGATATGCGCTTTCGACGTGGTAAGTAAATATTTACCCTGGCTATAATGACCGGACGCTCGCCGCCAACGATGACGATATTCAGGAGACACTCCGGCAACCCTGGCGGGCGCTGTGACCGCCAGCGGTCATCATGGGCGTGCCGGGCGCCGTCGGGACCGCTTTGCCCCGCAATGCCAGACACTGCGCCGAACGGCTCGGTGCTCGCCCCCCAAGCCGACCATGCCAATGCTTCGTCTGCCAGCCGCTGAACGTGACGGGTTCAGGGCCGGTTTCCGCATTATTTCGCCGCTGTTGCCGGCCATCTTCTCGTGGGGACTCGTGACCGGGGTCGCCATGGGCAAATCGATACTGACGGTGCCCCAGGCCATCGGCATGAGCCTGATGCTCTATGCCGGATCGGCCCAGTTGGCCTCGTTGCCGCTGTTCGCCGCCGGCATGCCGTTGTGGACGATTCTGCTCACGGTCGGCATCGTCAATCTGCGCTTTGTGATCTTCAGCGCCGCGCTCCAGCCGCATTTCTCTTATTTGTCGCTGCCGCGGCGCATCGTGCTCGGCTATGTCAATGGCGACCTCGGATTCGTGATGTTCATGAACCGGAAGTTCGCGAGCGGCTATGTCCCGGGCAAGGAGGGGACCTACTACGGCATTACGCTCAGCAATTGGGCGGTCTGGCACGTGTCGTCGATTCTCGGCATCCTGCTCGGCGCACTCGTGCCGGATAGCTGGGGCCTCGCCTTCGCGGGCACGCTCGCCCTCATTCCGATGATGGTTCACACGATCACCAGTCGCTCGACGATGCTGGCGGTCACGCTGGCATCGGTCCTCGGCCTGCTCGCCTTCGACTTGCCGTATCGGCTCAATCTCGTGCTCGGGGTGGTCGGCGCGCTCGCTGCCGGCATGGTTTGCGACGAACTTTCGGCGCGTCAGGCGAAGCGGCTCGCGTTGGCGAATCCCCCCGCGGCCGCGCGCGACGGCGCGCAGTCCAGTCGTTCGGGAGAGCGTCGCCCATGAGTACGGTCGAAATCTGGCTCTCCTTCGTGGCGATGACGGCCATCACCATCGTCACGCGCACGTTTTTTCTGCTCGCGGGAGACCGCGTGACGCTGCCGCAGCGCCTGCAACGCGCGCTGCGCTATGCGCCGGCGGCGGCGCTCGCCGTCATTGTGGTGCCCGAGGTGCTGCTGCTCGATCACCAGTTCTCGCTGCATCTGCACAATCCCAAGCTGGCCGCGGCCGTGGCCGCCACCGGCTGGTTCGTCTGGCGACGCAACATGATCGAGATGATTATCGTCGGCATGGCCGTCTACACGCTCTGCCGTCTGTTCCTGTAGGCGGAACCCTCGTCGGCCAAAATGGGCATCTGGACGGGCGGATCAGTTAAAATGCATGTTTTTCCCACCATTTATTCCGGATTCTCATGGCTTCCGTCGTACGTCTTTCCGATTTGATCGCCCAGGGTCGCCTGGCAGGCAAACGTGTCTTCATCCGCGCCGATATGAACGTGCCGCAAGACGATGCGGGCCGCATCACGGAAGACACGCGTATCCGCGCCTCGGTGCCGGCCATCCAGATGGCGCTCGACGCCGGTGCGGCCGTCATGGTCACGTCGCATCTGGGCCGTCCGACGGAAGGCGAATTCAAGCCCGCCGACTCACTGGCACCGGTTGCGCAACGCCTGTCCGAACTGCTGGGCCGCGAGGTGAAGCTGATCGCCAACTGGGTCGACGGCGGTTTTGAGGTGGCGCCGGGCACGGTCGTGCTGCTGGAGAACTGCCGCGTCAACAGGGGCGAGAAGAAGGACAACGACGAACTGGCGCGAAAGATGGCCGCGCTGTGCGACGTGTACGTGAACGACGCGTTCGGCACCGCCCACCGCGCCGAAGCCACGACGCACGGCATCGCCAAGTATGCGCCCGTCGCCTGTGCCGGCCCGCTGCTCGCCGCCGAACTCGAAGCGCTCGGCAAGGCGCTGAACGCCCCGGCTCGCCCGCTCGTGGCCATCGTAGCCGGCTCCAAGGTCTCGACCAAGCTCACCATTCTGCAGTCGCTCGCCGACAAGGTCGACCACCTGATCGTGGGCGGCGGCATTGCCAACACGTTCATGCTGGCCGCCGGCCTGCCGATCGGCAAGTCGCTCGCCGAAGCCGATCTGGTCGGGCAGGCCCGTTCGATCATCGACGCGATGGCCGCGCGTGGGGCCTCGGTGCCGATTCCGACGGACGTCGTATGCGCCAAGGAATTCAGCGCGACGGCTGAGGCGACGGTGAAGGCCGCCAGCGACGTGGCCGCCGACGACATGATTCTCGACATCGGTCCGCAAACGGCTGCCACGCTGGCCGAGCAACTGGCGGGCGCGGGCACGATCGTGTGGAACGGCCCGGTGGGCGTGTTCGAATTCGATCAGTTCGGTCACGGCACCGAGACGCTGGCGCGCGCGATTGCCGCCGCCAAGGGCTTCTCGATCGCCGGGGGCGGCGATACGCTCGCCGCCATCGCCAAGTACGGTATTGCCGACCAGGTCAGCTATATCTCGACCGGTGGCGGCGCGTTCCTCGAATTCCTCGAAGGCAAGACACTGCCGGCCGTCGACGTGCTGCAACAACGCGCCAGCGAGGGCAACTGATCGCGCGGCGCCAGGTGGAGCGGGGCTCGCAGGCCGGTTTCCCGGTCGAAGGCGGGCACGATTGGGGCGGTTTCGATCGGTTTATTGCGAACATCTAAGATCGAATCAAACGATTTCGTACGGACAATACGAACTTTTTGGTTAACCTGTGGCGGCCTAAATGCGCTACAAATCGCTAAGCGCCAGACATGTCGAATGCGCTGTTACCCAAAGAGGATGAAGAGATGGATGTAATGAACCGCTCCACCAAGATCGTCGCCACCATCGGTCCGGCATCGAGCACGCCGGAAGTGCTCTCGCGCATGATCGCCGCCGGCGTCGATGTCGTTCGCCTGAATTTCTCGCACGGCAAGGCGCAGGACCACATCGAGCGCGCCGAGATGGTGCGCGCGGCCGCCAAGGCGGCTGGCCGCGAAGTGGCCATCATGGCCGACCTCCAGGGTCCGAAGATTCGCGTCGGCAAGTTCGAGAACGGCAAGGCCACGCTCGAGGCGGGCGCGAAGTTCATCCTGGACGCCGCCTGCGAAGTCGGTAACGAAGAGCGCGTCGGGCTCGACTACAAGGAACTGCCGCGCGACGTGCGCACGGGCGACGTGCTGCTGCTCAACGACGGCCTGATCGTGCTGATCGTCGATCGCGTGCTCGGCAGCGAGATTCATACGACCGTGAAGGTCGGCGGCGATCTGTCGAACAACAAGGGTATCAACCGCCAGGGCGGTGGGCTGACGGCACCGGCGCTCACGGCCAAGGACATGGAAGACATCAAGACCGCGATGGCGCTGGGCGCCGATTATGTCGCGGTCTCCTTCCCGAAGAACGCCACCGACATGGAAATGGCGCGCCGTCTGGCCAACGTGGCCGGCGAGCCGTACGGCATCAAGCCGCTGATGATCGCCAAGATCGAGCGCGCAGAAGCCATTCCGGCGCTTGAAGAGATTCTGGCGGCGTCGGACTGCATCATGGTTGCACGGGGCGATCTGGCCATCGAAGTGGGCAACGCCGCGGTGCCGGGGCTGCAGAAGCGCATGATCAAGCTTGCGCGCGAGATGAACAAGACCACCATCACGGCCACGCAGATGATGGAGTCGATGATCCACAACCCGGTGCCGACCCGCGCCGAAGTCTCGGACGTCGCCAACGCCGTGCTCGATGGCACCGACGCCGTGATGCTCTCGGCCGAGAGCGCCGCGGGCAAGTATCCGGTCGAAACCATCGAGACGATGGCGGCGATCTGCGTCGAAGCCGAGCGCTCGGAGATGGTGGAACTCGATCGCGACTGGCTCGATCAGACTTTTACGCGCATCGACCAAACGATTGCGGCCGGCGCGTTGTTTACCGCGTATCATCTTGGCGCGAAAGCCATCGTGGCGCTGACCGAATCGGGCGCGACCGCGTTGTGGCTGTCTCGCCACAAGATCCATGTGCCGATTTTTGCGCTGACGTCGCAGCTCGGCAGCCATCGCAAGCTGGCGCTGTACCGCAACGTCTACGCGATGCGTGCCGACGCCACGCTCGACCGCGATCACGCGCTCAAGCAGGCCGAGCAACTGCTGCTCTCGCGCGGGGTGGTCAAGCGCGGCGACACGATCGTGTTGACCGTGGGCGAGCCGATGGGACAACCCGGTGGTACCAATACGTTGAAAATCGTCCAGGTGGGCCAGGCATGACGAAGGGGCCGCGCGAGTGCGGCAAGGCGCAAACGCCACGCCGCCAGCGAGCCGTCGTCATGAGGGGCACTTCTGGATCGAGGAAAGATTTGCTTAGTTTTGTGATTCCAAGGAGAACATCATGCCCCTAGTCTCTATGCGACAGCTGCTCGACCATGCCGCCGAAAACGGCTACGGTCTGCCGGCCTTCAACGTCAACAATCTGGAGCAGGTTTCCGCCATCATGGCCGCCGCCGACGAAGTCGGTGCGCCGGTCATCATGCAGGCCTCCGCCGGTGCTCGCAAGTACGCCGGCGAAGCGTTCCTGCGTCACCTGATCTCGGCCGCCGTGGAAGCGTATCCGCACATCCCGGTGGTGATGCACCAGGATCACGGCCAGTCGCCGGCCGTGTGTATGGCCGCGATCAAGAGCGGCTTCTCGAGCGTGATGATGGACGGCTCGCTCGAAGCCGACGGCAAATCGGTTGCCAGCTACGAGTACAACGTCGAAGTGTCGAAGAAAGTGGTCGAGTTCTCGCACTACATCGGCGTGACGGTGGAAGCCGAGCTGGGCGTGCTGGGTTCGCTCGAAACGATGAAGGGCGACAAGGAAGACGGCCACGGCGCCGACGGCACGATGACCCGCGAGCAACTGCTGACCGACCCCGATCAGGCCGCCGACTTCGTGAACCAGACGCAATGCGACGCGTTGGCCATCGCCATCGGCACCTCGCACGGCGCCTACAAGTTCAGTCGCAAGCCGACGGGCGACATTCTCGCCATCGACCGCATCAAGGAAATCCACCGCCGCATTCCGAATACCCACCTCGTGATGCACGGCTCGTCGTCGGTGCCGCAGGAACTGCTCGCCGAGATCCGTGAATTCGGCGGCGACATGAAGGAAACGTACGGCGTGCCGGTCGAAGAGATCGTCGAAGGCATCAAGCACGGCGTGCGCAAGATCAACATCGATACCGACATCCGTTTGGCGATGACCGGCGCGATCCGTCGCTATCTGTTCGAAAACCCGAGCAAGTTCGACCCGCGCGACTACCTCAAGCCGGCTCGCGAAGCCGCCAAGCTGGTGTGCAAGGCGCGCTATCTGTCGTTCGGTTGCGAAGGTCAGGCCGGCAAGATCAAGCCGGTCGCGCTCGAGAAGATGGCCGAGAAGTACAAGAGCGGCGATCTCTCGCAGATCGTGAAGTAATCACCTGCATCACGGCCATGCCGGGGTT
This sequence comes from Pandoraea cepalis, assembly GCF_902459665.1. Lineage (GTDB taxonomy): Bacteria > Pseudomonadota > Gammaproteobacteria > Burkholderiales > Burkholderiaceae > Pandoraea > Pandoraea cepalis. The sequence continues at coordinate 149,244 of NZ_CABPSL010000008.1, read as the reverse complement.
CTCCCGCATGGCTTGCTGCCCGGCCGGGGCGGCGTGGCGCCGACGAGGCAATCCGCTCGAAGGCACACGACGCTCAGGTCGCAGGCCCGGCTTTGGCCAGCACACGCTGGAACAGAAGCCGGGCTTTTTCTTTTGGCATCTGCAATTGAAACTTGCCGCCCAACTCCGAGCGGATCGTGGCGGTCAGCATTTCCACGCCGTCGACGATCAGCGTCATCGGTTCGTTCATATGCTGACGCGAGAAATCACGCATCCGTGCGGTGGCGCTGTCGCGCAGGCTCATCGTGACGACGACCTCGATATCGGCGGGGGCGACGCCGTCTTGCGCCGGGAACTGCAAACCCAACTGTTCGATATCGCGCGCGGCAAACAGGGCGAAACGCGGAATGCCGTCGTCGTTTTCCGGCGTGGCGATCGCCACCAGCCTGGGTAGCGTGGGCCGCTCGGTGGTGTCGGCGGTGGCCGTCGTGCTCGACGTTCCGGATGCCGCGCGTGCCCCACTGGCCCGATGGGCGGGCGCGTGCGCATGGGCCCCGGCAGACGGCGGCGCGGCCGCGTGCGGCGCCGCCGTTTGCGCCAGCACGGGCAGGCTCGCCAGCGCCAGCACGGCGGCGAGGGTTGCGACGCATTGCCCTGCACGGGTCGGCCAGACAGGTCCGGGTGTCGATGTGATCGTCATGGCAGCGCCTTGGTTCAGGTGAACGCTTCCATTCTAGGCAACATCCGGCGCGCAGGCAGGCGGGGAAGGCGCCCGCATTGCGAGGGTGCAAAACGACAGCGATCCGCCGATTCCTGAAGTCCGGTGCGACATCGCGTGGCAGTCTCCGGTGCCCCCCGCCAATCCGCCCATGCCAATGATGGGCCACCCGGAGATATCGATGCCATTGAATCGCCTTCCCAAGACCGTCGCCTGGTGCCTGGGGCTATCCAGTTCCGAGGAGGCGTCTCGGCCGCCGTCGCGGCGTTCGTCCATGGCGAGGACGATGACCTCCGCCGCGAATCGGGCAGCGTCCTCGCGCGCGCCGCAACGCGGCGCCGATGTGACCGGCGAGGTCCATGCCGCCACACCTGATCCGGTACCCGGGCCGTCGGTGCGCACGACATCCATGCGATCGATGGCCGCCGACTGGCAGGCTCGCCCGACGCCAACGGTCGACACGCCCGTGCCGATCGCGCTCTGGGGGGCGGATGACCCGGCGCCCGAGTGGGCGAGCGGGGAAGGGGCGGACCCGTGGGTCGAGGCCTATGGCGTGAATACGTCGACGCTCATCCGTGTGGACGGCAAATGTACGCGCTTCGGCCTGATCGAATTGGGCGGGCATCAATTCATCGTGGGTCCGACCGCGACGCCGGCAGAGGCCTCGGTGCTCACCCGCATGCTCAAGACCCATCCGCAGATCGGCGCGATCTTCTGCGTCGAGCCGGGCGCCATGCAGCTTCGTGACGCGCCGATCGACACGACGAGTGCCCCGGGTTACCACGAGCGCCCGATTGACGGATACATCCTGAGCGTGATGCACGGCGCGCGAGGCGCACGCGGGTCTGCTGCGCCGCAAGCGTCGCCCGTCGGCCTCGACGGCGGACTGTCGCATGTGCAGTTCATGGAGTTCACGGGCATGGAGCGATTCGACGCACAGATTCCCCGCGAGGTGCTATGGCGTGCCGGTCGGGGCGTGGCAACGTTCATGCGAGAGAACCCGGGCAAGATCGCGCTCGTGTGCTCGGAGCGTGGCATTGCGCGTCCAAGCGCCGTGGCGGCCAGCGCGGCGTTGCAACTCCGGTGCGGTGACGCGCACGTGCGTAACGATCTGGCGGCACAAGTGATCGCGCAGCGTTCGGAGGCGAGCGACCACCATATTAACGTCGCCTCGCGCAGCTTCGATCTCATGGCGGAATTTGCCCGATTGCTCGATATGCTGCGCAGCCCGGGGCGAGGGGAGCCGCGCTGGGAGCGCAAAGTGCATCTGCTCCGGCAGCGACTGCCGGAACTGACCGCCGCGCGCGGTGCGGCCATCGACTGGCAGACCGACGCCGGGCGTCGCCGTGCAGCCGATATTCTGGAAGCGAACTTTGACCGCGTCGCCCCGCTGCTTGCCTCGGGCGGCTTGCCGGCCGGCACGGCATTGCTCTGGCTGCGAGACGAAATCCATGCCCTGAGCGGTGTGCGATTCCTGAGCCCTAGCTATGTCGACGGGCACATCGACCGGATCTCTCAAGACGATATCGACCCGGACAGCCCGGACGCCGTGCGCCTGGTGTCGTTCGACGATTACGGGCTGACGTGCGACAACAAGTATTACGAAGCCTCGTCGGTGGCCGGCTGGTATCGGGCGTGCCTGCGTCAAGACGGCTATTTGACGAACCCGATCTCGCGGGTGCCGGTGGTCGCGTTGCTGATCCATGAGGCGGAAAAAGCGCGGCTGGAACTTCGGTTCCGCCACCCGCAGGGGTAAGGGGGGCGCGCGTCGGGGGGAGCCGGCGCGGGACATTGAAGCGAGGGTGAGGGGGCTCGGCGCCACGCCGGACCCACATCTTCGTGAAACGCCGCCCGACGCGCGTATAATTACGCCTTTGCCCTTCCTGATATTGGGTCCCGCCGTGACTACCCCCGCTCCGAACGCCCTGTACGAATCCTCCCTCAAGAGCCTGCCGCTGCTCTCGCGCGGCAAAGTGCGCGACAACTACGCCGTCGGCGACGACAAGCTGCTGATCGTGACGACGGACCGCCTCTCGGCGTTCGACGTGATCATGGGCGAGCCGATTCCGGGCAAGGGCCGCGTGCTCAACCAGATGGCCAACTTCTGGTTCGACAAGCTCGCGCACGTCGTGCCGAATCACCTGACGGGCGTGGCGCCGGAGTCGGTCGTCTCAAGCGACGAAGCCGCTCAGGTCGCCGGCCGTGCGGTCGTGGTCAAGCGCCTCAAGCCGATCCTCGTGGAAGCGGTGGTGCGCGGCTATCTGGCCGGCAGTGGCTGGAAGGACTATCAGGCAACGGGCGCCGTGTGCGGCGTAACGCTGCCCGCCGGTCTGCAAAATGCGCAGCAACTGCCCGAGCCGATCTTCACCCCGGCGGCCAAGGCCGAGCTGGGCGAGCACGACGAGAACATCAGCTTCGACGAGATGGTGAGTCGTATCGGCCGTGAACTGGCCGAGCAGATTCGCGAGATCTCGATTCGTCTGTACAAGGAAGCGGCGGCCTATGCGGCCACGCGCGGCATCATCATCGCCGACACGAAGTTCGAATTCGGTCTGGACGACGAGGGCAAGCTGCACCTGATGGACGAAGCGCTGACAGCCGATTCGTCGCGCTTCTGGCCGGCCGATTCTTACGTTGTGGGCAGCAACCCGCCGTCGTTCGACAAGCAATTCGTGCGCGACTGGCTCGAGACGCAGACGTGGGGCAAGACCCCGCCCGCCCCGAAGCTGCCCGACGAAGTGGTCGAGAAAACGGCCGCCAAGTACCGCGAGGCGCTCGAGCGCCTGACCGGCCAGCAACTGGCCTGAGCGGGACGTTGACGACATGAGCGAGAAACAAGCCGTGGCCCCGCGCGTTGGCGTGGTAATGGGGTCCAACTCGGACTGGGAAGTGATGAAGAACGCGGCCGCCGTGCTGGCCGAGTTCGGTGTGCCCTATGAGGCACAGGTCGTCTCCGCGCACCGTATGCCGGACGACATGTTCCGCTATGCCGAAGCCGCACGCGAGCGCGGACTCGTCGCGATCATCGCGGGCGCGGGCGGTGCCGCGCATCTTCCGGGCATGATCGCTGCCAAGACGTCCGTGCCGGTGCTGGGTGTGCCGGTGCCGAGCAAGTATCTGCGCGGCGAAGATTCGCTGCTCTCGATCGTGCAGATGCCCAAGGGCGTGCCCGTCGCCACGTTTGCCATTGGTGAGGCGGGCGCGGCCAACGCGGCATTGTTTGCGGTTGCGATGTTGGCGGCCGACGACAAGACGCTCGCCGGCAAGCTCGACGCGTTCCGTGCGAAGCAGACCGAAGTGGCGCGCGGCATGACCCTGCCCGCGCTGTAAAAGAACAACACGTCCCTGCGACTGTCAGCGCCTCAACCAAGATGAATTCTGCCTCTGCTGCGCCCGTTCTTCCCGGCCAATGGCTGGGTATGCTGGGCGGTGGCCAACTCGGCCGCATGTTCTGTTTTGCCGCCCAGTCGATGGGCTACAAGGTCTGCGTGCTGGACCCGGACCCGCGCTGTCCCGCCGGTGCCGTGGCCGATCGCCTGATCGTGGCCGATTATCGCGATGAGACGGCGCTCGCCGAACTGGCGTCGCTGTGCCCGGCCGTGTCGACCGAGTTCGAAAACGTGCCGGCGCAGTCGCTCGACTTCCTCGCCGCGTCCACGACCGTGAGCCCCGCCGGGCGCTGTGTCGCGATCGCGCAGGACCGGGTGGCGGAAAAGCGCTTCATCGAAAGCTGCGGCGTGCCCGTGGCCCCGCATCTGGTCATCGAATCGAACGAGGCGCTCGCGGCCATCGGCGACGCGGCCATCGAACGTGTGCTGCCGGGCATTTTGAAGACGGCGCGTCTGGGCTATGACGGCAAGGGCCAGGTGCGCGTGAGTACGGTTGCCGAGGCCCGCGACGCTTATATGGCGCTCGGCGGCGTGCCCTGCGTGCTGGAGAAGCGTCTCGCGCTGGCCTTCGAGGTGTCGGTGCTGAGCGCCCGTGGTGCGGACGGCGCAGTCGCGACCTATCCGCTCGCCCAGAACGTGCACATCGACGGCATTCTCGCGACCACGACGGTGCCTGCGCCCGACGCCGCGCCGGCGCTGGCCGATGCCGCACGCGCCGCGGCCGCCAGGATCGCGGCGCAAATGGATTACGTCGGCGTGCTGTGCGTCGAGTTCTTCATTCTCAAGGACGGCTCGCTCGTCGCCAACGAAATGGCGCCGCGTCCGCACAACAGCGGCCATTACACGATCGACGCCTGTGCGGCCAGCCAGTTCGAACAACAGGTGCGTGCGATGGCCGGGCTGCCGCTCGGCGAGACGCGTCAGCACTCGCCCGCGGTGATGCTCAACGTGCTTGGCGACGTCTGGTTCGAAGGCGAGGCCAAGGATCGGCCGCGCCCGCCCGCGTGGGCGGACGTGGTGGCGCTGCCCTCGGCACGCCTGCATCTGTATGGCAAGGAAGACGCCCGTGTCGGTCGCAAGATGGGCCACATCACGTTTGCCGGCGCGTCGCTGGACGAAGCGCGCAAAGCGTGCGTGACGGCGGCGGCAAGCCTCGACATCCCGCTGGAAGACTGAGCGATGACGTCGCCTCAAGCGCCGCACATCGTCATGCCACCCGCAGACGCGATCACGAAGGCCGCCGAACAACTGGCGGCCGGTGAGCTGGTCGCGTTCCCGACGGAAACGGTTTACGGTCTTGGCGGCGACGCGGAGAACCCGACGGCCATCGCGGCCATCTATGCCGCGAAAGGCCGCCCGGCGAATCATCCGGTCATCGTGCACGTCGCCCCAGAGGGCGACCCCGGCTACTGGAGCGACGATGTCACGCCGGCCGCCCGCAAGCTGATGGATGCCTTCTGGCCCGGCCCGCTCACATTGATTCTCAAGCGCGCGCCGCATATCCCCGATGCCGTCTCCGGCGGGCAGGATTCGGTGGGGCTGCGTTGCCCGTCGCATCCCGTGGCGCAGGCACTGCTGCGCGAGTTTGCCCGGATCAAGGGCGGAAGCGGGGGACAAGGCGGTGTGGCTGCCCCTTCGGCCAATCGTTTCGGACAAGTCAGTCCGACGGCGGCGCAGCACGTGCGCGATGAGTTCGCCGGACTGCCGGGCGTGACCATCCACGTGCTCGACGGCGGCGAGGCCGCCGTGGGGATCGAGTCGACGATCGTGGATCTGTCGCGCGGCTTCCCCGCGTTGCTGCGCCCCGGACATATCACGCCCGAGGAGATTGCCGAGGTGCTCGGCGAGATGCCGCGTCTGCCGGGGCAGGACACCGATGCGCCGCGGGCCTCGGGCACGCTCAAGGCGCATTACGCACCGCGCACACCGTTGTACCTGTGCGATGCCGATCAATTTGCGCCCGCGCTGGCGATGCGTCCCGGGGGCGAGCGCGTGGCGGTGGCGGCCTTCGCATCAACGCTTGCCAAGCTGCCCGCCGACGCGTCGGCGTCGGCCGATATCGTGAAGGTTGTGCTACCGGCCACGCCCGCCGCGCTCGCGACCGACCTTTACGCGATGCTGCGCCGGCTCGACCGCGCCAATGTCACGCATATCCTGTTCGAGCGTCTGCCGGACACCCCGGCATGGGCGGCGGTCGGTGACCGCCTGGGCCGCGCAGCAGCGGCATTCGAGCGCGCATAACGCGCAGTGGCGGGCTGGCGAGGCGATCGCGCCTCGTCAACGATCAAGGCGTGTGGCGCGACGCCCCAACGTCCCCAACATTTCCCATATTTCCCGATAATCCGCCGGCCGATGGCGTGACCGTCTGTCCTGCCGCGACTTGTGCCGCCTGCCACGCGCGTCGCCACTCGGGCGGCCCGAACAGCGCCATTGCCTTGTTGCGCCAACCCGGCATCGTGAGCGCGTCGCGCGCCATCGCCTGCCATTCGTGAAATGTCAGCGTGATCGGATTGTGCGTGCGGATCGGATCGACGATGCCGAATTCGCACGGCTCGGTCTCGCTTTCTTCCACGTAAGACCCGAACATCCGATCCCAGACGACCAGTACCCCGGCATAGTTGCGATCGATATAGCGCGGATTGCGCGCGTGATGGGCACGGTGAATCGACGGCGTATTCAGCACGTATTCCAGCCAGCCCAGTTTCGGAATCGCCTGGGTGTGTACGAAGAACTGGAACGCGAGGTTGAGCAGGACCACGCCGACGATCTGTATCGGTGTGAAGCCGATAAGCGCCATCGGCGTCCAGAACAGCCACATGCCCGCGACCGGATACATCAGGCTTTGCCGAAAGGCCGTCGACAGGTTGAGCCGCTCCGACGAGTGGTGCACGACGTGTGCCGCCCACAGCCAGCGGATTCGGTGACTGGCGCGATGAAACACGTAGTAGAGAAAGTCCTGCACGATGAAGAGCAGCGCGAAGCCGAGCCATCCGCCCGGCATCGTATAGAGGCGGTGATGGTCGTAGAGCCACGCGTAAAACGGCACGATGAGCAGCCAGGCCAGTTTGTCCGCACCCTGGTGCATGAGCGCGAGCGTGGCGTTGCTGATCGTGTCCTTCAGGCTGTACATGCCGGGGCGGCGGCGCCGCCAGTACCAGGCTTCGATACCGATGCACAGCACGAACACCGGCGCGAGCGCCAGCAGGATCAACTCGACGTTCATGACCTCGCGTCTCCTCACGATGGGGTCATCGGAACCGGTGCCCCGGCGTCTTGGCGACGGTGGCACCGATGGAACGTCTATTCTGACGCGAATGGCACGCGACAGCGCGGCGGTTAGAGGGAAACGTCAAATGCGCTCAGGCGAGTCGCCTTTTCAGACGGTGCGCCGCTTCCCCATCAAGGCGCGTTCTCGTAGACCCACGAAATGAGCGCGTCGTTGAACCCGCGGGCCTGGCTCGCCCGCGGATCGTTCACGAGCGAGACCACCACGTAGATGTTGCCGGAGCGCGAGCCGACATAGCCGGCCACGGCCCCCACATCGTCGAGCGTGCCGGTCTTGATGTGCGCGTTGCCGGCGACGTCGCGATTCATCAGCCGATTGCGCATGGTGCCGTCGACGCCGACCGTCGGCATCGATTCGATGAGCACCTGGGCGGTCGGACTGTTGATGCCGTGTTGCAGCAGACTGGCCAACTCGGTCGCGCTGATACGTTCGATGCGCGACAGACCCGAGCCGTTCTCCACCACGAGCCCCGGCATGGCGAGATCGTTCTTGTCGAGCCAGCGGTTCAATACGTCGCGCGAGCGCGTCAGGCTGGCTGGCGTGCGGTTGTTGTCGGCGGCGAGACCCAGTGTCAGGAACAGTTGCCGGGCCATCACGTTGTTGCTGAACTTGTTCATGTCGTGCACGACTTCGGCCAGCGTTTGGCCGCGATGCGTGACGAGCAGGTGAGCGCCCGGCGGCACGACGCCCGTACGCACATTGCCGTTGAACTGTCCGCCCGAGGCTTGCCACAGGGCGCGGAAGCCTCCCAGGAAAAATTGATCGCGATCGGGGGCGGCCACGTTCCAGCCCTTGTCCTCGCACGAGGCCGGATACGTGCCCGAGAAGTGCGCGACGTAACTGCCGTCGGCCATCGCGTTCAGCGTGGGGTGAATGCGGGCGAGCCAGTCGCCGCAGTGGCCGGAGCCGGTCGACGACAGGTTGTTTGCCACTTGCAGGTTCGCCAGCGGCGGCAGCACGCCGACCTCGACGGTGCCGTTCGGATTGCCGGTGAAGCTGAACGAGACCGCCTTGAATGAGTACAGCAGGGGATCCGGTGCGACGTTGTACGGCCGGTCGTCACCGCCATCGATGGCGCCGGTGTCGCCAATGTCCGCGCTGTAGGCGGAGCGGTCGAGCACGATGTCGCCGTTGATGTTCGTCACCCCGGCGTGATGCAACTCGGCGACGAACTTCTCCATCTCCTCGGGCACGAGCTTCGGGTCGCCCGAGCCCTTGAAATACAGATTGCCGTTGAGCGTGCGGCCGTCGGATGTGCCGTCGGTGAAGGCCTGCGTGCGCCAGCGATAGTCGGGGCCGAGCGTGTCGAGCGCCGCAATCGTCGTGACGAGCTTCATCGTCGAGGCCGGGTTGCGCGGCACGTTGGCATTGACGGCAAGCAGCGGCGGCCCGATGCGGCCCCGCGTTTGCAGCGGGTTGTCGACCTTCGCGACGATCACGCTCACATGGGCGGCGGGGACCTTGCTGGCTGCGAGCGCGCGCGCCAATTCGGGCGGCAGCGGCGTGGCGTGTGCGGCGCTCGCCGGTACCCTGGGCATCTTCGCGTGCTTGAGCGGCTTCGCCTCGACCGGGCTGCTCACGACCATCGCGAGTGCCAGCGCCGCGCAACACGCGCGAGCGACGTTGCTCATGAGGCGGCCCGATGGTGGCGAATGAAGGGGGCTGCGCAGTGAGCCCGAAAGGTCGGGGGAGCGAGAGGCGCTGCGAAGCAGGCGAGGAACGCGCATGACGGGCGAGGGTCTCCAGTGTTGCGCGCAGCGAAACCGTACGGCCTGAATGCACGACGGGCACAGGCAAGGCGATGCGGACGCGGCGGCGAAGCGATAAGCGGGTTGCGGGGCCGCGACGTGCGTCTGCCATGCGCGGCCCATGCGTGCCATTGTAAGGCGGTCATGCAACGAACTGTCGCTACAATGGGTCGAATTCCGGCGAGTGTCACGTCAAGGCAACATCAAGCAAGCGCAAACAACGTTGCGTCGGCCGCCAGTGACACGCCCGGAGAGGGTCTCAACCGGTGCTCAAGCCATGCGAATTTTGTTGGTGGAAGACGATGCGATGATTGCTACGGCCGTCATGAAAGGACTGCGCCAGGACGGCTGGACCGTCGATCATGTCGGCGACGGTCAGCGTGCGCTCGACGTGCTCTCGCTCGAGTCGTACGACGCGCTGCTGCTCGACCTGGGCTTGCCTCGCCGCGACGGTATCGACGTGCTGCGCACGTTGCGCGCGCGCGGCCAGACGTTGCCGGTGCTCATCGCCACGGCGCGCGATGCGGTGGCCGACCGCGTGAAAGGACTCGACGCCGGCGCCGACGACTACCTTGTCAAGCCGTTCGATCTCGACGAGCTGGCGGCGCGGTTGCGTGCGCTGGTGCGACGTCAGGCGGGGCGCAGCGAGCCGTTGCTGCGTCATGGCGGTATCGTGCTCGACCCCGCGACGCGCCAGGTCACGTGCGGCGGCGCGCCGGTGGGGCTCTCCGCGCGCGAGTATGCCGTGCTCGAAGCGTTGCTCAATCGGCCGGGCGCGGTGCTGTCGAAGGCGCAACTGGAAGAGCGCATTTATGGCTGGGGAGAAGAAGTGGCGAGCAACGCGGTGGAAGTTCACATCCACGGGCTGCGCAAGAAGCTGGGCGCGGACGCCATTCGTACGGTGCGCGGCGTCGGTTACATGATGCCTGCGCAAACGGGTGAGACGCCGCCTGCGGCCGGCATGACGGCACCGGAGGCGAACTGATGCGCTCGATTCGCCGTCGTCTCCTTTTCGGATTGCTGATCACGCTCGCGGTGGCGCTGCTGCTCGCGGGCATCGCCATCTTCCGCCAGTCGCGCACGGAGGCCAACGCGCTGTTCGATTTCCAGTTGCAGCAAATGGCCCTGTCGCTGCCGGCCGAGCCGTTCTCGAGCGTGCCTGGCGCACACAACGAGTCAGGCGGACTCGTCATCCAGATTTGGAGCCGCAACGGCGTGGAGTTGTACTACTCGCACCCGAGCACGCCGTTGCCGCCGCGCGCGGAACTCGGTTTCACGACCGTGCAGACGCCCGAAGGCGACTGGCGCGTCTACGCGGCGCTCGTGGGCGACAACGTCGTGCAGCTCGCGCAGCCGATGGTCATTCGCGATTCGCTCGCGGTCTCGATGGCGGTGCGCACGCTGTTGCCGCTGGTGGTTGCGATGCCGGTGCTCGCCTTGCTCGTCTGGATCGTGGTGGGGCGCGGTTTGCAGCCGCTGCGTCGCGTGACGAAGGCGCTCGACACGCGTGCGCCGGGGGCGTTGGATGCCTTGCCCGAGGTCGGCTTGCCCGACGAGGTGCGTCCGCTCGTGCGCGCGCTCAATAGTCTGCTCGGCAGACTCGGCGCGTCGCTCGCACAGCAAAAGGCCTTCGTGGCCGACGCCGCGCACGAATTGCGCACGCCGCTCGCGGCGCTGCAACTGCAAGTTCAACTGCTTGACCGTGCCCACACCGACGCGGAGCGGGCCGAGGCGATGCGGGATCTGCGCGACGGCGTGCGACGCGCTTCGCACATGGTGGCCCAATTGCTCACGCTCGCGCGACAGGAGCCGGACGCCGCGCGTGCGGCCGCGGCATTCGTCGAGGTGCCGCTGGCTCCGTTGCTGAGTGAGGTGGTGGCGCATCATGCGGCGCTGGCGGTGGCGCGCGGGATCGATCTCGGGCTGGACGCCCCCGACGCACTGGCGGCCGTCAGTCGCGTGCACGGCGATGCGAACGCATTGCACACGCTCTTCGGCAATCTGGTCGACAACGCGCTGAAATACACGCCGCGCGGCGGTCATGTCGACGTGCGGCTGGTGGCGGCAACGCCGGCACCGGTCGTGGAAATCGAAGACACCGGGCCGGGTATTGCGCCCACCGAGCGCGAGCGCGTGTTCGACCGGTTCTTCCGCGGCGGTGCGGCGTCGGTGGAGGGGGCTGCGCCCGGCCATTCGACGCCGGCGAGCGACGCGACGCAAGACGATGCCGATACCCCGCGTGCGCAGGGCACCGGTTTGGGGCTGGCGATTGTGCGCAACATCGCGCAGGCGCATGGCGCGCGCGTCGAGCTGTTCGATGCCTCCAACGGCCAGGGGCTTCGCGTTCGCGTGAGCTTCGGCGGCGCGACATCGGCGCCGCCGCCTGCGCTTTGATACGTCTGTCGCACGCGATGTCTCTGGCCCTCACCCCCGTGTCACGCTTGTGACCTTGTCATTGTCGATCGTGAGCGTGCGGCGATCCGGGCGGTAGTCGCGCGTCGTCGGCATGGCTCTGCCATCCTGCGTGCCGATGCGCCACGGGCAACCCTGTAGCATCGATTTGGCTTCGCTGAGCGACTTGCCGACGATGGCCTGATCGGCTGGCGCGTCCGGTGTGCAGGCACTGTTTTGGCTCGGCAGCGACATCGCGTTCGGCATGGAATCGGCCGGGCCTTGTGTTCCCATCCCATCGCCATGGCCGCCGGGCGCGGCGTGCACCGATGCCGCGAAGGCGAGGCACAACGTAACTCCGGCGCATCCCATCCAGCGAGCGGCGCGGCCATGTACGGACCGGCGATCAAGCGGCGTGTCGATCGTAGACATCATGATTCTCCTGTAGACGAAGACTCGCGGCGCGGGATCGCGCCACTTCGCCACCGTAGTCAGCGGAATGCATCATGCGCAAGGCGAACCACGCGAGTTGTCCCTCCAAACGCTTGCTGCCGTAACGCATAGCACTCAGTGCAATGCCCGTTGGCAGCCGATGGGTCACTTTTCAGATCGTCTTAAGGTTGCCTTAAGGGAGTCTCTCTACCATCACAGTCATGTCAAACGTGGTGTCAGTCAGGAGAGACTCATGCGGACCTCGAAGCTCACTCGTACGCTGGTTGCCAGCGCTGTGCTCGTCGCGTTGACGGGCGGCTATGTTGCCGGACGTCAGCACTGGCAGGCGCCGCTCGCCTCGGCGATGGTCGCCGACGCCAATGCGGCCAATCCGGCGACGCCAGCCGCCAATGCACCGAACACCCCGAATACCGCGCCACGCATGCTCGTGCCGGACTTCTCGCAACTGGCGGAACAATACGGACCGGCCGTAGTCAACATTAGTGTGACGCACGATGGGAAACCTTCGGCGGGGGGCGGTGCCACGGCGATGCCGATGCCGCCCGGCATGGATCAGAACGATCCGCTGTTCCAGTTCTTCCGTCACTTTTACGGCGCGCCGGGCAACGACGGCGGCGACGGCAGTGGCGATGGTGGCAGCGCACCGACGCGCAGTCTCGGTTCGGGCTTCATCGTGAGCGCGGACGGCTACATCCTGACCAACGCGCACGTCGTGGACGATGCGAGTCAGGTCACGGTGAAGCTCACCGACAAGCGTGAATTCAAGGCGAAGGTCGTGGGCAGCGACAAGGCGAGCGACGTGGCTTTGCTCAAGATTGCCGCCACGAATCTGCCGACGGTGAAAATCGGCGATCCGTCGAAATCGAAAGCCGGTGAGTGGGTGGTGGCCATCGGGTCGCCGTACGGCTTCGACAACACCGTGACGGCGGGCATCGTGTCGGCAAAGGCGCGTGCGTTGCCTGACGAGAACTACACGCCGTTCATTCAGACGGACGTGCCGGTCAACCCGGGTAACTCGGGCGGACCGCTGTTCAACCTGAACGGCGAAGTCATCGGCATCAACTCGATGATCTATTCGCGTACCGGCGGCTTCCAGGGCCTGTCGTTCGCGATTCCGATCGACATGGCGATGAAGGTCAAGGCGCAGCTCCAGCAGTTTGGCAAGGTGAGCCGTGGCCGCATCGGCGTAACGATTCAGGAAGTGAACCAGTCGCTGGCGAAGTCGTTCGGCTTGCCCAAGCCCGAGGGGGCGCTGGTGTCGTCCATCGACAAGAATGGTCCGGCCGCGAAGTCGGACCTGAAGCCGGGCGACGTGATTCTGGCGGTCAACGGCACGACCATCGAGGACTCGGTGCAGTTGCCGGAGAAGATCGCCGATATGCGTCCAGGCGAGAAGGCGACGCTGACCGTCTGGCGCAATGGTGCGAAGCAGGACGTAAGCGTGACGGTGGCGGCGCTGAACGAGAAGAAGGACGTCGCGAGCACGGACGACTCGGCCACGCATGGCCGGCTGGGGCTCGCGGTACGCGACCTCTCGCCGGACGAGAAGCGCGCGGCACAGGTGACGCACGGTTTGCTGGTGGCCCGTGTCGGCGGACCGGCCGAGCAGGCGGGCGTGCAGGCGGGCGACATCATCCTGTCGCTCAACGGCACGCCGGTGACGAGTGCGTCGCAACTGAGCGATAAGCTCAAGAAAGCGGGCAATAATGTCGCGTTGCTCGTCCAGCGCGACGGGCAACAGATTTTCATCCCGGTTGATCTCGGCTAAGCGCCGGGCGAGACACTCGCGGGATGCCACGCACTACCTTGTGTGCCGGTGCTCGGCAGCGATGGCTTCACGGCTGCCGCGCCACCGGTGCGATCCTGCATCGTGATGTCATGAACGGGAGGTCGAACATGGGGCAACAATGGCAACGCTGGTCGATGGCAGCCGCGACGGCCGCGGCATTGGTCGGAGGGCTTGGCATATCGGTGGCGCATGCGCAGGGCGGCATGCTGCCGCCGTCGATGCAGCAGGGCGACGTGACCTACGTCTCGGGCGGTATCGACAGCGATCAATCGGGGGCCTTCAAGCGCGAAGCGTCTCACTGGCCGCTGTCCATCGAGATGGCGGCTCGCGGCGATGGCGCGAACGAGTACATTGCCGACGCCCAGGTGCAGATCATGCACGGTAGCAAGACGATACTCGATGCACGCGCGAAAGGGCCGTTCATGCTGGTGAAGCTGCCGCAAGGCAGTTACACCGTGAAGGCGACGTACGACGGCAAGCCGATGACGAAGAATGTGAAGGTGCCCGCGAAGGGGCATGCAGCGGTAACGTTTCTGTGGCCGCATGACTGATGTGCCGATCGGTCGTGTCGGGTAAAGCGTCACGGAAGACGAGGTAACCCAGGTAGTACTCCGTAGCAACGAGTGAGCGAGTTGCGCCGCCGAAAGGCGGCGTTTTTTTGTTCAATGGGAAGTGGTGGCGGGCGGTCAGCGCGGGGCACGCGTCGACGGTCAAACCATGCCGCGGCACACCGAGGCGTTGTCGACGATGGGCTCGTCGGTCGCGCGCACGGCGAACGTTTGTTTGACGGCGATGCCGTTTTTGATCGCCGTCATCTCGGCGAGAATGGCCACGGCGATCTCTGCCGGGGTGCGCGCACCCAGATGCATGCCGACCGGCCCGTGCAACCGTTCGATTTCGGCCGAACTCAGATCGAACAGCGACAGCCGTTCGCGGCGTCGCGCGTTGTTCACCCGCGAGCCGATGGCGCCGATGTAGAACGCCGGCGACTTGAGTGCTTCGAGCAACGCCATGTCGTCGAGCTTCGGGTCGTGCGTGAGCGTAAGAACAGCGCTGTGCGAGTCGAGTTGACGCTGCACGATCAGGTCGTCCGGCATCTCGCGAGAAAGTTCGGTGCCGGCCACGTGCCATTCGTCTGCGTATTCGCTGCGCGGGTCGCAAACGATCACGTGATAGTCGAGTGCGCACGCCATGCTCGCAACGTACTTCGAGAGCTGCCCGGCACCGATCACCACGAGCCGATGGCGCGGGCCGTGCGAGGTGATGAGGCGCACGCCGTCGAATTCGAGCGGCGGGGTATGGTGCCCGGGGGCGATGCGCACCGCACCGGAGGTCATGTCGAGTTCGCGCACGACGAGGCGGAATCGCGAGATGGCGTCGAGCAGTTCCGGAATGCGCGAGGCGTCGCGCACCGGCTCCAGCACCAGTTGCAAGGTGCCGCCGCAGGGCAGTCCGAAGCGATGCGCTTCCTCGGCCGTCACGCCGTAGCTGGTGAGTTGCGGGCGATCCTGCGGCCAGTCGCCATCGCGCAGCCGGGCGATCAGGTCGTCCTCGACGCAACCGCCCGACACGGAGCCGACCAAATGGCCATCCTCCCGAATCGCGAGCATCGAGCCCACCGGACGCGGGGCGGAGCCCCACGTGCGAACCACCGTGCCCAGCGTGACGAAAAAGCCCGCTCGGGTCCACTGTACGGCGGACTTCAGCACTTCCAGATCGACACTGTCCATCCCACGGTTCCTTGGTCAATACGCGAGCGGTAGCGCATCGGCCAAGGCATGGGCCGCCGTCATGTCACCGCTCGATGTGATGCGCCGAGTATAGCGCGCCTTGGCTTGCGCTGTATCCCACGGGATATTGCGCTTTGCCGTCCCTTTCCGTGACCTTGCGAAGCCTTCTGCAGTGCGCTGCGGACTGCGGGCGAGCGGTCGCGGCGGTGATCTGGCGCGGGGAACTCGTGTCACAATAGTTCGCAGGTCGAGATGACGTCGCGTGACCGACGAGCGACCGCATCACGTTTGGGGAGGGGGCAATGGAGCTACATGACAGACGGCAATTGCCGGTGGCGCGAGACCTCGCGTGGATCGCGCTGAACGACCCGGGCATCCTGCAAGGGTGCATCCCAGGCTGCGAGTCGATCGAGCGGCTCGACGACACGACGTGGACGATCGTCGTGAGCGTCGCCTCGGGTCCGTTGGGCGGTCGTTGGTCGGGCAGGATCACGGTGACGGACGTCACGGCGCCGACATCCTACACATTGAATGTCGACGCCCTGGGCTCGGCTGCCGGACACACACGAGGCAAGGCGACCATCACGTTGCAAGCGCAAGGACCGATGCACACATTACTGACGTATGACCTCACGACGCACCTGGGCGCCGAGTCCGCGCATCTGGACACGCCCCAGGCGCAGGTGGCCGCCCGCAAGCTCGTTGACGAATGCCTCGCGCGGCTGACGGCGGCCATTGCCCCGCATGCCGCAACGTATCCCCCGACTGCCGCCGACGGCGAAGTGGCCGCCGCACTCGCCACCGATGCCGCGTTGCGCGATATGCCGGCCACGCGCGGTAGGCTGGCACGCTGGTGGCCGTGGGCCGTGGCGGCGCTCATTCTGATCGTCGTCTTCCTGTGGGGCGGCCATGCCAGTTGAGCGTCGTCGAGGCAAGGGGGAAGTCGCGCCCGCCGGGGACTCGCCCGCGCGCAGGCGGCGGGCGACGGTTGCGGCGCTGGAGGCTCTGGAAGCCGTGGGGAAAGTGCCGGCGCCGGCCGGCGAGGCGGGCTACGACGTGCGCGTGCGCGTGCGTGATGGCGATACGCCAGTGTTCGGGCCCGGGCGCCTGGCGTTGCTGCGGGCCATCGAAGCGACGGGGTCGATTTCCGCCGCCGCGCGCCGCATGGGCATGTCGTACCGGCGTGCGTGGCTGCTCGTCGAAGCGATGAATCACGAATTCCGGGAGCCTCTCGTCGCCCGGCATATTGGCGGTGTGGCCGGAGGCGGCGCGCAGCTCACGCCGTTCGCGCAGAACCTCGCGGCGCATTACGACACGCTCATCAATGAGATCCGTCTGCTGCTCGACGCCCACGTGCCGACGTTCGACGCGTATCTCAGAAGCGGCACGGCGGATGACCCGGAGACCGAATCGGTACCGTCGCATCGCCCTTGAGGCCCGGACTCGCCGAGTATCACGAAAACGTTATTTCTCCGTGAGGACTTCGTCACCGTCTTGACGTGACACTGGCTCCATCGACGCAAACCCAGCGATGGAGGTCTCCATGTCACCCTTGACGAAGTCCGTGCCGCCGGCCGCACAGCCCCCCGTGCGAACCGGTCCGGTCCAGCCGGGTTGGCTGCGCGTCACCCATTGGCTGAATGCGTTGGCCGTCCTCGCGATGGTCACGAGCGGCTGGCGGATCTACAACGCGTCGCCGATCTTCGGCTTTCGCTTTCCCAACGAACTCACGCTGGGCGGCTGGCTGGGCGGTGCGCTGCGGTGGCATTTTGCTGCGATGTGGCTGCTGGCGGGCAACGGGCTCGTCTATCTGCTCTTCAATGCGTCGAGCGGACGCCTGTCGCGCCGCTTCTTTCCGTTGACGTTGCGCGGTGTGGTGCGCGACGCGTTCGCCGCACTGCGTGGGCGACTCGCCCACGACGACCCCCATCAATACAACCAGGTTCAGCGCATCGCGTATCTGTTCGCGGTGCTCGACCTCGTGCTGCTCGTGGCGTCGGGACTCGCGATCTGGAAGCCCGTCCAGCTTGGCTGGCTCTGCGCGCTGTTCGGCGGATTCCAGGGGGCGCGCTGGGTGCATTTTCTCGCGATGGCGGGCCTGGTGGCATTCGTCGCGATTCATGTCGTGATGGTCGCGCTGGTGCCGCGCACGTTGCGCACGATGATTACCGGACGCTGAGTGCGCCGACGACAAGACACGGAGCTGCCATGACCCTCGATCGAAAGCCCAGCCACCTGCCTGCCGACGCACCGGTCGTGCGCGACGGCGAAGCGATTCTCCATGAGGCGCGTGCGCTGATGACGCGCCGCGTGGCCGAGCCCTCGCGCCGCGCGTTTCTGACGCGTACGCTGTCGCTCGGTGGCGTGGCGCTGCTCTCGGGCTGTTCGCTGGACGACAACGCGGGTGTCTCGTCGGCGCTCGACACGATCTCGCGATGGAACGATCGTGTGCAGGCCGCCTTGTTTCGTCAGAATGTGCTGGCGCCTACGTTCCCGGCGTCGCGCATCACGCGACCGTTCCCGTTCAACGCGTTCTATTCGATGGACGAGGCGCCCGTCGTCGAGGAAAGCGATTACCAACTGGAGTTGTCCGGCCTCATCGCGGACAAGGCCCCTTGGCCGCTTGACGCCTTGCGCCGTTTCTCCGCCCCGCGCGCGGCCGAACAAATCACGCGTCACGTGTGCGTGGAAGGCTGGAGCGCCATTGGCCGCTGGGGCGGGGTGACGTTCGCCGACTTTCTGCATCGTATCGGCGCGGACACCACGGCACGCTACGTCGGCTTCAAATGCGCCGACGACTACTACACGAGCATCGATATGCCGACGGCGCTGCATCCGCAGACGCTGCTCGCGCTGACCTATGACGGCCAGACGCTACCCAGGGAATACGGATTTCCGATGAAGCTGCGGATTCCCACGAAGCTCGGCTACAAGAATCCCAAGCATATCCGCGCGATTTTCGTGACCAACACGTATCCGGGCGGGTATTGGGAGGACCAGGGCTACAACTGGTTCGGTGGCAGTTGACGCAACCGCTCGACTGCATGATTGACGGAGCACTTGCGTGACGCTCCGGCAAGGCTCACTCACTCTTTGAGGACTACGGCAATGAAAATGCGATATCTGGCGGTCATGACGATGGGATTGGCACTCGGCACCGGCGCCGCGTTCGCGCAGGACGCGATGAGCAAAGGCGATGCGATGTCCAAGGGCGGCGCGATGAGCAAAGGCGACGCCATGAGCAAGGACATGGACAAGAGCGGGAAGATGTCCAAGGGCGACGCGATGGGCAAGCACGACGCCATGTCGAAGGGCGGTGCGATGAGCAAATCCGATGCCATGGGGAAGAAGGAAAAAGGCGACGCGATGGGCAAGACCCAGTAAGCCAACTGGCGTAGCACGACAAGCCGACAAGGCGTCGCCCCGAATGTACGTGGCGACGCCTTGCGTCGTTTTGGCGCGACGATTGCGCCGCGTCATTGCCAAGCTTGGGCGCATCAGCGCGTCAGGGCGACTGATTTGATGAGCAGGTACACCTCGCGGCCCGGCGCCAGATGCAATTGGTCGGCAGAGAAGCGTGTGATGCGGGCGCGCAGCACGGTCCCGGCCTTGTCGCCGAGCAGTGTGGCGCCGACTTCCACCGAATCGCCCAGGTCGCGCAGCGTCGCCACGCGTGCGGCCAGCACGTTCAGCACGCTGATGTCGAGCGGCGGCGACGTGGCGATGGCGACGTCGCGCTCGCGCACGAGAATCCGGCAGGCGTCGCCCGCCTCGCCGCTGGCGCGCGGAACACGCAGCCGAACCGTGTCGCTGCCGTTCACGGCCAGCTCGGTCAGGCCGTAGCGGGCATCATGCGCGACGATGCGTGTCTCCAGCACGGTACCCGGGGACTCCGCGGTGCTGTCGAGCGCGTCGCGATGCAGATTGAGCACGTCGGCCGGCGCCCCTTGAGAGATCGTGCGGCCGTCCTTGAACAACACGACCTGATCGGCCAGTCGCATCACTTCGTCGAGCGAATGGGTGACGTAGAGCACCGGCAGCGCCAACTCGTGACGGATGCGATTGAGGTAGTCGAGAACTTCGAGACGCCGCGCGTGGTCGAGCGAGGCGAGTGGCTCATCCATGAGCAGCAGGCGGGGGCACGACAGCAGCGCACGGCCAATCCCCACACGCTGCTTCTCGCCACCGGAGAGCGCGCCTGGGCGACGGTCCAGCAAGTGCCCCAGATTCAGCACGTCGACCACGTGCGCAAGCGCAATCGCACCGGTACCGGCGGCGGCGACATCGCGGCGTCGCATCCAGCGGCCGAACAGCAGATTCTGACGCACGGTCAGATGCGGCAACAGGCGCGCGTCCTGAAACACGTAGCCGATGCGCCGGCGCCATGTCGGCAGCGCGACGTCCGCGGTGCTGTCGAACAAGACGTCGTTGCCGACGACGATGCGACCGGCATCGGGCTTGAGCAGGCCGGACACGGCATTGACGACCGTGCTCTTGCCGCTGCCCGATGGCCCGAACAGCGCCGTCACGCCCATGCCCGCGGCGAACTCGGCATCGAGTGAGAAATCGCCGAAGCGATGCTGGAGTCGCACTTCAACCGTCATGACCGAGCGCCTTGCGGTGGCCGAAGCGGATCAGCACCTCGGAGCCGATCAGTGTGGCGACCGCCAGCACGACCGAGATAGCGCACAGGCGCCAGACCATGGCGTCGCCGTCGGGCACCTGCGTGGCCGTGTAGATCGCCAGCGGCAGCGTCTGCGTTTGTCCGGGAATGTTCGAGACGAACGTGATCGTTGCGCCGAACTCGCCCAGTGCGCGCGCAAACGCGAGCACGAAGCCGTGCAATGCGCCGGTCGCGGTGAGCGGCAAGGTCACCGTCAGAAAGGTGAGCCAAGGGCCTGCGCCAAGCGTCTGTGCTGCCTGTTCGAGTTTTGTGTCGGCCGCGTCGAGCGCTTGTCGGATGGCGCGCACGAGCAGCGGGAATCCCATCACGCCCGCGGCCAGCGCCGCGCCTGTCCAGCGAAACGCGAAGGTGAAATGAAACCATTCGTGCAGCAGCTTGCCGATGGCGCCCTGTGTGCCGAACAGCACGAGCAGCGCGAAGCCGACGACCACCGGCGGCAGCACGAGCGGCAAATGCAGCAGGGCATCGAGCAGCGCTTTGCCGGGGAACTGCCGGCGTGCGAGCAGCCAGGCAGCCGCGTAGGCGAGGGGCAGGCTGCACAGCGTGCCCCACAGGCCGACGCGCAGGCTCAGTTCAACGATGCCCCATTCTTGCGGGGTGAGATTCATGAAGGATGGGCGGGCGAATTCACGGGCGGGTGAAGCCGAAGCGCTGGAACGTGGCCTGGGCGGCCGGCGTTTGCAGGAATCGGTAGAACGGATCCGCGTCGGCGCGGTTGGCCTGCTTCGTCACCGCCACCGGGTAGACGATCGGGGCATGGCTGTCGGCCGGGAACGTGCCGGCGATGCGCACGCGCTTCTCGGCGTTGGCGTCGGTCTTGTAGACGATGCCGTAGGGCGCTTCGCCACGTGCGACCAGCAACAGCGCGTTACGCACGTTATCGGCGGCCGCGACCTTGCCTTGCACCTTCGGCCAGAGACCGAGCTTCTCGAGTGCAGCCTTGCCATAGAGACCCGCCGGTACGTGCGCGGGGTCGCCCATCGCGAGCTTGCCGCTGCCGAGCCTGGTGTCGAGGTCGGTGGCGCCCGGCGTCAGATCGACGTTGCCCGTGGTCGCGGCCGGAGCGATCAGCACGAGCGCGTTGCCGAGCAAGTTGTGACGCGTGCTCGTGTCGATCAGATCGTGCTTCTGCGCGTAGTCCATCCAGTCCTGGTCGGCCGAAATGAATACATCGGCAGGGGCGCCTTTCTCGATTTGACGAGCCAACGTCGAGCTGGCGCCGTAGACGAGCACCGGTGTCTTGCCGGTTTCCTTTGTGTAGGCAGCCGAGACATCGTCGAGCGCGTTTTTCATACTGGCGGCAGCATACACTTGCTGAGCCGCCGCGTGGCCGGCAAACAACAGGCTTGCGCCAACGATGGCGACGCCCAGTGCGCGGTGCAACATCGTGGCGGCTTTGTACGGAGCGTGGGACTTGCGGCGAGCGATTACGACAGTAACGACAGCTTTCACGAACGTGGTCTCCAGCTTAGGTTGGCTCGGCTGACTCGGTATTCGGCGAATGTCGCCGTGAGCCGGCTCATGAATGCAGTCCGGCAGCGAGGCCGGACCACTGGTCGCGCAAGGTGCGCAACGCGTTATGTAGGATTATATATAACGCTGCGACGCTGTACAGGTATACGCCGTATCACGGTGCTCAGATGACACTCGTAGGGCGCGCGAGAGACCTTTGGGGCGGGCAAAAGGCACACACAGGCGCGCAAAGGCACGTATGGGGGGGGCGTAAGGCTGCGTAAGGGCGTGTAAGCGCGCCTAGAGGTGCGTAGACGTTCGTCAGGCGGCGCTCGGCGGCGGCTCGCTGCCGGCGCGCAACATCGCGGGGCTCGTGCGCAGCATGTCGAAGAAGCCGTCGACCACGGCATCGCACTCCACGCCGAGGTCGTAGTCGGGCAGGAAGAGCCAGTCCGACATCATGCCGACCACGAGCGCGTGCAACATGATCGCTGCGCGGCGCGTGTCGAGCGCCTGGGGGAGTTGACCGCGCTCGATCGCGCGTTCCATATCTCGCATGATGCGCTGCTTGCCGTCGGCGCACGCTTCGCGCTGACGTTCGAGCACCGACAGCATCTCGTTGGTGTATTCGCACTTGTGAAACAGAATGTCGAGCACGCGACGGCGGCGCTCATTACGCGCCGTCTCCCTGAGCACGAGCTTGCAGATCTCGTGCATACGCGCCATCGGGTCACCGTCCTGGGGCTCCGTGCATTCCTCGTCGATCATGCGTTCCATCGGCAGACGGATGCGATCCGTCATGGCGTTGAACAGATCGATCTTGTTCTTGAAGTGCCAATAAATGGCGCCGCGGGTCAGGCCGGCGGCCTCGGCGATGTCGGCGAGCGACGTACGCGATACCCCTTTCTGCGCAAACACCGTCTCGGCGGTGTCTAGCAACAGATTGCGGGTCTCGATCGCTTCCTCTTTGGTTCTGCGGGCCATCGTCGTGTCACAGGGGCGGCGGAAATTTGCGAAATGCAGTGGAATGAAACGTAACGAGCGCCGCACATTGATGCGACGCAATATGATTTACATACATTCATGAATGTATCTATAATAGCAGCCGCTTGCTCTATTGCACAGGGAACATTTAAGCTCCTTCGTCTAAGGGAAACACCTCACTGATCCCAGGGAGCGAATTGACCGGGGCGGGCCGCGCGGTTTAGGGCAGGATTCGTCTGCTCACCTGCCGGGGCCCCGGAGCCTGTTCGACGATCTCACATGAGTGCCAGCGCGCGCGGTTCGCCGCGCCGGGGACGTCTTCTTGGCCGCCTTCCGGGCCTGTCTCCGGGGGCCCGCATTCCGGGCCTCAGGCACTTCCGACCCGCCTCTGCGCGACGGGATTGCGGACGGGCCTTTGCCGCCGCAATCGTACGCAACGTACTTGTCATTTTGTTTGACCGCATTCCATTTATCGGGGGCGTATATGCACGTCAAGAGAAGTTCACTGGGGATGGTCACTGCCGTCGCACTCGCGGTGTTGGCCTTGGCAGCATGCGGCAAGAAGCCGCCGCCGCCGCAGGCCATGGTGCCGGAAGTCGGCGTCGTGACGCTGCAATCCCAGAACGTAACGCTGACGACCGACCTGCCCGGACGCACCTCGCCCTTCCGCGTGGCCGATGTTCGCGCGCGCGTCGACGGCATCGTGCTCAAGCGCGATTTCACCGAAGGCGGTGACGTCAAGGCGGGCCAGCGTCTGTACAAGATCGATCCGGCCACGTATCAGGCCGCGTATGAAAACGCCAAGGCAACGCTGGCGAAGGCCGTGGCGAATCAGGCGTCGACGAAACTGCTGGCCGATCGCTACAAGCAACTCGTGGCCGTCGAGGCGGTGTCCAAGCAGGACTACGACAACGCCGTTGCCGCATCGCTGCAAGCCGACGCCGAAGTGCAGGCCGGCAAGGCGGCCGTCGACACGGCGAAGATCAACCTCGGCTACACCGACGTGCCGGCGCCGATTTCGGGCCGCACAGGGTTGTCGCAGGTCACGGAAGGCGCCTACGTGCAGGCAGGGGCTGCCACGCTGATGACGACCGTTCAGCAGATCGATCCGATGTATGTGGACGTGACGCAATCGGCGGCGCAAGGGTTGCGCCTGCGTCGTGCGCTGGCCGAGGGCAAGTTGCAAAGCGCGGGCAAGAACGCCGCCAAGGTGGAACTGACCCTGGAAGACGGCACGACGTACCCGCTCGAAGGCAAGCTGCAGTTCTCCGACATTACCGTCGATCAGACGACCGGCTCGGTGACCGTGCGTGCCATCTTCCCGAACCCGAACCGCGAGTTGTTGCCCGGCATGTTCGTGCACGCGAAGCTGCAGGAAGGCGTGAAGGAGGGCGGTCTGCTCGTGCCGCAGCAGGGGGTCACGCGTGATCAGAAGGGCCAGCCGACGGCACTGATCGTGAACAAGGAAGGCAAGGTCGAGTTGCGTCAGCTTGTCACCGATCGCGCGATCGGCAACATGTGGCTGGTGAGTGCGGGTCTGGCCGCCGGCGATCAGGTGATCGTGTCGGGTCTTCAAAAGGTGCGCCCGGGCGCACCGGCGAAGGCGGTTCCGGCGCAGTTGCCGGGGGCTGAGGCGCCTGCAGGTGCCAGTGCACCGGCAGCGGCCGCCCCCGCCTCGGGCGCCAAAGCTCAATAACGCGGAGCCTCTTTCATGGCAAAGTTTTTTATCGATCGCCCGATCTTTGCTTGGGTGATCGCGATCGTCATTATGCTGGCCGGTGCGCTTTCGATCCTGAAGCTGCCGGTTTCGCAGTACCCGCCGATCGCCCCGCCGTCCGTTCAGATCACTGCCGTTTATCCGGGCGCTTCCGCACAGACCGTGCAGGATACGGTCACGCAGGTGATCGAGCAGCAGATGAACGGTATCGACAACCTCGAGTACATGTCGTCGACCTCCGACGGCTCGGGTACCGCTCAGATCACGCTGACCTTCGCGCAAGGCACGAATCCGGACATCGCGCAGGTGCAGGTGCAGAACAAGCTGCAGCTCGCCACGCCGCTGCTTCCGCAGCAGGTTCAGCAGCAGGGCATCAAGGTCGCCAAGGCGACCAAGAACTTCCTGCTGGTGATCGGCGCGTATTCCGATGACGGCAAACTGACCGACATCGACCTCGCGAACTATCTGGCCGCCAACGTGCAGGATCCGATCAGCCGTGTGAACGGCGTCGGTCAGGTCCAGCTCTTCGGTGCGCAGTACGCCATGCGTGTGTGGGTCGATCCGCAGAAGCTCAACGGCTACAACCTGACGATCCTCGACGTCTCGAGCGCCATCCAGGCGCAGAACGTGCAGGTCTCGGCGGGCGAGCTGGGCGGCGCGCCGGCGGTGAAGGGCCAGCAGCTCAACGCCACGGTGATGGCGCAGAGCCGCTTGCAGACGCCGGAGCAGTTCCGCAAGATCCTGCTCAAGGTCAACAAGGACGGCTCGCAAGTGCGTCTGGGCGATGTCGCCCGCGTCGAGCTGGGCGGTGAATCGTACCAGGTGGTCGCGCGCTATAACGGCAAGCCGGCGGCGGGTCTCGCGGTCACGCTGGCCACGGGCGCCAACGCGCTGCAAACGGCCACGGCGGTCAAGCAGAAGGTGGCGGACCTCGCACAGTACTTCCCGACGGGCATGAAGGCCGACTTCCCGTACGACACCACGCCGTTCGTGAAGATCTCGATCGAGGAAGTGATCAAGACCCTCATCGAAGGTATCGTGCTCGTGTTCCTCGTGATGTATCTGTTCCTGCAGAACCTGCGGGCGACGATCATTCCGACGATTGCCGTGCCGGTGGTGTTGCTCGGTACGTTCGGCATCATGGGCGCGGCGGGTTTCTCCATCAACACGCTGTCGATGTTCGGGCTGGTGCTCGCCATCGGTTTGTTGGTGGACGATGCGATCGTGGTGGTGGAAAACGTCGAGCGGGTGATGTCCGAAGAGGGGCTGAGTCCGAAGGAAGCGACGAAGAAGGCCATGGGCCAGATCGTCGGTGCGCTGGTGGGGGTGGCGCTCGTGCTCTCCGCGGTGTTCGTGCCGATGGCGTTCTTCGGCGGCTCGACCGGCGCCATCTATCGCCAGTTCTCGCTGACCATCGTGGCGGCCATGGCGCTGTCGGTGCTCGTGGCCATCGTGCTCACGCCGGCGATGTGCGCCACGATTCTCAAGCCCATCAAGAAGGGCGAAGTGCATGAGAAGCGCGGCTTCTTCGGCTGGTTCAACCGCACGTTCGACAACAGCTCGAAAAAGTACCAGAGCCAGGTGGAGCGCATTCTCAAGCGCAGCACGCCGTTCCTGATCGTCTACGTGGTGATCGTGGCCGTCGTGGGCTTCCTGTTCGTGCGCATGCCGACCGCGTTCTTGCCTGACGAAGACCAGGGCTACTTCTTCAACCTCGTGCAATTGCCGCCGGGCGCGACGCAGGAGCGTACGCTCGACGTGATGAAGCAGGTCGAGAAGCACTATCTGGAGAATGAAAAGGACGCCGTGCGTTCGATCTTCACGGTGACGGGCTTCGGCTTCAACGGCCGCGGTCAGAACGTGGGTCTCGCGTTCACGATGATGAAGCCGTGGGATGAGCGTCAGTCGGCCGATCTCAAGGTGCAGTCGGTCATCGCACGGGCGTACCGGGCGTTCGCCGGCATGAAGGACGCGATGGTCTTCGCGATCAACCCGCCGTCGGTGCCGGAACTCGGTAACGCAGGCGGTATCGACTTCGAGTTGCAGGATCGCGCGGGTCTCGGCCACGACGCGCTCATGGCCGCCCGTAATCAGTTGCTGGGCATGGCGGCGAAGAACCCGAACCTTGCGAACATGCGTCCGAACGGGCTCGACGATACGCCGCAGTACAAGGTGGACGTCGACGAAGAAAAGGCCGCGGCGCTGGGATTGTCGATTGCCGACGTGTACAACACGCTCTCGGCGTCGTGGGGCTCGTCGTACGTGAACGACTTTATCGATCGCGGTCGTGTGAAGAAGGTGTACGTGATGGCGGAAGCGAAGGATCGCATGCTGCCGCAGGACATCAACAAACTTTACGTCCGCAATTCGAGCGGGGCCATGGTGCCGTTCTCGGCCTTCGCCACGGGGCAGTGGATTTACGGCTCGCCGCGTCTGGAGCGCTACAACGGGGTGCCTGCCGTGGAAATTCAGGGCATGCCGGCACCGGGCAAGTCGTCGGGCGACGCCATGAAGGCGATCGAGGAAATTGCGAAGCAACTCCCGACGGGTATCGGTCTGGAGTGGACGGGGCTGTCGTTCGAAGAGCGCATCTCCGGCTCGCAGGCGCCGGCGCTCTACGCCATCTCCATCCTGATCGTGTTCCTGTGTCTGGCGGCGTTGTACGAGAGCTGGTCGATTCCGTTCTCGGTGATTCTGGTGGTGCCCTTGGGGGTGTTGGGGGCGTTGCTCGCCGCGACCCTGCGTGGCTTGTCCAACGACGTATACTTCCAGGTGGGACTGCTGACCACGGTGGGGCTGTCGGCGAAGAACGCGATTCTGATCGTGGAATTCGCCAAGGACCTCCAGGAGCAGGGCCGCACCCTGATGGAAGCGACGATGGAGGCGGTGCGTCTGCGTCTGCGACCGATTCTGATGACGTCAATGGCGTTCGTGCTCGGCGTGTTGCCGCTGGCGATCTCCAACGGCGCGGGCTCGGCTTCGCAGCACGCGATCGGGACGGGCGTGATCGGCGGTATGCTGGCGGCGACGTTCCTTGCGATCTACTACGTGCCCGTCTTCTTCGTGCTGGTGCGCAAGCGCTTCGCGCATGAAGACCTGGACACCGTGGAGCATCCGGAAGCGCGCAAGCCGAATCCGGACGCCACCGAAGGCCCCGCCAAGGAAGGAAACTGAGCTATGAAGCACAAAGCATTGTCGATTGCCTTGGCGGCAGCGTCCCTGGCAGGCTGCACCCTGGCGCCGCATTATGAGCGGCCCGAGGCGCCGGTCGCCACGACGTTCCCCAGTGGCCCGGCCTACAAGACGCCGGGCGCGGCAAACCAGAACGGCACCGCGGGCAGCAGTAGCGTGGCGGCGGCCGATCTGGGCTGGCGCGATTTCTTTACCGATCCCCGCCTGCAGAAGTTGATTGAGATCGCGCTGCAGAACAACCGCGATCTGCGCGTCTCGATGCTCAACGTGGAAGCCGCACGTGCGCAGTATCAGATCCAGCGTTCCGCGTTGCTGCCCTCGGTGGGGGTGGCGGGGCAGGGGTCGGTTCAGCGCACGCCGGGGGACCTGACGTCCTCCGGGCGGGCCAGCATCAGCCGCAGCTACCAGGTGGGCGTAGGCTTTACGTCGTACGAACTCGATCTGTTCGGTCGTATCCAGAGCCTGAAGGATCAGGCATTGGAGACGTATCTGGCCAGCGAGGACACGGCCAAGACGGCCCACATCACGCTGATCTCGGAAGTGGCGACGGCCTACCTCACCTGGTTGGCCGATCAGGATCTGCTCAAACTGACGGCCGACACGCTCAAAAGCCAGGAGTCGTCGTATCAGCTGACCAAGCGTAGCTTCGACGTGGGGACCGCCTCGGGGCTCGATCTGCGTCAGGCGCAAACGCCGGTCGATGCGGCACGGGCGAATCTGGCGCAGTACACGCGCCAGGTCGCGCAGGACGAGAATGCGCTCGCGCTGCTCATTGGTCAGCCGTTACCGGCGGACTTACCGCCGGGGCGTCCGCTCGACGGGCAAGGCCTGCTCACCGATCTCCCCGCGGGGCTGCCGTCCGATTTGCTGCTGCGTCGCCCTGACGTGACGGCGGCCGAGCACACGCTCAAGGGCGCCAACGCGAACATCGGCGCGGCGCGTGCCGCGTTCTTCCCGTCGATCTCGCTCACGGCGAGCGCGGGGACGGCGAGCGCGTCGCTGGGTAATCTCTTTAAGGGCGGGCAGGGCGCATGGTCGTTTGCACCGACCATCACGCTGCCGATTTTCGCGGGCGGGCAGAATCTGGCCAATCTCGATCTGGCCAAGGTGAAAAAGCGCATCGAGATCGCCAACTACGAGAAGGCGATTCAGACGGCGTTCCGCGAAGTGTCCGACGGGCTGGCCGCACGCGGCACGCTCGACGATCAGATCGCCGCGCAGGAGTCACTCGTCAAGGCGAGCGACGAGAGCTACAAGCTCTCGGACCTGCGGTATCGCAATGGCGTGGATAGTTACCTGAACGCGCTCGTCTCGCAACGCTCGCTGTATGCGGCGCAGCAGACACTGATCGCGACGCGTCTGTCGCGCTGGACCAACCTCGTTACGCTGTACAAGGCGCTCGGGGGCGGTTGGGAGGAGCACACCGCTCCGGCCAGCGCCGGGGTGGCATCGGCACCGGCGGCACCCGCATCGTGATCGTGTCGCGAGGCAGGCGCGCGGCGTGATCGGCGCAAGTGTCTCGCGACGGTGCAAGGTTTGACGATCGAGACGCCCGGCAATACGCCGGGCGTTTTACGTTCGGGCGTCGTGTTTCGCGGTAAACAAGCTCAGTTCCCGAGAGGTTTAGACGCTGGGTTCTACGCTCGCCCCTACCTGGCATACCGCTTCGTCGATATCCTAGTTCGCGTTGTATTCGCAACACCCCGAGCGTCGACGCGAGCGTTTGCATGACGTTGCCGACGCGACGCGCGGGGCACTTATAAGCTGACAGTTTTTCCAGGGAGAGACACCATGAGCGAACTTCAAACGCGCTTCGACGAGGCCGTAGCCCAATCCAAGGCGCTGCCCGAGCGCCCCGACAATTTCACGTTGCTGCGGATCTACGCGCTCTTCAAACAAGGCACGGAAGGCGACGTGTCCGGTGCGCGTCCCGGCATCACGGATTTCGTCGGGCGTGCCAAGTTCGACGCCTGGGAGATGCTCAAGGGCAAGTCGAAAGAAGAGGCGCAGGAGGCATACGTCGCACTTGTCGATGAGCTGAAGGGATAAGGTTGCCGGGGGCGGCAATGACGCGATGAAGCGGCGTCGAGTCCCCTCGGTACGACGCGCCAACAGACGGCGACTTCGGTCGCCGTTTTTTTATGGGCGTTTGCGTGATGGCGGACATGCGTTGCGTATGAGCAGTGAGGTGGCGCATGACGGGGCGGGTTTTGCGGCGGTGTCCGATTGGCGTTTCGTCGACCGTGCGCGACGATGGACGCGTCATCAACGAGACGAGGTATCGAACCATGAGACAGGATCGCCGACACCCCATGCGCTTGACCGACCGGCATACGCTTCGCGATGCGTTGACCCATCGCGCCCGGACGCGCTCACGGCGAGGTCACGGTATGCCGCTGCTCGACGCGGGCCGAAGCCGGCGGCGGGGAGTGCAGCCCTGGACACCGCCCGCCTCGGTGCCACCGAGGCAGGCGCCGTTGACGGGGCGGCCGCAGTGCGGTGTGCGGCGCAGGGCGTTGGCACGGGGCGCGACACTGCTCGACGTCATGTTTGCCGTGCTGGCGCTGACGGCCGGTGCGCAGGGCTTTGCACGATGGCAGGCCGCCGGGGGAATGTCATCTGCCGAACTCGCATCGACGCCGAACGTGACGATGATGGCCTTGCCAGCCCGGGGGGCGGCACTGTCGCGACCCCCAGCGGCGGGCGATGCGTGGCTCGCTCTCGGTCAACCATGAGCGCGCCGCGCGGCGACTGGGGCGATGGCTGGCGCAAACGTCGCATGACTGGCTTCACGTTGCTCGAGGTGGTACTGGCCATGCCGCTGGGCTTGCTGGTCGTCATGGCGGCGACGGCGATCTATCTCGCGGGCATTCGCTTGTGGCGAGTGCAGGCTGAGCGATACGACGTCAACGAGCGCGCCATCTTCGCGCTGACGCAGCTCACGCGTGCCGTTGGTATGGCCGGATATCGAAACTGGGACCCGATGGAAGGCGCGATCCGATTGCCCGGGCAAGGGGTGAGAGACTGGCCGTCGCTGCGTGTCGGCGCCGAGTGTGCGCTCACGGCCGACAACTGTTCGCGGTTCGGATGGCAGGGCAGCGCGCTGCTGGAGGTGCAATTTCACGGGGCGGGCTTTTTGCTGGGCAATGGGGCTGTGCACAATTGCGGCGGGTACCGTGTGAAAGCCACGGGACGGCTGGACGAACGTCAACTCAGCATCTTCTATGTGGACAAGGGAGAAGACGCGATTCCCTCGCTTTACTGCCGCTACGGTGAGCGTCAGGCGACGGCGACCGATCTGCGCCGCCCGGAAGTGCTGGTCATGGGGGTGGAGGCCATGTACATCCGATTGGGGTTGCGTGACCGAGGGGCCGGGGGCTTGCGTTGGGTCGCGCCGGGCACGCGGATGCGGAACCGACCCGCGCGCCCGCCGGCCGGCGAGCGGGGATGGGAGAATGTGGCGGCGGTCGCGTTTTCGTTGGTGATGCGCGGGGCGCCGCGTCGCGGTGGCAAGCCGCGGGCAGTGAGCGTGATCGAAGTGTTCGACGCGGCGACCGGCGGTCGTGAGTTCAAGCGACTGGGCAACGCTGGCGACGTCCATTTACATGTGTTCAATGCGGTGGCCTATCGTCGCAACGACGGTGGCGTGGGGGCGGAGGCCGAATGGTTGGCGTCTTCATTGTGATGTGGTTGGCCGCCCTGATGGCACTGGCCGCCTCCGGCATGCAGCATCGCCAATTGGCGAACCGTTTCGTCGCGTACACGAACGATCGTGTCGGGGCGTTTGCCGCAGCCGACAAGGCACTTGCCGAGGCGCGCGACTGGCTTACCGACGGCGCACAGGCCGCGGAGATCGCGAGCATGTCGGCGTTCGACGCCGGGCCAAATGGGGTGCTGGCGGCGAGCCATCGGGGCGACGTCTGGTATCCAAAACGCGTGCCGCGATGGCGGACAGTCGAGTGGGGTGGCAGTGGAGCGGTCGTCAAACGGCATAAGGCAAGCTACTTTATCGAGCGAATCGCGTTGTCCGCCTATTGGACCGACGACGCGGCAAAGCGCGATGCGTCGGTGCGACGCTATCGGGTCAGTGCGATGGGATGTGGCGACTTGCCCGGGACGCGTGTCTACCTGCAGGCGATCTATGAGGTTCGTCGTCGCGAGCAGGCGGTTCGTCCCAGTGGGGGCAGCGGATCGGATGCTTCGCGTTCGTCGTATTCGTCGCGCGCATTGAGTTGGCGCGAGGTGGTGACGTGGCACGACGATGCCGTGGGAAAGTCCACGCACGGCGCTCAGCGTGAGTCTTGCGATGCATCATGATCCGCGGGCGATGTCGGGCATCACGCTGCTGGAGTGTGTTGTCGCGGTGGCGGTGCTTGCCGTGGCGCTGCTGGCGGTCGCGCCTTCCATCGAGGCCGTTCGCCGCCGGGTGGGGGTGGATATCACGGCGCGCGCCTTCCTGGCGTCGATGCAGGCCGCGCGAGCGGAAGCCCTGGCGCGCCACCGGCGCGTGGCGATAGCGCCGCACGATGGCGGGGCGCTGAGCGGCGGCTGGGTGACGTTCGTGGACGAAAATCGGAATCATCGCTTCGACGCGGGGGATCAATTGCTGGCGCGACATGCGCCGTTGCCACCGGGAGTACACATCGAAGCGGACTGGGCGCTGTACTACACGGAAGGGCTGGCGTTCGCGGAAAGCGGTTTCATACGAACCGAGCGCGACAAATGGCTCTCGGGGACGGTGCGGATCGAGGGGCACGAGCGTCGCATCTGCATCACGATCAATGCCTATGGCCGCGCCCGCATGTCACGTCGGTGCGCCGCCGCGCCGCGATGATTCCATGACCGCGCGCCGTCATGCAGTCATGCAGTCATGCGGGCGTGGCGTCGAGAAGTGGTGTTGCCGGCATGTCCCGAGGCATAAGGGGGCGTGCCCATTACATGACGGGGGGGATGCCGGCGTCGTTCTCGTTGGCGTGCGTGCTGTTCGTGGCGGACGCGGCAGTGGCGTGTGCCGCGTTGGGTTCATCGGCTTGCGGCGCTGACGGCTTCGTCGAGTCCTGCCAGAGCTTGATGCCTTGCCATGCGAGCACGCCGAGGCCGCCCCACTTGAGACCGCGACGAACAACGCGTCCGACGGGGGTATGCGACAAGCCGGTGAGCGCAAGCGAGGCCACCGAGCTGACCAGGGGGTAGCGCTCGAGCAGATCGCCGAGTTTGAGCCCGGAGTTCGCGAGGCCCCCAAGCCCGGCGAATTTCGCGAGGCCGCCCGGCAACAGGTAGCGCACCCAACGGAAATTGCGCAAACGCTCGCGCGTAACATGCGCGGCCTGGATCAGTTCAGCGCGCTCGACGGCGATGCGCGTGAGCACCAGCTCCTTGCGAATGGCGAGGAGATCGTGGCGCGAGCGTCGTGACGGTCGCGGGCGGCGAGGGCGGTTCGGTTCGAGCGGCACGGGCAGATCTCCTTCAGTCCGGACGCAGCGCGTCGCGATCCTTTTCGAACTCGGCCAGCGTGGCCTCGAACGGCATCGGCGCATCGCGCAGAATGTTGCGCGCACGCACGGCGCACCACCCCGCCAGCACCAGATACACGGCAAAGATGCCGGTCATGGCCTGAAGACGGTAGGTGTCCCAGAAAATCACGATCACCAGCGCGGTGAGCGACACCAGAGCGAGCACGCCGAAGAGCATCGCGGCCAGGCCGAGGAAAGCCACGCCCATCAGGCGCTCCTTCTCCTCGGTCAACTCGATGCCGATCAGTTCGATGCGCGACTGTACGATCTCGAGCAACGCACCGGCGAGGCGCCGCAGCGAAGGCCGCGGCGGGGTCGTGCGATCATTGTCGGTCATGGGGTGGGCTTGGCGGCCCCCCTGACCCGTCGCGCCGGTCAGGTGGGCTCCGCCTTGGGCAGAGTAGGCGAGGAAGTGACTTGCGTCGGCGTAACTTACTTACGGTTGAGCAGGAGGCCGATCACCACGCCGATGCCGGCGGCAATGCCCACGGCTTGCCACGGATGGTCGTGAACGTAGTCGTCGGTCACGCGCGCCGCCTGCTTGCTCTTCTCCACGACGACAACCTGCACGTCGGAGGCTTTTTCCTTGGCCTGCTTGAGCAGCGCCAGGGCCTTGTCGCTCAGTTCGGAGGCACGCTCACCGGTCGTGTTGGCGGCTTGCTTGAGCAGATCTTCGGCGTCGGCCAATACGGATTTGATATCGGTCATGAACTTCTCCTTGTTGGTAGGGACTTGCGACATGGTCGTTACCCGATTTTGGGAGGAAAATGCGAGAGGGATATGAGTCACATCGTAACGCGTTCAATGCGTCGTTGCCAGAAAACAACGTCCCAACCGCCTTATATTTCGAATAATTATTTGCACCAAATTTTTTATTCGTTCTGGCAAAGGTTAGCATCCTTTAGTCTTTACCCCACTGAGTTGACGGATCTCAAGGAGACTGTAAATGACATTGCGTTTGGGTGACATTGCCCCCGATTTCGAGCAAGACTCGTCGGTTGGCAAAATCAAGTTCCACGAATTTCTCGGCGACAGCTGGGGGGTGCTCTTCTCGCACCCGGCCGATTACACGCCGGTGTGCACGACCGAGCTCGGTCTGACCGCCAAACTCAAGGGTGAGTTCGAAAAGCGCAACGTAAAGGCCATCGCATTGTCGGTGGACGATGCCGAGTCGCACAAAGGCTGGATCAACGACATTAACGAAACGCAGCACACGACGGTCAACTTCCCGATCCTGGCCGACGGCAATCGCAAGGTGTCGCAGCTCTATGACATGATCCATCCGAACGCCAGCGAAACCGTGACCGTTCGCTCGCTGTTCGTGATCGATCCGAAAAAGAAGGTGCGCCTGACCATTACGTATCCGGCCAGCACGGGGCGCAACTTCGACGAAATCCTGCGCGTGATCGATTCGCTGCAACTGACCGATAACTACTCGGTGGCGACGCCGGGTAACTGGAAAGATGGCGAAGACGTCGTGATCGTCCCGTCGATCAAGGACGAAGCCGTGCTGAAGGAGAAATTCCCGAAGGGCTACAAGGTCGTGCGTCCCTACCTGCGTCTCACGCCGCAGCCGAACAAGTAATCCGGCTTGCATGTCGGAATGCTGTCGACGAATGTCGACGTTGTTCGACGGACGCTGAAACGGAAAATGCCAGCGCGAGAGCGCTGGCATTGTTGTTTGGTACGCGCCGTCGCCCGGGGGATTGACGGCCCGCGACTTGCGGCCTGAGAAACGACGCGTACCAGACAAGTGCCCTACGCCGCGCGAGCGACGCGCGGTGTAGGGTATCGAACCCATCCAATCGATCGAATCGATCGATTGGATGCGATGCGACGACAATCAGAAGAACGCCTGGATGCCGGTCTGTGCGCGCCCGAGGATCAGGGCGTGAATGTCGTGTGTGCCTTCGTAGGTGTTGACTACTTCGAGGTTCACCAGATGGCGGGCGATGCCGAACTCATCGGAGATGCCGTTGCCCCCGAGCATGTCGCGCGCGAGACGGGCAACATCAAGGGCCTTGCCGCACGAGTTGCGCTTCATGATCGACGTGATCTCGACGGCGGCGGTGCCCTCGTCCTTCATGCGCCCCAGGCGCAGGCAGCCTTGCAGACCCAACGTAATTTCCGTCTGCATGTCGGCCAGTTTCTTCTGGATCAACTGATTGGCGGCGAGCGGGCGACCGAACTGCTGACGGTCGAGCACATACTGGCGTGCCGTGTGCCAGCAGAATTCGGCGGCACCCAGCGCACCCCAGGCGATGCCGTAGCGGGCCGAGTTCAGGCAGGTGAACGGGCCCTTCAGGCCAGAGACGCCCGGCATCAGATTCTCTTCGGGCACGAACACCTGGTCCATCACGATCTCACCGGTGATCGACGCCCGCAGACCGACCTTGCCGTGAATCGCCGGGGCGGAGAGACCCTTCCAGCCCTTTTCCAGAATAAAGCCGCGAATCTTCTCCTCGCCACTCTCGTCGGCGAGCTTGCCCCAGACGACGAAGACGTCAGCGATCGGTGAGTTGGTGATCCACATCTTGCTGCCGCTCAACTCATAGCCACCGGCGACCTTCTTGGCGCGCGTGGTCATGCCGGCGGGGTCGGAACCGTGGTTGGGTTCCGTCAGGCCAAAGCAGCCGATCCATTCGCCGCTGACCAGCTTCGGCAGGTACTTCTGCTTCTGCGCTTCGCTGCCGAATTCGAAGATCGGCACCATGACGAGCGACGACTGCACCGACATCATCGAGCGATAGCCCGAATCCACGCGTTCGACTTCACGCGCAATCAGACCGTAGGCCACGTAGTTCAAGCCCGGGCCACCGTAGGCTTCAGGAATCGTCGGGCCGAGCAGGCCGATCTCGCCCATCTCGCGGAAGATGGCCGCGTCGGTGCGCTCGTGACGAAACGCCTCGAGCACGCGCGGTGCGAGCTTGTCGTTCGCGTAGGCGGCTGCCGCGTCGCGAATCATGCGCTCCTCGCTGGTGAGCTGCGCATCGAGCAACAGCGGATCTTCCCATTGAAACTGTGCATTGCCTGCCATGACCTATCTCCTCCGATGTTCTCGAAAAATGCGCTGACACAATTCTCGTCGGCCCCGCCTGATCGGCCGGCGGACCTTGCGGCCACCCGAACCCATGACGTGCTCCGACTTGACTAAAGTTCCGCAATGCGGAACAATGTTCCAAAACTGAAGTTAGTTTAACACTAAAATTTTTGGCTCGGCAACGGTCACTTGTTGTGCGGGTCGCCCCTTTTTGCTGCGGAGCGCGCGATGGTTGTGGTCAAAACGTCCCTGTCTGCCTTTGCCGGTGCGCCGGCGCATGGTGTGCCGCCGTCACATGACGAGCGCAAGTTCGTCACGGCGCTGGCACGTGGTCTTGAGCTGTTGCGTGCCTTTGGACCTGACGATGTCCTGTTGGGCAATCGCGACTTCGCTGCACGCACCGGGCTGCCGAAGGCGACCGTCAGCCGGCTGGCCTACACGCTCACTGAATTGGGCTATTTGCGTTACGACGCCGATCTGGGCAAGTACGCGCTCGACGCCGGCGTGCTGGCGCTGGGATATGCCTTCCTGAACGGCACCGACATGCTGACGCTGGCACGTCCGCACATGCGCGCGCTGGCCAAGGAAATGGGGTGTTCCATTTCGCTTGGTTGCCGGGAGGGTATCGACATGATGTATCTCGAGACCATCCGCAGCGATTCGGCGCATCTCACGCTGGGCCTGACGGCAGGATCACGCTTGTCGATGTTGACGAGTTCGATGGGGCGCGTCTACCTGGCGGCCATGACGCCTGTCGAGCGGGAGACGTTACTGGCCGATCTGCACGATGCCTATGACGCGAATCCGACGGCGCTGCGCAATGTCGGTTGGGACGCGCTGCAGTTGGGCGTCGACAAGGGCATCGAGACGTACCGGCGCGAGGGGTGTTGCTATTCGTTTCGCGATTGGCATGAAGGGGTGAACGCGGTCGCGGTCCCGTTGCGCGACGTGAGACAGAACCGATGGCTCGCGATCAGTTGCAGCGGCCCGTCGTCATCGATTCCGGATGCGGTCTTCCGCGAGGAGATCGCACCTCGATTGAAGCAACTCGCCGCGCGCCTCAGTGGGCAGGTGTAAGTCGGTGTAAGTCGGCAAAAACCGGCAAACGGCGGTGGTCCATCGGGTTGGGGGCCGCCCGCGGCACTCCATTGTCGGTTAAGTCGCACCGCGGGCGGCCCCCAACCCGATTCGCAACCGCCTTCGATGCGACGACACCCACCCACATGATCCGGCCAACAAAGCCAGGACGACCGCAGTAACCACAGCAGAGACGAACAGAGACGAGTCGGAACGAGCAGGTAGAAGCAGGAACGAGTAGGGGGGAACGTAGGGGCGCACGATGGCGGTGATTGTCCGTCCCCTGACGTAGCGACTTAACCGGCATTGGAGCGGAGTCAGGGGACGGGCAAGCGCCGCAGCCCTGGGCATGTGACTGGGCTGCGTGCGAATCTATGCGATGGGTGTCATCAGCGCACTGAAAAAAAACTCACAGCAACGTTCGCACATGCCAAAGCTCGGGGAACAGTACGACATCGAGCATCTTGCGCAAGTAGGGGGCGCCATTGGTACCACCGGTGCCTTGTTTGAAGCCGATGATGCGCTCGACCGTCGTGACGTGGCGGAAGCGCCATTGCCGGAACGCGTCTTCGAGATCGACCAGTTCCTCGGCCATCTCGTACAGTTCCCAGTGTTGCGATGGGTTGCGATATACCTCGAGCCATGCGGCCTCGACGGTGGCATCGTGCGGCGTCGGCGTCGTCCAGTCGCGCTCCAGGCGTTCAGGGGCAATGGCAAATCCGCGCCGTGCCAGAAGGCGCACCACCTCGTCGTAGAACGAAGGGGCGCCCAGCGCGGCCTGCACCTGCGCGAAGACATCGGGGCGATGCGAATGGGGCTTCAACATCGCCGCATTCTTGTTGCCCAGCATGAATTCCAGAATGCGGTACTGATACGACTGAAAGCCCGATGAGCTGCCCAGCGACGGGCGCATCGACGAATACTCCGACGGTGTCATCGTCGCGAGAACGCTCCACGCCTGCACGAGTTGCTCGAGAATGCGCGACACGCGGGCGAGCATTTTGAACGCGGGGGGCAGGTCGTCGTTGTGCACCGCCGTACGGGCCGCCTGCAACTCGTAGAGGGCAAGCTTCATCCACAACTCGCTCGTCTGATGCTGGATGATGAACAGCATCTCGTTGTGGTCGGTCGAGCGCGGATGCTGTGCGTTCAGAATTGGATCGAGCGACAGGTAGTCGCCGTAGCTCATGCTCTTCGAAAAATCGAGCTTCGCCTCATGCCATTGCGTGGCATCGGTCGGCGCATCCGCCGGTGCGGACGATGCGTCCGGCGTTGCGTCGTCCGGGCCTTGATGGCCGAACGGGCACCCGCCCGATGCGGGCGTCGTCTGGGGCGGGATGTTCTGCGGGTCGGGCGCGCAGGAAGGGGTCTTGCTCATGCTTATGACTCCTCGCTCAGGTCACCGCGCCGCGGCGACGAAACTCGGGCTTGTCCCACGAACCCGTGGTCAGCACGTCACGCAAAATTTCGACAGAATCCCAGACATCGGCAAAGCTCGTATAAAGCGGTGTCATGCCGAAGCGCATGATGCGCGGCTCGCGATAGTCGCCGATCACGCCGCGCGCGATCAGCGCCTGAATCACGGCGAACCCCTCCGGATGCTCGAAGCTTACCTGCGACCCGCGCGCCGCATGATCGCGCGGCGTCACCAGCGTGAGCGGGAATTCGGCGCAACGCGCTTCCACCAGTTCGATGAACAGATCCGTCAGCGCCAGCGATTTGCGACGCAGGGCGTCCATCGAGGTCTGCGCGAAAATATCCAGACCGCACTGCACCAGCGAAAGCGAGACGATCGGCTGCGTGCCGCACAGGTAGCGCCCGATGCCATTGTCCGGCGTGTATTCCGGCTGCATCGCGAACGGCGTGCGATGGCCCCACCAACCCGACAGCGGCTGCCAGAAGGTATCTTGGAGACGCTTGTTAACCCAGACGAATGCGGGGGCCCCTGGACCGCCATTCAGATATTTGTACGTGCAACCCACGGCGTAGTCGGCGTTGGCGCCGTTCAGATCGACCGGCACCGCACCGGCGGAGTGGCACAGATCCCACACGCACAGCGCACCGGCCGCGTGAATCTCGGCCGTACGCGCGGCCATGTCGTACATGGCGCCGGTGCGATAGTTCACATGCGTGAGCAACACCACGGCGACGTCGTCGCCCAGCGCGGCAGGGAGTTCTTCCGGCGAATCGATCAGGCGCAGCGAGTAACCGTCGTCGAGAAGGCGCGTGAGGCCTTGCACGATGTACAGGTCGGTCGGGAAGTTGCTGCGCTCGGAGACAACCACCTTGCGTTGCGGCGCGAGGGTGCGCTGCGCATCAAGGGCGGCGGCCATCACTTTGAAGAGGTTGCTCGACGTGGTGTCCGTCACCACCACTTCGCCTTTGCCGGCACCGACGATGGGGGCCAGGGCGTCGCCGAGCGTGCGCGGCAGCGCGAACCAATCGGCCTCGTTCCAACTGCGAATGAGACCCACGCCCCATTCGGCCGTAATCACCTCCTGGGCGCGTTGGGCCGAGGCCACCGGGCGCGCCCCCAGTGAGTTGCCGTCGAGATAGATCACGCCGGGCGGCAGATCGAATTGCGCGCGCAGCGCGGCGAGCGGATCGGCCGCGTCAAGGGCCAGACATTCGTTGCGAGAAGACGTCATGGTTTGCGTTTTGTCAGTGAAAGCAATGCGGAAAATGGAAGTCGTGTGTCATGTGTCATGCGCTCGGCGCGGTACGTGCCGCTCAAAGCGAGCGCAGCACCGCACGCACCGGGCTCGCATCGAGTCGCATGAACTTGAGCGGCAACGCGATGAGTTCGTAATCGGACGGTGCAATGGCATCGAGCACCAGTCCTTCGAGGATCGCCATACGATGCGCCCGAATGCGGTGGTGGGCGTCCATCGTCTTGCTCTCCTGGGGATCGAGCGACGGCGTGTCGATTCCGACCAACTTCACCCCATGCGCCGCGAGCAGGTCGATCGTCTCGGGCGCGACGGCGCAAAACGCACTGTCCCAGCGAGCGACGGGGGCCTGTGCATACGTGCGCAATAGCACGCGTGGCGGCACGTCTGTCAGGTAGGGGGCCACCCGATCCGGCGTGACGACCGGCGACGCGCCAACGCAATGAATGACCCGGCACGGCCCAAGATAAGTCTCAAGCGCCACTTCCCCGATAAAGGCGCCGTCGTCGTCGTAATGACGCGGCGCGTCGGCGTGGGCGCCCGTATGCGGCGACAGCGTGATGCGCCCGACGTTGACCGGGCAGCCCGGTCCGATCTGCCACACCGACTGTTCCGAGAACGGCGTGTCACCGGGCCAGACCGGCGTGTCGCTCGAGAGTGGCGCGCTGATATCCCACACGCGGCGCTCGACGGGCGTGTTGGCTGGGCGGTGGCGGGGTTCGGTCATGGGTGTGCGCAAAATCGTCAATCGATATGCGCATCTTAGAAGAATTCGCTTCGCAAGTGCTTGCGTATTCGGGGATGGCGAGGCGTGAAATTGATCGAAAAAATCGTATTTTCTTAATTTTAAGAAAGAATATTCGACAATATTGTGAGGTGATCGAATATTCGACGATTCGCCGCGCAAGGCGATCTGCGATTTCGGACGCTGCCGCGCGGTGATCGGAATGCGCCTACACGGGCGTTGCGCCCGCTGTGTCCCTTACGTTCCAGACGGTCCCGACGTCCCCTGCGTCATCTCGTCGATCAACCGGCGCAGGGTCGCTTTGAGCAAGGTAGATTGTTTTGTACCGAAGCGGGCGAGCACGCCGGCTTCGTGACGTCGTGCGCTGGCGAGCAGCGGGGTTACGCGCTCACGTCCTGCCTGGGTGAGCGAGACCATCGACTGGCGGCGGTCCGTGGCGCTCTCGCCGCGCACGACGTCGCCGGTCGCTTCGAGCCGGTCGACGATCTTGGTGAGCGTCGGCTGCTTGGCGAGCACGATGTCGGCCAGTTGATTGATGGTGCGCGCGCGACCGTCTGAGAGCGTGGCGAGAACACGCCACTCCGTCACACCGAGCCCGGCCGCCGCGACTTCACGGTGAAATTCGTCGGACACCAGCGTGCTCGCGCGCGCGAGCAGATAGGCCAGGTAGTCGTCGACGAACGGTGCACCGGCGGCAGACATGAGGCGGCTCAGCCGAGCGACTGCGGCTTGTGGAAGCCACCGGCGTGGAAGATCAGCGGCATGCGCTCGCCAACGTCGGCATGCACGCCGCAACGCTCGACTTCGCCAACAAAGATGACGTGGTCGCCTTCGTCGTAGCGGCTGCGGTTATGACATTCGAACCAGGCCAGCGCACCGTCGAGAACCGGCGTGCCCGACGCCGAGAGCGTATAAGGCACACCCGCAAAACGGTCGCCCTTCATCGTGGCGAAACGCTTGCAGATGTCGAGTTGATCGGACGCGAGCACATTCACGGCATAGTGCGAGTTCTCGCGAAAGACCGGCATGCTGCCTGCGCGCGTGGCAAGACTCCACAGAATGAGCGGCGGCGTGAGCGACACTGAGTTGAACGAACTGGCGGTGATCCCGATAAGCGATCCGTCGTCGGCGCGCGTGGTAATCACGGTCACCCCGGTCGCGAATTGACCAAGCGCATGACGAAAGGCCGCGTTGTCGAAATCTGGCGCTGAGGCGCGTTTGGCGTTCACTGTCCCTGCACTCCCGTCCGGCAAATTTGATCGGGTTGATTTGTATGAATATTCATATACTATGGCACGAACAACAGATCGACAAGACGCATGACGGCCAGCCGCGTGCCAGAGGGGAATGTCCCCGGCAGGCGAGAAGGTCAGACGCTCAGGAGACGATATGCTGATCGAGCGAATCGAGCATAAGTGGATCGACGTATTTGCCGAGACCTTGCGGCGCTGCGGTATCGGACCCGGTGATGTGGTGGCGATTGTAGCCGAAACGCAATCCCGGCCTGTCAACGTGGAATTAGCGCAACTTGCCGCCGAATCGCTTGGCGCCGCGCCATTTCGGCTGGTCGTGCCGAGTCGGCGCGTGAGTGCGCCGGTGCCGGTGCGCTCGACCGGCGCGAGCGACGCACTGGGTGGGTTGGCGCCCGTCGTCGCTGCGCTCAAGGCGGCCACACTGGTCGTCGACTGCACGGTCGAAGGCCTGTTGCATGCCCCTGAACTGCCCGACATCCTCGGCGGCGGTGCGCGCGTGTTGATGGTCTCAAACGAACATCCCGAAATTCTGGAACGTTGCGCGACCGATCCGGCGCTCGAACCGAAAGTGCGCGCCGCGATCAAGCGTTTGCGCGCGGCCGCCCAAATGCACGTCACCTCCGCCGCCGGTACCGATCTGCGCATCGGGCTTCGCGATGCGCGTGTGGGCGGCGTCTGGGGCTGGTGCGCCAAGCCGGGGCAGGTGGCCCACTGGCCGGGCGGTCTGGCGCTGGCATTTCCCGCCGCGCACAGCGTGAACGGACAGCTCGTGCTGGCCCCCGGCGACATCAACCTCACATTCAAGCAATATCTGCGCGATCGCATCGCGCTCACCGTCGAAGACGACTATGTTGTCGCCATCGATGGCGAAGGTGTGGACGTCGACCTCATGCGCGACTACTTCGCGGCGT
Source organism: Pandoraea cepalis (assembly GCF_902459665.1). Taxonomy (GTDB): domain Bacteria; phylum Pseudomonadota; class Gammaproteobacteria; order Burkholderiales; family Burkholderiaceae; genus Pandoraea; species Pandoraea cepalis. The sequence continues at coordinate 106,524 of NZ_CABPSL010000008.1, read as the reverse complement.
GGGGCGATCGCGACGCCTATGCCGTCTCGCACGTCGGCTTCGGCCTGAACCCTCGTGCCCGCTGGGACGCACTCGCCTGTTACGACAAACGCGATTGCAACGGCACCGAGCAGCGCGCCTTTGCGGGCAACTTCCTGTACTCGACCGGTGCCAACGAAGTGGCGGGACGTCACACGCTCGGGCATTTCGACCTGCCGCTGCGGCGTTGCACGATCGCGCTCGACGGCGACGTCGTGGTGCGCGACGGGCAATTGCAAGGCGAGTTCGCGTCATGACGCGCCTCGTGCCCGCCTGTCGCATCGCCGGTGACGGCCCGCTCACGCTCGTGCTGCTGCATGGCATCGGCGGCAATCGTCACGTGTGGCCCGCGCAATTCGAGACGTTCGTGGCGGCCGGTTATCGCGTGGCCGCCTGGGACATGCCCGGTTACGGCGAGAGCGCCATGCCCGCCGAGGCGACAATGGCGGCGCTGGCCGACCGCTTGCGAACGCTGCTCGACGCGTTGGGGCCCTCGCGTTTCGTGCTCGTCGGCCACAGCATGGGCGGCATGGTCGCGCAGGAGCTGATGGCGCGCGGCGCGCCATTCACGCGCGATATCGCCGCGCTGATCCTGTGCGGCACGTCGCCCGCGTTCGGCAAGCCCGACGGCGACTTTCAGCGCGAGTTCGTGCGGCAGCGTACCGCCCCGCTCGACGCAGGCAAGACCTTGCGCGAAATGGCTGAAGCCATCGTGCCGGGCATGCTTGGCGACCCATCCGCGACCGCGCGCGCGAGTGCGCACACACTGGCCGTCGATGCGATGGGCGCGCTCACGCCCGTGGCCTACCGCGCGGCGCTCCAGGCGCTGGTCGGTTTCGAACAGCGCGCCGCACTCGCGCGTCTTGCCGTGCCGGTGCTGCTGATCGCCGGTGAGCACGACACCAACGCGCCGGCGAAAGTCATGGCGCGCATGGCCGACGCCATCCCGGCGGCGCGCTACGTTTGCCTGCCCGGCGCAGGGCATCTCATGAATCTGACGCATCCGGCGGAATTCAATGCCGAGGTGCGCGCCTTCCTCGAATCACTCTAGGAGACCACCGTGGCCTATCAGCCCCCTTCGATCGTCGGCGAGCATCATCCGCTCACGGACAAGCAACGGCGCCTGCTGGCGCTGGCCGAGCAGGTGGGACGCGAGTCGCTCGCGCCGCGCGCCGCCCGCTGGGATCGCGAAGCGTCGTTCCCGTTCGAGAACTACGACGACATGCGCGCCGCTGGTTTGCTGAAGTTGTGCATTCCCGAATCGGACGGCGGCCTGGGCGCCGATTTCGCCACGTACATGATGGTCTCCGCCGAACTGGGCCGCCATTGCGGTGCGACGGCGCTTACGTTCAACATGCACACATGTTCGATGATGTGGACCGGCATTCTCGCCGACGATCTCGACATGACGCCCGAGCAACGCGCCGAGCACGCGCGCTATCGCGAGCATCACTTCGCGCGCGTGATCCAGGACGGGGCGATCTATGCGCAACCGTTCTCCGAGGGCAGCGCGGCCGCGGCGGGCAAGGCGCCGTTCGGCACCACGGCGACGAAAGTCGACGGCGGGTGGAAGATCAACGGACGCAAGATCTTCGCGTCGCTCTCGGGGGCGGCGAACTACTACGGCGTGCTGTGCACCGAAGACAAGCCCGAGTTGTCGATGAAGGACACGTTCTATATCGCGGTGCCCGGCGACGCCCCGGGCGTCACCGTGACCGGCGACTGGGATCCGCTCGGCATGCGCGGCACCGTCTCGCGCACGCTGCTTTTCAAGGATGTGTTCGTTCCCGACGAACTGCAATTGATGCCGCGCGGCGTCTACTATCAGGCCGCCAGTCGTTGGCCGCACATGTTCATGACGCTGGCCCCGACGTACATGGGCATCGCTCAGGCCGCGTACGATTTCACGGTGCGCTATTTGCGAGGGGAAGCCGAGGGCATGGGGGCGCCAGTCAAGCGTCGTATGTATCCGACCAAGCAGATTGCCGTCGCGCAGATGCACATCATGCTCGAGCAGACGCGCGCGCTTTTCCTGCGCGCGTTGCAGGACGGCCGGGCCGACCCGGGCAAGGAGGCGCGTCTGCGCGCCTATGCGGCGCAGTACACGATCATGGAGAATGCCAACGAGCTGTGCCGTCTGGCCATTCGTACGTGCGGCGGACAGTCGATGCTCAAGACGCTGCCGCTCGAACGCCTGTATCGTGATTCGCGTTGCGGTGCGCTGATGTTGCCCTGGACCGCGGAGCTGTGCCTCGATCGCATCGGCCGCGAGGCGCTTTACGAACCGGGCGAGCGCGACGAGTAAGCTACGCACTCACGCCTCACCGTCTCTCTTGTCACGGAGAATCAGTTGACGCCCTTTGTAGAAGCGCTTGCCCGTCACGCACGTGCCACGCCGCAGCGGCTGGCGCTGCGCTGCGGCGTTGGCGACGAAGCGCAGCAGACCGACTTCGCCGCACTTTGGCGCCGCATCGAACGTGTGGGCGGCCATCTGCGCGGCACGTGGCGGATCGCCCCGGGCGAGCGCGTCGCATGCCTGGGGCTGAACGACGAGCTGCAACTGGCGCTGTTGTTCGCGTGCGCACGTGCCGGCGCCATCTTCCTGCCGCTGAATTTCCGTCTCGCCGTTCCCGAACTGGCGGCCATCGTGCGCCATGCCGGGGTGCGCGTGCTCTGGTCAGACGCGACGCATCGCGACATGGCCCGTCAGATTCGCGATGCGCTTGAAGTCACTGGCGACACCGCCCTGCCGCCACCGGCTATTGCGTCGATCGAAGGGCTGATCGCGGTGCCGTCGATCAAGCCGGTCGATTACCCGGACGTTGCCGCCGATGCCCCCGTGTTGCTCGCCTATACGTCGGGCACAACCGGCGAGCCCAAGGGGGCCTTGCACACACAGGCCGGGCTGCTGGCCAACGCCGAGGCCAGTTGGTGGGCGCACGAGATGCGTGCCGACGACCACGTCCTCTCGACCTTGCCGATGTTCCACGTCGGCGGTTTGTGCATCCAGACGTTACCGGCGCTGTTGCGCGGGGCGAGCGTTACGTTGCATCCGCGCTTCGATCCGGCCGCCTGGCTCACCGACGTGGCGAAACATCGGCCGACGCTGTCGTTGATGGTGCCCGCGACAATGCGCGCGGTGCAATGCCACCCGCTATGGCAGACGACCGATCTGTCCTCGTTGCGCGGCGTGATGGCCGGGTCCAGCGTTGTGCCGATGTCGGCCATCGACGCCTTCCATGCGCGCGGCATTCCGCTCGGGCAAGTCTATGGCGCGACCGAGACCGGGCCGGTGTCGATCGCGTTGCGCTTCGGCGAGGCGAAGGCCCATCCCGGCACGGTTGGCCGGGCGTGCCCCGGCGTGGAAGTCCGCCTGACCGATGCCGCGGGCCAGCCGGTTCTCGCCGGAGAGGTTGGCGAGATTCTCGTGCGCGCGCCGAATGTGATGCGCGAGTACTGGCGCGCGCCGGACCACGCTTCATTTGAAGGCGGCTGGTTTCACTCCGGCGATCTGGCACGGTTGCGCGACGACGGCTGTTTCGAAGTCGTGGGTCGCAGCAAGGACATGATCATCTCGGGCGGCGAGAACATCTATCCGGCAGAAATTGAAAACGCGCTGGTCGACTGTCCGGGCGTGTTGGAGGCCGCTGTCGTCGGGGTGCCGGATGAGCGATGGGGCGAGGTGCCCGTTGCCGTCGTCGTGTCCGCGTCATCGGCGAGCGCGACGCAACAATCCGTGCTCGATTTCCTCGGCGCACGCATCGCTCGCTTCAAATTACCGCGACGGGTGGTCATCGTCGACGCGCTGCCGAAGAGCGCCCTTGGGAAAGTGCAGAAGCCGATTCTCATTGGCTGGTTATCGGCGGCCTCTGAATCGCAAACGTCGATGCTCGGTCGATAATAAAAAAGATCACCCGGTGTTCGCTGAAAAACGCCGAATCCCTTATTTCATAAGGGGTTCGGCGTTTTTTTATGCGTCGCCCGCGTAATGCGTAAGGGAAAATCCCTATGCGTAATCCTTTGGTTTGTTACCATCGGGTGGGAATTCAATTTTTTACTTTGGGAATTGCGTCGCAAGATAGCGCCCATGTCGTCATCAACGGGGTAGCCCGCTGATTTCTTTGCTTTCTTTGGCTTTTTAAGACGATGGACACCACCGAAGCGCAATCGGTCTCAGAGCGCGTGTTGCAAGTGCTTGTGACGGTCGCACGTCATGGACGACCGATCGCGGCACGCGAGATCGCCGCGCAAACGAGCTTGCCGCTCTCTACCGTTTACCGCCACCTCGTGCCGCTCAAGAAGTGGGGCCTGGTGCAGGAGCACGCCCATGAGGCGCTCTACGAACCGGGCCCGGTCGGCGTGCAATTGGCGTGGGGTTTCGACCACAACTCGCATCTTGTCACTCAGGCACGCGAAGAAATCGAAGCCCTCGTGCAGCGCACCGGCGAGACCGTGGGTCTGCTGGTCGCCGCGAATGGCCAGGTCGTTTGCCTTGACATGCACGAGAGCGAGCAATCGCTGCGTTGCTCCTTTGCGAAGGGGCGTGCCCACCCGCTGGTGCATGGCGCTTCCGCCAAGGCGCTGCTCTCGTTCCTGCCGCAAGCCACCCGCGAGAGCTTGATCAGCCGACAACTGGCGGGCCAGCCGGTGGCGCAGGAGCGTCTGGTTGCGCAGGTCGAGGAGATCCGCAAGCAGCGGTATGCGGTGTCCGAAAGCGAAGTCGACTTCGGCGTCTGGGGCGTGTCGGCCCCGGTGTTCGCCGCCAAGGAGCGTCTGGAAGGCACCATCACCTTGATGGCGCCGGCCGTGCGTGTGGCTCAGCGCCACGACGAGCTGATTCGCCTCACGTTGGCGGCAGCCGAGCGTATTTCGAATCGATTGCAATACTTTTAACCGGTTATCCGACCGAGACTACACGAAGGAGTCCCAGATGAAATTGCGTCACATCCTGTTCACGATGGCGCTGGCCATCACCTGCTCGAGCAAGGTTTTCGCGGCCGACGACGTGCTGCGTGTCGCCACCGATGCGACCTTCCCGCCGTTCGAATACGTGGAAAACGGCAAGCGTACCGGGTTCGACGTCGAGATGATCGAAGCCCTCGGCAAGGTCATGGGCAAGAAGATCGAGTGGATCGACATCGATTTCAAGGGCCTGATCCCGGCCGTGCTGTCAAAGCGTGCCGACGTGGCTGCATCGGCGATCTATATCACCGACGAGCGCCTGAAGGTCGTGAATTTCACGCATCCGTACTACACCGGCGGTCTGGCGATTCTGGTCAAGGCTGACAACACGGCCATCAAGGAACCGGCCGACCTGAACGGCAAGAAGGTGTCGGTCCAGGTGGGCACGAAGTCGGTGCAGTTCCTGAAGGAAAGCTACCCGAAGGTCGAGCGCGTGGAAGTCGAGAAGAACGACCAGATGTTCGAACTCGTGAAGATTGGCCGCGCCGACGCCGCCGTGACCGGTAAGCCTGCGGCGCTGTTGTACGCCAAGGCGAACCCGGTCGTGAAGGTGCTCGACAAGACGCTGACGGTCGAGCGCTATGGTTTTGCCGTGCGCAAGGGCGACACCGAGCTGACCAACGAGATGAACAAGGCGCTTGAGAAGGTGCGTGCCGACGGCACCTACGCCGCGCTGGTCACCAAGTACTTCGGTGCTGCGAAGTAAATTTTTCACCAACGTAATGCCAACGTAATACCGGGCGGGTCGACCGTTGCCCCGAATGGGGAGACGGCGCCCGCCGACGCAATAAAGCCGTAGAGCTACTGACGGAGTACGCATGGAACTCGATTTTTCGCCGGTGTGGGCCAACTGGCAAGACCTCGCGCGGGGCGCGCTCGTGACCGTCGAGGTAACGGCCTGCGCGCTGGCGCTGGGCTGCGTGTTGGGTTTGCTGATCGGCATGGGCCGCCTGAATCCGGCGCATCGCATTCGCTACGGCATTTGTACCGCCTACGTCACATTCATTCGCGGTACGCCGCTGCTGGTGCAACTCTTCATTTTGTTCTTCGGCCTGCCGCAGTTCAACATTCTGCTGCCGGCATTCCTGTGCGGTGTACTGGGCCTGGGCATCTATAGCGGCGCCTACGTCTCGGAAATTGTGCGCGGTGCCATCCAGTCGATCGAACGTGGTCAGATGGAAGCCGCCCGCTCGCTCGGCATGCCTTACGGCATGGCCATGCGTTCGGTGATTCTGCCGCAGGCGATCGTGCGCATGATCCCGCCGCTGGGCAATGAATTCATCGCGCTGATCAAGAACTCTGCGCTGGTGTCGCTGCTCACGATTCACGACGTGATGCACGAAGGCCAGAAGATCATCAGCGTGTCGTACCGCTCGCTCGAAGTGTATCTGGCGATTGCGTTTGTCTATCTGATTCTGACCGGCACCACCACGCTGCTGCTGCAGCGCGCCGAGAAGTCCCTGCGTGCCGGAGGTGCCGTGCAATGAACGAAGCGAAGAAGGAATTCGGCGCGCCGATCCTGAAGATCGAAGGACTGGGCAAGGCTTACGGTAGCCTTCAGGTACTCAAGGGCATCGATTTCGAAGTCGATGCGCGCCAGGTGGTCGTCGTCATCGGCCCGAGCGGCTCGGGCAAGAGTACGTTCCTGCGCTGCTGCAACGGGCTGGAGACGGCCGAGCAGGGCACGATCGAGATTGTCGGCCACAAGCTCGTCGATCACGGCAAGATGATGGGCGAGAACGCCCTCAATCAACTGCGCACCGAAGTGGGCATGGTGTTTCAGTCGTTCAATCTGTTCCCGCACTTGACGGTGCTCGAGAATGTGACGCTCGCGCCGCGCAAGCTGCGCGGCATGAAGGCCGCCGAGGCCGAGACACTGGCCCGCGAACTGCTCGCCAAGGTGGGGCTGGCTGCAAAGGCGGACGTCTTCCCCGGCACGCTCTCGGGCGGCCAGAAGCAGCGTGTGGCGATTGCCCGCGCGCTGGCCATGCAGCCGCAGGTCATGTTGTTCGACGAGCCGACGTCGGCGCTCGATCCGGAACTGGTGGGTGAAGTCCTGCAAGTGATGAAGACGCTGGCGAACGACGGCATGACGATGCTCGTCGTCACGCATGAGATGGGGTTCGCACGCGAAGTGGCGGATGTCGTGGTGGTGATGGACCAGGGCCGGATCATCGAAGCCGGGTCGCCCGAGCAGATCTTCACCGCGCCGCGCGAAGCGCGTACGCGGGAGTTTCTGCAAGCGGTTATTGCACGGTAAGGCAAGGCAGGCAAAACGTATGACAATCGATCGAACGGTCTGGCAAGGCCGCGTGGATACCGGTGAAGCCGGCCACACCCTGCGTCTGCATCAGGTGCTGCGCGACTACGACGCGTCGCAGGTCGCGGGTGGCGCCGTTGTGCTGGGGTTTTGCAGTGACGAAGGCGTACGCCGGAATCACGGACGTTTGGGCGCCGTCGCCGGCCCGGACATGCTGCGTCGCGCGCTGGCGAGCTTGCCTGTGCAGGGCTCGCCCGCGGTGTTCGACGGCGGCAATATTGTGTGTGCCGACGGCCGGCTCGAAGCGGCGCAGGCCGCGCTCGGCCATCGCGTGGCCGAGGTGCTGGCGGCGGGCGCCCGTCCGGTGGTACTGGGCGGCGGACACGAGATCGCCTACGGCACATTCCTTGGCGTGGCCGAGCATTTCGGCGACCGCCTGCGCGACGAGCCGATCCTGGTCCTCAACTTCGACGCCCACTTCGATTTGCGTGCCCAGCCGAGCGCCAGTTCGGGGACCCCCTTCTGGCAAATCTCGCAGTGGCTCGCGGGCCGTCAGGCGCCTTTCCGCTACGCGTGTCTTGGCGTGAGCCGTTACAGCAATACCGACGCACTGTTCGAGCGGGCGGCGGCGTTGCAGGTCGACTATTGGCTCGATGAGGCCATGTTGGCGCATCGTCTGCCGGAAATGTGCGAACGACTCGATGCAATGCTCGCCGAGGTGAGCCACGTGTACCTGACCATCGACATGGACGTTTTGCCGGGCGAGAAGGCGCCGGGGGTGTCGGCGCCGGCGGCTCATGGCGTGGCGCTCGAAGTGGTCGAGGCGCTGATCGGTGTGGTGCGTCGTTCGGGCAAGCTGCGCGTGGCGGATATCGCCGAGTACAACCCGACGTACGACCGCGACGGTCTCACGGCCCGCGTCGGTGCGCGTCTGCTGCATCCGCTCATCACGCAATTTCAGGGCTAGGCCGTTAGTCATGCGCGGGCGCGACATGCGGGCCGCATAGGGTTATTTGCGCCGTTCACCGGACTTCTGCGCGACAATAGGGCGGGCGATCGAACCATGGATCGCCCGCCCTATTGGTTTGGTGCGCCGCGGCAAAATCACAGTCGACAAGCGAGGTCATGATGACAGAGCAGACGAACTCCCTGAGCAATACCCATATGGAAGTTGCCACGCTGGCCGGTGGTTGTTTCTGGTGCCTCGAGGCCTGCTACCAGCAGCTCGATGGCGTCAAGTCCGTAGTCTCGGGCTACGAGGGCGGTCATGTCGACAACCCGACCTACGAGCAAGTCTGCGAGGGCGAGACCGGTCACGCGGAAGTGGTGCGGCTGACCTACGACCCCGGCGTCGTCACGTTTGAGGAACTGCTGATCGTGTTCTTCCAGATCCACGATCCGACGACCGTCAATCGCCAGGGCAACGACATCGGCACGCAGTATCGCTCCGCCATCTTCTATCAGGACGAGGCGCAGAAAACGGCGGCAGAACATCTCATCGCCGAGTTGATGGCCGAGATGACCTATGCGCATCCGATTGTCACGCAAGTGGTGCCCGCGCAGACGTTCTGGCCCGCCGAAGCGTATCACCAGAATTACTTCCGCCAGCATCCCGATCAGGGCTACTGCGCGTATGTCGTGGCGCCGAAGCTCAAGAAATTCCGCGAGAAGTTTGCGCGACGCCTTAAGTCGGCCGCATAACCACGCCAACCCTCGACCGCCGCCCCGTTCGTCACCTATCGACTGACGTGTGGAGACTCAGGGCGGCGGCGAGGTAGGGCCGCCCTGACGTCAAAGAATCACGCACATGCCGTTTTGCATCAGGTCGAGCGGATTGTGACGGGTGTGGCGGTTCTCGACTGAGCGAGGTGAGCGGCTCAGATCGGTTTGTTGTTGGCATCGCGCCAACTGCGAAGTGAAATCGCAGAGGGTCGTGTCATCCTGGATCGCCAGTGCGTATCCATTGGGCGGCAACGTGGTGTGTCCGCGCATCCCCGCTGCGCGGTAATGAAAGGCGAGAATCGCCGAGTGATCTTTCCGGATAAGCGAGGCGTGAGGATTGCCTTCATGGAGAAACGCCAGTTCACTCTCGCCGGCGAACAGAAATGCCGCCTCTTGCGCGACGTCAAGTTCCGGGAACGTGAACCGGCCGATATCGATACTGTGGGCCCCAATGTCGTAGGTCAATGCGCTTAGCGTGCCGGGTAAATAAGCCGGATCGTCTCGCAGCAGCGACGGCAGCCCCAACGCTCTGATTCGCGCGTCGACCGAGAGTCTGGCGCCGTCAGGGTGAAGCGTCAGCAAGTCGCCGAGCGTCTTGCGAAGTTCGGCATTGTCGGCGTATCGCGGTGCCCCGCACTCTCTAAGCGGAGTGACGAGTTCCGCGAGCACATTATCGAAGTAGTCGTTGGCTGGAATGGTGCGGCACGCGAAGGTGGCACGCTGAAGAGGCGCGTTGGATCGCTTCGCAGCTTGCGACGTGGGTTTCCACGCGTGCGTCTGATTCTCGATCTTTTCGATATCGATGGCGATTTCGTGGCGATGCGTGCGAGCGTCAATCTCATACGAAACCGGGTTGGATTGCGCGTAAGGAATTGCCAAGGCGAGGAACGGCATGGTTCATGCTCCCTGAAGTCGGTCATGCGGGGAAAGGGGGGGGCGCTGAGAAAAGTCGATGGGCGCGTGACGGCAATCGTCGCCGGACGGACTGCGTCAACCCACGACACTTACGGACGCACCACGGGCTGCCGCAAACAGGATCAGACATGGCTCTCCGACATGCACCGCGTGTCCATAGGCAGCGTCGATGCTGTCGAAGAAGAACGCTTCGACCGCGCTCGGCACCTGTTGCGTCACGATTTCGAAGCGGTGGTGATCGAAACGGATGTCGAGAAACGTAAGACTCGTGTGAAACCAGACCACGTAGCCGGCAAATGGCAGTACCGACGGCAACGCCGGGGCGATTCGAGCCGGGCGCGGCTCGCTGTCTGACGTTGTGGCGGTCTGCGCTTCCAGCCAGCGTCGATAGTCCTCGCGCACAGGTCGGTTTTTCATGGTCGTATCTCCTGAGAAGTGACGACGACGCTTCCTGACGTGTCGAGCGATGGTGCGGCCGTTGTTCTGGTACGGTTTTCGCAAATCGCCTGGACCTTGCAGGATTTGCGTCGCGCTGTCGAAACGTACGGCGTTCGGCGACGCAGCGACGTCCTATGGGCGCTGACATGCTTGCCGGGGCCCGACGCCATCCAAGGCTGGTGATCGGATTCGATCGATGTCCCGCCAACGAATCGATCATGCCTGTTGCGCGGGCTGACGGGCTAAAGGAGCGTCCGAAAGGGGTATCGGATAACGCCTGGTTTTGGCGGCACCGGTGAGACGACGCGCACCGAGGCGACCGTCGTGGTGGTGAATGTGCCTCGGTCTGCCGTTGAATTTTTCTTCAGCGATGGCCGCCGTCGTGGGTTTCGCACGGGCGGATCTCCGCCCGCCGGGGCATCGCGGGCGATAGGGCCCGGAAACCCGCGCCGCGCCTAACCGTTCATATGTTCATTAATTTTCACGTAAAATGGCGGCTCCCCTCCATGTAGTCTTCAGGTAGCCCGCCGTGCGCCCCCTGCCTTTTCGCGATGCGTTGATGGCCATGATTGGCATTGCGCTCGTCAACATGCTGGTCGCTCTCGACCAGACCGTCGTCAGTACTGCATTGCCGTCCATCGTCGCCGAACTCAAGGGCTTTGAGTATTACGCCTGGATCGCGAGCATTTACCTGCTGGCCTCCGTCGTGACCGTGCCGGTGTTCGGAAGACTTGGCGATTACTTCGGTCGTCGCCGGTTCGTGATCGCCTCGGTGCTGACCTTTACCGTCGCCTCGGTGCTTTGCGGTCTGGCCCCCAACATGCCGTTCCTCGTTTTCGCGCGCGGATTGCAGGGGATCGGTGGCGGCATGATGGTCGGTACCGCTTTCGCCTCCGTGCCCGACCTGTTCCCGGACGCTCGCTCGCGCGTGCGCTGGCAGGTCGTGATCACCACGGCCTATGGCATCGGCACGGCGGCGGGGCCATCGCTGGGGGGCCTGCTCTCCGAGCATTTCGGCTGGCGCTCGACATTTTTCGTGAACCTGCCGGTCGGTCTGGCGGCGCTGTATTTCGTCTGGCGATACCTGCCCAAGTTTCCGTCGGCACATCAAGGCGACGTGCGCGTCGACTGGCGTGGCGCACTGTGGATCGCCGTCGTACTCGGCGGCTTTCAGGTGTTCATCGAGAACTTACCGGCCCATGGCGTATCGCTCGGGAATGGGCTGTTGATTGCCGGGGTTGCGATCGGCTTCTGGGTATTGCTGCGCACGGAACGGCGCGCCACCCATCCCATCGTGCCGCTCGACATGTTCCGTCACCCGCAGCTCGTGGTGCTCTTCACATTGTCGGTGCTGATCGGCTTCGTGATGTACTCGCTGATCTTCTTCGCGCCATTGCTGTTGCAGGGCGGCTTCGGTCTCAGCCCGCAGGCGGCCGGCTTGATCGCGACACCGCTCGCCGCGTGCATCGCGCTGGGCAGCTTCATCAATACGCCGATCGTGGTGCGCCTGTCGCGTCCGACCAACATGCTGATCCTCGGGTTCTGTCTGCTGGCCGTGGCCTCGGCCGGGGTGGGGCTGTCCCATCGCGTGACGTCGCACGGCATGATCGCCCTGATGATGGGCTGTGCGGGCATTGGCATCGGCTTCATCCTGAACAACATGAACGTGTTCGGGCAGGAAATCGCCGGGCGCGAACGTTTCGGCATCACCACCGCGCTGTTGCAGTCGACGCGCATGGTCGGCGGCATGCTCGGCACGACGATTGTGGGCACGCTGGTCAATCACTGGTATGCCAACGGGGTGGCCGGTGTGGTGTCGGGTTACGACGGTACGCCGGCGGCCCATGCCGTCGGGCGCGCGCTCGACCCGCGCATCCTGATCGATCCGGTCCTGCGTGCCGACCTGTTGACCGATCTGCGGGCCATGGGAATCGACGGCATGCCGCTGGTCGAAACCGCTCGCCAGACGCTCGTGAACGCCGTCCACGCGGGGGTGCTGCTCACGGGCATCGCGGCGATTGCCGCCGCATTGCTGGTGCGCCGTATCCGGCAGATTCAGTTTCCCAAGCGACACGATCGCTCGGCCGTGGCCGCACCCGAATAAGCCGAGAACCGTTCGGCGTTGTCCGAACGGACTTCGCCGGGTGTCTGAAAGCCAAAGCATGGGGTGCGAGAACCCCCCGTCAAAATGCCGGCTCGGTCCCGACCTCGTTTACAATGCGCGGTGTTTGCCGGGTGAGCCGGCATCTCCGATTTTTGTGAACGAGGTTTCCATGATCATCAAGCCACGCGTGCGCGGCTTCATCTGCGTCACCACCCATCCTGTCGGCTGCGAGGCCAACGTCAAGCAACAGATCGCGTATGTGAAGGCGCAGGGTGCGATTGCGAACGGCCCGAAGAAGGTGCTCGTGATCGGTGCGTCGACCGGCTACGGCCTGGCCGCGCGCATTACCGCCGCCTTCGGCAGCGACGCCGCAACGCTGGGCGTGTTCTTCGAGCGCGCCGGTAGCGAGACCAAGCCGGGAACGCCGGGTTGGTACAACACGGCAGCCTTCGACAAGTTCGCCACCGAGAAGGGGCTGTACGCGAAGAGCATCAACGGCGACGCCTTCTCCAAGGAAATCAAGGCCAAGACGATCGAGACGATCAAGCAGGATCTCGGTCAGGTCGATCTGGTCGTCTACAGCCTGGCGTCGCCGCGCCGCACGCATCCGGAAACGGGGCAGGTGTTCAGCTCGGTGCTCAAACCGGTGGGCAAGTCGGTGACGTTGCGCGGTATCGATACCGACAAGGAAGTCGTCAAGGCGTCGGTGTTCGAGCCGGCCACGCAGGAAGAGATCGACAACACGGTGGCCGTCATGGGCGGCGAAGACTGGCAGATGTGGATCGACGCGCTCGCCGACGCGGGCGTGCTCGCCCCGGGCGCCAAGACCACGGCGTTCACGTATCTCGGCGAGAAGCTCACGCACGACATCTACTGGAATGGGTCCATTGGCGCGGCCAAAAAGGATCTCGACGAGAAGGTGCTGGGCCTTCGCGCCAAACTCGCGGCCAGCGGCGGCGACGCGCGCGTGGCCGTGCTCAAGGCGCTGGTCACGCAAGCCAGCTCGGCCATCCCGATGATGCCGCTCTACCTCTCGCTGCTGTTCAAGGTGATGAAGGCCAAGGGCACGCATGAAGGGTGCATCGAGCAGATCTACGGCCTGTACAAGGACAGCCTGTATGGCGCGACGCCCAAGCTCGACGACGAAGGCCGTGTGCGCACCGATCAGAAGGAGCTTTCGCCCGACGTGCAAGCTGAAGTCGCTGCACTGTGGGACAAGGTGACCGACGAGAACCTGTATGACCTCACGGACTTCGCCGGCTACAAGCACGAATTCCTGCGCTTGTTTGGATTCGAGATCGACGGTGTGGATTACGAGGCCGACGTGAATCCAGACGTGCCGATTCCGCATCTCGTGGCGTAAGGCGTAAGGGCGTCCGGGAGCGTTCAAGCCCTTCCCGGGACGTTCAGCCACTTCGCAGTGCAATCACGATGGCCCGAGTTCGGCGCAGATGCCGGCTCGGGCCATCGTCACTCCGCGCTGGCGAGCGACGGTGTCGAAGACAACTCGACGATACGTTCGGCCAACGCGCAGCACGACAGTGGTGAAGAGCCTTCGGCCTTGTTGTTGACGATCACGTACACGGGATGGCCAGCGAGGGCGTAGTGGGCGGCCAGCGCGGCCAGCACGTCGCGCGTGACCGGGTCGGGATCGACAATTTTGTCGAACGGCGCATATTTCGCCTTGGCTTGCTCGTAGCGATGGCCACTGTTCAGATTCCAGCGCACCACGAGTGGCCCGGCGCCCGCTTCGTCGAGCATCGCCAGTGCCGCGGCCTGCCGCTCCACATGCGGCATCCGCGCGTGCAGGCCGAGGCAATAGCGCACCCCCAACGGCCCGAGCGAGCGCATGAGACGCGGCGTGAGCAACGCGCCGTCGCGAATTTCCAGTGCGTAGCACGGCCCGGGAGCGGCGAGGCCTTCGGGTGTAGTGTCCCCCTGCGGCAGTGGCGGCAGCGCGGCGAAGAACGCTTCGATACGGTGAATCAGGGCGGGGATGTCGCGCAGCAGATCCGACGGCAAGGGCGACACTTGAAACACCAGCACGCCCGCCTTCGACCCGAGCCCGGTCAGGCACGGGGTCACGAACTGCTCGGCGGCAATTCGCGCGTCGAGAAAGCAGGGGTTCGCGCTCAGGCCTTCGCCTTTTTCTCCGCGCACGAGGGCGTCGGTCACGACGCTGGGCGCCTTGACCAGGAAGCGGAAGTCCTCCGGCACCTGCTGCGCGTACTTCTGATACTCGACAATCGACATCGGTTTGTAGAACGACCGGTCGATCCCCACGCAACGCAGCACCGGATGGCTCGCGTATGCGGTGAGCCCCTGACGCGAGAGCTTGGTGTCGCTGTAGTCGTCGTCCCAGACAATGCCTTTCCAGCCCGGGAACGACCACGACGAGGTGCCCAGGCGAATCGAGCCGGGTAGCCGCTCGCCCAGCCGATGCACGTCGCCGGGAAGGTCGGCCGCACCGACACCGCCGCGGCGTGTTTGACCGGCGCGAGGGGCGTGGCTTGCCGGTGCCGCGGTGTCGCCATCGACCTGCCTGGCACGTCCGCCTGTCGCGGGATCGTCAGGCGCCGTGCCAAACAGATCGAACTGGCTCATCGGTTCTCGTACATGTAACGGCGCGACCAGGGCAGACGCGTGGCGGATTGACCCGCCTTGCGGCAGACCACCTGATAGAGCGAGACGTGATCATGCTCGAACGCGTATGCGCAACCCGCCAGGTACACACGCCAGACGCGGAAGCGCTCTTCGCCCGCCAGTTCGCGCAGACGCGGGGCGTGCGCTTCAAAGCGCTCGGACCAGAGCGCGAGGGTGCGGGCATAGTGACGGCGCAGGCTTTCCACATCACTCGCTTCGAGTCCACCGCGCTGCATCGATTCGAGCGCGAGGCTGATATGCGGCAACTCGCCGTTGGGGAACACGTACTTGTCGATGAAATCGCCGCCACCCATCGCCGTCTCGCCGCTATCCGGATCGGTCGAGGTGATGCCATGGTTCATGGCGACGCCGTCGTCCGTGAGCAGCGACGCCATCTTGGCGAAGTAGTCTTTCAGGTTCTTGCGTCCAACGTGCTCGAACATCCCCACGCTCGTGATGCGATCGAACTGACCTTCCACGTCGCGGTAATCCTGGATGCGAATTTCGATCCTATCCGTCAAACCGAGTTTCCTGACCCGTTCGGTGGCCAGATCGAACTGATTCTGCGACAGCGTGATGCCGACACATTTCGCCCCGAACTTCTGCGCAGCGCGAATCACAAGGGCGCCCCAGCCGCAGCCGATATCGAGCAGTGTCTGTCCGGGCTGCAAGGCGATCTTGGTGAGAATGTGATCGATCTTCTTTTCTTGCGCCGTATCGAGGTCTTCGTCGCCGTTCTCGAAGTAGGCACACGAATAGACCATGTTCTTGTCCAGCCAGAGCTGGTAGAACTCGTTCGACACGTCGTAGTGGAACTCGATCGAGCGCTTGTCGGACTTCTTGCTGTGCGTGTAGTGGCGCACCGCACGTTCCAGCGGGCCGAGCGTGGCGAGGCTGCTGCCGGCGAGGGCGTAACTCATGTCGATGACGTCGACGAGCTTGCCCTCGACGTCGATCTCGCCCTTCACATAGGCCTCGCCGAGATTGTCCAGGCTGGGACTCAACAGACGCGTCACGGCCGCGGGGCCATTGATGCGCAACGTTACGCTGGGGTTATCGAACGCGCCGAAATCGTAGTGCTGTCCATTCCAGAGCGCGAGGCGGATCGGCAGGTTGGAGGATGTCTTGACGCCGCTGACCCAGTTTTCGAGTTTTTTCTCCCACAACATGGATATGCTCCAAGTGTCACCAAAAAAACTTCATTCCGTAGCGCACGGCACAGTGACGTCTCCTCGTCAAACGGGCAGGCAGGCGTACCGCGTCGGCGTCGCCGACATCATGATTACGGGGACAGGCGCGCGACGCGCCAGGATCCGTCGGCAAGCTGGAAATATTTGATGCGATCGTGCAGGCGCGACTCGCGGCCCTGCCAGAATTCGAAGGTCTCCGGCAGGAGCCGGTAGCCCCCCCAATGGGGCGGTCGCGGCGGGGCGTCGCCGAACTGGCGCCGGAATTCCGCCTCGCGTTGCTCGATGATGCTGCGATCCGCCACTTCGGCGCTCTGTACCGAGGCCCAGGCCCCCAGACGGGAGCCCACCGGGCGCGAATGATAATAAGCGTCGCTCTGCGCTTCGCTCACCTTCTCGACACGGCCCTCGATGCGCACCTGCCGCTCGAGTTCGATCCAGTGAAACAGCAGGCAACCGTAAGGCGTGGCCGCCAGTTCGCGGCCTTTGCGCGACTCGTAATTCGTGAAGAACGTGAATCCGTTTTCGTCCGCGCCCTTGATGAGTACGATGCGAGCGTCAGGCCGGCCGTCAGGCGTGACGGTGGCGAGCGTCATGGCATTGGGCTCGGGCAGTTGGGCCGCGAGCGCTTGCTCGAACCAGCGTCGGAATTGATCGAACGGGCTGGGCGCGACATCGGTCTCGGAAAGTGAGCCGAGGGCGTAATTTTTGCGCAGGTCCGCGAGAGAAAGCGTCTGGGTCACGACGATCGGTGTCGGTCTGTTGCGGGTGGGGTTGCGACACAGTATAGCGAAGAGTCGGCGAACGTGCGCAAGAGACGATTTGCCGCATTGCCTGTGCATCAATTCGCCGAATGCACCGTGGGACGGGCGATTCGCGTCATGTGCTTGATATTTAAGGAGTGAACTAATGGACGGTGCGGTTGGCGCCATCCGCGACGTAGCGTGGCTCGGCGGCGACAATTCCCTAATCCCGGCATGGGCATTGCTTTGGCCGAGTGACGGCGACGTGATCGGCATGGGCGGTCAGGGCGGTCAGGGCGTTTCGCGGCCCGGCCCGAACGTCGGGGCCGTGGCCGACGCGCGGGGTTCGCGCTGGCCGCCGGCCGGATTGCCGTTCGCGCCGGGCACCGGCTTGACCGCCGACGGATGGCGGCTGGGGGGACGCTTCAGGCTGGCGAGCAGTTCGCCGCAAGGGCTGTCCTTGCCCGGGCCGAGTTCGAGCAGTGGCACGAGCGCCGTGTACGGCGCGAGCACGCCCAGTGCGATCGCGCCCCCGGCGCGGGCGATCAGCGTGGGGACATTCACGCCGACGTCCGGATGCTTGAATGTGCCCCGCACATAGAGCGGCGAGCGCAAGGACAGGAGGCCGAAGTGCTTCGGCTCGGGCCGGATGGTCAGATTGAAGTGCTCGCGCTTGAGATCGACCTGTCCGGTAACGCCAATGCTCGTGTCGTCGGTGTCGACGACGAACGTACGCGCGTCCATGACACCGTCGCGCACGGCAAAGTCGGCGGCCGCGCATCGCATCTCGATCTGCTTGTCGCCGAAGAGTTTGGTGACGACGATATTACCGACGTTGAGCCCCAGATACTCCAGCAGCAGCTTGCTCATCGAGCCGCGGTCGATCAGTGTCTTGATCTCGCCATTCGACGAGCCGGCCAGCGCGGCAATCGAGTTGCCGGTCGCCGTGAGCGCGGCGTCGCCGTTGACCTCGCCGACGCTCGTCTTCATCAGATTGACGTCCGGCAGCAATTGCTTCATCTGCAGGTGGCGGAGCGAGACCTGCGAATCGACCTTCATCGGCGTGGTCTGCCCGTCGAGCACGAGGGTCGAGGTGATGCGTCCGCCCGCAACGCCGAATTCCAGTGGCCGGAGCGAGAGTACGCCGTCGTCGAGCACGAGATGGGTGACGAGGTTGTCGATCGGCAGGCGTTTGTCCTTGATGATCTTGCGGCCGGTGAACTGCACGTCGGCGTCGATGGCACGCCAGCGATCGGTCTTGAACGGGTCGACCGGCAGCACCTTGTCGGACGGCGGCGCCTTAGGCTTGCCCGTGAGATCGCCGCCGCCCGAAGGGTTCTGTGCGCCGACAAGCGGGCCGAGATCGACCAGCCGCAATTGATTCGACACGACCGCGCCCTGCAGGATATTGCGCGGCTGCCGCTGACGAAAGACCAGGGTGCCGGACAGATCGCTCTGCCCGACCTTGCCCTGGAAGCGTTCATAACGCCACACGCCCGCCGTATGCAACAGATGACCGTTGGTCTCGTAGGCCGGGGTTTGCGGCAGCAGCACGCCGGTAATCGGATACAGGTCGGCCATCGTCGGCCCGGACAGGCGCAGATGCATGTCGAGCGCGGAGAGCGTGGCCGGATTCGTGAACGTGCCAATGGCTGCGATCTGCGTGCGTCCGATGCGCACGTCGGCATCGAGCGGGAAGGGATCGCCGGTATCTTCGAGTGAGAGCACGTCGCCTGCGCGGGCGTGGCCGGTGACGGCGACCTTGCGAAAGGTGCCTTTGAGCGAAATGCCGATGCCGTACGGTGCCTGGCCGTCGATGGTGGCGATGTTCGCGTTCAGATCGAGCTGCTGCGGCACGAGATTGGCGTGGACCTCACCGTCTTCGAGAATCAGGCGGCCGATGCGCAGTGTCCACGGCGACGGTTTGCCGTCGCCCTTCGTGAAGGTCCAGTTGTTTTGCCCGTCGGCCCGCTGCTCGATGAGCACCTTCGGCGCGGACAAGGCGACTTCGGGCAGAACCACGTGCTTGTCGAGCAGCGGCAGCCATTCAAGTGAGAACGTGAGCCGGCCCAGCGTGATCATGTTCGGCGTCTGGCTCCACGCAACATTGCCTAACACGATATCATTCGCGATCAGGCGAGGCCGCGGCAGCCAGCGCCCCAGCCCGGGGGCATTGGCGTTCGGGGCCAGCCAGTGCAGCGAGAGGTCGCCCCGGATGTCGAACGGACGACCGGTCGCGGTGCTCACCTCCCGGTTGATGAAGGGCCGGGCGTAGTTCCAGTCAAACCACGTGATGAACGCCGCGAATGCCAGCACGATGGCGACCATCGTGATCGCCAGCCATTTCAAGGACGTTACCCATCGCATCATGAACAGTACCCCGTCGAATATGTTTGCTCCGGTGCCCACTCCGCCACCGGAGGAAGATTTTGACGCCGGCCGCCGTTTCGGCGGCGTCGCGCGTTTGTACGGTAACGACGGTCTCGCGCGCCTGCGTGACGCGCACGTGGCCGTCATCGGCATTGGCGGCGTTGGCTCGTGGGTGGCCGAGGCACTGGCGCGCAGCGCCGTGGGCCGGCTCACGCTCATCGATCTCGATAACGTCGCCGAAAGCAATGCCAATCGTCAGGTGCATGCGCTCAACGGCAACTTCGGCAAGCCGAAGGTGACCGCGATGGCCGAGCGAATCCTGGCCATCAATCCCGCCTGCCAACTCACGCTGGTCGAGGACTTCGTTGCCCTGGACAACCTCGACGCCATGCTGGGCGGCGGCTTCGACTGGGTCGTCGATGCCATCGACAGCGTCCGCGTGAAGACGGCACTCATCGCGTGGTGCGTGGCGCATGCGCAGCGTCTGATCACCGTGGGTGGGGCCGGCGGTCAGATCGATCCGACACGCATCCGTATCGACGATCTCACCCGCACGATCCAGGATCCACTGTTGGCCAAAGTGCGCGCGCAATTACGCAAGCAACATGGTTTTGTCCGTGGGCCGAAAGCCAAGTTCAACGTACCCGCCGTGTACTCGGATGAGCCGTTGCAGTACCCGGAAGCGGCGTGCGCCCCCGCTGAAGCGGCGAATGCCGTTGCGGGCCCGCAGGGCCTGAACTGCGCCGGTTTCGGCTCGAGCGTGTGTGTCACGGCCACCTTCGGCATGGCGGCCGCCGCTTACGTTTTGAAGCGAATCACGACGCGTGCCGCCTGAAAGCTTCGCTGACGTGCTCCTGTTGTACCAAGGTGTGCTCGTCACGTCTGTAACCAAAAGTTACCAATCGAGGCCGATCTCTCGATCGAGACGACGATGTTTCGCCGTCTGAAATGACAATGGCCGGGATGGTTCCCGGCCATTGTCAACGCGGTGCCCACGCTTCTGAATGTCGTTACGGACGACGAGACAACCCGATGACGTGAATCGTTAGCGCAGTTCGCGGCGCAGCACCTTGCCGACCGGCGTCTTGGGCAGTTCCGTGCGGAACTCGATCAGGTGCGGCACCTTGTAGTTCGTCAGGTGTTCGCGGCAGAAGTCGACGATGGCCTTCTCCGTCAGGTCCTGCGCCTTCTTGACGATCACGGCCTTCACCGCTTCGCCGGTACGCTCGCTCGGCACGCCGACGACGGCCGATTCGAGCACGCCCGGGCACATGGCCAACACGCTCTCCACCTCGTTCGGGTACACATTGAAGCCCGACACGATGATCATGTCCTTCTTGCGATCGGTGATGCGCACGTACCCTTGTTCGTCCATCGTGCCGATGTCGCCCGTGCGCAGCCAGCCGTCGGGCGTGACGGTCTTGGCGGTCTCGTCAGGGCGGTTCCAGTAGCCCTTCATGACTTGCGGGCCGCGCACACAGATTTCCCCTTCCTGTCCGAAGCCGAGCGCTTCGTTGGCATCGTTGCGGATACTCACCTCCGTCGACGAGATCGGCAGGCCAATGGAGCCGTTGAACTCGCTGCCGAGTGGGTTGATGCACACGGCGGGCGATGTCTCGGTCAGACCGTAAGCTTCGATCAGCGCATGGCCCGTGACCTTCTGCCAGCGCTCGGCCACCGCCCGTTGCACGGCGGCGCCGCCGCCGAGTGCGCATTTGAGTGCGCTGAAGTCGAGTTGGTCGAAGCCCGGGGTATTGAGCAGTCCGTTGAACAGCGTGTTGACGCCGGTCATGAACGTGAACCGCCACTTCCCCAGTTCCTTCACGAAGCCGGGCATGTCGCGCGGGTTGGTAATCAGCAGGTTCAGTGCGCCCAGTTGGAGGAACACCAGGCAGTTCGCCGTCAGGCAGAAGATGTGATAGAGCGGCAGGGCGGTGACGATGATTTCCTTGCCTTCCTCGAGTCCCTCGCCGATCCAGGCGCGCGCCTGCAACATGTTGGCGATCATGTTGCGATGCGTGAGCATGGCGCCCTTGGCAACGCCGGTGGTGCCGCCCGTGTATTGCAGGAACGCGATGTCGTCGTGACCCAGCGGCACTTCCTGATGCGTGGCGCGTGCGCCGTTCGCCAGCGCGGTGCGGAACGGCACCGCGTGCGGGATGTGCCACTCGGGCACCATCTTCTTCACGTGGCGCACCACGTAGTTCACGATCCAGCGCTTCGGCGCGGGCACGAGGTCGCCGATGGCCGTCGTGATCACGTGCTTGACCGGCGTGTTGGGCAAGGCCTTTTGCAGCGTGGCGGCGAAGTTCTCGATCACGACGATGGCGCCGCAGCCGGCATCCTGGAGTTGATGCTCGAGTTCGCCCGCGGTGTAGAGCGGATTGACGTTGACGACGACCATCCCGGCACGCAGGATGCCGAAGACGGCGACCGGGTATTGCAACAGGTTCGGCGACATGATTGCCACGCGCGAGCCGCGCTCGAGTCCGGGCAGGCTTTGCAGATACGCGGCGAAGTGGCGCGATTGGCGCTCGAGGTCGGCGAATGTCATCGTCACCCCGAGATTGGTGAACGACGGACGATTCGCAAACTTCCGGCAGCTCTGCAGGAACAGATCGTTCAGCGAACGATACGTGTTGACGTCGATCTCGGCCGGCACGCCGGGCGGATAGCTCTTGAGCCAGACTTTTTCCATGAGCGCCTCCTTGAATATGGTTTTTATCGCATCGTCGTCGCCGGGGGAAGAGCGTAGGCGCGCGGTGCGTGGTTTCGTCGCATTTTTCTTTTGGCCGCGCGAGAGAGGGAGCCGAACCGATTGTCTTGCCGATCCGGTCTCGCGCGTGCGGCAAACGCGCCCTTCGACGCGCTGCAAAAAGCCGTAGCATACCGTGCTGTCGCGCATGGGCGCACATGGAAAGCCCTGATTCGGCGCGGGTTTGCGTGGAGTAATTGCTCTAGCCGCAAAGACTTGCCAGTGCGGATGATTCCGCGCTAATCCCGCATGGAATGCGCGATACGGTAGGGAAATCGGAGTTATGACAAAAGAATTGCAAAAATCACTTGCGTGGTAGGCGGGTTTCTTACATAATTCTGTTCTCACGACGCGGCTGTAGCTCAGTTGGATAGAGTACTTGGCTACGAACCAAGGGGTCGTGGGTTCGAATCCTGCCAGCCGCGCCACTTATTTCGAGGGTCTCCTCACGGGGAGACCCTCTGTTTTTCGGGAGAGTCCTTCCCAGTGACGCGCCGCATGTCATGCACATTCGGCCCGCGTCGATGAGAAGGCGAACCGACAGCAGCAGCATCGCCTGATCGGGTCTCGCGTGTAGTCAATGCGGCTGTAGCTCAGTTGGATAGAGTACTTGGCTACGAACCAAGGGGTCGTGGGTTCGAATCCTGCCAGCCGCACCAACTCAGTTGGTAAAAACGCTCCAGACGCGAAAGCTTCTGGAGCGTTTTTTCATTGGCGCCGCCGAAAGGTACGGTGCCATGCGATGCCCGTGTTGCCTGCGCCGCCCGGCAAGATGACCGCGCCGCGCGATTGTCATCTTGTTCGGCGATGCATCGTATCGCGTGTCCCTTACCCCGTCGTCGAACCCGGCGTCGATCCCACCTGCCATCCCAGACCCAGCGCCTTCTGTAGCGTCACGAACGACTTGAGCAGTTGCGCATCGCCTGCGACCCGGTCCTGCTCGGCGGAAAAGCGCGTGCGTTCGGCATCGAGCCAATCGAGCGTGCTTGCGGTGCCGGCGCGATAACGTTGACGCGTGAGCGTTGCGGCCCGCGTGGCCGAGGCCTCCACACTGCGCAGACGGTATACGTTTTCGCGCTGATGCCCGTAACGTGCCAGTGCCACGTCGGCGTCGCGCAACGCGCTGAGCACGGCGCTTTCATACTTCGCCTGCGCCTGATCGCGACCGGCCTTCGCGCCGTCGACGCTCGCCTGCACGCGTCCAAAATCGAGCACATTCCATTGCAGGCGCGGTAGCGTCATCCAGCTGAAGTTGTCTTTACGCACCAGATGGCCCGGATCCAGCGCCGAATATCCGAGTTCGCCCATGATCGAGAGCTTCGGAAACCAGTTGGCCGTTTGCACACCGATCTGGGCGTTCTGCGACGCCAGGCGACGTTCTGCCGCACGGATGTCCGGGCGTGCCTGCAACAACGCGGACGGATCGCCGATGGCGACCGTCTTCGGCACGCTCGGCAAGGCCCTGGGGACCGACAGCTCGGTGTCCAACGCACCCGGCGCACGGCCGGTGAGCAGCGCCAACTGATCGAGCGATTCGATGACGTCCGCTTCGAGCGGCAGCACGCGCGATTGCGTCTGTTCCACCTGCGTGATGAGTCGTTCGACGTCGAGTTCCGACGCGACGCCCCCCGCGCGACGCTGGCGGGTGAGATCGAGCATCTCGCCTTCGAGTTGTGCCGAGTCGCGCACCAGCGCCAGCCGTGCCTGCTGATCGCGCAAGGCGACGTAGGCCTGTGCGACTTCGGCGGCGAGTTGTACGTGGGCGTCCGCGAGATCCTCCGACGCCGCATCGGCGTCGGCGCTGGCGGCCTCGACAGCGCGTCGCGTGCCGCCGAACAGATCGATCTCCCAACTCGCGTCGAACCCGGCGACATACAAGTCGAGCGGGCCGCGACCACTGCCGCTGCCGCCATTGCCGCCATTGCCGCCAAGCAGGCTCAGATCGGGCGAGCGCGTGCGCAGCGTCGCGAGATCGACGCCCGCCTTGGGCAGCAGGTCGGCCTGATGATTGCGCAGGCTCGCGCGAGACTGGCGCACCTTCGCCTGTGCCGCGCGGATATCCGGGCTATGGGCGATGGCGTCGTCGATCAGCGCCGTGAGTTGCGCATCGCCAAGCGTCGCCCACCATCGGGCGACCCCCGGCGTATGCGCCGCGATGCCGGCTCCGGCATGCGCATACGTGGCGCCCGTGCGCAGGGCATTGGCCGCTACCTCGGGCGCGCCACGATAATCGGGGCCAACCGTGCAGCCGGTGACGAGAAGGGCGGCCGCGAGGGCCATCGTTCGGAAATGCAGCGTCATGATCGTTCAATGTCCGCCCGAACTGAAGCCGGTCGGTTGCTTGAGCAGCAGGGCCAGCGGCACGCAAAGCAGCAGCGCGATCCCCAATGCATAGAAAGTTTCGGAAAAGGTCATCACGCTCGCCTGCTGCGCGATCTCGGCGGCCAGCTGTGCGGTGGCCTGCAATTGCGCATGCACGCTATCCCCCGTCTGCGCGAAGAAGCTCGCCGCGTTGGCGGCAAGATGCGCCTGACCCAGCGAACTGTTGGCAGTGATCGTCTCGCGCAGCATGGCGTCGTGATAGGCGGTGCGCCGGTCGATCAGCGTACCGAGCAACGCGAGTCCGACGGACCCGCCCAAGTTGCGGGCCATGTTGTACAGACCGGCGGCGTCTCCCGCGTCCTGCGCCTCGACGGCCGCCATCGACGCCTGGTTGAGCGGCATCATCGCGAGCATCTGTCCCACGCCGCGCAGCAATTGCGACATCGTGAAATCATGCCCCACGCTTTGCGCGGTCAGATCGATGTCGAGCATGCAACTGGCGAAGAAGCACAGCAGCCCGAGAATCACGAGCAGACGAATGTCCACGCGGCTGATCAGGCGCGGCAGGAACGGCATCATCAGAAAGGCAGGCAGCCCCGAGAGCAGCATGATGTTGCCCGACTGCTGCGCGTTGTAGCCCGCGATCGTCGCGAGGAACTGCGGCAGCAGATACGACACGCCATAGAGTCCCGCGCCCACCGTGAACACGATGTAGATCACGCTCGCGTAATTCCTGTTACCCAGCAGCGAGAGCTTGACGATCGGTTTCTCCGCCGTGAACTGCGCCACCAGCATCATGGCGATGCCGATGGCCGACACGATCGAGAGCCAGACGATCAGCGGCGAGTCGAACCAGCGTTCGCGCTGTCCTTCCTCCAGCACCACGGTCAGCGTACTCAGGCCGATGGTCAAGCCCACGATACCCAGCCAGTCTGCCTTGAAGAACGCCTGCAGATGGGTCGGTTCGCGCTTCAGGCCGAGCATGAGCAACGTGACGATAGTCGCCGAGATCGGCAGGTTCAGGAAGAAGCACCAGCGCCAGTTGGCATTCTCGGTGAGCCAGCCGCCGACCACCGGGCCGAGCAGCGGGCCGAGCAGTACGATCAGGCCGAACATTGCCATGCCCACGGGCATCTGGTGGCGGGGCAGGCGCGTGCGGATGATCATCTGCGCCGTCGGAATCATGGCGCCGCCGGCAAAGCCCTGCCCGATGCGGCCGACAATCATCTCGGCCAGACTGCTCGATGCGCCGCACATCATCGAGAAGAGCGTGAAGAAAACGGCGTTGAGCATCAGGAAGCGCCGTAGACCGAGCACGCGCGTGAGCCATGCGGCGAGCGGAATCATGACGATTTCCGACATCAGGTAGCCGGTCGAGATCCAGGTGCCCTCGGTGCCCGACGCACCGATCTGCCCCTGTATCTGCGGCAGGGCGGAGTTGGTGATCGAGATATCGAGCGTGGCCAGCAGGGCGCCCAGTGCGCCGGCCGCCACGGCGATCCAGTCCGACGCCGACGCGTTGCGCGGCGTGGCGGCGTTCGCGGCGACACCGCCTGGGTGTCCCCCGCGTCCGCCAGGTCCCCCATGCCCGCCGCTGCCGGCCGCTACGGCACTCCGCGCCTGGTCGCGCGTCGGCTCGACGGGCAAGGGCGACGGAGACGACGCAAACGACGAAGGCGAAGTGATCGACGATGTGTCCATCGCGCCACGCTCAGCCACGTTGCGCCCCAACGTTTGCCGATGACGGTGCGGCGTCGGCGTTCGACGGCGCGCTGGTGACGGGGCCGACGAGGGCGTTCAGTGGCGCGCTGAGCGCGAGCTGTACCACGGGGTCGCCCGCCCGATCTGCTTGATCGGCCCGACTCGCCCGCTTGGCGGGGGCGGCCGTATCGCGGCGATGGGTGTCGACGTCCGCCGTCACCGACA
Source organism: Pandoraea cepalis (assembly GCF_902459665.1). Lineage (GTDB taxonomy): Bacteria > Pseudomonadota > Gammaproteobacteria > Burkholderiales > Burkholderiaceae > Pandoraea > Pandoraea cepalis. Next base: position 80,159 of record NZ_CABPSL010000008.1, on the reverse strand, counting down.
GGCCCGGCAGCAGCACCGTGCGCAGCGATGCCGGCACGTCGAGCCGGATGCGCACCGGCACGCGCTGCACGATCTTCGTGAAGTTCCCGGTCGCATTCTGCGCGGGCAGCAAGGCGAACTGTGCGCCCGTGCCCGGCGAGAGCGAATCGACCACGCCGTGAATCGGCTGACTCGGCAGGGCGTCGACGTGAACCGTCACCGGCTGGCCGGGCCGCATATGACCCACCTGCGTTTCCTTGAAGTTCGCCGTCAGATACACGTTCTGCACCGGCACGACGGTCAGCAACCGCGTGCCCGGCTGAGCGAACTGGCCCACGCGCACGGCGCGATCGCCGATGCGGCCGGCCAGCGTGCTCTTGACCACTGTGTCGGCGAGATCGAGTTCCGCCTTGCGCGCACTGGCCTGTGCGACCGTCAATTGCGCCTTGGCCTGCGCCAGCGCGGCGTCGAGCGTGTCGGCCTGACGCTCGCTCGCCTGAACGCTGGCTTGATGGCTCTTGAGTGTGGCGTCGGCGCGGGTGCTGGCATTGCGCAGCTCGGCAAGACGCTCGTCGGTTTCCGCGCCGGTGGCCACGAGCGGCGCATAGCGTTTGACCTGACCCGCCGTGTAGCGCGCGTCCGCACGCGCACCGTCGAGTTCGGCGCGTGATTGCGCGATCGTCGCGGTGTGCTGGGCGCGTTCGGCCTCGGCGCGCGCGACATCGGCTTCGCGTGCCTGCACGGTTGCCTGTGCCTCGTCGAAGGCGGCCTGGTATTGGCGCGCGTCGAGCCGCACGAGCGGCTGACCAACGCTCACCGTTTCGTTGTCGCGCACTAACACTTCCGTTACGTAGCCGCCCACTTTGGGCGCGACAGTCATGCTGTCGGCTTGCAGGTAGGCATCGTCGGTCGACTCGATGAAGCGCCCAACGAACCACCAGTGCGCGCCCCAGCCAAGACCCGCGACGACGCCCACTGCCAGCGCACCCAGCAGAATCGTTTTGCGACGACGGTTGGCCGGCGCCTCGGGCCGGCCCGGCGTCTGCGTGGTCTCGGCGGCTTCCACGGTCCTGGCGGTCGGGGTGTCGGCGTGGCGTGCGATCGGCGGTGTCGAGGTTGTCGGTTTGACCGGTGCTGCGGTTGACATGAGGGAGCCTTCAAATTATTCCGTTTGGCAAAATTATTCCAGTTGATCGATTTGTGTCAAGTGTTATATTTTTGACGAAAGTTTTGGCAAGCAAGGACAGACATGACAGGAACTTCACGCGCCGGGCGCGCACCACGCACGCCTGTGCGAACGCGGCATGCGGTCGACACGGGGTATCAACGTGGTGAGGAAACGCGCGCGCGCATCATCCTGGCGGCGATCAAGTGCTTTGGCGAGTTCGGTTTTGCGGGGGCCTCCACGCGGGACATCGCGAACGAGGCCGGCGTGAACGCACCGGCGCTGCAGTATTACTTCGACAACAAGGAGGGGGTGTACACGGCGTGCGTCGAGTACATCGTGGGTCTTGTCATGGGGCAGATGGGCGAAGCGATCGAGGCGGCCGAGCGCGTGGTGGCCGAACCGGAGGCGACCGACAAGCAGCTTATCGACGCATTCTGCGAGCTGCAGAACCGCAAGGCGGGGTTCATGGAGGAAGTGCCGGAGATCGAGGGTTGGCACATGTTCATGGCCCGTGAGCAGGCAGGGCTTGGACCCGAGGCGGGTTTCAAGGTGTTCCACGAGCGCTTTTCGAGCCGGCTCGCCGCGGTAGGGGCGAACATTGTGACGCGGCTCGCGGGCGTGGCGCCCGACGATGAGGCAATGCGGGTTCGGGCCGTGTGCATCAGTACGCTGGGCATGGCGTTTCGCGTGATGCGCCGCTCTGTCGACAGTTCGATGGGGTGGGCGAGCGAGCCGAATCCCGAACGCAACCGGATGGTGCGCGAGGCGGTGCTCGAACAGACGCGGTACCTGCTGCAACGCATCGTCAAGCAACGCAAGTCGGGTGGGTAGGCACGTCGCGACGCGAAAGCGGCACGACAGCGGCAATCTCGGAAAACGGCGTTCACGGCCCGGATAGCACACCGTGCCCGGGCTTGGCCGGGCGTTACGAGTTCAACGCAAAAAATGGGATTTGCTGGCCATTTGTGGCGGACAACTGGCGGCGATTCGAAGGATCTGCCAGAATCCTGGGGAACTTGATGGATTCTGCCAATGAACCTTGACCTTGCCGATCTGCGTATCCTGCGCCATCTCGAACTCAACGGGCGCATCTCCAACCAGGAGTTGGCGGATGCCGTCGGGTTGTCGCCATCGGCCTGCCTTCGTCGGGTGAAGTTGCTCGAGGATCGCGGGGTGATTTCCGGATACCGCTGCATCGTGGACGCACAGCATATCGGCCTCGAGTTCGAAGCCCTGGTCCAAATCTCGCTGCGCCCCGATGTCGATCAATGGCACGAGAAATTTCTCGCTTGCGTCCAGAATTGGCCTGAGGTGGTGACCGCACGCATCGTCACTGGCTCGGCCAATTACATCTTGACCGTCAGGGCCCGGAATCTCGCGCATTACTCGGATTTCATCGTGAACGAGTTGTACCGTGCGCCGGCGGTCATGGCGATCCAATCGAACATCGTGCTCAAGACAATCAAGCAAACCCAGTCGCTCGTCGATCTGGTGAAGCAGAAATAAAAATATCGACGATATTCACCCGTTCCCGAAAGACGGTCGGGACTTCCCGGAAGAAGAGACGCAGCATGGCAGTGATTACCACCATTGAGGACTTGCGGGTGCTCGCGCAGCGGCGCGTGCCGCGCATGTTTTACGAATATGTCGATTCCGGCTCATGGACCGAGTCGACGTATCGGGCGAATGCGGCGGACTTTGGCGGGATTGCGTTTCGCCAGCGTGTCGCGGTCAACATCGAGCATCGCAGCACGCGCGCGACAATGTTGGGCGAGCCGGTCGCCATGCCGGTGGCGTTGGCGCCCACCGGCATGACCGGCATGCTGCATGCGGACGGCGAGATTCTCGCGGCGCGCGCGGCCGAGGCGTTCGGCGTGCCGTTCACACTCTCGACTGTTTCGATCTGTTCGATCGAAGATGTGGCCGCGCATACCAAGGCGCCGTTCTGGTTCCAGTTGTACGTGATGCGCGATCGCGACTTCATCGAGCGACTGATTGATCGCGCCAAGGCGGCGGGGTGCTCGGCGCTGATGGTGACGATGGATCTGCAGATCAGCGGCCAGCGCCATCGCGACATCAAGAATGGCCTGTCGGCGCCGCCGAAGCTCACGCTGCCGAACATTGCCAACATGATGACCAAGCCGCGCTGGTGCCTGGGCATGTTGGGCACGCGCCGTCGCACGTTCGGCAACATCGTGGGGCATGCGAAGGGGGTGGACGACATCGGTTCGCTCGCGGCGTGGTCGGCGGCGCAGTTCGACCCTCGCCTGTCCTGGGACGACGTGGCCTGGATCAAGAAGCGCTGGGGCGGCAAACTCGTGCTCAAGGGCGTGCTCGATCCGGACGATGCGCGCGCGGCGCGCGACGCAGGGGCGGATGCGATCGTGGTGAGCAACCACGGCGGACGTCAGCTCGACGGGGCGATCTCGACGATCCGTGCGCTGCCCGACATTGTCGCGGCGGTGGGACGCGACACGCAGGTGTGGCTCGACGGCGGCGTGCGTTCCGGGCAGGACGTGATCAAGGCGATGGCGCTGGGCGCGAAGGGGACGTTGATCGGGCGACCGTTCCTGTACGGGCTGGGGGCGATGGGCGAGGCGGGCGTGCGTCGCGCGCTGGAGGTCATTGCCAGGGAGATGGACGTGACGATGGCGTTGACCGGTCGCACGAGCATCGAGCGTCTCGACACGTCGATGCTCATCCCGGGAAGCTATCCGACGGGCATTGGATCGTACCTTGCGGAACCCGGCAGGCGGTGAGCCGTCTGTCGTGCCAGTGAGAGAAGCCGCAGCCATCGTGCTGCGGCTTTTTCATTGGCGTAGGGGCTTTCCGATATTCGGCCTACCCGCTTCCGCCGGATCGTGGGGGCGGCGATGATGCAAGGCATGGGTCAGATGGCCGTGAGATGGCGGTGCAGGAGTTTGCAACAAATTTGTTGTGATGTCTGTGCGGCATACACGACAGATCTGTTGTAATTTTCGGTTCCATCGCGGGTGAGGTATGACGTACAGCGAATTCCGAAGGTGGCTTTTGTATGCACGTCAATCAGGTGCAGGTGGATCGGCTACTGAAGCTCGGCTACGCCTCTCGCCTCGACGCGGTGGAGAACGCCTTTGCCGCGTTGGGTAAGCGGCTGGAAGTTCGCGTGGTATAGCGCCGTCGCGGCGACCGCGCCAAGCTGGCATTCCCAACGACAACGCCCCGCAATCGCGGGGCGTTGTCGTTCAGGCAGACGCGGGTCGATCAATGATGATGCTTGCGATGGCCGTGGCGCTTGCCACGGTAGCCGTAGCCATCGTTGTCGTACGAGCTGGAGCGCGACATGTTGCCGCCGAGCGCGGCGCCGGCGCCGCCGCCAACGGCCGCACCGATCAGGCCGCCCGAGCGTCCGCCCATCGCATTGCCAGCGGCCGTGCCGGCACCACCGCCGAGCGCGCCGCCAACGATGGCGCCCGTGCGCTCGCGACGATTGGACGTGATCGCCCCGCCGGCCCCGCCGCCGACTGCGCCGCCAAGCACTGCACCGGTGCTGCCGCCGAGCGCGCCACCCACGGCCGCGCCCGCCACGCCGCCCAGCGCACCGCCAACGGCATTGTTCATATCACTGGCCGACGCGGCCAGCGAGGTCGTTGCAACCACGGCGGCGATCGCCACCATCGGGAAAATTCGTTTGATCATAGGTCGTGAATAAGATGCGGATGAATGCGGACCCAGTATAAAGACACGCGACCGTGCCGCCGTCACCCCAATGTTTCATGTCTCGTAAGGACAGTAACAAAATGTTTCAGTGCGTGCGTTGAAAGCGGTTAGCTTTTATGAGGCATCGCCGCCCGTGCGACGCCGCGATGGCACTTTCATCTCGGCCACGTAGCGATATAACTGTGCCGCCGCCGGCGAGAGCGGCCGCGCCTTGCTGCGTATCATTCCCATGCGCCGCGTCACTACCGGATCGACCAGCGGCACGCTCGTGAGCAACGGATGTTCGCTACCCGGCATTGCCATCGTCGGCACGGCCGCCACGCCGAGCCCCGCTTCGACCAGACCGAGCATGGTGGTGACGTGCTGCGTCTCGCAGATGCTTGGCGGGCGCTGGGGCAGCGAGGTGAGCGCTTGATCGAGCAGCAGCCGGTTGCCCGAGACGCGGCCGACACTGATGTAGTCGTATTCGTAAAGCTCACGCCACGTCACCCGCTTTCTGCCCGCGAGTGCATGGTCGCGCCGGCAGGCCGCCACATAGCGCTCCTGCAACAGGAGCTTGAACTCGATGTTCGGCTCCTGGCTGCCGATGAAATTCAACCCGAAATCGGCGTCGCCATTCGCCACCGACGCGAGCACCTCGTTGGCACTTGCGTCGAGCACCGAGATGCGGATGCGGGGAAACGCCTGGTGGTAGCGTGAGATCACCTGCGGCATGAAGTAATACGCGGCCGACGGCACACAGGCAATGGTCACGTGTCCGAGGCTCGACGAGGCCACATCGCGAATACCCAGCAGGGCGTTGTCCAGATCGTCCAGAATCCGCTCCGCGTCGCGGGCGAAAGCGCGTCCGACGGTTGTCAGCGCCACGCGCCGCGTGCTGCGCTCGAAGAGCTTGACCCCGAGCGCGTCCTCGAGCTTGTCGATACGGCGCGAGAGCGCGGGCTGCGAGAGATGGATCGACTCGGCCGCGCGGCGAAAGCTCGCCAGTTGCGCCACCGCGCGAAATGCCTGCAAATCGTTCAGATCGAAGTTGATCGCCATGACGTTGGGAGCAGAAAGTCGGGTAGACGCCTCGAGGCACGCCGACGTCCAGAGCACGCCGAGGCTTGGTTGCGATGCGGAGTGTAGCCCGTTACCGCTTGGCAGACGCATCAACATCCTACGATTGATCGCATATGTGCATCAATACTTCCAAAACTTGCAATTCACAAGCCGGGAACTTCCGGCGCACCATTGGCAACTTCTAAAAAGCGCTCATGACGATTCAAACGTCCCTGGTAGAGGCGCATTCCGACGACACATTGGCGGCCCGATCTCCCGGGCTGCCGGCAACACGGAGACAGCGCATGTCACAGCGCCCCAACGACGCGGTTTCGCGTCGCCCCTCGAAAGCCGGCGCGATCCTGCGCGTAACGGCCGGCAATTTCCTCGAGCAGTTCGATTTCTTTCTGTTCGGCTTCTACGCCACTCAGATCTCGCACGTCTTCTTTCCGGCGGGCAGCGAGTTCGCTTCGCTCATGATGACCTTCGCCGTCTTTGGCGCGGGCTTCCTGATGCGACCGCTCGGCGCGATTGTGCTGGGCGCGTACATCGATAACGTCGGCCGCCGCAAGGGACTGGTCACGACGCTGGCGATCATGGCGAGCGGCACCGTGCTCATCGCCTTCGTGCCGGGGTACGCCACCATTGGTCTCGCGGCGCCGGTGCTCGTGCTGATCGGACGTTTGCTGCAAGGTTTCTCGGCCGGTGCCGAGCTGGGCGGCGTGTCCGTGTATCTCGCGGAAATCGCCACGCCGGGCCGCAAGGGCTTCTACACGAGTTGGCAGTCGGCGAGCCAACAGGTCGCCATTGTTGTGTCGGCGGCGCTCGGCTTCACGCTTTCGCTCACGCTCACCGCGCAGCAGATCGCGGCATGGGGCTGGCGTGTGCCGTTCCTCGTGGGTTGCATGATCGTGCCGATGATCTTCGCGTTGCGCCGCTCGCTCCAGGAGAGCGACGAATTCAAGCAGCGCAAGCGTCATCCGTCCTTGGGCGAAGTGTTCCGCTCGATGGCCGCCAACGCCGGCGTGGTGATCGGCGGCACGCTGCTCGTGGCCCTCACCACGACGGCGTTCTACCTGATTACCGTCTACGCGCCGACCTTCGGCAAGAGCGTGCTGCACCTGTCGAGCGCCGATGCGTTGCTCGTCACGTTGTGCGTGGGTGTGTCGAACTTCATCTGGCTGCCGATCGGCGGCATGCTGTCCGACCGCATTGGCCGCCGCCCGGTATTGCTGCTCTTCGCGGGACTGACGCTCGTGTCGGCCTACCCGGTGCTCACGTTCCTGGTTCAGGCCCCGAGCTTCACGCGCATGCTAATCTCGCTGCTATGGCTGTCGTTCCTGTACGGCATGTACAACGGCGCGATGATTCCGGCGCTGACCGAAGTCATGCCACCTGACGTGCGCGTGGCCGGCTTCTCGCTTGCGTATAGCCTCGCGACGGCGCTTTTCGGCGGCTTCACGCCTGCGTTGTCGACTTATCTGATCCACGCAACGGGCGACAAGGCCGCGCCGGGCTACTGGATGAGTATCGCCGCGTTGTGCGCGATTTGCGCGACGCTGGCGCTCTACCGCCGCCGCCCCGGCGGGCAGGGGAGTCCCCGTACTGAACTCGCCGCAGGCTAAGCCACGCGGCAGGCGCGCCCCGTTCGCGGGCGCGCCCGGCAACGCTTCCCCAAAACGGGTGCCGACGCGCATCCATCCCCAAAAGCAAAATTCAGAGAGACACTGCCATGAAAGCCATCGCCCTCCCGGCGCGCATGCGCGCGCCCCGACATCTGCTTGCCGCGCTCGGCGTTGGCATCGCCATGACCACGCTGCTCGGTGCCACGTCGGCCAGCGCGGAAGACCTGCACGTGATGAACTCCGGCGGCTTCACGGCCGCGTACAAGTTGCTGCTGCCCAAGTTCGAGGCGTCGAGCGGCGATCATGTGGACACCGCGTGGGGGCCGTCGATGGGCAAGGCGCCCGAGGCGATCCCCAACCGTCTGGCGCGTGGCGAGTCGGCCGATGCCGTCATCATGGTCGGCTACGCCCTCGACGGTCTTATCAAGGCCGGCAAGGTGCGCGCCGATTCCCGCGTCGACCTGGCCGATTCACGCATCGGCGTCGTCGTGAAATCGGGCGACGTCGTGCCCGATGTCAGCACGCCCGAAAAGCTCAAGGCTGCGCTGCTCGCCGCGAAATCGGTCGCGTACTCCGACAGCGCCAGCGGTGTGTATGTCGAGCGAGAACTCTTCAAGAAGCTGGGCATCGTCGACCAGATGCGGGGCAAGAGCGTGATGGTGCAGAAGACGCCCGTGGCCGAAAAGGTCGCTGCCGGCGACTATGCGCTGGGGCTGCAACAGGTCAGCGAGCTGCTGCCGGTCAAGGGCGCTGCGTTCGCGGGCAAGATTCCCGAGTCGCTGCAATCGGTCACGCGTTTCGCCGGCGGCGTGCCGGTGAATGCGCCCCATCCGGACGAAGCGAAGAAACTGCTGACGTATCTGGCCGCGCCCGCGATGGCGAAGGAAGTCGAGTCCACCGGTCTCGATCCGCTGGCACATTGATGTGCCGGTCTTCATTGAAGATATGAACTAACGTGTTGCTTGCGTCGGGGGAGATAATTTTCCCTCGGCATCCTTGGCGGGTTTGACCGACAATGACGCGTCAGACAACGGCGTTGCACAGGACGACGCCACCGCCAAGGAGACCGACATGGCCTCAGCGCCAGCTCAACCCGCTCAGCCGATACAGGCTGCCGATTCGCGTGCCGGCGCAGCCGGCCCCTCGGCCCCCCACGCCCCGCCCTTGAACGAGATCGTCGCGCTCGACGCGCTGGCGTTGTCCGACGCCATTCACACGCGCCGCGTGTCGTGTCGCGAGGTCATGCAGGCGTATCTCACGCACATTGCGCATTACAACCCGGCGGTCAACGCCATCGTGTCCTTGCACGATGCCGACGCCTTGCTTGCGCAGGCCGACGAGCGCGACCAGCAGTTGGCCAATGGCCAGTCCCTGGGGTGGATGCACGGCATGCCGCATGCCGTGAAGGATTTCGCCGCGTGCGCGGGATTTCCCACGCGCAAAGGCTCGCCGCTGACGTCGGCGGCGCCCGACACGCAGGACAGCATCGGCGTTGCGCGCATCCGCGCGGCGGGCGCGATCTTCATCGGCAAGACCAACGTCTCCGAGTTCGGATTGGGCTCGCATAGCTACAACCCCGTCTTTGGCGTCACGGGCAACGCTTACGACGCGACGCGCAGCGCAGGTGGCAGCAGCGGCGGGGCGGGCAGCGCGCTTGCGCTACGCATGCTGCCGGTCGCGGATGGCAGCGACATGATGGGGTCGCTGCGCAATCCGGCTGCGTTCGGCAACGTGTATGGCTTCCGGCCGTCGCAGGGCCGGGTGCCCTATGGTCCGGCGCCTGAGTTGTTCGTCCAGCAACTGAGCACCGAGGGGCCGATGGGGCGTTCTGTCGCCGACGTCGCCCAACTGCTCGCCACGCAAGCGGGCTACGACGCGCGCAGTCCGCTTTCCCTGGCGCAGGCGCATGGCGCGGTGCCGTTCGCGAGCGCGTTGCAACGCGACGTCAAGGGATTGAAGCTGGGCTGGCTGGGCGACTATGGCGGCCATCTGCCGATGGAAGACGGTGTGATGGCCCTGTGCGAGGCATCGTTGCGCGACTTCACGGCGATGGGGTGCGAAGTGCAATCTTGTGCGCCCGACTTCGCGCCGGAGCGATTGTGGCAGACGTGGCTCACGTTGCGTCACTGGCTCGTGAGCGGCTCGCTGGGCGAGTTGTATGCCGACCCTGCGCGCCGCGACAAGCTCAAGCCGGAGGCGCAGTGGGAAGTCGAGGGCGGGCATGCATTACGCGCGGCCGATGTATATCGCGCGTCCGTTGATCGCAGCGAGTGGTATCGCTCGCTCGCGCGGCTGTTCGAGCGTTACGACTTCCTGCTGCTGCCTTCGGCGCAGGTCTTCCCGTTCGACGCACAAATGCACTGGCCGTCGTCCGTCGCGGGCAAGCCGATGGACACCTATCATCGGTGGATGGAAGTGGTGATCGGGCCGACGCTGGCCGGACTGCCGGCGATCAGCGTGCCGGTCGGATTCGATGCGCGCGGGTTGCCGATGGGACTGCAAATCATCGGACCGGCGCAGGCCGATCTCGCGGTGTTGCAACTGGCGCATGCGCACGAGCAGCAAACGCAGTGGGTGCGTCGCCGGCTGCCGCCGATGCTTGCCGGTACCGCGAGGGGTTGATCGGCGGGCAAAGGACGGGGCCGTTCGGCTTACCTTGGGCGGGCGGCGCGTGCCTGCGCCCGTAGCGGGCGCAGCAATTCACCCAGCGCGTTGTGATCGATCTCGTGCATGAGGGCGAGCAGGCGACCGATGTCGCCCGGCGGAAAACCCTCGCGGGCGAACCAGCTCAGGTAATTGCCGGGCAGGTCGGCAATGAGCGTGCCCTTGTGTTTGCCGAACGGCATGGGCGTGGTGACGAGGCGCATCAGCGCGTCGGCATCGAAATCGAGCATAAGCGACAGGCGCGGATGGCGCGCGGGCACGAAGAGAGGCAAAGCGTTACGCTACCACATGCGTTCCACCGGGTCGGCCGGGGAGCGCGCCCAACTTGGGGAGTTCGTATGCATCAACGATTGGATGGCATCGCGGCGTCGGGCGAGTTGCCCGGCCCGGATGGCGAAGCGCTCGATCCGTTGCGCACGTTCGTCGCGGGGCTTTCGCGACTGCTGGCGCGTCATCCGGACGAGACAACGCTGCTCGACGCCGGCGCGGGTCTGCTGGCACCACTCGTCGCATGTGACGACTGGTTGCCCGCCGCGTTCGCGGTGCCACATCCCGAGCACTATCAGCAATACCTGTTGCATTGCGATCCGGCGCAGCGCTTTTCCATCGTGAGTTTCGTTTGGGGGCCGGGGCAGGTCACGCCAATTCACGATCACACCGTGTGGGGCCTGATCGGCATGTTGCGCGGGGCGGAGGATTCGCAGCCCTATCGGCTCGACGCGCAGGGCGTACCGGTCATGACGGGGCCGCCGGTGCGTCTGTCGCCGGGCGATGTGGAGGTGCTCTCGCCGCGGTTGGGGGACATTCACCGTGTGAGCAATGCCTACGCCGACCGGGTCTCGGTGAGCATCCACGTGTACGGGGCGAACATTGGCACCGTGCGTCGCAGCGTGTTCACCGAAGCGGGCGAGCGCAAAAGCTTCATCTCCGGATACGCCAATGCGCAATCGCCGAATCCATAAAGAAAGGCGCCGCAACGTGCCGACGGCCCTCGCCACGCGTTCGGGCGCCTTCTGCCACAATAGCTTTCTGGTTGCGCGAATGCGCGAGCCCACCGCGCCGATACGCAAATCGAATCGACGCTTGACGAATTCAAGGAACCGCCGTGTCCTCTTTCTCGACCGATGCGCCGTCGCAGACGGCTGCGCCGACTGCCGTTGCTGAAGACCTCGCTTTCCCCGAACTGACCTATGCCGACGTGCGTGCCGCGCTGCTCGCCCGTGAGGAAATTGCGTTGCTCGACGTTCGCGAAGAAGATCCATTCGCGCAGGCGCACCCATTGTGGGCGGCGAACCTTCCGCTCTCGCGCGTGGAGATCGACGTCTGGGCGCGCATACCGCGCCGCGACACGCGCATCGTCGTCTACGGCGAGCATGGCGGCGAGGATCTGGCGCCGCGCGCTGCCGGCGTGCTGCGCAAGCTCGGCTACACCGACGTCAATTGTCTCGCGGGCGGCCTCGACGGTTGGATCGCGGCTGGCGGAGAAGTCTTTCGCGACGTCAACGTGCCGAGCAAAGCCTTTGGCGAGTGGGTCGAAGGGTTGCGGCATACCCCGTCGTTGTCCGCGCAGGAAGTTCAGGCACTGCTCGATGCGCGCGCCGATGTGGTCGTCGTCGACGCGCGCCGGTTCGACGAATACCAGACCATGAACATTCCCGGCTCGACCAGCGTGCCCGGTGCCGAACTCGTGCTGCGCGTGCGCGAACTCGCCCCGAACCCGGCCACGCGTGTGATCGTCAATTGCGCCGGACGCACACGCAGCATCATCGGCACGCAATCGCTCGTGAACGCCGGTCTGCCGAATCCGGTGGCGGCGCTGCGCAACGGCACCATCGGCTGGACGCTCGCCGGTCAGACACTCGAGCGCGGGGCCGATCGCCGGCCCCCGGCCGTGGTGAGCGACGCTACCCTGAACGTCGCGCGCGCTGGGGCCCGTGCCATCGCCGATCGTGCGGGCGTGCGCCGAATCGCGGTGGGCGACGTGCCCGCACTGAATGCGCCTGGGCGCACCGTCTATCGCTTCGACGTGCGTACGCCGGAAGACTACGCAGCCGGGCACTTGCCCGACTTCGCCAGTGCGCCGGGAGGGCAACTGGTGCAGGAGACCGATCATCATGCGCCGGTGCGTGGCGCGTGGATCGTGCTCGCGGACGACAACGGCGTGCGTGCCGACATGACCGGTTCGTGGCTCGCCCAGATGGGCTGGACCGTCTACGTCGTCGAGCCGCATGGCGACGAGGCGCGCAGTGCTCAGGGCGGATGGCCGTTGCATACGCCGAGCGCGGCCGATGTCGAGACCGTCTCGCCGGCGGTGCTCGCGCGCTGGCTTGACGAGTCAGCGCCTGGCCAGATCGTGGTGCTCGACGTCACCTCGGGCGTCAACTACGTCAAACGCCACATTCCGGGGGCGTGGTTCGTCATTCGCGCGCGCCTGGCCGGGGCCTTGCGGGAGATCGGCCCTGCGCAGCGGTACGTGCTCACTTGTGGCTCCAGCTTGCTTGCGCGCTTTGCGGCGGCCGATTTGCGGCGTCTGACCGATGCCGAAATCGTGGTGCTCGACGGTGGCACGCAGGCGTGGACCCAGGCTGGGCTGCCGCTCGAATCGGGACCGACGCGGCTGGCGAGCCCGCGCGACGATCGCTATCGCCGTCCGTACGAGGGCACTGACAACGCTGCCGAGGCGATGCAGGCGTACCTCGATTGGGAGTATGGGCTCGTCGACCAGCTGCATCGCGATGGAACGCACCATTTCCGGGTGGTGTGAGCGAGTCAAAGGGACGCCCGGTGGTGCAGGGCGGGGGAGTGTTGCGTTGCCGTCAATCGGGGGGGGGCAGACGTGGCATACTCCCCACCTTCTGACGCCGCCGCCTGACGCCACGATGTGAACTCGGTTCACGCGGGGGCGAACCGGTGCCGACTCGCTTTCGAACCCATCATGCCATTGCAGCGCTTCATTGCCCGCCGACTGGGCGCTCTCACCGAACCGAGCACCCGTATTCCTTATGCCTGGGTGTACCACGAGCCCGACGTATTCCTGCAGCGCACGTCATCGTTGAGCGTTGCCAAAAAATACCTGCATCGCCGCTTGCGTCTTGCGTTGAGTGGGCAGTCGAGCCGAGAGGTGCGTCGGGTGTCGCCGGGTGCGCGCGTGCTGTGGATCTATGGGGGCAAGGCATCGGTCGGTGATGCGGTGATGGATATGTCGGGCCGTGCGTTGTTGCGTGGGCGCGAGGGGCCGGTCGATTTGTTGATTACGCCGGGCTTGAAGGGGGTGTTCGAGGGCGACGATATTTTCCGTCACGTGTACGACGATCCGGCGAGTGTGAAGCCGGGCGATTACGACGTCATTGTGTTGCAGGAGTTCAACTATCCGACGTTGCGGCTGAAGCGGAAATATTTCCCGTCGCTGCCGTTTGCGTGTTTGTTCCGATTCTTTCACGGGCCGGACCGCAACCAGACCCAGTTCAGCCTTGCGGCGGTCAACGACGTTTTTTCGCTGGGGTTGGCGTCCGACGACTTGTTCGCGCGCGCCAAGCCTTACTTGCGGCAGGAAACGGCGTTGCCGGCGTCGGTCGTGGGGCAAGTATTGCCGGGGGCGTTCCTGGTGTTGGCGATGGGGGGTGTCGAGCCGCGCCGGACGTATGCGCATTGGCGGGAATTCCTTCAGGCGTACGACATTGCGTACCAGCCGGGGATGCCGGATGGCGTAGTGTTGCTGGGGTCGGGCAATGGTGTGGATGCGGCAAACGCGTTAATGGAGGCGAAATTTGTCCATCTGAAGCTGACATCTTTCGTGGGTCAGTTGACGTTGCGCGAAGCGAAGCGGGTGATTGCGAACGCGGCGTTATTCGTGGGTGCCGATGGTGGGTTGATGCATGTGGCGCACACGACGTTGACGCCGAGCGTCACGTTGTTTGCGAAGGCGGAGCCGCCGTATCTCAGGCTCACACCGGGATGTCAGTCGACGCCGTTGCAGACCGATTCGGATGTGAGTGCGGTGGATGCAACCGAGTTGGCGGAAACGGTGGTGTCGGCGCTGGCGAGCATGCCGACGAGGTGAGGGATGGGGGGGGGGGAGGGGGTGTTACGGGAAGAGACGGATCGGGGCCCCTTTCTGCAGCGAGTTGGGTTTATGTCTGAGAGGCGGAAAGGGGCCCCGGTCCGTCGTTGAAGCACTGAAGGGGTACGAAGCAGAGGTACGAAGCAGGGGGCCGCATCAGCGACCACAATCGGCGTCATGCAACACCGAGCGGGCCCCCGATCAAAGCGCCGCGCTATAAATGGCAAATGCATCGGCCTGGGTCACTTCGCGCGGGTTATTCACGAGAAGTCGGGTTTGCAGCATCGCGTCGCTGGCCAGACGGGCGATGTCGGTTTGTTTCACGCCGACTTCGCGCAGCGTGCGGGGGATGGCGGTGTCGACGATCAGCGATTCGATGTGTCGGATGAGGGCATCGGTCTTGGCTTCGTCGCTGCCTGAGGCCTTGGCGGGCAGAATCACTTCGGCCAGTTCCGCGTAGTGGTGGCTGGCGGCGGGGGCATTGAAGCGCATGACGTGAGTGAGCACGAGCGCGTTCGAGAGGCCATGTGCAACGTGAAAGATGCCACCGATCGGATAGGCCAGGGCGTGAACGGCGGCGACCGGCGAATTGGCGAACGCTTGTCCGGCGAACATCGCGCCAACCAGCATGGCTTCGCGAGCGGCGCGATCGTTGCCGTCGTGACAGGCGCTCAGCAGATTGCGCGAGAGTAACGCCAGCGCTTTCACGGCGAGCGTGTCCGAGATCGGATTCTTCAGATGGGCGGACGTATAAGCTTCGATCGCGTGCACCATCGCGTCGATGCCTGTGGCGGCCGTGGCCGCGCGGGGTAGACCGAGCGTGAGTTCCGCGTCCAGAATCGCCAGATCCGCAAAAAGCTGCGGCGAGACAACCCCCATCTTCGTCGTCTCGCCCGTCGTCACGATCGACACGGCCGTCACTTCCGAGCCCGTACCGGCCGTCGTCGGCATCTGCACCAGCGGCAGGCGCGTGCCCGTCACCTTCTTGATGCCATACATCTCCTTGAGCGATTGCGCGCCAGGCAGCAGCACCGCAAGCAGCTTCGCCACATCCATCGACGAGCCGCCGCCCAACCCCAGCACGATCTCCGCGTCGGCAGCGCGAGCGCGTTGGGCCGCTTCCAGCACCACATGCTCCGGCGGGTCGGCGATCACATCGTCGATCACCGACACCTGCCAGCCATGCCTGGCGAGATCCGTCAGTGCCGGAGACAGCAAGCCGCTCTTGTGTAGAAAGCCGTCCGTCACCACACACAAACGCGTGCCCGTCGGATATTGCTCGCGCAGCAATGCCCCCAGACGACGCGCTGCGCCAAATTCCACAACGACGGTCGGAACCGTCTGGAAACGAAAAGCGTTCATGGCCGATATCCTCGTGAGACCTTCACTACCCCGTGCGCGACAAGTCTGCCGCGATCTATCCGGTCGATGCGGTTGACGTCGTCGGGCGCCGCGCCGCGCGCCACCGAACGATGCGAGCCTGAGCCTGATCTGTTACCCAGCCATCACAATTGCAGGCACAGGTACTTCATTTCGAGGTATTCCTCGATGCCATAACGCGACCCCTCGCGACCCACCCCCGATTGCTTGATGCCGCCGAACGGCGCCACCTCATTCGAGATCAGGCCGGTGTTCAGACCCACCATGCCGTACTCGAGCGCCTCCGCAGTGCGCCATGCCCGCGCGATGTCGCGCGTGTATAAATAAGCCGCGAGCCCGAACTCCGTATCGTTCGCAAAGGCGACGGCGTCCGCGTCGTGCGTGAAACGGAACAACGGCGCGACCGGACCGAAGATTTCCTCACGCGCCACGCGCATTTGCGAAGTGGCCTCCGCAATCACCGTCGGTGTGTAATAAGTGCCGCCCAGCGCGTGCGCGGTGCCGCCCACCAGCACGCGAGCGCCGCGCGACTTCGCGTCGTCCACCAGCGCCACGACCTTCTCGACCGCCTTGCCCTCGATCAGCGGGCCGACCACCACGCCGTCTTCCAGGCCGTTGCCCACCTTCATGCCCGCCACGCGCTTGGCGAATTTTTCGGCGAAGGCGTCGTAAATGCCGTCCTGAATATAGAAGCGATTTGCACATACACAGGTCTGCCCGCCATTGCGGTACTTCGCCGCGATCGCGCCGTCAACGGCGGCGTCGAGGTCGGCATCGTCGAACACGATGAACGGCGCATTGCCCCCCAGCTCCAGCGACATGCGCTTGACCGTCGGCGCACACTGCGCCATCAGCAGTCGGCCCACCGCCGTGGACCCCGTGAACGACAACTTGCGCACCCCCGGATGCGACGTCAACACACCCCCCACCGCGCGTGCGTCGCCCGTTACCACTTGGAACACACCGCCCGGAATGCCGGCGCGGTGCGCGAGCTCGGCCAGGGCAAAAGCGGAGAGCGGCGTCAGTTCCGACGGCTTCACCACAATCGCGCAGCCCGCGGCCAACGCCGGGGCCACCTTCCGCGTAATCATCGCTGCCGGGAAATTCCACGGCGTGATCGCCGCGCACACGCCGACCGGTTGCTTGAGCGTGACCAGACGCTTGTCCGAGGCGGGCGTGGCGAGCACGTCGCCATCCACACGCTTGGCTTCTTCCGCAAACCACTCGATGAAACTCGCCGCATAGGCGATCTCGCCACGCGCCTCCGCCAGCGGCTTGCCCTGCTCGCGCGTCATCAGATACGCCAGGTCGTCCGTGTTGGCGACCATCAGATCGAACCAGCGGCGCAAGACCGCCGCACGTTCCTTGCCAGTGCGCGCGGCCCACGGCTTTTGCGCAGCTTCCGCGGCCGCGACGGCCCGCGTCGTCTCCGCCGCGCCGAGTTCCGGCACCTTGGCCAGGACTTCACCGGTGGCCGGGTCCAGTACGTCGAGCGTCTTGCCGCTGTCGGACGCAATCCATTGGCCATCGACCCAGGCGAGTGTCTTGAAGAGGGAGGTGTCTTTAAGTTGCATGGCAGTTGGCCGGGCTCGCCGGCAGTTCCGGTTGGGGAAACGACGCACGGCAGTCTCTCGAATTGCCGCTTGCCGTTCCATCTATTGAACGATATTCTATGTATTGAACCTCATTCTACGTAGCGAACGTTTTCCGTGCAACTCAGGGTTTTCCGAAGGCGGCATTCCCATCACTTGCCCGTACCCTACGGGCGGCGTAGCCCGCCCCGATCCATTTCGACCCTTCTGAAGCCGATTTCCGATTCATGCCCAAGCGCAAACTTGATATCCCCGCCAACGATGCCCGCGACGGCGAACCGCTCAAGACCACCGCGCCCGCTGTGGTGCGCGCCGTACGCATCCTCGATGTGATTGCGGCGGCGGCCGAGCCGATCGCGCTGGCCGATCTAGCGAGGGAGACGGGCGTGCCCAAGAGCACACTGCACGGCCTGTGCGACACGCTGGTCAAGTTGCGGCTCGTGAAGCGCCACGCCAATGGCGGCATGACGATGGGCTCGTACGTGATGGGATGGGCGAATGCGTTCCTGTCGCAGACCCACGTCACCGAAGAATTCCGCGCGGTCTGGGAGGCGTCGTCCGCCTTCGAGCAGGAGACCGTCACGCTGTCTGTGCTCGATGGCACCGACGTGATCTATCTCGCCTGTCACAACGGCAATCGGCCGCTCGGCGTGACCTTCCGCATCGGCATGCGGTTGCCCGCGCCCTACACGGCGACCGGCAAGGCCATGCTCTCAACGCTGCCGGCGGATGAGGCCGCCGATCTGCTCGCCGGTGCCTGGCCCGCGCCGCTCACGCGTGCCAGTGTGGCGACGTATGCGGCGTTGGCCGAAGAGATGGCGCAGGCGCGTCGCGATGGCTACTCGATCGACAACGGGCAGATGCGCGAAGGCATGATCTGCTTCGGCGCACCGGTATTCGATGCGAGCGGTGAGCGCGCCGTCGCGGGGCTCGCGGTCAGTTTCGTCACGAACGACATCGACTTGGCAACGGGCCGGCGCCTCGGGCGCCAGATTCGCGAACTGGCCGATCAGTTGTCGGTACGGCTTGGAGCGTCGGCGCGACGCTGAGACATTGCGCCGGTACGGTGCTAACCGTCCTGCGTCCTGCCGCGTTGCTGTCGGATCGGTTGGGAATCCCATTGGCGATCGATTCCGGAGTGATCCTGGATTGATTTCGAAGTAATTTGAGACCAACTTCCGACGTCACCGGACAAAGAGGCTCGTTTTTCCTTCGGACTTATCCCAAATTCGGCGGCAAAAAAGGCGCGAGTTTGCGCAGGGATCTCGTTGATTTGTGGCGTGGCGAGCCCGTCCAGGGCGCAGGGTTACCGGATCGCCTCGATCTGGAAGGGAGCACGGCCCGACCTGCCGTCAGCGGCGTGCCATCTTCCTGTCAGGTGCGTGATGACTGGCCGACAGCGTGGCGTCGCCGTTCGATTGTTATCGTTGGCGGAACAGTCATGTTCGATTCTGCCGGCTATTCCCCTAGGGTTTTCACTGGCATCATTTGGCCTTGACCGATGTCCAGACAAGCCAGCGGAAGCGCGGGGAAGCGCGATCCGGGCGGTGCCATGGGGCGGACATCCATTCGGGAAGCACTACGCCATGTCCAATATCGCAATCGTCTATTACTCGCAAGGCGGCGCGACCGCCATGATTGCGCATTCCGTCGCCCAAGGGGTCAACGACGCCGGTGCGCATGCGCAATTGCTGAGCATCGAGCCGCATCAATTCATCGACGGGCAGTGGCACGACGAGGCCATGCTCATGCGTCTGGCTTCGGCGGACGCCATTATTTTCGGCGCCCCGGCTTTCAAGGGCGGCATCGCCGCGCCGTTCAAGGCGTTTGCCGATGCGACGACCGGCATGTGGCGCCTGCTCGGCTGGCGCAATAAAGTGGCTGGCGGGTTTTCGTTCAGCTATCGTCCCGGCGACGACAAACGCGGCACGCTGGACTACTTCGCGGCGCTCGCCGCGCAGCAGGGCATGTTGTGGGCCGATGCCGACGACGGCGAGATTGCGCCGCGCGCGAGCGCATCCCTGCAACCGCTCGCCAGTTTTCCGGCCGTCACGGCACCCGGAGGGGATGTCGATGCCGCCTACGCGCTCGACCCGGTGGACGTGATCGCCGGCAAGCAATACGGTCGTCATGTCGCGGCGCTCGTCGCGCGTCTGGCTGGCGAGGTGCTCGAGTCACCGGCCGTGCTGGCACGTCGCGCACGCGAAGCGGCCGAGCGCCGACTGTGATCGTGATCGGCAGCGTCTGAGCGCTGTCAATGCGTGTCAGACGGCCGCTCGAATTCAGTTGCTCGGCGCGCCTTGCGCCGGTTCGGCATGGATTTGCAATACGGCGTCGCGTTTGGCGAGCAAATGCTTGCGCAGGATGTCGCCGAGGCGTTTGCCGTCGTGCTTTTCCAGCGCGTCGATCATCTGCTCGTGCTCGGCAATGGCGCGATCCCATTTGTCCGCGTGGAAGTTCGAGCGAAAACGCAGCGCCATCAACCGGCGGTTGATCGCGACATAGGTCTGGCGCAACGCCCCGTTGCGCGCGGCTTCATTGATGCGATCGTGAATCGCCTGATTGCGTGCGTAATAGCCCGGCAAATCCTGCTGCGCGCGACACGCGAGCATCGCATAGTGCAGCGCCTTGATTTCGGCCAGCTCGACCGGCGTCATCCGTTCGGCGGCCAACTCGCCTGAAAACGCTTCGAGCGCGCTCATCAGCTCGAACATCTCCCGGATTTCCTTCTCCGTCATGCGGGCAACACTTGCCCCGCGATTCGGCGCAATCTCGATCAGTCCCTCGGCGGCCAGCACTTTGAAGGCCTCGCGCAGCGGCGTGCGCGAGATGCCCAGCGTCTCGCACAACTCCCGTTCATTGAGTTTCACGCCCGGCGATAGCACGCCCTCGATGATGAGCTTGCGCAGGTGCTCGACGACCGTGTCGTGCAAGCGCAGGCGCTCCACTCGGGGAATGTCTGGGGCGGCAATCGTCGACGTGTTTTCCATGCTTTGCATTCAAAATCCGTAAATCTCTATGGTCGTGATTGTAACGTATGGCGCGACGCGCTCGTGTCTCTAGGGTAAACGACTGTATTAAAACGGCTTCCTGCCTCTTGCGAAAGTGGCGTGCTCTGCTAAAGTATTTTGCATGCAAAATTCAAAAGAGAATTTTCAAGAGGAGAAAGACGTTCATGCTGAAGCTTGATTTTCATCCCTCGGGCCGCCATTTCCTGCAAATTCCAGGCCCCAGCCCGGTGCCCGATCGCATTCTGCGCGCCATGAGTTACCCGACGATCGATCATCGCGGCCCGGAATTCGGCGCGCTCGGCCGCAAGGTGCTCGCCGACATCAAGAAGATTTTCAAGACCGAGCAGCCGGTGGTGATCTACCCGGCATCGGGCACCGGTGCGTGGGAGGCGGCGCTGTCGAACACGCTCTCGCCGGGGGATTCTGTGCTGATGTTCGAGACGGGGCATTTCTCCACGTTGTGGAAGAAGATGGCCGAGAGTCTCGGCCTGAAGCCCGAGTTCATCGGCCTGCCGGGGACCGACGGCTGGCGCCGCGGGGTGCAGCCCGACATGATCGAAGCGCGTCTGCGCGCCGACACCGGGCACGCGCTCAAGGCCGTGTGCGTGGTGCATAACGAAACCTCGACGGGCGTCACGTCTGACATCGCGGCCGTGCGCCGTGCCATCGACGCGGCCGGACATCCCGCGCTGTTGCTCGTCGACACGATTTCGGGCCTGGGCTCGGCCGATTACCGTCATGACGAATGGGGCGTGGACGTCACCGTCTCGGGCTCGCAAAAGGGACTGATGCTGCCGCCGGGTATCAGCTTCAACGCGGTCTCGACCAAGGCGCTCGACGCCGGTCGCCACGCAAAACTGCCGCGCGCGTTCTGGGGCTGGCAAGACATCATCGAAGCGAACAAGAACGGCTACTGGCCGTACACGCCGAACACGAACCTGCTGTATGGCCTGTCCGAAGCGCTCGACATGATCTTCGAGGAAGGGCTGGACAACGTGTTCGCGCGCCACCAACGCCTGGCCGAAGCCACGCGCCGCGCGGTGCGCGCGTGGGGGCTGGAGATTCAGTGTCAGGACCCGTCGGTCTACAGCCCGGTGCTCACCGGCGTGGTCATGCCGCAAGGCGTGGACGCCGACGACGTGCGCAAGCGCATCTACGAACGTTTCGACATGTCGCTGGGGCAGGCGCTGGGCAAGATTCGCGGCACGATGTTCCGCATCGGGCATCTGGGCGACTGCAACGACCTCACGCTGATGGCAACGCTTTCGGGGTGCGAAATGGGGCTGCGGATGTCCGGCGTGAAACTCGCCGGGTCAGGCGTGGTTGCCGCAATGGACTACCTGGCGCAAGCGCGGGACACGCCGTCGCTCAAGGTGGCCGCCTGAGGCGTCGTCGTCGCAGGGACTGGGAGATGGGGGGGCCGCCACCGTCTGGGGCGCCCCTGCAGTGAACGCTTGATCTGTCCTTCAGACGGCACGGGGCCACACCATAGAAGGGCCCCGGCCGCCGCAACACCTTTTGCGCCGCCGGCATGTTGCCGGCGCGCTTCACAGGCTGTTTCAGGAGACATGCAATGAAGCTTTTCAGAGCGACCCGGGTCGTGCTGGTGATGCTATGCGTCATGTATTTCATCACCTATCTCGATCGCGTCAACGTCAGCACGGCCGCGGCCGGCTTCGGCAAGGAATTCAATCTCAACAAGACGGAAATCGGTCTCGTCTTCTCGGCATTTGCCTACCCCTACCTGGTCTTTCAAATCATTGGTGGCTGGGTGAGCGATCGCTTCGGAGCGAAGCGTACGCTGCTCGTGTGCGGTGCGTTGTGGGCGGTCGCGACGATCCTCACCGGCATGGCGGGTGGTCTCGTCACGCTGTTACTCGCGCGCCTGCTGCTCGGCCTTGGCGAGGGCGCCACGTTCCCGGCCGCCACGTCGGCCATGTCGCGCTGGGTCGCCAAGGAGAAGCGCGGCTTTGCGCAGGGCATCACGCACGCGGCCTCGCGCATCGGTAACGCCGTGGCGCCCGCCGTCGTCGTGTTCATCATGGCCACGCATGGCTGGCGTGAATCGTTCTATCTGTGCGGGATCGTGAGCCTGGTCTGGGTCGCGGTGTGGGGGCTCACGTTTACCGAGCGCCCGCAGGATCATCCGCGCATCACGACCGAAGAACTCGCCCTGTTGCCGCCGGTGAAAGCCAAGCGCGCGTCGTTGCCGTGGGGACCGCTCTTCAAGCGCATGATGC
This sequence comes from Pandoraea cepalis, assembly GCF_902459665.1. Classification (GTDB taxonomy): domain Bacteria; phylum Pseudomonadota; class Gammaproteobacteria; order Burkholderiales; family Burkholderiaceae; genus Pandoraea; species Pandoraea cepalis. The sequence continues at coordinate 57,700 of NZ_CABPSL010000008.1, read as the reverse complement.
CGGTCACCATCGTGTACTTCTGCTACGGCTGGACGCTTTGGCTCTTCCTGTCGTGGATTCCCCAATACTTCCTGCACAGCTACGACCTCAATCTGAAGAAGTCGGCGCTGTTCGCCTCGAGTGTGTTCTTCGCCGGTGTGCTCGGCGATACGTTGGGCGGTATCGTGACCGACAAACTGTACGAGCGCACCGGCAGCCTGAAGCGCGCACGTAGCTGGATGGTGTCGATCTGCATGCTGCTCACGTTGCTCTCGCTCGTGCCGATGCTGTTCACGCACCAACTGTATGTGTCGGTGGCATGCCTGGCGTTCGGCTTCTTCTTCGCCGAGATGACGATCGGGCCGATGTGGTCGATTCCGATGGATATCGCGCCGGAACACTCGGGCACGGCCAGCGGCATGATGAACACCGGGTCGGCACTGGCTGCGATTCTCTCGCCGGTGATCTCGGGGTATCTCATCGATCGCACGGGCAACTGGGAATTGCCGTTCGTCGGCAGCATGATGCTCATGGCCCTCGGTGTCGTGCTGGCCTTCCGCATGCAGCCCGAGAGCAAATTCTCCCTCGATGGCGACGCCGCCGCAGCGAGCAACACCCGTCAGGCCGTCTGACTTGCGCATAACCCCTGCCGGGCCGGCGTCACGCCTGCCCGGCAGGATCGTCTCGCCCCGATTTGCCCTGGGTCCGTCCCGTCCAACACCCGCAACGTCATGAATTCCCAATCGAACTCTCGCGCGAATGCGCATGCGAATCTCGTCGGCCAGCCGGTGCCGCTCATGCCGATGCGGCGCGGCGGCGTTGCGCTTACGCCTTTGCAGGACCGTCTGCGTCGCGAGCTGCGCGGCGATGTGTGCTTCGATCGCGCGAGCCGTGGCCGCTACGCGACCGACGCGTCGATCTATCAAATTTTTCCGATCGGCGTGGTGGTGCCGCGCGATCAGGACGATCTGATCGTCGCCCTCGATATCGCGCGTGACCTGCGCGTGCCGGTGCTTGCGCGCGGCGCGGGCACGAGCCAGTGCGGCCAGACTATCGGCGAGGCGCTCGTCATCGACAACAGCAAGTGGCTGGGCCGCGTGGTGGCGTTCGACGCCGTGGCGCGCACGGTCACCGTCGAGCCGGGCATCGTGCTCGATCACCTGAACGCGTGGCTCAAGCCGCACGGCCTGTGGTTCCCGGTGGACGTGTCGACGGCCGCGCAATGCACCGTCGGCGGCATGACGGGCAACAACTCGTGCGGCTCGCGCTCCCTCGAGTACGGCAACATGGTGCACAACGTGCTGAGCATCGATGCGGTGCTGGCCGACGGCGCGCAACTGCATTTCGGTGCGCTCCATTCGCCGCCCACCGACGCCCGCACGCAGGCGATTCTCGCGAGCGTGCACGCCATTGCCATGCGCGAGCGTGAGGAATTGCGCGAGCGTGTGCCGCGCGTGCTGCGGCGTGTCGCGGGCTACAACCTCGATCTGTTCGACTGCCTTAACCCGCGCGCCTATACGGACGACGGCGTCGCCAACCTGTCGCATCTGCTGGTCGGCTCGGAAGGCACGCTGGCGTACAGCCGCCAGATCACGCTCAAGCTCGTGCCGCTGCCGGTGCACAAGACGCTGGGCGTGGTGAACTTCCCCACGTTCTATCAGGCGATGGATCTCACACAGCACATCGTCAAGCTGGGGCCGGTGGCGGTGGAACTGGTCGACCGCACGATGATCGACCTGGCGATGGACAACCCCGCGTTCCGTCCCGTGATCGAGACGGCGCTTGTCGGCGATCCGCAAGCGATTCTGCTGGTGGAATTCGCGGGAGACGACGCCGGCGCGCTGCGTGCCAGGCTCGACGATCTCGCCACGCTCATGGCGGATCTCGGGTTGCCGGGCGTCGTGGTGAAGATGCCCGACGCGGGGCCGCAGAAAGCGCTCTGGGAAGTGCGCAAAGCGGGCCTGAACATCATGATGAGCATGAAGGGCGATGGCAAGCCGGTGTCGTTCATCGAAGATTGCGCGGTGCCGCTGGAACACCTTGCCGAATACACGCGGCGTCTGACCGAAGTGTTCCATCGCAACGGCACCGAGGGCACATGGTATGCGCATGCGAGCGTGGGCACGCTGCACGTGCGGCCGATCCTGGACATGCGTCGCGACGGCGCCGTGAAGATGCGTGCTATCGCCGAGGAGGCGGCGGCGCTCGTGCGCGAATACAAGGGCGCCTATTCGGGCGAGCACGGCGACGGGCTGTGCCGCGGCGAGTGGGTGGCGTGGCAATATGGTCCGCGGCTGAACGCGGCGTTCGGCGAGATCAAGCAACTGTTCGATCCGGACAATCGCTTCAACCCGGACAAGATGGTTCGTCCACCGAAGATGGACACGCGCGAGTTGTTTCGCTTCGCACCGGGCTACGCCGCCCAATCGATCGCGCCCGCGCTCGACTGGACGGCGTGGAACGTACAGCGCAACGCGCTGACCGGCGAGCAGACGGCGCCCGACACCGGCACCGATGCCACACACGGACTCGCGTCGGCCGTCGAGATGTGCAACAACAACGGGCACTGTCGCAAGTTCGACGCGGGCACGATGTGTCCGAGCTACCGCGTCACGCGCGACGAGCAGCACGTCACGCGCGGACGTGCGAATACATTGCGTCTGGCCGTGTCGGGGCAATTGGGCGAGGCGGGGCTCGCCAGCGACGACGTCAAGGCGGCGCTCGATCTGTGCGTGTCGTGCAAGGGTTGCAAGCGCGATTGCCCGACGGGCATCGACATGGCGCGCTTCAAGATCGAGGCGCGTCACGCGCGGGCCAAGCGTCACGGCGTGTCGCTGCGCGACAAGTTGATCGCCTATCTCCCGCGCTACGCCCCATGGGCCAGCCGCGTGGGCGGTCTGCTCGATGCGGCGCAGCGGCTGCCGGGCAGCAACGCGGCGAAGCGCTGGCTCGGCCTGGCGCCGGAGCGCTCGCTGCCGGCGCTGAAGGCTTCGTTCCTGGACCATCAGGTGCCGCTGGCGGACCCGAGCGCGGGAGATTCGGCGGGGCTGCGCCAGGTGCTGCTGTTCGTCGACACGTTCAACAATTACATGGAGCCGGAGAACGCGCGCGCCGCGAAGCGCGTGCTCGAAGCCGCCGGGTACACCGTTCACGTGAATCGGCGGGCGGGCGAGCGGCCGTTGTGCTGCGGTCGCACGTTCCTCGCGGCGGGGCTCGTGGATGAGGCGAAGGCGGAGGCGCGGCGCCTGCTCGACGCGCTGATGCCGTTCGTCGAGCGCGGCGTGCCGATCGTGGGCCTGGAGCCGTCGTGCCTGCTGTCGCTGCGTGACGAGGTGCTGAGCTACGGCTTTGGCGATGCGGCCCGCAAGTTGGCCGACAACGCGTTTCTCTTTGAGGAATTTCTGGTTCGTGAGAAGACGGCGGGGCGCTTCGACGTCGCCTGGCGCGCGCTGCCCGACGGTGTGGGCGAAGCCCTGGTGCACGGGCACTGCCATCAGAAGGCGTTCGACGCGTTCTCGCCCGTCACGGCGGTGCTTGGATGGGTGCCGGGGCTGAAGGTATCATCGATCGAATCGTCATGCTGCGGCATGGCGGGCAGTTTCGGATACGAGGCCGAGCACTATGACACGTCGCGAGCGATGTCCGAATTGACGCTATTGCCGGCGGTCAGACAGCGCGGCGAGAATGCCATTGTGGTTGCCGACGGCACCAGTTGCCGGCATCAGATCCACGATGGCGCGCAGACGCAAGCGCTTCATGTGGCATGTGTCCTGGACCGCGCGCTGCCCGCGTGAATGCCGTTTTTTTGCAAACGTCTTTCAAAGGATTGTGATGCCCGATTCGGACAATACGGCTTCGGCCTCTTCGGCCTCTTCGACCGCCGCCTCCGGGCGTCTTGCGGTGCCGCCGGTCGCCCGTGTGGGAGATTCGCTTGCCCAGGTGGCCACGCCGTCCTTGCTGCTCGATCTCGACGCCTTCGACGCGAACGTCGCGCGCATGGCGAGCGCGGCGGCCGCGCGCGGGGTGGCGGTGCGTCCGCATGCCAAGGCGCACAAGTGCGCCACGATTGCCCAGGCGCAGATGGCGGCGGGCGCGGTGGGCATCTGCTGTCAGAAGATCACCGAGGCGATTCCGTTCGTCAACGCGGGCATCGGCAGCATCCACATCAGCAACGAGTTCGTTGGCGAAGCCCGTGTGGCGCTGGCCGTGGCGATGGCCGCGCGCGTGACGCTGTCCGTGTGCGTGGACGACGTGCGTCAGGTGGCGCCGCTCGGCAAGGCGGCACAGCGCGCCGGTGTGCGCATCGCGGTGTTGCCCGAGGTCGATGTGGGGCAGGGGCGTTGCGGTGTCGATTCGACGCAGGCCGTGGGCAAGCTGATCGACGCGATCGATCATTACGAAGGGCTGCGCTTCGGCGGGTTGCAGGCGTATCACGGCAGTGCGCAGCATGTTGATAGCTGGGACGCGCGACGCGACACGGCGCGGCTTGCCGCCGATCGTGCGGCGGCCTATGTGCGCTTTCTGGAGGCGCGCGGCATCACCTGTCCCGTGGTGACCGGCGGCGGGACCGGCACGGCCGAGTTCGACATCGAGAGCGGCGTTTATACGGAGGTTCAGCCTGGCTCGTATGTGTTTCTCGACGGTCATTATGGCTCGCTGGAATGGCGCGGCGACTGGCGCTTTCGTCATGGGCTCTTTCTCGCGTCGACAGTCATGAGCACAGCGCGCGCGGGCATCATCGTTTGCGATGCGGGACTCAAGAGCGTGGCGACCGATTCCGGGTTGCCGCGCTTCTGGTCGTCGCAACAGGCGGGCCAGCCGCAATACCGCACGGCGTCGGACGAGCATGGCGTGCTCGAACTGGCGTCGCCCGACGAGGACGGCGCTCCCTGGCTCGGCGAGCCGATCCTGCTTGTGCCGGGGCATTGCGATCCGACGGTCAATCTCTACGACCGATACGTCGCGGTGCGACACGGACGAGTCGAAGGGCTGTGGCCTATCGAGGCGCGTGGACTCAGTCAGTGAGCACGAGCGGGGCATGGCCGATCGGGATGGACGCCGATACGTCGCGTCCGCGCCAAATATTTTGGGGCGGGGGCTTTCCAACCTTCGAAAACCGCGCTATAGTCTCACTTCTTCGCCGTACGGGGGTATAGCTCAGCTGGGAGAGCGCTTGCATGGCATGCAAGAGGTCAGCGGTTCGATCCCGCTTACCTCCACCAAAACGGAAGACTTTATGTCCCCTTCGTCTAGAGGCCTAGGACATCACCCTTTCACGGTGAGTACAGGGGTTCGAATCCCCTAGGGGACGCCAGATTTACCGGCGTGACTCTCGGAGCTTTCCGAAAGCACGACGCTCAATCGGTTGTCGACAAACGCGCTTGGCTTCATCGCCAAGCGCGTTTTGTTTTTCTGCGGTGGATTGCGCGTGCATCCACGGCATGCGATGCGGCAATCGCAGACGCGAACGCACGCAATGGCCGTCGCGCTTAACGCACCGGCGAACTCGCCCGCTTCCCCACCACCGTTTTCCACGGGCGCACGCGCCACGACTTCACCAGTCCATGGGCTACGTAGGGATCGGCGTTCGCAAACGCTTCCGCCGCAGCCGGCGAGTCGCCTTCGAAGAGTAGGGCGGCCGTGTCGACGGGGGATTCCAGGGCGCCGGCCAGGAGCAGTTCGCCGCGTTCGGCCGCTTGCCATGCGAGCGCCAGATGCGCGTCGCGGTACTGACCTCGCCGTTCGAGATAATCGTCGACGAGGTCGTAGGTGAGCAGGTAATGCATGGTCATGCCTCCGTTGAGTTTGCTGCCGTACCGCGCCATTATCCGCAAAACGCCGACGGCAGGGCAGAGGGCTACGCGTGACGCACCGCTACCCCGTAAGTGCTCACTATGCGTTGGTCCTGCTCCCTCGCGGAAAACGCTTCCCACATCAAGCCGTTGCAATCGGTGCTGCTCGAGTATTCCGGGGCGGCGTCGTCCTCGAAGCCGACGTGTCGCAGTTCTCCGGCGCGTGATGGCGATTGATTGATCGAGAAGTTCAGCAGATCGGTGCGCCACATGGCGTACGCACCCGGCACGACCGCCGTTGGCGGCTGACCGAGACGGACCGAATAGTCCTGGATGGACTCGTCGAGATCGCGCACGGCGAGTGCGATGTGGAAGCGCTTCATAGGGTCTCCTGACGGTGAGCATAGCGATGCATCGACGCGGGGCAGTGTGAGTGCCCGCTCGCGTGGCAAGCAGAGCGTCGATGAAGCCCATCATAGAGCGCGTTGGAAGGCCCAGCCAGACGAGCCGCTATCCCGGTATTCAACGTAATGGGGTATGTCGCCGCTCCCGATAGAGCGCCCGACGAAAACGCCGCGAGGCGAGTGAGCGGGCGCTTACTGGGGGCGCTGAAAATCGTTCTCGATCCACGCGCGTGCGCTGTGGCGCGAGAGCTTGAACGTGGGCGGCACCTTGACCGACGCGAGGGTTTCGCCGAAACGGTCGACGGCGCTCAGCATGGCGTGGGGGTCGTAGTCGTCGGGCACGATGTCGAGCGTGACGTCGATGTCGCCGTCGGGGCCGTCGACGCTCACGCGCTTGTGCAACTGGGCGCGCAACTGCTGTTCGTGACGGCGCAGCACTTCGTCGGCCGTTTTCACCAGCGTGTGGAAAGCGCCAACATCGAGCGGCTTCGGATTCTTCTTGTCACGCCCCATGGTCCAGGGACCGACGAGCGCCGGCTCCGATTCGCCGTCCTTGTACATGGCGACCGCCCAGCCGTCGTCGTCCTCGTTCTTGACGACCTTGGCCGTCCATCCGTCGTCGCGCCAAAGGCGGGCGTCGTGGATGGCATCGCCGCTATCGGCGGAGTTCTCGGTCGAAAGAAGGTTGGCGGGGGTGGCAGTCACTGGCGGCGATCGGTGCGTGGGGATGGGCGGATGATGGTGCGAGGCGCGTCGAAGCGCCCGGCTGGAGGATGCGATTTTACCGCGTCCGGCCAAAGCGCGGACGCATTCGCTGCGCTGCGTAGGCAAACGCGTGATGCCAGCGTCAACCGCTCACTCGTTGGCGATCGCCAGCGCCACGAGCAGCAGCACTGGCAGCAACACGCACCAGAACCCCGTGCCGTGATACGCGAAGCCGCCGAAAACGGCCCCGACAGCGAACGCCGCCAAGGCGGGAATCATCTTGCGCAGGCGCGCTCGCACGGCGTTGTCGTCGCTGCAATGACCGCTCGCCAACTCGACGATATCGATCACGATTTGCGTAGTGTTGCCGGTCATGATCGTGGTGGGGGCCAGATCGGCGAGCACCAGGCGCCCGACGGCATTCTGGATCGCGAGGGCAGCCACGCCGAACATGCCCGACAGAATCGCCAGCGGCGCATCGGCCGAGATGATGGGTTGTGCCGCCATGCCCACGATCATGAAGCCGAGCAGCAGCAACGTTTGCACCACGAGCAGCCGCCGCAGCGGCCGTCGTTCCGTTCGCGAGAAGCGCTGCACCACGAGTTTTACCAGCGCGACGACGATGACGAACACGGGCAGTGCCAACAGTTTGGCCAGCACGCCGACATGGGTGCTCGCGACCAACTGCACGCCGATCATCACGAAGTTGCCGGTCACGTGCGCGGTGAACAGTCCGAACAACGCGATGAAGCCCACGACGTCGATATAGCCCGCCACGAAGGCGAGTGTCATGCCGATGGCCGTGGGTTTGGCAAAGTGGCTCACCCACGTGCGCGCGACGGTGGCGGCCTCGGTCGGCGTGGGGATGTGGCGGGGGGCACCCATGGCAGCTCCTCTGTCGACTTGCATGGCAGGTTTTGCGCATCCGGTTCGGCATGCGAGGCAAGCGCAGGCGGGCACGGGGTGCGAGTGAAGCATATCACCACCGTATGCGGGACGGACGCGCGGTGACACCGCGCAGCGTCGATCCCGCAGACGATCGCATCACCGTTTCCGTGAGGCGTCGGCGTGCCCGGCGAGAATGTTTCGGGGCTGATAGCATGTCTTATCGCATGTTTCGAGTGCGCTCACCGTCATGCCAAACTTCGAGGAGCCTTCCGATGTCGATCTCTCTTTATCGCGCCACCGTCCCGGTCTATCTGCGTGGCCTGACCGTCATGGCCGACTACCTCCAGAAGGCGCGCGCGCATTGCGATGCGAACGCGCTCGACCCCGCAACGATTCTCAAGGCGAAGCTCGCCCCCGATATGCTCGACTTCGTGGCGCAAGTGCAGCGCGTGAGCGACACGGCCAAGTTCGCGGTCGCGCGAATCACGGGCGTGGAGTCGCCGAAGTTCGACGACAACGAGACGACGTTCGACCAACTGCGCGATCGCGTCGCGAACACCGAGGCGTTCATCGCCGGTATTCTCGAAGATCGATTCGACGGGGCCGAGTCGCGACAGATCACCCTGAAGTTCAAGGACCATCAGACGACGATGGACGCGGTCGACTATCTGTTGAAGTTCGCATTGCCGAACTTCTATTTTCATGTCACGACCACGCACGACATTCTGCGCGCGCAAGGCGTGGCGGTCGGCAAGGCGGATTATCTCGGCCCGTACGAGACGCAGAAAATCTGACCGGCGCGTGCCGATTGGCAGCGCCGGCGGGAAACGCGCCGATGCGGGCTGACCAAAGCCGCCGCGTCAGCGCGTGGAGCCGGCACGATGCAAGCGCCTCTCGTGCATCAGGGAAGGGACGACGGCAGAGACGGCAGACGCGGTTCCATCATGGCGAGTACCGTGCGCGCGGCTTCGTCCGATGAGGCCGGATTCTGGCCCGTGACCAGCCGGCCGTCGCCGACCACATGCGATTGCCAGTTGTCGGCCTTCTCATACAACCCGCCCAGCCGTTTGAGTTCGTCTTCGACCAGGAACGGCACCACGTCGGTGAGACCGACGGCGGCCTCCTCCTCGTTGGTGAAGCCTGTAACGTGGCGCCCCCGTACGAGCGGCTCACCGTTCTCGCTGCGCACCTGACGCAGCACCCCCGGCGCATGGCAGACGAAGCCGATGGGCTTGCCGGCGCGCTCGAAAGCTTCGATCAGACGGATGGAGTTCGGGTCTTGCGCGAGATCCCACAGCGGGCCGTGGCCGCCGGGGTAAAAGACGGCGTCGTAGTCGGTGACCTTGACGTCGGCGAGCCGGAGGGTGTTCGCCAGCGCCTGCTGCGCGACCGAGTCTTCACGGAAGCGTCGCGTGGCATCGGTCTGGGCATCGGGCTCGTCGCTTTTCGGATCGAGCGGCGGCTGGCCGCCTGCGGGGGACGCCAGCGTGACCGCCAGTCCCTCGTCGATGAACACGTAGTACGGTGAGGCGAATTCTTCGAGCCAGAAACCGGTCTTCTTGCCCGTGTCGCCGAGGCGGTCGTGCGAGGTCAGCACCATCAGGATGTTCATGAATCGTCTCCTTGTCGAGTCGGCCATTCGGGCAATTCTACCCGTCATGGGGCACGCTCGCCCGCGACAGGCTCGCGCGCGTCTCTTGTGAGCCAAATTCGCAGAAAGCGGTGATCGAATTCGATTTGCGGAGCATCGGACGTCCGCTATGCTTGTGCGGATGCCGGCACCGCCCGCCGCCATTCAGCCCACGCAAGACCCTACGACCCGGCGGCGACTGCCGTCCTCAGGAGCAAGACATGCAATTGATCGGAATGCTCGATTCCCCCTACGTGCGCCGCACGGCGATTTGCCTGAAGTTGCTGGGCCTACCGTATGCGCATCACGCGCTCTCCGTGTTTCGAACGTTTGACGAGTTTGCCGACATCAATCCGGTCGTGAAGGCCCCGACGCTCGTGACCGACGACGGCACGGTGCTCATGGACTCCACGCTGATCCTGCAATACCTGGAGACGCTGGTCGATCCGGCGCAGCGGCTTGTACCGAGCGATCCTGCCGAGCGTTTGCGCGCATTGCGCCTGACGGGCCTGGCCTTGGCGGCGTGCGAAAAGTCGGTGCAACTGGTGTACGAGCGCGAACTGCGTCCGAGCGAGAAGCGGCACGTCCCGTGGACCGATCGCGTGCGCAAACAGGTGCATGCGGCCTTTCACGCGCTGGAGGTTGAACTGGCGCAAGTGCCGATCGTGGCGACGCCGGACCGGATCGGCGAGCACGGCGTAACGATCGCCGTGGCATGGCGGTTCCATCACCTGTTGGTGCCGGAACTCGACTTCACGGCCGAGTTTCCGGAAGTCGCCAGCTTTTCCGTGCAGGCGGAAGCGCTCCCGGCGTTTCTCGAAACACCGCCGACCTGACCGACACGGCGGCGGCACACGCCCGGCGCCGGACGGCTTGCCGTCCGGCAGGCGGGGTCAGCTCTTGAGCCGGTAACCGGTCTTGAACATCCAGGCGACGATGCTCAGGAAGACGGCGAGGAAAACGAGCGTCATGCCCAGACTCACCCCGACGCTCACGTCCGCCAGTCCGTAGAAGCTCCAGCGAAAACCGCTGATGAGATACACAACCGGATTGAACAGCGTGACGGTACGCCAGAACGGCGGCAGGATGTGCGTCGAGTAGAAGCTACCGCCGAGAAAGGTGAGCGGCGTGATGATGAGCAGCGGCACGAGTTGCAGTTTCTCGAAGCCGTCGGCCCAGATGCCGATGATGAAACCGAGCAGGCTGAACGTCACGGCCGTGAGCACCAGGAACAACACCATCCATATCGGATGTTCGATGCGCAGCGGCACGAACAACGCGGCCGTGCCGAGCATGATCACCCCGAGCACGATCGACTTGGTGGCTGCCGCGCCCACGTAGGCAATCACGATCTCCATATACGACACCGGCGCGGAGAGGAGTTCGTAGATCGTGCCGGTGAAGCGCGGGAAATAGATGCCGAACGACGCGTTCGTGACGCTCTGCGTGAGCAGCGAGAGCATGATGAGGCCCGGTACGATGAACGCGCCGTAAGGCACGCCCTCGATTTCGGGAATGCGCGAGCCGATGGCCGCACCGAACACCACGAAGTACAGCGAGGTCGAGATGACCGGCGAGATGATGCTCTGCATCAGCGTGCGACGCGTGCGTGCCATCTCGAAGTTGTAGATCGCCCTGACGGCGTAGAAATTCATGGCGCGGCTCATCCTTCTTTCCTGTGCACGAGCGAGACGAAGATATCTTCGAGCGAGCTTTGCGTCGTATGCAGATCCTTCACCGAGATACCGGCGCGTTCCATGTCGCGCAGCAGGGTGGCGATGGACGTCTGCTCGATGTTCGCGTCGTAGGCGAAGACGAGTTCGGTGCCGTTGGCGCCAAGCGTGAGGCCGTAGGCGGCCAGCGCCTCGGGCACGGCGCTGAGCGGCTCGGTCAGTTGCAACGTGAGTCGCTTGCTGCCCATGTGCCGCATCAGCTCGGTCTTCTCCTGCACGAGCGTGATCTGCCCGCCGGTGATGATGCCCACGCGATCGGCCATCTCCTCGGCTTCTTCGATGTAGTGTGTAGTGAGGATCACGGTCACGCCGGTCTCGCGCAACGAGTTCACGAGACGCCACATGTCGCGACGCAACTCCACGTCGACCCCGGCGGTCGGTTCGTCGAGGAACAGCACGCGCGGCTCGTGCGAGAGCGCCTTGGCGATCAGCACGCGCCGCTTCATGCCGCCCGAGAGCTGCATGATGCGGCTGTCCTTCTTCTCCCACAGCGAGAGCGAGCGCAGTACCTTTTCGATGTGCGCCGGATTCGCGGGCTTGCCGAACAGGCCGCGCGAGAACGAGACGGTGGCCCACACCGACTCGAACGAGTCCGTGGTCAGCTCCTGCGGAACCAGCCCGATGGCCTCACGCGCGGCACGGTAGTCCGTGACGATATCGTGACCGTCGACGGTGACCGTGCCCGAGGTCGGACGCACGATGCCGCAAATGGTGCTGATGAGGGTCGTTTTGCCGGCGCCGTTCGGGCCGAGCAGGGCGAAGATCTCGCCGCGCTGGATTTCCAGATTGATGTTCTTGAGCGCCTGGAAACCGGTCGCGTACGTCTTCGACAGATTCTGGATTGAGATCACGGATGGCATGGCGGCGACGATAGCACAGGCGTGAAGAACTTGTTGGGCACGCCGCGCGGGGCGCAAAAAGGCGGGCAGCGGGGCCGTCGTCGGCGCCGATACCCGCCCACAGCAACGAAGCGAGCGGCCGGACAAGCGCCCGGCGCGCTTCGATACCTCAGCCCTTCGGCATTTCCTTCGGCACGATCACCATCCAGTTCATGCCGAAGCGATCCTTGACCATGCCAAACGTCTTCGCGAAGAAGGTCTCGCCGAGCGGCATGTTGACCTCGCCGCCGTCGACGAGTGCGTGGAAGGCCTTCTCGGCCGCGGCCACTTCGGCGAAGTCGACCGACAGCGAGAAGCCGTCGAACTTGGGCTTGCCGCTCACCATGCCGTCCGAGGCCATCACCATCGAATCGCCAATGGTGAATTCGCCATGCATGATCTTGTTCTCGCTCCCGGGCGGCAGCATCCCCGACGGACACGGCTCCGGGCTCTCGCCGTAGCGCATGAGCATGCCGCGCTTCGCGCCCAGCACTTTCTCGTAGAACGCAATGGCTTCTTCGCAACGACCTTCAAAAAACAAATAGGAATGGACTTGCATGGAACGCTCCTCTCGATTCGGAAAAAGGGGGGGCGTGGCGACGCCCCGGCAGACAAGGATTACGGTGCGAACGTCATGGGTACCGACGCGTGCTCGTGCACCACGCGCCAGCGACCTTGCGTCTTGCGATAGCCCACGGTCGCGCGCACGGTGGCGCCGTGCGTCTGTCCGTCGGGGCCGGTGTTGCGAACCACATTCACACTGTGGCTGAACGCCAGATCGCCGGCGTGCACGAGATGCCACTGCGTGACTTCGAAATGGATTGGCCCGACCGTGTGGCCGAACCAACCCTCGAGCAGACGGCGATACGCCTCGGTGCCGCGATGCTCGATGGGCGGCATCACATCGAACACGACGACGTCAGGGTCGTAATGCTCGAGCAACGTGCCAACCGACTTGCTGCGCACGGCGTCGAGCCATGCCGAATGAATCGCCCGAATGGCGGCTTCGTCGCCGTGTGCGGGATACGTCTCAACCATAGTGCCTCCTGATGTAAAGCGAGTGACTTCTGGTGGGGAACGGCAACGGCGACGATACGCCCCTGCCGCCCGGTACATCGAGACATGATGCACCGCAACTTGTCTTTGTGGACAGTGTACACAAACAATAGCAGACATAATGGACACTGTCCACAAGGGGTTGTAATGACTGAACAGGTAACAACGGCCGGCCCGGCGCGCACGACGTATCGACATGGCGACCTGCGCCGGGCGTTGCTCGAGGCCGGGATTGCGCTGGCACGCGAGGGCGGGCCGGATGCGGTCGTCTTGCGCGAGGCGACGCGCCGCGTCGGGGTCGTGCCGAATGCGGCGTACCGGCACTTCGCGAATCGTCAGGATTTGCTCGACGCCGTGCGCTCGGCGGCCCTGGCCGAATTGGCGGTGGCCATCGAACTTGAGTTGGCGGCACGGGAGACCTCGGCGCTCGACAGGGTTGCGCGCGCCCGCGCCGGGCTGCGTGCTGTCGGCATCGGTTATCTGCACTTCGCTCGCGCGCATCCGGGGCTGTTTCGAACGGCCTTTTCTCCGTCGGAGAATGTGCGTTCGGCGGCCGATCCGGCCAAGGCGGGGGCGAGCGGTCTCAACCCGTTCGAACTGCTGGGGGCGGCGCTCGACGGTATGGTCGCGGCCAAGCTCATCGACGCGGCACAGCGACCCGGCGCGGAGTATCTGGCCTGGGCGGCAGTGCATGGATTGTCCGTGCTGGTCATCGACGGCCCGCTGCGCAATCTGCCCGACGATCAGGTCGACGGGTTGGGGCAGCGCCTCGTCGCAATGGTCGAGCGGGGGCTATCGCAAGGAGGGGAGTGCCGGTGAGGCGCAGGCAGCCGCAATGGTCGTCGCGTGGGGCATTTGCCCACCGACTTCAATAGATGGCAACGCAACATTAAATCGCCGTCAGACGTGGTGTCAGTAAGTCGGCGAGCCAGTTCATGAACACCTGAGCGCGCCGGGGCAGGTGACGGCGGTTCGCATACAGCAAGGTGACCGCCAGCGGCTGCGCTTGAAACTCCGGCAGCACGGCTTGCAGCGTGCCGTCGGCCAACAGCCCCCGCACGCCGCTCTCGGGCGCCTGAATCAGCCCGAGTCCGGCGAGGCACGCCGCTTGATAGGCGTCGGCATTGTTCACGGTCAGTACGCCTTCCATTGGCCACTGCGCATAGCGTTCGCCGTCGAAGTATTCCCAACCCACGGGGCGAGCGCCCAGCGTCGTCGCGTAATGGATCAGTCGATGCGAGCGCAGGTCGTCGAGCGAGCGCGGTATGCCGTAGCGGGCGAGATACGCCGGGCTCGCGACGTTGATCTGCCGCATGTGGCCGAGCGGTCGCGCGATCAGCGTCGAATCGGCGACGGCGCCCACGCGCAGCACGCAGTCGAACCCTTCGCGCACGAGATCGACACGCCGATCGGTGCTCGACAGTTCAAGGCGCAGGGCCGGATGTTGCGCCAAGAAGGCGGGCAGTTGCGGAATGACGGTCGTACGCGCGAGCGTGGCAGGCAAATCGACGCGCAGACGGCCTGTCAGCGCTTCGTCGCGCGCGACGAACATCGTCTCCCACTCTTCCATGTCGGCGAGCAAATCCTGGCATCGCTCAAGGCACGCTTGGCCATCTTGCGTGAGTTGCACGCGTCGTGTGGTCCGATGCAGCAGGCGCGTGCCCAGCTTGGCCTCCAGTTGCTTGATGGCATTGGAGACGCTGGCGCGAGGCAGGCCAAGACTGTCGGCGGCCTGCGTGAAGCTGCCGGTCTGCGTAACACGCACGAAGATGCGCATGGCGTCGAGCTGATGCATGGTGAGCGACGGTCGATCCAATCGTTGATTGTTATGGAAATTTGATCAGTGTAATCAATTATTTCGGGTTTATTGGTGAAATTCGTTGCAATAACCTGTTGAACATACCGCCGCACCTCAACCTGCCGTCTGTCACCGACATCGAACGGCACGGGTGTCGATGGGGTTCAACAGGGCGTTGCCAACCGGCAAGGCCCAACGCCTTCAGGAGAAATACCATGACTCGCAAAATCGTTCTCATCACCGGTGGCAGCCGCGGCCTGGGCCGCGCGTCGGCGCTCGCAGCGGCACGTCGCGGAATCGACGTCATCCTCACCTATCGCAGCCAGCGCGCGGAAGCCGACGCGGTGGCGGCTGAGATCGTCGCGCTGGGTGCGAAAGCCGTGGCCTTGCCGCTCGACGTGTCGGATGCCTCGCAGTTCGGCCCGTTCGCCGCGCAAATCGGGCGCGTGCTGGGCGATGTCTGGCAGCGCGATACGTTCGATTTCCTCGTCAACAACGCCGGAACGGGCTTGCACGCGCCATTTGCCGAGACGACCGAGGCGCAGTTCGACGAGCTCGTGCGGCTGCACCTGAAGGGACCGTATTTCCTCACGCAGACGTTGCTGCCGCTGATCGCGGACGGCGGACGCATCCTGAACGTCTCGAGCGGTCTGGCGCGATTCTCGCTGCCGGGCGCGTCGGCCTACGCGATGATGAAGGGCGGCATCGAGGTGTTTTCGCGCTACCTGGCGAAGGAGTTGGGCGCGCGCGGAATTCGGGCCAATACGGTGGCGCCGGGCGCCATCGCGACGGACTTCAACGGCGGCACGGTGCGTGACAATCAGGGCGTCAATCAGATGGTGGCCGCGAACACGGCACTGGGCCGCGTGGGCGAGGCCGACGACATCGGCGGCATGGTGGCGGCGCTGCTGGCCGACGAGACCGGCTGGATCAATGCCCAGCGCATCGAGGCGTCGGGCGGGATGTTCGTCTGACGGCCGACGGCCTCATGGGAGCCTCAGTGAGGGAGGCGGTGAGGCATCAGTGAGCGGGACGGCGTGAGCGCATCGAACCGGACCAGGCCACGGCGCCGACGATGCACACACCGCCCGCGGCCATCTTGAGCGTGGGCGAGGTGCCGAACAGCGCCCATGCGAAGGCGATGGCGTAGACCGGCTCGAGGGCGATGACGACCGCGGCCTGGCTGGCTTTGACGGTGCGCAGCGCATGGATGAACAGCGTGTAGGCGAGGGCGGTGCACACGACGCCAAGGCATGCGAGCCACCCCCATTGCGTCGCGGGGAGCGACAGTGCCTCGCGCCAGGTGAACGGGCCGAGCACGAGCAGGATGCCGAAGCATTGCCACCAACTGGCCTGCAGCGGCGAGACCTGCGCGCCCAGCACGCGATTGGACAGAGCGATAACGGCGTAGAGGGCGCCGGAGAACACTCCCCACGCGAGACCGACGGTTGCCCCGGCGCGCCAGTCGAACGCCGGGGTGACGAGCGCCAGTCCGACGCACACGAGTGCGATGACGCCCGCGTCGCCCAAGGTGGGGCGCTCGCGACGCAATGGCCATTCAAGCAGGATCACGAACGCCGGGAAGCAGGCGAAGCCGAGCGTGCCGACGGCAACGCCGCCCGCTTTGATCGCCAGGAAGAACGCGAGCCAATGCGCGCCGAGGAGCCCGCCGGCGAGGATGAGTCGCAACGCCGAGGCGGGCGAGAGCCCGCGCCACGGCGCGCCGCCCGCGACCCGCGCGGCACTGCGCATGCCCGCCAGACCTGCGAGGGCAATGACGCTCAGCGCAAGCCACGAAAAGAGGCCGCGACCGAAGACGATCATCGCGCTGCTCGCGGCAATGTGCTCGCCGAACAGTGCCGAAGCGCCGAACAACATGGCCGCGACATGCAAGGCGATCTGCTGGCCGGCCCCGCCGTGCGGGGGCTGGCCGGCGCCGGACGTCGCGAACGTAGCGGGGGACGCGGCCTCAGGCATCGCCGGAGCGGTCGGGCACCGGGACGGCCGTGGTGTACAAGACCTGCTTGAGCGCGAAACTGGAGCGAATGTTGCGGATGCCCGGGATGCGGGAGAGCCGATCGGTGATGAGCGTCTCATAGGCACTCATGTCGCTGACCATGACGCGCAGGAGGTAATCGGCGTCGCCCGACATCAGGTAGCACTCCATGACGTTGGGCAATGCGGTGACGGCCGTTTCGAACGCATCCAGACCGTCGCGATTCTGGTTTTCGAGCGTGACGTGGATGAAAACGTTGATGTGCAACCCGAGCCGGGATGGATCGAGCAGCGTGACGCGCTGGCGAATGTAGCCCGCCGCTTCGAGCGCTTTCACGCGCGCCAGGCAAGGCGACGGCGAGAGGTTCACGCGCGAGGCGAGTTCTACGTTGGTGAGGCGGGCGTCGGCTTGCAGCTCCCGCAAAATCTTCAGATCAATGGCGTCGAGGTCCATACCACATTGCACGCGCGCCCCGGATGAGGGTCGGCGGTCCAGTCGATTAGCCGCTCGGTCGGCGACAGTGCCGCAATACTAGCCTATTTGACACGGTTTCCGATGCGCCGGTCAGACCACCGCCCCGAAACCACCGCCGCGGCAACTGTCCGGCGGCGTCGTTCGCCAACATTCCCTTTGTGTAAGGGATGAAAATGTTGTATTTCCGTGTTGTCCCGCGATGCCGATCTTCAACACTTGTTGACGATACGTGAACGTTTGTTAATATTCCGATCTTTGAATGAGAATGTTAACGATTCTCATTAATTATAAATATTTCAAACCGTCACTCGGGATTTCCAGCATGACCTTCGCTTACCACCACGGCGCCTCGGGGGAGGCTGGCCGCACCGCTACGGGCAACGTCGTCGTTCCCCGTAGCCGTCTGGCGCCGCTCGCGCTGGCCGCACTCCTGGCCTTTGCCGCCGCACCGGCCATCGCCCAGTCGATGGCGGCCACGTCCACGGATGGACCGACAACCGACGCCGATGCCCAAGCCACGCTCCAGGCCACAACGGTGACCGGCTCGGCCCTGCGTGAAACGCCGCAGAACCTCAAGCAGCCAGTGCAATCCGGCGCGCTTGGCTCGCGCAGCCAGCTCGATACGCCGTTCTCCACAACGGTGGTCAGCCAGGAGCAGCTCGAACAACGCCAACCCGCGAAGCTTGGCGACGTGTTCTCGACCGACGCCTCGGTGACCGACGGCAGCAACGCCTTCGACGCCTGGGCCGGCTACATCTATGTGCGCGGCATGCCGATCGACTGGCAATCCGGCTTCAAGCTCGACGGGATGCCCGTGATGACCTACGGCGTGACGATGCCGTACGAGCAGTTCGACCGCGTGGAACTGCTCAAGGGGTTGTCCGGTTTCATGTACGGCTTCGTTGCCCCGGGCGGTGTCGTCAACTATGTGACGAAAAAGCCGACGGACGAGCGCATCGCCAGCATCGATGTCGGTTTCCATTCGAACGGCATCTGGCGCGAGCATGTCGATCTCGGGGGGCGTGCCGGGCCGAACGACATGTTCGGCGCCCGGCTGAATTACACGCACGAGGAAGGCCGCACCTATTCGGACGGCAATCTGAATCGCGACACGGTGTCGCTCGCGCTCGACGCACGTTTGACGCCCGACCTGACGTGGAACTTCGGCGCGATGTACCAGGATCGCCGGGCGACGGGCACCACGCCCTCGCTCTCGACGGCGTCCTTCCAGGGCCATCAGTTGCCGGGGCCGATCAATGTGTCGAACGCGAATCTTCAGACGCAGGCCACGCATCTGAACACCATCACGCAGTTCTACACGACCGGCCTGCAATATCAGTTGAATCCGGACTGGAAGGTGTCGGCCGACTTCGCCTACAACAAGTCGACGCGCGACCGTAACGAAGCCACGCTCTATTTGCTCAACGGCGCAGGCGACTTCCGTGGCCTGAATGATCTGGGCGACGAAATCAATACGTTCCACGCGTGGCAGGTGGCGGCCGAGGGCAAGGTGCGTACGGGGCCGCTCGCACACCAGCTCACGTTCGGCTACGCATCGCAGTATCAGACGAACGACTACACGTATCTGTACAGCCCGGTCACCGCGAACGCGTATGTTCCCTTCTCGACGTACTCGGGCAATCTATACCAGGGGGCGTCGTATCAGTTCTTTGGCGACGGCTCGACGCTCCAGGCGCAACGCGCCAGCGCCATCGAGCAGCGCTCGGTCTTTGCCTCTGACACGGTACAGATCACGGATCGACTGTCGGTGCTCGGCGGCGCGCGCTTCACTAACTACAATCAGACGAACGCGCAAGGGATCTCGACCTACTCGACGAACGGTGTGTTCACGCCGACACTCGCCGTCATGTACAAGCTCGCGCCGAACGCGACGGCATACGCCAGCTATGTGGAAGCGCTGGAGGCTGGCGAAGTGGTGGGGTCGACCTACGCCAACGCGGGCGCGGTACTCAACCCGTTCAAGAGCCGCCAGTATGAGGTTGGCGTGAAGACGGAGCAGTCCACGTGGAGCACGACGGCAGCGCTCTTCCGCATTGAGCGGGGTGCGGTGTACACGAACAGCGCCAACGCACGCGTCTCGGACGGCCAGTCCATCTACCAGGGGATCGAGTTGGCCGGGGCGGTGAAGCTGGGGCCACGGTGGACGCTCGGCGCCAGCGCCATGGCGCTCGATAGTTGGTACGCCCGTACGAACGGTTTCGACGGCAACCGGGTGGGCGGCGCGCCGCGCTTCGTGCTCTCGGGCAACGTCGAGTACAAGGTGCCTTACGTGCCGGGTCTGTCGGTCGGGGGCGATATTCGCTACAACGGTCGCACGGCGCTCAATCCGCAGAACTCGCTGGCCGTCTCGGGCTATACGTTGATCAACCTCGGCGCAACCTACCGCACGCGCGTCGCAGGCAAGGACGTGACGCTGCGCGCGGCGGTGAGCAACCTGACCAACCGCAAGTATTGGGAATATCAGTACGACAACTACATCAAGCCGGCCGACCCGCGCATGGTCAGCCTGAACGCGAAGATCGACTTCTGAGCGACGTCGGACACCTGGCGAGATTTGGCCATTCATGGAACAGCGGCTCGCAAGATTCGCTGTTTGTCGTCTTGGGCGCCGCACATGGCAGGGGGGAGTGGCGTCCCGACTATGGCCTTCATTGAAAAAATCCATCGATCGATCCGATAAAACGGCTTGACTATCTATCTACTGGTAGATAAAGTTCGTTTCATGAATCGCACACATACATCGCCAACGACATCGACCGTCAAGGAACAACTGCTCGAGCATGCGCAGCGGTTCCTGATGACGCGGGGCTACAACGGCTTCAGCTATCGGGATCTCGCTGAGCAAGTCGGGGTCAAGACGTCGAGCATCCACTATTACTTCCCGGCCAAGGAAGATCTCGTACTCGAAGCCATCAAGGCCTACGACGCGTTGATCAAGGAAGGGCTGGCGGGCATCGACGAGGCACTGCCGCCTGCGCAGAAGCTGGCGTTGTATGCGCGAGGATTCGGGCGCATCGCGGCCGACGGGCATCGGATCTGTCTGTGCGGCATGCTGGCGGCCGACATCGAAACGCTGCCGGAGACGGTTCGCGAAGCGGTGCAGCGATTCTTCGCGTATCACGAAGCGTGGTTGGCACGTGTGCTGGCCCAAGGCGTGACAGACGGTTCGCTCACGCTGACGTCGTCGCCCGATGGTACTGCGCGTGCGCTGTTTGCCGGGTTTCAGGGGAGCGTGATGGCTTCCCGTTTGTTCCGGGCGCCGTCGCGCCTGGAGGATGTGGTGGCGTCGGTGTGCGGCGTCGCTTGAGTTGACGCCGGCTCGCACGAGCCGGCCAGCGGATGTCAGAGGGGTCGTCGGGCCGGAAGGCAACGCCGGGAAGGTGTGCCGGGCTGGGGCGATCGAAGTTTGGAAGTGAAATTCTCTACTCACCAGGAGTTCGTTATGTCGATCGAAAAAGTGCTGTACACCGCCCATGCCACCGCGACCGGAGGCCGTGATGGCCGTGCCGTGTCGTCCGACGGCGTGCTTGACGTCAAGCTGGTTGTACCCAAGGAAATGGGCGGCGCGGGCGTTGGCGGCACGAATCCGGAACAACTGTTTGCTGCCGGTTACTCGGCCTGCTTCCTGGGCGCGCTGAAGTTCGTGGCGGGCAAGGAAAAGATTGCGCTGCCCGCCGACACGAAGATCGACGGAAGCGTCGGAATCGGGCAGATCCCGACGGGCTTCGGCATTCAGGCGGAACTGAAGATCAGCGTGCCGGGCGTGGATCGCGCGACGGTCGAAGCGCTGGTACAGAAGGCACACATCGTGTGCCCGTACTCGAACGCCACGCGTGGCAACATCGACGTGACGCTGACGGTGGTCTGAGTTCGTGGCGTTCCCGGTCTCGCGCGCAAGCGCGACGCCGGAGAACCCTGCGGCATAAGGCAAGGGCAGCCCGCGGGCTGCCCTTGTTCTTTTGCGACACGGCGCGCGATCCTGTCACTTCGTTTTGACTTCGACCTTGATGCCGTCGGACAGCACGGTGATGGCGCCCGGCTCGACATCGCGTCCGCCATAACGCAATTGCTCGGGTTTGAATGTATAGATCGGATACTGATTGAGTACTTGCTGGGCGAGAGAGCCGCCAATGGCCGTCAACTGTTGGTCGTATGCCGGGGGCATGCCGTTCACATCCACACGCTCCACGTTCGGGTTGTCGAGCAACACGGCACGTTTGACCGGGTCGTATTTCAGCGCGCTCGACAGGCTCAGCACGCCAGCGAGCGGCTGGCCTTGCAGCAAGACGTTCTGCAATTGCGCGTCGATCTGCGTGATGACGCGATTGGCCTGCGGGTTGAAGCCGATTTTCGGATGCGTCAGTTCGACGGACAGCAGTTGGCCGTAGTTGAGCGTGGTCGGGAAGCGCTTGCCGACGGCAGCCTCGATGTCCTGACGTGTCATCGTGTACTCGCCGGTCCAGATGTTGTACGCGGCATTGGCCGGGCGCATGAGCGGGGCGAGCGCAAGGCCGAGGAGCCCCGCCGCCGTCAGGCGCAGCGCGTCGCGGCGCGAGGTCACGGAACTGTCCGAGGTGTCGGTGGGGAGGAGGCGACGAGGCGGGCGGTAAGCGGTCATGTTACGAAGGTCCGAGGGACGGGCACGGCGCGGCCATGCCTGAATCGTCGATGATGATGTGACCCGGACGACGCAGAATCGTTCTGCGTGCGGCAATTGCCCGTGCGAACCGTGTCATTCCGTGCCCACGCACGTTCGTCTTCGCGCAACGGCGCTACCGGCCCGCCAGTTCGATCCGGTTCGATCCAGTTCAATAATGCGGCGGGACTTCATGGCGTGGATTGCCATCGTTCCCCCCCTGTCCCTGCGACTGCATCTGCTGGTACAGCGCCTTGATCTGCTTTTGCAGCAAATCGAGCTGCTGCTCCTGACGCGTGACGATGTCGTTGAGGGTTTCAAGCAAATCTTCCTGAAACGCCGCCTTGACTTCGAGTTCGACGACGCGTGCTTCCAACAATTCCATGAGCTTCTCCGGTAGACGCGGCATTGTAGGCCACCCGGCGATTAGCCTGTCGATGTTGCCTGCGATATGACGCATTCGATTCGCGCCGGGCATAATCGCACGATGAAAACCTTCCTGCTTTATGTCGTCACGGCGGTGGCGGAGATCGTCGGCTGCTATTTGCCCTGGCTGTGGCTCAAGCACGATCGCAGCGCATGGCTGCTTGTGCCGGGGGCGATGTCGCTCGCGCTTTTCGCGTGGCTGCTGACGCTGCATCCGTCGGCGGCCGGTCGTGTTTATGCGGCGTACGGCGGCGTTTATATCAGCGTGGCGATCGTGTGGCTATGGCTCGTGGACGGGGTGCGCCCAACGCCGTGGGACATGGCCGGTGTGGCCATTGCGTTAGCGGGCATGAGCCTGATCGCGTTCCAGCCGCGCTAGTCGCTTCAGTCGCGACTGCCGCCACCGCTCATCTCGCCGGTGCCGGACGGCAGTCCATCGAGCACACGCCGTTCGTTCATGGTGCCGGCGTAGTGATTGCGCTTTTCTTCGTACATCAGCAAATCGGCCCGTTGGGTCGTGGCTTCGAGCCGCTCTCCAGCCTCGCACGTCGCCATCCCCATCGAGAAGGAGAGCGCCGTGCCAGGGTAGAACGAGTTGTTCAACTCCACGAGTTGGCGAATGCTCTCGATCAGCGTCGCGCCACTCGTCGCATCGGTGGAGGGCAGCAGCAACGCGAATTCGTCACCGCCGATGCGCGCCGCGATCTGCGGGGCGGTGACCGCTTTGCCCAACACCTCGCCCGCACGGCGCAGCAGCGCGTCGCCTGCGGCGTGCCCTAGCTGATCGTTCACGGTCTTCAGGCCGTTCAGGTCGGCGACGATCACCGTCACCGGATAGGGCCCCTTGCGCTCCAGCCGATTGAGTTCGTCGACATAGAACGAGCGGTTGCGCAGCTTGGTCAGCACGTCGTGCTTGCCGAGGAATTCGAGATACGACTCGGCCTTCTTGCGCGCGGTGATGTCAGTGAGCGCCACGAGCACCAGGTCCCAGCGCGCCTCGTGACCGGGCAGCACCGCGAATTGCAGGTGAACGTTGATCTCGTTGCCATCGAGCGCGTAGTTGACGACTTCGCGCTGCTGGAACAGCTTGTTCTCCCACAGGTCGACCAACTGCTCGCGGAAATTGTGTCGCATGTCGTCGCGGAACACTTCGGGCAGGCGGGCGAGCAGCGAGGCCTTGTCGGGCGCGACGAACATCGCGAGCGTATGGCGATTCACGTCGAGCACGTGGATCTCGGTCATGCACCGTTCCACGAATTCGGGGTGAACGTCGGTAAACGTGCGGAAGTCCGTGATGCCACGCGCACGGGCGTCGTCGAGCAACAACTTGATGGCGCTGAAATCCTCGACCCAAAGCGAGACTGGCGAGTATTCGAACAGCCCGCGTGCGTATTGCTCGCCCATCGTCACGCGCTCACGGGCGTGTTCGAGTTCGGTCACGTTTTCCAGCGAGATCAGCACGCGTTCCAGCGTGGCTTCGTGCCCGGGCAGGACCGAGCCGTTCAGGAGCACATCGAGACGCCGGCCATCGAGCGTGTAGTTGACCGTCTTGCTCGTGAAGTGTGTACGGCCGTCCCACAACTGGCAAAGCTCTTCGATGTGGGTCTTGAGCATGTCGTCGCGGAAGATGCGCGGCAGGCCGGCCACGAGCGCGTCGAGCGATGGGGCGTTGAACATCGACAACGTTCGTCGATTGACCTTGATGACACGAATGCGCCGCGAGCAAGCGGCGACGTGCGCCGGGTCGATCCTGAAGTGGGCGCGCAGGTCGGTGACCCCTTGCGCGCGCCATTCGTCGAACAGTTGCTTCACACCGCTGAAGTCCTCGAGCCAGAGCGAAACGGGCGCGAGATCGAACATCAGGGCGTCATCGTTGGCGGCGCTGGCTCCGAGCGCATCGCGCGGCAGGGAGGTCGGCTGGGAGGGTACGACGGGCGTGGCGTCCGGCATGAGGCACCTGAGGTCTGCTAAGTCGAGTCAGCCCGCCATTCTACGGGCAAATGCGCGCCATGCCGCCGAGAGTCGGATTAGAGCAACGGCGCGCCGGTATCGCGTTTGACTTCTCGCAGCGACAACATCGATTCGATTGACGAGACGCCGGGCAGGGCGCGCAGCACGTCGCGCGTGAACATGCCGTAATCGTCGAGATCCGTGGCAACCACCTCCAGCAGGTAATCGGCGCTGCCGGAGATGTTGTGGCACGACACGATGCGCTCGATGGCCTGGACTTCGCGCTCGAACTGCTCGGACAGCGCGCGGTCATGCACGGCGAAGCGCACATGTACGAATGCCGTCACGCCAAGCCCCAGCGCGCGGTGCGAAAGTTCTGCCCGATAGCCGGTGATATAGCCTTCGGCTTCGAGCCGTTTCAGACGTCGCGCACAGGGTGTTTCGGACAGCGACACACGTTCCGCAAGCCGGGCGTTGGAAATGCGGCCATCGCGCTGGACGATGGAGAGAATCGCCCGATCGATGGCGTCGAGTTCGTTCATGATGAGTATCCCGCTACGAAAGCTACTACAAAGATGGCATTCCACCACGATCTGCAATTTCCGGAAAGTGTTGCCCTCATCCTTCCGGATTAGGTTGATTGTCGCGGGTGTGACCTCTGACTTGGTGAGACTTCAACGTGAAATGCACTTTATTGGCGAAATAAGCTAAATTACTAAATAATTGTGAGTGAAAAACGCTGTGTATCGCTCGTTGAATAGCGAGATCATGAGGTTCGTTTCCGCCATTGCGGCCGTCAGGGGAAAATCATGGTTTCGCTGCAGTTGCTCACCGTCTTCGTCGGTGCGTTGATCGTCGTCTACGCGTTGCCGGGCCCGGATATGGCGCTCGTCATGCAGACGAGCATGACGCGAGGGGTGAGGCACGGATTGGCGACGGCGGCCGGCTTGGCGCTGGCGCGTGCCGGGCACGTAACGCTCTCGGCCTGCGGCGTGGCGGCGTTGTTGCGTTCGGCGCCGTGGCTCTTCGAGACGGTGCGCATCGCGGGCGCGATCTATCTGGCGTGGGTGGCGATCCAGATCTGGCGTTCTCCGGCGTTCGGCATCGAGGCCGCGGCCGCGCCGACCGACGCTGCACCGCCGCTCGCGCATGCCGTGCGGCGCGGTGTGCTCTCCAGCGTGCTCAATCCGAAGGCGCTGTTGTTCTGTTCGGTGCTGCTGCCCCAGTTTGTCCGCGCCGAAGCCGGGCCCATGTGGTCGCAGGTGCTCGAACTGGGTGTACTGCTGCTGGTCGTGGGTGCGATCTTCGACGTGACGCTCGCCTTCGGTGCCGCCCGCATCGCCCGCTGGCTGCGCACCCGTCCGCTGGCACAAAAAGTCCAACGCTGGTCGTTCGGCGCGGCGCTCTTGGCGTTCGCCGTGCGCCTGTCGCTGGATTGAAACGCCGGGCCAACGTCCTCAGCGGTCCCCCCTTCCTCTCGATGCACCAATCCGGTGCAGTTCGCTGCGACACGGCAAATGGAGGTGCGACACAACGTCGCACCTCTTGAAATCTAAGAACGTTTCCGAATTGCTGCATTGCACAGCGTTTACCGCCAAACACGTGCCGATCTGCTTTGAAAACGTCGCGCGCGCATACGTGAGGGCTGCGCGACACATTGTCGCGCCGGTGTGTGCGCGATGTCCGGCCTAATTAAACTTCGGCATAATGCCGCACCGTGATGGAAGTAAAAGACAAGAAGTCGGGCAGTGACTTGAGGTCTTCGGGGCGGCAACCCGCCCCGGTTCCCGTCTTTTCGATGACACAGTCGTCGTAGTTCGGCCGGTGCAATATCGGCGCGGCGACTGCTCCCGTCTCACCTTAACCCTTGCCAACCTCCTGCGACCCTGCATCAGGCCGGTAAGCCCGTGTTGCGCCGTTCGTTGGCCAACTCAACCCTGTCGTGTGACATGAAGAAACACAGAAACCCGCGATTGCTAAGGCTCCTCGCCCTGTGCTCGCCGCTGCTTTTGGCTGGCTGCGACATGGCCGTTCTCAACCCCAAGGGGCAGATCGGAGAAGAGACCAAATCCCTGATTCTCACGGCCACCTGGCTGATGCTGATCGTCGTGATTCCGGTCATCTTGATGACGCTGTGGTTTGCGTGGAAATATCGCGCGAGCAACAAGGCGGCCCGCTACGAACCGAACTGGTCGCACTCCACGGCGATCGAGGTTGTGGTCTGGCTCGTGCCGATCATCATCATTGCGATCCTCGCGCGCATCACCTGGGTCTCCACCCACGAACTCGATCCTTACAAGCCGCTGCAAAGCGATGTGAAGCCGATCACGGTCGAAGTGGTGTCGATGAACTACAAGTGGTTGTTCATCTACCCGGAGCAAGGGATTGCGTCGATCAACGAGTTGGCCGTTCCGGTCGATACCCCCGTGAATTTCAAGATCACGTCGGAATCGATCATGAACTCGTTCTTCATTCCGCAATTGGGTAGCCAGGTCTACTCGATGGCCGGTATGCAGACGAAGCTGCACTTGATCGCCAATCACGTCGGCGCGTACGACGGCATTTCGGCGAACTACAGCGGCGGCGGTTTCTCGGGCATGCGTTTCAAGACGCTGGCGATGACCGACAACGACTTCGAGCAATGGGTGACGAAGGTGCGCGAGTCGAAGAAGGTGCTCGACCGCGACGCCTACGCATCGCTCGTGCCGATGAGCGAGAACACGCCGGTCACGTACTACAGCTCGGTCGACGCGAACCTGTTCCAGTCGATCGTGCACGCCCCGATGGCATCCGGCATGGCCCAGCAGCAGGACGGCCATGAGAACCACGGTGCCATGGACATGAAGGGCATGGACATGAAGGGTGCGGCCAACGACACCGCGACGGCACCGGCCGCCGCGATGACCATGGCCATGGACAATGCCGGCGCGCATGCGATGCACGCCGGTGCGTCTGCGCACGCGCACAAGGAGTAAACAACAATGTCAACGCTGTTTGGCAAACTGACTCTCGAAGCCATCCCGTACCACGAGCCGATCATCGTCGGCGCGGTCGGCATGATGGTGCTGGGGGGGCTGGGCATCATTGGGCTGCTCACCTACTTCGGCAAGTGGAAGTACCTGTGGAACGAATGGGTCACGTCGGTCGATCACAAGAAGATCGGCATCATGTACGTGCTCGTCGCGCTCGTTATGCTGCTGCGTGGCTTTGCCGACGCCTTGATGATGCGTACGCAGCTCATGCTCGCGCACAACTCGCCGGGCATTCTCCCGCCGGAGCACTACGACCAGATCTTCACCGCCCACGGCGTGATCATGATCTTCTTCGTGGCGATGCCGTTCATGACGGGTCTCGTCAACCTCGTGGTGCCGCTGCAGATCGGCGCCCGCGACGTGGCATTCCCGTTCCTGAACACGCTCTCGTTCTGGCTGTTCGTGGCCGGCGCAGCGCTGGTGAACCTGTCGCTGGGCGTGGGTGAATTCGCGCGCACGGGCTGGCTGGCTTACCCGCCGCTCTCGGGCATTCAATACAGTCCGGGCGTGGGGGTGGATTACTACATCTGGGCCTTGCAGATCTCGGGTCTGGGGACGTTGCTCACGGGTGTGAACTTCGTCGTCACGATTCTGAAGATGCGTGCGCCGGGCATGAACCTGATGAAGATGCCGGTCTTCACGTGGACCTCGCTGTGCACGATGGTGCTGGTGTGCGCCGCGTTCCCGGTGCTGACGGTGACGCTGGCGCTGCTCTCGCTCGACCGCTACCTCGACTTCCATTTCTTTACGAATGAGTTGGGCGGCAATCCGATGATGTACATCAACCTGATCTGGATCTGGGGTCACCCGGAGGTGTACATCCTGATTCTGCCGGCGTTCGGTATGTTCTCGGAGATCATCTCGACGTTTTCGGGCAAGAAGCTGTTCGGCTACAAGTCGATGGTGTACGCCACGGCCGCGATCATGGTGCTGTCGTTCCTCGTGTGGGCGCACCACTTCTTCACGATGGGCTCGGGTGCCAACGTGAACGCGTTCTTCGGTATCGCGACGATGATCATCTCGATCCCGACCGGCGTGAAGATCTTCAACTGGCTTTTCACGATGTACCGCGGTCGCGTACAAATGACCGTGCCGGTGCTGTGGACGCTGGGCTTCATCGTCACGTTCGTGATCGGTGGCATGACGGGCGTGCTGCTGGCCGTGCCGGGCGCCGACTTCGTGCTGCACAACTCGCTGTTCCTGATTGCTCACTTCCACAACGTGATCATCGGTGGCGTGCTGTTCGGTTACATCGCCGGGATGAACTACTGGTTCCCGAAGGCCTTCGGCTTCAAGCTCGACGAGCGTCTGGGCAAGGCAAGCTTCTGGTGCTGGCTGATCGGCTTCTACCTCGCGTTCATGCCGCTGTACGTGCTGGGCTTGATGGGCATGACCCGTCGCCTGAACCACTACGAAAACGCTGCGTGGCAGCCGTGGCTGATCGCCGCGTGGGTGGGGGCACTGTTCATCGCCGCCGGTATCGGTTTCCAGGTGCTGCAACTGGTCGTCTCGATCAAGAACCGCAAGGCGCTCGCCGACACGACGGGCGATCCCTGGAACGGCCGTACGCTGGAGTGGATGACGTCGTCGCCGCCGCAGTTCTACAACTTTGCCGAAGAGCCGCGCGTGCATGACATCGACGAGCTGGCCTATCGCAAGGCCCACGGCATCAAGGGCGATCTGAAGACGAGCTACGCACCGATCCACATGCCGAAGAATACCGGCGCCGGTTTCATCATCAGTGCGTTCTCGCTGGTGTTCGGTTTCGCGGCCATCTGGCACATCTGGTGGCTGGCCATCGTCGGCTTCGTCGGCATGATCGTGACCTTCATCTGCCGCAGCAACGACGATTCGATCGACTACTACGTGCAGTCGCCGGAAGTGGTGGCCATTGAAACGGCTCACCATCAGGCACTGGCCGCAGCAGCAAAGGCTTAATCATGACGAGCGAAGTTCTCAAACACTCTGGCGCGCATGCCGATGCGCATGCGCACGACCACGCGCACCACGACACCGGTGGCAACACGATCTTCGGTTTCTGGGTGTACCTGATGACCGACCTGGTGCTGTTCGCCGGCCTGTTCGCCACCTTTGCGGTGTTGCGTGACTCGTCTGCGGGCGGCCCGACGGGCAAGGAACTGTTCGACCTGAAGTTCGTGCTGGTCGAAACGTTCATCCTGTTGTTCTCGTCGATCACCTATGGCTTTGCCATGGTCGGGCTGCACAACGGCAAGAAGAGCACGGTACTGGGCTGGCTGGCGGTGACCTGGTTGCTGGGTGCCGGGTTTATCGCGATGGAACTGTATGAGTTCCACCATCTGATTCTGGAAGGTGCGGGCCCGAACCGTAGCGGTTTCCTGTCGTCGTTCTTCGCCCTGGTGGGCACCCACGGTCTGCACGTGGCCTCGGGCCTGCTGTGGATGGCCGTGCTGATGTTCCAGATCGGCAAGAAGGGTCTGAACTCGACCACCACCACGCGCCTGCAATGCCTGTCGCTGTTCTGGCACTTCTTGGACGTGGTGTGGATTGGCGTGTTCACGGTCGTGTACCTGATGGGAGCGATGTAAATGAGCAATACGAAATCGGTGCAATCGCACGGCCACGACGCTGGCCACAATGCGGCCGGGGGTAGCCACGGCAGCGTGAAGTCGTACCTGATCGGCTTCGTGCTCGCGGTGATCCTCACGGTCGTGCCGTTCAAGCTGGTGATGGATGGCACGATGCCGCCGTCGACAGTGCTGCCGCTGATTCTCGGCGCGGCCCTCGTGCAGATCATCGTCCATCTGATCTACTTCCTGCACATGGACCGTTCGTCGGAACAGCGCTGGAACGTGATGGCCTTCGCGTTCACGATCCTGATCGTGTCCATCGTGCTGGTCGGCTCGCTGTGGATCATGCACAACGCCAACACACTGATGATGCCGGGGATGTAAGGCTTCTTCAGAACTTGTCTGCGTTACTTCGGGCAAGTGAGAGAAAGGCGGCGCCGGTTTCCGGGCCGCCTTTTTCTTTTTTGGGGCGCTTTGGAGGGGCGACCTTCCAGCCGATTTCCGAGCCGACTCGCTAACCTGTTTCGGTGAATGATTCGACGCGTTGCCGGGCGGCACGGGCTTGTGCGTGCCGTTTGGCGCCTCAGTACGCAAAAAAGGCAGTTCGAGTCATCGAACCGCCTTTTTTGCTCACACCTTCCCGATCCGTCGACACCGCCCGCTCATTCACCCCCAACGCCCCCGCAATCCCCCATACCCGCGACGCTTGCCGGTACCCTGACTGCGCTCCACTTTAAAGTCGCTCCGTCAGGGCACCGGCAAGCGTCGCTCACGCATCCTGTCATTCCAGCCCCCGTCGCCTCATCGGTGTCGTCACATCGTTTGCGCTGACGGAGCGGGACGGGGCACTGGCGAGCGTCGTTCAAGCCTGCTGTCGACCCCCACCGGGGTTGTACGATGGGTGTCGTCGCATCGCTTTCGTTGACGTATCGGGTTGGGGGCCGCCCGCGGTGCGACTTAACAGGCATTGGAGTGCCGCGGGCGGCCCCCAACCCGATTTGCCGCTAACGTTGGAAGCGACCGGGCGCATCAGGACATACGGGCGCAACACGGAGCTACGAGGCGCTACGAGGCACTACAAGACACCACGAACCGATATCAAGCCCACGAAGCTCTATCCGTGCGACGCCGCCTTGTCATCCGGCGGCGTATCCGACGTCGGCGCGGCGAGGATCACCCCGGGCCGCACCGGCAGATCCGGACGAATCCCCAGCAGCGGCAACGCCTGCGATGCAATCTCCGCAAACGCCGGTCCCGCCGCCTGACCACCAAAGTGCTGCGACGCCTTCGGCTCATCCACCGATACCGCAATCACCAGGCGCGGTGCCGACAACGGCGCGATCCCCACGAACGATGCCCGATACTTCGAGTGATCGTATCCGTGCGCGCCCGCCTTGTAAGCCGTGCCGGTCTTGCCGCCAATGCTGTAACCGGCCACCTGCGCCGTCGTGGCCGTCCCGCCCGTATCGACCACGCCCGCCAGCATCTGACGCATTTCGGCCGCCGTGTGCGCGTCGATCACCCGCACGCCCTCGGGCTGCACCGGCGTATCCGGCTTGATGATGGTGATGGGCACGAGCACGCCATCGTTGGCAAAGATCGTGTACGCGCGCGCCAACTGGAACAGCGACGCCGAGATCCCGTAACCGTACGCCATCGTCGCCTGCTCGATCCGCCGCCACGATTTGTACGGACGCAAACGCCCCGATACCGCCCCCGGGAACCCCAGCTTCGGCTGCTGACCCAGTCCGATCTCGGTGAACATGTCCCACATTTCCTCCGCCCGCAACATCGTCGATACCTTGGTCATGCCGATGTTGCTCGACTTCTGAATGACACCCGCCGCCGTCAACACGCCATTCGCGCTGTCGTCGCTGATGGTCGCGCCTTCGAAGACGTATCGCCCGGGCCCCGTGTCGATGAGCGTGGTCGGCGTGAGCCGATGCAGGTCCAACGCCAGCGCCATGGTGAACGGCTTGAGAATCGAGCCCGGTTCGAAGACATCCGTGAAGACGCGGTTGCGCAATTGCTCGCCCGTCAAATGGGCCCGGTCGTTCGGGTTGTAGGTCGGCAAGTTGGCCAGCGCCAGCACCTGACCGGACTTGGCATCGATGACGACCGCCATCGCCGCTTTCGCCCCCGTGCGTTCCAGCGCATTCTTCAACGCCTCGTAGGCGATGTACTGCACACGTGTATCCAGCGTCAGGCGAATGTCCTTGCCGTCTCGCGGAGGGCTGGAATCGTCGAGGTCCTGAATGGTCCGGCCGATGCGGTCCTTGATGACGCGTCGCACGCCGGCCTTGCCCTCGAGCAAGGGCTCCTCGCCCAGCTCCATGCCCTCCTGGCCCTTGTCTTCGACATTGGTGAAGCCCACCACATGCGCCGCGACTTCGCCTTCGGGGTAGAAGCGCTTGTATTCGCTGCTTTCGTACACGCCGGGGATGCCCAGGACTTCCATCTGTTTGCCGATCTCCGGCGAGACCTGACGCTTCACATAGACGAACTTCTTCTCGCCGATGAGCTTGGCGCGCAGCTCCTTCGCGGGAATGTCGAGCAGTTTGCTGGCCTTCTGCAGGGCACTGTCGGACAGGTCGTCCGGCACCTCGGCCGGTACCGCCCAGATGGTGCGCATCGGCAGGCTGGTCGCGAGTACGCGGCCGTCGCGATCCTCGATCTTGCCGCGCACCGCAGGCATGACAATGGTGTGCTCGTACCGCTTTTCGCCCTGCGCGATATAGAAACTATTGCCCGGGCCGGCAATCCAGAACGCTCGTGCGACCAGTCCGATGAACGCGAGGGTGATCGTGATGACGACGAACTTGGAGCGCCACATCGACATGCGCGACTGCAATACCGGACTGGAAGCGAACGTAACGTCCTTGGGCTGGCGATTCTTTTGCATGGCGCTCGCGGGGCGGTGAGAGGCGTGAACAGCAATGAGCCCGTCGACAAACTCTGGCTCAGATTCTAGGCGAGATAGCGTAGCACGCAAGTGACTGTTGTAATAGCGCAAAGGCCCCGTCAGACGGGGCTTTCCGGGATTTTTTCGACGGCATGGTCGCCGCCTCTCGAATCGGTGTCGGCAGATAAAACCGGGCGCGGAATGTCTCGCGACATCGCCCTGCGCGCGGCGCACGCCGTGGCGTCACTTTCCCGCGCCGAACCGAACGTCGCCGTACCAGGCGTGCGCGCTGGCGTGCGTGTTGTCGCTGTCGGTAAAGATGCCATAGCCGAGCAGCTTGCCCGGCTTCTCCCGGTAGATGCGTTCGTAGTCCGCCGCCACGTTGCGCGAGAACGTTTGCCACTTGCCGAGCGACGCATTGCCGCCCGCCACCACGAGCATCTGCACCCGATCGGTGTGCGGGTTCTGGATGACGCCGCCCGGCGCGGCATCGTTGGACCAGATATACATCAGCGTGGCATAGGGCAGGTCTTTGCCCCCCGCCTTGGCCAGCGCCATGGCCGCCCGATCGCCGAACGGCAGCGACGATGTGTTGCCGTCGAAGAAAAACACCAGCCGCGCCGGCGAATCCTCCTTGTCGCCCACCCGGTTGTCGGCGCCCGGGATCGCCTGGTCGACTCTCCAGCGCCATGACACGACGGGCGTCACGCTCAGGTCGACGCCGTCGCCCTGAGCCATGAGCGCCGAGGCAGAGTCGACCGAAGTGGCCTCGATGACGTTGCGCCCGCCATCGACGACGACGGCGTAGGTGGTGAGTTTCTTCCCGCTCACGACCGGCAGGTTTCGCCATCCGGATGGCAAGGCACTGCCCGGCGCGGCTTTTGAGAAGAGAAGGGCCTCCGGGGCAGGATCGGCCGCCCGTGCCACCGCCGCGCTCAGGCCGACGGCCACGGCTGTCAGCGCGCCCACGAGCACACGCGTCCCCGCGCGCAGGGGGCCATCACGTCGACACGTCGGGACCCACGCGTGCGCGAGTCGCCCAAGCGGCCCAAGCAAAGCAGAGTGGGATGCGGCCAACTCGGGGACGATCGACATGGAGCCTCCAACGGATTCGGTGGCAACGCAATGCGTCCATCATCCCAGATTCTGCGTGAGGCGGTCCGACAGAAGGGCGGGCGAATCCTGAAGCGTCTTGCGCCGCAACGGCGGACGATGCTCGCTTTTCCGACATCCAGGAGGCGCCGACATGCCATTCGTTTCCCATGCAGCATCCCACCCGGCGAATCCGTTCCTGCGCCTGGCCAACGAGGCAGTGAACTGCCTGCATGACGGGGTCCGCGGCGATTTCGCAGGCGCATCCGCGTGTTTGCGAGACAGCGGGCTGCACCACCTGCTCAACGACGCATGGCAGAGCGCGTGCCTGGGGTATCAGCGACACGGCGCAGCACTCACCGGGGCCGCTGAGGTGACGTTCGCCTGTGCGCTAAGCGCCGTCACGGTGGGCGCCACGTGCCGATATCTTTGGCCCGAGCTGCGCGCGCTGGAGCGCGCCTGCACCGCGGGCGAGGGCGCGCTGCGCGAGTGGGCGCTCGACACCGATGC
The DNA here is from genome assembly GCF_902459665.1 of Pandoraea cepalis. GTDB lineage: Bacteria > Pseudomonadota > Gammaproteobacteria > Burkholderiales > Burkholderiaceae > Pandoraea > Pandoraea cepalis. The sequence continues at coordinate 23,249 of NZ_CABPSL010000008.1, read as the reverse complement.
GCAACTGCGGCGTCGGACCGTGGAGGAAGTCACGGCCATGCGCCAGTGTCTGGCGGCATTCGACGCAACGCAGACCGCCGCCCATCCCCTGCCACCCACTGCGGTTTCGCAACGCGCCAGCGCAACGACGCGCCGCAAGTTCGCGGAACTGCGCATCGCGGAATCGCTGATTCTGCATCTCGCCGACGCGCCGCAAGCGAGCTTGGCGCAAAGCGACCGAGTCATCGGGCTTTGCCAGTTACTGGCCCATGGCCTGGGTTTCCGGCTGCCCGGCGCCGTCCGGCGCGCGCTCAACCTGAGCGACGACCGTCCTTCGCTGATCCTTGATGATGCTGTCTTCGCGCTGCTGCGCGAACGTCTCGAACCCGATTGGCGACACGATGCCGAGGGCTCGCCGACCTTCAGCGTTCATCCGGTCGACGTGCAACTGTTCGATCCGTTGGAGACGACTGACGATCTCTCGGACGACACGCGAGACGCCCGCGCGATGCTGACCCATCCGGAGGCCCTGCGGCGCGTTCGATCCCGCGTGGTCGCGCTGTTCGCCGCCAGCGTACGCGCTGACTGCGGCGGTGATGGCGACTGGCGAAATCTCGCCGTGCGCGCGCTGAATACCGCCGCGCAGCGCGGGCTGACCTGTGAGCGCGTTCTTGACGCCATCGGCGTCGCGACACGCGCGAGTATCAGCGCGCGCTTCGCTTGGCGCTGGACCGACGAACCGGTGCCGCAGGCGGGAGAGGTCGTCGTTCCGGCGATCCCGATAGACGTTGCCCCCTGGATTGCCCGCTTGATGATGGTGGCCGGAACACCCGGGCGGCGTTCCCCATGCCCACCCCGTCTTGCGGCGCTGGCACGCGGCGATACGCCCGCGTCGCTGGTGATCGGGTCCACCGACTGGATGCACCTGGTCGACGGGATCGGCGCGTTGGGCCGTGATCACTGGCACGCGTCGTACGCGCAAGTGCGCGAGGCGGGCAGGGGGTGACGTAAGCGGCGGGCGCGACCGCTGCCGCTACAGGTACGCCCCACCGAGCAAACCCGCGATGCTGCCCGCAGCGAGCCACCACAGCGGATGCACGCGCGTGCGGATCGCGAGCACCGCCACGGCCGCCGTGATCCCGCCGAGCCACCACGATGTCGCCGACGCTTCGACGATCAGGGCCGCACTCGCGGCAACGAGTCCCGCCGTCATCGGCACCAGACCAGCCTGCACAAGGCGACGCCATGGCCGGTCCTTGAAGCGCTCCCACAGGTGCAACACGCCGATCGTGATGAGCGATGACGGCCCGAACTTCGCGAGCGATGTCACGAGCATGCCCTGCCAGCCGGCCACGTGCCATCCGACGAGCGGCACGATCATGAGGTTCGGGCCGGGCGCCGCCTGCCCCAGCGCAAACAGTGCGCTGAATTGTTCAGACGTCATCCAGTGATGCAGATCGACGACCTGACGCTCCATCTCCGGCAGGATGGTATTGCCGCCGCCGAAGGCCAGCACGGACAACTGCGAGAAGATGAGCGCGAGCGAGACGAGTGTGCCGGTCATTGCGACACCCGCCACGTGGCGTAAAGGGAGATCGGTGTCATCACCAGCATGGTGAGCACGAGCGGCACGCGCAGCACCGCGATGGCGATGAAACACGCCGCCGCCACCGCGGCAAGCACCACGGACTTGCGCAGCGGCCACGAGACTTTCCAGGCGATCTGGATCAACAGCCCGGCGGCGGCCGCTGCGAGTCCGGCGAAGAGATGACGCACGTGCGGGTCGTGCTGAAAATGCTGATAGATCGTGCCCAGCGCGATCACCACCGCCGACGGCACGGCGATCAAGCCGAGGATCGATGCGAGCGCACCACGCCACCCATGAAAGCGCATGCCGAGCGCGACGGACAGATTGATGATGTTGCCGCCGGGCAGAAATTGGCACAGCCCGAGCAAGTCGGTGAATTCGGCGGGCGTGATCCATCGATGCTTCTCGACGATCATCCGACGCGCCAACGGCAGCGCTCCGCCGAACGCGGTCATGCCAAGGCCAAGGAAGCCCAGGAACAAGGCACGAATGCTTGGGGCGTCAGCAACTGGCGGTGCCGGCGTTGTGGCGGGCGCGCCGGAGGCGGCAGGCGCGGAGGGGGCCGGAAGGCTCATGACGGGTTCGATCTGAAAACGGGACTGCGGTGGGGGACGCAAGACAGAGGGCCATCGAAGGACGGACAGCACCGATGCCGCGGGGAACCCCTTGAGCGTAGGCGGATTGCGCTATATTGTCCAATATATGGAAGTGACTTGAATCATATCGAATCAATATGGCAAATATCGACGTGCGGTTATTGCGCTACTTCATTGCGGTGGCTGAAACGGGGCACATGACGCGCGCGGCCGAGCGTCTGGGCATCGGACAACCGCCGCTCTCGCAGCAGATCCGGGTGCTGGAAAGCCAGCTCGGCGTGACGCTCTTCGAGCGCCTGCCGCGCGGCATGGCGCTCACCGACGCCGGCCAGGCGTTTCTTGGCGACGCGTACGAGGTCGTGCGCAAACTCGATCAGGCGGTCGACGACGTGCGCCGCGTCGCGGCCGGCATCAAGGGACGGCTGTCGGTAGGCCTGACCAGTTCCGCAGCACTGCACCCGTTCGTGCCGACGGTGATTCGTACCTTCCGAAGCGATGCGCCAGCCGTCTCGCTGATGCTCGACGAGAGCAGTACAAGCGAGCTGCTCGACGGCCTGCGCGACGGGCAACTGGACGTTGCATTCGTACGCCAGCCGCAGGGGGATACCGCGCAGATTGTCTTCGTGCCGGTGCTCGAAGAGCCGATGGTGCTCGCGGTCCCGTCGGCGCATCCGCTGGCCCTGACGGGGCGGGCGGGCAGAGCCGCCGTGCCGATGACGGCCATTGCCACGCAGAAGCTGATTTTGTATCGGCGCCGCACCGGGCAGGGGCTGTACGACGCCATCATCGCGGCGTGCCATGGCGCAGGCTTCAGTCCGAACATCGAGCAGGAAGCACCGCGTCTGCTGACGACGCTCTCGCTCGTCGCGGCCGGGTTGGGCGTGTCGGTCGTGCCCGCATCGCTCATGCGCATGCAGGTGGAAGGTATCGTCTACCGGCCGCTTGCGCCCGCGCCACGTGCACCGTTGTTTTGCGCCCACCGCGAAGGCGTGCTCGCCGGGCCGGCGGCGCGACTGCTCTATCACGTGCGCGAGGCCGCGCAGTCGATCGCAGCCGGATGAGGGGGGAAGTCGGAAGAGGCTTGATGCCGTGGGGGGCAGCAACGACGCACACTCAGGCCGTCGTGCCCCCCTTTTGCGTGAGCAACGCCTCGATATGCCCGTGCAGTCCCACGTCGCTCCATTCCAGTTCGCCCATGCGCCAGAAGCGCGCGTTGCCCGCGCGATCGACGAGATAGGTGGCCGGCAGGCCGAGCGATCCGAAACGCTTGTAGACGGCACCGTCGGCGTCGAGCAGCACGGTGCCGTCGATGGGAAGTTTGTCGAGGAACGGCTTGACTGTCGCCAGGGGTTCCTTGTAATTCACCGCGACCAGCGCGAGGCCGCGCTGACGGTATCGACGGGCCACCTCGCCCATCGCCGGAATCTCCTCGCGGCAGGGGCCGCACCACGTGGCCCAGAAGTTGAGGATGACCACGCGCCCACGCCATTCGGACAAGGCGTGCGGCCGGCCGTCGAGTCCATCGAGCGTAAAGGCGGGCGTGGCCCCGCGCCACGCCGAGAGCGTGCCGCCGGACGTGCCCGCGAGCGCGCTGTCATCGACTTCCGCCGCCCCATTGACCGGCCCGGCGGCCCGCGCCGGTGCGCCGACACCCCCCAGCGCACCGGCTGTGCCGAGGGCGCCGAGGGTGTGAAGAAAATGACGGCGATGCATGGCGGTGCGCTCCTTCGTGATTGACGTCAGGCGTTGATTTCGCGGGCGTTCATGCGATAGCGGAAGGTGTCCGGATCGAGGCTGTCAAGCCGGGCGTGCGCCACTTCGCCATTCGGATACATGAGGAACGGCACGGTGCTCTCGCGCGCCGCGAGTGCTCCCGGGGCCTCCGGCAACGCAATATCCGCGCCGTGATTGAACGCGACCCAGTTCATTTCCCATTGGCCGAAGAGCATCGCACGCGCGGCCCGCACGCGCAGGTCGTCGATCGGCAGACCGCCGGCCACTTCTTCGAGCATGACCTTGCGCACGTCCGCCGGGTCGACCGGCACCCACCCGTAGCCGGCCGCGTAGAACTCGGCGCGGCAATGCTGCGCCCGCGTGACGTCACCCGCCTTGCCCAGACTGTTGAAGCCCCGCCGCGACGTCGCGACGCGCACGCCATAGGCATCGCGGGCGGGGATGCCGACCGAGCGCGCGAGTGCGGTGAAGAGGGCGTTGATGTCGGCACATTTGCCCGCAAGGTTGCCGGTGGTGAGCATGTAGCGCACGTCGCCCGTGCCACAGCCGCGCACAGTGCCTTCGCGCCGGCAGTTTTCCACGATCCACTGATAGATGGCGCGCGCCTTTGCCACATCGCCCGTCTCGCCGCGCGTGATCTTCTCGGCCGTCTCGCGCACCAGGCCGTCGGTCGGCTGGAGCGCTGTCGGCTGGAGATACTGACGCAGCACCTCCGGCGATTCGCGCGGGGCGTTGGCCGAGGGCGGCTGCGACAAGTCAACGGATCGATCGCGCGTGGTAAAGGTATTCACCAGCGTGACGGTGCGCGTGTCCTGAGCCGCCCCCTCGGGCCATGCCACTGCGAGCATCGGCACACCGATGCCCGATGCGCCATGCACCATGCGCAACGCGGCATTCGCGCCCGGGGCCTCCCAGCGCGTGCCAAGGGCATGCTGGTAGGTACCGGACGGCGATATCGCCACCGGCAGCCAGACATTCGCCGGGCCTCTCGTGGCGGGCAAGTCGACGCGCGTGGTCAGCTCGAACGTACGCCAGCCGTCGGCCGGGCCCGGCGACGGCGAGTCCGTCGACGCGGCCTGGGCCGCGGCGGGAACGAGCGAAGTGGACAGAACGGAAGCGGGCAGGGCGAAGGCGCCCAGCGAGAGGAAGCGGCGGCGTTGCATGGTGGGGTCCCCTTAGGCGTCAGCGCTCACGGCGCGTAGTGGTTAGGGTGTTGCGATGCGGCAGCAATGGCGTCCCCCCGATGGCGGGACGCGGTGAATCGGTCGCTTCATGCCGTCGACCGCCATTTCGAGACAAATCGACGTGCAAAAGCTGCTTCATAATACGTCGACTTTTGGCAAACTGTCGTCATTCCGGGCGCAGCGAGTGCGAATTTCTCGCCGGCGACGCGCCGATCGAGGCTGCCGCACGCCTTGTGACGGGTTCCCGGCCATTCGCAACGCACACCAACGACCATGACCGCAATCGATGCAACCCAAGCGGGCGCCACACCGGCCGCTCCGCGTCTCACTTCGCTCTCGCACGGCGGCGGCTGCGGCTGCAAGATCGCACCGGGCGTGCTCTCCGAACTGCTCGCCCGCAACGACACGCCGCTGCCGGCACCCGCCGCGCTGCTCGTGGGCACGGAAACCTCCGACGACGCCGCGGTCTACCAGCTCAACGACGAGCAGGCCATCATCGCGACGACGGACTTCTTCATGCCGATTGTCGACGACCCGTTCGACTTCGGCCGCATCGCTGCGACCAACGCCCTGTCCGACATCTATGCGATGGGCGGCAAGCCGATTTTTGCGCTGGCCATCGTCGGCATGCCGATCAACGTGTTGCCACGCGAGACGATTCGCGAGATTCTGCGCGGCGGCGAATCGGTCTGCACCGAGGCGGGTATTCCGATTGCCGGCGGGCACAGCATCGATTCGGTCGAGCCGATCTACGGTCTCGCCGCGCTCGGGGTGGTGCATCCGAAGCGGCTCAAGCGCAACGCCGATGCACAGGCGGGCGACGTACTCGTGCTCGGCAAGCCGCTGGGCGTGGGCGTGATGTCGGCGGCGCTCAAGAAGAACCAACTGGATGCGGCGGGCTATCGCCGCATGATCGACGCCACGACGCGCCTGAACCGTGTCGGCCCGGCGCTCGCGGCATTGCCCGGCGTGCATGCGCTCACGGATGTGACGGGTTTCGGTTTGCTCGGTCACACGCTCGAAATGTGCCGCGGCGCGAATCTGGCGGCGTATCTGCGCATGTCCGACGTGCCGTTGTTCGACGGCGTGCGCGAACTGGCCGACCAGGGATGTATTACTGGCGCGTCTGGCCGGAATTGGGCGTCCTACGGGGCGTCGGTCGAGCTGGGGGAGCGGCTGACGACGCGTGATCGCGATCTGTTGTGCGATCCGCAGACGGCGGGCGGCTTGCTGGTGTCGTGCGCGCCCGGCGCGGTCGACGATGTGCTCGCGGTCTTCCGCGCCGACGGCTTCCACGAAGCCGGCATCATTGGCGCCATGCGTCCGGGCACGCCCGGCGTGCGAGTGATCTGACGACGGGCATCGTCGCAACGCGCGCCCTCCCTCGGTGGGCGCGCGCCCGCCACGTCATGCCGCCTGACGGTTTGCCGCCGCGTGATGGCGGCCAATGAACGCGATGATGGCCTCGGCCAGTGGCTGGGGCGCGTCGCGGTGCGGTGAGTGTCCGCACGCCGGCAGCTTCACGACGCTCGCGTGCGGCACATGCGCGGCAATGCTGTCCATCTGCGCCATCGTGCCGTACTCGTCGTCCTCGCCCTGGATCGCGAGCAGCGGCTTCGAGATACTCGCCACCGCGCCGACCAGATTCCACTCGCGAAACGCCGGGTCCAGCCAGATATCGTTCCAACCCCAAAACGCCGAATCGACGTCGTCGTGATAGCGACCAAGCTTCGCGCGCAGGTCGGTCGTCTCGTACACCGCCTTCGTCTTCGCGATGCTCTGCACCGACAGATCCTCGACGAACAGATGGGGGGCGAGCACGACCGCACCGGCGAGCCGCTCGGGGAATGCCGCGCTGAACAGCAGCGCGATCGAGCCGCCGTCGCTATGGCCGACAAGCCACACGTGCCCGGCCTGCTCGGGGCCGACGCCCACCGCATCGAGAAAGGCGGGCAACACTTCCCGCGCCTGACGGTGCATGAAGTCGACCGGCCATTTCTCGCCGGGCTCACGCGGGGTGGAGCGGCCATAGCCGTTGCGCGAATAGACGAGCCCGCGAAAGCCGCCCGCGTCGCACAACTGCTGCGGCCAGTCTTTCCACATCGCAACAGAGCCCAGCCCCTCGTGCAGGAAGACCAGCAGCGGGGCGTCGGCAAGCTCACGGTTGATCCATCGGTATTCCAGCGAGAGCGGGCCGTGCGAGGCCGTCTCGATCCGGGCGAACTGTACGTCCGACATCGTCTTGTCGTCTCCTAAAGCAACTCGCGCAGCTTGAAGCGCTGCACCTTGCCCGTCGCCGTCTTCGGCAGATCGTCGACGAACACCAACTCACGCGGGTATTTGTGCGGGGCGAGGCGCGCCTTGACGAAGGCCTTCAACTCGGTGGCCATCTCGTCGGTGGCTGCGATGCCGGGCTTGAGCACGACGAAGGCCTGTGTCTTGGTCAGGCCGCCGTCGTCGCGTCCCACGACGCCTGCCTCGAGCACTGCGTCATGCTGCATGAGCACCATCTCGACTTCGATGGGCGAGACGTACTGGCCGCTGACCTTGAGCATATCGTCACTGCGCCCGGCATAGACGTAATACCCATTGGGCAGACGCTGGTACTTGTCGCCGCTCTTGAGCCAGTCGCCGAGGAACGTCGCGCGCGTCTTGTCGCGATTGCACCAATACATGAGCGCTGCGCTCGGGCCCTTGATGTACAGATCGCCGATCTCGCCGTCGGGCACGGGATGACCGTCTTCGTCGCGCAATGCCACGGCGTAGCCCGGCACCGGTTCGCCCGTCGTCCCGTAGGCGACCTGGCCGGCACGATTGGACAGGAAGATGTGCAACATTTCGGTCGAGCCGATGCCGTCGAGAATCTCCGCCCCGAAATGCGCCGTGAACCGTTCGCCGATTTCGCGCGGCAACGCCTCGCCCGCCGACGTGCACAGCCGCAGCGCCACGTCTTCACGGGCCGGCAGGTGCGGCGAGGCGAGAAGGTTGGCGTAGAGCGTCGGCACGCCGTAGAAAATCGTCGGGCGATGCTCGCGAAGCCGTTGTGCCACGGCTTGCGCGGTCGGTCGCTCGGCCATCAGCACGACGCTCGCGCCGACCGAGAGTGGGAACGTCAGCGCATTGCCCAACCCGTAAGCGAAGAAGAGCTTCGCCGCGGAGAAGGCGATGTCATCTTCGCGAATGCCGAGCACGTGGCGGCCATAGGTTTCGGCCGTCCAGTACAGGTTGGCGTGCGTGTGCACGGTGCCCTTGGGCTTGCCGGTCGAACCCGACGAATATAGCCAGAAGGCGATGTCGTCGCCGTCGGTGTCGGCGGGCAGTGCGCTCGGGGGGCCGTCGACCAGGGCGTCGAAGGTCGGCAGGGCGCGTGCGTTGCCCGCCTCGGTCGCGATCGGTTGCGAGACGATGCACGGCGGCGGCGCGGCGCCCTCGGCCACCTTGTCGAGCGCGGCCTGCACGGTCGGCAGGAGCGCGCCGGACGCAATCACGAGCTGCGCCTTGCTGTGCGAGATCATGTAGGCGTAATCGTCGGCCGTGAGCAAGGTGTTGACGACGACGGGCACCACACCGGCGTACAGGGCGCCGAGAAAGGCGACCGGCAGGTCGATGGTGTCGAGCATGATGAGCAGAATGCGCTCTTCACGGTGAATGCCCGCCCGTGTGAGTCCGGTCGCGAAACGTCGGCTTTGCTCGGCCAGCTCGCCATAGGTGAGCGCGCGCGTGTCGTCGAGATAAGCAGTCTTGGCAGCGCGAGCGCGGTTGAGCGCCTCCAGATGCGCGGCGAAGTTGAAGTTCGCCGGCGGTGGGGTAAGTACGGCTTCCATGGTGTCTCCGGTGGATCACCGCACGGCGCACTCGTTGGAGGCGTGCACGCGCGGCGTGAGGACTTGTCGGCGCTCTGGCGGCGCCTGAATGAATCACCTTGACTGCGACGGTTTGCGACGGCCGCTGAAGAACAGATTACGCCTTCGGGAGTTCGACAGCATCCTGCGTGATCGCTTCGATCAGCGCGGCGGGCCCCTGAACGGCCGAGCGCACGTGATAGAAGCGCAACGCGCGCAAACCGCCCAGTTCCTCGCCGCCGCCGGCGCGGCCTGGGCCGCCATGCAGCGATTGCGGCATGACGTTGCCGTGGCCCGTCTGTGTCTTCACGACCGATGGGTCGACCGCGTGCACACGGCCATGCGCGTCGGCCAGCGCGAGGACCGGGGCACGCATCGCCACGGCGTCGTTGCTGAACAGCGAGACGACGAGGGAGCCCTGCCCACGCTTGGTCAGCGCGAGCGCTTCGTCGAGATCGCGATAGCCGACGAGCGTGGCGACCGGGCCGAAGACTTCGGTGTCGTGCACGCGCTGTCCGCGCGCGCCATCGCGCAGGCCGAGCAGCACGGGGGCCACGCATGCGCTGTCGGCACCGGCGTCGACGAAGGCGGTCTCGCGATTGCCGTCGTACAGGGTTTCGGCTTCCGCCTGCAAATGGGCGATGCCCTCAAGCACGGCGCGTTTCTGCGCCAGAGTCACGAGCGAGCCCATCTTGACGGCCTCGTTGCGCGGATTGCCGACGACCGTCTTGGCCAGACGCTCGGCAATGGCGGCGGCCACGGCATCGAAGTGCGCGACGGGAACCATCGCGCGCCGAATGGCCGTGCATTTCTGGCCGGCCTTGACGGTCATCTCGCGCGCCACCTCGCGCACGAACTGGTCGAACGCGGCGGTGCCGGGCGCCGCGTCGGGCAGCAGCACGGCGCTGTTCAGGCTATCGGCCTCCACGTTGATGCGCGCCGAGCGTTCGGTAAACGCCGGATGCGCGCGCAGCGTGGCGGCGGTGTCGGCCGAGCCGGTGAAGGAGACCACGTCGAACGGGCCGATCCGGTCGAGCAGACCGGCGGCGCTGCCGCAGATCACCGACAGGCTGCCCCGCGGCAGCAGACCGGCGGCGACCACATCGGCCACCATGCGCTGCGTGAGCCAGGCGGTCGAGGTCGCCGGTTTGACGATGACCGGCACGCCCGCGAGCAACGCGCCAGCGGCCTTCTCCCAAAGTCCCCACGCGGGGAAGTTGAACGCGTTGATGAACAGCGCCACCCCCGGTGTCGGACGGAACACGTGACGCACGGCGAACGACGCATCCTTGGCCAACGGCACCGCCGCGCCGTCGAGCAGCGTGTGCGCGTCGCCCAGCGTTGCGCCGAGCTTGGCATACGTCGACAGGGTGTAGATAGCGCCATCGATGTCGACGGCGGAGTCGGTGGCGACCGTTCCTGAATTGGCTGTGGCGATCGCGTAGTAGTCGTCGCGGCTCGCTTGCAAGGTGGCGACGATCTGCGCGAGGCGCTGCGCGCGTTCGCCATACGACAAGGCGCGCAGCGCCGGGCCGGCGACGTCTCGCGCGAAGGCGAACGCGGCGTCGAGATCCAGACCGGCGCTCGATACGAAGGCGAGTGTCTCGCCTGTCACGGGATCGGTGAGCGCGGTGGGCGCGCCACTACCGGCCACCCAATGGCCGGCGACGTAGTTTTCCAGCAAGGCAGGGGAGTGCATGAGCATGAACCGGGGGAATCAGGAAGGGGGCAGGCGCCGGATCAGGCACTGCGCGTGAATTCTATGGCGCCGTCTGGCAACAGATACAGCACGAGGGCGCGTCCGTGGGCGACTGTCGGTCGATGCGCTGTGCCGGGACCGTAGACGCACCAGCCCGCCGGATGTCCGTCGAACGTTGCGCCCGGTGTGAGCGGCATGATCAGATCGATTTCGCCATTCGGATGCCCATGGTGCGGTCCGGCCAGATCGGCCATGTCCACCACGTCGACGGAAAATCCGTGCGTGTCGGGCGTGGGTTTGATGACGCGTCCGTAGCGAATGCCACCGCCTTCGCGGTTGCACAGCCAGCCGTCGGCAACGCCGGTGCGACAGGCGTCGGCAAGTGCTTCGTAACCGGCGGAGCCGGCGCCGTAATGCGCGTTGAGCCAATCGGCGAGAGAGGCGTCGAGGGCGCGGCCATCGAGTTGCCGCGTCAGGTCGGCGATCAACGCCTGAAATTGAGGCACATCCATCCATGTCTCCTGTGGACGTCGATATGACGCCGATCAATGGCGGGACTCGGGATGTCCGGTCCGCGTTTGCTTTTTTATCGGCGCATGGTGAAAATTAGAGCATGCAATTTTGGCTGTCAAGCAATATATTACATGTTACCTGCATTGAGGATCTTGTCTGATGAATAAGAGTGCGCAAGCCGATGGGGTGCCGACGGCGCGAGGCGCCGGTGAGAAAGACCCGTTTCTGGTCGCGCTGGGCGAGCGGGTGCGCACGCTGCGCGCCCGGCGTGGCTTGACGCGCAAGGCGCTTGCGCTGGACGCCGGTGTTTCCGAGCGTCACGTGGCCAATCTGGAGTCGGGTGTCGGTAACGCGTCCGTGCTGTTCCTGCGTCAGCTTGCACAGGCACTAAATTGCACATTGGCCGAAATCGTGGGCGACGAGACGACGTCGTCAGCGGAATGGTTGCTCATTCGGGAAATTCTGCACGGGCGCGACGGTGAGGCGCTCACGCGTGCGCGTCAGGCGCTCAGCGAGCTGTTTGCCGGGAGCGAGCGCGACCCGGATCGGCGTGGCCGCATCGCGTTGATCGGGTTGCGGGGCGCGGGCAAGTCGACGCTGGGCCGCATGCTTGCCGACGACATGCACGTCCCGTTCGTCGAACTCAATCGCGTGATCGAACAACTGGCGGGGTGCCCGCCGTCGGAAATCTACTCGCTTTATGGCGCGAGCGCCTATCGACGCTATGAATTGCGCGCACTCGAAGCGGTCGTGGCCGAGCATCCGCGTGCCGTGATCGCCTCGCCGGGCGGTATCGTGAGCGACGCGGCGACCTTCAACTTCCTGCTCACCCACTGCTATACGGTATGGCTGCAGGCGTCGCCCGAAGAGCATATGAAGCGGGTGGTGGCGCAGGGCGATCTGCGTCCAATGTCGGGCAACGCGGAAGCGATGGACGACCTCAAACGTATTCTGGCCGGCCGCCAAGACTTCTATGCCAAGGCGGATATGAGCTTCGACACCGGCGGGCGGGTGCTGGCCGACGCCTATCTGCAACTGCGCGGCCGCCTCGCCGTGCAATTGTCGTCAGATTGACCCTCATGGGAATGCAAAATAATTCATTTTTATTTGGAAAATTAGTTGACGGTGTAGTTGTGCTGCACTATATTGCAATCCAACAAGATCATTATTCGTGTTGGAGGCAATCATGTTCGGCAAACCCCACGTCGACTATCGTACGGATCCCACGCAGTACAAGCATTGGAAACTGAGCTTCGAAGGCCCGGTGGCGACGCTCGCCATCGATATCTCGGAAGACGGCGGCATTCGCGAAGGCTACAAGCTCAAGCTCAATTCGTACGATCTCGGTGTGGACATCGAACTGCACGATGCCGTTCAGCGGATCCGCTTCGAGCACCCGGAAGTGAAGACGGTGGTCGTCACGAGCGCCAAGGACCGCGTGTTCTGCTCCGGGGCGAATATCTTCATGCTCGGCCTGTCCACGCATGCGTGGAAGGTCAACTTCTGCAAGTTCACCAACGAAACGCGCAACGGTCTGGAGGACTCCAGCCGCCATTCCGGTCTGAAGTTCCTCGCCGCCGTGAACGGCGCGTGTGCGGGCGGCGGCTACGAGCTGGCGCTGGCCTGTGACGAGATCTATCTGGTCGACGACCGTTCGTCGTCGGTCTCGCTGCCGGAAGTGCCGCTGCTGGGCGTGCTGCCGGGCACCGGCGGCCTGACTCGCTTGACCGACAAGCGTCACGTGCGCAACGACCGCGCCGACATCTTCTGCACTGTCGTCGAGGGGATTCGCGGCGAGCGTGCCAAGCAATGGCGCCTGGTCGACGAAGTCGTCAAGCCCGCGCAATTCGCACAAACGGTGTCGGCGCGTGCGCTGGAACTCGCTCAAGGCAGCGACCGTCCGGGCGGCAAGGGTGTGACGCTCACTCGCCTGGAGCGCACCGACGAGCCGGACGCGATCCGCTACGAATTCGTCGACGTTGAAATCGACCGCGCCAACCGCACCGCCAGCCTCACCGTGAAGGCGCCGAAGTCCGCGCCGCCGGCCGACATCGCCGGTATCGAGGCCGCCGGCGTGAACTGGTGGCCGCTGAAAATGGCGCGCGAACTCGACGACGCCATTCTCAATCTGCGCACGAACGAACTCGATATCGGCACGTGGCTGCTGCGCACCGAGGGCGAGGCGAAACACGTGCTGGCGGCTGACGCATCGCTGCTGGCCCATCAGGATCACTGGTTGGTGCGCGAGACCATCGGCATGCTGCGCCGCACGTTTGCGCGTATCGACGTGTCCTCACGCTCGCTCTTCGCGCTGATCGAACCGGATTCGTGCTTCACCGGCACGCTGGCCGAATTCGCCTTCGCGGCCGACCGCACGTACATGGCGGCGCTGCCCGCCAGCGAGGAAGACGAACCGGCAATCACGCTCACCGAAGTCAACTTCGGCCTGTTGCCGATGGTCACCGATCAATCGCGTCTGGCACGGCGCTTCTATGAAGACGCGGCGGAACTCGACGCCGTGCGCGCCACGATTGGCCGCCAGGTGCGCCCCGATGAGGCGGAACGCCTCGGGCTGGTCACGGCCGCCGTCGACGATCTCGACTGGCCGGACGAAATCCGCATCGCGATCGAGGAGCGCGCGGCCATGTCGCCCGACGCGCTCACCGGCCTCGAAGCGAACCTGCGCTTCAACGGCAAGGAGACGATGAACACCCGCATCTTCGGCCGTCTGTCGGCGTGGCAGAACTGGATCTTCATCCGTCCGAACGCCGTGGGCGAGAAGGGCGCGCTCAAGGTCTACGGCAAGGGCAACAAGGCGCAGTTCGATCCGAACCGCGTCTGACGAATGGGCTGCAACATCGCCGGTGACGAACGCCGGGCGGTGGCAGGACCGAACAAGTCGTTTTACACAGAATACGTACGAGACACGAGGATTCCCACGATGGCTTCGATCAACTACAGCGAGAAGATTCCCAACAACGTCAACCTGTCGGACGATCGCACGCTGCAACGTGCGCTTGAACAGTGGCAGCCGAATTTCCTGTCCTGGTGGGGCGACATGGGGCCGGAAGGCTCGCATGGCTTCGACGTCTATCTGCGCACGGCGGTAAGCGTGGATCCGGGCGGCTGGGCGCACTTCGATCACGTGAAGATGCCGGACTATCGCTGGGGCATCTTCCTCACGCCGGGAGAAGCCGATCGCAAGATCCACTTCGGCGAGCACAAGGGCGAAGCTGCGTGGCAGGACGTGCCGGGCGAACACCGCGCGAACCTGCGTCGCATCATCGTCACGCAGGGCGACACGGAACCCGCGTCGGTCGAGCAACAGCGCCACCTCGGACTGACGGCGCCGTCGATGTACGACTTGCGCAACCTGTTCCAGGTGAACGTGGAAGAAGGCCGCCATCTGTGGGCAATGGTCTACCTGCTGCATCGCTACTTCGGCCGCGACGGCCGTGAAGAAGCCGAAGCGCTGCTCGGCCGCCGCTCGGGCGACGAAGACAATCCGCGAATTCTCGGTGCGTTCAACGAGAAGACGCCGGACTGGCTGGCGTTCTACATGTTCACGTACTTCACCGATCGCGACGGCAAGTTCCAGCTCTCGGCACTGGCCGAGTCGGGGTTCGACCCGCTCGCGCGCACCACGAAGTTCATGCTGACCGAAGAGGCGCACCACATGTTCGTGGGCGAGTCGGGCGTCTCGCGCGTGATCGCTCGCACGGCGCAAGTGATGAACGAATTGAAGACCGATGACGTCGCGAAGCTGCGGGCAGCGGGCGTGATCGATCTGCCGACGATTCAGCGCTACGTCAACTTCCACTACTCCGTGACGATCGACCTGTTCGGTGCGGATCAGTCGTCGAACGCGGCCATCTTCTACAGCTCGGGCCTGAAGGGCCGCTACGAAGAGGGCAAGCGCGACGACGACCATCAGCTCAACGGTCAAATGTATCGGCTGCTGGACGTGGACAACGGCAAGCTCGTCGAGCGCGAGGTGCCGATGCTCAACGCGATGAACGAAGTGCTGCGCGACGATTACATCAAGGACTCGGTCGCGGGGGTGAATCGCTGGAACAAGGTGCTGGAGAAGGCCGGTATCGACTTCCGCCTTAGCGTCCCGCACAAGGCATTCAATCGTCAGATCGGCACATTCGCGGGCGTGCGTGTGTCGCCGGATGGCCGTGTGGTGAGCGAGGCCGAATGGGCTGCGCATGAGCGTGAGTGGCTGCCGTCGGCGGAAGATCGCGCGTATGTGGCGTCGCTCATGGGCCGCGTGACCGAGCCGGGCAAGTTTGCCAACTGGATCGCGCCGCCCCCGCTCGGCATCAACCGCCAGCCGATCGACTTCGAGTACGTGCGCTTCAACTAAGGCCAACGAGAGCCCAGGCGCGAGCCATCCCACAAGGAGACAGCATCATGAACGGCCCCGTTCCGGTCGAAGTTCTGAAGCAGCATCTGATCGATCCGGAGATCTGCATTCGCTGCAACACCTGCGAGGAGACGTGTCCGGTCGACGCGATCACGCACGACGAGAACAACTACGTGGTGCGCGCGGACACGTGCAATGGGTGCATGGCGTGTATCTCGCCGTGCCCGACGGGGGCCATCGACAACTGGCGCGATGTGCTCAAGGTCGACGCGTATGCTGTCGACGATCAGCTCACGTGGGACGAGTTGCCCGTGCAGGACGATGCGCTCGCCGGTCAGGGCACGATCGGCGAGGCGGCGCCGGGCGTGGCTGGCGGTGCGTCGGCCGACGTCCCCGAGCCCGTCATCGCCGGCTCGGATTTCGTGCGCGGCTCTGTCGTGCCGCCGTGGTCCGCCGCCAAGCCCTATGTCAATCTGTACAACCACAAGGCGCCGGTACAGGCGACCGTGGTCGGCAACTATCGCCTGACCGACGCCAGCACCGAGAGCGACATCCACCATATCGTGCTCGACTTCGGCAAGCAGCCGTTCCCGGTGCTCGAAGGACAGTCGATCGGCATCATTCCGCCGGGCACGTCGAGCGACGGGCGGGCGCACCATGCGCGACAGTACTCGATTGCGTCGCCGCGCGACGGCGAGCGTCCCGGTTACAACAACCTGGCGCTCACGGTCAAACGCGTGACGAAGGATCACCAGGAGCAGGCGGTTGGCGGGGTGTGTTCGAACTACCTGTGCGATCTGAAGAAGGGCGACGTGGTGAACGTGATGGGCCCGTTCGGCAGTACGTTCCTGATGCCGAACCACGCCGATTCGCACCTGCTGATGATCTGCACCGGCACGGGGGCGGCCCCGATGCGGGCGATGACCGAGTATCGCCGTCGTCGCCGTCTGAAGGGCGCGACCGGCAAGCTCATGCTGTTCTTCGGCGCGCGCACGCAGGGCGAGCTGCCGTACTTCGGCCCCCTGCTCAACCTGCCGAAGGACTTCATCGACACGAATCTGGCCTTCTCGCGTACACCAGGACAGGCCAAGCGCTACGTGCAGGACGCCATGCGCGAGCGCGCGGCCGATGTGGCGGCGCTGCTGCGTCACGACCACACCTACATTTATGTGTGCGGGCTCAAGGGCATGGAGGACGGCGTGCTGCAAGTGCTGCAGACCATCGCGGGCGACGCCGGGCTCGACTGGCAGGCCCTCTGGCAACGGATGAAGACGGAAGGGCGTCTGCATCTGGAAACCTACTGATTGACTGACGACTGACGATATCGGCTCGCGCAGCACCCGGCAGAGGGTGTGGCGCGAACCTCGGCTTGACCGACGGCGTTTTGCGCCGGCTTGACACCGCGTGCTTCGGCACGCGGTTTTTTTTCGTTCGTCGATGACGGTCGGGGTATCGAAGGCCGTCGCGGCGACGTCACCGGAATTGAGTAACATGGAGGAGCGGTTTCCCTTCCATCTTTTCTCTGAACGGAGAGTCACATGGGCAAGAAGCGGATTCTGGTACTGGCAGGCGACTATGTCGAAGACTACGAGCTGATGGTGCCCGTGCAGGCACTCATGGCCGTGGGTCACCGGGTGGAAGTGGTCTGCCCCGGCAAGAAGGCGGGCGACAAGGTGCGCACTGCGATTCACGACTTCGAAGGCGATCAGACGTACAGCGAGAAGCGCGGTCACGACTTCACGCTCAATGCGACATTCGACGGACTGTCTCCCGCCGACTTCGACGCGCTGGTGATTCCCGGTGGCCGCGCGCCGGAGTATCTGCGGTTGAATGATGAGGTCGTCGAGATCGTCAGACATTTTGCCGAGAGCGACAAACCGATTGCCGCGATCTGTCACGGGGCGCAGTTGCTGGCGGCGGCCGGTGTGATCGACGGGCGCGAGTGCTCGGCGTATCCGGCCTGTGCGCCGGAGGTGCGGCTGGCCGGCGGGAAGTACATGGAGATCGGGATCGACGAGGCGCATACCGACGGCAAGCTGGTGACCGCCCCCGCCTGGCCCGCGCATCCGGCGTGGATCGCGCAGTTCCTCGCCGTGCTGGGAACAAAGATCGAGCTCTGACGCGCGGCGGATTTGTCCGAACTTGCCTCGTTTTCGAAAGCTTGACGTCCGGCGGCGCAGCAAGATCGGCCGATCTCAACCAGGTCGGTCGACAGGCGCTGCGCGCGCCGGAGCCCCGCCATACGACGAAGGAGAGTCGTGATGGACGTCAATGCTTATCCCTCCCGGGGCCATGCCGTCGGTTCACCCGCCAGTGCCTCGGTCGCGCGACCGAAACGGGTCGACGTGTTGCCGGAAGCCGGCCCGCTCGGAACGTTCGGGGCGGTCACCGGACACGACGGTAGCGGCGCGCCGCTGCCTCCTATTGGGCCGTACGATTTTTCCGCCGCGCGGCGTGTGCACGACGCCCGTCCGGCCGCGGGCCCCCGCACCGCCGTTCGACTGTCGTTCGACGCGGACGCGCAAGCGCCGCAGTACGTGGTGACGGCGTTCCCGAGCGCCGGGCATGCCACCCGGACATGGCTTGCCTCTCGCCTGTTCGGTGCGTTGGGCCTGGCGACACCGACGGCAATGCTGGTGCGGGGGTGCTCGTTGGCGTTCGACGGTACCCAGGCGCCCGAGCGGATCTATCTGGCGACGACGTACCTCCCTGTGTACCGGTCCCTCGGTGAATGGCTGGAGGGGGAGGCCGCATGGCGCGCGATCGAGGGGGCCGACGGCGCGCAACTCTTGCAGCGTGCGCGTGGCTGTGACGGGGAGGTGGGGACACGTGCCCGCGATGGCGCCCGCGAAGCTGGGCGGCAAATGGCGCAAGTGCTTGCGCAGTCCGGCGGTGCGCCGATCGACGCGTTGGCCGGCGCGGCGGCACAGTCCTATGCCGAAGCCGCGCGCCGGCGCCACGAAATGCGCGGCGCGCTCTGTGGTTGCCTCCCCGACGTCTATCAGTGCGCATTGGCGCGTCAGTATGTCGCCGCGCTGTGGCTGGGCAACCGGGACCTTTGCCGCGACGTCATGGAAAACGTCGGCGTCTGGCGGGACCAGAACGACTTGCCCTATATGATGACGGTCGATTTCCGGACCTGCCTCGATGCCGGCTTTCAAGGCACGCTTGCCGATTTGACGCCGTTTCGCGGCGGCGAGCCGTTCACGGCGTTTATCCGGCGGCTGACCGGGGTGCCGCAAGCCGCCGACAGCAGGACCGTGCTCGACGAACTGAAGAATCCGACTGGCGCGCGGGCACTGGCGGCCGAGATGGCCTTCCGCCTCGGGCGAATCTCGGCCCACGACATCGTGCCTTGGGTGGACGATGCACACGACGTCGTCTGCGCGGCATCCCACGCGGCCGAGGCGATCCCGGCGGCCGAAGACCGGGGCGAATTCGTGAACCATCTGCTGGATCGACGCGACCGTCTCGTGACACTGCTCGGCGGCGCATGGGCCGCCCGGGCGTGGACGCAACTTTATCCGACGCGCGCCCGCGCCATCGAAGCCCATCAGGCGCCATTCTTACGTCCGGCCGCCACCGCCCGTGATCGCCCATGAACGCACCGGATCGGGCCGTCCGGCTGTCTGTCAGGCCGGCTCGAGGGGTGGCACCAAATTGGTGCATTGGCGTCAATCGAGGCGCGTTGCCGCTGGTTGCCTAACGTCGCAAGCTCGCATAAACTATCGACGCCACAAACCCCGCGTGACTGGCGATTAGGGTGCACAGCCTTGTGTGCCCGAGGTGGAGCAACCCACCGGGAAGCGCCGGGGTCTTATTTGCCGTTCGCCTGGGCAGCCGTGATGGTTGGTGCTGCCCTGTCTATCGTCTTCCGAAGCACAAAGGAAGATGCGCTGCGCCATCCCCTCCCGGAAAATCTGTTCAATTCAACGGAAACGCCATGTTCGACAAATCGAAATCCACCGTTGCCTCCGTCGATCCCGACGTTTGGGCTGCGATTCAGAAAGAAAATCAGCGTCAGGAAGACCACATCGAGCTGATCGCATCGGAAAACTACACCAGCCCGGCCGTGATGGAAGCGCAGGGCTCGCAACTGACCAACAAGTATGCGGAAGGTTATCCGGGCAAGCGCTACTACGGTGGTTGCGAGTATGTCGACATCGTGGAACAACTGGCCATCGACCGCGTGAAGGCGCTGTTCGGCGCGCAAGCCGCGAACGTGCAGCCGAACTCGGGCTCGCAGGCTAACCAGGGCGTGTACTTCGCCATGCTCAAGCCGGGCGACACGATCATGGGCATGAGCTTGGCGCACGGTGGCCACCTCACGCACGGCTCGCCGGTCAACATGTCGGGCAAGTGGTTCAACGTGGTGAGCTACGGCCTGAACGAGAACGAAGACATCGATTACGACGCTGCCGAGAAGCTCGCGCAGCAGCACAAGCCGAAGATGATCGTGGCGGGCGCCTCGGCCTTCGCCTTGAGGATCGACTTTGAGCGTATGTCGCAGATCGCCAAGTCGGTCGGCGCGTACTTCATGGTCGACATGGCGCACTATGCCGGTCTGATCGCCGCCGGTGTGTACCCGAACCCGGTGCCGCATGCCGACTTCGTGACGACGACCACGCACAAGAGCCTGCGCGGCCCGCGCGGCGGCGTGATCCTGATGAAGGCCGAGTTCGAGAAGCCGATCAACTCCGCCATCTTCCCGGGCATCCAGGGCGGCCCGCTCATGCACGTGATCGCCGGCAAGGCCGTCGCGTTCAAGGAAGCCGCGTCGCCGGAATTCAAGGCGTACCAGGAACAAGTCGTGAAGAACGCCCGCGTGATGGCCGAGACGCTGGTCAAGCGCGGCCTGCGTATCGTGTCGGGCAAGACCGAATCGCACGTGATGCTGGTTGACCTGCGCGCCAAGCACATCACCGGCAAGGCCGCGGAAGCGGCGCTGGGCGAAGCGCACATCACTGTGAACAAGAACGCCATTCCGAACGATCCGGAAAAGCCGTTCGTGACGAGCGGCGTGCGTCTGGGCTCGCCGGCCATGACGACGCGCGGTTTCAAGGAAGCTGAAGCCGAACTCGTCGGCAACCTGATCGCCGACGTGCTGGAAAACCCGGAAGACGCCGACAACCTGGCCCGCGTGCGCGCACAAGTGGCTGAGTTGACGAAGCGCTTCCCGGTCTACGGCTAAGCGCCGGACGCCGCCCGCATGCGCTGCCCGTTCTGCCGTCACGACGACACGCAAGTCATCGACTCGCGTGAAGCGGAAGATGGCGCCGCCATCCGGCGGCGCCGGAAATGCCCGGCGTGCGACAAGCGTTTCACCACGTACGAGCGTGTCGAGCTGGCGATGCCGGCGGTCGTCAAGAAAGACGGCAGCCGCGCCGAGTACGACCGCGCGAAGGTGCGCGCCAGCATGCAGTTGGCGATCCGCAAGCGCCCTGTGAGTGCCGAAGCGATGGATGCCGCGATTGCGCGTATCGAATACAAGCTGCTGGCCGGTGCGGAGCGCGAAGTGATGAGTCAGCGCATCGGCGAGCTGGTGATGCGCGAGTTGAAGCGGCTCGACAAGATCGCGTACATCCGCTTTGCGTCGGTATATCGCAGCTTCGAGGACATCGCGGAGTTCCGCGACGTGCTCGAGGAAATCGACAGCACCGATATCAAGCCCAAGCGCAAGCCGGTGGCCTGAGTCGATGACGACGCGAGAGCGCGTGTGATGCGTGTGCGTCTGAGCGCGCGCAGGCGGCCGTAAGGCCCGTTTGCCGGTAAGAAGGACGGAAAACCCGTCGTGCCCGAAAGGGCACGGCGGGTTTTTTTATGGCTTCTCGATGTCGCGGGTAGGAATTAAAGCGGAATCGGGAAATGACCTAAATGTGCTATGCATGCCGTTATTTGCGGTGATTTTTGATGGTGCTTTTGGGTTAACTGGGCCAGTAAATTCGCGCTATTTGAGGCATTTGCGATGGGTATTTTTATTTATTGTTGTGATTTGTCCCAAAGTTATTAAATACGATTTGTCGTAGGAAAATAAACCAAATTAACTCTCTGCAATCGAGAATTCGATTGTTCGTCTCCTAGAATCGCTCCCTTCCATTGACGACCCCTATGCCGCTCTCGAAGAGACCGTGGCCGACGTCGTTGATTCTTTTGAATGAAACAAGGGGAGTATCAGATGCTAGGAAAGTCTCAAAAGGTTGGCGCGTTGCGTCAGACGAAGATTGGTATGGCAGTGGCGGCGATGGTGGCGGCCACGGCGTTCCCGACTGTCGCGGTGGCGGAAGTCGAGACGGCTGACGTCATCGTTCAGCAGCATAAGGCGCACATTGTGAGTGCGCTGGAGTCGCAAATCAAAGAGATTGCGAAGGCGAATGACGAAAAGAACGAAGCGTTCAATCGGGAACAGACGTGGCTGTCAAGCGCGGAAAAAGTCCGGGATATTCTTAAGGTTGAAGTTCTGGAAAAGCAGAATGAGGGACTTGTGTGGATTGCCTCCAGAGCTGATGAGATGCTCAAGTCGGCGGAAACTGGAACGGACGGAAAGCCCCTGGATTATATCGATTGGATGAGCGTCGAGGATCTTAAAAAAATCAAGGAAGCTGCGAACCTGGTAGTCGGGGCGAGCGACGAGGCGCGAGCCGAGGAAGTCGCTAAATTCTCGGCCTTCTTGTCTCGTGAATCCAACCTCAAGACGATCAAGGCCGATGCGCTTGCGCTTTCGGAGAAGCTGGAAAGCGCCAAGGAGACGCTGAAGACGCTGGATATCGCTGACGGTCAGTCGTTGCACGAACTCGTCAACCGATTCGAGTTGAAGGCCGAGATGGCGAACGGACAGGCCAAGGAAGTCGGTTCGTGGGCGGTCGATAACTTGAGCGGCAAGTTTGCCGACATCCAGAAGACGAGTGGCGGCGACCTGATCAACGAGAAAACCATTCTTGAAATCACGCAACATTCTGGCGCGGCGTCGAACCCGCTGACAGGAACGGCGGATAGCGTGCGAGATGTCGGTACGTTGCGTCTATTGGAAGGGGCGGATCACCGCTTGGACGTCAAGAACGGTGAACTGAATATCCTTCAGGGAATTGAGGGTGCGGGAAAGCTGAGCATTGCCGTCGGTACTGAAGGCAATTTGTCGTTTGAGGAAGGCAGCAAAGGCGTTCGCGTTGATGCCGATGGCGTGGTGGAGATCACGGCCGGTCGCGATGCCGATGAATCCGCTACCGCGGGCGTCAGCCAGGGCGATGCGCACGCAGGCGCGGGAAGTATCGACGTTGGCGTTCGTGAGGGCGATAGCCTTCCGGTTGACGAAGATTCGGGTGGCAGCAAATTAGATGCGGGGGGGCGCGTTAACTTTGACACCGGTACCACGGCGGGAAATGCGCGCATTGCGATCCGTGACGGTGGGAGTCTCGGGTTTTACGGTTCCGACGCCGGTAGCAGCAGCATCTTGATTTCGCAAGGCGGTGACGTAGGCTTTTCTGACGCTGGCGCCAAGCAATCATCGATCATCAATTCTGGGATGCTCATGTTTGCTTCGTCATCCGGCGGAGATGCCGAAATCACGAACGAGGGCGACGGCGAGCTGTCGTTTACGCGCTCGACCCTCGACCGCTTGCGCCTGGCGAACAGCGGCGTTGTGGACATCCAAACGACGTCCGGCGGCGAAGCTGACCTGTCCTGAAAATTTCGTACCAATCAAATCTAGGGATAATGGCTCCTCAGCTCAGATGAGGAGTTGGCATGAA
>NZ_CABPSL010000007.1 GCF_902459665.1 Pandoraea cepalis | reverse complement strand
TGCATCTGCAGCAGAGAAGCAAGATTATGTCGCAGCTTCTCGTCGTCGTCAACAGTTTTTTTCGCCTTCTTCGCTCGTCGCCGTAGCAACTCACCAGCTCTAAAACCACCAACCACCGGGCTTTCCAGCCCGTCGCCCCCACCGCTTCGCCGCTTTCGCTGCGTCGCTGTCGTTGCGAGAGACGGAATATTAGTGAAAACCCCGTACCCTGGCAAGCCCTTTGTGAAAATAATTTGAAAACCCATGAAAAAACCCCGTCACGATACGTGACGGGGTTTCTTTAAATGATCACGGCGCCCGCAAATGCCTTGGTATGACAAACCTCAGGACTTCTTGCCGAAGTAGCGCGCGAAGATGGCGTCATATGTCCCGTCCGCCTTGATCGCCTCGATCCCCTTGTTGATCTTGCCCAGCAACTCGGCATCCCCCTTGCGTACTGCGATCCCGTAATACTCCTTGGGAAAGCTGCTATCGGAGACCGTACGCAGCTTGGCATCCGGGTTGTTGGCAACAAAGTTCACCACGACGCCGTTGTCCGCCACCACCGCGTCGACACCGCCGGCCTCCAGCTCCTTCATGGCGAGCGGCGTGCCTTCAAAGCGTTTAACCGACGGATTGTTCTTGCCCATGAGCTTCTGCACCACCTCGTCGCCCGTGGTGGCCGTCTGCACGCCCACCTTGAGGGACTTCAGATCGTCGAATTTCTGCACGGTCGAGTTCAGCGGCACGGCAATCAACTGCGACGCCTCGAAGTAAGGCGCCGAGAAATCCATCTGCTTACGACGCTCGTCGGTGATCGTGATCGCCGAAATCAGAATGTCCCTATCGCCCTGAACCAACGAATTGAAGATCCCCTCGAACGGCGTATTGACGAAACGCACGGAGATGCCCGCCTTGTCCGCGACCGCCTTCATCACATCGATGTCGAAGCCGGCAATCTGCCGGGTATCGGTTTCGAATTCGAATGGCGCGTAGGCGGCGTCCGTGCCGACGACGTACACCGTCTGCGCGCCGTCCGCTCCCGCCGACCGGCCCGCCGCCGATTCCTCCTTCTTCCCGCAGGCACCCAACAGCAGCCCCGAGGCCACGACTAAGGCCAGCGCAAATGTGCGTCGGTTGATCGACATCGTTTTGTCCCTTGCTGAAAAAACCGGCAGCCTATCATAGGACGACCTCCCCGCAGGAGGTCGTCACGGTACTGCACGCCAGAATCAGCGATGTTTGAAAACCGGTTTGCGCTTCTCGACAAACGCGGCCATGCCTTCCTTCTGATCCTCAAGCGCGAAGAGAGAATGGAACATCCGGCGCTCGAACTGCACGCCTTCGTCGAGCGTTGACTCGAATGCGCGGTTGACGGCTTCCTTCGCCGCCATCACGACCGGCAATGAATATTCGCAGATGGTGTTGGCCGCGCCGATCGCCTCGTCGAGCAGCGTCTCGAGCGGTACCACGCGCGATACCAGCCCAGCGCGCTCGGCCTCGGTGGCGTCCATGAAACGCGCGGTCAGGCACATGTCCATGGCCTTGGCTTTCGATACGGCGCGCGTCAGACGCTGCGTGCCGCCGGCGCCCGGGATCACGCCAAGCTTGATTTCCGGCTGGCCGAACTTGGCGTTCTCGGCGGCGATGATGAAATCGCACATCATCGCCAGTTCACAGCCGCCGCCGAGCGCGAAACCCGACACGGCCGCGATGACCGGCTTGCGAATGCGGCGCACCGTTTCCCAGTTGCGCGTGATGTAGTCACCTTTGAATACATCCGCGAAGGTGTATTTCGACATCATGCCGATGTCGGCGCCCGCAGCGAACGCCTTCTCGCCACCGGTAATCACCATGCAGCCGATGGCTTCGTCGGCATCGAACGCCGTGAGCGCGGTGCCCAGTTCGTCCATCAGCGCATCGTTCAGCGCGTTGAGCGCTTTCGGACGATTCAGCGTGATCAGGCCGACGCGGCCGCGCGTTTCCACCAGAATATTCTCGTACGTCATCCTCTTCTTCCTCCAGTCAAAGTCTCGTCTTTTGTTTCGGGGGCCGGCGCACTCAGGACATCGATACCCTGGCAGTCACCGGAAACAGGCATCAGGCGATGGACACACCGTTGGTTCGCAACAGCGCTGCGGCGCACACGGCGAGCAGGGGTAACAAGACCCGCCAGGCGTCAACTGCAGTGGTTAGGCATGATGCCATCGATCCCCTGGCCACGCACCTGGCGTTCCGCCAAGCAGACGACCCGCGCTCCGCGCCGAGTCACCGCCACGACAGCCGGGGCACAGCCTCATCACCGTCATCGCCACCGCCTAAGCTCAACTCTCGGGACGCCACCAAAGCCGTTGGGGAAAACCCGGCATCATCGTGTGCCACGCCCGGAAGATTTGGTGCTATATTAACAAACCAACCGGTCGGTTAATTAATGTCGATGAAAGTGATCGACGACGACCCGGTGCCGTCACCTGCGTCTTGCCGCCCGTCGGCAGACAGCGAATCCGCCAGCCGCATCCCGACACGGACAGATCCACAACCATGACTCATCCCCTCTTCGCCAAACACCAAGAGACTCTCGAGCGCGCCCTTCAGGCCATCGCCACGCGTGGTTACTGGAGCCCGTTTACGGAAATGCCGAGCCCGCGTGCTTATGGCGAGACGGCCGCCGCCGACGGCGAAGCCGCTTTCAAACAGTATCTGAATGCCGCCTTCCCGTTGGAACAGCGCGGCAGCACGGGTAGCGTCGGCCAGGAGGTCTCCCCGTTCGGCTTCGCGCTCGGCACGACATATCCCGGTTTCGAGATCGACGCCCTGCTCGCCCGCGTGAGCGACGCCCACAAGGCATGGCGCGCCGCCACCCCGGACGCCTGGGTCGGCGTATCGCTGGAAATTCTCAACCGCCTGAACGCGCGCAGCTTTGAAATCGCCAATGCCGTGATGCACACGACGGGCCAAGCGTTCATGATGGCCTTCCAGGCCGGCGGCCCGCACGCGCAAGACCGCGGCCTCGAAGCCGTGGCCTATGCGTGGGACGAACTGCGCCGCATCCCGGCGGGCGCCTATTGGGAAAAGCCGCAGGGCAAGAACCCGCCGCTCGCCATGGAAAAGCGCTATACGGTCGTGCCGCGTGGCGTGGCGCTGGTGCTCGGCTGCTGCACGTTCCCGACGTGGAACGGTTATCCGGGCCTGTTCGCCAGCCTGGCCACCGGCAACGCCGTGATCGTCAAGCCGCATCCGGGCGCGATCCTGCCGCTCGCCATCACGGTGAAGATCGCGCGTGAGGTCCTGCGCGACGCCGGTTTCGATCCGGATGTCGTGACGCTCGCAGCCACCAACCCGAACGACGGCGCCATCGTCCAGCAACTGGCCACGCGCGGTGAAGTGCGCGTGATCGACTTCACGGGCAGCACCGCCAACGGCGACTGGCTGGAGACCCACGCGCGTCAGGCGCAGGTCTACACCGAGAAGGCCGGCGTGAACCAGATCGTGATCGATTCGACGGACGACCTGAAGGGCATGGCCCGCAACATTGGCTTCTCGTTGGCCTTGTACTCGGGCCAGATGTGCACCGCGCCCCAGAACATCTACATTCCGCGCGACGGCATCCAGACGCCCGACGGCAAGGTGTCGTTCGAGGAAGTGGTCGCCGCCATCGCGGGCAGCGTGCAGAAGACGTGCAGCGACCCGGCCAAGGCCGTTGAGCTGCTCGGCGCGATTCAGAACGAAGGCGTGCTGGCTCGCATCGACGACGCCCGCAAGGTCGGCCGCGTCGTGCTCGACAGCCAGACGCTCCAGCACCCGGCCTTCGCCGACGCCCGCGTGCGCACGCCGCTGATCGTCGCGCTCGATGTGGCCGACGACGCCACCTACACGCGCGAATGGTTTGGCCCGATCGCCTTTGTGATCGCCGTGGACAACAGCGCCCAGGCGTTCGCCCTGGCCGGACGCACCGCCGCCGACCATGGCGCACTCACACTGTCGGCGTATACGACGTCCGCCGAGGGCGAGGCCCAGGCGCTCGACGCCGCCATCGAAGGGCGCGTGGCCCTGTCGCTCAACCTGACGGGCGGCGTGTTCGTGAACCAATCCGCGGCCTACTCGGATTACCACGGCACGGGCGGCAACCCGGCCGCCAACGCGAGCCTGGCCGACGCCGCCTTCGTCGCGAATCGCTTCCGTGTCGTGCAAAGCCGCCACCATGTGCCGGCCAAGTCCGACGCCGGCGCTGCCTGAGCCTCCGATACATCTATATATAGAGAAGGGAACGGGAAGCCTTGCGCTGCGCGCGCCGCCGGACACGCCTTGCAAGCCCCGCCCCCCAAGTCAAGACAGGAACGAACGATCATGACCGAAGCTTTCATCTGCGACGCGATCCGCACCCCCATCGGCCGCTACGGCGGTGCCCTGAAGGACGTACGCGCCGACAACCTCGGCGCGGTTCCCCTCAAGGCGCTCATGGCGCGCAATCCGAACGTCGACTGGACCCTGATCGACGATGTCATCTACGGTTGCGCCAATCAGGCCGGCGAAGACAACCGTAACGTGGCCCGCATGGCATCGCTGCTCGCCGAGTTGCCGATCGACGTGCCGGGCGCCACGCTCAACCGCCTGTGCGGCTCGGGCATGGACGCCATCGGCACGGCCGCACGCGCCATCAAGGCGGGCGAAGCCGGGCTGATGATCGCCGGCGGCGTCGAATCGATGACCCGCGCGCCATTTGTAATGGGCAAGGCCGACAGTGCGTTTTCGCGCCAGGCCGCCATCTTCGACACGACCATCGGCTGGCGTTTCATCAACCCGCTGATGAAGGCGCAGTACGGCGTGGATTCGATGCCGGAGACGGCCGAAAACGTCGCCGACGACTTCAAGATCGGCCGCGAAGATCAGGACCGCTTCGCCGTGCGCAGCCAGGAGAAGGCGGCGCGCGCGCAGGCCGACGGCACGCTCGCGCAGGAAATCACACCGGTCTCGATCGCGCAAAAGAAGGGCGATCCGATCGTCGTCGACCGTGACGAGCATCCGCGCGCCACGAGCCTCGAAGCGCTGGCCAAGCTCAAGGGCGTGGTCCGTGCGGACGGCACCGTGACCGCGGGCAATGCCTCCGGCGTGAACGACGGCGCATGCGCGCTGTTGCTCGCGAGCGAGAGCGCCGCCAAGCTGCACGGCCTCACGCCCCGCGCGCGCGTGCTCGGCATGGCGACCGCCGGCGTGCCCCCCCGCATCATGGGCATTGGCCCGGCCCCGGCCACGCTCAAGCTGCTGCGCCAATTGAACATGACGCTGGATCAGTTCGATGTGATCGAACTGAACGAAGCCTTCGCGAGCCAGGGTCTGGCGGTGTTGCGTCAGCTCGGCGTTGCCGACGACGACGCCCGCGTGAACCCGAACGGCGGGGCGATTGCGCTGGGCCACCCGCTGGGTGCCTCGGGTGCGCGTTTGGTCACCACGGCGATGTATCAGTTGCACCGAACCGGCGGACGCTACGCGCTGTGCACGATGTGTATCGGCGTGGGCCAGGGCATCGCGATCGCCATTGAGCGCCTCTGATCGCCAGCCCTGTTCCGCTCATTCGATATCACGACACCCGGAGGAAGACACCGATGACCGCCACGGTTCAACTGACGCTGCAAGCCAACGTCGCGACGATCACGCTCAACCGCCCCGAGAAGCTCAACAGCTTCACGCGGGAGATGCACGCGGCGTTGCGCGATGCCCTCGATACCGCCCAGGCACAAGGCGCGCGCGCCATTGTGCTGACCGGTGCCGGCCGCGGCTTCTGCGCCGGGCAGGATCTGGCGGATCTGGACTTCACGCCGGGGGCCTCGACCGATCTCGGGGCGCTGATCGACGAAAACTTCAACCCGCTCGTGCGCAAGCTGCGCGCGATGCCGCTGCCGGTGATTGCCGCAGTGAACGGCATCGCGGCGGGCGCGGGCGCGAATCTGGCGCTTGCCTGCGACATTGTGCTTGCGGGGGCGTCGGTCAACTTCCTGCAGGCGTTCGTGAAGATCGGTCTGCTGCCCGACACCGGCGGCACGTGGTTCCTGCCGCAACGTGTCGGCATGGCGCGCGCGATGGGACTGGCGATGCTCGGCGACAAGCTCTCGGCCGAACAAGCCGAGCAGTGGGGCCTGATCTGGCGCTGCGTCGACGATGACGCGCTCCTGCCCGAAGCACAGAAACTCGCCGCGCAATTGGCGTTGCAACCCACGAAGGCGCTCGCCACGATCAAGGAAGCGTTGTATGCCTCGGCCACCAACACGCTCGACCAGCAACTCGATCTCGAACGCGACGGACAGCGCGCACTCGGCGCCTCGTACGACTATGCCGAAGGCGTGAACGCGTTTCTAGAGAAGCGCGCGCCGAAGTTCGAAGGCCGCTGATCGACCGACACCATAACAACACGAGAGACACGATGAGCCTGACCTCCCCCGCCCCCAAGGCAACCAGTGAGATGACACCGGAAGAACTCGCCCGCGCCACGGGCGAATCGATGTACCGCAGCGACCGCGCGAGCCAGTGGCTCGGCATGGAGTTGCAGGAAGTGCGCCCGGGCTATGCGCGCATGACGATGCGTATTCGCGACGAATTTCTCAACGGCCACGCCATCTGCCACGGCGGCTTGATGTTCACGCTGGCCGACTCGACCTTTGCCTTCGCGTGCAACAGCTACAACATCAACACGGTCGCCGCCGGGTGCAGCATCGAGTTCCTGAAGCCGGTCTCGGGGGGCGACACGCTCACGGCCGAGGCACAGGAGCAGGTGCTCTCGGGGCGTCACGGCATCTACGACATTCGCTTGACGAACTCGGCCGGCGAAGCCGTCGCGATGTTCCGCGGCAAGTCCGCGCAGATCAAGGGCAGCGTCGTCTGACACGGCCCCGCAGCACGCGCATCCAGGCACGGGTTCGCGAGTCACACACGTATCAGTGAGTATTAGTAAGTAGCCAGTCCCAAGGAGACAGTCATGACCACCGCCTTGCCGCTCGAGCCGATCGAGAAAGCGAGCCTCGACGAACTGCGCGCCCTTCAGCTCGACCGTCTGAAGACGACGTTGCGGCATGCCTATGAGAATTCGCCGGTGTATCGCCGCAAGTTCGATGAGGCCGGCGTCCACCCGGACGATCTGACCTCGCTGGCCGATCTGGCCAAGTTCCCGTTCACGACGAAGCAGGATCTGCGCGACAGCTATCCGTTCGGCATGTTCGCCGTACCGATGGAGCAGGTCTCGCGCGTGCATGCGTCGTCGGGCACCACCGGCAAGCCGACGGTCGTGGGCTACACGGCCAACGACATCAGCACGTGGGCCGATCTGGTGGCGCGCTCGATCCGTGCCGCCGGCGCGCGTCGCGGCGACAAGGTGCACGTCAGCTACGGCTACGGCCTGTTCACGGGCGGTCTCGGCGCGCACTACGGCGCCGAGCGTGCCGGGTTGACCGTGATCCCGTTCGGCGGCGGCCAGACCGAGAAGCAGGTGCAACTGATTCAGGATTTCAAGCCGGACATCATCATGGTCACGCCGAGCTACATGCTCGCGATTGCCGACGAACTTGAGCGTCAAGGCTTGGTGGCTGCGGAATCGTCGCTGCGCATCGGCATCTTCGGCGCCGAGCCGTGGACGAACGACATGCGCTCGGCCATCGAGAAGCGCATGGGCATCGACGCGGTCGACATCTACGGTCTTTCGGAAGTGATGGGCCCCGGAGTCGCCAGTGAATGTGCCGAGACCAAGGACGGCCCGACGATCTGGGAAGATCACTTCTACCCCGAGATCATCGATCCGGTGACCGGAGAAGTGCTGCCCGACGGCGAGTTCGGCGAACTGGTGTTCACCTCGCTCACGAAGGAAGCGCTGCCGATCATCCGCTACCGCACGCGCGATCTCACGCGCCTGCTGCCGGGCACGGCGCGCACGATGCGCCGCATGGAGAAGATCACCGGCCGCTCCGACGACATGATGATCATTCGCGGCGTGAACGTCTTCCCGTCGCAGATCGAGGAACTGCTGCTACGCCAGCCGTTGCTCTCGCCGCACTATCAGATCATCCTGGACAAGGAAGGCCCGATGGACACGATGGCCGTTGAAGTCGAGGCCGCCGTCGGCAGCCACGACGACACGGCGCTGCAATCGGCGGGCGGCGAACTCAAGCGCGACATCAAGACGCTCATCGGCGTGTCGTGCGCGGTGCGCGTGAAGCCGGTCGGTGCCATCGAGCGCTCGGTGGGCAAGGCACGCCGCGTTTTGGACAAGCGGGTGCGATAAGCGCCGGCCGTGGTCCGTCACGATGAAAAAAAGCCCGCGATCGATTCGCGGGCTTTTTCGTTGACGCTCGACGCTCACTGATTGGGCAGGAACACCCACATGCGGCCGCTCTGGCGCATCCGCCCGGCCAGATCGCCGGCGTCGTCGCCCAGCCCCCAGAAGAAATCGGCGCGCACGCCGCCCTTGATGGCGCTGCCGGTGTCCTGCGCGAACATCAACCGGTTGATCGGGGTATTCGCCTGGGCACCGAACGGCGGGCGCGTGGTCGCGAGGAACACCGGGCTGCCAAGTGGGATCGAGGCCGGATCCACGGCGATCGATCGCTCCGCCGTGAGCGGCACGCCCAAGGCGCCCACCGGCCCCTCGATACCGCCCACGCCGTGATTCGGCATCTCGCGGAAAAAGACGAAACGCGGGTTCACATCGAGCAAGGCATCGACGCGCGACGGATTGGCACGCGCCCACGCGCGAATCCCCTGCATCGTCGCCTGCGCGGGTGTGATCTCGCCATGATCGATCAGCCAGCGTCCGATCGACTTGTATGGTTGGTCGTTGTTGCCCGCGTAGCCCACGCGCATGATCGTGCCATCGTCGAGCAATACCTGCCCCGAGCCCTGCACCTGCAGGAAGAAGGCCTCGACCGGATCGTCGACGTACACCAGCTCGTGGCCGCGCAGAATGCCGCTGCGCATGAGTTCGGCGCGCGCGGGCAGCGATCCGGCGCGGCGCCCGGTGGGCCATTTGTAAAGCGGTGTCTGATACACGCCGCCACGCACGCGCGAGCCGTGCAGCAACGGCTCGTAGTAGCCCGTGATCAGACCCGTCTGTGTGCCGTCGGCGTTCGCGATGCGAAACGGCGTAAAGTATTGTTCGAAGAACTGCCGAACCGCAGCCGGATCCAGATCGTCGATACGCTCGGACGCGCGGCACGCAGGTTGCCAGTTGGTTTGACGGCCGAGCTTCACGCAGCTCTGGGCGAGCGCGAGGCGCGCGCCGATGAGCGAGTCGTCCTGCCAGCCGTCGACCTGCGACCACGACACGGGCTGCATGCGGCCCGCGCCCGAGGGCGGCGTGGCCACGGTCGACGGTGGCGTACCTGGACGGGACGTGCTCGTCGGAGGCACACTCGAACAACCGTAGAGCAATGCGGCAAACGCGGCGAACGCCAGGCCCCGGCCGGCGCGCCACCACCCGAACTTCGTCAGGAAGAGCGTCATGGGTAATCTGTTCGATGAATATCCGGCCTTGCTGGTCTTGCCGGAGGTGTTGCTGGCGATCGCGATCGTCGCCGCGATTGTGGTGATGCGTCGCAAGCCGTCGCCCCAACGCAGGGTTCGCCCGATGCGGGCGATCCGGCCGATGCCGAGCGATACCGTCGACCCGGTGGATTCGCGCGATCGGGACGCGGCCGCAGGCGCGGCCGACGATCCGCTCAAACGCGAAGACTGGTCCGACGACCGCCGCTGACGTCCGAACGATGCGCGCATGCCCGGCTCAGTGCAACGTGCGCGGCATGGTCAGCGCGAATTCGGCGATGGGAACGTCGAAACGCGTGCCATCCTCGGCCACGCAAAAGTACTCGCCGCGCATGGTGCCGATCGGCGTGGCGACCATCGCCCAGCTCGTATACTCGAACTGCTCACCGGGCTGCAGGAACGGTTGATGCCCGATCACGCCCAGGCCGTTGACTTCCTGCACATGGTTATCGCCGTCGGTAATCACCCAATGGCGCGAGATCAGTTGTGCCGGCACTTCCCCACTGTTGCGAATCGTGATCGTGTAGGCAAAGGCGAATTGCCGGCGATCCGGTTCCGATTGCTCCGGGAGGTATTGCGGGCGCACTGTGACGGTAAATTCATACTGGCTCATCGGGTGTTCCTGTAGCGCATGCGGGCTCTCTGGTGGCGTTTTGCAACGCATTCTGCGGCAAGTCGTCGCGGGTCGCAACCGGCAAAGACGCCAGCCGGCGACCGATTCGAAGGGTATCGGCGCCCGCCGGTTCGGCCCACGGCCGGCAGGCATCATGCGAAAGCTTTAAAATGTCGCTTTTGACGCCCTTCCCCCGCCCGCCATGACGCAATTCTGTATCGCCCCCAGCATCCTGTCCGCCGACTTTGCCCGGCTGGGCGAAGAAGTCCGCAACGTCGTGGCGGCAGGCGCCGACTGGATTCACTTCGACGTGATGGACAACCATTACGTTCCCAACCTGACCATCGGCCCGATGGTGTGCGAAGCGATCCGCCCGCACGTGGACGTACCGATCGACGTGCATCTGATGGTACGCCCAGTCGATCGCATCGTGCCCGATTTCGCCAAGGCCGGTGCAAACCTGATCACGTTCCACCCGGAAGCGTCGGAACATGTCGACCGCACGCTCTCCCTGATTCGCGACCACGGTTGCAAAGCCGGTCTCGTGTTCAACCCGGGCACGCCGCTGCATTACCTCGACCACGTGATGGATCGTCTCGATATGGTGCTCATCATGTCGGTGAACCCCGGCTTCGGCGGCCAATCGTTCATTCCCGAAGCGCTCAACAAACTGCGCGCCGTGCGTGCCCGGATCGACGCCTACACGGCCGAGACCGGTCACGAGATTCGTCTGGAAATCGACGGCGGCGTGAAGGTCGAGAACATCGCCGAGATCGCGGCCGCCGGGGCGGACACGTTCGTCGCCGGCTCCGCCATCTTCGGCAAACCCGACTACAAGGCGGTCATCGACCAGATGCGCGCCCAACTGGCGAGCGTGGCATGACCGATACCCAAGACCTCCAGCTGGACGGCATTCGCGCGGTGCTGATCGACCTCGACGGCACGCTCGTCGACACGGCGGGCGACTTCGGCATGGCGCTGAACGCCATGCTGGCCGATCTGGGTGTAGCGCCGGTGCCGACCGAGCGCCTGATGACGTTTGTCGGCAAGGGCACCGCCAATCTCATCCGCAAGACCCTCGCCGAGCGCTTCGCCGACGCGGAGATCGACGGCCTGTTCGAACGGGCACAGGACAAGTACGAAGCCGTCTACACGTCGATCAACGGCGCCCACACGACGCTTTATCCCGAAGTGCGCGAAGGACTGGCCGCCTTGCGCGCCGCCGGTCTGCCCGTGGCCTGCATCACCAACAAGCAGCATCGCTTCGCGGTCGCGTTGCTCGCGCATTACGACCTGACCGATCAGTTCGACCTGGTGTATGGCGGCGACTCGTGGCCCAGGCGCAAGCCGGACCCGATGCCGCTCGTCAAGGCGTGCGAAGTCTTCGGCGTGTCGCCGGCGCAAGCCGTGCTGGTCGGGGACTCGGGCAACGACGCCCAGGCGGCCCGCGCGGCCGGCTGCCGGTCGTTGACCGTGCCGTATGGCTACAACCATGGCGAATCTGTACAAACGATCGACACGGATGGTATAGTCGGCTCCATTCTGGGCGCCGCCCGGGCGATTTTGCCCAAGGCTGCGCCCGCACTGGCGAGCTGAGTTCGCCATCTTCCACACTGCATTCAAGCGCATGTTCCTGAACAAGAAACGGAGTCTGAGCGTGATCGACCGGGGGGCCTGGCCCTGGCGACGCTGGTCCTGCTGAACCCTTCCAAGGGGTGGCCGGGACCGCTGAAGTTCGTCTTCGGCAACCCGTTTCTTGCATCGTTGTTGTTCCCAAGACGTCATACCTCGGCGCGCTGTCTCGCACAGTGCGCGGGTTCGCCGAGCCGCGGCAAGCGCCATCGCATTGCCGGTGCGCGCGCGTTCACGAAGCTCGACGTGGTTCAGCACCCCCACCCCGACACGACTCAGGTATTCTCAACGCCAATCCACGCCGAATTTGCGGGAACGCCCGCCGGCAAACTTGCAGGCAGAGTGCAAAATGACCGAACTCGAATTCAAATCGCTGGCCAACCAAGGCTTTAACCGCATTCCGCTGATCGCCGAGGCGCTGGCCGATCTCGACACGCCGCTCTCGCTGTATTTGAAGCTCGCGCTGGGCGACCGGCGCGGCGCGAACACCTTCCTGCTCGAATCGGTGGTCGGCGGCGAACGCTTCGGCCGCTACTCGTTCATCGGCCTGTCGGCCCACACGCTGCTGCGCAGCTTCGGCCCGAAGACCGAAGTCGTGCGCGACGGCGTCGTCGTCGAGACGCACGACGGCGACCCGCTGGCGTTCATCACCGAGTTCCAGGCACGCTTCAAGGTGGCCCTGCGCCCGGGCATGCCGCGCTTTTGCGGCGGTCTCGCGGGCTACTTCGGCTACGACGCCGTGCGCTACATCGAGAAGAAACTGGCGCACACCACCCCGCACGACGACCTGAACCTGCCCGACATCCAGTTGCTGCTCACCGAAGAACTCGCCGTGATCGACAATCTGACCGGCAAGCTCTACCTCATCATCTATGCGGACCCGACCCAGCCCGAAGCGTTTTCGAAGGCTCGCCTGCGTCTGCGCGAGCTGCGCACTCGTCTGAAGGCGCCGGTCGACGCGCCGGTCACGTCCGGCAGCGTGCGCACCGAAACTTTCCGCGAATTTGCCAAGCCAGACTACCTCGCAGCCGTGGCCAAGGCCAAAGACGCCATCGCCGCCGGCGAGCTGATGCAGGTGCAAGTGGGCCAGCGTCTCATCAAGCCGTATCGCGATGCCCCGCTCTCGCTTTACCGTGCCCTGCGCTCGCTCAATCCGTCGCCGTACATGTACTTCTATAACTTCGGCGACTTCCAGGTGGTCGGCGCATCGCCCGAGATCCTCGTGCGGCAGGAGCGTCGGCAAACGCCCGACGGCGAGCAGGAAATCGTGACGATTCGCCCGCTTGCCGGCACGCGTCCGCGCGGTGCCACGCCCGAGCGCGACGCCGAACTGGCCACCGAATTGCTTGGAGATCCGAAGGAAATCGCCGAGCACGTCATGCTCATCGATCTGGCGCGCAATGATGTCGGCCGCATCGCCCAAACCGGCACCGTCGAAGTCACCGACAAGATGGTGATTGAGAAATACTCGCACGTGCAGCACATCGTGAGTTCGGTGGAAGGCCGGCTGCAACCGGGGCTGTCGAATATCGACGTACTGCGCGCGACGTTCCCGGCCGGCACGCTCACCGGCGCGCCGAAGGTTCGCGCGATGGAACTGATCGACGAACTCGAGCCCGTCAAGCGCGGCCTTTACGGCGGCGCCGTGGGATACCTCTCGTTCGGCGGCGAAATGGATGTCGCCATCGCAATCCGCACCGGTGTCGTCAAGGACGGCAATCTCTATGTGCAGGCCGCGGCCGGCATCGTGGCCGATTCGGTGCCCGAATCCGAATGGCAAGAGACGGAAAACAAGGCGCGCGCCGTGCTGCGGGCGGCCGAGCAGGTGCAGGACGGCCTCGACGCCGAATACTGATCCGTGCGGCGCAGCCTTCCAGGCGCCGCGCCGCCGCACCGATGTCACGCCTGTGCCCGTTCGAGACGCAGCGGCCTCGGTAATATCGGCCGGGTGCAATAGCGGAATAAGCAGGGCTCCGAATCGAACCTCGACTCGGAGCCCTTGTTGATTTAGCACAAGCGTTCGCCATTTTCACCCCCTCCCGCATGCGCCCTGCGGCGTCGCCGCGCTATAGTGGAGTGTCCGTCGGGAGGTTGGGACTTCTATGGCGAAACCCTGCAATTCACCCAGGCGTTCGGGCGTCGCGAACACCGCCGCGACGCCCGTGATTGCCGCGCTCGTCGCGACCCTGCTTGGCGGCTGTCTTTCGCTGGCGCCTCGCTACGAACGCCCGGCACCGCCGGTCGCCGACGTGTGGCCCCAAGATGCCACCACGTCGCCGGCCACGGCGGCCGCGCGGCCGGCGTCCGGGCTCGACTGGCGCGAGTATTTCGCCGATCCCCGGCTGCGCGTGCTTATCGAAACCGCCCTGGCCAACAATCGCGATCTGCGCGTCGCGCTCGCCCGGGTCGAACAAGCGCGAGCGGTGTACGGGATTCAACGCGCCGATCAACTGCCGTCGCTCGGCGTGGGCGGCAACCAGACACGTCAACGTCTGCCCGGCGATCTCAGTCTCACCGGCAACCCCTATATCAGCAGCCAATATCAGGTCGGCCTCGGCCTGTCGACGTGGGAGCTGGACTTCTGGGGGCGGATCCGCAATCTGAAGGATGCCGCGCTCGACGACTACCTGGCGTCCGACGCGGCTCGACGCGCGCTGGCGCTCAGCCTGATCTCGCAGGTCGCACAAACGTGGCTGAACCTGCGCGAATTCGACGAGCGCATCGCCTTGGCGCAGCAGACGGTCGACAGCCGCGCCGAGTCGCTGCGCATCTTCACTCGCCGCGAGCAGGTCGGCGCGACCTCGAGGCTCGATCTCACCGAAGTCACGACCCTCTGGCAGCAGGCCCGCGCGCTCGTCGCCCAACTTCAGCTGCAGCGGGCCGCACAGGCGCACGCGCTGCAGGTGCTCGTGGGCGTGCCGATCGACACGTCAGCGCCGGCCATCGACACCACGCTCGACGATGCCCGTCTGATGCGCGAACTCGACCCCGGCCTGCCGTCATCGTTGTTGGAGGACCGGCCCGACATCATCGCGGCCGAATATCAGTTGCGCGCGGCACACGCCAACATCGGCGCGGCGCGCGCGGCCTTCTTCCCGCAGATCACGCTCACCGGCTCGGTGGGCACGGCGAGCAGCGCGCTCGATGGCCTGTTCAAGGCCGGCAGCGCCGCATGGACGTTCACGCCCAGCCTCAGTCTGCCGATCTTCCAGGGTGGACGCCTCGTCAACAATCTCGATCTCGCCGAAGCGCGGCGCGTGGAGTCGGTCGCGAATTACGAGAAGACGATCCAGGGCGCATTTCGCGATGTCGCCGACGCCCTGAGTGCGCGCCGCTGGTTGGCCGATCAGGTCACGATCCTGCAAGCCACGCAGGACGCCCAGGCCGAGCGCGCACGGCTCGCCAAGCTGCGCTACGACCACGGTGCGGCCGCGTTTCTCGAAGTGCTCGACGCCCAACGCGACCTACTCGCCATCGAGCAACAGACCGTGCAGACACGCCGCGCGCTGCTCTCCGCACGGGTGTCGCTCTATACGGCGCTCGGGGGCGGCAGCCGGCGCATACCCCCTGCGGATGCGCCGGGCGGACCGTTCGCTCGCACACCGCGGCTCGCCGTGCCGCCGCCTGCCGACCCGGCCGGCCCAGCGAGTCCGGCGTACACCGCGCCGGCCGCTCACTCAATGCCCGAGGTCAGCCCCCAATGACGCTCCCCAACGCCAAGACACTGGTTCCCGCCCTGATCGTGCTCGCCGTGATCGGTCTGGGTTGGTACGGATGGACGACCTTCCGAAATGCCGGGCCGGGAGAAGGGTTTGCCAGCGGCAACGGCCGTATCGAAGCCACCGAAGTCGACATCGCCACCAAACTCGGCGGGCGTGTCGAAGCCATCTACGTTCGGGAGGGCGATTTCGTGAAAGCGGGCCAGGTGCTTGCCAAGATGCAGATCGACACGCTCAACGCGCAGCGCGACGAGGCCAGTGCCCAGTATCGACAGGCTGTGACCAACGTGGCGGCGATTCAGGCACAGGCCGCCGCGCGCGTGTCGGACAAGGCGACGGCCGAGGCGAACGTGGCGGCACGCGAGGCCGAACTCGATGCCGCCGCGCGGCGTCTGTCGCGCTCGGAGACCCTGTCGAAAGAAGGGGCGTCGTCGGTGCAGGAGTTGGACGACGATCGTGCGCGCGTTCGCAGCACGCGCGCCGCCGTTACCGCGGCGCGCGCGCAGGTCGCCGCCGCGCAATCGGCGGTGGAGGCGGCCAACGCCCAGGTGATTGGCGCGAAATCGACAGTCGAAGCCGCGCAGGCCACCATCCACCGTATCGAAGCCGACATCGCCGACAGCGAACTCAAGGCGCCGCGCGACGGCCGCGTGCAATTTCGCGTAGCGCAACCCGGCGAAGTGCTGGCGGCGGGCGGCAAGGTGCTCAACCTCGTCGACCTGTCGGATGTGTACATGACGTTCTTCCTGCCGGAAACGGTGGCCGGCCGTCTCGCCATGGGCGCCGACGTTCGCATCGTGCTCGACGCAGCGCCCCAGTACGTCATTCCCGCGACCCTGTCCTTCGTCTCGAGCACGGCGCAGTTCACGCCGAAGACCGTCGAAACCGAGAGCGAGCGCCAGAAGCTGATGTTCCGCGTGCGCGCGCAGATTGCGCCCGAATTGCTGCAACAGCATCTGACGCTAGTGAAGACGGGCCTGCCCGGCGTCGCTTGGGTGAAGACCGACCGTCAGGTGCCGTGGCCGCCTCAATTGCAAACGAAGCTGCCGCAGTGAGCCGCGCATCATGACGGTGCCGCCCCCACCTTCGCCTTCGATATCGCCCCCGCCCGGCAGCCGCTTGCCGCCGGTGGTGCGCGTCGCCGACGTGACACTGCGTTACGGCCGCAAGACGGTCGCGTTGGACAACGTCAGCCTGGACCTCCCCGCCCATGGCATAGTCGGTCTGATCGGTCCGGACGGCGTCGGCAAGTCCACCCTGCTGTCGCTCATCGCGGGCGCGCGGGTGGTCCAAGCGGGCACCGTCGAAGCGCTCGGCGGCGACATGGCGAGCAAGGCGCATCGCGACCGCGTGTGTCCGCGCATCGCCTATATGCCGCAGGGACTCGGCAAGAATCTTTATCCGACGCTCTCCGTCGAGGAGAACCTGCAATTCTTCGCGCGGCTCTTCGGTCACGATGCCCCGGAGCGGCGCCGCCGCATCGATGACCTCACGCACAGCACCGGCCTGCATGCGTTTCTCGACCGGCCGGCGGGCAAGCTCTCGGGGGGCATGAAGCAGAAGCTGGGGCTGTGTTGCGCGCTGATTCACGATCCCGATCTGCTGGTGCTCGACGAGCCCACGACCGGCGTGGATCCGCTCGCGCGCGCTCAGTTCTGGGAATTGATCGCGCGCATTCGTCGCGCGCGACCGACGATGAGCGTGATCGTCGCCACCGCGTATATGGATGAGGCACAGCGCTTCGACTGGCTCGTCGCCATGGACGCGGGCAAGGTGCTCGCGACCGGCACGCCCGCCGAGTTGCTTGCGCACACGCGGCGAGACACCCTGGAAGCGGCGTTCATCGACCTGCTGCCTGCGGAGAAGACGCGCGGCTACGAGCCCGTCGCGATTCCGCCGCTGCCGATCGACGAACACACGGAGATCGCCATCGAAGCCAAGGATCTCACGATGCGCTTCGGCGATTTCGTTGCGGTCGATCACGTGGACTTCCGCATTCGCCGCGGCGAGATCTTCGGCTTCCTCGGCTCGAACGGTTGCGGCAAGACCACCACGATGAAGTTGCTCACCGGCCTGCTGCAAGCGAGCGACGGCCGGGCCTGGCTCTTCGGTCACGAAGTCGATCCGAAGGACATCGGCACACGCCGCCGCGTGGGCTACATGTCGCAGGCGTTCTCGCTCTATACCGAGCTGACGGTGCATCAGAACCTCGTGCTGCACGCCAGGCTGTTCCATGTGCCCGAGGCCGAGGTCGGCGCACGCGTGGCGGAGATGGCACGTCGCTTCGGTCTGGCAGACGTGCTGGGCGCACTGCCCGACACCCTTGCGCTCGGCATGCGTCAGCGCCTGTCGCTCGCCGTGGCGATGGTGCACAAGCCCGAACTGTTGATTCTCGATGAGCCGACGTCGGGCGTCGATCCCATCGCGCGCGACAATTTCTGGCGTCTGCTGGTGGCACTGTCGCGCCGGGATCGCGTGACGATCTTCATCTCCACGCACTTCATGAACGAGGCGGAGCGCTGCGACCGCATCTCGTTGATGCACGCGGGCAAGGTGCTCGTATCCGATCCGCCCGCGAAGATCACGCACGACAAGGGCGCGGCCACGCTCGAGCAGGCCTTTATCGAGTATCTCGTGGAAGCAGGTGGTGGCGCATCGCTGGCGCCAGCGTCGCCTGACACGTCCACCCCGCCTGAATCATCTGTCATCGTCGAAACGGCGCCCCCTCGGCACAAGGCATTCTCGCTCGGCCGCCTGCTCAGCTATCTCTGGCGCGAGACGCTGGAGCTGCAGCGCGACCCGGTGCGCGCCACGCTTGCGCTGGTGGGCTCGCTCGTGTTGATGCTGGTGATGGGCTACGGTATCAGCATGGACGTGGAAGATTTGCGCTACGCCGTGCTCGACCGCGACCAGACCACGTTGAGCCAGAACTACGCGCTCAACATCGCGGGGTCGCGCTACTTCATCGAACAACCGCCCATCAAGGACGACGCCGATATGGACCGGCGACTGCGCGAAGGCGACCTGGCGCTGGCCATCGAAATTCCGCCGGGCTTCGCTCGCGACGTGTTACGCGGCAAGGCGGTC
Organism: Pandoraea cepalis; assembly: GCF_902459665.1. GTDB lineage: Bacteria > Pseudomonadota > Gammaproteobacteria > Burkholderiales > Burkholderiaceae > Pandoraea > Pandoraea cepalis. Next base: position 214,199 of record NZ_CABPSL010000007.1, on the reverse strand, counting down.
GAGATCGGCGCATGGATAGACGGGGCGATGCCGATGCGCGCCGAGACTGTGCAGGGCTACGTGCAGGGGATGCACCAGACCTGGCTGGCGGATCAGTCATTGCACCGCCTCGGCGCGCGTCCGACGTCGTCGCTCGACATCGAGATCCGATATCGCTACAACCCCGACGTGAAGAGCCTTCCCGCGATGGTACCGGCGGTGATTCCGCTGCTCTTGCTGATGCTGCCTGCCATGCTTACCGCCCTGTCCGTGGTGCGGGAGAAGGAGCTCGGCTCGATCCTGAACCTGTATGTGACACCGGTCACCCGCACGGAATTCCTGATCGGCAAGCAGATTCCGTACGTCGCGCTTGCCATGCTGAACTTCCTGCTCATGGCGCTCATCGCCGTGACGCTGTTCGGCGTGCCGATCAAGGGAAGCTTTCTGACGCTCGTGAGCGCCGTCTTCATTTTCAATGTCGTCGCCACGGGCATTGGCCTGCTGGCGTCCACTTTCACCCGCAGCCAGATCGCGGCGCTGTTCTTCACGATGATCGGCACCATGATTCCGGCGATTCAGTTTTCCGGGATGCTCACGCCGGTGCCCTCGATGGAGGGCTCCGGCCGGATCATCGGCGAGATCTATCCGTCGACCTACATGTTGATCATCAGCCGCGGCGTGTTCAACAAGGCGCTCGGATTTGCCGACCTCGGCAACGCGTTCTGGCCGTTGATGATCGCCGTGCCCGTGGTGCTGGGCGCCACGATCCTGCTGCTCAACAAACAGGAGAGGTGATGGCAGGCCCGACGCTCCCGCCGGCCTCGCGTCGCGAGGCACCCCCGCAGAACCCGCATCCGTGGCCGCGGCATCTGGCGAACATCTATCGGCTCGGCATTAAGGAGCTATGGAGTCTGGCGCGCGATGTGACGATGCTGGTGCTCATCGTCTATACGTTCACGGCATCGGTCTATTCCGCAGCGACAGCACTGCCCGACACATTGCATCTTGCGCCGATCGCGATTGTGGACGAAGACGCTTCACCGCTCTCGCAGCGCATCGTCTCGGCGTTCTATCCGCCGCAGTTCACCCCGCCGCGCATGATTACGGCGGACGCCGTCGATCGCGGCATGGACGAAGGCGCGTTCACGTTCGCGTTGAACATTCCGCCGAATTTTCAGCGCGACGTGCTGGCGGGACGTGCGGCCGAAGTCCAGCTCAATGTCGACGCCACGCGCATGAGTCAGGCGTTCACCGGCAGCGGCTATGTGCAGCAGATCGTTTCGGCGGAGGTGCGCGAGTTCCTCCAGCGATACCGATCGAACCCCGCATTGCCGATCGATCTGGCGTTGCGCGTGCGCTTCAATCCGACGCTGGAGCGCGCGTGGTTCGGCGCGCTCATGGAGATCGTCAACAACATCACGATGCTCTCGATCATCCTCACGGGCGCCGCCCTCATTCGCGAGCGCGAGCACGGCACGATCGAGCATTTGCTCGTCATGCCGGTGACACCGACCGAAATCATGGCGGCGAAGATCTGGTCGATGGGATTGGTGGTGCTGATCGCCGCCGCGATGTCACTTTGGCTGATCGTGAGCGGTGCGCTACATGTGCCGATCGGCGGGTCGGTGGCGCTGTTCCTGCTGGGGGCAACGCTGCACCTGTTCGCCACCACGTCGATGGGGATTTTTCTTGCGACGCTCGCCCGGTCGATGCCGCAGTTCGGCATGCTGCTGATTCTGGTGCTGCTGCCACTGGAAATGCTCTCGGGCGCAAACACGCCGCGCGAGAGCATGCCTCCGCTGGTGAAGGACATCATGCTGGCCGCGCCCACCACGCATTTCGTCGAGCTGAGTCAGGCGATCCTGTTCCGAGGGGCCGGGATCGGCGTGGTGTGGGTGCAGTTCATGGCGCTCGCGCTCATCGGCGCCGTGTTCTTCGCCGTCTCACTGCGACGGTTTCGTCGCACGCTCAGTTCGATGGCTTAACGCGTGCGATGGGTGGGATAGGTGCGATGGGTCGCTCATCAGCCAACGGGCACGTACAACCGCGCCAGCAACCCCCCGCCATCGCGCGACGTAAACTCGAGCGTGGCGCCAAAGCGCGAGGCGATGGCCTGCACGATGGAAATCCCCAGACCCGACCCCTCACCCAGCTGCCGCCCCTGATCGCCACGCCAGAAACGCTGACCCAGTCGCATCGCCTGCTCCGGCGCCAGGCCCGGGCCCCGGTCCGCCACGACGATACAGTACTGCCGACGATGGTCGTCCATCCCTACCGTCACTTCGATCGGACACTCCGCCGGGGAATACCGCAACGCGTTATCCACGAGATTGCGCACCGCCGTGCCAAGCATCGAACGAGGGATCGGTGTGCCCCCATCCTCGCACGACATGCTGAATGCGATCCGAGGTACGTCACGACGGACCGGGGCCCCATTCCGCCACTCAGACAGTGACCCAACTCGCAGCGGAACGGGGCCCCGATCCGTCTCCTCCCCCGCGGCAAGAACGCCCTCCAGAACCTCGCGCACCGACTTGCACGCCTGCGGCGAATGCTCAGGCGCCTCCGCACGCGCAAGCGTCATCATCTGATCCAGCGTATGCCGCAAGCGACGCACGCCCACCCCCGCCTGATGCAACGCCCGCCTGGCCGGCTCGCCCTGCGTGAGCTCCGCCACCTGCAAGTGCGTGTCCACCGCCGTCAAAGGCGTGCGCAATTCATGTGCCGCCGCATCGGTGAACGCCCGCTGATACGCCATCGCCTGGGTCAGCCGGTCCAGCCACCCGTTAAGCGCCGAGACGACCGGGCGCAGCTCGGTCGGCGCACGCCCCAGGTCGATGGGCGCCGTGTCGTCGACGTGCTTGCGACGCAACGCCAATCGCAACGCATCCAACGGCAACAACCCGCGTCCAATGCCGATCCACAACGCCATCAAACCACCCACCACCGCAATCATGAACGGCACTCCCACGGCTCGTAGCAACGCACCCGTGAGCGCGGCCCGCTTGTCGAGCCCGTCGGCCGTCATCACCTGATACCCGCGTTCGTCCTGCAACACGTAGATGCGCCAACGCTTGCCCTCGAACACCATGGTGCTCAAACCCAGCGGCAATGATTGCTCGGCCGACTGTGGCCCGCCCTCGGTGCGCGCCAGCACCGCACCATGCACCGACCGAATCTCGCACGCAATTCCATCGTCGCTGCCCACACGAATGACGTCGCCCCAGTCAGCCTTGCCAACACCCGGGGCAAGCGGCGACAGCGCAGCTCGCGCCAACAGTCCCGACACCATCCGGGCCGACATCGCAAGGCGCTCGTCGAGTGTCCGGTCAAGATTGGCTTGCACCCCTCGCATCATCCACCCCGCCACCGCCACCCAGAGCACGACGAGCGCCACACCCGCGATCAACACCGCACGCAACCGAAGACTCATGACAACGTCCATCCCAATCGGTAGCCAAGGCCTCGCGCCGTCTGAATGACACCGCCCCCCAATTTTCGACGCACGTTGTGAATGTGCACGTTCAACGCATTGCTGCCCAGTCGGTCGGTCAACCCATACAGCCGCTCGTGCAACATGTCGGGCGTGAGCCACCGGCCTCGACAGCTCGCCAGATGCGCCAGCAAGTCGACTTCCTTGCGCGAGAGTTCGACCGGCTCGCCATCGAGCCACGCCAGTCCGCTCGCCGGCTCCAGCCGCAGCGGCCCGGCCTCGATGATCGGGGCCGCACGCCCCTGCACCCGGCGAATCAACGCATGCAGTCGCGCCGCCAACTCACGCAGGTCGAACGGCTTGACCATGTAGTCGTCACCCCCGCCATTCAAGCCGGCAATGCGGTGCTCGATGCCGTCGCGCGCCGTCAGGATCAGGACGGGCACGTCGCGCTCGATCGCGCGAATCTCGGCCAGGACGTCGAGGCCATCGCCATCGGGCAAACCCAGATCGAGCACCAGCGCGTCGAACGTGTTTTCCGCATGCGCCGCCACCGCCGCCGCACCACACGCCGCATGCTCGACCGCGATTCCCAGCGCGTTCAGCCCCGCGACAATGCCGCTCGCAATCAAGTCGTCGTCTTCCACCAACAGCACTCGCACGATTCCGCACCTCTTGTGAATATCGCGCCATGTTACGTACTTTGCGTAATGAATTGGACGGCGATCCCGCGGGTGTCGGCGTATCCACCACACCCGGCCCAAGCGTTAGCGCTCGTTAACTCTCGGTTAATCGGCGTAGGCCACACTCTTGCCTGCTTAGGGATTTCCGCGGGAGAACAGATTTGCTACGTCGCGCTTTTTTCATGTTTGTGATTTTTCTCGGTGCGATCGGCTGGACGCGCACCGCCGATGCCTTGCCCTGGCAGATCGCGCCGAAATTCCTGGAGGCGTCTCAGGTACTAACGCTTGCCCCGGTCGGCCATGTTGATGGCCGGTTCAACGTCGTCGGACATGTTGCCAAGGACTACTATGTTTATCGTCATTCGCTGCGTGCTGAGGATGCGTCGGGCAGCCCTGTGGCACTGACGCTCTCGGCAGGGTCGACACACACCGATGAGTTCTTCGGCGAGACGGAGATCTATACCGGAGATGCGTTGCGCATACATCTGCCCGCAACGACACCCGGTCCGATAACGCTGCACTGGCAGGGCTGCGCCGACGCCGGCATCTGCTATCCCCCGCAAACGATGACGATCGCCTTGCCCGCCGGGATGGCCTCAGGCGCAGCCATCCCGGCGAACCCGCCCACCTCGGCCAGTCCGGTTGCCTTCGGCACCTCCCGGATGCCGACTCCCCCTGATATCCCAGCGACGCGCGCCGCCGATAACGCTGCGCCTCTCGCACAGGACCAGGCGGCAGCGCAACGACTCGCCTCGCTGGGCCCCATCACAGGCACGCTGCTGTTCTTCGGCTTCGGCTTGCTGCTGGCCTTCACGCCGTGCACGCTGCCGATGATCCCCATCGTCTCGACGATGATCGTGGGCAATCGTCCGGCGCCGTTGCGCGCGCTCGCACTCTCGCTGTCGTACGTGTTGGCGATGGCGCTGACGTATGCGTCGGTGGGCGTCGCGGCGGGCTTGGCCGGCGCGAACTTGCAGGCGACGTTGCAATCACCCTGGCTGCTCGGCGCCTTCGCGGGGCTCTTCCTGGTACTGGCTGCGTCGTTGTTCGGTCTGTTCGAGCTGCGTCTGCCGGCGTTCGTGACGAATAGACTCAACGCCACCGGGCAGCCGCGCCCCGGCGGCAGCCTCGTCGGTGCGGCCGCACTCGGCCTGCTCTCGGCGCTGCTCGTCGGCCCCTGCATGACGGCCCCGCTGGCCGGCGCCTTGCTCTATATCGGTCAGACGGGCAACGCGTGGATGGGCGGCTTCGCGCTGTTTGCACTGGGTGTCGGCATGGGACTGCCGTTGCTGGCCATCGCGCTGTTCGGCTCGCGGATTCTGCCGCGTCCGGGAGCGTGGATGGTCCGCGTGCGAATCGCGTTCGCCTATGTCATGACGGGCATGGCCATTCTGATGTTGAGCCGCTTCCTGCCCGGCAGCGTCAGCCTGATGCTGTGGGGCGCGCTCGGCCTCGGTCTCGCCGTCGGGCTCGGCGCGTGGGCATGGACGATGCGCGGCCAGTCCTCAGGATGGACGCTGTTGTTCGCGTCGTCGTTGGCCGGCATCTGGTCCGTACTCATGCTCGTGGGCGCCGCGTCTGGCAGCGACGCGGTACTCAGTCCTCTCGCAAGGGCGAACGCGTCGGTCACGCATGGCGCGGCCGGGCAGAGTGACAAGCGATTGAACTACATCGGCGTCAAGTCTGCGGAGGATGTCGATGCGCGCATTGCTCAGGCGGTCGCGAAGGGGCAATGGACGTTGATCGACTTCTACGCCGACTGGTGCGTGAGCTGCCATGTCATCGAGCGCAATGTGTTCGGCGATCCGGAGGTCGCGGCTCGCCTGGCGACGATGCAAGTGCTACGCCCGGACGTGACGAAGAACGACGCGATCGATCAGGCTCTGATGAAACGGTGGGGGGTGCTCGGCCCGCCCACGCTCATTCTCATCGATGCGAACGGTCAGGAGGTGCGCGCGCAACGCATGGTCGGCGAGCTGGATGCGCGTAGCTTCCTGCGCCATCTCGACGCAGCGGGGAACGCATGACCCGCAGCCTTGGCCCATTCTCCATACCGACAGTCGCCGTGGCCGCAGCGGCGTTGCTGGCCTGGCTCGTCGCGCGCTACCTCCTGCGCGGCACAGATGCCACGGCACGCCGCACGGCGGCGAGCCTGCTGCTCGACGCGCTCTTCATCGGCCTGCTCGCCGCGCGCGCCGCCTATGTGCTGCGCTGGTGGCCCGACTACGCCGCCGCCCCGCTGTCCATTGTTGCAATTGGCGACGGCGGCTTCACGGTTTGGGTCGGGCTGCCCGTCGCACTGGGCTGGGCGCTGTGGCGTGTGCGCCGTGATGCGTCAGCGCGTCGCCCGATGCTATGCGGCTTCGTCGCGGGCGTGGCACTCTGGGGCGCCGCACAGGTTGGGCTGGGCGCCCTGCAGCGCACCGCACCGCCGCTGCCGCCTCTAACGCTCGCGACAATCGACGGCCGGCCCGTGGCGCTCGACGCCTATCGTGGCCGCCCCGTCGTGATCAATCTGTGGGCAAGTTGGTGCCCACCGTGCCGTCGCGAAATGCCCGTACTGGAGAAGGCCCAAGCGGACCATCCCGACGTGACGTTCCTGATGATCAATCAGGGCGAAGCCGCGCATACGGTCGAAGCATTCGTGCAATCGCAAGGGCTGGAATTCAACCATCTGCTGCTTGATCCCGCATCGCAAGCCATGCAGGCAGCGAGCGCGCGCGCACTGCCCACCACGCTGTTCTACGATACGCAGGGCCGTCTGGTCGAAGCGCATTTGGGCGAACTGACGGCGGCGCGTCTGCGCGACACGCTGCAACGCCGCCTTCATCAATCCCCGGCGCCCTCCCCCGCAAAACGCTGACTCAATGTGCGGGCACGCACAGGAGGAATTCGCAAATTTCAAACCGACGGAACGATCGTACAAGCTCGCGAACGCCGGGCTGCCGACGGTCGCGCTCAATCACGAGCGGCGTCTGCACGCTGCGCATGCGCGACGGCGCGTTCATCATAGGCAGCGTTATGCCTCACTCGCCATCCTGGAAAGACGGAACTCCTGCTGCAGCCACTCCGAAATCATCCGAACACTCGCTCGACGCGAACTCCGTCGAGACATCACGACCCAAGTCGACTCCCTCGCCGGGATCGATAGGTGCGGGAAAGTGACGACACCTTCAGCGTGCTCAAGATAGGACTGCCTCACCAAACCAATGCCCAAGCCCGCCCTCACTGCCTCGAAAACCAAACTGCTGTCGGGGAACTGACGAACGTTCAGACGGGTGGCATCCGCATGGCCATCCTTGAAGCGCTCGCACCACTCCGCCCACCCATGTTCCCAGTTCTCCTGCAAGGCCGTGACTCCGCAGAGTCCGCCGAAGTCGAGGTTGGCAAGCATGTCGGCGCCAATTGAGCCTTTCGCAGCGACAGGCACCATGCTGTCGTGGCACACCTCGAGCGACACAAGACCCTCGAGGTGCTTATTCCCGTGCCGGACCGCGACATCGGCATCGCCACCGTCCAGATCACGATAGGCGTAAGACATGTCAACGTGAATGCGGAGGTCTGGAAATGCCGCCTTGAGTTTCTCTAGCCGGGGCAAAAGCCATCGAGTCGCAAACGCTGGACTGACGGTCACGATCACATCGTTTGCCGACTCTGATCTTGTGAGCGACCGAGTGGCCTGGCGAACCGAGGAGAAGGCTGCGATGAGCTGCATCGCATAGGCCTGACCCGAGGGCGTCAGCGCGATCCGGCGTCCGTCTCGCGTAGTGAGCTTGACGCCCAGGAAGTCCTCCAACTGCTTTAAGTGCTTGGAGATGACTGTGTGCGTCACGTGTAACTCTGCCGCCGCTGCGGTCACACCCCCTAAGCGCGCAACTGCCTCGAAGGCACGAAGAGGCAACATGGGGGGCAGCGTTGTATGGTTTTCCTTCATGTTGCTTCCTGGCGCGGGCGCAGCGCGCTGACCAAACGGGGTGAACGACATCACTACGGCGCGAAAACGCGTCGGTCAGTGGATTATCCAAACTTTACAGTTCCCGGACCATTCCGCCAACAACATGTGCATCAGATGCACATGTTGCGTTAAAAAATCAACTATTTACCGCGAATTTGCCGTGCTATTTTGGTCGCACTCGAATGGCAGTTGGTAGACAGCCCGTCGGTGCAAACGTCCATCGACTCCGTGCTCTGAACGGGTCGGTGCAATCCAGTTGAACTACTTACTATAAGACCATGCATCTCGATATAACTCAAAGACGAGAGACGACGCGTTCGAAGTCGAAAACGCGAGAAATAGTGGCCGCGACCATCGGCACGTTTTTCGAATGGTACGACCTGCTCCTCTATGCCAGCTTCGCGGTTGTGCTGTCGAAACTGTTCTTCCCGACGCAAGATCCATCAGCCTCGATGGTATTGACACTATTGACGTTCGCGTCGTCGTACCTCATCAGGCCTCTGGGCGCGATCATGATCGGCGGCTACGCCGATCGGGCAGGACGTCGGGCAGCATTGGTCCTCTCCTCGACGCTCATGGCTATCGGCACCTTCATGACGGCGGTACTGCCGACATATGCGCAGATCGGCATTGCGGCGCCGGTGTTGTTGGTCATCGCGCGGCTGATTCAAGGCTTTTCCGCGGGCGGTGAGTTCGGCAGTGCCAACTCGTACCTCACCGAGCAGAATTCGGCAAAGCGCGCGTTCTTCGGCAGCTTCCAGTTTGCAAGCACGGGTGCCGCCATCGTCGCCGCGTCAGTATTTGCGTACGTCCTGAACAATCGCCTGGATCCAGTTGCCCTCCAAGGTTGGGGTTGGCGAATTCCTTTCTTTATCGGTCTGCTCATTGCTCCGGTCGCGTACTACATTCGCCGGAACGTCAACGAATCGCCAGAGTTCGAGGCGGTCTCGCCGAGCAGTCGTCCTCTGTCCGACACCTTTCGGAATGACAAATGGCGCTTGATCGTCGGGGCAGGCATCGTTTGCAGTGGAAACGTTGCCAGCTACGTCAATATCTACATGCCGACCTATGCCATCACGCAACTCCACTTGCCCGCGACCTCGGCATTCATCGGGGGAATCGGCGGCGGACTGGTCAGTACCCTATTTCCCCTGCTCGGCGGATATCTGGCCGATCGCTTCGGCGCGATTCGTGTCATGGCGATCGCACTTGCGGTTGGCGCGTTCGGCATCTACCCGGCGTTTCTATTGCTCAACGCCCACCCGTCGGTCGGCACTTTGGTTTTGGTGCAAGCGGCGATGGGCCTTGTCTTCTACAGCTTCTACTACGCGCCCGCCGGGTCTGTTCTTAGTCAGCTTTTCCCTGTCGCACGCAGAACCACGGGCGTTTCGATAAGTTACGTCGCTTCCCAGACGCTGTTCGGCGGGATAACACCGCTTATTGTCAGCCTGCTGATCAGCAAGACCGGAAACCCCATGATGCCGGCAGCGTATCTATTCGCCATTGCCGTCATAAGCGGCTTCGCCTTGATAGCGGCGAAACGCCTGAAAGTCGATTGAATCCATTGTTTATCCTCGAGTGAATATGAATCAAATCAGTTTGGACGGACTTCTCAAGATCGCAACAGCGGAATTGCCGATGACGGTTACCTATCCTGCCGATGACATGTGCGTTGTTGGCAAGCCCAAGCGAACAAGCACGCCTGTGGTCGATTTCCAGGCTGGCGCCACCGGAATCGGCTTTTGGGAAGCGGAGTTCGGTGCTTGGAAATTCGCCTACCCGTCGGACCGAAGCGAAGTCTTTCACGTCTTGAAGGGCACGTTCTCGCTTGAAGGCGAGAACGTGCCGCGTCAAGAATTCTCCGCCGGGGATACAGGCGTTATCCCTGCCGGATTCGTCGGTACGCTCAGCGTGTCGGAAGCCGTACGTAAAATGTACGTCCTTCTTCCCCGCGCCACTCGCTAAGCCGCAGCGCGTCAACGGCGCCGCGAGTTGGGGGCGGACGAGACAGGTTGCGCGATCATCAAGATCGACACACCGAAGCGCTTCGCCCCCCCCACAACGCACTGCCCCAGGCGTTGGCACCTATCCATGCCGGCGCCAGTCGATGGCGCACACGCCTACGCCGCGCCAGACGTTCATCGCGAGGCGCTTCACAGCAAACGCGAGCCTGCCTGGCACACCGGATACGCAAGCCCCCCCCCCCCCGCGCACGCTCGACGTTCGAACGCGCGTGGAAAATCCACTCAACCAACAACAGGATCGACACATCATTTCGGTGTCTTTGTCGTGAATAGAGAATGACGGCACTTATCGGTAGTTTTCCATCCGACTCAACCCTTCCTCGCTCCGCCGATGTCGTTGTCATCGGCGGTGGCATTGTCGGCCTGTCTACAGCGCTTGAGCTAGCGAAAAAGGGGCTCAAAGTCGCGGTCGTAGAAAAGGGGCTCGTCGGCGCCGAACAATCGAGCCGAAACTGGGGATGGGTACGGCAACTGAATCGCGATTTTCGGGAGTTGCCGTTGATGAAGGTCAGCAGAGGCCTGTGGGAAGGCTTTGCTGCAACAACAGGTCATGACACAGGGTTCCGACGTACGGGACTCTTATTCGCCGCCTCCGACGAAAAAACGTTGGGTGAATATCAGCACTGGGTGACCGGTGCGAAAGACTGCGGCGTCCACGCTGAGCTTCTCACACCGTCCCAAACCAAGGCAGCGCTTTGCAGCGCCAAAGACGGTTGGAGCGGCGCCATCTACTGCGAGGAAGATGGCATGGCCGAGCCGTCGATCGCGCCGCTCGCCGTCGCCAAGGCCGCTCGCGACCTAGGGGTCTCGTTCCATCAGGAGTGTGCCGCACGTGGTGTGGAGAAAGCTGCCGGAAGGATCTCAGCGGTGGTGACCGAGCGTGGCGTCATCAAGACTGACGCCGCGGTCGTCGCTGGCGGCGCATGGTCGTCCATGTTTTGTGCTTCGCTGGGACTGAGACTCCCGCAGGCGGGCGTGAACGCGACGGCGATGCGAGTGACATCGGAATCCAAGATGGTCGACCGCCCCATTGCGACGCCCACTTTCTGCTTGCGGCCGAGATTCGATGGCGGTTACACGCTGGCCTTATCAGGCCGGGGAACGCTCGATCTGGCACCTCGCGGGCTGTTGTACGCGCGGCAGTTTCTCCCCACGTATCTACGCCGTCGAAAAGGGCTCAAGGTTCGCATCGGGTCAGCCTTTTTCCGCGGACCGGGTGCGCTCAGCCGCTGGTCGCTCGACGAGGCATCCCCCTTCGAAAGCGTGCGGATTCTGGATCCCGGCCCCGATATGACGCTGGTCAGCGCCGCGCTGGCGTCCGTGATCGACGCTTATCCCGCCCTCAAAGGCGTACGCATCGCCAACGCGTGGGGAGGCGTGATCGATAGCACGCCCGATGCCATTCCCGTCATTTCCAGCGTGTCGCGAATTCCGGGGCTGTTTCTCTCGACTGGATACAGCGGTCACGGATTCGGGCTGGGACTCGGGGCGGGACGCTTGATGGCAGATCTGGTCGCGAACGATTCGCCCATCGTTGATCCATATGCCTTCCGATACTCACGCTTCTTCGACGGAACAGCACTTGGCGGCCCCAGTGGCATGTGATTTCCCTGACGAATGCCGGTCACGAGACACGCGCCCGGCATTTTCGACAAACAGAAGCAGACGCACGCGCGCGCATAGCGCCCGCCGTTAGAAGACAGTGCAAATAAAGGGTTGTGAAATGAGTTATATCGACACGAAGCTATTTATCGACGGTCAGTGGTGCGACGCACTGGATGGTGCGACGATCGCCGTGACGAACCCTTCAACGGGCGCGACGATCGGCGTTGTCGCACGGGCAACGAACGACGATCTCGAGCGCGCGGTGTCTGCTGCCGCGAAAGGTTTCGCCGAATGGCGCAATGTTCCCGCGATCGAGCGAGCGACGATCATGCGAAGCGCGGCATCCCGCTTGCGGGAACGTCGGGACGACGTCGCCCGATTGCTGACACAAGAACAAGGCAAGCCTCTCGCAGAGGCCCGCGCCGAGATATCTTTCGCGTCAGACATCATTGAATGGTTTGCAGACGAAGGCTTGCGTGTCTACGGAAGGGTCGTCCCGGCGAGAAGCGCAAACGTGCAGCAAACGGTACAGAAGGAGCCCGTCGGTCCCGTCGCGGCCTTTACCCCTTGGAATTTTCCGGTCAATCAGATTGCGAGAAAACTGTGCGCCGCGCTGACGACGGGCTGCTCGTTCATCGTGAAGGCCCCGGAGGAGACGCCGGCCGCCGCGGCTGCGCTCATTGGAGCATTCGCCGACGCCGGCGTGCCCGATGGCGTTATCGGGCTGGTTTTCGGAGATCCTGGCGAAGTCTCGCAGTTTCTTATTTCCCACCCAGTGATCCGGAAAGTCACCTTCACCGGCTCCACCCAGGTCGGCAAGCATCTGGCAAGCCTTGCCGGCCGATATATGAAGCGCGCAACCATGGAGTTGGGCGGTCACGCGCCCGTTATCATTGCTGCGGACGCAGACGTCGAAGAAGCTGTGCGGGTTCTGGGCGCGGCGAAGTTTCGGAATGCCGGCCAGGTATGTGTTTCGCCGACACGGTTCCTGGTGCATAACAGCTTGCGCAGCGACTTCACGGCGGCTCTCGCCCGGTACGCCAATGGGTTGCAAGTGGGCGATGGTCTCGCCGAAGGTACGACACTGGGCCCCTTGGCGAACGAACGGCGCTTATCCGCGATGAAATCTATCGTTGACGACGCTCGTCGCGTTGGCGCGTGCGTTGCAACCGGCGGCGAACAAGTTGGAACGCAGGGGAATTTCTTTGCGCCGACTGTGCTCGCCGACGTTCCATTGACGGCGTCGGTGCTCAACGATGAACCCTTTGGCCCCATTGCCGCCGTCCGAGGCTTCGATAAATTGGACGATGCCATCGCCGAAGCCAACCGGTTGCCCTTTGGCTTGGCCGGATACGCCTATGCCCAACGGCTGAAGGACGTTCAACAAATCTCCCGGGATCTTAGCGTCGGCATGCTGTGGATCAATCAAGCAGCCACGCCCTGGCCGGAGATGCCCTTCGGAGGTGTGAAGGACTCCGGCTACGGCTCGGAAGGCGGCTCGGAAGCGTTGGAGCCGTACCTGATTTCGAAGGCGGTTACGGTCAAGTGGTGATGCCAGTGGCCCTCACCGCGCTGATCGGTCAACGCAAACCACCGCACTGACGCGCTGACGATCCACGCGGCGCCATCGACGCGGCCAGAAGGACATGAAAGTCCTCTGGCCCGTCGGCGAGATTTGCGGTAATGCCAGGTCTTATGAGCGTTGTGCCAAGTCGCCCACACGTGAGCGAGCCGCCGGCGTAGCGGGTGGCGTATTCGCTAGCGCCTTCGATGCGAGTTGGGCGATGTGCATCGGCGTTCTTCCTGCGCCATGCGCGATCTGCTCGCGACAACTGAATCCGTTGGTCAAGATGACGGTGTCAGCCGGCGCATTGCGCACCAATGGCAGTAGCTTGCCTTCCCCGATCCTCATCGACAGCTCATAGTGCTCCGTGCTGAATCCGAATGAACCCGCCATTCCGCAGCATCCGGTGTCGAGCAGCTCCCAGGTCACGCCGAGCTTGTCCAGCAACGTTGTGTCCCCTTTCATACCGAACAACGACCTTTGGTGGCAGTGTCCGTGCACGATCACGTTAGCGTCGAGCTTCGGCCAGTCGAAGTCCACGCGGCCCACAAAATCCGAGAAAAGGAACGTCTGCTCCGATAGCGCCTTTGCCATGGCGTCATCAGGCAACTGCTTGAGCAGTTCGTCCTTGAAGATCGACAGGCAGCCTGGCTCCAGCCCGATGACGGGCACGCCGGCACGCACATCGCTGGCGAGTTCATCGACGGCGCTGCGCAGCAGTGCCTTCGCCGCGTCCAGAAGCCCGTAGTCATAAAGCGGCCGACCGCAGCACAAACGCTTGCGCGGAAGCACCACCTCATAGCCGAGCCGGGTCAATACATCGAGCGCGGCGGTAGCGATCTCCGGTGAAAAGTGTTCGTTGAACGTATCCACCCAAAGAATGACCCGCTTTGCCGAGTTAACCCCATTGCTACCGCTCGCCACGCCACGACGATTCGCCAGCGTCCTGAACGTAGTCGGCGCGAACATGGGTAAATGGCGCTGCGGCGCGACGCCAGCGAGCCATTTTCCGATACGGGCAAGCGGCGGATTCGACACCAGGAAGTTCATCAACCGCGGAAGCCGACTTGCCAGAGGTGCCCATTGTCCAATTCTCCCCATGACCATCGCCTGCCTCGGACGGCGATGGTTCTCATAGTAGTGTGAAAGGAACTCCGCTTTGTATGACGCCATGTCCGTGTGCGTCGGGCATTCCGACCTGCATCCTTTACAGGCAAGACAGCCGTCGAGCGCTTCCTTCACTTCCCGGCTGTTCCAGCCCTGTGTAATGACTTCGCCCTGGAGCATTTCCCAGAGCAGATGCGCGCGTCCGCGCGTGGAGTACTTCTCCTCTCTCGTGGCGCGAAAGCTCGGGCACATCGTGCCGCTATCGAGCGACCTGCATTTGCCCATTCCGATGCAACGCTCGACCGCGCGTTGAAGGCCATCGCCTTCCGGGCTGGCGAAGTTCAGTTTGGTTGTCAAAGTGACCGGCTTGTACGACGGCCCCATCCGCAGATTCTCGTCGGCACGATAGGCGTTCACGACCTTGCCCGGATTCAACCGGTTTGCCGGGTCCCAGATAGCTTTGAATTCTTCCATCGCCCGCATGATTTCCGGCCCATACATAATGGGCAGAAATTCTGCTTTTGCCTGACCGTCACCATGTTCACCGGATAGCGAACCGCCAAAGTCGACAACGAGTTGCGCGGCCTCTCGCAGAAAGTCGCGCCATGTCAACATGCCTTGCGCGGAGCGCACGTCGAAGGTAATGCGCGCGTGAACACAGCCATCGCCGAAGTGGCCATAGAGAGAGGTCTCGTACCCATAGCGGTCGACAAGCGCCTGAAATTGCCGCAGGTAATCGCCAAGTCGCAACGGGTCGACCGCCGCATCCTCCCAGCCGATCATCGGGTCAGGCGTCGAAGGGTCAATCGACAATGCCACGGCGGAGGCGCCGGTCTCCCGGATCGACCAGATCTTCTGCTGCTTCGCTTTGTCCTCGACAACGAACCCGGTGACACCGCTCCCCCCAAGGCCAGCCGAAAAGTACGCATGAGCATCGTTGGCCTGCCCGAGGGCATCGGCCGACGTGTCGGCACCGAACTCCAGCACAACCCACGCATTCCCTTCAGGCAGCAACGCGATCTCTTCGGCCTTCAGCGAGCGCGCCTGCAGTCCGCGGACGATCGCTCGGTCCAGGCCTTCGATCGCTATCGGGGAGAAGCGATTGAAATGAACCACGGCGTCGGCTGCCGTATAGATATCGTGGAACCCGAGAACGAGCAGCACGCGGCATGACGGGCTATGCACGAGGCGAACCTTCGCCCTAAGCGTCACTGCGCAAGTCCCTTCGGTGCCAACCAGCGCGCGCGCCACGTTGAATCCGTTCTCGGGCAGGAGCTGGTCGAGATTGAAGCCCGACACCCGTCGTTTGATCTGCGGAAACTCCGCGCGAATGCGCTCCGAGTAACGGTCTCGAAGATCGCGAAGCTTGCGGTAGATCTCTCCGCGACGGCCACCTTGCCGGATGATCTCCTCAAGTTCGGCATCGGTCGTGGGCCCAACCCAGAACCGCGCACCGTCGTAAGTGACGACTTCAAGCGCTTCAACGTTCTCGACAGTCTTGCCCGCCATGACGCTGTGCGCGCCGCACGAGTTGTTCGCAATCATTCCGCCGAGCGTGCAGCGACTGTGTGTCGCGGGGTCTGGCGCAAACGTGAGTCCGTGCACCTCTGCGGCGTCTCGCAGCGTATCGCAGATGACTCCGGGCTCAACGACTGCCGAACGGCTTTCCGGGTCGACCGAGACGACACGGTTCACGTACTTGCTTGCGTCCGCCACGACCGCCACGTTCACACACTGCCCGTTCTGCGACGTGCCGCCACCCCGCGTTAGAAATGGGATGTCATTTCTGCGGCACACGTCCAGTGCCGCAGCGAGGTCGTCGACATTCGCGGGCACAACTACGCCGATCGGAATCTGACGATAGTTCGATGCGTCGGACGCGTAGACCGCCTTCGAACCCGCATCGAAGCGGACTTCGCCTCGAATCGTTGTTCGAAGCTCGGCTTCAACCTTCTGGAGCTGGGTCGTGCTTGCCTGAAACGGGGTGGCTCTTTTCACGTTATTTCGCTGCGTTGCCGGTCATCTTGAAGATACCGGTTGCATTGCCGGCGTCGAAGCGCAGATCGGTCTTCCAGACGCGCTCCGCTTTATCGAATTCGCGTTTGCGCGTGATGAATTCATAGAACGAGCCCGGCACCTCCCGCGTCACGGACTTACCGTCAGCGGACTTGAATTCCCGCTCGACCGTGTCTGCGCGATAGGCCGTTTGGAAAACGCGTCCCGAGCGGGATCGCTCCACGTCCGGCTTCATCGGACGCCCCTTCGCCTTTTCGGCATCCGACAACGCGAATACGTCGTCTACGCGATCCGTGGCATGGTTGAAGGCGTTACCTTCGGTCGCAATCCACGCCATCTCGGCGGATTCCTCCAATAGCGTCTCATAGTCGGCTTCGCTGGGATTGTCGTGCTGACGGGCGAACGCGCCGACGATCACAGGCAACAGCGACTGCGCCGCCGCAAGCGGCAGCGAGCCGTCGCGTTCGAGCTCCGATAATTGCGAAACGGCCAGGGGTGTCAATGGATCCTTCGACGTTTCAAGCACGTGGGTCACTGCGGCTTGGAACGCTGGCGAGAATCGCTCAGGATGCAACTCACTGACGAAGAACTGCGCGATCTGGTCGGCCGCATCTTCGTGGGCATAGGCCCGGCCCGTCATACCCAGTTTGTCCAACGGATAGCGGCCATTGAGCCGGAAGCCCAACGGGCGCAGGATTCTCGTGAAAGCCCCTTCCCCCGGCGGCAATGCGCCGTTCTGCGACCAGCGAACCGTGCGCAAAGCGCCATGATCGAAATACACTGATCCACCGTTGGCCACGGCTTCGGTCGTGTACGTGTGTCCGTTCGGCGAGCGTTGCAACAGGTTGTCAAAAAGTGCCATATTCATGGCTTGAGCGAGTTCGGCGCGCGTGACGGTACCGACCTCCCAGTCCTGCAGGACAGACGGCATGTTGAGCGTTGAGAACAGACGCTCGGTTTTCTCGGGGCCAAGCAACTCCAACAACAGGCTTTCCACGTTTGCATTGCGCATTGCTACATTTCTCTCTGAAGAAGCACCACGGCGGGCGAAACTGGTGTATCGCCGAGCCGCCGAGACGGCGGTGATGGACATGCCCAGTACTGACGGAACCTCGGCGCGCAGCCCATATCTGGGAACGATGCGGTGTCGAATGGGCGAGCCTTAATCCGCCATCACGCCGTTCAAATAGTCATTTTGATTAGGTTTCCGATATTTATCGATATCACTCGATCAGTTCTCGGGTGTGCGAAAAATAGCACGCAGAAATGCAGGAATAAAGTGCCTTTTTGTCGACTAATTGTGCATTCTTTGCACGTGTTTTTTTTGCTCTGCGCACGTACAGTGGCATCGTTCGAATACGGTTTCTGATGGCCTTGTTTTGTTCCGGTCTGCCCCGTGGCGGCGGCATGTCGGCGTGGTCGACCGGCCCCCAGCCACATACCGCAGATCGACGATAACGATGACGCGGTACGTTGCCGACCGAGTGCACCAGAGGACCATGACCGGCTTTTTCCATTTTCGATCGCTTCACCCCGCCTGGAGCGCCTCCACGCGTGCGCTATGCCTTGCGCCGACGGCCGCCGTAGTGAAGGTCAACAACGCCGCGAATGTGATAAAGCATCTCTGCAACGCCAACTGTTCCGTCGCGCCGCTCAAGTGCGCTCAGCACGCGAGAATGCTCGTCGATTGCATAGGCGATCCAGTTCGGCGCGTCGTATTCGCGACCGCGCGTCAGGCAGCTCTTTTCATGTATGACCGTCAGTTGCTGTAGCAGAAGCGCATTACCTGTGCCCTCCGCGATTGTCAGATGGAACGCAGTATCAAGCGCCGAAAATCTCTGCGCATCGCCGTTCCTGAAGGCGTCGCCCTGATCGGCAACCAGCTTTCGCAGCCGATCAATGAGTGAGTTTTCCGCACGCTCCACGCATAGCCGCACGGATGTCGCTTCCAAGCTCTCGCGGACTTCGTAAAGGTCGCGAATGTCGCCAGGCGTCATTTCTTTCACCTGATAGAAGCGGCCTTTGCGCTCGATGAAGCCCTCATCAAGTAGCTGCCGGAGCGCTTCGCGCACCGGTGTGCGGCTTACACCGTAATAGGAGGCCAATTCGACCTCTTGCACTGGAGCGCCTGCCAGCAACCTCATTTCCAGGATGTCCGCTTTGATGCTCGTATAAACGTTGCCGCACAGGGGCCGTTGGCCCGGTACTTCCAAGCCCGCATCGTCTTCAGACATCGTTTCCCTCGCCATAACCATTTCCTGACCGTCGCTCCGCAATGGGTATACCCAAAATTATAAACTTCTCAAAATAACAGCGAACACTCGTTATTTTCTCTTGTTTTATATTTTTTACTTTGCCACTGTATACCCAACGCGCTTTAGCCACGCAGCGCCGCCGACAATACCTCGCCCCATCACCCGGCAATCGGGACTCCCGGTGTACATCGCTTGCATGCGGGCGCGGGAACGTTCTCGGGGACGAGAAGAGCGGGTGTATCGGGAGGCCGGCCACGCCTTATTTTGTCGGAGTCCTAACCTCTGTTGGCGTGTCTGGCCAATTCTGCTTTGTATCCGGCACGTGTCCTCGCTGCTCGCGCGACTGATGTTTGCACTAACAACTCTGAAGAAGGACTTTGAAAATGAAAAAGCTGAGCAAGTTTTTGGCGGGTATCGCGATGGTCTCGGGGGTTGTCTTGGGCGGCGCCGCCAGCGCAGAAACGTTGAAGGTGGGCTCAACGCCTACCGGTGTACCGTTCACATTCCTGGACACGTCGACTGACAAAATTACCGGCGTCATGGTGGATATCATGGCCGCAGTCGCCAAGGAGGCGGGATACGAAGTCACGACCGTGCCGCTTGCGTGGTCGGCGCTCATCCCCTCGCTTACGACAGGCAAGATCGATGTGGTCGCCGCGGCGATGTTCATTACGCCCGACCGTGCCAAGGTGGTCGATTTCACCGACCCGGTGTACCAGTACGGCGAAGGCGTGATCGTGCCGAAGTCGGACGCGAAGAACTATGTCAGCCTGACCGAACTGAAGGGAAAGGTGGTTGGCGCACAGATCGGCACACCGTTTCTGAAAGCGCTTCAGGAATCGGGCCAGTTCGCCGAAGTCCGAGTGTATGAAACGCTTCAGGATCTGATGCGCGATGTGAATTCCGGTCGCCTGGATGCTGGCGTCGCGGACTATCCGATCGTTGCCTATCAACTCTCACACGGTGCCTTCCCCAATATCCGTCTCGTCACGAGCTACAAGGCCGTGATGCCGGGTCAGGTCGGCATCGCAGTCGCAAAGGGGCACCCGGAACGCCTCGCGAGGCTCAACGCGGCCATTGCCAAGGTCAGGGCCGATGGCAGGATCTACGCCATCGTGAGGAAGTGGGGGTTCTGACATCCGGCTCGCCGGGGCAATGTTCGCCCCGGCATTTCGGTGGTTTTTTTAAGGCACATTCCAGCAAGCTCCGGCAACAGGACCTTGATTCATGCAAGATTTTTTCCGTTATTCGGTCGAATTCCTCCCGATTCTCCTGCGCGGCGTGAAATTGACGATCGCCGTCACCGTGGGTTCGCTCATCCTCTCGACCTTGCTCGGCATGGTTTGGGCGTTGATGCGCGTATCTGGTGTGCGCACACTCGATCTCATCGCACGCTGCGTGATCAATTTCCTGCGCGGCGTGCCGATCATTGTCCAGCTCTTCGTGATCTATTTCGTTTTGCCGGAGTTCGGTATTTCGATAAGCGCACTCAATGCGGCGATCCTGGGTTTGGGCATCGCCTATTCGGCGTATCAAGCCGAGAACTTCCGCGCCGGCATTCAAGCTATCGATAAGGGGCAGTGGGAAGCCGCGCAGTCGATCGGCATGGGCCACGCGCTGACGATGCGCCGCGTGCTCCTTCCACAAGCGTTCCGCATTGCGTTGCCGCCCTACGGCAACACCATGATCATGATGCTCAAGGATAGCTCGCAGGCATCAACCATCACCGTCGCGGAGCTGGCAATGCAAGGCAAATTGATTGCCACGTCGACGTTCCAGAACACGACGGTTTTCACGTTGGTCGCAGCACTCTATCTGGTGATGTGCGTTCCACTGTTCGTGCTCGTCGGCCGGATGGAAAAGAAACTCGGGAGCGGACGCAAATGATTGAGCTACAGGATATTCACAAGAGTTACGGCTCACTTCAGGTCATCAAGGGCGTGTCCGCCTCAGTATCAAAAGGCGAGGTGGTATGTCTGATCGGCCCGTCCGGCTCGGGCAAGTCGACCATTCTTCGCTGTATCAATGGCCTCGAGACATATCAGAGCGGCTCAATCAAGTTCGAGGGGCGCAAGGTCGATGCGGCTCACCGATCGATCTCGGAGATTCGCACGAACGTCTCGATGGTATTTCAACGCTTCAATCTGTTCCCGCATCGAACCGTGCTGGAAAACGTCATCGAAGGGCCGGTGTTTGTCAAAGGCGAGCCGAAGAAGGAAGCGATCGAGCGCGGGCGTAGCTTGCTGGACCGTGTGGGCCTATCGGCCAAGGAAAATGTGTATCCGACGCAGTTATCGGGTGGCCAGCAGCAACGCGTAGCCATTGCGCGAGCCCTCGCCATGCAGCCCAAGGCAATCCTCTTCGACGAACCGACATCGGCACTGGATCCGGAACTCGTCGGCGAAGTACTTTCGGTCATGCGTCGCCTTGCCGACGAACAGATGACCATGATCGTTGTCACGCATGAGATGGGCTTCGCGCGCGACGTGGCGGATCGCGTGCTGTTCCTCGACAAGGGCACGATCGTGGAGCAAGGGCCGGCCAAAGAGGTGTTGGGCAACCCACAACACCCGCGCACGCAGGACTTTCTCAAACGCGTTATCGAGCACGTCTAATTTCAACGCGCCAGGCCCGGGCGACCCAGGTCAGGCCTCTCCTCAGCATTCCTGATTCCCGATGTCCAGCAAACTATTTCCTTTGGCTCCGGCATTGTGGGCCGACACGGCCGTCCCCGCCGCTTCCACGCCGGCGCTCGGCGCGAGCAGAACAGCCGACGTTGCGATCATCGGCGCCGGCTACGCGGGCTTGTCGACCGCTTATCATCTCGCCAAACGTGGCGTGAACGTTGTCGTGCTGGAATCCCGCGAGCCTGGCTGGGGAGGCTCCGGCCGCAACGGCGGGCAGATCATTCCCGGCCTCAAGTACGATCCGGATGAACTGGAGGCGAAGTTCGGCGGGGAAGCCGGACGCGCAGTTGTCGCGTTCGCGGGATCGACGACGGAGCACGTATTCAGGCTGATCGACAGCGAGAAGCTCGCGGTGCCGCACGTTCGGAACGGCTGGGTTCAGGGCGCGCATAACGACAACGCAATGAAAACGGTCGAGGCACGCGTACGTCAATGGGAACAAAGGGGCATGACAGGAGCCCGTCTTCTCGACGCTGCGGGTGTCAAACAACTGCTCGGCACGCGCGCATACAAGGGCGGCTGGCTCAATCCCCATGCCGGAGGCCTTCAACCGTTGAGTTACGCGCGAGAGCTGGCCCGGGCGGCGATTGCGGCCGGCGCGACGATTCACGGCCGAACGCATGTGACCGGCTGGCAGCGCAGAGGAAGTGCGTGGAAAGTCGACACGGCGCACGGGCCCCACGTGCTGGCCGGCACGGTGATCGTATGCACTAACGCCTACACGCGCGAGCTTTCCTCGCCATTGGCCAGCACGGTAATCACGCCCAACTCCTACCAGCTCTCCACCGTTCCGCTAACGGCGGCGCAAGCGGCTAGTGTGCTGCCCGAAGGACATGTGTCGTCCGACACGCGCAACCTGCTGTTGTATTTCCGCAAGGATCACACAGGCCGCTTGCTCATGGGCGGACGAGGCCCATTCCGCCAGCCCGCATCGAAGAATGATTGGGCGCATCTCGAACGCGCTGTCTGGAAGATGTTTCCGCAGTTACAGGGCATTGCGTTTGACCACAGATGGTGTGGGCACGTGTCGGTCACACGTGATTTCCTGCCGCACCTGCATGAAGCGGAACCGGGTTTGATCGTCAATATTGGCTGCATGGGCCGTGGCGTGGCGCTCGAGACGGCCATGGGCGAGGCGCTCGCCCGTTACTATGTCACTCGCGACGCGAGGGCTCTGCCCTTTCCGCTGACCCGGATCTCGCCGATACCGTTCCATGGCCTGCAGCAGTTGTACCTTGCCGCGGTCGTCAGTTGGTATCGCATGCGCGATGCGGGGCTGATCTGAGTTCACGTCACGGCGAGCCGATTGGTTTGCAGCACACCATGCCGTTCCGGGGCGCTGCGCGAATGTCGGGTCCACCCCCTGGATTTGCGCTCCGTCCCGCGCTGCCTGACGAACTGTATATGCAGTTCGTACGCAGGCGTCCGCTGCCCAAAGGTCTCACCTGACTGATTCGACACCGCAGCGATGAACGCCCGAGCCGTTCGGCAATTGACGTGACCGATATTCCGGCTCAGCGTTTGGAAGCGCGCAGAAGTTCATTGCATGGCGCTTGGTTGGTGTGAACCGCTAGCTGGCGGCCAGCGTGCAGTGGGTGCCGGCAATCGGCACCCAAGCGACAACGGCGGGCGTGTGGTGTTGTCGCGCCGTCGCCATTGATTCGCTGATCTAGCGTGCGGCCATCGTCGGACACACGTTCGGATAGGTACACCACTTCAAAGGGCGGGTATCCCCACCAGGGGGTGTCGGGAATCGGGTAACAACCGGGAACCAGCCTGCCAGTCACGCCTTCGCCTGCTTCAACGTCAACGTCAAGGCCGTGTTCTCCTGTGGAGACAAACCGGCGGTCGCGTTGACACTGTCCGAAGCTGATAGAATGCAATTATGCGAAACAGCACTCGATTCCCCTCCGTTCTGCTCTTCTTTGGTTGGCGTTAAGCCACCCACATATCTCGTATGCCCCCGTCGCGGGCAAGTCCGCATTTGCCCCTCCGGGGTGAAATTGGGGGCGAAATTCACAGAATGCCGGGGAAAACCCCGAAGAATTTTCAATAAATTCAAGGCACAAGAGGGAATCATGCTGTTAATGATCGACAACTACGACTCGTTTACCTACAACATCGTCCAATACTTCGGTGAATTGGGCGAAGACGTGCGGGTCTTTCGCAACGACGAAATCACGCTCGACGCCATCGCCGAACTCGCCCCCGAGCGCATCTGCCTCTCGCCGGGTCCGAGCTGTCCGGCCAACGCGGGCATCACGCTCGACGTGCTCAAGCGCTTCGCCGGCGAGATTCCGATTCTCGGCGTCTGCCTCGGTCATCAGGCGATCGGCGAAGCGTTCGGCGGCAAGGTCGTACGCGCCCAGCAGATCATGCACGGCAAGGTGAGCGAGATCGAGACCACGCAACAAGGCGTGTTCGCGAATTTGCCCAAGCGCTTTGCCGTCACGCGTTATCACTCGCTGGCCATCGAGCGCGCATCGCTGCCCGACTGCCTCGAAGTCACCGCCTGGACGGACGACGGCGAGATCATGGGCGTGCGTCACAAGACGCTCGATGTCGAAGGCGTGCAGTTCCACCCCGAATCGATTCTGTCGGAGCACGGCCACGACGTGCTGCGCAATTTCCTGCAAGCCGCACCGCGCGCGGCGCAGGCTGCATGAGCGCCGCCCCGAGCGTGCCACCCGAGCCACCCGAGCCACCCGAGCCGATCCGACCGACGAGAGAGCAAGCCATGATTACCCCGCAAGAAGCCCTGCAGCGCACCATCGAGCACCGTGAAATTTTCCACGATGAGATGCTGCACCTGATGCGTCTCATCATGAAGGGCGAGATTTCCCCGGTCATGTGCGCGGCCATCATCACCGGCCTGCGCGTGAAGAAGGAAACCATCGGTGAGATCGCCGCAGCCGCGCAAGTGATGCGCGAGTTCGCCAACCATGTCGACGCCCCCCCCGGCGAGCATTTCGTCGATATCGTGGGCACCGGCGGCGATGTGTCGCATACGTTCAATATCTCCACCGCGTCGATGTTCGTGGCAGCAGGCGCGGGCGCCAAGGTCGCCAAGCACGGCAACCGCGGTGTGAGTTCCAAGTCGGGCAGCGCCGACGTGCTCGAGGCCCTGGGCGTGAACATCATGCTCTCGCCCGAGCAGGTCGCCGAGTGTCTGCGCGAAGTCGGCATCGGCTTCATGTTCGCGCCGAACCATCATCCGGCGATGAAGAACGTGGCGGCCGTGCGCAAGGAAATGGGCGTACGCACGATCTTCAATATTCTCGGGCCGCTCACCAATCCGGCCGGTGCGCCGAACCAGTTGATGGGCGTATTCCACCCCGATCTGGTCGGTATCCAGGTACGCGTGATGCAGCGTCTGGGCGCCGAACACGTGCTCGTGGTCTACGGCAAGGACGGCATGGACGAAGTGTCGCTCGGCGCCGCCACGCTGGTGGGCGAGTTGAAGGACGGCAAGGTCACCGAGTACGAGATTCATCCCGAGGACTTCGGCCTGCAAATGGTGAGCAATCGCGGCCTGAAGGTCGGCAGCGCCGACGAATCAAAGACGATGTTGATCGAAGCACTCGAC
Organism: Pandoraea cepalis; assembly: GCF_902459665.1. Classification (GTDB taxonomy): domain Bacteria; phylum Pseudomonadota; class Gammaproteobacteria; order Burkholderiales; family Burkholderiaceae; genus Pandoraea; species Pandoraea cepalis. Next base: position 189,305 of record NZ_CABPSL010000007.1, on the reverse strand, counting down.
AACAAGCCGGGCACCGCGCGCGAGATTGTCGCGCTCAATGCCGGTACCGCGCTGTATGCCGCCAACCGTGCGGCGTCGATTGGCGAAGGTATCCAGCTGGCGCGCGAATCCATCGCCAGCGGCGCGGCGCGCGCGAAGCTCGACGAGTTCGTCGCCTTCACGCAGCGATTCAAGGGGTAAGGCGTGACGCCGGTACCGCCAACGGTACCGCGTCGGCCCCTCCCGATTTCGATTACGACGGGCATCTTTTTCGATGACGCCCGACACATTCAGTAGCCCCCGAGTCATCCATCGATATGTCTACCGTTCTCGACAAGATCCTGGCCGTCAAGGCTGAAGAAGTCGCCGCTGCAAAGCGCGTGCGTGACCTCGCGAGCCTGCGCCGCGACGCCGAAGCCACCGTCGCCGACAGCGCGCTGCGCACGCGCGATTTCGTGGGGGCGGTGCGCACCAAGCTCGACGGCGGACTGCCCGGCGTAATCGCCGAGATCAAGAAAGCCAGCCCGTCGAAGGGCGTAATTCGCGAGCATTTCGTCCCGCCGGAGATTGCCGAGTCGTATCAGAAAGGCGGTGCGGCCTGCCTGTCGGTGCTCACCGATGTGCAGTTCTTCCAGGGCTCGCCCGAGTATCTGAAGGCCGCGCGCGCCGCGTGCGATCTGCCGGTGCTGCGCAAGGACTTCATGATCGACGCCTACCAGGTGTATGAAGCGCGCGAGATGGGCGCCGACTGCATTCTGCTCATCGCCGCGGCGCTGGAGCTCGCCCATATGCGCGATCTGGAAGCGCAAGCCCACGCGCTGGGCATGGCGGTGCTCGTCGAAGTGCACAACGGCCATGAACTGGACGCCGGGCTCGAACTGAGCACGCCGTTGCTGGGCATCAACAATCGCAACCTCCACACCTTCGAAGTGTCGCTCGATGCCACGCTTGGACTGTTGAAACACATTCCGGACGATCGCGTGGTCGTAACGGAGTCGGGTATCCTCTCGCGCGACGACGTGACGCGCATGCGTGCAGCGGGCGTCAATGCCTTCCTCGTCGGCGAAGCCTTCATGCGCGCGCCCGAGCCGGGTGAAGCCCTCGCCACGCTGTTCGACATGCCCCGCTGATCCCCTGCCACGCGCCACGCGAGCGATCGATGGCGCGGCGTCCCCCCTCACAGGAGCGGCCCCGATGGCCATCGAACGCGAACTCAAACTGGCCCTCCCGGGCGACCTGTCAGCCCAGCGCGCCGACGCGCTGATTTCCCATCTCGACCGTTTGCCCGGGGCAGAAGCCCGCGGGGAGCGGCATCTCGTCAATCGCTATTTCGATACGCCCGCGCTGGCGCTCGCGCAAGCGAAGGCCGCGCTGCGGTTGCGTTTCGTAGCGCGCGACGGCCACCCCGGACAATGGCTGCAAACGCTCAAGTCGGTGGGTGAGGCCCGCGATGGACTGCATGTGCGTCACGAGTGGGAGCAGGCGGTGCGGGGCGAAGCGCTCGAACTCGCGCCGCTGATCGCCGCTTGCGACGTGCCAGGCACGGCGGATTTGCTGCGCGCCGAGGGGGCGAATGTCGTCGCCCAGTTCGAAACGAATTTCGTGCGACGCCTGTGGCGCTATATCGCAGGGGACGGCACAGCGGTCGAGATCGCCTTTGACCGGGGCGAAGTCGCGGTTGAGGCCGGCGGCAAACGCCACACGGAGCCGCTCGTGGAAGTCGAACTGGAATTGCTCGACGCTCCGGAAGACGACCGCGAGGGTCAAGGCGAACGCATTCTGCACGCGCTCGCGCAGGAATTGCGCGACGTACTGCCCGAATTGCAGAGCGACAACGTGAGCAAGGCGCAGCGCGGGTATCGTCTGCGGCAAAAGGTGCTCAGTCGCTGAGCGTCGCGCACGGACACGCGCACGATGCACGTGTCACTCTCCCAAGACCACTCAACCGGCTCATCGCATGACCTCACGCTCACGCGCGGCATCCCCATCGCCTGCCAATGAACGGCAACGCTCGCTGTTCGACGACCCGGCGCCAGTGGCAGGAACGAACGACACGGCGGCTTCGCCGCAGCCACCCGCCGATGTCGCTGGTGTCGCTGGTGTCGCGGCTCCCACCGTTTCCGCCGCGCCGTCACCGCGTCGACGCGGTCGTCCGCCGAAAGCGGGCGCGCCGGTGAGGTCTGCATCGACGCCGGTCACAGCAATCGCCCAGTCGGTTGCCGCGAGCGCTGACGCCGCCGGCCCGCTCAAGGGGCGCATCGAGGATCAGTTCGCCGCGTTGCCCCACGACTGGCAGACACTGGTCGCGCCGTTCGTCGAAAGCGAGGCGTACGCGCCACTGTGCCGTTACGTCGACGCCGAAGTCGCCGCCGGCAAGACGGTCTACCCAGCGGACATCTTTCACGCGCTGCGCATGACCTCGCCTTCGGACGTGAAGGTCGTGATCCTCGGGCAGGACCCCTATCACGGTGACGATCAAGGCATCGCGCAGGCGCACGGTCTGGCGTTTTCCGTGCAGCGCGGTGTGCGCGTGCCGCCGTCGCTGAGAAATATCTACAAGGAAATCGAGCGCGATCTGGGGATCGTTGCGCCGCCGCACGGCAATCTCGATGCCTGGGCGAAGCAGGGTGTGCTGTTGCTCAACACGACGCTGACCGTGGAAGCGGGCAACGCGGCGAGTCACGCGAAGCCGTTCAAGAAGGGGGGATGGCAAGCCTGCACCGACACGTTGCTCAAGGGGCTGGCCGCCCGGCAAGGGCCGCTGGTGTTCCTGCTGTGGGGCAGCCATGCACAGGCCAAGGCGCCGCTGCTTGCCGGCCACGATCATCTACTGCTTGAAGCCCCCCACCCCTCGCCGCTTTCGGCGCATCGCGGCTTCCTGGGCTGCGGCCACTTCAGCGCCGCCAATACCTTCCTCGAACAGCACGGCAAAACGCCCATCGACTGGCGCCTGCCGGCGTAAGGACCATGCGGGGAGACTCAGTCGCTCGACGGTTCGGTGATGGGCGTTAGTGTGCCCATCGCGCCTTGTTGATAGCGGCGCGTGAGCGCGACGAGATCGCTCTCGTCGCGCGCTGCGAAGTTGCCGCGATAGACGACGGGTTCAGCGAGCGGGTCGCCACCGGCGAGCATGAGCCGCGCCCCGGTGCGCCCGGCCAGTTGCCACGCACCGGGTGGCAGCAACACCGCCTGCGCGCCGCCGCCTTCCGCCCGTAACGTGTGATGGGCCAGCGCCGCCTCGCCCTGCGCAATCAAGGCGACCCAGCGACGGCCGTCGCAAGGGATCGTCAAGGTGCGCAATTCGTCTTCGCGCCAGTCGAGCTGTAGCAGCGTCGTGCGCTCACCTTCCATACCGGCGGCATGGGTGACGTGACGCTCGCCCCACTGCCCGCAGATCAAACTCAGATCGACGGTGCCTTCACGCCAATGCGACATGGCATCGGCGCGGACTACGGTCTGCACGGGTGCGCCGTGCGCATGGCGGCCGGCACGGCTCACGATCATCCGCAGGCCGCGCGCCGTGCCATGGGCGTTCTCGGGAGCGTCCTCATGCACGGTGCCGCAGTTGGCTTCGAGCCATAGCAGGTCGCCGGCACGCAGCCTGTCGTCGCCCTGATGGGCATGGCGGCAGCGCAGCGATGTCGTCGACTCGGGGAACAGGTAGGTCGCCACCGCGCATCCGGCATGCGGATGTGGCGGTATGCACGCGCCATGACGGCGGAAGAGATCGATCGACAAAAACGGATCCGTCTCGGCGACCTGATCGAAAACACCCGCCCCCGCCGCCGCGGCACAGCGGGCGGGTCGGGTGACGGGAAGCACGCGCGGGATGGCGCTCGCGTCGGCATGAGCCGCCGGTCGCTTCGTCTGACGCGGATGCAAAGGCGTCGGATGGGCCATGGGGGTACCTGCGCGTGCGGGAGAACAGCCGTGGCAACGCAATCAGCAGCGTCGGCCCGGGGGCTTAGAGCGCGGCGATGGCTTCGCGAGCATTCGCGAACCCGGCAGCGGCCGATTCCGGACCGCGAGCCAGACCTTCCGCGAAGATGAACGTCACGTCCGTCATGCCGAGGAAGCCGAGAATCGTCTTGAGGTACGGCGTCTGGCTGTCGGCCGGCGTGTCCTTGTAGTTGCCGCCGCGGGCGAATGCCACGATCACCTTCTTGCCCTGGATGAGCCCTTCCACGGTGCCGTCTTCACGATAGCGGAAAGTCACGCGGGCACGGGCGATCCAGTCGAAGTACGCCTTCAGTTGCGACGGCACCTGGAAGTTGTACAGCGGCACGCCGAACACCACGTAGTCGGCCGCCTGAATCTCGGCAATCAGTTCGTCGCTTCGGGCGATGATGGCGTTTTGTTCGGCCGTGCGTTGGTCTTCCGGCGTGAAAAACGCGCCGATGACGGCTTCGTCCAGATGCGGCACGCCATCGGCCAGCAGGTCGCGCACGACAACCTTGGCACCCACGTGCTTCGCGACCAGTTGCGCCACGGATTCGTTGGCGAGCGTGGTCGAGTTGGCACCTTGCGAGCGGGCGGCGGAATTGATTTGGAGAATCGTGGTCATGTCTCTGGCTCCTGAGCCTGGGGGTTCGAAAATCCGTTCGCGCTGGGCCCCGTCTCGGGATGGCCGTGAATGGCGCGTCGGCTTGGTATGAATTCTAGTTACCCACAAAAATGAAACAAGCCGGTAAAATCGAATTGTTTGTTCCTATTTTGGAACAATGCGCGCCATCCCTTTCCCCTTGCCGGATGGCCGCATCACCGAGGAGCGCGCGATGATTGACGATCTGAATGACATGCTGATCTTCGCCGAGGTCGTGCGTTCGGGCAGCATCACCCGGGCCGGCGAGCGGCTCGATCTGCCCAAGGCAACGGTGAGTCGGCGTCTGTCGCGACTGGAGATGCGCCTTGGCACGAAGCTGCTGCACAAGACCACACGGCGGCTGGAACTGACCGAAGTCGGCGAGGCCTATTACGAGCGTTGCCTGCCGATTCTCGAGGAAGTGGAAGAGACGCGAGATTTCGCCTCGCAGCTCTCGAGCAAGCCGCGCGGACGGCTTCGCATCACGGCGCCCGGCGACTTTGCGGCGCAATGGCTGGCGGTGCCGCTTGCCACGTTCTGCGCGGCCTATCCCGAGATTACGGTCGATGTGGATCTGAGTTCGAGACAGGTCGATCTGATCGCCGAGCGCATCGACGTCGCCATCCGCGCCGGCCAACTCTCCGACTCCACCCTGGTGGCGCGCCCCCTCCTCGCGCTCACACGCAGTCTGTATGCCAGCCCGCTGTATCTGAGTGCGACGGGGTTGCCCGCCACGCCCGACGAGCTGGCGGGCCATCGCTTCGTGATCCTGCAAGGAGCGCGGCGTCTGTTCAACTCGGACACGCTGCACAAGGGACGTCAGCGCGCCGACATCACCATGCACGGGGCGATTCAGGTCAACAGCATGGGGATGGTCAAGGAAATGACGGTGGCGGGCAGCGGCATCGCCGCCCTGACGGATATCCTGGCCGAGGATGCGTTGCGCACCGGCCGTCTCATCAAGGTGCTGCCCGAGTGGTCGTTACCGTCCAGTCCGGTGCATCTAGTCACGCCGTCGCGACGCTTCCTCCCGCGCAAGACACAGGTCTTCATCGAGCACATGCTCGCGGTCGCCAAGTCGTGTCCGGAGGAAAACCGGGACCCGCGCGTGCCGGGCCCGGCGCAAGGATAAAGCGCTCGGCCGCTCAGGCCGACAGCCACTTGTCACGACGCTGTGCCGCGGCGCGATCGCGCGTCTCGGCGATGCGGTATTTCGAAATCTCCGGCGCGTCGAGCGTGAGCGTGGTTTCGCGCAGGGCGTCGCGGCGGAACGCGTGGACCGTCACCCGGTCGCCCGGGCGATATCGATCGAGCAGCTTGTCGAGATTGGCCTGCGTCACGCGCAGACCGTCGATGGCGACCAGCACATCGCCCGCCGACAATCCGGCCGCTTGCGCCGCGCCCCCGTCGAGCACCTGCGAAAGCGTAAGGTCGTCGCCGCGCTTTGCCGTCTTAACCCCCAATGCAGGACGGCCGTCCTCGGGCTTGACCGGTTCCAGCGCGAGTCCGACGCGTTCGAGCAGCGTCTTGATTGGCAGATCGCGCGTGCCGTGAATGGCGGTGGCGAAGAATTCCGACAGGTCGAGTCCCGAGACGTCCTCGAAAAACGGCTGCACGGCGTCTTCGTCGATCCCCACGGGCGCGCCGCGATAGAAGTCGCGGCCATAGCGTTGCCACAGCGCGCGCATGATGTCGTCGAGCGACTTCTGTCCGCGCGTCTTCGAACGAATCGTCAGATCGAGCGCGAGCGCGACCAGCGACCCCTTCGTGTAATAGCTGACGATGGCGTTCGGTGCGTTCTCGTCCTGGCGGTAGTACTTCGTCCAGGCATCGAACGAACTCTCGGCCACGGTCTGCTTGAGACGGCCGCTGCCACGCAGCACACCCGCCACCGCCTTGGCGACGAGTTCGTAGTAATCGGCAGGCGGAATCACGCCGCTGCGCACGAGCATCAGATCGTCGTAATAGGACGTAAAGCCTTCGAACAGCCAAAGCAGCCGCGTATAGACTTCCCGATCGAGCACGTACGGGGCGAACACGGCCGGTTTGATGCGCTTGACGTTCCACGTGTGGAAGTATTCGTGGCTCACCAGGCCGAGAAAGCCCCGATAGGCTTCGCTCATGCGCGCCTGTCCCTGCACCGGCAGATCGTTGCGGCTCGCGAGCAGCGCCGTGGATGCACGGTGCTCCAGACCGCCGTACCCCTCGCCGACCGTCATGAGCAGGAAGACGTAGCGGGACATCGGCACGCGCGAGCGCGAACTCGCACCCGGCTCGAACAAACGGATCTGCGCTTCGCAGATCTTCTTCATGTCGCGCAGCAACCGATCGAGATCGAGGTTCGGCACCGGTCCGGTAATGGCGACTTCGTGCGTCACGCCGCAAGCCTTGAACGTGCCATGCACGAAGGTCCCCATTTCGACCGGCGAGTCGATCAACTCGTCGTAGTCGGCGGCCAGATAGCGCCCGAAGTCGAGCGCCGCCGTGCCTTCGGCCGGCGCGAGTGCGGTCGCGACGCGCCACGCCTTGAACGCCGCGCCACGCGCGCGCAGCACGTCGACTTCGCACGGCGCCTGTTCCTGGCCTTCGACGCGCAGGAACACGCTGGTGCCGTTGAAGAAGCCATGCGTGTCGTCGAGATGCGCGGCGCGCACCGACAGATCCCATGCGTAAACCTCGTAGGTCACGATCAGCGTGCCCTTGCACGGCGCCGCTTGCCACGTGTGCTTGTCCAGCTTGTCGAGCGCCACCTTGCGGCCGCGGCACGTCGCCCCGATCGTCACGATGTTGCGGGCAAACTCGCGCACCATATAGCTGCCCGGAATCCACGCGGGCAGCGAGAAACGCTGCCCTTCGGGGGCGGGATTCGAGACCGTGACGGTCACTTCGAACAGATGCGCGGCAGGCGACTTCGGAACGATCGCATACCGGATGGCAGGCTGGGCAGACGTGGCTTTCATGAGGTGGCGGCTTCTTGTTGTCGGAACGGTCGGGCGTTGGCCAGACTGGCGAATGGACGGTTACTTGACCGTGGCGAGCGCCTTTTCCAGGGCTTCCGCGGGCACGGCGCCCGGCAGACGGCGGCCGTCGGACAGTATGATCGTCGGCGTTCCGGTCACGTTGAACTGATGCCCCAGCGCCACGTTCTGCACCACCGCGGTGTCGTCGCACTTGGCCGAGGGGGTCGGCGGCGCCTTCTTGTCGAGCATCCAGTCATGCCACGCGGTGAGTGGATTGGGGGCGCACCAGATCGCTTTCGACTTGGCGTCCGAGTCGGGGCCGAGCACCGGGTACAGGAAGGTGTAGACGGTGATGTTGTCGAGCTTCGACGTCTTGAGCGTTTCCTCGAAGCGCTTGCAGTACGGGCAGTTCGGATCCGAGAACACGGCGACCTTGCGGCTGCCGTTGCCCTTCACGTACTTGATGGCGCGATCGAGCGGCAGCTTGGCGAAGTCGATCTTGTTCAGTTCCGACTGACGCGCTTCCGTCAGGTTCTGACGCGTTTTCGTATCGACGAGGTTACCGCCGACAATCACGTATTTCGCCTTCTCGTCGGCATAGAGGATGTCGCCGCCAACGGCTACCTCAAAGAGTCCCGGGATGGGCGTACGTGCCACCGACTTGACGGGGGCCTCGGCACCGAGCGTCTTTTGCACGGCAGCCTTCACGCGGTCGAGGGTGGCGTCGGACTTGCTCTGCGCGACGGCGAACGTCGTGACAGTCGCGGCACAAATTGTCGCCAAACCGAGCGCTGCGAGCGCCGCAGCGCGATAACGTTTCAACATCGAGTATCTCCAGAAGTGTGTCGAGCGAGAGGCGCGTCCGGACACGCCCGGTATCGACCGGAATTGGGTGGCACGGCCCGGCATAGGCGCGCCGAGGGGTCAGCCCAGCGCGCGGCCAATCAGGAATTTCTTGACGAAAGGCAGCACGTTCACGCAGTCGAGCCCTGCGTTGCGCACAAACCTGACCAGTGGGCTGTGCGTGGCAAACAGCTTGTGCAGGCCGTCCGTGGTGAGCGCCATGCTGCCGATGTCTTCCTTGCGGGCGCGCTCGTAGCGACGCAATACCGCCGCATCGCCGCAATCGCGGAACGATTCGCGGGCGGCGAGCGCGTCGCCGAGCGCCGCCACGTCGCGCAAACCGAGGTTCATGCCCTGGCCCGCGAGCGGGTGCACGACGTGCGCCGCGTCGCCCACCAGCGCCACGCGCGGCGCGATCAGGCGTTTGGCCTGCGCCAGCACGAGCGGGAAACCCTGGGCGCGCGATGAGACCGGCGTGAGGTGGCCGAGTTCAACGTTCGAGAAGGTGCCGACGCGCTCGGCCAGCGCTTTGGGATCAAGCGCGAGCAACGCCTGGGCATGATCATGAGCGGCGGACCAGACCAGCGAGACGTGCTGGTCGGGCAGCGGCAGTAGCGCGATGATCTCGCCGTCGTGGAACCATTGAAATGCGGTGTCGCGGTGCGCGCGCTCCGCGCGGAAATTACACACCACGCCGAGTTGTTCGTAGGGACGCACCGAGCCGTCCAGCCCGGCGGTGCCGCGCACCCACGAGTGGGCGCCGTCGGCCCCCACCACGAGCGACGCGCGCAGGGTCTTGCCGTCCGACAGACGCACCGAGGCCGCGGCGGCGTCGACTTCGAGCGCCTCGGCCCGGGCGTCGAGCCAATGCACTTGCGGGGAGAAGCGCAGGGCGGCGTCGAGCGCGCGCTCGAGATTCGACGATTCGGCGATCCAGGCGAGTTGCGGCACGGCGGCCTGGTACGCCGAGAAATGCAGGCTGCCGCGCTCGTCGCCAAAGACTTCCATGTCGTAGACAGGATTGATGCGCGCGGGATCGACGGCCTGCCATACGCGCATGCGCTCGAAGAGGGCTTGCGAGCTGGACGAGAGCGAATAGATGCGGGCGTCCCACAGGTCGCCCGGGGCGGGGGCGGCTACGGCCGGCTGGGCGAGCAGTGCGACGGACAGGCGCGCCTGCGAGAGCAGCAGGGCGGCGGCCTTGCCGACCAGACCGCCACCGACGACGACGACATCGTGCGTTTGGCTGGAGGTTTGCGTTAGAGACATGCGGCGAATGCAGCGCCAGCGCCTGAATCGCGCGAGCCGGCTGGTTCAGAAAACGAGATGGCGTATTGTCGCACGCCTGCCGCGCAAGCGACGCCCGGTCGCCCGGGGGCGGCTGTGGCACAGCGTCGCGTGCCACAGCCCGGCGCTATACTTGCGCGCATACCGATTATCAGACAGGGAGTCCTCCAATGCGCCTCGACAACGAATCCGAAAGCGACAACGTCGAAGATCGACGGGGCGGCGGTTTCGGGGGACGCACCACGCTCGGCATCGGCACGATCGTGGTGGCGCTGGCCGCCTCGTATTTCTTCGGCATCGACCCGCGCGTCATCATCCAGGGCTCGCAGATGCTTCAGGGCCAGACATCGTCACAGCCCCAGTCCGCGCCGAACACCACGCCGGCTCACGATCCGAAGACCGTCTTCACCCGCAAGGTGCTCGGTAACATCGAGCGCACCTGGGGAACGGTGTTCCCGCAGCAAGTGAACCGTCAATACGTGCCGCCGAAACTAGTACTGTTCTCTGGCGCAACGCCCACGGCATGCGGCACCGGTCAAACAGCGATGGGGCCGTTTTACTGCCCGGGCGACAGCAAGGTCTATATCGATCTGGCCTTCTATGACGAATTGCGTCAGCGCTTCGGCGCGGGGGGCGATTTCGCGCAGGCGTACGTGATCGCGCACGAAGTGGGCCATCACATCCAGAATCTGCTGGGCATTTCCGAGAAGTTCGACGAGGCGCGGCGCCGCATGAGCGAAGCGCAGGCCAATGCGTTGTCGGTGCGCCTGGAGCTGCAGGCCGACTGCTTTGCCGGCGTCTGGGCGAACAATGCCGAGAAGGCGAATCAGCAGTTGCTGGAGCCGGGCGACGTCGAGCAGGGGTTGAAGACAGCGTCGGCGATCGGCGACGACCGGCTGCAGCAGCAGGCGCAAGGCCGCGTGGTGCCGGAGTCGTTCACGCACGGGACGAGCGCGCAACGCGTGTATTGGCTGCGCCAGGGGTTGCAGTACGGCGACATGCGCAAATGCGATACGTTCTCGGCGAAGTCGCTGAGTTGAGTACGGCATGGGCGGAGGTCGTCGCGACGCCGGCACCCTCGTTACCCTAGGCACCCGAGGCGCCGTTAGCGGCAGAACGGGTACAATAGCGGACTTTCCGCGACGCAATCACCGGCGCATTCCACGGCGCCACCCGGCGCACCCCCGGGGCATTTGTCGGCGCATTTATCGGATTAGACAGGATTTAGCATGAGCCTCAAATGCGGCATCGTCGGCTTGCCCAACGTCGGCAAGTCGACCCTTTTCAACGCGCTGACCAAAGCGGGCATCGCTGCCGAGAACTATCCGTTCTGCACCATCGAGCCGAACGTCGGCGTGGTGGAGGTGCCCGACCCGCGTCTGGGCAAGCTGGCCGAGATCGTCAAGCCCGAGCGGATCATGCCGGCGACGGTCGAGTTCGTCGACATTGCCGGCCTGGTGGCGGGCGCGTCCAAGGGTGAAGGGCTGGGCAACCAGTTCTTGGCCAACATCCGTGAGACGGACGCCATCACGCACGTTGTGCGCTGCTTCGAGGACGAAAACGTCATCCACGTGGCCGGCAAGGTGAATCCGATTTCGGACATCGAAGTCATCAACACGGAACTGGCGCTGGCGGATCTGGCCACGACGGAAAAGGCGCTGCAACGCTACTCGAAGGCGGCCAAGTCGGGCAACGACAAGGAAGCCGCCAAGCTCGTGGCGGTGCTGGAAAAGGTGGTGCCGGTGCTCAACGAAGCGCGTCCGGTGCGCTCGATCAAGCTGTCGGACGACGAGCTGGCGCTGATCAAGCCGTTCTGCCTGATCACGGCCAAGCCGACGATGTATGTCGCCAACGTGAAGGACGACGGCTTCGAGAACAATCCGCATTTGGACGCGGTGCGCAAGTACGCGGAGAGCGAGAATGCGCCGGTGGTGGCGGTCTGTGCGGCCATCGAGGCAGAGATTGGGGATATGGAAGACGCCGACAAGGCGGAATTCCTGGCCGACATGGGCATGGACGAGCCGGGCCTGGATCGCGTGATCCGCGCGGGCTTCAAGCTCCTGGGTCTGCAGACATACTTCACCGCAGGGGTGAAGGAAGTGCGCGCCTGGACGATCCATGTGGGCGATACGGCCCCGCAGGCCGCTGGCGTGATCCACACCGACTTCGAACGCGGCTTCATCCGCGCGCAAACCATCGCCTTCGACGATTTCATCCAGTACAAGGGCGAGCAAGGCGCGAAGGAAGCCGGCAAGATGCGCGCCGAAGGCAAGGAGTACGTTGTTCACGACGGCGATGTCATGAACTTCTTGTTCAACGTCTGACGCGATCGTCTACCAAGACAACGAACACCCCGGCCATCGCGCCGGGGTGTTTTGTTTTTGAGGGATGAAATGCGGAGGATTCACCGACCCACCTCCCCCGCCCGACACCGCCTGGCAAACCGCTTGCCCCGACGTCGCCCCCATGAGAATCCAGCATCAGACGACATGCTGTAGCGCCGTCGTCGCGACACGCTGGAATTTTGATCCGTTCGGAGACCGTCTCGTCTAATATGGCGTCGTGTTTTCCGTCGCGTGCAATGCGTCGATAGTCGAAACCATGCGCATCGCCCGCTTGGCGTAGTCGGTCGCACCGCACGCCCGCCAAAGCAGTCTCCGTAATCGAGCATCGCCGTTTTCATGCGCCCACCGGGAGGTTCATGCATGGCATCGAAGCCGTCGGCCGTCGATGAAGTGGCGTCGTCCGAGCGCCGGCATTGGTCCGACGACCGCGCCCGCATCCGCCTCTATAGCGGTGCAGGCCTGTTCGTCACCCTCGCCGTGTTCGCCATCTGGTCCTATCAGCATTTTTTCGTCGTGCCCCCGAAGCTCGGCCCCATCGGCCTCGACTTCCTGCCATTCTGGGGAGCGTCCTACTTCGTGCTCCACGGGCATCCGCTCGACGCCTACAACGTCGATCTGATGACGAGTGCACAGATGGCCGCTCAACCATGGACGGCAAAGCTGGGCGGCATCATGCCCTGGCTTTACCCGCCCGTGATGATGATTCTGCTCGCGCCGGTCGCGCTGCTGCCCTTCTCTTACGCGTACGCCGCGTATGCCTGCATTGGCTTCGGCCTGTACTACGCCGCACTGCGACGCACGGCCCCCTGGCGCGACGCCCGTCTGCCCACCATGAGCTTTCCCGGCGTGCTGCTCGTGATCGCCGCCGGACAAATCGCGCTCTACACCACCGCCCTCGCAGGCTTCTCACTGCTCTTGCTGCGCAAGCGTCCCGCATGGGCGGGCGCGCTCGCCGGATTGCTCTTCGTCAAGCCGCACGTCGCCCTGCTCTTTCCGCTCGCGTTTCTCTGTGCTCGCGAGTGGCGCGCACTGGCCGCATGCATCGCTGTGGGCATCGGAAGCACCCTGCTCGCCGGCCTGGTCTTCGGTCTCGACGTCTATCCGACGTTCCTGCACGCGACGGCGTTGGCACGCCAAAGCCTCGTCGACGGCGAGGCGCGACTTGCCCGCATGCCGACGTTTTTCGTGATGGCACGCATGCTGGGCGCACCCGTCACGCTGGCCGCCATCGTCCATGCTGGCGTGGCGCTTGGCGCCGTGGCGGCAATGATCGACGTCTGGCGGCGTCCGGCGGCCTTCGCACTGCGCGCCGCCACGCTCGTGTGCGCCACCACGCTCGTCAGCCCCTATCTCTACGACTACGATCTCGCGATGCTCTCGCTCGTCATCGCCTGGTATGTGCGCGACGGCATCGCGCGCGGCTGGCTGCGCGGGGAGCGCGAATGGCTCGTCGTGCTGTGGCTCACCCCCGCGTTCGGTCTGATCGGCGTGCCGCCCCTCGGGTTTCAGTTCATGCCGCTCATCACGCTCGCCACGCTCGCCATGCTGTGGCGCCGCCGTCGCCGACTCGCTCACGTGCCGGAAATGTCCGACGTACCCGCCGTGTCCCATGTCGCTGTCCCCCCGCACGCCGTCGACCCTGCCTGCGCCGATCGCCGCGCGTCGGCCACCGCGCCCGCACCCACGAGGTAATCGCCATGCCCCGCGCCACCGAGAGTCGTCAGTCGTCCGTCGCGCAGCGAACGCCGCTTGTGTCGCTCGTCGTGCCCTGTCACAACGAAGCCCCGGTGCTCGACACGTTCTACCGCGCCTTGGCCCCGGTGCTCGATGCCGTCGCGGACGTGCGTTTCGAAATCGTCTGCGTGAACGACGGCAGCACCGACGACACGCTTGGCACCCTGCTCGCCCTTCGCCGCGCCGACGCGCGCATCCGCGTGATCGACTTCACGCGCAACTTCGGCAAGGAAGCGGCGCTGAGCGCGGGCATCGAGGAAGCGCGTGGCGATGCCGTCATCCCCATCGACGCCGACCTTCAGGATCCGCCGGCACTCATTCCCGTAATGATCGAGCGCTGGCGCAATGGCGCGGAAGTCGTGCTCGCCAAGCGCACGAATCGCGCGAGCGACCGCGTCGCCAAACGGGTCGCGGCGGGTCTTTACTATCGCATTCACAATCGGCTCTCGGAAGTGAAGCTGCCCGAGAACGTTGGCGATTTCCGCCTGATCGATCGACGCGTCGTGTCCGCGCTCAAGCAGTTGCCCGAACGCCGCCGATTCATGAAGGGGCTGTTCGCCTGGGTCGGCTTTCAGACGGAAATCGTGGAGTACGTGCGCGCGCCGCGCCGCGCGGGCGAGTCGAAGTTCTCCGGCTGGCGCCTGTGGAATTTCGCGCTTGAAGGCATTACCAGCTTCAGCACCGTGCCGCTGCGCTGCTGGACGTATCTCGGCGTCTCGCTCGCGCTCGTCTCGCTCGCTTACGGCGGCTTTATCGTGCTGCGCACGCTCATTCACGGCATCGACGTGCCCGGCTACGCCTCGCTGCTCGTCGGCACGCTGTTCCTCGGCGGCATTCAGCTCGTCGGTATCGGGGTGATCGGAGAGTACGTTGGCCGGATTTACTACGAAGCGAAAGGTCGGCCGCTGTACCTGGTGCGACGCCGCTACCCGTCGAGCGCGAAGGTGAGCCAACTCCCGTCACGCGCGCCGTTGCACCCATCGAGCCCCCGAATGCCGACGGCGCGCAAGCCGTTCAGCGCACGACTCAGGGCCGGCCAGTCGTCTGCCTCGCGTGCACGACGTGTTGTCGCGCGTTGAGGCGGCACCGCCGCGTCGATCAATGCCCGCCGGGCACGAACTCGGGCTTGTCCCGCGACGTATCGCGCGAACGGTCGACAGCGTTGGTCGGCACCAACAGCAGCAGCAACACGACACCGATCGAGATCGCCAGGATCGACAGGAACGTGAGGTGCAGCGAATGTTGCAGCACCGCGCGAATCGCCTGGTCCGCCAGCGTCGACACGCCCCGGTCTTCCAGCACGTGCCGCAACTGATCGGAGGTGACGGGCGCCAGCCCGCTCGATTGCGTCAAACCAAAGTTGAGCACGGCGCCGAAAAGCGTCGCGCCGAGCGTGCTGCCCAGATTCCGCGAGAAGATGTTCGACGCCGTGGCGCTGCCGCGCTGCGACGGATCGACTAGCTCCTGAATCAGCACGAGCGCGCTTACGCTGCCCGTGCCCATCGAAAATCCCATCAGGAACGAGCCGAACCCGGCAAGCAGCGGCGAACTGTTCGGCCCGAGCAGCGCAAAGACAATCCCGCCCACCGGCATCAGCAGGCTGCCGCCCACGAGAATGCGGCGCAAGCCGTAGCGCGTGAAGGTTTTCGCGGCGAACGTCGAGCCGATCGGCCAGCCGACCATGATCATCGTGAGCGCCATGCCCGCCACGACCGGCGTCTGACGCAATACCCCCTGCGCGTACATCGGCAGGAAGGTCGTCAACCCCATGAGCACCATGCCCGAGAGCAGCGTCGCCGCATTCGCCGCCGCGATCGGCCGACGCTTCCACAGCGCGAACGAGATCATCGGGTCCTGGGCGCGCCGCTCCTGCCAGACGAACAGCAGCGCCGCGACGGCGCACACCAGCACCCCACCCCAGACGTGCATGTCGGAGAGGGCGTTCGCATCGGTGAGCGCGATCATCAGTGCCGCCACGGCAATCGCAAAGAACACGGCCCCCAGCGCGTCGATGCTCGGCCGCTGGCGCGGCGCAGCCTCGTGCAGATAGGCGACGAAGCCCGCCGCGGCCAACAGGCCGATAGGGATGTTGATCCAGAAAATCCACGACCACGACAGGTCACGAATGATGATGCCGCCAAGCATCGGACCGAGCACGGCCGAGATGGCCCACACGCTCGCCAGGTAACCCTGCACCTTGCCGCGCTCGCTGGTCGGATAGTAGTCGGCGATGATGGTCAGGCTGACCGGCTGGATGCACGCCGCTCCCACGCCCTGCAGCAGACGGAAGACGATCATCGCTGGCATCGACCACGCCAGTCCGCCGCCAAGCGAGGCCACCAGAAACACGGCGATACCCACGAGCATGACCGGCTTGCGGCCGTAGAGATCGGCCAGTTTGCCGAACACCACGGTCATGGCCGTCTGCGCCAGCAAAAAGGCGGAGAAAACCCAGCTATATAGGGACAGCCCCCCAAGCTGGGCGACGATTTGCGGCATGGCCGTCGAAATGATCGTGGCCTCGATGGCAACCATGGAGGTCGCCGCCATGACGGATGCCACGATGAATGGCCGCATGGAAGGGCGTGTCGCAGACATGTGTTCTTTTGATGTGGGGGATCGGGCGAAGCGACTTGCGAGGCGTGACCGCCGCCCCCCTGTCGGGCGCGGCGGTCACGCCGGATGGCGGAAGGCGGGATCAAACGTGGCGGCAATGCCGCACGCGTCGTCAAGACGACTTGGGCCAGGCGATGGCGTCAAGGATAGCTGAACACGGGAAAATGCGTACGACACCCGCCAAGTGCGGCCTATCGTCGCACCAGACGCAGCAGGGCGAGCAACACGATGGCGCCGATAGTCGCCGTGATGATGCGCCCGAGCGTGCCATATCCGACGGCAATGCCCAAGTGTCGCAGCAGCCAGCCGCCGACGAACGCGCCGATCACGCCGACGACCATGTCGCCAATAATGCCGTAGCCGCCGCCCACGACGAGGCCGGCGAGCCAACCGGCCACCAGCCCCACAAGCAAGAGCACGAGAATGTTCATGAGCGGCTCCGGCGCGCCATGTCAGGCGGCGCGACTGCGCTTGACGGCACCGTAGATCACCAGCAGCACGATGGCACCGACGATCGACGCGATCCACCCGGCCGACTGGCCTTCGGTGTAGAGATGGAGGAATTGCCCGACATATTTGGCGAGCAGCGCACCGGCAATGCCAAGGATGATGGTCATGATGATGCCCAGACTGTCCCTTCCGGGATGCAGGGCGCGTGCAATGAGACCGACGACCAGACCGACAACGATAGTGCCGATGATGCCCATGACGTCTCTCCAAGGATGGGAACCCGAACGCAGTATAGCCCCGAAATCGGACGATTCGGCAAGCGTGTCGCGACATCCGCCCGCCACCGCCGGTCGCAAGCGGGGGCAAGGCACGCCGGCAATAGGCCTCCCGGGGGGCCCGGGACCGAAAACCAACGATATGCCGGGTATAAGCGACACGTATTTGTCAAAACCGGGCGGCTGCGCGATCATGGCGCATCGCTGTCCCGGCGCGCGGGGCGCGTGGCGCCTCCGAAACGGGCATCACGTCGACGCGCTATAATCGGCGGTTATTAGATCCCCCATATCATGCAACTGCTCGCTCTCGGCCTGAACCACCACACGGCGCCCGTCTCGCTGCGCGAACGGGTGGCGTTTCCGTTCGAGCGGATCGAGCCGGCACTGGCGGGGCTCAAGGGGCTGTGGACGGGCAGGTCGAGCGCCCCCGAGGCCGCCATCCTGTCGACGTGCAACCGCACGGAAATCTACTGCGTCACCGATGACGCCGCGGCCCGCGAGCGCGCGGTGCACTGGCTGTCCGAATTTCACAACATTCCGGCCAGCGATCTGGCGCCGCATCTTTACGCCCTGCCCCAGTCCGACGCCGTGCGCCACGCGTTTCGCGTGGCGAGCGGGCTGGACTCGATGGTGCTGGGCGAGACGCAGATCCTCGGCCAGTTGAAGGACGCCGTGCGCACCGCCGCCGAGGCGGGCGCACTGGGCACCTATCTCAACCAGCTTTTCCAGCGCACGTTCGCGGTGGCGAAGGAAGTGCGTGGTCAGACCGAGATCGGCGCGCACTCGGTCTCGATGGCGGCCGCCGCGGTGCGACTCGCCCAGCGCATTTTTGAAAGCATCAACACGCAGAAGGTGCTGTTCATTGGCGCGGGCGAGATGATCGACCTGTGCGCCACGCACTTCGCCGCGCAGAACCCGAAAGCCCTGTACATCGCCAACCGGACCGCTGAGCGCGGCGAGAAGCTCGCCGAGCGGCTGGGTGGCTCGGCCATCCGCCTGTCCGAGCTGCCTCAGCGCCTGCATGAATTCGACATCGTGGTGTCGTGCACGGCGAGCACGTTGCCGCTGATCGGTCTGGGCGCTGTCGAGCGCGCCATCAAGGCTCGCAAGCACAAGCCGATGTTCATGGTCGATCTGGCGGTGCCGCGCGACATCGAGCCGGAAGTCGGCCGTCTGACCGACATCTTCCTGTACACCGTCGACGATCTCGGCGCGGTCGTGCGCGAAGGCAATGCGCTGCGTCAGGCAGCGGTCGCTCAGGCCGAGGCCATCATCGAGACGCGCGTTCAGCATTTCATGCAATGGCTCGACGCCCGCAGCGTCGTGCCGGTCATCCGCGACATCCACGGCACGGCCGAGGCCATGCGCCTCGCCGAACTCGAGCGTGCCCAGCGCATGCTCGCGCGCGGCGACGACCCCGCCGCCGTGCTCGAAGCGCTGTCCCAGTCCCTCACCAAGAAATTCCTGCACGGCCCGACGCACGCGCTGAACACGGCGCGCGGCGATTCGCGCGAGCAAATCCTTCACCTCATTCCCGAACTGTTCCGCACCTCGGGAAACGCCGACAAATAGATGAAAGCGAGCATGCAAGCCAAGCTCGACCAGTTGACGCAACGTCTGGTCGAGCTTGATGGCCTATTGAGCCAGGGCGACGTCACGCGCGATCTGGACAACTATCGCAAGCTCACGCGCGAACATGCCGAGTTGGCGCCCGTCGTCGAGCAGTATCGTCACTACCGCCAGGCCCAGAGCGATGTCGCCGCGGCCCAGGAGATGGCGCTCGACCCCGAGATGCGCGACTTTGCGGACGACGAAGCCACCAGCGCCCGGGCACGCATGGACGACATGGAAGCCTCGCTGCAGCGCATGCTGCTGCCGCGCGACCCCAACGACGAACGCAACATCTTCCTCGAAATCCGCGCGGGCACCGGCGGCGACGAATCGGCGCTGTTCGCCGGCGATCTGCTGCGCATGTACACGCGCTATGCGGAGCGCCACCGCTGGCAGGTCGAGATCATGTCGGCCAGCGAATCCGATCTGGGCGGCTACAAGGAAGTCATCGTTCGGCTGATCGGTCAGGGGGCCTATTCCCGCCTCAAGTTCGAGTCGGGCGGCCATCGCGTGCAGCGGGTACCGGCCACCGAAACGCAGGGCCGCATTCACACGTCCGCCTGCACGGTGGCCGTGATGCCGGAAGCCGATGACGTCGCCGACGTCGACATCAACCCGGCCGACATCCGTATCGACACGTTCCGCGCGTCGGGTGCCGGCGGCCAGCACGTCAACAAGACGGACTCGGCGGTGCGCATCACGCACTTGCCCACGGGCATCGTCGTCGAATGCCAGGACGATCGCTCGCAGCACCGCAACAAGGACAAGGCGCTCAAGGTACTCGCGGCGCGCATCAAGGACGCCCAACTGCGCGCCCAGCAAGCCAAGGAAGCCGCCACGCGCAAGAGCCTGATCGGTTCGGGCGACCGCTCGGAACGCATTCGAACGTACAACTTCCCGCAGGGGCGGATGACGGATCACCGCATCAATCTCACGCTCTACAAGCTCGAATACATCATGGACGGCGATCTCGACGACATGATCAACGCGCTCGTCACCGAGCATCAGGCCGAGCAGTTGGCGTCGCTGGGCGAGGCCGCCTGATGTCGCTGGGTGCGCCCGACGCCGGGCACGACGTCGCCACGGTGGCCTCGCTGCTGCGCGAGCCGGGATTGCCGCCGATGGAGTCGCGCATCCTGCTCTCGCACGTGCTGGGCTGGTCCCGCACGCAGCTGATCACCCGCGACCGCGAGCCGCTGGCGCCCGAAACGCTCGCTGTCTACCGTGCGCTGCATGCGCGTCGCGTGGCGGGCGAACCCATCGCGTACCTGACCGGCACACGCGAATTCTTCGGCCTGACGCTGACGGTCAGCGCGTCCGTGCTGATTCCCCGCCCCGAAACCGAACTGCTCGTCGAACTGGCGCTGGCGCGTCTGGAAGGCCGGCCGGCGCCGCGCGTGCTCGATCTGGGCACCGGCAGCGGCGCAATTGCGCTGGCCATTGCGCATTGCCGCCCCGACGCCCACGTCACGGCGCTCGACCGCTCGGCCGACGCGCTCGACGTCGCCCGCGAAAACGCCCGGCAGCTTGGGCTAGCGGCCTCCGTCACCTTCCTCGCCAGCGATTGGTATGCCGCATTGCCGGGCAATGCCGCGCCATTCGACATCATCGTCTCGAATCCGCCGTATATCGTGTCGGGCGACGCGCATCTCTCGCAAGGCGATCTGCGCTTCGAACCGGTCGATGCGCTGACCGATCACGCGGACGGTCTCGCCGCCCTGCGCACGATCGTGGCCGGTGCGCCGTCGCGCCTGCTGCCGAACAGCTGGCTGCTCTGCGAGCACGGCTACCATCAGGCCGCCGACGTACGCGCGCTTTGTCGAGCGGCAGGCTTGGCCGACGTCACCTCCGAACGCGATCTCGCGGGTATCGAGCGCACCACGGGGGGGCGGCGCGTCTGAGCGCGCACCGACGGACGCGGCGGAAAACCGCTAAAATGCCGGATACGCCGACTTTCCGGTATCTCCACGGGCTTTCCACCATGACCACCCAGCAACGTATCCAGCAAATCGTCACCGAACATCCTGTCGTGCTCTTCATGAAGGGCAACGCACAATTCCCGATGTGCGGCTTCTCGGGCCGTGCCGTGCAGATCCTGAAGGCATGCGGCGTCGACAACCTGTTCACCGTGGACGTGCTGCAAGACGAGGAGATCCGTCAAGGCGTGAAGGAATTCGCCAACTGGCCGACCATCCCGCAGCTCTACATCAACGGCGAATTCGTCGGCGGCTCGGACATCATGATGGAGATGTACCAGAGCGGCGAACTCAAGCAGGTCCTCGCCGACCTGGCGTAATACGCCACTGATTGACGATGGTGTCGACGGGAGCCTCGCAGCCCACGCGTCTGGTCGTTGCCATCACCGGCGCGACCGGTGCCGTCTATGGCGTGCGCCTGCTGAAGCGACTGCGCGCGATGGGTGGCGTCGAAACCCACCTGATGGTGTCGAGTGCGGGCTGGCTGACATTGCGCCACGAACTGGGCCTGGAACGCGCCGACGTGCAGGCACTGGCCGATGCGTATCACAGCGTGCGCGAAGTCGGCGCCAACCTCGCCAGCGGCTCGTTCGCCACGGCGGGCATGGTCGTGGCCCCCTGCTCGATGAAAACGCTCGCGAGCGTTGCCCACGGGCTGTCGGACAACCTGATCGCACGCGCCGCCGACGTCACGCTCAAGGAGCGGCGCCGCCTCGTGCTGATGGTGCGCGAAACGCCCTTCAACCTCGCGCATCTGCGCAATATGACGGCGGTCACGGAAATGGGGGGCATCGTCTACCCGCCCCTTCCCGCGTTCTACAACCACCCCGCATCGCTCGACGCGATGGTCGACGACACGGTTGCACGCGTGATCGATCTGTTCGGGATCGCGCCCCCCGTCGCCACGAGCTGGAGCGGCCTGGGCAGGGAGACCGACGCTCAGGATCGGTGAGCGCCGCCATGGCCTATAGTGAAAGCGCCACGCGCTGCCTGCCGAACCGCATTCCCGTGGCGTGACATCTTTGCGACTGGAGTTTGTGATGGAGACCCACCTCTCGCCTGTTGTCGTCTATGCCGTCGTGACGCTCGTTTTCGTCCTGCTGATTCTCGTAGTGCCTGCCGGTGCCCGTTGGCGTCAGATGGTCTGGCCCGCGTCGGTGCCCCCGCTGTCGCCCCATCGTCCAGGCGACCTGCTCGGCACACCGCGCACGCCCTACTGGCGCTCACCGAACGACACGCAGGACTTGCGGCGCCCTTCGTACTTCGCAGCATCGTCGCGCCGCCCACGCCGCCCCGCGAGCTTCCTCGCCCCGCGTGATCACGAGCGACGATAGAAAAAGCCCCGCAAGGTCGAACCGGCGGGGCTTCATTTTTGTCATTCGTGAATCGCGTCATCGATCAATAGCGATAACAGCACCGATGGCCGTAGCCCCCGCCGTAATACGGTTGGGCCGGCACGACAACGCACCCGGCAAGCGTGACGGCGAGTAGCGCAGCAACGACTAACTTCATGATCTGACTCCTGGAAGGGGAAACGTGACTCTGCTCGCCTTCTTTATATCGCCGCGCTGGCAGGAATCCCATCACACGTCTGTAAGCCGTGTAAGCGAAGGTTGCCAAAACGGCGAACGCGTCGCACTTTGTTACGTAACAGATCAGACCGGACACCGTAACATCGCCCCACTGCGCCCCCCCACGCATCAATAGCGACGCGGGTTTCCAGTGTCGGCGCATCTGGCACGAGGCTTGCGTGAAGATTGAAGGTCGCTCTTTCAAATGCCCCGAAGAGAGCGACTTTGCGTCTACCCCTCCTCCCGTTTCAGACGCGGGAGGAGGGCTTTTTCCCGATCCTCCGCCCTGCATGCCTCCGGAAGCCCAACACCGGGTCGCGCGCCTTGCCTGCATCGCCCACTGTGCAAGCCTCCTCCGAATTCCACTTCATTTGAGCGTTTGAAATGTATCGACGACATAAGCGCGTCGACTTCTCACACGGTTGCTTTATCGTGAGCGTCTTATTTGGCGCGGCTTTCGACGGAATTCACCGTTCGCGGCAACAAACGCCATGCGGGTAGGCCCGATCTCAAGTTGCCGCCTTCCCTGTCGTAATCGCGTCTATAGAGGACTGCACGCCAACGCAGCGTTAGCGCAGCATCCCTTTCGTGACGGCCGCACGACACGCGCCGGGGCAAGCGTATCAAGGGAGAACGTCATGGAAATCGCCACGCCTGATTTACAGATGGAACAACAGGAACTACAGGCCGTCAGCGCGGCGCTCAATCGCGTGCAGGCCGTCATTGAGTTCGATTTGCAGGGTCAGATCCTGCACGCCAACGAGAATTTCCTGCAGACCGTCGGATACCAACTCGACGAAATACGGGGGCAGCATCACCGCATCTTCTGCGAGTCCGACTACGTGGCGTCCGGTGCGTACCGCGACTTCTGGGCCAAGCTGGGCCGCGGCGAGCTCGACGCCGGCGAATACAAGCGCATCGGCAAAGGCGGCCGCGAGGTGTGGATCCGCGCGTCGTACAACCCGGTGTTCGACGCCCATGGCACCGCGTACAAGGTCATCAAGTTCGCCACGGACATCACGGCGGATCGCGCACGCCAGGCCGAATTCGAAGGTAAGGTGCGCGCCATGGACCTCGCCCAGGCCGTCATCGAATTCAACCTTGACGGCACGGTCATCGCCGCCAACGACAACTTTCTGAACACGCTCGGCTACTCGCTCGACGAGATTCGCGGCAAACACCATCGCATGTTCTGCGAGGCGGATTACGCCGCGTCGCCGATCTATCGCGATTTCTGGGGGAAGCTCAATCGCGGCGAGTTCGACGCGGGCCGCTACAAGCGCATCGGACGCGGCGGGCGGGAAGTCTGGATCCAGGCGACTTACAACCCGATCCTCGACGCGAGCGGCCGCCCCTACAAGGTTGTGAAGTTCGCCACCGATATCACCCAGCAGGTCGAACTGGAAGCGAGCGTGAAACGCCGCGCCGAAGACGACCAGCGCAAGGTGGCGCTGCTGCTCGACACGGTCAATCGCGCGGCGGCGGGCGACCTCACGGGCGAGATCGCCGTGGCGGGCAACGATCCCATCGACCAGTTGGCCGACGGCATTCGCCACATGATGGACGACTTGCGCGGGGTGATCGGCAAGGTGGTCAAATCGGCGGGCGAGTTCTCGGGCGCCTCGCGCGATATCGCCGACCGTGCCAATACCGTCGCCACCGGCGCACAAGCGCTCGGTGCGACGGTAGAGGAAATGAACGCGTCGATCGAGGAGCTGACGGCATCGATCAACTCGATTGCGGACAACACCAAGGGCGCCGACCAGCTCGCCAAGGCAACGCAACAGGAAGCCGAAACCGGCGCCCGTGCGATCGCGCGGTCTGTCGAAGCCATGGAGCTGATCAACAAGTCGTCGGAAGACATCAGCGAGATCGTGAAGGTGATCGGCGAGATCGCCGGGCAAACCAATCTGCTCGCGTTCAATGCGGCCATCGAGGCGGCCCGCGCCGGCGAACACGGCCTCGGCTTCTCGGTCGTGGCCGACGAAGTGCGCAAGCTCGCCGAACGCTCGTCGCAGGCGACCAAGGAAATCTCCAAGCTGATCAACGAGTCGACCAAGCGCGTGGCGCAGGGTAGCGACGTGTCGCGACAGGCCGGTGAGGCGTTCGAGAAGATCGTCGGCGGCGTATCGCGTACCACGCAGGCGATCTCCGAAATCTCTTGCGCGGCGGAAGAGCAACTCGTTGCCGCTCGCGAAGTGAGCCTTGCCATTCAGCACGTGGCGGAAGAGACGGAGAAATCCGCGGGCGCCTGCGAGACCATCGCGCAGGCGACCACCGGACTCAACCACGGTGCGCAAGACCTCGACCAGACCGTGTCGCGATTCAAGGTGTAAGCCCCATCCGGCGAACACCACGGGCATCGGCCCGGGCCGTTCGCCGGGATCTGCCGGTTGCGGTCGTTCGTGCCGCGCCGGATCACACGTCCGCCACGAGGGGCCGATATGGAAATCGAAGCCGACGCCGATCCCGGTACCCAGCAGGCGCTTCTGCGCGCTGTCCACCGGCACACCGGCATCTCGATGAACGAGAAGAAGTGGACGATGTTGCAGGGCCGTCTTCGCCCGCGTCTGCGCACGCTCTCGCTGTGCAGCTACCGCGACTATCTGGCGCTGCTCGAGAACACGCCCGACGAAGTGCGCAACTTCGTGAACCTGGTCACGACGAACGAGACCACGTTTTTTCGCACGCCGCGCGTCTGGGATTATTTCGCGCAACATTACCTGCCGCGCTGGCATGCCGCGAATCCCGGCCGGATGTTCCGGATGTGGTCCGCAGCGGCGTCTTCCGGCGAGGAGTCCTACTCTGCCGCGATGCTCTGCGAGGAATTCCGCGCTCGGCACAGCGGCTTTCAGTACCAGATTCACGCCACCGATATTTCGAGCCAGGTGTTGGCGGTGGCCATGGCCGGCAACTTCAGCGGGCGCAGCATCGACGGACTCAAGCAGCAGCGTCCGGCCATGCTCGCAAAGTACTTCCGCCCGGGCGCCGGCAGCTTCACCGTCGCCCCCGAACTGCGAGCGCACATCACGTTCGCCGAGCACAACCTGTACCAGCGCATGCCGCGTCGCGACGCGTTCGATCTCGTCATGCTGCGCAATGTACTGATCTATTTCGAATCCGCCGATCAGGAACGCGTTCTCGAGAACGTACGCCACACGCTGACCCCCGATGGCGTGTTGATTGTCGGAGAATCGGAGTCGCTGACGCGGCTCTCGACCGGCTACCAGTTTGAGCAACCGCTCATTTACCGGAACCAGGGGGTATCGAATGGGGCCGTCGCATGACATCCAGGTGTTGATGGGCGAGGTGCGCATCGGGCGCGGCGACGACGTGCTGCGCGCTACCCTCGGCTCGTGCGTGGGTATCGGTCTGATGTGGCGCGCGCGCGGACTCTACGGCCTCGCGCACTGCCTGTTGCCCGAGGCGCCGAACCCTACCTTCGCTATCGGGGCGAAGTACGTCACGCAAGCCGTGCCGTCGCTCCTCGCGCTGATGCGGGCGGACCGCGCACGCCGCAGCGAAATCGAGGCGGTGATCGCGGGCGGCGGCAACATGATGCCGCACCAGCCGCCCGCCCGGCACGGGCTGATCGGCGTGGCGAACGCCGCGATGGCACAGTCCCTGATGGCCGAGACCGGCATTCCGATCGTGCACGTCGAGGTCGGTGGCGAAATCGGTCGACAACTGACGATCCACTGCGCGCACCACACTTTTCATGTGCGCACGATCGGTACCCATGGGGCGGCGGCGGCACCGACCTCGCCCGCTCTCTGACGCCCGGGACCCCCATCATGAATGCACCGACACCAGAATTTCCGCTTCCGCAGCGCGACGCCGTCGCCGACACCCCGGTGCTGCCGCGCGCTTCAACGCCGGACGACGTCGAAGTCTTCGGCTCGTTTCATCTGGGCGACGTGGAATTCGCGCTGCCCATCGCGGCATTGCAGGAGGTGGTGAACTATCCGGCGCGCGTCACGCCCGTGCCGCTCTCGCCGCCCTTTCTGCTTGGCCTGTTCAACCTGCGCGGCACGCTCATTCCCATCGTCGATCTCAAGCCGCTGCTGGCAATGGTCGCCGACGCGCCGGACAGGCCGGCACCCGCGAGCGAGAAGATTGCGATTGTCGACGTCGAGGGCGTACGGGTGGGATTGCTGTTCGACACCACGAGCGAGATACTGCGCGTGCGCGCATCGCAGCGTACCGGGTTCGAATACGACCCGTCGCGCACGGCGCCGCAGGTCGTCTGCGGGGCCATCAAGCTCGACGACGGCGACCGCATCCTGCAGATTCTCGCGCCGCGTGCCCTCGTGCGCATCGAGAACATGCCGCAATTGCTCGCGCGTCAGGCGCTGAGCGCGCCACAGCGCCGCCAGCAGCGTCAGCGCCTGCAATGCGTGTCGTTCACGGTCGAGCAATCGCGCCTGGCGCTGCCGATGAGTGCGATTCGCGAAATCATCCGTATTCCCGACTTGCAGAATTCGGCGCTCGCCAGCGTGTTTTGCGTCGGCATGCTCAATCTGCGCGGCACCGTCGTGCCGGTCATCGACTTCGCTCACTTCCTCGGCCTGCACCCTTGCCGCCCCGAGCCCGAAATCGCGGGCACGGCGTCGGATCCGCGACGGATTCTGATCGTCAAGCAGGAAGACGTGCATTTCGGTCTGCTGGTGGACGCCGTGGACAGCATCGTGACGTACTTCGCCGACGAGTTGCTCGCCATGCCGTCCTTCAGCGCCTCGCACGCGCAGCTCTTCTCGGGCTGCATCGCGCGCGAGCAAGCCGACGATATCGTGCTGCTCAACGCCGACGAACTCTTCACGCATTCGCAGGTGCTCGAGCTCACGCGCGGCCATCGCGAGCTATACCGGGAGACGGACAGCGCACAGCGCGCGACGCCAGGCGATTCGGCATGGCGCGGCACCGGGGCCAGGTCGCCACGCGGCACACGCCACGCGTATGTGTCGTTCCGTCTGCAACATATGCTGGCCGTGCGTCTCGATCAGTTGCGCGAGATCATTCACGACTCGGCGGACATCATGCCCGCGCCGGGCGCACCGCCCTTTGTACGCGGCATGCTCAATTTGCGACGCGAACTGGTGGCCATCGTCGATCTGCGCACGCTGTACGGCATGCCGCCCCCGGACGATGCGCAGGCGCGCAAGATTCTCGTCATCGAACATGGAAAGGACAAGCTCGGGCTGCTCGTCGACGCCATCGAGAACATCGTCACGCTCGACGAGGCGGACAAGCTGCCGGTGCCCGCCATGCTGCTCGGACGCGCCACGCACGAAATGCGCAACGACATGCGCGAAGCCGTCGAGTTGCCCGCCGCAGACGGCACCGCGCGCACGGCCATGCTGCTCGATCTGCAACCGCTCAAGCAGCGGATGGCGACGGCGCTGGCGCAGTCGGCGGTGTGAGCGGGTGAGCGGATCGGTTCAACGAAATGCCGGCGATTCGCACGAGCCGGTCGCGGGGCCCTGTCGCGTGTCGGGGGGCACGCCACAGGGGTAGTTCGAACGGGATGAGGCCCGTTAACGACGGGTCAGACGACTTCGTGACGATGGATGTCGTGCGTGACGAAGCCCGAGGTGTCGTCGGGCATGGACAGCCAGTCGGCATGCGTGAGCGTGCGGCGCACGTCGTCGAGTCCGCTTGCCCAGTGATCGAGCATGGTCGCGAGTCCGAACTGATAGTCCTTGTAGTGCCCCTCGTTTTCCTTGTTGCGATAGATGAGCTGGATGACGTTATAGCGCTTGCTGCAGGCGATCTCCTGCGCCGCGTGACACCACGGGTCGTGCGCGCGAACGTCGGCCGGCACACGCTCGAGCACTTCGCGCAACACGCGACGATAGTGCTGGGCGCGCTGCAGGTTGTCGGTCACCAAGCGCGTACGGCTCGAAAACTGGATGTCCTTCTGGCGGCCCGCGACATCGTTCAGATTGTCAGGCAGTGGCCCGCGCGCACTCCACAGATCCACCTGGAACGCGAGCGTGTCGCGGCGCGGCGACGTGCCGAGCACCTCCGAGAGCGGCGTATTCGACACAAGGCCGCCGTCCCAGAAATACTGTCCGTCGATCTCCACGGCGGGAAACCCCGGCGGCAAGGCCCCCGATGCCATGAAATGCTCCGCGCGCAGCTTTTCACGCGTGTTGTCGAAGTAGACGAAATTGCCCGTTTGCACATTGACGGCGCCCACGGACACGCGCGTCTCGCATGCATTGATTCGATCGAAGTCGACGAAACGCTCCAGCGTGCCGCGCAGCGCCGAGGTGTCGTAGTAGCTTGCGTGCGCCGGGTCGCCCATCGCCGCGGGCAACGGCTGCGGCCAGCGTGGCGTGAAGAAGCCCTTCTGGCCTTCGGCGACGGCGCGCCATGCCTGCCATGCGCTGTAGGCGATGCGTCCCGTCTCGGGGCCATTGAGGATGGCCGCCTCCAGCGGTGCCGGCAACGGCGGGAAAACAGCGGGCTCGCAGATCGTGCGCCAGAACGCTTCGAGCTGTGCCACACGACGCTCGAGGGGATTGCCCGCGATGATCGCGGTATTGAGCGCCCCGATGGAAATACCGGCAATCCAGTTCGGCGCGATGCCGGCCTCGAACAGACCGGCGTATACGCCTGCCTGATAGGCCCCGAGCGCACCACCGCCCTGCAAGACGAGCGCGACCGTCTCGTAAGGCGGGAGGTCGATGGCACGTTTGGGGACTTTCGGCGGGTTGGCCGTCATGACCGTTCTCCTGAAGCTTTCTGAGGCTGAATCGAAGCGCGACCGAACGGGACGGCGCCGGCGCATGACGCGGCCGGCGCCCCCCGCACCGTCCGCGCGTTACTGCATGAACCAGCCGTGGCTCACCACGAACGACTGGCCGGTGAATGCGGCCGACGGGAATGTGGCGAGGAAGAGCGCGGTTTGCGCAACGTCGTCGACCGTGGTGAACACGCCATCGACCGTACCGCCGAGCATGACCTTCTTGATGACCTCATCTTCCGAAATCCCCAATTCCTTGGCCTGCTCCGGAATCTGCTTGTCGACGAGCGGC
This sequence comes from Pandoraea cepalis, assembly GCF_902459665.1. Classification (GTDB taxonomy): domain Bacteria; phylum Pseudomonadota; class Gammaproteobacteria; order Burkholderiales; family Burkholderiaceae; genus Pandoraea; species Pandoraea cepalis. Next base: position 160,036 of record NZ_CABPSL010000007.1, on the reverse strand, counting down.
GTGCGCACGAAGCCAGGGCAGATGACGTGCGAGCGCACGTTGTGCTTCGCGCCTTCCTTGGCGAGCACGCGCGCGAGCCCCAACAACGCGTGCTTGGCCGCCACGTAGGCCGACTTCAACGGCGACGCCTCGTGCGAATGCACCGAGCCCATGTAAATGACGATGCCGCCGCGGTCGTCCTTGTACATATGCTTGAGCGCCGCCTTGGTCGTGAGAAAGGCACCGTCCACGTGAATCGCCTGCATCTTCTTCCAATCGGCGAACGAATAGTTCTCGATGGGATTGACGATCTGAATGCCCGCGTTCGAGATCAAGATGTCGACCGACCCAAAGGTCGCCGCCACCTTGTCGATGCCGCTGTTCACCGCCTCTTCGCTGGTCACGTCCATCGCCACGCCAATGGCGCGGCCACCGGCGGCCTCGATTTCTTGCGCCACGGCGTCCGCGCCCTGCTGGTTCAGATCGGCAATGGCCACGGCCGCACCGGCACGCGCGAGCGTGAGCGCAATTTCGCGGCCGATGCCGCTGGCGGCACCGGTCACCACGGCGACTTTCCCATTCAACTGATTCACTGACTGGCTCATTTGCACACTCCTGATTCGTCAAAATGGCGGGTCATGCAGCGCACCTGGCGCCAGCATGGCACGTCGAACACGGGTAATGACAGCCGGCCTACCGCCACGCACTTGTCATGCGCTCGCCGAACCGTCGTTCAAACAGAAAAGGCGCCTTGCGGCGCCCTCTCGTGCCTTACCGCGCGATCGGCTTGTAGCGGATTCGCGTCGGTTTTGCGCCCTCCTCGCCAAGGCGCTTCTTCTTGTCCGCCTCGTATTCCTGATAGTTGCCCGGGAAGAACTCGACGTGCGAGTCGCCTTCGAAGGCCAGAATATGCGTGGCGATACGATCGAGGAACCAGCGGTCGTGCGAGATGACCATCACGCAACCGGCGAACTCGAGCAGGGCGTCCTCGAGTGCGCGCAGGGTTTCGACGTCCAGATCGTTCGACGGTTCATCGAGCAGCAACACGTTACCGCCGGAAATCAGCGTCTTGGCCATGTGCAGGCGCCCGCGCTCACCGCCCGAGAGCGACCCGACCTGCTTCTGCTGGTCAGAGCCCTTGAAGTTGAAGCGCCCGATGTAGGCACGCGACGGCGTTTGATACTTGCCCACCGTCAGCATGTCGGCACCGCCCGCGATCTCTTCGAATACGGTCTTGCTGCCATCGAGCGCGTCGCGGCTCTGGTCGACATAGGCCATCTTGACCGTCGGCCCGATCTTGATCTCGCCGCTGTCCGGCTGCTCGCGGCCCGTCAGCATCTTGAAGAAGGTCGATTTACCGGCGCCGTTCGGGCCGATGATGCCGACGATAGCGCCCGGCGGCACGTTAAAGCTCAGGTCGTCGATCAGCAGACGGTCGCCGAACGCCTTCGACACATGCTTGAACTCGACGACTTCGTTGCCCAGACGCTCACCCACCGGGATGAAGATTTCCTGGGTTTCGTTGCGCTTCTGGTATTCCTGGCTATTCAGTTCGTCGAACCGGGCGAGACGCGCCTTCGACTTCGCCTGACGGCCCTTCGGGTTCTGACGCACCCACTCCAGTTCCTTGTGCAGCGCCTTCTGACGCGCCGACTCCGTCGCCTCTTCCTGCTTCAGGCGCTGCTCCTTCTGGTCGAGCCAGGAGCTGTAGTTGCCCTTCCAGGGAATGCCTTGCCCGCGGTCGAGTTCGAGAATCCACTCGGCGGCATTGTCGAGGAAGTAGCGATCGTGGGTGACGGCCACCACGGTGCCGGGAAAACGCGTGAGGAACTGTTCGAGCCAATCGACCGATTCGGCGTCCAGGTGGTTGGTCGGTTCGTCGAGCAGCAGCATGTCGGGCTTCGAGAGCAGCAGACGTGCCAATGCCACGCGGCGCTTCTCGCCGCCGGAGAGCACGCCGATCCTGGCGTCCCACGGCGGCAGACGCAGCGCGTCGGCGGCCACTTCCAGCGTTTGTTCGATGTTGTTGCCGTCGCTCGCGGCGAGAATCGCTTCGTACTTGGCCTGCTCGGCGGCGAGCGCGTCGAAGTCGGCGTCCGGTTCGGCGTAGGCGGCGTAGATTTCGTCGAGCTTCGTGCGGGCCTCGAAGACTTCGCCCATGCCGCCTTCAACGGCTTCACGCACGGTCTGCTCCGGATCGAGTTGCGGCTCCTGCGGCAGATAACCGATGTTCAGGTTCGGCATCGGGACCGCTTCGCCCTCGATCTCCTTGTCGACGCCGGCCATGATCCTGAGCAGGGTCGATTTGCCCGAACCGTTCAGGCCCAGCACGCCGATCTTAGCGCCTGGGAAGAACGACAGGGAGATGTCCTTGAGAATGTGACGCTTGGGCGGCACGATCTTGCCCACGCGGTTCATGCTGAATACGTACTGTGCCATTCGGCTTTCCTGATCCTGAATCGGTTATGTCGGCTCGGGGGCGAGCGTCAGATAGCGCCAAGTTTAACAAAGCGTGGCGTCGGGCGCGTCGATGACGAGGTCAGCGCGGGCATAGGCGCAGCACGGCAGCAGCCATCCGTCGGTTTTCTCCTCGCGCGACAGCCCGGGCCACGCGATGCGGTAAGCCACCGGGGCGGGCTCGCCGCCGGTCTGGGCCCGGCAGAGACAGGCGCGGCAGGTGCCGTTGCGGCACAGGCTCGGCAGCTTGATGCCGGCGGATTGCGCCGCGAGCAGAATCGGCGTATCGGCCGGGGCGTCGAAGTGCCAGCCCGACGGCACGAGCGTGACGCGGCAGGAGACCGGCTCGGGCTTTGCGTCGGATGGCGCGGGGTCGGGCGTGAAACGGTCCAAGGGTGGTGAGCTCAGGAGGGACAGGGACAGGGATGGTGCACGGCGCATCCAGCGCCAACGCGCTACCATACTCCGTTCGCACAGCTTTTTGTCGCGTTTGCCCAGTCCGCCGTCGGCCCGCCGGCTGCCAGTGGGTCGCCTCTGGACCTTCTCCGAACTTCGCACCCCATGACCGCTGCTCTGAACGAAGCTTCTGCACAAGGTAACGTCGACGCCCCCCACGCGCGTCTCATCGAGACGGCCGGACTGGAAACGGCTCTGCAGGCGTTCGCCGATGCGCGACACTGGCAGCAGTACCACACGCCCAAGAACCTCGCGATGGCGTTGTCCGTCGAAGTGGCGGAACTGGTCGAAATCTTCCAGTGGCAGACCGACGCCGAAGCCCAGACCGTCATGCAGACGACCGAAGCCCGACACGTCGAGCAGGAACTGGCCGATATCGCCATGTATCTCGTGCGATTGTCATCGGTACTTGGTGTCGACCTGAACCGCGCCGTGGCAGACAAGCTCGTCATGAACGCGCAGAAATACCCGGCACCGCCTGCGTAATTCGTCTGCCGCCCTTGCGATTGCGACGCGCGCCCCGATAGTGAGCTCGTCCGCCCCCGAATTTCGAACAGACAACGCCATGTCACCCTCCCCACACGCTTCAACCGCATCCCGCCCCTCGCCAGACGCCGCCCAGGCGCACGGTAAATCGCCACGGCGCACCCTGCCCGCGCGTCCGCGCTGGTTGATGCTCGCGCTCATCGCGCTGTTGCATGCTTACATTGGCTGGCGTTTGCTTACGCCGTTACCGGTCGCCGTCGGCTGGAAGGTGGTGGGCGGACTGTGGCTCGCCGCCTCGGTCGCGCTCATTCCGCTCGGCCTGATGAGCCGCGCGATCCAACGGGAGCCGCTCGCAACGCTGCTGACCTGGACCGGCATGACGGCCATCGGCATCTTCTCGACACTGTTCGTGCTCACGGTGCTGCGCGACGTCGTGCTCGGCGTGGCGATGCTCATCTCGGCACTCGACGCGCAACTCGTCGTCCGCTCGGCGGTGATCGTGCTGATGCTCACCGCCATCGCCACGTTGCTGGGCTTCTACAATGCACGACGCCTCGCGCGCGTGGTCGACGTGGACGTACCCATCACCAACCTGCCGCCCGAACTCCATGGATTCACGATCGTGCAGTTGAGCGACATTCACGTGAGTTCCACGATTCGCCGCAGCTATATCGAGGCCATCGTCGAGGCGGCCAACGACCTCTCGCCCGACCTCATCGCCATTACCGGCGACCTGGTCGACGGTGGGGTACCCGCCTTGCGCGAGCATATCGCACCGCTCGCGCAGCTTACCTCGCGCCACGGCACCTACGTGTGTACCGGCAACCACGAGTACTACTCGGGTGCGCCGGCCTGGGTCGAAGAATTGCGGCGCATCGGCCTGACGGTGCTCGAAAACGAACACGTGGTGCTCGCTCACGAAGGCGCGTCGCTTACCGTGGCGGGCGTGACCGACTTCACCGCGCACCATTTCGATCCGGAAAAGTCGAGCGACCCGCTCGCGGCCGTGGCCGGAGCCCCCGAAGGCGTGCCGCGTGTGTTGCTCGCGCATCAGCCACGCAGCGCGCCGGCGGCGCAGGAAGCCGGCTTCGACCTGCAACTCTCGGGACACACGCACGGCGGGCAGTTCTGGCCGTGGATGTACTTCGTGCCGCTGCAACAGCCTTACGTGCATGGCCTGCACCGGCTCGGCAGGCTGGCCATCTACGTCAGTCGGGGGACGGGCTACTGGGGGCCGCCCAAGCGCTTCGGTGCCCCGTCGGAGATCACGCGTCTGCGGCTGGTCACGGGCAAGGACTGAGCGCGCGCACGGACAACCGGGCGGGCAAGCGTCAAACGATGGCGCTACAATCGCCGCTTCCCTGAAGGCTCGTCTTTCGAATCCTTGTCGTTGCTTTTTCCGCTGCTCGCCGCCATGAAGTCACTCTCGCCCAGTTCCACGCTAGAAACCGTTGCCGTGCGTTTGCGCGGCAAGATTCAAGGCGTGGGGTACCGGCAGGCGGCCGTGCGCGAAGGGCACCTGATTGGCGTGCGCGGTTGGGTGCAGGCACTGCCCGAGGGCGACATTCTCGCGCTGGTGCAAGGCACGCCCGATCAAGTCGACAAAATGCTCGAGTGGATGCGGCACGGCCCGCCTGGCGCGCGCGTGACGGCTTTCGAAAGCGAAGTGGAATACACGGGCCGCCGATTCGACCGCTTCGAGCAACTCTGACAGCACGACACCCGCGCACCGCCGGCCTCGCCTATGCCTCGCTGACGTCGGGCGGGTGCGAATGGCAGACGCTCGGGCGGCCGCTCAGGCAGCACGTTCTGCGAGCAATACGGGGACTATCCGGGGAACAACTCGGGAGGGGAAATCCGGGGGGGAATGTGAAGGGAAACGCGAGGGGAAATTCGGCAGAAAATGCGAAGTGATGGGCAGCGACCGACCGTCGGGTCGCCGCGCATCGCTTCCGTGCGCGTCGAGGCGATGCCTTGCGACGCGCAAAAGCCAGACGTTTTCGCTGACTTAATTCTTGTGACGATAGTTGATGCGGCCCTTGCTCAGGTCATAGGGCGACATTTCCAGCGTCACGCGGTCACCCGCGAGAATGCGGATGCGGTTCTTCTGCATACGGCCGCTCGCATATGCCATCACTACCACGCCGTTTTCGAGCGTGACGCGAAAGCGATTGTCCGGCAATACATCCGAAACGTGTCCGCTGAATTCGATCAGTTCTTCCTTGGCCAATATCGTGTCCTCTTGAGGGTACCGCTCGCGAGAGCGCAGCACCGATGTTACTGAAGGTTCGTTCGCCAATACCGTCGCCGCACCCTGGCGGTGACCGGGTGCACATCGAACGCCAAAAGGAGCCTACCCGGTGGACTGGCCATGACAGCATGGCGGGGCACCGAAACGCGGCGATGGTTCGAAGGAGCAAGGCACATTGCGGCAGTGCCACAATGACGAGCAGTGTGTGTCGGGAGGGCGAAGACCGTGGGGTCTGCGCCATCGGCACAGCGAGTGATCCGGCTCGCAAGACATGGTTGTCAGCGACGCCGATAAAGCTTTTCGCGATCGTCAGGCGATGATCGACGAATTTTCGCCGATCCCGCTAGGATACGCCTTTCTACGTTGCTCGTGGGAAAAAAATGGCATTCGGGCAGCAATCTGGAGGGCCCCGGCCACCGCCGGGTTCCGCAATGCACAAAAAGTGGCCGGTCGTGGCGCCCGCGCGGGTCTGCCGCGCGCGGATTCACTCGGGGACAACGCGAGCATGACGCGCGGTCCGCCCTCAACTATGCTGTAAGTACCCGCAGCCCGCAGGAGGATGACCATGAAAACAGTCGCTCAGATCCTGAAGTCCAAATCGGTCGACACGGTGTACAAGGTGCGCCCGTCCGATTCGGTACTCGATGCCTTGACCCTGATGGCCGAAGCACGCATCGGGGCGGTGCTGGTCAGCGAAGACGATCGCACGATCGTCGGCATCTTCACCGAGCGCGATTACGCGCGAAAAGTCGCCCTCATGGGGCGCACCTCGGTCAATACCCCGGTGCGCGACGTCATGACCTCAGCCGTGCGTTACGTCGGCCCCGAGCAGACCAACGACGAATGCATGTCGCTGATGACGGAACATCGCATTCGTCACCTGCCTGTCATGAAAGACGGCGAACTGATGGGCCTGCTTTCCATCGGCGACCTGGTCAAGGCCATCATCACCGAACAGCAGTTCACCATCGACCAGTTGGAGAATTACATCATGGGAGGTGGCGCCGCGCTGGCGGGCCGCACACCGTCGCGGCCGAGCTGACCTGACGATCACGGCAGCGCAATCAGGGATACAGCGCCTCATTCGAGGCGCTTTTTTCGGGTCGCGCCTCAAAATGTCGGCACCCGCCCGCCTGACGCCCCCGCCCGCTCACGGGCAGGCCCGTGGCATCGTCGCCTCGGCGGTCAGGAGCGGCCGCCCCCCCCTGTTGGATAACGACCTCAAACAGCGCTCAAATCGTAAATCGTTAGTAAGTTCCCACTTTTCGTGAAGCATGTGCAGAACATGCCCGCATGCCTCATCTGGCGAGACGATAATCGATGGGCGCCCCGAAAGGGCGACAATGCGCCTGAAACCGTCGTCGCGGTACGCGCCACGCCATTACAAACGCTTACCTTTTCTTACAGCACAAAGGTCTGCGGAACCCTACATTCCGCGTCGTGGTCGCAATAGACTCACCACAGGGTGCGCAGTGTCACCGCGAACGTCGGTGATGGCGCATTTACCTCACGCTCACGAGGACGAACCAAAATGAACATCAAGACACTTACGGGAATCAGCGCGGCACTGGCCGCCCTCATGCTGGCCGGTTGCGTTGCACCGGGCCCGCAGTATGGGTATCAGCAACAGGGATACCAGCAGGGCTATCAGCAACCGGGGTATCAACAGGGCTATCAGCAGCAGCCGGGCTACCAACAGGGGTATCAGCAGCCGCAACAGCAGCAGATTCCGGGGGCACTGTATGGCCGCGTCGAATCGATCGAGCAAGTGAACGGCGCCAATAACAGCCCGAACATCCTCGGGACGGTGCTCGGCGGCGCGGCGGGCGGCCTGCTCGGCAATACGATGGGCGGCGGGCGTGGGCGCACTGCGACCACCATCGGGGGTGCCGTGATCGGCGCCATCGCCGGGAATCGCATCGAGAACGGCATGGGTCAGCCGAACGTGCTGTACCGCATCACCGTGCGCCTGGACGACGGTCGCGTCGCGACGGTCACGCAAGCGCCGCCGCTGCGCGTTCAGCAGGGCCAGCGGGCCGCCGTCGCGAACGATATGGTGTATCCGTACTGATCGCTCGCGCGTTATAGCAACGGCAATCGCCAAAAACAACGCCCGCCGGTGTCATGCCGGCGGGCGTTGTCGTTTGGCCCGCGCGCAATGCTCAATCGTCAGCGGGTGAGGCCGCCTCGAGCTCGCGCCGAACGAGAAACAGCCGTGTATCGAACTCGAGTTGACGGTACCGAGGCTCCATAAACTCGCACAGGCGGTAGAAGGCCTTGTTGTGGTCGCTTTCCTTGAGGTGCGCGAGTTCGTGCACGACGATCATGCGCAGAAACTCGGGCGGGGCTTCGCGGAACAATGAGGCGACCCGAATCTCCTTCTTGGCCTTGAGCTTTCCACCCTGCACCCGCGAGATCGCCGTGTGCAGCCCCAGCGCATGATGCACGACGTCGATCCTGGCGTCGTAAGCGACTTTGTGGATGGGCGGTGCGCTGCGCAAGTAGTTCTGTTTGATTTGCGCCGTGAAGTCGTACAGCGCGCGGTCCGTCTGCACGGTGTGGCGCTCGGGATAGCGCCGGTCAAGATGCGCGGCCAGCTGGCCCGCGTCGATCAGTTCGCGCACTTGTGCCAGCACGCCCGCCGGATAGGCTGCAATGAAGCGCATGGGGTCCTTCGGCGCGGGACGCCACGGCGTGAGCACGGATGTCATGGGTGGCACACCCCGCCGGTTCGGGCCGCACTGGCGGCACGCGCAATGCGGGGCGCAGCGCTTAATGGTGATGGTGATGCGACCATAGCGGGTCCATCGAGTCGACGAACGACGCCACTGCGCTCTTGTCGCCCGTGGCATGACGCATCAACTGACCGCACTTGCACCAGCCCTGATACGGCGTGATGTGCGAACACGCGGTCGTCTTCTGCAGATACAACGTGACCGGCTTGGCGCACTGGGTGCACTTGAACTTGAGAGTGAGGGCAGGTTTGCTCATGAGGAATTCACCACGGCGCGCGTCGACATGGCGTGCGCAAAGCCGGTATTGTACCGGCAACGCCCGCTGATCCGCTGACACCGGGCAACGGCCAAGGCCTGGCGCACACGGCGGCGCACGTCGCCATCTTGCCGCCCTTCGCGAAAGACCGCCCGTAAACGCAAGAAGCCGGATGTCGTGAAAGACAGCCGGCTTCATGATGCGATTTGCCGAATCTGACGCCGGCGGGCGTCGATGTGTCGATGTCACACCGCTGCCGTGAGATGGCGTCCCCTAGGGGATTCGAACCCCTGTACTCACCGTGAAAGGGTGATGTCCTAGGCCTCTAGACGAAGGGGACGTAAACCGTCATTCGTTTGGTGGAGGTAAGCGGGATCGAACCGCTGACCTCTTGCATGCCATGCAAGCGCTCTCCCAGCTGAGCTATACCCCCGCGCGAAGAGGCGTGACTATAGCGCATTTGATCGCGACCGGCAACTGCTCGACCCAAGCACGGCAGGCGCCCTGGCAGGATGTTGAAGATCGCGCGACGCGGGTAGAATCGGCCGCACGGCGCCCGACTCGGGCGACGCGTGGCGGATGCGGTCGCAGCCGCCGTAGACTCCTGACGGAAGACATTCTCATGAAGAAAGCCGCCGCCCTGGCACTGATGGTCGCCACGAGTTGGGCGCATGCCGAGAAGATCGGCGACGTCGATACCGCGTTCAAGCTCGTGGGGCCGGATCACAAGATTGTCGTCGATGCCTACGACGATCCGAAGGTACATGGCGTGACCTGCTACGTGTCGCGCGCAAAAACCGGTGGACTCAAAGGCCTGGTCGGGCTTGCGGAAGACAAGGCGGAAGCCTCGATTGCCTGTCGCGCGGTCGGGCCGGTGTCGTTCGAAGGGCCACTGCCCAAGAAGGAAGAAGTCTTCTCGGAAGGCCTGTCTCCGCTCTTCAAGAAGCTGCGCATCGTGCGCATGGTCGACAAGACGCGCAACACACTCGTCTATCTCACCTACTCCGACAAGCTCATCGACGGCTCCCCGCAGAACAGCGTGACCGCCGTTCCCGTGGATCGAGCAACGCCGATCCCGATGAAGTGAATGCCCCGCTCGGCGGCTGCGCGACCGGTGTTATCCGCGCAGCAGGCCGAATCGCTTCAACTTTCGATAAAGCGTATTCCGACTCACGCCGAGCTTGCGCGCCGCGGCACTGACCTGCCCCTGACAGGCATCAAGTGTTGTGCGCAACGCCTGGCGTTCCGCCGCTTCCAGGGGCGCCTCCGCCGGCGGGTCGACCGGGGGAAGCCCCGATGCGTCGCGCAATGCGTCCGGCAGGTCGTCCAGCGTGATGACGCCGCGCTCGCTGAGCGCGACCAGCGTTCGAATCACGCTGCGCATCTGACGCACATTGCCGGGCCACGGATACGCGCACAGCCGATCCCGCGCGGCGTCCGTCAGGCCGATGGGACCCTGAGGGCAGGCCTGCGCCAGCAGCGTGTGCATCACGTCGACTTTGTCGTCGCGCTCGCGCAGCGACGGCACGCGAACCTCGAGGCCGCTCAACCGATAGAAAAGATCTTCGCGGAACTGCCGCTCGGCAATCCGTTCGGACAGATCTCGGTGCGTTGCACTGAGCACGCGAATATCGAGCGGCACCGGTTCGCCACCGCCGAGCGGCGACACCCTGCGGTCTTCGAGCACGCGCAGCAAACGGGTTTGCATGGCGAACGGCATATCGCCGATTTCGTCGAGAAACAGCGTGCCGCCATTGGCTTGCCATAGCTTTCCGGCCATCCCTTCCTTGCGCGCCCCGGTGAAGCTGCCGCCCACGTAGCCGAACAGTTCGCTCTCGATCAGCGACTCCGGAATCGCCGCGCAATTCAACGCCACGAACGGGCCGCTGGCCCGTGCGCTTGCCGCATGCACGGCGCGCGCGAAGACTTCCTTGCCGCTGCCGGTCTCACCGCGAATCAGCACCGGCACGTCATGCGCGAAAACGCGGCACGCACGCGAAAATTCACGCGCCAGCACCGGATCGGAAAACGGCTCGACCGCCGCCTCATGCGGCGCGCTCACCGCACGCGTTGCCCGGCGCGCCGCACGCAACGGCGAACGCACCATCGCCACCAGCGCCTCGCCCGTATGCGTCCGAATCGGCCAGCACGCACTCGGCGCCGGATGCGCTTGCGCGAGCAGGGTGTCGAGCGCTTGCGCGAACCATCGATCCACGCGCGTGCCCACCAGCGCGTCGCGCGTCGCGCCGAGGCGATTGAGCGCGCTCTGATTGGCAGCGAGAATATGGCCGGTGTCGTCGAACGCAAGCAATGCTTGCGCGAAGTCACCCAAATGGTCGCCAGGTTCCTGCAACTGCAGCAGCCACTCGTCGCGATAGTGCTGGAAAAAATAGTCGCGCTCCACGACTTTGGCCGACAGGTTCACGAGCGCCAGCGTATGAAACTGGCTTTGCCGGGTCTCATCGGCGCTCGTCGACGAGACATCGATCACGGCAAGCAAGTCCCCTTGCGGCGCGAAGACAGGACTTGCCGTACAGGTGAGCGGCGTGTGCAGCGCGCGGAAGTGATCTTGCTGGCAGATGATGACGGGCGCGCGCTCGACCACGCAGGTACCGATGCCGTTGGTCCCTTCGCACGACTCGCTCCAGTCGGCGCCCGGCCACAAGCCTGCGCGGTGGAAGTCGTCGCGCGTGTCGTCGTGCAGCCGGGAGTCGACGATCACGCCGTCAGGGGCCGTGAGCAGCACGGCCTGGCGCGGATTCATCAACTGACGCTGCAAACGCTCGAGCACCGGCATGGAGACATGGCACAGCCGCTCCATCGCGCTGCGCCGCTCGCGCAGTTGCGACGACGCCAACACCCGCGGCGTCATGCGCGCCCCCGGATCGAGCGCGTAGGTGTCGAGACATCGGCGCCATGAACTCGCGATGTTCGGGTCCGTCGCCGTCGCGACGGACGACAGGTGACCTTGTACGACATCCTGCACACGACGCGCGTGCGCGGATTCTGTCTTGGCTGGCATTGGTCGTCTCCCCCGTGCCGGATGATCTCGTAGTCGTTCCCGAAGCATGTCCCATGCCGGAGGCGATTGCAATGCGGTATGTCAATCGATGGCCATTGGGCGATTGTCTGTCATGAGGATGAGACAACCGTGTCATGGCACGAGACAACCCTGTCTCGGATTCGGCACACATCGCCCGTTGTCGAACCGGCGTCTGGCCCGTGAATCGGCGACCGGCCCCGGGTGGCCCGCGACTTGCTTATTGCCCTGTGTGGCCGCCGCGCCACCGACACGACAATTATCCGGAGACACACCATGCGATACGCCCCGCCCGGCACCCCCGGTGCCCTGCTGACTTTGCAGACGCGCTACGAGAACTACATCGGCGGCAAGTTCGTTCCGCCCGCGGAAGGCCGTTATTTCACCAACACATCGCCCGTGACCGGCGGTGTTATCGGAGAGTTCCCACGCTCCAACGGGGCGGATATCGAGCTGGCGCTCGATGCGGCACACGCGGCGGCGCCCAAATGGGGCAAGACGTCGGTGCAGGCGCGCTCGCGCATTCTGTTGCAGATTGCCGACCGGCTCGAAGCGCACCTCGAACGGTTCGCCGTGGCGGAGACGTGGGACAACGGCAAGCCGGTGCGCGAGACGCTCGCGGCGGATCTGCCGCTGGCGATCGATCACTTCCGCTACTTCGCCGGTTGCATTCGCGCGCAGGAGGGCACCGCCGCCGAGATCGACGAGCACACGGCCGCGTATCACTTTCATGAGCCATTGGGTGTCGTCGGCCAGATCATTCCCTGGAATTTCCCGCTGCTGATGGCCGCGTGGAAGCTCGCGCCGGCGCTCGCGGCCGGAAACTGCGTGGTGCTCAAGCCTGCCGAGCAGACGCCGCTCTCGATCACGCTGTTCGCCGAGCTGGTCGGCGATCTGCTGCCGCCCGGCGTGCTCAACGTCGTGCAAGGCTTCGGCAAGGAAGCCGGCGAAGCGCTGGCGACGAGCCGTCGCATCGCGAAAATCGCGTTCACCGGGTCGACGCCGGTCGGTGGCCACATTCTGTCGATGGCGGCGGCCAACCTGATCCCGAGCACCGTCGAGCTGGGCGGCAAGTCGCCGAACATCTTCTTCGACGACATCATGCACGGCGAGCCGGCGTTCATCGAGAAGGCGGCCGAAGGTCTCGTGCTGGGCTTCCTGAATCAGGGCGAGGTGTGCACGTGTCCGTCGCGGGCGCTCGTGCAGGAATCGATCTACGAGCCCTTCATGGAAGTGGTGATGGCGCGGGTGGCGCGCATCAAGCGCGGCGATCCGCTCGATACCGACACGGCCGTCGGCGCGCAGGCGTCGCAGCAGCAGTACGACAAGATCCTCACGTATCTCGATCTCGCCCGCAAGGAAGGCGCACAGGTGTTGACGGGCGGGGGCATCGAAGCGCTGGGCGGACCGCTGGCGTCGGGCTTTTACATTCAGCCGACGTTGCTCAAGGGCGATAACCGCATGCGCGTATTCCAGGAAGAGATCTTCGGCCCGGTCGTTGGGGTGACCACGTTCCGGGACGAAGCGGAAGCGTTGGCGATCGCGAACGACACCGAGTTCGGCTTGGGCGCCGGGGTCTGGACACGCGACATCAATCGCGCGTATCGCATGGGCCGCGGCATTCAGGCCGGACGCGTGTGGACCAACTGCTACCACCTCTATCCGGCGCACGCCGCGTTCGGCGGGTACAAGAAGTCCGGTATCGGCCGCGAGACGCACAAGATGATGCTCGATCACTATCAGCAAACGAAGAATCTGCTGGTGAGCTACGACGTCAATCCGCTCGGCTTCTTCTGAGCGCTCAGTCTGTTCGCCGCTGAGCTTGCGGCAGATCAATGACGCATCGCACCATGGGTGCGATGCTGCTTTCATTGCTAGCGAAGGACGACTCTTTACACCGCTCACGGGTTCGCATGGGGTATTGACCATGTCGTGCGTGCGCGGTGCGCCCCCCCCCGATGGGACAGATATGGAGCATGACCATGAGCACGACGTTTTTTATCCCCGCAGTCAACGTAATGGGCATGGGTAGCCTTGACGAGGCGATCGCCGCACTGCGTCAGTACCACTTCCGGCATGCACTGATCGTGACCGACGCCGGACTTGCCAAGGCGGGTGTCGCGGAAAAGGTGGCGAAGCTGTTGACCAAACAAGACATCCAGTCCACGGTGTTCGACGGGGTCAAGCCGAACCCCACGGCGGAAAACGTGGAAGCGGGGCTTGCAATGCTCAAGCAGCATCAATGCGACTTCGTGATTTCGCTGGGTGGCGGTTCGCCGCACGACTGCGCGAAGGGGATTGCGCTATGTGCGGCCAATGGCGGAAATATCTCGGATTATGAAGGCGTGGATCGCTCGAAGAAGCCCCAGATGCCGCTCGTGGCGATCAATACGACGGCAGGGACCGCAAGCGAAATGACGCGGTTCTGCATCATTACCGACGAGAAGCGTCACGTGAAGATGGCCATCGTCGACCGTAACGTCACGCCGTTGTTGTCGGTCAACGATCCGACACTGATGGCGGCGATGCCGAAGGGGTTGACCGCAGCGACCGGAATGGACGCGTTGACGCACGCCACCGAAGCGTACGTGTCGACGGCGGCGACACCCATTACGGATGCTTGCGCGCTCAAGGCCGTCACGCTGATATCGCGAAACCTGCGCCGTGCCGTGTCACACGGGGATGACATGGCCGCGCGCGAGAATATGGCCTATGCGCAGTTTCTGGCGGGGATGGCGTTCAACAATGCATCACTCGGCTATGTGCACGCGATGGCGCACCAGCTCGGCGGATTCTATGACTTGCCACACGGCGTTTGCAATGCGGTTTTGCTGCCTCACGTGGAAGAATTCAACGCGAGCGTGAGCGCCGCCCGATTGAAGGATATCGCTCAGGCAATGGACGAATCGGTTGACGGCCTGAGCGACGAAGAGGGCGCAAAGGTCGCGATTGCGGCAATTCGGCGTTTATCGAAAGATATCGGGATTCCCTCGGGGCTCTCGGAGCTTGGGGCAAAGGCGCAGGACGTTCCGACGCTCGCGGCGAATGCGATGCAGGATGCTTGTGGGCTCACCAACCCGCGGCGTGCCGTGCAGGCCGAGATCGAGGAGATTTTCCGGCGCGCATTTTGATGGGGGGAGCGCCGAAGACGCGCTTCCCGACGAGGGCACGACTTGCCTCATCACACGGCGCCGTGAACCGCTGCAGGGTGCGGCGCCGGCATTCCAGGGACATTCTGGCGAGTGGCACGGGGGTTGGCTTCCTCGCCGGACGGTCCGACCCGACGCATCTCCAGCATGGTCGAGCCGGCAAGCGAGGGGGCGCCTGACAACACGGGCGAAAGCGCAGCGCGCGTGGCGCGTCCGGGAGTGCTGAAGCACGATCGGATAGAATGACGAAATCATCTATCGCAAAAAAAAAGCAAGGTCATGGCACGTACGCGGGCGGAGAACTTCGACGATATCAAGTCGCAAATCCTGGCAGCAGCGGCACATCTTTTTGCAGAGAAGGGGTTCCGAAATACGAACATCATCGATATCGGGGCAGCCTGCAACGCGTCGAAGTCGAGGATGTACCACTACTTTCCCTCGAAAGAAGCGATGCTCGAAGCAATGCTGCTCGCGCATGTGAATGGGCTGTTGGCTATCGCGCGCGATATCACGACGTCCAAGCTGACTCCGGAAACCAAGCTGCGCGAGTTCATACTGGCGCACTTGAAGTATTACTTCGAGTCGCGTGATTGCCACAAGGTCCTCCTCGGCGACGCGGAGTATTTGCCGGAGCCCGTGCGCGAGGAAGTGCGGCGTGCCGAGCATCGTTTGATTGAGCAGCTCTCAGCGCTCCTCGAAGAGCTGAATGCGGCAAAATTTGCGTCCCGCCTCGACGTGTCGGCTCACGCCATGCTCATCTATGGAATGCTCAACTGGACCTATACCTGGTACGAGCCGACGGGCAAGCTGGATCTGCCGACATTGGCGAGAAAAGCGTCTGACCTGTGCCTCCACGGACTCCTCTAAATTTTTTTCTATTAATTGACCGTCCAGACGGATTATATATATACTGCCTTCAAATACGGAGGCGGAGACATGAACTTTCTGGACAAGTACTTTGACGAAATCGAGGTGGGCGAGCGGTTCGTCACGAGAGGGCGAACCATTACCGAGACGGACATTGTGCAGTGGTGCGCGCTAACCGGTGATTGGTACGTTCTTCACACGAATGCGCACTACGCGCAAGGCACGCGCTTTGGTCAGCGCATTGCCCCCGGGCTGTTGGTGCACGCCGTCGCAGCGGGCCTGGGCGTCCCGCCAGATGCGCCGGCCATCGTGGCGAACTACGGCACGGATGCCCTGCGATTTGTCGCGCCGACATTCATTGGCGACACCATCAGACTCGAGAGCGAAGTCATCGGGAAGGGGGATAAGCGACCGGGAAAAGATGGCGTTCTCAAACTTGGCTGGAATGTCTTCAACCAGAACAACGAGCTCCTGCTCAAAACCGACATTCAGATTCTCATGAGTTGTCGCGGGAGCGGAAATTGACTACGTCCGGCACCGTACTGCTCACTGTCAAATCGGGGCTGGCGCGAGTCAGCTTGAACAAGCCTGAGGTAAAGAACAGCCTTTCCATCGACGAGATGACCGCAGTCGGCTCCGCGGTGCAAGCGGCGGTGGACGCGGGGGCGCGATGCATTCTCATTTCGGGAGAAGGCGGGGCTTTCTGCGCCGGACGCGACCTTAACGGCACCGATCCCGAGCGCGACGATACCTACGACATTCTTGCGCACAAAATCAATCCGGTGCTGGAAGTGGTAAGAAGTTGCCCTGTTCCCACGATTGCGGCCGTTGCAGGGCCCGCATTGGGGTTCGGCTTCGGATTGGCATTGGCCTGCGACATGACCGTCGTGGCGGATAACGCGATGCTTGGAAGTCCCTTTCGAAAAATCGGGCTGGTCATGGATTCAGGTGGGCACTACTACCTCCGCGAACGGCTTGGGCGACACCGAGCTGCCGAGCTGATCTTCACTGGACGAATGCTGACGGGGCGCGAAGCCGCCGCGATGGGACTCGTCAACCGCAGTGTAGGTGCCGCGGACCTTGATGACGTCGCCACCTTGCTTGCGATGTCGATTGCCAGTGGTCCCACCGCGGCGTTCGCCGCCAGCAAAGAGATTCTCGACGCTGGCAAGACGTATGGCGAAATGGCGGAACATGAGGCCGTTAAACAGGCCGAGGCAATGCGTGGAACCGATGGTAAAGAGGGGCTCGCAGCGTTCAAGGCGCGGCGCTCCCCAGTATTTATCGGGAGATGATCATGTGGCCTGTCCCGGTGCAATCCGCGAGAAACGTGTATTTGAATGGCCTGCAAAACGGGAAGTTGATGTATCAATTCGACCGGACCGTCGGCGTGCCGGTATTCTTCCCGCGCGAGGTGGGCCCCAGTGGGCGCCCTGAAGCGCTTGAGTGGCGTGAAAGCGCGGGCCTGGGGACGGTCTATTCGATGACCCATTTCCATCCCAGGTCGAGACCTCCTTACTCGATCGCGATCGTCGAACTTGATGAGGGATTCAGGCTGATGTCGACGGTCCTCGGCGCACCGTCTGACGCACCGATCGGCACCCGGGTGCGGGCCAACTTCGAGACAACCGACACCGGGCCTCGTGTGGTATTCGAGGTGCATTCGTGAGCAAGGATCTTCGTGGCTCAACCGCGATCGTCGGTGTCGGTGTCAGTGCGTTCCCGGCATTGCCGCCAGGATGTTCGCCGATAGACGCCATGGCGTTAGCGGTTGCTGAAGCACTGCAAGACGCGGGCGTTGCCATAGGGGAAATCGACGGTGTTTTCGCCGCGGGCCTGCAAGTGTTCATGCCGACGTTGAGCATTTGCGAATATCTCGGCATTCAGCCCCGCTACTCCGACTCCACTCAAGTCGGCGGGGGGTCGTTTATCGCACATCTCAATCACGCGCAGGCAGCGATTTCGGCGGGGTTGTGCGACGTGGCGCTTGTGGTCTACGGGAGCACGCAACGCTCCTCGGGCGCGCAATTTGTGTCGCATTCTGAGCCAAACCCGTACGAAACCCCATACACCTATCCCGGGCCGGTTGCCGCCTATGCTTTGATGGCGCAACGGCACATGTACGAGTTCGGAACGACACGGGCGCAGTTGGCAAACGTGGCCGTCTCTGCCCGCAAGTGGGCTGCGCTGAATCCTCTGGCGAGCGAACGTGCGCCGCTCACGGTTGACGATGTGCTGTCGTCACGACCTGTCGCCACGCCATTTACCGTGCGCGATTGCTGCCTGGTCACGGATGGCGGCGGCGCGGTGATCATCACGTCGGCTGCCCGGGCAAAGTCATACAGGCGCGAGCCCATCTATCTGTTGGGCGCAGGCGAAGCGGTTACCCATCGGAGCATTGCGCAAATGACAAATCTCACATCGACGGGCGCGTCGATCTCGGCTTCACGAGCATTCTCACAAGCCCGGCTGACGCCAGACGACATACATGTCGCGCAACTCTACGACGCATTCACGATCATGCCGATCATGTTCGCGGAAGACATCGGCTTCTGTGCGAAAGGGGAAGGCGGTGCGTTCCTGGCGGACGGGCGCACCGAACCGGGAGGCGCGTTCCCCATGAACACCAATGGCGGCGGATTGTCATTCGGGCATCCCGGAATGTTCGGGATCTACACAATCATCGAGTCGGTTCTGCAACTGCGAGGAGATTGCGGACAGCGCCAGGTAAGCGGTGCAGAGATCGCGCTTGCCCATGCACCTGGCGGTTACATGTCGAGCCATTCAACCGCCATTTTTGGAACGCGAGCGTCGTTGTAAGGCGGTTGGATGTCTCTCGTGTGTGTCGTGGTGTCGGCCACGAATCGTTGTGATCGAGCCAGTGGCGATGGCGCGATGAGGTAGCGGCGTTCCCCACAATGGCTGGCCGGGCCAAATAAATAATGTCCAATCCAGGATGGACAAGGAGACAGTGATGGAGACAGTCGAATCAGAACACTTGCAAGGAGATTTCGCGTGTCGGGAGGACGTACTTGCCACGCAAGACAGAAAGCTGGCGTCGCTTGGCAAACGACTGTCTGCCTTCCCCGCTTGGGTGGATCATTTCAAGCGGGCGGGGCTCACCCCGAATGACTTGGCAGATCGTCAGGCATTGAGTGCGCTGCCCACGCTCGAAAAAGCAGACTTGCGCTCGCACTACCCCTACCCCTTCCTGACCGTGCCGCTGGAGCAGATCGCCCGGTTCTGTGCAACGTCCGGGACGACGGGCCTGCCCGTGCTCTTCGGGTTCACCCGGCACGATTGGGAGCATACGATCGTCAAGCAGTTGAGTCGAATCTTCAGAACGGTTGGCATTGCGCCCGGCGATCGCGTCTACCAGGGCTATGGATATGGATTGTGGATCGGCGGAACCTCAATGGATCAGGCGCTACATGCCTACGGCGCCGTGAATTTCCCGGTGGGGCCTGGACGTGGCGACCTGGTCGTTCAATGGCTTCGCGATCATGAATACACGGCGACAACCATGTCACCGCTGTGGTTGATGACACTCATTTCACTCGCCCAGAAGGCCGGCATCGATCCGAAGAAGGATTGGCGTCTGCGGTGTGGTCTGTTTGGCGGTCAATCGGTATCCACGTCATTTCGCAGGGAGCTCGAGGGCATGATGCCGCCGGGATTCGTCGCCCACAATATCTATGGTTCGACGGAGGCCGGTGGTCCGATTCTCTCCATCTCGTGTGAGCACTCTCACGAATCGGATGAGATGCATCTCATCAACGACGACTCGGTCATGGCGGAGATCCTCGATCCGATCACACTGCAACCCGTAGCGCCAGGGCAGATCGGAGAGATTGTCATCACCACCCTCGACAAGGAAGCGTCCCCCGTCGTTCGTTGGCGCACTCGCGACCTGGTCCGATTATCAGAGCACCCCTTCGATTGTCCTTGCGGCAGACGCGGATTCCCCTTGATCGGCCGTATCGTCGGGCGATCCGACGACATGCTGAAAGTGCGCGGCGTGATGGTGTATCCGTCGCAGATCGAAGACGTCATCACGGGGCTCGATGGAACGATTAAAGAGGCGTGGCAAATCTACGTGGACAAGGGCACCGGAAGCCTTGACACGGTTGAGGTAGCCATTGAGCGCATGGCGAACTCCGCCCTGACGCGTGAAGCACTGGAGAAGGAGGCGCAGACGAAGCTCAAGGCGCGCCTCGGTTTAGCCTGCACGGTGGTCTGTCATGAGGAAGGCACGTTGCCCAGGTACGAGTCAAAGGCGGTTCGCGTTGTTCAACGCCCGGGGTCGGCGGGTGAAAAGGGGGAGCAATGACGTCGCTACACGGGCTGAAAGTCATCGACCTCTCGCGCGTGCTGGGCGGACCATTTTGCACGCAGCTCCTGGCCGATCACGGTGCCACAGTGATTAAAGTGGAGCCGCCGCAGGGTGACGAGACACGCGGTTGGGGCCCGCCGTTCAAGGGAGACGCGTCTTCCTATTTCATCGGTGTTAACCGCAACAAGCTGGGTATGGCCCTGGACCTGACGCAACCTCAGGCGAAAGACGTCTTGCTCGATATGTTGGCGGATGCCGACGTGCTCGTCGAGAACTTCAAGCCAGGAACGATGGAGCGATGGGGACTCGGATTCGAGACGTCGCTTTCCAAGCGCTTTCCGCGGTTGATTCACTGCCGAGTGTCGGGATTTGGCGCGACAGGACCGCTTGGCTCCATGCCGGGGTACGACGCCGTGGTGCAGGCTATGTCGGGCCTGATGTCAGTGA
The DNA here is from genome assembly GCF_902459665.1 of Pandoraea cepalis. GTDB lineage: Bacteria > Pseudomonadota > Gammaproteobacteria > Burkholderiales > Burkholderiaceae > Pandoraea > Pandoraea cepalis. The sequence continues at coordinate 139,580 of NZ_CABPSL010000007.1, read as the reverse complement.
ACGGAGAAAAAGGCGCCCAGCCGCTTCGAATGGGGGTTCCCGTCATCGACATCGTCACGGGCATGAATGCCGTGATTGCCATCTTGCTTGCCGTACACGCACGCGAATCTTCCGGGCGCGGGCAATTTGTCGAAGCGACGCTTTATGATTCGGGCGTTTCGCTGATGCATCCGCATTTGCCGAACTATCACCTGTCAGGAAAATCCGCAGGGCGCTCCGGAAACGCGCATCCGAACATTTGTCCCTACGACATGTTTCCAACGGCGACCGTCCCCATCTTCCTGGCCATCGGGAACGACCGTCAATTTGCAAAGTTCGCCGAAATCGCGGGCGATGCCGCGTTGGCGAATGACCCGCGATTCCTGACCAATGCACTTCGACTCGAGCACAGTCTGGCGCTTCGGGCCACCATTGAACAGCGAATCAATGACGTTGACGGTGTTGTTCTTGCCGATACGCTAATGAAGGCCGGTGTGCCGTGCGGCGCGGTTGTCGATACAGCGGCGGTCGCAACTCACCCGCATACCCGGCATCGCGAAATGGTCGTGGAGATCGGTGACTATGTCGGCACCGGATCGCCAGTCAAACTCTCGGAAACCGCTGCGCGGTACCGGGCGCCACCGCCGATGTTTGCCGAACATGCTCGGCAGATCCTAGAGGGAATGGGATATGACGAGAGCAGGATTGCGCAGTTGTTGGCGACCGGCGCCGTTCCTACGGCAATGAGGGGGGCATAGTGGACTTGTTTCCCCTCAAAGGCGTGAAAGTCGTGAATTTCGGCCTCAATCTGCCAGGCCCAATGCTGGCCATGCGCCTGAAGAAAAAAGGGGCGGAGGTGCTGCATATCGAACCGCCCGTGGGCGATCCCACACGAACCATGTTTGTCGACGCGAGTGGCACGCCCCTGCTGCATGAGTGGCTTCACGCAGGCAGCGAAGTACTGTCGCTCGACCTGACGGATGATGTTCAACGGCGTCGCGCGCTGAGTGAATGTGAGGTAGCCGATGTCGTGATCGACAGCTTTCTGCCGGGGACGCTCGGCAAGCTTGGTATCGACGCAGGGAGTCTGCGGGATCGCAATGCGAAACTCGTCTACTGCTCCATCGTAGGGTTTGGCAGCAACGCAGGTGCGGCCGCCATACCGGGCCACGACATCAATTTCCTTGCGGCCAGTGGTTTGGCGCACGCGCTTGGTCTTTCGCCGTGGCGAAAGCTTCCAGTATTTCCCGTCGGAGACATCGCGGGCGGCGTGCTGGCCGCCGAAGCGGAAGTGCTCGCCGCGCTCTACGCAAGATCAAAGTCGGGAAACGGAAGGCAAATCGAGATCAGCATCGTGGAGGTTCTTGAAGGCTTGAATCTCCTGGCGGACGTTGCCCGTCAAGTTCCAGACGATCGCTTCAGCGCCTTCCTGTCTGGAGATTTTCCCTGCTATCGCATTTACGAAACCGCCGACAACACGATGGTTGCACTGGGGGCGCTCGAACCCAAATTCTGGGCGCGATTTTGCACACTTATTGGCTGCCCGGAGCTGATTCGGCATCAATTCGACACCCGTGAGCACGCTGGCCGCTGTCATCAGGTAGTCGAGCAAGTGCTACGCGGTAAAGGTGCGTCGGAATGGGAGGCCTTGTCGCTCTCGGCCCCATGCTGCTTAACCGAGGTAAGACAAGCTTAATTAATTACCCGTCTAGATGGATAATTTAATTATCCAATACGTAAATCGTAGTTTTCCCACTATCAGGAGATAGCTTAATGACTCAGTCAAATTCCGATCAGTTGGCAGAGCAGATGTCGCTGCCGCCGGTCCTGCTTGATGAAATGCCGGCGCCGGACGAATTGCTGTTTTCAACGACAGCGGCCCCGGCGATCGATCCGAAGAATATCTTCCCGCTCGAATGGAACGTCGACACGCCGAAGCTATATGACATTTACGATTCGGCCCGAGATCCGGGCTGGTCGCCGCACACCTTGCCGTGGGATACATTGGACGTCAATGCATTTACGCTCGACCAGCGCTATGCCATTGCTTACTGGTTCGCATTGTTATCCGTCTTCGACGGGTCCGGGCCGACGGTGTTCGCGCGAGCCATGATCCACACCTACGAAAGCAAGCAAGAAGACCCTATTCGGAAATGCTTCTTCTCGGTGGTCAGGGACGAGATGAATCACGAAGAGGTTTGTGGTCGTGCGATTCGTTTGCTGACCCCCGGCGGACCGCTCGGCTACGAGCCCGAAACGGCGCTGGGAAAGCTCGCGAGAAATAACGTGCAGTGGCTGTACTACAACGGCTCGCGATACTGGACCGGCTTTAACAAGGCCGTAGACAAGTATCCGTTACCGATTCTCTTCACATCGTTCCTGTTTGGGGAGGTGGCATCGTCCACGCTGTTCCACGGGATGTACCAAAAGACGGAGATTCCGGTGTTCAAGGAAGCTTTCCGCCGAATCGGGCAGGACGAGGGACGTCACCTTGGAATTTGCCTCACAGTGCTTCAGAAGCTCCTTCCTCATTTGACTGAGGAGGACAAGGAAATGATCTCGATTCAACTGCGCGCCGGCTTCGTCTTCCTGTCAGGCATCTTGCACGAACCGCCGGCACAGTTCTGGAACCTTCCGCCGACGTTCATTCCTGCGCAGAGGTCTTTGGAAGACGTGGCCCGATCCGCCGGGTTCGGCGTGCTCACATTGGACGAGCGTGTCGAGAACTGGCGCACTGCCGTTTTGCGGATGAAGGCGAATCTGGATCCGTACGGCATCGAGTTTCCCGCACTGCCGGAAGTGGGCATCAGTGGCAAGGAGGTGGTTTACGACCCGGAGAAGGTCATCCCCATTTTCTAATGGAAATCGCGTATTCGCAGTGATCGTCCGACCACTGCGATAGCGGTGATCGCGCTTCGATGTGCTGTGGAATGGGGTCCGGCAGAGGAACGGTGCCGGACCAACTATAGGTTTGACGTCATGACAACTTGTGAAGTTACGGTGCTTAACACCGGGGCGAAATTCTCGGTCAATCAGGCAGACATTATTCTCGATGGCGCACTCGCCCAGGGAATTTCGCTGCCTCATCAATGCCGAGGCGCATCCTGCGGGACCTGCAAGGTAAAGGTCGCACACGGGGCCGTCGATCATGGTTGGTCGTTGGGGTTGGCTATCTCGGATGACGAGAAAGCGCGGGGCTATTGTTTGCTGTGCCAGGCTCGGGCATTGACGCCAACATTGCAGATCGAGCTTCCCGAGGGCGCGGATGTCGACGCTCAGACCACAACGGTGTTTTCCTCTGAAGTTTTGAGCACCGTGAACCTGACGCCCAGGATCAAGCGAGTCGTCCTGGCTGCGCCGGCAGATGTGGGTTTTACTTATCCCGCTGGCGCCTACGTCGAGCTTGTGATCCCGGGCGTTACCCCCAACCGTATGTACAGCCTGGCGGCGGCGGATGAGAAGACTGGCGTAATGGAGCTGTTCGTCTCGCGTCATCCGTCTGGACAGGCTAGTGGGTTCATTCACGACGAACTGAAGGTCGGAGACCGGATTCAGGTGCGCGGACCGTTTGGCACGTGCCGATTACCGCCGGGGGACGGGCCTGTCGTCGGCTTTGCTGGCGGGACGGGGCTTGCCCCGGTGCTTGCCATCTTCGAGGACGCGCTGGCGCACGGTTTCAGCGACGCAATGCTGCTGATGCTCTCTGTTCGCGAAGTGCAGGAGGTCTTCGCGCTCGACCGATTGGCGACGCTCACGCGTCGTTACCAAAATTTTCAGTACCAGATTGTCGTTACGGAAGAAGTCAGCCGCTATACCGCCGAGCCAATGCTCGCGCCTTTGTGGATTCAACAGACATTCTCATCCATGGCGTTATACCGCGCCGTGATCAGCGGCTCGCCTGGTTTTGTCCAGGCGTGCGTGCAGGCGTGTACGGCGCTCGGGCTTGCTGCCGATCGCATTTCCACCGACAGTTTCGCATCTTCGGGGCCGGCGCCAGGCATGTGCGTGCCGTAGCACTTGCTCAACCGCCGGTAATTGCCGGCCCAGTCGGATCCGAACCTCGAGCGGACAACGAGACTATGCGGTGATGTCGAGAAGCGCCATCTTTTTGTACAACGTGGCGCGGCCAATGCCCAATCGCGTGGCCGCTTCTGCCACGCGGCCGCCCGCGGCACGCACCGCGTCCGTCAACAACTGACGCTCGAACGCTTTCATCGCCTCGTCGTATCGCGGCACGTCAGCCGCGCCCAGATCGCCGTTCGCCTGACCGACGACCGTCTCCGCATCCGCCGCCCCATCGGTATCGCTTTGCGCGCCGACGCCGTCGCCAATGAAGCGAGCCAATGAACGCGCGTCGATGCGCCCGCTCTCCGAGAGCAATGCCACGCGCTCGAGCGTGTTGTGCAATTCACGCACATTCCCCGGCCAGCGATAGGCCCTGAGTCGCCCGATGGCGTCTTCGTTCAATTCCAGATGCCCCGCATCGCGGCGCGAACTCAATTTATCCAGAATCGCATATGACATGGCCTCGATGTCCGACGCACGCTCGCGCAGCGGCGGAACCCGAATCATCAACACGTTGAGGCGATAGTACAGATCGGCCCGGAACTTCCCTTGCGCGACCAGGTTCGGCAAATCCGCCGACGTGGCGGCGATGATGCGCACGTCCGTCTGGACGACACGGTTCGACCCTATCGGCTCGAATTCCCGCTCCTGCAAGACCCGCAACAGTTTGCCTTGCAGGGATAGCGGCATGTCGCCAATTTCGTCAAGGAAGAGTGTTCCGCCGTGTGCCAGTTCAAACTTGCCCGTTCGGCCTTTTCGGTCCGCCCCGGTATAGGCACCGGCCGCGGCGCCGAAGAACTCCACTTCGAGCAGCGCATCGGGAATCGCGGCGACATTGACTGTGACCAGCGGCTTGTCTGCGCGCATGGATTCGCCATGAATCGCATGGGCCAGCAACTCCTTGCCGGTCCCGGTTTCCCCGAGCAGCAACACCGGCGAATCGAGCTGTGCGGCGCGACGCCCGAGGCGCTTGGTCTCCAGGCTTGCCGCACTGGTGCCGACAAAACTCGAGAAGCTGTATTTCGCCCGCCGCGCCTGCGCCAACGACTGGCGCGTCGCAAGGAGCTCCGACTGCAGTCGCGAGTATTTGCTGAACATCGGCGTCAGCGCCTTCAGCTCGTCGAATAACGCGAATCCCACGGCGCCAATGGTTCCACCGCGCGAATCCCGAATCGGAAGCCGTGTGACCACCAGCGGCTCCTGCCCGGTCTCCAGAATATCGAGCAGGATTGGCCTGCCCGTCGCCACAACTTCGCGCATCAAACTATTGGGAATCACGGTTTCGCAATCCAGACCGATCACTTCATCGGGATTGGTGAATCCGAAGCGAGCGGCGTAACTGCGATTGATCCAGACAATTCGCGCATCGCTGTCGACGACCACGGTGCCCTCGCTGGAATTGTCCAGCGTCTCGAACAGAGACTGCATGGCGTGCTTGCGAACGAATCCGTAATCGGAAAGCAAGCCTCTCGCCTTGCCTAGCGTGACGGTGTCCGGCGTTTTGTCATCAGTCATCTCGAAATCGCTATTTGTCCATATTTCGAGACGATTATTCCACAAACCGAGACACCGGCTCCATCAGTGAAAACGCCGTATCAAGACTGATTTGTTGGGAATTTTTGGCATTGCAGCCCAAGCAACGCTCGTCAGCCGTCTCCAATTCGAGACAATCCAACGCCCTCCTGCCGCGCCTCGCTGTTCGTTTCGTTGCTCACTGCGGGGCGAGAACTGCCGGAGTCCTTCCCGATCAAGGACTTAAGCAACGAAGGCACGATTATTGCGTAAGCGGCTGCCGGTCGTAAGAACTTCAGCCTGCACAACAACGTGCAGGCAAACATACTGGAGACAAAATGTCGTTTCTCATCGTGCTCGCCGCATTGGCGTTTCTGATGTTTGTTGCGTATCGCGGCTATAGCGTGATTCTTTTTGCCCCGATCGCGGCGCTGGGTGCTGTGCTGCTGATCCAGCCCGACGCCGTTGCGCCCGTCTTTTCCGGCATCTTCATGGAAAAGCTGGTCGGTTTCGTCAAGCTCTACCTGCCGGTATTCCTGCTCGGGGCCGTATTCGGCAAGGTCATCGAACTGTCCGGCTTCTCCGAGTCCATTGTTGCCGCTGCGATCAAGTACATTGGCCGCACACGGGCAAACGCCGTGATCGTCGCGGTGTGTGCGCTGCTCACCTATGGTGGCGTCTCCTTGTTCGTGGTGGTATTTGCCGTCTATCCGTTTGCAGCGGAACTCTACCGACAGAGCAATATCCCCAAGCGCCTGATGCCTGGTGCCATTGCGCTGGGGGCATTCAGCTTCACGATGGATTCGCTGCCGGGTACGCCCCAGATCCAGAACATCATCCCGACCACGTTCTTCAAGACCACGGCCTGGGCAGCGCCTGTGCTGGGGGTTGCCGGGGCGGTCTTCATCGTTGTGGTTGGCCTGAGCTACCTCGAGTGGCGTCGCCGCATTGCCGCGGCCAACGGCGAAGGCTACGGCGATTCGCTGCACAACGAGCCCGAGCGCGTGAACACCGAGAACCTGCCCAATCCCATTCTGGCCATTACGCCGCTGGTCCTGGTGGGCGTGGTCAATTACGCGCTCACGAAGGCGATTCCGCATTGGTATGGCGATCGCTTTGACGTGACCCCGGACATTCTTCCCGGCATTCATGCCCCGCTGACGATATCGATCAATGGCGTGGTGGCGATCTGGGCTGTCGAAGGCGCGCTGCTCACCGGCATTCTGCTCGTGCTGCTGACGGCCTTCGGCAAGGTGCGCCACCGCTTCGCGAACGGCACCAAAGCCGCCGTGTCCGGCGCCTTGCTCGCCACGCTCAATACGGCTTCCGAGTATGGATTCGGGGGCGTCATTGCCGCCCTGCCCGGCTTCCTCGTGGTCGCCAATGCGCTCAAGGGAATTCCCAACCCGCTCGTGAACGCAGCGGTGTCCGTCTCGACGCTCGCGGGGATTACGGGCTCGGCCTCCGGTGGCATGAGCATTGCGCTCGCGGCCATGTCCGACACGTTCATCAAGGCGGCGCAAACGATGCACATCCCGCTCGAAGTGCTGCATCGCGTGGTGGCGATGGCCAGCGGCGGCATGGACACGCTGCCGCACAACGGCGCCGTCATCACCCTGCTCGCCGTCACCGGACTGACGCACCGCGAATCGTACCGCGACATCTTCGCGGTGACGTGTATCAAGACGATGGCGGTGTTCTTCGTGATCGCGCTCTATTACACGACTGGATTGGTGTGAACGATGGATTCCATGACGACGCTGAACGGAAAAACCGCGCTTGTCACTGGCTCGACCAGCGGCATTGGCCTGGGTATCGCACGGGCACTGGCACACGCCGGTGCCAACCTCATTCTCAACGGCTTCGGCGATGTGGATGCCGCCGTCTCGACGATCGCATCGGAGGGTGCCGAGGTCATGCACCATCCGGCCGACATGCGTAGTGCCGAAGCCATCGACGCCATGTTCGCGGCGGCGCGGGATCGCTTCGGTACCGTGGACATTCTCGTCAACAATGCCGGCATTCAGCACGTGGCGCCCATCGAGACGTTCGACCTCGACAAATGGGACGACATCATCGCCATCAACCTGAGTTCGGCGTTCCACACGACCCGCCACGCGTTACCTGGCATGCGCGCTCGCAACTGGGGGCGCATCATCAACATTGCGTCGGTGCATGGCCTCGTTGGCTCCGCGGGCAAGTCGGCCTATGTGGCCGCAAAGCACGGATTGGTGGGGCTGACGAAAGTCACGGCGCTGGAAACCGCGAGGACCGGCGTGACATGCAACGCCATCTGCCCGGGATTCGTGTTGACGCCGCTGGTGCAGAAACAGATCGACGACCTGGCGCTGCGCGACGGCCTTTCTCCCGACGACGCGCGAGCTCGCCTGCTGGGGGAAAAGCAGCCGTCCGGCCAATTCGTGTCGCCCGAGGCGCTTGGCAACCTTGCCTTGATGCTTTGTTCGCCTCTGGCGTCTGAGGTGCGCGGCGCCACATGGGCCGCGGATGGTGGCTGGACCGCGCAATAGGCTTGGCCGGTGGTACGGGCCCTCGCAGACCGAGAGGCGCGATGGGCCCACGTGCTGTGACGTGAGTACAAGGCACGGCGACTTCGTATTCCTAACCCGCAGTTTTCATTGATTTGTCATCGACATCATGAACAGCAACGAAAGCCATTTTTCCCACGTCAAGCCGGGCGACACCGCGTTTGTGAGCGGCGGTCTGCGCGACTTCTTCATGTATCGTGACCTTGGCATTGCCGACGCCACCGGCGGCAAAGTCATCGCGCATCTGGTTCGCGCCAATCAGGCGCCCGAGGCGGGTACGGGGTGGCATATCCACGGTGCCGATTTCCATATCGTCTACATGCTCAAAGGCTGGGCCAAGTTCATGTATGAAGACAAGGAAACGCTCGTGGAAGCGGGCGATTGCGTGCATCAACGCCCCGGCATCCGCCACTTCCTTTTCGACTATTCGCCGGATATGGAATACCTGGAAGTGGTAGGCCCGGCGGAGTTCACCAGCGTAGGCGTTGAGGGGCCGTGCGCCGTGCCCGCACCGGCGAAATGGTGACGTTCGCGACGACGCGGCTATGCGGCGATGGCAACCGCGAGGTGCGCTGACTCGGTAATCCTGAATGACGAGACCGCGGTTTTCAGCTTGGCCGCCTGGTCTTCGAGCGAGTGGGTCGCCGCGGCCGCCTGCTCGACCAGCGCGGCGTTCTGCTGCGTCACCTGGTCCATCTGCGTGACGGCCTGGCTGACCTGTTCGATGCCACGGCTTTGCTCTTCCGACGCCCCGGCAATTTCGCCGACGATTTCCGTCACCCGCTTGATTGCGCTCTTGATCTCGTCCATCGCGGCGCTGACTTCGACGGCCTGTTGCGAGCCATCCTGAATCGTGGCGACCGACGAGGAAATCAAGTCCTTGATTTCCTTTGCCGCCGACGCCGATCGCTGGGCCAAGCTACGCACCTCACCGGCCACCACCGCGAAGCCACGTCCCTGCTCGCCGGCCCGCGCCGCTTCCACGGCGGCATTCAGCGCGAGGATATTCGTTTGGAACGCAATCCCCTCGATCACGCTCGTGATTTCGGAAATCTTGTTCGAGCTGCCGTTGATTCGCTCGATGGTGGCCACCATGGTTTGCACCGCGTTGCTGCCGGTACCGGCGATGTCCGTGGCGTTCGTAGCCAGTACGTTCGCCTGGCGTGCATTGTCGGCGTTCTGCTTCACCGTCTCGGTCAGTTGCGTCATGCTGGCGGCGGTCTGCTCCAACGACGCGGCCTGTTCTTCCGTGCGCGCGGAAAGGTCGAGATTTCCGGCCGCGATTTCGCGCGTCGCGGTGGCGACCGATTCGGTCGATACATTCACGGCGGACACAGTCGCTTCGACACGACGCATCAACTTGTCGAACGCCACGGCGGCGCGGCCGAACTCGTCCATGCGCGGGCTGGATGAGCGCTTTGACAGGTCAAGGGAGACCGCGATGTCCTCGAATTTTTTGCCCATGCGGTTCAACCCACCGCATACCACGCGGTTCAGATGCACACCGCAATAGATCGCGACGGCACCGCCCATCGACGCCACGGCGATCAGGCTCGTCAGCGACAGGCGGTATGACGACGACGCGTTCGCGTCGAGGCCCCAGAGCGAGGTGAGCGCCACCAGTCCGACGACCAACATCAGGGTTGCCCAGGCGCCGAAGGCAAGCATCAACTTGAATCGGATCGTGAAGACAAATCGCTGCACTTCTCTTCCTTCGTGAGTGGCGACGCGGCAGCGCCCTGAAACGTACCGCCAAGGGAGGCCGTACGACACAGGCTGATGCTTTTCGACGTGCTGTCGCGCGCGCTTGTTTTACCGGAATGCAGGGGGTTCGGCCTTCAGATCAGTCCATACAGGCCTGATATTTCGAAACGCGATCAAGGCATTGCCCCTTGCACTTGCTGTTTACGGCGGGGATGCAAGATCTTGCATACGCGTTTACCCGAAAACCCTGTCGAAGGTCGGGGGCGTGCGTGGATACAACAGAGACGTTGACCGAAACCATTCGCGTCGTTCCTGCACTGGAGTTCACCTCGGTCCCTAGAGCGCACACGACGTCGATCTACCGATCTCCCGAAGCGGGTCGCTTCATGGTCGGATCGACGGGCGCAGCGGGCCCACGTGCCCGGCCCCGACCACGCGATTTACTTTGGTGGGTTCGCGGAGGCGATGGTCGCGGCGAATCGCGTAATGCGCCCCTGCGTCATTCTTCACTCGGCAAAACGGGGCGAGAAACCCCGATTGGTGAGATAGCTCAGGTCGAGGCCCATCCGATGCGGTGGGCCGCTTCCATTCCCGATGCCCCACCGGTCGCCGGTGTCACGGCTTGCTGGGCGGCACGCTAGCGATCCAGTTTCACACGATCGTCGACGGGGGTCGAGATTGCCCCAGGTTGCAATCAGCGTCGGCAGGGGCGCCTCGTTGTACCACTTTGTTGATCAACCTCAACGATTGCCTCGACCGGACGCCCACAATTCGCATATGGGGAATCGCGCTCTCGGCGATCGCATCGCGCTTCGTGCCGAACCGCGTACCTCAAAGGGAGCGCCAACGTGGCGAACTCTCCCCTCGGAGCAAGGTCCACAGCCGAAGCGGTGATCTCATGAATTCGTACCGGGTGGGTAACGAGCCGCGATTTAGCGATCGCGCCGAGGCCGGAAGCGTGCTTGCACGACAACTGGCCCCATATGCGGGACGCAGCGACGTGATCGTACTGGCACTGCCGCGCGGTGGCGTGCCGGTTGGCTATGAGGTCGCGCACGCGCTGGGGGTCGAACTCGACGTGCTGGTCGTGCGCAAGCTGGGCGTGCCGCACTATCCCGAGTTGGCAATGGGCGCGATCGCGTCTGGCGGAGTACTTTACCTCGACGAACGAACGATCCGGACCGCCGGCATCACCCAGCCGGAGATCGTCGCCGTACTGAGCGATGAACGCCGCGAACTGGCGCGACGGGAAGCGTTATACCGCGGGCATCGACCGCCATTGAAAATCGAGGGGCGCACCGTCATCGTTGTCGATGATGGCATCGCCACCGGCGCCTCGATGCGCGTCGCCATCGAGGCGTTGCGTACTGGCAAACCGGCGCGGATCGTTGTTGCCGTGCCGGTCGCCCCCGAGGGCACAGCGGAACGACTGGATGGTCTCGCCGATGAATTCGTTTGCCCCCACAGCGAGCGCGAGTTCGGTGGCGTTGGCCGGTTCTATCGGGACTTTGGGCAGACGAGCGACGCCGAAGTACGCGCGCTCCTCGCCCGCGCACATCAGGATGTTCAATGATGCATCCCGCCACAACACCCTTTCTCGCCGTGCGCGAGCTCGCGCAACGGCTCAATGACAACGATGGCGATTACGATGCGTTGCTGGAGATGGCGCACGATCGCGAATTCGTGCTGCTTGGCGAAGCCACGCACGGCACGCAAGACTTCTACCGGATGCGAGCACAGATCACCCGCCGCTTGATCGTGGAGGGGGGATTCGACGCTGTCGCCATCGAAGGCGATTGGCCGGATACCTGGCGCGTGAACTGTTTCGTGCAAGGCGAAGGCGATGCCGATGCGGAGGCCGCACTTGCGGATTTCAAGCGCTTCCCTACCTGGATGTGGCGCAATCGTGAGGTGCGCGACTTCATCCTGTGGCTACGTGAGCACAACGCCTCGCTGTCGCCCGAAGCACGGGTCGGCGTTTATGGACTCGACCTCTACAGCATGTACCAGTCGGCGGATGCGGTGATCCGCTATCTTGAGCGGGTCGATCCCGAGCAGGCTGCCATGGCGCGCGATCGGTACGCGGCGCTCGATCACGTGCGCGAGCCTCAGGCGTATGGGTACGCTACTGCGGTCGGCGGCCGGCCGGATGCACGCGAAGGCGTGGTCGCCCAGTTACTGCAACTGCGGGCCGACGCGCGCCTCCATCTCTTGCAGGATGGCCTCGCAGCGCTCGATGCGCAGTTCTTTGCGCAACAGAATGCTGAAGTTGTCGTCGACGCGGAGAATTACTATCGGTCGATGTTCGGGCGGCGCCTGAACACCTGGAATCTGCGTGATGCGCACATGTACCGCACGCTATCCGCCCTCGCCCGCTATCGTCTACAGCGTGGTGGACGGGGGCGGATTGTCGTCTGGGCACACAATTCACACCTGGGCGATGCACGCGCGACGGACTCCCATTGGCGCGGCGAATGGAATCTTGGTCAACTGGTGCGTGAAGCGGCCGGTGCGAAGGCGCTGCTGGTCGGCTTCAGCACCTACACGGGGCACGTATCGGCCGCGTCTCAATGGGACGGCGACGTCGAGCACAAGTGGGTGCGTCCGGCATTGCACGACAGCTATGAATACCTGTTTCACAGCACCGGGCTAGACCGGTTTTTCCTGCCACTCAACGAGGTTGCGGCGGAGCCGCTTTGCGAAGCCATGCTTGAACGGGCGATCGGCGTGATCTATCTGCCTCAGAGCGAACGTGAAAGTCACTATTTCTGGACATCACTCGCCCACCAGTTCGATGCAGTGTTTCATCTGGACGAGACAAGCGCCCTGGAGCCGCTGGACGCGCCGCCGCACTGGCACCGGCGTGAGACGCCGGAGCAGGCGGCTTGAGTGCGATGAGGCGATACAGCGGTACCCGATGCCCGACGTTCAGTTGACTGGCTCGCCACGCTCCCTGTAACCGCCACGTTCAACGTATCGGCTTCGCCACGTCGCGCTGAGGCCGCCAGTGCAGAACGCACCACTTTTTTCCGGATTCCGAAAGAGGCGCTCCGACGGAGCTTCGCGGAACACCGGGGCAACGCTCAGATCGACTTGGCGATCAGACCGATCGAGACAATCATGCACACCACGGAAAACGCCTGCTTGAGATGCGAGGGATGCCATCGAGTCAGCAGCCTGCCGCCGACCAGCATGCCGGCCACCGCACCTGCCGAGAACGGCAATCCGATCGTAAGATCGAAATGGCCGCCGTAGATGCTGGTTCCGACACTCACCAGCGAGATCAGCGCGATCACAGCCAACGAGGTCGCGATGACCGAGTGCATCGCCAGATCGGTGAAGCGTTGTAACGCCGGCACCATGACGAATCCGCCGCCCACACCGAGCAGGCCGGAGAGCACCCCTGCCACGCCGCCCATCGCCGCGAGCCGGCTGGCGCAGCGCGGCGTCCAGACGAAGCGACCGCTTTCGTCGCGCAAACAAGGGCAATCGGGCTGCACCGGCGCCAGCGACTTGCCGCGGCGGGCTTCCCATAACCCTTTGAGCGCCACCCAAATCATGATTGCCGCGAACAATAGCGTCAGATAGCGGGTATTCATGTGATGCGCCAACCACGAACCCAACGGCGTAAGCACGATGCCAATGGTGGCGATGAGCATTGCCGCGCGATAACGGACGATACCGGCGCGCACGCCCATCCATGCGCCCATGGCAGACGCGATGCCCACGGCCAGCAGGCCGATCGGACCGGCCTCCGGCACGCTCAGATGCCGGCCGAACACCAGCAGCGGAATCGCGAGGATACCGCCGCCGGCGCCGGTCAGGCCCATGATGCAGCCGACGATGGCGCCCAGCAACAGACTGACAGTCATGGCAAAGGATCTCGATGGGTTGTCATAGAACGAGCGCGCATCAGCCGACCATTTCCGGCTGTGCCATCCACTCATGGCCTTTGAGCATGCCTTCCCAATAGAGCGGCGGCAGAATGCGCTCCTTGAGCAGCCACGCCAGACGCGAGGGGCGCGTGCCGTCGATCAGCCAGGAAGGAAAGCTGGGCGCGAGCTTTCCACCGTACTTGAACTCGGCCAGCACGATCTTGCCGCGCTCCACCGTCAGCGGGCACGATCCGTAACCGTCGTAGCGTGCCTGCCCGCGTTTGAGGCCAAGGTTGAAGAGCACGTTGTGCGCCACCACCGGCGCCTGCTTTCGCGCGGCCGCAGCAGTTTTCGCGTTGGGCGAGTTACTGGCGTCTCCCAGTCCGAAGATATTGCTGAAGTGCTTGTGCTGCAGCGTCTCCTGATCGACGTCGATCCACCCGGCGGGATCGGCCAGCGGACTGCGGCTGACGAAGTCGGGCGCCGTTTGTGGCGGCACCACGTGGATCATGTCGAACGGAACTTCGATTTTTCCGGCGTCACCCTGGGCGGATGCCGCGCTGAAGGTCGCGATCTTGCGTACGCCGTCGACGGCCGTCAGGTTGTGGCCGAAATTGAGATCGATGGCATAGGACTTCACATACTCCATGAGGGCCGGTACGTATTCCGGCACGCCGAACAGGGCATTACCGGCCGAGAAGAACTTCACGTGAGACTGGTCGAGCACACCGGCGCGTCGCCACGCGTCGCACGAGAGGTACATCGCTTTCTGAGGCGCGCCGGCGCATTTGATCGGCATCGGCGGTTGGGTGAACAGCGCATTGCCGCCTTTGAAGCGCTCGACCAACTCCCACGTGTAGGGCGCGAGATCGTAGCGGTAATTCGACGTCACGCCATTGCGCCCCAGCGTATCCGTGAGCCCTTCGATACCCTCCCAGTTCAGTTTCAACCCCGGGCACACAATCAACTGCTCGTACTTCACGACCCGGCACCCTTCGAGCAAGACCGCGTTGCGCTCCGGTTCGAAGCCTGCGACAGCCGACTTGATCCAGCGCACGCCGCGCGGAATCAGCGACCCCATGACCCTGGCGGTTTGTGCGGGCTTGAATACCCCGCGGCCCACCAGCGTCCATCCAGGCTGGTAGTAATGCACGTCGGCGGGATCGATGATGGCGATGTCGAGGCCCGGCTGGCGGGCCAGCAGACTCGACGCCACGGATATGCCGGCCGCACCGCCGCCCACGATGACGACCCGGTGGGTCGAATCAGCGACAGTGAACGGCGTGGCAGCGGTCTGTGAGATCCGGCGCACCACCGCGCTCAGGTCGTAGCCGCACGCTTCGGCGCGCTTGAGGATTTCGCCGGTGGACAGGCGATCGGCGCGCGAGAGTCCCCACAGCGTCGTGCTTCGCATGCCACTGCGGCAATACGCAAGGATCGGCTTGGGCAACACGTCGAGCAGTTGATCGAACTGCGCGGCCTGTTCGTCGGAAACCCTGCCGGGTGTCACCGGCAAGTAGCGGATTTCCAGCCCTGCCGCCTGAGCCTGCTGCTCCACTTCGCGAAAGCTGGGTTGGTCGGCGGCTTCGCCGTCCGGCCGGTTGCAGATGATGGACTTGAAGCCGGCGGCAGCAATGTCCGGAACGTCGGCAGGCGAGACCTGCGCGCAGACGGACAATTGCGCCGTCAGTTGCTTGATATTCATGGAGTGTCTCCTCGGTGACGATAGGTGCTTCGGCGTCGGCATTTCGGGGGCAAAGCCGCGCCGGTGCCGTCCGAGCGATGGGGTCAGCGACCCCGTGTCTTGCAACTGCTGATGCCGAACAGCGAGTAGAGCGGACAGAACCGGACCAGCCCGGTGATCACGGCAATCAGCCCCAGCCACCCCCACCAGCCGATGGTCCCGGTGGCCGCAAGCATCATCAGCACCGCGCCGGCGACGATTCGCAGCCCACGGTCCACACCGCCCACATTGATATTCATGATGGCGCCTCGCGTTTTCAGACAGCGTTAAGGGGAATCTTCAGGTAGCGCACGCCGTTGTCTTCCGCAGGCGGCAACTGCCCCGCGCGCATGTTGACCTGGACTGACGGAAGCAGCAGCGTCGGCATGTCCAGCGTCGCGTCGCGTGTCGTGCGCATGGCCACGAACTCTTCCTCGCTGATTCCGTCACGCACGTGAACGTTGTGCTTGCGTTCGTCGGCGACAGTGGTGACGAATTCCAGCTTGCGGGCGTTGGGTTGATAGTCGTGGCAGAGGTAGAGCCGCGTATGTGCCGGCAGGCTGAGGACCTCGTTGATGGAGTGGAACAGCGTGCGTGCATTGCCGCCGGGAAAATCGCAACGCGCCGTGCCGTAGTCGGGCATGAAGAGCGTGTCGCCCACGAAGGCGGCGATCTGGTCGCCTTCCTCGACCACGTATGTGATGCACGCGGGGGTATGCCCCGGCGTATGCATGACGCGGGCTTTCAGATCGCCGATCTGGAAGTGCTCGCCGTGCGCGAACAGGTGATCGAACTGACTTCCGTCGTGCGCGAATTCGCTGCCCGCATTGAACAGTTTGCCGAACACATCCTGCACCTGGCGGATATGCTCGCCAATGCCGATACGACCGCCCAGCTTCTGCTTGAGATAGGGCGCAGCCGACAAATGGTCGGCGTGAGCGTGGGTCTCCAGAATCCACTGCACCGTCGCGCCCAGCGCCTGAACCCGCTCGATAAGGTGGTCGGCGCTGTGTGTCGAGGTCCGGCCGGACTTCGGGTCGTAATCAAGCACAGTGTCGAGCAATGCGCATTGGTTTGAGGCGCGATCCAGCACGATATAGCTGATGGTGCTGGTCGCCGGGTCGAAGTGACCCTCGATGTACAAGTTCTCCATGATCTCCTCCTCATGAATCAGTCGAATGTCCGATAACTATCAAAATTCATGCCAACTCACGAAATTCCGTTAACTCAATGATTTAAATAATAAAAACTTAAATCTCGGATGAGACTGAGCGATTTCTGTCGCTCGTGACAGTGCCATTTGGCAGTGGCATACTGCCAAATGGCAGTACTGGCAGTCGTTGCCGGTCGACTATCGCGAGCATCCGCTATGCACCCCGTTCCCGACGTTCTTCAGGCCTTTCAGGTCCAGGCCCTGATTTCCTATCTCGATCACGAATCCGCGCCCATGATCGTGATGAACACCGATTACGAGATCCTGGCGGCCAATACGGCCTACAAGCGCCAGTTCGCGACGGCAGGAAAGCCTTACGTCGGCCACAAGTGCTATGCGATGTCGCACCATTACGCGGTGCCCTGCGATCAGGCCGGCGAGCATTGCCCTATGCAAAGCGCGCTGATCAGCAAGGGGCCGGATCGCGTTCTCCACATCCACCACACGCCGCGGGGTCCGGAGCATGTCGACGTTGAACTCCGGCCGATCGTGGACAGCCATCATCAAGTGGTTGGATTCGTCGAACGGTTGCAGACCGTACGACACGCGTCGGTGCAAGCCAGTCGTCAGGGGCTGGTCGGCAAGTCGCCCGCGTTCAATCGCGCCCTTGGCGAACTGCAGCGGGTGGCCACTGCCGAACTGCCGGTGCTGCTGCTGGGAGAGTCTGGCAGTGGCAAGGAGTTGTTTGCGCGCGCGTTGCACGAGGCGAGCCAGCGCTCGCGTGGCCCGTTTGTGGTGGTCGACTGCTCGGGGCTGACCGAAACCCTGTTCGAGAGCGAACTGTTCGGCTACGAGAAGGGGGCATTCACCGGCGCGCATACGCGCAAGGCTGGACTCGTCGAGACGGCAAAAGGCGGCACCATTTTCCTCGACGAGATCGGTGACGTACCGCTGGGAATGCAGGTCAAGCTGTTGCGGCTGATCGAGTCGGGCACCTACCGCCGGGTCGGTTCCGTCGACACGCAACAGGCGGATTTCCGTTTGGTCGCCGCCACCCACAAGCCGCTGCAAACGATGGTGGCCGAAGGCGCGTTTCGACAGGATCTCTATTACCGGATCAGCGCTTTCCCCATTCACCTGCCCGCGTTACGGGAGCGGCGAGACGATATTCCCCTGCTCGTGGAGTCGCTGCTGCAGCGAGGCGGCAAAGAACCCGATCAACGACTGCATACTTCGCCAGAGGCCATGGCGCAACTCGTTCGATACGACTGGCCAGGCAACATCCGGGAATTGCGAAACGTGCTTGAGCGCGCGCGTCTGTTTGCCGACGACGGCGTGATCAGGCCCGAGCACCTCGCACTTGACGTGGCCACAACCCGCCAGACGGAGATGCGCACGACTGGCGGCGAGGTCGATCTCGCCACGGTGGTTCGCGATTTTCAGGGCACACGCAAGGCGTTGGCGGCCCATCTGGGGTTGAGCGAGCGCACCCTGTATCGGCGCCTGAAAGCCGAAGGATTGGCGTGACACCGGCATTGCCCGCCGGTTGCGCCGCGCGGGTTCGAATCGAACGCGACGTCCGGCTTCGCGGAGAAGCGGGAAACCGGCGGCGGGAGCGGGAAGCCGCAAGGGAGTGACGCATTCGTGTTTTCAACCCGTCGTACGTCGCGAGCGTTTTTGTCGGCAGCCGATACGTTTCGAGTGTCGACACATCGGCGAAGTTATTCGGAAGTTACTGAAACTCAAGGCTCGATACTGCTGCGATGATGAGCTTGGCCGATAGCTCGGCTGAACCCGCGCACATCACAGGAGGCCTTGATGAGTACTTCAGATAATGACAACGGAAAGGGCGGTGCAGATTCAGGAGATGACGGACGCGACATCCCGAAGTCGCTGGCAAGGGAAGGACACGTTGTCTGGTTCTACGAACACAGGAAATACCTCGGCTTCGAGTGGGACGAACTGGCAAGGGAAATCAAAAAGTCCCCGGTTGCCGATCCGGAGCACGCCATCTATTTCGACACCTTGGCACATGCCGTGGTCGCGTCGGACAAATTGATTAGCCCGAGTCTTATCCTCTACTCGCCGGGCAAGGGGCTGCCGCCGAAAGTGAGGGGGTAGCTGTAGCGGAGGCCCGTCTGCGGCGGCGGGCCTCGCTTCTTCATGTCTAATGTCCCGACTACATGATTGGACGCTATATCCGCGCGCAGCTCAAATTCGGGGCGACGTCGCACCGAATCGGCAGCAGCCCAGTTTGCCTCAACCTCGGCGACAATTGGAAACGTGCGGTTGTTGGCAACCGATGACTTGCGGGTCTGCAGGCGATCAATCGTCGCGCTGTGCTCAAGGCCCTGCCGCACCTGCCGATAATGGATTTACAGGGTATTGGAAGATCACGATGAGTCACGAAGAAAAGGATTTAGCGCCCAGCTCGCTTCAAGCCGCATTCCTGCGCCACGAGGACAGCCTGGTATCGTCCGGACAGCAGCCCGGCGAGGACAACCCCGCGGTTTATCGCACGTTGCTCGAGTCAACCCGAGCGATCCCCTGGAAGATCGACTGGGCGACAATGCAGTTCACCTATATCGGCCCGCAGATTGAGGGGCTGCTTGGCTACGCGCCGTCGACGTGGAAAACGGTCGAGGACTGGGCCTCGCGGATGCATCCGGAGGACCGTGAAGCGGTTGTTGAATTTTGCGTCGCACAGTCGCAAGCGGGCGCCGATCATGAGGCGGACTATCGCGCGCTGACTGCGGACGGCGGGTATGTGTGGATTCGCGACGTTGTCCACGTCGTGCGCAAAGCGAACGGTGACGTTGACGCGCTGATCGGCTTCATGTTCGACATCAGTGAACGTAAGCGCACCGAGGCTCGGCTCGCGGAACTCCAGCGCGAACTGGAGCGGCTCTCGTTGTCAGACAGTTTGACCGGGGTCGGCAACCGTCGCATGTTCGACACGGTCATTGCCCGCGAATGGGCGAGTGCGGCGGCATCGGGCAACCCGCTTTCGCTCGTAATGGTCGACATCGATTTCTTCAAATCGTACAACGATTATTACGGTCATCTACAAGGCGACGAGTGTCTGAAACGCCTCGCGCGCGTGCTCGAAGAGGCAGTTGGGCCGAATGCGTTCCTGGGCAGGTTTGGCGGGGAAGAATTCGTACTCGTGCTCGCCGACACGAATGCCGATGATGCCGTGCGTGTCGCGGAGCGTTGCCGCGCGCTGATCGCGGAGGAAGCCATTGCTCACCTGCGCTCCCCGCACGGCCAGCGAGTCACGGCAAGCTTCGGGGTAGCCACCGTCGTGCCGACCGGAGACATCGATATCACCGCGTTTATCAATCTGGCTGATGCGCAGCTCTATCAGGCCAAAGACCAGGGACGCAACCGAATTGCGGCGGTAGACCGAGCACGCATCGGCGGCGAAGGATACAAGCGGCAGTCGCGCTGATCCGCTGGTTTGGGTGCAGCGATTGTTTTGGCGTGGCGTTATGTGTTTCGCCGGGCTGATCCTCGCGACTGGGCGTCGTCGGGCGTCCCCGCGGCGCCCTGCACCGGGAGCGTTAGTGAGCCATCTCAAGCGGCACATTGGCAGCGCGGGAACCATTGAAAACGTCAAAGGGCCACGTGAAAATCACGTGGCCCTTTGAATTTATTGGTGCCGGCTGCAGGACTCGAACCCGCCACCTGATGATTACAAATCAACTGCTCTACCAGATGAGCTAAGCCGGCGAAGTCGCGTATTGTAACCGATTCATCGGTTACTGACGACCCCCTGTCAGGGCAAAATCATCCGGCGACGCAGGCCTTTGGGGCAATGCGCACAAAGCGCTCACCCCGCACACCCACCCTCGCGAATTACTTCACCACCTTCAGGCGAGCCCGTCCGGCGTTGCCGCCCGCCGCGCCATTGCCACCCGGGCGCGTCGGATCCGAATCGTCGTCGCTCGAGGCCTGCACCGACGGCACCGCTTCCAACTCGGCACCCTCTTCCGCAGACGCCTGCTTGTCGACCGGGAATGCCATTCCCTGGCCATTCTCGCGAGCATATATCGCCAGCACGTTCGGCACCTGCACTTCCACTTTCTGTGAAATGCCGCCGAAGCGGGCGCTGAATTCAATCCAGTCGTTGCCCATCTGCAATCCGCTCGTGGCATCGAAGCTGATGTTCAGCACGATCTCGCCATCTTTCACAAACTCGCGCGGTACTCGCGTCCTGGCATCGACATGCACGGCCAAATACGGTGTGTACCCGTTGTCGGTACACCACTCGTACAGCGCGCGCAAAAGGTAAGGCTTGGTAGACGTTTCAGGCATATGACCAACTTATCCCGCCGCGAAACCCGCCCACCGCACTCGGCAGGCCAGCCTCGCCAGCGGTTCAATCAACGCATCAGCGACGCATGACCTTTTCGGACGGCGTCAGCGCTTCAATGTAGGCCGGACGGCTGAAAATCCGCTCGGCATACTTCATCAACGGCGCGGCATTCTTCGACAACTCGATGCCATAGTGATCCAGACGCCACAACAACGGCGCAATCGCCACGTCGAGCATCGAGAACTCCTCGCCCAACATGTACTTATTCTTCACGAAGATCGGCGCAAGCTGCGTCAAACGATCGCGAATCGACGCACGCGCCTTCTCATGCGTCTTCTCCGCCGCCTTGCCCTTTTCGTTCTCGAGCGCGCTCACATGCACGAACAGCTCTTTCTCAAAATTGAACAGGAACAAACGCGCACGCGCACGCTGCACTGGATCGGCCGGCATCAACTGCGGATGCGGGAATCGTTCGTCAATGTACTCATTGATGATGTTCGATTCGTACAGAATCAAGTCGCGTTCAACAAGAATCGGCACCTGACCGTACGGATTCATCACCGCAATGTCTTCCGGCTTGTTGAACAGGTCGACGTCACGGATTTCGAAATCCATGCCTTTTTCGAACAGAACCAGCCGGCAACGCTGGGAGAAGGGGCACGTAGTGCCCGAGTACAAAACCATCATAGCGCGTCTTCCTTAAAAACCAACGGGGCCGGGGCGGGAAATCGACGCTCCCCAAACCCTGGCCCCGTCGTACAGACGTTATTTTACTTCACGTCCTTCCAATAGGCCGCATTCAGGCGCCAGGCAAGTACCGTAAAGAGTCCCAAGAACAACAAAACCCAGACACCCAACTGCCGGCGTGTGCGTTGCGCCGGTTCCGACATCCAATCCAGATAAGATACCAGATCAGCCACGGCAGCATCGAATTCCACCGGTTTCATCGTCCCCTGCGTAATTTGCACGAACTGGGCCGGACCATGCTCCGCCCCCTCCCCATGCTTCAATCCCCGCTGTCCCTGCAACTGCCAAAGCGGGTTTGGCATGCCCACATTCGGGAACACCAGGTTGTTCCACCCCGTCGGCCGCGCATCGTCTCGATAGAACGTACGCAAGTACGTATACAGCCAGTCCGTCCCCCGCGCCCGGGCCTCGACCGACAGATCCGGCGGCGGTGCACCAAACCACTCCTTGGCATCCGCCGCACGCATGGCCACGGTCATCGTGTCGCCAATCTTGTCCGTCGTGAAAAGCAGATTGTTCTTGATCTCTGCATCCGACAATCCCAGATCCTTCAGGCGCGAATACCGCATCGACGCCGCCGAATGGCAGTTCAGGCAGTAGTTCACGAACAGCTTCGCGCCTCGCTGCAGCGAGGCCAGGTCGTCGATCCGATTGGGCGCCGTATCCAGCGCCATACTTTCTTCGGCCAAGACCGGCGCCGCGAAACCACTCAGGAGCGCCAGGACAAGCAACAGTTTTCTCATCGTGATATCCCTAGTCGTCGTTGGCGTGCGCTCAATGCGCCGCGAAGGTCACGCGATCCGGCACCGGCTTGAACGTGCCGCGTTTGCTCCAGAGCGGCATCAGCCAGAAGAATCCGAAGTAATACAGCGCGCCGACCTGCGAAATCGCGGTCTTCATGGGCGTCGGTTCCTGAATGCCCAGATACCCCAGCACCGCAAAAACGACGACGAGAATACCCAACAACACTTTGTGGAATCCCGGACGGTAACGAATCGACTTCACCGGGCTATGGTCCAGCCACGGCAGGAAGAACAGCGTGACCACTGCGCCGCCCATCACCACCACGCCCCAGAACTTTGCCTCGGTCAGATACATCGCCAGCAGCAGCAACACGACACCGCCAGACGCCGCCACCTTCGTGGTCGCGGCCGCTTTGCCCTTGACCCACCAGATCGCCGTAACGATCACCGCCAGCCCCATCAACAAATGCTTGAAGTCGTCGGTCGTGGCGCGCAGCATCGAGTAGAACGGCGTGAAATACCACACCGGCGCAATGTGCGGCGGCGTCTTGAGCGAGTCGGACGGAATGAAGTTGTTCGCTTCCAGGAAGTAACCGCCCATCGTCGGCGCAAAGAACACGATCGCCGAGAACACCATCAGGAACACGCCCACCCCCATGATGTCGTGCACCGTGTAATACGGATGGAACGGAATGCCATCGAGCGGCCGGCCGTTGGCGTCTTTTTTGTCCTTGATCTCGATGCCGTCAGGGTTGTTGGACCCGACTTCGTGCAACGCGATGATGTGCGCGACGATCAACCCGATGAGCACCAGCGGAACGGCGATCACGTGGAACGCAAAGAAGCGGTTGAGCGTGGCATCCGACACCACGTAGTCGCCGCGAATCCACAGCGACAGGTCCGGACCGATGAACGGAATCGCCGAGAACAGGTTCACGATCACCTGCGCGCCCCAGTATGACATCTGCCCCCACGGCAGCAGATAGCCCATGAACGCTTCAGCCATCAGGCACAGAAAGATCAAGCATCCGAACACCCACACCAGCTCACGCGGCTTGCGGTAGGAACCGTACAACAGCCCGCGGAACATGTGCAGATACACCACGACGAAGAACATCGATGCGCCCGTCGAGTGCATATAGCGAATGAGCCAGCCCCACGGCACTTCGCGCATGATGTACTCGACCGACGCGAACGCGAGATTGGCGTCGGGCTTGTAGTTCATCACCAGGAAAATACCGGTGAGGATCTGAATCACCAGCACCAGCATGGCCAACGATCCGAAGAAATACCAGAAGTTGAAATTCTTGGGCGCGTAATACTCGGACGCGTGCTCCCTCCAGAGCTGGCTGAGCGGAAACCGGCGATCGATCCAGCCCAGCAAGCCCGTCGTGTCGACCTGTTTGTCGGCGGCCATGATTACGCTTCTCCTTTTTCGTCTTTACCGATCACGAGCTTGGTGTCGTTCACGAACATGAACCGGGGAACGTCGAGATTCTTTGGCGCCGGCTTGTTCTTGAAGACACGGCCAGACATATCGTAGGTCGACCCGTGGCACGGGCACAGGAAACCCGGATCGGGGCCCAACGCGGCGTTGGCGTTCGCCTGGTAAGGGCCGGAAGGGATGCAACCGAGGTGAGTGCAGATGCCGACGACCACGAGCAGATCCTTGTGCTCGACACGCGCGCGGAACGCGTTCTTGCAATAGTCGGGCATCGGGTAGGAAAACGTTTCCTTGGAGTCCGGATCGGCCAACTCCGCCGTCACTTTGGACAGCGAAGCCATCTCGTCAGGCGTGCGACGCACGATCCACACGGGCAAGCCGCGCCAGGACACGGTCATCTTGTCGCCTGGCTTGAGATTGCTGATGTCTGCCTCGACGGGCGCCCCGCCTGCCTTGGCGCGCTCCGAGGGTTCGAGCGAACTGACAAAGGGAACCAACGTTGCAACGCCGCCCACGCCTCCCGCTACGGACGTTGCAATCAACAGATTCCGACGGCTACTGTCGACGGCCTTTTCTTGATTGTCACTCATCACAAGCCCCACACGGTTGAATTGGTATTTCCGTCAACCTTAAATCATACGCGAGCGTGAATGCCTGAAACAACGGCAAAACGCCCCAGCCTCCTAGTGGTTTTCGCGTATTTTCAAAGGATTAACGTACCCTGCGGGTGGCCAGCGCTCACCCGGGGTTTCGCTTCTGGGATGCTGCACGAGAACCGTCATGATCGCCGCTTTCGTTGACGCGTGCACGACATTTAGTCATCATTTTCCCTGTCTCGTCCCGGTGACATCGTGCGCGGCCTGTGGCATTCGCGTGACATTATTTGACGCGACCCCCGCCGCAGCCGTGCGGCCCGCATGGAATTACCGGTCAATCAATGCCAGTTCATGAGTCCCGGTGTAGCGCGATGCTCCTCCGGGTCACGCAACATAACAGGGAGAAATGGCATGAGCTTCATGTCGGAATTCAAGGAATTTGCCGTCAAGGGCAATGTGATCGATCTGGCCGTCGGCGTGATCATCGGCGGGGCCTTCGGCAAGATCGTTGATTCGGTCGTCAAAGACTTGATCATGCCGATCGTGGGTGCAATCTTCGGTGGCCTAGATTTCTCGAGCAAGTTCATTCTGCTTGGCACCATCCCGCCCGACTTCAAGGGCAACCCGACGTCCTACGCCGATCTGACCAAAGCCGGTGTGGCCGTCTTCGGTTACGGCAACTTCATCACCGTCGCCCTGAACTTCCTGATCCTGGCCGTGATCATTTTCCTGATGGTCAAGCAGATCAACCGGCTCAAGCGTCCGGAGGCGGAAGCCCCGGCAGCCCCCGCGCCCACACCGGAAGACATCGTTCTGCTGCGCGAAATCCGCGACAGCCTCAAGAAGCAGAACGGGTAAAGCTGCGCAGGGCGGCCTCGTGCCGCCCCCGAAAGGCACCTCAGGTCAAGCCGGGTTCGGCATATCGAAGAATCGATGCGTGAGCCCGAACCGGGCTGCGACATGCTCGCCAATGGCCTTCGCGCCGCCACGCTCGGTCGCATGATGGCCCGCCGCCAGATAACCCACGCCGCTCTCGAGCGCGAGATGCTGGGTAGGCTCGGAGACTTCGCCGCTGATATACACATCCGCGCCCGCCCCGATGGCAGCCTCGAAGAAGCCCTGCGCGCCGCCGGTGCACCACGCAACACGGCGCACCTCGCGATTCGGGTCCCCCAACAACAGCGGCGCGCGCCCCAGCCTTGCTTCAACGTGGGCCGCAAGCGCCGCCAATGTCGTCGGCGCGGCGGGTGCGCCAAGCCATCCAAGCTGATCCGGGCCAAAACGGCCGCCGTCGTCGGAGAAGCCCAGCAACTTGCCGAGTTGCGCGTTGTTGCCCAGTTCGGGATGGGCATCGAGGGGCAGGTGGTAGGCGAACAGGTTGATGTCGTGGCCGATCAACACCCCCAAACGACGTCGCTTCATCCCGGTAATTCGGGCATCTTCGCTCTTCCAGAAGTAACCATGGTGAACGAGGACGGCATCGGCGCCCCAGTCGCGGGCGGCTTCGAGAAAAGCCAGGCTGGCGGTCACGCCGCTGGCGATTTTCTGAATCTCGCCGCGCCCTTCGACCTGTAGGCCATTCGGGCAGTAATCGCGAAATTGCGCGATTTGCAGGGTATCGTTCAGATACAATTCGAGTTCAACACGATTCATATAAGGTCTCGCTCTTTCATGCTCAGACGCTTCTGGCTACTGTTCGCGCAAGCGGTCACCGTGCTGCTTGCGTTGCTCTTCATCGTCGCCACCCTCAAGCCTCAGTGGCTGCAACGCCAGGGTTCGTTCGGCAAGCAACTGGCCAATCCCATCATCGCCCTGCAGGAAGTCGCGCCGAGTCTGTCCGAGAAGCCGTCGACCGGCTCGTACGCCGATGGCGCACAAAAGGCGATGCCTGCGGTCGTCAGCATTTTTTCCAGCAAGGAACAAAAGCAGAATCGCGATCCGCGCCTCGATGATCCGTTGTTCCGGTATTTCTTTGGCGACGGCGGCGGCACAATGCGGCAAGACCCGGTCTCGAGCCTCGGCTCGGGCGTGATTGTGAGCAGCGAAGGCTATATTCTCACGAATCATCACGTGGTGGACGGGGCCGACGAGATCGAAGTCGCCCTTGCCGACGGCCGCAAGGCCCGCGCCAAGCTGGTCGGCAGCGACCCCGAAACCGACCTCGCGGTGCTCAAGATCACGCTCGACAACCTCCCCGCCATCACGCTGGGCCGCATGGAACAGGTGCGCGTGGGTGACGTGGTCCTCGCCATCGGCAACCCGTTCGGCGTCGGCCAGACGGTTACGATGGGCATCATCAGCGCGTTGGGGCGCAATCACCTCGATATCAGCACGTTCGAGAACTTCATCCAGACGGACGCCGCCATCAACCCCGGCAATTCGGGCGGCGCGCTGGTCGACGTCAACGGCAACCTGCTCGGCATCAACACGGCGATCTACTCGCGTAGCGGCGGCAACATGGGCATCGGCTTCGCGATTCCCGTGTCGACGGCGCGCTCGGTGCTCGAGAGCATCATCACCACCGGTTCGGTCACGCGCGGCTGGGTCGGGGTCGAGCCGCAGGACATCACCTCGGATATCGCCGAGTCGTTTGGCCTGCAGCAGGATTCGGGCGTCATCATCGCCGGCGTCGTGCAGGGTGGCCCCGCCGACAAAGCCGGCGTCCAGCCGGGCGACATCCTGACAAAGGTGAACGACGCATCGATTCGCGACACCACCGAGCTGCTCAACGTCATCGCCCAGATCAAGCCGGGCACGCAGGCCAAGCTGAACGTCACGCGCAAGAAGAAAGCGATGGATCTTACCGTGACGATCGGCAAACGCCCGCCGCCGCCCAAGCGACCGGCGCAGGACGGTGCGGACGGCACCGACGGCGGCGATGGTACCGACGGGAACAGCGCCGACTGAGGGCGTCGGACCACGTCGGATGGCCCGGAAGGACACAACGGCTGCGCTTGGGCGCGGCCGTTTTCATTTGCGTCGCCGCAACGGGCCTCGCCCATTGTCACGCCTGCCCTCGTACATCTTCGGCCCTCGCCTGCGGCAATCGCCCACAAAAAAAGCACGGGCCATGAGACCCGTGCTTTTCTGTATCTGCATTATCGATGTCGCGAGCCGACTGTGCCGCGGCAAGTCACGCCAAGGTTACGGCGTCGCCTCGCCGTTCCCCTCGCTGCCTTCGTCTTGCCGATGGCCCTGTTTGACGAACAGCCGCGCCGCGATCAGGCCCAACTCATAAAGGATACAGAGCGGGATCGCCAACATCAGTTGCGAGAGCATGTCCGGCGGCGTCACGACGGCAGCCAGCACAAAGGCACCCACCACCACGTACGGCCGAATCTGCTTGAGCTTCTCGATGCTCACCACGCCCATGCGCGCGAGCACCACGACGACCACCGGCACTTCGAAGGTCACCCCGAAGCATAGGAACATCGTGAGCACAAAACTCAGGTAATTGTCGATATCGGTGTTCATCTCCGCACCCAATGGCGCGTTGTAATGCGCCATGAAGTGGAACACGGTCGGGAACACCAGGAAGTAGGCGAACGACATGCCCAGCAGGAACAGCGTGTAGCTGCTCACGACCAACGGCATCACCAGCTTCTTCTCGTGCTGATACAACCCTGGCGCCACGAACGCCCAGGCCTGGTACAACACCACGGGCAGCGCAATGACGAACGCCACCATCATCGTGACCTTCATCGGCACGAAGAACGAGCCGGTAATATCGGTGACGATCATCTTGCCGCCCGCGGGCAGCGATTGCATCAGCGGGCGAGAGAGCAGGCGGAAGATGTCCGGTGCCCAGTAGACCAGCGAGAGGAACGCCACGATCACCGCCGCGCCCGCGCGAATGATGCGATTGCGCAGCTCGATCAGATGCGAGATGAAGGTCTCTTCGGAGCCCCCGTCGGGGATTTGCTTGTCGTCGCTCACGTCGACTTATCCAGGAATGAAGCCGGCACAGTGCCAGATGGCGGGAAGTTCGGTGCGCAAGCGCCTCAGAAGAACTTGACGGGCCGGCGCAGCTTGGCCGGTGTGTGACGCGCCACACGCGCCGCCCCCGACTGCACCTGCGTGCGCGTGGCGCTGGCCTGCTTGAACCAGATCGGCGTAGCAGTCCGGCGTACGCGCCAGTTGCGGCGCTTGGTCGACGCGCGGATACCGGACGTCACGACGGGTTCGGAAAGGTAGCTGTCGGAATACCCGGTCGCCGCATCCGTACCGCCGCCGGCGATCTCGCCGGATGACGTGCCCGTGGCACTCGCCCAGGCGTCGTTGAGCGACGCCTCCTGCTCGTGCAGTTGCTTCTGAATGGTGTTCTGTGCGCTGCGGGCCGCGTCCTCGAACTGCGTGCGCATATTGCGCAACTCGTCGAGTTCCATTTCGCGGCTCACCTCAGCCTTCACATCGTTGATATAGCGCTGTGCGCGGCCAAAGAGCGCGCCCGCCGTGCGCGCCACTTTAGGCAAGCGCTCGGGCCCGATCACGACCAGCGCAACAACGCCGATCAACATCAGTTTGGAAAGACCGAGATCGATCATGTCGACGCCGGCTTAGCCTTGCTTGCGATCGCTCGTGTCCTTGGCCTGCACGTCGATCGTGGTCGAGTCGCGCAGTTCCTTGGCAGTCGCCGGGTCATCCTTGGCGGCCGGGGCGCCTTCGCCCTCCTTCATGCCGTCCTTGAACCCCTTGACGGCCCCTCCCAGATCGGTGCCGATGTTGCGCAGCTTCTTGGTACCGAAAACCATCATCACGATCACCAGCACGATCAGCCAGTGCCAAATACTCAACGAACCCATGACCACTCTCCTTGCGTTTCCCCACCCCTGCCGCGTCGCGACGGGATCTTGTCGTGCACGGTTGCCCTGGCATGACAGCCAGGAACAAGCGCTCCATGTTTGCCGCTGTGCCCGCAGCAACGTGCCCCATTGTGGCACATTGCGCGGCACGTCCTGCATCGTAACCGGGTCGGACACCGGGTAGAAATAAATGTTTCGTGAAACCGTCGTCGATGCGGAACACTTGCACGCTCCGGCAGCACTATGCGGCAACGCGTCGCATCTTGCCGCCGGCGGCACTCACATGCGCTTCCACGGCCGCGGTCCGGCCAGAATGTGCATATGAAGATGATAAACCTCCTGGCCGCCACCCGGTCCGGTGTTCATCACAACGCGGAATCCGTTGCCTTCGATGTTCGACGCATCGCCGTCGAAACGATAGCCTTGCTCGGCGGCCAGCTTCGGCGCGAGCAGCATCATCTTGCCCAACAGCGCCTGATCTTCCGGCTGGCAGTCCTGCAATGTGGCGATGTGCTTGCGCGGCACCATGAGCAGGTGCAGGTCGGCCGCCGGATTGATGTCTTTGAACACCACGACATCGTCGTCGGCATGGACCTGCGCGCTCGGGATCTGCCCGGCAATAATCTTGCAGAAGATACAGTTGTCGTGCGTCATGCGTGTGTCTTCCTCTCGAATGCTTGTTGGGAGCTTAGGTGCCGCTCGGTATCGTTCAGGCGCGCGCGGCGTACATGGGCTTGTTGTCGTTCAGGTAGAGCCAGCCCTTGACGATCCGATACAGCGCCCAGATGCCCAGCACCCAGAGAATCGCGAAGCCGACCATCACGATGGCAAGCGCCACGCCGAGTACCCCCCAGACCACCGACCACCAGAACGTGCGGATCTGCCACGTGAAATGCGAGGCGTAGAGCGTGCCGGCGGCGTCATCGCGCTTGATGTAGTTGATGATGATCGCCACGATGGCGGTCACGCCGCCCGTGAGCCAGAACAGCGCATAGAGCGCATAAAGCACGTGCGTGAGCTTGCGCAACGCGCGCTCCTGCTCGGCGCTCGGCGCATTCGGGGGTGTCGCGAGGTAAGGATTGCCGGGGCTGCCGGGCGATCCGGTCGCGCCCGGGGGCTGCGAATCGTTCATGAAGCGTCTCCTCGCGTGAGCCAGCGCGGCATATCGATGATCACGGCCATCGAGGCCAAAGGAAATCAGTCCGCGTGTTCGCCACGGATGCCGCGCTGCGCCTTTTCGACGAGCCCCGACAACCCTTCGCGGCGCGCCAGTTCGGCGAGCACTTCGTTCGGGCTCAGGTCGTGATGCGCGAGCAGTACCATGCAATGAAACCACAGGTCGGCCGTCTCGTTGACGAGCTTCTGGCGCAGGTTGTCGGCCCCGCCAATGCGAATATCCTTGGCCGCGAGCACCACTTCGGTGGCTTCCTCGCCGATCTTCTTGCAGATGGCGTCGTCACCCTTGTGGAACAGACGGGCAACGTACGACTTGTCGGGGTCGGCTCCCTTGCGCGAGGCGATGACCTCGGCCACACGCTCCAGCGTATCGTTCATGGTGCTCACTTGTAGATCTTGTGCGGGTCCTTGAGCACCGGTTCGACGGATGCCCAATGGCCATCCTCGACGCTGCCCTCGAACTTCTGGAAGAAACAGGAATGGCGACCGGTGTGGCAGGCAATGCCATCGATCTGCTCGACCTTGATCAGCACCACGTCTTCGTCGCAATCGAGACGAATCTCATGCACCTTCTGCACGTGGCCCGACTCCTCGCCCTTGTGCCACAGGCGCTTGCGCGAGCGCGAATAATAGACAGCCTCGCCGGTCTCGACCGTACGCGCGAGCGCCTCGCGATTCATCCACGCGAACATCAGCACATCGTTGCTGCCGAGTTCCTGCGCAATCACGGGCACGAGGCCCTGCGCGTCCCAAGCTACCTTGTCCAGCCAATCTTGCGTCATGATCCGTGGAATTCCGTTCAGAGCCGCACCGAAATGCCCTTGTCGGCCATGAAGCGCTTCGCTTCACCGACCGTGTGCTCGCCGTAGTGGAAGATACTCGCGGCGAGCACGGCATCCGCATGGCCTTCAGTCACGCCGTTGGCCAGATCGGCCAGCGACCCCACGCCGCCCGAGGCGATCACCGGGATGCTCACGGCATCGGACACTGCGCGCGTGAGCGCGAGGTCGAAGCCGCTCTTGGTGCCGTCGCGGTCCATGCTGGTGAGCAGGATTTCGCCCGCGCCCAAGGCCTCGATCCGCTTGGCCCAGGCCACGGCGTCGAGGCCCGTGGCTTTGCGACCACCGTGCGTGAAGACTTCCCAGCGCGGCGTTTCGCCGTCGGCGGAGACGCGCTTGGCGTCGATCGCCACGACGATGCACTGCGCGCCGTACTTGGCGGCCGCGTCGGCCACCAGCTGCGGATTGGCCACGGCCGACGAGTTCATGCTGACCTTGTCGGCACCGGCGTTGAGCAGGCGGCGCACGTCGGCCACTTCGCGCACGCCACCGCCCACGGTCAGCGGAATGAAGACTTGCGCGGCCACCGCCTCGATGATCGGCAGAATGAGGTCGCGCCCGTCGGAGGTCGCCGTGATGTCGAGGAACGTCAATTCGTCGGCGCCCTGCTCGTCATAGCGGCGGGCGATCTCGACGGGGTCGCCCGCGTCGCGAAGTTCGACGAAATTGACACCCTTGACCACGCGGCCGGCCGTTACGTCCAGACACGGGATGATGCGTTTAGCGAGAGCCATGATGTTGGCAGGCGAGGCGGCCGCAGCCGTGGTCTCGCTTATGCCGCTCCTCCGGAAAGCTCGTCCGCACGCGTTTGCGCCGCCGAGAAATTCAAGTCGCCCGAGTAGATCGCGCGGCCGCAGATGACGCCTTCGACGCCTTCCCGCTCAACCTGGCACAGCGCGTCGATATCGCCCAGGTTCGACAGGCCGCCGCTGGCAATCACCGGCACGGTCACGGCCTGCGCGAGGCGCACGGTCGCGTCGATATTGATGCCCTGGAGCATGCCGTCGCGGCCGATATCGGTGTAGATGATCGATTCGACGCCGTAGTCCTCGAACTTGCGCGCCAGATCCACGACTTCGTGGCCGGTGAGCTTGCTCCAGCCGTCGGTGGCGACCTTGCCATCCTTGGCGTCGAGACCAACGATGATGTGCCCGCCGAATGCGGTGCATGCGTCCCGGAGGAACCCGGGATTCTTCACCGCCGCCGTCCCGATGATGACGTACGACAAACCGTCGTCGAGATAGCGCTCGATGGTGGCCAGGTCGCGAATGCCGCCGCCCAGTTGCACGGGGATATCGGCCCCGACTTCCTGAATGATGGCGCGAATGGCCGCTTCGTTGCGCGGCTTGCCGACGAATGCGCCGTTCAAGTCCACCAGATGGAGGCGGCGAGCGCCTTGCTCGACCCAATGTCGAGCCATGGCCGCGGGGTCCTCCGAGAATACGGTGGCTTGATCCATGTCGCCTTGTTTGAGGCGAACACACTGACCGTCTTTAAGGTCGATGGCCGGAATGAGCAGCATAGGCAATCGTGAAACGTCGCTAGAGGGAGGTAAAAGAAATTCGCAAATTACGCGGACAATACAAAACCGACCCCTGCCTTGCCGGGCATCGGCACGTCGGGATCGGATTCATCAACATGACACACAGTATAAGCCGTGACGCAGGGCATGCTCCGAGTGACATCCGGGCGCGAATGCGCCAGACGGGTCACGCTCAAGGCTTCCACTGCGCAAAATTGCGATAAAGGGTAAGGCCCGCCTGAGCGCTCTTTTCCGGGTGGAACTGGGTGGCAAAGATATTATCTTGGGCCACCGCACAGGTAAAGGGCACCCCGTAGACGGTCTCGCCGACGGTCAACTCGGGCCTTGCGGGCACAACGTAGTAGCTGTGCACGAAGTAAAAATAGCTGTCGTCGGGCACGCCGGCCCAGATCGGGTGAGGCCGCGTCTCACGCACGCGGTTCCAGCCCATCTGCGGCACCTTGAAGCGCGAGCCGTCGTCCTGCAACTGGCCCTCGAGGTCGAAGCGCACCACGCGGCCCGGCAGCAGGCCGAGCGCGGGCGTGTTGCCCTCGTCGGACATGTCGAACAGCATCTGCTCGCCCACGCACACGCCGAACATCGGCTTGGTGGCGGCGGCCTCGACGACCGCGTCGCGCAGGCCCGACTCGTTCAGGCAGCCCATGCAGTCGCGCATCGCGCCCTGCCCCGGCAACACCACCCGGTCGGCGGCGCGAATCTCGGCGGCGTCGCTGCTGATGCTCACATCGGCCTCCGGTGCGGCGGCACGCAGCGCCTGATAGACCGAGCGCAGGTTGCCCATTCCGTAGTCGACAATCGCAATCTTATTCATCTCAAACCCGGCAGCAGTATTTTCAAACCATCGATAATGAATTCCACGGCCAGCGCCGAGAGGATCAACCCCATCAGACGCGTGCCGATATTGATGCCCGTACGCCCGAGCCAGCCTTCGAGGCGCCCGGCGCTGCTCAGTGCCACCCAGCACACCGCGCCCAGGCCCACGCCGATCGCCAGGAGCATCAGAATCTGGGCCCAGCCGTGCGCACGCCCCGAGTAGATGATCACGGTACTGATCGTGCCCGGGCCGGTGAGCAGCGGAATCGCGAGCGGCACCACGGCGATGTTCGGCCGCTCCTCCGCTTCGTCGCGCTCTTCCGCCGTCGAGCGCGTGTTCCCGGTCTGTGCGTTGATCATGTTCACCGCCATGAGCAACATGATGACGCCGCCGCCCACTTCAAGCGATGCGATCGAAATACCGAAGAAGCGGATGATGGCTTCACCGAACAGCCCCGAGCCCGCGACCACCAGGGCGACCGCAATCGCCGCGACATTGATCGTACGGCGCTTCTCCTCGCGCGTCTGCGAGGACGTCAAGCTGATGAAAAGCGGGATCGCCCCGAGCGGATTGATCAGGGCCAGCAGCGAGATGAAGAACTTGAAGGCGTCGAGCGTCATAGGGGCACGCGGCGCCGGCGGCCGGCCGGTCGGTGAATCGTCGCAGGGGCGCCGGCCTTGCGGGCCGGCGGGCTATCGGGCTACCGGGCCGGCTGCGCCGACCCGTCTCGCGTTACAGGCTTCCCTTCGTGGACGGCACGACACCCGCTGCGCGCGGATCGATCTCGACCGCCATGCGTAGCGCGCGACCGAACGCCTTGAACACCGTTTCGCACTGGTGGTGGGCGTTGATGCCGCGCAGATTGTCGATATGCAGCGTGACGCCCGCATGATTGACGAAGCCACGGAAAAACTCGATGGTCAGATCCACGTCGAAATTGCCGACACGCGCCCGCGTGAACGGTACATGGAATTCGAGACCGGGACGACCCGAGAAATCGATCACAACGCGCGACAGCGCTTCGTCGAGCGGCACGTAGCTGTGGCCGTAGCGCACGATACCCTTACGGTCGCCGATCGCCTTGGCCACCGCCATGCCCAGCGTGATGCCGACGTCTTCCACCGTGTGGTGATCGTCGATGAAGGTATCGCCGCGGGCTTCGACATCCATGTCGATAAGGCCGTGGCGCGCGATCTGGTCGAGCATGTGGTCCAGGAACGGCACGCCGGTATCGAGGGCCTTGCGGCCAGTGCCGTCCAGGTCGATCTTGACGCGTATTTGCGTTTCGCTGGTATCGCGAACGACTTCCGCAATGCGCATGGTGGTGAGTTCTCGTCGTATGGCTTGTTAGAGTGATGCGGCCAGGGCTTTCACCATTGCCGCATTCTCCGTGGGGGTGCCGACCGTCAATCTCAGGCAATTGGCCAGCAATACATGCATTTTACCCACGTTTTTGATCAACACCTTGTGAGCGAGCAGACCCGCGTGGGTTTTGTCGGCATCCGGCACGCGAACGAGCAGGAAATTCGCATCGCTCGGGAACACGCTCACCCCGGGCAGCGCCGCCACGGCGGCGGCCAGCCGAGCGCGTTCGGCGCGCAATTCGGCCGCCTGGGCGTCGAGCACGCCAAGGTGATCGAGCATGAATTCGGCGCATGCCTGCGTGAGCACATTGATGTTATAGGGCGGACGCACCTTGTCGATCTGGTCGAGCCATTGTGCGCTGCCCGCCACGTAGCCCAGCCGGATGCCCGCCAGCCCGAGCTTCGAGACGGTGCGCATGACCAGCAGTTGAGGGAACTCCGGCAGACGCGGCATCCACGTCTTCCCGGCAAACGGCTGGTACGCCTCGTCGATCACCACGAGGCCGCGGCTGGCGGCACGCACCAGCGTCTCGATGTCGTCGTCGGCGAACAGATTGCCCGTCGGATTGTTCGGATAGGCAAGGTATACGACCGCGCCCGGATGCGCCGCAATGGCGCCCAGCATGGCCGGCATGTCGAGCGAAAAATCGGCGCGCAGCGGCACACCGACGAACTCGATGCCCGCCAAGCGCGCCGACATCTCGTACATGACGAAGCCCGGCATAGGCGCAATCACCGTGGCCCCCGGCCGAGCGGTGGCCATCGCGATCATGCTGATGATCTCGTCCGAGCCGTTGCCCAGCAGCAGCTTGGCCCCAGCCGGCACGCCCATCGTGCGGACGAGCGTTTCGAGCAGCACATGCGGACGCGGTGCCGGGTAACGATTGAGCGCCACATCGGCCAGTCGCTGCCCCAGCGCACTGCGCAACGCCGGCGGCAGGCCATACGGATTCTCCATCGCGTCGAGCTTGAGGAAACCGCTCGCGTCAGGCACGGCGTAGGAACTCATGGCGAGCACATCGGAGCGGATCACTGAGTCGACGGACATGGCAGTAGAGGAGGATTGCGCGACATCGCGCGGAATCATTGATAAAGGATCAGTTGAAGGCGAACGTCAGCCGTCCGGCGTCGGCGCCGTCGATCTTGACGACGCAGCGTCGACCGGTTTCCACACTGCCGAGCGCATCGGTAATGCGCTGCAACCGCACGCCGGTCTGCCAGGACAGCGCCTGCGCCACCGCCGGGCTCACGTGCGCGTGCGCGGCATCCGCCTCGCAACGCATGGCGACCAGGCGGTTGCCAACGCGGCCGAACACGCCGTGGGCCACTTCGTCGTCCGTGCCGCGCAGCGCGGTCTTGCCGCCGAGCCGCAACACGTAAATATCGTTGTCGAACGCCTGACGGCTCACGCACACGGTCATACGCTCGACCGACGTGCCCTCGAAGGTGGCGTGCTGGCAATACTGACCGGCGGCGTAGGCCGAGGGACTGCTGGCAGCCGCGAGGGCGCACACGACAGCCACTCTGCGCACAGCGCGCGCGAAGCGGGCCGGCAGCGGCCACGACAACGACCCCGGGGACAGGGCGCTGGCACGGGGCCGACGCCGAGCGGTGGCCGACGTCGTTGGACAATACGCGGGCCGCAGGGCGTCGTCGCGCATGTCAGGACTCGCGGTGCAGACGGTATTCGGCGCTGCGCGCGTGCGCCTGCAGGCCTTCGCCGTAAGCCAATTCCGCGGCGATCTCGCCAAGCATGCGGGCACCGCCCTCGCTCACTTCGATCAGGCTCGAACGCTTGATGAAGTCGTACACGCCCAGCGGCGACGAGAACCGCGCCGTGCGCGACGTCGGCAGCACATGGTTGGGACCGGCGCAGTAATCGCCCAGGCTCTCGCTCGTGAACTTGCCGAGGAAGATCGCGCCGGCGTGGCGAATCTTGTCGCCCCACTGCTGCGGGGTTTCGGTGGAGATTTCGAGGTGCTCCGGCGCGATCACGTTGACGATCTCGCACGCTTCGGCCATGTCGCGCACCTTGATCAGTGCGCCGCGGCCTCGCAACGAGGCGGCAATCACTTCGCGGCGCGGCATCTCGTCGATCTGGCGCTCCAGCGAAGCGTGCACGCGCGCGAGATACGCGGCGTCCGGGCACAACAGGATCGACTGCGCGAGTTCGTCGTGTTCCGCCTGCGAGAACAAGTCCATCGCGACCCAGTCGGGATCGGTCGTGCCGTCGCAAATGACAAGAATCTCTGACGGCCCGGCAATCATGTCGATCCCGACCGTGCCGAACACGCGGCGCTTGGCGGCAGCCACGAACGCGTTGCCCGGCCCGACGATCTTGTCGACGGCCGGCACCGTGGCGGTGCCATAGGCCAGCGCGGCGACCGCCTGTGCGCCGCCGATGGTGAACACGCGGTCCACCCCGGCGATTTGCGCGGCGGCGAGCACCAGCGGGTTCTGCACGCC
Source organism: Pandoraea cepalis (assembly GCF_902459665.1). Classification (GTDB taxonomy): domain Bacteria; phylum Pseudomonadota; class Gammaproteobacteria; order Burkholderiales; family Burkholderiaceae; genus Pandoraea; species Pandoraea cepalis. The sequence continues at coordinate 102,171 of NZ_CABPSL010000007.1, read as the reverse complement.
ATCCGGCGTGGGCACCACCATGACGATCTCTTTCACCCCCGCCACACGCGCCGGAATGGCGTTCATCAGCACCGACGACGGATAAGCCGCCTTGCCGCCCGGCACATAGATGCCCACCCGATCGAGCGGCGTGACCTTCTGGCCCAGCATCGTGCCGTCCGGCTCGGTGTATTGCCAGCTATGACTGCCGCACTCGATGCGCTGCTTCTCGTGATAGGCGCGCACGCGGGCCGCTGCGGCCTCGAGCGCCGCGCGACGCTTCGGCTCAAGGCTCTCGAGCGCAGCCGCCAGCGCTTCGGCGGGCAGCTCCAGCGCCGTCATGTCCGTCGCGCTCAAGCGGTCGAACTTGTTGGTGTATTCGATGACGGCCACATCGCCGCGCGCCTTCACGTCGGCGAGAATGTCGGCCGCCGCACGATCGATGGCGGCGTCTTCGCTCGCCTCGAACGCCAGGACATCGCGAAGCTGCGCCGCGAAGCCTTCGGCGGAGGAATCGAGTTTGCGAATATCGAGTTTCATGCTGTTTGCCGGGACGCCCGCTCGAAGGCATCCAGAATAGGCTGCAACGACTCGCGCTTCAACTTGAGTGCAGCCTGATTGATCACGAGGCGGGAGGAGATCTCCATGATCTCTTCCACTTCCACCAGATTGTTGGCCCGCAGCGTGCCGCCCGTGCTCACCAGATCGACAATCGCGTCGGCCAGACCCACGAGCGGGCCCAGCTCCATCGAGCCGTACAGCTTGATCAGGTCGACGTGCACGCCCTTGGCCGCGAAGTGCTCGCGCGCCGTTTGCACGTACTTGGTCGCCACGCGCAAACGTGCCCCTTGACGTACGGCATTCGCGTAATCGAAGCCCTTCGGTACAGCAACAGACATGCGGCAACGCGCAATGTTCAAATCGATTGGCTGATACAGACCGCCGCCGCCGTGTTCGATGAGCACGTCCTTGCCGGCCACGCCGAAGTCGGCGGCACCATATTGCACATAGGTCGGCACGTCGGTCGCGCGCACGATGATGACCTGCAGGTTCGGATCCGTCGTCGGCAGAATCAGCTTGCGGGAGGTCTCGGGGTCTTCCGTGACTTCGATACCGGCGGCCGCCAGCAACGGCAGCGTCTCCGTAAAGATACGCCCTTTCGAGAGCGCCAGCGTCAGCGGTTGAGCGAGCGGCTGGGCGGGCTTGGCGGAACTCATGCAATGTCTCCCTGGCGCGCTTCGACGCGCCGGATTTGCGCGCCCACGGCGCACAACTTGGCCTCGATGCGATGATAGCCGCGATCGAGGTGGTGAATACGGTCGACGAGCGTGCGGCCCTCGGCCGTCAGACCCGCGACGATCAGGCTGGCGGAAGCGCGCAGGTCGGTCGCCATCACATGCGCACCCGACAGGCGATTCACGCCGGAAATCCGCGCCGTGTTGCCGTCGATGCCGATGTTCGCGCCCAGACGCGTCAACTCCTGCACGTGCATGAACCGGTTCTCGAAGATCGTTTCGACGACCTGCGATGCCCCTTCGGCAACGCAATTCAACGCCATGAACTGGGCCTGCATATCGGTCGGGAACGCCGGATATTCCGACGTTCGGAAACTGACCGCCCGCGCGCGCCGATCCATCGTCACGCGCAGCCAATCCGCGCCGGCCGTCACGTTCGCGCCGGTTTCGCGCAACTTCTCGATCACCGCGTCGAGGGTACCCGGCACAACGCGATGCAGCGTGATATCGCCACGCGTCGCCACCGCCGCGCACAGGAACGTGCCGGCTTCGATCCGATCGGGCACAACATCGTGTGTCGCGCCGGACAGGCGCGGCACGCCCGTCACGACCAGACGATCAGTGCCGATGCCGTCGATCTTCGCACCCATCTTCACGAGCAGCTCGGCCAGGTCCGTCACTTCGGGTTCGCGGGCGGCATTGGCCAGCACCGTAACGCCGTCGGCCAGCGTGGCCGCCATGAGCAGGTTTTCGGTGCCCGTGACGGTGATCATGTCGGTCACAAGCGTCTCGCCACGCAGACGCGTTGCTTTGGCGACGATGTCGCCGTGCGTCAGCGTGATTTCGGCGCCCATCTTCTGCAGGCCCTTGATGTGCTGATCGACAGGTCGCGCCCCGATCGCACACCCGCCGGGCAGCGACACGCGCGCCTCGCCGCAACGCGCCAGCAGGGGGCCGAGCACGAGAATCGACGCGCGCATGGTCTTTACGAGCTCATAGGGGGCCGCCGGCTCGGTGATCTGCGACGCATCGAGCGTCACTGATTCGCCGTGACGCTCGACCTTCACGCCCATGCGTGCGAGCAGCGTCAGCATGGTGCGCACGTCGTGCAGATCGGGCACGTTGCCGAGCACCACCGGCTCGGCCGTCAGCAGGCACGCACACAGGATCGGCAGCGCCGCGTTCTTGGCGCCCGATACGGTAATCTCTCCCGCCAGCCGCTCGCCGCCCTCGATCACCAGGTGGTCTGCGGCCATGCGCTCGCCGGTGGCGGTCTCGCCGTTGCCGGCGACGCCGGCGCTTTCTTGCGTAATCCTCATTGCGCCCGATACTCCGCAGGCGTGAGGGTCTTCATGGACAACGCGTGAATTTCCGCCTTCATGCGATCGCCTAGCGCGGCGTACACGAGTTGATGGCGGGCGATGAGACGCTTGCCGTCGAACTGCTCGCTCACGATGGTCGCGTAGAAGTGCTGACCATCGCCTTCGACGGCCACGTGCTCGCAAGCCAGACCGGCTTCAATGTACTGTTTGATTTGTTCGGGGGTAGGCAGCATGGCCGATCCTAGAGAAGTTCAGTGACGCAATTTATAACCACGGCGCAGCAAAGTCAGCGCGACGGTTGCGAGTATCAGAAAAGTCGCACCCACAACGGCAAGGCTGGTCTGCGGGGCAACGTCGGACACACCGAAGAAGCCGTAACGGAACCCGTCGATCATGTAGAAGAACGGGTTGAAGTGCGAGACAGCCTGCCACAGCGGCGGCAGCGAGTGAATCGAGTAAAACACGCCCGCCAGGAACGTTGCCGGCATGATCAGGAAGTTCTGGAACGCCGCGAGTTGGTCGAACTTCTCCGCCCAAATGCCCGCGATCAGACCCAACGTGCCGAGAATCGCCGCCCCAAGGAACGCGAAGCCGATGATCCACAGCGGCGCGGCGAACGTCAGATGCGTGAACGTGACCGTCACCGCGAAGACGCCTGCGCCCACGCACAACCCACGCACGACCGCGGCGAGCACGTACGCGCCGTACATCTCCCAATGCGACAGCGGCGGCAACAGCACGAACACGAGGTTGCCCGTGATCTTGGACTGGATCAGCGACGACGAGCTGTTCGCGAACGCGTTCTGCAACACGCTCATCATCACCAGGCCCGGCACGAGGAAAGATGTGTACGTGATCTGGTCATAGACCTTCACGCGGTCTTCGAGCACGTGGCCGAAGATCATCAGGTACAGCAGCGCGGTGAGCACCGGCGCGGCCACGGTCTGGAAGCTGACCTTCCAGAAACGCAACACTTCCTTGTAGAACAGCGTGCGGAATCCGACCCATGCCCCGATCATGCTGCCACCTCCTGCGCGCGCGAACCGGACATGATCTGCACGAACACGTCCTCGAGATCGGCCTTCTGGATGTCGATGTCCTCAACGATGCAGCCCGCCGCCCGGCAGGTGGCGAGAATCGATTCGACTTCGTCGCAGCCCGCCAGACGCAGCGCGAACTGAGGTCCACTCGTATTTTGCGGGTCGACCAGCAACGGGCGTAGTGCGTCGGGCAGCGTGCCGTGCTTGAAGCGCAGCACGAGACGCGTGCCCGCGAAACGCTGCAGCAACGAGGCGGTGCGCTCGAGCGCCACGACTTCGCCGCGCTTGAGCATGGCAATGCGGTCGCACAGCGCTTCCGCTTCTTCGAGATAGTGCGTAGTCAGCACGATGGTGTGGCCTTCGCGGTTCAGGCGCGAGATGAATTTCCAGAGCGTCTGGCGCAGTTCGACGTCGACCCCGGCGGTCGGCTCGTCGAGCACGATCACCGGCGGGCGATGCACGAGCGCCTGCGCAACGAGCACGCGCCGCTTCATGCCGCCCGAGAGCTGGCGCATGTTCGCGTCGGCCTTGTCGGTCAGGTCGAGGTTCGCCATGACTTCGTCGATCCAGTCGTCGTTGCGCGTCAGACCGAAGTAGCCGGACTGGATACGCAGCGTTTCGCGAACGGAGAAGAACGGATCGAAGACGAGTTCCTGCGGCACCACGCCGAGCTTGCGGCGGGCATTGCGGTAGTCGCGCACCACGTCGTGGCCGAGCACACTGACGCTGCCCGCATCCGCGCGCGCGAGGCCGGCGAGAATACTGATCAGCGTGGTTTTGCCGGCACCGTTGGGGCCGAGCAGACCGAAGAATTCCCCTTCTTCGATCGAAAAGCTGACGCCTTTGAGCGCCTGCAATGCCTGATAGCGTTTCTTGACGTTACGGATTTCGATGGCGGCCATGGACTGCACGCACCCGCCTTGGCGAGCGCGCCATATAGATTCTCCGGCCACGCCCGCGCGTGGGCGCAACCGCTGGGATCGCGGCAGCAGCCATATCGGCGGCGTGGGTGCCCGGATGAGGGTAACTGCCCAAAAGTCGGCAGAAAACCCCTGATTATAAAGGAAGCCGGTGGCGGCCGTGCTCACGCCCTGTCCAGTGCCCCCCAAGGGAAACGTCGATCACGGGCGCGACGCCCGCAAGGCCCTTCGGGCCGGGTATGCGTCGCGCTCGGCCGGCATCACCGCATTGCCCATAAAAAAAGCGCCGTTGCGAGACGGCGCTTTCCTGCGGGACGGCGATCCGGCCAGGCGAATCAGATCGAGAGCAACTGGTCGACGCCGTACACCAGCGCAAGGCTGGCCAGCCCCGCTGGCAGGTTAGTGAACGCCAACGTCGCACCACGCCGAACCGCGTGGCGGCGCAGGGCCAGCAACACGGCGAGCGCCGACGAATCGAACTGCTTCAGCCCGGCGCAATCGATCTGGGTCTCGCCCGCGTCGATGCGATCGATGGCCTGCGCGAGGACGTCGCCGGCGGTGTCGTGCGTGAGGTCGGTCTGCAACGCGAGCATGCGCTTACTTGCCGCCGGCCAGTTGCTGGTTGCGCTGGGTCAGGAACTGAATCAGACCGTCGACGCCCGACTTGTTCACCTGCTCGGCAAACTGATTGCGGTACGTCTGGATGAGCCAGGCGCCCAGCACGTTCAGGTCATACAGTTTCCATTCGCCGCTGGCCGACTTGTACAGACGATAGTCGAGCTCGATCTGCTGACCGTTGTTGAGGACATCGGTATAGACCACGGCGTCGGTATCGCCCGGCTGACCACGGAACGGCTTGTAGTTGACCTGCTGGTCGCGAATCTGCGCGATGGCGCCCGCGTACGTACGCAGCAGCAGCGTCTTGAACTGCTCGGTCAGCTGCTGCCGTTGCTGCGGCGTGGCGGTGCGCCATGCGGCGCCAGTCGCCAACTGCGTCGTCTTCGCGAAGTCGGCGTGCGGCAAGATCTTCTGCTCGACCAGCTTGGTGATGCTGTTCAGATCACCCTTCTGGATGTTCGGATCGGACTTGGCGGCGGCCATCACTTCGTTCACGGTCTGCTTGACCAGAACGTCAGGCGCTTGCGCCTGGGCCACGGCAGCGCCGGCGGCGGTGTACGTCATCAAAGCCATGACGGGAATGAGCCAAAACTTCTTCATTGTGGACTTCCTCTTTCGAGTGACAGGTGTTGCGGGATTGGATACCCGTGTTGTGTCTGGAGTTCGCGAAATACCGGCAGTGTCGTGTAACAAACTGTTGCCCGACAGGCCTGCCAACGGCGCCCCGTAAGGCGGGGCGCCCTGTCATCAGGAGGCATCGATGCCTTGCGGCAGGCGACTCGCGCCGATCACCGGCGGAACGGCAATCCGCCCGGCACGATCTTGCCCGGTACGGGCGAACCTTGCGGCGCGTCCGGTTCGGCTTTCACGCCCGAGGCAGGTTCGGCTTGAACGCCTGAGGCAGGCATCGGCTGCGCGTTCGTGCCGCCGGCGCCGTCTTCCTCTTCGTAATTCGGCAACGCCGCGTTGCCCGCGGCCCCGCCATTGATCAAATACTTGCGTCGTGCGAGATAAGCATCGCGCGTGAACGAGTATGGATCGAGGGCGGCGGCTTCGAGAAGGTTCGATGCGTCGAGCAGGTTCGCTCGCGTATTCACGATGCGAACGCCGAAGATCGAGTAGCTGACCCAAGTCGGATTGATATACGACGTCGGGTCGATGAACATGTTGCCAGCCATGCCGACGCTGTCGCGCACCGTGCTCGGGCCGAGCACCGGCAGCACGAGGTACGGGCCGTCGGGCAGGCCCCACTTGCCGAGCGTCACACCGAAGTCCTGGCTGTGCTTGGGCAAGCCGGCCGGCGTGGCGAAGTCGACCAGACCGCCCACACCGAGGAAGGTGTTGATCGTCAGGCGCATCAGATCCTGCACGGCAGCCGTGACTTCCAGTTGCAGCAGGTTGTTGGCGAAGTTGTACACATCGCCCACGTTCGAGAAGAAGTTCGTGACCATGTCGCGCGCCGGTTGCGGCACGGCGAAGCGGTAGCCCTTGGCCACGGGCGTCATGACCGTCTTGTCGAGCGTGTCATTGAACGTGTACATCGAACGGTTGAACCCTTCGATGGGGTCGGCGGGACTCGGATTCGTGACAGTGGCGCACCCTGCCAGCGCCATCGCGCCGGCGGCCAGCACTGCCGAAGTACGGAAGCGGGTCATCTTTTTATTTTCCTTGGGTTGCCGTGGCCGCCCCTGAGGCCGGCAAAGCAGCGGGTGCGGTCGATGCCCCGCCCGGTTGGGCGCCCCCGGCATCTGCCGCCTTGTTATACAGGAACTGGCCGATCAGATTTTCCAGCACGATTGCGGATTGCGTGAGCGTGATCGTATCACCGGCCTTGAGCATTTGATCGTCGCCGCCCGCCTCGAGCCCGATGTATTGCTCGCCGAGCAGCCCCGACGTCAGGATCTTCGCCGACGAGTCCTTCGGGAAGTGATATTGCGAATCGATGTTAAGCGTCACGTCGGCCACGTACCGCTTGTCGTCGAAGTTGATCGACGCCACGCGTCCGACCACGACGCCCGCGCTCTTGACAGGCGCCCGCGGCTTGAGGCCGCCGATGTTGTCGAAGCGCACCGTCACCGGATACGAACTCGAGAACGACAGCGAACTCATGTTGCCCACCTTGAGCGCGAGGAACAGCAGCGCTGCGAAGCCGAGAACGACGAACAGGCCAACCCAGAAGTCGAGGGGGTGTTTTTTCATTGTGTCAGTGTGCGCAATCTATCTATGTCTTGGCGGGCACGCAGGCCCGTTAGCTGAACATGAGGGCCGTGAGCAGGAAGTCGAGACCGAGTACCGCGAGGGACGCCTGCACCACCGTACGGGTGGTCGCACGCGACACGCCCTCTGGCGTCGGCTGCGCCTCGAATCCCTGGTACAGGGCGATAAAGGTGACGGCAATCCCGAACACTACGCTTTTGATGACGCCGTTGGCGACGTCCGACCACACGTCTACGCCGCCTTGCATCTGCGACCAGAACGCGCCGGGGTCCACGCCGATCAACTTCACGCCGACCAGGTAACCGCCAAACACACCCACCGCCGAGAAGATGGCCGCGAGAATCGGCATGGCGATCACGCCTGCCCAGAAGCGGGGGGCCACCACGCGCGCGATCGGATCGATCGCCATCATCTCCATGGCGGTCAATTGCTCCCCTGCCTTCATCAAACCGATTTCGGCGGTGAGCGAGGTTCCAGCGCGTCCCGCGAACAGCAGTGCGGTGACCACCGGCCCCAACTCACGCACCAGCGACAGCGCCACAAGCAGACCCAGCGCCTGTTCCGAGCCGTACCGGTTAAGCGTGTAATAGCCTTGCAGGCCCAGCACGAAGCCGACGAACAGGCCCGAGACCGCAATAATGACGAACGAATAGTTGCCGACGAAATGAATCTGGTCGGTCACCAGACGCGGCCGGCGCAGCATCGCCCCGCTCGACGCGAGCACGCGCCAAAACATTCGAGCACCGTACCCCAGGCGCTCTACGTGACCGCGAACAAAACTACCGAGGGTCGTGATCATGCACGCGCTCCCATCCCAAAATCGTCCGCAAGCGACGGCGCGGGATACTGAAATTTTACGGGCCCGTCCGGTTGCGCATCGATGAACTGGCGCACCGTCGGGTCATTCGAGGCTCGCAGCGCCTCCGGCGTCCCCTCGGCACCGATGCGCCCTTCACTAATGAAATAGATGTAGTCGGCGATGGCAAAGGTCTCCGTCACATCATGCGAAACAATAATGGACGTGGCGCCCAGCGCGTCGTTGAGCTTGCGGATCAGATTCGCGGTGATACCCAACGAGATCGGGTCGAGCCCGGTGAACGGCTCGTCGTACATGATGAGGTCCGGGTCCAGCGCCATCGTGCGTGCCAGCGCCACACGTCGCGCCATGCCGCCCGAAATCTCGGCCGGCTTCATGTCGCGTGCGCCGCGCAGGCCCACGGCGTTGAGCTTCATCAGCACGAGGTCGCGAATGAGCGCATCGTCGAGCCGGGTGTGTTCGCGCAGCGGAAACGCCACGTTGTCGAACACCGTCATGTCGGTAAAGAGCGCACCGAACTGGAACAACATGCCCATGCGACGCCGCAAGCGGTACCAGCCAGCGTGGTCGAGCGATGCGACATCCGTCCCGTCGAATTCGACGGTGCCGCGGCTGGCATGGACGAGCCCGCCGATCAGGCGCAGCACGGTCGTCTTGCCGCAGCCGGACCCCCCCATCACCCCAACGACTTTGCCGCGGGGGAACCGCATATTCAACCCGGAAAGCACCAATCGTTCGCCATAACCAAAGCTGACGTCGCGCAATTCGAGCAAATTTTCCGGATTCGGGATAGGCACGTTTCGGGTCTTATAGTGCGGCGCAAAACGCCAATTATAGGGGGGAATGCCGATTGATGCCGCCCAACGGCGATGGACGAAATCGAGGATTGGCGCTGCCCCGCGGCATTCTACAGGGCCGGCGTCCATTCGCCTTGTCGCGCGCCGACCGGCACAACGAACAAAAAACGTAACGCCAGCAAGGACTTATCGAGACCTCGGGGGTCACGGGTGTTGCGCCGTTGCTACAATACGCCGTTTCACGCAATAAATCGTTGACCCCGATGCCCCGCGCCACCCAAACGCCTTTCCTTCCCCTTCTGCCGCAAGCTACGGAGAAGATCGAATTTCGGATTCGTCCGATGCAATCCTGCGATATTCCCCAAGTCCTGACGGTACAGGCAGCAGCGTATGTCGGTCCGATGCGTGAGTCGGAAGCGACATTGGCCTCACGTCATGCGCTGTCGCCGTCAACGTGTTGGGTTGCGGAGGGAACAGGCCCAACGGATACGTCCGTGGTCGGCTATCTACTGACACACCCGTGGCGCATGGCCGCCCCGCCGCCACTGGACACCATCCTCAAGGCCCTGCCTGACGCGGCCGACTGCTGGTACGTGCACGACATGGCGCTGCTCCCTCGCACGCGCGGCGCGGGCGTGGCTTGCCAACTCTACGCGGCGGCCCTGGCGGTGGCACGGTCGTCAGGATTGCGCGCGTCGGCCCTCGTGGCGGTGCAGCAATCGCAGGGGTTCTGGGCGCGCTTCGGTTATGCCGCAACGAGCGATGCCTCGCCGCAGATGGCCGCGAAGTTGGCCGCGAAGTTGGCCGGATACGGCGACGGCGCCATGTTCATGACGCGCACGCTATAACGGGCTGCGCGCGGCAAACATCACGCGCGTTGCGCGAACGCCTGCTGCATTCCCTTCACCGCGGCCGCCACATCGACGGCCTGCGTGACGGCTCGCACCACGGCCGCGCTGGTCACCCCGGTGTCGAGCACTTGCCCGAGGTTGTCCGCATCGATGCCGCCAATGGCGACAAGCGGATAGTGCGGCGCGATAAGCTTCACGTACCGCGCCAACTTCGCGAGCCCCTGCGGGGCGGTCGCGATCACTTTGGTGGTTGTCGGAAACACGGCGCCCACGGCCAGATAGCTGGGCCGGAAGTGATGCGCCGCCAGCATCTCGTAATAGCCGTGCGTGCTGATGCCCAGGCGCATGCCGGTCGCAAACAGCGCCGCGACCTCGTCGGCGGAAAGTGCCGCCATATCTTCCTGTCCGAGGTGCACGCCGTAGGCACCCGCTTGCGCGGCTTCGCGCCAATGGTCGTTGATGAACCAGGCACTGTCGTGCATCACGCGCCGCCCGGCCGCCACCGTCCGTTCGATCTCAGAGCGCAGCGTCGGATCCGCGGGATCCTTGATCCGCAACTGCACGGTGCCGACCTGAAGATCGGCCATGCGCTCGCAAGCGCCGGCATCTGGCAGCACCGGATACAGACCGAGCCGTGACGGGCAGGCCGGGAACCGGCCGGGTGACGGCACTTGGCCGAGCACGACCGGGAAGGTTTCGAGCACCGTCGGCCATGCCCCGAGCGTGTCGGCATCGGTCGCGCGCGCGTGGCTGCCGTCGGTGCGCCATGCGCGCGCGAGCACGAGCGCGTCGTGCGGGGCGAATCCGCAGTCGAGGAACGCAGCGAACGCGGGGAAGAAGGCCGGATCGTCCGCGCCCGCGACACGATAAACGGTGTCGTGCGTGTACAAGGTGTCTTCCACCTGTCCCGCCGCCAGCGCCCGCGAGCAAAGGACAACGGCGTGCGCCGCCCGCCATGCGTCGATCTGCACGGTGGCTTCGGTTCCGGGAGCGCCCTGCGGCGAGAGCGGCCACCAGACCACGTCCCCAGCCCCCGCGCGGTCCGGCGTCTGCGCGTGCACACGCCAACTTGGCGTAGCGGGGTCGTCCGGCCACGGCGCGAGGCGCGCGCGGATGCCGGCGGCGGCCTGTTGCCATGCTGTGGCGAGGGGTGCGTTAGCCGGCAGGCATTGCACGTGAGACAGGGTGGCGCCGCCGCTATGCGTCGTCATGAAGCTTCCCGGTGGGTCAGGCGGTGCGAGGTTGCGGTGGAATTCAAGCGCGTCTCCTCGGGGATCACGCGCCCGACTGATGCCAGAACGGCACCCCGACGACCGGCGTGCTGGCTTCGGCGCTCTCGCGCTCGGCCATCGGCCCCGCGAGCCACGCCGCGCGGCCCGCCTTGATCGCGGCGGCGAACGCGCCGGCCATCTCCACCGGCTGGGCGGCAAGCGCCACGGCCGTGTTGAGCAACACGCCGTCGAAGCCCCACTCCATCACCTGACACGCGTGCGACGGCAGTCCGAGGCCGGCATCGACGATGAGCGGCGTATCCGGCAGACGGTCGCGCAGCAGTCGCAGGCCGTACGGATTGATCACGCCCTTGCCAGTGCCGATCGGCGCCCCCCAGGGCATCAGCGCCTGACAGCCCACGTCGAGCAAGCGACGGCACAGCACCAGGTCTTCCGTGCAATACGGCAGCACCTTGAAGCCGTCGCGAATCAGTTGTTCGGCAGCCGTCACCAGACCGAACGGGTCGGGCTGGAGCGTGTAGTCGTCGCCAATCAGTTCGAGCTTGATCCAGTCGGTCTCGAAGACTTCGCGCGCCATTTGCGCCGTCGTCACCGCTTCCTGCACCGAGTGGCAACCCGCCGTATTGGGCAGCACCGGCACCGCGAGACGGCGCAGCGTTTCCCAGAAATGGCCTTCCGACGCCTGCGCCCCGGTGCCCGAGAGTTGTCGGCGCAACGCCACCGTTACCATGCCCGGGCGGGCGGCGTCGATGGAATCATTGAGCGCCTGCAGCGACGGGTAGCGCGCCGTGCCGAGCAGGAAGCGACTGCCGAAGCGCGTGTCATACAGCGTGAGCGCGTCGCGCACGCTGCCTGCGGCCACGTTGGCCGATTCGGTGAATGCGTTCATGTCAGCCTCCGGCCACCGGTTGCACTACATCGATTTTGTCGCCATGCGCGAGCGCGCGGGCGGCATATTGCGTCTTGGGCACGAACTGCCCGTTGATCGCCGCGGCGAACGGCGGCTTGGCGCCATAGGCGGCGAGCGCCTCGGCCAGCGTCGCCGCCTCGGCCACGCTCAGTGTCTGTTGATTGATATGAATATCCATGGTGTCCCTCCCCTCTCATGCCTGACGGAACAGGTCCGGCCACGGCCGGCTGGCTCGCCACATCTCCCAGTCGAACGCGTGCCCAACGCCTACTCGCGCGCTCGTCGCTTGCATCAATGCCTGCGCCAGCGCGCACGCCTCTCCCGTGACCGCCGGCGCGAGCAAATATCCGTGCCGGTACAAACCGTTCACGCGCAGCACCCGCGCACCGTCCCACTGCACCCGCGGCAGATGGTCGGGCAATGCCGGACGGCAGTTGACATTCAGCTCGACAATGCGCGCCTCGCCGAACGCCGGGTTCAGCGAATGCGCCGCCGAGAGCAGTTCGAGCGCGGAGCGCACGGTCATCGGCGACATATCTTCCGACTCGAGTTCGGTCGCGCCGATCACATACAGATCGTTTTCCTTGGGCGCGATATAGATCGGATAGCGCGGATGCAGCAACCGCACCGGCCGGCGCAGCCCAATGCCCGGCGCGTGAATTCGCACCACCTCACCCCGCACACCGCGCAATTGCGTGAGCGCGGCACGCGCGCCCAGCCCGCGGCAATCGATGACCAGACCGGCGTCCGGATACGCGCCCTCGGCGATCTCGGTATGCCAATGCAGCGCCGCCCCCGCCTTCGCAAGACCCGCCGCCAGCGCACGCAACAGTTGCCGGTTGTCGAGCTGGCCCTCGTTCGGCAGCCACCAGCCTTCCTGAAAACGTCCGGCCAGCGCCGGCTCGACGTCGGCCAATTGCGCGCCGGACACGCGGCGCACACCTTCGCGCAGCAAGGCCGGCGGGGCATTGGCCCGCATGCGTCGGTCGAACATTACCGCCTCGGCGCGATCGGGCTGGTGCCACACGACCAGCGTGCCGTTGCGTTGGAAGAAGACGTGTTCGGGCAGGCCGTCGATCAATGCCGGCCAACGTTCCAGGCCGACGGCGCCCATCTCGACGATGCTCGGCTCTGCCACGGCCGCTTCGGCCAAGGGCGCGAGCATGGCCGCTGCCACCCAGCCGGCAGCCGACGACCCGTCGGCATCGCCACGCTCGTAGAGCGCCACGCGTGCGCCGGCACGAATCAGTTGCCACGCCAGCAGACGCCCGGACAGGCCGCCGCCGAGCACGGCAACGTCGGGACGCGAAGTGGAAGCGCTCATACGCGTTCTGCCGCGCAAGCCGGGACGGCGCGCAGGCACTCGAAAACAGGCAAAGGATGACTCGCGAGCGGAATCTCGGAAGTCGTTGCGGCGAAAACCGCAGGGATAAGCGCAGGAATCTGCGGAAGGCAGCGCATGGGGTCCTTTCCTCATGAAAGCAAAAGGACGAAACGGTGTTGAACACCTTACCCCACTGGAGTAGTCGGAAACTTCCCACGCCGGTATTACCCGGGTCGGGTGCAAAGGGTCTCTCTCAGCCCCGCGTCGTATGGTTACGCATGGTCAACACCTGCGTTCGACACGGAGCACCCCTGTTTCGCCCGCAGTCATTACAACATAGATGCAGATGCCCGTGCAAGCCGGGGCATCGGGCGATTGCACGCGCGATGCGTCTCGTTTTTTGACGAATCCCCCGGGCCGTGTAACCCCACGTAAACTTAAAACCGAAGTGACAAGCGCCCCCAATCCGGAAATTGTGCAACGCACCCGCCGGAACTGCGGTCAAATGGGCCGTCGACCCTAATAACACGTTGCATTTCCGCGGCAACCCCGCCAGACGATCATGGCCCACACGCCGATGTCTTCCCCGCCTCCCGAGGCGCCGCCCGCCGGCAACCCGGCCGTCCCTGCCCCCAAGCCACCGAAGCACCCCACTGCGTGGCAGTTGATCCGGCCCTACTGGGCCTCGGAAAAGCGCTGGGAGGGCCGTCGGTTGCTCGCACTCGTCGTGGCGCTCAATCTTGCCGTCGTGTTCATCAACGTACGACTGAATGCGTGGAACGCCGGCTTCTATGACGCGCTCGACAAGCGCGATTGGCCCATCTTCAAGTCGTCGCTGATCGAATTCGCGGTACTCGCATTCAGCTTCATCGTCATTGCGACGTTCCGCACCTACTTCCGCCAGATGCTCGAAATTCGCTGGCGGCAGTGGGTCACCGATGCCAACCTGTCGAAGTGGTTCTCGCATCAAGCCTATTACCGCATCGAGCGAGACCATCTGGCGGACAACCCGGACCAACGTATTTCGGAAGACATCCGCACGCTAGTCAGCGCATCGCTGGCGCTGTCGCTCGATTTGCTCACGACGCTGGTCTCGCTGTTTTCGTTCATCACCATTCTCTGGACGATCTCAGGCGCCGTGTCATTTGTGCTGGGCGGCATGAACGTGACGATTCCCGGCTACATGGTCTGGGTCGCGGCGCTCTACGCCCTGGTGGGATCGTTCTTCATCTTCAAGGTCGGTCGGCCGCTCGTGGGGCTGAGCTATCGTCAGCAGCAGGTGGAAGCGGATTTCCGCTTTCTGCTGGTGCGTCTGCGCGAGTCGGCGGAGCAGGTCGCGCTCTATCGCGGCGAAGGCGCTGAATTGTCGCGCCTGACGTCGGCCTTCGGGGCTGTGCGCGACAACTGGTGGCAGATCATGGTCGTGACGAAACGGCTGATCTTCGCGAATTCGATCTACGGGCAGATCGCCATCGTGTTCCCGATCATGGCGGCCGCACCGCGCTACTTCGCCGGCGCGTTCACGCTCGGCGTGCTCATGCAGATCATCGGTGCGTTCGGGCAAGTGAGCGACGGTTTTTCGTGGTTCGTGAACAGCTTCTCGACGTTGGCCGACTGGAAAGCGACGATCAACCGGCTGCGCGAATTCACCCGCGTAATCGACGCACCGCCGCAAGCACCGAGCACCGGAGGCATTGCGCTCGTGAAAGCCGCCCGTTCGCCCTCGTCAGCCTTCACGGCCACCGATCTTCGCCTCGCGCTGCCCGACGGTGCACCGCTCGCGGTCGCCGGGTCGTTTGCCTTCGCGCCTGGCTCGCGATGGCTCATCCGTGGCCGCTCGGGCTGCGGCAAGAGCACCATGCTGCGCGCGTTCGCCGGCCTGTGGCCGTTCGGCAGCGGACGCATCGAAGTTCCCGCCGACGCCCGCGTGCTGTTCCTGTCACAACAAAGCTATTTGCCGATCGACACACTGAAGGCGGCCCTGGCCTTTCCTTCGCATGCCGATACTTTTACCGACGACGAATGCCGAGACGTGCTCAGCGCCGTCAACCTCGAGCAGTATCGTGACGAGTTACTGACCGTCGCTCACTGGGCTCGCCGCTTGTCCGGCGGCGAGCAACAACGGCTCGCCACCGCGCGCGCCTTGCTGCAAAAGCCGGATTATCTGTTCCTCGACGAAGCGACCAGCGCGCTCGACGTGGAAACCGAGGAGGCGGTGTATGAAGCGCTGCATGCGCGCCTGCCGGGCACCACAATGGTCAGCGTGGCCCATCGGGAAACGCTCGGCCGCTTCCATCAACACACCATGACGCTGCATGCCGCGGGCGACGTCGCGCCGCCACGGGTGGTCGACGCGGCCTAGCCGGCATAAGGCACCTCCGGCAATCCCTGCGCGCCGCAACGCACGGCCAACACATGGCCGTCGTGTTCGGTCGCGCCGGTTGCCGGACGAATCGACGTAACAAACAACGTGTCGAAGTCGCGCCCGCCGAACGCGCACATCGACGGCTTCGACACCGGCAGCACGATCTCGCGGTCCAGCACGCCTGCGGGCGTGAAGCGCAGCAAGCGGCTACCGTCGTTGGCGCACGTCCAGTAAGCGCCGTCGGCATCGACGGCCGCGCCGTCCGGACGGCCCGGATAGTCATTCATGTCGACGAACAGCCGCTGCCCGCTGATCGCACCGCACTCGGCATCGAAGTCGAACGCCCACACGCGGCGGCGCGTCGGATGCGAATCGCTCAGGTACATCGTGCGGCTGTCCGGCGAGAAGCCCAAACCGTTCTGCGTCACCAGGCCCTCGACGAGCGGCGCCGACAGACGGCCGTGCGTGTCGAAACAGAAGAGCGCGCCTGCGTCGCTCGCGAGCGACATGTCCTGCACCATCGTGCCCGCCCAGAAGCGGCCCTGCCGATCGCAGCGTCCGTCGTTGAAGCGCATACCCGGCAACGGGAACACCGGCGCGGCCAGTCGCTGCCAATCAGACGCCGCAAGCGTGCCCGGCGGCCCCAGTCGCACCGCGAACAGCCCGGTTTCGCAGCCCGCCAGCAGCATGCCCGAGGCGTCGAAGGTAAAGCACGCGATCTGCTCGGGGAATGTCCATTGGCGATGATCGCCGTCGGCGGGCGTTACGCGATGCAGTTGCTTCGCGGGGATGTCCACCCAGTAGAGCGCCTGCTCGTCGGCCCGCCACAACGGGCTCTCGCCAACGGCGTGAGGCGTCTGTCGCGACGGTTCGAGCCGTTCGATCGACACCGTCATGCCTTGGGTTCCATCGGCCCCAGCAGCACGAACGGTCCGCCTTGGTAGCGCTGCGTCACATCGTCCATGCGCGGATCGGGCGCCTGCGCCGGAAACAGGCCGGCGAATTGCGCCGAGCTGTCTTGCGCACGGAAGCCGAGAAACGCGGCCTTCGTATTGTCGACCCACAGCGTCGGGTTGTTCGACACGCCGTAGACGATGGCATGGCCCACGCGATTCGTGAACAACGAGCAGCGCACGAGTTCGACGAAATCGCGATAGCTCAGGTATGTCACCATCATGCGCGGATTCTTCGGCTGCTCGAACGACGAGCCGATGCGCAGGCACACAGTCTCCAGACCAAAGCGATCGAAGTAGTAGCGGGACAGGTCTTCACCGAAACATTTCGAGATACCGTACATGCTGTCCGGACGGTGCGGCGCGTCGACATCGAGCACTTCCGTCACGGGATGGAAACCCACCGCATGATTCGAGCTGGCGTAGACGATGCGCTTCACCCCCTGCTTCTGCGCTGCGCTATAGACGTTGTACATGCCGAGAATATTGGCTTGCATGATGTCGTCGAACGGCGCCTCGACGGAGATGCCGCCCAGATGCACCAGCGCGTCGACGCCTTCGAGCAGCGCGTGCACGGCGGCGCGATCCGCGAGGTCGACCTGCATGGCTTCTTCGTGCGGCGCATCGGCCGTGAGCGGCACGATGTCGCTCACGCGCACGATATCCGCCCACTCGGCGAGCTTGCCGCGCAGTTGTTTGCCAAGATTGCCCGCTGCGCCGGTCAGCAGCAGACGGCGGAAGGGTTTGCCGGATGTCTGGCTCATATCAGTCCTTGTTCGTCGGTAGATCGCAGTGCATGCGACGACGCCTTGCCACAACAAACCCGGCGCCGCGTCGGCGCGCCCGACGCTCATCGAAAACGTGGGGGTCGCATGGAGAGGCATCCTACGTCAGACGATGTACGATGACAATGGCCAATTGGTCGGTTTACGGAGAATCCCTAGTATTTCACTCGATGCCTTGCATCGACGCAATAAGCCTTATATTCATTGGCGCTCACCTATACCAGGGGTGTTTCCCTGAAGGCCGATGACGCAAGATCGGCCACGTCATATGACATCTTATATTCATCGATCTTGTGCATGTCCCGGTCGCCCGAATACCGTGCAAACAAAGACACGCAAAGCGAACGGGCAAGAAAAAACCGCCCGGACGTTGTCGCCCGGACGGTTTCTTCACGGCAACGCAGAGACCTACCTCCGCGCCCCTCCTCTCAACCCCGTATTTGTGGTTTTGGCAGGCATTACTCTTTCACGCGCTCAGCGCGGCAGTTCCGAGTAGCCCATCAGGAACTCGTCCACCGCACGGGCGCACTGACGGCCTTCGCGAATCGCCCACACCACCAGCGACTGACCGCGACGCACGTCACCGGCCGCGAACACCTTCGGCAGGTTCGTCGTGTAGGCGCGCTCGCCTTCGGTCGAGGCACGCACGTTGCCGCGCGCATCCTTGTCCACGCCGAAAGCGTCGAGCACGGTCTGCAACGGCGACACGAAGCCCATCGCGAGCAGCACCAGGTCGGCCTTGAGTTCGAATTCCGAGCCCGGCACTTCCTGCATTTTGCCGTCCTTCCATTCGAGACGCACGGCGATCAGCTTCTCGACCTTGCCGTTTTTGCCTTCGAAGCGCTTCGTTGCCACCGACCAGTCACGCTCGCAACCCTCTTCGTGGCTCGACGATGTACGC
Source organism: Pandoraea cepalis (assembly GCF_902459665.1). Taxonomy (GTDB): domain Bacteria; phylum Pseudomonadota; class Gammaproteobacteria; order Burkholderiales; family Burkholderiaceae; genus Pandoraea; species Pandoraea cepalis. The sequence goes on along the minus strand of NZ_CABPSL010000007.1, from coordinate 83,905 downwards.
AGCTTGGTCGGCCAGTACGGCCACACCATCGGCTTGTTTTCCTGCTCGGGCGGCTGCGGCAGCAGTTCGAACTGCGTCACGCTCTTTGCGCCGTGACGGTTCGACGTGCCCACGCAGTCGGAACCGGTATCACCGCCCCCGATCACGATCACCTGCTTGCCCGTGGCCAGCAACTGGTTGGCCAGCTTGTCGCCCGCATTGACCTTGTTCTGCTGGGGCAGGAATTCCATCGCGTAATGGATGCCTTCCAGCTCGCGCCCCGGCACCGGCAGATCGCGCGGCTGTTCTGCACCGCCCGCGATCACCACGGCGTCGAATTGCGCCTGCAACTGCTCCGGCGAGATCGTCTCTTTGGAGAAGTTGTTGACGTGCGCTTCCGGCGCGTCCTTGCCGACGTAGACACCCGTGCGGAACGTCACGCCCTCGGCTTCCATCTGGCGCATGCGGCGATCGATCAGCCACTTCTCCAGCTTGAAGTCGGGAATGCCGTAGCGCAGCAGTCCGCCCACACGGTCGTTCTTTTCGAACACGGTGACGTCGTGACCGGCGCGCGCAAGTTGCTGCGCCACGGCCATGCCCGCCGGGCCCGAGCCGACGACGGCGACCGTCTTGCCGGTCTTGTGCTTCGCGGGCTGCGGCTCGACCCAACCTTCGCTCCACGCCTTGTCGATGATCGCGTGTTCGATCGACTTGATGCCCACCGCGTCGCTGTTGATGTTCAGCGTACAGGCGGCTTCACACGGCGCCGGGCAGATACGGCCCGTGAACTCGGGGAAGTTGTTCGTCGAGTGCAGCACCGAGATGGCCGACTTCCAGTCCTGGCGATACACCAGGTCGTTGAAGTCGGGAATGATGTTGTTGACCGGGCAACCGTTGGTGCAGAACGGAATGCCGCAGTCCATGCAGCGCGCGCCCTGCACCTTTGCCTGCTCGTCGGAGAGTGCGAGCACGAACTCCTTGTAATGCTTTACGCGTGCCAGCGGTGCTTCGTAAGACTCGCCCTGGCGCTCGAATTCGAGAAAACCTGTGACCTTGCCCATGTTTCTTCAGTCGGAAAGTTTTGTGGTTACCGTGCCTCACCCGCGCGCGGCACGCCATCGGGGCCCTCACCCCGTGGCGCCGCCGCGCCAGCGGCTTCAGGCCGCCAGTGCTTGTTTTTCGTTGGCCTTGGCCATATCGCCGAGGGCTCGCTTGTATTCGCTCGGGAACACCTTCACGAACTTGCGGCGCGCGCCGTCCCAGTCTTCGAGCAGCGCCTTGGCGCGTGTCGAGCCCGTGAACTGGAAGTGACGCTCGATCAGCTCGCGCAGTTGCGCCTCGTCGGTCTGGCCGCGATGCCACAATCCCTGGCTCACCGTGCGCTCCTGCTCGCCGTGCGGCAGCACCGGGTCGAGAGCGACCATCGCGGTGTTGCACTTGGCGGCGAACGTGCCGTCAGCGTCGTACACGTAGGCCACACCGCCCGACATCCCCGCCGCGAAGTTACGCCCGGTCTCGCCCAACACGACCACCGTACCGCCGGTCATGTATTCGCAACCGTGATCGCCCGAGCCTTCCACCACGGCGGTGGCGCCCGAGTTCCGCACGCAGAAACGTTCGCCGGCCACGCCATTGAAGAAGGCTTCGCCTTCGATGGCGCCGATCATCACGGTGTTGCCCACGATGATGTTGTCTTCGGCGTTGCCCCGGAAGTCGTTGGTCGGACGCACGATGATGCGCCCGCCCGACAGGCCCTTGCCCACATAGTCGTTGCCGTCGCCTACCAGATCGAGCGTGATGCCGCGCGCGAGGAACGCCCCGAAGCTCTGGCCGGCCGTGCCCTTGAGCTGCACGTGGATCGTGTCGTCCGGCAGGCCGTCATGGCCGTAACGCCTGGCCACTTCGCCCGAAAGCATCGCGCCGACCGTACGGTTACGGTTGCGCACCGGCTGAATGAACGAGACATGCTCGCCCTTCTCGAGCGCCGGCAGCGCCTTTTCGATGAGCGCGTGATCGAGTGCGGCGGCCAGACCGTGATCTTGCGTTTCGACATGCAGACGCGGTACGTCCGCTTCCATTTCCGGCAGATGGAAGATGCGCGCGAAGTCCAGGCCCTTCGCCTTCCAGTGCTCCACGCCCGCGCGGGTGTTGAGCAGGTCAGCGCGGCCGATCAGATCGTCGAACTTCGAGATGCCCAGTTGCGCCATGATTTCGCGCACTTCTTCGGCCACGAAGAAGAAGTAGTTGACCACGTGCTCCGGCTTGCCCTGGAATTTCTTGCGCAACACCGGGTCTTGCGTCGCCACGCCCACCGGGCAGGTGTTCAGGTGGCACTTGCGCATCATGATGCAGCCCTCGACGACGAGCGGCGCCGTCGCGAAGCCGAATTCGTCGGCACCCAGCAGTGCGCCGATCACCACGTCGCGACCGGTCTTCATCTGACCGTCGGCCTGCACACGGATACGACCGCGCAAGCGATTGAGCACCAGCGTCTGTTGCGTCTCGGCCAGGCCCAGCTCCCACGGCGTGCCGGCGTACTTCACCGACGACAGGGGCGAAGCGCCCGTGCCACCGTCGTGACCGGCGATCACCACGTGATCGGCCTTGGCCTTCGCGACACCGGCGGCGACCGTCCCCACGCCCACCTCGGACACGAGCTTCACCGAAATCGACGACGAGGCATTCACGTTCTTCAGATCGTGGATGAGCTGCGCCAGATCTTCGATCGAGTAGATGTCGTGGTGCGGGGGCGGCGAAATCAGGCCGACGCCCGGCACCGAGTAACGCAGCTTGCCGATGTATTCGGTCACCTTGTGACCCGGCAACTGACCGCCTTCGCCCGGCTTCGCACCCTGCGCCATCTTGATCTGGATCTGATCGGCCGAGACCAGATAGTCAGCCGTCACGCCGAAGCGGCCCGAGGCCACCTGCTTGATCTTCGAGCGCAGCGAATCGCCGTCCTGAAGTTCGATATCCGCCTCGATGACGTCGTGCCCCACGATCGATGCGAGCGATTCGCCCTTCTTGATCGGAATTCCCTTCAGCTCGTTGCGATAACGGCGCGCATCTTCGCCGCCCTCGCCCGTGTTCGACTTGCCGCCGATACGGTTCATGGCCACGGCCAGCGTGGCGTGCGCTTCGGTCGAGATCGAGCCGAGCGACATGGCACCGGTGGCGAAACGCTTCACGATGTCCTTGGCCGATTCAACCTGATCGAGCGGAATCGCGCGCTGCGGATCGACGCGGAACTCGAACAGACCGCGCAACGTCATGTGACGCTTGCTCTGGTCGTTGATGAGGTTCGCGTATTCCTTGTACGTCTGGTACGAGTTCGAACGGGTCGAGTGCTGGAGCTTGGCGATGGCGTCCGGCGTCCACATATGGTCTTCGCCACGAATGCGGAACGCGTACTCGCCACCGGCGTCGAGCATGTTTGCGAGCACCGGGTTGTCGCTGAAGGCGTCGCGATGCAGACGCACCGCTTCCTCGGCCACTTCGAAAATGCCGATACCGCCGACGTTCGACGCCGTGCCCTGGAAGTACTTCTTGACCAGTTCCTGCGACAAGCCGATGGCTTCGAAGATTTGCGCGCCGGTGTACGACATGTACGTCGAGATGCCCATCTTCGACATGACCTTGTGCAGGCCCTTGCCCACGGCTTTGACGAAGTGCTTGACCGCCTTCTCGGGCGTGAGGTCGCCGCCTTGCTTGCGGGCGATCTGTGCGAGCGTCTCCATCGCGAGGTACGGGTGAACGGCTTCCGCGCCGTAGCCCGCGAGCAATGCGAAGTGGTGCACTTCGCGCGCCGAACCGGTTTCGACCACGAGGCCGGTGCTCGTGCGCAGACCTTGCGCGACCAGATGCTGGTGCACGGCCGAGGTCGCGAGCAACGCCGGGATGGCGACTTGTTCGCGATTCGTCAGGCGGTCCGACACGATGAGGATGTTGTAGCCCGACTTCACCGCGTCGATGGCTTCGGCGCACAGCGACGCGAGGCGCGCTTCAATGCCTTCCTTGCCCCACGCGACCGGATAGCAGATGTTCAGCTCGTACGAGCGGAATTTGCCCCCGGTGTACTTGTCGATGTGACGGATCTTCGCGATTTCCTTGAAGTCCAGCACCGGCTGCGACACTTCGAGACGCATCGGCGGGTTGATGTTGTTCGTGTCGAGCAGGTTCGGCTTCGGGCCGATGAACGACACCAGCGACATCACCATGTTCTCGCGGATCGGATCGATCGGCGGGTTCGTCACCTGGGCGAACAACTGGCGGAAGTAATGATAGAGCGTCTTGTTCTTGTTGCTCATGACCGCGAGCGGGCTGTCGTTGCCCATCGAGCCCACGGCTTCTTCGCCGTTGATCGCCATCGGCGTCATCAGCAGCTTCACTTCTTCCTGCGTGTAACCGAAGGCCTGCTGCAAATCGAGCAGCGGCGTGGCCGAATCGTGATGCACACCGGCCTCTTCGACCTTCGGCTCGATCTCGTCGAGCTTGATGCGCACGGCGTCGATCCAGCTCTTGTATGGCTTCGCGTTGGCGAGGTTGTCCTTGAGCTCCTTGTCGTCGATGATGCGGCCCTGCTCCATGTCGATCAGGAACATCTTGCCCGGCTGCAGGCGCCACTTCTTGACGATCTTCGACTCGGGAATCGGCAGCACGCCCGATTCCGAGGCCAGGATGACCATGTCGTCGTCGGTAATCACAAAGCGCGCCGGACGCAGACCGTTACGGTCGAGCGTCGCGCCGATCTGACGACCGTCGGTGAAGGCGATGGCGGCAGGGCCGTCCCACGGCTCCATCATCGCGGCGTGATATTCGTAGAACGCGCGGCGGTTGTCGTCCATCAGTGTGTGCTGCTCCCAGGCTTCCGGGATCATCATCATCACGGCGTGGGCGAGCGGATAGCCGGCCATCGTGAGCATTTCGAGGCAGTTGTCGAACGATGCGGTGTCCGACTGGCCCGGGTAGATCAGCGGCCACAGCTTCTGCAGATCGTCGCCGAGCACGGCCGACGAGATCGCGCCCGTGCGGGCGTTGATCCAGTTGACGTTACCCTTGACGGTGTTGATTTCACCGTTGTGCGCGACCATTCGGTACGGGTGCGCCAGCTCCCATGCCGGGAACGTGTTCGTCGAGAAACGCTGGTGAACGAGGGCGAGTGCCGAGACGGTGCGCGGATCGGCCAGGTCGCGGTAGTAGCGGCCGACCTGGTCGCACAGCAGCAGCCCCTTGTAGACGATCGTGCGCGCCGACATCGACGGCACGAAGTATTCCTTGCCGTGCTTGAGCTTGAGCGCCTGAATGCGATGGCTTGCCGTCTTGCGGATGACGTACAGCTTACGCTCGAGGGCGTCCGTCACCATGATGTCCTGCCCACGGCCGATGAAGATCTGACGGATCACCGGCTCGGTCGCCTTCACGTTGGGCGACATCGGCATGTCGCGATCGATCGCGACGTCGCGCCAGCCCAGCACGACTTGCCCCTCGGCCTTCACGGTCCGCTCGAGTTCCTGTTCGCAGGCCAGACGCGACGCGTGTTCCTTCGGCAGAAAGATCATGCCGACACCGTATTCGCCGGCCGGCGGCAGGGTCACGCCTTGCCGGGCCATCTCTTCGCGGTAGAACTGATCGGGAATCTGGAGCAGGATGCCGGCCCCGTCACCCATCAACGGGTCGGCGCCCACGGCGCCCCGGTGATCGAGGTTTTCGAGAATCTTCAGGCCCTGCTCGACGATGGCGTGACTCTTCACGCCCTTGATGTGGGCCACGAAGCCGACGCCGCAGGCGTCATGTTCGTTGGCCGGGTCGTACATGCCCTGAGCGTCCGGCGCCACGTACGCCTCACCCGGCATCGCTACGGCCGCTGCAATCGGTTGCTGTTTCTTTTCCACGAGTTACACCGTCTCTTGGCGAGGTCGCCGCGCGCATGCTCGTCGCGCTCGACCGGGTTAAGTGGGGGTGGCCGGGTGGGCCAGGACTGCGGATTCGCGCGCGTCGAAGGTCGTTCTTGGGCGTCGCCACAGGGAGCCGACTCAGCGCGCACGCTTTTGCGCATCGCACCAATCGGCCGAAGTTGGAATATACGCCAAGGAATTCACAAAGACAAAACAATTTAATAGGGTCAGATTCGCATTAAAAACCACGCTGATCGAAGACCCATTTTTATTGGGGTCAGATCAATTCGATCCGATCTGTGCTCGTCAAAAAATTCTGTGATTTCAAATAGCTGGAGAAAGCGAAGCAGACCGGAACCGGCCTGCGGCCAGCCAGTGTCAGAGCGCGTCCGAGATCGCTTTGCGAGGACGACCGCGCGTGAGCGGACTCACGCGCCGGTTGGCGGCAAGTGACATGCGAGCCTGATAATCGGGCCCGCCGAGCAGCCATCCTTTCTGCGTTGCCGTACGCAATGCGTCAATCTCAGGTGCCGGCAGCGGGATCGAAAACCCCTCGGCGTAGGCACGTTGACGTTCGAACGGTGTATTGCCAAGCGCCCAATACAGCGCGTGGTCCGTGACCAGACTATCGACCGTGAGGCCGACGTGATGGAGGTAACTCGACCATCGGTAATTCCCGGGGGCATCTGCCAGCCCCGCGCGCACCGGGTTGAGCTCGACGTACCGGCTGGCAAGCAGCAGATAGTGTTCCGCTTCGATGACCGTGGCGCGATACCGGCCCTCCCAAAGCGTGCCGGTGCGCTGGTGACGCCGGTTGAAATACAACACGTAGTAGCGACCAACGGCCTGAAGCGTGGCCGGAAGGCTGCGCTCGTCTGCGGGCGTGGCAACCAGATGCAGGTGGTTCGGCATCATGCACCAGGCGTGAATCGCCAGTCCGTTGGCGCGCGCGGCGTCGCGCAACCGGTCGTGAAATACACGCCTGTCCTCGTCGTCGACGAAGATCGCCTGCCGGTTATTGCCGCGCAGAATCACATGCTGCGGTTGGCGTGGAATGAAAAGTCGCGGTAATCGGGCCATGCGGATTCAAATGTAATTCTTTAAAGCTCGATATCACGATCGTCGAGGGAGTTTCATCATAAAAACCCCTTTAAATACTGATATCTAGCCAAACCCCGTTGATTCGTACAAAAGCTCTAGATACGGCGATTGCGCCGTGAAATCCCAAGCGCATAATGCATCGAAAAATAAATAAATAATCTTGGGAGGATAGACAAATGACAACTCGGGCCTATCGGTCCGCGGCGTGCTTGTGCGCGCTCGGACTCTTCGTTTCCCTGGCGCCCACCCGCGCCAGTGCACAACAAGCCGGCGACAACGTCGTCAATCTCGGATGGTTTCACATCGCGCCGCAAGACTCCAGCAAGCCGATGACCACAAGTGTCACCCAGGAAGGGCTCACTCCAAGCCTGGTGCCGTCGAACTTCACGTCCCCCGGAAGCGGAGCGAAGGTCAGTAACGCCGACACGCTCGGCCTCGTCATTACCCACTTTGTCACCGACAACATTGCCGTACAGACGGTTGCCGGCATTCCCGCCAAGTTCAAGCTTACCGGACAAGGCGTGATCGCACCGCCGGGACTGGCCGGCGCGCTCACGAGTATCGACCTTGGCGCGCCACAAAACAATCCGATTGTGCAGAGCGTTCGTCAATGGAGTCCGGCGCTTGTGTTCCAGTATTACTTCGGCCAGGCCAATTCCACCTGGCGCCCGTTTCTGGGGGTCGGTGTGAGTTATACGTTCTTCACGAACGTCAATCTCAATCCGAATTTCGAAGCGGCGTTGAATCAGAATTTCGGCAGCGTGCTCGCGTTCACTTCCGGGCATAACGGGCCGACCACCGTCGAAGCGAAATCGTCGGCGTCGTGGCAACCCGTTTTCAATGCCGGCGTGTCCTATGCCTTCGACAAACACTGGGTCGCCAGCGCCTCGGTTTCTTACGTTCCCCTCAAGACCACCGCGAACATCAAGATCAAGGCGCAGGACGGAACGGTCCTCTCCTCCTCCGACGCCGAGATCAAACTGAACCCGATTGTCACCTTCGTCTCGCTCGGCTACAAGTTCTAGACTCAGCGTGCGGGACGCAGAATGCGTTCGACATATCGGACTCCGCAGTGAAATCCTAAAGGCGTGCCCTGGGTGTCAGGGCGCGCTTTTCGCCCGTCCAGCGCATTTTTCTAGGGGCATTCCATGAGTCGATGCATGGAAACAACACCTTTAGAGCGCGCACTCCAGACTCTTGCTTTCCGCTGCTATGCCCCGTCGGCATAATGGCCCTGAATTTCATTTACCGAAATTCTCGACAATAAAGAATCTTGAGCAGGAGACGAATCGATGAAGTTGAAGCATTTGACGATGGCTGCCGTGGCCATGCTCACGGTGTCCGGGGCCGCGTTTGCACAGCAAGCCGGCGATAACGTTGTCAACCTTGGCTGGTTCCACCTCTCGCCCCAGGTTTCCAGCGATCCGCTGCATGTGACCGGATCGAACGTTCCGGGTCTGGCCGCAGCAGTGAATAGCCGACTGGGCAATACGGGTGCCCAAGTCGACGACGCCGACACCGCGGGCCTCACGTTTGCGCACTTCTTTACCGACAACATCGCCGTGGAAGCCGTCACCGGCTTCGCGCCGAAGTTCCGCCTCTACGGACAGGGCAACCTCGCGCTGCCAGGTGGCGGTTCTCTGGCATCGGCCAAGCAGTGGAGCCCGGCCTTGTTGCTGAAGTATTACTTCGGACAGGCAAACGATACATGGCGTCCCTTCCTCGGCCTCGGGGTCAGCTACTCCTGGTACACGAACATTGAACTGACGCCGGGCTTCCAATCGCTGGCCAGCAATGCATTGACGGGCGGCCCAGGCGGCAACACCACGGCCAAGCTCACCAATTCGTGGGCGCCAGTGTTCAACGCGGGTATCAACTACAACATGGACAAGCACTGGACGCTCGCATTCTCCGTGTCGTACATCCCGGTCAGCACCACCGCCAAGCTGACGACCACCCGCGGCCCGATCACCACGACCAGCGAAGCCAAGGTCAAGCTGAACCCGGTGGTCACGTTCCTGTCGCTGGGTTACCGCTTCTAAGTTCCGCGCCAAGCCAGCTTTCCGGCTCGCGCCAGCGCTTGCATTCGGTCTGTCTCGGCGCAACGAAATCGATTCAAGCCGTCCAGAAAACGCCGCCCCGTGCGGCGTTTTCGTATTTCCGGCCGCGATGTCGGCCGATTCTCACACGATCTTCAGCCAACGCGACGCAACTTTCTTCGCTTCCCGAAAGTCTCTGAAGGTGTACGCACGCGAACGGTCGCGCCATAATGGCCGTTCGCCTCAGGGTTCCACCGGCGTCGTCGTTCCCCGAGTCTGACGGACGCCGCATTTCAATACCACCTCTTGGGAGTCTGAAAATGGGAATTGCCTCGAAAGCGGAAACCGTACTCAACAGCAGCCTTGACGATGCGCGCTTTGCCGGCCGACGTACCGCACGCGCGGCACGTCTGGCGAGTCAGGACGTCTCTTCACGCGTGCGCGATCTGCTCGACGATCTGGACCACGCGCTGTCCAACGCGAAGTCGGCATCGGATGTTGAGGCGCTGCGCGCCGAGATCGGCGACAAGCTTCGTGAAGCGCGCAGCGAGTTTGGCGATGCCCGCGCCAACCTGCGCCGTCGCGCCAACGAGGTCTGGGAAGAAGCCGACGGTTATGTCCACGAGCGCCCATGGCAGACCGTTGGCACGGTAGCGGCTGTTGCGCTCGTGCTCGGATTCATTGCGGGACGCAGCTAACTCACTCGCCGGCGGTGCCGTTGTGCACCGGCAGACATCGAACGTGATGCGTCGGGATACCGGCCCTCATCGTCACACGCGAGGTGGCAATAGCGAAACAGCCGGCGAAAGCCGGCTGTTTCGCATCGTCTCCCGAGGCACGCGTCAGAGCGTCGGCTCGATGGTAAAGAGACGGCTGTATTCCTTGATTGCGTAGCGATCCGTCATTCCGGCAATGTAGTGCGCGATCCAGCGTGGCTGATCCGCTGCGTGCTCGGTGCGGTAGTTGGGGGGCAGCAAGCGGGGATCGGCAAGAAACGCGTTGAACAACTCCTGAACGATGCGCTGCGCTTTCGCTGCCATGCGCATCACCAGATAGTGCCGGTATAGATTCTCGAACAGAAACCGCTTGAGTCGCCCGGCCTGCTCGCGCATCTCGCCGCTAAAGGCCACCAACGGTCCCGCGCCACGCACATCGTCAATGGAGAACGGCGAAGCGTCGGCCACGCGTTGACGCGTGGTCGTGATCAGGTCGACGATCAGCGCATTGATAATCCGTCGCGTCGTTTCGTGCACCAGCCGCCGGCCGGAAATTTCCGGCCATGCAAGCCGCGCCTCGGCGCAATAGCGTTTCCAGAGCGGCACGTCGTCGAGTTGATCGAGCGACAACAGGCCGGAGCGCACACCATCGTCGATATCGTGATTGTTGTAAGCGATCTCGTCCGCAAGATTGGCGATCTGCGCTTCCATCCCAGGCTGCCGCCCCTTCAGAAATCGCTCGCCAAGCTCACCCAGCCCTCTCGCATTCGCGCGCGAACAGTGCTTGAGAATGCCCTCGCGCGTCTCGAAACAGAGGTTCAACCCGTCGAAGCCGCCGTAATGCTCTTCGAGTTCGTCGACAACGACAAGGCTCTGCAGATTGTGCTCGAACCCGCCGTAGTCTTGCATGCAGGCGTTGAGTGCGTCCTGCCCGGCGTGACCGAAGGGCGTGTGACCGAGGTCGTGCGCCAGTGCGATCGCCTCGACGAGATCCTCGCTGACGCGCAGATTTCGCGCGATCGACCGGCCGATCTGCGCCACTTCCAGACTGTGTGTCAGGCGCGTGCGAAACAGGTCGCCCTCATGATTCACGAACACTTGCGTCTTGTATTCGAGCCGGCGGAACGCCGTCGAATGAATGATGCGGTCGCGGTCGCGCTGAAATTCGGTCCGCGTCGTAGGCGCAGGTTCCGCAAACCGCCGTCCGCGTGACGCGCTCGAGCGCGCCGCGTAGGAGGCAAGCGACGCTTCGTAATCGATCATCGCCAGCCCTCCTTTCCTAGATGTTGGCGCGCAACGTCGCGCGAAGCTCGGCCTCGGGAACGCCCGTCATGAACGCCTGCCCCAGCCGGTTGAGTAGTACGAAGCGGATGTCCCCGCCTTCCGCCTTCTTGTCGACGCGCATCAGATCGATGTAGCGATCCTCACCCAGATCCGGCCCCGTGACCGGCAGCTTGGCCGCCACGATCAGCGCCTTGATTCGCGGGACAAACGCCGCGTCGATAAAGCCCAGACGCGCCGACAGATCGGACGCCATGACCATGCCGCACCCGACCGCCTCGCCGTGCAGCCATTCGCCATACCCGAGGCCCGCTTCAATGGCATGGCCGAACGTATGACCGAAGTTCAGCGTGGCACGCAGGCCTTGTTCGCGTTCGTCGCTGGCGACGACCTGCGCCTTGATCTCGCACGAGCGCTGCACGGCGTAGGTCAGCGCCGCCGTATCGCGGGCATTCAACGCTTCGATATTCGCCTCGATCCAGTCAAAGTACTGTTCATCGGCGATCGCGCCATGTTTGATCACTTCCGCCAGACCGGCGGCCAGCTCACGATCCGGCAACGTGGACAACGTGCCGATGTCGGCCAGCACGGCGCTCGGCTGCCAGAACGCTCCGATCATATTCTTGCCGAGTGGGTGGTTGATCCCCGTCTTGCCACCGACCGACGAATCCACTTGTGCAAGCAGTGTCGTTGGCACCTGCACGAACGGGACACCGCGCATGTAGCAGGCGGCGGCAAACCCGGTCATGTCGCCGACGACGCCGCCGCCCAGCGCGATCAATGTCGCTTTGCGGTCCGCCTGAGCGCCAAGCAGTTCGTCGAAAATCAGGTTGAGCGTTTGCCAGTTCTTGTGCGCCTCGCCGTCGGGCAGCACAGCGGTGACCACACGCTTTCCGAGCCGTTGCAGCGTTGCCGCGACGCGCTCGGCATAAAGCGGGGCGACGGTCGTGTTCGTCACGATCACGGCGTGCGTGCCGCGCACGTGCGGCGCGAACAAGGCCTCCTGCGTGAGCAGATCGGTGCCGATGTGGATCGGATAGGCGCGCTCGCCCAGATCGAGTTTGAGGGTCTTCATGCCGCTTGTTGTCATGGTCAGCGATATCGGCGCTATCAGCGAGGAAAGGTGTCGGGCGCAGGCGATACGGACGTTGTCTGCGATGCATCATCGCGCTCGGCCTGCGCCAGCTTCGCGTCGCCCCCGGCCGCCCGAGCGGCTTCACCGTCACCGTGCGCACCGTCCGGCTCGTCGCCATGCACGCCGTCATGCCGATCGTCAGGCGCATCGGATGGCAGACCGGCGCTGCTGGGAACGATTCCCGCGACCTCCAGTTGCATCAACACCATGTTGACGAGCGCATTCACGCTCGGCCGCCCCGTTTCGATGACGAAGGTCGCGCACTCGCGATATAGCGCGTCGCGCTCTTTGAACAACTGCTCGAGACGCGCGCGTGGATCGGCCGTTTGCAGCAACGGGCGGTTCTTGTCACGACGTGTGCGCAGCCAGAGGTCATGCGGATTGGCGCGCAAATAGACCACCGTGCCGCGCGACTTGATGTGTTCGCGATTTTCCGCGCGCAGCACCGCGCCCCCGCCGGTGGCGAGTACGATTCCGCTGCGTTGGGTGAGTTCGTCGATGGTCTGGGCTTCGCGCTGACGGAAGCCGTCCTCGCCTTCGTGCTCGAAGATGATCGGAATGCGCACACCCGTGCGCGCTTCAATCTCATGATCGGAGTCATAGAACTGCCGCCCAAGACGTCGCGCCACTGCGCGCCCAACCGTGGTCTTGCCCGCCCCCATCAGTCCGACAAGTATTACGTTTTCCAGCATAAATCGCTGATATTTGGGTTCCAGCCCCCGATGATACCGGGATATGCGTCGGGCGTGCGGAACGCGTCAACTCGGAGCGCACTCCGGTGAGCCGGGGATGACCGGACGGCAGGTCGTTTTTCGAGGGCTCGGGCGAGGCGCCTGAGGAGGCCCCCTTATCCTCGGCCTCGCCGCCCTTCCGGCCCTCGGGCACCACACTGGGCGTCAGAAACACCAGCAGCTCCGTACGGCGGTCTTCGTTGGCGCGGTTGCGAAACAGCGCGCCCAGCAACGGCACATCGCTCAACCACGGCACGCCGGCTCGACTGTCGCGACGTTCTTCCTGGTAGATCCCGCCGATGGCCACCGTCCCTCCGTCCTCGACCTGCACCTGCGTCTTGACATGTCGGGTATCCACGGCGAATCCCTGTGCCACCGCCTGCCCGACACTGTCCTTGCGCACGTCGACATCCAGAATCACCTGACCGTCCGGGGTAATGAGCGGCGTCACTTCGAGCCTCAACGTGGCCTTTCGGAATTGGATCGACGTTGCATTGCGGCGGCCACTTTGCGTCTGGTAAGGCAGCTCCGTGCCCTGTTCAATGAGTGCCTGAACCTTGTCCGCCGTGACCACGCGAGGCCGGGAGACGACACGACCTCGCCCACTTGTCTCCAATGCCGAGAGTTCCAGTTGCAGCAAGCGCGTGGCGGAGCGGCCAAAAAGCGTGATCGCCAAGCTCGGCGGCACCACGCCGGCCAGCGCCGCCGCGGGCAAGCCAATGTCGAGCGCACTACCCGATGGCGTTCCCCCTCCGTTATTCGTGCCCCCGACACCCCGCGCCCCCTCCGCGGCCGGCCGCTCGCCGGGCTTCTGCTGGCCTTCGCCGCGACCGTGGTGTCCCGTGAGCCTGACACCGAGCGACTCGCTGAAGCGGTCGTCGGCCTCGACAATGCGGGCCTCAATCAGCACTTGACGGACCGGAACGTCGATTCGTGCGATGAATTTAGCCAGCGCATCGAGCTTTTCCGGCAAATCGGTCACGAACAATTGGTTCGTGCGCGGATCGGCAATCAGGCTGCCTCGCACGGACAACAATCGTTGCCCCTTGCGGTCCTTTTCGCCCATGATGATCTCCCGCAGCGCCAATGCACGCGGATAGTTCAGCGTGAAGCGACGGCTGGCCAGCGGCAGCAACGCCTCGCGCTTCGCGGCCGCTTCGAGTTGCGTCTGCTCGTCAGCCAGCAGGTCAGCACGCGGGGCAATCCAGTCGACGCCGTTCAACGATTGAACGCCGAGACCGGCACTCCGGACCATGACGTCAAACGCCACAGCCGCCGAGACGCGCTGCACTTCCATGTCGAGACGCCCGACGACGCGCTCGCCAATCACCACACTGCGCCCGGTCAGACGGGCGAACGCCCGTAACGCATCGGCGGCCTCCACGCCATGGAGCGTCACGTCGACGCTCAACATGTCGGAGTCTTCCTCCGCCGGCCCCTGTCGCGGTGGACCTTCGCTCCAGGTCGCCGCCAATCCGGCTGCCGACGTCCGGTGAAGCACGACCCGACGCGATCCCGCACGCATCGATCCGACAGGCGTGCCGTCGTCGACCGACGACTGCAGGCCGGACGCCGCCATCGTCGCGGCGTCCTGAGCTGAGCGGCGCGTCAGTGGCGTACGAAACACGTCGATCGTGTCCGCCGGCATCTGCCAAGGCGGGGCTGGCGGCGGTAACGCCGGCAAGGAACGCCCGGCAGGCATACCGGGAAGGTCTGCGGGACGTCGCCAGGCGTAGGCGGCCACCATGGCCGTGACCCCCGCCTCGGCCTCCGCCACTACCGTCGCACCGGAAGTTCCCAACGCCGGCCCCTGAAGAGACAGGCGCTCGATCGATAGATGCCGAGGCATCCGGTCGACCTCGGCGAGCCAATCGAGCAAATTCGCGACGCGCCCCCCGACACGCATTTCGGCACGCTCGATTTCGAGGTCCCCGCTCGACGCGGCGGGCCCCGGCCGCGCTGCCTCCAGCGTCAGGCCCGAACGTGCAGCAAGGCGCTCGAGATCGGCACGCCACGCCGAGTGCGTGTCGTCAGCGAGGTCGTGTAGCGAGGATGCCGCCGAGTGCCGTGCCGACGCGCCCGCGCCTTCGCTCGCCTCGGCTGCCGCTTCCCCCACCCTCTGTGCAGCGAGCGGAAGCCGGCGATGCCAAGCCATCGTCTCGGCCTCGGCATCACGCAGCGTTGCCATCAACGCGGGTAAGCGACGCGCGGCGTCGTTCGCCCGATCCCACCTCTGCTGCTCGGCGCCAAGATCCTTCTGCAAGGTTGCCCTTACGGGCAGGCCGACCAGCCACCAGACCGACCACGCCACCAGCAGCCCCAACAGCCAGGCAAGGATGGCCAGTCCCCAGCGCACCAGCGGCGCCCACTCGGCCGGCGAGACTGACGTCCACGCCGTCCATCGCGCACGCCAGCGGTCTGCTGCATCACGAAAAATGTCGCGGACATCATCCGGCGGAGGGCGTTCACCGTACATCGGGCACCTCCTCACTCGGCAGCCCATCGACCTCCGCGGTGACCGAAAGCGCAACGGGCCTCGGTGCACGCTTGAGTTCGATACGCAATGTGAAGCGGCGAAGGGTCGGCACAGAGGCCTGAGTCGCTCCGCCGGCCCACTGACGCCTGACGGCCTCCGGGACCACGCTCGATTCGACTTCCGCGACTTTGCGCACCCATGGCAGCGTCCGCAATCGCTTCTGCGTTTCGCGCACGCGTGATTGCGTCGTTGCATAGCCCTCGACGCGCGCTTGATCCTCGCCGATTTTTACGGATGTCAATCGCACGCCGTCGGCGCACGCGCGCATGATGTCGAGCAATCGGTTTGCGACGGGCTGCCGACGCTCGATCAACGCCGCGGCCGCCCGGCGATGGGCATCCATGGCCGCCAACTCACGCCCGGCCGTCTCGAACGCAGCGATCTGCCCGCCGAGTTTCTCGCTTGCCGCACGTAGCGCCGTCACTTGCGCCTGCGTTTGCTGGCGCAGGGAGATGTCGCGAGCCATCGGCGCGAGCGATGCGAGCCCACCACACGCGGCCACGCACCCCCATATTCGCCATTGCCGCGCAAACTCGCGCTGCCGGCGCTGGGCGAGCGTGGGGAGGAAATCGAGTGGAGGAAATTGCACCTTCATTCGCATGTCACGCCCCTCATCGACATGGCACGCAACGCCAGTCCGCATGGCACGGCAAGCGCAGTCCGCTGCGCGAAAGTCTGGCGTCGTGGCCCGGGCGGGCGCGACGATTCGAATCGTCTCAGCGGATCGAATGGCCGCACAGGGATACCGCAGGCCGCGCCGAGCGCGTCGCAGATCGCCACGAGTTCCCCAGGACTCGCGCCTTGCGTCGCGATGTGCATGACGCCTACGGCGACGGGCAGCTTGCCCGACAACTCGCGCACCACGCTTGCCAACGCGTCTGGATGGCCGCCGATACCGTCGAAACGTTCTCTGACGTCGGCCACGCAGGTGTGTCCATCAAAGACCGATAGATCGAGGTGATGCGCGTCGATTTGCAGCAACCCCATCGGTGCCCGCGGCGACGCCTGCGCGATGGCTTCGGCACCGACCGGCCATGCCCATCGGAAGGCCCGCCGCCCGGCCTCGTGCGCCGCATCGGTCGCATGCACCCGAAGTCCCGACATTTCGAGCACCGCGACGCGGCTATCGACCAGTTCCGCCTCACAGGCGTACAACCGCAGCCGATAGTTGCCCGGGTCGGCCCACGTCACGCCCACGCGATGGCGCAAGGCGGGATCACCGTCACCGGGCAGCAGCAAGGCGGCACGGCGCTCGCACCATGCTCGCAACGCACGCGGCGGCAAATCCTCCGGACACTCGACGACCTGCGTTTTCAGTCCGTGGGCGGGCAGTGCCAGTACGAGGGTGTCGTCGCGCAGATCCTGCGCATGGGTGCCGAGTCGCTCCAGCAGCTCCTCCAGCCGACGCGCGGCGGCCTCCGGCTTGACAACCGATGCGCCGCGCAATATGTCGTCCTCGAGCACGGCAGTCCCGCAGGCGTCCAGACGCAACTGCGCGGGTCCGGCCACCCGGGTCAGGCGAACGAAATGCATGCCGCCAGCGTCGAAATGAATACCGCAACCGCCGCCCCCGGCACGCGGCAACGCCGCCGCCAGTTGGCTGCCCATGTGGCGCACACCGCGCAGAACTGCTTCGATCATGACATCCTCCCGTCTCTCACCCAGTCGATGTCATCGATGCTATCCAGCGCGACGCAGCAGCCCAATCGGACCAGTCCGAATCCTCACGGCCGCCGGGCCAACGCGACGCGGTTTAGGAATCCGCGCCGGTACTTTCTCGTCCGACTCCTATACCCCATAGGCCAGAACTCCGATTTCGGGGGGCTGCGGCGAGAGGCGTCGAGTCGTTCGTTATAATCGGTTCATTGATTTTTCCGGTTCCCCCATGGCAAGCACACCCCAAACCGAGACACCCCGCGACAAGCGCCCACCCACGCCGCGCCGCTCTCTCTGGCTGCGTATTACGCTGTGGTTCGCTGGCCTGTTCGCCGCGATGGTCGTGTGTGGCGCGCTGCTCGCGGGGTACATCCTGGTGGTGATGACGCCGCAATTGCCGTCGCTCGACACGATCGTGGACTACCGGCCGAAGATTCCGCTGCGCATCTACACCGCCGACGACATCCAGATCGGCGAGTTCGGTGAAGAGCGCCGTAATCTGGTGCGCTTCTCCGATATTCCCGACGTGATGAAGAAGGCCGTCCTCGCCATCGAGGACGACCGCTTCTATCAGCACGGCGGGGTCGACTTCATCGGCATCTTCCGCGCGGGCGTCGCCAACTTCGCGCGTGGTGGATCCGCGCAAGGCGCCAGCACGATCACGATGCAAGTCGCGCGCAACTTCTTCCTCTCAAGCGAAAAGACCTACACGCGCAAGATCTACGAAGCGCTTCTCGCCTACAAGATCGAGTCGCGCCTCACGAAGGATCAGATTCTCGAGCTTTATATGAATCAGATCTATCTCGGCGAACGCGCCTATGGGTTCGCCAGCGCTGCGCGGGTTTATTTCGGCAAGGATCTGAAGGACATCACGCTCGCCGAGGCCGCCATGCTCGCCGGCCTGCCCAAGGCCCCTTCGGCCTATAACCCGATCGTCAATTACAAGCGCGCCCGCATCCGCCAGGAGTACATCCTCAAGCGCATGTACGACCTTGGGTACGTCTCGAAGTCCGAATACGACCAGGCCATCGCGCAGGAACTGGTGGTACGCGGGCTGGGCAGCGAGTTCAGCGTTCATGCCGGGTACGTGGCCGAAATGGTTCGCCAGCTGCTCTACGCGCAGTTCAAGGACGAGATCTACACGCGCGGCTTGAACGTCTACACAACGATCAATTCGGCCGATCAGGAAGCTGCCTACGAAGCGCTGCGCGCCGGCGTCATGGCCTACGAGTTACGTCATGGCTATCGCGGGCCCGAAGCCAATATCGACCTTCCAAACGACCAGGACGAGCGCGAACAACTGATCGACGACACGCTGGTCGAGCATCCGGACAGCGGCGATATGGTCGCCGCCGTCGTGCTCTCGTCATCGCCGCAGCAGGTCAAAGCCGTGCTCCTGAACGGTGACGACGTGACCGTGACCGGCGAGGGCCTGCGCTTCGCGGCGGCGGGATTGAGCGCGAAGGCCCAGCCGAAGCAGAAGATTCGCCCGGGCTCGGTGATCCGTGTGACCCAGGATGCGAAGCACAACTGGCGGATTGTGCAGATGCCGGACATCGAAGCGGCATTCGTGTCGCTCGACCCGCAGAATGGCGCGATTCGTTCGCTCGTCGGCGGCTTCGACTTCAGCCGAAACAAGTTCAACCACGTCACGCAAGCCTGGCGTCAGCCGGGCTCCAGCTTCAAGCCGTTCATTTACTCGGCGGCGCTCGAAAAAGGCTTCGCACCGGCAACGATCATCAACGACGCACCGCTGTACTTCTCGGCGGCGCAGACAGGCGGGCAGCCGTGGGAGCCGAAGAACTACGGCGGCGGCTTCGATGGGCCGATGCCGATGCGCGTCGCGCTGATGCGCTCGCGCAACCTCGTGTCGATTCGTATCCTGCAGAGCATTACCCCGGGCTACGCACAAAAATTCATTGGACGCTTCGGCTTCGAGGCGGACAAGCATCCTGCCTATCTGCCGATGGCGCTGGGCGCGGGGATGGTCACGCCACTGCAAATGGCGAGCGCCTACGCCGTGTTTGCCAATGGCGGCTTCCGCGTAAATCCGTTCATTGTGGCGCGCATCACCGATTCGAAGGGCAATGTGATCATGGAGGAAAAGCCGTCCACTGCGGGCGACGAATCGATCCGGGCCATTTCGGCGCGCAACGCGTTCATTATGGATTCGATGTTGCACGACGTTGCGACGCGCGGCACGGCCGCCAAGACCAATGTGCTCAAACGCAGTGATCTGGCAGGCAAGACGGGAACGACAAACGACTCGCACGACGCCTGGTTTGCCGGCTTTCAGTCGCAGTTGGTTGGCGTTGCCTGGATCGGCTTCGACCAGCCACGCAATCTGGGGGACCGCGAAACCGGGGGCGGTCTGGCGCTGCCGATCTGGATCGACTACATGGCCAAAGCCTTGCGTGGTGTGCCGGAATCGACACGTGCGGTACCACCGGGGATCATTCAGGCGAATGGCGATTACTACTTCGACGACTATCCGCCGGGACGCGCGGTGAGTACCGTCGGCCTGAGCGCCGATACCGTGCCGGACGGCTCGGCGGGTTTGGGGCCGTCGGCGGGACCGCTGCCCGGTCATATGCCCGCCCAGCCGAGTCCCGCGCCGGTGGACCGTCAGGAGCGTCAGCGCATCCTGGACATGTTCAACAACAAGCCCTGACGGGTCAATGAGCGGCGGCGGAAGGGAAAATCCCCGACCGCCCATGCCGCACGGAGGCGTCGATTAGGGTGCTGGCGCGCGCTGCAGTTTCGCTGTCATTCGGCCTGCAACGTTACCGTTTCGCCCGCCTGTTGTGACGCGAAGCGCGACAGGGCCTCAAACAGTTCGGTACCGTCGCGCGTATCGCGCCATTCGTCGCCCTTGAGACGGTAGTGGTAGCCGCCCGAACGCGCGGCCACCCAGATTTCGCTCATCGGCGTTTGCAGGTTGACGATGATCTTGCTGCCGTCTTCGAATTCGAGCGTCAGGACGTTGCCCGTTCGTTCGCAATCGATATCCACATCGCTGTCCTCGACAGTCGCCTCGACCTGCGCCAACACAGCTTCGGCCAGCGCCAGGAATTCACTTTCCGTCATGCTAAACTCCACGGTTTGCGTCATCGTTTGCATGCCGCACCACGCGGCGATACCCCCATGACTGCACCTATTCGAACCTGCGCGATTGTAGCGTCGATTGCCCTGTTGAGCGTATTGGCCGGTTGCGGTCAGGCCGGGCCACTGTACATTCCCGCCCGCCCGGTGAAACCGACGCCGCCGCCGGGGGCCCCGCTGCCCCCGCCACCGCTCGTGCCCGAACCACAGCGAGGCCCGTCGGTGGACGTGCCGCCGGCCGCGTCGCTTCCGGCGGCGAAGCCGGAATAAGCCACGACCATCCGGAACAAGCCGAATTCAGCCGGCCGGAAGCCATCCGCCTGCGCGGCGTGCCCTAGTTGATTACCGAGTTTTCGCGATGTCCGACGCCATCTTTTCCTACCGCAACGACGTACTCCATGCCGAGGGCGTTGCACTGCCGGCCCTCGCCGAGCGTTTCGGCACGCCGCTGTACGTCTATTCGAAGGCGGCCCTGACAAGCGCCTATCAGGCTTATGCCAAGGCCTGCGAAGGCCGCAATGCCGCCGTGCACTACGCGGCCAAGGCGAACTCGAACCTCGCCGTGCTGGGCGTGTTCGCCAAGCTCGGTGCGGGATTCGACATCGTGTCCGCCGGTGAACTCGCTCGCGTGATCGCGGCGGGCGGCGATCCGAAGCGCGCCGTGTTCTCGGGCGTCGGCAAGCACGCCGACGAAATGCGCTACGCATTGGAAAAGAACGTTTTCTGCTTCAACGTCGAATCGCGTCCCGAACTGGACAGACTCAATGACGTGGCCGGGCAAGCGGGCAAGCGCGCTCGCGTTTCGCTGCGCGTGAACCCGAACGTCGACGCCAAGACGCATCCGTACATTTCCACCGGCCTGCGCGGCAACAAGTTCGGCGTAGCCTACGAAGAAGCCTTCGACGCCTATCGCGCTGCCGCCGCCATGCCGAACCTCGAAGTCGTCGGCATCGACTGCCATATCGGCTCGCAGATCACGGAAATTTCGCCGTATCTCGACGCCACCGACAAGGTGCTCGATCTGGTCGAAAAGCTCGAAGCGGCAGGCATCTCGCTGCACCACATCGACGTGGGCGGCGGCCTGGGCATCACTTATACGGACGAATCGCCCCCCGATATCACCGCGTTCGCCACCACGCTGCTCGATCACATCGCCCAGCGCGGCCACGGGCACCGTCAAGTGCTGTTCGAGCCTGGTCGCTCGCTCGTCGGCAACGCCGGCGTCCTGCTCACGCGCGTGGAGTTCCTCAAGCATGGTGAGACGAAGAACTTCGCCATCGTCGATGCGGCGATGAACGATCTGGCGCGTCCTGCGATGTATGAGGCCTATCACGGCATCGATCCGGTCGAGCGACGTGCCGTCGACGCGGTGATTTACGACGTCGTGGGCCCCGTGTGCGAAAGCGGCGACTGGCTGGGTCGAGACCGCGCCTTGGCGATTGCGCCCGGCGATCTACTCGCCATTCGCTCGGCAGGCGCCTACGGCTTCACAATGAGCTCCAACTACAATACGCGCCCGCGCGCCGCCGAAGTCATGGTCGACGGCAACGAAGCCTACCTCGTTCGCGAACGTGAAACGGTCGAGTCGCTCTTCGCGGGCGAACGACTGCTGCCCGACCACGCCTGAGTCCGCCGTCTGCGAAGCGCCCACCACACACGGGCGCCGAGCAGGCTCGCGACCACGACCGCGTAGATCGCCGGCTGCGCCAGATCGTTCTTGCCCGCTTTCATCCACCAGTAGTGCAGGATTGCCAGCACGGCAATCGCATAGATCAAGCGATGCAGCCGCTGCCAGCGCCGCCCGCCCATGCGTCGCACTATCGCGTGCGGCGACGTCAGCGCCAACGCCACCATCAGCACGAACGCCGCGAACCCCACGGTGATGAAGGGACGCTTGCCCGACACGTCGTGCAGGATGCTCGACCAATCGAACCACTGATCCAGCCAGACATACGTGGCGAAATGCAGCGCGCCGTAGAAGCACGCGAACAGTCCAAGCATGCGACGTAACCTCAGCAGCCAAACCATGCCCGACAAGCGTCGCATCGGCGTGATCGCGAGCGTGACGCAAAGCATGACCAGCGTCCAGGTGCCGGTCGAACGAGTGATGAACTCGACCGGATTGGCGCCCAACCGATCCGTCATGCCATACGCTATCAGTCGCAGCCCCGGCGACAGCGCGAACAGGAACATGACCGCTTTCACCCAGGGCAGCCATTGTTGCCGGTGTTGCGCCGAATGATTAGCCGCGCGCGCATCGGCACCGGCTGACGGCAAACCGTTACCGGGGATGGGCGCCGCCGCCTCGACGGTGGCGCCAGAACCCTCGCACGGATGACGTGGCGTGATGGACATATCGGCAAATCGACGCGGCGCGTCCGTTCAAAAGAATTTTCGCAGATCCATGCCCTGGTACAGGCTGGCCACCTGATCGCCGTAACCATTGAACATCAGCGTCTTGCGCTTGGGCGTGAAAATACCGCCGTCGCCAATGCGACGCTCGGTCGCCTGACTCCAGCGCGGATGATCGACGTTGGGATTCACGTTCGAGTAGAAGCCATACTCGTCCGGCGCCGCGCGATTCCAGCTCGTGAGCGGCATTTTCTCGACGAAGCGAATCGCGACGATCGATTTGGCGCTCTTGAACCCGTACTTCCATGGCACCACCATGCGCACCGGCGCGCCATTCTGGTTTGGCAGCACCTCACCGTACAATCCGAAAGTCAGCAGTGACAGCGGATGCATCGCTTCGTCCATCCGCAGTCCCTCCACATACGGCCAACTCAGCACCGGATACGACAGCCCTGGCATCTGCTTCGGATCGGCAAGCGTCACAAATTCCACATACCTCGCGTTGCCCGTCGGCTGCACTCGGCGGATGAGTTCGGACAGCGAGTAGCCGACCCAGGGGATCACCATCGACCACCCCTCAACGCAGCGATGGCGATAGACACGCTCCTCGAGCGGCGCGAGCTTGAGCAGCGCATCGATGTCGAAGACCTTCGGCTGCCGGACCTCGCCCTCGATCGCGACCTGCCACGGGTGCGGCTTGAGCGTGCTGGCGCGGCGCGACGGATCGGACTTGTCGGTGCCGAACTCGTAGAAGTTGTTGTAGGTGGTGACGTCGTTGATATCGGTCGTCTTGTCGGTGATGACGTAACGCGCGTTGCGCGCAGCCGTCAGTTTCGCCAGTCCGACGCCAGGACTGTCAGCCGCGAAGGCCGACCGCTGCGGCAGCACGCCGAGGGCAGCGCCGCCCAACCCCGTCAACCCGGCACCCGACGCGCGCAGAAAGCGCCGGCGCGCGGTCACCACCTCGCGAGGCGTGATGTCGCTCGCCGGAATATCCGCCCCGCGCAGCCGCGACTGATCTTGACTCATGATGCCCCCTCCTGCCTGGCCTTTCCGGCACCGTTGCCGATTCCGCAAATTTGCGGAATCACCTGTCCATGTCAACGTTGAGACTGGCACCGGGACGGCGTCGTTCCCTCCCTCCCGGTGCGAAAAATCATACGACATGACAAAAAAAGCCGCCGGCACCCGCGTGCGGCGGCTTTCGAGTCGCGCCCGGCGCGACGACGCCCGTCAGAGTTGACCGTAGCTGTGCAGCCCCGAGAGGAACATGTTCACGCCGAGGAATGCGAACGTCGTGATCAGCAGGCCCGTCAACGACCACCAGGCCGCCACCACACCCCGCAATCCCTTCATCAGCCGCATGTGCAGCCACGCCGCGTAGTTCAGCCACACGATCAGCGCCCAGGTCTCCTTCGGATCCCAGCTCCAGTAACCGCCCCATGCGTCGGCCGCCCACAGCGCACCGAGAATCGTGGCGATCGTGAAGAACGCGAAACCGACGGCGATCGCCTTGTACATCAGGTCATCGAGCAGTTCGAGCGACGGCAGGCGCGACGAGAAGAATCCGCTGTCGAGCGGCTTGCCGGCCAGGGCCAGACGCTTGTTTTCGCTCGACTTGAGCAGATACGCCACCGAGACCATCGCCGCAAGCGAGAACGTGCCGTAACCGATGAAATTCGCGGGCACGTGGATCTTCATCCACCAGCTCTGCAACGCCGGCACCAGCGGCTGGATCTCATAGGCACTACGCGCCACGCTGTACCAGAGATTGAAACCGACCGCCGCGCTGATCACGAGCAGCACGAACGGCCCGAGCGCGCGCGTCTCGTAGTGATGTTCGTAGTAAAGGTAGAACAGCGCCGTGATCATGCAGAAGAGGACGAACACTTCGTACAGGTTCGAAATCGGAATATGGCCGACGTCGGCGCCCACGAGATACGATTCGTACCAACGCACCATCATGCCGGTAAAGCCAAGCAGCACGGCGGCCCAGCACAGCGTCGAGCCGACGCTCGCACCGAACGGCGAGCGTGCGATCAAGCCTCCCCAGTAGAAGCTCGTCGCCAGGAAGAACAGCGCACTCATCCACAGGATGGCCGACTGACTCGAAAGGAAATACTTGAGCAGGAAGGCCTGATCGGCGCGCGCCAGATCATGGTGATACAACCCGATGCCCGAAAGGGCGAGAATCGCGATTCCGGCCATCAGCCACCGCACGGACCGCCAATGCCAGCCCAACAGCGCAAAAGCCGGCACGCAGAGCACCAGAATCGTGTGCTCGTAGTAATCCATGTAATGGCCGTAGCGATTCAGAGCAAAGCCCGCCCCGATCGCCAGCGCCAGCGCGAACAGCCAGTCGCCAACGCTGCGGCGGCGCAGCCACGAGACTTCCGAATAGTTTTGCGATAACTCCATCTGTCTCACCCTTATCGTTTTGTGACGATCTCGTCGATCTCCGCCTTCGTACGGGCGAATTCCTTTTCGAAATCCAGTGTGCGGCGCGTGGTCGACACCGCCATCAATACCGAACTGCCGCCATCCGGCGTGTCTTTCAGCCACAGCCACAGACGCCGCTCGCGCACGTAAAACATTGAGAAGATGCCGAGTACCAGCAGCAAGCTGCCAAGATACACGATCTTCTTACCCGGCGAGCGCGTGAGCTGGAAGACGCTCGCCTGAATCTGATCGAACGAATCGAGCTGCAGGAAAACCGGGGCGTCGTACAGAAAATTGTCGGACAGTGCATTGGTTGCCGTATGCACGAAGCGCTCGTTCTCGGGCGTGGGCGTCATGGCCGGCTGCCCGGCCTGGTCTCGCGCGACCTGCCACAATTGCCAGACGGTACCGTCGAGAATACGACGGAACATGTCGGCCGCGCTCGATTGCTGATCCTGAGGAACCTTCTCGTTGACGAACTCCGCAATCGCCTGCAGGCCGCCCTTCGTCTGGCTGGTTTTGCTTGCTGGAATGGCGCCGGCAAACAGATCCAGCTCGCGTTTGGCGCTTTCCTGCAATTGCGCTCGCAATGCCGCCGACGTTTGCGACGGCAGTGATTGAGCAGCAAACCGACGGGCGGCTTCGGCCCGCGCCCCATCGTCCTGAAGCGCGGCGCGCAGCAGCATCCACTGCTTGACGGAGCCGTCAGCGTCCGCCGGGATGCGCAGATACTGGAACGGGCCGTCTGGCGTGTCGCGTACACCGGTCATGAAGACCCGCTCGCCATCGTCCACCAGAATCGGCAGCATATAGTTGCGGTACTCCTTCGCCTGCCCGCTGCGGTCGCGCACCTTGTACTGTACCGACGGCCCGACGTTGCGCAGATCCTTGCCCACGTCGGGGCGAGCCCCCGAGCCCAGTCGCGCGTTCAGATCGTCGCGCAATGTTTTGCGCGCCACGCCGCGCACGTCGCGCTCGCCGGCGCCATTGCTGATGTTCTCGACGTTGATCGCGCGGAAATCGCTGAACTCGACGGTGTATTCATCCTGGCCCGCGACGCCGCTGCGCAGTTGCGTCGAGCCGCCCACGTTCCCCGAAAATGCGAACGTCCGGTCGGACACGCCGTGCATGGGATACCCGGTCAACTTCAGCTTGCTGCCGCCGTCCTCAAAGCTCGACTGGTAGATCGCGACGCCCTTGTAGATGAACGGCTCGTTGACCTTCACTGTCGCGTTCATCGACTTGCCGGTCTCCGGGTCGGTGACCACGATATCGCTCGCGAACAACTTGGGCATGCCGGTCGAGTAGTAATCGACGTGAAATTTCTTCAGTTCGACAGAGAATGGCAGGTCCTGCACGACCGAGCCGTCCTGGAAATTCAGAATCGCCGTGTTCGATTTGCCGCCCTCCGGCACGAACGCGTAGCCGCGAAACGCCGGGTTGTTCGGCGAGAGACGGTGTGTCTCGGGAATCTGGGCAATTACAGCGTTGCCCTGCAACGGCGACTTGCCGAACAGCACCATCTGGAGACGAATGAGCAGATCGCTGTCGACCAGCCCGCCCAGGCAAATGATCACGATCGCACTGTGCGCGAAGATGTAGCCGACTTTGTTGATCGCGCCGGTCTTGGCCGCAACAAGCGTCGCGCCATCGCGCTCGCGCACGACGAAACGATAACTACGACGTCCGAGATAGCCCGTGAGACGCGACACGAGTTCGGTGCGCGACGCCGGGCCGGTGTATTCGGCCTTATGGCCGAAGGCACGCAGACTGCCCTCGCGCACGTGATCTCGCCAGCTCCGAATGTCCGCGATCATCTTTGGCGCATTGCGCACGATACACAGCGTCGTCGACGCCATGAGGAAGAAAAGGATCAGCAGGAACCACCACGCGCTGTACACGGTGTACAGACCGAGCGAGCGGAAGATACCGGCCCAGAACGGACCGAACTGATTGACGTAGTTGGGGTACGGGTCGCCCTGCTTGAGCACGGTGCCAACGATGCTGGCAATCGCAAGCACGCTCAGCAGGCTGATGGCGAAACGCATCGAGCTGACCAGCTCGACGCCGTCGCGCACCCATCGCTGCGCGCCCTTGATCTGCATTCCGGAGGTACTGAGGCTCATCCTGTTTCCGACAACAAAAAAGGGCGGGGACGCGTGTCTTACGCGCCCGCCACCCTGTGTATGCTAAACCAGTTCGACCCGGTCGCCCTGCGGCGCCGCGGCTGGTTTCGCTATAAGTCAGCGAATATACCCTGACGTTCACATGATGTCAGGGCAGGGCCTGCCGATCAGCGCAAACCGGCGATGTAATCCGCGACTGCCTTGATTTCCTTGTCCGACAACCGCGACGCGACCGTATGCATCGGCGCGTTGTTTTTGCGAACCTCGTCGCGGAACGCCACCAACTGGGCGGCGGTGTATTCCGCCCACTGGCCTGACAGCCGAGGGTATTGCGATGGCATGCCGGCGCCTGTTGGGCCGTGGCATGAGGCGCAGGCGGGAACGCCCTTTTCGGCCAGGCCGCCGCGGTAAATCTTCTGGCCCAGCGGCACGGTGTCCTTGTCGCGCGCGGCACCCGGTTTCATGGTCTGCGAGGCGAAATAGGCGGAGACATTGCGCATGTCCTGATCGGACAGTGCGGCGACCATGCCGGCCATGATGGCGTTATTACGCACCGGCGTTTTGCCGGGCTGGGCCTTGAATTCGGTGAGTTGCTTGTAGAGATATTCGGCGTGCTGACCGGCAAGCTTCGGATACGCGCCGCCGGCGCTGTTGCCGTCTGCCGCATGGCAGGCGGCACAAACCTGACTGGCAATGGCCTGTCCCCGGTTCAGGTCGGGTTTGGCGGGCGCCTGCGCCTCGGCGGCTTGTCCAGCACCGCTCAGAAGAAAGCACGCCAGTGCCAACGGTGTTGCAGCGAGAGACTTCCACACTCCTCGGTTCATTCGCACACCTTATATCTGTTTTGTCGGGAAATCGGTCGTTCGAACTCACCGTCCGGCGCCGCGTTTCTCCTCCAACCTCACGGCGCGCGAGACGTTCGGACAAGCCTTGGTCAGGCCAAGGTTAACTTTCATATTGTACAATAAAGTCTTTCCCCGACTTTAGGGGATTTCCATGTAGAAGGCCGCAGAACGGGGCTTCCCGAGCCATCGCCGGGGGGCATCAGACCCACCGTCTTGCGTGCCCTGCGTCCGCGTTGCAGCCCGACTCCCGTCGCTGCGGCGCTCCTCGGTCTCCGTCATGTCCCTACTTCATCAAGCCCGCTTCTTCACGACCGTCAATCATCTGCGCGACCTGCCGCCCACGGCCGTGCCCGAGGTCGCCTTCGCGGGCCGCTCGAACGCGGGCAAGTCCAGCGCGCTCAACATCCTGTGCAACCAGAAGCGGCTGGCCTTCTCGAGCAAGACGCCGGGACGCACGCAGCACATCAACTACTTCGAGATCGCCCACCTTGATAAGCTGTACGGCTATCTCGTCGATTTGCCCGGCTATGGCTACGCCGAGGTCGGCGGTGGCGTGAAGGTGCACTGGCAGCAGCTCCTCGGCGATTATCTGGTGCAACGGCCACAACTGCGCGGCCTCGTCCTTCTGATGGACTCGCGCCGCCCGTTCACCGAACTCGATTGCAAGTTGATCGAATGGTTCAAGACCACGGGCCGCCCGATCCATGTGCTGCTGACCAAGGTGGACAAGCTCACACGTCAGGAAGCGACGGTCGTACTGCGTGACACACAAAAGCGCCTGGCTGCGCTGCCCCGCACCGACGGCCTGCCTGCCGACGATCCTGCCACGGCGCCGCAATTCACGGCGCAACTGTTCTCGTCGCTCAAGCGCACCGGCGTCGACGCTGCGCAGCGCGTGCTCGAAGACTGGCTCGCCATTCCGCCGCGCGACGCCGCCACGAAGTAAGTTGGCATCAAGCGGCGGGGGAAGCGGGAAGCCAGCGCGACAGATTGTCGCGGCGAGCCGCGTGGCTGCCGATGGATTGGGCGTGATAGGGATGCGCGCAACGGTCAGCGCAGCGTGCCCTAGGCCGAACGGATGAGCTCCCTCGAATCCGTTGGAAAGCAGGGCTGTCGGGGGATCCGACAAGACGATTCGCGCGCCCATAAAAAAACCGCCGTGTAGGCACGGCGGGTTTAAATGAGCCTTATCGTAGAACGACAGGCGCCCGCTCAGGGAGGAGAAGCGGGGGACGTCACACGCAGTGCGAACATCCGGTTGGTATGATATACCATGCGTTCGAAAGTTTCCCGCCGAGCGCCCTTTTTTGCGCGCCTTCCCGCGAATGGGATCGTTGCAGCAACGGCAACGACTGGCCGTTTTAGGGCGCTGCGCGCGACCGGTTTCACCGGAATCTTAGACACGCCAATCTCCGTCCAAAGGACCGATCGCATGAGTTCCTACCCCCTGCTTCGCCCGCGCCGCATGCGACGCGATGACTTCTCGCGTCGTCTGATGCGCGAAAACCACCTGACGTGCGACGACCTCATTTATCCCGTGTTCATCCTTGAAGGCGAGAACCGCCGCGAGGCCGTCGCCTCGATGCCCGGCGTCGAACGCGTCTCGGTCGACGAACTGCTGCGCGTGGCCGACACCTGTGTCACGCTCGGCGTCCCCGTGATCTCGCTGTTCCCGAATATCGAAGCAACGCTCAAAACACCCGACGGCATCGAAGCCGCCAACCCGGACGGTCTGGTCCCGCGCGCCGTGCGCGAGCTCAAGCGCCACTTCCCGGATCTGGGTGTGTTGACGGACGTCGCCCTCGACCCGTACACGAGCCATGGTCAGGATGGCGTGCTCGACGAAAACGGTTACGTCATCAACGATGTGACGACCGGCATTCTCGTAAAGCAAGCCCTCACTCAGGCGGAAGCGGGCGTGGACATCGTCGCGCCATCCGACATGATGGACGGACGCATCGGCGCCATTCGTGAAGCACTCGAAGCCCGCGGCCACATCCACACGCGGATCATGGCGTATGCGGCCAAGTACGCATCGGCCTTTTACGGGCCGTTCCGCGATGCCGTCGGGTCGGCATCGAATCTGGGCAAGGGCAACAAGATGACGTACCAGATGGATCCCGCCAACTCCGACGAAGCGCTGCGCGAAGTCGCGCTCGACATCGAGGAAGGTGCGGACATGGTGATGGTCA
Organism: Pandoraea cepalis; assembly: GCF_902459665.1. Lineage (GTDB taxonomy): Bacteria > Pseudomonadota > Gammaproteobacteria > Burkholderiales > Burkholderiaceae > Pandoraea > Pandoraea cepalis. Next base: position 53,781 of record NZ_CABPSL010000007.1, on the reverse strand, counting down.
AGCCCGGCATGCCGTACCTGGACATCGTACGCCGCGTGAAGGACGAGTTCCGCTTCCCCACGTACGCTTACCAGGTCAGCGGCGAGTACGCGATGCTCAAGGCCGCTGCGCAAAATGGTTGGCTCGATCACGACAAGGTCATGATGGAGTCGCTGCTCGCCTTCAAACGTGCTGGCGCCGATGGCATCCTGACGTACTTCGCGCTCGACGCAGCAAGGCTGATTCGCGCGCAAGCCTAAGCCGTGTCTGGGCGCGCCACCGAATCCGTTCGCGACGATCCGCGCCCGGGTTCGGGCTGCAGCGCTCGGATTCCGGCCGCAGCGCTCAGGTGGCCGGGCCGAGGGCCTTGTCCAGGCTGCGCAGGAACTGATCCGCCGACTGTGCGCCGATCACGCGCATCCCCGTCCTCTCGTTACCGCTGCCATCGAAGAAGATGATGCCCGGCGGGCCGAACAGTCCGAAGCGCTTGAGCAACGCCTGATCGTCGGCGTTGTTGGCCGTGACGTCAGCCTGCACGAGCACCATCTGATCGAGACGGGCTTTGACACGCGGATCCGTGAAAACGGAGCGCTCCATTTCCTTGCAGCTAATACACCAGTCCGCATAGAAGTCGAACATCACCGGACGCCCTGCCGTCGCGATAACCTGATCGAGCTCTGCAACGCTGCGTACGCGCCGGAACCTGGCCCCCTCGACCACGGGTGCGCTGGCGCTGGCGCTCCCCGAGGTGGCCACTGTCAACCCCGCGAGTGGCGCAAGCGCATCACGCGCCCCCGTTGCCGCCCCCACCAAAGCCACGGCGCCAAGAAGGGCGACGACAACGCCTAACCCCTTGAGCACGCGCCGTGCAGCGCCGACACCATCGGGCAGTCTATCGAAAACGTGCATGAACGCGGCGGCCACCAACAGCAAGGCGCCCCATCCCAACAACAGAACCGGCGTGGTCAGCAATGGCCGCACAATCCACAGCGCAACACCGAGAAGCAGGAAGCCGAAGAAGCGTTTCACGCCGCCCATCCATGCCCCCGCACGCGGCAGCAACGCGCCGCCGCCGCCCGCGAGAAGCACAAGCGGTAATCCCATCCCAAGCGACAATGCGAAGAGCGTTGCGCCACCGAAGACCGAATCTCCCGTCTTCGCGATAAAGGCGAGCGCGGCCGCCAGCGGGGCGGTCACACATGGGCTCACGATCAGTCCCGATAGCACGCCCATCATCGCCGCGCCGACCCATTGACCCGACGCCTGCTTGCGAGCGGCGTCATCGATTCGAGCGCGCAACGCCAACGGCACCTGAATCTCGTACATGCCGAACATCGACAACGACAGGACGATCATGAGCAGCGCGAACGAGACCAGCACCCACGGCGCCTGCAGGAACGCGATCAGACCTTGCCCCAGCAATCCGGCGGCCACACCAATGACGGTGTTCACCACGGACATGCCGAGCACATAGGCAATGGCCAGACGCACGGCCTTGCCTCGACTGGCTCCCTGCCCTGCGACAATCGACAGGAGAATCGGGACCATCGGCAACACACACGGCGTGAACGCCAACCCGACACCCAGCGCGAAGAAGATCGCCAATGCCAGCACGAAGCTGCCGCCGGAGAGGATCCGCTCGGCCTCGCTATAGTCGTCTCGCGCGGACAACCAGCCGCTGGCCGTGTCAGCGTTGGGGGCTGCCGACACGGATTCCGGCGACGTGACGATCTTCCCACCGCTCGACGCTTGCGCCATGCCCCCGAGCAAGGCCGGCGTTGCGGGGACCGGCGTTGATGCGGCCGTTGAACTCCCGCTATTCGCGCCGCCAATCGCGGCAGCGGAAATCTTCAACGGCTTGTCCATCGGGGGATAGCACAGCCCCTTCTCGGCGCAGCCCTGCATGGTGACGTTCAGCGTAAACGGGGCCCCCGCCCGACTCACCGGGATGCGAACGTCGATGGGCTCGTGATACACCTCCATGTCCTTGCCGAAAGTCTCGTCGCGCTTGACTTCACCCTTCGGAAACACCGGTACGCCGAGCGTGACGGCAGGATTGTCGGCTGCGAAAGCAAACCGTTCTCGATAGAGGTAGTAGCCCTTGGCCACTTCGAAATGCAGCAGCACCGCACCGGGCTGCTCTGTCTTCGATACCTTGAAGGCGACATCCGGGTCGAGAAAATCGTCAGCGGCGTGCGCGCGCCCGGCCCCGAGCAACAGAACCGCCGCCACCAACAGTAATGCGACCGACCATAACCATATGACCCGATGTCGCATCGGGCCGTGCCCATTGCGACTGCCTCGCGAGATCCCCCGTCCCACCATTGTCTGCACGTCAGACATGCAACGCCCCCCGCGTTTCATCTTCAACCCACCGCGCGTAGGCAGGCAGCGCTGCCGTGGCGGGCCACGCCACAATCTCCGGCACGTCGTAGGGATGATGTTCTTTAATGTATTGCTCCAGCGCGCTGTAACGCGCCGCCGTCGTCTTGATCATGAGCGGCACTTCCACGCTCGTCTCGCGCTTGCCTTGCCAGCGATAGCTCGAACGCACCGGTGCCATTTGCTGCACGCACGCCGCCAGCCGCTCGGCCAGCATACCGTCGATGGCGGCGTTGGCGCTGGCCTCGTCGGGAAACGTCGTCGTGACGATAAGAAGGGCGTCCATGATGTGGCGTAGACCATTCGAGCGTGAGGATCGTTCACTGTACACCGACGCCGCGAAATGTGCCCAATCAGCCAGCGATTTCCAGACTGCAGAGCAGACGGGTTCAGACGACGCCTTAAAATGAAAAAAGCCAGGTCGTTGACCTGGCTTCTTTTTACGGCTCACGGCCTTGAAAAGACCGTTGCGCGTGTCGCTTACTCAGCCACTTCCGGCGCTTCCGTGTCGACTTCCGGGCGGTCCAGCAGTTCGACGAACGCCATCGGTGCGTTATCGCCCACGCGGAAACCCATCTTCAGGATGCGCAGGTAGCCGCCCGGACGGTTGGCAAAGCGCGGGCCCAGTTCGTTGAACAGCTTGGTGACCATGTCACGATCGCGCAGGCGGTTGAACGCCAGACGACGGTTGGCCAGCGAATCCTTCTTACCCAGCGTGATGAGGGGCTCGACGACCTTGCGCAGTTCCTTCGCCTTCGGCAGCGTGGTCTTGATCGCTTCGTGTTGGATCAACGAGTTCGACATATTGCGCAGCATTGCCAGACGGTGGCTGCTGGTACGGTTCAGCTTACGAAGACCATGACGGTGACGCATTTCAACTTTCCTTTAAACAGAGTTTTCGACCTAGCTCTTCTATCGGTGACAACCACCGCGGGCCGGTACCTTTGCTATCGGCCGTATCGGAACATCAAGGACATTCCGACGCGCCGCACTTACGTAGCGACACGACCGCCCCAAGGCGGCCATGTCGTTACACCTTTACTTCTCGAGACCGGCCGGCGGCCAGTTTTCGAGCTTCATGCCCAGCGTGAGGCCACGCGAGGCAAGCACTTCCTTGATCTCGTTGAGCGATTTGCGACCCAAATTCGGGGTCTTGAGCAATTCGTTCTCGGTACGCTGGATCAGGTCGCCGATGTAGTAGATGTTTTCAGCCTTCAAGCAGTTGGCCGAACGCACCGTCAACTCGAGATCGTCCACCGGGCGCAGCAGGATCGGATCGATCTGCGGCGCACGCGACGGTGCTTCGCTGGCGGCTTCCGTGCCTTCCAGCGCAGCGAACACCGACAGTTGGTCGACGAGGATGCGAGCCGACAGACGGATCGCTTCTTCCGGCGACACCACACCGTTGGTTTCGATGTTCATCACGAGCTTGTCCAGGTCCGTACGCTGCTCCACGCGGGCCGATTCGACCGCGTAGCTCACACGCTTGACCGGCGAGAACGACGCATCCAGAACGATGCGGCCAATCACCTTGGCCGATTCGTCGCCGTAACGGCGCACGTTACCCGGGACATAACCACGACCCTTTTCGATCTTGATCTGTACGTCGAGCTTGCCGCCCTTGGCCAGATGCGCGATCACGTGGTCGGGATTGATCAGTTCTACATCATGCGGCACTTCGATGTCCGAAGCGCGCACCACACCTTCACCATCCTTGCGCAGCGTAACAGTGACTTCGTCACGGTTATGCAGCTTGAACACCACACCCTTCAGGTTCAACAGGAAGTTAACGACATCTTCCTGGACACCATCGATGGTGGAATATTCGTGCACAACGCCGGCGATCGTCACTTCGGTCGGGGCATAACCGACCATCGACGACAACAGCACGCGGCGAAGCGCGTTACCCAAGGTGTGGCCGTAGCCACGTTCGAACGGCTCCATCACGACTTTGGCGTGATGCTCACCGACCGGCTCAACCGCGATGATCTTGGGCTTCAACAAACTGGTTTGCATAGGTTTCCTTTTCAATACCCTCGGCTCGTTACACCGATAAGGCTGATGCGTGACAACCTGCACGGAACGCAAAAACGCGCCGTGAGGCGCGTCAGCATACGGATATTAACGCGAATACAATTCAACGATCAGGCTTTCGTTGATGTCGCCTGCGATATCGCTACGTTCCGGCAGTGCCTTGAAAGTGCCTTCCATCTTCTTGGCGTCAACCGAAACCCAGATCGGGAAACCGACTTGCTCCGCCAGCGACAGTGCTTCTTGAATACGCACTTGCTTCTTGGCAGCGTCGCGCACAGTGATCACGTCGCCGGCCTTGACCTTGATCGACGGGATGTTGGAAACAACACCATTCAGCGAGATCGCCTTGTGGCCGACCAGCTGGCGCGCTTCAGCACGCGTCGAGCCAAAGCCCATGCGGTACACGACGTTGTCGAGGCGCGACTCGAGCAGTTGCAGCAGGTTTTCACCCGTGTTGCCCTTGACGCGATCGGCTTCCGCGAAATAGCGACGGAACTGGCGCTCAAGCACGCCGTAGATACGCTTGACCTTCTGCTTTTCGCGCAGTTGGTTGCCGTAATCCGACGTACGAGCACCCGAGGTGCGACCATGCTGACCCGGCTTGCTATCCAGCTTGCACTTGTCGGCGAGCGAGCGGCGTGCGCTCTTCAGGAAGAGGTCAGTACCTTCACGGCGGGAGAGTTTGGCCTTCGGGCCGATATAACGTGCCACGGTTGTTCCTTTATCTCAAAATCTGACGCAGCGAACTTTGTTCACTACGCAAGTCCGGTACCTGTGTACCGGACGGTGGTCTTAGAAATTGCTACGCGCACGGCCGAGACCGTGCGCGAACCCGCGATTATAGCAGGATTTGCTTCTGCGTCTTAGATGCGACGACGCTTCGGCGGGCGGCAGCCGTTGTGCGGGACCGGCGTCACGTCCGAGATGGCCGTGATCTTGATACCCAGCGCGTTCAGCGCACGAACCGCGGATTCGCGACCCGGGCCCGGGCCCTTGATGCGAACTTCCAGGTTCTTCACACCGTATTCCAGTGCCACGCGGCCAGCCGACTCGGCAGCAACCTGGGCAGCGAACGGGGTCGACTTGCGCGAACCCTTGAAGCCCTGGCCACCCGAGGTCGCCCATGCCAGTGCGTTGCCCTGACGATCGGTGATCGTGATGATGGTGTTGTTGAACGAAGCGTGGACGTGCACGACGCCCTCGGCAACGCTCTTCTTGACCTTCTTGCGAACGCGCTGCGAAGCGGCGTTGTTCTGTTGCTTAGCCATGAGTTCCTATCCTCTGGTTACTTCTTCAGCGAGACGCCGGCCTTACGCGGGCCCTTGCGGGTACGCGCATTGGTACGGGTGCGCTGACCGCGAAGCGGCAAGCCCTTGCGGTGACGCATACCACGATAGCAGCCCAGGTCCATCAGGCGCTTGATGTTCATGGTCACTTCACGGCGCAGGTCGCCCTCGACCGTCAGTTGACCGACTTGATCACGCAGCTTTTCGAGATCAGCGTCGTCGAGGTCTTTGACCTTCTTCGAGAACGGCACACCGGCGGCGTCGCAAATCTGGCGAGCGCGCGTGCGGCCGACACCGTAAATGGCCGTCAAGCCGATTGCGGTGTGCTGGTGGTTCGGGATGTTAACCCCTGCGATACGAGCCATTCGTAATTCCCCAACTAAATAGCGTTAAAGGCCGATTAGCCCTGACGTTGCTTGTGGCGCGGATCCGAACTGCAGATCACGCGCAGCACGCCTTTGCGCTTCACAAACTTGCAATTGCGGCAGATGCACTTAACAGATGCCAAAACTTTCATGACAATTCCCTCTCTCTAATCACTTCGCCCGGAAGACGATCCGCGCACGCGACAGATCGTAGGGCGTCAACTCTACCGTCACCTTATCTCCAGGCAAGATTCGGATGTAGTGCATCCGCATCTTGCCGGAAATATGTCCGAGTACTACATGGCCATTTTCCAGCTTTACCCGGAAGGTGGCATTGGGGAGGTTTTCAACGACCTCGCCCTGCATTTGAATAACGTCGTCTTTCGACATGACCCAAGGTCAGCGAAGCGTCATGTTATTGCCGCCCTTGAAATTCGCCTTTTTGAGCAGCGACTCATACTGTTGCGACATCACATACGACTGCACTTGAGCCATGAAATCCATCGTCACCACCACGATAATCAGCAGTGAGGTTCCACCGAAGTAGAACGGAACGTTCCAACGCAACACCAGAAACTCAGGCAGCAAACACACCAGCGTGACGTAAGCCGCACCGGCCAGTGTCAGACGCGTCAGGATCTTGTCGATGTACCGCGCCGTCTGATCGCCCGGACGGATGCCCGGTACAAACGCGCCGCTCTTCTTCAGGTTGTCCGCGGTCTCTTTGCTGTTGAACACCAGTGCGGTGTAGAAGAAGCAAAAGAACACGATCGCCAAAGCGTAGAGCATCACGTAGATCGGCTGACCCGGCGACAACTTCGCGGCGAAATCCTTGAGCCAGCGCGTGCTTTCGCCTGCGCCGAACCAATTCGCGATCGTTGCCGGGAACAGGATGATCGACGATGCGAAGATCGGCGGAATCACGCCTGCCATGTTCAGCTTGAGCGGCAGGTGCGAAGCCTGGCCGCCGTACACCTTGTTGCCCACCTGACGCTTGGCGTAGTTCACGAGGATCTTGCGCTGACCTCGTTCGACAAACACGACGAAGAACGTCACGAGCACCACGAGGGCACAGATCACGATGGCCGAGAACGGACCAATCGAACCCGTGCTGACAAGCTCGAACAAACCGCCCACAGCGTTCGGCAAACCGGCCGCGATACCACCAAAGATGATGATCGAGATACCGTTACCCAGGCCGCGTTCGGTGATCTGCTCACCAAGCCACATCAGGAACATCGTGCCGGTCACAAGCGTGATCACCGTCGTCAGGCGGAACAGCATGCCCGGATCGACGACGAGCCCAGGCTCGCTCTCCAACGTCACTGCGATCGCTGCGGCTTGGAAGAGCGCGAGTAGCACCGTGAAATACCGGGTGTACTGCGTGATCTTGCGCTGTCCGGACTGACCTTCCTTGCGCAACGCTTCCAACTGCGGCGAAACCATCGCCAACAGCTGCATGATGATCGACGCCGAAATGTACGGCATGATCCCCAGCGCGAAGATCGTGAAACGCGACAACGCGCCACCCGAGAACATGTTGAACATGCCCAGGATCCCGCCCGACTGGCGCTGGAACAACTGCGCCAGCTGATCGGGGTCGATGCCCGGCACCGGGATATGCGCACCAATACGGTAGACGATCAACGCCAGCAGCAGGAAAACCAGCCGCCGGCGCAGATCCGCATACTTCGGGCCCTGCGTACCAGGCTTAGCGAGATTAGGAGACTTGGCCAATGCTGGCTCCGGGGTGACCTAACTTACTCTGCAACCGAACCGCCAGCCGCTTGAATTGCCGTGAGCGCACCCTTGGTGACGCCCAGACCCTTCACAACGACCTTGCGGGTGATCTCGCCCGAGGCGATGACCTTGGCCGACAGCGACAGCTCGCTCACCAGACCGGCCTGCTTCAGAACCAACAGATCGATCTCGTCGACCGGCAGGTTGTTCAGGTCCGACAGGCGAACTTCGCCCACGAAACGACGCGTCAGCGACTTGAAACCACGCTTCGGCAGGCGACGTTGCAGCGGCATTTGACCGCCTTCGAAGCCAACCTTGTGGAAGCCGCCCGAACGCGACTTTTGACCCTTGTGACCACGGCCGGCGGTTTTACCCAGACCCGAACCGATGCCACGGCCAACGCGGCGCTTGGCGTGCTTGGCGCCTTCTGCCGGCTTAATCGAATTCAATTCCATTTTGCCCTCGCTCAGTCGACGATCGCCACAAGGTACGAGACCTTGTTGATCATGCCCCGCACAGCGGGCGTATCCTGCAACTCGCTGACCGAATTGATTCGACGCAGGCCCAGGCCCCTCACGGTCGCGCGATGTTCTTCACGCGTACCGATCAGGCTCTTGACCAGCTTAACTTTCACAGTTTGCTGCGACATATTGATCACCCTTAGCCGAGGATCTCTTCCACCGACTTGCCACGCTTGGCGGCGATGTCAGCAGGAGTCGATTGTTTCTTCAGGCCGTCGAGCGTGGCGCGGACCAGGTTGTACGGGTTCGTCGAGCCAAGGCTCTTCGTCACCACGTTGGTCACGCCCATCACCTCGAACACCGCGCGCATCGGGCCACCGGCGATAACACCGGTACCGTCCTTCGCCGGCGACATCAGGACGCGCGAGGCGCCATGCTGGCCGAGAACGTTGTGTTGCAGGGTGCCGTTCTTCAGGGGCACCTTGAACATATTGCGGCGGGCTTGTTCCATTGCCTTTTGAACGGCAACCGGCACTTCCTTCGCCTTGCCCTTGCCCATGCCGATGCGGCCATCGCCGTCACCAACCACGGTCAACGCGGCAAAACCGAGAATACGGCCACCCTTCACAACCTTCGTGACACGGTTGACCGCGATCATCTTCTCGCGAAGGCCGTCGTCGCGTTCGTCAGCCTGAACTTTCGCTTGCATCTTTGCCATGACGGATCCTTACTTAGAACTTGAGGCCGGCTTCACGGGCAGCGTCGGCCAGAGCCTTGACGCGACCGTGATAGCGGAAGCCCGAGCGGTCGAAAGCCACGCTTTCGATGCCGGCAGCCTTCGCCTTCTCGGCGATACGACGGCCGATCAGTGCAGCGGCCGCAGCGTTGCCACCCTTGCCTTCCTTGTCGCCCAGTTCCTTGCGCACTTCGGCTTCCAGCGTCGAAGCGCTGGCCAGCACTTGCGTGCCGTCTTCCGAAAAAACTTGCGCGTAGATGTGCACGTTGGTGCGATGCACGGAAAGGCGATGCACCTTTTGAGCTGCCAGCTTGATACGAGTCTGGCGAGCACGGCGCACACGAGATTGTTTCTTGTCCATGTTTCGCACCCTTACTTCTTCTTGGTTTCCTTGAGGATCACCACCTCGTCCGCATAGCGGACGCCCTTGCCCTTGTAGGGTTCGGGCGGACGGTAACCGCGAACTTCCGCAGCCACTTGTCCGATGCGTTGCTTATCAACGCCTTTGATGATGATCTCCGTCTGCGTCGGGGTCTCGGCCTTCACGCCTTCCGGCATGGCATGCACGACATCGTGCGAGAAACCCAGCTCGAGCTTCAGGTTTGCACCTTCAGCCTTGGCGCGGTAACCCACGCCAACGAGTTGCAGTTTCTTTTCGAAACCCTTGCTCACACCGGTCACCATATTGTTGACCAGTGCACGTTCGGTGCCATACAGCGCATTCGCTTCGCGGCTTTCGTCGGCCGGGGCGAAGGTGATGGTGCCGTCTTCGATCTTGACGTTCACGAGGGCATTCACACCGCGGGTCAGCGAACCCAGGGCACCCTTGATCGTCAGCACATTGCCTGCCAGCGTTGCTTCTACGCCCTTCGGCAATGCAATGGGACTCTTACCTACTCGAGACATTTCAACGCTCCTCGGTTAGGCGACGTAGCAGATGACTTCGCCGCCCACGCCGGTGGCGCGTGCCTTGCGATCAGTCATCACGCCCTTCGGGGTCGAGACGATTGCAACGCCGAGGCCATTCATGACCTGCGGGATGTCGTTGCGGCTCTTGTACACACGAAGACCGGGGCGGGACACGCGCTCGAGGCGCTCGATCACCGGACGGCCAGCGTAGTACTTCAGTGCGATGTTCAACACTGCCTTCGTTTCTTCTGCTTCAACCGCGAAGTCTTCGATGTAGCCTTCGTCCTTCAGGACTTTGGCGATCGAGACCTTCAGCTTGGAAGAGGGCATCTTCACCGATGCTTTCTCAACCATCTGAGCGTTGCGGATGCGAGTCAGCATATCGGCGATAGGATCGCTCATGCTCATGGTGCTTCTCCTATTACCAGCTTGCTTTGGTCACGCCCGGGATTTCGCCACGGAAGGCGATTTCACGGATCTTGTTACGGGCCAGGCCGAATTTGCGGAAGGTACCGCGCGGACGGCCAGTCAGGTCGCAACGATTGCGTTGACGCGTCGGATTGGCGTTACGCGGCAGCTGTTGCAGCGCCAGACGTGCTTCATAACGCTCGTCTTCCGACTTGCTGGTGTCTTCGATGGTCGCTTTGAGGGCGGCGCGCTTGGCAGAAAACTTCTGCGCCAGACGGGCGCGTTTCTTTTCGCGTTCGATAAGTGCCAGTTTAGCCACGATTACCTCAGTTACGGAACGGGAATTTGAACGCCGACAGAAGAGCCTTCGCTTCTTCGTCAGTCTTCGCGGTCGTGGTGATGCTGATATTCAGACCACGCAGCGCGTCGATTTTGTCGTACTCGATTTCGGGGAAGATGATCTGTTCCTTCACACCGATGTTGTAGTTGCCACGACCATCGAACGCACGACCCGAAATACCACGGAAGTCACGCACGCGCGGCAGAGCCACGGTGATGAAACGATCCAGGAATTCGAACATACGCTCGCCGCGCAGCGTCACCATCGTACCGATCGGGTAACCTTCGCGGATCTTGAAACCGGCAATTGCCTTGCGAGCCTTCGTCACCACCGGCTTTTGGCCGGCGATTTTCGTCAGGTCGCCAACGGCGTGCTCAATGATCTTCTTGTCAGCAACGGCTTGACCAAGGCCCATGTTCAGGGTGATCTTGGTGATGCGCGGCACTTCCATGACAGACTTGTAACCGAACTGCTTTGTCAGCTCGGCGACAACCTTGTCTTTATAGAATTCTTGCAAACGGGCCATTATCTATACTCCCTGCGACTTAGGCACCGACGACCGTACCGGTCGTCTTGAGGAAGCGGACCTTCTTGCCGTCTTCGACCTTGATGCCCACGCGCGACGGCTTGCCATTGGCATCCACCAGCGCCACGTTCGACACGTGGATCGGCATCGTCTTGTCGACCACGCCACCTTGCGTACCCTTCATCGGGTTCGGCTTGACGTGCTTTTTGGCAACGTTCACGCCCTCGACGACCAACTTGTCGCCATCAATGGCCAGGACCGTGCCACGCTTGGCCTTGTCCTTACCCGTCAGCACGATGACCTGGTCACCCTTACGAATCTTGTTCATGTGTCGGCTCCTTACAGCACTTCCGGGGCCAGCGACACGATCTTCATGAAGCGTTCGGTACGCAGTTCACGCGTAACCGGCCCGAAGATACGGGTGCCGATCGGCTCAAGCTTGGTGTTAAGCAGCACGGCGGCGTTGCCGTCGAATTTGACCAGCGAGCCGTCCTGGCGACGCACGCCCTTGGCGGTGCGCACGACCACTGCGTTATAGATTTCGCCCTTCTTGACACGACCACGCGGGGCAGCATCCTTCACGCTGACCTTGATGATGTCGCCAATGCCGGCGTAGCGACGCTTGGAGCCGCCCAGCACCTTGATGCACATCACTTCGCGCGCACCGGTGTTGTCGGCTACTTCGAGCCGGGTTTCAGTTTGAATCATGGTGTTATCTTCCCAACTTAATCCGACACATACGCATCGGTCAGTCTTGGTCCCCGTCAGCACCAAAGGGTGCCGTTTGGGTTGAGTCGTTCAAAAGTGGACAACTTTGCTACCTCGACCAGACTCGTAGAGGATACGAATCGGCTTCGGAAGCCATCCACTCCCTTGCGAAACCAAAGACCGGTTTTAGCGAAAGAAGCGGAAAGTCCGGAATTATACATCGATAATTCCGGACTTGCAAGTCAAGCCTTCGCTTCAGCGCGCTTTAGATGATGCGAGCGGCTTCCACGAGACGGGAGACCGTCCAGGCCTTGGTCTTCGACAGCGGGCGGGATTCTTGAATCTCGACCGTATCGCCTTCCTTGTACTGGTTGGTCTCATCGTGCGCGTGGTACTTCTTCGAGCGCACGATGTACTTGCCGTAGAGCGGGTGCTTCATTTGACGCTCGACCAGCACGGTAACCGTCTTGTCCATCTTGTCGCTGACAACCTTACCCACGAGGGTACGCTTCAGCGCGGTCTTAGCGGTATCGTTCATTTCTGGCTCGCCTTCTCAGTCAACACGGTACGCACACGCGCGATGTCCTTGCGCACCTTCTTCAGCTGGCTGGTGTTGCTCAGCTGTTGGGTGCCCGCTTGCATGCGAAGACCGAATTGGGCCTTCAGCAGATCCGACAGTTCCTTGTTCAGGCCGTCGAGATCCTTGGCACGAAGTTCGGATGCTTTCATTTCAAATTCTCCCCTCAGGCGCCAAGGCGACGTACGAAGAACGTCGTCTGAATCGGCAGCTTGGCAGCAGCCAGGCGGAACGCCTCGCGCGCCAACGCTTCATCCACACCGTCCATTTCGTACAGCATCTTGCCCGGTTGAATCTCGGCGACGTAGTACTCCGGGTTACCCTTACCGTTACCCATACGCACTTCTGCCGGCTTTTGCGAGATCGGCTTGTCCGGGAAGATACGGATCCAGATACGACCACCGCGCTTGATGTGGCGAGTCATGGCACGACGCGCGGCTTCGATTTGACGAGCCGTCAGACGTCCACGACCGACCGCCTTCAGACCGAATTCGCCGAACGACACTTCGTTACCACGCGTGGCAACGCCAGTGTTACGGCCCTTCTGCTCTTTGCGATACTTTCTGCGTTTCGGTTGCAGCATGATTATTCTCCAGTCTTGGCGTCGCCTTCAGGCTTGCCAGCCGGGCGTCGTGCACCACCGCGCTTCGCGCCGGCCTTATCGCCAGCATCGTCACGACGGGGGCGACGGTCGCCGCCCGGACGCGCGTTGCGGCGCGGACGCTTGTCTTCGGCCGGCTCTTCAGCCACCGGAGCGTCGTTGCGGCCCAGCGTGTCACCCTTGTACACCCACACCTTGATACCGATGATGCCGTACGTCGTCTTCGCTTCCGAAGTTGCGTAGTCGATGTCGGCACGCAGCGTGTGCAGGGGCACACGGCCTTCGCGATACCACTCGGTACGGGCGATTTCGATACCGTTCAAACGGCCCGCGCTCATGATCTTGATGCCTTGGGCACCCAGACGCATCGCGTTCTGCATCGCACGCTTCATGGCGCGACGGAACATGATACGGCGCTCGAGCTGCTGAGCGATCGAATCGGCGATGAGCTGCGCATCGGTTTCCGGCTTGCGGATTTCCTCGATGTTCACGTGCACGGGCACGCCCATGCGCTTTTGCAGCTCGGCCTTGAGGATTTCGATGTCCTCGCCCTTCTTGCCGATCACAACACCCGGACGCGAGCTGAAAATCGTAATGCGAGCATTACGTGCCGGACGCTCGATGATGACGCGGCCGACCGAAGCGTTCTTCAGCTTCTTCTTCAGGTATTCGCGAACGCCGATGTCTTCCTTCAACATCTGCGCGAAGTTCTGGTTGTTGGCGTACCAACGCGAAGCCCAGTTACGACTGACCGCCAGACGGAAGCCAGTCGGATGAATTTTCTGTCCCATCGTGACCCCTTAGTTGCCCAGCGTCACAGTGATGTGACAGGTTTGCTTCTCGATGCGGTTACCACGGCCCTTAGCACGCGCGGTGAAACGCTTGAGCGAGGTCGCCTTGTCGACGAAAATGCCCTTGACGCGCAGTTCGTCGATGTCAGCACCTTCATTGTGCTCGGCGTTGGCGATAGCCGACTCGAGCACCTTCTTGATGATGACCGCGGCCTTCTTCGGCGAGAAGGTCAGGACATTGAGTGCGCGCTCCAGCGGCAGTCCACGGATCTGGTCAGCGACCAGACGCGTTTTTTGCGCTGAGATACGAGCATCGCGATGAATTGCTTTTACTTCCATGGTCGGCCCCTTATTTCTTCGCCTTCTTGTCGGCCGCATGGCCCTTGAAGGTACGGGTGAGAGCGAACTCACCCAGCTTGTGGCCGACCATGTTTTCCGTCACGTACACCGGCACGTGTTGACGGCCGTTATGCACAGCGATCGTCAGGCCGATGAAATCGGGCAGGACGGTCGAACGACGCGACCAGGTCTTGATCGGCTTTTTGTCACGCGATGCAGCCGCCGCTTCCACTTTTTTCAGCAGGTGAGCGTCGCAAAACGGACCTTTTTTAACAGAACGAGTCATTTGCTAGCTCCAATTAACGCTTCTTGCGACGCTGAACGATCATGCTGTCGGTGCGCTTGGTCGAACGGGTACGCTTACCCTTGGTATGCTGACCCCACGGGCTGACCGGATGACGACCCGCCGCCGTACGACCTTCACCACCACCGTGCGGGTGATCCACCGGGTTCATCGCCACACCGCGAACGGTCGGACGAATACCGCGCCAACGCTTTGCACCGGCCTTGCCCAATTGGCGCAGGCTATGCTCTTCGTTACCGACTTCACCGATGGTCGCGCGGCACTCGATGTGCACGCGACGCACTTCACCCGAACGCAGACGCACTTGAGCGTACGTGCCTTCGCGAGCCAGCAGCATGGCCGACGTGCCGGCGGCACGGGCGATTTGCGCACCCTTGCCCGGCAGAAGTTCGATGCCGTGAATCGTCGTACCGACCGGGATGTTACGGATCGGCAGGGTGTTACCCGATTTGATCGGGGCTTCCGAGCCGCTCACCACTTGCTGGCCGACGGTCATGCCCTTCGGTGCAAGGATGTAACGACGCTCGCCGTCGGCGTAGCACAGCAGAGCAATGTTCGCGCTGCGGTTCGGATCGTATTCCAGACGCTCAACCTTCGCCGTGATGCCGTCCTTGTTGCGACGGAAATCGACGATACGGTAGTGTTGCTTGTGACCGCCACCCATATGACGGGTGGTGATGTGACCGTTGTTGTTACGGCCAGCGGTCTTGCTCTTGGTATCGAGCAGCGGGGCGAACGGCTTGCCCTTGTGCAGATCCTTGTTGACGACCTTGACCAGCGAACGGCGGCCCGGCGACGTCGGTTTCGTTTTGACGAGTGCCATGATTACTTGGCCTCCGCTTCAAAATTGATTTCCTGACCCGGCTTCAGGCTCACGTAGGCCTTCTTTTCATGGTCGCGACGACCCATGAAGCGGCCAAAGCGCTTTTGCTTGCCCTTGCGGTTCAGAATCTGCACCGACTCGACTTCCACCTTGAAGAGAAGCTCAACCGCAGCCTTCACTTCTTGCTTGTTCGCGTCGCGTGCGACTTGGAACACCACTTGTTCGTTCTTGTCAGCCACCAGCGTCGCCTTTTCGGAGATCACCGGCGAGAGCAGGACCTGGTACAGACGATGGTCATTTTTACGCACGTCGCTCATGACAGCATCTCCTCAATCTTGGCGATCGCGCCCTTCGTCACCAGCACCGTCTTGAAGTAGATGAGCGACAGCGGGTCGGCGAAACGCGGCTCGGTGACGGCAACGTGAGCCAGATTGCGCGAGGCCAGGAACAGGTTCTCGTCCACGCTATCCGTGATCAGCAGCACCGACTCAAGACCCATGGCCTTGATCTTTTCAGCGAGCAGTTTGGTCTTCGGCGCATCCAGCTTGATGTCCTCGACCACCGACAGACGACCTTCACGGGCGAGCTGCGACAGAATCGAGCACACACCGGCGCGGTACATCTTCTTGTTGACCTTGTGGGTGAAGTTCTCTTCCGGCGAATTCGGGAAGATACGGCCACCGCCGCGCCACAACGGGCTCGACGACATACCGGCACGAGCACGGCCCGTACCCTTCTGACGCCACGGCTTCTTGGTCGTGTGCTTGACCTGTTCACGGTCTTTCTGCGCACGATTGCCGCTGCGGGCGTTGGCTTGGTAAGCCACCACAACCTGATGGATCAGCGCTTCGTTGTAGTCACGGCCGAACACGACGTCCGACGCGTTGACCGCTGCGCCTTCCTGACCTTGCTCATTCAGGAGCTTCAGTTCCATTGTTACGCTCCCTTCGCGAGTTTGGCCTTGACTGCCGTGGTCACGAAAACCTTGCCTTCGTTGGCGCCCGGAACGGCACCCTTCACGAAGATCAGGCCACGTTCAGCGTCAATGCGCGCGATTTCGAGATTCTGCACCGTCGTGGTGACGTCGCCCAGATGACCCGTCATGCGCTTACCCGGGAACACACGGCCCGGATCCTGCGCCATACCGATCGAACCCGGCACGTTGTGCGAACGCGAGTTACCGTGCGAAGCGCGGCCCGAAGCGAAGTTGTAGCGCTTGATGGTACCGGCGTAGCCCTTACCGATCGACACGCCTTGCACGTCGACCTTCTGGCCCACTTGGAAGAGATCGACGCCAACGGCTGCGCCCGGCTGCAGTTCAGCAGCTTTGGCAGCTTCGACGCGGAATTCCTTGAGGATTTCACCGGCTTCGACACCCGCTTTCGCGTAGTGGCCGGCGGCGGCTTTGGTCACGCGCGTGGCGCGACGGTTACCGAAAGTGACTTGAACGGCCGTGTAGCCGTCCGTTTCATCCGTCTTGATTTGCGTCACACGGTTGTTAGACACGTCGAGCACGGTGACGGGAATCGAATCGCCGTCGTCCGTGAAAATACGCGTCATGCCAACCTTGCGACCGACAAGGCCAAGGCTCATGATTTTCTCCATTCCCGACTGCGATTGGCCGGGGCTAAATGATAAAAGGATGGTCCACGGACGTGGGCCATCTTTTAAAAACTACACTTGAGCCCGCCATTATAGACGAGCTTTTATCGCTTGACAAGTGTTGCTAATTCGCATAACAAAAGCCCCGCCGAGTCAGTATTGGCGGGGCTTTCCAGCGCAAAGTCGCGCTCAAGCCTTACTGCAGCTTGATCTCGACGTCGACGCCAGCCGGCAGGTCCAGCTTCATCAGTGCGTCAACGGTCTTGTCCGTCGGATCGACGATGTCCATCAGGCGCTGGTGCGTGCGGATTTCGAGCTGGTCGCGCGAGGTCTTGTTGACGTGCGGCGAACGCAGGATGTCGAAACGCTCGATGCGCGTCGGCAGGGGCACCGGGCCCTTGACGATCGCGCCGGTGCGCTTGGCGGTTTCAACGATCTCGGCGGCCGACTGGTCGATCAGGCGGTAATCGAACGCCTTCAGGCGGATGCGGATTTTTTGGTTCGGCATGTCAATTCTCCAAAGAGCATGGCAGCCCTCGTTCGGGTGCCGGGTAAATCACAAAGAGCAAACACAGCTTCGGTGACGGGAGCGCCAAGGCCCCCGTCATCCGTCAATCCGTCATTAGTCTTCGATCTTCGCAACCACGCCGGCGCCGACAGTACGGCCACCTTCGCGAATTGCAAAACGCAGACCTTCTTCCATGGCGATCGGCTGGATCAGGTCAACCTTGATCGACACGTTGTCGCCCGGCATCACCATTTCCTTGCCTTCCGGCAGGGAGATCGAGCCCGTCACGTCCGTCGTACGGAAGTAGAACTGCGGACGATAGTTGTTGAAGAACGGGGTGTGACGACCACCTTCGTCCTTCGACAGGATGTAGACCTCGCCCGAGAACTTGCGGTGCGGCTTGATCGAACCCGGCTTGGCCAGAACCTGACCACGCTGGACGTCTTCACGCTTCGTGCCGCGCAGCAGAATACCGACGTTATCGCCTGCCTGACCTTGGTCGAGCAGCTTGCGGAACATTTCGACGCCCGTGCAGGTCGTCTTGTCGATCTTCGGCTTGTCGCCGTCCATGGCGATACCGACGATTTCGATTTCTTCGCCGACCTTGATGATGCCGCGCTCGATACGACCGGTCACCACGGTACCGCGACCCGAGATCGAGAACACGTCTTCCACCGGCATCAGGAACGTGCCATCCACAGCGCGTTCCGGCGTCGGGATGTACGTGTCAAGGGCTTCAGCCAGCTTCATGATGGCTTCTTCGCCCAGGGCACCCTTGTCGCCTTCCAGCGCCAGCTTGGCCGAACCGTGAATGATCGGCACATCGTCGCCCGGGAAGTCGTACTTCGACAGGAGTTCGCGCACTTCCATTTCGACCAGCTCGAGCAGCTCGGCGTCGTCGACCATGTCGCACTTGTTCAGGAACACGATGATGTACGGCACGCCAACCTGACGGGCCAGCAGGATGTGCTCGCGCGTTTGCGGCATCGGGCCGTCGGCAGCCGAGCAAACCAGAATGGCGCCGTCCATCTGGGCAGCACCGGTAATCATGTTCTTGACGTAGTCGGCGTGGCCCGGGCAGTCAACGTGTGCGTAGTGGCGGTTAGCCGTTTCGTACTCGATGTGTGCGGTGTTGATGGTAATACCGCGTGCCTTTTCTTCCGGTGCCGCGTCGATGTCCGCGTAGTTCTTGGCTTCACCGCCGAACTTCGACGAAAGCACCGTTGCGATAGCAGCCGTCAGGGTCGTCTTGCCGTGGTCGACGTGACCGATGGTGCCAACGTTGACGTGCGGCTTGGTCCGCTGAAACTTTTCCTTTGCCATTTCCGAATCCTCAGATACTGAATAGACGATTAAACAGTGCGCCGGGCGCTGCACCTCGTGGTGCAGACGCCCGACAATTCAATTACTTGTTCTTGTTGCTGATGATGGCTTCGCTCACGTTCTTCGGAGCTTCAGCGTAGTGCTTGAACTCCATCGTGTACGTGGCGCGGCCTTGCGTGGCCGAACGCAGCGACGTCGAATAGCCGAACATTTCCGACAGCGGAACTTCGGCGCGCACGATCTTGCCGCCGCCGACCATGTCGTCCATGCCCTGGATAATGCCGCGACGCGACGACAAGTCGCCCATCACGTTACCCATGTAGTCTTCCGGCGTTTCCACTTCCACGGCCATCATCGGCTCGAGAATGACCGGGCTGGCGCGGCGCATGGCTTCCTTGAAAGCCATCGAACCGGCCATGCGGAACGCGTTTTCGTTCGAGTCCACATCGTGGTACGAACCGAACGTCAGGCGAACCTTGACGTCCACCACCGGGAAGCCGGCCAGAACACCGCTCTTGAGCGTGTCCTGAATCCCCTTGTCGACCGCCGGGATGTATTCGCGAGGAATGACACCACCCTTGATCTCATCGAAGAATTCGTAGCCCTTGCCTTGCTCGTTCGGCTCCAGCGTGATGACAGCGTGACCGAACTGGCCGCGACCGCCCGACTGCTTGACGAACTTGCCTTCAACGTCCGCGGCCGACTTGCGAATGGTTTCGCGGTAGGCAACCTGCGGCGCGCCGATGTTGGCTTCCACGCCGAATTCGCGCTTCATGCGGTCAACCAGAATTTCGAGGTGGAGCTCGCCCATGCCCGAAATGATGGTCTGACCCGATTCTTCATCGGTCTGCACGCGGAACGACGGGTCTTCCTGCGCCAGGCGGTTCAGGGCGAGGCCCATCTTTTCCTGGTCGACCTTGGTCTTCGGCTCGACAGCCTGCGAAATCACCGGCTCCGGGAACACCATGCGCTCGAGCACGATCGGGGCGGTCGGGTCGCACAGCGTGTCACCCGTGGTCGCATCCTTCAAACCGACGGCTGCGGCGATGTCGCCTGCGCGCACTTCGTCGATTTCTTCGCGCTGGTTCGCGTGCATCTGCACGATACGGCCCAGGCGTTCCTTCTTGCCCTTGACCGAGTTCAGCAGCGTGTCGCCCTTGTTCACCACGCCCGAATAGACGCGGAAGAAGATCAGCTGGCCGACGAACGGGTCCGTCATGATCTTGAAGGCCAGCGACGAGAACTTCTCGTCGTCCGCAGCGCGACGCTCGATCGGCTGCTCCTTCTCGTCCGTACCCTTGACCGGCGGAATGTCGACCGGCGACGGCAGGAAGTCGATCACGGCGTCCAGCATACGCTGCACACCCTTGTTCTTGAACGCAGTGCCGCACAGCATCGGCTGGATTTCGCAGGCGATGGTACGCAGACGAAGACCTTCGATGATGTCAGCCTCGGAGAGGTCACCCTCTTCCAGGTACTTGTTCATCATCTCTTCGCTCGACTCGGCAGCGGCCTCGACCATGCCTTCGCGCCACTTCTGGGCTTCCGCCAGCAGCTCGGCCGGAATTTCGACGTAGTCGAACTTCATGCCTTGCGACGCTTCGTCCCAAATGATCGCCTTCATCTTGATGAGGTCGACCACGCCCGTGAAGCTTTCTTCCGCGCCGATCGGCACCACCACCGGCACCGGGTTGGCCTTCAGGCGAGTCTTCAACTGGTCGTAGACCTTGAAGAAGTTCGCGCCGGTACGGTCCATCTTGTTGACGAACGCCAGACGCGGCACGCCGTACTTGTTGGCCTGACGCCAAACGGTTTCCGACTGGGGCTGCACGCCACCCACGGCACAGTAGACCATGCACGCGCCATCGAGAACACGCATCGAGCGCTCGACTTCAATCGTGAAGTCGACGTGACCCGGGGTGTCGATGATGTTGATGCGGTGCTTCTGGTAATTGTTCGCCATGCCGGACCAGAAGCAGGTCGTGGCAGCCGACGTAATCGTGATGCCACGCTCTTGTTCCTGCTCCATCCAGTCCATCGTCGCGGCGCCATCGTGCACTTCACCGATTTTGTGGTTCACACCGGTGTAGAACAAAATGCGCTCGGTCGTCGTGGTCTTGCCTGCGTCGATGTGAGCGCTAATACCGATGTTGCGGTAGCGCTCGATAGGGGTTGTACGAGCCACTTTAAGCCTCTTTCAATGTAGCCGCCATTTTTGAGGGGGCTACTAACACAAACGGGCGAGGCGCAATTTCTCATGCGCACCCGCCCCGGTTTCTGCTCTAGGTACTGCTTGCCAGCGTCAGAAGCGGAAGTGCGAGAATGCCTTGTTGGCTTCGGCCATGCGGTGAACTTCGTCACGCTTCTTCATGGCGCCGCCACGGCCTTCCGAGGCTTCGATCAGCTCACCTGCCAGACGCAGGGCCATCGACTTCTCACTACGCTTTTTCGCGGCCTCACGCAACCAACGCATCGCCAATGCCATACGACGCGACGGACGCACTTCGACCGGAACCTGATAGTTTGCACCGCCAACGCGGCGGCTCTTGACTTCAACCACCGGCTTCACGTTACCGAGCGCCGTGTTGAAGATTTCCAGCGGATCCTTGCCCGCCTTGGTTTGGATCTGCTCGAAAGCACCATAAACGATGCGCTCTGCAACCGACTTCTTGCCGGCAAGCATGAGCACGTTCATGAATTTAGCGACATCAACGTTGCCGAACTTCGGATCGGGCAACACTTCGCGCTTGGGGACTTCGCGACGACGCGGCATGATTTCTTCCTTAATAAATTCAGTTGGAGCTTCGCTCCAAGTCACCTACTAGCCACTTCCTGGCCGAGTGACCACTTACTCAGTGACGATGTACACCATCACCGAACGTATGTCCGCTGAGCCGCTTAGGCCTTCGGACGCTTCGCGCCGTACTTCGAACGGGACTGCTTACGGTCCTTGACGCCTTGCGTGTCGAGGCTACCGCGCACCATGTGGTAACGCACACCCGGCAAGTCCTTCACACGACCGCCGCGAATCAGCACGACCGAGTGTTCCTGCAGGTTGTGGCCTTCACCGCCGATGTACGAAATGACTTCGAAACCGTTGGTCAGGCGCACCTTGGCAACCTTACGCAATGCGGAGTTCGGCTTCTTCGGCGTCGTCGTGTACACACGGGTGCACACGCCGCGACGCTGCGGGCAGTCCTGCAGGGCCGGGCTCTTGCTCTTGATTTGAGCAGAGGTGCGCGGCTTGCGGACCAATTGGTTAATCGTTGGCATTGTGATTTCCTAAATGTGTCAAAAGCATGAAAACCAAGGCGGGCCGTCATGCAGATTTACTGCGCACTCACCCGGCTATTCTTGCGGATTGCCCGCACCTAAACGCTTGATGCATAAGCATTTTGCATTGGACACGCGCATACCGCCGGAAAAACCGGAGCCTGCGACTATACCTCTGGTCAGCGCAAGTGTCAATGCACTTGCACGCAAATTCGCCCCGTAAGTCGTTGATTGTTAACGCGTTGCCGAGCGCCGCCTTGGGTCGCCACGCGGCGGCATGGGTTGAGCGAATGTCCTCGCGGGTGCCAAACCGCAAACGTCGGCGTTCCGACGCGACAACCGGATTCGTTGCAACAGGAATACTCCGGGCCACCACGGGAAGCGTCCTGTGACATCCATTGGAGTGACCGCGATGTATTTTGCGATTGGAGAATGGCTCACGACCGCGCTGGCGGTGTCGAACGCAATGCCGGACCCGCACCATGCCGCGCACACACACAGCATCACGACCGACCTCAGGCAGATCGCGTCGGCGCCGGTCTCGGCCGGCGCTCAACGTGCCACGCCTCGCCATGCGGACGCTGTCGCCAACGGCGCGTCGTTCGACTGGTCGCAGCCCCCGGCGACCCGCGCGCGGGTATTCGCCGAGCGGCTGAAGGACGTACGGCCAGTTTGCGTGGTCGGCAGCGGTAACGACCGCGAGAATTGTTTGCTCGACCTCACACCGGGCCTGAACGTCAACGTCAGCGCAAGCCGTCTGATGCTGGCGGGCTGCGAAGCGTCGCTCCCGGCGACGGTCAGCGCTGCGCTCTCGCGCGACGGACGCGATGCCAGCGCCCTCGAGCGTGCATTTTCCGCAACCTTCGCTGCGGAGTCGCAGGGGAAGTTCTCCGTCGCGGCGATCGAGCGACGGATCACCCAGCGCCTTCGCGAAATGTCGCCGGGCATGCATCACCTGCTGCGCCGCGCCGACGTCTACCTCGAGATGCCGCGGGTCACGTTCCTGCGCGTGCTGACCAGCCAGCAGGAAGCCCGACGCCATCACGTCACAGCCGCCTTCACCGACCCGCCCATTCGTCACGTCACCGGCGCCCCGGACGTGCACGACGCCATGCTTGGCGCCTACATCCGGCTCCCGATCGGGGGCGCCGTCCACACGTTCCTCGTCTCGCTCGCCACGCCGAATACCATTGAGGTGATTCGCCAGGATCCGCGCACCCACGCCGACCAGCACCTGCCAGCCCTCTTCGGCGACGTTCCGGGATACTTTCAGGCCACTCGTTTGCAGATGCGCACGGTAGGGCCGGGCGACGACATCGTGCGAACACTCGCAGAGTGGCTCCATGACGGTCATCAACGCTATCGCGACTTCGCCCGCGGCGAAACGCGCGAGAGTCTCGCACCGGAATCGCATCGCCACGTCGTACAGCAAGCATGCCCGTCGGCCACCCCGCCCCGAACAACGACCGCCGCGCAGACGCCGCCGCAGACCCAAGCATTGGTACAGGCCGAGGCGCCACCGCCGACTGACACGGCCCCGACCCTCGCCCGTTCGCCGCGCGCTGGACAGCCTTCGATCGCCGAAATCGAGGAAGCCATCGCGATGCTAGAGCGTCTGGACAAGCGTTACCGTTCGCTGGGACGCCCTCGCTTCGGGTGAGCGGGACAATGCTTCGCCCG
This sequence comes from Pandoraea cepalis, assembly GCF_902459665.1. Lineage (GTDB taxonomy): Bacteria > Pseudomonadota > Gammaproteobacteria > Burkholderiales > Burkholderiaceae > Pandoraea > Pandoraea cepalis. The sequence continues at coordinate 30,086 of NZ_CABPSL010000007.1, read as the reverse complement.
GCGCCCTCGCCCGGGAACGACGGCCGGGAGTCACGTCCCCGGTCCGTCATCCTGAGAGGATATGCACGCCCTATCAAATCTCGCAGCCGCGCCTGTCGTGTCCGGCGTAGCCGGTGTCATCTCGCGCGTTTTTCACGGAGGCGCGAATTCGTACACTCGGAGGTTTAGGCGGTGAGTCCTCCTGCCCTGACGCGAGCCCACTATCAGCCATGCAGGCGAGTTTCGAAAAAGACAGCATTCTGGTGCTCGATGTCGACGGCACTCTGACCGATTCGGAGCGAATTCATCAGCGCGCGCTGCTCGGCGCCATGACGTCGCTGGAATTCGAAGACCTGAACACCGACTGGGGCAGCTACCCGCATCACACCGACACCGGCATTCTGATTCATGCCCACGCGGAGCACGGACGCGCGCTGCCGCAGCCGCACGATCTGGCGCGCTTCGAGCACGAGATCGACGAGCGCTTCACCGCGCTGCTCAACGCGCACGGTCTGGCCGAAATCCCGGGCGCTCGTGCTTTCGTCGACGCGGCACACCGATCGCGCTGGGGGGTCGTGTTCGCCACAGGGGGCATCCGGCAGGTCAGCCATCGGAAGCTGCGTTCCGTCGCTATCGAATACACCGACGCGATGCTCATCACCTCCTCCGAATACAGTTCACGCGAACAACTCGTCGCGGAGGCGATCAAGCGGGCACAAGCCGGCTACGGCATTACGCATCCGCGTGCGGTCGTCTCGATCGGCGACGGGATGTGGGACCTGAAAGTCGCGCGCCGTCTCGGCATTGATTTCGTTGGGATCGGCTCACGCCGCTCGCGCTCGCCGCTATGCGCCGAAGGGGTGCCCGTCTACGACGATATGTGGGATGCCATGCACTGGCTCACGCCGGGCCGCGGACGCGCATCAGGTATTCGCTTGGCGTCACGCCCATGAAGCGGCGGAACATGGTGGAAAACGCGCTCGGGGTGTCATAACCGACTTCGAGCGCCACCTGCGTGATGGGCCGCCCAGCCCCCAACATTGGCAGCGCACCCAGCAGGCGCATGTGCTGACGCCATTCCCGGAACGGCAAGCCGAACTCTGTCGTAAAGCGCCGCTCCAACGTGCGGCTCGATGCGCCGACATCCAGCGCCCAATCCTGCAGGCTGCGGGGATCCGAAGGCGTGTTCAGGTAGATATCGAAGATCTTGCGCAGACGGGCGTCGCGCGGCACCTGCAAGTGCAGCGGCGACTCGCTCTTCCATTCCACTTCCTCGAGCAACAGTGCCATGACGAGGGCGTCCTTGCCGTCGGGCGACCAATCGGCAGGAAGCGCCATCGCGCGCAGGATCAACTCGCGCAACAGCGCGGACACGCCGATGACCACCGGCGCGCTGGGCGCCGACATCCCGCATCGCGCCACGTCGACGTAGATCGTGCGCATTTCGACTCGGCCCCGCATGCGCACTTCATGCGTGACTTCCCCCGGCATCCACAGCGCGCGTTGCGGCGGTATGACCCAGAGCGACGTCTCGGTGCGCACTTCGAGAATGCCGGCACTCGCGTACATCAGTTGCGCGCGCCCGTGGCGGTGCGGGTGCACGACGAAGCCATCCGGGTAATCTTTCGCCAACGCGCCCACGGGGCGGTCTTGACCCTGAAATCCCAGGGGTACCCCAGTTGTGATCGGCATCGGCACCAGGCCTTTCAAAGGCGTAATTTTTGGGTCGTTTTTGGCAATTGCGCCAGCGTAACACCGGGTAGCGCAGCCCACCAAACCGAATCCCTTGCTGCGTCGGCGCAAAGCCAACACGGCTCAAAACGGCTTGACGATCACGAGCGAGACGATCGCGGCCATCGAGACCAGCGTAATGGGGAGCGCTCGCCGAAAGAGCGCCGGGGACGTCGTCACGCCATCGCGCTCCAGCCGCCTGAGCGTGGCGGACAGGCGTCCGTGCAATCCCGAGACGATCACCACCAAAACGAGCTTGGCCATCAGCCATGGCGCACTCCACCAGTTCGCCATGATGGCCATCGCGGGGCCGGTTATCCACACCACGATCAACGCGGGCGACGCCAGTCCGTAATCCGCCCGCCGCGCGATGCGCCGCCACTCGGGCTGCGTCAGACGCCCGCCCAACGCCATCGCCACCAGGCCGGCGATAAACGTGATCACTGCAATCAGATGGATGGCCTTGATCCATAGATAGAGCATTGCGGTCTCCTCAGGGCTTCGATTTATTATTTCAAATTCAGCAACAGTTGCTTGTCTCAACTCATCTTTATCGCTAAATGAAGCAGCAATACACTTCAACTGTCGACGATGAATAACACATCGCCTCTTTCAAAAGACAGGAGAAAACATCATGCAACGCACCCTCATTACCTCTGCCCTGGTTTCCGCAATGCTGGCCCTCTCGGCCGGCTCGGCTTTCGCCAGCGACGCGTTCGACGGCCCCTCGGAATTCTCGTGGGTGCCGCAAACCAGCGTCCTGAGTCGTGCCCAAGTCCGCCAGGAACTGGTCCAGGCGCAACAAGCCGGCCTGGTGGTTCAACACGATGCCGTGTACCCGAAGGCTACGCCCAGCGCCCAACCGACGGCGGCCAGCGCCTCGATCACGATGGGTTCGGTGGGTGGACAGCAACGCGCCGGCTCGACTTATTTCGGCTCCTAATGTAACTCGCCGCGCCGCGGGCCTCTCCAAAGGGGCCGCGGCGCGGCGCGCATTCTGCGCATAACGACGCGCCGGCGATTGCTGGCGCTCACTGTGATCTCCGGTCGGCCCCCGACCCAAGACTCCTGTCGCTGTGCGTAGTGGTTCAACGCACAGGACTTTGCCCGTCGCTCCGGCGACGGGCTTTTTTAGCGGACCTGGCAGCCTTCAGGAGGCCCGCGATCCCGTGACAGGGAACGACGAAGCCCGCCTAAGCGGGCTTCTGGTCGTTGATGGGACGACGGACAACGCTTACTTCGACAGCGACGTCGCAAGAAACTCGAGCGCGCGACCGTGGGCGAGCGCCGCCGACGGCTGATGGTAAGACGCGCGCGCCCAGCAATTGAAACCGTGGTCGGCGTTGGGATACACGAACACTTCCGTGTTCGGACGCGACTTCACCGCTTCGCTCACCGACGTCACGATATCCGGCGTGATATGGCTATCGAGCGCCCCGTAGTGGAACTGCACCGGCACATTCAGCCGGGCGGCTTCGCCCAGATAGTTGTGAATGCCGCCACCGTAGTACGGCACGGCGGCGTCGACCAGCCCGCGTGCGGCGCTCAGGTAGGACAGCAGTCCGCCGAAGCAATAGCCGACGGCGGCAATCTTTGCATGGGCATCGAGCTTGCCGCGCAGCGCCTTGGCCGTCGCTTCGATATCGGTCACGGCCTTCTCGATGTCGATCGATTGGCGCAGTTCCATCGCGCGCGCCCAGTCGTCGCCCGAGTAGCCAAGTTCGACGCGCGGGGCGGCACGCCAGAAGATATCCGGCGCGAGCACCACATAGCCGTCCATCGCGTATTGATCGGCAACGCCGCGAATGTGTTCGTTCACGCCGAAGATTTCCTGCACCAGCACAATACCCGGTGCCTTTGCGACCGGCCCCGACGGCGGCAATGCCAGATAGGCATCGAAGGCGCCGTCCACGGTTTCGACACGGATCCATTGACTGTTCGACACGGAAGTTGCTCCATCAAAAAAAGGGGAATTGCCCGCGCGCGACAACCACCGAGCCACTGCAGGGATCGGGCGCGACCGCGCGCAGTCAGGCCGAATCAGTATAGGCACTTTCGCGCTCGCGCACAGCGCTCGGCCAAGCCCGCCGCACAAGGCCCTGCAGGGGGCACGACGCGTGCCCACTTTCGCATCTCTCGGCTCACTCTACTTGTATCGCAGATGCGGTGAGGTGCGCCGTTTCGACGACCGAACCCAAACCTTCCGATCACGCTGAGCGGGCACCGTCGCTTCATCGTTTCGTCGTTTCGTCCCTTAGCCCTCTCGCCATCCCCCGTGATGCCCCTTACATGTCGTTACCGCCCCCGGGCCGGTCGACGGATGCGCGTTACGCTTGCCACAGGCATTCGATACTGCCGCGATCCAATTTAATACGGAATCCATATCATGAAGATAGCAACGCGCCATGCCATCAGCACCATTGCAATGTCGCTGGCATTGACAGCCACCGGCATTGCCACGGCCGACACGTTGTCGAGCACCGCGCGAGCGCAGAGCGCGCCGCCGGCGGCCGACGCCGACAACAAGCACGACATGCACGACGCCATCGACATGCCGCCCCCACCGCCGCGCATGGGTCGGCCCGTCGGCGGACCGGGTCCGCAGGGTGGGGCCGCGCCTGCCTTCGCAGCCATTCGCACCATCGACGAAATTGCGCACTGGTACCGCGTTGGCGGTCATCCCGAAGATGTCCTGCCGTTCTATCGCGAGACGCTCACGCAAACGCGCGACCCGATGCTGCGCCGTCATCTGCGCGACGCCATCGCGCGCGAGACGTTGAAACCGGCCGACACCACGGCAGCCATCGCGACATTGCGCGCGCAATTGCGCGAGGATCTCGCCGCATTGCCGCCGTCACCGTCACTTGACGCCAGGCGCCGCTGATGGAGTCGCGCGATAACGAACGCGTCAATCCCGTGACGCCGCCATGATTTGCGCGTTCCATTGCGGCAGCCACGTCAGCAAGAACTGCGCGAATCCCTCAGCCGCCGGCGACGCTGCACGCGAGAGCGGTCGGTACACACAGACCTGACGAATCGTCTCGGGCGAGACAACGCGGCGCATCACCAGACCGAACGGTGGCGCGAGCGCCGCCACGTAGCCGGGTGTCAGGGTGGCGGCCAGCCCTTGCGACGCGACGCCGAGCGCGGTCGTCACGTTATCGACCACGTCGATAGGTGTAATGCGCGCATCGGGCGGCGCAGACAAGCGCATCTGCGCAACGCTGCGTTCGTGATCGCGTCCCGCGGCAACGAGCGGCGTATCGCGCAGATCCGCCCATCGCACGCGCCGGCGTCGCGCGAGCGCGTGGCCCGGCGCACACCACAACACCCACGGGCTGTCGAATGCTGGCGCCCCGGCGACATGCGCGCCCGTTGCGCGATTGGGGCCGATCGCCAGATCGAGGTCGCCGTTGGCCACGTGATCGACGAGCGCATCGACCGGCGTATCGACCACGCGCACCACGACCTTGGGCCGTAGGTCGGCGTAAGCGCGAATCGCGGCGGGCAGCGCCATGCTCGCGAGCACCAGCGGCGCGCCCACGCGCACGATGCCGGCAGCACGGTTGCGCACGTCGTCAGCCGTTTTCTCAGCCGCCTGCACATGCCGAATCACCGACTCCGCCGACGCAAGAAAATCACGCCCAGCACTGGAGAGCGCCACACGCCGGGTGGTGCGGTCGAAGAGCCGAAAGCCGAGGACCGATTCGAGTTCGGCAACGAGTTGGCTCACGGCCGACGAGGTAAGCCCCAGGCGATTGCCCGCCTCGGCGAAGCTGTGCAATTCGGCAATGGCCACCAGCGCCTCGAACTGGCGGAGTGTGATGCGGGTCAGGGGCATGTCGTGTCGATGATCAAGTCTCGCCTACGAATATACCGGCATCGATGGATTGTCCCGAAGACGCGTGGCGCTCACCAGCGGCTTGCGCACTTCCCATTGAAGCGAGGACCGCCCTGCCGAACGTCATTGTCCGCGCCAAGGAATCCGTCACTGCGGGTACAGGCCATGTACCCGCCCGAACAGGCGCGTCAGGCCGAGCAATGCGTCGATGTTGGGCGCAGGAACCGACACGCGCTGACCGATCTCGCGCACCACGCTCACCAGCGCGTCGAGTTCGATGGGACGGTGCGCCTCCACGTCCTGCAGCATCGACGTCTTGAACGCCCCCAGCTTCGCCGTCACGGCATGCCGGTCATCGGGCGACTGTTCGATCGCGCAGCCGATCTTGGCCCCAATCGCCGCCGCCTCCGCCATCGCCGCCGAGCAGAACGCGCGCACGAGCGGGTCGTCCAGTAACCGGTCGATCGTCGCGCCCGTGATCGCCGACACGGGGTTCATCGTCAGGTTGCCCCACAGCTTGTACCAGATGTCGAGACGCACGTGCTCCGACGCCTTGACGTCAAAACCCGCCCGCGTCAGCAACCCCGCGAGCCGCTGCACGCGCTCGCTCTGCCCGCCGCCCGGCTCGCCGACGATGAGCCCACGCCCCATCTTGTGATCGACCACCCCCGGCGCCGATGTCGCCGCACTCGCATGCACCACGCACCCGATCACGTTGGCCAGCGGAATCGCCGCGCCAATCGCCCCGTCCGGATCGACGCTCGTCAGCGGATCGTCGCCAAAGGGCGCCACCCCCTTGCAGAACCACCACGGCACGCCGTTCATCGCGGGCAACACCAGTGTTTGCGGGCCGAGCAGGGGCGCCACGGCGCTCGCAACCTGCGCAAGCGCGGGCCCCTTCACCGCAATAACGATCAGGTCCTGCACGCCGAGCTTGCCGGCGTCTTCCAGCGGATGCGCCGCGTCCACGAGCGCAGTCGTCACCGTCTCGCCCTGCTTCACGCGCCAGCCATGCTCGCGCAACGCCGCCAGCGTCGCACCGCGCGCCAACGCGCTCACGCGCGCTTCCCCCGCCGCCGCCAGTCGCGCGCCGAGCAAGCCGCCGATGGCGCCCGCGCCAATGATCGTCACCTTCATCCCTTCACTCCTGTCGTTGCGCCGCGAGTCGATAGTTTTCCTTGAATCGCTCCGGCACACGTTCGTCAAACCCCAGCGCCACACGGCGCACTTCAGGACTGTCGCCCGGCGGGTGCCCCACACCGAGCGCCGCCGCGCGTGGTGCATCGATCCCCACGACCTGCCCCACAAGGCAACCGAGTCCGGTGATCTCGCACGCCACCCGATCCCCCGCGTCCACCGAGCGGGAATGACAGGGCGTGCCCATCAGGATCACGTCGCCCGGCAGCAGCGTGATATGTCGCGCAATGTCTGAGATCACGTAGTGCGGGCCCCAGATCGTTTCGTCACCGATGTGCGCCTCCTGCACGACCCGTCCATTGCGATAAGTGCGCAACGTCTGCTCGAACAGGTTCACGCCGCGCACGATGCCCGGGCCGATCGGCAACAGGGTGTCGGCTCCCTTCACGCGCAACATCGACCCTTGATCGGTGTCGCGAAAGTCCTGCAAACCCATGTCCAGCGCCGGGCAGAACCCCTCGATGTAATCCCACGCCTCATCGGGAAGCACATTGCGGCACGTACGCCCGATCACCACCGCGTACTCGCCCTCGTAGTTCAGATACCGACAATCCGCCGGCTTGAGGATCTGGCCGTTATGCCCATTCAACGAGGTCGGTGGCTTCGTGAAGTACGTCGGCGTGTCGGTCGGCTTGGGCCGGTTGCGCGTCTCCATGCTACGCGAGCGATACGAGATATGCACGGCGATGATCTTCGACGGATCCACCGGCGACAGATGCGCCACCGCCTGCGGGTCCACCGTACGTCCATCGTCGAGCCGCAACAACCCGCGCTCGTGACCGTCCTCGACGATCGTGCCCCAGAACGCACTGCCGGCCAACATTACGCGACGACGCTCGACGCGCGGGCCGCGCATCACGGCAGGCAATTCTCGCAGCGGAAATTCGAAGTCCATGGTCGCGCCCCGTCAAATCGTATCGAACCAGACATGCACATTGCCGGTGCCGCGTGCGTTCTCGTATTCAGACAGCACCGTGCCCGGGTGACGGCTCGCCGCACCGCCCAGCGCCCCGATCATCTGCAGGTAATGCGCGCCGTGCGCCTCCCACGGGCGCTTGCGGTAGTCCTCGTCCCAGTTCGCCAGAATCCGGTCGTGACGCCCTTCCCGAAAAGCCTCGATGGCACGCTTGTCGCTCTCGATGTTCTCGGGGCGCGACACATTGCTCTCGTGGAAGATGCGCGGATGATGGGGCTGCCAGTCGATGCCGTTGAACCGGTGACTCAACGAACCCGATGCCAGCATCACCACGCGCAGAGGACTGCGGCGAATCGCCTCGCCGATCGCATCACCCGATTGCAGAAAATGCTTCGCCTCGCAGTTCTGACACGAACTCACGGTCACGACCGGCCACACGTCGAGCCGCATCTGTTTGATGACGTTGATCGTCGGGTAATGGCGCGGCAAGTCGGGATGCAACACAGCGCGGGCGCGCACGCCGCGCTCGCGTGCCACGGCTTCGACGCTCAGCGCCAGCTCGGGATGCCCACGATAATCGTAAGGCACGCCATGCAGATACCAGGGCATCTCGTCGGAGATGTACATGCCCGAATAGTGCGCCCCGCCGTCGATCAGGTGATAACCGGTGGTGAACCAATGCGAGTCGAAAATCACGATGACGTCCGGACGCGCCGCCACGACGCGCTCACGCACCCGCGCATAACCGGCGATCAAGTCCGAATCGGTGCCCGCGCCCTGCAGCACGCGGAATTCCTCACACTGCATCAGTCCTGGGTGATGCGAGACTAGCGCCGCGCCGACGATCTGTCCCATGGGGCTCTCCTCTTCTCTCGTTGTGATGCCGCGGGCGCATCAGCGATGGCTGAAGCTGGCCTTGAACGGCTGTTTCGGCACGACGACATCCTTCACGTCGCAAAAGAAATCGAAGCTCCAGTCGCCGCCTTCGCGTCCAATGCCGGAGCGCTTGGTGCCGCCGAACGGCGCCGCCAGATCACGAATGCCGAAGCTGTTGATCCAGAGAAAGCCCGTGCGAACGCGCTGCGCGACGGCAATGGCGTGCGCCTCGTCGCCATAACAAACGCCGCCCAGCCCATAGTCGGTGCCGTTAGCCATGTCGACGACCTCGTCATCGCTTGCGAACGTTTGCAGCGTGAGCACCGGGCCGAAGACCTCCTGTTGCACGATCTCATCGTGCTGACGCAGATCGGTGAGCAGCGTCGGCGCGAAGTATTGCGCGCCGAACGTATGCCGTGTGCCGCCCCACAGCACGCGCGCGCCCGCTGTCACGGCCCGGTCGACGAAGCCCTGCACGCGTTCGAGCTGCCGCGGGTGGATGATCGGACCGACCTCGGTCTGCCCATCGCGCGGGTCCCCCACGACGAGGCGCTCGACCAGCACGCGCAGCTTGTCGGTGAACGCCGGCGCCACGTCCGCATGCACGAGCAGACGCGTGCCTGCCAGGCACACCTGCCCGGCGTTGCGATACATCAGCGCGGCGGTGGCGGCAGCGGCGTCGAGATCGGCGTCCGCCAGCACGATGAAGGCCGACTTGCCGCCCAGTTCCAGACTGCACGGCACGAGATTGGCCGCCGCCGCCGTGGCGATCCACCTGGCGGTCGCGACCGAGCCGGTGAACGAGATGCGCGCAAGCCGCGTGTCGCTCACGAGCGCTGCCCCGGTCACGGCTCCCGGGCCTTGCAACACTTGCAACACGCCCGGCGGCAGCCCCGCCTCGTGCGCGCAGTCCGCGAGTAGCGAGGACGTGAGCGGCGCCCACTCCGGCGCCTTGAGCACTACCGTATTCCCGCACGCCAATGCCGGGCCGATCTTCCATGTCGCGAGCATCAGCGGCGAGTTCCACGGCGTGATGACCGCCACGACACCCGCAGGATCGTGACGCACGAGATGACGCGCCTGCGGCGTCTCGATCACACGGTCCTGCAACGTCATGGCATGCTCGGCGAACCACGTGATGTTCTGCATGGCGCGCGGCACCACGCCATGCGCCATGCGCGAGCGCAGCACCCCGGCATCGACGCTCTCCAACGTGGCGAACGCCTCGGCACGACGCCCGACTTCGTCGGCAAATCGCTGGAGATACGGCAGGCGTGCCGACGCACCAAGCGCCGCCCACGCGGCGAAGGCCTGCGCCGCCGACGACACCGCGGCATCGACGTGCGCCGCATTGCCGCTGGCGATCTCCGCCAGATGTGTCTGGTCGATAGGCGAGACGCACGCGAACGTGTCGCCGGACGCCACGCGGCGGCCGTCGATATAGTGATCCGGCGAAACGGATACGCCGGCGACGTCAAAACGAGGAGCACTCATGCGATGTCTCGTGGGAAGTGTTTGGCGCAGCGGTTGGGGGAACCGTTGAGGAACGCGTCCGAGGCCTTGCGAATCGTTCAGCGCTTTTCGTCATCGACGGCAGCGAATTTCGCGGCCAGCGCACGGCTCGCGTTCGCGAGCAGCGTGGTGTCGATGCCCACCGCCATGAACGTCACGCCAAGGTCGAGGTAGTGACGGGCAAGCGCCTCGTCGGCGCACAGGATCCCTGCCGCCTTGCCCGCTCGACGGATTCGGGCGATGCCGTCGCCGATCGCCAAACGCACGTCGTGATGCGTCGCGTGTCCGAGATGCCCCATCGATGCCGCGAGATCGGCCGGGCCGATGAACACGCCGTCGACGCCATCGACGGCGGCAATGTCGTCGACCTGCGCTAGCGCGTCGGCCGTCTCTACCTGCACGAGCAGGCAGGTCGTTGTGTTCGCCGCGTGCAGATAGTCGTCGTAGCCGTTCCACCGCGAAGACCGCGCCAATCCGCTGCCGACGCCGCGCGTGCCTTGCGGCGGATACCGCGTGGCGCTCGCGAGCGCGCGCGCCATGTCGGCGGACTCGACCATCGGCACCAGCAGCGTCGTCGCCCCGATGTCCAGCACCTGCTTGATGAGCGCAGCGTCGCCATGCGGCAACCGCACCACAGGGTGTGTCGGATATGGGGCCACCGCCTGCAACGTCGCCAGCATCGTGCGCAGATCGTTGGGGGCATGCTCGCCGTCGATCACCAGCCAGTCGAAGCCGCTGCCGGCGCACAACTCGGCGGCGTACGGCGTGGCGAGTCCCAGCCACAGGCCGATCTGGCGCTCGCCACGGGCCAACGCCTGCTTGAAGGCATTCGGGGGTGTTTTCATATCAACCTCTCCAGTGAGGTGCGAACCATCGGGGACGTTCGGCGCCGTCAGACGAAGCGCACGCCGATCGCGCCGAGCGGGCCGTAGTCGGCGTGAAACACGTCACCCGCCGCACAGGCCACGGGTCGCGTGAACGACCCGGCCAGCACGATCTCGCCCGCTTGCAGCCCTTCGTCGAAGGCGCCCAGCTTGTTCGCCAGCCACGCAATGCCGTTGCCGGGATGGTTAAGCACCGCCGCACTCAGGCCCGACTCTTCGATCACGCCATTGCGATAGAGCAGCGCGCCCGTCCAGCGCAGATCGACCGCGTCCGGCTTCACGGGACGTCCACCGAGAATCACGGCCGCATTCGCAGCGTTGTCGGCAATCGTGTCGACGACCTTGCGCGGCGCTTTCGTGTCGCGGTCGAAAAGCTCGATGCGGCCATCGATCAATTCGAGCGCCGGCGTCACCCAGGCGGTGGCGTCGAGCACGTCGAACAAGGTAACCCCGGGGCCTTTGAGCGGCTTGGCCAGAATGAATGCCAACTCCACTTCGAGACGCGGCACGATGAACCGCGAGGCATCGAGGGTCGCGCCATCGGTCACAAGCATGTCGTCGAGCAACGTGCCGTGATCGGGTTCCGTGATCTGGGCAGCGACTTGCATGGCGCGCGACGTCAGCCCGATCTTGTGACCGATCACGCGACGCCCTTCGGCGAACTTCAACGCCAGCCACGCCTGTGCGATCGCGTAGCTGTCGGCCGTCGTCATCTCGCGATACCGGCGGGAGAACTGCATGACCGGCGTGCGACGGCGTTCGGCGTCGTGCAGCTCGCGGGCAAGGGCCTGGCAGGTCGCGGCGTCCAGCGTCGGCATCGGGGGGTCTCCATGGCGCCACCCGCTACGGGCAACGCACTCTTGTCGGTCGATAACGCCTATTCTTGCGGCCCCCGGCGCCAGGAACAATCAATCGATTCAGGGACATTGATAAGCAAAACTGGATAATCGAACGCCGCCGGATACCTTCCGCCAGTCAGGTATCGTCAACACAATTTATAAATGAGAGTGATTTGCATTTATAATTCGCAACGCTTTATTACAAGGCATTACGCAAACCGAACCGAATGCTGTCGGCTGCCGTTCCGGTCAACGCTCGGGTTCGCCACACTCTCGCCGTCAAGAAGGTCAGCCAAGATGAAGATGTCTCCGCGTCGCCGCGCACATGTGGCCGCCGACACCCCCCGCGTCCGCCCCTGCGCCGCCCGCCTCCCCTCCCGTCCTCGTCTGCCGCACGCCATCGCCAGCGCCGCCGCGCTGCTCGTGACAACGCTCGGCACCGCGTATGCGCAGCAGGCCACAGGTGCGACGGCGGCAGAATCCCGGGCCGAAGTCCAACTCGACGCAGTCAACGTTTCCGGCGACTGGCTCGGGACCGGTCTCGACAGCAGCGCGAAGACCTTCCCCGGTGCGCGTACGGTCGTGAAGAAGGCGCAGATCGAGGCATCGGGTGCAACGAACATTGGTGATGTCATGCGCCGCATCCCCGGTGTGCAGGCGAGCGACAACTCGGGTACCGCGGGCAGCGCCATCTCGCTGAACATCGGCGTGCGCGGCCTCACCGGCCGTTACTCGCCGCGCTCGACCGTGTTGCTCGACGGCATTCCGATGGCCGTCGCACCTTACGGTCAGCCGCAGTTGTCCTTTGCGCCGGTCAGCCTCTTCAACATCGAGACCATCGACGTCGTGCGCAGCGGCGGTGCCGTGCGCTACGGGCCGCAGAACGTCGGCGGCGTGATCAACTTCAAGACGCGTGCGATCCCCAGCACGCCGGGCCTTACGGCCGACGCCACCGTGCGCGAGAACATCTACACGATCGGTGGCGGCGCCAACACCCAATACGGCGCGTTCCTCGGCACGCAGATGGATAACGGTTTGGGACTCGCGCTGCTGTATTCCGGCATGGTCGGGCGCGACTGGCGCAAGGGCAGCGACGAGCGCGTGAACGACCTCGCGTTGAAATGGCGGTACGACATCTCGTCGAGCCAGCAGGTGTACGGCAAGGTCTCGTATTACGACGTGAAGTCGAAGACGCCCGGCGGCCTGAGCGTCGCGCAATTCAATGCCGATCCTTTCCAGAACACGCGGCCGAACGACTACTGGAGCGGCAACCGCACCGGCCTCGACGTCGGCTATCTGAACACGATCTCCGAGACACAGGAATTTGAGATCCGCACGTTCTACAACGAGAGCTATCGTCAGAGCACGCTGATCAACGCAGCGGGCACGCAGACCACACACCAGCCTCGCAACTACGAGACGTTCGGTATCGAGCCACGCTTCACGCAGCGCCTGTTCGTCGGTCCGACCGCGCACGACGTGACCGTTGGCTATCGCTACGTGCACGAGCGTGGCGACGACAACAACTGGACCACGACCCTGGCCACCGGGCGCAACTCCACCACGCAGACGTTCTACAACTACACCAGCGCGAACGCGTTCTACCTCGACGACCGCATGGCCTGGGGCAACTGGCGACTCACGCCGGGCGTGCGTTACGAGGTCATCAACTCGCAGCGCGTCGACAAATCGACGGGCAACACCTTCCGCTCCGACAACAGCAAGCCGCTGCCCTCGGTGAACCTGTCGTACCTGGTGAACAGCGCGTGGACGGTCTATGCGGACTACAGCACGTCGTTCGGACCGGTGCAGAACACGCAGTTGAATTCGATGTCGGCCACGAACCCGCTGACGCCGGAGCTCGCGCGCACCTATGAAATCGGCACCCGCTGGTCGGACTCGCGTTGGAAGGCCGAGCTCACGGCGTTCAAGATGAAGTTCGACAACCAGATTCTGCAAGTGCCCGGCTCGACCCCGCCCGTCTTCCAGAACATTGGCGCGACGAACCACGACGGCATCGAAACCGCCGTCGATTACACCTTCGACCGCGACAGCGTGCTGCGCGGCTTGAACGTGTACGCGAACTTCACTTACACGCGTGCGATCCAGAAATCGGGCGCGACCGCCGGTCTCGACGTGCCGTTCTACTCGCGCTTCACGGACACGCTCGGCGCCCGTTACGACATCGGCGCGTGGACATTCAACGTCTCCACCACGCACCAGAGCGCGCAGTATTCGGATCTGGCCAACACGGAAGCGGAATCGGCCGACGGCAGCAATGGCAAGGTGCCCGGCTTCCGTCTGTGGAACCTGCAGGCGATGTACAAGGTCCCCGGCTACAAGAACGCCGACGTCACGGTGGGTCTGAACAACGTCTTCGATAAACGCTTCTATACGCGCAACGTCGACGGCAACGCCGGCCGCATGGTCGGCGCGCCGCGCATGATCTACGTGCAGGGCCACTTCGGGTTCTGATCGCCGCAGGATCGGTAAACGAAAAAAAACGGCACCCGCGAGGGTGCCGTTTTCGTTACGACGTGGGTGTCAGGTTGGCAGCGCCCGCTCTCGCCAGCGCCGCCCGCCCGATTACTCCGCCGTAGGCTCTTCCACCGAGCTTGGCATCGGTGCAAACGCTTCTTCCAGAGCGATCTGGTCGTGACGCTCGCGATCCGACGTCTCGCGGGCCTTGCGGGCCTTGTGATACGCCAGACCCGTACCTGCCGGGATGAGACGGCCAACGATGACGTTTTCCTTCAGGCCACGCAGGTCGTCCTTCTTGCCCATGATCGCGGCTTCGGTCAACACGCGCGTCGTTTCCTGGAACGAGGCTGCCGAGATGAACGAATCCGTCGACAGCGACGCCTTCGTAATCCCCAGCAGCACGTTCTCGTACTGCGCCGGACGCTTGTCCGCGGCGTTCATGGCGTCGTTCTCGTACAGCATGTCCGAGCGCTCGACCTGTTCGCCGATGATGAAGCGCGTATCGCCGTTGTCGGTGATCTGCACACGACGCAGCATCTGGCGAACGATCACCTCGATGTGCTTGTCGTTGATCTTCACACCCTGCAAGCGGTACACGTCCTGCACTTCGTCGACGATGTAACGCGCCAGCGCTTCGATACCCTGCAGACGCAGGATGTCGTGCGGGTCGGCCGGACCGTCCACGATCATTTCGCCCTTGTTCACCACCTGGCCGTCGTGCACCAGCACCTGTTTTTCCTTCGGAATCAGGAACTCGTGCTGGTTGCCGTCGAGATCGGTAATGACCAGACGCTGCTTGCCCTTCGTGTCCTTGCCGAACGACGTGGTACCGGTGACTTCGGCCAGAATGCCGGCGTCCTTCGGTGCGCGCGCTTCGAACAGTTCGGCCACACGCGGCAGACCCCCGGTAATATCGCGCGTCTTCTGCGCTTCGGTCGGGATACGTGCGAGCACTTCACCCACCGGCACTTGCTGACCGTCCTTGATGGTGATCAGTGCGCCCACCTGGAAGCCGATCGTCACTGCGTGATCGGTCCCCGGGATCTTCACTTCCACACCATGTTCGTCGAGCAGCTTGACCTGCGGACGCACGTTCTTCGACGCCGGACCACGACGCTTCGGATCGATCACGACCAGCGTGGACAGACCCGTCACATCGTCGATCTGCTTGGCCACCGTGACCCCTTCCTCGACGTTCTCGAACCGGGCGTAACCGCCGTGTTCGGTAATGATCGGGCGCGTCAGCGGATCCCACGTACCCAGTTGGGCACCGGCCTTGACCTGTGCGCCGTCCAGATGCAGCAGCGTGGCGCCGTACGGCACCTTGTGGCGCTCGCGCTCACGGCCATGATCGTCCGTGATCAGGATTTCGCCCGAACGCGAGATGGCGATCTGTTCGCCGCGACCGTTCGTCACGTAACGCATGGTCGCCGAGAAGCGAACCGTACCGTTCGACTTGGCTTCGATCGACGAAGCCACGGCCGCACGCGATGCCGCACCACCGATGTGGAACGTACGCATCGTGAGCTGCGTGCCCGGTTCACCGATCGACTGCGCAGCGATCACACCGACCGCTTCGCCCACGTTCACACGCGAGCCGCGGCCAAGGTCACGGCCGTAACAGGCGGCGCACAGACCGAAGCGCGTATCGCAGGTCAGCGGCGTGCGCACGCGCACTTCGTCGACACCCAGCGCTTCGATCATCTCGACGGCGTCCTCGTCGAGCAGCGTGCCCGATTCGTACACCGTCTCTTGCGTTTCCGGATTCACGACGTCGGCCACGGCCACGCGACCGAGGATACGGTCACGCAGGGCTTCGACCACTTCACCGCCCTCGACCAGCGCCTTCATCGCAACGCCGTTGCTCGTGCCGCAATCGTCTTCGACCACGACCAGATCCTGCGTCACGTCGACCAGACGACGCGTCAGGTAACCCGAGTTTGCCGTCTTCAGTGCCGTATCGGCCAGACCCTTACGTGCACCGTGGGTCGAGATGAAGTACTGCAACACGTTCAGGCCTTCGCGGAAGTTCGCGGTAATCGGCGTCTCGATAATCGAGCCGTCCGGCTTGGCCATCAGGCCACGCATCCCCGCGAGCTGGCGAATCTGGGCGCTCGAACCGCGAGCACCGGAGTCGGCCATCATGTAAATCGAGTTGAACGACTCCTGGTCGACGATATTGCCGTCGCGATCGGTCGTCTTCTCTTTCGAGAGCTGCTCCATCATCGCCTTGCCCACGGCGTCGCCGGTCGCACCCCAGATGTCCACGACGTTGTTGTAACGCTCTTGCGCCGTGACCAGACCCGACATGTACTGACGGTCGTATTCCTTGACCTTCTTCGACGCTTCGCCGATCAGCTCTTCCTTCTTCGTCGGCACGAGCATGTCGTCGACGCAGATCGAGATACCGGCGCGCGTTGCCAGGCGGAAGCCCGACTGCATCAGCTTGTCGACGAAGATCACCGTCTCGCGCAGACCGCAGCGGCGGAACGCCGTGTTGATGAGCTTCGAGATTTCCTTCTTCTTGAGCGACTTGTTCAGCACCGAGAACGGCAGGCCCGGCGGCAGAATTTCCGACAGGATCGCGCGGCCGACCGTGGTCGGGTACAGCGTGATCTTCGGCGTCTTCTCGCCCGTTTCCGGATCGACCGTGTACTCCGTGATACGCACGTTCACGCGCGAAGCCAGTTCGACTTCCTTGTTGTCGTACGCGCGCAGCACTTCCGAGACGTCGATGAACGACAGGCCTTCGCCGCGGCCGTTGATCTTGTCGCGGGTCGCATAGTACAGACCCAGCACGATATCCTGCGACGGCACGATCGACGGATCGCCGTTGGCCGGGAACAACACGTTGTTCGAGGCCAGCATCAGGGTACGCGCTTCCATCTGCGCTTCGAGCGACAGCGGCACGTGAACGGCCATCTGGTCACCGTCGAAGTCGGCGTTGAACGCCGCGCAAACCAGCGGGTGAAGCTGGATCGCCTTGCCTTCGATCAGCACCGGCTCGAACGCCTGAATCCCCAGGCGGTGCAGCGTCGGTGCACGGTTCAGCATGATCGGGTGTTCGCGGATCACATCTTCGAGGATGTCCCACACCACCGCCGTCTGGTTCTCGACTTCCTTCTTCGCGGCCTTGATGGTCGTGGCCACGCCCAACACTTCCAGCTTGTGGAAGATGAATGGCTTGAAGAGTTCGAGCGCCATCAGCTTCGGCAGACCGCACTGATGCAGCTTGAGCGTCGGGCCCACGGTAATCACCGAACGGCCCGAGTAGTCCACGCGCTTACCGAGCAGATTCTGACGGAAACGACCGCTCTTGCCCTTGATCATGTCGGCCAGCGACTTGAGCGGGCGCTTGTTCGCACCGGTCATCGCCTTGCCGCGACGGCCGTTATCGAGCAGCGAGTCCACGGATTCCTGCAGCATGCGCTTTTCGTTGCGCACGATGATGTCCGGGGCCTTCAGCTCGAGCAGACGCTTCAGACGGTTGTTACGGTTGATGACGCGGCGATACAGATCGTTCAGATCCGAGGTCGCGAAGCGGCCACCGTCGAGCGGCACCAACGGGCGCAGCTCGGGCGGGAGCACCGGCAGCACTTCGAGCACCATCCACTCGGGCTTGATGCCCGAACGCTGGAAAGCCTCGAGCACCTTCAGGCGCTTGGCGTACTTCTTGATCTTCGCTTCCGAGCCCGTGGCTTGCAGCTCGGCGCGCAGATGCTCGACCTGCTGGTCGATGTCGATCGAGCGCAGCAGCTCGCGCACGCCTTCCGCGCCCATCTCGGCACGGAATTCGTCGCCGTATTCCTCGACCTTGTTGTAGTAATCCTCCTCGGTCATGATCTGGCACCGCTTGAGCGGCGTCATGCCCGGTTCGAGAACCACATACGCTTCGAAGTACAGCACGCGTTCGATGTCGCGCAGCGTCATGTCGAGCACCATGCCCAGACGCGACGGGAGCGACTTCAGGAACCAGATGTGCGCGACCGGCGAGGCCAGCTCAATGTGGCCCATGCGCTCGCGACGCACCTTCGCCAGCGTGACTTCCACGCCGCACTTCTCGCAGATCACGCCACGGTGCTTCAGGCGCTTGTACTTGCCGCAAAGGCACTCGTAATCCTTGATCGGACCGAAGATCTTTGCGCAGAACAGGCCGTCACGCTCGGGCTTGAACGTCCGATAGTTGATCGTTTCCGGCTTCTTCACTTCGCCGAACGACCACGAGCGGATCTTGTCCGGCGAAGCCAGACCGATCTTGATCGCGTCGAACTGTTCGACCTGCTGAACTTGCTTGAATAGATCGAGCAAAGCTTTCATTGCTTTCTCCTGTTGCCTGAACGCAATTAACTGCGCTCCAGGTCGATATCGATACCGAGCGAACGGATTTCCTTGACCAGCACGTTGAACGACTCCGGCATGCCGGCATCGATTACGTGATCGCCCTTGACGAGGTTCTCGTACACCTTCGTACGCCCCGTCACGTCATCCGACTTCACGGTCAGCATTTCCTGCAGCACATACGATGCGCCGTATGCTTCCAGTGCCCACACTTCCATTTCACCGAAGCGCTGACCACCGAACTGGGCCTTACCGCCCAACGGCTGTTGCGTCACCAGCGAGTACGGACCGGTCGAACGCGCGTGCATCTTGTCGTCGACCAAGTGGTGCAGCTTGAGCATGTGCATGAAGCCGCACGTGACCGGACGCTCGAAGGCTTCGCCGGTACGGCCGTCGAACAGCGTGACCTGGTTCTTCGACGGCGTCATGCCGAGTTCCTTCGCGACGTGATCCGGGAACGCCAGATCCAGCATGCGACGGATTTCGTCTTCATGGGCACCATCGAACACCGGCGTTGCGAACGGCACGCCGTTCTGCAGGTTGCGCGCCAGCGACATGATCTCGTCGTCCGACAGGCTGTCGATATCTTCTTGTTGACCGCTCTCGTTGTAGATCTTCGTCAGGAACTTGCGAACTTCCTGGACCTTGGTGTGCGCCTGCAGCATTTCGCCGATACGCCAGCCCAGACCCTTCGCTGCCCAGCCGAGGTGCGACTCGAGAATCTGACCCACGTTCATCCGCGACGGCACGCCGAGCGGGTTGAGCACGATGTCTGCCGGACGGCCATCGGCCATGTACGGCATATCCTCGATCGGCACGATCTTCGAGACCACGCCCTTGTTACCGTGACGGCCTGCCATCTTGTCGCCAGGCTGCAGACGACGCTTGACCGCCAGGTACACCTTGACCATCTTCAGCACGCCCGGCGGCAGTTCGTCGCCTTGCGTGAGCTTCTTGCGCTTCTCTTCGAAGGCCAGATCGAACGAGTGACGCTTCTGCTCGATCGATTCCTTGATCTGCTCGAGCTGTTGCGCACCTTCGTCTTCCGCCAGACGGATGTCGAACCAGTGGTAACGGTCCAGATCCGCCAGGTATTCCTTCGTGAGCTTGGTGCCCTTGGCGAGCTTCTTCGGACCGCCATTGGCCGTCTTGCCCACCAGGAAGCGCTCCAGACGCTGGAACGCATCGCCTTCCACGATACGCAGCTGGTCGTTCAGGTCGAGGCGGTAGCCCTTGAGTTCATCGTCGATGATCTGCTGGGCGCGCTTGTCGCGCTGAATGCCTTCACGCGTGAACACCTGCACGTCGATGACGGTGCCGCTCATGCCCGACGGCACGCGCAGCGAGGTGTCCTTCACGTCCGATGCCTTCTCGCCGAAGATCGCGCGCAGCAGCTTTTCTTCCGGCGTGAGCTGGGTTTCGCCCTTCGGCGTGACCTTGCCCACCAGCACATCGCCGGCTTCGACTTCCGCGCCGATGTACACGATGCCCGACTCGTCCAGACGGCCGAGTTGGACTTCCGCCAGGTTCGAAATATCGCGCGTGATTTCCTCAGGTCCGAGCTTGGTGTCGCGAGCGACCACGTTCAGCTCTTCGATGTGGATCGACGTATAACGGTCTTCCGCAACGACACGCTCCGAGATCAGGATCGAATCCTCGAAGTTG
The DNA here is from genome assembly GCF_902459665.1 of Pandoraea cepalis. Taxonomy (GTDB): domain Bacteria; phylum Pseudomonadota; class Gammaproteobacteria; order Burkholderiales; family Burkholderiaceae; genus Pandoraea; species Pandoraea cepalis. The sequence continues at coordinate 9,827 of NZ_CABPSL010000007.1, read as the reverse complement.
TAGCCGTTCCACGGCATGAACGCGATCAGCATGTTCTGACCCAGCGCCAACTCACCCAGATCGGTCGACGCGCCGTCGGCGATCACATCGCCGCGCGCTACCTTGTCGCCTTCTTCCACGATCGGGCGCTGGTTGATGTTGGTGTTCTGGTTCGAACGCGTGTACTTGATCAGGTTGTAGATGTCCACGCCGACTTCACCGGCAACGGCTTCATCGTCGTTCACGCGAATCACCACACGGCCTGCGTCGACGTAGTCGACCACGCCGCCACGGAACGCCTGCACGGTCGTACCCGAGTCGACAGCCACCGTACGTTCGATACCCGTACCGACCACCGCTTTTTCCGGACGCAGGCAAGGCACGGCCTGGCGCTGCATGTTCGAACCCATCAACGCGCGGTTCGCGTCGTCGTGCTCGAGGAACGGAATCAGCGACGCGGCGACGGAGACGATCTGCGACGGTGCCACGTCCATGTACTGGATGCGGTCCGGCGTGACCATCAGCGTTTCGCCGGCTTCACGCGACGACACCAGTTCGTCGGTCAGTTCACCGTTTTCGCCAATCGACGCGTTCGCCTGAGCGATCACGTAGCGACCTTCTTCAATGGCCGACAGGTAGTCGATCTGGTCGGTGACCTTGCCGTCTTCCACCTTGCGGTAAGGCGTCTCGAGGAAGCCATACTCGTTCAGGCGGGCGTACAGTGCCAGCGAGTTGATCAGACCAATGTTCGGACCTTCCGGCGTTTCAATCGGGCACACGCGGCCGTAGTGGGTCGGGTGCACGTCGCGCACTTCGAAGCCAGCACGCTCGCGCGTCAAACCGCCCGGGCCCAGTGCGGACACGCGACGCTTGTGCGTGATTTCCGACAGCGGGTTGGTCTGGTCCATGAACTGCGAGAGCTGCGACGAACCGAAGAACTCGCGGATGGCCGACGAGATCGGCTTGCTGTTGATCAGGTCGTGCGGCATTAGGTTTTCCGACTCGGCCTGACCCAGACGTTCCTTCACAGCACGCTCGACACGCACCAGACCGGCGCGGAACTGGTTCTCGGCCAGCTCACCCACGCAACGCACACGACGGTTGCCCAAGTGGTCGATGTCGTCGACTTCGCCGCGGCCATTACGCAGATCCACGAGGATCTTGATGGTCGAGAGAATGTCGTCGTCGCCCAGCGTCATCGGTCCGAGCACTTCGTCACGGCCGACACGACGGTTGAACTTCATACGACCCACCTTCGACAGGTCGTACGCTTCTTCGCTGTAGAACAGACGGTTGAACAGGGCCTCGACCGCATCTTCGGTCGGCGGCTCGCCCGGGCGCATCATGCGGTAGATCGCAATACGCGCGGCCGTGCGGTCGGCGGTTTCGTCGATGCGCAGCGTGGCCGAGATGTAAGACCCCTGGTCCAGATCGTTCGTGAACAGCGTCTGGATGTCCGACACGTCCGACTCGCGCAGCTTGACCAGCACGCTTTCGGTGATTTCTTCGTTGGCGTTGGCGATCACTTCGCCGGTATCGCCATCGATCACGTTCTTCGCGAGCACGCGGCCGAGCAGGTAGTCTTCCGGCACCGAGATGAACTTGGTGTTGGCGTTCTCCAGGTCGCGGATGTGCTTGGCGTTGACGCGCTTGTCCTTCTGGACGATGACCTTGCCTTCGCGATCCGTAATGTCGAAGCGCGCCACTTCACCGCGCAGACGCTCCGGCACGAACTCCATCTGTGCGCCTTCCGGCATCAGCTTGAAGTTATCGAACACGAAGAAGTTCGCGAGGATCTGTTCCGGCGTCAGGCCGATCGCCTTGAGCAGGATCGTGACCGGCATCTTGCGACGGCGGTCGACGCGGAAGTACAGGATGTCCTTCGGATCGAATTCGAAGTCCAGCCACGAGCCGCGGTAGGGGATGATACGCGCGGAGAACAGCAGTTTGCCCGAGCTGTGCGTCTTGCCCTTGTCGTGTTCGAAGAACACGCCCGGCGAGCGGTGCAGCTGCGAGACGATGACACGCTCCGTGCCATTGATGACGAAGGAACCCGTCGAGGTCATGAGCGGAATTTCGCCCATGTACACTTCCTGTTCCTTGACTTCCTTGACGACGGGCTTGTTCGGCGATTCACGGTCGAGAATCACCAGACGAACCTTGGCGCGCAGGGCCGAGCAAAAAGTCAGGCCGCGCTGTTGACATTCCTTGACATCGAACGCGGGCGTGCCGAGCAGATAGCTGACAAACTCCAGGCGTGCGAACCCGTTGTGAGAAACGATCGGGAAAATGGAGGAAAAGGCTGCTTGCAGACCCTCCGGCTTCCGCTCCGATGCAAGCGCTTCGGCTTGCAAGAACGATGTGTACGAGGCGAGCTGGGTGGCCAGCAAAAACGGCACCTTGTGCACGGTCGGACGCTTCGCAAAACTCTTGCGAATGCGTTTCTTCTCGGTGAAGGAATAGTGCATTACGATCTCCGAATCACTACGCTGGCGACGACGGCAGGCATCGTCAACGGGTGTTCATCGACTGAGACCAGACGTCCCCCGCGGCGGGCTTGCCGTGGAGCAACGAGCTTGGTGGTTGGCCGCTACCAACCGCTGGCTGACGGCGACGGATGCCTGTGTTGCCCGTCGCCCGACCAAACTTGCCTTCTGCAGTCGCTTCAGAAGACAAAGAGAAAACCGCCACGGGTCGAATCCCGGCGCGATCTTTTCTTTGGCCTCTTCGGTATTTCTTCGGTACTACCCTCGCGTCCTCTCTGTTGCTGTGTATCGCCAGTACCCTCGATGATGCGTGCGCTTGAAACGGCAAAAATCACGGATGCATCGGCGAAATCATTTTGCTTTCAACCTCTTGGCACACTTTCGCGCCGGCTTTCGAGTTGCGTGCGCCCCTTTCGGGATTTGGCTCTCCTGAAAGCACAAAAAGGCTGACGACGTTTCGTCGCCAGCCTTCCCTACGCGCAGAGCCGAATTACTTGATTTCGACCTTGGCGCCGGCTTCTTCCAGCTTCTTCTTGGCTTCGTCAGCAGCAGCCTTGTCGACGCCTTCCTTGACAGCCTTCGGAGCACCATCAACCACGTCCTTGGCTTCCTTCAAGCCCAGGCCCGTGATTTCGCGGACGGCCTTGATCACGCCGACCTTGTTCGCACCGACTTCCGCCAGGATGACGTTGAATTCGGTTTGCTCTTCGGCTGCAGCAGCAGCACCAGCACCCGCGGGGCCAGCCACCGACAGGGCAGCAGCCGACACGCCAAACTTCTCTTCGAACGCCTTGACCAGGTCGTTCAGTTCCATAACCGACATTGCGCCAACGGCGTCGATGATGTCTTCTTTCGTGATTGCCATTTGTAAAACTCCTAGATTGTGTTCGGACCGAAGTCAGCGATCGTGTAACCGGGACGAGAATTAAGCAGCTTCTGCTTGCTTCTTCTCGGCCACGGCAGCCAGGACGCGAGCAAAGCCGGAAACCGGCGCTTGCATGACACCCAGCAACTTCGCGAGCAGTTCGTCGCGGCTCGGGATCGAGGCCAGCGCTTGCACGCCTGCCTTGTCCATCACCTTGCCGTCGTACGAGCCGGCCTTCAAGATCAACTTGTCGTTGCCCTTCGAAAAGTCGTTCAAGACTTTCGCAGCGGCTACGGGATCCGTCGAGATACCGTAGATCAGAGGACCGGTCATCTGCTCAGCCAGGTCAGCAAACGGGGTGTTTTCCACCGCGCGGCGAGCCAGCGTGTTCTTCAGAACGCGCAGGTAGACGCCTTGCTGACGCGCATTGGCGCGAAGCTTCGTCAGATCGCCAACCGTGATTCCGCGATATTCAGCCACAACGATGGTCGAAGCGCCGGCGACTTGCGCCGAAACTTCTGCCACGACGGCTTTCTTATCATCAAGATTAAGTGCCACGGTTAACCTCCAAAATTGACATCACCTCATGGTGATGCCGTTCCACTAACGGCTTACCGACATGTCTGGAGTTTCAACCACCACGCCCGGTTGCCCAGGTGAGGCGATGTGACTGCATAACTTGTTCGGGTTCGCCATCTGCGTTGGCTGGCGTATTAAGGGAGCGTCAACACATGCCCATTCCCGCCAACGGTCTTTGATAACCGGAAGCGATTTCCGAAGAATCCGCTTCCGCCCAAAGTCTTTTGCTGCTGACTGTCGATCCTGAGGATCGCAGTCGTCGCAGGGGACGCCATCACCCTGCGATTGCGATACGGTCTGGCTTAGGCAGCCAGGCTGGCCTGATCCACACGCACGCCAACGCCCATCGTGCTCGACAGGGCGATCTTGCGCAGGTAGACACCCTTGCTCGAAGCCGGCTTCGACTTCGTCAGGGCTTCCAGCAGGGCCGACAGGTTCTGACGCAGCGCTGCCGGGTCGAACGACGCACGACCGATGGTCGCGTGAATAATGCCGCCCTTGTCAACGCGGAACTGCACCTGACCGGCCTTGGCGTTCTTCACTGCCGTAGCGACGTCCGGGGTCACCGTGCCAACCTTCGGGTTCGGCATCAGGCCGCGCGGGCCGAGAATCTGACCCAGCGTACCGACGACGCGCATCGTGTCCGGCGAAGCGATCACGATATCGAAGTCCATCTTGCCGGCCTTGATTTGCTCGGCCAGGTCTTCCATACCCACGATTTCAGCGCCGGCAGCCTTCGCTTGCTCGGCCTTTTCGCCTTGAGCGAACACAGCCACGCGAACCGACTTACCGGTACCGGCCGGCAGAACGACCGAGCCGCGAACCACTTGGTCCGACTTCTTCGCATCCACGCCCAGTTGCACGGCGACGTCGATCGACTCGTCGAACTTGGCGCTTGCGCATTCCTTGACCAGGGCCAGAGCATCGCCGACCGGGTACAGCTTGTTGCGGTCGACCTTGGCGGCCAGTGCTTGTTGACGCTTAGAGATCTTAGCCATTACAGACCCTCCACCGTGATGCCCATCGAACGTGCGCTGCCAGCGATGGTGCGAACCGCGGCGTCCAGATCGGCGGCGGTAAGGTCAGGCATCTTGGTCTTCGCGATTTCTTCCGCTTGTGCGCGGGTGATCTTGCCCACCTTGTCGGTGTGCGGCTTGCTCGAACCCTTTTGCAGGTTGGCAGCCTTCTTGATCAGCACCGTTGCCGGCGGGGTCTTCAGGACGAACGTGAAGCTCTTGTCCGCAAATGCGGTGATCACCACCGGGGTCGGAAGACCCGGCTCGAGGCTCTGCGTTTGCGCGTTGAACGCCTTGCAGAACTCCATGATGTTCAGGCCACGTTGACCCAGGGCCGGGCCCACGGGGGGCGACGGGTTGGCTTTACCTGCAGGAATCTGCAGCTTGATAAAGCCGATGATTTTCTTTGCCATGGTTTACTCCGGAACGAATATGTGGCGCATATTCGGGGTTGAGTCATAGCGCGCGTTCACCAAAAACGGGCTACTGACGCTCCTCGGCGACGGCTGTCACCAACGCAAAAACGCGCCGGACGTCGCGCCGGCGCATTTTATTCTTAGATCTTTTCGACTTGCCCGAACTCCAGTTCTACCGGAGTTGCCCGTCCGAAAATGGTGACGGAAACACGGAGGCGAGATTTTTCGTAGTTCACTTCTTCCACCGAGCCGTTGAAGTCCGTGAAAGGACCTTCCTTGACTCGAACCAGCTCGCCCACCTCGAACAACGTCTTCGGACGCGGCTTTTCCACCCCGTCCTTGATTTGCGACATGATCTTGTCGACCTCGGCCTGTCGAATCGGAATCGGGCGATTGCCCGTACCGCCGACAAAACCGGTGACCTTGGCGGTATTCTTCACCAAGTGCCACGTGTCATCCGTCATTTCCATCTCGCACAGCACATAGCCGGGGAAGAAACGACGCTCGGTGACCGACTTGTGGCCACCTTTGATTTCAACGACTTCTTCGGTCGGGACAAGAATCTCGCCGAACAAGTCTTCCATGCCGGCACGCACAATACGCTCACGCAGCGCCTTGGCTACGCTCTTTTCCATGCCGGAATACGCATGAACGACGTACCAGCGCTTCTTACTCGGTGCAGCCCCGGTATCAGACATATCACTTCCAGCCAAGAATCAAAGAGAACACCGCCCATTCAATCGTCTTGTCGCTGATCCAGAGATACAGCGCCATCACGATGACGAACGCGAAGACAATCGCAGTCGTTTGAGCGGCCTCTTTACGGGTCGGCCAAACGACCTTACCCACTTCCCGATACGCATCCTTGGCAAAAGCCAGGAAGCTTTTGCCGGTTTGCGATGCCAATGCAACACCTGCTGCGATGGCGAGAACGACGACGATGGCAGCAACGCGCACATACAGTGCCTGTTGCCCCAGCGCGTAGAAGGCCACGACACCAGCAATCACGAGCAGCCCGGCCAGTGCCAGCAGCAGCTTGTCGCCAGTCGTACGTACAGTTTCTACGGGAGAATTCGCCATTTCCAGCTTGCAGACAGTTGTTTGGCAGGGGCAGAGGGAATCGAACCCCCAACCTTCGGTTTTGGAGACCGACGCTCTGCCAGTTGAGCTATACCCCTAAAACAGCAGTGGGGCCAGCCGCCAAAAGCTGACCCCGTAAGCGCGGACCGTTAAGGTACCGGCTTACGCTACGATCTTTGCAACCACGCCGGCGCCGACAGTACGGCCACCTTCGCGAATTGCGAAACGCAGACCTTCAGTCATGGCGATCGGAGCGATCAACTTGACGGTGATCGACACGTTGTCGCCAGGCATGACCATTTCCTTGCCTTCCGGCAGGGTGATCGAGCCCGTCACGTCCGTCGTACGGAAGTAGAACTGCGGACGGTAGTTGTTGAAGAACGGGGTGTGACGACCACCTTCGTCCTTCGACAGCACGTACACTTCGCCGGTGAATTCCGTGTGCGGCGTGATCGAGCCCGGCTTGGCCAGAACCTGACCACGCTGGACGTCTTCACGCTTCGTGCCGCGCAGCAGAATACCGACGTTATCGCCTGCTTGACCTTGGTCGAGCAGCTTGCGGAACATTTCGACGCCCGTGCAAATCGTCTTGACCGTCGGGGTGATACCGACGATTTCGATTTCTTCGCCGACCTTGACGACACCCGACTCAACACGACCGGTCACCACGGTACCGCGACCCGAGATCGAGAACACGTCTTCCACCGGCATCAGGAATGCCTTGTCGATGGCGCGTTCCGGCGTCGGGATGTACGTATCGAGGGCTTCAGCCAGTTGCATGATGGCTTCTTCGCCCAGGGGACCCTTGTCGCCTTCCAGCGCCAGCTTGGCGGAACCCTTGATGATTGGCACATCGTCGCCCGGGAAGTCGTACTTCGACAGGAGCTCGCGAACTTCCATTTCGACCAGCTCGAGCAGCTCGGCGTCGTCGACCATGTCGCACTTGTTCAGGAACACGATGATGTACGGCACGCCAACCTGACGGGCCAGCAGGATGTGCTCGCGCGTTTGCGGCATCGGGCCGTCGGCAGCCGAGCAAACCAGAATGGCGCCGTCCATCTGGGCAGCACCGGTAATCATGTTCTTGACGTAGTCGGCGTGGCCCGGGCAATCAACGTGTGCGTAGTGGCGGTTAGCCGTTTCGTACTCGATGTGCGCGGTGTTGATGGTAATGCCGCGTGCCTTTTCTTCCGGTGCCGCGTCGATGTCCGCGTAGTTCTTGGCTTCACCGCCGAACTTCGACGAAAGCACCGTTGCGATAGCGGCCGTCAGGGTCGTCTTGCCGTGGTCGACGTGACCGATGGTGCCGACGTTGACGTGCGGCTTGGTCCGCTGAAACTTTTCCTTTGCCATTTCCGACTCCTAACGAGGTTATCTTTTGCCGAGGTTGCTCGGCATGATGATTGCCGCGCTTCACACTATCTTTGGTGCCCATGGGCAGGATCGAACTGCCGACCTCTCCCTTACCAAGGGAGTGCTCTACCACTGAGCCACATGGGCGAATCCATTACTACTGCTGCATCTGCGCGTCACCTGGAGCGGGTGAAGGGAATCGAACCCTCGTCGTAAGCTTGGAAGGCTTCTGCTCTACCATTGAGCTACACCCGCTTGGATTCCGACTCTCGCCTCAGGCAACAAGCGCCGGAAATTTTAGTTTCCGGCGCTCATTACTTCCGCATTCTGGTGGAGGAGGTTGGATTCGAACCAACGTAGGCGTAAGCCAACAGATTTACAGTCTGCCCCCTTTAGCCACTCGGGCACCCCTCCGCAGAGAATTTGCAATTATGGAGATGTCGCCCCGCCTTGTCAACACCTGCCATGCGTTAAATACGCAGTTTTTGTGCCTGCTGCTCTGCGGATTTTCACCATTAGCAGCAAGCCGTTGATTTACTTGATGATATCGATTCGCTCAAGCGTTGACTCAATGCCAATGACGCACCGGGGTAAACCAACGCCGACGCCAGGCGGCGGCATAGCGACTCAGACTATCCCTCCCCCGGTGGAATTCTCGTTTGAGTTTCTGCCATGGATTGCGCCTGACCTTATGACGGCCGACGATGGTGGTACCGAAATCATCGCCTCGATCCAGCACGATATCCGGCGTCATCGAGATCATGTCGATGCCATGCTCCCAGTTCCGGTTGAGCATGTCGTCGACGGGGTGAATGGTGCGCCTGGCGTAGGCCAGAAGCACAAGCGCTGCCGCGCGCCGGATGAGGTAGGCATGCGCGCCGCCCGGCTGCTTCCTGTGGTCGCGCAGAATCCCACCACCAGGCAGTTGGCCAACGCGCCATGCCCCTGCGGCGCCCCCCTCCTTCAATCGCATGATGCCCCAGGGGACCGTCACATTCAGTGTCGACGCGAGACATTGCGAGAACCCAGGAGTCAGTTCGACATCGTCTTCCAGGACGCACCAGATATCGTCGTTGGAGTTCGCCAGCGCCTCCCAGACCCGGTAATGACTGTCATAGCAGCCGACCTCTCCGAGCGTCAGATGATTGCCGTATATCCGAAGGCGTTCGGAAACGTCATACGTCGACGGATAGTCGCTGATACGTTTGGCGTCGAAGAATTGAAAGGGAACGTCGGCTGCCGCCAACTGCTCGATCATGTGTGCGCGACGAACATCGCTGTCCACAAGAGAGATGACGACAACCGGGGGAAACTTGGAGGGTGAAATAGGATTCTGGAACATCGCCGCGCGCTCGCGCCGCGACGGCGCGGCGCCTATCCTGCAAATTGGAATCGCCGCACGATAGCGAACAAAAGACCAAATTACGAGATTTTGACCATATTTCGAGGACTTTCCCACGCCCCCGTCGCCTCCAAGCCTTTACTCGCCACGGCGTAGAGCGATGGGGGCCGCGAACGACGCGGAAATCCTGGCGCCGATTCGCCCTATGGGTCAGGGTGACGCAACACGACCTGGGCATTGAACCGCGCGACCACGCCGGCGCTGGGCATTACCGACGTGGACACGACCATGGCATTAAGCCATGCAGGCGCGCCGGCGCTGGGCGTTATCGCTGTCGACACGACCATGTCGTCGAGCCGCGCAGCCGCGCCAGAGCTGGGCGTTATCACCGGGGAAAAGCAAAAACCCCTTGCTACACGAGTTAGCAAGGGGTTTTTAGGGGAGCCTGACGATTACCTACTTTCACACGGGTATCCGCACTATCATCGGCGTGGAGTTGTTTCACGGTCCTGTTCGGGATGGGAAGGGGTGGTTCCAACTCGCTATGGTCATCAGGCATAACTTGTATGTTTTGCTGAGCGGGGCTCAACAAAACCAATTCGGAAGAAGCGTAGTACTACATTGGTTGGGTTGCGAGTTGTATCGGCACACTGCACGACACTCACACCAGGAAAAACACACTGGTTATAGGATCAAGCCTCACGGGCAATT
>NZ_CABPSL010000006.1 GCF_902459665.1 Pandoraea cepalis | reverse complement strand
CTTTACCCCGAAGCAGCGGCTGGCCATGGCCGCTTAGTTTCTACTTCTCGCGGCCGTGGAAAATGGGGGCATTACCCTGAGCGTTCAAACGGCGTATTACAAAATGTTACAAATGTCTAACTCCCGGGGTACGCAGACGCTGCGACACACACGTTCGCAGTCGGCATCCATAAAAAATGGGGCCGCGCGCGCGGCCCCATCAATTCCTTCGATCCCAATGTCGTTTGGATCACACGCCCTCAATCAATAACCGAGCGCGAGTCCCGTGTTGCGACGCGGATCGTTCGCGCCATAGTAGCGGTTCTTCCCGATCGGTTTGCCGCCCAGCGACGGCGCGCCCACGAGAATGGCGGCGACGTGGTTCGCCGGTTGCGGACCGGCAAACTTCTGACCCCAACTTTCGAGGATTTTCTGCGTGTCGGGGCTCAGGGCGAACCGCTCGATGTTGGTGGCCTCCGGCATCCACTGCTGGTGGAAGCGCGGGGCGTCCACGGCTTCTTGCAGATTCATGCCGTAGTCGATGACGTTGAGCATCGTGAGCAGGGTGGCCGTGATGATGCGGCTACCGCCCGGCGTGCCAACGACCATTACCGGCTTGCCATCCTTCGTGACGATGGTCGGGCTCATCGACGACAGTGGACGACGACCCGGGCCGATGGCGTTCGCTTCGCCCTGGATCAGGCCATACAGGTTCGGCACGCCCACCTTGGCGGTGAAGTCGTCCATTTCGTCGTTGAGCATGACGCCCGTGCCGTTGGCCATCACCTTTGCGCCGAACCAGTCGTTGAGCGTGTAGGTGACCGACACCGCGTTGCCGTCGCGATCGATGATCGAGTAGTGCGTGGTGTTGCTGCCTTCATGCGGCGCCACCCCCGGCTTGATCTCCTGTGAGATACCCGCCTTCTGCGGGTTGATGGCCGCGCGGATTTTGGCCGCGTATTGCTTGTCGAGCAGGTGGGCAATCGGGTTCTTCACGAAATCGGGATCGCCCAGATAGCTGTTGCGGTCGACGTACGCGTGGCGCATCGCCTCGATGGTGTAATGCACCCCCTGCGCCGAGTGGTACCCCAGCTCGGTCATCGGGTAGCCTTCGAGGATATTCATGATCTCGCAGATCACCACGCCACCCGAGCTGGGCGGCGGGGCAGAGACCACGTGATAGCCGCGATAGTCGCACTCGACCGGCGCCAGTTCGCGCGTCTTGTACTGATCGAGATCGGCCTGGGTGATGATGCCGCCGCCGGCCTTCATCGACGCCACCAGCTTGTTGGCGACCTCTCCCTTGTAGAAGCCGTCGGTACCCTTCGCGCTGATCAGCTTCAACGTACGTGCAAGATCCTTCTGCACAAGGCGTTCGCCCGGCTGGAACGGCTGGCCCTTGTTCAGGAAGATGGCGCCCGAATTGGCGCGGTCGCTCTCGAAATTCTTGGTCGCCGTCCAAAGCATGTCGACGTCGCCCTGGTCGAGCACGAAGCCCTTTTCCGCCAGCGTGACGGCGGGCGCAATCAGTTGCGCACGGGTCTTGGTGCCGTACTTTTCACGGGCGTATTCCATGCCCGACACGGAGCCGGGTACGCCCACGGCCCGATAGCCCGTGGTCGAGGCACCCTTGATGACGTTGCCGTCCTTGTCGAGATACATGTTGGCCGTCGCGGCCAGCGGCGCTTTCTCGCGGAAATCGAGGAAGGTCTTGCGGCCGTCCGCAAGCTGGATCGTCATGAAACCGCCGCCGCCAAGATTCCCGGCTGCCGGATACACCACGGCGAGCGCATATCCCACGGCGACGGCCGCGTCGACGGCATTGCCACCGGCCTTGAGCACGTCCACGCCGACTTTCGACGCGAGGTGCTGGGCGGTGACCACCATGCCGTTCTCGGCACCGACCGGCGCCTGCGAGGCCGCGTGAACGTTGAACAGCGCACAGCTCAGCGCTGTCGCCAGAAACGCTTTGGATAAGGTTGGATTTTTCATCGTCTATAAATGTTCTTGTTTGAGCGAGATAGGGGGAAGTTTCAACTTCGCTGGCGACGGACGCACGGCCAGCAGCTCGCCCGCGCTGCGCACCTGAGGCCGGCACGGTTGCAGGGCGACGTCTGTGCTGCCTCTGTTTCGGCATGCGTAACAGTTCCGTCGACCATGGAACGTTAACGCATATCGGCTAATTAGGGAATGATGTCTCTCACGTCCGCGTGACGGGCCACATTACAAAATCGAGTGGCTCTGGACATTCCGCGGAAGTGCCCGCTTGTCATTGCCGACAAGCGTTTGTTGCTATATGGGGTCAGATGTGGATGGACGGTCGCTGCGGGAATCGAGGCAGATCGACAGGCGGAACCGGTTGAAACGATGAGGTTCCGCCTGGCAGCTGTTGCGCTGTCACCACGTTGTCGTGAACGCGATTTCCGAAGGATGCGACACGCGACCGCGTCGCGGCTGCAGGGCGTTCGACTAGCCGCGCTTGCGCAGTTCGAGTCGGATGACGAACCCGCCGGCCACGGCCGACATGATCGCCAGCGCGTACCACGTCAGCAGATAGCTCATATGGTTGTTCGGGAACTGCACCACGGTGAGCCCGCCCACGGGGTAGTCGCGTGCCGGTGCCCGGCCGGTCAAGGCTTCGGCATCGCCGCCGTCGAGCGCACGGCTTGCATCGGCACCCGGCTTGCCGTCGGCATCGACGAAGAAGGGCGCCACGTCGGCGCTCGTTAGTCCGCGCGCGGTCGCAATGGCCGCGACGTCGCGCGAGTACCAGAGATTTTCCGACGGGGCATTCTTGCGAAGGAATCCACCGCCCGGTTCGGGCATGCGCAGCAGACCGGTGACGGTGACCGCACCCGCTGGGACGGCCGGCACGGATTCCTTCCAGCCCGGCGGAACAAAGCCGCGGTTGATCAGCACTTCGCCCCCATCTGCCGTGCGCAACGGCGTGAGCACCCAGAACCCGCCGCCCAGATCGGTGACGGCTTGCACGAGCGTGTCCTTGTCGAACTGGTACGTGCCGCTGAGCGAGACGTGGCGATACTCATCCGCGGCCGCGTTGACCGAGGCCCACTGACCACGCAAGGGCGCCGGGGTGGGCGGCGCATGCACGCGCGAATTCACACGCTCGATCAGATCGAGCTTCCAGGCGCGGCGATGAAGCTGCCAGGTCCCGAGCGAGACGAAGACGCTGACCAGCACCAACGTGATAACGCCAAGGATGATCAGTCGAAGGGGAGACGGGCGGGCGGGCGCACCGGAAGTGCGCGGGGGACGCTGTGCGCCCCCCGAGTCATGAAGTCGATTGCTGCTCAAGGGAAGTGCCGTTCAAGGGAGGTTTTTCGTATCCTGCATCATACCCGCCATCATGTTCTGGTTCAGGTGATACATCACCCATAGCGAACCCGACAGCGTGATCACGACCAGCACGATCGTGAAAATCAACGACAACAGGTTCCAGCCGCCTTCGGAGCGCCCGTTCATGTGCAGGAAGTAGATCATATGCACGATGATCTGAATGGCGCCCAGGAACAGGATCATGATCGCGGTGGTACTCGATTTTTCGAATACCCCGCCCATCACGAACCAGAAGGGAATGGCGGTGAGAATGACCGACAGGATGAAGCCGGTCGCATACCCGCGCAGGGTGCTGTGCGGTCCTTCGTCGCCATGATCGTGATCGTGGCCGTGCCCGTCGGCATTGTGCAGGGTCGAGTCGTGGGTGCTCACGGCAGCACTCCCATCAGATAGACAAACGTGAAGACGCCGATCCACACCACGTCGAGAAAGTGCCAGAACATTGACAGGCACATGAGCCGGCGGCGGTTGGGCGCGGTGAGGCCATGCTTGCCGACCTGCACCATCAGGGTGATGAGCCAGACGATGCCGAACGTGACGTGCAGCCCGTGCGTGCTCACCAGCGTGAAGAACGAAGACAGGAACGCGCTGCGCCAGGGCCCCGCCCCCTCGTGAATGAGGTTCGCGAACTCGTAGAGTTCCAGCGAGAGAAACGCCGCACCGAGAACGCCGGTGACCGCGAGCCAGCCGAGCACCGCGCCCTGGCGTCGCCGCTGCATTTCGATCATCGCAAAGCCATAGGTGATCGACGAGAGCAGCAGGAAGGTCGTATTCACCGCCACGAGCGGCAGTTCGAACAACTCCGCACCGGTCGGCCCGCCTGCGTAGTTGCGCCCGAGTACGCCATACGCCGCAAACAGGCAGGCGAAGACGAGACAGTCGCTCATCAGGTAGACCCAGAAGCCGAGCAGCGTCCCGTTGGGCGGGTGGTAGTCGCTCGTCATCATGAACTTCAACTCGCCGTCGTGCGGCGCGCTGGGCGTGTGGGCCCCGAGCGGGGCGCCACCGGCCGGGAAGGGTGCCGTCGTATCAGACATGCTGCGCGAGCAGGCGCGTGCGCGCTGCCTCCGTTTGTTCGACCTGATCGGCCGGGATGTAGTACTCGCGGTGGTAGTTGAACGTGTGGCCGATGGCGGTCGCCAGCAGCGCCACGAACGCCACGATCACCACCAGCCACATGTGCCAGATGAGCCCGAAGCCGCATACCGTCGCAAGCCCCGCGAGAATGATGCCCGCGCCCGTGTTCTTCGGCATGTGGATCGGAATGAAGTCGTGCTCCGGACGCTTGAAGCCGTGCTGCTTCATCTGCCACCAGGCGTCGTTGTCGTGAATGATCGGCGTGAAGGCGAAGTTGTAGGCCGGCGGGGGGGACGACGTCGACCATTCCAGTGTGCGGCCATTCCACGGGTCGCCGGTGTCGTCGCGCAATTGCTCGCGGCGGATGAAGCTCACTATGAGCTGGACGATGAAGCATCCAATGCCGATGGCGATGAGCAGTGCCCCCACGGCGGCGATCTGGAACCAGATTTGCAGCGACATGTCGTCGAAGTGGCTCACGCGACGGGTCACGCCCATCAGGCCCAGCAGGTACAGCGGCATGAAGGCGACGTAGAAGCCGATGAACCAGAACCAGAACGAGCACTTGCCCCAGAACGGATCGAGCCGGTAGCCGAAGGCCTTGGGGAACCAGTAGGTGATTGCCGCCATGACCCCGAAGATCACGCCGCCGATGATCACGTTGTGGAAGTGAGCGATCAGGAACAGGCCGTTATGCAACGAGAAGTCGGCCGGCGGCACGGCGAGCAACACGCCGGTCATGCCGCCGATGACGAACGTCACCATGAAACCGACGGTCCACAGCATCGGCACTTCGAAGTGGATGCGCCCGCGATACATGGTGAACAGCCAGTTGAAAATCTTCGCGCCGGTCGGTATCGAGATGATCATCGTCGTGATGCCGAAAAACGAGTTCACACTCGCGCCGGAGCCCATCGTGAAGAAATGGTGCAGCCACACGAGGTACGACAGCACCGTAATCACGACCGTCGCATAGACCATCGACGCATAGCCGAACAAGCGCTTGCCGGAGAAGGTGGCGACCACCTCGGAGAACACGCCGAACACGGGCAGCACGAGAATGTAGACCTCGGGGTGGCCCCAGATCCAGATCAGGTTCACGTACATCATGGCGTTGCCGCCGAGATCGTTCGTGAAGAAGTTGGTGCCGGCGTAGCGATCCAGCGCCAGCAGGGCGAGCACGGCAGTCAGCACCGGGAAGGCAGCCACGATCAGCACATTCGTGCACAGCGAAGTCCATGTGAAGACCGGCATGCGCATCATCGTCATGCCGGGGGCGCGCATCTTCACGATGGTCACGAGCAGATTGATCCCCGAGAGCAGGGTGCCGATCCCGGCGATCTGCAGTGCCCAGATGTAGTAATCGACCCCGACGTTAGGGCTCTGCAGGATGCCCGATAACGGCGGGTAAGCCAGCCACCCAGTGCCTGCGAATTCGCCGACGAAGAGCGAGAGCATTACGAGCATGGCCCCGCTCGTCGTCATCCAGAAGCTGAAGTTGTTGAGGAACGGGAACGCCACGTCGCGCGCGCCGATCTGCAGCGGCACGACGAAGTTCATGAGGCCAGTCACCAGCGGCATTGCCACGAAGAAGATCATGATCACGCCGTGCGCGGTGAAGATCTGATCGTAGTGGTGCGGCGGCAGATACCCCATGTTGTCGCCAAACGAGATCGCCTGCTGCATGCGCATCATCGCGGCGTCGGCAAAGCCGCGCAACAGCATGACAATGCCCAGGATCACATACATGATGCCGATCTTCTTGTGATCGATGCTCGTGAACCACTCGCGCCACAAGTATCCCCACAACTTGAAGTAGGTGATGGCGCCCAGTACGACGATGCCTCCGAACGCTACCCCGGCAAAGGTCGCAACGAGAATCGGTTCGTGGTACGGGATCGCCTCGAGCGTGAGGCGGCCGAAGATCAACTTGACGATGTCCATAAGCTCGAGCCTGGGATCAATCGCGCACAAGGCGCATCATTGTCGACGGTTGGGCGCGGTATGCGTCACTGCGTAAGTCTCTCGCCGGGGGCGTGCCGAGTGTCGGACGCGAACTGCACGGTGTTTTGGGCCGTGCACATCGCGTCGGCGAGCAACGACTCGGACGTGCCTGTGCGCGCCCGGCTGGCGCGCGGATGATTGGGCTGATCCATCATGTCCTTCAGACAGGTCTGCCCGGGTTGCACGCAGCGGTTCAGAATCGCGTCATAAAGATTGGGCGCCACATCGCCGTAGTAGTGGACGGGCACCCATTCGCTCGGCTGGGAGAGGGCCTCGTACTTGTCGCGCGTGAGGTTGTCTCCGCGCGCCTTGACCTGTTTGACCCACGCGTCGAAACCGTCTGCCGACAGTCCGTGAAATTTGAAGCGCATGCCCGAGAAGCCCGCGCCGCTGAAGTTCGCCGAGAAGCCGTCATAGATCCCGGGCTTGTTGATGACCGCATGCAGCTTCGTTTCCATGCCTGGCATCGCGTAGATCTGTCCGGCCAGGGCGGGCACGAAGAACGAATTCATCATCGTCGTCGATGTGATTTCGAATCGGATCGGCCGGTCAACGGGGGCGGCCAGTTCATTGACGGTCGCAATGCCCAGATCGGGATAGAAGAACAACCACTTCCAGTCCATGGCGACCACTTGCACCGTGAGGGGGCGCGTGTCGGGGGGGATCTCGCGTTTGGCGTCGATGCGCTCCAGCGGCCGGTAGGGGTCCAGCTTGTGCGTGCTGACCCAGGTGAGCGCGCCTAACGCGATGATGATCAGCAGCGGCGCGGCCCAGATCAGCAGTTCGAGCAGCGTCGAGTGATCCCATTCGGGCGTGTAGATGGCACGCTTGTTCGACGCTCGGTAACGCCATGCGAAGACCAGTGTCAGCACGATCACCGGAACGATGATCAGCAACATCAGGACAGTGGAAATGATGATGATGTCCCGCTGCCTTACCGCAAGATCACCCGAGGGCGACATCAATACGGTATTGCAACCGGACAGCAACGCGGTGGCGGGGAGCAAAAATACCCCGCGAAGGCACTTGGGGGAAGTCATGCTGCGATCGATGGAACCGTAGCCTTAGACCGGGTTCATCATGGACTCCCCTCCATGATGCGGCAATTTAGGGTAAACCCTATGGCGTCGATTCGCGATACCTGCGATGCTCTTCTGGCACGAGTGTCATGGTCATCCCGATCCGCAAGGGGGTCCGATAATGTCAAGCAGTGCTCATCAATCGCCGACGCCGCCCGGCGTGACTGCCGCATCGACAGCGCACGATCACGGGAGCAAGTCGCGCATTGCGCCCGAGGAAATCGCGGTCGGCGTAGTGGTCGGACGCGCCTCCGAGTACTTCGACTTCTTCGTGTTCGGCATTGCCGCCGTCCTCGTCTTCCCCCAAGTTTTCTTCCCGTTCGCCGACAGCCTGCATGGCCTGCTGTACGCGTTCGCGATCTTCTCCCTCGCGTTTATTTCGCGCCCGTTCGGTACCGCGCTGTTCATGAACGCGCAGCGCCGCTGGGGACGCAGTGTCAAGCTCACCGCCGCGCTGTTCGTGCTCGGCACGGCGACAGCCGGCATGGCGTTCCTGCCGGGCTATGCGGTACTGGGGGACCGTGCCATCTGGCTGCTCGGGTTCTTCCGGCTCGTGCAGGGCATCGGCTTTGGCGGCTCGTGGGATGGACTGCCGTCGCTGCTCGCGATGAACGCCCCACCGCAGCGGCGCGGCTGGTATTCGATGATGGGGCAACTGGGCGCGCCGATCGGTTTCATCATCGCGGCCTCGCTGTTCCTGTTCCTGCACTCGAGCCTCGAGTCCGACGACTTCCTCACGTGGGGGTGGCGTTATCCGTTCTATGTGGCGTTCGCCGTGAACGTGGTCGCGCTGTTTGCTCGGCTGCGTCTGGTGGTGACGCACGAATATACGGAGATGCTCGAAGAGGGCCAACTGGAGCCGATCAGCACGCGCGAGATGGTGCGCTCGCAGGGTTACAACATCTTTCTCGGCGCCTTCGCCGCACTCGCGAGCTATGCGCTCTTTCACCTGGTGACGGTGTTCCCGCTGTCGTGGATCGCGCTGAAAAACAGCCAGGATCTGAACAATGTGCTGATCGTGCAACTGTGCGGCGCGGCGATCGCCATCGTGTGCACGGTCATTTCCGGGCGCATTGCCGACCGCATCGGCCGACGTACCACGCTGGGCCTTTTCGCCATCTTCATCGGCATATTCGCACTCTTCGCGCCGTTCCTGATGGGCGGCGGCTCGACGCAGCAAGACATTTTCATCCTGGTCGGCTTCGCCCTGCTCGGATTGTCGTATGGGCAGGCGGCGGGCACGGTGACGTCGAACTTCGAGCAACGCTTCCGCTACACCGGGGCGGCGCTGACGACCGACTTCGCGTGGCTGTTCGGCGCGGCCTTCGCACCGCTCGTGGCACTGGGATTGTCGTCCGAGTTCGGGCTGATCGCGGTGAGCGCCTATCTGCTCTCCGGTACTGTCTGCACGCTGCTGGCACTGCGCATCAACAAGGCCTTCGAGACGCGCGATTGATCGCATGCGCGGCTGCAGGCTTCTCATTTTCGGTCACGGCGCGACAGTGTTCGCGCCGTTTTTCCCTCGTCGCAGCATCCACTCACACGTCGTGCAACATGCCGGCGATGGCGGCCGTGATGTCGTGCGTGCGTGAGTCATGCTCACGATGAATCATGCCGACCGTGCGCAGCAAGGGCGGCTCGGCAATCGGCACGATGCGCAACAACGGGTCGGACTGCCAATCGCCACGATGCAGTTGCGGCAGCACCGATACGCCGACGTTCTTGCGCACGAGCGCGACGATCGTCTCGATGGAGTTCAGCTCCAGGTATTCGGTCACGCCGAGCTTCGCCGCGCGTAACGCCTGCTCCACCACCATGCCGGTGCGAACGCGCCGGTCGAAGCGCAAAAACGCGTGCTCGTCCAGAATGCGCTGCGGGTCGGGTTCGGTGACGTCGCGATTCACGACCATGACCATCGGCTCGGTATAGAGGGGCGTCCACACCAGGCCGTCGACGCGCGCATCGTCGGCGCGCGCGACCACGGCGGCGATGTCGACCTCGCCCTGCTCGACGAGATCGGTCAGTTCGTCCGAGCGCGCCGACGTGAGCCGCACATCGAGCCGTGGGTGCGCGGTCTTGAGTTCCGCGACAGCCATCGACAGTGCGCCAATGACGGACACCACGGCGCCGATGGTGACCGGGCCCTGCATGGTGCCGGCGGAGGTGGCGCTCAGCTCGGCGGTGAGCGCCAGGATCTGCTCGACGCGCGGAAACAAGTCGCGTCCCTGACGCGTGAGCGTGATCTGCCGGCCGCGCCGATCGAACAGCCGCTGACCGACGGCATCTTCGAGACCGCGCATTTGCAGGCTGACGGCCGCTTGCGTCAGCGCGGCACGCTCGGCGGCCGCCGCAAACGAGCCGGTTTGTGCCACCAGCCGGAACGTCTTCAACATGCGCAACGTAAGCATCGAGAGGTTAAGAATAATTTACGTTTGAAAAAGAAATATTAATATTTCTTTTGCGTGCGTGGAAGACATAATCGTGTCACGCACATCCCTCGCGACCGGCTTTCCGGAACCGGGGCAAGACGATTGATGACCCCTACAACGCGCCCATGACCATGCCCGCAGACGCTGGGCCGGTGCTTGATGTCACCGGACTGTCGCTGAAGTTCTCGAAAGCGCCCGACGCGCCGAATCTGATCGATGGCGTCTCGTTTGCCGTGTATCCCGGCAAGACGCTGTGCATCGTCGGCGAATCGGGATGCGGCAAGAGCGTGACGTCGCTCGCCCTCATGGGGTTGTTGCCGAGTCCGCCCGCCAATGTCGTGGCGGGGCGCGCGATGTTCGAAGGTCGGGATCTGCTGACGTTGGGGGAGCGCGACTTTGCCGACCTGCGCGGCAATCGTCTCGCGATGATCTTCCAGGAGCCGATGACCTCGCTGAACCCGTCGTTCACCATCGGTCATCAGATCGAGGAGGGCATTCGGCGCCATCGCGGTCTGGATCGCCGCGCCGCGCGCGCCGAGGCGCTCGAAATGCTCAAGCGGGTGCGCATCCCCGCACCGGAGACACGGCTCGACAACTACCCGCACGAACTGTCCGGCGGCATGCGTCAGCGCGTAATGATTGCGATGGCGCTTGCCAACCGAC
Source organism: Pandoraea cepalis (assembly GCF_902459665.1). Lineage (GTDB taxonomy): Bacteria > Pseudomonadota > Gammaproteobacteria > Burkholderiales > Burkholderiaceae > Pandoraea > Pandoraea cepalis. The sequence continues at coordinate 227,062 of NZ_CABPSL010000006.1, read as the reverse complement.
CCGCGCTGCTGATTGCCGACGAACCGACCACCGCGCTCGACGTGACGATTCAGGCGCAGGTACTCACGCTCATTCAAACCTTGCAGCGCGAAACCGGCACCGCCGTCGTGCTCATCACGCACGACCTGGGCGTGGTCGCCGAAGTCGCCGACGATGTCGCGGTGATGTACGCGGGGCGTATCGTCGAATACGGCTCGGTGAACGAGATCTTCGATGATCCGCAGCATCCCTACACCATCGGTCTGATGGGGGCGATTCCGTCGATTGGCAAACGCGAGGGCACGCTCGCGACCATCCGTGGCGCGGTGCCTTCACCGGAACGCATGCCTGCCGGTTGCCGTTTTGCGCCGCGCTGTCCGTTTGCCGAAGCCCGCTGCACGCAGGAAGCCCCTGTCGAGCGTACGTTGTCCGGCAAGCATCGCGTGGCCTGCTGGCTGGCACCGGTGGAGGCCCTGACACCGCCCGCATTCCCGATGGAAGAGGTTGCCGTATGAACGCCCCCGCCCCTGCGCACCCGCTGTTGGACGTGCGCGACCTGACCAAGCACTTCGGCGGTCATCGCGTCGGCTTCTCTCGTGCGCCCACGGTGTATGCGGTCAACGGCGTGTCATTTTCCGTGCAGGCGGGAGAGACGTTCGCGATCGTGGGCGAATCCGGTTGCGGAAAATCCACGCTGGGGCGGCTGTTGTTGCGCTTGCTCGATGCCACGCGCGGCGAAGTGCGCTATCAGGGCGAGGACATCATGACGTTGGGTGCGAGCGCCATGCGGCGACTTCGGCGCGAACTTCAGATCATCTTCCAGGACCCGTTCGCGTCGCTCAATCCGAGCATGACCGTGGGGGGACTGATCGGCGAACCGATCGCGTTGCACGGCCTCGCCCGTGGGCGTGCCCGGGACGAACGCGTGGCCGAACTGCTGCGCACCGTCGGCCTGCAACCCGATTACGCACAACGCTTTCCGCATGAGTTCTCCGGCGGTCAGCGACAGCGCATCGGCATTGCGCGAGCCTTGGCGGGGGAGCCTCGGGTGATCGTTGGCGACGAGCCGGTCTCGGCGCTCGACGTTTCCGTGCAAGCCCAGGTCATCAATCTGCTCGAACGCCTCAAGCACGACTTCGGACTGACGCTCATCATGGTCGCCCACGATCTGGCGGTGATTCGCCACATGAGTGATCGCGTGGCGGTGATGTACCTCGGGGAGATTGTCGAGCTGGCCAGCGCGGACGCACTCTTCGACACGCCGCTGCACCCTTACACGCAGGCGCTTCTGCAAGCAATCCCGGCGAGCGATCCGCACCTGCGGCGCGAACGCGCGCCACTCGGCGGCGAATTGCCCAGCCCGACCGCGCCGCCGCCCGGGTGCCGCTTCCATCCGCGTTGCCCGCATGCGCGCGCCGCGTGTCGCGAGCACAAGCCGGTCGACGAAATGCTGCCCGACGGTCGACAAGTTGCCTGTCATTTCTGGCGCGAGATTCAGAACGCTGGGGCCAGTCCGGCGCGCGCCGCGGCGCCGAGCGATGCGCTGAGCGCGCGACTTGCGCTGTATCGTGCGCGCCAAGCTCAGGCCGATGCGGCCGTCGGCAGATAACAACACTTTCTCCCCACTCACATCCACAAGGGATCTCACGCATGCGTAAAGTTCTGCTCGATCTTGTACTGGCGGCGTCGTTGACGACCGGCGCAGCCGCCGCGATGGCGCAATCGACGCTTCGCATCGGCTTGCAGGAGGACATCGGCTCGCTCGATCCCGCGCGCAGTTCGCAGGTCGTCGACCGCATGGTGCTGCGCTCGCTGTGCAGCTCGCTGGTCGATATCAGTACCGATCTGAAGTTCGTGCCGATGCTCGCCACCTCGTGGAGCGTGAGTGCCGACGGCAAGACGTGGACATTCAAGCTGCGCCAGGGCGTGAAGTTCCACGACGACGAACCGTTCAACGCCCGCGCCGTCAAGGCGAATCTGGACCGCGCGCGTAGCCTGCCCGCGAGCAATCGCAAGAGCGAGCTGTCGTCCATCGATCATGTCGACGCCGTGGACGACAGCACTGTCAACATCGTGCTCAAAGCGCCGGATTCCGCGCTGCTCGCCACGCTGTCCGATCGCGCGGGCATGATGCTCGCGCCCAAGACCCTGAGCGACGATGCCGCCGTGCAGTCCCACCCCGTGTGCTCCGGTCCGTACAAGTTCGTGCAGCGTGTACAGAACGATCGTGTGGTGCTGGAGAAATTCCCGGGCTACTGGGAAGCGGACAAGTATCCGATCCAGAAGGTCGTTTTCCTGCCGATTCCCGACACCACGGTGCGCCTGGCCAACGTGCGCTCGGGATCGCTCGACATGCTTGAACGCCTCGCGCCGTCGGATGTGGCCTCGGTCAAGCGCGATGCGAACCTGAAGTTCGTCTCCATCGACGGGTTGGGTTACTACGGCCTGACGTTCAATGTGGCGGCGAACGCGCCCAAGGCATTGCGCGACAAGCGCGTGCGTCAGGCGTTCGATCTGGCCATCGATCGCGACGCCATCAACAAGGTGATCGGCGGCGGTATCTTCACCCCGGCCAATCAGGCATTGCCGCGCTCGGGACAGTACTACGACGCGTCGATCAAGACGACCAAGCGCGACGTTGCCAAGGCAAAAGCGTTGCTGAAAGCGGCGGGCTTCGAGAAGGTCGACGTGACGCTGAGCTTCGGCAACAACACGGTCTCCAATCAGATGGCGCAGATGCTGCAGGCGATGCTCGCCGAGGCGGGCATTCAACTGAAATTGCGGCCGATGGATTACGCGGCGGCGCTCGACGCCGCCCATCGCGGCGACTTCGACGTGCTCTACAACGGCTGGTCGGGACGCGTGGATCCGGACGGTAACCTGCATCAGTTCGTCACGTGCAAGGGCAACCTGAACTACGGGCAGTACTGCAATGCCGATGTCGACAAGCTGCTCAACGAGGCGCGCGTGAAATCCAGCGTGGCGGAGCGCAAGCCGCTCTATGACGCCGCCGACAAGATCCTGTCCGAAGACAATCCCATCCTTTATCTGTACGTGCAGCCGTGGCCGTACGTGCTTACCAAAAAGGTGCAGGGATTCGTTGCGTATCCGGACGGACTGATTCGTCTGCGTGGCGTGAGCCTCAAGGGATAATCCGGGACCGTCCGGCATTACCAGGGAAACAGGAGCCGTCATGCTTCGCCTCGTCCTCCATCGTGCGCTGGTCGCGATACCCACGCTCATCATCGTGTCGATGATGATCTTCGGGCTGCAGAAGATGTTGCCCGGCGATCCCGTGCTCGCGATGGCCGGCGAGGATCAGAACCCGCAGGTCATCGCCGCGCTGCGCGAGAAGTACCACCTCGACAAGCCGCTGCCCACGCAGTACGCGCTCTGGATCGGCGACGTGCTGCGCGGCGACCTCGGCAACTCGCTGCGCACAGGCGAGCCGGTCACGACACTGATCGCGCAGAAGCTGCCCGTGACACTGCAACTGGCGATGTTCGGATTGCTGATTGCCATCGGGATCGGTATCCCACTGGGCATCCTGTCGGCGGCCAACCGCGGCAAGGCCATCGATTACGGCGCGAACGTGCTGGCCTTGTCCGGCATGTCGATCCCCAACTTCTGGCTCGGTATTCTGCTGATCTTTCTGGTCTCGGTGCGTTGGCACCTGCTGCCGTCGTCGGGTTACGTGTCGCCTGCCGAAGACCTGTGGATGAGCTTCAAGACGATGGTCATGCCGGCGTTCGTGCTCGGCGCGGCGCTGGGGGCTCAGTTGATGCGCCACACGCGCAGCGCCATGCTTGGCGTGCTGCGCACCGACTACATTCGCACGGCGCGCGCCAAGGGTCTGTTGCGTGGCACCGTGGTGCTCAAGCATGCGCTGCGCAATGCGCTGATTCCTATCGTGACGGTGCTCGCGCTACTCTTTGGCGAACTGCTCGCGGGCGCGGTGCTCACGGAACAGGTTTTCACGATTCCGGGCTTCGGAAAGCTGGTCGTCGATGCCGTGTTCAATCGTGACTATGCCGTGGTACAGGGCGTGGTCCTCGTGACCGCCGTGAGCTTCATCGCACTCAACCTCCTGGCCGACGTGCTTTACGTCTTGCTCAACCCGCGCCTGCGTCGCGCCTGAGACCTCTTCGAACATGGCCGCATTGCCTACGACTTCCACTGCATCGCAGAGCGCCGAAGGGGGCCGACCCGCCGCGGCCGTTGCCAGCCCTGAACGGTTGCCGCGCCGCCGCCATCGCGGGCTGCGCAAGTTCGCACGTAACCGGGCGGCGGTCGTGGGGGCCATCATCGTGGCGTTCGCCGTGATCGTCGCGCTGTTCGCCCCGTGGTTGTCGCCGTACGATCCGATCGCCACGAGCTTCATGACGGTGCGGCAGGCGCCGAGCGCGCTGCACTGGTTCGGCACGGACGAGCTGGGTCGCGACGTGCTCGCCCGCATGATCTTCGGTGCGCGCGCCTCGCTCGCGGCGGGCGTGGTGTCGGTGGGCATCGCGGTGATCGTCGGCGTGCCGCTGGGTTTGCTCGCAGGGTACTTCGGCCGGTGGGTCGACGCGATTGTCTCGCGTCTGGCCGATGCGCTGCTCTCGATCCCGTTCCTGATTCTCGCGATTGCGATGGCCGCGTTCCTCGGCGCGAGCCTCACGAACGCGATGATTGCCATCGGCGTGTCGGCCATGCCGCGTTTCGTCCGGCTTGCCCGCGCGCAGGCGTTGACCGTCAAGGCGGAGGAGTATGTGGAAGGCGCGCGCGCCATCGGCCTGACGGATGCGCGCATCATCGTGCGCTATATCCTGCCCAACGTGCTGCCGCCGATCATTGTGCAGGCGAGTCTGACCGTGGCGACCGCGATCATCGCGGAGGCAAGCCTGTCGTTTCTGGGGCTTGGACAGTTGCCGCCCTCGCCGTCGTGGGGCTCGATGCTCAACACGGCCAAGGACTTCGTCGAGCAGGCGCCCTGGATGTCGATTTTCCCCGGTATCGCCATTTTCCTGACGGTACTCGGTTTCAACCTGCTGGGCGACGGTTTGCGCGACGCGCTCGATCCGCGCGAACAGTAGCGCGGCACGAGACTCGTCAGCCGCGCCGCCCGGTGGGCCACTTTCACGATTCGTTACCAAGGTCATCAGCGAGTCCCATGACGCACTTCAATTGGCAGAATCCGTACCCGACGCCGCGCCTGCCGGTGTTCGCCCGCAACATTGTGTCGACGTCGCATCCGCTGGCCGCCCAGGCCGGGCTGCGCATGCTGTGGCAGGGCGGCAACGCCGTCGACGCCGCGATTGCCGCCGCCGCGTGCATGACAATCGTCGAACCGGTCTCCAACGGCCTGGGCGGCGATTGCTTCGCGCTGATCTGGGACGGCAAGGAACTCCACGGCCTGAACGCCTCGGGCGTGGCGCCGGCCGCGTGGAACATCGATTACTTCCGCAAGAAATATGGTGAGCAGCATGGCATCGCCAAGCAGCCGACGCGCGGTCTCGACACCGTGACCGTGCCCGGCGTGATCGCGGGCTGGGAGGCGTTGCATGCGAAGTTCGGCAAGCTGCCGTTCGCGGATCTGATGGCGCCGGCGATCGAGATCGCCGAGCGCGGACATGCCGTGGCGCATATCGTCGCACGCAAATGGGCGGCGGCGGTGCCTGAGCTGAAGGACCTTCCTGGTTACGCGCAGACGTTCATGCCGCATGGCCGTGCGCCGACGACCAGCGAGATGATCCGCATGCCCGGCCATGCGCGCACGCTGCGCCTGCTCGCGAAGGAGGGGCCGCGCGCGTACTACGAAGGCGAGATTGCACAGCGCATCGCCGCCTGGTCGGCAGAGCATGGCGGGGCGATGACGACCGACGATCTGCGCAATTACCGCGCCGATTGGGTCAAGCCGATCGAGAAGGATTATCGCGGTTATACGGTGCACGAGATTCCGCCGAACGGGCAGGGCATTGCCGCGCTCATGGCGTTGGGCATTCTGGAGAAGTTCGATGTGTCGCGTCTGGCGGTCGATCGCGTGCATTCGCAACACTTGCAGATCGAGGCGATGAAGCTCGCCTTTGCCGATCTCTACCGATACGTCGCCGATCCCCGCTCGATGGAGGTGACGCCTGAGCAGATGCTCGACGACGCTTACCTCACCGCGCGCGCGAAGCTGATCGACCCCGAGCGTGCGTCGCATTTCGACTTCGGCATGCCGAAGGCCGGCGGCACGATCTATCTGTCGGCTGCCGACGAGCAGGGCATGATGGTGAGCTTCATCCAGTCGAACTACATGGGCTTCGGTTCCGGCGTGGTGGTGCCCGATCTGGGCATCGCGCTGCAAAACCGAGGCTGCGGGTTCTCCATGGATCCGAAGTCGGCCAACGTGGTCGAAGGCGGTAAACGACCGTTCCACACCATCATTCCGGCGTTCCTCACGCAAAAGGTCGACGGCAAGCACGAGGCCGTGATGAGCTTCGGGGTGATGGGCGGCGATATGCAGCCGCAGGGCCATCTGCAATCGATCGTGCGGATGATCGACTACGGCCAGCAACCCCAGGCGGCATGCGACGCACCGCGCTGGAAGGTCAATCGCGATTTTACGGTCGATATCGAATCGACGCTCGACCGCGAGACGGTGGCCGGACTGGTGGCGATGGGGCACTCCCTGAAGTCCATCGACGACCCGTACATGGACTTCGGCTCGGGCCAGTACATTTGGCGCCTGGATCGCAACGATCCGGATCGAGGCTACGTCGCCGCGAGCGACAGTCGTCGCGACGGTCTCGCCGCCGGCTACTGAGCCAGCGGTTGTGCCCGCAGCGCCGGTGGCGCGGTGTGCATCGCACCGCGCCACCGGCGCTGTTTTCTTATGGGGCGGCGCTGCGCATGTCCAGTTGTGCTCAGACGCGATGTTGGCGTGCGCTTACTCATCTCGGATTCCTACACGGCGTTACGGCGTACAGAACACATTAAGATTCTGTTGATTCATCGAATCGTCACAGTTCACCGGCAATAATCACGTCGCACGAAGCCTATACCAACTAATTCGGCAACCGATCTACTGCGTCGAATCGCGCGTGGCACCGGGGGCCGGTGCGACCCGGGGAAACGACGCCATGACGATCCGTCATCGAATTACGCTATTGGTGATCCTGACGTTTATCGCGCTCTCGATCATCGGTGGCTACGCGGTCTACCAGACCCGCGCCAGCGCTCACAAGGTTCGGCAGGTGACGGAAGGCGTGGTGCCGAGCGCACTCGCTTCCGCCGATCTCGTCTCGCAAGTCAAGGCGGTGCAGATTGCCACGATGACGCTGGTCTACGCGCAGGACGACACTGTCGTCGAACAGGCGCTCAACACCCTCAAGAAGCTGCGCGGCGACATTGACCGGTCGCTGACCCGTCAGGCCGAAGGCGCGGCGAGCGATGCGCAGAAGGGATTGGTGACCCAGGCCCGCGAGAGCGTCGAGAACTACTTCAATGCCATCAACGACACCGCCAAGCTCAAGCAGGCGGGCAAGACGGACATGGCGCAGGCGTTCCTCTTCGCGATGGTCGCGCAGTATCGCGACGAACTCGAAGGGGTGGTCAACACGCTGCGCGTCGAGAAGACGCGCCAGCAGGACTCGGCCATTGCCACGCTCAACGACACGCTCTCGACCACCACGACGGCCATCGGCATCGTGACCGGACTCGCGATCGTGCTGCTCACGGCCATCGGCGCGTTGCTGTACCGCCAGATCACGCGTCCGCTCTCGCGCATGCAGGCGATGATGAGTGAGATCGCCAAAAGCCAGGATTTCACCCGTCGCGTGCCGGTCGGTCGGATGGATGAAATCGGGCACTCGATCGTGGCATTCAACGGCATGATCGAGAAGATTCAGGAACGCTCGGCGCAACTTAAGCAAAAGACGGCCGACATTCAGGCGATGCTGCAGAACATGCAGCAGGGCATTCTGACGGTGGTCGACGGCGCGCGCGTGCATGGCGAATACTCGGCCTATCTCGAAGCGATCTTCGAGACGCAGGACATCGCCGGGCGTCCCGTCATGGAACTGGTGTTCGGCGACAGCGATCTGGGCGCGGATGCGCTCTCGCAGGTCGAAGCCGCCGTCGAGGCCTGCATCGGGCAGGATGCCATCAACTTTGTCTTCAACGAACACTTGCTGGTGGGCGAGATCGGCAAGCGCATGTCGGACGGGCGCATCAAGCAACTCGATCTGACCTGGTCGGCGATCACCGACGAGAGCGACACGATCCTGCGGCTCATGCTGTGTGTACGCGACGTGACCGAGCTGCGCGAACTCGCGGCCGAGGCCAGCGAGCAGAAGCAGCGGCTGGAGATGATCGGCGAGATTCTGTCGGTGAGCCAGGAGAAGTTCCATCACTTCATCGAAAGCTCGACCGGCTTCATTCGTGAGAATGAACGCATCATACGCAAGCACTCGCAGGCCGACAGCGCGGCCATTGCCGAGTTGTTCCGCAATATGCACACCATCAAGGGCAACGCGCGCACGTACAACCTGCAGTACCTGACGAACGTCGTGCACGAGACCGAGCAGCGCTATCACGAGCTGCGCCAGCCGGACGTCGCGCGCCTGTGGGATCAGGATGGCCTGATGCGCGAACTGGAGCGCGTGCGCGATGCCGTCGATACCTATGCGCATATCAATGAGATGAGCCTCGGTCGAAAAGGCCCGGGCAGGACGGCCGACGAGGAATCGATGGTGGTGGACCGTGCCCACATCCGCGCGAGCCTGCGCATGCTCGAAGCGGCCGATCCGAACGATCCGCATCAACTCGTCGCAATGCGCGACGCCGTGCATCAGACCCTGCGCCTGCTGGGCACCGAGGGCGTGGGCGAAGCGTTGGGCGGGGTGCTCGATTCGCTGCCGTCGCTGGCGAGCGAACTCGGCAAGCCGGCGCCGGCGGTGCGCGTCGACGACAACGGCTATCGCCTGCGTTCGCCCGCCGTGCGAATTCTGCGCGATGTGTTCATGCACCTGCTGCGCAACTCCATGGATCACGGGCTGGAGAGCGCGGACGAGCGTCGTGCGAAGGGCAAGCCGGAGGCCGGCACCATCGACATCGAAGTCGGCCTCGATCACAACATGCTGCAAGTCACGCTCTGCGACGACGGACGCGGCCTGGCGCTGCACCGCATTCGCAACATCGCCGTGCAGCGCGGCTGGATTACGGCCGAAACCTACGTGACGGACGAGCAGATCGCCCAGTTCATCTTCCGCCCGGGCTTCTCGACGGCGGCGCAGGTCACCGAGGTGTCCGGGCGCGGTGTGGGCATGGATGCGGTGCAGGACTTCGTGCGGCGCGAGCATGGCCGCATCGAGCTGCGCTTCACCGACGAGCACAAGGGGGCTGAGTTCCGCCAGTTCCAGACGGTGGTGTGTCTGCCGGACAACCTCGTGGTCGACGGTTTCGACCTGAACAGCGTGGCCGCCGATGCCGTCGACAGACCGGCGCTGGATGTCGACGTGCCGCGCTCGGAGACGATTCGAGTATGAACTCGGTGCAATGGTTACTGGCAGGTGGAATGGCGGGCGTGATCAGCGCAGGCGTTGTGGCGTTCGTTGCGCACCGGTGGCGCATGGCGCAGGCCACGGCACACTGGCGCGCGCTGACCCAGGCGCATGACGAGGCACTGGCGCAGGCGCTCGAACGCGAGCGTCTGGCGATCGTCTGCCTCGAAGAACAGGGGCAGGCGCACGATGAGGCGCTCACCGCACAACAGGCACGTTTGACGCAGGCCGAAGTCGATTTGCAAGTGGCGCGCAAGTCCGAGGCTGCCGTGCTGGAAGCAAAAGGTCACTGGCAAGCCGAGGCCGAGCGCATTGCGGGCGAGGCGGGGCGTCTGCGCGGACTGGCGGCGACCTTCGAGCGCTGGCACGAGCAGATGATCTCCCTCATGACGCAGAACCAGGACATGCACGCGAAGAACCACGAACTGGCGTCGATCGTTCGGCACGTTCTGATCGTGTCGCTCAACGCGTCCATCGAAGCGGCCCGCGCGGGTCCGGCCGGGCGCGGCTTTGGCATCGTCGCGAGCGAAGTGCGTTCGCTCGCCACACGCTCCGAAGAACTCTCGAAGAGCTATCGCGACAGCCTGCTTCGCAACGACGTGACGACGACGGCAACGTTCCAGGACATTCAGGCGGGCGGCAAGATGATCGCGGCCTCCCTCTCGAGCGTTGAAGCCCTCGCGCAGCAGTTGCATTCCCGTCTTCACTAAGCCAGCAGGTTTCGTTGTGATCAGCGCTCACGCCCGCGACAGTTTCGAACGCATTCTCCATAAAGCCGCACGCACCCGGCTCGCACGCTCGGTGAGCGGCGCGTGCGAGATTGTGCCGCTCTCAGTGCGCCAGCACGACGCGCCGCCGCTGGACGTCGGGGTCGATCTGGCCGCCCGGCATGCCAACGTGGTGGTGTTCACCATCTCGTCCATCGGCTTTCGCATGCTGCTGGTGCTGCACTTCGACGAGGACGATGCGACGGCCGCGTACTTCGCGGGCGACGATCGCGACAAGCCGTTTCGCGAGGTGTTCCTCGAACTTGGCAATCTGTGTTGCGGGGCGATCAATCAAGAGTTGCTCAACTACTTCCCCGATCTGGGCATGTCGACGCCGTACGTACTGAGTGCGCACTGCGTGCCGCACCTTACGCAACTCAAGCCGAATCTGCTGTCCTCGTGGGACATCACGCTTGATGGTTCGGTGCGTCTGGCGGCCACGCTATGCGTTTGCGCGCACGCCCCGCTCGACTTCAATGCCGACGTCAGCGAATCGGAAGACAGCAGCGGTGAACTGGAATTGTTTTGAATTGGCAATGGTTTTGTCAGGCCCTAGGAAATTACGATAATGAACCGAAGCACCCCCCGCGAGTCGGTCAGCCAGTTTCTGATCCTCGACGACAGCGTCGAGCATGAATACCCGGAAGCGCTCGTGCGCGGCATGGTCGATATCACCGATGGCGTATTTCGCGGATTGTTCGGCGACATCGCCGTGCACTGCGAGCCGCCCGGCGTGGTGCGTGATCGCATCATTTTCGGTGAGGTCTTCAGCCTGATCCCGCTCGAGAGCGCCTGGTGCCGCGGCTACATGATGATGCAGGCCGAGCAGGTTCCGTTCATGCAACTGCTCGAACATACCGGCCGCTGCGAGGGGCCGGCGGGCTTTCGCGAACTCAACGGCATGCTGGGCGAGCTGACGAACCTGATCTGGGGCGCGTTCAAGAACCGCTACATGGGTGATCCCTTGGCAGTGGGCCGCACACAGGTGCAGGTGCCGCTGCTGATCAATCACAAGCAGAAGTACATTTCGTTCGGCACCGACAACCCGCAGTTGTGTTTCGTCTATCGCCTCACCGATCCGGTCAGCGGCCAGATCGTGACATTGCATCAGCATTTCGTCTTTAGCCTCAACTGGTCGCCGGAGGCGTTTCGCGACGCCCCGCAGGCAAGCGCCGAGCCCGTCGAAACCGGGGCGCTGGAGCTGTTCTGAGATCCCGACGCGAACCTCTACTCCCTCTTACACACAAGGACAACACCATGTCGAAGATTCTCGTGGTCGATGATTCGAGCACTGTGCGCGACGAAGTCGCCGGCTTTCTGCGCAAGAACGGCCTGGACGTGGACACCGCCGTTGACGGCAAGGACGGTCTCGCCAAGATCAAGGCCAGCCCGGGCGTGAAGCTCGTCATCAGCGACGTGAACATGCCGAATATGGACGGCCTCACGATGGTCGAGAAGATTCGCGGCGAACTCGCGAACCAGAGCGTCAACGTGGTGATGCTCACCACCGAGAGCAGCCCGGCCATGAAGGAGCGTGGCAAGGCGGCCGGCGTGAAGGGCTGGATCGTCAAGCCGTTCAAGGGCGACGCCGTGCTCGAGACGTTCCGCCGGCTCGCCGGCTGACATCGCAGGCCAACCGGTGCCGCGGGTCCGGTCAGCGACGCCTCGCCGCCGGACCGTCGCCACTGCGCGACGGCGGCGTTACACTGCTGACTTTCCCGCACTATGCGAGCACTGACGCAGGCTGTTTGCGCATCCTCGCTTCCTCATCATGAGCGTTGTACCCGAGAAAAAGACGCTGACCGCAGCCGCAGGCGCCGACGACAATGTCGTGCGGGCACCGGACACCGAAGTGATCGAAGGGGCGGCGGGCTCGGCCGAGGCACGGCCGCGTCGGGCCAAGTTGCGTCTGACCTACGTCATCGCCAGCCTCGACCGTCTGCTGCGTCGCCACATGTCCGAAGCGCTGGCACCGCTCGGCCTCACGCTCGCCCAGTTCACCGCGCTATCGGTGCTCGACGCCCGCGGCAAGCTCTCCAATGCGCAACTCGCCCAGCGCTCGTTCATCACGCCGCAATCGGCCAATGAGGTCGTGAGCCTCATGGCTGGGCGCCAGTGGATCACCCGTGAGCCCGACCCCAATCATGGCCGCATCGTGCTGTTGCAACTCACCGACGAAGGGCGCCGGGTGCTCGCGCAATGCGAAGCCGTCGCCAAGGAAATCGACACGCGCATGCGTGCCGATGTGAGCCGCGAAGACGCCGCCGCCGTGCAACGCCATCTCGAAATGTTCGTGCGCAATCTGCGCGACTGACCCCGGGTTTGTCCCGACCTGCCGATCACTTGTATTGTCAGGTAGCTTGATATTAAATGGAGACCGTCGCCGCAGAGAAGCGGGCGACAGCATTCCAGTGGCACGGTAAGGCGAACGCAATATGCGGCTCGCGCGGCATTGTCGCGCCCGCCATACGTCCGCCCTATATATCAGGTTACCTGATTAAATGGGCGTCGCCGCCGGCGTCGGCTGACTGCGCATCAGGTGCCGCTCTCGTAGGGCGGCGACCGAAGTCCATGACGAAGATGACAGGAGACACCATGAAATCGAATCAGGATGGCAACGCGCAGGCGTTGCCGTTGGCGTCGGACGGGCAAGCGAGTCTCGCCAGTCCGGTGGCGCTCACGTTGGCGCTTTGCTTTGCCGTGGCGTTGCTCGAAGGTCTCGACCTGCAATCGGTTGGGGTGGCGGCACGCGGCATGGCCAAGGAGTTCGGACTTAGCGTCGCGCAGATGGGGCTCGCCTTTTCGGCGGGCACTTTTGGCCTGCTGCCCGGGGCGATGGTGGGCGGGCGTTTGGCCGACAGCATCGGCCGCAAGCGCGTGCTGATGCTCTCGGCCGCGGTGTTCGGCGTGTTGTCGATTGCCACGGCGTTCGTGTCGGACTTTTGGATGCTGGTGATCGTGCGCGTGCTCACGGGCATCGGCCTGGGCGGTGCAATGCCGAACCTGATTGCCTTGTCGTCGGAAGCCGTGCCGCCCCGCCTGCGCGGCACGGCCGTGAGCATCATGTATTGCGGGATTCCGCTCGGCGGTGGCATTGCCGCGACCATTGGCATGCTGGCGGTGAGCGACGCCGACTGGCGGCATATCTTCTACGCGGGCGGCATTGGCCCGCTGTTGCTCTTGCCGTTGCTCGCCTGGTGCCTGCCGGAGTCTCGCGCGTTTGCGGCTGCGACCTCGCAAGGCCAGCGCGCCACGCCCGCGCCGATGATGACGGTGCTGTTCTCCGAGGGGCGCGGCATCTCGACGATTCAGCTCTGGCTCTCCTACTTCTGCACGCTCATCGTGCTGTACTTCCTGCTCAACTGGCTGCCGTCGCTCATGGGGGCGCGCGGTCTGGCGCGCGGCGATATCGGTTGGGTGCAGATTCTTTTCAACGTGGGGAGCGCCGTCGGCGTGCTCGCCCTCGGCTACCTGATGGATCGTGCGCGCATGTCGCTCGTGATTGGCGGCATGTACCTGGGCATGATCGCCTCGCTTGTCGGGCTCGCGGCGGCGCAGGGCTTCGGTGTACTGGCGACGGCGGCGTTCTTCGCAGGCATGTTCATCATCGGCGGCCAGTCGGTGCTCTATGCGCTCGCCGCCGCCTACTACCCGACCGCCATGCGCGGCACGGGTGTGGGGGCAGCGGTGGCGTTCGGACGCATCGGCTCGGTGGTCGGGCCACTGGCGGCCGGCATGCTGCTTGCCGTGGGCAGCAGTGCCGCCCTGGTGATCGGCGCGAGCATTCCCGTCACCATCGTGGCCGCGCTGGCCGCCCTCATGCTCATTCGTCGTCCCCGCGCGGCTGACTGATTCGGCGTCACGCCGGTTGGCCTCGCTTGTGCGCGACGGACGCCAATGGGCTGTGCCGTCGCGCATTTTCTTGCGCAAGCGCCGCGCAGGTCTGCCGTTCCTGGTTTGCCTACACCGATAACAACATCAATTATTTGGAGACACCCATGGCATTTCCCCATCGCGCTCATGCGCTCGCTTCATTGACCGTGGCCGCCGCGCTGGTGGCGCCCGGTATCGCCAGCGCACAATCGAATATCACGCTGTACGGCATCGTCGACACCGGAATCGAGTACGTCTCGCACGCCAGTGTGAACGGTGCCGTGTTGCGCATGCCGGGTGTGACCGGTGAATTTCCGTCGCGCTGGGGTCTGCGCGGCACGGAAGATCTCGGCGGCGGGCTCGCGGCGATCTTCCAACTGGAGAGCGGCTTCAACCTGCGCGGCGGCGATCTCGGCCAGGGCGGTCGCCTGTTCGGCCGCCAGGCCTTCGTGGGCGTGAAGGGCCCGTATGGCACGCTGTCGTTTGGCCGCCAGTACACCATGACGTTCTACGCGCTGCTGGGCTCCGATATCCTTGGCCCCGATATTTACGGCATGGGCTCGTTCGATGCTTACGTCCCCAATGCGCGCACCGACAACTCGGTCACGTATCAGGTCGGCTGGCAGGGGCTGAGCTTCGGTGCGGGGTATTCGTTCGGCCGCGACGCGGCGGGCACGGGCAATTCGCCGGGGCAGGGCACTTGCGCCGGACAGGTGCCGGGGCAGTCGGTGCAATGTCGTGACTGGTCGGTGATGCTCAAGTACGACGCGAACAACTTCGGCGTCGCCACATCATACGAAGAGCTGCGTGGCGGCACCAATGCCGCGGTCAACTTCTTCGACGGACAACCCACCTCGGTGTTCGCCAGCAGCGGCGACAAGGACACCCGCACGACCCTCGGCGCGTACTACAAGTACGGCGCATTGAAGGTCGGCGGCGGCTGGCTGGGCCGTCGCGTGTCGACGTCCGCCATCAATACGCACACCAACCTGTTCTACCTGGGCGCGGCGTACAGCATTACGCCGGCGTGGCTGGTGGACGGCGAGGTCTACCGCATCGTCAACAGCGATCACAACACGCGCGGCACGATGACCACGCTGCGCGCCACTTACTCGCTCTCGGTGCGCACCGCGGTCTACGCGCAGGCGGCATACCTCTTCAACAGCGCCCACGCAGCGTACTCGGTCAGCGGCGGAGGCGGCGGCACCACGCCGCCCGCCGGCGAGGGCCAGGCCGGTGTGATGCTCGGCATGCGTCATACGTTCTGATATTGCGAGATCAGGGTTTTCACTGAAAACGTGATGCTTGCAATGTAAGGTTACCTGATATTAAATGTGTCTGTCGGCAACACCGCGCGCCACTCCCGGCGCGCGGCACAGGTTGCCCGGAACACTTGGGAATTGCGCAAAATGACTGCATACGAAGGACGCTGGAAGACGATCGACGTGAAGGTGGAGGGGGGCATTGGCTGGGTCACCTTCAATCGCCCGGAAAAACGCAATGCCATGAGCCCGACGCTCAACACGGAAATGATCCAGGTGCTCGACGCGCTCGAGCTCGATGCCGATGCCCGCGTTGTCGTGCTCACTGGCGCGGGAGCGGCATGGACGGCGGGCATGGATCTGAAGGAATACTTCCGCGAGATCGATGGCGGGCCGGAAGTCGTGCAGGAGCGCGTACGCCGCGACGCGTCGGATTGGCAATGGCGCCGCCTGCGCATGTACGCCAAACCGACGATCGCCATGGTCAACGGCTGGTGCTTCGGCGGTGGCTTCTCGCCGCTGGTGGCGTGCGATCTGGCGATCGCTGCCGACGAGGCAGTGTTCGGTCTGTCGGAAATCAACTGGGGCATTCCGCCGGGCAATCTGGTGAGCAAGGCCATGGCCGACACGGTGGGACATCGCCGCGCGCTGCACTACATCATGACCGGCGACACGTTCACGGGCGTGGAAGCGGCGGACATGGGGCTGGTGAACCAGAGCGTGCCGCTCGACCAACTGCGTGATGCCACACTGGCCCTGGCCGCCAAGTTGCTGGAGAAGAATCCGGTCGTGCTGCGCGCGGCGAAGCATGGTTTCAAGCGTTCGCGTGAGCTGACGTGGGAGCAGTGCGAAGACTATCTGTACGCGAAACTCGATCAGGCCCAGCTGCGCGACCCGGAACACGGCCGCGAGCAAGGCTTGAAGCAGTTCCTCGACGACAAGGCGATCAAGCCGGGCCTGCAGGCTTACAAGCGCTGAGGCGCAACGTTCATCGGTGACCGGAAAGAGGGAGAGCGCAATGCATGAAGTGCAGATGCTGATCGGGGGCCAGTGGCGCGGCGCGCAGGGTGGGGCAACGTTCGAGCGCATCGATCCGGTGACGGGCGAAGTTGCCACACGGGCACCGGCCGCGACGCTGGCGGATGCCGACGCGGCCGTCGACGCGGCGCAAGCGGCCTTTCCCGCCTGGGCGGCGCTGTCGCCGACGGCGCGTCGGCAACGCTTGCTTGCGGCCGCCGAGCGCATGGACGCCCGCGCGGCGGAGTTCATCGCCGTCGGGGCCGCCGAGACCGGCGCGATGGCCAATTGGTATGGCTTCAACGTCATGCTCGCGGCCAACATGCTGCGCGAAGCGGCGGCCATGACCACGCAAATCGACGGCAGCGTGATTCCGAGCGATGTGCCTGGCAGTCTTGCAATGGCAGTGCGCTCGCCGGTCGGCGTGGTCCTCGGCATCGCGCCGTGGAATGCCCCGGTGATTCTGGCGACGCGCGCGCTTGCCATGCCGCTCGCGTGCGGCAACACGGTCGTGCTCAAGGCGTCGGAGCAATGCCCCGGCGTGCATGCGTTGATCGGTGCCTGTCTGCACGATGCGGGGCTGGGCAACGGGGTGGTCAACGTCGTGACGAATGCGCCGCACGATGCCGGCGAGATCGTGGCGCGACTGATTGCGCACCCGGCTGTCAGGCGCGTGAACTTTACCGGCTCGACGCACGTGGGTCGCATCATCGCGCGCCTCGCCGCGGAACATCTCAAGCCAGCGCTGCTGGAGTTGGGCGGCAAGGCCCCGGTACTCGTGCTCGACGACGCCGATCTGGACGCCGCCGTCGACGGCATTGCGTTCGGCGCGTTCTTCAATCAAGGGCAGATCTGCATGTCGACCGAGCGAGTGATCGTCGACGCGCGCATCGCGGACGCCTTCGTCGAAAAGCTCACGGCGAAGGCGGCGACGTTGCGCGCCGGGTCGCCGACGTCGCCCGACAGTGTGCTCGGTGCGATGGTGAGCGCGCAGGCGGCGTCGCGCGTGGCGGCGCTGGTCGAGGACGCTCGCACGCATGGCGCGCATCTGCCGCTGGGGTGCCGGGTTGACGGTGCGATCATGCAGGCGACGATCGTCGATGGCGTGAGCCCGGCGATGCGACTGTACCGCGAGGAGTCGTTTGGTCCGGTGGTGACGATCCAGCGTGTAAGCGGCGATGACGAGGCGGTGCGAGTGGCCAACGACAGCGAGTTTGGCTTGTCGGCCGCGATCTTCAGCCGGGATGTGTCGCGTGCGCTGCAATTGACCAAGCGCATCGAGTCGGGAATTTGCCACATCAATGGCCCGACCGTGCACGACGAAGCGCAGATGCCGTTCGGCGGCGTGAAGTCCAGCGGCTACGGCCGATTCGGCAGCAAGGCGTCGATCGGCGAATTCACGGAACTGCGCTGGATCACCGTGCAGACAACGCCGCGCCATTACCCGATCTGATCGTTCGCAGGATGAGGCTGTGCCCGTGCGCGGACGCTACCGAGAGAGCGCCGCGGCGGGATCGAAGCAGGAGACAGTGTTTTGAATCAAGGCAACAACACCGCCGCCACGCACGACGTGGCGGCTCATCGCTATCGCCAGGTCGCCATCGGCAACCCGGGGGTCGACGTGATTCGCGATGGCGAATGCTGGTATCTGCGCTCGCGTGAGCCGCTCGGCGATTTTCCGGCGCGTCTCACGGACCGGCTCATCTCCGGCGCGGCACGGCACCCGGAACGGTGGCTCGTAGCGCGTCGCGGCCCCGACGGTCAATGGATCGGCATCACGTATGCGCAGATGCTGCAGCGTGCGCGTGCGATCGGCCAGGCATTGCGCGATCGCGGAATGTCGCCGCAACGTCCCATCGCGATCCTCTCCGGCAACGATCTGGAACACTTTGAACTCGCGCTCGGCGCGATGTACGCCGGGGTGCCGTTCGCGCCGATCTCGCCGGCGTATTCGATCGTGTCGACGGACTTCGGGAAGCTGCGTCATACGCTGGAATTGCTGCAGCCGGGGCTGGTGTACGCGACGGACGCGGGCGCCTACGGTCGCGCCATGGACGCCGTGCTTGACGACAATGTGGTCCGCGTCACCGCGCGCGGCGACGGGGGCACGCTGGCCTTCGATGCGCTGCGCGATACCGTGCCGCGCGACGTCGACGCCATTCACGCGCAAGTCAACGGCGACACCATCGCCAAGATCCTCTTCACGTCCGGCTCAACCCGTCTGCCGAAGGCCGTGCCGACCACCCAGCGCATGCTGTGCAGCAATCAACAGATGCTGCTGCAAACGTTCCCGACCTTCGGCGAGGCGCCGCCCGTGCTGGTCGACTGGTTGCCTTGGAATCATACGTATGGCGGCAGTCACAACGTCGGCATCGCGCTCTACAACGGCGGCACGCTCTACATCGACGACGGCAAGCCGGTCGCAGGCAAGTTCGAGGAAACGTTGCGCAATCTGCGCGAGATCTCTCCGACCGTGTATTTCAATGTGCCGAAGGGATGGGAGGATCTCGCCATCGCCCTCGAAAACGACACGGCCCTGCGCGAGCGCTTCTTTGCCCGTGTGAATCTCTACTTCTTCGGCGGTGCCGGGCTGTCCCAGGCGGCCTGGGACCGGCTTGAACGCGTGACCGAGGCGCATTGCGGCGAGCGTATCCGGATCATGTCGGGGTTGGGGATGACCGAGACGTCGCCGAGTTGCATGTTCACCACCGGGCCGATCATGCGTGCGGGCTACATCGGCTTGCCCGCGCCCGGCTGCGAAGTGAAGCTCGCCCCGGTCGGCGGCAAGCTCGAAGTGCGCTTTCGCGGACCGAACGTCATGGCCGGATATTGGCGTCACCCGTCGGGCGATCCCGTGTTCGACGACGAGGGCTACTACTGCACAGGGGATGCCGCCACATTTGTCGACGCGCAGCACCCGGAGGTCGGTCTGCAATTCGACGGACGCATCACCGAAGATTTCAAGCTCAGTTCAGGCACATTCGTGAGCGTGGGGCCATTGCGGGCTCGCGTGATTTCGGAAGGGGCGCCCTATGTGCAGGACGCGGTTGTCACCGGCATCAATCGCGACGATATCGGATTGATGGTCTTCCCGCGCGTCGAGGATTGCCGGCGCTTGAGCGGTTTGCCGTCACACGCGCCGCTGAGCGACGTGCTGGCGAGCGGTCCCGTGCGTGAAGCGTTCTCGGCACTGCTCGCACGACTGAATGCGAGCGCCGGGGGAAGCGCCACGTATGTTGCGCGACTCATGCTGCTCGACACTCCGCCCTCGCTCGACCGGGGCGAAGTCACCGACAAGGGATCGATCAACCAGCGCGCGGTGCAGGACCAACGTGCCGTGACCGTCGATGCGTTGCATGCCGCGCAGGCGGGCGACCCGCGCGTCATCCTCGCACCCGCAAGGCGCTGACATGATGTACCCGCAATCGCTTGGCGCGGCCGAAGACATCGCGTTCGTGCTGAACACGCTCGGCGTGGGCGACGCGTTGACACGCCTCGCCCCGTTTCGTGAATTCGACACGGCCACACTCGTGCAAGTCGTCGACGAAGCCGCCCGTTTCTCCCGTGAAGTGCTTGCGCCGCTCAACGCCGTGGGGGACCGTGAAGGTTGCACCTGGCGCGACGGCGAGGTGCGCACGCCCAGCGGCTTCGCCGATGCCTATCGCCAGTATTGCAACGCCGGTTGGCCGTCGCTGCCGTGCGATCCGTCATTGGGCGGACAGGGGTTGCCTGTCGTGGTGCAGGTGGCCGTGCAGGAACTCACGGCCGGCGCGAATCTCGCCTGGACGATGTACCCAGGCATCCTGTATGGCGCGTATGAATGCGTGCACCGATTCGGCAGCGCCGCACTGCGCGATGCGTGGCTGGGGCCGCTGGTCAGCGGTGAATGGCTCGCCACGATGGCGTTGACGGAACCGGGCGCCGGCAGCGACCTCGGGCAGATTCGCACGCGTGCCGAATGGATCGACGGGGCGCGCGAGACGGTGCGAGTGACCGGCGAGAAGATTTTCATCTCGGGCGGCGAGCAGGATCTCACCCCGAACATCGTTCATCTCGTGCTTGCGCGCACGCCGGATGCCCCGCCGGGCAGCGGCGGGTTGTCACTCTTTCTTGTCCCCAAGGTGCTTGCGCATGGCGAGCGCAATGCCGTGCGTTGTACGGGCATTGAGCACAAGATGGGGATTCGCGGGAGCGCGACGTGCTCGATGGCGTTCGAGGGCGCGACCGGTTACCTCATCGGTGCACCGCATCGCGGACTCGAGGCGATGTTCGCGATGATGAACTCGGCGCGGTTGCATGTGGGGGCGTCCGGCGTTGGGCTGGCGCAGAGCGCCTACGATATGTCGGTTCGACATGCCCTTGAGCGTGTGCAATCGCGCGTGCCGGGGGCCGATGCCGGCGTGCCCATCGCCGGGCATCCGGCGGTGTGGCGCTTGCTCGAGGGGCAGCGCGTGGCGGTCGAGGGCGCGCGACTGTTGTTGTATCGCGCGGCGCTCGCCATCGATGAGGCTCACCATGCCGACACGCCGCAGGCGCGCGTGCAGGCCGATGCGCTGGCGGCGCTGCTCACCCCGGTGGTCAAGGCGATGCTCACCGAGCAGGCGTTCCTGGGCGCCAGCGATGCGTTACAGGTTTTCGGGGGCTACGGTTATGTCGAAGAGACCGGCATCTCGCAGTTTCTGCGCGACGCGCGTATCCCGATGATCTATGAAGGGACCAATGAAATTCAGGCCATCGACCTGATGCTGCGCAAGGTCGTCAAGGACGACGGCGCCACGTTGTCGCAATGGCTGACGTGGGCGCGTGCGCAGGTGAGCGACGCGCGCATCGTCGTCGACACGCGCGATGGCTTCGACGCCGCGCTGACGGTGCTCGACGAGTGGACGTTGCTGATGCCGTCGGTCATCGCGTTGGCGCGAACATCGCCCCGCGCGGCATTGTGTGTCGCGGGCGAGGTGATGCGCGTGGTGCATGGCCTGTCGATGGCAGGCCTCTGGGCGCAGGCGGCGCTGGCGGCGCACCGCGTCCAAGGGCCCGTCGCCGATGGGAAACGCCGCGCGGCGCGCTATTGGTTGAAGTTCAGCCTGCCGGAGACGCGTCGTGCGATGGCGATCGTCGCTGCGCAAATCCGTGACCCGGAGACCGCCGAATGAATCTCGACAAGCTCATCGCCATCGATACGCACGTGCATGCGGAAGTGTCGTGCTGTGAGCCACCGGACCTGTTCGGCAAGGCGTTCGACGACGCGGCCGATAAATATTTCGGCACGGTGCTCAAGCAGAATCGCCGCCCCACGATTCCCGAGACCATCGAGCATTACCGCGCGCGCAATATCGGCTTCGTGATGTTTACCGTCGATTGCGAGGCGAACATCGGGCGTCGCCGTATTCCGAACGAGGAGATCGCGGGCTTCGCGCAGGAGAACGCGGACATCATGATCGCATTTGCGAGCATCGATCCGCACAAGGGACGCATGGGCGTGCGCGAGGCGAGGCGGCTCGTCGAGGAATTCGGCGTGCGCGGCTTCAAGTTCCATCCCACCATGCAGGGATTCTTCGCCAACGACCGCATGGCCTACCCGATGTACGAGCTGATTGCCGAATACCAGCTCACTGCGGTCTTTCATAGCGGTCATTCCGGTATCGGCTCAGGCATGCCCGGCGGCGGCGGGTTGCGGCTCAAGTTCTCGGAGCCGATCCATCTCGACGACGTGGCGACCGACTTCCCGGACATGAACATCGTGATCGCACACCCGTCGTGGCCGTGGCAATCGCAAGCCCTGTCCATCGCGCTGCACAAGCCGAACGTCTACATCGATCTGTCGGGGTGGTCGCCCAAGTATTTTTCGCCGGAGCTGATGCAATACGCGAATTCGCTGCTGCGCGAGAAGATGCTGTTCGGCTCGGATTTTCCGCTCATCGCGCCGGACCGGTGGTTGCGCGACTTCGAGACGGCGGGGTTTCGCGACGAGGTCAAACCGCTTGTGCTCAAGGACAACGCAGTGCGCATGCTCGGGCTCGCGGACACGCGGCAGAACATCGCGTCGGCGGCGTGACGGGCGGCGGGCGGCGGGCGTGAACGGTCACGCCGTGCTGTGGTCAGCGTACGCCCGGTGTGCCGTAGCGTACGCGTGCCGCTTCGCGCATGGCGCTGATGAGCGTTTGTTCCGGCGGCGTCGGGACGGTGTCGTTGCGCCACAGAATGCCGATGGACTCCTCGGTCCCCTTCGTCGCGAACGGCAAAGCACACAGCACGCCATCGGCAAGGTCGTCCTGCACGGTGATTTCGGAGGCGATCCAGATGACATCGTCGCGCAAGGTCATCGCGCGCGCGAGCGACATCGAGAGCAGCTCGGAATAGTCGTCGAGCATGCCCACGCCATGCGCGCGCAAGAAGCCATCGGCGGTATGCCGCAGGATCGTGCCGTTCGGCGGCAGCACCACGTGATAGCGCGCAATGTCGGCCATCGACACGCTACGCTGCTGAACGAGCGGATGCGACGCACGCACCACCACGCTCAGCGGGGTTGCGCACAGGTGCTCGAAGGTGAGGCCCGCCATGCCCTCGGGGTCCGACATCCGGCCGAGCGCCAGCGTGACCTGTCCGGACTTCAACTGCGTGAGCAACTGTTGATTGGCGCCGGTGTGGACTTGCACGACGATGCCCGGCCATTCGCGCCGGAACGTTTCGAGGACACTGGGCATCATGGCGGCCGCCAGGGTGGGCAAAACGGCGATCTCGATCACGCCGCCCGTCTGGCCGTTGGCGCGAGCGAGCACGTCGATGCCCTGACGCAGTGCGCTCACGCTTGCACCCGCATGCCGCAGAAACAGTTCGGCCTGTGCGGTGGGGCGCGCGCCATTGCGCCCGCGCTCGAACAGACGCACGCCCAGCAGGCCTTCGAGTTCGGCAATCGTCTTGCTGACGGCCGGTTGCGTAATGGACAGGGCTTCCGCGGCACGCTGCAGGCTGCCGTGTTGGGCAACCGCCAGCAGGCATTGCAGATGGCGCAGCTTGATGCGCCCGTCGAGTCGATGTCTTTCCATGCCGAAAAGTTATGAAAAACCTAAGAAAATGTCAATAAATATATCCATTGATTATGGATATAGTGTCGAAAACCAGCTGGCGGCAAGCCAGATTCGTCAACACAAAATGGAGTGAGACCATGTCGAATTCGACGACCGTCCTGCGCCCCCGCGATTGGGATTCGCATCCCAAGCTGATCGACAGCGGGTATAAGTCCACGGCGCTGCGCGGCCCCAAGCAACTGCTCGTGCCCGTCAAGCAGAACCTCGCGAACCTGCGTTCGCCGGTCTACGGTCACGGTATCGTCGGGGCGCTCGATAGCGACCTGACGCGCAATGCGGTGCGCAACGGCGAGCCGCTTGGCGAGCGCATGATCGTCACGGGCCGCGTGCTCGACGAAGGCGGTCGTCCGGTGCCGAACACGCTTGTCGAGCTGTGGCAGGCCAATGCATGCGGCCGCTACGTGCACAAGGTCGACCAGCACGACGCCCCGCTGGACCCGAACTTTCTCGGTGCCGGCCGCGCGCTGACCGACGCGCAGGGCCGTTACAAATTCCTGACCATCAAGCCAGGCGCTTACCCGTGGAAGAACCACCACAACGCGTGGCGTCCGCAGCATCTGCACTTCTCGGTGTTCGGTGAGTATTTCGCGACCCGGCTGGTCACGCAGATGTACTTCCCGGGCGATCCGCTGCTCGGCTACGATCCGATTTTTCAGGCCACCCCGGCGCATGCCCGCGACCGTCTGATTGCGCGCTTCTCGATGGATATCACCGAGCCCGAGTACGCACTGGGTTACGAATTCGACATCGTCCTGCGCGGTGCCGACCAAACGCCGATGGAGTCCTGAGTCATGTCCGATTATCAGCAAACGCCGTCGCAGACCGTCGGCCCGTACTTCGCTTATGGCCTGTCGCCGGAGCAGTACCGTTACGACTTCAAGAGCGCCTTCACCCCCGTGGTGGCGCTCGATCGTGCCGAAGGTGAGGCCATTCGCGTGGTCGGACAGGTGCTCGACGGCGCCGGTCAACCGATCAACGACGCGTTGATCGAGGTCGTGCAGGCCGATGCCGCTGGGCGCTACGTGCAGAGCGCCGAGGACATCGAGCGCACCGGCTTTGCCGGCACGGGCCGCTGCGGCACCGGCACCCACGCCGAGCACTGTTTTGTCTTCGACACGATCAAGCCGGGCGCGGCCGCGCCCGGCGAGGCACCGCGCATCGATGTGATTCTGACGATGCGGGGCTTGCTCAATCATCTGTTTACGCGTATCTATTTCGACGACGAGGCCGCGGCCAATGCGCTCGACCCCGTGCTGCAACAGGTGCCGGCCGAGCGTCGCCACACGCTGATCGCACGCCGCGAGGTGAGCGGCGGGCGTGTGTCGTACCGGTTCGACATCCGCATGCAGGGCGGCGAGGAGACGGTTTTCCTCGACCTTTGACGCTGGTCATGCAAGGCTGACACTGGCGCGGCTTCGGGCTGTCGGCATGAAAGTGCCGACAGCCCGCGGCCGTCTCCTCCTTTTTGCAACGGAACAGGGCGATCCGGCCTGACCCAACCCTAATCACTCTCGACGCTCCGATGACGGAACTGCTTGACTCTTTGCTGCGCGGCGCTGCCGTGACAGCGCGTTTCTCGCGCGACGCCACGCTGCAGGGCATGCTGGACTTCGAAGCGGCGCTGGCTGCCGCCGAGGCTGAGGCCGGCCTGATCCCGGCCGCCGCTGTCGCCCCGATCGCCGCCGCCGCGCGGGCCGGCAATCTCGACTGGCCCGCCCTGCGAGACGCCGCGGCCGGCGCGGGCAACCTCGCGATTCCCTTGGTCAAGCAACTGACAGCGCGTGTAAAAGCGCTTGATGCCGATGCCGCGCGCTTCGTGCATTGGGGCGCGACCAGTCAGGATGCCATCGACACCGGTCTCATCCTGCAGGTGCGTGGCGCGCTCGACGACCTTGGCGCCGACCTCGACGGCCTCATTGCCGAACTCGCGGTGCAAGTTCGGCAGCATCGTGCGACCGTCATGATCGGCCGCACGTGGCTGCAACACGCTTTGCCGATCACGTTCGGCCTGAAGCTCGCGGGCACGCTCGACAGTTTGTTGCGCGCGCGCGCCGATCTCGCGAACGTGCGTGGGCAGGTGCTGTGCGCGCAGTTCGGCGGGGCTGCCGGCACGCTGGCGTCGCTCGGCACGCAGGGACCCGTGGTCGCCGCAGCGCTCGCCCGCCACCTGGGGCTGTCGGAGGCGGTCACGCCGTGGCACGGCCAGCGCGATCGCATCGTGCGGGTGGGAAGTTGGGCGGCGTCGCTGACGGGCTCGCTGGGCAAGTTCGCGCGCGACACGGCGATGCTGACGCAAACCGAAGTCGGCGAAATTGCCGAAGCCTCCGGTCCCGGGCGTGGTGGTTCGTCGACCATGCCGCACAAGCGCAATCCGGTTGGCTGTGCGGCAATGCTCGCGGCGGCCACCCGCACGCCGCAACTGGCCGCCACGTTGTTCGTTGCGATGCAGCAGGATCACGAACGCGGTTTGGGCACGTGGCATGCCGAGTGGGAAACGCTGCCCGAACTGCTCATGCTGTGCGGTGGTGCGCTGGCCACCGCGCGCACGCTCGTGCAAGACTGGACGGTCGACACGGCGCGCATGCGGGCAAACCTCGACATCACGCACGGCCTCATCATGGCCGAGGCCGTGACGATGGCGTTGGGCGAAACGATGGGGCGTCTCGAAGCCCATCGGCGTGTCGAAGCACATTGCCGCAGTGCGCTCGCGCAGCACCGTCCTTTGCTCGACATCCTGCGCGAAGACGATGACATCACCCGCAGCCTCGGCATTGCAACGCTCGAGCGACTGACGGACCCGCAACATTATCTGGGTGCTGCCGAGACGTTTGTGGGCCGAGTTCTCGCGCTTGCCGACGCCGCCGTGGCGCCATCCCAACCCGGCAGGAAATCAACATGAACGATCAGGAACGCTACGACAACGGCATGCAGGTGCGCCGCGCCGTCCTCGGTGACGCGCACGTGGACCGCACCCTCACACGCCGCAACGAATTCAACGACGACTTCCAGAACTTCATCACACGCTTTGCCTGGGGCGATGTCTGGACGCGTCCGGGTCTCACGCGCCATATGCGCAGCATGGTGACGCTCTCGCTGCTCATCGCCCTGAATCGCGGCGACGAGTTCCGCATGCACGTGCGCGCCGCGTTCAACAACGGTGTGACGCGCGAGGAAATGAAGGAGCTGTTCATGCACGCGGCGCTGTATTGCGGCCTGCCTGCCGCCAATCAGGCGATCCACGACGCCGAGACAGTCTTCGCGGAGATGGAAGCCGCCGAGCCCGGTTCGACAACCCGTGCGCGCGACGCCGCACAACGCTGAGGAGCCGAAACGAATGACGACGGAACGTCTTATCGAGGTGGGCGACGCTACGCTGCGCGTGGCGATCGACGGCGACGACCGCGCACCGGCGTTGGTGCTGTCCAATTCGCTGGGCACGACGCTCGAGATGTGGGCGCCGCAGGTGCCGGCGCTCGCCCGTGAATTCCGGGTGATCCGTTACGACGCGCGCGGACATGGCGGCTCGTCCGTCACGCCGGGCCCTTACGTCATCGACCAATTGGGTCGTGACGTGATCGGGCTGCTCGACGCGCTGCATATCGAGCGTGCGAGCGTGGCGGGGGTGTCGATGGGCGGCATGACGGGCATGTGGCTGGGAATTCATGCACCACAGCGTATCGAGCGTCTCGCTATCGTTTGCTCGTCGGCGCACATCGGCGGCGAGGACGGCTGGAATGCGCGCATTCGCACGGTGTTGGCCGATGGTATGGCTGCCGTCGCCGACGCCGTGGTGTCGCGCTGGTTTACGTCCGCATTCGCGGAGCAGGAACCGGCGCTGATCGAGCGGATGAAGGCGATGTTCCGCTCGCTGTCGCCGCAGGGCTACGCGGCCGCCTGCGCCGCCGTGCGCGACATGAATCAGCTCGACGAGATCGCGTCGATCACCGCGCCGACATTGATCGTGACCGGCGCGGGGGACCTCGCGACGCCGCCCGCGATGTCGAGCGCGATGCTCGAACGGATTCCTGGCGCGCAGCAGATCGTCGTGCCGGGCGCGCATATCTCCAATATCGAGTGTGCCCCGGCCGTGACTGAGGCGCTCTTGAGCTTCCTGCGCGTGCCGACGCCGGCCAATGCGTAAGCACTGAGCGCCGACGCATCGGGGAATCTGAGAATCGGTGCGTCGCCGGGGGGGCGGGCCTTCAACAGGGAAGACCAGCCCCCGGGGCATGAGGTTATGATGCGTCGCCCAAGTGGGCATGTTGCGCGTTGCGGCGGAACGCCGACGGTGTGACGCCGACATGCCGTTTGAAGACGCGGCAGAAATACGCCGGGTCCTGGAAGCCGAGTTCGTAAGCCACGTGCGAGACCGGCGCGGGAATATAGATCAGCTTGCGGCGCGCTTCGAGCATCAATCGGTCCTGCACCAGATCGAAGGCCGATTTTCCCGCGATGCGACGGCACAACCGATTGAGCTTGCTCTCGGTGACATGCAGTCGTTCGGCGTAGGCCGGCACAGCCCATGCCTCGGTGTAATGCGTCTCGACAAGGGCGCGAAAGCGCGCGAACAAATCCAGCTCGGTGCGTCCGGCCCGTGTCGCCGAATCGTGATGCGCATGCAGGCGCGCGAGCAGCAACAGCACGCTGCGCGTGAGCCATCCCACCATTTCCGCATGCCCGAGTTGCGGGCGCGAAAACTCGTCCATGATGAGACCGAGCAACGTATGGAGACGGTCGCGCGTTTGCGGTGCATCGCCCAGCGGGAATAGCCACGGCTTGCGCAGCAGCGACGCCATGTCGGCATCGGCGCCGAGCGCGGCATCGAACGGCACGCTCTGCGCCATCGTCAACACGAAGCCGTGCGCGCCGCGCGAGAAGCGGAAGTTATGGACGGCCGACGGATGCACCGTGATGACGGCCGGGCCTTGCACCTCCCACGTGGCGTCGTCGACGTTCGCCTCCACCGCCCCTTCGAAGATCGCCAGCACCTGGAACAGTCCCAGATGCCGGTGCGTGTCGATATGCCAGTCGTAGAGGCGGCTGCGCGTCTCAATCCACTCGATATGGACGAAATCGGCGCTGTCGGTGCCCGTCAATTCACCATACAGCGAGAATTCCGGAATCGCCTCGCGCGCCGCGCGCAGCCGGGGTGACGCGCCTGACATACTGGTTTTCCCTTGGTCGAAGTTGTCGAAAAAGTACAAGAAAGGCGTCGATTCATCCATTCAACTCGACGCATGCGGTCCATAAGATATGACGCATTCGCCCCTCGTGACAAGGCGTGTCCATCGGTTCAGGGATGCTCGTTTACGCGTAGTCCCAATTCGGTGCAGCAAGCGCAAGGCAGCAGAGAAATGCAAGCCGCATGCAGGCCGTCGCTCCGTCGCGAGATACCCCGGCACGGGTGTGCCAGGCACGGGCAATGCCACTACAGGAGACAACGCATGCGAACCCATTACCCCGTCGTCATCGTCGGTGCCGGTCCGGCCGGACTGCTGCTTTCCCATCTGCTGCATCTGCAAGGCATCGAATCGGTCGTGCTCGAATCGCGCACGCGCGCTGCCGTGGAATCGACCATTCGCGCCGGTGTGCTGGAGCAGGGCACGATGGATATTCTCAACGAGACGGGCGTGGGCGAGCGCATGCGTCGCGAAGGTGCGCTGCATCACGGTATCGAGCTGGCATTCGGCGGCCAGCGTCATCGCATTGCGCTGACCGAACTGACCGGCCGCGCCATTACGGTCTATGCGCAGCACGAAGTCATCAAGGATCTGATCGCAGCGCGCGAAGCGGTGCAGGGCGACATCCTGTTCGACGTGTCGGACGTCTCGGTGCATGACATCGATAGCACGAAACCGAGCGTGCAATTCACGGTGGACGGCCAGGTGCGACGGCTGACGTGCGACTTTATCGCGGGCTGCGACGGCTTCCACGGGGTGTGCCGCCCGGCCATGCCCGCCTCGGTGCGCAAGGAATATCAGCGCGTGTATCCGTTCGGCTGGTTCGGTGTGCTGGTGGAGGCGCCGCCGTCGTCCGACGAACTGATCTACGCGGCACACGAGCGCGGCTTCGCGTTGATCAGCACGCGCTCCCCGACGGTGCAGCGCATGTACTTCCAATGCGATCCGAGCGAGCGCGCCGAGACGTGGAGCGACGAGCGTATCTGGCAAGAGCTGCACATGCGCACGGAAAGCGACGACGGCTGGCGCCTCAAGGAGGGGCCGATCTTCCAGAAGAGCGTGATCGCGATGCGAAGCTTCGTCGCCACGCCGATGCAGTACGGTCGCTTGTTCCTGGCGGGCGACTCGGCGCATATCGTGCCGCCGACGGGCGCCAAGGGCATGAATCTGGCCGTGGCCGACGTGTGGCGTCTGGCGCGCGCGCTCGACGATTTCTTCCATCGCGATAATGAAGCCGGTTTGCACGGATATTCGGAGGCGGCGCTCAAGCGGATCTGGCGCGCGGAGCACTTCTCGTACTGGATGACGCGCATGATGCACCGCCTCGACGACGCCACGCCGTTCGAGCAACAGATGCAGCGCTCGGAACTGGAGTACGTTGTCAGTTCGCGCGCGGCATCGCTCATGCTCGCGGAGAACTATGTGGGGCTGCCGCTTGCCTGAGGCGCAGGGCGGGGCATCGGCGCGCGGGCGCCAGTGCTCGCCTGCTCGCGCGTATAACCGGCCGTTATGGATGATCTGACGAAAGATCATTTTGACGGCCACTGGAAGGCCTTACAGTAGCGGCACAAAATCGACGCCGCAAATCCGTCGAATCAAGGCGACCGACAAGCGCGCCACGCCATGGCACCGGACGCGCATCGGTGGCGGCGAAATCCAGAATAATGACGGGACGACAACCGGGGCGGCCACGCCCCGAGGAGACAGTTTCATGCATCAGACGAGAACGGTGGATGTGCCCACCTATATCAACGCACACCGGTTTTCCGGCTATCAGTGGGTGGCGTTGATCCTGTGCTTCTTCGTCGTCGCCATCGACGGCTTCGATACGGCGGCCATCGGTTACATTGCGCCTTCGCTGGTGCAGCAGTGGCACATCGACAGAGGTTCGCTGGGTCCGGTGCTCTCTGCGGCGCTCTTCGGTCTGGCGGGCGGGGCGATCTTCGCCGGGCCGCTCGCCGACAAGCTCGGGCGCAAGACGCTGTTGGTGCTCTCGGTCGTCTTCTTCGGCATCGCAAGTCTCGCGACGGCTTTCGCTCAGGATCTCGAAACGCTCACGGCGCTGCGCTTTCTGACAGGGCTGGGGCTCGGCGCGGCCATGCCGAATGCCGTGACGCTGATTTCCGAGTACGCGCCGGAAGCGCGTCGCGCGGTGATCGTCAACACCATGTTCTGCGGATTTCCGCTGGGTGCGTCGGTGGGGGGATTCGTTGCCTCGTGGGTGATTCCGCACTTTGGCTGGCATAGCGTGCTGGTGCTCGGCGGCGTGCTGCCGCTGGTGCTGTCGGTGCTGCTGATGCTTTGCCTGCCGGAGTCGGTCAAGTTTCTCGTGGTGCGTCAAAAGCCGATCGAGCGGGTGCGCCGCATCCTGTCGCGGATTTCGGGCGAGTCGCTCGATGACGTCGGCACCTTTACGGTCAATGAAGCGGCCCCGAAGCGGGCCGGTTCCGCCATCGGTGTCGTGCTCTCGAAGCAATATGGCTTCGGTTCGCTGATGCTGTGGGTGACCTACTTCATGGGACTCGTCATCTTCTATCTGCTCACGAGCTGGATGCCGCTGCTGTTCAAGGATGCCGGGTTCACCATCGAACGGGCTGCGCTGATCACGGCCCTGTTCCCGCTGGGCGGCGGCATCGGCACGATTCTGTCGGGCTGGTGCATGGACAAGTTCAACGCGCAGAAAGTGGTCGCCGTAGGCTACGCGCTCACGGCCGTGCTGGTGTATGCGGTGGGGCAGGCGATGGGCAACATCGGCGCGCTGGTCGTGCTGATTTTCCTGGCAGGCACGGCGATGAACGGTGCGCAGTCGTCGATGCCGTCGTTGGCTGCAATGTTCTATCCGACGCACGGCCGCGCCACGGGCGTGGCGTGGATGCTCGGTGTGGGGCGCTTCGGCGGGATTGCGGGGGCGTTGCTGGGCGCGGAACTGATGCGCCGTCACATGGGGTTCGCGTCGACGTTCTCGCTGCTGGCCATGCCGGCTGTGATCGCCATGCTGGCGTTGCTAGCGAAGAATGCCTGGGAACGGGCCCACGGCAATTCGACGTCTGCGTCGCGCGACGCGCGCAACTCGGCGCCGATGCACTGACCAATAACGGTCGTCTCGTCGCTTCTCGCTCTGACGCGCCGTCAACCCTGGTTGACGGCGCGTCGTCGTATCGAGAATCAGCTACGTCGGCGTCCGAGATGAAGCATGCGCTCGCGCACTTCTTCTTCCGAGCGCCAGTGCTCAGCCGGTTTGACCAGATCGCTGCGGCTGATGATGCCGACGAGCTTGCGTGAAGCGGCATCGCTCACGACCGGCAGTCGTTCCAGGTGATGCGCGGCGAAACGTGCCGACACGATACGCCCCGTCTCCGACGCCAGCGCGACGAGCGGCGGATTCGCGCCATACAGTTGGCCCAGCGTTTGCAGCCCTTGTGTCTGCGCGCGCGTGAGTGCTTGCCGGTCGACCATGCCGAGCACGCTGTGATCGGCATCGACCACGGGGTAGGCGCGATGACGCTGGCCCGCGCCGAAGGCTTGCTGCGCCGCTTCGTCGATGAGCATGCCGGCGGCCAGCGATACCGGCTCTCGGGTCATCAATTCGCCAACGTGCAGGCGCTCCAGCGGATCGACGCCATACTCGCGATGGATGTGACGGCCACGTCGCGCAATCTTCTCCGTCATGATCGAGCGCGGCATGATCCAGATCGTGATGCCGTAAGAGATGCCGCAAGTGAGCAGTAACGGTAGCAACGCGTTCACGTTGTGCGTCAGACCAAGGGCGAAGACGATGGCCGTCAGCGGCGCGCCGAGCACGCCCGCGAGCGTTGCCGCCATGCACACCAGTGCCCACAACGAGACGTCACCACCCGGCAGTACCGGTGCGAGGAGCGTGCCGAGCCCGGCACCGATCATGAGCAGCGGTGCGAGCACCCCGCCCGAGGTGCACGATCCCAGGGCAATCGCCCAGATGATCGCCTTGACCACCAGCAGCGCCAGCGCGGCATGCAGCGTGAAGTGTCCGGCGAGCAGGTCTGCGATGACGTCATAGCCCACGCCAAGCGCACGCGGCTGGAGATAGCCGCCAATGCCGATGGCGACACCGCCGATGGCCGGCCACCACATCCAATGCACGGGAAGCTTGTGAAAGCCGTCTTCGATGGCGTAGAGGGCGCGCGACATGCCGGCGGACAGAACCCCCGCACATACGCCGGCGATCACGCACGACAGCAGGGCGATGGGTGCGACGACGGATTCCGCCATCGGAAAGAGCGGACCTGCGTCGAGCATCAGCGGCCGTGCGAAACCGGCGACCGCGCATGCCGCGATCACCGGCAGCAGGCTGCGCGGACGCCATTCGAAAAGCAGCAGTTCCACGGCGAGCAGCACGGCGGCGACCGGCGTGCCGAATACGGCCGTCATGCCGGCGGTGGCGCCGGCCACGAGCAGTGTCTTGCGCTCGGCGGCGCTCAGGTGGAAGTATTGGGCGATGAGCGAGCCGACGGCGCCGCCCGTCATGATGATCGGGCCTTCCGCGCCGAATGGCCCGCCACTGCCGATCACAATGCCCGAGGACAACGGTTTGAGGATGGCGACGCGCGGCGACATCTTGCTCTTGCCGAACAGAATCGCCTCGATGGCTTCGGGAATGCCGTGACCGCGAATCTTGTCGCTGCCGAAGCGGGCCATCGCGCCGACGATCAGCCCGCCGATGACCGGTAGGGCGATGACCGCTGCGCCGAGCGTGTTATTGGCGGGCGAGCGTGGCGCGAACGAGAGCGTCTGATAGAAGAAGAGGTTGGTGAAGCCCTGGATGAGGTGCAGCAGCAACCACGCGGCAGGCACACCGCAAAAGCCGATGACGGCGGCCAGCGCAATGAGTCGAGGCAGGCCCGGCGCACGCGAAAAGTCCCGTGCGTGGGCGGGCGCGGCCATGGTGGAGTGAGGCGATGGAGTATGGGGAACGGAAGCCATGACAATGCCGTGATTACAAATGAACGCCACGAATGTGGAAGATGTCCGCAAAGGTGCTCAACTCGTTGCGGTGCTGGGCGGCGAGATTCATGAGACACGCGTCGCCCGCCGCTGAGAGGTGCACTTCCACCACTCGCCGGTCGCTTTCGTTTTGGCGGCGCGTGACGAGCCCGGCTTTCTCGCAGCGCGCAACGAGCGCCACCACGCTGTGATGCACGGCTTGCAGGCGCTCGGCCAATTCACTGATGGACGCCCAGTCGCGCCCCGGTATACCTTTGACGTGCAACAGCAACAGGTATTGCTGCGGCGTGATGCCTTCGTCGCGCGCGGCGGACTCGCTGAAATTGAGAAAACGGCGCAGCCGATAGCGGAATTCCGATAGGGCTTCGAAATCGCTCTTGGTCAGCGCATCGGTGGTGACCGTTGGATTGGGCGAGGCAGGCGCAGGCATGAGTCGGGCGGGCGAGAAGCGCCGCATAGTCCAAAAACGAAAAAATATATCATATCGCGATACATTTGGCGGGCTTAGGGATAGCCGGGATGACAAATGGGGTCCAGTGCGTGCAGAATCGCGAAAAAACGAGACTCAGTAGTGACGGGAACTCGATCCCCGCCGAGATGACGGAACGCTCGTTGCCGATAGTCGGTGACAAGCACCGTTCGAGCGGGCCGACCTCTGACAGGGAGGAGACATGGCTTCCACGGTCCGACGCCGCTGGCGTACGGGAACGTTGTTGTTGCTATCGGTGGCGCTGGGCTCCACAGTGGCCGCCTATCACTACGCCTCCGGTTTTGAACTGGGTGGCGGCGTTTTTCAGCAGATCGGTTTCGGACGTCAGGGCACGTCGTCCGGGCCGGGAGCGCACGTGCGCAAAGCGGCATCGTCCTGTTCCGGGAGCGATTGTCGCGGCGACCCGGCCTCTCAGTCACATTGAATCGTCCGCACGGCATGCTTGCCGCGCCCCATGGCAGGGCGCGGTGTTCCCGTTTAGAAACCGTCACGCAGACCGACGGTGATGGTGTTCTGGGTTGCGTTGCATTCCGGCGCGCCATGCGTGATCCCCGGTAATATCGCGCGATGGACTCCCTCATTGCTGCTTCCGCGCGCGCGCTCGCTGCCGGCGATTCGCTGGGTGCGTTGCGTCGGATCGCGTTGCGCGACGATGCGCCAGCACTCGCGCTGCGCGGCATCGCGATGGCACAGCTGGGCGAGTTTGCCCGCGCGCGAGAGCTGTTCAAGCGGGCGGCGCGAAGCTTCGGCCCGCATGAGGCCCTGGCACGCGCTCGATGTGTAGTCGCCGACGCCGAAGTCGCGCTCGCCATGCGTGACCTTGGCGGGTCGACGCGATCGCTCCACGCCGCCGCCGCTGTGCTGCTTGCGCATGCGGACATCCCCAATGCCATGCTTGCGCATCTGGTGCTTGCCCGCCGCCTCGTGCTGCTCGGCAAGCTCGACGCCGCTGCGCAAGCCCTGCAGGACACCCCGTCAGACGCCGTCCCGGCGCGCCTCGTCGCCGGGCATGCGCTGATCTGCGCCGAGTTGGCACTGCGCACACTGCGCATTCCGCAAGCGCATGCCATGCTCGCGCATGCCCAAACGGCCGCGTCCGCGGCCAACATTCCCGCGCTGATCGCCGAAGTCGAGGCCGTGCACGCCGCCCTGGCGCGACCGGCGGCACGCCTTGCGCAGTCCGATGGTGAGCGCGCCTTGAACCTCGACGAAGTGGCACGACTGCTGCATTCGGATTCGCTTGTTGTCGATGCCTGTCGGCGCGGCATCAGCGCCGGCAATAGCGCCGGCAGCAGCTGGCGACCGCTGGCACGGCGTCCGGCGCTCTTCACGCTGGCGCTGCAACTCGCGCGCGCCTGGCCCGGCGACGTCGACCGCGATACGCTCATCGCGGAAGTGTTTCGACTGCGGCGCCCCGACGACACCCACCGCGCTCGCCTGCGTGTGGAGATTGGCCGTCTGCGCGCGTTGCTCAAGGGACTCGCCGACATCGACGCGACGCCGCGCGGGTTCGTGCTGCGCACGCAAGGTGGGCGCGCAGTGTCGGTGCTGCTGCCGCCCATCGACGGCAATCGCGCGTCGCTTGTCGCTCTGCTGTCGGACGGTGCGGCGTGGTCGACTTCCGCCCTGGCCCTTGCACTCGGTGCGAGTCAACGCACCGTGCAGCGCGCCTTATCCGCGCTGGAGCACGAGGGCCGCGTGCGCGCGCTCGGCCGCGCAAGGGCTCGTCGATGGACATCGCCGCCCCTCGCCGAATTCACGACGACATTGTTACTCCCTGTTGGATGGTCGTTTGGCTAGAGTGGACTTGCACGCCGACGACGGCGTCACAACCGGAGCCTGACATGACAAGCAAACTGCAACGAGCGGAACGTCCGCGTCCCCAAGCCGCCGTGATGGCGGCCGATATCGCCTGTGAGTACGGTCCGTTCGCGGGCAACGAGCGAATCCATGGCGTCACGTTCGACGGCCGACAGGTATGGGCCGCAACGGGCGATACCCTGATCGCCTTCGATCCCGCCACGGGCGAAGTTCGTCGCACGATCGCCGCCCCGAGCGACGCCGGCACGGCCTTCGACGGCACGTACCTCTATCAGATCGCCGAATCGCGTATCGACAAGATCGATCCGTCGACCGGCAAGGTCGTCTCGTCGATTCCCGCGCCCGACAGCGGCAGCAACTCGGGACTGACGTGGGCCGAGGGCAGCCTCTGGGTCGGGCAATACCGCGATCGCCGCATTCTCCAGATCGATCCTGCCACCGGGCAGGTGTTGCGCAGCATCGCGTCCGATCGGTTCGTGACCGGCGTGACCTGGGTGAACGATGAACTGTGGCACGGCACGTGGGAGAACGACGAGAGCGAACTGCGTCAGGTCGACCCCGCCAGCGGTGAAGTGCTCATGCGCGTGGAGATGCCGCAGGGCATTGGCGTGAGCGGCCTGGAGCATAACGGTGCCGATCTGTTCTTCTGCGGCGGCGGTGGCAGCGGCAAGGTTCGCGCGGTGCGTTATCCGCAGCGCTGAGCCACCGAGCGTCGGACAATGGCCGGTCTGACGCGGCAGGGACGACATGGCGGGCCATGTCGGAAGCGCGCGCAAAGGCTATCGGCGCCGATAGCCTGAGCCAATTACATAGATTTTAATAATCAATTTTAATTACTCGATAGCATTCGGCATACTGTCAACACTTTCCACCCCGTCAGAGAGACAACGACATGCCGATCATCAACAGCCAGATCAAGCCGTTCAAAGCCAACGCCTACCAAAATGGCGATTTCATCACCGTGACCGACGAGACCCTGAAGGGTAAGTGGTCGGTGGTCGTGTTCTACCCGGCCGACTTCACCTTCGTATGCCCGACCGAGCTGGGCGACCTGGCCGATCACTACGACGAGTTCAAGAAACTGGGCGTCGAGATCTACAGCGTATCGACGGATACCCACTTCACCCACAAGGCCTGGCACGACACGTCGGACACGATCCAGAAGATCCAGTACCCGATGCTTGCCGACCCGACGTTGGCGATCTCGCGCAACTTCGACGTGCTGATCGAGGAAGAAGGTCTGGCACTGCGCGGCACGTTCGTGATCAACCCGGAAGGCGAGATCAAGCTGTGCGAAATTCACGACAACGGCATCGGCCGCGACGCCAAGGAATTGCTGCGCAAGGTCCAGGCCGCGCAGTACATCGCCGCCCATCCGGGCGAGGTCTGCCCCGCCAAGTGGACGCCGGGCGCGCAAACGCTGAGCCCGTCGCTCGACCTGATCGGCAAGATCTAAGCAAGATCCGAGCGCTACGGGGCGCTACCGGGCCCCACCCTGCGCTACGCACGATCGCCGGCGCGCCAGCCGCCTGAGTCTGGCGCGCTGGCCCCTGACCCCGAACCCCGACGCCGACCTGCGCCTGCCTGTGGCCCGCGCGGTGGGCCTCGCTCACCCCATCACTCCCCATCGAGACGGAGAAACGCCATGCTGGACGCGAACCTCAAAGCCCAGTTGCAAACGTATCTTCAGAAAGTCACGCGTCCGATCGAGATCGCCGTGTGGCTCGACGATAGTCCGAAGTCCGCAGAAATGAAGGCGCTGGTCGACGAGATCGCTCCGCTCTCGTCGCAGATCGCCGTCGTGGCGCACGCCGAGGGCGACGACAGCGCCGGCGAGCGTCGTCCGTCGTTCGCCATCGGTACGCCGGGGGAAGCCCCGCGCATCCGCTTCGCCGGGCTGCCCATGGGGCACGAGTTCACGTCGCTGGTGCTCGCCTTGCTGCAAGTGGGCGGTCACCCGGTCAAGCTCGACGACGACACCATCGCCCAGATTCGTGCGCTCGACGGCGATTTCCGCTTCGAGACCTACATCTCGCTGTCGTGCCAGAACTGTCCGGAAGTCGTGCAGGCGTTGAACGTCATGGCGTTGATCAATCCGCGCATCCAGCAGGTCACCATCGACGGCGCGTTGTTCCAGGGCGAAGTCGAGGCGCGTCGGGTGATGGCGGTCCCCACCGTATTCCTCAACGGCGAATCGTTCACGCAGGGCCGCACCAGCGTCAAGGAATTGCTCGCGAAACTTGACACCGGTGCAAGCGTGCGCGCCGCGAAGGCGCTCGAGAACAAGCCGGTCTACGACATGCTGATCGTGGGGGGCGGCCCCGCAGGCGCTGCCGCCGCGATCTACGCCGCCCGCAAGGGAATTGTGACGGGCGTGGTCGCCGAGCGTTTCGGCGGCCAGGTACTCGACACGATGGCCATCGAGAATTTCGTCTCGGTGACGCACACCGAAGGACCGAAGTTCGCCACAGCACTCGAGCAGCACGTGAAGACGTATGACGTCGACGTGATCGACACGCAGCGCGCGCAAGCCTTGATTCCCGGAAAGATTCACGAAGTGCATCTGGCCAGCGGCGCGGTGCTCAGGGCGCGGTCGGTCGTGCTGGCCACCGGTGCGCGCTGGCGTGAAATCGGCGTGCCGGGCGAGCGCGAATATCGCAACCGCGGTGTGGCCTATTGCCCGCACTGCGACGGCCCCCTCTTCAAGGGCAAGCGCGTGGCGGTGGTCGGGGGTGGCAACTCGGGCGTGGAAGCGGCCATCGATCTGGCCGGCATCGTCAAGGAAGTCACGCTGATCGAATACGGCACGCAACTGCGCGCGGACGACGTGCTTCAGCGCAAGCTGCGCAGTCTGTCGAATGTGCGCGTGCTGACGAACGCACAGACGACCGAGATCCGTGGCGACGCGCAGAAGGTGGACGGTCTCGTCTATCGCGACCGCGCCTCGGGCGAGACGTCCACGATTGCGCTCGAAGGCGTGTTCGTGCAGATCGGTCTCGTGCCGAACACCGAGTGGCTCAAGGGGAGCGTGTCGCTCACGCGTCACGGCGAAATCGAAGTCGATGCCAAGGGCGCGACGTCGGCGCCCGGCGTGTTCGCCGCGGGCGATGTCACGACCGTGCCGTTCAAGCAGATTGTGATCGCCGTCGGGGAAGGCGCGAAGGCCTCGCTGGGCGCCTTCGAACATCTGATGCTCAGCTCGGTCGAGGACGAGGCGGTAACGCCCGAGAAAATCGCCGCCTGACGCGAACCGACGCGGCCCCGCGCAGCCGTGGAAACACAGCAAAGCCCTCACGTGTGACGCGCGTGAGGGCTTTGCTACGTCTGGGCCAAGCATGGGGGCTGATCGCCGACGCGCGCTTGTACATGATGCGGTGGTGCGCCCCTCATCGACCCTAGTGTTAATGGGAAAACGCACCAAAAATTAGCTTTGAATGCGGCCGATGCCCAAAGGCTACGCAGATTTTCGATAGTTGACGGAATCGTCGTCACCATGTGCTCCTTCAATTTGGCACACGACGCAGGCGGTCTTTGCGTCACCCCTTAGCCGAGTGACGGTGGTGGGATTGCGATCCGACTACCCGTGATTCGGTCAAGTGAATCGACATATGGGAATCGACAACATTTTTCGTGCGCTGGGCAGCGCTGGCACGCAATCGCGAGCGCGATGGCTGAAGTGGCGCGCGCAGCCATCGGGTTTTGCCGGACACCTGCGCGGCGCGTTACCGATCGTGGTCGCCGCCGGTGCCATTACCGCGGCCACACTCGCCTGGCATTCGCGCGACACCGGTTACGCGCCGCTCTTCGGGCAGCACCAGCGCATTCCGATCGCGCAGGCCACCGGCGTGCTCGAAGCGGAGCAGATCCCGTTCCGCATGCATCCGGACACCGGCGCGATCCTCGTGCCGCATGACCGGGTCGGACGCGCGCGTCTGGCGCTGGCCGCCAAAGGCGTCACGCCGGAGCTGCCACCAGGGCTCGAACTGGTCGACCGAGACGAACGCCTGGGGGTGCGCCAGTTCGTGCAGGACGTGCGTTTTCGTCGGGGGCTTGAGGGCGAGCTTGCGCGCACCATCATGTCGATCGACGCGGTGGATGCCGCTCGCGTACACATTGCGCTGGCACCGAAAACTTCGTTCGTCACCCATACCAAGGCGTCGGCCAGCGCATCGGTGCTGATTTCCGTGCGCGCCGGGCAGACGCTCGCGCCTCAGCAGGTCAGTGCCATCGTCAAGCTCGTCTCGGGCAGTGTGAACGGTCTGGCGGCGGAGCACGTCTCGGTTGTCGATCAGCACGGCACCCCGCTCACGGCGAATCTCGATCTGGACGATGCAACGCACGGCAACGCCGAAGTCCGCACCCGCTCTCGCGACGATGCACTTCGCAATGTGCGCGGCCTGCTCGACGGCATCCTCGGCCCCGCTCGCTATCGCGCAAGCGTGAGCGTCGATATGGACGAGGACCTGGTGTCCAACACCACCGAGGCGCTCGGTGCCGATCCGCGCGTGATGCAGGAAGCCGTGCGCGAAGCGCGCGACGACGACGCCGTTGTCGGCGGCGTGCCGGGGGCGATGACCAACCGCCCGGTGGACGCCGCCCCGTTGCTCGCGGGCGACGCGGGTGCCATGCGCACCACCTCGGCCACGCGTCAGTTCGCTTACGACCGCTCGATCACGCAGACGAAGCGTCACCGTCCGCGCGTGCGTCAAATGCACGTGGCCGTGATGGTCGACTCGCAGGCAGCGCCGGGCGGCAACGGGTGGACCGCTGAGTCCCTCGCCGAGCTCGAGCGCGCCTTGCGCGCCGGGACAGGCATTCAGACCGCGCGTGGCGACACGCTGGTGGTGAGCGCCATGCCGTTCGCGGTGTCCGATCGCGCAGCGCTCGTCGACGCGTCCGAGACGAGCGCCCAGCCCCCGCTGCTGAACGACGCACAAATGAAATACGCCGCCATCGCGGCCGCCGCGACGCTCGTGCTGGCGCTGGGCCTATGGGCCGCACTGGCCCGCCGTGCGCGCCGCCGCAAGGCTGCCGCACTTGCCGCCGACGAGCAGGCTCGCGAGCATCGTCGCCAGCTAGCCGAGCACGACGCGCAGCAAGCCGCGTTACCGGCCTTCGCCTCGGACTTGCCGCCCGCCTCGGAGGCGTCGTTCGATACGAAGCTGGCGCGCCTGACAACCCTGGCCGACGGTGAACCCGAGCGGGTCGCCCAAATCATCAAACAATGGATGGGTACGAATGCCGCTTCCCGCTGACACTTCCGCGCTGAGTGAAATCAATGGCGTCGACCGCGCCGCCGTGCTGCTGCTTTGTATGGGCGAGCGGGCTGCCGCCGCCGTGATGGCGCAACTCGCGCCCGCCGAGCTATTGCGCGTGGCACACGCCATGTCGCGTGCCGGTAGCGTGAAGAAGCACGACGTGCACGCCATCGTCGACCAATTCCTCGACGCCTGTACACAGCATGGCGGTGCGAACGCCGCACCGCGCGCTTACCTGGAACGCTCGCTCGCCGCAGCGCTTGGCGAGGGGATCGCCAGCAACGTGCTCGACGGCATTTATGGCGATCGGGTTCGACCCAAGCTGGCGCGCCTGCAATGGGTGAGCGTGACAAGGCTCGCCGACGTGCTCTCGCGCGAGCATCACCGCATGCAGGCGTTGCTGCTCGCGTATCTGCCCGCCGACCTCGCGGGACAGTTGCTTCGTGCGCTGCCCGAGTCGCAGCAGGAAGCACTGTTGCTGGCGACGGCACAGCTCACGCGCGTCGATCGCGAACTGCTGGCCGATCTGGAACTGATCGCGGACCGTTGTCTCGCCGGACTGTCGGCCGACAATGCCGATGTCCCGGGCACCCGGCTCGCGGCGCAAATCATCGGCCATGTGCCCGACGATCAAAAGCGGCTCATGGAAGCCCTGCGCGCGCACGACGCCACGCTGGCGGAGTCCGTCGAGGCGAACCTGTACAGCTTTGACATCCTGGCCTATCAGGCCCCGGAAGTGATCGATCTGGCCGTGGGGGAGGTGTCGACCGAAACGTGGGCGACGGCGCTCAAGGGGACCGACGCCCGCATGCGGCAAGTCGTGCGCGAGCGCATGTCCCGTCTTCAGGAGGACGCGCTCGCCCAGGCGATGCAGCGTCTCGGGGCGGTGTCGGCGGCGCGCGTGGACGCCGCGCGCAGCGAGATCATGGCGGCGCTGCGCACGCGAGCGCGCGACGCGAATCTCTTCCTGCGTCTGGCAGACGGCGAGGTGCTCGAATGAAGCCGCACCGGTTTGGCACGAAGTCGGATGCCGCCGCGCAGCGAGGGTGGGTGCCCGTACCGCCTGATCTGGAGACCCTGCGTGCGCAGGCGTACTCGCAGGGCTTGGCGCATGGCGCTGCGCAGTCGCGTCGTGCCGTGTGGCAGGAAGCGTTCGACGCCGGACGCGCCGATGGCGAGCAAGCTGCCGAGGCGCGCTTGCAGGCGTTGTACGCCGTGCGGCTGCGCGACGAACTCGACGCGATCTCTCTACCGCTTGCGGCGCTGCGGGCGGCGCGCGAGCAGGTGCACGCGCGACTCGCGGCAGGCGCGCTGGACGTCATCAGCGACGTGGCGACGCGTGCGGTGCAAGCGATCGTACAGCGCGAGTTGCACACGGCGCCGGCCGATATCGCCGGTATCGTGCAGCGACTGCTGGTGCAGTTGGGCGCGAGCGGCGAGGGCGTCACCGTGTACGTCAGCCCCGACGACGCACACGCGCTCGCGGCGCGCATCGGTGACGATGGCGCCCCCCCGGGATGGCGCATCGTTGCCGATCCTTCTCTCGCTCGCGGCAACGGCCGCGTCGACGTCGACGGTCTCTGGTACGACGCCGGGTGCGACGGTCGGCAAACGGCCGCTCAGGAAGCCGTGAAGCGGCGGTTGGCCGACTGGGTCGACGCGTGCGTACAGGCCCCCTGGCCGACCGAGACAGAAGAGGCTCAACGATGAACGACGAAATCGCACTTGCGACACCGATGGCGTTCGTCACGCGGGCCAACGGTGCGGTGCTCGAAGCGCGAGGCCAACGGTTTGCACTCGGACAACCTTGCCGCGTCGAGACCGCCGCCGGTCGATGGACCGACGCCGAAGTGGTGGGGTTTGCCGACGGCGCGTTGCATCTATTGACGTATGCGTGCGTGGCCGACGTGGTGCCCGGCGCCCGCGTTCTGCCAGGGCACTCGACGCAGGCGCTGCGCATTGGGCCCGCGTGGCT
The DNA here is from genome assembly GCF_902459665.1 of Pandoraea cepalis. GTDB lineage: Bacteria > Pseudomonadota > Gammaproteobacteria > Burkholderiales > Burkholderiaceae > Pandoraea > Pandoraea cepalis. The sequence goes on along the minus strand of NZ_CABPSL010000006.1, from coordinate 183,845 downwards.
TGGCCGCGTGGTTGACGCCTTCGGACGGCCGCTCGATGGCAAGGGCCCATTGCGCGGGGATGCGTTGCTCAACACGCACGGGGTGCCGCCCGCACCGCTGGATCGGCGCGCCATTACCGAGCCGCTCGCCGTGGGCGTGCGCGCGATCGATGGGCTGCTGAGTCTGGGCAAGGGGCAGCGCGTGGGATTGTTCGCCGGTAGCGGGGTGGGCAAGAGTGTGCTGCTGGGCATGATGACCCGGCACACCGACGCGCAGATCGTCGTGGTCGGACTGATCGGCGAGCGGGGGCGCGAAGTCGGCGAGTTCGTGACCGAGACACTCGGGCGCGCCGGGCTTGCCAAGGCCATCGTCGTTGCCGCGCCGGCGGACGCACCGCCCGCGCAGCGCATGAAGGCCACAGAGTTGTGCCACGCCATCGCGTCGCATCTTCGCGATGCGGGCCACGACGTGCTCTTGCTCGTCGATTCGCTCACGCGTTACGCCATGGCGTGCCGCGAAGTCGCGCTCTTGCTCGGCGAAGCGCCTGCGGCACGTGGCTACCCGGTGTCGGTGTTCGCCCGCTTGCCGCGTCTGGTCGAGTGCGCGGGCAATGGCGCGGGCTCGGGCAGTCTGAGCGCAATCTATACCGTGCTGGCCGAGGGCGACGACATGCAGGACCCCGTGGTCGATACGGCCCGTGCAGTGCTCGATGGTCACATCGTGCTGTCTCGGGAACTGGCCGACGCGGGGCACTACCCGGCGATCGACATCGGCGCGTCGGTGAGTCGCTGCATGACGCAGGCGGTGGGCGGGCGACACGCGAGCGCGGCGCATGCATTCAAGGCGCAGTGGCACGCGTACCGGCAAATTCGCGAATTGATCCCGCTCGGTGCCTACGTGCCGGGGGCGCATGCCGAGACCGATCGCGCCGTGTCGCGCCATCCCGCAATGCTCGACTTTCTTTGTCAGCAAGACGGGGAGCATTGTGCGCCGCACGCGCTGTGCGAGCAGCTGGAGGCGCTGTGCCGATGACCGCCAATGTCCCGCGTGCCCTGCGCGCGTTGCTGTCGATGCGCGACCGGGAACTCGACGCGGCGCAGCGCGATGGTCGGCAGCTCGCGCAACGCCATGGGCGGCTTTCGCGCAACGTTGCCCAGCTCACGCAGCTCTATCGCGCCGTGGCGATCGACGGCACGCGCGCGAGTGCGCACAGCTTTCAGAATCGCGCCGATTACAAGCGCACGCTCGTGGAGATGATCGAGACGCAGCAAGCGCCGATGGCGCAGTTGGCGCGCTGGCAGTCGGTGGCGGCGCAGGCGGTGCGTGATGCGCAGCGTCGGCGTGAAGGCGTGGCAACACTTGTCGCGCGCCACGAAACGGCCGCGCGACAGGCGGCGTGGCAGCGCGAGTCGCGCGAGCAAGCCGCCGAGGCGCTGGCGACTTGGCAGCGGGGAGGGAGCGCACGGACGCGAAATGAGGAAATCCCCTCGACCCCTGGCGTTGACAAAGTGCGCACGGAGGTCGCTTTGGTGGGGAAAACCACGCGTTTCGCGTCTCGTGCCCACCCTGAACCAGGAGTTCCGCCATGCTGCAAGTGAAAGACCGAATCGAGAAGCTGGCCCAAGATGTCGCCTCCAACCGCATGCGAGCGGAGTTCGGCCGCCTCGGGAAAGACAAGGCCAGCACCGAATCCCGCCAAAGCGGTGTCGCAACGCTCAAGGAGGTGCTGGGCGCTTTCGAGAAACAACTGCGACGCCTTGGCGACAGCGCGGACTTGCGTCAGCACAAGGCCACGCAATCGAGCGATCAGGCGTTCGCCGTCAAGTTGGAGAAGGGCGCGCAACAGCTCGATTTCGACGTGCAAGTGAAACAACTCGCCACCGTGCACCAGGTGCAGATCCAAAACGTGGCGACGCTTGCCAATGGCACGGTGGCGGTGGCCGGGCGCCGCGAGGCGATTGTGCTGGATACGTCCGGACTGGATCTGACAACGCCCGAGGGCGTCAGGGCGCTCGCCAGACGCATCAACACCGACCCGGACTTGACCGGCCACGTCCGTGCCGATCTTCGGTACGTGGCCAACGAAGCCACGCCACGTCTGCTGTTGACGGCGAAGACCTCCGGACTGGACGCGCGCTTCAGCGTCACGGATGGCGCCAACGTCGATGCCGGAACGGTGCTTGCGAAAGGCGATAACGCGATTGTGCGGCTCGGCGGTCAAGCGGGGCAGGACGAAGCGTATCCGACCAACGAGATCGCGCTGTTTGCCGGGATCACGCTGTCGTTGAAAAAGGCCGATGCCGGGGCCGAGACGACGCGTGTTTCGGTCGTGCCGGATCGAGAGGGCACGGCGGCGAACATGCGTGCCCTCGTTCAAGCGTACGACGCGCTACGCAAGCAGGTGCGCGAACTGATGGACCCCGGCACCCCCGGCGCGACGGTCTCGCTCGATGGCGAGGAGAAGCGCGAAGACATCAAGCCTGCGGGCCCGTTTTATGCCGACGCCGGTGTGCGGGCATTGCTGCGCGACCTGGAGCGCAATTTCGAAAGGCCCGTGACGATCGACGGCAAGACGTTCGATCCCGCCCAGTTCGGCGTGAAGCGCAATGCCGACGGGTCGGTCACTTTCGACGCGGTGCGCTTCGAAGCCGCCTACGCCGAGGACAAGGAACGGCTGGCCAAGTGGTTTGGCGAGAGTGCCGACGTCATGAAGCGCGACGCCAACGCCGACCTGGACAAGCAGCCGGCGGGCATGCGGCTCGCGGTGCGCATCCGTGAATGGACCGACGAGATTGCCGGCGTGCTCAAGCACCGCACCGACAACGACGAAATCGCTTCACGCCGGCTATCCGAGCAACAGGACCGGCTGGAGACGCGCTTTCGCGCACTCGTCGCCCGCTACACCGGTGAATTCGCGCGCGCGGAGCAGGTTCGCCAGCAAATGAACGAGACACGCAGCTTTGTCGATGCGCTCTTCCGCGGATCGCGCAAATCCGACGAATGATGCGCGTCGTCATCCTCTAGGGAGTCAAACCGAACATGGCTTATCAGGAATACCACGTCTCAGACCTCGACGCCCGCATCGCGGGCGCCACCCCGTTGCAGCTCATGCTGATCTTGCTCGACGGGCTGCTCGACGAACTGGCGCGCGTGCGCGCGCACATCGAGCATTCGCGCAACGATGCGCGTCTGCGCAGCGTCACCAAATGCCTGAATCTGCTCAATGGGCTGGCGTCGCACATCGACGCGGCCGATGGCCCGGGCGTCACGCAACCGTTGGCGACCGTGTACGACTTCTGTATGCGCGGCGTCGCGCAGGCCAGCGTGGAGGGCGATGTCGCCAAGCTCGACGAGGTCACGGCCGTGGTCACCCAGCTCGCGCAGGGCTGGCGCTCCCTGGAGACGCGGTGTGGTTGATGCCGCGACCTTTCAGGCGCTGGCGCGAGACCTGCGACGGCATTCCGCGGCGCGCGAGTGGGACTTGCTGCAAGCCACCGACGCGCTGTTTCGTCGGGCTTGGCGGCACGCCCCCGCGCCCGACGCGCGGGATGCGCGGCTCGCGCAGGCCATGGGCGATGCCCGCGTCGCTCACGACCAGGCTTACCTGCTGTCCCAGCGCGCCGCATCGGAAGCCCGCAGACAATTGGCCGGACTCGGCCATTGGCGCGACGGTGCGCTTGGCTACCTGAGGATGCACGATGATCGTTGACCCCGTGCGTCTCACAACCTTTACCCGTGCGGACCCACTGAGCAAGGTGGCGCACGGCGCGTTGCCCGCCGACTCGGCGCAAGCGGTGTCGGCCCCCCAGGACAGCATGGCGTCGCACGACTTTTCCGCATCGCTGGTTCGCTTGTCGACGCAGGGTCTCGATCCGGATGCAGCGGCCGGTGAGTCCGATACAGGGTGGACGGTGTCGTCCGGCGCGTCGGACACCGCTTTGGGCCAAGGTATGGACGTGCGCGTCGGCGCTGCGGTCGCATCCGCGATGCCCTTGGCGGGGCCTGACCCGCAGAACGCCGTCGACACGAACGGCACGCCCGACACGGAACCCGACGACGCAGGCATGGCGCGCGAGGTCACCGTCCTCGCGCCAACCATGCCTGTCAACCCGGTTATGCCTGTCATGTCGGTCACGACAGCAGCCGTTACGTTCGATGCGGGTGAGCCCGCGTATATGCCGCTCGACACGTATGCGAGTCGCGGCGAATCGCTGGACGACGCGGCAGCGTCTCATCTCGCAACGATGCTCGCGGCGCGTGAGCATCGGATGCAGGGGGCCGTGGGCAGTGCGCAACCGAGCGAGCGAGGGAACGGCGCTATCGACACATCGACCTCAATGTCTGCGACGGCATCTGCTGCACGCGTCGGGGCGCCAATGTCGCCGCCGCCTGTGGGGTCGCTGCCCGCGGCGATGACGAACGACGACGGATTGGCGCATGCGCCTCGCGTAGCGTTTTCCCCGACGCTGTCCGGGAGCGCGGTGGCGACGGAAGCGATCACCGCAACGGGAATATCTGGACTGACGAGTCTCGCGACGGTGTCGGGCGGAACGCTGGGAGGAGCGCTGGCGGCGAGCGATGGCGCGGGCGTTTCCCGAACGCTGTTCGAACGCGTGCAGTCGATGATGGAGAACGGCGTCCAGGAAGCACGCATGCGGTTGATGCCGGCGGAGCTCGGCGAGATCGGCATTGTCGTGCGCAAGTCGCCCATGCAGCTCAGTGTGAGCTTGCAAGTGGCGCGCCCCGAGGTGCTGAGCCTTGTTCAGGGCACGGTTGGGTTGCTGCGGGACATGCTCTCGCAACGGCACGCCGGGGATGTCCATGTGAGTATCGCAAGCCTGCCACAACACGGCGGCGACGGCGCGTCGGGCAATGCGCGAGATCGGCATGCGCGCGACGACCGGGCCGGCGACGCGAGCCCGGGCCTCGCATTGGGGGCAGCGGGTCGCAATGACGAGGCATTCCGGCTATGAACACGCTGATGTACGGCCCCGTCGCGCGTTCATGTGACGACAGGCGCGACGACAGACGCAACGATGCCCACGCGGCGAGCGCGGCCAATGGCGTGGGCGCGCCGCCGTCGTTGCGTGTCGAGCGGCCGCAGGCTGCGCCGCCGGAACCGTCGCCGCTGGCATGGCAGGCGATCCCGGCCGCCGATGAGCAAACGCAGGTCTTGCGCCTGATGCCGTTGATCGCGCGCATCGTGCGCTCGCTGGCGCCGCAGACCAGTGTCGCGATGGCGCAGGAAGACATGACGCAGATCGCCCTGATCGCCGCACTCGATGCCATACGACGGTACGGTCCCCCGGACGAACGTTTTACCGCTTACGCCGCGACGCGTATTCGCGGCGCGGTGCTCGACGAACTCCGTCGGCTCGACTGGCGCCCGCGCACGTTGCGGCAGGCGTCGCATCGGCGGCGCGATGCTGAACGCGAATTGACACGCACGCTGGGGCGCGCGCCCACCCGTGAAGAACTGCGTGTCCATGCGGGGATGGACGCCGCGGCGCTGGAAGAAGCCGAGATGGCGGGCTATGCGGAGAGCATCGCGAGCTTTGATGAACTGCTCGCCGAGGGCGGCATGGCGGCCAACGAAGCGCTCGTCGAACGGCGCAGTCCGGAAGATCTGGTCGCCATGCGCCAGAGTCTGATGCGCTCGCTCGACGCGCTGGACCCGCGTGAGCAGCGTGTCGTGCAGCTGTACTACGAGTTCGACATGAATCTCGAGGAGATCGGCGAAGTGCTGGGGTTGACCCGGGCGCGGATCTGCCAGATTCATCAGGTGGCGCTTGGAAAAATGAAGGTCGCTTTGCACGACGCAGGGCGAAGTGGCGCGCGAAACGCGCGCGTCCCACAACGCAATGATCAGACGAGTTTGACGAGATAGACGAGGCAAAGACAATGAAACTACTGCTGCTTGGGGCTGCCGTGATCGCGGGTAGCGTGTTCGGCATGTTCTGGCTCAATGGCGGCCAGTTCGAAACCGTATTCCATCTCAATGAGTTGGTGCTGGTCGTCGGCACAGCGCTGGGCGCGTTTCTCGTGGGCAACACATCGCGCGTGCTGGGCGATCTGCGCGCGGTCGTCGCGGCCGCCATGCGGCGGCGACGTCATGGCGAGGCGTTCGAGCAGCAACTGCTCACACTCACCTACTCGCTGCTGCAAACCTCGTCGCGCGACGGCGATCGTGCGCTCGACGCCCATCTCGACGACCCGGCGCGCAGCGCCATCTTCCAGCGCAGCGTTCATGTGCTCGCCAATAAGAAGCTGATCGATTTCACGGTCGATGCCTTGCGCGTCGCGGCACTGAGCAAAGGCTCGCGGGGCGAGCTCGATAGCCTGCTCGCGATGGAAATCGAGAGTCGGGAGCGTCGCATGATGCATCCCGTGCAGGCGCTGCACAAGCTTGCAGAGTCGATGCCGGGCTTCGGTATCATCGCCGCCGTGCTCGGCCTGGTGCTCGCCATGTACGACATCGGGGCCGGTGCGGCGACGGCGATGATCACCCGTCAGGTCGCGGTGGCGATGGTCGGCACGTTCTTCGGCGTGTTCGCCTGCTATGCCGTGTTGAGCCCGATTGCGAACCGGCTGTCGCAGTCCGTCGCCGTGGAGATCACCGGCTACGAATGCGTGCGCGCGGCGATCATCGCGTTCCTGAGCGGGAAAACGCCGCTGCTCTCGGCCGACGCCGGACGCCGCATGCTGCAATACGGCGCGTTGCCGAGCTTCAATGCGCTCGAAGGTTGGGTGCGAAGCGCCGAGGACGGGCGATGAGTACGCGTCGATCTCGCGCCACGGTTGAAGAGGGCAGTCATGCCTGGAAGGTGGCATTTGCCGATCTCTGCCTGGTGCTCATGTGTCTGTTCGTGGTGATGTGGGTGCTGGAGCGGCGCGTGTTCGAGTCGCAACCGTCGTCCGAAGCGCCGGGCACCAGTACGCACGCCTCAGCCGCGTTGCCGCCAGCGCTGCCAACGGATGCCCGCCGGATCGAGGCGACCCCCAAGGGGCAGTTCGAATCTCCCGCCGACATGGCGCGCCTGGCGTCTGCCGTGCAACAGCTCAGCCAGATCGCGAATCTGTCGGATCACGTGAGCACGTCCATCACGCCGGACGGGCTACGGGTGCGGCTGGCCGATTCCGACGAGCAAGGCATGTTCGAGCGCGGCAGCGCCACCCCGTCGCCCCGCGCCCGCGCACTGCTCTCGCGCATCGGCGGGCTGCTGGGCGGCGTCGATAACGCGTTGATGATCGTGGGCCACACCGATGCCGTGCGATACCGAACGTCCGCCGCCGACGGGTACACGAACTGGCACCTGTCGTCGGAACGCGCGCTGGCTGCGCGCACCGCACTCGTCGCCGGCGGGCTGCCGCTCGGTCGCGTGCTCATGGCCGTCGGGATGGCCGACCACGCGCCCTTGCTGTCCGACCATCCCACGGCAGCGGCCAATCGGCGCATCGAATTCGTCGTCCTCACGAAAGCCCGGGCGACACAACTGGCGCAGATGTTCGGCGCCTCGCACGATGCGGCGCTGGTGCTCTCCGGAAACGACGCGCAGGCCGACGCGGCCGAAATCGCCCGACTGCCCGCGCGCTTAACAAACGACGGCGATCGGTCGCCTGATGTGAGTGAACCGTAATTTCCCAGGACGCTTCTCATGCCAAAAATTGACTCGATGGCCAATGTCATGCCTATCGACCCTGCACGTCGACGCCTGACGTCGGCTGCAGCCAAGGCGCCTGTGCCGCAGGTAGCTCCCGCAGGCGCGCCTCGCGCCGTGCGGGCCGATGCGAGCGATTGGCTCGCCAGCGCGCAAGCGGCCGTCGAGTCCGTTGCGCGTATCGACGCCGACAAGGTCGCGCGGATCAAGGCGCAACTCGCGCGCGGCGAGCTGACGTTCGACAGCGAGCGAGTCGCGAGCCGGATGCTCAGTCATCACGGGATGCTGCGGTGAGCACCGCCACGCAGCGCCTGCGCCGCGCATGCGTGGGGCGCATCGTGGCCGATGTCGACGCCGATCTGGTCGACTACCACCGGCTGATCGAGACGCTCGACGCGCTGCATCGCGCGCTCGTCGCGGACAAGCTCGACGCACTCACGCGCGCTCACGATCGCGCGGCGCAATTGGTCGGCCGCTTGCGCGTCCGGGCACGCCGTCGCGTGCAATGTCTCGAACAGGCGTTCGGCGAAGCCGCCGCCGACACCCTGGCGCCCGTTTTCCAATGGCTGGATACCCCCGCCCGCGAGGCCCTGTCCGCCCGCTGGCAGGCGCTGCAAGCGAGCGCGGCTCGCTGCAAGGCGATCAACACGCGCAACCTGCGCGAGATCGGCACGCGCCTCCATGCCCTCGACGTCGTGTTATCCCCCGCCTCACAGTCCGCGACCTACACGCCACAGCGATAAGCCCCTGGCGTCGGCTCGCCGCGTCGTAGCCTCGTCGCCTTGTAGCGCAAGCGGCGCAGCGTCGCAGGTTACGGGGAAGTCAATCGACAAATCACCACGCAAATAGCGTCTTTGTCCCAAAGCCGATCCATGGGTTTGGGAAACGCGTCAATTTCACGGGCGTTTGGGCCGCTTTTCGATAGTTTTGTCGACAATGGGCGACGTCGTTATCGGTCAACCACGGAGGCGAAGTTTTGCAGACATTTTTTTCGCAGGCGCTAGGTGTTCACGCTGCGGCATTGCGCGCGCGAGAGGATCGCACGCGTGTGCTTGCGGCCAACCTTGCGAACGAAGCCACGCCGGGCTATCAGGCGCGCGACCTCGATTTCGGTGAGCGCGTGCGGCAGCATCTGCATGCGGCAACGGCCTCGGTGCACGACGCGGGTTCGCCCATGGCGAGCGTGGCGTCCGATGCCTTGCGCTACCGCGTGCCAATGCAACCGCGCGCCGATGGCAACACCGTGGAACTGGGTATCGAGCAGGCGCTCTTCGCGCAGAACCTGTCCGACTGGCAGGCCAGCCTTTCCTTTCTGAATCGGCGACTCGCCGGACTGCAGAAAGTCATCGACGGAGGTCGTTGACGATGAGCTTCAGGGAAATTGCGGGAATCGCCGGCTCGGCGATGGCCGCCCAAACCATTCGACTGAACACCGTGGCGAGCAATCTGGCGAACGCCGGTGCCGTCGCAGGCGACGCCGAGACGGCGTATCGCGCACGCAAGCCGGTGTTTGCCACGGTGCTCGGTGATGCCCAGGGGGCGCAGCACGTACAGGTCGTCGATATCTACGAGAGCGAGGATCTGCCGCGTGTAGCGCATGAACCCGGGAACCCGCTCGCCGACGCCGACGGCAATGTTTTCTACGCAAACGTGAACGCGATCGAGGAAATGACGGACATGCTCGATGCGTCGCGTGCATTTCAAACCAATCTGGAAGTGCTGGCCCGCGTGCGCGCGGCGCAGCAGGACTTGTTACGACTCGGAGAGCGCGGATGACGCTGGCGATTGGACCCGACGACGTCGCTCGCGCCGCAGCGCAAAGCGGCGCCGCGACATCAGTGTCTGCGAACGACGCAGGCGAAGAGACGCGAGAAATGTTCACGAAGCTGCTGGTCGCGCAGATTCGTCATCAGGACCCGCTTAACCCGACCGATCCGGCGCAGTTCGTCGCGCAGCTCACGCAACTGAGTCAGGCGGAATCGATGCAGCAGATGAGCCAGCGGGTGCTCGCGCAGACCAAGGTGCTCTCGGGCATGCAGGGCTATGCGCTGGGCAGCCAGGTCGGTCGCGACGTGAGCGTCGAGACGGCGCGCGTTGAGCGCGTGAGCGGACAGCCGATTCGAGGCACGGTCGATCTGCCCGCGCAGACCGAGGGGGCCGAGGTCGTTTTGCGCGGCAGCGACGGTAGAACGATCCGCAAGCCGTTGCCGGCGTCCTCGGGACGAACCGAGTTCGCCCTCGACGATGCATGGTTCGCCGAGCACCGTCTGGGCGCGGGCCGCTTCGACATCCACGTTCAGACCGGTAGCACGACGCTGCCGGTCCGTCTGTCGGGCCGCGTCGAGCGCGTGCATCTGGGCGACGCCGGTACGCGCGTCGATGTGTTGGGCGTAGGGACGAACCTCGACGCCGCAGCGATCAAGGAATTGTCGGGCAGCGCCCCTTCTGGCGCGGCCTGAGTACACGAGGACACCATGAGTTTCGATATCGCCCTGTCGGGCATCAACGCTATCAATCAGTCGCTGGAGACGATCTCGCAGAACATCTCCAACGTGTCGACGAAAGGATACAAGTCGGCCACCACCCGCTTTGCTTCGGCCATGGCCGAGGCGCAACCGGCGGGCGTCAAGGTCAGCGGCACCGAGTATTCGGTCGGCGCCAGCGGCAGTCTGCAGAATTCCGGGAATCGCCTGCACCAGGCGATTCAAGGCGACGGTTTCTTCGTGCTTCGGGAAACGAATGGCCAGCGCGTCTATTCGCGCGTCGGCGATTTCACTGTCGACAAGGACAGCAGGCTCGTCGATGGGAGCGGGCGACTCGTACAGGGCTTTGCGCAGGGACAGTCGAACGTGTCCGACGTGACGATCGACAAGCGCCCGGTGGCGGCGCTGGCCAGCTCGGCGGTCGACATCAAGGGCCGTTTGCCCGACCCGTTGCCGACGACCGCCGGCCAGATCGGAGAGACGTCGGTCACGTTCCGCGACGCCAATGGCGACATGGCGGTGCGAGGCCTGCGCTTCGCCATGCAGGACGGCCCGCTTCGTCTGGAGGTCTCGGAAGTCGACGGTGCCAATGTGACTGTGTTGGGGACCCTCGATCCTGCCACGATGATTCTGGATCGGGCGCCCGATGCCGGCACGCTGCCGACGCTGGACTTCTCCGGCATGGCGTCTCAGCGCGGCGCGTTTACCGCGAGCGCGACCGAAGTCGGTGGCCGCGAGGCGGGCGAGTTCGTTCGTGCTCGCATCGACAAGGACGGATCGGTCGTGGCGGAGTACAGCAACGGCGCGAGCGAAACGCGATATCAACTCGCTCTCGGCGACTTCGCCAATGCGGGCGGCCTCGCACCCGCCGACGGCACCGTCTGGCGCGAGACCGGCGAGTCGGGCGTGGCGCAACTGCGTCGTCCGGGCGAGGGCGCCACGGGCGTGCTCGTGAGCAACGCGCTGGAAGGGTCGAACGTCAATGTGACGGACGAGCTGGTCAACCTGATGTCTGCGCAGCGCAACTATCAAGCCAACACCAAGGTCATCTCGACGCAGAACGAGATGATGCGCAACCTGATGCAATCGATCTGACGCGATGGATGCCTTGATCTATACCGCGATGTCCGGTGCGCAGCGTGCGCAGGACACCCAGCAGGTCGTCGCGCAGAATCTTGCCAACACGGCGACCACCGGCTTTCGCGCGTCGTTGGCCGTTGCGCAGGCCAATGCCTTGCCGGGCGCCGGTCTTGCCTCGCGCCACTACGCCGTGCAGGCGCCGGCCGGTCTCGATACCACGCCGGGCGTGCTGGAACCGACGGGGCGTGCGCTCGACGTCGCCATCGACGGGGACGGTTATCTCGCGCTCGCGGCGCGTCCGGAAGACGGTGCGGATGTCGTGTACTCGCGCGGCGGTTCCCTCACGCTCGATGGCGACGGCACCTTGCGACTGCAAGGCCGTGTGGTGCTCGGCGACGGCGGGCCGGTCGTGGTGCCGCCGCATCGCGAACTCGACATCGGCGCGGACGGCACCGTAGCGGTGGTGCTCGCGGGTGCTTCGGAACCGGTGCCGATAGGCCGGCTGCAACGGGTGCTCGCGCTGCCCGGCGACATGCGCAATGCGGGCAGTGGCGTGCTCGTGAGCGATGTCGGCGTGTTGCCCGGCGACGACGTCACGCTGCGCGGCGGCCATCGCGAAGCGAGCAACGTGTCGGCTGTCGGGGCGATGGTCCAGAGCATGAGCGCGAGCCGCGACTTCGAAATGCAGATGCGCGTGCTCAAGATCGCCGACGACATGGCCGATGGCGGCAACCGACTCATGCGCGGATAACGCGCGTCAACTCCAACCACTCCCTTCGAGATGTCATGAATCCCGCACTTCTCATCGCCCGCACGGCGGTTCACGCGCAAGACGCGCAGTTGCAGACCATTGCCAACAATCTGGCCAATGTGAGCACAACGGGCTTCAAGCGCGACCGGCTTGCGTTCGAAGACACCTTCTATCGCGCCGTTCGCCCGGCGGGCGCCCGTACGCAAGGCGATGCGACGTTGCCCGGCGGCATGTACTTCGGTACCGGGGTGCGGCTTGCCGGCACGCAGAAGCAGTTCATCAACGGCACCGAACAAGACACGCAGAACGCGCTGGATGTCGCCATCACCGGCCGTGGCTTCCTGCAAGTCGAGATGCCGGACGGCGAGACGGCCTATACCCGAGCCGGCAATCTTAGGCTCGATGCCGATGGCCGCATGGTCACGCAGGCCGGTCACCCGCTCGTGGGCGATATCGTCGTGCCGCCGGGGGCGCGCGACCTCACGATCAGCGCCGACGGCGACGTGAGCGCAACGGAGACAGGCGACACCGAGCCGACGTCGCTCGGCCGCCTGCAACTCGCCGACTTCGTGAATCCTTCCGGGCTGCGCCCGATGGGCAGCAACCTGTTCGCCGAGACGGCCGCGAGCGGACCGGCCATCGAAGGCAATCCCGGCGAAGAGAACCTCGGCCTGCTGCGGCAAAAGGCGCTCGAAGGCTCGAACGTCGTGGCCATCGAAGAGATGGTGAACATGATTACCGCGCAGCGCGCGTATGAAATGAGCACCAAGGTGCTGTCCGCTGCGGACAACATGATGCAGAACCTCGCGCAGGTTGCGCGCTAACGGACGCGGACGGAGACGACGATGACGCACGCAACGCCCCGTGGGCCGCGTAATGCCCGAATGCGCTGTCGCGGTGCGCGTGCCGTGGTCACGGGGGTGCTCGCCGCGGCGCTCGCAGGCTGCGCGGGCTTTCTGCCGCCGCAGCTCGAAGAGAGCGACGACCTGCCGGGCGTGGCCGAGATGTCATCGCAAGGGCAGGCGGGCGGTCTCTTTTCTGCCGGGCACGCCTTGTCGCTCACCTCGGACCAGCGGGCATTTCGCGCGGGCGACGTGTTGACCATCGTGCTGCAGGAGCAAACGCAGGCCAGCAAGCGCGCGGGCACTCGACTGGACAAACGCAGCGACATGTCGATCGACGACGCCACGCTGATGGGAAAACCGCTCATCGGCGACACCGCGCTCGGTGCGCGACGGGGCTTTCGCGGGGATAGCTCGAGCACGGCGCAGAACACACTGCGCGGCGCGATCACGGTGATCGTGCATCGCGTGTTGCCTAGCGGGCTGCTGCACGTGCGCGGCGAGAAGCGGCTGTTTCTGAACCAGGGTGAGGAGACCGTGCGCGTGGCCGGCTATGTGCGCGCGGGCGATATCGATACGACCAACCGCGTCTCGTCGCTGCGCGTGGCCAATGCGCGCATTCAGTATTTCGGCACGGGCGCGCTGGCCGACAGCAACAATCCTGGCTGGCTCACACGCTTTTTCAACAGCCAGTTCGCACCGCTCTGAGGGAGTCCGTATGTTCAGAATGCCTGACGCGCTCTCGCGCGTGCCTCGCTGGTTCAACGCGTTGACCTTGTCGGCGACGATCGTCATGCTGTCGATGACGACGATCACCCCGGCCAGCCATGCGCAAACCGTGCGCCATTACGTCAACGTGGAAGGCGTGCGCGACAACCAGCTTGTCGGCTACGGTCTCGTCGTGGGGCTGGCCGGCACCGGCGACGGCCCGCGCTCGCGCCATTCCGGCCAGTCGCTCGCCAACTTGCTCAAGCAATTCGGCGTCAGCATGCCCGAGAACGTGCAATTGCGCTCGCGCAATGTCGCCGCCGTAATGGTCAGCGCGACCTATCCGTCGGGCTTTCTACGCGGACAGACCATCGATGTCACCGTGTCGTCGATGGGCGATGCGCGCAGCCTGCGCGGCGGCACGCTGCTGCTGACCCAACTTCGCGCCGTCGACGGCCAGACCTATGCGCTTGCGCAGGGCAACCTCGTCGTGAGCGGGATGCAGGCCGAGGGGCGCAGCGGGTCGCGCGTGCAGAAGAACACGCCGACCGCCGGGCGCGTGCCCAACGGGGCGACCATCGAGCAGGAGATTCCGGTGCCGGCCGGCGAGGGCGGTGCGATGCGCCTGAGCCTGAAGCGTCCGGATTTCCAGCTCGCGGCGAATATCGCCGACGCCATCAACACACGCTTTGGCGAACGCACCGCGCTGGCAAGGAACGGCAGCACCGTCGAGGTGACAGCGCCAGACGACGCCGATGCGCGCGTGCGCTTTCTCGCCGAGGTCCATGCACTGCCCGTGCCGGGGGTGAGCCGGGTGCCGCGCGCGGTGATCAACGCGCGCTCGGGCACGGTCGTGATCTCGCAGGGCGTAACGGTGCGGCCGGTCGCCGTGTCGCATGGCTCGTTGCGCGTGACGGTGACCGAGTCGCCCGTCATCGCCCAGCCGGCCCCGTTTTCGCGCGGCCGAACGGCAGGCGCGGCACGTTCGCGCGTCGACGTCGCGGAAGACGAAATGGATATCCACGTCTGGCCGGCTGGCGTTGATCTACAGACCATCGTCGACAGTCTGCGCCGCTCCGGCGCCACGCCCGACGACGTGATCTCGATTCTTCAGGCGCTGGACGAAGCCGGCGCGCTGAACGGCGAGCTGCATGTGATTTGAGACAGATGACCCCACCGATGACGCCGAACCCCTTGCTTATTTCCACCGCCCGGTCGCCTTTGTCTGAGGCAGGCGCGACGCCGGTTGCGCCGAGTGCGACGCTCGAAGCCGCCGCCGAACAGTTCGAAGCGATCTTCGTCGCCCAGTTGCTCGGCGAAATGCGACGGGCGACCGAGGCGCTGCGCGACGATCGCGATGACGCCGGCGCGCTGGGCAAGCGCGACCGCACGACGCAGAGCCTTCACGAATGGGCGGACACACAGGTCGCACAGGCGCTGGCGGCACGCCGTGCATTCGGCATCGCCGACATCATCATCCGGCAAATGGCGGGGCGCTGAGCGCGCGCTGCGCCGATACCGACAGGACAGGCACTGAACCATGAACATGCTCAATATCGCCACGCAAGGCGTGAAAACTGCGCAGTCGCTGCTCGACAACGAGGCCCTCAACATCTCGCAGATGAGCAATTCGGCGTATACGCGCCGCAACGTGCGCGTCACGTCGCGTGCCGATGGCACGGTGCAGGCGCAAGACGTTGTTCGCGTGGCCGGGCTGGAACAGCGGCGCCAGTTGTGGCGCGCCGTGTCCGGCGCCAGCGAGCTGGACGTGCAGAAGCCGCACCTCGCCGCGCTGCTCACGCAGTTGGGCGGGACCGACGTGGCCAGCGATCCGCTCGGTCTGCGCGAGCTTGTCGGCGCACTCGACCATGAGGCCCAGACCCTCGGCAGCGATGTCCACGCAGACGGCGTCTTCGCGGCGCTGGGACGTGTCGCGGAGCGCACCAACGCCATGTTCTCCGCGTTGGAGCGTCTGAGAGACACCGTCAACGCGGTTCGGGGCGGGGAAGCGGAAAAAGTGAACCGCCTCACGACAGCCCTGGCGGATCTGAATCGTCTGCACCGTCTGGCGCCGGACGAGGCGGGCCGACTGGCCATCGAAGATCAACGCGATCAGACGCTGGGCGAATTGGCAGCGTTTCTCGATGTGGATGTGCGGGACGACGCCAGCGGGGCGTATCACGTGCTTACCCGAGGCGGACAGCCGCTGGTGCTGGGCAATCGCGCCGCGCAACTGGAAGTGCGTCCGGACGGCGGCTATTCGGTCGTGGCGGGGTCGTCGCGTGTGGACGTGCCGGCCGAGACGCTCGGCGGACGGTTGGGAGGCCTCGACAGTTTCCTCACCGGAGTCCTCGACTCGCGCATCGCGGATATGACTGATGTTGCGAGCACGCTGGTCGATCAACTGAATCGGGCGCACGCCGATGTGGCTTCGGGCGATTTCAGCGATACGCCGCTGCTGAAGCTGAGCACCGGACCGGACGGCTTGCCGATGATGCAGCGCACGGTCCAGACCGCGCAAGACCTTGCTCTGGACACGGACAGCGCCAACGGAAATGGCAAGACGTTGCATCGTCTGAAGCGGGCGATCGGCGGCCCGGTGGCGCTGTCAGGGCGCGTGGGGACGACGCTTGTCGAAGCCATGAGTGCGCTGGCTGCCGAGACGGGCCGTCGCGTAAGCGAGGCCGAGGCGAGCGCCGCGTCGGCGGGGGCCATGCTGGTCTCCGCACGCGCCCAGTTTCAGAAGCAGGCGGGCGTCGACGAGACCGAGTCGGGCGGCGCGCTCATGGCCTACATGAAGCTCTATCGCGCGAACGCCCGGGTGGCCTCGGTGGCCAACGAGCTGTTCGATGCCACGCTGGCCATGGTCTGAGCGACGCTCAGGAAAGGACATCCTCATGCAGATCCATCATCACCTCAGCCGCTTCGAGCGCGAGCACGTGCTGCGCGACATGAACGAGCGGCTTGAACGACTGACCGACCACGCGCGCGAGGAAAAGCGCGTGCTTCACGCGTCGGACGATCCGGTCGATTTCGAGCGCATCGCGCGTATCGACCGTGCGCAGCAAACGCTCGCGCAGCGAACCAAGGTCATTACCAGCCTCGAGGCCGATCTCAAGCAGGCGAGCGTGAGTCTCAGGAGCGCTCACGACCGGTTGAGCGCCTTCAAGAGCGATGTCGTGACGAAGGCAGGTGTGCCGCACGGCGGCGATGCTCAGGACGACGTTGGCAAGATTCATGCGCTGATGCGCGGTCTCACGGACGCGTTCAATATTCGCCGCGCCGACGGCAGCCACGTCTTCGCGCGCATTGGCGCGCCCATCACCGACACGGCTGCGCCAGGCGCTGCCACGACGAATTTCGCGTTGGCGACGAACGGGCACGCGCCCGCTTCCGTCGAGATTGGCGACGGGCTGCACCATACCCACCCGCCGCAGATGTGGCACGGGTTGCCCGATCTGCTCAATCGCCTCGGCGCGGCCGCCGCGACGTTGGCAAATGGCGGCGGCGCCAATGCGGCGGCGGTACTGCGCGAGCTGGCCGAACCGATCGACAATCAGGTGACCCAGATTGCCGACGTGCAATTCGCGAACGACCACAGCGCGAAGCGCCTCGAGGCGGTGCGCAAGGAACATGGGGTGCACAGCGAGGTGCTCGTCAAGGCGCGCCTCGCGATCGAGGGCAAGCCCGCCACCGAAGCGTTCCCGGAACTGATGGCCCTGTATCGCGCCATGTCGGCCGCGCGTACGGCACACGCCGAGGTGGGCCGGTTGTCGTTCTTCGACGCCCTTTGATGGCATTCGATGCCTTCATGTGGCCGCATCGTCTGAACGAACAGGACAGGACTCATGGTTGACGTGATTCGAGAGATTCCCGGGAGCCCTGCGCTCGACGACGCGCGCAACACGGCCCGTGCGAACTCGCGCCGAGGGGACACCACGCAATCCGGCTCATCGACGCGCGCGTTGAGAGGCGCGCGTTCGGCGACCGCGACACCGGGGGTGACCGGCGCCATGCGCTCGGGTGCGTCGACGCGGCTGGCGTCTCCAGGCGCGGCGCAAGTCGACCTGTATCGCGTCGCCCAAGTCGCCGACCTGATGTCGACGCATGCCACGGCCAGCCGCGCCAGTGCGGGCGCGCAATGGCTATCGACGCTTCATGCGTCGGCCAGCGCGGCGTTGGCGTCGCTAGCGCGTTGGCGAGACGGCGATCCAGCATCACAAGCACAGGCACACCGGGCCTTGGAGGCGTTGGCGGTCCAATGGGACGCCCGCGAGCGCGCAAGCCTGGGGACGGTCGATGACCGCCTGCATTTCGATGAAGGGGGCAGCGCGCCGAAGCGGTTCACCGTCGAGGGTGTTGCCCCCGCGCAGTGGCGTGCGTCGAAAGCCGAGCAGATCACGCTTTATCCCGCCGGGCCCTACCAGGCGGGTGTCAAGATCGACGTGGCAAACGCAGTGTCGCAGGCGGGATTGCGCCGCCGCGCAACGCGTGAGCTGGCCGCCTATGGTGTGACGCTGGAGTCGCCTGCGCCGGAGCGCGGGTGGGTGATGAGCACGTCCGGCGCGGCATGGCCGTCGCTGGCGTCGCGCTTCGCCATCGCGCAAGCGGCGTCGCCTACCTCGCCGCAGGCCATCTCTGGCGGTGCCGACGGCCTCCCGCGACGCGCAACGCTTCGCCAGGCGCCCGACGCCATCGCGCCGCGGACATGGCGCGTCGATGGGCCGGAAGGCGTCATGCAAACGCGGCGCGCGCTCGCGTCGATGGTGCGCACCATTCGTGCGGCTCACGCATCGGCGAAGCACACGGCGCGGACGTCGACGCAGGTCGTCAGTCGTGCGGCGGGGGATGACCGGGCCGTCGCGACCGATCAGGGCGCCTACGACATGGCGATCGCCCTGGCGAAAGCGTGGACGACGCGGCTGGACAAGCAGCCGCCGTTCGCGGCGCTGAGGCTCGCGATGCCGGGGGGGATGCCCGTCACGCGTGCCAATGTTCGGGCGTTGCTGGTCGATCGGTAAGGGCAGGCGCGTGTCGTGCGCGAACGCCGACAAACGGCTCGTCAGATGGGAAAAATCATCGCCGAAAGGCATTAACAATTTATGCGAAGGGACGCCTTATCACGGTGAGGCAGGCCATCCGGTCTGCCAAACTGCTCACCAGCACAAGGAGCCCTAGCAATGTTGACTCTGCATACCAACGTGGCGCAAATGTCGTCGCTGAATTCGCAACGCAGCACCGGCGGCAAGCTGAACGCCATCATGCGCGACCTGTCCACCGGCACCAAGAACGACCTGTACAAGAACGATCCGGCGGCGGCCCGCATTTCGGCCATGCTCAACATGCACGCCAGCGGCACCAAGGCGGCGATCAGCAACATGAAGTACGCGCAGTCGAGCACTCGCGTTGCCCAGGGCGCGCTGGACAAGGCCAACGAACTGCTCGTGACCATGAAGGATCTGGCCACGCAGGCCAAGGATGGCCTGAAGGGCGACGCCGAGAAGACCGCGCTGCAACAGCAATACACCAACAACGCACAAGCGCTGCAGGCGATCTTCGAGAACACCACGTTCGCCGGCAAGAACCTGCTGAAGATGGAGTTCGGCAGCACTGCGTCGGGGATTCTCGCGGCGGGCAAGATCGACCTGCAAGTCGGCGCGGGCGCGGCTGAGACGAAGGTCATGGACATCAGCGGCGATCTGCAAAGCTTGTTCGCGAGCGTTGGCAGTGCGACGGCCAATTTCGGCGCGCAAACGACCTCGTCGTACCCGACCGGTACCTCGTTGAAGGACGCCTTGGGCGCCGGTTCGGATGCTGACGCTGCGGCCCAACTGATCCGGGATCTCTCGGCGAAGCCGGGCATCAGCGCGATCCTGAACAAGGTGCAGAACGGCTCGAGCAGCGCGACCTGGGAGGCCGGTCTGACGACGATGATCGAAGGTGCAGCGGCGGCCACGCGTGCCGATTTCGATGCCTTGCGCACGGCCCTCACCACGCCGCTCAATACGCTGGCAGCCACGGCGGGCAACGCGCTCGACCTGAGTGAACAAGCCACGCTCTTCAACGCGTTTGACGAAGTGCTGAATGCGCGCTTCAATTCGCCGTCGACGCAACTGCTTGATGCACCCTCCGCGTCGAACGCCATCACCAATCTTGAGACCGCCATCGGCCAACTGGCCACCGTGCAAGCGAGCATCGGCGCTGCCATGATGGATCTGGACGGTCGCGAGGAAGTGCAATCGACGCTGCTGCAGAACACGCGTGAAGCCAATTCGCGTCTGAACGAAGTCGACTTCGCCGAGTCGGTGTCGGAGCTGACCAAGTTGCAAACGCAGATGAACGTGAACCTGCAAATGCTGCAAAAGGCCGGCGAAATGCCGAGCATGATCCAAATGCTGCTGCGTTAATCGCACGCGTTACGCAGCACGCCGTAACGGCCGGTGAAGTCTGCCGGCCGGCAAGTCTGGACAGGAAAGCCAACGGTATCGCACCGTTGGCTTTTTTTCAGCCCAGCGTTCCCGCCACTTCGATCTCCTTCGTCTGTGGCACCTCGTTATACGAGAGCACATGCAGCCCGCTCGCGAACATCCGCGCATAGCGCGCCAGCAACGGTCTGAGTTGCGGCATCACGAGCAACACCGGCGTGCGCCCTGTTTGCTTCATGTTCTCGCGCGCCTGCGGCATATAAGACTGCAACTGCTCCAGCAATTGCGGATCGAGCGGGAACGCATCGGCGGTGGTCTTGCCCGACTGCTGCGCGGCCGTATAGGCGCCCAATAGCAGGTTCTCCAGATCCGTCGTGAGTTGGTAGACGTGCAGCGTCGGCTCGTCGCCAATCAGTCCGTGTACCAGTCGGCGCCCCAGCGCACTGCGCGCCTCGGCGGCCAGCACCAGCGGATCCTTGCTCGTCGCGGCCGCATTGACCAGCGCCGTCGCCAGCACATCAATATCCTGCAACGACACCGCTTCGGCGAGCAGTTGACGAATGACGGCCAACTGTTGTTGATGCGTGAGCGCCTTGTCCAGTGCGTCGGCCAGCGACGGCGATAACTCGCGCAGCCGTTCGCCAAGCGAGGTCACGTCCTGATAGGTGAACAGGTCGGCCAGATGCGCTTTCATCGATTGCTGGACGTGCGTGGCGATCACCCCGGACGGATCGACGATCTGATAGCCCAGCCCTAGCGCATGGGCCCGTTGCTCGGGCTCGATCCACACCACCGACATGCCGAACGACGGATCGATGGCCGGCATGCCGTCGAGCTCGCCATAGCAATCGGGCGCGGCAATCGCCATCAACCGATCGTGCGGCAGCGACGCGCTGGCGACGCGTACACCGCCAACGTCAATCGCATATTCATTCGCGGCGAGGCCGAGTCCGGTGTCCAGCCTGACCGCAGGCACGAGGAAGCCCATGGTCTGCGAGAGCGTTTGCCGCATGCCGTAGAGACGTTGCACCAGCGGCGCGCCGTCTCGCTTGTCGGCAAGGCTCACGATCTGATAGCCGAGGCTGACGGTCACCGGCGAGACGAACGGTAGTTGCTGCCAGGTGAGTGCGGGCGGCTCGTGCGCGGTGAGCGCCGCTTCGAGCGCGTCGGTATCGTCGGTTGCGTCGGGCGCGCGGCGTTGGCCGACGCGCCACGCAACGAATCCCACGACGGCCGCGAACGCCAGGAACGGCGCGCTCGGCATGCCCGGAATCAGCGCCAGCACGAACATCAGCACGGCGACACTCGCCAGCACCGACGGCGAGGCGAGCAACTGGTCGCCGACTTGCTTTTCGAAGTCGCCGGCGTCGGACACCCGCGTGACGATGATCGCCGCCGCCGCCGAGAGCAGCAGCGCCGGGATCTGCGCGACCAGGCCGTCGCCGATGGTCAGCAGCGAGTATTGGCGGAAGGCGTCGCCCGCACTCATGCCGTGCATCGTCACGCCGATGGCGACACCGCCGATCAGATTGATGAGCAGGATGAGAATGCCCGCCACCGCATCACCGCGCACGAACTTCGACGCGCCGTCCATCGCGCCATAGAAGTCGGCTTCGGCGCTCACCTCGCGGCGGCGAGTCTGTGCGGCTTCCTGATTGATGAGCCCGGCGTTCAGGTCGGCGTCGATGGCCATCTGCTTGCCGGGCAGCGCGTCGAGCGTGAAGCGTGCCGAGACTTCGGAGATGCGCTCCGCGCCCTTGGTGACCACCACGAAGTTGATGATCATCAGGATCACGAACACCACGAGGCCCACCACGAAGTTGCCGCCGATGACGACATTGCCGAATGATTCCACGACGCTACCGGCCGCATGGGTGCCTTCGTTGCCCTTGAGCAGTACCACGCGCGTGGACGCGACGTTCAACGTCAGACGCATGAGCGTCGTGGCGAGAATGACCGTCGGGAAGACCGAGAAGTCGAGCGGACGTCGCACCGACAGGCTCACCAGAATCACGACCATCGAAAGCACGATGTTGAACGTGAAGAGCGTGTCGAGCAGCAGCGGCGGCAACGGCAGGATGACCATCGCGAGGATGGCGAAGACGAGAAGCGGCGTCAGGAATTTGTGACGCCGAAGGTGGTTCATCAGTCGGCTCATGAGATCAGGGGCGGAGTCGCGTGGCGGGTGGATCGGAGAGTGCGGCGGGCACGGCGGGCGTGTCCGGGCGGTCGGGGTGTGTGGCGCGTTCGCCGGTTCGCCATGCGCGCAGTTGCAGCACGTAGGCAAGAATCACCGCGACCGCTTCATACAGCGCGGCGGGAATCTGCTGGTTGACCTGGCTCGTGTGGTAAAGCGCTCGCGCCAGCGGCGGGGCGCTCACGACATCGATCTTGTGGTCGCGGGCGATCTGGCGCAGCACGCCCGCCATTTCGTCGAGGCCGCGCGCCACGACATACGGCGCTTGCGCACGCTCGGTGTCGTACTTGAGTGCGATGGCGTAGTGCGTCGGGTTGACGATCACCACGTCGGCCAACGGCACCGTGCGGCGCAAGCTGCGCTCGGCCATGCGGCGCTGGATCTGTCGAATGCGCTGTTTGACTTCGGGACGTCCTTCGGACTGCTTGTGCTCGTTCTTGACTTCCTGCTTGGTCATGCGTTGATCGCGCAGGAAGAAGTAGCGCTGCATCGGCAGGTCGAGCAACGCGAATGCCACGAACGCGCCGCCGAGCACGAGCACAGCGTCGCGCAACAGCCTGAGTCCCACGGCAATCGCCTCACGCGGGGCACTCGCCTGCAGGGCGAGCAACGCGTCCCAGTGCGCGCGCACGACAAAGACCAACACGGCCGCCACCAGCACAACCTTCGCAACGGCGATGCCTACCTGCGCGTAGTGCTTCATCGAGACGAGTCGGCCCAGGTTGGCTTTGGGCGAGAGCCGCTGCCACTTCGGCTTGAGCAGCGTCGTGCTGAAGACGTAGCCGCCGGGCAGCATGGCCGCCACGCTGATGCACAGCGGAATCGCGGCCAGCGGGGCGAGGAGCTTGACGAGCAGCCACATCGCCGCCGGCAGCAAGGCTGTCCAGGCGTCGTCGAAGCCGATGCCCGCGAGATCGGCGAACGCCGCGGCGTAGAGCGAGCGGAATGCGTCGAGCTGCGCGGGCGCGGTGACCGCGAGCACGGCCACACTGCTCACGATGCCGACCGCTGTGGCCGTATCGCGCGAGCGCGCCACCTGTCCCTGCTCGCGTGCGCGGCGCAGCTTCTGGGACGAGGGGGCTTCGGACTTGTCGCCGGTGTCTTGGGTCGTCATGGGTTCAGATCGGACGGGCGACGGGGCCGAGTGCGTCGAGCACGCGTTCGGTCAGTGCCAGATAGTGGGCGGGCAGGGCCGGGATGACGGCCGAGAGCACGACGAGGCCGACGGCCGTCGTCACGGCGAAGCCCAACGAGAAGAGGTTCAGCGCCGGCGCGGCGCGATTGAGCAGACCGAGCCCGAACTGAACGACGAACGTGGTAAGCACCACGGGCAGCGCCAGCGTTACGGCAGCCGCCAGCGTCCAGCCCAGCGCGCGCAACAAGCCGGCGAGATCGCCGAGCGGCAGTCCCCCGCCGATGGGCCAGACCTCCAAGCTGCGGCCGACGATGGCCACCGCGATCAAATGCGCATCGGCAATGAAGAACAGCAGAGTGCCGAGGCAGACCATCAGCAGCGAGACCGGCTCGCTGGCTTCGCCGTTCATCGGATCGTTCATGGCCGCCATGGCCAGTCCCATCTGCGACGCGCACAGGTAGCCCACGAGGGTGAGCAAGCTGCGCACGATGAAGAACGCCAGCCCCAGACACGCGCCGATGATCGCTTGCTCCGCGGCCAGCGCCATGCCGGCCAGCGAGAACGGGTCGATCGGGGGCACGCCGCCTTTGGCGAGCACCGGCCATAGCGACAGGCTGAGCACGAGCGCGACCAGTACGCGCCAGCGCATCGGCACCACGCCCTCGCCGACGAGCGGCAGCATGCTCAGCGCGGCAACGAAGCGACAGAACGGCCACCACAGCATCACGAGCTGCGCGGGCCATTGGGCGAGCCAGCCTTCGAGGCCAGGCCAGGCGGCCAAGGATAGAGGAAGCGGCATGATCGGGAGTCCGGCTGGGGGCGTCGGCGACCTGCCGCGCTACCCGGCCAGCGTCGCCGCGCGGGCGAAGATGTCGGCGGCGAAATCGGTGAGCGTGCCGGCGAGCCATGGCGCCGCGAGCCCGAGCGTCAGCAGTGTGACGATCAGGCGCGGCAGGAACGACAGCGTCTGCTCGTTGATCTGTGTCGCGGCTTGAAAGAGCGCCACGACGAGACCGGTCACAAGGCTCGGCACGATGAGCACGAGCACGATGATGATCACGAGCCGCAGGGCGTCGAGCCCGATGTCGATGGCGATGTCGCTGGTCAGCATGGCGTTCTCCTCAGACCGCCTGCACGCTCGTGACGAGCGTGCTGACCGTGAGCGTCCAGCCGTCGATGAGCACGAACAGCAGGAGCTTGAGCGGCAACGAAACGACCAGCGGCGAGAGCATCATCATGCCCATGGCCATGAGTACCGAGGCCACCACCAGATCGATGACGAGAAACGGCACGAAGAGCATCGCCCCGACTTGAAACGCCGTCTTGAGTTCGCTCAGCAGGAATGCCGATGCCTTCACCAGGAAGCTATGCGCCTGCGGCTCGGCAACGTGCGTCTCGCCGGTCAGCCGGGCCATCAGATCGAGCGACGTCTGACGCGTTTGTGCAAGCATGAAGCGCGACAGCGGCGCTTCGCCGACGCGAATCGCTTCGGTCAGCGTGATGCGATTTTCGTCATAGGGCACGACCGCCTGCGTCCAGATCGCTTCGCCGACCGGGCGCATGACGAGCAGGCTGAGCAGCAACGCCATGCCGGTGAGCACGCGCGAGGGCAGACCCTGTTGCAGGCCCAGTGCCTGGCGTAGCAACGCGAGGATGATGGCGAACCGCACGAATGTGGTCATCACCATCAGCAGCATCGGCAGCAGTCCCAGCAGCGTCATCAGAATGAGCAACTGGGTCTTGACGGAGAAGTCGGTGGTGCCGCCTTGCGTGCGCAGGCGCATCAGGTCGCCCGTCTCGTCGGCGTGCGCTCCGGTGGCGAACAGCGCGAAGCCGATCGCGAGAATCGCGAGCACGAGCGTCTCCGATGCGCACAGCGGAAAATTGCGTGGCTCGTGAGGGCGCGAGCGCCGCAGGCGCAGGCGGTGTAGCGCGGCTTTCATTGCGCCAGCCGGTCCAGCTCGAGCGCATCGAGCGTGAGGATCTTCAGCCCGTACTGCGCACCCGAGACGACGACTTCCGCCAGTCCCACCGGCACACCGTTGACCAGCACGGCAAGTGGTGCGCCGGCCGCGCGATCGAGACTGAGCACGTCGTCGGCACGCAGGGCCGCCAGCTCGCCCAGCGTAAGACGCGTCGCACCGACTTCGAGCGTGAGCTTCACCGGCACACGGCGCAGCGTCTCGCGCATGGCGAGCGGCACCGGCGCTGTGCCGGCCGCGTCCGCGGAACGGGAGGCAGGCGCGGCGTTGCCGCCGCCCGTCTCGCCGAGCCAGTCACCGGCCAAATCGTCAGGCAGGTCAGAGAGGTTGGAGAGGTCGGAGAGCGCGCCGAGGGCAGGCAGATCGTCGGTCAGGGCGTCCATCTGCTGATCGGCAGCGGTGGGCGTCGTGACGTCGGCGGGTGCACCGGGGTGAGGCACTTGACCCGACAGGTCGTGAGGAAAGTGGGTAGACATGACGAATACAGAGTCCTTACTCAAGAGTTTGGAAGTGCGTGAGGCACAAGTGCGCATCGCGCTCGACAATATCGGCGCTCATCAACGGGTCGTTGTCCACGCAAACGAGGGCGCGTTGCATGAACCGCACCGGCAGGACATCCCCCGGTTGCGCGTCGAGCAGCGCGCCGAGCGACAAGTCGACGTCGAGCCAGTGCGCGCTCAGGCGCACCGGAATCGTGGCGACGTCGCAGGCGGGCGGCGTGTGCTCGGCGACACGTTCCCCGGCGTCGGGGCCGAGCATGGTCAGCCAGCGGCGTGCGTCCTCGGCCGCGAGCCGGAAGGTGACCGTGCCCAGAGGCGCATCGCCCGCACGATCCGCGATGCGCGCGCCGATCCAGAGCGACGGCGGCGTCGACCTCGGGGCGCTCTGGAGGGTCTCGACATACGCCGTGGTCGGCGACATCTCGGCGGAGACGGCCTGGCGCAATGCGTCGAGCATTTGCCTCGCAAAGCGTGTCACGAAACGCTCGTAGGTCGCGGCAGGGGGCGCGGCGTGCAGGGCGGGCGGCCCGACGAAGTCGTCCGCGTCGTAGCGCAGCCGGAACGCGTCGCGCAGCAGTCCCGCGTCGATGGCAACGTCGATGCCGTGACCGTCCACCTGAAAGCGCTGCACGATGACATCGGTGACGCTCGGCGCACTGGCGCTCACCGACATGGCGGCGACGCGCCACGCCATAGCATGACGATGGCGAACGTGCTGCGGCAATTGGACATCGAGGCGCGAGCGCAGCCGCTCGGTCAGGGGGTCGAGGAGCTGCGTCGGCTGTCCCAGCCGGCACGGATCGAGTGCCCGGATCGCGCCGGGCGGCGTTGGCGCGTGCATTGTGTTCATGTGTTTGGATGTCGGTTCGCAGCGCTCGTGGGCGCAGGGAAGTTCGCATCCTAAAGGCGTCTTCCCCGTGTGTTGATGGGGAATGACTCAACCGTGTTGGCTTTGGGGGATTCCCCATTCTTGGTGGGGCGAGGTGTGCGTAAAGTGCGGAGTCTTGTCAGTGCTGCCTGCCTCACGCGCGCGGCACACCTCGAAACTCACGAAGGAGAGCCGAATGCCCGTCTCGATGGAACACTCATTGATGGCCGAGATGCGTCGCATGCATGCGACACAGCGCGAACTGGATAGCGTGGCGGGGGTGCGCGACGCAGACCCCGCCCTGGGCGGTGCCGCGGTCGGTCCCGACTTCGGTGCGATGCTGCGTGGCGTGGACGCGGCGCAGCGCGACGCCAGCGAGCGCATGCGCGCATTCGATCTGGGCCAGAGCGACGACCTGACCGGTGCAATGCTGTCGAGCGCTCAGGCCGATTTGTCGTTTTCGTTGCTGATGCGAACGCGTGACAAGGTCGTGGGTGCCGTGGAGGAGTTGGTACGCATGCCGTTCTGAGCGGGATGCGGCAAGCGCCATGCGTCGCTGGCGCACCCGTACCGACGTACGGACGAACCGCGCGCGGTTACCGCAACGTTGCCGGTTCGTCGGCGGCCCTGGCGAAGCACTGGGCGAGAAATCGCTCGGTCGGACGCGACAGGGCATCGGCATGCGGCACGAGCGCCGTCAGCAGTCGCTTGAGGCCATGCGGGGGATCGATGCGAACCGAGGCGAGCGCCGCGTCTTCGTGACGCATCGACATCGCGGACACGAAGCCCACGCCCATGCCCGCCCGCACGGCTTCCTTGATACTCTCCACCCCGGCCAATTCCAGCGCCACGCGTGGCGCGAGTCCGGCCACCGAGAACGCGCGCGCGACCAGCGCGCGTACCCCCGACCCCGGTTCACGCAGGATCAACGGGTACTCGGCGATGGCCTGCAGCGATGCGCCTTGCGGATGCTGCGCGAGGGGATGGTCGGCCCGGGCAATGGCAACGACTTCGTCGTCGCGCCACGGACGCACCGCGATCTCCGGCGACAGACCCGGCGGCACGGCGCCTTCGATGAATGCCACGTCGAGCCGATCGAGTTGCGCCACGATTTCACTGGTGTTGCCGTCGATGATATGCAGTGCGACCGCAGGGTAGCGTTGATGGAATTCCGCAATCGCGTAGGGCAGCAGGTAGCTTGCCGGCGTCGTACTCGCCCCGATGCGCAGCGCCCCGGTTTCCATGCCGCGCAGGCTATCGCGCAGTGCCATGGCCTGGCGATAGTCCTGCCGCAGCTTGTTGGCATATACGGCGACCTGCTCGCCCACGGCCGTCAGCCGGATACCGCGTCCATCGCGTCGATACAACGGCTCGCCGAACGACTCCTGCAACAGCCGCAACTGGCCGGAGACGGCCGGTTGCGATAGGTGCAGCGCTTGCGCCGCATGACTGATGTTGCCGAGTTCGGCCACGGTCGCGAAGGTCAGCAATTGGTCCGGCGTCATGTCGAATCCATCGGATAGGGTGATGATTGATCACCATCATAGCCATTATTCGGATGATTGCGTGCCGACGCGACACGGCCGGGTCAGTAAGTCCCGCGTAAGCCGTGCATGAGAGGGTGGTCCTATAAAGTCGGAAGCGCGGGGCGGCGACCAGTGAGGCAACCCTCAAGTCGACCGTTTTTTCTCCCGTTATCTCTTTCGACACACCAGCGTGTGGCGCGAACGTCTGCCCCGATGTTTTCCGTGCGGTACGGCGACTGTCGCGCCCTCGTCATAACAAGTGGATCAGAGACGCGAGGAGACTGACAATGGGGCTATTCACGCGCACCCGGGGAGCGGCGCAAACCGTCAACATCATGAGCGAGGTGGCGGCCAATGCCGGCACCCTCGGCGTTGAACTGTGCGATATCGCCGGTAACGTCGACGAGATCGCCGTTCGCATCAAGCGTCAGGCCGACGTGTTTCAGGCGCTTCACCAAACCGCCACCGAGACCAGCGAAGGCAACCAACGTATCGCCAGCGCCGCGCGTGAGGCCCGCGATGTGGCCGATCGCGCGAGCGCCGAAATTGCGGCGTCGCGCCACACGGCCGACGCGTCGCTGGCATCGATCCACGGTCTCGTGGAGGGTGTCTCCGGCATGGCCGGCGAGATCGCCGGGCTGCGCGACGCGCTCGATCACGTCGGCAAGGTGGCTGAGGGTATTTCGGTGATCGCGCGTCAGACCAATCTGCTGGCGCTCAACGCCGCCATCGAAGCCGCGCGCGCCGGCGCGGCTGGGCGCAGCTTCGCGGTTGTGGCCACCGAGGTCAAACTGCTCGCGAGCAAGACGGCCGAGGCGACGCAGCAGATCGAGCACACGCTTGCCACGCTGGGCGAGCGCACCGAGCGCCTGATGCGCGAGAGCAACGCGACCGTCGCGCGCGCCAACGACGCCCGCGAAGGCACCCGCGCCATCGCCAGCGTGATCGAGACGGCCGGGACTGCGCTCGACACGTTCGACCGTCAGGCCGGACAGATCGCGCAGGCCAGCGAAGCCATCGAAAGCGAATGCGCCACGCTCGTCGCCCACGTCGATGAAATGGCCGACGGCGTTTCGCATTCGGCGGAACACGTTGAGCGTGCGCGCGAGCGCATCAACGGTTTGCTAGGCGTCTCGGAACATCTGATCGGCCTGATCGCCGGCAGCGACGTCGAGACGGAGGACACACCGTTCATTCGCGCGGTACGCCGCGCGGCCAAGCAGGTGGGGGAGAGCTTCGAGGCGGCGCTTGCCAAGGGCAAGATCACCGAGCAGGCATTGTTTGACCGCCGCTACGAGCCGATCCCCGGTTCGAACCCGCAGCAGTTGATGGCCAGCTTCACGCGCTTTACCGACGAGACGCTCCCGGCCATCCAGGAGCCGTTGCTCGCGCTCAACGAGCGTATCGCCTTTTGCGCCGCCGTCGACGAGAACGGCTATCTGCCGACGCATAACCGCAAGTTCTCGCAGGCACCGACCAACGATCCGGTCTGGAATGCCGCGAATTGCCGCAACCGGCGTTTGTTCAACGATCGCACGGGCGCGGCCGCCGGACGCAACACCCAACCGCTGTTGCTGCAGACTTACCGGCGAGATATGGGCGGCGGGGCGTTCATGGTGATGAAAGATGCCTCGGCGCCGATCTATGTGAATGGGCGTCATTGGGGCGGCTTTCGCATCGCCTATCGCGTCGGCAGGTAGCCGCGTTGCGCCGACCGGCGCGGCCAAAGACAACGCGCCACCGACTTCGCAGTCGGTGGCGCGTTCATTTTTCGGCGACCGGTGTGTTATCCGATGCATTTGCCCGCGTGGGGCCGGCCGTCGCTCAATCGCGATGCCAGTGGTCGCGGCGCCAGCGACCGTGCCCGTACCCGTAGTACGGACGGCCGTAATACGCCGGCGGAGGACCGTAATACACTGGCGCGGGCGAGACATAGACGGGCGGCGGGGCGTAGTAGACCGGCGGCGGGGGCGCGACGTACACGGGCGCCGGCGCATAGACCGGTGCCGGGACGACCAGCGGCAGGCCAATGCCGATACCGACCGAGACGTGAGCCTGCGCTGTCCCGACGGCACCCGCAGCGAGCGCGATCCCCGCGATGGCAAGGGCGGCAAACTTGGTTTTCATGACATTTCTCCTGCGGACTTGGCAGCGTACTGATGACAGCGCCCGGACGGCACCATGCCGTGCGACGCGCCGGGTGCCCTTAAGCACCGTTGTTCGTCAGATTCCTTGGCTTAACTTTACTGAAGTTCCGAAACGCGGGCGTGGCGCAATTGTTGCAAAGTATGCGCATTGACACGGCACAGGGAACGTCCGGGCGAGGAAAAGCGGCCGCCAAACGTGTAGATCAAGTCGTCATTCTATTCAGAATCAACGATTTGCGCTCGTTTCGGTGAGCGTCTTGCGTTGCCGCGCTCGCGTCGAGGAGCGTCAGGTCGGGCTGCGCTTGTTACATTCATTTACATGCGCGCTCGCCGCCTGTGGCACAAAAACAGCAGGCGAATGCCGCTTTTGCCGCATTCGCCCGCCATCGACGTCGCGGGGCTGCACGCAACGCCGCCGTCTCCTCCCTGCCTAACCGGTTCGCCCGGTGCGTCCGGATCTGCTGTTTTTGGGACGGATCCGTGGCCGCGATCCGCATGGTTTGGGAGATCCCTGCGCTTACTGGTGGAAGCGCGCCTTGGCGTCCGCCTCGCAGGTGTCCTTGGGATTGCCGGCCAGCGCGTCGCAGCGTTCGAGCGCGGCCTTGTACTGCGCCTTGTCCGCCTCGGCATTGGCGTCCTGCCGCGCGGCCATCGTGTCCTTCGACGATTCCCGGCTCGTGCGCATGACCTTGGCATCGCCATAGGCCTTGGTTTTGGCGGCTTCGGCGTCCTTGACGCAAACGTCCTCGTCGTTGCCCTTCTTGTCGTCGCAGCGCAACTTGGCAACGCTGTAATCGGCGTCGGCCTTCGCGACGGCGGCCTCGTAGCGCGCCTTGGGTGTTTGCTCATAGTCGGCTTGCGCATTGGCCTTGGCAATGGCTTCGTTGCCCTTTGCACTCGCGACACAGACACGCTTCGCGTTGTCCTTGAGCGCTTTGCAACGCGCGACCGACGCCTTGTAGTCGGCCTCGGCCGATTTCTGCGTCGCCTCGTAGCGATCCTTGGCCGCCGCGTCCGCCGCGTGGGCCGCCGCGGCGCTCAGCATTCCCGCGGTGCCCACGGTCAGGCTGGCGCAGGTCAGGATGTTCATGACAGTTCGATGTGACATGTCGGAGTCCTCCTTCAGGCGGGCAATGGAATGCGCATGAGGCGCAATGCCGATGCATCACAAGTTTCGGGGGGGGCGGCATGCGAGGAAAATGGATTCGGCGATATGCCGGATTACTTGGCGCGATCGGCGGCGCCCTGAATGGCTTCGCCCCCTCGTTCGACGTCCTTGCCTGCGCCGTGGATGGTGTTGCATCCGGCGAGCCCCAGCGCGAAGCCGGAGAGCAGTGCGATGGCGATCAGTCGTTTCATTTGAATGTCTCCTTTGACAGAGGATGGTGTGCGACGCGCGGCACGCGCGCGAAGTGAAAGGGACGCGTCGGGGCGCCCGCCTCCCGGCGGGCACGGCGGCAAGCGCTTACCAGAGCTTGTGTTGGTCGTTCCACGTGTCGACTTCGCGTTCGGCTTCGGCCTTCGCCTTGCCGTATCGTTCCTGGATCGTCCCCACGAACTTGTCGCGGTTGCCTTCGATCTTGAGCAGATCGTCATCCGTCAGGTTGCCCCACTGCTTCTTCGCTTCGCCCTTGAGTTGGTTCCACTTGCCCTTGATCAGATCCGAGTTCATAGCAACTCCTTCATATTGGGTTGGGATAGGTTCGGTTCGGAGAATTTTCATCGCATCGGCACGCAAAGCGGCGCGCCTCGTTGCCGCGCTTTCGATGCGGCACGAGATTCCATGGTAGGGAGTGCGAAGTGTTCGCGATGTCAGCCGCGATAGCATCGCGGCGTAGGTGGCGTCGGGTTGCGCTGTCGGCGCATTCCGACGTGCTCGGTATCGAGGACGCAGTACCGAGGACGCAGTACCCAGGGCGCCAGTTTGAGGATCAGGGGATCAAGGCGTTTGCGGCGAGGCGCTCGCGCCGTCGTCGGGCTTCCCGGGGGCAGGTGTCTGTGTGGCGGTGCTTTCGGTGACTTCGGTCGCGATGTTGGGCGCGTCCGCCGGATTGCACAGCGGCAGCACGACCTGGATCTCGGTGCCGATTCGCAGCGGCAGCGAGTGAATGTCGATGCGTCCGCCCTTGGCCGAGACCCGTTGGCGCATACCGAACAGGCCGTGTGTCTTGGGCTTGTTGAACTGATCCGGCGTGAGACCGATACCGTTGTCGATGACTTCGAGACGCACCCGCTGATCGTCGCATGCCAGGGCCACGCGCACGGTGGTGGCACGCGCGTACTTGCCCGCGTTCGTGAGCGCTTCCTGGGCAACGCGGAACAGCACGATGGCCGTCGACTCCGGCAGGGCGAAGTCCTCTTCGGGCAGGTCGAGATCGAGCTGCCAGTGCTGTTGATCGGCGGTTTCTTCGGCGAGCGAGCGCAACGCCGTCACGAGACCGAAGTTGATCAGCACCGTCGGACGAAGATTCTCGATGATGCGGCGCTTCGTCTGAATGCCGGCGTCGAGATTGCGTTGCGCGCGAGCGAGTTTCTCGGCAATCACCGGATCGACGTTGCGCAGCTTGTGATGCGCCCAGGTCACGTCCATCTTGCAGGCGGTGAGAATCGCGCCGAGTTCGTCGTGCAGCTCGCGCGACAGACGGGTCTTCTCGTCTTCGCTGACGTTCTGCAAGTGGGTGGCCAACTCGTCCAGTTGCTCGGTGCGCTCACGCACGACGCGATCCAGATGCGCTTGCTGTTCGCTCAACCGGTCGCGCGCGAGTCGCTCCTGCCGCATCTGCCGGCCGAGGGAACGAAACAGCAGCACGAACAGCAGGATGGTGAGCACCGAGAGCGCGCCGGCGCTTATCGCCGAGATCGCCTGATCGAAGCGCCCGTCGTCCTGCGCGGTGCGCGCGCGCGCCAGCTCGCGGTTGTATAGGTCGGTGATGCCGTCTTGCACCGGCTCCATCGTGCCGATGCCGAGATTGGCAGGCGAGAGCGCCTCTTCGAAATTCATCTTCCCTTGCTTGACCGCCGCGCGTGCCGTTTCCATGGCGGTGATGCGCTGCGAGAACAGCGTCATCACATTGGCAAAGTCCTTCGTGGCCTGCGTGTCGCCCGTCGCTTCGTAATGCCGCACGATCAGGGCGGCGAGATCACGAATGCGTCGCACGGCCGACAGGTAGGGATCGAGATAGATCGGGTCGTTCGTGAGCAAATAGCCGCGTTGGCTCGACACCACGGTCGACGTGCGCGCAATGATCTCGTTGAGTTCGTTGGCCGCGGTCATGGCCTGCAAGGCCGCCTCGTAGGTGGACGCCAGTCGGCGGTGCGCAGACTCCAGCCCGATCAGGCTGCCAACGGTGATGGCGATCGCCGCGATCATGGCGATGATCCAGCTTCGGCGACGCAACCAGGACGTGAGCAATCGAGACATGAGGGCCTGTGGCGAGGTGTTGAGGAGGGGCGTGCAGGGAATACCGATGATCGAACGCGTTTCGATCATAAGTCGAAAATCGCGTTGTTTCGCGAATTGTCAGTCAATTCCTACGCAAAAACCAGCGGGGTCCGGGCAGTCGCCTACGCGCCGTTTTTCTACCATTCACTCAGCGTCCGAGGGTTCGCGCCGCGTTGCGCAAACCGGTGTCGCGCCGTCGGAGGCGAACGAAGTCTCCGGGAAACGATGCATTGACCGAGGAGAGCGCTATGTTGAAGTGGGCGTTGATGTTCGCACTGATCTCGATCGTGGCGGGCCTGTTGGGCTTCACCGGGATCGCCGCGGGTGCCGCCGGGATCGCGAAGATTCTGTTCGTGCTGTTCCTGGTGTTGTTTGTGATCTTCCTGCTGCTTGGACTGACTGTCGCCAAGAAGATCGTCGATTAGACGGAGCGCTGCCGCACGGGGCTTGTCCGTGCGCTGAAGCGATACTGTGACGCGTCATGCAGACGCGCGCGGCCCGTTCCCCTACAAGGAGGTTGCGATGCTTCACTATGCTGTCGTTTTTTTCGTGATCGCGTTGATCGCTGCAGTGTTCGGCTTTACGGGAATCGCCGTCGGTGCCGCAGAGATCGCAAAGATCCTGTTCTTCATCTTTCTGGTGATCTTCCTGGTCACGCTTCTCTTTGGGGTGTTCCGACGATAGACGACGTCTGGGGCCGCCCGGGCAACTCGCCAGGCGGCCCGGCGTGCTGGCTGTGGAGGCGCAGGATCTCGTGCGGCACCATTGAGAGTTACCGGCAGATGATTCATTATTCGAGCGACCGAGCGTCACTGGAGCTGAGATGTCACCGACAACAATAAAAATCCTGATTGCCGACGACCACGCGATTGTCCGTACCGGCTTCAAGCAATTCATTGCCGACGAGTCGGACATGGAAGTGCTGGGCGAAGCGGCGAGCGGCGACGAAGTGATCCGTGCGGTTCGCGATACAGCCTTCGACGTCGTGTTGCTGGATATCGCCATGCCTGACAAGAACGGAATCGACACGTTGCGCGTGATCAAACAACTGCGCCCGGCGCAGGGCGTACTGTTCCTGTCGACGTATCCTGAAGCGCAGTATGCGGTCAACCTGCTGCGCGCCGGCGCGAACGGATATTTGATGAAGGATGCTGCGCCCGAGGAAATCATCCGGGCTATCCGCACGGTGGCGCGCGGCCACCGCTATGTCAGCGAAGGTACCGCCGACCTGCTCGCGCAGAAGCTGGACCAGCCGGGCGACGAACCGATCCACGAGCAACTCTCGGAGCGCGAGTTCCAGGTGTTCTGCAAGCTGGCGCAGGGCCGCACGCCCACCGAAATTGCGGACGAGTTGCATCTGTCGGTAAAGACCGTCAGCACGTATCGCGCGCGCGTGCTGGAAAAGATGCATTTGAAAACCAATGCCGACCTGACGCTCTACGCGCTCAAGAACGGCTTGATCAGTTGATAGCGAGGTTGTCATGCCAACCGGGAACGCGGCAACGCATACGGGGTCCGGTTTGCCCCTCAAGGTGCTCTTGATCGAAGACTCGGCGGTCATCCGCGAGAGCCTGTCCGAAGCGCTCGGTTCGACCGGGATGCTCCAGGTGACAGGCGTGGCGGAGACGGCCGACGACGCGGTCCGCACACTCCAGGAAGATTCGTTCGACGCGGTGATCGTCGATATTCAACTGCGACGCGGCTCGGGCATGGACGTGCTCTCCTACCTGCACGACGCGGGACTGCTGCCCCAACTGATGGCCATCGTGCTCACGAACTATGCATTGGCCACGTACCGCAAGCGTTGCCAGCAACTGGGCGTGCAGTACTTCTTCGACAAATCGCTCGAATTTGACCGCGTGATCGAAGTGCTCGACGACTTCGCCTCTCGCAGACAAGCGTGATCGCCGTCAGGTTCAGTCGAAATCCGATATAAGGAGATCAAGTTTTATTATTTTCATCTATTTAGATGCATGGGCTAGAATGTTGTCTTTGCACTGAATATCGAGTCAAGGCGGCGGCACTGCGGGCGGTTTCAGCAGTGGGGCTGCTATTTTTTTGCATGATCGAACTCCAGAACATTACCCAGCGTTTCGCTGGGCCCAAGGGGCCGATCGACGCGCTTTCCAATATCAGCCTGTCGATCGAGCGCGGCGAAGTCTTCGGCATCATTGGCCGAAGCGGCGCCGGCAAGAGCACGCTCGTGCGTGTCATCAATCTGCTCAATCGCCCGAGCGACGGCAGCGTGCGCGTCGACGGGCAGGACCTCACGTCGCTGTCGTCCGACGCGCTGCGTCAGGCGCGCCGCCGCATCGGCATGATCTTCCAGCACTTCAATCTGCTCAACTCGCGCACCGTCTACGAGAATGTGGCGTTGCCGCTGGAGTTGGCGGGTCTGTCGGCGGCGGAGATTCGCGCGAAGATCCTGCCGCTGCTCGAACTCGTCGGTCTGACGGCACAAAAGGATCGTTATCCGTCGCAGATTTCCGGTGGCCAGAAGCAGCGGGTGGGCATTGCCCGCGCGCTGGCGAGCGAGCCGCAGGTGCTGCTCTCGGATGAAGCGACGTCGGCGCTCGATCCCGAAACGACGCGCTCGATTCTCGAGTTGCTCAAGCGCATCAATCGCGAGCTGGGCCTGACCATTGTGCTGATTACACACCAGATGGAAGTCATCAAGCAGGTGTGCGACCGCGTCGCCGTGCTCGATGCCGGCCGTGTGGTCGAGCAGGGCCGTGTCATCGAAGTGTTCTTGCGCCCGCGTCACGACGTCACGCGTGCGCTTATCGGCGACGTGATTTCGCAGGAGCTGCCCGCGGGCGTTCGCGAGCGTGTCGCGTCGCGCATCGGCAACGGTCACGATCACCTATATCGTCTGGCGTTCTCCGGCGCAGGCGTCGATCAGCCGCTGCTCTCCGAGGCGATTCGTCGCTACGAACTCGATTTCAACATCCTGCACGGCCAGATCGACGAGATCCAGGGGCAGGCGTTCGGATCGCTCGCCGTGCTGGCGGGCGGCACCCCGGCCCGGGTGGCCGAAGCCATGGCGTTCCTCGCCAGTCAAGGTGTTGTCGTTGAGGAGCTGAGCCATGTGGAGTGAAATGTTCGATCTCTTCGTCTCCTCCTTCTGGGAGACGCTCATCATGGTCGGGATTTCCGGCCTGATCGGTGCCGTGGTCGGCGTGCCGCTTGGCGTGCTGCTCTATCTGACGGATCGCAACGGCGTGTTGCAAAACCTGCCGACCAATCGTGTCGTCGGCATCCTCGTCAACGCGGTGCGCTCGACACCGTTCATCATCCTGCTCGTCGCGGTGATCCCGTTCACGCGTCTGATTGTCGGCTCGTCCATCGGCACGATGGCGGCCGTGGTGCCGCTCACCATCGCCGCCGCGCCGTTCGTCGCGCGCCTGGTGGAAACGGCCCTGCGCGAGGTCGACCGTGGCCTGATCGAGGCGGCGCAGTCGATGGGCGCGACCACCGGCCAGATCGTCACCAAGGTGTTGCTGCCCGAGGCCTTGCCGGGCATCGTGGCCGGTCTGACGATCACGTTCGTCAGTCTGGTCGGCTATTCGGCAATGGCCGGCGCCATCGGCGGCGGCGGTCTGGGCGACCTGGGCATCCGATACGGCTATCAGCGCTTCCTGCCCGAAGTGATGATTACCGTCGTGCTGATCCTGATCGTCTTCGTGCAGTTGGTACAGACGTTCGGCGACTGGCTGGTGCGTCGCCTGAGCCATAAGTAACATCTCATATAACAACGTCGCCGGCGCACCGGCACATCACACACACGAGGTTTTTCCATGCAACGTCGCACGCTTTTCAAACTGCTGGCCGGTGTCGGTGCCGCTACGGTTTTCGCCACGCAATTCGCCGCGTCGGCGGTTGCCGCCGATGTCGTCAATCTGAAGATCGGTGTCACGGGCGGCCCGCACGCGCAGATCTTCGACGAAGTGAAGAAGGTCGCGGCCAAAGACGGTCTGAACATCAAGGTCATCGAGTTCAGCGATTATGTGCAACCGAACGCCGCGCTGTCGTCGGGCGACCTGGACGCGAACAGCTACCAGCACCAGCCGTACCTCGACGCCCAGGTGAAGGACCGTGGCTACAAGCTTGAGTCGATCGCCAAGACCGTGATCTTCCCGATGGGCATCTATTCCAAGAAGATCAAGTCGCTGGCCGATCTGAAGGCCGGCGACAAGGTGTCGCTGCCGAACGACCCGACCAACGGCGGCCGTGCCCTGCTGTTGCTGCAGAAGCAGGGCCTGCTCAAGCTGCGTGCCGACGCCGGTCTGAAGGCGACGCCGCTCGACGTGGTCGATAACCCGAAGAAGCTGAAGTTCGTCGAGCTGGACGCCGCACAGTTGCCGCGCTCGCTCGATGATGTGGCGGTGGCCGTCATCAACACGAACTTTGCGATGGAAGCCGGTCTGAACCCGAAGCGTGATTCGATCGCCATCGAAGACGCCAACGGCCCGTACGCCAACGTGTTGGTCATTCGCACGGCCGACAAGAACAAGCCCTGGGTGGCCAAGCTGATCAAGGCTTACCATTCGCCGGAAGTGAAGGCCTTCATCGAGAAGAAGTTCGGCGGCTCGGTGGTCACCGCCTGGTAAGTTCGGGAGGGCGCGCCGGTCGGCGGCACCCTCGCGAAGCAACGGCAACGCTTTGCGGCGTTGCCGTTTTTTTTCGTCTCCGCGCCGGAGGAATGCCGGGCGCACGCGATGGATATCCAGGGTGTTCGACGGTGGGGGTTTCGCCGTCTCGGCGTGTGTGGCAAATCCGACACTGTCACAGATTTGTCAAACAACGGCGATAGCCTGAGGGCAAGTAAAAGAGGGTGCCTGCGGGCACCGTCAACAGACGCGGATACGGGCCATAGAGCAGCTACCGCAAGCGAAGCACGGGGAACGGGTGAAACGCTTCATCGGAGCGCAGCGCGCCTTCGATGGGTATGGACGCGCCCGGCACATGCCCGCACAACGCAATGCGATTTGCATGATGGCGGCGCACCGCACCGACCTACGGAGTTCCCGTTGAACCTTCCCCCGCCTGTCGCGATACGTCCGCCGGAGCGCTTTGCCGCGCCTGGAACATTGCACGATGCGATATCGACGTCCGTCGCGGCGTCAGTGCCCGATGCGGAACCCGACGAGGCCGCATGGCTCGCCGAGCTGTGCGAGGGTATCGGTTTGACCTGCGTGTTCCAGCCGATTCTCGACTTTCGCACGTCGGGCGTTGCCGGCTACGAGGGACTGGTGCGGGGGCCAGCCGGCACGGCGATCCAATCGCCGCTGGCGCTGTTCGCCGCCGCGCGTCGCCACGGTCTGCTCGCGCCGCTCGAACTGGCTTGCCGTCGCACGGTGCTGCGCGGCTTCGTCGAGCAGGACCTGCCGGAACGCCTCTTCCTGAACATCGGCCCGGTCACCCGCGCCCACCCGGTCGGCGGCGTGAGCGAATCGCTGGGTCTCGACGAAACGTTTGCCATGCTCCAGACGCTGGGCCTCGCCCCCGAGCGTGTCGTGCTCGAACTCACGGAGCATGCGCCTGCGCTGGATCTGGCAAGCACGCGCGCTTCGCTCACGGCATATCGCGCGCTGGGTTTCGAAGTGGCGCTCGACGATATGGGCGAGGGCTATGCCAGCCTGCGGCTGTGGTCCGAGCTGCGGCCCGATTACGTCAAGATTGACCGGCATTTCGTCGACGGCATCGACACCGACACCGTCAAACTCCAGTTCGTGCGGTCGATGCGCCAGATCGCGGAGGCGAGCGGCACGCGGATCATCGCGGAGGGCATCGAGCACGCCGAGGAACTGCAGGTCGTGCGCGATCTCGGCATCTTCCTCGGTCAGGGGTATTTCATCGCGCGCCCGGAAGCGAAGCCGCAACGGGCGATCACGGCCCACGTGCGGGCGGTTGTCAACGAGCGCCGCGCCTATGTGCATCAACAACCGAGTCAACTCGGTGCGGGCAATGTGACGCTGGAGCGAATCGCTTCATACGTGCAGCCTGTCTCGCCGGAGACCCGCAGCGAAGATGTCGTGGCGCGTTTCGAGAGCGATGCGACGCTCGACGTGCTGCCGGTGGTCGAGCATGACCGTGCCGTGGGATTGATCGGACGCGCGTCGCTGATCGGCCGGTTCGCTCGGCCTTTTACGCGTGAACTCTACGGACGCAAGCCTTGCTCGGCCGTGATGGAGCCGCGCCCGCTCACATTCGACAAGAGCGCACGCATTGAGGATCTGAGCCGCATGATTGCCGAAGGCGCCAGCCGGCAAATCGCGGGCGGTTTGATCGTCACCGATCAAGGGCGATATCTGGGCGTGGCGCAGGGCCACGCGCTGATGCGTCACATCACCGATATGCAGCTCGACGCGGCGCGGTACGCCAACCCGCTCACGCTGCTGCCGGGCAACGTGCCGATCGACGACTACATGGATCGCATGATCGGTGAGCGGCAATCGTTCTTCGCCTGCTATGTCGATCTCGATAACTTCAAGCCGTTCAACGACGTGTTCGGCTACCGGCGCGGCGACGACCTGATCCAACTGGTCGCGCGCGTGCTCATGGCGGTGCGCAACCCTGAGCGCGACTTCCTTGGTCACATCGGTGGCGACGACTTTCTGGTGGTGTTTCGCAGCCCCGATTGGGAGGCGCGTTGCCGCGAGGCGCTCAGGCGCTTCGGCGAGGCCGTGACGGAATACTTCCATCCGGATCAGATCGCGGCGGGCGGGTTCGAAGCGGAAG
This sequence comes from Pandoraea cepalis, assembly GCF_902459665.1. GTDB lineage: Bacteria > Pseudomonadota > Gammaproteobacteria > Burkholderiales > Burkholderiaceae > Pandoraea > Pandoraea cepalis. The sequence goes on along the minus strand of NZ_CABPSL010000006.1, from coordinate 143,380 downwards.
ATCGTCGCGGCATGATCATCTTTCACCCGATCACGAGCTTGTCGATCGGCGTGGTGGCGGTCACGCCGGAGAGCTTTCCCTCGCACGTGGAAGTCTCGGCCGCGGCCGCCGACGCCAAGAAGATGGCCAAGCGCGCGCTCGGCAACAGCCTGTTCGTCGAGCGTCGGCGCGCCCATCGGTGAGCGCGCCCGGCATGCCGCACATGACGTAAAAAAGCCCGCCGCAAATGCATTGCAGGCGGGCTTTTCCGTCGGCGCTGCCGATGTTCGGAGCGCTTAGTGCGAGAGCGCGGGCATGCCTTCCATGCTGGCGACGTCTTCTTCACGCTCACCCGCCAGGTACGGTGTACGCCAGCCGGCCTTCACGCCCCAGTGATAGAACGCAAGCGACATGGCGGCCACAATCACCATATCCCAGCCATATGGCAGCAGGCCAAGACCGCCGAACTCCTTGCTGCCGATATACGAGCACAGCGCCATCGCCGGCAGGTAGCCGATCAGCCACCACGATGCTTTGAGGTCACGGCCGAAACCCTGCCACCGATCCTTCGCCTGATAGTAGAAGTAGACGGGCAACGCCACGATCACCAGTACGATGATCTGGCCCGTGAGCGGCCAGCGAGCCCAATAAAGAATCAGCGACGCGCACACGAAGGCGAACGGTGCGATCAGTGACAGGCCTCGCAGGCGCAGCGGACGGTGCAGCTCGGGGGCCGAGCGACGCAGCGCCATCACGCTGATCGGGCCCGTCAGGTACGAGATCACGGTCGCGACCGAGATCACGGCGGCCAGCGAGTCCCAGCCGCGGAAGAAGAACATGAAGATGAACGAGATCGCCAGGTTGAACCACATCGCCGGGCGCGGCACGCCATACAGCGGATGCACGTGACCGAGGATCGCGGGCAATGTGCGGTTGCGCTCCATCGCATAGATCATGCGGCTCGTGGTGGCCATATAGGTGGTGCCGGTGCCGCTCGGGCTCAGGAACGCATCGAAATACAGCACGATGGCCAGCCAGTTCAGGCCGAGTGCGATCGCCAATTCCGCGAACGGGGAGCTGAAGCTCACCATGTGCCAGCCGCCGGCCAGCTGTTCGGGGGAGAGCGCACCGATGTAGGCCACTTGCAGCAGCAGGTAGATGACGGTGGCGAGCAGGATCGAGCCGACCACCGCGAACGGGATGCTGCGCCCCGGGTCGCGCGCTTCGCCCGCGAGGTTCACCGGGCTTTGGAAGCCGTTGAACGCGAACACGATGCCCGACGTGGCGACGGCGGTGAACACCGCCGACATGCCGTTCGGTGCGAAACCGCCGTGCTCCGCCACGTTGAAGTTGCCCGGGTGGAAGCCCGCGATCATCAGGCCGGCAATGGTCAATGCCGGAATGGCGAACTTGAACAACGTGATGGCCGTGTTGGCGCGCGCGAACAGTTTCACGCCCCAGTAGTTGAGCATGAAGTAGCCGATCACGAGCAGCGCGGAGAGCATGAGGCCGCTCGTGCTGAGCGTGCCGTCGACAAACAGGGCGTGTGTCCAGTCGTACGGCCACGTACTCATATACTGAATCGATGCTTCGGCCTCGATCGGAATGACCGAGACGATGGCAATCCAGTTGGCCCACGCGGCGATGAAGCCGACGAGGCTGCCGTGCGAATAACGCGAGTAGCGGACCATGCCGCCTGACTCGGGGAACATCGCGCCGAGTTCGGCGTAAGTGAGCGCGATGGCCAGGATGACGACGGCGCCGATGAGCCACGCGAAAAGGGCGGCGGGGCCGGCGATCTTGGCGGCCTTCCAGGCACCGAACAACCAGCCGGAGCCGATGATCGAGCCAAGACCGGTCAACATCAGGGCGAAGGGCCCGATGTTACGCATGAGGGGTTGATTGTTATCCATTCGATGTCTTCTCCACGCCCGGGGGGGGCAGGCACCGGTCCCGATGAGGGCGGGCGGTACGCTGCGCGAGGGCGGACTAATTTCCCGCAGGCCGGTCGCCGTCAGCACGGGCGTGACGGTTCGGGGGCGGCGCTGGCGGGGCGCGACTTCTGCCTTTTGCTACTGAGTTTCGCGAATATCGAACGATTTCCACGTCGCGGCGTACTTGCGAGCGCGGCTACCCCGAATTGGGGTCGGAGTTCCCATTCGCGAAAAAAAGCGCGATTCTACCCGAGGGAATGGCGTTGTGTGGGACTTTGTGACACTTTCGCGATGGGATCGGGTTCGCCGACATCAGGTCGAAATGCGCGCAAGCCAGTCAGCATGCGGATCTCAGGGGGCGGGAAAGCCCTTATTACAGATTATTAAAGGGTCAGATGAATATCGGACCCGAATGAGGCGCGAATTCGCCACTGGGCACGGCGCGGTGTGATGTCGCTGTCAGATGCCGGGGGAGGGGGTAGGACGCTCGGTGCGCCCCGGCCCCCGGACCGTGCTTACAAGCCGAGATCCGCGTATAGGGTAGCCATACGCGCATCGATGTCGGCGGTCATTTCGATGGGGCGTCCCCATTCGCGCGACGTTTCGCCGGGCCATTTGTTGGTCGCGTCGATCCCCATCTTCGAGCCCAGTCCTGCCGTGGGCGACGCGAAATCGAGATAGTCGATGGGCGTCTGGTCGACGAGCGTCGTATCCCGGGTCGGATCGACGCGCGTGGTGATGGCCCAAATGACTTCCTTCCAATCCCGGATATCGACGTCCTCGTCGACCACGACGATGAACTTCGTATACATGAATTGCCGCAGGAAACTCCAGACACCGAACATCACGCGCTTGGCATGCCCCGGATACGCCTTCTTCATCTGCACGATGGCCATTCGGTAGCTACAGCCTTCCGGAGGCAGATAGAAATCCGTGATCTCGGGGAATTGCTTCTGCAGCAGCGGCACGAAGACTTCGTTGAGCGCGACGCCGAGCACGGCCGGCTCATCGGGCGGTTTGCCCGTGTAGGTGGAGTGATAGACCGCGTTGCGGCGCAGGGTAATGCGCTCGATCGTGAACACCGGGAACCACTCCTGCTCGTTGTAGTAGCCGGTGTGGTCGCCGTAGGGGCCTTCGAGCGCATGGGCGTAGCCCGCTGTCGCGCCGCGCGACGGCGGCGGCGGTGCGCCATCGGGTGCGCGCGGCGGTGTCGCGGCGGGGTAAATGAAGCCTTCGAGCACGATCTCGGCACGTGCGGGAACGCGCAGCGACTCCAATCCCGGTGTCAAACACTTGGCCAGCTCAGTGCGGCTGCCGCGCAGCAAGCCCGCAAACTGATACTCGGACAGCGTATCGGGCACGGGGGTGACGGCGCCGAGCATCGTCGCCGGATCGGCGCCCAGTGCGACGGCCATCGGAAAGGGCTTGCCGGGGTTGGCCTGTGCGAACTCGCGGAAGTCGAGCGCGCCGCCCCGGTGGGCGAGCCAGCGCATGATGACCTGGTTGCGTCCGATGACCTGTTGGCGGTAGATGCCGAGATTCTGGCGTTTGCGATGCGGCCCTTTGGTAATGACCAGGCCCCACGTGATGAGCGGGGCGGCATCGCCGGGCCAACAGGTCTGAATCGGTAGCCGCGCGAGGTCGACATCGTCGCCCTCCCAGACGATCTCCTGACACACCGGGCTGCCGACTTCCTTGGGCGCCATGTCCCAAACGGCCTTGGCCATGCCCAGCAGCTTGCCCGCATCCTTGAGCCCGCGTGGCGGTTCGGGTTCTTTGAGCGTCGAGAGCAGGCGACCGATATCGCGCAACGAACCGAGCGCGTTCTCGCCTTTATCGACGCCCATGCCGAGCGCCACTCGTTCAGGGGTGCCAAACAAGTTGGCCAGCACGGGCATGTCGTAACCGGTCGGCCGCGCAAACCACAGCGCCGGGCCGGCCGCTTTGAGGACGCGGTCGGCGAGCGCCGTCATCTCCAGCACCGGCGAGACCGGCACGTCTATGCGACGAAGCTGGCCGGATCGCTCCAGTTGCGCGGTGAAGTCACGAAGATCGACATATTTCATGAAACAAACCGTTACCAAAAATTTTTACGAAATTCATACAGCCGGTGAAAACGGCCGTTTGAATTCCAGGAAAGTCGGAGTGACACCCTTGTAAACGCGGGGGTTAGGCAGGGCATTTTACCGGTCAAGGTGTCCAGACGTCACGGCAAAACCGCTGTTACAAATTACTTTTGGTAATGATTTGTCTTGATAATAGTATTGACTGTTTATATATGGCTGCTACAATCCGCCCGTTGAATCCAAAAAGGCGGCTTTGAAGACGGGTAGGCCGACCCGCTCAAGCTTAGCGATAACTACAACATTGACGTGGATTTTCAGTCGCTGGTTTTCTCACCGAGGTCGGGAAACCAGTGTTTTAGGAAGCAGCGCGGGCAATAGCTCGTCAGCGCCAGAGACCTGAACAGGTCGGCGTGCTGCGGCGGTAGTGGCATCGTCCAAGACACACACGATGCCCCGCCTTGTTCCCTATGCCGTAAATGAGCGTTACACGGGATGCCTGGCGGGCATCGCGGCTCATTTCCATACGCCCCGGGGCCACCCCGTGGTGACGGCGTAACCGGAGTACGTAGTATGAAGAAGTCTGGTTTATCACCCTGGCTACTGGCCGCGATCCGTGCGCTCGGCGCGCGAGGTACGGCAACGGTAGCCTTGGCTCGTCGCGATTGGCGTCGCCTCGCATGGCACGGCGGTCGTGTTGGACTCTATACGTCCAGCGCGGTGGGCCTGGTTGCCGTGGTTGGCACGCTGGCGCTGTGGGCGCAACCGACGTGGCGCGCCGATCTGGCGTCGCAAGTCGGTCCGCTGCTCGAGGCCGCCACGGGATCCGCCCATGCGGCCGATCCGGGCGGCAACGGCGCTGTGGTCGCTGAGCGCTCGCCGTCGGACGCGTCGATGATGGCGCAAGCGGCGCAGCATGTGCCGTCGGCCGCCGTGCTCGCGGCTTATATTCCGAATCAGCGTGTGGCCGCCGATGCGCGCGCCACCAAGCCGCTGGACTCGCGCGAGCAAATCGCCGTCGCCGACTATCTGGCACGTCGCTACCGCGTGGCCGGAGACGTCACGGGCAACCTCGTGCGCGCGGCGTACTCGACCGGCAAGGAAGTCGGCCTCGATCCGCTGCTGCTGCTGGCTGTGATGGCCATCGAGTCGGGCTTCAACCCGTACGCGGAAAGTACCGTGGGTGCGCAGGGCCTCATGCAGGTGATGTCGAAGGTGCATCGTGACAAGCTTGAGTACTTCGGCGGTCCCGAGGCGGCCCTGCACCCCATTGCCAACATCAAGGTGGGTGCGCTGATCCTGAAGGAATGTATCGCCAGCGGCGGCTCGCTCGCCGGTGGTCTGCGCCGCTATGTGGGATCGACCAGCGCAGGCGACGGTGGATACGGTGCCAAGGTACTTGCCGAGCGCGATCGACTGCGTAGCGTTGCCATGGGACACAAGGTCTCGCCGAACGCGCCGCAAGCGCCGGTTATCGTCAGCTCGGCCAAGCCTGTGGCGAAACCGGTCTCGGCTGGCAAGTCGGGCGAACCGACGGATTCGGTGGCGACGCCGGCGGCCTCGGTGGGCAAGGCGGCCGCCAAGTCGCTCGAAGCGGACGACAGCACCGCTGCCTGATCGGCCATCGGCGGCGTGGTGTACCTGGGCCGGTGCATCGTTTTTCCCGTCGAGCCGTCGGCACGCGACGGTTCTCTATATAGAGCGCCATCGCAGCCCAAGAAAAAACCCATCGAAGTGATTCGATGGGTTTTTTTGTTTTTGCGTCCCAAGTACGGGGCTGGCCGGCGACTCAGCCGGCAGCGAACACCCGTTCGATGCGGTCCATCGCCTCGTGCAACTGACCGAGCGACGTGGCATACGACAAGCGGATGTAGCGGCGCGGCTCGGAAAAACCAAAATCGAGTCCCGGCACGAGCACGACGTCGGCTTGTTGCAAGAGAGACTGCGTGAGGCGGTCGCTGTCGGCGGCGTCCGGATGCGATACGCCGGTGCAGTCCGCGTAGACGTAAAACGCACCGTCAGGCATCACGGGAACCCGGAAGCCAAGGCGCTCGAGCGCCGGCACGATGTAGTCGCGTCGCTCACGGAAGGCATTCTTGCGCGCCTCGAAGATCGCCATCGTTTCCGGTTGGAAGCAGGCCGTCGCCGCATGTTGCGCCACGGCGGAGGGGCAGATGAACAGATTCTGCGCGAGCTTCTCGAACGTCGACACCATCGACGGCGGCACGACCAGCCAACCGAGGCGCCAGCCTGTCATATTGAAGTACTTCGAGAAGCTGCTCACGACCAGGACATCGTCGCCGAAGGTTAGCGCCGTGGTGGGTTGGCTGTCGTAGGACAGGCCCTGGTAGATCTCGTCGACAAGCGTGAAGCCGCCGCGCGCGCGCACGGCTTTGACGATGCGGGCCAATTCCGCTGTCTCGATGGACGTGCCCGTTGGATTCGACGGCGAGGCGAGGAGCACCCCTTTCGTTGCCGCGCCCCAATGGGATTCGATGCGCTCGGCCGTCAGCTGGAATCGCTCCGCGGGGCCCGAGGGGATCAACACGGGTTTTCCGTCGAAGGTGGAGACGAAATGTCGGTTGCACGGATAGCAGGGATCCGGCATGAGCACTTCGTCGCCCACGCCGACCAGCGCGGCACACGCCAACACGAGGGCGGCCGATGCACCGGCCGTCACGACGATACGCGACGGTTCGACCTCCACGCCGTAAAAGCTACGGTAATAACCGGCGATGGCCTCCCGCAGGGCGGGGATGCCCATCGCCCCCGTGTATTGGGTTCGCCCGTCACGCATAGCCTTCACCGCCGCCTCGATCACTGCCTCGGGGGCCGTGAAGTCCGGCTCGCCGATGCCCATGTGAATGACGCGATGCCCCGCCTTTTCGCGCAGCGCAGCCTGCTTGGCCAGCTCCATGACGTGAAACGGGGCGATGTCGTCGACACGTTGCGCCAGCTTCAGTGCGGCGGGGGCGAGGTCGGGCGTTCGATCCATGATGTCGGGGGGGAGACAGGAAGGAGAAGGTGGGGGACTTGTGCGGGGCGAACGCTACGGGGCGATTGCCCCGTTCGGCGTGCACGCGACGCGGGAGGAATCGTCAGGCCGGCCGGCCTGCGATACCTTGCGCAGCCCTCGCGTAGGGCTAGGCGCTTTTGCCGCGACCGCCATTGCGATTCGCGGCGACTTCGTCTGGCCGCACTTCCGCGGCCAACTTGTCGAGGACGCCATTCACGTAGCGAAAGCCTTCGACACCGCCAAAGGTCTTGGCGAGTTCGACCGCCTCGTTGATGACCACGCGGTACGGAATGTCCAGGTGGTGAATCAGTTCGTAGGCACCAATGACCAGCACGCCATGCTCGACCGGCGACAGTTCGGCGGCCGGGCGGTCGAGGTAGGGCTGGAGTTGCTGCGACAAGGCGTCCGCCTCACGGATGCTGCCGTGCAACAGGGCATCCAGGTGCGTGCGGTCGGCCTTGTCGTAGCCGGGGGTGGTGCGCAGGTGCGCATCGATCTCACCCGCGTGGTCGCGCGAGAGCAGCCATTGATACAACCCTTGCAGCGCAAATTCGCGCGCGCGGCGGCGAGCACTCTTCATTACCGATCTTCCTCTTCTTCGTCTTCGTCTTCGTCTTCGTCCAATCCGTCGTCGCCACCGAGCATGTCGATCGCTTCGAGCAGATTGGCCATTTCCACCGCCACGCGGGCGGCGTCGCGGCCCTTTTCGGCGGCGCGCGCTTCGGCCTGTTCGTCGTTCTCGGTCGTGAGCACCGCATTGGCGATGGGAATGCCGAAGTCGAGACCAATACGCGAAATGCCGGCACCGCTCTCGTTCGAGACCAGTTCGAAGTGATATGTCTCGCCGCGAATGACTGCGCCGAGCGCGATCAGCGCGTCGAACTGGCCGCATTCGGCCATCTTCTGCAATGCCAGCGGAATTTCCAATGCGCCGGGCACCGTGACGAGCAGCACGTCGTCGCCATCGACACCTAGGCGGTCGAGTTCGGCCACGGCAGCGGCGCGAAGTGCCGTGCAAACGGCGTCGTTGAATCGTGCTTGCACAATGCCTATGCGCAGGCCTTCACCGTCGAGTTCGGGCTGATATTGTCCGATGTCCATAATGGGCTTCCTCTAAAAAAGTACCGTCCAGGCGGTGCGGCCAACGTTGTGCCGGCATGCCCGAGACAGGCATGGCTCGGCAAGATGATGCCCCGCTGCCACTGGCGGGCGGGCCATCGATACAAGACTATTCAGGCGCCCGGTGCGCCGGGCATCGGCTGGAAGCCGGTGACCTCCAGGCCATAACCTGCCATGTTGGGGATTTTGCGCGGGCTCGAGAGCACCCGCATTTTACCGACGCCCAGCTCGCGCAAGATTTGCGCGCCAACGCCGTGCGTGCGGAAGTCCACAGGGCGGCGCTTGGCGCGCGCCGCCTGCTCGGTTTCGTCGAGCGCTTCGAACTGATTGAACAGATGCTCGGGCGTCTCCACGCAGTTCAGCAGCACGACAACCCCTTTGTCCGCCTCGGCAATCGCTTGCATCGCGCCCGCGAGGGTCCAGGAGTGGGTCGACACGCCGGTCTCGAGCAGGTCGAGCACCGAGAGCGGTTCGTGCACGCGCACGAGCGTTTCGTCGGCTGGGTTCGGAACCCCGCGCACCAGCGCGAGGTGCGGATTGCCGCTCGGCTTGTCGCGGTAAAGCGTGGCCTGGAACGGGCCCCAGGCCGTTTGCATTTCGCGCGTGGCGACCGTCTCGATCATCGATTCGGTGCGGCTGCGGTAGTGGATCAGATCGACGATCGTACCGATCTTGATGTTGTGCTGCTCGGCGAACTCCAGCAACTGCGGCAGGCGTGCCATCGTGCCGTCGTCGTTCATGATTTCGCAGATGACGGCGGCGGGCGTGAGGCCGGCCATGGCCGTCAGGTCGCAACCGGCTTCGGTGTGACCGGCGCGCACCAACACGCCGCCGGGCTGCGCCATGATCGGGAACACATGACCCGGCTGGACGATGTCCTCCGGACGCGCGTCGCGGCCAATGGCCGTCTGCACCGTGTGGGCGCGATCCGCTGCCGAGATGCCCGTGGTGACGCCTTCGGCCGCTTCGATCGACAGCGTGAACGCGGTGCCGTACTGGGTCCCGTTGCGGTAGGTCATCAACGGCAGGTTGAGCTGCTTGCAACGCGCCTGCGTGAGCGTGAGGCAAATCAGGCCGCGGCCGTATTTGGCCATGAAGTTGATGGCTTCAGGCGTCGCGAACTCGGCCGCCATGACCAGGTCGCCTTCGTTTTCGCGGTCTTCCTCGTCGACGAGGACAACCATGCGGCCGGCCTTCAGCTCGGCAATGATTTCTTCTGTAGTGGCCAACGGCATAGCGGACAACGCGGGGCGGAATTTGGAAAGGCTCTATTCTACGCCAAGCGGGTGTCCGTCTGCGTCCGAATCTCGCAAGTGCGCGAATCCGGATCGGGTGGGGCCAGTGAACCGCGTGACGTGCCAATCCGGGCGACGTCGTGGGCCGCGGGTGCGCCTTGCCGCATGAGAACATGAGGACGCCACCGAAGTGTGCGTCCCCATGTCTCATTTTGACGCCGAACGTCCGTGCGCTGGGCCGCAGCGCGCTACGTCACGCGCCGAGATACGCGCGTTTGATGTCGTCGTTCGCGAGCAGGTTCTCGGCCGAGTCGGCGAGCACGACGCGACCGGTCTCGAGCACATAGCCGCGATCGGCCACGTTCAACGCCTTGTTCGCGTTTTGCTCCACCAGAAACACGGTGACGCCTTCTTCGCGAATCGCGCGAATGATGTCGAAGATCTGCGCGATCACGAGCGGTGCCAGGCCGAGCGTCGGTTCGTCGAGCAACAGCAGGCGCGGACGGCTCATCAGCGCCCGCCCGATGGCCAGCATCTGCTGTTCGCCGCCCGACATCGTGCCCGCGCGCTGCTTGCCGCGCTGCGCGAGCCGCGGGAACAGTTTGAACACGTGGTCCATCCCGGCGTCGATCTGATCCTTGGAGGCGAAAAAGCCGCCCATCTTCAGGTTCTCGATGACCGTCAGACTCGGAAATACCCGGCGGCCTTCCGGTGAAATCGCCAGCCCCATGCGCATGATGTCGTGCGTGGCGCATCCCGTGATGTCGCGACCTTCGAACATGACACGTCCGCTCGATGCGCGCGGCGTGCCGCACACGGTCATCATCAACGTCGTCTTGCCCGCGCCGTTACTGCCGATGAGCGTGACGATCTCGCCCTTGTTCACTTCGATCGACACGCCCGAGAGCGCCTCGACGGCCCCGTAATGGGTATGGATTTGTTCCAGCTTGAGCATTATTCCTCCCCGAGGTAGGCCTTGATGACGCGCGGGTCGCGCCGCACCTCGTCGGGCTTGCCGGTCATGATCGGCTTGCCGTGTTCCATCACGAGAATCCGGTCCGAAACGCCCATGACGAGGCTCATGTCGTGCTCGATCAGCAGCACTGAAATCCCGAACTCGTGACGCAGGTTGTCGACGAGTTGCTGCAACTCGACCTTCTCTTGCGGATTGAGGCCGGCGGCCGGTTCGTCGAGCATGAGCAGACGCGGTTCCGTGATCATGCAGCGTGCAATTTCGAGACGTCGCTGGTGTCCGTACGACAGCGTGCCGGCCTCGCGGTTGGCGACGGCCGTCAGGCCCAACCGGTCGAGCCACGCCTTGGCGCGCTCGAGCGCCGCGCGTTCGGCGCGACGGAACGCGCCCGTCGAGAACAGCCCTTGCAGAAAGCCGCTATGCACGCGCATGTGCTGTGCAACGAGCAGGTTCTCCACCACCGTCAACTGGCGGAACAGGCGGATGTTCTGGAACGTGCGTACGAGGCCACGTCGCGCCACGCTATGGCTCGGCAGGCCGGTGATGTTGTCGCCGTCGAGCGTGATCGAGCCGCCCGTGGGCCGATAGAAGCCGCCAACGCAATTGAAGACGGTCGTCTTGCCGGCGCCGTTCGGGCCGATAATGGCGAAGACTTCGTGCGGGCGGACGTCGAAATCGACGCCATCGACGGCCAGCAGACCGCCGAAGCGCATCTGCAGGCCGGAGAGTTTCAACAGTGCTGCACTCATTGCGGCAACTCCACGTGCGGGCGGGTGGCGGGCAACAGGCCCTGCGGACGCCACATCATCATCAGTACCATCACCAGGCCGAAAATCAGCATGCGGTATTCGGCAAAGTCGCGCGCGACTTCCGGCAGGACGGTCAGCAGAATCGCCGCGAGAATCACGCCGATTTGCGAGCCCATGCCACCGAGCACGACCACGGCGAGGATTAGCGCCGATTCGATGAATGTGAACGATTCGGGCGTGACCAGCCCCTGACGTGCGGCAAAGAATGCGCCGGCGAGCCCGGCGAACGATGCCCCCAGTGTGAACGCGGAGAGCTTGATGCGCGTGGGGTTCAGGCCGAGCGAGCGGCACGCGATTTCATCTTCGCGCAACGCTTCCCAGGCGCGGCCAATCGGCATGCGGATCAGGCGGCTAGTGACAAACAGCGTGAAGCCCACTAACGCAAACGCCAGCAGGTAGAGGTAGATCACCATGTGCGAGCCGTCGTACGGCAAGCCGATCAGTTCGTGGAACGTCTTCACGCCATCGACACTCGATGATCGCGCCATCTCGATGCCGAAGACACTGGGCTTCGGAATGCCCGAGACACCGTCCGGTCCACCGGTCAGGCTCGTCAGGTTGTTCAGCAGCAGGCGGATGATTTCCCCGAAGCCGAGCGTCACGATGGCCAGATAGTCGCCCCGCAGGCGCAGCACCGGGAAGCCGAGCAGGAACCCGAAGGTGGCGGACATGAGTGCGGCAATCGGCAGGCATTCCCAAAAGGTCAGGCCGAAGTACTGGTTGAGCAGGGCATATGTATAGCCGCCGACCGCGTAGAAGCCGACGTAGCCCAGATCGAGCAGACCGGCGAATCCCACGACGATGTTCAGGCCCAGGCCGAGCACGCAGTAGATGAGGGCCAGCGTCGCCACATCCACCGCGCCGCGCGAGCCGACGAACGGCCACGCGAGCCCGATGGCGAGCAGCACCCACATGGCGCTCAGTTGCTGACGGCGTCCCAGGGTGGGGATGGCCGGCAGCGTGATGGCACGCGTCGAGCGCAGCAGGAACGGCTTGAGCATCTGGAACACGAAGACGACGGCCGCGGCGATCCAGACCGGACGCCAGTGCTGCTCGATCACGACGCGGTAGCCGTCGAGCTTCAGTTGCAGGCCGAGGATGGGGGCGGTGAGCACGATCGTCACGAGTGCGGAGATGACCGCACCCTTGAGGGTGTCGCCGGCCGGTGCGCGTTGGGCGGCGCCGGACTTGAGCGTGAGGGGTTGTGTCATGGTCGACCTCAGACTTTCTCGACGTCGGGCTTGCCCAGCAGGCCGGTGGGGCGGAACAGCAGCACCAGCACCAGCAGGCAGAACGCCACGATGTCCTTGTACTCGGAAGGCATGTAGCCGGAGGCGAGCGTTTCCGCCAGCCCCAGCAGTACACCGCCCAGCATGGCGCCGGGAACGCTGCCGATACCGCCCAGTACCGCTGCCGTGAAGGCCTTGATACCGGCGATGAAGCCGATGTACGGATTGAGCTTGCCGATGGTCAGGCCGATCAGCACGCCGCCGACGGCCGCGAGCATGGCGCCGAGCACGAAGGTGAACGAGATCACGCGGTTCGTATCGATGCCGAGCAGGTTGGCCATGCGCATGTCCTCGGCGCAGGCACGGCAGGCGCGGCCCATGCGCGAGTTGGCGATGAACAGCGTGAGCAGAATCATCAGCGCGACGGTCACGCCTACGATCAGCATGCGCGCGTAGGGAATGGTCACCGTGAAGTCACCCATCGGGATATCGATGGCGCCGGAGATCAGCATCGGCACGGACACGTCGCGCGCTCCCTGGCCGATCTGCACGTAGTTTTGCAGGAAGATGGACATGCCGATGGCGGAGATCAGCGGTCCGAGACGCGGGCCGCCGCGCAGCGGGCGATACGCCACTCGCTCGATCGCAAAGCCATACAGGCCGGTGATCAGCACCGAGACCAGCAGCGCCGCGCCCAGCACGAGCGGCAACGGGTAACCCGCTGCGGTGCCGATGGCCGTCAGTGTGACGAGACCGACGTAGGCGCCGATCATGTAGATCTCGCCGTGGGCAAAGTTGATCATGCCGATGATGCCGTAGACCATCGTGTAGCCGATGGCAATCAACGCGTAGATCGCGCCCAGCGTCAGGCCGTTGACCAGTTGCTGGGCAAACTGCGGGAAAAATTCGTTCATGCGGGAAGCCTCGCGACGAGCGGTGGCCGAGCGCGAATGCACGCCGCCCGCCGGGAACGGCGGGCGGCTGGGGGGATTCGCTGGCCGGTAAAGCGTCAGGAAATCAGTTGGCGGCGGTCTTGGTGGCGTCTTTGTGCCAGGTGTAGACCACGAACTTGAACGACTTCAGATCGCCTGCCGCGTCATACGCCACCTTGCCGATCGGCGTGTCGAACGTGTTCGCGTGCAGGTACTTGGCCACCTTCTCCGAGTCGGTGCTCTTCGCGCCGGCAATGCTCTTGGCGATCAGTTGCACCGCCGTGTAGGCCGGCATCTGGAACGGACCGTTCGGATCGCGCTTGGCGCTCGCGAAGGCCTTCACCAGCTTGGCGTTGGCCGGGTCGGCCGCGAAGTCGGCGGGCAGCGTCACGAGCATGCCTTCGGAGGCCGGGCCGGCAATCGCCGTCACGTCCTTGTTGCCCACGCCTTCCGGACCCATGAACGTGGCCTTCACACCTTGTTCGCGTGCCTGGCGCAGCAGCAGCCCCATTTCCGGGTGATAGCCGCCGAAGTACACGAAGTCCACGCCCTGTGCCTTGAGCTTGGTGATGACAGCCGAGTAGTCGGAGTCGCCGGCGTTGATGCCTTCGAACAGCACAACCGGGATCTTGGCGGCGTCGAGGTCCTTCTTCACCGACGTGGCGATACCCTGGCCGTACGACTGCTTGTCGTGCAGCACGGCCACCTTCTTCGGCTTGACCTTGTTGATGATGTACTGCGCGGCCGCCGGACCTTGCTGGTCGTCGCGGCCGATGGTGCGGAAGATGAAGTGACGCTTCTTGCCTTCGGTCAGTTGCGGTGCAGTCGCCGACGGCGTAATCATCACCACGCCTTCGTTCTCATAGATGTCCGATGCCGGGATCGTCGAGCCCGAGCACACGTGACCGATCACGTACTTGATCTTCTGGCTGACGATCTTGTTGGCAACGGCGACGGCCTGCTTCGGCTCGCACGCGTCGTCCATCATCACGGCTTCCAGCTTGTTGCCGTTCGCCCCGCCTGCCGCATTGATTTCGTCGATGGCGGTCAGCGCACCCGCCTTCACCATGTCGCCATATTGGGCGACCGAGCCGCTGAACGGGCCGGCGATGGCGATCTTGACGGTCTCGGCGTTGGCGCCCGTGCCGAGGACGGCAAGCGCAGCGGCGACGAACAGGGATTTGTGACGGAACTGCATCGTGGACATCTCCTTGATTTGTATTTTTTGAGCACCCGGTCGTGCGGTGCGCTTGATCGACGGCGGAACCCGGTCGGTATTGGCTCACTCCTGCCGCAGGCGACAGAAACGATGCGCCATAGTAGCGTAATCGGCCGTTAAATTGGAATAGCTATCCAGCGATGTCGAAAAACCCGCATGAATAAAGCGTTTCAAGATGGCGAAGATAAAGAAATAAGAGTCGTCACAGCGATGATGCGTAGTACTACGCAGATTGAAATTTAAGAAAATTGGCGATGAATCGACAAATCGAGGGGCGAGTCGGCGCCAAGAGAGAGGATGGGATGGATTGTCGAATAGGACATTTTGGATACAATCCGCCCGTCATTGATATCCAATTCAGGCGGTTTGCATCCGATCTCGGGAGCGCCGGATCGATCGACGCGCTACATCGCCAAGGTGTGACGCCGATTGCGCGAGCGCCGGATGAGCGCGAGAAAGGCGTTGAGAATCGGGGAATCGTCGTCGCGTCGGTACATGCAGTTCAGTTCGATGGCGCGCAGATGTCGTGATTTCAGCGGTCGGTACACCACGCCGGGTAGCCGCAGGTTCGCCGCCGACTCCGTCGTCACGCAAACGCCGAAGCGGCTCGCGACGAGCGCGATCGACGTCACGACATCCTCCACCTCCTGCTCCACGCGCAACGTCACCCCCTCGGCCCGAAACGCGGCAGCGACTTCCTCGGCGAGTCCCGGCACCGGGGCGTTCGGATACAGGATCATTCGCTCGTTATCGAGATCCGCCAGGGTCAGCAACGCGCGCTCGCATAGCGGATGACCTTCGTAGAGCGCGACGAGAAACGGCTCGCGATGAATCCAGTCGACGACGAGATCCGGCTCGTCCGGAATCAGCCGATTGAAGCCAATGGCGATGCGCCGCTCGCGCAGCGCCGCGATCTGGTCGGTCTTCGACAGGTTGTGCAGACCGATCTTCACTTCGGGGCGCTCGGTATGAAAGCTCGCCAGCAAGCGCGGAATCGCGTTGAGAATGCCCGAGCTGAAGATGCCGACGTCGAGCCGTCCGATATAGCCTTCGCCGGCGAGGCGCGTCTGCTCCTCGGCGCGGCGTGCGAGCGCCAGGATGTTCGGCACTTCGGCAAGCAGCGTCTGCCCCGCGGCGGTCAGCGTGGCGCCCTTGGGGGTACGCACGAATAGCGGCGTGCCCAGCTGGGCTTCGAGCGCGTGAATGTGGCGGGTGAGCGGTGGCTGCGCCATGTTCAGCCGCTGTGCCGCCCGTCCGAAATGGCCTTCCTGCGCGAGGGCAAGAAAGTAGCGCATTTGCTTGATGTCCATGGACGGCTCCGTTCCGGCGGGATAACTTGATACCGAAATAGTATCGGAATCTGGAAAATAGGTATTGGACGGTATCTCTCGGCGCGCGCATGATGGCTTCCTCCGAAAGCTTTCTTTTCGGCATTTTCAGGGGACAGCCTCATGCCAATCGTACAAATCCATTTGGTGGAAGGTCGCGACGACGCCACCGTGAAGGCCTGCGTCAAGGCCGTGGCACGCACCGTCCACGAGACACTCGGCGCACCGCTCGAATCGATCCGCGTGTATGCGACGCAAGTACCGGCTGCGCACTGGGCGGTGGGCGAGCACACCAAGGATGAGCCGGCGGCGCCGGCCAGGGCGGACGCCCGATGAGCGCGACCTCGCCTCGCGACGCCGCCACACAGGCGCGCCTGCAGCAGGCGGCCGACGCACTTCACGACGCCGGGCGCTCGCACCGCTTCATCGCCCCGCTGCGCGACACGTACGCGCCGCTCACCATCGACGACGCCTACGCCATTCAGCGTATCAACACCGAGCGGCATCTGGCGGCCGGGCGCCGCGTCGTCGGCTGCAAGATCGGCTTGACGTCGGTCGCCGTGCAGAAGCAGCTTGGCGTCGATCAGCCCGATTTCGGCTTGCTGTTCGACGACATGGGCTATGGCGACGGCGAGCCGATTCCCGCCTCGATCCTCACGCAGCCGAAGATCGAAGCCGAGATCGCCTTCGTCATCGGCCGGGATTTGAGTGTCGACAACCCGGGCCAACTCGACGTCATCAACGCCATCGAGTACGCGTTGCCCGCGCTGGAGATCGTCGGCAGCCGCGTGGCCGACTGGAACATCCGCATCACCGACACGATTGCCGATAACGCATCGTCGTCGGCCTACGTGATCGGCAATACGCCGAAGACGCTCGCCGAATTCGACGTCCGCCTGTGCGGCATGGTCATGGAGCGTCGCGGCGAGCCGGTGTCCGTCGGCGCGGGCGCGGCCTGCCTGGGCAGCCCGATCAACGCCGTGGTGTGGTTAGCCCGCACGATGGCGGCGGTGGGCACGCCGCTCAAGGCGGGCGACCTGGTGCTTTCGGGCGCGCTTGGCCCGATGGTCGCCGTGACCCCCGGCGATATCTTCGAGACCCGTATCAACGGCCTGGGCTCGGTCCGCGCCGTGTTCGAATCTGCCAGCGAGGCGGCACGATGAGCCACATTCAAGACTACGCAACGCTGCTCGACGACGCGGCCCATTTCGCGCACGAGGTCGAACAGTTCGATACCGACAATCGTCTGTCGCTCGACGACGCGTACGCCATTCAGGCCGCATCGCTCGCCCGGCGCGCCGAACGCGGCGAGACGCGTGTCGGCGTGAAGATGGGCTTTACCAGCCGCGCGAAGATGATGCAGATGGGGCTTTCCGATGTGATATGGGGGCGCCTCACGTCCGGCATGCAGATCGAGGAGGGGACGGCCATCGACTTCAAGCGGTACGTGCATCCACGCGTCGAGCCGGAAATCGCCTTCATCCTGAAGCAACCGCTGGAAGGCCATGTCACGGGCCCGCAGGCGCTCGCGGCGGTCGAAGCGATTGCGCCGGCCATCGAGATCATCGATTCGCGCTACAAGGACTTCAAGTTCACGTTGCCGGAAGTGATTGCCGACAACGCGTCGTCGAGCGGCTTCGTGATTGGGGCCTGGCACGATCCGCATGTCGATTTCTCGAATCTGGGATTGGCCATGACGATCAACGGCCGCACCGTGCAGGTGGGATCGACGGCGGCGCTGCTCGGCCATCCGCTGCGTTCGCTGGTCGCAG
The DNA here is from genome assembly GCF_902459665.1 of Pandoraea cepalis. Classification (GTDB taxonomy): domain Bacteria; phylum Pseudomonadota; class Gammaproteobacteria; order Burkholderiales; family Burkholderiaceae; genus Pandoraea; species Pandoraea cepalis. The sequence continues at coordinate 125,772 of NZ_CABPSL010000006.1, read as the reverse complement.
CGGCGCGTCTGTCAGCCGCCGCGGGCGAGCCGCTCCAAGCCGGCTGGATCGTGATGGCTGGCGGTGCGACACCCGCCGAATATATCCAGCCGGGCCAGTATGTGTCGGTGGAAATGGAGGCGCTCGGTCGCGTGGGCTTCCACATTTAAGCGCACGCGGCGCACCCGGCGACGGGGATTCAGTCGCGCTTGACGCGGGCCATCACCCGCAGATCGCCCTCGATCATGCGCACGTCCGTGAAACTGAGCGCGAGCCTGTCGTCGAGCGACGTGAGCGCGGGCAGGTGGAACATGCCTTGCGCGTCGCCGACGATGCACGGCGCGAGGTAGGTGAGCAGTTCGTCCACGCAGCGCTCGCGCAGCAGTGAACCGTTGAGCTTGTAGCCCGCCTCCACGTGGAGTTCGTTGAGCTGGCGCTCGCCGAGCGTGCGCAGCAGCGCCGAGAGGTCGACCTTGCCGGTCGTATTGGGCAGGTCGAGCACCTCCACGCCCAGGTCGCGCAGACGAGACGCGCGCTCGTGATCGCCGTTGGCGCAGATTACGAGCGCGTTGCCGTTCGCGAGCACCTTGGCGGTCGGGGAAATCTCGAGACGCGAATCGACGACGACGCGCAGTGGCTGGCGTGTCGTTTCCACCTCTCGCACGGTGAGCGACGGATCGTCCTCGCGCACCGTGCCGATGCCGGTGAGAATGGCGCACGCGCGCGCCCGCCACGCGTGGCCGTCGGCGCGCGCGGCCGGGCCGGTCAGCCATTGGCTCACGCCGTTGTGCAGGGCCGTCTTGCCGTCGAGGCTGGCCGCCACCTTCATGCGGACCCACGGCGTGCCGCGCGTCATGCGGGCGACGAACCCGATGTTCATTTCGCGCGCCTCATGCTCCAGCAGTCCGCAGCGCACTTCGATGCCCGCGTCGCGCAGCAGGCTCAGGCCGCGCCCGGCCACGAGCGGGTTCGGATCTTCCATCGCGGCAATTACGCGTTTCACGCCCGCGTCGATGAGCCCCTTCGCGCACGGTGGGGTGCGGCCGTAATGGCTGCACGGTTCGAGCGTGACATAGGCCGTGGCGCCACGCACCGACTCGCCCCGCGTGCGCGCGTCTTTCATGGCCTGCACTTCGGCGTGATCCTGGCCGGCCGGCTGCGTGAAGCCTTCGCCGATGATCCGTCCGTCCTGCACGATCACGCAGCCAACGCGAGGATTCGGCGTGGTGGTGAACATCGCGCGCTCGGCGAGCGCCAGCGCGCGACGCATATAAGAGAAATCCTGTTCGGAGAACATGAGGCGTCAGAGCATCAGCGGCCGGTCGGTCAACGCATTGTCCGGCGCCGCGCCGGCATGGGCCGGCAGGAATTCGCGCGCAATGCCGCGCAGGGTGTTCAGCGCGTCGAGCACGCTCTGGACATAACGTTCGTCACGAAAGCCGGCGCTCATCTGCGCAACGACGGTGTCCCACGTGCGGGGGGATACCAGCGCGTCGACGCCCTTGTCGGCGATCAGCTCGATATCGTGATCGGCGATGTTGATGTACAAGAGAATGCCCGTGCGCTCGCCCGTATGCGCCACGCCGAGCTGGCGAAACAAGTGAACGGCGCGTTGACGGCAGGTATGCCCGTGCCATACCGCAGCAAGCGGCATGGCCGCTTCGATCACTAGGCGAATCTCGCAGCGGTGCTCCTTTTCGGAATCGCGGATGGCGGCTTCGAGCGCATCGAGCGCCTTGTCCGGGAAGAGCCACCGGGCGTGCGCTCGCCAGGTGCCCAAATGCCGCAGCCAGCGCGAGACATCGTGCGTCTTGTGTTGCGTTGCGATTGCTTCGTTTGCCATCGCCATCACCAGTTCCCCGACGAACCGCCGCCGTCGAATCCACCACCGCCGCCGCCGCCGAAACCTCCTCCGCCGCCGCCATCGAATCCGCCGCCGTCGTTGCGTCCCCAGCCGCCCAGACCGCCCAGGCCGCCACCCAGCCCGGCGCCGAAGCCGCCGGCACCGATGCGCCCGCGTTGGCCGGTGAGCACCCGCGAGCGCGGGTCGGTGGGACCCACGCCCGGCAGACCGGGCCCTTGAAACCGCCGGCGGCTTTCCATCAGGACCACCATCCCGATGATGAAGACGATGAAGAGCAGCGGCAGGAAATCGGACAGATCCGAGTGCGGCGCGCGCGTCGACGGCAAATTCGGGGCGGGCAGCGCCTCGTTGTTCATCGCTGCTTCGACCGCCGCGACGCCGGCGGCCAACCCGCCGAAGAAGTCACCGCTGCGGAAATGGGGGGCCATCACGTCGCGCAGGATTCGCCCGGAGATGGCATCGGTCAGCGAGCCTTGTACCCCGCGTCCGACTTCAATGCGCATCTTGCGCAGGTCGTTCGGATTGTTCTTGGCGATGAGCACGATGACGCCGTCGTCCACGCCCTTGCGGCCGGCCTTCCAGGCATCGGCCACGCGAATGCTGTACTGGTCGATCGTCTCGGGAGCCGTGCTCGGCACCATCAGAACGAAAATCTGGCTGCCGCGTTGTTGCTCGTATTGTGCGAGCTGTGTCTCGAGTGCGTTGCGCTGCTCGGGCGTGAGTGTGCGGGTCAGGTCGGTTACCCGCGCGGTGAGCGCGGGCACGGCCACCAGATCCTCTGCGCTGGCCGGCAACGCCAGCGAGCCCAGGCACGCCAACGCCAGCGCCAGCATCGCCCAAAGCGTCGGTCCCCAATGCCACCTGCGCGAGTGCCCGCCGCGCGCGTCATCCGTCACCGGACGGCGCGTCGGCATCCCGCGGCCCTTTGGCGACACCTTGTAGTCCGCGGAGACGGCAGCCATGATCCGATCCTCAGAATTTGACGGCCGGCGCGGTCGAAATGGCCTTCTCGTTCTCGACCGTGAAGTTCGGCTTCGGCCCGTAGCCGAACATCTTCGCCGTCAGATTGTTCGGGAACTGGCGCACATACACGTTGTAATCCTGCACGGCCTGAATGTAGCGATTGCGCGCCACGGTGATGCGGTTTTCCGTGCCTTCGAGCTGCGATTGCAGGTCACGGAACAGACCGTCGGCCTTCAGGTTCGGATAGTTCTCCGAGACGGCCATCAGGCGTGAGAGTGCGCCGGACAGTTCGCCCTGCGCTTGCTGGAAGCGCTTGAACGCCTCGGGGTCGTTGAGCGTCTCCGGCGTGACCGTGATGCTCGTGGCCTTCGCGCGCGCGTTGATCACCTCGGTGAGCGTCGTTTGCTCGTGCGTGGCGTAGCCCTTGACCGTGTTCACCAGATTCGGCACCAGGTCGGCACGTCGCTGGTACTGGTTGACGACTTCACTCCAGGCGGCCTTGACCGCTTCGTCCTTGACCTGGATCTGGTTGTATCCGCAGGCGGACAACAACGAGGTGAGCACCCCCAGCGCCAACCAGCGCACGAACGATTGGCGAAGCTTTGTCGGCAACGACACTTGCATGATGTTTCTCCCTGTGATGGTCAGACTGGCCGACTCGCTAGGTGTGCGAAATCCGGCCGAAGACAGCCACGTGACCTGCAACGATCACGCAATGGCGCGAAACGCGTCGCGGGCAGCGTCGAGCGTGGCGTCGATGATCGTGTCGTCGTGCGTTGCCGAGACGAAGCCCGCTTCGAAGGCGCTCGGCGCGAGATACACGCCGCGATCGAGCATCGCATGAAAAAACTTGTTGAAACGGGCCACGTCGGACGTTGTAACTTCCGCGAAGCTCTGCGGCACGTTGGCACGGAAGTACAGGCCGAACATGCCGCCGACGCTGTCGCCCGAGAACGGTACGCCAGCGCTCTGGGCGGCCTCGACCAGCCCCGTGACGAGCTTCGATGTGCGTTTGGCCAGATCCTCGTAGAAGCCCGGCGCCTGAATCAGTTTGAGCGTGGCGAGGCCGGCGGCCACGGCCAGCGGATTCCCGGAGAGCGTGCCGGCCTGGTAGACGCCGCCCAGCGGTGCCAGGTGCGACATGATGTCGCGACGTCCGCCGAACGCGGCGGCCGGCATGCCGCCGCCGATGACCTTGCCCAGGCAAGTGAGGTCGGCCGTAATGCCGTACAGCGCTTGCGCACCGCCCAACCCGACGCGGAACCCGCACATCACCTCGTCGAAGATAAGCACGGCGCCATGGGCGGTGCACAGCTCGCGCAGCGTCTGCAGGAAGTGACGCGAGCCGCGCACGAGGTTCATGTTGCCGGCCACCGGCTCGACGATCACGGCCGCGATCTCGCCGCCTTGGCCGGCGAACAGTTCGCGAAGCTGTTCGACGTTGTTGTACTCGAGCACGAGCGTGTCGCGCGTGACTTCGGGCGGCACGCCGGCCGACGACGGCGCGTTGCGCGTTGAATCGGCGAACGTGAGCAGGCCAGAGCCGGCCTTCACGAGCAAGCTGTCGGCGTGGCCGTGATAGCAGCCCTCGAACTTGACGATCTTGTTGCGGCCGGTAAAGCCGCGCGCCAGGCGCAGTGCGCTCATCGTCGCCTCGGTGCCGGAGGACACCAGGCGCACCTGCTCGATGGACGGCACGAGGCCGCAGAGGGTCTCGGCCATCACCACTTCGGCTTCGGTGGGCGCCCCGAAGCTGAAGCCTTGCGACATCGCGGCGTGCACGGCGGCGACGACGTCCGGATGCAGGTGGCCGACGATCATCGGGCCCCACGAGCCGATGTAGTCGATGAAGCGCGTGCCTTCGGCGTCCCACATATAAGGGCCTTGGGCGCGGGCGATGAAGCGCGGCGTGCCGCCGACCGAACGGAAGGCGCGCACCGGCGAGTTCACGCCGCCGGGGATGGTCTGCTGGGCGCGCGCGAAGAGCGCGGCATTGGTAGTGTGTTCGGACATGACTTCGACTTTGTGTGCCTAATGCGTCGATTCTAGCGGATGGCGGTCAAGTCCGGGACTTCTCGCCGCGCGGGGCTTCTGTTAGATTGAAGGTCACTCCCTCAACGTCAAGGAAAAACAGGCCCGCCGACATGTTCACCGTCCATTCGCAACGCCCCTCGATCACTGTCTCCACGCTCGACCTTGAACGCCTCGAAGCGCTCATGGCGCAGGCGCCCCGCGCGGCATTGCCGTATGTGGAGGCACTCGAAACAGAGCTTGCCCGGGCGAGCGTCGTCGAACCGGAGCAGATGCCGGCCGACATCGCCACGATGAACTCGGTGGTGCGCTACCGTGATCTCGCCGCGCAGCAGGAACATCGCGTCACGCTTGTGTATCCGCAACATCTGGCGAGCACGCCGAGCGGCATTTCAGTGCTCGCGCCGGTGGGCAGCGCGCTGCTCGGCTTGCGCGTCGGTCAGTCGATTCAGTGGCAAGTGCCAGGCGGCCACCAGATCGCGCTGACATTGCTCGGCATCGATTACCAGCCCGAAGCTGCCGGCGAATACCACCGCTGATCCCCCGTCTCCGACGCCGTACTGGGAGATTCGGTTCTCCCGAGTCTCCCTACCGTTCCTGCCTGTTCGTCAACCCCGCCTGAAGCTTCCACCGCTTCCCGCAGGTCCGCAAACCCGCAGTTCCCGTCGTTTCCCAAGTCCGCCGGCTCAGCGACGCAGCCAGCCGCGCGCAATCGGCCACGCCATCAGGCGGCGATAGAGGGCTTCGAGGATAGCCGCGACGATACGACTCGTCTCACGCGCACTCGCGGTGTGCATGATGAGCGCCACTACGATCGATACCGCCAGCGCACCGACCATATCGAGCGGCCAGTGCACGCCAAGGTAGACGCGCGCCCAGCACACGGGCACCGCGCATAGCAGCAGGAGCCGGCCGAGCAGGCGAGGCGAGCGCGCGAGCGTGCCCATCAGGACGAACGCCGACGTGAACAGGATCGACGCGTGATTGCTGGGGAAGGCACTCGTCGGCGCATGCGGGAGCAGGTTCGTGCCGAGACCGACGACGAACGGCCGCGGTTCGAACCAGGCCAGACCGATCACACCGTTGATCAGTAGCGCGAGCGCTACGCCCAGCAGACCGTGCACGGCCCCCTCGCGGTCGCGACCGCCAGCGAGCCACAGGAGGGTCAGGCCCACCGGGAGCAGCAGGATCAGGTATTTGGCGAGGAGAACGGCGATGGCCAGTTCTCCTTCACTGACATTGGGCGAGGCATTGACGGCCAGGAACAGGGCGCGGTTGATTGAATCCATGAAATTCGGGGAGCGGGAAGCAGAAATAGGCCAGACCGGTTGCCCGGTACGCCACCGGGTGGCGTGCGGTGCCGGTGCCTCGACGGCCGCCGGTGGGCGGTTTGTGACGAAAACATGACAGATTCTGACTGAGCCGCTTCCCGCTGGAAAGTTGCATTCGTCATCATTTTGTAACACGGTGAATTGTCACTTTTCTTTCGACGCACTCGGGGGTAAAATCGCGCCGTCATAGCTCTCAGGAGGTCCTTCCGTGGACAGTAGTTCTAGTGGTAGTTGCCGGTCGGCGCAGGTCGACACCATCACCGCGAGTTAGTCCCCGGGATCTTCCCTGCCGCTAACTCGCATAGCCGGGTTGGCGCGCACCTCTGATGTACGCATCGAATGTCCAATGCCCTTGGCCGCCGCGCCGAAGGGTTTTCTTGGGCCATACCGATAGCGTCCGTCTTTCGTAGCACGCTCCCTAATTTGCTTTACGTCTGCCGTTCGGGCTGTCCCGTTGCGCGCAGGGGTTCGTTTTCAGGCCGTTTGCCGTGGGCGCCGGTGATGAAATGCGAGTCTCTCGTGCGCGCCGGGCCGATTGCCGCGCGGCCGGGAGAATCATCGTGTTCCGTTACTCCATGACCCTTCGCGGAGGCAATCCGCAAGCCCTGATGCTGCCCACCGAGTGCCTGCATCACTATCACGTCGCCCCGCATGCCGAGGACGCCGCTGTCATGGCGCGCCCGGGCGCGAGTGCGCGACTCGGACAGTGGCTGCTGGCGCTCGTGCACCGCAACGATTCGACCGGACGCGCGGGCTGAGCCTGCGCGATAACGGTCCCCAGGCATCGGCGACTGGCCGATGCCCAGCGATATCAACCGTATTTTCAGGATGTATCCGATGCAACAAGCTCTCACGTTCAGCGAGCGACTGATTGCGGTGCTTGGCGCGCGCCTTGGCCTGCGCTTCTTCCGCCGCCGCGACATGCTCGAAACCCTCGATGCGCCAGCGCATGGCCACGAGGCACCGCCAGGTTTGCTCGACGCCGCCCGCGACGCCGGCCCTGATCTGCTCGCCCGTCTGCACACGACGCGCGACGGTCTGTCGGATGACGAGGCCGCCACCGTGCGGGCACACGTTGGCGTCAACGAAGTCGAGCACGAAAAACCGTTGCCCTGGTGGCGGCACCTGTTCAACTGCTACCGCAATCCGTTCAACCTGCTGCTCTCGGCACTGGCCGCTGTGTCGTACGCGACCGACGACACCGAGGGAACGATCATCATCGCGTCGATGGTGATCATTTCCACGGTGTTGCGATTCGTGCAGGAGGCGCGTTCCTCCAAGGCGGCGGAAAAGCTCAAGGCCATGGTGAGCACCACGGCGACGGTGCTGCGCCGCGAAGTGTTCGGCCATGAGGGCGTAGAGGCCGACCACGTGCGCCGTCTGGGCCGCATGGGCCGTGAAATTGCGTTGGCCGAACTCGTGCCGGGCGACATCGTGCTGCTCGCGGCGGGCGACATGATTCCGGCGGACGTGCGCATTCTCGCGGCCAAGGATCTGTTCGTCTCGCAATCGGCGCTTACCGGCGAGGCACTGCCCGTCGAGAAGTTCGCGCACGCTTGCGAGTCCGGCGGCAGCAATCCGCTCGCCTACGACAACCTCGCATTCATGGGGACGAACGTCGTGAGCGGGTCGGCCACGGCTGTCGTCGTGGCGACGGGGGCGCGCACGTTCTTCGGCTCGCTCGCGCAGCGCGTCACGGCGCAGCAACCGACGGTGACGTCGTTCCAACAGGGCGTGAATCGTGTGTCGTGGGTGCTGATCCGCTTCATGCTGGTCATGACGCCCATCGTGCTGCTCATCAACGGTTTCACCAAGCACGACTGGCTCGAGGCGTCGCTGTTCGCGCTGTCGGTGGCGGTGGGCCTTACGCCCGAAATGCTGCCGATGATCGTGACGGCCACGCTCGCCAAGGGCGCGGTCGTGCTCTCGCGCAAGAAGGTGATCGTCAAGCGGCTCGATGCGATCCAGAACTTCGGCGCGATGGATGTGCTGTGCACCGACAAGACCGGCACGCTCACGCAGGACAAGATCTGTCTCGAACGTCATACCGATGTCTGGGGCCACGCCTCGGAAGATGTGCTCGAGTATGCCTATCTCAACAGCTTCTACCAGACCGGCCTGAAGAACCTGCTCGACGTGGCAGTGCTCGATCATGGGGAGCTGCACCAGCATCTCGACATCGTGAACCGGTATCGCAAGATCGATGAGATCCCGTTCGACTTCCAGCGCCGTCGCATGTCGGTGGTGGTCAGCGAGAACGGCGATCATCATGAACTGATCTGCAAGGGGGCGGTGGAGGAGGTGATGGCCGTGTGCAATCGCGTGCAGCATGGTGCGAACGTCGAGCCGCTCACGCCCGATGTGCTGGCCCGCCTGCGTCGCGTCACGGCCGACCTGAACGCCGAAGGTCTGCGCGTGGTGGCCGTGGCAACGCGCCACTTGCCACCGGTGCGCGACAGTTATGGCATTGCGGACGAGAGCGAACTCGTGCTCGTCGGGTATATCGCGTTTCTTGATCCGCCCAAGGAGTCGACGGCGCCGGCGCTCAAGGCGCTCGCAGCGGCGGGTGTCCAGGTCAAGGTGCTCACGGGCGACAACGATCTCGTGACGGCGAAGGTGTGCCGCGAAGTGGGGCTGGCGGTGAATGGCTGCGTGCTGGGCGACGACATCGAGGCGATGAGCGACGCCGAACTGGCGCACACGGTCGCACGCGCCAACGTATTCGCCAAGCTCACGCCGTCGCACAAGGAGCGCCTGGTGCGCCTGTTGCGCGCGAACGGCCACGTCGTCGGCTTCATGGGCGACGGCATCAACGATGCACCGGCCTTGCGCGCGGCCGACATCGGCATTTCGGTGGACACGGCGGTGGACATCGCCAAGGAAGCGGCCGACCTGATCCTGCTGGAAAAGAGTCTGATGGTGCTGGAGCAGGGCGTGATCGAGGGGCGTCGCACGTTCGCGAACATGCTCAAGTACATCAAGATGACCGCCAGCTCGAACTTCGGCAATGTCTTCTCGGTGCTGATCGCGAGTGCGTTCCTGCCGTTCCTGCCGATGCTGCCGTTGCAACTGCTCACGCAGAACCTGCTCTACGATCTGTCGCAGACGACGATACCGTTCGACAACGTCGACGACGAACAGCTCACGAAGCCGCAGCGCTGGAATCCGGCGGATCTGTCGCGCTTCATGGTGTTCTTCGGCCCGATCAGTTCGATTTTCGACGTGCTGACGTTCGTGGCGATGTGGCATTGGTTCGGCGCGAACAGCGCCGAGCATCAAACGCTGTTCCAGTCCGCCTGGTTCGTCGAGGGGCTGCTGTCGCAGACGCTCATCGTGCACCTGATCCGCACGCGTCGCATTCCGTTCGTGCAGAGTCGCGCGGCATGGCCGTTGCTGATGATGACCGCCGCGGTGATGCTGATCGGCGTGATGCTGCCGATGTCGCCGTTCGCGGACACGTTCAAGATGCAGGCATTGCCGCTCGCGTACTTCCCGATGCTCGCGGCCATCCTGCTCGCCTACGCTGTGCTCACGCAAATGATGAAAGGCATGTTCGCGCGACGGTTCGGGTGGCAGTGAGCGCACGCGCCTCGGCCTGACGCACCACGCCAGCGGCGAGAGGATCGCCGCTGGCCTTCAAACGACGTTGGGATGAGCCCTCGTGATTCGGCACGCTCAACGTCACCGTCGAGCTAGCGAAGTTTCGCTACCCGCGACCTATACTTTCAGAATGATTTTGTTTGCCATCCGCAGAAGGTGAAATCGCGCCCCGCAGGCGTCGCGTGGCATCAGGCGCGGTCATTTACCCCACATCACGCTCTCGTGTGAGGAGACCATCATGACCCGCAAATTCATCGATTGCCGGGAATTCCCGAGCGCAATGAACTGCTCCGTAGCGCTATCCGCAGATTCCGAAAACGAACTGATGGAAGCGGCCGTGCAACACGCCATTACGGTTCACGGACATACCGATTCCGCCGAGCTGCGTTCGCAACTGCGTACGCTATTTCACGACGGGACACCGCCGATTGATGCACCACGTCACACGTAATCGCACATCGTTCGCCGGACAGTCACGAGTGCTTCGGATACTCCGAGTCGTCGAACAGCACGCACGCGCCATGCGGTGCGGCGCCGACGTTGCGCCGGAATAGGCGGAATACGTTACGCCACGGGTCGAACGGCCGTTGCGGTACCGGGACCGGGGCGCGCGCGGCGAGCGTGGCGTCGTCGACTTCGCAGTGCAGCAGGTTCTTCTCGCAATCGATCGTGATGATGTCGCCATCCTGCACGCGCGCGAGCAGGCCGCCTTGCTCCGCTTCCGGCGACAGGTGAATGGCGGCGGGCACTTTGCCCGACGCACCGGACATTCGCCCGTCAGTCACGAGCGCCACATGATGGCCTTCGTCCTGCAGGAGGCCGAGCATCGGCATGAGCTTGTGCAACTCCGGCATGCCGTTGGCCTGCGGGCCCTGGAAACGCACCACGACGACGACATCGCGCGTCAGTTCTCCCGCCTTGAACGCCGCTTGCGCACTTTCCTGATCGGAGAACACGCGTGCCGGAGCGCGAACCGTCTGATGTTCCGGCTTGACGGCGGATGACTTGATGACCGCGCGCCCCAGGTTGCCCGCGAGCATGCGCAACCCGCCTTCGCGCGCAAACGGCCGCGATGCCGGGCGCACGATGCCCTCGTCGAGACTGTTGTTGGGGGCGTCCTGCCAGGAGAGCACGTCGTCGTGCAGCACGGCTTCCTGCGTGTATGGGCGCAGACCGTGCCCCATGACGGTGGTCACGTCATCTTGCAGGAATCCGGCGTCGAGCAACTCGCGAATCAGGAAGTTCAGGCCACCCGCCGCATGGAACTGGTTCACATCCGCCTTGCCGTTCGGATAGACGTGAGCGAGCAGCGGTGTAACGTCCGACAGTTCGGCGAAGTCCTGCCAGTCCAACAGAATGCCGCCCGCATGTGCCATCGCCACCAGATGCAGCGTGTGGTTGGTCGAGCCGCCCGTGGCCAGCAGGCCGACGACGCCGTTGATGAACGCTCGCTCATCGAGGATATGCGACGTGTTGATACCGGTCTTCGCCAGCGCCACGGCGCGCGCCGTGGCCGCCTGCGTGAGCGCATGACGCAGCGGCGTATGCGGATTGACGAACGACGCGCCGGGCAAGTGCAGCCCCATGAATTCCATGAGCATCTGATTGCTGTTGGCGGTACCGTAGAACGTGCAGGTGCCTTCGGTGTGGTACGCGGCGAGTTCGGAGTCGAGCAGCGCCGCGCGCGTGACGCGGCCCGCCGCATACTCCTGCCGGATGCGCGATTTCTCGTCGTTGGGCAGCCCGGAGGGCATCGGGCCCGCCGGGGTGAAAACGGCGGGCAGATGGCCGAACGCCTGGGCGGCGATGACCAGTCCCGGCACGATCTTGTCACACACGCCGAGGAACATGGCGGCGTCGAACATCTGGTGAGAGAGCGCCACGACCGAGGCCATCGCGATCACATCGCGCGAGAACAGCGAGAGTTCCATGCCCGCATAACCCTGCGTGACGCCATCGCACATTGCGGGCACGCCACCGGCCACCTGTGCGCTGGCACCATGCGCCCGTGCTGCGGACTTGATGACGTCGGGGAACTCAACGAACGGGGCGTGCGCCGACAACATGTCGTTGTAGGCCGTGACGATGCCGATATTCGGCGTGCGCTCGGTGCGGATCTTGATGCGGTCGTCGGCGGGGGCGGCGGCCAGCGCGTGCGCGAGATTGGCGCAGCCGATCGACTCGCGACCGGGCTGCCCCTGCGTGGCGCGGGCCACGCCCTCCAGATAGGCCTGGCGGCTTGAACGGCTGCGCTCGATCAGTCGCTGGGTCACGCGCTCAACCACCGGATGCAGCGGTACATTTTGCGAAGACTGGGTCATGGAGTGTCCGGAACGTTGTGGGTCGCTCGACGTGGGTGATGTAGTCAAAGAACGAAACTTAGTTGATTAAAAGTGTAGTTAAACTACAATGCAGTGTCAAAGTTGCGCTTCTTCGGTGACATTCGGACATTTGCCGTGTCCGGCGGCCCATTCGCCGCTTGCTGGCTCGCCAGTTGGCGCGCCGAGCGGAGCCTGGGAGAAGCGTTCGGCCGCACGGGAGTCCACGCTGTCTATGACCACGCCTTCACCCTATACCTTTGTCTTGTTCGGCGCCACCGGCGATTTGTCACTGCGCAAGGTGCTGCCCGCGCTGTTCCGGGCGTTCCGCACGGGGCAATTGGGCGCCGATGCCGACGCTGGCGCCGGTGCGAGTACCGGCCGCATTTTGGCGATTGCCCGCAAGCCGATGGAGGCCGCCGCGTATCACAAGTGGTGCGAGGAACACGTGCGCGGGCACATCAAGTCCGATGTCTGGGACGAGGGCGCATGGTCGCGGTTTCTCGCCACCATCGACTACATGCCGCTCGATCTCGGGCGTGAAGCCGAATTCGGCGTACTGGCCGAGCGCCTCGCCCAACGGCAGGGCGTGCGCATCTTCTATCTGGCCACCGGCCCGTCGCTGTTCATCCCCATCTGCGAAGGGTTGCGCAGCGCCAAACTCAACGAGAACAGCCGGATCGTGCTGGAAAAGCCGCTCGGGCACGATCTGGCTTCGTCGGAGGCGATCAACGATGCGGTGGGCGCGAGTTTTCGCGAAGACCAGATTTACCGCATCGACCACTACCTCGGGAAAGAGGCGGTACAAAACCTGCTGGCGCTGCGCTTCGGCAACGCGATCTTCGAGCCGTTGTGGCGACGCGAGTTGATCGACAGCATTCAGATCACGATTGCCGAGGAAATCGGCGTCGAAGGGCGTGGCGAGTTCTACGAACAGACTGGCGCGCTGCGCGACATGGTGCAAAACCATCTGCTGCAACTGCTCGCCATCGTCGCGATGGAGCCGCCGCTGTCGATGGACGCCGACGCCGTGCGCGACGAGAAGCTGCGTGTGTTGCGCTCGCTGCGTCAGCTCGACGACGACACGGTCGCGCGCAACGTGGTGCGGGGCCAATACGGCGGTGGCGCGATCGGCAAGTCGGCGGTGCCGGCCTATGTCGACGAGCCGGGCGTGCCGCCGTCCAGCCAGACGGAGACGTTCGTGGCCCTCAAGGCCGAGATCGACAACTGGCGCTGGGCCGGCGTGCCGTTCTACCTGCGCACGGGCAAGCGGCTGGGCGAGCGCGTGGCGGAGATCGTTGTCAACTACCGCGCAACGCCCTATCCGTTGCTCGGCGAAGCCACGGCGCAGGCCGGCGCCAATCGTCTCGTCATCCGTTTGCAACCGAACGAATCGATCCGCCTCTACTGTCTTGCGAAGCAGCCGGGCGACGGCATGACCCTGCAAACCGTTCACCTCGACCTGGCGTTCGACCAGTTCTTCAAGGGACACCGGATGGATGCGTACGAGCGCCTGCTGCTCGATGTCATCAACGGGCGTCTCGCGCTCTTTGTCCGTCGAGACGAGCAAGAGGCGGCCTGGCGCTGGGTCGCGCCGATCCAGGCGTACTGGTCGCGTCAGCACAAAGGGCCAAAGCGTTACGCCGCCGGCACCTGGGGGCCGCCCGCCGCAAGCGCGCTGCTGGCACAGTCCGGTACGAGCTGGGTCGAAGAAGACAACTGAGGCGGATCGCCGGGCGAGGCCCGGCGCGTCGGTCCGACGTCATGTCAACCGGAGGCAAACACCCATGATCCACTGGCGCACCTTCCCCACCCGGCAGACACAGGCGCTGGCGCTCGCCAACGCCGTCGTTGCACGGCTCGACGAAGCCTTGACGATTCGTCCGCGCGCGTTGCTGGCTGTATCGGGCGGCACGAGTCCGAAGGCATTTCTCTTGCAACTGGCCCGGCTTCCCGTGGCGTGGCGCGACATTGACATCACGCTCGTGGACGATCGCTGGCTGCCGCCCACGCACGCCGAGAGCAATGCCCGGCTGGTGGCCGAGACACTGCTGCCCGGTGCGACGGGTGCGCACTGGTTGCCGCTGGTGGACACCGCGACGTCCGCCGCGCTGCAGGTGAGAACGCTCAACGACACGTGGAGGCATGGCGTGCCGCAAGTGGCCGTGCTCGGCATGGGCGAGGACGGCCATACGGCGTCGCTCTTCGCCGACGCGGCGCAATGGCACGACGCCATCGCCACACACGACAAATTCGTGCTCGTGCAGCCGCAGCACGCGCCGCACCTGCGCGTGTCATGGTCGCTCGCCGCGCTCGCGTCCTGCGAGCGCCTCTTGCTGCAAATTCAAGGCCCGGCCAAACGCGCCGTCTTCGAAGCGGCGCAGGCCGAGGTGCAGGACAACGCCATCTCCCGGCTGATCCACTGTGAAGGAGTGAACATCGATGTCTTCTGGAGTGAGGAATAATCCTCCACACGTAAGCGGTCCCCGACTGCTGGCCGACATCGGCGGTACCAACGCCCGGTTCGCGCTGGAAGTCGCACCCGGCGATCTCGTCGAGATCCGCGACTATGCTTGCGACGATTTCTCCGGCGTTCCCGAAGTCATCCGTGCGTATCTTGACGAGGCCGATCACGCTGAGCCGGTGCGGCATGCCGCGATCGCGATTGCGAATCCGATTGCCGGTGACGAGGTGCGCATGACGAATCGCGACTGGCACTTCTCGATTGAAGCGACACGCCGTGCGCTGCGCTTCGAGACGCTGCTGGTCGTCAACGATTTCACCGCACTGGCGATGGCGCTGCCTTACCTGTCCGAGGCACAGCGGCGTCAGGTGGGCGGCGGCGAACCGCAGCCGGGCGGTGTGATCGGCTTGCTCGGTCCGGGCACCGGCGTTGGGGTGTCCGGCCTGATTCCGGCGGCAGACCGCTGGATCGCGCTCGGCAGCGAAGGCGGGCACACGACGTTCGCGCCGGCGGACGAGCGCGAAATCGAGGTGCTGCGCTACGCATGGAAGCAGTTCCCGCATGTGTCGTTCGAGCGTCTGGTGGCCGGTCCCGGCATGGCGCTCGTCTATCAAGCCTTGGCGGCGCGAGACGGCCGCCCGGCGCCATCGCTGGAGACGCCTGCCATCGTAAAGCTCGCCCAGGCGGGCGATCCGCTCGCGCGTGAGACCGTCGATTGCTTTTGCGCGATGCTGGGCACGCTCGCGGGCAATGTCGCGGTGTCGCTGGGCGCGGTGGGCGGCGTGTACTTGGGGGGCGGCGTGATTCCGAAGCTCGGCACGTTGTTCGAGGACTCACCGTTTCGTCAGCGTTTCGAGGCGAAGGGGCGATTCGAGGCGTATTTGAAGGCGATTCCGACTTACGTCATTACGGCCGACCATCCGGCGTTCCTGGGCACGTCCGCCATCCTTGCCGAACAGCTCGGCACGCATGCGGCGGGCGCGGGCGCGCTGATCGACCGTCTGCATCGGTTGCGTGACCGGTTGAGCCCGGCCGAGCAGCGCGTGGCCGAACTCGCGCTCAAGCAACCGCGTGCGCTGCTCGCGGAGCCGGTGTCGGAAATCGCGCGTCTGGCGCGGGTGAGCCAGCCCACGGTCATTCGCTTTTGCCGCAAGCTCGGCTGTCAGGGACTGTCGGACTTCAAACTCAAACTCGCGAGTGCGCTGACCGGCACGCTGCCGGTGCGTCATGGACAGGTGCACGTGGGCGACTCGGCGGCGGAATTCAGCGCCAAGGTGCTCGACAACACCGTGTCGTCGATTCTGCAGATGCGCGAGCATCTCGACGCGCGCACGCTCGAGGCGGCCGTCACCTTGCTCGATGGTGCCCGCCGCATCGAGTTCTACGGGCTGGGCAACTCCGGCGTGATCGCGCAGGACGCGCACTACAAGTTCTTCCGCTTCGGCATGCCGACCATCGCGTACGGCGACCCGTATCTGTTGCAGGCGTCGGCAGCGCTGTTGGGAGACGGCGATGTGGTGGTCGCCATTTCCGCGTCGGGCCGCTCGGCGGATCTGAACCGCGCGGTCGACATCGCCGTGGCGCGCGGTGCGAAAGTGATTGCGCTAACGGCGCGCAACTCGCCGCTGGCGCGCAAGGCGACGCTCGTGCTGCCCAACGATCACGTCGAGACGATGGGCGCTCACGTGACGATGATCGCGAGAATTCTGCACCTCGCGGCGATCGACGTGCTCGCCGTGGGCGTGGCGATACGGCGCGCCGGGCCAGGGGCGGAGACGGCCGGCGAGGGCGCGCTCGACTGGCTTGGCCACGGCAGCGGACGGGACGCGGAGACGCCTGCCGGTCGTGTCACAATGGGCGCATACTCCCCCTCATGATTAAGACAGAAGAGGTTTGCGCATGTCCGAACAAGAACCGGTCCATGCCACCCGATCGATCGCGGATCCGGTGGAAGCCGTCGCCTACCTGAAGACGATTTACGATGCCAACACGGCGTACCTCCGCGCCGCTTTCGACCGCTTCGCCACGCAGAAGGAGGCGGCGCGGCGCGTGAGTGCGCACTATCCGTTCATTCGCATCACCACCGAAGACATTACCCAGTTGGACAAGCGCCTGTCCTATGGCTTTGTATCGGGGCCGGGCAGCTATCAGACGACGGTCACGCGACCGGATCTGTTCGAAAACTACTACGTCGAGCAGCTTCGCCGTCTGGCGCACAATCACGGCGTGGCCTTCGAAGTGGGCGTCTCCGACGAGCCGATCCCTGTGCACTTCGCCTATCAGGACGGCGTGTACCTCGAAGGCGATCTCGATCAGACACACCTGCGCGCCATGCGCACCGCGTTCGACGTGCCCGATCTGGCAACGATGGACGACAGCATCGTGAACGGCACGCGCGATCCCATGCCCGGCGAGATCTTGCCGCTCGCTCTGTTCACGGCGCCGCGCGTGGATTATTCGCTGCATCGCCTGCGCCATTACACAGCGACCTCGCCCGAAAATTTTCAGAACTACGTGCTCTTCACGAACTACCAGTTCTATATCGACGAGTTCGTCGAACTGGGACGCGAGCTGATGAGCGCGACCGACGATCCGGCCTTGCGCGAATACCGCAGTCAGTACACGGCGTTCGTCGAACCGGGCAACGTCACGCACTGGAACCAGAACATTGCCGCGCTCGACGCGCGGGGCACGCCGCCGCCGCGCCTGCCACAGATGCCGGCATATCACCTCGTGCGCCCGGACAACACGGGCATCACGATGGTCAATATCGGCGTGGGGCCTTCCAACGCGAAGACCATCACCGATCACATCGCCGTGCTGCGCCCGCATGCCTGGGTCATGCTGGGTCACTGCGCAGGGCTGCGCAACTCGCAGCGCTTGGGCGACTACTGCCTGGCGCACGGGTACGTGCGCGAGGATCACGTGCTCGACGACGATCTGCCGCTATGGGTGCCGGTGCCGCCGCTGGCCGAGGTGCAGGTCGCGCTTGAGCGTGCCGTGGCCGACGTCACGCAACTCGACGACTTTGAACTCAAGCGCGTGATGCGCACGGGCACGGTCGTCACTGTCGACAATCGCAACTGGGAATTGCGCGATCACCGCGAGCCGGTGCAGCGCATGAGTCAAAGCCGGGCGATTGCGCTCGACATGGAGAGTGCGACGATTGCGGCGAACGGCTTCCGTTTCCGGGTGCCGTATGGCACCTTGCTCTGCGTGAGCGACAAGCCGCTGCACGGGGAGCTGAAGCTGCCCGGCATGGCGGACCGGTTCTATCGCGAGCGCGTCGACCAGCATCTGAAGATCGGCGTGAAGGCGATGGAACTGCTGCGCAATAACGGTCTGGATCGTCTGCACAGTCGCAAGCTGCGCAGTTTCAACGAAGTCGCGTTTCAGTAACGGACGCCGGCGACCGCTCAGGAAAACACGCGCCTGGCGTGAATGCCCAGACCCAGCGCCACGCTGGCGAGACGGTCGCCGAATACCGGTGTTGCTTTCGGAAAGGCCGCGCACATGGCACCGGAAAGGCTGCGCAGCCCCGTGGAGCCGCCGGTGAAGTAGAGCGCATCGACATCCTCGGCGCGCAGGCCGGCCAACGCCGCCGTATGCACGGCGCCTGCCGTGATGCTCGCGATTTCGTCGCTGACCGCTTCCACCAGGCCCGCTTCCGAGAACGCGACCGCGAGATCGCGTTCGATCACCGACAGATCGATGCGCGTCTCGCCGCCTGAGGCGACGTTGATCTTCGCGTCTTCGGCATGACCGACGAGCGCGTGTCCAAGGCGTTGCTCGACCGTGCGCATCAGGCGCCGGTGATGGGCAGGGTCGGCGTACAGATGCGCCGTGAGCGCCAGTTCGCCAACGCGCTTCGGCGTGTAGACCGTGTTGATCAGATGCCAGGTTGCCAGATCGAAATAGATCCGGTTCGGCACTTCCTTGCCGTCGGGACCGAGCGCCTTGTAACCGAGTTCGCGCAGGATCGTGGCCAACTCGATGCGGCGGTCGAAGTCCGTGCCGGCGATATGCACGCCGTGGTGGGCAAGCACGTCGTCCTTGCGATCGAGATGGCGTGCCCGTTCCGGTCCGACACGCACCAGCGAGAAGTCCGAGGTGCCGCCGCCAATATCGATGACGAGCACCTGCTGTTCATCGCTCAGACGCGATTCGTAATCGAACGCGGCTGCAATCGGCTCGAACTGGAAATGCACGTCATGGAACCCTACGTCGCGTGCGCTTTGTTCGAGCGAGCGTTGCGCGGCTGCGTCGGCGCGCGGATCGTCGTCGACGAAAAACACGGGGCGACCCATGACCACATGACGCAGATCGCCGCCGCTGGCCTTCAGCGCGTGCGTGCGCAGATGGCGCAGGAACGTGGCGATGATGTCGATATAGCGCATCGCCGACCCGTTACCGAGGTCGGTCGTGCTTTCGATCAGGGAGGAGCCGAGCAGGCTTTTGAGCGAGCGCATGAGGCGCCCGTCGTAACCATCGACGTAATCGGCGACGGCTTGACGGCCAAACGACACGCGGCCACCTTCATCGGCGTTGAAGAATACGGCGGTCGGCAGCGTGCCGTAGCCGGCTTCCAGCTCGACCAGACGCATGGCGGCGCCGTCTTGCACGGCGACGGCAGAATTCGAAGTGCCGAAATCGATGGCGCAGAAGCTCATGGCATTTGCGGCCCGCACAGGCGAGCCGTAAAAGGTCGGCAGTGTAGCACGGCCGGACGGTCGGCCGGATGGAGGCGCTCGGGCGAGCGCTGCACGACGCTCATCCGCGTGCCGAATTCGCGTCGGGCTGGGCCGCGGGCAGCGTACGCAGGCTGCTCACCACGGCCGCGACTGCAGCGAACGCCGCCGCGACATAGAGCGAGGCGCGCGTGCCGAAGCCCGACGGGGCGACGCTGAAGATGAGGGCCACGAGCGCCGCACCCGTCGTCTGCCCGGTCAGGCGCGCAGTGCCCAGCATGCCACTCGCGCCGCCGCTGCGATGGGCGGGCGCGGCCATGAGCATCGCGTAGTTGTTGGGCGACTGGAACAGTCCGAAGCCGAAGCCGCACAGGGCCATGCGCCAGACGATGTCGGCCGATTGCGGGTGCGCGGGCAGCAGGCCGAGCGCGAGCAGGCCGAGGGCGAACGCCGCCAGACCAATCGCACCGAGCAGGCCGGGCTTGTAATACTCCAGCAGGCGCCCGGCCAGCGGCGCGACGACAACGATGGTGAGCGGCCAGGCCGTCATCAGCAAGCCGGTCTGCACACGATCAAAGCCCAGCGAATCCTGCAGGAAGAAGGGCAGCGCGACATACGCGAGCATTTGCGCGCAGAACGACGCCATCGACGTGCAGATCGACAGCCCGAAAATCGGAATGCGGAGCAGGTCCAGCGGCAACAGTGGCACCGGCTGGGTGCGTTGGCGTCGCACGAAGACCGTGCCGATGACGATCGCGGCGGCGACTTCGAGCGCCACCAGCCAGCGTGCCTGACCATGCCCGAAGGCGTCGATGCCGGAGATGAGCAAGCCGAAGGTGAGCGCACTCAACAGGGCCCCAGTCCAGTCGAAGGGGTGCGAGGCGCGGGCCGTGTCGGGCAGCGAGCGCACGGCGATGACAAAGGCGACGACGCCGAGCGGCACGTTGATGGCAAAGAGCCACGGCCAGTGCGCGATGGACAGCACGCCGGCGGCAATCGTCGGGCCCGCAGCGGATGAGATGGCAACGATGAGCGCGTTGAGCGAGACGCCGCGCCCGAGCCAGCGCGACGGGTAGATGGCTTTCACCAGCGCGGTGTTCACACTCATGATGCCTGCCGCCCCGAAGCCCTGCACCACGCGTGCGAGCGTGAGCGTGACGAGCGAATCCGAGAGCGCGCAGCCAAGCGAGGCGACGGTGAACAGCGCGAGCCCGACGGTATAGACGCGGCGGTAACTCACAATCTCGCCGAGTGCGGCGAGCGGCAGCAGCGAGATGGTGATGGCGAGCTGGTAAGCGTTGACGATCCAGATCGACGTGGCGGGACTGGCGTTGAGGTCGCGCGCGATCGTGGGGAGCGCGACATTGGCAATCGCCCCATCGAGCACCGCGAGCGAGATCGCGAGCATGACGGTCGCAACGGCCCATACCCGGGCGGGCATGGGCATACCGTCGGTGTGTGTGTCGGACATGTGGGCAGCGGAAGACGGGACGGGCGCGCACCGGGACGCCACGGCGGGCGGTACGCACAACGAAAGCGTCATCCTGCCCGAAATTCCTGGACCACGCGGGGCCCTGGTGCAGAGCCTTATGTTTACAAGGGTTTCATTTGCCTCACTGTGTTTTGTAGGGTGGAATCCATGTTCCGCTGGTTAAAACGAGTTCGCCGAAAGCAGTCACTTGCCTCAAGCCATCTTGGCGCCATCGTGGAAGCGCGCGATCCGGATGTTGCCGAGCGGGTGATACGTCGAGCCGGTCGCGATGGCGGCGAGATCGGCATCGCTGTCGAGTATCGTCTGGACCCCGATGGCGGCGATCGTGCTGGCCGGCGAGCGTCCCGGGCAGGTGTGGGCGCCGTGCCCGAAGGTCCAGGCCACGTCGTCCGGTGCGGCGCCGGCGGGCGCGGCGGCAAGCACCACCAGGATGGCATCGCCGCGTGCGAGCGTTCGTTCATGGATGATGGCGGGCGCGTGCAGGAATCGACGGGTGTTTTGCACGGGGGGATCCTGACGGATCACCTCGCCGATGGCGGTGATGGCGACGGCAAGGTTGGCCGGTAGTGATTGAGCACCGTTGACGGCGGGCTCAGCGCCGCGCGACGCGTGCTGCGCGAGCCGGCGCAGGCTGTTGGCCACGAGTCCGGCGCAGGCGTCATGCGTTTGCGTAAAGAGGCCCACGACATTGGCCGTGAGCGCCCCGTAGTCGACGGCCTCGTCGCGTGCCGCGCTTCGGGCCGTGTCGCGCAACCAAGATCCTGGGGCGGCGTCGTGGTCGAGCCAGCGCATGGCGCGATGGCGAAGCGTCGTGGCGGCGCTGTGTCCGCGTGCGAGCCTCTCGGCGCGCGGAGACGACTGGGTGGACTCGGCCATCGCCGCGACCAGCGTGCGGACGTCGTCGTACACGTCGACCCACTGTGAGGGAGGAACGCCCAGCCACGCCGCGAGGGCATAGATCGGCTGACGGAAGACAAAGTCGTCGAGGCGCGCGCAGGGCGTCTCCCCTTGGGCGAGATAGGCGTCTGCACAGGCGGCCTGGCTGGCGTTGCGCAGCCTGTCGAGGGTGGCGCCGTCGGCATGCAGCGTGGCGAGTCGAGTCTTGAGCCAGGGCTTCATTGCCGCATGCGCGGCGCCGTCGTTCATCCTGACGAGTGTGCCGAACCAGTCGCCGGCGGCGCCATTGGCCAATGCCGCGGGGACGGTCGCGCCAGCCGGCCGAACACCGCACGCCGGATGACGCAGCACGGCGGCCATGGCTTGCGGGCTGGCGGCGACCCACATACCGAGCGAGGCATCGAAATCGAACGGGCGTCGCGCGGCGAGCGACTGGTAGTACGGATACGGGTTGGGGTGCACGACGGCGGCCAGCGCACTGGCGGGCGGCGGCACGGTGAGGAGATCGGCGGTGGCGGCAAGCATGGCGGGCATCTCGATTTGAGGGGAACGGGACTCATCATGGCGCATCGGCCGACCGGCACGTTTCATCCCATGCTGAAGTGTTGAACGCATCCCCCAGCCTATACTGCCGATGCTGTGCTTCATCATCCTTACAGGAGTCCTGCTGTGGACATCGCAAGAGATCACGCCCCCGGCGTCAGTTCACTCGCCGCGTTGCTCGCCGATGCTGGGCGCATGACCATGCTGTGGGCGTTGATGGACGGTTCCGCCCGTCCGGCGGGGGAGTTGGCGTTGGTGGCCGGGCTGTCGCCGTCCAGTGCAAGCGGCCATCTGGCCCGACTGGTCGACGGCGGCGTGCTGGCGCAGGAAGCACGCGGACGCCATCGTTATTTCCGCATCGCCACGCCCGAGACCGCGGCGGCCATCGAAGCGCTTGCCAGCGCCGTGCTTGCCACGCGCGACCTGCGGCCGCGCTCTGTCCCTGTCAGTCGTTCCACGCCGATACCGCTTCGCCACGCGCGGACCTGTTACGACCATCTCGCTGGGGAAGTTGCGGTCGATCTCTTCTCGCGGATGCATGCGCACCGTTGGCTTCGGATCGACGGTAGCGACGTGGTGCTCACCGATATGGGCGTGGAGGGACTCACGGCC
The DNA here is from genome assembly GCF_902459665.1 of Pandoraea cepalis. Taxonomy (GTDB): domain Bacteria; phylum Pseudomonadota; class Gammaproteobacteria; order Burkholderiales; family Burkholderiaceae; genus Pandoraea; species Pandoraea cepalis. Next base: position 102,990 of record NZ_CABPSL010000006.1, on the reverse strand, counting down.
GTTGGCGTCAACCTCGCCACGGCTCGCGCCCATCGACGCCGCTTCGCCTGCACCTGCCCCGACTGGAGCGAGCGCAAGCCGCATCTGGGGGGCGCGTTGGGGGCGGCGCTGCTCAGCACCTGCCTCGACGCCAAGTGGCTCGAACCCACCCGGGCGCCGCGCGCGTTGCGCGTCACGCCGCTCGGGGAACGCAAGCTCGCGGCCATCGCCCTCTGAAGCGAGGTGATGGCGGTGCAGTCGCGAAGGCTCAGCCGCGTTCGGCAGCGGCGAGAAACGCGGGTGCGTCGGCCAGCAGGATGGCGAGATCGGCCGCGCCCGACTTCACCACGCGCGCGGTGCGCTCGCGCGTCAATGTATCGGTGCCCACCAGCGAGCGCGGACCGGCAACGCTCAGGGCTGCCAACGGTCTGCCGCGAGCGTCCAGCACAGCGGCGGCGCAGGCGTCGATGCCCGCTTCGAAGCCGTCCTGACTCCAGGCGCATCCGGCGTCGCGATCACGTTCGAGCTGGGCGTCGAGCGCAGCATGCGTTCGTGCGCTTTGTGCCGTGGCGGCAGCGAGCGGTTCCGGCCCGAGCAACGCACGGCGGCGCTCGGTGCTCAGATGCGCGAGCAGCGACCGGCCCGGTGCCGTCAAATGCGCCGTGACACGACTGCCCGCGCGGATATTGCTGACGAGCGGTAACGCCGGCGTTTCGCACAGCAGATAGCGAACCTGGGCGCCGTCGAGCACGGTGAGATAGCTTGATAGTCCGGTCTCGGTCGTCACGCGCGTGAGTACGCGCCGCGCTGTCGCCAGGTGATCCTCGCCGGCGAGTGCGCTGGCCGCCAGCGTCAGGAAATTCAAGCCGAGCCGATGGCCACCCTGCGGCAACGGCTCCAGCACGCCCTCGAATTGGAGCGTCTCGATCAAACGCATGACGGTCACCCGATTTACCCCAATGCGGCGGCCGACGTCGCTGACATTGGCCGTCGACCCGCCGTCCGCCACGAAGCGCAGCAGCTTGAGCGCACGTATGACCGGCGTCACCAGGCCCGCTTGTCCGGTGTCTTGCGCGTCGGTCGTGGACTCAATGTCTTGCGTAGCTTTGTTCATGCGGTCGATTCCAGTCATCGGGGGCATCGGGAGCATCGGTATAGGGCGGCGCAGCGATCGCACTTGCGCCGCCGCAGGTCACTCAGGCCGCGAGCGGGACTTGCCACGCGTCGTACTCGTAGACCCAGTCGGCATTGCCGCCTTCCTTGAGCCACTGGTTGCCGCGCGAGCCGATCTGCACGCGTGCCGTGCGTTCGCGTCGCGATACCTCGTAGCGCGCGAGCGCGGCGGCGAGCGTGGAAAGCTCGGCGCTCGGGCCCACGGCCGCCAAGTGGCGAGACAGTACCACAGCATCTTCGATCGCCATGCCGGCGCCCTGTGCCATGAACGGCATCATCGGATGGCTCGCATCGCCCAGCAGCGACACCCGATCGCGCGACCATTGCGGTAACGGATCGCGCACATACAGCGCCGACTTCAGCACGCTGTCGCACGCGTCGAGCAGGGCGCGCGCTTCGGGGTGATAGTCGGCGTACATCGCGCGCAACTCGTGCACGTCGCCGGGTGCCGTCCACGATTCCAGCGTCCAGCTGTCCTGCGGCGTCGTGGCGAAGACAAAGATGTCGCGGCCGAGATTGAGCGGGAACGTCACGATCTGGCTCGACGGGTTCGGTCCCCACCACTTCGTGAACGCGCCGAGATTCGGCACGCCGTCGAGTCTGTCCGCGGGCACGACCGCGCGATACGCCACCACGCCGGTGAACTCCGGCGATTCCGGCCCGAACAGGCCGGTTCGCACGACCGAGTGGATGCCGTCCGCGCCGATGAGCACATCGACGTCGTCGTGCGTGCCGTCCGCGAACGCCAGTCGAATGGGGCCGGGCTGCGCGTTGCCCGGCGCTTCGAACGATACGAGTTTCTTGCCCAGCGCAATCGATGTCGCGGGCACGGCCCGCTCCAACGCCTGCAACAGGTCGGCGCGGTGCATCGTGAGTTGCGGCGCGCCGTATTTCGTCTGCGCCGTGCGGGCCATCTCCAGCCGCGAGGTCTCCTCGCCCGAATCCCAGGTGCGGCTGATGCGATGACTCGGTTGCGCGGCCGATTGGCGCAAGGCGTCGCCGACCCCGAGGCCGTCGAGCGCGCGCACGGCGTTGGGTGTCAGGTTGATGTCCGCGCCGACCCGGGCGAACTGCGCTGCCTGCTCATACACGCGCACACGGAAACCTGCGCGCAGTAAGCCGATGGCGGCGGCCAGACCGCCGATGCCGGCACCGTTGATGCCGATGAGAGGAGCTTGCATGGGAACATCCTTTGACGAAAGTGACGACGAACCAGAAAAATAATAAGTTCAAATATGAACATAATGTTCAAATATTATTGTTTTTGATTCGATCAAAGGCAAGGCATCCTCGGGTAAATCCCGAGGAAACGGACAGGCCCTGACGGGAGGCGAGCCAGGACGCCCGGCAGCGCTCGCGGGACGAACGGTGCCGCTCGCTGCGCAGCTGGGGCGGAGATCTTCGTCGCTGTACCGGCGCGTTAGCACGCCAATTTATTCTTATCAATTCGTGAATCTCCGCTGCGGGACTCATGCGTCACCTGGCCTAAGCTTCGCTCAGTTGGTTTCATAAGTAATCCAACGTTTCATAGGTGGAACGTCGAAAAAGCAAATGCGGGACGAGGCGACTGGCTTGGGTTGCCGCGCATCGCATCCGGCGTCGTCACCGTTCTCGAATCATCGAACGACAGGAGTACACAGATGAAGCGGTTTCCGATGGGGCGGATCCCTGGCATGACGGCGCTGGCGGCGGCAATGCTGCTGGCGGCGGGGGTGCCGGTCGCTGCGCAGGCGCAGAGCAACGTCACGATCTACGGCAGCCTGGATGCCGGCATGGCGTACGTGAACAATCAGGGCGGCAACGCTAACTGGATCGCCCAGCAGGGCGCGACGCAGCCGGATCGCTGGGGCTTTCGCGGGGTCGAGGATCTGGGCGGTGGCAATCGTGCCATCTTCCAGCTGGAAAACGGCTTCTCGACGCTCTCGGGCAACACGGTCAAGGCGGGCGCGATGTTCAACCGCCAGTCGTGGGTTGGCCTGCAGTCGGACAAGATGGGCACGTTGACCATCGGTCACATGACCACGTTCAACTTCGACTGGCTCGGGCCGATGAGCACGGCCTACCTGGGCATGAACTGGTACATGTTCCACCCGGGTAACCTCGACGAGCTGGCGAACACGTCCGTCGTGCAGGTCGACAACTCCGTGCGCTACGTCACGCCGGACTTTGCCGGCTTCAAGGCGGGCAGCATGATCTCGTTCGGCAACAACACGAACTTCGCCAACGGGCGCAAGTGGAGTGTGGCCGCGAACTATACGAACGGCGGCTTCAAGGCGTCGGCAGTCTACTCGAACGAGAACAACCGCACGCCGAACGTTGCCGTGCTCGGCGGCGCGACCTTCCAGGGACAGGCGGTTGGCAGCTATGCGGCGTCGAACGTCGAGAACATGGGCGCCGGCGTGTCGTATGGCTTCGGGCCGTGGCTGCTGCATGCGTTGTATACGCGCGTGAAACTGCAATCGCCGGGCTTCAGCGACACTTACCAGTCGTTCGACGGCGGTGCCAACTATGCGACGGGCGTGGCCAACACGATCACCTTCGGCGCGGCCACGACTTCGCTGACGGGCAAGCGCTGGACGCAGGTCAGCCTGGGCGACGTCTACGCGTTCTCCAAGCGCACGCAGGTGTATCTGAGCGGTGTGTATCAACACGCGAGCGGCAATGGGGCGGTGACGGCCATCAACACGATCGGCGCGTCGTCGACGGGCAATCAGTTCATCATCCTGTCGGGCGTGCACCACTCGTTCTGACGCCTCGCAACGCCAACGCATTGCGAGACGCCCCTGGTGGTCTCACTTCCCACGCCGGCCGGCCTTTGCCCGCCGGCGTTTTTTTCGTCCCGGCTGTTGTGTTGGCTGTACAACGCCTGCGGGTGCGGGTTTCCCCTAGTCAAAAAACAATTTTGAACGGGCAAATCCCTCCCTATAATTGATCCATAAGTAAATCAACGTTTCACATATGAAACGTATCCCGCAAGGGAAGACAGGTGGCAAGCCATGCAGGCGAAACGACGCGGCAGGCTGCCCGAGGCAAGTTGAACATCCAGAAACACGGTGGTTTCCCATGCTCAGGTCGATTCAATTGAAGGACGCGAACGTAGCCGAGGCGAATGCCGAGGCACGTCAGGCGCAGCCGGCGGCGGCACCCCTGCCGTTCGCCATCGAATACCGCGGCGTCACGCGTCGGTTCAAAAATCGCCAGGGCAAGGGCGAGATGACGGCCGTCTCGGACGTCTCCATCGGCATCAAGGCCGGTGAGTTCGTCTCGCTGATCGGCCCGAGCGGCTGCGGCAAGAGCACGCTGCTCAACATGGGCGCCGGTCTCTACGCGCCGAGCGAAGGGCAGGTGACGCTCGCGGGCAAGCCGGTGCGCGGCCCGTCGCAGCAAGTCGCGTTCATGTTGCAGAAAGACCTGCTCATGCCGTGGCGCTCGATTCAGAAGAACGTCGAGCTGGGCATGCAGATCCGTGGGCGCAGCAAGGCCGAGCGGGCGGAAGTGGCCAAGGCGCTGCTCGCGCGTTGCCACCTGAAGGGTTTCGAGAATCACTATCCGCACCAGCTCTCGGGCGGCATGCGTCAGCGCGCCGCGCTGGCCCGCACGCTGGCCGTCGAGCCGGACGTGCTGCTCATGGACGAGCCGTTCTCGGCGCTCGATGCGCAGACCAAGATGGTGCTCCAGCAGGATCTCGCGCAGATGCTCGCCGACGAGGGCAAGACCGCGCTGATGATCACCCACGACCTCGCCGAAGCCATTGCGCTCTCGGATCGCGTGTTCGTGATGAGCGAGCGCCCGGGCACGATCATCGAGGAGATCACGATCGATCTGCCGCATCGCGACAACCCGATCGAGCGCCGCAAGCAGGCGGGCATGAACGAATACGTGGCCCATCTGATGGAACTGCTCAAGGTGGGTCGCGACGACCACCTTGGTTGATCCTCGTCCCCGACACTGCAAGACACTGGAATCCTCGCTATGAAATCCCTTTCCAAAACGCAACTGACCGTTGGCAGCTTCATGTTGCTGCTGATCTTCGCGGCCATCTGGCAATGGGGCCCGACGGCGTTCGGCGTACCCGAGTTCGTGCTGCCCAAGCTGTCGTCGACCGTGATCGAAGGCGCCCGCATGTTCCAGGTCGAGAACCTGTGGCTGCACATCGGCGTGACGGCCATCGAAGTGATCGCGGGCTTCGTGATCGGCTCGGCGCTGGGCGTGGTGATCGGCGTGGTCCTCGGTTTGTCGCCGTCGACCGAAGCCATGCTCTCGCCGTACATCCTCGCGCTGCAGATTGCGCCGAAGGTCGCGTTTGCGCCGCTGTTCGTCATGTGGATGGGCTACACGATCTACCCGAAGATTCTCGTGGCCGTGCTGATCGTCTTCTTCCCCGTGATGATCAATGTGCTCGGCGCCGTGCGCGCCGTCGACCCGGACATGGTCAACCTGGTGCGCGCCCTGTGCGGCCGCCGCTGGCAGATCTTCCGCTTCGTTGAATTCCCGTCGGCCATGCAGGCGCTCTTCGCGGGCTTGCGTATCGCGTCGACGCTGGCCGTGATCGGCGTGACCGTGGGTGAGCTGGTCGGTGGCGACCGTGGCCTGGGCTATCTGCTGGTGTATGGCGAAGGTCAGGGCAACACCGCGATGGTGTTCGTCTCCATCGCCGGGCTCACCGTCATCGGTATCGCGGCGTACGCCGCCGTGGTCTGGCTGGAACGCCGCGCGTTGCATTACGTGCCGCGTGCCGCCATGAACATCGCCTGAACGACGAGGAATTTCACCGTGAACGAACTGCCCATCCCCCCGCTCGACGCCAACACGCTGGCGCCGCTCGACGGCAAGAAGCTGCTGATCACCGGTGGCGCGCGTGGCCTTGGCGAAGGGTTCGTCCGTGCCGCCGTGACACGCGGCGCGCAAGTGACGATTGCCGATATCGCGTCGCAGGACGGCGAGGCCCTCGCGGCCGAACTGAGCGGTGCGGGACATGCCGTGTCGTTCGTGCGTGTCGACCTGTCCGATCCGGCCTCGGTGGACGCGGCCGCCAAGGGGGCTGCCGAGCGCATGGGCGGCATCGACGGGCTGGTCAACAACGGCGCGATCACCAACTCGGGCGGCAAGCTGGCCGCCGAGCTGAGCATCGAGACGTGGGACGCGGTCATGAACGTCAACGTGCGTGGCACCTGGCTCATGACGATGGCGGCGCTGCCGTTTCTGCGTGCATCGGGGCAGGGGCGCGTCGTGAACATCGCGTCGGATACCGCGCTGTGGGGCGCGCCGCGCCTGCTCGCTTACACCGCCAGCAAGGGCGCCGTCATGGCGATGACACGTTCGCTCGCCCGCGAACTCGGCCCGGACGGCATCACCGTCAACGCGATCGCGCCGGGACTCGTCGAGGTGGAAGCCACGGCCTACGTGCCTGCCGAGCGTCATCGTCATTACCTGGAGGGACGTGCGCTGCCGCGCGCCCAGGTGCCCGACGACGTGATCGGCCCCGTGCTGTTCCTGCTCTCCGATGGTTCCCGTTTCGTGACCGGGCAGGTGCTGCCGGTCAACGGCGGCTTCGTGATGCCCTGACGAGCCGTTCTTATTCGCAACGCCTTCAAGGAGTTAGACCATGGCGCAAGCCGACGCTAAAAACACCGCGACGCCACAGGCCGTCGAGAGCTGGACGCAGGCCGAAGGCCAGGCGTTCGGCGACTGGCTGGACACGCGCGTAGCCCGTTTCTCGACGCGCAAGTACGACTGGGACGCGCTGAAGTTCCAGGCCGACTACGACCCGAAGTACCGCCGCGCGCAAATGCGCTACGTCGGCACCGGCGGCACGGGCGTGGCCAAGGATGTCAACACGGTCCCTGCCGGTCACTTCACGTTCTCGACGATGGTAATCCCGGCCGGCAACATCGGCCCGAGCCACATCCATATGGATGTCGAAGAGATCTTCTTCGTGATGCGCGGCAAGATGAAGGTGATCTGCGAGCGCGATGGCGAAACCTGGGAAGCCATTCTCGGTGAGCGCGACCTGATCTCGGTGCCGCCTGGCGTGTATCGAACGGAAATCAACATTGGTGACGAAGACGCGCTCATGTGCGTGATGCTCGGCTCGCAAAAGCCGGTCACGCCGACGTACCCGCCGGATTCGCCGCTCGCGCAGATCAAGCGCGACCTGAAGTAAGCCTGCCGGGGGCCGTTGTCCCGGAAAGTCCGGTGAGGGGCTTGCCCGTCGCAAGCACCACACCGGCAGGAATTCACAAAGCAAGACATTCAGTCCAAGCCATGCAAGCCGAAGCCTTTCAGTCCGAAGTACCCGAAGATGCCGCCGTCGCGCCGCTATGCGCGCGTCTGGACGCCTTCCCGTACCGCACCGTCGCCACGCGCGCGGGCACCGTGGGCTATCGCAGCGCTGGAACGCAAGCCGAAGGTGCCATGCCGGTCGTGATGCTGCACGGCATCGGGTCCGGTGCGGCGTCATGGCTCGCGCAATTCGAAGCCACGAACCTGCATGCCGCGCTTTACGCATGGGACGCGCCGGGTTACGGGCAGACGACGAATGTCGCCGACGCCGAGCCGCACGCCGACGCCTATGCCGATGCGCTCGCGGCGTGGCTCGATGCGCTGGGGCTGACACGCGTCGCGCTCGTCGGTCATTCGCTGGGCGCGATCATGGCAACCCAGTTCGCGAGCCGTGCGCCGCAGCGCGTGAGCGGGCTCTTTCTCTGCTCGCCGGCCGGCGGTTACGGCAAGGCCGATGCGCAGGTGCGTCTGAGCAAGCGCGACGGTCGTCTGGCGATGCTCGACAAGCTCGGCCCGACCGGCATGGCGCGCGAGCGCAGCGACAACCTCGTCGCCCCGAACGCGGCGGCCCTGCCGCGCGCGTGGGTGAAATGGAACATGGCACGCGTGCTGCCCGCGGGCTATCGTCAGGCAACGCATCTGCTCTCGAATGGCGACGCCGCCGGCGCGCTGGCGCAATACGTGGCGGCGAATGCGGGCCCGGTCGCGGTGGCGGTCGGCGCACAGGATGCCGTGACGCCCCCGGCGGCTTGCCAAGCGATCGCCGAGGCGGCCGGTGTGCCGCTGCAAATCATCGAAGGCGCTGGGCACGCGTCATATATCGAAACGCCAGACGTTCTGAATGCCGCGCTCGCCGCGTGGCTCGAACGTATCGAGGCAGGAGAACGTTGAGATGGCATCCGTAACGCCCAAGCGCATGACGGCAATGGCCGGGGCGCTCACCGAAGACGACACGCTGCGCGAGTCCGCGATGCAAGGCGAGGGCGAGAGCGACGATCTCGTCGACGGCGCGGCCACCGAGACGCGCTACCTGGTGCCGGGCCTTGAGCGCGGCCTGCGCATCCTCACGCAATTCTCGCCGCGCGAGCCCGTGTTCAGCGCACCGGAGCTCTCGCAGCGACTGGGGATTCCGCGCACCACGGTCTTCCGCTTGTTGCAAACGCTCGAAGCGATGGGTTTCCTGGAGCGTGCGGGCGGTGAAAAGAATTTCCGTCTGGGTGTGGCCGTGCTGCGTCTGGGCTTCGAATACCTCAGCTCGCTGGAGCTGACCGATCTGGGCATCCCGATCATCGAGCGGCTGCGCGACGCCACGCAGCTCACGTCGCACATCGTGATCCGCGACGGGCGCGACATCGTGTTCGTGGCGAAGGCGCAGAGCGTGGCGAGCGTGTTCAACTCGATCAAGGTCAACGTCGGCACGCGCCTGCCGGCGCATGCGACCGTACACGGCCATGTGCTGATGGGCGACCTGACGCTGGCCGAGCTTCGCGCGCTGTACCCCGAAAAGACGCTCGAAAAATACACGCCGCAGACACCCGAAACGATCACCGAGCTGTTCGAGCGCGTGCGCGAAGACGCCGAGCGCGGCTACGCCGTGTCGGCCTCGTCGTTCGAGCGCGGCATCAGCGTGGTGAGCGCGCCGGTGCGCAACGACGCGGGACGCATCTGCGCCGCGATCACCGTCACCATTCCGCGCGCCACGCTCGACGCTTCGGTGCTCGACGCGGGGCTGATCGCACAGGTGCGCGAGGCGGCCGACGCGCTGTCGCACCGCCTGAACTACCGGCCGGGCAGCGACGACCGGGCCACCCCCTACATGAAGTCACTGGGATTGAAATGATCAAGATCGACCTCACCCAACGCGCGGCGCTGGTCACAGGCGGCTCGTCCGGCATCGGCCTCGCCACGGCCGAACGCCTGCTCGACGCCGGTGCCGCTGTCGCGATCTGCGGCCGCAACCCCGAGCGCTTGGCGCAAGCCGAAGCCCGTCTGCGCGAGCGTCATGCCGAGGCGCGCGTGATTGCCGCACAGTGCGACGTGCTCGATGCCAACGATGTCGCCGCGCTGGCCGAGCGCATTCGTGGCGAGTTCGGGCGTCTCGACATGCTGGTCAACAACGCGGGCCAGGGCCGCGTGTCGACGTTTGCCGACACGACCGACGACGCCTGGCGCGAAGAGTTGGAGCTGAAGTATTTCAGCGTCATTCGCACCACGCGCGCCTGCCTGCCGATGCTGCGCGAAGCCGCCCGCGAGACCGGGGACGCCGCCATCGTCTGCGTCAACTCGCTGCTCGCGCTCCAACCGGAGCCGCACATGGTGGCGACGTCGTCGGCGCGCGCGGGGATCCAGAGCCTGGTGCGTTCGATGGCGAGCGAATTCGCGCCCGACGGCGTGCGCGTCAACAGCATTCTGATCGGACTGGTGGAGTCGGGCCAGTGGCGCCGTCGCTTTGCCGCGCAAGGCGAAGGCAAGACCTGGGAGGAATGGACCGGCGAGTTGGCCCGCAAGAAGCAAATTCAGTTGCAACGTCTGGGCAGGCCTGAAGAGGCGGCCGCAGCGATCTTTTTCCTGGCAAGCCCGCAGTCGTCCTATACGACGGGCAGCCACATCGATGTTTCCGGAGGCTTGGCAAGACATGTCTAACACAACCACCGTCGGCGAAGTCATCGCGGCGTTTCTCGAGCAGTGCGGTGTGAAGACCGCATTCGGCGTGATCTCGATTCACAACATGCCAATCCTCGACGCCATCGCGCGTCGCGAAAAGATCCGTTACGTCGGCGCGCGCGGCGAAGCCGGTGCGCTGAACATGGCCGATGGCCTTGCCCGTGTTTCGGGTGGTCTCGGCGTGGCCTTCACGAGCACGGGCACCGCCGCGGGCAATGCGGCCGGCGCCATGGTCGAAGCCCTCACCGCCGGCACGCCGGTGCTGCACATTACCGGCCAGATCGAAACCGAGTTCCTCGATCGCGATCTCGCGTATATCCACGAAGCGCCCGATCAGCTCAGCATGCTGCACGCGATCTCGAAGGCCGCCTATCGTGTGCGTTGCGTCGACACCGCGCTCTCGACCGTGCGCGAAGCCGTGCGCGCCGCGCTCACGGCGCCGGCCGGCCCGGTGAGCGTCGAGATTCCCATCGACATCCAGGCGGCGGAAATTGAATGGCCCGCGGATCTGGCCGCGCCGCACATCACGGTGCCGACGCACGACGACGCCCGCGTGGCCGAACTCGCCGACAAGCTGGCCGCCGCGCATCGTCCGATGCTGTGGCTGGGCGGTGGGGCGCGCGGGGCGGAAGCCGCCGTCAAGCGTCTGGTCGACATGGGCTTCGGCGTGGTCACCAGTGTGCAGGGTCGCGGCATCGTGCCGGAAGATCATGCCGCCACGCTCGGTGCGTTCAACATCCACCCGACGGTCGAGACGTTCTACAAGTCGTGCGACGCCGTGCTCGTGGTCGGCTCGCGTCTGCGTGGCAACGAAACGCTGAAGTACAAGCTCGCGCTGCCGCGCCCGCTCTATCGCGTCGACGCCGATGGCCTGGCGGACGGCCGTGGCTACCGCAACGACCTGTTCATCCAGGGCGACGCCGCACGCGTGCTGAACGCGCTGGCTGACCGTCTGCAAGGGCGCCTGTCGATCGATCCGGCGTTCCACGCCGATCTTGCGGCCGCTCGCGAGGTGGCCGTCAAGCAGGTCGCGGAAGGTCTCGGCCCGTACCGTCAACTCGTCTCCGCACTGCAAAGTGCGCTGGGCCGCGACTTCAACTGGGTGCGCGACGTCACGATCTCGAACAGCACGTGGGGCAACCGTCTGCTGAAGCTCTTCTCGCCGCGCGCCGGTGTGCACGCGCTGGGGGGCGGGATCGGTCAGGGCATGCAGATGGGTATCGGCGCGGCGCTCGCGGGCAACGCGAAGAAGACCGTGGCGCTGTGCGGCGACGGCGGCCTGATGGTCAACGTGGGCGAACTCGCCACCGCCGTGCAGGAAAAGGCGCCGGTCGTGATCCTGCTGATGAACGATCAGTGCTACGGCGTGATCCGCAACATTCAGGATGCGCAGTACGGCGGTCGCCGTCACTACGTGCAACTGCACCAACCGGACTTCGCCGCCTTCTGCGCGAGCCTGCAGCTCAAGCACGAGCGCATCACGGCCATCGATCAGGCGGAGGCGGCGGTCGCACGCGCCGTGGCGCACGACGGCCCGGTGCTGCTCGAAGTGGACATGCTGTCGGTCGGCAGCTTCGCTTCGCACTTTGCCGGTCCGCCGGTCCGGGAGCCTGCGAATGCATGAATTGAACCACCGTCCCGTTGACGTCGCGCTGATCGGCTTCGGCGCGATCGGCTCGAAGGTCTATGAGGCGTGCGCGAGCGATCCGTATCTGCGCGTGGGCCACGTGATCGTGCCGGAAGACGCCGCCGCCCGCGTGCGCGAGAGCGTGCGCGCCGACACCGAAGTGGTGTGTTCGGCGCAGGCGCTCTCCCGCCGCCCGGACTTCGTGCTCGAGTGCGCGGGTCACAGCGCGCTGTCGGGGCACGTGGTGCCGCTGCTCAAGTCGGGGGTGGATTGCGCGGTGGCATCGATCGGTGCGCTGTCCGATACCGATCTGCTCGCTGCACTGGAACAAGCCGCCAAGGACGGCGCGTCGACGGTTACGTTGCTCTCGGGTGCCATCGGCGGTATCGATGCGATTTCCGCGGCGCGCGAAGGCGGTCTGGACGAAGTGCTGTACACCGGTCGCAAGCCGCCGACGGGCTGGCTCGGCACGCCGGCCGAGCAGGTCTGCGATCTGGCAACGCTTACCACCGCGACCGTGATCTTCGAGGGCAGCGCCCGCGACGCGGCGCGTCTGTATCCGAAGAATGCGAACGTGGCGGCGACCGTGGCCATCGCCGGTCTGGGGCTCGACGCGACGCGCGTGCGCCTGATCGCTGACCCGACGAGCACACGCAACGTGCATCACATCATCGCCCGCGGGGCGTTCGGCGAGATGTCGCTGGAGATGTGCGGCAAGCCGCTGCCGGACAACCCCAAGACGTCGGCACTGACCGCGTATTCGGCCATTCGCGCGCTACGCAATCGCGTTGCGAACTGTGTGATTTAGCAGGAAGAGCATCATGAGCCATCAAGATTTGCTGCAAGGGTTTTCGAGCGACATTCTGGTCGGCGGCGAATGGCGCGCCGGCACCGGCAAGCGCTATCAGAGCCTGTATCCGGCCGACGAGAGCGTGAATGCCGAGATCGCGGCGGCGGGCGCCGAAGATGCGATCGACGCCGTCGAGGCGGCCGATGCGGCCTGGCGTCGCGCGGACTGGGCGGGCTTGAAGCCGCATCAACGCGCCGCCGTGCTGCATCGCGTGGCCGACGGCATCACGCAACGCGCCGAAGCGCTGGCCCATCTGCAGCGGCGCGACAACGGCAAGCCGATCAGCGAGACGCGCGCGCTCGTCGCGAGCGCATCGAGCACGTTCCGCTACTTCGCCTCGTGCCTCGAGACGCTGGAGGAAACGCTGACGCCGTCGCGCGGTGATTACCTGACGATGAGCGTGCACGAGCCGCTTGGCGTCGTTGCCGCCATCACGCCGTGGAATTCGCCGATTGCCTCGGACGCGCAGAAGCTGGCCCCGGCGCTTGCCGCCGGTAACGCCGTGGTGCTCAAGCCGGCGGAAGTCACGCCGCTCGCCTCGCTCGAACTGGGCCGCATCTGCGAAGCGGCCGGTGTGCCGCGCGGCGTGCTCTCGGTGTTGCCGGGCAAGGGCTCGGTCATCGGCGACATCCTGGTGCGCCATCCCAAGGTCAAGAAAGTCGCCTTCACCGGCGGTACCGAAGTCGGTCGTGGCATTGCGCGGCTGGCGGCGGAAAAGCTCATGCCGGTCTCGCTCGAACTCGGCGGCAAGTCGCCGACCGTCGTGTTCGAAGACGCCGACATCGATCATGCGGTGGCCGGTGTGCTCTACGGCATCTTCAGTTCGTCGGGCGAATCGTGCATCGCGGGCTCGCGTCTTTTCGTGCACAAGGCCATCTTCGACACCTTCGTCGAGCGGCTGGTGGCCGGCGCGAAGCAACTTCGCGTGGGCGATCCGCTGCGCGAAGACACGCAGATGGGGCCGCTGGTGACGTCATCGCATCGCGAGTCGATCGAGCGCTATGTCGCCATCGGGCTGGAAGAGGGCGGCCGCCTGTTGTGCGGCGGCGAGCGTCCGGCGGGCGATGGCCGCGAGAAGGGCTACTTCTATCAGCCGACCATTATCGCGGGCCTGACGAACCAGGCACGCATGGTGCAGGAAGAAATCTTCGGCCCGGTGCTGGCGGTCTTGCCATTCGAGAACGAAGACGACCTGCTGGCCGAGGCCAACGACAGCGTCTACGGTCTCGCGGCCGGGATCTGGACACGCGACTTCAAGCGCGCCTGGCGCATCGGGCGTGCGCTCGAGACCGGCACAGTCTGGATCAACACCTACAAGCAGTTTTCGATCTCGACGCCGTTCGGCGGCTGGAAAGAGAGTGGCATGGGGCGTGAGAAGGGGCGTCTGGGGTTGCTGGAGTACACGAACCAGAAGAGTCTCTATTGGGGCATCAACGACAGCCCGCTCGCGTGGGCGGGCAAGGTCTGAACGTCAGTCAGTGGCAGAACACGCCGCAATGCACAGGGTATTGCGGTCATCCGATACTTGAGCGAGGCAGAGATATGTTGTCGATTTTCCGTGGATCGTTGGCGCGCCGCGCGCGTCGTGCTGTTGGCCTGTGCGCCGTGGCGGGACTCACGAGCCTGGCGGCGCCGGTGATGGCGCAGCCGGCTACCCAGCAGATTACCTATCTGCTCCCGGCGCCGGCCAACCTGCCGGCCTTCGCGCCGCTGATGCTGGCCGAGAAGAAGGGCTACTACGCGGCGGAAGGGTTGTCGGTGCGCTGGCTGACCGTGCAAGGCGGTGCCGACGTCGGCAAGCAGCTCGCCTCCGGGAATGGCGATCTGGGCGGCGGCCTGGGCGACACCCCGATCGTGCTGCGTCCGAACGGCATTCCCATCAAGGGCGTGGCGCTGCTGGGCGGGCGCACGCTGCACCAGTTGGTCGTGCGCAACGATGCGAACATCAAATCGCCGGCCGACCTGAAGGGCAAGACGATCACGGTGTTGTCGTATCAAGACACCGGCTTCTATGCGACGCTGGGTCTGCTCGCCTCCGCGGGTCTCACGCGGACCGACGCGCGCATCCAGGGCGCTGGCCCGGCGGGCGTGTGGCAGCAGGTCGCCACGGGCAAGGCCGACGCGATGGTGGGCACGCCGGAGTGGGCGCAGAATATTGAAGATGCCGGCGTGAAGGTCACGATGACCTCGACCGACAAGTACTTCCCGGGCATGGCGCAAGCGGTTCTGGCGTCGGACAAGACCATTGCCGAGAAGCCGGAGATGGTCCGCAAGTTCGTTCGTGCCACGATCAAGTCGGTGGCCGAGATCATGCGCGACCCGGCGGCCGCGGCCAAGGAATACTGCGCGACCGTGCCCGGCTACAAGGGCAAGGAAGCCGAGATCGAGAAGATCCTGACGTATTACGCCCGCAACGTGTATCCGGGCCAGGAGCGTCTCGGTGCGTTCGATCCGGCGCGTGTGACGAAGCTGCAGGATTTCTATATGCAGGAGAAGATCATTCGCGAAAAGTCGAACCTGGCCGACCTGTTCACCAACCAGTTCGTGCAATAACGCGAGACGACACATGAACGAAGATGCCCCGGGCGCCGCTGCGGCCACTCAGCCCGACACGATGTTGCTGACGGTGTTCCTGCGTCACGATCAGTCGAACAATCTCGACGATTTTCAGGAGCGCCTGAAGGCAGCCGAATGGTGGGAGCGTTTCCCGCCGGCCGGTGTGAGGGTGGTGTCGTGGACGGTGGCGATGGGCTTTGGCCAGATCGTCACGCTCGAACTGCCACCGCACCTGCTGCCTGCGGTCAACGTCGAGCTGGAGCGCTCGGCCTGGGGTGTGTTTCGCACCGAATGCTATCCGACTTACGATTTTGTACCCGTGCACGCGCGCATTCGCGAACGGGTTCGCCATGGAGGGAAATGATGGACCGCTATCTCGAACCGCACCAAGCGCGTCGCCATGAGCCGACGCAATACGAAAGCCTGCTGGGCGACGCCATCGAGCGCGCCTATGCCGCCGGCACACACGATCTGGCTGGGCTGGTGGCCTATCTGAATCGCACGGGCCCCGGCCCGCAAGCGGGCGACGTGTGGACCGAAGCGGTGTACACCGCGCAGATCGCCCGAATGGCCGAAGAGTAACAACATCACAGAGTTCGATCGCTGCGCGCCGCGGGTGCGTAGCGATCGCGATGGAGACGTCCCCCATGACTACGCAACAGCCTATCCTCACTGCCGACGCGATCCTCGAGCGCGGCCTGAAGAACCTCTGGTATCCGATTTGCCCGTCGCACATGGTTGGCCGCGAGCCGGTCTCGCTGCGCCGCCTGGGCAAGAAGCTGGTGTTCTGGCGCGACCAGGACAACCAGGTGCATGCCCTCGATGATCATTGCCCGCACCGTGGTGCCCCGCTGTCCAAGGGCATCGTGATGGGCGATCGCATCGCCTGCGGCTATCACGGCGTGCAAGTGCGCTGCGACGGCACCGTGATGCGTGTGCCGGGCAGCCCGGGCTGCAAGCTCGAAGGTTCGCGTCCGACGCAGGCGTACCACATTGTCGAGCGCAACGACGCGATCTGGCTGTACAACGCCACAGAGAACATCGACACGCCGCCGCCGCTCGTGTTGCCCGAGGAACTCGATGCCGACGGCGAGTACTCGTCGTTCCTGTGCTACACCGAGTGGAAGGGCGACTACCGGTACGTGCTCGACAACGTGATGGATCCGATGCACGGCACGTATCTGCACAAGCAGTCGCACTCGATGGCCGAGGGTGACAACACGGCGGCCTTCCGCATTCGCGACACCGACCGTGGCTTTGTCTTCGAGAAGGAAGGCCAGCGTGACGTGAACTTCGACTGGACCGAGTGGGCCGATACCGGCACGCACTGGATGCGTCTGGAGATTCCGTACCCGAAGACGGGCGGCCCCGGCGGCAACTTCGTGATCGTGGGCAGCTACACGCCGGTCTCCCCGACGCTGGCCGCCGTGTTCCACTGGCGCTGCCGCAAGCTCGACGGCTGGCAACGCGATACGTGGCGCTTCCTGTATCGCAACCGTCTAGAAGCGCGCCACTGGGCGGTGCTCGAACAGGATCGCGTCATGCTCGAAGACATGGAGCCGGATGCCAACCAGAGCGAGCATCTGTATCAACATGACATGGGTATCGTGCGTCTGCGTCGCCATCTGAAGAACCTGGCGAAGGCGGAACTCGAGCGCATTGCGCAGGGCAAGGCGTAAGCCGCGCGAGACGCTTCATGCCCATCGACCCACCTCTCAAGGCCGAGCGGATCCGTGCCCAGGCCGTGCCCGATCTGGGCGCGGCGACCTGGAGCAACGGCATTCGCGTCGGCAACGACATCGTGCTCTCGGGCATGACCGCGCACCCAGCCACGCGCGCCGCCGTCGAGCCGCTCACGACTTACGAGCAGACGCGGGTGGTGCTGGGCAAGATCCGCGCGCTGGTCGAGGCGGGTGGCGGGCGTCTGGCCAACATCTACAAGCTCGTGGTGTACGTGACCGACATTGCCGACAAGGACGAGGTCGGCCGGGCCCGGCGAGAGTTTTTTGCGGACGTGGCGGCGAACGGCGGGGCGTATCCGTGTTCGACGCTCGTGGAAGTGAGCGGCCTGGTGTTTCCGGAGCTGCGCGTGGAGATCGAGGCGTTCGCGCGTCTCGACATCGATTTGTCCGCCGCGGGCTGAGCCGGCGGACGTCAAGAGTATCAGCAACATCTGAGAGCGGCGTTATGAGCAAGTCAACTCTGTCGGCCATGGTGCGCACGCTTCGCTTCGAAGCGGCGGGCATCATGAGCATCGAACTCGTGCCGGTGGCGGGCAGCGGCACCCCGTTTCCCGACTTCACGCCGGGCGCGCACATCGATCTGCATCTGCCGAGCGGGCTGGTGCGCAGCTATTCGCTCGTCAATGCGCCGGGCGAGCCGAACCGCTACGTGCTCGGCATTCTTGCAGATCCGAAGAGCCGCGGCGGCTCGCGCTTCATCCACGACAATTTCCGCGTGGGGATGACGCTGGAGATTTCCGCGCCGCGCAATCACTTCGAACTTGACGACGCCGCCGAGCACACGGTGCTCGTCGCCGGCGGGATCGGCGTGACGCCGATTCTCTGCATGTATCGACGCCTGCGTGCGCTCGGTCGCCACGTCAAGCTGATGTATTGCGCGCGCACGGCGCCGCAAGCCGCTTTCGTCGACGAGCTGAACGCGCTGGGCGGCGACATTACCTATCACTTCGACGACCAGCACGGCGGCAAGCCGGCGTCGCTCACGGCGTTTCTGTCCGGGCAGCCGGCGGGCACGCACGCATACTGCTGCGGACCCGGCGTGATGCTCGACGCCTTTGAAGCGGCGTGCGCCGAGGCTGGCATCGCCAACGTGCACATCGAGCGCTTCGCTGCGGCGCCGGATGCGCCGCCGCCCGCGACGTCCGAGGGCTATGTCGTGAAGCTCGCGAAGTCCGGCAAGGAGCTGAGCGTGCCGGCCGGGGCGACGCTGCTCGAGACGTTGCTCGCCGCGGGTATCGACGCGGAGCATAGCTGCATGGAAGGTGTTTGCGGCGCTTGCGAGACACGTGTGCTCGAAGGCTGTCCCGATCACCGTGATTCGGTGCTGAGCGCGGCTGAGCGCGCCGGGAACAAGGTCATGATGATTTGCGTGTCCGGTTGCAAGGGCGACCGTCTGACGCTGGATCTGTGACCGCGCCCACTTTGAACCCCTACCCGAGACTGTCATGACGATTCTGGGCATCGAACAAATTACCTACGGGGTCACCGACCTCGACACCTGCCGTCGCTTTCTGGGCGACTGGGGCCTGACCGAGGTGTCCGTCGACGCAAACGGCGCGCGCTTCGAAACGCTGAACGGTTGCCGTGTGCTGGCCGTGCGTCACGACGATCCGTCGCTGCCGCCGGCGATGGAAGATGGACCGACGCTGCGCGAAGTGACGTGGGGCGTGACGACGGCCGAAGAAGTGGCCGCCATCGCCGACCGCTTCGCTGACCAGCCGGGCTATTACTTCAAGGACGGTGCGACAGGTTGCGTTGACCCCAACGGTCTGGCCGTGCGAGTGGAAGTGACTGCCAAGCGGGCCGTGGACGTGAAGGGCGCATTGAGCAATCCGTGGGGGATCGCGGCGCAGCGCGTGAACACGCCGAGCCCGGTGTATGAGCGTGCCCAGCCGATCGAAGTGGGGCATGTCGTGTTCTTCACCAACGCGCTCGCGGCCACGCAGACGTTCTATGAAACGAAGCTCGGCTTCGAGCTGTCGGATCGCTATCCGGATCGTGGCGCGTTCATGCGCTGCGCGCCGCACGGCGGGCATCACGATCTGTTCCTGCTGGCGTTGCCGAACGGCAAGCGCGGGCTGAACCATGTGGCGTTCACCGTGCGAGATATCCACGAAGTATTCGGCGGCGGCATGCATATCGACCGCTGCGGATGGGAAACCCAGTTGGGCCCGGGCCGTCACCCGATTTCGTCGGCGTATTTCTGGTACTTCAAGAATCCGTGCGGCGCGCTCATCGAGTATTACGCCGACGAGGACATCCTTACGCCGGAATGGCAGCCGCGCGACTTCGAGCCGGGGCCGACGGTATTTGCCGAATGGGCGGTGGACGGCGGACTCGACGGCAACACGCGCCGTCAGAAAAAGGGGAGCGAAGCGCCAACCGGCAAGTTCATGACTGACACGGCCAAGCGCTGAGTCGAGTCATCGCGGAAGCGTCAATCCCAGGGGGGATGACGCGCCGCATTTCACGAGTTGTCGCGAGAAGCGGGAACCGGCGCGCGATGTGGCGTCATGAGGCCCGGATCGACCTTGCCAGACGTGAGGTCGTTTCGGAAGGCGTTCATGGCGCGCCGGCAACCGTCCTGCCGACGCTTGTGGCACGAGGGGGCACGCGTTTGCGCTGCCCCTTTTTGCATGGTGCGATTACTTCGCCAACTCCGCGTCGATGGCGGCGACCAGCCGCGGGTCGTCGGCCTTGACGTCCGGTGAGAAGCGGGCCACGACCTGCCCGTTGCGTCCGATCAGAAACTTCTCGAAATTCCACAACACGTCGGCCGGGTTCTCGCGGACTACGCCGAAGCCTTTGAGACGCTCGCGGAACGGGCCTTCGCCGATCGCTGCGGGCTGTGCTTCGACAAGCGCCGTGTAGAGCGGGTGACGGTCGTCGCCCAGTGCCGAGAGCTTGGCGAACAGCGGGAACGTGACGTTGTATTGCGTGGTGCAGAAGTCGAGGATCTCGGCATCGGTGCCCGGCTCCTGACCCTTGAAATTGTTGGCGGGGAAGGCGAGGACTTCGAGGCCGGCGGCGCGCTTTTCTTCGTACAGGCGTTCAAGGCCCTCGTACTGCGGTGTGAGGCCGCACTTCGACGCGACGTTGACCACCAGACGCACGCGTCCCGTATAGTCGCCCAAGGTTGCGGCGCCGCCGTCGTTGCGCGTCACCGCGATGTTTTCGATAGGGGTGCTCATGCGTATTTCCTTTCTTGGTTCGGTCAGCCGAGTGTAGCGCAAGCCTGTGGGCGCCTGCCGACCGGCGAAAAAAATGCCGATTGACAGTCGGTAAATGGTATGGAAGGATTCGCCGAACAAAAAATGACGAGCGCTGTCAAGCGCGTCGTACAGGTGAACAAACACGGGGTCGTTCGAATGTTTCATGCCGCTTCTCGCACCATCGGTGATCCTGCCCCAGAGGCAGGCCACGTCATCGCCTTGAATCAGACCGCGCTCATGCCGTAGCGAGCGTGTGCCGCGACGCTCACGCATCCCATCCTTCTGACCGATACGGCCGGACTTCCCTGCCATGACGGAGGTCTTGCGCCTACGTGTCGGTCGCTGCGCGCGAGCCCGTTCTGAATCCACGAGTCAACGCGTTGTAATAAGAAAGCCGTATTCCGGGAAATCGAATGAATCGCATCTATCGTGTGGTATGGAGCGCCAGTCTGGGCATGCATCAGGTCGCGTCCGAAGTGGCCGGCGGTCATGGCGGAACGTCGCGCGCGGCGGACCACCGCCGTGTCCGCAAAGCGGCGGTCGCCGCCGTCGTTGCGGCGGCTTCGCTGAACACAGGACCGGTGTGGGCATTCCCGCCGGCGGCCGCCATCATGGACGGCCGCCGGCTTCTCTTTGTCGGTCTGGCCGACACCGCCTCGTCGACGAATTGGCGCTATGACGGTACGACCCTGTCGATCACGGGCGCGACCTTCGCCCAAATCGTGAACACGTTCGGGACAATTTCGAACGCTGGCACGCTGGTCGGCAATATCGCATTGCAGATTTCGTTGCGGGGCAGTGTGGCGCGTCTCGAGAACAGCGGGTTGATTTTCTCGCCGAGCAACGCGGGCATCGACAACGCCGGCACACTGACGTCTGCATCCAATTCCGGCTCGATCTCCGCCGCCAACGGGTATGGTGTGGAGAACACGTCGTATCTCGGTCAGTTGACCAACACGGGGACTATCTCGGGCCGTTATGGCGTGGCCTCGTTCAAGAGCAGTGCACCGACGCAGTTGGGCACGCTGACGAACAGCGGCACCATTACGGGCACGCAAAGCGCGGTGATGAACCGAAGCGCGACCCTCACGACGATCGACAACCTGCCCCTTGGCCTGATCGATGGCACCAGTGGGCTCGGCTCCGGCACCGGCATCGACAACCGCGGTACCGTGGTCGGTGGCACGACCTATCACGGCATCATTGGCACGATCAACAACGCTGGAACGATTTCGGGCGGGAGCTACGGTATTTACAACGAGGACTCGATCGGTACCCTCAACAATCTCGCGGGCGGGCTCATTTCCAGCGCCGGCGAGGCCATCGCGAATGCCTCCGCAGCGGCCACGATCGGACAGATCAATAACGCCGGCATCATTGCGGGCAACATTTCCCATTCCGGCACGCACGCCTTGTCCATCGCGGGGGCGTCAGGCGCAGCGCAGGGCACCCTCACGGGTTTCGGCAGTGCTATCCCCGGAACCCTTTCAAGCTCGCTCGCCGATATACACTTCAACGGCGGCAATCTCCTGCTTAACGACGACCTGAACCTCGCTGGCACACGAACGGCGTTCAACGACGCGTCGGTATTGCAAGTCAACAATGCCATCCAGGTCTCCGGGGATTACGCGCAGGCGGCAGGCGCCACGCTTCAGATCGGTGTTGTGCGGGCAATGCGGTGACGACCGGCGACTTGACGACCGACAGCGGCTACGGACGCCTGGTTGTGAGCGGCAACACGACACTGGCCGCGGGTTCGAGCATCGCCTTGCAGTCGCTCGGCTATTCGTTTGCGGCGGGTCAGCGCTATGTCGTGATCGACACGGCAGGCTCGGCCACCTACAACGAAGGTTCGCTGGTTTATCGCGTCAACGGTTCGTCGACGCTCGGCGCGACCGGCGCCACGGTCGCTAACGGCAGTCGGCAGGATCTGGTCGTGACGTTGATTTCGGATACGAATGCCGGTTCCGACAACGGCGGCGGCACCGGTACGACACCGCCCGCCGACCCTCGCACCAACGCCTTGCTTGCGTCGGCACCCAACGCGCAGTCGTCGCTGCGGGGCTTGCTGGGCTACACCGGCGTGAGCGACGCCCAACTGCTGAATCTGTACAACGCGGCACTCGGGTCGCTGAGCGGCGGTTCGACGGACTCGGCCAATCGGGTCGGCAAGCAACTCGCCCCGGCGCAGAATACGCGTGCCGCCGGCGCGGCCACCTTCGAATCGCTGGGCGTGGTCGGTGCGCACGTCAACAGCCTGCGCGTAGCGCAGGCCGGGGGCACCGGGATTGCGACGGGCGACAGCGCAGCCAACTGGGGCGTCTGGGGACAGGCCTTCGGCGGTCACGCCAGCCAGTCGGTGCGTAACGACGTCGACGGCTACAGCGCCAACTACGGTGGACTGGTCGTCGGTGCAGACAGAGCGTTCGGCGAGCGCTGGCGTGCGGGGGGAGCGATCCAGTTCTCGCGCACGGCGATCGACAATGACGGTAGCACGTCGGGCAATACGACCGGCGTGAACGGGTATGGCCTCATTGGGTACGCCGCGTACACCGGCGAGCCGTGGTACGTGAACCTGTCAGGCTCGGCGGTGCTGCAACACTACGATACGACGCGATCGGTGTCGATGCCGGGATTCAACGGCGTGGCCCATGGCAACTTCAACGGTCAACAATTCGTGTTCGGCGCCGAATTCGGCTGGCCACTGGCGCTGGGACGTGCCATCGTCACGCCGCTGGCGGGCGTCACATATGGCTATCTGAACCAGAACGGCTATACCGAAACGGGTGGCAATGGCTCGGCGCTTACGGTCGGCAGTGTCGGCGCTAGTTCGGTGCGTAGCGCGCTGGGGGCGAAGGTCGCCTTGCCATTCGAAACGGCGAGGGGGATGTGGGTGCCCGAACTGAGCGTGCGTTGGCTGCATGAGTACAACCGTACGCGTCAAACGACGGGCGCGAGCTTCGCTGCGGATCCGTCCGGCCAGACGGCGTTCACGACCGTGGGCGCTACGCCGGTGTCGGACCTGGCCGATATCTCGCTGGGCCTGACCCTGATGAAAGCGAACAACCTGAGTGCCTCGATTCGCTACGACCTGCAAGCGGGGGCGGGCTTTGTGTCGCACACGGGGATTGTGCGCGTACAACAGCGTTTCTGAGCGTCGCGCGTGTTCGGAAACGTTCGTACGCGTCCGGCGGTCGCAACGATTGACATGGCAGCGACCGCCGTGGAAGTATCGCGCAGTGCCTACCGTCTCCCGACCGCCTCTCGATGTCTGCCGCTGCTTCGACTCCCGGAATGCTGACCTTCGCTCAGGCGATTGCGTTAGCCCATTCGCATTGGCAGGCGGGACAGGCGCCCCAGGCAGAAGTCCTGTGCCGGCGCGTGCTGGAAGCGTCGCCCGAGCACCCGGACGCGCATTATCTCCTCGGCCTCATGGCCCATGCCTATGGCAAGCGCGACATGGCGATCGACCATCTGCGCACCGCCTGCCGGGCGCCCGGTGCGCTGGCGTCCAGTTGGTCCGATCTGGCCGAGATGTGCCGACAGGCGGGCCGGCTCGATGAGGCGCTGGCGGCGGCGCGCCGGTCCGTCAAAATCGATCCGGCGTTTGCTGCCGGGTGGAACAACCTCGGAATAGTGTTGCAGGAGGTCGGACAGCTCGATCAGAGCTTGGCATGCCTCACCCGCGTGAGCGAACTGCTGCCCGCGTCGGCCGATGCGCACAACAATCTCGGGAATACCGCGCGTCTGCTGGGGCGTCAGGAGTCTGCCGAGACGCACTATCTCCGGGCCCTTGAAATCGACCCGCTACGCGCGGACGTGCACAGCAATCTGGCGTCGCTGCTGAGCGCACAGCAGCGCTTTACCGAAGCGCGAACTCTGGCGCGCCGCGCCATTGAGCTGGATCCGTCGTTCGTCGACGCCTACCGTAATCTTGCCGACATTGAAGTTTCCAGTGGAGACGTGGCGGCGGGGTTGCAGGTCGTGGAGATCATGTCGGCGTTCGCCCCCCAGCATTTCTCCACGCTCGTGACTCGTGCCCGGATTCTGCCGCTGGTGGGACGGTTGGACGAGGCACTCGATTGTGCTCGCGATGCGCTCGCCCTCCACCCGGAGAGTCACGATGCGCGGGCTGCGCTTGCGCTTGTCGAGGCGCAGAGGGTGACGCGCCATCGCCCGGCACTCGTCGACGGTGTCCCGCCCTCGGTGCCGCAGTTGCTCGCCACACCGCCGGATATGACCTCGGTTCACGACGCCATCGTGGCGTGCGTCCATGCGCAGGCGTACGAAAGGGCTGAGTCGATGCTGCGCGAGGTCGTGGGCGCCGAGACCGCGCCCGTGGTGATGTGGCGATTGCTTGCGATGGTCTTGCGCGCGCAAGGCAAGGTGCACGAGGCACGAGACATACTCGACAGGCTTGCCCGTCAGGTGCCTGGCGACCTGTCCAACCGCTTCGATCTCGCCGAGACGTTGCTCCTGCTCGGCGACTTCGAGCGTGGTTGGCGCGAGTATCGCCACCGCTACCGCCTCGAACATACGCAGTCCATTGAGCGCAAGGTGCAACGCCCGCGTTGGGACGGCAGACCGATTCCCGGCCAGACGCTCCTCATCCACGACGAGCAGGGCTACGGAGACACGTTCCAGTTCCTGCGCATGGCGCGCTGGGCGCGTGAGCGCAGTCAGGCGCGCGTGATCCTGGAGATCAATCCGGAAGCATTGCCGATCGCCAGGCGCATGTGGGGCGATGACGATATCGTCGCTCGCGGCACGTTGCCGGTGACGTTCGATCAGCATTGCGAACTGATGAGCCTGCCAATGGCGATGGGCTTGACGCTCGCCGATCTGCCGGGCGACGTATCGTACCTGAGCGCCGACCCCGAGCGCGTCGCCCATTGGCGCGAAAAATTGGCCGACGTGCCGCGCCCGTGGGTCGCCGTGGTGTGGGCGGGGCGCCCGGAACACGTCAACGACGGCAACCGGTCCATGTCGCTCGCACAACTCGGCCCGTTGGGGGCGAGTGGCGCGACATTCCTTTCGATTCAGAAGGGGCCGGCGGCCCCGCAGGCAAGCACGCCTCCCGACGGCATGTCGATGGTGTCGCTCAGCGACGGGATTCGCGATTTCGAGGACACTGCGGCGATTTTGCATCTCGCGGATTTGTTGGTGTCGGTCGATTCGTCGCCCGTTCATCTGGCAGGCGCGATGGGACGTCCGGTATGGGTGCTGTTGCCGTTTGTTCCCGATTGGCGCTGGCTGCTCGATCGCGACGACTCGCCCTGGTATCCGGGGATGCGTCTGTTTCGCCAGGAGGCCCGCGCACACTGGCAACCTGTGGTCGAACGCATGGCGCAGGCACTCAAGCACTTCGTGGTGGAGTGGCGTGATGGCGCAATTTGACCGAAGGGCGCGGCGCAGCGCCATGAACGCCATGCTTGCAGGGTGGCAGCGCGGGAAGCGTTGCGTTGCCGCACTGGCTGCCCTATTGCTGGCGACCGGGTGTGCCAGTGTGGATCGCGACGCGCATGCCGATGCGTTGGCCGGACCGGCGGGACTGCACCGGGAAGTGCTGACGGCGGGCGATTTCCGCCTTACCGTGTTCTCGCGCATTACCCGCCCTGACAAGCCTCTGCGCATCTACATCGAAGGCGATGGATTGGCCTGGGTTTCGCGCAGTGAGCCATCGCTGGACCCCACGCCGGTCGCGGCAACGGGGCTGGCGCTCGCTGCCGCAGATTCGTCCGCGAAGGCTGCCGACAACGTCGCCTATCTGGCGCGACCCTGCCAATTTACGCCGATGCAGGACAATCCCCGTTGCGCCGTCGCGTATTGGACCGGCAAGCGGTTCGCCCCCGAAGTGATCGATTCAATGAACGCGGCAGTCGATCAACTCGTGGCCCGTACCCCTGGGCAGCCCGTGGAGCTTGTCGGCTACTCGGGCGGTGGCGCCATTGCCGTGCTGATCGCTGCGCGCCGCCACGACGTCGCCGCGCTGCGCACGGTCGCGGGCAACCTCGACACCGAGTACATCAATCGGCTGCATCACGTCTCGCCGATGCCGGCGTCTCGTAATCCTATCGACGTGGCGCGGCGAATCGCAGGCATTGCGCAGATCCATTTCAGCAGCGCGCAGGATACGATCGTGCCGCCGGACGTCGCGCGTCGCTTCGCGGCGGCGGCGGGGGGATCCTGTGTGACGACGGTCACGGTGCGCGGGGTCGCGCACGATGGCGATTGGGCGCAACATTGGCGTGAACTGCTCGCACAAGTGCCGGTTTGCAGAGACCGCTAGCGGATTGGGGATGGCCTGACGCCCGTCACCGGTGTCAGCTTTCGCGCACCAATGCGGCGATTGCCTCGACGAGTGTGACGCCGCCACGCAGCGCGTGTTTGCCGTCGTCGCGGAAGCGGAAGTCGCCGTTGTTGAATCCGTCGAGCATCTGGATACGTGGCAGCGGATTGCGCATGCCTTGCGCGCGAAAAAGGGGATCCCAGCCCGCTCGGGGCACCGCCTCGGCGCAGACGTCGCGAACGAGCGCACGGGCGAGTGCGGCGGCGATGTCGTCGGGCGAGTAACGCTCGGGGCCTTCGATTTCCCAGATTGGGTTGTCGCTGAACGGCGCCTGCATGGCGCGCGCCGCGAAATGGGCGACGTCGCTCACCGAGACCATCGGAAGCGCCCGATCCACCGGCTGCAAATAGCTCGGCAGCTCCCCGCGTTCGCGAGCGGGCTCGATGTCCCACGCGAAGTTCTCCATCAGCCAGGCCGGGCGCAGGAACGTCACCGGCAGCGATAACGACAGCATCGCCGCCTCGAACAAGCGCAGCGCGGTGAGCAGGCTGGGCATTTCGCAGTCGGCGCCGATGCTCGACAGGCACACCACGCGTTTCGGGCGAGTGGCGGCCAGCGCTTGCCGAATCGCGTCGATCAGGTGCCGCGCATGCGAGAAGTCCGGCTCGGGGTCTGCGTTCGGTGGGAGCATCACGAACACGGCTTCGCTGCCGCGAAACGCGTGGGTGAGGGCGTCGACATCGTTGTTTTCCGCGACGGCAATCTCACCGCCCAGTGCGGCCCATCGGCTCGATTTGACGGCATCGGGGACGACGACCCGCAACGGTAGACCTGCCGCGAGAAGGTCGTGCCCCAGCACGCTGCCCACTCGCCCCGTGATGCCCATTACGGTGTACATGGTCACACCTCACACGCAGTAACGTTGCCGTAAAAGTAACACGGGAACCGGCGGCGCATAAATCGCAAGCGTGACGGCCCGACAACGGTGACGGACCGTCACGTTGTTCTAGGGCATAAGCTTGGGTCGTTTGCCGGGCCCGGGGGAATGGATCACCCGACAGGGGCTGATGAACTTGTCGCTGGCGACGGCCGCCTGCGCAAAGGTCTCGAAGTAGATCGCGTGGTCGGCATTTGCCACGTGCGCTCGTTCAATTTCTTCCGCCGACGCGTTCCATGCGAGTCCCAGATACTCGCCATGGTCGTGGAACCAGACGACATAGCCCTTTCTCGACAGCGGTTTCGGCAGGTCCGGTGCTCCGCTCGTCCCGAATCGCCTCGTCATGCCTGCACCTCGGGATTTCA
This sequence comes from Pandoraea cepalis, assembly GCF_902459665.1. Taxonomy (GTDB): domain Bacteria; phylum Pseudomonadota; class Gammaproteobacteria; order Burkholderiales; family Burkholderiaceae; genus Pandoraea; species Pandoraea cepalis. Next base: position 75,314 of record NZ_CABPSL010000006.1, on the reverse strand, counting down.
CGTTCTCATCGTTCGAATCGCGCATGGGTTGCTCCCAGAAGTTGCCCCCACCGATGTGGGGGACGTTTCCATCATCCCAGCCGTGAAGTCACTTGAGTTTCAGCAACGTCCGAATTGTCGGCTCGGGACGTCGCCATGCGAAAGCCTCGACGTATTTCCCAAATCGATGCGTGGGGGCGGTTGGCGCTTCGCAAGCCTCAATAGCGGTATCCCAGTGTGAGCATCACCGAGCGATCGTCGCTCAGTGCCACGGCGTTGCTCAGGCCTCCTGTGTAGTAATGCTTGTTGAAGATGTTCTTCAGATTCAGCGCGGCGTGCCAGCTCGGTGCCGTGTAGCGCACGCCCACGTCGCTGACCACGAAGCCCGGAATCGTGTAGCCATACGCATAGAGGTTGCTCTGACCACGTACACCCCCGTTGATCTCCCAGCGCCGCAGTTCGCCCGGCAACTGGTAGCGCGCGAACACATTGAAACTGTGCCGTGGCACGTTGTTGATGCGCACGCCATTGGTCGACGGTGCCTGGCCGCCATCGTCGGCGATCACGGCCGACGTGTAGGCGTAGCCGCCGGTCACGCTCAACTGATTCGTCGGCGCGGTGTTGAAGCTGAATTCGACGCCGCGCGAATGCTCTTCGCCCACGGCAATGCTGTAGCCGTCGTTGTTCGGATCGCTCTCCAGCACGTTGCGGCGGCGCAGGTCGAATGCCGCGAGCGTCACACTCGTGTGGCCCTTCTGGAGGTCGAACTTCACCCCCGCTTCCCACTGCTTGCCGGTTTCCGGATCGAAGGCGTTGCCGCTCACGTCCGCGCCGCTGTTCGGGTAGAACGAGGTCGCGTAGCTCACATAAGGGCGCACGCCGGGGAACAGTTCGTACATCAGCGCAAGCGAGCCCGTGGTGGCGTTCGACGGGTTGCCGCTCGTGGTGTCGGTCAGCTTGTTGAGTACGTTGCTCGACGCACTGTCGTAGCGCATGCCCGCCAGCACGCGCCAGCGTTGGCCGAGTGCGATCTGATCGCGCGCGTAGACGCCCAGATCGCGGATCGTAGTGTACGCGCGCGTTCGTGGTGTGGATGGGCATGTGATCGCACCCGTGTAGACCGGGGCGTACATGTTGATCGAACCGACCGAGCACGTGGTGGTGGTGACGTCCTCGCGCCCGCGCATGTAGTCCATGCCGACGGTGATCTCGTGGCGGCCGAACGCGGTGTCAAAGGTCTTCTGCGCGTTATTGTCCAGCGAGAGCGTGTCGCCGGACCATTGCGAATCGGTGGCCGTGCGGCTCAGCGTGTAGCCGTTCGAGGCGACCTTTCCATTGGCGACGAGCTGACCGCCCAGCGCGAACTGTTGCCAGCGAGCATTCTGGTTCACGGTCCAGCCCGAGTCGAAATGGTGGGCGAAGCGGTAGCCGATACGTGCCTCGTGCCCCGAGTAGGGCCGCTCACCGGGCTCGCCCGTGAAGGTACTGCGCGACAGGCTGCCGTTCTTGTTCGGGATCAGCGTGCCGGACCACGGCAGGCCTTGCTGGCGGAGGTAGTTGCGTTCCTGATAGCTCGTCAGGATCGTCAATTCCGTGCGCGGACCGAGATCAAGCGATAGCGACGGCGCGATATAACGATTGCGCGACCAGACATAGTCGGTGGCGTCGTGGCTGTTCGTCGCCAGGGCGTTGATGCGAAATGCGGCCTTGCCGTTCTCCGAGAGCGGCGTACCCATGTCGACGGTGCTCTGGTAGAAGCCGTGACTGCCCACGGTGGCATCGACGTTGGCGAACGTGTCGGCTTCCGGCCGCTTGCTGACCATGTTGACCATGCCGCCCGGCAGCACGAGTCCGGAAAGCAACGTAGCCGGTCCCTTGATCACTTCGATCTGTTGCAGGCCGAAGGTTTCTTCGGCGAAGCGGTTGTTGATGGCCGTGCGCAGGCCGTCGAGATACACGGAATCCGACGCCGTTTGGCCGCGAATGATGAAGTCGTCCCAGCCCCGTCTGCCGTACGTGCCCGAGATCACCCCAGGCACGTCGTGCAGCGCGTCGTTGAGCGTCTGGACCTGTTGCGCGTCCATCAAATCGCGCGTGACGACGCTGATCGATTGCGGCGTCTCGCTCAAAGGCACCGACGACTTCGTGACCTGAGCGGCGGCGGGCGCGTCGAACGCGGTGCGGGGCGCGCCGCTCGCACTGACAGACACTGCGGGCAGCGCAACGGTGCCAGATGCACTCATCGGCGTGGCGTCGGGCGTGGCGGTGTAGGCGTTCGTTGCGCTCACGGCAGCCGAACTCGCCACGTCAGTCGACGTGGCCTGCGCGAAGGCGAGCGGCGACGCCGCGATGAAGACCAGCGGCAGTGCAGCGTAATTCTGGAGGCGGCGCATCGAGGATAATGAAAATAGAAATGAGAATTATTATTAATTAAGTTGCGTATGCTACTACGGGTCGTCCTCGGTAATCAATGCGCGCTGAAATATGGCCCATGTCCCGAGTGCTGGCGCGGGGTGGGTTCATCCAACCGAGTGTGAGACCGTATCCGCCAATACGACAGGGGGAACCAGCGGGATCTCAGCTAGCGGATGATCGTCTTGAATACGCGATTTCGGTCGACGGTCGCCGCGTCAGGCAGGCCATTGCCATCGTCGTTGGGGGGCACCGAATCCACATCCTCGAGAACGGGGCCGGTGTAACGTCCGCGGGGTCGGATCACCTTTCCGACCTTGAGCTGCTCCATGCTATGCGCAAGCAGGCCGACACTTCGTGCGGTGGCGAATAGGGCGAAGGAGGCGTCGCGAGGAAGCTTGAGTTGAGAAGCCAGAACGGCAAGCGCGACATCGATGTTCGGTTGAAGCCCCGTCAAACGGGTCACCTCCCCGATAAATGACGCCAGTTCATCGGGGGGATCGAGGCGTTCCAGCAACGCCTGGGCGCGCGGGTCGCCTTCGGGATAGAGATGATGGCTGAACCCAGGGATCGGGAGGGCCGACCGCAAGTGATGGGCCACCACACTTTCCGCCCCTACTCGCTCTACATGATCGAACACGGCACGGACACGACCTGAAGCGTCGCCGTGCAACGGGCCTGAGAAGGCCGCCAGCCCGGTGAGCAGGCATCCCGGCAGCGATGCGCCGGTGGATGCCGTGATTCTTGCGGCAAAGGCGGAACTGGTTAGCTCGTGGTCGGCAACGAGTACCAGGGCTCTGCGAATGAGGTCGGTGCCTTCGCTTCCTTGCCCCCATCCAAGCGCCAGTCGTTCATGCGTGAGCGTCGCCTTTTCGCTGCATTTCGCACCAAACGCTTGGGAGACGAGCGCGACCAGATGGCCCGCCTCGGTGTGCAGTGCTCGGTCGGTTCGGCCGTGTGTCGAGTGACCATTCGCGGCAAGCGCGGCCAAGGACATGAAAGCGCACTGTCTGCCGCGCTCTTCCCACTGCAGCGGGGTTCGGTCAATGTCGAAGGCAATTGGCGATCGTGCGTTCCACAGGATGGCGGCAACGTCTTCGAGCGTCGATGCCTGTGACAGGCGAATGCTATCGCGCCCGCGGTAGTACGCGCGCCCTTTGGAAAACGTAGTGATTGCGCTGTGGATGCAAGGCTCGGCGCCGAATATCGTGCCCGCGGCAAGGGCGGCGCGTTTGCGGCCGACCTGCTTCTTTCGGCAAAGGATCGCGACGTCCTCTGCGCGATACAAGCTCTTGCGCGGGTCGGCGGGGTCCGGCATGACGGCGATGTTGCCTCGGCTGACGTAGGCGTAGATCGTCTGCGCTTGCACGCCCAACTGTCGGGCCGCTTCGGTCAACGTGATCCAGGTTCGCATGGAATAGACGTTCGCTATAGGGCAGGGCGCTCAAAACGGGCAGCGGGACTCACTCGTTTCGAGTGAGTCCCGAGCCGGTGGCTCAATATTGACGTCTCTTCAAGTAAAAGTCATCTCGCTGGGCTTGCGCTCAAGGACTTCAATGAGGATCTCGCCCGGCGACTTCACAAAAAGTGCCCGGACGCCGGCACGGACCGACTTGATCGGCTCGACGATGTCGGCTTCGCAGGCCTTGAGGTGATTGAAGGCGGCATCGAGATCATCGACGGTCACGCCGAAATGATCGATGCCTTGCGTGCGCGTGCCACCTGAGATTTCGGTCGTATGCGCGCCGGACAGTTGGGTGATGAATAAGTTGATGGACCCGATGCGAAGATCCACACGCCCCGGACGTCGAACGACTTCCGCATTCAGGCACCGGGCAAACCACGCTGCCGTGGCTTCAGCGTCTGCCGAGCATAGCTGAAGGTGATCCCATTTGAATTCAATCATGTCGTTCGTGCGATAGGTGGGGGCGTTCAAAGCTCGATTCTGGAGAGCTTGCCGAGGAGAACGGAATACGAGAACGTACCGAGCAGGCAGATAGCGCCCATCAGATTCAGTGCCCAGTAAAACTGTCCCGTGCGTTGTATGACGTAACCGATCATCAGCGGCGTCGTCACGGCAGCAATGTTGGCGGCGAGGCTCGTGATACTGCTGGTGAGACCGACATACTGGCGCGGCGCGATCTCGGAGACGGCGGCCCAGGACATCGAGCCGACACCTTGCGCGAAGAAGGCGATGGTCAGAATGGCGATGACCATCGCGTTGGATTCGACAAAGTTCACCAGGACGATGGACGAGCCGAGCAGCGTTCCGATGACCAGCGGCGCTTTGCGTGCGGCGGAGAGGGAGACGCCACGGCGAATGAAGAAGTCCGAGAGACAACCGGCGACGAGAATGCCGAGCGTCGCGCCCAGGAAGGGGAGTGCCTGAAAGATTCCAACCTTGATCATCGACATATGGCGCGCCTCGGCCAGATACGTCATGAACCACGTGGTGAAAAAGACCAGAATCGTGTTGTTGCAGAACTTGCCGAGGCAAATGGCCAGGATCTGGCGATACCCGAGCAGTTTGAGTGCCATGCGCCAGTTGAATTTTTCCCGCGACTTCTGCGCGGACGGGGTGCGCGATTCGTTGATGTAGTCGAGTTCGGCCTTGTTCACCCAGCGATGTCGCGAGGGATCCCGGTAGGCACAGAACCAGATCACGCTGAAAAGAATGCCGAAGCCGCCCGTCACGAAGAACACGGAACGCCATCCCGCGGCGGCCGAGATCCACAGCAGAAGGCCCGTAAAAATGGGCGTTCCGATGTACTGTCCCATGACGTAGACGCTGGTCGCGAATCCGCGCTCCTGCGTGGGAAACCAAAGCGTCACCGCGCGTGCATTCGATGGAAACGCGGGGGCCTCGAGCGCACCCATCGTCAGGCGAGAGCCAAGCAACATGTGATAGCCATTGGCCAGCCCCTGCGTGAGCGTCGCGAGCGACCATCCCACCAGCGACAGCGCATAGGCGATGCGTGAGCCGAGCACGTCGGCAAGGATGCCGCTGGGTAGCAAGGCGAGGGAGTACGCGAGACCGAATGCGGCGAACAGCTCGCCCATCTGCATCTTGTTCAATGCGAGGTCTTTCGAAAGGCTTGGGGCGACGATGCCGAGGGCGGATCGGTCGACGTAGTTAAGAATCGTCGCGATCAGCAACATCGACAGCACGACGTATCTGACCTTCGATGGTCTTGCCGTGATATCGCGTGATGCCGTATCGAGTGCTGACAGGTGTTGTTCCTCTGCAAATTTCATCGATGTCTCCTGATCGGTGGCCTGCCCGTTGCTTTTTATGTGGGGCGGGCGAGGGGGTTATCCGCGGCCTACGAAAGGCATGGTGGTGGCCATGAGGGTCATGTTGAGGACGTTGGCTTCGAGCGGGAGGCTGGCGATGTGAACGACAGCGTTCGCGACATGAGCGACGTCGATTCGAGCTTCCGGGGCCATGCTGCCGTCGGCCTGAAGCACGCCACGTGTCATTCGCTCCGTGAGCGACGTTGCCGCATTGCCGATATCGATCTGGCTGCAGGCGATGCGATAGGGGCGCCCGTCCAGCGCCAACGATTTGGTGATGCCCGACACGGCGTGCTTGGTGGCGGTGTAGGCGATGGTGTTGGGGCGGGGGGAGTGCGCCGAGATGGATCCGTTGTTGATGATTCGACCGCCTTGCGGCGTTTGGTTCTTCATGATGCGCCAGGCCGCTCTCGCACACAGGAACACACCCGTCAGGTTGGTGGCGACGACGTCGTTCCAGAAGTCGAGCGGGTATTCGTCCAGCGGCACGGCGCCGGCGTTGCGTCCGGCGTTGTTGAAGAGGACGTCCAGACGTCCGAATTCGCGAAGGATTTGCGCAAATGCCGCGTCCACGGAGCGTTCATCGGCGACATCGGCCGCCGCGACATACGCGTTGCCGCCTGCGTCATCGATGGCCGCTTGGGTTTCCTGAAGGGGCGCATCCCGGCGTCCGATCAGCGCGACGGTGAATCCGGATGCGGCAAACGCGATGGCGGCCGCTCGACCGATGCCGGAACCGGCACCCGTGACGGCGGCGAACTGCTTCGAGGTCGACATGACATTACCTTTTCTCAGTGGGTCACGAACCGAGAATGGCATCGGCCGCGTCGGCCGGGCAATCTTGATTCGTTCAATCAACATCTGGAAGCGCACCCAGTCGGTGGCGTGTCAGGGTTTTCCTGATGAGCGAAAGGTGGAGGGCATCCCATGGTGGGATGCGACCGAAGGGCGCGCGTGGACGGCGGTCATAGGTTGATTGATTCAATCAACATTGACCTTGGGCTGGCGGGTTTCGTAGTCTTTGTGCGACCGTCTACTTGGAGAAAAGATCATGTCGGAAAGCACGCGCACCCAACTGTTGATCGCGCGAAAAGTGCCGCAAGCCGTGGCGAGCCGCGCAGTGTCGGAATTCAACGCCTACGTGACCGAATCGGATATGGATGCATGGGCGGTGGTGGAATTCTGCAAGGCGCGCGAGGTGCCAGCCGTTCTGGTCGGGAAGAAATCCGGCTTGCAGGAAGCGCACATTGCGGCGTTGCCATCCACGGTGAAGATCATTGCCAATGCCAGCGCGGGCGTTGATCACATGAACGTGGCGTTCGCCCGCGAGCGAGGCATTGTCGTGACGAACGCGCCCGATGCCTTGACCGAATGCACGGCGGACTTCACGATGTTGCTGGTGCTGGCGGCCAGTCGGCGTGCGGCGGAATACGAAAAAATCATGCGCGCCGGTTGGGGGAAATCGTTCGGCATGACGGACATGCTGGGCACGCGCGTCAACGGGAAAACGATTGGCATCGTGGGTTTCGGACGTATCGGGCGAGCGGTCGCAAAGCGCGCGCAGGCATTTGGCATGAAGGTGGCCTACACCGACATTCAGCGGGCATCGCCGGCGCTGGAGAACGGGGCGGTGTTTTATCCAAGCCTCACGGAACTGCTTCCGCATTGCCAGGTGCTCTCGCTGCATGTTCCCGGTGGCGGATCGCCGCTCATGACGAAGGCGCAGTTCGATCTCATGCCGAAGGGGGCCGTATTTGTGAATGCGGCGCGTGGCGATCTGGTAGATGAAGATGCGCTTTACGGCGCATTGACGTCGGGGCACCTTTTCGGCGCGGGTCTCGACGTGTATCGAAATGAGCCCAATGTCGATGCCCGCTTCGCATCGCTGGACAACGTATTTCTTACGCCTCACATGGCGAGCGCGACGAAAGAGACGCGCGACCAGATGGGGTTCACCGCGTTGGACAATGTGGCGGCTGTGCTAGCGGGGCGTAGCGTACTAAACCCGGTCTGATGGGGTTTGCCTTCGCAAGACGCTCATATGGCGTTTGCCCCGACGTGTGGCGGCGAAGCGGCGTAGCGGCGTAGCGGCGTAGCAGGGATGACGCCTGGCATTTTCAACGCCGCGGCAGGCCGGTGACGGTGAACTGACCCCGTAAAGTTGGACGGGGAAGTGATGGCGGTAAGGGCCGGGTTCTGTACCGCACGGAACTTAGCCCTTCTGGCTGGCTCGAGCCTGATGCGGCCGTGATCGTAGTCGTGGATGCCGTGGGCAAAGGCGGGGCGGATCTAGACGCCCCTTTCGGGTCGCGGGTCATGCGGCGAATTTCAGATCGCCGGCGCCGTTGGTGCTTCCCAGAATCGCTTGTCGAATGGCCGATTCTGAAGGATAGCGCCTGACGTCAAATCGCACGAGGCGCACATTGACTGCCTTCAACACGTCGTCCTTCTTTGCGTCCCGCGCTCGTTGTTGCTTTCCCTCATGCGACGGGTCATCCAGCTCAACTGCGGCAGCGATTGAAAAGTCAGGGGTGCAGACGAGGAAGTCCACCGATAGTTGCGCGATTCGGTTGAAGTGCGAATGGCTCTTGCCGCGCTTGGTTCGGACGATTCGCTTGATATCGACCTGTGCCAGAACGATGTATCCGGGCAAGCTGTTGACCAACAGCCGATAGAACGCTTGCTCGGTTTTCGTGAGCGGTTTCACGGCGTAGTACGCGGTCGAGTCGATGGCGATGCCCGCCCTGCGTTTGCGCGGTCGAACCGTCTCCAACATCAACACCATGACAACAAGCAGGGCAAGGGAAAGCAATGCCAACCCCATACGAAACCTCCGAAGTTCACGGATAAGTGGGGGGCACTTTTTGATTTTTCCTGCGGGAAACCTTTACGCCGGATGCTATCGATGGGCGGCGAGCTTGTCCCGCGCATTGTAGTCTTACATCCCTACGCAAGTTGTGCGCATATGCCGCCTCCATCGATGTGAGTGGCACAACTGTGGCATCGAATGATGTTGAAATTCGTGCCTTAGGGTCGTGGGTTCACCGTGATTCCGTCAGCCCGTCTTCGTTTCGCCGCTTATACGTCACAAACGTTTTCGCAGCGCGTCGAAACTTTTCGGGTGTCGACGTATAGGCTCGGATATTCGGAAGTTGCTGAAACGCAAGGTTTGGCACTCCTGCGATGATGAAGTCAGTCGTTAGCGCGGCTAAATTTATTCACATGTCAGGAGATTTTGATGAGTGATTCAAACAAGAGCGGCGGGAAGGACGAAGAAATCGGCGGTCAAGGCGATGGCGGGTTCGACCTCCCCAAGTCGTTGACGCGCGAGGGGCATGTTGTCTGGTTCCACGAATACAAGAAGTACCTCGGTTACGCGTGGGACGAGCGAGCAGGAGAAATCAGGCGAGCGCATGTGTCCGACCCCGAGCACGCGATTTACTTTGAGACGTTCGCAGAAGCGATGGTGGCGACGGATACGTTGATGGGCCCGCACGTCATTATTCACGCGGCGAGGCGGGGTGAGAAACCGCGATTGGTGAGATAGATTGGGTTGCGGCCCATCCAATGCGGTGGGCCGTTATCGGCAAATTCTGGATTCACCCTCGCGCTTTGCTACGCCGCAGCACGCCAGCCGTGTAATCGGCGACCGGATCCAGTTCTACAACCATCGGCGGCCGCGCCAAGCGCTGAAGACGATGACCCCGGCCGAGGCCTTTGCTTTAGCCGCCTGACCTGCGATGACCGAACACTACGTGCGTGACCGACTGGGCGACAAGGTTGAACCGACCCAATAACCGGTTTTGCGGAGCCAAATACGAATTGTGGAGCAGGGCAGAAATGGGCGGAATCGCCGAATGCCTTGAAATCACTGTGGTGCCCAGGGCCGGAATCGAACCGGCACGCCTTGCGGCGGGGGATTTTGAGTCCCCTGCGTCTACCAATTTCACCACCTGGGCAGGTGTGCGTTCACCGAGCGGTGTCGCAGCGTGACTCGTTCAATGAACCTAACGGCTCACCGGACGAAGGCGAGATTATGACCGAAATTCTTCGCGGCCACAAGCCCGCCCCGTCGGCGTTCAATGAACTTGCTGTTGACTCTCGAGCACGCGCAGCAGCGACGACGTGTCGTCATGCCCCCAGCCGCGCTCCATCAGCGCCGTCAGCTGGGCTTTCACCAGTGACAGTGCCGGCAGCGAGAGCCCTGCGTCGGCCACGGCGTCCAGGATCATCGCGAAATCCTTGTCGTGCAGGCGCGCTTCAATTCCCGCCGCAAAGTCGCGATGGGCCATCTTCGGCCCCATCATGTCGAGCATGCGACTGCCCGCCAGCCCCTGCGAAATCGCTTCGATGACCTTGTCCTGATCCACGCCGTTGCGCGCCGCGAACAGCATCGCCTCCGCAATGCCCTGGATATTGATCACCTGCACGATCTGATTGCACGCCTTCGCCACCTGACCCGCCCCCACGTCGCCCACATGCGTGATCGTCGTGCCCAACACGGACAACAGGGGCTTGACCTTCTCGAAGACGTCATTCGACGCGCCGACCATGATCGATAGCGAGGCGTCGGCCGCGCGAGATGGCCCGCCAGACACCGGCGCATCCACCAGCACAATCTCGTGAAGCGCCAGGCGCGCGGCCATACGCCGCGTCGCCTCCGCCGAAATCGTGCTGTGATCCACGCAGATCGCGCCCGCCCGCGCCCCATGCACCACGCCATCCGCCCCAAGCAGCACCGCCTCCACGTCCTGTGTCGTCGTGACGTTGGTCACGACGAAGTCCGCATCGGCGGCGGCCTGCGCGGGCGTTGCGAACACTTCTGCGCCCTGCGCGACGAACGGGGCCGCAGCCTCCGGCCGGCGCGCGTAGAGGTGCAACCGATGCCCCGCGGCCATCAAATGACGAACCATCTGGCCGCCCATGGCGCCCAGCCCGATAAACGCGATGGTGTATGTCGTCATGCCGGGATCAATTCGAGACGTAGACGAACTTTCCGTTCTTGATCTGCCCCATCACGCTGGCACGCTGATCGAGCCCCACGTGGTCCTTCGGGCTGAGATTCATGATGCCGTTCGGAATGGCGAGATTGTGCGTGGATTCGAGCGCATCGCGCAGCGCCACACGGAATGCCGGCGTGCCCGGTGCCGCCACCTTCACGGCGCGCGGTACGGCGTCGTTGAGCAGATCCCATACGCCATAGGCGTCGGCGGCGAACTGCGTGACCGTATCGGGGCCATATTTGGCCTCGTACTGCTTGGTGAACGCCAACGCCGCCATGCGCGCCGGATGCCCGGCCGGCAACGTCTTGGCAACCACACCCGGCTGCGTCGGGAACAGCGTGCCTTCCACGTCCTTGCCCCCCACGCGAACGAAGTCGTACGTGGCGATGCCGTGCGTCTGGTAGATCTTCCCGGCATACCCGCGCTCCTGCAACGTGCGCTGCGGCAACGCCGCCGGCGTGCCCGATCCGGCTACCAGGACAGCGTCAGGCTTGGCCGCCATCAGCTTCAGGATCTGGCCCGTGACACTCGTGTCCGTGCGGTTGAAACGCTCCTGGGCCACGACCTTGAGCTTGCGAAGTTCGGCAAACTTCGAGAACTCTTTCCACCAGCTCTCGCCGTAGGCATCGGCAAAGCCGATAAAGCCTACCGTCTTGATCCCGTGGTTGGCCATGTAGCGCGTCATCACGTCGGCCATCGCCGAATCGTTCGCGGCCATCTTGAAGGCCCACCGGCGCTTGGCATCCTGCGGCTCCACGGCGACGGCCGAACCGATCAGGGTGATCATCGGCGTCTCGGCCTCCGAAATCGGGTCGAGCATGGCCAGTGCGCTCGGCGTAATGTTCGGGCCAACGATGACGTCGACCTTGTTCTCACTGATGAATTTGCGCGCGTTCTTCACGGCCGTACCGGGGTCGGTGCCGTCGTCAAGGAAGAGGTAGTGCGCCTTCTGCCCGCCAATATGGTCAGGCCAAAGCTGCATGGCATTCTTGCTGGCGATACCGATGGCGGCCGCCGGGCCGGTCGACGACAGATCGATACCGACGGTGATATCGGCGCGAGCCGCCGTCACAACGCCGGCGAGGGTCAGGGCAAGCAGCACGCCCGACAGGCGGATGCCGCGAAGAGGTGAGCGCATGGGGTCTCCTGTTGATCGAATCGCGTAAGCATACCGCACCGCTTGCGTTCGGCCAGCGAAGAAAAATAGTGCCAGGCTCACCGCGGAATGCGAGGGGCGGCACGCCCGGTGACCGGGCGTCGGCGCGCTATGTTTCCCCAACGCCCCTGGAGGGCTTAAAGCTCGTAACTTTCGTGTTCGCCGCGCAAGGCTTGCTCGACCAGCTTGCGCGTCAGGATCGGCGAGAGCAGTTCGACCATCGTGAACACGTAGCCGCGCAGATAGGCGCCCTGTTTGAGGGCGACGCGCGTCACGTTCGTGCCGAAGAGGTGCCCGACCTGGAGCGCCCGGAGGTTACGGTCGCGCTCGGGATCGAACGCCACCCCCGCCAGAATCCCCACGCCAAGCCCCAATTCGACATAGGTCTTGATGACATCGGCGTCGATCGCCTCGAGCACGATGTCCGGCTGGACATGGCGCAGCGCGAAGGCCTGATCGATCTTGGCGCGGCCGGCGAATTGGGGGTCATAAGTAATCAGCGGATATTTCGCCAGATCCTCGATGCCGACGGACGGGAGTTGCAGCAGCGGGTGATCCGGCGGTACCACGGCCACGTGCTGCCATTGATAGCAAGGCAGCGACACCAGATCCTTATAGCCGGCAATCGCTTCGGTCGCGATGGCCAGATCCGCCTGGTCGTGCAGCACCATTTCTGCGATCTGCGTCGGGCTCCCCTGCAAGATCGAGAGCCGCACCTTCGGATACCGCTTCTTGAACTCGGCCACCGCGTGCGGCAGCGAATATCGCGCCTGCGTATGCGTCGTGGCGATCGCCAGACTGCCCTGATCCTGCGCGGCGTAGTCCTTGCCGATCCGCTTGAGGCTCTCCACCTCCAGCAGGATTCGCTCGACGGACTCGAAAATGATGCGCCCGGGCTCGGTCAGATTGCGGATGCGCTTGCCATGCCGGGCAAAGATGTCCACCCCAAGCTCTTCTTCCAGCTCGATGATGGCCTTCGAAACCCCCGGCTGGGAGGTAAACAGCGCCTTGGCGGCAGCGGTCAGGTTGAAATTCTGGCGAACGGCTTCGCGCACGAAGCGGAACTGGTGCAGGTTCATTTGTATAACTTTCGAAAATATACAAACAATTTTTAATTCGTTTGAAGTATATAGCGTTTTCATTACAGTGGGTGCCACTGTTTCGATAACGTTATTCCCGCCAGGCATTAAGCACCAACAGGAACGTCATACATGTCGCTGTGGCTCGAACCCCTCTCCGGATTTGGCGTCGGCCTGCTGGTCGGTCTGACCGGCGTCGGCGGGGGCTCGCTGATGACGCCGCTGCTCACGCTGCTGCTGGGCTACGCGGCGCCGGTCGCGGTCGGCACCGATCTGGCATTTGCGGCGGTGACCAAGAGCTTCGGCACTGTCGCGCATCGCTCACACGGCCACGTGAAGTGGCACGTCGTGCGCAGGCTCACGCTCGGCGCCTTGCCGGCGGCGCTGGTGACGATCGTTGTCCTGAAGCACCTGGGGGGCATCGACGACGCGGCGCTGCATGTCATCAAGCTGACGATCGCGGCCTCGGTGCTGCTTACGGTGCTCTCCTTGCTGTTCCGCGCCAAGCTGCTGGCGGCGCTGCGCACCCACCCGAACTGGCAGTTGACGGGCCGCAAGCAAGTCGTGGCCACCGTGCTGGTGGGCGCCGTGATCGGCGTGCTCGTCACGATTTCTTCGATTGGCGCCGGTGCCGTTGGCGCGACGCTGATTCTGATGCTGTACCCACAGTTGGAACCGGCCGAAGTCGCCGGAACCGATATCGCGTATGCGGTGCCGCTGACGGCCATTGCGGCGCTGGGTCATATTTGGCTCGGGACGGTGCACTGGGCACTGCTCGGCAGTCTGTTGATCGGCTCGCTGCCCGGGATCTGGCTGGGTGCGAAGCTCACCCGTCATCTGCCCGAGCGCGTGGTGCGCGGGGCGCTGGCGGCAACGCTCACGCTCGCGGCAGTGAAGCTGGTCGGCTGACCCCCACAGACAACAAGGAGTTCGCGACATGCGAAACGAATCCCGCTGGGAACCCACGCAAGCGACTACACCGTCGAACGGGGCCGATGCCGAGCATCAGGACATGGCGCTGCTCGACGAGATGGAAGCCGTGCTGGCCGAGCGCCTCGCGCGCATCGCGGGTTCGCATCGCAATGTGAAGTTTGCCAGCAGTCTGGCCGCTGAAGACATGCTCATTACGCACGTGATTCTGCGCCAGCAACTGCCGATCACCGTCTTCACGCTCAATACCGGGCGTTTGCATGCCGAGACGCTGGGCATGCTCGATCAGATCAAATCGCGCTATGGCTACGACGTCGCGCAGTACGCGCCGCAGGCCGATGCCGTCGAGACGTATGTGGCCGAGCACGGTGCGAATGCGTTCTACGAAAGTGTGGACCTGCGCAAGGCGTGCTGCCAGATTCGCAAGGTCGAGCCGCTGGGCCGCGCGTTGGCCGACGCCGACGCCTGGCTCACCGGCCAGCGACGCGAGCAGTCGGTCACGCGCGAGGAACTGGCGTTCGCCGAGCACGACGATGCCCGCGGCATCGCCAAGTACAACCCGATCTTCGACTGGACCGAAGCGCAGGTGTGGGCCTATCTGACGGCGCGTGACGTGCCGGTCAACCCGCTGCATGCGCGCGGCTACCCGAGCATCGGCTGCGAGCCGTGTACGCGTGCCATCCGCCCGGGGGAAGACAGCCGCGCCGGGCGCTGGTGGTGGGAGTCGCGCGACAGCAAGGAATGCGGATTGCATGCAAGCAACCTGAGCCAGATCCCGGTGTCCGTGCAGTCGAGCTGAGGCATCGGGCGCGGCGCAGGCGGATCGGGCGAACCCGCAAGACATATAACGATGTGACGAGCTCAAGCGGCGACGCATCGTGACGAATCGAATCACGGAAATTTCGGAATCATCAAGGAAGGGAACACTATGGGTGCGATGCACGAAGTCGCGCAAGCCAACGGCTCGCGTATGGATCATCTGGACTGGCTCGAAGCCGAATCGATGTACATCCTGCGCGAGGTCGTGGCGGAGTGCCGCAAACCCGCACTGCTGTTCTCGGGCGGCAAGGATTCGGTCGTGGTGCTGCACCTGGCGCTCAAGGCCTTTGGTCTTGGCCCGAACCGCAAGACGGTACTGCCGTTCCCGCTCGTCCATATCGACACCGGTCACAACTATCCGGAAGTGATCGAGTTCCGCGATCGTCACGCAAAGGCGCTCGGCGCCGAACTGGTCGTAGGTCACGTGGAAGATTCGATCGAGCGCGGCACGGTCCGCCTGCGTCGCGAGAACGATTCACGCAACGCGGCGCAGGCCGTGACGCTGCTCGAAACCATCGCCGAACACGGCTACGACGCCATGATCGGCGGTGCGCGCCGCGACGAAGAGAAGGCTCGCGCAAAAGAGCGCATCTTCTCGTTCCGCGACGAATTCGGTCAGTGGGATCCGAAGGCGCAGCGTCCGGAACTGTGGCACCTGTTCAATGCGCGTCTGCACAAAGGCGAGCACCTGCGCGTGTTCCCGATCTCGAATTGGACCGAACTGGACGTGTGGCAATACATCGCCCGCGAGAACCTCGACCTGCCGTCGATCTACTACGCGCATGAGCGCGAAATCGTGCGTCGCAACGGGTTGCTCGTGCCGGTCACGCCGCTCACGCCGAAGCAGGACGACGAGTCGAGCGAACTGGCGTCGGTGCGCTTCCGTACCGTCGGAGACATCAGTTGCACGTGCCCGGTTGCCAGCGTGGCCGCCAGCCCGGTGGAGATCATTGCCGAGACGGCCGTGACCGACATCACCGAGCGCGGCGCCACCCGCATGGACGATCAGGCATCGGAAGCCGCGATGGAACAGCGCAAAAAGCAGGGCTATTTCTAAGGCGCCGAACCGCCGCCATCCGCCCTAAGTACAGACACATCGGCCCGCCGGGCGCGCAGAGTCGCCGCGCCAGGGGCCACGCAATCGAGTCAAGACATCATGAGCCTCACCCCGCATCTGGAAGACCTCGGCGTGCTGCGTTTCATCACGGCAGGCAGCGTTGACGACGGCAAAAGCACGTTGATCGGCCGTCTGCTGTACGACAGCAAGTCGGTGTTGACCGACCAGCTCTCCGCCATCGCACGCGCCAAGCACAAACGTACCGCCGGCGAAGACATCGACTTCTCGCTGCTCACCGACGGCCTTGAAGCCGAGCGCGAGCAGGGCATTACCATCGACGTCGCCTATCGCTACTTCACGACCGCGCGTCGCAAGTTCATCATCGCCGACACGCCGGGCCACGAGCAGTACACGCGCAACATGGTCACGGGCGCATCGACGGCGCATGCCGCGATCATTCTGGTCGATGCCACGCGCGTGACCGAAGTCGACGGCC
Source organism: Pandoraea cepalis (assembly GCF_902459665.1). GTDB lineage: Bacteria > Pseudomonadota > Gammaproteobacteria > Burkholderiales > Burkholderiaceae > Pandoraea > Pandoraea cepalis. The sequence goes on along the minus strand of NZ_CABPSL010000006.1, from coordinate 59,089 downwards.
ACACGGAGTTGCTTGCGCAGACGAAGCGCCACAGTGCCATCGTCAAACTGCTGGGCCTTCAGCACGTCATTGTCGCCATCAACAAGATGGACCTGATCGACTACAGCGAGACAGCGTTCAACGCCATTCGCGCCGCCTATCTGGATCTGGCGCAGCGCCTGGGGCTGGCGGACGTGCGCTTCGTGCCCGTGTCCGCGCTCAAGGGCGACAACATCGTGTACGCGAGCGAGCGCATGCCGTGGTATCAGGACGAACCGTTGCTCGACATGCTCGAATCGCTGCCGGTCGCGCAGTCGGGCGGCGAACTGCGCTTCCCGGTGCAACTGGTGGCGCGTCAGGACGGCGCTCATGCCGACGACTTCCGCGGCTACATGGGGCGCGTGGAATCGGGTTCGGTGCGTGTCGGACAGGCGCTGCGCGTGTTGCCGGCAGGCCGCACGGCGAGCGTCGCCGAGATCATCGGGCCGCGCGGCTTGCTCGAGGAAGCGTTTGCGGGGCAGTGCGTGACGATTCGTCTGACGGAAGACGTGGATGTGTCGCGCGGCGACACGTTGGTGGCGAGCGCCTCCACGCTGGCGCCGTCGCGCAAACTGGCGGCCGACGTGTGCTGGTTCGATGAGGATGCCCTCGCGCCGCAGCGCAAATACCTGCTCAAGCAGGCGACCAGCACGGTGTACGTGAAGATCGGCAGCGTGGACACGGTGCTCGACGTCAGCACGCTCTTGCACGGCACGGACAAGGCGACCCTCGCCATGAACGACATCGGCCGTGTGCAGTTGAGCTTGCAGAAGCCGGTGGCCGCCGACACCTATGACGCGAACCCGGCTACGGGCGCGTTCGTGTTGATCGACGAAGCCACGCACCACACGGTGGCAGCGGGCATGATCCGCAGCCTCGCGGCGTAATTATTGCGTATTGCATATTGCGTTACCCGGCGCACGGTCCCCCGGATGGGGCCGGCGCCAATCCTCACGAACCATGGCGACATCATGACGGTGACTTCCTCGCAAACCGGTACGGCGCCGGGCAAGGTCTATCTCGTTGGGGCGGGCCCCGGCGCGGCCGATCTGATCACGGTGCGCGGCGCACGACTGTTGGCTCAGGCCGACGTGGTGCTGCACGACGCGCTGGTCGAACCCGAGATGCTGGCGTTGTGCCCGCAGGCCAAGCGCATTGCTGTCGGGAAGCGTTGCGGGAGGCAATCGAGTGCGCAGCACTTCATCAACAAGCAGTTGATTGATCACGCGCGGACCCACGCGCTGGTGGTGCGCTTGAAGGGCGGCGATCCGATGCTGTTCGGTCGCGCCGACGAGGAGTTGCGCGCGCTGGAGGCGGCAGGCATTGCAGTGGAAGTCGTGCCTGGCATTACGGCGGCGCTGGCCAGTGCGGCGGCGCTGGGGCGTTCGCTGACGCTGCGCGGCGTGTCCCGCAGTGTGGCCTTCGCCACGCAAAGCCGTGCGCCCGAGTCGGCCGAGATCGCGGCGCAGGCGTCGGCCGATTCGCTCGTCTATTACATGGGACGAGACAGTGCCCAGCGCATTGCAGTGGAATTGATCGCGGCAGGCAAGCCCGCAGCGACACCCGTGGCGATCGTGGAGGCCGCAACGACATCGCGCGAGCGACGCGTGCGCCTTACGCTGGACGATGTTCGCCAAGGGTTGGCGGCGTCGTGGTTCGACGCGTCGCAGCCGAGTGTCCTGCTCATCGGCGAGGCGTTCGCACATGCGGATGCCGCGTCGTTGCACGAGTGGGCGACCCAGGCGGCGATGGCGGCCTGACGGCGATCGCCCCCGAGCGTCAGTCAGCGTCATTGGTGCCGGTCACGGTTTACGCAAAACGGCGTCACAGTTCACCCTGTGACGCCGTTTTCTCATTCTGGCGATGCCCTGCCGAGATGAGGCGATTTCCCTCAGCTGCCGTCCATCATCCTGCCGCAATAGTCGGCGAGGGCGTCGAGCACTGTGTCGTCCTCGCCGATGGCGGCGCTCACGCGCAAGTCGAGCTGGGGATGGGCGGCGCGGCAAGCGTCGGCGAGCGCCGGAAGATCACGCCTCACGTGGCCACCCTGGCCCAAAAAGACCGGCACCAACGTGATATCGAACGTTCCCTGCGATGTCATGGTCGCCACGGCGTCGCCGAGGTTCGGTGTCATCAGTTCAAGAAAGGCTAGCTGAACGTCGGCGTCGGGACGCCGGGCGCTCAGCTTGTCGCGCAGACGCTCGAACGGTTCGGCCCAGCGCGGGTCGCGGGATCCGTGGGCGAACAGGACGATGCCGGGTTTGCTGGACATGATCGGCGGCTCAGTGTTTATCGACCCAGCGCAACGCCGCGATGGCGAGCACCAGATAGAGTAACGACGGTAACGCGGCGGTGAACCACGCCGGCCAGGTGTTGAGCAAGCCCAGGTGCGAGAACAGGTTGTTGATCAACTGGAAGCTCATGCCGAGCATGATCCCGCCGAACACCTTCAGGCCGATGGCCCCGGCGCGCGCGTGCAAGTAAGCGAACGGCAGCGCCAGCGCCATCATCACAAAGACGGCGAACGGGTACAGCAGCTTCTGCCAGAGCGCGAGATTGTAGCGGTCGGTGTTCTGCTGGTTTTCCTTCAGATGGCCGATGTAGCTGTAAAGACTGCCGATGGCCATGTTGTCGGGCGAGACCATCAACACGGACAGGATCTGCGGTGTGAGTTCCGAGCGCATCTGCACCGTGGCGATATGCACCTGCTTGCTCTGCACCAGGGCGCGCAGCGGATCGGTGCCGGCCGCGGCGTCGTTCGTCGCGCTGAAGACCGTTTCGGACACGTCTGTCAGCTTCCAGAAGTTTGGCGCTTCGAACTGCCCCAGCTTGGCCAGTCGCACGCTGTCGAGACGCAACTTGTCGTCGAATTCGTAAATGCGAACGTTGGCAATGGTGTTGTCGGGATTGAGCGTGCCGACATTGATGAAGCGGGTGAGGCGCGAGCCGTCCTGATCGACGGTGTCCTTGACCCAGACACCCGAGCGAAACCCTGCCGAGACCGAACTGCCCAGCGCTTCGAGACGAATCTTCTGCGCGAGTTGCTCGGCATTCGGTGCGACGTACTCGCCAATGACGAAGGTGATCAGCACGATCGGGAAACCGATTTTCAGCAACGAGCGCAACGCCTGACCGGTCGAGAGCCCCGAGACGCGGAAGATCGTGAACTCCGAGTTGCCCGCCAGTTGTGCGCAGACATAGATGGCGGCAATGAGCGCGGCGACCGGAATGATTTCGTACATGCGCTGCGGCGCGAACAGCAGCACGTAGGCGAGGGCATGCTGGAAGCGGTATCCCCCACGGCCGACGTCGCCCAGTTCGCTCACCAGGTCGAAGAAGACGAACAGACCGACGAACGCGAGCAGCACGAACAGGAACGCCAGATAGATCTGGCGAGCAAAGTATTTCTCATAGATGCGCATCAGCGAATCCCTCCCGATGCAGGCATCCCGCCGGACCGGCTGAGACGACGACGTCCGAACAGCCCACGGAAGCGCACGCGGCGCAGGTAAAGCAGCACGATGACAACCATGGCGAGCGCGTGCAACAACCACACGCCGATGGCGAGCGGCATGCGCTCTTGCGCCACCCACGCCTGCGAGAGGCTCAGCAGGTTGGTGTACGCGAGGTAAATGAGCACGGCCATGATCAGGTTGACGGTGCGGCCGTGGCGCGGGTTTTGATAGGCCAGCGGCACGGCGAGCAACACCAGCGCGAGCGCGAGCAGCGGCAGGCCGATACGCCAGACGATCTCGCCGCGGAAGATCGGGTTCTGGATCTCACGGAACAGGCGCAGGGTCGGCACCCCCTTGGTCGGGGTGTTGTCGGTTGGCGCGGCTGCCGGGTTGTCGATCTTCACGCCATAGCGCTCGAACTCCATCACACGGTAATCGGGCTGGCCGGGCACGCCATCGTAGCGACGGCCCTTTTCCAGCACGATGTAGCGATTGCCGTCCTTGGCCGTTTCGATATGCCCCTCTTTCGAGACGACTACGCTGACCTTGCCGTTCTCGGTGCCGGAGACGAAAACGTTGTGCACCTTGGTCGCGTCCGGCGAAACGGTCTCGACAAAGAACACCCGGTGGCTCGCGGCGCTTTCGCGGAACTGGCCCGGCGCGATCATCGAGACGTCGTCGCGTTGGGCGAAGCGGGCTTCGAGCGCGGAGATCTGCTGGTTCGCCCACGGCCAGGCCACGAGTGCGCAGAATGTGATCACGGCCAGATAGGGCGTGGCAAAGCGCAGCACCGGCTTGACGAAGTGGGTGATCGACAGGCCCGAGGCGAACCACACGACCATTTCCGAGTCGCGGTACCAGCGGGTGAGCACGAACAGAATCGAGACGAACAGCGTCACGATCAGAATGATGGCCAGGTAGCCGATCACGGCCAGGCCGATGAGCACGAGGACGTCGCGCGGGTCGGCTTTCCCGGACGCGGCGAAGCCCAGGATGCGGATCATCATCGTGGTGAGCATGACGGTGATCAGCACCATGAAGACGGCCCCGGCGGTGTAGTTCAGCTCGCGCTGCAGGGAACGCTGAAAAATCATGTGATGGCGATTGGGGTGCTCTCGCGGTTGGGCGAGCGGGGAAAAAAGCGGATAATTGCGGATCGTACGAATTTTACCCGAGGAAAGCGCGATGGACTTTAGCACAAAAGCCTTCGATTCGACCAAGGCCGGTCAGGCCGGCCTTGCCAACGCCAAGACGGAGTGTCTGGTGGTCGGTGTGTTCGAGCAACAGCCGCTCGCGGGGCTCGCCAAGGCGCTGGACGTCGTCAGCAAGGGCCTGCTCGCCCGCATGGTCAAGCGTGGCGAACTCGATGGCAAGCTCGGCAGCACGCTGATGCTGCATGAGGTCGCCGGATGGAGCCAGGCACGTGTGCTGTTCGTCGGTCTGGGCCGCGAAGACCAGTTCTCGCCCAAGGGCTTCAACGAAGCCGCGCGCGCCGCCGCGCGCGCGGTGCTGGCGTCGCGTGCGTCCGATGCCATCTGGACACTGCCGCAAGCCGCGGTGGCCAAGCGGGACACCGCCTGGGCCGTGTGCGCCTCGATCCTCGCCCTGCGCGAGGCGACCTACCGTTTCACACAGATGAAGAGCAAGGCCGAGCCGTCCAACACGGCGCTGCGCAAGGTGCTCTTCGCGGTGGCGCCCGAGGACCTGAAGGCGGCCAAGGTCGCGGCCAAGCATGGCGAGGCGATCGCCAACGGCATGGCGCTCACCAAGGACCTGGGCAACCTGCCGGGCAACGTCTGCACGCCGACCTATCTGGCCGATACGGCCCGCAAGCTCGCGCGCGAGTTCAAGCTCAAGGCCGACATCCTCGGGCCGAAGCAGATCGAAGCGCTCAAGATGGGCTCGTTCCTGTCGGTCGCCCGGGGGTCGGTGCAGCCGCCGCAGTTCATCGTGCTCAAGTACGAAGGCGGCGCCGCCAAGCAGGCTCCGATCGTGCTGGTCGGCAAGGGCGTGACGTTCGACTCGGGCGGCATCTCGATCAAGCCCGGTGAGGGCATGGACGAGATGAAGTACGACATGTGCGGCGCGGCCTCTGTGCTCGGAACGATGCGTGCCGTCGCCGAGATGGGCCTCAAGCTCAACGTCATCGCCATCGTGCCGGCCACGGAGAACATGCCGGGCGGGCGTGCGACGAAGCCGGGCGACGTGGTGACCAGCATGTCCGGCCAGACGATCGAAGTGCTCAACACCGATGCCGAAGGCCGCCTGATCCTGTGCGACGCGCTTACCTATGCCGAGCGTTTCAAGCCGGCCGCCGTGATCGACGTCGCCACGCTCACGGGCGCCTGCATCATCGCGCTGGGTCACGTGAACACGGGTCTCTTCTCGAAGAGCGACGCGCTCGCCGACGAACTGCTCGCGGCCGGTCGCACGGCGGGCGACACGGCTTGGCGTCTACCGGTCGAGGAGGAGTATCAGGAGCAGCTCAAGTCGAACTTCGCCGACATGGCGAACATCGGCGGGCGCCCGGCCGGCAGCGTGACGGCAGCCTGCTTCCTGTCGCGCTTTACCGAGAAGTATGAATGGGCCCACCTCGACATCGCCGGCACGGCATGGAAGAGCGGGGCGGCCAAGGGGGCGACGGGGCGTCCGGTGCCGTTGCTTACGCAATTCCTGATCGATCGCGAAGCCCGGTGACGCGCGTCGACTTCCACACGCACGTGGCGAACCGGCTCGATTACGCGTGCCGGTTCGCGCGCAAGGTGTACGGCGCCGGACAAACGCTCGTGGTCGTCGGTGAGCCCGACGTGCTGCGCGCGTTCGACCAGACGCTGTGGACGTTCTCGCCGCTCGAATTCGTGCCGCATTGCTTCACCCAGGACCCGCTTGCCCCGCAGACACCCGTCGTGCTGGCCGCCCTCGATGAAGAGGTGCAGCATCATCAGGTGCTGTTGAATCTGGCGGGCAGCGTGCCGACGCACTTCGCCCGCTTCGAACGCGTGGTGGAGATCGTGGGCGACACGCCGGACGAATTGTCCGGTGCGCGCGAACGCTATCGTTTCTACCGCGATCGCGGCTACACCCTCAACAATTACGACCAGAGAGGCGGATCGTGACGAACGAGCCCGAGCGCACGGACCCCGGCATTCCCACGCTGACCGAAGTGCTCGCCCCCGGGGAGGCAACGCCGGTGCCGGATACCGCATCGGCCGCACCGGCAGCCGAGTTAGGTGTGCCGGCCGATGTCGCGGTGTTTGCCGAGCGTGTGAGTGCCCGGCTCACGCTGCAACTGGCGGATGAAATCACGACGATGGTGGAGCGCCGCTGTCACGACGCACTGATCGACCAGACGTCCTGGCTGGTGCAACTGATCGGCAAGCAGGTCGCCGACGCTTTGCAAGCGCAATTGCCGGACCGAATTCGGCAGGCGGTGATCGAAGAGGTCGCGAAGCAGGTTCGTTCGTAGCGCTCGAGGGGCGGTGGTTGCCGACGGGCCTTGCTGTAACGCGCAGCAACGCTTACGGCCGTGCATCCGAGGCCTCGGTGTCCGACGGCTCAGTGTCCGAGGCCAAGAATCCAGTGTGCCAGACGGCCCGCCTCGCCCGGGGCGAGCTGAGGGCTGGCGGGCATCGGAATGCTTCCCCATTTACCGCGACTGCCGTCCGCAATGGTTCGTGCGAGATCGGCGGCGGCGCCAGGCTGCCCTTCGTAGCGTTTGGCAATATCCCGGTAGGACGGCGCGAGCAACGTCCGGTCGACGGCGTGGCAGGTCATGCAATTGCGCTCGCGGGCGAGCTTTTCCATGGCTTGGGCGTTTTGCGTGTACTGCGCCCCCGTGGCCGACGGCGACGGCGGGGTTGTCTGCGCGAGAGCAGCGCCCGCCGCGATCAACAGCCACGCACCGACCATGGCCCCGGCAGACTTGCCGTTGCTTGCCTTCATTCGATACTCCCCGATCGTTCACAGATCCCGATGCGGGGCTGCGTGAGTTGGACGTCCATGGGTGACGACGTTGGGCAGGCGCATCGATGCGCCATTATAAGGCGGCGCGCACAATGCGCGACTCGGCACAAAGGTGCATGAAAAAACGGCACCGTGGCCAGGGAGGCAAGCGGTGCCGTTCGTGCGTTCCAACGTCAAGGTCAGCCCGTGACCGCCCCCTTGTTGGCCGGTTGTGCCAGTGCGGCATACTTGGCCATGACGCCCCGGGTATAACGAGGCGCGGGCGCCTTCCACGCGGCGCGACGCCTTGCCAGTTCATCGCCCGGCACATTCAGTTGCAGCAGCAGCTTGTGCGCGTCGATGGTGATCGAGTCGCCTTCGTGCACGAGGGCAATCGTGCCGCCCACGAACGCTTCGGGCGCCACGTGCCCGACGACCATGCCCCACGTACCGCCCGAGAATCGACCATCGGTAATGAAGCCGACCGTCTCGCCGAGTCCCTTGCCGATGATTGCCGACGTCGGCGCGAGCATCTCCGGCATGCCCGGGCCACCCTTCGGACCGAGGTAGCGCAGCACGAGCACGTCGCCGGCCTGGATCTTGTCGGCAAGGATTGCGTCCATCGCACTTTGTTCGTCGTCGAACACGCGCGCCGGGCCGGTGATGACCGGATTCTTCAGGCCCGTGATCTTCGCGACGGCGCCATCTTCCGCCAGATTGCCCTTGAGGATCGCGAGATGCCCTTCCTTGTAGAGTGCCTTGTCGATGGGGAAGATCACATGCTGGTCGGCACGCGGCACCGACGGCACGTCCTTGAGTTCTTCCGCGAGGGTCCGGCCGGTGATCGTCATGCAATCGCCGTGCAGCAGGCCGGCGTCGAGCAGGATCTTGAGCACTTGCGGAATGCCACCGGCCTTGTGCAGGTCGGTCGCCACGTACTTGCCCGACGGCTTCAGGTCGCACAGGACCGGCACGCGCTCGCGAATGCGCTCGAAGTCGTCGATGCTCCAGTCGATGTCGGCCGCGTGCGCGATAGCGAGATAGTGCAGCACTGCGTTGGTGGAACCGCCCGTGGCCATGATGAGCGCCACTGCATTTTCGATGGACTTGCGCGTGATGATGTCGCGTGGCTTGAGATCTTTCTTGACCGCTTCGATCAGCACGCGCGCCGATTCGGCCGCCGAGTCGACCTTTTCCTGATCGGGGTTGGCCATCGTCGACGAATACAGCAACGACATGCCCAGCGCCTCGAACGACGAACTCATCGTGTTGGCCGTGTACATGCCCCCGCACGACCCGGTCGACGGACACGCATTCTTCTCGATGCCCTTGAAATCGGCCTCGGTCATGCGCCCGGCGGTGAATTCGCCCACGGCCTCGAACGACGAGACGATGGTGAGATCCTTGCCCTTCCAGTTGCCCGGCTTGATGGTGCCGCCGTAGACATAGATGCCCGGCACGTTGATGCGCGCCAGCGCGATCATGCCGCCCGGCATGTTCTTGTCGCAGCCGCCGATCACGACCACGCCGTCCATCCACTGCCCCTGCACGGCGGTCTCGATACAGTCGGCAATGACTTCGCGCGAGACGAGCGAGTACTTCATGCCCTCCGTGCCCATCGACATGCCGTCGGAAATGGTGGGAGTGCCGAACGTCTGCGGATTGGCCTGATGGGTCTTGATGGCATCGACGGCGGCGTCTGCCAGCCGCTGCAGCCCCGCGTTGCACGGGGTGATCGTCGAATGGCCGTTGGCCACGCCGATCATCGGATTGTCGAAGTCTTCTTCCTTGTAGCCCAGCGCATAGTACATCGAGCGGTTGGGCGAACGGGCCACGCCTTGCGTGACGTTTCGCGAACGACGGTTGAATGCCATGACGGTCTCCTGTGGGGATGCACCACGCCACAGGCTACCGCAGCGTCGCGCACAAGCGTTGTTGTATCACGCTGTCATGCTGGCGGTACGCCCGTCGTCCGGGTGCGCCGCTCAAGGGCATTGCTGCTTCACTACTGCGTCACTTTACGTCAAGTTCTGCGCGGGAGCCGCCGCACGCGACGGCTCCCGTGATTCACGCCGATCGCATCGATCGCACCGACCACTCCAATCGGCGCTTTCGTTGCGCATTCTTCGCGTTATCCGCGCTTGCCCAGCTTCAGTTGCGACAGGTCGCGCACCGCGCCGCGGTCGGCCGAGGTGGCCAGCGCGGCGTACGCTTGCAGCGCTTGCGACACCACACGCTCGCGATTCGCCGGCTGCCATGCCTGGTCGCCACGGGCTTGCATGGCGGCGCGGCGGCGCGCCAGTTCGTCGTCGGACACGGCCAGATGCATCTTGCGCTGGGTGATGTCGATCTCGATCACGTCACCGTCTTCCACCAGACCGATGATGCCGCCTTCGGCCGCTTCCGGCGAGGCGTGGCCGATCACCAGGCCCGACGAACCGCCCGAGAACCGGCCGTCCGTGAACAGGGCGCACGTCTTGCCCAGCCCCTTCGATTTCAGGTACGAGGTCGGGTACAGCATTTCCTGCATGCCCGGGCCGCCCTTCGGGCCTTCGTAGCGGATCACGACCACGTCACCCGGCTGGACCTGATCGCCCAGGATGCCGTCGACGGCATCGTCCTGGCTTTCGTACACGCGCGCACGGCCCGTGAACACCCACTGCGATTCGTCGACGCCGGCCGTCTTCACGATACAGCCCTTCTCGGCGAGGTTGCCGTACAGCACGGCCAGGCCGCCGTCCTTCGTATAGGCGTGTTCCTTGTCGCGGATACATCCGGTTTCCCGGTTCAGATCGAGCGACGGATAGATTGACGACTGGCTGAAGGCGATGGTCGTGGGCACACCGCCAGGGGCGGCGCTGTAGAACGTGTGCGCCTTGTCGCCCGCGTCGGCGGCCACATCCCACTGCGCGATGGCGTTGCCGAGCGTGCCGCTGTGTACGTTGCCGCAAGACGTATCGAGCAGCCCGCCGCGCGCGAGTTCACCCAGAATGCCGATGATGCCGCCCGCACGGTGCACGTCTTCGATGTGGTACTTGTCGGTCGCCGGGGCCGCCTTGCACAGGCAGGGAACCTTGCGCGAGATGCGGTCGATGTCGGCCATCTTGAAGTCGACGCCGGCTTCCTGCGCGGCGGCGAGCAGGTGCAGCACCGTGTTGGTCGAGCCGCCCATGGCCACGTCGAGCGCCATGGCGTTTTCGAACGCTGCCTTGGTCGCGATGTTGCGCGGCAGCACCGAGGCGTCGTCTTCCTGGTAATAGCGACGGCACAGGTCGACCACGAGACGGCCGGCCTGTTCGAACAGCCCGCGGCGCCAGGCGTGCGTGGCGACGATGGTGCCGTTGCCCGGCAACGCGAGACCAATGGCTTCGGTCAGGCAGTTCATCGAGTTGGCGGTGAACATGCCCGAGCACGAACCGCACGTCGGGCAGGCGCTGCGCTCGATTTCCGCGACTTCGGCGTCGCTCACTTTCGGGTCGGCTGCCTTGATCATGGCGTCGATCAGGTCGATCTTGGCGATGACCTGGCCGTCGCCATTCTTGACCTTGCCCGCTTCCATCGGGCCGCCCGAGACGAACACGACCGGAATGTTCAGGCGCATGGCGGCCATGAGCATGCCCGGGGTGATCTTGTCGCAGTTCGAGATGCAGACCATGGCATCGGCGCAGTGCGCGTTGACCATATATTCCACCGAGTCGGCGATCAGCTCGCGCGACGGCAGCGAGTACAGCATGCCGCCGTGACCCATGGCGATGCCGTCGTCCACGGCGATGGTATTGAATTCCTTGGCTACACCGCCGGCCGCTTCGATCTCCTTGGCGACCACAGCGCCCAGATCGCGCAGGTGCACGTGACCCGGCACGAATTGCGTGAAGGAGTTGACCACGGCGATGATCGGCTTGCCGAAGTCGTCGTCTTTCATGCCGGTGGCGCGCCACAGGGCGCGGGCGCCGGCCATGTTGCGGCCGTGGGTCGAGGTGCGGGAACGGTATTGAGGCATGGTCGTCTCTGGAACGCTGTGCTTGTGGGATGAACGAATACGGGGCCGCCAGGCGACATTCGGTCTGAATTCGCTCTGGATTCGGTCTGGACTTGCGCGTGGCTGGGCAAAGCTGCCATGGCCGCGCGGCACGCCAGCGTCGGCCGGACATCAAGATTCGTCTTTCCTTGAATGCTTGTCAAATATATTATTTGACTCGGATTGAGTCGAAAAACATATCATGGATCTACGTCAACTCAGGTACTTCGTTGCGGTGGCCGAAGAGCGGCATTTCGGCCGTGCGGCCCAGCGTCTGTCGATGACCCAGCCCCCGCTCTCGCAGCAGATCCGGGCGCTGGAGGCGTCGTTGGGGGCCCCGCTTTTCGTGCGGACCAACCGGTCGGTGGAGCTGACGGCCGTGGGCCGGCAACTACTGCCCGAGGTACGGCGCATTCTGGCGGACGCCGACGCGCTGCCCGCGTTCGCACAGGGGCTGGCGCATGGGGAGGTCGGCACGCTCTCGCTAGGCTTCGTCTCCACGGCGGACTATGGCATTCTGCCGCCGCTGCTGCGCGAGTTCGGCGAGCGCTATCCGCGCGTGCGTCTGCAACTGCTCGAAGCGACGAGCGACGTGCAAGTCGAGGCGCTCATGGATGGACGCATCGACGCCGGCCTCTTCATCCCGCCGGTGCCTGCTCGTTACGCCAACGAACTGTCCTATCTGCCGATCGTGCGCGAACCGCTGATGCTGGCGTTGCCGGCCGGGCGGGGCATGGCTGCCGGCGACGACACCGCTGCCGACGCCCAGCCGGGCGCCCCGGTCAGTCTGGCCGACTTTGCCGACGAACCGCTCGTCATCTTCCCACGGCGCGTGGCGCCGGCGTTCTACGACATCATCATGGGCTGCTACGCCGCACTTGGCCTCACGCCGCGCGTGGGGCAGGAGGCCATTCAAATGCAGACCATCGTGAGCCTGGTGTCGGCGGGCATGGGCGTGGCCCTGGTGCCGCAATCGCTGTGCCATCTGCGCCGCACCGGCGTGACCTATCGCGCGCTACGCGAGACGAGCACCCTCATCGAGACGGGCCTGCTCTGGCGCACGGCCGAAGTCACCCCTGTCCTCGAAGGATTTCTCGAAACGGCGCGCGCGGTGGCCCATACCCCACCGGGGGCAACGCTGACGAACTGAAGGTCGCTGTGATTGGCGGTGCCCGCCAGGCCGCCGCGATAGGGGGCGCTCGTGGTATTGTGCTGCCCATCCCAACGCCTGCCGGTTCAGTTGCCCAGGCGAGCTGTCGCTGGCGTGCCACTCGACGGCAGCAATGGGTTGCCTTGACAGCGCATCCGCCCTCCGACGGAACTTTTGTTCACGAATCGATTCTTCTGATCCATGCTGATTCATCCTCAATTCGACCCGGTCGCGATTCATCTCGGCCCGCTCGCCATCCGCTGGTACGGCCTGATGTACCTGGTCGGCTTCATTCTGTTCCTGGTCGTGGGGCGCGTGCGCGTGCGCCAGCCGTCCATCGCCGCGCAAGGCTGGAAGGTGCAGGATCTCGACGACATGCTGTTCTATGGCGTGCTCGGGGTGATTCTTGGCGGACGTCTCGGCTACGTGCTCTTCTATAAGCCGGCGTTTTATCTGGCGAATCCGATCGACATCTTCAAGGTGTGGGAAGGCGGCATGTCGTTCCACGGCGGCTTCCTTGGCGTGCTCGTCGCGATGTGGCTGTTCACTCGCCGTCGTGGCCATTCGCTGCTTGAAGGCACCGATCTCATCGCACCGATGATCCCGCTGGGGCTCGCTGCCGGTCGTCTGGGCAACTTCATCAACGGGGAATTGTGGGGACGCGTGACGTCACCCGATTCGCGCTTCGCAATGTTGTTCCCGCAATCGGCGGGCGAAGACGTTCAGTGGGCGATGGCGCATCCGCAGGCGATGGCCGATCAGGCGATGGCGGCGGTGTTCGCGCAATTCCACGGGCTGCCCCGCTATCCGTCGCAGTTGTTCGAATTCGCGCTCGAAGGCGTGGCGCTGTTCCTGCTGTTGTGGTTCTTCGCGCGACGCGCGCGGCCAGTGGGCGCGGTGTCCGCCATGTTCCTGGTGGGCTACGGCGTCTTCCGCTTTCTCGCGGAATTCACGCGTGAGCCCGATGCGTTCCTCGGCTTGCTCTCGTTCGGGCTGTCGATGGGCCAATGGCTGTCGATGCCGATGATCGTCGCGGGCATCATCATGCTCGTGTGGGCGTATCGCCGCCGGCCAGCGCGGTCTCGCGCCTAAGGCGTCGGCAGGCGCTGCGCCACAGAGATTCAGGCAACGGGCCGCCGGAGATGTTTCCTCCGGCGGCCCGTTGGCTTTTGGGGCAAGCTTCAGCTCGCCTTGCGCTCGAGCGCGCGCAATGAAGCCATCAGATCGGCGAAGCGCTCGCCCTGCACGGTGACGTGGCCGCGAAGCTGTTCCGACGCCGCGTCGGCATCGCCCGCTTCAATGGCGCGGAAGACGGCGTCATGTTCGGAGAACGATTGGTTAGGCCGGTCGCGTACGCGCAGTTGCAAGCGGCGATACACGCGCAGTCGTCGGTGCAACTGCAACGCCGTTTCCTGAAGATAGGTGTTGTGACTGGCCTGATAAATCAACGCGTGGAAATGCGCGTTGACTTCGTAATAAGTGTCGATGTCCCGCGCCTCGGCCGCCGCCCGGCTGGCCTCGTGCGTCTCGCGCAATTCGGCCAGTTCCTCGTCGGTGATGCGGCGCGCGGCGAGGCGCCCGCACATCGATTCGAGTTCCGCCATCACTTCGAACATCTCGCATAAGCGCTGCGGGTCGATCTGCGCGACCACGGCGCCCCGGCGAGGACGAATCTCGATGACCCCCGACGACGCCAATTGAATCAATGCCTCGCGCAGGGGCGTGCGCGACACGCCGAACGCGCTCGCCAGTTCGACCTCGTCGAGCCGCATGCCGGGCGGGTACTCGCCCACGGCAATCTTCTCCTCGATCGCCTGGCGCAGCGCTTCCGATCGCTTCGGTTTTACGGTCATGACGCTCTCGCTGGGTCGTGTTTCGGTCCCGTCGCACGGGGCTCAATCGGATTCATGGTTGTCAAAGTAACGCTTGAAGCCCGCCTTGAAGATCGGGGTATACGCCGAAAATGTATTTTTTTGACAGTCAGTTTGTATACACCATGCTGGATTGACTATACGATTTCATCCCGAGAGCGGCAACTCGCGCACTCGAAATACCAAAAATCAAAGCAGTCATCCGTACATGCAGTGCCGGCGAACCGGTGGTGCACCCGCGGCGGGAAGCAAAACCCGCAGCGGGCGATGTCAGGCACCGGGCTTCGCTGGTTCACCACTGACAGAAGTGACAGGAGACGCCATGGAGACAAATCATTCCCCGCTGCGGCGGCAACTCATGCTCGGTGCCGCATCGGCACTCGCCACCGGCGGCCTGGCCAGCCCGTGGGGCAACGCGTTTGCGCAGTCCGGCCCGCTCAAGATTTCCCATCAATTCCCCGGCGGCACGCTCACCGAAGGCGACTTCCGCGATCGGCTCTGCCGCAAGTTCGCGCAGGAAGTCGAGAAGCGCACCCACGGCGCGCTGAAGTTTCAGGTCTATCCGGGCAGTTCGCTCATGAAGACCAATGCGCAGTTCTCGGCGCTGCGTCGCGGAGCCCTTGATCTTTCGCTCTATCCGCTGCCCTACGCCGGGGGCGAAGTCCGCGAACTCAACATCGGGCTGATGCCGGGGCTGGTGACGTCCTATGCGCAGGGCGCAGCGTGGCGCCACGGCGAAATTGGCAAGGTGCTCACCGATGTGCTGGCGGAGAAGAACGTCGTGATCGTGAGCTGGGTCTGGCAGGCAGGCGGCGTTGCGAGCCGCGCCAAGCCGCTCGTTTCGCCTGACGACGCCAAGGGGCTCAAGGTGCGCGGCGGCAGCCGCGAGATGGACATGATGCTCAAAGAGGCCGGCGCGGCCGTCATTTCCCTGCCGTCGAACGAACTCTACGCCGCCATGCAGACGGGCGCGATGGACGCGGCGATGACTTCATCGACGAGCCTGATGTCGTTCCGTCTCGAGGAGGTATCGAAGCATCTGACCACCGGGCGCAACAAGTCGTATTGGTTCATGCTCGAACCGCTGTTGATGTCGAAGCAGGTCTTCGACAAGCTGCCCAAGGACCAACAGCAGGCGATCCTGCAAGTGGGGGCGGAACTTGAGTCGTTCGGCACCGAAGCCGCCAAGGCCGACGATGCGCAGATCGCCAGCGTCTATACCAAGGCCGGCGCGAAGGTCTACGACCTCGACGAGGCAACGGTGATGAAGTGGCGCGACATCGCACGGCGCACCGCGTGGAAGGACTACGCGGGCCGATCCGACACCTGCGCGAAACTGCTCGCGCTCGCCCAGCAGGTGCCTGCATGAGTGGGGCCGCCGTGAGCGCGGAACCGGCGGCGGCACGCACTCGCTTGCTGCGGCGGCTCGACGCCCTGTTACAGGGCGTGAGTCGTCTGCTCATGGTCGTGTGCATGTTGGCGCTGGTCGGGGCCGCGCTCGTGCTCAGCTACAGCGTGTTCGCGCGGCACGTGCTCAAGCTCGCCACCGACTGGCAGGACGAAGCCGCTGTGTTCCTGCTGGTCGGCGCGACCTTCGTCTCAGCCGCGCATGTGCAGCATTTGCGTGGGCACATCGGCATCGAAGCGATCACGACCTTGCTCTCGCCGCGCGTGAACCGGGTGCGGCGCTGGTGCGTGGACATGGTCTCGTTCGCTTTCTGCGGCTTTTTCGCATGGAAGTCGTGGACGCTGTTCTGGGAAGCCTATGTCGATGGCCAGACGAGCAGTTCGACGTGGGGGCCGCCCCTGTCGATTCCGTATGGCCTGATGGCCTTCGGCATGACGTTGCTCACGGTGCAATTGCTGTTGCAAGTGGCGATTGGCGCCGGCGAAATGGGAAAACCTGCGGGCCATGACGCACCGCTCGGATCGGATCGTACGGGAGGGCATGCATGAGCGAACTCGGTATCGGATTGCTCTATGGTGGCGCGACGCTCGTCGCCATGTTCTCGGGCATGCCCATCGCATTTGCCCTGGGGGCCGTGGCGGTGGCGTTCATGCTCGGCTTCATGCCGGTCTCGTCGCTCGATACGATCACGCAGAACGTCTATGAGGAGATGGCGAGCATTACGCTGCTTTCGATTCCGCTGTTCATTCTGAAGGGGGCCGCCATCGGCAAGTCACGCGCGGGCCAGGACCTCTATCTGGCATTGCACGCGTGGATGCGCCGGATTCCGGGCGGTCTGGGCATCGCCAATGTGTTCGCCTGCGGGCTGTTCGCCGCGATGGCCGGATCGAGCCCGGCGACGTGCTCCGCGATCGGCAGTGCAGGGATTCCGGAGATGCGCCAGCGCGGCTATTCGCCGGGATTCGCCGCGGGGATCATCGCGGCGGGCGGAACGCTGGGCATTCTGCTTCCGCCGTCGATCACGATGATTCTCTACGCGGTGGCCGCAGAGCAGTCGCTCGGGCGGCTGTTCCTCGCCGGAATCGTGCCCGCGCTGCTGCTGGTGGGGCTTTTCTCTTGCTACGCGGCGTGGCGCTACCGACACGAGTATGCGCGCGCGCAAGTGGCCCTCGCCCGCGACGGCACGCCGTCGCCGTTCCCGAGCGAGCCGCCGGCCACGATGCGCGAGAAGCTGGCGCTGTTGCCGCGCGTGCTGCCGTTCGTGACGCTGCTCATCGGCGTGATGGCGGCGCTCTACGGCGGCTATGCCACGCCGTCGGAGACGGCTGGCCTCGGCGGCCTGCTCGCGATCGGGCTCATCGCCGTGATTTATCGGATGTGGAACCCGCGTCAGCTTGCGCCGATTCTGACCGGCACGTTGCGCGAGTCGACCATGCTCATGTTCATCATCGGCATGTCGCTGCTTTATTCGTACGTGATGAGCTATCTGCACATCAGCCAGTCGGCGGCGCAATGGATCGTGGGGCTGCATTTGTCGCGCTGGGTGCTGCTCACGGCCATTCTGCTGATGGTGGTCGTGCTCGGCTTCTTCCTGCCGCCGGTAAGCATCATCCTGATGACCGCGCCGATCATTCTGCCGCCGCTGCGGGCCGCCGGCTTCGACCTGGTGTGGTTCGGCGTGGTGATGACGATCGTCATGGAATTGGGGTTGATTCATCCGCCCGTAGGACTCAACATCTTCGTCATCAAGAATACGGCGCCCGACATCGCGTTGCGCGACATCGTGTGGGGCGTGATGCCGTTTGTGGTGTTGATGGTGCTGGCCGTGGTCCTCATCTGTGCGTTGCCCGGCTTGTCGCTGTGGTTGCCGGATCGACTGATGGGATGAGAGCGCTTTCACGAAATGCGGCAATATTCGCTGGAGGGTGCGTCATCGCGGTATAGCCGGTGTGCTTGCCTACCCGGGCGCAATGTCAGGAAGCCATGAAGGATGAGCCAATCATGTCAGCCATGTCCGTTCCCGTCTCGTTGAGTTCGTCGACGATGGACTCAACGATGGCCGCGTCGTCTACCGCGATGGCCTCGTCCTCGCCATCCTCGTCGTCGCCTTCCCAAGCGGGGCGGGGCACGTCCGAGACCGTGACTGACGTGAGCGCGCCGGTACCGTCGCCCAAGCCGTCGCTCGGGGCGCGTCTGGGACAGTGGTTCGGCCGCGGCGGCGGTAAATCGGGGGGGCACGGCGGCGGGCCGAAAGATGGCAAGGACGGTAAAGGGAGCGCCAAGATCACGCCGGCAACGCTGTCGCCGCGTGCGCAGAGCGCGCTGCGGCGGCAGTTGACGCTGTGCCTGGCGGCGCGGCTGACGGACTCCGCCGCCAACGACGCCGCGCGCGATTTCATGACGCGCTACACAGCGGCGTCGCCCGACACGCAACTGGCGCTGCTCGCGGTCGTCGCCGACGCTTGTGCGAGCGACGGCTCCCCGGGGGCCGAGGTCGGCAGGGACGGCGACGGTGCCAGTGCCAGACGCGCGGCCAGCGGTTTGGCCGGTGCGCTCGGCAGTGCGCGTGTGCGCTTTCTCAAGCGCTTCAATGCGCTGCCCGATGGCCTGCCGTTCCTCGTGCGCTGGCGCGCCGACATGCTGGAACACCGCGCGGTGTTGCCCGGACTCGCGGCGCTCGAAGAGGATCTCGGCAGTCTCTTTTCGACATGGTTCGACGTCGGACTGCTGGAGTTGCATCCGATCACGTGGGATTCGCCGGCGTCGCTGCTCGAAAAGCTCATGCGCTACGAAGCGGTGCATGAGATTTCGTCGTGGGCGGATCTGCGCAACCGGCTCGATTCCGATCGCCGTTGCTATGCGTTCTTTCATCCGCGCATGCCGCGCGAGCCGCTGATCTTCGTTGAAGTGGCGTTTGTGCCCGAGATGGCCGCCGACGTGCATTCGCTGCTCGACGAGAAGGCGCCGCTCGAGGATCTGCGTCGCGTGCGCTGGGCGATCTTCTATTCGATCTCGAACACGCAGCCCGGCCTGCGCGGGGTGAGCTTCGGTAACTTCCTGCTCAAGCGTGTGATCGACGAACTGCAAGTCGATTTTCCGAAGCTGCGCAATTTCGCGACGCTCTCGCCGATTCCGGGGTTCAACGACTGGCTCAAGTCGCTGTCGACCCAGGCGCTTGTGCAAGTGCTTGGCCCAAAGCGCGCGAAACTGCTGGGGCAGGAGGGGGCGCCGGCGCCCGATGTCTCCGGCGCACAGATGGTGGCGTGGTTGCAGGCCTCTGCCGAGCGCAAGGGCGCGCAAGCATCGCAGCGCAGTCTTGGCGAAGCGCTGGCCGCGTACTATCTGGCGCGCGAAACCGTGCGGGGACAGCCGCGCGATCCGGTTGCGCGGTTCCATCTGGGCAACGGCGCGCGCGTGGAGCGCATCAACTGGCATGCCGATCTTTCGAAGAAGGGCGCGAAGCAGTCGTGCGGCATGATGGTCAATTATCTTTACGAGCCCGACGAACTCGACGCCAACCTTCAACGTCTCATCGACGGCGAACCCGCGCTCGGGCGCGCCGTGGCGAGGCTGCTCTGAACATGACGACGCTTTGGTATGCAAACCAGTATCCACGCCCATCAACCGCATGGAGGAACGCGTGAGTGAAGTCCTGCGCGATGACCGTTCGCTTGACGACGGATGGGTCACGTTGACGCTGTCGAATCCCGGCAAGCTCAATGCGATTTCGGTCGCCATGTGGCGTGCCCTGCGCGCGCATCTGCAAGCGCTCGACGAGGACGCGCGCGTGCGCGCCATCGTTATTCGCGGGGCGAAAGGTCACTTCGCGGCCGGCGCCGATATCGAAGAGTTTCCGCTCGAGCGCGGCAGCTACGACGCGCTGCGGCGCTATCACGGCGAGGTCATCGGGCCGACGCTCGACGCCTTGGCACATTGCCGGCATCCGAGCGTCGCGCTGATCGAGGGGGTGTGCGTGGGCGGCGGCCTGGAGATCGCGGCGCATTGCGACTTGCGCATTGCCGGGGAGGGCGCTCGCTTCGGCGTGCCGATCAACAAGCTCGGCTTTCCAATGGCGCCCGGCGAACTGCGCGGCGTGCTCGCCCTGGCAGGCCGCGCGACAACGCTCGAAATCCTGCTGGAGGGGCGCGTCTTTGGCGCGGCGGAGGCGCGCGAGAAAGGCCTGCTCACGCGCGTGGTGGCCGACGACGCAGTGGAACACGAGGGCTATGCGTGCGCGCGGCGTCTCGCCGCCGGCGCGCCGTTGGCCGCCCAACTGAACAAATGGCTGATCGCCCGGTTGGCACCGACCGTGCCGCCGTTGTCCGAGGCCGAATGGCAAAATGCGTTTTCGTATTGGGATTCGCACGATCACCGCGAAGGGGTGGCGGCATTCCTCGAGAAGCGCCCGCCTGACTTTTTGGGGCGGTGAGCGACGCCACGTCGTCGCTGCTTTTTTTCCAGTCAACGCATCCACTGTTTCAAATCCGATTCTGTTTATGACGCAAGACACCAATCTCTACCGACTTTTTGCCGAGCGTTTTCCCGCCGATAAATCGGCGTGCGCGATCGAGACGCCCGAAGGGCTCTATTACAGTTGGGACGACATCGAGCGCGCGAGCGCCCGCATGGCGAACCTGCTCGCGAGTCTCGACCTGACACCTGGCGCACGTATTGCCGTGCAGGTCGAAAAGTCGCCGGAGGCGCTGCTGCTCTACCTCGCCACCTTGCGCGCGGGGTTCGTGTATCTGCCGCTGAATACGGCATATCGCGAGGGCGAGATCGCTTACTTCGTCGAGAACGCCGCGCCGGATGTCGTGGTGTGCAGTCCGGCAAATTTCGGCTGGGTGTCGAAGGTTGCGTTCACGAACGGTGCGAAGCATGTCTATACGCTCGGCGACGATCGTACGGGTTCGCTGCTGGAGCGCGCGGCGTGGTTCGACGACACCTTCGAGACGGTGCCGCGTGCGCCAGACGATCTCGCCGCCATTCTGTACACGTCGGGCACGACGGGGCGCAGCAAGGGGGCCATGCTCTCTCACGGCAACCTCGCGAGCAACGCGCGCGTGTTGCACGAGTTCTGGGGATGGGGCGAGCGCGAGGGCGGCGACGTGCTGCTGCACGCGCTGCCGATTTTCCACGTGCACGGGTTGTTCGTCGCGAGCCATGCGGCGCTGTATTCCGGCAGCAAGATGATCTGGATGACGAAGTTCGATGCACGTGAAGTGCTGCATCAACTTTCGCGTGCCACGGTGTTCATGGGCGTGCCGACGTATTACGTCCGGTTGCTGGCGGAGGCGGGGCTCGATCGCGAGGCGTGTCGCAACATGCGGCTGTTCATTTCTGGCTCGGCACCGCTGTTGAGCGAGACGTTCGACGCCTTCCGCGAGCGCACCGGCCATACGATTCTGGAGCGTTACGGCATGTCCGAGACGGTCATGCTCATCTCGAACCCGTATCGCGGCGATGCGGCGAGCGTGCGCCGCGCGGGTACGGTTGGCGTGCCGCTGCCGGGGGTGACGGTACGCGTGGTCGGTGACGACGCACAGCCATGCGGGTCGGGCGAGATCGGTCACATCCAGGTCAAGGGGCCGAACGTGTTTGCCGGCTACTGGCGCATGCCGGAGAAGACCGCAGAAGAGTTCACCGACGACGGCTTCTTCAAGACGGGCGACGTTGGCAAGTTCGATGAGCAGGGCTATGTGCACATCGTCGGTCGCTCGAAGGATCTCATCATCTCGGGCGGCTACAACGTTTATCCGAAGGAAATCGAGGGCTTCATCGACGAGATGGATGGCGTGGCCGAGTCGGCGGTGATTGGCGTTCCGCACCCGGACTTCGGTGAGGCGGTGGTGGCCGTCATCGTGCCGCGCGACGGTGCAAAGGCACCCGACGAACGAATGGTTATCGACACGCTCAAGCAGCGTATCGCCAACTTCAAGGTGCCCAAGCGTGTGCACGTCGTCGCCGAATTGCCGCGCAATACGATGGGCAAGGTGCAAAAGAACTTGCTGCGTGAGCGCTTCAAGTAAGCGCGATGCAGCATCGCGCGTCGGTCATCCAATATTGAACGTAAAAGAATGCCGCCCTCGACGGGGCGGCATGATAACTCACCTGACAACGTGCGGGCCCGCGCGGCTTACTTCATCTGCACCGTACCCGAGACCGTCACGGTCACCTGCGTTTTGCCGCCTTCGAGCTGCATCGGCGGCGCGGCGTCGGCGCCCGCACTCATGGCCATTGCCTTCATCGCGTACGGACGCGGCATCATCGGCGCGTTCGCACCAACCTGCACCTGACGGATCGTGTAGCTGCTGTAGCCGAAGGCCTTCGTGTTGTTCTGCGCCTGATCGCGGAACGCCTGAATGGCCTGATTCGTCAGCTCGGCCTGGGTCTTCTCCTGCGCTTCACGCGAGAGCGAGAACGACACGCCGTCCATCTGCATCTGGTTCGAGATCTGGCTGGCGAGACGCGATGCGGCACCGAAATCCTTCGAAGTCATCTGCAGTTCGGTGCGGCCTCGCCATGCGGTGATCTTGCCGTCGCGGTTGGTCGTCGGGTAGAGCGAGACGCTACCGGTCTGAACCTGCACGGCATTCTGGCCCTTGGCCACGGACATCGCGCTGTTGGCCTTCTGCGTGAGATTGCGCGACACGGTCGCGGCGTCGGCGCCTTGCTCCTGCGCGGACATCGTGATGTGAACGGTGTCCTGCTCGACTTCCTTCGTGGCGTGCGCTTCAAGGCCCAGTACACCCGAGACCTGACGGTTGGCATCTTCACCCGACTGGGCGTAGGCGACATTGGCGGCGGTGGCGATCAGCAGCGCGGCAGCGAGAGATTTGCGCATCGTATTGTCCTTTTTCGAGTGAGAGTTCGCCTGGGCGTGGCGAACGGTTGACCGGTCGTTCGCGCGGCCTTCGCGGCATGACGCTCGCCACATGATGGCGTGTCATGCGGTCATGGCCACAGGCTATGCCGGTGTCGGCAACCTGATACAGACGCTATCGCAACCGGGTTGGTTCCCCCGACACTTTCAGTCTTCAAGCAGATGCCGGGTGATGAACTTCCAGTGTTTGGGCGCCACGGGGGTGATCGAGAGACGGTTGCCGCGGGCGAGGACCAACATGCCGTCCAATTCCGGCGTCTGACGCATTTCCGTGAGCGGCATGAGGCGTGTCTTGCGATCCAGTTTGACGTCGACCAGCAGCCAACGTGGCGATTCCGGCGCCGACTTGGGATCGAAATAGGGACTCTTGGAGTCGAACTGGGTAGGGTCGGGATAGGGCGTCGACGCCACCGTTGCGAGTCCGGCGATACCGGGCACCGCACAGCTCGAATGATAGAAGAGCACGCCGTCGCCCACGCGCATCTCGTCGCGCATGAAGTTTCGTGCCTGATAGTTGCGCACGCCCGTCCACGCCAGGGTCTGGTGCTTCGCGCTGGCGAGATCGTCGATACTCGCCTCCTCGGGTTCGGACTTCATCAACCAGTAACGTTGTGTCATGCCGTTTCAGAGTTAAAGTTGTTGTAACGGTAGCAAACATCGCTCAAATTGACCAAAAATCGACGCATTTTGGATGGATGGGTTGCTGCGCTGCGATCCTTGGCCAAATCCTATACTATGCGTTTGTGATCTTCGTGTGACGATTGATGTGACCGGTTGGCCGAGTGCCCTGTCCGATCTCGCAACGGGCAGTGCTCGATGCGCTTGTCAACCCGCCATTTACACAGGTCGCGCGTACGTGCTTGAGCGATACATGTTCAACCCCCTATGCCGATAGGAGCGTGTCATGGCAGCAGAGCCGTCTGTTCGAACCAATGCGTTCATCTTTTATTCCCTCGCGACGGTGTCGTTCATCGAGACCAGCGTGCCGGAGTTCGTCTCCACGCTCAACCAGATGTATGGCGACGACGACGAGATGAGAACGTGGCTGCGCGATACCTGGCTGCCCGAGGAGGTCGAGCACGGGCGGCTCGCCAAGGACTACATCGCGCGCGTCTGGCCCGAGTTCGACTGGGCGCCGGCGTACGACGCGTTTCTGGAACGCTATAAGCCGCGGTGCGATGTGCAGCACATGCGGCCGTCGCTGGCCCTCGAGGCGCTTTCACGCTGCGTGACCGAGACGCAAACGGCCATGATCTACCGCTGCCTGGAATCCTATATGCCGGTCGAGGAACTCAAGCAGATGATGCACAAGCTGAGCAACGAGGAGGTCGGCCACTATCGCTATTTCCGCAAGACATTCGATCGGTACAACGCGGTGGAGCAGCGCGGGGTGATCCGGCGGCTGAGAACCATGGTCGAGCGCAGCGAACTGGTGCGCGACGAGGACATTGCGTTCGCGTTCGAGCCGCTCAATCGATTCTGGCGCACACCGCCGCCGTTCGAGACGATGACCTGGGACGCGTTCCTGGCGATGTCGGGCGATGTGATGAAGCAGTACATGCCTGTCGAGGCGGCCACGCGCATGATGTTCAAGCCGCTGGAGACGGGATCGTGGTGGCGCGACCGTCCGGTCAAGGCGCTGCTGAGCTTTATGGTGCGCCGGCAGTATCCGCAACTGGGCAGCGAGGCGTGAGGGTGCCGATTGTCGGAGCCTCGCGACGGTTCGGATGACGGATCCGATCGCGGCAGACGAAAAAAAACCCCGCCGAGGCGGGGTTTTTTCGTAGTCGGTGAGAACCGTATTACTTGTTCGTGCCGACGACTTCGACTTCCACGCGGCGATCCGGTGCCAGGCACTTGATCAGCTGACCGCGGTTCTTCTGGTTGCAACCGGTCGTGACCGGGTTGCGCTTGCCCTTGCCTTCCGTGTAGACGCGGTTGGCTTCAACGCCCTTGCTGACCAGGTAGGCCTTCACAGCTTGAGCGCGACGCAGCGACAGACGGTCGTTGTACTTGTCCGAACCGATGCGGTCGGTGTAGCCCGTGGCAACCACGACTTCCAGGTTCAGTGCTTGAACCTTGCCAGCCAGGTCGTCCAGCTTGGCCTTGCCTTCCGGCTTCAGGATGGCCTTGTCGAAATCGAACAGGGCGTCAGCTTGGTACGTCACCTTCTGCGAGACCGGAGCGACCGGAACCGGAGCCGGTGCCGGAGCCGGTGCCTGGGCGATGATCGAACCATCGCACTTGGCATTGGCCGTGGCCGGGGTCCAGTAGGCATCGCGCCAGCACAGTTCGTCCGAGCCGTTCTTCCAAACCCACTCGCCGCTGCCGTTAACCCAGTTGTCGTTGACAGCTTGTTTCGAGGCCGCGATCGGACCCGGAGCGGTCTGGACATAATTTTGAGCCATAGCCGAAGCAGCCATCACTGCGGTAGCTGCAACGATCGCGAGCTTAGCGAATTTATTCATATTTCTCCTCTCGAAATGAGATTACCGCAGGGTTACTGCGAGCCTAGACGACGGTACCAAAGTCTTACATCGCTCGAAGTATAACATCGGCCTTTGCGCCAAAGCATGGCCCATGCACTTCGAATAATGTCTAACTTATGCCACGGCATTTTGCCATAGCGCTTCCGCCACCCGTGAGCAAAACCCCAAGTTTGCCGCCCGTCGTGGCGCAGTTGTGGTGTGAGCGCAACACCTTTTGAGGCCCCTCGCCAACCGTTTCATTCTTCGTCGTCGCCGATCGTTTTGGCATGCCGGACATGTCTTGTGCGTCGCATCACGCTCGTTTCGGATGCCAATGACGGGCATGTTAGAATCTTAAGATCATATCGCCGGCAACCGCCTATCGCGATTAGGGTTTGATAGATACGAATAATGGATCAGTTCGCCAAAGAAACTCTCCCGATTTCGCTTGAAGAAGAAATGCGGCGGTCGTATCTCGATTACGCCATGAGCGTGATCGTCGGCCGCGCCCTGCCAGACGTGCGCGACGGCCTGAAGCCGGTGCACCGCCGTGCACTGTTTGCCATGCACGAGTTGAATAACGACTGGAACCGGGCATACAAGAAATCGGCACGTATCGTCGGTGACGTCATCGGTAAGTACCACCCGCACGGCGACGCCTCTGTATACGACACCATCGTTCGTATGGCGCAGCCGTTCTCGCTGCGCTACATGCTGGTCGACGGGCAGGGGAACTTCGGCTCGGTCGACGGCGACAACGCCGCGGCCATGCGATACACCGAAGTGCGCATGGCCAAGATCGGCCACGAGCTGCTCGCGGACATCGACAAGGAAACCGTCGACTTCGGTCCGAACTACGACGGCAGCGAGAAAGAGCCATTGATCTTGCCGGCCCGCATCCCGAACCTGCTGCTCAACGGTTCGTCGGGGATTGCGGTCGGCATGGCCACGAACATTCCGCCGCACAATCTCAACGAAGTCGTGGAAGGCTGTCTGCACGTGCTCAAGCACCCGGAAGCCACCATCGACGAACTCATCGAGATCATTCCGGCCCCGGACTTCCCGACGGCCGGCATCATCTACGGCATCTCCGGCGTGCGCGAAGGCTACCGCACCGGTCGCGGTCGTGTGGTGATGCGAGCGAAGACTCACTTCGAAGACATCGATCGCGGCCAGCGCGTGGCGATCATCGTCGACGAGCTGCCGTATCAGGTGAACAAGCGCTCACTGCTCGAGCGTATTGCCGAGCTGGTCAACGAGAAGCGTATTGAAGGGATTTCCGACATTCGCGACGAGTCCGACAAGAGCGGCATGCGCGTGGTGATCGAACTCAAGCGCGGCGAAGTGCCCGAGGTTGTGCTCAACAATCTCTATAAGCACACGCAGCTGCAAGACACGTTCGGCATGAACATGGTGGCGCTGGTCGACGGCCAGCCCAAGCTGCTGAACCTGCGCGAAATGCTGGTGCACTTCCTTGCGCACCGCCGCGAAGTGATTACTCGCCGCACGATCTACGAACTGCGTCGCGCCCGTGAGCGTGGGCATGTGCTCGAAGGTCTGGCGGTAGCGCTTGCTAACATCGACGACTTCATCGCGATCATCAAGGCGGCACCGACGCCGCCGATCGCGAAGGCCGCGTTGATGGAAAAGGCATGGGATTCGTCGGTCGTGCGCGACATGCTCGCGCGGGCCGAAAGCGATACGCAGGGCGGCCGTGCGGCCTACCGTCCGGAAGGGCTCGACGCCGCCGTGGGCATGCAGGCCGATGGACTCTACCGTCTGTCGGAGACGCAGGCGCAGGAAATTCTGCAGATGCGTCTGCAGCGCCTGACCGGTCTGGAACAGGACAAGATCGTTTCCGAGTACAAGGAAGTGATGGCCCAGATCGCCGACCTGCTCGACATCCTGGCGCGCCCTGAACGCGTGACGGCGATCATCGGCGACGAACTGACGGCCGTGCGCGCCGAGTTCGGCGACGAGCGTCGTTCGACCATCGAACACAACGCCACCGAACTCGACACCGAAGACCTGATCACGCCGCAGGACATGGTGGTTACGCTGTCGCACTCGGGCTACATCAAGTCGATGCCGTTGTCCGAATACCGCGCACAGAAGCGCGGTGGCCGAGGCAAGCAGGCCGCCGCGACCAAGGACGACGACTGGATCGACACGCTGTTCATTGCCAATACGCACGATACGATTCTGTGCTTCTCGAATCGCGGCCGTGTGTATTGGATCAAGGTCTATGAAGTGCCGCAGGGGTCGCGAACCTCGCGCGGGCGTCCGATCGTCAATATGTTCCCGTTGCAGGACGGCGAGAAGATCAACGTGGTGCTGCCGGTCAAGGCATACACGGAAGATCGCTTCGTGTTCATGGCCACGAGCCTGGGCACGGTCAAGAAGACGCCGCTGACGGCCTTCAGCCGTCCGCTCAAGAAGGGCATCATCGCGGTGAATCTCGATGACGGCGACGTGTTGATCGGCGCGGCCATCACCGACGGTGCTCACGACGTCATGTTGTTCTCGGACAGCGGCAAGGCGGTGCGTTTCGACGAAAACGATGTGCGTCCGATGGGACGCGAAGCGCGTGGCGTGCGCGGCATGCAGCTCGAAGACGGGCAGACGGTCATCGCGCTGCTGGTTGCCGAGAACGAGCAGCAGTCGGTGCTTACGGCGACTGAAAACGGCTACGGCAAACGCACGTCGATCACCGAATATACGCGCCACGGCCGTGGCACTAAGGGTATGATTGCGATCCAGACGAGCGAACGCAACGGCCGGGTGGTCGCGGCGACGTTGGTCGAGCCGGATGACGAGATCATGCTGATCACGACCGGCGGGGTGCTGATCCGTACGCGCGTGTCGGAAATTCGCGAAATGGGCCGGGCCACGCAGGGGGTGACGCTGATCAGCCTGGACGAAGGCACGACGCTTTCGGGCCTGCAACGCATCGTCGAGTCCGATGCCGAAATCGCGGAGAATGGCGGTGATGCTCAAGATGGCGACGAGACGCCGGAAGCGGATGTCACGGAATCATGACTGACGTAACGCGATGTAAGCTGCGGGCGCATTACCCCGAAAAGTCAGTAGAATCTGGCTCGATGCAGTGAAGTGCCCAGGCGAGGATGCATCTATTTATCGCCGGACAAAGCCGGCGAACTTTGGAGTGACTATTACTATGCAACATAACGTCAAGAAGTGGATGTGGCTGCTGCTCGCAGCGCCGGCAATGGCGATGGCTCAACAAAGCGCCCCGATCGATGCCGACAAGAAGGCCGCCATCAAGGACCTGCTCGACGCCATCGACGCGAACAAGCTCGTCGCCGCCATCGGTGACGGCGCGCAGCAACAGGCAAAGCAATTGGCGCCGCAAGTGCTCGAACGCCAACTGGTCGCCAACAAGACGATGAGCGATGCGCAGAAGCAGGCCATTGTGCCGACGCTGCAAGAGCGCTCGGTGCAAAAGCTCGTCGAGGGGGCAGGCAAGGTCTTCACTTCCGACGCGTTCAAGAACGATGCCGTGCAAGCGCAATACGCGGCTTATGGCAAGTTCTACACCACCGACGAAATCAAGGGTCTGACGGCGTTTTACAAGAGCGCGGTCGGCCAGAAGTACATCAAGGTGCAGGATCAGGTTGGCCAGGAAGTCGTTGGCGGTCTGATGCAGAAGTACATGCCGCAATCGATCGACGCGACCAGCAAGCAAGCGGACGCAGAGATTGCCGCGGCCGCCAAGTCGGCACCGAAGGCGCCGGCCAAGAAGTAAATTTCGGCCGGTCCCGCTGGGATTGACCGATAATGGCCGTTTGCGAGCGATCGCAAACGGCCATTTTGCATTGATGGTGTGAACTGCCGGGTTTTGCTCAGAATTTTCCGGCAAAGCCATCGTCCAGCGGCGGAATTGGGGCGGACACCCGCACGTCGAAGGCATCTGGCGGTATAGTGGGTCTTCGCCGCCTCGCAAACGAGTCATCGTCAGACGTGAAACGCAAGCCGCACGGGGCAGTGTCCGTCGGCTTGCGTTTCACTTTTACCGTGGCAAAACATTATGACGCGCGCTTTCAATTTTTCGGCCGGTCCGGCGGCGCTGCCGGCCGAGGTGCTGGCACAGGCTGCCGAGGAAATGCTCGACTGGCACGGCGCCGGTATGGGCGTGATGGAGATGAGCCATCGCGGACGTGAGTTCATGAGCATTCTGGCGCAGGCGCAGGCCGATCTGCGTGAGCTGCTCGCCGTGCCGGACAACTACCGGATTCTGTTCATGCAGGGCGGCGCGCTGGCCGAGAACGCGCTCATCCCGATGAACCTGTTGGGCGGCGAGCGTGCGGGAGAGCGTCGTACGGCGGACTACGTCGTCACCGGGTCGTGGTCGGTGAAGTCGCAGAAGGAGGCGCGCAAGTATTGCGACGTCAATATCGCCGCGAGCACCGAAGCCGAGAAGTTCACCCGCCTGCCGACAATGGACGAATGGCAGTTGTCCAAAGATCCGGCTTACGTGCATATCTGTACGAATGAAACCATTCATGGCGTCGAGTATTTCTGGACGCCCGATTTGGGCGCCGCCGGGCGGCCGAACGTGCCGCTCGTGGCGGACGTCTCGTCGCACATTCTTTCGCGTCCGATGGATGTGTCGAAGTTCGGCGTGATGTACGGCGGTGCGCAGAAGAATATCGGTCCGTCGGGGTTGACGGTGGTCATCGTGCGCGACGACCTGCTCGGCCGCGCGTTGCCGATCACGCCGAGTGCGTTCGATTGGAAGATCGTTGCCGAGAACGACTCGATGTTCAACACGCCGCCGACCTACGCGATCTACATCGCCGGTCTGGTGTTCCAGTGGCTCAAGCGCCAGGGGGGACTGGTGGCCATGGAGGCGCAGAACAAGGCCAAGGCCGATTGCCTCTATGGCTACCTGGACAGCAGCGAGTTTTACCGCACACCCGTCGCGAAGGATTGCCGCTCGCGCATGAACGTGCCGTTTTTCCTGCACGACGACGCATTGAACGAGTCTTTCCTGGCCGGCGCTCGCGAGCGCGGCCTGCTGCAACTCAAGGGCCACAAGTCCGTGGGAGGCATGCGCGCCTCGATTTACAACGCGATGCCGCTGGCCGGCGTCAAGGCGCTGGTCGATTATCTGCGCGAATTCGAGCGCAGCCACGGCTGACGAGGGCGAACGGCCGGCGCAAAAGGAATGTCCCGACGTGCTTCGGGACATCGCGCCAAGCACGGCCGAATCGCCCGCCCCTGTTCCACTGCATGACGACAATACGCTCCATGGAAGACGATCTGAACGCATTGCTGCGCCCCTTGCGGGAGAAAATCGATGACATCGACGCGCAGCTTCTGAAACTGCTCAACCAACGCGCCGCCGTCGCCCTGGAAGTGGGCGAAGTCAAGAAGCGGTTCGGCGCGCCGGTGTTCCGGCCTGAGCGCGAATTGCAGGTCATTTCGCGTCTGCAACAGACCAACGACGGCCCGTTGTATGGCGACAATCTGGCGTCGATCTGGCGCGAGATCATGTCGGCCAGCCGTGCGCTGGAGAAGGTCATGACGGTCGCTTACCTGGGGCCGGCCGGCACCTACAGCGAACAGGCGGC
The DNA here is from genome assembly GCF_902459665.1 of Pandoraea cepalis. Classification (GTDB taxonomy): domain Bacteria; phylum Pseudomonadota; class Gammaproteobacteria; order Burkholderiales; family Burkholderiaceae; genus Pandoraea; species Pandoraea cepalis. Next base: position 28,282 of record NZ_CABPSL010000006.1, on the reverse strand, counting down.
ATTTGCCTACTTCGGACAAAGCGTGAAAGGCTTGCCGTGCCCGTCGCTCGACGAGGTGTTCCGCGCCGTCGAGGCAGGCAGCGCGGACTTCGGCGTCGTGCCGGTCGAGAATTCGACCGAGGGTGTCGTGTCGCGCACGCTGGACCTGCTGCTGCAAAGTCCGCTGACGATCAGCGGCGAAGTGGCTTTGCCGATTCATCACAATCTGATGTCGCTCTCGGGCACGCTCGACGGGGTCAAGCGCATCTGCTCGCATGCGCAGTCGCTCGCCCAATGTCAGCACTGGCTTACGGCGCATTTTCCGCTGCTGGAGCGGCAGGCGGTGTCGAGCAATGCTGAGGCTGCGCGTATGGCATCGGCCGATCCGACCATTGCGGCGATTGCCGGCGAGTCCGCGGCGACCCAGTACGGACTGCAGGTGGCCTACGCGCATGTGCAGGACGATCCGCACAACCGCACGCGATTCGTCGTTGTCGGCACGCAGGATCCGGCGCCGAGCGGCCACGATCAAACATCGCTGATTCTCTCGGTGCCGAATCGCGCCGGTGCCGTGGTCGCGTTACTCGAACCGCTGGCGAACAATGGCGTGTCGATGACGCGCTTCGAGTCGCGTCCGGCCAAAAGCGGCGCGTGGGAGTATTACTTCTACGTCGATTTCGAGGGCCATCGCGACGATCCCAATGTCGCCAAGGCGCTCGACGCGCTCCGTCAGAACGCGGCTTATTGCAAAGTGCTCGGGTCATACCCGCGCTCCGCATAACGCGGCGGCGGACGAAACACCATGAGTCTGAATAAACTCGTCATCTGCGGCGTCGGCCTGATTGGCGGTTCGCTCGCACGTGCGCTCAAGGCCGCGGGTGCCGTGAAGGAAGTCGTTGGCGTCGGGCGCAGCGAGGCGTCGCTGGCGCGCGCGCGCGAACTCGGTGTGATCGATCGGGCTGCCGTGTCAATGGCCGAGGCCGTGGCGGGGGCCGATGTCGTCGTGCTCGCGGCGCCGGTGGCGCAGACGCCCGCATTGCTCGCGGCGATCCGCCCGTTTCTCGGTGGCGATACGATCGTGACCGACGCGGGAAGTACCAAAACGGACGCCGTAACCGCCGCCAAGGCCGCACTGGGCGACGAGGTCTGGCGCTTCGTGCCGGGGCACCCTATCGCCGGGGCGGAATTGTCCGGTGTCGATGCAGCGAAAGCCGATTTGTATCTCGACCGGCGCGTCGTGCTGTGTCCGCAAGCGAACAATCGTCACGAGGACGTCGCGCGGGTGCGCGCGATGTGGGAGGCGACCGGGGCGCGTGTGTCGGAAATGTCCGAGACGCAGCACGATCGCGTATTCGCGTCGGTCAGTCACCTGCCGCATGTTCTCTCGTACGCGCTCATCGCGCAGATTCTCGAAGCCCCCGACGCTGCCTCGAAATTCGGTTTCGCGGGCGGTGGTTTTCGCGACTTTACGCGCATCGCGGCATCGAATCCGGAAATGTGGCGCGATATCTGTATGGCCAATCGCGAGGCACTGCTCGCCGAACTCGATGGCTACGTCGCGACGCTCGCGGGTTTGCGTCAATTGATCGATGCCGGTGACGGCGCCGGTCTCGAGGCCGTCTTCGCGCGCACCAGCCAGGCGCGCACGAACTGGGCCAAGCAACAGGAAAAGTAATGGAAACGCTCGATCTCGGTCCTTACGGACACGCCGAAGGCACGCTGCGCCTGCCCGGCTCGAAAAGTATCTCGAACCGCGTATTGCTGCTCGCCGCGTTGTCCCACGGCACAACCCGCGTGCGCGACCTGCTCGCGTCGGACGACACGAAGGTCATGCTCGACGCCTTGGCGACGCTTGGCGTCAAATGTACGCAGGTCGGTGACTCGCGCGATTTCATCGTTGAGGGCTGCGGCGGTGCATTTCCCGTCAAGACGGCCAAGCTGTTCATGGGCAACGCGGGCACGGCCATTCGTCCGCTGACGGCGGCGCTCGCGCTTAGCCACGGCGACTATGCGGTCTCAGGGGTGGCGCGTATGCACGAACGCCCGATCGGCGACCTGGTTGACGGCTTGCGTCAGCTCGGCGCGCATATCGATTACGTCGGTAACGCCGGCTATCCCCCGCTGCATATCCAGCCGGCCGATGTGGCCGCACCGTCGGCGCCCATTCGCGTGCGTGGCGATGTGTCGAGCCAGTTCCTTACCGCGTTGCTGCTCACGTTGCCGCTGTTGCCGTCGGCAACGGGCGAGATCGTCGTTGAAGTCGAGGGAGAGCTGATTTCCAAGCCGTACATCGACATCACGCTGCGACTGTTGCGGCGCTTCGGCATCGATGTCCGGCAAGACGGATGGTCGCGCTTCACGTTGCCGGCGGCGGATGCCAGCGGCGCGAAGTATCGGAGTCCAGGCGAGATCCGGGTCGAAGGCGATGCGTCGTCGGCGTCGTACTTCCTCGCCGCCGGGGCCATTGGGGGCGGGCCGCTGCGCGTGGAAGGCGTCGGCCGCGACAGCATTCAGGGCGATGTGCGTTTCGTGGACGCCCTTGCGGCGATGGGCGCGCGCGTCACACTGTTCGACGACGCCATTGAAGTGCACGGCGTCGACACGCCGAGCGGCAAGCTGCGTGCGCTCGACATGGACTTCAATCACATTCCCGACGCGGCAATGACGATCGCGGTCGCCGCCCTTTTCGCGGACGGCACCACCACGCTGCGCAATATCGCAAGCTGGCGCGTGAAGGAAACGGATCGTTTGGCCGCCATGGCCATCGAACTGCGCAAGGTGGGGGCAACGGTGGAGGAGGGCACGGACTATTTGCGTGTCACGCCGCCCGCCGCACTCACACCGAACGCAGCCATCGACACCTACGACGATCACCGTATGGCGATGTGCTTCTCGCTCGTGAGCCTGGGCGGCGTGCCGGTGACGATCAACGATCCGAAATGCGTTGCCAAGACGTTCCCGACGTATTTCACCGAGTTTGCTCGCGTTGCGTCCTAGCGCGTTGCACATGCTGGGTTGCACGCCGTTGTTGAAAGGGCAGAACTGACGGTACGTACGCGCATCGGCCCCTGATTGTCGGAAGACCACTCGGGGGCCGATCACGCGGGCCGTGTGCGTGGCCAGGCCCCTGGCACGAGATCGACCGCCCGGTGCACCTCAATTTCCCTCCCGTCTATCTGCATAGCCCCGCGTGCCGCGCGGCTCGGGATCGGCGTGCTCTGCCTGCCTCGCCCCGGCAAAGCATCCGCCAACGCGGTGATGCCGTTCGCCACCGCTTCGTTTGCGCTGGCTCGTCCTGACACGCCCTGACACGCCCCGGAAGCATCCGGCCTCTCCGGCGCTTTCGGCGTCTCCGGCACATCCGGCACATCCGGCACATCCGGCGCGAGCCAGCCGGACGTCACTTTTCCCAGCCACCCGTCGGCGCATTTGTGCGGATTTTCGCGCAATGCGCATGTCGCGACACGCGGGCACCGTGCTGCATCAAGGCATTGCGTTCGCCGATGTGATTGGCATGCGAATTGCATAACGTTCTCCAAACAATCGAATATCGATCATCAGGAGACATGTCATGACATTCACCCGCCTTCCCATTTACTGACCCGCCGGGCCCAACCGGCCCGGCCTCAGGCCGTCGGTTCCCATTCGCTTCCCACGTAGCAGAACCCTGACCACGGGCGTCATTGCGGCTTTCGCCGCGCGGCGTGGACAGGTCTTGATGTCAAAACGATCCAGAGGAGATTTCAATGCACGCGCGACTGACCCGTAAAACCGCCACTTCGCTGAAAATGACCGCCGCCGCGATCGCCTGCGCGTTCGCCAGCCTGGGGGCGCAAGCTGCACAGGCGCCAGCACAGATCAGTATTGGCACGCTCTACGCGAGCACTGGCCCGTTCGCGGTGGCTTCCCAGGGGCAATACGAAGGGCTGAAGTTCTGGGCCGACACCGTCAACAAGCAGGGCGGGGTGCTCGTCAAGGCATACGGCAAGAAGATTCCCGTGAAGATCGTGGCGTACGACGACCAGAGTTCGACGTCCACGGCCACCACGCTCTATAACCAGTTGATCACGCAGGACAAGGTCGACATCCTCGTGGCGGACTTTGGGTCGGTGCTGACGTCGGTCGCGGTGCCGCTCGCGGCTGAGCACCACATGCTGTTGATCGATCCGACCGGCTCGGGGGCGAACTTCTTCACTCAGAAGACCGATTACCTCGCCGATGTGAGTATTCCGTCGTCGACGGTCTGGCCGGTGCCGCTCGCCAACTTCCTCCTCAAGCAGAAGATCAAGCGCGTGGCGATTGTCTATGGCGCGAACGATTTCGATGCCTCGCAAGCCGAAACGATGAAGGCGGAACTCGCGAAGGGCGGCGTGACGCCGGTGTTCTACCACAGCGTGCCGACCACGGAATCGAACTACAACGTGCTGCTGCACACGGCGAAGGCCGCCAATCCCCAGGCGTTGCTTGAATTCGGCTACGCGCCGAACGACATCGCATTCCTGCGCGCGCTGTCGCAAAGCGGCCTGCATTTCGATATGACGTTCACGATCTTCCCGGGGCAACTGCTGCAACTGCTCACGAAGAATGCGGGGGTCGATGCGCTCGCCTACACGTACACGTACCCCACGCCGCCGCTGGTCAAGTACGACAAGGTCACTTACGGGATGAATACCGCGCAATTTGTGCAGGCGTTCCAGGCCGACCAACACAAGGATCCGACCTTCCTCGACTCGGCCGGTTACAACACGGGCATTGTCATGGAGAAGATGCTTGGCGACGCACCGACGTTTGCACAACCGGCCTTCCATCAGGCCTTGATGGACATGTCCGGAAAGACGACCACGCTGCTGGGGCCGTTCCAGATCAATGCGAACGGGGCGCAGCTCGGCCAACCGTTCCCGGTCGCCCAGATGGTGCCGGACGGCAACAAGGGGCTCAAGTTCGTCGTCGTGTATCCGGACTCGCATGCGACCGGCAAGCCGGTGTATCCGGCGCCGACGCACTGATCGTCAGTCGCATCGTCTGATCAGGAACCGGCCGGCGCCGAACGACGGCGCCGGCGACGACATCCTCGCTTGCGAAGGGACGAACGTGGAACTTCTTGCTTATGCCGTCATGGGCGGCATTCTGTACGGTATCTTCTTCACGCTGGTCGGCCTGGGACTCAATCTCGTGTTCGGCGTGATGCGTATCATCAATCTCGCGCACGGGCAGTTCATCGTGCTGGGCAGCTATGCGGCGTGGATGGTCTCGCATCATTTCGGCCTGAGTCCGTTGTGGGCCATTCCCGTGTCGGTGGCTGCGGCAACGATCATTGGCTGGCCGATGTATCGGGCCGTCGTGCCGCGACTGCAGCGCAGCGACGACCCGGAGATGCTGTCGTTCATCCTGTTCTTCGGCATTGGCCAGATGCTCGAGTCGTTGACGGTATTGATGTTCGGCGCCGACCAGCGCTCGTTGCCCGACGATGCGCTCGGCAGCGGCAATCTGGGGGCCTTCGGCCAGCAGTTTCCCGATAGTTGGTGGTGGGCCGCCGGCATCAGCGTTGCGGCGCTGGTCGTGCTGTGGCTGTATTTCTCGCGCACGCGGTTCGGCTATGCAACTCGCGCGGTGATGGCCAATCGGGAAGAGGCCGTTGCCACCGGAATCGACGTGCGCCGTGTGTCGACCATTGCGTTTGTCGCAGGTCTCGCGCTCGCGGGCATCGCGGGCGTGTTCGTGCCGTATCTCCTCGGCTCGGTGTCGCCCGATCTTGGCGACAACCTCACCACGACCGCGTTCGCGATCGTGGTCATCGGCTCACTTGGCAATCCGCTTGGCACGATTGCCGGCGGGCTCGTGTTCGGTCTCGGCACGATGCTGATGCAAACCTATTACTCGTCGTGGTCGAACGTAGTGCCGTATGCGCTGCTGTTGATCATTGTGCTCATTCGTCCCTCGGGCTTGCTCGGAAAGGCGGTGCGTCTTGCTTGATACCACTCTGAACCCCACCGGACAGACGACGCCGCGACGCTTGCGCGCACCGGCGATCACGCTTGCAGTGGTTGCCGCGATCTTTCTCGTGGCACCTCATGTGTACGCCAACCAGTCGCTGCTGTTCACGATCATGACGTTTATCGTGCTGGCACAGGGACTCAACCTGCTGTACGGCTTCACCGGCTATTTGCCGTTCGGCTATGTGGGCTTTTTCGGCAGTGGTGCCTATGCAACGTCGCTGCTCGTGCTTCATACGCACCTGCCCATACTCGCGTGCGTCGCGGGCGGCGGCCTCGCGGCCGCACTGCTCGGGCTGGTGCTCGGGCCGCTGTTGCGGCTCTCGGGCGCCTACTTCTCGATCGCGAATCTCGCGGCGTCGCAGATCATCTACTTCGTTGTGTCGAACCCGAACCTGTCCGACGTGACCGGCGGCCCCTACGGACTCAAGATCGAACAGGTCTACAGTCCGGGCGCAAGCTACGCTTGCATGCTCGGCGTTTTGCTCATCGCGTGCGCATTTGCGGCGTACTTCCGCACGTCCGGCTTTGGCATGTCGCTGCGTGCGGTCAAGCAGGATCCGGTGAGCGCGGCGATGGCGGGCGTCAACGTTGTGCAGGCGCGTCTCGTCGCGTGGCTGGTGTCGGCATTGATCGCCGGGCTCGCGGGCGGCACCTACGCATGGGGCATCTCGGTGTTCTATCCCGACGCGGTGTTCACGTTGCAGTTCTCGGTGTTCGCCATCGTGTTCGCACTCTTCGGCGGTGTCGGCACGGTCATCGGGCCGATTGTCGGCGCGGGGCTGCTCTACGTCCTGTACGCGGCGATCGGGATTTCCACGCCACAGTACTTCCAGTTCATCTATGGCGGTCTCATCGTGCTGCTCGTGCTGTTTCTGCCGGGTGGCCTCCTGTCGCTGCTGCAACGTCGGGGTATCCATGTCTTCTGAATTGTTGCAACTCGTGGGCGTTCACAAGCGCTTCGGCGCACAGGTCGTGCTCAACGATGTGAACTTTGCTGTCGTGCCCGGCGAGATCGTCGGTCTCGTCGGCCCGAATGGCTCCGGCAAGACGACGACCATCAACGTGATTTCGGGACTCCTGCAGGCGGACGAGGGCGCGATCGATTTCCTCGGGCAAACGATCAACCGCATGCCGATGCACCGGCGTGTACACCTTGGCATCAACCGTACGTTTCAGGTGCCGAAGGTGTTTCGCGACATGACTGTGCATGAGAACGTTGAAGTCGCGGCGCGCAGCGTGCGTCTGGATCCCCGCGAGATCGGACCGATTCTCGAAGACATCGGTCTCGCCAGTGTGGCGTCGCGTGTCGCGGGTTCGCTGACGGTAAATCAACAGAAGCTACTCGATCTCGGACGGGCGCTCGCCACGCGGCCGCAACTGCTGCTGGTCGACGAGATCGGCGCGGGGCTCAATCCCGCGGAATTGAATGTGATTGCCGAGTTGCTGCAACGACTGTCGGCACGTGGCATCGCGATGATCGTGGTCGAGCACTTGCTCGATTTTCTTAACCGCATCACCGAACGTGTGATCGTGCTCGGCGCCGGGCGCATGTTGTTCGAGGGACCGCTCGCGTCGGCCGCGCGCGACCCCGAGGTGATCGCTGCATTCATTGGAGCGGCATGATGACGGCATCCCTGGTAATCGAAGGCGTGGAGGCCGGCTATGGGGACATGCAGGTGCTGTGGGGCGTCGATATGCGGGTCGAGCCCGGGCAAACCGTGCTGTTGCTCGGTGCAAACAGCGCGGGCAAGACGACGCTGCTGCGCACGCTGATTGGACTATTGCCGTGCACGGGCGGGCGCATCACGCTCGACGGCGAGCGCATTGACATGCTGCGGCCTGATCAGCGGATTCGGCGCGGCATCGCATTCATGTCGGAGCTCGGTGTATTTCCGACGCTGTCGATCGACGAGAACATCGCGCTCGGCGGCTATTTCATGCCTGAAGCGAAAATCCGTCAGCGCAAGGAAGTGTTGTTCGCGCTTTTTCCCGCACTGGCGGCGAAGCGGCGTGCAGCCGCGGCAAGCCTGTCGGGGGGGCAACGCAAGATGCTCGGCATCGCGAAGGTGCTCATCGCCGAACCCCGCCTCCTGTTGATGGACGAGCCGTCCTCCGGTCTCGCGCCGGTGTTCGTCAAGCACGTGATCGACGCGTTGCGCACGGCTATTGGCGACGGAACCTCGTTGCTGATCGCGGAGCAGAATATCGCGTTCCTCGATCTTGCCGATCGCGGTTACTTGCTCGATCACGGCAAGGTTCGCGTGTCGGGCTCGCGCGCGGAGCTCGAAGCGAGCGACGCCGTGCGCGAGACTTACTTCGGGCTGTAAGGTTCGTTTGGCGAACGATGTCCGGGATGTCGACGCGTTGTCGTCGCGGACGCAGGACGCGGGCCTGATGAGGCCCCCTCCCGCGAGAGGATCGAGCGGAGCACGGGGATCGGGTACGCCGGACAAGCGCTTGTGCCGATGGTCGTCGGTCGCCGCACCGTTAGAATGATGGCTTCAGAGGAGACGGTGCGATGGGGCGGTGGGCAATGGACGTTCGCGGGCCTGCGGGGCGCGGGCTTGCGGGGAGGCGGTCGTGAAGTTCGTCAGCGCAACGTCGCGTCGCACGCGTGTTCTGCTCGCGCTCGTGGTCGCGTTCGCCTTGCTGACGGTGGTGGCCGCATGGGTGGCCTATCGTTACGCGGAGCAGGTGGAGATCCGCACGCTGCGAGACACCGCCGCGCACCGGCTCGACGGCTACGAGAATGCGCTGACCAGCGAGGTTCGACACTACAGTTATCTGCCGTCGCTCGCGAGCCTGAATGCCGACGTACTCTCGATGCTGCGCCATCCGACCGATCGCGATCTGGTCGCGCGGGTCAATGCTTATCTGCAGACCGTCAATGCAGACGCCGGCTCCAGCGCGTTCTACGTGATGGACAAGCAAGGCAACACACTCGCGGCGAGCAACTGGAACCAGCCGAAGACGTTCGTCGGGTCGAACTTTTCGTTCCGCCCGTACTTTATCGGCGCCATGCGTGACGGCCATGGCCGTTTCTACGGGTTGGGCACCGTGAGCAATGAGGCGGGCTATTTTCTGGCCGAACGGATCTATGACGACGCGCATCGCGTGCTTGGCGTCGTGACGCTCAAGGTCAATCTCGACCGGATCGAATCGGTCTGGCGACAGGGCGCCGAGCCCGTGCTCGCCGTCGATTCGCATGGCGTGATCATGCTGTCGTCGGTGCCGGGGCTCAAATACAGGACACTACGTCCGCTGTCGGCGGCCGCGCGCGCCGAGATCGTGAGTACGCACCAGTACGATGCGCCGGGGGCACTCATGCCCGCTGGCTTCACCATCGAGCGCACACTCGCACCCAATGCGTGGATCGAGTCGGTGGCGCGCGACAATCCGCTGGCCGCCAGCCTGCCGACCCCTCAGCCGTTTCCAACCGAGTTCCTGGTCGTTACCCGTCCCGTATCGGGCACCGACTGGCACATTGTCGTGCTGTCGAATCTCGCGCCTGCGCGAGCGGTGGCGCGTGCATTGGCCCGATCCGCCGCGCTCGGGCTCGCATTCGTCGTCGTACTGGCGCTCACGGTGTGGCAGCGACGGCGCATTGTCGCGCAACGGCTGGCACTGCGCGAGGCGCTGCAGCAACTGAACGAGGAGCTCGAGCGCAAGGTCGCGCGGCGCACTGCGGCGCTGAGCCGCGCAAATCGCAATCTGGAGCACGAGGTCGCGATGCACAGGGAAACCGAAGCGCAGCTCAAGGCGGCATTCGAGGAGCTAGTGCAGGCGGGCAAGATGGCGGCGCTCGGGCAGATGGCGGCGGGCGTCACCCACGAGCTCAATCAGCCGCTCGCGGCGCTACGTACGCTGTCGGACAACGCGCTGACATTCCTCGAACGGGGGCGGCCGAGTCACGCCGAGGCCAATCTTCGGATGATCGGCGAGTTGATAGAGCGAATGGGGCGGATCACGTCGCAACTGAAGCGCTTCGCCCGCAAGGCGCCGACGCAGCTCCAGCCTGTCGTTGCCGCCGAGGCGATCAATAACGCGTTGTTCCTCGTTGGACAGCGGCTGCGAAAGGAGCGGGTCGAGCTCATGTTCGACGCGCAATTGGCCGATGCCCGCGTGCTCGCCGATGCCAATCGGCTCGAGCAAGTGCTCGTGAACCTGTTCACGAACGCGCTCGACGCGATGGCCATCACCCCGGTGCGACGCCTTGAGGTGACGGTCGAGGCGGATGGCAATACGACCGTGATCCGGGTGCGCGATACCGGCATGGGGCTTTCCGAGGCTGTGCGCGCGCGGCTCTTCGAGCCGTTCTTCACGACGAAGGAGCAGGGCACGGGGCTGGGCCTCGGGTTGGCGATCTCCGAGGGCATCGTGCGTGAGTTCAGCGGTTCGCTGAAAGCCTCCGGCCGGCCGGAGGGCGGCGCCGAGTTCAGTATTTATCTACGTACGTACAGGGAGGGCAACCCGTGATCCCAGACAGCTTGCGCGTGCTGCTCGTGGAGGATGACGCGGCAGTGAGGCTCGGTACTGTCCAGGCGTTGCAGCTAGCGGACATCGAGGTCGACGCGTTTGGAAGCGCCGAGGAGGCGCTTGAGCACATCGACGGCGATTTTCCGGGTATTGTCGTCAGCGATGTGCGTCTGCCCGGCATGACGGGGCTCGAACTGCTCGAACGCGTGAAGGCAATGAGCGCGTCGATGCCGGTCATTCTCGTGACCGGGCACGGCGACATCGCGATGGCGGTACAGGCCATGCGCCTCGGCGCTTACGACTTCGTTGAAAAGCCGTTCGCGTCGGAGCGGATCGTCGAGCTTGCGCGACGTGCGCTCGAGCACCGACGGCTTACGCTCGAATTGACGGCCGTGCGCAGGCAGCTCGAGAGTCGTGATCGTATCGATGCGAGGATCCTCGGGAATTCGCGACCCGTGGAGCATTTGCGCAAGCTGATCCTCGAACTGGCCAATACCGATGCGAACGTGCTGGTATTCGGCGAGACGGGCACCGGCAAGGAGCTTGTTGCGCGCTGCCTGCACGACTTCGGCCCGCGCCGCGACAAACCCTTTGCCGCGCTGAACTGCGCGGGCCTTCCCGAATCGTTATTCGAAAGCGAAGTGTTCGGCCATGAGGCTGGCTCGTTTACGGGGGCGTTGAAACGTCGCATCGGCAAGCTGGAATATGCGCAGTCCGGCACGCTCTTTCTCGACGAGATCGAGACGATGCAGATGGCGCTTCAGGTCAAGTTCCTGCGTGTGCTTCAGGAGCGCCAGTTCGAGCGGATTGGCTCGAACGAACTGCTGCCGATGAATTGCCGGATCATTGCCGCGACGAAGGCGGATCTGCTCGAGCTCGCCCGCCAGCAGCGGTTTCGCGACGATCTCTACTATCGGCTCGGGGTGATCGTGCTCGAGATCCCCTCGCTACGGGAGCGTCGGGAAGACATTCCGCTGCTGTTCGAGCACTTTGTGCTGCGTGCGGCGGCGGCGTACGGTCGTCCGGTGCCGGAGATCGGCGCCGAGCGTCTGAATCGGCTGATGGCGCGCCCGTGGCCCGGAAACGTGCGCGAACTGTGCAACGTCGCCGAGCGCTTTACGCTCGGACTCGGGACCGGAGATCCGGACGACGGCCCGCAGGGGACGCCGCGCACGCTCGACGAGCAGATGAACCTGTTCGAGCGGCGTTTCATCGAAGAGGCGTTGCGCGCGTCCGGCGGACGCGCATCGCTCGCTTGCGAAAAGCTGGGCATTCCCCGAAAGACCTTGTACGACAAGATGCGGCGCCTCGGCATCGCGTCCGATGATTTCAAGTGAAATCAGGGCAAGGGAAGCGATCGGATCCATCGGCCGGTCGCGCCCCCTGCCGCCGCGAGACCGCGATTCCGGCGGCGCGTCAGTCGTGCGCGAGGCACGACGGCTATACTGGTCAGGTCAGCGTTGCTTGAGTTCGCTGCCGGTCGCCGAATCGATGGTCGCGATCCCCCATTGCCACCCTAACCCCGGGCAGTTCGAAGGCGGGACAACGTGCGGTAGCGAATTCGCATAGCGCCTCTCGTGGCCGCCGCGGCCCGGTGGTCGGGATCTATCTCACCCGTGCCCTTGAGCGCGCCCGGGCGCCCGATTCATCGGTGCGAGCCACGCCGCATGTCGCCCTGCCGTGCGTAGAGACCCCCATTCGGACTGGCTAAGGGATAATCGCGATCTTGCGCGGCGGCCGAGTTTTCGGGACGCGCCAATGGTGCCTGCGCAAAAATGGTAATCATGACTATTTGCGCACGAGATTTCATTTTTTGATGTTTTGAACACACAGAGACGAAGGGATGCCTGATTTCACGATGGTGGACGACTCGATTCCGGTCATTACGGTGGATGGCCCAACGGCATCCGGCAAAGGGACGGTGGCACACCGTGTGGCCGATGCATTGGGCTTTCACTATCTCGACAGTGGGGCGCTGTACCGGCTGACGGCGCTGGCGAGCGCCCGGCACGGGATCGATCCGGACGACGTCGGGGCGCTGACGGTGCTCGCCGAGACGCTCGATGTGCGGTTCAAGGAGCAGCGCATCTGGCTGGCCGGGGAGGACGTCACCGACGCGATACGCGCCGAGGCGATCGGCAACCGGGCATCGAGCATCGCCGTGCACAAGGCGGTCCGTCACGCGCTCGTGTCGCTTCAGCGGGCCTTCAAGACCGCGCCAGGCCTCGTTGCGGACGGTCGCGACATGGGCACGGTGATCTTCCCGGAGGCCGATCTGAAGGTGTTTTTGACGGCCACACCGCAGGCGCGCGCCGAGAGGCGTTATAAGCAATTGATAGAAAAAGGATTTTCTGCTAACATAGACAGTCTGATGCTGGATCTTGAGGCGCGCGATGCGCGGGATCGTACCCGTGCCGAAGCGCCCCTACGGCCAGCAGAGGGTGCGCGGGTACTCGACACGTCGGGGCTCAACGTCGATCAGGCGGTGGCCCAGGTGCTCGAATGGTTCGCGCAGGTGCAGTATCCGCAAGGCGCCTGACAGGGTGTTTCATGCAGTCACCCGTCGTGGCTTTGTCAACCTTTAACCCAACCGTTGTGCGTGATCGTCAACCCCCCCTTCGGGTGACGGACGTCAGCGGCGTAATCCACATTTATGTCCGACCTGCAAACCTCGACTAACGAATCATTCGCGGCACTCTTCGAAGAGTCGCTCTCCCGTCAAGACATGCGTGCTGGTGAAGTCATCAGCGCAGAAGTCGTTCGGGTTGACCACAACTTTGTGGTCGTCAACGCCGGGCTCAAGTCCGAAGCGTACATCCCTATCGAAGAATTCCTGAATGATCAGGGCGAGGTCGAAGTTCAGGCCGGCGATTTTGTTTCCGTGGCGATCGACGCCCTGGAAAACGGCTACGGCGACACCGTGCTGTCGCGCGACAAGGCCAAGCGTCTGGCCTCGTGGCTGCAACTGGAAAAGGCCCTCGAATCGGGCGAGCTCGTGACCGGCACGATTACCGGCAAGGTCAAGGGCGGCCTGACCGTCATGGTCAACGGCATCCGCGCATTCCTGCCGGGCTCGCTGGTGGACACGCGTCCGGTCAAGGACACGACCCCGTACGAAGGCAAGACCCTCGAATTCCGTGTGATCAAGCTCGATCGCAAGCGCAACAACGTTGTGCTCTCGCGTCGTGCCGTGATCGAAGCCACCCAGGGTGAAGAGCGCGCCAAGCTGCTCGAGACGCTCAAGGAAGGCGCGATCGTCAAGGGCGTGGTCAAGAACATCACCGACTACGGCGCATTCGTCGACCTCGGCGGTATCGACGGCCTGCTGCACATCACCGACATCGCCTGGCGTCGTGTGCGTCACCCGAGCGAAGTGCTGTCGGTTGGCCAGGAAGTCACCGCCAAGATCCTCAAGTTCGATCAAGAGAAGGGCCGTGTCTCGCTGGGCGTCAAGCAACTCGGCGACGATCCGTGGGAAGGCATTGCTCGCCGCTACCCGCAAGGCACCCGCCTGTTCGGCAAGGTCACCAACATTACCGACTACGGCGCATTCGTCGAAGTGGAATCGGGCATCGAAGGCCTGGTTCACGTGTCGGAAATGGACTGGACCAACAAGAACGTTGCACCGACCAAGGTTGTCCAGCTGGGCGACGAAGTCGAAGTCATGGTGCTCGAGATCGACGAAGACCGTCGTCGTATCAGCCTGGGCATGAAGCAGTGCAAGGCGAACCCGTGGGACGACTTCTCGCGCAACTTCAAGAAGGGCGACAAGATCAAGGGCGGCATCAAGTCGATCACCGACTTCGGCGTGTTCATTGGTCTGCCGGGCGGCATCGATGGCCTGGTTCACCTGTCGGACCTGTCGTGGAGCGAAACCGGCGAAGACGCCGTGCGCAAGTACAAGAAGGGCGACGAAGTCGAAGCCGTGGTTCTGGGCATCGACGTCGAGAAGGAACGCATCTCGTTGGGCATCAAGCAGCTCGAAGGCGATCCGTTCAACTCGTTCGTGGCCATTCACGACAAGGGCTCGATCGTTGACGGTACCATCAAGGCCGTCGACCCGAAGGGTGCCGTCGTGTCGCTGGGTGAAGACGTCGAAGGTTACCTGCGCGCTTCGGAAATTTCGCACGACCGTGTGGAAGATGCCCGCAACGTGCTCAAGGAAGGTGAAGCCGTCAATGCAATGATCGTCAACATCGATCGCAAATCGCGCAACATCAACCTGTCGATCAAGGCGAAGGATTCGGCTGAACAGCAAGAAGCGATCAGCAAGATGTCGTCGGATAGCTCGGCAGCGAGCGGCACCACGAATCTGGGTGCCCTGCTCAAAGCCAAGCTGGACAGCCAGAATCAGTAAGGTCCAAGGCCTATGACCAAGTCTGAATTGGTCAACCAGTTGGCGGCGCGGTTTCCCCAGTTGGTGCTCAAGGATGCCGATTTCGCGGTGAAGACCATTCTCGATGCGATGGCAGACGCGCTTGCGCGCGGTCATCGAATCGAGATCCGCGGTTTCGGTAGCTTCGGGCTCAACCGTCGGCCACCGCGTGTCGGCCGCAATCCGAAGTCGGGTGAGAAAGTGATGGTGCCGGAGAAATTCGTGCCGCACTTCAAGCCCGGCAAGGAGTTGCGAGAGCGGGTTGATCACAAGGCGTCGG
Source organism: Pandoraea cepalis (assembly GCF_902459665.1). Taxonomy (GTDB): domain Bacteria; phylum Pseudomonadota; class Gammaproteobacteria; order Burkholderiales; family Burkholderiaceae; genus Pandoraea; species Pandoraea cepalis. Next base: position 13,176 of record NZ_CABPSL010000006.1, on the reverse strand, counting down.
ACCAATAAGGCCCTTTGGGATCTACTACGCGAGAAAAGCGCCTTCGGGCGCTTTTTTTGCATTTGGCGGCAAGACGTGCGGGCCATTGGCGCCAATGTGAAGCTTGCTGCAGTAACGGCGCCTGACGGAGCACATCCGGTACAATACGGCCACGTGCCGGCCCGGGTGCGTCGGCGGCATCGACGCCGTGGCCCGGGGCCGCTCAAGTCGCAAAACATACGGCAACCCTGCCGCAGGAGCCTTTCGGCATGAAGCTGATTGTTTGGATCGTTCGTCTCATCGTGTTTGTGGTGTTGCTGTGTCTCGCGCTCGCCAACACGGGCGAAGTCACGTTGAACCTTTTCCTGGGGCATACGTGGACGGCACCGCTCATCATGATCGGCCTGGCGTTTTTCGTGGTCGGTGGCGTCATCGGCGTGCTCGCGACATTGCCGAGCCTGATGCGTCAGCGCCTGGAGCTACGCCGCACGCGGCGCGATCTGGCCCGTGCGCAACGCGACCCCGAGGCGGGGGATCAACCGCCGATGCTACCGCCGGTCTAATTCGGGCGACACGGCGCGCGACGCGCGCCCTCTTCATCGACTGTTTCAACGACAACACGCATTCATGGAATTCGAGGTCTGGTGGCTATTGGCCATCCCCGTGATTTTTGGCTGCGGCTGGGTGGCCGCACGCCTGGATCTGCGCAGCTTGCTCTCCGAGAGCCGTAATCTGCCGGCGTCCTACTTTCGCGGTCTGAACTTCCTGCTCAACGAGCAGCCCGACAAGGCGATCGATGCCTTCATCGAAGTCGCCAAGCTTGATCCCGAGACCACCGAGCTGCACTTCGCGCTGGGTAGTCTGTTCCGTCGTCGCGGCGAGACGGAGCGCGCCATTCGTGTGCACCAGAACCTGCTCTCGCGCCATGACCTGCCGTCAGCCGATCATGAGCACGCGCTCTACGAGCTTGGCCACGATTTTCTCAAGGCGGGGTTGCTGGACCGTGCCGAAGAGGCGTTCGGCCGATTGCACACCGGGGCTTACGCCAAGGCAGCGCAACATGCAAAGCTCACGATCTATCAGATCGAGAAGGAATGGCACAAGGCGCTGACCGAGGCCGAGGCGCTGAGTGACCTCGACCCTGCCGTGTCGTACCGCAAGGAGATCGCGCAGTTCCACTGCGAGCTGGCGCAGGAAGCGCTGCAACGCAAGGACGCCGACGCCGTTACGCAAGCGCTGGACGCTGCGCTCGCGGTCAATCCCGCCAACGTGCGTGCGCCGCTGCTGCGCGGCGACATGCTGCTCGCTGCGGGCGACGCCGAAGGCGCGTTGCGCGTGCTTCGCACCATCGAGCAGCAGAATCCGGTGTACCTCGGCCTGGCGGCCAAGCGCCTGATGCGGGCGTACGAGGCATTGGGTCGGGCGAAAGAAGGGCTCGCCGTGCTGAGCGATGCGCTGCGCAAGAATCCGTCGGACGATCTGCTGGAGATCGTCTATGAGCAGTCGATTGCCCTCGAAGGCCCGGAAGCGGCGCTCAAGCTCATGCGCGAACAGATGCACCGCGCGCCGAGCGCGCCCGGCATGGTGCGCCTGCTCGAAGCCCATGCCGCCACGGCGCACGGCGACACGCAGTCGGACCTGCAGCTCATGGGCAAGCTCATCACGCAGCGTACCAAGTCGTTGCCCCGGTATGTCTGCGACCAGTGCGGCTTCCGCGCGCGATTGTTTTATTGGCAATGCCCCGGCTGTAACGGCTGGGAGACCTATACGCCGCGACGTGTCGACGTGCCGGCGGCCTCCTAATTACTCTTAGTTCGCGCAATCATGAAAGTCACTATCATCGGCTCCGGATACGTCGGCCTCGTCACTGGGGCGTGCCTGGCGGACGTCGGCAACGACGTGTTCTGCCTCGACGTCGATCCGCGCAAGATCGAAATCCTGAACAACGGCGGCGTGCCGATTCACGAACCCGGCCTGCAGGAAGTCATCGCGCGCAATCGCGCCGCTGGCCGCCTTCAATTTTCGACCGATGTCGAGGCCTCGGTCGCCCATGGCGACGTTCAGTTCATCGCGGTGGGCACGCCCCCGGACGAAGATGGCTCGGCCGACCTTCAATATGTCGTGGCCGCGGCACGCAACATCGGCCGCTACGCCAAGAGCTTCAAGGTCATCGTCGATAAATCGACAGTGCCGGTCGGTACGGCCGACAAGGTGCGCGCCGCGGTGGCCGACGAACTCGGCAAGCGTGGCGAAAACGTGTCGTTCTCCGTCGTTTCGAACCCCGAATTCCTGAAGGAAGGCGCGGCCGTTGACGATTTCATGCGCCCGGATCGTATCGTGATCGGTGTGGACGACGACGCCGACGGCCAACAGGCGCGCGCGATGATGAAGCGCCTGTATTCGCCGTTCAACCGCAACCACGAGCGCACCCTGTACATGGACGTGCGCTCGGCGGAATTTACCAAGTACGCGGCAAACGCCATGCTCGCCACGCGTATCTCGTTCATGAACGAGATGGCCAATCTGGCTGATCGCGTCGGCGTGGATATCGAAGACGTGCGCAAGGGCATTGGCTCGGACCCGCGTATCGGCTACCACTTCCTGTACTCCGGCTGCGGCTACGGTGGCTCGTGCTTCCCGAAGGACGTCCAGGCGCTCGTGCGCACCGCCGAGGACTATGGCCTGCCGTTGCGAATTCTCAACGCAGTGGAAGCCGTCAATGAAACGCAAAAGGCCGTGCTGATCGACAAGATTGTCAACCGCCTCGGCGACGATCTGTCGGACAAGACGTTCGCGTTGTGGGGGCTGGCGTTCAAGCCGAATACCGACGACATGCGCGAAGCCCCGAGCCGCCGCGTCATCGCCGAGCTGGTGCGTCGTGGCGCCCGGGTGCGCGCTTACGATCCGGTGGCGCTCGACGAAGCGCGCCGCGTGGTCGCGCTCGACTTCGCAGACGATGCCGAGGCGCACGCCCGCATCGAATTCTGTGCGACGCAGAACGACACGCTGACGGGCGCCGACGCGCTCGTCATCGTCACGGAATGGAAGGCGTTCCGCAGCCCGGACTTCGCGCGCGTGAAGGCGGCGCTTTCGCTGCCGCTGATTTTCGACGGCCGGAATCTGTATGAACCGGACGCCATGAAGGAGCTGGGCATCGAGTACCACGGCATCGGCCGTGGGTTGCACGAGTCGGCCTGAGTTACGAGGAACGACAGATGACATTGACGGCAACTTCACTCACGCGCACGGTGCAGGCACCCGGCGTGCCCACCGTGCCTCGCGCGGCGTTTGGCCGCGCGCGCGTGCTGATCGTCGGCGACGTGATGCTCGATCGCTACTGGTTCGGCGACGTCAATCGCATTTCCCCGGAAGCGCCGGTGCCGGTGGTGCACGTCAAGCGCAACGAAGAGCGGCTGGGCGGTGCGGCGAACGTGGCGCTCAACGCCGCGTCGCTGGGGGCGCAGGCGGGTCTGCTTTGCGTGCTGGGGGAAGACGAACCGGGCGAGCGTGTCGTCGACCTGCTCGACGAGAGCGGCGTGACGGCCTTTGTGACTCGCGACGCCGATCTGGCGACGACGATCAAGCTGCGCATCGTGTCGCGTCAGCAGCAATTGCTGCGTATCGATTTTGAGAATCAGCCGGCGCGGGAAGTGCTGCTGGCGGTGCTCGATCAGTATCGTCAACTGCTCGACAGCTTCGACGTCGTGCTGCTCTCGGATTACGCCAAGGGCGGATTGACGCATGTGCAGCCGATGATCGAAGCGGCGCGCGCCGCAGGCAAAATGGTACTTGTCGACCCGAAGGGCAGTGATTACGAGCGATATCGCGGCGCCAGCATCCTGACGCCGAACCGCTCTGAATTGCAGCAAGTCGTGGGCGAATGGCGCTCGGAAGATGACCTGACGGCCCGCGCGCAGACCCTGCGTGAGTCGCTTGATCTCGAGGCGCTGTTGCTCACGCGTTCGGAAGAAGGCATGACGCTCTTCACCGCGAGCGGCGCGCTGCACGTGCCGGCGCAGGCACGCGAAGTGTATGATGTTTCAGGCGCGGGCGACACTGTGATCGCAACGCTCGCCGCATCGCTTTCTGCGGGCCTGCCGCTCGCGCAGGCCGTTGTGCTCGCCAATCGCGCGGGCAGTATTGTCGTCGGCAAGCTGGGTACGGCGACTGTGGACTACACCGAACTCTTTTCCGAACTGACATGACCATCATCGTGACCGGTGCCGCGGGCTTCATTGGCGCCAACCTCGTCAAAGCCCTCAACGAGCGCGGCGAAACCGACATCGTGGCAGTCGACAACCTCACGCGCGCCGACAAGTTCCGCAACCTGGTCGACTGTGAGATCAGCGATTACCTCGACAAGACCGACTTCGTCGCGCGCTTCCAGCGTCGTGAATTCGGCCGTGTGCGCGCGATTTTCCACGAAGGCGCCTGCTCCGACACCATGGAGACCGACGGCCGCTACATGATGGAGAACAACTTCCGTTATACGCGTGCGTTGTTCGAAGCGTGCCAGGCGCAGACCGTGCCGTTCCTCTACGCCTCGTCTGCGGCGACGTACGGTGCGTCGGAAACGTTTGTGGAAACGCGGGAATTCGAGAAACCGCTCAACGTCTACGGTTACTCGAAGTTTCTATTCGACCAGATCGTGCGTCGGGCGATGCGCGAGGCCGGCGGCAAGCTTCCGAGTCAGGTGGCCGGTTTTCGCTACTTCAACGTCTATGGCGCGCGTGAGGCGCACAAGGGGCGTATGGCCTCGGTCGCGTTCCACAACTTCAACGAATTCCGCGCCAATGGTCGGGTGAAGCTCTTCGGTGAATACAACGGCTACGCTGCCGGTACGCAAAGCCGCGACTTTGTGTCGGTGGAAGACGTGGTGAAGGTGAACCTGCACTTTTTCGACCATCCTGAGCGAAGCGGCATCTTCAACCTCGGCACGGGCCGTGCCCAGCCGTTCAACGATATCGCCGTTGCCGTGATCAACACGCTTCGCGCCGAAGCGGGTGAGTCGGCGCTGTCGCTCGACGAACTGGTCAAGCAGGGACTCGTGGAGTACATCCCGTTCCCCGACGCGCTGCGCGGCAAGTACCAATGCTTTACGCAGGCGAACATTGATCATCTTCGCCAATCGGGTGGTTATCAGCAGCCTTTCTACACGGTGGGTGAGGGCGTCTCGCGGTACGTGCGCTGGTTGCTCGCGCAGTAAATGGCGAATCACGGCGCAAGACGGACGGGGAGCCTACTGGCTCCCCGTGTTGTTTGATGTTGTGGGCGTGCGATGTCATCCGTAGCCGTTCCTGGACGTTAAGCCATAATCGGGGTGTCGAGGATGTCCACGATATCCTCGATATCGGCCCGAGTGACTTCATAAGGAACAGATCATGCTTCGCAAGTTCTTGCTGGCGGTTGTTGCCTTTTTCACCCTGTGCGGCCTGGCCATGGCTGCTGTCGACATCAATACCGCCGATCAGGCGCAGCTCGAATCGCTCAAGGGCATTGGGCCGGTCAAATCCAAAGCCATCATCGACGAGCGTAACGCCCACGGTCCTTACAAGGATGCGGCGGACGTTGCCAAACGCGTCAAGGGGCTGGGCGCCAAGTCCGTGACCACGCTTCAGTCCGAAGGCATGACGATCAACGGGCAGGGTGGGGCTGCGGCGCCTGCGGCACCGGCCAAACCGATGCCGCCTGCCGCGCAAACGCCTGTGGCACCTGCGACGACCGCCAAGCCCATGACGCCGGCGGCGCCTGTCCCATCGACGACGACGCAAAAGACGCCTGTGCCGACGCCTGCCGCCGGTTCGACGATGAAGCCTGCGGCGCCAAGTGCGGCGACTATGTCGGCCAAGCCTTCGACGCCGGCTCCGGTGGCGGCATCGGCCGCAGGCGCATCGGACGCGAAGGCGACCCGGTCGAAGAAGTCGAAGGATGCCAAGGCGGCCAAGGCGGCCAAGGCGGCCAAGGCGGGCGCGGCCCCTGCCGCGGCATCGGCGCCGGCGGCCGCGCCCGCGCCCGCCGCAGCCCCGGCAAAGCCCTCCAAATCAAAGAAGGCCAAGGCTCCGTCGGCGGCTAGCGCACCGAAGCTCTGACGCCCCGACGGGCGGCCGGGCATCGCCATTGCGATGTCTGGCCGAAATCCCTCCCCTGAGCGCGGACATGGCCGGTGGATTAGAATGTTCCGATTCCCGACCGAAACAGCTTAGCGCAATGGCCTACAAGACTATCGAAGACACCATCGGCAATACGCCGCTGGTACAACTGATGCGTTTGCCCGACGACGAAATCCGTCGCCGCAACAACGTGATTCTCGGCAAGCTCGAGGGCAACAACCCGGCGGGGTCGGTGAAAGACCGTCCGGCGCTGTCGATGATCAAGCACGCCGAATTGCGCGGTCGCATCAAGCCCGGCGATACGCTGATTGAAGCCACGTCCGGCAATACCGGCATTGCGCTGGCGATGGCTGCGGCCGTTCGCGGCTACAAGATGGTCCTCGTCATGCCGGAAGATCTCTCCATCGAGCGCCGTCAGAGCATGGGTGCGTATGGCGCCGAGATCATCCTGACGCCAGTCAAGGGGGGCATGGAATACGCCCGCGATCTCGCCGAGCAGATGCAGCGCGACGGACGCGGCATCATCCTCGACCAGTTCGCCAACCCGGACAACCCGCTTGCGCACTACGAGAGTACCGGTCCGGAGATCTGGCGCGATACTGAAGGGCGCGTCACGCACTTCGTTTCCGCGATGGGTACGACGGGCACGATCATGGGCGTATCGCAGTATCTGAAAGAGCAGAGCGACGCGGTGCAGATCATCGGCGCCGAGCCGGCCGAAGGCTCGCGCATCCCGGGCATTCGAAAGTGGCCGGAAGCCTACCTGCCGAAGATCTTCGATCGGGCACGTGTGGATCGCACCATCTCCGTGACGCAGGCGGAAGCGGAAATCATGGCGCGCCGTCTTGCGGCGGAAGAGGGGATTTTCTGCGGCATCTCGGCTGCGGGCGCCTGCCAGATTGCGTTGAATCTGGCGCATGAAGTCGAGAACGCCACTATCGTGTTCGTGGTGTGCGATCGCGGCGATCGTTATTTGTCGACCGGGGTGTTCCCGGCGTAATGCGCTGCGGTGCCGGTCACGCGCACGTGACGGGATGTCTCGCACCATGCAAAACGGGACCCAGTGGGTCCCGTTTTGCGTGGCGAGTGCAGCTCGGCATCCTGTCTTACGGAGCGCGCGCTGCCTTGATTGCGTCGGCAAGATCGTACACCGACATCGCGTAGAAGAAGCTGCGGTTGTAACGCGTGAGCACGTAGAAGTTCGTCAGACCCATGCGGTATTCGGTGGCTTGTCCCGGCGTAGGCAGATCGACGATGAGCACCGGCGTGTCGAGCGATGCCCCGACATCGAGCCGCGGCTCGTTCATCAGCATGCCTGCCTTGATGAAGTCGCCGAGCTTCCAATGCGGCTCAGGTTGCCCGTCTGCCCCGGCTTCGGCCAACCCCTGACTGCCGCGATCCCCGGCGATATTCCAGACGATCGGTTGTTTCGCCTGCCAGCCGTGCTGCTTGAGGAAATTGGCGACGCTGCCGATGGCGTCGGCCACATCGTTCGTGAGGTTGATCTTGCCGTCGCCGGTGTAATCGACGGCGTAGTTGCGGATCGATGACGGCATGAACTGCGGAATGCCGATGGCGCCCGCGTACGAACCGTAGATGCCGAACGGATCGACCCCGCGCTCGCGCGCGTAGAGCAACAGGTTTTCCAGCTCGTTGCGAAACAGCGCCATGCGCTCCGACCGGTTGCGGGCGGGCGGATAGTCGAACGCCAGCGTGGTGAGCGCATCGATGGTGCGGAAGTTGCCCATGTTGCGCCCGTAAATGGTCTCGACGCCGATGATCGCGACGATGATCTCCTCGGGCACCCCATATTGTTTCGCCGCGCGCGCGAGTGCCGCCGCGTTCTGGTTCCAGAAACGCACGCCGCCGTTGATGCGCGTGTTATCGAGAAAATTCCGCTCGTACCGTGTCCAGTTCTTCTGGCCGGGCGTGGCGGGCGGTGCCGCCAGACGCGCCGCCGTCTGCGAGAACACCACGCGCGAGAAGACATTTTGCAGCTCGGCGCGATCGAATCCGTCGCGCGCCACGAGGTCGTTGATGAACGCGTCGACCTCGGGGTTCGCCGCATAGCGTTGCGGTACGACCTCTTCCTCGAATTCCGCTTTTGCGATCGGCTTGGCGCGTGTTTGCGCGTGCACGCCGGCAGACGTCAGCGCGAACGTGCCGACGCAAAGCGCCACGCCGAACGCCTGCGCGAGCCGCAACAGTGGCGAGAGGGAGGGGGTGTCGGCACGTTTGCGCAGGGCAGCCGCGCGAGGGCGGTCAGTGTCCGGTCGATGGGGCGGGCGCGTGTGCGCCGGCGAGAGCGAATCGTACATCCGTACCGGTGATGTCATGCTGTCTGTCAGGCCTGTATGAAGTCCGAAGGCAACGCAGCCACCTTGGCCGCCGTCGCGTTAGTCGCGTTGACGCGTTCGTCAGGGCGTGCGTCAGTGATCCGATACGCGCCGATAACGAGAGCATCAACCATTCATGCCGGTTCCCGCCGTCCCGAAATTCAGGTGAACGGCCCTTGCCGGCTGACACGGGTCTGCTGGGAGACTGCTTGGCAGTATAACCGAGTGCACCTGTGATACCTTAAGGCCTGAGCACTGTCCGTGACAGGACTCATGGGGGATGCCGGCCATCGGCAAGCGAGCGCCAGTGTAGTGCGGCATCGCATGCCACGCGCTCCGCCCGGCCGCTACCGGACGCGAGGCGCACGGCACGGCGGGCGTCCCCCACCCGTCCCACCATAACGATTCGAAGCGATAGGCGACACACCGAATGGCTACCGGGTTTTATACGCACCCCGATTGCATCCGTCACGAAATGGGCGAGTGGCATCCGGAATGTCCCGAACGGCTGCGTGCCATCGAGGACCAATTGATCGCAGGACGCATCGACGGCCTGCTCGAGCGCCGTGAAGCCCCAGCCGCCGACGAGGCCAGCCTGCGGCTCGTGCACACGCAGGATCACATCGACTTCATTCGCGACAACATCCCCGAGTCCGGCTATTTCCCGATCGATCCCGACACGTTGCTCAACCCGTATTCGTGGCGTGCGGCCACGCGTGCGGCCGGTGCGGCGATTGCGGCGACCGATGCCGTGCTGCGCGGCGAGCTCGACAACGCGTTTTGCAGCGTTCGCCCGCCGGGCCATCACGCCACGCCTACGCGCGCCATGGGTTTTTGTCTGTTCAATAACGTGGCGATCGCTGCGGCGCACGCGCTCGAAGTGCACGGACTCTCGCGGGTGGCGATCGTCGACTTCGACGTGCATCACGGCAACGGCACGGAAGCCGCGTTCGGCAACGATGAACGCGTGCTGATGTGCGGCATTTTTCAGCACCCTTTCTACCCGTTTTCGGGCGCGGTCGATCCGGCACCGAACATGCTCAACATTCCGATCGCCGCGCGTACCTCGGGCATGCAGGTCCGTGAGGCGATCGACTACGGCTGGCTGGGTCAACTCGACGCGTTCCGTCCGGAGATGATCTTCTTCTCGGCGGGCTTCGACGCGCACCGCGAAGATGACCTCGGCAATCTCGGTCTGACCGAGGCGGACTTCGCGTGGATCACCGAACGCGTGAAAGCGGTGGCGGATCGTCATGCGAAGGGGCGCATTGTGAGCTGCCTGGAGGGCGGCTACAACCTTTCGGCGCTCGGACGCAGTGTCGTGGCGCATCTGAAAGTGCTCGCCGACGTTTGATAATTCGCGCTTGACGACTGTGCGATGCCGCGCGAGACGACGCGGTACGGGAGAGAGACCATGACCGCATCCGAAGCGACAACAGCGACGACAGCGACGCCTGAGCCGCTTGTTCTCGTCACGCGAGGTGAAGGCGAGCTGGCCGGTGTGGTCACGCTGACGCTGAATCGCCCGCGTCAATTCAACGCCCTCTCGATAGCGATGCTCGACGCGCTGCAACGTGCGCTCGACGACACGCAGCGCGATGCCAGCGCGCGCGTGGTTGTGCTGGCGGCCGCCGGTCCGGCGTTCTGTGCCGGACACGATCTCAAGGAAATGCGCGCCGAACCGTCGCTCGACAGCTACCGCGCGCTGTTCAATCAATGCACGCGTGTGATGCTGACGATGCAGCGCATGCCGCAGCCGGTCATTGCCCGCGTGCATGGCATTGCAACGGCGGCGGGATGTCAACTGGTTGCGATGTGCGATCTGGCGGTGGCGACGTCGGCGGCGCGCTTCGCTGTCTCCGGCATCAACGTCGGCCTTTTCTGCGCGACGCCGGGTGTGGCCCTCTCGCGCAATCTCTCGCGCAAGCAGGCGATGGAGATGCTGCTCACGGGCGATTTCATCGACGCGCAGACGGCCCGCGAGCGCGGTCTCGTCAATCGTGTGGTGGCAATGGAGCGGCTTGACGCGGAAGTGGCGGCGCTATGCCGTTCGATCCTGGCGAAGCCCGCCGCGGCGGTGGCAGCGGGCAAGGGGTTGTTCTACCGGCAGGTCGAGACCGGCATCGAGGCCGCTTATCAGATGGCCGGGCAGACGATGGCCTGCAACATGATGGACGAATGTGCGCTGGAAGGGGTGCAAGCGTTCATCGAGAAGCGCGCCCCCGACTGGGCGAAGCGGCCCGACTGACGGGGACGGCGGCCCGAAGCGCCCGATGCGTTTTGGGCGCCGAACGTGCTTATCGAATCGTTTCGCGATTCTCGCGCCTTACCACTGCTTTTCCAGCACGAGCGGCCCGGGCATCGCCGTACGGCTCACGGCGTATCCCTTGTCGGTGAACCAGGCGCGCAGCGCCTTGATCATGTCCGGATTGCCGCAAACCATGATGCGCGACGTGGCCGGGTCGAGCGTCGCCCCCATCGCCTTCTCCAGCTCGCCTGACGCCAGCAGCGACGTCACACGTCCGTTCAGCGCGCCTGGCGCTTGCTCGCGCGTCACGCACGCGGCGTAATTCAGTTTATCGACCAGCGACGGATCGACGTCGGGGTGCGAGAAATGCTTCAGCTCGTCGTAATAGGCGAGGTCGTGCGCCCATCGCACGCTGTGCACGACGAAGAGGCGTTTGAAGCGGTGCCATACCGCGGGGTCGCGCAGGATCGACACAAAGGGTGCCAGACCAGTACCGGTGGCGAGCAGCCAGAGGTCTTCGCCGCCGGTGAATCGGTCGAGCGTCAGGAAGCCATAGGCGGTGTGATCGACGAAGAGCGTGTCGCCGACCTTGAGTTGCGCCAGACGGGGCGTGAGTTTCCCCTCGGGAATCGTGATCAGGTAGAACTCCAATGTATCTTCATTGGGCGAGTTCACCAATGAATAGGGGCGCCAGATCATCTCGCCGCTTTCGCTGTCGTCGTCGGGAAGTCCGAGCCGCACGAACTGTCCCGCTGTAAATTGCAGGCCGGGCGGTCGCGTGGTCTTGATACTGAAGATCGTCGGCGTCCAGAAATGCATGCCGGTGACCGTTTGCGGCGAGTATTTCGTCTGCGCTTGCATGCCGGAGGCTCCTCGCAGTTCCACACGTCTTCAGTGTAGCGCGCAGCAGGGCAGCGCGTGACGAGACCCTGCTCGCGTGCGGGGTTCCGGGCGTGTGTCGGGTGCTTGGCCCACGCCAATGCTCAGACGCTGTCGTGTGCCCCGACGGTCGGTTGCGTCGGCTGCGCCACTGGCGTCTCGGGCAGGTGTTGCATCAGCCACTGTGTCAGTTCGTCGATGACCTTTTCGCGATCGAGATCGTTGAGCGTTTCGTGAAAGTGCCCGGGATAGAGGCGCAGTGTCTTGTCCTGCGAGCCCGCGTTGCCGTGGAATTGCTCGCTTGCCCATGGGGCGGTGAGTCGGTCGGCGGTGCCGTGGAAGACGTACAGCGGCAGACGTAGCGCGTCGGCGTTGGCGTGAATGCGCGCCATCGCGTCGAGCAGCTCGGCGGCGGTGCGCGCCGGCGTGCCGCGATAGGCGTTGAGTGGATCTTGCTTCGCGGCGGCCACCACGGCCTTGTCGCGCGCGATCATGGCAGGATCGATCTTGAAGACGGGCACCTTGGGCAGCCAGCGCGACACCCAGCGCCCGGCTTTCACCATCCATGGGGCGACGGGCTCACCGGGCGCGAGCGCCGGGCTGCTCAGCATCAGCGCGCGCACGTTCGCCGGTGCCCGAGTGATGGTGTACAAGGCTGCGATGGCGCCCCCCATGCTGTGGCCGAGCAGGAACAACGGTGCCGGACCGAACTGGGTGCGCACATGCGTGAGGAAGATTTCAGTGTCGTCGAGGTACTCGTCGAAATGCTTCACAAAGACGCGCGCGCCGCCCGAGCGGCCGTGCCCGCGAAGGTCGTAAGTGACGGTGGCGAGGCCTTGCGCGGCGAAGTGCTCCGCCAGGCGTGCGTAACGCCCGCCGTGCTCGCCCATCCCGTGGATGATGGCCACCACCGCGCGCAAGCGCGCGCCCCCGGTATCGGGCGTCCAGCAATGGACGTGCAGTGAAAGGCCGTCGCTCGCGTGCAGGCGCGATTCGGAATACGTAGTCATGTCTCCTCCTGACGCGTTGGCCGAGTGGCCGTCACGCGTGCGATGGCACAGCGATTATCGGGTGCGCCATTCGATCATAGGCGCCTGAGCGGCGGGGTGATTTCTCTAGAGGAAATGCACCACACGGGGACTGGCTGCCCGTCGAGATTTCCATAAAAGTAGCACGATCGTTCGGGGTTAATCGGTTGCGTGACAGCGCGTACCGGTCGCGTTATGGCGTCGCTGACTTGCGGATTGTGCATTTGCGGCAAATCAGACGGGCATCACGAATTAACGCCACAAAATGCATTGAATCGACAACAAATGCGTCATTCGCTGTGTGGTTATAATGACAGCGGATTGACGTTAACGTAACTTTGGAGCGAGTTCATGAAGATCCTGGTACCGGTCAAACGGGTAGTGGATTACAACGTAAAAGTTCGCGTGAAGAGCGACGGCAGTGGCGTCGACATCGCGAACGTGAAGATGTCGATGAATCCGTTCGACGAAATCGCGGTGGAGGAGGCGGTGCGCCTGAAGGAAGCGGGCGTGGCGACGGAAGTGATCGCGGTGTCGGCGGGCGTGGCGCAAGCGCAGGAGACGCTGCGCACGGCGCTGGCGATCGGCGCGGACCG
>NZ_CABPSL010000005.1 GCF_902459665.1 Pandoraea cepalis | reverse complement strand
GGAAAACTTCGTTGCTTTCTTGTTCATGGCTCGATTCTCTCAAGAATTCGAGCCTCCACCAAATCCGGTGTGGTTCAAATCAGTCCCCTCAAGCAAGTCTTTGAACGTCTTTGCTACATCGTGTAACGGGGTGCCCATCGGCCCACAAAGTGCAAGCACGATCTCAGCGGTGCGTGATCTGTCGATAGCGTCTTGATCATTGAGTGCGGCATCGCGCGGTGCCCGCTTCGGCGGCTGCACGATTTCGAGGTTGGTCTTAGGCATGTGGTCCCCGCAGGTTGTTCTTTTAGGAAGGATAGCCTGAAACTTCTTTGGAAAGAGTATGGTGTTAGACCAGTCGTGATGGCCGAGCTGCGCATTCCGCCTTGGCTGAGGATGGGCTCGGGGCTCGGGTGACGTTTCCAATCGAGGTCACGAGTACGGCAGGATGTGGGGCGCCAGGGGCCTGAGTCGGACGAGTTGGAAATCTGGGGCGGTTCAGGTCATGGCCGGTACCTGCCTTCAAAGACAGCCTCGACCCTTCAACACTTTCGAATCTCTGACGCAATCTTTGGCGTATCTCCACTCTCCGAATCGGGGCGGTTTCCTTCGCCAACCGATGCCAAAAAACAACCGCTTGATTCGTTCGCGCGTAAGCTGTTGATTTTTATGGCGTCGAACCGTGGCCTTTGCGGACTTTGGGCCACTTGGGGAGGGCGAGGCCGGAGAGAAAAATGGCCCGGAGAGAGTGAAAACGGGCGTTTTTCGGGAGCGGCCGGGGAAGCCGAAGTCCGCAAGAACCCGCAAGAACCCGCAGGAACCCGCAGGAACCCGCGCAGGGACGCGGACTTACGAAAAAAATGCCCAACTGCATACACAGTTGGGCATTGGTATTGGTGGAGCCGGCGGGGATCGAACCCGCGTCCGCAAGTACTCTACGATCAGTTCTACATACTTAGTTCAGTCATTTGATTTAACCGTTTTGTCGCGGACGAACACGCTACGCAACAGCGATCCACTTGATTTTAGGCTCCGGCGCCGTGGCACCACCGAAGATTATCTGACGTGAATAACCTCGCTTGGTATTGCTACCCTAACCCGTCAGAGAGCTAGTGCGAGGCAGGCGCCCTTAGGCAGCCAGTGCGTACGAGTTATCGTTTGCAGTTACTAATTTTCCCATTGATTAACGAGGTGACGGGTCCTCGGTATGCCCTGATTCGCTTCGCTACCCACGTCGAAACCATGTCGGCCCCAGTGGTAACGCTGATTATGACACAAATGGCCTACTTAAGTTCAAAGTCCACCCGTGTCGTCGCCCCCTTGTCCTTGATGCCGTCCGCGGTCAGCTTCGGCGCCACCACGAACATCCGATCCGACGCGATCTTGCCATCCAGCCAAGACCGTACGCGCTGCGCCCGCCGATCCGCCAGCGCCCGCAGATCGTCGTCGCCCACCTTGACGTTCGTCTCCATGAGCTTTTCCATCTCGTCGTCCGGCAGCGATTTCGCAAACCCGATCAGGTTGCGCGGCTTGGCAAAGTCGGCCGCCTTGTAAGCTGCCGTCAAGTACTTGCTGCGCTCCTCCGGATTTACCTTCACGGTGTCCACGTCGATGCTCTCTCCCTTGCCGACCATCGCCTTGACCTTCTGCGCCTTGATCGCGCGCTCCACCGCTACCTTGCGCAGACCGTCAGTATCCTTCGCCGGATCGACCCGACCCTCGATATCCAGCTTCAACGCCGTGCGATCCGTCAGCGCCTTGACCAGCGTCTCCAGCCGCTTCTCGCTCTCCGGCGTCAGGCGCGCACTGCCTGGCGCGAACTCCACGTAGCCCAGCTCCTGGTCGCCGCCGCCAAACGCCGACGCCAGCAAACTGAACGGCGCCGTCGCCGCCTTGACGATCAGGTTCACGAACGCCCGGAAAATCACCCCGCCAAGGCTGAACTGCGGATCGTCGAGCGAGCCGGAGATCGGGATGTCCACATCGATTTCGCCGCGCGAATTCTTCAGCAGCGATACCGCCAGACGCACCGGAAGATTGGTCGCCGTCGGGCTGTCCACGTGATCCCCGAACGTCAACTGGTCGATGAAGATGTGATTGTTCGCCGTCAGCTTCGCCTGATCGAGCAGGTAGTGCACATCGACCGTGAGCTTGCCCTTGTCGATGGGGTAGCCCGCGTACTTCGTGGAGTACGGCGTGAGATTGGTCAGCTCGATGCCGTCGGCCTTGGCACTCAGATCCACGAACGCCATCGGCGCCAGCGGATTGATCTTGCCGTTGATGCCGATTGGTGAATTCCGGTTGACCTTGCCCTGTAGCGAGACCGCAGCGGGCTCGGTCGTCGCCGTGCCGAATGCGCCGATTTGCCCACCAATATCCGTCAGGTTCGCTGTGTAGTTCGGCTTGACGAAGTTGTCCGTGAAGTTGATGTTGCCGCCTTGCAGCGTGATACGCCCGATGTGGACGTCCGCAGGCAGCGCCTTGCCAGCCCCGTAGCCCGGGCCGCGCTGTGCCGTCGTCTCGCCAGGCTTCTGCGCTGGCGTCTCGGCGGCCGTCGGTTGTCCCGCTTCCACGGCGGACGCCGCCGCATCGAGCGGTGGCTTGGCCGTCGATCCACCGAGCGGCACGCCTTCGTTCGCACGCGTCAGCGAGCGCGGTGCCGCTTCCTTGTTGCCGACCACATCGGCCAGATTCAAGCGCCCGTTCGCGTTGATGATCAAACGCGCGTAGAAGCGCGACAACGCAATGCTGCCCAACTGGACGTTAGGCTTGCCGCTGCCCACCGCCAGATTGATCTGCTGCACCGCCAGCGCATTCCAGCGCATGAAGTCATCCGTCGTGACCTTGTCGAGCAGACGTACGTTGCCCAGCGTGGCATCGCCGCGGTAGGTTGCCTGCGGGGTGTCGCCCTTCATCGCGAACGTGGCCCGCCCGTTGCTGGAGAGCAGCGCGCTCGCGATGCTCGCGTTCAATTGGTCACTCATGTACGAATCGAACGCCGCCAGATCGAGCTGCTGCGTCTTGATCTGAAGATCGGCCGCGAGCGGTTGCGGCGTGACGTGACCCGTGGCGTTGAGCGACCCTTTCTTATTGAGCGTGCCGCTGATGTCCACCTGCAACGGCTTGCTCATGTCCTGCGACGCGCCTTGCACCTTGACGTTGAGCGGTGCGAACGTCGCGTTGATCGGACGGCCTTTGACGTCGCGGTCTTCAAACCCGAGGCTGGCGTTTTCCAACGCCACCTTGCCGACAGTCCATTGCCAGCCGCCCGCGCTCGCCTGCGTGTTCGATGAAGCCGATGCGGCGGACGTCCGCCGGCCGCGCTCCGTGCCCACGCGCGCCTTTATATCTTTGCCTTTGCCTTTGTCTTGGTTTGCCGCGGCTTTCGGCTGGCCGTCGCCGGTCAGGGCGAGCAGGTTGATTTTGCCGTCCTTGTCGCGACGCGCCGACACCTGCAGCCCGTTGACGGTGACCTCGTCGAGCGCCGCTTGCCGCGCGCCCAGATCGAAGTGTGAGAGTTTCACTTCAGCCTTGGCCAGTTTGACCGGCGCGTCGCCCTTGAGACCGGTCAGCCATTCGATCTTCTCGAGCGTGGCCGTGGCCGGCGCAATTTGGACGTTGGGCTGCTTGTCGGGGGCAAACGCCGCGCTGAACTTGGCCTGGGCGCCGAGCGTGCCACTCTTGAGCTCGCCCGCGAGCGCACCTTGCGCGAAGGGCAGCAGGGCGGCGAGCGCAATCGACTGGGCCTCGAGTTCGCCGCTCGCGTTGTACGCGGGCAGGCTGAACTGGCCGTGCGCCTTGAGCGAACCGCCGCTCTGGATGCCCAGCGACGCGTCGTACGTCGCGGGGTCCTTGCCGAGCGTCGAGAACTGCTTCACGCCGATCTGGATATTCTCCAGCGCGAGGCTCGCTGGTTTCGCGCCGCGCTCGTCGGTCAAGCGCACCTTGCTGTTGACGAGCGAGACGTCGCCGACCAGCAGGTCGAGCGGCGCGGGTTCGGCAGCGGCCAACGCTTTCGCCTGGGCCGCTTCGGCCGCCGACGCCGGCGACGCAGGACGTGCCGTCTGCTCGGCCGGCACCTTCGGTGCCGCCTTGGCCGCTTCGCTCGCTTGCGGCGACGCCGCAGCCTGATCCACCGCCTTGCCCACCGCCTTGATGACCTGACGCTGCGGCAGCAGCGCCTTGGCGACGTTGATCGAGCCGTCTTTTTCCAGCGTGACGTGCTGGTCGAGACCGTCGACTCGCACACTATCGATGTGATAGACATTGCCAAGCGGCTCGACCTTGCCCAGTTTCACGTCGACTTGCTTGACCGCGACGAGCGGCGAGCCATCCGGCTCGTTGACCACGGCGTCGGACAATCCCGCCGTGCCCGTGAGCAGCACGTGATTGCCGTCCTTGTCGCGGGTGAAATGCAGCTTCAGATCGGTACTGATGGCACCGCTCTTGATCTGCGCGGGCACGTTGACCGGCGAATACCCGAGGTACTTGGTCAGATCGAACCGGTCGAGCTTGATGTCGACCGTCGATTCCAGCGAATCGGCAAACGGCTTGGTCTGGCCCGAGATCCGTACCGGCGAGCCGTCGATGGAGGCCTGCAGCAGCGGCTGCACGAAGATGTCGGTGTCGGCCGGCAGGTTCGCGATGAACGGCACGCCGACCTGCAGATGATCGATGACGTGCTTTTCGTTCTGCACGGCGTCGTCGAAGCGCACCGTACCGTTCTTGATCTGCACGTTATTCAGCGCAAAGCGAGCGGGCTTCGACGGCTCGGGGGACGGCGGTCCCGACGTTGCGCGATCGATGATGTCCGAGAAGTTGAAGCGCTGTGGGGCCGTGCGCACGATGTTGAGCACCGGCGTGTCGACGTAAAGCTCGTCGACGACCGGTGCAAAGCGGAACAGCGAACCCCACGAGGCGTTTACGCGCAGCATGCCCACGTCCACGAATGGCTGCCCCGGCGTTTTGTCGCCAATATGGACCTGATGCAAATCGAGGCGCAGTGTGTACGGGTTGAAGCTGACGTCGCCCACGCTCACCGGTCGTTCCAGATAGGCCGAGAGCTTTTCGACGGCGTAATGCTTGACCACCGCCGGCACAGTGAAATAACCGATGACGCCGAACACGGCGATCACCCCGGCGGTCCACAGGCTGGTCTTGCGCGCACGGCGGCGCACGTTGGGGTCGCGCCCGAGCGCGCGGGCACGAACGAGACCTTGTTGCAGACGAGTGCCGTCGGCGGACGATTCCGGCGAGGCTGAAGGGGGTTTGCGATCGTTCTCTTGCTCGGCCATGCGGTCTCCCGTAAGTCGCCAGTGACGCAGGCGCCGCGCCTCTGTTGCGCGGCGAGACAGACCCGGGATCGGCTGCGGTGGCCCTGTCCCGGGAGGTAATGACCCGACCCGTCAGGCCGGCAACATTACCAGCGGGGCGATCGCCCCCGCGTGTTCGACGACAGCGTCCGCCTGCCACTCGGCAGGGGTCAGCGAGTCGCCGCAATAGCCATAGGCTGCCGCGACAGTCGCCATCCCTGCCGCCTTGCCCGCCTGGATGTCGCGCAGGTCGTCGCCGACGTACACGATGCGCCCGGGCGCGATGCCGATGCACTCGGCGGCGTACAGTAGGGGGGCCGGGTGAGGCTTGCTGTGCGGCGTCGTGTCACCCGATACCACGCACGCGGCACCCTCGGCGAGCCCGAGCAATTTGACGAGCGGATCGGTCAGACGCGCGGCCTTGTTGGTCACGATGCCCCACGGCATGCCGCGCGCAGCCAAGGCCTCGAGCAGCGCGGGAATCCCGTCGAACAGGCGACTCTGCACGCACAAGGCGGCTTCGTAATTGGCGAGGAAGGCATCGCGCAAGGACGGGAACGCCGCATCCTCAGGGGCGACGCCGAAGGCGCTGCCGATCAGTCCGCGCGCGCCGTGCGACGCTTGCAAGCGCAGCGTCTCATAGGGACCCGGCGCCAGACCGCGGTCGGTGCGCACCTTGTTGACGGCGGCGACGAGATCGAGCGCCGTGTCGGCCAGCGTGCCGTCCAGGTCGAACAGCACGGCGCGAACGTTGCCATTGAGCAGTTGTGCATCGGCGCCGAAGGGCGTGGCGGGGACTCGGGCGGGGGGCTCGAACATATCAGGCATCGCGGGTGCACGCGATCATGTAGTTGACGTCGGTGTCGCGGTTGATCGCGTAACGCTTGCTCAGCGGGTTGTAGGTCATGCCGCGCAGATCCCGCACCGTCAGGCCGCTGGCGCGGGCGAACGACGCGAGTTCCGACGGTCGGATGAACTTGGCGTAGTCGTGCGTGCCACGCGGCAGCATGCGCAGCACGTATTCGGCGCCGACCACCGCCAGCAGCCAGGCCTTCGGGTTGCGGTTGAGCGTGGAGAAGAACACATGACCGCCCGGTTTGACGAGCGTTGCGCACGCCGCCACGACGGATGCCGGTGACGGCACGTGTTCTAGCATCTCCATGCAGGTCACCACGTCGTACGTTCCCGCATCGCGCGCGGCGAGCGCCTCGGCGGAGATCTCTTCATAGTCGATGGACAGGCCGGCTTCGAGGCTGTGCAGATCGGCCACGCCGAGCGCCTTTTTCGACAGGTCGATTCCCTTGACGTGTGCGCCCTGGCGCGCCATCGATTCGGAGAGAATGCCGCCGCCGCAGCCGATGTCCAGCACGCGTTTGCCCTGGAGCGGCACATGCTGCTCGATCCAGTCGAGCCGCAGCGGGTTGATCTCGTGCAGCGGCTTGAATTCGCTGTGGGGATCCCACCAACGGTGGGCCAATTCACTGAATTTATTGAGTTCTTGCGGGTCGGCGTTCATCACTTGCTCATGGACAGGGACGGCTTGGGGACAGGCAGAATGCCGCGCGGCAGCACGTGCCTGGGTACCGGCTTGACCGGCGGGCGCCGTCGAGATGAGGCAAGTATAACGAAGGGAGTGTGCCCATGTCCAAAGCGCGAGGCGTGGCGCGGCGCCGGGTGTGAAGCGCCCCGGCGTCGCGCCGATGCATCTACGCGCCTACGCGTTCACGTCGTTGTGCCTACGCCGCAGCCGGTAAATTCGCCAGCACGGCATGCGGATCGTGATAGACCAGGCCCAGCGCGTCAGCGACACCACGATTGGTCACCCTGCCGCGCGCCACATTGAGTCCGGCAAGCAGGTGCGGATCGGCGCGCATCGCGGCGACCGGTCCATGGTCGGCCAGTTGCAGAATGAACGGCAATGTCACGTTGTTGAGCGCGAATGTGGAGGTACGCGGCACGCCGCCCGGCATATTGGCGACGCAGTAGTGCACGATTCCTTCCACGACGTAGACCGGATCGGCGTGCGTCGTTGCGTGAGAGGTCTCGCAACAACCGCCCTGATCGATCGCGACGTCGACGATGACAGCGCCCTTGCGCATGAGGCCGAGCATCGCGCGCGTGATGAGTTTCGGCGCCGCCGCGCCCGGAATGAGGACGCCGCCGATGACGAGATCGGCGTCGCGCAAATGCGTTTCGATGGCGTGTTGCGTCGAGTAGACCGTCTGGACGTGGCCACCGAACTGCGCATTGAGGCGGCGTAACGCGTCGACCGATTTGTCGATCACCGTCACCTGCGCGCCGATGCCCACGGCCACCGTCGCGGCATTGGTGCCCACAACGCCACCGCCCAGGATCACGACTTTGCCGGCTTCCACCCCCGGTACACCGGCGAGGAGCAGACCCAGTCCGCCATGCGTCTTTTCGAGCGCGGTGGCCCCGGCCTGAATCGACATGCGTCCGGCGACCTCGGACATGGGGGCGAGCAGGGGAAGTCCGCCGTTCGCAGACGTCACCGTCTCATAGGCAATGCACGTGGCGCCGCTCTTGAGCAGGTCACGCGTCTGGTCGGGATCGGGGGCGAGATGGAGGTACGTGAAGAGTGTGTGATGGGGCTGAAGCCGGGCGCGTTCGACGGCCTGCGGCTCCTTGACCTTCACGATCAGTTCGGCGCGATCGAACACGTCGACCGCCGTGGCGGCAATGCGTGCACCGGCGGCGGCGTAGACCGTGTCGTCCATGCCGATGCCGGACCCGGCCTGGGTTTCGATCCACACTTCGTGCCCGCGGGCGACGACTTCGCGCACAGCGGCGGGCGTCATGCCGACGCGGTATTCGTGGTTCTTGATCTCCTTGGGTACACCGATTTTCATGATGCGTCTCCTTTTTTGTGATGTGACAGCAAAAAGTGACGACAGCGCATGCCAACGTTTCGGCGGCGCCAATCAAAACGGCACCCGAAGGTGCCGTCTGGAAGCTCAGGCGAAGGCCGGTTGGGCCTGCGCGTCGGGCGCGCGGCTGTAGCGCGCCACCGACAGATCGTCCGCCAGAATCGCGGGCCGCCGTCCCGACATCAGATCGGCCAGCAACTGGCCGGAGCCGCAGGACATCGTCCAGCCCAGCGTGCCGTGTCCCGTGTTCAGGAACAGATTGCGCAGGGCGGTGGCGCCCACGATCGGCGTGCCGTCGGGCGTCATCGGGCGCAGCCCTGTCCAGAACGAGGCGTCGGCCGTGTTGCCGGCGCCTGGATACAGATCGTTCACGACCATTTCCAGCGTGGCGCGGCGAGCCGGATTGAGCGTCTTGTCGTAGCCGACCACTTCGGCCATGCCGCCGACGCGAATGCGGTCGTCGAAGCGAGTGACGGCAATCTTGTAGGTCTCGTCGAGCACGGTCGACACCGGCGCGCGCGATGCATCGGCGATGGGCACCGTAATCGAGTATCCCTTGAGCGGATACACCGGAATGTCGACCAGGCCGCGCAGGAACGGTGTGGAGTATGACCCGAGGGCGACGACGTAGGCGTCGGCGCGCTGCACCGTGCCTGCGCAGACCACGCCATCGATCTTGTCGCCGGCAACGTTCAAACCGTCGATCGGCATGTCGTAGCGGAATTTCACGCCGAGTGCCTCGGCCATCGCCGCCAGACGCGTGGTGAACAACTGGCAGTCGCCGGTTTCATCGTTCGGCAGGCGCAGGCCGCCGGTGAGCTTGTGAGCGACGGCCGCCAATGCCGGCTCGGCGCTGGCGAGTGCCTGGCGGTCGAGCAACTCGAACGGCACACCGGCCTCTTCGAGCACTGCCATGTCGCGCGCGGCGTTCGCCAGTTGCTCGTCGGTACGGAACAGTTGCAACGTGCCCGCCTGACGACCTTCGTAAGGAATGCCCGTCTCCGCGCGCAACGCACGGAAGCAATCGCGGCTGTACTCGGCGATCCGCACCATGCGTTCCTTGTTGACGGCATAACGCTCGGGCGTGCAATTGCGCAGCATTTGATAGAGCCACTTGAGTTGCGTGAGCGTGCCGTCCGGACGGATGGCGAGCGGGGCGTGCTTCTGGAACAACCACTTGATGGCCTTCGTAGGAATGCCCGGCGCTGCCCACGGCGAGGCGTAGCCCGGCGAAATCTGGCCGGCGTTGCCGAAGCTGGTCTCGAGCGCCGGTCCGGCTTGACGATCGAGCACCGTGACGTCGTGCCCGGCCTTCGCCAGGTAATAGGCGCTGGTGACGCCGATGACGCCGCTACCGAGAACGATGACCTTCATTGCGTTGACTCCTGTAAAACCATGTTTATCCAGTAATAATTGGCATACTATTATCTGATTAGTAGGTTTAGTTAATGTATATATTGGAAATTCAGGAATAAATAATGAGAGTCCAACAGCAATCGATCCGAACGCTGGATCGGCTCGATCGGCGCATTCTCGCGCTGCTTCAGCAAGACGGGCGGATGTCGATGAAAGACCTCGCCGAGCAGGTCGGCCTGTCGATTACGCCCTGCATCGAGCGCGTGAAACGCATGGAGCGCGACGGGGTGATCATGGGGTACTACGCCCGGGTGAATCCGGCCGCGCTGGGCGCCGCGTTGCTGGTATTCGTCGAGATCACGCTCGATCACAAGTCAGGCAACATGTTCGATCAGTTTCGGCGGGAAGTGCTGCGGATCCCGGAGGTGATGGAGTGCCATCTCATCTCGGGCGACTTCGACTATCTGATCAAGGCGCGCATTCGAGAGATGTCCGAGTACCGTAAGTTGCTCGGCGACATCCTGCTGCAACTGCCGGGGGCCGTGCAGTCGAAGAGCTACGTCGTGATGGAGGAGATCAAGGAGACGC
This sequence comes from Pandoraea cepalis, assembly GCF_902459665.1. Taxonomy (GTDB): domain Bacteria; phylum Pseudomonadota; class Gammaproteobacteria; order Burkholderiales; family Burkholderiaceae; genus Pandoraea; species Pandoraea cepalis. The sequence goes on along the minus strand of NZ_CABPSL010000005.1, from coordinate 243,671 downwards.
TCACCATCCACGTCGAGGAGTGAGCGCGGCGGCGGGAGGGCGGGAGAGCGTCGATAGGCTCAAGTTGCGGTTGCGTCCGGCGTCGCTTCCTAGAAGAGCGGCATTTGCGGGTCGGCCTTGTCGGTCCCGGCCTCAGGGGCTTGCGCGGCGGTTTGCCGTCCGTTGGCGACGGCCGAAGTTGCCGGTGCGGGGACCTTGAACTGATCGTTACGCAGCGGTGGTCGCGCCTGATTGAGACCCAACTTGCGGGCGGCCAGATGAAAGCGCTGACGGATCAACTCCGCATGCAAACCGGTGCCGCGCATGCGCGTGCCGAATTCGGAACTGTTGTGCTTGCCGTCGCGCACCTGCTCGATCAGGCTCATGACGTGGCGTGCCCGCAGCGGGTAATGTGCTTCGAGCCACGTCACGAAAACATCGTGAACTTCGCGCGGCAGTCGCAGCATCACATAGCCCGCGTACGTTGCGCCGGCTTGCGCCGCCGTCGTCAGTACGCGTTCGATGTCGAAATCGGTGAGCGCCGGCACGATGGGCGCCACGATCACCCCGGTGGGAATACCCGCGTCCGTCAGCTTTCGGATGGCCTCGATGCGACGTGCCGGGGTATTGGCGCGCGGCTCCATCTTGCGTGCGATTTCCGCATCGAGCGTTCCCACTGAGATGAATACGCGGGCCAGACCACGCTGTGCCATTCGCGACAGGATGTCGATGTCGCGCGTGACCAGCGCGGATTTCGTGGTGATGCCGACGGGATGGCCGAAACGCTCGAGGACTTCCAGCACGCTTCGGGTGATGCCGTATTCACGTTCGATGGGCTGGTACGGGTCGGTGTTTGCGCCGAGTGCGAGCAGGGCGGGCTGATAGCCGCGCTTGCGCAACTCGGCGTCGAGGCGCTCGGCGGCGTTGTGTTTCGCGTAAAGGCGGGTTTCGAAGTCGAGCCCCGGCGACAGGCCGAGATAGGCGTGCGTGGGACGCGCAAAACAATACGCGCAGCCATGCTCGCATCCCCGATATGGGTTGATCGAACGGTCGAAGGGAATGTCCGTCGATTGATTGCGCGAGATGATCGTTCGCGCGTTTTCCAGCGCGACTTGCGTGACGAACTTGACCTCGCATTCTTGGGCTGCATCCGATTCAAGTCGGGTCTCATCGCTTTCGCGCCGGAATTCGGAGAAGCGCGATTCGAGATTGGCGGTAGCGCCTCGGCCCTTACGCGACGGGGGCGGCGCGAATGAGGAAGCCATGACTTGTCTCCTTGATGGCAGTCCGGGGCGCGAAGGCAGGTCGTTCGCGAGGAATGCTTGTCATTATACTGTGTTTTTGTACAGTATTCGAGGGGCGGACATGACGCAAAACGGACTGGCGGGCGAGGCGGGGTGGCGCGGGTGGATGGGGTCGAGCGACTGGATGGGCTGGGGACGCTGGATGTGCTTATGCGTCGCTTTCTGGGGCGGACGGCGGCAAATATGGCGCGATGGCGCGTGCGATGGCGTCGAGTGCGGCGCCGTCAGCGTTCGGGCGTTGACGGGCGAGGTGAATCGCCCGGAGCGTCAGCAGCGAATACAACGTCGCGTGGTTGCCGCCCAGCGAGGCAAGCGCTTCGGTGTGGCGGGTGACGATGCCTGCGTCGCCCCGCGACACGGGGCCGGAGAGCGCGCCGGCGAGTCCGCGCTCGCGGGCGGCGGTGAGGGTCCCCATGACCAGCGGCCACATGGCGTCTTGGGCGTCGGCTTCCGGCATGCCGATCGCTTGCCAGAGCTGGGTAGCTTCATCGAGCAGGCACAGCAGAAAACTGGCGGCGTAATTGGCGCCGGCGTGATATCGCATCCGTTCGCCCGCCGGGATCGACAGGGCGCGGCACCCCATCGCGCGGGCAAGAGCGTGGAGCGTAGCGTTCAGCGGTGCGTCGGCTTCGATGGTGATGGCGCTGCCCGACAGGCGTATCGCGTCGTCATCGAGACCGGCAAAAAGAAACAGCGGGTGGAAGCCGCCAATTTGTGCACCGTGTCGGGTGGCGGTCGCGAGCAGACCGACCTCCGAGGCGCCGCTGCAATGCACCAGTGCCTGCCCGGCGCGCGGCGACAGATGCGCGGCGCACGTGGCGATGGCGTCGTCGGGAACGCTCAGGAAGACAAGGTCCGCGTGGGCGAAGACCGCATTCATGTCGTTCGGCCGGTGGATTGGCAAGGCCTTACACGCCGGCAAGGCGACCGCGACGCGTTGCGCCGCATCGAGGCGTCGGCTTGCGATCGCCGTCACCTCATACCCCGCACGTGCCGCCGCGAGCGCGAGGGCGCATGCAACGCGACCGGCGCCGATGAAGCCCAGCGTCGGTCGGGAGGGGGCGGCGACGGGTGTGGTCATACTCACGCGTTACTGCGACAGGCGGTTCGGCGTGTCGTGCGTTTCGAAATAGGTCTGGAACGCCACGGCGAGACCGACCATCATCAACATCGCACCCACGAACAGCGACACGCTCACGATGATGACGGCGATCCATCCCGAGCGCGATTTGCGCTGGGCGCTGGCGTTGAACTGGGCATCCCAGCGCTCGTCGGGCCGAAGTCCGTAAACAATCGCCGTCAGGAATGCGGAAAACAGCGAGATGGCGCCGAGAATCGTCAGGCCCCATCCGGCGGGAGACTGCAGCTCACTCGTGACCAGCAGCCCCCAACCCGCTACACCGCAGGCCGATCCCACGACATGGGCCCACCCGAAGCGGTCGCGCAGACCATACAGATAGAAACGATGCAGGCCCAGCGTGCCGAACAGCATTGCCAGGCCCGCGGTCAGGGTCTTGGATTTATAGGCGACTGCATTCATTGGGATGGGTTATCGGGCTGGCGTTTCGCGAATGACTTCGACCAGCGTCCAGCGCATGCTCGACGCATCGGCGGGCGGATTGACGACGGGTTCGCCGTGGATTTTCACGCGGTATTCTACGCCGGGCTTCCACGAGAAGCCATCGATGTGGGCGTACCAGAGTTCCCACGGCGCTTTCCCGGAATCGTCGGCGTTGCGCACGCGCAGGCACTTCCGTGGCGCGACGCCCACGCAATCCGCCATTTGCGAATCGACGTCGACAATACGGTCTTCCGTCTTGGTGGCGCTGGCGACCGGACGATCCAGCAACGTCTGCGAGGCGTAGGTCAGCGTCTCGCCATTCGGGGTGCGCAAAATCAACTGTGTGTCGCGGCGTTCGAAACGGGTGACGCGGGGAAGCGTCGTCAGGTAGCGGGCTTCGAAGGCCATCGAGTCCGGGCAAGCCATGCGTGTGGCGGCCGGCGCCTGAAGGCTGACCTGGCCCTTGGCCGGCCCCACCGAGTACTGGCCGAAGATCCGGTTACATCCGCCGGAGCCAGAGAACGCTCCTTTGTCGTTAAAGGTCAGGTTGATGGCGCGGCTTTCCGGCAGACTTGGCAAATCGTCGACACCTTCCCACCGCATCAGTTGCCAGGTGCCGAGGATGTCGGCGGGGGCGGTGGCGGCGGCTGGCGCGCCGGGCGACGCCTGCGATGGACCGGCGCCGCCCGACGGGGCGGCGCAGCCGGCCAACATGGCCGCCGGCACGAGGAGCGTTGCCATATAGGTGGCGAACGAGGCGGGCAGGAAAGAGAGTCGGCGTTGGGTCATGATCATGTCTTGGTGGAGTTGCCGAGCGTGCCGGGAGGGCACGATCAGCGAAAGTGTCGCGGCACACGGAGGCGGCGGACGCCGTGCGCAGCCCTGAGTCCATGAAAGGTTGACCGAATGCCGGTCAGTGCAGTTCCTTGCATCGTCATTGCGGTGAGATTCCCGAGTCGATGTCGGTCGTCGTCGTGCGGCCGCGTCACGGTTTCCGATAAGTAATGCGGTAGATCGCGCCGGCCTCATCGTCACTGATCAACAGTGAGCCGTCTGGTAACGTAAGGAGGTCGACAGGGCGGCCCCAGACCGACTCGTCGTCGCCAAGCCAGCCTTGCGCGAAGATTTCCTGCCTGGCGACGTTGCCCTTGGCGTCGAGCACGACGCGTACGACCCGGTAGCCGACCTTGCGGCTCCGGTTCCAGGAGCCGTGCTCTGCGATGAACAGACTGCCGCGATAGTCCTTGGGGAACTGTTTGCCGGTGTAAAAGCGCACGCCGAGCGCGGCCACATGGGCGCCAAGCTTTGCCACGGGGGGCGTGAAGTCCGCACAGCGTTTCTCTCGCCCGTATTCGGGATCCGCGATGTCGCCGGCATGGCAGTAAGGGAATCCGAAGTGTTCGCCGATGCGTGTGAGGCGGTTCAGCTCGTCGTCCGGCACGTCGTCGCCGAGTTGATCGCGACCGTTATCGGTGAACCAGAGCGTGCGTGTCCTGGGTTGCCAGTCGAAGCCCACGGTGTTGCGCACGCCACGGGCGACGACCTGCCAGTCGGTGCCGTCCGGCTTCATGCTGCCGATCATCGCGAAACGGTCGCCGTCGCGCTTGCAGACATTGCAGGGTGCGCCCACGCCGACATACAGGCGCTGATCGGGGCCAAATGCGATGTACCGCCAGCCGTGGTGACTTTCGCCAGGAAGCTTGTCGTAGACGACGATCGGTTTGCCGGGATTGTCGAGCCGGCTTTCGATATTGTCGAGCTTGACGATGCGCGAGACGGCCGAGATATAGAGTGCGCCGTTGCGCAATGCCACGCCGACGGGCATGTTCAGCCCGGAGGCGATGGTCTGGACCCTGGCCGCATAGGCGCGCGACGGATCGAGTGTGATGGCATAGACAACGCCTTGTGCGCGGCTGCCGACGAACAAAGTGCCTTTCGGGCCAAGCGTCATGCCGCGGGCGCCGGGCACCCGGTCGGAGAGGACTTCGACGTGAAAGCCGGGCGGCAGGACGAGACGTTCGATGGGAAGGGCGTCGCGCGCCGTGGCGAGGCATGGGGCCATCGCCAGCGCGGCGCCGAAAAACAAACCGACCCGACGCACATGCTTCACAAGATGGATGACTCGCACGGCGACCCGCACTGGCCATTGCGGCCGAGCGGGGCGCTGCCATCCACCGGTCAATCGTTGCATGCTGGACTCGCTTCACGCACAGAATGCGTGCATTGTAGACCAGTGCCTCCCGGAGCCAACGCGGCGGTCTTGTCCCCCAATCCAGGGGCGGCTTGGCGGGGCGCCGCCGGTGTCCGGGGAAGTGTTTGTTTTGACGAGGGTTTTGCGCTATAATGTCGCGTTTTCTGTCCGAACACTTCTGGATTCACAAGGATTTATTATGGTCGTTATCCGCCTGGCTCGCGGCGGCGCGAAGAAGCGCCCGTTTTACAACATCGTTGCAACCGACTCGCGTAACCGTCGCGATGGTCGCTTCATCGAGCGTATTGGCTTCTACAACCCGGTCGCTGCCGAAGGCACGGAAGGTCTGCGTATCGCTCAAGACCGTCTGACGTACTGGCAAGGCGTTGGCGCACAACTGTCGCCGACCGTGGCTCGTCTGATCAAGCAAGGCGCCAAGGCCGCTGCCTAAGCGCTTCGGCTAGTCAAGCTATCAGCATTGCCGTCGGTTTGCCGATGGCATGAGAATTGAACGGCGGTGCCTGCTCCCGAGCGATCTGGAGCGGTCATCGCCGTGTGTTCGTCACAACGTTGGATTGGCATGGTTCGTTCCGCTCGACCCGCACGTGAGCGGGTACCGCTGAAAATCGGTGCTAAGGCGCGCCGCGCCGCCGGCATGCGTGCCGAGCAGGTGCTCGCCCCGGTGACCGAAGTGCCCGACGATCTCGTCGAGCTGGGTTACATTGGCGACGCCTACGGAATTCGTGGCTGGATCAAGGTGCAGCCGCATACGGGCGAGGGCGAAGGGCTCTTGTCCGCCGATTGTTGGTATTTTCGTCGTCCCGGTGAGTCGGCCTACACCAAGGCCAATGTACTGCACAGTCGAGGGCATTCCGGTACCGTGGTCGCGCAATTACGCGGCAGCGAAAACCGGTCGGCCGCCGAGGCGCTCAAGGGCCTTCAGGTCTGGGTGCCGCGCAGTGCGTTTCCGACCGCCGGTGAAGACGAGTTTTACTGGGTGGACCTCATTGGCGCCCAGGTAACGAATCTGCAGGACGAATCGCTGGGCAAGGTCGTCGGGTTGCTCGACAACGGCGTGCACACTGTGCTGCGTGTCGCTTACGAGGCGCCTGCCGTCGACGACAAGTCGGCGAAGACCGCTGAGCGTCTGATCCCGTTCGTCGCCAAATATGTGCAATCCGTCGATATCGAGGCGGGGCGCATTGTGGTCGACTGGGGTCTTGACTACTGAGATACCGATTGATCGCCCGGCCGCTGTGGTGTCCGGGCACCTCTGGACGGAACCGGTTTGATGCAGTTTGACGTCGTCACGCTCTTTCCCGAGATGTTTCGGGCACTGACCGACTGGGGCGTCACCAGCCGGGCGCTCAAGCAGTCGCGCTATGGTCTGCGGTTTTGGAATCCTCGCGATTTCACGCATAACAGCTACAGGACGATCGATGATCGACCGTACGGCGGCGGCCCGGGCATGGTGATGCTCGCCAAGCCGCTCGACGACGCCATCGAGGCCGCAAAGGCTGCGCAGGCGCAAGCCGGCGTACCGCGCGGCCGGGTGTTGCTGATGTCGCCGCAAGGCAAGCCACTGACGCATCGTCGTGTCGTGGAACTGCGCGAACAGGAGCAGGGATTGATTCTGCTCTGTGGGCGCTACGAAGCCATCGATCAGCGTTTGATCGATCGCGTCGTGGACGAAGAGGTCAGTGTTGGCGATTTCGTGCTGTCGGGCGGAGAGTTGCCCGCCATGGCACTGATGGACTCGCTGATCCGGCTGCTGCCGGGGGCACTGAACGACGAGCAGTCGGCCGAGCAGGACAGTTTCGTCAATGGCCTGCTCGATTGTCCGCATTACACGCGACCCGAAGAGTACGAAGGGGTGCGCGTGCCCGACGTGCTGTTGGGCGGGCATCATGCAGAGATTGAAAAATGGCGACGCCGCGAGGCGTTGACCAATACCTGGCGCAAACGCCCCGATCTGATCGAGAGCGCACGCGCCAACGGATTGCTCAGTCGTGCCGATGAGGCATGGCTGGCAAGCCTGCGGGTCGATACGTCGGCCAAGTAGGTAGCGGGTGTCGTCATGGGGACGGCATTCGGTTTGCACCCATCCTCTGTCGGGGCCGGCATGCCGGTATATAACGCCGATACGATGGCACAAGGAGTGGTAAATGAATCTGATCGCCAAGATCGAGCAGGAAGAAATCGCGCGTTTGACCGCGAACAAGACGATTCCCGAATTCGCCCCGGGCGACACCGTGATCGTCAACGTGAACGTGGTCGAAGGTACGCGCAAGCGCGTTCAGGCATACGAAGGCGTCGTCATCGCCAAGCGTAACCGTGGCCTGAATTCGGCATTCATCGTCCGCAAGATTTCGTCGGGTGAAGGCGTTGAGCGTACGTTCCAGACGTACTCGCCGCTGATCGCCAGCATCGAAGTCAAGCGTCGTGGTGACGTTCGTCGCGCCAAGCTGTACTACCTGCGTGAGCGTTCGGGCAAGTCGGCACGTATCAAGGAAAAGCTCTCGTTCAAGAGCAAGCCCGCTGCCGCCCAGTAAGTCGGACGCCGCTACGCCTGGCGACCTCGTGGCCGGGCGCAGCCAAAGCCGTATGGAAAAGCACCCTTCGGGGTGCTTTTTTCGTTGTGCTGTCTTTCATCGACGCCGATGTTGCGGCGTGTCTTCGTCATCGAACGCCACGAATTGCCGTGCCATTGGCATTTTGTTTGCGTGTACGTGTTTAGGGCTTCCTCGCTAAAATAGCGAAGTTCTCCACCCAGCAAAGGTCTACGTGGCGCCACCTCTGATCCTGCATCCTGAAGCGTTACCCATCGTCTCGACGGGCGAGGGGGAGCCTGCGGTGCCGGCGGAGCGGCTAACGCCCGCCGCGTTGCGTGACCGGCTCGCGAGTCCGCCGATCTGGACACCGGAGGCGGGTGCGATCGAACTCGCGCCGCCGGCACAATTTACGCCGCGTGCGGCGGCCGTGCTCGTGCCGTTGGTGATGCGCGCGCATGGCACGACTGTGCTGCTGACGCAGCGAACCCAACATCTGAGCACGCACGCCGGGCAAGTGAGTTTTCCTGGCGGTAGCCGCGAGCCCGACGATCTGTCGCCGATCGCCACAGCCTTGCGTGAGTCGCGTGAAGAAATAGGTCTCGATTCGGGGGCGGTGGAAGTGATCGGACGCTTGCCCGACTACGTCACCGGAACCGGCTTTCGTGTTGCACCGGTCGTGGGCCTGGTCAAGCCGCCGTTCGATCTCATCGCCGATGCCGGTGAAGTCGACGAGATTTTCGAGGTGCCGCTGGATTTCCTGATGGACCCTGCACATCATCAGATCCGCGTCTTCCACTATCAGGTGGGCGAACGCCGGTTTTACGCGATGCCCTATCCGAAGCCCGCGGGAGGTGAATACTTCATTTGGGGCGCAACGGCCGGCATGCTACGTAATTTCTATCAACTCCTGCGGGCCTGACGCGAGAGACCGATCGTTTTCGCGAGTTGTCTGCCTATAGTGTGAAGTGAGTGCGTCGTGCAGGCGCCTGGGGCGGGCATTTGCGAGAAGCTGTGCTATCGTTACACCATTCCGTCTGGTGATCTGAACGCACGCATGACATTCTTTTCGGTACTCCTCGCGCTGATCCTCGAGCAGATGCGTGCCCTCTCCACGCAAAACCCGATCTACAACCTGATTCGCTCCCACGCGACCCATACGTCGCAATCGTTCGATGCCGGGCTACCCCGTCATGGCGTGCTTGCGTGGCTGGTCGTGGTGCTGCCGTTTGTGCTGGCGGTCGGTGTCATCTACTACCTGCTCATGCGGGTCAACATTTTCCTGGGCTTCGCATGGAACGTGCTCATCGTCTACCTGACGATGGGATTCCGGCAGTTCAGTCACTACTTCACGGACATTCACGTTGCGCTGAACAACGATAACGTGAACGAGGCGCGAGAAATCCTGCATCAGTGGATCGGCATCGACACGGTCGACATGCCGGTGGACGAGATCGTGCGCCACACACTGTTGCACGCGGTCATTGCCTCGCATCGCCACGTTTTTGGCGTGTTTTTCTGGTTCCTGATGCCGGTCGGTCCGGCGGGGGCGGTGTTGTACCGTCTCGCCGAATATCTGTCGCGTCGCTGGACGGAGCCCGCGCCCGATCGCAGCCCGGCGTTCGGGGCCTTCGCGCGCAAGGTTTTCTATGTCATCGATTGGGTGCCGGCTCGTTTGACGGCCATCGGTTTCGCCATTGTCGGCAACTTTGAAGACGCCATTTACGCGTGGCGCCACTATGCGAAGCAGTGGCCGAACGAGAACGAAGGCATTCTGCTGGCCGCGGGTAGCGGCGCCCTCGGCGCACGATTGACCGGCCCGCTGGCGGAAGTCTCGAGCGTCGATGCGCTGAATCAAGGCGACGACGCCGTCCTGCCTGTCGGCAGCGAATGCACGCCGCGCACGCTTCAGGCGGCCGTCGGCCTGGTCTGGCGCGCGGTTTTGCTTTGGATGCTCCTGTTGCTGCTGCTGACCCTCGCCGTGTGGTTGGGCTGAGGTTCAAGCGAGAACCCATAAAAAAACCCGCGGAAGCGGGTTTTTTTATGGCCGATTCGCGCGGATCGCTTCGCCGCTGACTGATGCGTCAGTAGGGAATCTGTTGCTCCGACTCGTGAACGAGCTGGGCATAGAGCATATGGCGCTGTTGCGAGATGCTTCCGTCGGACACGGCCGCGAGAATAGCGCAACCGGGTTCTTTCAGGTGATGGCAATTGTAGAACCGGCAGCCGGTGAGCCGCGCACGGAACTCGGGGAAGGCGCGCTCCAGTGCCCCTTCCTTGAGGTGATGCAGACCGAATTCCTGAAAGCCTGGCGAATCGATGAGCAGTCCGCCTTCGGGCAGGTGAAAGATTCGCGTGAAGGTCGTCGTGTGCTTGCCTGAGTTCAATACCGTGGAGATCTCGCGCGTTGCGGCATCGGCATCGGGGACGAGCAGGTTCACGAGGCTCGATTTGCCCATGCCCGACTGCCCGAGCAGCAACGACGCTTGATGGGCCAGGCGAGGCAGCAGCAGCGCCTTCGCCCCTTCCGGATCCGCCCGCACGGAAAGTTCCAGCACGTCGTAGCCCAGTGCGCGATACGGCGCCAAGCGCGCGCGCGCCGCCGGCAAGGCCTCGGCGACATCGGTCTTGTTGAGCACGATCAGCGGTCTCAGTGCATTGGCTTCCGAGGCGACCAGTGCTCGGCCCAGCAAATCCTCACTGAAGTACGGCTCGGTGCCCAACATGATGACCAACTGGTCGATGTTGGCGGCGAAGAGCTTGCTCTTGAACTGGTCTGAGCGGTAAAGCAGGTTGCGGCGCGGCAGGATCTCTTCAATCACGCCCTGATCGCCGGTGCGCGCCCAGGCGACTTCGTCGCCGACCGCAATTTCGCTCTTCTTGCCGCGAGGAAAGCACAGCACCGTTTCGCCATCGTCGGCTTCCACGACGTAGTGACGGCCGTGCGCCGCCGTGACTCGGCCGTGACGGCGTTCCTGCGCGGTTGTTTCGGCCGGCGCGGCTTTTCCCTTGAGGCTGCGCTTCATGCGTGCCCCAGCAAACGGTCGATGCGCTGGGAGGCGGGCGGATGCGAATAGTAAAACGCGGTGTAGACGGGGTCGGGCGTGAGCGTCGACGCATTGTCCTGGTAAAGCTTGACGAGAGCGTTGACCAGATCGCTGGCTTGCGTCTGGCTGGCGGCGAACGCGTCGGCTTCGAACTCGTGCTTGCGAGATGTCAGGCTGCCGAGCGGGCTGGCGAAAAAGCCGAACACCGGAAGCACGAGGAAGAACAGCACCAGCGCCAACGCGTTGTTGCTACCGGTCAGCGACGGCATCACGCCGAGGTCGGTGTAGAACCATGTGCGGCCGATCAGCCAACCAAGCAGGGCAAGGAATGCCAGCGACAGCACGAAGGCGACGATCAGGCGCTTCGTGATGTGGCGACGCTTGAAGTGGCCCAGCTCGTGGGCCAGCACGGCTTCGATTTCGGCGGGTGAGAGCCGCTCGATGAGCGTATCGAAAAACACGATGCGCTTGGTGCGGCCGAAGCCGCTGAAATAGGCATTGCCGTGTGCCGACCGCTTCGAGCCATCCATCACGAACAAACCGCGCGCCGCGAAGCCGCAGCGCTGCATCAGCCCCTCGATGCGCTGCGCCAGCGACACGTCCGAGAGCGGTTCGAACTTATTGAACATTGGCGCGATGACGTGCGGGAAGATGAACTGCACGAACAGATTGAAGCCCACCCAGACCACCCACGTGTACAGCCACCACAACGGTCCTGCGCGCTCCATGAGCCACAGCACGGCGAACAGCAGCGGCAGTCCGAGCAAGACGCCGATGGCGGTGGCCTTGATCATATCGGCAATGAACAGCCCGAGCGACATGCGGTTGAAGCCGAAACGCTGTTCGATCACGAACTGCCGCACGTAAGTAAAGGGCAGGTCGACGAGGCCGGAAATCAACAGCACGGCGGCGATCAATGCGATCTGACCCAGATAGCCCTCGCCGAGCCATTCGGTCACGCCGATATGCAGCAGGTTCAGCCCGCCGAGCAGCGTGAAAGCGACGAGCAGCACCGCCTGGGCAAAGATCTCGGCCATGCCCAGACGGGTGCGGGCGACCGTGTAATCGGCGGCCCGCTGATGGTCGGTCAGTGTGATCGTACTGGCAAATCGCTCGGGAACAGCCGCCCGATGGGTGACCACATGGCGGATCTGACGAGCGGCCAGCCAAAGCTTGGTCATGACCATCGCCAGCAGGAAGATCACGAAGAGGTAAGTGAGCATGCGCTTAAGGAGAATCCGAAGTATGCGAGAATTATAAGTTCTTTCGACCGGCGGGACGCCCTTGCCGGTCGCCTAACGACGCGTTTTCCAGAGTCTTCCGACCATGTCTGTCATTCCATCCCAACATCCCACGTCTGCCGATGCCGAGACGACGCTTGCGCGCGCTGAGTTCAATCTGGTCTGGCTCGATATGGAAATGACCGGCCTGCAGCCCGACAGCGACCGAATCATCGAGGTGGCGGTGGTCGTCACGGACTCCGCGCTGACGCGCCGCATCGAGGGGCCGGTGTTCGCGATCCATCAAACGGACGCCGTGCTCGACGCAATGGACGACTGGAACAAGTCGACACATGGGCGCTCGGGGCTGATCGAACGCGTGAAGGCATCGGCGGTCGACGAGGCGTCTGCCGAAGCGCAACTGATCGAGTTCCTCTCGCAGTACGTGCCGCCCAACAAGTCGCCGATGTGCGGCAATTCGATCTGTCAGGATCGCCGTTTCATGGCGCGTTACATGCCCAGGCTCGAGGCGTTCTTTCACTACCGGAACCTGGATGTCAGCACGCTCAAGGAACTGTGCCGCCGCTGGGAACCCACGGTCTACAAGGGCTTCACCAAGCGCGCCGCCCACACGGCGATGGCCGACATTCACGAGTCGATCGACGAACTGGTGTACTACCGCGAGCATTTCCTGAAGACGACCGTACCCGACGCGCCCGAGGCGGCCGCGCCCACTTCGGCCTGATCTTCCCCACAGACGCTTCACAACGCCAGCCATATCGCTGGCGTTGTGCTTTGGATGTTCGAACCGAATGGCCCGGAACGTCCTGTCGTCAGTCCATCAGGCGGGTTTCGGGGCGCGAATGGCGCTCTTGGGACGGAAGGCCTTGCAGACGGCGTCGTCGGTCTCGATGTAAGGTCCGCCGATCAGGTCGATGCAATACGGCACGGCGGCAAAAATGCCGGGCACGATCGACGTTCCGTCCATATCGCGCAACCCTTCGAGCGTTTCCTTGATCGACTTGGGCTGCCCGGGCAGGTTGATGATGAGCGCGGCACGCGCCGGGGTCTCGCGAATCACGGCGACCTGACGCGACAGGATGGCCGTCGGCACGAAGCGCAGGCTGATCTGACGCATCTGCTCTCCGAAGCCGGGCATCTCCTTCGTACCCGCCCGCAATGTCGCCTCCGGCGTGACGTCGCGCCGTGCAGGGCCCGTGCCGCCGGTGGTGAGCACCAGATCGCACTGCATTGTGTCGACCAGGTCGATCAGCGTGGCGGTAATGCCGTCGGCATCATCGGGAATCAGGCGCGTTTCGGCCACCCAGGGGGACCGGAGCGCGGCGCCAAGCCAGGCCTGGAGCGCTGGAATGCCCTGGTCGTCATAGGTACCCTGACTCGCTCGATCGCTGATCGAGACGAGGCCTACGCGAAGTTCGTCCGGATGGGCGCGGGCGACCATCAATCTTCCTCGCGGGTTGGGAATTCCGGCAGTTCGTTCTCGACGTCGTCTGAAGTTTCGGCGTGGGACGATCCGGTGCCCAGCAGATCCTTGAGCGCCTGGAACAGCTCGCGGAAGGCTTTGGGCGGCTTTTGCGCGGCCTGCTCACGGCGGGCATTGCGAATCAGTGTGCGCAGCTGCTGGGCATCGGCCTGCGGGTGCTGGGCGAGCAGCTCGGTGAGCGCCTCGTCCTTGGCCAGCAGGCGCTCGCGCCAGCGCTCGAGCGCATGCAGCTTGGCCGTTTCCGCCTTCGAGACGCCTTTGATGACGTCGAGGGCGCGGCGAATCGCTTCGACTTCCGACTCATGCAGCGTGCGCATTTGCTTGCCCACGTACTGCATCTGGCGGCGGCGGCCTTCGTGTGCGGTGATCTTGCGGCAGTCCTTGACGGCGCGTTCGAGGTTCTCGGGCATCGGCACGCGGGCGAGCGCGTCCTTGGCCAGATTGACCAGTTCTTCGCCAAGATCCTGCAAGGCATGCGACTCGCGCTTGCGTTGGGATTTGCTCGGGCCTTCGTCGGGAAGCTCGGCGTGGGAGATTTGGTTAAAGCGTTGAGTGTGCGTCATGAGCGCTATTGTAGCGCGGCGCGCGGCGTCCAAATAGTTGCCGTGCCGACGCACGGCGGCGGGGAAGTCGCGCTAAGATGGCGGTTCCTATTCAGCCACTGACCGAATCGCGCCGATGTCCCAAGCGACCCAGCATTTCACGCATACCCAGGATCAACTCAAGGAAATTGTCAGCGACGTACTGCAATACGCCCGTTCGCTTGGCGCCACCGATGCCGCGGCTGAGATCTCCGAGGGCGACGGCTTGTCGGTCTCGGTGCGTCGCGGCAAGGTCGAGACCATTGAGCGCAATCGCGACAAGCTGGTGGGCGTGACGGTATTCATCGGTCAGCGCCGCGGCAATGCCAGCACGTCCGACTTCTCGCGCAAGGCGCTGCACGACACGGTCGATGCGGCCTATAACATTGCCCGCTTTACGGCCGAAGACGACTGCGCCGGGCTTGCCGAGTCCGAACTGCTGGAGATGCATCCGCAGGACCTGTCGTTGTTTCACCCGTGGCGCATTTCGGCCGACGACGCGGTCGAATTGGCGCGTCGCGCCGAGACGGCGGCATTCGAGGTGAGTCCGCTCATCCGAAATTCCGAAGGCGCGGGCGTGTCGGCCCAGCACTCGCAATTCATGCTGGGGACGACTCGCGGCTTCCTGTCGGGATATCCGTATTCGCGACACTATCTTTCGGTCTCGCCGATTGCCGGATCGGGCCGCCATATGCAGCGCGACGATTGGTATTCGTCCAAGCGTGCCGCCGAAGACCTGGCCTCGCCCGAAACGGTCGGCCGCTACGCCGCCGAGCGCGCGCTGGCCCGCCTGCACGCGCGCAAGCTGTCCACGCGCAAGTGCGCCGTGCTGTTCGAGGCACCGCTCGCCGCCGGTCTGCTGGGGGCGTTCGTGCAGGGTGTGAGCGGTGGCGCACTGTATCGCAAGGCCACGTTCCTCGTTGACACCCTCGGCAAGCCGGTGTTTGCCGATCATGTCGGCATTTACGAAGATCCGCACGTGCCGCGCGCCATGGGCAGCGCCCCGTACGACGAAGAAGGCGTGAGGACGCGCGCCCGAGACGTGGTGAGCGATGGCGTGGTGCAGGGCTACTTCCTGTCGACCTATTCGGCCCGAAAGCTCGGCATGCAGACGACCGGCAACGCGGGCGGCTCGCACAACCTGCGCATGTACAGCAAGCTCACCGCACCGACGGACGACTTTCGAGCGATGTTGCGCAAGCTCGGCACCGGCCTGCTCGTGACCGAACTGATGGGGCAGGGCGTGAACTATGTGACGGGCGATTATTCGCGCGGCGCCTCGGGCTTCTGGGTGGAGAACGGCGAAATTCAGTATCCGGTCGAGGAGATCACGCTGGCCGGCAACCTGAACGACATGTTCCGCCAGATCGTCGCGATTGGGGCCGATGCCCTGGTGCGCGGTACCAAGGAGGTCGGGTCAATCCTGATTGAACAAATGACCATCGCCGGTCATTGATGCTGCGAATCGCCGTTGCGACGCCATAAACGCGTTGCATTTGTGCGCCGCAACGGGGCAAAACCCCATTTGCCGTGTCCGGTAGAGGTAGTTTGCGTTATGCTTAGGGGTTTTCTTAAGCCGTGGCTTAAGAACAGACGCGGTAGTTAGGGTAATGGGCGCGCTCATAAGGCGCGCCTTCTCATAACTAGAGACCAGGAATCGGAGGAAGAAGACTCATGAAAAGCACCATGACCAAGTTGCTGAGCGCGCTTGTCGCTACTGGGATGGTGGCTGCGGCCCACGCAGCCGATCTGAAGATCGGCGTGGCCGAGGCACTGTCGGGCGGTGCGGCGCAATATGGCGCCGCCATCAAGAACGGTTTCCAGCTCGCGGCGGACGAAATCAACGCCGCCGGCGGCATCAACGGCAACAAGCTCGTACTGCAGGTCGAAGACGAGCAGGGCAAGAAAGAAGAGGCGATCAACGTCTTCAAGAAGCTGATCTTCCAGGACAAGGTGCTGATGGTTTTCGGCCCGACGTTGTCGAACTCGGCGCAGGCGGCCGATCCGATCGCGCAAGCGGCCAAGACCGTGGCGTTCGGCACGTCGAATACGGCTGACGGCATTACGTCCATCGGCGACTACATCTTCCGCAACTCCGTGACGGAAGCCGACGTGCTGCCCGAGACCATCAAGGTCGCGACCAAGCACACGGGCATCAAGAAAGTCGCGGTGCTGTATGGCAACGACGACGTGTTCACCAAGAGCGGCTACGACAACTTCAAGAAGGCGCTGGCCGATCTGAAGATCCCGGTCACGACGACCGAGACGTTTGCCAAGGGTGACGTGGACTTCAAGGCACAGCTCACGAAGATCAAGGCGAGCAACCCGGACGCCATCGTGCTGTCGGCACTGATCGCCGAAGGCGCGCCGATCATGGTGCAGGCCCGTCAGTTGGGCATCAACGTGCCGTTCATCGGCGGCAACGGCATGAACTCGGTCAAGGTGTTCGATCTGGCCAAGGGCAGCTCGGATGGCCTGTGGGTGGGGAGCCCGTGGTCGATCGAGAACAGCACGCCGGCCAACACGAAGTTCATCAGCGCCTACAAGGCGAAGTACAACGTGGCCCCGGACCAGTTCGCGGCGCAAGCCTATGACGCGATGTATATCGCGGCGGGCGCAATCAAGAGCGTGAAGATCTCGGGCAACCTGGATGCCGACCGCAAGGCGCTGCGCGACGCGCTGCCGAAGGTCACGCACGACGGCGCCACGGGCAAGTTTGCGTTCCGTCAGGCCATGGGCAAGAACGGCAAGCCGGCCGGCTACGATGCACAACAGGCGCCTATCGTCAGCGTGACGAAGGGTACCAAGTACGTCATCGAGAAGTAAGCAGCCCGGCAGTACTTGAAGAAGTCCGCATGGGCGTAGAGCTGAAAGGCGCTACGCCCATCGGCGTTTCTGGCGCACGCCGTACCCCCCGTGCGGCGCGTGTCCCCGTCCCTCAGGCTGGAATAGACACCATGCTGGAACAGCAACTCGTCAACGCACTCTCCCTCGGGTGCGTGTACGCCTTGTTCGCGCTCGGGTTCACCCTCGTGTTCGGCATCCTCGGCGTTATCAATCTCTCGCACGGCGCGGTCTTCATGGTTGGCGCCTATGCGGCGCTGCAAGCCGTCGTGCGTCTTCATCTGCCGCTGTGGGCGGCGATCGTCACGGCGGTCGTGG
The DNA here is from genome assembly GCF_902459665.1 of Pandoraea cepalis. GTDB lineage: Bacteria > Pseudomonadota > Gammaproteobacteria > Burkholderiales > Burkholderiaceae > Pandoraea > Pandoraea cepalis. The sequence continues at coordinate 226,573 of NZ_CABPSL010000005.1, read as the reverse complement.
TGGCTGGCCTGGTCGGCCTGCTCATCGACGTGCTGGTGCTCAAACCGCTGCGCAAACGCGGTGCGCCTCACCTGATTCCGATGATTGCCACCATTGGCGTGGGCATTCTGCTCAACAACGGTGTGCAAGGTATTTTCGGCGCGGAGAACCTGCGATTCCCGTACGAACTCGTGCCGCAGGACACCCTGACGGTGGCCGGCGTGCACATGACGGTACTGGAACTCGCGATCATCTTCATCTCGTTTGCGCTCATGGCCGTGCTCATTGCCACGATCAAGAAGACGCAACTCGGGCGCGCGCTGCGCGCCATTGCCGAGTCGCCGAAGGCAGCCTACCTGCTCGGGATCAACGTCGAGGGCCTGTTCCTGGCCACGTCGTTTGCCGCGGCGGGGCTGGGCGGCATGGCGGGGGTGCTGATCGGGCTTTACTCCAACGCCGTCTTCCCACTGATGGGGCAGCCGATGCTGCACAAGGGGATCGCGGTCATCATTCTCGGCGGCATGGGCGACATTCGCGGCGCGATGATCGGCGGCCTCTTCCTCGGCTTCGCGGAAGTGTTGTCGGTCGCGTATATCGGCTCGAACATGCGCGACGCCGTGGCATTCGGCCTGTTGTTCCTGATCCTGCTGGTGCGTCCGCAGGGATTGTTCGGCAAAGTGCTCGAACGCAAAGCGTAATCACGGGGGCGCAATGGACTGGTTTAACAATTTCTGGGCGGTTTATAGCAATCTGGTGCTGACATTCGGCACCAATGCGCTGCTGGCCCTGTCGATTTACCTCACGCTCTCGTGCGGCATGCTGGCCATGGCCAATGCCGCGTTCATGGGCATCGGTGCGTACACGGCGGCGTTGCTCACGATGAACTACGACACGCCGTTTGCGGTGTCGTTGGCCGGTGGCATGGCAGCGCCGGCGCTCATCGCGTTCATCATCGGCAAGCCGACGCTGCGTCTGTCGGGCGTGTATCTCGCGATGGCGACGCTGGGCTTCGGCGAAGTTGTGCGTGTGCTGACGCTCAACGCCGAGGGTCTGACCGGCGGTGCGCTGGGCCTGAACGGCATTCCTCAACTCACGCAGTGGTGGCACGTGGCGGGGGCCGTGGTGATCTCGCTCGCCGTGTTGTGGCGCCTGCGCCGCTCCAAAGTGGGCCGTGCCTTCGAAGCCATCAAGGAAGACGAGACGGCGGCGGGCCTCATGGGCATCAACGTCACGGGCTACAAGATGCTGGCGTTCGTGCTGGGGGCGGTGCTCGCCGGGCTGGCCGGGGCACTCAATGCGCATCTGACGTTCTTCATCGGACCGAACGAATTCGGCTTCGACCGTGGCGTGGAGATTCTCACCATGGCGATTCTTGGTGGTATCAACGGGCTCGTGGGGCCGGTGCTCGGCAGCACGATTCTTACGCTGCTGCCCGAATTGCTGCGTGCGTTCGACGCCTTCCGTCTGGTGGTCAACGGCCTGATTCTGGTGCTGATCGTGCTGTTCCTGCCCAAGGGCATTTGGGATCCGGTGCGTTTTCGCCGTTGGTTCCGTGCCGGCAAGACGCGCTCGGCCTCTTCCACGTAAGCGGACGAGGGATACGACATGCTCAAGCTTTCCAATATTTCCAAACGATTCGGTGGCCTGCACGTTCTCCAGGACGTGAACATCGAGGTGCCGCAAGGCACGATCTTCGGCCTGATCGGCCCGAACGGGGCGGGTAAGACGACCGTCTTCAATCTGATCACCGGGCTGTTGCAGCCCACGGGCGGCAGCATTACGTTCGACGGCGAGAGTCTGGTGGGGCAGAAGCCGCACAAGATTACGCAGCGCGGCATTGCCCGCACGTTCCAGAACATTCGTGTCTTCAAGGAGATGACGCTGATCGAGAACGTGGTGGTCGGCATGCACCGGCATCTCTCGTATGGCCCGGCGGGCCTGCTGTTCTCGCTGCCAGGGTATCGAGAGATGGAGAAGCGCTCGCGCGAACGCGCGCATGAGTTGCTCTCTTGGGTCAAGCTCGATCACAAGGCGCATGACATCGCCGACAACCTGTCTTATGGCGATCAGCGCAAGCTCGAACTGGCCCGGGCGCTGGCGACCGAGCCCAAGCTGTTGCTGCTCGACGAGCCGGTGGCCGGCATGAACACGGGCGAGAAGGTCGATCTCATGAGCGAGATCGAGAACATCAAGGCGCGCGGTTACACGATCTTCATGATCGAGCACGACATGCGTTTTGTGATGGGCTTGTGCGAGCGCATCGCCGTGCTGAACTTCGGACGCATCATCGCCGAAGGCAGTCCGGACGAGATCAAGCACAACCCGCAGGTCATCGAGGCCTATCTCGGCCGCGATGACGATGACGACGATGCGGCTGCCCTCGCGGCCGGCGCGGAGGACAAGGCATGAGCGCGCTGCTCGAAGTGAAGGGCCTGAAGGTGGCCTATGGGCATATCGAGGCCGTGAAGGGCGTCGATTTTTCGTTGCGCGAGCATGAGATCACCTCGCTCGTTGGCGCCAATGGCGCGGGCAAGTCCACGACGCTGCTCGCCTTGTCGGGGCTCATCAAGAAGCAGGCGGGCACGATTCTCTTCGAAGGCGAGGATGTCGGCGGTCTGGCACCGAACAAGATCGTGCAGCGCGGGCTGGTGCAGGTGGCCGAGGGGCGTGCCACGCTCACGACGATGTCCGTGCGCGAGAATCTGGAGCTTGGCGCTTACACGCGTCGCGACAAGCAGAACGTGAAGGCGGATCTGGACAAGGTGCTGGGGCGTTTCCCACGGCTTGCCGAGCGTATCGAGCAGATGGCTGGCAACTTGTCGGGGGGCGAACAGCAGATGTTGGCGATTGGTCGTGCGTTGATGGCGCGGCCGCGTCTATTGCTGCTCGATGAGCCGTCGATGGGGCTCGCGCCGATCATCGTGCAGGGCATCTTCAGCACCCTCAAGGAAATCAACGCTGAGGGGCTGACCATCTTTCTGGTCGAGCAGAACGTGCGCCAGGCGCTGAAGATTGCGCAACACGGCTACGTGCTCGAGACCGGCAAGGTGGTGCTCGAAGACACGGGGCGCAATCTGCTGGGCAATCCTCGTGTGCTCGAAGCGTATCTGGGCGGTTGAGGTCCGGCGGTGGAGCAGGGGCGTGCGTGCTTGCCCCGAGCTTTCCTGAGAGGCAGGGACGATGTCGATGAGGTGGCGTCGACAGGTTATCTGACGATAGCGTGTCGACGCCGCTTTTTCTATGTTGCTATGCGTTCGGCATGAGCGTTGTCGCAGCGCGTCATGTCGAACTCAGCATCAGTGACAACTGCCGATTGAATAGCGATGCGGGAATTCTCGTGAAGTGTCCAGCGACGATGGCCGCGTCAATCAGTTGCGAGCGATTGTGAACCTGAAATGCCTGCCGCAGGGCGTCAGTGTGTGCCTCTATCGTTCTCGGAGATAGGGCCAGGACTCGGGCGATCATCTTGGCGCTCCATCCCCGCAGGGTAAAAAACAGCACCTCACGCATACGAGGACTGAGTGCCGGCTCGAAGGTGCTGCAGGTGTCGACAACATAGCTGGTCTGCGCATTTGCCTCGCTACGACTTCCCGCATGATGCCCGCGGGATAGCAGTGTCCCCAGCAAATGGAAACTGGGAAATTGCGATAGATCCTCACCGTGAAAAATCGTGCCGGCCACTTCACCAGCCGCGTTCATCAACGGGATCTTGCTGAATATGTGTGCCTGCCACTCTCCATCACGGTAGGGATGCCAGTCAAAAATGCGCCGCGCGCAGCGGCTGTCCATGACTACGCGGTCTTGCGCCTGAAATTCTGCAGCGCATTCGACTGTCTTGCCAGGCATATCGAAGTCGGAACGGCCGATCACCTCGAGATGCGACGGCAATCCGATCAGCCTACCGTATGCGGCATTCGCATAAAGAAACGACGAATTCGCGTCCTTGCATCCCCAACATCCGGGAGCATCGTCGAAGAATTTCTGGAGTTCAGCGGGTAGGTCGGCTGGCATGTCATCTCCTCTCCTTGGCCGCGCGGGCCGTTGATGTGAATTTGCCTCCCATTTGAACGATTTACCGGCTGGCGTGCCCATGCCGCATGCATCGCGATGAATCGACGAATCTGCTTCGCCGCTCGACTTTTCAACGCGGCCGTCGAAGCGTTCGGAAGATAACGCGCCAAGGAATTCGGATGTTTCCCAATTATGGTTGTGTCAGCACTTTCCGAAAGACGCTCGGACCCCACGTCACCGTATTTGTTACGTATTTGCGAAGTGCCGCCGTGCGCTTAGTCTGACCCTGCGTTCTCCGAAAGTGACGCAGCAGACGATCAACTCACGTTCTTTGGCCGTATGCCTCGAACTGAAGGCTCTTCTGTCGACACACTTCAAGGACGCCAACGTGCATTGGCAATACCCACGTAACTCTCATTCATTCAATCATTGCGAGGTAATGGCATGGACATGATCCTGAACGAGTTTGATTTTTCGGACGCTGGCGAGATGGACGACGTTCGCGCGGTCGCCTGGTAACCCGTCCAACGGGCGCGTCTTCCTTCATGAGGGAGACGCGCACACGACTCATCGGCAGGCCGCTTCTCATTGAGGATCCCATGCAATTGTTCTCGGATGCGCCGTTGCTCAAGTTCGACAGGCAATTTCCGATCTACAACTTCTTTTTTCCCGGACAGCGGGCTGCACGCGAAGGCGCGTCTGTGCGAAAGGCATTGCGGTCCGGGAGCCAGCACGCCACATCGCGCGCCTTGTATTTTCATATTCCGTTTTGCGAGACGATTTGCAGTTTTTGCCCGTTCACGCGAGGGACATTTCGTAACGCCGATGTCATTGAGAATTATGTCGTGGACTTGCTCAAAGAGATCGAGTTAAAGGCGGCGATGGTCGATCTTCGAGCGGTTCCTGTGCGGGCGATCTTTTTCGGTGGCGGTACGCCGAGTTTGTTATCGCCGGAGCAAATACGACGTATTGGCGAAAGTATTCGGCGTCACTTCGATCTTTCTCGCATCGAGGAGTATTCCTTTGAAATCGAGGTGAAAAGTCTGACGGAAGAGAAGGCGAGCGCCATGCAGGACATTGGCGTTACGCATCCACGCTTCGGTTTGCAGACGTTCAATCCGCGTTGGCGCGAGATGTTTGACTTGACGGCCACATTGGATCAGGTGCACGCGGCCACGCAGTGCCTGACGTCGCGCTTTCCCTACCAATCGTTCGACCTGCTCTACGGTATGAGCGGAACGGATGAGGACATGCTGTTGCGCGATCTGGAGCAGGCAGTCGCGATGCGCACAACCAACATTGACGTCTATCCAATTGATAACGTCATGACGCAGGTGACATTGCATCGCAAGATCGCCAAGGCGGGGTATTCTCCGACGTCGGCCGCACGCAAGTTTTCGATGCGTCTTCTCGCTGACGAATTCATGAGGCATGCGGGATTTTCGCCGCATAACGGACATGGCTACGTCCGTGGCCGATGCTCTCCTGATACGGTTGTCAGCGCCGAATACTCCTTTGTGTACCACGAGCACGTCTATGGCTATGACGATTGCGATTTGCTGGGTTTTGGCGTCAATGCGATTAGCGCCGTGTTCGGCCACGTCATGACCAACACGCATTCGAGAGCGATCTATCATCAGACGCTCGGGCAAGGGCAATTGCCGACGGCCGTCAGTGAGCATGAGCCCGCGTTGGACTATGCACGTCCCCTCATCTTGCGATTGCCATATCACGGTGCCGTGGAAAAACGTCTCGTGGACTTGTCTAAAGTCCCGGAGGATGTATGCGACCGACTGCGTCGTCTGATCGAAGCGGGGCTGGTCGACGACGCTGCCGAGAGCTATCGCTTGACCCGACTGGGTTGGCACTGGTACGTCAACATGATGGTGTACCTGATGCCGTCGCGCGAGCGGGCCATGCTCAATCGTCTCGTGGTTACGCAGTTGGCACCTGGCGAGCGATCCATGGACATCAGCGAACTACGCTTTGCACATTGACGATCCATGACGGTTCCCTTAACCACTCTTGTGCGGGCAGAACCGTTGTTCACCCGCGTATTGATCGCCGATCTCATCTCCAAGACCGGGGACGGCGCGCACGAACTCGCCTTCGTCCTACTCGCGTTGGCCGTGACGCAGGGCGATTTGCAGTGGGTAGGGTGGATCTATTTCCTGCGCTTCGTTCCGTATTTCGTCGCGGGCCCATTGGGGGGAAGACTCGCCGACGTCATGGATGCCAGACGCGTGATGCTCGGTTGCGACGTGGCTCGCGGCGCGATTACGGCGGTTCTGGCAGGCGCGATCGCCTGTGACGGACTCGGACCGCTGGGGCTGGCGCTCGCGGGCTGCGCCATGACCACGTTCCGAACGCTGTTCCAACCGGCGTTTCAGGCGAGTGTTCCACGGCTCGTGACGCAGCGGCACCTCGTGGCGGCCAACGGCATGACACAGATATCGGTGGAGGTGGGCGCTGCGGTGGGGCCGGCGCTGGCTGGGTTGCTCCTGTGGGGCGGTTCGCTGACGTGGGTCGTGGCGTTCGACGCGCTGACTTACGTCGTTGCCTGCTGGATCCTGTGGCGCATTCCGCGCGGCGCGCATGCACGCTTCGCGCCCGCTCGCACACCCGACGAGGCGAACGAGGCCGTGGCGGCCAGTTGGCGGCTGCGCGTAGACCGTGCGTGGACATCGTGGTGGGTGGCATGCCGAGACATTGCGCGCAGCCCGGCGCTGTTCAGTGCGATTGTCATGTCATCTGTCTGCATCTTGTTCGTCGGGGCGGCGCTGCGCGTGATGATTCCGGCGTGGGCCATGCAGGTCGGCGGAACGACCGGCGCCGCCGCGCTGGTCGCGAGTGTTATCGCCGCCGGCACCATCGCCGGCGCTGCCGTATTTGCCCGACGTCCCCGACGCATCGGTCCTATCAAACTGCTTGGCTACTGGTCGATTTACGGTGGCTTTCTGGCGCTGATGCCGCTCACCGACAAATTACCGTGGCTGTTATCGATCGCTTTCGCGATGGGCATTTCCGGCGCCTGTGTCGACGTTGTTCTGGCGACATTGATACAACGGTATTCGCCGCCCCAGCGCATTGGCACGCACTTCAGCGTGTTCTCCACGCTCGCCAACGCGGGGGAAGCATTCTCGGGGGTGCTGGCCGGCCTGTTGGTCGGTATCGGCAGCCTGTCTGGCGGTTTGGTCTGCAATGGATTGCTGGTGATCGGCGCGTGCGCAGTAGGTGCGTTATCGGTTGCTCGTCGGGAGAGAAGAGGGTGCGAGGTGATCGATGCATAGTGAGCGACGCGCTCCGGCCGGCGGGGCTCATGGAGTGCTCGACGTGCCCGCTGGCCCACACGAGGGGGAGGACGGTCAATGTGGTCACGGTGGCGCCTACGGTTTTCACGGCAGGCATGTACTCGCTGACCTGCACGGACTTGACCCCGGAGCGCTCGACGACGCCCCATATCTGTGCTCGCTTCTGGAAATGGGCATTGCGCGCTCGGGGGCGACATTGGTCAAAACCATGGACTTTCAATTCGCGCCGGTGGGCGTCACGGTGCTGATGCTGCTCGCAGAGTCACATGTCTCGTTACATACCTACCCCGAGGAAGGGCGGGCATTTTTCGACGCCTTCACATGCGGTGACGCTTGCGATCCGGAGAAGATACTTCGCACGTTTTGCGACGCCTTCCCACAGTGCACCCTGCGCATGACCGCCGTCATGCGAGGTGAGCCGCGTGCGACGTGCACCCCATCACATCAAATCCGTTCGTAAGTCACGAACGCGTAGTCGAAGTCATTGGGCGCCGGCGAGTGATGGGTCTCGCGCGTCGCTTCGCGCCATTGGGCGGCAGGCAGATCCGGGAAATGCGCGTCGCCTTCGAACGCCTTGGCGATCTCCGTGACGATCACCTTGTCCGCGCTTGCCAGCGCCTCCGCGTACAACTGCGCCCCGCCAATCAGGCAGATTTCCTCGACACCCACGCACAGCCGCATCGCGTCGACGAGCGACCCGGCCACGTCGCAGCCATCGATCTTCAAATCGGGATTGCGTGACACCACGATATTGCGCCGACCCGGCAACGGACGACCGATCGAATCGAACGTCTTGCGTCCCATCACGATTGGCTTGCCCAGCGTCGCGCGCTTGAAATGAGCAAGATCTTCCGGCAGACGCCACGGCAATTGATTGTCCCGCCCGATCACGCCATTCTCGGCGCGTGCGACCACCAGCGTCAGTATCGTCATACGGCCACCGGCGCCTTGATATGCGGATGCGCTTCGTATCCCGTGATATGGAAGTCTTCGAAACGGTAATCGAAGATCGAATCGGGCTTGCGCGAGATCTCGAGCGTCGGCAGCGCCAACGGCTCGCGCGCAAGCTGCGTGCGAACCTGCTCGAGATGGTTGTTGTACAGATGGCAGTCGCCGCCCGTCCAGACGAAATCCCCCACCTCGAGCCCGGTCTGCTGCGCCATCATGTGCGTGAGCATCGCGTAGCTCGCGATGTTGAACGGCACACCCAGGAAAATATCCGCGCTGCGCTGGTAGAGCTGGCACGATAACTTGCCGTCGGCCACATAGAACTGGAAGAACGCATGACACGGCGGCAGCGCCATGCGCGGAATCTCTCCGACATTCCAGGCGGACACGATCAGACGGCGCGAGTCGGGCGTCGTGCGGATTTGCTCGACGAGCTGTGTGATCTGGTCGATATGGCCGCCATCGGGCGTCGGCCACGAGCGCCACTGCGCGCCGTAGACAGGGCCGAGCTCACCCTCGGCATCGGCCCATTCGTTCCAGATGGACACGCCGTTTTCCTGCAGATAGCGCACGTTGGTGCTGCCCTGCAGGAACCACAGGAGTTCGTGCACGATGGACTTGATGTGCACTTTCTTGGTGGTGACGAGCGGGAAACCTTCCTGCAGGTCGAAGCGCATCTGGTAGCCGAACACCGAGCGCGTGCCCGTGCCGGTTCGGTCGGTCTTGTCTGTGCCATGTTCAAGTACATGGCGCATGAAGTCTAGGTACTGTTTCATAGGCCCATCCGTTTTGCCGGATTTTACCAGCCTCCGGGGAACGCCGTGCTGCGCGAGGGTCAGACGTCGGCGACACTCGCCGCGAAAACCACCGGATGCTCGACCGTCAGGCGTACGCCCACGCGCTCGCCCGCCTCGTGGGCCAGTTCACTATCCACGCGAGCGATCACTTCGCGACCCGACGCCAGACGAAGCGTGTAAAGCTGATCGGCCCCGCGAAACGCACGCCGTACCAGCGTCGCTTCGAATGGGCTCGCCGGGTCGTGGGCAATGTCATCTGCGCGCAGCAAAACGTCGACGCTCACGGGATACGTGTCCCTGGCGGCGCTGCGCAGCAGCTTGTCGGCCAGCATGGGCGAGACGGCCAGTTCCCCAAGTTCCAGCGAGATGCCGCCACCGTTGGCATTGCCCCGGAAGGTGCCGGGTATCAACGCGCCGCGTCCGATGAAATCCGCCACCACACGATTGGCGGGCATGCGCCACAACTCGTGCGCGGGCGACCACTGAGCGATGGCCCCCGCATGCATGACCCCGATGCGATCGGCCATTGCGAACGCTTCATGCTGGTCGTGGGTGACAAGGATCGCCGTCGCGCCGCTCGCCTGGATGATCTCCCGCACCTCGACCGCCAGACGCTCGCGCAAATCGAGATCGAGGTTCGAGAACGGTTCGTCGAGCAACAGCAGTGCCGGGGCGGGGGCCAGGGCGCGCGCGAGCGCTACGCGTTGCTGCTGACCGCCAGAGAGTTCGTGAGGGTACTTCTTCAACGCCCCCGCCAGCCCCACGCGCTCGGCGAGCCCCTCCACCCGCGCCTGACGCTCGCCCCGCGCCATGCGCCCGATGCCGAAGCCGATGTTGCGCGCAACGTCCAGATGGGGGAACAGCGCGTAGTCCTGGAACACAACACCGACGTGGCGACGCTCCGGCGGCTCGCTGAACTGCGCGTTGGCGACTTCGTGACCATCGAGCACGATGCGCCCGCCCGCCAACGGCTCGAACCCGCACACGGCGCGCAGCACCGTCGTCTTGCCGCAGCCGGACGGGCCGAGCAGACAGCCGATCTCGCCACGCGCCAGCGACAGCGACAAGTCGCGTACCGCGGTGTGGACGTGGCCGGCAGTCTCGTAATTTACACAGAGATGGTCGAGCAGCAGGTAGGGTAGGGGCATCGGCGTGGATAAGTGTGAGTCGACGCAAGCACGTCAACGAAGCGTAGTCATGGAAACGAGCCGACGCGAATCGACAAGAATGCCCGCAAGGTGGCATTTTCGCGGGAGGCCGGGCACTTTCTGCGGCCGTGCGCGTCAGAGTCGCAATCGCGAATGCGTATAATTTACAACGCTTTAGACCGGCAAGTGTCTACCGGTTCCCCGAAGTCACGCGACGGGGCAACGGCTGTGCGCCGTCGCCCGGGGGTTTTCCCGCCGCTCGCTGGTCCGCCCCATTTCCGCTACCCGTTACCATTTGCCGATGTCATCGACGCCCCCGTCCCGCGCCGCCGCCGATTCTGCCGTCATCGATCCCGTTTTGGCCGAGCGTTCGCCTCCCGTCGCCCGCCGCAGGCGCGCTGGCCGTCTTTCCAGCGCCTGGGCGTGGCGGCTGGTCGCATCGGTTCCCGCACTGGTAGTGCTCGTGCCGATGTTCGGCATCGTGGCGGCGCTTGGCGCGGGCGACGCGGATACGCATGCCGTGCTGGCGCATATGCTCGATACGGTGCTGCCCGAGTACCTGCTCAACTCGCTTCGCATCTCGATGGCCGTGAGCGCCGGCGTGCTGGTGATGGGCGTGGCCAGCGCATGGCTGGTCGTGCACTGCGCCTTTCCCGGGCGCCGTGTGCTGGAGTGGGCACTGATTCTGCCGCTGGCGATGCCCGCTTACGTTACCGCTTACGCCTATACCGATTTCCTGCAGTTCGCCGGGCCGGTGCAGAGCGCGTTGCGCGCGCTGCTCGCGGTCGAACGTCTCGCCGGCTTCCCTGAAGTTCGCAGCTGGTACGGCGCTGCCTGGGTCTTCGCGGGCGCCTTCTATCCCTATGTCTATCTGCTGGCGCGAACGGCCTTTCTGGAACACAGCCAACGGTACCTCGAAGCCGCACGCACGTTGGGGTGTACGCCTGCACAGGGGTTTTGGCGCGTGGCGTTACCGCTGGCGCGACCGGCCTTGGTCGCGGGGCTGGCGCTGGTGTTAATGGAGACACTCGCCGATTACGGCGCGGTGGCGTACTTCGGCGTGCCGACGCTCACGACCGGCATCTATCGCGCGTGGTTGTCGATGGGCGATCGGGTGGCGGCCGCGCAACTGTCCGCCTGTCTGCTGTTCGCCGTCCTCGTCCTGCTGATCGCGGAAGCGCGCAGCCGCACGCGCCTTCGGTTCTACGGGGCGCCGGGGCGGGCGCCGTCGACGTCGCGGCGTGCGCGCCTGTCAGGGGCGCGCGCCGCCCTGGCAACCCTCGCGTGCGCACTGCCGCTCATCATCGGCTTCGTGCTGCCCGTGCTCATCATGCTGCGGCTGGCGGTCGCCGAGCTCGATCAGGTGCCTTGGCATCGGTACGGCGAGTGGGTCTTCAATACGGTGCGCCTCGCGGCGCTGGCGGCGCTCGTTGCCAGCGTCTTCGCCGTGGTGCTCGGGTACGCACAGCGACTGGCCCCGGGACGCGTTACGCGTATCGCCATCCGGCTCGTGGGCGTGGGTTACGCCATCCCGGGCGCGGTCATCGCGCTGGGCATTCTCACGCCGGTGCTCCGACTCGACACGTGGCTGGGTCATGTGTTCGGCGCCGACGGACTGGTGCTTGCAGGCACAAGCGGCGTGTTGATCTATGCCTATCTCGTGCGATTCCTGCCGGCGGCGCTGCAGAGCGTGGACGCCGGCTTCGCCCGCATCCCGCCAAATCTTGATGCCAGCGCCCGCAGCCTCGGCGTGGGCGGCTGGGCGATGCTGCGCCGGGTGCATCTGCCGCTGCTGCGCGGCAGCGTGTTGACGGCCGCGCTGCTGGTGTTCGTCGACGTGATGAAGGAGCTCCCCGCCACGCTCGCGCTGCGGCCGTTCAACATGGACACGCTGGCGGTCGTTGCCAGTCATCTGGCCGCCGACGAACGCCTCGCCGAGGCGGCCGTGCCGGCATTGACGCTTGTGCTGGTGGGCCTGTTGCCGGTGCTGGTGCTGGCGCGCGCCATCGCGAAGCGCGCCTGAATGGATGGGGCGGCGGCATCTAAGCCGCGCGCGACTTGTGGCGGGAACCCCGATCGAATTCCCGTTTGAAACGTTTCCTGGTTGCCGCGCCGATAGCGCCGCACTATAGTCAAAGCAGGCCCGGCAACGATGCCGGGATGATCGAGCGTCAACAAAATGATTGCGATCGTCATTTGCAAATGTTGGCTGTTCATGGCCTTGGCGTCGGCACCGCCACCTGAGGCACCGCTGAACACGGCAGACGGCGGCTGGAGCGCCGTGCTGCTGGCGGGAGCGATGCGCTAGCGGGTGTCCCGGGAGGGACCGGCACCGGCACTTCGAGACGGATGCGCGACGTCCGATGGGAACGTGTATTCCCGGGGCTTGACGTCGGGTTCTCCGCCTCCCGCGCTTGACGAGTCGCTTCCCCCTGAGTCGACTCGCCGCTTCCCCGAATGTCGTAGTCGTTTGCCGTCGTTCAGCAGGGGGCTTGTCGCACGTTGGCGCTTCGCGGGTGCTTTGCTGTGTCGTCGGGGGCGGTCGACAGTGGCGTTTTCGCCACATGCGCCGCAAAATCGCTGTCAATGCAGTGCCTTTGGGAGACCAGGCATGGCGCTATGGCGGATCGATCTAGTCTCGTTGCGACTGTTCGTCGCCGTTTGCGAAGAAAGCAGCATTGCACGGGCGGCCGAGCGCGAATTCATCGCGCCCTCTGCCGTGAGCAAGCGGATCAATGACCTGGAGTCCCTGGTCGGTTCGGCGTTGCTCCAACGTCATAAGTGGGGTGTGCGGGCGACCCCGGCAGGCGAGGCCCTCCTGCACCACGCGCGCAATGTGTTGCGCAGCCTCGAGAAGATGCAGGGCGATCTGTCCGAGTACACCAGCGGTGTGCGCGGCCATATTCGCATCTTCGCCAACGTTTCCTCGATCGTCGAAACCCTTCCCGATGAGCTCGGCGCGTTCCTGCGTCGCCACGACGGCGTGAAGGTCGACCTGGAAGATCACACCAGCGCACAGGTCGTGCGCGGGGTGGCGGACGGGGCCACCGACATCGGGATTTGCTGGGACGCCGTGGATACCCGCGATGTCGAGGTCTTCCCCTATCGCAACGACCAGATCGTGACCGTACTGCACCGCGACCACGCGCTGGCCGGCCGCGAACAGGTCGCCTTCGTCGACACGCTCGATTTCGATCACATCGGCGTGCATCCGGACAGCGCCATGTACACCGTGCTGCGGCGCGTGGCGGCCGAGCAGGGCAAGACAGTCAAATTCCGCATCCATGTGTCGACGTTCGAGGCGGTGTGCCGCATGGTGCGCGCCAACCTCGGGCTGGCCGTGGTGCCGCGCGAGGCCGTCGGCAGTTACTCGCAAGCGACTGACGGGGAGGCGCTGCGCATCGTGCCGCTGACCGATCCGTGGGCGCTGCGCCGGCTGATCGTGTGCGTGCGACGCTACGACGCCTTGCCCGTCGCCTCGCGCATGCTCGTCGATCACCTGTGCGCTCGCAACATTGCGTAAAGCATAGGAACGCCAAAGGTTCGCCCCAGGGCGGCAAGCGTCGCGAACGGCGATGTCTGGCATGCCGAAACACAACTTGTCGGCGCTTCGGGGGCAGCGGATGCTCTCAGAGCCGATAGCGATTCCGGCCGACGAGCTGGAGCGCGCCGATTTCCCGCATAGGGCGGGAGGAGACACGCGATGACACATACCGAAGCGCGCCGCGTGCGCGTTGCCGTAGGACGTTGGGCCCTCGTCTTCTCGCTGGTGGCGTCAGGCCTCGCAGCATTGGGGCTGAGCAACGGGGCCTGCGCCGCGCCCGCACAGGCGCTCGAAAAGCCGAAGCTCACGATCGCCGTGGGCGGCAAGCCCGGCCTCTACTATCTGCCGTTGACCATCGCTGAACAACTCGGGTACTTCAAGGACGAAGGGCTCGACGTCACCATCGACGACTTCGCCGGCGGCTCCAAAGCCTTGCAGGCGGTCGTCGGCGGTAGCGCCGACGTGGGCGCCGGGGCTTTCGAGCATACCTTGCTCATGCAGACCAAGGGATTGACCTATCAAGCGTTCGTGGTGCTCGGCGCGGCCCCCCAACTGGTGCTCGGCGTGGTCAAGGCCAAGGCCGCGGAGGTGAAATCGGTCAAGGACCTGAAGGGAATGCGCATCGGCGTGAGCGCGCCGGGGTCGAGCACGCATATGCTGGTTAACGTGGCGCTCGCGAAAGCCGGGCTCAAACCGAGCGACGTGTCCATCGTGGGCGTCGGCAGCAATGCGACGGTCGTCGCCGCCGCACGTGGCGGGCAGGTCGACGCCGTCTCCAACGTCGATCCGATGATGACGCTGCTGCAGTCGTCGGGCGACATCAAGGTACTCGTCGACACGCGTACGCAGGCGGGCACCCGCGCCATGTTTGGCGGGCCGATGCCGGCGGCCGTGATGTACGCGCCGCAGAGCTTCATCGAGAAGAATCCGCGCACCGTGCAGGCCGTCGCGAACGCCATCGTGCGGGCGGACAAATGGCTTCAGCACGCCACCGCCGCCGAACTGATCAAGACCGTGCCGGAGTCCTATCTGCTTGGCAACAAGGCACTTTATCTGGAAGCGTTCGCCAACTGCCGCGAGGCGTTCTCGCCAGACGGCATGATGCCCGCCGGCGGTCCGGCCACGGCGCTCAAGGCGCTCGCGTCGTTCACGCCCGAGGTCAAGCCGTCGCAGATCCGGCTCGGCGATACGTGGACCAACGTTTTTGCGACACAGGCCAATCGACAGTATCCCTGAGGGTGTCCAGACGAACGCGCGCCTGGATGTCGTGACCTCACGTTCCGTCTCGCGGCCGCCCGCGGACTCGGTACGGAACGTGCGATCAAAACGGGTGAACCCCTTGGGGAACATTCGAGGAGCGATCTCATGCAAGCCACTGTGCAACTCCACGGACGTGTGCTGTGGTTGAGCGACCGGGCCGATGTCATGGCCCGGCAACTGGCGGGCGAATCGTTGACGCGCACCGAAGCCGGGCCGTTGCGCGACCAGATTTCCACCGACGAGATGACGCCCGCATGGGCGTGTCTGGCGTTCGATGAGACGCTCGGCGACTACGTCTATGTCGGATTGCGATGCAGTGCGGACGCAACGAATCCGGCCGGCGTGTTTCCCGTTAGGCAGAAGGCGGTGCGCGAAGGCGGCTTCGCGTTGTCGGTCGCCGGAATGCGCCGTGGCAAGGGGTCGTCGCGCGAGGCGAGTCCGTTCGCCGAGTGGTGCGCGGGCATCCGGATCGTCATCGCCGAGAGTTTCGAGCGCATTTATGCGCAGAACTGCCAGAACCTCGGGCTGCTGATGTCGACCGACTTGGCGCTCGCGGAGCGGCTGCAAGCGGGGGAGACGGTCGCCATCGACGCCTTTCTCGAAGACTGCGATCCATTGGGCGAGGAGATCGTGCGCAGCGGGGGATTGTTCGGTTATACGCGGCGCCGGCTGGCGGGAGACGTCGTGGCGCCGCGGCCCGCTCATGCGCCGGGACCGATGACCTACGGCGAGAAGATCATTGCCAGGGCGCTTGGCGTGCCTCGTGTGCGCGCAGGCGACGCCGTGTTCGTCCCCGCCGACTGGCGTTTTTCCCACGAATACGTGACGCCGATGGCCGTGAGCTTCCTGCGTCACGCCTTCGGCGACGCGGTGCCGGCGCTGCACGACCCGGCGTCGATGCTGTGCTTTGAGGATCACCTGACCCATCTCGACTCGGTGTCCGTCGGCAGTGGCGGGCCGCCGCCGCTGTTGGATGCGGCGCAGCGCCTGGGTTCGGTCCAGCGCGAGTTCTGCGCGCAGCACGATCTGCGTCTGCATGGACGCGCGGCGGGCGGTGGCTCGGAAGGCATCTGCCATGCCTTGATGCTCGAGCGCTACGCGCTGCCGGGGCAGGTCATCGTTGGCACCGATTCGCATACGCCGCATTGCGGCGCGGTCGGTGCGTTTGCGTTCGGCGTGGGCGCCACGGAGATGGCGAACGCCTGGTTGACGGGCGACGCGCGACTGGCAGTGCCGGGCACCTGTCTCGTGCATCTGCGCTCGCGCTTGCCGGCGGGCGTGGGGGCGAAGGATCTCGCGCTGCACTTGCTGCATCTCCCGTACATCCGCGACGGCCGTGCCATCGGTCAGATCATCGAATTTTCCGGCGAGGCGGTGGCCCACCTGTCGACCGACGAGCGGGCGACGCTGACCAACATGGTGGCGGAAATCGGTGGACTGACCGGGCTCATCGTGCCCGATGCCGAGACCGTGAGATACCTGCGTGAACGGCGCGGCGTCGACGCGGCGTTGGCGCCGTGGATGACAAGCGATGCGCAGGCCGCTTACGCCCACGTCATCGAGATCGATTGCGCCCGACTCGGCGCGATGGTGGCGAGTCCCGGTGATCCGGGCAACGGCGTGGCGCTCACCCAGTTGTCGGCGGAGGTGCCGATCGATATCGCGTACGGGGGATCGTGTACGGGCAGCAAGCGCGAGGACCTGCGCGCATGCCACGAAGTGCTCGCATGGGGCCTGTCGCAAGGGCACAAGGTCGCCGATGGCGTGCGCTTCTACCTGCAGTACGGTAGCGAAGATGTCCGTGCGTGGTGCGAGGCACAGGGCTACGCGGACGTGTTCGCGGCGGCCGGCGTCAAGGTGCTCGCGCCGGGGTGCGGGGCGTGTGTGAACGCTGGGCCGGGCGTATCGCGTGCGCCCGACGAGGTGGTCATCAGCGCGCAGAACCGAAATTTCCCGGGCCGTTCGGGACCCGGGCAGATGTGGCTGGGCAGCCCGGCCACCGTGGCCGCGAGTGCCTTGGCGGGGTACATCGTCGGCTTCGATCAATTACGACGCAACGGCTTCGCGGCGCCTGCCGCGCGCCTGCCGGATCGGCGGCGTGGCGACGCGTTGCGCGCGAGCTGAGGAGAATAGCCGATGCCGGACGTGTCCGCCGCAACGCCAATGCCGTTGAAAGGCATTCGGGTTGTGGAGTTTTCTCATATGGTCATGGGCCCCACCTGCGGCATGGTGCTCGGCGATCTCGGTGCCGACGTCATCAAGGTGGAACCGGTCGGCGGCGACCCCACGCGGTGCCTGCTGGGCACGGGCGCGGGCTTCTTCCGCGCGTTCAATCGCAACAAGCGCAGTCTTGCCGTGGATGTCACACGGCCGGAGGGGCGTGAGCTGATTCTGCGCCTGGTGAGCACGGCGGACGTGCTGACCGAGAACTTCAAGCCCGGGCGCATGCGCCAGTTCGGCCTGGATTATGCGACGTTATCGCGCTTGAATCCGGCGCTTGTCTACGTCTCGCTCAAGGGGTTCCTGCCCGGTCCGTACGCCGCACGCACCGCGCTCGACGAAGTCGTGCAAATGATGGCGGGGCTCGCGTATATGACGGGGCCGCCCGGTCAGCCGCTGCGTGCGGGGGCCTCGGTCAACGACATCATGGGTGGCGTGTTCGGCGCGCTCGCCGCGCTGGCCGCGCTATACGAGCGCAAGAGCACCGGGCGCGGACAGGAGGTGCAGGGGGCGCTGTTCGAGAACTGCGTGCTGCTGGCGGCGCAACACATGCAGCAGTTCGCGGTGACGGGCGTGGCGCCCGACCCGATGCCCGCCCGCTTGTCGGCCTGGGGGATCTACGATGTGTTTACGGCGCGCGACGGCGTGCAAATCTTCCTCGCGGTGGTGAGCGACACCCAGTGGCGCATCTTCTGCGACGTGTTCGGCCGGCAGGATCTGGCGGACGACGCGCGACTCGCGACGAACAACGATCGGGTACTCGCGCGTGACTGGCTGCTGCCTTTGCTGCGCGAGATGATGTTGGGGTTCGATGCGAGTTATCTCGCGGCCGCGTTTGAGCGGCACGGTTTGCCGTTCGCGCCGATCGTTACGCCCCAGGCGCTGTTTGACGACCCGCATTTGCGCGCGAGCGGTGGACTGGGCGATCTGGTGACCGAGCAAGGCGAGCACACGCAGGTGCCGCTGCTTCCGATCGCGATGGCGGGGCAGCGCTTGCCCGCGCGCCGGCCGTTGCCCGCGGCGGGCGAGCATACGTATGAAATCTTGCGGGATCTGGGGTATCTCGACGGCCAGATCGCGCGGCTGCTGACGGACGCGGTGGTGGCCGGTCCGCTGGGCGATGGTTCGGCGGGCGAGACACCGAGGCGCGGTGACGCCACCGGTCCCGTTTTACGGGAAGACGGCACGGATCGAGGCTGATTTCGGAAGTGTCTGAGTAAAGAAGGCGTGTCGTCCGCTTGCCCGCGGACAGTGCGGCGCGGTACGGTGTGGACATCCACCCTCATCCCTTGCTCGCTCGCCATGACCGAATCGCTCGATTTACCTGAAAGCCCCGAAGCCCGTGAATCGTCTGTCGTCGCCGACGCACCGCTGGCCGGCGTCACGGTGCTGGATCTCACGCGCTTGCTGCCGGGTCCGCTCGCGGGACTGCGCCTCGCGGAACTGGGGGCGCATGTCGTCAAGATCGAAGACACCGGAGCCGGCGACTACGCCCGCGAGATGATGCTCAACGATGGCGAGGCGCCACCAAGTGCATTCTGGCGTTTGCTCAATCGCGGCAAATCGGTCGAGCGACTCGATCTCAAACGCGATAGCGACCGCGCGACGTTCCTCGACTGGGTCGTTCGCGCCGACGTGTTGCTGGAGGGATTTCGCCCAGGGGTGATGGCGCGGCTCGGTTTCGATTACGAGACGCTGGCGCGCCTCAGGCCGTCCTTGGTGATGGCATCGATCACCGGGTACGGACAGCATGGGCCGATGGCGCAGGCCGCCGGACACGACATCAATTACATCGGCTACGCGGGCGTGCTCGACCAACTGGGTGATTCAAACGACGCGCCGATCGTGCCGAATTTCCAGATTGGCGACCTGTACGGCGGCGGGCAGGCAGCGGTACAAGCTGTGCTGGCGGCGCTGGTCGCGGCGCAGCGCACCGGCCGCGGCCGATGGCTGGATGTCTCGATGACCCACGAGGTGTTCCGCGCGAATCTCATTCCGGCCGTCGCTCTGCATCGGCAAGGGCATGCGCCGCGGGCGGGCGCGGACTTGCTCAACGGCGGCGTGCCTTGTTATCAGGTCTATCGCACGCGGGATGGACGTTACATGGCCGTGGGCGCGCTCGAACTCAAATTCTGGCAAACGTTGTGTGACGTGCTGGGGCGCAGCGAATGGAAAGCGCGGCATTGGTCGCTCGGACAGGCGATTGGCGGCGACGACGCACGTGCGCTTCAGGCTGAACTGGCGGCGGTATTCGCTAGCGCGTCGCAGGCCGACTGGACGTTGCGTTTTGCCGATGCCGACTGCTGCGTGACGCCAGTGCTTCGCCTGGAGGAGGCCGTGACGCACGCGCTCTTCGCGCAGGCGCGCGAGGCGCTGACACCCTGACGCCCTGACGCCGGGCGAGGGTGCGTTACCGAATGTCACAACTTTTCAGGAGATAACGACACGAAGTGTGGCCTTTGTTCGCGTAGAGTCATCGCTTGCCCACCCTGATACCGCCATGACACGACGGCTCGCCTTGCGCCAAGCACGAAACGGGATAGCCCATGCCGCGGGAGGGCGACTGACGGCGGTGGCTGTCATGGTTGCGGTAGTGATGGCGGCCATGTGTACGGGATGCGTCTCCTACCAAGACGCGCCCACCGATCATGGCAAAGTGCGCTCGACGGCAATGACGACCGCCGATCTCGCACAGACGGACATCAATCGCATGGCGACGCTGGGCATGCGGGCCAACCTCGAGGGCTTGTACCGGCTGGCCGACAAGCTCTACAAGCGCAACCCGCGCGAATGGCGCAAGGGCGGGGCAGCGACACAGACGCAGGCGATGACGCAATTGCGCGCGGCCATCGAAGGGCGACGAAGCCTGCCGGCGCTGCGGAATTTGCGCGACGTGAAGGCATTATCCCTCTCGCTCGACCCGGCCTTCAGTGGCGATCGCGTGGCCGCGTTCGTCTACAGTCTTTCTGACACGATTGTCGCGGCGCATGGCGGGACGACGGTCTTCTATCTGAGCGATGGCCTCGACGCACAGCGAATCTACAATGCGGCGCGCAACGTCGAGATCCCGGCGTGGCTGCTGTCGAGTCGTCAGGACATGACAGGCAAGCCGCTGCTGCTGGCGAACGAACTCACCGACGTGCGCAACGTGAGCTTCGAACGGGAGTTTGGCAAGATCATCGGTCGGCTCGATCTGCTCGCCGAGATGCTCGACGAGAAGTATCGGCGCGCCGGCATCGGGTACGTCCAGAATGTGCTCGGCGCACAGTTCCTCCAGTTCCTGCCTGTGCGATGAGGCGCTGACGCAATGTCACGCGTCGGGCGCAAATGTGGTGTGAATGCTGTATATTTGCACAGTATTTTCGTTGCGAGCCATGTCCTCCTCTACGCGCAAGATCATTCACTGCGACGCCGATTGCTTCTACGCCTCTGTCGAGATGCGCGATGACCCGTCGTTGCGGGGAATTCCGCTGGCCGTCGGGGGCCAGCCCGATCAGCGAGGTGTGGTCGCAACGTGCAACTACGAGGCACGCGCCTTCGGGGTGCGTTCGGCCATGCCCTCGGCACAGGCGCTCAAGCTCTGTCCCGAGTTGCGCATCATTGCGCCGACCATGCGCCGGTATCAGGAGGCATCGCAGCGCATCATGGCGATCTACCGCGATTACACGGATCTCGTCGAACCGCTTTCGCTCGACGAGGCGTATCTCGATGTCACGCACAGCGATCGTTGCGACGGCTCGGCCACATTGATCGCCCGCGAGATTCGCGCACGGGTCGCCGAGGAGGTCGGGCTCACCGTCTCGGCCGGCGTCGCCCCCAACAAGTTCATCGCCAAGATTGCCAGCGACTGGCGCAAGCCCGACGGCATGTTCGTCGTGAGACCGGCAGAAATCGACGCCTTCGTGGCCGCGCTCCCCGTCGAGCGCCTGTTCGGCGTGGGGAAGGTCACGGCGGAGAAGCTCCGGGCGCTGGGAGTGCAGTCCTGCGGCGATCTGCGCAGCCATTCGATGGCCGATCTTGCCGAGCGTTTCGGCGTGTTCGGTCAGCGATTGTATGAGCGCTGCCGCGGCATCGACACGCGCGACGTCAGCCCGGACCGGGAACGCAAGTCGATCAGTGTCGAGACCACCTACACGCGCGATCTGCGCACGCTGGCTGACTGCGAGGCGGCGCTTGAGCCGCTGCTTCGTCAGTTATCCGAGCGGATCGAGCGGGCGCGCCGAAGCGAGCCGCTGGCGATCGCCAAGGTGTTCGTCAAGATTCGTTTCGCCGACTTTTCACGGACGACGGCAGAAGCCGGCGCGCTGAGTGTCGATGCCGCGCAATGTCGTGAATTGCTGGCCGACGCCGTCGGCCGGAAACGCCGACCGGTGCGCCTGATGGGCGTGGGGGTGCGCCTGCTCGAAGCCCAGGCCGCGCGCCAGTTGCGCTTGTTCGACGACGAGGTCGACCCGACCCGACTCACTCTGCCCGGGACGGGCGATAATGCATCGCCACAGGCATAGATCGCTCGGAGGAGCCGGGCGAGCGAGATGCGAGAAACGAGCGGAAAGCGCGGAAAGCGCAAAACGAGCGAGGTGAGGGATGGCGGAGATCATCGAAGTCACATTGCGGCTGATGGCAGCGCTGGTGCTGGGCGGACTCGTCGGGCTCAATCGAAATCTCCATCACAAATCTGTCGGCTTGCGCACACTGGCGATCGTGTCGTTCGGCTCGGCGTTGTTCGTGCTGGCGGTCGTGCCGTTTCCCGGGTCGGCGCTGGTCTATGACACGTCGTCGGTCAGCCGGGTGGTGCAGGGCATTGTGGCCGGGATCGGTTTTCTGGGCGCGGGCTGTATCGTTCGGCCGAACCGTAGCGCGTCGGTGCACGGATTCACCACGGCGGCGGCGCTCTGGAGTACCACGGGGATCGGCATTATATGCGGCTTGGGCCGTTGGCATATCGCGCTGGCCGCGATGGTCCTGCTGCTCGTCGTATTGGCGATCGGCGGGCGTATCGAAGCCGTCGCGCATCGATGGCTGGGACACGACGAGCTGCCGGGGCCGCCGTCCGGCACGGACACGCCGGCGCCGCGCGATCCCGACGACAAGTAAGTGCCATCCGGCGCAACCGGGACGCGGCACGTCCACGTCGCTCCCCGGTGGACATCACCGGAAGATCTTGCGGATACCAAAGAAAATGCCCGCCGAGGCGGGCAAATGACGTTGTCGCAGTACCCCCAAAAGGACGTAAGAGGGCGATTGCATTTTGGTCAGCGGCCGGTCGTTCGCCAATCGGGGCTTGCCCGATTAGGGAAAGCACGCGCATGAGACTTTGTCGGTTCGACGTGAGACCGGCGAGACGCTCACCGCAGCGCGCGCAACTCCCTGGCACGTGCGCGCGCCACCCGCAGGCCGTCGGCTTGAAGCGCGAGTGTGGCGGCATCGGCTTGCTGCGAGGCGTCGGTTGCTGAGGTGTACGTCACAACCGCGGCCTGTCGCTCACGTCTGAAACGCCCGGTGATCGGGGCGCACTCGGCGGCGGCTTCGTCTGCCAGCCGGATCGGGTCCGGCACGAGATCGACATAGCGGGCAACGTGGCCGTACAGGCATGTGCGGTACTGGTCGGCAGCGGTGTCGGCGGCCGCCAGATGATGCTCGCGCAACTGGGCGGCATCGGGCGCGCCAGAACGTGCCGAGGTCAATGCGCCGCGCGGCGCTGTCGAGGTGGCGCAGCCGGTCATGAGCAACGCGGCAGCGAGGCAGAACACGGCCGGCACCACCCCGCGCGTGTGAGCCAAAATCGGAAGCTTCTGAGTCATAAGGTAATCGAGGCCGATGGCATAAAGTCCACGATATCGCTATGGTACGGGATTGGACGGAACCTACAATGGCGCGCACGTGTGGCGCCAATCTGACATGAGCGATTTCCATAAGGGGTTGGTTTGGATCCGGCGCGACTTGCGCTGCACGGACAACGCAACGCTCGCGCACGCGCTTGCCACGTGCCAAGCGGTGTATGTCGTGTTTGTGTTCGACACAACGATTCTCGACGTCTTGCCGCGCGACGATCGTCGTGTCGCATTCATACACGACAGCGTGAGCGAATTGGCCACCACGCTGACGCATGCCGGCGGGGCATTGATTGTGCGTCACGGGGATCCGGTGGCGGAGATTCCGTCGCTGGCGAAGTCGCTCGGCGTACAGGCCGTGTTTGCCGGGCGCGATTACGAGCCCGCCGCCGTGGCACGCGATCGCTCGGTGGCTCGCTCGCTCGACGAACGCGGCATTGCCTTCGAGGTCGTCAAGGATCAGGTGATTTTCGAGGCGAGTGAGATTCTCACGGCGCAGGGCGAGCCGTACAGCGTGTTCACCCCGTATCAGCGCGCTTGGTTGAAGCAGGTGAGACCGGTGGATTTGGCGCCGCACGGCCGCGACGCCGATCGGCGGCGATTGGCTGTGCCACCGACGGGCAGCGGTGCACTCCCGTCACTGGCGTCGTTGGGTTTCGAGGTGTCCGACGCGCGCCGTATGGCCATCCCTGCCGGGGAGTCTGGCGCCCGTCAATTGCTGGACGATTTTCTGCCGCGCATGGCGCATTACCATGAGCGACGCGACTACCCTGCCATACGCGGGCCGAGCTATCTGTCGGTACATCTGCGTTTCGGCACGATTTCGATACGCACGCTCGCCCGCGAGGCGCACGCCGCCATGTTGCGAGGGGGGGACGACGGTCGCGGCGCGCAAACATGGCTCAGCGAGCTTATCTGGCGCGAGTTCTATTTCATGATCCTGCACCATCATCCGCGCGTCGTGGCACAGGCGTTCAAACCTGCCTACGAAGCCATCGAATGGGCTGCCGGCCAAGCGGCCGATGCCGATTTTCAGGCCTGGTGCGAGGGACGCACGGGGTATCCGCTCGTCGATGCCGCCATGCGCCAGATCAACCAGACCGGCTATATGCACAACCGCCTGCGCATGGTAACGGCGAGCTTCCTGGTCAAGGATCTCGGTATCGATTGGCGGCGCGGGGAAGCCTACTTTGCGCACGCGCTCAACGACTTCGACCTCGCGGCGAACAACGGCGGCTGGCAGTGGGCGGCGTCGACCGGATGCGACGCGCAACCGTATTTCCGCATCTTCAATCCGGTGACGCAGTCGGAGAAGTTCGATCCGCAAGGGCGCTTCATTCGGAAGTACGTGCCGGAGCTGGCCAATCTGCCCGACAAGGCGCTGCATGCTCCCTGGCGGGCCGACGCGCAGACGCTGCTCGATGCCCACGTGGCGCTGGGACGCGACTATCCGCCGCCGCGGGTGGCGCACGACGTGGCGCGCAAGGAAACGCTGGCACGATATGCGGTCGTGAAGACGCCGGCGGTTTCCGGCAAGCGCGATGACGGCTTGGATGCGGACTGAGCAACGATCGGTGTATACCCCCGTCAACTTTTCACGCGTCTCACCGTTGATAGAGGTAAGGCACGCGAGAGGGCCGGGCTTCGGTGGTGCATCAGGAACGTCGGGGGGCGTTGGCGGGTGTCGGGGGAGAAGCCACACAATAAATAACGACGGCACGGCTCGGGAACGAGCAAGGGCAAGCCAAAACCACACGGGACAGCGAGCGGATGCTTCGCCGCGCAGACGGCAGTCTCGCAATACGGGGTGAGCGATGAGCGAGTGCCCGGAACGTTAGCGTTTCGGGCATTTTTTTATGCGGAGATCGGTGGCCTTGTCCGGGCTGTCGCGCGTAGCATGGCCCATACCGCCAGATTGAACGGCAACGTAAAGTACGGCCAGCCTAACGGACCGAACACGGTGCCGAGCGCAACGCAAAGGATGCAGGCCAGAAAGGCGCCCGCGAAGCGTACGGTTGGGCGATGTCCGAACATCCCTAGGCCGAGTGCAGCGAGAAACGCGTTGATGCCAATGCCCCCTGCCTGCGTGGCCATTGGCGGCCAAAGTGTCGCCAGTGCGGCGAGACCCGACCAGACGGTGACGCCCGCCGCGAGCGCCCACAGCGTGGCGCGGGAGTTCCAGAGGGCCAGGACGTACCAGGTCAGCAGGCCCAGCACCAGTGGGGCGACGAAAACGACCTGACCGACCGAGCAGAAGACGAAACCCGGCGTGCCGGTGTCGCAGGCGAGTGCCCCGGCCCGCGGCAACCAATGCAGCCACGGCTGCATCGCCCAGGTGAGTGCCATCACACCCACGAATGGGCCGGTGAGGGCTGGCAGTGCGTAACGCGAGAGGGTCGCGGTTGCGATCACGGTCAGGCAGACACAGACCGCCAGCCATGCGACGAACGTGGCGTCGGGGTGCCATAACGCGCCGAATGCAATACCGGTGAGGGTCGCGTTGTATCCCAATCGCCCGTTACGAAGCAGTGCGTGTGGCAGTCGCAGCGCGACCGCGAGGCACGACGCGGCGATACTCGCCGCCAGTCCTGTGATCGCAGCCGAGAGGTTGGCGAGGGCGAGTAGGACGAACAGCAACAATCCGACCCTTGCCGAAGGGACGAAATAAATCTGCGCAAAATTCGCCGCCATGCTGGGCAACGCATCGATCCACTCTCTGCGCTTGGCAGCGGCACGCGGCACGGCCAACGTCGCGGGCGATGCAGGGGGCGGCGAAAGGTGAGGGATTGACATGGACGATCGTGGAGAATCGGGCGAATCAGGCGAATCAGGCGAATCAGGCGAATCAGGCGAATCAGGCGAATCGGGGGGGCTCGCGGCATCCGCTGCACAGCGGCTGAGCGGTGGGCGAGCAATGGGCGCGAGCTTACGCCGAACTGGCGTTTTGGGGCGCGTCGGCGCCTTATATTGGGTATAGCGTTGGCATTGTGTCGGTAGTGCTCCGACAGCGCGCAGGTATGGCGGCGGGGCTGTGTCTGACCGGCGCCCCAAAAAACAAAACCCGCGCACGAGGGCGCGGGTTGAGTGCTACGCGGAGATTTGCCGCGAAGCGTTTACTTGCCGCCGCCCTTGACCGGCTTGACCGCCCAACTGTCCTTAAGCGAGACGATGCGATTGAACACCGGCTTGCCCGGTGCCGAGTCCTGACGGTCGGCTACGAAGTAGCCGTGGCGTTCGAACTGCACGCGATCTTCCGGCGCAACACTCATCAGGCCCGGTTCGACGTAGGCCTGCGTGACGCGCTTGGCGTTCGGATTGATGGCGTCGAGGAAATTCTTGTCTCCCGCATCCGGATTCGGATCGACGAACAGTCGGTCGTAAATGCGCACCTCCGCCGCAAGCGCGTGCGGCGCGCTCACCCAGTGGATGTTGCCCTTGACCTTGTAGTTGTCGGCGCCCGGCGTACCTGATCGGCTGTCCTCGAAATACTGGCAATGCACGGCAGTGACGTTGCCATCGGCATCGGTATCGAAGCCCGTGCACTCCACCACGTAACCGTAGCGCAGTCGCACCTTGTTGCCGGGGAACAGACGGAAGAAGCCCTTGACCGGCTCGGCCTGGAAGTCTTCGCGCTCGATCCAAAGCTCGCGCGAGATCGGGAACGTGCGCATGCCTCGCTCCGGCGCGTGAGGATGCACCGGCGCCTGGCAGTCTTCCTGCTTGCCTTCCGGATAGTTGTCGATGATCAGCTTGAGCGGGTCGAGTACCGCCGTCGCACGCGGTGCCTTCGGGTCGAGGTCGTCGCGCAGGGCTTGCTCGAGAACGCTCATGTCGATCCACGATGCCGACTTGGCTACGCCGATGCGCTCGCAGAACAACTGCAGGCTTTCCGGCGAGAAGCCGCGACGGCGCAGGCCGACGAGCGTGGGCATGCGTGGGTCATCCCAGCCGTCGACGTGCTTTTCGTCGACCAGTTGGCGCAGCTTGCGCTTGCTCGTAATGGCGTAAGTCAGTTGCAGGCGCGCAAATTCGATCTGCTGCGGCATCGGCCGCTTGAACATGCCCGCGTCGGCCAGCTCGCCGAGTACCCAGTCGTAGAACGGACGCTGATCTTCGAACTCCAGCGTGCACAGGCTGTGCGTGATGTTCTCGATGGCATCCTCCAGCGGATGCGCATAGGTGTACATCGGGTAGAGGCACCACGCGTCGCCGGTGCGGTGGTGGTGCGCGTGACGGATCCGATAGATCGCCGGGTCGCGCAGATTGATGTTCGGCGAAGCCATGTCGATCTTGGCGCGCAGCACATGCGTGCCGTCGGCGAACTCGCCCGCGCGCATGCGACGGAACAGATCGAGGTTCTCCTCAACCGAGCGGTTGCGGAACGGCGAATCCTTGCCCGGCTCGGTGAGATTGCCGCGGCTGGCGCGCATGTCGTCGGCGCTCTGGCTGTCAACGTACGCCTTGCCGCGCTGGATCAGGATCTCGGCGCCCTGATAAAGCTGTTCGAAGTAGTCGCTCGCAAAGTAAAGGTGTTCCTTTTGCGGCGTCTGGTAGCTGAAGCCGAGCCACTTGACCATGTCGATGATCGAATCGACGTATTCGGTCTCTTCCTTCTCGGGGTTGGTGTCGTCAAAGCGCAGATGGCACACGCCATCGTAGTCGCGCGCCACGCCGAAGTTCAGGCAGATGGCCTTGGCGTGGCCGATGTGCAGATAACCGTTCGGCTCCGGCGGGAAACGCGTTTCGACGCGTTGGCCCCATTTGCCCGAGCGATTGTCTTCGTCAATGATGTTGCGGATGAAATTGGATGCCGCGTTCAGCTCTGTGCTCATGCCAGTCCAGTGTTCGGGGTTTGGCGAATATTCTACCGTACCGCACTGCACCACGGGCAGGCGTCGACACGCCCTGTCGACAAAGGCAAGTGATCTCGGCCCGCAGGCGTTACCCGTTGGACGCCTGGACCGATGTCCGCTGGCCCGGCCAAGCGGCGTAGGACAACAGCCAGAGGGAGATGATGTTGACGACCGGGATGAAGGCCAGCACCGTGAACCAGGGGGACAGGCCGAGGCGGGTCAGAATCCGCCAGACGGGAACACCCACGAGCACGATAGCGACGAGCAAGCCAATGAGACTGGACATACGTTATCTCCCGATAGTCCCGCCGGCGGCGGGACGTGGCGCCAGATCCAAGTATATCGCGCGGATCCGCCGTCGCCGCGCCTGGATTGTTCTATCCTGAAAGCACTGCCGGTCCTGCCGGCGGCTCCAAGAGTCACCCTCAAGGGAGAACATCATGGAACTGCACCTCCACTCGCATCGCTACACGCACCGCTCGCCCGACTGGGCCGCCGCCGCCGTTTCCGGTTTTGTCGCCTGCGCCTTCTTCTCGGCGGTGGAAATGCTGATGGTGCTGCTGGTCTCCGGCCAGAGCCCATGGGTGCCACCCCGCATGGTCGCCGCCATCGCGCTGGGGCCTGGCATCCTGACGCAGCCTGCTACGTTCGACCTGTCCATTGTGGCCATGGCGCTCATTGTCCACGCGGTCATCGGTGTCGTTCTGGGCGTGGTGCTTGGCGCGATCGTCGCCCCCTTCCGGCTGGATTCGGATGTGGTGACGGTGTCGGTGGCGGGGGCGATCTTCGGGCTGGCCGTGTACGCCGTCAATTTTTACGTCATGACGCAGTGGTTCCCATGGTTCGTCGCCTCGCGCGGCTGGACGATGGTGGCGGGACACGTGATCTTCGGCGCGTTCGCGGGCTATATGTATTGGGTGCTCGCCCAAATTGACGACCGCGCCGCCACGCCTTGACCTGACTTCGGCGCCGGTCTGCTTTGGTGTCGAGACAGTAATTTTCTGTTATCATTCGCTATCTGCACCGTTTTTTTCGTCAATTTCGAATTGAGCGGATAGCAGTCAAGCGAGGCATGCATAGCGGGGCCGGCTGAGTGCCTGTCCCGAGGTGGCCCGCGTGTGGCACGATTATCACTACAAATGTGCCGCACGACTTTGTTACCGCATGTCACGCTGAACGCTTGGCGTGAATTCACGCGTCCAACGTTCTTGCCGTCGCCCTCGACTGGGCGACAGCGCATCGTTCCCCGAAACTGGATGGAAGTCGTACAGAACGCCCTCATTGCGCCCGCATTGCGCAATGCCGGTGCGCATGTGGCCTTGCGCTACGTGACGCGTTCACCTGCACCGCCTGTCGTATGTCAGTCACGCGAATGTCGTGTGTTTGTCATGTTGAGCAGATAGGCTGCGTGCACTTCACGGAAACATTTGTGCAGATTTGCACTCTCATCACCGTAAGCCGATTCGAGAGGGATAGTTATCAGTCATATTTTTTGCAGTAAGAAGGATTCAAAAATGAAAACAACACAATTTCAAGAATTTCAGTACAGCGTGCGTGCCGTCGAGCGCGACAACGCTCGTTGGGACGCGTTCTACGAGATTCACCGCCCGACCCATGGCGGGTTGGAAAAAGTCGGGGCCTATCAGGTCCAGACCGCCTACGGCTTTGCCACGCAAGGCAACGCCCTCGACGACGCCGAGCGTAATGCCCGTGCCGACATCGAGCAGGGCATCGTCTACTTCCAGTAAGTCGATCTCCCCCATTCATTCCCTGTGCGCGATGCCGGCATCGTTGTGTGGCGACGGTGCTATAGTCCCGCCTTTCGCAACGTATGGCCGGAGAGTCGGGAATGGAATGGATGTGCGAGTCGTTCGATGCGCTGGGCAGTTCCCTGCTTTACCGTATTCTGGCCGCGCGAAATGCCGTGTTCGTGGTCGAGCAGCAATGCCCGTATCAGGACATCGACGGACGCGACCCTCACAGCCTGCATCTCGTCGCGCAAGTGCGCGATGCGGCGGATGCGCTGCAGATTGCGGCGTATTTGCGTCTGTTGCCGCCCGGAGTGGCCTACGACGAAGCGTCGATCGGGCGTGTGATCACGGCGGCGTCGCATCGAGGCACCGGGCTCGGGCGCGAATTGCTGACGCGGGCCGTGGTGATCGCCGATGAGGCATGGCCGTTGGCGTCGCTGCGCATCGGGGCTCAGGCGCATCTCGAAGCGTTCTATGGCGCCTTCGGTTTCGTCAAGGCCAGTGAGCCGTATGACGAAGACGGCATTCTGCATATCGAAATGCTGCGTCCGCCGGCGGCGTTCAACAGCACAACCCTAAAGCCATAGCCAAGCCGTAGCCGTGCATTATCGGCCGGGCCCTCGCGCCCGGCACTACAATATCTCCCATCGTAGTTCTCCCGTTCCCCCGACACATGGCCTTGTATTCCATTTCGGGCGCCCAATTGGCGTTCGGTCACGTGGCATTGCTCGACAATGCCGATTTTTCGCTCGAAGCCGGTGAGCGCGTTGGACTTATCGGCCGCAACGGCGCCGGTAAGTCGTCGCTGCTCAAGATCGTGGCGGGCCAGATGGTTCCCGACGACGGCCTTGTGGCACGGCAGGCCTCACTCAATACCGTCTACGTGCCGCAGGAGCCTGAGTTCGATCCCGAACTGACGGTCTTCGACGCCGTCGCGCTTGGCCTCGGCGAATTGCATGGGCTGCTCTCCGACTACGAACGCACGGTGGACGCGCTTGCCGATGCCCCTGAGGGCGCCGAGCACGACGCGCTGCTCGCGCGGTTGAATACGTTGCAGGCGTCGCTCGACAATGCGGATGCGTGGCAATTCAAGACACGGGTGGAAACGACGGTTGCGCAACTCGGGCTCGATGGACACGCGCGCGTCGGGTCGCTCTCCGGCGGTATGCAAAAGCGTGTCTCGCTCGGGCAGGCCTGGGTGGCCAAACCCGACGTGCTGCTGCTCGACGAACCGACCAATCACCTCGATTTCGAAGCGATTCGCTGGTTGGAGGATTTGCTCATCGGCTATCGTGGCGCGCTATTGTTCATCACTCACGACCGTAGTTTCCTGGATCGTGTGGCCACGCGTATCGTCGAACTGGATCGTGGGCGTCTGCTCTCCTATCCGGGCAACTTCACCCAGTTTCAAGAGCGCAAAGCTGCGCAGCTCGAGATCGAGCGCGTGGAGAACGAGAAGTTCGACAAGCTGCTCGCGCAGGAAGAAGTGTGGATTCGCAAAGGTGTTGAAGCACGCCGTACGCGCAGCGTGTCGCGCATCGAGCGCCTGAAGACGATGCGTAGCGAACGTGCCGATCGCCGCGAGATTCAGGGCAATGTGCGCATGGATGTGGCGCAGACCGAGAAGTCCGGCAAGATCGTGGCCGAGCTGACCCATGTCACGAAGGCTTACGGCGAGCGTGTCATCGTGCGCGACTTTACGGCGACGCTCATGCGCGGCGACAAGGTCGGTCTTGTGGGCCCGAATGGCGTGGGCAAGACGACGATGCTCAAGCTCATTCTCGGCGAGATCGCGCCGGACAGCGGACAGATTCGTGTCGGTACCAATCTTCAGGTGGCGTACTTCGACCAGATGCGTGCGCAACTCGATCCCGAGAAGAGTCTGCTCGATACGATCAGCCCGGGCAGCGACTGGATCGAGATCAATGGCGCGCGCAAGCACGTCATGAGCTATCTCGGCGACTTCCTGTTCTCGCCGGAGCGCGCGCGCTCACCGGTGAAGTCGCTCTCGGGCGGCGAGCGCAATCGTCTGCTGCTCGCGCGCCTGTTCGCGCGTCCGGCCAACGTGCTCGTGCTCGACGAACCGACCAACGATCTGGACATCCCGACGCTCGAACTGCTCGAAGAGCTGCTCGAGGAATACAGCGGCACGGTGTTCCTCGTGAGCCACGATCGCACGTTCCTGGACAACGTCGTGACCTCGGTCATCGCGGCCGAAGGCGACGGCAACTGGCGCGAGTACGTTGGCGGGTTTACCGATTGGCAGGTACAGAGCCATCGGTCCGCTGCGCTCGCCGCGCAACGCGCCCCCGTCGAAGTCGCCGCGAAGGACACGGCAACCGCATCAAAGCGCCCTACGAGCCGCACCGCCAAACTCAGCTACAAGGAGCAGCGCGAACTCGACGGCCTGCCGGCGCGCATCGCCGCGTTGGAAACCGAGCAACAGGAAGTGGGGGCAAAGCTCGAAGACGGTTCGATCTATGCGAAAGATCCGGCTGCCGGTGCGGCGTTGTCCGAACGTTTCGAAGCGATTGAACTGGCGTTGCTCGATGCGCTCGAACGCTGGGAACTGCTCGAAGCCAAGCAGCGCGGCGAGGGCGCGTAAGCGTCGGCATCCGGTCAGCGAGCGGCGAGCGGCCGTGGCCGTGGCCCGGCCGCGTTGCATGGTGCCGTTGGCGTTGTCACCCGATCACGTCGCGAGTGACAGTACAATAGGTCGCGATGCATCGGGCGCGGCTCGCCTCCGGACAACACCGGCCGGGCGCTGGGCGCGCTCAGCGTGCCCATTCTGTGGGCGCCGCAACTCAAGTCTTTGATACGGCGTCACTTTTGTCATGTGTTCATGGGTTTTCCCCGTGGTTGTCCACAGGAACTGTGGATAATCGCCGGGCGTCGTACCCTAATTCAGTCACGCTATGTCGAAAAAAAATACGCCTGCCCAATACAGCGAAGCGTCCATCAAGGTCCTGAAGGGCCTTGAACCGGTCAAGCAGCGCCCGGGCATGTACACCCGCACCGAAAATCCGCTGCACATCATTCAGGAAGTCATCGACAACGCCTCTGACGAAGCGCTTGGCGGTTACGGCAAGCAGATCCTCGTCACGCTGAACAAGGATGGTTCGGTGAGCGTCGAGGACGACGGCCGGGGTATTCCCGTCGGCATCCACCCGGAAGAGGGTGTGCCGGTCGTCGAGATCGTCTTTACGCGATTGCATGCGGGCGGCAAGTTCGACAAGGCGGCCGGTGGCGCCTACACCTTTTCGGGCGGCTTGCATGGGGTTGGCGTGTCGGTGACGAACGCCCTGGCAACGCGACTGGCCGTCACGGTCTGGCGCGACGGTCATGTCTCCGAGCTGGAATTCGCCGATGGCGGCAACGTCGACGTGGCATTGCACTCGCGCGCCGCACAACGCGGCGAGAAAAAAAGCGGCACGCGCGTCACCGTCTGGCCCGATTTGAAGTACTTCGATAATCCCACGCTGCCGCTGAGCGAGCTGCAACGGTTGCTGCGCTCGAAGGCGGTGCTGCTGCCGGGCGTGCGCGTCACGTTGCGTCAGGAGAAGACCGGCGACGAGCAGACGTGGTGCTATGAGCATGGCTTGCGCGGCTATCTTGTCGAATCGCTGGGCGGCGCCGAGCCGCTGATTCCGCTGTTCGAGGACGAGCGCTTTGCCGATGGCAGCGATGACAGCTTCGCCGAAGGCGAGGGCGCGGCCTGGGTCGTGGCATGGACCGAAGACGGCGCGCCGGTGCGTGAGTCGTATGTCAACCTGATTCCCACACCGGCCGGCGGCACCCACGAATCGGGTCTGCGCGAAGGGCTGTTCCAGGCGGTGCGTGGTTTCATCGAACTGCACAATCTGCAGCCCAAGGGCGTGAAGCTGCTGCCGGAAGACGTCTTTTCGCGCGTGTCGTTCGTGTTGTCCGCGAAGGTGCTCGATCCGCAGTTCCAGGGGCAGATCAAGGAGCGCCTGAACAGCCGCGACGCCGTGCGTCTGGTGTCGTCCTTCACGCGTCCAGCGCTCGAGTTGTGGCTCAACCATCATGTCGAGCATGGCAAGAAGCTGGCCGAACTCGTGATTCGTCAGGCGCAGGCGCGCACGCGCGCGGGCCAGAAGATCGAGAAGAAGAAGAGTTCCGGCGTAGCGGTGCTTCCGGGCAAGCTGACGGATTGCGAGACCGAAGACATCACGCGCAACGAACTGTTCCTGGTCGAGGGCGACTCGGCGGGCGGCTCGGCGAAGATGGGGCGGGACAAGGAGTTTCAGGCGATTCTGCCGCTGCGCGGCAAGGTCCTCAACACGTGGGAGACCGAGCGCGACCGACTCTTCGCGAACAACGAAGTGCATGACATCGCCGTGGCCGTCGGTGTCGACCCGCATGGCGCGAACGACACGCCTGACCTGTCGAATCTGCGCTACGGCAAGATCTGCATTCTCTCGGATGCCGACGTCGACGGCTCGCATATCCAGGTGCTGCTGCTCACGCTGTTCTTCCGCCATTTCCCGCAACTGATTGCGAAGGGTCATGTGTATGTGGCACGCCCGCCGCTCTATCGCGTGGATGCGCCGGCCCGTGGCAAGAAGCCCGCACAGAAGCTCTACGCACTCGACGAAGGCGAACTGGAAGCGATCCTCGACAAGCTGCGCAAGGATGGCGTACGTGACACCGCATGGTCGATCAGCCGCTTCAAGGGGCTGGGCGAAATGAGTGCCGCGCAGTTGTGGGAAACCACCATGAATCCCGACACCCGCCGGTTGAGCCCCGTGGCGCTTGGCGGCCTCGATTTCGATGCGACCGTGGCGCGCATGAACATGCTCATGGGCAAGGGCGAGGCGGCGCAGCGTCGCAGCTGGCTCGAAGCCAAGGGCAATGAGGTGGAAGCCGACATCTGAGCGGATTCCCGGCATCGGTGCAGTGGCGGGTGCCTCACGCGCCGGCAGGCCAGCGTGAGCGCTCACATCGTGGGATAATCCACCCTTCACCCTTCCGGGAGTCGCGTTATGTTGCGTTCCATGCGTTGCCTTTTTGTGTCGCTGTTGGTTGCCGGCGCAAGCGCCACCGCGCTGGCACAGTCGGCTCAGCCGCGCGTCTTCTTTGTGGCGCCGACGGACGGCGCAACGGTGTCGAACCCGGTCGCGGTCCATTTCGGCGTCGAGGGCATGGCGATCAAACCGGCTGGCGACATGACGCCCAACACCGGTCATCACCATCTCATCATCGACGGCGATCCCATTCCCGCAGGTCAGGTTGTCCCCACGGACGACACGCACCTGCATTTTGGTAAAGGCCAGACCGAAACGAGCGTCAATCTGACGCCCGGCGATCACAAGCTGACGTTGCAGTTCGCCAACGGTGCTCACCAATCGTACGGTCCCGCCATGAGCCAGACCATCAAGGTGCATGTCAAAGGTCGGTAACTTCACCGTTTCGATGGCGCGCCGCATTCGAGCGATCTGCCGACATTGCGCGCTGCGACGTTTCGTCGGGCCCGTGCTGGCTGCCGCGCTGCTTGTCGCGACGCCATTCGCACACGCCGAACTCTATGGTTATGTCGATGAGAACGGCGTCGCCCATCTCGCGGCACGCAAGCTCGACGCGCGTTATCGTCCGGTCGTCGGGGCGGGCGGCAACGTCGACCTGCGTGCGTCGCACGGCGATACGGCCAGTGGCGTGGATCGCTCGCGCCTGTACGATGCCCTTGCCCGACATCCCAATCTGAAGACGCTGGCGCCCGTGATCGCGCAGGCTGCGCAGCGTTATCACGTCGATGTGGCGTTGCTCAAAGCGGTCATTGCGGCGGAGTCGGGATTTGATAGCGCCGCAGTGTCACCCAAAGGCGCCGTTGGCTTGATGCAAGTGCTTCCGTCAACGGGCGAGCGCTACGGCGTGCGCGCAGACGCGCGACGCACGGTCGCCGACAAGCTCGCCGATCCGCGGACGAATGTGCTGACCGGAGCCCGCTATCTGCGTGATCTGCAAACGCGTTATCCCGACCGTCTCGAACTGGTGCTCGCGTCGTACAACGCGGGCGAGGGGGCGGTGGCGCGTCACGCCGACCAGATCCCGCCGTATGCCGAGACGCGCGACTACGTGGCGACCGTGCTCGCCCTTTATCGACGCTTCGATCCCGATGCGCCCGCGCTGGGGCAGGGCGGCGGGGCGATACGTATGAGCGGGGCGAGCCCGGGCGGCGCTCACGTGGGGCGCGTTGGCGGTGCGCGCGTGAGCGGCTCGCGCGACGGTCGCATCCACGTCATTCTGGGTGCGCCGTCCGGACTGCCCGTCGTGCCGGCTGCTATGCCGAATGCGTCGGTCCGAGCATCGGCGCAAGGGGCGCTGTCGTCTTCGCCAACGATCGATTGAGGCACCCCAGCAACGCCACCAGGGGCGGCGTCAGGAAGGCGCCAGCGGCGCTGTCGCCGGTCGATTCCCACGGTCTGACGCTCGGATTTGTCCGAAATGCGTGCGCAATCCCGCCGATTCCCGCGTCCTCCGATCCGAAAACACGTCTCGCTTTGCCAATCGGACGTGTTTTTGCCGAAATGTGCCGACGAGCTTGGTATGATCTCGCGGTCAACGTCTCCCCGAACTCTCGTCAAACGTTCGCAGCAAACCCATAGGTTTTATGGAACAAGTAGAAGATCTCTTTACGCAACCGTCGGATGACGACACGCTGACGCTCGGCGCATATGCCGAGCGTGCCTATCTGGACTATGCGATCAGTGTTGTCAAAGGCCGTGCACTGCCGGATGTGTGCGACGGCCAGAAGCCGGTGCAGCGCCGGATTCTGTTTGCAATGAATGAAATGGGCCTCGCGGCCGACGCCAAGCCGGTGAAGTCGGCGCGCGTGGTCGGCGATGTGCTCGGCAAGTTTCACCCGCACGGCGACCAGTCCGCCTATGACGCGCTGGTGCGTCTCGCGCAGGACTTCTCCATGCGCTATCCGCTCATCGACGGTCAGGGTAATTTCGGCTCGCGCGACGGTGACGGCGCGGCGGCCATGCGTTACACCGAAGCGCGTCTGACGCCGATCGCGAAGCTGTTGCTCGACGAGATTGACGCGGGCACTGTGGACTTCGTGCCGAACTACGACGGCTCGACGCAGGAGCCGCGACTATTGCCGGCGCGCCTGCCGTTCGTGCTGCTCAACGGGGCGTCGGGGATTGCCGTGGGGCTCGCGACGGAAATTCCGTCGCACAATCTGCGCGAAGTTGCGTCGGCGGCGGTTGCCCTGATTCGCAACCCGAAGCTCGACGACGCCGAATTGATGACGCTCGTGCAGGGACCGGACTTCCCGGGCGGCGGCCAGTTGATTTCGAGTGCGGCGGAAATTCGCGCGGCCTACGAAAGCGGCCGTGGCAGCCTCAAGATGCGCGCGCGCTGGAAGATCGAAGAGATGGCGCGAGGTCAGTGGCAGGCGGTGGTCTATGAGCTGCCGCCGAACACGTCGGGTCAGAAGGTGCTCGAGGAAATCGAGGAAATCACCAACCCAAAGGTCAAGCTCGGCAAGAAGACGCTCACGCCCGAGCAGCAGAATCTCAAGCAGTCGATGCTCGGCATGCTCGACGCGGTGCGCGACGAATCGGGCAAGGACGCCCCCGTGCGACTGGTGTTCGAGCCGAAGTCGAGCCGCATCGACCAGCAGGAATTCATCACGATGCTGCTCGCGCACACCAGCCTTGAGTCGAGCGCGTCGGTCAACCTCGTGATGGTCGGCGCCGACGGCCGCCCGACGCAGAAGTCGCTGCGCGACATTCTGTCCGAGTGGATCGGATTCCGCTTCGAGACGGTCACACGTCGTTCGCGCCACCGTCTGGGCAAGGTCGACGACCGGATTCACATCCTCGAAGGCCGGATGATCGTCTTCCTGAATATCGACGAAGTCATCCGCATCATTCGCGAGTCCGACGAGCCGAAAGCCGCGCTGATGAGCGCGTTCGGGTTGAGCGAGCGTCAGGCGGAAGACATTCTGGAAATCCGTCTGCGTCAGCTGGCGCGTCTGGAAGCGATCAAGATCGAGCAGGAGCTGGCGTCGTTGCGTGACGAGAAGGCGAAGCTCGAAGAATTGCTCGCCAACGACAGCACGATGAAGCGTTTGATCATCAAGGAAATCGAAACCGACGCGAAGCAGTTCGGTGACGATCGCCGCACGCTGATTCAGGAAGAGAAGCGAGCCGTGGCCGAAGCGCGTGTGGTCGACGAGCCGGTAACGGTCGTGGTGTCCGCCAAGGGGTGGGTGCGCGCGCTCAAGGGCCATGGCCTCGATGCACAAGGCTTCTCATTCAAGCAGGGCGACGCGCTGTATGGCGCGTTCGAATGCCGCACCGTGGATCCGCTGATCGCGTGGGGCAGTAATGGCCGCGTCTATTCGGTGGCTGTGGCGCTATTGCCGGGCGGGCGGGGCGACGGCGTACCGCTCACGTCGTTGATCGAACTGGAGTCGGGCTCGCGCTTGCTGCATTACTACGCGGCGTCGGGCGAGCAACCGCTGCTGCTGGCAACGTCGACGGGCTTCGGTTTTACGACGAAGCTGGGCGATATGGTCAGCCGAGTGAAGGCCGGCAAGTCGTTCATGACCATCGACGAAGGTGCGGCACCGCTGGCCCCCACGCCAATTTGGCAGGGTGCCAGCGCGGTGGCGTGCCTGTCGAGCGACGGTCGTCTGCTCGTGTTCGGCATGGACGAAATGAAGTCGCTCACGGGCGGCGGACGCGGTGTCACGCTGATCGGTCTCGATGACAAGCAGACGCTGGTGTCGGTCGTGCCGATCGGCGAAGCGGGCGTTACCGTGTATGGCGAAGTGCGCGGAGGCAAGCTTCAGGCCGAGACGCTCTCTGGGCCGTCGCTCGCCCCGAACATCGGCAAGCGCGCCCGCAAGGGACGTGCGCCCGCAGTCAAGTTCGCGACGTTCAAGCCGCGTTCGCTCGAGCCGGTACTGCCGGCCGCCCCTTCGGCATCCTGACGGGAGTCACGCATGAACGTTTATGCCTTGAGTTTGTTCTTGCATCTGGTGAGTGTGGCGGTCTGGATCGGGGGGATGTTCTTTGCGCTCGCCTGCCTGCGTCCGGCGTCCTCCGAATTGTCGCCGCAGCAACGTCTGCCGTTATGGGAGGCGGCGCTCTCGCGCTTTTTCACCTGGGTCGGCGTGGCCATCGTTCTGATCCTGCTGTCGGGCGGACACATGATGCTCGGGATGGGCGGCATGCACGCCCGTTGGCCCGTGCATGCGATGGCCGGCATTGGCGTGGTGATGATGCTCGTCTTCGGTCACATTCGCTTTGCGCTGTTTCCGCGTCTGCAACGCGCGGTGCAGGCGCAGTCGTGGCCGGACGGCGCTGCCGCGGTCAATGGGATCCGGCGGCTCGTGATCCTGAATCTTGTATTGGGCGTCGTCGTCATCGGTCTGGCAGCGTCGCTGCGCGGCTGATTGCGGGCCTCGCGGGACCTCATGCGCCAGGCGGCGTCGTCTCATGAAGGCGGCCCGCCACTTCGCGGCAAATCGCGACGAACGCCTGCACCAATGGGCTCGCGTCGTCGCGACGCTTGGCCAGCAGCAGGGGCGTGTGCGCGTCGGGCTCGCTAAGGTCCATGAAGCATGCGCCCTCGATCTGGATGCATCGCACGGCGGCCGGGAGTATCGCCACGCCCAGCCCGCTCGCCGCGAGTGCCACGATGGTGGTCGACTCGCGTGCTTCCTGTACGACGCGCGGCGAAAAACCAGCCCGCTCGCACATCCGCCGTATTTTTCCATCGATCGCCGTGCCCACATCGTGCGGATGCATGATGAACGCCTCATGGGCGAGGTCGGCCATGGACAAGCTTGCGCGCCCTGACAGCGCATGACCCTGGTGCAAGACCACAACCAGCGCTTCGTCGATCAATGTCTCGAAACTGAGCCCCGCGATTGGCGGCGCGTCGTCCGCCTGACGCACCAGGCCAATGTCCAGCGTGCGCTCGGTGAGCGCGTCCCGTTGCCGCTCCGAAGGCGATTCGATCAACGTCAGCGTCACGCGCGGATATCGCAGGCGATAGCCGGTGAGGACCCGTTTCATCAGATTCGTCATCGGTGCGGACGTCGTGAACGCGATGCGCAATTCCCCGGCGTCGAGTCCCGCAATCTGTTGCACCTCCTGACGAGCGGCTTCCGCGTCGGCGAGGATCTGACGCGCCCGCACGAGGAACGCCCGCCCGGCGGTGGTCAGGAAAACGCGTCGCTGTGCGCGCTCGAAGAGCGCCACGCCCAGTTCGTCCTCCAACGCACGGATCTGCATCGAGAGCGGCGGCTGGCCGATATTGAGCTTCTGCGCCGCACGGCTGAAATGCAACGCTTCAGCGACGGCCACGAAGTAGCGCAGATGACGCAGTTCCATGCTTCAGTCCTCGATTGATCTGTTTTATATATGGATATATCGCGTAAATATATATTGGACGTGGGGTAACGGCAAACCTATCATTCGGTGTATATATTTCCCCCCAAGACTCGCGTGAGTCGCTCCAGCGTCATGGCATCAACCAACTCCCTTTCTCTTCCCAATGGCGCCGCCGCAGGCGTCGGTACGCCGGCATCGAAGCTTCCGGCGGGTGTCGCGCGCGGCACTCGTGAATATGCCGTCATCAGCCGGGCCCTCTTTTTCGGCGGGTTCTCGACGTTTGCCCAGCTGTACTGCATGCAGTCGCTGTTGCCGCTGCTGACCACGACGTTCGGCATCACACCGGCACAGGCGAGTTGGTCGGTCTCGGCAGCCACGATGATGATGGCGCTGGGTCTGCTCGTGACCTGTGTCGCCGCAGATCGTGTGAGCCGCAAGCGCATGATGACCATGGCGCTGCTCAGTTCGTCGGTGCTCACGCTTGCGAGTGCGTTCTCTACCAACTTCGAGACGATCGTCATCCTTGGCGCCCTCAAGGGCTTGGCGCTCTCC
Organism: Pandoraea cepalis; assembly: GCF_902459665.1. Taxonomy (GTDB): domain Bacteria; phylum Pseudomonadota; class Gammaproteobacteria; order Burkholderiales; family Burkholderiaceae; genus Pandoraea; species Pandoraea cepalis. Next base: position 185,995 of record NZ_CABPSL010000005.1, on the reverse strand, counting down.
GGACTGCCCGCCATCGCAATGGCATACCTGAGCGAGGAAATCGATCAGCGCTCGCTTGGAATGTCGATGGGGCTCTACATTGGCGGGAACATTCTCGGTGGCATGGCCGGACGCGTGCTGTCCGCGTTGATTGCCGACCTGTTCTCCTGGCGCGTGTCGGTGGCGGTGATCGGGCTGGTCTGTCTGGCGATGGGGCTGGAGTTCGCCCGCAGCCTGCCGCATTCGCGTCGTTTTTCGCCGCGCGACATGACGGTGCGCGAAGCGATCGGACATGCGCGGCGGCACCTCGGTGATCCGGCGCTGCTCGGCCTGTACCTGTTCGCCGGCCTGATGATGGGCAGCTTCGTGAGCGTCTACAACTATCTGGGCTTTCACCTGTCGGCGCCGCCGTTCCATCTGCCGCACGCCGCCATTGGGGCGATCTTTGCGATGTATCTGATCGGCGTGATTGGCTCGTTCATCGCGGGACCGCTGTCGGACCGCGTGGGACGTCCCCGACTGCTGTGGGTGCTGGTGGCGTTGGCGTTCGTGGGACTGGTGACCCTGCTGGCGTCGCAAGTGCTGGGCGTGGTAATCGGTCTCGCGATCTTTACGTTCGGCTTCTTTGGGGCGCACACCGTCGCCAGCAGTTGGGTGGGGCGCCGCGCGACCGAAGGGCGGGCGATCGCCTCGGCCCTATATCTGTTTTTCTACTACATGGGCTCCAGCGTGCTCGGCAGCTACTCAGGCGTCATGCTCAAGTCGCACGGCTGGCACGGCGTGATTGCTCTGCTGGCGGTGGCGGTTGTGATATCGCTTGCTGTCGCGATAGCCATGCGACGCGCTTACGGCAGCGGCAAGCCGCGCTGATCGTTACCGGCAACGCGCGCCAACGCGCAGAACGATTCCCCGGTCCCTGAACCGGAACGTCCGAGCACGCCGAACATAGGCGCGTGACGCGCGATCAAGGCGTCGCCGGCGCGATGCCCACCTCGTTTCCGTCACCCCGATCCCATGGGGGCACACCGCCGAACGCACCGACCAGGAAGTCGATCATGACGCGCACGCGCGCGCTGAGGTGTCGGCGGCTCGGGTACATGGCGAGTATGTCGATTTCAGGCAGACGATAGTCGGGCAGCACCTGAACGAGCTTGCCCGCACGCAGATCGTTGCCGATCAGGAACGTGGGTTGCCAGATGATGCCTTGTCCGGCCAACGCCGCCGCGCGCGCCGTATCGCCGTTATTGGTATGCATGTGGCAGTCGACCCGCACGGCGTGGGTGTTGCCGCCACCGTCGATCAGTTGCCACTCGTCGCCGGTGGCCGCATACGTGTACCCGATACAGCGATGCGTGATCAGGTCCGCCGGCACGGTTGGATGTCCGTCGCGGTCGATCATCTTCACGTCGACATTCGTGGGTTACTCGTTCGCGTTTCCCGGTACGGCAGCCTACGCGGCGAGCAAGGTCGGGCTGAACGGGTTGACGCAGGCGCTTGCCGCCGAGTACGGTGCGCAGGGTGTGCGCGTCAACGCCGTGTTGCCCGGCGCCGTGGACACGGAGATGCATCGCGACATGAACGACACCGACGCGTCGCCATCTCAATGCATTCACTGAAAAGGAAATCACTCATGGACCTGCAATTGAAGGGCAAACTCGCGCTGGTCAGCGGAAGCACGGCCGGCATCGGTCTCGCCATTGCCAGCACACTGGCGCAGGAAGGCGCGCGCGTGATCGTCAATGGTCGCGCCCAGTCATCGGTCGACGACGTCGTTGCGCAACTCAAAGCGGACACCGGCGGCGAGGTGTACGGATTTGCGGGGGATCTCAGTACGGCTGCGTCAGCGGACGAACTCGCGCGGCGCTTTCCGAACGTGGAGATTCTGGTCAATAACCTGGGCATCTTCGAGCCCAAGCCGTTTGAAGCCATTCCCGACGAGGACTGGCAGCGTTTCTTCGACGTCAATGTGCTGAGTGGTGTGCGTTTGGCGCGTCTGTTCCTGCCGGCGATGCGGCAGGCCAACTGGGGGCGCATTATTTTCATTTCAAGCGAAAGCGCCGTACAGATTCCCGCTGAAATGATCCACTACGGGATGACGAAGACCGCGCAGCTTGCGGTCTCGCGTGGGCTCGCGGAAGCGGTTGCCGGCACGGGCATTACCGTCAATAGCGTGCTGCCGGGGCCGACCAAATCGCGGGGCGTGGGGGAATTCGTGGAGACGCTCGCAAAGGCCGACGGCAAATCGTTCGAAGCGTTCGAAAAGGAATTCTTCGAAACCGTACGTCCCACATCGCTCATCAAGCGATTCGGTTCGCCGCAGGAAATTGCGTCCCTCGTGGCATACGTCGCCAGTCCGCTGTCGTCGGCGACGACAGGCGCCGCGTTGCGAGCCGATGGGGGCGTGATCAAGAGCGCCTTCTAGACCCACACGAGCGTTGGGCCGGCGCTGCCCAGTGCTGGCTCGATGAAGGGTCGACGGGGGTGGTTGTAGTTAGAGGAGGGAGACGGCCGTAAGGCGGCACGCCTCCCATCACAACGCCATGTGCCGAGCGTCAGGCGAGTTCGGCGATCAGCTCGATCTCGACGCAGGCGCCCAGCGGGATCTGTGCGACGCCGAAGGCCGAACGCGCGTGCTTGCCGGCATCGCCGAAGACTTCCGCGATCAGTTCCGACGCGCCGTTCGTCACCAGGTGCTGATCGGTGAAGTCCTGCGTCGAGTTGACGAGGCTCATCAGCTTCACGACACGCTTGACCTTGTTCAGGTCACCCGTGTGCGCGTGCAGCGTGGCGATCAGTTCGATGGCCACGGCGCGTGCCGCGGCTTTGCCTTCGTCGACGCTCACGTCCTGGCCGAGCTTGCCCGTCCAGATCTTGCCGTCTTTCTTGGGCAGGTGGCCCGAGAGGAACACGGTGTTGCCGGTCTGCGCACTCATCACGTAGGCGGCGGCGGGCGCGCCAGCGGTCGGCAGTTCAATACCCAGTTGCTTCAGTTTGTCGTAGACGGACATGTACGGCTTCCTTGCAGATACGTTGGGCCGGACCGAGACATCGGCCCGACAGGTGGGTTGAAAGTGGGCCGATGACCGCGTCCGTCGGCGACCGGCCTGAATCGCTTCAGGCCGGCAGGGGCGACAAACGGATCAGGCCGCGCGCCGCGCGAGCGCTTCGGCGACGAGCGCCCCGAGGCGCGCAACGCCTACCTCGATTTTCTCGGGCGGCACGGTGACGAACGACAGCCGCAGCGTATTCGAGGGCGGCGTGCCGACATAGAACGGCGCGCCGGGCACGAAGGCGACATTCTGCGCAATCGCTTTATCCAGCAACTGCATGGTGTCGATGCCGGCGGGCAATGTCAACCAAATGAACATGCCGCCGGCCGGTGGGGTCCAGGTGGTGCCCGTCGGCATGTGCTTAGCCAGTGACGCGAGCATCGCCTTCGCCTGCGCGGCGTAGAGCGTGCGGATCGACGGGATGTGCGTGTCCAGGAAGCCGTCTTTCACGACCTCGTAGGCAATGCGCTGCGTGAGACTCGGTGTGTGCAGGTCGGCGGCCTGTTTGGCCTGCACCAGCTTGGCGATCACTGCCTGTGGGCCGATGATGAAGCCGAGGCGCAGCCCCGGCGCGAGCACCTTCGAGAACGATCCCATGTAAAGCACATGCGCCGGGGCGAGCGACATGAGGCTCGGCAGGCGCTGGCCTTCATAGTCGAGTTCGCCATACGGATCGTCTTCGATGATCGCCAGGCCGTCGCGCTTGGCAACGGCGGCCAGCGCTTCGCGGCGCGCCATCGGCAGGCGGCGTCCGGTCGGGTTCTGGAAGTTCGGCATGGCATACAGGAAGCGCGCACCCTTCGTTTGCTCGGGCGTGAGCGCCTCGGGCAGCAGACCGTGGTCGTCGGTCGGCACCGGCACATACGTCGGAGCGAACAGCGAGAACGATTGCAGCGCGCCCAGATAGCTCGGCGCTTCGACCAGCACGCGGCTGCCTTCGTCGATGAAGATCTTGCCGATCAGGTCCAGGCCCTGCTGCGACCCGGTGGTGATCAGCACGTTCTCGGGCGCGAGCGTCAGGCCGTCGCGCGAGTAGCGCTTCGCGATCCATTCGCGCAGCGGAGCGAACCCTTCGGTGGCGCTGTATTGCAGTGCGGCCTGCGGCGAGTCGGTCAGTACGCGCTCGGCGGCCGCGCGCATGCGCTCGATGGGGAAGGTCGCGGGCGACGGCAGGCCGCCGGCGAACGAAATGACGTCCGGGCGTTCCGTGACCTTGAGGATTTCGCGAATCGCCGAGCTGGTCAGATGGCGGGCACGTTCGGAATATTGCCAATCATGCATGAGGGTCTCGCTTTGAGAGGGCGGCCGGATCGACCGGCCGCTGATATCGGGCGTTGCGCGTGCCGAGCGCGTGGGGGCTGGCGCAAACGCCTGGGGGAGACGCGTCGCGGGGCAGGGATCGCATGCGCCGCGACGTGCCTTCAGACCGGTTTGCCCGTGAGTCGCGAGGCGCCGATCTTCATGTGCTTGCCGAGTGCGATCGTCAGGACGACGCCCGCGGCGAAGAGCCACGTTGCCGTGTCGACGTGTTCGCCGAAAAAGAGGGCGGACAGCGCAATCGTAAAGAAAATCTGAAGCAATTGTACTTGGCCCACGCGTGCGATGCCGCCCATGGCCAGACCCGCATACCACGCGAAGAAGCCGATGAACTGCGAGAAGAGCGTCACGTAGGCGAACGCACCCCATGCCTTGCCGCTGACCGGCCACGGCTGATGCCACGCCAGCCAGCCCACCGGCAGCACCAGCACTGGCGCCGACACCACGAGCGCCCAACAGATCACCTGCCACCCGCCCATCTCGCGGGCGAGCTTGCCGCCCTCGGCATAGCCGAGCGCACCGATGACCACCGCCAGCAGCATCAGCCCATCGGCCGCATGCAGACTGCCGCCCCCGGCGCGCAGCGCGAAGGCCATCACCAGCACGCTGCCGGCGAGGGCACAGCCCCAGAACCCGCGCGACGGACGTTCGCCGCCGAGCCAATAGGCGTAGATCGCGACACAGAACGGCTGCAAGCCGTTGACGACCGCGCCGTGCGACGCGGGAATCGTCTTCATCGCCCATGCGGAAAACACCGGGAACGCAATGATCACGCCCAACGAGGTGATGGCGAGACTCTTGATCTGACGTGGCGTGGGCCACGCCTCGCGACGCCACCAGAGCAGGGCGCCCGCGAACACGGATGCGACCAGCGCGCGCCCCAGCCCATTGAGCAACGGGTTGACTTCCGCGACGACAATGCGTGTCATCGGCAACGTCAGGCTGAAGATCAGCACACCGATCAGTCCGATCAGCATGCCCCGGGATTCACGCGAATTCATGGTGTCGCCTCGTATGTCTGGTTCTGCGTCATCCGCCCGTCATGCGGTGTGCCGGGCGTTCGGTGCGGCGGGCCTAGCGCAACGTGCGCGGCCCGTCGGGGGTCTCGATTTCGGCGGTGAGCGACGGCTCGACCAGCGTGGCTTCGACGTTGACGAGTGCGTCGGCCCCAAGCCACTGCAATTGCGCCTGGATCGCCGCCGCCTGTGGATGGAAGCCGCGCAACGCGGTAACGGCACAATCGGCGCTCGGCAGCGCATCGCTCGGGTGCTGCGCCGAATCCCATTGGATCAGCGTCGGCAGCAGACCTTGTCCGGCGCCTTGCCAAGCGGGCAGACTGCCGTCGTCGGGCACGCCGATCCGCCACGACAGCGCGCCGCGCTGCATCGCCATGACTGGCGCCAACCGCTGCGGATACTGCGCCTGCCAGCGTGGCAGCGAGCGCGGCCGCTCCACGCGCGCCACCCAGTGCGCGAGGTAGGGGCCGCGCTCGAGGCGCGCCTGAACGGCCTCGTCGTCGAGGCCGAACCAGCGCGGCCGGTCTGGCGGCGGGGCTTCCGGGTCGATGGCGATGATCTCTAGGTAAGCGCCACCCCAGAGTCCCAGCAAACTGTTGTGCGTGCCCATGCGGGCGTGCTTGCCGCCGCGCTGCGGTACGAGCTCGGTGAGGCCGAGCTGCTCGATGACATGGGCTTCGCCCGCCTCCAGCGTTTGCGCGGCAACGACGAGATGATCCAGTTTCAGGGCTTGGGGTGCGGTCATGGCGGGTTCGGGCGGCAAAATCGATAGCTTACTCCGCCTCGTTCCTTCGTCGGGTCATCCACGCGAGAGTCGCGTCATCGTCCGATTGGCCATGCGCACGGCGAGATCGCGCCACGCCAGTCGCCACCCGGCGCGCACGAGGCGCTTGCCGGCAGACGCGGTGAGTGTGGCCGCGGGATGGCTCACGCGCAGACGCACGCCGTCTTGCCATGTGCCCAGCCACACGCGCTGACCGGCCCGAATCTCAAAACTCTCGCCGGCGTGCAGCCAATGGTCGGCGGGCTCACCTTCCACGGTCAGCCACAGGACACCTTGCAGCACTTGAAGCGATTGCGGCAGGTCGGCAGCCGGGGCCTGCCAGAAGACGGTCTGTTCCCGGTCCAGTTCGAAGAGTCGGATTTCACGCATGGCGGTCTCCAGTTGAGAGGACACTTTAACGGTTAACTCCGGTACAGTACCGGTACAGATGGCAAAGTAATCTTCGGTACAGTTAAGGATTGACAGAGAATTTGGCGCGCGTAGAGTGGCGACCGATGGACAATCCCCGCAATACCGGGCCGACGCGCAGCAGACACTTTGACCGCGAAGCGGCGGTCAGCTTTGCCCAGGTGGATAGACGATGACGACAACGACCCCCATTTCCCCGCTGGTGCTGGCCGACAACGCCGCGCTCGACACGTCGCGCATGACGCTTGTCGATCAGCTCGTGCATTGGGCGAGCCTGCGCATCGAGGAACGAGTCTTCCTGCCCGGCATGCGCATGCCGTCGATTCGCTCGCTGGCGGAAGACAAGCGTGTGTCGCGCTTTTCCGTCGTCGAGGCGTACGAGCGGCTGGTCGCGCAGGGCTATCTCGAGGCGCGGCGCGGCTCGGGTTTTTACGTGCGCGAGCGGCCTGTGATGCCCGCGCAGAACGCGGCGGCGCCGATGCTCGCGCAGGGGCCGATCGACGTGGCCTGGCTCGTGCGCAGCATGCTTCACTCGGTCGCGCCGGAGCGCGGTCCGGGCATGGGCTATCTGCCGCCGAGCTGGCTCGATGCCGACATGATGACGTCCGCCATGCGCTCGATGAGCCGTCAGTCGAGCGCGCATCTGCTCCAAAGCGGTAACCCGCATGGCTTCCTGCCGCTGCGCGTGCAACTTCAGACACAACTCGCGGAACTCGAAATCGGCGCGCGCCCCGAGCAGATCGTGTTGACATCGGGCATTACGCAGGCGGTGGACTTTCTGCTGCGTCTGTACGTGCGCGCGGGCGATACGGTGCTGGTGGGAGACCCGGCGTGGTTTGTCATGTTCGGCCGCATCGCGTCGCAAGGCGCCCACACCATTGGCGTGCCGTACACCCCGGACGGACTCGACATGCCGGCGCTGGAGCGCCTGGTGCAGCAGCATCGGCCCAAGTTGCTGATCCTCAATTCGATCCTGCAGAATCCGACCGGAACGTCGCTGACGGCGGCGCGCGCCTTCCAGATCCTGCGTCTGGCCGAGCAGTACGACTTCATGGTGCTCGAAGACGACATCTACTGCGACCTGTGCCCGTCGCACCAGCCGGTGGCGCGACTGGCGAGTCTCGATCAGCTCAAGCGCGTGATCTACATGGGCAGCTTCTCGAAGACGCTCGCCGCGAACCTGCGGGTGGCGTTCGTGGCGTGTTCGCCGGCGCTGGCGAAGACCTTCGTCGATCACAAGATGCTGTCTGGCTCGACGACGCCGGAGATCAACGAGCGGATCGTCTACAAGGCGCTGACCGAGGGGCATTACCGGCGTCACGTAGAGCGCTTGCGTACGCGTCTCGACGAGGTGCGCGACACCACGCGCCGGCGTCTGGAGCGCATTGGCCTGCGCATGTTCGGCGAACCGACGTCGGGCATGTTTTTCTGGGTCGACACCGGCGTCGATACCAGCGCGGTTGCCGCCGCGGGGCACGAAGCGGGCTTCCTGTTCGCGCCGGGGGCGTTGTTCTCGCCGCGTCAGGCGCCGAGTACCTGGATGCGCATGAATATCGCCTGTTCCAGCGATCCCGCCATGCTGACCTTCCTCTCGCGGCAGCTCGAACTGGCCGCCTGAGTGGGCGTGGGCGCGAGCCCGATGGTGGCGGTTCGACCGTCTCACTGGCACGGCGCTTCGCCAGGTTTTGCCGTAATTTCCCGTATCGTCGCGCAAGCTGCCGCGAAATAACCCTTCTGCCGGCCTTGAAATGCCGGCCCGCCGTCCCTATTTTCATCGGGTACCGCCGCTCCGGCAGCGCGCGCGCAAGTGCGCCGGCCGGCGGTCAGTGTCGATATTCCATCCATCTCACCGATTCACGAGGATTCCCGACCATGGCGCAAGACACCATGAGCTTTCAGGCAGAAGTCAAACAGCTTCTGCAACTGATGATTCATTCGCTGTACAGCAACAAGGAAATCTTCCTGCGCGAACTGATCTCCAACGCTTCGGATGCCGCCGACAAGCTGCGCTTCGAGGCGATCAACGACGCCGCGCTGTACGAGCAGGATCCGGAACTCAAGATTCGCGTGTCGTTCGACAAGGACGCCCGCACCGTCACCATCGAGGACAACGGCATCGGCATGAGCCGCGAGGAAGCCATCGCGCATCTCGGCACGATCGCCAAGTCCGGCACCAAGGAGTTCTTCTCGCGCCTGTCGGGCGATCAGCAGAAGGACGCCGCTCTCATCGGCCAGTTCGGCGTGGGCTTCTACTCGGGCTTCATCGTGGCCGATCGCATGACGGTCGAGTCTCGCCGAGCCGGGCTGCCGGCTTCGGAGGGCGTGCGCTGGTCGTCGGCGGGCGAGGGCGACTTCACGGTCGAGACCATCGAGCGCGCCCCGCGCGGCACCGCCATCACGTTGCATCTGCGCGACGGCGAAGACGAACTGCTCTCGTCGTGGCAACTTCAGTCGATCATTCGCAAGTATTCGGATCACATCTCGCTGCCGATCGTCATGCGCGGCGAAACATGGGACGAAGAAAAGCAGGCGATGGTGCCCGCCGAGTCCGACGAGACCGTCAACCAGGCGAGCGCGCTGTGGACCCGCAGCAAGAGCGAGATCACGGACGAGCAGTACACGCAGTTCTATCAGCACATCGCGCACGATATGCAGGCGCCGCTGGCATGGACGCACAACCGCGTCGAAGGACGCAGCGAATATACGCAACTGCTGTACGTGCCGGGCCATGCGCCATACGATCTATGGGATCGCAATTCGCAGGGCGGGCTGAAGTTGTACGTCAAGCGTGTGTTCATCATGGACGACGCGGAACAACTGCTGCCGAACTACCTGCGCTTCGTGCGCGGGGTGGTCGACTCCGCCGATCTGCCGCTCAATGTGTCGCGTGAAATCCTGCAGGAAAGCCGCGATGTGAAGGCGATCCGCGAAGGCTGCGCAAAGCGTGTGTTGGGACTGCTGGAAGATCTGGCCGAGAACCAAAAGGACAAGTACACGCAGTTCTGGGGCGCGTTCGGGCAGGTGCTCAAGGAAGGTACCGGCGAGGATCAGGCGAACCGCGAGCGCATTGCCAAGCTGCTACGCTTCGCGAGCACGCACAACGACTCGGCCGAGCAGAACGTGTCGCTGGCCGACTACGTCAGCCGTATGAAGGACGGTCAGGACAAGATTTACTACGTCACGGCCGAGAGCTGGGTGGCGGCAAGCCATAGTCCGCACCTGGAAGTGTTCCGCAAGAAGGGCGTGGAAGTATTGCTGCTGACCGATCGCGTCGACGAGTGGATGCTCTCGTACGTGCACGACTTCGACGGCAAGGCGCTCGTGAGCGTGGCGCGTGGCGACCTGGATCTGGGCGCGCTGGAAGATGCGGGGGAAAAGGCCGCCCAGGAGAAGACCAGCGGCGACCTCAAGCCGCTCATCGAGAAAATGAAGGAAGTGCTCGGCGACAAGGCCAAGGACGTGCGTGTGACGTTCCGTCTGACCGATTCGCCGTCGTGCCTGGTGTCGGATGAGAACGACATGAGCGGCACGCTCCAGCGCTTGATGAAGGCGGCGGGGCAGAAGATGCCGGAATTCCGTCCGATTCTCGAAATCAACCCGGAGCATGCGTTGATCCAGCGTCTGACGGCAGAGCGTGCCGATCTGGCGGACTGGGCGCAACTGCTGTTCGATCAGGCGCTGCTGGCCGAAGGCGGCAGCCTGGAAGATCCGGCGGCGTATGTGAAGCGTACGAACGCGTTGCTGCTCGCCGCGCAGTGAGCGCGCCAGTGCAGACCGCGCAGCGCTGACCATGGCGTTGCCGATGGGCCCCCGCGTCGATATGTCGCGGGGGCCTTTTGTTTTTGGGTGCGAGCGTTACGGGGCGGCGGATCAAGGGTGTCGGACCGGTGTCCGCAGACCGGCTCCAATGCCGCCGCTGCGCGACGTGTGGGCGGTGCGTCGTCGCCTTGCGCCTTTATAATGCCGAGCCATGACTTTCCGATTTGATGTGGGGGGGCGGCGCTGGCAGGCTGTCCCGGCGCCGGCGCTTTCGCGTCGTCATAAAGATTGGCTTACCCGGGGCGGCGCGCTCACGCGTCATCTGTCGACCCTGGGGCGCGTGAGCGTGCGCGTCGTGGCGGAGCGAGTGATGCCCGCCGACGCGGACCAATGCCGCGCCATCGGTGTGCCATTGCGCACGCCGATGTGGGCCCGCGATGTCATCCTGCTGGTCGACGGCGAGCCAGTGGTCGTGGCGCACAGCGTCACGCCGCTCGCCTATAGCCGCTCGATCTGGCAGGCTATGCGTCGCTTGCGTACGCGACCGCTGGCCGATCTGCTCTATCACGATCCCACCGTCACGCGGTCCATGCTGGTGTCGTGCCCGCTTGCGCCGCGTCATCTGTTGCACGGCCGTGCGCGTCATGATGCGCGCGACCCGCTCGTCGGTGCGAATCCACGCGCGCGGTTGTGGGCGCGTCGGTCGGTCTTCGTACGCCGAGGCGCGCCGTTGCTTGTCACCGAAGCGTTTCTGCCGCGTTTCTGGCGGCGTTTGGAAGCGACGCACGGTGCGCTGGCTCACGACGGATGCGTGTCATGACGACGAACCTCATCCCTGAGCGCAAACGCAACTTTCCGCCGGTGGTGGACGCGCAAACGCGCGTGCTGATTCTCGGCAGCCTGCCCGGCGACGTCTCGCTCGCGCATCAGCAGTATTACGCGCATCCACAGAATCGCTTCTGGCATCTGGTGGGCGATACGATCCGCGTCGACCTGCCGTCGCTCTCCTACGATGCGAAGCTGCAGGCGCTGCTCGCCCATCGCATCGGGTTGTGGGATGTGGTGGCCGAGGCCCGGCGCAAGGGCAGTCTCGACAGCAATATCCGCGACCATACGGGCAACGACCTGATGGGGCTCATCGAGACACTGCCAGGTATCGAGGTGGTTGCATTCAACGGCGGCACGGCGGCCCGGTTGGGCATGAAAGTGCTGGCGCATCATGCGCAGCGGTACCGGACCGTGATGCTTCCCTCCAGCAGCCCGGCCTACACATTGGCCTACGCAGAAAAGCTGCGCATGTGGCAGGCATTGACCGCGTGACGGCCTGTCGAGCGGCGCGTCCGGGGTAGCTCGGTCATGCCCGCGCGTGGCTGCACGCAACTGTGCGAGGCGCGATTCGTAGCGATCCACGGGTGTCGGTGCATCAAACCCTGGCTGAACCTTTGGACTTGTCGTTCGAGCCGACGACGTTGCGGATCAACTGATCCATCTCCTTGATGATGTCTGCAAGCACCTGCGTGATCACCGCGAACTCCCTGCCATGCTCTCCCGCCCGAGCCGCCGAGATGCGCGCATTGAGCGCAACGATGTTGGCTTGCATCGAAATACCGCTGAGGCGCTCCACGAGGTCGGTCTGGCGTTTGCGCACGGCAACTTCGCAACGGTGCATTTCCTCCTGATAGGCCTGCGTAACAGTCTGTAGCAGGTCAAGTAGCGGGGTGGCCTGTGCGACCAGCGCATCGAGGGATGACGCTTGCCGATGGGTGTCCGCCAAAGGGGCGTCTATCACGGCGCTGACCTGGGCGATGAAATCACGGATACGTGCGTCGGCGCGCGGACTGCCGAAATAAAGCTGCTGCAAGGCGCTGGAGAACGCGCCAGGGAAACGCTCATTGCCCGTCGCGAGATCCGAATGCGCCGACTCGAACATCGACAGACATTGACGTGCGATATCGAGCGCGGCCGTGTCCCCACGCGAAGCGAGCAACAACTGAAGGATGATCCGTTGCGACAGCATGCGCTGCCTGCCGGAGAGGTTGATCAATGTGCCGAGGGTTTCGGCGGACACTTCGGCCTCGGTTGATTGCGTAGAAAAAGCGTTCATGCCATGCCTTACAGAGAGTGTCGACGCAGAGGCGCGCCGTGCTGAGCGGCAAAGCAAAAGCGCCCCGAAGCGAGATGCCTGCGAACCGGTTGCCCGGTGCGTGGTCATCTCGCTTCGGGGCGCCATTGCCCGGGACGCTCCTTTTCGGAGCATGTCATCGCGACTTGCCAGTTTGTTTTCAGGCCGCCGTTGGCCTGTGCGTGTCTTCTGCAATATCCATGCCATCGCTCATTGCAGCGGCCCTGGGCGTCGGGGCGCAGCGAAATGGTGCGGCGGATCCTGCCCGGGGCACTGATCTTGTGCCGGATGCGTCATCGCGACGCGTGCGTTGCGGCGTCTCGACGGGGCGGGAAGCGAACCCGGTACAATGCGTTCCCATCGGAATCTCCCGAGTTTCATTGAAGGACACATGACCCTCATCAAACGCAAATCCATCGAAGCCGAAGCGTTCGTCAGCGACGAGCGCACCGCCCGTTCCCCCCGTCCCGCGTACAAGCCGCGTTTCGCGCCGGTGACGTTTTCCGAAATGGGTGGCGTGCGTTACCTGCACTTCGGCACCCCGTGGGTGCAAGGGGCAATGCGTCTGTCCAAGCCTGACCGGATCGAGCTGGAATACGCGCAACAGATGATGGCGTGGCTGCTGTTCATGCGTGCGCCCAAGCACGTGGTGCAACTGGGTCTCGGCACTGGGTCGCTTACCAAGTTCTCGCATCGCCAGTTCCCGCGTACACAGGTCACCGCCGTGGAGCTGAACCCGGCCGTGGTCGTGGCGGCGCGCACCATGTTCAGCCTGCCCGATGACTCGCGCCGATTGAAGGTGCTGGAAGCGGATGCCTGGGATTTCGTCACCGACCCGGCGAGACATGGCACGGTCGACGTGTTGCAAGTCGATCTCTACGACGCGACCGCACGTGGCCCGGTGCATGACACGCCCGCGTTCTACAAGGCCTGCCGCGCCACGCTGAGCGCACCCGGCATGCTGACGACGAATCTGTTCGGCGATCACGACAGCTATCCGAAGAACATCCGTCGCCTGCGTCAAGCTTTCGATAATCGCGTGATCGAATTCCCTGAAGTGCACGACGGCAACGTGATCGTGCTGGCCTTCAACGGTCCGCTGCTCTCGGTGGAGTGGAAGGATGTGGAAGCCCGCGCGAAGGTGGTGGAAGCCGCCACGGGCCTGCCGGCCAAGCGTTGGGTCAAGCAGCTTCGCTCGGCCAACGGCGACGGTGGTCCGGTGCTGACGATCTGACGTCAGAGCGTCGGCGCATTTCGGCGCACCTCTGCGCATCTCGGCGCGGCGATGCCTGTCGGGGATGTAAAAAAAGCCAGCCGCGAGGCTGGCTTTTCATTGGGTGCGACGGACGTGGCCTTCTCAGGCTGCGACTTCCTCGATGCTCAGCGTCTCGCCGCCGGCCACGATCGCCAGCAGGCGGTCGACGTTCGGGTGCGCGCCCGGACGATTGCGCGCATCCGCCGTGTGTTCGCCGAAGACCGCCAGCCCGTGCTCGGCCGCTTTGGCGTCAAGCGTGCCAAAGGCCTGCTTCAGATAGTGGTACACGGCGAGCGAGCCTTGCTTGCCCGGTGCGTTCTCGATGGTCGCCACGACTGCGCCCGTGCCGTCGCGTAGCGCAATGCGCGCGATGCCCTCGATGCTGCCGACGGCGGCCATCTGTGCGAGGTTGTCCTTGAAGACCGGGGTCGGTTCGATCATTGCCATGGGGGTGCGGCTCCTGCGGTTACGTTGCGTTCGAAAAATGTTGCGGGCCGAATGGTATCACTCCGGCCCGCGCCGCTTCACACAACGCTCACGGGCGCCGCCATTGCAGGATCGTCAGCGTCAGCACGCCTGCGATCAGGCCCCAGAACGCCGAGCCGATGGACAACAGCGTCAGGCCCGACGCCGTCACCATGAACGTGATGAGCGCCGCTTCGCGCTGGCGCATGTCGTGCATGGCGTTGGCCAGGCCGTTCATGATCGAGCCGAACAGGGCGAGCGCGGCAATCGAGACCACGAGGGCCTTCGGAAACGCCGCGAACAAGGCGGCGATGGTCGCCCCGAACGTGCCCGCGATCAGATAGAACGCGCCGGACCATACGGCGGCCGTGTAACGCTTGGCCGGGTCCTCGTGGGCTTCGCGTCCGGTGCAGATGGCTGCCGTGATGGCCGCCAGATGGATACCGTGCGAGCCGAACGGCGCGAGCAGCACCGAGGCGATCCCCGTCGTCGAAATGAGGGGAGAGGCCGGCACGGTGTAACCGTCGGCACGCAGCACGGCGAGCCCGGGCACATTTTGCGAGGCCATCGCCACCACGAACAACGGGATCGCGATGCTGATCGTGGCCGACAGCGAGAACGAGGGCGTAGTCCACACGGGCTTCGCAAGCGCGATGTGGAAGTGGCTGAAATCGAGCAAGCCTGCGCCGCCCGCGACCGAAGTGCCTACGATCAGCGCCAGCAGAATGGCGTAACGCGACGCAAACCGTTTGACGACGAGATACGTGAAGAACATCGCAAGCACGAGCGCCGTCTGGTGCTGCGCCGCGACGAAGATCTCCAGCCCGATGCGAAACAGGATCCCCGCGAGCAGCGCAGACGCCAGCGCTGGCGGTACGCGGCGCATGATCGTCTCGAAGCCCCCGGTCAGCCCACACAGGGCGATGAGGGCATTGCAGACGATGAACGCGCCGATGGCCTCGCCATAGGGCACGCCCGGTAGCGAAGTAATCAGTAGCGCGGCGCCCGGCGTGGACCACGCCACGACCACCGGCGTGCGATAGCGCAGCGATAGCCCGATGGTCGTCACGCCCATGCCGATGGAGAGCGCCCAGATCCACGACGAAATCTGCGCGGGGGTGAGATGGGCGGCCTGTCCGGCCTGGAACATCAGGACGAGCGAGCTGGTGTAGCCCGTCATCATGGCAACGAAGCCGGCGACGATGGCCGACGGCGACGTGTCCGCCAACGGCCGGAGCGGTGGCAGGGGAGTCGTGCTGGACGTCATGATGGGAAGCGGTCTCTGGGTTCTTGTTACGTTGTTGGTGCGTTGCCTTGCCGCGCCCTGCGACGCCGGGCGGCGAGCCTTACTTGCTCAGCGCGCGCATGGCCGACTCCAGTCCGGCGAGCGTGATCGGATACATGCGGCCCGCGAATAGCTGACGAATGACCGAGATCGACTGGCGATATTGCCATATCGCCTCGGGCTCCGGATTGAGCCAGGCGTGACGCGGGTAGCGGTCGATGAAGCGGCGTAGCCACACCGCCCCGGCTTCCGCGTTGTTGTACTCGACCGAGCCGCCCGCCTGCAGCACTTCGTACGGACTCATCGTCGCGTCGCCCACGAAGATCAGTTTGTAGTCGGGCGGGTATTTGCGCAGCACGTCCCATGTGTCGAAGCGTTCGTTGTGGCGGCGTCGGTTCTGCCGCCACAGGTAGTCGTAGACGCAGTTGTGGAAGTAGTAGAACTCGAGATGCTTGAATTCGGACTTCGCCGCGGAGAACAGCTCTTCGGTACGCGCGATGTGGTCGTCCATCGAACCGCCCACGTCGAGCAGCATCAATACCTTCACGTTGTTATGACGCTCCGGCACGAGCTTCAGGTCGAGCCAGCCCGCGTTGGCCGCCGTCGAGCGAATGGTGTCGTCGAGGTCCAGCTCCTCCGCGGCGCCCTCGCGCGCGAACTTGCGCAGACGCCGCAACGCCACCTTGATGTTGCGCGTGCCGAGTTCGACGGCGTCATCGTAGTCGCGGTAAGTGCGCTGGTCCCACACCTTCACCGCCGTGCGATTGCCGTTGCTCTCGCCGCCGATGCGGATGCCTTCGGGGTTGAAGCCGCCATTGCCGAACGGCGAGGTGCCGCCGGTGCCGATCCACTTGTTGCCGCCTTCGTGGCGGCCTTTCTGCTCGTCGAACAGTTGCTTCAGGCGCTCCATGAGCTTGTCGATCCCGCCCAACGCCTGAATGCGCGCCTTGTCTTCGGGCGACAATTCGCGTTGCATGCGCTTCTTGAGCCATTCGAGCGGCACCTCGCCCGAGGCGTCGACGATGTGTTGCACGCCTTTGAAGTACGCACCGAAGGCCTGATCGAACTTGTCGTAGTGCTTCTCGTCCTTGATGAGCGATAGACGCGCCAGATAGTAGAACTCGTCGAGCGAGGGCGCGATGACCTGACGCTGCAGCGCTTCGAGCAGCGTCAGGTATTCCTTGACCGAGACCGGCAGCTTCGCCGCGCGCAAGGTATAGAAGAAGTCGATCAGCATGACGGCGGCGCGCTTACCGATTGGCGCGATTCATGAAAACGAGGCGCTCGAACAGGTGCATGTCCTGTTCGTTCTTGAGCAGGGCGCCGGCCAGTGGCGGAATTGCGAGCTTGTTGTCGGCGCTGCGCAGTGCTTCCGGGCCGATCTCCTCGGCCATCAGCAGCTTGAGCCAGTCGATCAGCTCCGAGGTCGACGGCTTCTTCTTGAGTCCGGGAATATCGCGTACCTCGAAGAAGGTCGCCATCGCGGCGTTCACCAGCTCGCGGCGAATGTTCGGGAAATGCACGTCGATGATCGACTGCATCGTCGACGGCTCGGGGAACTTGATGTAGTGGAAGAAGCATCGGCGCAGGAAAGCGTCGGGCAGCTCCTTTTCGTTGTTCGACGTGATGATGACCAGCGGGCGATGGCGTGCCTTCACGAGCTGGCGCGTCTCGTACACATAGAACTCCATGCGGTCGAGTTCGCGCAGCAGATCGTTGGGGAATTCGATGTCGGCCTTGTCGATTTCGTCGATCAGAAGCACGACGGGCTGGTCGGCCTCGAAGGCCTGCCAGAGCACGCCCTTGACGATGTAGTTGGCGATATCGCGCACCCGCTCGTCGCCCAGCTGCGAATCGCGCAGTCGCGAGACGGCGTCGTATTCGTAAAGGCCTTGCTGGGCCTTGGTGGTGGACTTCACGTGCCATTGCAGCAGCGGCATGTCGAGCGCGGCGGCGACTTCCTCCGCGAGCATCGTCTTGCCGGTGCCGGGTTCGCCCTTGATGAGCAGCGGTCGTTGCAGCGTGGCCGCCGCGTTCACGGCGAGCTTGAGGTCGTCGGTCGCGACGTACTGGGAAGAGCCTTCGAAGCGCATTGTCTGAGCCGTCCGCAAACAGCCGGCCTACCGGCCGGGCAGGGAAAAAGTTCAGTATAAGACATTGCGCATACGGCGCGCTCGGGCAGTGGAAATTGGCTGTGACATCAAAGGCTTGCGGGAAAACTTCGGAGAACTGTGCGGGTCAGCCCCGAGTTTGCGGACCGAAGGCTGTGGGTTACAATCGATTGCTTTTTTCACAGGACGGTGGCCTTGGAGTCGGGCCGTCGCCCTGCGTGTTGCGGGCCGGTATTCCAACCAAAAACGTTCCCAAGAAGACCATGAAAAAGTTCCTCACGATGATGGCGCTGGCGCTCGGCAGCACGTCGTTCATGTCGCTCGGCGCGGCGCATGCGGCCGATCTCAAGCCCAATCTCGACGCGGCGAAGGACAAGGTCGCCATGTGTATTGGCTGCCACGGCATTCCCGACTATCGCACCGCGTTTCCCGAGGTCTATCACGTGCCCCGGCTCGGCGGACAGAATGCGAAGTACCTTGAAAACGCCCTGAAGGAGTACGCCAAGGGCGACCGCAAGTTCCAGACGATGCATGGCATCGCAGCCACGTTGACCGAGCAGGACATCGTCGACATTGCCGCCTACTACGCGGCGCAGACGGCGTCGACGCCGGTCAATCCCCAGAAGTAAAACGTGCGTGGCTGAGGAGAACACGATGAAGCATTCGATGGTAAAGGCCGCCGCGGCGGCATCCCTGGCGCTCGGCGCCTTGCTCGCGGGTGGGGTCGGCTCGGCGTTTGCCGCCGGCAACGTCGCCAATGGACGCGCGCTCGTCGAGAAAGGCATGTGCGTGAGCTGCCACGGCGCCAATCTGAACGCGCCGATCAGCCCCGAGTATCCTAAGCTGGCCGGTCAGTACGCAGACTACGTTTATAACGCGCTGCGGGCGTATCAGAACGAAACCAGCCTGATTTACGGTCGCAGCAACGCGATCATGAAGACGCAGGTCATGTCCAATCCTGCCACGGTCGGTAAGGACGGCAAGCCGCGTCCGTTCACCTCGCAGGAGTTGCGTGATATTTCGGCCTATGTCGAATCGCTGCCCGGCGATCTCGTCACGAAGAAATAAGCGGTCCGGCCGCAATATCCGGCATCGGCATCAGGCACGACGGTGACCCTCAGGGGGACCGTCGTCGTCAGTGCTCAGCGCGACGCTTGCTGCTCGATGCGCTGCAGGTAGGCGTCCGAGTCGGGCGGCTGGCCGCTGCGTTGGGCTTCCCAGAGCGTTTGTCCCAGGCACTCCATGATGCGGTGCTGCGCCTCATGGGGCGAATCGAGCCGTTGGCTCAGTTTCTCGTAGGCGGCACGAATGCCCGGCGGCTGGTCGATCGAGACCTGCTCGCTGATCGCCAGGTGCATCGACAGATGCAGGAACGGGTTGGTCTGCCCGGCCTCGGGCGAGTAGTCGCGCTCGTTGGCGTCTTCGGTGTCGGACAGCGCATCGTGATACTCGGGATGGGCTTGGATCCAGTCGGCGGCCATGGTCTCGAGCGGCGTGAGAATGCTGCCGCTGCGCTGCTTTTGCCAGGTGGTGCAGAAGAATTGCCGGACTTCATCGCGGCTCGGATTGAACATGGGGACTCCGTGGGGTTCTGATGTCGCCGCTTGCGGCGCGCCGCCCCTTGACTACAATGGCGGATCGATCGCTGCCGTGCATCGTGCCAGGCGTAGGGGAAACGCGCCGCCAACGCCTGAAAATCTCGCCGTATTGTCGCTCAATTTATCCAGTCATGTCGCAAAGCCCTCGCGCGCACGCGCCCACCGGCAACGCCGCCGTCATGCCGCAGGCCCCCCGTCCCTCGGCCTGGACCGGCGTCGCGCTGATCGCCGTGTCGGCGTCCGCGTTCGGCGCCATGGCCATCTTCGCGCGGGCCGCGGCGGCGTCTGGCGCGGACATCTTCGCGATGCTGCTGTTTCGCTTTTTCGTCGCCGCGGTCCTGCTGCTGGCCTGGTGTCGGTTGCAGCGGGTGCGCTTCCCGTCGCGCCGTCAGGCGCTCGGCATTGCGCTGATGGGCGGCATCGGCTACGTCGGCCAGTCGCTTTGCTATTTCGGCGCGCTGCAATATGCGCAGGCGTCGCTCGTCGCGCTACTGCTCTATCTCTACCCGGTCTTTGTGACGATTTTGGCGGCCATTTTCCTCCATGAACGCCTCACGCCCGTGACGCTCGGCGCGCTCGCGCTCTGCTCGCTGGGCACGGCGCTCACCGTCGGGGGTGGGCAGGGGCAGCCGCTGGGCATGGCGCTGGCCGTGGCGGCGGCGTTGATCTATTCGGGCTACATCGTGATCGGCGCGCGGTTGACACGCGGTGTCGATGCCCGCGCCACGGCAACGCTCGTCTGCCTGGCGGCCACCGTTTCCTTCGGGGCGATGGCGGCGGTGCGAACCACGCAAGGGCTGCCGCTGCAATGGCCCGCAGGCGCCGGGGGCTGGGCGGCGCTCGCGGCCATTGCCGTGTGTTCGACGGTCGTCGCCATTCTGACCTTCTTCGCTGGTTTGCAACGACTGGGGGCGGGACGCGCCTCCATGCTCTCGACGCTGGAGCCGGTCGTCACGGTGCTGCTCGCGGCCATGCTGCTGGGCGAAACGCTCACGGCGGCACAGCTGGGCGGCGGCGTGCTGATTCTGGCGGGCGTGGTCTGGCTGTCGGCGCGTGGCGCCGCCGCAACCCCCTGATGTCGCGGGCATTTTTGCTACGTCAGCGCGTGTCGCGCGGCAACGGTACAATCGCCGGTCATTCGCCACTCATCTCCCGAGGTCCATTGTCATGAGCATCATCGCCAAAGAAGCCATCGCCCAACTATTCACCGATGCCCGCACGCACAATGTGTGGCTAGACAAAACGGTCAGCGATGAAACGCTGCGTGAGCTGTACGACCTCGTCAAATGGGGCCCGACGTCGGCCAACACTACGCCCGCGCGCGTGGTCTTCGTGAAGAGCCCGGAAGCGAAGAACAAGCTGCTTGAATGCATGGCGCCGGGCAACGTGGACAAGACCCGCACGGCGCCCGTGACGGCCATCATCGCGTACGACCTGAAGTTCTACGAGCACCTGCCCAAGCTGTTCCCGAACGGGGCCGACAAGATGGTGCCGATGTTCTCGGGCGACCCCGCCAAGGCTGCCGGTGCCGCGCACATGAACAGCTCGCTGCAAGGCGGCTACTTCATCCTCGCCGCCCGCGCGCTGGGCCTCGACTGCGGCCCGATGGCCGGTTTCGACGCACAGAAGGTCAACGACACCTTCTTCGGCGGTACCGAGTGGCGTGTGAATTTCATCTGCAATCTGGGCTACGGCGATCACGGCAAGCTGTTCCCGCGCAATCCGCGCTTGTCGTTCGACGAGGCGGCGCGCATCATCTAAGCAGGATTTGTCGCGCGCCGCGCGCATTTTCGGCGCGTACAGAACAAACGGGCGGTCCCGATGTCGGGACCGCCCGTTGTCGTTTGTGTCGTCTGCGTCGATTGCGACGGCGTTGCCGGGGAAGCGCCGGTCAGCCCTTCGGCGCGGGAGTCTTGGGACGGAAGTCGCACAACGGCTCGATGGCGCAATGCCAGCATTCCGGCTTGCGCGCCTTGCACACATAGCGGCCGTGCAAAATGAGCCAGTGGTGGGCATCGTGCTTGAACTCGCGCGGGATGACGCGCTCCAGCGCCAGTTCCACGGCCAGCGGATCCTTGCCAGGTGCGAGACCCGTGCGGTTCGCCACGCGGAAGATGTGCGTATCGACGGCAATGGTGTCTTCGCCAAACGCGGTATTGAGCACCACATTGGCCGTCTTGCGACCGACGCCCGGCAGCGTTTCGAGCGCTTCGCGCGAGCGGGGCACTTCGCCGCCGTGCGCGTCGAGCAGCAACTGGCAGGTGGCGATGACGTTCTTGGCCTTGGTGCGGTACAGCCCGATTGTCTTGATGTAATCGGCAACCCCGGCCTCGCCCAGCGCAAGCATCTTCGCCGGGGTGTTGGCCACCGCGTAGAGCTTGCGTGTGGCCTTGTTGACGGAGACGTCGGTCGCCTGGGCCGAAAGCAGCACGGCGATCAACAACTCGAATGGCGACGTGTACTCCAGCTCCGTCGTCGGATGCGGATTCAGTTGCTGCAACGTTTCGAACAGGGCGCGTCGTTTGGCGTCGTTCATGGCGGGTGGCGCGTGGGTTGGAGCGTCTGTCTTGTTATCAGGTGACGGTGTGTGCGGCTGCCCGCCTAGACCTTTTGCGGGGTGCTGTCGGCCCCCGAGGGGGCCGCATCGTCGTCTGGGCTGAGGCCCAGGCGTTTGCGACGGGCTTCCGCTTCGTCGATCTGTGCCTGCACGGCGGCCGAAACGTGCGTGGTGTTCTTCGGCGCGAGGCCTTCGGCCGCCAGCGCGGCCTTTTTCTCTCTCGCGCGCGCCAAAGCCGCTTGAATGATGGCCTGCTTGCGAGCCGCCGCCGCAGCGGCTTCATCGGCTACGGGGGACGGCGCCGGCGCCACGTCGCCCGTTTGCGCTACCGGCGACACCTCTTGCCCGGAGGCGGGCGCCGAAGGCGTGCCGGGCGCTGCGGGGGCAACCCGCGCCGCGCGCGCGGCCAGCCGCGCTTCCCGCGCCGCCCGATCCTTCGCGAGACGGGCCTGATTCACCTCGAAATGCGAGCGCGCGTCGTCGGCTTGCGTTTGCGACCAGGCGTCCCAGCCGGTGCGCTCGCCGGTGACCGGCACCATGTCGATGCAGTCGACGGGGCAGGGCGGCACGCAGAGATCGCAGCCGGTGCAACGGTCCTCGATCACGGTGTGCATCAGTTTGGCAGCGCCGATAATGGCGTCGACCGGGCAGGCCTGCAGGCAGAGCGTGCAACCGATACACAGCGATTCGTCGATGACCGCGCGCGGCCGGGGACGCTCTGCGCCGTTGTCCGGATTCAGCGCGATGATGGGGCGATCCAGCAGCTTGGCCAGACGCGCCACGCCCTCGGCGCCGCCGGGCGGGCACTGGTTGTAGCTGGCCTGACCGCTGGCGATGGCATCGGCATACGGGCGGCACCCGGCGTAACCGCACTTGGTGCACTGCGTCTGGGGCAAAAGGGCATCGATGCGCTGCGCGAGCGCGCTAACTTCGGACACGTCGTTTGAGGGGGATTCGGCGGAAAGTCGAATTATCCTGCATTTTCCGGAAACACTGAAACCGATGTGCCATAATTCCGCCCGATGAGAACGACCGGCCGATCATGACTACACCTCAAACCAAGATCAAACGCGACCCCGAACGCACGCGTCAGCGCATTCTTGCTGCGGCGATCGAGGAGTTTGCGGAGCGGGGTTCAAGCGGTGCGCGCGTGGACAGCATTGCACGCCGAGCCGACATCAACGAGCGCATGTTGTATTACTACTTCGGCAACAAGGACCAGCTCTATCTGGCGGTGCTCGAGGAGGTCTATGGCGAATTCAATCGCGCCGAACACGCGCTCAGGCTGGATGTGCTGGCGCCGCTCGACGCCGTGGCCGAACTGGCCCACTTCGTGTGGGACTATTACGCCGACCATCCGGAACTGATTCGGCTCATCAACAACGAGAATCTGCACGACGCGAAGTCGATGCGTCAGTCGACCGAGATTCGCCAACAGGTCTCACCGATTGTCGAGCTGCTCGCGCAGACGCTCAAGCGCGGCGAAGCCAGCGGCGAAATCCGGCCGGGCGTCGATCCGGTCGATCTGTACGTGACGATCTCGGCGATGGGCTACTACGTGATGTCGAACCGCCACACGCTGTCCATCGTGATGGGGCGCGATTTCATGGCCGGCGACGCGCGCACGTCGTATTCGTCCTTCAATACGCAAATGCTGCTGGATTCATTGCGTACGCGATGACCGATTGAGCATGTGGCGCTTGCCGTAGGCTCGTCAAAACAAAACCGCCGCGAGGGCCGAAGCCCCGCGGCGGTTTTGTCATGGCCGCTCGGCGAACCGGTGAAGGTTCAGGCGTGCTTGGCGATGAAGTCGCGAATCTGCGGATAAATCACGTTGCGCCAACGACTGCCCGAGAAAATGCCGTAATGGCCGCAAGCCGGGGCGGTAAAATGCGCCCGCCGTTTGGCGGGGATGCCGATGCACAGCTCATGCGCGGCCTGGGTCTGTCCGCTGCCCGAAATGTCGTCCAGCTCGCCTTCGATGGTGAAGAGCGCCGTGGTCTTGATGTCCTGCGGACGAACCCGCTGGCCAGCCACGTCCCACGTACCGCGCGCGAGGCTGAAGTCCTGGAAAACGGTCTTGATCGTGTCGAGGTAGTACTCGGCAGCCATGTCGAGCACCGCGTTGTACTCGTCGTAGAAGCGACGATGCGAGTCGGCGTCGTCGTTGTCGCCGCGTACCAGGTCCAGATAGAAATCCCAGTGCGACGTCAGGTGACGGTCAGGGTTCATCGCCACGAACCCGGCGTGCTGAAGGAAGCCCGGATAGACCAGCCGGCCCGAGCCCGGATAATTGGCGGGCACCGGATGGATCACGTGATTCTCGAACCACTCGTACGACTTGTTCGTCGCCAGCGAGTTGACCGACGTCGGACTCTTGCTCGCGTCGATCGGGCCGCCCATCATCGTCATGGTCTTGGGCGTCGTTTCGCCGTTCGATGCCATGAGCGAGATGGCGCCGAGCACCGGCACGGTGGGTTGGCACACCGAAATGACGTGCAGGTTCTCCGCGCCGATGTGGCGAATGAACGCCTGGATGTACGCGACGTAGTCGTCAAGATGGAACGCGCCGGCTTCGAGCGGCACCATGCGCGCATCGATCCAGTCGGTGATGTAGACCTTATGGTCCTTGAGCAGCGTTTTGACGGTGTCGCGCAGCAGCGTGGCGTGGTGGCCGGAGAGCGGCGCGACCACGAGCACGACCGGGTCGTCCTTGAGCTGCCCGACGGCACTGGCGTCGTCGGCGTACCGCTTGAAGCGCAGCAGGCGGCAGAACGGCTTTTCCATCGCGGTGACTTCCACGACCGGAATATTGTGACCGCCGACTTCGACGGCCTTGATATTGAATTCGGGCTTTTCGTAATCCTTGCCGAGCCGGTAGAGCAACTCGTATCCCGCGGCGATGCGGGGCGCGCCCGGCATCATGGCCAACGGGCTGCCCGGATTGACGAACGTGGTCGCCGCTGCCTTGGCCCAGGTGGTCAGGGGGTTCAACCACGCACGGTTGTATTCGTGAATCTGATACAGCATGTTGTGTGCCCAGAGGCGGATGGTGAGCGAATTATGCAACCGTTTATCGCGGCTGTGCAACGCAGCATAACCCTGATATATGGCATTTCTGCATCATTGCGATAGTTTTTGACTATTCTGACAATTGTTTTCAATTATCGTTGCTGCGCTGCAACAAATTGGGGTGCAAAAAAAGCCCGCCGGGTGGCGGGCTTCGACTTCGACGATGCCGGATGGGCTCAGCGCAGCACTTGGGCGATGGCCGAGGCGACGCGGTCGATGTTCTTGTCGTTGAGCGCGGCCACGCAGATACGGCCCGTGCTCACGGCATAGATGCCGAACTCTTCACGCAGGCGTTCGACCTGGTCGGCGGTGAGGCCCGAGTACGAGAACATGCCGCGTTGTTTGATCACGAACGAGAAATCGCGTTCCACGCCATGCGCACGCAGCTTCTCGACCAGGGCGAGACGCATCGCGCGGATGCGCTCACGCATTTCGGCCAGTTCCTCTTCCCACAGCGCGCGCAGCTCGGGGCTGCCCAGCACGGCGGCGACGACCGAGCCGCCATGCGTCGGCGGGTTCGAGTAGTTGGTGCGGATCACGCGCTTGAGTTGCGAGAGCACACGGGCCGATTCGTCCTTGCTGCCCGTCACGATCGACAGGGCACCCACGCGTTCACCGTACAGCGAGAACGACTTCGAGAACGAGCTGGACACGAAGAAGTCCAGGCCGGTGGAGGCGAACAGGCGCACCACGGCGGCGTCGGCATCGATGCCGTCACCGAAACCTTGATAGGCGATGTCGAGGAACGGCACCAGTTTGCGAGCCTTCACGACCTCGACGACTTGTGCCCACTGGTCCATCGACAGGTCGACGCCGGTCGGGTTGTGACAGCAGGCGTGCAGTACGACGATGGTGCCTTCGGGTTCCTTGCCGAGCATGTCGAGCATGCCCGCCAGATTCACGCCATGCGAGTCGGCGTCGTAGTACGGGTACGAGACGACGTTGAAGCCGGCTTGGCTGAACAGCGCGCGGTGGTTTTCCCAGCTCGGATCGCTGATGGCGACGGTGGCATTCGGGTTCAGTTGCTTGAGGAAGTCAGCGCCGATCTTGAGGGCGCCGGTGCCGCCCAGGGCTTGCGCGGTGACCACGCGGCCTTCGGCCAGCACGGGCGATTCCTTGCCGAACAGCATTTCCTGCACGGCCTTGTCGTAGGCGGCAATGCCTTCGATCGGCAGGTAGCCGCGCGGCAGACCGGCGGCCACGCGTTGTTCTTCGGCGGCCTTCACGGCCTTGAGCAGGGGGAGCTTGCCTTCCGCGTTGAAATACACGCCCACGCCCAGGTTCACCTTCTCGGTGCGGTGATCGGCGTTGTAGGCTTCGTTCAGGCCAAGGATGGGGTCGCGCGGGGCGAGTTCGACAGCGGAGAACAGGGTCATTTCGACGGCTCGAGGCAGGTAGTAGGAAAACGCGGCGGGTCGGCGGTATCAGACGCGCGATCAGCTCAACGCGACATTTTAACGAAGATTCCCCACGCTTGTGGGAAACACAGGCGTGCGCGCGCGAAATCGCCTCCCTTTGACACGAAAACTGCCACGTATTGCCAGAAATTGACGACATTGACGTGCCATGCGTCAGGAGGCGACATCGTCGCCCCAGCCTCGCGTCGCAGTCGGATAGGTTGTCACCCATGGGCCTCAGGGAATCGTCCGACGCGCTAAAATGCCGGATTACGTCCCTCACGCTTGCGCCCTCGCCATGACTCCTGCGGCAGACAACGATCTCGACGAAAGCAAGTTCCTGACGTTTCCGGATTCGCCTTATCAGCTCTACTGCCCATTTGCCGCGGCCGGCGATCAGCCGGCGGCTATCGCTCAGTTGACCGAGGGCGTGGAGGACGGGCTCGCCTTCCAGACCTTGCTCGGCGTCACCGGCTCCGGCAAGACGTTCACCATGGCGAACGTCTTGGCGCGGCTTGGGCGGCCGGCCATTGTGTTCGCACCGAACAAGACCCTCGCCGCGCAGCTCTACTCGGAATTCCGCGAGTTCTTCCCGCGAAATGCGGTGGAGTACTTCGTCTCGTACTACGACTATTACCAGCCGGAAGCCTACGTTCCGCAGCGCGATCTCTTCATTGAGAAGGATTCGTCCGTCAACGAACACATCGAGCAGATGCGTCTCTCGGCAACGAAGAGCCTGCTGGAGCGGCGCGACGTGGTCATCGTGGCGACGGTCTCGGCGATTTACGGTATCGGCAATCCGAGCGAATACCATCGGATGATTCTGACGATTCGGCAGGGCGACAAGCTGGGGCAGCGCGAGATCATCGCGCGCCTGATCGCCATGCAGTACACCCGCAACGAGACCGACTTCGGTCGCGGCACATTCCGGGTGCGCGGCGACACCATCGACATCTTCCCGGCGGAACACGCCGAACTGGCGTTGCGCGTGGACCTGTTCGACGACGAAGTCGATACGCTGCAACTGTTCGATCCGCTCACGGGGCGCGTGCGGCAGAAAGTGCCGCGCTTCACGGTGTACCCGTCCTCTCACTACGTGACGCCGCGCGATACGGTGCTGCGCGCCATCGAGACGATCAAGGACGAACTGCGCGAGCGCCTCGACTTCTTCTACAAGGAAGGCAAGCTGGTCGAGGCGCAGCGCCTTGAGCAGCGCACCCGTTTCGATCTGGAGATGTTGCAGGAGCTGGGCTTTTGCAAGGGCATCGAGAACTATTCGAGGCATCTGTCCGGCGCGGCGCCGGGCGAGCCGCCGCCGACCCTCGTCGACTACCTGCCGCCCGATGCGTTGATGTTCCTCGACGAATCGCACGTCCTCATCGGGCAGTTCAACGGCATGTACAACGGCGACCGGGCGCGCAAGGAGAACCTCGTCAACTACGGCTTCCGGCTGCCGTCGGCGCTCGACAACCGTCCGCTCAAGTTTGCCGAATATGAGCGCAAGATGCGTCAGGCCATCTTCGTGTCGGCGACCCCGGCCGATTACGAGGCAAAGCGCACCGGGCAGGTGGTGGAGCAGGTGGTGCGTCCGACCGGCTTGATCGACCCGATCATCATCGTGCGTCCGGCGCAGACACAGGTCGACGATGTGCTGAGTGAGATCAACAAGCGCGTGGCCGTGGGCGAGCGCGTGCTCGTGACCACGCTCACCAAGCGCATGTCAGAGCAGCTCACCGATTATCTGTCGGATAACGGGGTGAAGGTTCGCTATCTGCACAGCGACATCGATACGGTCGAGCGCGTGGAGATCATTCGTGATCTGCGTCTGGGCGCGTTCGACGTGCTGGTCGGGATCAACTTGCTGCGCGAGGGGCTGGATATTCCGGAGGTGTCGCTGGTGGCGATACTCGATGCGGACAAGGAGGGGTTCCTGCGTTCCGAGCGGTCATTGATTCAGACGATCGGGCGGGCGGCGCGTAACGTCAATGGAACGGCCATCCTCTATGGCGACAAGATGACCGATTCGATGACGCGCGCGATCGGGGAGACGGAGCGTCGCCGTGCCAAGCAGATGGCGCACAACGAGGCACACGGCATCGTGCCGCAGGGGGTGAAGAAGCGCATCAAGGACATCATCGACGGTGTCTACGACCCGCAGGGCGCCAAGGCGGAACTGGCCGAAGCCAAGGAGCAGGCGCACTACCAGGACATGTCGGAAAAGCAGCTGGCGCGCGAGATCAAGAAGCTCGAAAAGCAGATGCAGGAGCATGCGCGCAACCTGGAGTTCGAGAAGGCCGCCAAGGCGCGCGACCAGTTGTTGCACGTCAAGGCACTGGTCTTCGGCACCGATGGGGCGAGCGAGGCGGAGTTGGGGCCGAAGGCATGAAAACGACCTCCGTTCTCTTCGTCTGCATGGGCAACATTTGCCGCTCCCCCAGCGCCGACGGCATCTTTCGTCACCGGCTGGCCACCGCTGGGCTCACCGACGTGATCGCCGTCGATTCGGCGGGCACGCACAGTTATCACCTCGGTCACGCGCCCGACGAACGCACGCAGGCCGCTGCCGAGCGGCGAGGCTACGACCTGAGCGCGCTGCGTGCGCGCCGCGTCGATGCCGATGACTTCGTGCGCTTCGAATGGATCGTGGCGATGGACGACGCCAACGTCGCCGAACTCGTGGCGCGCTGTCCGGCTGAGTATCGTCACAAGATCGTGCGTCTGATGGACTTTGCCACGCGGCACGACGCCACCGAAGTGCCTGATCCGTATTACGGCGGTGCAAAGGGCTTCGAGACGGTGCTCGACTACATCGAAGACGGGCTCGACGGCCTGCTCGCCCATCTGGAAACGCACCTCTGAGCGTCGGCGACGTTGCGTTGCGCGGTCTGTCCTGTAGTACTGTGCTTTTCTCCTCCCCCTTCACCTCGTCTCCCATCGATGCTCACTTCGCTCACTTCGTACTGGCGTAAATGGCGTGCCTCGCGTCACGCCGGCCATCAGCTCGACGAACTGCTTGCGCACGCCGATCCGTCTGCGCCGCTGGCAGTCCGCAACCAATGGCTGATCGAATTGGCGCACTGGGTGCAAAAGCGCGGCGCCCTCGTCAACGAGGCGCGCGGGGAAGGGGAGGCGGCGCGCTATCGCCCGCACACGCGGCTGCGCTATCTGCTCCAGATGCTCGAGCGAAACCCCGCATGGCGACTCCCCGTGGCGCGCACGCTGCGCAGCGTCGTTGCCGAGAGCGACGCCATTTCGCTGCTGTGCGATACCGGCATGCCGGTGCGCCCGGGGTTTTGGGGGGCGCTGGTCGAGCGCGTCGAGAAGGCGCTGATTCCGCCCCCGCCGACGCGGCGCGATCTCTCGGCACTGTGCTCGCTGATGTTTCCCGATGGCGACGCCGCCGACTGGATCGCCGCCATGCCGCCGGCATTGCTGGCCGACCTCATCGCGCTCTTGCATGAAGGCGAGGACGAGGATGACAACACCGACTGGAACCCTTTCGGCGAAGACTTGCTCGTCGCGATGCACCACCTCGTCGACCAGATTGGGTCGACCGGGCTGTCGCAGGCGGTGCGCTCGCGCCTGGCGTATCCGCGCGCCACCGAATCGCCGTTCTACCAGATCGGACGCGCCATGCAGGCGCTCGAATCGGCTGGGCAGGCGTTCGCCCATGGTGCGCCGCCGTCGCAGCACTTCGTGCAGCAGATCAATGTATTCCGCGCGCTGATCGACGACTGCGCGCGCGCGGCGCGTCAGGTCTATGCCCATCTGGACGAAAACGGCGTGAGCGTGGACATCGTGTTTCAGGTCGAACGCACCAAGGCGCGGATCCGTCGGCTCGAGCGTCTGCTCGAAGCCTGGCTGACGCACGGCGAGAGCGGCGATCGCGCCGTCGCGCGGGTGCAACTCCTCGCCGATCTGGTGCGCGCGAACCGGGCGAGCCAGAGCGTGGGCGAATTGGCGCGCACGTCGTTCGGGCTGTTGGCGCGCAAGGTCGTCGAGCGCAGCGCCGAAACGGGCGAGCATTACATCGCCCGCAATCGCAGCGAGTACTTCACCATGCTGAAGATGGCGTGTGGCGGCGGGCTGGTGACGGTAGTCACTGTCTACGTCAAGTTCCTGATTGCGAGCGCGCACCTGCCGACGGTCGTCGAAGGCTTCCTCGCCGGGGCCAACTACGCGCTCTGCTTCCTGTTCATGCACTTCTGCCATTTCACGCTCGCGACCAAGCAGCCGGCCATGACCGCGCCGGCCATCGCCCGCAAGCTCGACGATGTCGACACGCCCGCCGGTATGGACGCCTTCGTGGGCGAGGTCATCGCTCTCGTGCGTACGCAAGCGGCCGCTATCTTCGGCAACCTGGCGGTGGTGTTCCCGTTCTGCCTGCTGGTGCAATGGACAGTGTCGGCGGCGCTTGGCATGAACACGATTCCACCCGAAAAAGCCCATGCGACGCTGAATTCGTTCTCGATATTGGGTATCACGCCGCTGTTCGCGGCCATGACGGCGGTGCTGTTGTGGTTCTCCAGTCTGATTTCAGGCTGGGCCGACAATTGGTTTGCGCTGCACGGCATCGGGGATGTGCTGGCCTACAACCGACGACTGCGCTTCGTCTTCGGACGGAACGGGGCGGCGCGGCTGGCAGACGCGTGCCGCCGTCACATTGCGCCGGTGCTCGGGAATCTGACGCTCGGCTTCATGCTGGGTCTCGTGCCGGCGGTGCTGACGGCGTTCGCACTGCCGTTCGAGGTGCGCCACGTCACGCTGTCGACCGGCGCGATCGCGACGTCGATCGGCGTGCTGGGCATGCCGGTGCTGCGCGATCCGGCGCTCTGGCTGGCCGTTGCCGGTGTCGGGTCGATGGCGCTGCTCAACGTCGGTGTGAGTTTCGCGTTAGCATTCCATATGGCGCTCAGATCGCGTCCCCTGCCAATGGGCGACCGCCGGCACATTCACCGTGCCCTCTGGCGCGCCGTGCTACGCAATCCGCTGGTGCTGCTGTTCCCTCTGCGCGCCCCCCAGGCGAACGCGCGTCCCGAAAATTAGCAAATTTCCCAAATGGACGACGGAACTTTTGCAAAAAATGGGCCAGAAGTACTTGACTGATTTCGTAGGGAATTTATACTTGACGAAAATAGTCGAGATTAATCCCCTGCATCCTCATGAGACTTACCACGAAAGGCCGTTTCGCCGTCACGGCGATGATCGACCTGGCCATGCGCCAGGACGCGGGTCCCGTGACGCTTGCGGGCATTAGTCAGCGTCAACGGATTTCCCTCTCTTACCTGGAACAGTTGTTCGGCAAGCTGCGCCGCCACGAGATCGTGGAGAGCGTGCGTGGGCCGGGCGGCGGATACAGTCTGGCGCGTCGCGCGGAAGAGGTGACGGTCGCGGACATCATCATCGCGGTCGACGAACCGCTCGACGCCACGCAGTGCGGCAGCAAGGGCAATTGCGAGAAGGGCCAGGACGGCCATCGCGGCCACTGCATGACGCACGAGCTGTGGGCAACGCTCAACCAGAAGATGGTCGAGTATCTCGATTCGGTTTCGCTGCGCGACCTCGTCGAGCAGCAGCGCAGCAAGCAGGCCCAACAGGCCGTGCTGCACGACACGCGCGAGTCCGGCACACCCAGCCAGACCATTGCCACGCGCATTCCCAATTCGGTCTTCGATATGGCCCGTTCTTAACTGGCGCCACGGCACGATCCTGGAGCACCCATGAAAAACGACACCCTCAACCTCCCCATTTACATGGATTACAGCGCCACGACGCCGATTGACCCGCGCGTCGTGGACAAGATGTTGCCGTACCTGCGCGAGCAGTTCGGCAACCCGGCATCGCGCAGCCACTCGTTCGGCTGGGCTGCCGAGCAGGCCGTGGAAGAGGCACGCGAGGAAGTCGCCAAGCTGGTGAACGCCGATCCGCGCGAGATCGTCTGGACGTCGGGCGCCACCGAGTCGAACAACCTCGCCATCAAGGGCGCGGCGCACTTCTACCAAGGCAAGGGCAAGCACCTCGTCACGGTGAAGACCGAACACAAGGCCGTGCTCGACACAACGCGCGAGCTGGAGCGCGAAGGCTTCGAAGTCACGTATCTGGATGTCAAGGACGACGGTCTGCTCGATCTCGACGTCTTCAAGGCCGCGCTGCGTCCGGACACGATTCTCGTGTCGATCATGGCCGTGAACAACGAAATCGGCGTGATCCAGGACATCGAGACGCTCGGAGAGATCTGCCGCGAGAAGGGCATCATCTTCCACGTCGACGCCGCACAGGCAACGGGCAAGATGCCCATCGACCTGGCCAAACTGAAGGTCGACCTGATGTCGTTCTCGGCGCACAAGACTTATGGCCCGAAGGGCATCGGCGCGCTGTACGTGCGTCGCAAGCCGCGTGTGCGCATCGAGGCACAGATTCACGGCGGCGGTCACGAACGCGGCATGCGTTCGGGCACGCTCGCCACGCACCAGATCGTGGGCATGGGCGAGGCGTTCCGTCTGGCGCGTGAAGAGATGGCGACGGAGAACGAGCGCGTGCGCATGCTGCGCGATCGTCTGCTGCGCGGTCTGACGGAAATGGAAGAAGTGTATGTGAACGGCGACATGGAAAAGCGTGTGCCGCACAACCTGAACATCAGCTTCAATTTTGTCGAAGGCGAGTCGCTGATCATGGCGATCAAGGACGTTGCGGTGTCGTCGGGCTCGGCGTGCACGTCGGCCTCGCTGGAGCCGTCGTACGTGTTGCGTGCGCTGGGTCGCAACGACGAACTGGCGCACAGCTCGATTCGCTTCACGGTGGGTCGTTTCACGACCGAGCAGGAAGTCGACTATGTGGTCGATCTGCTCAAGGCCAAGATCGGCAAGCTGCGCGATCTGTCGCCGCTGTGGGAAATGTACAAGGACGGGGTCGATCTGAATTCGATCCAGTGGGCCGCACACTGAGCATTCAAGGAGTTAGCCATGTCTTACAGCAAGGAAGTTCTGGATCACTACGAAAACCCGCGCAACGTCGGTTCGTTCGAAAAGGGCGATGACGCCGTTGGCACGGGCATGGTCGGCGCACCGGCGTGCGGCGACGTGATGAAGCTGCAGATTCGCGTGAACGAAGCCGGCGTGATCGAAGACGCCAAGTTCAAGACCTACGGCTGCGGCTCGGCGATTGCGTCGTCGTCGCTGGTCACCGAGTGGGTCAAGGGCAAGACGCTCGATCAGGCGCTCGATATCAAGAACACCCAGATCGCGCAGGAGCTGGCGCTGCCGCCGGTGAAGATTCACTGCTCGATTCTGGCCGAAGACGCCATCAAGGCGGCCGTGGCCGACTACAAGCAGAAGCACGGCCAGACGGCCGAGCCGGCCAAGGCTGCGTAAGCGGTACGACGGATAAAGGAATCAGGCAACCATGGCCATTACATTGACCGAGAAGGCCGCGCAGCACGTTTCGCGTTATCTGACGCGGCGCGGCAAGGGCGTGGGCCTGCGGCTGGGCGTGAAGACGACCGGCTGCTCGGGCCTGGCCTACAAGCTGGAATACGCCGACGACGTGGCGGGCGAGGACACGGTCTTCGAGAGCCACGGCGTGAAGGTGATCGTCGATCCGAAGAGTCTGCCGTATATCGATGGCACCGAGCTGGACTTCGCGCGCGAAGGCTTGAACGAAGGGTTTCGCTTCAACAATCCGAACGTCAAGGATGAGTGCGGCTGCGGCGAGTCGTTCCGGATCTGACACTGCGCCGTTGCGCGAGATCGTCGGGTTCCGGCAGGACGACGAAGGCCAATGGGTCGCGCGTTTGGCGTGCGGGCATGGGCAACATGTCCGGCATCTTCCCCCGTGGCAGATCCGGACATGGACGCAAAGCGCGGCAGGCCGCGACGCGATGCTCGGTAGCCGGTTGCGCTGCCGCAAATGTGAGCGCGGCGAGCCGCCCGATGCGTGAGGCGGTGGGCCTCGCCCGGCGGCGCTCGCCATGGCAGCGAAATAGGTCGCCGAACCTTCGGACGGTTCGGCGCCGAAGCAGCAGCGTAGGCAACCAGGCGGCGCGAGCCGCTTTTTTTACGGGCCGACGGTGGGTGGCATGGCGCGCATGGCGCGACGTCCCCTCGCATGGGCGCCCTGGATGGATGATGAGTGCGCGATGAGTGCATTGACTGACAACTACTTCACGCTGTTCGATCTGCCGCAGCGCTTTGCGCTCGACGCAGACGCGCTCGACGCGGCCTACCGAGCCGTGCAATCGCGCGTGCATCCAGATCGATTCGCGAGTGCGAGCGATGCCGAGCGCCGCGTGGCCATGCAATGGGCCGCGCAGGCGAACGCCGCCTACCGCACGCTGCGCGACCCGCTGCAACGCGCGACGTATCTGCTCACGCTGCAGGGCATCGATGTGGGCGCGGAGAACAACACCGCGATGGCCCCCGATTTCCTGATGCAGCAGATGGAGTGGCGCGAAGCCATCGACGACGCCGTGGACGCGCGCAATATCGGCGCTCTGGAAACCCTTGCCAAATCGTTGCGCGAGGATCGTCGCGTGCGGCTCGCCAAGTTGGGCGACTGGCTCGAAAGCCAGGCCTGGCAACCGGCCGCCGAAGCCGTGCGGCAACTGATGTTCATTGCGCGCGCCGACGAAGACATCGCGCAGCGCATCGAAATGCTGGAAAACGCGTGACGGCCCGGTGCGGCGCCGTCACATGTCATTGAGAACTGCTTGAGAACAGGGCGGCCGCGCGAGCGCGCCGCCCGCATTGCAAAGTCATGGCCCTTCTGCAAATTTCCGAACCCGGCATGTCCCCCGCGCCGCATCAGCGGCGACTCGCCGTGGGCATCGACCTGGGCACGACGCATTCGCTCGTGGCCTCTGTACGTAGCGGGGTGGCCGAAGTGCTCCCGGACGAACAGGGCCGCGTGCTGCTGCCGTCCGTCGTGCGCTATCTGGGCGGTCCCCGTACCCAGATCGGCTACGACGCCCGTGCGGCTGCCGCCAGCGATCCGCGCAACACCATCGTCTCGGTCAAGCGATTCATGGGCCGGGGTCTGGCCGATGTTGCCCATGCCGACAACGCGCCGTACGATTTCGTCGACGCGCCGGGCATGGTGCAGATGACGACGGCCGGCGGCGTCAAGAGCCCGGTGGAAGTGTCTGCCGAAATTCTCGCCACGTTGCGTCAGCGCGCCGAAGACACGCTCGGCGACGATCTGGTGGGCGCCGTGATCACCGTGCCCGCGTACTTCGACGACGCGCAGCGTCAGGCCACCAAGGACGCCGCGCGTCTGGCCGGCCTGAATGTGTTGCGTCTGCTCAATGAGCCCACGGCGGCCGCGATCGCCTACGGTCTCGACAATGCGGCCGAAGGCCTTTACGCGGTCTACGACCTGGGTGGCGGCACGTTCGACATCTCGATTCTGCGACTGACGAAGGGCGTGTTCGAAGTGCTCGCGGCGGGCGGCGATTCCGCGCTTGGCGGCGACGACTTCGATCAGGCGATCTTCCGCTGGGCGGTGGCGGAGGCCGGTCTCGACGCGGCTTCGCTCACGCCTGAGGATGTGCGCGGATTGCTCGATCACGCGCGCACCGCCAAGGAAGCGTTGACCGACGCCGCGCAAACGACGATCGCCCTGACGCTGTCTGGCGAGCGCAACGTCGCGCTGACGCTCACGCGCGACCAATTCACGGCGCTGGGCGCGCCGCTCGTGCAACGCACGATCGGCCCGATGCGCAAGGCGCTGCGCGACGCCGGCATGGGCCCGGACGACGTCAAGGGTGTCGTGCTCGTCGGCGGCGCCACGCGCATGCCGCAAGTGCGTGCCGCGGTCGCGACCTTCTTCGGACGCGAACCGCTGATCGATCTCGATCCGGATCAGGTGGTGGCGCTCGGCGCTGCCGTGCAGGCGAATCTGCTGGCCGGCAATCAGGCGGAAGGTGACGACTGGCTGCTGCTCGACGTGATTCCGCTGTCGCTCGGTGTCGAGACGATGGGCGGCCTCGTCGAGAAGATCATTCCGCGTAACGCCACGATTCCCGTGGCGCGTGCGCAGGAATTCACCACGTTCAAGGACGGACAGACGGCGATGGCCGTTCACGTGCTGCAAGGCGAGCGTGAGCTGGCGTCCGATTGCCGTTCGCTGGCCCGGTTCGAATTGCGCGGCATTCCGCCGATGACGGCCGGCGCGGCACGTATTCGCGTGACGTATCAGGTCGACGCCGATGGGCTGCTCTCCGTCTCCGCCCAGGAGTTGCACTCGGGCGTGGCGGCCGCTATCGAGGTCAAGCCGTCGTACGGTCTGGCGGACGACGATATCTCGCGCATGCTGCAAGACAGCTTCGGTTCGGCCGAAGCGGATATGCGCGCCCGTGCGCTGCGCGAGCAGCAAGTGGAAGCCGAGCGTCTGCTGGTCGCGATCGACAGCGCCTTGCAGGCGGACCCGGAACTGCTCGACGCCGACGAGCGCGCACAGATCGACGGCTTGCTGGCCGAGTTGCGTCAGAAGGCGTCCGGCGACGATCAGATTGCCATCAAGACGGCGACCGAAACGCTCTCGCATGCGACCGACGCGTTTGCCGCGCGCCGCATGGACAAGAGCATCCGCGCGGCGCTGGCCGGCCGGCGCGTGGCGGACATCGACAAACTGTAAGACACACACGGAAAGCCAAAGCCATGCCTCAAATTGTTGTATTGCCTCACGTCGAGCTGTGCCCCGAGGGCGCGGTGCTGGACGTTCCGACCGGCACCACCGTGTGCAGAGCGTTGTTGGACAACGGCATTGAAATCGAACACGCGTGCGAGTTGTCGTGCGCGTGCACCACGTGCCACGTGATCGTGCGCGAGGGTTTCGAGGCGTTGGAGCCGGCCGAAGACGAGGAAGAGGATCTGCTCGACAAAGCCTGGGGCCTGGAGCCGACATCGCGCCTGTCGTGCCAGACGAAGATGCCCGCCGACACCGATCTGGTCGTCGAGATTCCGAAGTACACGATCAATCACGCCAAGGAAAGCCACTGATCGACGCCGTTTGGCGTTGCGTGGCGACACGTCAGAAGAAGAGGACCCTGCCCATGAAATGGACCGACATTCAGGACATCGCGATTGCGCTTACCGAGGCGCATCCCGACATCGACCCGCAATACGTGCGCTTTACCGACCTGCATCAGTGGGTGATGGCTCTCGACGGCTTTGACGACGCGCCTGACCGTGCCGGTGAGAAGGTGCTCGAAGCGATTCAGATGGCGTGGATCGACGAGGTCTGACCCGACGATCGCGCAGGGCGCGCGACGCTGCCGCAAATACAAAAGCCGCTCATGACGAGCGGCTTTTGCGTTAACGCGAGATCCGTTGCGGCACGAACGGGGTCACGCGGATCCCACGCCCTTAGCCCGCGCGCACCAGCCCGTTGTTTTCGAGCCGCACGCGATCCCCCGGCTGCACGCCAGGGGCGGACTGATAGGTCCAGTAGCGCGTCTTGCCGGTATCCATGCGCACGTACACGCGATACACGGTTTCGGAGCGAACGCGCTTCTCGACTTCGTTGCCGGCCAGACCGCCGCCCAGCGCGCCGACCACGGTCATCGCGGTGCGGCCGTTACCCGCGCCAAACTGGTTGCCGAGCAGGCCGCCAGCAACGGCACCGCCGACGGCGCCCAGGCCCGAGGCCTGACCTTGCGTGCTGATCGGTTCCACCGACTGCACCGTGCCGCACGTCGAGCATGTCGCCGCCTGACGCTGTGCGGGGGCGGCCGAGGATTGGGCATATGACGGCTGAGGCGCCGGCGCCCGTTGTGCCGGCGCCCGCTGCGGCGCGTACTGAGCTTGCTGCGGCGCGTATTGCGTCTGCTGGGCCTGCTGCTGGGTCGGCTGCTCCGTCACCTGCGAGCTGCGCATCGCGTTCGAAGACGGCTGTTGGGCCGACGTCAGCGCGTACTGCGAATGATCGACGGTCGTTGCGGGGCCGTCGGTGCTTTTGGCGACAGGGAGCACGCCCGTGATGGCGGCAACGCCGAGCAGGCTGACGACCACGATACTGCCGGCTGCGGCAGCGACCAGCGGATGCATGCGGCGCGGTTGAAGTTCGTTATTCATGTGGTTTTTCTCCATCGTGCGGTTGTCGCGAACCCCATTCTTCGTGCTGACAGGCACGGGAGGCTTCGCATGAGAAAAGTCTCCGTCATGGCAGGCCCGGCATCCGTTTCATTTTGTAACGCGATGTAAGATGTGCATCGCGGCAGTCCCAGGCGAGTGCCCTTCGACTGACTGCTAATTCATTGAAAAATATGAAGTTTTTTCTCGGTTGACGGGGCGCTTCGCCGTCATCGTACGCGGTTGTCATCACAATTGAAACAAGTCGCGCCGCGCGCATAATGGCACGCATTGTCCGTCAACGTCCTTCTTGCCGATTCGTCCCAACGCCATGATCGATACGCTGCCGCCGCTGGATACCCCGCTCGACGCCGCAAGCCACGCGCACCTCTATCCGTACGTGGTACAACGCGCGTGGGTCGACGTCCACGATCCGCAAGGGGAGGTCAGCGAACCGTTTTCGGACGACGTTTTCGTGACGCTCGTGCTCGATGGCACGGCTGGACTACGCCGGC
This sequence comes from Pandoraea cepalis, assembly GCF_902459665.1. Classification (GTDB taxonomy): domain Bacteria; phylum Pseudomonadota; class Gammaproteobacteria; order Burkholderiales; family Burkholderiaceae; genus Pandoraea; species Pandoraea cepalis. Next base: position 147,240 of record NZ_CABPSL010000005.1, on the reverse strand, counting down.
TGCAGGGCGAGGATTTGCGCGCGGCCGGTCTGACGTTCGAGGCGGCATTTGCGCAAGCCGCGTCGAATCTCGCGCGCGCATGGAAGGCGGGGCATTTCGAGTTCGGCATTGCGCGACTTGACGACGGCACGCCGATTGCCGGCTGTCGCGGCAATTGGATGGCACCGGCTGGCGGCCTGGTGCTGGGCAATCTCTACCAGTCGATGGTCGAGCATTTCGAGGTGACGGACTTTGCGGCCGTCCCCGTCAATCGCACATTGCTTCTCGCGTTTCCGACCGATGCCAAAACGCTGTCGTCGCTGGCGTTACGGCAATTGGTGGAAGGGGCGGCGAGCGGTGCGATTCTCCCCATCGCGCGCACCTGGTTGCGGCTCGATGGGGAGTGGCCGTCCGCCTATCGCGGCGTTCCGGCCTTCTAAGCGCTCCAACCGTTCCAAGCGACTCAGTCTTCGCGGCGCAGGTGCGGGAAGAGCAGCACGTCGCGAATGTTCGGACTGTCGGTGAGCAGCATGATCAGACGGTCGATGCCGATGCCGCAGCCGCCCGTCGGGGGCATGCCGTACTCGAGCGCGCGAATGTAATCGGCGTCGTAATACATGGCCTCTTCGTCGCCCGCGTCCTTCTGCTCGACCTGCGCACGAAAGCGTGCGGCCTGATCTTCCGGGTCGTTCAACTCGGAGAAGCCGTTGGCGATCTCGCGGCCCGTGATGAACAGTTCGAAGCGCTCGGTGATGCCTGGCACGGTATCGGACTCGCGCGCGAGCGGCGAGACTTCCACCGGATAGTCGACGATGAAAGTCGGCTCCCACAACTGGCTCTCGGCCGTCTCTTCGAACAGGGCCAGTTGCAGCGCACCGAGGCCCGCGTTCTTGAACTGCGGCGCATCGACCTTCACGCCATACTTGCCCAGCGCGCCACGCACGAATTCGATGTCGGCCAGTTGCGCTTCGGTGAACTCGGGCGCGTACTTGCGAATCGCTTCGACGATCGTCAGGCGGTGGAACGGCTTGGACAAATCGAGTTCGCGGCCCTGGTACTCGATGGTCGCGGTGCCGCGCGCGTCGAGTGCGGCGTTGCGGATCAGCGCTTCGGTGAAGTCCATCAGCCAACGGTAATCCGTGTAGGCCGCGTAGAACTCCATCATCGTGAATTCCGGGTTGTGGCGCGGCGACACGCCTTCATTGCGGAAGTTACGGTTGATCTCGAACACACGCTCGAAGCCGCCAACGATCAGGCGCTTCAGATACAGCTCCGGCGCGATACGCAGATACATCTGCATGTCGAGCGCGTTGTGGTGCGTGATGAACGGCTTGGCCGCGGCGCCGCCCGGAATCGGGTGCAGCATCGGCGTTTCGACTTCCATGAAGTCGGCGTCCGTCATGTACTTGCGCATCGACGCGATGGCCTTCGCGCGGGCGCGGAACGTGCTGCGCGTCTCGGGCGAGGTGATCAGGTCGACGTAGCGCTGACGGTACTTCGTCTCCTGGTCGGACAGGCCGTGGAACTTGTCCGGCAGCGGGCGCAGCGCCTTGGCGAGCAGACGCAGTGCCTTCACCTTGACCGACAGTTCGCCTGTGCGCGTGCGGAACAGCGTGCCGGTCGCGGCGACGATATCGCCGATGTCCCAGCCCTTGAAGGCGGTCATGGCATCGGCGCCGACGTCGTCGCGGCCGATGAAGAACTGGATCTGACCGCTGCCGTCCTGCACGGTGGCGAAGGCGGCCTTGCCCATCACGCGCTTGAGCATCATGCGACCGGCCACCGACACGGGGACGGGATCGGCTTCGAGCACCTCGTTGTCCACGTCCTGATAGCGCGCCTGCAGGTCGCCGGCGTGCTGTTCGGGACGGAAGTCGTTCGGGAACGCCACGCCGTTGGCACGCAGCGCCTGCAGTTTCTCGCGACGCTCCGCGATGAGCTTGTTGTCGTCGTGCGGCAGGTCGCCCGCCGGGGTGCCCGTGTGGGCCGGAGTATTGTGATCGGTCATGGTGCGAGCGATGAAGTTATTCGGTAAAACGCAGCGTGTGCAGCAGGGCATTCTTGAGCAAGCCGTCGGGCGTGCCCAGCCAGATCAATTCGGTGCGGTCCTGATGCGGTCCGGCATTGGCCGCCGCACTCGGGTCCCGCACGAACAGCGCCGCGATCGCCTGTGAGCGCGGCTCATACAAAATGTGGACATACTCGCTCGGGCAATCGTGCGGCTTGCAGCTCTGCACCAGCAACCAGGGCTTGCCGGCGACGCTCACGCGTTGCGACGGCGTCGACGTGCCACCCTGACGCACCCACGCGGGAACGTTGCGTGGCGTGGTGATGCGCGCATAGGCCCCCGAGAAGTCCGGGCGCTTGAGCAATTCATGCAGGTACGGTCCCGTCTCGGGATTGGCTCCCGGTGCGCCCGGTGTACTGGCCGGGGCAGCAACGGCGGCGCACTGCAGACACAGCGCGCTCACCCCCCACACGGCTAGCGTGCGGACAAACGCCATTCCTTACACTCCCTGCTTGAGACTCGCGGAGATGAAGTCGTCCAGGTCGCCGTCGAGTACCTTGCCGGTATTACCGGTTTCCACGCCGGTGCGCAGGTCCTTGACGCGTGACTGGTCGAGCACGTACGAGCGAATCTGATGGCCCCAGCCCACATCGGTCTTGCTCGACTCCAGCTTGTCCTGCTCGGCACGACGCTTGCGCATTTCATGTTCGAACAGGCGCGAGCGGAGCATGTCCCACGCTTCAGCGCGGTTGCGGTGCTGCGAACGGTCGTTCTGGCAGGCGACGACAATGCCGGTCGGGATGTGTGTGAGGCGAACGGCGGAATCGGTCTTGTTGATGTGCTGGCCGCCTGCACCGGAGGCGCGATACGTGTCGGTACGCACGTCGGCCGGATTGATTTCGATGTCGATCGAATCATCCACTTCCGGGTACACGAACAGGCTGGCGAACGACGTATGGCGACCGCCCGACGAGTCGAACGGCGACTTGCGCACCAAACGATGCACGCCGGTTTCCGTACGCAGATAGCCGTAAGCGTAGTCGCCGGTGACCTTCAGCGAGGCGCTCTTGATGCCCGCGACATCGCCGTCCGACACTTCGAGCACTTCGGCCTTGAAGCCCTTGCGTTCGCAGTAGCGCAGATATTGGCGCAGCAGCATGCCGGCCCAGTCGTTGGCCTCGGTGCCGCCGGCGCCGGCCTGGATATCGATGAAGCAGTTGTTCGGGTCGGCCGGGGTGTTGAACATCCGGCGGAACTCCATCTCGCCCACACGAGCGGCGAGACCCTGCGTGTCATGCTCAAGCGCCAGCAACGAGTCTTCATCGCCCTCGTCGCGCGACATTTCGAACAGTTCCTGCGTATCGGAAAGGCTGGCGTCGAGTTCGGTCAGGTTGCTGACGATGCTGTCGAGCGCCTTCTTTTCCTTGCCCAGTGCCTGAGCACGCTTGGAATCGTTCCAGATGTTGGGGTCTTCGAGTTCTTTGTTGACTTCAATCAGGCGAGCTTGCTTGACATCGAAGTCAAAGATACCCCCTGAGCTCGCCAACGCGGGTGCGCAGGTCGGCGAGCAGGGATTCAAGTGCGTTTAGGCGTTCGGCTTCCATGAGCTTTGACAGGGGCGAATTCGGGGAAACGAGGATTATAGCGCAGCGAAGCCCCCGTTTCCCCACTTTTCCCGGGCGGATGACGCGTTCCGGACGGCTGGCCACCGCCGTCCGCGCGCAAGACAGGCGGTCCTGGCGCCGCCGACGGTCAGCCCTGAGCGTGCTCGACGATCATCTGCACGCGCGAGACGCCGTTGAAGGTGTCGGCGGCCAACCGATAGGCAAATCGCGCACGGCTCGGCAAGGTATCGGCGTGATTGAACCAGATGGCGTTGAAGCGCATGCGCCCGCGACCGAGTTGCAACTTCAGGTGCTTGTCCTTGAGGATGGCCTGCGAGAGCACATCGAACTCGCCCGAGAACACGGGCGGCGGGAAACCCTGTCCCCACACCTGTGCGTCGAGCAGGGCGACAAAGGGCGGCACGAAGCACTCGTCGCCGATGTCGCCGTCGGTCTCGATCACGCGCGAGAGCGTCGTCTCGTCGAGCCACGCCTGTCCCACGGCTTCAAATGCCGACTGGAAGCGCGGCAGGGCGTCGGCGGCGATCGTGAGGCCCGCGGCCATCGCGTGACCGCCGAACTTGCCGATGAGACCCGGTTCGCGCTTGGTGACGAGATCGAGCGCGTCGCGCAAGTGAAAACCCGGAATCGAGCGGCCGGACCCCTTGATCTGGCCATCGTCGCCGGGGGCGAACACGATGGTCGGACGGTAGAACTTTTCTTTGAGCCGCGCGGCCACGATCCCGATCACGCCCTGGTGCCAGGTCTCGTTGAACGCGCACAGCGTCGTGGCGGCACGAGGGTCGAAGCGCGCCAGATCGGCCAGGGCTTCCTGCTGCATCCCTGCCTCGATCTCACGGCGCTCGCGATTCATCGCGTCGAGTTCCTGCGCGAGCGTCCAGGCGCGGGCGTCGTCGTCCGTCAGCAGACACTCGATGCCGAGCGACATGTCGGCGAGGCGTCCGGCGGCGTTCAGACGCGGCCCGAGGCCGAAGCCCAGATCGAAACTGCCCGCCTGACGCGCATTGCGGGCGGCCGCGCGAAAAAGCGCATTGATGCCCGGATGCATGCGCCCGGCGCGCATGCGCGACAGCCCTTGCGCCACGAGGATGCGGTTGTTGGCGTCGAGCTTGACCACGTCAGCGACGGTGCCCAGCGCGACCAGGTCGAGCAACGTATCGAGCCGGGGTTGTTCGCGCGCCTCGAACGCCCCGCGCGTGCGCAACTCGGCGCGCAGCGCGAGCAGAACGTAGAACATCACGCCGACACCGGCGAGGTTCTTGCTCGGGAATGCGCAGCCCGGCTGGTTGGGATTGACGATACAACGCGCGTTGGGTAATTCGCTGCCCGGCAGATGGTGATCGGTCACCACGACTTCGATGCCGAGCGCCTGCGCGGCGGCCACGCCGTCGAGGCTGGCGATGCCGTTGTCGACGGTGATCAACACGTCGGGCGGTCCCGCCTTGCCTTGCGCGGCCAAGGCCACGATTTCGGGCGTCAGGCCATAGCCGTATTCGAAGCGGTTCGGCACCAGGTACTCGACCTTCGCCCCGAACATGCGCAAGCCGCGCACGGCCACGGCGCAGGCGGTCGCACCGTCGCAATCGTAGTCGGCCACCACGAGCATGCGCTTGCCGGCGGCGATGGCGTCGGCAAGGAAGGCGGCGGCCTCTTGCGCGCCCTTGAGCTGGGTCGGGGGGATCAACCGGGCCAGCGCCGTTTCGGTCTCTGCGGTCTCGGCCACGCCGCGCGACGCGAACAGGCGGGCGAGCACCGGGTGGACGCCGTCGCGCGCGAGGGCGTTGGCCGTCGCGTCGTCGACATGACGGGTGACGATGTCGGTCATGCGACTTCCTCGCCAAGCCGCGCGAGCGGCACCATGCGGGTGGCGAGCGCCTGACGGCGCCAGAACTTGCGCAAGTCGCCGCCGCGCGAGCGCATCGTCACGCTGTGACTGTCGCCGCACAACGTGAGCGAGACTTCGCGGGCCTGGCCCTGGGCGACACGCGCGAGCGCCGGCGCGAGCCAGTGGCGGTCGATGTCGACGAGGGCATCGCGCCAGCGCGCCCAGTCTTCCGTCAGGAAATACGGCGTGAGCGTGTCGAGTTGCACGACGGTTCTGCCGTTCGCGGCAGCAAGGCCGGCGTCGGTGCCGTGCAAGGCGATTTGCAGATGGTTCGCCAGGCCGCGAGTGGCGGGAGCGTCTGCCAGGATCGTCACGCAGGGCCGGTTCAGGCGCGGCGCGGCAATGCGCTGACCGCCGCCGTACAGCCAGATGGCATTGACCGGTGGCAGGCCGCGAGCTTCGCGCGCCTGATTGGCCGGATGGTCGTACCAGGCCATCTGGACTTCGTTCTGCCATTTGCGCCAGGTCAGTTCGGCCTTGCCTTGCGGCAGCCAGATGTCGACGTTGCGGCCGGCCGCGCGCGCGGGCGACGCGGTGAGCAGGTCGCCCAGCGCCGGCGCGCTCAGGTACCACCGGTCCGGGCGCGGGGCGACGAGGTCGCCGCCGACCTCCGCGAACAGGGCGTGTGCGGTGGCGAACAGGGCGGCTGAATCCTCGTGGCTCAATGCGAGTTCGGCGGGATCGGTCAGTACCAGGTGGTCGGTGGCGATGTGGATGTGCGCCGGCTGCGCGCAATACCAGAACCGGGTGTCGAGCATGCCGCTGTCCTCGAACAGCATGAAAGGCGCGAGCGGCGCGCGCGACGGCCCGCCGGGCAGCCCGAAGGCTTCGGTCAGCCAGCGTTCATGGGGCAGCGTGGGGACAAACGGGTCGGCTGGCACGTCCTGCGCAGCCTGGACGCCGCGCGCGAGCAACTTTTCGAGCGCAGGCAACTCCAAGTTGGCCAGCAGTGCGGGCAAATGGGCCGACGCGGGCAACGCGAACGGCAAGAGAAAGTGCAGGGCAGGTGTATCCATATCGAGGCGAATTGTATGGCAAACTTCGCGCTGGCAGTTGGCTGACCCTCACGTCGGGGGCTGAACGAGCCATGTGTCGAGCCGGGTTCAGGTCGGGTGGCCGCCGGGCCGCGACGACATGGGGCCACGTGGCGGTCAGATACATGGGGGCTGGGCACCGGTGCGGACTGGCGCTGGAACGCTCCGATCGATCCTTATCAAGAATCAGGAATCCGTTTGAAATTCCCATACGAATGGCAGATCGGCTGGCGCTATACGCGCACCGGCAAGCGATCATCCGGCAACGGTTTCATTTCCTTCATTTCATTCATCTCCATGGCCGGCATTGCGCTCGGCGTGGCGGCACTCATCGTGGTGCTGTCGGTGATGAACGGTTTTCAGAAGGAAGTGCGGGACCGCATGCTCTCCGTGCTTGCGCACATCGAAGTCTTCGCGGTCGACGGCAATCTGCCCGACTGGCACCGCACGGCGGCTGAAGCGTTGCAGAACAAGAATGTGATTGCGGCGGCGCCCTACGTGGGCGAGCAGGCCATGCTCACGCGCGAGGACAACGTGCGCGGCGTGGTGTTGCGCGGCATTGTTCCGAGCGAGGAAGCCAAGGTGTCCGATCTCGGCAAGCAGATTACCGAGGGCTCGCTCGCCAACCTCACGCCGGGCAGCTTCGGTATCGTGCTCGGTCGCGAACTGGCGCGGGCGCTGGGCGTGAGCATCGGCGACAAGATCACCCTCGTCGCCCCGCAAGGGACGATCACGCCCGCGGGCGTGTTGCCGCGCGTGAAACAGTTCACGGTGGTGGCCGTTTTCACGGCGGGGCACTACGAATACGACAGCTCGCTGGCGCTCATCGATCTGCACGATGCCGAGACGCTCTTCCGACTCGACGGCCCGACCGGCGTGCGGCTGAAGATCCATGACATGGAGCGGGCGCCGCTCGTGGCGCGCGAGCTGGCCAAAACCCTGTCCGGCAATATGTGGGTGCGCGACTGGACGCAGCAGAACAAGAACTGGTTCATCGCGGTGCAGACCGAAAAGCGCATGATGTTCATCATCCTGACGCTCATCATCGCCGTGGCGGCCTTCAATCTGGTGTCCTCGCTGGTGATGACGGTGACCGACAAATATGCGGACATCGCCATTCTGCGCACGCTGGGCGCACAGCCCGGCTCGATCATGAAGATCTTCATTGTGCAGGGCGTGACGATCGGTTTTGCCGGAGCGCTGCTCGGCGTGGCGCTGGGCTGCCTGATCTCGGTGAATATCGGCACCATCGTGCCATTCATCGAGCACTTGCTGGGTATCCACTTCCTGCCGCAAGACATCTATTTCATCTCCGAATTGCCCTCGGATCTGCAGTCGTCGGACGTGATCCGCATCGGGGTGATTTCGTTCATCCTCTCGGCGCTGGCGACGATCTACCCGAGCTGGCGCGCCTCGCGCGTCAAACCGGCGGAGGCCCTGCGCTATGAGTAACGCCAAGAATCAAGCGAATGCATCGTTGGCCGGTGTGCCGAACCTTGCCTATGACGGACCGGTGCTGCGCGCGCGCGATCTGCACAAGACGTTCCGTCAAGGCCAGCTCAATGTGACGGTGCTCAACGGCGCGAGTCTCGACGTGGCCCCCGGCGAGAAGGTGGCCATCGTGGGCGCGTCGGGATCGGGCAAGAGCACATTGCTGCACGTGTTGGGCGGGCTCGACGATCCGTCGCGCGGCGAGGTGTCGCTGCTCGGCAAACCGTTTTCGTCGTTGCGCGAGCGCGAAAAGACGTCGCAGCGCAATCAATCGCTCGGCTTCGTCTATCAGTTCCACCACCTGCTGGCCGAGTTTTCGGCGCTCGATAACGTGGCGATGCCGCTGCGCATTCGCCGCTTGCCGACCGAGCAGGCGCAAGCGGTGGCGCAGGCCATGCTCGAGCGTGTCGGGCTCGGCTCGCGTGTGAAGCACCGTCCGTCGGAGTTGTCGGGGGGGGAGCGTCAGCGCGTGGCAATGGCGCGCGCGCTGGTCACGCAGCCGGCTTGCGTGCTGGCTGACGAGCCGACCGGCAACCTCGACGGGCATACCGCCGAGACCGTGTTCGAACTGATGCTCGAGTTGTCGGAGACCCTGAAGACCAGCTTCGTGATCGTGACGCACGACATCGATCTAGCGAAGCGCTGCGATCGTGCCCTGCGACTGCGCGATGGGGTGCTGGAACCGGCATGACCGTGGTGCAAGCGCATTAGCGCGAGCGGCGGCTGACGTGCGCGAAACGCCGGGGTTCTCCCCGGCGTTTCGCATTTCGCGAGGCGGCGGCCGCCGTCGATTTCGGCAACGTCCTAGACCGTAACGCGGCGTCGTCCGATGGTCATCGCGAGAACGGTGTGCGAGCCTTGTCAACGACCCGTAGAATTGACGTTCAAGGACCTTTGACCATGTGGATCGATACCCATTGCCATCTCGATGCGGCCGAGTTCGACGCCGACCGTGCGACCGTGATCGCTGACGCCACTGCTGCCGGCGTGGTGGGGCTCGTGGTGCCCGCCGTCGAATGCGCAACGTTCGACGCGGCGCGGGCCGCGGCTCGCGCAATCCCCGGGGGCGCTTACGCGCTGGGGATTCATCCGCTCTACACGCCACGCGCGCGCGACGAGGACATCGCCACGCTGCGCCGTGCCGTCGTGCGGGCGATGGGCGATCCGCGCTTCGTCGGTATCGGCGAGATCGGTCTCGATTTCTTCGTGACGACGCTGGACCCCGAGCGTCAGCAATTCTTTTATGTCGAGCAGTTGAAGATCGCGCGCGACTTCGATTTGCCCGTCATCCTTCACGTGCGTCGCTCGCAGGATGCCTTGCTCAAGCAACTGCGCATCTTCACCCCGCGCGGCGGCATCGCGCACGCGTTCAACGGCAGCCGGCAGCAAGCAGACACGTTCGTCGAGCGTGGCTTCTGCCTGGGGTTTGGCGGGCAGATGACGTTCGAGCGCGCCCTGCAGATCCGGCGTCTCGCGTCGGATCTGCCGCTCGATGCGCTCGTGCTGGAGACCGACGCGCCCGATATTGCGCCGCAATGGCGCTACAAGCAGCGTAATAGCCCGGTCGAGTTGCCGCGCATTGCGCAAGTGCTGGCGGACCTGCGCGGGGTGACGACTGCAGCCCTGGCGCAGGCGACTTGCCGCAATGCCTGGCGCGTGCTGCCGCGTCTGGCTGGCGCCATGGCCATGGCGCCGGGCGACGGGCCGGTTACCGGCGTTTCTCTGATCGCCGACGTCTCCGATATCTCTGACGGCTTGGCGCGCTGACGCTGCGGCGTTGCGCGGTCGCGAATACATGACGTGGTGACGTCATGAGACTTGTGCTGCTTGCGTGGGTCGCCGGCGTCTGGTGGCTGCAGCAGGCGTCCGTGTTGCCTCAGGGGCGAGCGTTCGGTGCCGCGCTCGGCGTTGCCGCGGGCGTGTTTGCCCTGTGGGCGGTGTGGGCGATCCGGGGCGTCGTAGGGCGCGATCGCGGTGCTGCGCGCGCCAGCCTGACGACGCGGGACGGTGGCGCACGCTTCGCACGAAGCGGCGCGCACGCCTGCGAGCGCTGGCGTCACCGGAGCGTGGTGGCCGTACTGGCGCTTTGCGCGGGTGTTTTCGGTTATTCGTGGGCAGCGCTTCGGGCGGAGGCGCGATTGAACGATCGGCTGCCCGTCGAACTGGAGGGGCGCGACTTGATGGTCGTCGGTGTCGTGGCCGGACTGCCTGCGCCGACGGACGATGGGCAGCGGTTCGCGTTCGATGCGGAGCGCGCGTACGTCTTGGACGAACGATGTGAGATGCCGGTGTCCGCGACGGTGCGCTCAATGTCGGATATGCGCGGCGATCGAAGCGACGCCGATACCCGCGCAGCGCTGTGCCGGGAGGTGCGCGTGCCGAAGGCCATTGAGTTGGTGTGGCCGGGGCGCTCGCGGTTCGGCGGCAAATGGGGCCCGGGTGGGGCGGCGGCGGGAAGTCCGCACGCGGGTGAGCGGTGGCGATTGCCGGTGCGGCTCAAAGCGCCGAGAGGTTTTGCGAATTGGCATGGGGCCGATGCCGAGTTGACGGCGCTGGTGCGCGGCATTCGCGCGACGGGATACGTGCGGGCGTTGAGCGGCAGAGGCGAAGCAACAAGGACAAAGGGCCCGCTGCGTCTGCAAGCCGAGACTGTGCCCGGTTATCGATTCGTAGCCTGGCGAGAACAGCTGCGCGACAAACTTCGTGCCGGACTCGGGCCGTCGGCGCGATACGGCGGTGTCTTGATCGCGCTGGCGCTGGGGGAGCGGGGGGATATCGCGGTCGACGACTGGCAGGTTTTTGCGGATACCGGTGTAAGTCACTTGCTGGCGATTTCCGGATTGCATGTGTCGCTCGTGGCGGGTGTGCTCGCGACACTGGTTGGCACGCTCTGGCGGCGCGCTTGCACACGGCGCTTCAGTTTGCCGCTATGGTGGCCTGCGCCCAAGGCGGCGGCCGTCGCCGGTCTGCTGGCGGCGGTGGCGTACGGGGCGGTGGCGGGGTGGGGCGTTCCGGTGCGGCGCGCCGTCGGCATGGTGGCGATTCTGGTGTTCGCCTTGCTCAATGGCCGTATGGCGGCGCCGTCGTACGTGCTGGCGTGGGCGTTGGCCACCGTCGTCGCGCTCGATCCGTGGGCCGTCGTGACGCCTGGCCTGTGGCTCTCGTTTGGCGCGGTCGCGGCACTGGTCCTGGGCGCTGGGCGAACGCAGACACTGCGGGCGGCACGTCGACGCGGCATCCCGGAGGGGGCGCGGTCGCCGTCAACAGCGAGCACGATGGGGCACGCGTTGGCGGATGTGCGTCGACTAGGCGAAGCTCAGGACGTTCGGCGTCACGGCGGCGACCGTCAGGGCGATGAGCGTCGGGCGGGCGACTGTCGGGGTTGGGATGGGAGGCGTCAGGCAGGCAAACGTCGTGGCGCTGACCGTCAGGACGCTGACCCTCAGGAGGGAGCGATCCGCCGCTGGCCGGCGGCGGCCCTGGCCCGTCTGGGGCCTGCGGCGCGGGCACAATATGCGGTCACGATAGGACTGGTGCCATTGACGTTGGCATGGTTCGGGTCGGTGCCACTGCTTGGGCCGCTGGCCAATGCGATTGCCATACCGGTGATGACGTTGATCGTGACACCGCTGGCGTTGGCGAGCCTGATGCTGCCCGCGACGATGGCCCATTGGGCGTTGGCGGTAGCGCACGCGGTGGTCGTCTGGCTGGCCGATTGGCTTGGCATGCTGGCAGCGTGGCCCTGGGCGGTGTGGCGAGCGGCCGTTGCGCCGGCTTGGGCGCAGGCGGCCGCTGTCGGCGGCGTGCTGCTCTGTCTGATGCCTTGGCCGGCCGCGATGCGTCGGCTGAGGGTGTGGCGCGTTGGTGTGCGTATTGCCGGTTTCGCGTTGCTGGGGCCGGCGTTGCTCGCGTCGTCGCCGCGGCCGGGCACCGGAGAGTTTCGGGTCACCCTGCTCGATATCGGGCAGGGCAACGCGGTGCTCGTCGAGACCGCGTCGCGTACGCTGTTGTTCGACGCCGGGCCGCCGCTGGGGCGACACAGCGATGCCGGGCGCCGCGTGATCGTTCCCTATCTGCGCGCGCACGGCATCCGGGGGCTGGATCGGCTCGTGATCAGCCACGCGCATGACGATCATTTCGGCGGCGCACTGAGCGTGCTGCGGGCGTATCCGTCGGCGCAGGTACTGTCGTCGCTGCCGGCGACGCATGGCGTGCGAAGCGCCGCAGCGGCTCATCGCACTTGCCTGGCCGGGCAGCAATGGATGTGGGACGGCGTCACGTTTCGCTTCCTGCACCCTGATAAAGGGGCGTTGCGCGAGGGCTGGGCGGGGCGCGTGGGACCGAACAGCGTCAGTTGTGTGCTGCGCGTATCGAACGCCCAGCACAGTGCGCTGCTCGCGGCGGATGCCGAAGCGCCGCAGGAGCGGGCCATGCTGGCACGCTTCGGTGCCGGTTTGCGTTCGGACGTCCTATTGGCACCGCATCACGGCAGCCTGACGTCGTCGACGGCCGTGTTCATCGAGGCCGTATCGCCAGCCCATGTGGTGTTTCAGGCGGGCTACCGCAATCGCTTTGGACATCCCAGGCCCGAGGTCGTGGCCCGTTATCAGGCCGCCGGCGTGCGGATTTGGCAGAGCGTAACGCACGGGGGCGTCCGGTTTTCGTTCACGAAGGACGGGATCGAGGCGCAGTCTTACCGCGAGCAATATCGACGGTACTGGCACGCGGAAGTGCCGGATACGTCATGACATCGATGTCATGTGGCCGGCCGACAAGGGCATTCTGCCGCTTCGCCACGTGCTCACGGGGTGTGTCCGGGCGTCGCGATTCGACGGAAACCTCTACCGGTACTTAACGAGCGGTTCGCTAGAATGGCCCGATGCGCCGGATTGCGCTCCGCTCGTGCATGCACCGGCTGGGCCTGACCCACACAGTGATTCCCGTCGATCGGCACCGATTGCCGCAGGCTGCCGTCCCTGGTGTTCAGTGGCCGCCGGGCGGCCCATTTCAGCACATTTCGCCCAAGGCCGGCCCGCCACGACAACGAATGCCATGACAAGAGACATCCTTCATTTTTCGCACGGCAACGGCTTTCCCGCTGGCGTCTATCGCAAGCTACTGGGCGCGCTGGCCGACGAATACGACGTTCGCGCCATCGACCGCATCGGTCACGACCCGCACTATCCCGTCACGCCGGGCTGGCGCTATCTGCGCAACGAACTGGTCGACACCCTCATGCGCGAATACCGCGGTGAGCCGGTCTGGCTCGTCGGACATTCGCTCGGCGGCTTCCTGAGCTTGATGGCCGCGCTCAAGGCACCGCAGTGCGTGCGCGGGGTGGTCATGATCGATTCGCCCATCGTTACGCCCGGCTGGCGCACGCAGATGCTCCGCTTGGGCATGCTCACCGGACTGTACGAGCGAATGTCGCCTGCGGGCGTGACCAAGCGGCGTCGCGATCACTGGCCCGACTGGGAAACGGCCTGGCAGCATTTCGCGAGCAAGCCGGTGTTCGCCGGCTGGGATTCGGACGTGCTGCGTGACTACATCGACTGCGGCACGATGCCGACCGGCGAGGGCGAGGCACGGCGCTTGGCGTTTGCGCGCGACATCGAATATCGGATCTATCTGACGCTGCCGCCGCTGCTCGCCGTGCGTGCGATGCGTGGCGTGCCGGTGCCGGTCGGCTTTCTCGCGGGCACGGAGTCACGCGAGCTACGGCAAGCCGGGATCGGGGCGACGCGCCGTATCGTCGGCACCCATCTGCGTTACGTGCAGGGCACCCACCTATTTCCGATGGAGCGTCCGTTGGAGACGGCCGTCGCCGTGCGCGACATGCTCGCGGAACTGCGCGGCGAGCGCCGGCGTTCGCTGGCCGCCTGAGACACCCGGACGGGGCTTGCGTCGCGGGGTGTCCGATCCGGGCGCCTGCTTGCCGGGCGCGAGGGATACGCCGGTCGTGCGGAGCGGCGCGCAGGGCGCCTGTCAAGGTCAAAATTTGCCGCGCCGCACGTCGAGGGCGGGGCCGCTTTCGGGTATAATCCGGCTTTCCCGCGAGCAATTACTGCGATGACCAAATTTGTTTTTGTCACGGGCGGCGTGGTTTCCTCTCTTGGTAAGGGAATTGCTGCCGCATCTCTGGCCGCGATTCTCGAATCGCGTGGCCTCAAAGTCACCCTCCTCAAGCTTGATCCCTACATCAACGTCGACCCGGGCACGATGAGCCCGTTTCAGCACGGCGAGGTGTTTGTCACCGAGGACGGTGCGGAAACCGACCTCGATCTGGGCCATTATGAGCGCTTCATCAGCGCCAAGATGCGTCGTGCGAACAACTTCACGACGGGCCAGATCTACGAATCGGTGATCCGTAAGGAGCGCCGTGGCGAGTATCTCGGCAAGACCGTTCAGGTCATTCCGCACATCACCAACGAAATTCAGGCGTTCGTCGAGCGCGGTGCGCGTTCGACGTGGGACGGCCATCCCGACGTCGCCATCGTTGAAATCGGCGGCACGGTCGGCGATATCGAATCGCTGCCGTTCCTCGAAGCCGCGCGTCAGATGAACCTGCGCCTGGGCCGCAACAGCGTGGCCTTCGTGCACCTGACGCTCGTGCCGTACATTGCGACGGCTGGCGAACTGAAGACCAAGCCGACGCAACACAGTGTGCAGAAGCTGCGCGAGATCGGCATTTCGCCGGACGTGCTGCTGTGCCGTGCCGACCGTCAGATTCCGGAAGACGAGTGCGCCAAGATTTCGCTGTTCGCGAACATTCCGCAGGACGCCGTGATTTCGGTCTGGGACGTCGACACGATCTACAAGATCCCGCAGATGCTCCATGACCAGGGCATGGACAAGATCATCTGCGACGAACTGAAGATCGAAGCCAAGCCGGCCGACCTGTCCATGTGGACGCATCTGGTGCAAGCCGTCGAGAACCCGAAGCACGAGGTCACTGTCGGTATGGTCGGCAAGTACGTCGATTTGACCGAGTCGTACAAGTCGCTTATCGAAGCGCTGCGTCACGCCTCGATCCACACGGAAACGCGTGTGAACATCGAGTACATCGATTCCGAACAGATCGAGAAGGACGGCACGGACGCGCTCAAACATCTGGACGCCATTCTCGTGCCGGGCGGTTTCGGCCGACGCGGTACCGAAGGCAAGATCAAGGCGATTCGTTACGCGCGCGAGAACCGCGTGCCGTATCTCGGCATCTGCCTGGGTATGCAGCTCGCCGTGATCGAATTCGCGCGTGACGTGGCCAAGCTGTCCGACGCCAACAGCACGGAATTCGAGCCGTCGACGCCGCATCCGGTCGTCGCCCTCATCACCGAGTGGCAGGACCGCGACGGCAAGATCGAGCAGCGTACCGAAAATTCGGATCTGGGCGGCACCATGCGCCTGGGCTCGCAGCGCGTGCCCGTCAAGACGGAAACGCTTGCGTCGCGCATCTATGGCGATTCGGTCAATGAGCGTCATCGCCACCGTTACGAAGTCAACAATCATTATGTTCCGCAGCTCGAAGCCGCCGGTCTGGTGATCTCGGCGCGCACGCCGAGCGAGAACCTGCCGGAGATGATGGAGTTGCCGCAGCAGGTGCACCCGTGGTTTGTGGGCGTTCAGTTCCACCCCGAGTTCACCTCGACGCCGCGCGATGGCCATCCGCTGTTCAAGGCGTATGTCGAGGCGGCGCTGGTGGGTCAGCAGTCGCGCAAGAAGGCCGCCTGAGGCCCCGCCCGCCGCGAGCGAGACATAAGGAGTTCTCATGAAACTGTGCGGTTTCGAGGTTGGCCTGAACCAGCCGTTTTTCCTGATCGCGGGTACCTGCGTCGTCGAATCGGAGCAAATGACGATCGACGTCGCGGGACAGCTCAAGGAAATAACGAGCGCGCTGGGCATTCCGTTCATTTACAAGTCGTCGTTCGACAAGGCGAATCGCAGCTCCGGCAAGTCGTTTCGCGGCCCTGGGCGCGAGGCGGGCCTGAAGATCCTCGAGGAAGTGCGCCGCCAACTCGGCGTGCCGGTGCTCACCGACGTGCATACCGAAGAGGATGTGGCCGTGGCCGCGCCTATCGTCGATGTGCTGCAAACGCCGGCGTTCCTGTGCCGCCAGACCGATTTCATTCGTGCCTGCGCCCAGTCGGGCAAGCCGGTGAACATCAAGAAGGGGCAGTTTCTTGCCCCGCACGACATGATCAACGTCATCGACAAGGCCCGCGACGCCGCGCGCGAGGCCGGCCTGCCCGATGACGTGTTCATGGCTTGCGAGCGTGGCGTTTCGTTTGGCTACAACAATCTGGTCTCGGACATGCGCTCGTTGGCGATCATGCGCGAGACCCGTGCGCCGGTTGTGTTTGACGCGACGCACTCGGTGCAGTTGCCCGGCGGCCAGGGCACCAGCTCGGGCGGTCAGCGCGAGTTCGTGCCGGTCCTCTCGCGTGCCGCCGTGGCCGTGGGCGTGTCGGGCCTGTTCATGGAGACGCACCCGGATCCGGCCTGTGCGCTTTCGGACGGCCCCAACGCCGTGCCGCTCGGGCGCATGCGCGAACTGCTCACCACGCTCAAGACGATCGATGCGGCGGTGAAGCAGGGCGAGTTTCTGGAAAATAATTTCAATTGAAATGATTCACGCCGTCCTGGGGCCACTATCAGCACGCCCACAGGACGGGTATAGCGCTCGGATGCCTTGGCAGCGTGGCGTCGAGTCGTTAAGCTTGTCGCGCAGCGGTCGTCGGAAGTCGCCGCGAGGGCAAGCCCACAAGGAGATGCCCGCGTGCGGTACGCCGAGCGCACCGTCGACATCGATGTCATCCCGCAGGCCGCCGTACCTTATTTCGAGGTGCCGTTGTTTCCCCGTCCATGCAGTACCCCGTCGTTGCGCGCTTGAGCGCCGCACCGGCGTCCACGTCAGGGTTCGGCGCGAGCGCCCGACGTGAACAGGGCAGGTGACGGGCCGCGGCGCGAAGCAGGTTCCCTTTAGCGTTTTTGTCATACAGATACCGAGGAATACATGAGTGCAATCGTAGATATCATCGGGCGCGAAGTGCTGGACTCGCGCGGCAACCCGACGGTCGAGTGCGACGTGCTGCTGGAGTCGGGCGTGATGGGCCGTGCGGCAGTGCCGTCGGGCGCATCGACCGGTTCGCGCGAAGCGATCGAATTGCGTGATGGCGACAAGGGTCGCTATCTCGGCAAGGGGGTGCAGAAGGCCGTCGAGCACATCAATACCGAGATTTCGGAAGCGATCATGGGCCTGGATGCGGCGGAACAAGCCTTCCTGGACAAGACGCTGATCGAACTCGACGGCACGGACAACAAGTCGCGCCTCGGTGCAAACGCCATGCTGGCCGTGTCGATGGCCGTGGCCAAGGCCGCGGCGGAAGAAGCCGGCCTGCCGCTGTACCGCTACTTCGGCGGTTCGGGCGCCATGCAAATGCCGGTGCCGATGATGAACATCGTCAACGGCGGCGCGCACGCCAACAACAGCCTGGACATCCAGGAATTCATGGTGATGCCCGTGGGCCAGTCGAGCTTCCGCGAAGCCCTGCGTTGCGGCGCCGAAATCTTCCACGCGCTGAAGAAACTCATCGCCGAGAAGGGGATGAGCACGGCCGTGGGCGACGAAGGCGGCTTCGCACCGAACTTCGCGTCGAACGAAGAGTGCCTGACGACCATTCAGCAGGCGGTTGAGAACGCCGGCTACCGCATGGGCGACGACGTGCTCCTGGCGCTGGACTGCGCCTCGACCGAATTCTTCAAGAACGGCAAGTACGAGCTGGCCGGCGAAGGCCTGTCGCTGACCTCGGAAGCGTTCGCCGACTACCTCGCCAACCTGTGCGACAAGTTCCCGATCGTGTCGATCGAAGACGGTATGTCGGAAGACGACTGGGCCGGCTGGAAGGTCCTGACCGAAAAGCTCGGCCACAAGGTGCAACTGGTCGGTGACGATCTGTTCGTGACCAACACCAAGATCCTGAAGCAAGGCATCGAGCAGGGCGTCGCCAACTCGATCCTCATCAAGATCAATCAGATCGGTACGCTCACCGAAACGTTCGCCGCCATCGAAATGGCCAAGCGCGCCGGCTACACGGCCGTCGTGTCGCACCGTTCGGGCGAAACCGAAGACTCGACGATTGCCGATATCGCCGTTGGCACGAACGCGGGCCAGATCAAGACCGGCTCGCTCTCGCGCAGCGATCGTATCGCCAAGTACAACCAGCTTCTGCGCATCGAAGAGGATCTCGGCGATATCGCCTCGTATCCGGGCAAGGAAGCGTTTTACAATCTGCGCTAATTCCGTTTCCCGGGAGGTTGCGCCCCGACGGCTGTCGAGGCGCGCTTCTCGGCATTCTTGCCAGGCGAAAGCATGCGAATGGTGACCTTGCTGCTGGTGCTGCTGCTGGCGGTGATCCAGTATCCGCTCTGGTTCGGCCACGGTGGTTGGCTTTACGTGCACGAACTGCGCGACGAGTTGAGCGCCGAACAGCAGAAGAACGAGCAGTTGAAAGAACGTAACGATCGTCTTGCCGGCGAAGTGCAGGATCTGCAGGACGGTACGTCGGCGATCGAGGAGCGCGCGCGTTTCGAGCTGGGTATGGTCAAGGACGGCGAAGTGTTCGTTCAGTTCGTGGCGCCGGACGGCTCGGGCGGTCCGCAGGCCGCTTCCGCCGCGGGTGCTCCACTGGTCTCGTCGACCGAGCCGGCACACAAGTCGGTCGCGGCGGCGCCGCCGGCACCGCCGACTTCGTCCCCAGCAAAGCGCGGGGCGCAGGCGGCGCACAAGGCTCAGCATCACTGATGCGTCGCCGGTACGGCGCGCAGACAGTACGACAAAATGGCGTTCCCATGGGAACGCCATTTTTTATGTCATCTCGCGGTGCCGCCCACTAGAAGCCGATGCCCACACCCACCGATGCGCGTGGGCCATAGCCGCCATATCCGCCCGGTCCGTACCATCCCGGTCCGTACCATCCCGGGCCATACCACGCAGGACCGCCCCAACCACCGTAGAAATACGCGTTGTTGGCGTTGCTGCGCAGCGCAGCCTCGATGGCACGCTGTGCGCGTTCGTGCTCAATGGTCGCTTCCTGCTCGTCGTAGATGCGCTTGTTCAAGCGTGTCAGGTCCTGCTGCTGGGCATTGGTCATTGCCGGGATGTCTTGCGTCTGCGGCAGACGTGCCGCAGGCGCGTCAGGCGGTGGCAGTTGCGCACAGCCTGCGGCGAGCATCAGGAGCAGCGCGCCGAGGACACCGAGGGCGCCGACGACAAGCCGAGGGGGGCGTTCACGCGTGGAGCGTGTAGCGCTGGCGTTGAACGCGAGTCGCGGCATGAGCGATGCGCCGAGCGCGCTAGCGGGGTGGCGAGCCGAACGACCGCACGCCACATCCTGCATGCGGTGTCTGGTGAGGTCGGTCCGGCGCACGCCCGCGATCTCCGCGTCGCTCAATGTTGCGCGGACGGCGCGGCGTGCAGTTGCTCCGTAAAGAGCTGCGCCGCATCCACCTTGTCGAAACGATAGGTCTGGCGGCAGAACTCACACGCCACTTCAAGATCGGGACGCTCGTCGAATACGCTCATGACTTCTGCTTCGCCGAGCGTGCGCAGCATGTTGGTGACCCGCTCGTGCGAGCACGTGCAGCGAAACGCCGTGACCGCCGGCTCGAACACGCGCACCGTTTCTTCCCAAAACAAGCGCTGCAGCAGCGTTTCCCGATCGACGCTCAGCATTTCGTCTCGCTTGAGCGTATTGCCGAGCTGGCAGACGCGATTCCACATGTCCTCGTCCTGCTCCGGCGCACGCTCGGCACCGGTGCCGGCCGTGCCGCCATGGCCGGGCAGTTTCTGCAGCAGCATGCCCACCGCGTGGCGGTCGTCCGACGCGAGCCACAGGCGTGTGTCGAGCTGCTCCGAGTGATGCATGTAGTGTTCGAGCACCGACGCCAGATCGGGCAGGGGGCCGTGTTCATCCGACAGCGGCACCACGCCCTGGTAAGGCTGTTGGCCCGGTTGCTTCACGCGCGGGTCGAGCGTAATGGCGAAGCGTGCGCGGCCGTCGACGTTCACGAGCGCTTTGAGGGTCGCGTCGTCGGGGATCTCGCCGCTGTACTTTGCCGTGGCGCGCATCGTCAGGTCGGCGTTGCATTCGACGACGATCATGGCGACCGGTCCATCGCCGTGCAGTTGCAGGATCAGGGCGCCGTCGAATTTGACGTTGGCCGTGAGCAGCGCGGCCGCGGCCATCATTTCACCGAGCAGATGACGTACCGGCGCCGGGTAGTCGTGACGCTCGAGCACGGCGCGCCACGTCGCGTCGAGGCTGACGTATTCGCCGCGTACCGGGGCGGCGTCGAACATGAATTTCTGAAGTTGATCGGACACGGTTGAATTCCTGAAAAATGCGGCAACGGCGGTTGTCGTGGCGGGCCGCGTTGCGCGGTAACGACCGCGCAGATACGCGCCGGATGCTGCACGAACGCCGGTGGTTGGCGCGTCAATACTGCGTAATCTGGGGGCGCGTACCGCATTTTCAACACGCCGGCGGGGCGATCAGCCGATGCGCACCAACTGTTCCTTGAAGACCTGACGGCGTGCCGCATAGCCCTCGGCGTTGCGCTTGAGGTTCGCGACTTCCTCGTCGGTCAGTTCGCGCACGACCTTGGCGGGCACACCCAGAATCAGGGAGCGGTCAGGGAACGTCTTGCGCTCGGTGACCAGCGCGCCCGCACCGACCAGACAGTCGCGGCCGATGACCGCGCCATTGAGTAGCACCGCCTGAATGCCGATGAGCGAGTTTTCGCCCACGGTGCAGCCGTGCAGCATCGCCTGATGGCCGATACTCACGCCGCTGGCCAGCGTGAGCGGGTACCCCGGATCGGCGTGCAGAACGGCACCTTCCTGCACGTTGGTCCCCACGCCGACCTTGATCGGCTCGTTGTCGCCGCGAATCGCGACCCCCGGCCACACGCTGCTGTTCTCGGCGAGGATCACATCTCCGATGATGCTGGCGGTGTCGGCCACGAAAGCACTCTCGTGGATCTGGGGGGTCTTGTCTCCAAGTTTGTAGATCGGCATGGCGGCTTCGGTTCGCGGTTAAAATCGATGAATTAGCTATTGTAACGTCATGACCGATTTCACTCCCGCGCCCAGCGGCGGTGCCGCGCGCAACGCCGACCCCGGCCATTCCAGCGAAGCGTGCACGTCCGGCAACGCGCATCCCGGATTCGCCGGTGCGTTGTGTGCCCGCGAGCACACGCTTGCGCTCCTGCGCCTGTGCGATCCGTATGAGAAGGCGCACGGCGTGACAGCACTTCGCGACGCAGTGCGAGACGGCCGCGCGCGCTGGCACCCCGAGCGTCGCTTCGAGGTGGCCGAGCCGGCGACGCCGACGCGCGCGGGGGAGGCCGGCATTCCCGGTCGGCCCGCCGCGCCTCGGCTGGTGTCGCCGCGCGAGTTGAAGCACCGCGCCGCGACGTCCGTCGAGGGCCGCGCCGCCTTGCTGCACGCGCTCACCCACATCGAATTCAACGCGATCAATCTTGCGCTCGACGCCCTGTGGCGCTTCAACGGCCTGCCCACCGGTTATTACGACGACTGGCTTCAGGTCGCGGCGGAGGAGGCGTATCACTTCTCTCTGCTTGCCCAGCATTTGGAGACGCTCGGTGAGCCTTACCGCTACGGCTATTTCCCGGCGCACGATGGCTTATGGGAGATGGCGCGCAGGACGTCCGGCGACTGGCTGGCTCGCCTCGCGCTGGTGCCCCGCACCCTGGAGGCGCGCGGGCTCGACGCCAGCCCACCGATCAAGGCCAAGCTGGCGAGCGCGGGCGATGCCGCCGGGGCCGCCATTCTCGATATCATCCTGCGCGACGAGATCGGGCATGTCGCCATCGGGAACCGTTGGTATCGCTGGGGCTGCGAGCGCGCCGGATGCGATCCCATCGAGACCTATGCCCGGCTCGCGGCGCAATATGGTGCGCCGCGTCTGCGCGGGCCGTTCAACCTGGAGGCCCGCCGGGCGGCGGGCTTCGACGACGACGAACTGGCCGCGCTGCAGGCGCTCGCGTAACGGCGCGGCCGATTCGTCATTTTTGACGCTGATAGACTCGGCGTTCCTCAATCGTTTCGATCTTCACTTTCTGCCTGCGCCATGACCGATTCGCGATCCGAATTTCTGACGGTGCGCGGCCTGCGCCACCATGTCCGGCAGTGGGGCGCGCCCGGTGCGCCGAAGCTGTTCGCGCTGCACGGCTGGATGGACGTGTCGGCGTCGTTCCAGTTCGTCGCGCAAACGCTGGCGCAGCGCTGGCATGTGCTCGCCCCGGACTGGCGCGGCTTCGGCCTCACCGACTGGCCGGTGGCGCAAGGCCGCTGCGGCAGCTACTGGTTTCCAGACTACCTCGCCGATCTCGACGCCCTGCTCGACGTCTACACGGAGCCCGGCGAAGCGGTCCGCCTGATTGGCCACAGCATGGGCGGCAACGTCGCGTGCCTGTATGCCGGGGTGCGGCCCTCGCGGGTTCGGCGTCTCGTGAATCTGGAGGGCTTCGGTCTGCCGCCGTCGCAGCCGATCGCGGCGATCCGTCAGCTCGGCCGTTGGCTCGACGATTTGCAGCATGCGCCGACGTTGCGTCCTTATGCCACGCTCGACGCGGTGGTGGCGCGGCTGCGCAAGACCAATCCGCGCCTCACGCAGGCGCGGGCGGACTGGCTGGCACAACGATGGGCACGCCAGGACGCCGATGGACAATGGCATTTGCTTGCCGATGCGGCGCACAAGATTGCCAATCCCTACCCGTACCGGCTCGATGAAGCGATGGCGGTATGGGGCAACGTGAGCGCGCCCGTCCTGCATGTGGAAGCCACGGACTCGGACGTGCTGCGACATTTCGTCGGGGCGCAGGGCACGGCGGCGTTCCGGGAGCGCTTCGAGGTCTTTCCGAATTTGACGGAGGCTTTCGTGGAGGATGCCGGTCATATGCTGCATCACGACCAACCCGACGTCGTGGCCCGGTTGATTGACGACTTCTGCCGGGAGTGAGGCCGCGGGTCACTCGCGCCGCGGGCACTTGAGCGGTAGAATGAGGGCGTCACAACCACGTCATACGGCGGTGCCGGGCGGACGCGATATGTCATCCCCCCCGGCGGCTCATCATGCTTAACGCGGATCTTCATTGTCATTCCCGAGTGTCCGACGGCACGCTAGCGCCGTCGGAGGTGGCGCAGGTGGCGTTTGAGGCCGGTGTCGACCTCTGGTCGCTGACCGACCACGACGAGATCGGTGGCCAGCGCGAAGCGCGCGCGGCGGCCGAAGCGCTCGGCATGGGGTACGTGAGCGGTGTGGAAATCTCCATTACGTGGGCCAACCGCACGGTGCATATCGTCGGGCTGAATCTCGATCCCGATAATCCCGCGCTGATCGATGGACTGGCGGCCACGCGCGGTGGCCGGGCGTTGCGAGCCCAGCAGATGAGCGAGCAATTGGCGGCCGCGGGCATTCCGCACGCCTACGAGGGTGCGCTGCGTTTCGTCGGGAATCCCGATCTGATTTCGCGTACGCACTTCGCCCGATATCTCGTGGCAATCGGCAAATGCACGTCGGTTTCCGACGTGTTTTCGAAATATCTCGCGGAGGGGCGGCCGGGTTATGTGCCGCACCGCTGGGCCACGCTGGAGAATGCCGTGAGCTGGATCCGCGGGGCGGGGGGCATTGCCGTCGTGGCACACCCGGGACGCTACAAATTCACGCCGCTCGAATTCGGGGTACTGTTCGATCAGTTCCGCGAACTGGGCGGAGAGGCCATCGAAGTGGTGACCGGCAGCCATACGCCGGATCAGTACCGCGAGTATGCCGACGTCGCGCGCCGCTACGATTTTCTGGCGTCGCGTGGCTCGGATTTCCATGGACCGACCGAGAGCCGTGCGCTGCTCGGCAAGCTGCCTGCGCTGCCCGACGATCTCACCCCGGTCTGGAGCCGCTGGCAGTAACTTTTCGACGCTATGTCGCAATTCTTCCAGATCCATCCGGAAAATCCGCAGTCACGACTCATCAAGCAGGCCGCCCAGATCATCGATAAGGGCGGCATCGTGGCGTTGCCGACCGACTCCAGCTACGCGATCGCCTGTCATATCGACGACCGGCAGGCCGTTGAACGCCTGCGTCGTATTCGCGGTCTCGACGACAAGCAACTGCTCTCGCTCCTGGTCCGCGATCTGTCGGAGCTGGCCGAGTTCGCCATGGTGGATAACCGGCAATACCGGTTGATCAAGGCGACGACGCCGGGGCCCTACGTGTTCATTCTCGAAGCGACGAAGGAGGTGCCGCGCCGGCTCTCGCATCCGTCGCGAAAGACGATCGGTCTGCGGGTGCCGGATCATGCCATCACGCTGGCGCTGCTCGAGGCGCTGGGGCAGCCGTTGCTCGCCACCACCCTGATTCTGCCGGGCGAAAGCGAGCCGCTGAACGACCCCGACGAGATTCGTGAGCGCCTGGAAAAGCAACTGGATCTGGTGATCGACGGCGGGGCCTGTCCTAAAGAACCGTCCACGGTGGTCGACCTGACGGTGACGCCGCCCGAGGTGCTGCGTCGCGGTCGCGGCTCGCTGGCGCCGTTCGGCCTGTCGTGAACGGGCGCGTGTCGCCCGACTTGCAATACGCGGTAATACTGGCGCGCAGGTCGGCTTGCTACAATACGCGGCTATGAATGCAGACCTGATCCAGACCGTTGCGGTCTACGCGCTCCCCGTCCTCTTCGCGATTACGCTGCATGAGGCCGCGCACGGCTATGTCGCAAAGTATTTTGGCGACCCCACGGCCTATCTGATGGGGCGCGTGACGCTCAATCCCCTCAAGCACATTGATCCGATCGGCACGGTGCTCGTGCCGCTTGCCCTCTACTTCATGACGAGCGGGGCGTTTCTGTTCGGCTATGCCAAGCCAGTGCCGGTGGCGTTCGGCAGCCTGCGCAATCCGCGCGTCGATACGATCTGGGTGGCGCTGGCCGGTCCGTTGTGCAACTTCGTCCAGGCAATACTGTGGGCTGTGTTCGGTGTGGGGCTGCAAATCGCCGGCGTTCACGAGCCGTTCTTCATGATGATGGCGCAGGCCGGTCTCCTGGTGAACCTCGTGATGTGCATGTTCAACCTGTTTCCGGTACCGCCGCTCGATGGCGGCCGCGTGCTCGTGTCGCTGCTGCCGGCGCGCGCAGCCTATCGCCTCTCCCGCGTCGAGCCCTATGGGTTCTTCATCGTGATGGCCCTGGTGGTGAGCGGTGTGCTCGGCCGTGTCTGGCTGTGGCCGCTGATTCAGTGGGGGCGTGACTTCATCGTCTGGATGCTCACGCCGCTGTTGTCGCTGATTTCCTGAAGTTTTTGCAGAACATAACGAGACCATGTATCCCGAACGCGTTTTCTCCGGCATGCGACCGACCGGTCGTCTCCACCTCGGCCATTATCATGGCGTGCTCAAGAACTGGATTCAGCTTCAGTCGGAATACCCGTGCTACTTCTGTGTGGTCGACTGGCACGCGCTCACCACGCACTACGAGACGCCGGAAGTCATCGAACAGAACGTATGGGACGTGCTGATCGACTGGCTTGCCGCAGGGATCGATCCGAATCAGGCCACGCTCTTCATCCAGAGCAAGGTGCCCGAGCATGCCGAGCTGGCGCTGCTCATCGGCATGAGCACGCCGCTGGGCTGGCTCGAGCGCGTGCCGACGTACAAGGAACAGATCGAGAAGCTCAGGGAGAAGGATCTCTCGACATACGGCTTCCTCGGGTATCCGGTGCTGATGGCGGCCGACATTCTGCTCTACCGCGCGCTGCACGTGCCGGTGGGGGAGGACCAGGTGCCGCACGTCGAAATGACGCGCGAAATTGCGCGCCGCTTCAATTATCTCTACGGCCGTGAAACCGGCTTCGAGGAAAAGGCGCTGGCCGCCGCACGCAAGCTTGGCGGCAAGCGCGCGAAGCTGTATCTCGAGCTCCGTACGGCGTACCAGGAGCAGGGCGACGACGAAGCGCTGGAACAGGCACGCGCGATGCTCTCCGAGTCGCAGTCGCTGTCCATGGGCGACCGCGAGCGACTCTTCGGCTATCTCGAAGGCGCACGCAAGCTGATTCTGGTCGAGCCGCAGGCGCTGCTCACGCCGGCGTCGCGCATGCCGGGACTCGACGGCCAGAAGATGTCGAAGTCGTATAACAACACCATTGGCTTGCGCGAAGACGCGGAATCGATCACCAAGAAGGTGCGCACGATGCCGACCGATCCCGCGCGCGTGCGTCGAACCGATCCGGGCGACCCGGAGAAGTGTCCGGTGTGGCAACTGCATCAGGTCTATTGCGACAACGACACGCGCGACTGGGTGCAGAAGGGCTGCCGCAGCGCAGGGATCGGGTGTATCGAGTGCAAGCAGCCGGTCATCGAAGGCATTCTGCGCGAGCAGCAACCGATGCTCGAACGCGCCCAGAAGTACGTCGACGATCCATCGCTGCTGCGCGCCATCGTGGCCGATGGATGTGAGAAGGCGCGACGGTCGGCGCAGGAGATCATGCGCGACGTGCGTGAAGCGATGGGGCTGCAATATTCATGACGAAGGCGCTCGCTCCCGGCGTGTTGCACGGCGGTAGTGCGCACGGTACTGGCGCGCCGTCGCCGTGGCTGGTGCGCTGGGCGCATCTGATGCCGTCGGGCGGCCGCGCACTCGATCTGGCCTGCGGTCAAGGACGCCACGCGCGTTGGCTCGCGTCTCGCGGCATGCATGTCATCGCCGTGGATCGCGACGAGGCGGCGCTTGCCACGATGTCAATGCTGACGAACGTGACGGCGCTGACGGCCGACCTGGAAGGCGCGCCGTGGCCGTTGGCCGAGGGCGAGCGCTTCGATGCCGTCATCGTGACGAACTATTTGCATCGACCGCTCTTCTCGCGTATCGCGGCCAGTGTCGCGCCGGGCGGCGTGCTGATTTACGAAACCTTTGCGCAGGGAAACGAACGGTACGGAAAGCCGTCCAATCCGCAGTTTCTGTTGGCTCCCGGTGAATTGTTCGACGTGGCGCGCGAGGCCGGCTTGCGTGTGGCGGGGTTCGAGGATGTCACGTTGGCGGCGCCGCGTGCGGCGTGCGTGCAGCGCGTGTGCGCCACGCGTGCCGCCCCCGGGGAAAACCCCGGCAATGCCGCCCTGTACGAGCCGGCGGCGGAATCCGCTACAATCCACCCTTATCGCTGAATTGTTCGATCAACCATGACTACCCAAACTCCGATGCAAGGCAGTATCGTCGCGATCGTCACCCCGATGGCAGAGGACGGCAGCCTTGACCGTGAAGCACTGCGCAACCTGATCAACTGGCACGCCGACGAAGGCACCGACGGCATCGTGATCGTCGGCACGTCGGGCGAATCGCCGACGGTCAACGTCGAGGAGCACTGCGAACTCATCGAGATCGCCGTGCAGCAAGCCGCACAAGCCGGCGAGTCGCGCGGTCGCAAACTGCCGGTGATTGCCGGCACGGGCGGCAACTCGACGGCGGAAGCCATCGAACTTACGAAACATGCAAAGCAGGTGGGCGCCGACGCGTCGCTGCAGGTCGTGCCGTACTACAACAAGCCCACGCAGGAAGGCCAGTACCAGCACTTCCGCGCCATTGCCGAAGCCGTCGAGCTGCCGGTCATTCTTTATAATGTGCCCGGCCGCACCGTGGCGGATGCCAGCAACGACACGCTGCTGCGCCTGGCGCAAGTGCCTGGCATCGTTGGCGTGAAAGACGCCACGGGCAATCTGGATCGCGGCATCGACCTGATCCGGCGTGCCCCGAAGAGCTTCGCCGTGTACAGCGGCGACGACCTGACGGCTGTTGCGCTCATGCTCATGGGCGGTCAGGGTAATATCTCGGTCACTGCCAACGTGGCACCGCGTGCGATGCACGAGTTGTGCGTGGCTGCGCTGGCCGGCAATGTGGCCAAGGCGCGGGAACTGCAATTCCAGTTGTTCGAACTGCACCGCGCCATGTTCGTCGAAGCCAATCCGATCCCCGTGAAGTGGGCGCTGCAACAGATGGGCATGATCGCGTCGGGCATCCGCCTGCCGCTCACGCCGCTGGCGCAGCCTTACCACGATACGGTGCTTGGTGCCCTCAAGTCGGCCAACATCGCCGTTGTCTAACCGGTCGTTCCGGCACCCGGGTTCGATTGCCCACCCCTTTTTTTGCGACTCATGAAACGAATCGTCAGTAATTCCGTAGCTCGTCCCGTGCTGGCATGGGCCGCTATTGCCTCGTTGGCCCTCGTCGCCGGATGCAGTTCGCTCTCGAGCGCCTTGTCCTCCGACAAGGTCGATTACAAGAGCTCGAAGACCGGCCCCTCGCTCGACGTCCCGCCGGATCTGACGAACGTCCAGGCGACCGACCGGAAGTACGTGTCGCCGGCCGGCATCGCCACGCTGTCGACCTACGAGAACCAGCAGAAGGTCGTCGCGGCCAACCCGACGGACACGGTGCTGCCGGCGGTGCCCGGTATGAAGGTCGTGCGCGACGGCAACGAGCGCTGGCTGGTGATTCAGAAGGCACCGAGCGACCTGTGGCCGACGTTGCGTGAATTCTGGCAAGAGAACGGCTTTGTGCTGACGATCGATTCGCCGGACACGGGCGTGATGGAAACCGATTGGGCGGAAAACCGCGCCAAGCTGAATCAGGACATCATCCGCGATCTGCTCGGCAAGGTGCTGGATGGTCTGTATTCGACCGGCGAACGTGACCGCTTCCGCACTCGCGTCGAGCGTGATCCGAACGGTGGCACGGACATCTACATCACGCACCGTCGCATGGTGGAAGTGTTCACGAACGCGCAGAAGGACACGACCAAGTGGGAACCGGCGCCGAACGATCCAGGTCTCGAGGCGATCTTCCTGACCAAGCTGATGCAGCGCTTCGGCGTGCAGGCCGATCAAGCCCAGGCGCAAGTCGAAGGCGCCAAGGCGGGCGGCCCGTCGAGCCAGATCGTGAAGACGGCGGATGCGGCGTATCTCGACATCAACGAGCCGTTCGATCGGGCCTGGCGCCGTGTCGGTGTCGCGCTCGACCGCGGTAACTTCACCGTGGACGATCGCGACCGCGCGAAGGGCATTTACTTCGTGAGCTACGTGGATCCGGCATCGCTGGCGAAGGACAACGGTTTCTTCTACAGCTTGTTCCATGCGAAGGAAGTGCAGGACAGCAAGAAGGCCAAAAAGCTTAGCGTGAACGTGCAGGGGCGCGGCGATAGCCAGACTCGTGTGCAGGTGCTCGACGATAAGGGTAACGTCGATAACTCGCAGATCGCACAGACGATCATCAGTGTGATCGGCAACCAACTCCGTTAAGGCGGGGCGTGCGGTTCGCCAGTCTTGGCAGTGGCAGCGAAGGCAATGCCCTGCTGGTGGAGGCGTCGGAAGGCGCCTCCACGACACGCATTCTCCTCGATTGCGGTTTCTCGATGCGGGAGGTCGAGCGGCGCCTGACGGCACGCGCGATCGACGTGGCGTCGCTCGACGCCATTGTCATCACCCACGAGCATGCCGACCACATCGGCAGCGCACTTTCCCTCACTCGCAAGTACCGGATTCCCCTCATCATGAGCTGGGGAACGGGGCAGGCCGTCAAAGTTCACGCCACGCTCAAGGGCGAGGGCGACGCGGCCCTCGTGCGCTGGTGCCGCGCCGATGAGCGGCTCGCCGTGGGCGCTATCGAGCTTCATCCTTACACGGTGCCTCACGACGCGCGCGAGCCGCTGCAGTTCGTGTTTTCCGACGGCGCACGCCGTTTGGGTGTGCTCACGGATGCGGGGTGCGCGACGGCGCATCTGGTCGCGGCACTGGGTGGCTGCGATGCGCTGGTGCTCGAATGCAACCACGACCGAGACATGCTGGCGAACAGCAAGTATCCGGCATCGCTCAAGGCGCGCATTGGCGGCACCTATGGCCATCTGGCGAACGACGCGGCGGCGGAGATTCTGGGAGCGATCGACCGGAGGAAGCTGCAGCGCGTGATCGGTGCGCATTTGAGCGAGCAGAACAATACGCCCGAGCTGGCGATGGCGGCGATGTCGTCAGTCATCGGCTCGGCGGGCACCGAGATCCTCGTGGCGACGCAGGCGGGGGGCTTCGATTGGCTGACGTGCTAGCGATACAGGACGTGCCTTGATGCAGGCAGGGTGCCTGCGTTGAGCGCGAAGCGTTGCGACAAACAAAAAAGCCGGTCTTTCGACCGGCTTTTTTCTCAACTGCCTTGCGGCAGCGAGCGCTTACTTGCTGGCAGCAGCGTCAGCAGCCGAAGCAACGGCATCAGCAGCAGCACCGGCAGCCGAAGCAGCCGAGTCAGCAGCAGCGCCGACAGCCGAAGCAGCCGAAGCAGCCGAATCAGCAACAGCAGCGGCAGCAGCCGAAGCCGTGTCAGCGGCCGGTGCAGCGGCTTCTTCCTTCTTGCCGCAGGCGGTCAGGGCGATAGCCAACAACGAAGCGACGAGGAGAGACTTCTTCATGATCACGTCCTTTTATGGTAGAAGACAAGCGAATGAATATTAATTACGGTAATACGCTCTTGCCAGCGCAAAGCCGATTGCGAGACATTGGCAATTGAGGATTACCCTTGGTCATGCAAGCTGCTTGGCGAGAAATTATATTGGGTTTTCCCCAACCCGTCACGTCAATCTCGCGTCATTTCTCCGCTTTTTTCCTTACGGCGCGCAACTTTAGCGGGGTCTTCCGGTCACTTTCCACCTGCAGCCACCCGGAAGCATACCAATCGTACAGAATTTCGACGATTTCTTGGTCTTTTTGCCCCAAATTCGCACATTCGCCTGCATTTAACTGACGACGGTCAGCGAGGCGCCGCAAGGTCGCGCGCGCATCGACAGGGACGTCGAGCGGCTCGCCGTTGACGTAATATCGGTTGCGTCGATACAACAATTGCGTCTTGGGCGAGAGGGTCAAGCCGCGCGCGGCCGCTTCGCGCACGAATCTTGTTGCCGAAAGCGGGGTTTCCGGCGGATCGAAAAACACATGCGACTTGGGCTCACTCAGCCAACGCCCAAGGAAATCCTCGACCTCTTTTTGTCCCCAACGCACTTTTTCGAGCTGCGCCACAAGCGTCTCGATCATGGCATCGGGTAGCGCAGCCGGATGTTTGACGGCCGATTGTCCCGGGTCGGCGTAACGGCCCGCAAAATGGCGGGCGAACGGTAGTGCGGGCGCGTTTTCCGCGAGGTAGTACAGAAAGTTCTGAAGCATTTCCTGCTCCAGCGGCGCGCGAAAGCCGATTGAGTAGGTCATGCACTCGCCTTGCGCTACGCCATCGTGCGCATAGCCCGGCGGCAGATACAGCATGTCGCCCGGTTCCAGTACCCACTCCTCTTCGGCCTCGAAGTGCTTCAGGATGCGCAACGGCACGCCATCGAGCCACGTGGTGTCGCGCTGCGGTCCGATACGCCAGCGTCGCTTGCCATGCGCCTGCAGCAAAAAAACGTCGTAGGAATCGAGGTGCGGGCCGACGCCGCCGCCGTCGGTGGCGTAGCTGATCATTACGTCGTCCAGACGCGCGTCGGGAACGAAGCGAAACTGTTGCATGAGCGCGTCGACCGCCGGCGAGTGGAGATTCGCCCCCTGTACGAGCAGCGTCCATTGCTTGCGACTCAACGGGGGCAGATCATCGGCATCGAACGGCCCATGTTCGAGTTGCCAACGTTTGCGGGCATGGCTGATCAATCGGGATTCAACGTCGTCCCGCGCCGCCAGCGCGAACAGCGCGTCGCGCGAGAGCGGCGCCGTGAAGCCGGGAATGGCCTGGCGGATGAGGAGCGGGCGCTTGTGCCAGTAGCGCTTCATGAATGCGTCCGGCGCGAGGCCGCCGAGCAGAGGCGAGGGGGTGCGGGATGTCGTCATGGGTGGATCAATGCATCAAGAGAGGGCTGCGCCACGCACGCCGTTGTACGATTCAAGGTGGCGTCGGGTTGCGCGCGGGGCGATGTCATGCAGCTGCGCGTATAATGCGGGCTGTTTTTCGGAGAGTTTGATGAAGATCGAAAAGAATACCGTCGTCTCGGTGACTTACAAGTTGTCGGACGCTCAGGGCAACCTGATCGAAGAAAGCGGCGCCGAGCCGATGGTTTACCTGCACGGCGGATATGATGGCACGTTCCCCAAGATCGAGGAAGCGCTCGACGGGCAGGACGTGGGCTATGAAACGCAACTGCAACTGGAACCGTCCGACGCGTTCGGCGACTACGATCCCGAGATGATCAAGATCGAGGCGCGTGGTCGTTTTCCGGATCCGCTCGAAGTCGGCATGCAGTTCGAAGGCTCGCCGGAAGATGGCGACGAGGAGGCCGACACGCTGATCTACACGGTGACCGACGTTGCCGAAGACAAGGTCGTGCTCGATGGCAATCACCCGCTCGCGGGCATGGCACTGCGTTTCGAGCTGAAGGTGGCCGACGTGCGTCAGGCGACGGAAGAAGAAATCGAGCACCAGCACGCCCATGGCGCGTCGGGGCTTGAAGTTGTCGACGAAGACGAAGATCAGGACGACGCGCCCACGCTGCATTGAGGCTGACGCGTCGCGCTGCCCGCCGCCGCCGGATGGCGTACGGCCGGGCAAGTGACGCAAGACGCACGCGCCGTACGCGGGCTTTCGCCGAATCAGGCGCATTGCGACATGCAATGCGCCTGATTCGGCGTTTGCGTTTTCAGGCGAGCATTCAGTTGCCGCGCCCGGGGGCGCGCGTCCCCGTGTTCGGATGGATCGCCGGCCCGATGGGCATGACCCCTTGATTGGGATCCGACGCGGCCGGGCCCAGGTCGTTCGACATACCGGACGACGGGTAGAGTGCCGAATAGGGCGCTGCATAGGGCATTGCGTGGGGCAAGCTGCCGGGCGTCGGCGCTGCCGCACCGGCGGGGGTTCCGCTGGGCGCCGATGTTGCGCCGCCGCGCGGGGTGTTAGGTACCGCGGCGCCATTGGACGGTAGTGTCAC
Source organism: Pandoraea cepalis (assembly GCF_902459665.1). GTDB lineage: Bacteria > Pseudomonadota > Gammaproteobacteria > Burkholderiales > Burkholderiaceae > Pandoraea > Pandoraea cepalis. The sequence goes on along the minus strand of NZ_CABPSL010000005.1, from coordinate 114,218 downwards.
CCCCTCGAAACGGAAGAGCGGCGACGCGCCCGGATCGACCTGCACGCGCACCCATCGATTCGCGGTCGGCGAGCCGTAGGTGCTCAGTTGGGTGAACGACTTCACCGGTGCGCCGTGGGCATCGCGCAGCGGTTGCACGTGACGCATTGTCTTGCCGCTGTCGATGAGCAGCACCGGTCCTTTGAAGCGATTCGTGAGCCGTAGCAACTGCATCCGGAATTCCTTGAAGCCGTCGACGCCGTGGCGTCCCACGCGATCCGAGAAAAGACTTCCCAGCCCTGCGCGTCGCGCCGGTTCGAACGCGGGATCGGCCTGCGCAATGATGACCATGCCGACCGCCTCCTTCTGCTTCGCGTAGACGAGCGCATGCTGCAGCCAGACGCGTGTCGCCACGGCCCGATCCTCGAACTCGCCGTTACGTCCCCCCGCCGAGCGGTAATTGTTGTTGTTGCCGGGCAGATTCAGGCCGACGAATACCACGCCGTTATAGAACCATCGCACATTTTCGTGATACTGGCGAAAGCGTGCCATGTCGCTTTGACGCGTGAGATCGAGTGGCGCGTGACCCACGGGGCCGGGGCCGAGCAACGCATCGTCGCTGAACGCTTGATCGCGCAGGAAGTCGAGCCGCTCCACGGGGTTGTAGCCGCCCTCAGTGGCGCGCTGGCAATCGGCCCAGTCGTTCGCCCCAGGTACGTAGATGAGCGGCTTGGGCGAACTGGCGAGAAGTCTCAGACGCTGCGTGACGAGTTCGTCGCGACACGACTCTGTCACGCTTTTGAGATTGCCCGCATGGACGACGAACACGGCCTGACTGTCACCAATGCTCGCGAGCACGTTGCGCACCACCGGCACCTCCGTGTTGCCGAAGGGGGTGTTGCCCAGCACCGCGAATTCGAACGGTGGCGGCTTGCGCGGGCCTTTGGCGCCGGGCTTTGCCGCTGTCTTCCCCCTGGACGTCGTGGCCATCCTGGCGTTTGCCGATGCGGCCGTCGTCGGTGCGGTGCCCGTGACGAGCGCGAACGCGAGCGCCAAGAGGCACACGGCGCGCAGGCCGTGGCTTGTGTGACGAGGGGCGCGCAGGCGAGGCAGGCTCGGCATGAGGGGCGACGTCAGTGCTTGCGGCCGTCCATCAGGCCGCGCAGTTCATACAGCAGGTCGAGCGCTTCGCGCGGGCGCAACTCGTCGGGATCGATCTGCGACAGACGTGCCAACGTCGCCTCGGCGGCGGGATCGAGGGCGGCGGCACTGTGCGTCGAGCCACGGCTGCCCTGCGTCGCGAGCGGGCCGTTCGACGCGCTATCCAAGGCGTCCTCCGACGGGTCATCGACGCCGGCATCGACCGGCGCTCGTGGCGCAAACAGATCGAGTTGTGGGGCGGCCGGATCGAGCGCCTGCTGTTCGAGTAACGCGAGATGCTTGCGCGCCGCGCGAATGACTGGCATCGGCACCCCGGCAAGTTGCGCGACCTGCAATCCGTAGCTCTGACTGGCTGGACCGTCCTGCACCGCGTGCAGAAACACAATCCCTTCGCCGTGCTCCACGGCGGACAGATGCACGTTCGCGCATTGCGCAAACTCGTCGGGCAGTTGCGTCAGTTCGAAGTAGTGGGTGGCGAACAGCGTGTAGCTGCGATTGTGCCCAAGCAGATGCCGCGCAATCGCCCAGGCCAGCGCGAGACCGTCGAACGTTGACGTGCCGCGCCCGATCTCGTCCATCAGTACCAGACTCTGGTCGGTCGCCGTGTGCAGAATCGCAGCCGACTCGGTCATCTCGACCATGAACGTCGAACGTCCGCCCGCGAGGTCGTCCGACGCGCCAATTCGCGTAAAGATGGCGTCGAGCGGGCCAAGTCGCACCGCCTCGGCGGGCACGTAGCCGCCGACGTAAGCGAGCAGGGCGATGAGGGCGGTCTGACGCATGAAGGTCGACTTGCCGCCCATGTTCGGGCCGGTGATGAGCAGCAGGCGGCGCGCGTCGCCCAGCGAGCAGTCGTTAGCGATGAAGCGCTCCACTTGTCGTTCGACGACCGGGTGGCGACCCTGGCGAATGTCGACCACGCGATCCTCCACCAGCTCGGGCTTGACCCAGCCGAGCGTTTCGGCACGCTCGGCCAGCGCGGCGAGAACGTCCAACTGGGCGAGCGCCTGCGCGATGCGCTTGAACTCGGTGATATGCGGCAGCAGGGCTTGCATCAGCGCGTCGTACAGCAGTTTCTCCCGCGCGAGCGAGCGCTCCTGCGCGGACAAGGCCTTGTCCTCGAACGTCTTGAGCTCCGGCGTAATGTAGCGCTCGGCATTTTTTAGCGTCTGGCGGCGGCGATAGTCGTCGGGCACCTTGTCGGTCTGGCCGCGTGTGACTTCGATGTAGAAGCCATGCACCTTGTTGAACTCGACCCGCAAATTGTTGATGCCGGTGCGCGCACGCTCGCGCGTTTCCAGATCGATGAGGAACTGGCCGCAGTTCTCCGAGATATCGCGCAGTTCGTCGAGATCGGCATCGTGACCGCGCGCGATGACGCCGCCGTCGCGCAGCATGGCCGCCGGTTCTTCGGCGATGGCGCCCGTGAGCATGGCCAGCGCAGCCTCGGGAATCGCGAGGTCTTCGTGCAGCATCGCAAGCAGCGGCGAACGCGCTTCGACGGCACGCAGCGTGGTGTGCAGTTCGGGCAGGCGGCGCAACGCGTCGCGCAGACTCGATAAATCGCGTGGCCGCGCGGTGAGCAGCGCCAGGCGGGCCGTGATTCGCTCGACGTCCGCCACATGCCGCAATTCGCTGTTCAGCGCGCGCCACGTACCCGGGCCTTCGAGCAGCGTCGCAATGGCCAGTTGGCGCGACTGCGGCACCTGCTGATCGCGCATCGGATGATGCAGCCAGTGGCGCATCAGCCGGCTGCCCATCGTGGTGCCGCAAGTATCGAGCAGCGAGAGCAGCGTGGGCGATTCGGTGCCCCGCAGCGTTTCGGTGAGTTCCAGGTTGCGCCGCGTGGCCGCGTCGAGGCCAATATAGGCGGCTTCCCGCTCCACGTTCAGACTTTGCACATGGCGCAAGGACTGGCCCTGCGTGGCCGCTGCGTACTGCAGCAATGCGCCGGCTGCGCCGAGCGCCGGGTTCAGGCCGTCGCAGCCGAAGGCCGTCAGGCTCGCGACACCCAGTTGATCGCGCAGGCGTTGCGTGCCGGCGGCCGTGTCGAAGTGCCAGTCGGGCACGCGCGTCGTGGTGCCGAGGGAGAAGCCCTCGAAGGCTTCGAGGGCGCTGTCGGGCACCAGCGTCTCGGCCGGGCGGATGCGCTCCAGCTCGCGCGGCAGCTTGTCAGCGGCGACTTCCATCAGGCGCAGCTCGCCACTGGCGAGCGAGAGCCAGGCGAGGCCGGCGACGCGTTCGCTGGCGCGTCGCGCCGGCGGCATGTGTACGGCCAGCAGATACTGGTCGACCTTGTCGCTGAGCAAGGCGGCGTCGGTCAGCGTGCCGGGCGTGACGATGCGCACGACCTTGCGCTCGACCGGCCCCTTGGCGGTGGCGGGATCGCCGATCTGCTCGCAGATGGCCACCGACTCGCCGAGCTTGACGAGCTTGCCGAGGTATTGCTCCACGGCGTGATGCGGCACACCGGCCATGCGAATCGGTTGTCCGCCCGACTGGCCCCGCGCGGTGAGCGTCAGGTCGAGCAGTCGTGCCGCTTTGGCTGCGTCGTCGTGGAACAGCTCGTAGAAATCGCCCATGCGATAGAAGACGAGCATGTTCGGATGGTCGGCCTTGATGCGCGTGTACTGCTGCATCATCGGCGTCATCGGTGCAGCGGCGGCGGGGGTGGCTTGGGCTTGGGTGCTCGTCATGAATTCGGTCGGGTCGGGCAGATCGGGTCACGAGGGGGGCGGGGAGACCCTGCCGGCGTGCGATACCGCGCCGATTCAGCGTGGCGCGCGCCGCGTCGCCCCCTCGTGGCGCGTTGGATGCGCAATTTTACGACGGGTTCGGCGAACATCGTTAGCCGCCATCCGGCAATGTCGCAAGCGAGTGTCGATGAGGTGGTTACACGAAGGCGGCAAATTATGCTCAAGTTTCCGGAAAATGTGCCGTTTCGGGGATAAGCACCCGCAAAAATAACCAAAAAGCATCACAAGCTACTCTCTCACGGGCCAGTATGGTGAAGTCGTTGAAGGGACGGGTCGCGGCCACGACGGCCCTGGTCTCGATGATATTGATCGTCGGCGTCGCGGTCGGCATCGAATTCTTCGTCTATGGGGAGTTGCGAAGCTCGATGCAGGCGCAGCTCGACACCCAGGTCCAGCTTGTCGCCGAACAGCTCGATGACAAGATGCGCGGGAAGTTTCTCGCTCTGCATCGCATGGCGCGCCACCTTGGCCATCCGGACGCGATGTCGCTCGCCCAGTTCGATGCCTTCGCCAACATGTCGGTGTCGATGCCCCAGACCTTCAACACGATTTTCGTCGCCGCGCCCGACGGCCGTATGCGCTACGACTCGACGTTCCCCGCCACGGCGATCAACATTGCCGATCGCGACTATTTCCGGCAGGTGCTCGCGGGCGCGCCTCAGGCGGCGTCCGGACTGATTGCGGGCAGGATCACCCGCTCGCCGGGCATTATCCTCGCGGTACCCGTCGTGGACGCGCAGGGCAAGACGATTGCCGTGATCGGCGGCGCGATCAATCTGCTGCGGCAAAACTTCATGGTCGATCTGGTGAGCAATGCGATCGGCGCGACCGGCCGCTACTGTGTAACGACGAACGAAAATCCCGCGCGCTATGTCATTCAGGCGGACGTGACGAAGATTCTTTCGCCCGTCGGCCCGGCGCAGACGCTCTGCGGCGTGCGTGATCCGGGGCCGAACCCTCTCTTGCGCATGCATCCGTTGGTGGCGCGCGCGACCATGGCCACGACCGGCTGGTCGGTTGTCGCAGTGTTGCCCGGCGCCGAAGCGTTCGATCCACTTGCGCGCGTGCGGCGTCGCGTGATCTTGCTCGCGATCGCGGCGATCGGGCTGGCCGCGTTCGCGATGTGGTGGATGGCGCGGCACATGCTGCGTCCGCTCGATACACTGCGCGACCTCGTGCAGCGCAGCGCCGGCGACATGCGCGCAGTGCAGTCGCTGCCTGTCCAGCGTGCCGACGAGATCGGGGCGCTCGCGAACGCGTTTCGCGACATGATGGAGCAACTGCGCGATCGTACCGAGGCGCTCGAGGGCTCGCGCGAGGCGGCGCGGGCGAGTGTGCGCCACATGCAGGAAATTGCGGATCGGGTGCCCTATCTCGTCGCGTTTCTCGACAGCAACGAGCGCTTTGCGTTCGTGAATCGGGCCTGTGAACTGCGGTTGCGGCGGCCGCGTGAGCGCATTCTCGGGGCGACGGCGAGCGAGCTGCTCGGCTCATCGCTCTATCGCGAGTTCGCGCCGCATCTCGCCCGGGCATTCGCGGGCGAAGCCGCCACGTTCATCTGGGATTTTGGCGACGACGCGGCGTTCCGCTGCTTTGAAGTGAGCTATCAGCCGGAATGGGCCATGCACGATGTCCTCGCCGGCGTTCATGTGTTTGTCCGCGATATCACCGTGGAGCGCTCGAACGAGCGGCGCTGGCGGCGCGAATCGCACACCGATCATCTGACCGGGCTGCTCAATCGCAAGGGCTTCGATCAGGCGCTGGCGGGTGCGTTGCGCGTGGCGCGCGAGGGGGGCGGCGCGCAAGCGCTGCTGTTCGTCGATCTGGATCGCTTCAAGCTCGTCAACGACACGTGGGGGCATGCGCTCGGCGACGAGTTGCTGCGACGTCTGGCCAAACGCCTGGTCGCGAGCGTGCGCGACGGCGACGTCATTGCCCGCTTCGGTGGCGATGAATTCGCCGTCATCATGCGTGACGTGCAGGATATTCTCGATGTGGAGCGCACGGCCATGTCGATTCTCGATGCAACGTCGCGGCCGATGTCGCTGTCCGTCGGGGCCGTTACGGTGGGTGCGTGCGTGGGCGTGGCGATGGTCGCGAGCGGTGAAGTCAAGACGCCCGACATGATGTTCGACGCGGCGGACCGCGCGCTGTACGACGCCAAGCATGGTGGCCGCGGCCGCTTCGTGCTCGGCGACGGTGCATGCGTGGCGGATTAGGCACAACCAATCGAATGCGCGACAGCGATCAGCTTCCCCGAAGATACGAGCGTGAATTGTCTGACGCACAATAGGCGACGCCCTCCGTTCGCCTCGACGTGCGGCCGGCGGTTCGGGCGTGGGACGTTTCTTTACAGGAGGCGGGCATGAAACTCGAAGGCGGACGAAGCCGGGCAGCATCGCGGGCGGCTTCCGACGCAGGGTGGCGCGAACCCGGGGCGCGCCGTGAGCCACCGCAGGCTTCGCATCGGGGGCCGCGCGCGCGGCACGACGCCGATGCACACGACGACAAGTCTAGGCACCTGAGCTTGTCGATTCGCGAAAATGAAGTGTTTCATATGCTGGTCGACGGCCTGGCCGTCAATGAAGTCGCGCACGCGTTGCATTTGAGCGAGCGGACGATTGCATCACACGTTGCACAAATTCTGCACAAACTCGCGCTTGACGATCGTGCGGAGCTGGCCGACTACGCCATACGTCACGGGCTGATCGACGAAGGGTCGGAAGGCGTCGCCTGACGGCGCCAGGGCGAGGTGGTGGCGCCGAGCGGCCTTCGGGCAGCCGGCGCCCCGCTTTTGGGGCTAACCCGGCGCGTCGTGCGCGGTCTTGAGATCGCACGCGACGCGCTCGTCAAACGGCGCGCGTGCCAGTGCCCCGGCGTCCGCGTGTTCCCCTGTCTGGTCGTAGTCCCGCAGTTGTCCCTCAGTTGTCCCGAATAATCCTGTTTGATCCTGTTTGATCCCGAATGCCGCCGAGACCTGCGTCGACGGCCGACGCGATCGCGCCGTCGGTGATAAGGTACGGCTCGACACCATTTTTCATGCGAGGTCTGTGGCATGGCGCGCGTAGCGTTTGACTCGCGGGCGGCCGCACGACTCGCGATCCCACGAAACGAGACGGGCGGCCGGCGTCGATGCGGCGCGTCGTCCAGACAACCGAGGAAAGACACGATGAAGGCGATCGAGATCACCCAATACGGCGCACCGGAAGTGCTCAAGCTCACTGAGCGGCCGCGCCCGGAACTCAAGCCGGGCGAAGTGCTCATCAAGGTCACCGCGTCGGGCGTGAACCGTCCCGACGTGCTCCAGCGCATCGGGCAGTATCCCGTGCCGCCGGGCGCTTCTGACCTGCCGGGGCTCGAAGTGGCGGGCGAGATCGTCGATGGCAAGCTCGACGACCCGGCTAACCGCTGGGGATTGAACGTCGGCTCGCGCGTCTGTGCGTTGGTGCAGGGCGGGGGCTATGCCGAGTACTGCGCCGCGCCGCTCTCGCAGGTGCTGCCGGTGCCGCAGGGGCTCTCGGACGTCGAGGCGGCGTCGCTGCCCGAAACGTTCTTCACCGTGTGGAGCAATGTGTTCGATCGCGCTCACCTCGGCGAGACCGAGTCGGGCGAAAAGGAGACGTTGTTGGTGCAGGGCGGCACGAGCGGTATCGGCGTGACGGCGATCCAGCTCGGCGTGGCCATGGGCCATCGCGTGTTCGCGACCGCCGGTTCCGATGAAAAGGCTCGCGCGTGCGAAGCACTCGGCGCGGAGCGGGGCATCAATTACAAAACCGAAGATTTCGTCGCCGTGACGAAGGCGCTCACCAGCGATCGCGGTGTGGACGTCGTGCTCGACATGGTGGGGGGCGACTATCTGCCGCGTGAAGTGCAGGCGCTGGCATTCGATGGGCGCATCGCGATCATCGCGCTGCTCGGCGGCAGCAAGGCCACGCTGGATATGGGGGCGCTGCTGCGCCGCCGCCTGACGGTGACCGGCTCGACGCTGCGTCCGCGCTCGGTGGCGTTCAAGGCGGCGATTGCACAGAACCTCTACGAGAAGGTCTGGCCGTTGTTCGCGGCTGGCAAGATCCGGCCCGTGATTTATCAGACGTTCCCGGCCGACCAAGCAGACAAAGCCCATGCATTGATGGAAACGAGTACGCATGTCGGGAAGATCGTGCTGACCTGGTAAGTCATCTCGCGTCGGCGCACGAGGCGAATCCGCGTGAAAGCCCCATTTCATGCGGATTCTCACGTTTGAAAGTCGGCGAAATTGACCCCCATGCCCCTGACGCACTAGAATGAGAGGTTTTTCGTCCTTACGCATTGGGGGATCACGCGTGACAATCGGTACTGCGGGTACTGCGGCTTCGGCTCGCACCCTAGGCCGCAAGGCGGGCAAGCTCGTCGTGGGCAATTGGAAACTGCATGGCAGTCTGGCCGGCAACGAGGCGCTGCTGGGCGACCTGCTGGCGTCACCGGTGTTGAGCGCCCCGGGCGTTACGGCGGTCGTGTGTGTGCCGTTCCCCTATCTCGCGCAATGTCAGGCCCGCCTCTCGGGGCAGGTGCTGGGCTTCGGTGCGCAGGAGGTGTCGGCGCAGGTGAGTGGTGCCTACACGGGCGAAGTCTCCGCGCCGATGATTGCCGAGTTCGGCGCACAGTTCGTGATTGTGGGGCATTCGGAGCGTCGTACGTACCATGGCGAGACCGATGCGGGCGTCGCGGCAAAGACCTTGCGAGTGCTCGACGCGGGCATGACGCCGATCGTGTGCGTCGGCGAAACGCTCGCCGAGCGTGAAGCCGGCGAAACGATGTCTATCGTGACGCGTCAGCTCGATACGGTGCTCGCGGCGCTGACGGCGGCGCAGGCGGTCCAGATTGTTGTGGCCTATGAGCCGGTCTGGGCGATTGGCACGGGCAAGACGGCAACGTCGGCCGAGGCGCAGGAAGTGCATGCGCATTTGCGCTCGCTGCTGCGTGCGAAGGGCGAGGCGGTGATGGATGTGGCGGTGTTGTACGGCGGCAGTGTGAAGCCGGATAACGCGGCAGAGCTGTTTTCGATGGCGGATGTCGATGGTGGGTTGATCGGCGGGGCGGCGTTGAAGGCGGTCGATTTTCTGGCGATTTGCGAGGCGGGTCTGTCGCGCTGATGCCGATGCCGGGTTTCGTAACGGCACGAAATGGTTATGATGCGGTGCACCAAAAATGCACGGCAAATCGGATTCTTCTATACGGGTGATGAGATGGGGTTGTTGAAAACGTTGTTGATCGTGGTGCAGGTGCTTTCCGCGCTGGGCATCATCGGTCTGGTGTTGCTCCAGCATGGCAAGGGTGCCGATATGGGCGCTGCATTCGGTAGCGGTTCGTCGGGCAGTCTCTTCGGTGCGTCGGGTTCCGCAAACTTCCTGTCGCGGACCACGGCAGTGCTGGCGGCCGTGTTCTTCGTAACCACGCTGGGTCTCACGTATCTCGGTTCGTACAAGCCGGCGGCAAACATCGGTGTCCTTGGTAATTTGCCGGCCGCAACGTCGCCGATGACGGCGTCGGGCGCGGTCGCGGCAAGTGCACCGGTGAGTGCTTCCGCAGCCAATCCGCAGGACGTGCCGAAGTAAGTCGCAGCACGGTTTGCAACGTGTAATAAGCTGTAAAGAAAATCGAAAAAAAATCGATTTGTGCGTTGAACAAAATGCTGAAGAGCGCTAATATAGCGGTCTTGAAGCGATTCGTAAGTGACAGCGGATTGCAGAATTTGAATGCCGACGTGGTGAAATTGGTAGACACGCTATCTTGAGGGGGTAGTGGCGAAAGCTGTGCGAGTTCGAGTCTCGCCGTCGGCACCACAGTTCTCCGATGCCAGCCTTGCGTTTATGCTTTGGCTGGCATTTTATTTTGTGCTCACTGTTCATCCGCTTTTTGGCCCCCACGCCAATGACGAAAGCGGTTTTTGGACTAACCAAAAAGAGGGTAGAGTTGAACCTCGGAACCTATTATCCCGTCCTGCTGTTCATTCTGGTAGGTGGCGGTCTTGGGGCGCTACTGATTGGGGTCGGTAAATTCCTCGGCCCCAACAAACCCGACAGCGCAAAACTCTCTCCGTACGAGTGTGGCTTCGAGGCATTCGAAGACGCGCGCATGAAGTTCGATGTGCGCTACTATCTCGTCGCCATCCTTTTCATCCTGTTCGATCTCGAAACGGCATTTCTGTTTCCGTGGGGCGTCGCCCTGCGCGATATCGGCTGGGTGGGCTTTATCTCCATGATGGGTTTCCTGCTTGAGCTGCTGATCGGTTTCGTGTTCCTCTGGAAGCGCGGTGCGCTCGACTGGGAATAAGGCCGGCATCGTATTGGCCGCATTGCAGAAGGATTCAGGGTAAGCATATGAGCATCGAAGGGGTTTTGCGCGAAGGGTTCGTCACCACCACGGCTGACAAACTCATCAACTGGACGCGCACGGGTTCGCTGTGGCCGATGACGTTCGGCCTGGCCTGCTGTGCCGTCGAAATGATGCACGCCGGCGCGGCGCGTTACGATCTGGACCGGTTTGGCGTGGTGTTCCGCCCGAGCCCGCGTCAGTCGGACGTGATGATCGTGGCCGGTACGCTGTGCAACAAGATGGCACCCGCGCTGCGCAAGGTGTACGACCAGATGGCCGAGCCGCGTTGGGTGATCTCGATGGGGTCGTGCGCCAATGGCGGCGGCTACTATCATTACTCCTACTCGGTGGTGCGCGGTTGCGATCGCATCGTGCCGGTCGACGTCTACGTGCCGGGCTGTCCGCCGACGGCCGAGGCGCTCGTCTACGGCATCATCCAGTTGCAGTCGAAGATCAAGCGGACTGCGACGATCGCGCGTAAATAACCGCTCCCGCCCATGTCTAAACTAGAACAACTCAAGACCACCCTGCAAAACGTGCTTGGCGCCCGCGCCGAGCAGTTGGTGGAAGCCCTCGACGAGCTGACGCTGACCGTCAAGGCGAGCGACTATCTCGAGGTCGCGCGCACGCTGCGCGATCATCCCGAGCTCAAGTTCGAGCAGTTGATGGACGTTGCCGGCCTGGACTACTCGGCCTACGGCGACGGTGCCTACGACGGCCCGCGCTACGCCGCCGTCTCGCATCTGCTCTCGCTGACCCACAACTGGCGTCTGCGCGTGCGCGTGTTCGCCCCGGACGACGATCTGCCGGTCGTGGCGTCGTTGATCGATCTGTGGAGTTCGGCCAACTGGTTCGAGCGAGAGGCCTTCGATCTGGTCGGTATCGTGTTCGAAGGGCACCCGGATCTGCGCCGCATTCTGACGGACTACGGCTTTATCGGTCACCCGTTCCGCAAGGACTTCCCGACCTCGGGCTATGTTGAAATGCGTTACGACCCCGAGCAGAAGCGGGTGATCTATCAGCCGGTGACGATCGAGCCGCGCGAAATTACGCCGCGCATCATCCGCGAAGAACATTACGCCGGTCTGAAACATTAAGGTGGCCTTGTGGCAGACATCAAGAACTACACTCTGAACTTCGGTCCGCAGCACCCGGCAGCGCACGGCGTGCTGCGCCTGGTGCTCGAGCTGGATGGCGAAGTGATCCAGCGCGCCGATCCGCACATCGGCCTGTTGCACCGCGCGACGGAAAAGCTCGCCGAGTCGAAGACGTTCCTGCAATCCGTGCCGTACATGGATCGTCTGGACTACGTCTCGATGATGTGCAACGAGCACGCCTACGTGATGGCGATCGAGAAGCTGCTCGGCGTCGACGTGCCGATTCGCGCGCAATACATCCGTGTGATGTTCGACGAAATCACGCGGATTCTGAATCACCTGATGTGGATTGGTTCCCACGCACTCGACGTGGGCGCGATGGCGGTATTCCTGTATGCCTTCCGTGAACGCGAAGACCTGTTCGACGTGTACGAAGCCGTCTCGGGTGCCCGTATGCACGCGGCCTACTACCGTCCGGGCGGCGTGTATCGCGACCTGCCGGACGCGATGCCGCAATATCGCGCATCGAAGTTCCACAACGAGCGCGCCATCAAAAAGATGAACGAAGCACGCGAAGGCTCGCTGCTCGACTTCATCGAAGACTTCACGAACCGCTTCCCGAAGTGTGTCGACGAGTACGAAACGCTGCTCACCGACAACCGTATCTGGAAGCAGCGCTTGGTGGGGATCGGCGTCGTGTCGCCCGAGCGTGCCATGCAGCTCGGCTTCTCCGGCGCTATGCTGCGCGGCTCGGGCATTGCCTGGGATCTGCGCAAAAAGCAGCCGTACGAAGTGTACGATCGTCTCGATTTCGACATTCCTGTGGGCAAGGAAGGCGATTGCTACGACCGCTATCTGGTGCGCGTGGAAGAAATGCGCCAGTCTGTCCGCCTGATCCGCCAGTGTGTGACGTGGCTGCGTGCCAATGAAGGTCCGGTGATTACGGACAATCACAAGGTGGCACCGCCCTCGCGGGTCGAAATGAAGTCGAACATGGAAGAGCTGATTCACCATTTCAAGCTCTTCACCGAAGGCTTCCACGTGCCCGCCGGCGAAACGTATGCCGCCGTCGAGCACCCGAAGGGCGAGTTCGGCATCTACCTGGTGTCGGACGGCGCGAACAAGCCGTATCGCCTGAAGATTCGTGCGCCGGGCTTTGCCCATCTTTCCGCGCTCGACGAGATGGCGAAGGGTCACATGATTGCCGATGCTGTGGCGATCATCGGGACCCAGGACATCGTGTTCGGCGAGATCGATCGCTAAACGCGCAGCGGGCGCCTCTGGCGCCCTTAAGTTTTAATTCGGCAGGGTTTCGCAGGTCGATGCCATTGCCGTTCCAGTTGCCGTGCCTGTGAGTCGCGGGTGGCCGAAAAAACCGGTCTGCCAGCGCTGGCGCGAGCGGGGATAACGTTTTAAAGAACCGTCGGATCGGAAATGCTTTCTCCCGAAGCCCTGAAGAAAATCGACCGTGCCGTTGCCAAATACCCTGCCGACCAGAAACAGTCGGCGGTGATGCACGCCCTTGCCGTAGCGCAGGTCGAGAAAGGCTGGTTGTCGCCCGAAGTGATGCAATTCGTGGCGGACTACCTCGAGATGCCCGCAGTCGCGGTGCAAGAGGTCGCAACCTTCTACACCATGTTCAACACGCGCCCCGTGGGCAAGTTCAAGTTGACCGTGTGCACGAACCTGCCTTGCCAGCTTACGCGTGGCGAAGAGATGGCGAAGTACCTGAAAGAGAAGCTGGGTGTCGACTACAACGACATCACGCCGGACGGTCTCTTCACGGTCAAGGAAGGCGAGTGCATGGGCGCTTGCGGCGACGCACCCGTCCTGCTGGTGAACAACCATCGCATGTGCGGCTTCATGAACGAAGCCAAGGTCGACGCGCTCCTCGACGAGCTCAAGGCCACGGGCGCCGCGGGAGAGAAAGCATGACGTCGCTGCACAACCGTCACATCAAGCCGCTGATCCTCGCCGACCTCAATGGCGAGAACTGGCACCTCGAAGATTACGTCAAGCGCGGGGGGTACCAGCAGCTTGCCCGTATCCTGAAGGAAGGCCTCACGCCGGAGCAGGTCATTGCCGACGTCAAGGCATCGGGCCTGCGTGGCCGCGGAGGCGCAGGCTTCCCGACGGGGCTCAAGTGGAGCTTCATGCCGCGCGCGTTCCCGGGGCAGAAATACCTTGTCTGTAACTCGGACGAAGGCGAACCCGGTACGTTCAAGGATCGCGACATCCTGCGCTACAACCCGCATGCGTTGATCGAAGGCATGGCCATCGGCGGTTTCGCCATGGGCATCACCGTCGGTTACAACTACATCCACGGCGAAATCTACGAAGTGTATGAACGCTTCGAAGAAGCGCTCGAGGAAGCGCGCGCTGCCGGTTATCTGGGCGACAACATTCTCGGCACGGACTTCTCGTTCGAGCTGCATGCGCACCATGGCTATGGCGCGTACATCTGCGGCGAAGAGACCGCGTTGCTCGAATCGCTTGAAGGCAAGAAAGGCCAGCCGCGTTTCAAGCCGCCTTTCCCGGCGAGCTTCGGTCTGTACGGCAAGCCGACGACCATCAACAACACCGAGACGTTCGCCGCGGTTCCGTTCCTGCTGGCTACTGGCCCGCAGCAGTACCTGGAAATGGGCAAGCCGAACAACGGCGGCACCAAGATCTTCTCGGTGTCGGGCGACGTCGAGCTGCCGGGTAACTACGAAGTGCCCCTGGGCACGCCGTTCGGCGAGTTGTTGGAACTGGCCGGTGGCATGCGCGGTGGCAAGAAGCTCAAGGCCGTGATTCCGGGCGGCTCGTCGGCACCGGTCGTGCCGGCCGGGCTGATGATGGAAACGACGATGGACTACGACAGCATCGCCAAGGCTGGTTCGATGCTGGGCTCGGGCGCCGTGATCGTCATGGACGAGACACGCTGCATGGTGCGCTCGCTGTTGCGCCTGTCGTACTTCTACTACGAAGAATCGTGCGGTCAGTGCACGCCGTGCCGTGAGGGCACTGGCTGGCTGTGGCGCGTGGTCAATCGAATCGAGCATGGCGAAGGCCGCCAGGAAGATCTGGACCTGCTCAACTCGGTGGCCGAGAACATCATGGGCCGCACCATTTGCGCGCTGGGCGACGCCGCAGCGATGCCAGTGCGCGGCATGCTCAAACACTTCTGGGACGAGTTCGCCTACCACGTCGAGCACAAGCATTGCTTGGTCGGCGCTCACTAATCCCTTTTGACGCTTGGCATTGAACCGCTATGGTTGAAATCGAAATTGACGGCCAAAAGGTCGAGGTGCCCGAAGGCAGCATGGTGATCCAGGCTGCCAAGAAGAACGGCACCTATATTCCCCACTTCTGTTACCACAAGAAGCTGTCCATCGCCGCGAACTGCCGCATGTGCCTGGTCGAGGTCGAGAAGGCCCCGAAGGCGGTGCCGGCCTGTGCCACGCCGGTGGCCAACGGCATGATCGTGCGCACCAACTCCGAGAAGGCTGTGAAGGCGCAGCAATCGGTGATGGAGTTCCTGCTGATCAACCACCCGCTCGATTGCCCGATCTGCGATCAGGGGGGCGAGTGCCAACTGCAGGACCTGGCCGTCGGTTACGGCAAGTCGGCGTCGCGCTATCAGGAAGAGAAGCGCGTGGTGTTCCACAAGAATGTCGGCCCGCTCATCTCGATGGAAGAGATGTCGCGCTGCATTCACTGCACCCGTTGCGTGCGTTTCGGCCAGGAAGTGGCCGGCGTGATGGAGTTCGGCATGCTGGGGCGCGGCGAGCACTCGGAAATCACGTCGTTCGTCGGCAAGACGGTCGACTCCGAACTCTCGGGCAATATGATCGACCTGTGCCCGGTCGGTGCCCTGACCTCGAAGCCTTTCCGCTACAGCGCCCGGACGTGGGAGCTGTCGCGCCGCAAGTCGGTGAGCCCTCACGACGGCGTGGGTGCGAACCTCGTGGTGCAAGTGAAGAACAACCAGGTCATGCGCGTTGTGCCGCTCGAAAACGAAGCGCTCAACGAATGCTGGATCTCGGACAAGGATCGTTTCTCGTACGAAGGTCTGAACAGCGACGAGCGCCTCACCAAGCCCATGCTCAAGCAAGGCGGCGAGTGGCACGAAGTCGACTGGCAGACGGCGCTCGAATATGTCGGGCATGGTCTGACGGACATCATCCGCGACCACGGCGCCGATGCCGTCGCCGGGCTGGCCTCGCCGCACGCCACGATCGAAGAACTGCACCTGCTGCAAAAGTTCGTGCGCGCCTTGGGCAGCGATAACGTCGACTTCCGTCTGCGTCAGACGGACGTGTCGGGCGGCACCCAGGGGGCTCCGTGGCTCGGCCTGCCGATCGCGGACCTCGACACGCTGCAAAGCGCGCTGGTCGTCGGCTCGTTCCTGCGCAAGGATCATCCGCTGTTCGCTTCGCGTCTGCGCTCCGCCGTGAAGGCCGGTGGCCAATTGCACGTGCTGCACGGCTCGGACGACGATCTGCTGGTGAAGCTCGCCAACAAGATCATCGCCGCACCGAGCGCATGGGTGAGCGAGCTGGCCGGTATCGCGCTCGCCGCGGCGGCGGCCAAGGGCGTTGCCGCCCCGACTGAGCTCGCCGGCGTGAACGTCAGCGATACGGCCAAGGCCATCGCCGCCTCGCTGGTGAACGGCGAGCGTCGTGCCATCCTGCTGGGCAACGCCGTGGTGCAGCATCCGCAATTCGCACAACTGCACGCCATCGCGCAAGTGATCGCCGATATCACCGGCGCCACGCTGGGCTTCCTCACCGAAGGCGCCAACACGGTCGGTGCCTACGCGGTGAAGGCCACGAACGCCAAGGGCGCCGCTGCGCTGTTCGCGCAACCGCGCCAGGCGTATCTGCTGCTGAACGCCGAGCCGGAGTACGACTCGGCCGATGCGAAGCAAGCGCTCACGGCATTGAACGCCGCGAAGATGGTGGTCTCGCTCTCGCCGTTCAAGCACGGCCTCGAGTACGCCGACGTGCTGCTGCCGATCGCCCCGTTCACGGAGACGGCCGGTACGTTCGTCAACGCCGAAGGGCTGCCGCAACACTTCAACGGTGTGGTGCGTGCGCTGGGCGAGACGCGTCCGGGCTGGAAGGTGCTGCGCGTGCTGGGCAATCTGCTCAAGCTGCAAGGCTTCGCGCAGGACACCGCGGAACAGGTGCGCGACGAAGCGCTCGCCGGATTCTCGGCCGCCTCGCTCGACAACCGCGCCAAGGCCGCGCTGGCTGCACCGACGGCAGCCGGGCAGGGCCTGGAGCGTCTGGCCGACGTGCCGATCTACTCGGCCGACGCGCTGGTACGCCGTGCCCCGTCGCTGCAACTGACCAACGACGCCAAGGCCGCGCTGCGTGCCACGCTCCCGGCGGCGCTGTTCGATCGCCTGGGCCTCGCCGCGGGCGACGCCGTGCGCGTGCGTCAGGGCGATGCGGTGGTCACGCTGCCGGCTGCGCGTTCGGAAACGTTGCCTGCCAATGTGGTGCGCGTGCCGGCGGCCACGCCGGCATCCGCCGCGCTTGGCGCGATGTTCGGTGAAATTTCGGTGGAGAAGGCGTAAATGAGCCTGAACGAAGTCATCAATCAATACGGCACGCAACTGCTGGGCGTGGCCTGGCCGACGGTGTGGGCGCTGGTCCGCATCCTCGTCGTGGCCGTGATCCTGCTGCTGTGCGTGGCGTACCTGATTCTGTGGGAGCGCAAGCTCATCGGCTGGATGCACGTGCGTCTGGGCCCGAACCGCGTGGGCCCGGCCGGTCTGCTCCAGCCGATCGCCGACGTGTTGAAGCTCCTGCTCAAGGAAGTCATTACGCCGTCGCAGGTGAGCAAGGGCATTTACGCCATCGCGCCGGTGATGGCCGTGCTGCCCGCCTTCGCGATCTGGGCGGTGATTCCGTTCCAGCCGGGCGCCGTGCTGGCCGACGTGAATGCCGGGCTGCTCTACGCCATCGCGATTTCGTCGATCGGCGTGTACGGCGTGATTCTCGCCGGCTGGGCATCGAACTCGAAATACGCTTTCCTCGGCGCCATGCGCGCGTCGGCCCAGATGATTTCGTACGAAATCGCCATGGGCTTCGCGCTGGTCACGGTGCTGATGACGGCCGGCTCGCTCAACCTGTCGGACATCGTGCGCTCGCAAGAGCACGGCATGTTCGCGGGCCTGGGGCTGAACCTGCTGTCGTGGAACTGGCTGCCGCTGCTGCCGATGTTCGTCGTCTACTTCGTCTCGGGCATTGCCGAAACGAACCGCCACCCGTTCGACGTGGTGGAAGGCGAATCGGAAATCGTGGCCGGTCACATGATCGAATACTCGGGCATGGGCTTCGCCCTGTTCTTCCTGGCCGAGTACATCAACATGATCATCATCTCGGCGCTGGCCTCGGTGCTGTTCCTGGGGGGCTGGAGTGCGCCGTTCGGCTTCCTGTCGTTCATCCCGGGTGTGTTCTGGCTGGCGTTCAAGGTGTTCCTGCTGCTGTCGGTGTTCATCTGGGTGCGTGCGACGTTCCCGCGCTACCGCTACGACCAGATCATGCGTCTGGGCTGGAAGGTATTCCTGCCGCTGACGATCATCTGGGTGATCGTGGTGGGTGTCTGGATCATGTCCCCCTGGAACATCTGGGGCTGAGGCGAACGGAGTAGAGGAATCCCATGGTAAGGGCAATCAAAGACTTTTTCGGCAGTTTCCTGTTGTTGGAACTGCTCAAGGGCATGGCGCTCACAGGGCGCTATACGTTCGCACGCAAGGTGACGGTGCAGTTTCCGGAAGAGAAGACGCCGATGTCGCCGCGATTTCGCGGTCTGCATGCGCTGCGCCGTTATCCGAATGGTGAAGAGCGCTGCATCGCCTGCAAGCTGTGCGAAGCGGTGTGCCCGGCAATGGCCATCACGATCGAGTCGGATGTGCGCGACGACGGCACCCGCCGTACCACGCGCTACGACATCGATCTGACCAAGTGCATTTTCTGCGGCTTCTGCGAAGAAAGCTGCCCGGTGGACTCGATCGTCGAGACGCACATTCTCGAGTACCACGGCGAGAAGCGTGGCGATCTGTACTTCACCAAGGAGATGTTGCTCGCGGTGGGCGATCGTTACGAAAACGAGATCGCGGCGGCCAAGGCGGCCGATGCGCCGTACCGTTAAGCAGGGCAGGGCGCAGCGCAGCGACGGTGCGCCCGGTACGGCAATTGACGTTGGCTAATTCTCGCAACACCCGGTGATTATGGAATTCACAACCTTTCTTTTCTACGTGTTTGCGCTGATCCTCGTGATCTCCGGCCTGAAGGTCGTGACCGCGCGCAACCCCGTACAGTCGGCACTGTTCCTGGTGCTCGCCTTCTTCAACGCCGCGGCGATCTGGATGCTGCTCGAGGCCGAGTTCCTCGCCATCATGCTGGTGCTCGTGTATGTCGGCGCGGTGATGGTGCTGTTCCTGTTCGTGGTGATGATGATCGACATCAATCTCGACGAACTGCGGCGCGGTTTCGGCAAGTTCATTCCGCTGGCGAGCGCCGTCGGCGCGATCATGATCGTCGAATCGGCACTGGTGCTCATGCGCGGCTACGGCGCCACGCGCGCGCCGGTCAAGGCGGTCTCGGCCCCGGACGTGGCGAACACCAAGGCGCTTGGTATCGCGCTGTACACCGACTATATCTTTGCCTTCGAAGTGGCAGGTCTGATCCTGCTGGTGGCGGTCGTGGCGGCAGTTGCGCTGACCATGCGTACCCGTAAGGACCACAAACAGACCGACCCGAGCCAGCAGGTGCGCGTGAAGGCGCGCGACCGCGTGCGTCTGGTGTCGATGCCCGCCGAAGCCCGGCAGCAGTCCACCGGCACCGACGCGCCGGCGGCGGAATAAGGAGACAGCATGATCTCGTTGTCGCTAGCGCATTACCTGGTGTTGGGCGCGATTCTCTTCGCGATCAGCATTACCGGTATCTTCCTCAACCGCAGAAATGTGATTGTGCTGCTCATGGCCATCGAGCTGATGTTGCTCGCGGTCAATCTGAACTTCGTCGCGTTTTCGCATTACCTGGGCGACATTGCCGGTCAGGTATTCGTGTTCTTCATTCTTACGGTGGCCGCGGCGGAAGCCGCGATCGGGCTGGCCATTCTGGTCACGCTGTTCCGTAAGCTCGAAACGGTCAACGTCGAAGATCTCGACCGCCTCAAGGGTTAAACAAAGCGAACGCTGTTATGGCATCCACATTGAATCCCAACCTGCTGCTCGCGATCCCGCTGGCGCCGCTCGTCGGCTCCTTGATTGCCGGCCTGTTCGGCAAGCAAGTCGGACGCGCGGGCGCCCACACGGTCACGATCCTCGGCGTACTGGTCGCGTTTGTCCTGTCGGTCATGACGTTCATCGACGTCATGAACGGGGCGAGCTTCAACGCCACCGTCTACGAATGGGCCCGCATCGGCGAGCTCAAGCTCGAGATCGGCTTCCTCGTCGACACGCTCACCGTCACGATGATGTGCGTGGTCACTTCCGTCTCGCTCATGGTGCACATCTACACCATCGGCTACATGGCGGAAGATCCTGGCTACCAGCGCTTCTTCTCGTACATCTCGCTGTTCACGTTCTCGATGTTGATGCTCGTGATGAGCAACAACTTCCTGCAACTGTTCTTCGGCTGGGAAGCGGTGGGCCTGGTCTCGTACCTGCTGATCGGTTTCTGGTACACGCGTCCGACCGCGATCTACGCCAACATGAAGGCGTTCCTGGTCAACCGCGTCGGCGACTTCGGTTTCCTGCTCGGTATCGGCCTGCTGCTGGCCTTCACCGGCACGCTGAACTACGGCGAAGTGTTCGCCAAGGCCAACGAGGTCGCGGCCCTGTCGTTCCCGGGCACCGACTGGCGCCTGATCACCGTGGCCTGTATCTGCCTGTTCATCGGTGCGATGGGTAAGTCGGCGCAGTTCCCGCTGCACGTGTGGCTGCCGGACTCGATGGAAGGCCCGACCCCGATTTCGGCACTGATTCACGCGGCCACGATGGTGACCGCGGGGATCTTCATGGTGAGCCGCATGTCGCCGCTGTTCGAACTCTCGGACACGGCGCTGTCGTTCATCACGATCATCGGCGCGATCACCGCGTTGTTCATGGGCTTCCTGGGCATGATCCAGAACGACATCAAGCGTGTCGTGGCCTACTCGACGCTCTCGCAGCTCGGTTACATGACGGTCGCGCTCGGCGTGTCGGCCTACCCGGTCGCCATCTTCCACCTGATGACGCACGCGTTCTTCAAGGCGCTGCTGTTCCTCGGTGCGGGCTCGGTCATCATGGGCATGCATCACGATCAGGACATGCGCAACATGGGCGGCCTGTGGAAGTACATGCCGATCACATGGATCACGTCGCTGCTGGGCTCGCTCGCGCTGATCGGGACACCGTTCTTCGCCGGGTTCTACTCGAAGGACTCGATCATCGAAGCCGTGGCCGCCTCGCATCTGCCGGGCTCGGGCTTCGCGTACTTCGCCGTGGTCGCCAGCGTCTTCGTCACGGCGTTCTACTCGTTCCGCATGTACTTCATGGTCTTCCACGGCAAGGAGCGTTTCGGTCAGGTGCATCACGACCATGACGAGCATCACGAGGAAGAAGAGGAAACCGCCGATCACCACCACGGTCTGGCCCCGGGTCAGAAGCCGCACGAGTCGCCGGCGGTGGTCACGATCCCGTTGATTCTGCTGGCGATTCCGTCGGTCATCATCGGCGCCATCGCGATTGCCCCGATGCTGTTCGGCAGCTTCTTCAAGCAAGGCGTGGCGTTCAAGGACGTGATCTACGTTGGCGAAAACCATCCGGCGATGGAAGAGCTGAGCCACGATTTCCACGGCTGGCTGGCGATGGCGCTGCACTCGTTCGGCACGCTCCCGATCGCCCTGTCGGCGCTGGGCATCGTGCTCGCGGCGTTCTTCTACCTGAAGCGCCCGGATATTCCGGAAGCGCTGAAAAATCGGTTCTCGGGCATCTACAACCTGCTCGACAACAAGTACTACATGGACAAGATCAACGAAGTGGTCTTCGCCAAGGGCGCGCTCAAGATCGGTCGCGGCCTGTGGAAGGCTGGCGATCAAGGTCTCATCGATGGCGCGGTCGTGAACGGCAGCGCGCGTCTGGTGGGGTGGTTCGCCGGTGTCATCCGCTTCGTTCAATCCGGTTACATCTACCACTACGCGTTCGCCATGATCCTCGGCATGCTCGGGCTCCTGACGCTGTTTGTGACGTTGAACGGCAAGTAATAGGGGGAGCCAACAATAATGCAATCGCTACCGCTTCTGAGTCTGGCCATCTGGCTACCCATCATCTCGGGGATCGTTGTCCTCGCGGTGGGGAATGACCGCAACCCGGGCGGCGCACGTGCGCTGTCGCTCATCGGGTCGCTGATGAGCTTCCTGGTCACGCTGCCGTTGATCTCGAACTTCGACGCCAATACGGCGGCGTTCCAGTTTGTCGAGAAATCGAGCTGGATCGACCGCTTCCACATCAACTACTTCCTCGGCATCGACGGCATCTCGCTGTGGCTGATCGTGCTGACTTCGCTTATCACGGTGATCGTGGTGATCGCGGGTTGGGAAGTGATCACGGAGCGCGTCGCCCAGTACATGGCCGCGTTTCTGATCCTCTCGGGTCTGATGATCGGGGTGTTCTCGGCGCAAGACGGCCTGCTGTTCTACGTCTTCTTCGAGGCCACGCTGATCCCGATGTACCTGATCATCGGTGTGTGGGGCGGCCCGAACCGGGTGTATGCCGCGTTCAAGTTCTTCCTGTACACGCTGCTCGGCTCGCTGCTCATGCTGGTCGCGCTGATCTACCTCTACAACGTGACGCACTCGTTCACGCTGACCGACTGGTACGCCGCGAAGCTGCCGATGAACGTGCAGATACTGCTGTTCGTGGCGTTCTTCATGGCCTTCGCCGTGAAGGTGCCGATGTGGCCGGTGCATACCTGGTTGCCGGACGCCCACGTGGAAGCGCCGACCGGCGGCTCGGTCGTGCTGGCCGCGATCATGCTCAAGCTTGGGGCCTACGGTTTCCTGCGCTTCTCGCTGCCGATCGCCCCGGACGCCAGTCACTACCTGTCGGGCTTCATGATCACGCTCGCGCTGATCGCCGTCGTCTACATCGGCCTCGTGGCCCTGGTGCAGACCGACATGAAGAAGCTGGTGGCGTATTCGTCGATCGCTCACATGGGCTTCGCGATTCTCGGCTTCTTCATGTTCAGCGAAATCGGCATGCAGGGCGCGCTGGTGCAGATGATCTCGCACGGCTTCGTCTCGGGCGCCATGTTCCTGTGTATCGGTGTGCTGTACGACCGCATGCACTCGCGCAACATCGCCGACTACGGCGGTGTGGTGAACACGATGCCGAAGTTCGCAGCGCTGTTCATGCTGTTCACGATGGCCAACAGCGGTCTGCCGGCGACGTCGGGCTTCGTGGGCGAATTCCTGGTGATCCTGGGCGCCGTGAAGCTGAACTTCTGGGTGGGTCTGCTCGCTGCGACCTCGCTGATCACCGGTGCGGCGTATTCGCTGTGGATGTACAAGCGCGTGATTTTCGGCGCGATCGCCAACGATCACGTGCGCGAGCTGGTCGACATCAACAAGCGCGAATTCTTCATGCTGGCCGTGCTGGCGGCGCTCACGCTGTTCATGGGTATCTATCCGAAGCCCTTTACCGACCTGATGCACACCTCCGTCGTTAACCTCCTCGCCCACGTGGCGCAGACCAAGCTGCCTTAATCGGGGAGGATATCCAGATCATGCAAAACATCAATCTGTTGCCTGCGTTGCCGGAGGCCATCCTGCTGCTCATGATCCTCGTGATCATGATGTGCGACGCGTTCCTCGGCCAGACGCGCAAGCTCAACTACGTGCTGGCGCTCATCACGTCCGCAGTCGTGTCCGTGCTGTGGGCATGCAACGCCAGCGATCCGGCGTCGCACTACCTGTTCGGTAATGTGTTCGTCGCCGATCCGATGTCGAACCTGCTCAAGGCCTTTGGCGGCCTCGCTACGTTCGTCACGTTCGTCTACGGTCAAAAGTATCTGGAAGCCCGCGGTCTCGCCCGCGGCGACTTCTACGTTCTCAGCCTGTTCTCGCTGCTGGGCCTGTCGGTGATGATCTCGGGCAACAACTTCCTGACCTTGTACCTGGGTCTGGAACTGATGTCGCTGTCGCTGTACGCCCTTGCCGCCGTCTGGCGCGATTCGACGAACGCGACCGAGTCGGCCATGAAGTATTACGTGCTGGGGGCGCTCGCCTCGGGCTTCCTGCTGTACGGCATGTCGATGATGTACGGCGCGACCGGCTCGCTCGAACTGTCCAAGGTCTTCGAAGTCATCGCTTCGGGTGCTGTGAACAAGGTCGTGCTGGTGTTCGGCGTTGTGTTCGTGGTGGCCGGTCTGGCGTTCAAGCTCGGCGCCGCGCCGTTCCACATGTGGGTGCCCGACGTCTACCAGGGCGCGCCGACCCCGGTCACGCTGCTCATCGGTGGCGCGCCGAAGCTGGGCGCCTTCGCGCTGCTGCTGCGCTTGCTCGTCGAAGGCATGCTGCCGCTGGCGATCGACTGGCAGCAGATGCTGATCATCATGGCGGTGCTCTCGCTGGTGATCGGTAACCTGACGGCGATCGTGCAGACCAACGTCAAGCGCCTGCTGGCCTACTCGACCATCTCGCACATGGGCTTCGTGCTGCTGGGCATGCTCTCGGGCGTGGTGGGCGGCAAGATCGACGGGATCGCCGACGCCTACGGTTCGTCGATGTTCTACAGCGTGATCTACCTGCTCACGACGCTGGGCACGTTCGGTATCGTGCTGCTGCTCTCGCGCCAAGGCTTCGAGGCAGAGAATCTCTCCGATCTGAAGGGCCTGAACCAGCGTAGCCCGTGGTTCGCGTTCGTGATGCTGATGCTGATGTTCTCGCTGGCCGGCATTCCGCCGCTGGCAGGCTTCTACGCCAAGCTGGCCGTGCTGCAAGCCGTGGTGAACGCGGGCATGGTGTGGTTGGCGGTGGTGGCGGTGTTGGCCTCGCTGATCGGTGCGTTCTACTACCTGCGTGTCGTCAAGCTGATGTACTTCGACAAGGCCGATGACCACAATGCGCTGCAGGGCAGCGGCACGATGCGTTTCGTGCTGTCGCTCAACGGTTTGGTCCTGCTGTACCTGGGCTTGATGCCTGGCCCGCTGATGGACTGGTGCCTGCGCACCATCAAGCTGACGCTCGCCAGCTGAGCGCGTTAGACTACACGAAGGCGGCCGGGCGGGTCGAAATGACCGGCCCGGCGCACGACAGACGAACCGGCGGAGGGATGATCGATGGGTATGTCGGCAGGCGGTATGCTGGTGATTGTGCTGTCCCTGTTGGGCGCGAATCTGCCGTTCGTGAACCAGCGCCTGTTTGGCGTCATCGCGCTCAAGCGAGCGGTCAAGCCGCTGTGGTGCCGGCTGGTCGAGATGGCGGTGGCTTACTTCGTGGTGGGGGCGCTCGGTTATCTGATCGAGTCGGGTATCGGCAACGTGTTTTCGCAGGGCTGGCAGTTCTATGCGGTCACGGCCAGTCTTTTCGTCGTGTTCGCGTTTCCGGGCTTCGTGTACCGGTATTTGTGGCGCCATCGACCGGCTGCCGTTGTGGCCTGAGATGTTTGCTTCGCAAGACGCCGCCCTTGGGCGGCGTTTTGTTTTGGGTTCGCCAATTTTCAGCCGTGGAGGGCTTATGACCCAGCGTCAATTCGACGATCGACATCTGATTGAGACGCGTCTTGAGAGCGATACGGTGTATGACGGTTCGTTCCTGACCATCAAGCGCGACCGCGTGCGTCTGCCTGACGGCAAGACGGCAACGCGCGAATACACCACCCATCCGGGGGCCGTCATGGTGATCCCGCTCTTCGACGACGGCCAGGTGCTCATGGAGCGTCAGTATCGGTATCCGCTCGAGCGCGTGATGACGGAGCTGCCCGCCGGCAAGCTCGACGATGCGGAGGGCGGTCTGGCGTGCGGCCAGCGTGAGTTGCTGGAAGAGACGGGGTATCGCGCCGAGCGCTGGGATTACCTCACGCGTATTCACCCGGTGATTTCGTACTCGACGGAGTTCATCGACATCTGGCTTGCGCGCGACCTCACGCTTGGCGAACAACGCCTCGACGAGGGCGAGTTTCTCGACGTGTTCAAGATGCCCGCGACCGAACTGCTGCAATGGGTGCGGGACGGGCGTATCACGGACGTCAAATCGATCATCGGCGCATTCTGGCTGGAAAAGATATTATCGGGCGTGTGGCAGCCGAACGAGCGGTCGCCACAACGCTGATCCATCGTCATTTTTTCGATCCCCGGTCTCGTGACCCACGGGGTCGGGATACATCCATTGCGTCATGAAGGTTTTTGACTTGCGTTGTGCACACGAGCACACCTTCGAGGGCTGGTTCGGCTCGGAGGACGATTACCTGTCGCAGCAAGCGCGGGGGCTGGTGACATGTCCCGTCTGCGGCGACGCGAAGATTGCCCGCATGCCGTCTGCGCCGCGCCTGAATCTGTCGGGGGCGACGTTGCGTGCCGAAGGCGCGCCGGCCGCGCGACCGCCCGGCGACTCGGCCTCGCGGGACGTCGCCAAAGCGAAAAGCGAGCTGCAGACGCTCTGGATGAAGGCGGTGCGTCACGTCATGGCGAACACGGAAGACGTGGGCAGCCAGTTTGCCGAGGAAGCCCGCAAGATTCACTATGCGGAAGCCCCGGAGCGCAATATTCGCGGCACGGTGTCGCGCGAAGAGAGCGAAGCACTGGCGGAAGAGGGCATCGACGTCATGCCGCTGCCGATTCCCGACGGCTTCAAGGATACGTTGCAGTAAGCCCGTAACCGGCTGGCGGATGACGCCAGCACGCCGCATGCAGGAGCTAGCGATGGCAACTCTCGAGTACTACTTCGAAGACTTCACGGTCGGTGACACCTTCGATCTGGGCGAATACACGTTCACGGCGGACGAGATCGTGCATTTTGCGCGGCAGTTCGATCCCCAGCCGTTTCACATCGATGAAGCGGCCGGGCGCGAGTCGCATTTCGGTGGGCTGGTGGCCAGCGGCTGGCACACATGCAGCATCATGATGCGGATGAACGTCGACCAACTGCTCTCGCGCTCATCGAGCATGGGGTCGCCGGGCGTCGAGCAGATCGAGTGGCTCAAACCGGTGCGTCCGGGAGACACGATCACGGTCACGAGCAGCACGCTGGAAGTGCGCGCGTCGAAAAGCCGTCCCGATCGGGGCATCGTGCGCCAGCTCTGGACGGCGACGAATCAGCACGGCGAAGAAGTGTGCCGGTTCCGCGGAACCGGGCTCTATTTGAAGCGCGGTGACTGAGTCACGCGAGCGTCGGGCTCACCCACGCTCGCGTCGGCCTGCCGCGGCGGTCTCAATGTGACAGATCGCTCACCGAGGCCGCCGGGGCATCGCGTTTGACCTGCGTGATGCCGTCTTCCATCTGCTCGGCGCTCGAAAACATCTGGCTTTGACCGATGATCTCGCCATTGCGCGCCTTGAGCACGAAATACGGGCGGCCGGACGTCGACGTCTTGCGCTCGAAACGGTGGTCCTCGGCCGAATTCTTGCGAACGGACTCGATACCGTTCTGCGCAGAGGCCCGCGCCTTGTATGTCTCGGACGAAAGGATAATGTGCCCGCTGTCGGCCATCAGGTGAAAGTGGAATTCACCGTTGGGACTGCGCTTGAGTTCGAACTTGCCTGACATATGTGGATCTCCCGGATCTTCCAAAAGCCAGCGGCGAGGGACTGCGAACTGCAAGGGGACGACGGCGGCCAGCCGCGTCGCAGACGTTTGAAAAACGTCTGCAGGTACGTGTTCGGCGTGTTCGACGCGCCTACGCATCGAGCGTAATGCGCCTAGATTAGCACCGCCAGCGTCGCGGCGAAACCGCAGTCTGTTGCGAAGTGTCAACCACTTCGCTCTACGCCCCGCCGGACCGTCACCGCTCGCCCGTGGCCTAATGGCGCGCGTATTGCGTCGCGCCGAACAGTATCTCGCGGGCCTTGGCATCCTGAAGCGGCTTGCGCGCGTCGGCCAGCACCTTGATGCCGCGCTGCACGGCCGGACGGGCCTCGATGGCGTCGAACCAGCGCTGCACGTTGGGGAAGTCCGACATCACCACACCTTGATTCTTCCACGAGCGCAGCCACGGCCAGATCGCAATATCCGCAATGGTGTACATGTTGCCCGATACGTAGGGGTGATGACCGAGCTGCTTGTCGAGCACGCCGTACAGGCGCCGGGCCTCATTGGTGTAGCGCTTGATCGCGTAATCGATTTTCTCGGGCGCGTAGATCCGAAAATGGTGCGCCTGACCGAGCATCGGTCCCACGCCCCCCATCTGGAACATCAGCCATTCGAGCGTCTCGTACTTGCCGCGCACATCCTCGGGCAGGAAGCGCCCGGTCTTGCCGGCCAGATACAGCAGGATCGCTCCCGACTCGAACAGCGAGATTGGCTTGCCGTCCGGCCCGTCCTCGTCGACGATGGCCGGAATCTTGTTGTTCGGCGAGATGGCGAGGAAGGCGTCCTTGAACTGGTCGCCCGCCCCGATATCGACGGCATGTGCGTGGTAGGGCAACCCGCACTCTTCGAGCATGATGTGGACCTTGTGGCCGTTGGGCGTGGCCCAGGAGTAGAGCTGAATCAATTGTGGCTCCTTGTTGGGGTGTCGGTTGACGACGGGGCGCCGGGGGCGCTCGGCGCGCTCGCGTAGCGCGCCAGTTCCAGCTTGGCGATGGCGTTGCGATGGACTTCGTCGGGGCCGTCCGCGAAGCGCAACGTGCGCGCGCTCGCATACGCGTAGGCCAGCGGGAAGTCTCCCGAGAGCCCCGCCGCGCCATGCGCCTGCATCGCCCAGTCGAGCACCTGACACGCCATGGTCGGCGCCACGACCTTGATCATGGCGATCTCGGCCCGCGCCGCCTTGTTGCCGACCGTGTCCATCATATAGGCGGCCTTGAGCGTGAGCAGGCGCGCCTGTTCGATCAAACACCGGGCTTCGGCGATGCGCTCGCGCGTGACGCCCTGCGCCGCGATCGGCTTGCCGAACGCCACCCGCGAGAGCGTACGCTGGCACATCAGCGAAAGCGCACGCTCGGCCAGCCCGATGAGCCGCATGCAGTGGTGGATACGCCCCGGGCCGAGACGCCCCTGCGCGATCTCGAAGCCGCGTCCCTCGCCGAGCAGGAGACTGCTGGCCGGCACACGAACGTCATCGAGCACGATTTCCATATGGCCGTGTGGGGCGTCGTCGTAGCCGAAGACGGTGAGCGGGCGCACGCGCGTTACGCCCTTGGCGTCGGCCGGCACGAGAATCATCGACTGTTGGGCATGCTTCGGCGCGTCCGGATCGGTCTTGCCCATCACGATGTAGACGGCGCAACGTGGGTCGCCCGCGCCGGTCGACCACCACTTGCGGCCACTGATGACGTAGTCGTCGCCGTCGCGGCGAATGCGGCACTGGACGTTGGTGGCGTCGGACGACGCCACGTCCGGCTCCGTCATCAGAAAGGCCGAGCGGATCTCGCCGCGCAGCAGCGGTTCGAGCCATTGCGCCTTTTGCGCGTCGGTCGCGTAGCGCTCGAGCGTTTCCATGTTGCCCGTGTCGGGGGCGTTGCAATTGAAGACTTCCGGCGCCCACGGGACTTGTCCCATGATCTCGCACAGCGGTGCGTATTCGACGTTGGTCAGGCCCGCGCCGCGCCCCGAGTCGGGCAGGAACAGGTTCCACAGCCCGGCCTGCTGCGCGAGCGGCTTGAGGCGCTCGATGACCGGCGACGGCTGCCATGCGTCGCCTTGGCGCCGCGCCACCTCGATCGCTTCGAGATAGTGACGCTCGTTCGGGAAAATGTGCTCGTCGAAGAACGCGGTGAGGCGCTCGCGCAATGCCTCGACTTTCGGGCTGTAGGTGAAATTCATGAGGTCTGCGTTCCTTGACTGCCTGCGTGATCGAGATCCCGGGACCCGCACTGCGCGGGGGCTGTGCTGCGCTGCGCGTACATCCAGGCGAGTTCCGCCATCGGCCGCGCGCGCTGGCCGGCATCGAGCGCCTGCTGGCTGACGGCCGTGCCGTCGGCGACGCGCTTCATGATGCCTTGCAGAATTGCGGCGATACGGAACATGTTATACGCGAGATAGAAATACCACTGCGCGGGCCGGTCAATCCCCGTGCGCTCGCTGTAGCGGGCGACGTAGGCGTTTTCGTCCGGTATGCCGAGGGCGGCCCAATCGAGGCCGGCAATCCCGCGAAACACGCCGGGGGTGACGTGCCACGCCATGCAGTGATAACTGAAGTCGGCAAGCGGGTCGCCGAGCGTCGACAGTTCCCAGTCGAGCACGGCGAGTACGCGCGGCTCGCTCGGATGGAAGATCAGATTGTCGAGGCGGAAGTCGCCGTGCACGATGCTGGTGCGCTCGGGCACGCCAGACGGCAAATGCGCGGGCAGCCACTCGATGAGACGGTCCATCGCGTCGATCGTCTGCGTCGGTGAGGCGCGGTATTGCTGGCTCCACCGGGCGATCTGGCGCGCGATGTAGCCGCCAGGCTTGCCGTAGGACGCAAGGCCGATGGCCGCGTAGTCGACCCGGTGCAGGGCCGAGATGACGCGGTTCATCTCGTCGTAGATGGCGCCGCGCTCGGCCGGCGTCATGCCGGGCAGCGAGGGGTCCCACAACACGCGCCCCGGCACGAAGTCCATGACATAGAACGCCAGCCCGATCACGCTTTCGTCCACGCACAGTCCCCGCATGCGGGCGACGGGGACATCGGTGCCGGCGAGGGCATCCATCACACGATATTCGCGCTCGATGGCGTGGGCGGACGGGAGCAGTTTGGCGGCCGGTGCGGGCTTGGTACGCAGCACGTAGGCGGCGTTGGGGGTCGTCAGGCGATAAGTCGGATTGGATTGACCGCCGTTGAACTGCGTGATCGCCAGCGGCCCGGCAAAGCCGTCGACATGCGCGGCGAGCCAGCCTTCGAGCGCGGCGGTATCGAAGGGCGCGCGCGCGTCCAGTGCGCGTTCGCCGGCAAATGTGGAATAGTCTTGCGCGAGCTCCTCGGCCATGCTGTCTCCTGCATTCCCGGTGCTACGTTGTTCGTGACGATTTCGACCGTTTCGACTGCGTTGCTTTTTGCTTTTGGCTTGTTACTTATTGCGTGTGCGGACGCTTCACGTCGCGCGATGGCCCGACGCGCTTATCCTCGCGCTCGCGTGCGCACAAACGACGCGAAGATCTTTTCCATGACGGTCAGCCGGTTATCGCGATGCAGCAGTTGCGGCGGCGCAAAGTTCATCAGGCGCACGACCCAGTCTTCGGGCTTGTCGCCCACGTCGAGCGCGTTGATGCAGGCGGGGGTCTGAGCGAGCTGGCCCAGGAAGAGGCGTCCGAGCGGATGCATGGCATGCGAGAGAATCGCCCGATTCACGCCGCCGTGCAACACCAGTAGTACCGTATCCCACGAAGTATCGGCGCGCAGCTCCGCCAGCGGCGGCACCACGCGGTCGAGCAACTCGCGCACCGACTCGCCGTTCATGAAGCGGGTGCTTTCGGGCACGAGGCCGTCGAACGCGCCGAGAAACGCCTGCGCGATCTCGCCCGGCGGCAGGTCGGCAATGTTGCCGGCGCGAATTTCCCGCCAGCACGTCCACGTCTCGATGTCGATCTGTTGCCCGGTCTCGGCCAGCACGCGCTCGGCCGTCTCGCGGGTGCGCGGCAGGCCGCTCACGATCACGCGATCGAAGCGGATGTTCTCGGCGGCAAAGGCGCGTCCGGCGGCGCTGGCTTGCGAGCGCCCCAGCTCGTTGAGTGCGACGGCGTCGGCGTCGATAGGCTTGCCGCTGTCGTCGAAGTACGTGACATCGCCATGACGCATCAGATAGATGCGGCGGCGCTGTGGTGGCGTGAATACCAAGGGACCGGCGGCGGAGCCGGATTGGCCGAGTGAGTCGCGCATGCGGTAACTCTCCTGAGAGGGGCGCCGGCAGTCTAACGGGGCGCTGCGGCAAGGCATTGACCGACCGCGCGTGTCCAAAGTTCGTGCGCGGTCGGTCAAGCCATCAGGCGTATTTTGCCGGACGTTTCTCAAGGAAGGCACTGATTCCTTCCAGACCGTCAGCATGGTGAAGCGATGCGACGAAACTATCGCGCTCGGCGCCCAACTGCGAGGTGAGCGTCTCGCTGGCACCGCTTTCGATGAGCGACTTGATCCGGCCGACGGCGTTCGGCGAGAGCTGCGCGAGATCGGTCGCCCAGTTCAGCGCCTCGGCCCGGGCTTGTCCCGGCGCGACCACGCGGTTGACGAGACCGGCTGCAGCGAGGCGCGCCGCCGCGACCGGTTTGCCTTCGAGCAGGATCTCGGTGGCGAGCGGGCGGGGCAGGGCTTGCGAGAGGAACCACGAGCCGCCGCCATCGGGCGTGAGGCCGACCTTGACGTAGGCCATCACGAACTTGGCGTTGTCGGCCGCGACGAGCAGGTCGCACGCGAGCGCGAGCGAGAAGCCCGCCCCGGCGGCAGCGCCCTCGACGGCCGCGATGACCGGCTTCGGACACGCACGCAGCGCCTCGATCCATTCAGCGAGCGCGTCGATGCTTGCCGCCTGTACCGATGGGTCCTTCTGACGATTCTCCAGCAACCGGTTCAGGTTGCCGCCCGCGCAAAAGAAGTTGTCGGCGCCGGTGAGCACCACGGCGCGCACGGACGGGTCGCGCTCGGCCGTGGTCAGCGCTTCGACCCCGGCGGCGTACATGTCGGGGTGCAGCGCATTGCGCGCCCCCGGGTTCGACAGCGTCAGCACCAGCGTGTGGTCAACGCGTTCGGCAAGCAGTTCGGCGCTCATGGGGCGAGTCTCCAGATCACTGTTCTTCGGTCAGCAGCGACACGCCCAGTTGCGCGCGGCGCGTGAGCCACGGCGACGGACGATAGCGCTGATCGCCATAGAACGATTGCAGATTGCGCAGCACGGTGAGCAGTTGGCGAGCGCCGACGGCATCGCCGAGTGCGAGCGGCCCTTTGGCGTAGCCCAGGCCCAGCGTCACGGCGCGATCGATGTCGCCGGGTGCTGCGATGCGTTGCTGCGCGATGTCGGCGCCGATGTTCACGATGGTGGCGATCACGCGCTGGGCGACAAAGCCCGCCGAGTCGCGAATCACCGTCACGGGTGTGCCGCCGTGCGCAAACAGGGCGTGTGCGGCGTTGCGTGCTTCGGGCGTCGTGATCGGCGTGGTCATCAGCGTGTGGCGCTTCGCGCCGGCGAGCGGCAGCAGCGTGTCGACGGCCACCGTGCGCGCCGCGTCGAGTCCCTGTTCGACGGCGCAGGTCGTGGCGTCGAGGCCGAGCGGCGTGACAACGATCAGCGCCGTTGCTGACGGCTTGTCGCCGCTTTCGAGGGTCACGCCCGTCGCGCCGAGCAGTTCGACCACGGCCGCGAAGCCGCGCGTATCGGCCCGGCTCACCCAGACGCTGGCGGGCAGGGTGTCGGGCGCCGGGGCTTCAGGCGGCACTTGCTGTTTGCCGTCGACATAGCGATAGAAGCCTTCGCCGACCTTGCGGCCCAGCAGGCCGCCCGCGAAGCGTACGGCCGTGATCGGCGACGGACGGAAGCGGGCTTCTTCGTAGAACTGGTGGTAGATCGATTCCATCACCGGGTGCGAGACGTCGAGTGCCGTGAGATCGAGCAGTTCGAACGTGCCAAGACGAAAGCCCGCCTGCTCGCGCAGGATACGGTCGATGTCAGCAAAGCTCGCCACACCTTCACTCGCCACGCGCAGGCCTTCGGTGTTCATCCCGCGCCCGGCGTGGTTGACGATGAAGCCCGGCATGTCCTTGCAGCGCACGGCCGTGTGCCCCATGCGCTGACCCAGCGCGAGCAACGCATCGCCGACCTCGGGGGCGGTACGCAGGCCGTCGATCACCTCCACCACCTTCATGAGCGGTACCGGGTTGAAGAAGTGGTAGCCGGCCACGCGCTCCGGACGTTCGCACGCGGCGGCGATCGCCGTGATCGATAGCGACGACGTGTTCGACGCGAGAATCGCGTCTGCCGCAACGATGCCCTCCAGCGAGCGGAACAGATCGCGCTTGATGTCGAGTTTTTCGATAATGGCTTCGACCACGAGCTGGCAATCGGCCAGATCCTCAAGGACGCCGCATGCCTGCAGACGGCCCATCGTCGCCTCGACACTCGACGCTTCGATCTTGCCCTTCGCGGCGAGCTTGTCCAGCGTGTCGCGCAGGGTGCCCAGTGCGGCTTGCACGGCGCTGGCGTTGGTGTCGTAAAGTTTCACGCGCAGGCCAGCCTGCGCGGCGATCTGGGCGATGCCACGGCCCATGGCACCGGCGCCGACGATGCCCAGCACGTCGATAGTCTTGCCGGGGGAGTTCGCGCAGGCCTGGGAGGAGGATGCAGTCATTCGGAGTGTCTCGAAATGGGGGTCGATGGTCGTCGATCGGAGTCGCGCGGTGGGCGCGCCCGGCGCTGGCACGGAGGGGATGCAACATTCTATCGTCCGACCGGTCGGTCTGGAAATGAATTTCCTGATGACTCGCCGAGCAATGCAAACCGGTGCCCATCACGCGTTGGCGCTATTGTCGCCGATCTTGCGGCGGCTGCCAGCGCTTGTTCCGCTGGGCGGTCGGCCGGGGACGTAGTCCATCGGACCGTTCGTGGACCTGCCGTTGGGCCGGGAGGCAGATTTCGGGACATCTTCCCGTGTGCGCGTCTCACGACCGATCGTGCGATGCCGTTACACTGCGGGTGGCCGCCAGTCGCGTCGGTTGCACGCATCGCCAAGGTTGACCCCGTGGCGCTCGCTGCATGACGCAGTGAGCGTGTGGATCGACAACGATGCTGCAACCGTCACACCACCGTCGCACCACCGTCGCGCGATCGGCCGACAACGACGCGCTACCGCTCCATCGGCGGCAGCGCACCAGGGACGCATCATGACACTGCGCACGCACCGCTGCCTCGACGACAACCGAGGCGCTAGCCGTGACGCATCGGAGACATCATGTTGAAGCTGTACGGTTTTCCCATCAGCAACTATTACAACAAGGTCAAGGTAGTACTGTATGAGAAGGGCTTGGCATTCGAGGAGTCGGAGTCGATTCCCTGCCAGGATGAGTCGCTGCTGCAATGCTCGCCGCTCGGCAAGGTGCCGT
This sequence comes from Pandoraea cepalis, assembly GCF_902459665.1. Classification (GTDB taxonomy): domain Bacteria; phylum Pseudomonadota; class Gammaproteobacteria; order Burkholderiales; family Burkholderiaceae; genus Pandoraea; species Pandoraea cepalis. Next base: position 79,668 of record NZ_CABPSL010000005.1, on the reverse strand, counting down.
ATCTGGAGACGGAACAAGGGTTCCTGTCCGAGTCACAGGTGATCTGCGATTTCCTCGAAGCGACGCATCCGTCGCCCGCGCTTTTCTCGAAAGACCCGTGGCGGCAGGCGAAGGAGCGCGAACTGCTCACGATGGTGGAGTTGCACCTGGAGCTGGTTGTGCGCGACATCTACGGGCAGGCGTTTTTTGGCGCGACGGCCTCGGATGGCACGCGTCAACGCACCGAGAAGCTGCTGCGCCGGAACATCGTGGCGTTCAAGCGGCTGGCAAAGTTTGCGCCTTACCTTGCCGGCGATACCTTCTCGATGGCCGACGTCGCCGCGGGCATCCATCTGCCGATCCTGGGGATGGCCACACAAGCCGTGTATGGGGAGGATTTCCTGCAAGCGGCCGGCATCGACTGGAAGGCGTATGGCAAGGGGCTCGCCGAACGCGAATCGTTCCAGCGCATGCGCGCTGAGCAGAAGGCGTACCAGCAGGCCCAGCAGGCAAAGAAGGCGGGGTAATTCCGCCGAGCCTGCCACCGCCGCGCATCACGCGCCGAGGCAAAAACGAAAGGGCCGCGATTGGAAAAAGATCGCGGCCCTTTTGCGTCTTGCTGAAGCGGTTCGCGTCAGATCTTTGCGAGTCGTGCCAGCGCCTCGCGCAGCGTGTCGTCCCGCTTGGCGAAGCAGAAGCGCACCACACCGGATTCATGCGGCTCATGATAGAACGCCGAGACGGGAATGGCCGCCACGCCGATCTCGCCGGTCAGCCACAGCGCGAAGTCGGCTTCGCTCATGTCGCTGATCGCGCTGTAATCCACGCACTGGAAGTAAGTGCCTTCACACGGCAGCAACTTGAAGCGCGTGCCCGCAAGCCCCTCGCGGAACAGGTCGCGCTTCTTCTGGTAGAAGCCTGCGAGTTCGAGGTACGGGGCGGGATCGCGCATGTAGTCGGCCAGACCGACCTGCATTGGCGTGTTGACCGTGAACACGTTGAACTGATGCACCTTGCGGAATTCGGCCGAGAGTGACGCCGGCGCCGCCACGAATCCGACCTTCCAGCCCGTCACGTGATATGTCTTGCCGAAGCTCGACACGATGAAGCTGCGGCGCGCGAGTTCGGGATGGCGCGCCACACTCTCGTGCCGCTTGCCGTCGTACACCATGTGTTCGTAGACCTCGTCGGAGATCAGGAGGATGTCGGTGCCGGCCACGATCTCGGCGAGCTTCGCGAGATCCTGCTCGTGCCACACGGTGCCGCTGGGATTGTGCGGCGTGTTGAACAGGATGAGACGCGTGCGCCGCGTGATCGCCGCCGCCAGCTTGTCGAACGGAATGCGGAACTCGGGCGCGTCGAGCGTGATGAACACAGGCTTGCCACCGGCCAGCTCGATCGAGGGGACGTAACTGTCATACGTCGGCTCGAACACGATCACCTCGTCGCCCGGATGCACGCACGCGAGAATGGCCGTGAGCAGGGCCTGCGTGGCACCGGCCGTCACCGTGATTTCCGTGTTCCAGTCGTAAGTCTGCCCGTAAAGCCGGCCGATCTTGTCGGCGATCGCCTGGCGCAATGCCGGCACGCCGGCCATCGGCGGGTACTGGTTATGGCCGTCGCGCATTGCGCGCGAGACGGCATCGACGATCTTCGGATCGCACGCGAAATCGGGGAAGCCCTGCCCGAGGTTCACCGCCTGCTTCTCGGCGGCGAGCGCCGACATCACGGTGAAAATGGTGGTGCCGACGTTCGGCAGACGTGACGCAAGCGGCGGGGCGACCAACGCCTGAGCGGCGGGCGCGACAGATGCGGTGTGGGGCGCGTTCATGTAGGCAGTGGACGATGCAGTGATCAGGCCGCCATTCTACCGCCGCTGCGCCCGGCCTGCGGGCGATGCCGGAGGTTGGGTTGCGTTTTCGGACATGCCGCGGCCATGCGTCCGTCGATTCCGATCGGACTTTCGGACATTACCCGTTCGCGTTGAGCAGCGACGCGAACGCGCTCGCCGTCACGATGCGAAAGCCGAACTGGCGCGCTACCCGGCTGCGCAGCTTAAGCACCGCTTTGTCCTTGCTGACGAGCCAGTGTGCATGACCGTCTCGTGCGGCCTCGAGGAATTTCTGATCGTCGCGGTCGCGGCACAATGGCAGCGGGGCGCCCGGCGCGGCGTCTTCCGGCACGACGATGCGATGCGTGTTGGCGTCGACCCAGGCGAGCGCGGCGTCGTTGTCGATTTCGCGCGACGCGAATTGCGGGTAAGTAAGCACCACGGCGAGTTCGTCACGACAGCGCGACGCCATGAGCGCCGTGAGGCGACGCTCGACGAGGGCATCGCGGACCGGACGCACAATGGGGTCGTCGAAGACGAGCAAGTCGATCCAGACATTGGTGTCGAGCACCACGCGCGGTGGTGTGGCGAGCGTATCGAGATGGTCGGCGAAGGCCCGTTCGGCGGGCGTGGCAACAGCGTTCTGAAGCATTGGATAGAATGTCGGTTTCTCGTTTTCGCAGGGACGCTGCACCCGATATGATAATTGTTCTCTCGCCGGCCAAATCACTCGACTACGAAACGCCGCCGCACGTGAGCACGCACACCGTGCCACAGTTCGTCGACGACGCGGCCGAACTGATCGACGGTCTGCGCGAACTGAGTCCGGCACAGGTGGGCTCGCTCATGAGCATTTCCGATCAACTTGCCGCGCTCAACGTTACCCGCTACGCCGACTGGAACGCCCGCTTCGACACGAGCAATGCGAAGCAGGCCGTGCTTGCCTTCAACGGCGACGTCTACGAGGGCCTCGCGGCCCGCACCCTGAGCGCCACGCAGCTCGACTTCGCCCAGAAACATCTGCGCATTCTGTCCGGCCTGTACGGCGTGCTGCGCCCGCTCGATCTGCTGCAGCCCTATCGTCTGGAGATGGGCACGCGCTTTGCCAATAAGCGCGGGCGTGATCTGTACGCGTTCTGGGGCGAGCGTGTGACGCAGACGATCAACGCGTCGCTCGCGGAGCACGCCGAGACGCGTCGCGTGCTCGTGAACCTGGCGTCCGAAGAGTATTTCAAGGTCATCAAGCGCCGTCTGGTGGCCGCGCCGGTGATCACGCCGGTGTTCGAGGACTGGAAGAGCGGCAAGTACAAGATCATCAGCTTCTATGCCAAGCGCGCGCGCGGTCTGATGGCGCGTTACGCCATCGAGCGCGGCGTGACCGACGTGCAGCAGCTCAAGGCCTTCGACAGCGAAGGCTACGCGTTCGACGACACGGTCTCGAACGACGCGCTCTGGGTCTTCCGCCGTCGCGTGGCCTGACGTTCGTGAGCCTTCGACCCTGGGCAAGTGCCCGGGGTTTTTGATTTCCGCCAGCGAGACAAGTCATGACTGTCCAGATCAGCAGCAAGTTCGATAGCGGCGCCATCGAGGTGGTGAGTGCCGAGCGTGCCGACGACATTCACGTCCGCATTGCCCGGGACGGTGCCGCAGAATTTGCGCAGTGGTTCCATTTCCGTGTGCAGGGGGTGGGCGGTACGCCGTGCCGGATCGTGTTCGATAACGCGGGGCAAACGTCGTATCCGCGCGGCTGGGAGAACTACCGCGCGGTGGCGTCGTACGATCGCGTGAGCTGGTTTCGCGTGCCGACCTCGTACGACGCGAAGGTCATGACGGTGTCGTTCACGCCGGCGCACGACAGCGTGTATCTCGCGTATTTCGAGCCGTATGCCGAGGAGCGTCACCTGGCACTGCTCGGCACGGCACAGAACTCGCAGAGGGTGAGTTCGCGCTCGTTGGGGCAGACCGTCGACGGGCGGGATATGACCTTGCTCACCGTGGGCGAACCGCGCGCGGGCAAGCGCAATCTCTGGGTGATCGCGCGTCAGCATCCCGGCGAAACGATGGCGGAGTGGTTCGTGGAAGGACTGTTGCGCCGCCTGCTCGGGGCGGGCGACTGGGCGGGCGATCCGCTCGCCACGGCGGTGCTCGACGAAGCGGTGCTGCATATCGTGCCGAACATGAATCCGGACGGCTCGGCGCGCGGCCATCTGCGTACCAATGCGGTGGGCGCGAATCTCAATCGCGAGTGGCTGGCGCCGGACCCGATGCGCAGCCCCGAGGTGTATCACGTGCGCGCAGCCATCGAGACGCTCGGCTGCGACATGTTCTTCGATATTCACGGCGACGAGGCGCTGCCCTACGTATTCCTGGCGGGCAACGACGGCGTGGAGTGGGCGACTGACGAGACACTCGCGCGCGAGAAGGCGTTCGGCGAGCGCCTGAAGGCGGCGAGCCTCGATTTCCAGGACAAGTTCGGCTATCCGCCGGGCAAACACGGGCCGGACTCGCTCAAGCTCGCGTCGAAGTGGGTCGCCCATCGCTTCGGCTGCCTGTCGCTCACGCTCGAAATGCCGTTCAAGGACAACGCGAACCGTCCCGATCCGCACGTCGGGTGGAGCGGCGCGCGAAGCGCCGCGTTGGGCGCGTCGATGCTTGCCGCGATCTGGGCACAGATGCAGGCCGATAACGCGTGAGAGGGGACGGACGGTCAGCGCGAGCGCTGGCCGTCACCCGGCGCTCAGTGCGATTTCTTTTTCGTCGCGGTCTTCTTGGTGCTGCTCGACTTTGCCGACGACTTCCCGCGCGACGCCTTGGACGAGGTACCATGCCTGCCCGATTTCGCGGCCGCGTGCTTCACCTTGCCGTGTGTGCTGCCGCGTTTGGCGCGCTTCACCGGCTGTTCGACCTGTGATAGCGGCGACGTATAGTTGAAGCCCATCATGCGACCGTCGGCGTAGCCGCAGCGAATATGGATGTTGTCCGTTTGACCGCTGGTGCGCTTGCCGATGCCGTCGAGTTCGACCATCTGCGTGACGTCCACACGTTGCTTGTGGTCGTCAAACGGCCCTGACCACGGCAAGACCTTGGCGTGCTCCGAATCGAGCGCGTTGTCGGCATACTCGACGCTCTCATATCCAGGCAGTGTGGCAACGACGAAACTCGCGTGCGCGGCGCAATCGGCCACCAGCGGATCGGCGTGACGCGTGTTGACGAACTGCTCGACCAGCGCGCGATGTTGTTCGAGGGTGAAGGCCTGTGCCGGGGCCGCAACGGCGCACAGGCAGAGCGGGACAGCGACGGACACGACGGATGCGATGGGTGCTGCCTGTGCGGCTGCGACGACCTGTCGCGCGGCGCGCATCACGACGCCGGCGGCGCGTTGAAAAAATCGATTCGACATTGCTTGAAGTATTCTCGGGGGCGCTAAGGCATTGCAGAGCAATGCGGGCATGCGACGACCCATCGTAGGCGTCTTCGGCACGCGCCGCTCGCGAAGAGGCTTGACCGCATTATGATAGACAACGGCAAAGCGGCTCCCATCTTAACCGAAAAAAAGTCGCCGACGCCCGCCGGGCAAGTCCTCAGACGTAACAGGACTGACCGCGAAAGTTACAGAGCGCTACAATGCGGGCCTGACCGACGCGTCGCCGCGCAGAAAACCTCGTGCATGCGGCAGGCACGCCTTTCGTTCGCCCCGCGTTTCTTCATTTCAGCATGTTCGCAAATTCACGCACCGTGGCCAGTGCTCAAACCGGCCCGCACGACAGACTGGCGGCGCTCGTCAGTCGTCATCGCGACGCGGTCTTTCGCAAGCCGCTCGCCGCCTACAGCGCGGGGGCGTTCGAGGCCGCCATCGTCGCGTGGCGCAGCGCCGGCGCCGCACCGCTGATCATCGATGCGGGATGCGGTGTCGGCGAAAGCACGTTGCGCCTGGCCACGCAGTTTCCCGATCACTTCGTCATTGGCATCGATCAATCGGAGAGCCGCATCGTGCGCGGCAAGGATTGGTGGGGCGGTGCGTGGCCCGAGAACTTCGTGTGGGTGCGGGCCGATCTGGTCGACTTCTGGCGGCAACTGTTCGAGGCCGACATTCGCCCGGCACGTCATTACCTTCTCTATCCGAACCCGTGGCCGAAGATCGGCCAACTCGCCCGACGCTGGCATGCTCACGCGGTGTTCCCCACGGTGGTGGCGCTCGGCGGCGTGCTGGAGTGCCGCAGCAACTGGGATCTCTACATCGAGGAAATGGCGTTGGCCGTCGAGTGGCTCTGCGGTGTGCGTCCGGTCGTCGAGGTCTGGACGCCTGAGGGGGGCGTCATCCCGATGACGCCGTTCGAGCGCAAGTATCTTGCATCGGGACATGGGCTGCATCGATGTGTCGTGACGTTGCCGTCGTCGTTGCCATCGCCATCGCCATCGCCATTGCCATCGCCATTGCCATTGCCATCGGCACCGGGTGATTAGGCGGAGCACGCCGAACGCGTCGCCCAAATAAAATGGCCGTGCGCTGATCAGGCACGGCCATTGTCTTGCTGTCGTCTCGCGTCGCTTCGACGCGCGGCCGATCAGTGGAAATGCGGACGGCTCGGTTCGGCGTCCTCCGGCATTTCCGCATGCACGATTTCGCCCACCGGATCCGGATACAACGGCACGCCGCAATCGTCGCAATACTCCGGATCGAAGCGCCCCGGGTGCTTGCGAATCTCGGTCACACCGCAGGCCTTGAGCAGATCGGCGACTTCCTCGAGCGCGCCGCCTTCGATCTCGCCATTCTCGCGACCGTACAGCGGCCACACGACCCCATAGATGACGTCGTTGCTGCCCCGCTGCGTGAAGCCGATGCGGTACTCGTCAATGTTCTGCTCGCCGAAGCCCGCCACCACGGCGCGCAGCTCGGCCGGCGTGAGGGTGAGCACGTCTTCGAGATAGCGCAGCGCCGTGCGGATCGTGTGGGGCCGGATGCGCTCGTCGGCTTCGCGGCAGCTCGCGTAATAGGCGTCGGGCAGCAGGCACTCGATTTCGCAGCCAGGCAGCAGCGCATTGAGGTTAGGGCCGCCCTGCGTCGACCATGCCTCCTGGCATTGACCGCGTTCGGCGTGGCGCGCCCCTTCTTCCTGCCAACGGAACATCGGCGCGCCCTTGGGTACGCTGACGGCCGCCAGCAGGAAGCGCGGGTCGGCGAGAATCGGGGCCGTTTCCGGCAGGTCGCTGCCGGGTTGCTTGACTTCGGTGTTCTCGACCGCCGCGCGTACCAATTGCTGCGTGACCTTCCACGACTCGCAGTGCGTGCGCGGCAGTTGGTCGATGCTGTAGAGATACGGCGAAATGGTCACGCGCGCCGGTTCGGCCAGCACGTGAGCGTGCAGGTGCGCGCGAACGGGCATGAGCGCGTCGGCTTTCACCGGCCCCGAGGGAATCGCGTAACGGGTCCAGGCGAGGATGGGGATGGCGACGAGCAGACCGTCCCACACCTGACCTTCGGCTTCCGGTTCGGCGGATTCGCTTTGCGACTCGATCAGATCGGCGAGCGCGCCATAGGCCTCGCTGTGGTTGGCCTGGAGATGGTCAAGGGCGGCGTCGATGGCCGGTTGGTTACCGGTGCGCAGCACGCGCGTGAGCAACGTGTCGAGCTGGGCTTCCCAGAAGCGGTCTTCGATACGGCTGCCGGAGGCAGCGAGCGCGAGCGCGTGGCCGACCAGCTTTTCAGCGTCGGGGGTCAGTCGTTTGGCGGTGCGTGAGCGCATAGTCGTGCAAAGCAGAAATACATGGACTCACGATTGTACGGCATGCGTGAACGCGATTGATGGGACGCGCGCACCGATTGTATCGTGCCGGCCCTGAAAATGACGACATGGCGCGGCCTTGCCGCCCCGGGGCCGTCAGAAATCGAACGCGAGATTGGCGGGTGCCGAGAGTCGGGTTCGACGCGTGGCCGCCAGCGTGGCACCTGTCACCGGGGCGAGCGCGGCCCCTTCCAGCGAGAGCAAGGCGAGCTTGCGCTCGACGCCGCTGGCGTAGCCGGTGAGGGTGCCGTCTGCGCCGATCACGCGGTGGCAGGGCACGATGATCGCGATCGGATTTCGACCGTTCGCGGCACCGACCGCGCGCGACTTGTTGAGGTCGCCCAACGCGTGCGCGAGGTCGCCGTAGCTGCGTGTCTCGCCGAACGGAATGCGTTGCAGTTCGGCCCAGACGCCTTGCTGAAACGGCGTGCCCTGCGCCGCCAGCGCCAGATCGAAGGTGCGTCGTCCTTCGTGAAAATACTCGTCGAGCTGGCGCTTCGCGTCACGCAGGACCGCGACGTCGGCGCCATCGCGGCGCGTATCACCCGCTGGCGGAAAATACTTTTGATGCGAGAAATACACGCCGGTGAGGGCGTCGCCGTTGGCGACGAGCAGCATGTCGCCCAGCGGGCTGTCGTAATACGTTTCGTAGTGGGTCATGCGCACACCTCCTGCAACGTCTCGACCGGCTGGCCCGCCGGTCCCTGTGCTGCCGCGCGCCAGACGTGCAGCGCGGCATACGCCCGCCATGGCGCCCATTGTGCCGCCCGCGCGGCGACGGCGCGCCCATCGGCCGCGCCGAGCGCCTGACGCAGCACCAGATCGTCGACCGGCATGGCATCGGGAGAGCCGAGCGCGCGCATTGCGATGTACTGCGCCGTCCAGGGGCCAATGCCCTTGATCGCGAGCAGAGCCGCCATTGTGGCGTCCAGGGGCGCGAGGGGATCCAGCCGCAAGCGGCCATCGACGATCACCTGCGCCACCCCGTGAATGGCGGCGATGCGACTCCGAATGATACCGGCTTCGCCGAGGGCGTCGGGGCGCACGGCGAGGAGTTGCGCGGCGCTCGGGAACGTGTGCGTCAGACCGTGCGCTGGGGTGGGCAGGGGCGTGCCGAAGCGTTGCGCGAGCCGGCCGAGCAGGCGTCGGGCGCCTTTGACGGTGATCTGCTGGCCGACGATGGCGCGCACGGCGATCTCGAAACCATCGACCGCCCCCGGGACGCGCAGGCCGGGCGTCGCCGCGGCGAGTGGGCCGAGGTGAGCGTCGATTACGTCCGGGCGCGCGCCGAGATCGAACAAATGTCGAAGCTTGGCCAGCACCTGCGGCACGCTGCCGGCCAGCGTGGGCGGCAATGTCACCTGAAGCGCATGGCGATCCGGTAGCGGGGTGACGCGACACCAGCCCGTGGCCGTCTGCCCGTCCTGGCGTTCGAGGCTCAGCGTGCGGGTATAGACGTCGCCCTCGCGCCGCTCGACGCCTTCGATGGCACGGTTGCCGAGAAAATCGAGCAGGGCGTGCCAGGCAAAGGGCGGTCGATAAGCGAGCTGGAACACGAGATCGCTGTCGGGAAGGGCATCGTGGCGCGCGTTCAGGCGGAGCCGGCCGGGGGCGAAGCCGTAGCGGGTCTTGAAGAGACCGTTGAAGCGTCGAACGCTGCCGAAGCCGGCGGCGAGGGCGACCTCCGTGACGGGCATGACCGTATCGGTGAGCAGACGCTTGGCCAGCAGAAGTCGTTGCGTCTGCGCGTATTCGACTGGGGAGACGCCGAATTCGTCCGCAAAGATGCGGCGCAGATGGCGTTCCGTGATGCCGATTCGGGCTGCCAGGGCGGGGAGGCCGGCGTGATTGAGGAAGCCTTCGTCGATCATGGCGGCTGCGGCGTCGGCGAGTTCGCGGGTGGCGTCGAAACGGGCGAGGCCAGGTGCGAGTTCGGGACGGCATTTCAGGCACGGACGAAAGCCAGCCTTCTCTGCAGCGGCGGCGCTGCCATGGAACGAGCAATTTTCAAAGCGGGGCGTGCGCACGTTGCACACCGGCCGGCAGTAGATGCCGGTCGACGACACGCCGACGAAGAACCAACCGTCGAAGCGCCGGTCGCGAGCGCTGACGGCCTTGTAGCAGACTTCGGGATCGAGGGGCATGGACATGGGGCGGCGTGGGTCCGGCGGCAAGAGGGCAGAGACTATGCCCGCCACTCTACGCGCGAGGCGTATGAGGCGCTAGTCATTTTCGGACATGACAGCGACACATCCTCCCAACAAGACAAAACCCGGCACGAGGCCGGGTTTTGCAGTCTGCCGGGCAACGAATCGTCACCCGGCAGCGTGGGTCATGACAGCGTGGCTGATCAGGCAGCGGCCAACAACTGACGCAGCACGAACGGCAGAATGCCGCCATGCTTGTAGTAATCCACTTCGATCGGTGTGTCGATACGCAGCAGGACTTGCACCTTTTGCGTGTCGCCGTTCTTGCGATGGATCACCAGCGTGACGTCCTGTTGCGGCTTGATATCGGCCGACAGACCTTCGATGTCGTACGTTTCTTCGCCCGTGATGCCCAGCGACTGGGCGCTGTCCGACCCCTTGAACTGCAAAGGCAGCACGCCCATGCCGACCAGGTTCGAGCGGTGGATACGCTCGAACGAGCGCGCGATGACCGCCTTCACGCCCAGCAGTTGCGTGCCCTTGGCCGCCCAGTCACGCGACGAACCCGTACCGTACTCTTCGCCACCGAACACCACCGTCGGGGTGTTCTCGCCGACATACTTCATCGCAGCGTCGTAGATCGACAACTGTTCGCCGCTCGGCTGGTGAATCGTCAGGCCGCCTTCCACGCGCGAGCCGTCGGCCTGCACCGGGATCATCAGGTTCTTGATGCGCACGTTGGCGAACGTGCCGCGCATCATCACTTCGTGGTTACCACGACGCGAGCCGTAGCTGTTGAAATCGGCCTTGAGCACGCCGTTTTCGAGCAGCCACTTGCCTGCGGGCGAGCTTTCCTTGATGGAGCCGGCCGGGCTGATGTGGTCGGTCGTGACCGAGTCGCCGAACACGCCCAGCGCGCGCGCGCCATGGATCGGTTTGATGTCGGCGTTCGGCTCCATCGTGAAGCCTTCGAAGAACGGCGGCTCGGCGATGTACGTCGAACCCGGCCAATCGTAGACCTGGCCCTTCGAACCCTTGACCTTGGCCCACAGCGGGCTCGGATCCTTCACAGTGTCGTAGTTCGCCTTGAAGGTCTTCGCGTTCATCGCGAACTTCATCAGCTTCTGGACTTCTTCGCTGGTCGGCCAAATGTCGCCCAGGAAGATCTCCTTTCCGCCACGGCCCTTGCCGACCGGCTCGGTCATCAGGTCGCGCGTGACGTTGCCGGCGATGGCGTAGGCCACGACCAGCGGCGGCGACGCCAGGAAGTTGGCACGAATGTTCGGGTGAATGCGCGCTTCGAAGTTACGGTTGCCCGACAGTACGGCGGCGGCAACCATGTCGTTCTTCACGATCACGTCGTTCAGCTCGGCCGTCAGATCGCCAGCATTACCGATACAGGTCGTGCAGCCGTAGGCCGTCACGCCAAAACCCAACTTCTCGAGGTACGGCAGCAGGCCGGCCGCTTCGAGGTACTCGGTCACCACGCGGCTTCCCGGGGCGAGCGACGTCTTGATGTGCGGTGCGACCTTCAGGCCGGCTTCCACCGCCTTCTTGGCCAGCAGGCCGGCCGCGAGCAGCACGCTCGGGTTCGACGTGTTCGTGCACGACGTGATGGCCGCGATCAGCACGTCGCCGTTGTTCACGTCGATGCCGCCAGCGGTCTTGTAAGTTGTGTCGAACTGCGCTTCGGTCTTGTTGAAACCGTTCTCGGCGACCGGCTTCGTGAACAGGTCCTTGAACGTCGACTTCACGTTGCCGATTTCGATGCGGTCCTGCGGACGCTTCGGACCCGCCAGCGACGGTGCCACCGTGCCCAGATCCAGCGACAGCGTCTTCGTGTAGTCGATGTCGTTCTTCTTCGGAATGCCGAACAGCTTCTGGGCCTTGAAGTACGATTCGAAGGCGTCGATTTCCGACTTCGTGCGACCCGTGCCTTTGAAGTAGTCGATCGTCTTTTCGTCGACCGGGAAGAAGCCCATCGTGGCACCATATTCCGGCGCCATATTGGCGATGGTGGCGCGGTCCGGCAGCGCCAGGCTCGTCGTGCCTTCGCCGAAGAATTCGACGAACTTGCCGACGACCTTCTCGCGGCGCAGCATTTCCGTGATCGTCAGCACCAGATCGGTGGCGGTCACGCCTTCGCGCAGACGGCCCGTCAGCTCCACACCGACAACGTCAGGCGTGAGGAAGTACACCGGTTGACCCAGCATGCCGGCTTCGGCTTCGATGCCGCCCACGCCCCAGCCCACCACGCCGATACCGTTGATCATGGTCGTGTGGCTGTCGGTACCGACCAGGGTGTCCGGGTAGAACACGTGGTCCTTCTTGTGCACGCCACGGGCGAGGTATTCCAGGTTCACCTGGTGCACGATGCCATAGCCCGGTTGCACGACGCCGAATGTGTCGAACGCCTGCATCCCCCACTTCATGAACTGATAGCGTTCGTTGTTGCGCTGGAATTCCAGCTTCATGTTCAGGTCGAGCGCCTTCTTCTCGCGGAAGTGATCGATCGTGACCGAGTGGTCAACCACCAGATCCACCGGCACGAGCGGCTCGATGCGCTTCGGGTTCTTGCCCTGGCGCTCGGCAACGTTACGCATCGCGGCCAGATCGGCCAGCAGCGGTACGCCCGTGAAATCCTGCAGCACAACGCGTGCCACGACGAACGGGATTTCGTCGACGCGCTCGGCATTCGGCTTCCAGTTGGCCAGTTGCTGGACGTGCGCCTCGGTGACCTTCTTGCCGTCGCAATTGCGCAGCACCGACTCGAGCACGATGCGGATCGACACCGGCAGGCGTTCGACGTTCACACCCAGGGCTTTACCCAGTTGGGGCAGCGAGTAGAACTTGCCTTTCTTGTCGCCGCCGAGCTTGAACTCTTTAAGCGTTTTGTGGAGGTTGTGGGCCATGATCTTTCCTTGAGTGATACAGAAAAACGAAGCGGTGGTAATGCCATTCGATGAAACCCGGCATCGCAGGGGCGCCGGCGTGGGCGCCCGTGTCGATGCCGGTACGGCGAGCGACCGGCGTAACCGGTACGCCGGGGACTGCATGTCATGCCGAGGCGGCAACAGGAAAGCGGCCGGCGCCTCGAGCGATCGATGTCAACCGAGCGTGGCTCAGTTGGTCACATTGATCAGTTGAACCGATTGCGTCGGGGCGAGCTTGTCGTGCTCCGCCATTTCGCGCGTCAAACACTCGTCGGCCAGTCGGCTGCCGCCATCACGGTGCGTGAACAGCATGGCCTTGGCCGGAATCACCACCAGATCCAAACCGCTGGCGGCGTCGTAGAAACGGTCTGCACCGGTCGTCGTCTGCTGACGCGGCAGCTTGTAGTTGCGACCTTCCCAGAACATGGTGAGCACCTGGTCGCGTTTCATGTCGCCCTTGATAAAGAGCTTCTCGTTTTCCTTGCAGCTCCACAGTTCCGAACCGTCCACCGGTTGCACCGGCGTAGCGGCAACGGTCGCCTTCTTCTTGGCCGGCGCGTGCTTGAGCTTCTTCTTCGGTGCGGCCTTCTTGGCCGTCGTCTTGCTGGCCGGTTCAGTGGCAAACGCGGCGGGCACGATGGCGGCAGAGCAAAGGGCGACCAACACGGTCAGGCAAAGCTTCTTCATGGTGAATCTCCAAACAATAGGTAAGGTGCGACAAAAACGCAGATTATCGTACGAAGTTTGCGTTGGTCGGCGTCACCGTACAAATTTTTTCAATTCCTTCGTGCGAAGCGCCATTGGCGTCGGCGGTACGGACCGGCGTCGTTGAACGGGGTGTTGCAGTGCGGAATTCGAGAGGGCGCGGGGCCGGACGGCGCTCGCGCGTGAAGCCGTTGTCGAGCGAGGACATGACGGGGGTCGGGCGGGAAGCTTGGCGAAGCCAACGCCGGGCATCATGCGGCGCGCTCGCTGCGGGCATTGCGCGCTCACCGGTCGTCCGGTGTGGCGCGCGGGGTGCGGCAGTCAGGCGTGGCATTGGCTTGGCCAAGAAATCGCTCGGTGTTGCGTGACGTCGTGCCGGGGTCATAGCGCGATAGATGGCGCGGACCGTTGCGCAAAATGTCGTCACTGGGCTGCGGACGTTAAAGCCGTTCCGTCGATCGCGGGAGTTGCGCCGGCAGTGGGGGTAAGCCGCCGGCGCAGTTTCGGCCCCCGACGACGCTTATGACGGCGTCCGGGGTCGAGTCCCTGGGGGATTAGCCCAGCAGATGTGCCACGCCAGCGCGCTCTTCTTCGAGTTCGTTGAGCGTGAAGTTCATCTTTTCGCGCGAATAGGCGTCGATCTCGAGGCCTTCCACGCGCTTGTACTTGCCGTTTTCGCAGATCACCGGCACGCCGTAGATCACGTCTTGCGGAATGCCGTACGAGCCGTCCGACGGGATACCCATCGTGACCCACTTGCCGTTCGAGCCCAGCACCCAGTCATGGATGTGGTCGATGGCCGCGTTGGCTGCCGAAGCGGCCGACGACAGGCCACGGGCTTCGATGATGGCGGCGCCGCGCTTGCCGACCGTGGGCAGGAACACGTCGTTGTTCCACACGTCGTCGTTGATCATCGACTTGACGCTCTGGCCGTCGATCGTGGCGAAGCGGTAGTCGGCGTACATCGTCGGCGAGTGGTTGCCCCACACGGCCAGCTTCTCGATGCTCGCGACCGGCTTGCCGGTCTTGGCGGCGAGTTGCGAGAGGGCGCGATTGTGGTCCAGGCGCAGCATCGCGGTGAAGTTTTCCTTCGGCAGGTTCGGTGCCGACTTCATGGCGATATAGGCGTTGGTGTTGGCCGGGTTGCCGACGACCAGCACCTTGACGTCACGCTTGGCGACTTCATCCAGGGCCTTGCCCTGCACCGTGAAGATTGCGCCGTTGGCTTCGAGCAGATCCTTGCGCTCCATGCCCTTCGAGCGCGGACGGGCACCCACCAGCAGGGCGACGTCGGCATCCTTGAAGGCGACCTTGGGGTCGTCGGTCACAACCACGCCGGCGAGCAGCGGGAATGCGCAATCTTCCAGCTCCATCACAACGCCCTTGACGGCGGCTTGAGCTTGCGGGAGGTCGAGCAGTTGCAGGATGACGGGCTGATCCTTGCCGAGCATGTCGCCATTGGCGATGCGGAACAGCAGGGAGTAGCCGATTTGGCCAGCGGCGCCGGTGACGGCGACACGCATTGCGGGTTTTGCCATGAGAATCTCTCCAGACGTGTACAAATTCCTGCGAAGCTCGGAGTAAGCTCGCCGTCCGGGTGGCATTTTCGCCAGGCTGACAGCGCCGCGTCACACAAAGCCCCTAAAATTCCTTGACCTACGGAAGCTTGCGGGCTGCGGGGTCGACTGCCGTGAATAAGTGCGAAGCGCCGGACTCTCTTATAAGATAGTCGTGCTGCGTCTGCAGGCCCCTGTTAGCCCGCGCCAGTGTAGGAGTCACCACAACGAATGTCAACTGTATCTTATGTCTTATATAAGACATAGGATTATTGCTGTTATTCGATAGACGAAGGTCTTGATTTGTGGTCAAATCGCCGCCATGAATGCGAATGTTCGCGACACATCCAACCCCACGACGCCTGTCGATGCTCCGCAGCGACCGGACAGCGCGCGTGACGCCGCACCGGCCTCCCAGGCCCCGCAGAGTGCGGCTTCGGCAGGGGCGTCGCCGACCTTCAGCCCGCTGTACCAGCAGATCAAGGGGCTCATTACCCAGGGTCTGCAAGCCGGCGAATGGAAGCCCGGCGAAATCATTCCCAGCGAAGTCGAGCTGGCCGCCCGTTTCAAGGTGAGCCAGGGAACGGTGCGCAAAGCCATCGACGAGCTGGCTGCAGAAAACCTGCTTGTGCGCCGTCAGGGGCGCGGCACGTTCGTCGCGACCCATCACGAGGACCGGGTGCAGTTCCGGTTTCTGCGACTCGCGCCCGATTCGGGCGAACCCCATCACCCGCCCAGCCGCCTGATCGAGTGCCGCCGTATGCGTGCGCCGGCGGAAATCGCGCGCCAGCTCGATTTGCGCGCAGGCGATGGCGTCATTCTGATCCGCCGCATGATGGATTTCTCGGACCGTCCCACGGTGCTCGACGAAATCTGGTTGCCGGGCGCACTTTTCCGCGGCTTGACGGCGGAAAGGCTGAATGAATACAAGGGGCCGATGTACGGCCTGTTCGAAGATGAATTCGGCACACGCATGATTCGCGCCGTGGAAAAAGTTCGCGCCGTGGCCGCGGACGACATGACCGCCGATCTGCTCAAGGTGCCGAAGGGGTTCCCGCTGTTGAGCGTCGAGCGCGTTTCCTACACTTATGGGGACAAGCCGGTGGAAGTGCGCCGGGGCTGGTACGTGACGACGGAACATCATTACCAGAACGAATTGAGTTGACGCATTGAGAGGGTGGTGACTTCCCAGGGGCGAGCCGGCGTCGTGGCCGGTGAGTGCCTGAAAGTCGAGCATGAGAGGCGGCGGAGTGCGTGCTGCCGGCAGGAATTTCCGGAGCATTGGAACCGGTATGGTGCAACGCACTAGAATCGGCGCTAAAATCTGGGGCTGATGTAACTACATGGGGTCTAGCATGGCTGAAGTGGTAAAAAAAGAGCGGCCAGTCTACAGGAATATCGGTATTGGACAGATTGTCTCGTACCGTCTCCCGCTGGCTGGGATCGTGTCCATTCTGCACCGTATTAGCGGTGTGATCTTGTTCCTTCTGTTGCCGTTCGCGCTTTATTTGTTCGAACAGAGCCTCACGTCGGAACTCAGCTTCGACGTTCTGCGAAGCATCGCCTCCAACTGGTTTGTCAAACTTGTCATCCTGGCACTGTCGTGGGGCTTCCTGCAGCACTTCTGCGCCGGCGTGCGCCATCTGCGCATGGACTTCAATCACGACGCCGTGAGCAAGGAAGGCGGCAAGAATTCGGCCGTGGTCGTGCTGGTCGTGTCGCTGGTGCTGACGCTGGCCGTCGCCCTCAAGCTGTTCGGAGCGTTCTAAGATGGCACAGAACAATATCGGTTCGAAGCGCCTGGTCGTCGGCGCCCACTACGGCCTGCGCGACTGGATGGCGCAGCGTCTGACCGCGGTCATCATGGCCGTGTACACCGTGATCCTGCTGGTGTGGTTCTTCACCGCCAAGGATTTCTCCTACGAAGGCTGGGCAAGCATCTTTTCGCATCAGTGGATGAAGCTGGCGACGTTCGTCACGCTGCTCGCGGTGTTCTATCACGCGTGGGTCGGTGTGCGCGACATCTGGATGGACTACGTCAAGCCGGTCGGTGTGCGACTGGCGCTGTACACGTTGACGATCGTCTGGCTGCTGGCGTGTGCTGGCTATGCCGCGCAGATTCTGTGGAGAGTGTAAAGAATGGCTGCAATTAAAAATTCGCTGCCGCGTCGTCGCTTTGACGTTGTCATCGTGGGCGCAGGTGGTTCGGGCATGCGCGCGTCGCTGCAACTGGCCAAGGCCGGTCTGTCGGTCGCCGTGCTGTCCAAGGTGTTCCCCACCCGTTCGCATACCGTGGCCGCTCAGGGCGGCATTGGCGCCTCGCTCGGCAATATGAGCGAAGACAACTGGCACTACCACTTCTACGACACCATCAAGGGCTCCGACTGGCTCGGCGACCAGGATGCGATCGAGTTCATGTGCCGTCAGGCGCCGAACGCCGTCTACGAATTGGAACACTTCGGCATGCCGTTCGACCGTAACGCGGACGGCACGATCTACCAGCGCCCGTTCGGCGGTCACACGGCCAATTACGGCGAGAAGCCGGTCCAGCGCGCTTGCGCGGCCGCCGACCGTACCGGTCACGCGCTGCTGCACACGCTGTATCAACAGAACGTGGCGGCCAAGACCCACTTCTTCGTGGAGTGGATGGCGCTCGACCTGATTCGCAACGAAGACGGCGACGTGCTCGGTGTGTCGGCGCTCGAACTCGAAACCGGCGAAGTCTACCTGCTCGAAGCCAAGTGCACGCTGTTCGCGACCGGCGGTGCCGGCCGTGTGTATGCCGCCTCGACCAACGCGTTCATCAACACCGGTGACGGGCTTGGCATGGCCGCGCGTGCGGGCATTCCGCTCGAAGACATGGAATTCTGGCAATTCCACCCGACTGGCGTGGCCGGTGCGGGCGTGCTGATTACCGAAGGCGTGCGCGGTGAGGGCGGTATTCTGCGCAACTCGAACGGCGAGCGCTTCATGGAGCGCTATGCCCCGACGCTGAAGGATCTGGCGCCGCGTGACTTCGTGTCGCGCTCGATGGACCAGGAAATCAAGGAAGGCCGTGGCTGCGGCCCGAACGGCGACTACGTGCTGCTCGACCTCTCGCACATCGGTGCCGAGACGATCATGAAGCGCCTGCCGTCGATTCGCGAAATCGCCCTGAAGTTCGCCAACGTCGACGCGATCAAGGAACCGATCCCCGTCGTGCCGACCATCCACTACCAGATGGGTGGCATTCCGACGAACTACAACGGTCAGGTTGTCGTGCAGCAAAACGGCGAATCGACCCCGGTCAACGGCTTCTACGCCGTGGGCGAGTGCTCGTGCGTGTCGGTCCACGGTGCCAACCGTCTGGGCACGAACTCGCTGCTCGACCTCGTGGTGTTCGGCCGTGCGGCCGGTAACCACATCGTCGACTTCGTGAAGAACCACGGCGAGCACAAGCCGCTGCCCGCCGATGCCGGCGACAACGCCATGGCGCGTCTGGGCCGTCTGGAAGCCTCCAGCACGGGCGAGTACGCACAGGACATCGCCAACGACATCCGCGCGACGATGCAGAAGCATGCCGGCGTGTTCCGCACGTCCGACCTGCTCAAGGAAGGCGTGGACGAGATCAAGCAAGTGGCCGAGCGCGTGTCGCACGTTCACCTGAAGGACAAGTCGAAGGTGTTCAACACGGCGCGCATGGAAGCGCTGGAAGTGGACAACCTGATCGAAGTGGCCAAGGCCACCATGATCGCAGCCGAAGCCCGCAAGGAAAGCCGTGGCGCGCACGCGCACAGCGATTATCCGGAGCGCGACGACGCCAACTGGATGCGCCACTCGCTGTTCTTCAGCGAAGGCAACCGTCTGGATTACAAGCCGGTGCAGTTGAAGCCGCTGACCGTCGACTCGGTTCCGCCCAAGGCGCGGACGTTCTAAGGGATTCGCAAGATCATGAAACGTATTTTTGAAGTCTACCGCTACGATCCGGACAAGGATGCCGCACCGTACATGCAGACCTACGAGGTCGAACTCGACGGTCATGAGCGCATGCTGCTCGACGCCCTGGTCAAGCTCAAGAAGCTCGATGAAGGCATCGCGTTCCGCCGCTCGTGCCGCGAAGGCGTGTGCGGTTCGGATGCGATGAACATCAACGGCAAGAACGGTCTGGCCTGCCTGACCAACATGAACGATCTGCCGAACAAGATCGTGCTGAAGCCGCTGCCGGGGCTGCCCGTCATTCGCGATCTGATCGTCGACATGACGCACTTCTTCAACCAGTACCACTCGATCAAGCCGTACCTGATCAACCCCGAGCCGGCACCGGAGAAGGAGCGTCTGCAGTCGCCCGAACAGCGCGATGAGCTCGACGGTCTGTACGAATGCATTCTTTGCGCGTCGTGCTCCACGTCGTGCCCGAGCTTCTGGTGGAATCCGGACAAGTTCGTCGGTCCGGCCGGTCTTCTGCAGGCGTATCGCTTTATTGCGGATAGCCGCGACACGGCCACCGGCGAGCGTCTGGACAACCTGGAAGATCCGTACCGCCTGTTCCGCTGCCACACGATCATGAACTGCGTGGATGTATGCCCGAAGGGTTTGAACCCGACGAAGGCCATCGGCAAGATCAAGGAGCTGATGGTGCGTCGCGCCGTCTGACCTAGCGATCATGCCGGATACCAATCACCAGTCCGATCCGGTCAAACGTGCCCGCCTGCGTTGGCGGGCACGCCGCGGTTTGCTGGAAAACGACCTCATTCTCGAACGCTTCTTCGCGAAGTACGAAGCCTCGATGACCGACGAGGATGTGGGCGCCCTCACCAGGTTGCTCGATTTGAGCGACAACGATTTGATGGATCTGCTGCTAGCGCGTAAAGAGCCCGACGCGGATCTGGACGGGCCGGACGTGCAGCGCCTGCTGGCGCTTTTGCGTGCCGTGTAGGGGTTTAAGTATTTTTTTGAGGAAGCGATATGACTCCGTCTGATGTTAAAGCCACCCTATCTTTCTCTGACGGTTCGCCCAGCGTCGAACTGCCGATCTATCAGGGAACGATGGGCCCGGATGTAATCGATATCCGCAAGCTGTACGGCCAGACCGGCAAGTTTACGTATGACCCGGGCTTCATGTCGACGGCGTCGTGCAATTCCGCCATCACGTACATCGATGGCGACAAGGGCGAGCTGCTGTATCGCGGCTACCCGATCGAGCAGTTGGCCACCCACTGCGACTTCCTCGAGACCTCCTATCTGCTGCTCAAGGGCGAACTGCCGAACGCCCAGCAGAAGGACGAATTCGTCAAGACCGTGACCCGTCACACGATGGTGCACGAGCAGATGAACTTCTTCTTCCGCGGTTTCCGTCGTGACGCGCACCCGATGGCTGTGCTGACCGGTTCGGTCGGCGCCTTGTCGGCGTTCTATCACGACTCGCTGGACATCAACAATCCGACGCACCGCGAAGTCTCGGCCATCCGCCTGATGGCCAAGCTGCCGACGCTCGTCGCGATGGCGTACAAGTACAGCATCGGCCAGCCGTTCGTGTATCCGCGCAACGACTTGTCGTACAGCGCGAACTTCATGCGCATGATGTTCGCGAACCCGTGCGAAGAGTACGAGGTCAACGACGTGCTGGTGCGCGCCCTCGACCGCATCCTGATCCTGCACGCCGATCACGAGCAGAACGCCTCCACGTCGACCGTGCGTCTGGCCGGTTCGTCGGGTGCCAACCCGTTCGCCTGTATCGCTGCCGGTATCGCGTGTCTGTGGGGCCCGGCGCACGGCGGTGCGAACGAAGCCGCGCTGAACATGCTCGAGCAGATCGGTTCGCCGGACAAGATCCCCGAATTCATCAAGCAGGTGAAGGACAAGAACTCGGGCGTGAAGCTCATGGGCTTCGGTCACCGCGTGTACAAGAACTACGACCCGCGCGCCAAGCTCATGCGCGAGACGTGCTACGAAGTGCTCAACGAACTGGGCCTGCACGACGACCCGCTGTTCAAGCTGGCCATGCAGCTCGAGAAGATCGCGTTGGAAGACGAATACTTCGTGTCGCGCAAGCTGTACCCGAACGTCGACTTCTATTCGGGTATCGTTCAGCGCGCGCTGGGCATCCCGACGTCGATGTTCACCTGCATCTTCGCACTGGCCCGTACCGTGGGCTGGATCGCGCAGTGGAACGAAATGATCGGTGAGCCGGACCAGAAGATTGGTCGTCCGCGTCAGCTGTTCATCGGCCACACGCCGCGCGAAGTCGCGACCATCGACAAGCGCTAAGCCTGTCGGAGGCGTTCGGCACGGCGCCTCCTTGCCGTGCCGGCACCGCAACCTTGCCGAAACGGCAAGGCGGTGCGGCGCCGCAACGAGCCCTCGTTGCGCTATATTCGAAGCCACGGCACAAGCTGCCGTGATTCGCACAAATCCCCGGTTGATCGTGCGTTTACCGCCCGGTTTCCCGGGGATTTCGTATTCCGCCGGCGCGAAAGCGCTATGGCATAATCAAAAGTTCACGGAACGACGTTTGTTCCTACAACGATATTTAGCCCCGCGTTTTTATCATGGCCAAGACGCTGTATGACAAATTGTGGGATGCACATGTCGTGCATACCGAGGACGACGGCACTACGTTGCTCTACATCGACCGTCATCTGTTGCACGAGGTGACCAGTCCGCAGGCGTTTGAGGGGCTAAAACTCGCGCAGCGTCCGGTCTGGCGACTGTCTGCCAATCTCGCGGTGTCGGATCACAATGTGCCGACCACCGACCGCACGCAAGGTATCGCCGATCCGATTTCGCGTCTGCAGGTCGACACGCTCGACAACAACTGCGACAGCTTCGGCATCACCCAATTCAAGATGAACGACCTGCGTCAGGGCATCGTGCACGTGATCGGCCCGGAGCAGGGCGCCACGCTGCCCGGCATGACGGTGGTCTGCGGCGATTCGCACACGTCCACGCACGGCGCGTTCGGTGCACTGGCGTTCGGCATCGGCACGTCTGAAGTCGAGCACACGCTCGCCACGCAGACGCTGCTCATGAAAAAGAGCAAGAACATGCTCGTGAAGGTCGAAGGCACGCTGCCGCGCGGTTGTTCCGCCAAGGACATCGTGCTGGCCGTCATCGGCAAGATCGGCACGGCCGGCGGCACGGGCTACACGATCGAATTCGCCGGCTCGGCGATCCGCTCGCTCACGATGGAAGGCCGGATGACGGTGTGCAACATGGCCATCGAGGCCGGTGCGCGTGCGGGTCTGGTGGCGGTGGACGACACGACGATCCAGTACGTGAAGGGCCGTCCGTTCGCACCCTCGGGCGTGGAATTCCAGCAGGCCGAAGCCTACTGGCGTACGTTCCACACCGATCCGGGCGCCGCGTTCGACCACGTGGTCGAGATCGACGCGAACACGTTGCGCCCGCAAGTGAGCTGGGGCACGTCGCCAGAGATGGTCGTGAGTATCGAAGACCGTGTGCCGGATCCCGAGAAGGAAAAAGACCCGGTCAAGCGCAGTGCCATGGAGCGCGCGCTCGAGTACATGGCGCTGACGCCGAACACGCCGATGGCCAGTGTCAACGTCGACAAGGTGTTCATTGGCTCGTGCACCAACTCGCGTATCGAAGATATCCGCGCGGCGGCATACGTTGTGAAGACGCTCGGTCGCCGTGTGGCGCCGAACGTGCGGCTGGCGATGGTCGTGCCCGGGTCGGGGCTGGTGAAGCATCAGGCCGAGCAGGAAGGGCTGGATCAGGTCTTCAAGGCCGCCGGCTTCGAATGGCGCGAGCCGGGCTGCTCGATGTGTCTGGCGATGAATGCCGACCGTCTGGAGCCGGGCGAGCGTTGCGCCTCGACCTCGAATCGTAACTTCGAAGGCCGTCAGGGCGCGGGCGGGCGTACGCACCTCGTGAGTCCGGCGATGGCCGCGGCCGCCGCCATCGAAGGCCATTTCGTCGACGTGCGTCGTCTGGTCTGACGCGCTCGCATCGATATAACCGTCGTTTGACATCGTCTTTGACAGAGAAAAAACCATGAAGAAACTGTGGATGCTGATCGGTGCGATGCTGGTGCTGGGCGTGGCGGGCTGCAACACGATGGCGGGCCTCGGCAAGGATACGCAAGCCGCCGGCTCGGCCCTCGAGAACGCCGCGAAGAAGTGATGCGACGGTGCGCATCGCGCGGGCATTCGCCGCGCGTGCGCACCTACGAAATTTCCGGTTTTGACGGCCAGGGCTCTCCGGGCGCGGCCGCAGCCGAACTGTTTTGATCAGGTGGTTCGTGATGGAAAAATTTACCGTCCATACGGGGTTGGTGGCGCCGCTGGATCGCGAAAACGTCGATACCGACGCGATCATCCCCAAGCAATTCCTGAAGTCGATCAAGCGCACGGGCTTCGGTCCGAACCTGTTCGACGAGTGGCGTTATCTCGATGTCGGCCAGCCGGGCCAGGATTGCAGCGCGCGTCCGCTCAACCCGAACTTCGTGCTCAATCAGCCGCGTTATCAGGGCGCCACGGTGCTGCTCGCACGCAAGAACTTCGGCTGCGGCAGCTCGCGTGAGCACGCCCCGTGGGCGTTGCAGCAATTCGGCTTCCGCGCGATCATCGCGCCGAGCTTCGCCGACATCTTCTTCAACAACTGCTACAAGAACGGGCTGTTGCCGATCGCGTTGTCGGAGATGCAGGTCGATCACCTGTTCAACGAGACCGCCGCGTTCAACGGCTTTCAGGTGACCATCGATCTGGACAAGCAAGCGGTGATGACGCCCGACGGTCGCGCTTACGAGTTCGACATCGCGCCGTTCCGCAAGTACTGCATGTTGAACGGTTTCGACGACATTGGCCTGACGCTGCGTCACGCCGACAAGATTCGCGCCTACGAGGCCGAGCGGCTCGCCAAGCAGCCGTGGCTCGCAACGCGCCTGCCGGGCTGAGGCCCGCGCACACAAGGAGATCGCATGAAAATTGCAGTGTTGCCGGGTGACGGCATTGGTCCGGAAATCGTGACGGAAGCCGTCAATGTGCTGAACGCACTTGGCGAGACGTTTGAACTGGAAGAAGCGCCCGTGGGCGGCGCCGGCTACGAGGCGGCGGGTCATCCGCTGCCGGACGCCACGCTCAAGCTCGCCAAGGAAGCGGATGCCATTCTGTTCGGCGCCGTGGGCGACTGGAAATACGATTCGCTCGAGCGCGCACTGCGTCCCGAGCAGGCGATTCTGGGGCTGCGCAAGCATCTGCAGCTGTTCGCCAACTTCCGTCCGGCCATCCTGTACAAGGAACTGGCCGATGCATCGAGCCTGAAGCCGGAAATCGTGGCAGGGCTCGATATCCTGATCATTCGTGAGCTGAACGGCGACATCTACTTCGGCCAGCCGAAGGGCTTCCGCCAGTCGCCCGATGGCGCTTTCGAAGGGGCGCGCGAAGGTTTTGATACCATGCGGTATAGCGTGCCGGAAGTGGAGCGCATCGCGCACGTCGCATTTCAGGCCGCAGCCAAGCGCGACAAGCGCTTGTGTTCGGTGGACAAGGCCAATGTGCTCGAGACGTCGCAACTGTGGCGCGACACCATGATCGAGGTCGCCAAGCAGTATCCGGAGGTCGAACTCTCGCACATGTACGTCGACAACGCCGCGATGCAACTGGTCAAGGCGCCGAAGAACTTCGACGTGGTGGTGACCGGCAACATGTTCGGCGATATTCTGTCGGATGAGGCCGCGATGCTCACGGGGTCGATCGGCATGCTGCCGTCGGCGTCGCTGGATGCGAATAACAAGGGGCTGTACGAGCCGTCGCACGGTTCGGCGCCCGATATCGCCGGCAAGGGTGTCGCCAATCCGTTGGCCACGATCCTGTCGGCGGCTATGATGCTGCGTTACACGCTGGGCCGTGCGGAACAGGCCGATCGCGTGGAGAATGCGGTGAAGAAGGTGCTGGCGCAAGGTCTGCGCACGCCCGACATCTGGCAGGAAGGCGCGACCAAGGTCGGTACGCGCGAGATGGGCGCGGCAGTGGTTGCCGCGCTATAACGTTGACGGGGCGTCGAGAGACGCCCCTCGGCGCAATTGCAACGATAAGAGAGTGGATAAATGAAAACCGTAGGTCTGGTAGGTTGGCGGGGCATGGTCGGTTCGGTTCTGATGCAGCGCATGCAACAGGAGAACGACTTCGCCTTGATCGAGCCGGTGTTTTTCAGCACCAGCAACGCGGGCGGAAAAGCCCCGTCGATGGCGAAGAACGAGACTTCGCTGAAAGACGCCAATGATGTCAACGAGCTGAAAAAGTGCGACATCATCATTACCTGCCAGGGCGGTGATTACACGACCGAGATCTTCCCGAAGCTGCGCGCGGCGGGCTGGAGCGGCTATTGGATCGACGCGGCCTCGACACTGCGCATGAAGGACGATGCGATCATCGTGCTCGATCCGGTCAACCTCGACGTGATCAAGCACTCGCTCAGCAAGGGCACCAAGAACTTCGTCGGCGGCAACTGCACGGTGAGCTGCATGCTGATGGGGCTGGGCGGTCTGTTCCAGCATGGTCTGGTCGACTGGCTCACGTCGATGACGTATCAGGCGGCATCGGGCGGCGGCGCGCAGCACATGCGCGAGCTGCTCACGCAGTTCGGTAGCATCAACGCCGAAGTCAAGGCGTTGCTGGATGATCCGCACTCGGCCATTCTCGAGATCGACCGCAAGGTCCTCGCGAAGCAACACGCGCTCACGGCCGACGAGACCAAGCAATTCGGCGTGCCGCTGGGCGGCAACCTGATTCCCTGGATCGACAAGGATCTGGGCAACGGTCAGTCGAAGGAAGAGTGGAAGGGCGGTGCCGAGACCAACAAGATCCTGGGGCTGGGCGACGGTTTCCCGAACACCCGCGCTATTCCGGTGGACGGTCTGTGCGTGCGCATCGGTGCGATGCGTTGCCACAGCCAGGCGCTGACCATCAAGTTGACCAAGGATGTGCCGTTAGACGAACTGACGGACATCATCGGCCAGGCCAATGACTGGGTGAAGGTGGTGCCGAATACGCGTGAAGCGTCGATGACCGATTTGACGCCTGCGGCGGTGACCGGCACGATGACGATTCCGGTCGGTCGCCTGCGCAAGATGTCGATGGGGCCGGAGTACCTGTCGGCATTCACGGTTGGCGATCAACTGTTGTGGGGCGCGGCGGAACCGCTGCGCCGCATGCTGCGAATCCTGCTCGACGCTTGAGCGTCGCAGCGCATCGGTAAGGCGTGAAGAACGGCGGCCCGCGAGGCCGCCGTCCGCGCTTTGGGAGGCACCCCTTGTAGCCGGGGCGGCCAGTGACAAACGACTGACAGGCCTGACAAGACACAGTGCGGAAATACTCGATCGGCAAGCGTGCAAACTCGTCCCGTAATTCGTTCCGCCTGAGCGCGGCAGCGGCCGTCTTGTGGAGCCTCGGGCTGCTCAACGCCGGTGCGGCGGAGTTCGGCCCGCAGCAGGTGCGCTCGGGCCCGGGCCAGCCATTGCGTGCTGTCATCGTGCTGGGCAACGTGTCGCAGGCGGAAGCCGACGGATTGTCGGTGAAGCTCGCGCCGCGCGACGCCTTCAAGCAGGCCGGTCTGCGCTACGACCCCACGCTCGAGAAGCTTTCCGTGTCGGTCTCGCCGACGGCCGGGCGCGCGCCCGGTTACAGCGGCACGTATCTCGTGCATGTCGATTCGGCCGAGCCGGTCAGCACGTCGTTCCTCGACCTGTTGCTGGTGCTCGAGTGGCGCACCGGCCGTCAGTCCAATGCCGTGACGCTGTCCGCCATCCCGGAAGCGAGCGCGGCCCAGGCCCAGGCCGTCGTGCCCGCAGCGGCGGCGAGTCAGACCCCGCCCGCGGCGTCCCCCGCGTCCACCACGTCCCCCTTGTCCACCTCCGCGTCCGCAACATCTGCCCAACCGGGCAAGGCGTCTGCCGCCGGCGTCGGGGGCGAGCGCAAGGTGGGGCATGGCGAATCGCTGTCGTCGATTGCCCGTGAATTCACGGGCGGCGAAGGCGGGGTGACGCTGGCGCAAATGATGAGCGCGCTGTTCGAGGCAAACCGCTCGGCGTTCATCGGCGACGATCCGAATCGGCTGCGTCAGGGGGCGACGCTCACGCGTCCGTCCGACGCACAAGTGCAAGGTATTCCTCCCGCGCAAGCACGCAAGTTCGTGTCGGCTGCACGGGAACAGTTCGACGCGTATCGCGCGCGGCTGGCCGAATCGACGGCGCAGCAGGCAGCACCGGCCGGTGGCCGCAGTGCACAGGGCGCGATCGAAGCGGGCAAGGCACCGGAAGCTGCCACGCCCGCGACACGCGATGAATTGAAGCTGTCGCGACCCGGTAAGGGAGGGGCGGGCGGCACGGCCGGTCGAACCGGCGGCAGCGAAGAAGCACAAATCGCCCAGGGCAAGGCGCAGGCCGAGGCTCAGGGCAGGGTGAACGAGTTGCAGAAGAACGTTGCAGATCTCCAGAAGTTGTTGGCGATGAAGAATCAGGCCGTCGCCAACCTGGAGCAGCAGGCCGCCACCGCTTCCGGGGCGACTGCGCAGGAAAAGACGGCGAAACCGGCCGCCAGCACGACGACGGCCGCGGCGGCAGCGGCCAAGACGGCACCGAATACCGCCAACGGCAATGGCACGAACGAAACCGACGCCGCTGCGCGCGCTGACAGTGCGGCTGCGAAGGGCGTCGC
The DNA here is from genome assembly GCF_902459665.1 of Pandoraea cepalis. GTDB lineage: Bacteria > Pseudomonadota > Gammaproteobacteria > Burkholderiales > Burkholderiaceae > Pandoraea > Pandoraea cepalis. The sequence continues at coordinate 52,081 of NZ_CABPSL010000005.1, read as the reverse complement.
TTCTGAGGCTGCCGTGGCCGAGGCCACGGTGGCTGCCTCCGCCGCATCGGCGGGCACGGCGGCATCGGAGGCGGCGGCTGCGGTGGCAGTACCCGCAAGCGATGTCGCCGCGACGGCGGCAGCCAGCGCCGTGGTTGCGCCAGCGAAGCCGGCGCCGAATGGCGCGATGAATTGGCGTGCCGTGAGCCAGAATCCTTACGTGCTGCCGGGCGCTGGCGCGCTGGTGGTGCTGCTCGGTCTGTGGGCACTGTTGCGTCGCCGTCGCGCGGCGGCACCGGTGGGGCAGCCCGGGCCGTATGACGACGGGCGTGATATGCCTGAAGACCGCGAGGGCCACGATGAGCCGCATGACGGTGCACCGGGTGCTGCGTCGGCGTCGGACGGCATGGCCACGGCGGGTGTGGTGGCGGCTGCGGGTGCCGCAGGCGCCGCGGCACTGTACGCGGCCAATCAAGCGCAAGCCGAAGCGCGGCAGCCAGCGGCCGACGATGCCTGGTCGGCGTCGGACGAAGGCGTTGCCGCCGTTCACGCGATTCAGCACGAGTCCGCGGTGGACGAAGCCGGTGGACCCGATGCGTGGAACGCTGAGCCAGTGCCCTTGAACGACGAGTCCGTCGACGAAACCGGCGAAGGTCACGATGTATTGCCGGTGGCGTCGGCCTCCGCGGCGTCGTCTGAAGCGGTGGCTGAGCCGCTCGTGGGCGATGCGGCGCCCCCCGCGCAGGAAACGCCGGCCGAAGCCGCCAGCAAGCCGGAAATCGATTGGGGTGCTGCGTTTGCCGAGGAAGCGGGCAAGGTTGCCGGGGACGCCCACGAGGCGCCCGCCGTCCATGGCGACTCGGCGGCTGCCACGTTGTCGGCGCTGGAAGCGCTGGGTGCCGCCGCCGCTGTCGGCGGTGCTGCCGCCACGTCGGTGCCTGCGCCTGAGTCAAACATTTCCGCGCCGGCCGAGCCCGCCGACGCTTCGCTCGACGGCAGCGTAGCCGGCATGCTGGGCGATCTGGATCTGGCGATCCCGGGACAGGCGGCGCATGTGGGCACGATTTCGAGCGATGCCTTGCCGTCGCTCGCGAAGGGGATGGGTTCGGTGCAGTTCAAGATGGCGCCGATGGACGATCCGCTGCGCTCGCATGCGAGCGCGGACGAGGAGGCGTTCGACGAGCCGGACGGCGAACTGAGCGATGCCGACTTCGACGCCGCGATGCAGCAGGCCAGCCACTCGCCGGTCGCGTCGCGCAGCTATACGGACACCGCGCACGAGGCACCCTCGCTCAAGCCGTTGTCGTTCGATCTATCGGACTTCAGCCTCGATCTGAAGGGCGACGATGCGAAGGCGAGCCCGGCGTTCGTGAGCGCGCCGACGCTGGCAACCGACATCGGGACGGAAGCCCTGATCGAGCACGAGGTGCTGCATGCACCGGCCCCGGAAACGCCGTATGCGGCCGAACCTGCGGCGCCGCAAGTGCCGCAAACGGTTGCGCCGGTGCCCGCCGTGCCGGCGTCACCCGTCGCCGCTGCGTCCGTCGAGCCGGGCGTGCCGGATGAATTCCATACGAAGCTGGAGCTGGCCACTGCGTATCAGACCATCGGTGACGACGAAGGCGCACGCGAACTGCTCGAAGAGGTGATTGCCGGTGGCGACGCCGCGCAGCAGTCCGTCGCCCGCACACGGCTCGCCGAGCTTGGCAAGTGACGCCGAGAAGTTGACGCCACGACAGGCTGACGAAGCCACCACAGATTGACCGTAGTTTGGGGCGCTCGTAGGTTGAGCGCCCATTTTTCTTTTTCATATGCGAATCGCACTGGGCATCCATTACGACGGCACGGCGTTCTCCGGCTGGCAATCGCAGCCGCATGGCAACACCGTGCAGCAGACGCTCGAAGCCGCGTTGCGGGACTTCGGCGGCGTTGCGCTGCCCACGACCGTCGCGGGCCGCACCGATACCGGTGTGCACGGCATCGGTCAGGTGGCACATTTCGACACCGACCTGGACCGCGCCATGTTCTCGTGGGTGCGCGGCGTCAACGCGTTTCTGCCCAAGACGGTCGCGGTGCAATGGGCGCAGGCGATGCCGGACGATTTCCACGCCCGCTTTACCGCCTTCGAGCGCACGTATTTCTATGTGCTGTACGTGCATCCCGTGCGCTCACCGTTGCTCGACGGCCGATGCGGCTGGCTGCACACGCCGCTCGATATCGACGCCATGCGCGCCGCGAGTCGAGTGCTGGTCGGCGAGCACGACTTCTCGGCGTTCCGCTCGTCCGAATGTCAGGCCAAGACGCCGGTGAAACATCTGTATGCCATCGACGTCGAGCAGCGTGGGCACTTCTTTGTGTTCCGCTTCCGGGCGAGCGCGTTCCTGCATCACATGGTGCGAAATATCATGGGCTGTCTGGTCGCCGTGGGCCGAGGGCGTCAGCCGGCGAGCTGGATGACGGATGTGCTCGCGAGTCTCGATCGTCGTCAGGCGGCCCCCACATTCATGCCGGACGGGCTGTATCTGGCGCGGGTGGGGTATCCTGAGCGTTTCGCGGTCCCCGAGCCCAACTGGGCGGCGTGGCCGTTCCCGATGCCGTGGGCAAGTTCATGAAATCCCGTACCCGAATCAAGATCTGCGGCCTGTCGCAGCCGGCCGACATCGATCACGCGGTGGCGCTGGGCGTCGACGCCATCGGTCTCGTCTTTTACCCGCCGAGCCCGCGCTACGTGGATCTGGCGCGCGCAGCCGAGCTGGCCCGCCGGGTGCCGCCGTATGTGAGTCTGGTCGGCCTGTTCGTGAACGCGACGGCCGACGAGATTGCCCGGACGGTCGAGGCCGTGCCGCTGACCACGCTGCAGTTCCATGGCGACGAAACGCCGGCGCAATGCGCGGTGTTGGCCGCCGCGGCGGGCAATCGTTCTTACATGCGCGCCATGCGTATCGGCCCGGAGACGAAAGACAGTGGCGATTTGCTACAATTCGCCAATGCATACACCGCTGCGCAAGGCATCTTGCTCGATGCCCTGGTCGAAGGCTACGGCGGTGGGGGAAAGGTTTTCGATTGGTCACTTATTCCAAAAGACATCGCGCGTCGGGCCGTTTTGAGTGGTGGCTTGAACGCACACAACGTTGCTGAAGCCATCGGCCGGGTGACGCCTTACGCCGTCGACGTGTCGAGCGGTGTGGAGGCGTCGCGTGGCGTGAAGGATCACGCCCGCATGACGGCGTTCGTGCACGCAGTGCGTGCCGCCGACGCCGAATGAGCAACCCGCCGGAACGCCCGCCTGAGCCGTGCGCCGGTACTGCGAAGAGTGACAACCATGTACGATTTCCCTGACGCCCGCGGCCATTTCGGTCCGTACGGCGGTGTCTTTGTGGCCGAGACGCTGATTCACGCGCTCGACGAGTTGCGCGAGGCCTATGCGAAGTATCAACACGATCCGGCCTTCCTCGAAGAATTTCATTACGAACTGAAGCACTACGTCGGGCGCCCGTCGCCGATCTATCACGCCAAGCGCTGGAGCCAGGAACTGGGCGGCGCACAGGTGTACCTCAAGCGCGAAGACCTGAATCACACCGGCGCGCACAAGGTGAACAACGTGATCGGGCAGGCGCTGCTCGCGCGTCGCATGGGCAAACGCCGCGTGATTGCGGAGACCGGCGCCGGTCAGCATGGCGTGGCAACGGCGACCATTGCCGCGCGCTTCGGCATGGAGTGTGTGGTCTACATGGGCTCGGAAGACGTCAAGCGTCAGGCGGCCAACGTCTATCGCATGCAACTGCTGGGCGCAACCGTCGTGCCGGTGGAGTCGGGCTCGAAGACCCTCAAGGACGCGCTCAACGAAGCCATGCGCGACTGGGTGACCAACGTCGAGAGCACGTTCTACATCATCGGCACCGTGGCCGGGCCGCATCCGTATCCGATGCTCGTGCGCGATTTCCAGAGCGTGATCGGCGAGGAGTGCAAGGTGCAGATGCCCGAGCTGGCCGGCCGTCAGCCGGATTATGTGCTCGCCTGCGTCGGTGGCGGCTCGAACGCCATGGGTATTTTCTACCCGTATATCGATGTGCCGGACGTCAAGCTGGTGGGCGTGGAAGCGGCGGGCGACGGCATCGAGACCGGCCGTCATGCGGCGTCGATCATCGGTGGCACGCCCGGCGTGCTCCATGGCAACCGCACCTATCTGCTGCAGGACGCCAACGGTCAGATCACCGAGACGCATTCGATCTCGGCAGGCCTGGACTACCCGGGGGTGGGCCCGGAGCACGCGTGGCTGCATGACATCAAGCGTGCCGAGTACGTGGGCGTGACCGATACCGAGGCGCTGCGCGCGTTTCATGACTGCTGCCGGATCGAAGGCATCATTCCGGCGCTGGAGTCGAGCCACGCGCTGGCTTATGCGTGCAAGCTGGCGCCGACGCTGCCGAGCGATCAGATCGTGCTGGTCAATCTCTCGGGGCGCGGCGACAAGGACATGCACACCGTGATGGCACTGCCCAGGCCAGCGCCGGGCGGGGCGTAGGCGACATAAGCGAGATCGGCGGCGTCGCGAGACGCCATCGATGGCAGATCCTAAAATCCTCAGATTCCAAGATCCATCAAGGACACCCGAACCAGCATGACCGATCTGACTGATCGCAAGGCGCCACTTGACGTCCTCGGGGCCGAGCGCCCCATGGACGCCACCGAAGCTGCCGCCGCGCGTCTCGAGGCCAGGGAAGCGGCCGGCGAGCTGCGTGCGCGTTGGGCGCCGGGCGACATCACCTTGCGTCATGCCGACTTCCTGGAGCACTTGCACGAGCTGGACGACGGCAGCGTCGATCTGATCCTGGCCGACCCGCCTTACGGGCTCGGCAAGGATTACGGCAACGACTCGGACAAGCGCTCCGGCGAGGATTTCCTCGACTGGACATATGGCTGGCTCGAAGCGGCGATACCGAAGCTCGCGCCGCGCGGCTCGCTGTACCTGTTCTGTACGTGGCAGTACGCCCCCGAGCTGTTCGTGTTCCTGAAGCGGCGCATGCTGATGATCAACGAGATCATTTGGGATCGCCGCGTGCCCAGCATGGGCGGCAGCACCCGGCGGTTCTCGTCGGTACACGACAACATCGGCTTTTTCGCGGTCTCGAAGGATTACTACTTCGACCTCGATGCGGTGCGGGTGCCGTACGACGCCGCGACGAAGAAGGCGCGCTCGCGCCGTATCTTCGAGGGCAGCAAGTGGCTGGAACTGGGTTACAACCCCAAGGATCTGTGGTCGATCTCGCGATTGCACCGGCAAGACCCCGAACGCGTCGATCATCCGACGCAGAAACCGCTGCATATCATCGAGCGCATGGTGCTGGCCAGTTGCCCGCCCGGCGGTCTCGTGCTCGACCCGTTCATGGGCAGCGGCACGACGGCCGTGGCATGCGCGTTGCACGGCCGGCGTTTCGTCGGCTTCGAGCTGAACGCGCATTACCACGCGCTCGCCCACCAAAGACTTCAGAGACTTTCCGATCATGTCCCGCATTCAAGCGACGTTCCAAGCCTTGCAAGCGCAGGGTAAAAAGGGCCTCATCCCGTTCATCACCGCCGGCGATCCCGAACCGGGCTGGACGGTCAAGCTGATGCATGCGTTGGCCGACAACGGCGCCGACGTCATCGAACTCGGCGTGCCGTTCTCCGACCCGATGGCCGACGGCCCGGTGATTCAACGCGCCTCCGAGCGCGCGCTGGCCCGCGGCGTGAGCCTGGCGGAGGTGCTCGGCTACGTGGCGGTGTTCCGTCAGACCAACGACCGTACGCCGGTCGTGCTCATGGGCTATGCCAATCCGATCGAGGCGATGGGTCTCGACACCTTCGCCGAGCGGGCCGCCAAGGCCGGTGTCGACGGCGTGCTGGTCGTCGACTATCCGCCCGAGGAAGCCGAGACCTACGCCGGGGCCGTGCGTGCGCATGGCATCGATCCGATCTTCCTGCTCGCACCGACCTCGACCGAAGCGCGGATTGCCGCTGTGGCGCGTCAGGCCAGCGGTTATCTCTATTACGTCTCGCTCAAGGGCGTGACGGGGGCGGCGAGCCTGGATCTGGAAAGCGTGGCCGCGAAGATTCCTGAAATCAAGGCCGTCGCGCCCCTGCCGGTGGGGGTGGGATTCGGTATTCGCGACGCCGCGACGGCGCGCGCCATCGCGAGCGTGGCCGACGCCGTGGTCATCGGCAGCGCCATCGTTCAGCGCCTGGAAAACACGCCGCGTGATCTGGAAGGCCATAACGCGGTAAAATCGCTCGCTGAATTCATCGGCGGTATTCGCCAGGCGCTCGACGAGGGCGCCAAATCGGCGTAGATTTGCGGCGTTTGTTCGCGGGGTCGATTCGTCGAACCGCCCGGTGAAACGCTGAATTGACACGGCCGTGTTGCACGGTCGCCAGAAACGCCCGCCCCGCCTGGTGCGGGCGTTTGCCAAGGAGAAACTATGAGCTGGCTCGATAAGCTGCTGCCCCCGAAGATCAAGCAAACCGATCCGACGCAGCGCAACAAGAGCATCCCGGAAGGGCTGTGGATCAAGTGCCCGTCGTGTGAGGCGGTGCTGTATCGCAACGACGTGGAAGCGAATCTGCACGTTTGCCCGAAGTGCGATCACCACATGCGTATCGGTGCCCGTGCACGTCTCGACGCGCTGCTCGATCCGGAGGGCCGTTACGAACTGGGCCAGGAGATCGTGCCGGTCGACGCGCTGAAGTTCAAGGACAGCCGCAAGTACCCGGACCGCATCAAGGAAGCGATGGACGACACCGGCGAGACCGACGCAATGGTGGTCATGGGCGGCGCGATCCATACGCTGCCGGTCGTGGTCGCCTGCTTCGAGTTCGCCTTCATGGGCGGCTCGATGGGGTCGGTGGTCGGCGAGCGCTTCGTGCGTGGCGCGCAGAACGCGCTGGAGCAGGGGGTGCCGTTCGTCTGCGTGACCGCTTCGGGCGGTGCGCGCATGCAGGAAAGCCTGCTCTCGCTCATGCAGATGGCCAAGACCACGGCCATGCTCACCAAGCTGGCCAATGCCAAGCTGCCGTTCATTTCCGTACTGACCGATCCGACGATGGGTGGTGTGTCGGCCAGCTTCGCCTTCCTCGGCGATGTGGTGATCGCCGAACCCAAGGCGCTGATCGGCTTTGCCGGCCCGCGTGTGATCGAGCAGACCGTGCGTGAAAAACTGCCGGAAGGCTTCCAGCGTTCGGAGTTCCTGCTGCAGAAGGGCGCGATCGACATGATCGTCGACCGTCGCAAGATGCGTGAGGAGATTGCTCGCCTGATCGCCCTGATGCAATGCCAGCCGGCGGACGCCGTCGCCTGAGCACGGAAAATTCACGGGCGCGATGGCGTCGCGCGCACTGCTGCGGTGCCCCAAAGGGCGGTGCAACGGCGTAGAATGTCGCAACGCCACGCCGTGCCGCTCATGCGGCGCTTGAACGCATCACTCAGCAGGATAGAAAGCGCGGACGTTACGTGACGTCCGCGTTTTTGTTTTTCTGCCCGACCATCCATGCCGACCTACTCCACTCTCGACGCCTGGCTCGCCCATCTGGAAACCGCTCACCCTGTGGGCATCGATATGGGCCTCACGCGCATTGGTCGCGTGAAAGAGGCGCTCGGACTGCAATTCCCGTGCCCCGTCTTCACGGTGGGCGGTACCAACGGCAAGGGATCGACCTGCGCGATCATCGAAGCCATTCTGCTCTCGGCGGGTTATCGCGTGGGCTGTCACACGTCGCCGCATCTGATCTCGTTCAACGAACGCGCCCGCCTGAATGGCGAGAACGTCGACGACGCGACGCTGCTGAAGCATTTCGAGGCGGTCGAGGCCGCACGCACGAGCTTCGAAACGCCGGTCTCGCTCACGTATTTCGAGTTCACCACGCTGGCGATCATGCACTTGTTCGCCACCGCCGGGCTCGATGCCGTGATTCTGGAAGTCGGCCTGGGCGGGCGTCTCGATGCGGTGAACATCATCGACCCCGATTGTGCCGTCGTGACCAGCATCGACATCGATCACGCCCAGTATCTCGGCGACACCCGCGAGGCGATTGCCATCGAGAAGGCGGGCATCTTCCGCGCGGGAAAGCCGGCGATCTGTGGCGATCCCGTGCCGCCGGCCTCGTTGCTGGCCGAGGCGGAGCGCATCGGCGCGGACCTGTGGCTGTTCGGTCGCGATTTCAACTATCAGGGCGACAAGCAGCAGTGGAGCTATGGCGGACGCCAGATGCGCCGCCCGTCGCTCGCCTATCCAGCCTTGCGGGGCGCGAACCAGTTGCTCAACGCATCGGCGGCGCTGGCCGCGCTCGAATCGATGCGCGACACGCTCCCGGTGTCGGCGCAGGACATTCGGCTGGGGCTCTCGTCGGTCGAGTTGCCGGGGCGGTTCCAGGTGCTCCCCGGGCGTCCGGCCGTGGTGCTCGATGTGGCGCACAACCCGCACGCCGCTGCCGCGCTTGGCCACAATCTCGACGGCATGGGCTACTTTCCTTACACATACGCCGTGTTCGGGGCGATGGCCGACAAGGATATCGAGGGGGTGCTGCGGCATCTCGTCGACAAAGTGGATCACTGGCGCCTGTGCGCGTTGCCGACCGAACGTGCCGCGAGTCCACAGAAGCTGGAAGCGAGTCTGCGGGCGGTGGGGTTCGCGCCGGATGCCGATCATTCGGTCGAGACCTTTGACTCTCCCGAGAAAGCCTATGCCGCCGCGCTCGAGCAGTGCGGGGAGAATGATAGAATTGTCGTTTTTGGATCGTTCTTTACGGTGTCCGGCGTCATGTCGCACCGCAAATTACAGCGCCATTAAGGCATGACGGGACGTTGGCCGTGACAATTGCTTACGAGAAATGTCATGCGCGGTTCGCCCCCGATGCGCGATCATCATCCGTCCAACGACGCGAGTTACGACCAGAGCCAAGGGCCTATGGGATTGTTTTCCTTCCGCAAGAAAGACGCCGAAGCCGTTCCCCCCAAGCGCGGTAGCCGCCGGAGCGGCCGAACCGGCACCCGTGCGGCGGGAGCAGGCGAATACAGCGAGCACGAGCAACTCGATCCGCTGCTGCCCGAGAAGCAACGCGCGCGCCGCCGTCTGGTGGGGGCATTGGCGCTGGTGCTCGCCGCCGTCATCATTCTGCCGATGGTGCTGGCCCCTGAGCCGAAACCGTCCGCTGACGACATCGCGATCCAGATTCCCGGAAAGGACACCAACTCGCCGCCCGTGCGCGTGAAGCCGAAGGCAGCCACGCCGCCGACCGACGCGTCGCTCGACAAGGGTGAAGTCGCGCTCGACAGCAACGCACTGGCCGGCGCGAACGCCGCCAAGCCGGCAGTCTCGACGCCCGCCCCGGCACCGACGGCCGTGCCGCCTGCCGCCGCGATGGCCCCCGCGCCGAGCACCGTGCCTGAACCGGCGGTGGCGCAAGCGAAGCCGGAGAGCAAGCCCGACGTCAAGAAACCCGAGCAGCACGCGGACGTGAAGCCGGCCGTGAAGCCGGACTCGCACGACACGGCCAAGGCGCAAGCCAAGGCGCAGCCGAACAACAACGTCGCCGATCCGATTGCACAGTTCGCCCAGAACAACACGACCGCCAAACCCGCCAAATCGGCAGATAGCCACGATAGTGCGCAGAAGCCGGCGGCATCGAGCGGCAAGTACCAAGTGCGCATTGGCGCATTTTCGACTCAGGACCGGGCGCAGGCCTGGCTCGTCAAGCTCAAGCTCGTGAATGTGCCGAGCTACATGGTGAAGAGCAAGGTGGGGGGGCGTGAGCTTTACCTGCTGCGCGCGGGACCGTTCGCCGATCGCGCGAGTGCGGAAGCGGCGGGCAAGAAGATTCGCGACGCCGGACTGACGGCGCAGGTCGCCGAGGCAGGCTGAGTTGAGCGATCCGGTGCATGGCGGTCTGCTGACCGTGGTGGATTACGCGGCCATTGCCATCCTGCTCGGCTCGATGCTGCTGGGCATGTTGCGTGGTCTGGTGCGCGAGTTGTTCAATCTGGTGGGCTGGGTCGTGGCATTCTTCGTGGCGCGCGCCTTCGGCCCGGCGCTCGCGCATTGGTTGCCCGCCGATCTGCCCGGCGGCGAGATGACGCAAGGCGCCCTTGGCTTCCTGCTGGTGCTGGTCGCGGTGGTTTTTGGCGCCGGTATCGTCAGCGCGCTCGTCGGGCGCATGACCGATCTGATCGGGTTGCGTCCGGCCGATCGCGGATTGGGCATGATGTTCGGCATCGTGCGCGGCATGTTGCTCTTGATGTTGTTGATGGTCGCCGCCAAGTTAACGTCATTGCCACAACAACCGGTGTGGCAGCAGTCGCTGGTGCGTCCGTGGGTCGAGGCGGGGTTGTCGCGGCTCATGCCGTATCTGCCCGAACCGGTGCAGCACTATCTGCACAATCCCGAGGCGGCGGTGCCGAGCGTCAATCCGCTGGGAACGCCGATTCCGTTGCCGCAGTTGGCGCCGTATCGTGGCACGCCGGATACGGGCGGGCAGGGCGGGCATGGTTCGCCGCGCCATTCGGACGGTGTGCGCACCGAGGGGACTTCCGGGGCTGCGGAGACCTCGGGGACGTCAGCCCCAATGGGCGGTGGCGCCTTTCGCGGCGGTAGCGGCGTTAGCGGCGGTAGCCTCGGCACGGGGCTGACGGGCGATGGCCTGAGCGGCCAAGGCGCGCTCGGTCAATCGCAGGGGTGGGGCATGCGCAGCGGCGGGGCAGGCGGGGCGGGCGGATCGGCCACGCCGTCGACCGGCCTGCACAAGGTTTCCGAATGACGGATAATACGGTCCGTTAGTTGCAGATTTCGATGTTTTTTGAAGGATTCATGCCATGTGTGGCATCGTCGGTGTAGTTTCCAAATCCCCGGTCAACCAGTTCATCTACGATAGTCTGCTGCTGCTGCAGCACCGCGGCCAGGATGCCGCCGGTATCGCGACGACAGATGGCCAGTCCTTCTACATGCACAAGGGCAACGGCATGGTGCGCGACGTGTTCCGCACGCGCAACATGCGCGACTTGCCGGGCAACGTCGGTATTGGCCAGGTGCGCTACCCGACGGCCGGCTCGTCGAGCGCCGCACAAGCCCAGCCGTTCTACGTGAATGCACCCTACGGCATCGTGCTTGCCCACAACGGCAACCTGACGAACTGGGAACAGCTCAAGGACGAGATGTTCCGTGTCGACCGCCGCCACATCAACACCACGTCCGATTCCGAAGTGCTGCTCAACGTGCTCGCGCACGAGCTGCAGGAAAGCTCGCGCGGCGGCCTGAGCGTCGGGTCGCTGTTCGAGGCGGTGGGCAAGGTGCATGGTCGTTTGCGCGGCTCGTACGCCATCGTGTCCATCATCTCCGGTTTCGGTCTGCTCGCCTTCCGCGACCCGCACGGCATTCGGCCCCTTTGCATCGGCCGCTTCGATGGCCCGAACGGCACGGAGTGGATGGTGGCGTCGGAGTCCGTGGCGCTCGAGGGCATGGGCTTCGTGTTCGATCGCGACGTCAAGCCAGGCGAGGCGGTCTTCATCAGCAACGACGGTGAGCTGACGTCGCAGTTGTGCGCCGTCGCCGCCTCGTTGCATCCGTGCATTTTCGAACTCGTGTATCTGGCGCGTCCGGATTCCGTGCTCGACGGCGTGCCGGTCTACGACGCGCGCCTGCGCATGGGCGACTACCTCGCCGAGAAGATCCGGCGCGAGATCGACTATCGGGACATCGACGTCGTCATGCCGATTCCGGACTCCAGCCGTCCGGCCGCGATGCAGGTCGCTAAGCGACTGGGCCTGAATTATCGCGAAGGCTTCTTCAAGAACCGCTACGTCGGCCGTACCTTCATCATGCCCGGTCAGGCGATGCGCAAGAAGTCGGTGCGCCAGAAGCTCAACGCCATGCGCGTCGAGTTCAAGGACAAGAACGTGCTGATCGTCGACGATTCGATCGTGCGCGGCACGACCAGTCAGGAAATCGTGCAGATGGCACGTGACGCCGGTGCGCGCAAGGTGATCTTCGCCTCGGCCGCGCCGCCCGTGAAGTTCCCGAACGTGTACGGCATCGACATGCCCACGCGTAGCGAGCTGGTGGCACATGACCGCAGCGATCAGGAAGTGGCGCGCATCATCGGCGCCGACGCCCTGATCTATCAGGACGTCGAAGACATGAAGGCGGCCGTGCGTGACATCAACCCGGCGCTGGCCGACTTCGACGCCTCGTGCTTCGACGGCAACTACATCACCGGTGACGTCACGCCGGAGTATCTGACGCGTCTGGAGCAGCAGCGCAAGGCGCCGAAGGCCCCGGTGGTGGAGTCCGGTGACGGCGACGACAACGAGCCGCGCGGGGCGCAGCTCGGCCTCTGAGCCGACCCTGGCGCAGCGGGCGGCGGGGATTTTCCCTCCCCGTCGGCAACGTGCTACACTCGTTTTCACGTCGATTTGAATTCAGCTTGCGGACGTGGGGGAACTTCCCCGAAACAGCTAAAGCGAGGCCTAGACAGATGGATTTCGAGCCCGTTTTGCTGAACAGCGAAACGGGCTTTTCTTTTTTCGGCCGGCGGGCGGGCCAACCTAATGACGAGACACACGATGGACTCCTTCGACTTCGATACCCTGGCGGTGCGCGCTGGCACGCAGCGCTCCGAATTTGGTGAGCATTCCGAGGCGCTTTACCTGACCTCGAGCTTCGTATTCAAGAGCGCGGCCGAGGCCGCCGAACGCTTTGCGCATTCGGAGGAGGGCTTCACCTACTCGCGCTTTACCAATCCGACCGTGTCGATGTTTCAGGACCGTCTGGCCGCGCTCGAAGGCGGTGAGGCGTGCATGGCGACCGCGTCGGGCATGAGTGCCATCGTCTCGGTCGTGATGTCGGCGCTCTCGGGCGGCGACCACCTCGTCAGTTCGCAAAGCATTTTCGGCTCCACGCTCAACGTCTTCGCCACGATCTTCAATCGCTTCGGTGTCGAGACGACGTTCGTCGACCCGACCGATCTCGACGCCTGGCGTGCCGCGATCCGTCCGAACACGAAGATGTTCTTCCTCGAGACGCCGTCCAACCCGCTCACCGACATCGCCGACATTACCGCCATCGGCCAGATTGCGAAGGAAGCGGGTGCCTTGTTCGTCGTCGACAACTGCTTCTGTACGCCGGCGTTGCAACGGCCCATCGAGTACGGCGCAGACGTCGTCGTGCATTCCGCGACAAAGTTCCTCGACGGTCAGGGCCGCGTGCTGGGCGGGGCGATTGTCGGCACGAAGGAATTCATCATGGGCAAGGTGTTTACGTACGTGCGCAGCGCCGGTCCGACGCTGTCCGCGTTCAACGCCTGGGTGTTGCTCAAGGGCTTGGAGACGCTGTCGCTGCGTGTCGAGAAGCAATCGGAGAACGCGCTGGCGATCGCGCAGTGGCTGGAGCAGCAGCCGCAGGTCGCCCGTGTGTATTACCCGGGACTGCCGTCACACCCGCAATACGAACTCGCGCAGCGCCAGCAGAAGGCAGGCGGCGCGATCGTCGCGTTCGAACTCAAGGGGGCAACCCCGGCCGAGCAGCGTGAGAACGCTTGGCGCGTGATCGACAACACGCGGGTGTGCTCGATCACCGGCAACCTCGGCGATACGCGCACGACGATTACGCATCCCGCGAGCACGACGCACGGTCGCATCACGCCGCAAGCGCGCGCCGCGGCGGGCATCACCGAAGGCCTGATCCGCCTGGCGGTCGGTCTGGAGTCGCCTGCCGACATTCGGGCCGATTTGGCTCGCGGTTTCGTGAGCTGAGCGGAGTGGCCGTCATGAGTCGATTCTGGAGCGCGGGCGTTGCCGATCTGACGCCCTATGTGCCCGGTGAGCAGCCGCAGATGCAGCGTCTCATCAAGCTCAATACCAATGAGAACCCGTACGGCCCGTCGCCGCGCGTGCTCGCCGCGATTCGCGAGGCGCTCGGCGGCGATGCCGACGCGCTCAAGCGGTACCCAGATCCCGACGCCCGCCGCTTCAAGCAGGCCATCGCCACGCGGTTCGGTCTGGAAGTGGCCAACGTGCATGTGGGCAATGGGTCCGACGAAGTGCTGGCGAACGTGTTTCAGGGATTGTTGAAGCACGACAAGCCGATTCTGTTTCCGGACATCACCTACAGCTTCTACCCGGTGTACTGCGGGCTGTACGGCGTGGCGTTCGAGAACGTGCCGCTGACGGACACGTTCGAGATTCGCGTCGACGACTACCTCAAGCCCAACGGCGGCATCATCTTCCCGAATCCGAACGCGCCGACAGGTCGCCTGCTGGCCGGTGGCGAGATCGAGCGTTTGCTGGCGGGAAATCCGGATTCGGTGGTCATCATCGACGAGGCCTACATTGACTTCGGCGGCGAGAGCGCAGCGAAATTGATCGCGAAGTATCCGAACCTGCTCGTGGTTCAGACCCTCTCGAAGTCGCGCTCGCTGGCGGGGCTGCGTCTGGGCTTCGCCATCGGGCATCCGGATCTGATCGAAGCGCTCGAGCGCGTCAAGAACAGCTTCAACTCGTACCCGCTCGACCGTCTTGCGCAGGCAGCCGGCGTGGCCGCCCTTGAAGACGAGGCGTATTTCGACGCAACGCGTCGGGCGGTAATCGCAAGCCGTGAGGCCCTCGTGACGCGCTTGTCGGCGCTGGGTTTCGAGGTGCTGCCGTCGACGGCGAACTTCGTGTTCGCGCGTCACCCGTTGCACGACGCAGCCCAGCTGGCGTCGGCGCTGCGGGAGCGCTCGATCATCGTGCGCCACTTCAAGCAGGCGCGCGTGGCGCAGTTCCTTCGCATCACAGTCGGCACGGAAGCGGAGTGCGTTGCGTTCACGGATGCGTTGAAGGAAATTCTGGCGGGCTGACGTGGCTTGGGACGTCTCGACGTCACGCAAGACGACGCGGGGGGACGATCATTCCCCCTGAGGGCCGGCAGTGCGGCAACGTGGAACGTTGCCGGCACTGTCGGCCCTTTTGTTTCATGTGATGAGATGTCTGCGGGGGCGCCGGGAAACGCACCGGCCTGAGCGCGCTGGCAGGGCAACAGGAATCCGCCGCCTGCGTTATGCTGTTGGGCGTGTTGCCAACCGGAGACTTCAGCATGTCGCACAACGTAGAGCTTTTCATTAACGGGCAGTGGAAGGGAGGCGCGGAAGGTCTCACGCTGCCGATCGAAAACCCGGCCACTGGCGAAACCATCGGAACCGTCGCGCGAGCGACCCAGCCGGATCTCGACGCTGCCCTCGCGGCGGCGGAAGCGGGCTTTGCCAAATGGCGCGAAATCGCACCGTTCGAGCGCGCCAAGCTCATGCGCAAGGCCGCCGGTCTGCTGCGTGAGCGCGTCGGCGACATCGCACGTCAGATGACGATGGAGCAGGGCAAGCCGATCGGCGAAGCCAAGGGCGAACTGCTCTCGGCGGCCGACATCATCGAATTCTTCGCGGAAGAGGGCAAGCGGGCCTACGGCCGTCTGGTGCCGGCCCGTGTGCCGAATGTCTACCAGATGGTGATCCCGACGCCGGTCGGTCCGGTGGCGGCATTCACGCCGTGGAACTTCCCGGTCAATCAGGTGGTGCGCAAGGTCTCGGCCGCGCTGGCCGCCGGTTGCTCGGTGATCGTCAAGGCCCCGGAAGAAACGCCCGCCTCGCCGGCCGGGTTGATTCGCGCCTTCGCCGACGCCGGACTGCCCGACGGTGTTCTGAACCTCGTGTATGGCGTGCCTGCCGAAATTTCGTCGTATTTGATCCCGCATCCGACGATCCGCAAAGTGTCGTTCACGGGTTCCACGCCGGTGGGCAAGCAACTGGCGGCGATGGCCGGTCTGCACATGAAGCGTGTGACGATGGAACTCGGCGGGCATGCGCCGGTGCTGATTTTCAACGATGCCGATATCGCTGCCGCCGTGCGCAATCTTGCCGCCGGCAAGTTCCGCAACGCCGGTCAGGTGTGTATCGCACCGACTCGTTTCCTCGTGCAGCGCGGCGTGTACGATCAGTTCGTCGACGCCTTCGTGAAGGCCGCCGAAGCGGTGCGCGTGGGTAACGGGCTGGATCCGGAAACGACGATGGGGCCGCTGGTCAATGGCAAGCGTTTCGAGGCGATCAGCGCGATCGTCGACGATGCGGTGGCCCAAGGCGCTCAGCTCAAAACCGGCGGTAAGCGTGCGGCTGAAGGCGGTCACTTCTACGCGCCGACGGTGCTGTGCAACGTGCCGTTGAGCGCGAAGATCATGCACGAAGAGCCGTTCGGCCCGGTCGCGATCGTCAATCCGTTTGATACGGAAGAGGAAGCCATTGCCGAGGCGAACCGTCTGCCGTACGGCCTGGCAGCATATGCGTACACGACGTCGCAGGGCACGGCGCATCGCCTGTCGGCGCGCGTCGAGACCGGTATGCTGACGATCAACCATTCGGGGCTGGCCCTGCCGGAAGTGCCGTTCGGCGGTGTGAAGGACAGCGGCTACGGTTCGGAAGGCGGCCCGGAAGCGCTCGAAGCGTACCTGCAGCCGAAGTTCGTGTCGCGGCTGGAGGCCTGACGCGGGCCGGCCCGGGTTATCTGCGACAAGGCAGCAGATAACGGTCGGGTCGCAAGCCGATGCGAGCTATCGCATCGGCTTTTTTGTTGCCCCGTCGGCCGACGCCATATCCATGGATGCTCGATACGGGCGTGCGTTGATGCTGCGCGCTGCCGGGGCAAACGCGTCGCTCATCACGTCGTGCGACGCATTGTAGTAAGTCGTGTCGATGTCGAGCAGGCCGAGCATGGTGTGGTCGAGCTGATCGGTTTGATAGGGCCGGGATTCCAGCGTTGCGCGCCGCTTCGCATCGATCCTGTCTCGCGTCCAGACGAACATCGGGATCTCGTAGCCGGAGGCATCGGCGACAGACTGCCCTGTGTGATTGCGCGTGTGGCCAACCTCCTGGGCGTGGTCTGAGCTGAACAGCAGGCTGGCGTCAGACGTCGCCGGGGCCGCCATGGTCTTGCGGATCAGACTGGCGACCACGTAATCGTTGTAGGCGATGGCGTTGTCATATTCGTTGCGCAAGCGACGCACCCAGAGCGACCGACCTTGCGTCGCGAGTTGGCGCACGACGGCATCGTCTGTGTTGTCGAAGCGTGCAAAGGCCTCCGGGTAACGCATATCGTAGGTCGGATGCGCGCCGAGCAGATGCACGACGATAAGCTTGCGGGGGGCGTCGCTCGCGAGTGCGGCTTCGACCTCCGGCAACAGGTTGCCGTCGTAATTGTTCTCGCCGCGCCCCAAGCCCTTGTTGATGAAGACCCGCTCGTCGGCGCGATTGGCGACGAGTCCCAACCAGCCGTCGTTGGGCGCCTGATTCGAGATCCAGTAGGTGCGATATCCCGCCTCCTTGGCGAGCATGACGAGATCGGGCTGATGCGTCCAGGCGTCGGGATCGGCGAGACTTGCGGGTGTGAGCATCTTGATGAGGGAGGCCATGGTCGCGGGCTCGGACGACACCACGTCACGGAAGACCGTGAGTTCGCGCCGCAATGCGTCGAGCATCGGCGTGGTGTTGCGCGCGTAGCCGTAGAGCGACATGTTGTTGCGGTTCAGGCTCTCGCCGATCACCCACACAACGGTCTTGCGCGCGGGCCCCCGATACTGCACGCGCCAATCGTTGCGCTGCGCCATGTTGCGGTCGAGTTCGCGTTGAAGCGTGTCGGCATGCGCGAGTTGTCGCTGGTAGTCGAGATAGCGGATCGGCCAGTAGAGCAGCGGGTTTTCCTTGGCCATCGTCGGATTCAGATGCAGCGCGAAAAAGCCCAGGAGCAGGCTGGTCACGGCGATTTGGCTGCGGCGTTGCATTGGCGGTAAAGCGTTCGCGGCCTCCGCCCGCGACAGGCGGCGCTCGAGCACGACGACCGCCGACATCAGCACGGCGAAGACCCCGCTTGCCTCGGCGAGGTCGCGCCAGTGGTGGCGGAGGAACTCGCTGGCTTCCGAAGGGTTCGTGTTGAACACCGCTTGCAGGACCAGCAGATGGTTCGGGCGCAGACCGAAGTAGTCGCGCAGAAACCCTTTGGTGGCTGCGTCGAGAAAGAAGACGGCAACGATGCCCAGCGTTGTCGCGCTCAGCCATGCCGGGCGCGTGCGCAGCATCAGGCACAAGCCCGTGAGCCCGGGTAGGGCGGTTGCCATGAGCGCCGCGCTCTTGCCGTACTCTTTGGCGCTGAGCATGCCGAACGCCCAGAACAGGGCCAGGCCGCCCAGTGCAATGAGCAGGCGGTAGAGAAGTGGTTTCAAGGTGCGTGTCTCCCAATGCGTCGCGCACGTCGTTGCGTGCCTGTCGATGGCCGCTTGTCCGGCGCCGTGCCAGTTCCGGTTGGCATGCGGCGTGGCGTCTGGCACCGGTCAGCGCCGCAATTCGACCAGAAATTGGGAGATTGGTGTCGTGGATGCGAATATTTTTGGGCGAATTCTATTCGTTATTCGGCGCATTCCGACCAATGTGCCGGTGTCCGACCGATCGACTTAGCCTGAAGGGCCGCGGGCGAGGCGCTGGCGCCGCCACGCGGCGGGGGGCTGGCCGTAGTGCTGGCGAAACGCGTGGGACAGGGCGCTTTGGTCGTTGAAGCCGACCTCCAGGGCGATGTCGGCGAGCGTTGCGTCGCCGGTGCTCAGCAATGTGGCCGCACGTGCGAGCCGCAGGCGCATCAGATGCTGGTGAGGCGTCTCGCCGGTGATCGCGACAAAGGCATCATGAAAATGACGCACGCTCATGCCGGCTTCCCGTGCCAGCGTTCCCGTACTTGGTGGCGTTGCCAGCGCAGTGCGCAGTCGGGCGTCGATGCGCGCCAGGTCCAGCCGAACGGAACGCTGTGCGGGGCGGGACGACGCCAGCCGCGCCGTGAGGGCGCCCAGCCAAGCACGCACGACGGGGTCGTTCGCGCTCAGGGGACGCTCGCCGTCCATGCGCGCGCTCACGCGCCGGGCCATTGCCAGCAGGTTCGCGTCGAGCGTGAAAAAAGCCTCATGCGCAAACGCGCGCTGCGAGCCTGTCGTCGTCGCCAGACGCGACGGCACATCCAGCACGACTTGTCGGTTGGGGCCGTCGCCCCGGTACTCATGCCGCACGCCGGCTGGAATCACCACGCCGTTGCGCGCGCCTACACGCCCGTATTGCGTGGCGTTGCCGTCCAGCGACATCGACATGCGCCCGGACAGTCCGATCACGACCTGATGAAAGTCATGCGTGTCGGTGCGATCGGTCGGGCAGTATTCGCGGAGCGCGAGGATCGGGATGGACATGGCAGGAGAAGCAGAATACGACCGTGATCGGACCGTCATCGAATGGTGAAGTATCCGACGTTATCACCGATCGACGAAGTAAGGCGCACAAGGGGGGGCGACCTCACGTTCTCGGTGAGTGCGCGCAAGTGGCTGATATAATGCCAGCTTCCGAATGTTGGCGACCCGCCTGCGCGAGACCCTCCGCCGCGGGCGTTTTTGTTTGTCGCCGACGCGATGCACCCACGCCAAATCATGACCACTGTCCGCACCCGCTTTGCGCCTAGCCCGACCGGTTTCATCCATCTGGGCAACATCCGTTCCGCTCTTTATCCGTGGGCCTTCGCGCGTCACAATCACGGCGCGTTCGTGTTGCGCATCGAAGACACCGATCTCGAGCGTTCGACCCCGGAAGCCGTGCAGGTCATTCTCGAAGGCATGGAATGGCTCGGCCTCGATTACGACGAAGGTCCGTTCTACCAGATGCAGCGCATGGACCGCTATCGCGAAGTGCTCGAGCAACTGAAGGCCGCCGGTCACGTCTATCCGTGCTACATGAGCATGGAAGCCCTCGACGAGCTGCGCGAGCAGCAGCGCGAGCGCGGTGAGAAGCCACGTTACGACGGTCGCTGGCGTCCGGAGCCGGGCAAGGTGCTGCCCGAGCCGCCGGCCGGTGTGCAGCCGGTGTTGCGCTTCAAGAACCCGCTCGCGGGCAGCGTGGTGTGGGAAGACGCCGTCAAGGGCCGCATCGAAATCTCGAACGACGAGCTCGACGACCTTGTGATCGCGCGTCCGGACGGCACGCCGACCTACAACTTCTGTGTGGTTGTCGATGACATCGACATGGACATTACGCACGTGATTCGTGGCGACGACCATGTGAACAACACGCCGCGTCAGATCAACATCTTCGAAGCACTCGGCAAGCAGCCGCCGATCTACGCCCATCTGCCCACGGTGCTTAACGACCAGGGCGAAAAGATGTCCAAGCGCAACGGCGCCATGAGCGTTGTCCAGTATCGCGAGGAAGGGTTCCTGCCCGAGGCGGTGGTGAACTATCTGGCACGGCTGGGCTGGGCGCACGGCGATGCCGAAGTGTTCTCGCGCGAGCAGTTCGTGACGTGGTTCGACCTCGATCATCTGGGCAAGTCGCCCGCACAGCACAATCCCGAAAAGCTGCTGTGGATGAACAACCAGTACCTCAAGCAGGCGGATAACGAGCGCCTGGCCGGGCTGACCGAGCCGTTCCTGCAGAAGGCGGGCGTGTCGATCGAAGGCGGTCCGTCGCTCGCAGGTGTGGTCGGGCTGTTCAAGGACCGGGCGAACACGATCAAGGACATCGCGGCGAGCGCCGAAATGTTCTATCGCAAGCCGGCACCGTCGAACGACGATCTGGCCCAGCACATGACGGATACCGCGCGCGCGGCCGTGAAGGATCTTGGCGTGGCGCTGGCGGCGTTGCCCGAGTGGACGAAGGCGGCCATCTCGCCGGCATTCAAGGCCACGCTCGCCCAGCATGGCATGAAGATGCCGCAGCTCGCGATGCCGGTGCGTCTGCTCGTGGTTGGCACGACGCACACGCCGGCCATCGACGCGGTGCTCGAACTGCTTGGCCGCGATACGGTGCTGGCGCGTCTGGGCGCCTGAGGAGCACAGCGTGCGAGCGCTTTCCGGGCCGCCAGCGGCGGCGCCGGAAACACAAAACCCCGGGATGCGCGAGCATCGCCGGGGTTTTTTGCGAGGGGGGCGCCATCACATCCAGCGCCCCTGCGCACGCCTTACGACGGCAGGTTGCCTTCCGAGGCAACCGCGCTGGCGGCGCTGGCCCTGGCCGGCGACACCGGACGCTTGGCGCGCGAATAGCCTTCGAGCAGCTTGACCATCTGCGCGTAGATCTTCGGGTTGCCCGCGAGGACTTCGCCTTCGAACAGGAAGTCCGATTCGCCGGTGTAGTTGCCGACCAGACCGCCGGCTTCGGTAATCAGCAGGCTGCCGGCCGCCATGTCCCACGCGTTCAGGCCCTGCTCGAAGAAACCGTCCATGCGGCCGGCCGCGACGTTGGCCAGATCGAGTGCCGCCGCGCCCGGACGGCGGATGCCCGCGCAATGCTCGGTCATCGTGCCGAACATCTTCAGATAGTTCTCAACGCCTTGCAGGTCGCGGAACGGGAAGCCGGTGCCGATCAGGCCATCGGCCAGACGATCGCGGCGCGACACGCGAATGCGCTTGCCGTCGAGAAAGGCGCCACGGCCACGCGATGCGGTAAACAGTTCGTTGCGGGTCGGATCGTAGATCACGGCTTGCGAAACGATACCCTTGTGGGCGAGCGCGACCGACGTGCAATAGTATTGCAGGCCGTGAATGAAGTTGGTGGTGCCGTCGAGCGGATCGATGATCCACTGGTATTCGGAACCCGACTTGCCATGTTCCTCACCCGATTCTTCGGCGAGGATGGCGTGGTCCGGATAGGCTTGCAGAAGGGTTTCGATGATCGCTTGCTCAGCCGCTTTGTCCACTTCCGTCACGAAGTCGTTGTGCTGCTTTTTGGTGACCTTGACAGTGTCGATGTCGAGAGAGGCGCGGCTGATGATGTTGCCGGCGCGGCGCGCGGCCTTCACCGCGATATTGAGCATGGGATGCTGCATGACAGATTCCTGTTAAGGCCATTGCCGTCGGTACGCGCGACCCCCTCTGGGCCGGCCGTCAGGCATGGCAGACAAAGCGAACAAATTGAGCAAGAGCGATGCCCCGCAAGCGCCGCGCACCGGGTGGCGGCTCGTTTGCAAGGACGAAAACGCGCATTTTAGCAAAAACGCGGCGCCTGCGCTGAGACGTCTTCGGGTTTCGCGCCTGCTTCTGACCCTTTTTCGGGGTTTGGCGGTTTCATGGCAGTACCGGCGAGGTCCGGCGATCGGGGCCACCATGACCGCCCGCAGCGTTCGCGATTCAGGGCAAAATAGCGACGTTTGCCGTTGAACGGCCGGCCGAGCCGAATGACAAGCGTGGACCGGTTCCGATCCCGGTGACGGCGCGTCGTGTTTTCGCATGCCTCTGTTTCCACTCCTCATCACTGCCTCATGTCACAGTCTGCTGTTGCCCATCCCGCGTCGTCGTTGTTCGATCAAGTGCGTTTCGTGCTCAACGAGACGAGCCATCCCGGCAACGTCGGGTCGGCCGCCCGTGCAATCAAGACGATGGGGTTTGGCCGGCTGGTCCTGGCCGCACCGCGCGCGGGGGCCGACGTGCTGCGCGATCCGGAAGCCGTGGCGCTCGCGAGCGGCGCCGACGACGTGCTGGCAAATGCGTGGGTCGTGCCCGATCTCGATTCGGCCTTGCAGGGCGTGAGCTGGGCCGTCGCCTTGTCGGCGCGTTCGCGTGAATACGGGCCGCCCAATGCCGAGCCGCGCGAGAGCGCCGCAATCGCAGTGCAGCACGCGGGGCAGGGCGAGGCGGTGGCGTTCGTGTTCGGTAGCGAGCGCACGGGTTTGTCCAATGACGATGTCGAGCGCTGCAATGCGCTTGTCCATATCCCCGCCAACCCGGTGTACAGCTCGCTCAATCTCTCGCAGGCAGTGCAACTCATCGCTTACGAAGTGCGCATGGGCTGTCTGGCGCGCGGGCGCGGCGAAGGGCCGCATGCCGCGACGGTGGCCGTGTTGCCCTCGGAGCTCGATGCCACCGCGCATGCGTCGCTGGCGACACGCGATGACGTCGAAGGCATGCTCGTGCATCTGGAGCGTGCGCTCGTCGAACTCGATTTTCTGGACCCCGAGAATCCGAAGAAGCTCATGACGCGCCTGCGCAGACTTTTCGCAAAGAGCCATCTGGAGCGTGAGGAGGTCAACATTCTGCGCGGCGTCGCGAAGCACATTCTGGAGCGCAAGCACCGGCGGTGACCGGTCACCGCTCGCCGCGCTTTTTGCACCCACCGTACCCAGTGTGCCCGCCGTGCGCGACCTTCACGAAGGGCGCGGGACCCTGGTAACGCCGCGACGATCCGCGCCAAAGCGGCCGGTCGCACATCACAGGATCGAATTCAGACTCATGTTCACCCGTCTTCGCGAAGATATCGCCGCCATTCGACAGAAAGACCCGGCCGCCCGCAGCAACTGGGAAGTTTTCACGTGCTACCCGGGCCTGCATGCCGTGATGCTGCATCGCGTTGCCCACGGATGCTGGACATCCGGCTTCAAATGGCTTGGCCGCTACGTGTCGCAATATGCGCGCTTCCTCACTGGCATCGAAATCCACCCGGGGGCGACGCTTGGCCGCCGCGTCTTCATCGATCACGGCATGGGTGTGGTGATCGGCGAGACAGCCGTCATTGGCGACGACTGCACGATCTACCAGGGCGTCACTCTCGGCGGCACGTCGCTTGCGCGCGGCGCGAAGCGCCACCCGACGCTGGCACCCGGCGTGATCGTGGGCGCGGGCGCCAAAGTGCTCGGCGGCTTCACCGTGGGTGAGGGCGCGAAGATCGGCTCGAACGCGGTGGTGGTGAAGGCGGTGCCCGCCGGCGGCACGGCGGTGGGCAATCCCGCGCGCATCATTCGCCCCGATGCGCCTCGCGAGGACGCGCAAGCCAAGCCGAACGACCACGGGCGCAAGCCGGAATTCTCCGCTTATGGCATTACGCCGAACGCCGACGATCCCGTCTCGCTTGCCATTCACGGACTGATCGAGAGCGCGACCGATCAGGCGCACAAGATCGATGTGATGGTGGCGGCGCTCAACCAGCTTGGCGCGCATCTCGAAGCGTTGGGCGCGAGCAAGATCGATACCGCGGAGCTGCGCAAGCTGGGCAAGGAAATCCAGGACATGTAACGCGCCATGGCGCGAGGTCGCGCTAGTGCTTGCGAAAACGGCCCGTCATCCGCACGGGCCGCCTTGCTTTGGAGGGCAACGCCTTAGCGGTTGCCGGGGGCGGAGTCCGCAAGATCGATCGCCCGCAAGCCGTGGCTGTCCCATTGCAGATAGCCGCCACGCGGCGTCGCCACATCGAACTCCCAGTCGGGCAACACCCAGCGCACGCGGCGGCCGTCGGCATGGCGTGCCGGACGATGCGTGTGCCCATGCACAAGCGTGCGCTCATCGGCGGCGTCGAGCAGGGCGGCGATGGCTTGCGCGTTGGCATCGGCGTAGGCCATGCGATGCGCACCCTTGGCGGCACTGCGCCGCCGGATGCGATTCGCGATGGCCATGCGCAAGCGCAGCGGCAGCGTCAGGAAGAGCGCCTTGCCGAGCGGCGAATGGGCGACGCGTCGAAAGCGCTGATAGCCCACGTCGTCGGTGCACAACTGATCGCCGTGACTGAGTACCAGCGCCTGCCCGAGAAACGAGAACACGCACGGATCGTCGAGCAGGATCGCACCGGCCGCGCGTGCGAAGCGCTCGCCGAGGAGGAAGTCCCGATTGCCGCGCATCACGGCAATCGGCACGCCGCTCGCAGACAGTTCCGCCATTGCGGCCGTCATGCGACGTGCGAACGCGCCGAGGGGTTCGGGGGGGCGCGTGGCGGCTTCGGTGCGGGTGTCGGTCAGCGTGGCGACGTCGAGCATGTCGTCGCCGATCCAGTATTCGAACAGGTCGCCGAGAATGAACAGGACGGACGCTTCACGCGCGGGGCCGCGCAGGAAGTCCTCGAAGACTTGCACCGTGCGCGGCAGCGCCGGCGAGAGGTGAAGATCGGAAATGAAAAGCGCGGGCCCGTCGCCCCGTGGTGTCACAGGGCATGGCGAGCACCGCGCAGTCGATGCTGGCATCGAGAGGCTGCGTTGGCGGTGGACGCGCTTACGCGACGATCACGGCCTTCTCGATGACGACGTCGTCCACCGGCACGTCCTGGTGGAAGCCCTTCGAGCCGGTCTTCACGCCCTTGATCTGATCGACGATGTCCTGGCCTTCGACGACCTTGCCGAACACGGCGTAGCCCCAGCCTTGCGGCGTCGGTGCGCTGTGGTTCAGAAAGTCGTTATCGCTGACGTTGATGAAGAACTGCGCCGTGGCCGAATGCGGATCGTTCGTGCGGGCCATGGCCAGCGTGTACTTGACATTCTTCAGGCCGTTGTTGGCTTCGTTCTCGATCGGCGCCTCGGTGGGCTTTTGCTTCATGCCCGGCTCAAAGCCGCCGCCCTGGATCATGAAGCCATTGATCACGCGGTGGAACACCGTGTTGTCATAGAAGCCGTTCTTGACGTAGTTCAGGAAGTTCTCGACCGACTTCGGCGCCTTGTCGGCGTCGAGTTCGATGCGAATGACGCCGTGATTCGTGTGCAGTTCAACCATGATGCTTTCCTTCAGATGAAAGGGTCCCGTTGGGCCGGAGAATGTCAGCGCTTGACGACGCTGGCCGATTCGATCACGACGGGCGTGGCCGGCACGTCTTGGTACATGCCCTTGCGGGTCGTGGCAACGCCCTTGATTTTCTCGACGGTATCCATGCCGGATACCACCTTGCCGAAGACCGCGTAGCCGTAGCCGTCCGGGTTGGGGTAGTCCAGTGACGCATTATCCTTCACATTGATGAAGAATTGCGCGGTCGCGGAGTTCGGGTTCGACGTCCGGGCCATCGCGATGGCGCCGGTCACGTTCTTCAGGCCGTTCTGCGATTCGATGGGGATCGGCGCGCGCGTGGGCTTTTCATTCATCTCCGGCGTGAAACCGCCGCCCTGGATCATGAAGTTGCCAATCACGCGATGGAAGATCGTGCCGTTATAGAAACCGCTGTTGACGTACTGAAGGAAGTTCTCGACCGTTTTCGGGGCGGCCTTCGGGTTGAGTTCGACGACGAAGTTGCCGGCCGACGTTTTGAACAGCACTTGCGGCTGGACGTCCTGCGCGAACGCACTCAGGCTCGTCCCCGACAGGGCGGCCGCAGCGAGTGCGCCGCCGAGCAGCGCGCGACGCAGGCGATTCGGAAAATTCATGCATGTCTCCGTAGGCAATGAGGGATCGATTCGTGGGACGACGGGGGCGGGGTTCAGTTGCCCGACTTGCCGACGTTCTTGAGCGCGGCGTCGTCGCCAGTCTTGGGCGCTGACGGGGTCTGGCTCACGGGCGCGGCGCGCTGCGGGGCGAGCATGTTGGACAGGATTTTTTCGCGGTTCGACACGCGCGCGGTCGGTGCGAGCTTGAGCGATTTCTGATACGCCTGCTGCGCGAGCTTGGCGTAGATGTCGCCGAGATTCGCGTACGCCACGGCGAAACTCGGGTTATTGCGAATCGCGCTCTCGAGGGCGGCGCGTGCCTTGTCGTACTCACCGACCTGCGCGTAGAGCGCCGCGAGGTTGTTGAACGGCTCGGGCAGTTCCGGGAAGTCTTGCGTGAGCGCGGTGAAGGCGTCGATGGCTTCGGCGTTGCGGCCCATTTCCATGAGCACGCGCCCGCGTGTGAAGCGCACCTGCGCGTCGCGCGGATATTGCTTGAGGTGTTCGTCGGCTTTCGCGAGCGCGTCGTTGAACTTGCCTGCGGCGACCAGTTTGTCGATGGCCGACTCGCTGGCCTGCTGCGGTGTTTGCAGCGGTGCGGGCGGCGGCGGATCGATGATGGCCTGTGCCCCGGCGGGGAGCGAGAACAACGTGCCCGCGAGGCCGAGGGTAACGCCGGCAAGCGCCAGCGCGCGGGCGCTGCGAGCGGCAGCGGCGACCGGGCGGTGTGCGCGGAGCAGGCGCGTTGCGGGAGACAAAAGTGACCGGCTTCGTTGCGTCATAGTGGGTGCTTGGGATACCTGAGAGGTGCGCAAGAGATGCTATACTCGGCCGCATTCTAACAAAACACCTGCGCCCGGCCCGCGCCATTTATTGTTATGGCGGTGGATACGGTTCGCAGGTTCGTTTTTTCTACCGCACGGCGCGCAGCCCGCCTCGCGATGTCGCCCCCGTCACGTCGTGTGTGATGGCGCCGGAGACATCGTCGCAGCGCCCGGCGCTGGTGCCGCCCGGTCAAGCGCTTATCTATGGATTCACTGCGTGTCTACAACTCGCTCGCGCGAGACAAACAGCCGTTCGTATCTCTCGTTCCCGGCGAAGTCCGCATGTATGTCTGCGGGATGACGGTGTACGACTACTGTCACATCGGCCATGCGCGCGTCATGGTGGTGTTCGATATGGTGCAACGTTGGCTGCGAACGCTCGGGTACCGCGTGACCTACGTGCGCAACATTACCGATATCGACGACAAGATCATCAAGCGTGCCGTCGAGAACGGTGAAACGATGCGCGAATTGACGACGCGCTTCATTGCCGCCATGCACGAAGATGCCGATGCGCTTGGCGTGCAGCGTCCCGATCACGAGCCGCGTGCCACCGACTTCATTCCACAGATGGTCGACATGATCGGCACGCTGCAACGCAACGGTTACGCCTATCAGGCCGACGACGGCGACGTGAATTATGCCGTGCGCAAGTTCGCCAGCTACGGACAACTCTCGGGCAAGTCCATCGAAGATCTGCGCGCTGGCGAGCGGGTTGCCGCCAATGCCGCGAAGCAGGATCCGCTCGATTTCGTGCTGTGGAAGCGCGCCAAGGAGACGGAGCCCGACGAGTCGAAGTGGGCCTCGCCGTGGGGCGCGGGCCGTCCGGGCTGGCACATCGAGTGCTCGGCGATGAGCTGCCAGTTGCTCGGCAATCACTTCGATCTTCACGGCGGCGGGGCGGATCTGCAGTTCCCGCACCACGAGAACGAAATCGCCCAGAGCGAGGGCGCGACGGGCGAAACGTTCGTGAACTACTGGATGCACAACGGTTTCGTGCGTGTGGATAACGAGAAGATGTCCAAGTCGCTTGGCAACTTCTTCACGATTCGCGAAGTGCTCGCGAAGTTCGACGCGGAAGTCGTGCGCTTTTTCATTCTGCGCGCGCAATACCGCAGCCCGCTCAATTACAGCGATGCGCATCTCGACGACGCGCGCGGCGGTCTGACGCGACTGTATACGGCGCTCAAGGATGCGACGGGCGACGGCGCGCCACTCGACTGGAACGAGCCGTTCGCGCAGCGTTTCGCCGCGGCGATGAACGACGACTTCAATACGGCCGTGGCGATCGCCGTGCTGTTCGATCTCGCTGGAGAAATCAACAAGCAGCGCGATCCGGTGCTCGTGCGTCAGTTGCAGGGGCTCGCCGCTACGCTTGGCCTGCTTGGCCGCGATCCGCAATCGTTCCTGCAAGGGGCGGCGGGGAGCGACTCGGCGGGCGACGACGACGCCTTGCGCACGTCGGTCGAGGCGCGCATCGAAGCCCGTGCGCAAGCCAAGCGCGAACGCAATTTCGCCGAGGCCGATCGTATTCGCGCCGAACTGCTGGCCGAAGGGATCGTGCTGGAAGACCGTCCCGGAGGCGCCACCGAATGGCGTCGTGCCTGAGCGCGACGCATCGAGGCAAATTTCATGGTGACTCGTAACTCCGTGGCCGCTAAGGTGGCGACCAAAACTGCCGCAGCGAAGGGCGCGAAGGGGGCCGTGAAGGCCACCAGATCGGTCGCGCCGACCGACGATGGCGAACGCCGTGCGCCGGCCAAGGCGGCTGGCAAGCGCGCGACGACGAACGTCAAGTCGGGTCGCAAGACCGCGACGGGTAGCTCGGCGGCGAAGGCAACGCAGGCCGGCGCCGCCCGCAAGGCCGCGCCGCCGCCGGCGCAAAAAGCCGCAAAGCAGGTTGCGCAAAAGGTCGCCAGAAAAGTCGCAGAGAAGGGCGTAGAAAAGCGCGTACAAAAGCGCGTGCAAAAAAGCGCGGAAAAGGCTGCAGGGCCGGTCACCGACAAGGTCGCAAGAAAGGCCGCACCGAAGGCAGGAACGAAGGTCGCGCGCAAGGCGCCGGTGAAGGCCGCGCCGTCGACGCCCGACGACGCGCGCCGGGTCATCGCCAAGCGCGATGGCGAGACGCGTATCGTGACGCCCGAGATCGAGCGCATCGACCACGACATCGTCGAGCAGGTCGTGACAGGCGTGGTGCCGCTACCGGTCGCGGCGGGGGCGACGCGCCCGCTCTACTGGGATCAGGCCTGCGCCGATCTCATGAAGCGCGACCGTATTCTCAAGAAGTTGATCCCTCAATTTGGGCCGGCCCATCTGACCGGGCGCGGCGAGCCGTTCGTTACGCTGGCGCGCTCGATCGTCGGTCAGCAGATTTCGGTGAAGGCCGCGCAGGCCGTGTGGGATCGCGTGCAGGCCACCTGTCCGAAGCTCACGCCAGCGCAGTTCATCAAGGTAGGGCACGATGCGCTCGCCGGTTGCGGGCTGTCGCGCCGCAAGGCCGAGTACATTCTCGACCTGGCAACGCACTTCAAATCCGGCGCGCTACACGTCGACGCCTGGGCCAGCATGGACGACGAGGCGGTCATTGCGGAGTTGACCGGCATTCGCGGCATCGGTCGCTGGACCGCCGAAATGTTCCTGATGTTCAACCTGTTGCGCCCCGACGTCCTGCCGCTCGACGATGTCGGGCTGATCAACGCCATCAGCGTCAATTATTTCAGCGGGGAGCCCGTCACACGCAGCGAAGCGCGTGAAGTGGCCGCCAATTGGGAGCCGTGGCGCTCCGTCGCCACCTGGTATATGTGGAGAAGCCTCGAACCGGTGCCCGTCGAATACTGAAAGTTCAGTCAAAGACGTATAATCCGCGTCCATCCCATCGCATCCAGTCATTATTGACGTCTATTATGGATTGAGTGGCAATGAAAGTTGTCTATCTCGACCGGGTAGACGTTGCCGGCGGTACAATACGCTGCCGCATTTCCGGGGGAAGCCTGATGAAGAACACCTTTTTGGATTTTGAACAGCCCATCGCCGAACTCGAAGCGAAGATTGAAGAGCTGCGCTTCGTGCAAGACGATTCAGCCGTCGACATTTCCGAAGAGATCGAGCGCCTCTCGAAGAAGAGCCAGCAGCTCACCAAGGACATCTATACGAACCTGTCGCCGTGGCAGGTTTCGCAAATTTCGCGTCATCCGCAGCGGCCGTACACGCTCGACTACGTTCGCGACATCTTTACCGATTTCCATGAACTGCATGGCGATCGCTCCTTCGCGGACGATCTGGCCATCGTGGGGGGCATGGCGCGTTTCAACGGCCAGGCCTGCATGGTGATCGGTCATCAGAAGGGGCGCGACACGAAGGAGCGTGCGCTGCGCAACTTCGGCATGCCGCGTCCCGAGGGCTATCGCAAGGCCATGCGCCTGATGAAGCTCGCCGAGAAATTCGGTCTGCCGATCTTCACGTTCGTCGACACGCCGGGCGCCTACCCGGGCATCGACGCCGAAGAGCGTGGCCAGTCCGAAGCCATCGGTCACAACCTGTTCGTCATGGCCGAACTCAAGACGCCGATCATCACCACGATCATCGGTGAGGGCGGCTCGGGCGGCGCACTCGCCGTGGCGGTTGCCGACACGGTCATGATGCTGCAGTTCTCGACGTATTCGGTGATTTCGCCGGAAGGTTGCGCGTCGATCCTGTGGAAGAGCGCGGCCAAGGCACCCGAGGCGGCCGAGGCGCTGGGTCTGACGGCGCACCGCCTCAAGGCGCTGGGCCTGATCGACAAGATCATCAACGAACCGCTGGGCGGCGCGCATCGCGACCCGCTCGGTATGGCCGGCATGCTCAAGCGTGCGCTGGCCGATTCGCTGCGCCAGTTCCAGGGCAACAGCCACAAGGAACTGCTCGAGCGCCGCTTCGAGCGCCTGATGAGCTATGGCAAGTACAAGGAAGCGGTCGCGAAGTAACGCGCCTGCCACGGCGTCGTCGCCCGTGGTGGCGATGACACCTGATCCCATGCCTCATCACGATGCTTCCGCTGCCGCGTGCGCTTCTGCCCGAAGCGACGCGGCAGTTGTCCATGTGGAGGTCGCGCTGCGCCTCGCCCTGGCGACGCACGCGACGCCTCACCTCGCGTCAGCCCCTCCCTCCCACAGCACCCCGCCTCTGGCCGTCGCGCTGAGCGGCGGACTCGACTCGATGGTGCTGCTCGATGCGCTGGCGCATTGGGTTCAGGCGCGTCGAGACGCGGGCGAGGCGATCGCACCACCGCTGGCCATCCACATCCATCACGGACTGTCCACGCACGCCGACGCGTGGCTCGCCGCGTGCGAGCGCGAGGCGCGTCTGCGCGGTTTTGGGTTCGAGGCGCAACGGGTGAGTGTGCAGCGCGACGCCCGGCAGGGCATCGAGGGCGCGGCACGTGCGGCGCGCTATCAAGCGCTGGCGGCGTGCTGCGACGCACATGGCGTGGGCTGGCTGTTGAGCGCTCACCACGCGAACGATCAGGCCGAGACCGTGCTGTTGCAGATGCTGCGCGGTGCGGGGTTGCCCGGCGTGGCGGCAATGGGCGTGGAGGGGGTGTTGCCGGTCGCGGCAGGCGAGCCGAGTCGTGCACGGCTGCTGCGGCCGTTGCTCGACGTCTCGCGTGAGACGTTGCTGGCGTATGCAAGGGCGCGCTCGCTGTCGTGGGTCGAGGATCCGTCGAACGACGATCGCCACTACTTGCGCAACGCACTGCGTCACGATGTCATGCCCGCCATCGCGGCCCACGTGCCTGCGTATCGGGAAACATTGGCGCGGTTTGCGCGTCATGCCGCGCAAGCGCAATCGCTGCTTGATCAGCTCGCGCAGACGGATTTCGACATGGCCTGCGTGATCCAGGCGTCTGGCGACGAGTGTTTGCAGCGCAGTCGATTGCAAGCGCTGGACACGCCACGACTGGCGAACCTTCTGCGGTATTGGGCGGCGCGTCGCGGATTGGCGATGCCGCCCGAAGCGCGGCTGGACGAATGGGTGCGACAGATTCGCGACGCGCACGACGACGCATCGCTCGAATTGCCGCATGGCGGCGCGGTCTTGCGTCTGTATCGCGACGCCTTGCAATGGACCGCGGCGTACGACGCGGCCCACCACGACGAAGGGGCCTCCGATGTCGTATTGCGATGGTCGGGCGAGCGCGAATGGTCGTTGCCGCAATGGCAGGGAAGCATTGTGTTCGTGCCGGTCGCCGAGGGCGAGGCGGACGAGGGGGGCGAGGCATCCATCGACGAGCGCTTGCTACGCGCGCGGCCGCTCGTGGCGAGGGCGCGCGCAGGTGGGGAGCGATGGCGCGAACACGCGCAGGGTCATTCGCGTTCGCTGAAGCACTGGTATCAAAGCCGCGGCGTCGCGGCGTGGTTGCGTCATGTGCCGATCGTCTGGCAGGGACGCGACATCGTGTTCGTGCCGCGCCTGGGGATCGACGGGGCGGCACAAACCGGTGAGTATCGCGGTGCGCGCTGGCGGATGATGTGGCGCGACGAAGCGTAAGCGACCGAAAACAGCACAATCTGCTGTCGAATGCGGCGCGCTGCGTCCTGGGCAGTGCAATCTGCGCCAGACTGGCTCAGGCGCGATACATTCGTGCGATAATCAAAAGTTCCGCGAATCGAAACGCTACCGATACCCTTCGGCGGGTCTCCGTGCGTGATTCATAAACGGTTTCAAATCAATGTGTTAGCAATGTTATGGCTCTGATCGTACACAAATACGGCGGCACGTCGATGGGCTCGGTGGAGCGCATCAAGAATGTCGCCAAGCGCGTGGCCAAGTGGCACAAGGCCGGTTACAAGATGGTGGTGGTGCCGTCGGCCATGTCTGGCGAGACCAATCGTCTGCTGGGGTTGGCCAAGGAGATTTCGGCCCATCCCGATCCGCGCGAACTCGACGCCATTGCCGCCACGGGCGAGCAAGTGAGCGTTGGCCTGCTGGCGATGGCGCTCAAGGAAGCGGGCGTCGATGCCGTGAGCTATGCCGGCTGGCAAGTACCGATCAAGACCGACAGCGCCTTCACCAAAGCCCGCATTTCGGAGATCGACGATACGCGCGTGATGGCCGATCTCAATGCCGGCCGCGTGGTCGTCATCACGGGTTTCCAGGGGATCGATCCGAACGGCAACGTGACCACGCTGGGTCGCGGTGGCTCGGACACCTCGGCGGTGGCGGTGGCCGCTGCGCTCAAGGCCGATGAGTGCCTGATCTACACCGACGTCGATGGCGTGTACACGACCGACCCGCGCGTGGTCGACGACGCGCGTCGCCTCGACAAGGTCACCTTCGAAGAGATGCTGGAAATGGCCAGTCTCGGCTCGAAGGTGCTGCAGATCCGCTCGGTGGAATTTGCCGGCAAGTACCAGGTCAAGACGCGCGTGCTCTCGAGCTTGACCGACCCGATGATCGCGCTCGACGAAGAAGCGCGCTCGGGCACGCTGATTACTTTTGAGGAAGACGAACAAATGGAAAAGGCCATCATCTCGGGTATCGCATTCCAGCGCGACGAGGCCAAGATCACTGTGCGCGGCGTGCCGGATCGTCCGGGCATCGCCTACCAGATCCTCGGTCCGATCGCCGACGCGAACATCGATGTCGACATGATCATCCAGAACCTGAGCATCGAGGGGAAGACCGACTTCACGTTCACCGTGCCGCGCGGCGACTACCAGCGCGCCATGACGCTGCTGCAAAAGGATGTGCAGGGCCACATCGGTGCCGCCGAAGTCGTGGGCGACCCGAAGGTCTCGAAGGTGTCGATCGTGGGCGTGGGCATGCGCTCGCACGTCGGTATCGCCAGCAAGGCGTTCCGCACGCTGTCGGAAGAGGGCATCAACATTCAGTTGATCTCGACGTCCGAAATCAAGATCTCCGTGCTGATCGACGAGAAGTACATGGAACTGGCCGTGCGCGCGCTGCACAAGGCGTTCGAACTCGACCAGGCCTGAGCGTCGTTGACGGCACCCGGTGTGCCGCATGCGCGCAAGAGGCATGCGGCGCGACGCGCGATTTTCGCGCGGCAGTGCGGGGAATGTTCCCCAAGCGTGTCGAAGGCATGACACATGCGCAAATTTTGTTGGTTTTCGATGCGCATAATGTTTGACGACATCGCGAACAGTAGGTAATATCACGCCTTCGTTACATCACCTCCCTGATGTGACGGCAAGTTTGGGAGACGTGGCCGAGAGGTCGAAGGCACTCCCCTGCTAAGGGAGCATCTGGGCCAAAACCTGGATCGAGGGTTCGAATCCCTCCGTCTCCGCCAAGTCGCCTTGGCGGAACACCCCCGGCTCTTCGCGGAGAGCCGGGGGTTTTTTCTTTCCCGAGTTCGCGCGTTGGCGATACCTCGCGCGTCGATACTCTTTCTGTTTCGAGCGAGGACAACGATGTCGATCATCACTACCGATTCCGGCCTGCAATACGACGATCTGCAAGTGGGCGATGGCGCCGAAGCCACGCCGGGTCAGACCGTCACCGTGCACTACACGGGCTGGCTGACCGACGGCAAGAAATTCGATTCCAGCAAGGACCGCAACGACCCGTTCGCCTTCGTGCTCGGCGGTGGCATGGTCATTCGCGGCTGGGATGAAGGCGTTGCCGGCATGAAGGTCGGCGGCAAGCGCAAGCTGGTCATTCCGCCAGAACTGGGCTATGGCGCACGCGGTGCCGGCGGTGTGATTCCGCCCAACGCCACGCTGGTCTTCGAGGTCGAACTTCTGGACGTCTGAGCGATCGAAAGCCGTCACCAAGCGGCATCATCGATGCAAACGACACCCCCGGTGCCTCGCAGGTACCGGGGGTGTTGTCTTTTTACGTGGGCCTTCGCCATGCGCGATGGCTGTACAAAGGAGCCTTCTTTAGGTGTCTCACCCCACCCTGTCTGTTTCCCGATTCTGGTTTCCGTTCTCGCTCGTGCTCTTCGAGTTTGCCGTCTATATCTCGAATGACATGATCATGCCCGGCATGCCGATGGTCACGCGCGAATTCGGGGCGTCGGCGGACATGACCACGCTGGCGCTCACTGCGGCCATGCTCGGCAACGCCAGCCTGCAATGGCTGCTCGGACCGCTCGCCGATCGCTTCGGACGCCGTCGCGTGCTGCTCGGCGGTCTCGTGATGTTCATCGTCGCCTGTCTGGCCACGCACTACGTGCAGACGATGCCGCAGTTCATTGCGCTGCGCTTCCTCCAGGGCATGGGGTGCTGCTTCGTGCTGACGGTGGGCTATCCGACCGTGCACGAAGCGTTCGACGAGAAGACGGCGGTGCGCGTGATGGCGCTCATGGCGAACGTTTCGCTGCTCTCGCCGTTGTTCGGTCCGCTCGCGGGTGCGGCCGTGGTGTCGTACTGGCCATGGCGCAGCATCTTCTGGCTCATCGCCATCGTGGCGGTGTTTTCGTTCGTGGGGCTGTATCGCACCATGCCGGAACTGTCGCGCCATGACCGCACGGCGCTGAACGCGAAGCAGCTCTGGACGGGCTACAAGCTGCCGCTCTCGAGCGCGCGGTTCTGGCGCGGTGCCGTGCTCACGGGGCTTGCCATCACGCCGCTGCTGACATGGATCGCCCTCGGCCCGGTGTTCCTGATCGAGCGCGCCGGTTTGTCGCAGATGCAATACGCGTTGCTGCAAGTGCCGGTCTTCGCGGCGCTGATTCTCGGCAATGTGTTGCTCGCGCGTCAGGTCGGGCGCTGGTCGAATGGCCGATTGCTGGCGACGGGCGTGGCGGCGATGCTGATTGGCGCGGCGGTGTCGCTCATCGGTACGGCGATTCTAGCGCCGGGCTATCCGGCCCTGCTCGTTGGCACGTCGTTGCATGCGTTCGGCATGGGCCTGTGTTACGGAGTCGTGTATCGGCAGTCGTTGTTCGCTGTCGAGAGTCCCAATCGTGCGACGGTGGCCGGCATGCTCAGCATGATCACCATCGTTGTGGCCGTAGCCGTGATCGAGACGATGAAGGTGGCGTACCTCCACTTCGGCGATGCCGCGCTCGGCATCGGCGCGATGATGGCGGCGGCGCTGGTCGCGGTGCTTGCGGCGAACTTCGTCCCACCGCCCGCGCAGGACGCGCTCGCGCAGCCCGGCCGGCCTTCGTAGGTCCGGCTACCCCACTGAAACGCCAGCGAAAACGTCGCTGGCGTTTTTTTTATGCGTCGCGTCAGCCGTGTGCGTGGTCGTCGGCCACGGCCTTCGTGGTCGGCGAGTCCGCATTCTCAGGGGGCGTTGCCGGGTTGGCGGCCGGCGCGGGCGCCGCGTAATAATCGCGCTCCCACTGTTCGTGATTTGCCTTCGCCTGCTGCAACTCCGGCGTGAGCGGCGCGAAGGCCAGCAGCAACTTGTTGAGCCACGATACCGGGACTTTGCATGGACGCTCGAAGTCGACGAACAGCACCACGCGTGTCTCGGGCGTATCGTTGTGCACCTGATGGGGATAGGCGTCGTCGAAGATCACGGCGCGGTTCGCTTGCCAGGCGTAACGCTGAGCGTCGACTTCGATCCAGCAGTGCTCCCGCTCGCGCGGCACCTTCAGTGCAAGATGCAGGCGCAGCACCCCGTTGTAAGGACCTCGATGCAGCGGGATCTGCTTGCCCGGCGCGAGGATCGAGAAGAACGCGGTGCGCAACCCGGGAATGCCGTCGAGGGCGGCCGCGGTGGCCGGGCAGCGCGCGAGATTGCGCTCGGCGCGCATGCCGTAGCCGAGAAACACGAAGGTCTGCCACTGGTGATCCTGCGTGATGGTGGCGACGTCGGGCGAGATTTCGTGAAACGCCGGCAAACGCCCGGGCGTGGCGAGGACGGCGTCGAGTTCCGCGGCGATGGCCGGCGCCTGCGCTTCGAGGGCTTCGACCCACGGGAACTGCGCGTTGTCGAAAATGGGTCGGTCGCCGACCAATGACCCACGCGCAATACGACGTTGCGCCGCTTCCACGCATTGAAAGAAAAATCGGGCGAGCCAGCGAGGCAGGGTACGGTTGGGGTTCTGCGCGGGCGATCGTGTAGCACTCAACGTCGGCCTCCAGGGCGGAAACAGGGGAACCGGGCCGGCGAGATTGTGTCTTTCAGTGCGGTAACCGCCGGGCTTTTGGGTACAATTGTCGCGCGGTCCGGCCATGTCGCCAAGCCTCGTGCGGGAATTGTGCGTGACGGCACAGGGATGCGCCATGACGAGATGTTACGCGCCGTTATGCCACGTCGCCAAACACGGTGGCGGGGCGAAGGGGAGGGGGCTGGATGCGTCCGGGCCCCGGCAGGCTGGTGCTGGCCGACCAACACAGGAGACGCATGAAAGCGCCCACTTCACGGCACCCATACACAACACGCGGCTCGCTCAGTCGCTTCGTGACTTCTCTGGTCCGCGTGCTGACCGTCGTTCCCACCCTCGTTCCGGCGCTCGCCGTCGCACTGTTGCTGGCGCCGTCGGCGCAGGCGAAGTACGCCATTGCCCAATACGGCGAACCGAAGTATCCGCAAGGGTTCACACACTTCGACTACGTCAATCCCGATGCGCCGCGTGGCGGCACGCTGACGCTGGCGAACCCCGACCGCCGCACCAGCTTCGACAAGTTCAATCCATTCACGCTGCGCGGCACGTCGGCCCCGGGCGTGCTCGGCCTCATGTTCGAGACGCTCGGCATTGGCAGCGCCGACGAACCTGCCACCGTCTACGGCCTGCTCGCCGACGACATCGCGGTGGCCCCCGATGGCGCGTCAGTCACGTTCCACCTCAATCCGGCCGCACGCTTCAACAACGGCGACGCGGTGACGGCGCAAGACGTCAAGTATTCGTTCGATACGCTGATGAGCCCGCAGGCCTCGCCGGGCTTCAAGGTGATGTTCGCGGACGTGAAAAGTGTGAGCGTGCTCGACGCGCGTCGTGTGCGCTTCGACTTCCGTCGCGTGAGTCCCGACCTGCCGCTGCTCGTGGCAACGGTGCCGGTGTTTTCGCCCAAGTGGGGGGCCGGCGCGAACGGCAAGCGCAAGGCCTTCGACGCGCTGACGTTCGAGACGCCCATCGCCAGTGGTCCGTATCTCATCGAGTCGTATGACGGCGGAAGGCGCATCACCTTCCGGCGCAACCCGGAGTACTGGGGCAACGCGTTGCCCGTGCGACGCGGTACCTATAACTTCGAGCGCATCGTCTACAAGCTGTACTCCGATGACATCGTGCGGCTCGAAGGCTTCAAGGCGGGCGAGTTCGACGCCATTACCGAATACCGTGCGAGAAGCTGGGTGCGCAGCTATGTGGGGAAGCGCTTTCGCGATGGCGAACTGATCAAGCGCGAGTTCGCGCATCACAACACGGCGGGCATGCAGGGCTTCATCCTGAACCTGCGACGCGACAAATTTCGCGATGTGCGCGTGCGCCGGGCGCTGGATCTTGCGCTCGATTATCAGTGGCTTAACCGTCAACTGTTCTACAACCAGTATCAGCGCATCGACAGCTATTTCACCAACAGCGATCTCGCCGCGCGTGGCCTGCCGAGCGAAGCGGAGCGCAAGCTGCTCGAACCGCTGCGCAAATCGCTCGATCCGGCCGTGTTCGGGCCGATGGTCGTGCAGCCGACGACGACCCCGCCCGCCAGTCTGCGTGAGAACCTGCGCCAGGCGCGCGAGCTGCTGGCGCAGGCCGGCTGGACCTATCGCGACGGTGCATTGCGTAACGCGAAAGGCGAGCCGTTCGTCTTCGAGTTTCTCGACGATGGCGGTGCGATGGGGCCGGTTGCCTCGGCTTACGCCCGCAACCTCGCCAAGCTGGGTATTACGCTGAACTTTCGCACGAGCGACTTCGCGTTGTATCAGAAGCGTCTGGAGGCGTTCGACTTCGACATGATTTCGCTGCGCTATCCCGACTCGCAGATTCCCGGCACCGAATTGCTCGACCGCTTTGGCAGCCACTCGGCCGACGTGGAAGGCTCCGATAACGCCATCGGTCTGAAGGATCCGGCCGTCGATGCGCTCATGGCCGATCTCGTGCGTGCGCATACCTACGACGACCTCGTGGCCGCGGCGCGCGCGCTCGACCGCGTGCTGATGCATGGCTACTACATCGTGCCGCACTGGTTCTCGTCAACGCACCGCATGGCCTACAAGCAATATCTGCACTTCCCGGACAAGTTGCCGAAGTACTACACCGCCGAAGGCTGGCTCGTGTCGACGTGGTGGGATTCGCGTGTGGGGCAGACGCAGGCGGCGACGCCGGGGGCGTCGATGTCCGTTGCGCCGTCCCCGGCGTCTGCCGCGTCCCGATAGCACGTCACCGAGTCAGGAACCGACAGGAGCTGCCCCCAACCATGTGGTCCTACATTCTCAAACGCCTGCTGATCATGATCCCGACGCTGCTCGGTGTGATCACGCTGACCTTCGTGGTCATCCAATTTGTGCCCGGCGGTCCGGTCGAGCAGGTCATGCTCGAACTCAAGGGGCGCGGTGGCGGCGGGGAAGCGAGCGGTGGCGGCACCGCGAGCGACTATCGCGGACGGCGCGGCATCGACCCGCAACAACTGGCCCAGATCAAGGCGTTGTACGGGTTCGACAAGACGCCGGCGCAGCGTTACTGGCTCATGCTC
This sequence comes from Pandoraea cepalis, assembly GCF_902459665.1. Classification (GTDB taxonomy): domain Bacteria; phylum Pseudomonadota; class Gammaproteobacteria; order Burkholderiales; family Burkholderiaceae; genus Pandoraea; species Pandoraea cepalis. Next base: position 12,518 of record NZ_CABPSL010000005.1, on the reverse strand, counting down.
AAGCGCTTCGCGAAATTCGATCTCGGCCAGAGTTACTTCCATCACCAGAGCGTGTGGTCGCTGATCGTCTCGAAGTTGCCCGTATCGATCTCCCTGGGCCTGTGGACGTTTTTCCTCACATACCTGATATCGGTGCCGTTGGGTATCGCCAAGGCGGTGCGCAACGGTTCCCGATTCGACACGCTCACGAGTCTGGTGGTGCTCGTCGGCTACGCGATCCCGGGCTTCGTGCTCGGGGTGTTGCTGCTGGTGCTCTTCGGCGGCGGCACGTTCTGGCAGTTGTTCCCGTTGCGCGAACTCGTCTCCGATAACTGGAGCGATTTATCGTGGCCGGCGAAGATCACCGACTACCTGTGGCACATCACGCTGCCGGTGACGGCGTCGGTCGTGGGGAGTTTCGCGGTCGTCACGATGCTCACGAAGAACGCGTTCCTCGACGAAATTCGCCGCCAGTACGTGCTCACCGCGCGCGCCAAGGGACTCTCCGAGCGCAAAGTGCTGTTCAAGCATATCTTCCGCAACGCGTTGATTCCGCTGATCACCGGTTTCCCGTCGGCCTTCATTGGCGCGTTCTTCGCGGGCAGCCTGCTGATCGAGACGCTGTTCTCGCTCGATGGGCTGGGGCGTCTCTCGTACGAATCGGTGCAGCGGCGCGACTATCCGGTCGTGCTCGGCTCGTTGTATCTGTTCACGCTCATTGGCCTGGTGACCAAGCTCATCTCCGACCTGTGCTACGTCCTGGTCGACCCGCGTATTCAATTCGATCGACTGGAGCACTGACGTGACCCGATCCGCCACGCCATCGCCACGCCCATCGTCGTTCGGCCCATCGCGTTCGCCGCGTTGGCGTGTCTGGCGGCGCTTTCGCAACCAGCGACTGGGGTATTGGAGTCTCGTCGTGTTCATCGTGTTGTTCGGCATCAGTCTCTTTGCCGAGGTGATCGCCAACGACAAGCCGTGGGTCGTTCGCTACGAAGGGCACTGGTATTTCCCGCTCGTGGAGACCTATCCCGAGTTGACCTTCGGCGGCGATTTTCCGACGCCGACCGATTACCTCGACCCGTTCATCGAGAAACGTATCCGCGCGGGCGATAACTTTGCGATCTATCCGCCGGTGCGCTACCACTACGACACCATCAACTATTTCTCGACCACGCCCAATCCTGCGCCGCCGTCGTCGGAGAACTGGCTGGGCACGGACGATCGCGGCAGAGACGTGTTCTCACGGTTGCTCTATGGGTTCCGGTTGTCGGTGATCTTCGCGCTGGCGCTGACGGTCTCCGGCACGCTGCTCGGGGTGCTGGCCGGCGCCGTACAGGGTTTCTACGGCGGGCGCATCGACCTGACGCTGCAGCGCCTGATCGAAATCTGGGGCTCGTTGCCGGAGTTGTACCTGCTCATCATTTTTGCGTCGATCTTCGAGCCTCATCTGTGGCTGCTTTTCGTGCTGCTCTCGCTGTTCGGCTGGATCGGCTTGTCCGACTACGTGCGCGCCGAGTTCCTGCGCAATCGTCAGCTCGATTACGTTCGCGCTGCGCGGGCGATGGGACTCTCGAACTGGCAGATCATCCGGCGTCACGTGCTGCCCAACAGCATGACGCCGGTCATCACGTTCCTGCCGTTCCGCATGAGCGGCGCGATTCTTGCGCTGACGAGTCTCGACTTCCTGGGCCTCGGCGTGCCGCCGCCGACGCCCAGCCTGGGCGAGTTGCTCAATCAAGGCAAGGCGAATCTCGATGCATGGTGGATTTCGCTGGCCACGTTCGTGGTGCTCGTGCTTACGCTGTTGCTGCTCACGTTCATGGGCGACGCCTTGCGCAATGCGCTCGACACGCGTGTCGCGGACAAGCAGGCCGCCGCCGGGGGGGCAATGTGAGCGCGCCGCTACTCAGTATCGAAAACCTGTCGGTGTACTTCGGCGACACCGAAGCCGTGAAGGACGTGAGTCTTGCCATTGGGCGGGGCGAGCGCGTCGCGCTGGTCGGCGAGTCGGGCTCCGGCAAGAGCGTGACGGCATTGGCCATCCTGCGCCTGCTGCAGGACGCGCAGGTACAGGGACGGATCATGCTCGACGGCGTCGACCTGGCCGGCATGAGCGAGCGCGAGATGCGAGGTATCCGCGGTAACGACGTCGCCATGATCTTTCAGGAGCCGATGACCGCGCTCAATCCGCTTTATTCGATCGGCGAGCAGATTGCCGAGGCGCTTGAGCTGCACGAAGGGCTGTTTGCCAAGGAGGCGAAGGCGCGCGCGGTGGAGCTGCTGCGCCGCACGGGCATTCCCGAGCCAGAGCGCCGTGTGTCGCACTTCCCGCACGAGCTGTCAGGCGGGCAACGCCAGCGTGCCATGATCGCCATGGCGCTCGCGTGCCGGCCCAAGTTGCTGCTGGCCGACGAGCCGACCACGGCGCTCGACGTCACCATTCGTGCCCAGATCGTTGAACTGTTGCTGGCGCTGCAACGCGAAGCCGCCGAGACGCGTGGCATGGCGGTGCTGCTCATCACGCACGATCTGAATCTGGTGCGGCGTTTCGCGCAACGCGTCGCGGTGATGGAGAAAGGCGTTCTCGTCGAATGTGCGGACACCGAGACGCTCTTCACCGATCCGCAACATCCGTACACGCGCAAGCTGCTCGATAGTCGTCCGCAGCGGGAGATTCATCCGGTGTTGCCCATTGCGCCGGTGTTGCTCGAGGCGCGCGGGATCGCGGTCGACTACCCGACCTCGCAGCCCGGCATGCGCGGCTGGTTTCAACGTGGACGATTCCGCGCGGTGCATCCGGTCGATCTGGCATTGCGCCAGGGCGAGACGTTAGGCGTGGTGGGCGAGTCGGGCTCCGGCAAATCGACGCTCGCGATGGCGTTGCTGGGACTTCAGCGCACGAGTGCCGGGCAGGTCGAATTCCAGGGCGAGCCGCTCGCCGCCTATCGTGGCAAGGCGCAGCGCACGCTGCGCTCTCGCATGCAGATCGTGTTCCAGGACCCGTTCGGCTCGTTGTCGCCGCGCATGACGATCGAAGAGATCGTGGGCGAGGGGCTCGCGCTGCATCGGCCGCAACAGACGGAAGACGAGCGACGAGCCCGTGTGGCGGACGTGTTGCGCGAGGTGGGAATCGATGCGCGTGCCATGTCGCGCTATCCGCACGAGTTCTCGGGCGGTCAACGTCAGCGCATTGCGATTGCGCGCGCGCTCGTGGTCGATCCGCAGGTGATCGTGCTTGACGAACCGACCAGCGCGCTCGACGTGTCCATTCAACAGCAAGTGCTCCATTTGCTCGCGCAGTTGCAGATCAAGTACAACCTGAGCTACCTCTTCATCAGTCACGATCTGGCCGTCATGCGTGCGATGGCACATCGTGTTCTGGTCTTCAAGGACGGGCGACTGGTCGAGCAGGGGGACACGGAGTCGGTATTTTTCGATCCGCAAAACGATTACACGAGAACGCTGATCGCGGCGGCCATGGGGTAGGGCCTCATGACGCCCCGGTGAAATATCATGCAACGTCGCGGAACATCGGCTAAATCGCAAGGGCTTGATTGCTAATGAAAATTTTCCGATTGCACTGATTGTTTTTTTCTATTACCTTTTGACATCATGTGACGTTCACATTACTATCGCGTACCAATTAAGTTGAATATTCAACGAGTTAACAGTCAGCCAAGACGACAGGTTCGGCGGTGGGTCAGCCGGGCGTAACTCGAAGGCGTTCGACACGGCAGCATCCTGTTGCACCTGACGAGCTACTCATCGGCCATCCGACACACTCAACCCGGCGACTAATGCAGACGATCCCTCCGCGCATCCGCAAGACACTCCTTCTCGCGTTCACTGCCGCTGGCCTCGTTACCGCCTCGTTGTCGGCGCAGGCCGACGACTACAACAACGGCCCGACCGCCGCCGCCCGAGCGGCCGCTGCCACCCTTCAGGCCGGCGGTAGTTTCAGCGCTGCCCAGAGCGCGGCGACCACTGCCGCGGCATCTGATGTGCCGCAAGCGCCTGTCGAAGAATCGCGTGTGCAACGTGCGCAGAAGCTGCTCTCGAACGTGACGGACAAGGCCTCGGACGTGGTGCTGGGTGCGTTGAACTACATCGGCGTGCGCTACAAGTACGGTGGCAATACGCCGGACAGCGGTCTGGATTGCAGCGGCTTCGTGCGTTACGTGTTCCAGGACACGCTCAACTTCATGCTGCCGCGCCGCGCGGAAGAAATGAGCCAGGTGGGCGAGCGTATCGCCAAGACCGATCTGAAGCCGGGCGATCTGGTGTTCTTCAATACGATGCGTAGAAGTTTCTCGCACGTCGGCATCTATATTGGCGGCGACAAGTTCGTGCATGCCCCGGCCACCGGCGGCAAGATTCGTGTGGAGGACCTGCGCGAGTCATACTGGTCGGCCCGCTACAACGGCGCCCGCCGTGTCGAAACGCTCAAGGCCAGCGCGGAACTGACGCGCGTCGAGCAGCTCTTCAAGAACGACCACCCGATGTAAGCGTTTGAGGTCCGCGGCGTTGGCGGATATCTAGACGAGACAACAAAACGAAATGCCGCCCAGTGGGCGGCATTTCGTATTTCAGGGGGGGGATTACGGCGCTCGCCAGAGCGCTTGGCGCGCCCGGTGCGGCTTCGCTCAGCGCGAGGCTTGCGGCATGCCGCGCGTGGCGTCCGTCTGCGCTTCGGCCAGCTTGCGCTGGATCTGCGGCCACATCGCGGCAACCGCTTCTTCGCCAGCCAGGATGGCGCGATTGCGGCCCTGGAAGTCCGAGGCCCCCATCTTTGCCAGCGACGGACGAATCACCACGTCCGCATTCTTCTCCAACTCGTACTGCTTGATCGACTGCCCCATGATCGTGAACGTCTGCATGAGGATGTCGAACTGGCCTTGCGTGGCCTGTGCGGTCGGGTTGGCCGAAATGTCGACGGCAATCACGAAGTCGGCCCCCATCTGGCGGGCGTATTCGGCGGGCACCGGCGCGACCAGACCGCCATCGACATAATCGCGCGTGCCGATATGCACGGGCTCGAACACGCCTGGCACGCTGCTCGATGCGCGTACGGCCTGTCCGGTATTGCCGCGGCGGAACAGGATCGGTGCGCCGCTCTGCAAGTCGGTGGCCACGATGCCCAACTGGCGCGGCATCTGCTCGATCGGGCGATCCTTGAGGATCTTGTTGACGTAGGACTGCAGGGCTTCGCCGCGCAGCATGCCGCGAGAGCGGAATGGCATCGTCCAGTCGCTGATGGATGCTTCATCCATCGTCGACGCCAGGCGGTTGAGCTGGAAGCCGTTCAGGCCGGAGGCGTACATCGCGCCGACGACGCTCCCCGCACTGGTGCCGACCACGATGTCCGCGTGTATGCCACGGGCCTCCAGCGCCTTGATGACGCCCACATGCGCGAACCCGCGCGCTGCGCCGCCGCCGAGCGCAAGCCCGATCTTCAGCGGCCGGACCACCTTCGGCGGCGCCGCCGGGGTGGCGGGTACCGTCGGTGTCTGCGCGGTCGACGACGTGCTGTCGGCAGAGGTCACGGGCGCATTGCCCCCCGGCGCGCTCGCGCACCCGGCCAACACGGCGGCCATGGCGAGTGCGCTCAAGGCCTTGCGGGGTGAGGCGGCGAGCGGGACGCGCGCGCTGGCGAGGAAGGGCAGGAAGGGACGCAAAAGAGGAAGCAAAAGCGAGTGCGAGTGGGGCCGCGCAAGGGCGGGGGCGCCGTGGGCTGTCGGTGTGACAGGGCGGCGTAGTTTTCGAATCGACGACAACAAAGGGAAACTCCGGCAGGGCAGGACAAACGCGCGTGGCGCCTTCGATCAGAGGGGGATGGCAGGCGACTGGCGCGCGTCGACGCGCAATTTTACGGCGGTTGGAGCCGCCCGGGCGCAATTCGGTTCACTTTTCGAAGACATCGTCGAGAGGCGCGCACCTGACCGGAACCTTTGACGGGGTGCTTCGTCTTATCAGCCGCAACCGACGGAGCGCGCCAAGTTCGGGTGCCTTCTGCTCCGCAGGCGCGGCGGCCTTGGCGATTCGCCGACCGCACCACCGCCCCTCCGCGCATCCCCCTGCACGGTTCCCATAATGAAGATGTGAATTAATGATAATGGGAATCATTTGCAATATTGGGCATCATTCATTATCCTGTTCCTCTCTACGAAACCACGACAGCGGGGGAATGGCCCATGAAGGCGAAGACGATCGGCAAACTGGCGCGACTGACGGTACTCGGCACGTTGATGGGCGCGACACTCGGCGCGCAGGCCGACACCGGTGGCGTGCTGAACCTGTATTCGGCGCGTCATTACCAGACCGACGAACAGCTTTTCGGTGAGTTCACACGACAGACCGGCATCAAGATCAATCGGATCGAAGCGGACGACGCGGCGCTACTGGAGCGGTTGAAGAGCGAGGGGGCGAAGAGTCCGGCGGACGTCATTCTGATGGTCGACGCGGCGCGTCTGGCGAAGGCCGACGAGGCAGGGCTGTTCCAGCCGACCCGGTCGACGACGCTCGATGCGCGCATTCCAGCCAAGCTGCATGCCGCGAGCACGACGGCCGGCACGGACTGGTACGGCTTTTCGACGCGGGCGCGTGTGATCGTCTACAACAAGGACAAGGTCGACCCGAAGACGGTGCAGACCTACACCTCGCTGGCCGACCCGTCGCACAAGGGGCAAGTCTGCACCCGGTCGGGCTCGCATCCGTACATGCTCTCGCTGGTGGGCGCGCTGATCGCGCGTGAAGGCGCGCCGGCGACGCAGAAATGGGCCGAAGGCATGGTGGCGAACTTTGCGCGTGCACCGCGCGGGGGAGATACCGACCAGATCAAGGCGGTGGCGACAGGGGAGTGCAGCGTGGCGCTCGCGAACTCTTACTATTACGTGCGCATGGCGCGTTCGGAGAAGCCTGAGGACAAAGCGCTGATGGCCAAGGTGGGGTTGATCTGGCCGGATCAGGCGGGCAAGGGCACCCACGTGAATGTGGCGGGGGCGGGCATTGCCAAGCATGCACCGAACCATGCCAACGCCGTGAAGTTCCTGGAATATCTCGCGAGCGACGACGCGCAGCGGTACTTCGCGAACGGCAACAACGAGTGGCCCGCCGTGCCGACGACTCGCGTCGACAACCCCGCACTCGCCGCGCTGGGCTCATTCAAGGCGGAAGACGTGCCCATCGGCACCATCGCGAAAAGCCTGCCGGAAGCGCAGCGTATTCTCGATCGAGCGGGCTATAAATAAACCGACGCCTGATCGCGGGGGCGCGATGCCCCCGCGATCATCGGCGTGGATGCTGTCAATCGACAAAGGGCACCGGGAAATCCCGGTGCCCTTTGTCGCTAACGGTCGCTGATGACCTGAGCGATGCCCGACAATCCGGTCGATTCAGTGGATCGACCCGCGGGATCCGTGGGCTCAGGCGATGCGCTTGGCAGTGCGCTCAGTCGATATCATCGCCCGGCTGATACATATGGTAGTCGCCCGTGGCATACACTCCCTTGTAGGGCATAGGCGACTCCTCGTCGTGATCGACCGGATGCGTCTCGGCGATACGCAGCGAGTCGCGCACTTGCGGCGGCTCGCATTCCGCGACCAGACGCAGGGCTTCGGCTTCATCTTCGGCCACCACGTCGTAGGTGGTGACGAACGCGGGCGGCGGGCCATCGGGATCCTCATCCTCCAGAGGCTCGTACCATTGCCCTTCCACGATCAGATGCATCACGTGGGCCACATCCGATTGCGCGTCGCGTGCGGCACGCAGGGCCCACAGGGCCGTGTCGCTCCACTTGTAGAGCTGCACGGCCTCCAGCGCCGACGCGAGCGCCTTATCGTTATCGCCTGACTGCTTGTACGCGAGTGATAGCTCGGCGAGCACGTCAGCCATGGCCACGTTGCTGCCTTCGTCGTCACGCGCGTGCTGGTGCAGCGATTCGTAGGTTGCAATGGCGGCCTTCGGCTCGCCTTGGGCGTTGAACAGGTGCATGCGCAGTGCAATGGCGTTTTCGATGAAGGCACGTCCGGCCTGTGCGAGGTGCGGGCTCTCAAGCACACGGTCGAGACGCGTTTGTGCCGACGTGAAATCGCCGTGGCGGGTGAGGGCGTTGGCGTGATTGAAGTCGACGATGACGACGTCTTCGTCCGGCGCGCAATTGCCCGCTGCCTCATATGCCTCGATGGCGGCCGGGAAGCGCCCCAGATCGGAGCGGTAGTTGCCGAGCAGTTGCCAGAGCAGCCAGACGCCCGGCGCATGCGCGACACCGGCTTCCAGAATGGTGACGGCCTGTTCCATGTCGTCCATATCGGCGTAGGCCATTGCCTGCACCTCATAGGCGCCCGAGTACTGCATCGACTCGAGCCGCTTGCCGATCTCCAACGCCGACTCGGGGTCACCGGCTTCGAGGTGGGCAAAGGCTTCCGCCATCAAATCGTCTTGCTCGGACATTGCAATCTCTCCTTCGGGAACCGCGTTGGGGAACGTATGTTGGCGGCCGGTGCGCGGTGCCGTTCCATCATATAACAGTCATCGTGACAGCCCGCGCAGCGGCGGGGTGGCGCAATGAAAAAGCCGCGACACGCGGGTCGCGGCTTTCTCTCATGACGCGCAGGGGGCGAAATCAGCCGCCGCGGCGCATCAGGTCGAAGAACTCGGCGTTGTTCTTCGTCTGCTTGATCTTGCCAAGCAGGAATTCCATGGCTTCAGCCTCATCCATGTCGTAGATGAGCTTGCGCAGCACCCAGATCTTTTGCAGGATTTCCGGCTTGATGAGCAACTCTTCGCGACGCGTGCCCGACTTGTTCAGGTTGATGGCCGGGTAGACGCGCTTTTCCGCGAGACGGCGCTCAAGGTGCACTTCCATGTTGCCCGTGCCCTTGAATTCTTCGTAGATCACGTCGTCCATGCGGCTGCCGGTCTCGATCAGCGCGGTGGCGATAATCGTGAGCGAGCCGCCTTCTTCGACGTTACGCGCGGCGCCGAAGAAACGCTTCGGGCGCTGCAGCGCGTTGGCATCCACACCGCCGGTGAGCACCTTGCCCGAGGCCGGGATCACGGTGTTGTAAGCGCGGGCCAGACGCGTGATCGAGTCGAGCAGAATGATCACGTCCTGTTTCATTTCGATCAGGCGCTTGGCCTTCTCGATCACCATTTCGGCGACCTGCACGTGACGCGTGGCCGGCTCGTCGAATGTCGAAGCGACCACTTCGCCTTTCACCGAACGCTGCATTTCCGTCACTTCTTCCGGGCGCTCGTCGATGAGCAGCACGAAAAGCTTGGCTTCCGGATGGTTGGTGGCAATCGCGTGAGCGATGTGCTGCAGCATCACGGTCTTGCCCGACTTCGGCGAGGCCACGAGCAGACCGCGCTGGCCCTTGCCGATCGGCGCAATCATGTCGATGATGCGGCCCGTCACGTTCTCTTCACCGCGAATGTCGCGCTCGAGCAGCAGCGGCTTGTTCGGGTGCAGCGGCGTGAGGTTCTCGAACATGATCTTATGTTTCGAGGCCTCGGGCGGATGGTCGTTGACCTTGTCGACCTTCACCAGCGCGAAGTAGCGCTCGCCGTCCTTCGGCGTACGCACTTCCCCTTCGATCGTGTCGCCGGTATGCAGGTTGAAGCGGCGGATCTGCGACGGGCTGATATAGATATCGTCCGTGCTGGCCAGATACGACGTCTCGGGCGAGCGCAGGAAACCGAAGCCATCCGGCAGCACCTCGAGCGTACCGTCGCCGTAGATGGTTTCGCCGGTCTTTGCGCGCTTCTTCAGAATGGCGAACATCAGCTCCTGCTTGCGAAGGCGGTTTGCGTTCTCGATATCGAGACCGTTCGCCATTTCAAGCAGTTCGGAGACGTGCTGGGACTTTAGTTCGGATAAATGCATACGGAGGTGCCGTCCGACGGACGACAAGTGAGGGATCAGGGAAAAGTGAGCGAACGCTCGAAGAACTTTGAGATGCTTGTTGCCGGATTATATAGCAAGCAGCGCCGCGCGCAAGCACCGCACCGCTTGTCCGGCGCCGGGCTGTCGCACTGCGGCGACAAAGGCCCCGGCACCTGCCGTCATTGGCGGGGGATTACAGATGCTGGTCGAGGAAGGCGGTCAGTTGACCCTTCGCAAGGGCGCCGACCTTCTGGCCAGCGACGGCGCCGTTCTTGAACAGGATCAGGGTGGGGATGCCGCGGATGCCGAACTTGGCCGGCGTGGCCTGATTGTCGTCCACGTTCATCTTGGCGATTTGCACCTTGTCGCCGTATTCCTTGGCCACGTCTTCCAGGATCGGGGCGATCATCTTGCACGGACCGCACCATTCCGCCCAGAAGTCGAGAAGCACCGGCTTGTCGGAATTCAAAACGTCCGCGTCGAAGCTGGCGTCGGAAATGTGCTTGATTTGTTCGCTCATGAGTATTGTTGCCTCGTCTGACTATTCGGAAACGTCCGGTGAAAACAGCGCGCTTTCACCGACGCCGGAGATGTCACCCGGCTTTCCCGGGCGTGCATTCTCCATATGGAGGCTGCAATCGCGTGCTTCAATAGCGTTCGCCAATGCAGTTTGTGCTCATCTTAGCGGAAATCGCAAACGCTTGCGCGTCGTGCCTGAGCGCGCCGCGAGGTTGCCGTTGGGAGCGCCTGCGCCCCACAATCTCGCGCGTCGGGCTTCTGTTGGCACGCCGACTCTGGTAGAATCTGTTCCTGACGGGCCTCCTCGCATGGTGGCGCGGCCAATCTGGTCAGGTCGGGAACGAAGCAGCCACAACCGTTTTCTGCCAGTGCCGAGGGTCAGGCTCGTCACCTATCTCCTTGTTTTATCGATGTTCTCCGCGCATTTCGCGCACATTCCGCCTCCGCTTTCACATGCCGCGTGTCGTTGCGATCGGTCGTTTCCATGGTGAATGGACATGGCGCCGCCGTGGTTCGTCGATGCCCGCTGACGGTCACCGTCCGCGTCCCGTCGGTGCTATTTCAACGCGTATCGCGTGCGCCGGGGCCGCTTGGTAGAATCGCGCAACATTTTTTTCTATCGCACCGATAGCCTGACGGATTTCCCGGGCTGACAACGCCCGATTGGGCGTTGACATCGGTGCGGACGCTCAACGCCGAACTGTTACAATTTGGCATGACCTATCAAGTACTCGCGCGCAAATGGCGCCCCAAAGGCTTCTCGACCCTGGTGGGCCAGGAGCATGTCGTGCGTGCGTTGACGCACGCGCTCGAGCAACAGCGTTTGCATCACGCCTACTTGTTTACCGGCACGCGTGGCGTGGGCAAGACGACGCTCTCGCGCATTCTGGCCAAGGCGCTCAATTGCGAGACGGGCATCACGGCCGAGCCGTGCGGCGTGTGCAAGGCCTGCCGGGCCATCGACGAAGGGCGTTTCGTCGACTACGTGGAAATGGACGCGGCATCGAATCGCGGCGTCGACGAAATGACGTCGCTGCTGGAAAAAGCCGTCTACGCGCCAGCGGATGCGCGCTTCAAGGTCTACATGATCGACGAAGTGCACATGCTGACGGGGCACGCGTTCAACGCGATGCTCAAGACGCTGGAAGAACCGCCCGCGCACGTCAAATTCATCCTGGCGACGACCGATCCGCAGAAGATTCCGGTCACTGTGCTCTCGCGCTGCCTGCAATTCAATCTCAAGCAGATGCCGGCCGGGCACATCGTGTCGCACCTCACGACCATCCTCGGCGAGGAAGGCATCGAGAACGAGACGCAGGCGTTGCGTCTGCTCGCCAAGGCGGCGGGCGGCAGCATGCGCGACGCCTTGTCGCTCACCGATCAGGCCATCGCCTATGCCGCGGGTCCGCTGACCGAGACGGCCGTACGCGGCATGCTCGGGGCCATCGATCAGAGCGTGCTCGTGCGTCTGCTCGACGCCCTTAACGACGAATCGCGCACCGACCTGCTGGCCGTTGCCGACGAAATGGCCGAGCGCAGTTTCTCGTTTGCGGCGGGATTGCAGGATCTCGGCAGCTTGCTGCACAAGATTGCTCTGGCGCAATACGCCCCCCAGGCCGTGTCGGACGAATGGCCGGAAGCGGCGGACGTGAGACGTCTGGCGCAGGCGTTGTCGCCTGAAGCCGTCCAACTGTATTACCAGATCGCCACGCGTGCGCGTGGCGATCTGGGACTTGCGCCGGACGAATACACCGGTTTTTCGATGGCGCTGCTGCGAATGGCGGCGTTCACGCCGTTGCTCGCGGGCGGCACGCTGGCGGAACCGCCAACGCCGCAGACGGCGGGTGTCGCGCGGGCTGTGACCCCAGCGTCCGCGCCATCGCGGACCCCGATGGCGGAAACGGGGCGTGCGTCCCCATCGTCTGCAGCATCGGCTTCGCCCGCGTCAGCCGCTTCCGTGGCATCGTCGGCGGTCTCGCCGCCTGCCGCGCCGGCCGCCCAACCCGAGGCGCGCCGTGCCCCGTCGGCGCGAAGCAGTGCGCCGGCCGATAGATCGGAAGAGCACACGTCTGAACTCCAGTCACCTTGATTGATCTCGTATGCCGTCTTCTGCTTGAAAAAAAAAAAAAAAAAA
>NZ_CABPSL010000004.1 GCF_902459665.1 Pandoraea cepalis | reverse complement strand
ATCTTTCTGACATATAACCCTCCGTACAAACAGGAAATTAACAAATTCCTCATGTACGTGAAACCGGGGCAGGATCACTGCGGGACACGAACGGGTTGCATCTTGGCCATCAGCTCGGCACGATCGAGCGTGACGTCGAAGAAGAACTTCAATCCGGCAATCGCGGCATTGAGCGAGATCGGCGAAGTGCCGGTATCGACGAGATGCAACTGATACCACCTCAGATCTTCTACGGTGGCCGTATCAGGCGAGCGGCCGAGAAACCCCGCGAATCGTTTCACGGCGCGCAGGTAACCGTTTTGTGTCTTGGCAGTGAATTTGCGCATCCGCATGTCGTCGATCATGCGCTGGCGCAGCGGACTGATGGTTTGAGTGGATGGGTTCATGGCTCGGCTCCTGTCGAAAAACGAGGCGGATTGCCTCATTCCTCAACATAGAAAACCGGGGCTTTGTCTCAACTACCCACCGGCGCCGGATCGGAGCCCCCTACCGCGCGAGCGGTTTAGTCCATTGATAGAAGCCGCCATTCAACGGTAGTGACTCATCGGCAGAAATCGGCCAAACCGGACTGTGGGAATTTAATGGAAGTGCGGCTTGCTGGATGTCCGCTTTCAACATATTCGAATACCGATTCTGGATTGGAAGGCTTGCGCTAAATCGGTTTACTATCCAGTTTGAAGACCGGATGGTTTAGCAGAAGTGAAACCCCGCATACACAAATTCCTGACACCCTATCAAGGCGACTTGAGCAAAAAGTCGGCGAATTGCGCCGCAGGACCATCGTGCAGCCCGCCGCCATCGCGACGTACAACATAAAGCGCTTTTTGTATCGGTTCGCCTGAAATTGGTATTGCGTGCAACTGTCCGTTGCGCACTTCATGGGTTACGGCCGCGGCCATGACCAGAGAAATGCCGAGGCCGGCTTGTACTGCATGTTTTACCGCTTCCGTGCTCCCCAGTTGCATCGATACACCAATCGTGCTCGCGTCAGTGCCAAAATACTGTTGCAACAGACGCCCCGTTCCGCTACCGGCCTCCCCCCCCAACAATTGCTGGCCCTTTAACAAATCACGGGGAATATTGCTCATGCCGGCCCAAGGATGGTTCGGCGGAACGATTAAGACCAGCTCTTCACGTCGCCAAACCGTTGGAACAAATCCGGGGCGGTCATCCCACCACTCCATAATTGCAACATCGATTTCAAGATTTTGCAGCTTATCGGCGATGGCGGTATTGGCCCCAATGATCACGTCCAACTCATGCGGCGAAACATCCTTGTACGATTTCAAATACGGCTGCAGCAGATATATCCCCGTATTGGAACTGGCCCCAATCACGACTGAGGTTTTTTTAAATAAGGTGCTGGCCAGTTCGTAGGTTCTTATCATGTTTTCCGCGTATGGCAGGAAGACATGGCCTTCCGGCGTCAGCGTGCTGCCTGCATTGTTGCGTGCGATCAAATTGACATTCAGCGATTGTTCCAGCCGCTTTACATGCTGCGTCACGGCTGGTTGCGACAAACCAGTATTTTTGGCGGCTTCACGAAAACCGCCGCATCTCGCAACCGCCAGAAAGGTTGCAACGGATCCCAGTTTAATCATACGGCTATACCGATGTAAATAAGGGGTTATTGATTGCGCCGACAGGTCTTTCTCCAGCCAGAGCCTGGAGGATGTTGGTTGCCGCTTGCCGCTCAATCTCTATCCGCACTTCCTTGACCGCCGACCCAAGGTGAGGTGTGAAAAAAGTCTGCAAGGTATTGTCCAGCAGGGATTGAGGAACGCTTTCCGGCCTTTCCGGCCGAGCCCATTCCTCCATCTCGAACACATCGGCTGCATAGCCGGCAAGCCTTTCCGTTCGTAGCGCCTCGACCACTGCCGATTCATCGACCACAGAACCACGGCAGGCATTGATCAGATAACTGCCAGACTGCATTTTGCCTATGGTATCGGCATTGAACAGGTGCAGGTTTTGCGGAGTCATCGGCAGCATCGGAACCACGAAATCGCTGGTTGCCAACAATTCGTCGAGGCTCAAGCGGCGTGCGCCCCATGCCTGCTCCAGATCGTCGGTCAGCGCGACGTTGTCGCAGTAAACCAGTTTCATATCGAAGGCCGAAAGCCGCCTAGCAATTGCCCTGCCCACTGCCCCCATACCTACAATGCCAAGTGTACGGCCTGTCAGTCCGATGCCATACAATTCCGGGCGCCAGCCTTGAAATCTTCCGCTGCGGATTCTGCGGTCACCTTCCATCAGATGCCGAGTCAAACCCAAAAGCAGACCGATTGTCAATTCGGCCGTCGGAATCGTAAGCAGGTCCGGCACGATGCTGAACCATATTCCACGTTGTGTGCAGGCATCAACGTCGAAATTATCGTAACCCTTGAGCGCAGCGCTGACTATCTTCAGTTTAGGGCATCTCCCAAGAAAATCCGCGTCTATAGTATCTGGCATGAAAACCATCAGCGCGTCGGCATCCTTGGCGCGTAGCAGCAAGTCTTCACGGGGAAGTGTCTCGCGCGTTGTGTTGGGAATGACATCTGCGGCGGATTGCAATAGATCGATGATCTCAGGGTGGACCCAGTGGGTAAGTACAATTTTTGGTTTCATAAAATCTTATTGCTCCTCATGTTATGGCCTGTGAGAGCTTGTAGCGGCACCGTAGCGCTTCGCTTGCATTGTCGATCAAGGCAACAAGTCCCCAAGTGATCAGGATATAGGCCATCATTTGTTGATAAAAGAATAACTGCTGCGCATTGTAAAGTGCCTGTCCGATACCACCCGCACCGATCAGCCCCATTACCGTGGCCATGCGCAAATTCCACTCAAAGCGAAACAGAGAATGTGCGGCCAGCGGCCCGAGCGCCAAGGGAAAGGTGGCGTAGGCGGAAACGGCCAGCCTGGAGGCACCTGTTGACGCCAAGGCAAGTTGTGGTGCTGGAGCGGCGTTCTCTAGAGATTCGGCGAATAGTCTTGCCAGGCAACCCGCCGAGTGGATGCCCAGCGCCCAGGCACCTGCCGTCGGGCCGACACCAGCGACTGCGATCAGGACTAGACCCCATACCACCTCCGGCACCGTGCGCAGGAACTCCATCATCCGTCGCACCGGCCAAGCAAGCCAAATCGGTGCGATATTTCGCGCGCTGCAAGTCCCCGCGATGATCGCCGCAATTATCGCGCCGCTGGTACCTGCAGCCGCCATCCATATGGTTTCCCAGATTTGCTGGGGCAACTGTGTCCATCCCCGGGCAGTCATTTCAGGCGGGAACATTTGCCCGAATACCTCTATCGCGTGTCCAAGCGCGATCATATGAGGACTATAGGCCGTCAGGGCGACCAAACCGGCGGGAATCAACGCCAACAGCCAGCGCGGGTGCTTCCTGAGCCAGAATGCAACCTGATCCAACACGGCGATCATTGTAACGAGAACAAGAATTAAGGTGGTCACGCGAGGTAAATCCAGTGCTGCCAGCGAACCAACCAACTCACTGCCAAGTCCGCCTCCGCCAACTGCGCCAACGACGATGGACGCACGCAAAGCGCTTTCAAACTCGTACGCGCCATAAGTCATTAGGTCAGCACGCTTTAGCGGCAAAAGGCCATACATGGCAATTTGCAGCCGCGAAGCGCCGGTGGCGCCGAGCGCGTCGAGTGGCCCCTTTGGTGCTGTACGCAAAATGTCTGCGAACATCTTGGAGACGATGGCAGTGTAATACAACGCAATCGCCAGCAAGCCGGCCCCCGGCCCGATGCCGAAGAGGATGACGCAGAGAATTGCCAGCGTTAAATCAGGAATGGCCCGCCAGGCTGCAAGTGCCGAAAGCAGCGTGCGCGCACCGCTCAAGCGCAGTCCCGCCGCGACTCCGAGTGGAATGCTAACGCAAAAGGCAATGAATATTGCCCCAACCGCCATCCCAATTGTTTCCATTACCGGCTCAACCAACGCAAGTAGATAGGAGGGCGTCAAAACCGGAGGAAAAAATGAAAGGAAAAGAGTCAACCCGTTCATCAGCTGGCATGCCCCAATGATGCAACTCCCTCCCGCGAGCCACCAGCCGGGTGCTTTGCACTTAACTCTATCAACGTGCCCTGCCGGACTTCGATGATGCGGTCGAAATAGCGCGCTGCAAGGTCGGGCTGATGCAGCGAGCAGATCAATGCCATGCCCCGTGAATACGCGAGGCTCGTTAATAGTCCCAAGATGTCGTTGGCAGTACCTGGATCGAGTGAGGCGACTGGTTCGTCCGCCAGCAATAACTGGGGTGCTTGAACCAAAGCGCGAGCGATGGCCACGCGCTGCTGCTCACCGCCGGACAACGCTGTAGTGGGCTCATGCAGTTTGTGCGCAAGCCCAACTGAAGCCAGCGCTGCTTGGCACTCGGCCAGTTCGTCTTGCCGCGGCCAAACCAAGTAACGCAATGCACGGCCATTAGACCAGCGGCCAAGCGCGCCAGCCATGACGTTTTGGTGCACACGTAGCGGCTCAACCAAATCATGCTTCTGCGCGACAAACCCAATTTTGCAGCGCAACTGCCTTAGCGCTGTTGCCGACAGGGAAGCCATGCTCACACCATCAAAAACAATCTGACCAGTGTGCGCTCTAATTTGGCCATTGACCGTCCGCAGCAGCGTGGTTTTCCCAGTGCCACTCGGTCCGACCAGGGCCACTCGTTCACCCCGTGCCACCTGCAGGTCGATCTGCGTCATAATAGCCGCATCGACACTTGGTGGCGCGATCGCTACTGATTTCAAACTGAGAAGGGGGGTGTTGATATGCAGAGCGGACGCCGCCAATGTCGCACCGAAATTTCCCGGATTCATCTCGATAGCTGCCGTCATCACATTAGCCCCAATTCTTTTGCTACGCGCTCGACCTCGGAATATTCATCATTATTGGCAACCACGAAATGCTTTGCGCGCAGAATTCCCAATATCTTGTCATCATGACCCGGCTCAAGGCGTAGCATCGCGTTGGAAAATTTTTGCTCCAAGTCGCGCGGCAAATCCTTTCGCGCCGCCCAGACGTAGTCCGCGAATGCTGGTGTCGTAAAGAACACCTTCATTTCGTTGCCGGGAATCTTGCCGTCGGCAATCATTGACTTGTAAACGGTTTCGTCGAGAGAGCCTGCGTCACAAGCGCCTGTTGCCACTGCCTGCGCCGTTGCAGCATGACTTCCTGTATAGCGATAAGACTTAAGATCGTGGTCGGGCAGGATGCCGGCATTTTTCATGGCCAAATAAGAAAAAAGATGACCGCTGGTCGAATTGATGTCGCCAAAACAGAAGGTTTTGCCCTTAAGGTCTTTGAGACTGTCAATCCCCGTACTTTTGCGGGTGATTAACAGCGAGTGGAATTGACGGTCAACATCGCGCTGCACTAGCGGAATGGCGCCGTAACGGGCATGCGCCTTAACGTACGTCAAACCGCCGAAATAAGCCACGTCCAGGGAACCGTTTCCGAGACCCTCTACCGTTGCGTTGTAGCTTGTGGGAATGATCAGCTTCACGGGCATGCCAAGTTGCTGCTCAAGATACTTCTGCAGAGGCACCTTTTCTTCGACTGAAACTTGGGTGGCGCCGGCATCCGGTATCATGCCGATTCGCAGCGGTTCAGCAGCAAGGGCGGGCGTCAGCGACAGCAGCAGGACAACATTAGCGGCAAGCAATGTTGTGATTTTCCGCGCAATACAAGAATTAGGTTTCATAAATTGCTCCTTATTGATAAATCAGTTATTGTGATTTGGTTTCGGAATCAATCCCGGCCAATGATTGCTAAATCGAATTAGCGAATGAATTCTAGTTACCGTTTGTTACGGCAGCATGACACTCATGGATTCCTTTGCTCTTAGCAGGCTGCTGAAAAACTGGCCGACGGAGACGGTCGAGCAACGGGTAGCAAGGACAATTTGAGCACCCGATCTGACTGAGAACGATGCGAGGCACCGACACCTTCACCGAGAGCCTGTTCACCATGCGCAAGCTGGAGGACTTCGTGCCGGCACGGCACCCGCTGCGCGAGATTCGCAAGACGGCCAATGCGGCGCTGGACAAGCTGGGGCCAACGCTGACGGCGATGTATGCAGCCGAGGTCAAGGGCGGACGGCCGAGCATCGCGCCGGAGAAGCTGCTGCGCGCCATGCTGCTGCAGGTGCTGTTCAGCGTGCGATCTGAGCGGCAGCTGATGGAGCAGGTGCACTACAACCTGCTGTTCCGCTGGTTCATCGGGCTGTCGATGGACGACGCCGTGTGGGTGCCAACGGTATTCACCAAGAACCGCGAGCGCCTGATCAAGCATGACGCGGTCATCAAGTTCTTCAACGAGGTGGTGGACATTGCGCACAAGCGCGACCTGTTGTCGGGCGAGCACTTCAGCGTGGACGGCACGCTGATCCAGGCCTGGGCCGGGCACAAGAGCTTCGTGCCCAAGGACGACAAGCCCGACGCAGACGGTGGTGGTGCCCCGGCCGGCGACTTCAAAGGCCAGCGGCGCAGCAACGACACCCACGAATCGAAGAGCGACGGCGATGCACGGCTGTACCGCAAGGGCAACACCGCCAGCGAGCTGCGCTACATGGGCCACACCCTGAGCGACAACCGCCATGGGTTGATCGCCAGTGCCATGGTGACCCAGGCCGACGGCTTTGCCGAACGCGAAGCGGCCAAGGCCATGATCAGCGATGCGCGCCAAGCGCTGGGTGACGACGAGCGCGAGATGACGCTGGGCGCTGACAAGGGCTACGACGCCAAGGAGTTCATCGACGCCTGCATGTCGATGAAGGTCACCCCGCATGTGGCGCAGAACACGTCGGGCCGCAAGTCGGCGGTGCCCGACGAGATCGCGCAGACGCAGGGCTATGCGACCTCGCAACGCAAGCGCAAGCTCATCGAGCAGGGCTTCGGCTGGGCCAAGACAGTGGGCGGCATCCGCCAGGTGATGGTGCGCGGCCTTGAGCGTGTGGACCAGATGTTCGTGCTGACCATGGCCGCCTACAACTTGGTGCGCATGCGCAGCCTGGGACAAGTCCGTCTGCAGGCTGCCCAGTGACCAGAAACCGACCTGAAAGCGCATGAAAGTCGCTCCAAACCGATGAACTTCATGCTCAACATCCCGCATCGCGAAAAGCTCAGTGCCCCGACCTCGAATCGTGTGCAGAAGATCCGCGATCGGGGTGGTTTTTCAGCAGCCTGTTAGTGGCAAAGAGCAATTCGACCTGCGATGAAATTGGATTTATTTCATGAAGTTGCAAATCTCACTTCCTCAGACCATTGAAAGATTGGCGGATCATTCGTTCCATCCCAGAAAGCCGACCATGTTCTCGACCCGAAGATGTACTAGAGGATGTCCAAGCGATACGCTTCTGGTGAAGCAGGGAACTCAGTTTAGACAGGATATTTCGCAAGACTAGCTGGACAACGGCTGCTTGGGTCGTTAGTGAAGTTGAAGTTGAAGTTGACCCCATTTCACGGACACCTTATTGTTCTTGCAGAAGGAGTCCGAAGTGAGCAAACCACATACCCCCAAGCCACCTTATCCAGCGCAATTTCGTGAGCAAATGATTGAACTGGTTCGTGCCGGACGCAAGCCCGGCGAACTGGCCCGTGAGTTTGGCTGCCATGCCACCAGCATCCTGAACTGGGTGCGTCAGGCCGATGCGTCCAGCGGTGTTGTCCCTGGAGAGGCCGGTGCGTTGAGTGCCAGCGAGCGCCAGGAACTCATCGAGCTAGGGGTCGTCTCAGAAAACGGAAAATAAAGCACGTTAAGCTGGTGGCAGCGGTCGCAACGCCCTGAACTTCCCTGCACCGACCTTGGTGCTGCTGCGCCAAAGGTAATCGCCGGTCAGATTGATGTGTTCCCACCCCAGCGGCGATAGGTACTGCAACAGCGTGTCATCGACGGTCTGGCTGTGGCTACGCAAAGCACTGGTGGCACGCTCCAGATAGACCGTATTCCACAACACGATGGCCGCCGTCACCAGATTGAGGCCGCTGGCTCGATAGCGTTGTTGCTCAAAGCTGCGGTCGCGGATTTCACCCAATCGGTAGAAAAAGACAGCCCTGGCCAACGCGTTGCGCGCTTCGCCCTTATTCAGTCCAGCATTGACGCGGCGACGCAGCTCCACGCTTTGCAGCCAATCCAGTATGAACAGCGTGCGCTCAATGCGCCCCAACTCGCGCAGTGCAACGGCCAATCCGTTCTGACGCGGATAGCTACCGAGCTTGCGCAACATCAGCGAGGCCGTCACCGTACCCTGCTTGATCGAGGTGGCGAGCCGCAATATTTCATCCCAATGGGCGCGTATTTGCTTGATGTTCAGCCTGTCGCTGCTAATCATCGGCTTGAGCGCGTCATAGACGGCATCGCCCTTGGGGATGAACAACTTGGTGTCGCCCAGGTCCCGGATACGTGGCGCGAAGCGAAATCCCAGCAAATGCATCAAGCCAAACACGTGATCGGTGAAGCCCGCTGTATCGGTGTAGTGCTCCTCGATCCGCAAGTCGGACTCGTGGTACAGCAAGCCATCGAGCACGTAGGTCGAATCGCGCACGCCTACGTTGACCACCTTGGCGCTGAATGGCGCGTACTGGTCGGAGATATGAGTGTAGAAAGTCCGTCCCGGACTGCTGCCATATTTCGGGTTGATGTGTCCCGTGCTCTCGGCCTTGCTGCCGGTTCTGAAGTTCTGGCCATCGGATGAGGACGTGGTGCCATCACCCCAGTTCGCGGCGAAGGGTTGCCGGAACTGCGCATTGACCAGCTCGGCCAGGGCCGTTGAGTACGTTTCATCCCGGATGTGCCACGCTTGCAGCCACGACAGCTTCGCGTAGGTCGTGCCAGGGCAGGACTCGGCCATCTTGGTGAGCCCAAGATTGATGCCATCGGCCAGGATCGTCGTCAGCAGCAACGTCTTGTCCTTGGCGGTGTCACCGGTTTTCAGATGTGTGAAGTGCCGGGTGAAACCCGTCCACTCATCAACTTCCATCAAGAGTTCGGTGATCTTGACGTGCGGCAGCAGCATCGCCGATTGGTCGATCAGGGCTTGCGCGGTTTCAGGCACAGCCGCGTCCAGCGGCGTGATCTTCAGGCCGGACTCGGTAATGATGGCGTCCGGTAGATCATTGGCCGCCGCCATGCGGTTGACGGTAGCGAGCTGCTGTTCCAGCAATTCCAGCCGGTCGTGCAAATACTGATCGCAGTCAGTGGCCACTGCCAGCGGCAATTCGCTGGCCAGCTTCAGAGTAGCGAACTTCTCGGCCGGCACCAGGTACTCATCAAAGTCCTTGAACTGGCGCGAACCCTGCACCCAGACATCGCCTGAGCGCAGCGCGTTCTTAAGCTCCGACAGGGCGCACAGCTCGTAGTAGCGCCGGTCAATACCATCATCCGTGAGCACCAGTTTCGCCCAGCGTGGCTTGATGAATGCGGTCGGCGCGTCGGCGGGCACCTTGCGAGCATTGTCGTTATTCATGTCGCGTAGCACGTCGATGGCATCGAGCACGCCTTTGGCGGCTGGTGCCGCCCGTAGCTTGAGTACGTCCAGGAACTGCGGTGCGTAGCGGCGCAACGTGGTGTAGTTTTCACCGATGCGATGCAGAAAGTCGAAGCTCTCCGGTTGCGCGAGCTTTTGCGCCTCCGTGACGCTGGCGGCGAAGGTATCCCACGGCATTACGGCCTCGATGGCGGCGAACGGATCGCCGCCGCTCTGTTTGGCTTCCAGCAAGGCTTGGCCGATGCGGCCATACATCCGCACCTTGTCATTGATCGCCTTGCCGGAAGCCTGAAACTGCTGCTGATGCTTGTTCTTGGCGGCGTTGAATAGTTTGCCAATGATGCGGTCGTGCAGGTCGATGATTTCGTCGGTGACGGTGGCCATACCTTCAATGGCCAGCGAAACCAGAGTGGCATAGCGTCGTTGCATCTCGAACTTTGCCAGATCGGCAGGCGTCATCTGCCCACCCTCACGGGCGATCTTGAGCAGGCGGTTCTGGTGAACTTGTCGCTCGATGCCTGCGGGAAGGTCAAGCGCCTGCCAAGCCTTGAGGCGCTCGATGTGTTCAAGCATATGCCGAGAGTTCGGCTTGACGGGCGACTGGCGCAGCCATGCCAGCCACGTCAATTTGCTGCCGTCCTTGCGCTTGAGAAGTTCGTCCAGGCGCTGACGGTGGAGCGATAACAAAGAATCGGTCAACGCCGCGTAAATACGCCGGTTGGCACGGGTGATGGCCTCGGCGCTCGCGCGCTCGATGGCATTCATGGCGGGCAGGATGATGCTCTGCCGCCGCAGGTTTTCGACAAGGGTGCTGGCCAGCACAATCCCTTTATCGGTCTGCAAGGCCAGCTCGGTCAATGTATGCACGGCTTGCCGGTAGTGACTCATGGTGAAGGGCTTGAACCCGAACACCGTTTGCAGCTCGACCAAGTGCTCCCGCCGCGTCTGCTCGCGCTGGCCGTAATCGTTCCAACTTTCCACCGGCACCTTGAGTTGTGCGGCCACCATGCGCAACAGGGGCGGAAACGGAGGCTCATCGATGCCCAAGAAGATGCCAGGGAATCGCAAGTAGCAAAGCTGCACGGCGAAGCCCAATCGATTCGCAGCGCCGCGACGCTGGCGGATCACCGATAGGTCGGTTTCGTTGAACGTGTAGTGCCGTATCAGTTCGTCTTTGGCATCTGGTAGTGCCAGCAGGCTTTCGCGCTCGGTGGCGGACAGGATTGAGCGGCGCGGCATGATCAGTCTTCCCGCAGGTACTGGTACAAGGTTTCGCGACTGATGCCGAAGTCACGGGCCACCAAGGTTTTTTGATCGCCTGCCGCGACTCGCTGTTTCAACTTGGCAATTTGTTCGCTGTTCAGCGATTTCTTTCGTCCCCGGTAGGCACCGCGCTGCTTGGCCAGCACGATTCCCTCGCGCTGGCGTTCGCGGATCAGTGCGCGCTCGAACTCCGCAAAAGCCCCCATGACCGACAGCATCAAATTGGCCATCGGTGAGTCATCGCCGGTGAACGCCAGCCCTTCTTTGACAAACTCCATCCGCACGCCCCGTTGTGTCAGCCCCTGAACGATGCGGCGCAGGTCATCGAGATTGCGTGCCAACCTGTCCATGCTGTGCACCACCACGGTGTCGCCCTCGCGCACAAAGGCCAGCAGCCTTTCAAGTTCGGGACGTTGCGTGTCCTTGCCGGAAGCCTTATCGGTGAATACCTTACCGACTTCGATTTGCTCCAGTTGCCGATCAGGGTTCTGGTCGAAGCTGCTGACGCGGATATAGCCAATGCGTTGACCTTGCAAGGTGCCTCCAAAGGTAAAAGTGTCAGGATGAAATCCATTACCCTTGGCGGCTTGTGTCAATAAATACAAACTACAACTCTATTCTGACGTGCTTTGCGCCAAGCATCTGACATCAGGTTAGGGTATAGCCCAGATGGACACGGCATATTCATCCAACCCCCAGGTAAGCAACCAGCACGAAATGCTGGGATGCCCTGCGTTATCGGCGGCGGTCTGAAAGCGCGTAAAAATGGCGGTTGAGCGCGTTTTTCGATTGATTGCCTAAAAATTGGATGTCAGCAATGGGGCAAAACGAAGACCCGCAAGGCCGCGTTTGTTGACATAGTTCTGCTCAAATGGCGAGCTCTAAACCTGACCTCCAACCCGGTGCCTGAACACCAAGAATGTGGCGTAGATTTCAAGGATTACTGGCCCCGTCAGTGACTAGCCAGTAGTTGAAAGCGCCACACTAAACCTGCGCGTGGTCTAAATCCGCTTTGTGGCTGGGGTCAACATGGGCCATCAGGTTGAGAACGCGGTGCCTTTGCATGACCCGCCTACGGGCATCCACTGCGATGTTGTGTCCCACTTCGACGGTCAATGATGCATCCACTTCGATGTGCGCATCGACCACCACCATGTCACCCATCTTGCGGGTTTTTAGGTCGTGAACGCCATCCACGCCTGGCGTTTCAAGCAAGGTCTTTTTGATTGCTGCCAGTTCTTCTTCGTCAATACCACGGTCCATCAAGTCATTCATGGCCTCCCAACCAAACTCCCAGCCCATGCGCGCGATCATGAATCCGACGATTAGCGCCGCGATCGGGTCCAATATGGGGTAGCCCATCAAATTGCCGACGATGCCAAGCCCTACAACCAAAGATGAAGCGGCATCTGACCTCGCGTGCCACGCGTTGGCAATCAGCATGCTTGACTTGACACGCTTCGCAACGGCCAGCATGTAGCGAAACAGCGACTCCTTTGCCACCAGCGCGATGCCAGCAACCCACAGCGCCATGGCATGCACCTGCGCGATAGATTCTGGGTTGCGCAGCTTCATGAACGCCGACCAGATCATTCCAACGCCAACCACCAGCAGCAATATGCCGAGCAACATGGAAGCCGCGTTCTCGAATCGATGGTGTCCGTACGGGTGGTCCTCGTCTGCGTCTTTCTTGCTGTGATGGCTTGCAAAAAGCACCACGAAATCCGCCACCAAGTCGGACAGCGAATGGATACCGTCAGCGATCAAGCCTTGAGACTTGGACAGAATGCCGATGGCAATTTGTGTTGCAGAAAGAAGCACATTGACCACCACACTGACCCAAGTGCTGCGAGATGTGGCGGCGGCGCGCTCTGCTACGGTCTGGGTGCTCTCTTCGTGGTCTTGGGGTATTTCTGAAAATTGCATGGCGATGAGGTTTATGAAAGAGGCGGGATTGTCTGTGCCCGACCCTAACCATACCTTATTGCAACATCAAGACAGTGTCTGACGCATGAACATAAAAGCACGCAAGACAACTGACGACACTAATGCGGTTGATTCTCACTTGCCTGCAATAAGCGTTGCATTGTGGAATTTCTTTACAAAACAAAGTGGTTTTATGGGCAACAAACGCTTCCAAGAGGTTGACTCGCGCAACTGTCAATACGAAAATACGCGCATCTCAACAACGGAGCTATCTCCATGGAATCTGGCCCTAGTGCCTGTTCGCCCAAGGCGAACAACCCAGCGCGTACGTAGGCGGCCTTTTTCCGCGTCGTCCCGCTGGTTTCAGCAGGACGATGTGTTGCAGTTCTCTCATCCGGAGCCAGTTCTTGGCGTCGGGGCACATCTCCTAAGTTTGTTTGCATTCGCGCATCTCGTTTGCGCCGAAGCGTTCGCCTGAACGTTTTCGGTCGCCTGCGGCATGCGCTTGTCGATCTCGGTCCCTATAGATCGATGTCAAAAAGGAGTTGCCATGAAATTCATCATCCACTTTGCCGCCACTGCCGTGGCCCGGGTTCGTCTCGCCGCTTTCACCCGCCGGGTCAAGAAGGCCAGCCAGCACTACGACCCTATCGCTGCCGCTTCTCGCGGACCGCTGCTGTCCATGCTGATCAGCGCCTGCTGATCGCTCGAACCATGAATCCGGGAGAAACATCATGACCCAATTCAACACCATGAACGAGGCCGTCAAGGTCGGATCAAGCGCCGTACTCGACAGCGCCCACATCGGCGATATCCGCGGTGCCTTTGGCACCATCAAGCTCGGCGACCACAGCGCGCGCACAAGCTGGAAACAGCGTTGGCAAACCCTGCTCGCGATCCTTGGCCCAGGCCTGATCGTGATGGTTGGCGACAACGATGCGGGGGCCTTCGGTACCTACACGCAAGCCGGACAAAACTACGGCACCTCGTTGCTCTGGACCCTTTTGCTGCTGGTGCCTGTTCTGTATGTCAATCAAGAAATGGTGTTGCGCCTTGGTGCGGTTACCGGCGTGGGGCACGCTCGCCTCATTTTTGAACGGTTCGGCAAGTTCTGGGGCGCATTCAGCGTCATCGACCTGTTCCTGCTCAATGCCTTGACCATCGTGACCGAGTTCATTGGCATCAGCCTCGGGCTCGACTACCTGGGCGTCTCACGCATCTGGGGTGTAGGCATCGCGGCGGTGATCATCATCGGTGCCGCCAGTACGGGCGACTTCCGCCGCTTCGAGCGGTTTTCGTTGTTCCTGGTGTTTGCAAGCTTGCTGCTGATTCCAATCGTGATCATGGTCCACCCGGCCCCCACGCAGATCGCCCACGACTTTCTGGTACCGCAAATGCCCAAGGACAGCAAACTCAGCGAGGTCATGCTGCTCATCATCGGCATCGTGGGCACTACTGTCGCTCCTTGGCAACTTTTCTTCCAGCAGAGCTACGTCATCGACAAGCGCATCACTCCTCAGTTCATCAAGTACCAAAAGGCCGACCTCTGGATTGGCATCGTCATGGTGGTTGTGGGTGCCGTAGCCATGATCGCTTTCGCAGCGCAAACCTTTGGCGGACAACCGGAATTCGGAAACTTCACCAACGCGCTGGGCATCGCCAACGGACTTGAAAAATACTATGGCCGCGTACCTGGCGTTTTCTTCGCCATCGCGCTCATCGACGCATCCATCATCGGTGCTTTGGCTGTTTCACTCTCTACAGCGTATGCCATTGGAGACACGCTTGCCGTGAAGCACTCCCTGCACCGCAAGCCCAGCGACGCCAAAGCCTTCTATGCGGTCTATATTGGCCTGATCATCGTTGCAGCTGCCTTGGTGCTCACACCCGGCACACCACTGGGATTGCTCACTAATCTGGTCCAGACCCTGGCTGGGGTTCTGTTGCCAAGCGCCACGGTCTTCCTGCTCTTGTTGTGCAATGACAAGGCCGTTTTGGGTCCTTGGGCCAATTCAAAGAGGCTCAACTGGTTCACTGCCGCCATCATTGCCGTGCTGGTAATGCTCTCGGTGATTCTTACCGCTGCGGTGCTGTTTCCGGACATCAGCGACGCGCACATCCTGGGGGTGCTGATCGGCGGCACCGTCATCGGCGCGGTCCTGGCTTTCGCAGTCAAGCTCTACGAGCGCAAACAAGGCGTTCAAGCTATCGAGGACAACCTTCCGGCAATGACCCAAGCAGAGCGTGACAACTGGCGCATGCCCGCGATGGAAACCCTTGCCCCCGCGCGGTTGAGCCTATCGAGCCGCATGTGGATGCTGGTGCTGCGCGGGTACCTCGTGATCGCCGCTGGGCTTCTGATTGTCAAGCTCATTGTGCTGGCCGTGGCGAGTTAAGCGCCGCGCTGTGTAAGAAGCAGCATAAATGACCGTTTATAGGCTCGCTGTCCGTTGTTCAGTTTTATCCCATTTGCTTTGTACCACTACCGCTATTTCTCTGGGTAGGTTGTGTGCCTGCTAGCGATTGGTCTGGCTCAATGCTGCTGACCTGCCCACAGAAATCACACTACTGGCCTGCCCGTAAGCTGACTGTGGTGGATGACTCTTAACAGCCCATGGCGGGTGCTCGATTTGATGAAGTGGCAGCTACATAGCTGCCTGTCGATCCCCGGTTGTCAATGACGGGTCTGGAGCAGCCAGATCACAAATGGCAAATACCGGTAAGTGCCTGTTGCAGCCGTTCAGACCCGCAGTCCAACGGTGCCAATATTCGGTTGAGGCCCAACATCCAGCACGACTCCACCGGCGGTTTTCAATTGCAAATAATCTGAGTCAGCGGCGACGGAATGCGAGTCGGTCGCTACGATTGCAAGTTCATTTGCAAATAATGTGAGTCTGACTGTGCGGTCAGTTGCAAATAATCTGAGTCGGAAAAGCCGCTGATTGCAAGTCGGGCCGTTTTCAAACGCGAGTCACTACACGTAGCGATGCCGCCGCATCGGTGGGCAGCAAGCCGGTCTGCGAACGCGTGAAGAGCGTTTGCCCCAGCACCGCCTCCAGCGAGGCGATATGACGGCCGACCGTCGGCTGCGTAATGCCCAACGCACGCGCCGCACCGGAGAGCGAGCCCTCGGTCAGCACGGCGAGAAACGTCCGGCAGAGATCCCAGTTCAGTGGCGTCATCATACAAAAATGTATAGCGGGTAGATGGTTTTCGGTAATTTTAATTGAATTGCCTCGCGCGGAGAATGGCGTCACCGACAACATTCAAGGAGCGGCGTCATGCACTACGGGTCCCCACACAAAGTCTCTCGCGCGCTGGTCCTCGGGGCGACCGGTGGCATCGGCGGCGAAGTCGCGCGTCAGTTGCTCGCCGCCGGCTGGCATGTGCGCGCGTTGCGTCGCGGCGGTGCGCCGCGCGCCGCTGCCTCGTCCGCCGGCATCGAGTGGCTCGACGGCGACGCCATGCAGACCGGCGACGTCCTCGCGGCGGCACGCGACTGCGAGGTGATCGTGCATGCCGTCAACCCGCCCGGCTATCGCCACTGGGACACGCAAGTGTTGCCGATGCTCGACAACACGCTTGCGGCCGCCACGATGCATGGCGCCACCATCGTTCTGCCGGGCACGGTCTACAACTACGGCCCCGAGACATTCCCGGTCCTGCGCGATGACGCCGCGCAGCGGCCGCGCACACGCAAGGGCCGCATCCGCGCGACGATGGAAGCCCGTCTGCGCGACGCGAGCCAGCACGGCGTGCAGACGATCATCGTGCGCGCCGGAGATTTTTTCGGAGCGCAATCACGCAATAGCTGGTTTGGACAAGGGCTGGTGAAGCCGGGTCGGATCGCGCGCGTCGTCCAGGTGCCCAACGCACGCGGCGTGGGTCATCAATGGTCCTATCTGCCCGACGTGGGCCGCGCCATGGTCATGCTCATCGAGCGTCGTCGTACGCTCGACGCCTTCGCCACCTTCCACATGGCCGGACATTGGGACGCCGACGGTACGCAGATGGCGGCTGCGATCACTCGCGTCATGGCGCGACACGGCGTGGACGTCAAGACCCGTCGATTCCCGTGGTGGCTGGTGTGGGTGGCATCGCCCTTCGTCACGACCCTTCGCGAGCTGCGTGAAATGCGCTACCTGTGGCAGCAGCCGGTGCGCATGGATAACACGCGACTCGTGGCGACGCTCGGGCACGAGCCGCACACGCCGCTGGAAATCGCGCTGAGCGCTACGCTGGAGGGACTCGGATGTTTGCCCGGCGGCGCGCCTTCGGACAGCACGCCAGCGGCACGTCCGACCTCCGGGGCGCGGTAACGCGCGTCAAGGTCAAGGCACCGGCAACCGAATGACCGACGGGCAGTCCGAGTAAAGGCGAGCCACGTCGTCGGCGCGCAAGGTCAGCACGGCGCGCTGATTGACGTAGCCCTTGTCGGTGATCTCGCCTTGCTCGAGCGACGGCGGCGCCGCCAGGATCACCGCGCGGGCGGCCCGCTGCGAACTGCCCGCGTCCTGTGCCAGTTGTGCGAGCGCGCCTGCCACCCACGCCCGGACATCGTCGTCCAGCGCCATTGCCTTGCCCTCGTGCAGGGCGTCGTCAAATGGCACCTTGGCGCGCATTGCGGGGCTCGGGAAGATCAGCAATCCGATCTCGTCACGGTCGTGCCCCGCGATCACCACATCCGACGCGTACGGTGCCAGCGCACTCACGGCACGCAAACGCAACGTACCGACCGACACCCATGTCCCGCTCGTCAGCTTGAAATCTTCCGAGACGCGACCGTCGAATATCACGCCCGCCCCCGGATCGTCCGGATCGCACAGGCGGCCCGCGTCTCCGGTCCGATAGAACCCCTCCTCGTCGAACGCGGCGGCCGTTGCCTCCGGATCGCCCGCATAGCGTTCGAACACCGACGGCCCGCGCACGCGCATCTCCAGCTTGTCGCCACTGGGCACGAACTTGAGTTCATTGCCCGGCACCGGCACCCCAATATTGCCTGCGCCCGGAATCGGGAAATGCACGCTGGTG
Organism: Pandoraea cepalis; assembly: GCF_902459665.1. GTDB lineage: Bacteria > Pseudomonadota > Gammaproteobacteria > Burkholderiales > Burkholderiaceae > Pandoraea > Pandoraea cepalis. Next base: position 239,575 of record NZ_CABPSL010000004.1, on the reverse strand, counting down.
ATCAGTGGCGACGTCTCCGTCGCCCCCCACGCCGACGTGAAGAACGGCAACGTGTCGCAATGCCTCGACGCCAGTCGTTCGAACCGCTGCCATACCGCCGGCGGCAGGCTCGCCGCCGCGTAAAACAGCGCTTGAAGGCGACCGAAGAAGCGCGCGGCGAACGCGTCGTCCGCTTCCAGAAACGGCGCGAGCGCCTCGAAACCCTTGGGCACATTGAAGTGCAGCGTGGGCGACACATCACGAAGATTCTCGACGGAGCGACCGATCAACTCCGGCACGGGGCGGCCGTCATCGACATAGAACGCACCGCCGTTGCGCAGCACCATATGGAAGTTGTGATTCGCCCCGAACGTATGGCTCCACGGCAGCCAATCGACCACCACCGGTGCCGCCTCGTCGATGAAATGCCAGCATTGCGCGATCATCTGCTGATTCGCGGCGAGCATCCGGTGCGTGTTGACCACGATCTTCGGCTTTCCCGTCGAGCCGGAGGTCAGCAGCAACTTGGCGGTGTCTTCCGGGAGCACCTTGGCAAACGCCGCGTCCAGAGCGGGCGATGCCGCCGTGGCGGCGAGCGTCTCGAACGACAGCCAGTCTGCCCGCTTGCAGTCGGTCGCGACGATCGGACATCGAATGGGCGCACCCGCCAGCGCGCGCATAGGCGTCGCCATCTTCCACGTAGACGAGCGCCGGGTCGAGACGCGCCAGGATGCCGTGCAGCTTGCCCATGTCCTTCGCCACGCGCGAATAGGCCGACGACACGATGGCCGTCTGACGCCCCGCCATCATCGCGCCGAGTACCAGCAGTGCGTGGTTGACGCTATTGTCGGACAGGATCACGACCGGTCGATCTCGCGGCACGTCGAGGTCGAGCAACGCCTGCCCGACGCCGCGCGCCATGGTCAGTGCGTCGCGATACGTCACCCGACGCCAGAGATCGCCCTCCCCGGGCGCATGCCGCTGCGCGAGAAACACCGCATCGGGGGTGCGTGCAGCCCATTGCACGAGCCAGTCGACCGGGCTGCGCGCGAATTCGCCCAGCGGAGTCCGTGAGCGAATCACGAAGCTGCCGTCGGCACGCGTCTCGCGCTCGATATCGGGCCGGGCCAAGCGGCGCGCACCGGCAGCGGCGGCGCTCAATCGATCGTCCACTTGCCGCCTTTCACCGTAACGAGCACGCGACCATCTTCGCCATACGCCGAATGGTCCTGTGCATTGACGTTGATCATCCCGTGGGTTGCTGCCAAACCACGGGTCTGCTCAATGGCCGCGACCAAGGCGTCGCGAAACGCCTGCGTGCCGGGTTGCGCCTGCTTGGCCGCCACGGCCACCGCGCGGTCGAGCACGAGATAAGCATCGTAGGCATAGCCGGCAAACAGATTGCGCGAACCCGCCCCGTATTGCGCCTCGTAACGCTTGACGAAGTCCACGGCCACGGCGCGCCCGGGGTGGTCCGCGCGCAGTTGCTCGGCCACGAGAATGTTGCCTACCGGCAGAATCACGCCCTCGGCAGACTTGCCTCCGACACGCAGAAAGTCGTTGTTGGCGACGCCGTGCGTCTGGTAGATACGCCCCTTGTAGCCGCGCTCGCGCAACGTGTTCATCGGCAAGGCCCCCGGCGTGCCGCTGGCCGCGACGATCACGGCGTCGACGTTGGCCGACATCACCTTGAGGGCCTGTGCGGTCACCGACTGGTCATTGCGGGCATAGCGCTCGACCGGCGCGACCTGAATCTGCCGTGCAGCCGCGCGTGCCTGAATGTCCTTGAGCCACGCCTCTCCGTAAGAATCGGACAAGCCGATGAAGCCGAGCGTCTTGACGTGGTGCGCTTTCATGTCGTCGAGCACCGCATCGGCCATGACGGCGACCGACTGCGGCAGCGAGAAGACGTAGCGCATCTGGGTCGCACTCGGCACGAACGGGCAAAGCCCCAACTGCGGTGTGCGCGTATCGGCCGCGACCGCCGCCACCGCCAGACACGCCGGTGTCGTCGATGAGCCGATGATGGCGTCGACCTTGTCCTCCGTCGCCATGCGGCGCGCGTTCTTGGTTGCCGTGGTCGGGTCGGTCGCGTCGTCGAGGACGATATAACGCGCGGGCACGCCTCCGAGCGTGGGCGGGAGCATGCCGATGGCCTGCTTCTCCGGAATGCCAAGCGATGCACCAGGCCCCGTGGACGAGAGCGTCACACCGATAGTGACGCCGGGCGGTTGTGCGTCCGCGGGCGGCGCGACGCACAGCGCCGCCGCGCAGAAGGCCATTGCGCCAAGCGCGGCGCGCGAGAATGCGAAACGGTGAGTGAACCTCTTTGCCGCCATGTGACATGTCTCCTTGTCTTTTTGTATTTGGGGCCATGCCCCATGCCACGCCCGCGCCGGAATCAACGCACCGCGAACTCCGGCAGCATTTCGCGATTGCGAGGTAGGCCCATGATGTCGCGGGCTTCGGCCGGTGTCGCCGGCTCGTAACCCATCTCGCGCACGAGCCGCACCACGCGCTCGGTCAGTTGCTGGTTCGTTGCCGGCACCCCCTGTTCGTAATACAGGTTGTCTTCGAGGCCCACGCGGACGTGCCCGCCCAGCAGCAGCGAATTCATGGCCGACGGCAGTTGCGCGGGACCGATGCCGCTCACGCAGAAAATGCTTCCCTTGGGCAGCAGATCAACCATCGACTGCAACACGCGCGGCGTGTATGGCATGGCGTTCTGAAATCCCCGATGCACACCGAGCACCAGGTTCACGAAGAAGGGTTCGTCGTCGAAGCCCGCAGCAGTGAGCGTAGCGAGGTCCTGCACGATGTGGGTCGGGCTGAAAACCTCCCATTCGGGCTTGATACCGCGCTTCTTCATCTCGATGGCGAGATGTTTCGAGCGCTCCGGCGACGTATGCATGAGCAGTTCCCGGCCACCGAAACTCGCGATGATCGTGGTGGCGTCGAGCGTGCACATCTCGGCACCGGCATCCATGCCCTTCAACCGCTCTTCCCAGAGGATTTCCCAGTAGCCATTGTCGGCCTGGCCGATCATGTCGCCGTGCACACCGCCGCCCGTCGAGTTGTTGATCACGATGTCGCATTTGTCGCGAATGCGGCGGTTGATGTCGCGGTAGATGGCCGGGTTGCACGTGGCGCCATCGTCGCCGGGACGGCGCGCATGGATCGCCACGACGCTCGCGCCCGCGTTGTAGCAGTCGTAGACGTCGCGCGCGATCTCGTCGGGCTGCGTGGGCAGGTGGGGATTCTGCGATTTGTACGCCATGCCGCCCGTCGGCGCGATGGTCACGATGACTTTCGGTTTGCTCATGCCAATGTCCTTGCGTCCCGGAGTGCGGGGCGTCGAATGGATAGATCGTTGAAGTTGGGGCGCGGGCGGTGTGTCCGAGGATGCCCGCGCCCGCGTCGACTAAGCCTTGCCCGCGAGAATGCCGAGAATGACCGCATCGCGCTGTGCTTCGAGTTCCGCATTGCCGCGGCCGGCCAGTTCGGCGTCGACGCCGGCGGCGATGCGCGCCTTGAGGTCGTCCGTCAACACCGGCTCGCCGAGATCCGCCCACCACGATTCGATCGGCGGGCCGAGATGCTCCAGCATGTGGGCGATACCGCCCGCACCGCCCGACAACTGCAGGTTCACGAACGGACCGAAGGCCGCCCAGCGCAAGCCCGGACCGTAGGCGATCGCGTCATCGATGTCGGCCACCGAAGCCACGCCGGTGTCGACCAGATGTATCGCCTCCCGCCAAAGCGCCGCCTGCAGCCGATTCGCGATGTGCCCCTTGACCTCCTTCTTCACATGGATTGCACGTTTGCCGATGGCGCGGTAGAACTGCATGGCGGTGTCGATGGCGGCCTGCGACGACCGCTCGCCGCCAATGACTTCGACCAGCGGAATCAGATGCGGCGGATTGAACGGATGCCCAAGCACCACGCGCTCAGGATACGTGCATACCGACTGCACACGGCTCATCAGCAGTCCCGAAGAACTCGATGCGATGACGACGGACGACGGCAAGGCCGCGTCCATCTTGCGAAAAAGGTCTTGCTTGAGGTCCTCGCGCTCGGGACCGCTCTCCTGCACGAAGTCGGCGCCGGCGAGCGCGGCGTCGAGCGTGTCGTGAAACGTCAGCGCATCGCGCGAGGCACCCGCCGTGAGGCCGATCCGGATCAGCGTGGGCCAATGCGCATCGATTGCCTCACGCAAGCGCTCGCGGGCGCCCGGCGCCGGATCCCAGGCACTCACGCGCAGACCGCGCGCCAGGAAGTAAGCCGCCCAACTGGCACCGATGACACCCGTGCCGATGACGGCGATCTGTTCGATGTTGTCGTATTTCACATTCGTCTCCATAGGGAGGGGGGGTGGAACGACTAACGTGCCGTCCGGCCCAAAAAGCGTTCCATGCGTTCGCGTGCCTCCGGCGTCGCGAGCATCAACGCGCTCGTGACCGACTCGGTAAACAACCCGTCGGCCATGGACATATCGTGAATGCGCGAGAGCGCGTGAATCGTCGCCCAGTTCGACAGTGGGCTATTGGCCGCAGTCTCGTGGGCCAGTTGCGTCGCGAGCGCCAGTCCCTCGCCCGCTTCCGTCAAATAATGCCCCAGACCCAGGCGTTCACCGTCGACGGCATCGTAACGACGGCCCGTGAGCATCATTTCCGTCATGCGGTCCGGCCCGAGAATGCGCGCCACACGTACCGACGCCCCGCCGCCCACGAAGAGGCCGCGCTTGCCCTCGGGCAACTGAAAGAATGCGCTTCGCTCGACGACGCGCACATGCGCGGCAAGGGCCAGTTCCAGCCCCCCGCCGATCACGGCGCCGTGAAGCACCGCGACCACGGGGCGCCCGCTGAATTGGATCTCGTGGAACACCTTGTGCCAGCGTTGCGAAACCCGCAGCACGTCGATGGGGTCCCGCGCACTGTTCTCCGACAGATCCAGCCCGGCGCAGAAGTGCTCTCCCGCGCCGCTCAGCACAACGGCGCGTACGCGGTCGTCGAAATCGCGAAATGCGGCGTCGAGCGAGTCGATGGCAGCATCGTTGAGCGCATTGCGCTTGTCTGCGCGATCCAGCGTCACGAAAGCGATGCCGTCGTCGACGCGCATGCGCAAGTGGGGATAAGTCATCGTCTGCAGTCGCTCCATAAGATGAAAAGTATCTTATAAGATATTTTCCCCTTTGCGCGGATGGTGCAATGCAGTTCAGGGTTAACAGGGATAAACCTGTCTTCAGGCAATTTAATGCACGATTATCCGACGACCAGGCGCCGAGAAGGGATGACGTCGGTCACACGACGGGTATCTCATAGTATATTTACGCACAAGCCTTGCATTCCCATTCCGCCCAATGCCTAAACCGCCTGCCAACCGCCACACCCTGGATCCGGCCGATGACGCCGAGGCGGGGGCGTCGTCACCTCTGGCGTCGCTGGCTCGGCAGGTGCGCACGTTGCGCGCGCAGCGGGGCATGACGCGCAAGCAGCTCGCCATGCAATCAGGGGTGTCCCTCCCGTATCTCGCTCGCGTGGAAGCCGGCACCGGCAACGTCTCGCTGGCCGTCCTGCACAAGCTTGCCGATGCGCTGAACGTGCGCGTGGAGGCGCTCGTGGCCGAGCGCGCCGCTTACGATGGCGATCTGCTCATCCTCGTCGAGTATCTCCGTCAGCAACCGCTGGAAACGCTCGCGCGCCTGCGTCGGCAGATTGTCGTGCCGGTCGCGGCCGACGCGCGCCGCACAGGGCAACGCATTGCCCTCATCGGCTTGCGCGGCGCGGGCAAGTCAACGCTTGGCCCGGCGTTGGCACAGGCCATCGGCGCTCCCTTCATCGAGCTGGACAGGGAGGTCGAGCGCGAGGCGGGCATCGCCATCGGCGAAGTCATCACGCTTTACGGACAGGCCGCGATGCGGCGCATCGAACGGCAGTGCATCGAGCGGATCATTGCGGAGCACGACCATGTCGTCCTCGCCACCGGCGGCGGGATTGTCTCGGAAGCGCCAACCTACGAGCGCGTGCTCCGCGCATTTCGCACCGTGTGGCTGCGCGCCCGCCCAGAGATTCACTTCCAGCGCGTGATGCAGCAAAACGACGCGCGCATTGCCACCGAGGCGCTGCGCAACGAGGCGCTCGATCACATCCATCGCATGCTCGATGCGCGCGAGTCGCTCTACCGGCTAGCCGACGTTACGCTCGATACGTCGGACATCACGCCCGACGCCGCGCTCTCGGCACTCACGCGCGACCTGTCGCCTGCCCGCGCTGCGTGAGCGGTCCCCAAACGGGTGAAAGCCGCATTCGCATGCCGCGCGCTTGAGCTGTCACAGACACCGTACTATAGTGGCCGACGCCATGCATCGCTCGCGCTGCCGTGACGTGCTCGATCGGCGGCACGTCGGCGCCGCACGCCAACTCAAGGATTTCGCTCACTATGGACACCACCGTCGTCGAGAGCTGGAAGGATTTCATGGAACTATCCTCCCGCTTCGAAGGCTGGGCCTTTCGCGGGCAGCAGGACGCACGCTGGCATCTGCAAAGCTCGCTCTCGCGGTATCTGCACGCCTATGTGTCGGACAAGGAACAGTGGCGCAGCCGTGAGGCGCGTGCCATCCGCATCTTCCGGCGCAAGGCGCACAACCATGTGCCCTGGCCCGACTTGCTGCACGACGATCTGCGCTGTCTTGGGCTGATGCAGCACCATGGCGCGCCGACCCGTTTGCTCGATTTCACGAAATCGCCCTTCGTCGCCGCGTTCTTCGCGCTGGAGCGCGCCACGAGCGATTCGGCCATTTTCGCGCTCAACACCCCCGCGCTGTACGACGACCGTGCTCGTCCGCGTCATGCACCGTGGCTCACCCGCGATACGATCGATCCGCGCGTCAAGGGGAACATGGAGAAGTACTTCCTCGGCAACGACAACGAGGTGGTCTGGTTCGGCGAGCCGGAAGAAATGGACGGTCGACTGATCGCACAATCCGGCACCTTCGTGGTGCCGGGCGTGATCGACCGGCCGATGCACCGCATTCTCGATGGCTATGAGAGCGACGAACCGCTGCTGCGCAAGATCGTGCTGCCGTTGGCGCTGCGCGCGGACGCGATGAAATGGCTTTATCGGATGAACGTCACGAACGCATCGCTGTTTCCGGATCTCGACGGTCTCGCACGCTCGATTGCCATTGAAATCGAAATGATCTGGCCGACGCAGACCTTGGGATGAAGGCCCCGGGGTGGGTGCGTGCCGAAACGTTACGCGTCAGATCAAACGCTGCAAGAAACTGGCCCCGCCGGATTTACGCGCGGACTTGTTGGCATACATACGCTGATCGGCCACGCGGATGAGTTCGCTCATCGATTCGCCGTCGTCGGGGAACACTGCCACGCCCACACTCACGCGCACGCTCAGGCTGGCATCGTTGACGGAGATGACCTGCTCGATCTCGGCGCGCAGACGCGTGACTGCGACGTCGATCCGCTCGACGACCTCCGCGTCCTGGACAATGGCGACGAACTCGTCGCCCGAGTGACGCGCCACGAAGCCGCATCCCGTCACCCCCGCCTTCATGCGCTGACCAATCTCCTTGAGCAACAAGTCGCCGACCGCGTGCCCCAGGCTGTCGTTGACCCCCTTGAAACCGTCGATATCGGCGAACAGGAGCGCCAGCTTCCCGTTGGTGCGCTGTGCACGGCGCACGGCCTCGCTCGCGAACTCGCCAAACGTGCGGCGGTTCGGCAGTCCGGTCAGTTCATCGAATCGCGCCGCCTTGTAGAGATCGTCGATCAGTTGCTTTCGCTCGATGGCCAACGCAGTCTGGTCGCAAACGAACGAAAGCAGCCGCTGTGCGGACTCCGCCTGCAGCGCGCTGGCCGGGCCGTACAGCATGAGGGTGCCCACGGCGCGCCGCGCCGTGTGCATCGGCAAAATCGCCAGCGCCTGCGCGCCGGGCTTGACGAGCGCGTCTGGCACGAACGGTTCGGCACGCACGTGGGAAATCGATTGCCCCGCGCCGTCGATGGGGACCGCTTCGGTCCGGTGCCATAGCGTTTGTTGCGCTTGCGCAGCCTGCGTCGAGAGGCCCCTCGCCTGCGGCCAGTCGAGCAAGGGGACGTCGGCGCTGTCGCGATATTGATACGCCTTCTCCCACGCCATCAGGTCCGCGTCGCAGGTGGCCACGACAATCGCATCGATGGGGAACAGCTTGGACAGTGTGTCGTGGACGGCCTTGCACAGGGAGCGAATATCGGCGGCGTCGTGGGCCGCTTCGGAAATCGAGTAGGTGGCGCGCTGCAGCGCTTCGGCCTGCTTCTTGGCCGACACATCGCGTGCCACGCCAATGCGAAGTTCATGGTCTTCGGACCAACGGGCGGACCACATGATATGGACGAAATGACCGTCCTTGTGAATATAGCGATTCTCGAAACCGATCCGGGGATGTCCTGCCATCACGAGCTTCGATTCTTCAATCGTGCGCTCGCGATCCTCCTTCACGACGAAGTCGATCATCGAGCGCCCCAGCAATTCCTCAGGGGAGTAACCGAGAATGCGCTCGCAAGCCGGACTCACATAGACGAGAACGCCAGCCTTGTCGACAAGAAACACGGCGTCGAGCAGCAACGCCATACAGCTTGCCAAGACGTCTTTTGTTACAAATTCCATGTATATCGAACGGACACGAAGCCTCCGCGTAGTATAAGGCAATCTCAATATGTGAATATTTCGTCACCTTGACGACGCAATACTTGCGATCGCTTCCCCGCCGCACTACGATCCCGCGCTCCTCAAAAAATCAGTTGCTTTAGCCAGCCCGGCGCTGCGATATTCGCCGCGCATTCTGCCCGCACTTTCCGGCACGCAATCTCATATTCGCTACGTAGCAGCTTGATTCTCGCCGCCACGTGACACCGGAATGCCAACTCGCGCTCGCTGAACCCCACCCGGTCCTCGTAACGGGTACCGTCGGGCAAGGGGCCCCGAATCTCGTAATACGTCACCCCGTCACGCGAATACTTCCCGACTTTGGCTGCCATCTTGTCTCAGTACTGTTCGGTTTTTCCCGCCCCAAGTGTTCATTAGTATTTTTTTCGTTTCCGGGGCGTGAACGAGATTGTCACTTGAAGGGTTCAAATTGGCAACCGCGAAAGTGCCCTCGTGGCGGTCGTACCACGGGGCGTTCACGGCGATCAAGCGAATACTGAACGTCGAATTTTTATTGAAACATTGGATCTCGAATTAAAGGACGGTTTTAAATCGCGTCGCAATGATACCGGGGCGACCGACATAGCCTTGCCGCGTTGCGCCGCCACCGATCGATGCGCTTGACGCCGCCTGCGTATAGCGGATAGAGTCTGCGCATGACGAATTTCCTCATCCCCTTCTCGCCGTGTATGCGCATTGTCCCGATGGGACAGCCGGGGGCGTTCGTCAAAAGCAAAAAACAGTCGCTCAACTGACCGGAGCGTACTGTTCCGTCAGTTGAGCGACGGAACAGCTACGTGGACCCGGCAGTCCCGCACCTTGCGCCGCCCAGCCTCACCCGGCGCGCCTGCCTCGAAGTTTCCCACGCGCCTGCCTTTGCCCGTCGCCCCGCTGAACGGTTTTCATACCGGTCGACGCACGTTCGTTCCGTTTCGTTCGTAACGTCCAGGGAGACACTTATGCAAGTCACGCAATCGCAACCCCAGTCGCCCGCTTCATCGCGCTCCCCGCTCTTTCGCGGCATTTGGGTGCCACTCGTCACGCCTTTCACCAGAGATGCCGCCGACACGCCGGTCGATCACGCGGCATTGCGTCGATTGGTCGCGCACTATCGTCGTTCGGGCATCGCCGGCCTTGTCGTGTGCGGTACGACGGGTGAGGCGGCAGCCCTTGACGACGCCGAACAGCTCGCCGTGCTCGACACCGTGCTGACCGAGGCTGGCGACCTGCCGGTGATCGCTGGGCTCGCCGGCAATCACCTGGGTCACACGCTGGCGCGCCTGAACGCCCTCAACGCCCTGCCCCTGGCGGGTGTGCTGACACCTGCACCGTATTACATCCGGCCCGCACAGGCGGGGCTCCTCGACTGGTTTCAGACACTGGCGGATCGTTCGCGTGCGCCGGTGGTGCTGTACGACATTCCGTATCGTACGGGCACAACCCTGACGCTGGAGACGCTGCTCACGCTCGCGGGTCACGACAATATTCGCGGTATCAAGGATTGCGCGGGCAACGCCCACACCACGCAGACACTCATCGCCGACGGACGCCTATCGGTGCTGGCAGGTGAGGACCATCAATTGCTGTCCACGCTCGCGATGGGCGGCCATGGCGCGATCATTGCAACGTCGCACTGTCGGCCGGCGCATTTCGTGGCCTTGTATCGCGCGGTGCAAGCGCAGCAGCTGGATGTGGCGCGCGTGCTGTTCCATGCGCTCATGCCAATGGTGCGGCTCATGTTTGCCGAGGCGAATCCCGGCCCGGTCAAGGCTTGGCTCGCACATGAAGGCCTGATCGCCGATGTGCTGCGTGCGCCGATGACAAGCGCATCGCCTGCGCTGACCCAGCAGTTGGTCGCGGCCGTTGCCGCCATCGACGCCGCGTTCGGCGCGAAGGCGGCTAATGCCGCCTGAGGCGAGATAGAAGACGAGGGGGTGGAACAGCGGACGTCAGGCCGCCGCGCGCTGTCGTCCTGGCGCCGTCGTGCCGCGCTCGCCGCGGGACGGCAGTGGGCCTGTCAACGCCAATGTCGGCGTACGCGGCGTCATGCCCGGGTGTGCGCTGCCGTCGCGTTCAACGCGGAACTTCGCAGTCTCGCCGACCAGTTCGGCGGCCTGCTGACGCAGGTGGTCGGCCGCCGCCGCGGCTTGTTCCACGAGGGCGGCGTTCTGCTGCGTGACCTGATCCATCTGCGTGACGGCTTGCCCCACCTGCTCGATGCCGCGCGCCTGGTCGTCGCTTGCGGCGGCGATCTCGGCGATCAGCTCGCTCACGCGCCGCACCGACACGACGATCTGGTCCATGGTACGGCCCGCGACTTCCACGCGCGATGTGCCATCTTCGACCTGCTGCACCGATGCCGCAATCAATTCGCGAATGTCCTTGGCGGTGCCTGCGGAGCGCTGGGCTAGCGTGCGCACTTCGCCGGCCACCACCGCGAAGCCACGACCCTGCTCTCCAGCGCGTGCCGCTTCCACCGCCGCATTGAGCGCGAGAATATTCGTCTGGAAGGCAATGCCTTCGATAGCCTTGATCATGTCGCTCATGCGCGCCGACGCGCTGGCCATCGCCTGCATCGTCTCGACGACCGCACGTACGCTCTGCGCCCCGGCATCCGCCACCCCGGTCGCTTCGTGCGACAGTCGTCGCGCCTCCATCGCATGTTCGACATTCTGACGCACGGTCGACGTCAGTTCTTCCATCGACGACGCCGTCTCTTCGAGCGAGGCAGCCTGCTCTTCGGTGCGTTGCGACAGGTCGGTGTTGCCCTGCGCGATTTCGCGCGCCGCGTTGTCGATCGCTCCCGACGCGCCCTGGATATTGCGCACGAGATGGCTGAGTTGTTCAACGGCTGTGTCGAGCGCACTCGCCATCTGGCCGATTTCGTCGGCACGCTCGGCATTGACGCGATGCGTCAGGTCGCCACGCGCGAGCGCCGAGGCCCCTGCCACCGCCGCACGCACCGGGCGCGTGACCGAGCGCGTAATCGCCACCGCCGACACCACGGACAGCACGACCGACGCGAGCATCGTGGCGAGCAGCCACAGGCGGGCGGATCCATATGCGGCGGTCGCATCGGCCGCCTCCTTCGCGCTGACCACCTTGCCGACCTCCATCAAACCGTCGAGGGGGGCGAAATACGCCACCTGCGCCTTCTGCAGCGGCCCCATCAGTTCGGTCTTGGCTTGCGCAAAGTTGCCGCTGCGAACCAGTGCCACGACCGCGTCGAGCTGCTTTCCATAGTCCGCGTTCGTATCGGCCAGCGTGCGGTAGAGCGCCTTGCCCTTGTCGGTATAAAAGATCGTCGCCATGCCCGCGATGCTCTTGTTGTTGGTCTGGCGCATCTCGTCGATCTTGGCCAGACGGGCATCGAGTTGTGTGTTGTCTTCGGACATCACGATATCGCGCAGGAGTACGGCAACGTGCGCCGCGCGATCCTTCAGGCCATGAAATTCAAGAATCTTGGTGTTCAGGTCGGAGACGATGAGCTGGGTATTCGTATCCATCGTCGCCATTTTCGTCACCGCCACCACGGCCACGACCAACAGCATGAATACATTGACCGAAAAGGCGGCGGCGAGCCGCTTGCTGATACTGAGGTTCTTGAACATTGCCTTGCGCGCGTTAAGCGATTCGTCCTGCGGTGTTGTCGTGACTTCAGCCCGCCGCCGGCAAGCCTGGCAGGCCAGTGACTCTCTCTGTACCTCTGTGCAGGTATAACGAGTGCATTTGACGAAACTTGAGCCTCTGCGCGACAAATTCGCCGAATCTTCCGTCTGTGCCGTTCAGACAGGCCGCCATCGAGGGATATCCGCACCAAAACGGCGCAAACGACGCCTGTCAGCCTGGCAACTGATAGGGTCCGCCACGCGCCAGAGCGCGCTGATACGCATCACGCGCATGAATGCGTTGCAGAAAATCGGCGATCGCGGGCCAGCGCCCCTGCGCGTTGCCGCGCGCGCTCGCGGCTTCGAGCGGGAAACTCATCTGGATGTCCGCTGCGCTGAAGCGATCGCCGACGAACCAGCCGGTCTTCGTGAGCGCGTCGTTCATGTAGTCGAAGTGCAGGCGCAGTTGCGGATCGACGAAGCTCGACTGCAGCGTGTCGCTGATCTTGCGGGCAATGGGGCGAGCGAAGAACGGCATGGGCGCGCTCGCGATGCGCAGGGCGACGAGCTTGAGCAGCAAAGGCGGCATGGCCGACCCCTCGGCGTAGTGCAACCAGTAGGTCCAACGCAGCCGCTCCGGTGTGCCTCGCGGCGGGGCCAGTCGCCCGAGTTCGTCGCGATCGGCGAGATACTCGATGATGGCGCCCGACTCGGCGAGCGTCAGTTCGCCGTCGGTCACGACCGGCGACTTGCCGAGCGGATGCACCTCGCGCAGTGCCGGCGGCGCGAGCATCGTCTTCGGGTCGCGCGCATATCGACGCAGGTCGTAGGGAATGCCCAGCTCTTCGAGCATCCACAGCACGCGCTGCGAGCGCGAGTTGTTCAAATGGTGAACCGTCAGCATAGGGTCTGGCTCCGGCGGGACGTCCGCTCGCCATTGTCGCCGCAACGCCGGGTTTAAGGGTAATCTTGTCCATCGGCCGATCCGGAATCGACCCTGCGCCCTCTCCCTCTCTTTCATCCCTCATGGACCGAATCGATGCCATGAAAGTCTTCGTCGCGATCGTCGACGAAGGAAGCCTCGCCAGTGCAGCCCGGCGCCTCGGGCGCTCTGCCGCGGCGGTAAGTCGTGCCATCGGCTATCTCGAAGCGCATACGGGTACGGCCCTGCTCCATCGCACGACACGTGCGGTCAAGCTGAGCGTTGCAGGCGAGCGCTATGCCGCTGCCTGCCGACGCATCCTGCTCGATCTGGACGAAGCCGACGTGATCGCCGCCGGCGAACGCTCGGCGCCACGCGGCCTGCTCACCGTCTCCGCGCCGCTCGCCGCCGGAGAAACATTCATGCGCGAGATCGTGGACGCCTTCATCGAACGCTATCCGGAAGTCGTCGTCCGCCTGCAATTGAGCGACCTGCCCGTGAGCCTGATCGACGAGGGCATCGACGTCGCGATGCGCGTGGCCCACCTGCCCGACTCCTCGCTCGTGGCCACGCACGTGGGCGAGGTTCGGCGAATCATTGCCGCCGCTCCCGCCTATCTGGCGTCCCACGATCCTATCGAGTCCCCCGCCGATCTGTCGAAGCAGCAAATCGTGTCCATGACGTACTTCGGCATCGACTCGTGGCGCTTCCCCGCCACGGGACGCGGTTCCGTGCCACAGGTCGTACAGTTCACGCCGCGACTGGTCGTCAATTCGATCCGGGCCACGATTGCCTCGGTCGTCGCAGGACACGGCGTGGCGCGAATGTTGACCTATCACATCGTCGACGAATTGGCGCACGGCACGCTGCACATCGTCTTGCAGGACTACGAACACCCGCCCATGCCGGTTCACGTCATCACACCGCAAGGACGGTTGGCCGTGCCCAAGGTGCGCGCCTTCGTCGACTTCGCGGTGCCGCGTCTGCGCAAGCATTTCGCACGGGTACACAAGCTGGCGAGCCAGGCATAAGGGATGGGCAGTGCCGATGAAGCGGCGTCCTGCCGCCCCGCCATTCCAACATTGTTACGCCGCGCGGAAGAATGACTTCCAAGACATGACCGTTCCCCGGCGCGCCGCCACCGCCTAGACTGAGTCCGTTGCCGTGACGCCTCGCACCGACCGACGTCGGGGCGAAGCCGGTGCTTCCGGAGTCCTCATGTCCCACGCCGCCCTTGGCAGCCCAACCACCGCCACCTTCAACGCCTGGCGCGCCACGCTGTCGGCCGCCTGCGCCAGTCTCATCGGCATTGGCTTTGCCCGTTTCGCCTACACCGCGCTCTTGCCCGCGATCATCGGTGCGCACTGGTTCGCGCCCGCGACCGCCGCCTATCTTGGCGCGGCCAATCTCGGCGGCTATCTGGCCGGCGCCTTGGGCGCCCGCGTGCTGGCGCGCCACGCGTCGAGCGTGACCCTCGTGCGAACGATGATGCTGGTCGCCGTATTCGCCTTCTTTGCTTGCGCGTGGCCCCTCTCGTTCGTCTGGTTTTTCGGATGGCGCTTCGCCTCGGGGTTTGCGGGTGGCGTACTGATGGTGACGGCAGCACCGTCGGTGCTGGCGCACGTGCCCCCCTCACGGCGCGGCATCGTGAGCGGCGCAATCTTCGCCGGCCTCGGACTGGGCATCGCCGCGTCGGGCACGCTCGTGCCGCTCTTGTTGCGCGACGGCCTCGCCGAAACGTGGAGCGGCCTCGGCGTACTTTCGCTCGTGCTCACGGCGGTGGCGTGGCGCGGTTGGCCCGACGGCGCCCCCATGGCAACGGCCGCCAGCGCCCCCGCTCATATCAGGCGCCCACCCACCAGTCCGGTGGCGCTGCGCTCGCTCTACATCGAATACGCGCTAAATGCCGTCGCGTTGGTGCCGCACATGATTTTCCTCGTCGACTATGTCGCGCGCGGGCTGGGCAAGGGACTAGACGCCGGAGCAAACTATTGGGTGTTGTACGGACTCGGGGCGATCGTCGGTCCGCTTTTTGCAGGGCACCTCGCCGACCGGATCGGCTTTGCGCGGGCCTTGCGTGTCGCTTACGTTGCGCAGTTGTGTGCGGTGCTGCTGCCGGTGCTCGGCCTCGGCTTGCCCGCCCTGATGGTCTCCAGCGTGGTCATGGGCGCCTTCACCCCGGGCATCGTGCCGCTGGTGCTCGGACGCGTGAACGAACTACTCGTCCATCATCCTGGCGGGCAAAAAGCCGCCTGGAGCACTGCCACGACCAGCTTCGCGACGTTGCAGGCAGGTGCCGCCTACGGCCTATCGTTCCTGTTCGCCGCCACGTCGGGCAACTATTTGCTGCTGTTCATGGTAGGCGGCGCCGCGATGGCGATCGGGCTGCTCGTCAACGTGGCCTCCGCTCGCCTGGCGCTCCACTTTCCGGGCGACACGCCGAACGCTCGCCGGAAGTAGCGGGTGAAGTGGGACAGATCGTTGAAGCCTTGCGCGACGGCAACGTCGGTCGCTGGCGCGCCGGCGCGCAACGCGGGCAAGGCCCGCACCAGACGCAACTGATTGCGCCAGGCATGCGGCGCCAGGCCAGTTTCCCGCGAGAATAGCCGCGCGGCGTGAAACGGCGACAGGTCGACCGCTTCGGCCAATGCCGTCAGCGACAACGGCTCGGTGAGATCGGCCGAGAGCCGCGCCTTCATGGTCTCGACGCGCACCGCATCGCGATATAACGGCGTGTCCGGCACCCGCGCCTGCGCATGGCGCGCCAGCATGAACGACACGGCCTCGATCAGTACACTTTCCGCCAGCAACGGGTCGGCGCCGGCCTGAAGCAGACGGTGCGCCGCCGTCAGCCGATGCATCGCCTGCGTGTCGCGGATGACCTGCTCGCCAAACCAGGGATGCGCGTCGCCCGGCGTCGTCAGCCCCGCCAACGGACGCGTCACCTGACGCTGTACGCCTTGCACGAAGCCGACCGGCAGGTAAAACACGCGATAACGCCACCCGAAATCGGTTTCGCGCGCGCCGGTATGCACTTCGCCTGGGTGAATGACGGCCACGGATCCGGCGTCCGCCACATGCTCGCCGCCCCGGTAAGCGTAGCGCTCGGCCCCTTCCACGATGCACGCGAACGTATATGCATCATGCCAATGCGGTGCGAAGGTATGGTCGTTGTACTCAGCGGTGACCATATCGCCACCAGGAACCAGCGACGAGCGCCAGTAGTGGGGGGCGTTGCGAAACGGCTGAATCGGCGGGGACAGGACGTTCATGTACGTCACTTTACACTGGTCGTCAAACCGTTTGCCGTGCGCGCATCTCGCCTGCCCGCCCCCCCTTGCGCGCGGCGACCTCAGCCTATCCCGTCCATCAGCGCGTCGCCACCATGAAGAGCCTTGGAAACGGCAGCAATACCGTACCGTCGGCCAGCGCCGGATACGCCTTGGCGATCTCGTCGGTGTAGCGCGTCAGAAACGCCGCTCGCGAAGCATCGTCGAGCTTCGCGAGGAACGGCCGCAACGCACTGCCCTTGAACCACTCGACGACCGCCGGTGCCCCGCCCGCGAGCGGGTGGTAGTACGTCGTGCGCCAGATGTCGACGCGCGAGCACAGCGCGCGAAGCAGCAGGTAGTAGAACGTCGCCGTGTGGCGCGCCGTACGCTCCACCCCTCTGAGCGTTGCGGCCCAACGCGGATCGGCCGCCACTTCCCGCATCAGCCGGTGCGCGGGCTCGTCGAGATTGTCAGGCATCTGCACGGCCAGCGAACCACCGGGCGCAAGACAACCGACCAGGCGTGGATACAGCGCCTCATGATCCGGCAACCATTGCAGCACGGCGTTGGCGAGAATCACGTCGAACGGACCATCGGTCCATGTCGCGATGTCGGCCAAGTCAAAGCGGTATTGCGGCAGTCGCGCACGCGCCGCGTCGACCATGTCCTGCGAACTATCGAGCCCGAGCACGTCGGCGCGAACGTAACGGGCGGCGAGCACCTCGGTCGAGTTGCCGGGGCCGCAGCCGATATCGACGACGCGTGCCACCCCGCGATTCGCAAGGGGCGGAATGGCCGCCACGAGCTCGCGCACGGGACGCGTGCGCTCGTCTTCGAACTTGACGTATTGTTCGGCCTGCCACGCAAGATTCACCGGGGCATTCGACGAGGGGGCTTTCGACATGACGCTCTCCATGGGGAATCGGGCAAGCGTCTTACGATATCAGGTCGCCGCCTGCAACGCCTCCACAAACACGCGCAGATGTGGCGGCTCGGCATCGGTGATCGCCCAGTACGTCATGCCGCCGCGCCGCCAGCGCGCGATGGCATAGCCATCGGACCCCGTGATCGTCGGCGCCGCCGCGCCCATGTCGCGCGCCGGAAACACGTAGACATCGATCGGATGCTTGTCCGTGCGGTAGACGAGCACGGCCACCGTGCGTCCGCCAACGTAGTCGACGCGTCCGCCTTCCAGCGGGAACCCCTTGGCCGACAGATCGGTGACGGGCGGCGCGTAATCGATGCGTCCGTTGAACCACGGCTTGACGGTGTGCTGATCGGTTGAGACCACGTCAATCGGATGTTGCGAGAGCAGCGCACGCACATGGCTTGCCACGATCTCCTGCGGTTGCAGGCCCATGACAGCCGGTTCCTCGATCCCCTGCGGCGTCGCGGGCGGACGCGCCGCCAGCAGCGCCATCGCAACCGCGAGCCCGCCGAGGATCGCGCCACCGGCGCCGCCGAACAACCAAGGCGCAAGGCTCGGCCCCCACGCCAGTTCCGCCGGTCGATCCACCGGCGGCGGCGTCGGAGGCAGGCCCGGATGGACTGGATTCGTCGGGTCCGCCCCGGGCTTCGCTGCCTGCGCAGGCGCTGCCGTGGCAGGCTCCGCCGCCAAGCGCACTTGACGTTCGGCGAGCACCACGTCGTCGCGCAACGGCTTGCCGAGCGGAGTGGCTTCGCCAGCGACAGGCGTTTCGCCGGCACTCGTCCCCGGCGTCCTATCGTTGGGGTCGTCAGGCTTGTTCATCGAGCCCTCCCCGCATGGTGCCCTCGAGCGGCAGACGTGTCAGACGTGCGATCTGCGCCGCACCGTCGCGGCGACGCCACTCCGTCAGCCAGCGCGCGAGGGTGTACGTCGCATCGAGGTGCGGCAAGGCCAGTACATCGAATCGTTCCGACGCAGGCGCGCCGGCTTTTTCAGCGTCGGCCACAGGAGTCTCCCCAGTGCGGGCAACGCGGTGCCCGGGTGAATCGGTCTGTTGTCGCCAATACGACGTCAATGGCCTCATTGAATCACATCTGCCTTTCCCCACGATGATTTCGCGATGACTTCACGAGGATCACTCCGGTCATATGCGGATGAATCGCGCAGTAGTAGGGATACGTCACCGGTTTGTCGAACATGAATGAGAACGTGCCGTTGGTATCGAGCGCGCCCAACGCAAACGCACGCGAGATGATTAACGTCGCCTGCGAGGGCCCGGCGACGCGACATGCGCCGCGACGGGTCGCCCTGGGCAGTCGATTATGACGCGCCCCTTCAGAGCGGCGAGTACTGCCATCGAGTGGCCACCCCGGCCCCCCCATGGAGATGCCACGATGGCACGCCATTGAGCACACTCTGGCAAGGGCGGCCTGTGCCCGCCGGCGATTCGCTCATCTTGGCCGTGCGACGCAGCAACGGACGCGGATCGGCTGGCACACCTTGGCGGCGCAGTTCGAAATGCAGGTGCGGGCCCGTGACCATACCCGTCTTGCCGACCGCACCGATGACGCGGCCCGCCGCCACCGTCTCGCCGACGCGCAGCCCGCGCGCCGTGGCGGACAAGTGGGCGTAGATCGTCTCGCTATCGTGCCGATGCGCGATCACGATGTAACGCCCGAACCCCCGGCGCTCGAAGCCGATGGACTTCACCACGCCGTGCGCCACCGCGCGCACCGGCGTGCCCGAAGGCGCCACGAGATCGATGCCGGTGTGCCGATGCTTCACGCGCCGCACCGGGTGGGAGCGCGTGCCGAAATCCGACGAAACGCGCGAATAGGTCACCGGCATGACGAGCGGCTTCGACGCCTGCACCGTCAGGGGCATGGCATACAGCGGCGTTACCTTGCCGCAGACGGATTGCGGCAACGCCACGCTCAAGTGCGGCGACGATGCGTCGGCCGACGCGCTCGGCGTCGTCGGCGAGAAGGAAAACGACGGGGTCAGACGCGGGTGCAGGCGCAATGTGTCGGCCATGCCGCCAGTTTCGGCCATGGCAGCCGCCGGCACCGCCATGCACAGCCAGACGCACGCCGCGCGCCAGCGAGAGCGGCGGCCTTCGCCTTGCCCCCGCAGGCCTTGCGCGCCGCCGTCCAACGCGGCGCACCTGCGCTTGGAGGAAGGAGAAGAGAAAGACATCGCTCGAGAAACCTGTTCGAAAACGACGCAGTCTACGGGGCATCACGGCGATAATTGACGGGAAAATACGCAAAACATCCATCAAACCCCCGTTAAATGGCGTCATTTGGGGGGGCATGCCCAACGCAAGCCCCCGTTCCGCGCCTTGCATCCGTGCAATGCCGGGCCAGCATTTGTTCTCCCCAGCGTCGCGCGCGTAAGATAGCGCTTTCGCCCGAGGCCCTCCGCCCTCGGGCCTTCATTTGCCAGTCATGTCTAGCTTCTGGATCACGATTACCAATTTCGGCGGTGCCGCCGTGACGGTGCCCGCCGCCGCCGCCCTCACCCTCTGGTTGCTCTCGGCCCGTGCGTGGCGTATGGCATTGACCTGGGTCGCGCTGTTTGCGGCCGGTGCGCTTGTCGTCGCGGCCTCCAAGGTCATGTTCCTCGGCTGGGGGCTCGGGGTCCGCGAACTCGATTTCACCGGCGTGAGCGGCCATACGATGCTTGCCGCCACCGTGTACCCGGTCATTGCATGGTTGCTTGTGCGTCACTTCAAGTGGCCGTGGCGCGTGCTCGGCATGGCCGCCGCCACGGCGGGTAGCGTGGCCGTCGGGGCGTCGCGCGTCGCCCTGTCGGCGCACTCGATTTCGGAGACGGTGGCCGGCTGTGTCGTGGGCTTCGCCATTTGCGCAGCCTTTGCCTGGCACACGCGTCGCGACGCCACGCCCAATCTCAAAACCCTGCCGATGGCGGCCAGCCTGTTCATTCTCGTGATGTGGCTGCACGGCGAGCGCGTGCCGACGCAGCGCTGGATCACTCACGTTGCGCTCACGCTGTCCGGTCGCGAGCACCCGTTCCGTCGCATCAGCTGGCACGCACGAAAGCCCACGCCGCCGTCGACCCTGCAGCCCTCGCGACCCTTGCCGGCGATACCCGCCACCTCGCCCGATACGCCCACGCCAGCCCAGGCGCGATGAACCGCCTCACGGGCGCGGCGCCAGTGTCTGCGCGCAAGTTGTCGCAGATCACGGTAGGGGTACGACGTCTGCGATATATTTGCTGAAACGCCCCGTGACGTATTGACGTCGCGGCACCGGGGGCGTTGCCCATTGCATCCTCCTCGCTTCGTCGTCTGCGGCGCGCGTTCGCACGAGCGTGGCGAGGTAGAACGGAGTCCGTCATGCCCGCTCGCACTGCCAAGACCTCCGACGCGCCGGTGTCCCCATCGTCCCAGTCGTCCTCCGCATCGCGCTCGCGCGGCGCGCCCAAAGCCGCGAACCCGCCGACGCGCCGTGCGACGCCACCGGGCCCGGTGCCCGCCGCCGCAGCGAGCCCTGTCTCGACCACGGCGGGAAGCTCGTCTGCGCCCGCGGATACGCCCGAGGTGGCATTTCCGTCGCCAGCCGCCTCGTTTACAGACAGTCTCGACCGCGCCGCGATGGCGGCGACCGCGCGGTTTACCGGCAATGTCTCTCCCGCAGCGGTGGCGCTCGCCTGGGCCGACTGGGCCATGCACGTCGCGACGGCGCCCGGGCATCAGCTCAACGTCTTCAAGGCGTTCGCCGCCATCGACAAGCCGACGGCCAGTGATCGGGCCAAGGCCGGCGGTCCGCCCGTCGCCGACCGGCGCTTTCGCGACCCACTGTGGGATCAACTCCCGTTCGCCTGGTGGCGTGAACGTTTCCTTCGAACGCAGGATTTCGTCGACACGATGACGGGCGAAATTCCGGGTGTCGACCGGCATCACCGCGACGTGGTGCGCTTCATGGCGAGGCAATGGCTCGACGTGTTCGCGCCAAGCAACGTCTGGTTCCTGAATCCGGAAGTCATCAACGCCGTGCGCGACACGCATGGGCAAAACCTCGTCAGTGGTGCGCAACGCTGGTGGTCCGACCTGCGCGATATGGCGGCGGGCCATGCGCCGGGGGCGGGACCAGAGGCGTGCAAAGCATTCTGCGTCGGCCACGATATCGCCGCGACGCCCGGCAAGGTCGTCTTTCGCAACGCGTATTTCGAGTTGCTTCACTACGCCCCGGCGCAGGCGCAGACGTGGCGCGAACCGATTCTTATCGTGCCGTCGTGGCTGCTGAAGTACTACATCCTCGACTTGGAAGCGCAGCATTCGCTTGTGCGCTATTTGGTGGCGCAAGGCCATAACGTCTTCATGATGTCGTGGCACAACGCCGGGTCGAAGGCTCATGACCGTGGGCTGGACGACTACCTGAACGCCGGACTGCTGACCGCCCTGCGGGAGGTGCATCGCCTGACGGACAACGTGCCCGTGCATGCCTGCGGCTACTGCCTGGGCGGCACGCTGCTCGCCATCGCGGCGGCCACGCTTGCGCGCGGAAACCCGACCGGCGGTGAAGACGGAAGCGAGATCAGTCGCGATAACCGAGGCGGCGACGGACGTTCGAAAGGCGGCGCGCCAGGAAGCGACCTGCTGGCCAGCGTGACGCTGCTGGCGGCGCAATCCGACTTCAGCGAGCCAGGCGAACTGGGACTATTTATCGACGCCAGCCAGGTGGCGTATCTTGAAGCGATGATGTGGCGCCAGGGATTCATCAGCGGCGAGCAGCTCGCGGGGACGTTCCAGTTGCTCAATTCGCGCGATCTGATCTGGTCGCGGCTCATGCACGACTACCTGCTCGGCAAACCGGCGCAAACGACCGACTTCACGGTGTGGAATGCCGACACCACACGGATACCCGCGCGGCTGCACAGTCAGTGCCTGCGCGAGCTGTATCTGAACAATGCGCTGGCGACGGGCACACTGAAGGTGGGCGGACTACCGGTCGCGCTATCGGATATTCGCGTGCCGATGTTCGTGGTGGCGACCGAACGCGATCACATTTCCCCGTGGCGCTCGGTCTACAAGATGCATCTGCTCTACAACGGCGATCTGACGTTTGCGCTCGTCTCGGGCGGGCACAACGTGGGTATCGTTTGTGAGCCGGGACATCCGACCAGTCACCATCGCGTCGCCACGCGCACGGCGGGCGCCGCGTATCGCGATCCCGACGAATGGTTCGGCACTACGCCCGCCAAGCCAAGCTCCTGGTGGCCAGCATGGCAGGCGTGGCTGCTGGCCCACGGCAGCGAAAAATCCGTCGCCGCCGCCTGGCCACCGGCGCACTCGCTATGTGATGCGCCCGGCGCTTACGTGCTCGAGCGTTGAGCCGGAGCCCCGCCGCGCTTGGGCGGTACGCGGCCGTTGAGCGGCGACTGTTGGGAGACGGCCGCCTCGGTGGCCTGTGCCGCCTGCGTCGACAAGCGCCGCCAGGCGTCCATCGTGCCCAGTGTGGCGTCGTTGAATGCCTGGAACCACTTCTGCAACGGCGCTTCGGCGGCCTTGGCGGCGTCTCCGGGCATGGTGCCCGCCCCCATCAAATCGGGCAGCGTCATCGCACCCGCCATGCCGTGCTGCAATTCTTCGCCCGTCTTGCGCAAATGCTCGGTCCAGAGCAGTTGATTGTTCGCGCACACCGCCAGCCACTCGCGCCAGAATTCGTTCTGTTGCGCGAGCTGACCGTTGAGCATCTGCAAGTGCGCGGTCAAGAGCCCATTGAAGTCCTTGGCGCCGCCGAGCGACTTCGCGGCGTCGGCATGCGCCTTGAGCAATTCGGTGTCGCGCTCTGCCTGCAGTTGGTGCATGTGTTGCGCCGCTTCCAGCAGAATGCCGTAGGCGCCCAGCGCGCTCGCGGTGCCGAGTTTGACCATCGTGAGTGCCGGATTCGTTTCCTTTGACATCGTGACTCTCCTGAGTATGTAGTAGGCAGCGTCGCTGCAAGTCACTCCATATGCATGCCACCGTTGATGGCAAGGTTGCTGCCGGTGATGAAGCCCGCGTCGTCCGAGGCAAGGAAGGCCACCAGGGCGGCCACCTCATCGGGCCGCCCCAGTCGGCCGACCGGAATCTGCGGAATGATGCGCGATTCGAGCACATCGGCCGGAACGGCCGTGACCATCTTCGTGGCGAGATATCCCGGCGAGATCGTGTTGACGGTCACCCCGGCCTTGGCGACCTCCAGCGCCAGCGACTTGGTGAACCCATGCATGCCGGCCTTCGCCGCCGCGTAGTTCGCTTGTCCAAACGCCCCACGGCTGCCATTGACCGACGAGATGTTGATAATGCGGCCCCAGCCGCGCGCGACCATGCCACCGAAGACCGGCCGGGTCATGTTGAATACGCTATCCAGATTCGTGCGCAATACCAATTGCCAGTTTTCGGACGTCATCTTGCGCATCGTCGCGTCGCGCGTGATTCCCGCGTTATTGATCAGGATGTCCACCGGACCGGTATCGGATTCGACGGCTTTCGCGCACGCCTCGCACGACGCAAAATCGGCGACGTCGACACGGTAGGCGGCGAACTCTCGGCCAGCGGCGCGCATGCGCTCGACCCACCCTTCGCAATCGTGATTCTGGGGCGAACAAGTGACCGCAACCCGATACCCGGCATCGGCCAGGCGCAGGCTGATGGCCTCACCCAAACCGCCCATACCGCCTGTAACCAAAGCGATGCGTGTTGTCATGGCTATCCATCTCCGGTGAGCATCAATCGCGAAACGTCAGATACCTCCAGCATAGCCGCGAACCCCCAGCTTGCCGCCGCGCGCGATGCCCGCGCGTGCCCTTCGCTTGACCTTGGTCAAAGTCGGACGCCCGTGCGGCGCCGTGCGCGCGAAGACTCACCGATGTCCACGGTGGTTGCGGCGCGTACTCGCTAGGCATCGTACTCCAAATTAATTCGGCGGTTGGCCTTTCCCGGCTTGCCGACAACAATCCAATGACACGCTCCCCGTCGATAGTCACAGGGCGGCAGAAAGTCGTGCGCAACGCCGTTGCACCCCGTCGGCAATCCATATATCATCGCCCGTAGATTTAATCCCGATGTCTCACTTTGTGAGTTACGAGCGCACGATGCCCCTTCTGTCCGACATCGCACCACGCCGCCTTGCCCTGGCCGTCGCCATCACGGCCATTGCCGCCATCTTGAGCGCGTGTTCGCGCAAAGCCCCGCCGGAGGCCCCCCCGCGCCCGGTCGTGGCCGTGGCGGCCAAGGTCGCCGAGCACGCACCCGTTGTGTCGCTACCGGCACAAATCGAGGCGCGCTACGTCACGCCGCTCTCGTTCCGTGTCGCGGGCCAGATCATCGAGCGCAACGTGCGACTCGGCGACGCCGTCAAGGCGGGCCAGATCGTCGCCCGGCTCGATCCGGGCGATCTCTCGAAGCAGGCCGCCAGTGCTCGTGCTCAGCTCGACGCCGCGCAGCACCAACTCGATTACGCGACGCAAACCGTCACCCGTGACCGCGCGCAAGCCCGCGAGAACCTCATCGCTCCGGCGCAGTTGGAACAATCAGAGAATGCCTACGCAAGCTCGCTCGCTCAGCGCAATCAGGCGACGCAGCAGGCCGCACTGGCCGGCGATCAGTTGAACTACGGCAGCCTCAAGGCCGATCGCGACGGCGTCATCACCGCCGAGCAGGCCGATACGGGGCAGAACGTCAGCGCCGGTCAGCCGGTGTACCAGTTGGCATGGACGGGCGAGGTCGACGTGATTACCGACGTGCCCGAAGTCGCGCTCGCCGCGCTGCGCGTCGGGCAGATGACGACCGTCTCGCTGCCCGCCGTGCCGGGCAAGACGTGGCAGGCGCGTGTGCGTGAAATCGCGCCGGCGGCCGATCCCATGAGCCGCACATACCGCGCCAAGCTCTCGCTGCTCGCGCCTGGCCCCGACGTCAAACTCGGCATGACGGCCAACGTTGCGTTCGCACAACCCTTCGCGCCGCCGGCCGCCCCACCCGCGGCATCGTCGCCGACATCGGCCACGCCCGTCGCAATGGCGTCCGGCGTGCCTGCCGCCACCCCGCTCGCGGACGGCCCGCCCATCACACTGCCGTCGACCGCGCTCTTCCACGAGGGCGATCAACCCGCGGTGTGGGTCGTCAAGGCCGACGACACATTGGTGCTGCGGCGTGTGAAGATCGTTCGCTACGGCGAGCGCACCGTCACCGTCGCGGGCGGCATTCAACCCGGCGAGCGCATCGTCTGGCAAGGCGCGCACACCGTCACCGCCGGCGAGAAGGTTCGCGTGGTTGCGCCGCTGCACCCCGAGGACTTCGCGTCATGAGCCCGCAGGACGGTAAGCCGCCCGCGCCCGTGGCATCCTCTGCCACGCCGCCCTCCGCACCCAAGGACTATCGTCACGAGGAGGGCCGCTTCAACCTCTCCGCGTGGGCCCTGCGGCATCGCGCACTCGTGATCTTCCTGATCGCGATGGCCACGATCTTCGGCATTCTGGCCTACTCGCGCCTCGCGCAATCGGAAGATCCGCCCTTTACGTTCCGCGTGATGGTCATCCGCACGTACTGGCCGGGCGCGACCGCCAAACAGGTGCAGGAGCAGGTCACCGACCGGATCGCGCGCAAGCTCCAGGAGATGCCGGCGATCGACTTCCAACGCAGCTATTCACGCCCTGGCGAATCGCTGCTGTTTTTCTCGATGAAGGATTCGGCGCCCGCGAGCGACGTGCCGGAAGAGTGGTACCAGGTGCGCAAGAAAGTCGGTGACATCGCATACACCTTGCCGCAGGGCGTGCAAGGACCGTTTTTCAACGATGAATTCGGCGACGTCTACACGCACATCTTCACGCTCCAGGGCGACGGCTTCGGTCCCGCCCAGTTGCGCGATTACGCCGACTCGTTACGCACCGTGCTGCTGCGCGTGCCTGGCGTGGCGAAGGTCGACTACTTCGGCGACCAGGAGCAGCGCATCTATGTCGAGATCAACAACACACAACTGACGCGACTCGGCATTTCGCCGAACCAGATCGCGCAGGCCGTGGGCGCGCAGAACGCGGTCTCGCCCGCGGGCACGATCGACACGCCCAACGACCGGCTGGTCGTGCGCCCGAGCGGCCAGTTCCGCAGCGTGGATGACCTTGCCGACACGCTCATCCGCGTGAACAACCGATCCTTCCGGCTGGGCGACATCGCCACGATCAAGCGCGGCTATGTCGACCCGCCCGTCTCGGAGATGCGCTTCGGTGGCAAGCCCGTGCTCGGCATTGGCATCACCATGCAAAAGGGGCAGGACGTCGTTCACCTTGGCAAGGCGCTGGCCGGCAAGATGGGCGAGCTGCGTGCTCAGTTGCCCGCAGGCCTCACGCTCACTGAAGTCGCGAGCATGTCGAAGTCCGTGTCACAGTCCGTCGACGACTTCCTCGAAGCGGTGGCCGAAGCCGTCGCCATCGTGCTCATCGTGAGCCTCGTCTCGCTTGGCTTGCGCACCGGCATGGTGGTGGCCATTTCGATTCCGGTTGTCCTCGCCGTGACGTCGCTGTTCATGTACCTCTTCGACATCGGGCTGCACAAGGTGTCACTCGGCACGTTGATCCTGGCGCTCGGGCTGTTGGTGGACGATGCGATCATCGCCGTCGAAATGATGGCCGTGAAGCTCTCCCAAGGCTGGAATCGCAAGCGTGCGGCTGCCTTCGCCTACACGAGCACGGCGTTCCCCATGCTGACCGGCACGCTCGTGACCGTGTCCGGCTTTCTGCCCATTGCCCTGGCGAAGTCGAGCACGGGTGAATATACGCGCTCGATCTTCGAGGTCTCGGCCATTGCGCTGCTCGCCTCGTGGCTGGCCGCCGTCGTGCTCATTCCGCTGCTCGGCTACAAGCTGCTGCCCGAGCGAGCGCGCGAGGCCCATCACGGCGACGATCATGAGCACGAGGTCTACGACACCCGCTTCTACAATCGTCTGCGCGGCTGGTTGACGTGGTGCATCGAGCGCCGCTTGATCGTGCTTGCCATCACCGTTGTGCTGTTCCTGATTTCGATGGCCGGCTTCTCGCTCGTGCCCCAGCAGTTTTTCCCGAGTTCCGACCGGCCCGAACTGATGGTCGATCTCCGTCTGCCGGAAGGGGCGTCGTATCAGGCGACACTGCGCGAGACGCAACGCCTGGAAAAATTGCTCAAGGGTCGGAAGGAGATTGATCACACGGTGAGTTTTGTCGGCACCGGCGCGCCCCGCTTCTATCTGCCGCTCGATCAGCAACTGCCCACGCCGAACTTCGCGCAACTGGTTGTTACCGCCAAGTCCGTGGACGACCGGGAGGCGCTCGCCCAATGGCTCGAGCCGAAGCTGCGCGAAGCCATGCCCGGTGTGCGCACCCGGTTGTCGCGACTGGAAAACGGGCCGCCCGTCGGCTTTCCCGTGCAGTTTCGCGTGAGCGGCGATGACATTGGCACGGTGCGCAAGATCGCCGAGCAGGTGGCGGCGGTCATGCGCAAGAACGGTGACACCGCCGATGTCCAGTTCGACTGGGACGAGCCCTCACAACGCTCGGTGCGCTTCGAAGTCGACCAGCAGAAAGCACGCGCACTGGGCGTGAGTTCGACGGACATCTCGAACTTCATCGCCATGACGCTCACGGGCTACGACATCAGCCAATACCGCGAACGCGACAAGCTGATCTCGATCACACTGCGCGCCCCCAAGGCCGAGCGGGTGGATCCGGCGAAGCTCGCCACGCTCGCCATGCCCACGCCGAACGGCCCGGTACCGCTGGCCACGCTGGGGCATGTGGTGAACGACCTGGAATATGGCGTGATCTGGGAGCGCGACCGCCAGCCGACGCTCACCGTGCGCTCGGATGTGCGCGCGGGCAAGCAGGGGATCGACGTGACCGACGCCGTCTACCGATCGCTCGGCGATATTCGCAAGGCCCTCCCGGTGGGTTATCGCATCGAGATCGGCGGATCGGTCGAAGAGTCCGCCAAGGGACAGTCGTCGATCATGGCGCAGATGCCGATCATGATCATTGCGGTGCTCACACTCCTGATGATCCAGCTCCAGAGCTTCGCGCGCACCCTGCTCGTGGTGCTCACGGCGCCGCTCGGCATGATCGGTGTGGTCGCCACGTTGCTGCTGTTCGGCAAGCCGTTCGGTTTCGTGGCAATGCTCGGCGTGATCGCGATGTTCGGCATCATCATGCGAAACTCGGTGATCCTGGTCGACCAGATCGAACAGGACATCGCGGCTGGACACCCGCGCTTCGACGCCATCGTGAGCGCCACGGTACGGCGCTTCCGGCCGATCACGCTCACGGCCGCCGCCGCCGTGCTCGCGCTGATCCCTTTGCTGCGCAGCAACTTCTTCGGCCCGATGGCTACGGCGTTGATGGGCGGCATCACCAGCGCCACGATTCTGACCGTGTTTTTCCTGCCGGCGCTGTACGCCACGGCATTCCGCGTGCGTCACCACGAACGTACCTCGCCCGCCGACCCCGCACACGCGGCTAACCCGCAAGGAGACCGCTCATGATGCCGCGTCTCGCCCGGCGCTGGTGCGCCCCGCTCGTTCCGATCCTCCCATTGTGGCTGAGCGCCTGCGCGTTCACCCCGGGCGACACGCCGCCTGCCATGCCCTCACCCGCGCACTATGGCGCCAGCGCGCTGCCCGCCCATACCGACTCGGCGCAAGGCACGGCACAGCAGTTCGACGTGGGCGCGGCCCCCGTGAACGCGTGGTGGCATGCCTATCGCTCGGACACCCTCAATGCCCTCGTCGACGAAGGGCTGCGCAACAGTCCCTCGCTGTCTTCGGCGGAGCATGCCTTGCAGGGCGCGCGCGAGCAGTTGAAGGCGCAGATCGGCGCGTCGCTCTTCCCGTCGATCGACCTTGGCGGCGAAGCAGCGCGCGAGCGCAATCTAGGCATCCCGAATCTCGGACCGCCGACGGCGCTATACAACATGTTCGTGGGACAGGTACAGGCACGCTACACGTTCGACTTATTCGGCGCCGCTCGCTTCGCCGATGCGTCGCTGGCGGCCCAGGTCGATCAGCAGGCGTTCCAGCTCGAATCGGCGCGGCAGGCGCTTGCGGCGAATATCGTCTCCGGCGCCATCGGGGCGTCGGTGCTCGGCGCACAGGTCAAAGCGACCGAGCGGCTCGTCGAACTGGCGCAGGCCGACGCCACGGAGATGGCCCGGCGAGAGGTGCTCGGTGCCGTCTCCCGCGCCGACGCGCTGGCGTCCGCTCAAAACGCCGAGACGCTCGCAGCGTCGCTGCCCGGGCTGCGCGCGCAGTGGCAGTCCACGCGCCACGCGTTGGCGGTGTTGCTCGGGCGCACGCCCGATCGCGCCCCCGACGATGTGCCGCTGGGCGCGCTGAAGGTCCCCGAACGGGTGCCGGTCGTCGTGCCGTCGACGTTGCTGCAATCGCGGCCCGACATCCAGGCGGCCGAAATGGCCCTCAAGGCAGCCTCGGCCGAGGTCGGCGTGGCCACGGCGCAGATGTTCCCGAGTCTGACGCTCAGCGCGTCGATGGGCAAAGGCGGTTTCCATTGGCCGATGGTGCTCTCCGGTGCCGGCGCGCTCTGGAGCGTAGCCGCGTCGATCTCGCAGCCGATTTTCCACGGTGGCGCATTGCTCGCGCAGCGTCGGGCGGCGAGCGCCGCATATGCGGCCGCGGTCGACCGATACAAGCAGACGGTGCTCGCCGCCTTCAAAAACGTGGCCGATACGTTGGCGTCGCTCGAAGCGGACAACACATCGCTGCAGCACGCGGACCTTGCCAGCGCGGCGGCCGAGCAGATCTATCGCGACACGGCCGCCCGCGTGCGCCTGGGCGCCCTGCCGGTGTCGGCGGCGCGCGGGCGCGAACAGCAGTACTGGAACGCCTATCTCACGACAGTGCGTGCAACCGGCGCACGTTTGTCGGATACTGCGCTCCTCTTCTACGCAATGGGGGTGCCGCCGGCGCCGGTGGCCGATACGGCCCAGGCCGCTGAGGCCACACGCCCCGCGCACGACGTTGTCCGACAATGACTGCCATATCGACCCCGCGGGGCCGTCGCCCCAAACACCTGCCCGAAGGCCGTGCGGCGTTGCTTGCCGCCGCCATCGACGCCTTTTCGCAACTGGGCTATGACGGCGCCAACCTGCGTGGCATCGCGCGGGCGGCGAAGGTCGACGCCAGCCTGGTGCGCGTGCACTTCGGCTCGAAGGAGCAACTGTGGCGCGCATGCGTGGACACGCTCGAAAGCGCGCTCGAGGGTCCGACCGAGCGGCTGCGCGCGTTGTCGCTCGACACTGCGCGTCCGGTGACCGATCGTCTCAAGGAAGCCATTGCGATCATCGCCGCCCACGCCATCAACCATCCGGAGCACAAGCAGTTCATCACGCAGCACGCATCGGAGACCGGCGAGCGCGGCGCCATCTTGCACCGTCATCTGGTGACGCCCGTCTACGACTGCATGGAGCCCCTCATCGTGCAGGGCATGCAAGCGGGTGTCGTGCGTGCCGAACATCCGGCCATGTACTTTTGCGTGCTTGTCCACGCCCTGCACCCACCGCCCGGCTCCCCGGTGCTGATGCAATTGATTGCGCCGCAGGTCGGCGGCGACGCGTTCGGGCCGGCCCTGATCAAGCAGGTCGAATGCCTGTTCTTCGCCGAACCCAACGCCCCAAAAGACTGACGCCCGTCAGCGCCAAGCGACGCGGCGGTGTCACGAACGCATCTTGACGGTATCCGGGACGCGACAGGTGCGCCGATGCATTACACTGGCGGCCGCCTTCTTTTGCTTTCATCCTCATGTCCGAAGCTACCTCCACCACCGTCATTCTCGGCGCCGGTCAAGCCGGCGGCGAAACCGCCCTCGCCCTGCGTCAACTGGGTTATGCCGGGCGCATCGTGCTCGCCGGCAGCGAAAGCCATCTGCCGTATCGCCGCCCGCCGCTCTCCAAAGCGTTTCTGTCCGGTCAGGCCGATGAAGCCAGCCTGCTGATCCGTCCGGCGGACGCCTGGGAAAAGGCCGAGATCGACGTGCGTCTGGGCGTGACGGCCACTGCCATCGACCGCGCGGCGCGCACCGTCACGTTCGACGACGGCCAGACACTCGGCTACGACCATCTGGTGCTGGCGCTCGGCGGCCGCGTTCGCCATCTGCCCATTCCGGGCGGTGACGCCCCGAATGTCTACTACCTGCGCAACATCGCCGACGCGACGCGTCTGCGCGAAGCGCTCGCACCGGGCAAGCGTGTCGTCGTGGTCGGCGGCGGCTACATCGGGCTGGAAGTGGCGGCAACCGCCGTCAAGGCGGGCGCCGCGGTGACCGTGCTCGAAGCGGCCCCGCGCCTGCTGGCCCGCGTGGCGGAAGCCGATCTGGCGGAATTTTTCGCGACGCTGCATCGCGAGAACGGCGTCGACGTGCAGGTGGGCGTCGGCGTAACGGCCCTCGAGCAGGATGCGGCCGGTCAGGTCGTCGCGGTCGTCGCCGGTGACAAGCGCCTGCCGGCTGACGTGGTGGTCGTTGGCATTGGTCTTGTGCCGAACACAGAGCTGGCACAGGCCGCGGGGCTGGCGGTCGAGAACGGCATCGTCGTCGACGAATTTGCCCGTACGAGCGATCCGGCGATCCTGGCGGTGGGCGACTGCGCGCATCACGAACACCCGGCGCTGGGCCGCCGCATTCGTCTGGAATCGGTGCCGAGCGCGAGCGAAATGGCCAAGGTGGCCGCGAGCGTGGTGCATGGCGATGCGCCCAAGGCCGTCGCGACCGCGCCGTGGTTCTGGTCGGATCAGTTCAACGCGAAGCTGCAAATGGTCGGCCTGACCGACGGCCATGACGCCATGATCGAGCGCCGCTTGCCGGATGCGCAAGGGGCCGCCGTGTTCATGCGCTTCTATCTGCGCGAAGGTGCCGTCGTGGCGGCCGTGAGCATCAATCGGGCACAGGAGTTTCTGGCGGCACGCGAACTCGTCGGCCGCCGCGCCGTGGTCGACCCGGTGCGTCTGGCCGACGCTGCCACGCCCCTCAAAACGCTTCTCGCAGAACTCGGCCCGGCCGCCTGAGGCCGAACGCATTCTTCTGATGTGCCAAACGCCGGGCGCTTCCGCCCGGCGATCAACGCGCCGCCTGACGGCGCGCGCGTCACTCCACCGGTGCGTGCGCGGGCAACAGCAACACCGGCCGACCCGCGTGACGGGCCGTGTCCTCCGCGACGCTGCCCAGCGTGAAGCGTCGGAACCCGCGCCGCCCGTGCGTGCCAAGCACGATGACATCGGCGTCGGTCTCTTTGCCTGCGCAGATAATCTGATCGGCAACCCCCTCGCCGACCGGCTGAAGCTCCCGCATCTCGACGTCGCCGGGCACGCCCGCCTCGTGCAGGCGTCGCATCGCCCACTTCAGCGCCTGCTCGCCCACGGCGCGCACCGCGCCAAGCAGCGGGGCCGAGTCGAAGCCTTCGGGAAACGGCCCCGGCATATCCAGTACATGGACGACGCGCAACGACGCCCCATGCGCGCGAGCCAGGGAAATCGCATATTCAAAGGCGCGGTGCGACGTCTCGCTGTCGTCGAGCGCGACGAGTATCCGTTCGTAGTGTCCGCCCGCACGCGACGGCGAACGCGGACGCGCCTCGCCCGCCACCAGCATCACCGGCACCTCCGCGCTGCGCAGGATCTGTTCGGCCACGCTGCCCAGCATGGCGCGTCGCACACCGCCCCGGCCGTGCGTGCCGACGATGATGATGTCGGCACCCCACTCGTTGGCCTCGCGGGTGACGGCCTCGGGCACGGTCTCGCCGGTCGTGCGCAGATCGAGCAAATGCGCCTGTGGGTCGAGTCCTTCCTCGCGCAGATACAACACCGCGCGCGCCAGATGTTCCTCGCCCTCGCGCTGCATGTCGCGACGCACCTGCTCCAGGTCGATAAGCTTGGCGAAGGCGGAAGTCACCGGCGTGACGGGATCTTCCACCGTGTGAATGACGCGGATCATGTCGCCGTTGCGCGCAAAGGCGGCCGCCTCGCGCAGCGCACGGCGTGACGATTCGCTACCGTCGGTCGCCAGCAGAATGCGTTTTGTCATGAGCAGCCTCGCAAGGAGCGTCAGAGGAAAGCCTCGCACGCAGGCGGCGTGTCCGGCATCGTGCCGCCGCGCGAGTCGCTTCGACTGTCGAACCGTGACACGATGCGCCTACTATAGCGCTCGATCGTAGCGGAAGACTACCTTCGCGGGCTCGAGAATCCCTCTTAAGACGCGCTTGCTTGATGCAACGCAAAAACGCCACGGGCCCGACGTATCGGGCCTGTGTATGCCGCCAGTCCAGCAGAGAACCAGTGGCGGGACGTTGCGCTTATCGGGCGGCGTCGCCCCAGCGATAAGCATGCGACACGTCGTCGAGCTTCGCCTTGAGGCCGACGTCGAGCGCGTAGTCGACGGTGCCGAGTGTTTCGGTCAATTGTTCGACGCGGCTGGCGCCGATAATCGCCGACGTGACGACCGGGTTCGCCAGCACCCAGGCGAGCGACAGACGCGTCAGCGACTCACCCGCGTCCTTCGCAATGCCTTTGAGCGACTCGATCGTCTCGAACTCACGCTCGTGCCAGTAGCGTTGCTGGTACATCGAGCCGGCTTTGCCGACCGTCGCCGTGGTGAAGCGACCTTCGCTGGGGGCGGCGTCGTGTCGGTATTTGCCCGTCAGCAATCCCCCGGCAAGCGGGTTGTAGGGGATGACCGCCAGACCTTCTTCACTGGCCAGCGGCAGCAGTTCGCGCTCGATCTGACGGAACAGCAGGTTGTAGCGCGGCTGCACCGACACGAAGCGGGCCACGCGCAGCACGTCCGCGCGGCCCAGGGCACGTGCGAGGCGATAGGCGAGGTAATTCGACACGCCGACGTAGCGGGCCTTGCCCGACTTCACGATGGTGTCGAGCGCCTCGAGCGTTTCGTCGATGGGCGTGTCGGTGTCGTCGGAATGCAGTTGGTACAGGTCGACGTAGTCGGTTCCCAGGCGGCGCAGCGACGCATCGATGGCATCGAGCAGATGCTTGCGCGACGCCCCCTTGTCCCACGGTGACGGTCCCATCTGGCCGCAAGCTTTGGTCGCGACGATGAACTGGCTACGGCGCCCCTTGAGCCAACGACCGACGATCTCCTCGGTACGTCCGGACAACGAGATGTCGGCGCCGAGCGGGTAGACGTCGGCAATATCGATGAAGTTGACGCCCGCGTCGGCAGTACGGTCGAGAATCGCGTGGCTGGCGGCCTCCTCGGTTTGCAGACCGAACGTCATGGTGCCCAGGCACAAGCGGGAAACGCTCAGGCCGGTGCGGCCGAATTTGGTGTATTGCACAGTAACTCCCGGAAGTTTCGAATGCGTCCATGCCAGGCGACGATTGCGGGCCGCGCCGGCCACGCCCGCTGGCAAGAGCGCACAGTATGCGCGATTCCGGGAAAACGCGTGCGCGAGCCCGAACGCGCATTCGCGTGCGGATCCGGCGAGGATTCGCGCGGGGTTGGCGCGTCACTCCATCGATTTGATGGTCCACCCAGACACCGTCAGTGCCTCGAATGCGCAATCGCAGGCCATCGGTCTCGCCCAACTGGGCAAACGTGACCGTGCGCAGGCGGTTACCGGTCGGAGCCGGGGCGAGCGCAGCGGTGGTGCCGCTATCGCCAGCCGAGTGCCCGCAAGGTCCATCGCTGTGTCAACTAGCAGACAGATGGCAGAGATTTTTTTATAACGCGACCAAGACGCTCGAAGCTGCATGTGCGATGCCTCATCTGTTCTTGTGCTGCATTATTGCCGCTCTCACATCCGGCTTGCTCGAAGGACCCGACGTCTCACCACGTCGTTGTCCGGCAATCCTAAGATTGCCAGTGTCCGGCGGAACTGCACAGCATGTGTGTCTGACAGCGGTAGATGCGCCATGCCAGCCTGCCTGAGTGAGCGGAATCAAGCGAACCTTGGTGTTCGGTCACTGAACGCCCGGTGCACCGGCTGACCGGCCGCCAGCGAAATTGCCCTGCCTTCGAGGCACCTATACAATGCCTTGCATGCGCCAGACCGAACCCTCATCAGCCAAGGTCACGTTGCCCATGACAAATGTCACGCCCAACCCGCAAACCGCCGACGCGATGATCGAGCATCGTTATCCGTCGGATATCGATCGGTTGCGCGAAGTCGTCGGCGTCGATGCGCTGCCGTTCTATCGCGACGAACAAGCGATCGTTGCCAACCGGCAGGCGCGCGAACGCTGGCCGCATCTGGTCGCCTTCGCTGACTCACGCAGCGCTGCATCGACGCTGTCGGCCGCATCGGCGGTGACGACTGCCGCGCCGCTCTCCAGCGCGAGCTGACCTCGCATGCGAGACACCTCGATCGTCGCCGCCTTCGATTTCGACGGCACCATTTCCACCACCGACAGTCTTCGCATCTTCGTGCGCGAGACGGTCGGCACACCGCGCTTCGTGGCTGGCGCCCTGCTCGCTTCGCCGTGGCTGATCGGCGCAGCGCTGCGTGTGGTCGACCGGGGCACCGCGAAGGCCGCGTTCCTGCGCGCGTCGCTGGGCGCACGCACACGGGCTCAGCTTGAGTACGATGCCAAGCGGTTCATCGCGCAACATTTGCCCCGCCTGCTTCGTCCCGAGATGCTCGCGCGTTTGCGGCAGCACCGGGCGATGGGACACCGTATCGTGCTGGTCAGCGCCTCACCCGGCTTGTACTTGCGCCTATGGGCCGCCTCCGTCGGTTTCGATGCCGTTCTCAGCACCGAACTGGCCTATGACGAACTCGGACGTTTCGCCGGTCAATTTTCCGAGCCGAATTGCTGGGGACCGGAAAAAGTGCGACGTCTCGAAGCTTGGTGGGCGGCCTCGCCGCCGCGCGTGCTGTTCGTCTATGGCGACAGCCGGGGCGACAAAGAGATGGCCGAGCGCGCCGATTACGCCTGGATCCGTGGTCAGGGCAAGCTCATGCCACTGCCCGATGCCGACGCATCGCGGCAGGCGCCCTGACGATGACGGATCGTCCGCACATGCCCGCGACGCCAGAGCCCGGCCGCCGCGTTGCGTGGATGTCGCGGCTGGTGCGACTTGAACCCGTGGCATTCTCCCGATGGGACGCGGTGCATGCCGCGCTCTCCGTTGCCGTGCCCACCGCCATCGGCGCGGCCATCGGTCATGGCGCAGACGCCTCGCTCATCGCGCTCGGCGCGCTGCCCGCCATCGTCGGCGACCGAACCGGCCCCTATCACACGCGGGCGCGCTCCATTTTGCTGACCGTCGCCACCGGCGTCATGGGCTTCTACGCCGGCATGCTCATCCACGACCTCGGCATGTCGCACCCGTGGGCCGCGCATGGGCTGCTGCAAGCGGCGATCCTGCTGCTCAGCTTCATTGGCACATTCGGGAACGTCGCGTCGGCGGCGACCTTGCAGGGCGCCGTATACCTGATCGTCGGCTGGGGCCTGGCCCTTCCACCGCCCGAATGGCGCGCGCCGCTGCTGCTTGCGGCGGGCGGGGTTTTCAGCGTGCTGCTCATGGCCGTTCACTGGCTGCGACACCCGGGCGCCGCCGAGCGCGACGCCGTCGCCGCCATCTATCAGCAACTGGCCAACGTACTCGACGCGAGCGGCACGCCGCGCGTCAGGCTCGCGCGCCGTTCGCTCGAGAACGCCATTGCCGCGGCCTACGACACGCTGTTGAGCGCGCGAGCGAGCACAGCGGGCGGGTGGGAAGTGCTTGAGCGCAGGGCCGCCCAGATTCTGGCGGCCGAGCCCATCACCTCGGCCGTCATCGGTCTTGCACAGGGCGGCAGGCCGCTTCCCGCGCCACTCGGACGCGCGTTATACGGTATTGCCCGGCGCATCGCGCGCGATCGGCAGCTCGACGTAGCGGCCACCGTAGCGGTGGCGAAAGACAACCACGCGCCGGCGCTCGCGGCGGCGTTGCATCGCGCCGAGCCGCTGCTCACCGGCGCCGCGCATGCGGCCGAAGCACCCCTGGTTGCCTTGGCGCGTCATCGGGCGCGCGCTGCGCCCGGACGGCAATGGATACCGAAGTGGCCGTGGCCCGACGTATGGCGGTACTTGCTGCGAATTGGCTTGTGCGTGCTGGCCGCGCAAATCTTCATTGCGCTCACGGCACTGCCGCGGTCGTATTGGGTGCCGCTCATCGTCGTGGTCATCTTCAAGCCGAACTATGGCTCCGTGTTCGCCCGCGCGTTGCAGAGTGGCCTGGGCAGTATCGTCGGCGTCGCCGTCTCGGCGGCCGTCGTCGCCATCGACCGTAACGGGTGGGTCAGTCTTGCCGCGCTCGTCCCGCTGGCGGCGTGTCTGCCGTGGGCGTTGCGGCGCAATTACGGGTTATTCAGCGCCTTGCTGCTACCGATACTGATGTTGGTGATGGGCGCATTGCAGCCGGGCAGTCAGGGCATTGCATTTGCGCGGTTCATCGATGCCGTGGCGGCGTGCGCGATCGTGTTGCTCGTGGGGTATTTACCGTGGGCCAAGTGGGAGCGGCATCAACTCGACGAGCGCGTTGCCAATGCGCTCGATGCGCTGGGTCGATATGCGGCGCTTGCCGACACGCAAGATGTCGATGCAGCGTTTGGTGCTCGGCGGGTGGCATACAAAGCGCTCGACGACGCGCGTATTGCGTTACAGCGGGCGTTGTCCGAACCGCCGATGGTGAGTCGTCGGGCGGCGCGCTGGTGGCCGGCGCTCACGGCATTGGAGCGGGTGGCCAATGCCATCACAGACATCGTTCCCCGAGCGGGGACGCATGACGCTCTGGTCAATCCGGGGGCAGCGGTGCTAACGCGGATGGCGGCGGCGATTCGGCATGGTGGGTTGGGGCCGGCGATGCCGTCGGCGCCGGTTGCGGCTATGGATCGGGCGTTGGACGAGGCCTTGCGCGCGGCCATTGGCGCGTTGTTCGGCGCAGCGGAAAAACCGGTCTGAATGGCATGTTGGCGGCAACCGGACGGCACTGATTCCGGTCGGAGGGGAGACAACGCAGGCATAATGCGGGCTTCCGGCGCATCCTGAGGGAAGTGACGAAGACGGACCGGAGCCCCTTTCTGCAGCGAGTTGGGTTTATGTTTGAGAGGCGGAAAGGGGCTCCGGTCCGTCTGGGGCAGGCTTCCCGACAGAGGTTGATCTGCCGACCGAGGCAGGCTCCCGTCACAGGCGGGCGTCCCGCCCAAGCTTCCGTGCGCCGCCACGCTATTCAGAAGACATCGCATGAACACTACCCCGACGCTAGCCTGGACCGAAGACGGTCGCCCCGTCACTGCACGCTGGCGTTCCGAAGCGGGCGTAACGCCGCCGCACCGAGTGGAAGTCGTTGACGACACCGTGACGGCCGACGAGGCCTATCATCTTGCCTGTGGCGGAACGGCGCTGCTGTACCGAGGCGACTACCAGAATGCGCGTCAGTTACTGCAGGCGATGGCGCGGCGGGTAGATCGTCCGCCGCATCGTCCGCGTCGCAAGCCTTCGGCCAAGGGCGAGGCGGTGGTCGTCAGCCCGGCCGACACCTTCCACAAGTATCGGATGGCGCAAGCGCAGCGTGCTCGCATTCTTGGCATGGTGCTGATACCGCTGGACGCTGACTATGGCATTCCGTTGCGCCGCGCGCCGGACGTTCGCGAGGCGTGCACCGAAGCTTGGGGTGCGCCGGACGCCACCCCCTCGGTGGCATCGCTGCGAGAAATCCTCGGCTTGATCGGGGCCCATGAATGGCGCAAGAAGGGTGTGCCGATTGCGGCGTTGGCCGCGTCGATTCACCCCTGGTACGGCGTGTATTCGCCCATACGTGGCGAGTATCTTCAACTGATCGACCAGGCGCCGCTGCCGGCCAAGACGTTGGCGTTCGACATTGGCACAGGCACCGGCGTGATTGCCGCAGTGCTTGCCCGTCGCGGCGTGCAGCAGGTCGTGGGTACGGAGCGCGATGCCCGTGCCCTGGCGTGTGCGCGCGAGAACATTTCGCGGCTTGGTTTCGATCGCGCCGTAAAGATCGTCGATGCCGACCTGTTTCCCGAGGGCAAGGCACCGCTGATCGTCTGCAACCCACCGTGGGTGCCGGCCAAGGCAAACGCGCCCATCGAGCATGCCATCTACGATCCGGACAGCCAGATGCTCAAGGGCTTCCTGAACGGGCTCGCCGCCCACCTGAGTCCTGGCGGCGAAGGCTGGCTGGTGCTGTCCGACCTGGCGGAACATCTGGGCTTGCGCACGCGCGAGACCTTGCTCTCGTGGATTCACGGCGCCGGTCTCGTGGTGCTCGCGCGTCACGACGTGCGCCCGCATCATCCCAAGGCCGGCGACGCGAACGATCCGCTGCATGCGGCACGCACCGCCGAAGTGACGTCGTTGTGGCGTCTCGGCGTTCGTCCGGCATGAGGGTCTGCGATCCCGATTGACGTTCGGTTCACGTAGACCACGCCCGGCGGCCACCTCGCCGCCGGCGGTCGTGTGTTATCAGCGCTGGGCCTGAAGATAGGCCGCGGCGCCGTCGCCTGCTACGCACGCGCTCGCAAAGCACGCCGTGAGCAGATAGCCGCCGGTGGGCGCTTCCCAATCGAGCATCTCCCCGGCGCAGAACACGCCGGGCAAAGTCTTCACCATCAAGCGCGCGTCAAGCGCTTCCAGCGCGACACCCCCGGCACTGCTGATGACCTCGGCAATCGGGCGCGTGCGCAACAGCGTCAACGGCAAACGCTTGATGCCGGCGGCCAACGCCGCCGGATCGTCGAACGCCTCACGCGGCAGGCACTCGCGCAGCAGCGCGGCCTTCACGCCCGCAAGCCCCAGGCGACTCTGCAGATGGCTCGCCATCGAGCGCGAGCCTCGCGGCCGACCCACTTCCTCGGCGACACGCTCGAGACGCCAGTCCGGCAACAGATCCAGATAGACCTGCGTGCTGCCCTCGGCACGAATCGCATCGCGAATGGGCGCGCACAACGCATACACCAGACTGCCTTCGATACCGTGCGCCGAGATCACAAACTCGCCTTTGCGCGTCGTGCCGTCACGTAAAGTCATCGTGACCGACTTCACCGGATGGCCCGCGAACCGCTCGCGCATGTGCGGCGTCCAGTCCGTCTCGAAGCCCGCGTTGGCCGGCAACAACGGTGCGACAGCCACGCCGTGATCGCGCAGCCACGTCACCCAGGCGGCGTCCGAGCCGAGTTGCGGCCAACTCGCGCCGCCCAGCGTCAGCACCACCGCCCTCGCCCGCACCCGGCGCTCGCCCCCGGGCGTTGCGAACCGCAAATCGTCCGGACCGGCCGGCGATCGCGCGTCCCAGCCCAGCCACCGATGCCGCACATGCAGCCGCACGCCCGCCGCGCGCAAACGGGTAAGCCAGGCCCGCAACAGCGGTGCCGCTTTCATATCGACGGGGAAAACGCGACCGGAACTGCCGACGAAGGTATCGATGCCCAGCCGATGCGCCCATGAGCGTACATCGTCCGCGCTGAACCGACGCAACCACTGCGCCACCGCGACCGCACGTTTGCCATACCGAGCCACGAACGGCGCTGCGGGCTCGCTGTGCGTGAGATTCATACCGCCCTTGCCCGCCATGAGGAACTTGCGCCCGACCGACGGCATGGCGTCGTACACATCGACGCGCCACCCCGCCGCCGACAGCACCTCGGCCACCATCAGACCGGCAGGCCCCGCGCCGATCACGGCCACGTCGATCGTCTCGGCGGGGGCAAGGGTGGAAGTGTCGGACGGCGAGAGAGAAACGCTGGATGGGGGCATGCTTGGGAATGATGTCGCGGAATCACGGCTGTCGCACAACGTCGGACGGTCGCAAAATGCTCACAGACGCGGCGGCGAAGGCCACTATTGTCCCACAGCCCCCGCAGACCGTCCTTTCTTTGGCGTTACAATCGCCCCCCGTCCATGCTTCCCCCTGGAGTCGCGCATGTCGTCAGCCGATCTCGCGTCGATCGGACGTACCGCTTACGCAGGTTTTGCCGAGCGCTACGCCGAGATTGCCGTCAGCAAACCGCATAACGCCTTGTACGAGCGCCCTGCCACGCGCCACCTGCTCGGCAGCGTCCACGGCCTGCATGTCCTTGATGCCGGCTGCGGCCCGGGCATCAACAGTGCGTGGCTCGCCGAGCAAGGGGCGACGGTACACGGCATCGACGTCACCCCGGAGATGATCGCACTGGCGAGAAAGCGCTGCGAAGGACTGGCGGCAACGTTCGACGTGCAGGACCTGAGCGCGCCGTTCGCCACGCTGGCTGACCACCGCTTCGACGCCATCGTCAGCGCCCTCGCGCTCGATTACGTGGAAGACCTCGGACCGACGTTTCGTGAGTTCGCCCGGGTTGCCAAGCCCGGCGCGATGCTCGTCTGGTCGATGGGGCATCCGATGCGCGACTGGCTCGACGAGCGCACCCGGCGCAACCGCCCCTACTTCGACGTCACGCGATTCGGCATGTACTGGAGTGGCTTCGGCGAGCCGAAGCCCTATGTAGAGTCATACCGGCGCCCGCTCGCGCACATTCTGAATGCCGCGGCAGACGCGGGCTGGCAACTCGACCGCATGGTCGAACCGCTGCCGTTGCCGGAGATGGCCGCCGTCGACCCACGGCTTTACCGCGAACTGTCGCAAGCACCCGCCTTCCTTTGCCTGCGGGCACGCCTCGCCAACCCGGTGGGCTAAAGTGCCCGCGCGGATGCGCCTGTCGGCGCGTCGCGTCACGACTCGTCGCGCGAACCCCACGGAATAAGCATCGTGGCCGTGCACGTCGCCCCCGCCAAAACCGCGGCCACGCCGTAGCGCGACACCTCCGGCAGGTTGAACAGCAGGCCATGAATGGTGGCGAATATGCCGCCCAGCGTCACGAATGCGGCGATGGAGGCAATCACGACGCGGGTATCGGAACACATACGGCACCTCGCAACGAGACCACGCGCGTTGCGAAGCGTTTCATGCGGGGAAATCGATCCGACGTGGGGCTTGCCCGGTCGGGGCTGCACGACTTTCGGCTGACTTCGACGGCGTCCCTCACTTAGCAGTGTAGAACGCGGCGAACCAAACGGTTACCCCGACTCAGGGCTTGCCCTGGGTATCCTTGCGTTCGCGCTCGTCGTCGCTCGGCCAAGGCGTGAGCATCGCCACGATGAACAGAATGCCGAACAGCACCGTCACCACGCCGCCTTTCATGACGTGCGTTTGGTCGTAAAGCAAACCGTGAATGGTGGCGAACGCGCCGGCCAGCGTCATGAAGGCCGCCACCGAGGCGATGACGACGCGAAATTCCGAACCCATAGCGGCTCCTGATCGTAATCGACGAGGGTGCCGCTGACGTAACCTCCCGAGCGGCAATGCCAGCTTACGCCGATCCTTGCGGCTCGCCTATTGCGTCGTATGACGAAACATTCCCGGGTTTGACGCGAATCAACTCGGCACCGAGAAGTCGTCCCATGGCGGGAAGCCGTTGATAAACGACGATGTGCGTCGATCAGCGCCGCGCGGCTTGCCGCCGGGCTTCGCGCACCCAGCGAAAGTGCCCGCTGCGTAACAATACGGGGCCCGAAAGCCCCATCGTCAGATATTCACGCGTGAGCGCGTGAATATCCGTTCGCCCGTGTTCGAAGGCATGCAACAAATCGTCCGCGCGCGCCGAGTAGGCGCCGAAATGATCCTCCAAGGCTTCGGCCGACACCGCGCAGTCGATCGGCCGGCCATTGACGACAACCGCGAACTCAATCGTCAGATCTTCATAGTTGAATACGGGACGGTGATCCGGAAACTCGATTTGCATGGCTGCACCCCCGGTTGACGAAAGGACGCGTTCGACGTATCGGCCGATACGTTGCATTCAGCATAGTGCATCGCCCAACAATCCGTGAGTCGCATCGCTTATCGGTTCGCCATTGACGATTGGACCAGGCTCCGCACGTCCCATTATCGCATCCATTACACGAGAAATTTTATGCAACCAATTGATTTTTATCAGTAATTATCCAATCGCGCCCTCTCTATGCTCGATAAACTCGACGAATCCGGAGACAAACGCCGCCAGCTGCTGACGAACGGCGTCGTCCTGGAGATTCCCGTCGGCGTCGATGATCTTGTTCGCGCGCGACACCATCAGGCGCCCTTGCCACCAGGGCGTGGTCTGCAGCGTGCGCAGCACCGGCATCCACGCGTTCTGGCTGAGAATCGTGCCGAAGCCACCGGGCGACGCTCCCATGACCGCCACCGGCTTGTCGCGGAACACTCGCTCACTATCGGCAGGGGGCCGCGATAGCCAGTCGAGCGCATTCTTGAACACGCCCGGCATGCCGTTGTTGTACTCCGGCGTAGCGAGCAACAAGCCATCGGCTTGTGCAATGGCGTCCTTCAGCGTGGCGACGGCAGTTGGAATTCCCTCGCTTTCTTCCACGTCGCCGTCATATAGCGGAATGCCATGCAATGTGCGAATGTCCAGCGTGACGCCAGCGGGCGCCACCGCCTTCGCCGCCGCCAGCAACGCCGTGTTGTATGAGCCCTTGCGCAGGCTGCCGGACAAACCAATGATCGTCGTCATCGCGTCGACTCCCGATGGCGCTTACGCGCCGCGTTGAAATGAATAAAGACTGCCCAGGTCGAGCAATTGCGTGAGATCGTCAAGGGCGCTGCGGCTCTCGTCGAGCAAGGCCGGGTCGGCGAGATCGCCCAGTGCCAACCGGTCACGATAGTGCCGCTTCACCCATTCGGTGAGCGTGGCGTACCGTGCATCGTCGATCCAGAGCCCCGGGTGGGTCGCCTTGCGCTCGTCGTCGGTCAACACCACACGCAGACGCAGGCACGCCGGCCCGCCGCCGTTGCGCATGCTCTCGCGCAAGTCGAACACATGCAACTCGCGAATCGGACCACCACTGGCCACCAGCGATTCGAGAAAGCGCCACACGGCCGGGCGCTCACGACACTCCTGCGGCACCACGAGCGACATCCCGCCGTCCGCCGCGGGTGCCCGCGCAAGCAACTGGCTGTTGAAAAGATAGCTGCCGACGGTGTCCTCGATCGAGACGTCGTCCGTGCCGACCTCCACCACCTCCAGCGAGGTGCCCCGGGCCGCCAGCCGCTCGCGAAGCGTCGCAAGCACCGCCGCCTGATCGACGAACGCGCGGGCATGGCAGAACAACACGTTGCCATTGCCCACGGCGATCACATCGTTATGGAAGACGCCGGCGTCGATGGCGTCGGGATGCTGCTGCGCGAACACCACGTCGTCTGCCGCCAGCCCATGCAGACGGGTAACCGCCTGACTCGCCTGCAGCGTCTGGCGTGCCGGGAACCGGCGCGGTACTGGCGCGCTCGCCAGATCGTCTCGTCCGTAGACGAAGAACTCGACCCCGCGCTCCCCGTAGGCCCCGCACAGCCGCGTATGGTTCGCCGCGCCCTCGTCGCCCAAGGACGGCCAGCCCGGCAAGGCGTCGTGATGGGCGAAGCGGGCTTCGTCCGGG
This sequence comes from Pandoraea cepalis, assembly GCF_902459665.1. GTDB lineage: Bacteria > Pseudomonadota > Gammaproteobacteria > Burkholderiales > Burkholderiaceae > Pandoraea > Pandoraea cepalis. The sequence continues at coordinate 194,711 of NZ_CABPSL010000004.1, read as the reverse complement.
AACGCGGTACGCAGCACGCGTGACGTCGTCTCGTGCTCGAACGCGCGGTGCAACTTGCTGCACAGATTGGCCGCCGTGAAATGCACCCGGCCGTCAGCCGTGTCCGCCGAGGGGCTGACGGTGGCGGCGTTGGCCGTCCACATGCTCGCGGCCGAACACGCCGCCCCCAGCAACTCGGGGGCAGTACGAGCCGCCTCGCGTATGACCGTCCGGTCGTTGCCGGAGAAGCCCAGCGTGCGCAACAAGGCAACCGACGGACGCTCTTGCGGCGGCAAGACACCCTGGGCGTAGCCCAGATCGGCCAACGCCTTCATCTTGGCCAGCCCTTGCAGCGCTGCCTCGCGCGGATTCGATACGCGATTGGCGTTGTTTGCAGAGGCAACGTTGCCGAACGACAACCCCGCATAATTATGCGTGGGGCCAACCAGTCCATCGAAGTTGGCTTCGAGGGCAAAACGCGTCATATCCATTCCTAGGAAAGCGGAAAACAAGTCGATATCGAAAGATCAGCACGCGGCAAAGTCCAGGCCAGGGCTGAGGGGCTCGGGCAGGGTCACCTGCGAGGCTTCCATCGAGGCTATCGGGTAGGCACAATAATCGGCCGCGTACCATGCACTGGGACGATGGTTGCCGGACTCGCCGATGCCCCCGAACGGGGCCGCCCCGGCCGCGCCCGTCGTCGGCCGGTTCCAGTTGACGATGCCCGCGCGGATCTCGGCGAGAAACTGTTCGTAACGCGCGGGATCGTCGGACACCAGACCGGCCGCCAGCCCATAACGAGTGCGATTCGCCAGCGCGAGCGCCTCGTCGAACGTGTCGTAGCGCAGCACCTGGAGCAACGGGCCGAAATACTCTTCATCGGGTAGCGCATCGCGCGCGGCCAGCGACGTTACGTCGATCAGCCCCGGCGTGAGCAATGCCGAGCGACCGTCCGGCTGGGCGAGCGGAAGGATCAAGCGGGCGCCAAGCGTCACCAGGTCGGCCTGGGCCGCCGTCATGCGACGCGCCGCCTGAAGTGACACCACCGCGCCCATGAATGGCTGCGGATCGGCATCGTAACGTCCGACGACGATACGTTGCGTCACCCACGCCAGCCGTTCGATGAACGCGTCGCCCTGCGGCCCCCGCGGCACGAGCAGGCGTCGGGCACAGGTGCAACGTTGCCCTGCGGAGAGGAAAGCGGACTGAACGCTCACATGGACGGCAGCGTCGATGTCGGCAGGCGTATCGACGATCAGCGGATTGTTGCCGCCCATCTCCAGCGCAAGGAGCGTGCCGGGCCGCCCTGCGAAGTGCCGGTGCAGGGCGCGGCCCGTGGCGGAACTTCCGGTGAAGCACAGCCCGTCGATACCGTCATGCGCGGCGAGCGCCGCCCCCGTCTCGCGCCCGCCCTGCACGAGGTTCAACACCCCGGGCGGCAGGCCCGCTTCGATCCAGCACTGCATCGTTCTATCGGCCACGCCGGGCGCCAGTTCGCTGGGCTTGAAGACGACGGTGTTGCCCGCGAGTAGCGCCGGCACGATATGCCCGTTAGGGAGATGCCCGGGGAAATTGTACGGTCCGAAAACAGCCATCACGCCATGCGCCCGATGGCGCACGACGCTCTGCCCGTCCGCCACGGCACTGCGTCGCTCACCCGTGCGCTCCTGGTAGGCTTTCGCCGAATGCGTGACCTTCGCGGCCATCGTCGCCACTTCGGTGCGCGCTTCCCACAGGGGCTTGCCGGTCTCTCGACCGATGGCGTCGGCAAGCGTTTCCGTTTGCGCGGTCACGATCGCTGCGAAGCGCTGCAATACGGCCAGTCGCTCGTCGACACTTCGACGCGCCCAATCGCGCTGCACACGACGCGCAGCCTGGACGGCGGTGTCGACATCGGCCGCGTCCGCCGCACGGCCCTGCCAAACGACATCGCCCGACATGGGATCGAGCGTGCGGAATTCTGCTCCGTTGGCAGTGCGCCAGACACCTTCGACGTACAGATCGGTCATGAACGGCAATCCCCAAGGCCACGCTCGATGGAACGGCGTGCGATGCGGATCATGATGACACGGATTCGACCGCCGGAACAATGCGCGCACGCCGAACAGACCGGCAAAACCGCATGTACAGGGCGTTGCCCTGCATGGACGACGTGATACACCGAACCGGCCAACGACGCGCATAAAATACGAGTCTGCATTTCTGGAGATCCTTCATGATGACCGATGCCAATCGTTCGGCCCTGCGCCACTGGCTAAGCGACGTGCGCGAATCGCACGACAGTGTCCCCAGCGAAGGTATCGAGCCTTGTGGCGTACGCTGGCAACGCCACGCTGAAGGGGTGCTCGAACTGACACCCGCCGACGCGGACCAGGTCACCGGCACGATCGACGCGCCTGGCGGTCAACGCTTCGACGCCATCCTCTCGTGCGGGATTCACGGCGACGAAACCGCTCCGATCGAGATCGTTGACGGCATTCTGCGTGACATTGCCGACGGCCGCCTGACGTTGCGCGAGCGTGTGCTCGTCGTGCTTGGCAACCCGGACGCCGTACGTGCCGGCAAGCGTTATCTTGAATACGACCTGAACCGGCTGTTCCAGGGCGCTCACGCCAAGCGTGCGGAGTCGCCCGCCGTGCAGCGCGCGCGTGAACTCGAAGTGATCGTGGCGCAGTTCTTCGCCGAGACGCGCGACGCACGTCGCCTGCGTCGGCACGTGGACATGCACACGGCGATTCGCGCGTCACTCTTCCCCCGCTTCGCGGTGGTGCCGAGTCCGCCGCAGCGTCCAGCAAGCGACGACTGGATCGAGACACTTGCCGCGGCCGATATCGAAGCGGTGATGTTGACCGAGCAGCCGTCCGTCACGTTCTCGTATTACACCTGTGCGAACTTCGGCGCCGAGAGCTGTACGCTCGAGCTGGGAAAAGTCGCGCCTTTCGGCCAAAACCGTCTTGACGATTTTGCCGGCATCGACGCCGCCCTGCGCCGTTGGTTGTCCGGCGCGCAGATGGGCAAGCGCGATGACGGCAAGGTGCCGCGCGCCCGACGCTTTCGCGTGGCCGCCGAGATCGTGCGCCGCACGGACGCATTCGTGCTCGACGTCCCGGCCGACACACCGAACTTCACGCCCTACGTCGCCGGCACCGTGCTGGCGCGCGACGGCGAGACCACCTATACGGTTTCGCATCCGGAGGAACGCATCGTGTTTCCCAATCCCGATGTCGCGAACGGACTGCGTGCCGGGGTCATGGTCGTGCCCGATGCGTAACGTGTGATGCAAAGCACGGTCAATGCCTGATCGCGCATCGCGGAATGGCCTGATGCCGCTACGCAACTTCGCGAATGAACGACTTCAAACGACTGTTCAGGCGTGGCCGTCAAGGGCAGACGGGCGTAGCATCGCCCGCTTCATTTCGTCCCTTCCTGTCTGAGGCCCGGCACCTCGCCGCCGGCCTAGTCCTGCCCACGACGCCATGCTCCGCAACTGCTTCTCGTGCCTTCCAACCATCCTTCTTGCGCCTGATACCCCGCTCGCAACCACCGAGGTGACCGACGCCGAGCGACGCGAGCCCGTCACCCCGCTGGAGGAGGATTTCGCGCGCGCCCAGCAAGCTGCCGCGCAGGCCGGCCTCGCGGCCGGGTCGCCGACCGCTCCCATGGCGCTGACGTACGCGTGCCCGAGCCCAGGCACACTCAGAGAGCCTGCGGCACTCGCACCACGCCCCGTACTCCGAACGTCCTCGGCCCCCGCCGCCCCGACTCGGCCGTCGACAGTCGACGCCCCCACATTCACGATCGACATGTACGCGGGACCGGGCGCAAGCCGCGCGCTACGCATCTTCGATGCGCTATGGCAGGAGGTTGCCTTGCCGGCCCTGAATGCGTTGGGTCCGCCCGCCGTCACCAACGGATGGCGCGCCCCACTCACGCCGCTTGCGCCTCCTTGGCCTGACGACCTGCCAGCGGCCAGCGACATGGCGATGCAACCATGGCACGAGACCTTGCACACGCATCTGCATCGCCAGGCCCGAACGCTTGCCCTCCATGGGTTCGACGTCGGCGATGTGAGCGATCGTCTGGAAGCGCTCTTGCGCGAGCAGCGACCGGTGTTCTCCTGGCGCGCGTTCTGCATCGGCACCCTGCGCGACGCGCTGCCGTTCGCCGTCGGGTCGACGCTCGCCTCGTTGCTGACGGAGACGACCGATCCCACCGGTTCCCAAGCGCCGCTCTGGCCGCCCGTGGCCGCGCTGGCGATCGTGCTGATCAATCTGCTCGGCATGGCGGGCTTCAACGTGACCCAGCGGCAGTATCGCAACCGGATCGCGCGCACGACGCCGGCGCCTGACCTGGAAGGGCTAAGCGCGATCCTCTCTACCCCTTATCGGGCGGCCTTTGCACAAGTGCTCGGCTTCGTGTTTTGTTACGGGGTGCTGCGCAATGGGGCGCGATACGGCATCGAACGCGGCGTGTCACGCTGGTTTCCCGGGATTTTCACCCGGCGATTCGGCGACACCCTCCACGCGGCGCTGGAAATTCCACTGGCGCCCATCCCAGGATTGACGCTGTTGCCTATCATCCACCAGTTGGGCACGAGTCGGCATAACGCCAGCCTGCAAATCCTCACGCAGGACAATCTGGCCGAGTTGCTGCTCGAGACCGCACGACGTGAGCCCGACGACCGGGAAGGGCTCGCATACCTGCAGGCGTTCGTCCGCGATGTCCGTGGCATGCTTCGCTCTGCCCCGCCCCGGCTCATCTGGTTCGCGCTCACGGCCACGTTCTACTACCTTGCCTGGATGGGCGACGGCTCGGCGCACGGCCATGGTCGCGACAACGCCACGCGATGGGACGACGGCGCCGATGCCTTCAACGCCACGCAGCTCACGCCTGGCGACGATTCTCCTAGTCTGGTGGAAGACGCGCATGTCTTTGCAGTGCTCGACGTGCTCTACGGTCTCATCGGCCTCATCTTCTCGATCGGCCATAGCGCCGCGCAGCGCGAGGACATTCGCACTGCGCACGAACGTCGTGCACCGCGACCGAAAATCAGCACCATCACGGTGGTCACGATGGCCGACTCGGGCGTATCGACGGCAAGCGCCATGTCGATGCGCCCCAACAGCCCGCACGGCGCCGTTACCGGGGAAGTCAACAACAACGCCCCAACGCCGACGCTCGCCATCCGCGCCCTCCCCGCCCCCCTCGCATCGCACACCGCGTCGCCGCCCTTCGCGGGCAACCGCCACGTCGATGACGGGCATGCGAGCCTTCGCCCGCCGGGGTCACGCCGACACGGCACGACGACGGCGCCCGGCGCGCTGAGCCCACCGCTGCGCCGTACAAGGTGGCCCAGCCCATCATCCGACGACTCCGACGACGAGCCCCGCGAAACAACACCCCTGTGAGGCGGCTGCGCGGCGCACTTGCCGTGCCTGCGCAGGCATGGCATGGTGCTTCTCACCTGCACACCTCGTGCAACCTGTACGTCCGGACGCGTGTTGATGCGCGTTCGCCCCCCTGCCTGTCGGAGCGACCATGCTTTCCACCACCCCGAGCGAACTCGCCCGTAACCTGCTCGTGATTCTCGTGCTCAGCCTGCTGATGATCGGTACGTTATGGGTCCTGCTCCCGTTTTTGCCGGCATTCATCTGGGCGGTGACGATCGTCGCGTCGACCTGGCCATTGCTCGTTGGTCTGCAACGCCGTCTGTGGGGCAAACGGTGGCTCGCCACCACCGTCATGATCTTCGGGATGCTCGTGATCGTCGTCGCGCCGCTGTCCGCCGCGATCGGCACGCTGATCGGGCACGCGTCCGACATCAGCGAGCAAGTGCACTCCATCGGGCAGCGTGGCCTGCCGATGCCGCCCGACTGGCTGATCCGCATCCCCGTAGTCGGCCAGCGCGCCACCGAAGAGTGGCAGGCGCTTGCAGCCGCCGGCCCCGGCGGTCTCGTCGCGCGGATTCAACCCTATGCGGTCAAGGCAGCGTCGTGGGGATTCACGAAGCTGGGGTCGATCGGCTTGCTCGTGGTTCACCTTGGCCTCACGCTGATCATCTCCGGCATCCTCTTTATGCAAGGAGAGCGCGCGGCGCGTGCGCTGATTCGGATGGCGCGGCGCCTCGGCGGTGATCGGGGAGAAGAATCGGTCCGGCTTGCCGGAATGTCGATTCGCGCGGTGGCGCTCGGGATCGTGGTCACGGCCGTGACGCAGTCGCTGCTCGGTGGCCTCGGCCTGTGGTTGACGGGGGTGCCGCTGTCGGGCTTCCTCACGGCGCTGATGCTGGTGCTTTGTATCGCCCAGATCGGTCCGTTCCCCGTGCTGCTCTCAAGCGTGGCGTGGCTCTACTGGCAGGACAGTCCGACGCTCGCCACGCTGCTGCTGGTGCTCTCGGTCTTCATCGGCATGCTCGACAACGTCATGCGACCGATGCTGATCCGCCGGGGGGCCGATCTGCCGATGACGTTGATTCTCGCGGGGGTACTCGGGGGCATGTTGACGTTCGGGATCGTTGGCCTGTTCGTCGGGCCGGTGATTCTGGCTGTGACCTATACGCTGCTGAACGCGTGGATCAATGAGGGTCTGGCCCGTCCGCCACTGTCGCCGAGCGGCGCACCGGCGGCGCCAACGTCCGCCGCACCTGCGTCGGAGGCGTCGCCGACTGGCCCGGTGGCGGCCGAGCCCCCGGCAGTGCCGGACGACAAACGTCGATGATTGCTCCTGTCTGCGACGGTGGGCTGTCACGCCCATCGGACGCATTTTTCGGATTGCTTCACCTGTCGCCGCTCGCCGCGACGTGGCTAAATATTTCCCGTCTTCACATGATTCCGGGAAATATCAAATGTCACACGCCACCGCCTCCCCGCTACCCGTTGCGCGCGCGCGCCGCTCGCTGCGCGTGCCGCACCGCGCCCGTCTCGGCGACCCGCCGCTGTTACGCCGGGTCGGCAACGAACTCGCCTATACACCCACGCGTTGCCGCGTGAGTGCGAGCCTGATCGTCGGCCGCATCAATCCGTGGTGGCAACGACTGTCGCCGGCACACCTCGATCACACTCACATCTGCGAGATTTCGCCAGGGCCATAAACGAAAAACACGCCGCCCGGGGAACCGGAACGACGCGTCGCGGGTGCATCCGTCAATACGCCCGGCTAACCTCCGGGCATACGTCCGCACATCACGCCGCTCCCGCTTATCTCGCCTTCGCGGGCAGGATCTGGCCCGAGACTTCGCCGAAGCCCACGCGGTAACCATCCCCCTGGCACCAGCCGGTCATCACCACGGTATCGCCGTCTTCGATGAACGTGCGTTTCGCACCGCTGGCGAGCGTGATCGGGTTCTTGCCGTTCCACGTCAGTTCGAGCAGGCTGCCGAACGAGTCCGGCGTCGGGCCGCTGATCGTGCCCGAGCCCATCAGGTCGCCCACGCGCACATTACAGCCTGAGACCGTATGGTGAGCGAACTGTTGCGCCATGCTCCAGTACATGTGACGGAAGTTGGTGCGGCAGATGGACGTCGCCTGCGTGTCGCCGTCGGCTTGCAGCAGCACTTCAAGCGCGATGTCGAAGGCATGCTTGCCCTGCTGCTGCAGGTACGAGACCGGCTGCGGATTCTGCTCGGGGCCGGCCACGCGGAACGGTTCGAGCGCTTCCATCGTCACCACCCACGGCGAGATGGACGTGCCGAACGACTTCGAGTTGAACGGACCGAGCGGCACGTATTCCCACTGCTGCAGGTCGCGCGCCGACCAATCGTTGAGCAACACCATCCCGAAGATGGCCGCTTCGGCCGCGTCCACGCTCAGGCTGTCGCCCAGCGACGTGTCACGACCGACGATGAAGCCGGTTTCGAGTTCGAAGTCGAGCTTGCGGCACGCGTCGAAAATCGGGCGCGGCGCATCGGGCAACTTGATCTGTCCGTTCGGGCGATGAATCGGCGTGCCGCTCACGACCACGGAGCTGGCCCGACCGTTATAGCCGATGGGGATTTCCAACCAGTTCGGCAGCAGCGCGTTGGCCGGATCGCGGAACATGCTGCCCACGTTGGTCGCGTGCTCTCGCGACGAATAGAAGTCGGTGTAGCCGGGCACTTGCACCGGCAGATGCAACGTGACCTGTGCGAGCGGCACAAGTGCCTGAGCCCGCAACGCGGCGTTTTCACGCAGGGCGGCATCGCCGTCCACGGCGAGCAGCGACGTCAGGCGCGCGCGCGTGGCGCGCCACGCCGCGCTGCCCAGTGCCACGAACGCATTGATGGCGGGCTGCGAGAAGACCGTCGCGCCACCGGCCTCGGCGACCTTGAGCACGCCGGCGGCTTCGAGCGCCGCCAGGTCCAGTACCTGATCGCCAATGGCCACGCCAACACGCGGCGTCGGTTGCGACGCGGTGCTGAACACGCCGTACGGCAGGTTTTGCAGGGGGAAGTCGGTCACGCCAGTGTTGGCGGACGCGACCCAGCTTTGTGGGAGTGCTGACATAGGGAATTCCTTGTTTGAGACAGCGCATCGGCCGGCGCTGCACCATCGAAGGGTGCGGCCGGCCGTGTCAGGGGTTGGCGACGTTGCGACGCGAGGCCGCTTACTTCTGGTTCGGGTTGAAGTGCTTCTTCAACCCTTGCCAGCAGGTGTAGTAGTTGTCCTGCCGCTGCTTGGTCTCCAGCGCGAAGCGTGTGGGGCGGATGATCGCCGGCGTCTCGAACATGAACGCCATCGTCGCGTCGACCTTGTGCGGCTGGCTCGTGTCAGCGGCAGAGGCCTTTTCAAACGTGTCCGCATCGGGGCCGTGGCCCGTCATGCAGTTGTGCAGACTGGCGCCGCCCGGCACGAATCCCTCGGCCTTGGCGTCATAGACGCCTTGGATCAGCCCCATGAACTCACTGGCGATATTGCGGTGGAACCAGGGCGGGCGGAACGAGTTTTCCATCGCCAGCCAGCGCGGCGGGAAGATCACGAAGTCGATGTCGTCAACGCCCGGCGCATTGCTTTGCGATTGCAGCACCAGGAAGATCGACGGATCCGGGTGGTCGAAGCTGATCGATCCGATCGTGTTGAAGTGACGCAGATCGTACTTGTAGGGCGCATAGTTGCCATGCCAGGCCACAACGTCAAGCGGCGAATGACCGATGTCGGCACGCCACAGCGCACCGCCAAACTTCGCCACCAGCTCGAAGTCGCCTTCGACATCCTCATAGGCCGCCACGGGCGTGAGGAAGTCGCGCGGATTCGCCAGGCCGTTCGAGCCGATCGGACCGAGATCCGGCAGACGGAACAACGCGCCATAGTTCTCGCATACATAGCCGCGCGCGCGGCCATCGGGCAGCGTCACACGGAAGCGCACGCCACGCGGCAGCACGGCGATTTCGTAGGGCGCCACGTCGAGCACACCGAATTCCGTCGCAATCCGCAAACGGCCTTCCTGCGGCACGACGAGCAACTCGCCGTCGGCGTTGTAGAAGAAGCGGCCGTCCATCGACCGGTTCGCCGCGTACAGATGAATGCCGCAACCGCGCCCGGCATCCGGGCTGCCGTTGCCGGCCATCGTCACCATGCCGTCGACGAAATCGGTCGGCGCCTCGGGCATCTGCAGTGGGTCCCAACGCAACTGGTCCGGGGGCGTCGGCACGTCGTCGAAACGGCTCAGCCAGCGCGACGCCGCGACGGCGGTGAACGGCTTGTGCATCGCGGCAGGACGAATGCGATACACCCACGAGCGACGGTTATGACCACGCGGTGCCGTGAACGCCGTGCCCGAGAGCTGTTCCGCATACAGGCCGTACGGCGCACGCTGCGGAGAGTTCTGCCCGACAGGCAGCGCACCGGGCAATGCTTCGGTCGCGAACTCGTTGCCAAAACCGGACAGGTAGCCCAGCTCCCCCTGTATTTGATCTGCTTGACGCATAAGTAGCCTCGTCTCCTGATGTCGAATGGAAATATTGTCCGACAAGCGATGACATTTTGCGATATAAATAGACGAATCCACTCTATTCATAACGCGAATAATATCGCCGCCTCATGATTTCCTTACGCGACGTCGATTTGAACCTGTTGGTCGTCTTTCAGGCGGTACTCACGCATCGGAGCATTTCTCAGGCCGCACGCGAATTGGGGCTGTCTCAACCCGCAGTCAGCAACGGGTTGGCCCGCCTGCGGCAGACGTTCGACGATGAACTCTTCACACGCACCGGCGCGGGCATGCAACCCACGCCGTTCGCCGAGGCGCTCGCCGAGCCTGTCTCGGTGGCCCTGGCCGGCATCTCGCGCGCCATCAATCACCGGGAGGCGTTCGATCCGGCGAGCAGTCAGCGGGAGTTTACGTTGGCAATGACGGATGTGGGGGAGGTGTACTTCATGCCGACGCTCGTCGATCTATGCACCCGGCTTGCGCCTGGGGTACACCTGCGCACCGTCCGAACGACGTTGCCCGACCTGAAGGACGCCATGGCGTCGGGGCGCATCGACCTCGCGGTGGGCGCGTTCGACGATCTGACCGGGCCATTTTTCCAGCGCCGGTTGTTCCGTCAGCAGTATGTGAGCCTGTTCCGCATCGGCCACGCGCTCGACACGCCGCATGCAGGGCTGGCGGAATTCCAGGCCGCACGCCATCTGTTCGTCGCCACGGGCGACAATCCTTATGCGCGCGTGAATCAACTGCTGGCGCAGGCCGGCTTCGGGGCCGACGCGAATGTCTGGGTCCCCCACTTCATCGCCGTGCCGTACGTCGTGAGCGTCAATGATCTCGTGGTCACCGTGCCGCAGAAGTTTGCAGAGCGTGCCGCCGCGCCGTTCGGGCTGCGCTTCGTCAAACCGCCGCTCCGGCTGCCCGCGCTGCAAACGAATGTGTTCTGGCACCGTCGCTACCATCAGGACGGCGGGAATCAGTGGCTACGCCAATTGATTTCGGAGCACTTCGCCGAGTCGTGACGACGAGCGCCTGACGCTGCCGTCAGGCGTCGTTGGCAATGGCATGTCCCTGTGCACGCAGCCAGTCGTTCCACGCGGCGTCGAGCACTTCGAACGCCGATTCCATCTGTCCGACGGACGCCTGGGGCGCCAGATGCTCCACCTGCGCCGCGAGCGATGCCAGCGAACTCAGCCCGAATGCCATGAAACCGCCCCGCAAACGATGCGCGGAATGACGGAGAGTGTCGCGCGATGGGTCGACCAACGCTGCCCGGCAATTGGCGATGTCCTGATCGGCAATCTTCACGAACGTGTCGAGCATGTCGGACAGCGGTGGCCGCCAGTCCTTCGCCGATGTCGAGTCGGAGGACGGCGTCGGTCCGCTGTCGATCAGGTCCGATGACGCTGGAAGCGGCGCGATGTCCACGCACAGCGAGGGATAGCGCGCCCGTATCCGTTCAATCACGCGCAACAACGAGCGCGCATCCACCGGCTTGTAGACGATGGCGTCGAACGGGGACGTCTCGTCGCGGTCGGTGCGCATTGTGACGTCGGCCGTCGCGACGATCACCGGCACATGGGCCGCGCGCGCCTTGATCTGCGTAGCCAACGCATGCCCGGAGAGGTGCGGCATGTTGGCATCGGTGATCACCAGCATGTGGGATTCCGCATCGAACGCGTCAAGTGCCTCGCGCGGGTCGTGATAGCAATCGACCATCGCGCCCAGTCCTTCCAACTGCCGGGACAGCAACATGCCGCTGATCGGATGATCGTCCGCGACAAGCACGTACCACCCGGCCAACGGCTTGATACGCGCCTGCGCGCCGGGGGCGCCCGGCAAGTCACCGCTCGCGGCAAGCCCGGGCGCCGACACGAGGCCGAGCGCATCCCAGAGCTCCGCCTGCTGGAACAACGCGATGTCGCGCGGCCACGCGGGGGCGCTGCCGGCCGGACGATCGACCGGCGTCGAGCGCAGCAGATACACCTCCGAGCCCGCCATACCGCGCACCGGCCATTCGTCGGCAAACATGAGCAAGCCCGCGTCCTGAACGCGGCCACTGCCCGAAGACCACGATACCGCGTCGTCATATCTGACCGGCAGGTAACCCGCCCGACGAATCAATGCGTCGAGATACGCATGGCGGCGAGCGAGTCCGCTCACATACGCAAACGTCTCGCCTCTCCCGACGACGGGCAACATCTCGCTGTCCGACGCCCAGGGCAGACGGAGCGTGAAGCGCATTGTCGTGCCCTCGCCCTCCTGACTGTCGACCTGCAGCACGCCGCCGAGCATACCCACGAACTGATGCGAGATCGCGAGCCCCAGGCCGGTGCCGTGCTGCATGCCCGGCTCCGACGTACTCTTGCCGAACGGCCGGAACAAGTCCGCCAGATCGGCAGGCGCAATGCCAACGCCACTGTCGCTGACCGTGAAGGCCACGTCACAGCCCTGAGGGTCAGTGCGCGTCACCATGGCGCTGAAGGCGACGTACCCTTTCTCGGTGAACTTGATGGCATTGCCGACAAGATTTGTCACGACCTGTCCGAGTCGCAGCGCATCGGTATGCACGGCACGCGAGAGCTGCGGGTCGATCATCCAGTCCAGCGTGAGTCCCTGCAACCGCGCACGTCCCGTGAACGACAAGCCGATGGCTTCGAGCTCCTTGAGCAACAAGCCATCGCGGCCATTCAGTTCGAAGCGACCGACCTGAATCCGAGAATAGTCCAGCAGATCGTTGATGAGATCGAGCAGATTGCGCGTCGAGCTTTCCATCACATCGACGTAATACCGATGATCTTCGCCCAGACGCTGCGCGCTCAACAGTTCAAGCGACGCGAGCGTGCCATACAACGGCGTACGCATTTCGTGGCTAACGGTCGTCAGGAAGACATCCTTGGCGCGATTGGCGCTCTCGGCGGCAAGCCGCGCCTTGCGTTGCTCCAGTTCGAAGCGGCGTTGCTCTGTCACGTCGGACAGTGTGGCGATGAGCACCGACTGTTCACGAAAGACAGTATCGACGAAGCTCACGGCGTAGTGACGCTCGCCGGCGTCGTCGATCGCGCTCAGCAAACGCCGCACCGGACGCGCCACCACACCGCTGTGCAGTTGGCGGTACATGCGCCTCAACTCGCCATCGCCCAGATTTCGAAGCAAGTCGACGGTGCCCGCATACGCAGGATTGCTCATCACCACACTGGGCTCGAAGGGATCGATGATCGCCATGCCGACGGGGGCCGTCTCGATCAGGGTTTGCGTGAAGGCGTCTCGTTCGAGCAGGGCCGTCGTACGTCGACGCGCCGGCTCGATCATGCGTTGGCGCATGTAGCGCATCCCGGCGTACACGGCGGCCGCATAGAGACACAACAGCAACGTGGCGCCGATCAACAGCGTGGCATTTTGCTGCAGTAAATCTATCGGACGAACGGTATACCGGACGAACCACGGCGACGACGCCGGATGACGCTCGAAGACCAGACGCTCGCCGTCGTAACGCACCGCCATTTGCGCGTCACCAAAGAGCGGCAACGTGGCGAGCGTACGCAAATGTCCCAACGACGAGAGCGACGCGCCGGCGCTTGCCACCACGAACCCGTCCGCCGACACCAATTGGAGGGCTTCGCCCGTGTGCTCCAGCGTTCGCAGCCGCGGCGGCACAATGCTGTCGGGCGCCATGGTGGTGCCGACGTAGGCCATCAGATGACCGTCGAGATCGCGAATTGGCACGAAGCTCGAGACCGCCGTCAAACCGGAAAGTGCATTTTTGTAGTTGTAGGTCCAGAACGGACCGTCGTTGCTCGTGGGACGACGCGCGGCATAACGCTCGACCTTGTTGATCTCGGCGAGCGTCGCGTTGGTGTCACGCGCGAGATCCGTCGCGCTGACGGGCTGCAGGTCGAACGACGTACGGCGAGCGGCAAACGCGCCGTCCGCCGAGATGATGAAGGTTTCGTCCTGCCCACCCAGCGCACTCCAGAAGTTGGCATCGAGAATCATCAACCGGAGGGTGAGGCGCGCCAATCGCTGCGCTCGCTCAGCCGGGATCTCCGCCAGCTTGACAATCTGGAAGTCGCCATCGAACCCCACGCCGGCAACGCGCTTCGCCGTGCCGACCGGCATGGTAAGCAGCGGGCCCAGAATCCGATCGGTGAGTGATTGTGTAACACCGCCCGGACGAACGTTGCTCGCCAGTGCGGCTTGCGCCATCGTACTGGCCTGCTCGTTGAAAATTTCGACGTCGCGGATCTCGTGGCCCACGGTCGCGAAGAACGTCGCCGTCTTCTGCCCCCCTTGCCAGACCATGCCGAACAACGCGTAGGACACCACAGCGACCCAGACCGACAAACCAAAAAGCAGGGCCAGCAAGCCACCGATACGAAGCAGGCGGCCTGCAATCGCGATGTCACGCGTCATCGTCGCATCGGACGCGGACGCCAATGTCGTATGTCGAGTCAAACTCAGACGGCGCTCGGCATTTCGACTTCGCCGTGACGCGAAAACTGAACCGGGCTCGAGACGTGCAGCTTGAACAGCTCCATATCGGTACGGCAGCCCAACTTGCTCATCGCCATGCGTTTCTGATTGTTGATCGTCTTGGCCGAACGCTTGAGGGCATCGGCAATCTGCGACACGTTCAGACCGTCCAGGTACATGCGCAGCACTTCCATTTCCTTCGGGGAAAGCGGACGGCGAGCGGTCGGCTTGCGGCGCATCTGCTCTTCGAGAATCTGCTCGGCGCGCCCCCCCCGATAGCTCATGCCACGTCGGCAACGCTCCACACACACCGTGATTTCGCGCAGATCGTCGGACTTGGTCATCACGCCCAGCACGCCGCAACTGTCGAGCGCGTGGATGATGGCCGGTTGTTCGATCGAGGTGAACACGATGATCTTGACGTCCGGATACTTGCGACGCACACGATTGATCATGACCAGGCCGTCGCCAAAGGTGCCGCCGGGCATGCAGTAGTCGGTAATCAGCACGTCGACCGAATTCGTCTCCAGTGCCTTGAAGAGCTCGGTCGAGTTGGTGACGGGCGGCAGCACGTGGAAACCCGGATCCGGGGACAGCATTTCACGCAGTGTCGAGGCGATGATCGGATGATCATCCGCGATCAGAATTTTTACCATCATTTTGCAGAATCCTTTTAAAAGAAGTCAGCCGTGGGCGCGCGCGATCCTTCGCCGTGTCTACGCGTCATGGCTTCCCAAAAGAGGAATGTGGGTCGAGCCAACACACTCGGTGGTCACGAAGGCGTAACCGCGTTACTACTGTGGACGCCGGCAGGCCGCGACCCGGCGGCGCATCGCCACCTCCGGCCCGGTGCGCCGGAAACGTCATCGCTATCCGGCAACGCCGGCGGCGCCCGCACCCTCGACCGTCGTCCAGCCAGAGCACGTCTTGTGGCCCGTCAAGCGCGCTGCGCCAGTGCCCATGACAGGCTTGACGCAATAGCGAAGGCGCACGCCGCGCAAACCCGCCGACGGCATCATCTCGCGTGCTCGTGCGACAACGCGAATACGCGTCGGTCCCGACGCCGCTTCCCATTGATGCACGCTGTGGGTCTCAGGCCAATCGGCCATCCATCGATACGTCCCGCTCACCACCTGACCGACCTTCGGCGTGGCACTCATCGCCACGGCGGCGGCGACCGGCCGCATCCGCGTTTCAACCGCACGCGGGGCCGCAGCCAGTTGCGCTGCCACCGACGGCGGCGTGCCGACGCGTTCCGACGCCTGCCCCGCCGCCGACACACCCGGTGTCGATGCCTGGTATTCACTGCATCCCGCGAGCCACGTCATCAGAAGGGCGCCGCTCAGGCGTGTCAGCGTAGCAAAAGTGAGGTGGCCCATGACTCGCTTGGCACTCGAACAGCGGAACGAGGAGGACGCCGAAGCGTCAACGTATGTCGTGGTCATCGATGCAAAGCCAATCGACATACCGCGTGACACTTCAACGTCACGCGCTGATTTGCGACCAGCAGAAATATAGGATAAATCTACAAAATCCAGCCATTTTGGATCTCCTTATGGGAAACATCCTAGTCCAAATTAGGCGGATTACCGAATGCGAGGCGCGCAGCGCACGCAATATGCGGCGCCTCCATGCGGGAACAACTCGGATTACGTACCCGTCATGCAAGCACCACGTCTCAGTGGACAACCGGGCGACGGAAAGATTCATTCCATGCATTCCCGGGATGTCAACCACGATGGGTACGCAGCGGGTACGAGAATGCAAGTGACGTCGTGAGTCACTCGCAAGGCGTAGCGATTTTTGAAGGATCTGCGTGTGCCGCGCGATGGCACAACCGCCGCTGCGGCATGTCAGACGCCGAAGGCTTTGGCGAACATGCCCAGGGCGACCGCGGCCATCAGTGCCGAGAAGATTTGCTGCAGTCTGGACGCCGCGATGTGCGGTGTCAGGGCGCGCCCGAGCAGCATGCCGACGATGCCGCCAACCACGAACATCCACCCTTGGGGGCCCGGATGCATGCCGTTCCACCAGGCGTTGGCCACGGTGCCCGCGGAAATCAACGCGATGACGAAAAGCGACGTCGCCACGACGCCGTGTACCGTGATGTCGGTGAAACGCCGCAACGCGGGGACGATCACGAATCCGCCCCCCACGCCCAGCAGTCCCGACGCGAAGCCCGACACCGCGCCGATGAGGCCGAGCGTGGCGGCGACGCGCCGCGTCCAGTGCAACCGTCCCGTCTCTGGATTCATTCGGCATGGCGGTTGCGGCGCGGCACCGGCCGACGCCGCCAGATCGGTGCCTTTATCGGTGCCCGCTGTCCCGGCGCGCGACGCGCGATACATGCGCACCGCCACGACCATCATTGCGATGGCGAAGAGTCCAACGAGCCAACGTTCCGGCAGTCGGTGAGCCATCCACGTGCCAAGCGGCGCCACGGCGACCCCGATCCCGGCCATCAGCATTGCCGCGCGATAGCGCACGAGGCCGACACGCAGTCCATGGGCGCTCCCCACGGCGGCACTTGCGCCTACGGCGAGCAGGGCCACCGGGCCGGCCTGCGGCACGCCCCACCCCAGCCCGAAGACCAGCGCCGGCACAGCAAAAATGCCGCCTCCCGCACCGGTCAAACCCAGCACGAGGCCGACCGCGGCCCCGAGCAAAGCAGCCATCGGGGAAGCACTCAAAAATTCTAGGGACATGGCAAGGAATCCAGCGGAAAGCGACTTGGCGGCCCAAATCACTATTAGTCATATGCTTATGACCATGGATTATATAGAGTCTACAAACAACGGAAAAGTCCCAATCGGTGGGGGAATCGCGAGGCCTGATGCGTCAAGCAGGCAGGGCAAAGCAGGCAACGTCATTCAGACGTCGCCGTACCGGGAAGCGGCAAGCCGCAAACAACGATGGAAAGGTTACCCGCCTTGTGGCGGTTCATCGCGCCGGGTCGAAGGCCCATCCGCGGCATCGAGTTCGGCGAGGATATCGCACGTATGGGCCCCTGGCGCAGGCGGATCCTGATACGTGACCGGGCGCTGGCCATTAAGCCGGACGGGCGAAACGATGGTGTGAGTCGTCTCGCCGCTGGGCAACACCACCGGCCGCACCCAGCCCATATGGGCCACCTGCGGATCGGCCAGAACACGCGAATAGGTGCTGATCTCCGTACATGGCACGCCCACGGCAACCAGCCGGGCGAGCCACTCACTGCGATCCTCCTGCACAAACACGGTTTCCAGCACGTCGCGCAGCGCAGCTTGATGGCGCGCTCGCTCGCGCGCGTTGACGAAACGCGAATCGTCGAGCAGATCGACGCGATGCATCAGCGCGCAAATCGCCTGCCAATGCGCTTGTCCATCGAGATCCATGCCGAAATAGCCATCTCTGGCCCGAAACGTGGGCCACGGTGCCGACGGCCCACCGAAGCGCGCGGCCTCCTCGTCGTCAATTGCCAGCGGCGAAAACTTGCTTCGTGTGGCGGCCACCGTCCCGCCGTATCGATGCCGCTCCGTACCCTGCGCAACATCGGAGGCGGCGGCCGACGCCTCCCCGGGCACCAACCCGGCGCGCTGCGCGGCTAGCGCGCCCTGCTCACCCGCGTGAAGTGACGCGATGGCAAGCGTTGTGCCGAGCATCGGCACGTCGATGTGAACACCGCGGCCTTGCTGTTTGGCAGCGACCAGCGCCGAAGACACGGAGAACGCGGCATAGAGTCCCGCGGCCAGATCGGCGACCGGCAAGTCGCGGGGCGGCTCCAGCCCCCCCGGCGACGCCCCCAGCATGCCTCGCAACGCGTCGAGCGCTGGCACGCCGGGCTGCGGCGCCGCGCGCGGGCCATCCTGACCAAACGCGGAGATCGACACGTAGACCAGGTGCGGCTGTACGGCCGACAACGCGTCGTAACCGAGCCCGGCGCGCGCGAGCGTTCCCGGTGGCAAACATTCGACGACAACGTCCGCGCCGCGCACCAGCGAATGGGCAAGGTTGCGGCCGTCGAGCGTGAGCAAATCGAGTGCGACGGAGCGCTTGTTGCGCCGCAGGCCGACCTGGGCCGATGCGCCGAGCGGACTCGAGTTGTCGTTGGCATTGTCGTCGACCGGATCGTCGACCAAGATAACGTCTGCGCCCATGTCGGCCAGCAACAAGCCGCAGTAAGCAGCGGCCGCGCCACGACTGAATTCGATGACGCGGATCCCCGAGAGTGGTGCGTTCAATATCTGACCCCTATTTGCCTGGCGTTTCTTGTTGTTCTCAACCCTTGGCAACCGTCTGACGCGGCGTTCACGCATTCTAGAGCAAATATTCCACGCCGGTCACGGCAGAAAATGCGGCATCCACGAGGCGCGTTGCCACCGGGCAACAGGGCTGCCGAAGGGGACATCGCAACATGCGTCTGACATAGACGCCGTGCATGGGGACGTACAGGAAACGCTCATATCGGCGCCCGCTCGCGGCCCCGTCGTCACAGCCAGCCGGCCTTGCGGAACTTGACGAACAGCAGCGCATCGATGGCGATCATCACGGCAATGCACAGGGGGTAGCCGTACTGGAACTTCAGTTCGGGGATATCGGCGAAGTTCATGCCGTAGATTCCCGCGATCATCGTGGGCACGGCGAAGAGCGCCGCAAATGAACCCAAGCGCTTGGTTGTCTCGTTCTCAGACAGCGAGATCATGCCGAGATTGACCGACAGCGCGGTCGTGACCATTTCGCGCAGCAGATCGATATTCTTCGTGATGCGCTGAAGATGGTCGAAGACGTCGCGAAAATACTCTTGCATGCCGCCACAGAGCTTGGGCGCCATCGCCCCGAACAGCTTGCTGACCGCCTCCATCAGCGGCACGCAAGCGTGCTGCAGTGTAATGAGCCGGCGCTTGAGTTGATACAGGTCTTCGATGATCGCGCGTCCCTTCGCGGGGGCATTCGGCGTGAAGATCTGCTCCTCGATCGCTTCGAGCTGTGCCTCGAGTTCGTTGAGTACCGGGAAGTAGCTATCGACGATGGCATCCATGAGCGCGTAGAGCACGAAGATCGAGCCCTGACGCAGCAGATTCGGCTCCTTCTCCGCGCGGGCCCGCACGATGCCGAGCCCCTGCGTGGCGTTCGAGCGCACCGACAGCACGTAGTTGTGCCCAGCGAAAATCGCCACCTCGCCCGTCGAAAAATCCCCGTCGGCATCCTTGTTCAGCACGTGCAGCACGGCGAACAGCGAGTCGCCGTACTGCTCGATCTTGGGTCGCTGGTGACCGTGCTGCGCGTCTTCGACGGCCAGGTCGTGCAGACCGAACTCATGTTGCATCTGCGACAATTCGCCGGGCCCGGGGTCCTTGAGCGCCACCCACACGAAGCAGTGCGGGCGCTGTAGATAGTCCGAGATTTCATCGGGATGCAGATCGGCAATCTTGCGGCCATCCTCATAGGCCACGCAATTCACTAGCATTCGTCTTCCTGGTCTAGGCGACCGCCCTGCCCCCGGCGCGAGCCCGGGACACCGTGAGCGGGCCGGCCTCGACCGTCACGCCCCGCGGGTGTCCTGCGCCTGCGCCGTGCGTTGCAGCGGCAGCCGGATATGAAGGACGCCCGCTTCCATCTCCTTGTCCTCGACAAAGCCGAGATGACGGGCGAGGGTCAGCATACGCGTATTTGCCGTGAGCACATAGCCGATCAGTTCCCCGGTGCCGCGCTTGCGGCTGTAGTCGACGATATGCTCCATGAGCGCCCGCCCGAGGCCGCGCCCTTGCGCCTGAGGGCTCACTGTCACGGAGAACTCGGCCACCGTGTTGTCCGGATCGGCGAGCGCCTGCACCACGCCGAGCAGACACGCGTTGCCCGCTTCGTCCTTTTCCGTGGCGACGAACGTCATCGCACGGTCGTAGTCGATCTGCGTCACACGTGCCATCTGCGAATGCGACAGTTCCTTGATCAGGCCGAAGTAACGGAACTGCACGTCCTGTGGCGTGAGCGTGTGGAAGAATGCTTTATAGGCCGGCTCGTCCTCCGGCCGGATCGGACGCACCCGCACCGGCCTGCCTCCCGCATCCACGGTAGACTCCAGTTCCTGCGGATAGGGACGGATCGCCAGGCGCCCGTGGCCCGGCAAGGCAGGCGGCCGCACCACGATACGTGCGTCGAGCGCGAGCACGCCGTGCGCGTCGGCGAACAACGGATTGATGTCGAGCTCCGCGATCTCGGGCACGTCGCACACCAGTTGCGAGAGCTTCACGAGCGTGAGGTAGATGGCTTCGTGATCGGCAGCCGGTCGGTTGCGATAGCCGGCGAGCAGCTTCGCCACGCGCGCGCGCGCCACCATGTCGCGCGCGAGATTGAGGTTGAGCGGCGGCAGACCGATCGTACGATCGGCGATCACTTCCACCGCCGTGCCGCCCTGCCCGAAGAGCAGTACCGGACCGAACACGTTGTCCGTCGCCACCCCGACGATCAATTCGAACGCCTCCGCGCCGTTGGCCATGCGTTGCACGGAATAGCCCGTTACGCGCGCCTCCGGCTTGGCCGCGAGCGCACGCTTGCGAACCTGGCACGCCGCCTCGCGTGCCTGCTCGGCCGATTCGATATTGAGCACCACGCCGCCAACGTCCGACTTGTGCGTGATGTCCGGCGAAATCAGTTTGACCGCGACCGGGAAACCGATCCCTTGCGCCAGTTCGCCCGCTTGCTCGGGGGTCGTGGCGACGAGCGTCTCCACGACCGGAATGCCGTACGCGGCCAACACGCCCTTCGCTTCGGGCTCGGTGAGCAATGCCCGGCCCTCGCCCATGGCGCGCTCGACCATTGCGCGCACGCGGGCCACGTCGGGCGCGAAACCGGGCGGGATCGACGGCGGCGTTTCCATCAGCAGCGACTGGTTGCGACGATAGTTGACGGCTTCCAGAAACGCGCGGGCGGCGTTCTCGGGCGTGTCGTATGTCGGCCATCCGGCTTCGCGGCAAATGCGCCGCGCACGCTCGGCCGTCTCACCGCCCAGCCAGCACGTGAACACGTTCTTCGACGGCTTCGGCAGCGCGGCAAGGCCGTTCGCCACGTCCAGGCTCGGCATGACCGCCGTGGGCGCTTGAATAAACAGCACGGCCGCCGTGTCGGGATCTTCGCACAACGCTTCCAAGGTGGCCGTATAGCGCGCCAGATCGGCATCGCCGCCGATGTCCACCGGGTTCACACGGCCGAGCGTTGTCGGCAGCACGGCGTCGAGGGCGGCGCGCGTCTTGTCGGTCAGATGTGCCAGCTTGCCGCCATCGAGCACGAGGGCGTCGGTGGCCATCACCCCGGCGCCACCGCCGTTGGTCATGATCGACAGCTTGTCTCCGTAGAACGGGCGCAGCCGTGCCAGCGTCTCCACCGCCGCAAACAGGTCGTCGGTCGTGTCGACGCGCAACATGCCCGCCCGCCGGATCGCTGCGTCGTAGACATCGTCCGAGCCCGCCAGTGCCCCTGTATGCGACGCTGCGGCTTGCGCGCCTTCTGGCACCCGCCCCGACTTGATGACGACCACCGGCTTGTTGCGGGCCGCGGCACGTGCGGCGGACATGAACTTGCGCGCGTGCCGAATCGATTCCATGTACATCAGGATGGCGTCCGTGCCGGGATCGCTCGCCAGATAGTCGAGCATGTCACCGAAGTCCACATCGGCACTGTCGCCCAGCGAGACGAAATGCGAGAAGCCGATCTCGCGCGCATCGGCCCAGTCGAGCACCGCCGTGGTGAGCGCGCCCGATTGCGACACGAAGGCGAGCTTGCCCTCGCGCGCCCCCATATGAGAGAAGCTGGCGTTCAGCCCGATACCGGGACTGAGCAGCCCAATGCAATTCGGTCCAAGGATGCGCAGCACATGCGGCTTCGCGTGCTTGAGCATGCGCTCCTGTAGTGTCACGCCGTGGCGATCGCGTTCGCGGGCAAGCCCCGAGGTCAGCACCACGACGGCACGCGTGCCGCGATCGCCGAGCTCACGAATCAAGTCGGGCACCGTCGCCGGCGGCGTACAGATCACCGCCAGATCGGGGGCGTGCGGCAATTCGCCGATGTCGCGATAGCACTTGAGATTCGCGAGCGTCGAATACTTCGGGTTGACCGGATAGATCTCGCCCCTGAAGCCGCCGTCGATGACGTTTTTCAGCACCGTCGTGCCCACTCGCCGCTCGCGCAGCGACGCACCAATCACGGCAACCGACTTCGGCGCGAACATCTGGCTCAGATTACGCGTGGTCATGGAAACTCCGGGTGGATCGAGAGGAACGCATGCGAACGCGCGCACCGGGCATGGCCGGGGCGCGCGTTCGTTGTCGCTTCGCGGGCAGGCGGTCTAGCGGGGCTGCGACCGGGCTCCCGCAAGGGCGCCCGTCGTCATCGCCATTAGTCGCCCCGCAGGTGCGCTTCGACCTTCCAGAGATGGTCGTCCACGCCACGCGAGATTTCCGTGAAGACGTCCGACGTCGTGGCGTCGCCGATCTCTGCCGAGGCGTCGATCAGGCCGCGAATGATCTCGCCGTAGGCCGCGAGCGCTTCGGCCAGCGCGGCCGCGTGATCGAGACCGCGTTTGAATTCGTTCTTGTAGACCGGCAGTTCGGTCTTCTCGGCAACGGACTTCACGCGACCGTCGGCCACACCGCCAAGGGCAACCAGGCGTTCCGCACACAGGTCGGCCCATTCGAGGGCCGCGTTGTAGACGTCGTCGAACAGCAAGTGCAGCTCGATGAAGCCCGGACCGTGCACGTTCCAGTGCGCTTGCTTGGCCTGCCGCTGGACGTCGATGCCGTTGACCAGTCCGCGATTCAGCAGGTTGACCGATTCGATACGAATCTTTTCACCGAGGGTGTTACGCGTATGATTCAGAGCCATTTCACACTCCTGACGTCTGGCAGCCCGCGGGCTGCCGGGGAAGGCGTCGGCATCGGGGCGTCGCAGACCACCCCATGCGGACGAAGGGAACCGCGCAAGACTCGGCACCTCGGCGTGACCACGTCAGCCGATGTCCGAGCGGGATTGCGACGCGCCGTGCGTGACGCCCCGCAACGTGAAGCCTGCCATCACCGACGACACCTACAGGCACAGGGGCCGCAGCGCGATGGCCTATATCACACCGTTGGCGCAAAGTATGTCCGATGCATAGCACCAAGTCATTCTAGAGACTGCTTACTTTCGAGATCAAGTGAAATATGCGCGTCGTCGAGTGCCATCCTCACGCGCTTTGATTGACATCATCGCGCCGCCATTTTCTCGTCGCGCCAGCACTCGCCTCCGCGGGAATTTCGCCTTGCCAACGCCGCCAGCAACGAGGCAACCGCTCATCCATGGGATGAAACTTGCGCCATTGCGTTCCCCAGACGATGTCGACGGGGACAGCGCCGTGCGCACTGCGTCATGCTGATACATGCGCTTTGCGCGTATTCGGTCGATACGTGACGTGCGGCGTCCCGCCGTGAAGATGGGATGATTCCGAAAGCCTTTCGTCAACGCCGAAATCAGGCAAATACCTTCATAGACTACGTAAAAAGCGGCCGCGAAGGACGTTAGAACAGACGCGATTTGCGTAGTTCCCGAGTCTCACTTCAGCAACCTCCCATAGGACTCCAAAGGAGAATGACGATGCATCGATCTCTACTGTGCCTGGCCCTTTCCGGAATCGTCTACCTGCTGGCGCACGGCGCGCCGGCACGCGCCGCCGTCTATACCAACGGGTCGGCGACGGCGCAAATGCGAGTGCAATTGACGATTCTCCCTGGCTGTACCATTGCCGCCACACCGATGACGTTCAACGCGGTGCAGGGATCCGCGACCGGACCGGTGGCAAGTACGTCGTCGCTGAGCGTGACCTGCACGGCGACGACGGGGTACAACATCGGGCTGAATGCCGGTACGGTGCCGAACTCGACGGAGGCGGATCGTCTGCTGGCGGGCACCCTCTCCGGCAATACCACCACCATTCCGTTCGGCCTCTATCAGGACGCCGGCTACGCGACGCCGTGGGGCAACACGCAGGGGGCGAATACGTTGAGCGATTCGGGCACCGGCGCGGTGAAGGTGCATACGGTCTACGGACAAGCGACGCTCTCGGCCACGATGCCGGCCCCGGACGTCTATTCGTCGACGGTCACCGCCACGGTGTACTTCTGAGAAACGGGATCGATCATGCGCCCAAGAAGCCCCATGCGCCCCGCCGTTCGCCGCCCAACGGCCTACGCTTGCGGCGGCGCGTTCGTCGCGCTGTTGACGCTGTACGTGACCGACGGCAACGGCGCCACGCTGCAAGTCTCGCCGGTCATCGTCAATTTCCTGCCCACGCAGCCGGCCACCACGCTGACGCTGGGCAACTCCGGCGACGTGCCGATTCACGGTCAGCTCCGGCTGTTTGCGTGGACGCAGCGCCATGGCGACAACGTGCTCACCCCGAGCGACGCGCTCGTCGCCAGCCCGCCGATCCTGCGCATCGAACCCGGCGAGCGGCAGATCGTGCGGCTCGTGCGCATGGCGCAGGTCGCCGAGCCGCAAGAGCAGAGCTACCGGCTACTCGTCGACGAACTGCCCTCCACCGGTGCCACGCCGGTCGAGGGCATCTCGATCCGCCTGCGTTACTCCTTGCCGGTGTTCGTGCAGGCAAGCGATGCGCGGGCGCCGTCGTTGCGCTTCGATGTGCGCATCACCCAAGGCGAACTGGAGGTGCACAACGATGGCGAACGGCATGCGCAACTTGGCGCCACGCGCGTGCTGGACGCCTCCGGGCGCAGCGTCCAGTTGACGCGCGGCCTGCTCGGTTATGTCCTCGCGGGGCAGACGCGCCGCTTCGCCGTGCGTTGGCCCGCTGGCGCCCCGCCAGTTGCGCCGTTCACGGTCGAGTCGCGCGTCGACGCCGTACCGATGCGCTTTGCCGCGGGCACCGCGTCGGATGGCGAGCGCTAAGCGTGTCCGCCGGGGCCGTGCCGCTACCCTCTCGACTCCCCGGGTCTGTCACTCGCGAACTCCCGGGGCGCAGGGTTGGAGCGGCGCCACGTCCGGAGCGGTGGCTACGGCGCTCGCCACGTCGATGGCGCTCGGCGCGGCCGCCTTCGGCGAGGCCGGCGATGCGCACGCTGCCGCTGCTGCGACGGTGTCGGAGGATGGACCAGCCGCAACCTCTGCACCGGACGCCGCAGGCACCGCGCGGTTCGACAATGCCGCGGTGTCTGACACGGCCACGCCGTCTGCGCAGCGCGCCGGCAGCGTGTCCCGCCTTGACGGAACTTATGTGCTGGAGGTCATCGTCAATGGCGAGTCGACCGGCCGGATCGCGCCGTTTTTGCGTCGGAAGGGGCGATGGTTCGTGCGAGCAGGCGATCTGCGCCTGCTCGGCTTGACCTCGCCCCAACGGCCACCACGCGACGCGACCGACGTCGCGCTCGATTCGCTCGACGGCGTGCGTGCGACGTACGACGCCGCACACCAGACGCTCGCCCTGCAAGTCGGCGACGCGTGGCTCACGCCCTATGCGTTAGGCCGTGCGCCCCCAGTCTTCATGGCCGCGACGTCCGGCACGGGCGTGCTGATCAATTACGACGGGTATGTGCAGCGGGACCGGTTCACGCGGGCGTCCGTCTGGAGCGAAGTTCGCGGCTTCTGGCCCGGCGGCACCGTGCGTCAGACAGGGCTGGCGGAGCACTCCGCCTGGCGCCACGGCTATCGGCGCTACGACACATGGTGGCAGCACGACGACCCCGCCCGATTGACGACCTGGGTGGCGGGTGATCTCATCACCGGCTCGCTCGCGTGGACGCGCTCGCTGCGCATTGCCGGCCTGCAATGGCGGCGCAACTTCAGCCTGCGTCCGGACCTCGTCACCTTCCCGATACCGACGCTGCACGGCAGCGCCGTGGTGCCGTCGTCGGTCGACGTCTATCTCGATGGTGTACGCCGCATGAGCGGACACGTACCGCCCGGACCGTTCGTCATTCAGGATGCCCCCGGTCTGACCGGCGACCTGCAGGCGAGTGTCGTGACACGCGACGCGCTCGGACGCGAGCGGGTCACCACCGTCCCGCTCTACATCGACCCTCGGCGGCTGGCCAGCGGCTTGTCGAGCTTTTCAGTGGAAGCGGGCCTGCCGCGCGACGATTACGGCGTGCGCTCATTCTCGTATCGACGCCACCCTGTGGCGTCGGTGACCGCGCGCTATGGTGCGACCGACGCCGTCACGGTGGAAGCGCAGGCACAAGCCGGCCGCCGACTCGCGCTGGGCGGCGCAGGCGCCCTGATGGCGCTCGGCCAGATGGGCGTCGTCAGCGCGTCGGCCGCGATCTCGGGCGGCCGGGGCACCGGCACACAGTGGAGCGCGGGATACCAATACCTATCGCGACGGATCGGCGTCGACGTGCAAATGATCCGGACCACCGGACGTTATCGCGATATCGCGTCGCTCGACGGTGCGCCCGCGCCACGCGCCAGCGACCGCGTGAGTGTGTCCGTGCCGTTCGGACGCAGCCGCACGGCCTCGCTTGCCTGGTTTTCACAGCGCGTGCCGGGCCAGCCGGCCACCCGCGTGCTGTCGGCCAGCCTCGCACTGCCGGCGGGCACGCGCGGCATGTTCTCCGTCGGCGGATTTCGCGACTTCGCTCGCCACCGCGTCCATGGGGTGTTTGCCATGCTGAGCGTGTTGCTCGGCGGCGGCGCGCTGGGTAGCGTGTCGTTCAACCAGCAGGACGGGCAGACGCAGGTATCGGTGGGTGCCAGCCGTGCCCCGGACTACAGTGGTGGCTGGGGTTGGCAGGTCATTGGCGGACGCGCCTTCTCGCAACGCACCGTGCAAGGCGAATTGCAGTATCTCGGGCGACACGGCCAGATCTCCGCCCTCGCGCAACAGGTGGGACGACGTACCGGCACCGCCCTCGGCATGACCGGCGCGCTGGTCGTCATGGACAACAGCGTGCACGCGACACGGCGCACCTACGATGCGTTCGCCCTCGTGAGCGCCGATCGACAGGTCGACGTGCCGGTGCTGCGCGAATCGGTGCCCATCGGCCGCACCGATTCGCGCGGCTACTATTTCGTGCCGGATCTGAATGGCTTCGAAGCCGCGCGCATCGGCATCGACCCCATGCAGCTACCGGTCGATATGGAAGTGCTGACGACCGAGCGCCGCATTGCGCCTCAGGCGGGAAGCGGCGTGCTGGTGCGTTTCCCGGTGCGGCGCTATCGTGCGGCGCTTGTCACCCTCACAGGCGCCACGGGCCAGCCGCTGCGCCCCGGGACGGCGGTGCGCCATGTGCAGAGCGGCGTCGCGACGGTGGTCGGCTATGACGGGGAAGTCTTTGTCGATGCCCTTGCGCCGAGCAACACCCTGGAGTCCCGAGACGCTGGGCAGCGCTGCCGCGTCTCGTTCGAATGGGCCGCGCCCGCCGAAGGCCGCATCGCCCGCATCGGTCCGCTGGCCTGCGTCGCATTCGGCACGCTCGCCAACGAGCGCCCGGCGCCCTTTGGCCCCGTCCCCGTCCGCTGGGGACAGGAGGATCCGTCATGACCCCTCCCACCGGGACCCTGCCGACGCGGCGGCGCCCGATCGCGGCCGCCGGTGTCGCATTCCTGTGCGCGTACGCGCAGGCGCAGACTTGTTCGGTGGGGGCACCGACGCTCGCGTTCGCGGCCTTCAGTCCGATCTCCGGCGCCGCGCTCTCGGCAACGGGCACGGTGCCCATTTCGTGCACGTGGCCGTTGCTCGGCGGCAGCGCCAACGTCAAGGTGTGTCTCGCGCTGAATGCGAGTCAGCCCCTTGCGCTGACGAACGCGGGCGATACCATCAATTTCGGTCTCTATGTCGATCCCTCATTCGCCACCCCATGGGGAAGCGGTCCGAGTCAGGCGATCGCGTTCACGATGACCCGCAACCTTCTGGGCGGGACGGTGACACAGAACGTCAATGTCTACGGGAGAATCGCAGCGGCGCAGACCACGGTGCCCACGTCCGGCAACGGCAACACGGTCTACACGCGGACATTCACGTCGGCCGACACGAGCCTGCACTATGCGCCCTACGGCCCGCTGTCGCCCGTCCCGGACTGCGGCAGCGCCATGACCGCCGTGCCGGGCACGCCGTTCACTGTGAACGTGAGCGTCATCAACAACTGCACGATCGCCGCGACAAACATCACGTTCGCCACGCAAACGGCGCTCGACCGCCCGGTGACCGGTGCGGGCCAGCTTATGGTGCAATGCACGCAAAACGACGCATATCGCGTCAGCCTGTCCGGCGGGCTGCTGGGCACGGTCACGTCGCGCCTGATGGCTGGCGAGACCGGCGCCAACGTCGCCTATCAACTCTACTTGGACAGTGGTTACGCCACGATCTGGGGGGATGGCTCATCGGGC
Source organism: Pandoraea cepalis (assembly GCF_902459665.1). Taxonomy (GTDB): domain Bacteria; phylum Pseudomonadota; class Gammaproteobacteria; order Burkholderiales; family Burkholderiaceae; genus Pandoraea; species Pandoraea cepalis. The sequence continues at coordinate 166,010 of NZ_CABPSL010000004.1, read as the reverse complement.
ACGTCGCCACTGACCGGCATCGGCACCGGCCTCGTTCAGTTCATTCCGATCTACGCGCGCGTGCCGTCGCAATCGACACCGGCCCCCGGCGTCTACACGGACACGGTGACAGCAACGATTCAATTCTGAGACGGCGGCGAACCGCCGTCGGCGCACGATCAGATCGCGTCGGCGCGCGGCGGCTTGAGCGGCAGCACCTGAATGCGGTCGCCCTGCTTCACACCCAGCGCCTGCGCCGCGAGCGGGCTGAGCGCGAACGCGCGTCGCTCGGGACGCCCCGTGACGAGCGTGGCGCGAAAGCCGTCCAGCCCGAGGCACGCCACGAGGTAGGGCTCCGCGTTGGGGACGGCCGGCGCCGCCCCCTCGTCCTGACCGGCCGTGCCCGTGAGGGTCACGCTGAGATAACGGCTGTCGCGTGCGGCGCGCAAGTCGGCCACGCGCGCTTCGAGTACCGGGCCGCTGTCGAAGATGTCGACATGTGCCCCGGAGCGCATGCCCTCCTGTTCCAGCAACCGGCGCGCCGGAAGCGTATCGCGATGCGTGACCCCGATGGCGGCCTGCGCCGGCGGGGAGAGGAAGTCGACGTAGATGGGGTACTTCGGCATCAACTCGGCCACAAACGACTTCTTGCCGATCGAGGTGAGGTAATCCGCCTGATCGAAATCGATCTTGAAGAAATGTTGCCCGAGCGACTGCCAGAACGGACTCTGCCCGTTGTCGTCGAAAAAACCGCGCAGCTCGGCACACACATGCGGACCGAAACGCTCGGGGAACTGCGCCATGAACAGAAAACGCGCCTTCGAGAGCAGTGCGCCATTGCCATGTCCGCGCCACGAAGGATCGAGCAGCAACGAGCACAGTTCGCTATAACCGGTGAGGTCGTTCGAGAGCGAGAGCGTCAACATTCGCGACCAGACGTTCAGCTCGCGACTCGCATGCACGATCGTATCCTTGCGATACGTATAGAACGGTTGCTCCAGCCCGACTGCGGCCTCCAGACCGCACACGCCGGCGATCTCGCCGGAGGTGACGTCTTCCATCACGAACAGATACCCTTGCTCTGCCGTGGGGGCTTGCCCCGCCAAGGTAGCGGCAACGCGGGCCAGGCGCGCCTCGAGCGCCGCTTCATCAGGCTTGAATGACGTCATGCCGGGGCCAGCCTGCGCCGCCAGCTTCAACAGCGCGGGAAGATCGCCGCGACGCGCCAGGCGCACGACGCGCAGCGAGGTCGTCGCTGCCGCGTCGGGCGAGTCCGTGTCGGCGGCCGGGGGCGTCGCCATGGTCGATTGACGGGTCATGAGCACCTTCCGCGAATTGAGTAAAACAAAGGCCGGAGCGACGTCATCCGTCGGTCCGGCCCGAAGTCCTGCATACCGTCAGGTCGTGACGTCGGCCGGTGCGATCAGATCGCCTTCACCGTCGCCGCCACGACCGCGACCGCCTTCTCCAGCGACGCGAGACCGGCGTCGATATCGGCGAACGGAATGTTCAGCGACGGCGCAAAGCGCACCACGTCGCCCCCGGCCACAAGCACCATCAAACCGTGCTTTTCGGATTCCGCCACGATGTCCTTCGCGCGACCAGCGAATGCCGGCTTGAGCACCGCGCCGATCAACAGCCCCATGCCGCGCACGTGGTCGAACACGCCATGACGCGCGTTGATCGCCTCGATGCCCTTGATGAAATGATCGTGACGCGCCTTCACGCCGTTGAGCGTCTCCGCCGTGTTGATCAGTTCCAGCACACGCCCGGCGATGGCCGTGGCAAGCGGATTACCGCCGTACGTGCAGCCATGCGTGCCGGGCGAGAAGCTCGCGGCGATCTTGTTCGTGGTGAGCATGCCGCCAATCGGATACCCATTGCCCAGTGCCTTGGCGGTGGTCAGAATATCCGGCGTCACGCCGTATTGCTCATACGCGTACAGCGTGCCGGTGCGGCCGACGCCCGTCTGCACTTCATCGAAAATCAGCAAGGCGTTGTGCTTGTCGCACAGCGCGCGCAGGCCCTGCAGGAATTCCGGATCGGCGGGCAGCACGCCGCCCTCGCCTTGCACCGGCTCGACGATGACCGCCGCCGTAGCGTCCGAAATGGTCGCCTCGACGGTCGCCAGGTCGTTGTACGGCAGGTGCATGATGCCGGCCGGGATCGGGCCGAACCCTTCGGTGTATTTCGCCTGACCGCCAACGCTCACGGTGAAGAGCGAGCGGCCGTGGAACGAGTTGTAGAACGAAATGATCTCGCTCTTTTCCTTGCCGCCGCGCTCGGCCGCATGGTCGTAGGCGTAGCGGCGCGCGAGCTTGAGTGCCGCTTCGTTGGCTTCAAGGCCCGAATTGCAGAAGAACGCCTTGTCGGCGAACGTGGCGTCGGTCAGAGCCGTGGCCAGACGCAGCACCGGCTCGTTGGTGTAGCCGTTGCCGATGTGCCAGACCTTGCGCGCCTGCGCTTCGATGACCTTCACCAGTTCGGGGTTGGCGTGGCCAAGCGCATTGACCGCGATGCCGCCGGTGAAATCGACATACTCGCGACCCTGCTGGTCCCACATGCGCGAGCCTTCGCCGCGCACGGGCACCATCTGGGCAGGAGCGTAATTGGGCACCATCACGTCGTCGAACGTCTGGCGGGTCACAGCGATTGGCTGGCTCATGACTACCTCGTGAAATCGGAGTGCAATCGTCGATTGCGGGGCAGGCCTGGACAAAGGTCACTGCCCTGTGAAAAGAACCTGGCTGGGGGCTCAGGGGGCCGGCGGCGCGCCAATGCCGGACGGCAATGGCACTTGGCGCGCGTACCCTCGCATTGTAATCAGATGCGGCCCTCGGATATACCTCCGCGGGCCTCGCCATCGTGAGAATTACAGGACTTTGCGCAAGAATTCGCGCGTGCGCTCGTGCTTCGGGGCCGAGAAAATCTGCTCCGGCTTGCCTTCTTCCATGATCACGCCCTGATCGATGAACAGGACGCGGTCGGAGACTTCACGGGCAAACCCCATTTCGTGGGTCACAACGACCATCGTCATGCCTTCGTCGGCCAGCGACTTCATGACTTCGAGCACTTCGCCCACCAGCTCCGGATCAAGCGCCGAGGTCGGCTCGTCGAAGAGCATGACCTTGGGCTGCATCGCGAGCGCACGGGCAATCGCCACGCGCTGCTGCTGACCGCCGGAGAGCTGGTTCGGGAACGCATCGATCTTGTCGATCAGGCCGACCTTGCGCAGCAGTTGCTCGGCGATGGTCACGGCCTCGCCACGCTTGATGCCGTTGACCTGCATCGGCGCGAGGATCAGGTTCTCGAGCACCGTCATGTGCGGAAACAGGTTAAAACGCTGAAACACCATGCCCACGCTCGCGCGCATGGCGTTCATGTCCGTCTTCGGGTCTTCCACGTGAAAACCGTTGACGAGCACTTCACCGCCGCTCACGTCTTCCAGGCCGTTCAGGCAGCGCAGGAACGTGCTCTTGCCCGAGCCCGACGGCCCGATCACACACACGACTTCGCTCTCTTCGATGCGGCACGAAATGCCGCGCAGTACGTGCGCCTCGCCGTACTGCTTCTGCAGGTTATTGACGACGATCACCTTTGCCGTACCTCGATTCCAGATGTTGAACAAATGCCGACAGCACCAGCGTGATCACCCAGTAGATGAGCGAAATCGTCAGATACGGCTCCCAGTAACGAGCGTATGCCCCCGATACTGTGCGCGCGGCATACGCCAGTTCCGCCAGACCGATGGCCGACGCCAACGACGAATCCTTCACGATCGCAATGGCGTTGTTGCCCAGCGGCGGCAGCATGCGGCGAAAGGCCTGCGGCAGCACGACCTTGCGCAGCGTCTGCATATAGGTCATGCCCAGCGAGCGCGCCGCTTCCGCCTGCCCACGATCGATCGACTGAATCCCGGCGCGGAAAATTTCGGACACGTAGGCCCCCGCGTTCAGCGAGATGGCCAGCACCGCCGACATGAAGGCGCCGTATTGCGAACGGATTTCCCGCGCGAGGTCGCCACTCACGAGCAACCCTTCCGAGGGGTTGATCAGCACCGGCATCAGCGCGAAGTGAATCAGCAGGATCTGCACGAACAGCGGCGTGCCGCGGAAAAAACTGACGTAGAAGCGCACCGGGTATTGCACCGCGTAGCGCAGGAAATACTTGTAGAAGCCGTGACGCGCTTCGGCCAGTCGGCCGACGCCCAGCACGAGCCCAAGTAACGTGCCGGCGATCACGCAGATCACCGTGCACTTGAGCGTCATCAGCGTGCCCTCGACGAACAGGGGCATGTATTCGCTGATGATGTTCCACTGGAACCCACCCATGAAGCACCTTTCTCACAAAATGAAACGAACCGGCGGGCCGGCAGAAAAACGCTCGCGGCCCGGGGGTTGACGTCGGAAGTCGACGATCAGCTCACGGGCCGCGAGTGGCCAGGTCTCTGGCGAGCGTGGCGCGAATCTTACACGCGTTGCTTACTGTTGCGGCAGCGACGGCACGTCGGCGTCGAACCACTGCTTGTAGATCTTGGCGTAGGTGCCGTCGGCCACGATCTTCTTCAGACCGGTGTTGATCTTGTCGAGCGCAACCTTATTGCCCTTCTTCACGGCGATGCCGAAGTACTGGCGCTTGAACTTGCTGTCGTAGACCAGCTTGAACGGCTTTTCCGGATGGCTCTTGATGTAGAACTTGATGACGCCCACGTCGCCCACGGCGGCGTCAACACCCCCGCGATACAGCTCTTCGAGCATCAGCGGCGTATTGTCGAAGCGGCGGATCGCGGTGCTCGTGCGGCCCAGTTCTTCCGACACGGAAATGTCGCCGGTGCTCGAGTTGACCACCCCCACCTGAAGCTTCTTCAGATCGGCCAGACCCGCGACCTTGGCACCCGGCGAGGTGATGATGACCTGATCGGCCGGGAAATATGGGGCCGAGAAGTCCACCATTTCACGACGCTTGTCGGTAATGGTGATGCCCGAAATGATGATGTCGCGATCGCCCTGGTCGAGCGTGGCGAAGATGCCTTCCCACGGCGTGCTGACCAGCTTCACATTGAACCCGCCGGCCTTGCCGATGGCTTTGATGATATCGACGTCGAAACCGGCCAGCTCCTTCTGCGGCGTTTCGAACTCGAACGGGCGATACGTACCGCCTGCGCCCACCGTGTACGTGGGATCGGCGGCCTGCGCCGCCGGCAACGCGGCGAAGGTCGTCAGAAAACAGGCGGCGGCCAGCACGAGGCGCTTCGTCAACATGTTGATTTCCTTGGCGAGAATTCTTGAAAGAGCGCAATGATACTCCGCGCCGTCACCGAAATGAAAAAAAGCCACCGCCTCGGTTTAGGACGTTGCGATCTCGCGACGTGCGATCCAATTCCCGCCGGATGAGAATGAAAACGCAAGGTTGGCACGCGCCAGAGCCCGCCCGCACGGTCGCGCCTCGCCTGCCGGGCCCGTGCGTCAGAACGCTCCCACCGCGATGGGGCCTGCCGTCTGGCCGGGACCGAAGACCATATCGCGATACGACTTGCCTGCGGGAATCATCGGATAAACGTCGTCCTCGCGGGCGACGAGGACGTCCAGCAGATACGGCTCGCTCGGGTCTTCGAGCATGCGGGCGAGGGCGGCGGGCAACGCGTCTGCCCGGGTCACACGGGCGCCCGCCACCCCATACCCCGCGGCAATGGTGACGAAGTCCGGATACGGACGCCCGTCGCCGGCCCCGTCCGGCGCGTTCGGGTCGACAAGCGACGACGCGACGCGATTGCGTGCGTAGATCATGTCCTGCCATTGGCGGACCATGCCCAGCCACTGGTTGTTGATGACCAGCACCTTGACGCCCAGCCCATAGCGGCGGCAGGTCGACAGTTCGTTGACGGACATGTTCAGACTGCCGTCGCCGTCGATGTCGATGACCGGGACGTCCGGCAACGCCACTTTGGCACCGATCGCTGCCGGCAAGCCGAAGCCCATCGTGCCGAACCCCGCGCTCGACAGGAACGTGCGCGGCTGGCGAAGTCGCAGGTGCTGCATCGCCCACATCTGGTGCTGTCCGACGCCCGTGGTCACGACCGCTTGCGGCGGCAGAAGCGCCGCGAGTGCCGTGATGACAGCGACGCCCGTCAGCGCGCCCACAGAGTCGGCCTCATTGACCGCATCCGCTGCGCCCGCCTGCCGGAGCGCCCGCAGCGGATGCGCCTCACACCGCTCGCGCAAGTAGGCGTGCCAATCCGGCACGTTGCGGCGCGACGCGTGCGCCAGCAGGCCGGCGAAGGCGTCGCGCAGATCCGCATGCACGCCGAGCGCGACGGGCTTGTTCTTACCGATTTCGGCGGCGTCGACATCGATATGGACGATCGTGGCATGCCGCGCGAATGAGGCCGGATCGCCGATCACCCGGTCGTCGAAACGCACGCCGAGCGCCAGCACAAGGTCGGCTTCATTGACCGCGACGTTGGCCGCGTAGGCGCCATGCATGCCGAGCGGGCCGAGCAGCAACGGATGGTTGTCGGGCATCGCACCCAGCCCCATCATCGTGAGCGCCACCGGGCAATCGAGCGCTTCGGCCAGTGCCACGAGCTGCGACCCGGTCCCCGAGGCGATGACGCCGCCCCCGGCGTAGATCACCGGGCGCTCGCTTCGGGCAAGCAAGGCCGCGATCCGTTGGGCGGTCTCGTCGCTCATGCCCGCCGGCACCGGCGCTGTGACACGCTTGTCGGTCGGATGATCGGGACGCGCCTGTTGAATATCCTTCGGAAAATCGAGCAAGACAGGCCCTGGCCGCCCCGCCATGGCGCAGGCGGACGCTTCGCGCAACGCGGCGGGAATGTCCCGCGCCTCTCGGACCTGCCGGGCGAGCTTTGTCACCGGCTGGGTGATAGCGACGATGTCGACTTCCTGAAACGCGTTCTTGCCGAGCCAATGCGTGGCGACGTTGCCGGTGATGGCGAGAATCGGCACGGAATCGCTTGCGGCGTCGGCAATGCCCGTGACGAGATTCGTCGCGCCGGGGCCGGAGGTCGCCAGACATACGCCGAGCTTGCCCGTGGCACGCGCATAGCCTTGCGCACCGAAGACCGAGCCTTGTTCGTGCTCTGTTCGTACCAGTGTGATGGCCACACGCGAGAGCGCGTCGAGCATTTCGAGGTTGGCGCCACCGGGATAGCAGAAGACGGTATCCACGCCAATCTCGACCAAGGTCCGCGCAATCAACTCGGCCCCCTTCGCAGACAACGGGGCAACAGGCTGGGCGACGGCGCCGGTCGCGGTTTCGGCAGCGGGGAACGTCAGATCAAGTTTCATGGGTACGTGTATTCCTGCGGGATCCATCGAATCGGGAGGCATTGTGGCGGCGATTAGGCCCAATGAGAACCCAGCTTACCGGGATCGGCCAGCAAATGCTTCGCGTATCGTTGACAAAACGCCATTGATTTCACATGATTCATTCAAATATTCAGGCCATTGAGAATTAATCATGCAAATTGACGAATTCGACGAGAAAATTCTCGCACTGCTTCAAGAAGACGCTTCGCTCTCGGCCGCACAAATCGGCGAGCGCATCGGACTGTCGCAATCGCAGTGCTGGCGTCGCATCGACCGACTCGATGCCGAAGGCGTCATCGAACGACGCGTTGCGCTCGTCGATCGCAAGAAGGTCGGATTGAACGTGATGCTGTTCGCTCACGTAAAACTGGCCGGCCACAATCGCAACGCGCTGCCCGAGTTCTCGAAGGCCATTCAGGATTTTCCGGAAGTGCTCGAATGCCACGTGCTCATGGGCAATGTCGACTTTTTGCTGCGCATCGTCACACGCGATGTCGAGGCTTATGAGCGATTCTTCTTCGAACGTCTTTCGCAATTGCCAATGGTCCAGGAGGTCAACTCGATGATCGCGCTCTCGCAGATCAAGTCGACGACGGTTCTGCCGATCGGCAACGGTAACGAGCGGTGAGGAACGGTGGGGAACGGTGAGGAGCGCCAAGAAGCGGTAACGCGCCGCAGGCGACGCTCAGGCAGGGCGGCCGCGATCGCGGCGAGCCTGCCGACGCGACCTCGCACGCTTCATGACACGACGGTGACCGAATCGTGTCACGATTCCCGCAGTAGACTGCCGACTGCCCTGCCCCGATGGCTGCGGCATGGAGGGATATCCTCCCCGTTGGACACCGCCGTCGCGAGCCTCTATGCTTAAGCATTCACTCCAGGAGTCCTGCATGAAACGTTGGTTCGGAATCGCTGCCGCAGCCGCCATTGTCGGGGTGACGGCCTGGTGCTTCATTCCCGCGCACGCCGCCCTGAAGAACGGCACCCCCGCCCCTGTTTTCTCTGCCCAAGCGTCGCTCGGCGGCAAGGTCTTCACGTTCTCGCTGGCCGACGCCCTGAAGAAGGGCCCCGTCGTGTTGTACTTCTATCCGGCCGCGTTCACCGAAGGATGCACGATCGAAGCGCACGACTTCGCGGAGGCCACCGACAAGTTCAAGGCGATGGGCGCCACGGTCATCGGCGTTTCGCACGACAACATCGAAACGCTCAACAAGTTCTCCGTGTCCGAGTGCCGCAGCAAGTTTGCCGTGGCGGCCGACACGGATCAGCGCATCATGCGGGCCTACGACGCCGTGCTTTCGCTCAAACCCGACTATGCCAATCGCGTCTCGTATGTCATTGCCCCCGACGGCAAGGTGATCTACAGCTATGTGAGCCTCGATCCGGATAAACACGTCACCAACACGATGGAAGCGGTTCGCAAATGGCGCGACGCACATCCGTCGTGATCGCGAGATCCACACAGGAGAAGGCGGCATGAAAGCGACCGGACGCGCACAGACGCGCGGCGAAGAACTCGCCAATAGCGCGAGTCACGGCATTGCCTGCATGGCCGCCCTCGCCGCCACGCCCGCCCTGTTCACGGCGGTCCGCCCGCCGTTGCCAAGCACGGGAGAGCAGATCGGCATCGGCGTGTTCGCCATCACCATGGTGATCGTCTATCTGGCGTCCGCGCTGTATCACGGCTTGCCCGATGGCCGTGCGAAACGGCTGTTCATGCGTGTCGATCATTGCGCCATCTTTCTCTTCATTGCCGGGACGTACACCCCCTTTACCGTCAAGATCCTTCACGACCCGTGGGGCTGGCCGCTGCTGACCGGCGTATGGGCCATGGCCATTGCCGGGCTGGTTGCCAAGGGACTCGGCCTGCTCGACCGGCCGCTCGTCTCCACCCTGCTCTACGTTGGGCTAGGCTGGATCGCCGTACTGGTCGCCGGTCCGGTGCTCGCCGCCATCCCCGGCCCTGGCGCAGACTGGCTGTACGCCGGCGGCGTTGCCTACACCGTCGGCGCCCTTTTCTACTCGCTCGACGGCCATATCAAATTCGGCCATCTGGTCTGGCATCTATTTGCCATCGGCGGTACGGCCTGTCACTTTCTCGCCGTCTACCGCTACGTCTGATTGTCCAGCGCGATTCGGCAGTCCGTGAGCTTCTCGGCCAGCCGATCGCATCGCGCCGTCAACGCCGGATCGCCGAACATGCGGCACGCCCCGCGCATGCGATGCAGCAGTGCCTGCGCCGCGTCGATGTCCTCCGCGCGCCGTGAGGCGATCAGGCGGCGAAAGCGCGCAAGATCCTTCGCCATTTCCTCGCGCATCAAGCGACGTGCGTACGGATCGTCATGCAGCGGCGGCCGCGATGCCTTCGGGCGCTCACCCGCATTCGGCGGCGCAACGCATTCGCTCACCTCGTTCACCTCGCTCGCCTCGCAAGGCCACCGCACCGCCAGCATCTGCGCCAGCCGTTGGCGCGATACCGGCTTCGTCAACACGCCGTCGATACCGGCGTCTCGTGCTGCCCGCGCGCCGACGACCGACCCCGTCACCGCGAACACCACGGGCGATGCGCGACCGAGCACCGGGGCCAATGTGCGAAGCGTCTTCGCCAGCGTCAGGCCGCATGCACCGCCGAGCTGCACATCGGTGAGCACGACATCGACCTCTTGCGCCGTCCATTGGAGCAACGCGTCGCTCAGTTCACCCGCACGCGCGACGACGCAACCGAGCGACGACAACTGGTCGCCGAGGATCCTGCGATTCATGACGTGGTCGTCCACCACCAGCGCCCGCAACCCGGGACGCACGTCAACGTGTGCGACAGGCACCGCCGGCGCCGATGCGGGCGGCGAAGCCATTGGCGTCGCTGGCGACGCGGGCGACTCGCACGCCTCAGCGCGAGCTACGCCGGAGGAAGGCACGGCATCGGGTGTGGCGAAGGGTACCGACAAGCGAAAGCGGGCGCCGGTCGTCGACGGCTCAACGCTGAGCGCGCCCCCCATGCGCCGCGCCCATTGCTGGGCGATCCACAATCCCAGCCCGGAGCCGGGCACCGAGCGGTCGGCACGGGCAAATGCCGCGAAGACGGCGTTTTCCATGCCCGCCGGAATGCCGGGCCCGGTGTCGCAAACGTGAATCGTCAGTTGTCCCGTACCGGCGTCGCGCCGCTTCCCGGTCAAGGCAGCGTCGTGCGCCGCAGCGGCGCGCCACGATGCCTTGACCGCCACACCGCCACAAACGGTGTATTTCAGCGCATTGTCGAGCAGCGTTCGCAGGATCTGGCGCAATCGGGCTGCGTCTCCCTGAATCATGACGGGCACCTCGGTGGGAATATGGCATTCGAGCACGAGCCCTTTGGTGTGCGCCGCCCCAGCAAACCCGTCGACCTCCGCGTCGAGGCACGCGCGCACCTCGAAAGCGGCCTCGCGAAGCGGGAGTTCCGTGACGTCGTCCTGCCCCAGGTGCAGCACGTCGTCCACCGCGCTCGCAACGACGTCGAGCATATTGCGCATGGCGCCAAGTCGTTCCCTTGGCGCCATCGCGCCCGCATCGACAGGCGGGTCACCCAGGTCACGCCTATCCTCCAGGCGGCCGCCCTCGCCCCAAAGCGCATCCAGATGCCCTTGCAGCACCTGCAACGGAGCACGCAATTCGTGCACCAATGCCAGTCGAAAGGTACTGGCAGCCCATGGGGCATCACTACCCCACCCCTCCGGCCCGCTTGACGTTGCCACGTGTGCCCCGTCGGAGGAAAACCCGCCGACATCGCGGCCGCCGCGCGGGAATTTGAATTTGTCGAGATTCATCGCGTCGTTGACGCCGCATCACGATTCGCGCGTTTTGGCGTACTGAAGAAACCGTAAGAGTCTTCAAGTCTGGCCTTTTGCAAGTCGTTTGCGACTGCGCAAATTCCGATCTTCTCTTGTGGACGCCGCACTTTCGGAATCGCCCGAGCCGAACGGTTCAAGTTCTGCCTCTCATCTGCCGATAATCCCTATGACCCGTTCTGGAGACACCGACGGGCAGGGAGGCCGCGCGCGCTGACTCTGCGGCCCAGGCATTCAAACTATCGATCCCTATGTATAAGAACATTACGATTCGGACCAGTCTGACACTGGTCCTCGGTTTGCTTGGCGCACTACTCGTCCTCGTTAGCGTCCTGGGCCTCCAGGCGCTAGGGTCCAGCAATGCCTCCCTGAGCGAGATGGCTACGCAAGACACGCCGGCCCTGGCCGAGGTCAAGGGAACTGCAGAGCAGATGCTGCGCAACCGCCTGGCGATGGCGGCCTATGCGTCATACGTCAGCCTGGGCGCCGACCCGGACGAGTCGGCGAAAGTCCTCAAACGAGGCAGCCAATACATCGCGGCGTCGGACGCTCTGTGGAGCGATTATCTGAAACGTCCCAAAGAAGATGCGCACGAAGCGGAGTTGGCGAAGTCAACCGACGCCAAGCGCCGCGCCTTTTTCGATCAGGTCGTCACGCCTGCGCTCAACGCCCTGAAACAAGGCGATGTCGCTGGGTTCCATCAGATTCAGGCGCGCGTCGCCCCGCCGGCCTATGCGGCGCTCGACGCGGCCATGCGCGAGTTGCAGGAGATCCAGATCGCGCGGCAAAAGGCCCGATTCGACGTGGCCCAGCACCGCTACAACGTCATGCGCATCACCCTGGGGGCAACCCTGGCCGTTGCGCTGCTCCTCGCGCTGTGGGGCCGCGCCATGCTCGCGCGCGCCGTGCTGCGTCCGATTCGCGACGCCATCTCGCATTTCGAGCGGATGGCCGCCGGCGATCTGAGCCAGCGCGTCGAGCAACACACGCGTAACGAGATGGGTCAACTGTTCGGTGCCCTCGGCCGGATGCGCGACGGTCTCGCCAGCACGGTCGGCACGGTGCGCGAGAGTACGGAAGCCATTCACGCGAACGCTCACGAGATTGCCGAAGGCAACGCCAACCTCTCGCAGCGTACGGAAGCGCAAGCGTCGTCGCTGGAGCAAACAGCGGCGAGCATGGAAGAGCTGACCGCCGTGGTCAAACAAAATGCCGAAAACGCCCGAGCCGCCAGCCAACTCGCCGTCACCGCGTCGGAGACCGCGTCGCGCGGTGGCGACGTGGTGCAGGAGGTCGTGACGACGATGCGCGACATCGCCGCGGCGTCGCAAAAAGTCACCGATATCCTGACGGTCATCGACGGCATCGCCTTTCAGACGAACATCCTGGCGCTCAACGCAGCGGTCGAAGCCGCCCGCGCTGGCGAGCAGGGCCGCGGCTTTGCCGTGGTGGCAGGCGAGGTCCGCACGTTGGCGCAGCGCAGCGCGTCGGCGGCCAAGGAAATCAAGGGCTTGATCGAGGCGTCGGGTAACCGCGTCGAGACGGGCACCCGCCTGGTCGAGCGCGCGGGCGCGACGATGGTGGATGTCGTGCAGTCGGTCAAACGCGTGACCGACATCATGGGCGAAATCTCGGCGGCCGGTGTGGAGCAGTCGAGCGGGATCGAACAAGTCAACCGGGCCGTGACGCAAATGGACGAGATGACGCAGCAGAACGCCGCGCTCGTGGAAGAGGCTTCCGCCGCGGCTGCCGCGCTGGAAACGCAGGCCATGCGCCTGCGCGAGTCGGTCGCGCTGTTCCGACTGTCGGCTCACGAAGCCGCGCGGCCCCCCGCGCTCAACGAGACCGTCGCGACGCTCGACACGCCCCAGGGCAGACTGGCGCTCGCGGCTTGAGGATCGCCACCGCCGATCAAATGCTCGCGCGCTGCTCGAAGCCTTTGATCGGCGAATCCGCAACCCAGGCCTTGTCGACTTCGCACGACGAGACCTGCGCGTGCTGCGGCCCCTCGCGCATCCATTCGCACAACGCGAGTAGCTGATCGGGCTCCCCCTGCGCGATGGCCTCGACCGTACCGTCGCGCCGGTTGCGTACCCAACCGCGGAGTCCGATCCGGCGCGCCTCGTCCACGCACGCGGCGCGATAGCCGACGCCCTGCACCAGCCCATGCACTACGATCTGCCACGTTGCCGTCATGGCCCCTCCTACGGTGATGGACGATGGGCAAGTCCACGCGAAACCAACGGACGAGGGGCCCGATCGAGACCGGGCCCTGTCACTACGTTAGCACACCGCCTCGGCACGTCTAATACACGTCGCGGCGATAGCGTCCCTGCGCCGACAGGTCGAGCAGGACGTCCGTTCCGATGGCGTCGGCCAGCGCGGCATCCACTGCGGGCGCCATGCCGGAGAGGCTGCCGCACACATAAATCGACGCGCCGCGCGCCACCCAGGCCGCAATGTCCTGTGCGGCTTCGCGCACCCGATCCTGGACGTAGCGGCGTTGCGCCTGGTCACGCGAATACACGCGGTCGAGGCAGGCAATGCCGCCCTGCGCGTGCCATGCACACAACGTCGCGTCGTGGAAATCATCGTGCGCCGCGTGACGCTCACCGAAAATCAGCCAGTTGCGCCGCTGTCCGTTAGCGATACGTTCGGCAAGGTGCGCTCGCAGTCCGGCCAATCCCGTGCCGTTACCGATCAGGATCATGCCGCGCCCCGCCGCCGGGCCGTGAAAGCCGGGATTCGGACGCACCCGCATCGACACAGACTCGCCCAACGCCACGCCCTCGGTGAGCCAGCCGGAACCCAGGCCCAGCGAGCCATCGGGATGGCGAACCTGGCGCACGAGCAACATCAGTCGCCCCTCGTCGCAGGTCGATGCAATCGAATACTCGCGCACGGGCAACGGCGCCAGACGCGCCAGCCAATCGTGCAGATCGATGCCTGCCGGCGGAGCGGTGTCGGGCAACAGGCGTTCGCGCAACGCGTCGCCCAGCGTCGTCTCGCGCCCAGCGACACTCACCCGCACGTCGCGTGCCCAGACACTCCTCGAGAGGAAAGTGTCCACGCGTGCGACCGAGTGGCGCGGCCGCACGTCGACCCGATCGCCCGCCATCCATTGCACGCCCGACGGCGGGGTGAACGCCAGGTGAAAGGCCGGCAAACCAGCGCTGCCGGGATTGAGCAGGTCGCGCTCGACCAACGTCCACGGCTGAAAGCGGGGGCCGTCGTGTGGCTTCGACGCCGCCAGCGGATGGCCGAACCACTCGCCAAGCCGGTCTTGCCAGCGCACCCACGCGCCCGGATCGCCACGGTCGACTTCGATGGGCTCGAATGCCGCCACGCCGCCCTGCGCACGCAGCCAACCATCGAGTTTGCGGCCGAATCCGCAGAATCGGTCGTAATGACTGTCCCCCAACGAGAGCATCGCGAAGCGCAACGTCGGCAAGGCCATCGCCCGATTCATCAATTGCTGTGCAAAGCGGCGCGCGCTGTCGGGCGGCTCGCCATCGCCGAACGTGCTGACGATGAACAGCGCCCGCCTGGCCGAGCCGAGTTGCGCCTGACCGATGCGCGCCAGCGGCTGGATCTGGGCCCGGACGCCCGCGCCTTCGAGCATGCCGGCCGTCTGCCACGCAAGGTCTTCCGCCACGCCACTCTGACTGGCGTAGCCGATCAACACCCCATCGTCCGCGAACGTCCCCCCCGCAGCGACCGGCGAGCCAGACCTCGCCACGACCGGGCGCGATGCCGCCAGCGCGCGTTGCTTCCTGCGCCGGTCCAGATACAACATCCAGCCCGTGACGAAAAACACCGGCATCATCAGGCTCGAGAGCATCATGACAACGACGCCCGCGGGTCCAAAGAAGCTGCCGCGATGCAGCGCGTAGATGCTCGCCATCCATTGGCCGCCCGTGGTTTTCTGAGCGTACCGGTCTTCGTTGCGAATCGCGCCGGACGCCGCATCGATCTCCAGACGGTTGAACGCCCGCTCGTGCGGCGCCGACGTGTCGAGCCACGTCACCTGCAGCGGACCACCGGATTTCTGCGCCGGACGCAGGGACACCTTGGTGTAGTCCGGCACGTGCCCGGTGAAGCTGCGCCACGCCGTGGTCATCTCGGATGTCGTCGTCGCGGCCAGATCCGGCAGCGCCGCCGGCTTGCCTTCGCCGTGCGCGCGCCGCGTCGGCGGGGCAGCCGGCTTATTGCGCACCGGCGGCGACACACCCGCGATGGAAAACAGCATGCCGCGCCACCAGTCGTATGACCAATACAAGCCTGTCGTGGCGGAAAGCAGATACGGCACCAGCACCACCGTGCCGATCACGGCGTGCAGGTTCCAAAGGAATGGACGACCGCGCTTCTTGAGATCGATATGTAACCAGGCTCGCCAGTGACCTACCCGTCGCGGCCAACGCAGATACAGGCCGCTCAGCGCCAGCACGAACAGCAGCATGGTGGCCGCCGCCGTAATCTGCTTGCCGATTCCGTCCACCGTGAGGAAACGGTGAATATCCATAATGAACCGGAAGACGGCATCGGCCTGCGACCGGCCAAGCATCTGCCCGGTGTAGGGGTCGACGAAATACGTCTCGCCGCGCGGCCCATCGCCCACGGACAGCCGCACGCCGACCGCGTCTTGCGGCGCGCGCGTCATCGTCATGAGCAGAACGCGCCGGTCGGGCGCCGCCTCATGCACGCGCGCGAGCAACTCGGGAATCGGCAGCGGCGCCGTGTCGCGCACCGCTACGGTCATCACGCCCGGACTGAAGGCCCGAGTCAGGGCGTCGTCATAAGAAAGCAGCGCGCCGGTCAGACCGACGACGGCCAACACCAGCCCGGCGGTAATGCCGAAAGCCCAATGCAACTGAAACCAGAGTCTTTTCATCATCGTTATCGTCCGGCGCACATTCGAGCGCCGGAATCGGCGCATGCGCGGCAGGTATGCCGTGCCGCCGTCCCCGATCGTCTACTTTACGGCAATTGTGGAATGTTATTGCAAACGATTCTCATATTCAATACCAATTTAACTTTCCAAACCTTGTAGGCGTCATCCGACAAGCGTTTCATTGAACGGACGACTTCCTGTCGGTTTTTGACGGGGTAGGATGATGTCTTCCGCGCGGATGTCCGCGCTCCCGCCCACCGAACCGCCGCACGTCACGTCTCGTCTGCCCTCCCCTGCGCCCGCCGCTCGGCCCCGGCGATGACCTATCGACCTGCGGCACGATAGCGACGGAGTGCCATGCAACCCCTAGCGTCTTCCCCGCCCGCGACACGCGACACGACACCGGCCGACACTTGCCACGTCGATGTCACCACGGTCGCCTTCTTTTTCGACCTCGACGGCACGTTGGCCCCGCTCGCACCGCGTCCCGACGCGGTCAGGCTGCCGCTCGACACGGCCAATGTTCTCGCCAGCCTGTTCCACCGCGCGTGCGGCGCCATCGCCGTCGTCTCGGGGCGCGCCATCGACGATATCGACGGCCTGCTCGCCCCGTTACGCGTGCCCGCCGCCGGCCTGCACGGGGCGGAAATCCGCCATGCCGACGGCGAACGCGTTCGCGCCGAGGGCTATGCCGTCGACGCGGAGCGAATTGCGTCGATGATCGCGCCGCTGCACGCGCTCGTCGCCCAGCACCCCGGCCTATTATTGGAGAACAAGGGCAGCGCGCTGGCGCTGCACTACCGTGGGGCCCCTGAACTGGCAAGCGTGGCGCGCGACACCATGCGCGCCCTGGCCGAACTGCATGCCGAGCGCTTCGTGCTGCAACCCGGCAAGCTGGTCTTCGAGCTGCGTGCGCGCCACGTCAGCAAGGGCCGAGCCATTACCACCTTGCTGCAAGAGGCGCCGTTCGCCGGTCGAACGCCGCTCTTCGCGGGCGACGACCTGACCGACGAGGCCGGGTTTGCCGAGGTGAA
Source organism: Pandoraea cepalis (assembly GCF_902459665.1). Taxonomy (GTDB): domain Bacteria; phylum Pseudomonadota; class Gammaproteobacteria; order Burkholderiales; family Burkholderiaceae; genus Pandoraea; species Pandoraea cepalis. The sequence continues at coordinate 148,954 of NZ_CABPSL010000004.1, read as the reverse complement.
TGCGCTGGGCGGCATCACGATCAAGATCGGCGACGGCGAGACGTGTGCCCGCCACCGTCTGCCGTCGCCCGAGGCCCTCACGGCCTGGCTGCTGACATTGCCCCCCGCCAGCCCGCCCCCACCCTCAAAGGAGAACGGAGCATGAGTCGCTTGGTCATCGTATCGAATCGGGTCGCCCCCATCACCGAGGGCAAACCGACCGCAGGCGGACTGGCGATCGGTGTGTACGAAGCACTCAAGGATACCGGCGGCATGTGGTTCGGCTGGAATGGGGAAATCGACGCCGAGCCGGCCACGGTGCCCGAGATCGCCCACCGCAACAACGTCACGTTCGCGACCGTGCCGCTCACGCGCCGCGACTACAACACCTACTATCGTGGCTTTTCGAACGCGACCCTGTGGCCGACCTTCCATTACCGCGACGACCTCACGCGCTACCAGCGCGACGACTACAACGGCTACCGCCACGTCAACGCGCGCTTTGCCGCGCTGCTCGCACCGCTGCTTGAGCACGACGACCTGATCTGGGTGCACGACTACCACCTGTTGCCGTTCGCGCAGGCGTGTCGCCAGATCGGCGTACAGCAGCGACTCGGCTTCTTTCTGCACATTCCGTTCCCCTCGCCACAGGTCCTCATGACCGTGCCGCCGCACGAAGCGCTGGTGCGCGCGATGTGCGAGTACGACCTCGTCGGCTTCCAGACCGAAACCGACCGCACGGCGTTTACCGACTATCTGGTACGCCACGCCGGTGCGACCCTGCACGACGACGGCACCGTCACGGCCTTTGGTCGCACGCTGCGCACGGGCGTCTACCCGATCGGCGTGTATCCCGACGAGATTGCGCAGCAGGCGACCGCGCGCGCGACGGTCAAGCACATCCTCGATCTGAAACAGGGGCTGCAGGACCGCAAGCTCATCATGAGCGTGGATCGCCTCGATTATTCGAAGGGGATGCTCGAACGATTTCGCGCGTTCGAGCGCCTGCTCGAACTGTGGCCGAACCAGCAAGGAACCGTGAGTTTCGTTCAGGTCGCACCGCCCAGCCGCTCGGACGTGGCGGGCTATGGGGAAATTCGCCAACAGTTGGAAACCGAGGCGGGGCATATCAACGGGCGCTTCTCGGATCTGGCCTGGACGCCGCTTCGCTATATCAACAAACGCTACGCTCACGAAGTCCTGATGTCGTTCTTCCGGGCGTCGCAGGTGGGTTACGTCACGCCGCTGCGCGACGGCATGAATCTCGTGGCGAAGGAATACGTGGCGTCGCAGGATCCGGCGGATCCCGGCGTGCTGGTGCTGTCATGCTTCGCGGGCGCCGCTCAGGAACTGGACGGCGCGCTGATCGTGAATCCCTATGACATCGACGGCATGGCCGAAGCGTTGCGCACGGCGCTGAACATGTCACTTTCGGAGCGCCAGACGCGCCACGCCAGCATGATGGCGACGCTGCGCGAGCACAATCTGTCGACGTGGCGCAACCGGTTCATCGCCGATCTGCGACCGCCGACGACCGCCGCTAAACCAGCCTTGCTGCGTACGCAACCGGCCGCGGCCTCAGTCGACGGGTGAACGTCGCCAGAGGGCGCGGCGAGCCGCACGACGCGCCGCCATGATCTGCCACGATAAGGTCGCGACGGGCGGACGGTCTTACTTGCCCGCCGGACGCGACTGCTGCACCTGTGCCAAACGTTTTTGCAGGCCGTCCGCGATTTCCTTCTGGTGGGTTTGCTTGGCAAAGTCGATGGCCGTCATGCCGATCTGGTTCTTGAGACGGACATCCGCGCCCCCATCGAGCAGCACCTTGCACGTGGTGATGTGCCCCCCGCGAGCGGCCATCATGAGCGGCGTGGTGCCGTTGGGCGACTCGGCATCGACGTAAGCCGACGCGTCCAGCAGGATCTGCACGATGTCATCGTGCCCGTTGGTCGCGGCGTAATGCAGCGGCGCCCAACCCTTCTTGTTGACTTCGGCATCCTTGTCGATGAGCAGCTTGACCATCGGCGTGAGGCCTTGCAGCGAGGCGATCATCATCGCGTTCTCGCCTGCCGCGTTGGTCGCATCGAGATCCGTGCGCTTATCGTCGATGAGCAGGCGCGCCACGTCCACCGACTTTTCGCGCATCGCGATCACCAGCAGCGGGTTGCCCTTTTCGTCCGTCGAATTCGGGTCGACCCCCGCCTTGAGCGCTTGGGCGATGGATTTTGTGTCGTTGAAGACGACCGCCTTGACCAGAGCGCTATTGGAAGTGGCCGCCGTGGCGCATGCCGTCAGACAAAGCACGCTGAGCAACATCCAGGCTCGGATCATCGAAAATTTGCGCATTGGGAGCTCCTGTCGGTAGTCCGGTGAATAACGGAAAGGCAGTTCGGTCGATTAGGGGTACGGGTCTTACGGTTCAGGGCTTTGCCGTGGAAAACAGGCGGAAGAAATTCTCCGTCGTGACATCGGCGATCTTCTGCAGCGGCTCGCCGCGCAGATCGGCGATAAATTCGGCCACATGCCGCACGTAGCCCGGCTGATTGAGCTTGCCGCGATAGGGCACGGGCGCGAGGTACGGCGAATCGGTCTCGATCAGCATGCGCTCGAGCGGCACGCGCCGCGCCACGTCCTGCAAATCGCGGGCGCTCTTGAACGTGACGATGCCGGAGAACGAGATATAGAAGTTCTGATCGAGCGCGCCTTGTGCGACCTCCCAGCTCTCGGTGAAGCAGTGCATCACCCCGGCGGGCTCGCCCGCCTGCTCTTCGCGCATGAGGCGCAGCGTATCCTCGGCGGCCGCGCGCGTGTGAATGATGAGCGGCTTGCCGGTGAGGCGCGCGGCACGAATATGCGTGCGAAAGCGCTCGCGCTGCCACGCCATGTCCTCGATGCTGCGACCTTCGAGCCGGTAGTAGTCGAGCCCGGTTTCACCAATGGCCACGACTTTCGGGTGGGCGGCCAGACGCACGAGGTCGTCGACGCTCGGCTCGGGCGTGTCTTCGTAATCGGGATGGACACCGACCGAGGCATACACGTTGTCGTGCTGTGCTGCGATGTCCAGCACCTGCGGCAGCGTCGGCAGGTCGACCGAGACACACAGGGCGTGGCTCACCTTGTTCTCACGCATGCGCGCGAGCAAGTCGGGCATCTGCTCGGCCAGTTCCGGGAAATTGATATGACAATGCGAATCGATGAACATGATGTGCGATCGGTGTCCGGTGCCCTGCGTCAACGCGACGCCGGCCCACCGAACAACTGTTGGTATTGCAGGAAAAGGGCCTCGAGCAGCACGCGGGTATTGAGCGGGTGATTTTGCACCTGACGCTGCTGCGCCAGCTCACGCAGGAAGCCGAGCAGGTGCACGTCGTCCGTCGCGTCGCCGCAACGGCGCAACGCCTGGGCATGACTCGGGAAGAAGCGTACGGTGCCCGTCATGCGCTGCGCGAGCACATCGAAGCACCAGCGTTGCAGCGTCTCCAGAATGCCCGGCAAATTGCCCTTGTGCAGTTGTTCCGCACAGGCAAAGCCGTCGATCGCGGCGCCCTGCGCGAGCTGGCCGATCAGCCAGTCGCGCCAGGCGCGCTCGTCCGGCTCGGCGAGTGCGCGGGCGGCAAGCGGCGCCCCGCCGGTCTCGGCCAGTACCGCGGCGGCGGTGGCGGCGTCGAGTCCCGCGTCGCCCATCAACCATTGCGTTGCCTGCGCGTGATCGGGCCGGGTCAACACCATGCGGCGGCAACGCGACAGAATCGTCGGCAGCAGACGGTCCGGCTGCGTCGTCACCAGCAGGAACACCACGCCCTCGGGCGGCTCTTCGAGCGTTTTGAGCAGGGCATTCGCCGCATGCACGTTGAGCGCCTCCGCCGGATAGAGCAGCACCACGCGTCGCCCCTGACGGTGCGAACCCAGGCTCGCGAAGTCGATCACTTCGCGGACCTGCTCGATCTTGATTTCCTTGCTCGGTGTCTTGGTTTTCTTGTCGCCCTCGGCGTCGGCACGGGCGTCGGCACCAGGCAGGCTATCGGCCAATATTTCAGGACAGACGGCACGAAAATCCGGGTGATTGCCGCTGGAGAACCACTGGCACGCACCACACGTGCCGCATGGCAGGTGGTCGGCGCGCGGCGATTCGCACAGCAGGGCCTGCGCGAACGTGCGGGCGAGCGCCAGCTCGCCAATGCCGGGCACCGCCTGCAACAGCAGCGCGTGCGGCATCTGGGCGCGCAGGTCGTTCAGGCGTGTCCAGTCCTGTGACTGCCAGGGATACAGCATATGGGCTCCTTGGCCGATAAATGCGTCGGGCGAGACAGCGAAATTACGCCATGGCGAATTCGCGAAATACCGACGCTGCGAGTCGGTCGAACAAGCGGATTATCGCGCGTCAGCGCGGCCCGTGCCCGGGCACGCCCAGACGGGCGAATACGCCCGCGAGTTGTCCGGCAATGGCCTCGATGCTTTGCGCGGCGTCAATCACGACGAATCGCTCCGGCGCGGCCTTGGCACGACGCAGGTACTCATCTCGCACCCGTGTGAAAAACGCCGCCGATTCGCGCTCGAACTTGTCCGGCGCCCGGGCGCCCGCCAGCCGCGCGGCGGCAATCGCCGGATCGAGATCGAACAGAATCGTCAGATCGGGTTGACGCGTGCCCTGCACCCATTGTTCGAGGATCGCCAGCTTGTCGCGTGACAGCCCCCGCCCGCCGCCCTGATAGGCAAACGTCGCATCGGTGAAGCGATCGGAGACGACCCAGTCGCCGCGCGCGAGCGCCGGTTCGATCACCTTCGCCAGATGCTCGCGACGTCCGGCGAACATCAGCAGCGCCTCGGTTTCGAGATCCATCGGCTCATCGAGCACGAGCTTGCGCAACGCCTCGCCCAAGGGGGTGCCCCCCGGCTCGCGCGTGGCGACGACGCTGCGCCCCACACTGGCGAGGCCCTGACGCAGCGTGTCGACAAAGGCGTTGACGTGCGTGCTCTTGCCGGCGCCGTCGATGCCTTCGAACGTGACGAACCTGCCCGGCACAGTGGCCGTGGCCTCGGGGGAATGCGTCATTGCTCACCTCGCTGGAATTTGTCCACGGCGCGATTGTGCTCCTGGAGGTTCGCCGAGAAATGGCTCGTGCCGTCGCCGCGCGCCACGAAGTACAGCGCGTCGGTCAACGCGGGATTCAACGCTGCCGCAAGCGACGCCATGCCCGGTAGCGCGATCGGCGTCGGCGGCAGGCCGGCGCGGGTGTAGGTGTTGTAGGGCGTGTCCGTCTGCAAGTCGCGCTTGCGCAGGCGCCCCGTATACAGATCCCCCATGCCGTAGATCACCGTGGGATCGGTCTGCAGCAACATACGCTTGCGCAGCCGATTGACGAACACGGCCGCGACCTGGCCGCGCTCCACCGCCTGCCCGGTTTCCTTCTCGATGAGCGACGCCATGATAAGCGCCTCGTACGGTGTCGTGTAGGGCAACCCCGGCGCACGCGCGGCCCACGCTTCGTCCAGGCGCTTCTGCATCAGGCGATAGGCCCGCTTGTAGATATCGACGTCGCTCGTGCCTTTTGGAAACAGGTAGGTGTCGGGAAAGAACATGCCCTCGGCTTCCGCACGATCGGCGCCCACGAGCTGCATGAGATCCGCGTCGGGAAGCCCGGCCGTGTCGTGCCGCAACGCCGGGTTCGCGTCCAGTTCGGCACGCATCTTCTTGAAGGTCCAGCCTTCGATGATGGTCACGACATACTGGTTGACGTCACCACGCGCGAGCTTTTCCATCACCTCGAATGGCGTGATGCCGGTCGCAAACTCGTAGTTGCCCGACTTGAGCTTGGTCCCCACGTCCATGACGCGAGCCAGCAGATTGAACAACAGCGGTTGTACCGGCACGCCGCCGGTACGCAATTGCGTCGCCACGCTGCGCACCGAGCTGTAGGGTTTGATCGTGACGTCGAGCGTTGGCTTGCCCAACTGCAAGGGGGCTTGCGCCCAATAATAGAATGCGCCGCCCGCCGCGAGCGCAGCGACAATCAACAGTACGAACAGGCGTTTGATGAAAGACATGAATTGCAGGGTAAGCCATCCAGCGACGGCAGCGGGTTCGGGGGACTCGGTCAGACAGCGTGGCGCCGACGGCGTCGAGCGGCGCGTTTTGCGCGTCGAACCGAGCTCGCACGTTCTGGCGGAAGACCCAATATAATACTTTGACTTGCCGAACCCTCACAGATTGACAGCCACCTTCGTTTATGACCTCCCAATGGCGTGATCTCCTGCCGCAAGCGGCAGACGTGAATTCCCCCGATATTTTGTCCAACGCGAGCGCACGCGCCGCCCAGTTCGACGCCTTGCAAACCGGCAGCTTCGTCGCGCTGGCGAGCGACACCGGCCTGATCGCCCTGAGCGGCGCCGATGCTGCGAGCTTTCTGCACGGCCAACTGACCAACGACGTCGAGCGCCTGGCGCCCGCACAGGCGCGGCTGGCCGGCTACTGCTCGGCAAAGGGGCGCCTGCTCGCCACCTTCCTGATGTGGCGCGATGCGTCCGCCGACGCCACGATCTATCTGGCGTGCGACGCCACGGTGCAGGCTGCCGTACAGAAACGACTGTCGATGTTCGTCCTGCGGGCCAAGGTCAAGCTGACCGACGGTGCTGCCACGCACGTGTTGCTGCAGGTCGGTGGCCCGGCGGCGGAGGCCGTCCTCGCGAACACGTTCGCCGCACTGCCCACCGAATCGCTGGCCGTTGCCCACGCAACCCTCGGCGACGACGCGACCCACCTGATCCGACTGCCGGCGGCCGGCACGGCACGCTCGCTCTCGCGCTTCCTCTGGAGCGTGCCGGTGGCGCGTGTCGCCGAGGTCTGGGCCTCGCTGACGCAAGCCCCCGGGGTGGTCGCCGTTGCCCCGGCCCTCGCGGCATGGCTCGATGTGCATAGCGGCGTGGCGCGCGTCACGAGCGCGACGCAGGAGCAGTTCGTTCCGCAGATGGTGAACTGGGAGGTCGTGGGTGGCGTGAACTTCCGCAAGGGCTGCTATCCGGGCCAAGAGGTTGTCGCGCGCAGCCAGTATCGCGGCACCATCAAACGGCGTCTGCATCTGGCGCACGTCGATGCCACGCAACCCGCACCGGGCCAGGAACTCGTCGAGACAAGCGATCCGGACCAGCCATGCGGCATGGTCGTGCACGCGGCACCGGCACCGAACGGCGGCTACGACGCGCTCGTCGAAGTGAAGCTCACCGCGCGCGAAGCCGACGACGTGCGCCTTGGCGCCGCCAATGGCCCCGCGCTGACCTTCGCCGAATTGCCGTACGACATCGTGGACCCGACGGAGTCGCCCGCGTCGTCTGCGGCGGCGTCCTGACCCGGCCGCCGCGGCGCCCGAGAATGGACTGTTACGTCTACTACCGCGTTTCATCGCACAACGCCGGCGCGGCTCGTCTGGCCGTCGCGCAACTTTTCGCGCTGACGGCAGCGCGCTTCGGCGTCACGGGGCGCCTGCAATGGCGCGCCGACGCCTCCGCCCACGACACCGCCGCCGGCACCACAACGTGGATGGAGCGCTACGACGGCGTCAGCGACGCGTTCGTCGCGGCGCTGACGCCGTTGGCCGCCGAGGCCGGCTTGACGATGCGCATCGACGGTGAGCGTCACGCCGAGTGCTTTGTCGACGCCGAGCCACCATGTGCCTGATCGTCTTCTCCTGGCAGCCCGAGGCCGCCACGCCGCTGGTCCTGCTCGCCAATCGCGATGAGTTCTTCGAGCGTCCCGCCGAACCGTTGCACTGGTGGCGCGATCGCCCGGACGTCCTTGCCGGCCGAGATCTACGCGGCGGTGGAACGTGGATGGGCGTCAATCGTGCGGGACGCTTCAGCGCACTGACGAATTTTCGCGACGGGCGCGCCCCAATGGCGCCGAAAGACTCGCCATCGCGTGGCCTGCTCGTCTCGGCCATGCTCGATGCAACTTCGTTCGACGACGATCTGGTGCGCATTGAACGGCACGCGCACGAGTACACAGGATTCAATCTTCTCGCGGGAGACTTGCCGGCGGGCAAGCTGTTCTGGTTGGGAAATCGCGCCCACCACGTCGGCGGCACGGCACCGGCCGCCTTCGCCATGCCACTCGCTCAGGCCATCGCGCCCGGCGTCCACGGTCTGTCCAACGCCGTGCTCGACACGCCCTGGCCCAAGCTGGTCAGCCGTCGCGAGGCTTTCGCCCATGCACTGACACACCATGCCGACGACGCCAGCCTGCTGCGGATCATGCGCGACGCCAGCGAAGCGCCCGACAGCGCGTTGCCGGAGACGGGCGTCTCACGCGCGTGGGAACGCTCGCTATCGGCGGCATTCATTGCGTCGCCCGCGTACGGGACCCGATGCACCACCCTGCTTCGCTACCATCGTGACGGCACCGTCGACATGACGGAAGTCACCGTAACGCCAGGTCAGTCGCCCACGGTCTTGTCCGGCCGTCGCGATTTCACCTTCACCGCCCAGGCCACACTCGCTCGATAGTGCGACCCCTTCACGCTTGTCGCCTCAAGGGGATGCGCCCCGCCGTTTCTGGATGACGCCCGAGACGTTCGCCCAAAACTGTCATTAGGCATTTCCTGATTTCCTGCGGAAACGCCACAAATTTCGCCTGACAGATATTTCGGTGTCTTACATTTGGCTATAATTGCTCGCCAACCATTTTTGGGGGGCTATGGAAGGGCGACCCGATTCATTATCGAATCTCCCGCCATATCCGGCCGTATCGAGCGACGGCCGTGACAACGCATTTAGCGAAACAGCGCGTGGCTCAGCAAAGCGGCAATCGCTTTTTTTCACTCAAACGCCATGCCAGACAACATCGACCCGCGAACGATGCGTCGCACAGCCCTATGGAGTTCGGAAGCCGTTCCCGCTGGGGAATCGACGCCGCTACCCACGGTGCCCGCGCACTCGGCGACGGCTGGATCGTCCCGCACCGTTGCCCACTGGGCATTGCCTGTGCGCCGGTGGGCCTATCGTCAACATGACGCAGCGTCGGCCCGCAAGCCGGAGGTCGGCGACATCGATCCCATGTTGCGCCGGCGTCTGAGCCCGCTCGCCCGACTGGCGTTGTCGGCCGCCACGGCGTGCGGTCCGCTGCCGCCCAAGTGCCGGGTCGTGTACGCCTCTCAGCACGGCGAGATCCAGCGCACCACGCAAATGCTTGACGCGCTGGTTCGCGGCGAGCCGCCCTCGCCAACCGCGTTCAGCTTGTCGGTCCTCAATGCAACCCCCGGCGTGCTCAGCATTGCGCGCGACGACCGCTCGGCCATCAATGCCATCGCCGCGCTCGACGATACGCTTGGCTACGCATTGCTCGACGCATGGACGCAACATCGGGAGGCCCCCGACGCGCCGCTGCTGGTGATTTACGCCTTCGAAGCGCCGCCGGCCTGCTTTGGCCCGACGTCGCGCCAGATCGACGACAGCGCGAGCGCTCTGGCGCTACTGATCGAATCCGGTGCCACCGCGCGCCTGACCTGCACGATGCATCTGCCGACCGCTCGCGAGGCGCACGCGGAGCGCCGCGCGCAATGTCAGAGTCTGGTCACGTCGCTGCTGGAGGGCGGCAGCGACCTCTGGCGCGGCGAACGCCACGATTGGCAGTGGGAATGGCACGAGGACGCACGGCATGCCAATGTCTGATTCTTGTACACAACTACGGTGGGAGCTCCTGCGGCGGCGCACGGCGTCGCTGTGGCTATGGTCGTGCTTCGCCGTCGGCGGTCTCCTCTTTTCGCTGATCGTATTCCCCGCACTCCTTTTGCTTCCGATGTCCACGCGCCGCCGCCGCCGCTGCGCCATGGCTATCGTGCATCACGGCTTCGCCGCGCTCGTCGCGGCTTCGCGTGCCCTGGGCGTCATCCGCTTCGACATCCAGAATGCCGAGAAACTGCGGCACCTGGGCCGCGCCATCGTGATCGCCAATCACCCGTCGTACATGGACGTCATGGTGTTGCTCTCACTCATGCCGCGCGCCTGCTGCATCGTCACCAGTCGGCACTGGCGCAACCCGCTGTTCGCCGGCATCGTACGCGCGGCCGGCTATCTCCGTAACGACGGCGGACCCTCGCTCGTCGGTGCCAGCGAAGCGGCGCTGGCCGACGCGGTGCCCCTCATCGTGTTTCCCGAAGGCACACGCAGCCCGTCGCGAGGCCAGCTCGGCAAGTTCTCCCGGGGTTTCGCGCACATCGCGCTGGCACATGACTGCCCGATCCTGCCCGTGCTGATCGACTGTGATCCGCCTGCCTATACGAAACAACACCGGTGGCACTCACTCCCCCCATCCACGCCGACCCTGCGCGTTCGTGTGCTGGAAGACGACTTGAGCGAGCACGTGGCCGCCGCGCCGGTTCGCTTCGCGCCCGCCAACGAGGACGTGCTTGCCCCATTGGCGGCGAGACGCCTGACGGCGCTCGCCGAACATTTTTTCATCGATCAGATTTCTCAACATGGCTTCACTAGAACTTGAAATCAAGCAATTGATCGTCCAGTCCCTTGAACTGGAAGACATTGCGGTGGACGACATCGCCGACGACATTCCCTTGTTCGGCGATGGCCTCGGCCTGGACTCCATCGATGCGCTCGAGTTGGGCATCGCCCTGCGCAAGCGCTTCGGCCTGCAAATCGAAGCGGGCGACGACGCCGCGCGCGCCCAGTTCCGCAGTGTTGCCACCCTCGCCCAGTTGCTGCGCGAGCGCGGCTGCACCCAGTAAGGAAACCGAATGATGAGTTCATTGACGTTGCCCTTGTCCGACGAAGACATCCTTTCCCGTTTGCGCACCATCCTGCACGACACCTTCGAGATCGAACCCGAACGGGTGACCTTGCAGGCGCACCTGTTCGAGGAGCTTGACCTCGACAGCATCGATGCCGTAGACCTTGCCATCCAACTGCAGCGCCTGACGGGCAAACGCATCAAGCCCGACGAGTTCAAGAGCGTGCGCACCGTCGACGACGTTGTGGCGGCCGTGCGTACGTTGCTCAACGACTGATCGTCCGGCATGCCCCGACTTCACGCCGACGCGCCAGCGTCATTGCCGCGCACCCCACAAGCCCGAGTCCGCTGGCCATCTGTCGTCGCGGCACTCGCCTACCCGGTGCTGATCCTCGCCGGAATCTCGCTGGTTCCGCCGCGCTATCTGGCACTGCTGCTCCTTGCCGGCCTCGGCCTGCGATACCGGCACAACTTGCGCGCCCATCGGCTGCTTATGCCCGTCGAATGGGCGGTGGCCGGTGGATTGGCCGCGCTCGCGTTCGCGACAGCGCTGAGCAACAGCGAGCTGTTGCTGCGGTGTTATCCGGTCGCTGTCAATCTCGGGATGGGGCTCACGTTTGCGATGTCGCTCCGCGCCCCCATGTCGATGGTCGAGCGCATCGCGCGGTTGCATCAGCCCGACCTGCCGGTGGACGCGACGCCCTACCTGCGCAACGTCACTCGCGTGTGGATCGTATTTTTCATCTTCAACGGCGCCGTCGCGCTCGCCACGGCGCTTTGGGCGTCGCGGGAGATCTGGTCGCTCTATAACGGCGGAATCGCATACGTACTGATCGGCCTGCTGTTTGCGGCGGAATGGTGGTGGCGTCGGCGCATGTTGGCGCGAAAAGCGTCCGCTTGCGCGGCAGGCACGTCGCCGCCGGAGGGCGCGGCATGAGCGTTCCCGCCTCGATCGAATCGTCCGCCCCGTCAGCATCGCCTGCCTCACACGAGCGTTCCGCAGGACTGGCGCCCTGCGCGTGCACGCCGCTAGCCGAACTGCTGCGCGCGCCTCGCGCGCCGTCGCTCGTCGTATGCGTGGACGGCCGATCCGCCGCAGACGACGTGCATGGGCTCGGCACGTTTGGCTCGCTCACCACGCGCGCCTGGCGCGAACGCGTCGGGGCGTTGCACGCTGTCTTTGCGGCACGCCCTGCCCTGCGACTGGCGATGTGTCTGGACGATCCGTACGACATGAGCTGCGCCCTTTTCGCCGCGTGGGCCGCGGGGCGAACCCCGGTCGTGTTACCCAACGCACTGACCCAGACACGCCGCGACTTCGCCTTCGCCTTCGACGAGGCCATCGATGCGGCCACGTTGGCTTCCTGTGCGGATCGTCGTGATGACATGAACGTCGTGCCAGGGATCGGGCACACGGCGCTCGCCGCAGCGCTGCCCGCCTCGAGCGAATTGATTGTCTACACCTCGGGAAGTACCGGCGAGCCGAAAGCCATCACGAAGACGCTCGCGCAACTCGATGACGAAGTGCAGATGCTGCACCGGCATTGGGGTGCGCAATTGCAAGCGGCGCTCGTCGTCGCGAGCGTGCCGTGCCATCACATCTACGGGCTGTGGTTTCGCATGCTCTGGCCGTTGGCCGCTGGCGTGCCGTTTGCTCGGCACACCTTCGCGGAGCCCTCGCAAACGCAGCAGTGGCGCACGTGGCCTGCCGTCGTCTGGATCGCTGGCCCCGCGCAGCTGACGCGTTGGCCCGCATGGCTGGGCGACGACGTTTGGCGCGATGCGCCCCGCCTCACCTTCTCGTCGGGCGGTCCACTGCCCAAGGACGCGGCGCTGCAATGCGCCCACCTCGTGCGAACCGCTCGGCCTTCGTTGCCGGCAGACGTGGCGCACGCCCCGGTCGAAGTGTTCGGCAGTACGGAAACAGGCGGCATCGCGTGGCGTCAGCAGGATCGCACGTCCGACTGGACCCCGCTCGACGACACACGCGTGCGATTGACCGACGAGGGTGCACTGGCAATCTGCTCGCCGCGTGTCAACCACGGGCGCTGGTGGCCGACCGACGACGGCGCCGTCGTGCATCCCGACGGGTCGTTCGCCTTGACGGGGCGCCTCGATCGCACCGTCAAGATCGAGGGCAAGCGGCTCTCATTGCCCGGCGTTGAAGCGGCGCTGCTGCGCCACGAATGGATCGACGATGCCGCCGCGGCCGTGGTCGCGGGACGCCTCGCCGTCGCCGTCGTCCTCAGCCCTGCCGGCCGGTGCGCTTGGCGAGAGCGCTCGCTCAAGACCGTGCGTGAGACGCTGCGTCACGCGTTGGCCGCGACCTTCGATGCGACGATGCTCCCGAAGCGCTGGCGTTTCCTGATGACATTGCCCGTCAATGAACGCGGCAAGCGCACGGCCGCTGACATTGCGGCACTTTTCACACCGGCGTCCCCGTGGCTGCCCTCGGTGCTGGGCGTTCGGTGGAACGATGCCGACGACCCTGCCCCCGCAACCGCACTCGACGGTTCGCTCGTGATGTCCCTGCGCGTGCCGCCCGAGCTGGCGCACTTCAACGGTCACTTTCCAGGACTGCCGCTGCTGCCCGGCGTGGTGCTGATCGACTGGGCAACGCGGTTTGCCGCAGCGCATGCGTCGCAAGACGCCGCACGTCATGGCTGGGCGGTCGCGCCAACGTCGTTACATCAAGTCAAATTCTCCGCGCCCGTATTGCCGGGAACACGCTTCGACCTCACGCTGACGTTCGATACCTCACGCCGTCGCGTGCACTACGCCTACGAAGGTGCCCGCGGACCTGCCGCGACCGGATATCTCGTCTACGCCGCGCCGCCCGCGCTTGCCGGAGAGGCGCAACGATGACGACAACACTCGGTCCCAGCCTGTCGCCATGCCCTTTCCTGCCGTGCGTGCTGATCCCGGTGTACAACCACCCGGCGCAAATCGCACGCATCGTCGACACGCTGCTCGCGCAAGGCCTTCCGGTGCTGCTGGTCGATGACGGGAGCGACGCCCCGACGCGCGACTTGCTCGTGGCCATTCAGGCCAACCACCCGCAGACCGTGACGCTGGAACGGCTACCGCGCAACGTCGGCAAAGGCGGCGCCGTCTCCCACGGATTGCGCCGCGCCCACGCGCTCGGATTTACGCACGCCCTGCAAGTCGATGCCGACGGTCAGCACGATCTGTGCGACGTCTCCGCCTTTCTCGAAGACGCCCGCCAGCACCCGAGCGCCGTGATCTGCGGCACGCCACGCTACGACGCGTCCGTGCCCAAGGGGCGTTTGTATGGCCGCTACATCACGCACTTCTGGGTGTGGATCGAGACATTGTCGTTCGACATCGCCGATTCGATGTGCGGCTTCCGGGTCTATCCGCTTTCGGCCACCACCGCGCTGCTGGCGCGCCACCGGCCACCATCGCGCATGGCCTTCGACACCGACATTCTGGTGCGTCTGTACTGGCGCGGCGTGCCGATCCAGAGCCGGCGCACACGCGTCGTCTATCCGGAGAACGGGGTTTCGCACTTCCAGATGTTGCGCGACAACGTCGGCATTTCCTGGATGCACACGCGGCTCGTATGCGCCATGATCCCGCGCGCGCCGGGACTGCTGTGGCGGAAGTGCCGCCGCAAGCCGAGTGCACATGCCCAGGCGGTGGCAGCCATGCCGGCCGCCGCAACATCCTCCGCGACATCCTCCGCAACGCCCACCGTCGACGACGGCCTGGCGTGGTGGCGGCGCCCCGAGCGCGGCAGCTTGCTGGGCATGCGCCTGTTGGCACTGGCTTGCCGGTGCTTCGGTCTGCGCACGGCGCGCGTCTGCCTGATTCCCGTGGCGGCCTATTTCGCGCTGAAGGACACACAAGCGTGCGCGGCCTCGCGCGATTATCAGCAGCGGCTCCGGAACGCAGCCCCCGAACTCGGGCTGCCGGCGCCCACGCGATGGCACACGTTCCGGCATCTTCTGGCGTTTGCCAACGCGGCACTGGATAAATTCGCCGCCTGGCGCGGACTCCTCGGCGAGCGCCATGTCCAGATCGACGACCGTGCCACGCTCGACGCGGCGGCCAGCGATGCGCGCGGCGCCCTCGTCATCGGCTCGCACCTCGGCAACCTGGAGATGACCCGCGCACTCGCCCGTTCGCGCGGCATCGACCGCATCCATGCCGTGGTCTACACCCGTCACGCCCAGCGATTCCGCTCGATGCTCGCCGGGTCGAACGACGCGTTTGCCGAGAACCTGATCGAGGTCGACGACATCGGCCCCGCCACGGCCATCATGCTGCGTGAGCGCATCGACCGGGGCGACTGGCTTGTCATCGTCGGAGACCGCGTGCCTTCCACCGAGGGTGGTCGGGTCGTGCCGGCCCCGTTCCTCGGCGCATCGGCGCCGTTCGCGCAAGGGCCGTTCATTCTCGCCGCCTTGCTCGAGTGCCCGGTGTATCTGCTTTTCTGCCTGCGCGACAAAGCGTCTTACCGACTCTATTTCGAACCGTTCGCCGATGCCGTGGCGTTGCCGCGCGCCCAACGCGAGGTCGCCCTGCGCACCTACGCCGAGCGCTATGCGCGTCGGCTCGAGCACTACTGCCGTCAGTACCCGATGCAGTGGTTCAACTTTTTCGATTTCTGGCGAGGCAAGTCGCCACAATCATGATGCAACTACCGACTTCACTGAGCGACGCCGATGCGCGCGCCGGCACACCCCCGCGCCATGGGCTTCACGACGCGCCCCCTGACGCCGACGCGCGCCGCGCGACAGCGCCGGCCGTCGTGTTCGGCCAGGCCCGTCTGACGATCGAAGACATTCTCGCGCTGGCCCGACGCACCCGCAGCGCGCGTCTGTCCACCAACCCCGTGTGGCAAGACCGCATACGCCGCGGCGTGAGCGCGCTGCACGCGCACCTTGCGGCCGGTCGTCCCGTCTACGGCGTCACGACCGGTTACGGCGATGCCTGTGTCGTCGACGTGCCCATGTCGCTCATCGAAGCATTGCCCGCACAACTGACGCGCTACCATGGGTGCGGCATGGGCGAATGGCTCGACGACCCGGCCGTGCGCGCCGTGCTCGCGTGCCGGCTGGCGTCGCTCGCCCAGGGGTACTCGGCCGTGCGCCCGGAACTCCTCGAGGCACTCGTCCACCTGCTCGCCCACGACGTGCTGCCGCGCATTCCGTCCGAAGGCTCGGTCGGCGCGAGCGGCGACCTCACGCCGCTGTCGTACGTCGCGGCTACGCTCATCGGCGAGCGCGACGTGACGTATCGCGGCCGCCTCTGCGCAGCGTCGGCGGCCCTGGCCGCCACGGGGGGCGCGCCGATCACGCTGGCCCCGAAGGAAGGCCTCGCGCTCATGAACGGCACGGCCGTCATGACCGCGCTGGCGAGTCTCGCCTTCGCACGCAGTCGCACGCTGGCGCGTCTGGCCGCCCGGCTCACAGCGTTGACGACCGTAGCGCTCGACGGCCGCGCCGCGCACTTCCATCCGACGCTGTTCGACGCCAAGCCGCACGACGGTCAGCGCGACGCCGCCCGATGGATTCGCGACGACTTATCCGGACGCACGGAACCGCCCGAGGCGCGCCTCCAGGATCGCTATTCGTTGCGATGCGCTCCGCACGTCATCGGCGTGCTCGTCGACGCGCTGAGCTGGGTCCGGCGCGACGTCGAAAACGAGATCAACAGTGCCAACGACAACCCGCTCATCGATCCCGACACCGGCGAAGTCCATCACGGCGGCAACTTCTACGGCGGGCACATCGCCTTCGCCATGGACAGCCTGAAGACGGCGGTCGCCAACCTCGCCGACCTGATGGATCGCCAACTCGCCCTGCTGGTGGACGACAAGTTCAACAACGGCCTGCCCCGCAATCTCAGCGGCGCGACGGGCCCTCGCGCACCAATCAACCATGGTTTCAAGGCGGTGCAGATCGGCGCATCGGCGTGGGCGGCGGAAGCGCTCAAGCACACCATGCCGGCCAGCGTATTCTCACGCTCGACCGAATCGCACAATCAGGACAAGGTCAGCATGGGAACGATCGCCGCACGCGATTGCCTTCGCGTGCTGACACTCACCGAACAGGTCGGCGCCGCTCACACGCTCGCGGTGGCGCAGGCCGTCAAGTTACGCTTGCGGCACTCGCCGGACGCCGCGCCGCTGCCCGCCGCACTGCGGGCGTGGCTCGAAACGGTCACCGCGCAATCGCCGTTCGTCGACGAAGATCGCGCGCTTGAACATGAATTGCGCGCCGTGCGTGCCTGGCTTGCCGATGGAGGCGATCTGCCTAATGACGACTGAGACGACCGGTCGCCGACCGGAAAAGGCCCCCTGGCTCAGCGCTTTCGCCGACGTCGAGATTCCGTTCCATGACGTCGATGTCATGGAAGTCGCCTGGCACGGCCACTACGTCAAGTATTTCGAGATCGCACGCTGCGCGCTGCTGCGCCGCTTCGACTACGACTATCCACAGATGCAGGCGTCCGGCTATCTCTGGCCCATCGTCGAGTGCCATCTCAAGTACGTTCGCTCCGCGCGCTACGGGCAGCGGGTGCGTGTCACGGCATCACTGACCGAGTATGAGAATCGGCTTCGCATCGCCTACGAGATTCACGACATCGCTACCGAAACGCGCATGACCAAGGGATATACCGTCCAGGTCGCGGTGGACGCGCGCAACGGCGAACTGCAATTCGTGAGTCCCCCCGTCGTACTGAGCAAGTTGGAGGCCGTATGGGCCGCCATCTGATGCCGCGTGCTACGAGCGTGCTTGCCCTCGCCCTACTGGTCGGCGTCGGGCTGTCGTCGGCACCCGCCGTCGCGACCGAAACCGAGACCGCCCCCGTTGCGGCATCAGCGGCGGCCGATTCGGCGTTGCTCCAGCGAATCCTCGCGCAGGTCAGTGCGCATCCCGTGGTGCACGCCGATTTCGTCCAGACGCGAACCTCGGCCTTGCTGACGGCGCCTGCGCTCACGCGCGGCACGCTGGTTTTCGCGCGCGAGCGCGGCGTGATCTGGCAAGTGCGTTCGCCGCAGCCGCAAGGGTATGTCTACGGCCGGCAACGCAGCGCGCGCATCGATGCCGACGGCAAGCTGCTGTCGCTCGACGGGCAGCCGTCGGCCATCTCGCAGCAGATCAACGAATGGGCCAATGCATTCATGCAGGGCGACACCAGCGGACTCGCCTCCCAATTCGGCATTTCCGTCACGGGCACCCTGCGTCGCTGGCAGGTGGTGCTCACGCCCGCACAACCACAGATCGCTCAAGCGATGCGGCGTCTCACGCTCAGCGGCGACACGACCGTGCGCACCGTGACGCTGGAGACCCGGCGCGGTGAGACCGTCCAGTGGCAGTTCGACAAGGTGCGCACCGGCGACACGCTCGACGTGCAAGCGCAACGCCTGCTGCGAATGGTCGAATGACGCCACGCACTCGGGCATTGCGCCGCACACTCACCTTCGCCCTCGTCGCGGGCCTCGTGCTGCTGGGTATCTGGCTGCTAGCGGTGCGCCATCTGCCGCTGCAGACCAATGTGCTCGCGCTGTTGCCCACGACCGAGCGCGATCCCGTCGCGGAGCAAGCCGTGGACCATCTGGCGGGCAGCGTCAGCGACCGTGTCGTGGTCCTGATCGGCGCGCCCGACGCCCACGCGGCCCGCGCCGCCGCTGCGCGTTTCGACGCGCTGGCCCGTGCGAGCGGCGCTTTCGCGAGCGTGCAGGGTCGGGTGCCGCCGTTCGACCCGGCCTTCCTCTCGAATTTCTATCGGCCGCATCGCTTCCAACTCCTCTCGCCAGCGGATCGCGGCGACCTGGAGGCGCAGCTTCGCCGACATGCGTCTGGCGACGCGAGCTTGCCGCCGCTATCGCTGGCCCATTCCCCCTTCGGCCTGACCGACGCGGCCGATGACCCCTTTGGCTGGCTCGACCGCTGGCTCACGCGGCTGCCGTTCGGCCAGCTTCGGATGTTGCCCGACGACGGTTGGCTGAGCGCGCGCCAAGCGGGGAAGACATGGGTGCTCGTGTTGCTGCAAACGCAAGGCCCGGCCTTCGACAGCGCGGTGCAGCAGCGAATCACTCAATTCTTCGACACGGCACAAGCGCGGATCGTAGACCTCTCGCCCGGCGTGGAAGTGCTGCGCAGCGGCGCGGTCTTCCATGCGGCAGGGGCACGATCGCAGGCGGAAACGGAGTTGCATCGCATCGGCATCGTTGCAACGCTCGGTATTGCGCTGCTCACGCTCTGGGCGTTCCGTTCGGGCCGCCTGCTCGCCATGGGGCTCGCGACCATCGCCTTCGGCACGCTGTGCGCTGCGCTCGCCACGCTGCTGATCTTCGGTGAGCTGCACTTGCTGACGCTCGTCTTCGGCGCGGCCCTGATCGGCGAAACCGTCGACTATGCCATTCAGTATTTCGTCGGCGTTGGCGGTCTGACGCGCGAGGCAGCCCAGCGCACCCTGCCGATGCTGCGTCCGGCATTGCGCATCGCCCTCGCGACCAGCGTGCTGGGCTACGCGATTCTCGGCACTGTGCCGTTCCCTGCGTTGCGTCAGATCGCCGTGTTTGCGCTGGCGGGCCTGCTCTCGTCCTATGTGTTCGTCGTTTGGGCCTTGCCCGCCTTTCTGCCGCGCGAGGTGCCTGCGCTGCGCGCGCCGGTCGTCGCCCTTGCCCAACGCTGGCTGGCGATCTGGCGCGGCGCGCTTGCCGGGCGGCGCGGCACGGCGGTGGGGGGGCTGATCCTGCTGGCATGCGTGCCGGGCTGGTGGCGGCTGGGCGTCGACGACGACGTTCGCCGGCTCATTGCCCGCGATCCCGCACTGGTCGCGCAAGAGCAGGCGATCTCGCGCATCACCGGTATCGACGGAGCCACGCAGTTCTGGCTGGTACAAGCCGACAGCGAAGAAGCGCTGCTCCGGCGCGAGGAACAACTTGGCGCGCGCCTTGACGACGCGGCGGCCCGCCGCGATGCCCCCTTCGACGGATGGACCGGCGTCTCCCAGTTCGTGCCGTCCATGCAACGTCAACTCGACAATCGGGCGCTGTTGGGCGCGGCTCGCTTCGACGCGCCCGACGCGTTGGTCGACGCCATGACGCGGGCCGGGTTCCGCCCGGCATTCGCACGGCAATACGCTGATGCCTACGCCGTCGAGAGCGACACGCCACCGCTTCGGGTCGACCAATGGCTCGCGTGGCCCGGTTCGACGCCGCTACGCATGCTCTGGATGGGCCGGGTGAGCACGTCGGCGGGGGCGGCGTCCGCCCCGGCGAAGGCCGGTCATTTCGCCAGCCTCGTGCGCCCCCACGGCCTGCGCGACAGCGCCGCAGCCTGGCGCGTGGCGGCCGACTTGCCCGGCGTGACCTACGTCGACAAGGCCGCATCCATCTCGGCGCTTTTTGCCCGGTATCGCGTCGCAAGCGGAATTTGGTTCGCCGCCGCCCTCGTCGTGGTGACTGGACTGCTCACGCGTCGCTACGGGTGGCGCGGCGCCATCGCCACCATCACTCCGACGTTGCTCGCCACCGCGGCAGTGTTCGCAGCGTTTGGCTATCTCGACCTGCCGCTGACATTGTTCGCGCAGATGGGCTTGATGCTGGTCCTGGGCGTCGGCGTGAATTACGCGATCTTTCTGCGCGAGGGCGAACTACGTGCCGGCGGCGACCCGCGCATGGCCGCGATTGCGGTCGCCGGCACGCTGATGTCGGCCGCGACGACCCTGCTCTCGTTCGGCCTGCTCGCCTTCAGCGCCATGCCGAGCCTGCATGCCTTCGGCCTGACCTTGACGATCGGCATCGCATTTGCGTTGTGGCTCGCCCCCTATAGCCTGCGCTACCCGGAACTGCGCTCATGAAGTCTCCTGTCTATCTCCACGCTCTTGGCATGATCAATGCGCTGGGTCACGACCTGCCGGGCATCGCCGCGCGACTGTTCGCCGGCGATACGTCCGGTATGCGGGTTCGTGACGAGGTGCCCGCGCCGCCTACGTCCCCCGCCCCCGTGGTGGGCGCCGTGCGCGTGGCCACTGACGCGCTGCCTTCGCTTCCCGCCCGGCTACAGCGGTACGACTGTCGCAACAACCGGTTTCTGGTCGCCGCGGCGCAACCGTTGCGCCCCACCCTCGCACGCCATATCGCGCGCCATGGGGCAACGCGCATCGGGGTCGTGATCGGTACGAGCACGTCGGGTATCGCCGAAGGCGAAGCCGCGCTGCGCACGCTCGCGGACCGGGGCGCGTTACCGGCGGCGTATCACTACGTCCAGCAAGCCCTCGGGGCACCGGCGCAGTTCGTTGCCGAGTTGCTCGGCGTGCACGGCCCCGCCTACACAATCTCGACCGCGTGCACGTCGAGCGCAAAGGCATTCGGTGCGGCGCGTCGCCTCATCGACAGCGGGATCTGCGATGCCGTAGTGACCGGCGGTGCGGACACGCTATGCGATCTGACCCTCGGCGGCTTCGGCGCGCTCGAGTCGCTCTCGCAGGGGCTCGCGCGCCCGATGAGCCGCCAGCGCGACGGCATCAACATCGGGGAAGGCGCGATGCTCTGCCTGATGTCGCGAGCGCCCGGCGACATCGTCGTGTCCGGCATTGGCGAATCGAGCGATGCTTATCACATCTCGGCCCCCGCGCCGGACGGCCGTGGCGCCATCGACGCCATGCGGGCCGCCTTGCACGACGCCTGCCTGGCGCCCTCGCAGATCGACTATGTTCATCTGCATGCGACCGGCACGCCGAAGAACGACGCGATGGAAAGCCTTGCCACGCATGCCTGCTTGGGTGCCACCGCGTGGGCAAGCGGCACCAAACCCATGACCGGACATCTGCTCGGCGCCGCGGGCGCGACAGGCATCGGATTGTGCTGGCTCACGCTTTCAGGCGATGGCCGCCTCCCGCCGCACGTCTGGGATGGAGACGCCGCCCCCGAGCTCAGCGCCCTGCGGCTCGTCACCCCCGGCACCACGCTCGGTCGCGCCCCTCGCCACGTCATGACGAACGCCTATGCGTTTGGCGGCAACAACGTCAGTGTCATCCTCTCGCGCGCGGAGGCCCTGTGATGCCCGCCGCTTCTGTCTGGCCGCCGATCGAGACGTTGTTGCCGCACCGGCCGCCGATGCTGCTCATCGATAACGTATGCGAGCACGACGCCGAGTCGATCTGCGTGCAGGCAACGCCCGATGCTCACGCCTGGTATGCGGATGCGCACGGCAACATGCCCGTTCACATCGTCATCGAACTCATGGCGCAGGCGATTGCCGCGCACGAAGCGCTCACCCGTCGTATCGAAGGCCTGCCCCCCGCGCCGGGCGTGCTGCTCGGCACACGCCGCCTCGAAGCGCGTGTGGCCTCGCTGCCCGCCGGCGTGCCGGTTCTCGTGCGTGCCACATGCGTGCTACGCGACGACAACGGCAACGGTGCCTACGACTGCTGCGTGCAGGCCGACGACGAGACAGTGGTCGATGCCACGATCAAGGTGCATCAGCCAACCGATTTCTCTGCCTTCTTGATGGAGCCCCAATCATGACCCGACGCGTTCTCGTCACCGGCAGCAGCCGGGGCATCGGACGGGCCATCGCCCTGCGCCTCGCGCAGGACGGCTTTGCCGTCACCGTTCATTGCCGTGAGCAGATCGCTCCCGGCGAAGCCACCGTCGCGCAGATTCGCGAAGCGGGCGGCACAGCCACGCTCGTGTCGTTCGATGTCCGTCATCGCGATACCTGCCGACAAGTGCTCGACGCCGACGTTGCCGAACACGGCGCGTACTACGGCATTGTCTGCGGCGCAGGCATCACGCGCGACAACGCGTTCCCCGCGCTGTCCGACGACGATTGGGACAGTGTCATCGACACCAGCCTCGACGGCTTCTTCAATGTCGTCCATCCCCTCACGATGCCCATGGTGCGACTGCGCGCCGGCGGTCGCATCGTCACGGTGGCGTCCGTCTCCGGGGTGATGGGCAATCGCGGCCAGGTGAACTACAGCGCCGCGAAGGCCGGTCTGATCGGCGCCACGAAAGCCTTGTCGGTCGAATTGGCGTCGCGCCGAATTACCGTCAACTGCGTGGCGCCGGGGCTGGTCGACACCGGCATGCTCGAGGGCGTGGCGCTCGACGAAGCGCTGCGCATGGTGCCCATGCAACGCGTCGGCCGCCCTGACGAGGTGGCGCATGTGGTGTCGTTCCTGATGTCGGACGGGGCCAGCTACGTGACTCGCCAAGTCATCGGCGTGAATGGAGGGATCGTCTGATGACACGCGTCGTAGTGACTGGATATGGCGGAGTGACAGCGCTTGGCAGCCGCTGGGAAGACATTGAGCGGGCGCTGCGCACCGGGCAGAACGCCGTGCGCCGCATGCCGGAGTGGGACTACTTCGAAACGCTCAACGGGCGCCTCGCCTGCCCGGTGGAAGACTTCGCTGCGCCGCCGCACTGGCCGCGCAAGCAATTGCGGTCCATGGGACGGGTTGCCCAACTCGCGCTTCGGGCCACGGAACATGCCCTCGCCCACGCAGCGCTGGATGTCGCCGCGCACGACCCCGGCGATATCGGTGTGGCGTACGGGTCGTCATCGGGCAGCATCGCGCCGATTCAAGCCTTTGGCGTCATGGTCGACACGGGATCGATGGCCGGCGTGACGTCGACGAGCTACATCCAGATGATGCCGCACACGACGGCTGTCAACATCGGCGTGCACTTCGGACTCCAAGGCCGCATCATCCCGACGTCGAGCGCCTGCACCTCGGGCAGCCAGGCCATCGGATACGCATACGAAGCCATTCGCTTCGGCCGCGCGAAAGTCATGCTCGCTGGCGGTGCCGAAGAATTGTCCGGCCCCGGTAGCGCCGTCTTCGATACGCTGTACGCGACGAGCACGCGCAATGACGAACCGAAGCTCACGCCGCGCCCGTTCGATGCGGCGCGCGATGGCCTCGTGGTCGGCGAGGGCGCGGCCACGCTGGTGCTCGAATCGCTCGAACATGCGCAAGCGCGAGGGGCCACGATTCTCGCGGAAATCGTCGGCTTCGGCTGCAACACCGACGGCAATCACGTCACGCAACCGACCGCGGCCACAATGGCACGCGCCATGCGGCTCGCGCTCGACGATGCGGGTCTCGCCCCGCAGGCCATCGACTACATCAGCGCACACGGCACGGCCACGGACCGCGGCGATGTTGCCGAGAGCGAAGCCACCGGCAGCCTCTTCGGAACGCACGTGCCGATCAGCGCCATGAAGAGCTATCTGGGCCATACCCTCGGTGCGTGCGGCGCCATCGAAGCATGGTGGGCCATTGAGATGATGCTTCGCGACTGGTTTGCCGGCACGCTCAATCTCGACACACCGGATCCGGCCTGTGCGCCGCTCGATCACATCGCGGGCGCTCAGGGCCGCGATCTGGAAACGCAGCGAATCATGAGCAACAACTTTGCGTTTGGCGGCATCAACACGTCGCTGATCTTTCATCGATTTGCGGGTTGACGGGCGTTGCGCAGCGCAACGTCCATTCACAACGGAGAAGGAGAACCTATGCAGACTCGTCGACACTGGCTGATCGCCTCGCTTGCCATCACCGCTTCGGCCGTCCTCGCGCCCGCCGCCCACGCGGCGCGCCCGGCGGTGCCCATCGTGCCGCACGATAACGTGCCGATCGTCACCGGCAGCGGCAAAACACTCTCGCTCGACGAGATTCGCGGCGCCATTGCGCGCGGCGCCGCCGTGCACGACTGGACGGTGAGCCCCGTGCATCCGGGAGAACTCGTGGCCTCGCTGAACGTGCGCAACAAACATTTTGCCTCGGTGGCGATCACATACACCGAAACGGCTTACTCGGTGACCTATCGCGACAGCACCAATCTTGAGTACCAACTCTCCCACCCCAACGCCTCGGCGCGCCGCGAGGACTTCCCCTCCGCGCCGCCCCCCAATACGCCGTTGATCCATCCCAACTACAACCGCTGGGTCGACACGCTCATCCGCGACATCAACACGGAGCTGCGCCGTCTCTGATGACGTCCTTTCATCGCCCCGACGGATTGCCCCGGGTCGTCGTCACCGGCATCGGGATGGTGTCCGCCGCCGGTCACACACGTGATGCCATCCTGGACGCCCTGCGACATCGGACGAGCGGCGTTCATGAGGCGCCCGATTATGTCGCTCACGACCTGCGCACGACAGTCACCGGACGCCCTCACGCCGGATCGCTCGACGACACGGTGGTGCCGCGCAAGCTGCGCCGCTTCATGGGGGACACGGCGCTGTATGCCTGCCATGCCGGCCTTCGCGCCGTGGCCGACGCCGGGCTCGATACCGCGACATTGAGTCGCGGGCGATGTGGTGTCGTCGTCGGCTCCGGCACCGGGGCGATGAAGGATTTTGAAGCGGCGCTGGACGTCGCGCGCGAAAGCGGCGCGGCGCGGGTGCTGCCCTACGTGGTGCCACGCGCCATGTCGAGCACCGCGCAAGCCGCCCTCTCCGCGCTCTTCGACCTGCGCGGGGTCGGCTATGCCATTTCGTCGGCGTGTTCGACATCGATTCACTGCGTGGGGCACGCCGTCGATGTGTTGCAGCTCGGACGGCAGGACGTGATGCTCGCGGGCGGCAGCGAAGAGGCCCCCTGGGGCGCGGCGATGTGTTTCGATGCGATGGGGGTACTCTCGCGCGCCCACAATGCGACGCCCGAGGGCGCCTCGCGCCCGTTCGACGCCCAACGCGACGGTTTCGTCCTCGGCGGTGGTGCCGCCATCCTCGTCCTGGAAACACTCGCCCACGCCGTGGCGCGAGGCGCACGCCCGCTCGCCGAGATCACGGGGGTCGGTTCCGCCACCTGCGCGTCGCAAGCGTTCGGCGTCGACATCCCGACCATGAGCGCGGTGGTCGAAACAGCGTGTCGTGGGCTGACGGCACCGCCCACCTTCATCAGCGCCCACGCCAACGGATCCATCGACGGCGATATCGCGGAACTGCATGCGCTGGCGCACGCCTTCGGCCGGGTGGCCGAGGTCCCGGCCATCACCTCGATCAAGGGCCTGACGGGACACACCGTGGCGGCCGCGGGGGCAATGCAGATCGCGTGCGCGATCTGGGCGATGCACGAGGGTTTCGTGCCGGGCGTAGCCAATCTGGCATGCCTGGACGCCGCCGCCGCACCCTTTCCGATCCAGACAGCCCTGCAAGAGACGCTGGTAAGCCGCGTGCTGATCAACACCTTTGGCTTCGGCGGCACTTACGGCGCGCTGACGCTCGCACGAGTTTAGCGCCCGTGCCCGACCTTCCGCGCACTAGACCTTAGACGCGACAAACACGTTAAACACGTCAAACCCGTTAAACGCTTACGCGAGCGGCTTTCTCGCAACGACGTTGACCAGCGTCTCCTCACGCGCGCCGAATGCAGGGCGACGCTGCAACTTCAACCCCTCCAGCAGCCCGAAGTCCTTGGCTCGGCTCCACCACAGGTACGGATAAGACACGTTCTCGGGACCAAAGGTAAATCCCGCCGCGCGGATCATGTCGAGATACCCCGTTGCGCTTCGCTGAACGTGCATCGGATGCCGGAACAGCAGTCTGATCACCCACGAACGGATATAGGCCTCGGTCGACTCGGCGAAACACAGCAAACCGCCCGGCTTCAGCACCCGATAGAACTCAGACAGAGCCGCCTCCTGGTGCACGAGGTGATGGAAGGTCTGATGGCAGAACACGATGTCGCAACTGGCATCGGGCAGCGGAATCGCGGCGCAATCGCCCGCGCGCAGATCGACGGAAATCCCCGCGCTTCGCACGTGTGTCTGCGCTTCGCTCAGCGCCGGGGCGAAGCAGTCGAACCCGATCAGGCGCGACGGTGCGAAATAGCGATGCAGAAGCGGCAGAGATTGTCCGTGGCCACATCCCGCATCGAGAATGACGGGGGCCTGCGGTATCGCACCGTGCGCCAGCCTCATCAGGTCTTCGATGGCGACGCGCAGCACGTGATGACGCCAGGTGTAGGTCTTCAGAAACCAGTTCCCGAAGCGGGTCTCGGGAACAAAGGCCTTTGCGCACGATTCGGGGCGCGGGGGAAGCGCAGGCGGTGCGGGAGGCGCCGGTGGCGCGGGTGGCGGTTTGGCAGCAGTGGTCACAATAGCGAATACCGCCCTGGCGGCTTATCGGGTGGAAGCCCGCTATTGTGCCCACTGCACGAGTCCATGAGAAGTACGTAAAGTGCAATACTCCTGAAATTCAGGGATGCTTTCTAAATTCGAGAAAAATCCCGAATCACACGAGCCTCACGATCTGCTTGCCGAAGTTCTCGCCCTTGAGCAGACCGAGGAATGCGGCAGGCGCGTTCTCGATCCCTTGCGCCATCGTTTCGCGATAGCGCAGCTCACCTGCGGCGATGGCGTCGGTGAGCTCCTTCAGTGCCTGTGGCCAGACGTCCAGATGCTCGGTCACGATGAAGCCCTCGAGCCGCACCCGGTTCGTCAACAGCAGCCCCGGGTACTTCAGCGGAATGGGCTCGCCGTTGTAGCCGGAGATCATGCCGCACAGCGCGATACGCGAGTGGGCATTGAGGTTGCGCATGACCGCGTCGAACACGTCGCCGCCGACGTTCTCGAAATAGCCGTCGATGCCATCCGGCGCAGCAGCGCGCAGTGCTTCGTCGAGATGACCCGCCTTGTAATCGACGCACGCATCGAAGCCAAGCGTCTCCACGACGTAGGCGCACTTCTGGGCACCCCCCGCAATCCCGACCACGCGACAACCGGCGCGCTTCGCCAGTTGACCGACCACGCTGCCCACGGCCCCCGAGGCCGCGCTGACCGCGACCGTCTCTCCGGCCTTCGGCGCGATGATTCGATTCAGGCCATACCAGGCCGTCACGCCCGGCATGCCCGCTGCGCCAAGATAGGCGCTCATCGGAATGCGTGCATCGTCGATACGGCGCAGGTTGCTGCCGTCCGAAATGCCATATTCCTGCCAGCCGAACATGGCGGCAACGGCGTCGCCCGGCTGCCAGTCCGGATGGCGCGACTCGATCACCTCACCCACGGTCGCCCCGATCATGACCGTGTCGAGGGGTTGCGGCGGCGCGTACGACTTGGTGTCGTTCATCCGCCCGCGCATGTATGGGTCGAGGGAAAGATAGAAGTTGCGCACCAGCAACTGCCCTTCGCCGATCTCCGGCAATTCGGGCGCCGCCAGGTGAAAATTGTCAAGCGTGGCTTCGCCCTTCGGGCGTGAAACCAGCAGAATCTGTCGATTGATCGTCATGGCATTTCCTCCACGTTAGCGAGTCGCCGCGACATCTCGAATGCGCGTTGTCTCGCGGTGACATCATCTCAGTGACATCATTGATGAGTCGTCTGGCAACGACACAAAGCATCGACGGCCGTCAGTCGCCGCGCGCTTCGTCCGGACGTCGCTGCTCGCGCACGGCGCGCCCCACCGCGAGTCGACGCAAATACTTGAAGGTGCCCATCGCCTTGGCGACGAGCTTGCCATCGGCGTCGCGCACCTCGCCCTCGCAGTACGCCATCGTTGTCGTGCGGTGCAGCAGGCAACCAAACGCCCGCATCTCACCGGCGCCCGGCTGCATGAAGCTCGTCTTCATCTCGATCGTCACGACGCCCGTGCCTTCCGGCGCCACGCTCCGGCAGGCGGTGCTCATTGCAATGTCGAGCAGCGCCATCGTCGCGCCGCCATGCACGACCTCCCAGCTATTGAGATGGTGAGGCGCCAGCGGGAGACGCAGTTCCGACTCGCCTCCTTCAGCGCGCAGCAGTTCGATGCCGAGATGGTCGGTAAACCCAGAACGAATCGATAGCGTACTCATCGGGCACTCCGGCCGCACCGGCCATTACGGTAAAGCTTGTCCATCGTCATTTCATCAGCTTGCGACGCCGCGCATCATGCGCGGCGTCTGGTATTCAATCAGTCGCCTTCGACTCACTCGCGCGACACGCCGGCCGCGCTCAGCGAAGCCCAAGCGTTGGCGAGCGAGCCATTGAGATCGATGGCACGACAGGCGTGCTCGATCACACAGACATCGAAACCCGCCGCCTTCGCGTCGAGCGCGCTCCATGCCACGCAGAAATCCGTCGCCAATCCTACGCAATGCACCCGTCTCACGCCCTTGTCGCGCAGATACCCCGCCAGACCGGTCGGCGTCTTGCGATCCGCCTCCAGAAACGCCGAATAACTATCGACGTGCGCGTGATACCCCTTGCGCACCACCGCCTGCGCATGCGGAATTCGTAGCCCGGCATGCAATGCGGCGCCAGGCGTGTCCTGAACGCAATGCGTCGGCCACAAGACCTGTTCGCCATACGGCAGAACCATCGTCTCGAACGGCCGACGCCCCGCGTGATTCTCGGCAAACGACACATGCCCCGCGGGATGCCAGTCCTGCGTCAACACCACTCGCGCGAACTTGCCCGCCAAGGCGTTGATCGCGGGCACCACGGCGTCGCCCCCGGGAACCGCCAACGCGCCGCCCGGCATGAAATCGTTCTGCACGTCGATCACGAGCAGCACTTCGTCCATCGGTTTCATGGGTTTGCCCCTCATTCGTCGCAGCGACCGCCCCATTCTGGCCCCATCGCGCGCGTCCCGCTTATCCGTTGAAGCGCTTGCCGGCGTCGGCAAGTTCAACAAGCCGCGCGGCAGGCATCCAATCTTCGCCGTGCGCGTCCTGCGCAAACTCGCGCACCCGTGCGAGCACCTTGTCGAGCCCCACCGCATCGGCATAGTGCATCGGCCCGCCACGCCACAACGGGAAGCCGTAGCCGTTCAGATACACCATGTCGATGTCCGACGGGCGTGCCGCCGTGCCGTCGGCCAACACTTTCGCACCTTCGTTCACCAGCGCGTAGACGAGGCGATCCACGATCTCTTCGTCCGAGAAGGGGCGCGGCGCGATACCGTTCGCCTTGCGATAGTCGTCGATCATCTGCCCGACCTTGGCCGATTCACGAGGCGAGCGATCGCCCTCGGCGTAATCGTACCAACCCGCGTGCGTTTTCTGGCCGAAGCGTCCGGCTTCGCATACGACGTCGGCAATCTTGGGATAGACGATGCCGGGATGTTCGGCATGTCGGCGCTTGCGAATGGCCCAGCTAACGTCGTTTCCGGCCAGATCGCTGGTGCGGAACGGCCCCATCGCGAAGCCGAAGCGCTCTATGGCGGCGTCGATCTGCGCGGGCGTCGCGCCCTGCTCGACCATCCACTGAGACTGCTTGAAATACGGCTCGAGCATGCGATTGCCGATAAAGCCGTCGCAGACGCGTGCCACCACGGCAAGCTTCCCAATGCGTTTGGCCAGCTTCATCACCGTTGCCAGCACGTCCTTGCCGGTCTGCGCACCGCGCACGACCTCGAGCAAGCGCATGACGTTCGCCGGGCTGAAGAAGTGCATGCCGACGACGTCCTGCGCCCGCGATGTGGTCGCGGCCAGGGCATCGAGATCGAGCGTCGACGTGTTCGACGCCAGGATTGCCCCCGGCTTGGCCACTTTGTCGAGCTCACGGAAAACGACCTGCTTGATGGCCATCTCCTCGAACACCGCTTCGACAATCAGATCGGCATCGGCCACCGACGCGAAATCGGTACTGCCGTGAATACGTGCCTGCCGCATCTGCGCGTCGTCTGCCGTGAGCTTTCCACGCGTGACTGCACGCGCATAGTTGCCTCGTATCGCTTCGATACCGCGGGCAAGCGCCGCGTCGGTCGTGTCGACCAGCGTCACCGGAATTCCCGCGTTGGCAAAGGTCATGGCGATGCCGCTGCCCATCGTCCCGGCCCCGATGACGGCCACGCGCTCGATGTTGCGCACCGGCGTGTCGTCCGGTACGTCCGCAATCTTGGCGGCCGCGCGCTCGCCGAGAAACGCATGACGCAGCGCCTTCGACTCCGGCGAACTCACCAACGCCACAAAACACTCGCGCTCGAACTTCACACCGTCATCGAACGGGCGTTGAAGCGCCGCCTCGACGGCAGCCACGCATTTTTGCGGCGCGGGGAAATGCGGTTGCTCGCGTTGCACCTTTTCACGTGCGGCATCGATCGCGGCCTGCGCCGAGCCGTCGGCGTCATCGAGCGCCACGTCACGCAATCGCGGCAACGCGCCGCCTTGCGAGGCGATGTTGCCGGCGAAGGCGATGGCGCCCGCAAGCAGGTCGTCGCGGTTGCCTTCGAACATTGTCGAGAAGAGCGTACCGACGAGCGCTTCCGACTTCACCACACGCCCCGTCACCACCAGGTCGAGCGCACGCGCCACACCGATGGCACGCGGCAGGCGCTGCGTCCCCCCCGCGCCAGGCAGCAGGCCCAGTTTGACCTCGGGCAGCGCGATCTGCGCGCCGGGCAACCCCACGCGATAGTGGCAGGCGAGCGCCAATTCGAGTCCGCCCCCCATCGCCACCGCATGCACGGCCGCCACAACGGGTTTCGCGCAGGCATCGAGCGCGGCGATCACCTCGACCAGCAGCGGGCTCTGGGTTGCCTTCGGCGTATTGAATTCGCGGATGTCGGCCCCGCCGGAAAATGCCTTGCCACCGCCGATCAGTACTACGGCGCGCACCTGAGCGTCGGCCTGGGCTTTCGCGAGCCCGTCGGCGATGCCGGAGCGCGTGGCGTGTCCCAAGCCATTGACCGGGGGATTGTCCAGCGTGATGACGGCCACGCCGTCACGAACCTCATAAACCGTGCTCATCGTTGTCTCGTTCCTTATATTCTTGGGGGCTATGTGCGGTGACGCGGTGCGTCGTTGGGCGCGCTGCGGGTGCGCAAGCAGCGGCAAGACGATCCGTGGATTCTAGCGCAGCGCTACACCTCGAGCCATTCACGGCGTATCGCGCAAGCCTCCGCCAGCCTATCGGGCGTGCCCTCGAAGACCAGTGCGCCCCGGCCCATCACGGCGACACGCTGCGCGCAGCTGAGCGCGAGCGATAGCTTCTGCTCGATGAGCAGAATGGCGACCCCGGTTGCACGCAAATCGGTCAGAATCCGGCCAATGCGCGCAACCACACGCGGTGCGAGGCCTTCCGTCGGCTCATCGACGATCAGCAGATCGGGCCCGGCCATCATCGCCCGGCACAGGGAAAGCAGTTGCTGCTCGCCGCCGGACAGCGATGCGGCTGGCGCATCGCGTCGCGGTGCCAGCTCTTCGAAGCGCTCGAACGCCTGGGCCAGTGTAAGTGCGCGATGGTTGCCGGACGTTGGCCGCACCGTACGCCCGTTCCCGGCCCGCTGCCCGAGCCATAGATTCTGCGTGACGGTCAGCGGCCCGAACACATCACGCGTTTCCGGCACATAGCCAACGCCCAGCCGCGCAATCTGATGCGGTGCCAGCGACGTCAGCGATCGACCCTGCCAGCGAATCTCCCCCTCGCGCGGCAACTGCCCCATGATCGCGCGCGCCAACGTGGAGCGCCCCGCCCCGTTGCGCCCGAGCACTGCCACGATTTCGCCCGGCGCCACGCGCATCGTCACCCCGTGCAGCACCCGGCTGCCGCCATACCCGGCCCTCACGTCGATCAACTCAAGCATCGCGCGCCTCCCCGGCACGGGCGGTCTCATCGATGGCATCCGCAAATTCCCCGAGATACGCCGTACGCACGTCGGGATGCGCACGAATCCGCTCGGGTGTATCGCACGCGATGATGACCCCGCGCACCAGCACAGCGATCCGGTCGGCCAGCGAGAAGACCACCTGCATGTCGTGCTCGATCATCAACAGCGAGCGCTCCCGGCTGAGGTCGGCGATCAACGCGACCATCCGTGCCGACTCGGACTGGCTCATCCCCGCCGTCGGCTCGTCGAGCAACATGACGCTGCCCGCCGATGCAGCGCACAGCCCGATCTCCAGGACGCGCTGCTCCGCGTAGCTCAGGGCTGCCGCCGGCACGTTGCGTCGCGCCGACAGCCCGAGACGCGTCAACCACAGCTCGCTACGCCGTGTGACGTCGCTCAGCCCCTGCATCCGCCGCCAGAACGTGTAGCGATGACCTTCCGGCCAGAGCCCGGCGCAACGCAAATGATCAATGACGCTCATTTGCCCGAACAACTGCGACGTCTGGAAACTGCGCGACAGGCCAAGCCGGCTGATGACATGGGATGCCCGACCGGTGACATCGCTGGTGTTCATCAGAACACGCCCGTCGTCGGGCCGTGTCCTGCCCGTGATGACGTCGAACAGCGTGCTCTTGCCGGCGCCGTTGGGCCCGATGATGGCAAGCCGCTCGCCGGGCATGAGCGTCAGATCGACGCCGCACAGCACCGACGTGGGCCCGAACGATTTGCGCACGCCTCGCACGCTGAGTGCCGCGCCAGACGGAAGGGTTGGCCTCGCCGCTTGCGTCACCGCTTGCGTCATTGCCGGTCCTCCACCGAGTGTTGGGCGCCCGCCGCCGTGTGGCGCAACCAATGCCCGGCGCGCGCGACGACCACCGCCCCCGCCACGAGCGCCACGGTTGCCAGCGCCCAAGCCCCCGGCCCTGCGTATGCGCCGAAGCCCCCCACCGCCTCCGGCCCGGCGTCGCTCGCAAGGCGCGCGCCGTAAGTCATTTCGACGATGCCGATCAGCCCGCCGGTGCACATCGCCAGACCGACACAGACCACCGCGTAGGGGCGCCACAACGCACGTGCCATGCCGGTGCGCCAGGCGCGCCCGTGTGCCGCGATCAATCCGGCGATGCCCCCCGGCGCGAACAGCACGACGGCGAGGAATCCCAACCCGAGATAGAGCTGCCAGGCGCGCGTCAGTGTTGCCAGCATCACCGTCGCGAACACACCGACGACGGCGCCCAATATCGGCCCCGCGAAGTACATCGTCCCGCCAAGCACCGTGAAGACGAGTACGACGCCGGAGCGCTCAAGACTGAAGGCGTCGGCGCTGACCAGTTCGAAATTCAATGCGCCCAGCGCGCCCGCCACCCCCGCGAAAGCCGCCGCCAGGATCTGCATGCGGTAGCGCACCGCCGATGCCGATGGCCCAAGGAAAGCGACCCGCGCCGCATTGTCGCGCACGGCGCGCGCCAGGAACCCCAGCGGCGTGCGCGTGATGCCGTACATCAAGGCTGCGCAGACGAACACCCAAACGGCAACCAGCCCGTAGACCTCGCGCTGCGTTGCAAACGTCACCCCGAACCACGCCGCACCGAGCGTGCGGTCGGTCGGAATGCCGCGCTCGCCGCCGAACCACTCGGGCAGCATCCCGGCCATGACCCAGACAAGCTCCGCCACGCCCAGTGTAATCATCGCGAACGTCATTCCCGCGCGTCGTGTCGTGACGTAACCGAGCGTAGCGCCCGCCACACCTGCCGCGAGCGCACCGGCGAACGGCACGAGGGCCATCGACACCGGCAGCCCGTGCGCCCCAATACGATTCATGCACCACACGCCCGCATACGCCCCAACACCCGCATACGTCGCATGACAAAAGCTCAACAAGCCGGTCGAACCGAGCAGCAGATTGAACGACAGCGCCAGAATGGCCGCGGTCCCCATCTGCGTCATCAGGGTGAGCGCCCCATCGGAAGGAAAGCACCACGGCGCCAGGCCGAGGATGGCGGCAAAGGCCGACCACGCGCCCAGGTGGCGGCGCCAGGATACAGGCGGCGCCACCGGCGAACGGGCGATCACATTGTCCATTACCCCTCCCGCACGCCGAAAAGCCCGCGCGGACGCCATAACAGCACCGCCACCATCAGCAGATACGGCACCGCTGGCGCGAGCTGCGCCACGGTCAGGTGCGACAGGGGCGCCACGGCTTTCATGACGGCACCCGCAGCACCAGCGGTGCCGTCGGTTCCCCCAGGGCTCTGCGCCAACCACCGTGCGAGGCTCGCATCGCTCGTCACGGCCCATGTCTGGAGCAGGCCGATCAGCAACGACGCCGCAAACGCCCCGCCCAGCGAACCCAGCCCGCCGACCACGACCACGACAAACACCACGCTGCCGACCGTTGCCGCCATGCCCGGCTCGGTCACCAGCACGTTGCCCCCCGCCGCCCCCGCAAGCGCCGCCAGCGCCGCGCCACAGGCGAAAACGCCTGTGTAAAGCGCAGGCACGTCGTAACCGAGGGCCTGGGTCATCGCTGGCTGCGATAGGGCGGCCTGCAGTATCCACCCCGCCCGCGTCGCGCGAAACACGCCCCACACGAGCAGGGCAATGGCGCACGCAAGCCCCATCAGAAACAGCCGGTACGCGGGCACCGCGATGCCCGCCACATGAACGAGCACGCCTTCGAAGACCGTTGGTACGCCGTAATCGACCGGGCCGCGGCCCCATGCGAGTTGGACCAGCTCCACCACGATATACGCGAGGCCGAACGTCGCCAGCAACTCCGCCAACGCACCGCGCGCACGCAATCGCCGCAACACGCCGCGCTCGAACGCAGCCCCGATCAGGCCAACGATCAGCGGCGCGGCGAACAGCGCCGGCCAGAACCCGACCGCTGCCGAGAACGTGTAGGCAAAGTACGCCCCAAGCATGTAGAAGCTGGCATGCGCGAAGTTCAGCACGCCCAGCATGCTGAAAATCAGCGTGAGTCCGCTCGACAGCATGAACAGCAGCAGGCCGTAGCTCACGCCATTCACAAGCACGAGGCCGGCCGTGGCACTCAGCAGATGCACTGCATCTCCTTCGGGAAGACCAATGAACGACGCGGCTGAGACGGCCGCATCCAGAGGAATTTCAGGCTGACATTATAGAGGGGACGGGCGACCACGGCGGTGCGGGATCGCCCGAAAAACGGCGTCAATGCTGGATTTCGGGCGCCATCCGCGTGCCAGGTGAGACGTTTCCGAGCGGGTTCTCGGCCGACGCCCCCCACCCCGGAGACGGCAACACGACGCCTAGGATGCCGCCTGATAATCGCGGAACGCCTCTCGCAATTTGAGCTTGAGCATCTTGCCGGTTGCCGTGTGGGGAATCTCGTCGACGAAGACCACATCGTCAGGGATCCACCATTTCACGACCCGGCCTTGGTAGAACGCCAGCACGTCCTCGCGTGTGAGCGTCGAGCCGGGCTTGCGAACGACCACCAGCAGCGGCCGCTCCTCCCATTTCGGGTGACGAATCGCGATGCAGGCCGCCTCGTGGATCTCGGGATGCGCCATCGCGACGTTTTCCACGTCGATGGAACTGATCCACTCGCCCCCCGACTTGATCACATCCTTGCTGCGATCCGTGATCTGCACGTATCCCTCAGGATCGATCGTGGCCACGTCGCCCGTGGGGAACCAGCCGTCGACCAGCGGCGGGGTATCCGAGCGGAAGTAACGATCCAGCACCCATGGCCCGCGCGCGTACAGATCGCCAAACGCCTTGCCGTCCCACGGCAGTTCTTTGCCGTCGGGGCCCACGATTTTGAGATCGACGCCGTAGATCGCCGTCCCCTGCTTCTCGAGAATATGCTGCTGCGCCTCGGCCGGCAGGTCGCGATGATGCTTGCGCAGATGGCACAGCGTGCCCAGCGGCGACATCTCACTCATGCCCCACGCATGGATGACGCGCACCCCGTAGTCGGTCTCGAACGTGTGCAACATGGCCGGCGGGCACGCCGAACCCCCGATCACCGTGCGCTCGAGCGTCGAGAAGCGCGCGCCGATCGATTTCACATGCGTGAGCAATCCCAGCCAGACCGTCGGCACGCCGGCGGAAAACGTAACGCCCTCCGCTTCGAAGAGTTCATACAGCGACTTGCCGTCCAAATCCTTGCCGGGGAAAACCAGCTTCGCACCGACCAACGCGCTCGAATACGGTAGCCCCCATGCATTGACGTGAAACATCGGCACCACGGGCAAAACGGCGTCACGCGCCGACATGGCCATCGCGTCGGGGAGCGCTGCACCGAAGGCATGCAACACCGTCGAGCGATGACTGTAGAGCACGCCTTTCGGGTGGCCCGTCGTGCCCGACGTATAGCAAAGTCCCGAGGCCGTGTTCTCGTCCATCGACGGCCACGGGAAGTCGCCGTCTTCAACGCCGATAAGATCCTCGTAGCACAGTAGCGCCAAACTCGATGTCGGCAGATGCGCGCGATCGGTCATCGCAATCCAGCCCTGCACGCCGGGGCACTGTGGCGCGATAGTCTCGATCAGCCCAATGAAGTTGATGTCGAAGGCCACATACCGATCTTCGGCGTGATTGACGATGTAGGCGATCTGCTCAGGAAACAGGCGCGGGTTCACCGTATGCACCACGCTGCCCATGCCGGAGACGGCGTAGTACAGCTCGAGGTGGCGATAGCCGTTCCACGCCAAGGTGCCCACGCGCTCGCCGTCGCCCACGCCCAGCCGGCGCAGCGCCTGCGCGAGCTGGCGGGACCGGTGCTCGACGTCACGCCAGGTATAACGGTGGATGTCGCCTTCGATGCGACGCGACACGATTTCGGTATCGCCGTGATGACGCGCGGCATGGGTGAGCAATGTGGAAATCAGGAGCGGCGCGGCCATCATCTGGCCGAGAAGCGGTGTTGCCATGCGTCGAATCTCCAGAAAAGTCGGGACAGCCTGTATGACGGAGTACGTCGTGGGACGACGGTCGTGATTTCGTGCTTCGCCAGTCGACACGTCTGAAGCACGTCGTTGGGCGCGCTTCACCGAATCGCGCTGAATCATTCTTGACGCGCGCGCGCGCCGGGTCAACGCCGATCGCTTGTGCGCCGCAGCACAGGCGCACGCGCGTGCGCGGCCGCACGCCGGCAGCACGCGACGGACACCTCAAGTAGAATGTTTGTTCACCTTCAGGAACGTCCCCAATGCCGGCTACCGACCGCTCCGCCGCTGTTTCCGCCTCACTCAAGCCCTACGGACCGCTGTCGTTGTCGAACCGTTTTGCCGCACTCGGCCCCGACTTCTACACGCGCCTCGCGCCACAGGCGTTGCCCGCGCCGTACCTGGTCGGCTTTTCCGCCGACGCGGCCCGCCTGCTCGGCTGGTCGCCCGAAGCCGCACGCGATCCCGAGTTCGTGACCACGTTCGCCGGCAATACGCCGCTGCCCGGCGGCGATCCGCTCGCCAGCGTGTATTCGGGCCACCAGTTCGGCGTGTGGGCCGGCCAATTGGGCGACGGCCGGGCACTGCTGCTCGGCGAGTCGGACGGCCCCGGCGGGCGCTGGGAAATCCAGATCAAGGGCGGCGGACTCACGCCCTACTCGCGCATGGGTGACGGACGCGCCGTGCTGCGTTCGTCGATTCGCGAGTTCCTCGGCTCGGAGGCCATGTTCCATCTCGGCGTGCCGACCACGCGCGCCCTATGCGTGATCGGCTCCGATGCCCCGGTGCGTCGCGAAACCATCGAGACGGCGGCCGTGGTCACGCGTTTGTCGCCCAGCTTCGTCCGATTCGGACACTTCGAACATTTCTGGGCAGGCGATCAGTATGGCGCGCTGCGTCAGCTGGCTGATTTCACGATCGATCATCACTACCCCCATTGCCGCGACGAGGGCAATCCGTACCTCGCTCTGCTCAGTGCCGTGTGCGATGCGACGGCCGAACTGGTCGCGCACTGGCAGGCCGTGGGCTTCTGTCACGGCGTGATGAACACCGACAACATGTCGATCCTCGGTCTGACGATCGATTACGGCCCGTTCGGCTTCCTCGACGGCTTCAACGCGCATCACATCTGCAATCACTCC
Source organism: Pandoraea cepalis (assembly GCF_902459665.1). Classification (GTDB taxonomy): domain Bacteria; phylum Pseudomonadota; class Gammaproteobacteria; order Burkholderiales; family Burkholderiaceae; genus Pandoraea; species Pandoraea cepalis. Next base: position 110,646 of record NZ_CABPSL010000004.1, on the reverse strand, counting down.
GACGCGCAGGGACGCTACGCCTATCAGGCACAGCCGAACGTGGCGTACTGGAACCTCTTCTGTCTCGCCCAGGCCCTGTTGCCGCTGTTCGGCGAGGGCGAGGCGGCGATCGAGCAGGCGCAGTCGGTGCTGCCCGCGTTCAAGACCCGGTTCGCCGAGGAGATCGATCTGCGCATGCGTGCGAAGCTCGGATTGCGCGAATCGCATGCCGACGACGAAGCGCTCATCAACCGTCTGTTCAAGCTGATGCACGAGGGACGGGTCGACTTCACGCACCTGTTCCGCACGCTGGCGGGGCTTGAGCTGGAGAACCCGGCCGCCGACACGCCGCTGCGCGACATGTTCATCGATCGTGCCGGCTTCGATGCCTGGGCCGTGGATTACCGCGCGCGACTGCGCCACGAGGCCAGCACCGACGCGAAGCGTGCGGTCGCGATGCGGCTTGTCAATCCGAAGTACATCCTGCGCAATCATCTGGCGGAGATTGCAATCCGGCGTGCGCGCGAAAAGGACTTTTCGGAAGTCGACACGTTGCTCAAGGTGCTCTCGCACCCCTACGACGAACAGCCCGAATTCGAACGCTATGCCGAGCTGCCGCCCGACTGGGCCGGGCAACTCGAGGTCAGTTGCTCGTCTTGATCGACGGCACGGCGCGGCACCGACGGGACGCGGGCGTCAGCGATGCATCAGCGAGGTGTCACGCATTGCAAAACGGCGCGTCGCCCCCATCTGGGCCAGGTCTGACCATAGACGACGCGCGGCGGCAACACCGGGGCCGCCGCCCATCAGGAGACTCTCATTCATGAGCAAAGTGGAAAAAAGCGACGCCGACTGGCGTGCCCAACTCGACGACGTCGAATACCAGGTCACGCGTCATGCTGCCACCGAACGCGCCTTCACCGGCCGTTACTGGGATCATTGGCAAGACGGCACCTACCGCTGCATCTGCTGCGGCGCGCCGTTGTTCGAATCGACGGAGAAGTTCGATGCGGGTTGCGGCTGGCCGAGCTATGCGAAGCCCATCGACAAATCCGGCATCGACGAGGTGATGGATTACAGCCACGGCATGGTGCGCGTGGAGGTGCGGTGCCACAACTGCGACGCCCACCTCGGACATGTGTTCGAAGACGGCCCGCAGCCGACTGGACTGCGCTATTGCATCAACTCGGCGTCGCTCGACTTCGAGGACAAGGACGGCCAGGCCGACAAGCCGGTCGACGACTGACCCGAGAATCCCCTCGGCGTCCCGTCAGCGCGCCGCTTCAACGCGCCCGATCCGTGAATTCGATCAATTTGCAGCGGGCGCCGCGCGCTTTGGGACATCCCTCGCGGGCGGGCGTCCCGGCGTGACGCGCCCGTCTGCTAAGCTGGCGCTCCCTCAATGGAACACAGGAAACGCCGCCGATGACCCGTCCGACAATTCGCTTCGCACCCCTGCTTTTCTCTGCAGCGGCATCGTTCGGCACCTTGAGTGCCGCGCCAGCCATCGCGCAGTACATGGGCCCGGCGGCCAGTGTTGCGACGACCGGCAGCGTGGTCGTGCCATCGGCCATGCCGCATGTCGCGACCGTCGGTCAGGCACTGGCCGCCCCCGACGATGCCATGACCGTCATCGAGGGCTACATCGTCAACCGACTCCGGCATGAGCACTACACGTTCCGCGACGACACGGGCCGGACCATCGTCATCGAACTCGACGACAAATACCTGCCGCCCGGCCACCAGATCAACGACAAGACGCGCGTGCGCATCACCGGCGAAGTCGACCGCCATCACCTTCGCGCCAACGATATCGACGTCAAGCGCATCGACATCCTGCCGTAAGGCACGCGGCCGCCGGCCTCGGGAAGCGATCCCGCGCCCCCGCGAACCGGAGGCAAGCCGGGGTGAAGCGGCGGCACAGACGCCGCGACGCGCATTTGGCGATGTACAGCGTCCCACCACGGGCCTTTGAAATATAATGTGGGTTTGCCCCGGCGCCTGTTGCCCGAGGGCGATTTCTCCCGAAGCCCCCGAGTCGAGACTTCATGAAATTCTTTTTCGACCTGTTACCGGTCATCTTGTTTTTCGTCGCCTTCAAGTTTGCCGGCATCTATGTCGCCACCGGCATCGCGATCGCGACGACGATTGCGCAAGTCATCTGGATGTGGCTGCGTCACCGCAAGGTCGAGCCCATGCAGTGGGTGAGTCTGGCGATCATCGTGGTGTTCGGCGGCGCGACCATGTTGCTGCACGACGAGACCTTCATCAAGTGGAAGCCCACGGCGCTTTACTGGCTCTTCTCGATCACCCTGTTCGTCGCCGAACTCATCTTCGACAAGAATCTGATTCGCGCCATGATGGAAAAGCAGATGGCATTGCCCGACCCCCTGTGGCGGGCGGTGAATTTCAGCTGGGCGCTGTTCTTCCTCGCAATGGGCGCGCTGAATCTGGTCATCGCCTACCATTACTCGACCGATACATGGGTCAACTTCAAGCTCTTCGGCGGCATGGGCCTGATGGTCGTGTTCATCGTCGTGCAGAGCCTGTGGCTCTCGAAGTACATCAAGCAGGACGAATAACGTCCGTCAGGAAGTCACAGCCATGACCATGGAACAGCAAATCGAAGCGCGCCTCACCGCGGCGCTCGCCCCCCTGGAATTCGCCCTTGAGAACGACAGCGCCCGTCACGCCGGTCATGCCGGCGCGACGTCGGGCGGGCATTACAACGTCAGAATCGTGTCTGCAGCGTTTGCCGGACGTAACCGCGTGGCGCGGCACCGCCTGGTGTATGATGCGCTAGCCGATTTGATGCAAAACGGCATTCACGCCCTCGCCATCGTTGCGCTCGCCCCCGGCGAAGCGTAACTCGCATGCGACCATGCGACGTATCCCCCGTCGATTAACCTTGCCTTCGTCATTCGTTAGGAAAAACAGCATGGCATTGAAACTCGCCCGCACGGCACTGGCGCTCGGCGCCGCCGTGTCGCTGACCGCCGTCTCCCTCCCCGCTCTCGCTCAGAACGTCGCCGTCGTGAATGGCACGCCGGTGCCCGTGTCTCGTGCCGACGCCATGGTGCGTGAAATGGTCCGACAGGGTCAGCCGAACTCGCCGCAACTGCAACAGCAAGTGCGCGAAGAGCTGGTCAAGCGCGAGATCCTCGCGCAAGCGGCCGTCAGCAGCGGACTGGCTGCCAAGCCGGACGTCAAGGTGCAGCTCAAGCTGGCCGAGCAAGGCGTGCTGATTCGCGCCCTGATCGCTGACTTCCAGAAGACCTCGCCGGTCACCGACGCCGAGGTTCAGGCGCGTTATGACCAGCTCAAGAAGCAGTTCGGCGACAAGGAATATCACGCCCGTCACATTCTGGTGCCGAGCGAAGACACCGCCAAGGACATCATCGCGAAGCTCAAGGGCGGCGCGAAGTTCGCCGACCTCGCCAAGCAGTACTCGAAGGACCCCGGTTCGGCACAGAACGGCGGCGATCTCGACTGGTCACCGGCCAACGCCTACGTGCCCGAGTTCTCCGACGCCCTGCAAAAACTGCAAAAGGGTCAGTACTCGCAGACGCCGGTCAAAACGCAGTTCGGTTATCACGTGATCGAACTGGACGACGTTCGCGACGCGCAGATCCCGGCGCTCAACGATGTCAAGCCGCAGCTCGTGCAGCAAATGCAGGAAGAGAAGCTGCAAGGCTTCATCGACGGCCTCGAGAAGAAGGCCAAGATCCAGTAAGCGTTACCGGCTATCGGTTCGGCTTTGAAACGAAAATCCCGCCTTCCGGCGGGATTTTCGTTTCCAGCGTGGTATTCCACACGCGCTGACGTGCAGAATATCGTCGCTTAAGCCACCCAGCGGCGCGCGTTGCGGAACATGCGCATCCACGGGCTGTCCTCGCCCCACTGCTCGGGCGCCCAGCTCATCTGCACCGTGCGGAACACGCGCTCCGGGTGCGGCATCATCACCGTGAAGCGCCCGTCGCCCGTGGTCACCGCCGTCAGGCCGCGCGGCGAACCGTTCGGGTTGAACGGATACTGCTCGGTCGGCTGTCCCCGATGGTCGACGAAACGCACGGCGGCAATCGCCTCATCGATGTTTCCTTGCTGACCGAAGTTGGCATAGCCCTCGCCGTGCGCGATCACGATCGGCAGTTGCGAGCCGGCCATGTCCTTGAAGAACAGCGACGGCGAATCCAGCACTTCCACCTGCGTAAGCCGCGCCTCGTACTTCGACTGGTTGTACGTGAACTTCGGCCAGGCCGCCGCCCCCGGGATCAGGTTCGACAGGTTGCTCATCATCTGGCAACCATTGCACACGCCCAGTGCGAACGTGTCGGCACGGTTGAAAAAGCCGGCGAACTGTTCGGCCAGCGCCGGATTGAACAGAATCGTCTTGGCCCAACCCTCGCCCGCCCCGAGCGTATCGCCGTACGAGAATCCACCGCAGGCGATGAAGCCCTTGAACGCTTCGAGCGAGTGACGGCCGGCGAGCAAATCGCTCATGTGCACGTCGTAGGTATCGAAGCCGGCCTTGTCCAGCACGTAGGCCATTTCCAGATGCGAATTCACGCCCTGCTCGCGCAGGATCGCCATCTTCGGACGCACGCCCGTCGCGATGAACGGGGCCGCGACGTCTTCGCTGGCATCGAACGTGAGCTTCGGCGAGAGACCGGGGTCGCTCGTGTCGTTGAGGGTTTCGTATTCCGCATCGGCCGCGGCCGGGTTATCGCGCAGACGCGCGATGCGCCAGCTCACTTCCGACCACTCGCGTTGCAGCGCCGCGCGCGGCGCGCCAAACACCTTCTTTGCATCGCGATAGATTTCGATGACGTCATTCGTGTTCGGCTTACCGATCACGTGCGAGCATGCGGACAATCCGGCTTCACGCAGCATTTGCAACACCGCATCGCGCTCCGAGGCGCGCACCTGGATCACCCCGCCAAGTTCTTCCGAGAAAAGCGCGCGCAGCGTCTTGTCTTCGCGACGGCCCACCGTCTGCTTGGCCCAATCCTTGGCATCGCCGTAATCGGATTCGAAGCCGTCGTCGAGCGTGAGCATGTCGACATTGAGCGAGACGCCAACGTGGCCCGCAAACGCCATTTCCGCCACGGTCGCGAAGAGGCCGCCGTCCGAACGATCGTGATACGCCAGGAGCTTGCCGTCGCGGTTCAGTGTCTGGATGGCGTCGAAGAAGCGTTGGAGATCGGCCGGATCGTCCAGGTCCGGCACGACGTCACCGATCTGCTGTGTGACCTGCGCGAGGATACTGCCGCCCAGACGGTTCTTGTTGCGACCCAAATCAATGGCGATCAGCACCGTCTCGCCCACTTGCGCGACCGAGCGCAGTTGCGGCGTGAGATGACCGCGCACATCCTCGATCGGTGCGAAGGCCGAGACGATCAGCGACACCGGCGCGACCACGTCCTTGCTGCGGCCGGCGTCTTCCCACTTGGTGCGCATCGACAGCGAATCCTTGCCGACGGGAATCGACAGGCCCAGCGCCGGGCACAGTTCCATGCCGACCGCCTTGACCGTATCGAACAACGCAGCGTCTTCCCCTTCGGTGCCGCACGCGGCCATCCAGTTGGCCGACAGCTTGATCTGGTCGAGCGACGCAATCGGCGCCGCCGCAATGTTGGTGATGGCTTCGCCAACCGCCATGCGACCGGACGCCGGCGCGTCGATCACGGCCAGCGGCGTGCGCTCGCCCATCGTCATGGCTTCGCCACGATAGCCCGTGTAGTCCATCAGCGAAATGGCGCAATCGGCCACCGGCACCTGCCACGGGCCGACCATCTGGTCGCGGGCCGTCAAGCCGCCCACGGTACGGTCGCCAATCGTGATGAGGAACGACTTGCTGGCCACCGTCGGGTGACGCAGTACGGCACGTGCCACGTCGTCGAGCGACAGGCCCGTCACGTCCACCGGCGGGAGCGTCGTCGCCACACGCGTGACGTCGCGATGCATGCGCGGCGGTTTGCCGAGCAGCACGTCCATCGGCATGTCGACCGGGTCCGGCGACTCCGGATGCATCGCATCGACCAGCTTCAGTTGACGCTCATCGGTGGCGATACCGACCACCGCCACCGGGCAACGCTCGCGTTGGCAGATCGCCTGGAAGGCCGGGAAGCTGTCCGGCGCGATCGCCACGACATAACGCTCCTGCGCTTCGTTACTCCAGATTTCCGCCGGGGACATGCCCGACTCTTCGAGCTGCACCTGACGCAGATCGAAGCGCGCGCCCTTGTCGGCGCCGTCGACCAGTTCCGGGAACGCATTCGACAGACCGCCCGCGCCCACGTCGTGAATCGACAGGATCGGGTTGGCTTCCCCCTGACGCCAGCACGCATTGATCACTTCCTGCGCGCGACGCTCGATTTCCGGATTGCCGCGCTGCACCGAGTCGAAGTCGAGCTCGGCCGTGTTCGTGCCGGTGGCCATCGAGCTGGCGGCACCGCCGCCCATGCCGATACGCATGCCCGGGCCGCCGATCTGAATGAGCAGCGTTCCGGCCGGCAGATTGTGTTTGTGGGTGTGCTGCGCGGCGATGTTGCCCATGCCGCCCGCGATCATGATCGGCTTGTGATAGCCGCGCACGCGGCCGGCCACGTTCTGCTCGTACGTACGGAAATAGCCGCCGAGAATCGGACGGCCGAATTCGTTGTTGAACGCGGCGCCGCCCAGCGGGCCGTCGACCATAATTTGCAACGGCGACGCAATGCGGTCCGGGCGGCCATAGTCGGCGCCCGTATCGCCGGGATTGCGCAGCGACGGCGGCACCGCCACGTCGAGATCGTTCTCCCACGATTCGCGCGCGTCCGGCAGCGCCAGATTCGACACGGTGAAGCCGGTCAGACCCGACTTCGGCGTAGAGCCGCGGCCGGTCGCGCCCTCGTCGCGGATCTCGCCGCCCGCCCCCGTCGACGCCCCCGGAAACGGCGAAATGGCCGTCGGGTGGTTGTGCGTCTCCACCTTCATCAGCGTGTGCGTGAGTTCAACGCTGCGGCCATACTGGCCGTCGGCGCCACGCGGATACCAGCGCTCGACTTCGGCGCCTTCCATCACCGAAGCATTGTCCGAATAGGCCACCACCGTCCCCTGCGGGTGCAGTTGGTGCGTGTTCTTGATCATCTGGAACAGCGACTTGTCCTGCGCCTGACCGTCGATGGTCCATTGCGCATTGAAGATCTTGTGACGGCAATGCTCGCTGTTGGCCTGCGCGAACATCATCAGTTCCACATCGGTCGGATTGCGCTTCAGGCTCGTGAAGGCGTCGACCAGATAATCGATTTCGTCGTCGGCCAGCGCGAGACCCAGATCCCGGTTGGCGGCTTCGAGGGCGCTGCGGCCCACGCCGATGACGTCGATCGTCTGCAGCGGCTTGGCCGGCAACTCGACGAAGAGCGCCTCGGCGTCGTGGCGCGTGGCCACGACCGTCTCGGTCATGCGGTCGTGCAGCACGCCGGCCACGCGCGCCAGGACATCGGCCGCCAGCGACTTCTTGCCGCCAAGAAGGCCCGACTTCACACCGATCGTGTATTCGACCGCGCGCTCGATACGGCGCACGTGATCGATGCCGCAGTTGCGGGCGATATCCGTCGCCTTGCTCGCCCAGGGGGAAATCGTGCCCAGACGCGGGATCACGAGCACCTGGTCGCCCACCGGCTCTTCACGCACCGGCTCACCATAGGTGAGCAGACCGGCGACGCGGGCCACGTCTTCGCTCGACAGCGGTTCGGCGCTGGCCACGAGATGCACGTAGCGGGCGTCGACACGCACGATCGAACTGTCGATGGCTTGCAGGGTCTGCAGAAGACGTTGCTGGCGGAATTCGGAGAGCGCCAAGGCGCCGGCGAAGCAGGCAATGTGAGTCATGGAAGGACGGAAGGCGAGGCGTTCAAAACGCGGGGGAACGACAAAGCGAGATTATACCCTGCTTACCCCGGGTTATACCCGAGTGCGCCACACGCATTATGGGGAGCCTCTCGCCCTGCGAGGGCGTCTCTCTGGTAACCTATGCGCCCCGTCATCTACACGGGCCGCGAAACCGGCATTCGGGTGCGGCACGGCATAAAACGACACTAACAAGCGAACGTACGGGCGTTCGCCACACACCAGACGGTTGGGAATGAAGGTCATCGTTATCGGCGGCGGGGTCATTGGTACGTGCACCGCCTACTATCTGGCCGCCGCGGGGCATACGGTCACGCTAGTCGAGCGCAACAGCACGGTGGCGCAAGAGAGCAGCTTCGGCAACGCCGGCGTCATCGCGCCCGGCTACGTCACGCCATGGGCGGCGCCGGGCATGCCACGCAAGCTGCTCGGCCATCTGTTCAGCTCGGCCAGCCCGCTTATCTTCCGGCCGGGCCTGTCGGCCGGCACTTGGCGCTGGGCCGCCCGTTGGCTGCGTGAATGCAAACTCGAACGCTACCGTGCCAACCGCGAGCGGATGCAGCGTCTCGCGTTCTATAGCCAGCGCTGCCTGCATGCACTGCGCGAGACCCATGTCTTCGAGTACGAGCACACGCAAGGCTATCTGCAACTGTTCCGCACCGAACGCGACGTCAAGATGAACGAACCGGCGCGCGCCATGCTCGCCGAGAACGAAGTGCCGCACCGCTTGCTCACGGCCGACGAGTGCCGCAAGCTCGAACCAGCGATTTCGACCGATGCCCAACTGGCGGGTGGCCTGCACCTGCCGCGTGACGAGACCGGCAACTGCCCGCTCTTTACCAAGCGCCTCGCCCAGATCGCCCGCGAGATGGGCGTCACGCTCGCGACCGAGACGACGGTGCTGTCGGTGCGCCCGAACGTGGGGCGATCGGGGGTCACCGTCGAGACGGCCAGCACCGCGCAGCTTGCGCAGCGCACGGCACTCGACGCCGATGCCGTCGTGATCGCGGCCGGCGTGGCCAGCACGGCGCTGCTGCGTCCGCTGGGCATTGACCTGCCGCTCTGGCCGATCAAAGGGTATTCGATCACGGTGCCGGTCAAGACCGAACTGTTCAGCCCTCGCATCGCCGTCATGGACGAGTCGTACAAGACCGCCATCACCCCGCAAGGCAACCGTCTGCGCATTGCAGGCACGGCCGAACTGGGCGATTCCGAACTCGTGCTGCGCGAGCGCGCCATCGCCACGCTCTACAAAGTGGCGACGGACTGGTTCCCGGGTGCAGGCAAGTACCGGGAGGCGCGCGCCTGGGTCGGCGCACGTCCGATGCTCCCCGACGGCCCGCCCGTGCTCGGCGCGACGCCGCTGCCCGGCATCTTCCTGAACGTCGGCCACGGTTCGACCGGCTGGGCGATGGCCTGCGGTTCCGGTCGCGTGCTCGCCGACGTCATCTCCGGACAAACGCCGGAAATCGATCTGAACGGTCTGACACTCGCTCGTTACGCGCACTGATATACGCATGTTGGCGTGCGAGGATGCCTGCGGGCCACCCCATGACGAGGGCTGGCCCGGCCCGACGCTCGTAAGCGCGTTCACAGGCCGGCATCGTCGGTAGCCAGCCCCGGTCCGGCAGGGCCTTGTCGTAAGCCACCGACACCGCGTCCAGATTCGCACCGGCAGGCAGAACGTTGCGTTGAGGGCATAATCTCCGAATGGCCCGCAGAACACACCGCGCCCAAGCCGTCGATGCCGGCATGCGACGATGTGCAGCGTTCGCCGCCCCTCGATACCGGGAGCCTTGTCTGTCATGTCCGATTCATTGCGCGCCGACGCCCCTGCTGCCGCTGCTGCCGACGCCCTTGCCGCTGCTGCCCCTGCCGCTGCCAGCGCCACTGTCGGCGTGGATCCCCTGACACGATCCATCGGGTCGCCACACGATTGTGCGACGTCATCCACTGCCGCATGCGCGCGCGATACCCTCGACTTATGGCTTCCCGACACGCTGCGCGAGGTCGAGCGAGCCGCTGCCGCCCAACTCCCTGCCCATACGCTCATGGCCCGCGCCGGGGCCGCCGTCGCCGAGTGGCTCATCGGTCGATTGCCCGCGCTCGCGAGCGCGGGACGTCAACCCGTGTTGTTGCTCGCAGGGCCCGGCAACAACGGGGGCGACGCTTACGTTGCGGCGCGCGAATTGCATCGGCGCGGGGTGCGTGTCGATGTGTGGCAACTTGGGGCGCCGTCGACCGACGACGCCCGCTGGGCGCACGCCCACGCCCTCGCCGCCGGCGTACCCATCCAGCCTGCCCCGGCCCTCTGGCCTCAACCCTCCTCGGGCTACGCCTGGATTGTCGACGGCCTCTTCGGCATCGGCCTGACGCGCCCTCTCGACGGCCCCGCCGCGGCGCTCGTTGCGCACATCGTCGAGGCCCACGCACAGGGCACACCGGTGCTCGCCATCGACATTCCCAGCGGACTGGCGGCGGCCACCGGCGTAGTCGACGGACCGGTCATACACGCCGACGTTACGATGGCAATGCTGGGCGCCAGCCCCGGGCTGCTCACCGGGATGGGGCGCGACGTTACCGGGGACGTGCTCATTGCCACCCTGGGAACGGACGAGGTGCTGGCCGCGGTGCGGTCCGGACGCCCCGACGGCCAAGCCATCGCGACGAGCGCGCCGGCCGCGTTCGGTGCGCATTTGCCGCAGCGTCATCATGCATCGCACAAGGGAAGCTATGGATCGCTGGCGGTGCTGGGTGGCCATGAAGGCATGATCGGTGCGCCGCTGCTTTGCGCGCGTGCCGGATTGATGACGGGCGCGGGACGTGTCTATGTGGGCTTCGTCGCGCACGATGCACCCGCCTGGGATCCGCAGCATCCCGAACTGATGCTGCGTCATGCGGAAAACCTTGACCTCGCGACGATGCAGGCCGTCTCCGTCGGCCCCGGGCTCGGGACCTCCGCCGCATCGGCCGCGTGCCTGTCGCGCGCGCTCGCTCTGGACGACACGCCCCTGGTCATCGATGCCGACGCCCTCAATCTGCTGGCCGCCGAGCCCGCGCTCGCCGAGCGCGTGCGCCGTCGCGCCGGTCCCACCGTCCTGACACCGCATCCGCTCGAAGCGGCGCGCCTGGCAGGGGGCGACGTCGCGCGCGTTCAATCGGATCGGCTGGCTTGCGCACGGGCGCTCGCCCAACGCTTCGACGCAACGATTGTGCTCAAGGGCTCAGGCAGCGTCATCGACGACGGAACGCACGCCTGGATCAATACGACGGGCAATGCCGGGCTGGCGACGGCGGGCACGGGCGACGTACTCACGGGCGCGATCGGTGCGCTGCTCGCGCAGGGTGTGCCAGCGCCGCAAGCCGCACTGGCCGCGGTCTGGCTGCACGGCCGGGCCGCAGAACGGTGCGTCGCCGCAGGGGCTGGTCCCGCTGGACTGACCGCAAGTGAACTTTTGCCCGCCATGCGCGCCGAACTGGCTGACTTGCTGCACGAGGCGGGGTGCGCGAAGCGATGAACGCAAACGCGCCGCACAACGCCGGCCGGCTCGCCCTGACATCGCGCGTGACGTGGATGCGGGCCCTCAAGACGGTCGCTCGCCGTCGCATTTCCGCGTGATTTCGCGACGACTCCCGTTATACTCCGCTTTATCGAAATGTCCTTATCGCACATGCCGTACAAGCCATCCGCGCCTTCCACTCGTCTGGATCAACTCCCTGCCTGGCGTACCCTGCTCACGCACCGCGACGACATTGCCGCGCAGCACATGCGCGACTGGTTCGCGAGCACCGGCGCCCACGCACGCGTCGAACAATTCTCATTGCGTGCGGCCGGTCTGTATCTCGATTACTCGAAGAACCGCATTACCGGCACAACACGCGCGCTGCTGGCACAACTCGCGCGCGAGTGCGGCCTGCCGGCCAAGCGCGATGCGATGTGGGCCGGAGACGCCGTCAACATCACGGAAAACCGCGCGGCGTTGCACGTTGCGCTGCGCGCACCGCAGAACATGACCTTTCGCGACGCGGCCGGCGACGTCAGCCGCGGGGTGCGCGAGACCCTCTCGCGCATGCGTGCTTTCAGTGAAAGCGTGCGCGACGGGCGCTGGGTCGGTGCGACGGGCAAGCCCATTCGACATCTCATCAATGTCGGGATCGGCGGATCGGACCTGGGTCCGCGCATGGTGTGCGACGCGCTAGCCGTCTACGGGCGGCGAGATCTGAGCGCGCACTTCATCGCCAACATCGATCCCACCGAACTGGCACGCACGCTGCCCTCGCTCGACCCCGAAACCACGCTCGTCGTGGTGTGCTCGAAGACCTTCACCACGCTCGAAACCATGACCAACGCGCGCACGATTCGCGCCTGGTTGGTCGCGCATGGCATTCCTGAGGGCGAACTCGGCAAGCACTTCGTGGCGGTGTCGACGAATGCCGAGGAAGCGATGCGCTTCGGCATTCACCGCGAGAACGTGTTCGAGTTTGGCGAGTGGGTCGGCGGGCGGTATTCGCTGTGGTCGTCGATCGGGCTCATCATCATGCTCTATCTCGGCCCGCAGCATTTCGACGCGTTGCTCGCCGGTGCGCATGCCATGGACGAACACTTTCGCAGTGCGCCACTCGAGTCCAACATGCCGGTGCTGCTTGGCCTGCTCGGCATCTGGTACCGGAATTTCTTCGACGCCCAGACGATTTCCATCGCGCCGTATACCGACGCCTTGCAGAAACTGCCGCCGTATCTGCAGCAGTTGGACATGGAGAGCAATGGCAAGTCGGTGCAGCTCGACGGGACGCCTGTCTCGTGGCAAACCGCGCCGATCCTATGGGGCGAGCCAGGCACGAACGGTCAGCATGCCTACTTTCAGATGTTGCACCAGGGCACCACGCTGGTGCCGGTGGACTTCATCGCCGTCCTGAATCCGCAATACGATGCGCCCGCCTATCTCGATCATCACCGCAAGCTGCTCGCCAATTGCTTCGCGCAAAGCGAAGCGTTGCTGCAAGGCGGCTCGATGGCCACGGCGGAACAAGCTGGAGGACCGCTGGGCGCACAACGCCGCTTCGACGGCAATCGTCCGAGCAACACGCTCGTGATCGATCAATTGTCGCCCGAGCGCCTGGGTGCGCTGATCGCGCTCTATGAGCACAAGGTGTTCGTGCAGGCCGCCATCTGGAACATCAATCCGTTCGACCAGTGGGGGGTTGAACTGGGCAAGACGCTGAGCCGCGCCATCGAGCCCGAACTCGCCGATCCGGACTTGCTCACGCCCGACGCGCACGACGCCTCGACCACGTCGTTGATTCGCCTTGCAGGCGACGCCCTGAAACGCAAGCACTGAAACGCGCGATCGCCGCGGCAACATCACTGCGGCGTTTTCGACCCTGCGTCTCGTGCGTCCGACGGGCCATCGATCCTTCGTCCGCCGGCGAGTTGCACTGTCGTGTCGCAACGCTGCGCGATCGCCTGATCATGTGTCACGAGCACCAGCGTTGCGCCACGCGCCTTGTTGAGCGAGAACATCAGGTCAATCACGCGCTCCCCCGTCGCCGTGTCCAGACTGCCCGTCGGTTCGTCGGCAAACAGTATGGCGGGTTCGGTGACGAAAGCACGCGCCAGCGCCACGCGCTGCTGTTCGCCGCCGGAGAGCTGCTTCGGATAATGCGCCAGACGCGAGCCCAGCCCCACTTGATCAAGCAACTTGATGGCACGATCGCGCACGTCGCATGTCTCACCCAGCAACTCGAGCGGCAGCATCACGTTCTCGAGCGCGGTGAGGTGCGGCATCAGTTGAAACGATTGAAAGACGAAACCGACGGCACCGCGTCGCAACGCGGCCCGGCCCTCTTCGTCGAGATCGCCGAGCGACTTGCCCAGCAGCGTGATACTGCCGTCGCTTGCCGTGTCGAGCCCCGCCATCAGGCCTAGCAACGTAGACTTGCCGGACCCCGACGCGCCGACGATGGCCACGCTTTGACCTTTGGCGACACTGACATCGATATCCTGCAGAATGACCAGCTCGCCGGTCGCGTCGCGCAACCGTTTGCCCAGCCCCCGCACCTCAATCACGTTTTCGGAAAACGACATGGTTAGAAGAGAGTTCTTGAAAATGGCCGCCTCCGCCCTCGTAGGCGGGTGCATGCTGTCAGGGACCGCGGCGCACGCGGCAAGTTCGGGGACGCCAACGATTTTGGTCGTCGGCGACAGCCTTTCGGCGGAATATGGCATCGCGCGCGGCACCGGCTGGGTCAATCTGATGCAGCAGACGATCACGCGAAGCGGGTTTGATTATAACGTCGTGAACGCGAGCATCAGCGGCGACACGACGAGCGGCGGACGCGCGCGCCTCGCGCCGCTGCTCGAACGCTATCATCCCGCCATCACGATCCTGGAACTCGGCGGCAACGACGCGCTGCGCGGCATTTCACTCGACCTCACACGCAGCAATCTGCGCGAGATGATCGGCGCGGCACGCAAGGCAGGCAGCCGTGTGATCGTCGTCGGCATGCGCATTCCGCCTAACTACGGGCTCGACTACAGCGAGCAGTTCTTCACGATGTTTTCGCTGGTGGCCAAGCAGGAAAAAACGGGCTACGTGCCGTTCCTGTTGGCGGGTGTCATTGAACACCCCGACTGGTTCCAGCAGGATCAGATTCACCCTCTGGCCAAGGCGCACCCGCAAATCCTGCAGAATGTCTGGCCGACGGTCAAACCACTTCTCAAGCCCGCCGGCAAGGCGCCCTCGCGCCCCGCGCAACCACGAACGCCGAAGACGTCCGGCACATAAAAAACGCGGCCGGTTGGCCGCGTTTCTCGTTTCATTCAGCGATGGTGCCGGCCGCCCATTCAGGCCCCCGACTTGGTGACATCGTTCACGATCTTCACCTTCGAGCGCGCACGCAGGTCGCCCAGCCAGGCGTTCCATTCGGCCTGCGCCGCCAGTTGGTTGAGTTGCTGCGCCTCGGCGGCAAGATGCTGCGCGTCCTGCTCGGCCGGCTGCGTGACCTTGCCGATGCGATACACGGCGTAGCCCTGACCTTCGCCCAACGCGACACCGACATACGCCGGCAACCGGGTCGTATCGGCACTGAAGATTGCCCCCAGGGCCGTCGCCGGCAGCTTGCCAGGGTTGTCTCGCGATACGGTTTGCGCAGCGCCGAATTCGGCGTCGCCCCCCTTCTTGAGCGCTTCGAGCTTGGCCTGGCCGGCCGTCGTCGCTGCCTGCTCGGCCAGATCGGCCACGACCTTCTCTTTGACTTGCGCCTCGATCTGCGCGAGCGGCGGCGTGGCGGCCGGGTGATAAGTCACCACGTGCGCCGACACCAGTACGCCCTGACCCACATCCACCGCCTCGGTGTTGCGCTTGTTCTTGAGCGCTTCGTCGCCAAACACGGCCTTGAGTAACTTCTCATTGCCGATCGGGAGTTTCGCCTGCGACGGATCCGGCGTCCGCGTGACCGTGGCCGTCTGCACCTTCAGGTTGAGCTTGTCGGCCGCCGGCTGCACGCTGTCGGGTTGTTCGTACACGGCGTTGGTGAACTGGTCGGCCAACTTCGCATAGGCCTTCGCCGACTCCTGCTGTCGATACTGATCGGCAAGCTGCGCCTTCACTTCATCGAACGACTTGGTCTGCTCGGGCTTGATGCCGGTCAGCTTGATGATGTGATAACCGAAATCGCTCTTCACGACATCGCTCACGTCACCCTCGTGCTTGAGCGCGAACGTGGCATCGGCAAACGGCTTGACCATTGCGTCGCGTGCGAAGAAGCCCAGATCGCCGCCGTTGGCCTTCGAGCCCGGGTCTTCCGAATCGGCGCTGGCCAGCTTGGCAAAATCATCCGGATGCTTCTTGATCTCGGCGAGCAGCGCGTCGGCCTTCGCCTTCGCCTTGGCGTGATCGGCCGGCGATGCGTCGGCGGGCGACGCGATCAGGATGTGCGATGCGCGGCGCTGCTCCGGCGTGGTGTATTGCTTCAGGTTGTCCTGGTACATCTTGCGCAGCACGTCATCGCTCGCGGGCGTCTGTGCCGAAGCCGGCATGGCCTTCGGGTCGAGCACGACATACTGGATCTCAGCCGATTCGGGCGTCTGGAAGGCGGCCTTGTGCGCATCGTAATACGCCTGAATCTGCGGCTGCGTCGGTACGATCTTGCCGGCGTAGTCCGTGACCGGGAAGGTCAGCACCGAGACGTCACGCTGTTGAGCACGCAGTTGCGCGAAGCGTTCGAGCACCGTCTTCGGCAGCATGGCGCTCGCCTGCACGCTCGACGGCAATTGGTTCGACGCCAGCTCGAAGCGAATTTGCGCTTCAAGGCGCTGCGGCGTGAGGTTTTGCGCAGAAAGCAATTGCGCGTACTTCGCTTCATCGATGGAACCATCCGGGCGGCGCAACTGCGCAATCGCCGGAATGGCGAGCAGCGCCTCACGCACCTGGGCATCGGGCACCGAGAGATTCTTCTTGAGCGTTTCCTGCGTGAGCAGCTTCTGCTGGATCAGGTTATCCAGCACCGCGGCGCGCATTTCGGGGGTGTTGATCTGGTTGGGATCGACAGCGCCGCCAAACATCTGTTGCATGCGCTCGGTCTGCGCGCGAAGCACACTGTCGTATTCCTGACGTGTCACGGTTTGATCGCCGACCTTGGCGATGGTGCTGGCGTCTGCGGCGTATTCCTGCCAGCCATGTACGCCAAACACCACGAACGACGGCACGATCAACACCGTCAGGAAGATGAGAACCAATCGTTGATGACGGCGGATGAAGTCGAACATACGAAATCGGAATAGTCGTCTGGATGCGTCTTAAGACGCCATATGGCAAAAAAGGCGAACCGAAGTTCGCCTTTTCACAATTTGGCGGAGCGGACGGGGCTCGAACCCGCGACCCCCGGCGTGACAGGCCGGTATTCTAACCAACTGAACTACCGCTCCCCAAGATCTGGAACTGGTGGGTGCTGAGGGGCTCGAACCCCCGACCTACGCCTTGTAAGGGCGCCGCTCTACCAACTGAGCTAAGCACCCGTTCCCGATTCAAGTGTTGTTCTTGCTGCAACTCCCCGCCGAAACAGGGAAGCTGATCAGTTTAACGTATCTTTCAATACTTTGCCAGGGCGAAATTTCGGAACCTTCGCTGCCTTGATCTTGATCGCGGCCCCCGTGCGCGGATTGCGTCCGGTACGCGCCGCACGCTTGGCCACGAGGAAGGTGCCGAAGCCGACCAACGTCACGCTGTCTCCCTTCTTCAGCGATTTTTTTACCGCGCCCACCAATGCTTCAAGTGCCCGACCGGCAGCCGCTTTCGAGATGTCTGCTTCACCCGCGATATGATCGATCAGTTCCGTCTTGTTCACTGTAACCCCCTTGCAAGGATAGTAGGCGATTGAGCCGCGGAGGCGCTCTTTGCGCGCCTTGACTTTGATCTGCTAGGTCCGTCGGCTTTGCCATTAGACAAGCCGGAAACCCTGATGTCAAGCCGTTTTGCGCCCTTTGGGCGGCTTAGGAAGCACTCCTGAATCTGCGCTTCCCCGGTGTCATTTTCGAGCGCATCGCCTGAACAAAAAAAAGCCCGGGGAAACCCCCGGGCTATTTACGCACTTCCCGCGTAGCGATCAGCGGCCAATCCGCCCGTTGCCCACTACACGAAAAATTATCGTCAGTGCTTGATGACTTCCTGCTTGCCGCTGGCATCCGCATTCGGCGTGACAGGCGCGGCCTTCGCCTCTTCCTCGGGCAGCGGCGTCGGTGCATGCTCCAACGCCAGCTCAAGCACCTTGTCGATCCAGCGCACCGGCACGATCTCCAGCGCGTTCTTGACCGTATCCGGAATCTCTGCGAGATCCTTCACGTTCTCCTCCGGAATCAACACGAGCTTGATGCCACCACGGTGAGCCGCCAGCAACTTCTCCTTGAGACCGCCGATCGGCAACACTTCACCGCGCAGCGTGATCTCACCGGTCATCGCCACATTCGCACGCACCGGAATACCGGTGAGCACCGAGACCAGCGCCGTCGTCATGGCGATACCGGCAGACGGACCATCCTTAGGCGTCGCCCCTTCCGGCACGTGGATGTGGATGTCCTTCTTCTCGAACTGCTCATCCGTCACCCCGAGGCGGCGCGCACGCGAACGCACGACAGAGCGCGCGGCCTCGACCGACTCCTTCATCACGTCGCCGAGCGAACCCGTCCGAATGATGTTGCCCTTGCCCGGCATCAACGCGGCTTCGATGGTCAGCAGATCGCCGCCCACTTCCGTCCACGCCAGACCCGTGACCTGACCGATCTGGTTTTCCTTCATGGCCAGACCGAAGTCAAACTTGCGCACGCCCAGGAAGTTGTCGAGATTGCCCGCATCGACCTTGATCGACGTACCGTCAACCTTCTTGAGCAACAGCATCTTCACGACCTTACGGCAGATCTTCGAGATCTCACGCTCGAGCGAACGCACACCCGCTTCGCGCGTGTAGTAGCGGATGATGTCGCGAATCGCCGCTTCGGCCAGATCGATCTCGCCTTCCTTCAGCCCGTTGTTCTTCTTCTGCTTGGGCAGCAGATAACGCTGGGCAATGTTGACCTTCTCGTCTTCCGTGTAGCCCGACAGGCGAATCACTTCCATACGGTCGAGCAGCGGCGCCGGAATGTTCAGCGAGTTCGACGTGGCCACGAACATCACGTCCGACAGATCGAAGTCGACTTCGACGTAATGGTCCGAGAACGTGTGGTTCTGCTCGGGGTCGAGCACTTCGAGCAGCGCCGAACTCGGATCCCCGCGAAAATCCATGCCCATCTTGTCCACTTCGTCGAGCAGGAACAGCGGATTGCGTACGGCCACCTTCGACAGACTCTGCAGGATTTTGCCCGGCATCGACCCGATATACGTACGACGGTGACCGCGAATCTCGGCCTCGTCACGCACGCCGCCCAACGCCATGCGCACGAACTTGCGGTTCGTCGCACGCGCGATCGACTGACCGAGCGAGGTCTTGCCCACACCGGGGGGCCCCACCAGGCACAGGATCGGTGCCTTGACCTTCTCGACGCGCTGTTGCACGGCAAGATACTCAAGGATGCGTTCCTTGACCTTCTCCAGGCCGAAGTGATCCTCGTCGAGCACCTTCTCGGCGTTCGACAGGTCGTTGTTGACCTTGCTCTTCTTGCGCCACGGCAGACCGACCAGCGTGTCGATATAGTTACGCACGACGGTCGCCTCGGCCGACATCGGCGACATCAGCTTGAGCTTCTTGAGTTCGGCGTCAGCCTTCTTCTTGGCTTCCTTGGGCAGATGCGCGGCCTTGATCCGCTTCTCGAGCTCTTCGAGATCCGCGCCTTCTTCACCCTCGCCCAACTCCTTCTGGATCGCCTTGACCTGTTCGTTCAGGTAGTACTCGCGCTGGCTCTTCTCCATCTGGCGCTTCACGCGGCCACGGATACGCTTTTCCACCTGAAGAATGTCGATCTCGCTCTCGAGCTGCGCGAGCAGGTGCTCGAGACGCTCGATGACCGGGAACATTTCCAGGATGTTCTGTTTCTGCTCCAGCTTGAGCGGCAGGTGGGCGGCGATCGTGTCCGCCAGACGACCCGCCTCGTCGATACCCGAGAGCGACGTCAGGATCTCCGGCGGAATCTTCTTGTTGAGCTTCACATACTGATCGAACTGGGCCACGATCGCGCGGCGCAGCGCCTCGGATTCCGGCGAGTTGCCGTCGTCCGGTTCGAGCGGCATCACTTCCGACGTGAACTGGGTTTCCTCTTCGTCCACACTCAGGGTGCGGGCGCGCTGAATCCCTTCGACGAGCACCTTGACGGTGCCATCGGGCAATTTGAGCATTTGCAGAATGTTCGCCACGCAGCCGATCTCGTAGAGATCCTTCGACGTGGGCTCATCCTTGGCCGCCGCCTTCTGGGCGACGAGCATGATGTGCTTGCCGCCTTCCATGGCGGTTTCAAGCGCTTTAATCGATTTTGGACGCCCCACGAAAAGGGGAATCACCATGTGCGGAAACACGACCACGTCGCGCAAAGGCAACAGGGGCAGTTGAATCGCTTCGGGCGGGAGGATTTGGGTGCCTGACATCTCGTTCCCCATATTTAACGATACCGTTGTGTTCCAGCTAATTGAGGCCGCCGACGGGAATTACAAGGGGGAGTGGAACAGCCCTTTCGCCGGTAAGTTGCACCGCTCGGGGTTTCATTGCCCGCGGCACTAGTATGAAGGAAAAAAAGCCGTCCATGTTTCCATGAACGGCTTCGGGTAGCGCTGAGTTGACCGTTCAATTGGAGCCGGCAACCTTGGGCGACTCCTGGTAAATCAAAAGCGGTTTTCCGTCGCCGCTGATCGCGTTTTCGTCGAGGATCACCTTGGTGACGCCCTTTAGCGACGGGAGCTCGTACATCACTTCGAGCAAGGCCTGCTCGATGATCGAGCGCAAGCCGCGCGCGCCCGTCTTGCGCTTGATGGCCTTGCGCGCCACCGCGTGCATCGCGGCCGGCCGAATCTCCAGTTCCACGCCTTCCATCAGGAACAAGCGCTGATATTGCTTGACCAGCGCGTTCTTGGGCTCGACGAGGATCGTCACCAGCGCGTCCTCGTCAAGCTTGCCCAGCGTGGCAACCACCGGCAGACGACCGATCAGCTCCGGAATCAGGCCAAACTTGATCAGATCTTCCGGCTCGACGTCACGCAGCAACTCGCTGGCGTCGCGCTCTTCACCGGTCTTGACCGTTGCACCGAATCCGATGCCTGTCTTCTCGGTACGGTTCATGATGATCTTCTCGAGACCATCGAACGCTCCGCCGCAGATGAACAGGATGTTCGTCGTGTCGACCTGGATGAAATCCTGGTTCGGGTGCTTGCGACCGCCTTGCGGCGGCACCGACGCCATCGTGCCTTCGACCAGCTTGAGCAGCGCCTGCTGCACGCCCTCGCCCGACACGTCGCGCGTAATCGACGGATTGTCCGACTTGCGGCTGATCTTGTCGATTTCATCAATATAGACGATGCCCTTCTGCGCCTGCTCGATCTCGTAATTGCAGTTCTGCAGCAGCTTCTGGATGATGTTTTCGACGTCTTCCCCCACGTAACCGGCTTCGGTCAGCGTGGTGGCGTCGGCAATCACGAAGGGCACGTTGAGCAGGCGGGCGAGCGTTTGCGCGAGCAATGTCTTGCCCGAGCCGGTCGGCCCGATGAGCAGGATGTTGCTCTTGGCGAGTTCGACTTCGTCGCGCTTGTCGCCGAGGTGCTTCAGTCGCTTGTAATGGTTGTAGACCGCCACGGCCAGAATCTTCTTGGCACGGTCCTGACCGATCACATACTGATCGAGACTCTCGCGAATTTCCAGCGGCGACGGCAGATCGGACTTGCCGCCGCTGCCGCTCTCGTCTTCGGCCGCAGCGGCCTCGTCGCGGATAATCTCATTGCACAGATCGATGCACTCGTCGCAAATGAAGACCGACGGCCCCGCGATGAGCTTCTTGACCTCGTGCTGACTCTTTCCGCAGAACGAGCAGTAGAGCAGCTTTTCGCCGTTGGAAGTGCTTTTTTTATCCACCATATCTGTGTCAGCCTGCTAGCAATTTGCGCCCCGGTCGTCCCCCGCCGGGGGCGGCAAACGCGGCATACGTGAATCCCATTGTAACGCCATGCCGTGCGAGCGTGTGACCCAGCCGCATCGGTAATAATTTCCCTTTTACGACAAAGACTTGGCACGAACACCTGGCTTTCAAAAACGACACCGCCCGGTGTCGCGCCAACCTTTTGTCGTTGCGCGCTCTCGAACTCGAAACCGAATCAGGGACGCTTTTCGAGCACGCGGTCGATCAACCCATACTCGACGGCATCGGCCGCCGACTTGAAGTTGTCGCGATCGGTGTCGCGCGCGATGACCTCGAGCGACTGGCCGGTGTTGTCGGCCAACAGTCGATTCAACCGATCCTTGAGCAGCAGGATTTCCCTGGCGTGGATCTCGATGTCCGACGCCTGACCGCGAGCGCCGCCCAGCGGTTGGTGAATCATGATGCGCGCGTTCGGCAGCGCGAAGCGCTTGCCCTTCTCACCGGCCGCCAGCAGAAATGCGCCCATGCTCGCCGCCATGCCCAGGCACAGCGTCGAGACCGCCGGCTTGACGAACTTCATCGTGTCGTAAATCGCCAGGCCCGCCGAGACGGAACCGCCCGGCGAATTGATGTACATCGAGATTTCCTTGTCCGGATTTTCGCTCTCGAGGAACAGCAACTGTGCGACGACGAGGTTGGCGCTCTGGTCGTTGACCTCGCCCACCAGGAAAATGATGCGCTCCTTGAGGAGTCGCGAGTAAATATCGTAAGCGCGCTCGCCACGACCACTTTGCTCGACGACCATCGGCACGAGGCCAAGGCCTTGCGTCTCGAGTGCGGAGTTGTACGTCGGGGAGGCGAGTTGGGCGAGCAATTCGGAACGGGTAATCATATCGGTTCGACCCTTCTATCGAGATGGTTTTGCGCGCCGCAGGGAGGAGGCCCGGAGGCCATTTGGAAAAGAACCGCCACGGCATTGCGGCCGCGGCGGTTCAATCGGTCGTGTCGCGTTCGATCAGGCTTGCGAGTTGCCGGCCAGCTCTTCGAAACTGACCTGCTTGTCGGTCACCTTGGCCTTACCCAGGACGAATTCGACCACGTTGTTCTCGACGACGAAACCTTCCATTTCCGCCATGCGCTGCTGATCGCCATAGTACCAGCGGACGACTTCTTGCGGGTCTTCGTAGCTCTTCGCGAACTCTTCGACTTCGGCCTTGATTTGCTCCGGCTTGGCTTGCAGGTCATTCTGCTTGACCAGCTCGGCCAGAATCAGACCCAGCTTCACGCGACGCTCGGCTTGCTCCTTGAACATTTCCGCCGGAATCGGCACGTTGCCGGCGTTCGGCACGCCGCGTTGCGTCAAATCCTGACGGGCCATTGCCACCAGGCGCTCCTGGTCCTGTGCGACCAATGCGTTCGGCACGTCGAGCTCCGACACCGAGATCAGCGCGTTCATCACCTGATCCTTGAGCAAGGCCTGCGTACGACGCTTCACTTCGCGCGACAGGTTTTCCTTGATATCGGCGCGCATCTTTTCCATGCTGCCGTCAGCGATGCCGAGCGACTTGGCGAACTCGCCGTCGACTTCAGGCAGGTGCGCCCACTCGACCTTCTTCAGCGTCACGGTGAACGTAGCGGTCTTGCCGGCCACTTCCTTGCCGTGGTACTCGTCGGGGAACTTGAGTTCGAAATCCTTCGAATCGCCCACCTTCAGGCCCAGCGTGGCCGTCTCGAACTCAGGCAGCATGCGGCCTTCGCCCAGCACGAACACAAAGTCTTCGGCGCTGCCGCCGGCGAACGCTTCCCCGTCGATCTTGCCAACGAAGTCGACCGTCACGCGGTCGCCGTCCTTGGCTTCGACCGAGCCGCCGTCGCCGTGGGCGCCGACTTCGCCGCGCACGTGGTAGTGCACGCGCTGCTTGCGCAGGATGTCGATGGTGCGGTCGATCTCGGCTTCCGAGACGTCCGTCGTGGTACGGCTCACCTCGGCCGTGGCCAGGTCACCGATCTTGACTTCCGGGTAGATCTCGAACGTGGCATCGAATGCGTACTCGGCCTCGCCCGCATCGACCTTCGGCGCGAAGCGCGGCTGACCCGCGACGCGCAGATCCTGTTCCTTGCTGATGTCGAAGAATTGCTGGCCGACCTTGTCGCTCACGACTTCGGCTTCGACCTGACCACCGTACTGCTGGGTGACCATCTTCAGGGGCACCTTGCCCGGGCGGAAGCCCGGCATACGCACCGTCTTCGACAGCTTCTGAATGCGTGCCGCAACTTCTTTTTCGACTTCCTGCTTGGGCAGGGCGATGGTAAAGCGACGCTCGAGCTTGCCGAGGTTTTCAACAGCGATAGTCATGAGGATATTCGTCCTTCCAGAGGGTCGTTCTGTGTTGCGGCGAGGGAATGCCACAAGCGGACCCTGTCAGTTAATCAACCTTGGGCCGGAACCGACGTTGCGACGCCGGCTTCCCTCCGCCCCCGACATGCGGGGTAGCGCCAAAACGGTTTTGAACACAAAGCGGAACATTTTAGCAAACTATTGCCCCGCCTCCAGACTTTCCGCCCCGATATCAGGGAAATCGGACCATTTTGCCTTCACGTGCCTTCCCGACGCCGCCCGCCCTGCCGGGCATGTCGCAACAGGTCGGTACAGGCCGGCATTACGCTTTAGAGGATCGCGTCCAGAAAAAGATCTTGGGGGAAGCCCACTTACGGCTTAGGATTCATTCGTACGTTTGAATGAAACATCGGTTCCATCCGATGGCGCGGCCTCGCGCCGCATCACACTGGAGGTGCTTCGTGAGCCCACGCCTTTCCGCCGGCCGGCACGTCGGCGACACCAAGCTACGCATCCTCGATGCCGCAGAAGACCTTTTCATCGAATACGGCTACGAAGCGATGTCCTTGCGTCAGATCACGTCGCGAGCCGACGTCAACCTGGCCGCCGTCAACTATCACTTCGGCAGCAAGGAGACCTTGCTCCAGGCCATGTTGGCGCGTCGGCTCGACCGGCTCAACGACGAGCGGCTCGCGCTGCTGACGCGCGCCGAAGCCGAGTGGCCGGCACCGCAGCTCACGTGCGAACACGTGCTGGGGGCAATGTTCATCCCCGCCCTTGCCATCTCGCATCATCGCGATATCGGCGGCCCGGCGTTCCTGCGCCTGCTCGGGCGGGTGTACGCCGATCCGTCGCCGTTCATCCGGGACTATTTGCAGCAGCATTACGCCCCCGTCTTCGAGCGCTTCTTCGACGCCTTCGCCCGCGCGTTACCTGAGCTGCCGCGCCAGGAACTGGGCTGGCGTCTGCACTTCGCGCTTCAGGCCCTGTCCGGCGTGCTCGCGAGCAGCGACACCGCTCGACTGATCGACACGTTCGCCCAAGGCCAGGCGATGGGCGACCTGCAGGTCGTGGCACGGCTCACGGCCCTCATGGTCGCGGCGCTCAGGGCGCCGATGCCGGGCGAGGAACAACTGGCGAGCTTCGCCGACGTCTTCGCGCTGGCGAAGGCCGCGGACATTACGCCGCCACGCGACGCCGGATACGTCGCCGCCCCGCCCACGACAACCGCAGAAGCGAATGCCGCGCCTCGGATCCCCGGCGCCGACGACCGCTCCCTCGCCAATGCCTGAATACCG
This sequence comes from Pandoraea cepalis, assembly GCF_902459665.1. GTDB lineage: Bacteria > Pseudomonadota > Gammaproteobacteria > Burkholderiales > Burkholderiaceae > Pandoraea > Pandoraea cepalis. The sequence continues at coordinate 85,595 of NZ_CABPSL010000004.1, read as the reverse complement.
ATCACCGACAGCCGGAGAAGGTCCGAGCCAGTCGACGACGATCGAACACGAAGGCCAAACCTGAACAGACGCCCGAACGCCAATCGGGAGGCGAGGCCCAATCGACGCTGAGGCGTCCCCGACCGGTGCTACGGCACCCCCGGCCGGGAGGATGAACCGAGAGGGAGGACAGCATGATGGCTCTATGGATTCTTGCGTGGGTCGCGGGCGTAAGCGCCCTGCTCTTTTATCGTGCGCACGCCTGGCAGTGGTTGTTGGCGACTGTGGTGTGGGCGGGCGCAGGCGCGGTGAGCGGGCTGACGGGGACGGTGGCGACCGTCTTACTCGCCGTCATCTTCGTCTTGCCGGCACTGGTCCTCAGCATTGGCCCGCTGCGGCGCGCTTGGATCACCGCACCGCTGCTCGCCAAATTCCGCACGATCATGCCGGAGATGTCCGAGACGGAGAAAGACGCCATCGAAGCCGGCACCGTCTGGTGGGATGCGGATTTGTTCTCCGGCCGTCCCGACTGGAAAAAATTCATGGCGCTGCCCGCGCCCACCTTGTCCGCCGAAGAGCAGGCCTTCCTGAACACCGAGGTCGAACACCTGTGCGACCTGTCCAACGACTGGGAAAGCACCCAGGTCTGGCAGGACCTGCCGCCAAACGCATGGCAATACGCGAAGGATGCCGGCTTTCTGGGAATGATTATCCCCAAGCGCTACGGTGGCCTCGAATTCTCCGCGTACGCGCACTCTCAAGTGGTGATGAAGCTCGCTTCGCGTTGCTCGGCGGCCGCCGTTTCGGTCATGGTGCCGAACTCGCTCGGCCCCGCCGAACTGCTGCTTCACTATGGCACCGAAGCCCAGAAGAACTACTATCTGCCGCGCCTGGCGAAGGGGGACGAAGTCCCTTGCTTCGCACTCACGAGCCCATACGCGGGCTCGGACGCCGCCGCCATCCCCGACGTCGGCATCGTCTGCCGAGGCGTTCACGAGGGCCGCGAAACGCTTGGGTTCCGTGTCACGTGGAGCAAGCGCTACATCACCCTGGGGCCGATCGCGACGGTGCTCGGCCTCGCCTTCCGAGCCCTCGATCCCGACCATCTGCTCGGTGACGACGACGCCCCAGGCATCACCTGCGCACTGATTCCCACGCACCATCCGGGCGTGGTGATCGGGCGTCGCCACTGGCCGCTGAACGCCGTCTTCCAGAACGGCCCGAATGCCGGCAAGGACGTCTTCATTCCGCTCGACTGGGTGATCGGCGGGCAGGCACAGGTCGGCAAAGGCTGGCGCATGCTGATGGAATGTCTCGCGGCGGGCCGTGCAATTTCGTTGCCCTCCTCGAACGTCGGCTACTCGAAGCTTGCCGTGCGTGCCACGGGGGCTTATGCGGCGGTACGGCGTCAATTCCGCACGCCGATCGGGAAGTTCGAAGGGGTGCAGGAGGCGCTTGCGCGCATGGCCGGCAACCTTTACGCGATGGACGCCGCACGCCGCATGGCAGCGCTCGCCGTCGATCTTGGCGAGAAGCCCTCGGTGATCTCCGCCATTGCGAAATACCACGTGACCGAACGCGCCCGCAAAGTGGTCAACGACGGCATGGATGTCGTCGCGGGCAAAGGCATCTGCATGGGCCCGAACAACTTCCTTGCCCGCGCCTACCAGCAGATCCCGGTATCGATCACAGTGGAGGGCGCCAACATCATGACGCGCTGCCTGATGATCTTCGGTCAGGGCGCGATCCGCTGCCATCCGTATGTGCTCAAGGAGCTGAGCGCCGCGCAAATGGCGGATCGAGCGGCGGCCATGCACGCCTTCGACGACGCCCTCTTCGGCCATCTGAGCTTCGTCACGAGCAACATCGTGCGCGGTGCCCTGCACGGCATCACGCATGCGCGCTTCTCCACCGTGCCGTCGAACGCCGCGCCGGAGTTGCATGGGTACTACCGCGCCGCGAATCGTCTATCGACGCTGCTCGCCATTGCATCCGACGTCTCGATGGCGGTGCTCGGCGGCTCGCTCAAGCGGCGCGAGCGCCTCACGGGGCGGCTCGGCGACATCCTCTCTCAATTGTTCCTGTTGACGGCGACGCTCAAGCGTTACGAAGACGAAGGCCGCCCCACCGCCGATCTGCCACTGGTGCACTGGGCCGCGCAGGACGCGCTCTGGCAGGCACGCGAGGCGTTCGAAGGCGTGCTTGCGAACTATCCGTCGCGCGCCGTCGCCTGGTGGATGCGCTGGAAACTCATGCCGCTCGGCCTGCCCTATGCCAAACCGTCCGATGCGCTGGCCACTCAGGTCGCCGAGTTGATGCAAACGCCGGGCGACGCGCGCGAGCGCCTCATCACCGGCAGCTATTCGCCGCGCCCCGAAATCGACGGTCTGGCTTACGGGGAGATCGTTTTCCAGATGACGCCGCAGGTCACCGCCATCGAGCAGCGTTTGCGCACGGCGGTCAAGGAGGGCCGCCTGCCGACGATGCCCCAAAGCCTGCCTGAATTCTCCGAGTGGGTGGAGCAGGCCGCGCATCTGCATCTCGTGAGCGACGGCGAGCGCCAGGTGCTGGCGCAGTACGCCGACTTTGCGGCGCGGGCCGTGGCCGTCGACGATTTCCCGCCCGACTTCGGTCGCCTTGCCGACATGCAGCACGCCCAGCAACAGGAAGCGGCCGACGAAGCGCTCACGCCGTGAGCTCGTCCGCCTGCCGTTGCCTATCACTCTGAGGATTTCCGCGCCGTGACGACGTCCGACCGATATCTGGCTTTCGCCAACTCCGCCGTGGGCAGCCGCCTGGCCAATGCGCTGGGGCTACCGCGCCCCGTGCCGCTCGAGCGGATGCCGTCGCGCGACGACAGCCGCACCGAGGCAGACACCGATGCGTCGCCACGCGCCATGCCCACACCGCCCGCGGTCGTGGGCGGCGCGGGCGACGCCCCGCTGTTGCCGGACCTCGCACGAGAGCTGCATCGGCTCGGCATGTCTAGCCTTGCGCACGCCGAGCGACTCGACTGGATCTCGCACGCCAACCAGGCGGGTACGATGAGCGGACGCTTCAATCCCAGCGAAGGCGTACGTGCCAAGGCGTTGCTGTTCGATGCGAGCGCCATCGCCAGCACCGACGGGCTCAGCGCGCTCTATACGTTCTTCCATGACACCCTCGCCTGCCTCGACCGATGCGCCCGCGTGCTCGTGCTGGGCGTGCCGCCCGCGCTGGCACCGACACCCCAGGCCAGCGTGGCGCAGCGCGCGCTCGAAGGCTTCGTGCGATCGCTCGCCAAGGAACTCAAGCGCGGGGCCACGGCGCAGTTGCTCTACGTCGCGCCGCACGCTCGGGACGCCCTGCACTCCACGCTGCGCTTCTTTCTCTCGCCGCGCGCCGCCTACGTAAGCGGTCAGGCCATCACCCTGCAAGCGCCGGTATTCACAACGCCGCCGACTCACGACGATCGTCCACTCGCCGGACAGGTCGCCGTTGTGACAGGCGCGGCGCGCGGCATCGGCGAAGCGATCGCCACCGTGCTGGCACACGACGGCGCGCATGTCGTGTGCGTCGACATCGCGCAAGCACAGAGCGCGCTCGAGGCTGTGGCGATGCGTCTCGACGGCAGCGCGCTCACGTGCGACATTGCCGCGCCCGAAGCGGGGGCGACATTGCTCGCGCATCTGGCCACGCATGCGCCACACGGCCTTGACATCCTCGTGCACAACGCCGGCATCACGCGCGACAAGACGCTCGTGCGCATGAGCGAAGCGCAATGGCAGAGCGTGCTCGACATCAATGTCGGTGCGCCGCAACGCATCAATCAGGCGCTGCTCGATGCTGGGGTGCTGCGCGCCAACAGCCGGATCGTCGGTGTGGCGTCGATCAGCGGCATTGCGGGAAATCGGGGGCAGACCAACTACGCGGCGTCGAAGGCGGCGGTGATTGGCATGATCGAAGCCTGGTCGCCGGTGCTCGCCGAGCGCCACATCAGCATCAATGCCGTCGCTCCCGGCTTCATTGAGACGCAGATGACTGCCGCTGTGCCGTTCGCCATTCGCGAAGCCGGGCGCCGGATGAACTCCCTCGGCCAGGGCGGCCAGCCGGTCGACGTGGCGCAGGCCATTGCCTGGCTGGCGCACCCCGCATCGGGCGCATTGACCGGACAGGTGGTGCGCGTGTGCGGCCAGAGCCTGCTAGGTGCATGACCATGCCCAACGACCGCCCTCGCGATCCGCTTGGCAAGGCGTTGCCGTCGGACGCCGGGCTCGCCCCGATCGACGTCACACGCCTGCCCTCCCCGCACACGCTGTTTCTGCGGGCACTGCTCTCGTCCCGCAAGCCAGCGAACGCGCAACGGCTCCCACCCTTGGCATTCGCGCGACGCAATGTCACGCTCGACGCCGACGCCATCGCCCGTTACGCGCGCTTGTGCGGCTTCACCGCGGCGCACGGGGTGCCACCCACGTGGCCGCATCTGCTCGCCTTCCCGCTGCATATGTTGCTGATGACCGACCGCGCATTTCCGTTCGCCATGCTCGGCATGGTGCATCTGGATAATCGCATTCGTCAGCACGCTTCGCTCACGCCGGGAGAGCGGCTCGATCTGGATGTCCGGTGCGGCCCGCTGTTCGCCCATGACAAGGGACAGGTCTTTACGGTCCTCACCACGGCGCGACGCGATGGGGTTGTCGTGTGGTCGGGAGAGAGCGGATACCTGCGCACCGGTGTGCCCGACCCGCTCGGCGCACCGTATCGCGCCGCGTTGGGCGCCGACCCATCGCTCGCGAAGACCGCCGCATGGCATGTGCCGGGCGACCTTGGCCGCCAGTACGCGCGGGTGTCCGGCGATTACAACCCGATCCATCTCTGGCCGGTCACGGCCCGGCTGTTCGGCTTTGCGCACCCCATCATTCACGGCATGTGGAGCTTCGCCCGAAGCCTAGCGGCCGTGTTACCGGCCGACGCGCCCTGCCTCGATCTGCTCGTGGAGTTCAAAAGGCCGCTGCCGCTGCCGGGGGATGTCACGCTCTGGCGCGATGCTCGCGGCGGCGCCTTCGAATTGCGCGACGCGGCAGGCACGGTGCCCCATCTGCGCGGACGGTGGCAACACGCGCCGACCGTGTCGGCTTCTCCCCTCGACTCGGACCTTTCATGAGCGCCTTCACGCCTACCGCGCCGGCCCCCGCCTTGCGCCGCGTTGCCATTCTCGGCGGCAACCGCATCCCGTTTGCGCGCGCCAACACGGCATACGCCACCGCGTCGAATCAGGACATGCTCACCGCCGCGATTCAGGGACTCGTCGACCGGTTTGCGCTGCATGATCAGCGCCTGGGGGAAGTCGCCGCGGGGGCCGTGCTCAAACACGCGCGCGATTTCAACCTGACGCGCGAATCCGTCCTGTCGACGACGCTCGCCCCGCAAACGCCCGCCTACGATGTTCAGCAAGCGTGCGGCACGGGCCTCGAGGCCGCCATCCTGACCGGCAACAAAATTGCGCTCGGCCAGATCGACGTGGCGATCGCCGGCGGGGTCGACACCGCCTCGGACGCCCCGATCGCCGTGAACGAGACACTGCGCAGGATTCTGCTGGAGGCCAACCGACAGCGCAGCGCTGGGGGCAAGCTCGGTGCGCTAGCGAAGGCGCGTCCCGGCATGTTGTTCAAGCCGGCGCTACCTCGTAACGGCGAACCACGCACCGGGTTGTCGATGGGTGAGCATTGCGAGCAGATGGCCAAGCGCTGGCAAATCGAGCGCGCCGCACAGGACGAACTCACGCTCGCGAGCCATCAACATCTGACCGCCGCGTATGAACGCGGGTTCTTCCTCGATCTGATGACGCCGTTTCGCGGCCTGCAACGCGACAACAACCTGCGCCCCGACGTCACGCTGGAGACCTTGAACGCCCTCAAGCCGGTGTTCGATCGCAGTGCCGCGGGCACGCTCACGGCGGGCAACTCGACCCCGCTGACGGACGGCGCCTCGTGCGTGCTGCTCGCGAGCGAAGACTGGGCACACGCGCACGACATTCCCGTGCTCGCTTATCTGACGTACTCGCAAACCGCGGCCGTCGACTTCTTTCATCCCGATGAAACCCGGCGCGAAGGACTGCTCATGGCGCCGGCGTACGCCGTGCCACGCATGCTCGCCCAGGCCGGCCTCACGCTGCAGGACTTCGACTTCTACGAAATTCACGAGGCGTTCGCGGCGCAGGTGCTTTGCACATTGAAAGCGTGGGAAGACCCGCAATACTGCCGCGATCGGCTGGGCCTCGCCGCGCCGCTGGGCACCATCGAGCGGCAGCGGCTGAACGTGAATGGCAGTTCGCTTGCCTGCGGGCATCCGTTCGCGGCCACCGGTGCACGCCTGCTTGCCACCCTCGCCAAACAGCTCGCCGAGCGTGGCGGCGGGCGTGGCCTCATCTCGATTTGCGCGGCCGGCGGACAAGGCGTGGTCGCCATGCTGGAACGATAACGCAGACGACGTTACAGGGGCAGTCACAAGCACGGCCCCGCCGCAGCAGGCGAGTCGCCAACAGAGCCACCGCCTGATCTCGGGTGCCCGTGCCAAAAGACCTCAAGGGAGACAACGATGGACTCAGCTGTTCAGCACGAACGCGTGTGGCTAGATGCTTACCCGCCTGGCGTTCCCGCCGACATCGATACGACACGCTACACGTCGCTGGTGCAGGCGTTCGACGAATGGATCGACAAGTACCGCGAACGCATTGCGTTCGTGAGTCTGGGGAGCGAAATCACCTATGGCGAGGTCGCCCGCCAGGCGTATGCCTTTGCCGCGTGGCTGCAAGCCCACGGCGTGCAGAAGGGAGAGCGCGTGGCGCTCATGATGCCCAATTGCTTCCAGTACCCGATCGGCCTGTTCGGCACGCTGATCGCCGGGGCCGTGGTCGTCAACGTCAATCCCCTGTACACCGTTCGCGAACTCAAACATCAATTGCAGGACAGCGGCGCACGTACGATCGTCGCGTTTGAGAACTTCGCGAAAACCGTGCAGGACGCGATCCCTGGCACCGAGGTGCGCCACGTGCTCGTCACGCAGATCGGCGACTTGCTCGGCACCGGCCTGAACGTCAAGGGACGCCTCGTCAACTTCCTCATGCGGCGAATCGCGAAGCAAGTGCCGCCCTACGATCTTCCGCAGGCGATCCCGCTGCGCCGAGCGCTCGCCGAGGGCGCAAAGCACACGCCTGCGCCGGTGCCCCTCGCGCGCGACGACCTCGCCTTCCTTCAATACACGGGGGGCACGACCGGCGTGGCCAAGGGGGCGATGCTGACGCACGGGAACGTGCTGGCCAACCTGTTGCAAACCGAGGCATGGGCCGCCGGCCAGCTCGACGGCGACATCGAGGTGAATCTGTCGCTGCTGCCCATGTATCACATCCTGTCGCTCACGGTGAACTGCCTGGTGTTCATGAGCCTGGGGGGGCGCAACATCCTGATTGCAAATCCGCGCGATGTGAAGAAAGTCGTCTACATCATCCGCAACGAGACATTCACCGGCGTCACGGGCGTGAACACGCTGTTCAACGGTCTGCTCGAGAACCAGGACTTCTGTGCGCGCGACTTCTCCCGGCTGAAGCTCTCGCTTGCCGGTGGCATGGCAACGCAACGTGCCATTGCCGAGCGATGGAAACAGGTCACCGGCAAGCCGATCATCGAGGGCTACGGCCTCACCGAATGCTCGCCCATCGTCACGATGAACCCGGTCGACCTCTCGCATATGGACGAGGTCGATTTCACCGGCTCCATCGGTCTGCCCGCCCCGTCGACCGACGTGCGCTTCAAGCGCGATGATGGCACGTGGGCCGATCTCGGCGAGCCGGGGGAGTTATGCGTGCGGGGGCCGCAAGTCATGCGCGGCTATTGGCAGCGCCCGGAAGACACTGCCAACACGTTCGACGCCGACGGCTGGCTGATGACAGGTGACGTCGGTGTGATGGACGCGCGCGGTTACGTACGGCTCATCGACCGCAAGAAGGACATGATTCTCGTGTCGGGTTTCAACGTCTACCCGAACGAAATCGAGGACGTCGTGATGCTTCACCCAGGGGTTCGGGAAGCCGCGGTGGTCGGCGTGCCCGATCCGGTTGCCGGCGAGCGCGTGAAGCTCGTGGTCGTCGCAAAAGACCCCGGGGTGACCACCGAGATTTTGCTCGCCCACTGCCGCGAACACCTGACCGCGTACAAGGTGCCGCGCATCGTCGAATTCCGTGACGGCGAACTGCCCAAGTCGACCGTCGGCAAGATTCTGCGGCGCGAACTGCGCGCGCCGCTCGGTCACGCGTAAGGGAGACGAACAACATGCACAAGCACCACGCGTTTCACGCCGGCCGCCTCGGCCGCATCGCACTGGCCATCGCCTTGACACCCACGGTGCTCGTTGCCGGCGCGCTGAGTGCGTCGAATGCCCTCGCCCAGAGCAACGTCTCGTCGGATGCAGGCCTATCGGCGGTCACGTCCTCCGCCCCTGCGGCACCGCCCACGCCCCACGCGACGGCAAACACCGCTGTCGCGGATGCCGAGGTCGCCAAGCTGGCCGCCATGCCTGTCGCCGCGCAAGCCCAATGGCTGTCCCACACGATCAAGTCCGGCGAGTTGGCGAAGCTGAGCGACGACCAGATCGTCGCTCGCATGCAGGCGATCCACGCCGACGCGCTCGTGCGGTTTCTGAAGACGGAGTCGGCCGCGCTGCCCGAATACCAGTACGAGCTAACACGTCATGAACGTATCAATGACCAGTGGCAAACCACGCCCGACCGCATGCTCGTGAAGATTCGCGAGACGCCGTTGCAGATCTATGCGAAATGGCTGCCGGGCGGCGCCCACGCGGGTCAGGAAATCATTTATGACGAGACGAAGCATCCCAAGGAGATGTACGGCCATCTCGGTGGCATTTTCGGCTTCGCATCGATCTGGAGCAGTATCGACGGCCCGCTTGCGCGCTCGCAGTCCAACCACACCGTGCGCGATCTGGGCTTCGCGTTCATTGCCGAGCGAATTGCGCACGACGGCCGCAGCTTCCACGCCGAGGGACTCCCCGCGACGCCCGCAAGAATTTCGGTATCCGAATCGAACGGCATGCGCATGCTAGCTCTGGAATGGGACGCCCCCGCCGGTCCACCGCAACATTACGCGTACAAGTCGCGCGTGCTGCTCGACCTGACGACCGGTCGTCCGCGCGGTATCGAAGCGTGGAATGCGTCGGGACAGAAGGTCGAGGAAATGCGCTTCGAGAAGGTGCGCAAGGCCTCGTGGACCGACGCAACGTTCGATCCGAAAAATCCCGACTATAAGTTCTGATTGCCCACTTGATGTCGGCGACGACTGGCACCGGTGGATCGCATCGGTGTGACGGTGCGCGACAAATGAACGACGAAAGCCCGCTGCCTCTGAACGGAGGTGGCGGGCTTTCGCCCATGCGCACATCGGATGCCGGCATCCGCGAGGTCGCGAGCTCGCAGCAACGCCGGCCTGCCGGGGCCGATCAGGTCTGCGGCAGTTCGATCTTCACTTCGAGCACTTCCAGGTTGTCCTGGTGCTCAACGCTGACCTTGATGTCGTCTTGTGCGATCTTGACGTACTTGGAGATGACGGCGACCAGCTCACGTTGCAACGCCGGCAGGTAGTCCGCCGGCGGCGACGAGCCCGCGCGTTCGTGCGCCAGAATGATCTGCAGGCGCTCTTTGGCGACGGAAGCGGTCTTTTTCTTCTCCCCCAGGAGGAAAGACAGGAATGACATGGGCACTCCTTACTTCGAGCCGAAAATACGCTGCAACAGTCCCGGCTTTTGATAGTCGGTAAAGCGCATTGGCTTGTCTTCGCCCTTGAAACGGCTCACCACGTCGCGATACGCGTCAGCCACGTCGGTGCCGTCGAGATGAATGGCCGGCGTGCCCTGGTTCGAGGCATGCAGCACAGACTCCGACTCCGGAATCACGCCGATGAGCTTGATTCGCAGGATTTCCTGAATGTCGTCGAGCGACAGCATCTGACCGTCGTTGACCCGCTTCGGGTTGTAACGCGTGATGAGCAGGTGCTCCTTGATCGGCTCGCCGCCCTCGATGGCGCGCTTCGTCTTCGACGAGAGAATGCCCAGAATGCGGTCCGAATCGCGCACCGACGACACTTCGGGGTTCGTCACCACGAGCGCCTCGTCGGCGAAATGCATGGCGAGCAGCGCGCCCGATTCGATACCGGCCGGCGAATCGCACACGATGTATTCGAATCCCATGTCGGCCAGATCCTTGATGACCTTCTCGACGCCGGCTTGCGTGAGGGCGTCCTTGTCGCGCGTCTGCGACGCGGGCAGGATGAACAGGTTCTCGCAGGCCTTGTCCTTGATGAGCGCCTGATTGAGGTTCGCTTCGCCTTGAATCACATTGATCAGGTCGTACACGACGCGGCGCTCGCAACCCATGATGAGGTCGAGATTGCGCAGGCCGACGTCGAAATCGATGACTGCCGTCTTGTGCCCCTGCAAGGCGAGGCCGGCGGAAAAGCTGGCGCTGGTCGTCGTCTTGCCGACGCCACCCTTGCCAGAGGTCACCACAATCACTTTTGCCATCTGTCGATGCCTTCCCAAACTTGAGGATGAATTTAGCTACGAATCATTTGAGCCCGAGGGGCTCGAAAATCAGTTTGTCGTCTACCAGCCGCACCTGCACCGAACGCCCCTGCACATCAGGCGGCAGTGCATGCTCACCGGTCCGGTAGATACCGGCGATGGAAATCAGCTCGGGCTCGAGGCAGGTACAGAAGATGCGAGCATCGAGCTTGCCCTTCACGCCTGCCAGCGCCCGCCCCCGCAGCGGTGCGTAAATGTGGATATTACCTTCCGCGATCACCTCGGCCCCATAACTGACCAAATCGAGGATGATCAGATCGCCCTTCGCGTAGACCTGCTGGCCCGAACGCAACGGCTTGTCGATGATGGTCGAAGGGACGGCAACGGCGTCAGGCACCACCGGTTCCGATACCGCCTGGGCTGGCTCGACCGCCGTCTCGGCTGGCGCCTCGCTCTCCCGGGCCGGACGCGACAGGCGCCGCTCGTGGCTGTCGAGCCGTGGCAGTCCTTCCACCACCGCCCACTCGGCTTGCTCGGCGTTGGCGACCACCCCGATCGGCTTCATGCGGAATTCGGCCAGCATGTCGGCCAACGCGGGCACGGCAACGCGCTCGTCGCCGGTCAGGCGTCGAACGTCGATGGCGACCGTGTCGCCGGCAAAAAACTCCGGGGTCGCTTCGAAACGTTGCGACAGTTCGGTGCGCAGCGTCTCCAGTTGCGGCGTCTTGACCACGAAATGCAGGGTATCGATGGCACCGCTGCGTAACTCGAAGTACGGGGTTTTCTTTTGCGGCATGTCAGGTTGTTGTGCGCGAATTGCTGGCAAATTGGGCCATTCTACCGTCCCTTGACGAGACGCCAACCGCAAATCAACGGGTCGCCTCCGTCATTGACGGGAAAATCACCGTTATCGCATTGCAGCATTTTGTATCATGAACCAACGGTTCCGACAGTAAGGAACGGGGGCTGCTGACATGCCAGTGACATGAGGAAGGGCTATGCTGGCAGTGGGAAAGTGTCGTAAGAGACGTGCTGCGAAGCAGCATCGAAAGTGCGAATTTTGTCGCGCAAGTGCCATATTCGTGACCTATCCTTAAATTCCCTGACGAGGGACCCCCTGTGGAACCGCAAACCGGGAGACGACGATGCTGAGTCATCATGAATTTGCCACCCTGATGCTGGTCAAGGACGCTCCTGAGCAAGTGGAGCATGATCGCCTGGACCTCGAGTCATTGCTCGAAAGCAAATTGATCGAATGGGAAGAGTTGGCGTCGGGTGAGAAGTCCCCGCGACTGACCGTCCAGGGCAAGTATGTCCTTCAGGCCGTTGCCTGAGCGCCCAGCGTGCTGTTGAGGTGTCCGTAAGATGTAAAAGCCCGCCGGAAGGCGGGCTTTTCATTGGGTGAGGGGATCGCCCCCTCGATACCTGCGCGCTCAACCGTGCCGGACGTCCCGAGAGTGACGCCGCCACGTGTGTCGCGCCGCCGGATGCTCCCGGCACCAATTGCGATCAACGAGCCACGCAACCGCCGCGCCGACGACCAGCACGATGATCAACATGGCAATCAAGCTCCCTGTCAGCATAGCGGCCTCCTAACTTCGACATGGCGGGATGGCACGCTTTCATTCTAGGCAATCCCTATCGAAATAGGTACCCGAAAGTGATCCGGGTATACCGTGTTTGCGCGACATCAAGCGCCTCGACATCATCGCGTTGCTCACCTGCTGCGACGCAACATATCGTTCGCTTTTTAATGGCATTTTTGCCGTCGAGACGCAGGATTCGCATCGTCGAGAGGCTCGCCGTCAGGCGATCGCACCGCCCGCGTCGATCAGCACGGTCGAACCCGTGGCACTCGGCGTGCCCGCCAGATAAAGAATCGTGTTGGCCACGTCCTCCGCAGCGACCACACGGCGCGCGGGCAAGCGCTCCGCCGCGTTGCGATACATCGCCTCGCGATCGGCCTCTGACAGCTTGTCCCATAGCGGCGTGACGGTGAGCCCCGGCGAGACGGTGTTCACACGCACGGGTGACAGTTCCAGTGCCAGCCCTCGCGCCAGCGCCTCGATGGCGGCGTTGATTGCGCCTTGAACGACCGACGACGTGCTCGGGCGCACGCTCAGAAAGCCCGACGTCAGCGTGAGCGAACCGCCGTCTTCAATGCGCGCATAGCGCGCGACGTGGTAACTGCCCCAAAACTTGCTGTCAAAGGCGGCATGCGCGTCGTCCAGCGAGAGCTTGCGCACCTGCCCGGTCGGGGTTTGCGCGGCCGAGACGACCACGTGTTGCCAGGGGGCGTGGTCGGCGAAGCACCGTTCGACGGCAGCCGCGTCTTCCGTGTCCAGTACCAGAGCGCGGGCGGTCGGGCCTAGCGTGGCAAGCGCGTCGTCGAGCTTCGCCTGACTACGCGAGGCAATGGTCACGGCCGCGCCTGCCTTGGCGAACGCCTGGGCGGCGGCACGACCAATGCCGGAGCTGCCGCCGATGACCAACACACGCTGACCTTCGAAATTGAACATGATGAAACTCCTGAAAACGATCGGAACGAGGGCGGAATCGCGCCACCTGCCGGTGGCCGCCGGTGGATTGACCGTCCAGCCCCGGCACGCGATGTCACGGCGCCATTGTGATACTCATCTCATGGAACGATAATCCCGTTGAAAACTGAATGACTATCTACAATTCATTGAGAATCTGCACAAGATGATCGACCAGACGCTGGATCTCACCGTATTCGACCGTGTCGTTACCACGGGCAGCATGTCGGCCGCCGCGCGGGAGATGGGGCTGTCGCTTGCCGTCGTGAGCAAGCGGCTCGGGCTGCTCGAGCAGCGCCTTGGCGTTCGCCTGCTCAATCGCACCACCCGCAAACAGGCGCTCACCGACGAAGGGCAGGTGTTTCATACGTGCTGCCAGCGAATCCTCGCGGAAATTGCCGAGACCGAGCGGCTGATGACGCGACAGGCGGGCACCGTCGGTGGCGTGCTTCGCATCAGCGCGCCGCGCGCCTTCGGCCGTCGTCATCTGGCGCCGCTGCTGGTCGCGTTTCGCGAACGGCATCCCGCCCTGAAAGTGCATCTCGAACTCAGCGACCTATGGGTCGATCTGGTCGCGCACGGCATCGACGTGGCCATCCGCGTCGGCACCCTGCCCGATTCCAGCCTCGTCGCGCAGGAACTCGCCCCGAACTACCGCGTGCTGGTCGCGTCTCCGACCTATCTGGCGCGGCGTGGCACGCCACATGACGCTGGCGATCTGCAACAGCATGACTGCATTCTGTTCGGCCACGCGCCGCACGGCGACTGGCGATTCGTGTGGCAATCCGAAACGTTGCGCATCCAGGTCCGCGATACCTACGTTGTCGACGATGGGGATACCGCGCACGAATTGGCGCTGCACGGTGCGGGCATCACACAGAAATCCATCTGGGACGTGGGGGACGATATCCAGGCGGGACGTCTTGCGCGCGTATTGCCCTCGCTGCAAATGCCGGCGTCGCCGCTGCATGCCGTGTATCCGCACAGCCGGCATCTCGCACCGCGCACACGCGCCTTCGTTGACTTTCTACGGGACGGGTTGCGCGCCGCATGGCGCTGGCCCCAGCACTAGGGATTCACGCCTTGCGCAGCGTCTGGCGTGTCTCCCCCACGGCGCGCTGCCTCGCGGCTTTCACTTGACGCCGTCGGTGTCGCGTCCGTTGAGCGCGTCACGTCCGGCGGCCAGCAATGCCTCCGAGAGCGCCGGATCTGCGCTGACGACCGCGCGCGACAGCACGAGCGTGCCCACCATTTGCGCGAAGCGCGCCATCGCCGCCCGATTCGCGTGCGCCCGACTCAGGCCTTGCTCGATACCGGCCTGCGTCATTCGCTCGATCATGTCGGCCAGCCCCTTCGCGTACCATGCTTGCGCTTCGTCGCCGATGCGCGGGGCATCCCCCGCAAATCCAGCCATCGGGCAGCCACACGCCACGTCATCGCGGTGCGCCATCGACAGATACCGCTCGACGCGCGCCGTGGGCGACAACACCGCCTCCGCCGCCGCGTCGCCGCCTGCCAGCAACCCGTTGCTCGCCGCCACCGCGCGCGACATCACGGCCGCAACCAGTGCGTCCTTCGACTTGAAGTGGTTGTAGAAGCCCCCCTGCGTGAACCCCGCGGCCTTCATCAGCGCCGTCAGCCCCACGGCGTCAACGCCGTGCTCACGAAACAGCCGTTCCGCCGCCGCGACGATCGCCTCGCGGTTTTCCGCAGCCTGCTCTCTTGAAATTCCCATCCCCCGCTCCTCAGGACTCGCAACGCTCGTCCAGACGCGCTCTCACCATCGAACTATCGTCGTCATCGACAAAGACAATGACGATCACCATTGACATATCGATGCCAGACTCGGCACAATGCGTCAACGATGACGATTACGATCACCATCGTCATGAAGTATAACCCAACGCTCACGTCTTCCACAGGGTCGACGTGACTCGATGACCCTGCTGGAGTTCTGAAATGAAGATCAAAGATGCCGTGGTATTCGTGACCGGCGCCAACCGTGGCCTGGGATTGGCGTTTGCGAAACAGGCGCTCGAACGTGGCGCGAAGAAGGTGTACGCCGGGTCGCGCGATCCGTCGAAGGTCACGCTGCCGGGGGTCATCCCGGTCAAGCTCGACGTCAACGACCCGGAGGCGGTGGCGGCTGCGGCAAGTCTGGCGGGCGACGTCACGCTGCTCATCAACAACGCGGGGATTGCACGCCTCACCGAAGGGCTGACCGGCCCGGGCGCCACCGAGCTGCTGCGCGAGACGCTGGAGACGAACCTGTTCGGCGTACTCGGCATGACGCAGGCGTTCGCCCCGGCCCTGGGACGCAACGGCGGTGGCGCACTGCTCAATGTCCTGTCGATCGTGAGTTGGATCAGCGCAGACGCGCTGCCTGAATACTCCATCACGAAGTCGGCCGCGTGGTCGCTGACCAATGGCTTGCGCAACGCGTTGCGTGCCCAAAATACGCAGGTGGTCGGTTTGCACGCAGGTTACATCGATACCGACCTGACTCGGGGGTTCGACGCCGACAAGCTCGACCCGGCCGACGTGGTGCGTCAGGCTTACGACGCCATCGAGGCAGGCGAAGAGGAGGTCTGCGTCGACGAAGGCACGCGACAAGTCAAGCAAGCGCTGTCGCTGAGCGTGTACCTGCAGGAACCGGCGGCGTAGCCACCAACGCTCAACCCGGCACGCCACGAAAAAACGCCGCGACACCCTCAGGGGCCTCGCGGCGTTCGTCGTCCTGCGGCAAGCGACGCCTGCGCTTCAGGCGGCCTTGTCCATCTGACCCATTTGACGCTCGCCGCCCAGCGCCTCGACCAGATCGTCGAGCATGCGGGCGAGCTCACCGGTCATGAGCGCGATGTCGGCGTCGAACTTCTCGGCTTCGCCTTCGGCCGTCGGATCGGCGGCATCCTTGATGACGTCGAGCGGCGTCACACGTTTGATGACGAAAGCGTCGGTCAGCACGAAGGAGATCCGGTCGTTCCACGTCATCGCCAGCCTGGTGCAGCGCTTGCCAGCCTCGATATGCTGACGCACGTCCGCCCCGTCGAGTGGGTGGCGCACATAGCGCACTGCCGCCTTCTCGTCGGTATTCGAGCGCAACTCCACGTCCTGGTCGACGGTGAAGCCGCCCGGCGCGTCATTGCCCGCGAGCCACGAGGTCATCATTGCCACGGGCGCCTCGTTGAGTTCCACGTTCTCGAGCGTGATGTCGAGCGTCTTGAGGAGCAGGCTGCGCACTTCGTCGGCCTTGGCGGGCGACGCGGCGTCGATCACGAGCCAGCGATTGGCCGGGTCGATCCACACGCGCGTGTCGCGGCGAATGCCGAATGCACGCGGCAGCAGTTCGTCGGTGACCTGCTCCTTGAGCTCACGCATCTGCTTGCGGCCCGGCTTGAAGCCTTGCTGCTCTTCCAACTCGACCGCCTTGGCGCGCGTGACCTGATTCACGACGGTGGACGGCAGCAGCTTCTTCTCGGCACGATAGGCGAGCAGAAACTGACGGTTGATGCTGTGCACCAGTTCGCCCCCCTCACGCGGCGGCGCCCAGCCCTGCACTTGCATTTCGAGGCTACCGCCTTCGCAGAAGGCGTGCTTCTCCAATGCCGTTTCCATTTGCGCGACGCTCATGGACCAACCGGCAGGAATTCGGTGCAACTGAAGATTCTTGAACCACATCGGCATCACCGCAAAAAGCAAAAGCCGAGATTTTACCAGTGCCGGGCGGCACGGCGAAATTCGGCAACGCGCATCGTGTCAGAGAAAGCGATCGAGGATCTTCCGGCTCGGCTTGTCGAGCGTGCCGGTGTCCCGAATCAGGAAGTGAATACCGTGGTTATCGGTAATGAGCAACGTCTGCCCGCCCAGGCGCCGAATGTCCTCTTCGCCGCGCAACACGAACGCCGCCTCGCCGCGATTCGTCTCGACGGTCCATGTGCTGGGCGTCGCGTAGGTCGAAACGCTCTTGATGCGCAACACCTCCGGCATGAATTCGCGTGCGGCGAGTTCGTCCTGCAACAGCGCGCGCATCGCGGCGGGCAGTCCGTCGAGCGAGTCGAGCCAGACCAGTTCGCGCCCCTCCTGACTCACAAGCGCGAGGCCGTCCTGCGGCGCCGCAATCGGAAACGCGCGCACGGGCACCACGCCTTCATGAGAGACGCCAGCCGCGTCGGTCAGCACCAGGCGGCCGAAGGCGTTACGAGACAAGGTGAAATCAATCTGCATGAGTGTCTTCGCGAACGTTCAGTTGGCGGAAAGCGGCTGGGCCGGTGCCGCGGTCACGGCCGCCAGCACGGCGGCGGCTTCGACCGTCTCGAGTGCCGCGTCGATATCCGTGTCGACGTTGCGTTGCTGGGCCTGGTACAGCGTGTAGTAAGCGCCTTCGCGGGCCATCAGCGCATCGTGGTTGCCCACTTCGACGATCTTGCCGCGATCGAGCACCACCAGCCGGTCGGCCTTGCGCAGCGTCGACAACCGGTGTGCAATGGCGATCGTCGTGCGGCCCTTGACGAGGTTGTCCAGCGCTTTCTGAATTTCCTTCTCGGTGGCCGTATCGACCGACGACGTCGCCTCGTCGAGAATCAGGATGCGCGGGTCGATCAGCAGGGCGCGAGCGATCGAGATGCGTTGACGCTCGCCGCCCGACAGCGCCTGTCCGCGCTCCCCGACAAGCGAATCGTAACCGTGCGGCAGACGCAGGATGAACTCATGCGCGTGTGCGGCGCGCGCGGCCGCCACGATCTCGGCGCGCGTCGCCTCCGGCTTGCCGTAGGCGATATTCTCGGCAATGGTGCCGAAGAACAGAAACGGTTCCTGCAACACCAGACCGACGTTGCGGCGGAAGTCCGATACCGGCAACGCGCGAATGTCCACGCCGTCGATCTGGATCGAACCTTCGGACACGTCGTAGAAACGGCAGATCAGGTTGACCAGCGTGCTCTTGCCCGAACCGCTGTGCCCCACCAGACCGATCATCTCTCCCGGCGCGATGCGCAGGTCCATGCCCCGGATCACCGCTCGGTTGCCGTAGCGGAAACCGATGTCGCGCAGATCGATGGCGCCCTTTACTTCCTTCAGGTGCACCGGGTTGACCGGCTCGGGAACGTTCGAGACGTGATCGAGAATATCGAAGATGCGCTTCGCACCGGCCGCGGCCTTCTGCGTGACCGACACGATACGGCTCATCGAATCGAGACGCGTGTAGAAGCGGCTGATATAGGTGAGGAACGCGGTGAGCACCCCGACGGTGATCTCGTGCTTCGAGACCTGCCAGATGCCGAAGATCCACACGACGAGCAGCCCCACCTCGGTGAGGAACGTGACCGTCGGCGAGAACAGCGACCACACCTTGTTCACACGGTCGTTGACCACCAGGTTGTGACGATTGGCTTCCTTGAAGCGCGCGACCTCGCGGTTTTCCTGAGCGAATGCCTTCACCACGCGAATGCCCGGAATGGTATCGGCCAGCACGTTGGTGATTTCCGACCAGATCCGGTCGACCTTCTCGAAGCCGTGGCGCAAACGGTCACGAACCAGATGGATCAGCCAGGCGATGAACGGCAGTGGCAACAGCGTGACGGCAGCCAGCCAGGGATTGATCGACACCAGAATCACCGACGTCATGACGATCATCAGCACGTCGGTGGCGAAGTCGAGCAGGTGCAGCGAGAGGAACACGCAGATGCGGTCGCTTTCCGAGCCGATACGCGCCATCAGGTCGCCCGTGCGCTTGCCGCCGAAATACTCCAGCGAGAGGCGCAACAGATGCGAGTATGTCGCGGTGCGCAGATCGGCACCGATGCGCTCCGACACCTTGGCCAGCAGATACGTACGCGCCCAGCCCAATATCCAGGCGACCACGCCCGCCCCCATCAGGCCCGACAAATAAATTCCCACCAGGTGGTAATCGATCGGCTTGCCGTTCTGGAACGGGATCAGCACGTTGTCCATGAGCGGCATCGTCAGATACGGCGGGATCAACGTGGCCCCGGTGGCGCAGAGCGTGAGCAGGAAGCCGGCCAGCAACTGGAAGCGGTATGGCCGCGCGAACCGCCACAGGCGCAGCAATGCCCATGTCGACGGTGGGGGCTCGACTTCCGGGTTGCATTGCGGACACTCGTCGGCACCCGGCGGCAGTTCCGCCTGACAGATCGGGCAGGTGCCCACTTCGTTCGGTACCTCGCTGGCGGTATGGCCCGCCACCCGCGCGTCGCGCTGCCGTAACACCGTGTCCAACAGCGTCAGCGCGGCCGGATTATGGCCCAGCGTATAGCGCCAGCTCGCCAGCTTTTCGCGCGCGTCGCACAATTCCAGCGTCCCAACGCCCGCATGATCGGTATGTGTCAGCGACAGGTCGGCGCGATAGGGCCACGACTGCCAACCCGGCTGGCTGCCCGTTTGCGCATGCGCGTCTCGACGCGCGTCGAGCGCCAGGATCCGGCGCTCGGTCGCAACCACCACGCCATGCGCGAAATGCAGTTGTGCGTCGAGATCGACCGTCAACCAGGTCAGTACGGTTTCGTCGTCGGCCAGTTGCGAAGCGACGTCGGAATACCAGGACTCGGCAGCCGCGCCGGAAGGGCCACCCTCGAAAGGGGCAGTCGGGGCCGCCGCGGGGGGCGCTGTCGAAGTGGGGATGTCGGTCATTGCTGCGGCAGACGTGTCCTCAAGGGGCGGACATCGAGGCAAACGAGGAAATAGCGAGGCGGACTTTCCCTGTCAGTCCGCGAAATTGCCGCAAGTATAACCACAGCGACGCCTTTTGCGGCGTGGAGTTCCGCGATGACACGGTGCAGCATGGAAATATTGTTGCGACGGTCAACCGTTTACGGATTCTTACGTTAAGTAACCAGTTAACTGCACGAGCGCAAGCGGCCGTGCCGCCTGAAAGCGGCCTGGCCAGCTTCTCCGAACCCCGCCTTGATGCGTGAATTTGCCTTGAGTATGAAAAAGAAAGACATTGAGATTTTCGATGTCCTGTCGCTGCGCGGCCCGAATATGTGGACATATCGGCCGGTGCTTGAGGCATGGGTCGATATCGGCGAACTCGAAGCGTTCCCGTCCAATAAGATCCCTGGATTCCCCGAGCGACTGTCGGCATGGCTGCCGTCCCTCGTCGA
Organism: Pandoraea cepalis; assembly: GCF_902459665.1. Lineage (GTDB taxonomy): Bacteria > Pseudomonadota > Gammaproteobacteria > Burkholderiales > Burkholderiaceae > Pandoraea > Pandoraea cepalis. Next base: position 65,392 of record NZ_CABPSL010000004.1, on the reverse strand, counting down.
GCACCGTTGCAGCATCGGCGAGCGCGGCGGCTTCCTTCAGCGCCTGCGTGAAGGTACCTGGCCCGGCCATATTCTCGAGCACGTCACGCTCGAGCTGCAAAACCTCGCCGGCATGCCCGGGGGCTTCGGCAAGGCGCGTGAAACCCCGATCTCAGGCGTCTATAAAGTGATCGTGCGGGCCTGGCACGAAGAGGTGACCCGCGCCGCGCTGTTCGCGGCCCGCGATCTGGTCATGGCGGCCATCGAAGACCGCCCCTACGATGTCGATGCCGCAGTGGAAACGTTGCGCGGCCTGGTCGACAAACACTGCCTCGGCCCAAGCACGGCGTGCATTGTCGACGCCGCCGACGACCGCGACATCCCCCACATTCGTCTGTCCGACGGCAATCTGGTGCAACTGGGCTACGGTGCCGCCGCCCGTCGCATCTGGACCGCCGAAACGGACCGTACCCCCGCGATCGCCGAGAGCATCTCGCGCGACAAGGATCTCACGAAGCAACTGCTTGAATCGTGCGGCGTGCCCGTGCCGGAAGGCCGTCTGGTCGAGAACGCCGACGATGCGTGGGAAGCCGCCGAAGACATCGGCCTGCCGGTCGTCGTGAAGCCATACGACGGCAACCACGGCCGCGGCGTGTTCATCAATCTCACCACGCGCGACGAAGTCGTCACGGCATTCGAAGTCGCGCTGGAAGAGGGCAGCGGCGTGATCGTCGAGCGATTCGTGCCGGGTCTGGAACACCGTCTGCTGGTCGTGGGCGGGCGCGTCGTGGCTGCGGCCATGGGGGAACTGGCCACGGTGGTCGGCGACGGCCAGCACACCGTCTCGGAACTCATCGAATTACAGATCAACAGCGACCCGCGCCGCGGCAGCGCCGAAGATCAGCCGCTCAATCGCGTGCGCATCGACTCGTCGGCTCGCCTAGAACTCAAGCGCCAGGGCTTCGACGCCGATGCCGTGCCGCCCGAGGGCAAGAACGTGCTGATCCAGCGCAACGGCAACGTCGCGTTCGATGTCACCGACCGCGTGCATCCGAGCGTGGCGGCGCATGCGTCGCTGGCCGCCCGCATCGTCGGTCTGGACATCGCCGGCGTCGATCTTGTGGCGGAAGACATTTCGCGCCCGCTGGTCGAACAGCGTGGCGCCATCGTCGAAGTCAACGCCGGCCCGGGCCTGCTCATGCATCTGAAGCCGGCCGATGGCGTGCCGCGCCCCGTCGGTCGCGCCATCGTCGACCATCTGTTCCCCGATGGCGACGCCGGGCGCATTCCGGTCGTCGGCATTACCGGCACGAACGGCAAGACCGTGACCGCGCGCCTGCTCACGCACCTGCTGCAACTCGCGGGCGAGCGTACCGGCCTCGCATGCAGCGACGGCCTGTTCCTCGACAAGCGCCTGGTGCAAGCCGGCGACCGTGCCAACTGGGACGCCGCGCACCGTGTCCTGATGAATGCCAGCGTGACGGCAGCCGTCTTTGAGAACGACAACACCGCCATCCTCTCGGAAGGCCTCGCGTACGACCGCTGTCAGGTCGGTATCGTGACGAACATCGACCGGCCGGATCATCTGGGCCAGTATTTCGTCGAAGACGTCGACCGGATGTTCAGCGTATTGCGCACCCAGATCGACGTGGTACTGCCCGACGGCGTGGCCGTGCTCAACGCGCGCGATCCGCTCGTCGTGGAAATGGCTGAGCTGTGCGATGGCGACGTGATCTTCTTCGGGCTGGATGATCACCTGCCGGCCATCGTGGCGCATCGCGCGGCGGGCAAGCGCGCGGTGTTTGTGCGCAATGGCGATGTCATGCTGGCCAACGGTACCGAGGAAACCACGCTCGGCGCGACGGCCACGATGCCGCTGACCTATGCCGGCCGTGTCGGCTTCCAGATCGAAAACGTACTCGCGGCTGTCGCAGCCGCCTGGTCGATGGGCGTGACGCTCGACGTCCTGCGCACCGGCGTGACCACGTTCGACGTGGGGCAGGTCGACGCCCCGGGCCGCTTCACGCTGTTTGAAAAGCAAGGCGCGACGGTCATTGTCGACGACGCCCATAACGCCCCGGCGCTCACGGCGCTGGCCGCGGCACTGGCGACCCTGCCCGCCGAGCGGCGCATGGTGGTGTACGGCCCCGGCGTCGACCGGATGGACGACGACCTGCAAGCCGAGGGCAAACTGCTGGCGCAGACGTTCGAGCACGTCGTGCTGTGCGACGACCTGAGCGTCGAGCGCAAGCGCCCGCTGGCCGAGTCGCGTGCGCAACTGCGCGCGGGCATCGATGCCGAGCGCAAGGTGCAGGTGATCGACGCCGGCGAGCGACGTGCCGCTGCCGAAGCGGCGCTCGCCCAGCTCGTGAGCGGTGACCTGCTCGTGTTGCAAGCCGACGAAGGCGGAGCGGCCGCGATGCTCGATCTGGTGCATCAGTGGATGGGCCAGCCGATGCGTGCGCTGGCGGCCTGACCGACGTGAGCCGCGAGTGGCGGCGTGCAGGGTTATCTGCCGCCGTCCCCTCGCCTATTTAGCCCGTTACCGAATACCCAAGCCACAGTCGTTTTTCTCGCCAACCCACCGCCATACAGGGACGCGAAGTGGACAGACAGGGATTGCAATTTATGGAAGTCTCCCGTATCCGCGCATTGCGCGGGCCCAACCTCTGGAGCCGTCACACCGCCATCGAGGCGATCGTGACGTGCACCGATCTGGAATACTCGATCGGCAATCTGGCCGGTTTCGAGGCTCGCCTGCGTGCACGCTTTCCCGAACTGCCCGCGCTGACGCCTGACGCCGAAGAGCGTCCGGTGTCGCTGGCAGACGCCCTCGCCACGACGGCCCTGCATCTGCAGGCCGCTGCAGGGTGCCCGGTAACATTCAGCCAAACGACGCAGACCATCGAACCCGGTACGTTCCAGGTGGTGGTGCAATACAGCGAAGAACCCGTCGGACGCCTCGCCTTCGAACTGGCACAGCAACTGATCCACGCCGCCCTCGACGACGGTCCGTTCGACCTGGCCGATGCCCTCTATCGTCTGCGCGATCTCGATGAAGACGTGCGCCTCGGCCCGTCGACCGGCTCGATCGTGGATGCCGCCGTCGCACGCGGCATTCCGTATCGCCGCCTGACCGAAGGCTCGATGGTGCAGTTCGGCTGGGGCAGCAAGCAACGGCGCATTCAGGCGGCGGAGACCGACCGCACGTCGGCCGTGGCCGAGTCGATTGCGCAAGACAAGGATCTGACCAAGACGTTGCTGCACGCCGCCGGCGTGCCGGTCCCGCTGGGCGGCACCGTGCGCGATATCGAAGCCGCGTGGAAGCTGGTGCAGGATATCGACGCGCCGGTCGTCGTCAAACCGCGCGACGGCAACCAGGGCAAGGGCGTGGCCGTGCGTCTGCGCACGCGCGAAGAGATCGAGAAAGCGTTCGAAGCCGCGCAGGACATCAGCCGCGACGTCATCATCGAGCGCTACATTCCTGGGCACGATTTCCGTTTGCTCGTGATCGGCAACAAGCTGGTCGCCGCTGCCCGCCGCGATCCGCCGCAAGTGACCGGCGACGGCGTGCACACCGTGCGCCAGTTGGTCGAGACGGTCAATGCCGATCCACGCCGTGGCGAAGGCCATGCGACCTCGCTCACCAAGATTCGTTTCGACGACATCGCACTCGCCACGCTTGCCAAGCAGGGGTTGAACGCCGACTCCGTGCCAGCGGCCGGCGCGCGAATCGTGCTGCGCAACAACGCCAACCTGTCGACCGGCGGCACGGCCACCGACGTGACCGACGACGTCCATCCGGAAATCGCCGCGCGCGCCATCGCCGCTGCGCAGCAGGTGGGGCTGGACATCGCCGGTGTCGATGCCGTGTGCGAGACCGTCATCAAGCCGTTCGAAGATCAGGCGGGCGGCATCGTGGAAGTCAACGCCGCGCCGGGCCTGCGCATGCACTTGCAGCCGTCTTACGGCAAGGGCCGCGCAGTCGGCGAAGCCATCGTCTCGACGATGTTCGACGACGGTGACGATGGCCGCATTCCGCTCGTGGCCGTCTCCGGCACGAACGGCAAGACCACGACGGTGCGTCTGATTGCCCACCTCATCGGCCAGCAAGGCCTGCGCGTGGGCATGACCGGCACCGACGGCATCTATATCAGCGGCCAGCGCATCGACACGGGCGATTGCAGCGGCCCGCGCAGCGCGCGCAACGTACTGATGCATCCGGACGTGGATGCCGCCGTATTCGAAACCGCGCGTGGCGGCTTGCTGCGCGAAGGCCTGGCCTACGACCGCTGCGATGTGGCCGTGGTGACCAATATCGGCATGGGCGACCACTTGGGCCTGTCGTACATCAACACGGTGGAAGACCTCGCCGTGCTCAAGAGTGTGATCGTGCGCAATGTGGCACCGCGCGGCATGGCCGTACTCAATGCCGCCGATCCGATGGTGGCGCGCATGGCCGACGCCTGCCCGGGAGACGTGACCTTCTTCGCCATGGACATTGCACATCCGGTTCTGGCCACGCATCGCGCGAAGGGCAAACGCGTGGTCTATGTCGACGGCGGCAATATCGTGACGTGTCACGGCGGCAACCAGACCCGCTACGCGCTCGCCGCGATTCCGCTCACGCGCGGCGGCAGCATCGGCTTCCAGGTCGAGAACGCGATGGCGGCCATTGGTGCGGCCTGGGCGCTGAATCTCGATCCGGCGACGATCCGGGCCGGGCTGGCCACCTTCGTGAACGACGCTGGCACCGCGCCGGGGCGCTTCAACGTGTTCGACTACCGCGGCGCGACCGTGATTGCCGACTACGGCCACAATCCGGACGCCATTGCCGCGCTTGCGCAGGCGGTCGAGACGATGCCGGCGCGACGCCGTTCAGTCGTGATTTCCGGCGCGGGCGACCGTCGTGACGAGGATATCCGCCGTCAGACACAGATCCTTGGCGATGCGTTCGACGACGTGCTGCTCTACCAGGATCAGTGTCAGCGCGGCCGCGAAGACGGCGAAGTGCTGGGTCTGTTGCGCGAAGGTCTGGTCGGCGCGCGACGGGCCAGCCACATCGACGAGATTCACGGCGAGTTCGTGGCCATCGACACGGCGCTCGCGCGCCTGCAACCCGGCGATCTCTGCCTGATTCTCATCGATCAGGTCGACGACGCCCTCGCGCACCTCTCGGAACGTGTGGCGCAGGCGAGTTCCTGAACACGCTTTTGCACCGTTGAGCCAGGCAGGGCTGAGTTCGATGTTTCACAGACTCAGCCCTTTGGGTTTGCAATGAGCGAGATCGGAGACGTCACCCCCTGCACCCGCGCCCTGACGTGGCGATAAAAGCCCAGCAGCGCGTGACAATAAAAACTGGGATTGTCGTAACTGCGCCCGTCGAATCGATGGGCAACGTATCCCCCGCCGCACGCCGCAAATGCCTCGCATTGCAGGCAAGCCGCATCGGGCTCGGGGTAGCGAGTGCGCGCGTAATCGCTGCAGGCCTGCAACGGGTGAGACGTGAGGTTGAACCCCGTGTGGGTGGCCCCCTCCTCGCAGATGGCGAGCACGTCGAGCAAGCGATAACTGCCATCGCTCTCCACGACGACGATCGGCGCAAGCGCCCCGCCAAAGGCATCGAGTTCCGAGCGACGACCGAGCACGCCGCGAATGAACGTTTCGAAGATGCGTACGCTGAAGCCCGGATCGTCGATGGCAAGCCAGGCATCGAACCCTCGACACAGGAAGCTGAGCAGCCGAGCGTGCGTGTACGCCTGAATGTGACGGGGCGGTGCTGCGAAATTGGCATCGGGGAGCAGGAAGTCGATGGCCGTCAGTCCGAGCGACCGAAAGTAATCGAGCATGCGCACCGGGTCATGATTCGGATCGATCACCGCCAGCACCCCATTGAAGACCCGCTGCGATGCGCGATGCGCAAGGCATCGCAGAATCGCCTGCTCGACGCGCTCGCCCGTACCTTGTCGCGCGAAGTCGTACCGATGCCGGTCATGCATGTCGGGCGGCCCATCGCAGCTGATGCCCAGGCTCGCGTCGTACCGCGCGTAAAGATCCAGCCAGTCATCGTCGATCAACACGCCGTTGCTCTGTGTAATGATGGCGAGGTCCGACGCCGGCAGGCGCCGTCGCAAGTTCGAGAAGAAGCGCTCGGTATGGGATTTGCCGAGCAGCAGCGGCTCACCCCCGTGAACCTCCAGCGTCATGCGCCCCGTCGGAAACGCACTGCGATGTTCCGCCAGACGCGTTACCAGCACATCGAGGTGGGACGCGTGCAACCGCTTCGGCCGCTCGCGCCAGCCCTGATCGACACCGTGATACATGTAGCAATAGCGACAGTCGATATTGCAACGCTCGGCGACCTTGACCATCACCAACAGATCGCCGTTAGCGTTAGCGTTGCCGTGCGCCGTCGCGCCGGGTGAGGTCAGCATGGTGCGGGACGACGCGCGGCGCCGCTCACTTGCGCTTGCCGGCCGCCGGCGGCCCGTTTTTGGCGGACTCGCTCTCGGCTCGCGGCGCCATCAGCTTCGTGTGTGCCGCGAAGACGGCGGAGTCGTCCGGTGCGCGCGCCATTTCCGCCCTGACCGACGCGATGATCTTTCCGCCTTGGGCAGGATCTTCGTCGCGGTAGTGCACCAGAATTCCCGGCAAACCCGGCACGCCCTCCAACGCAACGTACCGGTCACTGGACGACACGGGCACTACACGATAGAGCGGCACGGCCGCCATCTCATGTCCGAACGCCGATTTGATCTCTGCTGACTGCGCCTCGCTCAGGTCGAGCGAACCCACTGGGAAGAAGAGTTCCGAAGCCGTCATGAAAGTACCTCCGATCGAAAGGAAGGGGAACGTCAATACTGCGTGTTGAAAAAGAACGTTTGAAACAGGCGCCCGTTCTCCTTGCAGTCGCCGAAATGCCCCTGGCTCGCGTGAAACCGTCTACCGCGAAACAGGATGAGGCGATTGAAGCGATTCGCGATGCGGTCGGTCATCTCCCAGCGCTCCCATGCGGCGGCATCGGCGTCGCAACGTTGCCGCTGGTCGTCGTCATCGGGGTAAAGGTCGAAGCCGGTTTCGATATGCTGGAAGAAGGCCGTTCCTGCCGTCGGTGGTGCGTCGGGCGTGAGATAGACCACGCCGGACCACACCGTGGTGTGGTCGGCATGCACCCACGTGATATCGCGCTGCACGCTGTATTGAAACGCACCGTTGTAGGTGTCGACCGGCCAATAAGTGATGGGAGACTTCACGATGTCCTGGATTGCCGACGTGACGCCGTCGTGAAGAAACGCCTCGGTACGCGCACCGGGATAGTTTCCCTTGACCGCGAAGGTCTGCTTCAACGCGAAATCGCGCACGTCGGCGGGATCGCGATAGAAATTGTCGGTCACGATGATGGAGTCGTGCATGGCGCTCACTTTGGCGTAGCCGGTTCGTCGCGCTGGCGCCCTCGTACATCGGCCTCCCCCGGGACATTGTCGGCGTCGCGTGAGGTCGCCGTCTCGGGCGCATCCGGCAGCATCCGCTCGCGCACCCATTGCAGTTGCTCGGCGGATATCTCCGGACGATCGACTTTGCCAAACCCCGTGCGTCGATCGTAGAAGCCGGCGCGAATCTCCTTCGACACCTCGTAGATATGGGGATTGAATCCTTGCACGTCATAGAGATGCTGCTCCACCACACCGATCAGCTTGCAGTTCGATGTGTTGCCCGCCATGGCCGTGGGTTGCCAACCGGCGTCCCGGATCCACTGCATCTGCTCGGCCTCGCTCAGCCCTCGCGCGAGCAAAGGCGAGGCACAGAAGAAGCCGTTGTCGGCGTCACGCTTCGTGAATCCGCTCACCGGATACGCCAGCGGCGGAAATCGGTGTCCACTGAGAATGAGTCGGACACCGTACGTTCTGCACGTCTTTGCCATCGCCGCGAACACGCCGCCGATGCACGAGGTACACGGAATCTTGCCGGAACTGGACGCCAGCGATTCGCGGGCCACCTGGCGAATGTCGATCGTCTCGATCACCAGCTCAACGCCAAAGCGCGCGCAGAATGTCCTCGCGTTGTCCTTGACCTCATCGGGAATGAAGCCGTTGTCGACGAGCACGGCGATGGGGCGCAAATGCAACTCCTTTACAGCAAGGAGCAGCGTGAGCGCACTGTCCTTGCCCCCGGAATAGGCCACTACGGCGTCGGGCGTGCCTTCGCCGCGACAGGATTGCACAACGTCCAGTAGACGGCGCTGCGTGTAGTCGCCACGAGCAGCTTCTGCCGCGAACGCGTGACAGGCCTGACAAATGCCGTCGGCTTCGATATGCACGCCAGGCAAGTCTTCGGTGAGCAGGCACCGGGCACAGTAGCGATCGACGGCAACGCCGATGCCAGTGGAAGGTTCCACACGGAGTCTGCGTAACGGCGCGCCGGTCGCGTTGAACAACCGCGAGCGCTGTTCTGCTGATAAAGGTAAGAGCGTTGACGACATGACAGCGGCTCCCATGCCGGGTGCCCGCCGGGGCACCCGGAATTCGCGACTCGACGCACAACCGGTTCGAGCCGCATCACACGCAAAAGACACAAGCCGCCGAGAACCTCTGCGGTTTCGCGCCCGTGTCCGACCAAGGTGTCACGTCGAATCAGTGGAGTCCTTGCGAGCCTTGCATGCCTTGCGGACCTTGTATGCCCTGAGCGCCTTGCACGCCTTGCGGGCCCTGCATACCCTGAGCGCCTTGCACGCCTTGGCCGTGCTGATACCCTTGCGGACCCTGCATGCCCTGGACGCCTTGCATACCTTGCGGACCCTGCACGCCCTGGACACCTTGCATACCTTGCGGACCCTGCACGCCCTGAGCACCTTGCATACCTTGCGGGCCCTGCATGCCCTGGACACCTTGCATACCTTGTGGGCCCTGCACGCCCTGGACACCTTGCATACCCTGCGGTCCCTGCATTCCCTGGACACCTTGCATACCTTGCGGACCCTGCACGCCCTGAGCACCTTGCATACCTTGCGGGCCCTGCATGCCATGGACACCTTGCATACCTTGTGGGCCCTGCACTCCCTGAGCACCATGCATGCCCTGCGGTCCCTGCATGCCCTGGACACCTTGCATACCTTGCGGTCCCTGGATGCCCTGAGCACTTTGCATACCTTGTGGACCCTGCATGCCTTGCATACCCTGCGGTCCCTGAATGCCCTGGACACCTTGCACACCTTGTGGACCCTGCATGCCCTGAGCACCTTGCATACCTTGTGGACCCTGCATGCCCTGAATGCCTTGAGCGTGCTGATACCCCTGAGGACCTTGCACGCCCTGAGCGCCTTGCGGACCCTGTATGCCCTGGACGCCTTGCATACCTTGCGGGCCCTGCATACCCTGAGCGCCTTGCATACCTTGCGGGCCCTGCATACCCTGAGCACCTTGCATACCTTGCGCCCCCTGTATGCCCTGTACACCTTGTACGCCCTGCGCGCCTTGCAAACCCTGACCGTTCAGATGGCCTTGCACCCCGGCCCCTTGCCCGCCGTATACGCCGCGCAGTTCGGGAAAGCTCGACACGACTCGGATCGCGCCGATGCGCTGCCCGGTGATCGCTTGAATGTGTCGGATTTGGTCTTCGTTGAGTTGCAGTTCCAGATCGTTCTCGTTCATGGTGCTTCGCTCCTTGAATCAATTAAACATCGGACACCTGCGAAAGCGATTCTGATGAATTCCGACAGACCCAAACGGCGTGTCGTCTCGCAAACGCGCCGCGAAAGCCATCGATTCAAGTCGGGAAGGAGACGCAATAGAGGGACGAGCGACGGTCGCTCAGCCGCAGCAGCGCTGGCGCCTTACTGCATCGCGGCACACGGCGCCGGGCGGCAAGCGCGATACGAAATTAATCCGGTCGCGACACGTTTGGTTTTTTTCGATTAAGAATTATCCCAAGCGCGGTGCGCTTTGCGTCGCCGCGAAGGTAGCGACAGTTGGCGAGTTGAATGCGGCCATGCCCGCATGGCCAATCACTGTGACAGCGGCATCCCATCATCGTGGCCCGCGCCCCGCTCCACGCCGGCTGGCCCAAAACGAAGCGCCCGCGCGGCGCCTGATGGGCGGCTGCGCGGGCGCGTCTTCCAGCGTTGCGAAGTGGACCGGCACTGTGCCGGCGAATCCGTCAGACCACGACGTCTTGCGGCGCCATTTGCGTGCCGTACGAGGCCCAGTGACCGTCGGCGTCATCGGCCGCCACGGTCGGCTTGCATGAGCCCGCGGTTTCGTCGAGCCCTTGCAGCAACGGGCAACGTTCGAAGAGTTCCGCGATGAAGTCGACAAACACGCGAACCTTCGGCGATAGGTGTCGGTTATGCGGATACACGGCCGAAATCGGCATGGGAGGCGGCTTCCACTGGTGCAGAATCTCGACCAATTGGCCCGATTGCAGATACGGCAGCGCCATGAAGCGCGCGAGCTGCACCGTCCCGAACCCCGCGAGTCCCAGTTGCAGATACGCCTCGGCGTCGTTGACCGCGACCGCCCCCGGCATGGGAATCTCGACTTCCTTGCCGTCCACCAGGAACTGGTCCTCGACGACGCGCCCCGTTCGGCTCGAGAAGTAGTGCACCGCTGTGTGCCGTTGCAGGTCGTCGAGCGAATGCGGCATGCCCATGCGCTCGAGATAAGCCGGTGACGCGCACGTCAGGCTTTGGAACAGGCCCACGCGTCGCGCGACCAGGCTCGAATCCTGAAGCGTGCCAACGCGCAACACACAATCGACGCCCTCCTGGATCAGGTCGACCGGCTTGTCGCCCATGCCCACCATAAGTTCGACTTCCGGGTAGCGTTCGTGAAATTCGCACAGCGCCGGCAGCACCACCAGCTTGCCGAGCGAACCCGGCATGTCGATGCGCAGCTTGCCGCGCACGCGCTGGCTGCTCTCCCGGAACGACGATTCGGTCTCCTCGATATCCGCGAGGATGCGCAGGCATCGCTCGTAATACGCGGCCCCGTCAGGCGTCAGGTTGAGCCGCCGGGTCGTACGCTGCAACAGCCGCGTCCCCAGATGCGCCTCGAGGTTCTGAATAATCGTGGTCACCGAGGTGCGCGGCAAACCGAGATTGTCGGCCGCGCGTGAAAAGCTGTTTGCCTCGACGACGCGCGTGAATACCTGCATCGCTTGCAAGCGATCCATGACATTTCCCCATTCGAAAACGTGGTTGCATCAGCCAATCCGGCTTATTTCACGCGCATCGCAAGTGCATAAGCAAATTGGTCGGCGGGAGAAGCCAATACCGGCAAGGCCGACATCGATTAGTCGATCTGACCGAATAGTGTTGCCAAATTATAGGCGTTTATCCCGATGTCCGTCGCCTCTAGACTTCGATCCATCGAATGTCATCAGAGGGGTATCGCGCTCGCGAGCCCAACGCCATATGTCAGCCAACCCCAAGTCGCCCTCGGGACGTCCGGGCCAAACGCACCGCACCGACGACGGACTGCGCATCGAAGAGGTGAGCGTCGCCGGTCATGCCGGCCCGGTCACCCTGCGTCTGTATCGGCCGACCGGCCACGCCGGCGCCGACGCCGCGCGCGCCGGGGCGGCGGGCGTCGTGGTGCCGCTCGAAGCGCATTTGCCGGTGGTGCTGTACTTCCACGGCGGCGGCTTCTGCCACGGTTCGCTCAATGACGGCGACGCCGCGGCCCGCTATCTTGCCCTGCACATCCCCGCGCTGGTGGTCTCGGTGGGGTATTCGCTCGCCCCGGCACACCCGTTCCCCGCAGCGCCGGAAGATGCGTGGTGCGCCGCGCGCTGGCTGCACCGCAACGCCCGGCGCTACGGTGCCAGTCCGCGCCGTCTTGCCGTGGCCGGGCACGACGCCGGCGGCAACATCGCCGCAGCGTTGACGATGATGGCGCGCGATCGCGGTGAAATTGCCATCTCGGCACAGGTACTGCTCGCCCCCCTGCTCGACCCCAGCATGACGCGCCTGGCCGACGGGCGCACGCCAAGCGATATCGAAGCCAGCGAGTGCGCCCGCTGCTATCGGGCCTATTTGCCGCACGCCACACAGCGTCTGCATCCGTATGCCGCGCCGCTCGAATCGCGCCGTCTCGCGGGCCTTCCGCCCACGCTGATCGCTTCTGCCGAACATGACCTGCTGCACGTCGAAGCCGAAAAATACGCGGCGGAGCTCATCGCCGCCGGCGTGCCGACACAGGTCACGCGCCATCGCAGCGCGTCCCATCACGGCCTGGCCGCCCTGCCCGCCGCACTGCGGGAAGTGGCCGCGTTCCTGACACGCCGGCTGGCGCCACCCGCCACCGGTGCCACCCAGTGAGTCCATCCGATTCCGGAGATTTTAAAAAAATGACCACCCTCGCTCGCAAACCCGTTCTTATTGCCGCCGCCGTTACGGTCGCGCTCGTGGCCCTGGGCACGCTCACGGTCGTGCGCGTCGACGCCAGCACGCCTCCCAGCGCGCAAGTCATGCCGACAGTGGAAGTCGACGTAGCCAACGTGATCTCACGCACCGTGACCGATTGGCAAAGCTATTCCGGCCGCCTCGACGCTGTGGATCGCGTCGACATCAAGCCGCTCGTGTCGGGCACCATCACCGCCGTGCATTTCCGGGACGGACAGCTCGTGAAAAAGGGCGATGCGCTCTTCACGATCGATCCGCGTCCGTACGCGGCCGAAGTCGACCGCACGGCGGCACAACTCGCGTCGGCGCAGGCGCGCGACGTCTTCACCAGCACCGACCTCGCCCGCGCGCAGCGGCTGATCGCGGATAACGCCATCGCGAAGAAGGACTTCGACCAGAAGGAAAACGCCGCGCGCGAGGCCGCCGCCAACGTGAAAGCGGCGCGCGCCGCGCTCGAAACCGCTCGCATCAACCTCGGCTATACGCAAATCGTGGCACCGATCGCAGGTCGCGTCTCGCGCGCGGAAATCACGGTGGGCAATACGGTATCGGCCGGCGCCCAATCGCCTGCGCTGACCACCGTGGTCTCCGTTTCGCCGATCTACGCGGCGTTCGACGTCGATGAGCAGACCTATCTGCGCTATCTCGCGCGCGATACCGCGAAGCCGAACGGCGTCCCCGTCGACCTGGGCCTGGCCAACGAGTCCGGCTATTCGCGCAAGGGTACCGTGTATTCGGTCGATAACCGTTTCGATACGACCTCGGGCACGATCCGCGTGCGTGCGCGCTTCGATAACGCCGACGGCGCGCTCTTGCCGGGCCTGTACGCCCGCATTCGCGTGGGCGGGGGCGAGCCTCACCCGGCACTGCTCGTCGACGAGGCAGCCATCGGCACCGACCAGAGCAAGAAGTTTGTGCTCGTCGTCGACCCGCAGAACAAGGTGCAGTATCGCGAAGTCCAGTTGGGCGAGCGCCACGGCGGCCTCATCGAGATCGCCGGTGGCTTGAAAGACGGCGAGCGCATCGTGGTCAACGGTCTGCAGCGCGTGCGTCCGGGCGATCCCGTCACGCCGAAAGCCGTGAAGATGGCCGGCGACACGGGCGACGGGCACGACATCGTCGCGCCGGCCATGGCCACCAACGCCACCGATACCGGCACCGCCAGCCGGCCCCCTCAGGCCCCTCCCAAGGACAGCGCGAGCGCCAAGCCGGGCACGACCCGATCGGTCGCCACGGCCACCACGGCGACGCGTTCGTGAAATGCGCCCAGGCACGCCTGCGCACGCACGAACCGCGTCCTGAACGACCCCCAAGAGTCTCGTCATGAACATCTAAAAATTTTTTATCGACCGGCCCATCTTCGCGGGGGTGCTCTCGGTCATCACGCTGCTGGCCGGCCTGATCGCCGTGTTCCAGTTGCCGATCTCGGAGTACCCGGAAGTGGTTCCGCCGTCGGTCGTGGTACATGCCCAATACCCCGGCGCCAACCCGAAGGTGATCGCCGAGACCGTTGCCGCGCCGCTCGAAGAGCAGATCAACGGCGTGGAGAACATGCTTTACATGCAGTCGCAGGCCAACAGCGACGGCAATCTCACCACGACCGTGACCTTCCGCCTGGGCACCGACCCGGACAAGGCCCAGCAGCTCGTGCAGAACCGTGTCTCGCAAGCGCTGCCGCGTCTGCCGGACGACGTTCAGCGTCTGGGTGTGACGACGATCAAGTCCTCGCCCACGCTCACGATGGTGGTGCACTTGCTCTCGCCGAACCAGCGCTACGATATGACCTATCTGCGCAACTACGCGCTCATCAACGTCAAGGATCGCCTCTCGCGCATCAAGGGCGTGGGGGAAGTGCAGTTGTGGGGCGCGGGCGATTACTCGATGCGGGTGTGGCTCGATCCGGCGAAGGTGGCCCAACGGGGCCTGACCGCCTCTGATGTGGTGAAGGCCATTCGCGAACAGAACGTACAGGTCGCGGCGGGTGTCATCGGCGCATCGCCGGCCGGTCCAGACACGCCGTTGCAGCTCAATGTCAACGCGCGTGGCCGGTTGAACACGGAAGACGAGTTCCGCGACATCATCCTGAAGACCTCGCCGGACGGTGCCGTCACGCACCTGGGCGACGTGGCCCGCGTGCAGCTCGACGCTTCGCAATACAGCCTGCGCTCGTTGCTCGACAACCAGCCGGCGGTGGCGTTGGCGATCAACCAGTCGCCGGGGGCGAACTCGCTGCAGATCTCCGATCAAGTACGCGAAGCGATGGCGGAGCTGCAAAAGGACATGCCTCCGGGCGTCGAATACCGCATCGTCTATGACCCGACGCAGTTCGTGCGTTCGTCGATCAAGGCCGTGGTGCACACGCTGCTCGAAGCCATCGCCCTCGTGGTGCTGGTGGTGATCGTGTTCCTGCAGACGTGGCGCGCGTCGATCATTCCGCTGCTCGCCGTGCCGGTATCGATTGTGGGGACGTTCGCCCTGCTGCTCGGCTTCGGCTATTCGATCAACGCGTTGTCGCTGTTCGGGATGGTGCTCGCCATCGGTATCGTGGTGGACGACGCCATCGTGGTGGTCGAGAACGTGGAGCGCAACATTGCGGCCGGGCTCTCGCCCAAGGAGGCGACGTATCAGGCCATGCGCGAAGTGAGCGGTCCGATTATCGCGATCGCGCTCACGCTGGTGGCCGTGTTCGTGCCGCTCGCTTTCATGTCGGGCCTCACGGGCCAGTTCTACAAGCAGTTCGCGATGACCATCGCCATCTCGACGGTGATCTCGGCCTTCAACTCGCTCACGCTGTCGCCGGCCATGGCCGCGCTGCTGCTCAAGGACCATCACGCCAAGCCCGACTGGCTTACGCGGCAGATGAACCGATACCTGGGGGGCTTCTTCAACGCGTTCAACCGCGTGTTCCATCGCGGCTCGGAGAAGTACGGTCAAGGTGTGACGCGCGTGATCGGGCGCAAGGCGATCATGATGGCGATCTTCGCCGTCCTTCTCGGCGCCACGATGCTGATGAGCAAGGTCGTGCCGAGCGGCTTCGTGCCGGCGCAGGACAAGGAGTATCTGGTCGCGTTCGCCCAGTTGCCGAACGGCGCGTCGCTCGATCGTACCGAAAAGGTGATTCGCGACATGACCGACGTTGCCTTGAAAACGCCGGGCGTGCAGAGCGCCGTGGCCTTCCCCGGGTTGTCGGTCAATGGATTTACCAACTCGTCGTCGGCCGGCATCGTATTCGTCACGCTCAAGCCGTTCGCCGAGCGTCACGACAAGACGCTCTCGGCGGCAGCCATCGCCGGGCAGCTCAACGGCGCGTATTCGAAGATGAAGGACTCGTTCATCGCCGTCTTCCCGCCCCCGCCGGTGCTGGGTCTGGGAACGCTGGGCGGCTTCAAGCTGCAAATCGAAGATCGCGGTGCGCTCGGCTACGCCGCCTTGAACGACGCCACGCAGGCGTTCATCAAGAAGGCCTCGCAAACGAAGGAACTGGGCCCGACGTTCTCGTCGTATCAGATCAACGTGCCGCAGTTGAACGTGGATCTCGACCGCGTGAAAGCCAAGCAGTTGGGTGTGCCGATCACCGACGTGTTCGACACCATGCAGATCTACCTCGGCTCGCTGTACGTAAACGACTTCAACAAGTTCGGGCGCGTGTATCAGGTGCGTGTCCAGGCCGATGCGCCGTTCCGCGCCCATGCCGATGACATCGGACTGCTCAAGACGCGCAACAGCCATGGCGACATGGTGCCGCTCTCGTCACTGGTGAAAGTGTCGCCAACGTTCGGCCCGGAAATGGTGGTGCGTTACAACGGCTACACCGCCGCCGACGTGAACGGCGGCCCGGCCCCCGGGTATTCGTCGGGTCAGGCGCAGGCTGCCGTGGAGCGCATTGCGGCCGAGACGCTGCCGCGCGGGGTGAAGTTCGAATGGACGGACCTGACGTATCAGCAGATTCTCGCGGGCAACTCAGCGCTGTGGGTGTTCCCGATCTCGGTGCTGCTGGTGTTCCTGGTGCTCGCCGCACAGTACGAAAGCCTGACGCTGCCGCTCGCCGTCATCATGATCGTGCCGATGAGCATTCTGTCCGCGCTGTTCGGCGTGTGGCTGACCGGAGGAGATAACAACATCTTCACGCAGATCGGTCTGATGGTGCTGGTGGGGCTCTCCGCGAAGAACGCGATCCTGATCGTGGAGTTCGCACGAGAGCTGGAAATGCAAGGCCGCAGTCCCGTGGCCGCCGCGATCGAGGCAAGCCGCCTGCGTCTGCGACCGATTCTGATGACGTCGATCGCGTTCATCATGGGGGTGGTGCCGTTGGTGACATCGACCGGCGCCGGCTCGGAAATGCGTCACGCGATGGGGGTTGCCGTGTTCTTCGGCATGATCGGCGTGACCGGCTTCGGTCTGATGATGACGCCGGTGTTCTACGTGTTGCTGCGCACGCTGGCGGGCAAGAAGCCGCTGCACAGCGCTCACGCATCGACCATGCCCGCCAACGTCAAGGCCGAAGTCTGAAGGATGCCAATCATGCAATCGCAATGGATCAAACGAAGTCTGGGTATCTCGAGCCTGCTCGGGGCCCTGCTGGTGGTGGCGGGCTGCTCGATGGCCCCCACGTACGAAGTGCCGACGGTGACCGACAAGGGGACGCCCACGGCATTCAAGGAAGCGTCGCTCCCGGCGGGTGAAGCCGGGACGTGGAAGCCTGCCGAGCCTGCCGAAGCAATGGCGCGCGGCCAATGGTGGAAGGTATTTGGCGACGCCACGCTGAACACGCTCGAGGATGATGCGCTGGCGGCCAACCAGAACCTGAAGGCGGCCGCCGCCCGCGTGCAGGAAGCGCGAGGGGTGCAGCGTCAGGCCCGTGCGGCGCTGTTCCCGACGCTCGACGCCGGGTTCGGCCCCACGCGGCAGAAGCTCTCGCCCGACTCGCAGATGCAGCCGGACGGCACGAACATCGCGCCTTACACCCTGTGGCGCGCACAAGCGAGCGTTGGCTATGAAGTCGATTTATTCGGACGCGTGTCGGATAACGTGGCCGCGGCCCGCGCGGACGCCGAGCAGAGCGAAGCGCTCTACCGTTCGGTGCAGCTTGCGCTGCAAGCCGATGTCGCGCAGAACTACTTCAGTCTGCGCGAACTCGACGCGGAACAGGCGCTCTACACGCAAACGGTGACGCTGCGCGAAGCAGCGCTCAAGCTGGTACAGCGACGCTTTGCCGAAGGCGATATCGACGAGCTGGACGTGGCGCGCGCCAAGGCCGAGCTGGCCACGGCGCAATCCGACGCGCTGGCGGTCGCGCGTCTGCGGGCAGCCTCGGAACACAGCCTCGCGATTCTGCTCGGCAAGGCGCCCGCGCAGTTCACGTTCGCGCCGTCGCCGCTCACGCCGGTCGCCGTGCACATCCCGGCGGGTCTGCCGTCTGCCTTGCTCGAACGGCGTCCGGATATCGCGGCGGCCGAACGTGCCATGGCAGCCGCCAATGCGCGCATCGGGGTGGCGAAAGCCGCGTTCTTCCCGTCGCTGTCACTGACTGGCGCGGGTGGCTTCGAAGCGGCCACGCTGGGCGACCTGTTCAACTGGTCGAGCCGTACCTTCCTGCTCGGACCGGTGGTGGGCGGACTGCTCTCGATGCCGATCTTCGATGGCGGCGCGCGCAGCGGTAATCTATCGCGGGCGCGGGCGCGCTACGAGGAAGACGTCGCGAACTATCGCCAGCAAGTCCTCGTCGCGTTCCAGGAAGTCGAGGACAACCTGTCCAACCTCCGCTTGCTTGCCGCGCAGACGCGGGCGCAGAACGAGGCGGTGACAGCGTCCAACCGTGCCGCACAACTCTCGCGCATGCAGTATCAGGAAGGCTCGATTGCCTATCTCGATGTCATCGATGCGGAACGTACGGTGCTCCAGGCGCGGCGCAGTGCGGTCCAACTCGCCGGCGCGAACGCGGTCTCGACCGTCAACCTGATCCGCGCCCTCGGCGGCGGCTGGGGTGACGCGCCAGTGGCCGATGCCCCAGCGACGTCGACAACACCGGGGGCGCCCAACGGGCCGGCCAACGGCCCGACGGCGGCGACTTCCGCTGCCAACGCCACGGTAGCCGCCCGATAGATTTCATCTGCGTCAAAGTTTCTTCCCTGCGTCCCTGCTTGCCCGGTGCCTGCCCTGCGTCAATCGACGTTCGGCATGCCCGGGCTTTTTTTACGGGCGCACACCGGATGAACGCACACGTCTCGCGTCTGCCCATCCGCCGGAAAGTGCCCCCGCTTCCCCTGCCGGCAAGGTTCACGCCTTTCGCGTCTCGTTTTCCTGATTTTGGTGCGCCGCTTCAGTGTCAACCGGTTCCTGTCCGAGATTTCGCTGCGGCGCAGCATTAAAATCTCGCGCTCATACTCTCCCAATCCATCGATATACGATATATCATGCACAAAATATCAACACGCCGCCCTAAACGGGTGCAGATGGTGGAGCGGGACGACATGGCAATGACACGACGCGACGTGAGGGATTGGCTGGCAGGTTTCCTGCCTGCCGTGGTGGCCGTTCACTGGCGCGAACGGCTTCGCGCGGGCTTTGGTGCGCTGTGCGGGATTGCACTGACCGGCGGCCTGATGCTGTGGATGCTCGGCCCCGCGACGTATATCCCCTGGCTCGTTGCGCCGATGGGCGCGTCCGCCGTGTTGCTCTTCGGGGTGCCGGCCAGTCCTCTGGCCCAGCCCTGGTCGATACTCGGCGGCAATCTGGTCGCCGCCATCGTCGGGGTGACGTGCGCAATATACATTCCGTCGCCGATCGCCGCGGCGGCCACGGCGGTCGGCGTGTCTATCGCGTTGATGTTTACGCTGCGCGGTGTGCACCCGCCGTCGGGTGCCGTGGCATTGACCGCCGTGCTCGGCGGCCCGGCTGTCCACGCCCTTGGATACGGTTTCGTCCTCGAGCCGATTGCCGTCCAGTCGGTGGTCCTGCTCAGCGCGGCCATCGGCTATCACGCGCTCACCGGCCATCGTTACCCGCACGCCATGCGTGCGCAGGCCACGGTGCGTCCGGTCAACGCGTCCGCCATACCGGTCACGACGGCCGACGCCGAGAAGGCGCTGGCTCGCCGCAGCGAACTGCTCGACATTTCCGCTGACGATCTCGCCAGCCTGCTCCGCGACACCCAGCGCGAGGCCTATGCGCGCCGCGCCCGCGAGTTGACCTGTGCCGATGTCATGACGCCGCCGCTGGCGAAGGTTCAGGCGCACGACGAAGCGCCGGCGGCGTGGCGTCTGTTGCAGCGCCACGGGCTGGAGGCCCTGCCGGTCGTCGACGGCGACGCCCGCGTCATTGGATTGATCACGCGCCACGACCTTCACACGCGCCGTGCGCGCCGTCAGCATTGGCCGCGCTTTGGCATGTCTATCGGCACGGGGCAGCGCCCGGCGGTTCGCGACGTCATGCAAGCGCAGCCACCGTCGGCTACGGCCGGCATGCCGCTCTCGGAGTTGGTGCCGCTGCTGATGACGCAACGTCACGGCACCTTGCCCGTGCTCGACGAAGCCGCCCGGCTCGTGGGCGTTGTCACGCACGCCGAAGTGCTTCGCAAGGTCATGGCCGCGTGAAACGCCAGGCGCCAGGTACTGAGCACTGAGCACTGAGCACTGAGCACTGAGCATCAAACGCCTGCGATGCGCATCAAGCAGCGCAGGCGTAGCTTCCTCCGCCCCACCCCGATCCGACGCCCGTCGTGGTGCTGGCGCCGCCGGCCCCCTCCTCCCTGCGTGCAATTGTCAGTCCTGAGCCGATCTGCAAGAATGGCGGCAGCGTGACGTACCGACGCCGCAGTGCTTCGTTTAACGAAGCGAAATTCGCTCAAGGGAGAGCATGGAACCGATCACGTTCAAACAATGTTTCAAGGGGGCATGGCGCGACGGCTTCAACGCGTTGCGCCAACGGCCATGGCTATGCCTGGCGATTGCCGTCGTGTTCCTCGTGACGTCTGGACTTAGCGTTTCGCTCGATCAGCTCGCACGGACCGCATCGCAAGTCGGCGAACCCGCCCTCTACCGTCTGCGCATTGCGCTCATGTCGTTCGGCGTCTTTTTCGTGAACGTGGTCGCGTTCTCCGTGCTCGTCATCCATGTCTTTCGCTACACGATTCTCGGCCCCGACGCCGCACGGCAAGGCCGGTGGTATGGGCGCGATCTCTGGCGCTATCTCTGGACATCGACCCAGGTCTTCGTCGGCTTCGCTACGGTTTGGCTGATCGTCGGCGTCGGTGCGATGCTGGCGCTGCGGGCGACGGGACACGGCAATTCGTATGCCGGGCTTGCCACGTTTTGCGTGCTGTTGATTTGTACGGTGCTCTACGTGCTGACGCGCGTATCGCTGATCTTTGCGCAGATTGGCGCGGGACGCAGCAAGCGCTGGCGCGCCGCTTGGCAGGATTCGTGCGGGCACTTCTGGACGATGTTCGGCACAACGATAGGGACGGTGTTGCCGTTGATGATTGCGGGCATTGTCGCGACGGCCCTGTTCACCGCATTGCTGCGCGTCGCGCCGGCCGCCAAGTCGGTAGCGCTCGGCACGCTAGTGCTTCAAACGGTGATGTCGGTGGCATGGATCGCGGTCTCCACGGGGAGCGCCGCATGGCTGTACCGTCGCTTCGCCAATCAACTGCTGACGCTCGACGACGCACCGGACGACGTCTGAGGCGCGCACAGCGCGCCCCAGCCGCTGCCATCCGTTGTCAGGCGGCGTTGGCGGTTGCCGCGCTGCCGTCGAGCGTGCCGAAGCGAGCGTACTCGCCAAGGCCGTCGGGCCATTGCGTGAGCACCTCGAAACCAGTCTCCGTCACGGCCACCATGTGCTCCCACTGGGCAGACAACGAACGGTCGCGCGTCACGACTGTCCAGCCATCCGCCAGTTGCTTCGTGTCCGGCTTGCCGGCATTGACCATCGGTTCGATGGTGAAGATCATCCCGGGGCGCAGCGTAAGCCCCGTACCCGGACGCCCGTAGTGCAGCACTTGGGGATCGTCGTGATAGGTCGTGCCGATGCCGTGCCCACAATAGTCGCGCACGATGCTGAAGCCTTCGCGATGCGCCACCGTCTGGATCGCGTAGCCGACGTCACCCAGCGTTGCACCCGGACGCACGGCCCGGATGCCTGCGAGCATCGCCTCGAAGGTCGTATCGACCAGACGCTTGGCAAGAATGCTCGGCTTGCCGGCGTAATACATGCGGCTCGTGTCGCCGAACCAGCCGTCCTTGATGAGGGCGACGTCGATGTTCACGATATCGCCGTCATGCAGCGTCTTTTCACCGGGAATGCCGTGACAGACGACGTGATTCACTGACGCACACACGGTCTTCGGATAGCCGTGATAGCCGATATTGGCGGGAATCGCCTTCAGTTCGTCCACGATGAAATCATGACAGAGGCGGTCGAGCGCATCGGTCGTGACGCCGGGCTTGACGTGCTCGGCAATCATCGCAAGCACCTGCGCGGCCATGTCGCCTGCGCGACGCGACAGCGCAATTTCTTCTTGGGATCGGATGACAACGCGTTCGCGCACCATTACGCCACCTTGTTGAATACGGTGACGGGGGCACCGGATGTTGGGGAAGCGGCGACCTCGACCTCACCGGTCTGGACGCCATCGGATTCGATGAGCTTGCGGCAGATGTCGCCGTAGCTCAGCGTGGGATTGAGTTCGGCGAGCATGCCGACGCGCAGCCAGTGCTCGGCTTGCGCGTTGATCGAGCGGCTGAGCGCGCCGCTGGTGTTTCGCAACGCCGCGTGCATTTGCTCCGATATCTTGACGATACCCATGTTGGGGACCTTTATATACGAAATGGCTATGAAACGTATATTACCAGACCTGTGCCCGGTTGTCGCCCGCGGCCGCAAGTGGCGATACATGAATCGCGCGGTGGCAACGAGAATCTGACACGTAACTGTCCCCTTTCCCCTAGGGGATTCAAAGCGACGTTACCTGTTGGCATTGCGCCCGCCAGGCACCAATGGCGCGATGAAGTCCTGCGCCACCTGCAGATTGATTAGCGCAAGCGCTTTGAACTCGCGAGAAATCAACGGGGAATCGCTTTGCGCAACACTTGCCCAAAATGCGTTGGCTGCCTCGATCGCCCTGCCCCACACGAACGGCCTTGCGCCGATAGTGCCGACTTTCGGGGTGATCGGCAAAAGATCGGGATCCACGCCTCCCCCCAATGACGCATAACGCATTGGCAGAATGTCATACGCCGGGGCCACGCGATCGAACCTCCCGCGCTCGTCCAAAAGCACTGAAATATTCTCGAAGTGCCTATCTCCGTTCCCGATAAGTTCGCTGAACGCTGCCATGACGTGAATCGTCGATGCATCGTTCTCGGAGAGGTATCGCGCCTGCTCGCAGCGCGCCGCAAATTCCGACCATGTGTCGCGCTTCCCGAAATACTCGTCGTCGACGGCCCCTGCGGACAGCATCCCGATACGACCATGGCGCCCCACACGATCAAAGCGCCGCACCTCCAGAAAAACATAATCATCCGAAGCGATGATCGTCGACTCCGCGGCCGGCACCGAGGCGACGCGAAGCGATTGCGACGCCAGTTGCTCCAACGAAAGGAGGTCGGCCATGCGACTCCCCCGCCTGGCAAACTTAACGATCACATGCCCTGCGTCTTCGGTGAGTGCGAGAAACTTTGGCTGTTCTCCGCCAGCACTCGACCCAAACGCGGCGTCTTTGAGCTGGTTGGCCATGCCGTCGTACTGCTCTGTTTTTTGCTCGGACGGGATTGGCAGAAGCTGACGAAACTCCATCTCCTTCTGCAAGGACGTGTCCCCGTACACCAGATTCCCGGGCAGGTTCAGTCCTCGCATAAAAAGGTAGGCGATGCGATGTTCGTCGCGCCAGTCTCTAAGGCTCTCTGGAAAGTGCATTTCCAGCGCCGCCGTCCGAGCGACTTCTCTACCGAGAAATCCCGAGGGGGAAACAAACGCCATGTATGGCGGCAAACCGTCGTACAGCGTGTTTGCGTGACCGGAGACTTCCAGGGTGGTGCCACCACTGAAGAACTCGACGCCAGCAAACGGCTCGATCGCCCCGTCGGTCAACACGCGATATACCGTTTGTCGCGGATTGAGCCCCCCTGGAAGCTGCCTTAACAGGCCATACTTTGGCGTTCTTTCACCGGAAACCCTGAAGCTCGTGAATACTTCGGAGGCTCCCCGAATCGTTCGCGATAGCGTCGGTTGGCTGATGGACAACGCCGACATGATGTCTTGCGCCGTCCGTGGCTCATGCCGCAGCAGACGACGCATCTCGTCCACACGAAGCAGCTCATCAGCCATATGCCCCCCATTTCGCGGCAAATTAAATAATTCATGAATAGTTCAAGAATAGCACAAACGCAGATTTCCGATGCTTGGCAGGGTATCCGGGGCGTCACTTGGCGGTGCTGGCTGGACTTCCCCCAGCAAGACCCGGGCAGCCCTCAAATGCCGCGCGGAAGCTGCGTTGTTGCGACGCGAGGGGCGTCGAACGCGAACCACCTCGGGATTTGACGGGACCTAAACACTTGAGCGAATGGAGCCCTCTTAAATGCCTGGGAGATTCTGATGACGACCTTCCGGGTTTGGCCAAGCGCTGTCATTCCCCACTATTTCGCTCGCTAAGCAAAGCGCAAGCGGATCAGAAAATCGACGCCCTGCACGTCCGGTCGGCTATCATGCCAGTCCTCCCTGAAGTAGCCCCTTATGATTTCCGTCCGTAATCTCACGCTGCGCCGCGGCGCCAATGTCGTACTCGACCGCGCGTCCGTCACCTTCGCCCCCGGCGAAAAAATTGGCCTCGTTGGCCGCAATGGTGCCGGCAAGTCCTCCTTCTTCGGTCTTCTCAACGGCACGCTGCATGAAGACAGCGGGGAGTTCTCGATTCCCACTACGTGGAAGATGGGCCAGGTCGCGCAGGAGATGCCGGAGACCGAGCAGGGCGCGACCGACTTCGTTGTCGAGGGTGACACCGTGCTGCTGGCCGCGCAGGCAGAAGTGGCCGCCGCCGAGGCCAGCGACGACGGCATGCGCATGGCGCACGCCTACATGAGCCTGCACGACGCCGGGGCGCACGATGCCTCCGCACGTGCCCAAGCGCTGATCCTGGGTCTGGGCTTCAGTGCGGCGCAGCTTAGCCAGCCGGTCAGCAGTTTCTCCGGCGGCTGGCGCATGCGACTGCAGTTGGCGCGCGCGCTCATGTGCCCATCCGACCTTCTGCTGCTCGACGAGCCGACCAATCACCTCGACCTCGACGCGCTGGTCTGGCTGGAAGCGTGGCTCAAGCGCTATCAGGGAACCCTTGTCGTGATCAGCCACGACCGCGAATTCCTCGATGCAGTGACGCAGGTGACGGTGCACGTCGACAACGCCAAGCTGGTGCGTTATGGCGGCAACTACAGCAAGTTCGAAGACATGCGCGCTGAGCAGCTCGTGTTGCAGCAGGCCGCGATGGCCAAGCAGGTGGAGAAGATGGCCCACCTACAGAAATTCATCGACCGTTTCAAGGCTCAGGCCTCGAAGGCGAAACAGGCGCAGAGCCGGGTCAAGGCGCTCGAACGGATGGAGAAGATCGCACCGGTGCTTGCCGATGCCGAGTTCAACTTCGAGTTCAAGGAACCTCTCAACGTCCCGAACCCGCTGTTGTCGATGCTGGACGCAAGCTTTGGCTACCCCGCGCCGACCGGCGCGCTGCCGGGCACGCCGCCCACGGTCATCGTGCGGGGCATCAACCGTTCGGTGCTGGCGGGGCAGCGCATCGGGATTCTTGGCGCCAATGGCCAAGGCAAGTCCACATTGGTGAAGACGGTGGCGCACGCGCTGGCGCCGATTGACGGAGAGATCAGCGAAGGCAAGGGCCTGAACATCGGCTACTTCGCACAGCAGGAACTCGACGTGCTGCGTCCGCTCGACACGCCGATGGAACACATGATTCGCCTTGCCAGGGACACACCGACGCACATGCGCGCCCCGGGCCAGAGTGGCACAGAACAATCGCTTCGGACCTTCCTCGGCACCTTCAACTTCAGTGGTGACATGGTCCATCAGGTGGTCAGCACGATGAGCGGCGGTGAAAAAGCGCGGCTTGTGTTGTGCATGATCGTGTGGCAGCGCCCCAACCTGCTGCTGCTGGACGAGCCGACCAACCACCTCGACTTGGCCACACGCGAAGCGCTCGCCGTGGCGCTCAACGAATTCGAGGGTACGGTGATGCTGGTCAGTCACGACCGGGCGCTCCTGCGCGCCGTGTGTGATGAGTTCTGGCTGGTCACCAAGGGCGGCGTCGAGCCCTTCGACGGCGATCTGGACGATTACCAGCAGTTCCTGCGCGACGAAGCTCGTCGCATGCGCGAGCAGGCTGCCGCGGAGCAGCCGGTCATCGCCTGAGCTCCCCGAGGTGGGCGGTGGACGTGGCAGGGGAGGCGAAGCGGGCACCAGACCCGCTACCATTTGCTCGCCAGTAACCTCAGCGGCGTTGGCACTTTCTAAGCTTCTGGTCTTGCATCGGGATTTAAGCGCGCAGAGTTCGGCAACTTTGGCGATTCGAAATCGCTTGGGGCTGGGCTTTGGGAAATGAGAATCGACTTTGGTCCGGGATACCGCGTGTATTACGGGCAAGCGGGTGAGATCACTTACCTGCTTTTGTGCGGAGGGAATAACTCGACTCAGCCAGGCGATATCGCGCGGGCCAGGGCACTGTGGGAAACCACCACGAAGGAGTGATCGAAATGAGTAAAGCCGACATCACACGCTTTGATGCTTCCGAGTATTTGGACAGCGACGAAATGATCGCCGAATACCTCAACGCCGCGCTCGAAGAAAATGACCCGGCGATCTTTCTGTCCGCGATTGCAGACGTTGCCAAAGCGAAAGGCATGACGCAAGTCGCAACCGCGGCAGGGCTCGGCAGAGAGAGTCTCTACAAGGCACTCGCCCCAAACGCACAGCCGCGTTTCTCCACGATACTGCGCGTCATGCATGCGCTGGGCATCAAGCTGTCGACGATGCCAGATCGAGCTATTCACGCCTGATACGAGCGAGGACTCCCAGCCCCCGCTCCGCCTTATTCAGCGAGCGTTTGCGAGATTTTCCGGGAAGAAGTGAGACCTACGTAACCGATGCCAAAACGGGGAGTTGGTGCGAGGAAGGGGAAACGCTTTCCCTTTGCAATCAATATAGTTGCGGCGTTTTGGGGAGCAGATGGGGACGGGGGATTGCCCGCAGATTGCGGGGATTCGAGTCCGGAGGAGGACTCGAACCCCCGCACAATCCTTATTGGCCAAGGCTCTCAGCCAGTATGCTGGCAAAATGCTGGCACTTAACCGCACTGCCCCGTAGCAGACATCAATGAATGCCAGCTATGGTCAGTGACGCCAATCCGTCGAACCGTCGCCGCCGTTGTGCCTTGTCGTGGGCCATCCGCCGCCCAGCTCCGTACTGGGATGGGATTGCGCAAAGCATGGCAAGCAGGCGTCGTCGGGTCATCGGCATTTTGAGCGGCAGAAGGCAATGCCTCATGTGGTGGCACCCGCCTTACGTGGCGCATGCCCGTTTGAGCGCCCTTTCCGACGCCTTACCGAGACCGCGATTCACTTGGCCTTGCCGACGATTTGTGCAAAAAATCCGTTTGAAACCCGTCCCGGCATTGCCTTGCATCTGCCAAACATCGTGAGAACCTGATTCCGACTTCCGCAACGAACCGCGGCATCAGAACGGATCGGAGCCGTCCGGTCTACACACTCTCGAGGTCAACATGCGACACTCCGCCATTCAGAAGCCGTTTCCCGGCCGTAAGTCCAAGCTCTTCGTTGAAGGCTCCCGCGCGTGGATTCCCATGCGTCACAAAATCACCCGCTCCCGTTGTGTAGCAGGGGCAACGGTTCACGCTTCTCCTGAAGTCGCACCAGTAGCCTTACCCGCGCTAGAGGCTCCGGCTACAACCGCTGTTGCGTCGGCATCACTTGCTTCCTCGACACCCCCTGCCGTACCGATGAGCCCGTCACCGGCACTCCGCCCCGTTGAGCGCCCGGAAACTCCAGCGCGCATCAAGACAGATGCGATCCCCCACGATTGCAGCGACCTCGTCCGTCGCGCCCGGGGTTCGTTCAAACACCTCGCCGGGATGGCCGACACCAAACGCCGCCTGCTGCGTGCCGGGCAGGACATCCTGGCCGGTCTGGATGGCGAGCCGCGCAACGGCATCCTGCTCTTTGGCGAACCTGGCAACGGAAAGACGATGTTCGCCGAGGCACTGGCCGGCGAGTTGGGAATACCGCTCCTGCCGGTCGCTTTCGGCGACATGGCCTCGAAGTGGATCAACGAGACGCCTGAGAGGCTTCGCGGCCTCTTTCGTACTGCGCGTCGCTATGCGCCCTGCGTACTCTTTATCGACGAGGTCGACTCGTTCCTCAAGCCCCGCGACGGCTCCGGCATGAGCCACTCGATGGATCGGGACGTGGTCAATACCTTGCTCAGGGAAATTGTGGATCTGCGCGATGCCCGGGTTGTGCTGGTCGTAGCGACCAACTACATTGAACAGCTCGACCGTGCCGCGATCCGCTCCGGGCGCTTTGACTTCCACATCGAAGTACCTGCTCCGGACTTCGAGGCCCGCCGAAACCTGATCTGGGCAAACATCGTACGGTGCCTCGGAAGAGAAGCGATCGATACTGCCATCGTCAATGACCTTGCGCGCCGCTGGGACGGTTTCAGCGCCGCACGACTGGCGGCCCTCGGACCGCAACTGCGCGACATGAAGCGCGACGACGAATTCGATGGCCCCATCACCTTCGAGCTCGTCACTCGGGCTATGCGCATCATCCAGGGGCAGCGCAGCGCGCTTCCACAGCATGTGGTTAGGCTTGAGGACATTGTCATGCCTAAAGCCTCCCGTGGGATGTTGACGAGTCTCGGCGACCGGCTTCGCAACATCTACGACTTCACCCAGCTCGGTGGCACCCTGCCGCGAGGGATCCTGTTTTACGGCCCGCCCGGCACCGGCAAAACCATGGCAGCGATGTCGCTTGCAAAGGCGTCAGACTGGCTGTTCCTGTCGACCACCGGCACCGACCTGATTTCCCGTCCCGATGAGTGGGAAAAACTCGTGCGCAAGGCAAACGACCAGCGCCCGGCAATCGTGTTTATCGACGAGGCCGACTCAATTCTTGCTAATAGACGTGGATCGAACGTCTCAGCCCTCACCAATCGGATACTGGCCACGGTGGATGGCACCGGCGGACGGATACCGGATGTCGTCTACATTGCAGCCACCAATCATCCGGACGTGCTCGACCCGGCCGTATTGCGTGGCGGGCGCTTCGCGATGCAGGTACGTTTTGACGTGCCCGAGGCGGACGACATGCTCGCATGGGTTAAGTCCACACTGGCTGACAAACAGATACGGCTGGACTTTGCGATGGAGGGCGGCACAGAAGAGCTGGCGGCACAGTTGCTGGCCGGACGGCCAATTGCCGACGCGGAGGCGCTCGTTGCCGAGGCTATCAACCTGAGCGCGGTCCGGTTTCTTGACTGTTGGGAAGACGAGGATCGGCCCTTTCTGAACCTTACGGACATTCGAGCCGCCGCCCGGACACTCGGCGTTGGCGCCTCGGAGCGCCCGATCTGAAACCGGGTCGCACTCCTCCTGCCCGTGCGATCCTCGATTCACCGTCGCACGACATGCGGCGGTTGCCGCCGTCCCCCCCACTATGCTAAAAAATTTTCTTTGCAGAATTTTTCGGCCCGGGCATTCGGTAAGCGAAACCGAATGCGTGATCATGCTCTATTTTCTTCAGCGCTTTCAACCATCCGCCCCTACTCGTGCCCCTGCGAAATCACATCCCAATGGATGCTAGGCCCCACCAGCCAGCGAACGCAACAACACTGGAACCTTTTGCTTGCTGGTAACCTGCACACGTGAGATGAGTGCGTGATCGACTCGACCCACGCCGTAAGTCTGTGCAATATCGCTTTTCAGTCGGTACCAGAGATGACACGTCATTTCCGCATCAACCATAGCTCGGTGGGCACGACCGGTTTTCGGTAATTGCAGCATCTCCGCCAGGCTGGATAACCGGTGACTTTGCGCGTGCGGGTAGATCCGCCTCGACGCCAACATCGTGCAGGCGAAGGACTGATCTGACGCTTCCCCGATTAGCGCAAGCTCCGCCTGCCAAAACCGTCTGTCGAAGCCGGCGTTATGAGCTACGACTGGATGTTTGCCGACGAACTTCGCCGCTTCACGCATGACCTTCGACGCCGTGGGCGCCGATGAAATCATGTCGTTCGTGATGCCCGTCAGATTTGCGACATCGGACGGTATGCGTCTTCCGGCATTCATTAAGCTCTGGTAGCGATCGACGATTTGACCCTCACGCAAAAGCACGACCGCAATTTCAGTGGCCCGGTCACCCTGCGCCGGCGAAAGGCCTGTCGTTTCAAAGTCTAGTACCGCAACGATTTGCATGGCTAAATTAGATCGAAAATTCTCGGGGAGGGAGCATCGGTTATCGCAACAGCACCAACTGCGGCACAGCATCGTCTCCCGCCCAGACGATCGCGTTTTGCTCGTAGCGTTCGCCGAGGTCCTTCGCAGCTTCTAGCGAAACCCCCAGCACCAGAAAACTAGGCTCCCCGGGCCACTTGTTTGATGGATGCTGCCCGATGCCACCAATGAACCTCAAACCGACCTGAGTTAGCTCACAGGCCAAATCCTTCTGGCGCAGAGCATTGGCTCCATGTTCACAGGCGTGGCTGAACGGGTTGCAGGCAGTAATGAAGGCACTCGACTCAACATGTGCAGCCTCATGAAGTATGAGCAATGAGGAGTTTTGCACACCAACCCGCAAGGTCATCGGCAAAACGCCTTCGACACAGTAATGTGTTTCCAGGTAGGCCTGAATCGTGTCCGAATTGATGTTCGATGAAAAAATCATGAGGCGTCTCATCTACGTGGTTGTGATTGATAAAGCAGGACAGTGATGACCGCCAATTTCGTCCGCATATTGCGGTGTATGTGAATCGGGTACGCACATGCGAGACTTGCTTCTGGCATAACCCGCCGTTGCCGTAGTTCACAAATTTTAGAGACTGGTGGGCAATCAAACACAGAAAAGCGTGATCGGCTGGCCACTTTCCGCCTCGGGCGTTCCCTAATATTTATTGTAGTGAGGAAGGCGGCAGCAACGCTCCATCCCGGATGGCACCGCGTGCGCTTCTAAGGCCGTTCAGGCGGCTTTCAAATCGGCTGTCGAGGCTCACAAATGATCGCCTAGCAGGCCTGCTCCGCCAGATCAACCCACCGCATTGCGAAATCAGCTCCATGAACAAGGGCGTCCGACTGACTGGCAAATACTACGGAGCGAATGTCGGATCGGTGTATTGCAAGTCGGTCGCCGCATCGAGTGATACTTATGCTCGGATGAAATCGCTTGTCACGTTGCTGCACGGCAAGAACGGTAATAATGTGCCGTGCGTATCCGAATACTCGGCTATCCATGCGTTACCTCTTGCTAGCGAGTGCTCCAAGCGAGCAGCGTAGGTGTATGTCTGCGCTGCGGTCAAGAGGGGGCAAGGAAATGGAACTGCGAAAAGCAGTTCATACGGGCGATTGAAGTAATTTTTGATGCGCTAAAAATGGCCCCCACTGTCGTGATAACCAAAAGGGGACTATGGCGACCACCCCCTAAATGAGGAATATCGGGCGGCGGGCACGAGCAAGGATCGTCAGGCCGAGTTGCGCGCCGCGATGCAAGCTAACCAGAGCCGAGTGATGGTGCCGCAAGGCGTCATCGGCATGGAGTGGAGCAAACCATGACTTTCTATTACGCGTTCGACGACGGCGATAGCCTGATGCGTCTTCAAGACGATGGCGGGCTGGCCTACCTCAACCCCAACACCGGCCAGTGGGTGGAAGACAACACGCTGATCGGCATGATGTACAACGGTGACGCCGAGGCGCTGGATCTCGACGAAGCGCAAGATTTGGCCGAACGGGTGTACCCAAGGACCGTGCTTGACTGACTCTCTATCCGATCGATTGGACAGGCCCTGATTAACAAACGAGCAGGACGTCGGGTTCACGGTTCAGGCTGGCAAGCTCTATATCCTCTAGACCCGCAACGCCTAGCGCAGCGCCAAGGCCGCGATCAAGATCGCGGTGGAAATGGTCGTTGGAGGCAGCCTGAGCCGCAAGCAAGCGCTCAAGCGCGTCACGGCCAAGCAATACGACCTAGCGCAGCAGCCGGTGATCGACCCAAGGTTCACGGGCGATACGGATTTCTTCGGCATCCCGGCTTGCTCGGGCATCGTCACGGGCAAGGTGGTCAAGAGCGACGAGAAGACGCTTGCCAACAGCCGAATCAAGCTCGCACCGCGCATGGGCAAGGGCCTCGCTGCGTATTTCGGTGATGGTGATCAGCTGTTTCGGCGAACGTGATCAGTCTGGAGGGTGGTGTTGCGCGGTTAAGGAATTATAGCGAAGGTGATCACAATCAGGATGCGGAGGACTGCTTGGCGTTGGTCTTTCGCATCGATTCGCCTTTGAGCGGCAGCTTGTGGGCCTGATGAACGAGCCGGTCGAGGATCGCATCGGCCAGCGTCGGGTCTTGCAGCCAGGCATGCCAGTGTTCGAGCGGCAACTGGCTGGTGATGATCGTGGAGCGCGTGCCGACGCGATCGTCCAGGACTTCAAGCAGGTCATTGCGCGCGCCCTGATCGAGGTCTTGCAGGCCCCAGTCGTCGAGCATCAGGACGTCGATCTTGGCCAGTTGCGCGAGCCGACGCGTGAAACTGCCGTCGCCGTGGGCAATTTTAAGTTCTTCGAATAGGCGGGCCACGCGCACGTAAAGCACCGAGAATCCTTGCCGGCAGGCCTGCTGCCCAAATGCACAGGCTATCCACGTTTTGCCGGCCCCAGTGGGGCCTGTCAGAATGATGTTCTGCGCGTTGCGGATCCAGTCGCCGCCGGCGAGCGTGGCGACGACGTTACGCTCGAGTCCACGGCTTTGGCGGTATTCGATGTCTTCAATGCAGGCCTGCGGGTTCTTCAGTTTGGCGGTTTTCAGCAGGCGCTCGAGGCGCCGGGTATCGCGCCAGGCGAGTTCACGCTCGACCACGATGCCAAAGCGCTCTTCAAACGATAAACTCGAACTCGCCGTGAGGCCTGCCTGCTCCTCAAAGGCACGGGCCATGCCGTCGAGCTTGAGGGCTTTCAGTTGGGAAACGGTTTGCTGCATCAACATCGATGACCTCCTTGGGTCAGTGGTAAATCAATGGTAGTAATCTGGGCCGCGCACATTCTCATGCTCGGGGGAATGCCATTCGGCGATTCGAATCGAAGGTACAGGTTGGCGGTCGGCACCGGACGTGAGGATCGAGAGCACGGATTGACGAGTGGGCGAGCCGATGACAAGCGCCCGCTGGCACGCCGCCTCGAGCCGCTCTTTGCCATACTTGCGGGCAAGCGAGAGCAGCCCCAGGCAAGTTCGATAGCCCATCTCGGGATGAGGCCGATTGGTCAACTGGTGTTCGACGATCGCCCGTACACTGGGTCCGATCGCTGCCCCCCAGTTCAGTAGGCGCCCCGGCGTCCATTCCATATGCGCGCGGTGGGCGGCCGGCATGTGCTCGGCTACCGTTGTGTGCTTGCCTTTGAGGCGACTGCGGGCGTGGGCCGCGACACGTTTGCCGCCGTGAAGAATCTCGACGCCATGGCGAGTGACGCGGGCTTCAACCTCCTGACGAACGAGCTTGTGGGGCACGCTGTAATAGTGGTGCTCGATCTCGACGTGATAATCGATATTGACGCGGCATTTGCTGAAGGCCGCGATCTGGTAGCGCTGGACGGGCAGCGGACGCAGCGCAGGCAGGTCCAGGCGCTCAAACCATTGCCGACGATTGCCCTCGAGCTTTTTGAAGGGACGCTGATTCAGATCGGCGATAAGTCTGGCGATCTCCTTGTTGAGCTCGGCCAGATGGAAAAAGCGGTGATTGCGCAGACGCGCCAGGATCCAGCGCTCGACGATCTGCACGCCGACTTCAACCTTGGACTTATCCTTTGGCTTGCCTGGGCGCGCCGGCAGCATCGCGGTGTCGTAGTGGTGCACGAAGTCCTCGGCGGTGCGCCCCAGGATAGGCTCGAAACGGTCGGCTTTCGTAACCAACGCCTTCGGGTTGTCCGGCACCAGCAACTGCGGCACGCCGCCGTAAAACTCCATTGCCCCGATCATGCCGCCGATCCAGTCGGGCGTCGCCTCCGAGCGGGTGGCGCAGGCGTAGGTGTAGTTTGAAGCGCCGAGTACGGCCACGAAGATGTGTGCGTCAAACGCGACGCCACCCTCGCGAGCGAGAATCGGCACGGTTTGCCCGGCAAAGTCGGCGAACAGCTTCTCACCGGCCTGGTGCTGCTGGCGCATCGAGCGCTTGAGCGTCTTGGCCCAGTCCCGGTAACGCTGGCAGAACTGGGTGTAGCGGTAGGTACGCTGGCCCGGGTGGGCCGCGACGTATTCTTCCCACAGCAGTTGCAACGTCACGCTCTTGCGGCGCAGCTCTCGATGCATGGCGGCGTAATTGAGCTCGATTCGTTGAGCTGAGGTGGTTGGCTCAGCCGACAGATTCAGCTTGGCTTCGAGCTCGTCCTCTGACAGTGGCTCGACAGCGGCCCAGTCCAAGCCTGCCACACTCGCCCGAGCGGCGTAAGCAGAGATGGCACCGACACTGATGCCGATGGCCCGGCTGATCTGGCGGTGCGACAGGCCGCTCGTCCACTTCAACCGTAGAACTTCCTTCAATTTACGCATGCTCATCCGAGGTGCCGGCATCGGCCCGTCTCCCATGAAAAGGGACAAGGCTAACGCCTGTCGTTGACGACATGCGCAACACCACCGCCAGACCGAAACCGCCATCGCGTTTCGGGAGAATGATCACCCATTTCGGTCCGGTGATCACTCATTCCGGCAACGTGATCACCGATTTCGGCAAGATGATCACCCGTTTCGGAAACCCGTGATCAGCGATCAACTTCGACCGAAACGAGTGATCACTATCCTCCGGAATAACTGATCACGATCAACCGAAATCACTGATCACGTTCGCCGGAATACGCAGCGTATATCCGTCACGTGCCCAACTGATTCAGAAACTGGGGCTCAAGGTTCCCACTGCCGACAAGCCGCACATCAAAGCGGGGGCCTGCAGTTGCAAGCCCGGCGAATGTTAACCGGCGCACCGATATGACCCTTCCTGCCGTTACAACTCGCCATCTCTTTTTCACCGGCAAGGGCGGCGTCGGTAAGACGTCGCTCGCCTGCGCAACGGCGCTGCAGTTGGCTGAAAAGGGTAAGACCGTGCTGCTCGTCAGCACCGACCCGGCATCCAATCTCGATGAGGTGCTCGAGACTCAACTTTCCGGGCGGCCGACGCCAATTGGCCAGGTTCCAAACCTCCACGCGCTGAACATCGACCCGGAACTCGCTGCTGCGGCCTACCGCGAGCGTATGGTCAGCCCTTATCGAGGCGTGTTACCCGATGCGGCCATTCGCAGCATGGAGGAACAGTTTTCCGGTGGCTGCACCGTCGAGATAGCGGCGTTCGACGCCTTTGCCGACCTGCTGGGCGGTAGTGTCACCGCGAAGGCGTATGACCACATCATTTTTGACACCGCACCCACGGGGCACACGTTGCGCTTGCTGACGCTGCCGTCGGCCTGGAGCAACTTTCTGTCGACAAACACAACCGGCAATTCGTGCCTCGGGCCTCTGGCAGGCCTCGAGCAAAACAGGCAACTGTATGCAGCGGCCGTTGCCGAACTAACCAACCCGGACCGCACTACTGTGGTCCTGGTGACCCGACCGGAGGCATCGGCATTCCGTGAGGCGGAGCGAACCCGTATCGAACTGGCCGACCTCGGGGTCCGAAACCTTGTGCTCGCTGTCAATGGTGTTTTCAAGGCTGTTTCTTCTGACGATGACATTGCCTGCGCGATGGAAGAACAACAGGCTGTAGCCATAAGGGCAATGCCGCCGGGACTCGCAGCACTTGCGCGAAGCGAAACGGGCTTCATTCCCAAGGGATTGGTTGGGCTGACCGCGTTAAATGCGTATTTGCACCCGGAGCAGATTGCCGCGCCCAGGATAGATGCCCCGTTGGGCATGAAGTTGCCTGGCGGCCTTTTGCCGCTCATTGACGACCTTGAGAAGGCGGGACACGGCCTTGTCATGACGATGGGCAAAGGTGGGGTTGGCAAGACGACGGTGGCTGCGGCGATAGCACTTGAACTGGCGCAGCGCGGACACGCAGTCCTGCTTTCGACCACTGACCCGGCCGCACATGTGGCGTGGACTCTTCAGGAGTCGCTGCCGGGTCTAAGTGTGAGTCGCATCGACCCGGACCTGGAGGTCAACCGCTACCGTGATGAAGTTCTCGCCAAGGCCGGTGCTCACCTCGATGCCCAGGGGAAGGCGATGCTCGAGGAAGACCTACGGTCGCCGTGCACCGAGGAGATAGCAGTTTTTCGCGCATTTGCGCGAACGGTGGATGAGGCCCGGGACTCGTTCGTGATACTCGACACGGCCCCTACTGGACACACCATCCTGCTGATGGACTCAGCTGAGGCCTACCATCGCGAAGTCATGCGCAACCAGGGTGATATGCCAGAAGCGGTTCGCCAGCTTCTGCCACGTCTGCGCGACTCCGGTTTCACGCACGTACTTATCGTGACGCTCGCCGAGGCGACACCTGTTCATGAGGCGGAGCGACTGCAAGCCGACCTGCGCCGGGCCCAGATTGAACCGTATGCGTGGGTCATTGACCAAAGTCTGCTGGCAAGCGGCACCCACGACCCGGCACTCGCCGAGCGAGGGCGCTACGAGGTGCCATTTATCGAGCGTGTGGTGAAGCAGGATACAAAGCGGGCTGTGTTGTTGCCGTGGCAGTCGCGCCCGCCCGTAGGTCTGCAAGGGCTAGAAGAGTTGGCCCGCGGACATTGACCGTTAAAGCGGCCCGAAGCGGACAGCCTGCGCCGACAGTCATCGAACCGTGCTCACACGAGCACGAGGCCGTTCAACATATGCCGCATCGATTTCAACTGGCGGAATTCCGGCGTGAAGGCTACTGGGCTGTCACGCTTCCTGTTCGTACCAACGTCGCGAGGCGTTGACCACTTTTACAACGGCCAGCATCACCGGTACTTCCATAAGAACACCAACCACGGTTGCCAGTGCTGCTCCCGATTTAAGACCGAAGAGGCTAATCGCCGTCGCAACCGCCAACTCAAAGAAGTTGGATGCCCCAATCAAACATGACGGTGCTGCGACATCGTGAGACACGCCGAGCTTCCGGTTGGCCAGGTAGGCAAGCGACGAATTGACGACCACCTGAATCAGGATGGACACCGCCAGAAGCAGAATGACCAGCGGTTGCGCGATGATTTGCTCGCCCTGGAATCCAAATAGCAGCACCAGCGTCAGCAACGGTGCGTAGATAGAGAACGGTCCGATTTTCGCCAACGCGCTCTGGAAATGCTGCTCGCCCTTGCGAAATAGAAACGTGCGGAGTATCACCGGCAGCGACCGCCGCATGCCTCAATTCCATCCGCTGTTTCGCGTGAGGCCCGCGCCATCTGAGGCAATAACTCCGCGAACTCCTGCAGCGCATCGCGCTGGTTGGCGCATGGCATGGCAGCCACACCGGCATAAAGCTCTAGCGCCCGTTCTATCAATAGCTGCAGACGTGCGGCGGACGGCCCGAGGCCGCTGGTAATCTTCGACAGGTCAGAAGTCAATACACACCTCGCAGACTCACATCGAACACGACACATCCAGTATTATCGAAGTATCATCTACCTCATTCGATATGTCCATCAGCAACGCGTCAGCGCCTATTCCAATCGATGTGGTCCTTGTCGGCGGCGGTCAATCGTCGCTGGCAGTCGCCTATTTCCTGCGCCGCGCCGGTATCGACTACGTCGTGCTCGATGACCAGTCGGCTTCGGGCGGAGCGTGGCAGCATACCTGGGACTCGCTTCACCTCTTTTCGCCGGCACAGTGGAGTTCACTGCCCGGATGGTTGATGCCCGCTACATTGGAGCAATATCCGTCGCGAGACCATGTCATCCGCTATCTCACAGAATACGAGAAGCGCTACGAAATTCCGGTCCGTCGTCCTGTGGACGTGACGTCGGTGTCGCGCCGCGAAGGCGGGCTGCTTGTTTCAACGGACCGCGGCGAGTGGCTTGCAAAGACCGTAGTCAGTGCCACCGGAACATGGGCGCGCCCATATATCCCGGACTATCCGGGACAAGCCTGCTTCGAAGGCGAGCAGCTGCATTCAGCTCACTATAGAAAACCCGAGGTATTCCATGGAAAGGATGTACTCATTGTAGGTGGTGGAAACTCAGGTGCGCAGATACTCGCCGAACTGTCGCAGGTCTGTCATACAACATGGGTTACGTTGGAAGAGCCCACTTTATTGCCGGATGATGTTGACGGACGCGTGCTTTTCGAACGTGCAACTGAACGGTGGAAAGCCCGTGCGGAAGGTCGCGCGGACCCCGCGCCTACGGGCCTAGGCGACATTGTGATGGTGCCGCCCGTGCGCGACGCTCGTGAACGGGGAGTGCTGCATTCTGTGCGACCGTTCTCGCATTTCACGGTCGACGGCGTCGTATGGAAAGACGGCTCCCACGCGCGTGTCGACGCCGTTATCTGGTGCACCGGATTCCGCCCGGCACTCGAACATCTGCGGCCTCTGCATGTCCTTAACGACGCTAGCCGCGTCGAAGTACTCGAAGGTCGCGCGGTGCTGGAGCCGAGGCTATGGCTGGTCGGATACGGCGAATGGTGCGGCTTCGCATCCGCGACACTCATCGGCGTGATGCGCTCTGCCAGGTCGACGGCAACACAGATTGGCCAATATTTAATTTCTATTGAGGACTAGGCACCATGAACGTCACGATTTACCACAACCCGGAATGCGGCACCTCGCGGAACACGCTGGCCATGATTCGCAATGCCGGTATCGAACCGACCATCATTGAATACCTGAAGACACCACCGACACGTGAACGACTGGTGGAGCTTATCGCCAGGTCCGGCCTCAGCGTGCGCGAAACATTGCGACAGAAGGGTACGCCTTACGCGGAACTTGGCCTGGATGACCCCTTGCTTGGCGACGACAAGCTTCTGGATGCAATGTTAGAGCACCCAATACTCATCAATCGCCCATTCGTGGAGACTCCGCATGGCGTCCGGTTGTGCCGTCCGTCCGAGGTCGTCCTGGACATCCTGCCGGAGGCCCAGAATGTGCCGTTCACGAAAGAGGACGGAGAGGTTGTTATCGACGAACACGGGCGTCCCGCGAAGTAAAACCTGAAGCGGCGACCGGACGGTGAGGCGGTGCCGTCATTCCCAATGGACAAAGAACGGCCGTAGGAATGTCATCAACCGCCGATGAACGACATTTCGACTTTGGACTGGTCAAGCGCGATGCTGCTTTCATCACGTTGCTCTGAATAGCGGTCAGCCCTCCGCGTCCACAGGTCAGCAACCAGTTGGCATAACGCACCATCGGTGCACCCGTTCCGCAATGGTTTGCGGATGTCCAGACCGCGAGAGGCGAACAGACAGGTGAAGAGTTGGCCGTCCGCAGACAACCGTAGCCGGGTGCAGTCGCCGCAGAAAGGCTGCGAGACGCTCGAGATGACGCCGATTTTTCCTTGGTCATCGGCGTAGCGAAATCGAACCGATGTGTCTGACGGCTTTTCCCGCCCCGTTGGTACCAACGGAAATACCGCATCAACCCTACGGACAATCTCGGACGACGGCACTACCGACTTCATGTTCCACCCGTTGCTCGCACCCACATCTATGAACTCGATGAAACGGACTTCCACGCCAGTTCCCCGGAAGTGGCGTGCCATTGGCAGAATCTGCGTGTCGTTCACGCCGCGCTTGACCACCATGTTGACTTTGACCGGAGCGAGGCCGACGCGCAGTGCTGCGTCAATTCCCTCCAGCACCCGCGCGGCAGGAAAGCCGACACCATTCATCCTCTGAAACACAGCCTCGTCTATCGAGTCGAGACTGACTGTGATGCGTTTCAGTCCCGCATCCAGCAGAGACTGCGCTTTACGACCGAGCAGGGAACCATTGGTCGTCAGCGTCAATTCGACATCCTCGCCGTGAGGTGTCCGCAACCTGGCCAATAGCTTGACAAGATATTCAAGGTCTTTCCGCAACAGCGGCTCTCCACCCGTAAGTCGAATCTTTTCAACACCGAGCCCAACGAACACGCGGGCAATGCGCTCAATCTCCTCGAAGCTGAGCAATTCGCGACGAGGCAGGAACGCATAGTCCTTGCCAAATACCTCCTTCGGCATGCAGTAGACACAACGGAAATTGCAGCGGTCCGTGACTGAGATACGCAGGTCTCGCAATGGCCGCAGACGCGTGTCCCGAAGCGGTAACTCAATCGGCCCGACCGCCGGCGCGCGGAGGGTATGTTCGGCCGCGTCGTCGACGTCGATTGGCACCAAGGGGATGACGCGCGCCAAGGTGAATGCCTTCATCGCAGCTCCACTCCTACGTGCGGATAGTCGCCGGCTCAGGAAGAGAGAATACGGCCGGCAATGCGCCGGCCGTCGTCACCTATGTATAACGGCGACTCTTGAAGCTGACCGTTTGCCTGTAATCCTCCACTGAACCAACCCGCCGGATGTTCGCCCACGTGCCCTTGTAGTACGGAATGATGTTGCGGTCCGTCCATGTAGTCGTGACGTTATCCTGGATGCCATTGATGTGGCCGAACACCATGAAGGTCTGGTCATGCTTCTGTTCCGCGACTGGGTACGCCATCGCGTACGTTGACCCGAAGTCATTGAAGACCTCGACGATGTCGCCGGCGCCAATTCCGAGTTCCTGCGCGTCGGCGGGGTTGATTTCGATATAGGCCATCGGGTCCCGGGCGCGGACGAATTCGTTGTACTGGTCGTGGTACACCGTTTGCCATACTTCGTTTGTGCGGCCGTTGTTAATCCAGAAGCGGTATTTCCCCTTCTGGTCGGCGACTGTCTTCGGCAGACCGGGCCACGGCGAGGGCTTGAACTGGGCCTTGCCGTCCGGCGTATCGAATTTGCCATCCATGTACATCATTTCTGTGCCGACCAGCTTGCCTCCTTCCCACGCCTTCGCTGGCAACTGCACGCCGTTGTTGGCCATGACGCGTAGCCGCTCATAGGTAACCAGGTTTCCGGTGTTGCCGCCCTGGCTATCTATCTTTTCTACACCCGGTTGCCCGGCACGACGGAACCCATCGTTGAAAGCGTCCTCTTCGGTCTTCCAGTCGAAACCGTCAAACCGCGCGGCCATCTTCGTGTTGCCGTCTTTCTGATACATGGCGCGCAACGTGTTGGCGACGCGCGCGGCGATGAGACAGTCCGGCATCGCGCTTCCGGGCGGGTCCATGAATCGTTCCGACAGACGCATGCGACGCTCGCCGTTCATCGAGGTCAGATTCATCTCGCCGGGGTGCGTTGCGGGCAGCATGAGGTGCGCTGCTTCCTCCAGCTTCGTCGGGTAGATGTTGATGTTCGTCACGAACAGACCACCCTTACTGGTCGCGTCGTAAATCACGTCGACCAACTGCTCCGTGCTCGCACCGCGTGCACCCTGCATCGCATCCTTGACGATTTGCGAGCGACGCAAGACCACCTCGCGCAGTTGCTGCGCGTTGTTGCTCGTCTGGAAGTTGTTGCACGCCCACCACGTCATCATCCGTCCCTTGCCGTTGATGAGTTCCTGGTCGATGTATATCTTTGAGTTACCCGGATATGGCGGCCTCGTGTATCCCTCCTGGTGTCCGCCCATTCGCACGCAGCCCGTGCCTCGCCGTCCGACATTGTGCGTGGCCACAGCAACGTCCAGTAGCGACGACTGAATCAGATAATTGTCGTTGCCCCAGATGATGCCCTTTTCGTAGGTATGCATCGTTCTCGGAAGCTGCCCCGGCCCCTTCGGCTTATACGACCATTCCGCTGCGGTCTTGATTTTTTCAACAGGAACGCCCGTGATTTTGCTGCACTCATCAAGTGACAGCTTGTTGGCCTGCACAGCTGCATCGAACCCGTTCGTGTGGGCGGCGATGAAATCCTTGTCAATCCACCCCTGCTGGACCACGTAGGTGAAGAGCCCATTGAACAGGGCGATGTCCGTGCCCGGCTGGATGTCCAGATGCAGTACGTTGTCCTTCCCGGCCACCTGCTCGGCGATTGCAATCGTCGGCGTACGTCGCGGGTCCACGAAGACGACCTTTGTCTTCGGGAATGCTTCGCCCGGGAAGCGTTGTTTTTTCTTGTCGAGGGTCCCGCCCTGCAGGTTCGGTACCCAGTGATTGAGGAAATAGTTTGTCTGCGTTTCATACGAGTTCGCGCCGATGGACCAGATGACATCGGCCAGTTCGGCATCCTCGTACGAATTGTTCAGCTCGCCGATACCCATCTCGCGAGTCGCGTGACACTCCGAGTTGTACGCGGGGCGGTTGTGGATGCGGACCATCGGGGTCTGCAGCGCCGTAAACATCAGCTTGCCGGAACCCCATGTGTTTTCGAATCCGCCTCCCGCACCACCGTGGTCGAAGGCAGAAAAGACAATACCGCTCGGGCCATCCTTGTCGAGCACCTTCTTCATCAGGCCGGCATATAGCGCCATCGCCTGGTCCCAGGTCGTATCCACCCACTGGTCGCTTAGATAGATGCGCGGTTGTCTCAGCCGTTCCTGGGTGATTCCGTCCGCCGCGTACATGTACATCGCCATCTTGCCGCCGCGTGTCGAACTCAAGCCACTGTTCACGACGCAGCTCTTGTCCGGAACAATCATGATGGTGTGGCGCGAGCCATCGCGGTCGGTGACCACGTTTTCCATGGCAGGCGTCATGATGAGCGAGAGTGGCGGCACCTGTTTGCGAAAATCAACACCGAGCGCATTCTGGTTCGGCGCGCGACCACCTTCCTGGTCTTCCGGCCATTTGTACACGTGGTACCCGCATCCAACAATGCAGAAATGGCAGGTCATGTTGGTTCGCTGGGCCGTGACCGGCGGTAGCGCAATGCGGTCCTTATCGGTAGGCATTTTCAGCTCCT
The DNA here is from genome assembly GCF_902459665.1 of Pandoraea cepalis. Taxonomy (GTDB): domain Bacteria; phylum Pseudomonadota; class Gammaproteobacteria; order Burkholderiales; family Burkholderiaceae; genus Pandoraea; species Pandoraea cepalis. The sequence goes on along the minus strand of NZ_CABPSL010000004.1, from coordinate 22,862 downwards.
CGAACTCAAAGCACATTGGCCTGACGGCCGTATATCAAACCTTCCATGCCGACTGCTGACACGGTGCCCGTCTTCTCGTCATAGTGAAGACGCACGCGGGGCAGATTTTCGGTGGCCTGCCCGACAATCATCTGGCCGGCTTTCTCAGCATCGAACATACTGAAGTGGCAGGGGCACTTGAAAACCTTCGTCGTCGGCTCGTAGATGACGGGGCAGCCCATGTGCGTACACATGGTGCTATAGGCGACGATGTCCCCGTCGGGTCCGACGCCGCCTGGTACACGGCTCCCGAGCTTGAGAGCTGTGCACGGTGACGCCGCATCAGGATAGGCAAACGTGACCGGAGCGTTGACCGTCATGCGTCCCGCCTGCCCGACGGCCTTTTTCGGGTAAGGGAGCTTCGTCTTGCTGGTATCCACAGGGTTTGCGCCCGAGGCCACGTTGGGTACCAGGGCAGAAGCGGCGGTTGCGGCAATCGAGCCGCCGCCCAATTTCAGGAATGTGCGACGCCGGATTTTGAGTTCGGACATGGTCTCCTCCTCGCTTGAATCTTGCTCGTGTAGTGGTTAGCATCGAGCTAACGGCAAGAGGTATGCCATGCGGTCCGACGTCCGCCGGAAGGCTTGCGCCAACACGATTTGAATTCAGCAGACCTGATGGACGCCATTACCGTCCGGTAACGGTTCGTGATGGGGAGTGAGCCGTTATGTCACCAATTCGTAACATCCGGCGGCGGCAGGTCCTACGCTTCGCGCTAGGCCTTCCACTGCTCTCGTCCTTCAAGCTTGCAACTGCTGGCGAAGGCCCGACGGTTGCGTTCGGCACGACTGCCGTGTTTCTCGATAACGAAATCAGCCTGCTCGACCGTTGGAGCCGCGAACTTGGTGAGGTATGCAACTCTGATGTGAGGTTTGTGCAGCGCAATAGCTATCGTGAGATTGATGACCTTCTCGCCGAGAATCGGCTTGATGTGGCGTGGGTATGCGGGTTTCCATACGTCACCAACTCACAAACGATGCGCTTGATGGCGATACCGGACTATCAGGGCAAGCCGCTTTATCGTTCATATCTGATTGTCCCCAAGAGCGATACGCAGACGACCCATATCACGCAGCTTCGAAACCGCGTGTTCGCATTCAGCGACCCGCAATCGAATTCCGGCTTTTTGGTCCCGACCACTGAGCTGATACGTGCGGGCATCCGGCCGACCCGCTTCTTCAAGAAGTCCTTCTTCACGTATGCGCACAGAAAAGTCGTTGACGCCGTGACGACCGGACTTGCGGATGCGGGTGAGATTGATGGGTATGTCTACGACACCATCGAGAAGCAGTACCCGGAACGCACCCGTGACGTACGGGTGGCGTGGCGCTCTCCGCAGTACGGTTTTCCGCCGATTGTCGCGCGCCGCTCGCTTGACGACGAATCGTTTCTTCGTATCCAGCGCGCGTTGGTCGGTATGAAAGACCGCCCTGCAGCCCGGGAAGTGCTGCAGCGATTGAACCTCGATGGCTTCGTGCCGGACGACGACAAGGTGTTCGATGGCATACGCCGCCTGGTTGCCATTCTGAACTCTGGGCCCGTTTAGGACCGCGCAGATGCTGTCCCATCTCAGCTACCGTTACAAGATTCCTCTCGCGCTGAGCGCAGTCATCCTGCTGACGGAGATACTCGTGACCTTCGCGCTCGTAAGCGTTGCGGTTTCCGATGCCAGAAATGACCTCGAAAGTAGCGCCCAGAATCTGTGCCGCGTCCTCACACTGTCGCTTCGCGACCCGATGGTCAAGGACGACCTGTGGCGTGCCTTCGAAGTGATTCGGACGCCGGTGGCGGTCAGGGAGCCCTCAAATCCGCTGAAGGAAATCGTTCTGTTCGACTCGAAGGCTCGGGTGTACGCCTCCACGTCTCCCCGCAAGGAACCTGTCCAGCGCCCGGTCGCCCAGCTTCCGGCACAGTTTGGTGCGGTCATCCCACATCTACGAGGTCCAGGCGACCCGTTCTTTTTCGACTTTCCGGGATTACTCGCGAGCCGCGACGTCACCGCCGGCATGCCGGTGAATTCGGACGATGGAAGCCGACTCGGCTATGTGGTTCTGCTCTATGACGCCAATACCTTTTACGGTCGTGTCCGCTCCACGCTGCTCAAGCTAGCTGTGGCTACTGTGCCCGCCTTGCTACTACTCATACCGCTAGGCTGGCTCTGGGGCGACCGGATGGCGAAGCCGCTCTTGCGCCTCACGGCCGCCATGGGCCGCATTGGAAAGGAGCACCCTGAAGAAGTTGGCGCGGAAATCACAGTGCAAGGGAACGACGAAATAGGTCAGCTGGAACAACAGTTCCGGGCCATGCTCGCCGAACTGGCGCAGAAACAGGAGTTGGAGAGAGAAGTCGTCGTCGCCGAAAGACTGGCGGCCGTCGGGCAAGTCGCAGCTGGCATCGCGCATGAAATCAACAACCCCCTGGGCGGCATGCTTAACGCTATAGACACACTCAATACGCATGGGGAACCCGACGCCCAAACCCGAAAGACCCTAGGTTTGCTCGAACGAGGTCTCGCGCAAATTCGTTCTACCGTTGGCGCATTGCTGTTTGAGGCGCGGCTGGACTCCCCGGCAATGAGTCTGTCGGACTGGCAGGACTTGAAGCTCTTGATAGCGCCGCAGATACAGGCTAAGCAGGCAGCGTTTCATTGGAACATTCAGTTGGACGAGGCGATAGCATTACCCGCACACCTGGTGCGCCAGCTTGTGCTCAATTTGCTGTTAAACGCGGTGAAGGCCGTGGAGGTTGGCGGGCGTGTTGACTGCCTGGTTGCGGCCAATGGGGTTGGGCTGCAGATAACGGTATCGAACACCGGTCAGCACATTTCGGGCGTGGCCATGGAGCACCTATTCGAGCCGTTCGGGTCGGTTGCCATGGCCGATGGTCGGCGGTCGCACAGCCTCGGATTGTGGGTGAGTTATCAAATCGTTACGCAGCTCGGTGGCACAATTTCAGTGGATAGCGCACCGGGACGGACGTACTTTGCCGTGCTATTGCCGGTTACTTCTCCATGAATCAGGAGAGCATTATGTCGACCACGCTTATCTGTGTCGTCGAGGACGACCGCATCATGGGGGAGTCGTTGGCCGACCGCTTCCGTCTGGAAGGTTTTGACGTGGACTGGCATACCGACGGCGAATCCGCCCTGGATACCTTGCAGAACCGACCGTATCAGGCCGTCATCAGCGACATCCGGCTACCCGACATATCGGGTGAAGAACTGTTCTCGCGGTCGGTCGCCGCGCATACGTCAGTGCCGCCATTCTTGTTCATCACCGCGTACGCTTCGGTCGACACGGCGGTGTCTCTTCTGAAGAGCGGCGCTGCCGACTACATCACGAAGCCATTCGACATCGGCGCACTGGTCGACAAGGTCAGGCTTCTCACAGGAACGGGCATACCTGACCAGGCCATGCCGGCGCAGAGCGAACTGGGTGTGTCCGAAGCGATGCGGCGCCTTGCGGAACTGGTGCCACGAGTCGCGGGCCGCGCTAAATCGATTCTGATTACGGGCGAGTCGGGCGTTGGCAAGGAAGTGCTCGCGCGGTTCATTCATCGACATGCGCCCGGCGACGCGTCGCCGTTCATCGCAGTCAACTGTGGTGCCGTCCCGGAGACGCTTCTCGAGTCTGAATTTTTCGGCCACGAGCGAGGAGCCTTCACGGGTGCGGAACGGCAAAAGAAAGGCTACTTCGAGCAGGCCGAGGGTGGCACGCTCTTCCTCGATGAGATAGGCGACTTGCCGCTGTCGATGCAAGTGAAGTTGCTCCGAGCGCTTCAGGAGCGACGCGTCACGAGAGTCGGCGGTGAGAGAGGGTTCGAAACCACCTTTTGGCTGGTCTGCGCAACGAATCGAGACCTCGCGGAACTGGTCCGGGTCGGGAAGTTTCGGGAGGACCTGTTTTATCGCATCAACATCCTGCAGCTACGCGTCCCGGCACTTCGCGACAGGCCCGACGATGTCCTTTGGCTCGCCCATCGTTTCGTACGCGACATTGCGGGCCGGCTTGGTGAACCAACGAAACTGTTTCATCCGTCGGCCGAAGCGCGATTGGCGACATATGGATGGCCCGGGAACGTGCGAGAGTTGCAGAATCGCCTCGAACGAGCATGCATCGTGTGCTCACGCAATATGCTTTTCTCCTCCGATATTTTCGAGGAAGACGGGTCTCAGGCTGTAGCAGCGCTGGATATGGATACTCCACTCGACGGCTACATGACCGCATGCGAAAACGCGTTCATTCGCGCCGCGCTGCTGCAGCATCAGGGCCACATTTCCGAGACCGCCCACGCCCTCGGCATTTCAAGGAAGAGCCTGTGGGAAAAGATGCGCAAGCACGCGATTGCGGCCGAGCCGCTTCATTGAACCCAGCTCGTCGATGCACCAATCTGCAACTGGAGTAGATACATGGAATCCCGCGACACGGACGAGCCGCTTGAGACCCGACTGGTCCGGGTGCGCGGTTAGTTCAGGGCATCGGCTATAGAGAGGCTGGTGTACGCCGGGCGACAGCGCTAGGCGTCACAGGCTGGGTTCGCAACCGCATGGATGGTTCGGTAGAGGCGATGCTGCAGGGCTCGCCGGAGCAACTGGCGGAGATGTGCGCCTGGCTTAGCGAAGGCATGCCCGCGGCACTTGTGGACGAGCTCGAGGTGACCGAGGTGCAGCCACCGTTTACCCGCTTTGACAGCTTTGAGCGCATACCCACCCTGTGAGAGCACGCAAAGTGGCGAGTTTGGAACATTACCGCCTTCCTGTATTTCCAGTGCACTGTGGCCGTCACAGTGAGCGTAGCCTGCCGAGCACGCCGCGGAACATATGTCAGGCGCGTTCGTCCGGCCGATAAAATTCATCTCCCGCTCGGAGACGCGCCATGGAATCACAGGCCCTGCCCCCGGTGTAAATACATTGAAGCCCTCGCTTGCCCGCTACCTTAGTCCCGATTCGCATCAAAACTGCAGTCGCACTGCCAAGGCCGCCAAGGTGACAACCAAGATGGGCAGCGTTAAGACGATACCTGTCTTGAAGTAATAGCCCCATGTGATTGTTACTTTCTTGCGAGCCAGCACATGCAGCCACAGCAGCGTCGCAAGGGACCCGATTGGCGTTATCTTCGGGCCGAGGTCGCTGCCAATCACGTTGGCGAACACCATGGCTTCCTTAACGATTCCGGTGGCATTGCTTGCATCGATAGACAACGCGCCCACCAGTACCGTCGGCATGTTATTCATCACTGACGATAAAAATGCCGTGAGAAGTCCTGTTCCGAGCGCGGCTGCCCACACGCCGTGTGCTGCCAGGTAATTAAGAATCTGTGCAACGTAGCCCGTGAGCCCCTGATTTCTCAAGCCGTACACGACGAGGTACATACCCAAGGAGAAGATAACAACTTGCCACGGGGCTTCCTTCAGTACCTTTCTGGTGGAAATAATGTGGCCCCTTCCTGCGACGCCCAGTAGGACGGCCGCACCGACAGCGGCGACAGCGCTGATAGGCACACCAACGTGCTCAAGACCAAAGAACCCAACTAGCAGCAACGCCAAAACCCACCAACCTGCCCTGAAGGTCGAGGCGTCTCGTATCGCTTCTCGAGGTTGCTTGAGTTCAGCCACGTTGTACGCAGCCGGAATATCGCGACGGAAATAGAACAAAAGCATCGCGAGTGTCACGGCAACGGCGACGATGTCGACCGGCACCATTACGCTTGCGTACCCGCCGAAACCGACCTTAAAAAAGTCTGCCGAGACGATGTTGACCAGGTTCGAAACGACTAGCGGCAAACTTGCTGTATCTGCGATGAACCCCGCAGCCATGACGAACGCGAGAGTCGCGGCTGGACTGAATCCGAGTGCGAGCAGCATGGCCATGACGATGGGCGTCAGGATAAGTGCCGCGCCGTCATTTGCGAACAACGCCGCAACAGCTGCGCCAAGCAAAACTAGAAACGCGAACAACTTACGGCCGCTGCCGCTCCCCCACCGTGCAACGTGCAAGGCGGCCCACTCAAAGAATCCCGCCTCGTCAAGCAGCAAGCTGATGATAATCACGGCGATAAATGTCAGCGTCGCGTTCCAGACAATGTGCCAGACCACCGGAATATCTGAGATATGAATGACTCCGGCCAAGAGCGCAACAACTGCCCCAACGGCCGCACTCCAACCGATGCCCAGGCCCTTCGGCTGCCAGATGACAAAGGTGATAGTCGCGAAAAATATCGGTATAGCGGTGAACATTGACAACTTCCTTATAACCACGACTGTTCAGTCGGAGAGCCAGCAGCATCGATGCAGGGTCTCTCATGCGAGGCACCAAGCGACAATAGGCGGGAATGGCCGACGCCGGCGCGGTTCGCGCTGGGTGGCTTTGACGAACGATTGAGCCCTGCGTTTGTTACTCGCCTTTGTCCCGCAGCGACGTGCCGATGTTCTGCATTTCCTTCTGGACTGCGACGCGGTCCAGCTTTTCGAAGGGCAGGCTCGCAAAGAGTTCGATGCGCTTTTTCATTTGCGCAAAGGCCCGTAGGAATGCCTTGCGCTTTTCTTCGTCAGAACCTTCAACCGTCGACGGGTCAGCCACGCCCCAGTGTGCTTTCGCAGGGTGACCGGGCCATATCGGGCAAACCTCGCCCGCCGCGTTGTCACACACCGTGAAAATGAAGTCGATTTCGGGCGCGCCGTCTTTCGCAAATTCGTCCCAGCTCTTGCTGCGCAGACCTTCGGTCGAAATACCTTGCGAGTGCAGGAGTTCGAGCGCGAAAGGATTCGGACTCGTGCCTGGATGACTGCCAGCGCTGTAGCCAACGAAACGGTCGCTGGCGAGGTCGTTGAGCGCAGCCTCCGCTAGAATGGAGCGCGCAGAATTGTGGGTACAAAGGAAGAGTACGTTGTATTTGCGATGTTCGGTCACGAGGTTCTCCAGTCCGATGCCGGACGCATGGTACGTTATATATCAACATCTCCAATATAATGGAAATGATATGTCCCGACAAGTCCTTCGGGGCGGATGATGCACCGGGAAGGGCTCGGCTCACGAGCCGTCACAGAAATTTCACGTAGCCTCGACCTTGTCACCCCAATGTCACGAACTATACTTAGCATCCCGACAGGCATAACGTATCTAGTTTTATGGAATTGACGGCTACTTACTGAGGATAACCAAAATGAAAGCGCAGCTCGTGCAATGCCTGGTGGGTGCTGTCGTGGCTGTAACAATTCCGTCCGCTGTCCACGCGGCAGCCATCACGGGGGCCGGTTCCACGTTCGTGTACCCGGTCCTGTGGAAATGGGCTGCGGACTACAACCGTGCGTCGGGCAACAAGGTCAATTACGAGTCCATTGGTTCCGGCGCCGGCATCGCGAAAATCAAGGCGGCGACAGTAGATTTCGGCGCGACCGACATGCCGCTGTCCAGTAAAGACCTGAAAGAAGAGGCGCTAGGGCAGTTCCCTACGGTCATCGGCGGCGTCGTGCCGGTCGTCAATATCGACGGCGTTCTGCCGGGCAATATACGCTTCACCGGGCCGCTTCTTGCCGACATCTATCTGGGCAAAATCAAGACGTGGAGCGACCCGGCCATCGCCAAAATCAACCCCGGTTTAAAGCTGCCGGATGCGAACATCACGGTGGTGCATCGCTCGGATGGCTCGGGTACGACGTTCAACTGGGTGAACTACCTCTCGAAGGTCAGTCCGGAATGGAAGAGCAAGGTCGGTGAAGGCTTGCATGTCGCGTGGCCGGCGGGCGTAGGTGGAAACGGCAATGAAGGTGTCGCCGCTTACGTGAATCACGTCAAGAATTCCATCGGCTTTGTCGAGTACGCGTATGTCCTGCAAAACAAAATGACGTACGGCTCCATTCAGAACAAGGCCGGCAACTTCATTGAACCGAGTGCAAAATCATTTCAGGCGGCTGCCGCGGCCGCTGACTGGACTAAGGCGCAAGACTTTGACCTCGTCATGACCGACGCAACCGGGTCAGAGGCTTATCCGGTAACCGCCGCGACGTTCGTCGTCATGTACAAGCAGCCAAAGAACGGTACGCAATCGAAGGCGACCATCGACTTCTTCAAGTGGGCACTGGAAAAGGGTCAACAGCAGGCGCAGTCGCTTGGTTACGTCCCATTGCCGGATGCGCTCGTCAAGCAAATCGAGCTCTATTGGTCAACCAACTTCAAGTTCTGATATTTCGGGTAACCCCTGGCAACGCGGAACGCCAGGGTCATGATGCACCATACCGCGCGAGGCCCGTCTGTCCTGTCTCTAACTGCCCGATAATGCCGGTCGGGCCGTCACGCTGCCCTAAGCAGGTGCGTTCCGGCGAAACACAACAATGACGTCGAAAGCTCGCACCCGGGAGCGACGGCGCCCATTCGCGGTCACGATGTCCGCTGATACCAGCGGCGGGAAGAGTTGACTATCTTGACGACGGCGAGCATCAACGGCACTTCGATGAGCACACCAACGACGGTCGCCAGCGCCGCACCCGACTTCAGACCGAACAGGCTGATTGCCGTTGCTACAGCCAGTTCGAAAAAGTTGGATGCTCCAATCAGACACGACGGTGCCGCGACATCGTGTGCAACGCCCAGTTGACGATTCGCGAGGTAAGCCAACGAGGCATTGATAACTACCTGAATCAGGATGGGCACCGCCAACAGCAGAATGACCAGCGGCTGCGCGATGATTTGCTCGCCCTGGAAGGCGAACAGAAGCACCAGCGTCAACAGCAGTGCTGAGATGGAGAACGGACCAATTTTCGCCAGCGCACGCTGGAAATGCTGCTCGCCCTTGCGCAAGAGAATCCTGCGAAGAATCTGGGCGATGATGACCGGGATAACGATGTAGAGCACCACCGACGTGAGCAGCGTATCCCACGGCACCGTGATGTTCGAGATACCGAGCAATAGACCGACAAGGGGCGCGAACGCGAAAACCATAATCAGGTCATTCAACGCGACCTGAGACAGCGTGAAGTACGGGTCACCTTTCGTGAGCTGGCTCCAGACGAAGACCATCGCCGTGCACGGCGCTGCAGCCAACAGAATCAGGCCGGCGACGTAGCTGTCCAGCTGGTCCGCAGGCAGTAGTGACGCAAACGCATGCCGCACAAAGACCCACGCCAGGAAGGCCATGGTGAACGGCTTTACGGCCCAGTTGATGACAAGCGTCACGCCGATGCCCTTTACCTGGCTGCGCACCTTCCCGAGCGAGGCAAAGTCGATGCGCAACAGCATCGGAATAATCATCACCCAGATGAGAACACCGACCGGGAGGTTGACGTGGGCGACCTCGAGCGTTGATACCGCATGGACCGCGCCCGGTAGTAACTTGCCGAGAAAGATGCCAGCCAGAATGCACAGAGCGACCCAGACCGATAAATATCGTTCAAAGAAGCCGATGCCTCCGGGCTCGCGGCGGGCAATCTTCGCGGGGGTTTGACTGCCTGCCATGATTACTCTCCTTTTTCGCGCAACGAGGTGCCGATTTTCTGCATTTCGTGCTGCACTGCAAGGCAGTCGAGTTTCTCTAAAGGCAGACTGGTGAAGAGTTCGATGCGCTTGCGCATCTGCACGTACGCCTGCAGGAAAGCCCTGCGCTTTTCGTCGTCGGTGCCCTGAATCGTCGAAGGGTCCGCCACGCCCCAGTGTGCCATTGCCGGATGGCCCGGCCATATCGGACAAACCTCTCCGGCTGCGTCGTCGCACACCGTGAAGATGAAGTCGATTAGCGGTGCACCTTCTTCAGCGAATTCATCCCAGCTCTTGCTGCGCAGACCGTCAGTCGAAATGTTTTGCGAACGCAGCAGGTCAAGCGCGAACGGATTGGGTGCCGTCCCAGGGGTAACTGCCCGCGCTATAGCCTACGAAACGGTCGCCGGCGAGGTCATTAAGCGCAGCCTCTGCGAGGATGGAGCGAGCAGAATTGTGGGTACAAAGGAAGAGTACCTTGTATTTGCCATGTTCGGTCACGAGGTTCTCCAGGCCGATGCCGGACGATTGCACGTTATATATCAACATCTCCAATCTAATGGAAATGACATGTCCCGACAAGTTCTTCGGGGCGGATGAGGCACCAGGAAGGGGCTCGGCTCACGAGCCGTCACAGAAATTTCACGTAGCTTCGACCTTGTCACCCGAATGTCACGAACTATACTTATCATCCAGACAGTCGTAACGAATCTAGTTTTATGGAATTGATGCTTACTTACTGAGGATGACGAAAATGAATACGCAGTTCATGCAACGTCTGGCGGGTGCTGTCGTGGCTGCAACCCTTGCGGTCTCCGCCCACGCAGTGGAAATCACCGGGGCAGGCTCTACCTTCGTATACCCCATTCTTTCGAAGTGGTCTTCCGACTACAACCAGAATACGGGCACCAAGGTCAATTACCAGTCTATCGGTTCCGGCGGCGGCATCGCACAAATCAAGGCGGCGACGGTAGATTTCGGCGCGACTGACATGCCGATGTCCGTCGAGGACTTGAAGGCGAAGGAAATGGGGCAGTTCCCGTCGGTTATCGGCGGGGTCGTGCCCGTCGTCAATATCGAAGGGGTCGCACCCGGCAAGATTCGCTTCACCGGCCCGCTCCTCGCCGACATTTACCTGGGCAAAATCAAGAAGTGGAGCGACCCGGCTATCGCCAAAATCAACCCGGGCCTGAAGTTGCCGGATACAAATATCACAGTGGTGCATCGTTCAGACGGCTCCGGGACCACGTTCAACTGGGTGAACTACCTCTCGAAGGTGAGTCCCGAATGGAAGAGCAAGGTAGGCGAAGGTACGTCTGTCGCGTGGCCGACCGGTGTGGGGGGTAAGGGGAACGAAGGCGTCGCCGCATACGTAAACCGCTTGAAGAACTCCATCGGATACGTCGAGTACGCGTACGTCCTGCAGAACAAGATGACGTACGGCTCCATACAAAACAAAGCCGGCAATTTCGTGGAACCGAATGCCAAGTCGTTCCAAGCCGCAGCGGCGACCGCCGACTGGACGAAGGCGCAGGACTTTGACCTTGTGATGACCGACGCAGCTGGCCCGGATGCCTACCCGGTGACTGCCACCACGTTCATCGTCATGTACAAGCAGCCCAAGAACGCCGCGCAATCCAAGGCGACTATCGACTTTTTCAAGTGGGCACTGGAGAAGGGTCAACAGCAGGCGCAGTCGCTTGACTATGTTCCGCTGCCCGAACCGCTCGTCAAGCAGATTGAGTCGTACTGGTCGACCAACTTCAAGTTCTGACGCTCCCGCAATCCACGGTGGCGCCGGCCGACGGCTTCGCGCCACCGGTAGAGGAAAAGCTGATGCCTACCACTGCTGAAGAACTGGCGAAAGGGCTAAACGGTGAGCGCCGCAAAGGCACCGTGCTCGGAACCGAGTTGACGTTTCGTACGCGAAAACGCTGGCTGCCCGACGAAGCAGCGGACCGCATGTTCTGGTTAGCGGCCCTATCTGCTGCAGTATTTGTGCTGGTCCTTCTTTCGGGCACCGCGCTGTCAATGCTATGGGGCGGCCGTCTCGCATTTCAGACCTTCGGCTGGCGTTTCCTTATCAGCACCGATTGGGATGCCGTTGCACACAAGTTCGGTGCGCTCATTCCGATTTACGGTACGTTGGTCAGTTCCCTTATCGCGTTGCTTATCGCAGTTCCAATCAGCTTCGGCATCGCGATGTTCCTCACCGAAATCGCACCGCGCTGGATGAAGGGTCCTGTCGGCACGGCCATCGAATTGCTCGCGGCGATTCCGAGCATCATCTACGGCATGTGGGGTTTGTTTGTTTTTGCGCCCGTTCTCGCCGACCATGTTGAGCCATGGCTCATTGACACCCTGGGCAATGCATGGCTGATTGGTCCGCTGTTCTCCGGCGCTCCCATCGGGCTGGGTATGCTGCCGGCTGGCCTGATTCTCGGCATCATGATTATCCCGTTCATTACCGCCGTGATGCGCGACGTATTCTCGGCCACTCCTCAGATGCTGAAAGAGTCGGCCTTCGCGCTCGGCGCGACGCGCTGGGAAGTGGTTCGCAAGGTCGTACTGCCCTATACACGTTCGGCTGTCATCGGCGCCATCTTCCTCGGATTGGGGCGAGCATTGGGTGAAACCATGGCGGTGACGTTCGTCCTCGGCAATGCACATGACCTGAGCGTGTCGCTGCTGGGCCCGAGCAACTCCATTGCCGCGACGCTTGCTAATGAATTTACCGAAGCGGATTCGCCCATCTATCTGTCGTCGCTCATCGCCCTCGGCTTTGTCCTCTTTGTGGTCACGTTCATCGTCCTCGCGTTCGCGAAGCTGCTGCTGTTGCGACTCAATCGCATGGAGGGAGCAAAATGATGGAAGGCTTCGACATGAGGAAGTTCCGACGTCGGCGCATCACGAACAACATCGTGTTCGTGCTGTCGGTGGCGTCGACTCTATTCGGTCTGTTCTGGCTGTTCTGGATTCTGGCGACCACTGTTATCAATGGCTTTGCGGCGCTAGGGCCAAGCTTGTTCACCCAAATGACGCCTCCACCGGGACAGCAAGGCGGGCTGCTGAATGCGCTGTACGGCAGCTTCCTGATGATAGGTATCGCTGCCGTCATCGGCGTGCCACTGGGGCTGCTGGCTGGCACCTATCTGGCCGAGTATGCCCGTGGCACGCGGCTCGGCGCGGTGGTTCGTTTCGTCAACGACATACTGTTGAGCGCGCCGTCGATTGTCATCGGGTTGTTCACCTACGAACTCATCGTCCGTCCGTTGGGACACTTTTCTGGCTGGGCCGGGGCAGTCGTATTGGCCATCATCATGTTGCCAGTCGTTATCCGCACTACCGACGAGATGCTTCAGCTCATCCCGGACAGCATGCGGGAAGCAGCATTGTCGCTGGGCATTCCGCGCTGGAAAATCAACTCGCGCATTTTGCTGAAGGCTGCGAGTGCCGGCATCGTGACGGGCGCCTTGCTCGCGGTCGCGCGTATCAGCGGGGAAACGGCACCACTGCTGTTCACGGCACTGAACAATCAGTACTGGTCGACCACCCCGAACGGGCCGCTCGCCAATATTCCGGTCGTCATCTTCCAGTTTGCGATGAGTCCGTACGAGGCGTGGCACACCCTGGCGTGGGCCGGAGCGTTCCTGATGACCGTGTTCGTGCTGGCACTTGCCATCGTGTCCCGCACTTTCTTCAATCGCGCTCATGCCACCCGTTAAGATGCCATCCGCCCGGACTACCAAAGCACGCATTATTGTGCGCGGACTCAATTTCCACTACGGCCGGCGCCAGGCGCTGTACGACGTCAACGTCGACTTTCCGGACCGCGAGGTGACTGCCATCATCGGCGCGTCGGGCTGCGGCAAGTCCACACTTCTGCGCGTGCTGAACCGGATGTATTCAATATATCCGGACCAGACCGCCACCGGCATTGTCGAACTTGACGGGAGGAACATTCTGGAGCCGCGCTTCAGATTGAACGAGTTGCGACTGAAAGTGGGCATGGTCTTTCAAAAGCCGACGCCTTTCACGATGTCGATTTACGACAACGTCGCGCTGGCCATCACGCATCACGAGGCCCTGACGCGTAGCGAGCTCGACGAGCGTGTTGAGTTCGCGCTGCGTCAGGCGGCTCTCTGGGACGAGGTCAAGGACAAGCTCGACCAGAGCGCGCTTGCGCTGTCCGGCGGGCAACAGCAGCGCCTGTGTATCGGCCGCGCTCTTGCCATCGACCCTGAGGTGTTGCTGCTGGACGAGCCGACCTCGGCACTGGACCCATTGGCCACAGGGAAGATTGAGGACCTGCTTCATACTTTGCGCAAGCATTACACCGTCGTCATCGTGACGCACAACATGCAGCAGGCAGCCCGAGTCTCTGAGCGCACGGCCTTCATGCATCTGGGCAAGCTTGTCGAGTTCGGCGCCACCGAGCATATCTTCTCGAAACCGACCCAGAAGGCTACCGAGGACTACATCACTGGCCGCTTCGGCTGAGGAGCGAACATGCCGGACAAACATCTCTCAAGTCAGTTTGATGCCGACCTCAATCTGCTCTCCTCCAAGCTGCTCGAAATGGGCGGACTTGTGGAGTCACAAATTGCACAGGCGATGCACGCGCTGGACACGTTCGATATGGCAATTGTGGACCAGGTCGTTGAGGACGAACACCGGCTCAATGCGATGGAAATCGACATTGACGAAGAAGTTAGCAACATCATCGCGCGTCGACAGCCGGCGGCCCGTGACTTGCGACTGCTGATGGCTGTTTCCAAGACCGTCACCAATCTTGAACGCGCAGGTGACGAGGCTAGAAAGATTGCGAAGCGGACGCGCCGCATCGACACCGACAGCGCCGCGCGGACCATCAATATTGCTGAAATCAAGCTTTCTGGCGAGATGGCTTCTCATATGCTCCGTAGAGCGCTTGATGCATTTGCTCGGCTGGATACCGTCGCAGCGGCACAGATTGTCCAGGACGACCAAGCTATCGACGTGGAGTTTCGTTCCTTCGTACGAAAGCTTATGTCCTACATGATGGAGGACCCGAAGAGCATCTCGGTCGGCCTCGATTATCTGTCTGTCGCGAAGGCTATCGAGCGTATCGGTGACCACGCGACCAATATCGCCGAATTCGTCGTATATGTCGTCGAAGGTACCGATGTTCGCCACGTGTCCCGTAAATATCCCGTGCGGGAAATGCCCGGTAGCGAGGAATGAAGGAGACGCGATGCCCGCGAGTGTTCTGATTGTTGAAGACGAGCCCGCAATAGCCGAACTACTGGCCGTCAACATAAAACATGCGGGGTATCACCCGCTGCATGCGCGGGACGTCGAAGCGGCGAATGCACTGGTTGCCGAGGTGCTTCCCGACCTCATTGTCCTCGACTGGATGCTGCCGGGAGCATCTGGCCTGGTTTTTCTCCGAAGGCTACGTGCAGATTCGCGAACAAGAGAAGTGCCGGTCATTATGCTAACGGCGCGCACGCAGGAGGAGGACTCAGTGGATGGTCTTGAGGCAGGTGCCGACGATTACATGGCCAAACCCTTCTCCCCAAAGGAACTGGTCGCACGCATCAAGGCGGTTCTGCGCCGGCGCGCTCCCCAGCTCACCAATGATGTCGTAACCGTAAATGGGCTGACTCTGGACCCATCGACACACCGGGTTTATGTCAAAGAGAACGGCGTCGAGCTGCCCGTGCATCTCGGCCCGACAGAGTTCAAGCTTCTGCATTTCTTTCTCACGCACCCAGAACGAGTCCACAGTCGGACCCTGGTTCTGGAGCAGGTCTGGGGTGACCATGTTTTCATCGAGGAGCGAACGGTCGATGTGCACATCAAACGGCTTCGCTCCGCGCTGAAACTGGTCAGCTATGAGGCCATCATCGAAACCGTACGTGGCAGCGGCTACAGGCTTACGCGATTGCCGCTATCACATCGCATGGAAAACGCGGCGTAGCCAGGGCAGTCATCGCGCGGCATTGCATTGGCTGTTTCGCAACTGGACATTCCGCATAGAAAAGGCGACAGGACGTGAAAGCTGTTAAACACCACGAGGAATCCGGGGGCGAGCACCGGACGGGCAATGCTATCCTGGAACACAGGCCGGTCCTGAGTTCACGCGAAAAGCACTACCTCGTCTGGGGGATTCTTCGACTTACCCTCGGTGTTCTGCAGATGACGTTCGCCGCAGCCGCCATCCTCCAGCTGATTTTTGTTGGCCTGACGCCAGCCACTCTCAGTTACGCGGCTGTCGCAACGATTGCAACGTTGCTGAGCCGGCTACTGTTTCGCGGTCGCAGTGGACCTCATCGGTAGCTACCAACTTGCGGCCAGCCTCTGGGTGATGGCGGTAGCGCCACCTTCGTGAGGACGGCGACTCACAAAACGGAACTGTCGCGCCGCTGACATCTCAATAGCGTTAGAATCATCGACTTACCAAGACGACGTGCGCATCATGAAGGAAAAAGACGCAATCAAAGCCTTGTCTGCGTTGGCCCAGCCCACACGCCTCGGCATTTTTCGACTGCTCGTGACGGCCGGGCCGGACGGGTTAAGCGTGGGCGTCATCCAGGAGCAACTGGAATTGGCGAGTGCGACACTGTCCTTTCACCTGAAAGAGCTGACGCACTCCGGTCTGGTAACGTCGCGCCAGGAGGGACGCTTCGTCTATTACGCGCCGGAAATCGAGCACATGAACGACCTGGTCGGTTTCCTCACCGAAAACTGTTGCCAAGGCGTGGATTCGGCTGACTGCAAGCCGAGAAAGAAGGTGAAGTGCAAGCCGGTTCCGGCATGACCGGAACTCGAGGCCAATAACCCGGCCCAGAAACGGTGCTCCATCGGATGTGAAAGCGCAGCGCCGCTCGGCAACCCGTCCCGCCAGAAGTGAATTTCGTGCGAAGCCGGAAGGGAATTTCGACTGCGACGGCCGCCTTGGGCGGCCGTTTGCTTTAAGGCCGCGGCTTCAGCAGCAGCTGACCTTTTTCTCAATCACAGCGGGGATGGACGTGACGGGGGCGCAGCACGCGCCACTGGACTCCGACATGGCCGCCTGTCGGCTGTCCGCGCCGAACACAGGAATGTTGCCGAGCGTGTGATAGGTCTCCCATGGCACTCCAGCGGGGTCCTGCGTCCAGTACTTGTTGGAACTCGCGTAGCAGCACTGGGCTCCAGGCTGGTCCTCTACCGTGACGCTGCCGGCAACGACCTGCTCGCGAAGAGCTGTCAGCTCCTCCTCGCTGTCGACCTGGAAGCCCAGGTGATTGACACCTGTTTCACCGCCACGCGCCGAAATGGCGAAATTCATGCGCGGGTCTTCGAGCATCCATTTCGCGTAATCGTCTTTAAGCACAGACGGCTCGGCACCGAACATGCTGCTGTAAAACCGAACGCTTTCGTCGAGTTTCGGGACAACAACGTGCACGTGAAATCGCTTCATTTAAGCCTCCGTTTCGTTGGTCGCGCAGCCGCATTGCTCTGCTTGCTCGGCCGCGCAGCAGTTTTCCATCAGGAAATCCATGAGCGTCTGCATGTGCTCGTAGCTGGCGCAATAGATGATGAACCGGCCCTGACTCTTGCCCTCAATGAGCCCTGCGTGTGCGAGCTCCTTCAGATGGAATGACAGCGTGGGCGCAGGAAGCCCCAGCTTTTCGGCGATGGCACCCGGACTCATACCCGACCGGCCCGCGGTCACCAGAAGGCGAAAGACCGCGAGACGGGTCTCGTGTGCAAGCGCCGCGAGCGCCTTGACTGCCAGCTTCGAATCCAGAGTTGCCATCACAATCCTTTATTGGTTACCCGCCTTCGCTTCCTTCACGGAATAGTCGGCAATTGCCACGGAGGCCAGGTCGGTCGCTGGGTCGAGCGGACGTTCGTCCTTCACGCGTTCGCTGTATCGGTCGACGAGATACTCGGCGCGGCCGCGTAGCAGCAGCGTGAATTTGATGAGCTCCTCCATCACGTCGACCAGCCGGTCGTAGTAGGACGAAGGCTTCATCCGGCCGTCCTCTTCAAACTCCTCAAAGGCCTTGGCAACAGACGACTGGTTGGGGATGGTGAACATGCGCATCCACCGTCCAAGCTGGCGCAATTGATTGACAGAGTTGAACGACTGCGAGCCGCCACTGACCTGCATGACGGCAAGCGTGCGCCCCTGCGTCGGCCGGATACCGCCGCTGACCAGCGGCAGATGGTCAATCTGCGTCTTTATCAGGCCAGTGATGGTGCCGTGACGCTCAGGGCTGCACCAGACGTGTCCTTCCGACCAAAGGGACAGCTCGAGCAGCTCTTTCACTTTCGGATGATTCTTCACGTCAACATCGTCGGCGTGCGGCAGACCGCGCGGGTCGAAAATGCGCGTTTCTGCGCCGAACGTCTGCAGCAGGCGCGCGGCTTCTTCAACGAGCAAGCGCGAGTACGAACGCTCGCGAAGGGAGCCGTAGAGCAGGAGTATCCGGACGGGCTGCTGTCCCTCCATGCCGAGGCGCGCGGCAATGTCTGTGTCGAAAAAATCCGGCTTCGCGGCAGGGAAGCTGGCGTCGCCGTTGATTGCATGCACTGTCATGTTGCGTTCCTGCAGTTTGATATTTCCAATTATATGGAGGTATTGAGCCTGTTCAAGACGCGGTTCCAAGGTTTTATCGAAAGAGGCCCTCACTCGACACTTGCATTCTACTACATTTCCGGTATTCTGGAAATGTGAAATGATTGATGTGCGTGCCTGCCCTTCGGTGGCGCCGGCAACCTAACGATGAAGTGGATAGGCCCATATAAATGAGCACGATGTCGAGTCGAACCGAGAACGCCAGCGAAGACAACGCGCCGGCAGACAGCCATGACCGACTGGTTACATGGGCCTTGGCGCTGGCGCAGCTTGTCTCATGGGGCTCCGTCTACTATTCCTTTTCGCTCCTCGTTGTGCCGATGGAGCAGACAATGGGTTGGAGCCGGACAGCCACGAACGCCGCGCTTTCCGTTGGACTCTTGGTTTCCGGCTTCGCTGCCTATCCCATCGGCCGCTGGATTGACCACGGACTCGGGCGCCGGGTGATGGCTGTCGGCTCGGTTATCGCGGCGACGATGCTGCTCCTTTGGGCCGGCGCGCAATCCCTGACCGTGCTCTTCGTCGCGTGGATAGGTCTCGGCATTTCAATGGCGGCCACGTTCTACGACCCGGTCTTCGCCGTTGTGACGCATCGGTATCCGCGAAGCTATCGAACCAAAATTACGCTCATCACGCTGGTCGCCGGATTCGCCAGCACGGTCTTCATACCGCTGACCCAGGTACTGGTTGGCTCGGTCGGATGGAGGACGTCGCTTGTTGTCCTCGCGGCGCTGAACCTGATTATCTGCTTGCCTATCCATGTGCTGGCAATCCGCTCCTCACGCGCGGACCCGGGCTCGCGGCCAACCAATGGTGCAGTAAAGCTGGCCAACGACGCAGCCACGCGTCGCGCGCTCCGTTCGCCGACCTTTTGGGCGCTCGCGCTGTGCTTCACAGCCTATTACGCGACGTTCGCGGCACTGACCTTCCACCTCGTGCCGCTGATGGTCGAGCGCGGTGTGTCGAACGCCGTGCTGGTCACAACCATGGCGCTCATCGGTCCGGCTCAGGTCGCCGCTCGTGCGGTGTGGTTCACGTTCGGCCGGACCGTTCAGGTGAGCACGGTCGGCATCATCGTCGTGACGCTTTTCCCGCTGTCGACCATTGTCCTAATAAGCGCTGGGCACGCGGCCGTGCTGCTGTGGTTGTTCGCGCTCTGCTATGGCGCTGCAAACGGGATGATGACAATCCTGCGAGGCACCATTGTCCAGGACCTAATGTGGACTGAGGGCTATGGAGCGGTCAGCGGTATGCTTTCCTTTCCGTCGAACGTCGCGAAGGGAATTGCGCCGATTGCCGCAGCCAGCATCTGGAGCTTCACGCACGGATACGTGGACGTCGAGTGGACAGTGTTCCTCGTCTCGATACTGTCAGCAATCGCGTTCTTTGTAGCTGTTCGGGTCAGCCGCCACGCGGCGACTAGCGTAGCCTGATATTTCCTTCCGCCTAGTGCAGCATTCATACATTCGCCATGACGATACGTGTCGCACGAAGTGATGACCTCGATGCCATCAAAGCATTGCTCGCGGAGAACGAACTACCGGTCGCCGATGTGACTGGCGACCTATTGCGTGATTATGTTGTCGCAGAAGACGCCGATGGCGCAGTGGTAGGCAGCGTTGGCCTGGAGCGGTTTGGCCGCAATGCGCCGTTGCGGTCATTGGCGGTTGCGCAAACTGCGCGTGGGGTTGGCTTGGGGCGTAGCCTAATGATGCATGTGGAAGACGTCGCGCGTGCCGCCGGCATATCGGAGTTGTGGCTGCTCACCACGACAGCAGAAAACTACTTCCAGCGGCTGGGATATGCGGTGGTGAAACGGACCAGCGCTTCTGCGGAACTACTGGCGAGTGCGCAGTTCTCGCAGTTATGTCCAGCGAGCGCCGTCTGCATGAAGAAGACACCTTAGCTTGCCTGGTCAGATTGGGGACTAACCATGAAAGACATCGACTCCTCGTTCGTTTTTGATGGCGTGGGCTCTAGTGGTGCGCTTACTAGCAGTCGCAACTCTGGCTGGTTGCTCGACTTATGCTGTTCCCGGATATTCAATTTCGGCTGACAACGTGGTGCCCTCAAGTCGATTGCTCCTCGCAGTGCGCGCGGAGTGCTCTGCTGTGTCGCCCAGTTCACCTTGAGTGGCCAGATTACATTAAGGCCCGTGTTCCCTAGGCACAAAAAGTAAAAGGCCCCTCAGACTTCCGTCGCGAGGGGCTCTCTCCCGGCGGTCCGGTTTAGACCGCGGCGTCCTTCAGCTTCTTCAGCGGGCGCACTTTCAGACGCACCGAAGCGGGCTTCGCGGCAAACCACTTGTCTTCACCCGTGAATGGGTCCTTGCCGAAGCGCTTCTTCTTTGCCGGCACGTCCTGAGCAACGACCTTCAGCAGACCCGGCAGCGTGAACTGCTTCGCGCCCTTCTTGTGGACCGACGCGAGCACTGTTTCTTCCAGAGCGGCCATCAAAGCCTTCGCGGCTTTCGGCTCGACACCCGCGCGCTCGGCGAGGTGGGTAGCGAGCGAAGCCTTTGTGAACGAATCCTTGATGGGCTTCAGCGGCGTGACAGCGACCGCCTTCTTCGTGACAGGTGCCGCAGCCTTCTTCACCGTCGGCGCTTTCGCCTTTTTCTCGACCGGCGTTACAGCTTTCTTCGGAGCCGGCTTTGCTGCAGCTTTCGTTGCACTCGTTGTTGCCATAGATTCCTCGTTATTGGTCAAAGGTTGGCCCGAGACCCTTGCCTTTGCACAGTCACCGACAATACGCAAAGGTCCAAATCCTCAGGCTGGCGCTATCACGCTTCCGCCCCAAGCCGGCATGCAAGTTAGGCCAACCGAGGCTCGCTCATGCTTGACCCGTGTGCAAAGTAAGCAACCTCGTTCGGTTGGAGCATATCGTCCCCTAATCGTAGCTGTCCGGCAGTCGACTCTTAAAGTTCGTTTCGAAGCACAGTCTGTTGATGGATGCGCTCCCGGACCTGGTCCAGCATGGGCCGAATGGTCTGCGCGACTGCATTAAATTCGTCGCTCCGCAAAAGGCCATGCGGCGTCTCAAACGTCTTCACGTCAAACCCTTTGACATTCGTATCGCCCGGCAGACGCTCCATCGCGATGAAAAGCTGATGGCTATCTCCGATGTGGTCGGTCGCGATTTTGAACATCCGACCGAGGTTCAGGTCGTCCTGCCCGGACTGCTGCAACGTATCGAGGATTACAGGGAACAGTGGCAAGTCGCCTTTCTCAAAATTGCACGCAAGCATCGCAAGGTGCACCGCGAGGATGGCGCGACGACCAGAGCTTCCACCGGTCTTAGGTCGCTTCCCAATCCCGGTTTCCTCGATGCGTTCGGACGTCGGGATGTTGAGCAGGTCAGAGAGGCGACGCAGTTCGGCGGCGTAGAACTTGCTCACATCAGCTTTGCGATGCCTGTCATCGAAGTGCTTCACCGCCTCGTCGGCCTCTCTCTGGTCCTTCCTCAATGCAGCAACTTCGGTTCCGAGGCCCGCTTCGACCTTTGAAAACGCCTCGTCGAGCGCGCGTTTGCTGTGAGCGCTCAAAACCTCGTCCAGCCGAGTGCGTGAGCGGCCTGCCGACAAAGCCTCTTCGTACTTCTCGACATGCCGTTCGATGTTGCGAAGCGTCTGGCGTAACTCCGACTCCTTAAGCTTACATGCATCAAGGTGGTCGCCCAGTTGCGCCACAAGCTCATTCATCTCCTCGAGGTCTTGACCAAGGGAAAGCCGCGCATGAAACGAAGTGGTGTGCAACACGCCACAGGTGGGGCACTCAATCTCAGTGTCGTCGGGGACTGCGCTGAGATACTCAAAATCTCCCCCCAAATCACGCTGCGCAGCCGTCGCCAGCTTCAACTTGGACTCGAGGCTCTGGCGCTCTCCCGTGACTACGATGAGACGTTCGCGCGCTTTCATCTGTTCAACCTGCGCAGCCTGCGCTGACTTCGCAAGCTCCACGAGCTCCGCCCGAAACGTGCTGATGTCCAGCGAAGGCGCAGTCTTTGGAAGCGATTCACGAACGCGCTGGAACGCTTCTCGTTGGGCAGTGAGGTCAGCTTCCTTCAGGCGAAGGCGTCGGTCGAGCTCGTCTTTTCTCTGCTTCGCCACGAGGTACGCGGTTGGGCGCAGGCCGGTAACCGTGGCAAACACCGGTTCCTTCCAGCGAGCAAACTGGCCCAGGTTTTCGTACGTCGCCCAGTCGGCGCCCCAGCTGGCATCCTGGTCAACGTTGAAAGGCAAGGACATGTAGTCCAGTCCAGCTTGGGCGTAGGGGCCGCCGCTCGGCCGAGGTAACCTGAGATGAAAACCGAACAGCTTAGCTGTTCGCTCTACCCAGTTGCCGGCCAGGTACGATTTCGGCTCACATCCAAGGACCCAGTAAAGGCTCTTGCACACACGCGACTTTCCCGTGTGATTAGGCCCCAGCAGGAGTGTCTTTGGCCCGAAGCTCAGAGCGCGCGCTCGCTTGTCTCTCTCTGATGCGAGCCAGAGCTTTTTGAAGGTCACCAGCCGGGTCACTTTTTAGCCTCTTGTTGCGCACCAGGCGCAGCAGTGAATATAAGGATGTCGGTTGCATTTTTGATGATTAGAAGCGCGAGACAATGAAGGTATCTGGAGTTGCCCCTGTAACTCAGGACACGTGGACACCGTTAGGTTGATGACGCCGCTGCTCGCCTGAACTCGCGAGGCGAGCGGTATTTCAGGGCTTTGTGCGGGTGGCGCTCATTGTAATGTTCAAACGCAATGGC
>NZ_CABPSL010000003.1 GCF_902459665.1 Pandoraea cepalis | reverse complement strand
GACTTCTTCATCTGCAGAACTCCCTCTTAACGAGAAAATTCTACTTCTCCCAGCGCCGGTTTGCGGGGGGCATTACCAGGCGAGCAGCGGCGTCATCAACCTAACGGTGTCCACGTGTCCTGAGTTACAGGGGCAACTCCAGACATTGCCAATCACGAATTTAAGAGGGACGTAGAACATGAAGATCAACGCTATCGACACCCACACGGGACTCCATTCCACCCAGGACACCGACACACTCGCGGCCCGCGTACGCCGTACGGCAATCGCTGGCGCCGCTGCTGTTGCCCTGACGGGCGGCGGCATGGTGAGCGCCAACGCCGCTACGGAAATGGTGGTCGAATCGAGTGCCGCGGAGGAGAACTGGAAGCGAATGGGTCGGACGGCGGCCAAACAGTCGGGGCTGTCGATGGACCGTGCGGCTCAGGTGATCGCCGACGCGGCGGACAAGAAGGCCGAGTTGGTCATGGCCCTCACGGTTGAACGCAAGCAGACGAAAGCGCTCATGGATGCCAGCGATGCCGTACTCAAGGCCGAAGGCAATTTCTTTCAGCGTGGACTTGATCAAGCCGAAACGCGCCTCGACAAGGCGCGCGCCAACCTGAGCAAGGCAACGCAGATGCGTGAAGCGACCCAGGCACGTCACGAGTCCCTGGCGCAAGAGAAGGCCAATGCGACACTGACGCTGTGGCAAACCGCGGCTGCGCAGTTGACGGCCGCTGCCTCGAACCAGGAGCCGACCGAGTCGCTGACAGTCAAACACGAGCGCACGTTCACCGATGCGTCGGGCCTTTCGACGGACGACTTCTTCAAGCGCATTGACGACGCCATCGCCCGCGGCAAGGAAAACAACGCGAAAATGGCCGCGGAACTCGACAAGCCGGCGTTCCTGAAGCAGAAAGACCACGAAATTGCGAAAGCCAAGCGCGCCCTCGAACTCCTGAAGTCCGAGCAGAAGGCCAAGCTGCTGGTGGCTAAGGCCCCGCTGGTCGAAACCGCCTCCGCACTCGGCGTGCCCGCACCGGCACCTGCGATCGCCGAGATCAGCGAAGTGGCCGCCGCCGCGACCGAGTCGGCAGCGACGACAACGCCCGCCGTCGTGATGGCGGATGCCTCGGATGTCGACTGGCGCAAGTGGATGGACGACAAGACCCGCGAGATCAAGGAAGGCGCCGAGACGACGGCTCGCATCGTCGAGACGAGCGAGCATGCCACCGACGAGGAAAAGGTGACGACGCGTCAAGTGCTGACCGAAGTCATTGACACGCTGGAACAGGAACTTGGCGAGTCAACCGGCGACGATGGCAAGGAAACCAACCCCGATGACGTCACCCGCGCGGGTATTGATTCGACGGACACCGACGTGGGTGACGATTCGACGGATACCGTTGTGGGTGTCGACGAATCCATCGCCACCGAGTCGCCTGCGGAGCCCACCGAATCGGAAGCTTTGGTGCAACCCGTCAACCCGGCCATCCAGGCCATGGCCGCCGGTGTCGTGCTGACGCAGATGGCCAACGCGGCGCAGCAGAACGCCGATCTGTTCCGCAAGGGCATGCAAGACCGCGTGTCGGGCGACGACGCGTTCATGCAGCCCACCGACATCGCCTCGGCGACGAGCGGAATCTCCACTTGGGCGCAAGCGATGGGCGGTCAGACGACCGGCCAGGCGCGCGGCGATGTTGCTGGCTTTTCGATGCGCGGCGCCGGGATGGTCGCGGGGATCGATGCCAAGAAGAACAACACACGTGTCGGCGTGGCCGTCGGCTACGGCGATGCCAGCGTCGACGCCAACGGCGCGAACAGCCAGAATGCCTCGTCGAAGGTCAGCACGTACAGTGTCGGTCTGTATGGCGCCCATGAAGTCGACGGCTGGTTCGCGAACGGCGGCGTGTCGTATAGCGCACACAGCATCAAGAGCCAGCGCACGGCCAAGCTCGGTGGCGAGGTCTACGGCCTCTCCGGCAAGACGAGCGCGACGACCATCGGTGGCTTTGCGCAGTTCGGCAAGCATATCGTCACCCGCGCCGTGAACATCGATCCGAGCGTCACGCTCAAGGTGTCGAACACGTCGGTCAAGGGGTTCACGGAAAACGGCGAGGCCGGCCTCAAGGTCGACGGTAGCCAGTTCAACTCGGCACGCGTGGGCATCGGTGCCCGCCTGTGGAAGGAATTCGGCGACGCGTCGCACAGCATCACGCCGTCGCTGCGCATTGCCTACGAGCGTGAGCTGGCGCATGCGGCACCGTCGATGGACGTTGCCCTCGCCAACGCGGCGAAGGCCGGCACGATGACCGTCACGGGTCACAAGCTCGGCCGCGATATCGTGAGCGCGGAAGCCGGTGTCGACGTAAAGTTCGGCAAGAAGCTCTCGCTGCGCGGTGGCGTGAACGGCAGCCTGCGTCAGGGTCAAACGCAAGCCGGCGTGGCCGGCTCGCTCAAGTACGTCTGGTAATCCAGAGGTGAACGGGTGCCGGCACGTTCGGCGCCCACTTCGCGAGGTAGTCGCAGTAGCAGAAGCAGTAGCAGCAGTCCGTGAAGTAACGGCAGCAATCGCAGAAGTAACGGCAGTAGTAAGCGCAGTAAAGTTTGTCCATGCAGTCAAAGAAAAGCCGTCCGGCAATGCGCCGGACGGCTTTTTTTCGTCTTGCGTTCGTACGCTGCGTTCGCGCTTTCCGTTCGCACGACCCGATCAGAACGAGTGCGACACCCCGATATAGGCACCGGTCTGGCTCTTCCCGGCGGGCGGATTGTCGAGCGAGTCGCTCGGAATGGCCGCGACCGAGAAGTTTTGGTTCGAGCTGTTCTTCACGAAGGCGAGGGTGCCATACAGGAACGTGCGCTTCGAGAGGCTGTATGTCGTGCCCACTTCGAACATCGTGGCGTTGCCGAAGCCCCCCGGCACGTTGACGTGATAGATCGCGGCATTGGCTGCCCAGACCTGCGTGGCTTGATACCTGACGCCGGCCCAGTAATGGTCGGCGCGTGTGGCGAAGTCGGGCGACGGCGCGTCCGGGGCGGACATATGCGTGTAGCCCAGCGAAATCGTGAAGCGGTTGAGGAACACGTTCGCGCCGGCGAAGTACTCGCGCGAGGTGGCGAAGACGTCGGTAAAGCGTCCCGTGCTATCGCGAATTTCGTCATATAACGCGCGCAACTGGAACCGGTCATGTGTATAGGTCAACTGGGCCCCCATGCCGCGCCCGTTGTTGAACTGCCCGGCGATGTTGGAGAACGCGTATTGGCCCGCCACGTCGAAGCCGTACCAGTTCGGGCTCTGGTAGTTGACGGTGTTGCTTGCCTGCGGCCAGTTACGCCCGCGCACGAGCGACGCCGAGGAGAAGGCTTGCTGCTGGAATGGATCGAAGTCCCAGACCCCGTTGCTGATGAACAGATTTCGCCCGATCGTCAGTTGCCCCCACGAGCGGGAGTTGAAGCCGACCAGCGCGCGCCGGTCGAAGATCGAACCCGCGCCATTGTTGTTGAAGCCGTTCATCAACTGGAAGCCGCCTTCCAGGTTGAATACCGCATGCAATCCTTGCCCGAGATCCTCATAGCCGCGCAGGCCGAACAGGCTCGTGCCGTAGTCGCCGCCTTGCGCGCTCCAGCGCGAGACGGTACCGCCGTTGCCGTCCTGAAGGTGGTTCATGAACTGAAAGCCGCCATCGACGCGGCCATAAAGTTGCACGCTCGACTGCGCGTGCGCAAACGTGCCGATGCTGCAAAGCAGGCTCGCTGCGATGAGCTTCTTTTTCATGGTCTGCTCCCCAGTTGCGTTTTGCCCCGCACCTTCTTGCGCGGTTATGACCGTCGTCGTCGCACAGCGTCCAAGCGAAGACAACACGAGATGTCGTCGAAAAAGCTTGAAAAGCCTGAAAATTCGTTACGAGTGACAAAGCATCGGGAAGCGGGCACGCCTGGGCAACGGGCGCCGCATGGGGGCATGCGGGCGGTTGCGAGTGATGCCGTCACGCTCTGGTTGTCAGAGTTCATCGTCATGGCAGTCCACTGGCGTAGCGTCGTCGACGGGGCGGCGCCAATACAGGCGCACACGCGGCTATACGACCGGATTCGGCTGGCGAAGCGGCAGGCGATGCTTCGCATGTCATGGACTGCGACGCAACGAGCCGTTATCGCCCGGATGGCTTCATTTATAGACGAATTCCCCCGCGCGCAACATCGGGGAAAGGCTTAATACGACGATTGTTGCGTGCCAGCAACCGAAGCCGGGCAACGCGGCGACCCGGTCCATGCCAGTCGACGTTGGCCGTTCACGTCAGTCCGGGGCGCCAAACGCTTCCATCTTGCTCGCCAAATGGGTCAGCAAGCGGTTGGCCGCGCCGGACAGCCGCCGGCCGGTGCGCGTGACGAGATGGGCTTCGGCCTGATTGAGAATCGGGTGATCGATCGGCAGCGCGCGCAGCTCGCCGGCCTCGATCTCCTGCGACACGGCAAACGCGGGCAGGAATGTGGCGCCCAGTCCGGCGCGCACGAAATGCTTGAGCACGGAAATCGAGTTGGTCGTGACCGCGGGCGTCAGCCGATACTTTTCCGACTGCTCGGCCAGCGCCATCAACTGGCGGGTGCCATACGCCCCATGCATAAGGGCGAGCGGCACGTCGTAGAGCGCGTCGAGCTTGAGTCCCCCGGCCGCGCGACACCGCTCGACGAGCGGCGAGTCGGGCGCGACGATCGCGTGCACCGGTTGGCGCATCTGCGCGCGCGACACGATCTTGGGTTCGATCGGGGGGTTATAGACCAGCCCGATGTCCGCATCGTCTTCCGCGACCAGCCGCATGACTTCGTTGGTTCCCGCCAGATCGAGCGTGAGCGTGATGTCCGGATAGCGCTTGCAGAAGTACTGCAGCGGCGCGCCCATCAGATCGCTGACGAACCCCTCGCCGACCGCCAGCCGGATATGCCCGCGCCGCAACCCCCGCACCTCCTGCAGCTTGGCAAGCAAGTCCTCCTGGTGTGCGCGCTGTTCCCGGTAATACTCCATGAGCAACCGGCCGGCCTGCGTCAGGTGGACGCCGCGTTTGTGACGTTCGATCAACGGCAGCGCCATTTCGGCCTCCAGCAGGGCGATCTGACGGCTGACGGCCGAAGGGGCAATGTCCAGTCTGTCCGCCGCGGCGCGCACGGTGCCGCACTGGACAGCTTCAAACAGATACAGCAGTCGGTTTTCGTTGATGGCAGGTGTCATACCCTAAAGACTAATTTTTAGAACAAAAATCTTCAAGCGTTGTCATTGAGCGTCGTTTTTTTTCATCCCACACTGCCAATCAATGTCCAAGCGTTGGCCGGCGCGTTCGGCTGACGAAGCAACGCGATGTCGCCCAAGGGGGGGACGTCATCCTCGCAGTCAATCTGGAGTCAACATGAAAATCATCGGAGTGGTCGGACTGGGCAACATGGGACGCGGCATGGCGCTGTCGTTGCAGCGCGGCGGTTTCACGGTGCTCGGCTTCGATCCGTCGCCGGCCGCCGGTCGCGCCTTGGCCGACGCGGGCGTCGGACTGCGGGCGTCGGTTGCCGAACTGGCCCGCGAAGCCGACGCCCTCGTGCTGTCGCTGCCGACCTCGCAGGTCGTCGAGGCCGTGGTGAATGGCGCCGATGGGATTGCCGCGAACGGTCGCGAAGGCCTGATCGTCATTGACACCTCGACGGCCGATCCGGAAAGCACGCGTGGACTGGCTGCCACGCTGCGCGAGAAGGGGATCGCGCTCGTCGACGCACCGGTCTCCGGCGGCCCGAAGGGCGCCCTGAACGGCGCGCTCACGATGGTGCTGGGCGGTTCGGTGGAGGACATCGCGCGGATCGAACCGGTGCTCGCCGCCATGTCCGCCAAGCGCGTGCATATCGGCGACGTGGGCGCCGGTCACGTGACCAAGCTGATCAACAACCTGATGTGCGCGGCGCATCTGGTCGTGGCGGGCGAAGCGATGCGTCTGGCCGAAGCCGCCGGCGTAGCGCCGGCGCAAGTGCTGGAGGGGCTGAATGCCGGCTCGGGCCGCAGCGGCGTGACACAGACCAACTACCCGACGTGGATCCTCAACAACGCGTTCGACTCCGGTTTCACGATGAAGCTCATGCGCAAGGACGTGCGTCTGGCGATGGCACTCGCCGAGCAGACGGGCACGCTCGCCACGGGACCGCTCTCGGCCGAAGTCGGTCGTCTGTGGGCCGCAAGCGCGGCAACGGTAGGCGATGACGAGGACTTCAATCGCATCGTGCAGTTCATCGAGCCAGGCCGGGCGTGATTGCGCGTCAGCCCGCTCCGGCATTACGCCGGGTCGTTTGATTTTTCATTGTTGTTTGACGAAACGATGCGCCCGATGCGGCGCGTCGCACGGAGTGTTCTCATGGCAGACCCACAAGCCGCCGCCTTGCTCGGCGCATTTGCAAAGTTCTTCCCCAAGGCCACCACCCTCGGCTCGTTCGTGAATGGCGAACTGCTCGAAGGCACGGGTGACGCGAACATCGAGATCGTGAACCCGGCCACCGGCCAGACGGTGTTGTCGTATCGCGACGCCGGTGCCGCCGTCGTGGCCCAGGCGGCCCACGCCGCGCAAGCCGCGCAGAAAACCTGGTGGGCGCTGACCCATGCGGCGCGCGGTCGTGTGATGCAGGCCGTCGGCAGCAAGATCCGCGAAAACGCCGAAGCGCTCGCGCAACTCGAATCGATTGGCGCGGGCAAGCCGATTCGCGACTGCCGCGGTGAAGTCGCCAAGGTCGCCGAGATGTTCGAGTACTACGCGGGCTGGACCGACAAGTTCTATGGTGATGTCATCCCCGTACCGAGCACGCACCTGAACTACACGCGTCGCGAAGCGATGGGCGTGGTGTTGCAGATCACGCCGTGGAACGCCCCGGTCTTTACGTGCGGCTGGCAACTCGCCCCGGCGATCGCCATGGGCAACGGCGTGCTGCTCAAGCCGTCGGAACTGACCCCGGCCAGCTCACTGGTGGTGGCCGAACTGGCCGAGCAGGCGGGCGTGCCGCGCGGTCTCATCAACGTGCTCGCCGGTTTCGGTCACACCACCGGTCAGGCGGCGATCTCGCATCCGGTCGTCAAAAAAGTGGTGTTCGTCGGCTCGCCCGCCACGGGCAGCAAGATCGCCGCGGCCGCCGCGCAGCGCCTGCTGCCGAGCGTGCTGGAACTGGGTGGCAAGTCCGCGAATATCGTGTTCAACGATGCCGACCTGAAGCGCGCCTGCCTCGGCGCCCAGGCCGCCATCTTCTCGAGCGCAGGCCAGAGCTGTGTGGCCGGCTCGCGCCTGCTGGTGCAGCGCGGCGTGTACGACGAGATGGTCGACATGCTCGCGCGCGGCGCAGAGAAGATCCGCGTGGGCGAGCCGCTCGACGACGCGACCGAAGTCGGCCCGATCTGCAACCGTACCCAGTACCAACACGTGATGAACATGATCGACGCGGGCGTCGCGGGCGGTGCACGTCTGGTGGCCGGCACGCAGCAGCGCAGCGACGGCGGCTTCTTTGTGCGCCCCACGGTGCTGGCCGACGCGAACAATGCGATGGGCGTGGCGCGTACCGAAATCTTCGGCCCGGTCGTCGTGGCGATTCCCTTCGACACGGAGGAAGAGGCGCTGGCGATCGCCAATGACAGCGAGTTCGGCCTGGCCGGCGCGGTGTGGACGCAGGATGTCGCGCGCGCGCACCGCGTGGCGGCACAGGTCAATGCCGGTACCTTCTGGATCAACGGCTACAAGACGATCAACGTGGCGTCGCCGTTCGGTGGCTACCACCATAGCGGTTACGGTCGCTCCAGCGGCATGGAAGCGCTGTATGAGTACACGCAGACGAAGAGCGTGTGGGTCGAGACCGCGGCGAACCCCGCCACGCCGTTTGGCTACGTCTGATGCTGGTCCGCGGCGAGCGTAGGGCCATCCGGGGGGAAGGGGTGTCGTCATGCGTTCGGTCGTCGGGGGCGTCGCGTCGACGGGGGCGCGCTGGACCGGGGCGACGGTCGTGAGACGCCGCTTGGTACGGAGCCGTTTCAGCCCGTGAGATTCGGGGCCGAAACGGCCATTTTGGCCGCGTATAATGCCGCCCTCGGGTGGTTCGGCGCGGAACGCTGTTGTTGTCACCGAGGTGTGCCAACCTGGCGAGCCGTCAGGCGTCATGGGAAAGTCCGACGGTCTGGGGACCGGACGGATGGCGTGCCGAATTTCCTTAACCACCGAAATGTTCGTACACCTTCCGGGTCACCGGACGGCACCGGACCGGTTCAATAGCAAGTGCAGGGGAGACCCAGATGGCAGTCATGGAAAAAAGCGCGGGCCAACCGCAAGGGGGCGCCTTCAGCGATGGTGTGCGCCTATATATTTGGGCAATCGTGATTCTCGTCATCGCGGAGCTGATCGGGGCGATCAGCATCAATGCGGGGCACGGCAAGATCGTGTTGCTGCCGATGGTCTGGGCGTTGCTGCTCGGCGCGGCGTTGGGTTTGTCGCAAGCGCGTCTGCCGCGTTTTGCGCAGATCAACCTGCCGATGCAACACAAGGCGTCCGCCATTCTGCAACCGGCGCTACTGCTCTTCGTGGCCAAGCTGGGGCTGCTCGTGGGGGGCTCGCTGCCCAAACTCGTGGCCGCCGGTTGGGCGCTCGTGTTCCAGGAGTTTGGCCATTTCGTGGGCACGATCATCCTGGGCTTGCCGGTCGCGCTGATGCTCGGCATCAAGCGCGAGGCCATCGGAGCGACGTTCTCGGTCGGTCGTGAGCCGAGCCTGGCCATCATCGGTGAAAAGTATGGCTTCGATTCGCCGGAAGGCCGTGGCGTGCTGGCCGAGTACCTGACGGGCACGGTGTTCGGCGCAGTGTTCATCTCGCTGTTCGCGGGCTTCATCGCCAGCCTGAATCTGTTCCACCCGCACTCGCTCGCCATGGGCGCCGGCGTGGGCTCGGGTTCGATGATGGCCGCTGCCGCCGGCGCCATCGCCGCGCAGCAAACGCCGGAAGTCGCCAAGGAAGTGGCCACGTTCGCCGCCGCATCGAACCTGATCACGACGACCATCGGCACGTACTTCACGCTGTTCATCTCGCTGCCGCTCGCCGTGTGGGGCTACCGCGTGATGGAGCCGGTGCTAGGCCGCATGAGCCGCCGCGGTCGCGCCAACGCCGAAGCCGCTGCGGTGGCCGATGCTGACGCCGCCAAGGAACTCAAGGAAGCGAGCACGGCGCACACCGTCGAAATGAATTTCGGTGCACGTTTGTTCGCCTGGGTGTTCTCGGGTGCGCTGGCGCTGGTCGGTAACACCATCGCCTTCAAGACGCCGTTCCTCGACGGCGTGCCGGGCATGGTCATCATGATCGGTGCCGTGATCGTGGGCGAGGCGCTGTACTACGTCACGCGCCGCAAGGTGCCCGCCGTGTGCTGGGTGTCGCTCATTGCGATGTTCCTGACGTCGCCGGCTTTCCCGTTCGCGCCGATCGTCGAGCAGTTCACCGGGAAGATCAACTTCCTCTCGTTGGTGACGCCCATGCTGACGTACGCCGGTCTGTCGGTCGCCAAGGATGTGCCGGCGTTCCGTCGTCTGGGCTGGCGCATCGTGGTCGTGTCGTTCCTCGCGAACGCCGGTACGTTCCTCGGTGCTGCGCTCATTGCCGAGTTCTTCCACGTGTAATACGTGCCTGTTGTGCGCGGCGGTGACACGCCGCACGCACGACGCGCAAGCGAATACGCCACGGCATGCCGTGGCGTATTTTTTTGCGCTACCGAGCGAGGGGCTCAGGGTTTCGTGGTTGCCGCGTCGGCTTGCGCGCGCTCGTGATAGTAACGGCGGAAGTAAGCGCGAATCTCCGCGGGCGAGAGCTTGCCGTCACGATTGGCGTCGATCAGCTCGAAATGCCGATCGAGGAACGGCTCGGCGGCTGCCGTTTCGTCGCGGCTCAGATAACCGTCGCCATCCTTGTCCGCCGCCTTGAAATAGCGCTCGAACGTGGCGCGACGCGCCTGCAGCTGGCTGTGCTGATAGGCCGACCATTCATTGCGGTCGATCTTGCCATCGCGATTGGTGTCGATGGCGTCGAACGAGCGTTGCAGGTACAGCCCGAGCGCCGCGTTCTGATCCGACGCGTCGCCGTAGTCCGGGCCCGGTGACGGCGCAGGCATGGGCGCCGAAGGTGTCGTCGGCACGACGCCGTTCATCGGCGCCCGCGTCTGTGCGTGGCCAGGCAGCGCGACGAGCGACAGGGCGGCGGCGCTGGCGCAAAGCGTGACGACGGCGAGTGTGCGGCGCGCCATACGTCGTGTCGCAAGGGTTCGAAGCGTACGTTGATGGGGTGTCTGTTGAGATGTCATGCCGCGCTTCTCCTGATTCGTTGAGCATTGACGGCGGTATCGGCCTCGCGACGCGATGCGCTGACGAGACGGGAGCCGCCCGATGACGGGGAGACCGGTATCAACGGCGACGGCGGTCGTCCGTGATGACGTTACCGATCACGCCGCCGACGACGGCGCCCCCCACGGTCGTGCCCAGGTCGCCGCCGGAGATGAGGGCGCCACCCAGGGCGCCGACGCCGGCGCCAACTGCCGTATTACGCGATTCGCGGGGCGTCATGCCGCCGCAGCCGGCCAGCGTGCCGATCAATGCGGCCCCAGCGAGTACCGGGCCGGCCGAGCGTGACAGACGGGAGAGGTGCGAGATCCATCGTTGTGTAGTTTTCATGACGCATGACTCCTTCAAAGAGGGGGCGTCGGGCCCCGGGCAATCGCAGGCATCGCCTGCCGTTCAATAACAGCGGTCGCTGACGGCGCAGGCTTGATACACGATCCATTTACGGTCGATGCGCAGTCCAATGCGGTATTGCGCGGTATTCGTATTCATGGCGTCCGTCGCCAGCGCTGATTGATTTAGGTTTGACGCAAGTTGCGGTATTTGGGTCGCCCGATCTTGTAAGACTTTGTAAAGCCCTTGGGTCGGGCGTGACGGTCGCGAACCTGTGAGTTCCACAGTGCTTTCTGTGCGATCGGTATATAAAATGCAGTCCGAAATAAATTGTGGACGTTCTGACGATGCGGAGGGCGACACCAGCGACGCTGGCGCACGCACCATCGCTCATGTTCCTGTGCTTGTGCGACGCCGCCGGCGGATGTCGTTGTAAAGCGGAGCTGTCGAAAGCGTGACATCGAAATTGTTCAAATTTGAAATGTCTCGGCCGGCGCTTTAAAAGCCGCCATTCATGCCGGAAGGTGCGGAATGCGCGGAGTATGCGATTACGCGGCGTATTACGCGATGTCTGTCATCGCAAACCGCGCTGAATGCGTTGAAACCATCGGGAAAGTCCGGGGGAGTATTTGCGCTTAGTTTTCGCCGCAAGCTGCGTTTGCGCTGGCATACTGTGCCCGCTGAAGTTCGGTACTGAATTCAGCGATTGTTGAGACAAATCGATTGAGGTGCTCGGCCTATCCGCGCAAGCTTATCCATGCCACAAGTCAAGAAAGAAGACATTCGTCTGGCCATTCTGGAAGCGTCGCATGCCCTGTTTCTCGACAAGGGCTATGTCGAAACGACCATGGTGCAGATCGCAAAGCGTGCCGGCATTTCCCACGCGAACATCTACAGCTACTTCACCGCGAAGTTGCAGGTCTTCTTCTGCGTCTACGAAACCTGGTTCAAGGCGCGCATTACCTTGCTCGAAGCCGAGGTGATGGCGGCGCACGGCGCTCACGCCCGCATGCGTACTCTGCTCGACGGCCTGCTGGTCCAGATGCCGAGACTCGACAACGGCTTTTCGCACAACCTGGTGCAGGCGCTGGCCACCGTCCGCCCGGGCGATCCGTACGACGCATCGCTGCTGCGCTGGTTTCGCGAGCATCTGTCGGGCATGCTGGCGGCAGTCGCACCGAGCCTTGCGCGCGATAGCGTGAGACGTGCGCGTCTGGTGGATATGCTTGTGCTGACGTTCGACGGATGCCTCGTCAACCACCATGTCAATCCGGCGTCCCTGCCGGACGCCGCGATGCTGGAGGAGTACGTCGTCGCATTCCTGCCGGGGGAACCTGCCGAGTCTGACGCCGCTACGTCGGTGGCGCCAGCGGCGCAGGGCGTGCCGGGGGCGGTGATACCGTCCGGCTCCGCGGCGGCGGCCTGAACGGCACGCCGATGCGCTCGCTGCCCTGGACCTCCCTCAATCTCGGACGAAAGCTCAAGTTCCACCAGCTTCAGGTGTTCGATCGCGTGCTCGAGACGGGCTCGCTCGTGCGCGCCGCCAACGAAACCGGTCTCACACAACCGGCCGTGAGCAAGATCGTGCACGAGCTGGAATCGTGTTTCGAAGGACCGCTCTTCGTACGCAGTAATCGCGGCATGCAGCCTACGGAACTGGGCGAACTGCTCGGGCATCGCGTGAAATCGCTGATGGCGGAGCTGCGCTACCTTACGGACGAAGTGAATGCGTTCAGCGCAGGTACCAGTGGACACGTCATCGTCGGTACGCTCATCTCGGCCGCCGCGGATCTTCTCCCGCGCACGATTGCGATGCTCAAGTCGCGGACCCCGGGCGTACTGGTCACAGTGCGTGAAGCGACGACCGCGCAACTCTTCCCCGCGCTGGCCAGCGGCGACCTGGATATTGTCGTGGGCCGTCTGCCCGAGCGGGCATTGCCTGTCGCCAACGCCTTCGCCCTGACGCACGAAGTGCTCTTCAACGAATCGCTCAGCGTGGTCGGTGGGGCGCGTCACTGGCCACAGGGGCCGGCGCGCGTGCCGCTTGCGCAGTTGCGTGAAGGGGCGTGGATTCTGCCGGTGCCGGAATCGCCGTCGCGGCTCGCTGCCGAGCGGCTCTTCCACGATGCGGGGCTGGCGTTGCCCGAGGACGTCGTCGAGTCGCTCTCGGTGCTGACCAACATCGGCTTGATGCTGGAGACCCCGCGAGTGGCGCTGATGCCGCGTGTGGCGGCCACGCCGTTCGTGGAATCGGGATTGCTGCGGGTGCTGGCCGACACCATGCCCGGCAGCTTCGGCGATGTGGGGTATTCGCTGCGTGCCGACAGGCCGCCGAGCCCGGCTTGTGAGCGTTTCGTCGCCTGCCTTCGCGAAGCGTGCGGCCTCAGGCCGTAGCGCCTTCCTGCCGATGTCGCCCAAACGAAGGGCGGCATGCCGGTGCATCGGCGTGCCGCCCTTTGCGATGGGCCGGCGCATGAACCTGCCCACGCGCCCCAACCGTAACGCGAACTGCCGACGCGGCGAATGGCGTGAATGCAATCGCGACACTTGCGAAACCCTGCAGCGAAGCCACCACGGATGCGATGACGATCGTGCGAATGCGGGTCAGAGACGTGCGAGCGACGAGACTAGCCCGGGGTTCTGTTGCACGAGCCGAATGAGGCAGGCGGCCTGGGCATTGGGGCGCGCGCGACCCTGCTCCCAGTTCTCCAGCGTGCGCGGATTCGTACGCAAGTAGTGCGCGAAGACGTTACGCGACATGCCGAGATGCTTGCGCAGGGCGAGCAATTCGTCGGGAAAAACTTCAAGTTTCGGAAGCGGTGTGCGCGGCAGCTCCTTGATATTGAGCGGAAGATCCGCAGGAAGGCCGTTCTTGACGTGCGCCGGTTCGGCAGGCGGTGGCGCACCGGTGTCCTGAGAGAGCAGCCAGCGGAAGGGATTCGAAGGCGTATTGGAGTAAGCCATAGTCCTACCCGGGTGTCGGTGTTAAGTGAAGGGATAAGCACGCTTGCGAAGTCAATCAAGCGGAACCGATTGCACCACAGAGTTCTACTGGGTGCTTTCACAAAACACTCCGGATTTTCGCGTATGACACCCATCGAGGACCAAGCACCCCGCCGAAACGAGGTGCCGTAGAGTGTACGCAAAACGGTGCGGTACGCAGCGTGGCGCGTGCCTCAAACGCCCAGATACGCCTGTAATTCCGGCAACGCGCGACGCAGGCTTGGCGAGTCGCCTTGCCAAGCTACACGGCCTTTGTCGACGATGTAGTGGCGATCGCCGAGTTCGAGCATCGGTGCAAGGTTCTTGTCGATGCACAGGATCGACAGACCGCTGCCTTTGAGTTGCTTCAGGCACTGCCAGATTTCACCCCGAATGAGCGGTGCCAGCCCCTCCGTCGCTTCGTCGAGAATGAGTAATTTCGGATTCGTCATCAGCGCGCGGCCGATCGCGAGCATCTGCTGCTCGCCGCCGGACAGGTTGCTGCCGAGGTTTTTCTCGCGTTCGCGCAGCCGCGGAAACAGGGCGTAGATGCGCTCCAGTGTCCACGGCGAGCGCGCACCATGACGATTGCTGGCGGTGGCCACGAGGTTCTCGCGCACTGTCAGCGTGGGGAAAATCTGGCGTCCCTCCGGCACGAGTCCCATGCCCGCGCGCGCGATACGGTGCGACGGGCTGGCGTGCACCGGCTGTCCGTCGAACACGATTTCGCCACGGGCAGGGCGCATGAGGCCCGTCATCGACTTGACCGTGGTCGACTTGCCCATGCCGTTGCGGCCGAGTAGCGTGACGAACGCCCCCCGCTCGATGTCGAGTTGCATGCCGAACAGCGCCTGACTCGCGCCGTAGTACGACTCGACGCCAGACAAAGACAACAAGGGGCTCATGCGGTCGCTCCCAGCATTTCGTTGCGGGTGTCATCCCCGAGATAGGCTTCGCGCACGCCCGCGTCGTTGCGGATCGTGTCCGCGTTGCCGCAAGCGATGGCGCGCCCGTAGACGAGCACGGTGATGCGGTCGGCCAGCGCGAAGACCGCGTCCATGTCGTGCTCCACCAGCACGATGGCGTAATCGCCCTTGAGATCGGCGAGCAGATGCGTCATCTGTTCGGACTCGGCCTGCGACATGCCGGCCATCGGCTCGTCGAGCAGCAGCAGTTTCGGGCGTCCCGCGAGCGCCATGGCCAGTTCGAGCTGACGATGTTCGCCGTGGGCAAGCGCGCTGGCGGGCACGTGCATGCGCGCGGCCAGTCCGGTGCGCGCCAGGATCTCGCGCGCCGGTTCGACGAGCGCCGCTTCGCGAATGGCTGGCCGCCAGAAGCCGAAGCTATGGCCTTGCATCGCCTGAACGGCCACGAGCACGTTCTCCAGCGCGGTGAATTCGCGAAACACCGACGTGATCTGGTACGAGCGCGCGAGCCCCGAGCGGGCGCGCTGCTCGATTGGCATGGCCGTGATGTCGTGTCCATCGAAATGAATGCTGCCTTCGTCGGCGCGCAGTTCGCCGGCCAGTTGGCCGATGAGCGTGCTCTTGCCGGCGCCGTTCGGGCCGATGATGGCGTGCAGCTCCCCCGGCGCGACATCCAGGCAAAAGTGATCGGTGGCGATCAGCCCGCCGTAGCGTTTGACCAGTTGGTCGACTTGAAGCAGGGTCATGCCTTGCCCTCCACGGTACGGGCGCGCCGGGCGAGCCGCACCTGCAGGTCGCCGAGCAGGCCATACAGGCCGCGTCGCGATACCAGCACCGCCACGACGATGAGCGGCCCGAAGATAATCATCCAGTGCTCCGTCATGCCCTTGAGCCATTCCTCGATCAGCAGCATGGCGGCGCTGCCCAGTACCGGCCCGAAGAACGATCCCAGCCCACCGAGGACGACCATCACGATCAACTCGCCCGACGCCGTCCACGCCATGTAGGCGGGCGAGACGAAATGCGTGAGGTTGGCGTAGAGCATGCCCGCCACGCCGCAGGTCATGGCGCTGATGATGTACGCCACCAGCTTGTAACGCAGTGTCGGATAGCCGAGCGCGCGCATGCGGCGATCGTTCTGGCGCGCGCCGCGAATGACCATGCCGAAGCGCGCATCGACCAGCCGGCGACCGGCCCATACGCACAGGCACAGCACGGCGAACGCCACGTAATACAGCGTGGCGGGGTCGTCGAGCGTCATGCTGCCGAAGCGGCTGCCGGCGGTGACTGGCAGGCCGTCGTCGCCGCCGTATTGCCTCAGGCCGACGGCGAGGAAGTAGAACATCTGAGCGAACGCCAGCGTAATCATGATGAAGGCGATGCCGGTCGTGCGCAGCGAGAGCAAGCCGGTGACGGCGCCGACGACGGCACACAGCAGCAGCGTCGCCCCGAGATGCAGGAAGCCGTTGTCGATGCCGTGATAGCTGAGAATGCCGACGACATACGCGCCCAGCCCGAGATACAGCGCGTGGCCGAAACTCACCATGCCGCCGTAGCCGAGAATCAGATCGAGCGAGACGGCCGCGATGGCGAACACCACAATGCGCCCGAACAAGGTGAGATAGAACGGTTGCTGGGCAAACGTCGCGTAGAGGGGCACCAACGCCAGCACGGCGAGCAACAGCAGCGGCACGGCGGTGCGAAGATTGAGTTTCATTTCCATCGTCAACCGTGTTTGACCGGGAAGAGACCTTGCGGACGCACGGCAAGCACGGCGGCCATGACAAGGTAGATGAGCATCGAAGCGAGCGCGGGCCCGGCGGTGTCGGCGGTGCTGCGCTCCATGAGGCTGCGCAGCAGCGTGGGCAGGGCAGTGCGTCCCACGGTATCGACCACGCCGACGATCAGCGCCGCGAGAAATGCCCCGCGCACCGAGCCGATGCCGCCGATCACGATCACGACCATCGTCAGGATCAGGATCGGCTCGCCCATGCCCGGCTGCACCGACAGGATGGGGCCGGCCATGAGCCCGGCGATCCCGGCGAGAATCGCGCCCAGTCCGAACAGCAGCGAGTTGAGCAGCACGATGTTCACGCCGAGCGCGCCGACCATCTGGCGATGGGTCGACCCGGCGCGGATCAGCATGCCGATGCGCGTGCGGTGAATCAGCAGATAGCAGCCCAGCGCCACGGCCAGCCCCACCACGATGATCAGGAAGCGATACGCCGGATACGCGAGGCCGAACAGATCCACCGTGCCGGCGAGCCAGTCGGGCACTTCCATGTAATACGGCGACGGCCCCCAGATCATGCGCGCGAGCTCGTTGAAGAACAGGATCAGACCGAAGGTGGCCAGCACCTGATCCAGGTGATCGCGGTCGTACAGCGTCTTGAGTGCGACGAATTCGACGATCAGGCCGATCACGAGCATTGCGGGAACGATGGCGATCGCGGCGAGCGCGAACGAGCCCGTGTGGTTGTACACGGTGGCGGCGATGAACGCCCCGATCATGTAGAGCGAACCGTGTGCGAGGTTGACGAAGTTCATGATGCCGAACACCAGCGTGAGCCCGGCCGCCATCAGGAACAACAGCACCCCGAGTTGCAGCCCGTTCAGGCACTGCATGACGAAGAGCGTCAGACTCATGTGGCCTCCCGGGGTAGCCCCATCAGGCGAAAGATGGCTTGCGTGAGCGGACTGGCGGTGTCGTTGAGCGTGAGCACGATATCGAAGTGATTGGTGCCGGGCATCGGGACATAATCGCCTGCGAAGCCACGGGCGCGCCATGCCGCGAGATAGTCCTCGCTCTGGCGCTTGAATTCCGCCGTCTCGCTCTCGCCGTAGGACACCACGATCGGGCAGCCGTGCGCGGGCAGATGGAAGTGGGGGCTGTTGCGATGCGCGTCGTCGGCGGACAGCTTCATCCAGTCGTTGATGTGCGTGAACGGAATCGGCGTGAGATCGAACAGGCCGGAGAGCGGAGCGGCGCCGGCGACGACGTCGTGGGGCACGCCGTAATCGGCGTGCCAACCCTGAGCGAGCAGCATGCCCACGAGGTGGCCGCCGGCCGAGCTGCCACACACGTGGATGCGGCGGGCGTCGCCGTGGTGTTCGCCAATGTGCCGGTACACCCAGGCCAATGCACGGCGCGTCTGGTCGACGATGGTATCAAGCGAGGCGCCGGGCGCAAGCGAATAGTTGATCGTGACGACCGTCGCGCCGGCGCGTGTGAAGGCGGGCGCCATGTTGCTCGAATCGTCCTTGCCGAGCGCGCGCCAGTAGCCACCGTGAACAAAGAAGAAGACGGGGGCGTCGGGGACCGGCGACGGGAAGATGTCGAGCGTCTCGTCGGGGTGATCGCCGTAGGCGACATCGAGGACGCAGGGCGTGGTCGCGCGGGCGTGCGCGCTCTCGGTGGCGTACTGCGTCAGGATGTCGAGAACGTTGGGCGTGGTGGCGCGAGCGTTGTACTGAACGTCCAGCTCGGCCTCGTCGAAATTGCGGTAGCGCTTCATAAACCCTCGATCGTGCTCAGGTACGGCTCGGGTCGTGCACCTGCAGTGCCGCCGGCCTATCGCGTGGTATCGCGCCCGCCCGGGACGGCCGTGCGGCGCGTCGGCAACGGCGGGCATCGTCCGCGTCGAACCGCACGCCGGCGATGCCCGCCCGTCGCCTTACGACTTGATCTTGCACTGCGCGGCCAGATCGGCGCGCGTCTTGATCTGAATCTGCCCCTTGGTCGCGAACCGGGCGCCGTTGGCGTCCTTCACGACATCCACGCGGTAGAACTGCGCCACGGGGAACTGGTTGCTGGCGAACTTGAACGGCCCGCGCACCGACGAGAAATCGGCCGCCTTGAGTGCGGCGCGCAACGCTTCGCGATCCGCCACGTTGCCCTTGGTCTTCGTGAGGGCCGAGTCGATCAGGTTGGCGGCGTCGTAGGACTGCGCGGCATACATCGACGGCACGCGGTTGTATTTCTTCTGGAAGTTCGCCACGAACTGCTTGTTCTGCGCGTTGTCGAGATCGGGCGAGTACGGGGCGCTGGTGATGGCGCCGACCGCCAGTTCCTTGAGCGCGGGCAGGGTCGAGCCGTCGATGGTCGACACGGAGATCAGCGGAATCTTGCCGAGCAGCCCGGCCTGACGGTATTGCTTGACGAAGTTCACGCCCATGCCGCCCGGATAGAACACATAGACGGCGTCGGGCTTGGCGGCCTGCAACTGGGCGATTTCGGCCGAGTAGTCGGGCTGGTTGACCTGTGTGTACACCTCGTCGACGATCTGGCCCTTGTAGTCGCGCTTGAAGCCGTTCACGGCGTCGCGTCCGGCCTGATAGTTCGGGGCCATCACGTACATCTTCTTGTAGCCCAGGTCGCTCGAGAGCTGGCCACCGGCCTCGTGCAGTTCGTCGTTATCCCACGACGTCGAGAAGAAGTTCGGCGAGCATTGCGCGCCGGCAATCGGAGTCGGCCCGGCATTCGAGCCGACCATGACCACGCCCGCATTCGTCACGGTCTTGTGAATGGCCATCATGACGTTCGAGAACGTCACGCCGGTGATGAGCGATACCTTGTCGCGCTCCACCAGCTTCTGCGCGGCCTGCACGCCGACGTCGGGCTTGAGCTGGTCGTCTTCCTTGATCACCTGCACCGGCACGCCGCCCAGTTTGCCGCCCTTTTGCTCGATGGCGAGCATGAAGGCGTCGTACTGGTCCTGGCCGAGCGCGCCGCCCGGGCCGGAGAGCGTACCGATGAAGCCGATTTTCACCTGGGCGTGCGCGCCGCTCGAGGCGAATATCGCCGCGCCGGCGGCAAGGGCGCCGAGCACGGCGATGGCTTTGCGTTGCGTGGTCTTCGTTCCCGTCATCATGGTCTCCAAACTTAGTTCCAAAACAGGCAAACACTTTCCGCAGAGGACTCGCGCCGGGAGACTTGACCGCTTCTTCACGTCGGTCATCGCAGGCCAGGCGCGTCAGACTACCTAAATTGTTTAAGCATCAAATATTTAAGTGCCCAGCGTAAACGACGCCTTTTACGTAGGCAAGCGATTTCAAAAACACCTCGGGAAAGCACCAGTTACAGGCCGAAGAACTCGCGGGCGTTCGCGGCCAGAATGCGGTGGCGAGCCACGTCGTCCAGATCGGGCTGCTCGGCCACCAGGCGGCCGATGTCCTGCTCGCCGAGCGGGAACGGATGATCCGAGCCCAGCATGATGCGCTCCGAGCCCAGGGTGTCGACCAGCAGGCGCAAGGCGCGCGGGTCGAACACCGCGCTATCCACGTAGAAACGATCCAGATAATGGGACGGCGGATGCGGGCTGTCGGCACGCACGATGTCGCGGCAATGCCAGGCATTCTCGGCACGGCCCAGCAGATACGGGAACGCGCCGCCGCCGTGAGCGAAGCACAGCTTGAGCGAGCGGGGCAGACGCTCGAACGCGCCAGAAAGGATCAGCGAGAGGATCGAGAGCTGCGTCTCGGCAGGCATGGCGACGAGCCACGGCATCATCCATCGCTTCATGCGGCCGTCGGTCATCATGTCCCACGGATGCACGAGCACGGGGATGTGTTCGTTGCCGCAGTGCCGCAAGAAGGCCACGAGCTGTTCGTCGTCCAGGTCCTTGTCGCCGAGATGGTTGCCGATCTGCACGCCGACGTGGCCGCTCGCCTTGGCGCGCGACGCTTCCGCGCAGGCCAGATCGAGGTTCTGCAGCGGTACTTGCGCCATCGCCTTCAGGCGCGACGGCGCGTAGGCACAGTGCTCGAGCGCCAGATCGTTCATGCGCTGCACCCAGT
This sequence comes from Pandoraea cepalis, assembly GCF_902459665.1. GTDB lineage: Bacteria > Pseudomonadota > Gammaproteobacteria > Burkholderiales > Burkholderiaceae > Pandoraea > Pandoraea cepalis. The sequence continues at coordinate 241,714 of NZ_CABPSL010000003.1, read as the reverse complement.
CCATGACTGCGTGCCCGTCGTAGCGATAGCCGAACATGATCGGCGTGGCACAGACCACTTGCAGGTCGATGCCGTGACGGTCGAGTTCTTCGACGCGCAGCGCGGGGTCCCACAGCGCGCGGTAGACCGGTCGGAAGGCGCGGTCGTCGAGCATGATGTTGCCGGTCTCGCCGCCGTCGTCGATGCGCAGCCACGGCGCGGTAGCGGGGTCAAGGCGGGCCGCCTCGTCCCGCGTGATGCGCGGGAAGAAGTGGGCGTGCATGTCGATTTTCTTCATGACGTAACGGGTAAGGGGCTGGGCGCGGCGTCGCGAATCAGGCCGACGCCGGTGCCGTAGTCTTGGGTTGCGCGGCGCGGCCCGGGTGGATCTCGCCGCAACTCGGGCAGCGGCGCAGCGACTCGGTGCCGTAGAACGTTTCGAACAGCGGCGGCAGGTCGGTCACAATGCTCTTGAGCTGCACTTCCACACGGTGAACCAGCGTGCCGCATTGGAGGCAGTACCACTCGAAACCGTCGAGCAGGCCGGGCGGGCGCTGGCGTTCGATCACCAGGCACAGGCTTCCCGCTTCGGGCCGCTGCGGCGAGTGGCGCACATGCGGCGGCAGCAGGAAGATGTCGCCCTCCTTGAGGTCGATGCGCTCCGGGCGGCCGTCGATCCACAGATTGACCCACGCGTTGCCCTTGAACTGATAGAAAAACTCCTCGAGCGGGTCGTCGTGAAAGTCGGTGCGATGGTTCGGTCCGCCCACCACCGTCACGATGAAATCGCTGTCCTGCCAGACCTGCTGATTGCCGACGGGCGGCTTGAGCAGTGACGCGTGATCGTCGATCCATCGCTGGAAATTGAAAGGCTTGCCATACGTCAACATGCTGTCTCCCGGGTCATGCGGCGTCAGGTGGAGTCTCGGGGTGCTTCAACGCGAACGCGGCGCGTAGGCCACGCACTTGATTTCGATAAGCAGCAACGGATGCGGCAACTGGTGGACGGCCACCGTGGTGCGCGTCGGCCCGCTCTCGTCGAAATACTCGCCGTACACCGCGTTGTAGCCGCCGAAGTCGTTCATGTTCACGAGGAACGCGCCGACTTCGACCACGTCGGCGAGGGTGGCGCCTTCGCTGGCGAGAATGTCGCGAATGTTTTCAATGACGGCGCGCGTCTGCTCACGAATGTCGAGCTGCGTCACGCCCAGCGCATCGACCTGCGCACCGGCGTAGGTGTTGTCCGGGCGGCGCGAACTGGTGCCCGAGACGAACAGAAAGTCGCCGGCGCGCTTGATGTGCGGGAACTTGCCGCGCGGCTTGGCCTTGCCGGCCACCACGCGGGCCTGCGTGTCTTGCGATGCGCTCATGTGTCGTCAGTCTCCGTTGTGCCTTGTTCTTGGGACGGCGCACGGGTGCGGGGGGCTCGACCCCCATCGATACCCCCGCACCGTCGCCTCACAGTTTGATGCAGATGTTGGTGATTTCGGAATAGAAGTCGAGCGAGTGGCGTCCGCCTTCGCGGCCCAGTCCCGAGCGCTTCACGCCGCCGAACGGCGTGCGCAGGTCTCGCAGGAACCAGGTGTTCACCCACACGAGCCCCGTCTGGAACTGACGCGCCACGCGATGCGCGCGCGACAGGTTCGTTGTCCATACGCAACCGGCAAGTCCGTACTCGCTGTCGTTGACGCGGCGAATCACTTCGTCCTCGCTATCGAACGGGGCGACGTGGCACACGGGGCCGAAGATCTCCTCGCGGATACAGCGCGCCGTATCGGGCAGGCCGGTCCAGACCGTGGGCTGGACGAAGGCGCCGTCGTCGCGGGCATCGCCGAAGGCGGGCACGCCGCCGCCGGTCACGACCGTCGCGCCTTCTTCCACCGCCAGACGATAGTAAGCGAGCACCTTCTCTCGATGTTTGCGAGACACGAGCGGACCCATCTGCACGCCGATGGCGTCGGGCGCGTCGATGCGCAACGCGGCGGCACGCTCGGCCAGCGCGGCGACGAAACGGTCGAAGATCGGCCGCTCGACATAGACGCGCTCCGAACACAGGCACACCTGACCCGCGTTGGTGAACGACGAGCGAACCACGCCATCGAGCGCGCGCTCGAAGTCGGCGTCCGCGAACACGACAGCGGCGTTCTTGCCGCCCAGTTCGAACGAGATTTCCTTCACGCCGTCGGCCACGGCCTTCATGATCGCGCTGCCGGTCCGCGACTCGCCGGTAAAGGTGATCGCCGCTACGTCCGGGTGTTTCGTCAGGTGTTCGCCGGCCGAGCCCGGGCCGAAGCCGTGCACGAGGTTGAAGACCCCGGGCGGCACGCCGGCGGCGTCCATCACCTCGGCGAGCAGGGTGGCGGAAGAGGGCGTTTCTTCCGACGGCTTGGCGACCACGCAGTTGCCCATCGCCAGCGCGGGGGCCACCTTCCATGTGAAGAGCAGCAGCGGCAGGTTCCACGGCGAGATGATGCCGATGACCCCGAGCGGTTTGCGCGTGACGTAGCTCATGACGTCGCCCCCGTCGGCGGCGCGCATGTCGTACATCTCGGTGCCGGCCGTCTTGACGAGATCGGCGAACATGCGGAAGTTGGCGATGCCGCGTGCGATGTCGAGGGTGCGGGCCTGTTCGACGGGGCGGCCCGTGTCGGCCACTTCGGCCGCGACGAAATCGTCGAAGCGCGCCTGGATGCCGTCGGCGATCCGATGCAGCACCGCGGCGCGCTCGGCGGGCGTGGTGTTGCCCCACGGCCCGTCGTGCAGGGCACGGCGCGCGGCGCGCACGGCGCGATCGACGGTAGCGGCGTCGGCTTCGCAAACCTTCGCGACGAGCCGCCCGTCGACAGGGCTGACATTATCGAACTGGCGATCGGTGGCAATGAACGCGCCATCTACGTAGTGCCGCAGCAGCGGCGGAGTCGCAAGGCTCACGAGGTCTCCTGGAGCAGGGTGTTTTGCGGGGTGGCGAGGGCGCGAACGCCAAGGCACAACCGCCGGATGCCCTCCAGTCTAGGCATCTGGCTATATAAAAAATAATGAAAACTATCGTGGTGTCTATTCCTGATTGGAATAGCAAGGGGCAGCAGGGAACAGAAAGGGGGCAGCGGGGAACAGCAGCCAGGCTCAGTGGTGCGCGTCGTGGCTCATCCGTGCGCGCGCCTCGCGCGCTTCGCCGATGGCGGCGGGCGGCAGGTCGGTGTCGAGGCACTCCACCAGATGGGCGTTGAGCAATGCCGCGAGGCCTTCGCCGCCACGTCGCATGACGTAGTTGTGATTCCAGCGGAACAGCGGACGGGCAATGGGCGCGAGCTTGTTCATCCAGGCGCGCTCCGTATGCACGTCCCAGGCATAGCGCACCGCCGTGATCGGCCCTTCCGTGTCGAAGCGCCACACGCCGGTGCCCTCCAGCTCGCCTGACGCGACACTGCGCACCTCGCGCATCGGGTCGACGTGCGTGACGCGCGTCTCGATGGTGAGCGAGTAGGGCAGCGCACCGTGCCAGGTCAGCACACGCACCGCGCCCACGCCTTGCGCGTCGCCCGGATCAAGCGTGCGCACGTCGCGCACGCACGGCCACCACCGTGCCCAGTGGTCGACGTCGCGAATCGCGTCCCAGACTTCGTCCAGCGGCGCGGTGAGCCGCCACAAGGTGAGGAAGTGATAGTCGTTCATGGCCGATCCCGGTCGTGGAGGGAGAGGGTGCCGTCATGCCCCTTCGGGCTGGGGAATTTCAGTATAGGCGGCATCCCGGGGTCCGGCGTGCCGCTGCTCATGTCGACCACCCCGGGCAATGCGAGCCAGGGCTGGACGGGCGAATTGCCAGCGGTGTCTGCCCGTTGTCGTTCCTTGTCATTTTTTGGGCGATGTCATGAATTCATCACATTGTCTCCATAGAATCCCGAAGTGAAAACGTTTTCGTAAACGTTTACATTTGCAAAAAATCCGTCAACGGCAAATATCGACGGTACGACACAAAGGAGACGAGCGTGGCAGATATTCGGGACGTGGCGCAGCGCGCGGGGTGTTCGATTGCGACGGTGTCGCGCGCGCTCAATTCACCTCGGTTGGTGCGTCCCGAGACACTGGCGCGCGTGCAGGCGGCCGCCGCCGAGCTCAAATTTCGTCCCAATGCGCTTGGCCGACAGTTGCGCGGCGAGCGTACGGGACTGATCGGCGTGATGCTGCCCACGCTGGGCAACCCGGTCTTTGCCGATTGCCTGGAAGGCATTGAAGCCGCCATTGACGGCACGGGCCGACGGTTGTTGCTCGTTACCACCCAATACGACCCGGAGCGCGAGCGCAACGCCATCGAGACCTTGCTGCAGCAGCGCGTTGATGGCCTGCTGCTGACGCTGGCCGACGCCGAGCACAGCGCGCTGCTCGACGATATCGCGGCGGAGGGCGTGGCGTGCCAACTCGTCTATAACGATGCGCCGGAGCGTCCGTGCGTCTCCGTGGACAATCGGACCGCTGCCGCGCAGGGGGTGGCCATGCTGATCGAGGCGGGTCATCGTGACATCGTGATGGTGACGGGCGCGTTGCATGCTTCCGACCGCGCCAAGCGCCGCTATCTCGGCTACGGCGATGCCATGCAGGCCGCTGGGCTGACGCCGCGGCCGGCCTTTGAGATCGACTTCAACAGCGGGGCCCGTGGCGAGCGGGTGCGCGAATGGCTCGCGCAGCGCGAGCGCGACGGCGCGCGTCCCACGGCACTGTTTTGCTCCAACGATCTGCTCGCCCTTGGCGTGATGCGCGCCCTGCGCGAGGCGGGGCTGCGGGTGCCCGACGATATGTCGGTGCTGGGCTTCGACGGGCTGGGGGTGGGCGAGCTGCTCTCGCCGACGCTGGCGACGGTCGTACAGCCGAGTGTGGACATCGGCCGTCACGCGGCGCAACGTTTGCTCGCCCAGATCGACGCGCGCGTCGGCGCGACGCCCTCGCACGACGCCTCACTCAGCCATGCGCTGATTCTGCCGCACGAGATTCGTCGCGGCGGCACGGTGTCGGCACCGCCGCGCCGGCGGGGGTGAGACGCGCCATCGAACGGTATTGCACGGTTTTGAAGGGAACGTAGTAGCAAGGAAAGCGGCCGACGACTGACTCCGGAAAGAGAGTTCAGCGCCGGCCGAGGCAATCAGGCATCCGGGCATGAGGCCCGCACTTATCCGGCGGCACGTGAGTTCCGCCAACGCTCAGACATTCAGGAGCTTACCAACATGAAGCTTTGGATCACCCGCGCCGCCCGCACGCTGGCGCTGTTCACCCTGCTCGGCGCTGGCGCCGCGCAGGCTCAGCAGACGGCCATCTGCTACAACTGCCCGCCGGAATGGGCCGACTGGGCCGGTCAGGTCAAGGCGATTGCACAAGACACCGGCATTCGCGTGCCGCTCGATAACAAGAACTCCGGCCAGGCCGTTGCGCAATTGATCGCCGAGCAGAAAGCGCCGGTGGCCGACATTGTGTATCTGGGCATCACGTCTGCCATCGAAGCGGCGAAGAAGGGCCTGCTCGCGCCGTACAAGCCGGCGAACTGGGATCAGGTGCCGGCCGCCATGAAGGATCCGAACGGCATGTGGACGACGATCCACTCGGGCACGGTCGGCTTCTTCGTGAACCGCGACGCGCTGGAAGGCAAGCCGGTGCCGCGTTCGTGGGCCGACCTGCTCAAGCCGGAATATCGCGGCATGGTGGGTTACCTGGATCCGAGCAGCGCATTCGCCGGCTATGCCGCCGCGATTGCTGCCAATCAGGCGCTCGGCGGGTCGATGGACAACTTCGGTCCGGCCATCAGCTATCTCCAGAAGCTCAAGGCGAACGCCCCGATCGTGCCGAAGCAAACGGCGTATGCGCGCGTGCTCTCGGGTGAGATCCCCATCCTGATCGACTTCGATTTCAACGCCTATCGTGCCATCTACAAGGACCACGCCAACGTGCAGTTCGTGATCCCGAAGGAAGGCACCGTGTCGCTGCCGTACGTGATCGCGCTCGTGAAGAACGGCCCGCACCCGGACAACGGCAAGAAGGTGATCGACTACACGCTGTCCGACAAGGGCCAGGCGCATTGGGCGCAAGCGTTCCTGCGTCCGGTGCGCGCGAGCACGATGCCGGCCGAGGTCGCCGCCAAGTTCTTGCCCGCGAGCGACTACGCGCGGGTGAAACCGGTCGATTTGCAGAAGCTCGCCGCGCAGCAGGACGCGTTCGGTCAGCAGTATCTGAAGAACGTGCGCTAAGCACGCAGGGTCGTTTCGCCCTGACGTTCAACGAGGAAGAGGAGCAAAACAAGCGATGCGTGACCTGACTCTGCCGCGCGGCTGGCGCGTGGCACTGCTGCTGCCGGCGCTGGCGGTCTTTCTGGCGTTCTGGCTGTTGCCAATGGCTGCCCTGGTGCAGGTGAGCGGCGACGGTCACGCGTTCGAGACCTATCGCGCCATTCTCACCAATGCGCGTTATCTCGACAGCCTGTGGCAGACCATCGCGCTCTCGGCGCTGGTCACCCTTGCCACGCTGGCGTTATCGCTGGTGGCGGGCCTCTTCCTCACCCGTCACGACTTCCTGGGGAAATCGGCGCTCGTATCGATGCTGACGCTGCCGTTGGCGTTCCCCGGCGTGGTGGTCGGCTTCATGGTCATCATGCTGGCGGGGCGTCAGGGGCTCATCGGCGATCTGTCGGCGAAACTCCTTGGCCACAAACTCGTGTTCGCGTACTCGCTCACCGGGCTCTTCATCGGCTACCTGTATTTCTCGATTCCGCGCGTGATCCTCGCTGTGATGGCCGCGGCGGAGTCGCTCGATCACTCGCTCACCGAAGCGGCCGCGTCGCTGGGCGCCGGGCCGTTCGCCATCGCGCGCGACGTGACGCTGCCTGCGTTGGCGCCGGCGCTGATCGCGTCGGGTGCGATGTGTTTCGCCACCTCGGTCGGCGCATTCGGCACGGCCTTTACGCTGGCGACCGACATCGACGTGCTGCCCATGACCATCTACACCGAGTTCACGCTCAACGCCAACGTGGCGACGGCGGCGGCGCTCTCGGTGGTGCTCGGCGTGGTGACGTGGGCGGTGCTCATGCTGGCCCGCAATTTCACGGGGCAGGCGGTTGCCGCCGGAGGTTGATTCGCATGCTCAAGAAAACGCTTTTCACGCTGCAACTGCTGCTCACGCTGCTGATGTGTGCGTTCCTGCTGGTGCCGGTGGGCATGTCGATACTTGCCGGGCTGTCGGTGAACTATTTCCGGGGTCCGTCGGCCGGCCTCACGTTCAAGTGGGTGATCCAGGTCTGGCAGGACTATCACGACGCGATTCTGAATTCGCTGTACGTCGGCGCCGCCACGCTTGTGCTGGTGACGCTGCTCGGGGTGCCGGCCGGTTACGTGCTGGCGCGCTGGCGCAGCCGCATGGCGCGCTGGATCGAGGAGCTGCTGACGTTGCCCATCGCGCTCCCCGGGCTGGCCAGTGCGCTCGCGCTGATCAGCGTGTATGGCGGCATGCGCGGCTTCCGCGAGAGTCTCGCGTTCATTGTCGTGGGGCACGTCATCTTCACGCTGCCGTTCATGGTGCGTGCCGTGGCGGCGGCATGCGCCGACGCGCGCATCAAGCTGATGGAGGAGGGCGCGGCAAGCCTCGGCGCGGGTTTCCTGCGGCGCTTCACGACGGTGGTGCTGCCCAACATCCGCAGCGAGATCGTGGCGGCCGCACTCATCGTGGTGACGCTTTCGCTCGGTGAATTCAACCTGACGTGGATGCTGCACACGCCCGACACGAAGACGCTGCCCGTGGGGCTGGCGGACGCTTACGCGTCGCTGCGCCTGGAGATCGGCAGCGCGTACACGGCGGTGTTTTTCGTGATGATCGTGCCGTTGCTGGTCGTCATGCAGATGACGGCGCAACGGGCCAAAGTGTCGAACGGGAAAACGTCGGCGCGTGGCCGCACTTGATCCGGCGGATGCGAGTACGCCACCGAATGCTTAGGATATGACGATGAAACTGACTTCCATCCCAATTCATCTCGAACGCTGTGCCAAGACGTTTCACGGCACCACGGTGTTGCAGCCCCTCGATCTGACGATCGGCGCGGGCGAGACGCTGGTGCTGCTCGGCCCGTCGGGGTGTGGCAAGACCACGACCCTGCGCATGATCGCCGGACTCGAGCGGCCCGACGCCGGCGGCCGCGTGCGCTTCGGCGACGAAGACGTCACGCGTCTGCCCATCGAGAAGCGCCGCGTGGGGATGGTGTTCCAGAACTACGCGCTGTTCCCGAACTTCACCGTGCGCGGCAACGTCGCGTACGGCCTGAAGCTGCGGGGCCTGCCGTCCGCGCAGATCGACAAGCGCGTGAACGAACTGCTCGACCTCGTGCAGCTCACGCCGTTCGCCGAGCGCGCGATCGCGCAGCTCTCGGGCGGTCAGAAGCAGCGCGTGGCGTTGGCGCGCGCGCTCGCGCCGGAGCCGCGCGTGTTGCTGCTCGACGAGCCGCTCACGGCCCTCGACGCCAAGCTGCGCGAGACGGTGCGCGCCGATATGGATCGTCTGCTGCGTGGCCTGGGGGTCACAACGGTGTATGTGACCCACGATCAGGACGAGGCGATGGCGTTGGGCGATCGCATCGTGGTGATGAGCGCGGGTCGCATCGAGCAGATCGGCGCGCCGCGAGACATCTACTACCAACCGGCCTCGCGCCACGTGGCCAACTTTGTCGGCACGATCAACCGTCTGGCCGGCGTGTGGCGCGAAGGACATTTCCATCTGGAAGGCGGACGTTTTGCCTGCCCGAATGTGCGTGCCGACGTGCAGGAGTTGTACTTCCGCCCGGAAGATGCGGTGGTCGTGCCGGCGGACGATGCAGCGCTCGTCGGCCGTATCGAGGAAGTACAGTTTCTCGGCGACCGTACCCGACTGACGCTGGGCGGCGTGTCCGCCGCGGGGTCGGTGCTGGTCGAAGTGTCCAGCCGTCGCGCATGCCGCGTCGGCGAACAGGTCGGGTTGTCGCTGCCCGCCGCCCATGTCTTTTCGCTTCACGGATAAACTGCCCATGCTGTTCGCACAAATCAGCGACCTTCACATCAAACGGCCCGGCAAGCTGGCCTATCGGCGCGTGGATACCGCCGCCTATCTCGAGCGCTGCGTGGCGCGTCTGAATACGCTGGTGCCGCGTCCCGAATTCGTTGTGCTGACGGGCGATCTCGTCGATTTCGGTGCGCGCGAGGAATATGAGCACCTGCGTCGTTTGCTCGCGCCGTTGCAGATCCCGTACTACCTCATCATCGGCAATCACGACGGTCGCGACGCACTGCGCGAGGTGTTTCCCGAGCACACGTATCTCGGCGAGCCGGGCAGCTTCGTGCAGTACACGGCGACGCTCGGCGCGCTGCGGCTCGTGGCGCTCGATACGCAGGACCCGCCCAACGGCGGTGGGCGCTTGTGCGACCAGCGTCTGCAATGGCTCGAAGCGGCGCTCGCCAGCGATACCGCCACGCCGACGGTGATCGCCATGCACCATCCGCCTTTCGCGTGTGGTATCGAGCACATGGATGCTCAGGCGCTCGATGCCGCCGATGCGGCGAAGCTCGCCGACGTGGTGCGCCGTTTCGACAACGTCGAGCGATTGATTTGCGGTCACGTCCATCGGCCGATTCATACGCGCTTTGCCGGCACCATTGCGAGCGTATGCCCGTCACCGGCCCACCAGGTCGCGCTCGATCTGCGCGAGGGCGGACCGTCCGCGTGGGCGCTCGATCCGCCGGCGTTCCAACTGCATCGATTCACGCCGCAGATCGGACTGGTCTCGCATCTGGCCTTCGTCGACGATGCGGGCGGCTCGCATCCGTTCTATGACGCCTCGGGCGCCTTGATCGACTGAGGTGTCATCGGCGGCGGCCCGCGCGGCGGGGGCGCTGCATCTCGATGACAAAACGACACGAGGCCCCCGGATTCGGGGGCCTCGTGTCGTTTACCGCGGGGCTGGATCAGAGCAGGTGATCGAGCGCGTCCGGACCGAAGACTTCACGATGCAGACGCTCAGCCGGCACGCCGGCGTCGCGCAGGGCGCGCCATTGCGTCTGCATGAACGGCACCGGGCCGCACAGCAGGTAATCGGCGTTGGCAGGCAGTGCGAGGCGCGAGATGTCCATGCGGCCGGCGTAGCTGTAGTCGGCGCCTTCGCGTTCGTGGCTTTGCGGCGTTTCGAAGAACGTCGCCACGCGCAGGTTGGGCAGTTGCGTAGCCGCGAACGTCAGGTGACGGCGCAGAGCGACATGCGAGCCGTGGCGGGCGGCATGCGCGAACAGAATCTCGCGGCGCGACCCCTTGGCCGCCAGCGCGGCGACCATCGACATCATCGGCGTAATACCGACGCCGGCGCTGAGCAGCACGAGCGGGCGAGCCTCGTCGAGCGACGTCGTGAACTCGCCGTACGGCGCGCTCACGAGCAGGCGGTCGCCGGCCTTCACATTCGCGTGCAGCCAGTTCGAGACCTGACCGGCCGGCTTCGTTTCGTCGGCGGCCTCAGCCTTGACGGTGATGCGCCAGTGCGCGGCTTGCGGTGCGTCGGACAGACTATATTGACGGCGTTGTTGCAGGCCATCCGGCAGCGTCACCGAGACGCTCACATATTGTCCCGGGGCGAACTCACCCGGCGAGCCACCTTCGGGCGTGGTCAGGTAGTACGAGACGATGTGATCCGTTTCGCGGTCGACGTCGGCCACCACCAGTTCGCGCAGCGCGCCCAGCGGCGAGTGCGTGCGTTCCGACAAACGGGCTTCTGCCGCGATCAGTTCGCCGGCGAGCAGCCAGTAGGCTTCGTCCCACGCGGCGATCAGTGCGGGCGTGGCGGCGTCGCCCAACACGTCCTTGATGGCGCCGAGCAAATGGCGGCCAACGATCGGGTAATGCGACGGCGTGATGCCGACCGACACGTGCTTGTGCACGATACGCTCGAGCACCGGCCCAAGCGCCGCGGCGTTGTCGATGTTCGCGGCGTACGCGAACACGGCCGAGGCGAGCGACTGTTGCTGCGCGCCACTGGCTTGATTGCCCATGTTGAAGAGGTTGCGCAGCTCAGGATGGGCTTCGAACATGCTTGCGTAGAAGTGGCGCGTGATCGCAAGACCGTGCTCGCGCAAAACCGGAACACTCGCATCGATGTAGGGGCGGGAAGCTGCGGAAAGCATGGCAAAAACTCCTGAGTTTGTAAGATGCAATTCATATGCATCTTTTTTGTCGCACTTGTGGGTATTCCATCAGCACCGCCGGATCTCATTGTGCGGAAGATTCTCGGTGCGGCATTCGGTCGCCGGTGTCCCAGGGCTCACAACACGACCATCTCTTTAGGGACCCGGCGAGCGCATTATAAGATGCAAATTAAATGCATGTTATAGGGATGCGGCGTAATGTCGCATCGTCGCGACGGGCTGTCGCGCGATCGACACGGTGGAAGCGCCCGATCCGCCCGATCCGCCCGAAGCGCGCGATCCGCTGCATGTTGGGGCGCGCGCTATTGCCGTTGGGCGACCTTCTGTCGCGCGCTGTTGCGCGTCTCGGAGACGAACGCGAAGCTGGCCCGCACGAACCGGGTGCGCTCGGTGCTCAGGAACGAGAGTGCCGTATTTCCGCATCGATTGGGCCGGGTGGGATCGCCACCATACCGCAACGCTGTGCTCAGCATGTAGTCGGCCAGGATGGCGCTCTCACGCGTGCGGGTCGCGCCCGCCAGGGCGTGCATGAGCGTATTGCCGTCCGGCCCGCAGGCGTTGGCGTTCGGGTGGAGTGCGAGCAGCACTTCGGCGGCGCCGCAGTATCCCTGTCGGGCCAGCCACAGGACCGGGGGCGTGCCGTCGGTATGTCGTTGCCCGATGTCGACGCCGTCGCGCTGGAGCGACATCCCCAACTGGAAGATCGATTCGTGCGGCAGCAAGGGGTCGTGCCCCTGCGCGATGAGTCGATGCGCCTCGGCGGCCACGGCGATGACGAAGGGCGGTACATGACGGTTGGCGCCCGAGGCAATGGGCGCCGTGGAGGCCGACACGCCACGCCTTGCCCGCTCGCGCGCTTGCGCAATCATCGTTTGATTGAGCCGCAGGTACTGCGCAAGGCCGTCGCGAAGCAGTGCGCACGGCGTCGTGCCTTCCCGGTTGGGTTCGGCGGGATCGTGGCCGAATCGCAAGGCGAGGTTGAGCAGGAAAAAGGCGGAGACGGCGTGTTGCCGGAGGTGCGTCACGGCCGCGAGATAGTGCATGAGCGTATTGCCGTTGCGGTCGGGAGGACTACCGCCCGCGCCGAGCGAAAGCAGGGCCTCTGCCGCGGCGCAATAGCCGTTCAGCGCGAGCAGCATGACAGGGGGGGATCCGGTGCGGGAGCGCAGCGACAGATCGGCGCCATGTGACTGGAACATCGCGCCAAGTTGCTGATACGACACATGCGGGACGAGCAAATCGTGGCCCTCCGCATAGAGACGTTGGGCCTGGGCCGCCAGGGCGGTGGCCACGAGCGGCACACCGTTGGCGGTGCGTTGATTGACGTCGGCGCCGTAGTTCAGCAGTGACGGCAACCATTCGGGCGCGACCTGGCTGCACACATGCGAGAGCGGGAGATGGACATCGCCCGCGACTTCGGACGCTGCGACGTCGTTGGTCGTGTCGCGGCCGCAGGCGACGAGCACCCGGAGCGCCGCGGCGAGCGTCCCCGTTGATGCGTCGGGGGCGGGGGCGGGGGCGTTCAGGATCGAATCGACAAACACGCTGAGGTAGCCCGATGGCGACGCGGCAAAGCGCAGCCAGAGTTGCAGTCCTTCGTCGCTCAACAGCAAGGCGGCGTCCTCGGGGCGTAACCGGTCACGTCGCGTCCGGTCGATGAAGATGCCAGCGTCGTCGAGTTTGGCCAGGGTGCGGTCCTGCGCTGCAGTGCAGAACAGCGTGGCCATCGAAAAGGCCAATTCCTCGGGGCGGGACGCGCCGGAAATCAGGCAACTGTCGCGTAGCTCCCGGCCTGGCGTCGTGTTCAGGTTCATCAGTATTTCCCATGCCTGCTGCGGCGAGCATTGGCCGTCTTGTTTGGCGATCAGCAGGCGATCGAGCGTCATGTCGGGCAGGGCCGAGGGCGCGGTGGCGACTGAACCGTTGGGGCCGATGTCTGAGGGCTTGGGCTGTGCTGCGGGACTCGGGCAAGCGGCGCCGCTACAAGCGGACGGTGTGGCCAGTGGTGACTGAGGCATGGAGAGTAGGAGTGCAAAGCAATATGGGGATGCGCACGTCGAGGCAAGCGCGATGCGGCAAGCCGCCGTCGCGCGACGTGCGACGTCATGTCGCATGGCGATGGCCGCCACGCGAGGGCGTGCGCGCCGGAGGACGGCGGAACTCGGGCCGGTGCGCGAACTAGATCAGTGCGCGAATCCGTCGGCGCGCGGTGGTCCTGACGGTGTCGAGGTGTTGATCGCCGATCTGCGGGGCGGCGGACAACGGTTCGGGGATCCACGAGCGCGGCGTTTGTCCTGCATGGTTGGCGCGGGTCATGTCGCCACCGTAGCCGGACGCGACGACGAGGGCGTGTCGCGCGAGGCAGGCGCAGTCGATCTTTACCGCATCGTCCTGCAGGCGAACGATGTACGCGAGATGGTGCATCAGCGTGTTGCCGTTCCGGTCGGGGGCGTTCGGATCGGCGCCGGCGGCGAGCAGGGCTTCGGCGGCGCCGCAGAGCCCGTGGAGCGTGAGCAGGGCCGGCCCGGGCATACCATCGCGATTCGATTGTGCGAGATCCGCGCCTTGGCGCCTGAGCAGTTGTGCGAGTTGGTGCAGCGAGTCGTGCGGATCAAGGGGATCGTGATCGGCGGTGTACAGGCGAAGCGCTTGCGCGCGCATGGCGACCACCGTCAGCGGCATGCCTTGGTCGTTCATCTGCTCGGGGCACGCACCGAGTTGGAGCAGGCGGCGCAGCCATTGTGGGGCGGTCTGGCTGCACAAATGAGCGAGGGGATTGCGAGGGGCCGTGGCGGTCGGGTTCGCGGGCGTGGCGTCGGTCTTGTCGCGCCCGACCGCCACCAGCACGCGCAAGATCTTGTCGATGCGCGCGCGGCTCTTGGTGGTGGCTTCGCCGAAGACGTCGGAGCCGTCGAACACGCTCAGATAGCAGGTGGGAGAGGCGGCGTATTGCAGCCAGAGTTTCAGGCCTTCGTCGCTTCGCAACAAGGCGGCGTCGTCGGCGCGAAGTTGCCGCGCGCGTGCCGGCACCAGGAAGATGCCCACGTCAATCAAACGATCCAGCGTGCGCTCCTCCTCGGGCGTGGTGAGCAGGGTTGCCATTTGGAGGAACAATGGTCCGTTGGGGGAGGCGCTCTCGCAAGCGAGTCGTAGTTCGCGACCCGCATAGGCTTGGGGATCGACGAGCGCACGCCAGATATCCTGCGTGCGATAGTCGCGCGACCGCCTTGCCGCGAGCAGTTGACTGAGTGTCATGGTCGCCAATGAAGCGGTGTCGCGATGGTGGATTCGCCGCACGGCCCCATTTCCGGAGAAGGGCGGGGCAGGGGAGAGAATGTCGGCCGTGCTGGCGGCGGGAGACGGGATGGACGACGGACCGGGCATAGTCGTTGGACACGTGGCGGAGGGAAAAACCGCATGGTGGCGCAGATGCCGTCGGGCCGTTTTGGCATTCGTGCCTCTGGATTATCGATGCTGAGCATGCTGGCGGACACGTGTGTTGGTCGCGGTGGGAATTACAATGCGGAATTCATGATGAATCGCCAAGTGCCCGTATGACGCAGAAGCTCTTTCCCGCCCCTGACACCGCGCCCTCCTTGGCGCAAGCGCAAGACCATGAGGCTGTGATCGCGGCGACGCGTCATTGGCTCACGCGTGCGGTGATCGGGCTGAACCTTTGCCCGTTTGCGAAGGCGGTGCACGTGAAGGAGCAGATTCGCTACGTCGTGAGCGCCGCGCGCGACATGGAAGGGACGTTGCTCGATCTCGAACGCGAGTTGCAGTGGTTGGCGCAAGCCGATCCACAAGCCGTGGACACGACGCTGCTGATCATGCCGGGTGCGCTGCTCGATTTTCACGAGTACAACGACGCGCTGTTCTTCGCGCAGCGCATGCTCAAGTCGTTGCATCTCGAGGGCGAACTACAGATCGCGAGTTTTCATCCGGACTATCAATTCGAAGGTACCGCGCCGGACGACGTGGAAAACTACACGAACCGCGCGCCGTATCCGATATGGCATTTGCTGCGCGAGTCGAGCATCGATCGCGCGGTCGATGCGTTTCCCGAGGCCGAGATGATCTTCGAGCGCAACGAAGCGCTCATGCGGCAGATGGGCGTGGCGGGCTATCACGCGTGGATGGCGCAGGCGGCGGAAGATGAAGATGGGGCGAATGATAATGCGGTCGATGGCGCGGCCGACGGCAGCCAAGCGAAGCGCTGAACCGCGGGGGGGAGCTCGCGCATCCCCGGTCGTGGTGGGGTGGGAGGCCTCGTTATACCCCCCAAAATACCCCCGGATGGGTCGAGAATAGGGGGTATGGCGTCCCAATTGCGAGAAAACAAAAAACCCGCAAAGCTAATGCTTATGCGGGTTTTGAGGACTTCGTCGTACCCAACGATTTAAGTCGCTGGTGCCGGAGAGAGGAATCGAACCCCCGACCTTCTCATTACGAATGAGCTGCTCTACCGACTGAGCTACTCCGGCGCTGCGAAGAAGTGAGATAATAGCAGACTTTGCCCGTTTGTCACTATCTTTTCCAAAGATTTTTTACTGTCTTTGCGTGAGTCACGCGTAAATCTTTGAAATCTCGGACATTCGGCGCTTTCGTCGTCGCGACGCATTTTTCCCAATCACGGGCTCGCGTCATGCGGCCTTCGCAACGACGATCCATCCGCCTTGATTCCGCTTCATTCGCCCTGTTTCGCACCCGCTTCCAGGTGATAGCCCGTCACGCGCTCGACTTCATGCTTCGAGCCGAGGAACACCGCCACGCGCTCATGCAACTTTTGCGGTTGAATTTCCAGAATGCGCTGCACGCCGTTCGTCGCCGCGCCACCCGCCTGTTCGACCAGGAAGCTCATCGGGTTCGCTTCATACATGATGCGCAGCTTGCCGGGCTTGTCCGGATCGCGCTTGTCGGCCGGGTATATGAACACACCGCCGCGCGTGAGAATGCGATGCACGTCCGCCACCATCGAGGCGATCCAGCGCATGTTGAAGTCCTTGCCGCGCACGCCTTCCTTGCCTTGCAGCAGCTCGTTGATATAACGCTGCACCGGCGCATGCCAATGACGCTCGTTCGACATGTTGATCGCGAACTCCTTGGTGTCTTCCGGAATGCGCATGGCTTCCTGCGTGAGCACCCACGACCCCATCTCGCGATCGAGCGTGAAGCAGTTCACGCCGTGACCCGTTGTCAGCACCAGTACCGTTTGCGGGCCATACACCGCGTAACCGGCCGCGACCTGTTGCGTGCCCGGTTGCAGGAAGTCCTTCTCGGTCGGATCCGTCACGCCGTCCGGACAACGCAGCACCGAGAAAATCGTGCCGATCGACACGTTCACGTCGATATTCGACGAGCCGTCGAGCGGATCGAACATCAACAGATACTCGCCCTGCGGATAACGGTTCGGAATATGGAAGACGTCTTCCATCTCTTCCGATGCCATCGCCGCCAGATGACCGCCCCATTCGTTCGCTTCGAGCATGATTTCGTTGGAGATCACGTCGAGCTTCTTCTGCACTTCACCCTGGACGTTTTCGCTGCCGGCGCTGCCCAGCACGCCGCCAAGCGCGCCCTTGGATACGGCATGGCTGATCGACTTGCACGCGCGCGCGACCACTTCGATCAGCAGGCGCAGCTCCGCAGGAATGTTGTCGAATTCCCGCTGCTGTTCGATGAGATATTGGGTAAGGGTCTTGCGCCGCATGTGGGCCTCCGGAAAAGCAAAAAAGCGTACCGATTCGAGATGGACGCAATTTTACTCGTAAAGACACACTGCCCCCGCGAAAAATCCTTGGGGGCAGTGCAATTTCAGGTGTGTCTGAGGTAGGTTTCGGTGTTTTCCGAGCGACGACCGATCAGTCGAGGCCGTCGAACAGGGCGTCGTCCGGGCCGATGTGCGAAGGCGCGCGCCACGCGGCGTCGCGCATGCTGTGCTGCACCTGCTTGTCCACGCCGAGCAGGATCGCGAAGATCGCCATGCGCACCGGAATGCCGTTGTCGGTCTGACGGAAGATCGCCAGGCGCGGGTCGTGATTCAGGTCCGTCGACAGATCGTTGGCGCCGGGCCGGCTGTCACGCGGCAGCGGGTGCATGATGATCGTGCGGGCGTCGCAGTACTGATTGATCAGCGCTTCGTTGATCTGGAAGTCCGGCGTGTAGCCCTCGATGGCCTCATCGGCGAAGCGTTCCTTCTGGATGCGCGTGGCGTACACCACATCCGCACCGTTCAGATCGGCGAGCGAGTGGCTCTGCACGATCACGTGACCATTTTGCGAGATCTGATCGAGGATGTACGTCGGCATTTCCAGCGACGGCGGCGAGATCAACGTAAACTTCAGGCCGCGGTACAGGGCGAGCAGCTTGATGAGCGAGTGCACCGTGCGGCCGTAGCGCAGGTCGCCGACCATCGCGACATGCGCGCCGTCGACCAGCTTGCCCAGACGCGAAAATTCCCGGCCGATCGTGTACAGGTCGAGAATCGCCTGGCTCGGGTGTTCGCCCGGGCCGTCGCCGCCGTTGATCACGGGAATGTTCGTGGCGCGCGCAAACTCGGCGACCGAACCCTTTTCCGGGTGACGTACGACGAGCGCGTCGACATATCCGCTCATCACGCGACTCGTGTCGTAAATCGACTCGCCCTTGGCCATCGACGAGAACGTGAAGCCGGTCGTGTCGCACACCGAGCCGCCCAGGCGACAAAAGGCTGCGCCAAAGCTTACGCGGGTACGCGTGCTGGCTTCAAAGAACAGATTGCCGAGCACCGCGCCTTCGAGCACGCGCGAAATCTTTTGCCGGCGCGCAATCGGTTGCATGATATCGGCAACGTGGAACAGGGCTTCGAGCGAATCGCGCGAGAACTGGTCGACCGAGATCAGATGCGGCTTGCCGTCGAGGCCCATGCGTTCACGCAGCGGTTTGTGTGCGCTTTGCGTAGATTCTGAGGACGGGGCTTCGCGACCGAGGATTTCACCGACGAATTTCTCCACGATGCTCGGCATCGTGCGATATTCGCTCGAGTCCTCCGGCAGCAGCCAGGTGTCGAGGGCGCGCCGGCGAACGCCGATGCGCTCGGCGAAGCTGTCGCGGGTCATGTTCAGGCGGCGCATCGCGTCGCGCAGGAAAGTCTGCTGTGCACTCATGGTCGGGTCGGCAGGGAGGTGTACGCGATGCGTATAATAGGCGTCGATTCGTTGTTTGTCCAGCAAAAGACGTGCCCCGCGCGGGGCCGCGCCAGCCGGGCGTTTCCGGCATTTCCGGCGTATGCCGTACGGGTATGGAAAACCTTCTCCGCAAGCTAGACCTTACATCGTTGCGCCTTTTCGTGGCCGTGTGCCAGGAGCGGAGCATGGCGCGCGCCGCCGAGCGCGAATTCATTGCGCCGTCGGCGATCAGCCGGCGCATTGCCGACATCGAGGCGATCGTCGGCCTCCCGCTCATCCAGCGTCATCAGCGCGGTATTACCGTCACGCCGGTGGGCGAGACGGTGCGCCGCTATGCCGAACACATTCTTGGCACCATCGAATCGCTGGGGGCGGAGTTGTCGCAGTTCCACGAAGGTGCGCGCGGCAGTGTGCGCATCGCGGCGAACCTGTCGGCCATCGTGCAGTTCCTGCCGGAAGATCTGGCCGCGTTCGGCCGAGTGTTTTCCGCCGTGGACGTCGAGCTCGACGAACAGCACAGCAACGAAGTGCTCCAGCGCGTGGCCGAGCGGGCCGTGGACGTCGGAATCTGCAACGCCGTCGAAGGCATCGAGGCGTTCACGATGGTGCCGTACCGCCGCGACCGCCTCGCCGTGATTCTGCCCGCTGGACATCCGCTGGCCGCGCGTGCGGGCGAAATCCCGTTCTCGGCCTGTGCCGGCGAGACGCTGGTGGGCCTTCAAGGCAACAGTGCACTCACGCAGTTGCTGCGCCAGCAGGCGAGCGCAGCAGGGGCGCCGTTGCGGATCAAGATTCGCGTGTCCAGTCTCGACGCGTTGTGCCGCATGGCGCATGCGGGCCTGGGCATTGCCATCGCACCCGAGCAGGTCGGTCAACTCTACGTGGGCAAGCTCGATGTGGTTGTGCGCCCGCTGACCGACGAGTGGGCGCATCGCCAGCTCTGGCTCGTGTTCCCCTCGCGCGAGCAGTTGAGTGCGACGGCATCCGCCGTGGTGAATTTCCTCGCACAAGGGCAGGCGGGATCCGGGCTGTAACGGGAACTCGCGACGCGCGAAGGCCTTTCATCGGCTCGTCGGCGGCACGCCGGCGGCCCGAGGCGCCCCCGCAACGGCTCACGCCGACGCACCGAACCGGCGATCCGCCGCGCGCGCCTCACTTCGCAAACGGTCACGCCGGCCTTGCCAAGACGGCACGGCAGGGCGCAAACCGCGCCGCTATGCTGTCTTCGGGAGCACGGTCCGGCTGCGACGTTCGTTTCGGTGGCTGCATTCGGTTCCTGTCCGACGTTCCGGTCATCGTGCGCGGTGCGCGGACTTGATGAATATCGCCATTTTTCGTAGTACGTGACAAAGCTGACAGGCGCGGTGTCATTCGTGGCACAATTTCGCCCCCTTGCCTGTCGATTCATGGTGTATCCGATGCGCCGGTCACGGCTCGTCAGGCGATTGCCTGCCAGCCGGTCGGCCGGGACGCGTCGGACAATGATCTGTTCGGCCATGACCGAGCGGGCCCGGAGACGATTTCCATGCTATCCCCCGACGCTTCAATGCCTTCCATGCCTCGCGCCGCTCAAGCCCCCGCTGCGGCAACCCGCCTGACCGCCGGCGAGATCTCCGCCCGCCTCGACCGTTTGCCCCCGACGCGCACCGTCTGGAAACTGGTGGTGTTGCTCAGCCTGGGCTTCTTCTTCGAACTCTACGACCTGCTGTACACGGGCTACGTTGCGCCGGGGCTGGTGAAAAGCGGCATCCTGACGCCTACGACATCGGGATTGTTCGGGATGACGGGCGTGGCGAGCTTCATCGCGGCGCTGTTCACCGGTCTGTTCATCGGCACCATCGCCTGCGGCTTTCTCGCGGATCGGTACGGCCGTCGCGCCGTGTTCACGGGCTCGCTGCTCTGGTACACAGTGGCCAACGTCATCATGGCGTTTCAGGACACCGCCACGGGTCTTAACTTCTGGCGCTTCGTGGTGGGGCTTGGCATCGGCGTGGAGCTGGTGACGATCGGCACCTATATTGCCGAACTCGTACCCAAGCAGATTCGCGGTCGGGCGTTCGCGTGCGAACAGGCGGTCGGCTTCACCGCCGTGCCGGTCGTCGCGCTGCTCGCCTACTGGCTCGTGCCGCGCGAGTTCCTCGGCCTGGAGGGCTGGCGCTGGGTGGTGCTCATCGGCGCCCATGGTGCGGTGTTCGTCTGGTGGATTCGCCGCGCGCTGCCGGAGAGCCCGCGCTGGCTGGCGCAGAAGGGGCGCCTCGACGAGGCGGACCGCGTCTTGTTAGAACTCGAAGCGAAGGTCGCCCGCGAGTATGGCAAACCGCTGCCGCCGCCGGGCGAACCGGAACGGGTCGTGCCGAAGGGCGCATTTCGCGACATGTGGGTGCCGCCGTATCGCAAGCGCGCGATCATGATGATTCTGTTCAACATCTTCCAGACGGTCGGCTTCTACGGCTTCGCCAACTGGGTGCCGACGCTGCTCATCAAGCAGGGAATTACCGTGACGACGAGTCTGGCATACGCCAGCGTGATCGCGCTGGCTGCCCCCGTGGGTCCGCTGATCGGGCTGTGGATGGCCGACAAGGTCGAGCGCAAGCACGCCATCGTGTGGACGGCCGGCATCGGTATCGTATGTGGGATCGCGTTCTCGCAGGTGACGTCGTCGTTTCTGCTCGTGGCAATGGGGATCGGCCTGACGCTCGCGAACAACATCATGTCTTACAGCTATCACGCGTATCAGACTGAACTGTTCCCCACGGGGATCCGGGCGCGCGCCGTCGGCTTCGTCTATTCGTGGAGCCGCTTCTCTGCGATCTTCACGGCGTTCCTGATCGCCGCCGCGCTGCGCCATTTCGGGGTGACCGGGGTGTTCGTGTTCATCTCCTGCGCGATGCTGATCGTCATGCTCGCCATTGGCCTGATGGGCCCGCGCACGCGTGACATCGCGCTGGAGAAAATCTCGCAGTAAGGCATAGTGCCGCGCGCTGACGCGGTCATTCCCCGCTGGCTTCCGGAGTCGCCGATCATGACGGATCTGCAAACAGAAGCGGCCTACGAGGCCAACGCCGTTCGTTACAACGAGGACTGGTGCAACCAGCCGCCGCCGGACGACATGTACGCACTGCTGGTGCGCCATTTCGTCCCCGGTGGACGCACGATCGATGTGGGCTGCGGCAACGGACGCGATGCCGCCTGGCTCGCGCAGCAAGGGTTCGACGTGGTCGGCTACGACAGTTCGCCCGCGCTCGTCGAACTGGCGCGTCAATCGTTTCCGTCGGTGACGTTTCACCTCGGGCACCTCCCGGGACTGGAGGGCGTGACGGCGCAGTTCGATAACGTGGTGTGTGAGACGGTGCTGATGCATCTGCCCGCGAATGATGTGCCGCAGGCGGCCGCCCGGCTCTGGGCGCTCGTGCGTCCGGGGGGCGTGCTTTACGTTTCATGGCGTGTCACCGAAGGTGACGATCTTCGCCACGCAGACGGACGGCTCTATAGCGCCTTCTCGCCCGACGTGGTGCGCGCTGCCCTTCACGGCGGCGTTGTCTTGCACGAGGAAGACGTCACCAGCGCGAGTTCCGGTAAGCGAGTGTGCCGTCTGGTCGTACGTCGCCCGGCCTGACACCGCGGATGGCTATCGGCCGCGCGACGCGGTGTCAGAGCAATTCGATTTCCGGTAGCGTGAGTAGGCTCGTCTCGCGCATGAGCGAGACGAATTCGCCGATATAGGGACGCGCGGTGATCGCTGGCAACGTTGCCGCCCAGAGTTCCGCGGTGAGCCCTTGCGGCGTGATCGGGCGCGCGCTCACATAGCGGCGCTCGAGATAGCCCGACACGGCCCACAGCGGCAGGGCAGCCAGCCCGCGCCGGCTGGCGACCAGTTGCAGAATCGCCACCGTCAACTCGGTGGTACGGCGCGTCGGTTCGATCCCTGCGGGACGCAGCACCTGACGCACGATATCGAGCATGTCGTCGGGCACGGGATAGGTGATGAGCGTTTCGTCACGGAAGTCCGCGGCGTCGAGATACGGTTTGCCGGCGAGCGGATGGTCGTTCGCCATGAGCGCCATCATCTGGAAGCGGAACAGCGGGTGGAAATCGACCGCCTCGCCTTCTTCACGTTCGGAAATGATCGCCAGATCGGCGCGGTCCTGATGCAACAGCCCGATGGGGTCGGCATGAAAGCCCGACACGATATCGAGTTCGACTTCCGGCCAGCGTTGCCGGAAGGCATCCATCGCGGGCATCAGCCAATCGAAACACGTGTGGCACTCGACCGCGATGCGCAGCGTGCCCTGGGTGCCCTGCGCAAGCCGCGTGAGGTCGCGGCCCGCTTCGTCGACGGCCGGTACGACTTCTTCCGCCAACGCCAGCAGCCGCTTGCCCGCGGGGGTGAACACCAGCGGCGACGACTTGCGCACGAACAGCGGCAAGCCATAGAAATCCTCCAATGCCTTGATCTGATGCGAGAGCGCCGACTGCGTAAGGTGCAGCCACAACGCCGCACGCGAAACGCTGCCCGTATCGCGCAGCGCGAGCAACGTCTGCAGATGGCGAAGTTCGATGGGAGTTCGTTGCATGAATAAAATTAATAATAAATGGCAAAAACTTTCGTTTGAATAATACACGGATGGCCGGGATACTGCCAGCCTGGGCGGGCATTGCCCGCAGACGACGACTTCGCAACATCGCACGCTTCCCGGAAGGACACCCCCATGGCTCAGGCCCACGTACTCGGATTGCCGCGCATCGGCGCACACCGTGAACTCAAATTCGCCGTCGAGGCGTTCTGGCGCGGCGAGATGAGCGCCACGGCGTTGCAGGAGACCGGACGGCAGATTCGCGCGGCCAACCGGCGCGCGCAGCGCGAGGCGGGGCTCGACTGGATCACCGTCGGCGACTTCCATTGGTACGACCACGTGCTCTCGACGCTGGCGCTCGTCGGCGGGCTGCCGGCGCGCTTTGGCTGGGCGCCCGCAGCGCTCAGCCTCGACGACTACTTCGTCGCTGCGCGGGGCGATGACGGCCAAAGCGCGATGGAAATGACCAAGTGGTTCGATACGAATTACCACTATCTCGTGCCGGAATACTCGCCGCAGACGCGTTTCGGCGAGGGCACCGAGTGGCTGTTCGACGACGTGGCGGAAGCGCTGGCCGAGGGCGGAAGCGTCAAGCCCGTGTTGCTCGGCCCGCTTTCGCTGCTGTACCTGGGCAAAGAGAAGAACGGCCTGGCCGACCGTCTCTCATTGCTGCCCGATCTGCTCACGCAGTATGAGCGGGTGCTGGCGCGCCTGAAGACGCAAGGCGTGACGTGGGTGCAGATCGACGAGCCGATTCTGGCGCTCGACCTGCCCGAGCCGTGGCGCGACGCCTTCACGTCTGTGTATCACCGTCTCGCGCCCATCGCCCCATCATTGCTGCTCGCCACGTACTTTGGCGATGTCAGCGAACACGCGGCGCTGCTGGCGGCGTTGCCTGTGGCCGGGGTGCATCTCGACGGCGTGCGTGCTCCGAAGCAACTCGACACATTCGTCGCGCAGTGGCCGCAGGAGAAGGTGCTGTCTGTGGGTGTGGTCGATAGCCGTAATGTCTGGCGCTGCGATCTGGCGAAGGCGAGGGCGTTGCTCGTGCCGTTGGCGGATGCGCTCGGGGACCGGCTGTGGGTCGCGTCGAGCGGCTCGCTGATGCACTGCCCGGTCGACCTGGCGAGCGAAGGGCGTCTGGACAAGGAAGTGCGCACTTGGCTTGCCTTTGCCGTGCAGAAGCTTGCTGAAGTGGCGCTGCTGCGCCGCTCGCTGGACGCTGCGGCGTTCGCGAGCGCCGACGTAAGCGCCGCCTTCGTCGCCGATGCCGCCGCGCAGGCCGCGCGCCGAACGTCGCCGCGCATTCACAACAGCATGGTGCAAAAGCGTCTGGCGGCGCTCACCGACGCGCACGCGCGCCGCACGTCCGACTACCCAGCGCGTGCCAACGCGCAGCGCGCTTGGCTCAAGCTGCCCGTACTGCCGACGACGACCATCGGATCGTTCCCCCAGACGGCGGCCATTCGCACGGCACGCGCCGACTTCAAGCGCCGCGCCATGTCGCATCTGGACTATCTGGAGACGATGCGTGCACAGATACGTCTGGCTATCGAAAAGCAGGAAGCCTATGGGCTCGACGTGCTGGTGCACGGCGAGGCCGAGCGCAACGATATGGTCGAGTACTTCGGCGATCTGCTCTGGGGCTTCATGATCACCGAGCATGGCTGGGTGCAGAGCTACGGCTCGCGTTGCGTGAAGCCGCCCGTGATCTATGGCGACGTGTATCTGCCCGAGCCGATGACCGTCACATGGAGCGCTTATGCGCAGCAACTGACGGACAAGCCGGTCAAGGGCATGCTGACCGGCCCGGTGACGATGCTGCAATGGTCGTTCGTGCGCGACGATCAGCCGCGCGAACTCACGGCGTTGCAGATCGCGCTGGCGCTGCGCGAGGAAGTGGCGGCGCTGGAAAAGGCCGGCGTGCGCGTGATTCAGATCGACGAACCCGCGTTGCGCGAGGGGCTGCCGCTGCGCGAGGGCGATTGGCCGTCGTATCTGGCGTGGGCGGTGCGCGCGTTCCGCGTGTGTTCATCGGGCGTGGCCGACGACACGCAGATCCATACGCATATGTGCTATTCGGAGTTCCACGACATTCTGCCTTCGATTGCGGCGCTCGATGCCGACGTGATCTCCATCGAGACCACGCGCTCCGACATGGAACTGTTGGATGCCTTCGAAGCCTTCGAGTATCCGAACGAGATTGGCCCGGGCGTATACGACATTCACTCGCCGCGCGTGCCGTCGCAGGCGGAGATGGAGCATCTGATCGAGGCCGCGCTCGCGCGCATTCCGGCCGAGCGTCTGTGGGTCAACCCGGATTGCGGGTTGAAGACGCGCGACTGGGCGCAGGTCGACGGTGCGCTCGTCAATATGGCGGCGGCGGCGCGCGCGGTGCGGGGACGTCTGGCGCAGACGCCAGCCGCAGCCGCTTGAGAGCGCTGCGTAGGCGGGAAGGACGGCGCCGTCGACAGGCCAGCCTGTTGACGGCGTTGCGCATGGCGGCGCCGGTTCGCCCGGCAGTCAGGTCAGGAGCAGTCCAGCCCCGGCAAGAATGATACTGCCGCCCAATATCTTACCGATGTGCTGTGTGGCACCCAGCAGGCGCATGAGCAGTTTGCCGGCCGTCACGTAGAGCATGAAACACCCAAACGCGATGATGGCGATGGGCAGGAAGATGGTGGCCAGCGCCGGTGTCGAAATGGGCTCGCTGCTCACGAACTGCGGGAACAGGGCGGCGAAGAACGTAAGTGCCTTCGGGTTGAAGATGGCGAAGGCGAAACCGTTCCACAGGTGTGCCGTAAGGTTGCCTGCAGGGGGCGCGGTATCCTCGCCTGGAGGCTCGCCGAACCCTTGTAGGCTGAGCAATGTGATTCCCATATAGACGATGTAGGCTGCCCCCGCGATCTTTAGTGCCCAGAGCACCGTGCTCGACAACTGGCCGATCTCGACGACGATGAGTAGCGCCACGATTCCCTGTACGAGGGAGGCAATCACGTTGCCCAGCGCCGACATCGCCCCGGCGGCCCATCCGAACCGGCTGCCTTGAGTCAAGGCCAGCAGCATCGACGGGCCGGGGATGATGGACGCCGTGAAGATGGTCATGCAGTACAGGATGAAGGCTGTGGTGCTCATGGCTTGCGTTCCTCAAGCGTGACCATCGCCTTGAAGCGTTGACGGTCGTTTGCGGTATTGTTCCTCGGAATCCGCTTGTCGTTCAGCATTTTGCCCAGTTGATAACCTTCGGCCAGGTAGCCTGCGATTACCGCTTGATCCTCTGGCTTTTTCAGCAACCGCACCAAGTGGCCCATGAAGACTTCGCCAATCACGGAAAGGCGATAGCGTGTGCTGTCTTCTATGATCAATCCCTCCTCGATGAAAGCATCGAACGTTTGGGTCTGATGTTGATCGATGGCGCCGGAAGCGAGCATGGCGTCAAACTCGCCCTTATCCAGACCGTCTGCCATCAACGGAAAAACCCATAGCGCCATGTCCCGCTGATGCTCGAGTGAGCACTTCTCGAGGCAGAGCGAATGTTCGCCCTGCTCTGCGGCCGTCATCCAGGCATCGATGTCGACGGTGTTCTCGATTCGTACGCCGGGAGCGGAGGAAACGGCTTGCGCTCCGCAACCTAGCAAAAAGTCCTCGTATCGGCGCGCACCGATGCACTCGTTGCCTGCAACGAGCTCCAAGACGTCAGCCGGGATACGGGAGGGGGCCATATACGTATTCGTGCCCTTGCGGACCCAGCCGTCGCGTAGCAGGGAAGTGTACGAATGCAAGCGCATCAACGCTTGCTCGGACTGTCTAGGGAAGGGCGGAATTGCATGGCTTTCGGTATCGGCTACGAGCTTCGGCGCGGCGCCTGGCGTGAGCAGGTAGGTGCTAATTGAATTCACGAATGGGTACTCGATGAAATGATGGAGGTCGCGGGCGACCGTCGTGACCGTCTGGCCGGGCAGTCCCGTAATCAAGTCGACGTTGATGACTGGGATGTCGCCAGTCAGTTTTCGGCAGATCTGATCCATGTTTCTCAGTGCGCCTGGCATTTGAAGATAGCGACGAATGTCCGGATCAATCGCTTGCACGCCGAAGCTCGCCTTGGTCACCCCGAATTCGATCAGCGAGTCCAGGAAGGTGTCGTCGGCGGTAGAGAGCGTGAATTCTACTGAAATTTCTGTCCTGTCCGAACATCCTGGCAGGTCTCGAGCGGCTTTGAGGACTCGCTTGATAGCACCACGTAGCAAATCCGGGCTTCCGCCGCCGATATTGATCGATGCGATGTTCTTTTCGCGTGCTCCGCACATGTCGAGATAGGCGTGCATCTGCCACACAAGCAGGTCTGCATAGCGCTCTGCAGTCTTGAAATTCAGAGAATTCCCGCCTGAGAACGCGCAAAAACTGCATTTTTGTGCACAGTATGGGACATGCAGGTACAACTGGAGGGTAGAGCGGGGCAGCCAGTGGGCGGCTCGTAGGGTGCCAAGAACGTCGTCCGGATCAAGTCTGGGGGAATCCGGCTTCATCCAGTAGTCGATGGTATTCGTTGCGACGTTGGAAAATCTTGAATGTAGTAGGGTATCTGGCACAGTTGTCTCCTCCGTTCCGTTGTGATCAGTGGGCGCTTCGCAGTGCACCGATTGTGGCGTGGGCAGCCGCTGAAGTGCGCAGCAGATAGACCCTAGGGGAGTCCGTGGAGATTGCTATCGAATCCGACCGTAGATTGTCGATTTTTGATCGTCGGATGAGGTGGAGCAGGCAAATACCAACAGTGACGGGGGGTAAAACGATCGGGTATCAGTGCAAATGGCGCTGACGATGGGGACGAGAAAAAACAGCCGCCAGCATCATGAGATGCCGGCGGCCAGGTGAACGCAGGCCGGCCCGTGCAGGCCGGAAACTCAAGCCAGTGCCTTATCCACGATTTCGCGCACGTCCCTGGAGAGTCCTTCGTGGGCCGAGACATTGGAGAGCGCCGCGTGCATGCGCTCGCGCAGCGACGGTGTGTATTTGCGCCAGCGGTCGAGCACGCGAGCCAGCCGGGCGGCCACCTGCGGGTTCAGCGCGTCGAGCGCGAGGACCTGTTCGGCCCAGAATCGATAACCGGAACCGTCGGCCGCATGGAACTGCGCGGGATTGCCGCTGCAGAAGCTGAAAATCAGCGAACGCGCGCGGTTGGGGTTCTTCAGCGTAAAAGCCGGATGCCCCATGAGGGCGCGCACCCCGTCGATCACGCAATGGCCGCCGTCGCCGCGTTGCATGGCTTGCAGCGCGAACCACTTGTCGATGGCGAGCGGCTCGTGCTCGAAGCGCTGATAGAAGTCTGCCAGCACCTCGGCGGCATGGTGCGACCCATGTGCCGCGTCGCTCTCGCGCGCGGCGCCGCCGCGTTGCACGAGCGCGGTGAGCGCGGCGAAACGGTCGGTCATGTTGTCGGCCGAGTCGTATTGGGTACGCGCGGTCTGCGCGATACCCGCATCCGAGAGTTCCATCAGGTACGACAGCGCGAGGTTCTTCAGCGCGCGCTCGCCCGCCGAGGCGGCGTCCGGGCGGTAGGCGCCCGGCACGCGATGGTTGTGATACGCGGCGAGCCACTCGGTATGCAGCGATGCGGCCAGACGCTGACGCAGATACTGACGTGCCGCGTGAATGGCCGCCGGGTCGATCTCCGTCATCTGCTCGCCGAGATACGACTCGGCCGGCAGCGTGAGCGCTTGCGCGCGGAACGCCGGGTCGAGTGTCTCGTCGCGCAGCACCTGGCGGAAGGCTTCGAGCACATAGCTGTCGACGCTCGGCAACTGCCCCATCTGAATCGATTCGACGAGCGCCAGCAACTGACGCGTGGCCAGCCGCTGTCCCGCCTCCCAGCGGTTGAACGGATCGCTGTCGTGCGCCATCAGGAACGCGAGTTCGTCGATGGTGTACTCGTGCTCGACGATCACCGGCGCCGAGAAGCCGCGCAGCAGCGACGGCATCGGGTTGTGCGACACGTCGACGAACGTGAAGCTCTGGCGCTCCTGCGTGAAGTCGAGCACCTGCGTGGTGGCGGCCGGCGCATCGCCGGGCTCACCGGCCAGACGCAGTGCCATGTCGCGACCGTCGCGATCGAGCAGGCCGACGGCGAACGGGATATGGAACGGCTGCTTGACGAGCTGGCTGTCCTGCAGCTCCACACCGACCTTCGGGCAGCGCTGCGTCAGCGTGAGGGTATAGGTGCGGGCGGCCTCGTCATAGGCGGCTTCGACGCTCACGCGCGGGGTGCCGGCCTGGCTGTACCAGCGGCCAAACTGCGTGAGATCGCGCTGATTGGCATCGGCCATCGCGGCGCGGAACTCGTCGCACGTGACCGCCTGCCCGTCGTGACGCTCGAAGTACAGGTCCATGCCCCGGCGGAAGCCCTCGCGCCCGAGCAGCGTCTGATACATGCGCACGACTTCGGCGCCCTTTTCATAGACGGTGACCGTGTAGAAGTTGTTGATTTCGACGTAGCTCTCGGGACGCACCGGGTGCGCCATCGGACCGGCGTCTTCCGGGAACTGGGCCTGACGCAGCACGCGCACGTCGTCGATACGCTTGACGGCGCGGCCCGACTCGGAGCCCATCATGTCGGCCGAAAATTCCTGATCGCGGAACACGGTCAGGCCTTCCTTCAGGCTCAACTGGAACCAGTCGCGGCAGGTCACGCGATTGCCGGTCCAGTTGTGGAAGTACTCGTGGCCCACCACGGCTTCGATGTTGCCGAAGTCGTCGTCGGTGGCGGTGGCGGCATCGGCCAGCACATACTTCGTATTGAAGATGTTCAGGCCCTTGTTCTCCATCGCGCCCATGTTGAAGTCGCTCACGGCCACGATCATGAAGCGGTCGAGATCAAGCACGCGGCCGAAGCGCTGCTCGTCCCACCGGATCGAGTTGACCAGCGAATCCATCGCATGTTCGGTCTTCTCCAGATCCTGCGGCTGTACCCAGACCTGGAGCAGCTTCTCGCGGCCGTCGCCGGCGACGAGGTGCTCCTCACGGCACACCAGTTGACCGGCGACCAGCGCGAACAGGTAGCTGGGCTTCTTGAACGGGTCGTCCCAGACGGCGAAATGACGGCCATCGGGCAGGTCGCCCTGGTCGATGAGGTTGCCGTTGGCCAGCAGCACCGGATACGCTTCGCGATCGGCGCGCAGCGTCACGGTGTACGTTGCCATCACATCCGGGCGGTCGAGGAAGTACGTGATCTTGCGAAAGCCCTCGGCTTCGCATTGCGTGAAGAAGTTGCCGCCCGAGACATACAGCCCCATGAGCGACGTGTTCTCCTGGGGGCGACAGCGCGTGACGAGCATGAGGTCGAAGGCCTCGGGGGGCGCGTCGACCGTGAGCGTTTCCTCGCCGGTGCGGTAGCCGGGCCAGGGCTTGCCGTCGAGTTCGAGGCTCACCAGTTGCAGGCCTTGCCCCACCAGTTCGAGCGCGCCGCCCGGACCCGCCGGGTTGCGGTGGACCCGCATGCGGCTGGTGACGGTGGTGACGTCGGGGGCGAGGTCGAAGTCGAGTTGGACGGTGTCGATCAGATACGCCGGGGGCGTATAGTCGGAGCGTTGGATGACACCTGCGAGGTCGGTTCTGAGCATGGACGGTGTTTTGCGGACGGCCAAGGATTTGCAAATTGTAACGGAGTGGCGGCGCCTTGGCGTTCAGGCGAGCGATTTGCTGAATTTTGCTTCGGCGCCGCCGTCAAAGGTTTCGGATGTGCGCGCTGCGCCGTCCTATGATTAAATCGGCGCGACGGGTGCACGGCGGTGCGCCCGGCCGCTTACTGGAGCAGGCGATCATGGGGAAACGATGGGCCTTGGCGACGTTGGCCGTCGTCAGTGTTTTGCTGGCGGGGTGCGCCAGCACGGTCACGAGCCAGGTGACCGCGTTCGGCGATGCACCGGGCTTCGACGGCCCGCGAACTTACGCGCTCGTGCGCACGCCCGAACAGCAGAACAATCAGGAGCACGCGACTTACGAGCAGTGGCTGCGAACGCGTCTGGCCGGAGACGGCTTCAGCGAGCGAAGCCCGTCGAGCGCGCACTATCTGGTCGGGATGAGCTACGGCATCACCCAACAGATAATGCGCGTGGCCGAGCCCGTCTACGATCCGATGTTTGCGCCCGGCCCGTGGGGGCCTTGGGGACGTCCGTGGGGCGGTTACGGCTACCCGTTCGGCGCGCCGCCCGCGTACGTTCAGCGGGATTATTCGTATGGGCTGGCGGGTTTGCAGTTGCGCTTCACGGACCGTGCGAGCGGCAAGGAGGTCTACCGAGTTCAGGCCAATACCAGTGACGCAGGCACGTCGCTGGCCTCGGCCATGCCGTACCTGATCGACGCCGCGCTCAGGCAGTTGCCGTTGCCGAGCGGGCGCACGATCAATGTCGAGCAGAAGGTCGGGCGCTAGGCGGGCGTCAGGCGGGCGTCAGGCCGGCCGAGGGCGGGAAGGGGGGTAGGTTGCCAGGGGAGAGACCCGGCAGACGTTGGGCGGTCATCCAGAGGTCACGCCGACGAACGGCATGCGACAGACTTACGCCAAGGCGAGGCGACGTGTCTTCGAGACGCGCGACTCGCCTTGGCGTTTGCGGTTTACTGCATCAACGTGATGATGCCGAGCACTGCGAAGATCACGGCGGCCACGGCGTGTACGGTCTTGGTCGGCAGACGACCGGCGAATTTGTGGCCGACGAGCACGGCCGGCACGTTGGCCAGCATCATGCCGAGCGTGGTGCCGGCCACCACGCCGAAGAAGTCCTGGTAGCGCGCGGCGAGCATTACCGTGGCGATCTGCGTCTTGTCGCCCATCTCGGCGATGAAGAACGTGAAGACGGTCGTCACGAACACGCCGAATTTGCGGCGCGTGGTGGTCTCTTCGTCATCGAGCTTGTCGGGGATGAGAATCCAGATCGCCATGCCGAGGAACGACGCGACGACGGCCCACTTCATGATGGCGGGACTGATGGCCGTGGACAGCCATTCGCCGACGGCACCGGCAAAGCCATGATTGACGAGGGTAGCGACGAAAATGCCAAGAATGATCGGCACGGGCTTCTTGAAGCGCGCGGCGAGCACGAGGGACAGCAGTTGGGTTTTATCGCCGATTTCAGCGAGCGCGACCACACCGGTCGAGACCAGGAAGGGGGACATCGTATTTTTTATCTCCGCCGGGCCGTGAATACGCGAGCCAATGACCATGCGTCCCGGCCCGGATGGCGGAAGCATCGTCATCGGTCTCGCCAGGCCCGAGGGCTGCGCACGCCATAGCCGGAATCGGCCAAGTCTGTTGACGTACGCCCCTGCCGAAGACAAGCGTCTCTGACAGGGCGGCTACTCCCCAATGAATCGGACCGGATTATAGCATTTGTCACGTGACGGGGGCATGACGGGGTGGGTTGGCCGCTGGATGGGCACTTGATAAGCACTTGACGGGCGTATGCCGGGCAAGGAAAAAAGGGCAGCCGATCGGCTGCCCAAGGAGATCCCCGGCCGCATGCCCCTTGCGCGCGACCGGTGACCGCGAGGGAATGCGTGTCGTGCCAAGGCGACGGCGCGCGTTCTCTCGCGTAAGTCGTGACGCTCCGTGATGTCTCACCGCGTCTTGCAACGTCTCGCCGCGTCCCAAACGTCCCGAATGTCTCGAACGACCCGAACGCCCGCCAGGCGCGTCAGTGCGTCAGTGCGTCAGTGCGGCGATGCACCGGCTGGCCGGCGGCGTAGGTCGTGGCGATGGCACGATCGTCGCCAAGCATGGCGAATGCGAACAGCAGCTCTTCGAGCGATTCGGCCAGTGCCGTGCGACGGGCGAGCAGCGGGGTGGCCTTCGGGTCGAGCACCACGAAGTCGGCCTCTGCGCCCACGGCCAGCGTGCCGATGGTGCCGTGCAGATCCAGCGCGTGCGCAGCGCCTTCCGTGGCCAGGTAGAACATGCGTTCGGCCGAGAGGTGATAGCCCGACAACCGCGCCACCTTGTGGGCCTCGTTCATCGTCTGCAGCATCGAGAAGGTCGAGCCGCCGCCCACGTCGGTCGCGAGCGTCACTGGCATGCGGCTCGCTTCCGCCGCCGCGAAGTCGAAAAGTCCACTGCCGAGGAACTGGTTCGACGTCGGGCAATGCGCGGCGACGGTGCCCGTTTCGAACATGCGGCGACGATCATGCTCGTCGAGCCAGATGCAATGGCCGTACACGGCGCGCTTGCGCAGCAGCTTGTAGTGGTCGTACACGTCGAGGTAGCTGCGATGCCCGGGAAACAGCGAGCGCACCCATTCGACCTCGTCGGTGTTTTCGGCCACGTGGCTCTGGATGAATACGTCTGGATACTGCGTGGCGAGTTCGCCGCAAACGCCCAACTGGGCTTCGGTCGATGTCGGCGCGAAGCGCGGCGTGAGCGCGTAGAGCTGGCGTCCCTGGTTGTGCCAGCGCTGAATCAGCGCCTCGCTGTCGCGCGCGCCGCTCTCGGCCGTGTCGCGCAGGAATTCGGGGCAGTTGCGATCCATCATCACCTTGCCGGCGATCATGCGCAGATTGCGCGCGTCGCTGGCCTTGAAGAACGCGTCGACCGAGCCGGGGTGAACCGTGCAGTACACGAGCGCGCTCGTGGTGCCGACGCGCAGCAGTTCGTCGAGGAAGAACTGGGCGACGTCGGCCGCATACGCCGGATTCTCGAAACGGCGCTCGGTCGGGAACGTGTACTTCTCGAGCCACGGCAGCAGTCCCGGCGCGGGCGACGCGATCATGTCCGTCTGCGGATAGTGGATGTGCGTGTCGATGAAGCCGGGCGTGACGACCTTGTCGCGCAGATCTTCGATCGGCGTGCCGTCGGGCAGCGTGGGGGCCACCTTCGCGTAGTCGCCCACGGCGGTGATGCGCCCATTCTCGAAGGCGACGAGGCCGTCGGTTTGGTGCACGGTGCCGGGCGAGCCGTCGAGGTAGGCGCGCGACGGATCGTGCGTGAAGTAGACCAGTTGCGCGCGCACAGCGCGCAGGGCTTGGTGTGTCGTGGACATGTACAGGGTCCTTGCGTCGTTACATTTGCGTGAGCAGCAGCACTGCCAGCGCGGCGACGATCCACATCGCCGGCTTGATCTCCTTCACGCGTCCCGTGAACAGCTTGAGTACGACGAACGCGAGGAAGCTATAGGCAATACCGTCGGTGATCGAGTACGAAATCGGAATCATCACGACTGCGATGAAGCTCGGAATCGCTTCGTCCATGCGGTGCCATTCGATGCGCGCCACGGACTCCATCATAAACACCCCGACCAGGATCAGCGCCGGCGCCGTCGCGATGGCGGGCACCAGCGAGAGCATCGGGGAAACGAACAGGAACGGCAGAAACAGCAGGGCGCATACGACGGCGGTCAGCCCGGTGCGTCCGCCCTGGGCAATGCCGGCGGCCGATTCGATGTAGGCGTTGGCCGGGCTCGTGCCGAGCGGGCCGGAGATCAGCACCGAGAACGAATCGACGATCATGGCCTGACGCATATTGCGCGGATTGCCATCGCGATCCTTCATGTTGCCGGCCTCGGCAATGCTCATGAAGGTCGAGAGCGTATCAAAGAACGCGGTGAAGAGCATCACGAAGATGAACGGCAGGTACGCGACCTTGAGCGCACCCAGCAGATCGAGCTGGCCGATACCCGAGAAATCGGGCGCGGCGAAGAAACCGTGGAAGTTCACTAACGTGGCCGTGGCGATTTCCTTGGGGAAATACGCGCTGCCGTCGCCCCACAGACGTCCGACCGGAATGGCCATGAGCGTGGTCGCGATGATGCCGATCATCAGCGCACCGTTCACGCGGCGCGCGACGAGCACGGTCGTGAGCGCCAGCCCGATCAGGAACGTGACGGTCGGCGGCGACAAGTGGGCCAGCCGCACGACGGTGACCGGGTCACCCACCACGAGCCGGGCGTTGACGAGGCCGATCACGGTGATGAACAGGCCGATGCCGCACGAGATCGCATAGCGCAGGTTCGCCGGAATCGCCTCGACCACGAAGCGTCGCACATTGAGCGCGGCGAGCAGCGCGAAGAGGATGCCCGACCAGAACACGCAGCCGAGTGCGGTCTGCCACGGCATGCCGACGCCGTGCACCATCGTGAACGCGAACAGCGCGTTCAGCCCCATGCCCGGCGCGACCAGCACCGGATTGCGCGCGTAGAGCCCCATCGCGCAACTGCCGAAGAAGCTGATGAGCACCGTAGCGGTCAGGGCCGCCGGGAACGCCATGCCGGTCTTCGACAGAATGGCCGGGTTGACGACGATGATGTACATCGCGGCAAGGAACGTCGTGATACCCGCGATCACTTCCGTACGGAACGTCGATCCGAGTGCGGTGATGCCGAAATATCGGTCGAGGGGCGAGACAGGTTGCGCGCCCGCCACGCGCGTGCTGTCGTGGGCCGCTTCGGGCGCGGCACTGCCCGCAGGAGGGCTGAGCGATGAGTCCATGGGGTGTTGTCTCCGATGTTCTAAGGTGTCGTGCTCGCATGACGCCGCGGGTGTGGGGGCACCGCGTGACGCCTATCTGGGCACGCTCGAAAAATAGCATCGGGCCCCGGCAAAAATATTCCCCTTGCGGCATGTTCCACATCATCGCGAGATGATGTGGCGATGCATCGGGGCGCGGTGTGCGTTGCGCCGGCATAAAAAACGCCCGAAGGGCCTTCGGGCGTTGTGGGGTTCGATGCGGTTCGGGGTGGCCGATCGACAAGGCTCGGCTAACGCTTACCCCGCCTGGGCGGCGCGAAAACGCGCTAATTCGTCCATCAGGCGTCGTTTTTCGCCGTCGTCGATGAACGAGGCTTCGAAACTATTCCTTGCCAACGTGTAAGCGTCGTCGAGCGTCATGTCCAGCGCGTCGAACGTGGCGAGGAAGTTCTCATTCAGGTAGCCGCCGAAGTAAGCCGGGTCATCCGAGTTGATCGTGACGGCCAGTCCGCGCTTGAGCAACGCGTGCAGCGTGTGCTGACCCATATGGTCGAACACCTTGAGGCGGATGTTCGACAGCGGGCACACTGTCAGCGCGATCTTTTCCCGAGCCAGACGCTCGAGCAGCGCCTCGTCTTCAATGGCGCGAACACCGTGGTCCACACGCTCGACGTGCAGCACGTCCAGCGCCTCGTGAATGTACGCGGGCGGCCCTTCTTCCCCGGCATGCGCCACGAGGTGCAGCCCCAACTCGCGGCACCGCGCGAACACGCGCGCGAATTTGGCGGGCGGGTGGCCTTGCTCGGACGAATCGAGGCCTACGCCGACGAGCCGGTGCCCGTGGCTGTTGAAATACGGCAGCGCCGTTTCCAGCGTTTGCAGGGCGTCCGCTTCGGGCAGATGACGCAGGAAGCAGAGGATCAGGCGGCTTGTGATGCCGTGCTGCGCCTCGGCTTCGGCCAGCGCGCGCTCGATGCCGTGGATCACCGTCGCCATCGACACGCCGCGCGCGGTGTGCGTCTGCGGATCGAAAAAAATTTCCGCATGGCGGATATTGTCGGCGGCCGCGCGCGCAAGGTAGGCGCGGGTCATGTCGTAGAAATCGTCTTCGGTGAGCAAGACGCTCGCGCCCGCGTAGTAGATGTCCAGGAACGACTGCAGATCGGTGAAGGCGTAGGCGTCGCGCAGGGCCTCTACACTCGGGTAGGGCAGCGTGACGTGGTTGCGCCCGGCGAGCCGGAAGATCAGTTCGGGCTCCAGCGTGCCCTCGATATGCACGTGCAGCTCCGCCTTGGGCATGGCGCAAAGGGTCTTGGCGAGTTCGGGCGTGAGTGGCATGACTAGGTCTTGATGAGGGGGATGGGCGGGATTTTACCGTCGCCCGCGAAAGTCGGTCACCCGGTGTCCCGGGCGCTGGGGGGCCTTCAAACGTGGACGCCGGTGTCCTGCGACGCGGCCGGTCCGCTGTGTTGCATCTGTTGCTCGCGCACGCGCAGCAGTTGCGCGGCGACCGCGATCGCGATCGTCGCCGGCGCCTTGCCCGTGATGCCCGCCACGCCGATCGGGCAGATCATCTGCGCGAAACGCTCCGGCGGCACCCCGCGATCGCGCAGGCGATGCTCGAACTGACGACGTTTGGTCATCGAGCCGATCAAACCGAAGTAGGCGAAGTCGTCGCGCTTGAAAATGGCCTCGCACAGGCGCTGATCCAGCGCATGGTTGTGTGTCATGACCAGGAAATACGCGCCCGGTGGCGCTTCGTCAACGACGGCTTCGGGGGTGTCGGTCGACTCGACGACGGTGTTCGGCGGCACCGTTTCCGGGAAGGTCTCGGTCCGCTCGTCGGCCCAGGTGACGCGGCACGGCAGGGTGGCCAGCACCTGCACGATGGCCTGTCCGACGTGACCGGCACCGAACAGCACGATGTGGAAATCGCTGGGCGCCAGCCGCTCGCTCAGCCAGAGCCAGCCATCGCTGGCTTGCCAGAACGAGCAGGCGGCGTCGTCGGCGTCGCGGGTCAACGTGTGCGGATGCGCGAGCGGTTCGTTCGGGTCGAGTGCCGTGAGCAAGACGGCGCCGCCTTGCTGCTGGCTGGCCGCCGCATCGGCCCCGGGTGCGCCGAACGCCACGCTGCGCAAGCTGGCCTCGCCGGCTGCGAGCCGCTTGTGCAGGGCACTTACCCAGGCCAGATCGGTCAGCGTGAGCACCTCGAAGGCGAGGGTGACGGCGCCGCCGCAGCACTGTCCGAGGCTCGGGCCGAGCGCGAAACGCTCGACGTGCCGCGCGCCTTGCTGTCCGTACTGGCGCAGCAACTGGCGCGCGACGTCCATCGCCCGCCATTCGAGATGGCCGCCGCCGATGGTCTCCCACACGTGCTCGCGGGTCACAAGCAGGTGCGTGCCCGCTTCGCGCGGCGCGGAGCCTTCCACGCGCGCGATCGTCACCAGTACCGCGGCCTCGCCGCGGACCAGCAGCTTGTGAGCGGCCTCGACCCAGCGATGCATCAGGCGGCGCTCCGCGTGCGCAGCTCGGTGATCGCCGTGAGCAGCGCCTCGGACGTTGCCGGCGCATTGAGCACCGGCTCGTCCCGATAGTCGTTCACGCTCGCCACGGCGTCGCGCAGCGCGTTGAACACCGAGAACGGCAGCAGCAGCGGCGGCTCGCCCACGGCCTTGGAGCGGTGGATGGAGTCCGACACGTTCGTGTTCTCGAACAGCGCCACGCGGAAATCCGTTGGGCAATCGCTGATGCCGGGGATCTTGTACGTGGACGGCGCGTGCGTCATGAGCTTGCCCTCCTGATTCCACCACAGTTCTTCGGTCGTCAGCCAGCCCATGCCTTGAATGAACGCCCCTTCCACCTGCCCGATGTCGAGCGCGGGGTTGATCGACTTGCCGGCGTCGTGAAGCACGTCGGCGCGCAGCAGCCGCCATTCGCCCGTGAGGGTGTCGAGCACCACTTCGGAGACGGCCGCGCCGTAGGCGAAGTAGAAGAATGGGTTGCCGTTCATGGTCGCGGCATCCCACGACAGGCCCGGCGTGGCATAGAAGCCGTCGGACCACAATTGCACGCGGGCCCAATAAGCCGCTTCCACCAGATCGGGGAAGGGGATGTCGTGGCCGTTTGCACTCACCACATCGTTGGCGAACTGCACGTCGTCGGGCGCACCGCCGTACTTCTGCGCGGCAAACGCGGCCAGACGTTGGCGGATCTGCCATGCGGCGTTCTGCGCGGCCTTGCCGTTCAGGTCGGCGCCCGTCGAAGCTGCGGTGGCCGACGTGTTCGCCACCTTGCTGGTGTCGGTCGCCGTCACGCGCACATGCGAGAGGTCGACGCCCAGTTCGTGCGCCACGACCTGCGCAACCTTCGTGTTCAGGCCCTGGCCCATCTCGGTGCCGCCGTGATTGACCAGCATCGAACCGTCACGATAGATGTGCACCAGCGCGCCCGCCTGATTGAAGGCCTGCACGTTGAACGAAATGCCGAACTTGAGTGGGGTGAGCGCGAGGCCCTTGCGCAACACGGGACTCGTGCGATTGAACGCGCGCACGGCGTCGCGACGTGCGCGATACTCGCTCGTCTGCTCCAGTTGCGCGACGAGTTCGTGAATGACATTGTCCTTGACGACCTGCCCGTACGGCGTGACGTTGCGCTCGGTCTTGCCGTAGAAGTTCACGCGGCGCACGTCGAGCGCGTCTTTGCCCAGGCGCCGTGCGATGGCGTCCTGTACGACTTCCATGATGAGCGCGCCCTGAGGGCCGCCGAAACCGCGAAACGCCGTGTTTGATTGCGTGTTCGTCTTGCCGCACAACGCGCGCAGGTCGGCGTCGGGCACGAAATAGGCGTTGTCGAAGTGGCAGATGGCGCGCGTGGCCACCGGTCCCGACAGGTCGGCCGAGAAACCGGCTCGCAGCGTCATGTCGACCTTCGCGCCCGTGATACGGCCGTCGTCGTCGAAGCCGACGTCGTATTCAAAGTAAAAGCCGTGGCGCTTGCCGGTCATCATGAAATCGTCGTCGCGATCCAGGCGCAGCTTCACAGGGCGCTTCAGACGCGTGGCGCACAACGCGGCGACACAGGCAAACAGCCCCGATTGCGATTCCTTGCCGCCGAAGCCGCCCCCCATGCGACGGCATTCGACCTGCACCTGATGGCTGTGCCAGCCCAGCGCGTGCGAGACGAGCGCCTGCATCTCGGTCGGGTGCTGCGTCGAGCAGTAGACGTGAATGCCGTCGTTTTCCTTCGGGATCGCGTACGAAATTTGCCCTTCGAGATAGAACTGCTCCTGCCCGTTGCACTCGAATGTGCCGCTCAGACGGTGCGGCGCGGCTTGCAGCGCGGCGTCGGCGTCGCCACGGCGCAGTTGATAGGGCGGCAGCACGCTGGCCCCCGCGGCCTTGGCGGCCTGTGGCGTGAGAATGGCGGGCAGGTCTTCGTATTCGCCCTTGGCCAGACGCGCCGCGCGGCGGGCCGCGTCATGCGATTCGGCCACCACGGCGAACATCGGCTGTCCGATGTACTGGACGAGGCCGTCCGCGAGAATCGGGTCGTCGTGAATGACCGGACCGCAATCGTTCACACCGGGGATGTCGGCGGCAGTGTAGACCGCGACCACGCCCGGCGCCCGACGCACGGCGTCGAGATCGAGCGAGAGCACGCGTGCATGCGCCTTGGGCGACGCCCCGAGCGCACAGTGCAGCGTGCCTTGCAGTTCGGGGATGTCGTCGGTGTAGGTGGCTTCGCCGGCCACGTGGAGTTCGGCCGACTCGTGGGGCCGCGAGCGGCCCACCTGTGCGCTGGCGCCTGCCGCGGCACCGGTCTGCGTCATGAAGCCTTCGACTTGCGTGTTCATGGGCAACTCCGGTTAGACGTTGGCGAACGCGTTGACTTCGTGTGCCGCAAGCGGCGCATCGAGGCGCGTCTCCAGGAAAAAACGATACAGCAGATTCTGCGCGCCGGCGAGCCGGTAGGCGCTGGTCGCGCGCATGTCCGAGAGCGGCTGGTAGTCGGCGGGCAAGGCCGACATTGCCGCGCGCACGGTGGCGTCGGTCCAGGGCTGGCCGATCAGGGCCGCTTCGATGGCGCTGCCGCGCTTGGGCGTGGCCGCCATGCCGCCGAAGGCCACGCGTGCCGAGCACACGATCTCGCCGTCGAGTTCGACCGCGAAGGCCGCGCATACCGCCGAGATGTCCTGATCGAAACGCTTGGCCAGCTTGTAGGTGCGAAAGCGTTGCACCGCCGGGGGCATCGGTACGCGGATGCCCTGCACGAATTCGCCCGCCTCGAGCGCGTTCTTCTGATAAGCGACGTAAAAGTCTTCGAGCGGCATCTCGCGCACGGCCCCGTCGCGATGCAGCACGATGCGCGTGCCGAGCACGATCAACGCGGGCATCGAATCGCCGATGGGCGAGCCGTTCGCGACGTTGCCGCCCAGCGTTCCGGCGTTGCGGATCGGGAACGAGGCGAAGCGCTGACGCAGCTCGGCCAGATCCGGATAGTGGGTGACGAGCGCATCGAACGCATCGTTGAGCAGCGCCCCCGCACCGATGTAGAGGCCGTTCGGACCCTCCGAAATCTCGCGTAGTTCCGCCACCTGTCCGATATAGATCAGATGCTTCAACTCGCGAAATTGCTTGGTGACCCACAGACCGACATCGGTGCTGCCAGCCAGAAGGCGCGCGTCCGGGTAGGCGGCGCGCAGGCGGCCCAGCTCGGCCAGCGTGCGCGGGGCGTGGAAGACCTGGCCGTCGTGCGAATACGACAGCGTGTCGTCGCGTTGCAACGCCTGGAGCTGCTTCGCCAGCGCCGCGCGGTCGAATTCCTGGCGCGGCAGGTCGAACATCTGCTGGGCGGCGTCGACGATCGGACGATACCCGGTGCAGCGGCACAGATTGCCGGAGAGCACGTCGTCGATCTCGCGGCGGGTCGGGCAGCCGGCCTGCTCGGGGCGGTTCACGTACATGGCCCACAGCGACATCACGAAGCCCGGCGTGCAGAAGCCGCATTGCGAGGCGTGGCAGTCCACGAGCGCCTGCTGCACCGGATGCAGCGCGCCGTCGGGCGCGCGCAGATCCTCGACCGTGAAGAGCGCGCGGCCGTCGAGCGTGGGCAGAAACTGGATGCAGGCGTTCACCGCGCGCAGCGCCACGTTGCCGTCGTCGGCCAGTTCGCCGATCACGACGGTGCAGGCGCCGCAGTCGCCCTCGGCACACCCTTCCTTGGTGCCGGTGCAGTGCAGGTCTTCGCGCGTGTACTGAAGCACGGTACGGGTCGTGGCTTCGCCAGTGACCTCGTGCACCTTGCCGCGGTAATAGAAGCGGATGGCTTGTGTCTCCATGGTTCTCAGTGTAGTGCAGTGGGATTGCGGGCGCGCCGGGACATGGCCGGCGTGGGAATGAGCCGAAGATAGCACCGGCGGCGGGGGTAAATATTTCGCGGCCATGATGATGGCTATTCGGTCGCCCCGATGACGTGGCATTGTCATAAACTATGGCTCGACCCCAAGCCTCGCAGAGCGCGCCCGCCCCATGCAAAGACCCCGCGAACAGATCGACGCGTACCTGCTGCGGGTACTGCACACACTGCTCACCGAGCAGAGTGTCTCACGCGCTGCGCTCAAGCTCGGCCAGTCGCAGCCGGCCATCAGCAACTCGCTGCGCCGCCTGCGCGAGATCACGGGTGACGCCATCCTCGTGCGCGGCAAGAGCGGCATGGTAGCGACCGAGCGTGGCCGGGAGTTGCTGGGCTACGCCACCGACGCGCTCGCCGCCATCGAGCGCATCACCCATCCCGCTACGGAATTCGCGCCTCAGACCACCACGCGGGCGTTTCGCCTCGGTGCCCCCGATTACCTGGACGCCGTCTTCCTGCCCAACATCGCCGAAGTGCTGCGCCGTGACGCCCCCTCGGCGCGGCTGCACGTGCAGCCGATCAACACCGCCTTCGACTACGCGGGCGCGTTGGAGAACGGTTCGCTCGACGTGGTGATCGGCAACTGGCTGGAGCCGCCGCCGCAACTGCACATGTCCCGGCTGTTCGACGACGAAGTGGTTTGCATGTTGGGCGCGCAGCATCCGCTCGCGAACAAGGGCATTTCGCTTAAGCATTATCTGGAATTACCGCATCTGGCACCGACGCCTTACGTGGCTGAGCGCCAGAGTTTTATCGACGGATGTCTGGCCGAGCAGG
This sequence comes from Pandoraea cepalis, assembly GCF_902459665.1. Classification (GTDB taxonomy): domain Bacteria; phylum Pseudomonadota; class Gammaproteobacteria; order Burkholderiales; family Burkholderiaceae; genus Pandoraea; species Pandoraea cepalis. The sequence goes on along the minus strand of NZ_CABPSL010000003.1, from coordinate 199,183 downwards.
GCCTGCGTCGCAATATCCAGATGACGATGCCTTACTTCGGACTCGTGCCGTACGTGCTGATGCGCACCGATCTGGTGTTCACGACCGGGCGGCAGTTTGCGCAGCACTATGCCCGCTATCTGCCGATTCGCGTGTTGCCGTCGCCCTTTGCCTTTCCGCCGATGCGCTTCTATCAGCTATGGCACGAGCGCACGCATGCCGCACCGGAGGTGACGTGGCTGCGCCGGCGCGTGGCGGAGGTGGCAACGGAGCTTGATGCCGCGAACGGCGGCGGGACGCCGGCGCCCGTGCTGGCGCGACCTTGACGGCGGGGAACGGACGGTTGAACGACCGGACGTCTAAAGGTGAGGCGAGACGAGGCCGCTGCCCGGAGGCAGGCGGCCCGGGAGACGCGTGACGCTCAGCGCAGCGAAATCGCGCGGCGCGGACGATGCAACGCCAGCGAGAGGAAGATCACGACAAACGCGGCGAGCGACCACATCGGCAGGGTGAGACCGAGGATGGGCGGGTACATCGTCTGACACATCCCCTGAACCTGGAAGACTTGCGGCAGCAGGCGCGACGTCGGCAACGCATCGACGAATGCCTCGACCACGTCGTACCCGCAGCTCACCAGCGGATTGGCCTGCACGTAGATCAGATACCCCGACGCCGCCATGCCGCCGATCGCCGACAAAGCGGCGAGCACACGCGCGAACTGAATACCCGCCCAGCCACGCGAGACCGCGCCGGCCAGCCCGAAGATCGCGATCAGCACGAGCGCGTAACGCGCCAGAATGCACAGCGGACACGGATCCTCGTGACGCACGTACTGGAAGTACAGCGCGCCGCCCAGCAGGGCGAGGCAGACGACGGTGAGCAGGAGGTACCGCAGGCGTTCGCGGCGCAGGGCCGGGTCGATTTGAGCGTTCATTTCACTTCGGGCGGTAGGCCATCACGAATCCCGCTCAACCCCACATGACGCCGGGCGGCAGGCACTTGGGCTGGCATTGTAACCCCAGCCCGAGGCGTGCGTGAGTCGAAAAGTTGCGGAACTATTTGCCCGAGAATGAGACGGTTGCGGACGCTGCGTCGACGGTCATGGCCCGGTGTTGCGGCGCAGCGCGAGCGGTGCCGCCGCCCGCGCTGCCAACATCAACCGCCCAGGCCTGCCGAGCGCAGGGCGTGCTCGATGGCGCGTCCGACCGGGAACAGGCGGGCGTCGTCGCCCGCCGCGGCGCTGACCATCAGGCCGATGGGCGCTTCGCCCTCGGCCTGGCACGGCAGCGAGAACGCGCAGCCGTCGATCATATTGATGGCTGTCGGGTTTCGCAGCACCAGCGCGTTGGTGGCCGTAAACGTGTCGTCGTTCGCCTCGAGCGGCGCGATGGCCGGTGGCGTGAGCGGCACGGTCGGGCACAACACCGCATCGAATCCCTGCCAGACAGGGGTCGCCGCGGCGATGAGCGCGGCGCGGGCGTTCAGCAGGTCAATGTAGTCGGCGGCGCTGGCCGGCTCACCCTTGCGGATGCGCACCAGCACCCGCGGATCGTAGTCCTGCGCACGCTCGGCCAGCAGCTTGCGATGCCACGCGAAGGCTTCGATGGGCGAAAAGCCGAATCGATTGATGGCGGGCAATTGTTCGAACGGCGTGAACTGGAATTCCACCAGCGTCGCCCCCGCCCTGGCGAGCGTGGCGAGGGCGCGCTCGTAGATCGCGATGGCGGCGGGTTCCGCCCCGTCCAGCACGAAGTTCGTCAAGACGCCCAGGCGCATGCCGCGAACGTCGCGCGGCGGCGGCAGGGACTCGTCGACGGCATGGCCCGAGAGAATCGCATCGACCCAGGCGCAGCAATCGACCGAGCGGCCGATGGGGCCGACCGAGTCGAGCGATGTCGACAGCGGCAGGGCGCCGTCGCGCGGCGTGCGCGCCGCCGTCGGCTTGAAGCCTGTCAGGCCGCAGAAGGCCGACGGAATACGGATCGAGCCGCCGGTATCGGTGCCGAGTCCGACCGCCGCCATGCCATCGGCCACCGACGCGGCCGCGCCCGACGACGATCCCCCGGCAATGTGCCCGGCCTGACGCTGCCACGGCGAGCGCGGCGTGCCGTAATGCGGGTTCAGGCCGAGTCCGGAAAAGGCGAATTCGGTCATGTTGGTGCGGCCGATGATGACGGCGCCGGCCTGACGCAGGCGCGCCACGGCGAGGGCGTCGTGCTTGGCCGGGGCGGCGTTCGACAGGACTTTGGACCCTGCGCGCGTGACTTGTCCGGCGACGTCGAACAAATCCTTCACCGACACGGGAACGCCCATCAGCGGCGACAGACGTGCACCGGCCCGGCGCAGGGCGTCGAGGCCGTCGGCGGCGCTGCGCGCGGCTTGTGCATCGACTTGCGTGAAGACGACGTTGCCCTGACCCGCCGGATCATTGATGCGCGCGAGCGCCTGCTCGGTCAATGCGCGGCTGGTGGTGCGTCCGGCGTCGAGCGCGGCGGCGAGGTCGGAAAGGGGGCGTTGCAGATCGATGGCGTCGGTGCTCATGGTCAGATCGCTTTCAGGATATGGGTACGGAATTCTTCGATATGCCGGGCGATGGCCCGGCGGGCGCGTTCGGCATCGTGCGCGGCGAGCGCTTCAAATAGTTCGAGGTGTTCCTCGTAGACGTCTTCCATATGGCTGGGCGTCGACAGGGCGAGGAACCAGAATCGCAGCGAGCGCTCGTGCAGACCGCGCAGAAGCTCGGCGAGCGTCTGGTTGCGCGAGGCGCGCGAGATGGCCAGATGGAAGTCGCGGTCGATGCGCATCATCGCCGCCACGTCGCGTGCGGCGATGGCCGCCTGAGACCGTGCCAGCACGGCTTCGATGGCGGCGAGGTCGTCCGGCGTGGCGGCGCGCGCGGCCAGCCCCGCGCAATACGTCTCGTTGATCATGCGCACGTCGATGATCTCGAGCGCATCGTTGAGCGAGACCGGCGCGACCATCGCCCCCTTGCGCGGCAGGATCACCACCCACCCTTCGAGGGCAAGGCGGTGCATCGCCTGATGCACCGGGGTGCGTCCGAGTCCCGTCGACTGCATCAACTGCGCTTCGTTGAGCGTCTCGCCCGGGCGTAGACGCAGCGTGATGATGTCGTGCTTGATCGCGTCGTACGCGCGCTCGGTCAGGCTGCGGCCATCTGCGGCGGCCTGCGGTGTGGCGGTAGCGGACGCATCGGGATTGGCCGCGAGAAGCGTGTCGTCGGGGGTGTCGTTGGGCATCGGGGCGGGTCGGTTCTATCGGCCAGCGTCGGGTCGGCGCTTCGATGGGCGCCGGTCGGCGTCAGTCGGCTTTAGTCGGCAATCGCCAGCGCCTGCGTGGCGTAGCGATGTCGGATCGTGCGGCCGAGGACCGGATCGTGCAGTTCGATCTCGAACTGCTCGCCGCCAGCCACGCCGCCAATGGCAGCGAGTGTGCCACAGAACATGGCGGCGCCCGCCGGCAGGCCATCCGGCCCGAGTTTGTCCATCAATTCCTGCGGCGAGAGCAGGCTGGCCACGGTGCCTTCCTGATAGAGGCGCCGTTCGCCGTCGCACGTCACCCAGGAGCGCAGCATCAGCTGATCCCAGTGCGCGGCGACATCGGCAAAGCGCCACGCGTCGCGTGCCACCGGCTTCGCGCAGACTTGCTTCGAGACGGTCACGCCATAGGCTTCGACTTCGCGGTCGGTGTGATCCGAGCCCACGCTCACGAGCAAATCGCCACCGTGGCGCACGAGCACGCATTCGGCTTCGCCGCTGCTCGTCTGGCCGACGACGTCGATGGTGTCGTCTTGCGCGAGCAACGCGGGCGCCAGTCGGTAGAAGCACGGCGTGCTCGACGGGCGGCGCACGCCCAATGCGGCCAACTCGGCAATGTGGTGCTCGACGGCGTCGCGATCGCGTCCGGCCCAGCCGGCGATGATCAACGTGTCGACGGACACGTCGACGCACGGATGGGGGCCGTCGCCGGACACCCTGAAGGACAGATGGGAACGCATACGTGACCACTCCTGTAAAATTCGATTGATATTTGTGTGATATTTCACAAGGTCGGAAGACAAAAAGCAAGCGGAAAAATTTCGTCGTGTGCGACGAATATGGGGAATTTTTTATGAAAAGCCCCGTCAATCCTGGGTTGCGCGCGTGTTCGCCGATCGCGTATATTGAATCGGCATCGGTATTGGGTTGGATATCCGTCTGATTTTTGCCGAAACGGTCGCGGAGGCCGACGCCCCTCAGGGGGATTGGCGGGACAGCGGACCGGCGGCCAATGCCCGAGTGACGACCGGGCGAACGAGCGCAACGTCAATCAAGTCGGCGGCACACCGCCGGCTTCCCACCTTCATCAAGCATCACGTTTTGCATCGTCGCGGCGGCCCGTCAGGGAAGCGGCGCGCGGCGGGCGTGACATCAAAAACAGCAAAATCGGCGCAACTCGCCGCGGGGAGAACGTATCGGATGCATCACGCCATCGACTTCATTCAGGACCTGGCCGTCATCATGCTGCTGGCCGGCATCGTGACGGTCATCTTCAACCGGTTCCGACAGCCGGTCGTGCTCGGCTATATCGTGGCGGGCGTGATCATCGGCCCGTATACACCGCCGTTTGCGCTGATACATGACGAGAAGACGATCGGCATTCTGGCCGAGCTCGGTGTCGTGTTCCTGATGTTTTCGCTGGGGCTGGAGTTCAGCTTGCGCAAGCTTGCGCGGGTGGGCGTGACGGCATTCGTGGCGGCGATCACCGAGATTGTGCTGATGCTCTGGCTTGGTTACGAGATCGGCCGCTTCTTCGGTTGGAAGGCGATGGACTCGATTTTCCTTGGCGCGATGCTCGCCGTCTCGTCGACCACCATCATCGTCAAGGCGCTCGACGAACTCGGCATGAAGCGAGAGCGATTCGCCCAGCTCATCTTCGGTGTGCTGATCGTGGAAGACGTGCTCGCCATTGGCATGATCGCGCTGCTCTCGGGCATTGCCATTAGCGGCTCGGTGGATGCCGGCGAGGCCACCTTTACGCTGGGCAAGCTGCTGCTGTTCATGGTGGTGTCGCTTGTCGTGGGCATTCTGCTCGTGCCGCGCATTCTCGCGTACGTGGCGAAATTCAAGAGCGATGAGATGCTGCTGGTCGTCGTGCTCGGCCTGTGCTTCGGCTTCTGCCTGCTGGTGATCCAGATGGGTTACAGCGTGGCGCTCGGCGCGTTCCTGATCGGTGCGATCATGGCCGAGGCGCGAGAGCTGCATACCATCGAACGGTTGGTTGCACCGCTGCGCGACATGTTCAGCGCCGTGTTCTTCGTCACCATCGGACTGCTGCTCGATCCGCACGTGCTGGCGACGTACATCTGGCCGATTCTCGTCATCACCCTCGCCGTCGTGATCGGCAAGATCGTCTCGTGCGGACTGGGGGCGTACCTTTCGGGGCAGGACGGCCGGACGTCGATGCGCGTGGGCATGGGGCTGTCGCAAATTGGCGAGTTCTCTTTCATCATTGCGTCGCTCGGGTTGTCGCTCAAGGTGACGAGCGACTTCCTCTACCCGATTGCGGTCGCCGTCTCGGTCATCACGACGCTGCTCACGCCGTACCTGATCAAGAGTGCCGATCCGTTCACGGGATGGCTCGGCCGCATGATGCCCGGACGTCTGTCATACGTGCTGCGTCAGTACACGCAGTGGTTGCAGAGCATTCATCTGACGGGCGATAGCGCGGCGCTCGTCGGCATCGTGCGTCGCATCGTGATGAGCGTGGCGATCAATCTTGCGCTCGTGGTGACGATTTTCCTCGGCGGCGCCTTCTTCTATCGGCGTTTGGCGGCGCTGATGTCGCCGTGGGTGCGCGACCCGAGCCTGCAAAGCGCGGTGGTCTGGGGCGTGGCGCTCGTGCTGTCGCTGCCGTTCCTGATCGCGGTGTACCGCAAGCTCAAATCGCTCTCGCTCCTGCTTGTGGAGTTGTCGGTGCCGCCGAGCCTGACCGGTCGCTACACATACCAGGTGCGCCGCGTGGTGGCCGAAATCCTGCCGATTGCCGCCATGGTCGGGGTGATCCTGCTGGTGGCGGCCTTGTCGGCGAGTATCCTGCCGTCCACGGAGATGGTCGTGCTGATCGTGGCGGGAACGGTGGTGCTGGCGATCATCATGCGGAGCTGGTTCGTGCGCATGCACGCCAAGCTGCAGATTGCACTCAAGGAGACGCTGGAACACCAGCCCGATAGCGAGCAGGGCGGCGGCTCCCCGCATTGAGCGACGCGCGAGCCGTGGCGACGTCCTGACGACGGCGCGCAGCGACTCAAAAGCCCGCCGGGGGATTTGCTTCCCCGGCGGGCTTTTTCATGGCGCGTCGCTGCCCTTATGTCTTGCGCGGCGGCAAGTCGAAGATCAGGCACGTCGTCGTGGCGTGCGCGTACAGGGTGCCATCCGGACCGACGATGCGGCCCTCGGCGATGCCGACCTGACGCCCGACCTGGATGACTTCGCCTTCCGCACGCACGCAAGGCACGTCACGCGTGAGGGCGCGCACCATATTGGTCTTGAGTTCGAGCGTGGTGTAGCTGCGTCCGGCGGGAAGCGTGGAGTGCACCGCGCAGGCGACCGCGGAGTCGAGCAGCGTGGCGAACCAGCCGCCGTGTATGGCACCGAGCGGGTTGTAATAGGGCAACGCCGGGCGGCCCTGAAAGACCGCGCGGCCGTTCGCGGCTTCGATGGCGATGAAGCCCAGCGTCTCACTGATCGGCGGCAGCGGCAGCCTGCCGTCGAACATCGCTTCAAATATTTCCATGCCCGACAGGCCGATCACGTCGGACGGCGTTGCCACGCCGTAGCGTAGCGGACCGTGACGTGTGAGCCGTTCGCGCACGGCGGCTTCGTCGGCTTCCCATTGCGCCAGTACGGCGGCGGCATCCGGTCGGGTATTCATGGCGTTTTCCTCGTAACTTTTATCAGGCAAGCGATGGCGCGAGATTATAAAAGTCACGGTGCGCCCCGGGGGTTTCGGCGTTAGAGGGAAGCGTCGAGACCGGAGCACGGCAACGGCGGCTCACGCCGTCGCCGTGATTCGGGTTGTCGTCGTTACCTCGGAAGGAGGGCGCTGGCCGCGCCGCCAGCTCAGGCCGCTTGGGCGTGCCTGCGACGATACTGGGCCAATTCGTCGATGGTCAGGATCGGCAGGCCATGTTGCTCGGCGAAGCGCTCGATGTCGGCGCCGCGCGTCATCGTGCCGTCTGGATTCATTAACTCGCACAGCACGGCGGCAGGTTTCAGGCCCGCAAGCACCGCCAGATCAACCGAGCCCTCCGTGTGACCGCGACGCGTCAGCACGCCGCCCGGCTGTGCACGCAGCGGGAACACATGGCCCGGGCGGGACAGGTCGGCGGGCTGGGCATCGTCGGCGATGGCGGCGCGAATCGTGGTCACGCGGTCGGCCGCGCTCACGCCGGTGCTCACGCCCTGGCGCGCCTCGATTGTCACGGTGAAGGCCGTGCCATGGCGGCTCTGATTCTGCTCGACCATCGGCGGCAGATCGAGACGGCGCAATGTCTCGTCAGGCAGACACAGGCACACGATGCCACTGCATTCGCGGATCAGCATGGCCATGGTGGCCTGCGTGATTTTCTCGGCGGCGACGATCAGATCGGCCTCGTTCTCGCGGTCCAGGTCGTCCATCAGAATGACCGGCCGGCCTTCGCGCATGGCGTCGAGTGCGGCTGGCAGGCGGACGTCGACCGGTGCCAGGTTGGCGAACGCCGGGTAGGCATGCAGATCGTCGGTTGTGCGGGTCGCATCGGCCCTGTGAGCGGTCGATGTAACGGCTTGCGATACGGCTTGGGTGGTGCTTTGGGTAACGGGCATGAAACGCTCCTCGCGTAAATCAATCGGGCGAAAAACGTTTTCGGGGCATGCGAACGGACGCCTCCATGGGACAGTGCCCCATGGCGCGCGGGTATCGACGCATCTTCTCTCATCCGGACTATGACCGTCGGCTCTGGCTTTGCACCAGATCTGCTGACCCTGCCAGTGTCACGAAAGCGACGGTGGCAGGCGCTCGCGGGCTCATGACCCACGCAGCTTGCACTGCGCGGCGTCACATACCGCCGGTGGGGACTTTCACCCCGCCCTGAAGACGTGTATGCCGCAAGCAGCGCGCCTCGCAGTCACTGATCGCGTGGCGTTGTTGCGTAGTCGGCGAGAGAGAGCGTAGCACAGGGTGTTGCTGCGCTGCAGGGAAGACTGCGCGGCGCTAGTGGGAATGATGGCGGGCGATTGGCTCAACGTCGGCTCGGGAGGAAGGCCGGCGCGGATGTCGCGCCGACCGCCGATGTGAGCGTTGCGCGACGTCGGACGTGCCAGGCGATGCTCAGGCGTGGGTGCCCTTGACGGTGTACCCGGCGTCGGTGATGAGGGCGCTGACCTCGGTGGGCGAGAGGCGGCTTTCGACGTCGACGCGACCCGAGTCCAGATCCACATTGACCTTGGCGGCCGGATCGCGCTCGGTGATCGCACGCGTGACGGCTTTGACGCAATGACCGCAGCTCATTCCTTCGACTTGCACTTGCATGTTGCACTCCTTGAAAGCGGTTTCGGTGACGGTGATCAAACAAATCGATGATAGACCTTCCTACGACAGGAAGCTCAAGCGCTATTTTCAGTGCATTCGTTGGATCGCCCAGACGCAGCCCAAACCCGAGCGGTTCCGGGCGCGCTATCGTAATAAATGACGAGACTGTCATGGGATGGTGTGCGGCAGATTGACGCTGGCGGCTTGACCTTCCCTTCATGGAAAGGTCTATGCTTCGACGCATGATGACAGTCCTCCTGGAGACCCTGAAATGATTCGGAACTGGTCGGTCGGTATCGAAGGCATGACCTGCGCCTCATGTGTGACGCGGGTTGAGAAGGCATTGCGGCGCGCGCCGGGCGTGGCCAGCGCCAACGTCAATCTCGCGACCGAGACGGCGGCCGTGGAAGCTGCGCCCGGCGTGACGCCCGCGGCTCTGCTTGGCGCGGTCGAGACGGCCGTCAACGACGCGGGATACCAGGTGGCGGAGCAATCGTTCGAGTTGGCGATTGGCGGCATGACCTGCGCATCGTGCGTGGGGCGTGTGGAGAAGGCCCTTCGTCAGGTGCCCGGTGTGGTCGAGGCAAACGTGAACCTGGCGACGGAGCGTGCCGCCGTGCGCGGGGTGCGTGGCGTCGTCGACGTGGCGGCGCTCACCGCTGCTGTGGAGCAGGCGGGATACGAGGCGTCGCCAGTCACGGACCCCGCGCAGGCGGCCGCATCCCACGAAGGTCCGGCGTGGTGGCCGGTTGCCGTGGCGGCGGTCTTGTCCCTGCCGTTGTTGTTGCCAATGCTGCTCGAACCCTTCGGCATTCATCTGATGCTGCCGCCGTGGGTGCAATGGTTGCTCGCCACACCGGTGCAGTTCTGGCTCGGGGCGCGCTTCTATCGGGCGGGGTACAAAGCGGTGCGCGCCGGTAGCGGCAATATGGATTTGCTGGTGGCATTGGGCACGTCGGCCGCCTATGGGCTGAGTCTTTACGAATGGTGGCGTGCCCCGGCGCACGGCATGACGCACCTGTATTTCGAAGCGGCGGCCGTGGTCATCACGCTGGTGCTGCTCGGCAAGTGGCTGGAAGCGCGGGCAAAGCGTCGCACCGTGGAAGCGATTCGTGCGCTGGCGGCCTTGCGTCCCGAGACCGCGCGCGTGTTGCGCGATCCGCAGGGCGCGGCGAGCGAGGTGACGGTGCCGCTGGGCCAGGTGAAGGTCGGCGACTGGGTGGTGGTGCGCGCCGGTGAACGGGTGCCCATCGACGGCGTCATTCGCGAGGGGGCGAGCCAGCTCGACGAGTCGTTGTTGACCGGCGAACCGTTGCCGATTGAAAAAGCGGCCGGCGACAAGGTCGTTGGCGGCTCGATCAACGGTGCCGGTACGCTGCGGGTGGAGACGACGGCGGTCGGCGCCGATACGGCGCTGGCGCGCATCATTCGCATGGTCGAAGATGCGCAGGCGGGCAAGGCGCCGATCCAGCGCGCCGTCGATCGGGTGGCCGCGGTGTTCGTGCCGGTGGTGGTGCTGGTCGCCGTCGTGACGCTGGTCGTTGGTTGGGGGCTCGGCATCGGCCTGGAGACAGCGCTGCTCAATGCGGTGGCAGTGCTGGTCATCGCGTGCCCGTGTGCGCTGGGCCTGGCAACGCCTGCCGCGATCATGGTGGGCACTGGGGCGGCGGCACGGCAGGGCATTCTCATCAAGGATGCCGAAGCGCTCGAACTGGCGCACCGCATCCGCGTCGTGGCGTTCGACAAGACGGGCACGTTGACCGAGGGCAAGCCGCGCCTCGTGGCACACCTGCCGGTGACGGGGGTGCGTGCCGATACCTTGCTGCGATGGGCCGCGGCGGTGCAGTCGGGCAGTTCGCATCCGCTGGCGAAGGCGGTCACGACCGCCGCAGCGGAAGCCGGGGTGACCTCGGCGGTGCCGACGGCATTCGACATCGCTGCGCTGCCGGGGAGAGGGATGCGGGCACGTATCGAGGAAGTTGGGGAGGGTGGGGGTGTTGGGGGCGTCGAGAACGCGGGCGCCTCGCGCAACGGTCATACGCTGCAGCTGGGGAACGCGCGGTTGCTTGAGGAGTTGGGTGTCTCGGAAGGGGCGCTGGCTCACGAGGCAGCGCGTCTGGCGGCCGAGGGACGTACCGTCTCGTGGCTGGTCGAGACTGCAGGGGATGGCGCAAATGTCGAGGCACCGGCGCGCTTGCTTGGCCTGTTGGCGTTCGGTGACACGCTCAAGGCCACGGCGCGGCCGGCCGTCGACCGCTTGCATGCGCTGGGCGTGCGTTGCGTGATGGTGACCGGCGACAACGCGGGGAGCGCCAAGGCGGTCGCCGACGCGTTGGGACTCGACGAGGTGCATGCCAACGTGCTGCCGGAGCACAAGGCGGCGGTGATCGCGCAACTCAAGCGTGACGGCGTGGTCGTAGCGATGGTGGGCGACGGCATTAACGACGCCCCGGCGTTGGCCGCGGCCGACGTCGGCATCGCGATGGGCTCGGGTACCGACGTGGCCATGCAGACGGCGGGCATCACACTCATGCGCGGCGATCCGCTGCGGGTGGCCGATGCCATCGATGTGTCGCGTCGCACCTGGTCGAAGATTCGCCAGAACCTCTTTTGGGCGTTCGCGTACAACGTGGTCGGGATTCCGCTGGCGGCGTTCGGGCTGTTGAGCCCGGTGATTGCGGGGGCGGCGATGGCGCTCAGCAGCGTGAGTGTGGTGAGCAACGCGTTGCTGCTGCGGCGCTGGCGTTCATCGGCGACGCAAGACGTCAGTGCCGGTGCTGCCGCCAAGATTGGCGAGGCCCGCAGCGCCAGTGTTTGAGGGCGGTTTGCCCGGGCACAAGGCGAACGGCGCATAATGAATTCGTTAGGGGGACGCGCGGTCGGCGACCGCCCGATGCGTTGCCTGAATTTTTAATTGACTTGAAATTCGTCGAAAGCGGCATCATTTGATTGGTATCGTCTGCCTTCCGGCGCGGAATGAATCCTGCCGAACATGAATAGCCTCCATATCGCGAGTTACAACATCCACAAGGGCTTTTCCGCATTCAACCGTCTGCGTGTTCACGAACTGCGTGCCGGCTTGGAAGGGCTTGCGCCGGATCTGGTCTTCCTGCAGGAAGTGCAGGGTCTGCATCAGGGGCATGCGGTGCGTCACAGGAATTGGCCGGTGCAGCCGCAACACGAGTTTCTGGCCGGCGCCATGTGGCGCGATCACGCGTATGGGCGCAATGTCGTCTATGAACAGGGGCATCATGGCAATGCGATTCTGAGCCGTTATCCGATCGTCAGGTCGGACAACCACGACATCACAACCTATAGTTTTGAGAAGCGCGGCATGCTTCACTGCGAGATTGCCGTGCCGGGTCTGAAGCAGCCGCTGCATTGCCTGTGTGTGCATTTGTCGTTGGCCGGACACGGTCGCCGTCGCCAGTTCGAAATGTTGACGGAGCGTGTGGCCGACGCCATTCCCGCCGATGCGCCGTTGATTATCGCGGGTGACTTCAATGACTGGAGCAATCAGGCGGACCGGTTGCTGGCGGAACGCTTGGCGCTGACCGAGGTGTTTCAGAACCGCGGGGGGCGTCCGGCGCGCAGTTTTCCGAGCGGATTGCCGCTTTTGCGACTTGACCGCATTTACGCACGAGGCTTTCATATCGAAGGGGCGCAGGTTTTACACGGGCGTCCCTGGTCACGGATTTCCGATCATTCACCGATCAGCGCTCGACTTGTGCCGTCGGACGCCAACAGGACGATGAACGGTTCCTCCACCCCCGTCGTTCAACCCTCGTCCCCCCCAGTGAGGCAGCCATGAACATCGGACAAGCGGCGCAGGCCAGCGGCGTCACGGCCAAGATGATCCGGTACTACGAAAGTATCGGCCTGATGCCCCCGAGTCCCCGCTCCGAGGCGGGTTACCGGCGATACGGCGAGCCGGATCTCCATCTGCTTCGCTTCATTCGCCAGGCGAGGCGGCTGGGTTTTGGGATCGATCAGATCCGTCAACTGCTGGCACTATGGCAGGATCGAGACCGATCCAGCGCGCAGGTGAAGGCGTTGGCGCAAACCCATGTCGATGAACTCAACCAGCGCATCGGTGAATTGGTGGCCATGCGCGACACGCTCTCTCATCTCGCCATGCACTGTCACGGTGATGATCGTCCAGACTGCCCGATACTCGAGGGGATCGCTGCCGCTGAACTTCCCGGTGACCTGGGCGGCAAGGGGGCGCGTTTCGCGAGCGCGATAGCGTCGTGCGGTCCGGCGCAGTCGGCCACAGCCTCAGACGCCGCGACCGGCACCGATGCCCCGGCGTCGGCAGGCGGCTCGGTCAGTGACAGCGAGGGGCAGATCCGTCACGTCCCCCAGTCCTAACACATGAAGCCGACATGACCGGCTGACGCCCGATATCCCCTATGACGCGCCGCAATGACGGCGCTTTTTTTGTTTCCTGAATTTTGATTCGCCCACTGCGACAGCATGCCGCAGCGGGTGTTGCGTTACGTCGACAGCCAAATATGTATTTGATTTTAAATATAATTTTCACGAATTGACTGGATTCGAAGTGAGCCTATAGCAGATTTTTGATGTTTTTCGCAAATAGGGGCTAACCCTTAACGGGAAAACCCTATACAATGCGAAGCACTGCTGCAATGCAGCACACTAAATGAATTGGAGAAACATCATGGTTGCCGCCCTGTTTGAAGTCGTGAACACTTGGTTTGAAACGGCTGAGCGTCGTCGTCGCGAAGCGTTCCTGGCTGAGTCGAAGGACATCATTGAGCTGGAACAACGTATCCGCGCGCTCGAAACCGCCGGTTACTAATCAAGTTTGTAGCAAGTCCCTCCGGACGAACGGTCGTCGCTGGCGCAATCAGGCAAGTCGATCGTCACAGCGGGCGATCCCCGTCATCCATGCGATGGCGTGCGACGGCGCCCAACCATGAGTCCGGATGCCAATCCCTGCGGTTTCGGGGTTGGCGAGTGCAAGCCCGCCACTTTGGCGGGCTTTGTCGTTAATGTCGGGCCCTTTCATCCTTCGCTTTCGCCGTACCCCGGCGGAACGTGTCTATTTCTCGATTCTGAACTCGGTGGCGAGCGCCGCGCCGTTGGCGAGCGAGGTCACACCGTAGTATTTGTCACCGACCTTGAACATGAAGCGGCACCAGTTCTCGGTCATCGCGCGCCATTCGAGGTTCACGCAATACGATCCGTTGCCGTTGACCGACCACGTGCCGGTGGCGTGAGCGACCTGGTTCGCGCGGCTACCCGACCCGATGCTGCCCTTGTTGTCGCTCGTGGCATTGAGCGACCCATTGGTGTCGTTGATCCATTTGCGCGTACTGCCGTTGTTGGCGAGGTGGGTGATGTGCGCGCCGGGCATGAGCGTACGCAATTCGTCGACACTGAGTTGCTGACCGTTGGCACTCTGGATATCGGAGAGATGCATCGGGTCCGCATGGGCGAACGACGACAGTGCAAGCAGGCCGGTGGCAAGGAATGCCGTGGCGGGGGAAGTGAAGCGGCGGACCATGATGACTCCCGAACGAAGCCTGCCAATGTTGCGTGCAGGCCGACGGAACACGCGTCGCGATCGGTCGTGCGTGCCGTCAGACGTTATCGTCCCGCATTGAGACGCGGTGTCGCTATCGGTCCAGATGATGCGCTATTACTATAGGCGACAAGCGGGCGTCTGCACAGATGCGCGCCGCCCGGGGCGCGCGGTGGGCAACCCATCGCCTCGTCCCCGAAGATCTCGCGCAGCTTGGCCGGACTGACCTGGTGGATGTCGCCGGCTACGGTCAGGCCGTTCTGGCGGAACGACTCGTCGTCGTGTTGGTGCGTCGACAGAGGTATGCGCGCCGCTGCGCCAAGCGCCAAGCGCAGCTTGGCGATACACTCGCACGGCTTTCCCCTCGTACTTTCGATAGGAGTGTTGTCATGGCCGACAGTGAAGCCCGCCCGCCGTTTCCGCCATTCACGCGTGAGACTGCAATTCAGAAGATTCGTATGGCCGAGGACGGCTGGAACTCGCGCGATCCTGCGCGGGTTGCGTTGGCCTATACGGTCGACAGCCGCTGGCGCAATCGGGCCGAATTTCCGCGTGGCCGTGAGCAGATCGTCGAATTCCTGACGCGTAAATGGCAACGCGAACTCGACTACCGGCTAATCAAGGAACTGTGGGCGTTTACCGAGAATCGCATCGCGGTGCGGTTCGCTTACGAATGGCGAGACGATTCGGGCAGTTGGTTCCGTTCGTATGGCAACGAAAACTGGGCGTTCGACGCGCAAGGGCTCATGGCTGAGCGCCATGCCAGCATCAACGACTCGCGCATCACCGAAGGCGAGCGCCTGTTCCATTGGCCGCAGGGACGCCGTCCCGACGATCATCCGGGATTGACCGAACTCGGGCTGTAAAGCCGGCGGCCATGGCGACGATGACGCTAACGCGCGTCGCGTCGCCGTTTGCGCGACCTCAGTCCAGCCCGACGATGAGCAGCAGGTTGGTGGCGGTGATGACCGCGAAGAGGCCCCACGCGAGCGCCTGTGCGGGACGCCCGAGCGTGTTGCCGTTCATCACGCGCGGGTCGCTCACCGAGCGGATGAGCGGCCACATGGCGAACGGCAGTTGCAGACTGAGCAGCACCTGACTCCACACCAGCAGCTTGCCCACGGCGCCGTCGCCGAGCCACAGCACGCCGATCAGCGCGGGCACGAGCGCCAGCCCGCGCGTGATCAGACGACGCTGATAGCAGGGGATCCGGGCGTGCAGAAATCCGTCCATGATGACTTGCCCGGCGATCGTCCCGGTGAGCGTGGAACTTTGTCCCGACGCAAGCAGGGCGATGCCGAACAGAAAGGCCGCGGCGCCGCCCGCAAGCGGCGTGATGAGCCGATATGCCTGCTCGATATCGGTGACGTTGGTCTGGCCGCTGGCGTGAAATACCGAACCCGCCAGTATCAGAATGGCCGCATTCACGCACATGGCGAGCGCGAGCGAGACCCATGTGTCGATGCGCACCAGCGCGAGGGTGTCGCGCACGTCGCCGCGTTTGCCGCCGACCACCCGCCGCGTCTGCACGACCGACGAATGCAGGTACAGATTGTGCGGCATGATCGTGGCACCGACGATGCCGAGCGCCAGCACGAGGGCATCGTGCCGGTCGTGGCTGGGCGCACCCGGCACAAGACCGGCGACCACCGCATGCCAATCGGGCGGCATCATGGTCACTTGCGCGACGAAGCACAGCGCCATCGTGCCGATCAAGCCGAAGACGATGGCTTCGATCTGACGGAAGCCTTTGCCCTGCAGGCCGAGCACGATCATCGTGTCGAGCGCGGTGAGGACGATGCCCCAGGCGATCGGCACCCCCAGCAATAGCTTGAAGGCGAGCGCACAGCCCAGGACTTCGGCGATATCGCAGGCGACGATCGAGATCTCGGCGGTGATCCACTGGACGAGTCGTCCCGCCCGCCCGTAGCGCTCGTAGCTCGCCTGCGCGAGGTCGCGCCCGGCGACCAGTCCCAGCCGGGCAGCGAGCATCTGGAGAAAGATGGCGGCAAGGCTGGAGAGCGCCACCACCCAGAGCAGCGAATAGCCGAATTGCGATCCGGCCTGGATGTCCGTCGCCCAGTTGCCGGGGTCCATATAGCCGATGGCGACGAGCAGGCCCGGGCCGGCAAAACGCTTGAGTTTGATCCAGCGGGGTTCGCGCGCGTCAATGACGATGCTGCCTTTGACTTCGGAAGGACAGAAGGGCGCAGTGGCGGTGGTCGGCAGCGGCATGAGAAAAGGAGATCGGTCGATGACGCCAACGGTAGCCGGGCCGGCGCCTGCCCGCAAGCGCGATCATGGCGGCAGCAAGGTCACGGATATCACGGCGGTGGCAGATGAACTGCTATACTGTACATTCATACAGTATTTTGGGTGCGCGATGACCCTGCCACTTTCCTCTTTGCCTGCCGGGCTGTGGCGCGCCAGTGAACTGGCGCATTGCCACCGTGCTGGCCACACCACGGGTTTTGCCGCGCTGGACGCCGAGCTGCCCGGCGCCGGGTGGCCGCATGGTGCGGTGACGGAGTTGCTGAGCGAGCGTCCGGGCATCGGTGAATGGCGGTTGCTGGCCCCGGCGCTACGCGATCTCACGCAGGCGGGCCAGCCGGTGATGGTGATTGCGCCGCCGATGCTGCCATATGCCCCGGCACTGGCGGGATGGGGCATCGATCTACGCTGGCTCAGTGTCGTGATGCGTCCGGTGAGTCCGGCACGTCAGGCGCCCCGGGCGCGCGGCACACGCGGCCTGAAGGCGGAGGATCGCGACATGCTCTGGTGTGCCGAGCAGGCCCTCAAAAGCGCGTGCTGCGGGGCGGTGCTCACCTGGCTTCCGGCCGCGACGCCCGAGCAGATCCGGCGGCTTCAGGTCGCGGCCGGTGGCGGCGAGACGCTGACCTGGGTGGTGCGAGGGCCCGCCGCCGTCGCGACCGCCTCGGCGGCACCGTTGCGGCTGGGGCTTGCCGTTGGGCCGGGGAGTCGTCTCGGCGTGCAGTTTCACAAGCGGCGGGGACCGCCGCGTCTCGAACCGCTCTGGCTGACGTTGCCCGCGCCGTATGCGCATGTCTCGCAACCGGTGACGGGCGCGGCCGACGATGCGCGGCCGGGGCCTGTCGGGCCTGGTCCGGTACCTTCGTCCACACCGTCCACGGTGCCTTTGGTTTCTGTTTCCGGAGTCTCGCATGGCTTGCTGGATCGCCCTGCATCTGCCCTATCTGGCGCTCGAGATCGCCTCTCCGCTCACACCGGCTGACACGCTGACCGACACAACGGTCGTGCTGGCGCAGTCGCGTGTCTGGCAGGCGAGTGAGGCGGCGCAGGCAGCCGGCGTGCAACCCGGCATGCGCCGTGGCGGCGTGCTGGCGCTATTGCCGCAGGCACGATTCCACGATCGCGACGAAGCGGCCGAGACGGTCGCGCTCGAGGCGCTGGCGCTGGCCTTGCTGCGCTTCGGCCCCGACGTTGCGATCGCCTCGCCACAATGCGTGCTGATCGACGTGGCACCGAGCCTGCGTCTGTTTGGCGGTCTGGCATCGCTGGCGGCGCAGGTGTTTGAGAGTGCCGAGGCGCTCGGGCACCGGGCGTCGTTGGGCCTTGCCGCCACGGCCAGCGCGGCGGCGTTGCTCGCGCGTGCCGGTACTCCTTGTGGGTCGCTGCGGTTGCCACCGACACCACCGACGCCGATGACGCTGCCGCAATCCCTCGATTCCCGCTCGGTCGCCTTGTTGCCCGAGGCGCAGCCGTGGCTCGACTGGCTTGCGCAAATCGGCTGTGCGACGTTGGGCGAACTGCGCGCGCTGCCTGCGGCGGGTGTGAGGCGCCGCTGCGGTGCAGAACTGCCCGCTGCGCTTTCCC
This sequence comes from Pandoraea cepalis, assembly GCF_902459665.1. GTDB lineage: Bacteria > Pseudomonadota > Gammaproteobacteria > Burkholderiales > Burkholderiaceae > Pandoraea > Pandoraea cepalis. Next base: position 181,233 of record NZ_CABPSL010000003.1, on the reverse strand, counting down.
GGGCCTATGGCGAGACGCCGGAAGCCCCCGCCTGGTATCGCGCCCCGCCCCATTTCGAGGCGGTGCTGCCGCTGCCGTCGCTCACGCATGACGTGGACGTGCTGCTCTTCGGTCTGCGCCGTCTGCTCGCCCAACTCACGGGATGGCTGGCCGCCGGGCAACTGGCCACGCGCGCGCTCGCGCTGGTGCTCGAGCATGAGCCGCTTGGGCGGCAAACGCTGGCACCGACGCGTTTCGACATCCGTCTTGCCGAAGCGAGTGCGGCGCCCGCGCACTTGCTGTCGTTGTGCAAGGAGCGGCTGGCCCGCTCGCCACTGGTGGCCCCGGTGCTGACGTTGCGGCTCGATGTCACGCAGACGGCGCCCCATGTGCCGCAAAGCGGCTCGCTCCTGCCGGAGCCGGGCCGCGCCCGGCAGGATTTTGTGCAACTGATGGAGCGTGTGGCGGCGCGGTTGGGCGACGAGCACGTGCGGCGTTTGCAGGTGCGTGGCGATCACCGGCCCGAGGCGGCGTTCGTCAGCGTGCCGTATGGGGCGTCCGGCAATCCTTCCCATGCCTCCCACGGCACGATGTCCGGCGCGGTCCGTCATCGGCCCGATGGCGAGTCCCTGTTGCCGCCGCGCCCGGCATGGCTGCTCGATGTGCCGCAACGCCTCGGCGTGCGTCAGGAGCGTCCGTGGCGGCAGGGGCCGCTACAACTGATGAGCGGTCCTGAGCGTATCGAAGCCGGCTGGTGGGAGCCAGGCACCGTCACGCGCGACTACTTCATTGCGGCCGATATCACGGGGGCGTTGCTGTGGGTGTTTCGCGAGCGGCCCGTGAATGGGGCGGATGCCGCGTGGTACTTGCATGGCCTGTTCGGCTGAGTCCGGCGGGTCCGCTGTGCGATGAATGTCGACGATTTCCTGCCGTGGCAAGGCCCGACCGAAGGGCTGGCCGCCAATGATGAGCGTGCCGACGCGGCCGGCGCCGATCCGGCGGCGCCCCCCGATCCGCGTGCTGCCGACGACGGCAGCCTGCCTGCCTATGCCGAACTGCATTGCCTGTCGAATTTCTCGTTCCAGCGTGGCGCGTCGCATCCGGAGGAACTGATCGCGCGGGCCGCGCACCTGGGCTACACCGCGCTGGCGATGACCGACGAGTGCTCGCTGGCCGGTGTCGTTCGCGCACTGGCCGAGGCGGTGCAGCATCCGTCGGTGTCGTTGATCGTGGGCAGCGAGTTTCGTCTGACGCCCGAGGACAGCGCAGCCGCGCTGGGCAGTGTGCATCTGGTCGCGCTTGCGCAGCACCGCGAAGGCTACGGCAATCTTTCCGAGATGATTACACTCGGTCGCATGCGCGGCCCGAAGCGCGGTTATCGGTTGCACGCGCGAGACTTCAGCGCGCCGGCAACCGGGCAGGCGCATCTGCGGGGTCTGCCGGGGTGCCTGATGATCCTGGTGCCGGAGACCGGCGCGAGTCCCGAGCGCACGCTGGCCCAAACCCGCTGGGCGGCACAGACGTTCGGCGAAGGACGCGTGTGGCTCGCGCTCGAACGCCATCACCGAGCCGACGACGACGCGCATCTGGCCCGGCTGCGGGCGATCTCCGCCGAGTGCGACGTGCCGCTCGTCGCCACCGGCCATGTCCTCATGCATGTGCGCTCGCGCAAGCCGTTGCAGGACACGCTCACCGCCATTGGACTGGGCAAGCCGGTGCAGGCCTGCGGATTGGCGCTCGCCGCCAATGCGGAGCAGCATCTACGCACGCGGTTGCGGCTCGCGTGGCTCTATCCGCCGGACGCCCTGGCGCAAACGATTGCCATCGCCTCGCGTTGCCATTTCGATCTGCGCAGCCTGCGTTACGAGTATCCCGAGGAACTGGTGCCCGCCGGGCATACGCCGGTGACGTATTTGCATCAGGAAGTCGAGGCCGGCGCGGCGCGGCGCTATCCGAACGGGGTACCGCAGAAGGTGCGTCGTCTCATCGAAAGCGAACTGACGCTGATCCGGGAGCTGGCGTACGAGCCATATTTCCTGACGGTCTACGACATCGTGCGTTTCGCCCGCAGCCAGAACATCCTGTGCCAGGGGCGCGGGTCGGCGGCCAACTCGGCGGTGTGCTATTGCCTGGGAATCACGGCGGTCAATCCTGACGAGGTGCAGGTGCTGTTCGGGCGTTTTCTGTCGAAGGAGCGCAACGAGCCGCCCGATATCGATGTGGACTTCGAGCATCAGCGGCGCGAAGAGGTGATCCAGTACATCTACGACAAGTACGGCACCGACCGGGCGGCGCTGGCCGCGACGGTGATTTCGTATCGCATGCGCAGTGCGGTGCGCGACACGGGGCGGGCGCTGGGCATCGATCTGTCGATTGTCGAGCAGGTCGCGCAGAGTCAGCAGTGGTGGGACGGTCGCGAGAATCTGCTCGCGCGCATGGCGGCACAAGGGTTGTCGCCCGACGCCCCGACCACGCGGCTATGGGCCGATCTGGTCGCCCGGCTGATCGGCTTTCCCCGGCATTTGTCGCAGCACGTGGGCGGTTTCGTGATTTCGCGCGACAAGCTCTCGCGCCTGGTGCCGATTGCGCCGGCGGCGATGGACAAGCGTTACGTCATTCAGTGGGACAAGGACGATATCGAGACGCTCAAGCTGCTCAAGGTCGATGTGCTGGCGCTCGGCATGCTGAGCGCGTTGCGCCGCACGCTCGATCTGCTGGGGGAATGGCGCGGTGAGCCGATCTCGCTGGCGGACATTCCGCGCGATGATCCGGCGACGTACGGCATGATTCGTCGTGCCGATACCGTGGGTGTCTTCCAGATCGAGTCGCGTGCGCAGATGAGCATGTTGCCGCGCTTGAAGCCGGACAAGTTCTACGATCTGGTGATCGAGGTGGCGATCGTGCGGCCGGGGCCGATTCAGGGCGGGATGGTGCATCCGTATCTGCGTCGCAAGCAGGGCAAGGAGGACGTGGTCTATCCGCGCGAGGAGATCAAGGCGGCGCTCGAGCGCACGCTGGGCGTGCCGATCTTTCAGGAGCAGGTGATGCAGATCGCGATGATCGCCGCCGATTTCTCGGCCGGCGATGCCGATCAGTTGCGTCGTTCGATGGCGGCCTGGAAACGCAAGGGCGGGCTCGAGAAATTCCAGACCCGCATCATCGACGGGATGCTGAAAAACGGCTATCCGCGCGAGTTTGCCGAGGCCATCTGCCGCCAGATCGAGGGCTTTGGCGAGTACGGTTTCCCGGAGAGTCATGCGGCAAGTTTCGCGCTGCTCGCCTATGCGAGTGCGTGGCTCAAGTGTCATGCGCCGGAGATGTTCCTGTGCGGGTTGCTCAACAGTTTGCCGATGGGATTCTATTCGGCGTCGCAGCTGGTGCAGGATGCGCGACGGCATCATGTCGAGGTGCGCGCGGTCGACGTTTGCGTGAGCGATGTCGAGTCGCGTCCCGAGGCGCGCATCGGGCGGTACGGCAATGCCCGCCGGCCGGCGGTGCGGCTGGGGCTGTCGCTGGTCAAGGGCTTGTCCGACGACGGGGCGCGCGCGATCGAGCGTGCGCGTCGGCAGCGGCCGTTTACCGACATCGACGATCTGACCGCGCGGGCTGCGTTGTCACGTCGGGACCTCGACGCCCTGGCGGCTGCCGACGCGCTGTCGGCGTTGCTCGGCGGTCGGCGGCAGGCGCGCTGGGCGGTCGCCGCATGGCAGCCACCCACGCCGCTGCTGGGGGCGACGGTGCTGCGCGACGCGGTGCCGGGCAGTGCCGACGAGCAGGTGGCGCTGCCGCCGATGGCCGAGGGGCAGGACATCGTGGCCGATTACGCGAGCACGGGGCTGACGCTGCGGCGTCACCCGCTGCTGCTGTTGCGCGAGACGCTCACCCGGATGCGGGTGCGAACGGCGAGGGATTTGCAGACCGAGGGCGTGCACGGGCGCCGGGTGCGCACGGCGGGCATTGTGACGGGACGGCAGCGCCCGGGCACGGCCAATGGCACGGTCTTCGTCTCGCTGGAAGACGAAACGGGCGTCATCAACGTGATTGTCTGGCCCGATCTGGTCGAATCGCAGCGCACGGCGTTGCTGGCGTCGTCCTTATTGGGGGTGGAAGGGGTATGGCAACGCGAGGAGCGCGTGACCCATCTGGTGGCGCATCGTCTGGTCGATCTCTCGTCGATGCTCGGCGAACTCACGATCTCGAGTCGGAACTTTCACTAAGGGGACTTCGATAGGATGGGGTGTCTCCGGCCCCCCGCCATGCGCAAGCTTCAGCAATTGCATGCCGCCGCGACACTCGCTTTCTTGCGCGCACCGCCGGGTAACCGGCTCGAGGCGCTGAGAGGAAATCGCCTGGGGCAGTACAGCATTCGTATCAACGATCAGTGGCGCTTGTGTTTTCGCTTCGACGCGGGCAACGCCTCGGACGTCAAGATCGTGGATTACCACTGATCGGATGGGCGGGCGCGTTCCGATAATTCTGCGGATTCTGCTAAAGGTCGACGGAGGCCGAAGATGACCCGACAAGTACCCCTGGCGACGCCGGGCGAGATTCTCGCGCAGGACTGGCTGGGCCCGATGGGGCTTTCTCAATATGCGCTGGCGAGGGCCATTGACGTGCCGCCCCGCCGCATCAACGAAATTGTCCTGGGCAAGCGTGCGATTACCGTCGATACGGCGCTGCGCCTGGGGGCGTTCTTCGGCGTGGATGCACAGAGCTGGCTCAATCTGCAAAATCAGTACGATGCCGAGATCGCACGCGCCAACATGGCCGATGTGCTGCGCGACATCAAGCGACGTGCCCGGGATCTTCTCGCTGCGGCGTGATGCTCCCCCAAAGACACGTCAGCCGTTGCCGTCGCGCGTCGACGGATGTCATGCCATTGCTCAATGCGCGGCGTCGGCCTGCTTGCCGGCCGCTTGCGCGAGGGCGCTCGCTTCGGCTTCGCTGCGCAGGCCGTTGAAGTGCGCGTTGAGCAGCACCGCGCTGATCGACGCGAGCAGAATGCCGCTGTGGAAGAACGGGGCGAGTGCATGCGGCAGTTTCATGAAGAACTTGTCCGACGCCACTGGAATCATCCCCACGCCAATACTGATCGCGATGATGTACAGGTTGTAACGATTCTTCGACAGGTCCACCGTCGAGAGAATCTTCACCCCCGTGGCCGTCACCATGCCGAACATCACGATGCCCGCGCCCCCCAGCACGAACTGCGGCACCGACGCCACCACGTGTGCCACCTTCGGAAACAAGCCCAGCGCGATCAGGATCAGGCCCCCCATGGCACACACCCAGCGGCTCTTCACCCCGGTCACGCCAACCAACCCCACGTTCTGCGAAAACGAGGTGTAGGGGAACGTGTTGAAGATGCCACCGATCATCGTGCCCAGCCCATCGACGCGCAAGCCGCGCACCAGCGTCTTCCTGTCGACCGGACGGCCGACAATGTCGCCCACCGCCAGGAACATGCCGGTCGATTCGATGAACGTCACGAGCATGACCAGCGTCATCGTCGCAATGGCAACCGGATCGAAGCGTGGCACGCCGAAATGGAACGGCATGACGAAGCCGAACCACGGCGCGTCGGATACGCCCGCAAACGACACTTTGCCCAGCGCCATCGCCACGATCGTGCCGAACAGAATGCCCAGCAGCACCGCAATGTTGGCAAAGAAGCCGCGCACGTACTTGGTGATGAACAGAATGCACAGGAGCACGGCGAACGACACGCCCAGATAGAGCGGATTGCCGTAATCGGGATTGCCGAAGCCGCCCGCCGCCCAGTTGATGCCCACGCCCATGAGGGAGATCCCGATTACCGTGATGACGGTCCCGGTCACCACCGGTGGGAACAGCCGCAGCAGCTTGCCGATGAGCGGTGCCATCAGAATGCCGATCAGGCCCGAGGCAATGGTCGCGCCATAGATATCGAGCAACCCGAGATCGGGATTCGTGCCGATGGCGATCATCGGCGTGACGGCGGTAAACGTCACCCCCATCATGATCGGCAGACGCAGGCCGAAGATCCACAGGCCGAGTGTCTGGATCAAGGTAGCGATCCCGCATGCGAACAGGTCGGCGTTGATCAGAAACGCGACCTGATCGACCGACATGTGGAGCGCACCGCCGACGATCAACGGTACCGCCACCGCCCCCGCATACATCACCAGCACGTGTTGCAGTCCCAGCGTGAACAACTTGGGGAGCGGCAGGCGCTCGTCGACCGGATGCACCGGTGCAGCAGCAGATTGCGTCATGTCTTCTCCTGGTCCGACGGTACGAATCGATTTACATGGTGGAACCGAGCGTAAATTTTTTACCGAGGCGCAGCGAGTGCCGTCAAAAATGCAGAGCGGATGGTGTGGGGTGCGTCGTGCTCGCCCCCCGGCGGGGCGTCATGGAGAAAAATTGAGGCATCGTGACAGGGTACGCCGGTTGGCGCCGCAGCGGGCGACTTCCCGGAAAGCCTTACGACGTATGGCCCAGACGTTGCAGGGGCGTGATAGGCGAGAGGGGGCGAGAAGCGTGCGGACGCGTGCGAATCGTACCGCACTGTGCGGCGGCCGTTGGCGGCGCGCCGAGGATCATATCGAATCCGCAATACTAAAGATTGCAACTGACGTATGAATCTCCGCGACAGTGCGATACCGGGATATCGCCCCGCCACAACGCCGTAAGGCGGCGCGGCTCAGCGTGTGCCGGTTGTGCCGGAGGCCTTGCGGGCGAGCATATCGCCGGCATTGGCGATAATGCCCGCGCCACCGCTTTGCTGTGCCACGCTATCGAGCTTGCTGGAGATCTCGTTGCCCATGTGCTGCAGGAATTCCAGCTCCTTCGCGCCGATGCCTCCCGCGCACAGCGTGCCGCCCCAGTCGCCGTAAAGCAGCGCCACGGTCTGGTTACGTTGGCGAACTGGCAGCAGGAAGAACGACTTCACGTTCGAGAAATGCTCACGGTGCCACATCGGAATACGCGGCACGATACGCGGCTCGCGAGCGTTGTCGATCAGAATCGCGCGGCCGTTGGTCAGTGCCAGATGGAAGACGTCCGGTTCGAAGGCTTCGGGGAACGACAGGCCCAGCGCGGGCTGCACGTCGCGGCCGATGCCGAAGCGCAGCTCGAACGATTTGCCCGCCGGCACGCGCACGAAGGCCGCGCAGTTGGCGAAACCCAGCGACTGCATGATCGCTTCGAGCGTCAGGTTGAGCAGACCGACCGCGTCGGTCTCGCCCGTGGCGGCCCGCACTTCCGAGAGACCGTCTGCCAGACGTCGCGCCGAGTCCAGCGGCTTGCCCGCCGGCGGCTGGCGCGTGCTCGACGCCTTCGTGCTGATCGCAATGAATTCCTGGTGGCTCGTGTCGCGCACCATTTCTTCGCCCACGGACACCACGTCTCGCACGTCCAGCGCGAGACGGTCGGCATAGCGCTCCGCCAATTCGGCCAGACGCTCCGGGTCGGCCCCGCGCGTGAGTTCCGTCACCATCTCGTTGGACATGTTCGCCACCGCACACAGCCAATCGCTATGCGAGAGCGGGGCGTCGCCCTCCAGATCGATCGGACGCATGCTCGTCGCGATCGACTCCGGCAAGCCCCACTTGCGGGCCGCCGCTTCGGCCAACTCCGGGAACGAGATGGCGAGCACCTGTTCGCAGGCGTCGCTGTCGCTGATGCCTTGCGCTGCGGCGAGGGTCTGGATTTCCCCCCATTCGGCCGGGAAGCAATAGGTCACGAGCAGTCGTGCGACATGGTGCAGCAAGGTGCAGACTACGGCTTCCTCGCCGTCGCGAATGCCATTCTTGGCGGTGATGTCACGGGCGAATGCCCCGGCGAGCGTGGCGCGCGCAAGTTCGCGGGCCATGTCGTCGCGCTGTGCGGCGACTTCACCGAAACCCTCGAGCAGTTTCAGGCTCAGGGCGAGGTGGCCGATCGTGTCGACACCGAGAATCATGATGGCGCGCGAGACCGTCGTCACGTTGCAGCCGAACGGCGCATACATGGCGGAGTTGGCCAGGCGGATCACTTTCTGGGTGAGGGCGAAGTCGGAGAGCACCGACGCCGCCAGGTCGGCCGTGCTCGTGTTCTCGCTTTGCATGGCGCTCACGATGCCGCTGACGGAGCGCTGCAGCGACGGAAATTCGCCGCGCTCAGCCAGGCGCTGCCACAACAATTCGAGCGTTTTTTCTTTGGTCAGGCTCATGGTAGCGGGTTATCCGGTCAGTGGCCGGCATCCACATTGAGACGCCCGCTCGCAAAGGCCGCCTCCAGTTCTCCCGCAGGCAGGGCCTTCGACACCAGCCAGCCCTGGATGGAATGGCAGCCGCGCTCGATCAGCATCTGCCGTTGTTCTTCTGTCTCGACCCCTTCGGCGACCGCCGACAGCCCCAGCTCACGCGCCAGTCCCAGGACTGCCGTCACAATCGTACGGTCATTCGATGACGTGGGCATGTCTTTCACGAAGCTGCGGTCGATCTTGAGCGCGGAGAGCGGGAAACGCTTGAGGTATCCCAGGCTCGAGTAGCCCGCGCCGAAATCGTCGACGGAGAAGCGCACGCCCAGCGTTTGCAACTCGCGCAGCACCAGATTGGCCTGTTCCGGGTCGCGCATCAGGACGCTCTCGGTAATTTCGAGCACCAACCGGTGCCCTTCCACGCCCGAATCGGCAATCGCTTGCCAGACCAGGCTCGGGAACGACGGATGGTGAAATTGCTGTGCCGAGACGTTGACCGACATGTACAGCCCGTCGAGCCGGGTGCGATCCCAGCGCGCGAGCTGCATGCAGGCGGCGCGTAACGCCCAGCCGCCCAGCAGGTTGATCAGGCCATTGGCCTCGGCCAGCGGAATGAATTCGTTCGGTGACACCGGGCCGAGCGCGGGATGCCAGCGCATGAGCGCCTCGACACCCTTCACGTTCAGCGAGATCGGATCGCAGATCGGTTGATAGTGCAGGCTGAATTCGCCATTGTGAATCGCCTCGAACATTGCCGATTCGAGCGAGAACGCCTTGCGGTGCAAGTCGCCCAGATCGTCCGTATAGACGAACAGGCCGTTACGGCCGCGATCCTTCGCGCAGTACATGGCGGCGTCGGCGTGCTTGATCAGCAGGCCGGCCGAGTCGCCATGGCGGGGATAAAACGACACGCCGATGCTCGTGGTGAGGTGCAGCAACTTGTCGCCAATCTGGAACGGTTGCTGCACCGCCGAGAGCAGGCGCTTCATGATGCCGCCAAGCGCCTGTTCGTCGTCGCAGCCGGGCAGCACGAGCACGAACTCGTCGCCGCCCATGCGCGCGGCCATGTCCGTCTCGCGGATCTGCGCGATCAGGCGTTGGCCGGCGTCGCACAGGAGCTGATCGCCCACGTCGTGGCCGAGCGAGTCGTTGACTTTCTTGAAGCCGTCCAGGTCGAGCAGGGCGACGGCAAAGTTCGGCCCGCCTTCACGCGCGTGCTGGATGGCTTCGGTAATGCATTGATGAATGTACTGACGATTCCCCAGCCCGGTCACCGCATCACGCACCGCCAGATCGGACAGGCGCGCTTCGTTTTCCTTGAACGCGGTGATGTCCTCGCCGTGCACGACGAACGTTGCGCTCGTTCCGGCGATACGGGGCGTGTACTGGGCAATGCGCAGACGCATCCAGACCCGGTCCGTCAGACCGCGCAGCAGGCGCACGGTGCACTGCTGGGGACCGAGCATCTGGGCGGCGGAGAAGGCATCCTGCAGCGTCGGCACATCTTCGATACCGGTCAGCTCGAAGAGCGTGGCGTGATCGGTGTACTCGCGCGAATATTCCAGCAGGCGCAGGGAGGCTTCGGCAATGAAAAGGAAACGGCCGTCGGCAGCAACGTGCGCCGAAAGGCCGCCGGTCAGCTCGACCAGCGCCCGGGACAATGCCGGGGCCGGCACCGCGGCGTGAGCCTCGGCGATTGCCGATGCCAGGGTCGAAGGTTCGACCAAAGGGACGCCGGCGGGGAGTCGATCTGAACTCATTGTTGTTGTCTGTGCATGCATCACGTCGAGCGCGCTGCGACCCATGTGCTTCCCCGTTCAGGCAAACGCGCTCATGGCCGAACCTTGGTCCGGCAGGTGTCCGATGGATTGTGGGCCATTATAGCCAAAGACGCCAGCGAATTTGGTAGCGGGAATCCCCGATTCATGCCACTTTCCACACGTTTTCTCGTGTAGGTTTTTTTCTGACAAGGCGATCGGGGATTATTCCTGCGCGGCGGCTGGCCTGTAGCCGGTATTTCCTCGGAATTGCCCGTCAGATGGCACTTCCGCACATCGGGACATTCACTGGCGCGATTTTCCCGTGGGCGTCTCGTGCGCGAGCGACCAGGCGATGCAGGCACGCGCGAGGGCGGCCGAGGCGTCCAGGCCGAAGCGGCCCAGCGGTGTTTCACAGGTGGCCAGCGCCACCGGGATTTCCGTACAGCCGAGAATGACGCGTTGCGCGCCGGCTGCCAGCAGGGTCTCCATCGCCATGGCCAGGGCCTCGCCGCCGCGACGATTCTCCCCGGCCTTGGTCAGCCGGATGCCTTCGTTCACGAGCGCCTGGTGCGCAAGCGGTTCGGCAAGCTGAACGAAACGATAGCCCAGCGCTTCGAGCCGTGGCCGGTAGACGTTGGCGTGGTGGGTGCCTTCGGTGGCCATCAGGCCGATGAGCGCGCCCGGCGCGACGCATTGGGCCAGTTCGCCCGCGACGGCTTCGACCACATCGAGCACCGGCAGCCGGGTGCGATGACGCAGTGCGTCAAGCCAGGCATGGGCCGTGTTGCAGGCAATGGCAATGCAGCCAACGCCGGACTGCTCCAGCGCGTGAACGCCGTCGAGCATACCGTCCAGCGGTGAAGCACCGTCGCGCAATAGCGCCTCGGTGCGGTCGGGGATCTGGGGAACCGAGTAGAGAATGAACGGGATGTGATCCTGATCGCGGTGGGCCGGATGTTGATCGACGATCTTGCGGCAGAGGTCGATGCCGGCGGCGGGGCCCATGCCGCCGAGGATGCCGAGCGTGGCGTGCGAGTTCATGGTGATGACCATCATTCAACGGGAACGGCAAACATCGGGATCGCGCGCGAGGGCAGGGGCCGTGGCCCCGCCCCGCACGGCGTCCGACAGGATCAGTCGTAAGCCTTGGTGATCGGATCCTTGAACATGGCACGCATTTCCGCCGTCATCGGATAGTGCATATTCTGGTTCTTCGGCGGCACCGGTTCCATGAACCACTTGTTGTACAGCTTCTCCATCTCGCCGGACTTCTCCATCTTGGCGATGACCGAGTCGACGACCTTCGTGAACGCCGGATCATCGTGGCGCAGCATGCATGCATAGTTTTCGAACTGGAGGTTCGGACCGACGACTTCGTAGCCCTTGGCTTCGTCGGCCGACAGGGCGGCGCGCTGGCCGTAGAGCAGCGGCTCGTCCATCACGAAGGCCACCGAGCGGCCTTGCTTGACGGTCAGGAAACCGTCCGAGTGATCCTTCGTCTGAATCAGGTTGAAGCCGATCTCACCCTTCTTGCCCGAGAGAATCCGATCGGCGGTCGTGCCGGCGGTCGTCGCGATCGTCTTGCCCTTCAGGCTGTTCAGATCGGTGATGCCCGAGCCCGACTTGGCGATCATCTTGATCGAGTACAGGAAGATGTTGTGCGAGAAGCCCACTTGCTTCTCGCGCTCGAACGTGTGCGTGGTCGAGCCGCATTCCAGGTCGATCGTGCCGTTCTGCACCAGCGCGATACGGTTCTGCGACGTGATCGGCGTCTCCGTGACCTTCAGGTTCGGCAGGTTCAGGTCTTTCTTGACGGCGTCGACGATCTTGAGCGCAATTTCCTGCGAGTAGCCGATCGTCTTGCCGGCGTTGTCCGTGTACGAGAATGGAATCGACGACTCCCGCACCCCAAGCGCGATCACGCCGGTGTCCTTGATCTTCTTGAGCGTGCCGGTCAGTTCCTGCGCGCTCGCGGTGTGCGCGAACAGGGCGGCGGCGGCGCTGACGAGCAGCAGGGGAGCAAACAGCTTCTTCATGGTCTCTGTCCTATCGGAAGTGAATGGCACGGTGGTCCGCGCCGTTGGTATGTCAACTGCCAAAAACACTGGTACAACCCGACACGTCTTTCCGCTGTTCCCCACGGAAACGACGCCCCGCAATATCCCGTAACGCCCCGTGTCATGACGGCGATCGACCCGGGAGGCCGGCTATGTTCGATCAACGCGATTCACGCGGCCAGCCGGGCAAACCCTGCCAGATCGACCGCGGGACGCTTGCCGCCGATGGCATCGGCAATCACGCGCGCCGCGCCCATCGACAACGTGAAGCCCAATCCGCCATGGCCAACGTTCAGCCACAAATTGTCCAACGTATCCGCGCGCTGGAGGATCGGGCGGCCGTGCGGCGTGGCCGGTCGCATACCGGTCCATTCCAGCGGGGGCCGCTCGCCGGCCAATGCGGGAAACAACGCCGCCGAGAGCGTGCGCAGCGCCTGGATGCGCCGGGCCGCGATGCGATAGTCGTACCCCACGAGGTCGGCCATGCCCGCCACTCGCAGATGCTCGCCGAGGCTGGCGTAGACGACCTTGTTGTCGGCGTCCGTCACCGATACCTGCGGGCGCGCGTCGACCGGGGCGTGGCGATACGTCAGGCTGTAGCCCTTGAGCGGGTAAAGCGACACCGACTCACCGACCTTGTGCAGCAACGGCATCGCCGCCAGGCCGTTGGCGACGACACAGGCATCGACGGCCACGTCGCCCATGCGTGTGCGAATCGACCGCACCGTGCCGCCACGCACATCGAAGCCGGTCACTTCGCGTTCATACAGCAACGTGCCGTCGGCGTGCGCACCGACGATCCGCGCCAGTTCCATGCATAACGACTGGCAGTCCCCGGTGCCTTCGCCCGGCGTGTGAATGCCGCCGGCCAGCTCACCGGCGATCGTCGCCAGGGCGGGCTCCAGCATGGCGCATGTCGCGGCGTCGACCCGACGCTGTGTGTAGCCGAGTCCGTTGGCCAGTTCGATCGAGCGTTCGGCGGCGGCGAGCTTGTCCGCATCGCGGTACACCACGAGCTTGCCGCTCAGACGGTAATCGAACGACACCGATTCCCGCGCCAGAAATTCCTGCATTACCGCGCGGCTGTGCAGGCCGAGCGAGAGCAAACGCAGTGTGGAGCTGGCGTTCGCCTGCGCATTGCAATGCTTGACGAATGCGATCGACCAGCGCCAGAAGTCCGGATCGAACGACGGCTTGATTCTCAGCGGCCCGGTGCGAGAGAACAGCAGCGAGGGCAACTGCGAAAGTACGCCGGGGGCGGCCAGTGGCGACACGTACCCGTAGCTCAGTTGGCCACCGTTGGCGAAACTTGTCGCCAGACCCGGACCGCGTCCGGCGTCGATGACCGTGACCGCATGGCCTGCGCGCAGCAGTTCATACGCGCTGGCGAGGCCCACGATGCCTGCCCCGATGACTCCAATATGCATAGCGATGAATGACAACCAAAAACGTCAGGGAATGCAAGGCGGGAAAATATTCGGCGTGGAGAGCGAGGCCTCGCGGCCGTGTTTTCCCCCTACCTTTGCTACGCAGTGTAGGGCGAGAAAATTCGGTAACCTATGCGGATTTGAGGCAGCATATGTCTTTTGGCTATAGGGTCGGCACCACCGCCGATCCGCTTTCCGCGACACGGGGACGACGTCAGGCATGAAATTGCGGCATATCGAGACGTTTCGCGCAGTGGTACTGACGGGCTCGGCCAGCGGCGCCGCGCAATTGCTCAACGTGTCGCAACCCGTCGTCTCGCGCGTATTGCAACATGCCGAACAGCAACTCGGCTTCAAGCTGTTCGACCGCGTCAAGGGCCGACTCGTGCCGACGGCCGAAGCGCGTCGCCTCTATCCCGATGTCGAACGCATCTTCAGTGATCTGGAACGCCTGCGTACCACGTCGCGCAATCTACGCCAGCATGGCGTGGGTCATCTGCGCATTGCCGCGACACCGAGTCTTGCGCAGAGCCTGTTGCCTGCGGCTATCGAGCGCATGCGGCGCGCGCATCCAGACGTGGTCTTCGAACTCATTACGCACCACACGACCGAGATGATCACGGCGATCCTCACGTCGTCGGTCGACGTGGGCATCGTGTCGGCCCCGCCGATGGCGGCCGGCATCGTGAGCCGTCCGGTGGCGCAGGGGCATATTGTGCTGGCGGTGCCCGCGGCGTGGCCGAAGCTCTCGCGACGGGGGCCGGCCAGTGCCGATGCGCTCGCCGGGCGCGATCTCATCAAGCTGCACGATGACACGCCGCTCGGTGCCCTGATCAACGAGCGTCTGGAGCAGACCGAGTTGCTGCAGGACGCCGAAGTGATGGTGCAGACCTATTCGCTCGCGGCGGCGCTCGTCGAGCACGGTCTGGGCTACGCGCTGCTCGATCAATTCACGGCGGCCAGTGCCCATGAGCAGGCGCAGCGCCTGTATCGCGTGGCTCCGGCCATCGAATTTCCGGTGGAGATGTTGCGGCCGTCGCATGAACCCGAGTCGGTGCTTGCCGACACCCTGCGGCGGCATCTGGCGGACGTGGCCAGCGAACTCAGCACGCGAGCCGAGGCGTTGTGCGAAGGGCGCGAGATCGTTCTGGCGCCGGGAACGGACATCGACGAGCCGTAAGCGTGCCGGCAGGACTCACCGGCAGCCGGGCTCGCTCTTCACTTCGAAATAGGTAAACGGTTGCGGCTGGAGCTTGCCGGCCAGCGACGGATAGTTCGCCTGCACGAAGCGCCGCGCGCCCGCCATGTCGAACTCGGTGCGCAGCCAGAGCTTGCCGTCGTGGCTATCGAGCATCAGGGTGCCCGCGTAGATCACATCGCCCCGCTGGACCTGCACCGTTGGCACCTTGCGGCCCTTGCAATAGCGAAAGCGATAACTCTTGTCGGCCGGCGTGAATTCCATCGGACCGAAGCGCTCGTTGCGCATGAGCGGCGAGACGCGCATCGCCACGAAGCCACGCGTCGGCGGATTGCTGTTGAGTGTGCGCGTGACCTTGCCGCCGACGATGCCATTCACTGTCTGTGAGAAGTCGGAGTAATTCCACGGCCCCCAGGTGCTTTGCAGTGGCGTGTCGAGGCCAACGATGACGATCGCGTACTCGTCGAGCGTGTCTTCGGTGAGGACAGGGTTGGGCGGCACGCCCTGGGTGCTGCAGGCCGTCAGCCAGCCTGCGGCAAGCGCGGCGAGCGCCGAGCATCGCGCACGGCGCGCGACGGGAGAGAACCACAGGGTACGCAGTGACCTCATTGCAGCCTCCTTGCCGCGCGCGGCGCGCAGGGGACGATCCGAAAACGGCGTCGGACGCCGGCGTCTGACCCGCCCTTAATCCTGCAGGAATCTTACCTTGACCTTGCGGCCCTTGACGCGGCCGTCGGACAACTTGCGCAACGCCACCGGGGCGATGTCGCGCTCCACCGCAATATACGTGAAGTTATCCAGAACGTTGATTTTTCCGATCTGGCTGGCGGCAAAGCCGGCTTCGCCGGTGAGGGCGCCGAGCACGTCGCCCGGGCGGATTTTGTCTTTCTTGCCGCCCAGCATCTGGAGCGTGACCATTGGCGGCAGCAGGTGCCCGCCGCCCGACGGCGTGAGTTCCTCGAGCTTGTGCCACGGCACTTCGTGGCCCAGCGCCGCTTCGAGGTTACCCACGCGGCCCATCTCGTTCATGCTTGCCAGGCTGAAGGCCCAGCCCGCTTCGTCGGCGCGGCCCGTGCGGCCGATGCGGTGCACATACACCTCGGGGTCGGGTGTCACATCGACGTTGATCACGGCTTCGAGTTGCGTGATGTCCAGCCCGCGAGCGGCCACGTCGGTGGCGACCAGCACCGAGCAACTGCGGTTCGCGAACTGGATCAGCACGAGGTCGCGCTCGCGCTGCTCCAGCTCGCCGTGCAGCGTCAGGGCGTGAAAACCTTCGGCGCGCAGCACGTCGGTCAGATCGCGGCATTGCGCTCGCGTATTACAGAACGCGATGGTGCTGACCGGCCGGAAATGATCGAGCAACTGGCCCACGGCGTGCAGACGTTCCTCTTCGCGCACTTCGTAGAAGCGTTGGCGAATCTTGCTGGCGTCGTGCTTCTCTGTCAGACGAATTTCGCGCGGCGTGCGCAGCAGGCGTTGTGCGAGCTTCGCGATGCCCTCCGGGTACGTGGCGGAGAAGAGCAGCGTCTGGCGCGAGGCGGGCGTTTGACGCGCGACCGTGGCGATGTCGTCGAAAAAGCCCATGTCGAGCATGCGATCGGCTTCGTCGAGCACCAACGTCTTGATCCCGGCGAGCGAGAGCGTGCCGCGCTCCAGGTGATCCATGATGCGGCCCGGCGTGCCGACGACCACGTGCGCGCCGTGGGCGAGGCTTTCCGCCTGCGGACGCAGCGGTGCGCCGCCGCACAGCGTCAGGATCTTGATGTTGTCTTCGGCGCGCGCGATGCGTCGCACTTCCTGCGCCACCTGCTCGGCGAGTTCTCGCGTGGGGCAGAGCACGGCGGCCTGCACCGCGAAATCGCGGGCATCGACGCGCTGGAGTAGGCCGAGCGAGAATGCGGCGGTCTTGCCGCTGCCGGTCTTGGCCTGGGCGATGAGGTCGTGCCCGGCGAGCATATCGGGGAGCGACGCCTGCTGAATGGGCGTCATCGAGACGTAACCCAGCCGTGCGAGGTTCTCCTGCATGGCAGGCGAGAGCGGCAGGCTCGAGAAGGGGGCGCTGTCAGTGCGCGAATCGGTGGCTTTTGAGTTCATGCGCAATTATACCGGGCCGACCGGGGCCGACCGGGGTGGGCGCCGACGCGAGGTTAGGGATCGCGCCGTTGCCAGTCCGGGGCCGCCGGGCGTAGCATGGCTTTGCTTGTCGATGTCTCGTCCATTCCCGCAGAGGTTGCCCATGCCTGTGAATCCGGAAGAGAAAGTCCGCCAGCATATGGCGGAAGTCGTCGCGATGGCCCGTGAGCGTGCGCCCGACGTGGTCGCGCTGTTCGAGCCCTTCGTGCGGCATTACTACGGTCTGGCCGATGCCGAGGACGTTGTCTCGCGCAGTGTCGACGACCTGTATGGCGCGGCGATGGCGCATTGGCAACTCGGCCAGAAGTTCGTCAGCGGCGAGCCACGCATCCGCATCTACAACCCCACGCTCGATCAGCATGGCTGGCATTGCAGCCATACGGTCGTCGAGATCGTCAACGACGACATGCCGTTTCTCGTCGATTCGGTGACGATGGAGATCAACCGGCAGGGGCTCGCACTGCACTCCGCGTTTCACCCGGTCTATCGCATCAAGCGCGACGGCGCGGGCAAGCGCCTCGCCGTGTCGCCAGGCGGTGGCCTTGGGCAGCCGGTGTCCGCGGGCGAGCGAGTGACGGGCGATAACGGTGATGGCGGCGATAGCGGCAATAGCGGCAATAGCGGCAATAGCGGCACCAAAGGGGTGAACGGCGTGAACGGCGGCGACGTCGGGGCGCTGCTGGCGTCGGGCGCGACGGCGCAACGGGCGGGCGATGCGAGCGCCGACGGCGGCCGCTTCGAGTCGTATATCCACATCGAAGTCGACCGATTTTCCGAGCCGGACCGCATTCAGGCACTGGCTGACGGATTGCAGCGCGTGCTTGGCGACGTACGCGCGGCGGTCGAAGACTGGCGCGCGATGCAGGCGGCCGCGCATGCGGCCATCGAGTCCCTTCGGCAGCGGGCCGAACAAACGAGCGTGAGCCCGCCGGAGCGTGTGGAGATTGACGAAGCGCAGGCGTTTCTCGACTGGATGCTTGCCCGGCATTTCACGTTCCTCGGTTATCGCGATTACGCGCTGGTCGTGCGCGACGGCGAGCACTACCTGCAAGGCGTGGCGGGCACGGGGCTTGGCGTATTGCGCGAGGCCCGCCGCGATGCCAGCACCCCCGACGAGACGCGCCTGTCGCCCGGGGCCATTGGCGTGGCCCAGACGAGTACGCCGATCTTTTTGACCAAGGCCAATTCGCGGGCGAGCGTCCATCGTCCCGGCTATCTCGATTACGTAGGCGTCAAATGCTTCGATGCGCAGGGGCGCGTGTGCGGTGAGCGGCGCTTCCTCGGGCTTTACACGTCGAACGTCTACATGGTGCCCGCCGACGAAATTCCGCTCGTACGACGCAAGGTCGCCGAAGTGATCGGGCGCACGGGCTTCCTGCCCAACGGGCATCTGGCCAAGACGCTTGCGACGATCCTCGAACAATATCCGCGCGACGAACTTTTTCAGATCGACGTCGATCCCCTGGCCAATATCGCGCTGGGCATTCTGCGACTGCAGGAGCGTCAGCGCACGCGCCTGTTCGTGCGGCGCGACCGCTTCGATCGCTTTGTATCGTGCCTCGTCTTCGTGCCGCGCGAGAAATTCAACACCGATCTGCGCGTGCGCGTGCAGAACTTGTTGCAGGCGGCGTATCACGGGACCAGTGTTGAATTCACGCCGCAGCTCTCCGAGTCGATGCTCGCGCGCATTCACATCACCGTGCGGACCGAGCCGGGCAATGTGCCGGATGTCGATGTCAACGATCTGGAAGCGCGCATCGTCGAGGCGACCCGCCGGTGGCAGGACGATCTGTCCGACGCGCTGCGCGAGCAGTTTGGCGAAGAGCGTGGCACGCGCGCACTGCGGCGGTACGCGCAGGCGTTCCCCGCGGCGTATCGAGAAGATTACGCCGCGCGCATGGCGGTGCGCGACGTCGAGTTGATCGAGCCGCTGCTGAGCGTCGGACACGCGGTGTCGGTCGAGGCTTCCGACGCCACGCCGCTGGCCATGCAGCTCTATCGGCCGCTGGAGGCCGCGCCCGGCACGCTGCGCTTCAAGATCTATCAGGCGGGCGAGCCCATCGCGCTCTCGCGCAGCCTGCCGATGCTCGAACACCTCGGTGTGCGCGTCAACGACGAGCGCCCCTATCGGATCGAACCGGCCGACACCGGCGTTGTCTGGATGCACGACTTCGGCATGACCAGCCTCGATGGCGCGGATGTCGACCTGGAGAATGTCCGCCTGCGCTTCGAGGAGGCGTTCGCGCGCATCTGGGCGGGCGACGTTGAGAACGACGACCTCAACCGGCTGGTCTTGCGCGCCGGACTGACGTGGCGCGAAGTCCGCATTTTGCGCGCCTACGCGAAGTACATCCGCCAGGTGGGGTCGACCTTCAGCAATGCGTATATCGAGAATGCGCTGACCGGAAATCCGTCGATTTCGGGCATGCTCGTGCGGTTGTTCCTGGCCCGCTTCGATCCGGGGCTGGCGGCGCAGGCTCGCGCATCGCAGGCGGAGCGGCTACGGGCGCAAATTCACGCGGCGCTCGAAGACGTTCCCAACCTCGACGAGGATCGCATCCTGCGTCAGTTCCTTGGCGTGCTCGAAGCGACCTTGCGCACCAATTACTTCCAGACGGGCAAGGACGGCGTGACGCAGAAGCGCTATCTGTCGTTCAAGTTCGATCCGTCGAAGGTGCCGGGTCTGCCCGAGCCGAAGCCGATGTTCGAGATATGGGTGTATTCGCCGCGCGTGGAGGGCGTGCATTTGCGAGGAGGGCGTGTGGCGCGGGGTGGCTTGCGCTGGTCGGATCGCCGCGAAGACTTCCGCACCGAGGTGCTGGGTCTCGTCAAGGCGCAGATGGTGAAAAACACCGTCATCGTGCCGGTCGGCTCGAAGGGCGGGTTCGTGGTGAAGCAACCGCCATCGCCAGGCGACCGGGATGCCTATCTGGCCGAGGGGGTGGCGTGCTACCAGACATTCCTGCGCGGGCTGCTGGATCTGACCGACAACTACGTCGACGGCCAATTGGTGCCCCCGTCGCAGACCGTGCGTATCGACGGCGACGACCCGTATCTCGTCGTCGCGGCCGACAAAGGGACGGCGACTTTTTCCGATTACGCCAACGCCATTTCGGCGGAGTACGGATTCTGGCTCGGCGATGCCTTTGCGTCGGGCGGCTCGGTCGGCTACGATCACAAGAAGATGGCCATCACGGCGCGCGGCGCGTGGGAGTCCGTCAAGCGGCATTTCAGCGAGATGGGCGTCGACACCCAGACGCAGGACTTCACCGTGGTGGGTATCGGCGATATGTCGGGCGATGTCTTCGGCAACGGCATGTTGCTCTCGAAACACATCCGGCTCGTGGCCGCGTTCGACCATCGGCACATCTTCCTCGACCCCACGCCCGATGCTGCAACGTCGTTTGCCGAGCGCGAGCGCCTGTTCCAACTGCCGCGTTCCAGCTGGGCCGACTACGATACGCGGTTGATTTCGGCGGGCGGCGGCGTGTTCCCGCGTACGGCCAAAGCGATTGTGCTCTCTGCGCCGGTGAGGGAACTGATCGGCACCGAGGCCACGGAGATGGCGCCGAACGACCTGTTGCGGGCGTTGTTGAAAGCGCCGGTCGATCTGCTGTACAACGGCGGCATTGGCACGTACGTCAAAGCGAGCACCGAGACGCATGCGCAGGTGGGCGATCGTGCCAACGACGGCTTGCGCGTGAATGGCGCGGAACTGCGTTGCAAGGTCGTGGCCGAGGGCGGCAACCTTGGGCTGACGCAGCTCGGGCGCATCGAGTACGCGCAGCATGGCGGTCGCATCAATACCGATGCCATCGACAATTCGGCCGGTGTCGATTGTTCCGATCACGAGGTCAACATCAAGATTCTCCTGGGCCTGGTGGTGACGGACGGCGAGATGACACTGAAGCAGCGCAACACGTTGCTCGCGGAGATGACCGAGGAAGTCGGCATTCTTGTGTTGCGCGACAACTATTTGCAGACGCAGGCGCTCTCACTGGGCCGGTTGCGAGCGGTGGCGTCGCTCGACGACGAGACGCGCTTCATGCGGTACCTGGAGCGCGCACAGCGGCTCTCGCGCACCATCGAGTTCCTGCCCGACGACGAAACACTTGACGCGCGGCGTGCGTCCGGCGCGGGGCTGACCTCCCCCGAACGCGCGGTCCTCATGGCCTACAGCAAGATGTGGCTCTACGACCTGCTGCTGGCAAGCGATCTGCCCGACGCCGATTTTGTTGCCGACGAATTGCCGTCGTACTTTCCCAAGCCGCTCGCGAGCCGATGCGGCGCGGCGATGTTGCGTCATCCACTCAAGCGGGAAATTCTCGCGACGATGCAGGCCAATGCGCTCGTCAACCGGGCGGGGGTCACGTTCGTGCATCGACTCAGCGAGGAAACGGGCGCTGAGCCGGCCGACGTCGTGCGGGCCAGTCTGGCGGCACGGGGGGCCTACGACCTCGACACGTTGTGGGGCGAGATCGATGCGCTTGACGCGCGCGTCTCGCACGAAACGCAGGCCTCGCTCTTTGCCGCGATTGCGCAGTGGCACGAACACGCCACCCTATGGTTCTTGCGGCGGCGTGTGGCCGACGTGCCGCAGACGCTCGAGCGTCTGCGCGCTGTGCTCACGCCCATCCTGCCGACACTGGACACCCTGGTCAGCGGCGCGGCCGCCGATGACGCGCGGGCCAGATGCCAGACCATGATCGATGCGGGCGTGCCGCCGTTGCTTGCACAAACGGCCGCGGGCGTCGGCGCGCGGGTGGCGTTGCTCGACATCGCCGAAGTGGCGAGCAGCAGCGGGTGCGAACCGTCGCTGGCCGCGCAGGTGTATTTCGCCCTCGACGCACCGCTTGGCTACGCTTGGCTCCAGGCGGGGGTGCTCGGCCTGCCGATGCAGACGCACTGGCAGCGCCTCGCGCGGGCCACCTTGCTGGAAGAATTGTCGGTATTACGGCGACGCCTGACGGCGAGCGTGCTGGCGGGCGGCGAGGCGGTGCTTGATCCGGTGCATGCCGGCGAGCCAGCCGACCCAAGCCCGGCGGGCAAGCGCGTCGCCCACTGGGAGACGTTGCACGCAGACGCGCTCGCGCGCTACCACCGTGTGCTGGCCGACCAGGTCGCGGCCGGTAACGCCGACCTGGCCATGTTGTCGGTGAGCCTGAAAGCGTTGGCGGAAGTCGACCGCTGAGCCGAGCAGGACGGTCGCCCCCGAGCGCCGTGGGGGGCGTCCGCGCCGCGGCTGGCGAATACACGACGGGCTGTCGTCGAAAGCCGTCGCGGGGGCATTTTTAAGCGTTTACACAAAAGTCACGAAACCGCGTATGATCCGGGAAAACCCTAGGATTGAGTTGACCTGCGCGGATGCTTGCCCGTCGCGCGGGGTGGCGCGTCCTGGGGTTTCGTCGATTCCTGAACTCCTGCGCAATGCCCAACGACACCCGCCCTGCGAACCCACCGTTCGCCACGACGCTGCAGATCGTCTCCACCGTGTTCTTCACGTTCCTCTGCTATCTGACGATCGGATTGCCGCTCGCGGTGTTGCCGTCGTTCGTGCATGTCGATCTCGCATACAGCTCGGTCATTGCCGGCCTGGCCATCAGCGTTCAGTACCTTGCGACGCTGCTCTCGCGTCCTTACGCCGGGCGGACTGCCGACGCCTGGGGCCCGAAACGCACCGTGTTGTGCGGACTGGTGGCTTGCGGTGCCTCCGGGTTGCTCGTGGCCTTGGGCGGTGTGTTTTCCGGCGTGCCGTGGTTGGCGCTCCTCACGCTGATTCTTGGACGTCTTGTGCTTGGCTTTGGTGAGAGCTGGGTGTCGACGGGCGCGATCATGTGGGGCATCGGCCAGGTGGGTCCGTCGCACACTGCACGCGTCATCTCATGGAACGGCGTGGCAACCTACGGCGCGCTTGCGCTGGGCGCACCGCTTGGCGTTGCACTCGACAATGCGTATGGCATCCAAGTACTTGGCGCGGCGATTGCGCTGGCGGGCGTCGCTGGCCTGCTGCTCGCGCGCATGAAGCGTGCGACGCCGGTCATCCATGGAGAACGTCTCGCATTCCGCGCCGTGCTCGGTCGCGTGTTGCCGTTCGGCATGGGGCTTGCGCTGGGCTCCATCGGTTTTGGTGCCATCTCCACGTTCATCACGCTTTACTATGCAAGCCATCACTGGGACAACGCTGCACTGGCGTTGACCGCGTTCGGCGTGTGCTTCATGGGCGTACGACTGCTCTTTGGCAGCAGCATCGGGCGCTTCGGCGGCTACCGTGTGGCCATGATGTCATTCACGCTCGAGGCCTTCGGCCTGATCGTGCTCGGGATCGCGCCTACGGGATTCACGGCGTTGCTCGGCGCGGCGCTCTCCGGCGCGGGGTTCTCGCTCGTGTTCCCGTCGTTGGGCGTGGCGGCCGTCAATCTGGTTCCGGCACAGAACCGGGGTGCGGCACTGGGGGCGTACTCCGTCTTCCTCGATGTTGCGCTTGGCGTGACCGGACCGGTGGCGGGTCTGATCGTCGGGGCTTACGGCTATGCCGAGGTCTACCTGTGTGCATCAGTGGCTGCGGTGGCGGCCGTCTTGCTCACGCTATGGATGGCGCGAGCCGAGCAGGCGCGCGACGCCGACAAGAAAGCCGTACAGACGGCGTAATCGCTGGCGGCGGGGTCAGTCGGTCGCCACCGTCTCCAACGTCGCCCGCTGCTGCGCCGCGACAATCGCGGCGAGCCGCTGGATCAGGCCGGGGATGCGTGCCGCGTCCGTATCGCCATAGCCGATCACCAGACCGTTATCCGTGGGGTGTGGATCGAGTGCAAAGCTCGACAGGGCGCGGGGGCCGATGCCTTCGCGCTGCGCGGCGGTCACGATCGCCTTGTCCGGGAATGAGGGATCGAGCCGCACCGTCAGGTGCAGGCCGCAGCGCTCGCCAATCACCGCATACGCCGGGTCGAAGTGGGTGGCCAGCGCGTTGCGCAAAGCCGTCTGACGTTCCCGATACAGCCGTCGCATGCGACCCAGATGCCGTGCAAACTGGCCGCTGCGGATGAATTCCGCCAGTGCCAGTTGTTCGAAGCGATGCCCGCCGCGCAAGAGTTCGTCGAGGGCGTCGCGGGCTTGCGCGGCGAGCGTGGTCGGCAGAATCAGAAAGCCCAGGCGCAGCGCGGGAAACATCGTCTTGCTGAACGTCCCCACATAGACAACGGGGGCGTTGGCCACCATCCCCTGCATCGCGGCGATCGGTTCGCCTTGATGGCGAAACTCGCTGTCGTAATCATCTTCCAGAATCCAGGCGCCGTGACGCCGTGCCTGCGCGATCAGATCGAGGCGGCGCGAGGCCGACAGCACACTGCCGAGCGGATACTGATGCGACGGCGTGACATACACCAGTCGTGGCGGCGAGCGTTCCCACTGTCCTTCCGGAATCACGACCCCCTCATCGTCGACGCGCAGCGCGTGAAGACGAACATCGGCCGAATGGAAAGCGGCCTTCGCGCCGCGATAGCCTGGGTCTTCCATCCACACCGTATCGCCGGGATCCGTGAGCAGCCGGACGCAGAGAATCAGCGCCTCGTGGGCGCCTTCCGTGATCACGACTTGCGACGCATCGCAACGCACGCCGCGCGAGATCCGCAAGTGTGCGGCAATGGCGTCTCGCAGCGCGGGTTCGCCGAGGGGATCGCCGTAGTGATAGTGGCGGGGTTGGGCTTCACGCATGACGCGTTCGAGCGTGCGTCGCCAGGTACTGGTGGGAAAGTGGGTGAGTGCGGGAACCCCGGGCGTAAACGGCAGGGGCGACTCGTCGGCGCGGGCGGCGTGGCGCGTCGCGGGCAAGCGTTGGATGCGGCGCGAGGCGAGTGGTGTTGGGGGACCGTCGGGGGCGCTGGGGGGCGTCGCCACCGGGTCATTGGCTTTCGGCGTCCTGGCGCTGGCGGTACGTGCGGCTTTGGCGGCGAAGTGGGGATCGAGAGTGAGTTGGGCGACGCGGGTACCGAGCCGGTGGGGCACGATAAAGCCTTCGGCGGCCAGTTGGTCGTAGACGATCGAGACCGTGTTGCGTGAAATGGCGAGATCTTCGGCGAGCGTGCGCGAGGCGGGCAGACGGGCGCCGGCGGGCAAACGACCTTCGAGAATGGCGTGTTTGAGGCGGGAGAGGAGTTGTTTCTGAAGCGAGGTGCCAGCGCGCCCGGGGCCGGTCGTCAGGGGGCTGTCGAACAGTGCGGCGACGTTCTCCGGAGCAGGATCGGGAGTGCCGGGACGGGGCGCCGGTCTGGCTTGTCGAGCGGTGGAGTGAGCGTGTGGCACCATGAGATTCTCAAAGAGTGGTGCTTTTCATCGTACCACTGAGGCGATACTTTAGACGTCATGACTTGCGTGTTGCGCCAACTTCCGGAGATGAGCGAGATGACTGACGCCCCGAATTTCAACGAATACGACCAGCCGATCGGTGCAGCGCTGCCGGACTGGAAGTCGAGAGCGCAGCCGCCGCGTGCGCCGATCGATGGGCGTTACTGCCGGATCGAGCCGATCGACGTGGAGCGTCACGCGAAGGACCTGTACGAGGCGTATGCCAGCGCCGCAGACGGTCGCGACTGGACATACATGAGTGGGGGGCCGTTTCCGGATTTCGACAGCTACCACGCGTACGCGACCAGGATGGCGGCGTCCAGCGACCCGTTGCATTACGCGATCATCGATCGGGAGACGGAGCGGGCGGTGGGGACGTTGGCGCTCATGCGCATCGACGCGGTGAACGGCGTGATTGAAGTCGGGCACGTGGCGTACTCGCCGTTGCTCAAGCGCACGCGTGCTGGCACGGAGGCGCAATACTTGCTGATGCGTCGGGCGTTCGACGAGTTGGGGTATCGCCGATATGAGTGGAAATGCGACGCGCTCAATGCCCCGTCGCGGCGGGCGGCGGCACGTTACGGGTTCACGTTCGAGGGCATATTCCGTCAGGCGATCGTCTACCGGGGTCGTAGTCGCGACACGGCGTGGTTCTCGATCACGGATGGCGAATGGCCGGCCATCAGTCGGGGGTTCGAACAATGGCTTTCGCTGGAGAACTTCGACGCACAGGGCCGCCAGCGCACGGGGCTAGCCGAATTGATTTCGGCGGCGAGGGCGTGAGCGGCGGGTAGAAACAAACGGCCCGCCGGGGATGCTCCGGCGGGCCGTCACGCTATCGGGACATCGTCTCGATCAGCTCGGGAAGAACACGTACTTCAGTACGAAGAGCACGGCGATCACCCAGGCGGCCGGGTGGACATCCTTCGCGCGGCCCGTGAAGAGCTTGAGCACGGCGTACGAGATGAAGCCGAATGCCAGACCGGTGGCGATCGAATACGTGAACGGCATGGCGAGGGCGGTCAGGGCGGCCGGGGTGGCTTCCGTGATGTCGTCCCACTCCACGTCGAGCAGCTCGCGCAGCATCAACCCGGCCACGTAGAGCAATGCCGGTGCGGCCGCGTAGGCGGGCACCGAACCGGCCAGCGGCGCGATGAACAGGGCGAGGATGAAGAGCGCGGCAATCGTGAGCGCGGTGAGGCCGGTGCGTCCGCCCGCCTGCACACCCGAGGCGCTTTCCACGTAGGCCGTCGTGCTGCTCGTGCCCAACAGCGAACCGAAGAAAATCGCAATCGAATCGGCGAAGAGCGCGCGGCCGAGGCCCTTGTAGTGCGTACCTTCGAGCAGGCCGGCTCGCTTTGCCACGCCCATCAGCGTGCCCGTTGCGTCAAACACTTCCACCAGCACGAACGCCAGAATGACGTGAACGAAGCCTGCATGCAATGCGCCCGGGATGTCGAGTTTGAGGAACGTCGGGGCGAGGCTCGGCGGCATGGCGAAAACGCCCTGGAACTGATTCAGTCCCAACACCATCGAGAGCACCGTCACGGCCAGAATACCGATCAGGATCGCGCCGCGAACGCGCAGGGCGTCGAGCACGGCAATCAGGAAGAAGCCGAAAATCGCGAGCAGGGCTTGCGGGGCGTGGAGATCGCCCAGGCCGATCTTCGTTGCCGGATTGGCGACGACCACGCCGGCGTTACCGAGCGCGATGATGGCGAGGAACAGACCGATACCGGCGGCGATGGCGCATCGCAACGATTTGGGTACCCCGGCAATCAGCCAGGAACGTATGCCCGTCACCGTCAGAATGATGAACAAACAGCCTGAGATGAACACTGCCCCCAGGGCTTGCTGCCACGTGTAGCCCATCGCGCCCACGACCGTGAAGGCGAAGAAGGCGTTCAGCCCCATGCCCGGCGCCATACCGATCGGGTAGTTGGCGATGAAGGCCATCACCACCGAGCCGATCGCGGCTGCGAGACAGGTCGCCACGAACACGGCGCTCTTGTCCATGCCCGTTGTGCCGAGAATATTGGGGTTGACGAAGATGATGTACGACATGGTCAGGAAGGTCGTGAGACCCGCCACCATTTCGGTGCGTACGTTGGAGCCATGCTCCTGGAGTTTGAAGAATTTTGTCAGCAACGTGCTCTCCTTGTGCCTTTGTTATGCCGTTGTCCGTGTGCAGCGGGGGCGCGCGCATTGTACTGTGCGCGAGTCCGTGCAGCGGAGTTTCTCAGAACTTGGTTCGCATGCCCAGCCCAAAAGTATTCCCGGCCTCCAGCCCGGATACCTTGTCGTTCAGGTAGGCCACATAAAGATCGGTGCGCTTCGAGACGTTGTAGTCATAACCGACGGCCCAGGTATTTCGACTGACGTCGTTCTGGCCAGAATTTTTCGTATAGGCGTACGACGCGATCGCGCTGCCTGCGCCGAGCGGCACCGACACCCCGAACTGAGCGCCGTTGGACGTCAGATTGCCCCCGGTGATCGTGTTCTTGATGTACTGATATTGCCCGTAGAGTTTGACGACGTGAAAATCGTAAGTCAGGCCAGCCTGGAGCGCTTGCTGATTGCGAAAGCCGGTGATGCCGGCCTGATCGTCGGGCGTCGAATCGAACTTCACTTGCTGATACGCGAGCGTGGCGGCGAGCGGGCCGTGAAAATACATCGCGGCGGCGCTCCACTTGTTCTGCCCGGTCTCGCCGGCTTTGTTGCCGAAGGCATAAGACACGCTGGCCCCGAGCCCCTTGTAATCCGGCGTGGCGTACATCACGGCGTTGTTCCATCCCGAATCACCGACGATGCCTTGGCCCGCGAGGCCGAGGAACGTGTGATAGACCATCGGGCTGAACGTATACGAGTCAACGAAGGGGTTGAACAGAATCGTCGAGACGAAATACGACGTGGTAAGTCGGCCCATCGTGACCGTACCGAGCGTATTCGACTGTAGGCCGACGTAGGCATTCCGGGAGAAGAAGCTGTCGCCGGTGAAGCGTCCGTAATGTCCGGTTTGCGGCAGGAAGAAGTCCTCCAGCGCAAAGATCGCCTTGAGACCGTCGCCGAGATCTTCCGTGCCCTTCATCCCCCAGTACGACGTGGACATTCCGCCGCCGGCCTGCGTCCAGGCGCGTTCGCCGCCGGGCGTTTTGACCGCACCGGCCCAGGCGTCGACCTGACCGTAAAGCGATACGTTCGATTGCGCGTGGGCGACGCCCGCGGCTCCGCAAACCGCGAGGGCGAGCGCGCCCCGCAGCCAACCTGCTGCCTTGCTCATGACTGTGTCTCCGTCTCGTTTTGATTTATGCGTGCCTCGAACTTCGCTTCTCACCGAAGGGTGCAAGGGGGCACGCCTGAGTCATTGACACACTGACTTCACGTTGCGCGGGTATCGGTGCTGCTTTGAGGTGTGATTATTATTATCAAGATGCCGCTTGTGGCATATCACTCGGCGTTGATACTCGGTATTCCGTTGTTGGGGTGACGCTTGACCCTCGCCTCCCTCTGCGGTCGGCCGCCGGGCCGGTACCCGTTTTCGTCGCTCCACGAAATTCGCTTTGGAAAACGGGTGCCGGCCCGACGACTCGAAACACGCCAATCCATCGTCGCAACCTCCCCATCTACCCACCCCGCCACCATCACCCCCCCCACCGTCACGACGACACCGCCGCTTCATGCGCGCAGGCTCTCGCCGACCGTCCCCACGTGCTGCGCATCTGCTGGTGACGGTCGGCGAGACCCTCGACATCCCATCAGTCCCTCGCCTCGCCCAGTCCACAACGGCCGTGGCTACCGACAAAGCTGCAACACCATGCGTCCAACCAGCCCATGCATCAATTCGCGACAACATCGCAATACCCGGTGCGATCAAGTGTTTCGGCGCGGGCCTAATCAGGGAGAGAAACAGCGCGCGGCGACGACATCACGGTACCTGGCGTGGCCAAGTGTTTCAGAGTGAGCCTACTCAGGGCGAGAAAAAACTCACGACGAAGACATCACGATGCGGGCGTGGCGAAGTGCTCCGGATGCGTCCAGATGGCGCGTGAAACATTTCGCGAAGAAGTCACGAAACCGGGCATAGGGAAGTGCTTGGGGGATGGCGAGGCTCTCGACGATCGTCACCAGCAGATGCGTAGCACGTGGGGACGGTCGGCGAGAGCCTGGGCGCATGAGAAGACGGTGTCATCGTGACGACGAGGTGGGGGAATGCGGTGAGGTGGGGGCGTGGGGGAGGGGGCGACGATGTGTGGGTGCGTTTCGAGCTGTCGGGCCGGTGCCCGTTTTCCAAAGCGAATTTCGTGGAGCGACGAAAACGGGCACCGGCCCGGCGGCCGACCGCAGAGGGAGGCGAGGGTCAAGCGCCAAGCAGCACGAACAAAGCGTCGAGCAAAAATCAGCGAACCGCCCGCCAATTGGCCTGATGCGCCGTCAGCCACTTTTCGGCGAGCGAAGGATCGCCGTGCCGGTTCGGATGAAACGAAGGCGCGAGGTACTTGAGCATTGGTCCGGTGCTACGCCAGACGACCCCATCGCGCCCGAAGAACATCGTGATGAAACCCCACCACGTGCGGGGCTTGAAGAGGGTGCCGTCATGCCAGAGGTTATTGATCGTCTGCGCGTGGCTCTCTACTGCGAACATGAA
Source organism: Pandoraea cepalis (assembly GCF_902459665.1). GTDB lineage: Bacteria > Pseudomonadota > Gammaproteobacteria > Burkholderiales > Burkholderiaceae > Pandoraea > Pandoraea cepalis. The sequence continues at coordinate 151,467 of NZ_CABPSL010000003.1, read as the reverse complement.
CAGCACGTAGAGATACGTGAGAACGCGTTGCCGTTCGCTGCCGCCGAGTGCGCGATAGAGATCGAACGCTACAGCCTTGTGCTCCGTTTCCTCGGCCGCGTGCCAGCGCCACATCAGGCGCATCTTCGGTTCGGCCTTCGCGAGCCAACGGTCGTAACGAAGGGCCCCGTCGCCGAATACCGCCGTGCAGTGCTCGTAGGCGGCCGTCACGGCCAGCATGTACATTGGCGAGAGCTTGCGGCGGCGCGCCCACTGAATGCGTGTCGTCGCCCAGTTCTCCCAGTGATTGACCAGTCCCTGCTTCGCCAATTGTGCGTTGTACTGACCATGCAGGTGCCGATGCGTCGCTTCCTGTCCGATGAACTGGGCGATGTCTGCCCGAAGCGTGTCGTAGCTCGCATCGGCGGGCAGGCGATCCATCGTGTCGCGCACCGAGTCGATGAACGATTGCTCGCCCACCGGGAAGCTCATCGACAGCGCGTTGTAATACATGGTGCGATAGGCATCGCCGCTGTGCCAATGACGCGCGAAGCCATCGGCCAGATCGACAGTCAGTTTGCGTACGGTCAGGGCAGAAATGTCGTGGCTCATGGTGTCTTGCCTCTGCGGCGATGTTGAGGGATTCGCAGCGCCGACGCGGCGCGGCAAGCGCGTTCCGTTGCGGTCTCTTGAGTTTTGCGGCGAATGTGAGCATTATTCATTTTTCAGGCGCTTTGCCGCAACTCGCTTCCCGCTCAGGTTTTTCAACATGGCCACACCCAAGCCGCCCGCGACCCAGAACGCCCCGTCCGCCATGCGAAAGCGGCCGATGCAGGCACGGGCGCAACACACCGTCGAGACCATTTTTGAAGCTACCGCTCAGGTTCTCGACGAAGAAGGCGAGGCGGCGCTCACAACCAATCGCATCGCCCGCAAGGCAGGCTTCTCCATCGGTACCCTGTACCAGTACTTCCCGACCAAGGAGGCGATTCTGCTCGCGATGATCGCGCGCGAACGGCGTCGGGTGATGGACGAACTCAACGAGCGCATCGCCCGAGCGGCGGACGAGGGGGCCGACCCGGAACGCGTGATTCGCGAGCGGCTGCGGGTGCTCATCGAAGCCTTCGGCGCAGGCGGGCGTGTGAAACGCTCGCTCATCAAGATGGCGTGGCAACTCGATCACCACGAGAACATCATGCAAGCCATGCGCGAGGCGGCCGAACATATCGCTGTCGCCATGTCGCGGCGCGACGCGCCCGAAATGCGGCCACCCACCGCCGCCACCGTCTTCGTGCTCACGCGGGCCGTCATGGGCACGCTGCGCTCGGCCGCGCTGGAAGATTCCCCCTTGCTTGGCACTCCCGAGTTCGAGGACGAGCTTTACCGGTTGTGCTGGGGGCTGTTGCGCGCGGACGGCTAAGGCTACGGGTGCCCGTGTTGAAGAAGGCAACAAAAAAGCTGGCATCTGCCAGCTTTTTTGTGGGGACTACCGGGCGATCCTTGATGATCGCCCGTCGTTCGGCCCGGATGTTACTTCTTCATTACGCCTTCGCGACGCTTTCCAACGCAGCGTTGAACGTCTTGCTCGGACGCATGACCTGCTCGAGCTTCTCGAAGTCCGGCTTGTAGTAGCCGCCGATATCCGCCGGCTTACCCTGCACGTCGGCGAATTCGCCCACGATGGCCTTCTCGTTCTCGGTCAGTTGCTTGGCGAGCGATACGAAGTGCTTGGCCAGATCGGCGTCGTCCTTCTGCTCGGCCAATTCCTGCGCCCAGTACATCGCCAGATAGAACTGGCTGCCGCGGTTGTCCAACTGGCCGGTCTTCGGCGACGGACCCTTGCTGTTGTCGAGCAGCTTGCCGGTGGCAGCATCGAGCGTCTTGGCGAGGATTTTGGCGCGCTGGTTGCCCGTCTTGATGCCCAGGTCTTCCAGCGAGACTGCCAGTGCCAGGAATTCACCCAACGAATCCCAACGCAGGTGGTTCTCTTCCACCAGTTGCTTGACGTGCTTCGGTGCCGAGCCGCCGGCACCCGTTTCGTACATGCCGCCACCGGCCATGAGCGGCACGATCGACAGCATCTTGGCGCTGGTGCCCAGTTCCATGATCGGGAACAGGTCGGTCAGGTAGTCGCGCAGAATGTTGCCGGTCACCGAGATGGTGTCCAGACCGCGAATCACGCGCTCGAGCGTGTAGCGCATGGCGCGCACTTGCGACATGATCTGGATGTCGAGACCGTTGGTGTCGTAATCCTTCAGGTACGTTTCAACCTTCTTGATCAGCTCGGCTTCGTGCGGGCGGTACGGGTCGAGCCAGAACACGGCCGGCATGCCCGAATTGCGCACGCGGTTCACGGCGAGCTTCACCCAGTCACGGATCGGCGCGTCCTTGACCTGGCACATACGCCAGATGTCGCCGGCTTCCACGTTCTGCGAGAGCAGCACTTCGCCCGTGGCGATGTCGACGATGTTCGCCACGCCGTCTTCGGCGATTTCGAAGGTCTTGTCGTGCGAGCCGTACTCTTCCGCTTTCTGAGCCATCAGGCCGACGTTCGGCACCGTACCCATGGTGGTCGGGTCGAAGTTGCCGTTGGTCTTGCAGAAGTTGATGATTTCTTGATAGATGCGCGCGAACGTGCTCTCCGGGATCACGGCCTTCGTGTCCTTCGGACGGCCGTCGGCACCCCACATCTTGCCGCCGATGCGGATCATGGCCGGCATCGAGGCGTCGACGATCACGTCGTTCGGCGCGTGCAGATTCGAAATACCCTTGGCGGAGTCGACCATCGCCAGTTCCGGGCGATGCTCGTGGCAAGCATGCAGGTCGCGGATGATCTCTTCGCGCTGCGTGCTCGGCAGCGATTCGATCTTCTCGTACAGATTCACGAGGCCATTGTTGACGTTCACGCCCAGTTCGTCGAACAGCTTGCCGTGCTTCTCGAAAGCTTCCTTGTAGAAGATCTTCACGGCGTGGCCGAACACGATCGGGTGCGAGACCTTCATCATGGTGGCCTTCACGTGCAGCGAGAGCATCACGCCGGTCTTGCGCGCGTCTTCCATCTGCTCTTCATAGAAGTCGCACAGCGCCTTCTTGCTCATGAACATGCTGTCGATGATTTCGCCGTCGAGCAGCGCGACCTTCGGCTTGAGCACGATCGTCTTGCCGCTCTTGGTGACGAGTTCCATCTTGACGTCACGGGCGCGGTCGAGCGTCATCGACTTTTCGCCGTGGTAGAAGTCGCCATGCTTCATGTGCGCCACGTGCGTGCGCGAAGCCATGCTCCACTCGCCCATGCTGTGGGGGTGCTTCTTGGCGTAGTTCTTGACGGCGAGCGGGGCGCGACGATCCGAGTTGCCTTCGCGCAGCACCGGGTTGACGGCCGATCCGAGGCACTTCGAGTAACGCTTCTGGATGGCTTTCTCTTCGTCGGACTTCGGGTCTTCCGGAAAGTCCGGCACCTTGTAGCCCTTCGACTGCAGCTCCTTGATCGCACTCTGGAGCTGGAACACCGACGCACTGATGTTCGGCAGCTTGATGATGTTCGTATCAGGGTCTTGCGTCAGACGGCCCAGCTCGGCGAGGTTATCCGGCACGCGCTGCGCTTCCGTCAGGAACTCGGGGAATTCTCCGAGGATACGAGCCGCGACCGAGATGTCGCTCGTCTCGACCGACACGCCCGCCGGTGCCGTGAACGTACGAATGATCGGGAGGAAAGCGCTGGTGGCCAGAAGCGGTGCTTCGTCGGTCAGGGTGTAGATGATGCTGGGTTGCTGCGTACTCATCGCTGGTCTCGGATTCAAGAAGCAGGGAACGGTGGGGGAGCGCTGCCGACTGGGGTAACAGTCAGCTAGCCATGACGAATTTTTCCGATTGTGACACGGGTCGGGGGCAAAACTGAAATGCCTTTTCGTAATGTGAATGCTTGGGTCTTATATAAGACTGGCACTGTAGGCCCCATAACTTCGTGCAAAACCCCGCAACGTGTGGCGCCGCTTGGGTAAGGCAGTGTGTTGAGGGGGGCGGTGAGACGATAATTATTGATTGATTTTATTTTTTGATAGATAAAATGTATGAAAAAGGTGCGACGAAGTCGGATTCGGCAGGCGAACCCTGAGCGAATGTGGTGAGCGCGCGCCCTGATTTTCCGCTTGCCATGCCAGCATCGTTGCACTCAAATGGCGCCCACGCGTTGGCTCCGGGACATTTTCGTTGCGGACTCGGTCTTGGCCCCCGATTTGGCGCCGCGCGTTCGCTACCATTGCCGCAATGACAACAGGTAGATGCTCGACCGTGGCATTTGGCAGTGCGAAGCAAAACCAATAAATAGACCAGCAAGAGGCTACCGGTGCGATCGGGGTCTCGTCGTATCGGGGATTCTTGGCATGTTCGTTCCATCGTTTTGCCGGCGCGCGTTCGTTGCGGCGGCGTTTTCCGCTGTCCTGGCTGGTGGCGTGTGCGCTTCCGAAGGCGCTGTTGTCGACGTGCGTTTCTCCCTTCAACCCGGCCCGCCAGGTTCGTCCGAAGTAAAAGATCAGGCGCAACAACAGGCGCGCGCATTGATGCGCACGAGATCGCCCGACGCGGCCTATGCGGCGCTCGCTCAGCTGGAGTGGGGGAAATGGACGTCGCGGCGTGCGTTCGATCACAACGTGGCGTTCGATCTGACGACTTGGCGCTCAGGCATGCCTTACATCGTGGTGCGCCCGACGCTGGACGCCAATCTGCCGGTGTCCGGCACGATGACCTATGCGCTCGCTGGTGCAACGAAGGCCATCGACATGACGACGGGCGCGATTGGCACGCTATCCGGGTCGCTCAGCGTTGCGTTTCAGAATGCGCAGTACAGCGTCACGCCCAATTTGAGTATTGCGATGCCCGGGCAGACCTACGTGACGGGGTCGGGAACCACGAGAATCGGTCCGGATGGCGCGCGGGGGACGTTCAGCACCATGACACAGAACGTGAGTGGCGGCGCGTGCGCGGGCAGCGCCTGCACGTTTTCGACGCAGGGCGTGCTCACGGGCGCGGTGGCGAACAACGCGGGGATCGTCTATTCGCTAACGGGGCCGGAGACACGAGTGATGGGCGCCGCAGGGTTCAAGCGCTGATTCCGGTGCAGGTTGGCCATTCGTTCGCATCGATCCCGGTATCGTTCGGTTGAATCCGGGCTGTCTCGCGTCACACCATCCCAACTGATTACGCTGGTCCGGTCTTCTCGCGAATCGGCCTCGCGGACGCAAGCGGCAAACCATCGATGCTCACCTGCAGGCCATCCTGCCAGCCCGGAGCCGGTGAGCGCAGCGTAAGAACCGAACCCGCGCCGCGGACAATCGCTTCGACGATCGCCAGACCAAGCCCGCTGCCTGTGGCGGTCGTCGCGCCGCGCTCGAACGGTTTCGTCAGACGCTCAAGTTCATCGTCCGGCAGCACTGGCCCTCGATTCCGGACACTGAGCGTACCGGTGACCGACAGCGCGATCGCCACCGGTTTCCCGGACGCACCATGTTTGAGCGCATTCTCAACCAGATTGCGCACGACGATAGCGAATGCGTCCGCGTCGATCCACGACGACACGGGCTGGTCGGGCACGTCGAGCTGGATCGGCTTCTCAGACGCAACGCGCCGAAAATCCTCCACGACAAGCTCCAGTACCGGGCGCAGATCCTGCGGCGCGTCCCCGAGCACGCGTCCATTCTCGGCCTTCGCGAGTTGCATGAGCCTTTCGCTGACCCGCGACAAGGTATGCAGGGACCTCTCGACATTTCGCACGCGTTCGCGCGCGTCGGCGGAAGGCATTTCGGCCATGAGGCGCTGCGTCTGCGCGAGGGCTGCGGCAATTGGCGTGCGCAACTCGTGCGCGCTGTTGGCAGTGAAGCTGCGCTCCGCTGCCAGCGCGCGGTCCAGGCGGGCCATCAGGTCATTGACCGCGTCGGCGACCGGAGCGACCTCCGTCGGCAGTTCCTGCTTTTCGAGCGGTGTCAGGTCGTTCTGGCCGCGTGCGGCGATGCTGTCGCAGAAGCGCCGGATTGGCCGTAGCCCGGTGCGGACAATCAGCCAGATGCCACACAGGCCGACCGGCAGAAACAGGATGAGGACCCTGGCGACCGCGAGTGCGGCTTCAATCACTGCATGGCGGCGCGTGGCGAGCGGCTCGGCGATCATCAGGGAGATCGTGCCCTGCAAGCCCGGTTCGGCGTAAATCCGGTGCGACGCCGTGGACGTGAAGCCCGCTTTCAGGTCAGGCGGGAAGATGGCGATATCGGCGTCGTGCGATCGTAGCAGGAGCTTGCCACGGTCATCGCGAACCGCGTAGGTCAGCAATTCGTCGTGCGGGCGAACGGCTGCGATACGGCGGCTGCCATCGTCATCGCCATTCGCGTCGCGCCCGACGATATCCATGATGGCGAGCGGCAACAGGCGCTGCGCCGTTTCCTGCAACGCACTGTCCGACATCTGATCGACTTCGTGGCGCAGCACGTGAAATGAAGCGGCCGCAGCCGCGAGCGACAGTACGGCGAGCCCTGCCACCAGTGCTGCCGCGAGTCGACTTTGCAGGCTGTGCAGCATGGTCAGTCCAGCTTCAGCCGATAGCCGAGCCCGCGCAAGGTCTCGATGACATCGGCACCAAGCTTCTTGCGCAGCCGGCTCATATGTACCTCGATGGCGTTGCTGCCAATTTCCTCGTTGAAGGAATAAAGGCGATCCTCCAGCCGGCTCCTTGATACGATCATCCCCGGATGCTGAATCAGGGCTTCGAGAAGCGCCCACTCACTGGCCGTCAGGTCGATGCGTGCGGCATCGCGCATCACGCTGCGCCCCGCCGTATCGATACGCAGTTCGCCGAGCCTGACCAGGGGATTCGGATTGCCTGAATACCGGCGCGACACCGCGCTCACTCGTGCGGAAAGCTCGGACAAGTCGAACGGCTTGACGAGATAGTCATCGGCGCCGGCGTTCAGGCCGGCGATACGGTTCGACACCTGATCGAGCGCTGTCAGGATGATGACGGGCACGGTCGATCCACTCGTGCGGAGCTGTCGCAGGAAGTCGAGTCCCCTACCGTCGGGAAGCAGCAGATCGAGCAGAACCAGGTCGTAGTTGGCGACCGCAATGTGCCGGCGTGCCTCGGCGAGGGTGGTGACGAAGTCGGTCGGATGTCCGTCTTTCTCGATCTGGTCGCGAACGGCCTCCCCGAGCCAAGGCTCATCCTCGATGAGCAGAACTCTCATTAAGATCTCCCGGATGGGTGTCTCGCGTGACTTTGCCACGCGAACCTGTCGCGAACATGACGAAAATTTCCTGTGTTCGCAAGCTTGGCTTCAGGTTTCGGGTGCATTGTGGCGTCCAAGGATGCGAATGGGAGATGTAAGTCATGAAACAGCTGCGAATTGCCAGAAGCCTGGTACTCACTATGTTTGCGCTTGTCGGCGCTGTCGGCATTCACCATCCCGCACAGGCGCGCGACAGCGACGATTGCGAGGCGCCGGTCAACGCCTGGAAGCCGCGTGACGCCGTCCAGACGATGGCGCAGCAAAAGGGGTGGCAGATCGACAGGCTCAGGATCGACGACGGTTGCTACGAGGTCAAGGGGCGTGATGCCGATGGCCGGCGTTTCAAGGCAAAACTTGATCCCGTCACCCTTGACGTCGTCCGCATGAAGCGTGAAGACGACGACCACAGCGGCGCACGCGGACGCCTGCCGGACGCGAATGCCGGCAAGCCGCCGGCTGACGCACCCCCCGGAGGTTTGCTGAAGCCCGGCACGAAGCCCCAGGTCCAGATCCGCTGACCCCTTATTGCCGACGCACCGCGTACCTCATCGGCATTGACCCTGCTGAAGCAGCGGCAGGCCAATGCGATGGGTGCGATGCCCCCCTTTTGCCCAAATCAGGAGAATCCAGATGAAACACGCATTCCCGATCGCTGTGCTCACCGGCGCGCTCGTAGCCCCTTCACTTGCATCCGCGCGCCAGGTTTCGTTCGAAACGCAACTGTCGAACTATGGGGGAGATGGCGCTTACGTCGCCATGTATGTCACCGATCGCGCGGGACGGTATCAGGGCACGCTGTGGGTGGCGGGGCGCAAGGCCAAGTACTACCGGCACCTGAGCGACTGGTATCGCGCCACGGGCGGCACCGCAAAGGTAGATGGCATTACGGGCGCAAGCGTCGGCGCAGGCAAGACACTGCGTGCGACTCTGGATCTGTCCGACACGCTGCTCGACGCCGGGTACGAGGTTCACATCGACACGGCGGTCGAGGACATGAAGGAGTACCCGTCCGAGGTCGTCGTGCCGTTGACCACCTCGGGCGCAAACAAGACGACCAAGGGGCGCGGCTATGTGAAGTCGTTCCGCTATTCACTGTAGCCAGGGGCAGGCGAGGAGGTGCCCGATGTTACGCAAGCTCCATTCAATCCCCGGTCTCATCGCTGCATTGCTGATGACAGTCGTCGCCATGACAGGCGCGGTGTTGTCGGTGAATCCCGCAATTGAGCACGCAAGTGCCGTTCGCTCAGACCTCACTTCGCTGAGCGTTGCAACGCTCGCTTACCGCGTGAGCACTTCGGTGCCCGACGTCGAAACACTCGTGCGCCGACCGTCAGGGGAGATCCTCGCGTACTACCACGCCGGCGGCGAACAACATGCATCGATCATTGATCCCGCTACCGGCAAGGCCGTCGGCGATTATCGCCCATCGCCTGTCGAGCGTTGGGTGAAGAACCTCCATCGCAAGCTCTTTCTCGGTGACGCTGGCCGGATAGCAACAGGCGCGACTGCTGCCTTCATGCTGTTCGCGGTGTTGTCTGGGCTTGTGTTGCTCGCACGCCGGATGGGCGGGTGGAAGCATATTCTGGCTCCGATTCGGGGGGACGGGTTGCAGCGACTGCATAACGAAACTGCACGGGCCGTGCTTGCCGGGCTCACACTGTCGGCGATGACCGGGGTAGTCATGTCGTTGACGACGTTCGGCGTAATCCCGGAAGGCGGCGCGCAGGAGCCCAGCCTCGTCGTTTCGGCAACCACGACGTCCCCGATGCCGCTGCGGCAGTTGCCCGCACTGGCCATCGATGTCTCCAGGCTGCGTCAGTTGACATTTGCCAACGCGGCCGACCCGAGCAGCGTCGTCGAAGTGAATACGACAGATGGCGTCGGTTATGTCGATCCATCGTCAGGCAGATGGCTTGCCTTTCAGCCGGCCGATGCCTGGCAACGTTTGCAAGGAGTCGTCCGCATGCTGCACACGGGCGAAGGGCTATGGTGGCTCGGGTTGATCCTCGGCGCATCGTCGGCGTCGGTGCCGTTGCTGGCCGCAACCGGCCTGCTGTTGTGGCTGCGTCGTCGGCGGGGCATGCCGAAGCTCGCTTGCAACGTGCCGGCACGCGACGCGGATACTGTGTTGCTAGTGGGCACCGACGGCAATAGCACGTGGGGCTTTGCTTCGGCACTGCACGCCGCGCTGACCCAGGCTGGCTTTCGTGTGCATATTGCGCCAATGAACGATTTTGCTGTCGGCTATCGCAGCCTGAAATGTCTGCTGGTCCTGACTGCCACGTATGGTGACGGCGATGCACCGGAGAGCGCTACACGATTCCTGCCGAAGCTGGAGCGTCTGACGATCCCTGGCGGGGTGGCGTTCGGGGTCTTGGGCTTCGGCGACCGTCAGTTTCCTCATTTTTGCGGGTATGCGCGAACGGTTCATGACGCGCTGAGCGCCAAGGGGTTGGACGCACTGACCGATCCGGGCACGGTTGACCGGCAGTCTGAACCCGAATTCCGGCAGTGGTGTACGGGGCTCGCCGAAAGGCTCGGCGTGCCGCTCGATATTCACTACACGCCATTGCTGCCTCCCACGATATCGCTCAAGCTCGTCTCACGAGACGACTATGGTGCCGGTACAGACGACATGACTTCGGTGCTGCGCTTCATGCCCGCCGAGGGGGCGGGCGTCTGGGCCACCCTGCGACGGCCGCGGCTGCCTCGTTTCGAGACCGGGGATCTGCTCGGCGTCGTGCCGCCGGGCGCCACCTCGCCCCGGTACTACTCGCTTGCGAGCGCAACGGCGGATGGCCTGATCGAGATCTGCGTGCGGCGTCACCCGAACGGCGTGTGCTCCGGGTATCTCACAGGCCTGCAGCCCGGCGAAGCGGTTGAGGCATTCATGCGGTCGCACGCGTGCTTTCGGCCGGGTGCCGGAAGCGCTCCCGTGATCCTGATCGGGGCCGGTACTGGGATCGGTCCACTGATTGGTTTCATCCGGCACAACGCGTCCCGCCGTCCGATGCACCTTTACTTCGGTGCGCGCGATGCAGACGATGGCTTCTTGTACCGCGACGAACTCGAGCATCTGGTAGCCGACAGGCGACTGCAGGCGCTCACGACTGCCTTCTCACGTTCCGGGAGCCGGAGTTATGTGCAGGAGCGCCTTGTCGCCGATGCACAGAGCCTGCGCACCCTGGTTGCGCACGGCGCGCAAATCATGGTGTGCGGCGGCCGCGGGATGGCGGAGGGCGTCGCGCAGGCGTGGGAACGTATTCTGACGGATACCGGTTTGTCCGTCGAACAACTGAGAGGGCAGGGACGCTATGTCGAAGATGTCTATTGAGGCGTTGCCGGACACGCAACTTAAGCTTTGGCGCGTGAGCGGCGCGACGATGGGAACCCGCTACACCGCAGCCTTCCATGTGTCGCCGAAGACGGACGAAAAGGAACTGGCGGCGCGGCTCGCGGCGGCGGTTGGCGCGGTTGACGAGCAGATGTCGAATTGGAAGGAAGGCTCCGACCTGTCGCGGCTGAATCGTGCCAAGCCGGACTGCTGGGTCCCGGTGTCCAGAAGTCTCGCGGCTTTGCTTGCACGTGCGCTGGAGATTGGCAGTGATACGCACAATGCCTTCAACATCGGCGTCGGCGACCTTGTCGGTAGGTGGGGCTTCGGGCCATCGAGCGAGCAGCGTGCACATCGTCCAGGCGCGGTGGACACGTCGCAAGCGAGCCCATGTCCCTCGGTGAGCGATCTGATCGACGTGGACGTGTCGCTGTGCCGGGTGCGCAAGCGTGGACCCGTTGCGCTGGATCTGTGTGGCATTGCAAAGGGATTTGGCGTTGACGAACTGGCACGCGTGTTGAGCGAGCACGAGATCGGCTCATGGCTCGTCGGTATCGACGGTGAAATGCGCGCGCGCGGAAGCAAGCCGGATGGGTCGCCGTGGGCGATTGCGCTTGAGGCCCCGGATTACGAGCGGCACACATCAATGGGCGTGATCGAACTGAGTAACGCCGCCATCGCGACGTCCGGCGACTACCGCCGCTGGGCCGACATCAACGGTGCGCGGGTCTCGCACACAATGGATCCCAGAACCGGCGGGCCACTGTGCAGTTCTGTTGCGTCGGTGACGGTCATTGCACCGACGTGCGCGGACGCGGACGCTTACGCGACAGCCTTGCTGGTGTTAGGCGTGAAGGCGGGACGAGATTATGCTCAGCGCCGGCGCCTCGACGCACTCTTCGTCGTACGCGACGGCGATGCTCTTCGCGTGATCGGGACTGGCTGCTTTGCCAGCGTGCAGCAGACAGATTGACGGCAAATGCCTCTGCTGACGGAGGGCGGCGACAAAAGAAAAAGGCCCTCGGCATTTGCCTGAGGACCTTTTTCGGCGCGATTCGCGCAAATCTGGTGGGTGGTACAGGGATTGAACCTGTGACCCCTGCCGTGTGAAGGCAGTGCTCTACCGCTGAGCTAACCACCCAAATCATTAACTAAATCAATGATTTAGTGCTGATTGCTGAAGATTTTGTTTCGCAATCAGGAGCAGAACTTTAACTGCTTTCGTAGAAGTCTGCAACTTTTCTTTTGTTCTTTTTTGCTGCCGCCGTGACGATATCTCTCGATCACTTCACGCCGTTTCTTGCGATGACTCGCAAGCAGCAAAGACCGCAATTATAGGGATGTTTTTCGTGCTTGGGAAGGCCTTCGTGCGAATTTTCCGTGTGGTTCGTTGCGAACTCACGCCGTTTGTGCCGTGTCGCCTTCCGGGGGCGCCGGTTCGGTACGCCATACGCACGTCCCCTTCATCCCCTTGTCGATGTCGTTCAGCACACCGGCATGCTGAGCGACCTCGTCATCCGCTGCCGCGATTACGGGAAGATCGAACTGGCGCAACGAAATCTTTTCGCGCTGGGTGCCCACATCGCCCCCGTCGCCATCGCCGATCTCGATGACGAGACTCTCCTGGCCGCGCGTCATGGCGAGGTACACGTCGGCGAGCAATTCCGCGTCGAGCAAGGCGCCGTGCAGCGTGCGGTGCGCGTTGTTCACGCCGAGACGCTCACAGAGGGCGTCCAGCGAATTGCGTCGACCGGGGAACATCTCCCGGGCACGCAGCAGCGTGTCGATCAGGCTCGAGCAATGCTGCATGAACGGCGGCCAGCCGAGGCGGGCGAATTCCATATCCAGGAAGCCCAGGTCGAACGCCGCGTTGTGAATAATGATTTCGGCGTCGCGGCAGTACTCGCGCAACTCTTCCGCAATCTCGGCGAATTTGGGTTTGTCGGAAAGGAATTCGGTGGTGAGTCCGTGCACCGCCAATGCGCCCGGATCGCTGTCGCGCTCGGGGTTGATATAGAAGTGCAGGTTGTTGCCGGTCAGGCGGCGATTGACCAGTTCGACGCAACCGATTTCCAGCAGACGGTCCCCCGTCTTCGCATTCAGGCCGGTGGTTTCGGTATCGAGGATCAGTTGTCGCATGCTGTTCGTTGAATCTAGTGTGCTTCGTGTGCTTTCGGAATTGACGCGCCGCGGGTCATGACCCCTCACGCAATGCGCGGATACTGCTCAAGCCGCGGCGATGGCCACCGGCTCACTGGCCGCGACGCAGGCTCTCCACGCCTCGGTTGGCCAACTGGTCGGCGGCTTCGTTGCCGTCGTGGCCGGCATGACCTTTCACCCAACGCCAGTCGATTTCGTGTTTCTGCGAGACGGCGTCGAGTGTCTGCCACAGGTCGGCGTTCTTCACCGGCGCCTTGGCGGCGGTTTTCCAGCCACGGGCCTTCCAGCCGTGAATCCACTCGCTGATGCCTTTCTGCACATACTGCGAGTCGGTGTGCAGCACCACGCTGCAGGGCTTGTTCAGGGCTTCGAGCGCGCGAATGACGGCCAGAAGCTCCATGCGGTTGTTGGTCGTGTTGGCTTCGCCGCCGAACATTTCCTTGCGGTGTTTGCCCGCGACGAGCAGGGCGCCCCAGCCGCCGGGGCCAGGATTGCCTTTGCAGGCACCGTCGGTGTAAATCTCAACTTGCGGCAAGGTCATCTCTCAAACGATCAATCGGGCGCGTCGGCCGCTTCCGCCATCTGGCGATGCGTGGTGTTGGGTGTTGCCACGGGGGCCGCCGCCGGCTGGAGGCCGAGTATACGCTTGCGCACTTTGCCGACCAAGCGCATGCCTCGCACGCGCTTGACCGCGCGCACCGCATAGAGTGCCCCGAAAATTGGCCACCAACGGTCGCCGGCCGGTTCCATGAACTCGAAGCGCTGCAGCCAGTGCTCGCCGCGCAGGGGCGGGCGGTAGCAGCCGAAGCGGCCGCGATCGATATCGAAGGAGAGCAGCTTGAGCCAGTCCTTCAGACGCGTGAAGGCGATGAGATCGGCGCCAGGCGGCAGGAACGGCGTGCCGGCGAGTCGCCCCAGCTCTTCGCGCGCGCCCCACAGGCTCAGATTGTTGAAGCCGGTAATGATGACCTGTCCCTCGGGCACAAGTATGCGTTCGACCTCGCGCAGGATGTCGTGCGGATTCTCGGCAAACTCGAGCACGTGCGGCAGGACCACGAGATCGGTGCTCGCCGTAGCGATAGGCAACTCGTCGAAGCGGCTCACGAGGATGTCACGTGGGATCATGTCGGCCGCGCCCACGTGGCACGACGGCGTGCCACTGGTTGTATCGCTGGCGGCCTTGGTCACGAGCGGCGAGGCGTCGGGGCCGCGCGCAGCCGTCAGGACGAGACCGCGATAAGGCATGCGGTTCTCGCGCAGGGTATCCAGTTCGGGGCGGCCGAGTTGCAGCGCGTGATAGCCGAACAGATCCCCGACCCATTGGTCGAAAAGGGCCTGTTCCCATGCGAGCGCGTAGCGGCCTGGTGGTGAGACGAGCCAGAGGGGCCAGTCTATAATCGGACGTTCTGACATGGTGGCGAGTATATATGGATGCGCACGCAGATGCGGTAAGTGAGGCGTCGGCCGGAACAATGACCGTCTTTCCCGTCCCCGCGTTCCAGGACAATTATCTCTGGGTCGTCGATAACGGCAAAGATGCCGTGGTGGTCGACCCGGGCGACGCCGCGCCGGTGCTCGCCTATCTCAAATCGCGTAATCTCACGCTGCGCGCCATTCTCATCACGCACAAACATGCCGATCACATCGGCGGTGTCGATGCGCTGCTCGAGCATTTCAACGTTCCCGTGCACGGCCCGGCCGGCGAAGCCATCGCCTGCGTCGATCATCCGCATGGCGGCGGCGAGACGGTTCACATCGCCGCCCCGGCCATGACGCTGGAAGTGATCGACGTGCCCGGCCACACCCAAGGGCATATCGCATATTTCCTCGGCGCCGGGGCCGCAGGCGCGCCGCATCTCTTCTGCGGCGACACACTGTTCTCGTGCGGCTGCGGACGCCTGTTCGAGGGCACGCCTGCACAGATGCTCGCTTCGCTGGATGCGCTCGCCGCGCTGCCGCCCGCCACGCTCGTGCACTGCGCGCACGAATACACGCTGTCGAACATTCGCTTCGCGCTGGCGGTCGATCCGGATAACGCGGCGCTCAATGCGTGGCATCGGGAGGCAACGGCGCTTCGCGCGGCCGGCCGTCCCACATTGCCCACGACGCTCGCCCAGGAGCGCGTGACCAACCCCTTCCTGCGCAGCGACGCACCGGCCGTCATCGCGGCTGCGCAACGCCATGCAGGGCGCGCGTCGCTCTCTCGCGAGGCGGTATTTGCCACCGTGCGTAGCTGGAAAGACAGCTTCCGTTGATCGTGACTCTGCCACGCTGTCAACAGCGTGGCATGGCATGACATTGTCACAAAGCGGGCGTTGACATGTTCGCTCGCACCTGCTCAGCCTTGTCGCATCCCCGCCCTGCGATGTTTCGGTCTCTTATCGATCCCACCGGGCCCGCCGTCCGGGCGTCTCGTTTCAGCCACATCGCGACCGTCCAAGATCGGGGATAACCCTCAAATTTGGGGTCTTTTTGCGTAAATTTTGCAAAAAAATTAGGCAGAATGGTTGACGCATCTGAAGGGTTTCCTTACCATTCTTGCCAATTTCATGAAGATGCAACCCAATTCGAGCCCGATCAATGCGACTTATCGTTAGCTTGCTACTGACGCTGCTTCTGGCGGCGTGTGCCGGCACAGCACCGACCAACGGTGCATTGAGTTCCACGCCGACTGCGCAAGGCCAATCGCCTCTCGCCACGACAGCCAAAGGCAAGCAACGCGTCTCAAGCGATCAGACCATCGACCTGGACAGCGACTCGATCAACGACCTGGCCTACGGCAGCGATGACGCCGACCTTTGGTCGCGCATTCGTCACGGTTTCGCGATCCCCGATCTGGACACCGACCTCGCGCAGGACCGCACGCAGTGGTACGCGCAGCGTCCCGAATACGTCGAGCGCATGATTGAGCGCTCGAGCAAATACCTGTTCCACATCGTTGAAGAACTCGAGCGCCGTCATATGCCGACGGAACTCGCGCTGCTGCCGTTCGTGGAAAGCGCGTATAACCCGCAGGCGCTCTCGACGGCGAAGGCGGCCGGCATGTGGCAGTTCATTCCCAGCACGGGCAAGACGTACAACCTCAAGCAGAACATGTTCCAGGACGAGCGCCGCGACGTGCTCGCCTCGACGACCGCGGCGCTCGACTACCTCTCGAAGCTCTATGCGATGTTCGGTGACTGGCAACTGGCGCTCGCGGCCTATAACTGGGGCGAAGGCAACGTGCAGCGCGCGATCGAGCGTAATCAGGCGCAAGGGTTGCCGACCGATTACCTGAGCCTGCGCATGCCGACCGAGACGCGTTACTACG
Source organism: Pandoraea cepalis (assembly GCF_902459665.1). Lineage (GTDB taxonomy): Bacteria > Pseudomonadota > Gammaproteobacteria > Burkholderiales > Burkholderiaceae > Pandoraea > Pandoraea cepalis. The sequence continues at coordinate 135,413 of NZ_CABPSL010000003.1, read as the reverse complement.
TGCCGAAGCTGCAGGCGATCAAGAACATCATTGCGCACCCGGAAATCTACAGCGTGAAGCTGCCCGAGATTCCGAATCACCCGTACTTCGTCAGCGTGACCACCAAGCGCGACATCGACGTGGCATTGGCCGCGAAGCTGGCCGACCTGCCGCTCGACGAATTCCGCGCGCTCAATCCGTCGTTCCGCAAGCCTGTGATTCTTGGTGCGGCACAGCCGAAGATTCTCCTGCCGTTCGATAGCGCCGAAGTGTTTCAGCGTCGTCTGAAGGGTTATGACAAGCCGCTATCGAGCTGGACGACCTACACGTCCGCATCGCGTGAGCGTCCGGAAGACGTCGCGCGCAAGCTGGGTGTCGACGCCGCGGTCATCCGTTCGGTCAATAACATTGCGCCGCGCATGCGCCTCAAGGCGGGCTCGACGTTGCTGGTGCCGCGCTCGGACGACATTGACCAGGACATCAGCGCGTCGGTAGCACGCAATGCCGTGCTTGCGCTGGAGCCGGATATTCCCGATACGCGCAAGGTGATGGTGCGCGCTCGCAAGCACGACACGCTCGCCCGCGTGGCCCAGCGCAGTGGCGTGAGCGTCGCACAGATCAAGAGCTGGAATCGTCTGCGTCGCGATACGCTCACGTCGGGCCAACTGCTGGTGCTTCACGTACCGGTCAAGGACGCCTTGCGCGTGGCGGCTGCGTCCGAGGCCCCGGCGGCCACGGGCGACGGCGAAGCGCCGCATACGCGTCTGGTGCGCGGCAAGCACGGCAAGATGATCCGCGTGGTGGAGCGTCGGCCGGCCGCCAGTCCGGCCAAGACGACCAAGGCGGCTGCGTCCGGCGGCAAGACGGCACGGACCAAGGTCGCGGCGAAGGCGCCAGCCAAGACGGTGGCCAAGACGGCCGCTAAGCCGGCGGCCAAGACGTCTTCGAAGGTCACCCGCACGGCACAGCGCTGAGCGACGGCATCGACCGCGCTGGACCGATCGTCAGATCGTAGAAGCACCGGCTCATGATCTAACGCCCGTGACGATACCCCGTCACGGGCGTTTGTCTTTTTCGGTCGTGAATGTCTCGCCGCGCCGTCTCGCCGTCACCGTTCCTGCTCGACCTCGTGTAATCCCCTAGCGTTTTCGGCCGCTGGACGGCCCGTCCGGTAAGCCTTCCGTAAGCGTCAACGGGCACACTGAGCGCGAGGCACGGCATCCGTGTCCGACGATTTCATTGCACCGAAACGCATTGCCGGTCGACGGCGACATGCCGCTCGACCCTGCCGGCCCGATCCGGCGCCGCGCCACCTCCGTTCCCCACCGGCACTCCCGGTCGGGCACCGGGCGCGCGAGCCAATTCTTATATGCAAGGAGACACCATGACTTCGTATGCGTCGTTTCACGCCCGTTCCATTGCGCCCGATTCGCGCGCGGCCTTCTGGGAGGAGCAGGCCCGTCTGATCGACTGGGAGACACCCTTCACCCAGGTGCTCGATTACGACAAGCCACCGTTTGCACGATGGTTCGTTGGTGGCCGAACGAATCTGTGCCACAACGCCGTCGACCGCCATTTGCCGTCGCGTGGCTCGCAAAATGCGCTGATCTGGGTGTCGACGGAGACCGAGCAGGAGCGTGTCTACACGTACGACGAACTGGCGGCAGAAGTGAATCGCATGGCGGCGTCGCTGCAATCGCTGGGCGTTGCGCGCGGCAAGCGGGTGCTGATCTACATGCCGATGGTGCCCGAAGCGCTGTTCGCGATGCTTGCCTGCACGCGGCTCGGTGCAATTCACTCGGTGGTGTTCGGTGGCTTCGCCTCAGTCAATCTTGCAGCACGCATCGACGACGCACAACCGACTGTCATCGTCTCAGCCGACGCCGGCTCGCGCAACGGCAAGGTTGTGCCCTACAAGCCGCTGCTCGATGAAGGCATCGCGCTCGCACAGCACAAGCCGTCGAATGTGCTGCTGATCGACCGGGGCCTCTCGCCGATGACACGTGTGCCCGGCCGCGACATCGACTACGCGCCATTGCGCGAGCAGTTTCTCGATGCCGCCGTGGCTTGCGAATGGCTCGAATCGAGTGAGCCGTCCTATGTGCTCTACACCTCCGGTACGACGGGCAAGCCGAAGGGCGTACAACGCGATACCGGCGGGTATGCGGTGGCGCTGGCGGCGTCGATGCAGCACATCTTCTGCGCGAAGCCGGGCGACACGATGTTCTGCGCGTCGGACATTGGCTGGGTGGTCGGGCACAGCTATATCGTGTACGCGCCGTTGCTCGCCGGCATTGCGACCGTGATGTACGAAGGCACGCCGATCCGACCCGATGGCGGAATCTGGTGGCGCATCGTCGAGAAATACAAGGTCACGCAGCTTTTCACCGCGCCCACGGCGATTCGCGTGCTCAAGAAGCAAGACCCGGCGTATCTGACCCAATACGACCTGTCGTCGCTACGGCTGATCTTCCTCGCGGGCGAGCCGCTCGACGAACCCACGGCGCGGTGGCTCACCGACGGCGTGGGCAAACCGGTCGTCGACAACTACTGGCAGACGGAGACCGGCTGGCCGATTCTGGGCATGGTGCGCGGCGTGGAGGCCTTGCCGGGCAAGCTCGGGTCACCGGGCAAACCGGTGTATGGCTACGACGTGAAGCTCGTCAACGAGGTGACCGGCGAGGACTGCGGGCCGAACGAGAAGGGCGTGCTGGCCATCGAAGGGCCACTGCCGCCGGGCTGCATGAGCACCGTCTGGGGTGACGACGCGCGCTTCGTCAAGACCTATTGGCAGACGGTGCCAGGCCGCACGCTGTATTCGAGCTTCGACTGGGGCGTGCGCGATGAAGACGGCTATTACTTCATCCTCGGTCGCACCGACGACGTGATCAATGTGGCGGGGCACCGGCTTGGCTCGCGCGAGATCGAAGAGAGCATTTCGAGTCACCCGGCCGTGGCGGAAGTCGCGGTCATCGGTGCACAGGATGCCTTGAAGGGGCAGGTGGCCATCGCGTTCGCAGTGCTGCGTCAGCCCGCGTTGGCGGCCACGCCCGAGGCGCGTCTGGCGTTGGAGGGCGACGTCATGAAGACGGTGGACAAGCAACTGGGGGCAGTGGCGCGTCCGGCACGCGTGTTCTTCGTCGCGATGCTGCCCAAGACGCGCTCGGGCAAGCTGCTGCGTCGCGCCATCCAGGCCATCTGCGAAGGTCGCGAAACCGGCGACCTGATCACGCTGGAAGATCCGGCCGCGCTCGATCAGGTACGCGACGCGGTGAAGGGCGCGTAGTTCGCAGCGTCATGAGCACGGCGCAGGCGCGTGCTCATGACAGGTCATCGCCCGTCGATATCCCGTCTCCCAATTCGACCTCGTCACCTGAATGGCTTGTCGAGAATTTCGGGCGCGCGGATGGCGTCGATCAGCAGGCCGAGAAAGGCTTCGACAGGGGCGGGCAGGGTGCGTCCGGCCATTGTCTGCACTTGCAGTGAGCGTTGGTGCAGCGCCGGATTTCGGATGGGGATGGCGACGAGCCCTTCCGGATCGAGCCGGCTGCGCACCGTGAGCAGACCGGTGAGCGTCACGGCATTGCCGGAGCGCACGAAGCTGTGCAGCGAGGCGTGATAGTTGCTCACGAACACCGGTTCGAACAGCAGGCCTTCGAGAATGCAGCACAGGTCGAACATCTGGCGGATGGTCACGCCGGCATTCGATAGCGCCATCGGGTAGGGCAGCAAGTCGGCAAGCGCGATGTCGCGTCGTTTGGCGAGCGGGTGCTGCTTGGCCATCAAGGCATAGATCGGCGCCGGTTGCGTGTGAACGACCTGCACCCCTTTTTCCGGGGCGACGCTGAAACACACGGCGATATCCGCTTCGCCGTCGCGTACGCGCTCCGTGGCGACGAACGGCGAGACAACATCGAGCAGAAAGTGCGCGCCAGGGTAGGTTTCGCGAAAGCGTGCGAAGACCTGTGGCAGGAAATCCCGCGCGACACCCTCCGCACTGGCGACGCGAATCGTCGCGCGCCCCACTTCCGACAGCCCCCGGATTTCCGACGTGACGCGTTCCGCATCGAGCAGCATGCGACGCGCATGATCGGCAAGCAACTCGCCCGCCTCACTCAACACCATGCCGCGCGGACGACGCTCGAACAACGGTGTGCCGAGATCTTCCTCGAGCTTCGCGATCTGTCGGCTCAAGGCGGAGACCGCCACGTGCAGGCGCTCGGAGGCGCGACTGAGCGAGCCGGTACGAGCGACTTCGAGAAAGTAGCGAAGTGCGTGTGTTTGCATGGGCGGATGGGCGGATGGCGCCGTCTGTTGCGAGAGGATTGGCTGCGATTTCAGCTTTGCCGAAATGGCAACGAAACCTTCGAAATATTATCATTGTTGTCAAAAATACCCGCTCCTAGAATGGCCTGAACGGTTGCGTTGCAGCGTGCTACCGACACGCGTGGCCGTGTGTGCGAGCCAGGCAGCCGTGCCCTCAAAAGCCATCTGGAGACAAGCAGTGACACGTAGCGCAGCAATTTCCCAAGCCACCGCCCAATACGATTCGGGCGCGTTCCTCGATACGCTCAACCGCCGCGTCGCCTACAAGACCGAGAGTCAGGAGGCGGATAGCGGCGATGTCCTTCACTCGTACCTTGCGGATGAGATGACGCCTGCGCTCGCGGCGCTCGGCTTTACATCGCGCATCGTGCCCAACCCGGTGCCGGGCGGCGGCCCGTTCCTGATTGCGCAACGTCACGAGAGCGACGATGCGCCCACGGTCCTCACCTACGGTCACGGCGACGTGGTGCGAGGCTACGACGCGCAATGGCGCGACGGCCTGAAGCCCTGGGAGATCGTGGTGGAAGGGGATCGTTGGTACGGACGCGGCACCGCCGACAACAAGGGGCAGCACACGATCAACCTGTCGGCGCTGGCGGAGGTGCTGGCGTTGCGTGGCGGCAAGCTCGGCTACAACGTGAAGATGATCGTGGAGATGGGCGAGGAGATGGGCTCGCCGGGGCTGCACGCGATTTGCGAGCAACTGCGTGACGAACTGCGGGCCGATGTGCTGATCGCCTCTGACGGGCCGCGACTGGCGGCGCAACGTCCGACGGTGTTTCTCGGCTCGCGCGGCTTGGTCAACTTCAAGCTCAGTCTGAATTTGCGCGACGGCGGGCATCACTCGGGCAACTGGGGCGGACTGTTGCGCAATCCCGGGGTGGTGCTGGCGAACGCGATTGCATCGATTGTCGATGGCAACGGCAAGATTCTTGTCGACGGGTTGCGTCCGCCTGAGGTGCCGGCGTCGGTGCGTCGAGCGCTTGCTGGGCTGGAAGTGGGCGGCGGACCGAACGATCCCGAGGTCGACGTTGATTATGGCGAGCCGGGATTGACGCCGACGGAGCGCGTGATTGGTTGGAACAACATCGAAGTGCTGGCGTTCAAGACCGGCAATCCGGAAAAGCCGGTCAACGCGATTCCGCCGTACGCCTATGCGCACATGCAGATTCGCTTCGTCGTCGGCACTGACTGGGAGCGGCTGGGCGAGATCGTGCGCGCGCATCTCGACGCGCACGGTTTCCCGATGGTCGAGGTGGAGGTCGAGCGCGGCGTGATGGCGACGCGTCTCGATCCGGAAGATCCGTGGGTGCTGTGGGCGTTGACGTCGATGCGCGAGACGACGGGCAAGCCGCCGGTACTGCTGCCGAATCTGGGGGGCACGTTGCCGAACGATGTGTTCGCGGACGTTTTGGGGCTGCCGACGCTGTGGGTGCCGCACTCGTACCCGGCCTGTTCGCAGCACGCGCCGGACGAGCATCTGCTGGGGTCGGTGGCGCGCGAGGCGTTGCAGATCATGGCGGGTCTGTTCTGGGATCTGGGGGAAGTCGATCTGAAAGAGGGGAAGCCGCGATGAACAGCTCAGTGACCGCCGCTGGGGCGGATCAAACGAACGGCGCGCCGCGTGTCGGCAACGAGGGGGTGCGCGCCGACGTGCCCGTGTACAAGTTGATTGTCGCGACGTCGATCGGCAATGCGCTCGAGTGGTATGACCTGATCGTCTATGGCTACTTTGCCGTGACGATCTCCAAGTTGTTTTTTCCCGCGCACGATGCGACGGTGTCGCTGCTCATGGCGCTGGGGACGTTCGCGTTGTCATATCTTGCACGTCCGCTGGGGGCGTTTGTGCTGGGCGCGTATGCGGACCGCTGTGGGCGTCGTGCGTCGTTGATGTTGTCGATTGCGATGATGACCTTGGGCACCGGGCTGATCGCGTTCATGCCGACGTATGCGGCGATTGGGGTTTGGGCGCCGATCGGCATTTTCTTGTCGCGCTTGTTGCAGGGATTTTCGGCGGGCGGCGAGTTTGGTAGCTCGACGGCATTTCTCGTTGAGCATGTACCGAACCGGCCGGGCTTCATGTCGAGCTGGCAGTTTGCGAGCCAGGGGGCGAGCACGTTGCTGGCGTCGGCGTTCGGGGCGGTGCTGACCGGGGCGCTGACCCAGCCGCAACTGGAATCGTGGGGATGGCGGATTCCGTTCCTGTTCGGGATGCTGGTCGGGCCGATCGGGCTTTACATCCGGAAGTACGTGGACGAGACGCCGGCATTCGAGCATGACGTGGCGCGCAAGCGTCAGGCGCAGGTGGCTGGCGACGACGCGGGCCAATCGCCGGTACGAGAGGTGTTGGCAACGCAGAAGTCGCGTCTGCTGGTGTCGATTGGGGCGCTGGTGCTGACAACGACGGCCAACTATATGATCCTGTACATGCCGACTTACGCGACGAAACAGTTGGGTTTGCCGCCGGCGCAGGGCTACATCGCGACGCTGGTGACGGGCTTCGTCATCATGACGCTGACGCCGTTCGTGGGGCATTGGTCGGACAAGGTGGGGCGTATTCGCATCATGCTGGCGGCGGGGGCACTGTTCTTCTGTACGGTGTATCCGGCGTTTGCGTACATGAATGCGCATGCGTCGCTGCTGACGATGATGGTCGTGATGCTTTGGGTGGGCACGTTGAAGGCGGTGTACTTCGCACCGATTCCGGCGCTGATTTCGTCGTTGTTCCCGACACGAACACGGGCGACGGGCATGGCGGTGGGTTACAACCTCGGTACGACGATCTTTGGCGGCTTTACCCCGCTGGCGGTAGCGTGGCTGATTGCGTCGACGGGCAACAAGCTGGCGCCGGGGCTGTATTTGATGGTGGGGGCGGTGGTGAGTCTGACGACGCTAGTGATCGCCAAAACGCGGATGGGCGTGCGCTGAGGCGAGACGATTGGCTGTGGAATGAAGAGGCGCCCGGCGGCGTCGCGTGTGAGGGTTGCATGCGGGGCTGGCGTGGCGCCTTTTTTGTTTGTCGGCGGTTCCCCTGCCGGAATATGTGCGTTGTGCGATGCGTCCGGAATTTCGGTGTGCGGTGAATCGGGCGGTGCGCGGTGTTCATTTGAGGCATCTACCCAGCAGCGTCGTTTTGGAATGTGACATGCTATTCAGCTTGGGGCGGGGGCGTCGCGCGCGCTGTTCGGATTCCTCGCTCTCCGCAATCGAAACGCGTTTGCCGGCAAATGGTCACATCGCGGTTGCGCGCAACGACCGCGCTGCCTTCCTGCTGTTATTCGTTGTCTGCGCGAATGAAGATGGCGCCACTCATCGGTCATTCGTTTGGGGAGCGCAAACATTTATGGTCCGGAGTGTCCTAGTCGATGTCAATGGGACTTTTTAATACGGATCCTTGCTGATTGGGGATTTCGAAAACCATGACCGAGCATTGGCGCCCATTTTTGTAAGAGCCGACTTCGTAGTCTTTTCCTGGTTCAGGTACGAAGCTAATAATCTGGCTTGAGCAACTCGGTTGCCGCTGTACCATTGTGACGGTTCCTTCTGGACTGCGATGAAAATTGGTTAGCCCGATAATAGCATTTCTGACCTGCACTTCACGCCCCGCAGGGACGACAAATTCGCGATAAAAAACCTTGGAAAGCAGGCCGCCACTCTGTTTTATGTTCTTCGTGTTCTCGGTTTCGCCAATGCCGATGCTTTCATTCTTCGTCGTTCCCAGAAAAGAACTAAATGCATCTCCTGCACCGCCACCAATATTCACTTCAACCGTTTTTCCTTGGGAAATTTCGACCCGCATGAAAGATGGTTTTCCATTTTGTCCGAATAAACGGATGCGCGCAGAATTGGATGGGTCGTACTGTTGGCTGATCGCCGGTAAATGCGTAGTGGTGCATGCCGACAATATCAAAGCTGCTGTCGCAGCAACCAGGTTCTTTTGACTCATCATGCTTCTTTAATATCCATAGAGTAAGGGGCTTTTCGTGTCGAAGTTGTTGGCAAGCGCGCCGCTGCTATCCCTGTCCGAGGATGCGTCGCGGTTGACGCCAGCCACTGTATCTTCTGTCGGGTGATTGCATCGCGTTTCTCTGTGCTCATATATCTGTTGTTTTTATTCATCACAACACCAAACATCATTCACTGCGTTGAGCTTGAAACTGAATGCTAAGTTGGTTTGGTGAATGGTGATAATAAAAATAATTAAAAAATTTAGCTGATTTATTGCAATTCCGAGTCATTCTTGTTTCTTGTCGTTTCATTTATTTTTGCCGAAATCCAAATTCCGGCTCCTGTTGGTGGGCCGGCGGAGATTCCGGATTTTAATGAGAACAAAAGATCCTCCGTACCTATATTTAGATGGCCAATTTCGCTAATGAGGGTTGTTGCAATTAATAGGCTGATGGCGGCGGCCATGCAGGTAAATAAGATGGTGTAAAGAAGACTTAAAATGAAAAGCATCTTAATTGTTGCTGGTTGTGGTTTAATTTTTTGTTGCACGGTTCTTGTCGATTCGATTTGTTACGACTTCTGAAGTAAATGCGGCGCCAATTGACCCAGTGATTTCTGATTTGATGATGTTATTTATTAATGGGGCAATATTTTTTGAGATAATATTTGCGACTCCAGTGCCAACAACGCTTCCCGCACTAGCAGAGGTTGCAGCTTCGATTGGATTTGTTCCGTTGATGGTCGCGCCGAGGGCGGCACCACTCGCAGCCGTGACGGTGGTCGCGACAATGCCCCGCCCTTGGGTTGCCGCTCCGGTCGCAATTGCAACAAGGACGTCGACGGTGCTCATTTCTTGCTCTCCATTGAGCGTTAGCTGGACTATGGCGTTAGTTGTTCCACCAACGGCCGCACCCGCCCCTGTCCCGGCCAAGCTCGCAGTGGTGCCACCAGCAATGGACGGTGCTGCCGCCATGAGAATCGCCCAGCTTTTCAACAACTCCGTTGCCGGCTGAGCCGCATCCGTCCCCAGTCCGCGGAGCAAGTCTGTCTGAGCTTGCTGAATTTCTTCAGCGGATGCGCTCACAATTTGCGGTGCAATGGTCGCCGGATCGTTCTTCGTCAGTCCATTGCGAGGCGTGGCGCCGACGCCCGTCTGCGCGTTTCCCTGCGCGTTTATACCGAGCTTGGCGTTGATTCGGTTGCCGGTGTTGACGTGGTACGCATTCGTCTCGAAAATGGGGATGAGTGATCTATTTTTTAGCGCGAATTTTTATCAGAATCCATGCGCCGACGCCGAGTGATGGACCTCCTGCAATGGCTGCTTTCAATCCAAAAATGAGATCATCACAATTAAATGGTAATTCGTTGTATTTTAATAATGCAACAAGCGCAACTGCGAATCTTGATCCAATCGCAGAGAAGAAGAATAGGGCGAAGGAAAGTGCTATTAGTAAAATGATTCTCTTTATTTCAAATTTCGCATTCATTGATTTTTTTCCTTTAATTTATTTTTTGTTGCATTGACGGTTGTTTCGCCTAAAAATGCGCCGATTGCTGCGCCGAAAATATCCGAAATGCTCTTGTTCGGTATTAGTGCTCCAGCCTCTCGGGACGCCGCGTTCCCAACCGTGCCTCCGACTAGCGCGCCCGCACCAGCGCCGAGAATTGCGCTGGTGGTGTCCTCCCCTTGGAGATAGGCGCCGGTCGCGGCTCCGCTGATTGCTATGGTGGCCGTCGCAGGTAGAGTTTTCCCTTGGCTCAATGCTCCGGTGACGATGGCTGAGAGTGCGTCGACATAATTGATCTCTCCGCCCTCATTTGTTGCTGCCTGAACAGCAACATTCACCCCGCCGCTGACGATTCCTCCTGTCGTAACGCTGACCAGACCGATTGAGGGTCCGGTACCTACTGCCCCTCCGGTGGCTATAAGAATCGCCCAGCTTTTCAACAACTCCGTTGCCGGCTGGGCCGCATCCGTCCCCAGTCCGCGGAGCAAGTCTGTCTGAGCTTGCTGAATTTCTTCAGCGGATGCGCCGTTCTTCGCCATGAATTCGCCCAAGGACGTCGAGGCAGCTCCGGCCCTTACGATCCCCTGCGGAAGCTCGAACTGATTGTTCTCCAGCTCTAGCCGTGACGCGATGCTCGCTGCGGTGGCATTCCCACCCGTTCCGGCCGTGATCCCGGCGACGAGCGATTCAATCAGGTTCATGCGAGCTTCCTTCTCTGGCTGCGAGAGCCCGTCATTGCTGGTATCCGCGACGGCGTTAAGCAAATTGCCGAGAACCACACTCGCCGCCCCGCCCATTGCCCCAGCGCCACAGTTGCTGCCGACCGCAGCCGCGCCGGCGCAGCCAACAATCCCGTGCAACGCAGTGCGGGCCGTTTCGCTCTTGAGGTCGTCGGCGATCTCCTTGACCTTCTCCACCGCGAGCGTCTGCAGATAGCTCACTGCGGCGCGCTGCAGGAATTCGCCTGTGCCAGCGGTAACGTTTCCACCGGCTGCCGCTATGATCACGGTGACGATCTGGCGATATCGTCCGCCCGGCGCCCACTTCGCTGCGTCGACAAGCTGTCGGTCCAACTCCGCTAGCTTTGTCGGGTCGGTCTCGCTCTTGCGTGCCGCTTGTAGCGCCTCGTATTCCTTAGCCCGATTCTCTACAAACGTCCCCACCTCGCGCTGCAGCGTCCGCATGATCTCGAAGCTGGTTTCGATCTGCTCCTTGTCGAATTTATTCGCAAGGGCGCCGCTGCCGTCTCTGTCCGAGGAAACGTTGCGATTGACACCTGCAACTGTCTCTTCTGCCGTCTGACCGGTCCGCTCGCGTTGGCTGGCCTCATCGGTGATCTCGATCACGCCCGCGCTAATACCGCTGCGCGTCGTGCTCGACGCGCTATCGCCAGCGGCCACCACTGCCGGCGGCTTAATGCTCGCCGGCCCCGTCTTCGGCAGTTCGCTGCCCGGTGTCGCGTTCGCGCCGCTCTGCGCGTCCCCCTTCTGATCCGTGCCGACCTTGGCGTTGTCTCCGAAGCCCGCGCTGACGCCGCCGCCCAGGCTGATGCCGAAGGCGTCGTACTCTGCGTGGTTTTCCACATCACGGGTCGTCAACGAACCGGTTTTCAGACGGTTCCTATTCTCGTCAGCGGCCTTGTCGGTCGAGGCGATAACGGCGCCCGTCAGATCAGTGTTGCCCTTCACGGTGACGTCGAAGCCGCCATCCCCGGCCTTGATCCCGGACTGCTCGGTGACGCTGGCGAAATCGCTGTTGACCTGCTGATGGCTGACGTTGATGCTCCCGGACGCGCCTCCAAAACCCACCGTGGCGTTTCGGCTGATCGATTGATCCTTGGATGCGTAGACGCTCGTGTCCTGCAAGCTCTCGATGTTCAAGTCGCCGCCAACATTGGCAATGACCCGCTCGCCGACTTGGCAATGCCCCGCTCGCCGACTACCGTGCCGCCTCGAATGTTCGTGTCGCCGCCAGAGACGATCTCGGCCACGCCGCCCGCCGTGATATGGCTGTTGCGTTGGGTAACGTCCTTGCCGTCTGCCTTGCCGCGCGAGGCGCTGGCGTTGGCCGTCACCCCCATCGACATGCCGTTGGCGCCCATGGAAATGCCCAGCCCGATGCCGCCCGACACGCCGGTCGATCTGCGGTGATGCTCCGACGTGTCCTCGGCCGCGAGGATGTCGAGCGTGCCGTCGGACGTGAGTTTGACGTCATGTCCGGCGTCGATCTCGCTGCCGCGAATGAGCAACGACGACTGATCGCCATCGCCGGCGGCCGCAACAGTGGCGTTGCCACCGGCACGCACGCTAGAGCCATTGGCCGTTGTGCTGTCATTGGTCTCGCGGCTTTCGTGCTTAGATCCGCCAACGGTGACTGAAATAGTGACGTTGGCCGCATCCTTGAGGTTCTTGACGGTGTCGGCAGCATTCTTCACCGCGAGTCCGCCCGCGGCGACACCGAGCGCCTTCATGCGCGCGTCCTTGACCTTGCCGACCGCCTTGCCCATCTGACCGACGGTCTCCGCGGCATCCAGCAGCGGGCTGGAGACGGCAACGGTCAATCCTGCCTGCTCGACTTCCCGTTCATGCACGCTCTGCTCGCTGTCTTCACTCTCGATAATGGCGACGCGCTTGCCCGCAATTGTCACGTCACCGTCGCGGGCAACGACCGTGCTGCCTTCCTGCCGGTAGTCGTTGCCTGCCTGAACAGTCACATCCCCGGTCACCGAGCCGATCACACTCCCGGTTTGCGCGACCTGCTCGCGCCGTTGTTTTTCCTTCTCCGAGCGGCTGCCGATGGTGAAGCCCATACCACTGCCAAAGACGCCACTGGTCTGCTTCTCCGTAACGCTCAGTGAGTTGCTGCGGTCTTCCGCGGACGTGATCGTCACGTTCCGCTTCGCGCCGATCGTCATGTCGTCATCGGCCACCACCTGCGACCCGGTAATCGTGACGTCCCGCCCCGACGCGACCGTGACGCCATCGCCCGACAACGTGCTGCCCGTCGTGCGCGTGCCATGCGATTCGCGCAAATGTTCTTCAGTCGTGGAGGAGAGGAGGCCCTGCTGGGTGGTTCGCGACCAACGGGTGTCGTCGTAACGGGCCGAAACGCCGCCGATGGTCACATCGCCCGTCGCGACGACGGTGACGTCGGACTTGCCCGCCTTGGCCGACGTCGATGCCGTTCCGGATGGCGTGTCATCGCCGGAACCACCGCTCAGATAGGAGCCGAGTATCTTCACTTCACCGGTCGTCGCGTCCCCCGACGTCACATACGCGGTGACGCCTCGCTCATTGAGCATCCGCTCGACTGCCGCAGCTTGCCCGGCGGCGACGGTGATCCCGCCGCCGGCCTGAACCTGACTGCCGCGCACCGTTTCCGCATACGAGTCCACCGACGCCGCGTAGGTGTCGGTGTCCACACGACCCGAGTCCGTGATGCTACCGACGGCAGCGCCAATCTCCACGTCGCGGGCCGCCGCAACAACGACTGTCTTGCCCGCGTCGATGCGGGTGCCTGCGGTGGACGCGTCACGTCCCGCCACGACGGTCAGGTTGCCGCCCGTGTTGACGGCGGCTGTCAGTTGATCCGTGACCTGCGTGTAATTGTGGTTATCACTCGATCCGCCGCCGAATTCGCGGTTCAACGCCACCGCGCCCAGCGCGATGTCGCGTCCGGCGGCCAGGTCGGCGTCGCCACCGGCGTCGATTTCCGCGCCGTCGACCCAGAGATCTCGCCCCGCCGTGATCACCAGTGAATCCAGTGCATCGATGCGGCCTTGCGATTCGACCGTAGTTGCCGAACCGGACTGCGATCCGTTCACCCACTCGCTCGTATGGGTCTGACTGGTGACGACAACGTCTCGGCCGGCGGTGACATTGACCTGCTTGCCCGCGATTTCGCCGCCGATGTTGCGCACATCGCGTTCGGCAACGACTTCCACCTGGCCAACACTGCCCATGCCACGCGTGCCACCGATCACGCCGCGATTCTCGACATCGCGCCCCTGCACCCGAGTGCTGGCGTCGCCCACGATCTGGCCGCTGTTGATGAGGTCGTTCGTTGCCTCGACGATGACGTCCCGGCCCGTGACCAATGCGCCGCCCGGTTGCATGACGACACGTTTGCCATGCGCCAGGTACACCGTGGGCACCAGCACGGTCGTCGTGCTGCCGTCCGGCAAGGTCACCGTTTGGCGAACCAGCCAGACGATGTCGTCGGTGAGGGCGCGCATTTGCTCAGGCGTGAGTCGAATGCCAACGCGCAGTTCGAGATCGCGACCCGCGCGGGCGCCTTGGGCCAGCAGCGCGCGGAACTCGCCGTCGGCCGTCGCCGTGGCGCCACCGTCCTGGATACCCAGCGACGCGCGTCCCGTCAGGGTGAGCACCTGCTCGCGCACCAGTTTCGCCTCGTAGAAGCCGTCCCCGATACGCCGCTCGATACCGGCCGGGTCGACGCCGAGCAACTCGAGCAGGTAGTTGCTGGAGACGAACGCGCCGTAATCGGTGAATCGCGAATCGGTCTCGACGAGATACGGTTGGTCGGGGGCGGTCACGACCTTGAACAGCGCGCTGCGCGGAAGCTTGAGATCGGGGATGCCGCCGGAGACGCTATCCAGTGTCTGAATCGCGCCCGAGATCTCGGACGTCGCCGGCGTCGCGGTCAATGGATCGACGCCGGCCGGCGCCCCGGTCGCAACCGTCGTCGCGTCGGCGTCGACGGCAACGCGCGCCGACGTGCCCACCGCGCTGTCCGTTTGCCGGCTGCCGATGATCGTGCCGTCGACGGTGCCGGTCTCGATGGTGACGTCGCGACCGCGAAGGCTTGTCGTCTGGTTCGACGTGATCAGGCTGGGCAGCCCATCGACAATGGCGCGCCGTTCCGTCACGTCGAGATCGACCGTCGTGAACCAGCTATCGCTGTTGCCGCTCTTTTCGTGCCAATAGAGGTCGGACGATTGCGCGATGCGCTCCACGCGCTCGAGTCCCACGCTGCGGCTCGTGATGCGAGCGTCGTTGCCGCGAACCTGCAGGTCGCCGCTGGCGCTGATCGTCGACGCATGATTCAACGCGGTGCCGTTGTCCACGTTCAGTCGGATCGTGCCTTGCGACGTGATGACGCCCGGCGCGGCAACGTCGCCCAGGACGTCGGTCGCGCTGCGAACGGTGATGCGGCGCCGGTATTCGTTGGTGTCGCGGCCGTCCTCGATGCCGTGTCCACGGCGGAAGATCCGCACGCCCTCGTCGGAATCCCCGGTAATGGTGTGGCGGGACTGATCGACGAACGTTGGCCGGAGGTGCGCATCGGGTTCGTAGTCGGGCCAGAACTGGATGACCCAATTTCCCTGGCCGTCGTCCGTGATCGACTCGAAATGCTGAACGGCGCGTTGGGTGATGTTGCGGCTGTCGTAATCTTTCGAGAAGAAATTCCGCTTGTACAACTCGATGATGGGGTGCTCGAGCGAGAACGTCTTCTTGTCGGTGTCGAGCGCCGTCACCCCGCGCTTGGCGATCGTGACGCTGATGGGGCTGTTCACCACGTGGAGCTTCTCTGCCGAAAGGGCCGCGCGCGCTTCACGCCCCCAACGCCACTGCGTAAAGGCTTGGTTGCGCGGATTCGGGATCAGTCGGGTTCTCTGCACCTCTCTGCCGTCTGAGCCCGTTTCCCGATAAGTCTCCTCGATCATCGCCGGTTCGCCGTTCACGCTCAGGCTGTGGCTCGTATGCTCGGTCGGCAATTCTTCGCAGGCGGATGCCGTGCTGGCAGCGCAGCGTGCCCGGCTGCCCGATTCGTTCGGCAGCGCCACGTAGCCAGCGATCCAGACGTCGCGCACCGTTTGTGTCTCACCCTCGTCGACGCCTCGCACAATGTTGATGTAGCTGCGGTCGTTCACGAACTCGCGCGTCGCAATGTCGACGTCGCCACCGGCTTCGAGTACGGCGGAGCGGTTGATGAAGCTCCCCATTTGCTGCGTCAGATAGCCCTGCGCATCGCGCGTCTCGCCCGCGGCGGCACGCAGGGTGCCCAGGCTGTAGAGCGTCGCGCCGTTTTCGTTGAGGAGATTGCCGGAGACGAAGAGGTCCAGTTGCTGCGTTGCCGCCAGCACGGCGCGCTCGCCGGTGTTGACGAAGGTCGCACCATCGAATCGGACACGTCCGCCGATGACGGCGCCGGTGTTCGTAAAGCGGGCGCCGATCAGCCTGACCTCGTCGCCATCGATGCGCGTGTCGTTGATGATGTCGTCCATCACGTTCACGAGAACCGACCCGCCTCGCAGGCGGCCTTGCGCCGTGTTGACGACGCGGGCGGCGTTCACCGTGAGTTGCTTGATGGCCCCAAGCGCCCCGTGAACGCGCAACAAGCCGCCGACGTCGAGCTTGAGACTGCCATTCGCTTGCCAGGCGTGGTCGGTGCCGTAGGTAAAGTCGCCCGGCAACGAGACGTGCAGATCGTTGCCCGCCCGTAATCGCGCGGTGCCGAGCAGGCGTTCAGTGCGCAGGATCAGATTCTGATTGACGGCGATTTCGCCCGCACGGTGGTCCAGTTCGGCCACGGCGAGGGACGCATCGCGACGCGCCTGGACCGTCCCGGTGTTCTCGAACGCTTGTGTTCGTTGCGCATCCCGCCACTTCACGCCGAGGTCGGTGCCCGAGAATAGCGTCCCGGCATTGCCGAGGGAGTCGCGTACCGCCAGCGACAGATCCGCGCCGGCGCTGATCAGCGCGCTCGGGCCATTCATCAGCGCAAACGTCGTGATGGATACACGACCGTTACCGCCCATCAGTCCGACCGGACGATTCGACCCCGAAGGGCGGGACAGCGCATTCGTGATCGCGTTCGCCGTGATGCTCAGGTCGCCGCGCGTGCCGTTGACGATCCGGCCGTCGGTGTTGTCGAGCGTGCCGGACGACAGGGTGACGGTTTCATGGCCGACGGTCGACGGATCGCCGGCGGTTTCCATGCTGCCGCGCGTGTTGTCGAGCTTGCCGCCCGCCGCGACGTAAAGCGCCTGACCGGCATACATCTCGCCGTCCACGTTCGTGATGTGCTGCTTCGCTGTCGCGGTCAACGGACCACGCGCTTGCAGTCGCCCAAAGCGATTGTCGATGTCCCGCGTCGAGGTGAGCTTGAGCGCGCCGCCGGCGGCGATCCATGCGTCATCGAGGTTGTCGATGCCGTTCGCCGACACGTTGACGGCGCCGTTGCCGGCAATGCTGCCGACGGACTTCGCCGCGTTCCCGGGGGCGGCGCGATTGCGTAGCCGTCCGCGCAGGATGAGGTCGACGGCACCGGTGCCGGCATTGGCGATGCGGCCACCGGCGTTGTCCAGTTGTCGCCCGGTCAAGCGTAGGTAGCCATCAGGCGCGCTGACGTCGAACGCCCCCAATCCGTTGTCGATATTGCCGGTGGCCGCGATGCGCAGGGCGTCGCGCGCGCTTACGTGACCGGCGCCGTTGACGATGCCGCCACCGGTGGCAATGTCGAGGCGCTCGCCTGCGGTGAGGTAACCCGCCGTATTGAGCAGGTCCGAGGCAACCGTCAGCGCGAGGGACTTGCCCGCATGCAGCCGACCCCCGGTGTTGTCGAAGTTGCCCGCCGTGACGGTGACGTCCGCATTGGCCGCGATTCGGCCGCCTTCTGTGTTGGTCAGCGTGTCCTGAACGGCGACGGTCGTTGGCGTTTGGCCACTGTTGAGCAGCGCCCCCGCCGCGTTGTCGACATCCCGAGCCTTCACCATCAGCGCATCGCTGGCTTCGACAGAACCCGCGCGGTTATCGAGGGTCTCACCCACGTCCAACGTCACGGACTTCCCCGCCAGTTGTCCCGAAGCGTTGTTCAGACCCACGTCGACGTTCGCGCGCAAGTGTTGCAGTGCCGTCACGCGACCGAGCGCATTTGTCATCCACTTCATGCGCAGCAGCAAGTCGCCGTTCGTGCCAACACGTCCCTCGCGATTGACGAGCGATTGCCCCTTGATGGACAGCGCGCCGCGCCCGGCATGCGCCACGGTGCCGCCCGTGTTGTCGAATTCGGCGGCGTCGATGGCGGCGTCACGGGCGGCGAAATGGATCTCGCCCCCGCGATTTTGCAGACGTCCGCTGATGCTGAATAACGCCGAGTGATCGGTGTCGGTGCCAGTCTGTCGGATCGACCCGGCGCCGTTATCCAGTTGCTTGGCGTGAACGGCAAGCGCGCTCGACTGCATCAACCCGCGCATGTTGCGGATCGTGTCGGCCCGCAGGATCAACGTCTCGCCCGCGCTCAAGATGCCGTTGGCGTTGTCGAACAGCCCGCGCACGGCAAGGGTGACGTGATGCTGCGCGACGATGCGTCCGCCCGCGTTCAGCAAGGGGCCTGCCGCATTGGCCACGAGCGACCCTTGCGCCGTCCATGTCCCGCTGTTGGACAGCGACGCCGCCGAGAGCGTGACGTCGCCACGTCCGGCAATTTCCCCTTGGGTATCGCCCAGTCGTGCGTTGTCTATGCGCGTCTCGGCCTGCAGACGAAGGTCGGCGCCGCCCAGTGCGAGCAGTCGTCCACCGCGGTTCTCGATGGTGTCCGCCCGCAGCGAAAAAGCGCCCCCGGATTGCATCAGCCCTCCGGTGTTCGTCATCAGGCCACGGATGCCGGCCGTCAGGGAACGCTTCGCGGAGACGGTGCCGTAATCGTTACGCCAGGTGCCCGCGTCGACGGACAGTGCGCCGTTGGTGGCGAACGTCCCCCACGTGTTGTCGACACGCCCGCCGGCCAAGCGGAAGTCTCCGGTGCCGGCGTGCTCGATCTTGCCCGATGTGTTGTCGATGTGCCCGGATGTCAGCGAGAAGTGGCTGCCGTTGGCATGTATCTGCCCCTCGCGATTGCTCAGCAGGCCAGACAGCGAGAGTCGGAACGGGGATACGCCCCATTGCGAGATGCGTCCACCGCGATTGCTCAGTCCGGAGGCCTCGACGTCGAGACCGGACGTCCTGAGCGTTGCTCCGTCGTGGATTACGTCGTGCTTTGCCGTAATCTGCGTCGCGCCCCCCACTTGCGTCGTTGCGCGCGTCATCGTGACGGCGCCGCTGCGCGCTTGCATCCGCAGTCCGCGCAAGGTGGTCGATGTCGCGCCGGTAAAATCGAGCGCATCGCCGAGGTAGGCGATATCGCCGGTGGCCGAATGGGTGCCACTGGCTTGCATCCGGCCCGCGGTGGAGAGCGACAGGTTGCCTGTCTCCCCGCGCGTGCCGTCGGCGTTGGCGCCGGCGGCCATCGCGCCGGAGGACGCGACGGCCGCTGCATCGGCGACCAGATGCCGTCCTGCGGACACGGCGCCGGTATGGCGCCAGGTGCCGCCGGCATCGAGCGTCACGTCACGCGCTCCGCGCAGGGTGCCCGAACTGACGAGGTCGCGCGCGCTTCGCAGCGCCAGCGCGCCGTCGGCCACCGTCTCGCCTCGAATCGACAAGTCACCGGCGGCGGCCGCACGCAGGTCCTCGCGTGCGTGCAGTCGTCCGCCGATGCGAAGTTGCCCGGCGCTGTTCAACACGAGCGAACCCTGGTTGGCGGTGATGTGCCCGTCCACGTTCACGCCCACGCCCGCTTCCGTGCCGATGAGCCGGATTTTCCCGGCATACATCCCGCCCAGACGGGAGATGTCGAGCGCGAAAGGCGGCGCGCCGCTCGTGGCCGTGGCGCTGCGGCGGATGCCGAACGTGGCCGCGTCGATGTCGTTCAGGCCCGCGATGACATCCAGTTGTTGCGCGTGAACGGCGGCGTTCACCTCGACGGCGCGGGCAAGGAGGGCGGCGTGCGTCAGGTTGCTGGCGTTCAGGCCCCGACCGGTAATTTGCAGGCGTCCACCGGTAACGCGAAACGCCTCGAGCGAGCCGCTGCCGCCAAACACCGGCAGGCCGGTCGTGAGCACCCCGCGAGCGGTGTTGATGAAACCGCAGCCGTCGCAGCTCAGCCCGTTGGGGTTGCTGACGATGACTTCGGCCCGCTGCCCAGCCACTTCCAGATAGCCGGCGAGGCGCGAGGGCAGCGTTCCGGTCACCTGGTTGACGATGATGCGTGCCGGCGCGCCCGCGAGGTTGGGATTACCCGGCACGAGTCCGCCGATTTGCGTTTGCACGATGGTGCGCGAGTTGTTGAGAATCGCTCCCTGCGTGGGAACGTCGAACTGGTGGTACTGGTTTTGCGACACCCCCGCCGCGCTGGGCGCCGTGATGTTGACGAGCGGCAAGCCGTTCGGTGTCGTACCGACATCAGGCGCATGAGCGCCGGGAGCCGCGACGATTTGCGACGCCGCAGTGATCGGGAAGCCGAGGGCGAGCAGCGCCGGCAGGAGCGCTGCCCCAAGCGGGCGCAGAACGCGCGCTCGCGGCGCCACTCCGTGCGCGGTACCCGGTTGGCGACGACGCGAGCTGCGCCCGCATCCCGGTGTTCGTCCGCAGCGGACGTTCTCCCCGACCGCGACCCACTGGCGTTGGACATGACTGAAGATCAGGTGAAAGCAACGTGTGTTCATGGTCGGGACTCAGTAGCG
The DNA here is from genome assembly GCF_902459665.1 of Pandoraea cepalis. Taxonomy (GTDB): domain Bacteria; phylum Pseudomonadota; class Gammaproteobacteria; order Burkholderiales; family Burkholderiaceae; genus Pandoraea; species Pandoraea cepalis. The sequence goes on along the minus strand of NZ_CABPSL010000003.1, from coordinate 115,127 downwards.
AAGGGCGATCGATACGCCGGCAACGGCGGCATTGACGGGAAACCTGGCGGGATGGAGGAGGGGTTTGGCGAGGAACACGTCGTAGCTGGCGTTGCCCCACGGGCTGCCGTACGCGCCGATTTGTCCGCGCAGGCCGATGACCGCACCGGCCAGCCGGGTGCCGGGGAGGTAGCGGGCGCTCGGGCCGAACACGCGGCCGTAGTCCAAGCCCGCATACACGGCGTGTGCAGTCGCCGCGATCGGCACGTGCAACTCGTTACGAAGGAAGAAGCCGCGCTCGGCGCTCAGGGTCTGGTCGCCAGTGAAGCCGCGGACGCTGTAGCGGCCGCCGATCGCTATCTGGTCGACGGCCCATAAGGCGTCGGCGGTGGTCTGTCCGTGGAGCGTGCCGACATACCGGATGGGCAAACGCCCCAAGGGGAGCGGCACGGACCACTGCACGTCCAGGGTGACCATGCGGTACCGATACGTCTGCTTCGTCGGCTGGCCGGTGGCGGGGTCGCGCAGGTCGTCCTGCGCGCCGAACCACGGCATGCCCTGCCGGTAGTTCAAGGCAAGGTCCGCTTGCGCCGTGCCGAGATATTGCCGGCGCGTTGCACCGATCTGCAGATAGGTGTTGTTTCGATACTGCTGGGAAATCTCGAAGTCTTCGATGAAGCTCCGGCCGAATCGGCGGCCGAGCCGCGCGTCAAGCGCTGTCTTGCCGCCGCTGTCGCGCTGAACGACACGCTCCAGCCGTAGCTCGAGCGTTTGGTTGCGTCCGCTCGACACGAACGATTCGTTTGCACCCGCAATGCGTTGGAAGTACGCGCGCGTGCTGCCGAAGATCGAGACGGTGTGGTAGCCCCAAGGCACCGAGTAGCTGGCGCTCGCGCCTCGGGTGCCGAACCGGTCGTCGCCCGTCGACAGGTCGTGCTGGACGGAGACGTCCAGCAGGTCGTTCAGGCCGAGCGGATTATCGAGACCGATCGCCAGTTGCCCCTGCAGGCGCCCGGTGTCGCGCGTACCGCCGTTGTCGACGGAGGCCAGCAGGCGCCACGGCCGCGTCCGTTGTATGTCGATCAGCACGTCGCTCGAACCGGGCGCGTCACCGGGCTCGATGCGAATATCGGCATCCTGGCTCGGCAGGCGCTTGAGTTGTTCGAGTCCCTGCTCGAGCGCGCTCAGCGAGAGCAAGTCACCGTCGCGCAAGGGGACTGCCGACCGCCAGGTGCCGCGTGTGGCCGGATCCGAGAAGCGCACCGCCGAGACGGTGCCGGGGATGACCTGAAGCGTCAGATGCCCATCGGCCATATCCTGCTCGGGAACGATCACGCGTGTGGTGACCCAGCCCTCGGCCAGGATCGCTTCGGTGGCCTCTGCGGCCACCCGGGCCACCCCGTTCGTGCCGGCGCACTGTCCGACGAACGGGGCGATCGCTGCTTCGACAGACGCGAAGGGCGCTGGCAGCGGGGCGCCGCCGAGGCCCGTGAGCGTGACGCTGCGCAGCACAACGCAGGGCGATTCGGCGGGAAGCCGCAGGTTGTCTTGCGCGGCCAGTGCGCCGTCGGGGAGGGCAGGCAGGCGAACGTCGGGCGCGTCGGCGCGTCGTTCGCGCTCGTCGGCCTCCCGGCGTTGGCGCTCCAGTTGTTCGTCCTGTACGCCTTGCCGCACGGCGTCGTGCAACGCGGACGGGCGGCCTTGCGCGATGCCGGTCGGGCACTGAAGCGCGAGCCCACACGCCAGCAGGCTCGCGCGCAGGACGGCCGGTGTGCAACGGACGTGGGGGACGCGAGGAGCGTAAGGAAGGTAAGGGACTACGGCGCCAAGGCGGCGATGCAGCAATGCGATGAAGACCGGACGGTCACGATGTACCACGGATGATGTTGCCCTTTTTTGTAGTCGAAACGGGGCATCGCGACATCACGCGCACGCCGGAATCCGCCATGGCGGAGATCGACGCGCACGCAGACGCGAATGCGCAAAAAGGGCGCAACAGTGAGCACGGTGAACATGCAGCAGCCGGGGGGGCTTACACCCTGGCGTCAGGCCAGAGGTTGGAAGGAACCGTGAGTGACACGACGGCGAGAATTCTGGCAGACGAGCATTGCCAAATATTTCGGTTTTGGACCCATGGACGAAGTTTCGGAATCGTCCGATGACCGCCTCAGACGATTCACCTTCTAAGGGCTTTCCCGACCCGTTGAACATCAGGGTCTGACCACCTTGCCGGCCGTAATTTTTTTCGCTAGTATTTTAGGTATAAACTATTTACGATTTAACAAAGATCGGCAAACGCGACGCGATCTGTGAATCCGGAGGCTGGAGATGAATATCGTCTGTATCGGTGGCGGTCCCGCGGGCCTGTATTTCGGGTTGTTGATGAAGCTGCGCGACCCGTCGCATCGTGTGGTGGTGGTCGAGCGAAATCGGCCCTACGATACGTTCGGCTGGGGGGTCGTGTTCTCCGATGCCACCATGGACAACCTTCAGGAAGCCGATCCCGAGAGCGCCGCGCAGATCAACGCCGCCTTCAACCGGTGGGATGACATCGACATCCACTTCGAAGGCCGCACGATCACCTCGGGCGGTCACGGCTTCATCGGCATTGGCCGCAAGAAGCTGCTCAACATCCTTCAGGCGCGCTGCGAAGCGCTCGGCGTCGAACTGGTCTTCGAGACCGATGTCGACGACGACGAAGCGATCGCCCGCCGCTATCAGGCCGATCTGGTGATCGCCTCCGACGGACTGAACAGCCGCATCCGCACGCGTTACGCCGACACCTACCGCCCGGACATCGACACGCGTCAGAATCGTTTCGTCTGGCTCGGTACGCATCAACGCTTCGACGCTTTCACGTTCGCCTTCGAGAAGACCGAACATGGCTGGTTTCAGGCGCACGCCTATCAGTTCGATGCCGACACGTCGACGTTCATCGTCGAGACGCCCGAGGAAGTCTGGCAGGCTCACGGCATCGATCAGATGAGCCAGGAAGAGGGCGTGAAGTTCTGCGAAAACCTCTTCGCGAAGTACCTCGGCGGCCATGAACTCATGAGCAACGCCAAGCACCTGCGCGGCTCGGCCATCTGGATCCGCTTCCCGCGCGTGATCTGCGAACACTGGGTGCACTGGCGCGATGTCGACGGCAAGCGCGTGCCCATCGTCCTCATGGGCGACGCCGCCCACACCGCGCACTTCTCGATCGGCTCGGGCACCAAGCTCGCGCTGGAAGACGCCATCGCGCTTGCGGACGGTCTGCGCACCCAGGGCATCGATGCCCTGCCGCGCGTGCTGGCCGACTACGAAGCCACGCGCGGCGTCGAAGTGCTCAAGATTCAGAACGCCGCCCGCAATTCGACGGAGTGGTTCGAAACCGTCGAGCGCTACGCTCGCTTCGCGCCGGAGCAATTCGCCTACTCGCTGCTCACGCGCTCGCAACGGATCTCTCACGAGAACCTGCGCGTGCGCGACCCCGCCTATGTCGAAGGCTTCGAAGACTGGCTCGCCACGCGCTCCGGCGTGACGCGCGCCGACGGCCAGCAGGCGATTCCGCCGATGTTCACCCCGTACCGGGCACGCGAACTCACGCTCAAGAACCGTATTGTGATGTCGCCGATGGCCATGTATTCGTCGGTCGACGGTGTGCCGGGCGACTTCCACCTCGTACACCTGGGCAGCCGCGCGCTGGGCGGTGCGGGCATGATCGTCGCGGAGATGACCTGCGTGTCGCCCGACGCACGCATCACGCCGGGATGCCCCGGCCTGTGGAACGATACGCAACGCGACGCGTGGAAGCGCATCGTCGACTTCGTGCACGCAGGCAGCGACGCCAAGATCGCCATGCAGATCGGCCACGCTGGTCGCAAAGGTTCGACGCGCCTGGCCTGGGATGGTATCGACCAGCCGCTCGACGACGGCAACTGGCCGCTGATCTCGGCCTCGCCGCTACCTTACATCGAGGGCGTGTCGCAGACGCCGCGCGAGATGACCCGCGCCGACATGGACCGCGTCAAGGACGACTTCGTGCACGCCGCCCGCCGCGCTGCCGAGGCGGGGTTCGACTGGCTCGAATTGCACTGCGCTCACGGCTATCTGCTCTCGAGCTTCATTTCTCCGCTCACGAACCAGCGTCAGGACGAGTACGGCGGCTCGCTGGAGAACCGACTGCGTTATCCGTTGGAAGTCTTCCATGCGGTGCGCGACGTGTGGCCGGCGGCCAAGCCGATGTCGGTGCGGATTTCGGCGCACGACTGGGTCGAAGGCGGCATCACGCCGGACGACGCCGTGACAATCGCGCGCGCTTTCAAGGATGCCGGTGCGGATCTGATCGACTGCTCGTCGGGCCAGGTCAGCAAGGACGAGAAGCCGGTCTACGGCCGCATGTTCCAGACGCCGTTTGCCGACCGTGTGCGCAACGAGGCCGGCATTCCGACGATGGCGGTGGGCGCGATTTTCGAGGCGGATCACGTGAACAGCATCATCGCGTCGGGCCGTGCCGATCTGTGTGCGCTGGCGCGACCGCACCTCGCCGATCCGTTCTGGACGCTGCACGAAGCCGCGAAGATCGGCTACAAGGATCTGCCATGGCCGTCGCAGTACTATGCGGGCAAGCGGCAGTACGAGACCAATCTGGAGCGTGCGGCTGCCTACGCTCAACAGATCGGTAAATAAGGACAGTTCATGACGTCAACGACAATCTCGGCCGGCGCGTCGCCAGCATCGCTGGCGGGCGTGCACGCGTTGGTGACGGGCGGCGCGCGCGGCATTGGCGAAGCCGTGGCGCGGTCGCTGCTTGCGCAGGGCGCACGAGTGACGCTGCTCGGGCGCAACCAGGCCACGCTCGCGAGCGGTGCACACGCCTTGGCCGCGCATGGCGAGGTGGCTTGGGTCAGCGCGGATATTTCGGACGCCGCCGCCGTCGCCGCGGCCTTTGCACGCGCGGCCGGCCGCTTCGGCCCGGTGCAGGTGCTGGTGAACAACGCGGGGCAAGCACTCAGCGCGCCATTCGGCAAGACGGACAGTGCGCTCTGGCAACAAATGATCGACGTCAACCTGACGGGGACGTTCCACTGTATTTCCGCCGCGCTGCCCTCGATGCTGTCGGCCGGGTGGGGCCGCATCGTGAACGTGGCGAGTACCGCCGGGCTGATCGGTTATCCGTATGTCACGGCGTATTGCGCGGCCAAGCACGGCGTGGTCGGGCTCACGCGCGCACTGGCGCTCGAAGTGGCGAAGAAAGGGGTGACGGTGAATGCCGTTTGCCCGGGGTATACGGAAACGGATATCGTGCGCGACGCGGTGGCCAATATCGTCGCGAAGACCGGTCGCGGTGAAGACGATGCGCGCGCCGAGCTGGCCCGCCGCAATCCGCAGGGCCGTCTCGTGCAACCGCAAGAGGTGGCGGACGCCGTGCTGTGGCTCTGCCAGCCGGGCGCCGGTGCCGTGACAGGACAATCGATCGCGGTGGCAGGCGGTGAAGTGACCGTCGGCTAAGCGGCCATGCACACACTATTTGAGGAGATCGGCCAATGAGTGACGTGAAACTGACGATGGCGCATCACAAGCGCACGTTCGCGAACTATGAAGCCAAGCACTTTCTGTGGTCGGTGTCGAACGACGCGCAAGGGCGCGCGAGCGTGGGCACGATCACGCTGAACCGTCCCGACAAGAAGAATCCGTTGACGTTCGACTCGTATGCGGAGTTGCGTGATCTGTTTCGAGGTCTGGTCTATGCCACGGACATCAAGACGGTCGTTGTGACCGGCGCGGGCGGCAATTATTGCTCGGGCGGCGACGTTCACGAAATCATCGGCCCGCTCACGCAGATGAGCATGCCTGAGCTGCTCGACTTTACGCGCATGACGGGCGATCTGGTCAAGGCGATGCGCGCCTGTCCGCAGCCGATCGTCAGCGCCATCGACGGGATTTGTGCCGGGGCCGGGGCGATGATGGCGCTCGCCTCCGACATGCGTCTGGGCACGCCGCAGGCGAAGACGGCGTTCCTGTTCGTGCGCGTGGGGCTGGCCGGCGCCGACATGGGCGCGTGCACGCTGCTGCCGCGCATGATCGGACAGGGCCGCGCGTCGGAGTTGCTGTACACCGGTCGCGTGATGACGGCCGAGGAAGGCCTGCAATGGGGCTTTTTCAATGCCCTGCATGACAGCGGCACCGTGCTCTCGGCCGCGCAGACGCTGGCCGACCAGATCGCCTGCGGCCCGACGTTCGCGCACGGCGTGACCAAGAAGCTGCTGCATCAGGAGTGGAACATGGGCGTGGACGAGGCCATCGAGGCCGAAGCCGAAGCGCAGGCCATCTGTATGCAGACGAAGGATTTCCGCCGCGCTTACGACGCTTTCGTCGCCAAGCAGAAACCGGTGTTCAAGGGCGACTGACGCGAGCGAGACGATGAGCGATATCACTCCCCAAAACGCGCGCAATGGCGACTTTCTGGCATGGCCGTTTTTCGACGAGGCGCATCGCCGGTTGGGCGCGGAACTCGACGCCTGGTGCACGCGCGAACTGAAGGTCGATCACCACGCGGATACCGATGCGACATGCGTGTCGCTGGTGCGCCAACTGGGTCGCGCAGGCTGGCTGAAGTATTGCGTGAGCGCGCGTCATGGCGGCGCGTTGGAACAACTGGATTCGCGGGCGTTGTGCGTGCTGCGCGAGACGCTCGCGCGTCACGACGGACTGGCTGACTTCGCCTTTGCGATGCAGGGATTGGGTAGCGGCGCGATCACGCTGGCGGGCAGCGAGGCGCTCAAGCAGCGCTATCTGCCGCGCGTGGCCTCGGGCGAGGCGATTGCGGCGTTTGCGCTCTCGGAGCCGAACGCCGGGTCGGATGTGGCCGCGATGGCGTGTTCGGCCACGCGCGATGGCGACGACTACGTGCTGAACGGCGAGAAGACGTGGATTTCGAATGGCGGCATCGCGGACTTCTATTGTGTTTTCGTGCGTACGGGCGAGGCGCCCGGCGCCCGCGGTATCAGCGCGTTCGTGGTGGATGCCGACACGCCGGGGCTGACGATTGCCGAGCGAATCGATGTGAGCGCACCGCATCCGCTGGCGCGTCTGAAGTTCGAGAACTGTCGTGTGCCGGCTTCGCAGCGTTTGGGCGAGGCGGGGCAGGGCTTCAAGGTGGCGATGATGACGCTGGATATTTTCCGCGCGTCGGTGGCGGCGGCGGCGCTGGGCTTTGCCCGTCGCGCGCTCGACGAAGGGCTGGCGCGCGCGAAGTCGCGCGAGATGTTCGGGCAGACGCTCGCCGATTTCCAGATCACGCAGGCGGCTTTGGGCGAGATGGCGACGTCGGTGGACGCCGCGGCGTTGCTGACGTATCGCGCGGCCTGGCAGCGTGACGTGCAGGGGCAGCGCACGACACGCGAGGCGGCGATGGCGAAGATGTTCGCGACGGAGTCGGCGCAGCAGGTGATCGACCGCGCGTTGCAGATGTTCGGCGGCGCGGGCGTGGTGTCGGGCGCGATCGTGGAGCGTCTGTACCGTGAGATTCGCTCGCTGCGGATCTACGAAGGGGCAACGGAAGTACAAAAACTGATCATCGCGCGCGAACTGCTCAAGGACGGCTGAGCGCGGTCTGTGGCGGCGCGCAGGCGCCAAGCTTGATTACCGGGGGCAAGGAGAAGCACATGGAACGATCTGGACATCTCGACACTTTCGCGCGCGACAATCTGCCGCCCGCGGATCAGTGGCCCGAGTTTCTGCTGGACAATCCGGACGTGGCGTACCCGGCGCGTATCAATTGCGCCGCCGAATTACTGGATCGCGCGATCGCGCAAGGTCGCGGCGAGGCGCCTGCGATTTATTCGGTGGAGAACGGTCAGCCGACGGTCACGACGTATTTCGGTTTGCGTGAGAGAGTCGACCGCATCGCGCACGTGCTGCGCAACGACATGGCGCTGGTGCCGGGCAATCGCGTGCTGTTGCGCGGACCCAATAACCTGTTCATGGCGGCCGCGTGGCTGGCGGTGATCAAGGCGGGGCTGGTGGGCGTGCCGACGATGCCGTTGCTGCGCGCGAAGGAACTCAAGCAGATCGTCGACAAGGCGGAGGTCGGCGCGGCGCTGTGCGACGGACGTCTGAAGGATGAACTGGAGTTCAACCGCCGGGCGGACCATGAGTATTTCTGTCCCGCGTTGACGCAGGTGGTGTATTTCCACGACGTGGGTGAGGACTCACTGGAGGCCCGCATGGCCCGCCAGCCGGCAAGCTTCGAAGCTTGCGATACGGCGGTGGACGATGTCTGCCTGATCGCTTTCACGAGCGGCACGACGGGGCAGCCGAAGGGCACGATGCATTTCCATCGCGATGTGTTGGCAATGTGCGATCTGTTTCCGCGTCATGTGCTCAAGCCGGGGCCGGACGACATTTTCTGCGGCACACCCCCGTTAGCGTTCACTTTCGGTACGGGCGGCCTGTTGACGTTCCCGTTGCGCGTCGGCGCGGCGACGGTGTTGTTGGAGAAGCTCACGCCGGACAGTCTGCTGCAGGCGATCGAGCAGTACCGCGCGACGATCTGTTTCACGGCGCCGACGTTCTATCGTCAGATGGCCGTGCTGGTGGGCAAGTACGATCTGTCGAGTCTGAAGAAGACGGTGTCGGCGGGGGAGGCGTTGCCGGATGCGACGCGTCAACTCTGGAAGCAGGCGTCGGGTATCGAGATGATCGACGGCATTGGCGGCACGGAGATGATTCATATTTTCATCTCGGCGGCGAACGGCGACGTGGTGCCGGGCGCGATCGGCAAGCCGGTGCCCGGCTATATCGCGATGATCGTGGACGAGAACATGCAGCCGCTGCCGCCGGGCAAGGTAGGCAAGCTGGCGGTGAAGGGGCCGACGGGATGTCGATATCTCGCGGACTCGCGTCAGACGAATTATGTGAAGAACGGCTGGAATCTGCCGGGCGACACGTTCCGTTGCGACGAGGCCGGTAATTATTACTATCAGGCGCGCTCGGACGACATGATTGTGTCGGCGGGGTACAACATCGCGGGCCCGGAAGTGGAGTCGACTTTGCTGCAGCATCCGGCGGTGGCGGAGTGCGGGGTGGTGGGCGCGAGCGACGAGGCGCGCGGTCAGATTGTGAAGGCGTATGTGGTGCTCAAGGCGGGCGAGCCGCGCGACGACGCGATGGTGAAGGCGCTTCAGGAGTATGTGAAGGCTAACATCGCGCCGTACAAGTATCCGCGGGCGATTGAATTTGTCGATGCACTGCCGCGCACGGAGACGGGCAAGCTGCAGCGCTTCAAGCTGCGGCAGATGGCGCATTGAGGTGCATTGAGGCGAGGGCGGGGCGCTCCAGTTGGCGCCCACTCACGTTGACGCGGTGTGACGACGAGGCATGCGGGGGGAGAGGATATGTCGGAAGCTGAGGTGGCGGCGCACGCGTTTGTGAAGCCGTTGTTGGTGCGGTTCAAGCATTGCGATCCGGCCGGGATTGTGTTCTATCCGCGCTATTTCGAGATGATGAACGATCTGGTCGAGGACTGGTGCGCCGAAGGGCTGGGTCTGTCGTTCGGCGAGATGCATTTGCGTAATGCGATGGGTGTGCCGACGGCGAACATTGAGTGTCGCTTCAGTGCGCCGAGTTTTTTGGGCGAGACGCTCCAGCGTTCGCTGGAGGTCTCGCGTCTGGGTCGTTCGTCGATGACGTTGCGCATCCGGTTTTCCGGAGCGAACGACGAGACGCGTTTGCAAGCCACGCTGGTGTTGGTCTGGGTCGCGAAGGGCGAGGGCGGCAGGCCCGCCCCGATCGCGGTGCCCGACGCCCAGCGCGCGGCGATTGTGCGCTTTGCCGCACCTGATTCTGTTATTGAAGGAGTGTCCTGATGCTGCAAGTTCTGCAACCCCCCGAATGGGCGAAGCCGCGCGGCTATGCGAATGGCATGGCTTTCGAGATGACGGCGGGCAGCCGCATTGTGTTTGTCGGCGGTCAGATCGGCTGGAATGGGCAGCAACGTTTCGAGACGGACGATTTCGCGCTGCAGGTGCGTCAGACGCTTGAGAATATTGTGGCGATTCTGGCGGAGGGCAACGCGAAGCCGGAACATATCGTTCGCATGACGTGGTATGTGAAGAATAAGCGCGAGTATGTGGAGTGTTATCGCGCGATTGGGGAGCATTATCGTGCGGTGATCGGTCGTCATTTCCCGGCGATGACGGCGGTGGAAGTGGCCGATCTGGTGGAGGACGAAGCGAAGGTGGAGATCGAGGTGACGGCGGTGGTGCCGGCGGCGTAGCCGTTGGAGATGTTGGGTCGGTGAAGGGGGGAAGCAGGATGGCGGGCATGGTCTGACGACGCCGGTTTTTCCTCTCGAAATGCGGCTTATGGCGAATCCGGCTGGGTTGGGGTTTGTCCGTAAGCCGTTTTGCTTTTCAGGACATATAGTCGTTATAGGCACACGTTGCGTGAGCGATCGGTGGCGATCCCGCCGGGAGGTACGCAATCATGAATGAAAACGCGTCGCTATCGCGCGGCAGGGGTTGGCTGTGGCTGTTGTTGCTGCCTTTCGCTGGCGTTCTGTGGGTGCCGTTCTACAACCGGCTCGAGCCGTCTCTCTTCGGTTTCCCGTTTTTCTATTGGTATCAGTTTGCGTGGGTGTTCGTGACCGCGCTGCTTACGGCGTGGGTGCATCGGCGCACGGCGCCGGCTGACGCTGCGACGGGAGGTCGATCATGAACTGGACGGCCACGGTGGTTTTTGTCGCGCTGTTTGTGTTTGTCACGATCGTGGGGTTCGTGGCGGCGCACTGGCGACGCGGGGATCTCGCGCAGCTCGACGAGTGGGGGCTGGCAGGGCGACGCTTCGGCACGATTGTCAGTTGGTTTTTGCTCGGCGGCGATTTGTATACGGCTTATACGTTTATCGCCGTGCCGGCGTTGGTGTTCGGCGCTGGGGCGCTGGGGTTCTTCGCGTTGCCGTACACGATTCTGGTGTTTCCGTTTGCGTTTGTGGTCTTTCCGAAGCTTTGGCAGGTGTCGCGGAAGCACGGCTATGTGACGGCGGCGGATTTCGTGAGCGCTCGCTACGGCAGCGGTTGGCTGGGGCTGGCCATCGCGGTCACGGGGATCGTGGCAACGATGCCGTACATTGCCCTGCAACTGGTGGGGATCGAGGTGGTGATCGGTGCGCTGGGTTTTCACGCGACCGGATGGCTGGGCGATTTGCCGCTGATTATCGCGTTCGTGATTCTCGCTGCTTACACGTACACAAGTGGCTTGCGTGCACCGGCGTTGATCGCGATTGTGAAGGACACGCTGATTTATCTGACGATTATCGCGGCGTTGATCGTGATTCCGATTCGCCTGGGCGGAATGTCGCATGTGTTCGCGGCAGTCCCCGCAGGGAATCTGCTGCTGAAACCGCCATCAGGCGGTTCGCTCGCAGGCTACAGTGCTTATGCAACGTTGGCATTGGGCTCGGCGTTTGCACTGTTCCTGTACCCGCACTCGATTACGGCACTGCTCAGCGCAAAGAGCGGTAATACGATTCGACGCAATATGGCGCTGTTGCCCGCCTATACGCTGCTGCTCGGGTTGATCGCTTTGCTGGGGTACATGGCGTTGGCCTCGGGGGTGAAGTCGATGCCTCAGTTCGCGCCTTATTTCGCGCAATACGGGACGAATTTTGCGGTGCCGGCGCTTTTCCTCTATGCCTTCCCTTCGTGGTTTGTCGGCGTGGCATTCGCCGCTATCGCCATCGGTGCTTTGGTCCCCGCCGCCATTATGTCGATCGCCGCCGCGAATCTCTATACACGTAATGTGCATAAGGAATTCCTGAATAAATCGGTGTCCGCTGCGCAGGAGACGCTGATCGCAAAACGTGTCTCGCTGGTGGTGAAGCTCGGCGCGCTGTTCTTCGTGCTGTTCTTGCCGCTCCAATACGCGATTCAGCTTCAACTGCTTGGCGGTATCTGGATCATTCAGACGCTACCCGCTATCGTGCTCGGACTTTATACGCGTTGGCTGGATCACCGCGGCCTGATGATCGGCTGGCTCGCCGGTATCGCCGTCGGTACCTGGATGGCCGCTTCCACAGGCTTCAAGTCGTCAGTCTTCGCGCTGCACATCGGCTCGCTTACGATGCCCGGCTATGCCGCACTCTATTCGCTCTTCATCAATCTGGTTGTTGCTGTGCTGGTGACGGCGCTCGTCAAGGTGCTCGGCATGCAACCACGCTCTGATGCCACCCAGCCAGAGGATTATTCGGACGCAGTCCACTCTTGATGAGGTGTTTTGCTGGCGGATCTGGGACTCAACACCACTCCCCTAGACGGACCGGGGCCCCTTTCCGCCTCTCAAACATAAACCCAACTCGCTGCAGAAAGGGGCCCCGGTCCATCCCCCTCCACGCCCCCAGTCCCCCATATGCAAAACGCCGGGCTCTCCCCGGCGTCTTCGCTGTCCCGCACTTGTCTTTCGCTACCGCTTAGCTTATGCGGCCTTTCTCGCTGAGCGCACCGCCTCCAACGCCGCTCGCGTCAACACATACGTGCCCGGCAAATCCTGCTCGTCACAGTTGTGTCCCTCTCCACCCCGATCCACCACCACGAAGTCGCTCACCTCATCCAACGCCAACAACGGGTGATGCCACACGCCACGCGCATAGTTCACCCCCTGCCACCCCTCCGAAACAAACGCCCTCATCTGACTCACATCCAATTCGCCCGCCGGCGCTACCACCACCAGGTACGGCGTCGTCTTCAACGGTATGAACGCCTGACTCCCCAACGGATGCCGCTCCAACATCTTCACCTCATACGGCAACTGCCTCGGCTGGCCACGAAACACATTGACCAACGTGCGCCCGCCCTCCGGCCCCAAATCTACCGTCGCCAAATCGTGAAACCGCTCCGTCGTCCCGCCATTGATCCCGAAATGCCTCGCCCCCGACAACTCGATCACATCGCCAAACGGCGCAAACGCCTCTCGCGTCAATCGCTCGATCTTCAACGCCGCTCCCGCCATGTCACTCTCCTTTTTTTCCCTTTTTCATTTCCCCTCTCGCAAACGTCGCCCGCCGCGAGAGGGATGCATTCACGCTTACGCTTTCTTTTCGCTCAACCGGCCCCACAACCGCAAACGCGATACGCCACCGTCCGGAATGATGTTGAAGCGAATGTGCGTGATCGCCCCCAGCTTCTGTACCTGCTCCTCAAAGCCGAATTGCTTGTCCATCGCCAATTTCTGCTCAGGCAACAGCTCGGGCCAGAACATCGACTGCGTAATCAAGGACTGCTCGGTGCCGCCCGTCACATACGCCGCCTGAATGGAACAACGGTCCGGAAAGTTGCCCTTGAAGTGCGCCGTGTCCACTTCGATCTTCGCAATCTCGCCCGGCTGCGCCAAGGCAATGATCGCCCAGTCGTTGCCCGGCTCCCGACGACGACGCGTCTCCCACCCATCGCCCATGTTCACCCCTCGGCCCGGCATCAACAGGTTCGACGCCATCCCGAAATGCTGGTTGTTCGCCGCCACGACGTAACCACCGTTCTCCATCGCGATGAGGTCGATCAACTCGTCACGCGAGCGTCGCGCCCAATCGCTCTGCGGCAAGCCATACACGCGCAAACGCGCCAAACCACCATCGGGGTACAGGTTCACTCGCACATGGGTCACCGCGCGCGACTGCGTGATCGCATGGTAGTGGTGCGCATTGCCCTGCAAGCTGGTCGACGCCAGCAATTCGAACCACTCGGCCTTCTCGCCCGGGGCGCCGTCCGGGCTGTGGCAACCCTCGAGCGACGCGGCCGGCGGAAAGTTGCCGGTGAAGTGGCTGGTGTCGAGGTCAACGCCAAACAACACGCCCGGTCGCGCCAGCTTGACCACACACCAGTCGTAGCCGTTCACACGCTTGCGACGTGTCTCCCAACCATCCATCCACTTGCCGTTGTCGTCGTATTTGCCCGGGATGAACACGGCCGGCTCAGGGTTGAGCATGCGCTCCTTGGCCGCGAAAAACTCGTCGCTGGCCTCCAACGCCTGCGCACCCAGGCGCGGATCAGCCAAGTTGACGTAACGGCGCACAAATTCCGGTGCGTTCGGGTCTTGCGGGGCGAGGGCCATGTTGCGTTTGACTCCAGGAGTAGCTGCCGACGCCTCGCGTCGGCATTGGTTTCGTTGGTTCGTTTAAGTTGTGACGGTCGTTCAGCGTGTCAGTGCCACGTTGGCCGGCGTGCCAGCTTCGGCTATGTCGTCCACGGTCACCGCAATGGGCTCGTAGGGCAGCACGCCATCGAGCACTTTGTGGGCTCGCGCAAAGTCGACGTCTTTTTCCCACGCAGCCACGACGAGGGTCGCGACGCAGTTGCCCAGCAGATTGGTGACGGCCCGCGCAATGCCCACGAACCAGTCGACTGGAAGGATCAGTACGAGGCCAATGACCGGGATGGCGGGAATGGCCGTGAGCGTCGCCGCCAGGATCACGATGGCCGATCCCGGAATGCCATGGGCACCCTTGGAGGTCAGCAGCGAGACGAGGATGACGAGGATCAGGTCATGGATGGACAGCGGGGTGTTGGTCGCCTGGGCAATGAAGATGACGGCCAGCGTGAGGTAGATGGAAAAGCCATCGAGGTTGAAGGAGTAACCCGTAGGTATCACCAGACCCACGGTGGATTTTTTGATGCCCATCCACTCGAGCTTGCGCATGATGGCCGGCAATACGGCATCGGACGACGCGGTGCCCAACACGATGGACAACTCTTCACGGAAGTATTTGATGAACTTGAAGATGTTGAAGCCCGCCAGACGCAATACGGTACCCAGCACCACGGTGACGAAGACGAAGCAGCTCACGTAGAACACGAGCACGAGCATGCCAAGCTGCTTGAGCGACGATGCGCCGTATTTGCCGGTGGTGAACGCCACGGCACCCAAGACACCCAGCGGCGCGAGTCGGATGATGAACGCCATCACTCGGAAGAAGACGTGGCTCAGGTCTTCGATGAAGCGCGCAACAGGACGCCCACGCTCACCAAGGGCGGCCAAGGCACAGCCGAACATGACGGAGAAGACGAGAATCTGCAGGATGTCGCCTTTGGCAAAGGCGTCGGTGACGGTGTCGGGGATGATCTTCAACAAGAAGCCAGCCGTGTCCTGCAATCCCTTGGCATTCTCGGTGTACGCCGCCATCGCACTCGGATTGAGGCTGCGAACGTCGATGTTCATGCCCACGCCCGGATGCGTCGCCCAAGCCAGCACTGCACCAATGACTAGCGCGAAGGTGGTGATGACTTCGAAGTACAAAACGGCCTTGACGCCAACACGGCCGACTTTGCGCAAGTCACCCGCACTCGCCATGCCACTGACCACCACGCAGAAGACGATCGGTCCAATGACCATCTTGATGAGCTTCAGAAAGCCATCGCCCAACGGGCTCAATGACTCTCCGAAGTGCGGAAACCAAATGCCAAGCGCCACGCCAACGATCAGCGCAATGACGACTCGGCCAAACAACGAACGAAACAGCTTGGGCATGGTTTGTCTCCTCTGCCTGCAAAATCACTCTCTCGGATTTCGCAATCTCTACGCCTGACGGACTGCGCTCTCTGGGGGCTAATGTTCTCTACCGCAACCACAATTCGAATCAACACCCATCCATGTATCCAGACAAGTCATACCGGTCTGACCAGTGGTGTTATGGAGAATATTAGAAAGCCAATATGGTGGGGTCAAGACGTGTTTTCTGAGGGGATTCCCTAGGGCAGGGCGATGCCCCACGCAGCTTGGGCCAAGGGCGGCGATTCGCTCGTATTCGCCGGTTTTGTTGGGCGAATCCGCTGCAATTTGTGTGAACTTCGCTTTGGAACGGGCGGTCGCACTTGCGTAGGGCGCGCTGCCTCGACGCCCGGTGAAAGCCGCAAGGCAGTGTGCGCAGATCCCGCAATTTGTACAGAAACAGGGGGGCGCCATGCGAATGAAGGACACGGTGGTATTGGTTACCGGCAGTGCTCAGGGCATCGGACGCGCCATCGCGATCCGTCTCGCACAGGAGGGCGCACGCATCGTGGTGGAAGATCGGCAGCACAACGCGATGGCCGAACAGACGCTCGACGCGGTGCGCACGGCCGGTAGCGACGGCTGCGTAATCGCGGGAGATGTCGGTGTCGCCGCGGACGACCGCGCAGTGATTGCGCAAGCCGTCGAGGCGATGGGACGGGTCGATGTGCTGGTCAATAACGCGGGCGTGGAGCGGCGAGCGCCCTTTCTGGATGTGACGGAAGCGGACTACGACCTGGTGATGAATGTGAACCTGAAGGGGGCTTTCTTTCTCACGCAGGCGTTTGTGCAGCACCTGCGTGACACGAAGCGTGGCGGGCGCATCGTCAACGTCAGCTCGGTTCACGAGGAGTTGCCGTTTCCGCATTTCACCAGCTACTGCGCCAGCAAGGGCGGCCTGAAGATGATGATGCGCAACCTCGCCATCGAGCTCGCCCCACTCGGTATTGCGGTCAACAACGTCGCGCCCGGTGCGGTCGGCACCGCGATCAATCATCAGCTCCTCGCCAACAAGGCGGAGCGCGACGCGCTGATCGCCAACATCCCCCTCGGGCGTCTCGCCGATCCGAGCGAAGTCGCCAACGCCGTGCTGTTCCTCGCCTCGCCGGACGCCAGTTATGTCACGGGCACTACGCTGTTCGTCGACGGCGGCCTGCTCTGGCGTTACGCGGAGCAATGACGATGACGGACACCGTACGA
Source organism: Pandoraea cepalis (assembly GCF_902459665.1). Taxonomy (GTDB): domain Bacteria; phylum Pseudomonadota; class Gammaproteobacteria; order Burkholderiales; family Burkholderiaceae; genus Pandoraea; species Pandoraea cepalis. The sequence goes on along the minus strand of NZ_CABPSL010000003.1, from coordinate 98,427 downwards.
CGCTCGCTGGCCGCCGGCGGCATGACGCCGGACGTCGCACATTCGGCACCGTCTGACGTGCTCACCCCCGCCGATCGCTATCAGCAGTTGTTCGTCGACGTGCAGACGCAGCGCATTTTTCCCGACAGCAAGACGTTCGTGGACTGCGTGCCCACGCTGGCTCCGGACGAGATCCTGCGCCGCTATCGCGACGACGTCGCGAAACCCGGCTTCGACCTTGCGCGCTTCGTGGCGTCGTATTTCACCCTCGAACGCCCACCCGCCAGTCACTATGTCTCCGACCCAGGGCAGGGGCTCGTCGACCATATCGACGGACTCTGGGATGTCCTTACGCGCTTGCCCGAAACGCACCCGGCCTACAGCTCGCTGTTGCCACTCCCCCGGCCCTATGTGGTGCCGGGCGGACGCTTCCACGAGCTTTATTACTGGGACTCGTATTTCACGATGCTCGGCCTGGCTTGCAGCGCCCGCCACGACTTGCTGGTGAGCATGGCCGATAATTTTTCTTTTCTCATCGACACTTACGGCCACATCCCGAACGGCAATCGCACTTACTACCTGAGCCGCTCGCAGCCGCCGATGTATGGACTGATGGTGGCGCTGTTCGAGTCGCACGGCGTGGCGCGCGCGATCCGGTATCTGCCCCACTTGCGTCGCGAGTACGACTTCTGGATGGACGGGGAGGCGTCGCTCGCCCCCGGCGATGCCTATCGCCATGTCGTGTGCCTGCCCGACGGCTCACACCTCAATCGCTACTGGGACGAACGCGATACGCCGCGCGAGGAAGGTTATCTGGAGGATGTGAATACGGCGCTGCATGCGCCGGATCGTCCCGCTGCGCAGGTGTATCGCGATCTGCGCGCCGGCGCAGCCTCGGGCTGGGACTTCAGCTCGCGCTGGCTGGACGACGCGACCAACCTCGGTTCGATCCGCACGACCGCCTTCGTGCCCGTGGACCTGAATAGCTTCCTGTTCGCCTCTGAAGTGCAGATTTCCGGGCTGAGCGAGGCCAATGGCGACGCGGAAAACGCCCGAGCCTTTGCCGCGCGTGCGCAAGCCCGGCGCGAGGCGATGACGCGCTATCTCTGGTGCGATGACGAGGGCGCATTCCTCGATTACGACTGGCAACGCGGTGCGCCGCACCCGCGGTTGTCGGCCGCGCTCGCCACGCCACTCTTTGTTGGATTGGCCTCGCGTGAGCAAGCACGCCGCTCGGCGCAAACGATCGAGGATCGTCTCCTGGCCCCCGGAGGGCTGCGCACGACGCAGGCGTCCAGCCTGCAGCAATGGGATCCGCCGAATGGCTGGGCGCCGCTGCAATGGATCGCCATTCACGGGCTTCGTCAGTACGGCGAGCACAGGCTCGCAAACGATATCGCCCGGCGCTGGCTCTCGACGGTCAGCGCGCTCTATGCTCGTGAAAGCAAGCTCGTCGAGAAGTATTCGCTGCATGCGAGCGATGCAATGTCGGCAAGCGGTGGGGGAGGCGGGGAGTACCCGCTTCAGGATGGCTTCGGCTGGACCAATGGGGTCGTGCGTCGCCTCCTCGGCGATCATCCCGAACACCCCGCCCACCAGGCGATGGCGCAAGGCCGCGCGCGCGGGGGCACGCGTCGATAGCGCCTGCCCTGCGCCCGTGCGCCAGGCGAACGGTAAGTCCCCACGCCGCATGGGTTTGCTCACGCGTTGCCGGCTGAGCGCCTGGGGAGATATTTGGCGTCGTACAATGCGAGATACGTATACCCGCATTCCCTGTGAGGCCTCATGAAGCATTCGGCGCATGCCGTAACCGACGCCGCCGTCGCCATCATCCGCGAGCGCATCGAACGTCAGGTCTATCCGGCTGGCGCGATGCTCCCGTCACAGCGCCAACTCGCCGAAGAGCTGACGATCAGCCGCGCCTCGCTGCGTGAGGCCCTGTCGACGCTCGAAGCGCTTGGCATGGTCGCGATCCGCCCCGGTAAAGGCGTTTATGTGAACGACGCCTCGGCGCGCCTGGGCGTCGCCTGGCGCTTCGCCGACCAGATCTCGCTCGCCGACACGTATCAGCTGCGCTATGCGCTCGAAGGCTTCTCCGCCCGCCTCGCCGCCCACGCGGCCAGCAATGGCGAGATCGAGTGGCTCACTGACAACGTGGAGGCGATGAAGGTCGCACTGGTCGACGGCGACGTCGATACGGCCGCCCAACTGGACTTCGCCTTCCACCTGCGCATCGTGGGACTCGCCGGAAACGGGGCCATCGCCGATATCCTGCGCGGCAGCACGGAAATCGTGATGGAGAGCCAGCGTTTGCCGTTCTATCAGCGCGAACTGGTGCTCTCCACCTATCATGAACATCTGGAGATCCTCGACGCCCTGCGCCGCCGCGATGGCGCCGTCGCCGGGGCCGCCATGGAGCGCCATATCGTGCTGGCGGCCCAGCGGGCGGGCATCCATTTCCCTATCCCCTCTGCGTATCCGTCCCCGAACAGCCTTACCCCCAGGGAGAACGCAGAGCGTACTGGTGTTCCACATGTTCAGCTTTGAGATGATTGGGATTTGCGCTATACTTTGAAGGTTTTAGTCATTTAACCCTCACCCTAGCGCCTACCCGCCTGACATCTCGTCCGTAGCCCGAGCCTCCGCTGTGCGCATATTCCGCGCAATTCCGGTGCCCGCGCAAGTGTCATCGCGAGCGGACGATGGGGCTGGCAGCCGGGGTGAAACCTCCAGGAGTTTCCCGTGCTGCCGTCATTCCCACCCGCCATTCTCGCGCTCGCTGACGGCACGGTCTTTCGTGGGTACGCCATCGGCGCTGCCGGTCACACCATCGGTGAAGTGGTTTTCAATACCGCGATCACCGGCTATCAGGAAATCCTCACCGACCCCAGCTATGCGCGTCAGATCGTCACGTTGACGTATCCGCACATCGGCAATACGGGCGTCAACGGTGAAGACGTCGAAGCCACGAAAGTCCATGCCGCAGGCCTGATCATCAAGGATCTGCCGATCCTCGAGTCGAATTTCCGCGCCGACAGAACGCTGTCGCAATATCTGAAGGACGAGGGCGTTGTAGCGATCGCCGGTATCGACACGCGCCGCCTCACCCGTATCCTGCGCGAGAAGGGCGCCCAGAACGGCTGCATCCTCGCCGGAGAAGGCGCTGACGCGGCCAAGGCCATCGCGCTTGCCCAATCGTTCCCGGGCCTCGCCGGAATGGACCTTGCCAAGGTCGTCTCGACCACGGAGCCGTATTCGTGGACGGAAACGGAATGGCGCCTGGGCGAAGGCTACGGTGAACAGAAGGATCCGAAATTCCACGTGGTCGCACTGGACTACGGCGTCAAGCGCAACATCCTGCGCATGCTGGCCCAGCGCGGTTGCAAGGTCACGGTGCTGCCGGCGCAAAGCTCGGCCGACGACGTATTCGCGCTGAACCCGGACGGTGTGTTCCTCTCGAACGGCCCCGGCGACCCGGAACCTTGCGATTACGCCATCGCCGCCACGAAGACGTTCCTCGAGCGCCGCATCCCGACCTTCGGCATCTGCCTCGGCCACCAGATCATGGGTCTGGCCGTCGGCGCGAAGACGCTGAAGATGAAGACCGGTCACCACGGCGCCAACCACCCGGTCAAGGATCTCGCGACCGGCCGTGTGGTCATCACGTCGCAAAACCATGGCTTCGCCGTGGATGCCAATAGCCTGCCGGCCAACGCGCGCGTCTCGCACGTGTCGCTGTTCGATGGCACGCTGCAAGGCTTCGAGCTGACGGATCGCCCGGCATTCTGCTTCCAGGGGCACCCGGAAGCCTCGCCCGGCCCGCACGACATCGGCTATCTGTTCGACCGCTTCGTGCAGTCGATGGTCGACGCGAAGCAGCCCGCGTAAGGCCTGGCACGACGAAATACGGATAAGGGAACGCTCAACATGCTCGGAAACTCGATCGGCATCGTCAACCTCTGGACCTACCTGGCCGGGGTGGTGGTGATCATTCTGCTGCCAGGACCGAACTCGCTCTATGTGCTGTCGGTGGCAGCGCAGCGCGGGGTTCGCCAGGGCTACGCAGGCGCATGCGGCGTGTTCCTCGGCGATACGATCCTCATGACCCTGTCGGCCGCCGGCGTGGCGTCGCTGCTGCACGCGCAGCCGGCGCTTTTCTTCGTGGTGAAGTATCTCGGCGCCGCCTATCTTTGCTGGATGGGCGTGAACATGCTGCGCGGAGCCATCGCCAACGCGCGGGCCGCACGCGCCAACGCAGGGACGGCAGTCGCCGCGCCCAAGCCGGTCGACGCGGATCACCCGTTCAAGCGGGCGCTGTTCATCAGCCTGCTCAACCCGAAGGCGATCCTGTTCTGCGTGTCGTTTTTCATCCAGTTCGTCGATCCGGGCTACGCCTACCCGGCCGTGTCGTTTGCGGTGCTGGGCGCGATCGTGCAGACCTGCAGTTTCCTGTATCTGAGCACGCTGATCCTGGCCGGTTACCGCCTGGCCGAGCACTTCCGGCAACGTCGCCGGTTGAGCGCCGGGGCAACCGGCGGCGTGGGCGCGCTGTTCGTCGGCTTCGGTGTGAAGCTCGCGACCGCGACGCTGAGTTAAATTTTTGTTGAGAACGTTATGCCAAAGCGCACAGACATCAAGAGCATCCTCATCATCGGCGCCGGTCCGATCATCATCGGTCAGGCATGCGAATTCGACTATTCCGGCGCACAGGCCTGCAAGGCGCTGCGCGAGGAAGGCTTCAAGGTCATCCTGATCAACAGCAACCCCGCCACGATCATGACCGACCCGGACACGGCCGATGTGACCTACATCGAACCGATTACCTGGGAAGTCGTCGAGCGCATCATCGCCAAGGAACGCCCGGATGCCATCCTGCCGACCATGGGTGGCCAGACCGCGCTGAACTGCGCGCTCGACCTGCACAAGCATGGCGTGCTCGATAAGTACAAGGTCGAGCTGATCGGCGCGTCGCCGGAAGCCATCGACAAGGCCGAAGACCGCCTGAAGTTCAAGGACGCGATGACCAAGATCGGTCTCGGGTCGGCCAAGTCGGGCATCGCCCATTCAATGGAAGATGCGCTCGCCGTGCAGGCGCAGATCATGGCCGAGATCGGCGGCAGCGGCTATCCGATGGTGATCCGTCCGTCGTTCACGCTCGGCGGCTCGGGCGGCGGCATCGCCTACAACCGCGAAGAGTTCGAAGAGATCTGCAAGCGCGGTCTCGACCTCTCGCCCACGCGCGAACTGCTCATCGAAGAGTCGCTGCTGGGCTGGAAGGAGTACGAGATGGAAGTCGTGCGCGACCGCGCCGACAACTGCATCATCGTCTGCTCGATCGAGAACCTCGACCCGATGGGCGTGCACACCGGCGATTCGATTACCGTGGCACCCGCCCAGACGTTGACCGATAAGGAATACCAACTGCTGCGTAACGCGTCGCTGGCAGTGCTGCGCGAAATCGGCGTGGAGACGGGCGGCTCGAACGTCCAGTTCTCGATCAACCCGAAGGACGGCCGCATGGTCGTCATCGAAATGAACCCGCGCGTGTCGCGCTCTTCGGCACTGGCGTCGAAGGCGACCGGCTTCCCGATCGCCAAGATCGCCGCCAAGCTGGCCGTCGGCTACACGCTCGACGAGCTGCGCAACGAGATCACGGGCGGTGCGACGCCGGCTTCGTTCGAGCCGACCATCGACTATGTCGTGACCAAGGTGCCGCGTTTCGCCTTCGAGAAGTTCCGCGAAGCCGACGCGCGACTGACCACGCAGATGAAGTCGGTCGGCGAAGTGATGGCCATGGGCCGCACGTTCCAGGAATCGTTCCAGAAGGCCATGCGTGGCCTGGAAGTCGGTGTGGACGGTCTGGACGAAAAGTCGACCGACCGCGACGAGATCGTGGCGGAGATCGGCGAGCCGGGCCCCGACCGCATTTGGTACGTGGGCGACGCGTTCCGTCTGGGCATGAGCCTGGAAGAGGTGTACGCCGAGACGGCCATCGACCCGTGGTTCCTCGCCCAGCTCGAAGCCATCGTCAAGAAGGAACAGGCGTTGGCCGGCCGTACGCTGGAGAGCCTGTCGACCGACGAGCTGCGCTTCCTCAAGCAAAGCGGCTTCTCGGATCGCCGCCTCGCCAAGCTGCTCGGCACCGACCAGACGGCCGTGCGCAAAGCTCGTATCGCACAGAAGGTGCGCCCGGTCTACAAGCGCGTGGACACCTGCGCTGCCGAATTCTCGACCGACACGGCCTACATGTACTCGACCTATGAGGAAGAGTGCGAAGCCCAGCCGACCAACAAGAAGAAGGTCATGGTGCTGGGCGGTGGTCCGAACCGTATCGGCCAGGGGATCGAGTTCGATTACTGCTGTGTGCACGCGGCGCTCGCACTGCGTGAAGACGGCTACGAGACCATCATGGTCAACTGCAACCCGGAAACGGTGTCGACGGACTACGACACGTCGGATCGTTTGTACTTCGAACCGGTGACGCTGGAAGACGTGCTCGAAATCGTCGACCTCGAAAAGCCGGTCGGCGTGATCGTGCAGTACGGCGGTCAGACCCCGCTCAAGCTGGCCCTCGATCTCGAAGCGAACGGTGTGCCGATCGTCGGCACCAGCCCCGACATGATCGACGCGGCCGAAGACCGCGAACGCTTCCAGAAGCTGCTGCAGGACCTGGGCCTGCGCCAGCCGCCGAACCGCACGGCGCGCGCCGAGGACGAAGCGCTCAAGCTCGCCGCCGAGATCGGCTACCCGCTGGTGGTGCGTCCCTCGTATGTGCTGGGCGGGCGTGCGATGGAAATCGTCCACGAGCCGCGTGACCTCGAGCGCTACATGCGCGAAGCGGTCAAGGTCAGCCACGACAGCCCGGTGCTGCTCGATCGCTTCCTCGACGACGCCATCGAATGCGACGTGGATTGCATCTCCGACGGCACGGACGTCTACATCGGCGGCGTGATGGAACACATCGAACAGGCTGGCGTCCACTCGGGCGACTCGGCTTGCTCGCTGCCCCCGTACACGCTCTCCGCGCCGACCGTGGCCGAACTCAAGCGTCAGACGGCCGCCATGGCCCGCGCCCTCAACGTGATCGGCTTGATGAATGTGCAGTTCGCTATTCAGCAGGGCAACGGGGTCGACACGATCTACGTGCTCGAAGTGAACCCGCGTGCCTCGCGCACGGTGCCCTACGTATCGAAGGCGACCGGTCGTCAACTGGCCAAGATCGCCGCGCGTGCGATGGTCGGTCAGTCGCTCAAGTCGCAAAACGTGACGAGCGAAGTCGTGCCGCCGTACTTCAGCGTCAAGGAAGCCGTGTTCCCGTTCGTGAAGTTCCCGGGCGTCGACCCGGTGCTTGGACCGGAAATGCGCTCGACGGGCGAAGTGATGGGCGTGGGCCGCACGTTCGGCGAGGCGCTGTTCAAGTCGCAACTGGCTGCGGGCTCGCGCCTGCCGGCCTCGGGCACGGTGCTGCTCACGGTGAAGGACGCCGACAAGCCGCGCGCGGTTGAAGTGGCCCGCATGCTGCACGCGCTGGGTTACCCGATCGTGGCCACGCGTGGCACCGCCGCGGCTATCGACGCCGCCGGCATCCCGGTGCGCGTGGTCAACAAGGTGAAGGACGGCCGTCCGCACATTGTCGACATGATCAAGAACGGCGAGATCGCGCTGGTGTTCACCACGGTGGACGAGACGCGCACGGCGATTGCCGATTCCCGCTCGATCCGCATGTCGGCGCAAGCGCACAAGGTTACGTACTACACGACGATCTCGGGTGCCCGTGCCGCCGTGGAAGGCCTGAAGTACCTGCAGAATCTCGAGGTCTACGATCTGCAGGGCCTGCACGCCTTGCTGCCGGCCTGATTGCGCAAGGCCTGAGCGGTTACGCTGCAAGAAATGGCGCGCTCGGCAGGGAACCGATCCCCGTCGGACGCGCCAAATGGTGCATAGCTGTTGCAATGTCGTGCGGCCGGCCCTGTGGTTGGCGGCCTCGACAACTCTGCTACACTAACGCCACATAGGTGTCACAGCCGCGGTCAAGCGGCGTTCGCAAACCAGTGCGAATGCGGCTTTGCTGCGGCAATTTTTTTGTCTTTCGGAACAACGCGTATGAGTACCATTCCTCTGACCAAGCGGGGCGCCGAGCTGCTCAAAGAAGAGCTGCACCGCCTGAAGACCGTCGAACGTCCGGCCGTGATCACTGCGATTGCTGAAGCTCGTGCGCAGGGCGATCTGTCGGAAAATGCGGAATACGACGCCGCCAAGGAAAAGCAGGGCTTTATCGAGGGGCGTATCGCCGATCTCGAATCTAAGCTCTCCGCCGCGCAGATCATCGACCCGTCGTTGCTCGACGCCGAGGGGCGCGTGGTGTTTGCCGCCACCGTCGAACTCGAAGACCTCGACAACGGCGGCACGGTGCTGTACCAGATCGTCGGCGACGACGAAGCCGATCTGGAACACGGCAAGATCTCGGTGAGTTCGCCGATCGCACGTGCCCTCATTGGCAAGTACGCTGGCGATGTGGCCGAAGTGCAGGCCCCGAGCGGCGTGCGTGAGTACGAGATCATCGATGTCCGCTACGTCTGACGTAACGTCCGCCAGCGGCGCGCCGCGGCTGGAACGGCTGTTCCGCCTGATCGCGACCCTCTGGTGCGGTAGTCAGTGGGCGATCGGCTATGTCGTGGCGCCCACGCTCTTCGCAGTGCTGGAATCGCGCACCATGGCCGGAACGGTCGCCGGTCGCCTGTTTCACACGCAAGCCTGGATAAGTCTCGTCTGCGGCGTGCTGCTGGTCTGGCTGGCGACGGCGCTGATTGCGCGTGCGGGCGACGCCCAAGCGGCACGCAGCTATCGCGGACTGCGGTGGCTGGCGGTGGCGATGATGGTCTGTGTGCTGATCGCCTCGTTCGGCCTCCAGCCGTTGATGGCGGATCTGCGCGCGCAGGCGGAGGCGGTGGGCGTGGAGATCGGCCAGTCGGTGTTCGCTGCGCGTTTTGGCATGCTTCACGGTATTTCGAGCGGCATCTACCTGCTGCAAAGCCTGCTCGGCATGGCACTGATCTGGCGCCAGCCGGTGCGTAGCTGAGTGTCGCAGGGGTGCGGCGACGCTGGCTTCGCAGCCAATCCGATCGCGGCATCCATAAAAAAACGCGCCTGTTGTCCGGGCGCGTTTTTTCGAGAACTGGCGGCGGTGTGCCGTTCGCTCAGTCGTTGCGTTGGCGCTTGACGCTGGTCTGGCGCTTTTTGGCCTTCTTGACGATGCCGCCAGCGGTCATGCGTTCGTTGCCGCGAACGGTCACTTTCTTGACGGTCGGACGGCGTCCCGCGTTGGTGCTGGTCTTGACGACCGTGACAGTGCGCGGGGCACGGCCCTTGACCGTCGCACCCGTACCGCCGGTCCGGGAGCGAACCGGCGCTTCCGTTTCGTCCGGCGTCGGGCGGTACAGAACAAGCAGCTTGCCGATGTGTTGTACCGGCGCTGCGCCGAGTTGATCGCAGATGGCTTCGTAGATGGCCACGCGTGCATCGCGTTCGTCGCCGAACACACGTACCTTGATCAGTTCGTGAGCCTTCAGGGCGCCGTCGATTTCCTTGAGCACCGCCGGCGTCAAGCCGTCGGCGCCAATCAGAACAACGGGATTCAGCGCATGGGCGGTGGAGCGCAAGTCGGCGCGTTGCGCCGGGGTCAGGGTCAGGGCGGGCATAGAGGACAGACGAGACAAACGAGTTAGGATGCACCCGTACGCGGCGGCCGGCGCACCTGCAATTACCAGAGGCCGGCTCGCGCATTTTGGGCGCGCAAGGGCCTATTATCCTGCAAAATCGCAGCGTTTTTGAAGAATTATGGCAAAAAACCGTTTCAGCCACGCCTGGCTGCACGATCACATCAACGATCCCTACGTCAAAATGGCGCAGCGCGAGGGCTATCGTGCCCGCGCGGCCTACAAACTCAAGGAGATCGACGAGCAGGACCGGCTGATCAAGCCCGGTCAGGTCATTGTCGACCTGGGCGCGACGCCCGGGAGCTGGAGTCAGTACGCGCGCAACAAGCTCGCGGGCGGCAAGCGCACGGAAGGGGGTATCGACGGCACGATCATCGCGCTGGACATCCTGCCGATGGCGCCGATCGCCGACGTCACCTTCCTGCAGGGTGACTTCCGCGAGGACAGCGTGCTCGTGCAGCTCGAAGAAATCCTCGCCGGACGCAAAGTCGACCTTGTAGTTTCCGATATGGCCCCCAACTTGTCGGGGGTAGCGTCGGCCGATGCAGCGCGGATCGAGCATTTGTGCGATCTGGCGATGGATTTTGCTCAGCGACACCTGAAACCGGAGGGTGCATTGCTGGTCAAATGTTTTCACGGCAGTGGCTACAGCCAGATTGTCGAAAAATTCAAGCACCAGTTCAAAACCGTGGCGCCGCGCAAGCCAAAGGCGTCCCGAGATAAATCTTCCGAAACGTTCATTTTGGGACGAGGATTGAAAAATCCGGCTTGATGCCCGTCAAACCAGCGCTCTGGCGCTATGGCGGCGGTAAAGAATCACTATGGCGGTGCGCCTGCGAGTGGATTAGAATGAATTCCTGGCGCGAAGCGATTTCATGAAGGAGCAACGCTTTGAACAATAATATGTTTTCCAAAGCGGCGGTGTGGTTGGTCATCGCGCTGGTCTTGTTTACTGTGTTTAAACAGTTCGACAAGCCGCACGTCCAGGAAGGCGTGACGTACTCCCAGTTCATGGACGATGCCAAGAATGGCAAGGTCAAGAACGTGATAGTGCAGGGGCGCAGCCTTCAGGTGACGCCCAGCGACGGCCAGAAATACACCATCGTGTCGCCCGGCGACATCTGGATGGTGGGCGACCTCATGAAGTATGGCGTTCAAGTTTCGGGCAAAGCCGATGACGAACCGAACGCGCTCATGTCCGTGCTCTACTACCTCGGACCCACGTTGCTGATCATCGGCTTCTGGTTCTACATGATGCGGCAGATGCAGGGCGGGGGTAAGGGCGGTGCCTTTTCCTTCGGCAAATCCCGCGCGCGCCTCATCGACGAGAATGCCAATCCCGTGACGTTTGCCGACGTCGCCGGTTGCGACGAAGCCAAATATGAAGTCGGCGAGTTGGTCGACTTCCTGAAAGACCCTCAGAAATTCCAGAAGCTCGGCGGTCGTATCCCGCGCGGTGTGCTGCTCGTCGGCCCGCCGGGAACCGGTAAGACGCTGCTTGCCCGCGCCATCGCCGGCGAGGCCAAGGTGCCGTTCTTCAGCATCTCGGGTTCCGACTTCGTGGAAATGTTCGTCGGCGTGGGGGCGGCCCGCGTTCGCGACATGTTTGAAAACGCGAAGAAACAATCGCCGTGTATCGTGTTCATCGACGAAATCGACGCGGTCGGCCGCCATCGTGGCGCCGGCATGGGCGGCGGTAACGACGAACGCGAGCAAACGCTGAACCAGATGCTCGTCGAGATGGATGGCTTCGAAGCCAACTCGGGCGTGATCGTGATCGCCGCAACGAACAGGTCGGACGTGCTCGACAAGGCGCTGCTGCGCCCGGGCCGCTTCGACCGTCAGGTCTACGTCGGTCTGCCGGACATCCGCGGCCGTGAGCAGATCCTGAAGGTGCACCTGCGCAAGGTGCCGATCTCGAACGACGTCGACGCATCGGTCATCGCGCGCGGAACGCCGGGCATGTCGGGCGCCGATCTGGCGAACCTCGTGAACGAAGCCGCGCTGTTCGCGGCGCGCCGTAACAAGCGCATCGTCGAAATGCTCGACTTCGAAGACGCGAAGGACAAGATCTTCATGGGTCCGGAGCGCAAGTCGGCAGTGATGCGCGACGAAGAGCGACGTGCCACGGCCTATCACGAGTCGGGTCACGCGGTGGTGGCAATGCTGCTGCCGGGTGCCGATCCGGTGCACAAGGTCACGATCATCCCGCGCGGCTGGGCTCTGGGCTTGACGATGCAGTTGCCGGAACACGACAAGTACTCGGAGTATCGCGACACGATGCTCACGCAGATCGCCATCCTGTTCGGTGGGCGTGCGGCAGAGGAAGTGTTCATCAACAAGATGTCGACGGGCGCTTCGAACGACTTCGAGCGTGCCACCAAGCTCGCCCGCGACATGGTGACCCGTTACGGGATGTCGGACGCCCTGGGACCGATGGTCTACGTCGACACGGAGCAAGACTCGGTGTTCGGCCGGATGTCCGCCAAGTCCGTGTCGGAAGCCACGCAGCAGAAGGTCGACGGGGAAGTTCGCCGCATTCTGGACGAACAGTACGCCCTGGCCAAGACGTTGCTGCAAGACAACCGCGACAAGGTCGAATCGATGACCCAGGCGCTGATGGAATGGGAAACGATCGACGGCGAGCAAATCGGCGACATCATGGATGGTCGTCCGCCGCGTCCGCCGAAGAGCGGTCCGACGAACGGTGGCGCGTCGGGCGGCAATCCGCCGCTCAAGCCCAGCAACACCCCGGCGACCGTCTAAACGCGTAAAAGCCTGGCACGCGCAAGCGCTGCCATCCCAGGAAGGCCGGCATTGCGCCGGCCTTTTTGCGTTCAGACGCGGTGGCGCTGCCCGCAGCCCGCCGCCGCGCGCGGAACGCGACGAATATCGGTGTTACCGAGTGTTTCGATGGTCGATGTGACGGGTGATTCCGGTAACATTACGCCCATACGCAGCGTCCGGTATCTCGGGCGCGCAGGTCCGGTCCTGGCGAACGGGCCGCTATATTTGGCCTTATTGAGCTGAGCTTCCGAATGTCCTCCGAGCCGTCGCAATCCCTTCCTCCCATGTCCCCTGACGCCGACGATATCGTCGAGGCAGGCGCGTTACCGGACATCCCGGCCCCCCCCGCCACGCTGGCCTTCGGCCCACGTTTCACGCTCGATGCCCGCCGCGTGCATGTCATGGGCATCCTGAATGTCACGCCCGACTCATTTTCCGATGGCGGCAAGTTTGTCGCGCGCGACGCCGCCCTGCGCCATGCTGAACAGTTGATTGCCGACGGCGTCGACATTCTCGATATCGGCGGGGAATCGACCCGTCCGGGCGCCGAAGCGCTGTCGGAAGCCGCCGAACTCGAGCGCGTCGTACCGATTGTCGAAGCGCTGCGCGATTGCGGCGTGCCGCTCTCGGTCGATACCTACAAGCCGGGCGTGATGCGCGCGGTGCTCGCCGCCGGCGCGGACATGATCAACGACATCTGGGGGTTCCAGCAGCCCGGTGCCATCGACGCGGTGCGCGAGAGCGAAGCCGCACTGTGCGTCATGCACATGCTGCACGACCCGAAGACCATGCAGGACGCACCGATCTACACCGACGTTGTCACCGAGGTCGCCGCCTTCCTCGACGGTCGGGTGGACGCACTGCTTTCGGCCGGTGTTGCCCCGTCGCGTCTGTACCTGGACCCGGGATTCGGCTTCGGCAAGAATCTCGCCCATAATCTCGCACTGCTCAAACACTTGCGTGTGCTGTCGCGCGATGGATTGCCGTTGCTCGTCGGCATGTCGCGAAAGCGGATGCTGGGCGAAATTACCGGGCGTCAGGCGCCATTGGAGCGCCGGGTGGCCAGCGTCGCCGCAGCGATGTGTGCCGCGCAGCAGGGCGCGGCCATGGTGCGCGTGCACGACGTCGCCGAGACGGTCGATGCGCTCAAGGTCTGGCACGCCGTGCGCGACGCCGAGTAACCCTGCTGCGGGCAAACCCGCCGGAAGGCCCCATCGCCGCAAGCCAATGGGGACCCAGCGGGGACGCGCGCCGGCGATAATGGCGGGGGCAGTGGCCCCCCACCGTCTGACGACGGCACATATAAAGATTGAACGACGCGCGCGTGCGGTCCCTCATCCGGCGCAGCGCCTCAACTGGGAACGATGCAACGATGAAACGACGCTATTTTGGGACCGACGGGATTCGCGGTACGGTGGGCGAAAGCCCGATCACGCCAGAGTTCGTGCTGCGACTCGGTTATGCCGCGGGTCGCGTGCTGGCCGGCAACCAAACGCTGGGCCGTCCGACGGTGTTGATCGGCAAGGACACGCGCGTCTCCGGCTATATGCTCGAAGCCGCGCTGGAAGCCGGTTTTGCGGCGGCCGGCGTCGACACCATGATGGCAGGCCCGATGCCCACGCCCGCCGTAGCCTACCTCACCCGGGCGCTGCGCCTGGCGGCTGGCGTGGTGATCAGCGCGTCGCACAACCCGTACCACGACAACGGCATCAAATTCTTCTCGGCGGATGGTAACAAGCTGCCGGACCAGACCGAACTGGCCATCGAAGCCGAACTCGACAATCCGATGACCTGCGTGCGCTCCGAGCAACTCGGCAAGGCGCGTCGTCTGGACGATGCCGCAGGCCGCTACATCGAGTTCTGCAAGAGCACGTTCCCGAACGACTTCGACTTGCGCGGCATGAAGATCGTGGTCGATTGCGCCAACGGCGCCGCGTATCACATCGCGCCCCATGTCTTCCACGAGTTGGGCGCCGAGGTTATCGCGATCGGCAACCAGCCGAACGGTTTCAACATCAACGAGGACTGCGGGGCGACGGCGCCGGATGCGCTTATGCGCGCCGTGCGTGCGAATCACGCGGATCTCGGCGTGGCGCTCGATGGCGATGCTGATCGCCTGCAGATCGTCGACGGTGCGGGACGTCTCTACAACGGCGACGAGCTGCTGTATCTGTTGGTGAAGGACCGGCTGGACAATGGCGGTGTGCCGGGTGCCGTGGGCACGTTGATGACCAATATGGCCGTCGAAGTCGCCCTCAAGGGCCTCGGGGTGCCGTTCGTGCGCGCCAAGGTCGGCGACCGTTACGTGCTCGAGCAACTGCACAAGCACGGTTGGCAGATTGGCGCGGAGGGCTCCGGCCATATTTTGTGTCTGGACAAGCACACGACGGGCGACGGGATCATCTCGGCCTTGCAAGTGCTGGCGGCGATCCGTCGCGCGGGCAACCCGCCGCTGGCGAAGCTGCTCGACGGCGTGCGCCTGTTCCCGCAACAAATGATCAACGTCCGTACGCCGGCCGGCTACGACTGGCAGAGCGATGCGCGCCTGTCCGACGAGCGCAACGCCGTCGAATCTCAGTTGGGAGATACGGGGCGCGTGCTCATTCGCGCATCGGGCACCGAGCCCGTGCTGCGCGTGATGGTGGAAGCCCGCGAAGCCTCCCAGGCCACGTCCTTCGCCCAGCATCTGGCCGACGTCGTCAAATCGGCCGCCTGAGCGTTCCCTGAACGCCCGGTCTGCCATCCGTCCTGGCAGGGCCGTGCCCCCCCCCCCGAGTGGGGCGGCACGGCAGACAACGCCGAATCCCCTCATCGAAGTCGATCCCGCGGGCGCAAGCGCCGGTCAACGCGTTGTCGCACCCGTGCGGTCCAGGCTTCCCATCATGGCAATCGGATCAACCCGATATTTCCATTTGTGACACGGTGGCCTAGGATGGTTAGACGGTTTGCACCCGTGTCACGGCGCTGACATGTGTCCCGAATTGGGCGTTTTGCGCGATGGCATGTGCTTGGAGATACCCTAAACCCTTGCCAGACAAGGCTTTTTGGTCCCAACGAGAGGCGGAAGATGCCTCCGGCAACGTGACGATCCCGAGTCAACTTTATGACGCCGATATTGTGAGCTTTCACAGATGACACATGATTGTCACATTCGGACTCTATTCTTCGAGCCAACCACACGCTGTATCCACACCAACTCGGAGAAATCCATGAAGCTGATGAAGACTGCGATTGCCGGCATGGCTGGCATTCTGTTTGCCGCTGGCGCGATTGCGGGCGAAATTACGGGTGCAGGCAGCACGTTCGCCGCGCCGATCTACACGAAGTGGGCTGACGCCTACCAGAAGGCGACCTCGAACAAGGTCAACTATCAGGGCATCGGTTCGTCGGGCGGCATCAAGCAAATCCAGGCCAAGACTGTCGATTTCGCAGGTTCGGACGCTCCGCTGACGGACGAAGAACTGGCCAAGCAAGGCCTGTTCCAGTTCCCGACGGTGGTTGGTGGCATCGTGCCGGTGGTCAACGTGCCGGGCGTGAAGGCGGGCGAGCTGGTCCTGTCGGGCCCGGTGCTGGGCGACATCTATCTGGGCAAGATCAAGAAGTGGAACGATCCGGCCATCGCCAAGCTGAACCCGAAGGTCAAGCTGCCGGATACGGATATCGCCGTGGTTCGCCGCGCCGACGGTTCGGGCACGAGCTTCGTGTTCACGAACTATCTGTCGAAGGTCAACGCTGAGTGGAAGAGCAAGGTTGGCGAAGGCACGACGGTGAACTGGCCGACGGGTACGGGCGGCAAGGGTAACGACGGCGTCGCCGCTTTCGTGCAACGCCTGCCGGGCGCGATCGGTTATGTCGAGTCGGCCTACGCCACGCAGAACAAGCTGACGTACACGGCACTGACGAACGCCGACGGCAAGACCGTTGAGCCGACCACGGAAACGTTCGCCGCGGCAGCTGCCAAGGCCGAATGGTCGAAGACGTTCTACCAGATCCTGACCAACGAGAAGGGCGACAAGTCGTGGCCGATCGTGGCTGCCACCTTCGTGCTGGTGCACCAGAAGGCTGACGCCGGCAAGGAAGCGCAGGGCGCCGACGTGCTGAAGTTCTTCGACTGGTCGTTCAAGAATGGCGAGAAGACCGCCAAGGAACTGGACTACATCCCGCTGCCGGAAGCGGTGCTGAAGCAAATCCGTGCAGGTTGGAAGGCGAAGGTTGCCGAGTCGGCCCACAAGGCCGGCATCTAAAGCAGCCTTGCTGGCCCCGGGCAATGCACGGTTGCATTGCCCGGGGCCTCAACCCGGCATTATCCGCGCCGCCTGTTCCGAAGCCCGACCTTTGATCTGGCAACGGCAGGCGGCGCGCTCACGCTGAGACGACATCATGGCAGAAGCCACCCGCCCCCTCGCAACAGCAGGCGCGCAGCGCGCTCCGTCTTCCGTTGGCGACTTTCTTTTCGCGCTGCTCACCCGCGCGGCCGCGCTCATTACGCTGCTCTTGCTCGGTGGCATCATCGTGTCGCTGATGTACAGCGCACTGCCGTCGATTCAGAAATTTGGCTTCGCCTTCCTGTGGACGAAGGAATGGGATCCGCCCGCCGATCACTTCGGCGCGCTCGTGCCGATCTACGGCACACTCGTCACGTCGCTCATCGCGCTCATCATCGCGGTGCCGGTCAGCTTCGGCATTGCGCTGTTCTTGACTGAACTCTCGCCCGTATGGCTGCGCCGCCCGCTCGGTACGGCCATCGAGCTGCTCGCCGCCATCCCGAGCATTGTCTACGGGATGTGGGGCCTGCTGATCTTCGCCCCGATCTTCAGCCAGTATTTCCAGAAGCCGCTGCAGACGCTGCTCGGCAACGTCCCGGTCATCGGTGCGCTGTTCCAGGGACCGCCGCTGGGCATCGGTATCCTGCCCGCCGGTGTGATCCTCGCGATCATGATCATTCCGTACATCGCCTCGGTCATGCGCGACGTGTTCGAAGTCACGCCCGTGCTGCTCAAGGAGTCGGCCTACGGCATTGGCTGCACCACCTGGGAGGTGATGTGGCGCGTGGTGCTGCCCTTCACGAAGACGGGGGTGATCGGTGGCGTCATGCTGGGGCTGGGCCGCGCGCTTGGCGAGACCATGGCCGTCACCTTCGTGATCGGCAACACGAACCTGCTCGACAACGTATCGCTCTATTCGCCGGGCAACAGCATTACCTCGGCGCTCGCCAACGAGTTCGCCGAAGCGGGCCCGGGGCTGCATACGGCCGCCCTGATGGAGCTCGGCCTGATTCTGTTCTTCATCACCTTTGTGGTGCTGGCGCTGTCCAAGCTCATGCTGCTGCGCCTTGAGAAAAGCGAAGGTAAATAATGACCCAACAAGCGCTCGAACTGGAAACCCCAGCCGTGAAGCCGACCGACGCCGTGACCCGCGTGCGGCTGCAAGCTTACCGCCGCCGCAAGAACATTTTTGCGATCGCGATGTCGCTCGCGGCGATGGCCTTCGGCCTGATCTGGCTGCTGTGGATTCTCTACACCACGCTCTCGCTGGGCATCGGCGGTCTGTCGCTGTCGCTGTTCACTGAAATGACGCCGCCGCCGAACACGGCCGGCGGGGGGCTCGCCAATGCCATCGCGGGCAGTGTCGTGATGGTCGGTGTGGCCACGTTCCTCGGCACGCCGCTGGGTATTCTGGCCGGGGTGTACCTGGCCGAGTACGGTCAGAAGTCGTGGCTCGCGAGCCTCACCCGCTTCATCAACGACATTCTGCTTTCGGCGCCGTCGATCGTGATCGGCCTGTTCGTGTACGCACTGGTCGTGGCACAGATGGGGCACTTCTCGGCGTGGGCCGGCATTGTGTCGCTCGCGCTGCTGCAGATCCCGATCGTGATCCGCACGACCGAGAACATGCTCAAGCTCGTGCCGAACAACTTGCGTGAGGCCGCGTTTGCCCTGGGCACGCCGAAGTGGCGCATCATCGTCAAGATTACGCTGAAGGCGTCGATCGCCGGTATCGTGACGGGCGTGCTGCTCGCCGTGGCGCGTATCGCGGGCGAGACGGCGCCGCTGCTGTTCACGGCGCTGTCGAACCAGTTCTGGTCGATGAACCTGAATCAGCCGATGGCCAACCTGCCGGT
Organism: Pandoraea cepalis; assembly: GCF_902459665.1. Taxonomy (GTDB): domain Bacteria; phylum Pseudomonadota; class Gammaproteobacteria; order Burkholderiales; family Burkholderiaceae; genus Pandoraea; species Pandoraea cepalis. The sequence goes on along the minus strand of NZ_CABPSL010000003.1, from coordinate 79,824 downwards.
CACGATCTTCAAATTTGCCATGAGCCCGTTTGCGGAGTGGCAGTCGCTCGCCTGGGCGGGCGTGTTCATCATCACCCTCGGGGTGCTGCTGCTGAACATCCTGGCGCGCACGCTGTTTGCCAAGAAGTAAGCGGCAACGCGAGACGACACAACGCGACGACACCACGCATACCTGACGGTTAAGACGACCATGACGAATCCGACGCAAGACATCAAACTGCCCTCGAAGATTGAAGTCAATAACCTGAACTTCTTCTACGACAAATACCACGCGCTCAAGAACATCAACCTGCGCATTCCCGACCGCAAGGTCACGGCCTTCATCGGCCCATCGGGCTGCGGCAAATCGACGCTGCTGCGCACGTTCAACAAGATGTACGCCCTGTACCCGGAGCAACGCGCCGAGGGCGAGATCAACATGGACGGTGAAAACCTGCTGACCTCGAAGCAGGACATTGCGCTGCTGCGCGCGAAGGTCGGCATGGTGTTCCAGAAGCCGACGCCGTTCCCGATGTCGATCTACGACAACATCTCGTTCGGTGTGCGCCTGTTCGAAAAGCTCTCGCGCTCGGAAATGGACGACCGCGTGGAGTGGGCGCTGACCAAGGCGGCGCTGTGGGGCGAAGTCAAGGACAAGCTGCAACAGTCGGGCTACGGCCTGTCCGGCGGTCAGCAACAGCGACTGTGCATTGCGCGCGGCATTGCGATCCGCCCGGAAGTGCTGCTGCTCGACGAGCCGTGCTCGGCGCTCGACCCGATCTCCACGGGCCGTATCGAAGAGCTGATCGCCGAACTCAAGGACGACTACACCGTGGTGATCGTCACGCACAACATGCAGCAGGCGGCACGTTGCTCGGACTTCACCGCCTATATGTATCTGGGCGAATTGATCGAATTCGGGGAAACGGAGAAGATCTTCATCAAGCCGGACCGTAAAGAGACCGAAGACTACATCACCGGCCGTTTCGGTTGATGCCCACGAGGAATTTCGATATGAACGACAAACACCTTTCCAGCCAGTTCGACTCGGACCTGAATCAGCTTTGCTCGCGCGTTCTTGAAATGGGCGGCCTGGTCGAATCGCAGCTCGTGACGGCCATGCGGGGGCTCAACACGTTCGACCGTGCTCTGGTCGACGAAGTGATCGCCACCGAGCAGCGCCTGAACACCATGGAAGTCGAGATCGACGAAGAGTGCAGCAAGATCATTGCTCGTCGTCAGCCGACCGCGCGCGATCTTCGCCTGCTGCTCTCGATCTCGAAGTCGATCACCAACCTCGAGCGCGCAGGCGACGAGGCCGAGAAGATCGCCAAGCGTACCCGTCACCTCCTGGAAGACGGCGCGGCGCAAACCGTGAACTTCGCCGAGATCAAACTCTCGGGCGAGATGGCCGCCCAGTTGTTGCGCCGCACGCTCGACGCGTTTGCGCGTCTCGACATCGTGGCCGCGGCCGAGATCGTGCGCGACGATAAGGCCATCGACAACGAATTCCGTGGCTTCGTGCGCAAACTGGTGACCTACATGATGGAAGATCCGCGCACCATCTCGGCGGGCCTGGAATTCCTGTTCATCGCCAAGGCGATCGAGCGCATCGGCGATCACGCGAAGAACATTGCGGAATTCATCATTTACATTGTCAAGGGCACCGACGTCCGGCACATTTCGCGCGAAGACCTGCAGCGCCAAGTGCAAGGCGAATGAACGGCCCGACATCATTGAAGGTTTGAGAGGAAACCGATGCCCAGCAGCATTCTGATCGTGGAAGACGAGCCGGCGATTTCCGAGCTGATCTCCGTTAATCTGCAACACGCGGGTCACTATCCGATTCGGGCCTACAACGCCGAGCAGGCACTCACGCTGATCAGTGACGTGCTGCCCGACCTGGTGCTGCTTGACTGGATGCTGCCAGGCAAGTCGGGCGTGACGTTCGCACGTGAGCTTCGGGCAAACGAGCGCACCAAGCACGTGCCGATCATCATGCTCACCGCCCGCAGCGAAGAGCAAGACAAGGTGATGGGCCTGGAGATCGGCGCGGACGATTACGTCACCAAGCCGTTCTCGCCGAAGGAACTGATGGCGCGGATCAAGGCCGTGCTGCGACGCCGTGCGCCGCAGTTGACCGAAGACGCGGTGAGCGTGAACGGCCTGAAGCTCGATCCGGCGACGCATCGCGTTACGAGCCATCAGTCGAGCGGCGACATCAAGGTGGATTTGGGACCGACGGAATTCCGCCTGCTGCACTTCTTCATGACGCATCCGGAGCGCGTGCACAGCCGCTCGCAGTTGCTCGATCAGGTGTGGGGCGATCACGTGTTCGTGGAAGAGCGCACGGTGGACGTGCACATCAAGCGTCTGCGCGCCGCGCTCAAGCCGGCCGGCCACGATGCTATGATCGAGACCGTACGCGGCAGCGGCTACCGTTTGACGAAGTCGGCTTGAGGCATCGCGCCTCGCCTTCGGGCGAGGCCTGCCGTGCCAATGCCGCCCTTGTCCCATGGGGCGTGGGCGGCAAAACCCCTGTGCATCGTCTATGAATATCATCTGGGCCCGTGCGCTGACGCTCCTGATCCTGCAAGCCTTCATCTCGACGGCCATCGGCTGGTTCTTTGGCGCGAGCGTGGGCTATATCACGGCCATCTTTCTGCTGGTCACACAAGTCCTCTTCAACGCCTATCACGCCCAGCGCCTCTGGCGTTTGCTTGACGCCCCAGTCTATGGTGAGGTGCCGAGTGCACTCGGGTTGTGGGGGGAAATCTATTACCGGCTGCACAAGCTGGCCAAGCGCTGGCATAACCAGGTCAAGCAGGTGGAACAACAGCACGCTCGCTTCATCCAGGCGATCCAGGCATCGCCCAACGGCGTGATCATGCTCGACGAGCACAACCAGATCGAGTGGTGCAATGCGATTGCCGAGTCACATTTCGGTATCGACGCCAAGCGTGATCTGCGTCAGCAAATCACGCATCTCCTGCGCACACCGGCCTTTGTGCACTACCTGTCGTCGGAGCGCTACGACGAGGCGCTGCTCATGCACCACATGGGCGAGAAGCGCAACAACGTGCTGTCCATGCAGGTGTTCCCGTATGGCGACCATCGCAAGCTCATGATTTCGCTCGACGTCACCGATCTCGAACGCACCGACTCGATGCGCCGTGACTTCGTGGCCAACGTCTCGCATGAACTCAAGACGCCACTGACCGTGCTCTCCGGATTTCTGGAGACGGTCGGCGAGCTGCCGCTCTCGCCCGAGGAGATCCAGCGCTATGTCGAGATCATGCGCCAGCAGGCCTCGCGTATGCAGAACATCGTGAACGATCTGCTCACGCTGGCGAAGCTCGAAGGCAGCGGCAAGCCGCCGCCGGATGAGCGCATCGATATGGGCATGCAGATGCGCTCGCTACGCAGCGACGCCGAAGGGCTCTCGCAGGGGCAGCATGTGATCGAAGTCACGCAGGCCGACGGACTCGATTTGCGTGGCGCCGAAGGCGAGCTGCACAGCGCGTTCAGCAATCTGGTGAGCAATGCGGTGCGCTACACGCCGCCGGGCGGCAAAATCCGCATCGAGTGGGGGCCGACGGACGACGGCGGTGCCCGCTTCGCGGTGACCGACTCCGGGTTGGGGATTCCGGCGGAACATATTCCTCGGCTCACAGAACGCTTCTACCGTATCGACCGCAGCCGATCGCGCGATACGGGCGGTACCGGCCTCGGCCTCGCGATCGTCAAGCACGTGCTGACGCGCCATCAGGCCGATCTGAAGGTGACGAGCGAGGTGGGGCGCGGCAGCACGTTCGCCATTCAGTTTCCGCCCACGCGCGTGACGCAGCGCGCGCCGGTCGACGCCGCCGCGCCACGTTTGACCGTAGACGGCTAAACCTGGGCGACTTGGCGCGCACGGTACACGCGCACGGCTGACCGATGACCGGTCAGGTCAGCCGCGCGTACCGGTCTGCACGTGCTGGGCGAGTTCCTGCATCAATGCCATCTGGCTGTTGAACGGCCTTTTACCCGGCTTGCGACGCACGTAGGTGCCGTCCGGACGCATCAGCCACGCGGCGGTGTTGTCACGCAGGTGCACCATCAGACCCTCGCGAATCACGCGGGCCTTCAGGCGCTTGTCTCTTACCGGAAAGGCCACTTCCACGCGACGGAAGAAGTTGCGCTCCATCCAGTCGGCGCTTGAAAGCATGACTTTCTCGTCGCCGTTCGCGTAGAAGTAATAGATGCGATGGTGTTCGAGAAAGCGCCCGACGATCGAGCGCACGGTAATGTTCTCGGAGAGGCCCGGTACACCGGCGCGCAGCGAGCACACGCCGCGCACGATCAAATCGATTTTCACCCCCGCGCGCGCCGCTTTGTACAGTTCGGCAATGATCGTCGGTTCGAGCAGCGCATTCATTTTCGCGATGATGCGGGCTTTCTTGCCGGCCGCGGCCGCTTCCGTCTCGTGCCGGATCGCCTCGAGCAGATGCGTGTGCATCGTGAACGGCGATTGCCACAGGCCCTGCAACTGGGTCTGCCGACCGATGCCTGTCAGTTGCTGGAAGACGATATGGACGTCGGCGCACAGCGCCTCGTCGGCGGTCATCAGGCCGAAGTCCGTGTACAGACGGGCCGTGCGCGGGTGATAGTTGCCGGTGCCGAGATGGACGTAGCGTTTGAGGAACGTCTTCTTGCCCTGACGCGTACGACGCACGACGAGCAGCATCTTCGCGTGACACTTATGACCGACCACGCCGTAGACCACGTGAGCGCCGACCGCTTCGAGCTGTGCTGCCCAGTTGATGTTGGTCTCTTCGTCGAAGCGCGCAAGCAGCTCCACCACGACCGTGACTTCCTTGCCGTTGCGGGCCGCCTCCATCAGGGCATCCATCAGCGCGGATTCGTTGCCGGTACGGTAGATCGTTTGCTTGATGGCCACCACGTCAGGGTCGCGAGCGGCTTGCAGCAGCAGCTCCAGCACCGGCTGGAAGCTGTCATACGGGTGATGCAGCAGCAGGTCGCCCTGGTCGATGAGGTCGAATATCGCGGGCGACGCGCTCATGCGCTTGGGCAGCGCCGGCACGAACGGCGCGAACTTGAGGTCCGGGCGGTCGACCATCTCGGGCAGCGGCATCAGGCGCACGAGGTTGACGGGGCCCTTGACGCGGTAGCAGTCCGAGTCGGTCAGGCCGCATTCCGTCTGGAGGCGTCGCACGAGGCGCGACGGCGTGCCGGCATCGACTTCGAGACGTACGGCGTCGCCGAGATGGCGGGCCGGGAGTTCGCCTTGCAGCGCGGTGCGCAGGTTGGTGATTTCGTCCTCGTCGACGAACAGGTCGCTGTTGCGCGTGACGCGGAACTGATGACAGCCTTTGGCCGTGAGTCCTGGGAACAGTTCACTGGCGAAGCGCAGCATGAGCGAGCTGAGCAGCACGAAGCTGTTCGGCAAGGGGGCGAGCCCTGGAGGCATGGGAACCATCCGGGGCAGGGCGCGCGGGGCCTGGACGATGGCGAGTTCGGCGTCGCGTCCGAAGGCGTCTTTGCCTTCGAGTTCGACGGCGAAGTTCAGGCTCTTGTTGAGCACGCGTGGGAACGGGTGTGCGGGATCGAGCCCGATCGGCGTGAGGACTGGCACGAGTTCGCGCAGGAAGTAGTCGCGGGCCCATTCGACCTGGGCGTCGTTCCACTGGCCGGACGGGTGAAACGCGATGCCCTCGGCTTCGAGGCAGGGCAGCAGGCTATCGAACATCGCGTACTGCTTTTCCACCAGCGCTTGCGCCCGGGCGCAAACTTGCGTGTAAACTTGCTGGAACGTCATGCCGTCGGGTGTGAGCATGCCCGGATTTTCGCGCATCTGCTCCTTCAGCCCGGCGACGCGGATTTCGAAGAACTCATCCAGATTGCTACTCACGATACAGACGAAGCGAAGGCGTTCCAGCAGCGGCGTTGCGGGGTCGGCTGCCTGGGCGAGTACGCGTTCATTGAACGCCAGAATGCCCAGCTCGCGGTTGAGCAGCGGATAATTCATGGTGACCGTGCGAAAGACATGGGATTGGCGTGAATTCTTCATCCGTATTGTTACAGTTATATGACGTTCACATTTGTCAACGACGTGTCATATTCGATTTGTAGCGTATTCGTCATTTATTTGTCGAGTGCGCGTCATGCTTTTCGTGTGATACGTCCTCCACTCCGGCACCCTTCGCTCAGGCGCATCCCGACATGAGTACTCCCTCGCCCTTGTTAGCGGCCGTCGATCTCGGCTCGAACAGTTTTCGCCTGATCATCGGCCGCGTGGAGGAAACGTCCGCCGGCACGCAGATCTATCAGGTGGATGCGCTGCGCGAGCCGGTTCGGCTGGCGGCGGGCCTGAACGACGAGAAGTACCTCGATCATCCGTCGCAGCAACGCGGCTGGGACGTCCTCAAGCGCTTTGGCGAGCGGCTGCGGGGCTTTCATCCCGACAAGGTCCGCGCGGTGGCCACGAACACGCTGCGTGTCGCCAAGAACGCCGACGATTTTCTTGGTGAGGCACAGCACGCGCTCGGGTTTCCCATCGAAGTCATTGCCGGGCGGGAAGAGGCGCGCCTGATCTATGCGGGTGCCGCACACTCGGTGCCGACGTGCCAGGGTAACCGACTTGTCGTGGATATTGGGGGGGGGCTCCACCGAATTCATTATCGGGCAGGATTACGAGCCGCTCATCATGGAGAGCCTGTATATCGGCTGCGTGAGTCATAGCCGGCAGTTCTTTCCCAGCGGCAACGTCGACGAATACGCGATGAAGCAGGCCGAACTGGCCGCCCGCCGCGAGATCCAGATCATTGCGGCGACTTATCGTGACGCCGCCTGGTCGCAGGCGATTGGCTCGTCGGGAACGGCACGTGCGCTGGCCGAATTGCTCGAAGCCAATGGGTTCAACGACGGCGGTTTGCACGGCCTCACGCGCGGTGGGCTCGAGCGCCTCAAGCGCGCGCTTATCAAGGCGGAGAACGCCAACCGCCTCAAGCTGGCGGGGCTCAAGCAAGATCGAATTCCGGTGCTGCCGGGCGGCCTGTCCATCATGTTGTCCGTCTTCAATGAACTCGAGGTCGAGCATATGGAGACGACCGACGCCGCGCTGCGGCTCGGCGTGATGTACGACTTGCTGGGGCGTACCCAGCATCAGGATATGCGGGCGGTGACCGTCGAGCAGTTCGTGCGTCGGTATGGCGTGGACCGTGCACAGGCCGAGCGTGTAGGACGCCTGGCGATTCGGCTGTATCGCCAATTGCCGGTCGAGGCGGTCGAGGTGCTCGAGGACGACGGCGCGGCGGGGGAACTGGACGACGGTCGCGGGGAAGGCGAGGCGTTGCTCAACTGGGCGTCGTCGCTGCACGAGATGGGATTGTCGATCTCGCACAGCGCGTACCACAAGCATTCGGCGTATATCGGCAGCAACGCGGACATGCCGGGCTTTTCGCGCCCCGATCAGGCGCGATTGGCCGAGCTGTTGCTGGGGCATGTCGGCAAGCTGGGCAAGTTGGCCTCACAGGCGCAGCAGGTCGATTGGCAACTGTTGTTCTGTCTGCGCCTGGCGGTATTGTTTTGTCGCCGCCGCACGGATGCGTTGCCGGACGCCATCGAGGTCAAACGGCTTGGCGATGGCTTCATGGTGTCGGTGGCACGCGCGTGGATCGACGCCAATCCGCTGACCGACTATAGCCTGCAGCGTGAGGCGCAGGAGTGGGAGAAGATCGGCATGCGCTACAAGGTCGTGTACGCCTGACGCATGAGGGCCAGCCCGCCTGTTGAGGGCGGGGGGGCAAACGACGAAGCCCGGCATCTGCCGGGCTTTTTTGTGTCCGTTGGCGGGACGGACGACTTGGGCGGAGGCGGCAGGCGTTCAGGCCTGTTTGAGCTTGTTCAGCAGTTCCGCGCCAAGAAAATGGCGTGCGTAGCGCGGGTTGATGTCGGACAGGCGGAACAGCGTGAGGAAGTCGGCAGTATTGAAGTCGGGGTCCCAGGCCGGGGCGCCGCAAATACGGGCGCCTAGGCGCAGGTATCCCTTGACCAGGGCGGGCGGCTCGACCTCCAGCGTCGATTGCAGCTCGCTCACCGGCAGCGCGATGCGCGGCACGGCGTGGTACTCGGCCGGCGCCATGGCGGTGTCCTGCAGCTTGCGATAGAGGCTGGCGGCGTAGTGGCCGCCGTCGGCCATCGGCACGCTGGCGCAACCGAGCATCGTCTCCAGGCCGTTGCGCAGCATATACTCGGCCAGACCGCTCCAGAGCGCCATGATGACGGCGCCGTTGCGGTATTCCGCATGCACGCATGAACGGCCGGTTTCGAGCATCTTCGGGCGCAGATGGTCCAGCCGCGAGAGATCGAATTCCCCTTCGGAGTACAAACGGCCAAGGCGCTTGGCCTGACCCGGGGGCAGTACGCGGTAGGTGCCGACCACCTTGAGCGAGTCCTGATCGCGCACGATCAAATGGTCGCAGTATTGGTCGTACTCGTCGACATCCAGGCCTGCGGGGCCCTTGACCGACGCGCCCATTTCTTCGGCAAAGACGTGGTATCTCAGGCGTTGGGCTTCCCGAAGCTCGCTTTCGTCGCGTGCCCACGCCACACCCAGATTCGGCTTGACAGGCGTTTCAGGGCGAGGAAGACGCCTCCGCGAGGTGGGGGTCAACGAAGAGAGCGGCATGGTGGGGTTCGGCAGGTCGCGCATAAAGGCCCTTTGTTTGACGGTCGCGTTGCGACGTACTTTAAAAAGCATCAATGTCGATTCCGTGAACGGTATGTGACAATTCTATGACAAAACGTCCGGTGTCATGATGTCAGGGCGCGTTTTGGGCCCCTTGCGCCAGCCAATTCACGGGGGGGAAGGAGAGGGAGGCGCCGCCGTCGCCTTCGGTTTAGAGCAGGTCGGGATTGACGACGGCGCGCACGACCACCTGGCTCTCGTCTTCGCGGCGGCGTGAGGAGAGCCACCAGATGCCGGCCTTCTTGATCGTCCAGTAGGCTTCCTGGCCGGTCAGCAGCAGGGCGGCGAGTTGGCCGAGGGCGGGTTGGTGGCCGACGAGCACGACCGTCTGGACGTTGCCGGGCCAGCCGATCGTCCCCAGCAGCGTCATGGCGTTCGCGCCGGGGGCGAGATCGTGCACGATGCGTGGTTTGGGGGTAAGCGCCTGAGCGGTCTGGACCGCCCGCAACGCGGGGCTGGAGAGGATAAGGGCGTCTTCTGGGAGACGCGGGCGCAGCCATTGGGCGGCCTTTTCGGCCTGTTTGCGGCCACGGTCGGTGAGCTCGCGGGCCAGATCGGCCTGGGCACTGAGGGCGAGGGAGGCTGGCAGGTTTTCAGCGTCGGCGTGACGCCAGAGAATCAGGTTCATCGACACAGGTTCGGACATGGTGAACCTCCCACTATGACGAGGTTTCGTGGCGACGGCATGACCGTCGGCGAGCCGCTGCGAGACGACTATTGTGCCAGCGGTGGATGGAAAAATGCCGACGCAGCGCACATTGATTTGACGCGGTGCGCCGAACCCACTAGAATGCGTGCTCTTCGTCGGAGCGTAGCGCAGCCTGGTAGCGCATCTGATTTGGGATCAGAGGGTCGTAGGTTCGAATCCTATCGCTCCGACCAGAAAACCCTTGCAGTACAAGCAGTTACGGAGCGCCCCATCGGGGCGTTTTTCGTTTGTCTAATATCCCGTCTAACTGCGTCTAATATCCAGTGCTCATACAGTGCTGGGTTTTCATCCAGCTTTCGGCATATTCATTCGTACGACGCTCGTTGGTGTCAGCCGAGACTTCAGGTAGATCTCGGTCGTTTTGACGTCTAAGTGTGCCGCCGTCACCCGAAGCTGTTCCATCGTGTATCGAGCGCGCTCGGCATCAGTCAGTGCCTTCGCGATGCTGATCGATGAAGGCTTTCAGGACTTGATACGGCGGTCGAGCTCCGCCTGGGCGAAAAACGCGCTGGCCAGTTTGAGAATCTCGTTGGTCTTGCGCAATTCCTTGTTCTCGCGCTTCAGCGCCTTCAGCCGCTCACGCTCGCTTGTGGTCAGGCCGGCACGTTCGCCGTTATCGATCTCGTCGCGCTTGACCTAATCGTTCAGTGTTTGCGGCGTGCAGCCGATCATCGGCGCAATCGATTCGACTGCCGCCCACAGCGAAGGATACTCAGCTAGGCTGATCGCGCACCAGGCGCACTGCGCGCTCCCGGACTTCCGGGGAAAATTTGCTCGATTTCTTGTTCATGGCTCAATTTTCTCAAGAGTTGGAGCCTCCTCCAAATCCGGGGCGATTCATGGTTCGGACAAACGGCATTCGGCCTTCTGGCGGATCGATTCGGCCGGCGTCCGGTGTTCGCCGTCTACGTCCTGACCTCCACCGCAATGATTTACTTGTTGTCCTCGGTGCGTGAAGCCACTTCACTGCTGATGCTGTCGCCGTTCCTTGGCTTCTTTGCTTCAGGGACGTTTGCTGGTTTTGGCCCGATGCTGTCAGAAGCGTTTCCGACGAGTGCGCGTGCGGTCGGTGTCGGCTTCACGTACAACTTTGGGCGAGGTATCAGTTCATTTGCACCCGTGGCGATCGGGCTGCTGGCAGAGTGGTATGGCATCGGCGGCGCGTTGGTGATCACGGCCGTCTTCTACTTGCTCTCGGCCGGCGCCATCTTTCTTGTCCCCGAAACCTCAGGTAAGGCACTCGATTGATCCATGAGAGGCATGCGCCGCGCGCCGATTCGTATTTGGAATTGGGCGCGGTGTATCGGGTTACTCCGCAATGGAGTGCAACGGGAGCGGTTCGCTAAACGACGTAGGGGCGACGCGCCGACGACGAAGCGATGCCAGGTGAGCCCCCATTGCGCTTGCGGCCGCCTGAGCGTCGCCAGCCACAATGGCATCGAGCACTGCCGAGTGCTCGTCCTGTGTATGCGCGAGATCTCCCGGGGCGAGCAAGCGAAGCTTCCAAAGCCGAGCAGATCGCTCGTGCAACGAGCGCATGATTTCCGTCAACGCGCTGTTCCCGGCCGCTTCGGCAATGATGGCGTGGAAATCGTGATCGATTTGCATGAACCGGTCGCGGTCATCCGCACGACTCAACTCGCGCGACGCTTCGATTAGCTCCCTCATCCGGCTCAACTGCGCCTCTGTGCGCCGCTGCGCAGCCAACGCCGCAACATTGGCTTCCACTGCCCATCTCGCTTCGAGCAAATCCAGTATCTCGTCCATCGACTCGCGACGAATCTGCAGTCCCTTGCGCGGAATGATGTCGATCAGTCCTTCAAGCTTCAACCGCTGTATCGCGTGATGCACGGGCGAGCGGCTGAAGCCGATCAGCTCGCAAATCATCAGTTCGTTGAAAAACTGACCGGGACCGAACTCCAGCGAAAGAATGCGCCGCTTGATCTCGACGTACGCCTGCTCCGCGAGTGACGCGCCCTTAGCGATCCGTCGAAGTGGCGACGGCGTCGGGGCTGGGTTCGTTGTTTCGAGATCGATAAGGCTCGGTTTGGGCATTTCTGACGGCATCTCCTAACGCTTCATTTGCATGTTCTGCATCCTCACGCGGCCTCATGCCACCTGGACGCACATCGTGTGGTGCGGGTGTCGGGGACTCATCGCTGAGCATCGTCAGCGGCGCAACGCGAGATAGAACGTGCGCCAGACGGATGCCGGTGCCCGCGCGTCGAATCGGGGCAAGAAGGTCGGCACAGGCAGCCAACCCCCGCATGAACCCCCGCGCGCGGGGCGGAGGGTTGCGATGGGCAGCGCATTCTACCCGACCACCAACGCGCGCCCGACCCGATAACGCCCCGTAGACAGCCGCCGCCATACAGCGACGCATCACCAGCTCGGTGAAAAAACGATGCCACCGCCGCCACTTCAGCGCATCCATCAACAGGCTCCGGTTTGAATATTTTTCCACTTGCGAATCTGTAACATATCACGCAGTATGTCACAAATTATATTACGCCTTATGAACAAACACAACGTCCAGCGATGAGGGTTTCGCGGGAAGTTGGCTTGACCGCGTCATCCATGGATTTCTACTTAGGGGTCGGAAATGGCAACGAACAGCAAGCGTCGGCAGGTCGTAAGAAGTCTCGGTGCTGTCGCCGCAGGGTGGGCGACCGGCGGGTGGCAGATGGCCGGGGCGCAAGACCGGAGTCAGGGCGAACTGACGTTGTCGCTCGATTTCACCGCGCTGGGCCGTCACACCCCGTGGTACGTCGCACTGGGAAAAGGCTACTTCAAACAGGCCGGATTGAACGTCAAGATCGTGCCGGGGCAGGGCACTGCGCAAGCCATTCAGGCACTCGAATCCGGCATCGCGCAGTTCGCCTTTTCCGATGTGGTGTCCGTTGCGCTGGCGAAAGCGCGTGGCGCGAGCAGCGCGAAGTTCGTCGCGATGAATTATCAGAGCGCTCCCTACGCGATTTTCTCGCTCGCACAAGGGGCGAATGTCACCAAGCCCGAGCAACTCAATGGGCTGGAAATCGCAAGCGGCGCGGGAAGTTTCTCGCCCAAGGTCATTCAGGGCTTTATGAAGCAGCACCGGCTGGATCCGGGCTCCGTCAAGTTCGTCAACGTCGATGGCGCGGCGCGCGTGGGCATGCTGCTCAGCAAGAAGGTGCCCTCCATCGAGAACTTCATCTTTACGCAAGTCGGGTTGGAAAAGGTGCTCCCCGCCGGGCAACTGAGCACGTTGCTGCTCGCCGATCACGGTCTCGAACTGTACGCGAACGGTTTGCTGGTCAAGGAGGACATGATCAAGTCCCGCCCCGACACCGTCCGTGCCTTCGTCAAGGCGGCCATGCAAGGCTGGCGTGACACGATTGCGGATCCGCAAGCGGCCAGCGAGATTATGTCGAACTACGTGCCAGGCATTAATCGCGAAGTCGTCGTCGGTGAGATCAAGCTTCTCAGTGCGCTCGCACAGAGTGCCGATACCCGCCGATTCGGCATGGGATGGATCGATGGGGGCCGCATGCAGCGTAGCGTCGATTTCATCGCGCAGAACATCGGCATCCCGGGCGCGCCCCTCTCGGCGGCGTCGCTGTTCACGACCGACTTTCTGCCCAAGGCGGCGGCATGAACGCCCGACTCGACGTAACGGGTATGGGCGGCGTGACGCCAGCGGAAGCCGTTTTTGCCTCTATCGAAGACGTCAGCAAGATTTATCCGCCGCGCGGCAAGAACGGCGAGACGGTCGCGCTCGAAGCGGTGAGCTGCGCGTTCGACGCTGGACAGCTGGTTTCGCTGCTTGGGCCAAGCGGCTGCGGAAAAACGACACTACTGCGGATTGTGGCTGGATTGACCAAGTCCACGACGGGCGTGGTCAAGATCCGTGGAAAAGCGATCAGCGGCCCACAGCGTGACTTTGGTTTTGTGTTTCAGAGCGCCAATCTCATGCCCTGGCGCAATGTGCTGGCCAACGTGCTTTTCCCCATGGAAATACTCGGGAAAGCCGATAAAGCCGCCAAGACCCGAGCGCACGAGTTGCTCACGCTGGTCGGGTTGGACGCCTTCACCAGTGCGCGGCCGCACGAGCTTTCCGGGGGCATGCAGCAACGGGTGGCGTTGTGTCGCGCGTTGATCCATGCGCCACGGCTGCTATTGATGGATGAGCCGTTCGGTGCGCTGGACGATTTCACCCGCATGGAGATGCACGACCTCCTGTTGTCCGTTCGCGAGCACACGCAGGCTGCCGTCATGTTCGTCACGCACAGCATTTCCGAAGCCGTCTATCTATCCGATGAAGTCCTCGTATTCAGTAAGCGTCCGGCAAAAATCGCGGAACGCATCGCCATCGACTTCCCGTATCCCAGAACGCAGGCACTCCGGTTCACGCCGAAATTTACCGCCTACGAACATCAGGCCAGCACCGCGCTCGGAGTCGTGAAATGAAGACACTGAACCTTCGGGTGATCGGATATCCCGCATTCGGCATCGTGCTGCTCCTGGTCGTCTGGCAGATGTACGTGGTGATGTTCCACGTTCCCATTGCAGTGCTTCCGACGCCCACACAAATCGCACAGTCATTCGTCGATGACCGGGCGGCGCTGTTGTCGCAAGGGTGGGTCACGCTCCTGGAATGCGTCTACGGTTTTGCGCTGGCGTTTATCGTTGGCGTCCCCATCGCCTTTGCAATCGCGAATTCTCCGATATTGAACAGGATGTTCTATCCGCTCCTCATTGCGATGCAGTCGGTGCCTAAGGTGGCGCTCGCACCCATCGTGCTGGTCTGGCTGGGAACGGGCATCGAATCGAAGCTGGTACTGGTGTGGTTGGTCGCGTTCTTTCCGATTGTCGTGGATACCGCCACAGGATTACGAACCACGCCGGTCAATCTCATCGAACTGGCAACGTCGCTGAGAGCGACACGCATGCAGATCTTTCTCAAGATCCAGATGCCTGCCGCGCTTCCACACGTGATCTCCGGCGCAAAAATCGCGGTAACGCTTGCAGTGATCGGTGCGGTGATCGGCGAGTTTGTGGGCAGTACCGAAGGTCTCGGCAACCTGCTGCTGGTCGCCAATTCGCAACTGAATACGCCACTCGCGTTTGCCGCGCTGATTTCGTTGGCTTTGCTCGGGCTGCTGCTTTATCTGGCGATTGCCGCCATCGAATTCGCGCTTCGTCCGTGGTTGCCGCATACGGCGGAGATGGCTGGAGCGATCTGAGCGCACGAGCTTTTGTGAATGTCGACACATTACGGGAGTCAATTTCATGAGCGGTAAAGACACGCAGACAAAGACGGCCAGCGCGCCGATGCCTTCGATGGACGAGATACTGCTGCGCAGCGAAACGATGCCCTGGCGGGAGAAATCGCTTGCCGGCGTGGCGGAGAAAATGTTTTGGCGCGATGACGAAACCGGCGCGTCGATCGCGCTGATCAAGTTTTCGAAGGGCGCAGGCATTCCTGCCCCGCATTCCCACGCGTCCAATCAGTTCATGTACTGCCTGAGCGGCAAGTACGAATACACGTCCACCGGCGTCACGCTGTTACCCGGGAGCTTCTATTGCAACCCGAAGGGCAATGTTCACGGCCCGACGATCGCGCATGAGGAGACCATCGTTGTCGAGATCTACGACGGTCCGCACTATCCGCAGAAGCCCGATTGGTACACGGATGAACGCGATGCTCACTGACAACTCGTCGATCCGTGTGCCGACCGACACGCTACGTGAACTGGTCGCGAGCCTTCTGGTCGCCGAAGGCGTCTCGATGGCAGTGGCGACGTCGGTGGCCGACCCGCTGATTGCCGCCGATCTGGGGGGGAAAGCGTCGCACGGGGTCATGCTGCTGCCCATGTACATCGAGCGGATTCGCGCTGGCTCCGTCAGTAAGGCGGAATTCGCGCAGGTCGCGCATGACGCCAAGGCCGTCGTCGTACTCGATGCCGCAAACGTGCTCGGTCAGGTGAGCGCGAAACAAGCCATCACGCTCGCGATAGAACGAGCCCGACGCTACGGGCTGGCGATGGTCACCGTACGAAACGCGTTCCATTTCGGTGAAGCCGGATTCTGGGCAAGAAAAATGGCCGATGCGGGGTGCGTCGGCATCGCCATGGCGAACACCCGCCCGTTGATGCCCCCCCCCGGCGGCGCGGAACGGGTTTTAGGTAACAACCCGCTGGCGATTGCCATGCCGCATGCGGACGAGATTCCCGTAGAGCTCGACATGGCCATGAGCGCAAGCGCGATGGGAAAGATCCGGCTTGCGCAGGCGGCGGGGCAGGAGATTCCCGAGGGCTGGGCCGTCGACGCGCACGGCATGCCCACACGGGACGCAGCAAAGGCCATTGCCGGAATGCTGCTGCCCGCGGCGGGGCCAAAGGGCTTCGGCCTGGCTTTCATGATCGATCTGCTATGTGGCGGACTATCGGACGGCGGTGTGGCAGACGAGGTCCAACCGCTCTACGGTGCCAGCGCTACGCCGTACAACAGCGCGCAGGCATTTCTGGCAATCGATGCCTCGCAATTCGGTCTGCAACGGCCCCTCGAACAGCGCGCATCCGAATTGGCCGTCAAGGTCCGCACGTCGGCCGCAGCCGCGGGGACGGAACGGCTTTACAGCCCGGGAGAAATCAATTGGCAAGTCGCTCAGGCAAACGGGCAGATATGCCCGGTCGCCGTCGACGTCGCACGACAACTTGCCGGGCTGGCGAGCGTCGCGGGTGTGCAAGCGCCAGCGGCATGGACAGATCTCTGAAGCAACTTACTGCCTCATCAGGCTAACGACAGGACTTTCATCATGGCGAAAGAGCAAATCAGCACCGACGCACTGCGCACGCCCAATGGTCACTTTTCGCAAGCGACCACCATTGAAGCAAAGGGAAAGCTCGTGTTCATTTCCGGGATGACCGCTCGACGTCCCGACGGCACGATCGCGGGGGTTGGCGACATCGAAGCGCAGACCCGTCAGGTCTGCGAGAACATCAAGAGTGCCGTCACGGCCGCCGGTGGCACGCTTGCGGATGTTTGCCGCGTCGATGTCTACGTGCGCAACATGGAGCACTTCGATGCCATCCACAAGGTACGACGCGAGTATTTCCATCCGCCGCTGCCCGCCTCCACGATGGTTGAGGTGACCAAGATGGTCTCGCCCGACTATCTCATCGAGATCAACGCCATCGCCGTCTTGCCGCAGGCGTGACGTCTGAGACATCGCATCGGTAGATCGTGACTACCCACTGAGGAGCATCATGGCTTTCGCAACACTGCAATACAACGGCGAGAAGCGTATCGCCGTCAGGCAAGATGAGGAATGGGTCATTCTGCCCGCATCGATGGGCGATATGGTGGCGCTGATCGGCGGCGGAATGGATGCCCTGGCGCGGGCCCGACGTTATGCGACGTCGCCCGATGCCCCTCGGGTGGCAGTTGGCGAAGCGCGTCTGCTCGCGCCGATTCAGCGCTTTTATCGCGACGTGCTTTGTACCGGTTGGAACTACTGGGACCACTTCGAAGAGGGCAAGGGAAAGCGGGAAGGGCAGGATGTTCCCGCGCCTACCGCCCCCACGTTTTTCACCAAGGGGCCCGATACGGTGATCGGGCCGGTCGATGACATCGCGTACGACGCGTCGCTGTCCGCCAAATGGGACTACGAAGCCGAGATGGTGGTCATCATCGGTAAGACCGGGCGGAGCATTCCGGTGGAGGACGCGATGGAGTACGTGTGGGGCTATTGTCTGGCCAACGACATCTCCCAGCGCGATCTCCAGCGGCGTCATGGCGGGCAATGGTTGAAGGGAAAGAGTATCGACGCAACCATGCCGTTGGGGCCGTGGCTCACGCCAGCAGACGAGATCGATCCCGCGAACGTCCATCTTGAGTGCGTGGTCAATGGCACGGTGCTTCAGTCGGCGAGCACGCGACTCATGGCCTTCTCGATTCCCGAGCTGATTGCGGAGTTGTCGTTTGGCATGACGTTGCGTGCCGGTGACGTGTTGCTCACGGGGACGCCCAGCGGTGTAGGCAACGCGCGCGAGCCACAGGTATTTCTCCACGAGGGCGATGAGGTGATCGTGCGTGGAAGCGGCCTCGGAGAACTCAAGAATCGGATGACGTCCGCCGACCTGCGCGGTAAATCCGGCATCCGGATCGGTGTCTGATTTACTGCATTTACCTTTCGAGGTTCCTTATGACAACGTCTGCTGTAGACGGTCTGAACGGCTTCGGCATGACCGTACCCGATCTGGACGTCGCCCAACGCTTTTACATAACGTTCGGATTGGATGTGCGCCGCTCAGACGATGGCCGGGCGCTTCTGTGTAACTCACCGGGGCGATCCAGCAACGAAATCGTGTTGATGCAAGGCGGGAATAAGCGACTGCATCACCTCTCGTTTCGCATCGCGCCGACATCGGTGGCGGGCATGACTCAGCGCATCGAGGCGGCAGGGATCAAGGTCTATCCCTGCGCCCCGGACGGATGGCCCCGTGAGGGGCTTTGGTTCGAGGATCCGTGGGGCACATGGATTCATCTGAATCCGGAGAGCGCCGATGCTTTGCCGCGCGTGGAGATCCCAGCCTTCAATTTCGGTGGTGCTGCCGATCGCGTCGACATCAATTTGTGGCAAACCCTTGAGAAAGACAGACCGCCATTACGGATCGGGCACCTGCTCATCTTTACGCCCGAATGGGCGCGTGCCGAGCGGTTCTACTCGGACGTACTGGGCTTGCGAACGACAGACCGCGCCGCTGGCAAGGTCGCGTTCATGGCGGCGGGCCAGGGCGTCATCGATCATCACTGTTTCGGGCTGATCAATAGCTCTCACCGGGGCTTCCAACACGCGAGCTTCCAGGTGCCGAGCTTTGACGACATCGGGTACGGGGCGTGGCGGATGCGCGAGGCGGGATACGGTGACGGCTTCGGTCCCGGGCGGCACGCGATTGCCTCCAATCTGTTTCACTATGTGCGCGATCCGTGGGGGAGCTGGGTGGAGTTCTACGCGGACATGGACAAGATCACCGACCGGTGGCTTTGCCGTGACTGGAACGATTTGCCCTATACATGGGGGCCGCGCTGGTCGCCGGAGTTTTGGGGCAAGGAAATGAACGCCAATCTCGAACCCAGTTGATGGGTAGACGCAGTGAGTTCGGAGTCGACATGGAAATCACACGTATTGCGCTGGATGTTCATGCGCACCTGGCCCCGATCGATGAGGCCCGGCTGTCCACGATGGCGAACGTCCAATGGGACGGTGCGGCGCGACGGCTCACGCTCGACGGTCACACGATCGGACTGAGTGCATTGTTCTCGCCCGCAGCGCTGATTGAGTGGATGGATCAACAAGGCGTCGCGCAAGCTTGGGTATCGATACCGCCGCCGATGTATCGACAGTCGCTGGATCAGGCTGCGTCATCGATGTGGTGCTCGTTCGTCAATGATGGGTTGCGGGGCGTTTGTGAGCGCTTCCCGTCGCGTCTGTCTGCGTTGCTGCATCTGCCGCTCGAACATCCCGAGCTCGCCACTCGACTGGTGCTGGAAAACAACGGGGCGTTTCGCTACGCCGCGGCGGCAGGGGGCTATGAGGGAGCGCTCTCCGACGCTGCTTACGAGCCCCTCTGGGCGGCGTTGAATGCGCAATCCGCTTTTCTATTCCTTCACCCGGGGCAGTGCTGCGACACTCGCTTGAGCAAGTTCTACCTGGAGAATTTGATGGGTAACCCGGTAGAGACGACCGTTGCGGCGTCGCATCTGGCTTTCGGGGGCGTGGCGGTCCGATATCCGGAGATTCGCTTTTGTCTTGCCCACGGCGGAGGAGCCACGGCGATGCTTGCCGGTAGATACGAGCGCGGCTATCGAACGTCCCGACCGGGCGTCGATGTGACGCTTCCTTCTCCGCGTGGCATTTTCTCCCGCTTCTTCGTCGACTGCATTACGCACGATGACGGCGCGTTAGCGCTGAGTGAGTCCATCTTCGGTTCGGAAAATGTCGTGTTCGGCTCCGACTGGCCGTTCCCGATGGGTTTGCTCAACCCCCACGACGACTTGTCCGGACTCGACGAGTCACGTCGACATGCCATCCTGACGCGCAATGCATCGACGCTCCTCAAGGAGTGATGAGCAAGGCGTGAGGCCGACTGACTTGGAGCCCGCGGCGCGATGTGTCAAACTCGCAGCCGCACTTCACCGGGAAACTACCGCGTGTTGCAGGGGGGCGCTCGCGCGATCCGGACGCAATCCCGTGGTTTTGCAGTCCCCGACACTCCAGGAAAGGCGGCAAAATGAGGAAGATCGGGCTCCCCACGACCGAAACCTGGCATCTCGACGACGTGACGGCAGGCATCTGGATTCGCGCTGCGCATCTGGGGCGACGCCTCCAGTTGTAGAACGTGGCTTCGGAAATACTCATCTTCCGGCACACTTCTGCCACAGTGGTACCCACCTGGGCTTGCTTCAGCGCGAAAGCGATCTGCTCATCGGTGAACTTCGATTTCTTCATACAAATCTCCTGCCCGTCGGGGCTTCGAATTTGCCAGAAATCTCCAGTTTTGGATGCTACGGTTTTTCGGGGGGGGGGCAGACAGCGGTCGTTGACCGCATCTCGCGATGTCGTATTGACTTAGCCGCCGAGCGAGACTTCCGGTTGGGATGTATCCGATATTCATACGAACGGGCTAATTGGCTCGGGGCGACTGCGCTAGCCGCGCAGCGGCCTCGGGCTGCCCCGTGACGTCGGTGTGCATGCGTTCTGGCGATTTGACGAAACGTGCTGGCCTTGCAAACGATAACGAAAGCTGGATAACTTCAAAGACGATACATCGATACTTTGACGGCCAATTTCGTTAAATCTTGGAGGCGCATGGCAACGATCATTCCCTCTCTGTCCTCGTGCGCGGGCAGAATGCAGCCCGGCGAACGCAGACTCGCCGAGCGGCTGGAGCAGAAACTCGAAAACGACTATCTGATCTGGTATGACGTTCCCGTCGCCACGATGCAGTCGTATCCGGACTTTGTGGTGCTTCACCCTCAGCGTGGGTTGCTCATCCTCGAAGTCAAGGACTGGAAGATTTCGACCGTCCTGCGTGCCGATCGCGGCGACTGGCAAATTTTGGGGAGCAACGGCCCCAAAACCGTCATCAGTCCGCTTGAGCAGGCGCGTCGATATACGCTCGACATCGTCAATGCGCTTGAGCGGGATCCGCAACTGGTGAATCCTGCGGGGCATCCCTACGCGGGGAAATTGCGACTGCCCTGGACGTTCGGCGTCGTGTTGCCGAACATGACGCGCAAGCAGTTCACGGATGGCGGTTTGGGGCATGCGCTCGAGCCTTCGAGAGTCATTTGCGCCGACGAAATGACGGAGTCTGTCGACGCGGAAGCGTTTCAGACCCGGTTGTGGCAGATGTTCAAGTTCCAGTTCCGCGAAAAACTGACGCTGCCGCAGATCGATCGATTTCGATGGATTCTTTTCCCGGAAGTGCGCGTGCAGGCGACTCAGCTCGACCTGCTGTCGGATCAGATCGAACTGCCCGACATCATGGCCGTCATGGATGTGCAGCAGGAGCAGTTGGCACGAAGCCTGGGCGATGGTCACCGCGTCATTCACGGCGTGGCAGGGTCGGGAAAGACGATGATCCTCGGTTATCGCGCCGAATACCTGGCCACGCAATCGGACAAGCCCGTGTTGGTGCTTTGTTTCAGCGAGCCACTTTCCCGAAAGATCCAATCGGTCATGGAGGCCAAGGGCTTGTCGGCCAAGGTCATCGTCCGACATTTTCACGGTTGGTGTTCGGATCAATTGAATGCCTATCACGTCACGCGCCCGAAAGGGGCGGGTGAACGGTTTTTTGCGGAACTGGTTCAGTGCGTGATCAACGCCGTTGATCGAGGCAGTATTCCTGCGGCGCAGTACGCCGCCGTGCTGATCGACGAGGGCCACGACTTCGAGCCGTCCTGGTTCAAGCTGGTCGTACAAATGGTTTCGCCGGAATGCCGTCATTTGCTCGTGCTGTATGACGATGCGCAATCGATCTTCAATCGTTCCGAGCGGCAGGGATTCAGCTTCAAGAGCGTTGGCGTGCAGGCGCAGGGACGCACGACGATTCTCAAGATCAACTATCGGAATACGCGGCAAATACTCGCGCTTGCCGCGAGCGTGGCCGAGGACATTCTGGACGCGAAGGCCACTGACGACGATGGGGTGCCTTTGATTCGTCCGATCAGCTGTGGGCGAGAGGGGCCGCAACCCATGCTGATCAAACTTCCGTCGATTGCCGATGAGGCCGAAGCCATTTCGAAGCAAATGGGACAGGCACATCAGCAAGGCACGGCGTGGCAGGACATGGCGATCGTCTATCGGACATGGAGTGTCGGCCAGGCGTGCGTTGACGCGCTGGCGAAGGCGCGAATCCCCTACCAGTGGCAGCAGCGAGATCGCAAGCGGTTTTCCCCCAGTGCGGACGCGGTCACCGTATTGACCATGCACGCCAGCAAAGGCCTGGAGTATCCGTTTGTAGCCGTGCCCGGCGTCGGAGCGATGTCGCTGGATGAAGCCGATCTGAAGCAAGAGGCTCGCCTCTTTTACATTGCGGCGACACGCGCGACTCATCGGCTCCTTGTCACCGGTAGCGGGGATTCTTTATTCATGCGCAAACTGTTTCCGGAGGATTCATTGCACGTTGCCTCCTGAGCGAGGGGCGGGCGTGTAGTGAATGGGCGGCGGGGCGAGGTCCGTCGCCGCCGTCGCCCGCGCGAACTTCCCGCATCGATCGCCTGCCTGCGCGCACGCAGATTGCGTCGTGGTACGATCAGATTCATCCACGTCACTCAGATCGTGGCTTCGATCCGGTCCATGCCCGTCGCGAGGCGGGTACATCAGGGGGCAATATGTCTGCCGAGCAAAAGACGCCTTATCGCGGGTTCATCATCGTTACCGTTCTCGAACGTCTGCCCAAGGGGCGCGCGCGACTCTCGGCCAAGGTGCTTGCCGACGATGCGGATCACAAGCGGCGTCTTGGCGGAAAGAAGCTCCTGCAGGCCAAGCGTTGGTTCGATCATTTTGCCGACGATCTGGCCGCGCCCATCATCGAAGGGCTCAAGCACACGATCGACCTCGAATTGGCAGCGGCGGCGAAGGCGGCCAAGTCTCTCAAACCTGCAAAGGCGGCGATGGGCGTGAAGTCCGTCAGACCGGCAAAGCCCAGGGCCGTGAAAGTGCCGGCAGTCGCCGCTGTCGATCGCTGACAATCCAAGTATGTACATTTTCCGCGATTTGTGTGTATAATCCCGACCTTGTCCAAAATCTGGGCATCGAGGGAGGCGGTTCTCATTGACGAACGATGAGCGTGCCGCTTTGCCATCAATCAACCGTTCAGCCAGTCTGGAAGGCGCGATGCAGGGTTCGCGGTAAGCGAGCCGGGCGTTGAAAGCCAATCGGGAGATCGCAGAGGAGGTGATTCGCGGTCCCGCCGGATGTGGTGTAGTGCAGTCCGTGGCAAATCCGTTCGTCGTGCCTGGCAGGGGATGTCTCTTGCAGGGCGGGGAAGGGTGTTTTTGCCCGGTAAGTTAAATTTGCGGCTCTCGCGAGCCAATTCACTATACGAGCTATTGCATGACCAAGATTCTGATTAAAGACGGTGAACCCGTTGAAGTCGCACTGCGTCGTTTCCGCCGCGCCATCGATGGCACGGGCCTGATCAAGGAAGTCAAGGCACGTGCGGCTTACGAAAAGCCGACGGCCGAGCGCAAGCGCAAGAAGGCGGCTGCCGTGGCCCGTCTGCGTAAGCGTCTGCGCAGCCAGACCCTGAAGAAGAAGATGTACTAAGCACGGCGTTGCACCCTTCGGGTGCAGTGAAGTGTGAAGTGAGAAACCCGCCGCGAGGCGGGTTTTTTTATGGACGGGCGGCGGCCATCGATTTGCTACACTCGTGGCCGTCGCCGCGATGCCGCGAAGGCTTCATCCCCCAGACTCCCCACGATTCCCCTATGAAAACGTTGACTTTTGCTGCGCTCGACGCGCTGACCCAGCAAGCCGAGCAATCGCCGCGTGCGCGCATGAACCAGAACCTGCATGAATCGCTGGACGATCCGATTCAGCGCCTGGCCATTGCGATGGAGCCGGCGACGTACATTCGCCCGCACTTGCATCGTGACACGTGGGAACTGCTCACGGCGCTGCGCGGACGCTTTGTCGTGCTGACATTCGACGAGGCAGGCGTGGTGACGGACCGCAAGCTGCTGGGCGAGGACACGAGCGTAACGGAGACGGCGCAGGGCGTCTTCCACACGGTGCTTTCGCTGGACCCGGGGGCCGTGATTTTCGAGGTAAAGCACGGCCCTTATCGGCCGTTCGTCGAATCAGACTACGCGAGTTGGTCGGCGCCGGCAGATACGCCCGAGGCGGCAGCGTTCATGGCGTGGGTCAAGACGGCACAGGTGGGCGACCGCTGGGCCGCTTGACGGACGGAGGTGCCGCTGCGGCGGACTTTCGGCGGCGTCGCGCGGCGGTTAGCGCGTCCAGCCTTGAAACCCGGCGGCCATGGCGAGCAGTGCCTGGGTCGCCGCGTCGATGGCGCTGTGCCAGTCATCCCCGACGAAGCGTGGGTGAGGGGCGCGCGCATCGGTGACGCCCTCGGGGCTGTCCGACGGCTCGCGTCGGGCTTCGTTGCCGCACGACATGGTCGCCGCGGCATGCAACCGCCAGACCGGCACGCCCAATCCTGTGGCCAAGTGCGCGTGTGTGGCGTCTAAAGAAATCACCAGATCCAGGTTGTCGATGAGCGAGGCCTCGTCGGCGAGATCATCACAGTCGGCGCGCCAGTCGATCCAGTCGACGGTTTCGGGCGGAATGGCGTGGGACGTGTCACCGGCGGGGCGACCCAGTGGTACCCAGGAAACGCCCGGTACGCGGAGCAGCGGTGCAAGCGCAGTGAATCGGGCGGTGCCACATGCCACGGGCGCTTGGGCTTCGGCGTCGAAGACATGCAATCCCGCGAGGCCGACGCAGAGTCCATGCTGTGCGGCCGCTGCAAGCCGATCGCGCCAGTGCCGTGCTGGGGTAGCGGGAACGCGTAGAAAGGGGCGTCCGGCGTGTGCCGAGGCAGCCTGCGGCCCCAGCACGCGCGCAAGCGTGCCAAGCGGGCAGCGCAAATCCCAGTCCGATACATCGCGCGGCATTCGTGAGAGCACAACCACGCGCTCCCCGATCGACCATTCCACCAGTCGGCGCAAACTCGCGGGGCCGACAAATCCGACCTTGCCGAAGCGAGCGGCGGCGATTTCCAGATGGCGGAGCTGACTGAGCAGTTCTGCGTCGTCTCCCGCGCCGACGATCAAGAGATGTTGATGCAACGTTTGGCCACCGCCGGTCCAGGCGGGAAGCGGGCAATTCGGATGCGGGCTGAGTGCCGCGCCGACCTGGGCCCAGGCATGGGCGATGGCATTGGCGGCAGGGGTATCCCCGGCGTAAGGGGTTGGGGAGTGAGCGGCGCGCTGCGAAGGCTTCGTCATGCGAATCTTGGCATCGAAAAGGGGGCAAGGACAGGCGAAATCACGGCGCCGGGCAGATGGCGCGGTAACGCAGCGCCTACGACATCTGCGACATGCTAGGGAGCTGGCACGCCGGACATGATAGAGGACGCGGGCCATTGCATTTCGACGCCACTTTTGCCAACGGGGCAGATGCTTTTGCCGGACGGCAAAATATTTGAAGTGGCCGATTCTGGTGCGGTGTGAGAAGGGGGGGGCGGTCTGCAGTGAGTCGCTGCGAAGCGCGGCGCCATAGCGGAACGCCGGCACGGTCATCGCATTGGGCGGATGCAACAAAAATGCCCCGTCGAGCCCAGCTACGCGGGGCATTTCGGCCATTCTTGGGATGCACCAAATGCATCTTTGGTCCCCCCGACAGGAATCGAACCTGTATCTAGCGCTTAGGAGGCACTCGTTCTATCCATTGAACTACGGGGAGAGGCGTCAATCTGCTCATCTCGCGTTGCACCCCACGGGTAACGCTTTCGTCTTTATCCATGCGGTTCTTGAGGATTCGAAGACACCGCCAAAAGTGTCGCAGCTTACCATGCTGAATCTGGCTACACGTTGTCCCCACCTCTCGCCAAAATTTTGCGCCAGCAACGGAGATTGCTGTGACATCGATTCTCAAAATCGGGGGAAGGGGGGGGGCGCTCTCGCGCCCAGATCCGATGCAAGGGACAGAGTATAGCAAAAACGTTTCGCAAAATGGCACAGGTCGAAGCTTGGGCGCGCGAGACCGAGCGTGCCACGGAAAAAGGCGGTGGTCTCGGCATTGTGCCCTGCCCGACGCTGGTGGCCGACCTCGTCACGAAAGATCGCGAGAAGCGCGTACTCTGGATGCCCGATCGGCCCGAAGGCGACTGAGTGTTGACCTGTGTTAGCCCCGTTTTAAATGGGGATGCGGACAAAATCTTGGACTACTTTGGAGGTAGTCCATGTATTCATACCAAGAACGCGTTCGGGCGGTCGAGTTGTACCTGAAACTCGGGAAGCGCAGCAAGGCGACCATTCGCCAGTTGGGTTACCCGACGAAGAATTCTCTCAAGGCGTGGTGTAACGAATTCGAGAAGCGTGGCGATCTGCGCACGGGGTATGTTCGCGTAAAGCCGAAGTGCTCAGAAGAACAGAAGAACTTGGCACTCGAGCATTACGTCAACCACGGGCGCTGCTTCGCCTTCACCCTTAGGACATTGGGCTATCCCTGTCGCCAGATACTATCGGAGTGGAGTTCCCAGGTTTTCAGTGGGTCATTACATAACGACGTAAATCAGTCCAAGAAAATAGCCGCATCCCCGGTGGGTCAGTTTTACATCGGCGCTAACACTTGGCCGTCCACCGCTTGATCTCGTCTTCCATCTTCATGCTCATGTGTTTGTCCTCGAAGGTTAACACCTGAGCAGGTTTTCAGTGGGTCATTACAAGGAGGCCGACGTGTTCGGCGATGCCGGCTATCAGGGCGTAGACAGACGCGAAGAAACACAGAAGCTGAAGGTGCGTTGGCACGTGGCGTTGCGCCCGGGCAAGCGCCGGGCCTTGGACAGGAGCACCCTGGTGGGCAAGCTTGCCGATGAATTGGAGCGGGTCAAGGCTCGCATCCGCGCCAAGGACGAACATCCGTTCCGTGTCATCAAGCGCCAGTTCGGGCATCTGAAAGTGGGCTATCGCGGCTTGATGAAGAACACGCTGCAATTGCACACGCTGTTCGCACTGAGCAATCTATGGATGATGCGCGGGCGACTGATGCACGAGGCCACTGCATGAGCGCAAAAGCCCCCCGCGCAGGCGGTCAATCGGCGCCTTTATGCCGAACGTCGCGCTGCATTTGGGTCAGGCGCCGCACCGTTTGCACTGCATCGGCTCTGCGTTGGCGACTCAGTGCGGCGAAACGAGTTCTGAACACCATCCTTAGCTCAACGTTGCACTTGACTCTTGAGACCGCCCTGTGCCGATTGAACCAAAGCGTTGAGCAATCTTGAGATGTGCGTAGTTCAAGGCTCGAATCCAATGCTCATCGAGCAGGGTAAGCAGGAAGGCTGCGGGAACGGTAACGGCAATAACGAGCGCTGTTGACGTAATGAAAGCCAACATTGGATTCTCCATGTATTTGGCCAGATGGACAAACGCCCAGCTCCCGGCTGAAGCGATGACTAGGTTGTGCAGTAGGTAGAGACTGAAGCTGATCCGCCCCAAAAATACAGGTATCGCTCGATTGAGTGCGTTGAAAATTGAGTCGGTTCGGAGCGCAGAATAAATGACAAAACAGGAACCCGCCGTGTTGATAGCGATAACATGACGAGTTTCGTCGCCAAAGTCCAGCCAAGTCACAAATCTCAAAAACGCGAATGCTCCACTAAACTCAGTAAAGCCTAGCAAAAAAAGTCCGGTGGACAACATCAGAACTCCTTTCGCCGTTGAGAGGCGCGCCGGTATCAGATGCGCCGCCTCATTCGCCAAAAACATGCCGGCAACAAACGGGATCAGGTAATTGTTGCTCATCATGCAGAAAAAGACCATCGCAAGGAACGTTACGACCTTGGGTGTGAGGCTCGCACATTTTGCGACGTATGGGACGGTAAGAAAAACGAGGAGACTTCCAAGTAATTCTGGCCGCATTGTCCATAGGACGTAGTTGTAGGACACGCCTGTGAAAAACGTCGTAAAACCGGTCGTTACGGCATCCAGTGCTGGGATTTTATGTTCGTGGATTTTTCCGACAAACAAAAAATCCCTGAGCCAATAACTGTTACTTATTTTTGCTGCTTCGATATTGTGGTAAAAACCTTGGCGATAAAGTACGTAACTGATGATCGTGCTGATAGCTGCGGTTAGCGCCAGCCGTGGATAGCGTTTCAAAATGGTGGCAGGTCCAACGGGTTGGCCGTTTTTGAAAAGTACAAATCCAGAAAGCACGAAAAAAAAGAAAACCGCGCCGGTACCATTGATTAAGAAGGAGTACCAGTGGTTTGATGCGAAGATTTTGAATTGAGGTGCAAATGCCAGCGCTGAATGATGGATGAGAACAACCAAGGCCGCAAGGCCTCTGCATGACTCAAGTGGCAGAATCTTTTTTGGGGATGGCACGGTTCGTAAGTTTCCCGTTTGTGGGATCTATTTGCATTTCAAGAAGTGTGCTTGCATTTCATTTTTTACGCAAGCCACCCGAGATGATTCGAATTTTATTGGGCAGATAAGCATAGGGGCGAATTGAATTCGTGCCGCCGGGCAGAAGGACCAATCCGGGAAGAACGGCAACCGACAATCGTTGTTTTGTCGGAGCCATTCTCTGGATTGACCGAACTGATTGTCCGTGAGGCAATTTCGCGAGCGCTAAAGTATAACAAAAAGCCCTTTCGCGACACCGCCAAAACGTTGAGCGCGATTTGGCTCGTGCCGACGACGCACCGCGAAGCGCGTCAGTGGATCAGGTGGGCACTCCGGTTTCAAACCACACCCTCGGCGCGCAGCTGCGCGATCCTGGCGTCGTCGAAGCCGAGGCGTTCACGCAGGATGTCGTCGCTGTGCTGCCCCAACGTGGGCGGCGCGGTGCGCGCAAGCGGCGGCGTCTCGCTCATCTTCATGGGACTCGCGACCACGCGCGCAACACCCCCCAACGCATGCGGCAACGCCACTTCCATGCCGCGCGCCTTCACCTGCGGATTCGCGAACACCTCCGGCAACGTGTTGATCGGCCCGCATGGCACGCCCGCCGCTTCCAGCTTGTCGATCCAGACATCCTTGCCGAACTTGCGCACCATCGCGGCGAGCATCGGCACCAGCGCTTCCCGTTGCCGCACGCGCGATGGATTCGTCGCAAAACGCGCGTCGTCCGCCAGTGCCGCTTCGCCGCCAGCCTCCACGAACTTGCGGAACTGGCCGTCGTTGCCCACCGCCACGATGATCCAGCCGCCGTCCGCCGTCTGGAACGTCTGATACGGCACGATGTTCGGATGAGCGTTGCCCCAACGCACAGGAGCCTCGCCGCTCGCGAGATAGTTCGTATTCATGTTCGCCAGCATCGCCACCTGCGTGTCCAGCAGCGCCATGTCGATGTATTGACCCACTCCCGTGCGGTCGCGGTGCGTGAGGGCCGCCATGATGGCGATCGTCGCGTACATCCCGGTCATCAGATCGGCAATCGCGACGCCCGCCTTCTGTGGGCCGCCGCCGGGCAGGCCGTCACGCTCGCCCGTAATGCTCATGAAGCCCCCGATCCCCTGCACGATGAAGTCGTAGCCCGCGCGCGACGCGTAGGGGCCATCCTGGCCGAAGCCTGTCACCGAGCAATAGACGAGATCGGGCTTGATCGCGCGCAACGACGCGTAATCCAGCCCGTATTTCGCCAACTGTCCAACTTTATAGTTCTCCACGATCACGTCGCTCTGCGCCGCCAATGCCTTGACGATCGCCTGCCCTTCGCCAGAGGCGATATCCAACGTGAGCGAGCGCTTGTTGCGGTTTGCGGCGAGGTAGTAGGCGGCTTCGCCCGTCTCGCGTCCGTCGGCGTCACGCTGATAAGGCGGCCCCCATCGGCGAGTGTCGTCCCCGACACCGGGGCGCTCGACCTTGATCACGTCCGCGCCCAGATCGGCCAGATTCTGTGTGGCCCATGGGCCGGCCAACACGCGCGAAAGGTCCAACACCCGGATATGACTCAGCGCACCCATCGTCCGCTCTCTCCTCGATTTCATCGTCTGATTGCTGTCCCGACGTTGTGATCGGAACATTGTTTTGCATTGCGGAACTAGCGCGTTGAAGTCTACGGTGTGCAATGCGCGGCTGACCAGCGCCGTTTCGCAGTGCGGTTGTTGGCTGGGCGCTGTGGCGGAACTGATTTCCCGTATAATCAAAAGTTTGCAAAATACCCCGCCCAGCTTGACTGGCCCGGTCCCCACGCTCCTTCGCACGCTATGAAAGTCGCAGACATTCGGGAAAAATTCCTCACCTTCTTCGAGTCGAAGGGGCACACCATCGTGCGCTCGTCGAGCCTCGTGCCGTCCAACGACCCCACGCTGCTGTTCACGAACTCCGGCATGGTGCAGTTCAAGGACGTCTTCCTCGGTCTCGAAACGCGCCCCTACAAGCGCGCGACCACGGCCCAGCGCAGCGTGCGCGCGGGCGGCAAGCACAACGACCTCGAAAACGTCGGCTACACGGCCCGCCATCACACGTTCTTCGAAATGCTCGGCAACTTCTCGTTCGGCGATTACTTCAAGCGCGAAGCCATTCAATACGCTTGGGAACTGCTGACGGACGTCTACAAACTTCCGAAAGACAAGCTCTGGGTGACCGTCTACCAGGAAGACGACGAAGCCTACGACATTTGGGCAAAGGAAGTCGGCGTGCCGACCGAGCGCATCATCCGCATCGGCGACAACAAGGGCGCGCGTTACGCGTCGGACAACTTCTGGCAGATGGCCGACACCGGTCCGTGCGGCCCGTGCTCGGAAATTTTCTTCGACCACGGCGCAGACGTGTGGGGCGGCCCGCCCGGATCGCCGGAAGAAGACGGCGACCGCTATATCGAAGTCTGGAACCTCGTGTTCATGCAGTTCAATCGCGACGAGCAGGGCAACATGACGCCGCTGCCCAAGCCGTGCGTGGATACCGGTATGGGGCTGGAGCGCATCGCGGCCGTGCTGCAACACGTGCACAGCAACTACGAGATCGACCTGTTCCAGCACCTGATCAAGGCGGCCGGCCGTGAGACCGGCGTGACCGATCTCGCCGCGAACTCGCTCAAGGTGATCGCCGATCACATCCGCGCGTGCTCGTTCCTGATCGTCGACGGCGTGATTCCGGGCAATGAAGGCCGCGGCTATGTGCTGCGCCGAATCATCCGCCGTGCGATCCGCCACGGTTACAAGCTCGGCTGCAAGACGCCGTTTTTCTACAAGCTCGTGCCCGACCTGGTCGCCGAGATGGGCGCGGCCTATCCGGAACTGGCGCAGGCGCAGCAGCGCGTGACCGACGTGCTCAAGCAGGAAGAGGAACGCTTTGGCGAGACCATCGAGAACGGCATGGAGATTCTCGACGGCGCCCTGGCCGATCTGGCCAAGCGCGGCGTGACTACGCTCGACGGCGAACTCGCCTTCAAACTGCACGATACGTACGGCTTCCCGCTCGACCTGACGGCGGACGTCTGCCGCGAGCGCAGCATCACCGTGGACGAAGCGAGCTTCGACGCCGCCATGGCGCGTCAACGCGAACAGGCGCGTGCCGCCGGCAAGTTCAAGATGGCGACGGCCCTCGAATACAACGGCGACAAGACGCGCTTCCAGGGCTACGACAAGCTCGCGCTCGACGGCGCGAAGGTGACCGCGCTCTACGTCGACGGCACGAGTGTGAACAAGCTCGCCGCCGGGCAGCAGGGCATCGTAGTGCTCGATACCACGCCTTTCTACGCAGAGTCGGGCGGCCAGGTGGGCGATCAAGGGCTGATTACGGCGGGCAGCGCCCGCTTCGGTGTGTCGGACACGCAGAAGATTCAGGCTGACGTCTTCGGTCACTACGGCAAGCTGGAATCGGGTGAATTGACCGTGGGCGCGGCGGTCACGGCGCAGGTCGATGCCGTGCGTCGCGCACGCACCGTTCGCAACCACTCCGCAACGCACCTGATGCACAAGGCGCTGCGCGAAGTGCTGGGCGGCCACGTGCAACAGAAGGGCTCGCTCGTCGACGCCGACAAGACCCGTTTCGACTTTGCCCACAATGCCGCGATGACGGCCGACGACATCCGTCGTGTGGAGGACATCGTCAACGCCGAAGTGCTGGCCAATGCTCCGACGCAGGCCGCCGTGATGTCGTTTGACGACGCGGTGAAGGGCGGCGCGATGGCGCTGTTCGGTGAGAAGTACGGCGACGAAGTGCGGGTGCTCGATATCGGCACGTCGCGCGAACTGTGCGGCGGTACGCACGTGGCGCGCACGGGCGACATCGGCCTGTTCAAGATCGTGATGGAAGGGGGCGTCGCCGCCGGTATTCGCCGCGTGGAAGCGATCACCGGCGACAACTCGGTGCGTTTCGTGCAGAAGCTCGACGATCAGGTCAACGAAGCGGCTGCGGCGCTCAAGACCCAGCCGGCCGAACTGACGCCACGCATCGCGCAGGTGCAGGAACAGGTCAAGTCGCTGGAAAAGGAACTGGCGGCACTCAAGTCTAAGCTGGCGTCGAGCCAGGGCGACGAATTGCTCGAGAAGGCCGTCGATGTGAGCGGTCTGAAGGTGCTGGCCGCGCAACTCGAAGGCGCCGACGTCAAGTCGCTGCGCGAGACGATGGACAAGCTCAAGGACAAGCTGGGCAGCGCGGCAATCGTGCTCGCGGCGGTCGAGGGCGGCAAGGTCAGCCTGATCGCCGGCGTGACGGCCGACGCCACCAGCAAGGTCAAGGCGGGTGAGCTGGTCAACTTCGTCGCGCAACAGGTCGGCGGCAAGGGCGGTGGTCGTCCCGACATGGCGCAGGCCGGTGGTACCGATCCGTCGCAGTTGTCGCAGGCGCTCGCCGGTGTGCAGGGCTGGGTGGCTGGCAAGCTGTAACGGTGAGGCGAGCGCGGCGGTGTCCGTCGCGGCTCGCTGTGGGACCTGCCAGCCCCGGTAGCGCGTCGGGATCGCGCTTGCCGCTTGCCGCACGCAAGTTGCACAGAACCCCAAGCGTTGGATCGCGATCCGACCCTTGGGGTTTTTTTATCATGTGGCCTGATGCCCCAGCAGTACAGTTTCGGTATTCGAAAGGATCTGTAAGCGGGAGAGGTCAGTGTTTCGCAAGCGAAAGGATTCAGGCGGACGCGCACGGAAAATGCCGCGCATTGCCCCTGATGCCACAGGGGAACCCCCGCTTGTCCTGATGGTTTGCATGTAAAGTATTCGGCAGACCTCGCGTGTCGTCGCGCGATTTTCCCCCGCTACCGTTATGCCCGCCACTTTCACCGAATCCGACCGCGCCATCTCGTCGCGCCAGCCGTCCCCTGAGCGCGCGGCGTGGCGCATTGCGCTGTCTTGCATGCTCGCGCTCGCCATTGCCATGGGGATTGGCCGCTTCGCGTTCACGCCGATGTTGCCGCTGATGCTGCATGAGCACCTCACCGACATTCAACACGGCAGTTGGCTCGCGTCGCTCAACTATGCGGGCTACTTCGTCGGCGCGCTGTCGTGTATGTGGCTGCGCTTCACCCCGACGCGCATCGTGCGTTTCGCACTGGCGCTCACGGTCGTGCTGACGCTCGCCATGGGCCTGCTCGATTCGTTCGCCGTGTGGGCCGTCGTGCGTACGCTGGCGGGGATCATGAGTGCCTGGGCGATGGTGTTCTCGGCCGGCTGGGCCTTCCGAAAGCTCGGTGAGCTACACATGCCGAGTCTGGGGGGCGTGATTTTCGCGGGCCCCGGCGCCGGCATCGTGGTGACGGGGCTGCTCGCGAGCCTGAACAGCTCGCTCGCGTGGCCTGCGCGCGGTGGTTGGCTCCTGTGCGGGGGGCTGGCGCTGGCGCTGCTCGTGTTGATCTGGCGCACCTTCGAGCCGGATGGCCCCGCACCCGCGACGGCGGCCGGCGCGGCAAACCCCGGGCACGCTACGCACGCCGCACAGGCGCAACCCGCGGCGCATGCCGTCAATCATGGCAGCGGCGAGACGGTGATTCCCGTCACGGTGCTCTACGGATTTGCCGGCTTCGGCTACATCATCACCGCCACCTTCCTTCCGGTGATTGCGCGACAGGCGCTGCCTGGCTCGCCGTGGCCGGATCTCTTCTTTCCGTTGCTCGGCCTCATGGTGATGCCCGGTGCGATCATCGGTGCACGGGCGCCACAGGCCTGGGACAATCGTCTACTGCTCGCGGCATGCTATGTCACGCAAGGGTTGGGCGTCGGCATCGGCATTGTGCTGCCGAACGTCGTGGGGTTCGCGGTGGGTAGCGTGCTGGTCGGACTGCCGTTCACGGCGATTACCGTGTACGCGGTGCGCGAGTGCCGACGCCTGCGTGGGGACAATGCCAATGGTCTGATCGGCCTGGTGACGGCATCCTACGGGATCGGGCAGATCGTTGGACCGCTGGTCGCGGCGCCTCTGGTCGCGGCGACCGGTAACTTCACGGCAGCACTGCTATGTGCGAGTGGCGCGCTGGTGTTCGGGGCGATCGGCTTCGTATGGGACTGGCGACGCTCGCTCGAGCGCGCACCTTGATGCGCCTGGGCGCCCGGGCGCCAAGGCGCCGCGGCGACACTCTCATCCCCTTGGAACTTGCTATGTCTTTTACCCTGCAGGCGGGCAGAAAGGCCGCCACGGCCATCAGCGACGCCGAGCGCCAGATGCGTGTCGACCTCGCGGCGTGTTACCGGCTCGTTGCGCTGTATGGCTGGGACGATCTCATCTACACCCATATCTCGGCGATGGTGCCGGGAGAGCCGGGGCACTTCCTCATCAATCCATTCGGTCTGACGTTCGATGAGGTGACAGCGTCGAACCTGGTGAAGATCACGATGACCGGCGAGATCGTGGGCGAGAGCGAACATCCGGTGAACGTGACCGGGTTTGCGCTGCATGGCGCGGTGCACGCGGCACGTCCGGACGCCGTGTGCGTCATGCATCTGCACAACACGGCAGGTATCGCGGTGTCGATCCAGCCGCAAGGTCTGCTGCCGATCTCGCAGCACGCATTGCGTTTTCACGAGCGTATCGGATATCACGATTACGAGGGGCTGGCGTTTTCGCCGTCCGAGGGCGAGCGGCTCGTGGCGTCGCTCGGCGCGCATTCGGCCATGCTGTTGCGCAATCACGGCACGCTTACGACGGGACGCTCGGTGGCCGAGGCCTTCGTGCTGATGGCAACGCTCATCAAGGCGTGCGAGATCCAGTTGCAGGCGCTGGCGGGCGGTACGGCGCCCCATCTGCCGAGTCCGGCCGTGCAGGACAAGACCGCGCTTCAGCTCGAAGATGGTGGCGCCATCGAAGGCGTGCTCGAGTGGCCTGCGCTGCTGCGCAAACTGGATAGAATAGACGTCTCGTTTCGCGATTGAACGCCGCGCGGGCGCAACATCGGGAACGCACGGCAAGCCCGCAAGCTTTGAATGCGAGCGTGGGCGGCGCTGCCGATCTTGATAACGACACAAGGAGAGAGACTGCAATGCCAACGTTTCACGTCGAGATGTTCGAAGGGCGCTCGATCGAGCAAAAGCGCGCATTCGTCAAAGCGGTCACGGAAGCGGCCGTCGCGACGATCGGTTGCACGCCGGAGTCTGTCGACATCATCATTACTGACGTCAAGCCCGAGAACTGGGCCACCGCCGGCGCGCTGTGGTCGGATCCGCGTCCCGAGTCAGTCTGAAGGTGCCGGTGGTCTCCCGCAGGGGCGCCACCGGTAGGTCGAAGGCAGGGGGCTCGCAGGATCCCTGCCGCATTGATGAGGTTGTCATGTCGCAAGTCCCGTCTGCATCGAACATTCCCGCTTCCACCCTCACGAACGCTCCGTCCCTGACGGCCGCCGATGGCGGGGCGGCGCAAACGCCACAACATTTCGCGTCGGACAACTACGCCGGGATTTGTCCCGAGGCGTTGCATTATCTGATTGAGGCCAATGCCAGCGGCCACGAAGTCGCTTATGGCGACGATACCTGGACGCAGCGTGTCTGCGACGGTATTCGCAATCTGTTCGATACGGATTGCGACGTCTTCTTCGTCTTCAACGGCACGGCGGCAAATTCACTGGCGCTGGCCTCGTTGTCGCAGTCGTATCACTCCGTGATCTGCCACGAACTGGCCCACGTCGAGACCGACGAGTGCGGCGGTCCCGAATTTTTCTCCAATGGCGCGAAGCTGCTTACCGCCCGCGGTCGCGAGAACGACGGCAAGCTCACCCCGGACGCCATCGAGTCCGTCATCAATCGACGCTCCGATATTCACTTCCCGAAGCCCAAGGTCGTCACGCTGACGCAGGCCACGGAGGTCGGCACGGTCTACTCGGTCGACGAGGTCAAGGCGATCTCGGCGTTGGCCAAACGGCGCAACTTGCGCGTGCATATGGATGGCGCGCGCTTTGCCAATGCGGTCGCGACGCTGGACTGTCATCCGGGCGACGTGACGTGGCGGGCCGGCGTGGACGTGCTTTGCTTCGGCGGTACGAAGAACGGGCTGCCGGTCGGCGAGGCAGTGGTGTTCTTCAATCGCTCGCTGTCGGAAGACTTCGCGTATCGGGTAAAACAGGCCGGGCAATTGGCCTCGAAGATGCGCTTCATTTCCGCGCCCTGGCTTGGCATGCTGGAGAACGACACGTGGCTGCGCAACGCGCGTCACGCGAATGCGATGGCGCAGTTGCTCGCGCAGCGCATTCGCGACGTGCCGGGTGTGTCGATCATGTTCGAGACGCAAGCCAATGCCGTATTCGCGGAACTGCCGCTGCATGTGATCGAGGCGCTCCGCGCCAAGGGCTGGCGCTTCTATACGTTCATCGGCGCGGGCGGTTGCCGCCTGATGTGCGCGTGGGACACCCGGCCGGAGACGGTCGAGCGTCTGGCGGCGGATATTCGGGCGCTGTGCGCGAACCGGTGACGCACACGTCATCGATCCCGGCACGGCAGTCCGTCGCGCGATTTATGCTTGTCGCGGTGTGGGCACCGTGGGGGTGAGAAAACGATGCGCCAGCGCGTGATAGAACGACGGCGCGATCGTTTTCGACACCTGGGTCGAGAGCAGGGCCACGGCCATGAGCGGGATCACCATCTGGTGGCCGTCGATCATCTCCATGACGATCACGAACGACGTGATCGGTGATTGCGTGACCGCCGCCAGATACCCGACCATGCACAACGCGGCAATGGCCGGGAGCGGCACCACCGATGTGAGATGGGCCATCACGTTGCCCAGCCCGGCCCCAATGGCGAGCGACGGCGCGAAAATGCCGCCAGGGATTCCTGACATATAGGACACGCACAACGCTGCAAACTTGAGCAGCGCGTAAAGCGGCGAGAGTGCGACATGCGACTCCAGCAGGCCGCGCGCCTCAGCGTAGCCGCTGCCGAAGGTTGTGCCCCCCGAGGCGAGTCCGATCAACGCGATCGCCAGGCCACACAGGAACGCGAATCGCACCGGATGCGCACGGCGCATGCCGACCAGCGGCCCGGGCAACCAGCGTGGCACGTTGAGCATCAGCCAGCCGAACAGTCCACCGGCCACGCCGCTCAGCAGACTTGCGGCAACAAGTACCGGGATCAGCGTCCAGTGAAAGTCGCTGATCGCCTTGATCTGTCCGAAGTACAGGTAGTTGCCCTGTAGACCGAGTGCCACGACGCCGGAAAAGATGATGGCCGTGATGAGCGTGCCACTGCTGCGTGCCACGAAGCTACGGCTCAGTTCCTCGATCGCGAACACGACCCCCGCGAGCGGGGTGTTGAAGGCCGCCGCGAGACCGGCGGCGGCGCCGGCCAGCGTCAATTGACGCTCGATGTGCACGCTGCTTCGCCGATACCCACGCCGCATCGCATACATGAGCGACGCACCGATCTGCACCGTCGGCCCCTCGCGACCGATGGTGAAGCCGCAAAGAATGCCGATAAACGAGATCGCGATCTTGCCAATCATGATGCGCATCGACAATAGCGACGACGACAGGCGTGACTCCTGAAGTGTTGCGATGACTTGAGGAATCCCACTGCCCTCTGAGCCGCGGAAGAACTTCTGCGTCAGCCAGATGGCCAGCGAGGCGCCAAGCGGCGTGACGATCAGGGGCAGCCAGATGCCATGCGACAGCATGCGCTGGAACAGCTCGAAGCCGAAGTCGATCAGCTTGGCGTACACCACCGAGACCAGACCCACGAGCACCGCACCCAGCCAGAACACGCCGTAGTTATGCCAGAGACGACGCGAGCGATGGATGCCACGTCTGGCCAGCCGCTTCGATAATGTGAGCGATGCGGGCGACGCAGGAGGGGAGGGCGGTGTTGACGAGGCGTTGGACGAGAGATCTGACACGGGATCGTGAGCGACGACGGAGAAGGGTTTGCACGATTATACGCCGTGGTCCCAATGGGCTTGGTCCACAGGCGTCTCGGAATCTACCGAATGTGCAGCGCGTCATGAGTTCATTTAAGATATTCGAATTCGCCAAACAACGATCATGAACGAACTCATTTTCTGTCCCCGCTGTGCCTCGCCGCTCGACTCGCGCGAGGTCGCCGGGCGCATTCGCCGCGCCTGTCCCGACGCGGCTTGCGGTTTCGTCCATTGGGACAATCCGCTGCCGGTCGTGGCCGGACTCGTGGAGTACCGCGGCCAGATCCTGCTGGCGCGCAATGCCACCTGGACCGAAGGCATGTTTGCGCTCATCACGGGCTTTCTCGAGCGCGACGAAACGCCTGAAGACGGCATCCGGCGCGAGATCAAGGAAGAGACCAATCTGGATGCTGGCGCGATGTCGCTGCTCGGCGTCTACGAATTCATGCGCAAGAACGAGCTGATCATCGCGTATCACGCGGTCTGCGATGGCGACATTCGTCTGTCGGACGAACTCGCCGAGTTCCGGCTTGTCGAGCCTGAGCGGGTGCGTCCGTGGCGCGCCGGCACCGGGCACGCGGTGGCCGAGTGGCTGCGGCGGCGCAATCTGCCGGTCGAGTACGTCGAATCGGCCCGGCTATCCATTGCCGGCTGACAAGCGGGCGCGAGGACTGCGGTAGAATCGCAGCTTGCGGGCCAACCCCCGGTACACGATCAGAACGAGTCGGATCCAAGGGACATCAGGAACATGAGCATGGAATTTCAGAAAGAAGTCGACGCAAGCGGACTGAACTGCCCGCTGCCGATTCTGCGCGCCAAGAAAGCGCTCGCCGACATGCAGAGCGGCGAAGTGTTGCACATCATTGCCACCGATCCGGGCTCGGCGCGCGACTTCAGCGCGTTTGCCAAGCAAACCGGCAACGAACTCATCGAATCGCGGGAAGAGGGCAAGACGTTTCACTTCCTGATGCGCCGCCGCTGATCGCGTGGCGGCATCTCGCCGAACCCGCCCGCCGCAGCGTGATGCGCGGCGCAGCGGGCACAAAAAAGCCGACGGACAACTGCCGTCGGCTTTTTCTTTGATACAAGGCCTGGCGCTTATGCCAGATCGAGTTGCGTCTCGCGCAGGTATTCGCGGAAGGCATCCTTGAGTTCCGGATGGCGCAGCGCGAACTCCACGGTGGCTTTCAAGTAGCCGAGCTTGCTGCCGCAATCGAAGCGCTTGCCCTGGTAGCGATACGCCAGCACGACTTCATCCTGCATCAGCTTCTGGATGGCGTCGGTCAACTGAATCTCGCCGCCAGAGCCCGGATCGATTTCGCGGATGCAATCGAAAATGCGCGGGCGCAGCACATAACGGCCGACCACGCCCAGATTCGACGGGGCATCTTCCGGCGCCGGCTTTTCGACGATGTTCGTGAGCTTGACGATATCCTTCTCGCCCCACTCGTTGCCCGCGACGATCCCGTACGAGCGGCTTTGCTCGATGGGGATCTCTTCCACGCCGATGATCGAGTTGTGATAGTGGTTGTACAGGTCGACCATCTGCTTGAGCACCGGCGGCTCGCCGTCGAGCAAGTCGTCGGCGAGGATGACGGCGAACGGCTCATCGCCCACGAGCTTTTCGGCGCACAGCACGGCGTGACCCAGGCCCAACGCCTTGGGCTGGCGCACGTAGAAACAGTCGATATGCGGCGGCTTGATCGAATGCACCACGTCGAGCAGCGCCTGCTTGTTCTTGGCCTCGAGTTCCGCTTCGAGTTCGAAGGCCGTGTCGAAGTGGTCTTCGATCGCGCGCTTGTTGCGGCCCGTCACGAAGATCATCTCCGTAATACCGGCGGCCGCCGCTTCTTCCACCGCGTATTGAATCAGCGGCTTGTCCACGACGGGCAGCATTTCCTTCGGGCTTGCCTTGGTGGCCGGGAGGAATCGGGTGCCGAGGCCCGCAACGGGGAACACGGCTTTCGTCACAACGGTTTTCATTGGTATCTCCCTGGTGATATGAGCACGTCTCAGGCGGGCAGGCGAGCGAGCTGGGCCTGCAATTTACCGAGAACCGCTTCAAAGTCGACCAATCGTTGCTTCTCGAGTTCCACCACATTGGCGGGCGCACGTGCCACGAAGCTCTCGTTGGAAAGCTTGCCGTGGCATTTGGCGATCTCGCCTTCGAGGCGCTTCACTTCCTTGCCGAGTCGCTCGCGCTCCGCGGCGACGTCGACTTCCACCTTGAGCGCCAGCTTGTTCGCACCCACAACAGCAAGCGGCGCACCGGCCGCTTGCGCGTCGAGCGTCGCTTCGTCTGCCAGCACTTGCACTTCAGAGAGCTTGGCGAGCGTTTGCAGATACGGCGCAATCGACGTCAGGAAGTCCACATCGCCCGCGACCAGCAGCGGCACGCGTTGCGCGGGCGAGAGGTTCATTTCGCCGCGCAGGTTGCGGCAGGCGTCGACGGCGGTCTTCAACTGCTGCATCCAGGCTTCATCGCCTTCGTCGATCTTGCTGGCGTCGGCCACCGGATACGGCTGCACCATGAGACTGGCTTCGCCTGCTGCCTTGTCCGCCGGATAGCGGCCAGCCAGCGGTGCCACCTTCTGCCACAACGCTTCGGTGATGAACGGAATGATCGGATGCGCCAGACGCAGCACCGTTTCGAGCACGCGCAGCAAGGTGCGACGCGTGGCGCGTTGTTGCGCCGGGGTGCCGTTCTGAATTTGCCACTTGGCCAGTTCAACGTACCAGTCGCAGTACTCGTCCCAGACGAACTTGTAGATCGCGCTGGCGATGTTGTCGAAGCGGTAGTCGGCGAAGCCCTTCGCGACATCGGCTTCCACGCGTTGCAGCAACGACACGATCCAGCGGTCGGCGCGCGAGAAGTCGAGCTGGCCGTCCGGGCCGCAATCGCCTACGCACGGCGCAAGACCGCAGTCGTGACCTTCGCAGTTCATCAGCACGAAGCGCGTGGCGTTCCACAGCTTGTTGCAGAAGTTGCGATAGCCTTCGCAGCGCGCCAGATCGAAGTTGATGTTCCGGCCAAGCGTGGCCATCGAGGCGAACGTGAAGCGCAGCGCGTCGGTGCCGAACGGCGCAATGCCGTCCGGGAACTCCTTGCGCGTCTTCTTCTCGATGCTCGCTGCCTGCTTCGGGTTCATGAGACCCGTCGTGCGCTTGGCGAGCAGGGCGTCGAGCGACACGCCGTCGACGATGTCGATCGGATCGAGCGTGTTGCCCTTCGACTTGGACATCTTCTGACCTTCGGCGTCGCGCACCAGACCGTGCACGTAGACCGTCTTGAACGGTACCTTGCCGGTGAAGTGCGTGGTCATCATGACCATGCGCGCCACCCAGAAGAAGATGATGTCGAAACCGGTCACGAGTACCGACGACGGCAGGAAATGCTTGAGTTCGGGTGTTTCTTGCGGCCAGCCGAGCGACGAGAATGGCACGAGCGCCGACGAGAACCACGTGTCGAGCACGTCTTCGTCGCGCTTGAGCGCGCCGGTGTAGCCTGCCGCGCGGGCCTTTTCGGCCGCTTCTG
Organism: Pandoraea cepalis; assembly: GCF_902459665.1. Lineage (GTDB taxonomy): Bacteria > Pseudomonadota > Gammaproteobacteria > Burkholderiales > Burkholderiaceae > Pandoraea > Pandoraea cepalis. Next base: position 38,355 of record NZ_CABPSL010000003.1, on the reverse strand, counting down.
CTTCCGTGCGAGCGACATACACGTTGCCGGCGTCGTCATACCAGGCCGGAATCTGGTGGCCCCACCAGAGTTGACGCGAGATACACCAGTCCTGAATGTTCTCGAGCCACTGGTTGTAGGTGGTCGTCCAGTTCTCCGGGACGAACTTGATCTCGCCGCTGCGCACGACGTCGAGCGCGGTTTCGGTGATCGACTTGCCCGGATGGAACGTGCCTTCGGGGGCCGGTTTGCTCATCGCCACGAACCACTGGTCGGTGAGCATCGGCTCGATGATCGTGCCGGTGCGATCGCTGCGGGGCACCATCAGCTTGTGCGGCTTGACCGATTCGAGCAGGCCGAGGGCGTCGAGATCGGCCACGATCTGCTTGCGCGCGTCGAAACGATCGAGCCCGCGGTACTTTTCCGGGGCGTTGTCGTTGATCTTCGCGTCGAGCGTGAGAATGTTGATCTGCGGCAGGTTGTGGCGCTGACCGACAGCGTAGTCGTTGAAGTCGTGTGCCGGCGTGACTTTCACTACGCCCGTGCCGAATTCGAGATCGACGTAATCGTCGGCAATGATCGGGATTTCACGATCGCACAGCGGCAGCCTGGCCGTCTTGCCGATCAGGTGCTTGTAGCGCTCGTCTTCCGGATGGACCATCAGTGCGGTGTCGCCGAGCATCGTTTCCGGACGCGTGGTCGCCACCGTGAGCGAGCCCGAGCCGTCGGCGAGCGGGTATCGGATGTGCCACAGCGAGCCGTCTTCTTCCTCGCTCACCACTTCCAGGTCGGACACGGCCGTGAGCAGGGTCGATTCCCAGTTCACGAGACGTTTGCCGCGATAGATCAATCCTTGCTCGTGGAGCGTGACGAACACGTCGCGCACGGCGCGCGACATCTTCTCGTCCATCGTGAAGTATTCACGGCTCCAGTCGATCGATGCGCCCAGGCGGCGCACCTGACGCGTGATCGTGCTGCCCGATTCTTCCTTCCATTCCCAGACGCGCTCGACGAATTTCTCGCGGCCGAGGTCATGGCGCGAGACTTTCTGGGCATCGAGCTGGCGCTCGACGACGATCTGCGTGGCGATGCCCGCGTGGTCGGTGCCCGGTACCCAGAGGGTATTGGCGCCTTTCATGCGGTGATAGCGGGTGAGGCCATCCATGATCGTCTGGTTGAACGCGTGACCCATGTGCAGCGTGCCGGTCACGTTCGGCGGCGGCAACTGGATGCTGAAATCTTCGCGGGCGTCGTCGAAAGTCGGCCGGGCATAGCCGCGGCGCTCCCATTCGGGGCCCCAGTGGGCTTCGACGTCCTGCGGCTCGAAGCTCTTGGCAAGCGTATTGTCGCTGTCGCTCATGGATTGGATGGACCGTGTAATGCGTGAAACCTTGAATTATAAAAGATTCGGTGGCATTTCCGCGCCGCAGCAGGATTTATAATCGAGCTTCACTCGAATTTCCTTCCCGACATGCCCGATCTGCTCGCCAATCTGAACCCCGAACAACTGGCCGCCGTAACCCTTCCGGACGAGCCGGCCCTCATTCTGGCGGGCGCGGGTTCCGGCAAGACGCGCGTGCTGACCACGCGTATTGCCTGGCTGATCCAGCACGGGCACGTGGGGCCGGCCGGGATTCTGGCCGTCACCTTCACCAACAAGGCGGCCAAGGAAATGCAGGCCCGTCTGGGGGCGATGCTGCCGATCAGCACGCGCGCCATGTGGATCGGCACCTTCCACGGGTTGTGCAACCGTATGCTGCGCGCGCATTTTCGCGACGCCGGGCTGCCGCAGAGCTTCCAAATCCTCGACCAGGCCGACCAGCTCTCCGCGATCAAGCGTCTGCTGAAGGCGTCGAATGTCGACGACGAGAAGTATCCGCCGAAAAACCTGCAGTATTTCATCAACAACGCCAAGGAACAGGGCCTGCGCCCGCACGAGGTCGAGGCCAACGACGCCTTCAATCAGAAGTTCGTCGAGCTTTACGCCGCCTATCAGGCGCAGTGCCAGCGCGAAGGCGTGGTCGATTTCGCCGAACTGCTGCTGCGCTGTTACGAGCTGCTCAAGCACAACGAGCCGTTGCGCGTGCACTACCAGTCGCGCTTCCGGCACGTTCTGGTCGACGAGTTCCAGGATACGAACAAGCTCCAGTACGCGTGGCTCAAGATGCTCGCGGGATCGAACGCCGCGGTATTCGCCGTGGGCGACGACGATCAGAGTATTTATGCGTTTCGTGGCGCCAACGTCGGCAATATGGCCGACTTCGAGCGTGAATTCCGCGTGCGCCACCTGATCAAGCTGGAACAGAACTACCGCTCGCACGGCAATATCCTCGACGCGGCCAACGCGTTGATTTCCAACAATGCGCGGCGTCTGGGCAAGAATTTGCGCACCGACGCGGGGCACGGCGAGCCGATCCGTGTCTATGAGGCGGCCACCGACCTGCAGGAAGCGAGCTGGCTCGTCGAAGAGATCAAGGCGCTCGTCGCGCAGGGTCTCTCGCGGCAGGACGTCGCCATTCTCTATCGCAGCAACGCCCAGTCGCGGGTGATGGAGCACGCGCTCGTGGGGGCGGGCATCGCCTATCGGGTGTATGGCGGTTTGCGCTTTTTCGAGCGTCAGGAAGTCAAGCATGCGCTGGCGTATCTACGCCTGATCGAGAATCCGAACGATGACACGGCGTTCGCGCGGGTCGTGAATTTCCCGACGCGGGGAATTGGCGCGCGTTCGTTGGAGCAACTGGCCGACGCGGCGCGACTCTACAACTGCTCGATGTATGCCGCAGTGCCCTATATGACCGGCAAGGCGGGCACGAATCTGACGGCATTCGTGCGGCTCGTGGAGCAGATGCGCCACGATACCGAGCGGCTCACGCTGCCGGAGGTGGTGGCGCGCGTCATCGACGCCAGTGGGTTGATCGCGCATTATCAGACCGAGAAGGAAGGCCAGGATCGCATCGAGAACTTGCAGGAATTGGTGCATGCGGCCACGGCATTCGTTGCCGAGGAAGGTTATGGGCTCGATGCCCCGGCGCGGTTGATTGCCATGCGTCCTGCGCTGCCGGGCGCGCCCGACGTGCTGGCCTCGCCCGACGGTGTGGTCGACGCCGATGCGCCGGTGGAGATGACGCCGCTCGCCGGCTTCCTGTCGCACGCGTCGCTCGAAGCGGGAGACAACCAGGCCGAAGCCGGGCAAGACGCTGTGCAGTTGATGACGGTACACGCGGCCAAGGGGCTTGAATTTACGGCGGTGTTCGTCACCGGTCTCGAAGAGGGACTCTTCCCGCACGAGAACAGTGCGCTCGAACTCGACGGTCTCGAAGAAGAGCGGCGCCTGATGTACGTGGCCATTACGCGTGCCAAGGAACGGCTGTATCTGTCGTTCACGCAAAGCCGCATGCTGCACGGGCAGACGCGTTACAACGTGCGCTCGCGCTTCTTCGACGAAATCCCCGAGACGGTGTTGAAGTTCCTGACACCGCGGGCGCAGCCGGGCGCGCGGCTGGGGCAGGCCGAGCCGGCCTGGGGGCGCGATTGGTTCGGGCGGGGCAAGACGAGTGCGCCGAAGCCGGAAGAGTGGGTGGCCACCCGGTCGGAGCAGGCGCTGGCCGACCGTTCGCGCGCGTCGGAGACGGGCTTCAAGTTGGGGCAGGGCGTTTTTCACACCAAGTTCGGCGAAGGCAAGATTATCGGCCTGGAGGGCGCGGGGGCGGAAGCCCGCGCCCACGTGAAATTCGGCCGACATGGTGAGAAGTGGCTGGCGCTGGCGGTCGCGAAGCTCCAGCCGATCGAGTAACGGCGCGGCCATCATGGTCACCCACGACAAAGGGCACCCGCGGGTGCCCTTTGTTTTGCGCGTCTGTCGTTGACGCCGACGTTTCCGCTTACGCTTCAGGCGGGGCGACGTTCGGATCGATGGCGCCGATCTCCTGCACGCCGAAGCAACCGCGATAGCTCGCGTAGAACGAGCAATACAGCACGGCCGTGAACAGGATCGAGTAAGGCATCAGCAAGAGCATCGCGTATTGATGAATGCCCATCGCAGCCATCGCCAGCGTCACGATCAGCGGCAACACGGTGGCGACGACCGCCGTGCACAGGCCGTAGACGACGAACGCACGGAAGTTGCGCACGCAGGCCGTCCAGCTGAAGAACAGCGCCTTGATGGGCGGGATGTCGTGCCAGGCGACGAGCACCGGCGCGAACCAGAACATCATCGCCACCGGTATGTAGGCCACCGCCACCGCCAGCATCGCCTGGCCCATCGAGCCGTTGGTGAGCGACTCTTCGCTGATGCGGCCATCAAAGAGCATCTTGTTGACCAGGTCGCCGCCGTCGAACAGCGCCGAGAACAGGAACACGACGGTCATCGCCACAATGTAGTAACCGCCGAGCATGAGCAGCCGGCGCGAGACTTCCTTGCCGTGGCCGCGAAAGCCGTCGAGCAATACGTGGGGCAACACCTGCTTGTTCTTGATGATGTCGCGACAGGCCGCCATGAAACCCACCGACAGGCCTGGGATGAACAGCAGCGGCAGGAAGGCGCCCACGACCGGCAGGATCGAAAGCACCATCACCCCGAACAGATAGGCGAAGAGCAGCGTCAGAATGGCGAGCGGGTTCTTGCGGAACAGCCAGATGCCTTGGCGCAGCCACACATATCCACTCTTCGGCGGGACTTCAAGCAATTGCATAGGGTTCGAATGACTCCGATAGGATGTCGAGTTACCGCCAGGGGATGGAATGGGCTTCGATGCGTTGGCGCAGGATTCGTTCGAAATGCCCCGGATCGTGCGGCTTGAGCATTTCGGCCGCCCGTGGCAGGTGAAAATCATACAGGCGCGACAGCCAGAAGCGCAGCGCGGCGGCGCGCAACATGTCGCGCCAGTGCGACGCTTCAGTGTCGGTCAGTGGGCGCACCGTCTCGTAAGCGCGCAACATGGCATGCACACGCGCCTCGTCCAGCACGCCGGTCGACAGGTCGCAGCACCAGTCGTTGACCGTCACGGCCAGATCGAACAGCCATTTGTCGCAGCCCGCGAAGTAGAAATCGAAGAATCCGCCCAATCGTGGCGAACCGTCGTCGGCCTTGTCGAACAGCACATTGTCACGGAACAGATCGCAGTGGCACGGACCCGCCTGCATGGCACGATAGTCACTCGACGCGAAGAACGCCGTCTGATGCGCCATCTCGCTATCCAGTAACGCGCGTTCGGCGGCGCTCAGGAACGGCGTGACCTCGGGGGCGGCCTCGCGCCACCAGGGCAGGCTGCGCAGATTGGCTTGCTCCAGCGTGAAGTCGCGCCCGGCCAGATGCATGCGTGCCAGCATCGCCCCGACATGCGCACAGTGTTCGGGCGTGGGGGCCAGCTCGGAGCGTCCGGCCAGCTTGGTGACAATGGTGGCGGGCTTGCCGTTCAACTCGCTCAGAATCTCGCCCGTGCGATCGGGCATCGGATCGGGCACCGGCACGCCGTGATGGGCGAGATGGCCCATCAACTGGAGGTAAAACGGCAGCTGCGTGGCCGTGAGCTTCTCGAACAGCGTCAGCACGAACTCGCCGCGCTCGGTCGTCAGGAAGTAGTTGGTGTTCTCGATGCCGGAGCTGATGCCCCGAAAATCGAGAACATTCCCCAGATCGTAGCGTTGCAGCCATGCCTGGAGCTGCTCGGGCGAGACGGTAGTGAAAACAGCCATGCGTGCGTTAAGTGGAGATGTCTCAGACAAACGGCCCGCGCACGTGCAGCGGGCCGCTGGTATGAAACAGACAGGATGCAGGCGCACCGCTGGGCGGCGCGCGGAGGTGACTCAGATTACCAGAGACGTCAGAACTTCAGGCCGACGGACGGCAAGCGGTCGTTTTGCGACGTGTTGTCGCGCGTGCGCGGCGCGTTGTCCGGCGGCGTGGTCAATTGGTAATTGGTGCCGAAACGCGAATGGACATCGACCTCCGTGGGTTTGCCGCGGTCGCGGAACTCGGTCACGGTGGTGCCTTGGTCGTTGACGTAGTAGCTCGGCTTGCGCTCCTGGTTGACGTCGACCGACGATTTGCTGGTGGCGGCGGCGCGGGCGTCGGCCTCGCGTTTGGCGGCCTGCGCGGAGGTCTCCTGACCATCCTGGGCGAAGGCATGGCCCGCGAACAGCAGGCCCGCACCGATCATCAGGGGCAGGACACGGGAAAAGCGCGTTGTCATCATTATTCTCCGAGGGCGGGAACGCATTCGCGGCGCGTGAGGCAAGCCTGGCCGACGCAACGGGTTCCAATGCTTACATTCTATCAAACGTCCCCCGCTTCGCATCGTGAAATCGCGTCGAATGTGCCGTCGTGGCTTGCGTGTCGAGGGATGCCATGCCGTGGACGCGTATTTTTTCTCGTCATCGGCGCAGGGTTAAGCGATTCGATTGCATACGCTTAGCATCTTTATATTGCTTTTGGTTATAAATAAATCGCAAGACAATCGTTTTCGTTGAAGTCATCTTCTGGCATCCTGCGTCATTGTCTTGATGGGCGGCCGTGTGTCGCCCATCTGCATTCTGGAGTCCCAAATCATGTCGTTATCCGCCGCCTCGGCCGCCGTCAAAACGGCCCCGCCTTCGCCGTCCTCCTATAACGCCCGGCCGCTCGCCATCGCGCTGGTGCTGATCTTTGTGGGCATCGCCTACGTGCAGGCCACCGTAGGGCCGAAGCAGGCCGCACTGGCCGGTATCGGCGCCTTGCTCGGCGTGACGCTTTACCACGCCGCATTCGGCTTCACGTCGGCCTGGCGCGTGTTCATCGCCGACCGGCGCGGTGCGGGTCTGCGCGCACAGATGGTCATGCTCGCCGTTGGTGTCGTGCTGTTCTTTCCCGCGCTGGCGGATGGCGTGCTCTTCGGTAACAAGGTAGCCGGCTTCGTCTCGCCGGTTGGCGTGTCGGTGGCGTTCGGCGCCTTCATGTTCGGTGTCGGCATGCAACTCGGCGGCGGTTGCGCGTCGGGCACGCTCTATACCGTGGGGGGCGGCAGCACGCGCATGATCGTCACGCTCGCGGCGTTTGTCGTGGGGTCGGTGGTGGCAACGGCGCATCTGCCGTGGTGGGAAGCACTGCCGCATATCAAGCCGGTCTCGCTGGTCAAGACGTGGGGCTTGTGGCCTGCGCTCGTCGCCAACCTGGCGTTGTTCGCCGCGATCGGTGGCTTGACGCTGTGGGCGGAGAAGCGTCGTCACGGCCGTGTCGTCGGTGTGCCAATGACGCGCAGCGCAACGGGCACGCCCGCGTTGCTGCGTGGCCCCTGGCCGCTGGTGTGGGGTGCGCTGGCGCTCGTGCTGCTCAATTACGCCACGCTGGCATTGGCCGGCCGTCCGTGGGGCGTGACATCGGCGTTCGCGTTGTGGGGCGCCAAGGCGTTCATGGCGCTGGGCATCGACGTGGCCTCGTGGCCGTACTGGGCGAAGCAGGCCAATGTACTGAACGCGCCGATCGCACAGGACGTCACCACCGTCATGGACATCGGGATCATTCTCGGCGCCCTCGCGGCCGCGTCCATCGCAGGCAAGTTTGCCCCCGTGTGGAAGATTCCAGCGCGTTCGCTGCTCGCGGCGGTCATCGGCGGATTGCTGCTCGGTTACGGCGCACGTCTGGCGTACGGCTGCAATATCGGCGCGTACTTCAGCGGCATCGTCTCGGGCAGCCTGCACGGTTGGCTGTGGTTGGCGGCGGCGTTTGCGGGCAACGTGTTCGGCACGCGCCTGCGCCCGTTGTTCGGTCTGGCCGTGGAAACTACACCGCGCGATACCGGCTGCTGATCGACATCCCCCCGCCGGCAGATATTCCGTCTGCCACATAAAAATATGGCGCCAGCGATCACTCGCGGCGCCATATTGACTTTGGACGATGACGCTTGGGCGGCTGCCCGTCGCGATTACAGGTAGAACATCTTCTCGCTGCTTTCCGTTTCGGGCTCGATGTGGCCGTCGTAGAACGCGAACACCGCTTTGAGGATGTCGTCGGGGTCGTCCATGACCTGCACCAGATCGAGATCCTTTTCGCCGATGAGGCCCATCGGCAGCATCGTCGAGCGCACCCATTCGAGCAGTCCCTTCCAGAATTCCGTGCCGACGAGAATCACGGGCACCTGGCGCGACTTCTGCGTCTGGATGAGCGTGAGGACTTCGGACAGTTCGTCGAGCGTGCCAAAGCCCCCCGGCATGATGACGAACGCGTCCGAGTTCTTCACGAACGTGACCTTGCGCGTGAAGAAGTGTCGGAAACGCAGTGAGATGTCCTGGTACTGATTGCCCTTTTGTTCGTGCGGCAGTTCGATGTTCAGGCCGACGGTCGGCGAGGCGCCACCGTGCGCGCCCTTGTTGGCGGCTTCCATGATGCCGGGCCCGCCGCCGGAGATGACGGCAAAGCCGTTGTCGGAGAATTTCCGGGCGATGGTCATCGTCAGTTTGTAAAACGGCGATTTCGGCTTGATGCGCGCGCTGCCGTAGATGCTGACGGCCGGCCGGATCTCGGACAGGTACTCGGTCGCCTCGATGAACTCTGCCATAATCGTGAACATCTGCCACGACGCGCGCGCCTTTTTTGCGGTGGCGCGCTCATGGTCTGCCAGCATGCGCAGACTCGGTATTTCTTTTCTTCTCTTGGTCATATGTCGGAACAGCAAAGTCTGGAAGGTAAGACGCTCTTATTGGTCGATGGTTCGAGTTATCTCTATCGAGCCTATCACGCCCTGCCGGATTTGCGCGGTCCCAATGGCGAGCCGACGGGGGCGCTTCACGGCATCGTCAATATGCTGCGCCGCATGCGTAAAGACGTCCACGCAGAGTATAGCGCCTGCGTTTTCGATGCCAAGGGCAAGACGTTTCGCGACGATTGGTACCCCGAATACAAAGCGAATCGACCTTCGATGCCGGAAGATCTGCGCGCGCAGATCGAGCCGATTCACGAGGCGGTGCGCGCCATGGGCTGGCCGCTGTTGATGATCGATGGCGTGGAGGCCGATGACGTCATCGGCACCCTTGCAAGGCAAGCGGCCGAGCGCGGCATGCGCGTGGTCGTCTCCACCGGCGACAAGGATCTGGCGCAACTCGTGAACGACCGCGTGACGCTGGTCAACACAATGACGAACGAAACGCTCGATGCCGCCGGCGTCACCGCGAAATTCGGCGTGCCGCCCGAGCGCATCGTCGATTACCTCACGCTTGTCGGTGACACGGTCGATAACGTGCCGGGCGTGGACAAATGCGGGCCGAAGACGGCCGTCAAGTGGCTCACGCAATATGGAGATCTCGACAATCTCGTTGCGAACGCCGCGGAGGTGAAAGGGGCGGCGGGCGAAAACCTGCGCCGCGCGCTCGACTGGCTGCCGATGGGGCGCAAGCTGGTGACGGTCGCGCTCGATTGCGATCTCGCACCGCAGGTCACCTCCATCGACGCGAGCTTGCAGTCGCAGCCCGAAGATGTCGAAACGCTGCGCGATTTCTTCGTGCGTCACGGCTTCAAGACCTTGCTGCGCGAAGCGCAGGCCGCCGTTGCCACGCAGGCCGGTGAGCCGGCGCCGGCACCTGTGGCCGACACGATCGAGCGAGAGTACGAAGCGGTGCTGACGTGGGCGCAGTTCGACGCATGGCTGAAGATCATCGAGTCGGCCGAGTTGACGGCATTCGATACCGAGACCACCTCGCTCGACGCGATGCAGGCGCAACTGGTTGGCCTGTCGTTGTCCTGCGAACCAGGACGCGCCGCCTACATTCCGGTGGCGCATCGCGCGCCGGGCGATGTCGACCAATTGCCGCGAGACGAAGTCCTGGCGCGCCTGAAGCATTGGCTCGAAAGTCCGGACCACAAGAAGGTGGGACAGAACCTCAAGTACGATGCCCACGTGCTGGAGAACTACGGCATCGTGTTGCGCGGCATTGCACACGACACGATGCTTCAGTCGTACGTGCTCGAATCGCACCGCGGCCATGACATGGACGGCCTGGCCGCGCGCCATCTCGGCGTGACGACGATCAAATACGAAGAGGTGTGCGGCAAGGGCGCCAAGCAGATCGGCTTCGACGAAGTGACCGTCGAGCGCGCGACCGCCTACGCCGCCGAAGACGCCGACATCACGCTGCGACTGCACCGCGCGATCTATCCCGATGTGGCGCGTGAAGCCACGCTGGAGTTCGTCTACCGAGACATCGAAATGCCCACGGCGCGCGTGCTGCAACGCATGGAGCGCAACGGCGTGCTTGTCGACACTGCCCGTCTGGCCGCACAGAGCGACGAGATCGGCCAGAAGCTGGTCGCGCTCGAAGCCGAAGCGTACACACTGGCCGGGCAGCAGTTCAATCTGAATTCGCCCAAGCAGATCGGCGACATTTTCTTCACGCAGCTGCAACTGCCGATCGTCAAGAAGACGGCGAGCGGTGCCCCGTCGACCGACGAGGAAGTGCTGCAGAAGCTCGCCGAAGACTATCCGTTGCCGAAGGTGCTGCTCGATTACCGTGGCCTTGCCAAGCTCAAGTCGACGTACACCGACAAGTTGCCGAAGATGGTCAATGCCTCGACTGGCCGCGTGCACACGAACTATGCGCAGGCCGTGGCGATCACCGGGCGCCTGGCGTCGAACGATCCGAATTTGCAGAACATTCCCGTGCGCACGGCCGAGGGGCGCCGCATTCGCGAGGCGTTCATTGCACCCCAGGGCAGCCAACTGGTGTCGGCGGACTACTCGCAGATCGAGCTGCGCATCATGGCGCATATCTCGGGCGACGAAAGTCTGCTGCGCGCATTCGCCAACGGCGAGGACATTCACCGCGCCACGGCGGCGGAAATCTTCGCCGTCACGCCGATCGAGGTGTCGAACGAACAACGTCGCTACGCCAAGGTCATCAACTTCGGTTTGATCTACGGCATGAGCGCGTTCGGGCTGGCCGCGAACCTCGGTATCGAACGCGACGCCGCCAAGCAGTACATCGACCGCTATTTCATGCGCTACCCGGGCGTGGCGCGTTACATGGACGAGACGCGCAAGAGTGCGAAGGCGCGCGGCTATGTCGAAACGGTCTTCGGACGCCGTCTGTGGCTACCGGACATCAATGGCGGCAACGGACCGCGCCGCCAGGCCGCCGAGCGCGCCGCCATCAATGCCCCGATGCAGGGCACGGCCGCCGATCTCATCAAACTCTCGATGATCGCCGTGCAGCGCTGGTTGGACGACAGCGGCCTGCAGACGCGTCAGATCATGCAGGTGCACGATGAACTGGTGCTCGAAGTGCCCGACCATGAACTGGCCGAGGTCCGCAAGCGTTTGCCGGAACTGATGTGCGGCGTGGCGAAGTTGCGCGTGCCGCTCGTGGCCGAAGTCGGCGTGGGCGAGAATTGGGAACAGGCCCACTGAACGGCGTTGGGTTGACACCTAAAGTGAGTGCGTCGCACGGGCGGCCCTCCCGCCTTGGCCGACGCCGCTGTCGGCCCGTATCGCATGGCTCAATAGCGGGAATAGGGTGACAGCCATACCCGAACTCCGCACTCTGCGGTAAGGTAATCGCTATCGCCGGCGCGGCAAATGCCGACCGGCCGGACGGTTTTCCAAGCACGGGGAGTTATTGTGAGTGTGCATCGTATCGTTGTGGTCGGCGGCGGCGCCGGCGGTCTGGAGCTTGTCACCCGACTGGGCGACAAGTACGGGCGTGGCAAGGACGTTCAGGTGACGCTGGTCGACCGGTCCTTGTCGCACATCTGGAAGCCGCTGTTGCACGAGGTCGCTGCCGGTGTCATGGACACCGCAACGCATCAGCTCTCTTATGTCGCTCAGGCCAACTGGCATCGTTTCGAGTTTGCGGCCGGCGAGATGATCGGTCTGGATCGCGCGAACCGGACGATCCGGCTGGCGGCGGTGCCTGCGGCAGCCGACGAAGGCGAGGGCGATTTGCTGCCCGAGCGCACATTGGCGTATGACACGCTCGTGCTCGCCATCGGCAGCACGACCAACTTCTTCGGGGTGGCCGGCGCTCAGGAAAATACCATCGCACTCGATACCGTCGAGCAGGCCGAGCGCTTCCGTCGTCGGCTGATGGCCGCCTGCGTGCGCGCGCAGAATGAAGCCGAAGCGCCCGTGCCGAGCGCGCTGTCGGCACCGGTCGCACACGACATTCATGACGTGCCGCCCGATACGGCGGTTTCACCGGCCCCCAAGGTCGAAGGCCGCCCCAAGGTCAACCTCGTCATCGTGGGTGCCGGCGCGACCGGCGTTGAACTGTCGGCGGAGCTGCGCAACACGGCGGAAGTGTTGCGCTCCTACGGGTTGAAGCTCGATCCGCGCAAGGACGTGCGCATCACCATCATCGAATCGAGTCCGCGCATTCTGAAGGCGCTGCCGGAGCGTGTATCGGGAGCGGTGGCCGGGTTGCTGGGCAAGCTCGACGTCGACATCCTGTGTGGCGATTCGGTCGCCGAGGTGCGCAAGAATGAAGTCACGACGACCGGGGGTCGTGTGCTGCCGGCCGACATCACGGTCTGGTCGGCGGGCATTACGGCGCCGCCGGTGCTGGGACAACTGGGACTTGCCGTCAATCGTCTGAACCAGATCGAAGTGTTGCCGACGCTGCAAAGCAAGTCGGATCCGGACATCTTCGCGTTCGGTGACTGCGCGAGTTGCGAATGGCCGGAGCACGGCTTCGTGCCGCCGCGCGCGCAAGCGGCGCACCAGCAGGCGAGCTTCCTGGTCAAGGCGATTGACGCCCGGCTCAAAGGGCAAAGCCTGCCGACGTTCACTTATCGCGATTTCGGTTCGCTTGTCTCGTTGGGCAAGTTCAGCGCGGTGGGCAATCTGATGGGCGGGCTCATCGGCGGCAGCATGTTCATCGAAGGGCTGTTTGCGCGGGTGATGTACACGTCGCTCTATCGCATGCACGTGGCGGCGCTGCATGGGGTCTGGCGCATGATGCTCGATACCGTTGCCAATCGCCTGCGTCGTTCGACCGTGCCGCGCGTGAAGCTGCACTGACGCTGGGTTGGCGTTTTGCCGCTGGTCCGTTCGCACGGGTTCGCGGCCTGACCGGGTGCCAGGCGGCCTGCGCTGTGGCGGGTGGGTACCCGTTTCGGAGGGTTCCGATCGCCGTCGCGCCGGCGTCCGAGTGCAAGCGCATCTTCACTCTAGTAATATCCCAACGTCCGGCCCCGGGGCGGTGGCGCATCCCGACGTTTCCGTTGGGGGTCTCCCCGGCATGCCTTTACTGACGTGTTTCCCTGGAGTACGACATGTCGCAAGCGGATCTGGATAGTCTTGTGCCCGAAGTGGCGGCGAGCAACCGGCGCGATTTTCTGAAGACCGCCGTCGGTTCGGCGTTTGCGCTGGCCGTGCTGCCGGTGGCGGCCGAAACCATCACGACCGACACGCAAGGGCTGGACGCGGGCGAAACCCTGCTCGACGTGCCCGGCATCAAAATGCCGGTCTACTACGCGAAGCCTGCGGGCAAGACGCATCTGCCGACCATCGTCGTGGTTTCGGAGATCTTCGGCGTGCATCAGCATATCGCCGATATCTGCCGACGTTTCGCCAAACTCGGTTATTTGGCGGTCGCGCCGGAACTGTTCGCGCGCGCGGGCGATCCGCAGTTGCTGGGCACGATTGCCGAGATTCAGTCGCAGATCGTCGCCAAGACACCGGACGAACAGGTGATGCGCGACATCGACGCGACGCTCAAGTGGGCGCTGGCCAATGGCGGAGACGAGAAGCGTATCGCCATTACCGGCTTCTGCTGGGGCGGACGCGTCGCCTGGCTCTACGACGCGCACAATCCCAACGTGAAGGCGGCGGTGGCCTGGTATGGGCGGATCGTTGGTGACAGGAGTCCGGATTTCCCGAGCCAGCCGATCGATATCGCGGGCAAGCTGCACGGACCGCTGCTCGGCCTGTACGGCGGCAAGGACCAAGGCATTCCCGTGACAAGCGTGGAACAGGCGCGCGAGGCCCTTGCGCGCGGCGATGCGGCGTCGAGAGCCTCGAAGCTGAAGGTATTCCCGAATTCGGGGCACGCATTTTTCGCCGATTACCGGTCGAGCTATGTCGAAGCCGACGCGAAGGAAGGTTGGACATTGGCATTGGACTGGCTGCGCAAACACGGCGTGGCGTGAGCCGGCGATGTTGCGGGCCGGCTGGCGGAAGCATTGAGCCCGTCGGTGGGGCGGTACGCCACTGTGCTTCGCGACCCGACGGTTTGCCTGTCACGGGAAAAGCTGGTTAAATCGCCGCCTTGCCTGCGGGAGAATCACCATCGACGCCATCTTTCTATTCATCGTTATCGCCACGCTGGCTTCCGGCGTGCTGAGCCTTGCCGGCGCGGCGTCGCTGTCGCTTGGCCTGCTCTCGAAGCTCATCGACAAGATGGTCAGCTTTTCGGCGGGCGTGCTGCTTGGCACGGCGCTGCTGCATCTGCTGCCGGAAAGCCTTGAGTCGCACGTCGATGCGCACGTCATCACCGGTTGGCTGCTGGGTGGTTTGCTCGGCTTTTTCCTGCTGGAGAAGCTGGCGCTGTTGCGCCATAGCCATCATCACGAGGGCGATGGGCATCACCATGAGCACGGGCACGACGCCCATGAAGCAGGCAAAGGCGGCTGGATGATTCTGGTCGGCAGCGCGATTCACAACTTTGCCGATGGTGTCGTGATCGCGGCGGCGTTCCTCACCGATCCGCGCCTCGGGCTTGCGGCAACGGTGTCCATCACGGTCCACGAGGTGGCGCACAAGCTCGGCGACTTCATGGTGCTGCTCAACGCCGGCTTTCCGCGTCGCAAGGCGTTGGTGCTGACGCTGGCCTCGAGCCTCACGGCGCTGGCCGGCGGTGTACTCGGTTACTTCATGCTCGACCGTCTTCAGAGCCTGATCCCGTATTTGCTGGCGCTGGCGGCCAGCAGCTTCATCTATATCGCCGTGTCGGATCTGATGCCGCAGATGCAGCGCCGCACGTCGCCGCGCGACGCGCTGCCCCAGATTCTGCTGATCGCGGTGGGACTGGCGCTGGTGGTGTGGCTCAACGGCCACGATCACGAGCACGCCCACGGTCGCGACCGCGAGGCCCCCAGCAGCGCCCTGGCGATGTCGTTGGCAGGTGCCGGCGGGGCTTACGGCTGGGCGCCGGTGGCGACCGGACGGCGCTTGTCCGCACACCACTCGCTCCACGAGCCCGCATAGAGGCTGGCCCCATGAAGGCCCGCGACCTCCATCGCCAGTAGATTGTGGCAAGCCGTCACGCCTGAACCGCATTGCGAGATGATGCGCTCGGGCAGGCGGTCCTTGCCGATGACTTGCGTGAACGCTTCCCGCAGGGCGGCGGAGGGTTTGAAGCGCCCATCCGGGCCGAGGTTGTCCTTGAAGAAGTGATTGACCGCACCGGGAATGTGGCCGCCGATCGGATCGAGGGTTTCGTTCTCGCCGCGATACCGATCCGGTGACCGTGCATCGACGACCAGACGCTCGTGCGACGTCAGGTTGCGCTCGATGGCCGCCGCGTCGGCGGTGGTGGCGAGCGGCTCGCCCGCGGTGAAATCACCCGGTGGCGGCGCTTCGGGCGGGGCGGCGTCGAGCGTGAAGCCGGCCGCTTCCCAGGCCTGCAGGCCGCCGTCGAGCACGGCAACCGACTCGTGGCCGAGCCAGCGCAGCAGCCACCACAGGCGGGCGGCATAGACGCCGCCTTGCGCGTCGTAAGCCACCACTTGCTGGCCCTTCGACAACCCGCACGCGGCGAGTTGGCGGGCGAGAGTGTCGCGCTCGGGCAGCGGATGGCGACCGTTCTTGCCTGTCGTCCTTCCCGACAGGTCGCGTTCGAGGTGAGTATAGAAGGCGCCGAAGAGGTGGCCGTCGACATACGCCGTTTCGCCGGCCGTCGGATTCGCGAGATCGAATCGGCAATCGAAGAGGATCACCGGGGCACCGCCGTCGGCGGCGGTTTGCATCAGCGCGTCAAGATTTTGCGGGCTGATGAGCGTGGTGAAGTGCGTGTGAATCATGGCGTCTCCGCAGGCGGGCGTGGGGGAACGGGCAGCGGGAACCGCCCGGCATCAGGCCGTGGCCGACGGTCGGCGCAGTGCGGTCATGCCGCTCGCCACAATGAGCAGCATGCCGATCCAGCCGGCCAGCGCGGGCCAATCGTCCCAGACAAGCATGCTGATCAGTGTAGCGAAGATTACGCCGGAATATTGCAGATTCGCAGTGACCAGCGTGTTGCCCAAACTGAAGGCTCGGGTGAGTGCCGTTTGGGCGACGAGCGCCGCGATACCGACTCCGAGCATGAGGCCGGCGCTGCGCCAGGTCAGCGCGTGCATGCCGTCGATGGCGACCCAGCCGAGGCCTAGCAGTACCCCGCCCAGCGAGAAATAGAAGACGATGCGCCAATCGGGTTCGCCCGCGGCGCCAAGATCCTTGACCTGCATGTACGCGATGGCCGAGAACACGCCCGAGACGACGCCCGCCACGCCGGCAGTCCACGCCTGGCTGTCGATGGTCGGCTGGAGCAACAGGGCAACACCGACGAATCCCGCAAAGATCGCGGCGACCAGGCGGAAGTCGGCTCGCAGGCTGCCGCGCATGGCCGCCGTCGCCATCACGATCAGGGAGATCCAGATCGGCGACATGTAATTGAGGGTCATCGCCGTGGAAAGCGGCAGTTGCGTCAGGGAATAGAACCACAGGCCGAGTGAGATTACGCCGGCAGTACTGCGTTTGACGTGCGCGCCGAGGTGGCGTGTTCGAATCGAATGACCGCGTGCGCGCGCCAACACCAGCAAAACGATGACACCGATAAGGCTGCGGTAGAGAATGATTTCGCCGGTGTTGTATTCGTTTGCCGCCAGCTTGATGAATAGCCCCATCAACGTGAACATGAAGGCGGAGACCAACATCCAGAGCGATTGCATGGCGAATGGGGGCCGATTGACGGCGAAGAAGCGAGCTGAGGCGCGGTGAACCGAGCGCGGGCGACGCGTGCGGCAGATGGAGTGCCCGCGCGGTCATGTCGAGAACGTTGCGACGATTCTAACGAAAACGGCGGGCCGATGGCCCGCCGTTCTCCGAAATTTCGGCAAATATTTAATTCAGTCTCGCGGGCGCCACATTGGCCGCTCGGTGGTGTCTCAGCCAGACACTCTAACCATCTCAACCCGTGAGACGTGCTGGCGTGCCAGCGCTCAGAAATCGCCCATCTGGCGGCGCAAGAACTCATGGAAGTGCTGCATGCCGTCTTCCATCGGGCTTTGATACGGACCGACTTCCGACACGCCGCGATCGAACAAGGCACGGCGGCCGGCATCCATGCGCTCGGCGATCTCGTCGTCTTCGCGGGCGGTTTCCATATACGCGGCCCGCTCGGCCTCGATGAATTCGCGTTCGAAGAGCGCGATTTCCTCGGGGTAATAGAATTCGACGATGTTCGTCGTTTTCTGCGGTCCGCGCGGAATCAGCCAGGACACCACCAGCACGTGCGGATACCACTCGATCATCAGATGCGGGTAGTACACCATCCAGATCGCGCCGAAGTCCGGCGGCACGCCTTCGCGGTACCGCATCAGTACGTCGTGCCACTGTCGATAGATCGGGCTGCCCGGTTTGGCAAGACCTTCGTGCACGCCGACCGTCTGAACGCTATACCAGTCGCCGAATTCCCAGCTCAGGTCTTCGCAGGAAACGAAGCTGCCCAGCCCGGGATGGAACGGCACGACGTGATAGTCCTCGAGATAGACCTCGATGAACGTCTTCCAGTTGTAATTGCATTCATGCACTTCAACGTGATCGAACATGAAGTTCGAAAAGTCGAGATGATGCTTGACGCCCAGGCGGGCAAGATCGGCCTGGACGTCGCGGCCCTGCGCTTCGAACAGCAGTCCGTTCCAGCGTTGCAGCGGGAACTTGCCGAGGTTCAGACAGGGCTTCTCCGGGAAGTGCGGCGCGCCGAGCAGTTCGCCCTTCGTGTCGTAAGTCCAGCGGTGGAGCGGGCACACGATGTTGCGTGCATTGCCACGGCCGCCCAGCATGATCGCCTGACGATGACGGCAGACGTTCGAGAGCAGTTCGATGCCGCCATGCTGGCCCGCGCCATTGCGCACCAGCATGCGACCTTCCTGTTCGGCAGGCAGCGCAAAATAGTCGCCGGCGTCGGGCACCATCAGCTCGTGGCCTACGTAGCGGGGACCATGTTCGAAGAGGACTTCACGTTCGCGGGCGAGGAGCGCCTCGTCGAAATACGTGTAGACCGGCAGTTGGCTCGAGGCCGGTTTGAGTTGCAAAGCGCTGCTTAGATTGGACATTCCCACTCCCGACTAGCTTGAAAGCAGTGAACAACCCAACCATCGAAAAATCGATTTAGGGGAACCGAGAATTATACCTTGTCTGGGCTCATGAGGGCCGCTAAGTCCATGATTTGCGTTAAATAATGTCCGAAAATTGTCAGTGCGATCGGTTTTGAGGCAATTTACGCTCTGCGAGCCGATGCGCTTTTGCCGTAAAATGGAACATTCGACCCGAATTTTGCGTTTATGGCCAAGACTGCAAAGTCGCAAGACGCGGCACCCGACGTGCCGCAGGACCTGCCCGAGACCTATGAGGCTGCGCTCGCCGAGCTGGAAAAGCTCGTGGGGCGCATGGAAGGCGGTGAGCTGGGGCTGGAGGAGTCGCTTGGCGCCTACCGGCGTGGTGCCGTGCTGGTGAAATACTGCCAGGGCCTGCTCGAGAAGGTGGAGCAGCAGGTCAAGGTGCTCGAGGGAGAGACGCTCAAGCCGCTCGAGCCGGTGCGCGACGAGTTCTGAGCGGCGCCGGGTGATGCGGCAAGCCGACCTGCGACACGCGACACTCGACACTCGACACGCGACGCATGAGCGTAGACGTCCCAACGCGGCGCGGGGCGACTCAATAACACGCACGGCCCAATGGGCACGTGCAGGATGAAGACGATGGCGGATCAGAATATCAAGGCCTGGATGCAGGCAGTGCAGGCCCGTGTGGAACAATCGCTCGACGCCGTGCTGCCCAAGGCCGCCGATGGCGGCTCGGCACGACTGAATGAATCGATGCGCTACGCCGTGCTCGGCGGCGGCAAGCGTGTGCGTCCGCTGTTGTGCTTTGCCGCTGGCGAGGTGACCCAGGCAAGCGAGACGGCCCTGGATCGTGCCGCGTGCGCCGTGGAAATGATCCACGCCTATTCGCTGGTGCATGACGATCTGCCGTGCATGGACGACGACGATCTGCGCCGCGGCAAGCCGACGGTGCATGTGCAATACGACGAAGCGACCGGCCTGCTCGCGGGCGACGCGCTGCAAACGCAAGCGTTTGTGCTGCTCGGCGAAGCCACGGGCGACCTGAGCGCCGCACAGTCGCTCGCGCTGGTGCGCGAACTGGCGCTGGCCTCGGGGGCGCTGGGCATGGCCGGCGGGCAGGCGATCGATCTGGAGAGCGTCGGCATCAAGCTGAATCAGTCGCAACTGGAAAACATGCATCGACTGAAGACGGGGGCCCTGTTGCGCGCGTCGCTGCGCATGGGCGCCATCTGCGGCCGTGCATTGTCGGACGATGAAACGCGCGCGCTGGACACCTACGCGGCGGCTGTCGGCCTGGCCTTCCAGGTCGTGGACGACATTCTCGATACCACGGCCGATTCGGCCACGCTTGGCAAGACGGCCGGCAAGGACGCGGCCAACGACAAGCCGACCTACGTATCGCTGATGGGCCTCGACGGCGCGCGCGGCTATGCGGAGAAGCTGCGGGCCGATGCTCACGCGGCGAGTGCGACGCTTGGCAATGCGGATCGGCTGCGTGCCCTGGCCGATTACGTGGTCGATCGCATCAACTGACCGGCGAATCGCCTGACAGGCAAATTTCGAGGCGACCCAGGCGGCAAAGGATCGCGTGATCCGGGGGCGTTTGCAGTAGAAACAGGCAAGGGGCAATGAGGGTCGGCGCGGATCTCCCCACAGAACGCACCGGCAGGAGATCGGGACCGGCTCGCCAGGCAGGGCTGCCCGACCAGAACGCCTACATATGGAATGACGATGTACGAACTGCTAAATACCATCGATGACCCGGCCGCGTTGCGGCGTTGGGAGCGTCGCCAACTCGCACCGTTGGCCGAAGAGCTGCGTGCCTTCGTGCTCGAGAGCGTGTCGCGCACGGGCGGTCACTTGTCGTCCAATCTCGGTACGGTCGAGCTGACGATTGCACTTCACTACGTGTTCAACACGCCGGAGGATCGCATTGTCTGGGACGTGGGGCACCAGAGCTATCCGCACAAGATCCTGACCGGTCGCCGCGACGCCATGGCGTCGCTGCGTCAGCTCGGCGGTATTTCGGGCTTCCCGAAGCGCGATGAATCGCCGTATGACACGTTCGGCACGGCGCATTCGAGCACATCGATTTCAGCGGCGCTGGGCATGGCGCTTGGAGCGCGCACGAAGGGCGAGCATCGCTTCGGCATCGCGGTGATCGGCGATGGCGCCATGACCGCCGGTATGGCGTTCGAGGCGATGAACAATGCGGGGGTGCATGAAGACGTGCCGCTGCTGGTCATCCTCAACGACAACGACATGTCGATCTCGCCGCCGGTCGGTGCCCTCAATCGCTATCTTGCCCGTCTGATGTCGGGTCGCTTCTACGCGGCGGCGAAGAAGGGCGTGGAGAAGGTGCTGAGCGTGGCGCCGCCGGTGCTGGAGCTGGCGCGCAAGTTCGAAGAGCATGCCAAGGGCATGGTCGTGCCGGCGACGATGTTCGAGGAGTTCGGCTTCAACTACATCGGCCCGATCGACGGTCATGACCTCGATTCGCTGATTCCGACGCTCGAGAACATCAAGAATCTGAAGGGGCCGCAATTCCTGCACGTGGTCACGCGCAAGGGGTACGGCTACAAGTTGGCCGAAGCCGATCCGGTGCTGTATCACGGTCCGGGCAAGTTCAACCCGGCCGAAGGGATCAAACCGAGCACGAGCAGCAAGAAGACCTACACGCAAGTGTTCGGCGACTGGCTATGCGATATGGCCGAAGCCGACAAGCGTGTCGTGGGGATCACGCCGGCCATGCGCGAAGGCTCGGGCATGGTGGAGTTCGAGAAGCGATTCCCGACGCGTTACTACGACGTGGGCATTGCCGAGCAACACGCCGTGACGTTCGCCGGCGGTATGGCGACCGAGGGCCTCAAGCCCGTGGTCGCGATCTACTCGACGTTCCTGCAGCGCGGTTACGATCAACTGATTCACGACGTTGCGTTGCAAAATCTGCCGGTCGTGTTTGCGCTCGATCGGTCGGGTCTGGTCGGTGCAGACGGTGCAACGCACGCGGGCGCATACGACATCGCCTATTTGCGCTGCATTCCGAATATGGTGGTGATGGCGCCGTCGGACGAGAACGAATGCCGTCAGATGCTCTATACCGGTGTGCAGATCGACGGCCCGTCGGCCGTGCGTTATCCGCGCGGTGCCGGCACGGGTGCGGCGATCGAATCGACGATGAGCGCACTGCCGATCGGCAAGGGTGTTGTGCGACGCGAGGGACAAGCGGAGGCGGGACGCCGTGTGGCAATTCTTGCGTTCGGCAGCATGGTGGCCCCGGCGCTTGCCGCAGCCGAGGAACTCGACGCCACCGTGGCCGACATGCGCTTCGTCAAGCCGATCGACGAGGCATTGATCGCACGACTGGCGAAAACGCACGACTACCTGGTCACGGTGGAAGAGGGCAGCATCATGGGCGGTGCGGGGTCGGCCGTGGCGGAATCCCTGCTTGCCGGTGGGGAGATTCGGCCTGTACTACAATTGGGCCTGCCCGATCGCTTCATCGATCATGGCGACCCGGCGCTGCTGCTGGCCGCCGTGGGGCTCGATGCGACGGGTATCGCGAAGTCCATCCGTGCCCGCTTCGACCTGCCGCTGATGCAGGCGTCGCAGGCCGCTGGCAAGGTCACGACCAAGCTCGTCGCCTGAGCGTCCGGTAGTCCTGAACCTCCGAACGATCCGGCTTGCATGCCGGATCGTTTCGTTTTGAATCGCCCTTTCCCGATACCGTGCCGGGGGCTCCGGCACGATTCCGACGACAACCGTCAGCGGCTGGCGAGCCAGGCGTCGGATACGTTTGCCTATTGCCTCCCCCAAGTCGGCTTGCCGGCAAAGAAGGAAGAATTAGATGAATCAGATGAACCCCGCTTTCGTCATGCCCGACGTTCAAAGCACCGTCGATACCCGGCAGATCCCGATTCAGCGCGTGGGTGTGCGCGGTGTGCGTCATCCGCTGTCAGTGCGTCTGGCCGATGGGGAGGCGCAGGCCACCGTGGGCTTGTTCAATCTCGACGTGCATCTGCCTGCCGATCAGAAAGGTACGCATATGTCGCGCTTCGTGGCGTTGCTCGACGCGCATCGCGCGCCGATCGACGTGGCGGGTTTTCGCGCCATGCTCGACAGCATGCTGGAAAAACTCGAAGCCGACGCCGGTCGAATTGAAGTGACGTTTCCGTATTTCATCAACAAGACGGCACCGGTCTCGGGCGTGCAAAGCTTGCTGGACTACGAAGTGACGCTCACCGGCGACGTGCGCAACGGCCAGACGCGCGTGTGGCTCAAGGTGCTCGTGCCGGTCACGAGCCTTTGTCCGTGCTCGAAGAAGATCTCGCAGTACGGCGCGCACAATCAGCGCTCGCACATCACGATCGACGCCGAAATCGCGGGCGATATCGCCGTCGAGGAACTGGTGCGCATGGCTGAGGAGGAGGCGTCCTGCGAGTTGTGGGGGCTGCTCAAGCGCCCGGATGAGAAGTACGTAACCGAGCGGGCGTATGAGAACCCGAAGTTCGTCGAGGATCTGGTACGCGATGTGGCAACGCGACTTAACAATGAGCCGCGCGTCGTGGCCTACGCGCTTCAAGCGGAGAATTTCGAGTCGATCCATAATCACAGCGCTTACGCCGTGATCGAACGCGACAAGCGCGTGGTGGCCTGATCTTGCTGCGCCTCGCGCGGCGCATGCAATGAAAAACCGCTCCTCGGAGCGGTTTTTTCTTGGGCGTGTGCCGGGCGAGGCGCTAGACGCCGCGCACGATGTCGGAGAGATCCCAGCGCGGGCGGACCGTGTAGGCGTATTCGCTGTCGGCTTCATCTGGCCAGTACTTGAGCCGCATGGCGCCGGCGAAGGCGATCATGGCGCCGTTATCCGTGCAGAAAGCCAGGTCCGGATAGTGCACGCGATAGCCACGGCGGCGAGCGGCTTCATTGAGTCCTTCGCGAAGCTGCGTGTTGGCACCCACGCCCCCTGCCACGACGAGCGTTTTCATGCCAGTCTGCTTGAGCGCGGCCATCGACTTGGCGACGAGCACGTCGACGATGGCATCGACGAAGCCTCGCGCGAGATCGGCCTTTTCCTGGTCGCATACGTTGCCGCCGAGATTGCGCACCTGCGTGAGCACGGCGGTTTTCAATCCGCTGAAACTGAAGTCAAGGTTGCCCGAATGCTTCATCGGACGCGGCAAGTCGTAGCGTCCCGGCGTACCGAATTCGGCCAGGCGCGAGATGGCCGGCCCGCCCGGGTAGCCGAGTCCCAGCAGCTTGGCGGTCTTGTCGAAGGCTTCGCCGGCAGCGTCATCCAGTGTTTCGCCGAGCATGGCGTACTGGCCGAAGGCGCGGACTTCCATCAACTGCGTGTGGCCGCCGGAGACCAGCAAAGCGACGAACGGGAAATCGGGGGCATCCGGTGCGAGCAGCGGGGAGAGCAGATGGCCCTCCAGATGGTGCACGCCCACGACTGGACGCCCGAGCGCAAACGCGAGGGCGTTCGCGACGCTGGCGCCCACCAGCAGCGCCCCGGCGAGTCCAGGGCCTTGCGTGTAGGCGATTGCATCGACCGCACTGAGTGGCTTGCCAGCTTGCGCAAGCACGGCTTCTGCCAGGGGCAGCGCGCGGCGGATGTGGTCGCGCGACGCCAGTTCGGGCACCACGCCACCGTATTCGCGGTGCATGGCAATCTGCGAATGCAGCGCGTGCGAAAGCAGGCCGGCCTCGGTGTCGTAAAGGGCGAGCCCGGTTTCGTCGCAGGAGCTTTCAATGCCTAAAACCAGCATGGCGGAAGGGGGAGACGTGCGGCGTCAAGGTAACGAGATAACCAAGAAGTATACCAGTCGCCCCTAACCCCTGCCGGGTACAATGCGCGCCATGGAAAAGTTCGATGTAGCAATCGTTGGGGCTGGCGCGGCCGGCCTGATGTGCGCGGCGGTGGCCGGGCAACTTGGGCTGCGCGTGGTGCTCATCGATCACGCGACGCGTCTGGCGGAGAAGATCCGGATTTCAGGCGGCGGGCGCTGCAATTTCACCAATATCAACGCCGGACCGGCCAACTACCTGTCAGAAAACCCGAGATTCTGCCGCTCGGCCCTGGCGCGCTATACGCCGCGCGATTTTCTGGATCTGCTGGGGCGTCACCGCATTGCCTGGCACGAAAAGCATCGCGGACAGCTGTTTTGCGACAACAGTGCCGAGGACATCATCGACATGCTCCGCAAGGAGTGTGCGGCGGGGCACGTGCATTGGCGCATGCCATGCACTGTACACACCGTTGCCCATACGTCCTCGGGCGGTGCGCATCCTTATCACTTGACGACAGATGCGGGGCATATCGCGGCCAAACGACTGGTGATCGCCACGGGTGGCCTGTCGATTCCCAAAATCGGCGCGACGGACTGGGGCTATCGGATCGCACGTCAATTCGGGCTGGAGATCGTCGAGCCGCGTCCGGCGCTGGTGCCGCTCATGTTCGACGCGTCGACCTGGGCGCCCTTTGCGGGGCTATCGGGTTTGTCGCTGGAAGTCGAGGTGAGCGCGGGCAAGGGAAAGGACGCCGGTCGTTTCGTTGAGGATCTCTTGTTTACGCACCGCGGGTTGTCCGGTCCGGCCATTCTGCAAATTTCGAGCTTCTGGACGCCGGGGCAGTCAATCACCCTGGATCTGTCACCATCGTCGGACATCGAGGTGGCATTGTTCGAAGCGAAAGCGACATCGAAGCGGCAGTTGGCCAACCTGTTGGCGCAATGGGTGCCGGCCCGTTTGGCCGACGCCTGGGTTGCGAACAGCGGGCTTTCGCCGCAGGCGCGCGTGCAGGAATTGCCGGACAAGGCGTTGCGCTCGCTCGCCCAGGCGTTTTCCAGTTGGACGCTCAAGCCGTGCGGGTCTGAAGGCTGGCGCAAGGCCGAAGTCACGCGGGGTGGGGTCGATACGAAGGCACTGTCTTCCGCCACCCTGGAGGCGCGCGCACAACCGGGGCTGCATTTCGTCGGGGAAGTGGTCGACGTGACCGGGTGGCTCGGCGGCTATAACTTCCAGTGGGCGTGGGCATCGGCCGTGGCGTGCGCGCAGGCAATGTCCGAAAGCGTGAAGGCGGAGCGGGCGGGGGGCGACGCGCTGTCGTAGACGGCGACTTCCGTGCTGTGATAATCTCTCCCCTTCGTGGAGACGACGCACCGAGGGCGGAGCCGAGTCTCCTGCGAGCCCGCTTGTGATCGCGCGCGTGATCGTTTCCTCAAGCGGGTTTTTGTGCTTTCTGCGCTCGCTAATGTCAGCGCCGAGCCCTCGGCTGCGGCCGCACGCGGCAAGTGCCTGACGACAGTCGTCCTTTCCTTTGGGGCGGCATGCACTACACTGAAACGTATTCGAAATCCGGAACCCCTGCTCATGAGTCTGAAAGAACGCATTACCGAAGATATGAAGACGGCCATGCGTGCCAAGGCCGCGGAACGACTGGGGACCATCCGGCTGCTGCTCGCGGCAATCAAACAAAGGGAAGTCGACGAGCGCATCACTCTCGATGACACGGCGATCGTGGCCGTCGTCGACAAGCTGATCAAACAACGCAAGGATTCCATCAGCCAGTTCCAGGCGGCCGGTCGCACCGATCTGGCCGACAAGGAGGTCGCCGAACTCGACGTGCTCATGGTCTATATGCCCCAGCAACTCTCGGCTGACGAGGTCGAGCAGGCGGTCAAGGCAGCCGTGGCGCAAACGGGCGCCGCGGGTCCGCAGGACATGGGCAAGGTGATGGGCGTGCTCAAAGGCCAGTTGGCCGGCCGCGCCGACATGACGGCCGTGTCCGCGCAGGTGAAGGCGGCGTTGGCTGCGTAATTGAGTGGTGCGGTGAGTTGCCGTCGCAAGCGACGGCACGGTGCCGTGCCGCGATGGTATCGATCCAGTGATCCCCCAGTCGTTCCTGCAGGACTTGCTCAACCGCGTCGATATCGTCGAGGTGGTGGGCCGCTACGTGCAGTTGAAGAAAGGCGGGGCGAACTTCATGGGGCTGTGCCCCTTTCATAACGAGAAGTCGCCCTCATTTACCGTAAGTCCCACGAAGCAGTTCTATCACTGCTTCGGGTGTGGCGCGCACGGCAGCGCGATCAGCTTCCTGATGGAGCATGCCGGACTCGGATTTGTCGAAGCTGTCGAGGACTTGGCCCGCAATGTTGGGCTGGATGTGCCGCGTGAGGCGCCGTTGCCGGGCGCGCCGGCACCTGCCGCGCAGCGTGCGCAAACCCTCGGCCTGGTCGACGTCATGACGCGTGCCTGCGACTACTACCGCAAGCAATTGCGTAGTGCGCCGACCGCCATCGAATATTTGAAGCGACGAGGATTGACGGGCGAAATCGCCGCGCATTTTGGACTCGGCTACGCCCCCGATGGGTGGCAGAACCTCGACGCGGCGTTTCAGGACTATCGCGACGATCAGTTGCTCGACGCGGGTCTCGTCATCGAGAGCGAGAAGGGCGAGGCGGGCAGCACGAAGCGTCGTTATGACCGTTTTCGCGACCGGATCATGTTCCCGATCCGAAACACGAAAGGGCAGGTGATCGCGTTCGGCGGACGTGTGCTGGACAAGGGCGAGCCCAAGTATCTGAATTCGCCCGAGACGCCGCTGTTCAGCAAGGGCAGCGAACTGTATGGGCTGTTCGAGGCGCGCACGGGGATTCGCGACGCGGGCTATGTGCTCGTGGTCGAAGGGTATATGGATGTGGTGGCGCTGGCGCAGCTCGGCTTTCCACAGGCGGTGGCCACGTTGGGCACTGCCTGCACGCCGATGCACGTGCAGAAGCTGTTGCGCCAGACCGAGACGGTGGTGTTCAGCTTTGACGGCGACGCGGCCGGCCGGCGGGCGGCCCGCCGAGCGCTCGAGGCATGTTTGCCGCATGCGGACGACAACCGGAGCTTCAAGTTCCTGTTCTTGCCGAGCGAGCACGATCCGGACAGCTATGTGCGTGAGCACGGCGCTGACGCGTTTGCCGATGAGGTATCGCGCGCCATGCCGCTGTCGCAGTTCCTGATCGGAGAAGTGACGGCAGGTAAGGAGATGCATCAGCCCGAAGGGCGGGCGCGTGCGCTGTTTGAGGCGAAGCCGTTGTTGCAGCAGATGCCGGCAAACGCGTTGCGAGGGCAGATCTTGCATGCACTGGCCGAGCGGGTGGAAAGTTCTGTCGAAGAAGTGGCCGGGTTGTGCGAGTTGTCGATCGGCGCGGCACGCCGTCAGAACACATGGGATAAAGCGCCGGCCAAGCGCGAGAAGCGCCGCGTAGTGGGAACCGAGCATCGGGCGCTGCAGAACTTGCTCATGTTTCCGGCACTAGGGAATGAATTAACCGAAGAAGAAGTCAAGATTTTGCAGGAAGGGCCCCATCACGCCGAGATTTTCTCGGAAGTGCTGGCGCATTGCCGCGAAATGGGGGCGCAGGCCGACTTTCGTTTCATGTCGGATCGGCTGCGGGTGTCGCCGAACTGGGCGAGTTTCGACGACATTCTTCGCGAAATTCTCTCGTTCGAAGAGAACGCCCGCGACCTGTTGTTGTTCGACCCGGAGGATGAGACCCAGGTCGAGCGTCGGGAGGAGCAGATCGCGCTGCGGCTTGCGGAACTGAGAAGCGCGATTCGGCGCTTGCAGTACGACGGTCTGTGCGACGCCCTGGAGACGATTTTCAAGCGGACGTCGCTGACGTCCGATGAATTGCGCCACGCTCAAGCGCTGTCGCGGCAACGCGACGAATTGAAGCGGCTGCTGGCTCCGGCCGGCACAGGGGGCACGCGAAGTTGAGGTAAGCCCGCGTGCTACAATGGAAGGTTTTCAGTGGGCTGTTTTCTGGCAAGCGAGATCGCTATGGCAAAGATGACAACGACCAGCGGAAAAAAGACGGTTATCCCTGCACCGAAGGCAAAGCGCGCGACCAGCGCGGCGGCGGCATCCGGTGGGAGGGGGGCG
Source organism: Pandoraea cepalis (assembly GCF_902459665.1). Taxonomy (GTDB): domain Bacteria; phylum Pseudomonadota; class Gammaproteobacteria; order Burkholderiales; family Burkholderiaceae; genus Pandoraea; species Pandoraea cepalis. The sequence continues at coordinate 10,159 of NZ_CABPSL010000003.1, read as the reverse complement.
TCTCGTTCTGCAAAAGCTGGCGTTGCCGTGAAAGCCGATGCGGTGGGTCGAGCTACGAAGAAAACGGCCAGCCAGGCAAGTTCGGCGAAACGTACCACGCAAGTAAAGGCAGCCGCCGGCGCATCGAAGACGACCGGCAAGACGGCTGCGAAGGTGACCGATGTCACCAAGCGCAAGAGTGCGACCGCCGCTACGGTGGGGGCTGCGAAGGCAGCCAGGCCGACGGTGAAGTCCGAGGCGCCCGTCAGGGCGACGAAGGCGGAAACGACCGTGAAGGCGACGGCCGGTGGGAAACCGCAGGCCCGACAACCCGCTGAAAAAAGCGCCAAGAGCGCAACTACCGCCAAGGCATCGACCCTGGCGGGCCGCAGTAAACCTGCGACGCAAGCCCCACGCAAGACTGGGGCTTCCAGCAAACCCGAGCCTGTGGAGGTCGTGTCGGCAGCAAGCGAGCCGCTCGTCCCCAGGACGCGCGGCAAGGCCGCGAAGACCGCCGCCTCGGTGGCGCAGAGCGTCGCAGCGGATACTAGTGATCAACCCGTGAACGAAGATCAGACCAAAGTGGAAAAGCAGAAGGCGCGTGATCGCCGGGCAAAAGAGAAAGCACTGCTCAAGGACGCATTTTCCTCGCACCAGCCCGGTACGGCCGAGGAACTTGAGGAACGTCGTGGCAAGCTGCGGGCACTGATCAAGCTGGGTAAGGAACGAGGTTTCCTGACCTTTGCAGAGATCAACGACCACCTGCCCGACGACGTGGTGGAGGGCGACGCGCTGGAAGGCGTGATCGCTACGTTTAACGACATGGGCGTTGCCGTGTACGAGCAGGCACCCGATGCCGAAACGCTGTTGCTCAACGACAATGCGCCGAACGCCGCAACGGACGACGAAGTCGAGGAGCAAGCGGAAGCGGCCCTGTCGACGGTCGACTCCGAGTTTGGCCGCACGACCGATCCGGTGCGTATGTACATGCGCGAGATGGGCACGGTCGAGTTGCTGACGCGCGAGGGCGAAATCGAGATCGCCAAGCGGATCGAGGAAGGCCTGAAGCACATGGTGCAGGCGATTTCCGCGTGCCCGACGACGATTGCCGAAATTCTGGCGATGGCCGAGAAGGTCGAGCGTGAAGAAATGCGCATCGACGAGGTGGTCGACGGCCTGATCGATCCGAATGCCGAGGCGGTTGCGGCAGCGGCGGCAGCGGCTGCGGAAGACGAAGACTTCGACGCCGATGCGGAAGCGGAAGAGGAAGAAGCAGAAGAAGCGGCTGACGAGGACGACGACAGCAGCGGCGGCGGGGCTTCGGCCGCGCAGGTCGAGCAGCTCAAGCGTGACGCGTTGGCCAAGTTCGCCGAGATCGCCGACTGGTTTGGCAAGATGCGTCGTGCGTTCGAGAAGGAAGGCTACCAGTCGAAGTCGTACGTGAAGGCGGGTGAGTCGATCCAGGCGGAACTGATGACGATCCGCTTCACGGCGCGCACGGTTGAGCGTCTGTGCGACACGTTGCGTTCGCAAGTCGATGAAGTGCGCAACATCGAGCGCGCGATCCTGAATATCGTGGTCGACAAGTGCGGCATGCCGCGTGCAGATTTCGTGTCGCGTTTCCCGGGCAACGAAACCAATCTCGACTGGATCTACACGGTCGTGGCGGACAACAAGGCGTACAGCTCGGTGGTTGAGCGTAACGTCCCGGCGGTGCGTGAATTGCAGCAGAAACTGATCGACTTGCAGGCGCGCGTGGTGTTGCCGCTTACCGAGTTGAAGGACGTCAATCGCAAGATGTCGGAAGGCGAGCGCCGTGCACGCAAGGCCAAGCGCGAGATGACCGAAGCGAACTTGCGTCTGGTGATTTCGATTGCGAAGAAGTACACGAACCGTGGCCTGCAGTTCCTGGATCTGATTCAGGAAGGCAACATCGGCCTGATGAAGGCGGTGGACAAGTTCGAATACCGTCGTGGTTACAAGTTCTCGACGTATGCGACATGGTGGATTCGTCAGGCCATCACGCGTTCGATCGCGGACCAGGCACGTACCATCCGTATTCCGGTGCACATGATCGAGACGATCAACAAGATGAACCGGATTTCGCGTCAGATTCTGCAGGAGACCGGTGTCGAGCCGGATCCGGCGACGCTGGCCGAGAAGATGGAGATGCCGGAGGACAAGATCCGCAAGATCATGAAGATCGCGAAGGAGCCGATCTCCATGGAAACGCCGATCGGTGACGACGACGATTCGCATCTGGGCGATTTCATCGAAGATACGGGCACGGTAGCCCCTGCAGACGCCGCGTTGCATGGTAGTATGCGCGACGTCGTGAAGGACGTGCTTGATTCGCTGACGCCGCGCGAGGCCAAGGTGTTGCGCATGCGTTTTGGTATTGAGATGAGCACGGACCATACGCTCGAGGAAGTGGGCAAGCAATTTGACGTGACGCGTGAGCGTATTCGTCAGATCGAGGCCAAGGCGCTGCGCAAGCTGCGTCACCCGAGCCGTTCCGACAAGCTCAAGTCGTTCCTCGAAGGCAATTGATTGTCGCTGAGCGAGCGCCGGTAGTTGAGGGCCGTTAGCTCAGTGGTTAGAGCAGGGGACTCATAATCCCTTGGTCGCTGGTTCGAACCCAGCACGGCCTACCAAAGAAGTAAGAAAGCCCCTGACGGTGACGTCGGGGGCTTTTTTTGTAGTCAATAGTTTGCGTGGCGTTTTCTCCTGAGTATCTGCGTTTTTCGACGCGCTGATCGCGTCGATGGCGGTGCGGCACCAAGCAAAATTGCCTCTTCCGTACACTTGCAGTGCAGTGAGGAAATTCGAGCACACGTCCTTGAACCCATGGCTCGCAATGATTTAATTTCGGGCGAATTTACCCGGAAACACAGCCTTCGACCATTGGCCGAAGGCTCAAAAAAGCCGGCTGTTGCGGAAGAAAGACTTAACACCGTGTCCGGAATCAGTTCAACACTAGATGATGTCGCCGATCGGAAGAAAGCGCTCGACGAGCCGTACCCAGTAGGTTGAACCAACGGGGAGTATGTCGTCGTTGAAATCATAACTGGCGTTGTGCAGAACGCATGGTCCGGGTCCATGTCCGAACTCCCGTGCGTCACCATTGCCATTTCCGATGAAGGCATAGCAGCCCGGTTTGACATTCAACATGTGAGCGAAATCTTCTGATCCCATCGTCGGTGCCACGTTGGCTGTAACGTTGCTGGGGCCCGCAACAGCTTCCATGGCTTTAATCGCAATACGTGTCTCTGCCGAAGTATTGATCGTGGCGGGGCAGTTCCGGTTGAATGAGACGTCTACAGTGCATTCCAAAGCTTGCGCAATGCCTTGCGAAATCTGTTGCGTCTTCATTTCGATCAGGTCGAGAACGTCTCGAGAGAGTGCCCGTACGGTACCACCAAGCCATGCGCGGTCGGGCACGACGTTGGGAGCATCGCCAGCCTGGATGTGGGTAATCGAGAGCACAGCAGTATCTGCAGGATCCTTAAATCGTGTGACGATTCCCTGCAATGCATTCGCAATCTGTATCGTGCAAAACACGGGATCTCTGCCGTTTTGAGGCAGCGCAGCATGCGAGCCGATACCGCGAACATCAACGCGAAACTCGTTGCTTGAGGCCATGATGGGGCCTTCGGTCACACCAAAATGGCCCGCCGGTATCCCTGGCCAATTGTGCAGTCCGAACACGGCTTCGACTGGAAAGTTTGCAAATAGGCCGTCGTCGATCATCACCCTGGCGCCTCCGCCACGCTCTTCGGCGGGTTGAAAAATAAAGACGACGCAGCCGTCGAAGGCTCCATGTTCGGAAAGATATCGAGCGGCGCCAAGGAGCATAGCGGTATGTCCGTCGTGCCCGCAGGCGTGCATCTTCCCGAAATTGAGGGAGCGATGGGGGAATGTATTCAATTCTTCAATGGGTAGCGCGTCCATGTCTGCGCGGAGTCCGACCATTCGTCCGGTTGTCCCCCGTCTCAAGATGCCGACTACGCCCGTTTTGGCGAGACCTCGATGGACCTCGATACCAAGACGTTCAAGATATTGCGCAACCACGTCGGAGGTCCGTATCTCCTCGAAGCTTAGTTCCGGAAATGTGTGGAGATCGCGCCGCAACTGCGACATTTCCGAGTGGTTTGCCAAGATTTCAGGAATCAACTGCATGGTGGTTGGTAGCCCATTAATGATGCTAATGACGTGTCGGGTGAGAGGCGCATATCGCCATGAAGTCAATTCGCGCTTAAAATATTCGTATGGACAAGAAAAATCGGGATGTACGACATAAGCGGCCGCTCGCTCAAGAGTTGGCATCGACCATTTCGGAGCTGTACTTTCTGCTCAAGCCCCAGTACTCAGAGGACTTGACTCACCAGTCCGTTCGAGCACTTCAGTTCATCCAGATGAGCAAGCGCAGTCCGCGTGTGGACGACGTTCGACAACATTTGGGCATCGCGCCGACATCAGCTTCGGAATTGATCAAGCGACTCTCCGTAAAGGGAATGGTTGAGCGGCGCCGTAGCCAAGCAGATGAGCGCGTCGTTGAACTTGCATTGACTGAGAAGGGGAGGCTCACGCTAGAACAGCAAACGCAAATGGATATTGGCAAACTTGCTGCCTGCCTAGCTACCATGGATGCGGGGAATGACGTCGCGTTGGTCAATGGCATTGGTGAGCTGCTCACGCGGGCACAGCATTTGATGGGCCTGCACGCTGACGTCGACGAGCCGGCCCAATAGTTTTGCTATTGCGTCGGGACCTGTTCGTACTGGTCGCGCATTTCCACTGCCCAATCCCGGGCAGCGAAGGCTGCGCGCACCACAGCTTCCATTACAGATAGGTGTTCAAGGGTGGAAATGGCTGCGGCCGTCGTCCCTCCTTTGGAGGTGACGCGTGTTCTAAGTAGTGTCGCGGATTCACCCGACTGGCGCAGAAGCTCCATGGCACCTACCGCTGTCGCTTCCGCAAGCATGCGCGCCTGGTTGTTGTCGAAACCCAATCGCCGTCCCGCCTCCATCATTGACTCGACTAGGTAAAAGACGTAAGCCGGCCCGCTGCCCGAGATCGCAGTTACAGAGTCGATCATGCTTTCTGAGCCGCACCAGATGACTTCGCCGACGGAGCGAAATACGTTTGAGGCGAGATTGCGCGCCGAATCATCGACCCCCGCAGGGGCGAAGAGTCCCGTCATTCCCGCCCGTACGAGTGCAGGAGTATTGGGCATGGCTCGGACAAGGGTGGTGTACCCGTGGAGCCACTGGGAAATTTTCTCGTGCGGCACGGCCGACGCGATGCTAATGACGACTTGATCGCTCAGGAATGGGTGCAGTACACCGCAGACTTCGTTGACGATATGGGGTTTGACGGCTATTACAATGACGTCAGCGTTTTTCACCGTTTCGTCCATTTCACTCGAAACGGTGCAGCCAAAGTCCTCGCGCAATGCGATCAGAATCTCGTCGGATTTGTCGATGACGTGAAAACTGTTGTCACTCACAGCACTGCTGAGGCCGCTGATCAGCGCGCGTGCCATATTCCCGCCGCCGATGAAGACGATTTTACTCATGATTATTTGCCACGCATGGAGTTAGGAGAGTAGGGCGTTTGCGTCTGGCAATTTCCGGACAAATCTACGGCTTCCAAACCGGCCTTATTGGGATTGGATAATCCAAGGAACTGGCGCAGCTCGGGCGTTTTGGGATTCCCGAAAACTTCATCCGGTGGCCCCATCTCGTGCACCCGACCTTGATGCATAAAGACGACGCGGTCACAGACCTCGCGTGCGAATCTCATCTCATGGGTGACCATTACCAAGGTCATTCCGTCAGCAGCCAGTCGCTTTACCACGCTAAGCACCTCAGACACCAGTTCTGGGTCAAGCGCCGACGTGATTTCGTCGCAGAGCAACGCTTTCGGATCCATTGCCAGCGCGCGAGCGATTGCGACGCGCTGCTGCTGTCCGCCGGACAGTTGTTCAGGATAAGCGTTGAATTTTTCAGTCAGGCCCACACGGTTCAATACTTCACGGGCAGCTGCCTCGGCAACATCCTTTGGAACGCCCTTTACTTTCATTGGGCAGAGCATCAGGTTGCTTCCAACCGTGAGGTGGGGGAACAAATTGAATTGTTGGAAGATCATTCCCACGCTCAGGCGGATGCTTCTCAAGTGACGCTCGTCATTGCGCAGTTGTGCACCCGAGACGGTGATGGAGCCTCCGTCCGGTGTTTCAAGTCCGTTCATGCATCTCAGCAACGTGCTCTTCCCTGAGCCGCTCTTGCCAATGATGGCCAGCACCTCTCCGGCAAACACGCTGAGCGATACACCTTTCAGGACGACGTTGTCACCGAATTGCTTGGTAAGGTTCTTAATTTCGATGAGCGACATGCAATTTCCTTTCTAATACGGCGCTGGTGCGCGTCAACAGCCAGCACAAGCAAAAATAGATCGCGCCGGTGCATCCGTAGACGGTTAGCGGATCGAATGTGGCATTCATAATGGTCGCGCCGGTCTTCGAAAGCTCGGCAAATCCAACTATCGACGCGATTGCTGTCGACTTCACGATCTGCACACTAAAGCCGACGGTCGGCGGGATCGCAATCCGGATGGCTTGAGGAAGCACGACATACATCATCTGCTCGGTGTAGGTCATGGCTAGGCTCGAGGACGCTTCCCATTGGCCACGAGGAATGGCTTCCACGCAGCCTCGCCAAATGTCGGAGAGAAAGGCTGCAGACCAAAGCGTAAGAGCTGTGGATGCTGCTAGCCACGCTGGGACGTCAAAGCCAAAAAGCGCTAGGCCGAAGAACGCAAGGAACATCTGCATTAACAACGGAGTGCTCTGGAATATCGTGGTGAATCCAATTGCAATCCGCACGAAAACCCCAACCTTCGAGGTGCGCAGCATGAGTACCACTAAACCCAGCAGACTACCGCCAACCAACGCGCCGACCGACAGCATCAACGTGTAGCGAGTCGCCATAAGAAGCGCACTGAGGATTTCCCAAAAGCTGAACTGACTCACTTTGACGATGCCCCCACAACAATCAGGTGTCGTTCCGTTTCCCTGAGCAGGCGACGGATTGCCAGCGCGAGAAGGAAATAGATGATGGTGACGACGAAATAGGTCTCAAACGAACGGAAGTTCTGAGACGCAATGATATTTGCGGCGTACGTCAGATCTTTTGTTGCAACCTGTGAGCAGACAGCCGAGTCGAGCAGGAGCAGCACGATTTGCGAGCACAGCGCCGGCCAGACTCGACTTAGTGCGGGAATCAGGACGACGTGGCGGAACATCAGCGCCCGGCTCATGGCCATACTCGCGGCTGCTTCCAGTTGTCCCCTGGGAGTGGCGTCAATCCCTGCCCGGATAATCTCTGCGTTGTAGGCTCCCATATTGATGACGATGGCAAGTAGCGAAGCTTGCATGCCGTCAAGACGAATGCCGAGAGCTGGCAAACCGAAGTAGAAGAATGACAACTGGATGAGAAACGGTGTGTTGCGTATGGCTTCCACGTAGCCACCAAGCAATTTCCGTAGCCAGAGGGGCCCCATCGTTTTTCCCCAAGCGCAGACGATGCCAAGAACGAGTCCACCGCCCCCCCCGATGGCGGTAAGTTCCACGGTCACCACAGCCCCTTGAATGAGCGTGGGCAACGAAGAAAATACCGCCGAAAAGTCAAACTGATAGGCAGTCATGGGTGAGGTTACTTCAGCTTGTCGGAGAGCGGAACGCCGAACCATTTCTGGGAGAGTGCGCTAAGAGAGCCATCTTGTTTGGCATCAGCGATGATCTTGTTGACGGCTGCCAGCAGTTGGGGCTCGTTCTTGTTGACGCCGACGTAAGTCGGCTCGTCGGCGAGCATCACCTTGAACTCGAGCTTGCGCGGAGACGTGTGACGTTGGACGCTATTGACCACTGTGCTACCAATGGCGATCAGATCCACCTGACCGCTGTAATACGCTTGCACGCTCCCGCTTCCGTCCTCGAAGCGCAGGATGTTGGTTCCCGGGGGGGCCATGCGAGTGAGCACGAGATCTTCCGATGAGCCGCGGGCAACCCCCACGGTTTTGCCGACGAGGTCCGACGGTGACTTGGCTTTGATGCTGGCCGGACCAAAGACACCGTTGAACTCATCTCCATACGGCGCAGAAAAGTCGATAGCTTTTTCTCGTTCCGCATTCTTACCCAGGCACGCGACAATCATGTCGACTTTGCCAGTTTGGAGGAAAGGAATGCGGTTATGGCCTGTCGTCGGAACAATCGTGACATTGACGCCGAGCTTCTTTCCAATCAGGTTGGCGAACTCGATATCGAATCCAACCGTCTTCATTCCGGGACCTGCGAACCCCCAAGGCGGGTAGTCATCCAGCACTGCAATTCGGACGGTGCCGGATTGCTTGATGTTGTTGAGGGCGTCGGCATACACATTGCCAACGTATAAGGCGGCAGCGGAGATTGCGCTGAGCAGCAGGGCTTTTCGACGGTTCACGGTTTTTCTCCAATGTGGATTTTTATGCTTTTGAAGGGCGATGGCCTCAGAACGTACATCGCCCTAGTTTGCTCTTATGGTTGATTTAAGGTCTGAGCGATGATGGCTGCCGACTCCTCCACATCGGCTCGCCGAATGCCAGGATAGGTAATGGCTCGAAATGCCGACCCCACAAAGCCGATTTTCAGGCCACGAGCGAGGAGGCGTTCAAGGAATTGATCGTTGGTGATCATGGTCTGCGTGAGAGAAAAGTAGACGATGTTCGTCTCGACGCGTTCATGCCGGACTTCGATGCCCGGGATCTTCTTGAGCAGGTCGTTGAGGAGCTGCGCGTTGTCGTGATCCTCTTGAAGACGCTCGATGTTGTGCTCGAGGGCGTAAAGACAGGCGGCCGCCATGACTCCGGCTTGTCGCATTGCACCGCCGAGCCGGTGCTTCCAGCGCCATGCCTTGTCGATGAATGTTGGTGTGCCGCATAGCACGGCGCCGAACGGCGCACCCAGGCCTTTTGTAAAGTCGACCCACACAGAGTCGAATCCCGCGCAATGCTCCGCAGCGGAACGGCCCGATGAAATCGCAGCATTGAAGAGCCGAGCGCCATCCATGTGGCTGCTCATACCCAACGACTTCGCCGTGTTGGCTACGTCGTCTAATCGTTCGACGGGCCAGACGGTACCTCCGGCGAGGTTGCAGCTCTGTTCGACGCTGACAAGCGTCGTCGCTGGTGTGTATCGCGAGCCGCGATTGAAATGCTCGCGAACCTGCTCTGCCGAGAACTGTCCTTGATGGCCCTGGATAGCTTCCGCAATGGCCCCCGTCAAGGCTGACATTCCGCCAGCCTCGTAGCGCATGATGTGCGAGCTTGCTTCCGTGATTACGGCGTCCCCCCGCGCACAGTGAGCTGCAATTGCTACGGCATTGCACATGGTCCCAGACGGCATGAAGATCGCTGCCTCTTTGCCGAGTTCCTCGGCTACGGCATCGAGCAGGCGCGAAACTGTCGGGTCGGTACTCTTCTGCTCGTCTCCAACCGGGGCATCGCACATCGCGTGGCGCATGGCGTCAGAGGGGGTGCTCTGGGTGTCGCTGTAGAGATTAATCATCACCTAATTTATGTCGCTCAATAAGAATAAATCGTAGTCTACGACATATTATTTTCGTTAGACAAGGGGATTTCATCTGCTAGGGGAAATTCCTGATTGAGGGCAGGCACGCCTAACGAACGGTGCGGAGGGGCTAAGTAGTTCGTCAAGCGCTAGGGGCGGCTTTGGGTTGATAAAAGATACCGTCGCGCAGAATGGCAAAGCGGACGTCGCAGCGCCGGCGAGCCATCGCGATCAGTGCTTGGTTGTGGCGTTTGCCTTGCTGGATCTTTCTGCTGTAGTCAGCCCGGGCGATGGGATCTCGTAATGTAGTGGTCAACCAATCCCGGACACTGCGTTAAGTTTTTCTTCTGCGACTGCCGGCGCCACACCGTTATTGAATTGATGTGGTCGAATCCAGTTGTACCGCTGCATCAGGTAATGGCTGATGTCCCGATGCGCTTCTCCAGCACTCATGTATCCAGTGCTCGGCACCCATTCCGTTTTCAAGCTTCGGAACTGAACCACACCGGATTTGGTGGAGGCTCGAATTCTTGAGAGAATCGAGCCATGAACAAGAAAGCAACGAAGTTTTCC
>NZ_CABPSL010000002.1 GCF_902459665.1 Pandoraea cepalis | reverse complement strand
CAGCCCGTCGCCCCCACCGCTTCGCCGCTTTCGCTGCGTCGCCGTCGTTGCGAGAGACGGAATATTAGACAGGTTCGACCAACCGCGCAAGCCCTTTGTGAAACTTTTTTGAACGCGAGGCAATTTTCTGCGTTTTCGCGTCCCTGTCCCACCGCGTCCTATCTGTATCCAGACGCTATAGAGAAGAGTACCGGCGCCCGTCGCACCGCCTTTGGCACAATAGCGCCCATGAACACTGATCTTTCACAGGACGCCTCCGCGCCCGCGCATCCTTTCTCCACCCTCCTGCCCGACACCGTCATTGCCGCCGTCGAGCAGCTTGGCTATTTCAGCGACGGGCGCCTGCTCGCCCTCAACAGTTATGAGAACCGCGTCTATCAGGTAGGGATGGAAGACGGCCCTCCGCTCATCGCGAAGTTCTATCGCCCCCAGCGCTGGACCGACGACGCCATCCTGGAGGAGCACGCCTTCACACAAGCGCTCGCCCATCAGGAGATTCCGGTCGTTGCCCCGCTCAAGACGCAAGGCACGACCCTGCACCATTTCAACGGTTTCCGCTTCGCCCTCTTCCCTCGACGCGGCGGCCGAGCCCCCGAACTGCAGGATCCCGACACGCTCAATTGGCTCGGTCGCTTTCTCGGTCGTATCCACGCAGTTGGCGCCATCCAGCCGTTCCGCCACCGCATCACCCTGGACATCGACACGTACGGACGCACCCCGGTCGACTACCTGTGGGCGAGCGACTTCATTCCGAACGACCTGCGCGACGCCTGGCGCAGCATTGTCGACCTGGCGCTCGCCGGTGTCGCGCGCGCTTACGAGCGGGCTGGAGACGTGAAACTGCTGCGCGTACACGGCGACTGCCACGGCGGCAACGTCTTGTGGACCGATGCCGGCCCGCACTTCGTCGATTTCGACGATACGTGCATGGCGCCGGCGATGCAGGATCTGTGGATGCTGCTTTCGGGCACGCGCGAAGAGATGACGGTCCAGCTCGATGAAGTCCTCTCCGGCTACGAGGACTTTGCCGACTTCAACCCGCGCGAGCTGCATCTCACAGAAGCCTTGCGAACGCTGCGCCTGCTGCACTATAGCGCCTGGCTGGCCCGGCGCTGGGACGATCCGGCGTTCCCCGCCGCCTTTCCGTGGTTCAACACGCAGCGCTACTGGCAGGACCGCATCCTGGAGCTTCGCGAACAGGTTGCCCTCATGGACGAGCCGCCGTTGTCCTGGCGCTGACCGACATCCGCGCGGGCCGACTCGCGGGCCTGTCAGCCGAGTTGGCCGTGTCAGCCGACGCCGCTACCACTGATTCCGCTGGTTCCGCTGCTTCCGCCGGCACGTCCGCCCGCACTCACCACCATCGCCACATGACGAACGCGAGTGCCGCGGCCACGCACCACTCTGCCGCCGACCCGGTCGTCACGTAAAGCGGTGAACGGAAGCGCGTTCGCAACGGCCAGCACAGCGGCACGCCGGACGGCGTGAGCCAATCGGCCAGCAGATGTGACAAATACCCGGCCGCCAACGCAAGCATCCACACCGGCACATGGCCCCAGCCATACAGGCAGCCCACGACCGCCAGGATCGGCAGCAGCAGCGAATGCGTCATGCCACGATGGCCGAAGAGACCGGAGACCAAGAGCGACACCGGTGCGACTCGGCGTCCCAGCATGCTCTTCGGGTGATCGATGTCGGGCAGCAATGCGCCAACGAGCGTCAAGGGCCAGGCGTGGACGCTGGCGGCCCACCCGGTGCGATGCATCAGCCAAGTTGCGCCGATACCGAAAATGAGATGACTTCTGGCTTGCATGGTGAGTCGGCGGCGGTGCGCCCGGCCCCGCTAAAAATGGGCCCGAAGTCTACCACTCGATACACGACGTAGGCAGCCTCGGCGTCCCTTTCGTGCCCCTCTTCCCCCTCACATATCCACCTCTGCGCCTCTCAACGTCTCCACGCCTCTATCCCCTATCTCCCTACGTCGCTACCTCCCTACCTCCCTACCTCCCACCACGAAGCCCCGTCAACGAGCAACCTCCCAAGACACGAATCTCGAATACCGCACATTCGGCGGGTTTCGGTTGACCGTGTCACATGCCCCCCGTACGATCCGCGCGACGGATTTCCAGTCTTTCGCACCGGGACACACCAATCGCCCCGCAGGAGTTTTCAATGAAGAAGTTTCTGATGCTCGCGGCAGCGCTCGCGCCGCTTGCCGCTCACGCCACCAACCCGCTTGTAACGGACGACACCGGCACACAGGACACCGGCAACTGGCAACTCGAGCTGAACAGCGAGTGGATAACCATGCCGAGCGCCCGCCAGCAACAATGGAACAACACGCTGACGTACGGTGTGATGCCCAACCTCGACGTCGCCATCCAGGCGCCCTACCAGCGCACGCGACCCGATGGCGCTGGCTGGACCAGCGGCGTCACCGACCTCCAGTTGCAAGCCAAATGGCGCTTTCTCGAAACCGATCAGTGGAGCCTCGGCCTCAAGCCGTTCGTCTCGCTGCCGACGGCCAGCCAGGATCGCGGCCTCGGCAACGGGCGCGCGACCACCGGCGCGAATCTGTTGATGCAATACAACCTCGATCGCTGGACATTCCTCGCCAACGCCGGCTATACGTGGAACAACAACGGCACCGGCAACCGACAGAGCCTGTGGAACGCGTCCACGGCCGTGCTTTTCAGCGCGACGGACACTGTGCGCCTGGTTGCCGACATCGGTCTCGCGACCAATCCGGACGCCACGACCCGGACAAAGCCCGCTTACGCACTGGTCGGTGCGATCTACAGCCCGACGAAGGACCTCGATCTGGACGTCGGCTACAAGCGCGGCCTGAACCCGGCGTCGCTCGCCCACTCCGTGCAGGCGGGCGCCACGATCCGCTGGTGAGCGCCGCCACGACGTTCACTTCCGAGTGATACGGCGTGCGCGCGGGACGCGGCGAAAATGCACACGTCGCGCATGTTTTTCCGAGGTCCATAAATTTAATGTCATAAATGCTTGACACGATGCGCGGAACTCTCGTATTATTCAGTTCTCAGACGCGGGGTGGAGCAGTCTGGCAGCTCGTCGGGCTCATAACCCGAAGGTCACAGGTTCAAATCCTGTCCCCGCAACCAAATTCGAAAGCCCGTCGGCCGCAAGGTCGACGGGCTTTTGTCATTCCAGGTGATCCTTTTCGCCGACGAATGCGGCAACGGGCCGGCCTTGGTCCGCCTAGAATGAACAGGCGGTTGGGTAACCCGGGGCCATCGTCAGTGCATTCAAGGGGGCATCATGCTCGAGCCCGACAAGGTATTTGCAGGATCGATTCCGAAGTGCTACGACACGCTGATGGTGCCGTTGATCTTCGAGACCTACGCCGTGGATACGGCAGCGATTGTCGCTGCCACCTCGCCCAAGTCCATCCTGGAGACCGCCGCCGGCAGCGGTGCGCTCACGCGAGCGCTCGCGCCGAAGCTCGGCGCTGACGTGCGCTACGTGGTCACCGATCTCAATCAGCCAATGCTCGACTATGCGGCCGGCAGGCAACCGACCGACGCCCGGATCGAATGGACGCAGGCCGATGCGCTCGCCCTACCGTTTGACGATGCATCGTTCGACGTCGTTTGCTGCCAATTTGGCGCGATGTTTTTTCCAGATAGAGCCGCCGGCTATGCCGAGGCGCGTCGCATGCTGACGCCGGGCGGCCGCTTCGTCTTCACCGTATGGGATCGCATCGAAGAGAATGCCTTCGCCGACGAGATCACTCAAGCCATCGGCGCGTTGTTTCCGCACGACCCGCCAAGATTCCTCGCGCGCACGCCGCACGGGTATTACGATGTCGCACGCATCCGGGAGGACCTAAGCCACGCCGGGTTCGTCCACATGACGATCGAAACTCGCGAGAAGGTGAGTTACGGGGCCTCGGCGCGCGACGTCGCCACGGCCTATTGCCTCGGAACGCCGCTGCGCAACGAAATCGAAGCGCGCGACGCCAGCTTGCTTCAACTCGCCACCGAGCGGGCAACGCAGGCGATAGCCCGGCGCCACGGCAACGGTCCGGTCGCTGGCAAAATTCAGGCGCATGTGATCGTGGCGGCGCGATAGCGGCAGCTCCTGGACCGCCGATGCATCGTAAATGGCGCACGCCGGCATTGGACCGCCCCCGGCAGCCTGAGGGCGCGAGCGCTATGACGGCGCACTACCCGCACGACGACAGAACCGTTGCTCGACAACCCGGCTCCCCCATTGCTCGCCTTCCGATTCGTCGGTCAGCGCAAAGCCGAACGACTCGTACAAATGCCGCGCGGCATCGAGCCCCTTGAACGTCCATAGGTACGTTTCGCGATAGCGCGCGTCGACGAAGGCCATGGCCTGCGCCATCAGACGCCGCCCAACCCCGGACCCACGCAACGAATCGTCGACGATGAACCAGCGCAAATGCGCGACACCGGTAGCAAGGTCGCCGTCGATCGCGAGCGAGGCCAGCGTGCGCCCATTCTCCACATGGCGCCACAGCGCTTTGCCGTCGGCGGGCAACCCGCTGGCGAACGCCGCCAGTTCCGTTGCCACCTTCTTCTCGAAAAACACGCCAAACCCCCAGTGTTCTGCGTAAAAGCGCGCGTGCAGGCTGGCAATGTCGCCGATACACCCCGGCTGATAGCCTTCGACCACTTGTGCGGAGACTTCCCCCTCGATCACGCCTTTGGCCGAGTTGTCCTGTGCGAGCGCGTCCGCGTACAGGGCAAGCGCCCGGACCAGGGCCGCCTGATCCGCGGGCACGATGCGCCGCAGCGCGCTGGACACCTGATCGGTCGCAAAGCGGTCGATCTTGCTGCGAAGCCGCTGCCCCGCTTCGGTCAGAGAGAGTTCGGAGGCACGCGCGTCGTTGCTTGCCGTCGTGCGCCTCACGAGCCCGCTGGCCTCGAGCTTCGCCACTTGCCGGCTCGTGTTCGATTTATCCAGCCGCAGCAGGTTGCCCAGGTCCTTGGCACTGATTCCGGGCGTCGCCCCGATCTCGATGATGGCGTGAACCGCCGACGGCGCGAGATCGCTGTCGGCCAGCGTCGTTCGCATGAAGCCGAGTTCGCGAACCAGTCGACGCGAGAAGTCGCGGAGTTCCAGAATCTCCGCTTCGCGAGCCTTGCCAGGTAGATCGACGATATCCATATCTCACCCCCTATCAGTTGCGTATCGCAACCAATATAGTTGCGATACGCAACTTGCGCAAGTCGCTGATTGTGCCTGCGCGTGCTCGACAAGCGAGGAAGACCGTCCAGCGTGACTGAGCCCCGCCGTCACGGCGTCATTGACCGCCACCCAGCAAATCGTGCGCATCCAGGATCGCGTAGGCGATACCGGGACGACTATCGAGGCATCGGCGAACGGCGGCGGGAATCGACGCGTGGAGCTTCCGGCAAAGGCCCGGTTTGGCCACCAACCGAATGCTGATGCCGCGGACCGTCCGGACTTCGTTCACACTCGGCGCGATCTGCAGCGAAATCCCGAGCTGGGCCTGCATCAGGTCAGCTACGCGTTGCAGATCGGCGTAACTGGTCACGGCTTCGATGCGCGCGATCAGCCGTTTCTCCTCCGCCTGCGTCAACAGCAGGAGGCGGCGATCACCGTGCGGGTCTTGCATGAGGCTATCCCGATCACAGGTACAGGCGCCCGGGGGGCATTCCTTGCGGATTGGGAAGCGGGTCTCGTCGACCATAGAATACGAACAGAGGGCGTTGGCGGGACTGACATCGAATTTGCATTATCGATCGTTCGAGTGTCCGTAATCCGGTTGCTTGAATCAATTAGGGATGTCATCGAAGCCCGACCGCGATCGCGGCGCCCTGCCACGGGAACACCGCTGCCCGGGCGAATCCGCCGACCGCGATATAATTTCGCGCTTTGATCGCCTTCGTCGGCCTTTCAGGACCCATCGACATGAGTACTTTGCCCGCTTGCCCGAAATGCAACTCCGAATTCACGTACGAAGACGGGGGTGTCTACATTTGCCCCGAGTGCGCGCATGAATGGTCGGCCCAGGCTGCCGCATCAACGGAACCCACCGAACGCGTCTATCGCGACGCCACCGGAACCCTTCTGCAGAATGGCGATACGGTGACCGTTATCAAGGACTTGAAGCC
This sequence comes from Pandoraea cepalis, assembly GCF_902459665.1. Taxonomy (GTDB): domain Bacteria; phylum Pseudomonadota; class Gammaproteobacteria; order Burkholderiales; family Burkholderiaceae; genus Pandoraea; species Pandoraea cepalis. The sequence continues at coordinate 406,937 of NZ_CABPSL010000002.1, read as the reverse complement.
AAAGGGATCGGGCGGCGTGATCAAGATGGGCACCAAGGTGAAGAACATTCGGCTGGTGGACAGCGACCACGATATCGATTGCAAGATCGACGGCTTTGGCGCCATGAGCCTGAAATCGGAATTCGTCAAAAAGGTCTGATCCGGTCGCCACGCCGGTCGACATCACCGGGCCCGAATATCGAATCCATCGACGTACGCGCGTAAATCGCCGGCGACGGCCGCATCCCAGGCCTTGCCGTCGCAAAGCACCTCGTGCGCTGGCGTGGCCTCCACCGGCACGGCCTCCGCACGTGCCGCCGCCTCGAACAGCGCCGTCTGGCTCACCGCTGCCGCCGTTTGCGCGGCACCGGCCACCGCCGCATCGCCCACCATGCCCCAACGCCGATATTGCGCGATGAACCACATGCCATCCGAAGGGTGCGGGTAATTCACCACGCCCTCGTCGAAGAAGCTCACGGGCAGCAACGCGTGCCGTCCTTGCAGGCGGCCGAAGTCGCCCAGCAGACGCGCCGCGATCAGGTCGCGTGGCGCCCCGACCCACGCCGGCTCCGCCAACCATCCCGCCGCTTCCGCCCGATGCCCGGGCATATCCAGCCAGCGGCACGCGCTGAGCAGCGTGCGCACCAGCGCCTGTGCCGTTTTCGGATAGCGCGACACAAAGTCCCGGCGGCAGGCCAACACCTTCTCCGGGTGATTGGGCCAAATGTCGCTCGACACCACGACCGTGCGCCCCAGCCCGCGCGCCTGGGCCACGGCATGCCACGGCTCGCCGCAGCAAAACCCGTCGAGCCCGCCCTCTTCCATCGCGGCAACCATATGCGCCGGGGGAATCACGATGCTGGAGATCTCGGTGAGCGGATCGATGCCCTGCGCGGCAAACCAGTAATTGAGGAACATCGCATGCGTGCCTGTCGGAAACGTCTGCGCGAAGACCGGCTTGCGCCCGAGCGACGCCAGCGCCGCGCGCAAGTCGCCCGTGCGCGCCATCGCCTCGGCCAGCGACGGCGTGACCGTCACCGCCTGCCCGTTGCGATTGAGCACCATGAGCACGGCCATGTCTTCACGCGGGCCGCCAATGCCCAACTGCACCCCGTACACGAGGCCATATAGCGAGTGCGCGGCATCCAGCTCGCCCGTGAGCAGCTTGTCGCGCACGGCCGCCCACGACGACTCGCGGCTCAGCTCCAGGGTCAGCCCGTGCTCGTGCCCCAGCTCCAGACGCTTCGCGACGATCAGCGGCGCCGCATCGGACAGCGCGATGAACCCCACGCGCAGATGACGTTTCTCTGGCACGCCGTCCGGCCATTGCGCGTCAGAAGCCAACCATGATGACGTCGACATGAGCAGTGTCTATCCCAGTAATTCGGCAATCGAGACGAGCTGGCGCGCCACTTCGACGAGCTTCTCGCCCTGATCCATCGCCCGTTTGCGCAGGATGGCGTAGGCCTCCTGCTCGGAAATCTTGCGTCGGTCCATCAGCAGCCGCTTGGCGCGGTCGATCAGCTTTCGGTCGGCCAGTTCGGTCTCGGCCTTGGCCAGTCGTGCGCGCAGCTTTTCCTCATGGGCGAAGCGCGCAAGCGCCACTTCGAGAATCGGCGCGAGCCGGTCTGCCGCCAGTCCCTCGACGGAGTATGCCGTCACCCCGGCATCGACGGCCGCACGAATCAGCGATTGATTGCCGTCGGCCGAGAACATCAGCACCGGACGCGGCGCCGCCGCGTTCATCACCGCGAGTTGTTCCAGCGTGTCGCGCGACGGCGATTCGGTATCGATGATGACGACGTCCGGGCGCTCGCTCTCCACCACACGCGGCAGCGCCTGCGGCTTGGCGACTTCCACCAGCATCTCGCACCCCAGACGCGCGAGCGCAGTCCGCAACTCGCCAATCGGCTTGTCGGTATCCGTGACGAGCAGCACGCGCAGCATGCCGTGCGCCCCCGCTGTCGTGACAGGGGCGGCAGGCACTGCTGCTTTGCGGGGCGTGTCGGCCTGAGGATCGACGTCCCCGGCATCCGGTGTTTTCGGCAAGTTCGTGGGGGCCAATGCGCTCGGCCGGTCAGTGAAATTCCATCCACGTCGCCGTTGCGGGGCTGCATCGGCTGCGCCCCGTCGGCGACGTCTCTTGTGCTAATCGAACACGCGCTGTTCAGTATAGGTAGTGAAGATACAACGCATCAGGCCGCTCTGGCGATGACGTCGCGCACCGTGTCCGCGGCGGCATCCCCCTCATCGACACCCGTTGCCGTGCTCGGTTCGACCGCCGCGAGCGCCGCTTCACCGACCGCGCCGCCCACGAGCAGGATAGTCGGACTGGCAAACCCCGCGGTGCGAATGTCGGCCGCCAGCCGGCCCAGCGACGTGACCATTCGCCGCTCTTGCGGCGAGCCCGCCCACTGGACCGCCCCCGCCGGGGTTGCCGCATCGAGATGCGCCAGTAGCGTTTCGCTCAGTTCCTCGACCCGATGCAGGCCCATGTAGATCGCCAACGTGGTGCCGGTCGCCGCGAGCGCCGCCCAGTTGGGGGCACTGCCGTCCTGCCGATGCGCGGTGACGAACGTCACGCCCGCACAGTGGTCTCGATGGGTGAGCGACATCCCCAAACCGGCCGCCGCCGCGAACGCCGACGACACCCCGTTGACGATCTCCACCGGCACCCCCGCGCGACGCAGCGCCGAGATTTCCTCGCCCGCACGCCCGAACATCAGCGCGTCGCCCCCCTTCACGCGCACCACGTGCGCGCCGCGTCGCGCAAAGCGGCACATCAGCCGCTCGATGAACGCCTGTGGCGTCGAGCGGCAGCCGCCGCGTTTGCCCACGGCAATCACGCGGGCCTGCGGCGCGAGCGTGGCGATCTCCGGATTGGCCAGATCGTCGACGAGCAGCACGTCGGCTTCGCCGAGCACGCGTGCCGCGCGCAATGTCAGCAGATCCAGCGCGCCGGGACCGGCGCTCAGCAGGGTGACTTTGCCGTTGTTCATGATCGTTCTCCCTCAATTCCTCGATGGTCTGCATGTCGCCCAATTCAAATCCAGTCGGTACCTTCACGATGCGCTGTCCATGTCCCGGGCTCAAGCGACATTCGTCGCGCGCGGCTGCGTCGCAGCGTTGAGCGGCGCCGCGCACATGCGCTGCAACTCCGGCACACACGAGCCGCAGACCGTCCCGCAGCCGAGCCTCGCCTTGAGCTGTGCGACGTCCGCTCCCGCACCGATCGCCGCGTTGATGCTCGACGCCGTCACGGACTTGCACTGGCACACCGTGCGATCGCGTGGCACCGCCGGCCCGCTGTCGGCCACAAAGACCGCATGGCGCGCGCGCGTCCAGGGAGACGTTTCGCGAACACGCGCGAGTAGCGACGTCGACGCGGCGACATCGGCTTCACTGCCCGCCACCAGCACGCCATCGATCAAGGTATCGCACCATGCCACGCGTTTGGTCATCGACCGGCGCGCATCGCGATACTCCAGCAGCGATTCGTCGCGCGGCAGAGCCAGCGCCGTGTGCAGGCGCTCCAGCCAATCGGCGTCCGGCTCGCTGTCGGCGGCCATGACCACGATCCGGTCGTCGCCCTCCAGGCGCACCGTCGCGAAGCGCCGCTCGGACAACAATGGCTGCACCGCCGCGTGCAATTGCAGGGCGTCGCCGCGCCGCACCGCCGCCACCCGCCACGGCAGTGCGAGCGGATCGACACGCACGGCGGCGTGCTTCAGTTCGGGCTGCTTCGAATACTTGTCGACGGCGCCGAGGGTCGTGTCGTTCACGCCCCCGCCGCCGAGAAACTGCCCGCTCCAGTGCATCGGCACGAACACCGTGCCCGAGGCGACGTCGTCGCTCACGACCAGCGTCAACACCCGCTCGCCGCGACGGCTCGATAGCCGCACGACATCGCCCGCGCGCAGGCCGCGACGCGCCGCGTCGGCCGGATGCAGGGTGAGCGCCGGCTCGGGTGCGTGCTCGAACAACTGCCCCACACGCCCCGTACGACTCATGCCGTGCCACTGATCGCGCAGGCGGCCGGTAATCAGTCGCAGCGGATGGCGGGCGTTGATCGGCTCGGCCACGGGTTGGTATTCGAACGCATGAAAACGTGCACGGCCGTCGCTCGTAGCGAACACGCCGTCCTCGTAGCGGCGTGCAACGCCTTGCGCCGCGCCGGCCGGAAACGGCCAATGTTGCGGTCCGCGCTGCTCGAGCAACGCGTAATCGATACCGCCGATGTCGAGGTCGCGTCCCACGGTGAGCGCGCGATGCTCGTCGAAGATGGCCTCGATGGACGAGAACGCGAACGGTTCGGGCGACGCGTCGAGCTTGGGTGCAAGACGCCGGGCGACCTCGCTGGCAATCCACCAGTCGGCCCGGGTCTCTCCCGGCGCCGAGACGGCGGCCCGCACGCGCGAGATACGCCGCTCCGAGTTCGTGACCGTGCCCGCCTTCTCGCCCCAGCTCGTTGCGGGCAGCAGCACGTCGGCATAAGGAACGGTGTCGGTCTGGTGAAACGCCTCCTGCACCACCACGAACTCCGCAGCGGCGAGCGCTTCACGCACGCGCTCACTGTCCGGCATCGAATGCACGGGGTTCGTGCACGCGATCCAGATCGCCTTGATACGGCCGTCGCGCACGGCGTCGAACATCTCCACAGCGGGCAGGCCTGGCCGGTCCGACAGCCCCTGCACGCCCCAAAGGCGCTCGACCTCGGCGCGATGCGCCGCGTTGCCGATCTCGCGATGCGCGGCGAGCATGGTCGCCAGCCCGCCCACTTCACGCCCCCCCATCGCATTGGGCTGACCGGTGAGCGAAAACGGCCCGGCGCCCGGGCGTCCGATCTGCGCGGTGGCCAAATGCAGATGGATGAGCGCGAGATTTTTTTCGGTGCCGTGGCTCGATTGATTCAGCCCCATGCAATAAAGCGACAGCGCCGCCGGGCTCTCGCCAAACCAGTCGGCCGCCTGACGCAACGCCGATTCTTCGATGCCGCAGATGTCGGCCACCAGTTGCGGGGTATAGCCGCGCAGCATCTGCTTGAGGGCATCGAAGCCTTCGGTATGGGCGTCGATGTAGCGCCGGTCGATGCGTCCTTCCCAGATCAGGTGGTGCAGCATGCCGTGAAAGAGCGCAACGTCGGTGCCCGGCACGATGGCCAGATGCAGATCGGCCATCGCCGCCGTATCGGTGCGGCGCGGATCGACGACGATCCAGCGAATCGACGGATCGGCCGCCTTGGCCGCTTCGAGTCGACGGAACAGCACCGGGTGCGCGTAGGCCATGTTGCTGCCGGCGAACAGCACGGTGCGGGCCGCTTCGAGATCGTCGTAGCAGGTGGGCGGCCCGTCTGCGCCGAGCGCCATCTTGTAGGCGCTCACGGCGCTCGACATGCACAGTCGCGAGTTCGTGTCGATGTTGTTGGTGCGCACCAGCCCCTTGGCGAGCTTGTTGAAGACGTAGTAGTCCTCGGTCAACAACTGTCCCGACACGTAAAAGGCGACGGCGTCCGGGCCATGCCGACGGATAACGTCGGCGAAGCGCGACGCCACCGTCTCCAGCGCGTCGTCCCAACTGGCGGGCGCGCGCTCGGCGTCGCGCGTGGTGCGCAGCTCGGGCGTCAGCACGCGTCCGGCAAGCGACTGCGCGGTGAGCGGCAACGTCATGCCCTTGCTGCACAGACGCCCGAAGTTCGCCGGATGCGCCGGGTCGCCCTGCACATCGACGATGCGCTCGCCGTCGCTCTCGACGAGCATGCCGCAACCGACGCCGCAGTAGCAGCAGGTGGTTTGCGTGAGGGTTGTCATGGGGGGCTCCGGCAATCGCGAGGGGTCAGGGGGGCGGGGGTAGCGGGTCAAGCGGCAGCCGTCGCCGCGCTCACCTCGGTACCGATCGCCTCGTCGAGCGACACATACACCTCGCCCGCGTCGATCCGCACGGCGAAGCGCTCTGCACAGCCCACATCGGGTGCGCAGGCTTCGCCGGTCGTCAGGTCAATGTTCCAGGCGTGCAGCGGGCACGTGACCTTCTCGCCGTGCACGATGCCCAGCGAGAGCGCACCGCCCTTGTGTGGGCACTTGTCGCGCAGCGCGAAGACCTTGTCGCTCTCTGAGCGAAAAAGGGCGATGTCGCCGCTCGGATGGGTCAGCACGCGCGTGCCCAGGCGCGGAATCGCGTCCACGTCGCAGACATGCAGCCAGATCGGTTTGGATTGCGTCATGGTGTTCTCCTCAGGCAGTCGCGGGCTCGACGCTCACCGGCACGGTCGAGGTCAGCGGACGGTATTCATTGGCTTGCGCCCCGTTAATGCGCGCTTGCCACGGGTCGGGCAGGCCATCGAGCGAGAAGAGCAGCCGTTCGTACAGCGCGCGACGATTGGCGGCATCGTTCACCACGCGTTGCTTCACGTAGTCGAGGCCCACCCGGTCGAGGTAATGCACCGTGCGGTCGAGGTAATAGGCTTCCTCGCGATAGAGCTGGAGAAACGCGCCCGTGTACTCCTTGACCTCGTCGGCGGTCTTCACCTTGACGAGGAACTGCGCGACTTCGGTCTTGATGCCGCCGTTGCCGCCGACATACAGCTCCCACCCCGAGTCGACCGCGATCACGCCCACGTCCTTGATCCCGGCCTCGGCGCAATTGCGCGGGCAGCCGGACACGGCCAGCTTGACCTTGTGGGGCGACCACATGTTCGCGAGCATGGTCTCCAGATCAATGCCCATCTGCGTGCTGTTCTGCGTGCCGAAGCGGCAGAATTCGCTGCCCACGCACGTCTTCACAGTGCGGATCGACTTGCCGTAGGCGTGTCCCGACGGCATACCGAGGTCGCGCCAGACGCTCACGAGATCTTCCTTCTTCACGCCGAGCAAATCGATACGCTGACCGCCCGTGACCTTGACCATCGGAATCTGGTACTTGTCCGCCACGTCGGCGATGCGGCGCAGCTCGCTCGGGTTCGTCACGCCGCCCTTCATCTGCGGGATGACGGAGAACGTGTTGTCCTTCTGGATGTTGGCGTGCACGCGCTCGTTGACGAAGCGGCTTTGCGGATCGTCCACGGCTTCCTTCGGCCACGTGCTGAGCATGTAGTAGTTCAGCGCGGGACGGCACGTGGCGCACCCGTTGGGCGTGCGCCATTCGAGGAAGTCGAAGGCGGCACGGTGGGACGTAAGGTGATGCTCACGCACCGCGCGACGCACGTCGGCGTGCGACAGATCCGTGCAACCGCACACCGCCTTCTCCTTCGGTGTCGCGTCGTAGGTCGAGCCCAGCGTGCTCATCAGGATCTGTTCGCACAGCCCGGCGCACGAACCGCACGAGCTGGCAGCCTTCGTATGCTTCTTGACCTCATCGAGCGTGAACAAGCCCTTCTCGGTGATCGCCTTGACGATCGTGCCCTTGCACACGCCGTTGCAGCCGCACACTTCATCGGTATCGGACATGGCCGACGCGCGGTTCTGCCCTTGCGTGCCGACGTCGCCCACACTCGACTCGCCGAACATGATGCTGCTGCGCAACTCGCCCAGCGCACGCCCGTCGCGCAACAGCTTGAAGTACCAGGCGCCGTCAGCCGTGTCGCCATACAGGCACGCGCCGACGAGCTTGTCGTCGCGAATCACCAGCTTCTTGTAGACGCCGCTCGCGGGATCGGACAACACGATCTCCTCGGTGCCTTCGCCGCCGAGAAAGTCGCCCGCCGAAAACAGGTCGATGCCCGTGACCTTGAGCTTCGTCGACAGCACCGAGCCGCGATAGCTGCCGATGCCCATGAGCGCGAGGTGGTTGGCGCAGACCTTGGCCTGCTCGAACAGCGGGGCCACGAGACCGTAGGCTACGCCGCGATGGCTCACGCATTCGCCCACCGCGTAGATGCGCGGATCGTAGGTTTGCAGCGTGTCGGACACGACAATGCCACGGGCGCAATACAGACCGGCCGCTTCGGCCAGCGTCGTATTCGGCCGAATTCCTGCGGCCATCACCACGAGGTCCGCGTCGATTTCTTCGCCGTTGCTGAACTTCACGGCCCGCACGCTGCCGTTGCCGTCGTCGAGAATCGCTGCCGTTTGATGCGACAGTCGGAACGCGAGACCGCGCGCTTCGAGCGATTGTTGCAGCAGCTTGCCCGCCGTACTGTCGAGTTGGCGCTCGAGCAGCGTCTCGGCCAGATGCACGACGGTCACGTCCATGCCGCGCAGCTTGAGACCGTTGGCCGCCTCCAGGCCGAGCAGACCGCCGCCGATCACAACCGCATGACGCTTCATGCTCGCCGTCTCGATCATGATCTCGGTATCGCGAATGTCGCGATAGCTGATCACGCCATCGAGATCCTTGCCGGGCACCGGCAGAATGAACGGGCTGGAGCCGGTGGCGATCAACAGACGGTCGTACGGCGCCTCGGTGCCGTCGGCGCAACGCACGACACGGCGCGGTCGATCGATCTGCGTGACTTCCTTGCCCAGATGCAACGTGATGCCCTTCTCGGCATACCAGTCGAGCGGATTGAGCACGATGTCGGCGAACGACTGCTCGCCGGCGAGCACCGGCGAGAGCAGGATCCGGTTGTAGTTCGGATGCGGCTCGGCACCGAATACGGTGATGTCGTACTGATGCGGTGCGATTTCCAGCAGCTCTTCGAGCGTGCGGATGCCGGCCATGCCGTTGCCGATGACGACCAGACGAGGTTTGCGCATGCTGTCTTCTCCTGTTGCAGCGCTTGCAGCGCCCGAAAAACAAAACGGCGTCCGACCGTGCCGAAGCACGGAGGGACGCCGTTGTCCTGTGGGTACGTCGCAGGCGCTCTCGCCTGACGCCGTACCGGAATTCATGGCCGGCGACGTCTTTGCCGCTGGCACACACACTAATGCAACAAGCATGCCAAGTGACGCAGAAAGTTCGACAAAGCGTTGCTGGTCAACGCAGAACAGGTGGTTTGTCTATGGGAAATGCCCGAAAATCGAGTGGAATCTGTTGCACCGCAGCAGTGCAAGGCGGTGCGGCCCTGACATCACGCGCACCAGCATGATGCGCCGCGTGTACGAGTCGGCGCACCGCCAGCGGTGCGCGCGACCTCAATCGTCCTGCATCAGGGCGCGCCCAATGATCAGTTGTTGAATTTGCGTGGTGCCTTCATAGAGACGGAGCAGTCGCACGTCGCGATAGAAGCGCTCGACCTTGTATTCGTTGATGTAGCCCGCGCCGCCGTGCACCTGCACGCCACGATCGGCCACGCGCCCAACCATCTCGGTGCAGAACAGCTTGGCGCACGAGGCCCGCGTGCTGACGTCGGCGTCGCGTTTGCCTTCGGGCTTCGCGTCGTAACGCAGGGCACAGTCCTGCACCATCGACCATCCGGCGTACAGTTCCGCCTGACTGTCGGCGAGCATCGCCTGCACGAGCTGGAAGTCGCCGATGCGCTGCCCGAATTGCTTGCGTTCGCGTGCATAGGCCACGGACTCGTCGAGAATTCGCTGCGCCATGCCGCACGCCAGCGCCGCCACGTGCAAGCGCCCACGGTCGAGGACCTTCATCGCCGTCTTGAAGCCCTTGCCCGCCTCGCCGCCGATGATGTTCGCCGCCGGCACGCGCGCGCCTTGCAGCACGACGTCGCACGTCTTCGTTCCGCGCTGCCCCATCTTCTTGTCGGGCTTGCCCAGCGACAGGCCCGGCGTGTCGGCCGGCACGATGAACGCCGAGATCCCGCCCGCGCCCTCGCCGCCCGTGCGCGCCATCAGCGTGAACGCCCCGGCGCGCGGTGCGTTGGTAATGAAGCGCTTCACGCCATCGAGCACATAGGTGTCGCCGTCGAGTACGGCCCGTGTCTTGAGCGCGGCCGGGTCCGATCCCGCGTCCGGCTCCGTGAGCGCGAACGACATGATCAGGTCCCCACTCGCCACGCGCGGCAGCAGGTCGCGCTTTTGCGCTTCGGTACCGTCCATCAGGATGCCCTGTGAGCCGATGCCCACGTTGGTGCCGAACACCGAGCGAAATGCCAGCGACGTCTGCCCGAACTCATAGGCCACGCGCACTTCCTGCGTCATCGACAAGCCGATGCCGCCGAATGCCTCGGGAATCGACAGGCCGAACAGGCCCATCTCCTTCATCTCATTGACGAGCGTGGCCGGCACGTCGTCGTGCTCTTCCACGTCGTTCTCGGCCGGCACCAGCCGCTCGCGAATGAAACGTTGCACTGCGGCGAGCAACAGCTCGAACGATTCGCTATCCAGTCCCTTCGATGTCATCGACCTTTCATCCTTGAAGTACGCCGCGCCGCGTGCGGGCTTTCACTCGCCCGTCTGCAGCATCTCGCGCAATTTGAATTTCTGTATCTTACCCGTGGGGGTGGTCGGCAGCGCCTCGCGCACTTCGAGCCGTTCCGGCCAATACTGCCGGGCGACCTTGTGCGACGCCAGAAAGGCGGTGAGCGCGGGCAGATCGATCGACTGCCCGGGGCGCGGCACCACCACCGCACACGCGCGTTCGCCGAGCCGCTCGTCCGGATAGGCCACGATGGCCACTGTCGCGACCGCCGGATGGCGGTACAGCAGCGCCTCGATTTCGACGACGGGGATATTCTCGCCTCCCCGAATGATCACGTCCTTGCTGCGACCGGCGATGCGCACGTAGCCTGTGGCGTCGAGCCACGCCATATCGCCCGTGTCGAACCACCCGGCGGTGTCGGTGCCGTTCCATTGCGCGCGCTTGAGATAGCCGCCGAAATTCGAACACGAGCGCACGAGCAAACGGCCGGTTTCGCCTGTGGGCAGGTCATGATCGTCCACGTCGACCACGCGTAGCTCGACACCCGGCAGCGGACAACCGTCCGTCGTGGAGGCGCGCGTGTCGTCGTCTTCCAGGCGTGTTAGCGTCACGGCGCCGTTCTCGGTCATGCCCCACGCCGACACGATTTTCGCGCCGAGTACCTTGCGCGCCTGCTCGACCACCGGGCCGGGAATGGGTGCCCCCGCGCACAGGAACGCGCGCAAGCTCGGCACAGTCTCGCCGCCAGCCGCCACCGTCTTGGTCAGATCGGTGAGAAACGGGGTGGACGCCATCGTGAATGTCACCCCGTGCGCCTGGATCAGACGCACGGCATTCGACGGGTCCCACACGTCGAGCATGACCGCACTCGCGCCGAGCATGATGGGCATCATCAGGCCGTACATGAAGCCGGTCTGGTGCGCGAGCGGCGAGCCCATCAGAATCACGTCGTCGCGACCGAGGCGCATGCGCTGCGCGTAAGCGTCGATGTTCGAGAACGTGGTGTTCGCACTGTGCATCACACCCTTCGGCTCGCCCGTGGTGCCGGACGTGTACATCAATTGCATGACGTCGTCCGGACGCGCGCGGGACGCCTGCATCTGCGCGCGCTCCGCGTCGGTCGCCGCAGGTTCGCCTGCCATGAGCACGGCGTCGAAACTCTCCTCTGCGGCAGCCTCCCCGACGACGATCACATGCCGGAGCGCGTCAAGCTCGTGCTGCAACGCGCGCGCCATCGCCGCGTGATCAAAGCCGCGAAACTGCTGCGGCACGATGAACACTTTCGCCTCGCCATGGCGCAGCATGAAGGACAGCTCGCGCTCGCGGAAGATGTGCATGAGGGGATTGAGCACCGCGCCGATACGGGCGCAGGCCAGGTAGGTCACCGCGAACGGCCAGCCGTTGGGCAGTTGGCACGCGACCACGTCGCCGCGTCCGACGCCACGTCGCAACAGGCCCAGCGCGAGACGCTCCGCCGCATCGGCGAGCGCGGCGTAGGTCAGTTGCGTGGTCTGCCCGGTGGCCGTCGAGACCGCCGTGAGTGCCACCTTGTCGGGCCATGCCGCGAGCGCCGCGTCGAGCGCGTCGTTGATTGTGCGCTCGGGCCACCAGCCGCGCGCCACACTGTGCTCACGTCGAGGGGGAAGCAATACCGCATCGAACTCCATCGCATCGTCTCCTATGCTGTCGCGGATGTCATCCAGCCGCCGGCCGGTCAAACCGGCACTGCCTGCCGGCCGGCGCGCGTGCGCGCGATGATCGTCTTCATGATCTGCGCGGTGCCGTCACCGATCTGGAAACCGAGCACGTCGCGCAATCGCTGCTCCATCACGCCCCGGTCGTAACCGCCATGGCCGAACATCAGCAGGCATTGATGGATGACGTCGTAAGCGAGCTTCGGCCCCCACCATTTGCACATGGCCGCCTCGGCGCTGTGCGGCAGGCCGCGGTCCTTGAGCCACAGCGTTTGAAGACAGAGCAGACGCGCCGCTTCGACCTGCGTGTCGAAATCCGCCAGCGGATGCGAGACGCCCTGAAACGCCGACAGCGGTTTGCCGAACGCTTCGCGCTGGGCCACGTATTCCCAAGTCTCGTCGAGTGAGGCGCGGGCGACGGCCAGCACCTGCAAGCCGATGAGCGCGCGCGAGAAGTCGAAGCCCTGCATCACTTGCACGAAGCCCTCGCCCGGCGCGCCCAGTACGTGGTCGACCGGGATCTTCACGTTCTCGAAGAACAGCGAGCCGCGGCCGATGGCACGCTGCCCATGGCAATCGAAGCGTTGCCGAGTGATACCCGGCAAGTCGAGCGGCACGAGGAACGCCGAGATGCCACGTGCCCCCGACGCCACGTCGCCTGTGCGCGCGAACACAACGGCGGCGTCGGCCTGATCGGCGGCGGAGATAGAGGTCTTTTCTCCGTTGAGCACGTAATGTGTCCCGTCGAATTCGGCCCGCATGCGCAAGTTGGCGGCGTCCGACCCGCCGCGCGGCTCGGTGAGTGCGATCGCGAGCAACGTCTCGCCGCGCGTGAGCTTGCGCAGCCAAGGCAAAACGACTTCAGGCTGCCCATGCGCCGCGAGAATCTGGCCATTGAGCGAGGCCAGCAGATTGACATACGACAGGCTCAGGTCCGCGCGCGCAATTGCTTCGTGTATCACGCCCGCCGCGAGACGCCCCATGCCCTGCCCACCGAAGGCTTCCGGCAGCTCCGGCGCGATCAGGCCAAGTTCCCCCATCTCGCGCATGAGCGTGCGATCGAGCACGCGTGTTTTGTCACGCTCGAGAAAGCCGGGGGCGACTCGCGCCTGGGCGAATCGCCGCGTGTGCTCGGCCAGCGCAACGAGATCGTCGTCGAGATACGGATTCTGCATCGCGTTCGCCTCGCTCATTTGGCGTATTTACGGAACTCGGGCTTGCGCTTCTCCTGGAATGCACGCACGCCCTCGCGCGACTCCTCCGTCTCGTAGTAGAGCTTGAGCGCGTACATCCCCATGCCCGCGATGCCCGCCTGTTGCGCCGTGTCCATGTTGAACGAGCGCTTCGCAATGGCAATCGCCGTCGGGCTGCGCTCCAGAATCTCGTCGCACCATTTCTGAACTTCCGCGTCGAGTTGATCGTGCGGCACGACCGTGTTCACGAGACCCATCGCCAGCGCTTCCGCCGCTGGATAGCGACGGCACAGATACCAGATCTCACGCGCCTTCTTCTCGCCGACGACGCGCGCGAGAAATGCGGTACCGAAGCCCGGATCGACCGAGCCGACCTTCGGGCCGACCTGCCCGAACACGGCCTTCTCGGACGCAATCGTGAAGTCGCACAAGGTGCAGATCACGTTGCCGCCGCCGATGGCATAGCCTTGCACGCGGGCAATGACGGGTTTGGGCACGTCGCGAATGGCGTTGTGCAGTTCCTCCATCGGCAGCCCGATGGTGCCGCGTCCGTCGTACTGCCCCTCGTGCGCCGACTGATCGCCCCCGGTGCAGAATGCTTTCTCACCTGCGCCGGCAAGCACAATGCTGGCAATCTCGCGGTCGTAGCCGGCCTTGTTGATGGCATGAATCAGTTCGTCGCAGGTACGCCCGCGAAAGGCGTTCATCTTGTCCGGACGGTTGATCGTGATCCACGCCGCGCCGTTGCGCACTTCATACAGGATGTCTTCGTATTGCATGGTGTCGCTCCTTGCCGCTGCGCGTCGCTCGCTGTCGTGGGGTATCGCTGAAAGCCGCGACGCGCGCCAATGGTGATATCGATAAGAGAGATCGGGAAATAGTCGGGATCAACCGCACATGGTCAGGCCGCCCGATACGCTCAGCACCTGACCGGTGACGAACGAGGCGTCGTCGCTCGCGAAGAAGGCAATCGCCCCCGGCAGGTCGTCCGGCTGGCCGATGCGGCCGAGCGGAATGGACTTGGTGAACGCTTCCACCAGCTTTTCCGGATTGCCCGCGCCTTCCTTGTAATCGGCAAAGAGCGCCGTATCGGTCGGCCCCGGGCACACCACGTTGACGGTGATGCCGTGGCGCGCGTGCTCGCGGGCAAGCGTCTTTGAGAACGCGACGAGCCCACCTTTGCACGCGGCGTACACCGCTTCGCCCGACGACCCGACGCGCGCCGCGTCCGACGCGATGTTTACGATGCGTCCGCTGCGCCGTGCCACCATCTCGGGCAACACCGCGTGGTGCATATGCAGCGCCCCCACAAGGTTGATCGCGATGAGCGACTCCCATTGCGCCGGGGTCGTCTTGGTGAAGGGCTTGAAAATGTCCCAACCGGCGTTGTTGACCAGGACATCCACCGGCCCCAACGCCGCCGATGCCGCAGCGACGGCGGCATCGACCTGATCACGCACGGTGATGTCGCATGCGAATGCCTGGGCACGTCCGCCCGCTGCCACAATGTCGCCCGCCCGGCGCTCGGCCGCCGCAAGATCGCGGTCGAATACCGCCACCGCCGCGCCCTCACTGGCGAAACGGCGACACGTCGCCCCGCCTATCCCGCCCCCACCGCCCGTCACGATGACCGTCTTGCCCTCGAATCGCCGCATGTCTCGCCTCCAGAGTCACAGGTGGGCGCGGTATCCTTGTTGACCTTGGAGATCCCGGCCCATCGATAAAATTACGTCAATATGTTGACGTATACTAGACGCGACCTCGACGATGCGCAAGCACGCGAAAGCGGAGAAATTGATATGGAAAACCCTAGCAATAATACGAAAATAACGCGCATGGAGCTGGCGAACCGGCTGTTCTTCCGCCTCTATCAATGCGCCAACATGTTGCATAAAACAGGTACACGAGCAGTGGAAAGTCTGGGCCTGACGACGCAGCAATGGGCCGTCCTCGGTGCCCTCTCGCGCCCGGAGGTGCCCGACGGCATGAGTGTGGGCGATCTCGCGCGTTATCTGATGGTGAGTCGCCAGAATCTGTCGGGCCTGATCGGCCGTATGGAGCGCGACGGCCATATCGCGAGCGCACCGGACGGCCGTGACCGGAGATCGCGCCGCATCACCATGACCGAGCATGGGCATGCGGTCTGGCACCGCGAGGCGGTCCCGCGTATTCATGACTATTACGCGCAGGCGCTCGATGAATTCTCGACGGGAGACATGACGCACACGCTGCACTATCTGCTCAAATTGCTCGACAACATGAAGCGGATCGACGAGGCGGCAGGCGGCCCGCCCGATGGAGAAAGCGAGGGAGAACGCGCAGACGACGGGCACGCTCGCCAGGGCGCCTGAAATCGCTTCACCAAAAATAAAACAGGCGAACGGCGCCGAAATCGTCCGCCGAAGCGCCGTCAAGGCGCGCGACGATCTCCCGAAAACCCAATACAGGCTTGGGTTTCCCGCGACATCGCTATCACACGCAATACCCTATTAACTAGCATGCTAATTATTAGTTAACATATAATCTTTCTCATGACCTCCCTGGAATCGCTCCGCTTTGTCTTTACGAGCCATCTGCTGCTGGCCGGCAAACAATGGCGCCAGCTATCGCAAGGCGCGATCGCCGAATACGGTATTTCGGCGGCGAGCGCCGGCCCGTTGCTGTTCATCCGCCGGCTGGGTCAGGGCGTGCGTCAGGTCGAGCTTGCCGAATATGTCGGGCTCGAAGGCGCGTCGCTGGTACGGCTGCTCGATCAGTTGTGCGGGGCCGGTCTCGTGCTGCGCGAAGTCGACGCAAGCGACCGCCGCGCCAATGCGCTGCGACTGACCGCGGCGGGCGAAGCGCTTGCCGAAAAGCTCGAAATCGAACTCAGCGAGTTGCGCGCGAAGGTGTTCGCCGACATTCCGCGCGAGGATTTCGAAGCGGTGTTGCGCGTGTTCGAAGTGCTCTCTCGCGCAGCGGGCCCCGATGGGTCCATCCTCGCACTGGCTCCCCCCAAGAAGTAAACCGTGCTCACCTGGCCTTCCTCCCGCGACTGGATTTTCTCGATCAAGGCGTTCCTCGCCTCGATGCTGGCGCTTTACATCGCGCTCGCGCTCGGCCTGCCGCGTCCGTACTGGGCGATGGCCACCGTCTATATCGTGTCGCACCCGCTCACGGGCGCCACGCGCTCCAAGGCACTGTATCGCGTGTTCGGCACGCTGCTCGGCGCCGCGGCGTCCGTCGTCTTCGTGCCGGCGCTCGTCAACACGCCCGAGCTGCTGATGGCGGCCGTCGGGCTGTGGACCGGCACGCTGCTCTATATTTCGCTGCTGCATCGCTCGCCGCGCAGCTATGTGTTCCTGCTCGCCTCGTACACGCTGCCGCTGATCGCCCTGCCGGCCGTCAACACGCCTGGCGTCATCTTCGATATCGCCGTCGCGCGCTCCGAAGAGATCATCCTCGGCATCGTCTGTGCAAGCGTGGTCGGCGCCGTGGTCCTGCCCACGAGCGTGGCCAAGGTCCTGCACGACCGCTCGGCGCGCTGGCTGACCGACGCCGCGCGCTGGACGACCGACATGCTCTCGGCAGACCCCGACGGCAAGGCAACGCGCCACATGAGCCGGCACCGCATGGCGGCCGACATTCTGGCCCTCGACCAGTTGATCAGCCAGCTCTCGTACGACGCCGACACGTCCGAACGCGTGCGCGATGCGCAGGAATTGCGCGGGCGCATGACGATGATGATGCCCGTGCTCTCGACGGTCGCGTCGCTCGTGCAGGCGTTGCGCGAGCATCCGAGCGGCGCGCCCGGGGCGCTCGAAGCCAAGATGGCCGACGTGGTCGCCTGGCTGCGTCGCGGTGCGCCAATGCCCGCCCCGGCGCATTTACTGAGTCCGGCGCCATCGGCCGGCGAGGCGTCGGACTGGTATGGTGCCCTGGTCGCAGCCACCGAAGACCGTCTGCGCTCGCTTGTACAGCTCTGGCAGGATTGCGCGTCGCTGCAGCGCCGCTTCGGTCAGCGCGAGCATCACGAGGGCGAGGGTGACTGGACGCCCGCCTTCCAGCATTGGGAGCTGGGCGGCGCGCGCCACTACGACCATGGTCTGCTGCTGTTCTCGACGGTGTCGGCGGCACTGTGCACGTTCCTCATGGGCATGGCGTGGATCTACACCGGCTGGAACGATGGCGCCGCCGGCGTCTCGCTCGGTGCCGTGGCCTGCTGCTTCTTCGCCGCGATGGACGAGCCCGCGCCGTTCATCCGCTCGTTTTTCTGGGCGACAGCCGTGTGCGTGGTGTTCGCCGCTGTGTACGTGTTCTTCATCCTGACGAATGCGCACGACTTCGGGCTGCTCGTCGCGCTGTTCGCCATTCCGTATCTGTTGCTGGGCACGCTGATTCCACAACCGCGCTTCACGATGGTGGCCATGCTCGTCGCGGTGAATACGGCGAGCTTCGTGGGCATTCAGGGCGGATACAGCGCCGACTTCCAGGCGTTCTTCAACGGCAATCTCGCCGGACTGGCCGGCGTGCTGTTCGCCTTGCTCTGGACACTGCAGACGCGCCCGTTCGGTACGCGCGTTGCCATGCGGCGACTGATCCATTCGAGCTGGCGTGACATCGCGCGCAACGCGCTCGGGCGCTCCGTTGCCCAACATAACCGTCTGCGCACGCGTCTGCTCGATCGGTTGGGCCAGCTCGTGCCGCGCCTGGCGGCGAGCGAGAGCGAAACGTCGAGCGATGGTTTTACCGAAGTGCGCGTCGAACTCTCGGCGCTGGCGTTGCAGCGAGAGTTGCCGCATCTCAGTGCATCGCAGCGCGACGCCGTTGAGGCCGTGCTCACCGATGTGGCGCGCTTTTATCAGGCGCGGCTCGACGAATCGGTCAGCATCCCCGACGCCACGCTGCAAGACAAACTGCTGGGTGCCGTGCGCTCGATGGTGGCGCATACCGACCAGGCGTCGCGCAGCGCGCGCGCGTCGCTCATGGACATCCACGTCGCGCTGTTCCCCACCACACGCCCCGGGAGTGCTCAATGAGCGGAGAGATCGATATCTACGGCGTGTTCGTACCGACGCTGCTCGTGCTGATGGTCGTGGCTTTCGTCCTGACCGGCGCGCTGCGCTTCGTACTCGCGCGCCTGGGCTTTTACAAGCTCGTCTGGCACCGTTCCCTGTTTAACCTTGCTGTGTACATCATCGCGCTGGGCGGCATTGTCGCCATCGCGCACGCCTGCCAACCATGAAACTGAAATTTCGCTCCATCGGCCCCGTCGCGCTGACGCTCGCGGTATCTTGCATCGCGGTGTTCGTTCTGCTGCATCTGTGGGACTACTACACCGTCGCCCCCTGGACACGCGACGGCCGCATTCGCGCCGACATCGTGCAGGTCGCCCCCGACGTCTCCGGCCTCATCACCGATGTCGAGGTCAAGGACAATCAGCCGGTGCACCGTGGCGATCTGCTGTTCGTGATCGACCCCGAGCGCTACACGCTGGCAGTGCAGCAGGCCGAGGCCAACGTCGCGGCGCGGCGCGCCACGCTCGCACAGGCGCGCCGCGAAAATGCACGCAACCATCAATTGACGGAAGTGGTCGCCAAGGAAGTCGTCGAAGCCGGCCAGACCAAGGTCGAATCGGGCGAGGCGGCGCTCGCCCAGGCGGAAACCGCCGTGCGATTGGCGAAACTCAACCTCGCGCGCACCCGGGTGCTCGCGCCCGCCGACGGCTACCTGAACGATCGCCTGCCACGGGTTGGCGACTACGTCAGCACCGGCCGCCCGGTGCTCTCGATGGTCGATGCCAACTCGCTGCACGTGGAAGGCTATTTCGAAGAAACGAAGATGCGCGGCATCCACATCGGCGACAAGGTCGAGGTGCGTCTGATGGGCGAGCGCCAGGTGCTGCACGGTCATGTCCAGAGCATCGTCGCCGGCATCGAGGATCGCGATCGCACGAGCGGTGCGTCGATGCTGCCCAACATCAACCCGACCTTCAACTGGGTGCGTCTCGCCCAACGCATTCCGGTGCGCATTGCGCTCGACGATGTGCCCAAGGACATGCGCCTGGTCGCCGGGCGCACCGCGACCGTGACGGTCGTGGAAGGTCAGCAGGACACCGCCGGTCAATCGCAACCGTCGACGCCATCTCCTTCGTCGGTCACGTCGGCCACGTCGGCCAAGTCCGCCCAACCGGGAGCCCAGCGGTGAAATCACGCGTATGCCTGATGAGCGCCGTGGCAGTGGCCGCCGCGCTCGTTGCCGGTTGCACGACCGTCGGGCCTGACTATCATCTTCCGGACCACGCGCTCATGCGCTCGCCCGAAGCCAATGGCCCCATCGCGAACGCAGCGCAACGCGGTGTCTCGATCGGCGCCGTGCCCGACGACTGGTGGCAACTCTACGACGACCCCAAGCTCGACGCACTCGTGAAAACGGCGCTGGCCGCCAACACGAACATTCGCGTGGCCGCCGCCAACGTGCAGCGCGCGCTCGCGATGTACCACGAAGTCGAATCGGAGAATCTGCCGCAAGGCGGCGTGCAAGCCGAAGCCGCACGCGCGCAGATCTCCGGCGAGAGCTTCCTGAAGGAAGAAAAATTGCCGGTGGTCAATCTGGCCGCCGCCGCCCTGTCCATCTCGTATCAGATCGACTTCTTCGGCAAACTCGCGCGCGCCGATGAAGCCGCGCTGGCCGCCGCCGAAGCCAGTCAGGCGGCCCTCGACGTCGTGCGTGTGAGCGTGGCCGCCGAAACGGTGCGCGCCTATGTGCAAGGCTGCGCCGCCAACCACGAGTTCGACATTGCCAACGAACAACTGGCGTTGCAGGAAAAGAGCGTCGCGATTACGCGCAAGCTCGTCGACGCCGGGCGCGATCAGCCGACCGATCTGCTGCGAGCGCAAGCGCAGGCCGACACCTTGCGTGCCGCCCTGCCGCGCTTCCAGGCGCAGCATGACGCGGCGACGTACCGACTGGCCGTCATGCTCGGCAAGGTGCCGGGCACGCTCGACGCAAGCGCGGCGCAATGCCGCCGCATTCCTCAACTCGCGCAACCGCTGCCGGTCGGCGACGGCACGGCGCTGCTCAAGCGCCGCCCCGACGTGCGTCAGGCCGAGCGCGAACTCGCCTCCGCCACGGCAAAGATCGGTGTCGCCACGGCAGACCTCTACCCGTCGATTCGCATTGGTGCGTCGATCGGGGCGAGCGGTGTCCTGGAACACTTCGGGCAAGGCCGCACCGAGCAGTGGAGCGTGGGACCGATGATCACGTGGTCGCTGCCGACCAACGGCGTGCGTTCGCACATCAAGGGCATGGAAGCCGGGGCGGATGCCGCGCTCGCGCATTTCGACGGCGTCGTGCTCAAGGCCCTGCAAGAAACACAGACGTCACTCTCGGCATACACGCGTGAGCTGCAGCGCGACGACGCCCTGCGCGATGCCCGCGACAAATCACGCACCGCCGCCGAACAGAACCACAAGCTCTACCAGGCCGGTCGCGCGCCGTATCTGACGAGTCTTGACGCGGAGCGCACGCACGCCAGTGCCGAGGCCGCGCTGGCCGCCTCCGAGACACAAGTCGCGCTGGACCAGGTCAATCTGTTCCTGGCGTTGGGCGGTGGCTGGCAATCGAGTGCCGCGAATGCAAGTCACGAGAAGGCGTCGCCGACGGCATCCCATGAGACGGCCGGCAGCAACAACACGCCGGCAACCTCCACGGCATCTTCAGTATCCACCCGTTGAGATGAGGCAGGTGGCGTCTTCGCGACGCCGTGCCTCCAGAAACACACAAGCCCCGTCGGGAACGAATCCTCGGGCGGGGCTGTGGTAGGACGCGCTGCGGCGTCGGTGGGGTGATTCGCACGGCGCAGGCGGGACTCGGTGGCGAGTCAGGCGGGCCGTCGGCGAATCCAGGCACTGCCATCGATAACCTGTCGACGGTTATCGCTTCACCTTCAGTTGGCGGCCGGGGTCGCCGTTTGATTGCGCGCTTCGATCTGGGCCGTCAGGTTCTGCAATTGGACCGACTGCTCATAGGTGTACGGGAAGTTGAATTCCGTCACCGGCGAGAGACCCAGTTCACGGGCTGCCTGAAGTTCGGCGCGCACATGGGCGCGGGTGACACCGGTCGTTTGCGCCTGCCCTTCGGCGAATACCGAGCCGGCAGCCATCGTCAAGCCAACGAGGGCGACAGCGCTCAACAGGTTCTTTTTCATGGAAAACTCCTTTTATCGTTCATCGGTTACGTATGGACACGAAAACCGCACTCAATCAGTTTTCGCCATAGGTAAATTATAGTTTTCCCTCATTAATGAACCAGCCCTAAAGCGACAACACACTGTTTCACAAACGCGGTGAAATCCTCGCAATCCGATGAAGGAATTACGCGAAAACGAAACAAAAGCGGGGCGGGGATGGCAGGCGAAGCGGCCGCGCGAGCGTTACGTCGAGGACGCTCACGGGAGATGACGGCATCGACGATGCCTCAGGGTGATATCGCCCCGCTGCTGATCGCCGCGGCAATGGCCTGGTGCCGATTGACCGCACCGAGCTTGCGCTTGGCGTTATTGAGGTGAAACGTCACCGTGTGCTCGGAGATGCGCAGAATCAAACCGATCTCCCACGCGGTTTTGCCGCGTGCCGCCCACAGCAGACTTTCGATCTCACGCGGGCTGAGCTTGCCGGTGCTGCGACTCGCCACCCATTGCATGTCGAGCTGCTGAATCGCCTGGTGAAAATACACTGCCGTCAGATAAATCTCTCCGAGCATGCGCGCTTCGTGCTCGGCCGAGGCTTCCGGCGACGCGGCCGTCGCGGCACTGAAGATCGCGCGCTCGCCGGTCGCACCGTAGATCGGAATCGACACCCCGGACCCGAGGCCGTGTGCGCGCGCGTCCGCGAAGATGGGGTGCGGATTCGCCTGTGCGAGGAAGGTTCGCCAGAGAATCGGCAGCGGCGACAAATTCGCGGCAATCAATACGGGATCCACTTCGGCATATCCCACGCTTTGATAGCGCTCGATCCAGGCGGCCGGAAACGTCGTGAAAATGTGCCGGCCAGGCATTCCCTGCGAGGTAATGCGCTGGTCCCCCATCTGGAAGGCAGCCGCCTCCCGTTCGCGACGCGGTGACAGCGGCGCATAGAACAACGCTTCATATCCCAGGGATTGCGTCAGCTTCTGAAACTCGGCGTCAAGTGCATCGACCGAGCCGGCACCGAGCAGCCCTTCATATCGATAAAGGTGATGGTGCATTGCGAATTGCGCGCTTCTCAATGATTTCCGGCAAATTTCCCGTATTCTCGCATGGTAGTCCTATCTTTATGCGGTCACGGTTGGCAATTCTACGTGACCGGGCCGCAAACTGATTTACCGTGAATTACCGATCATTTCCGCGTTGCCATCACATCGCCATCAGGCGGCATCGCCCAACGCCTCAAGTGCCGACGCGACCCTGCGCAATCCCGGTGTCAGCGGTTTGTCGCGGCGCATGACGACCGCAAGCGTTCTCGTCAACCCCGGCGTGAGCGTCGAGACACGCAAGCCCCGCCGGTAGTGCGCCGCGTTGACGGAAAGCCTGGGCACGATGCTGTAACCCAAGCCGGCCGCCACCATTTCCTTGATGGCTTCGACGCTGCCCAGCGCCATGACTGGCCGCACGCGCAATCCCGCTTGGAGAAACCATTCGTCGATCAACAACCGGGTGCTGCTCCCCGGCTCGAACGCGACCATCGGTGCCGCGGCGAGCATCTGCGGCGTGACCTCCGTCGCCCAGTGCGAGTCGCCGGCCGACGCGATGGCGACGAACGCGTCGCGCAATACGGGCGTGATATGCAGGCTGCGCCCGGCAGTGGGCAAGGTGACAAGACCGATATCGAGCCGATTCTCGGTCACGGCGGCGACCACGTCGTCGGTGTTCCCGGTGCTCACGCGGATGTCGAGCATCGGGTGGCGCTTGCGCATCGCTCGCAGTATCGGCGGCAACAAATGAATGCAGGCGGTCGCTCCGGTGCCGATCGCCACTTCACCGACTTCGCCGCTCGCATGGCTGGACAGCGCATGCATGGCGTCTTCGACGACAGCATCGATGCGGCGGGCATGGTCCAGCAGCGTCAGCCCGGCGGACGTCGGCTTGAGCCGCTTGCCCACGCGCTCAACCAGTCGGACGTTCAATCGCTGTTCCAACTGACGAACCTGCAAGCTCACGGCGGGCTGCGACAGATCGAGCCGCGCGGCGGCCGCGGAGAAACTCCCCGCGTCGAGGACTTCGGAAAACGTGTGAAGCTGATCCAGATTCAGGCGGCGCATCTCAAAGTTTTCCTTATGAACCGTAGGGGCATGTCAAGACTTTACCAAGAGACGCTATCGATGCGCCATGTCAATGCGCTGCCCGCGATGCGGTCCCGCCGCCCACCGTCTCAGGACGTGCCGCTCTCCGGTTGCCATCCGCCGCCCAACGCTCGGTACAGCGCCACATGGTTCACGAGCACCTGCTGCTTCACATCGATCAACTGTTGCGCCGCGTGAAATGCGCTGCGCTGCGCGTCGAGCAGTTCGAGGTAGCTCGCCACGCCGTTGGTGTAGCGATGATGGGCCAGACGAAGCCGCTCGCGCTCGCCGTCCGACACGCGCTTTTGCGCCTGGAACTGGCGCGATAGCAGCCCTTGCGCGGTCAGGGCGTCATCCACTTCGGCAAACGCCGTTTGAATCGTGCGCTCGTACGACACAACGGCCATCTCCTTGCGCACGTTCGCCAGATTCAACCCTTGCCGGTGACGCCCGCCCGCAAAGATCGGCACGGTAATCTGCGGCAGGAACGACCACACACCGGTGCCCGCGCCGAACAGATCCGCAATGCCCGCGCTGGCGGTACCGACGTCCGTCGTCAACTTGATCGACGGGAAAAACGCCGCACGAGCGGCGCCGATATCCGCATTGGCCGCACGCAGTTGCGCTTCCGCCTGCCGAATGTCCGGACGACGCATCAGCAACGACGACGGCAATCCAGCGGCCACGGGCACGACGAATGCGTCGTCGAGCGACGCCGCCGCGACCGGCTTCGCACTCACATCGCCGGTCAGAACCTGCAACGCATGCACGATCTCGCTGCGTTGCCGCTCGCGCTCGGCGAGTGCTGCGCGCGCGACTTCGACCTGCGTAGTCTCGGCATTCAGGTCGAGATCGTCGATCAACCCGCGCTCGGCGCGCAGGCGAACCACGCGAATGCCCTCCTCGCGCGCCGCCAGCACCTCGCGCGCGTAGGCGATCTGTTCGTTGATGGCCACGAGTCCAATGTAGGACGTGGCTACTTCCGCCACGAGACTCACCTGCGCCGCCCGTTGCGCTTCCTCGCTCGCCAAATACGATTGCAGCGCCGCGTCGCTCAGGCTGCGCACGCGCCCGAAGAAATCGAGTTCAAAGGCGCTCACGCCGAGCGTCGCTCGCATGTCGTTGGCGACGTAACCTGCGGCGGTGCCTCTGCCCTCAGGCAGGCCCGCCGCCCCCGAGTACCGCTGACGGGAGAATGCACCGCCTGCCTGCACGCTCGGCAGCAGATTGGCCGCCTCGATGCCATACAGCGCACGCGCTTCCTGCACCCGTAGCGACGCCAGGCGCAAGTCGCGATTCTGCGCGAGCGAGCGGCGAATCAGCGTCTGCAAGGCGGGATCGGTGAATACGTCGGCCCAATCCGCGTCGGCCGCGAGCGGCTCGGCGAGCGCCAGACGCGCACCTGAGCCCGACGGTGCCGCCTCGTACGTGTTCGGCACCGGTGCCGCCGGGCGCTCATAGGTCGGCGCCAACGTGCATCCGCCGACCAATGCCAGCAAGCACACGCCGGGCGCAGCTATCCCGCGCAAGCGGGGTCGAAACGTCTTCATACCTTCCCCTCGATGGCCGGCGCGGCATCGCCCGACGCGTTCGTCATTGGCCGGCGCACAAAGCGGCCGGCCCACAGGAAAAACAATGGCACCAGGAAAATCGCCAGCACCGTGGCCGTCACGATCCCGCCGAGCACCGCCACACCGATGGCACGCTGTGCGCCCGATGCCGGGCCTGAGGCAATGGCCAGCGGCACCACGCCGAAGCCGAATGCCAGCGACGTCATCACGATCGGGCGCAGGCGCAAACGCGCGGCTTCGACCGCCGCATCGAGCCAGGCCATGCCCTGTTTCGTCATATCGTTGGCGACTTCCACGATCAGGATGGCGTTCTTCGCCGACAGACCGATGGTCGCAATCAACCCCACCTTGAAGTAGATGTCGTTGGGCATGCCCAGCAAGCTCACCGCGCCGAGCGCCCCGATCACACCGAGCGGCACCACCATGACGACGGCCGCCGGAATCGCCCAACTTTCGTACAACGCCGCGAGCGCGAGGAACACGACCAGCACCGACAAGGCGAACAGCACCGGCGCCTGTGCGCCCGAGATGCGCTCCTCGAGCGACTGGCCGCTCCACTCGTAACCGATGCCCTGGGGCAGGTCGGCCATCAGTCGCTCCATGCGCACCATCGCCTCGCCGCTGCTCTTGCCCGGTGCCGATTCGCCCTGGATCGTGAACGAGGGGTAGCCGTTGTATCGCCTGAGCTGCGGCGAGCCGAGTTTCCACTTGAGCGAGACGAATGCCGAAAGCGGCACCATTTCGCCATTCGCGTTGCGCACGCGCAGATTGCCGACGTCCTCCGGTGACACGCGCTGACGTCCGTCCGCTTGCACGATCACGCGGCGACTCTCCGCGCCCAGCATGAAGTCGCCGACATAGTCGGAGCCGAACATCGTCGCGAGCGTCGTATTGACGTCGTCCATCTTGACGCCGAGCGCTTCCATCTTGTGCCGGTCGATGGCGACGTCGATTTGAGGCACGTCGCCCTGACCGGCAAAGATCACGTTCCTGAGCACAGGATCTTGCGCCGCCTTCTTGAGCAGCGCATCGCGCGCGGCGGTGAGCGCGTCCTTACCCACACCGGCCCGGTCCTGCAAGCGCAGATTGAAGCCGTTCGACGAACCCAGTTCCGGCAGCGCCGGGCTGTTCATCGCCATCACCATGCGATCCGGCTGTCCGCCAAATTTGGCGTTGACGCGCTCGACAATGGCGCTCACCTCGTCGTGTGCAGATGTACGCTCGTGCCAGTCCTTGAGCGTGACAAACAGCATGCCGCCGCCCGGGCCCGAACCGAACTCGTTCCATCCGCCCAGCGCAAAGACGTGTTTGACCGGCTCGTGCCGCATCAGGTATTGCTCGATGCGCTCGAGCGCCGACATCGCCTCGGGCAACGTGGCGCCCTGCGGCTCGGACGCCATCACCATGAAGCTGCCGGTGTCCTCGTCGGGAATGAACGACGAGGGCAGACGCATGAACGCGAGCGGCACGGCGATCAACACCGCGCCATACACCAGCACCGCGCGCCACGGACGGCGCAACGTCTTGCTTACGGTCCGTGTGTAGCGCTCGGTACCCAGCGCGAAAGTCCGATTGAACCAACCGAAGAAACCGCGTTTGTCGTGATGGCCGGCCGCGATTGGACGCAGCAGCGTGGCGCACAGCGCGGGCGTGAGCGAGAGGGCAAGGAACGCCGAGAAGGCAATCGACACCGCGAGCGTGATTGCAAACTGACGGTAGATGTTGCCCACCGCACCGGGGAAAAACGCCATTGGCACGAACACCGCGACCAGCACCACCGTGATCCCCACGATGGCCCCGCTGATCTGCTTCATCGCCTTGACCGTGGCGGCATAGGGCGAGAGTCCCTCTTCCACCATGATGCGTTCGGTGTTCTCCACGACGACGATCGCGTCGTCGACGAGAATGCCGATGGCCAGCACCATGCCGAACATCGTGAGCGTGTTGATCGAATAGCCGAGTCCCAGCAGCACGCCGAAGGTGCCGAGCAGCGCGACCGGCACCACCAGTGTGGGAATGAGCGTGGCGCGCAGGTTCTGCATGAACAGGTACATCACCAGGAACACCAGCACCACGGCTTCGAGCAACGTCTTCACGACCTTCTGGATCGAAACCTTGACGAACGACGCGGTCTCGTACGGAATTTGGTACGAAACACCGGCCGGAAACAGCGCCGATTGTTCGTCCATCACCTTGCGCACCGCCTTCATCACCGCGACGGCATTCGAGCCGGCGGCCAGCTTGATGCCCATCGCGGTGGCCGGCATGCCGTCCACGCGCGACGAATAGGCGTAATCGGCCGCCCCCAATTCCACGCGAGCGACATCGCCGAGCCGGATCGCCGAGCCGTCGGCACGCACGCGCAACGGAATCCCGGCAAAGGCTTCGGGGGAGGAAAGCGAGCCTTCCGACACCACGTTGGCGTTGATCGGGGCCGACGCGGGCGTCGAGCCTGCGCCGATATCACCGATGGTTACGCGCACGTTGTAGGCCCGGATCTTTGAGACGATGTCCGAAGCACTCAGGTCGAGGGCGACGAGCTTCGCTGTGTCGGGCCAGATACGAATCGCCTTCTCCGTGCCCCAGAACTGCACCTGTCCGACGCCCGGCACGCGTTTGAGCTGGTTGATGACCTGCGCGGCGGCGATCTCGCCGAGATCGGATTCGCCAATCGCCGGATTCGCGGACGCCAGCGTGACCACCATATGAATATTGTCGGCCGCGCGCTCGACCACGACGCCATCGCGGCGCACGACTTCAGGCAGACGCGATTCGACCGTCTTCAAGCGGTTCTGCACCTCGACGGCGGCCAGATCGAGATTGGTGCCCTGCCGGAAGGTGAGATTGACCGACGAACGACCATTGCCGCTGGACGCCGACGTATACATCAGCCCCGGCGCGCCGTTCATCTGGCGCTCGATGATCGCCGTCACGGCGTCTTCGACCACCTTGGCCGACGCGCCCGGATAGCTGCTCCAGACACTGACCGTCGGCGGGGCGATGTCGGGGTACTGCGCAACGGGGAGCGCCCGGATCGCGAGCACGCCGACGAGCGTAATCAACAGGGCGATCACCCAGGCAAAGACCGGGCGATCGATAAAGAAGCGAGCCATGATTATTGCGTCTCCGCGTGGGAGGCCGGTCCGGCGCGCGCAGGCTCAACCGGTCCGCCATTGTCTTTCGGCTTCGCGTCGCGGGATGTCACCGGCTTGGCCTTCGTGTCGTCCGTCTGCTTGGCCTCGGCCTTGACCTTGACGTGCATGCCGTCGGAGAACTGCGCGACGTTCTGCACGATGATCGTCTCGCCGCCCGCAAGGCCCTCCGTGACGAGCCAATCGCGGCCGTCGATCTCATCCGCATGCACCTTCGTGTCGCGCACCGTGCCCTGTGCGTCGACCACGCGCACCACGGCGCCATTGGCCGTGCGCGTGAGCGCCTCGCGGGGCACGCGCACGATGTTCGGATTCACCGCCCCCTGCAGGCGTACCTGCACGAACGCGCCGGGCAGCAATACGCCGTCGGGGTTTGGCAGCACGGCGCGCATGGCGATCGTGTCCGTGCCCGGATCGACCGCCAGATCGGTAAAGAGCAATTGGCCCGGTAGCGCGTATTCACGGCCGTCGGGCAGCGTCACGTGCACCGGCGGCGCGGCCGACGCGTTGCCGTGCTGCAGCTTGCCGGCGCGCAAATCGCGCGTCATCGCATACACCTCCGCGGCCGGCTGCGAGAAGTTCACGTAGATCGGATCGATCTGCTCAACGCGTGTGAGCAGCGTGGCCGAGTCGAGACCGACCAGCGCGCCTTCCGTGACTTCGGCACCGCGCACGCGCCCCGCAATGGGTGAGACGACGCGCGTATAGCCGAGATTGAGTTCCGCCTTGCGGACTTCCGCGCGAGCGGCCAGCACCTCCGCGCGCGCACGCGCTTCGGCCGAGCGAGACTCGGCGTCTTCCCGGGCGCTGATGGCGCGCACTTCCAGAAGGCCGCGATATCGCTCGACCTTGTCGCGCGCCGCGTCGTGTTCAGCGTGTGCCTTGGCGAGTGCACCGCGCGCGGCGTCCAGCGCAGCCGACAACGGTTGCGGGTCGATGCGGAACAGCACGTCGCCCTTGGCAACGGTCTGCCCCTCCTGATATCGGCGTTCGACGACGACTCCGCCCGCACGCGCACGCACGTCGGCGCTGCGGTAGGCGGCCAGACGTCCCGGCTGCTGAGTCGTAAGGGTCTGCGCACGGCGCTCGACGATGCGCACGACCGCTTCCGGCGTCGCATCGGCCTCGTCCTTTGGATCTCGGTCGGCGCAGGCGGCGAGCACGAGAATACTGGCGATCAGGCTGGCTGACAGGCCGGTTAGCCGTCCGAAGCGAGTTCGGTAATGAATATTCGATGACATGTAAGTACGTTGGATTGACGACAACCGGTCGGGGTGTCGAGACCGCGCTCAGTGCGCGACGTCGACCCATGGCGCAGCCACGGATGGGGTACCGGGGGCCCGCATCTCTCCAGGCTCGCCGTGGGTGGCAGGTGCGCATTGCGCGAAGGGGTCAGTACCCGAGACCACCGGACCGGAAGATCCGGTCGTCTGCCGCCTCGCCTATGTTGGCGATTCAATTTGGCGTCCTACATTGGAGAATCGCGATTCTGCCGCGAAATTTCAGTTAGAAAAAGTTGGAACCTATCGATAAAATGGATGAATGAACTGGACAATAGAGCAATTGCGCTACTTTGTGGCTGCCGCGGAGGAAGGATCGATATCGGCTGCCGCCCGAAGACTCGGCAAAGCCCAGTCGGCGTTGAGTTCGGCGATTTCGCTGCTCGAGGCCGATTTGGGATTTGAACTATTCGACCGCAGCCGTCGCAACGCGAGACTCACCGCGCAGGGGGAGGTCATGTTGCTCGAGGCGAAGGAGTTGCTGCGTCAGGCGGAGGGCTTGAACCATCGGGCGAATGCGCTGGCGTTCGGCGAGCAACCGCAGTTGTCGCTGGCAATCGACGAAGCGTTGCCGTATCAAGTCGTGAGCGAACTGGTCCGCGATCTTGCGTACCAGTTCGCTTATTTGGAGCTGACGATACTCAACGGGACCTCGACGGAAGTGGCCGAGTATGTGGAGAAGCAGCGCGCGGACATTGGCTTTCACGTGGATCGCGGCGCGATCTCGTTGGCGCTGGGGCACAAATATGTTGGGTCGGCCGTGCAAGGCGTATTTGTCGCTGGCGATCATCCGCTCGCTTACCGCGATCAGGTCACGCGCGGCGATTTGGCCAAGTACCGCCAGATTCTGCTGCAGATGGACGATTTCACACCGTGGCAACTGAGCCCGTCAATCTGGCGGGCGGACAGTTCATACCTGATCGCCAGCATGGTGCTCGACAAACTCGGCTGGGCCGTGCTGCCGATCGACATTGCGAAGTACGATGAACTTCACGAACTGCGCTGCGACGACCTCGGCCTGCCGCAACTCCCCGTGCGCATGCTCTGGCGTTTTGGGCGAGAGCCCAACGACGTGATGCAATGGTGCAACACTCGGTTTGGCGAACTGTTGCGGGCGAGTTCGGAAGCGGAGTAAGCCCGTTTTGGCGCGTTCCGGCGCGGACCGCTTACCGGCGCGACGCGCGATGACGGGCGAGGAAGCGATCGAGTTGCCCGGCGAACGATTGACTGTCGCGCGCGCTGAAGGGAGCAGGACCGCCGGTCTCGATGCCCGCATTGCGCAGTTGATCCATCATGTCGCGCATGCTCAGTCGTTCCTCGATGTTTTCACGCGTGAACCAATTCCCGCGTGGATCGAGCGCCAGCCCCCCTTTGTCGAGCACCAAGGCGGCAAGCGGGATGTCCGCGGTAATCACCAGATCGCCCAGGACGACAAGTTCGACGATGCGGGCATCGGCCACATCGAAGCCTGCCGGCACCTGAATCGCCTTGATGAACGGTGACGGCGGCGTGCGCAGGAATTGATTCGCGATCAGCGTCACCCGCACCTCCTCACGTCGCGCGGCCCGGAACAATATCTCCTTGATGGCAAAGGGGCAGGCGTCAGCGTCGACAAAAACTTGCATGGAAAGGTCGTTCCAGGGGAGTCAAAGACCGTTCATCATATGCCAACCGCCGATCTGCCACCTCGGCAGCAGGCGTTGTTGCCCCACTGGCAGGCCATGCCGACGCGCTTGCGCAACGCCCATTCATCCAATGATCTCTCGGCGCCTGGCGTCAGCCCATATCGCCGCCGGCGACCGGCAAGACCGTACCGGTGATGTATCCGGCTTCGTCGGAGGCCAGGAAAAGAATGGGCGCGACTTGCTCGTCGAGGGTGCCGTAACGTTTGAAGAACGTCGATTCGGTCACCTGCGCGACCGCCTCGTTCATCCAGGCAACCTCTTGTTCGCTGTCGCCCGCGGCGTTACGTGGAATCCGGCGTGGCGGCGCCGTGGTGCCCCCCGGCGCGGTCGCCGCGACGCGAATATTGTGTTCGGCGTATTCCATCGCCAGCGATTGCGTGATGGCGTTCACCCCGCCCTTCGCTGCGGAGTAAGGCACGCGTCGAATACCCCGAGTCGCATTCGACGAGACGTTGACGATCGTGCCGCCGCCACGCTTGAGCAGGTACGGCAGCACCGCGTGGCAGGTATAGAGCGTTGGCATCAGCGAGCGGCGAATCTCCGCGTCGATCTGCGCCGGCTCGAACTCGGCGAACGGACGCATACGAATCGCCCCGCCCACGCCGTTGATCAAAATGTCGATGCCCCCGAAGCGCTCGTTGGCGAACGCCATGGCTGCGGCGGCACCTTCGTAGGTCTCGAGATCGGCCACGAAGCCGGCCGACTCGCCGACCGCTTCGGCCGCGACCTCGGCGACGAATTCGGCACGATCCACGAAGACCACCCTCGCCCCTTCGGCCGACGCGCGCAGCGCGACACCCCGACCGATGCCTTGCGCCGCACCGGTCACGACCATGACCTTGCCGGCAAATCGTTGCGTTGTCATGCGTCCACCATTGCGACGTTGGGCGTGAATTTCTCATAATGGAAGCTTTTGGGCCTCACGCCGTTGTCATCGAAGTATTTGCGCACGGCATCGACCATCGGCGGCGGCCCGCACAAATACACGTCGACGTTGCCATCGTTGAGCGCCTCCGCCGGGATGTGTTGCGTCACCCAGCCCTTGCGCGGGTGTTTCGATTCGGCGTCCGCCACCACCGTGGCAAAGGTGAAATTCGGCAGCTTGGCTGTGTAGGCCTCGATCGCCTCAACCTGGACCAGATCGAGATCACGCGTCACGCCGTAGATCAGATGCACGCGTTGTTGCGACGACGTGCGCGCGAGGACTTCGAGCATCGACAGGAACGGCGCCAGCCCCGTGCCGCCCGCCAGGAACAGCAACGGGCGCTCGACGGCGCGCAGATAGAAGCTACCGAGCGGGCCGGTCATCTCGAGCGCATTACCGGGTTGCGCATGATCGAGCCACGAACTCATGGCCCCGCCCGGAATCTTCTTGATGAGGAATCCGATGCGCGATTCGCCCGGCGCGGACGAAAACGAATACGAGCGACGCACACCGCTGCCAGGCACATCGATGTTGACGTACTGGCCGGGCAGGAACACGGGCGCGGCGGCGCCCACATCGAGTTCGAGCACGACCGCCGCGTCGTTGTGCGTCTCGACTTTGGTGACGGTCGCGGCGAATCGGCTCTGCTCCGTCTTGCACGCCGCTGACGACGCCGGCACGGCAATCACGCAGTCGCTCTGCGGCACCATCTGGCATGTGAGGACGAGGCCACTGTCCTTCTCGTCCGCGCTCAGGGCGTCGTCAATGTAGTCGTCGCCCATGTCGTAACTGCCGCTCTCGGCACGGCACTTGCAAGTGCCGCACACACCGTCGGAGCAATCCATCGGCAGATTGATCTTGGCGCGGAAGGCGGCGTCGAGCACCTTCTCGCCAGCCTTGCATTCGACGAAGCGGGTCACCCCGTCTTCGAAATTGAGCGCTACGTTGTAGCTGGACATATAGCCTCCTCGACTTCCAGTCCTGATGCGATAGTCAACGTCAAACGTGATAAACGTCGAGTACCTGACGGATATAGTCGTTCTTCAAAACGATCTTCTTCTTGGCGATCAACAGCGCATCGCCGTCGTGGCGCAACGTGACGAACATCGTGCCGAAGAATTGATCGGTCGCCTTGTAACGATGGCTGAGCGTGCTGAAGTTGTAGCGCACGTCGACTTCGTCGTCGCGTTGCGCCAGCACTTCCACATTCGCGACGGTATGCGCGGTGCGGGGCTCCGGCATCGAGGCGCTGCTACGCTCGGTCTTGATGCGGAACACGCGATCCTCCAATCCCCCACGGTCCGCGTAGTACATCAGCGAGATCTGGCTCTGGGGGTCGTCGGTCAGGCGATCGTCGTCGTCCCACGCCGGCATCCAGTACGTGACGTCGTTGGCATAGCACGCCAGCCACTCGTCCCACTGACGGTCGTCGAGCAGACGGGCTTCGCGATACAGCGTGGCGCAAATCGTTGCGTAATCGAAGTTCATGCCGTGGCCTCCGTCTGTTCTTTCTTCAGGGCGTCGCGCATCACTTCGACCCAGTATTCGTGCTGGCAGACGAACAATCCTTCGTCTTCGCTGCGCTCGCCGGACAGGCGCGGTGTCAGGCCCATCTTGCGGGCGTTGTCGTCCGGCCCGTCAATCCACAGCGGCGCGCCGCGCGACAAGTCGTTCCACAGCGCCGTGGTGCCGGCATACCCCGCCTGGCAGGCGCGGAATTCTTCCAGGTCGTCGGCCGTGCCCATGCCCGTGACGTTGAAGAAGTCCTCGTACTGGCGGATGCGGTGGGCGCGCACTTCGGCACTTTCTCCCTTCGGCGCAAAGCAGAAGATCGAAACTTCCGTCTTGTCCACGCTGAGCGGGCGTACCACGCGAATCTGCGTGCTGAACTGGTCCATCAGGAACACGTTCGGGTAGAGGCAGAGGTTGCGCGTCTGGTTGACGATGAAATCGGCCTTGACGTCGCCGACGCGCGCCTTGATTTCGTCACGATGCGCGTAGACCGGGCGAACTTCCGGATTCATCGTGTTGGTCCACAACAGGATGTGGCCATGATCGAAGCCATAGACGCCCGCCACCGACTTGCTCCAGCTGTTGGCGTCGACGGCTTTCGTGCCCTCCTCCTTGCGTCGGCCCATGGTCGCCGCGTAGTTCCAGTGAACGGTACTGACGTGATAGCCGTCGCAGCCGTTCTCCATCTGCATCTTCCAGTTGCCGTCGTAGACGTACGAGGAATTGCCGCGCACGACTTCCAGCCCTTGCGGCGCCTGATCGACGATCTGGTCGATGATCACGCGGGTCTCGCCGAGATAGTCCGCGAGCGGCATCGAATCGGGGTTGAGGCTGCCGAACAGGAAACCGCGATAGCTCTCGAAGCGCGCGACCTTGCGCAGGTCATGCGAGCCGTGCGTATTGAATTGCACCGGATACTGCGTGGTCTTCTCTTCCTTCACCTTGAGCAGCTTGCCGGTGTTGGAGAACGTCCAGCCGTGGAACGGGCATGTGAAGCTGCCCTTGTTGCCGTGCTTGCGACGGCACAGCATGGCCCCCTTGTGCGCGCAGGCATTGATGACCGCGTGCAGCTCACCGTTCTTGTCGCGCGTGACGACCACGGGCTGGCGACCGATCCACGTCGTGTAGTAATCGTTGTTGTTCGGGATCTGGCTTTCATGGGCCAGATAGACCCAATTGCTCTCGAAGATGTGCTTCATCTCGAGTTCGAACAACTCGGCATTGGTAAAAATGTCGCGACGGCAGCGGAAGACGCCGGCCTGCTTGTCGTCCTGAACGGCCGTATCGAGCAGCGCATCCAGTGGCGAGCGGGTTTGGGTGATGGAGGACATGGGGGCTCTCCCCGCGCGTGCTCCCACCGGGGAGCGATCGCGTCGGTATCAAAGGTGGAACGATGAGATGGGCGGCTGCGCACTGGCGCCGCCGCCGTGGCGGGCGGTTATGCCGCCGCCGAAGCGCGCAGGCGATGAACGATCTGGTTGTCCTTGCCATGCGTGAGCGGGCTCAACTGGATATCGAATTCGATTTCCTTGTAGTCGTCCGCTTTCAGGCCGAGCGTAGCGCCGCCGGTCTTCTCGACCACGTGCGGGATCAGGTCCTCGCGCGTGGCATAGGCGAAGTCGTCCCAGATCAGCGGATCGCCCTCGATGTTGATTTGCGTCGTGAGCTTGCGATGCTGTTCGCTGGTCACGAAGAAGTGCACGTGCGCCGGACGGTTGCCGTGTCGGGCCAGCGCGTCGAGCAGTTGCTGCGTGGCGCCTTGCGGCGGACAACCGTAGCCCACCGGCATCAGCGTGCGGAATTCGTACTTGCCTTGCGCATCGGTGCGCACGGCGCCGCGCAAATTGAACGGCGATTGCGCGCCCGTCGGATCGAAGTGTGAATAGAAGCCGTTCGAGTTGGCATGCCAGCACTCGACGACAGCGCCCGCCACCGGTTGACCGTCAGGGCCGGTCACCTTGCCGCGAATCACCAGCGGGCCAGCGTCGGCATCTGCATCGAGGTCGATCTTCGACACCGCGTCGCGCAGCGGCGCACCAGCGACGTAGAGCGGGCCTTCGATCGTGCGCGGCGTGCCGCCTTCAATCTCGGCGGCCCGGTCCTCGGCGTCCATGCGCACGTCGAGATACTTCTCGAGGCCGAGGCCGGCGGCCAACAGTGCCGCCTCGCCATCCTGGCCCAGTTTGTTGAAATAGTTGACGCCGGCCCAGATTTCATCCGGCGTAATATCGAGGTCGTCGATCGCTTTGAAAAGGTCGCTCAGCAAGCGATGCACGATTTGCTTGGTGCGCGTATCGCCGGTCGGATTTCCGAGATTGGCAGCGGCGCTCAACAGCGCTTGCACTTCGCTCGTGTCGAATACTTTCACGCTCATGTCTTCTCCTACCTCTATTCGAATTTTGCTGGGGTTAACCCGTGCACCAAGCATTCGTCGTCCATACGCGATAGGTATAATCGAGCACTGATGCAGAGCATGAAGTCAGGATAATGACGGGGTATAGCACCGTCCAACACTGATTTAGTATCGGCGCGATATCTGAAAGGTATGAAATGAATATTGAGTTGCGCCATATGCGCTACTTCGTGGCGGTTGCTGAAGAACGCAACTTCACGCGCGCCGCCGCACGGCTGCATATCGCACAGCCGCCGCTCAGTCGCCAGATTCAGCAACTCGAGGAGTTGCTCGGCGTTCAACTGTTCGAGCGCGACTCGCGTCCGCTCAAACTGACCGACACGGGGCGCTTTTTTTATTCGCAGGCGGTGCAGTTGCTCGCGCAAACCTCCGAACTCGAATCGATGACGCGGCGCGTGGGCAAGATCGATCGCAGCCTGTCGGTCGGTTTTGTCGGCTCGACGCTCTACGGCATGCTGCCGAAGATCATCCGGCGTTTTCGCGGGGAGAACAGCACGGTTGCGCTGAGTCTGCACGAGATGTCGACAATGGATCAGATCCAGGCGCTCAAGGAAGGCCGTATCGATGTCGGCTTCGGCCGCATTCGTCACGAAGACCCGAGCATTCGTCGCGTGGTGCTGCGCGAGGAACGCATGATCGTCGCCCTGCCGCTCGGCCATCCGTTGATCGAGACCAAGCCAGTTCTGTCGCTGCACGACCTCGTGTCGGAAACGCTGATCATTTTTCCCCAAGCCCCTCGCCCGAGCTATGCCGATCAGGTGCTTGCCGCCTTCCACGATCGTGCGCTCAAGCCGGAGCGCATCTACGAGACACGGGAGTTGCAGATTGCGCTCGGGCTTGTCGCGGCTGGCGAAGGCATCGCCATCGTGCCGCAGAGCGTCAATGGCCTCAAACGCGACGACATCGCCTATAAGGAACTCGACGATTCCAATCTTGTATCGCCGATTATCCTGAGCATGCGATTGCTCGACGAATCGCCCGATATTCGCGCCATGCTCGAATTGATCTACGACCTCTACGCCGAGGGGAACATGGAGCACCTCCCGCCCTCGGACCTCGGCTCACCCTAATCGACACCATACCCGGCAGGTATTGAACAAGACGCCATCGGTCTTGGACAGCGACATAACGCGGCTTGCATACTGCGATTCACTGTCCAACTGTATCTCCCGGGTATGAAACCAACCGTCAGCTCCATCGAGGCCATTCTGGTCGACCTGCCGACGATTCGCGCGCACCAGCTCGCGATGACGACGATGCAGAAGCAAACACTGGTGATCGTCAGGCTGCGTTGCAGCGACGGCATCGAAGGCATCGGCGAGGCCACCACGATCGGTGGGTTGTCCTACGGCGAGGAAAGCCCGGAGGGCATCAAGCTCGCGATCGACACCTATCTCGCGCCCGCATTGAGCGAGGTCGACGCCACCAATGTGCACGCGGCCATGGTGCGCCTGGACAAGGTCGCGCGCGGCAATCGCTTCGCCAAGTCTGCGCTGGAAACGGCCTTGCTCGATGCCCAGGCGAAGCGTCTTGGCGTGCCGCTCGTCACGCTCCTGGGCGGCGCGGTGCGCGAAACGCTCCCGACGCTTTGGACGCTGGCCAGTGGCGATACCGCACGCGACATCGACGAGGCTGAGCGCCTGCTGGCCGAGCGCCGCCACAACACCTTCAAGCTCAAGATCGGACGGCGGGCCGTAAGCGATGACGTGGCCCACGTTGCCGCGATCAAGCGCGCCCTGGGCGACCGTGCGCGCGTCACGGTGGACGTCAATCAGGCATGGAACGAAGCGGAAGCGGCCACGGGCATCGCCGCGCTCGAAGCCGCCGGCGTCGACCTGATCGAGCAACCGATCCCACGCGACCAGCGCGCCGGCCTGGCGCGACTGGCGGCTCGCTTTGTCGTGCCGATCATGGCCGACGAAGCGATCCTCGGTGCCGAGGACGCCATTGAACTCGTGCGCGGCGGTTGTGCCGATGTGTTCGCTCTGAAGATCGCCAAGGCTGGCGGTCTTTACGGCACGCTGCGTGCCGCCGCCGTTGGCGATGCCGCGGGTGTCGCGCTCTATGGCGGCACCATGCTCGAAGGCACGATCGGCTCGATCGCGGCGGCGCACTGCTTCTGCACGCTTCGTCAACTCGCCTGGGGTACCGAGCTGTTCGGGCCGCTGTTGCTCAAGGACGATATCGTCGTCGAGCGGCCGACCTACCGCGAGTTCGCGCTGCACCTGCCCACCGGCGTGGGCCTGGGCGTCACGATCGACGAGGACAAGCTCGCCCACTATCGTCGCGACACGCAGCGCGTCGTCACTGGCGCGCGATAGGCCGGGTTCCGCGAGCGACCTGCGCACTGCGGCCCGCCGGGTGTTGCGCCGAACGACACGGGTGCATGCCCATCGCCTTCCATCCAAACCCTATGGCGCACCGAATGGCGGCACGCACGTGCCGCCATTCCCGCCGACCTGAGAGAGACACCGTATGTCCGCCATCCTCGACACGGCGATTGAAACGCCCGGCGACACGTATATCGAAACGAGAAACGGCCGCTTTCGCGTCGCGATTTCCGGCCCGGTATCCGCGCCGGTGCTAGTGCTGAGCAACTCGCTCGGCACGACGCTGGAGATGTGGGACGCGCAGGTGCCGGGTTTGGCGCGCGACTTCCGTGTCGTGCGCTACGACACGAGAGGACACGGCGGCAGCATCGTCACGCAGGGGCCTTATACGTTCGACCAGTTGGGCGATGACGTCGTCGCGCTGCTCGACGCGCTGGACGTGCCTCGCGCGAGCTTCTGCGGCGTATCGATGGGCGGGCATACGGGCTTGTGGCTGGGTCTGCATGCGCCAACGCGCTTCAACGCGATTGCGGTGTGCAACAGCGCCGCCAGGATCGGCACGACCGAGGGGTGGACGACCCGCGCCACGCAGGTCCGTACAGATGGAAAAGCTGCGATGGCGGCGTTGGCCGCATCCTCGCCGTCGCGCTGGTTTACCGAGGGCTTCATCGCCCGCGAGCCGGCGCGCGTGGCGCTCGCGCAGGCCGGGATTGCGGCGCTTGCGCCGGAAGGCTACGCGTCGTGCTGCGACGCCCTGGCGACCTCTGACCTCAGAGACGAGATCTCGGCGATCAAGGTACCGACACTGTTGATCGCCGGCGAGTTCGACCCGGTGACGACGGTGGCCGATGCGCAGGCGATGCAACGCGCCATCGCCGGATCGACGGTGGTGTCGGTGCCGGCCTCGCATCTGTCGAACATCGAGGCGCCGGCGCAGTTCGAGGCCGCGCTGGTCCAGTTCCTCGCCAGGGCGCTTGCCTGACGCGAGGCGCATCGGAGGTCGCAACCGATCTCCGTGCGATTCATATCACAGTCGTCGTGGCGTGGCCCCACCTGTGACTGTCAAGGGCACTTCGCCCGCGCTTCAAGGAGAGTGAAATGCTGTATCTGGTTCATATGATCGTTCGGATTCCCGATACGGTGCCGGCGGAAGAGGCTGCGCGTATCAAGGCGGCGGAAAAAGAGTATTCTCAATCGTTGCAACGCTCGGGCAAGTGGCCCAGCATCTGGCGCGTGGTCGGGGAATATGCCAACTACAGCATCTTCGATGTCGAGAGCAACGACGAGCTGCACACGCTGCTGAGCCAGTTGCCCCTGTTCCCGTACATGGACATCTCGGTGACGCCGCTGGCGCGCCACCCGTCGGCGATTTGAGTTTGGGGCGGCGCGCCTGTCGCCGCCTTTGTCAGACAAGCCAGGGGAAATTCCGCCACTAGGCTCGCTCGCCCAGCACCGTGGCTCGCGTGAATGCCTCGATATTGTCCAACAGCGCATCGAGGGCGTCGCCTGCGCGCTTCACTTCGCCCGCGGCAATCGCTTCCGCGACTTCCGCATGCAGGCGTGCCATCGTGGGCAAATCGGCCGCTTCCTTGTAGTGGTAGTACCAGAAGCGGCGCGCCAGTCCGTGCAACAAACGCATCGCGCCCTCGGCGAACTCGTTGCGCGCGGCCACGAGGCACAATTCGTTGAACTCGCGGTCGGCGCGGACGAACTCCACATCCTTGCCGCTGCGGGCCGAACTCTTGAATGCCTTCGCCAGACGCGTGAAATGCTCGCGCTGTTCGGCCGTCGCCTTCTTTGCTGCGCTTCGCGCAATCAAGCGCTCCACCTCACGTCGCGTCTCCAGCAAGCGCAGTTGCTTGGCGACGTCCATCGGCGGGATGAGTAGCCCTCGTTGCGGCAACACCACGATCAAATGCTCGCGGGCCAGTCGCTGCACGGCCTCCCGGATCGGCGTTCGGCCAAAGCCCGTCATCTCGCTCAGTTGCAGTTCCGACAAGGTCGACCCCGGCGCGAGCCGCAGCGTCACGATCGCCTCTTCAATCCACTCGTAAGCCATATCGACCATGCGACCTCGCGGGATGGCTTCCCGTGCGTCATCCGGTACATGGGGCACTGGTTTCCCCGTGCGTTGCGTCGCTTTTTTTGTCGCCATTGGGTCGATGCTTCAGAGCAAATATTAATTGTATATCACCTGCTCTCAAGGCTTCGACGGCGCACCGCGCGCTGTACGTCTGCGGTGCGCAGTGCCACATCACCTCACCATTTTTGCTCGCCCCTCGCCTACCCCCGAGTTTTCCCTCGGTGTCGACGACTTGTTTTCACAGACTGACATGCTATTATTAATCAACTAATATATTACTTACAGAAGGGGCACGCGATGGATATTCGCCATGTAGGAATGCCCGAGGGCTTTCCGGTCGTCGCCCTGCATGGCATTCAAGGCACGAGCGACTCCTGGATTCCTGTCGCGACCGCATTGGGAGACGCATTCCATTTCGTCTTGCCCAACATGCCCGGTCGCGGCGACGCCGAATCGCCAAGCGGGCCAAAGGCATGCAGCACCGACAACTTCGCGCGGATTGCCAGCCTGTCGATTGAACAGGAAGTCGGCGCTCGTCCCTATGCGCTGGCCGGCTGGAGCATGGGGGTATCGGTCATCCTCGAGTTGATGGCGCAGTTGGCGAACGGCACGGCGCGTCATCACCCGCCGGCGGCCATTGTGCTGTTGTCCGGCACCGCGCAGTTGGACGAGGTTGCCTGGTTCAAGGCGTCCGAAGAGACTGCCCTACTCGACGAAATTCGGCACAGGCAAATGCGCTTGGGCCTGACGCACGCGGCGGATCCGCTCACTGTGTCGTGGACATGGAATGCGCTGAAGCGGATTTCCCACCTCCGGCATCTGGCGCACGTCGACGTGCCCACGCTGCTCATCCACGGCAGCGACGACGAAGACTGTCCCATCGAGCACGCACATCGCATGCGAGAGGGAATTCGCTGCGCAACGCTGCAAGTGATTCCGGGCGCGCGCCACTCGATCCTGACGCAGAACACGCAAGCGGTCTGCGTCGCCATGCGCCACTTTCTCACGCAATACAGCATGGCATCCCGATGCCCGAGCACCCCGGAGACAAATTCATGAGGCTTGACGATTGCATCCACTTTTGTGCCCCCTCCCGACTGATCATCGAGCGCGGCTACCGTCAAAAGCTTCCCCATCTTTTGCAGAGCATCGGCTATCGGCGAGGATTGCTCGTCACCGATCGCTTCTTTTCGGATCGAACCCCTTGGGTGAACGACTACGTGAGCGCCTGCGAACGCCTCGGTATTCACGTCGATGTCTTTGCGGGCGGCCAACCCGACCCCACGACCGACCTGTGCGACCGTGCGACGGCCGAACTGCGCGTCCATCTTGACGGTCATCTGCCCGACCACATCATTTCCCTGGGCGGCGGCAGCAACATCGATCTGGCCAAGGCGCTGTGCGTCACCCTGACTGCAGGGCGGCCCATTCGCGACTTCAGTGCCGGCATCACGAGCGATACACCGGTCATCGACCACGTCTCGGTGCCCACGACGGCGGGCACGGGCTCTGAGCTGACTCCCGGCACCATTCTGTTCGACACGTCCACCGGTATCAAGACCGCCGTAATGGACAA
This sequence comes from Pandoraea cepalis, assembly GCF_902459665.1. Lineage (GTDB taxonomy): Bacteria > Pseudomonadota > Gammaproteobacteria > Burkholderiales > Burkholderiaceae > Pandoraea > Pandoraea cepalis. The sequence continues at coordinate 364,988 of NZ_CABPSL010000002.1, read as the reverse complement.
TCGGCTTCGCCCGGTCATCGCCGCCATCGACCCCGAACTCACCTTCACCTGCCCGCCCAAAGTCACGGCGGAATCCGGCATCGACGCCCTGACGCATGCGCTCGAGTCGTTTGTCACCCTTGACTCAAGCCGGTTCGAGCGAGGCGGCAACGTCGACCCGGGCTATAGCGGTCGCAGCGGCTTGACCATGATGTTTGCGCGCGAATCCATCCGGCTTTGCGCCCAGTATCTGCTTCGTTCCTATCAGGACGGACACGATGTCGAGGCACGGGTCGGCATGTGCTATGCGAGCGTCTATGCGGCGATGTCCTACGGCAGCGCAGGGCTGAATGCGGTGCATGGCATTGCTTACGGCGTCGCCGCTCTGACGCACCAATCCCACGGGGCGACGAATGCCGTTGTCTTGCCCTATGTCATCGACGCCCTGCGCGAGTCCCGACATGCCGAACTTTTGGAGGTCGCCCGAATGTTCGGCATTCAGACGGCCGACGAAGTCCAGGCGGTGCGCGCATTACCGCACCAATTGCGCGAACTGGTCGGCAAGCTTGGGATTCCCACCGATCTCAACGCGTTTGGCGTCGCGCGGACATCGCTACAGGAATTGCTCACCGATTCGCTCGGCGTGACTCGGTTGGCGAAAGCGTTCCCGGTTGGGAATATTGAAGACAGCTATGCGGACATTATCAATAACGCGTGGCATAACCGTCTTCAAGACGAGACGACAGCGAGACTCGCCGCAGATTGAGCATTTCTGCCCGACGCTGTAGCGACGCAAAGACACCACTAGAATTCGGCCGGGCCTACCGGCCTCTTTGCGCCTCGATGTCTAACATGTTAGCTGATTATCAGCAACATACATTGGAGGAGACACAAATATGGATATGTCCGTCGCCGCTTCGCGGCTGGGTGTTGGGGTTGCCGCGCGTCTAGAGCGGCTGCCGATGACCCGCTACCAGAGAACGCTGTTCTCGATCATTGCCACCGCCTGGTTCTTCGATTCCATGGACCTGGGTCTGATGACCTTTGTTCTGGGGTCGATCAAGACGGAATTCGGCCTCTCGGCCTCGCAAACAGGACTGCTGGCCAGCGCCAGCTTCCTTGGGATGTTTGCCGGCGCTGCGATAGCGGGCCTGCTCGCGGACAAATTCGGCCGAAAGCCGGTCTTCCAGATCAGCATGATTTTCTGGGGCGTCGGTAGTCTGATGTGCGGCTTCGCGCACAACGTCGATTCGCTGATGTTGTACCGGGTGGTGCTGGGCTTTGGCATGGGCATGGAGTTCCCCATCGGCCTGTCGATGGTCTCGGAGATCGTGCCGGCCAAAAGCCGTGGCAAGTATGTAGCAATCCTAGAAGGTTTTTGGCCCATCGGGTTCATCGTTGCCGGCGCGCTCTCTTACTTCATGCTTCCGGTCATCGGCTGGCGTGGCATTTTCATCGCCTTGTCGGTCCCGGCCGTGTTTGTGTTCGTCATCCGGCGCGTGGTGCCCGAGTCGCCTCGGTGGCTTGAAGACACCGGACGGATGACCGAAGCCTCGGACGTGATGAATAGCATCGAGGCCAAGGTGGAGAAAGCCTACGGACGCAAGTTGCCCGCGCCCACATTGACGCCGAGCGCGCCTCGCGCCCAAACCGGCAGGAAGGCGCTCTTCGCCGAGCTTTGGACCGGCATCTATGCCAAACGGACGGTCATGCTCTGGACCACGTGGTTCTTCGCCTTACTCGGCTACTACGGACTGACGACGTGGCTGGGAGCGCTGCTTCAACAGGCCGGCTATGAGCTGACCAAATCGGTTCTCTACACGGTCTACATCTCGCTGGCGGGGATTCCCGGGTTCATGTTCTCGGCGTGGTTGCTGGAGAAATGGGGCCGCAAGCCAACGTGCGCACTGATGCTGCTGGGAAGTGCGGCAGCCGCATACCTTTACGGTCAGGCCGCTGGCACCAAGGCCCCTATCGAACAATTGATTGCCGCCGGACTGATGATGCAATTTTTCCTGTTCGGCATGTGGTCGGTGCTGTACGCCTACACGCCCGAGCTTTATCCGACCCGCACGCGCGCGACAGGCTCCGGCTTCGCGTCGTCCATCGGACGCGTCGGCTCCCTGGCAGGCCCCTTTGCCATTGGCGTACTGCTTCCCTCGTGGGGACAGGCGGGCGTCTTCACCCTGGGCGCCCTCTCCTTCGTCATTGCAGCGCTCGCCGTGTTGCTGCTGGGCGTGGAGACCAAAGGCCGATCGCTTGAGGACGTTTCGCATTGACGCGCTGATCGGTGGGCAATCCTGCCCGCCGATACCCCTTCCACGAGCGCCATCCGATTGATTTAAACGCAGGAGACAACCCATGATTACCGAGCGTCAATTGAAATTCCGAGAGCAGTACAAATCCGACATCAGCCCGATGTACAACGGCCTGTTGCACATCGTCGTGATGTATATCGTGGCCATCGGTGCGGTCGTCTATGCCGTCAGCCGGTTGCAGCACCCGACGTGGGAATGGCTGTTGATGATTCCGGTCTTCCTGGCGGGCAACTTCGTGGAGTGGTTCATGCATCGCTTCGTGATGCATCGTCGCGTGAATGTCTGGGGCTTGCGCGAGATTTACAACCGCCACACTCGTCAGCACCACCAATACTTCAGCGACCAGTTGTCGACGATCGACACGACGCGCGAATTTCGCATCGTCTTCTTTCCGTGGCGCGTGCTGATGACGCTGGGCGTTGGCGGCGGTGCCCTCGGCTATCTGACCTCACTGATCCTGGGGCCGAATGCCGGCTGGATGGTCTTTCTGACGATGGTCGGCCAATATGTGATCTACGAGACGTTCCATTACTGCTGTCACTGTCATGAGAACTGGTTCGTGCGCAACATGCCTTTCATCAATACGATTCGCCGGCATCACACCGCCCACCACAACATGGGCATCATGATGAAATACAACATGAACCTGACGTTCCCGATTGCCGACTGGTACATGGGGAGCAGCGACTTGCGTCGAGGCCTGCTCGGCCACCTGTTCAACGGCTACAGCGAAAAGCACATCAAGAGCGAGCTGAAGCCGATCATCGCGAAGTTCAGGGACGACCACTCGCAAGTTACTTTGGACGGCCCCATTCTCACGGCTGAAGAGCGCGAAGCGATGACGGCTATATGAGGTATTGATGTGCGTGGCAGCGGCGAGGGCGATCTCGCCTGAGTCGACCTGCGCCAGTAGATTGAGCGACATCCCGGAACAATGCGAATTCGCCAACCCGGCGGCGCCTCACGGAATCGCTGAATCGTACTGGCCAGGAACGACGTCTGCGACGACTGTCAGTGATCCCCACAGAGTACCCATTGCGCACCCGCCGCGAACTTGTTCGGAGCAAACTCAATGATCTGATACTGGGCGATGCCTTCTCGGTAGAACGGATCCTGCGCCAACACGGCATCCAACGCTTCCCGCCCTAGATTGCGCACCAGGATAACGCCGCCAACCCGAGGGACTTGAGGCCCAGACGCCACGAAGTGACCGGCAGCGTATTGACGCTCAAGATACTCGCGATGCTCCTGAAGGAACGCCTCGATGTCGGCCAGCGGCTGAAGGTAATGCAAGAGAACAACGAACATTTTTCCTCCTGAAACGATCAGTGGAATTCTACCGAGAACCGGGCCTGCCTCATTTCGTTCACCTTCCGAACCGGCTCATCCACGTCCACACAGTTCGGATGAAGAATTCGCCTTCGTCGATCCAACGACGACTTCCCGATATTCTCGCTTTGGCATGCAATACAAACACATCATGCTACACAGAAATAGTAGAGAACCCGCAATCGCCATTGCCGCGTGCATGCCATACAAGAACGCGTGTGAAGCCGTGTCGCGAACCAGATAGCCAAACACGGCGACCCCTAACATTCCGCCGATCTGGCGCGCGGAATTAAGAACGCCGGATGCGATGCCTGCGCGCGACGCCTCCACCGATGAAAGTGTCACATTGGTCATGGTGGGAATCGTCAACGCGACGCCGCTACCCGCGATTAACATAGGTACGATCAGCATGCCGTAGCGCCCGTCGAAGCTTGCCAACAGCATCAGCAAATATCCACACGCGGCCAGCCCCAAACCAAGCACCATGATGCGACGCGCCCCAAGGCGGGTGATGAGCCTTCCTGCCACAATGTTTGCCGCGACCAATATGACGGTCATCGGCAAGAAAGCGAGTCCCGTCTGCTGAGGAGAAAACCGACACTGCGACTGGAAGAAAAGGCTCAGCACAAACACCAGGCCGTAATACGAGAAGTTCACAATCAGACCCGAAGCCGTTGAAGCCATGAACGTTGGCGCACGAAACAACGTCATTGGCAACATCGGGTCTTGGGTGCGCCACTCGATCCAGACAAAGACAAACAGCGCGGCGATAGCCAGCAACAACCCCGATTGAACCCGCGTATCGCCCCATCCAAGGCTACTGGCTTCGATAAGGCTGGCAGTCAGCGACGCTAGTGCAAACACCACCGTTGCCTGTCCGGGCCAGTCTAAACGCCGTCGGTGACCTTCCCCGTCAGGCGTTACGTAGCGCAAGGTCAGGTAAATGCCAATCAACCCGACGGGTAGATTGACTAGAAAAATCGAGCGCCAACCCAAATGCGTCACCAGCAGGCCGCCCAAGACCGGACCGGCGGCCAGTGACAGGCCTCCCACTGCCCCCCACCAACCCACGGCGCGGCCACGCTCCTCACCCGGTTGGAACGCCCTTTGTAGTATGGAAAGCGAGTTGGGCACCAGCATCGCGGCACCCACACCTTGAAGCAGCCGCGCGGCAACCAACCCGCTCAGTTCATCCGTGAGCCCACAGATGAGCGACGCCAATGTAAAAAGGATCAACCCCCAGGAAAAGACGCGCCGCGCCCCAAAGCGGTCGCCCATCGCTCCGCTAGTCAACAGTAACGCGGCAAACGCCAAGGTGTAAGCGTTGACCACCCACTGCAACCCCGCAACATCAGTCGAAAATTTCTGTCGCAAGGCCTCCAGGGCGACATTGACAACGCTAACGTCCAACAGCACAACGACCAATCCCAAGGCGGAAGCCGCCAACGTACCACGCGACGAAGGTCTGGAAGAGAGCATGACGCACATCCTTGACGTAACAAACTGATGCCATGTTAGGCAGTCGATGTCTGTGCGTAAATTACCTATAATTGCAACTCAACCTGGAGAAAATGCACAGATGTTTGATTGGGAGAATTTACGTCATTTCCTGGCCGTCGCTCATGCAGGCACGCTTTCTGGCGCAGCGCGTGCGATGCACGTCGATCACGCGACGGTGAGTCGGCGATTGAACGCTCTCGAGGCTGAACTGCAAATGTCTCTGATTGAACGGCTGCCGCGCTCGTGCCGATTGACGCCCGACGGAAAGAAGGTTCTGGAACTCGCCAAGCATATGGAGACGGCTTCCTTTGACATTGCCCGACTTGCCCGCGCTCAACATGTCCCACTGGACGGGAAGGTCGCCTTGAGTGCGCCACCGGTACTGGTCGCCCACTTCCTGGCAAAACGTCTGGCCAGCTTGCGTGAGACGCACCCCGGAATTCAACTCTCTCTACTGGCCCAGGCTCAGCAAATATCCCTTAGTCGCGGCGAAGCGGACATCGCACTGCGGTTGGTTCGGCCCAAAGAGCCCAGCAATGTGGCGCGGCGCATCGGCCGCATGCCCTTCGCGCTATACGCGCACAAGGATTACGCGCGTACGGTGCCGCCGGCCGATTGGACGTTTATTGCTTACGACGCATCGTTGGCCGACATGCCTCAGCAACAATGGCTATTGAAAATTGCAAACGGCCGCCCGGTGGGATGCACATTGAGCGACATCAGCGGCCATCTCGCCGCCGCGCGCGGTGGCGCCGGCGTCGCGGGACTTCCGTGCTTCATGGGCGATACCGAAGGGGATCTGGTTAGGCTGGAACACGACGGAAGTGCGTTCGCGCGAGATATTTGGCTAGTAGTTCATCGCGACTTACGTCGATCAAAACCTGTCCGCGTGGTGATGGATTACATCGCGACCATCGTTTCCGAAACCCCGATGTTGACCATCTAGATGCCTACGCTACGAGTTGTAGCAGTCTTATGAGTTCAGAAGCTGATCAAGACGAGAATGCTTCCCTAAAGCAAAAGGCACCCGACATCAGACACAATAGATGCTTCGCAAACCGATCCGCACAATCGAAAGAAATCGCGTGGGAAGCTGGCCTGCCCAGAGGGATTCGAACCCCCGACCGTCGGCTTAGAAGGCCGATGCTCTATCCAACTGAGCTATGGGCAGTGCGTGATGGCAGCGACAAGACGTCGCTGCCGGCGGGTCTTGCTGTGGCGAGATAACGCATCACGCCCAAGCAATCGACGATTATAGCGCACGCGCATGCCAATTTCATCGGCGTCGCTTCAGGAGATGTCCCCCTTTGCGTGTCGTCTCGTTCGCCTTTAGACTGGCAACGTGGAGGAGCGCGAGCATGAACGAAATCGAACGCGAACAACGCTTTGGCGCCCACAACTACGCGCCGCTGCCCGTCGTGCTCTCGCACGCCAAGGGCGTCTGGGTCTGGGATGTCGAGGGCAACCGCTATCTCGACATGATGAGTGCCTACTCCGCCGTCAGCCACGGTCATGCGCATCCTCGTCTGGTCGCCGCGCTCACCGCGCAGGCACAACGCCTCGCCGTCGTCTCCCGCGCCTTCTACACCGACCGCCTCGGCGCCTTCCTTGAACGGCTGTGCGACCTCACCACGCTTGGCGGCGCCCTGCCGATGAACACCGGCGCGGAAGCCGTCGAAACCGCCATCAAGGCCGCCCGCCGCTGGGGCTACAGCGCCAAACGCATTCCCGCCGACAAAGCCGAAATCATCGTCGCCGACGGCAACTTCCACGGTCGCACCACCACCATCGTCGGCTTCTCGTCCGAACCCGCCTATCGCGCCGACTTCGGCCCGTTTGCGCCCGGATTCGTGCGCGTGCCCTTCGGCGATATCGACGCCGTGCGCGCCGCCATCACCCCCAACACCTGCGCCGTCCTCTTCGAAACGATCCAGGGCGAAGGCGGTATCGTGGTCCCGCCCGACGGCTTCCTGCGCGCCCTGCGACAGCTCTGCACAGAACACAACGTGCTCATGCTGCTCGACGAAATCCAGTCGGGCCTCGGACGCACCGGCCGCTGGTTCGCCTATCAGCACGAAGACATCGTGCCCGACGGCGTCATGCTCGGCAAAGCACTCGGCGGCGGCCTGCTCCCTGTGTCGGCCTTCGTGGCACGACGCGACATCATCGACCTGTTCGAGCCCGGCAGCCACGGCTCGACCTTCGGCGGCAACGCCCTCGCCGCGACCGTCGCGCTCGAAGCGCTCGACGTCATGGCCGACGAAGACCTGCCGGGACACAGTGCCGAGATGGGGGAATACCTGCTCTCGCGATTACACGCGATTCACTCGCCGCTCATTCGCGAAGTCCGGGGCCGCGGCCTCTGGGCCGGCATCGAAATCGATCCCGCACGCGCCGACGCACACGACCTGTCCCTGCGCATGCTGCGCCGTCGCGTGCTCGCCAAGGAAACGCGCGCGACCGTGCTGCGCCTCGCACCGCCGCTCGTCATCGAACGCTCGGAGATCGACACCTGCATCTCCGCCCTCAAGGCCGTGCTGGCCGAAGCGGAAAACGAGGCCCGACACGAAGCCTGACGCGAGGCCAGGTCAGGCGCATGCGCGCCGGAACGCTCGTGCATTCAAGCACCACGCCCGTCAATGCGCCGACGACTTCGACCAGAGATTCATCACCAACACGCCCGCGATGATGAGCGCCATGCCGATCAGCGCAGGGGCATCGAGCTTCTGACCGAACAACACGCGTGCGGCGATCGAGATGAGCACGATGCCGAGCCCCGACCACATCGCATAAGCCACGCCCACGGGAATTGTGCGCAGTGTGAGCGACAGCATGTAGAACGCCACGCCGTAGCCCACCACAACCAGCGCCACCGGCCCCACGCGCGTGAATCCCTCCGAGGCCTTCAGTGCCGAAGTGGCAATCACCTCCGCCACGATTGCCACCAGCAGGTACAGGTACGCCATCGACACTCCTTTTCCTCGAATTCGCGGCCGATCATCATAACCGACGGGTTCGCCGCCTGGCCCAGCAAAATTCACTTGCCCAAGCGCCCCGCGTCGCGCTACAGTCACCGTCACGGTGTGGCCAGCACACCGGCGTCGCTCGGACGGTTCCGGGCGCTTACGTTCCAGGATTCTCATGTCCAGCTCTCAGGGCTCGCGCAGCTTTACGCGCATCAATCGTCTTCCCCCTTACGTTTTCAATATCACCGCCGAGCTGAAGATGGCCGCGCGCCGCCGTGGCGAGGACATCATCGATCTCTCGATGGGCAACCCCGACGGGGCGACCCCGCCGCACATCGTCAACAAGCTCGTCGAAGTCGCGCAACGCCCCGACACCCACGGTTATTCGACGTCGCGCGGCATTCCGCGTCTGCGCCGCGCGATCACACGCTGGTACAAGGATCGTTACGACGTCGACCTCGATCCCGAGCGCGAAGCCATCGTCACGATCGGCTCGAAGGAAGGCCTCGCTCACCTGATGCTCGCCACGCTCGATCAAGGCGATACGGTGCTCGTGCCGAATCCGTCGTACCCGATTCACATCTACGGCGCGGTCATCGCGGGCGCGAACATCCGCTCCGTGCCGATGACGCCCGGCATCGACTTCTTCACCGAACTTGAGCGCGGCATTCGAGAAAGCCATCCGAAACCCAAGATGGTGATCCTCGGCTTCCCGTCGAACCCCACCGCCCAGTGCGTCGAACTCGAGTTCTTCGAGCGGGTGGTCGACCTCGCGCGCAAGCACGACATTCTCGTCGTGCACGATCTGGCCTACGCCGATATCGTCTACGACGGCTACAAAGCGCCATCGATCATGCAAGTGCCCGGCGCGCAGGACGTGGCCGTCGAATTCTTCACGCTCTCAAAGAGCTACAACATGGCCGGCTGGCGCATCGGCTTCATGGTCGGCAATGCCGAACTCGTCGCCGCGCTCGCGCGCATCAAGAGCTATCACGACTACGGCACGTTCACGCCGCTGCAGGTCGCCGCCATCGCCGCGCTCGAAGGCGATCAACACTGCGTCGAAGAGATTCGCGCACAGTATCAGCGCCGCCGCGACGTGCTCTACAAAGGCCTGACGGAAGCGGGTTGGGACGTCGATCTGCCGCGCGCGTCGATGTACATCTGGGCGCGCATTCCCGAACCGTATCGCGCGCTCGGCTCACTCGAATTCGCGAAGAAGCTGCTCGCGCAGGCCAAGGTCTCGGTCTCACCAGGCATCGGTTTCGGCGAGTACGGCGACGAATATGTGCGCTTCGCCCTGATCGAGAACGAGTCGCGCATTCGTCAGGCCGTGCGCGGCATCAAGCACATGTTCCGTGAAGACGGGCTGGTGCACCCGACGGTCGCCTGAGCCGCTACGGCGTACGCCCTAAAGCAACGGGGAGTCCTAAGACTCCCCGTTTGCCTTGCCCTGATCGATGCCTACGCCCCCTATGCGGGCAACCACTCCTGCAGCGTCACTTCAATGGTGATGAACGAGAGGTTGCCGCCGCGCACGAAGCGCCCGGCGAACATGCGCCCGTCGGTATCGGCGACCATCCCGTGCAGTGTGGGAAGCTCGCTCACGGCTTCGGGCCGTACGTCGACCTCACCGAACACATTGAGGATTTCCACCCCGGGGCCGCTCACCCGCTGTTCGCGCCAGCCGTCGCCCGCGCGAAACGCCAGACGCGCGTCGATCAGACTTCCCACGGCACCGCGCACGATGGCGCGCGAGATGGCATGCTCCACACACAGCGCTTCGATGCTTTCCGTCAAGTCCTGATTGGGTTTGAGACGCGCCACGACCAACCTGCCCAGCGTGCCGTTCTCGATGTCGACCGGGATATCCAGTTCGGCGCTCATGAGCGATCTCCCGCGATGGGATGCAGCAGACGGAAACGCGTCTCCTCGTCATCCGCGCTCACGTAGCCGCCGCGCTCGAACAAACACAGGCGAATCACGACCGGCTCGTCGCCGGCCCACGTGTGATCGAGAATCAGATGGCCGCCATGCAACTCGCCGCTCGGGTCGGAAAATCCCGCATGGCAATGCAGCAGCGTGGCGCCGTCGGCCGTGCGGCCCACGGTGATCGCGCCACCGATCAGATCCACCTCCCGGATTTCGTCGACCGGCGCCCCATAGCCAAAGGGACGCTCCGCGTCGGCGGTGGTCTCGATCATGTGATACCGCAGACCTCGCGCGGTGCCCGCGCAAAAACGGCCGACGCCGCCACCATACGCATAACGGGATAACGCTTCGCGTAAGGACTCGCCGAGATTCGCACCCGACCGGATCGTGACGCGCAGTTCGTGCTGCCCGCTCAACACGCAGTCTTCCACACGGGGTAACGTGGGGGCGCCTGCATGTCGATAGATCCGTGAAAGCGCAGGTTTCATAGTCGATAGTCTCCTTGCTCTTCGAGCATCGTCTTGATTTGCTTCTTCACGATCTTGCCGTAGCCCGACTTGGGCATGGCATTCCAGAATACGAAGCGCCGCGGCCACTTGTAGCGGGCGATACGCGCTTCGAGATGTCCGAGCAGTTCATCGGCCTGAGCGGCCATGCCTTCCCGGGCGACCACCACGGCAAGCCCGCTCTCGCCCCACTTGGGGTCGGGCACGCCAAGCACCGCGCACTCCGACACGGCCGGGTGCGTGAGCAACGCTTCCTCGATCTCGCGCGGATAGACGTTCGAGCCGCCCGAGATGTACATGTCCGACGCGCGGCCCGTGATGTACAGGAACCCCTGCGCATCGACGTGTCCGAGATCGCCGGTGTGAAACCAGTCGTCCTTGAACGCCTTGGCATTCGCCTCCGGATTGTTGTGATATCCCATGAAGACCGCCGGACCGCGCACGCAGATCTCGCCCGACGCGAACGGCGGCTGACGCTCGCCACGCTCGTCGAGAATCGCCACCTCCATACCGGTACGCGGCACGCCGCAGGTGCCCACGCGCGCGTCGGGTGCGTCGTCGTCATCGGTGTGCAGCCACGGCGGCAACACGGTGATGTTGCCCGTCACCTCGCCCAGCCCGTAGTACTGCACCAGCACCCGCCCCAGCTTGCGCAGCGCATATTTCTGATCGGCGCGATACATCGGCGCCCCGGCGTAAATCACGAACCGCAGCGAGCGATGGTCGTAGCGATCGACGGCCGGGTCTTCGACCAGCATCTTGACGATGGTCGGCACCGTGAACATGTTGTCGACGCCATGACGCTCGATCGCCTGCCAAACTTGTTCGGCATCCATCTTCTCGCCCGGCAGCAGCACGCTGGCCGCCCCACGCGCCGTATTGACGATGGCGTGAATGCCCGCCCCATGCGAGAGCGGCGCCACCACCATCGAGCGGCTGCGATAGGTGATGCCGGGCATCAGGTCGGCCAGGTGATTCGTCACGACGAACGCCATCTGCCCATGCGAGAGCACGCCCGCCTTCGGATGCCCGGTCGTGCCCGACGTATAGAAGAACCACAGTGGATCTTCGTACTCGACTTCCGCCTCGTAGCCGGGCGCGCCTTGATGTTCCGTGACCAGCGTCTCGTAATGCAATTCCCCTGCGCGTGGCTCGCCCAGCGCGATCACATGGCGCAACGCGGGCGACGCGGCGCGCACGGCGTCGACGTGCCCCTCGAAGCCAGCGTCGTAGATCATCACGCACGCACCGCTCGATTGGCCCAGGTACGCCGCCTCCGGTGCGGTAATACGGAAGTTCGTCGGCACCCACACCGCGCCCAGTCGAAAGGCGACCCATGCACTCTCGAAGATGGGCAGGTTGTTGCGCGAGTGAACCAGCAGCTTGTCGCCCTTGCCCACGCCCAGCTTGCGCAGCGCATCGACGGCGGCGTTCACGCGCGCATCGATCTCGCCCCATGTGCTGACCTTGTCGCCGACGATCAGGCCGGGCTCGTCCGGATGACGTCGGGCAACGTCGGCCAGCAGGCGGCCGAGATTCATGACCTTCTTGAGCATGTCGCTCGTCTCCTCGTTCTTTTCGCTCAGTCCCGCCCGGCAAATGCCGGGCAGCCTGCCTCACCACCGTTCAAGCGAAGCATCAGCGCGCTTCGAGAATGCTCACGTAATTGGCCACCGCCGCGCCGCCCATGTTGAACACGCCCGCGAGCCGTGCATTGGGAATCTGCATCTCGCCCGCGGTCCCCGTCAGTTGCATCGCGGCCATCACGTGCATCGACACGCCCGTGGCGCCGACCGGATGGCCCTTCGCCTTCAGGCCCCCCGACGGGTTGACCGGCAGCAGACCGTTCTTCTCCGTCACGCCCTCGGCGACCAGGCTCGCACCCTGCCCCGGTTTGGCCAGGCCCATCGCCTCGTATTCGATCAGCTCGGCGATCGTGAAGCAATCATGCGTCTCGACCAGCGACAGATCCTTCAACGACACACCGGCCACCCCCAATGCCTGACGCCACGCATGCTGGCCGCCTTCGAACGCCAGCGGATCGCGCCGCGAGAGCGGCAGGTAGTCGTTGACCTGCACCGCCGCGCGAAAACCGACCGCCTTGGGCATCGTGCGCGCCACGTCGGCCTTCGAGATCACGAGCGCCGCCGCGCCGTCGGACACCATGGAGCAATCGGTGCGCTTGAGCGGCCCGGCCACGAACGGATTCTTCTCGGAGACGTTGCGGCAGAAGTCGTAACCGAAGTCGCGACGCATGTGCGCGTAAGGATTCACCGACCCATTGCGATGGTTCTTCGCCGCGATGCGTGCCAGGGCGTCGGACTGATCGCCATAGCGATCGAAATAGGCCTGCGCGATCGTGCCGAACACGCCTGCGAAGCCGCCCGGAATGTCGGCCTCCTCGCGTGCATACGAACACTTGAGCAGGACTTCGCCAACTTGCGGCGTCGCCAATTCGGTCATCTTCTCGAACCCGATCACGAGCACGTGGGTGGCCTTGCCCGCCTCGATGGACTGCAAACCGCCGTGCACGGCCGCCGACCCCGTTGCGCACGCATTTTCGTAGCGCGTGGCCGGCTTGAAACGTAGTCCAGGAATGCGATTGAAAACGAGCGACGACGGAAAGTCCTGGTACAGGAAGCCACCGTTGAACGTGCCGACGTGAATGGAATCGATCTGCTCGGGCGCGAGGCCCGCGTCGTCGAGCGCGGCTTGGGCGACATCGGCCAACAGGACTTCGGCATCGACGTTATCGAGTTTTCCGAACTGGGAGTGGGCCCAGCCGGTGAGGCATGCAGCAACCATGAAGTGTCTCCGGAGAAATGAGGTCATCCCGCTCCGGTGAGCAATTTCAATGCCAGACCTGTGCGGCACAGCCCCGCCGTGCGTGGCGCACTCGCCGTTGACGTAAGCGTAAAGCCGCCGTCGATGGCCCATCAAGCGAATTTGTCGGCGCGCCGGGTCAGCGCCGTTTGCTGCACCGCAACGCGACATCTCGCACCGGAAACCCAGCGACACCTGTCGCATCGTTGTCGTCTGCCGCATGCGACAGGTGTCGCAGCACGGGCGGCCGATGCGACAGGTGTCGCACGATCTGTCGGCCAACCAAACAATGTCCGCGGCGCGGGAGGTCAACAATGCTTAATAACGTAAGGGTTTTCCCGTTCGAACGACGATCTGGCACTCGATTTGCGTAAGATAGCCAAGCCACTTGCGAGCCACTTCACGCTCGCCTTACGAGATGGCCGAGGCGTTGCAGGGCAACACGTCCGCCCACCTCGCGCTTCAGACGCAGTCACCAAACCTAAAAACAGGAGACATGCAGTATGAGCAACATGGATCGCCGCCACTTCATCAAAGTCGTGGCCGCCACGTCGGCCGCCGCCGCCACGGGCTTGTATCAGACGCAAGCGCACGCTGCCGAATTCACGCTGAAGTTCGCCAACAATCTTCCCGTCAGCCACCCGATGAACGTTCGCGCCAAAGAGATGGCGCAAAAGATCGCGGAGCAGTCGAAAGGTCGCATCGACTTCCAGATTTACCCGAACAATCAGTTGGGCAGCGACAGCGACATGCTGAGCCAGGTTCGCTCGGGCGCCATCGACTACTTCACGCTCTCGCCGCTGATTCTCGGCACGCTCGTGCCCTCGGCGCAGATCTCCGGCGTGGGCTTCGCGTTCAAGGACTACGGTCAGGTATGGGCCGCGATGGATGGCGACCTGGGCGCCCACGTACGCAGCCAGATCGCAAAAACCTCGGTGTTCGCCTTCGACAAGATCTGGGAAAACGGGTATCGCCAGATCACCACCAGCAGCCGCCCGATCAATTCGCCGGCCGACCTCAAGGGCCTGAAGATCCGCGTGCCGACGAGCCCGCTGTGGACGTCGATGTTCCGCGCCTTCGACGCCGCGCCCACGTCGATCAACTTCTCCGAAGTGTATTCGGCCCTGCAGACGCACATCGTCGAAGCCCAGGAAAATCCGCTGGCCATTCTGACCACGGCCAAGCTGTACGAAGTGCAGAAGTACGTGTCGATGACGAACCACATGTGGGACGGCTTCTGGTTCCTTGGCAACAAGCAGAAGTGGGACAAACTGCCGAAGGACCTGCAGGCGATCGTCACCGCCAACGTGAACGCCGCCGCGCTCGCGCAACGCGACGATGTGCGCAAGCTCAACGACAGCGTGACAACCGAACTCAAGCAGAAGGGCCTCGTGTTCAACGCACCGAACAACGAGCAGTTCCGCGACAAGCTTCGCGCCGCCGGGTTCTATGCCGAATGGCACAAGAAGTTCGGCGACGAGGCGTGGTCGATGCTCGAAAAGTACACCGGGAAGCTTGCGTAAATGGAAACGTTGACGATGACGGCCGAGCCGACGCACGCGCTTGCCCGCCTCTTCTGCCACGTCAACCGCGCGGTGATGAAAGTCACCGAAGCGGTTGCCGTGCTGCTGGTGGTGGCCGAGACGCTCATCCTGCTCGCGGGGGTGATCTCGCGTTATGGGTTCGACAATCCGCTCACCTGGTCGGACGAACTGGCACAGATCCTGTTCATCTGGTTATCGATGCTCGGTGCCGTGCTCGCGCTCGACCGGGGCGAGCACATGCGGCTGTCCGCCATCGTCAACAAACTTCCGGCGGCATGGCGTGACTGGTTTCAGACCATGGCCGCGCTCACGGTCTGCGTATTCGTCGCGCTCATTATCGTGCCCGCGTATTCGCATGCCATCGAGCAGATGGACATCACCACGCCCGCGCTGGAAATTCCCGACGGGCTGCGCGCCGCGGCCCTGCCCGTGGGCGCGGTGCTGATGCTCATTGCCGCCGTCTCGCGCCTGGCGCGCTGTTCGAGCCTGCGCCAGCTCGGACTCGGTGTGCTGGTCGTGGCCACGCTGGGTGCCGCGCTCTGGCTTGGGCGCCCCGCGCTCATCGCCATGGGCAATTACAACCTGCTGGTGTTCTTCGTGCTGATCGTCGGCGTCTGCGTGGCCGGCGGCATTCCGATTGCGTTTGCGTTCGGGACGGCAACACTGGCGTATCTGGCGCTCGTGACCGACGCCCCGCTGCAGATCGTCGTCAGCCGCATGGACGAAGGAATGTCAGGCCTCATCCTGCTGTCGGTGCCGCTGTTCGTACTGCTCGGCGCGCTCATCGAAATGAGCGGGCTGGCACGCAGCCTGATCGAATTCATGGCTGCGCTACTCGGGCACGTGCGCGGTGGCCTGCAATATGTGCTGCTCGGCGCCATGTTCCTGGTCTCGGGCATTTCCGGATCGAAAGCGGCCGACATGGCGGCCGTTGCGCCCGCGCTCTTCCCCGAGATGCAGCGACGCGGCTCGAAGCCGGAAGATCTCGTGGCGCTGCTCTCGTCGACCGGCGCCATGACGGAGACGATCCCCCCGAGCCTGGTGCTCATCACGATCGGCGCCGTGTGCGGTGTATCGATCACCTCGCTCTTCGTCGGCGGCCTGCTGCCCGCGGTCATCGCAACGCTGGCCATCGTCGTGGTGTGTTTCGCACGTTCGCGCAAGGAAGCGCCGAGTGCGGCCCGCCGCGCGCCGTGGCGCGTGATCGGCAAGACGTTCATCGTGGCCTTGCCGGCGCTCGCCCTGCCGATTCTCATCCGCACGGCCGTGATCGAGGGGGCCGCCACGGCCACCGAAGTCTCGACCGTCGGCATCGCCTACACGGTCGTGATCGGCCTGATCGTGCATGCGTTCAAGAAGCACCTGAACTTCAAACGCCTGTATCCGCTGTTGACGGAAACGGCCGCGCTCTCCGGCGCGATCCTGCTGATTATCGGCATGGCCACGGCCATGGCCTGGGCGCTCACGCAATCCGGGTTCTCCGCCGCGCTGGTCAGTCTGATGCATGGCATGCCCGGCGGTCAGGTCGGCTTCCTGCTCATCTCGATGGTCGTGTTCATCATCCTGGGCAGCGTCCTCGAAGGCATTCCGGCCATCGTGCTGTTCGGACCGCTCCTGTTCCCGGTGGCACGCTCCCTGGGCATTCATGACGTGCATTACGCGATGGTCGTGATTCTTTCGATGGGCATGGGACTGTTCGCCCCGCCGCTGGGCGTTGGCTTCTACGCTGCGTGCGCCATCGGCAAGACTTCGCCCGACAAGGTGTTCAACCGGATGTGGACCTACATGGGCGCGCTGTTCATCGCATTGCTGCTCGTGGTACTCGTCCCCTGGATCTCGATCGGCTTTCTGAAGTAACGCAAATCCGCTAACGGTTTCGCAATCTCACCGACGGGCTCCGCCGCACTGCGGGCGGCGGAGCCCGGACTGTAAAAATCATTAAATTTAGGAGTCCGTATTATGATGGAGAAAGTGGCGGTGGTGACAGGCGGCGGAATGGGCATTGGTGCCGCCATCTGCGAACGCTTGATGAATGACGGCATGACCGTGGTGGTCGCCGACCTGAACGAAGGCGCCGCCGCCGAAACGGCGGAGAAACTGAGCGCGGCGGGCGGCACAGCGTGGGCGCTGGGCATGAATGTGGGCGACGCGGCGTCGATTGCCGACGGCTTCGCAAAGATTGCGCAGCGCCATGGCCGCTGCGACGTGCTCGTGAACAATGCCGGTATCGCCAAGACGTTTCCGTTTCTCGACTATCCGCTCGATCACTGGCATCAGGTCATGGCCGTGAACCTCACGGGCACGCTGTTGTGCGGGCAGCACGCCGCGCGACTCATGCGTGAGCAACGCTGGGGGCGCGTCGTCAATCTGGCGTCGGTGGCGGGCATTCTGGCCAGCGCCGGACGCACCGCCTACGGCACGTCGAAGGCCGCCGTCATCGGGCTCACGCGTCAGATGGCCATCGAACTTGCGCCGTTCGGCATCACCGCCAACGCGATCGCTCCCGGTCCCGTCGACACGCCGCTCACGCAGGCGCTGCATTCCGACATTTCGCGTCGCCACTACACGGAGACGACACCGCTCGGCCGCTATGGGCAGCCGCGTGAGATCGCTGGCGCCGTGAGCTTTCTCGCGTCGGACGATGCCTCGTATGTGACCGGCCACATCCTGCCGGTCGACGGCGGCTTCGTGGCCGCCGGCATTCTGGAAATCTGACGTCCCGCTTGTCTCTCGCGCCGCCTTCAGCGCGCGCTGGTGTCCGGCCCATCCGGCACCAGCCGAGCGCCCGGCGCGCGCTGCATATCGCGCCACACGGCTCGCGCGTTCTCCACAAACGTCTCGACGCACGGATTGTGATTGTCGCGGCTCCACAGTAGCGCCACTTCCGCCACCGGGGCGTTGCGCAACGGTCTGAAAACCGCATTGCCGAACGCGCTCGTACTGCTCATCGACATCGGCACCATCGCCACGCCCAGCCCTTCGCCCACCAGGTTGATGATGGTCTGCTGCAGGTTGGTTTCGAGCCGGATATGCGGCGAGAATCCCGCGCGACGGCAATGGTCGACGACCAGGTCATAGACAAGCGGCGCGATCTCGCGCGGAATGCTCACGAACGACTCTTCGGCCAGTTGCGCGGCGTCGAGCACCCGCGCCTTCCCCAACGGGTGCGTGCGTGGGAGCACCGCCACCATCTCCTCACGAAACACGGTCGCCGTATCGAGCCCGGTCAGGTCTTCGGGGCGATACATGATGCCGACGTCGGTCTGCCCAGCCCGCACGGATTCGGCGAGCAGATTCGGTAACGTTTCCGCCAATTTCATGTCGACGCGCGAATATGCGGCGGCATACGTGCGCGTGAGCGCGGGCAGGATGTTGTACGCCGAGGACATCATGAAGCCGACGGTGATCGCGCCATCCTCTCCCCGGCTCGCCGCCACGACGTTGCGGCGCGCCCGATCGACCGAGTTGAGAATTTCCACCGCGTCCTGATATAGGCGAGCGCCGGCGCGCGTGAGGCGCACGCTGCGGCGCGTTCGCTCGAAAAGCTGCACACCCAGCTCTGCCTCCATCAGCGCGATCTGGCGCGACAGCGGCGGCTGGGAGATATGCAATTGCTGGGCGGCTCGGCCGAAGTGAAGGGTCTCGGCGAGCACCACAAAGTACTGGAAATGGCGCAGCTCAATCATCTGATACCCCAAAGGTATTAATGGCGCATCTATATTGTATTGGATGTTATGACTGGGCAGTCGTATCCTGCATCAGCGGTTGGCCACCCGAGCTGGCTGCGACATAAAGAGACGTCAGGAATCGCCAGGCCACAAGCCACCGACGGCGCCCTTTCGTACCGATACGAGAAGGAGACAAGTCATGCCCGCTCACCTTGCTGTAGCGTCAGCCCCCGCTCGACCTGTCGGCCCCGCCGCCCCCCTCGGCGCCGCCACTGCCGGTACCGCCTTCAGCCACGTCACCGCGCTCGCCGAGCGCATCCATCGGGTACCGGCCGCCCCCGCCGCCGCCTCTCAGATGCGCCCCGACTATCTCGCCATTGACGATCTGTGCGGCACCGACGACCGAATGCGCGCGTTGCTCTCGCGCGGCAAGCGCTTCGTCGATCGCGGACTGCCGGTGTTGATCCTCGGAGAGACGGGAACGGGCAAGGAGTTTCTGGCCCGCGCGCTGCACGAGTACAGCGCGCGGCGCGCGCAAGCGTTCGTCGCGATCAATACGGCATCGCTGCCGGAACATCTCGTCGAGAGCGAATTGTTCGGCTATCAGCGCGGCGCGTTTTCGGGCGCCCTGCCCGGCGGAATGAAAGGCAAGTTGCAGCAGGCAGACGGCGGCACGCTGTTCCTCGACGAAATCGGAGACATGCCTTATGCGCTTCAAACGCGGCTGCTGCGCGTGCTCTCGGAGCAGGAAGTCACGCCGCTGGGCGCGAGTCGCCCGGTGCCCGTCAACGTTCAGCTCATCTGCGCCACGCATCAGGATCTCGCCGGCGCAGTGGCACAGGGCACGTTCCGCGAAGATCTTTACTACCGCATCGCCGTGGGTGTACTCACGCTGCCGACACTGCGCGAGCGCGACGACAAGCGCGAGTTGATCGCGCGCATGCTGTGCGACGAGTGGCCGGGATTGCGCGCCGATCAGGCATTGGCTCGCGTAGCGCCGCACGTCTTGGCGTGCCTGCTCTCCCACGCGTGGCCGGGCAATCTGCGCCAGATGCGCGCCGCGTTGCGTTACGCGTGCGCGGTAATGGCTGGCAATATGCTGGAGATGGACGACCTGCCGCCAGAGCTTGTCATGCCGTCGCCGGCGCGCAATGTAGGTGGCAATGTCGCGATGCGTGTCATGGAAGCGCGAGATGTCGTGGCGTCGAGCCCCGTCGCCGCCCCGAACGAAGCAAGTGCGCAGGCATCGCCGCACGACCACCGAGAGCGCGACCGCATTCTGCAGGCGCTCGCGCAACACCGCTGGAACATTTCCGCAGCGGCACGCACCCTCGGCTTCTGCCGGGCGTCGCTGTATCGCAAGCTCAAGCAGTTGCGCATTCCGCACGTGCGCGATTGCGGCGACGCCCTCGGCGCGAGCCATTACGCGTAGCCGAACACGCGGCAAAAAACGCAGACAAAAAAAAGCGCGGCCAATGAGGCCGCGCCAAGGTTTGGAGACTTTTCACTCAACGCAAAAGTCTACTTCTCGCGGAACGTAGTATAGGGTCTGGCCTCCCGAATCATTCTCATCATTCGGCGCAATGCATTATTCGGCGACTCGCAATAGTCCGTAAAACGCTATCAACAAAGGACTTTTTGGCGCGAGTCAATTGTTCACGCCTGTCGGCATCTCGGATTTTCCTCATCGCGTGTGCTTCAGTACGCGCAATGACGCGATCATGACGTCTGCCCGCACCGCGCCCCTACGCCTCTCCCTATAGCCACCACAAAACCTCACCGATCGTGCAACGGAAGGTACCTTCATCGAAGGCATTATTTCGTTCGGCGCGTGACGTGGGTCAATGATCGCCATCGCGGAGATCACGTGTCGCCGGAACTTAACGCCTTGCCCCATGTCGCGTGTAGATCCAGTGCTGGCAATGCTTCCCGAGCGATGCCGCTTGCCCTCTGCACTGTGTCCCAAGCGCAACACACGTCGCTTGCGTGGTCATTTATCGCCTAGGCTTATTCAAGCCAATCCCTTATTGGACAACGCTTTTCGGCACATTCGGCAGATTCTTCCCGTATCTGAAATAGATTCTTGCGGATTCTGAAATAGGCGCGGGTGTCGCTCACTCATACACTGCCCCCTGTCAACAGAGCAGTGCCGATACTTGATCGGGTCCGCGAATGACAAACCGTCACCTCGACATGTTCTGTTTCGCCGCGTTCTGTTTACACGCGAATTCTGCGATTCGTGTCACGTTACTGGAGCTTAAACCATGAAAAAAACTCTTCTTGCCGCTGCCGTTGTCGGCGCGTTCTCCGCGAGCGCCCAAGCGCAAAGCAGCGTCACCCTGTATGGCTTGATCGACGCTGGCGTCGCTTACACCAGCAACTCGACGACCTCGACGGCTTCGGGTTCGAAGAACTTCCGCGCAACGAGCGGCCTGATCAACGGCAGCCGTTGGGGCCTGAAGGGCGCGGAAGATCTGGGTGGCGGTAACAAGGCCATCTTCGTGCTGGAAAACGGCTTCTCGATCAACAACGGCACCTCGGGCCAAAACGGCCGCATGTTCGGTCGTCAGGCTTTCGTTGGCCTGCAGAACGACAAGTTCGGCTCGGTGACGATCGGTCGTCAATACGACTCGCTGGTTGACTACCTGGCACCGCTGACCCTGAACGGTTCGTCGTTCGGCGGCACGATCGCAGCGCACCCGTACGATAACGACAACACGAACAACTCGTTCCGTGTGAACAACTCGGTCAAGTACTCGAGCGCCAACTACAACGGCCTGACCTTCGGCGGCCTGTATGGCTTCTCGAACAAGGCTGGCGATTTCGCCAACAACCGCGCCTTCAGCGCCGGCGTGAACTACGCGAACGGCCCGCTGACCGTGGCCGCTGCCTACCTGGAACGCCAAGGCAACACGGGCGCCAACAACACCAGCGGCGCAGTCGACACGTCGACTGGCGGCGACTCGGTGTTCAGCGCCTCGAAGCAACGCGTCTGGGGTATCGGTGGTAACTACGCCTTCGGCCCGGCAACCGTCGGCCTGGTGTACACCCACACGCAACTCCAAGGCCTGACCGGCCTGAACTTCAACAGCACCGCAGTTGCCTTCGGCAACGACGGTCTGAAGTTCGACAACTTCGAAGTCAACGGTCGCTACATGCTGACCCCGGCAGTCTCGCTGTCCGCCGCGTACACGTACACGATGGCCAAGCAAGATTCGACGGACAAGAAGCCGAAGTTCCACACCGTGACGCTGCAAGCCGACTACCGTCTGTCGAAGCGTACCGATGTGTACCTGACCGGTTCGTACCAGCACATCTCCGACAACGAAGGCACGGGCCTCCAAGCCGGTGTCGGCGCTGCCGGCGGTATGTCGTCGACCAGCTCGCAAACCGTTGTGGGCACGGGCATCCGTCACCGCTTCTAATCGACGCGGCGCGCACACCGGCGGCATGATGCCGGTGCGCCTGACATGAAAATGGGCAGCCTCGCGGCTGCCCATTTTTCATTGCGTCGATCGCGGTGCGATCAGAAGCCCAATCAGAACCGCGTTTCGCGCGCGGCGCGCAGGAAGTTGTCGAGCACCGGTGTGCAATCGAGATACTCCGGCCCACCCGCCCGGTGAAATTCCGGGTGCCATTGCAGGCCCATCACGAACGGCGCCTTGCGATAGCGAATGGCTTCCACCACCCCATCTTCCGAGCACACCGCCTCCACACTCAGGTCGCGCCCAAGCGTTCTCACCGACTGGTGATGGATCGAGTTGACGATCGGCACGTCGACCGGCCCCAGCATCTGCGCGAGCGATGACCCCTCGGGGAACGTCAGCGTGTGACGGTTGTGTTCGTAGGTATCGGTCACGTGTGGGATCGCGTCGGGCAGATCCGTCGCGATGTCCTGGTGCAACGTGCCCCCAAATGCCACGTTGATGAGCTGGCAGCCGCGACATACACCGAGAATCGGCTTGCCCTGCTCCACGAACTCATGCAGCAATTCGAGTTCGTACATGTCGCGCATGCGATCGCCTTGCCATTCGTGGCGCGTCGCCACTTCCGAATAGCTGTGCGGCGAGACGTCCGCCCCGCCCTGCAACACCAGCCCGTCGAGATGCTTCGCGTAATCGTGCAGACGGATATGGCTCGGGTGCAGCAGCCCCTGCGTGTCGACCGTGGGAATCATGAACACCAGCACATCGCGCGACATCACCCAGTGCGCAATCGACTCTTCGAGGTACTGAAGCGTCTTGCTGCGCAGCCCCTTCGACCCCGGCTCCGGATGAAAGATGCGCGCTGAAATGCCGATCTTCAGGGTGCGCTGCGTGATGCGCTGCCCCGCGCGGTCGTACCACGCGCGAAATCGTGCCGACGTGATACGACGCAGCACCGACCACGGCGAATCGCCCGCCTGCAGGTACGACGGCTGGGTGCCCATCGAGGCAGGGCTGCCAGGACGCGCGGCACCGGGGCCGAATGTCGGCTGATGCGGCGGCTCGTCGCTGCCGGCACTGCCGGTCGCCGTCTCACTGCCCGTGCCACCGACGCTGCTGGGTACGCTGGTCGCTTCGCTCGGCTTTGGCGCCGGCGTGCCAATCGGATTACGGTCGGCGGCCACTTCGGCTGCGGACGCCTGAACTGAGGGGCTCGTCGCCGAGGCAGGAGCCCCTGGCGGCGCCTCGGGCGCGGGCGCCGGACGCGTGAGCGTGTCGGGGTTCGCTGGCATGTTGCCCGAAGCCTCGGCCGTGCCCGCAACGGGTTTCGCTGTCGCATGAGACGTCGCCGTTGTCGGCGGCTCCACATACTCGGACGCGCCCTGCGAGGCCGGCGTTGGCGACGTACCGGCGTCGGTGGACGGCGGCGTCTGCGGTGGCGTTGCGCTCTTGCTCGTATCGGACTCTGGCTTATTCGACGGCGGCGACGGCTGCGGCGATTTCGGATCTTGAGCGTCAGTCATGGTGGCGTTTGGATGGCGTCCGCGAAGGGGGAAAAATGAATGGACCACTGCGGCTGGCAAATTATCCCGCCGGCCTGATCCTGCCGCAACCGGGAAAGCCGATCGACCGCCAGATCCGGCACCCAGGCACCGGACAGGACTCGATGTACGATGAAACCACCCCGCCTCGGCGGGGTCGAAGCACAATATCACGCATCGTGCGTATGAGCCCACACGCTACGGGCGATGCAGCACGGCAGAGAGATAACGCGCGATGCGACAACTTAAAGAATCAATGAGCGACGTTTCCATCAATACAATGAAGACACCTGCCACATTCGGCGGCGATATTCGTTCAGGAGCCTGCAAGTGAAGCGTTTTCTGCGTCTGTGGCAAGTTGCGCGCCACGATTTCCGGGTTCTCTGGCACGCGGCTCGCGATCCGCGCCGCCCGCGCTGGTTGCTGCCCGCGCTGGCGCTGCTCGCCGTCTATTTAGTCAGTCCATTCGATCTGATTCCGGACTTTGTGCCCGTCTTCGGCCTGCTCGACGATGTCGTGGTGATCGGGCTGGTCGTGCATTGGCTCATCAACCGTTTGCCCGAGGAGGTGCGCGAGGATGCGCGCGCCCACGGCGCCCACCGCTTCAGGCAGCGAGCCTAAGTCGGGTCGTTGACGACGCCGTCGGCCATGAGCAACGGACCTTGGCCGAGTCTCCCCGAACGTTGGACCAGCGTCCGGCGTCCGGGAGCACATCGCATTGATGCCTGCTGGCGTTAGCGTCATTCGCCCCCACTCAGGGCATGAGCAACGTCGACCCGGTGGTTTTGCGCGCCTCGAGATCGCGATGGGCCTGGGCCACGTCGGCCAATGCGTAACGCTGATTGACCTCGATCTTGACCGCCCCCTTGGCCACGACATCGAACAGGTCGTTGGCCGTGGCTTCCAGGTCGGCCCGCTTGGCCGTGTAGCTGAAGAGCGTCGGTCGCGTGAAGAACAGCGAGCCGCGCGACACAAGGTCGGCCGTGTTGATCTGCGCGACGGGCCCCGACGCGCTCCCGAAGTTCACCATCATGCCCAGCGGCCGCAGGCAGTCGAGCGAGCCGATGAACGTGTCCTTGCCGATGGAATCGTAGACGACCGGCACACCTTCGCCACTCGTGATCTCCTTCACCCGTTCGACGAAATTCTCACGCGTATAGACGATCGGATGGTCGCAGCCATGCTGGCGCGCGAGCGCCGCCTTCTCGTCGGAGCCGACCGTGCCGATCACCGTCGCACCCAAGGCCTTGGCCCACTGGCAGACGATGAGCCCCACGCCGCCAGCGGCCGCATGGATGAGGATCGTGTCGCCCGCCTTGACCGGGTAGGTGCGACGCAACAGGTACTGCGCGGTCATACCCTGCAGCATCATCGCGGCGGCCTGATCGTCGCTGATGCTGTCCGGTAGACGCACGAGCGAGGCCACCGGCATCACGCGGGCCTGCGAGTAGGCGCCGCAAGGACGGCTGGCATAGGCGACGCGGTCGCCCGCCTTGACGAGTGTCACGCCTTCGCCCACGGCCTCGACCACGCCGGCCGCTTCCATGCCCAGACCGGCCGGCAGCGGCTGCGGGTACAGGCCGGTGCGGAAATACACGTCGATGTAGTTCAGCCCGACGGCGTTGTGGCGCACACGCGCCTCGCCCGGCCCAGGGTCGCCCACTTCGACGTCGACATACTTCATCACTTCCGGGCCGCCATTCTGTTCGATGCGAATTGCCTTGGTCATCCTCGCTCCTCTCACTCGTGTGAAGTGTGTTGTGAACTGTCGGTTCTCGGCGTCACGCCACCGGCTGCGCGGCCAGACGCACGATCAACTGCTCGAGCAGCATGCGCGCCGTGGCGCTGTTGGTCGCACACGGCACGTTGTGTACGTCGCACGCCCGCACGAGGGCGTTGATATCCGGTTCGTGCGGTTGCGGCGTCATCGGGTCGCGCAGGAACAGCACCATGTCGACACGCCCCTCGGCCAGTTGCGCGCCAATCTGGAGGTCGCCGCCGTGCGGACCGGAGAGCATGCGCTCGACGTCCAGGCCAAGCTCGGTGGCGATGCGTCCGCCCGTCGTGCCCGTTGCCACGAGCTTGCACTGGCGCAGCACGTCGACGTAGTCGTGCGCCACCGCCAGAATGTCGTCTTTTTTCTTGTCGTGCGCGATGAGCGCAATCCGGACGTTGGGTACCGTCGATACAGTCATTGAAGCGATCTCAAAAAGGTTAAAACGTGCCCGGGTACGCGCCACCGTCGATCAGCACGTTCTGTCCGGTAATGTAGCCCGCCTGCGCGCTGCAGAGAAACGCGCAGGTCGCGCCGAACTCGTCGGGCTGCCCGAAACGGCGCGCCGGAATCGCGGCAGCCCGCTTGGTGCGGACTTCTTCGACCGTCTGTCCGCTCTTGGTCGCCGATGCCTGCAGGGTGGCCGCGAGGCGGTCGGTATCGAAAGCGCCCGGCAGCAGATTGTTGATGGTCACGTTGTGCCCAACGGTCGTGCGCGCCAGTCCTGCGACAAACCCGGTCAGACCGGAGCGGGCGCCATTGGACAACCCGAGAATGTCGATGGGCGCCTTCACGGCCGACGACGTAATGTTCACGATGCGGCCGAAGCCGCGTGCCATCATGTCGTCCACGCACGCCTTGATCAGTTCGATGGGGGTGAGCATGTTCGCGTCGAGCGCGCGAATCCAGTCGTCGCGTTGCCAGTCGCGGAAGTCACCCGGCGGCGGGCCACCCGCGTTGGTCACGAGAATGTCGAGTTGCCCGCACGCCGCGAGCGCCTGCGCGCGCCCCTCTGGCGTGGTGATGTCGCAGGCCACGGCGGTCACGCTCACGCCCGTGGCCGCGCGAATCTCGTCGGCCGCCGCGTTGAGCGTCTGCGCCGTGCGCGCGACGATCACGACATTCACGCCCGCTTCGGCCAGGGCCTGCGCGCACGCGCGCCCCAGCCCCTTGCTCGCGCCGCAGACCAGCGCGGTGCGCCCCTTGATTCCCAGATCCATGTTCAGCCTTCAAGACAAGTGACACGTTGGACAACGGCGGTGACACCGCCGTCTTGCAGCGATTCTAAGGGAATCGTGCGCGCGCCGCTTTGTGGGGGCAATCGCTTGGGCAATCGGCACGGGCCGACAGCGAAACCCGGACCGACGGCGCCTGCATCGGCTAAAATCGCGGCCATGCGGGCCACACCGGCCCTGCCCCAGATTGCCAGCCATGAAACAAGATCCCCGCTTCCCGAATCTCTTTATCTGCGATCACCCGCTGATCCAGCACAAGCTCTCGCACATGCGCGACAAGGAAACGTCGACGCGCACGTTTCGCGGCCTGCTGCGCGAGATCACCTTGCTCATGGGCTACGAGATCACGCGCGACCTGCCGCTCACGACCGAGCGCATCGACACGCCGATGGTCGCCATGGACGCGCCCGTCATCGCGGGCAAGAAACTCGCGATCGTGCCGGTGCTGCGCGCCGGCGTGGGCATGAGCGACGGCCTGCTCGATCTGGTGCCGTCGGCACGCGTCGGTCACATTGGCGTGTATCGCGACGAGCAGCATCGTCCGGTCGAATATCTCGTGCGCCTGCCGGATATCGCCGAGCGCCGCTTCATCCTGTGCGACCCCATGGTGGCGACCGGCTATTCGGCCGTGCACGCCGTGGACGTGCTGCGCAAGCGCGGCGTGGCTTCGGAAAACATCGCGTTTCTCGCCCTGGTGGCCGCGCCCGAAGGGGTGAAGGTGCTGCATGACGCGCATCCGGACGTGAAGCTGTATGTCGCGTCGCTCGACGAGCGTCTGGACGATCACGCCTACATCATTCCGGGTCTGGGCGACGCGGGCGACCGCCTGTTCGGCACCAAGAACTGACGCAGGCGGCTCTCACGCCCCGGCCCGCCTGTGCCGGGGCAACCCTCCCCGCCCTACCGCGCTCCCCGGCGTCCCGGGCCCGGGCGCCGCGTGGCCATCGCCACGCCAACGGCTGCCAGCCCCATCCCTCCCCACGCGAGCGGCGGCATGTGCTCCCCGACCATGAGCCACGCAGCAAGCGCCGCTGACGGCGGCACCAGGAAAAACAGCGCCGATACACGCGACGCCTCGCCACGCCGGATCATCGCCAGCAGCAACGATATCGCGACGATCGAGTTGCCGATCACGAGGTAGACGAGCGCCGCGCCGAGCTGCCACGTCCATTCGATGTGCATCGGCTCCAGCCATGCAGCGAGCGGCAGCGTCGCCGCGAAGCCCACGGCGTATTGCACCAGATTGGACGTAACCGGGTGCTGGCCCACGCCGAAGCGCTTTTCGTAGAGCGTGCCGCACGTGATCGCGCCAAGCGCCACGAACGTCAGTACCAGCCCCAGCGCGGAAGTCGCCTCCACCGCCGAGCGCGCCACAATGACCAGTGCCGCCCCCGCCAGCCCCAGAACCAGTCCGACCCAGTTCAGCCCGCTCACGCGCTCGCCCACCAGGTGCGGCACGGCCAGCGCCACGAGAATCGGTTGCAGCGAGGTAATCAGCGCCACGCTGCCGGCCGACACGCCCAGGCGTAGCGCCAGATACGTCATGCTGAAGTACAGCGCCTGAATGAGCAGACCGATGACGACGAGATGGCCCCAGGCGGCCGCCGTCTTCGGCAATGGCGGGCGCATGACGAGCGCCAGCGGCGCGAGCAGAACAAGCACAAGTCCGTAGCGAAGCGCGAGGAACGTGAGCGGGTCGGCATAGATCAGGCCGATCTTGGCGACGGTAAAGCCGACCGACCAGAGAAACAAAAAAATCAGCGGCGCGGCGCGCAGCCACAACGGGTCGTGGGCGACACCGGTACGCACCGGTTCCAGCGAAGATTTCAGCGACATGAGGGGACGAGCGTTCGATGTAGGGGAGGCGGTGCCGGCGATACGTCAGTGGCAAGGCGTACGCCACTCGCCACCGATCGTCGGACGGGGGTGTTGTCGCGGCGGCAGACAAGCCCGGTCATCGCCGCCTGCTGCCGCCGAGAATGCTGCCCAGCACGCCGCGCACGATTTCGCGGCCCAACTGGCTGCCGATGGTGCGCGCCGTACTCTTGACCATCGCTTCGACGACCGTGTCCTTGCGCCGCGAGCCGCCCGCACCGCCCAGCAAACCGCCGAGCGAGTCCCTGACCGCGTCGAGCAGGCTACCGCCGGCCGTTTCGCCGGTGGTCGGCGGCGCGTCCGGCGCCTGCGGCACCGCCCCGCCGCCTGAGGCGGGCGGCACGTCGCTCTGGCGCGTCCGGGTGCGCCCGACCAGCGCTTCGTAAGCCGACTCGCGATCCACCGTTTTTTCGTACACGCCGGCCACGAGCGACGCGGCGATGAGCGCTGCGCGCTCCTGCGGCGTAATCGGTCCGATGCGCGAGGCCGGCGGCGCGATGTACGCGCGCTCCGTCACGGCGGGACGCCCCTTCTCGTCGAGCAACGACACCAGCGCTTCGCCCACGCCCAGCTCGCCGATCACCGTTTCGATATCGAGCGACGGATTGGCGCGCATTGTCTGCGCCGCCACCTTGACCGCCTTTTGATCGCGCGGCGAATACGCCCGCAGCGCATGCTGCACGCGATTGCCCAACTGACCGAGCACGGTGTCCGGTACGTCGACCGGATTCTGCGTCACGAAGTACACGCCAACGCCCTTCGAACGAATCAACCGCACCATCTGCTCGATCCGCTCGAGTAACGGCTTCGGCGCCTCGTTGAACAACAAATGTGCCTCGTCGAAGAAGAACACGATCTTGGGCTTGTCGGGATCGCCCACCTCCGGCAGACGCTCGAATAGCTCGGCGAGCAGCCACAGCAGGAAGGTGGCGTAGATGCGCGGCGCGGCCAGCAGTTTGTCCGCCGCGAGAATGTTGACGATGCCGCGCCCTTGCGCGTCGGTCTGCATGAAGTCGTCGATATCGAGCATCGGTTCGCCGAAGAACTTGTCGGCGCCTTGTTGCTCGAGCGTGAGCAGCCCGCGCTGGATCGCGCCGACCGACGCGGCCGAGATGTTGCCGTACTGCGTGGTGAAGGTCGAGGCGTTTTCGCCCACGTGCTGGAGCATCGCGCGCAGGTCCTTGCTGTCGAGCAGCAGAAGGCCGTTGTCGTCGGCAATCTTGAAGACGAGATTGAGCACGCCGGTCTGCGTCTCGTTCAAGCCCAGCAGCCGCGAGAGCAACAGCGGACCCAGATCGGAGACCGTTGCGCGCACCGGGTGGCCCTGCTCGCCGAACACATCCCAAAGTGTGGCGGGGCTGCCATGCCAGTCGGGCGTTTCGAAGCCGAACTGGGCCATGCGCTCCTTGAGCTTGGGCGTTTCGGCGCCGGGCTGCGCGATGCCCGTCAGATCGCCTTTCACGTCAGCGAGGAACACGGGCACGCCGATGTCGGAGAAGGCCTGTGCCATGACCTGGAGCGTGACGGTCTTGCCCGTGCCGGTGGCCCCGGTAATCAACCCGTGACGATTGCCCATGGCGGGCAGCAGGCCAAGAACGTGCTGGTCGTTGCGTGCGATGAGAAGCCGTTCGCCGGGGTCGCCGGCAGGGCTCGCAGCCCCGGTGGAGGCGGGCGGGGATGCCGTTGAGGAAGCGGCAAGCGACGAGGCTTGCGGCGGCACGGGCTTCTGGGGCATGAGAGACCTCGGCGGTAGACGCAGCGTGGCTCGTGACACGGCGCAGCAAACACCCGTGGCACGGTGCGGCGGCATGATAAAATTGCCTCCGATTATAGCGGCACGATGCCGCTCGGACTGCCCTGGCCCCGAAACGACGGGGGGACCGATGGGTCGACACGACCCATGGGCGCCAACGAGGCGATTCGGCAATTCGCGCCCGCGACCCCAGTGGTGGCGGGCGCGCCTGTTTCAATGGTTGGCCGCGCCGCACTGCGCTGGCCGGCAGAGGCTACTTCGCCGCACAGCGCGGCACGACGGAGAAATTCATGGCGGGTCATTCCAAATGGGCCAACATCAAACACAAGAAAGCGGCGGCAGATGCCAAGCGCGGTAAAGTCTGGACACGCCTGATCAAGGAAATCACGGTGGCCGCACGCCTGGGCGGCGGCGACGTCGACAGCAACCCGCGCCTGCGCCTGGCCGTGGAAAAGGCTGCCGACGCGAACATGCCCAAGGACAACGTCAAGCGCGCGATCGATCGCGGCGTTGGCGGTCTTGACGGCGCCAACTACGAAGAAATCCGCTACGAAGGCTATGGCATCAACGGCGCCGCGGTGATCGTCGATACCATGACGGACAATCGCGTGCGCACCGTCGCCGAAGTGCGTCATGCCTTCTCCAAGTTTGGCGGCAACATGGGCACCGACGGTTCGGTGGCGTTCCTCTTCACCCACTGCGGCCAGTTCCTGTTCGCGCCGGAGACGCCGGAAGACAAGCTGATGGACGTGGCGCTCGACGCCGGTGCCGACGACGTGATCACCAACGACGACGGCAGCTTCGAAGTCATCTGCCCGGCGAACGACTTCCAGGCCGTGAAGGCCAAGCTTGAAGCGGCCGGTCTGAAGGCCGAAGTCGCGGAAGTCACGATGAAACCGCAAACTGAAGTGGTCTTCACCGGCGAAGACGCCGTGAAGATGCAAAAGCTGCTCGACGCGCTCGAAAACCTCGACGACGTGCAGGAAGTATTCACCAACGCCGTCATCGAGGAATAAGATGAAGATTCTGGTTGTCGGCTCGGGCGGCCGCGAACACGCGCTGGCGTGGAAGCTTGCCCAATCGCCTCGTATTCAGTTGGTTTATGTCGCCCCGGGTAACGGCGGCACGGCGCTCGACGAGCGCCTGCGCAATGTCCCGATCAGCGATCCGAACGTGCTCGCCGAGTTCGCCGCGCGCGAAGGCATCGCGCTGACCGTGGTCGGCCCCGAAACGCCGCTCGCCGCCGGTATCGTCAACATCTTCCGCGCGCGTGGCCTGAAGATTTTCGGCCCGACGAAGGAAGCGGCGCAGCTCGAATCGTCGAAGGACTTCGCCAAGGCGTTCATGAAGCGCCACGGCATTCCCACCGCCGATTACGAAACGTTCTCCGACGCGGCCAGCGCCCACGCCTACATCAACGCCAAGGGCGCGCCGATCGTCATCAAGGCAGATGGCCTCGCCGCAGGCAAGGGCGTGGTCGTGGCGATGTCGCTCGACGAAGCGCATCACGCCGTCGACATGATGCTCGCGGACAACAAGCTCGGCGACGCCGGTGCCCGCGTGGTGATCGAGGAGTTCCTGCAAGGCGAGGAAGCCAGCTTCATCGTGATGGTCGACGGCAAGAACGTGCTGCCGCTCGCCACGTCGCAGGATCACAAGCGCCTGCTCGATAACGATCAGGGACCCAATACCGGCGGCATGGGCGCGTATTCGCCCGCACCGATCGTCACGCCGCAGATCCATGCGCGCGTGATGCGCGAGATCATTCTGCCGACCGTGCGCGGCATGGAAACCGACGGCATCCGCTTCACGGGCTTCCTGTACGCCGGTCTGATGATCGACGCACAAGGCAACGTCAAGACGCTCGAATTCAACTGCCGCATGGGCGACCCCGAAACGCAGCCGATCATGGCGCGCCTGAAGGGCGACTTTTCGGTCGTGGTCGAGCACGCGATTGCGGGCACGCTCGACAAGGTCGAACTCGACTGGGACCGCCGTTATGCCCTGGGCGTGGTGCTCGCCGCGCACGGCTATCCGGACACCCCGCGCAAGGGCGACCGGATCTCCGACGTGCCGGCCGAGACCGCCGAATGCGTGACGTTCCACGCGGGCACCCAGCTCGAGAACAACGTGCTGACGGTGACGGGCGGGCGGGTGCTGTGCGTGGTTGGCTTGTCCGACACCGTGCGCGGCGCGCAGAGCGTGGCGTACCAGACCGTCAATCAAATCAATTTCGACGGTATGCAGTATCGCCACGATATCGGCAACCGCGCATTGGCGCGCAAACCGGAGTAAGCCCGCCGAAGTCAGGCAACGGGCGTCAGGTCGGCCACGCTTGAAGGCAGACCTTGAAGCGCCAAATCGTTGTGCTACGGCCCGGAGACGTCATGTCATCTCCGGGCCGTTGTCGTTTTGGCGGCCGTTTTAGCGGCCGTTCTGGCGGCACCACGACCGCGAATGCCGTCACGGCGTCGCGATTGACAAGCGCGGAGCAAGTTGGCACGCTGACACGGCGCGGGTGCGTCACCACCGCGCGTCCGGCCAGCCCCGGCGGAATGCATACCGTTTTCCCGACAGACCCTCGCTCGACGGAGACTTACATGTTCGATCTCGACAAGCTGGTCAACGATTATCTGATGCCGTTCGGCCTGAAGATTGTGATGGCCGTCGTCATCTGGATTGTCGGCGGTATCGTCATCAATGTGGTGGCGCGGCTCGTGCGCAGCGCCATGACTCGCCGGGCCATCGATCCCACCCTCGTTCGTTACACCGAATCGACGCTGCGCATCGCCTTGCGCATTGCGCTGATCATTTCCATCCTCAGTGTCTGCGGCATCGAGACGACTTCGTTCGCCGCGCTGCTCGCCGCCGCCGGCATCGCCATCGGCGCGGCGTGGTCCGGACTTCTGTCGAATTTCGCCTCCGGCATCTTTCTCATCGTGCTGCGCCCCTTCAAGACCGGCGACATGATCAGCGCAGGCGGCGTGACCGGGGTGGTCGACGAGATCGGCCTGTTCGTCACCACGCTCACGACGGCGGACAATCTGCGGGTGTACGTCGGCAACACGAAGGTCTTCGGCGACAACATCACGGTGTACGACGCCAACGCGTTTCGCCGCGTCGACTTGACGGCGCAGCTCGCCCACACGGTCGATGTGCAGGACGCGATAGCGCGCCTGAAGGCACGCATCGCGCAGATCCCGAACGTGATGAGCACGCCCGCGATCGATGTGGTGATTCTCGAATTCAATCCCGCCGGGCCGGTGCTCGCGGTGCGTCCGTACTGCCACAACCGCGATTACTGGCAGGTGTATTTCGACACCAACCGGGCCATCGCCGAGGTGGGTGGCATGGCTCAATGGCC
Source organism: Pandoraea cepalis (assembly GCF_902459665.1). Classification (GTDB taxonomy): domain Bacteria; phylum Pseudomonadota; class Gammaproteobacteria; order Burkholderiales; family Burkholderiaceae; genus Pandoraea; species Pandoraea cepalis. Next base: position 331,456 of record NZ_CABPSL010000002.1, on the reverse strand, counting down.
GGTGCCGGCGCCGCGTCAGATCCTCATGCCGCCGCCGGGCGACCTTGGCAAAGGCATGCCCATTGCGCCCGCGGGCGGCGCGCCAGCGGCCAGTCCTCTGCCCAACGCGCCAGCGCCGTGACCGCCAACGCTTGATGCAGGTCATTCGGGCGGCATTCGGCGCGACCGTTTGCCGCGTCGGCCTGCCCCCGACCGCGTAGCTGCCGGTACAATCGCGGTTATTACCACGCATCGGGACGTCACAGAATGACAGCGCAAGACGCCGCACCGGCGCCGGATACGGGCGCAGTGCGAACTTATCTGCTCGGGCTTCAGGACCGCATCGTCGAGACGCTCGGGCGCCTCGACGGCAAACGCTTCCTCGCCGACGACTGGCAACGCCCGGCCGATAGCGCGCTGCGCGGCGACGGCCGCACCCGCGTGCTCGACGATGGCGACTTCTTCGAGCGCGGCGGCGTGAACTTCTCTCATGTGGTTGGCGACAAGCTGCCAGGTTCGGCCAGCGCCTCCCGCCCGGAGCTGGCCGGGCGTGGCTTCGAAGCCCTCGGTGTCTCGCTCGTGCTGCATCCGCGCAATCCGTACTGCCCGACTGTGCACTTCAACGTGCGCATTCTGATCGCCACGGCTCCCGGCCAGTTGCCCGCGTTCTGGTTCGGCGGCGGTATGGATCTCACGCCGTACTATCCGTTCGAAGAGGACTGCCGGCACTTTCATCAGACCTGCAAGGACGCGCTCGATCCGTTCGACACCGCGTGGTATCCGCGTTTCAAGACGTGGTGCGACGAGTACTTCTACCTGAAGCATCGCCAGGAGCCGCGCGGCATCGGCGGCATCTTCTTCGACGACTTCTCGGGCGGCGGTTTCGACACGGGCTTCGCCGTCATGCAAAGTGTGGGCGATGCCTTCCTCGACGCTTATGTCCCGATCGTCGAGCGCCGTCGCGGCATGCCCTACGGTGAGCGCGAACGGGATTTCCAGGCTCACCGGCGCGGCCGCTATGTCGAATTCAACCTGGTCTGGGACCGTGGCACCCATTTCGGCCTGCAATCGGGGGGGCGCACCGAATCGATCCTGATGTCGATGCCGCCGATCGTGAAATGGCACTACGACTGGAAACCCGAGCCGGACACCCCGGAAGCGAAGCTCTATACCGACTTCCTCGTGCGCCGCGAGTGGGTGTGAAGGCCGGCCGCGAATGACCGTCTCCTCCGCTACTGGGCACGACGCCACGCATCCGTCGCCCGCCAGTCCGATCCGGCGCATCGGCGTGCTCGGCGGCACGTTCGATCCGATTCACACCGGGCACCTCGCGCTCGGCGCACTGTTCGCGCGCACACTCGCCCTCGACGAACTGATCCTGATGCCAGCCGGCCAGCAGCCGCAAAAGCAAGGCAGCACCGCGGCCGAACATCGTCTGGCTATGACACGCCTCGCCGCGGAGCAACTCGCCGCAGCGCTCGCGCGCACGCAACCGTCCACCCGGTTGCGCGTCAGCACGCGCGAGATCGAGCGCGCCGGGCCGAGCTACACCGTCGATACGCTGCGCGAGATGCGCCGTGACCTGGGCCCGCAGGTCTCGCTCTCGCTGCTTATCGGCTCCGACCAACTGGTGCGCCTGGATACCTGGCACGCCTGGCGCGAGCTGTTCGACTACGCGCACGTCTGCGCGGCCGCGCGACCCGGTTTCCGCTGGGCCACCGCCTCCTCAGAACTGCGCCAAGTCTTCGCCGAACGGGAAAAGTCCGCGCTCGGGGTACAATCCACGCCATGCGGCGGCATACTGATCGACAACTCACTAGCTGTCGACATCTCCGCCACCGAGTTGCGCGCCACGCTGGCGCACGCGCGAGACGCGGCCACGCCCCCGGCGAATCTGCCCGAATCCGTGTGGCATTACATCCGCGCGCAACACCTGTATCGCGCCTGACGGCCCTTGGCCCTTACCCGGTCGCCGCCTCGGCGCTCCCTGTTTTACCAAAAAGACGCACTATGGATATTCGTAAACTTCAGCGCCTGATCGTCGACGCCCTCGAAGACGTCAAGGCCCAGGACATCAAGGTGTTCAACACCGAGCACCTCACCGCCCTGTTCGAGCGCGTGATCATCGCGAGCGGCACGTCCAATCGCCAGACCAAGGCGCTCGCCGCGAGCGTGCGCGACAAGGTCAAGGCCGCCGGCGGCGACATCGTCAGCATGGAAGGCGAAGACGTCGGCGAATGGGTGCTGGTCGACACGGGCGACGTCATCGTGCACATCATGCAGCCGGCCCTGCGCCAGTACTACAACCTCGAAGAGATCTGGGGCGAGAAGCCCGTGCGCCTGAAAGCGGCCGGTACCAAGGCCGGCGCCAAGGCCAGCGCGGAAGATCACGAAGACGACGAGGACGACGCCGTCGACGCGCCGGCCCCCGCACGCCGCAACGCAAAGTAAGCCGGCACTGCGCGGAACTCAGCCGACATGCGTCTGTTCATACTCGCGGTCGGGCACAAGATGCCCGGCTGGATCGAGACCGCTTTCGCCGAGTACGCCAAACGCATGCCGCCCGAGCTGCGTATCGAACTCAAGGAAATCAAACCGGAGCAACGCTCCAACTCCCGCACGGCCGAGACGGTGATGGCGGCCGAAGCGCAGCGCATCGATGCGGCCCTGCCGCGTGGCTGCCGCCTCGTGTGCCTGGACGAACGCGGACAGGACCTCACGACGATGCGCCTGGCCCAATCGCTCACCGGCTGGCAGCAAGACGGGCGCGACGTGGCGTTCGTGATCGGCGGCGCAGACGGCCTCGACCCGGCCCTCAAGGCGCGCGCCGACACCCTCATCCGGCTCTCCAGCCTGACGATGCCCCACGGTATGGTGCGGGTATTGCTCGCCGAGCAGCTCTACCGCGCGTGGAGCATCAATGCCAATCATCCCTATCACCGCGTCTGACGACACACCAAGTCAGAAATAAGTCGGAAATAAGTCAATTCGTCTTGTGCAGTGCAACGCCGCGTTGCGCCGCACGCCAAATCGCGCGCAACGCCTCGCTGCCCGGCATCCCCAGACGATTGTCAATCCCCTTAGACGCCGCCATGCAACACGCGTTGTGCGCTGCGGGTGGAAAAAACACAATGACGTGGTAGTCTAGCCCGCGCTGCAAGGTTCGCACCGCGAACAACAACTAGACTTCTCGTGAACCACCGGAGATTGGCATGAAGCAACCGTCCCTGCGAAGTATCGTTTTGGCCGGCGTTGGCGCTGCAATGGCGTTCGGCATGAGCACGTCGGCCCTGGCCGCAACCGAGATTCAGTTCTGGCACTCGATGGAATCGGCCCTCGGCGATCGCGTCAATCAGATCGCCAACGATTTCAACGCGTCGCAAAGCGACTACAAGATTGTCCCGATCTACAAGGGCAACTACGAGCAGGGACTGGCCGCCGGTATCGCCGCGTTCCGCGCCGGTAACGCACCGGCCATTCTTCAGGTGTACGAAGTGGGTACGGCCACGATGATGCAAGCCAAGAAGGCGGTCAAGCCGGTGTGGCAAGTCATGAAGGACGCCGGCGAGCCGTTCGACGAAGCGGCGTTCGTGCCGACCGTGGCGAGCTACTACGCGGACAGCAAGACCAACCATCTCGTGTCGATGCCGTTCAACAGCTCGACGCCGGTGCTGTATTACAACAAGGACGCCTTCAAGAAGGCGGGCCTCGATCCGAATACCCCGCCGAAGACCTGGGCCGACGTGAAGACCGACGCCGAGAAGCTCAAGGCCGCCGGCCTGTCGTGCGGTTTCAGCACCGGCTGGCAGGGCTGGACGCAACTCGAAAACTACAGCGCCTGGCATGCCCTGCCGTTCGCCACGAAGAACAACGGCTTCGACGGTCTTGACGCCAAGCTGAACTTCAACGGCCCGCAGCAGATCAAGCACATCCAGTTCCTGGCCGACATGGCCAAGGAAGGCACGTTCACGTATGTGGGCCGCAAGGATGAAGTGACCTCGAAGTTCTACAGCGGCGACTGCGGCATTGCCATCACCTCATCGGGCGCCCTCGCCAACATCGCCAAGTACGCCAAGTTCAGCTATGGCGTGGGCATGATGCCGTACGATGCCAACGTGAAGGGTGCACCGCAGAATGCCATGATCGGGGGCGCCAGCCTGTGGGTGCTCGCTGGCAAATCGTCCGCCGAGTACAAGGGCGTGGCCAAGTTCCTGAACTACCTCGCGTCGCCCGCGGTGGCGGCGAAGTGGCACCAGGATACCGGTTACCTGCCGGTGACGAAGGCCGCCTATGAACTGACCGAGAAGCAAGGCTTCTACGCGAAGAACCCCGGCGCCGACGTGGCCATCAAGCAGATGCTCAACAAGCCGCCTCTGCCGTTCACGCGGGGTCTGCGCCTGGGCAACATGCCGCAGATTCGCACGGTGGTCGACGAGGAACTCGAAGGCGTGTGGAGCGGCAAGCAAACGCCCAAAGCCGCGCTGGACAAGGCCGTCGCCCGTGGCGACGAGCTGCTCCGTCGCTTCCAGAAACAAGGCGGCTAAGCCGTCCTCAAAACGCACGATCGCGCACGCCAAGCCGGCAAATTGGCGAATGAATAGCGTTCGCGGCGCGCATTGCGGCGTTACCGTCGCGACGTTACTATGACCACCCGGCCCGTCGACAACACGGGCCGGGTTGGTTTTTTCTGCTCATTACGTTATGGCGCATAACTCCAGAGAACGCCCTCGCTTCGGAACCGGCTGGCTGCCCTACGCGCTCGTCGCCCCGCAGCTCCTCATTACCGTCGTGTTCTTCCTGTGGCCCGCGGGCGAGGCCCTGTGGCAATCGACATCGGCGCAGGACGCCTTTGGGCTGTCCAGTGAGTTCGTCGGCCTGGACAACTTCGTTTCGCTATGGCGCGACCCGCTCTACCTCGCGTCGTTTCGCACCACGATGATCTTCAGCGGGTTGGTGACGGTCTGCGGACTGGTCATCTCGTTGCTGCTCGCGGCCATGGCCGACCGGGTCACGCGGGGCAAGCGCACCTACCAGACGCTGCTCATCTGGCCGTACGCGGTGGCACCGGCCATCGCGGCCGTACTGTGGGCCTTCCTGTTCAATCCGAGCATCGGGCTTGTCACCTACGGCCTGGCGAAGCTCGGCATCGAGTGGAATCACGCGCTCAATGGCGGCCAGGCGATGTTCCTCGTCGTGCTCGCGTCGATCTGGAAGCAGATCAGCTACAACTTCCTGTTCTTCTACGCGGGTTTGCAGGCGATTCCGCGCTCGCTCGTGGAAGCGGCGGCCATCGACGGCGCCGGGCCGATCCGGCGCTTCTTCGGGCTGGTGTTGCCGCTGATTTCGCCGACGACGTTCTTCCTGCTCGTGGTCAACCTCGTGTACTCGTTCTTCGACACGTTCCCGGTGATCGATGCCGCGACCGGCGGCGGGCCGGGTCAGTCGACCATGACGCTGATCTACAAGATCTACTCGGAAGGCTTCAAGGGGCTCGACCTCGGCAGCTCGGCTGCCCAGTCGGTGGTGCTGATGGTCATCGTCATCGTGCTCACGGTCGTGCAGTTCCGTTTCATTGAACGCAAGGTGCAATACGCATGATCGAGAATCGTCGCGGCCTGGATATCTTCTGCCACGTCATGCTGGTCATCGGCGTGCTGTTGGTCGTCTTCCCGCTCTATGTGGCGTTCGTCGCCGCCACCATGAACGAGCGCGAAATCTTCAACGTTCCGTTGTCGCTCATCCCGAGCACGCACCTGCTCCAGAACCTTGCCACCGTGTGGAATCAGGGCACGGGCGATTCCGCCATGCCGTTTGGGCTAATGCTCGGCAACAGCCTGTTCATGGCGCTGGTCATCACCATCGGCAAGATCTCGGTGTCGATCCTGTCGGCCTTCGCCATCGTGTATTTCCGTTTCCCGTTGCGCAATCTGTTCTTCTGGCTGATCTTCGTCACGCTGATGCTGCCGGTCGAAGTGCGGATCTTCCCAACGGTACAGGTGATCTCGACCCTCGGCCTCATCAACACCTACACGGGCATGACGCTGCCGCTTATCGCGTCGGCCACGGCCACGTTCCTGTTCCGGCAGTTCTTCATGACGCTGCCCGACGAACTCGTCGAAGCCGCGCGCATCGACGGCGCCGGCCCGATGCGCTTCTTCGTCGACGTGGTATTGCCGCTCTCGAAAACGAACATCGCGGCGCTGTTCGTCATCACCTTCATCTATGGCTGGAATCAGTACCTGTGGCCGATTCTGGTGACCAACGCCCCGTCGATGACGACGGCCGTGGTCGGCATCAAGAGCATGATCGGCAGCGGCGACACCGCCACCCAATGGCAACTCGTCATGAGCGCCACGCTGCTCGCCATGTTGCCGCCCCTCGCGGTGGTCCTGCTCATGCAGCGTTGGTTCGTGCGCGGTCTGGTCGATTCGGAAAAGTAATCATGGCAAATCTCAAACTCCATCGCGTCAAGAAAACCTACGACCGGAAGAACTATGTCCTGCACGGTGTCGACATCGACATCGAAGACGGCGAATTCGTGGTCATCGTCGGCCCCTCGGGCTGCGGCAAGTCGACGCTGCTGCGCATGGTGGCCGGCCTCGAATCGGTCAGCGAAGGCAGCATCCTGATCGGCTCGCAAGTCGTCAATGAACTGGAGCCGAAGGATCGCAATATCGCGATGGTGTTCCAGAACTACGCGCTATATCCGCACATGGATGTGCGCCAGAACATGTCGTACGGCTTGAAGATCCGCGGCATCGACAAGAAGATCATCGACGAGCGCGTGCTCGCCGCCGCACGCATTCTGGAACTGGAACCCCTGCTCGCACGCAAGCCGCGCGAACTCTCGGGCGGTCAGCGCCAGCGCGTGGCCATGGGCCGCGCGATCGTGCGTGAGCCCGCGGTATTCCTGTTCGACGAACCGCTCTCGAACCTCGATGCCAAGCTGCGTGTGCAGATGCGTCTGGAAATCCAGCGGCTGCACGCGCGCCTCAAGACCACCAGCCTGTATGTCACCCACGATCAAATCGAGGCGATGACGTTGGCGGATCGCGTGATCGTCATGAACAAGGGCTACGCCGAGCAGATCGGCACCCCGACGGATGTGTACGAGCGCCCCGCATCGCTGTTCGTGGCGAGCTTCATGGGCTCGCCCGCCATGAACCTGCTGAAGGGCCGCGTAGACTCGGAAGGCCGTACGTTCGAGGTCGACGGTGGCGGGCCGGCCCTGCGTCTGCCGCCCACGAGCATGGCGTATGCCAACCGTGAACTCGTGCTCGGCGTGCGCCCCGAACATCTGGTGCCCGCCGAGCAGCACAACGGCCTGGGTGCCTTCGCCGCGCAGACCAACATCCTCGTCGATCAGCTCGAACTGCTCGGCGCCGACAATCTGGCGCATGGCCGCTGGGGCGAGCAGCCCGTCACGGTGCGTCTGCCGCACGAGATGCGGCCGGCGGCGGGTACGGTGGTGCCGCTGGCCATCTCGGCCAAGGCGTTGCACCTGTTCGATCCGACGACCGGCAAGCGAGTCGAAGCATGACCGCCCCCTCGACACCGGCGCGTTTGTGGCCCGCCTGGCCCTATCCCCGCATCGTCGCGCACCGTGGCGGCGGTAAGCTGGCCCCGGAAAACACGTTGGCCGCGTTCGAGATGGGGGCCTCGCTCGGCCTGCGCATGGTCGAGTTCGATGCCAAGCTCTCGGCGGATAACACCGTCTTCCTGCTGCACGACGACACGGTCGATCGCACCAGCAACGGGCACGGCGCTGCCGCGCAAATGACCTACGCCGACATCGCAAAACTCGATGCCGGCAGTTGGTTTGGCGAGCGCTTCGCGGGTCAGGCGATGCCGACCCTCGCCCAGGTGGCCGAGCGCTGTATTGCGCTGGGGCTGGCGGCGAATGTCGAAATCAAACCGTGCCCGGGCCGCGAGGCGGAAACGGGCAAGCGGGTCGCCCAGGCCGTGCAGGCGCTGTGGGCCGGACAGGCCCAGCCGCCGCTGCTCTCGTCGTTCTCGTACGAGGCGCTCGAAGCCGCGGCGGCCGCTGTCCCCGACCTGCCGCGCGGCATGCTGTACGAGGCCATTCCGGCGCATTGGCGCGAGGACGCCCGCCAGCTCGGCACCGTCTCGCTGCACGCGAGCCATCAGCCGCTCGACGGCCCGCAGGTCGCACAGATCAAGGCGGCCGGCCTGCAAATGCTGGTCTACACGGTCAACGATCCGGCCCGTGCACGTGAACTGGCGGCGTGGGGTGTCGATGCCATCTGCACCGACCGCATCGACCTGATCGGCGCCGACTTCCTCGCCGACGCTTGAACGCTTGCCCCGCGGAGTCCTCGGCAATCCGCGGCAATCCGCCCGTTTTCCCGTCGACATCGCCGTCTGCCCCCCGCGCGCGCTGGCGGGCGTGAGCGCAAGGCGGCATAATAGGACGTTCCCCCTCGCCCAGCCCATCCCGCGGCCCGGTGCACGCGCTTGCCAGTCGTTGCGAAGCCGTGTGCCGGGCTGGACGAATTCAAGCCAAGCCGCCATGCCGTACATCTATCTCGCGTCGCAAAGTCCCCGCCGCCAGGAACTGTTGCAACAGCTCGGCGTTCGTTTCGAGCTGCTGCTGCCGGGCGCTCACGAGGACGCCGAAGCACTCGAAGCCGTGCTGCCGGGAGAGCCACCGGACGACTACGTGCAGCGCGTCACGCGTGCCAAGGCCGAAGCGGCGCTCACGCGCCTCGCCCGCGCAGGCCTGCCTGGCGCCCCCATTCTGGCGGCCGACACGACGGTATGCCTGGACGGCACCATCCTCGGCAAGCCTTTCGACGACGCCGACGCCTGTGCCGTACTCGCGCGTCTGTCGGGCACACGCCATCGCGTGCTGACCGCCGTCGCCGTCTGCGCCGACGGCCAGATCCATCAGGCAGTGAACATCTCGCACGTCTGGTTCCGGCCGATGCGCCGTGAAGAGATCGAGCGTTACGTCGCCTCGGGCGAGCCGAGAGGCAAGGCCGGGGCATACGGTATTCAGGGCAAGGCTGCCGAATTCGTGCTGCGCATCGATGGCAGCTACTCCGGCATCATGGGGCTACCGCTGTGCGAGACCGCCGCGCTGTTGCGCCAGGCCGGCGTCGACTTCTGACGCTTACCGAATTTGCCAAGCCTTATTGAGTCGGGTCGACACTCTATGAACGAAGACATTCTGGTCAACATCACGCCACAGGAAACCCGTGTGGCACTCATGCAGCTCGGTGCCGTGCAGGAATTGCACATCGAGCGCACGCTCTCGCGCGGCCTGGTCGGCAACATCTATCTGGGCAAGGTCGTGCGCGTGCTGCCAGGCATGCAATCGGCGTTCATCGATATCGGGCTGGAGCGAGCGGCGTTCCTGCACGTGGCCGATATCTGGCATCCGCGTACGAACAACGACACCTCCACGCCGCATCCGCAGCCGCCTATCGAGAAAACGGTGTTCGAGGGGCAGACGCTGATGGTGCAGGTCATCAAGGATCCGATCGGCACCAAGGGCGCGCGCCTGTCGACGCAGATCAGCATTGCCGGGCGCACGCTCGTCTACCTACCGCAGGAGCCCCACATCGGCATTTCGCAGCGCATCGAGAGCGAAGCGGAGCGCGAGGCGCTGCGCAGCAAGATCCAGGCGCTCGTGCCGGCCGACGAGAAAGGCGGCTTCATCGTGCGCACCATCGCGGAAGACGCGGCCGACGCCGAACTGGCGAACGACATCGCCTATCTGCGCAAGTCCTGGCAAACCATCGGCGAGCAGAGCACGCGCGTGCCTGCGCCTGCCCTGCTGTATCAGGATCTGAACCTTGCCCAGCGCGTGCTGCGCGATTTCGTGCACGAGGAGACGGGCAAAATCCTGGTCGACTCGCGCGAGACGTTCCAGAAGCTGGCCGAATTCGCGACCACTTATACACCGGCGGTGCTCGGCAAGCTCACGCATTACACCGGCGAGCGGCCGCTGTTCGACCTGTACAACGTCGAGACGGAAATCGAGCGGGCGTTGTCGCGTCGCGTCGATCTGAAGTCCGGCGGGTATCTGATGATCGATCAGACCGAGGCGATGACGACCATCGACGTGAACACCGGCGGCTACGTCGGCGCACGCAACTTCGACGACACGATCTTCAAAACGAACCTCGAAGCGGCTTTGATGATCGCGCGCCAGTTGCGGCTGCGCAATCTGGGCGGGATCATCATCATCGACTTCATCGACATGGAGAACACCGAGCATCGCGATTCGGTGCTCGCCGAACTGAAGAAGGCGCTCGCCCGCGACCGGACGCGCATTACCGTGAACGGCTTCTCCCAGCTCGGACTCGTCGAAATGACCCGCAAGCGCACGCGCGAGTCGCTCGCCCATGTGCTGTGCGAGCCGTGTGCCGTCTGTCAAGGCAAGGGACAGGTCAAGACGCCGCGCACGCTGTGCTACGACATTCTGCGCGAGATTCTGCGCGAATCGCGTCAGTTCAATCCGCGCGAATTCCGCCTGATCGCCTCGCAGGAAGTCGTCGATCTGTTCCTCGAAGAGGAGTCTCAGCATCTCGCGATGCTGATCGACTTCATCGGCAAGCCGATTTCGCTGCAGGTGGAGTCGTCGTTCCATCAGGAACAGTACGACATCATTTTGATGTAACCGCACTCAACGCTCGCACGTTCCGACGTCATGCCCTACTCGAACTACGACAATCTGGCGGCATCGAGCGAGGCGCTCGACAAACACGCTGTCGCGCGCAAGACAACCTGGGTCAGCATCTGGGTCAATATCGTGCTCACGACGGCGCAGATCGTCATCGGCATCTTCGCCCGTTCGCAGGCATTGATTGCCGACGGCATTCACTCGCTCTCGGACATCGTCTCGGACTTCGTCGTGCTGGCCGCCGCAAGGGGTAGCGCCCGTGCGCCGGACGCCGACCACCCCTACGGTCATAGCCGCTACGAAAACGCGGCGTCGTTGTTTCTCGGCGTCATTCTGCTCGTGGTGGGGGCGGGAATGCTCTGGCGCGGCATCGAGCGGCTGCTGCATCCGGAAGACATTCCGGAAGTGCACATGATCGCGCTGGTCGTTGCGGTTCTGGTGCTGGTCAGCAAGGAAGGCCTCTTTCGCTATATGCTGCGCGCCGCGCAGCGCGTGCGCTCGGCGATGCTCGTGGCCAATGCGTGGCACGCGCGCTCCGACGCGCTCTCGTCGCTCGTCGTGGCGTTCGGCATTCTGGGCAACCTTGCGGGCTATCGCATTCTCGACCCGCTGGCCGCCGCCCTCGTGGGACTGATGATCGGACGCACCGGGTGGAAGTTCGGCTGGAACGCGTTGCAGGACCTCATCGATCGCGGCGTGGACGACGCCACGACTGTCACCATTCGGGAACGGCTACTCGCGACACCCGGCGTGCGCACCGTCGACATGCTGCGCACGCGGCGCATGGGCGATGAAATCGTCGTCGATGTGCACATCCTCGTCGATGCGCGTCTGTCGGTCTCGGAGGGACACTACATCGCGGAACAGGCGCGCGCGACGGTCATGCTGGAGCCGCAGATTCTCGATGTACTCGTACACGTCGATCCGGAGAGCGACACCAAGGGCACCGCATTGCAGCAATGGCCTGCGCGCTCGGTCGTGGTCGGCGCGGCAGAGGCGCTGTGCCGCGCCAATGCGCTGGCGCTGCACGACGTCAAACTGCACTATCTGAACAACGGGCTGGAAGCCGACGTGATTGTCGAAGGGCTGCGTGAACCGGCAAGTTCGGGCGCGGAGGGCGTGCCCATCGACGACGGCATCGAACCGTCGTCGCAGAGCGTGGCCGATGCGCTCACCGCGCGCTTTGGCCTGCGCGCCGTGAGGGTACTGCGGGTGACGGGCGACACGTCTGCCGCACCGGGCGAGGCCGACGTCGCCAACCGCGCAGCGCCGTCCGCAAAAGCAACGGCCGCCGGTCCCGCCGTCAATTGACGACCGGGCCGCAGCGGCCGAGGGTACCCCTACGGAACGGTGTTCCGTAGGCAACATCAGTCTTCCTGCCGGTACTCCGAGAACAGCATGCCCTGCCGATCCTTGTCCGAGACGATCGGCGTGATGCCGTCGAGCGGCCAGGGAATCGCAAGCGTCGGGTCGTCCCAGCGAATGCAGCGCTCGAACTGCGGGGCCCAGTAATCCGTGGTCTTGTACAGCACTTCGGCCGTCTCCGACGTCACCACGAAACCGTGGGCGAAGCCTGCCGGGATCCATAGCTGCTTCTTGTTTTCGGCGCTCAGCACTTCCGCGACCCACTTGCCGAAGGTCGGCGAGCCTTCACGAATATCGACCGCTACGTCGTAAATTTCGCCGTGCAGCACGCGCACGAGCTTGCCCTGTGGTTGCTTGACCTGGTAGTGCAGGCCGCGCAGTACGCCACGGACCGAGCGCGACTGGTTGTCCTGCACGAAGGTGAGCGTCTCGCCGAGCGCGTTGTCGAAGCCGCGCTGGTTGAAGCTCTCGAAGAAATGGCCGCGAGCGTCGCCAAAGACCTTCGGTTCGATCACGCGAACGGCAGGAATGGCGGTGGGAGTCACTTGCATAGCGAGATACCTTTAAGAATCGAAAGTGAGCTGTGCGCCAGACTCAGAACAACCGCTCGCGCAACATCGAGAGCAAGTATTGGCCGTAACCGGTCTTGGCGAGCGGTTGCGCGAGTGCCTCGATGGCGGCGGCATCGATCCAGCCCCGACGGTATGCGATCTCTTCGGGGCATGCGACCTTCAGGCCCTGACGGCTTTCGATCGTCTGGATGAACGTGCTCGCCTCGAGCATCGATTCGTGCGTGCCGGTATCCAGCCATGCATAACCCCGCCCCATGATCTGGACGTTGAGCTTGCCGCGACGCAGGTATTCGTTGTTGACGTCGGTGATTTCCAGCTCACCACGCGCCGACGGCTTGATCGAGCGAGCAATCTCGATGACGTCGTTGTCGCAAAAGTACAAACCGGTCACGGCGTAGCGCGACTTCGGCGCCTTGGGTTTCTCGACGAGGTCGATGGCTTTGCCGCTTTCATCGAACGTCACCACGCCGTATCGCTCGGGATCGTTCACGCGGTAGGCGAACACGGAGGCGCCATCCGTCTGGGTATTCGCTGCCGAGAGCAGTGACGCGAAATCGTGCCCGTAGAACAAATTGTCGCCAAGCACCAGCGCGCATGGGTCGCGACCGATGAAGTCCGCGCCAATCAGGAATGCCTGCGCCAGACCGTCCGGCGACGGTTGCACGGCATATTGCAGGTTCAGGCCCCACTGACTGCCATCGCCCAGCAGTTGCTCGAAGCGCGGCGTGTCCTGCGGCGTCGAGATGATCAGCACGTCACGAATCCCCGCCAGCATCAGCGTCGTCAGCGGGTAATAGATCATCGGCTTGTCGTAGACCGGGAGCAACTGCTTGGAGACGGCGAGCGTCGCCGGATACAGTCGCGTGCCGGAGCCGCCAGCGAGAATGATGCCTTTGCGTTTGATACTCATACGTGCCTCAGCCGTTCTTTTGGTAGTGTGTTTCGATCCAGCGCTGGTATTCGCCCGACTGCACTTGGCGCACCCACTCCCCGTTGGCGAGGTACCACTGCACTGTTTTGCGCATACCGGTCTCGAACGTCTCGGCTGGGCGCCAGCCCAGTTCGCGCTCAAGCTTGCGCGCGTCGATCGCATAGCGCCGATCGTGGCCTGGGCGGTCGGTGACGAACGTGATCTGATCACCGTACGACTTTCCGTCGGTGCGCGGCGACAGTTCATCGAGCAGTGCACACAGGTGCTTCACGACCGACAGGTTGTTCTGCTCGTTCCAGCCGCCCACGTTGTAAACCTCGCCCGTGACACCTCTGGCGAGCACCTCGCGAATGGCGGAGCAATGGTCCCCGACATACAGCCAGTCGCGCACGTTGCTGCCGTCGCCATAGATCGGCAACGGCTTGCCGGCCAGCGCATTGGCGATCACCAGCGGGATAAGCTTTTCGGGGAATTGGTACGGGCCGTAGTTGTTCGAGCAGTTGGTCGTGAGCACCGGCAGGCCGTAGGTGTGGTGGTAGGCGCGCACCAGATGGTCGGAACCGGCCTTCGACGCTGAGTACGGGCTGTTGGGCGCGTACGGCGTGGTCTCGGTGAAGGCCGGATCGCTCGGGCTCAGCGAGCCATAGACTTCGTCCGTCGAGACGTGCAGGAAGCGGAAGGCATCGCGCGCCTCTCCGCCGAGCGCTCCCCAATAGGCGCGCGCGGCTTCGAGCATCGTGAACGTGCCGACGATGTTCGTCTGCACGAAGTCGCCCGGGCCATGGATCGAACGGTCGACATGACTTTCCGCCGCGAAGTGCAGCACCGCGCGCGGACGATGCTCAGCGTACAAGCGGTCGAGCGCTGCGCGATCACAAATATCGACTTGTTCGAAACGGTGACGGGGATCGCGTTCCAGGCTCGCCAGATTTGCCAGATTGCCGGCATACGTCAATTTGTCGATGGTGACGACCGGCTCGTCGTGCTGCGCAAGCCAATCGAGAACGAAATTTGCACCGATGAAACCGGCGCCGCCAGTCACGAAGATCATAAGTATCGAAAGGTAAAGAGAAGTCGGGTTATCGGGCGCGCGGCACGCGTCCCATCAAAAAGAATTCGTCATTCGGCCGCATCGAGATGGCGTTGGCAATGCGGTTGGACATGCCGAAAAACGCCGTGATCGCGGCGATGTCCCAGATGTCCTCGTCGTCGAGACCGTGTTGGCGCAGCGCCGCGTAATCGTCGTCGCCGACTTCGTGGGAGCGCTCGCACACCTTCATCGCATAGTCGAGAATCGCCCGCTGACGCGCGCTCAGGTCCGCCTTCAGATAGTTGACGGCCACCTGATCGGCGAGCAGCGGCTGCTTTTCATAAATGCGCACCAGCGCACCGTGTGCAACGACACAATACAGACACTGATTCACCGCGCTCGTGGCGACCACGATCATCTCGCGTTCGCCTTTGCTCAGATTGCCTTCTTTGGCCATCAGCGCATCGTGATACGCAAAAAAAGCGCGGAATTCGGCGGGGCGATGCGCCAGCGTGAGGAACACGTTCGGGATGAAGCCGGCCTTTTCCTGCACGTCGTCGATACGTGCCCGAATATCGGCCGGCAACGTGGCAAGGTCGGGCACAGGGAAACGGCTGATCGGCGGCTGACTCATCGTGATCTTCTCCAGGTCGGGCGGATAAGCGCTGACGTTCGCGACGCGACGGCGACGTCAGGCGTCCTGCTGCTGTGCGTACTGAATGCGGTGCAGATGCGCGTAGAGGCCATTATGCGCCACCAGCGCCTGGTGCGAGCCCTGCTCCACGATGCGGCCATGTTCGAGCACGACGATCCGGTCGGCGCGCTCAATGGTCGAGAGGCGGTGCGCGATCACCAGCGTGGTGCGCCCTTCCATCAGGACTTCCAGCGCGGCCTGCACGTGACGCTCGGACTCCGAATCCAGCGCGGACGTTGCTTCGTCCAGGATCAGGATAGGAGCATCCTTGTAGATCGCGCGTGCGATGGCCAGACGTTGACGCTGACCGCCCGACAGGCGCATGCCGTTGTCGCCCACGAGCGTTTCGACGCCTTCGGGCATGGCCGCGACCGCATCGGCCAGATTGGCCGCCCGCAGCGCCGCCTGCACGCGCTCGGCGTCGATCTCCTGGCCGTAGGCCACGTTTGCGGCGATGGTGTCGTTGAACAGCACGACGTCCTGGCTCACGAACGCAATTTGACGACGCAGATCGGCCAGGCGCAGGTCCGTCAGCGCAATGTCGTCGAGCAGAATCCGGCCACCGGTCGGATCGTAGAAGCGCGGCACCAGATTGACCAGCGTGGTCTTGCCGCTGCCGGAGGGCCCCACCAGCGCCACCATCTCACCGGGCGCCACCTCGAGCGAGATCCGATCGAGCGTCGGACGCTCGCTGGCACCATAGTGGAAGCTCACCTGATCGAACGTCACGCGCCCCTTGGCGCGCTCGAGCGTGCGCTCGCCGCCGGTCGGCTCGACTTCGACATCCATGACTTCGAAAATCAGCTCCGCGGCCGTCACGCCGCGCTGCAGCGGCTGATTGACATCCATCAGATGCTTGAGCGGAGAGACGACGAGCAACAGTGCCGTGACAAAGGCCGTGAAGCCGCCCACGGTCATCTCGCCCGACGACGACTCGATCATCGCCACCGTAATGACGATGGCCAGTGCCAGCGAGGCGAGGGCCTGCGTCACCGGCTGCGCCAGACCGCCTGAGACGGTCACGCGCATGGCATAACCGCGCAGCGTGCTCGTCATCTTGTCGAAGCGCGACTTTTCGTACGCTTCGCCGTTGTGGATCTTCACCACCTTGTAGCCGCCCACGGCTTCTTCGACCACGTACGACAGTGCATTGGTCAGCGTTTGCTGCTCGCGGTTCAAACGACGCAGGCGCCGGTTGATCTTGCCGACGAGCCAGCCGATGAACGGCAGAATCACGGCCACGACGAGCGTAAGGCGCCAGTTCAGATAGAACAGGTAGCCCAGCAGGCCGACGACAGTGAGCGAATCGCGCACGAGCGTGATGAGCACCGTGGTCAGTACGCCGAGCACCTGATTGACTTCGTAGACAAGCGCATTGATGAGCGTGCTCGTCGTCTCGCGTTGATAGAAGACGGCCGGCGCATGCAGCAGGCGGTCGAACATGCGCACGCGCAGGTCGAGCAGCACGCGGTTGGACACCCACGAGAGCATGTAGTTGGCCGAATATTGCGCCACCCCCCGGATCACGGCCAGCCCGATCACGGCGGCGGGTACGTACCACAGATTCCATGGATCCTGGCCCGAGAACCCCTTGTCGAGCACCGGCTTGAGGACGGCCGGAATGGCCGCTTCGGTCGCGGCCACGAGCGCCATGGCGAGAACGGCCAGCAGGCCCATGTGCCAATACGGCTGAAGATAGCCCAGCAGACGCCGAAGAATCGGTCCGACGGGCTTGTGCGGTGCGCTCATGTAGGTGGGGGACGGCGGAAAAACCGCTATTCTATCGTACCGGCCGGTCTTGCCGGGACACGTCCGAGCCTGACTCGGACATCACCGCAAAATTCATCACAATGGCCGCGCTCGGGGCCGATGCGCGCCGCAGCCGGGGGGGAACCGGTATACTCCCGCCCATGGCAAGCGCACTCGAAGTCCTCCGTACCGTATTCGGCTATAACGCATTCCGTGGCGATCAGGCCGCTATCGTCGACCACGTGGCCGACGGGGGAGACGCGCTTGTGCTGATGCCGACCGGCGGCGGCAAGTCCCTGTGTTATCAGATCCCCGCGTTGCTGCGCCCCGGCATCGGCATCGTCGTCTCGCCGCTCATCGCGCTCATGCAGGACCAAGTCGATGCGCTGCTGCAAGCCGGGGTGCGCGCGGCCTATCTGAACTCCAGTCTCGGCTTCGACGAAGCGCTCGATACCGAGCGCCGCGCCGCCCGCGGCGAACTCGATCTGCTCTACGTGGCGCCCGAGCGCTTGCTGACCGATCGTTTTCTCGACCTGCTCGACCGACTCGACGCGCGCGGGCAACTGGCGCTGTTCGCCATCGACGAGGCGCATTGCGTCTCGCAATGGGGGCATGACTTCCGTCCCGAATACATTCAGCTCTCGGCACTTCACGAACGTTATCCGCGCGTACCGCGCATCGCGCTGACCGCCACGGCGGACGCCGCGACGCGCGAGGACATCCAGACGCGGCTTGGCCTGACCGAGGCGCGGTTGTTCGTCTCGAGCTTCGACCGGCCGAACATTCGCTACGAGATCGTCGATCGCGACAATCCCCGCAAGCAGTTGCTCGCGTTTCTGGGGCGGCATCGGGGCGAAGCGGGCATCGTCTATTGCCTGTCGCGCAAGAAGGTGGAAGAAACCGCCGCCTGGCTCGAGACGCAGGGCATTCCGGCCCTGCCCTATCACGCCGGGCTGGACGCGGACGTGCGCCGCACGCACCAACAGCGCTTCCTGCGCGAGGAAGGGCTGGTGATGTCGGCCACTGTTGCCTTCGGCATGGGCATCGACAAGCCCGACGTGCGTTTCGTCGCCCACCTGGATTTGCCCAAGAGCCTCGAAGCCTACTATCAGGAGACGGGGCGCGCGGGGCGCGACGGCGAACCCGCCGAAGCCTGGATGACGTATGGGCTGAACGACGTCGTGGTGCATCGCAGCCGCATCGACGAGTCGAACGCTCCCGACCAGCAAAAGCGCATCGAACGCCAGAAACTCGATGCCCTGCTCGGCTATTGCGAAGCGCCGCGCTGCCGCCGCACCGTGCTGCTGTCGTATTTTGGCGAATCGAGCACGCCGTGCGGCAACTGCGATGTCTGCCTGAGTCCGCCCGAAGTCTTCGACGGGACCATCGCCGCCCAGAAGGCCCTCTCGGCCATACTGCGTACGGGCCAGCGCTTTGGCGCCGGGCATCTGGTCGATCTGCTGCGCGGGCGCAGCACCGACAAGATTCGTCAGTTCGGGCACGAAGCCCTGCCGACGTTCGGCGTTGGCGGTGAACTCGACGATCAAGGCTGGCGCGCGGTGTTCCGGCAGTTGATCGCGCATGGCATCATCGAGCCCGACAGCAGCCAATACGGCGCGCTGACGCTCAACGCGGCGGCACGCCCGGTGCTCAAGGGGGAAACGACACTGTCGTTGCGGCGCCAGCGGGCCTCCGTCGGAAAGAAGAGCCGTTTTGCCGGGTATGCGTCGTCGCAGGCGATCGAGCTGGATACTGCCGATCAGCAACTGTTCGAAAAGCTGCGGGCCTGGCGGCAGGAGATCGCCAAGACGCAGCAGGTGCCCGCCTACGTTATCCTGCACGACCGGACACTGCGCGAACTCGCCCAGCGTCGCCCCCGCCATCGCGAGGGGTTGGCCGATATCACCGGACTCGGCGAAGCCAAGATCGAACGCTACGGTGAAGCGCTTGTCGAGTTGCTCAACGACGTTGCCAACGCTTGATCACCGCGCGGGTCCGGCAATCGGACGCCGCCATTTCGTGAGTTGTCATGATTGAAGCTTCATCGCCTGCCACCTCGCTCGAATGTTCGCCACGTCTGCCGCTCACGGTAACGATTCTCACGCGCAACGAGCGTCACAACATTGCCGATTGCATCGCGTCGGTGCAGTCGTTGGCGTCGCAGATCGTCGTGCTCGATAACGCGAGCACGGACGGCACGACGGACATCGCTCGCGCCGCAGGCGCCGAGGTGCACGTCACCGCCGACTGGCCTGGCTTCGGTCCACAGAAGAATCGCGCGCTGTCGCTTGCGACACAGCCCTGGGTGCTGTCGCTCGACGCCGATGAACGCGTCACGCCAGAATTGGCGGCCGAGATTGCGGCGGCGATTGCCAGCGGTGACCGCGGCGGCTGCGCGGGCTTCCGCATGCCTCGCCTGTCGCAGTTCCTCGGACACTGGGTGCGGCATTGCGGCTGGTACCCGGACTACGTGTTGCGACTGTTTCGGCGCGAGGCCGGACGCTTCTCCGACAATCTCGTGCACGAGCGGGTGATCGTCGACGGCGAGATCGGCACCCTTGCGCATCACCTGCTGCATTACAGCTATACCGAGGTTCGTCAGGTCGAAGACAAGGTTCAGCGGTATGCGCGCGCGGGGGCGACGGAGATGGCGTTGCGCGGCAAACGCGTCTCGCCGCTGAAACCTTGGATCAATGGCGGATGGGCGTTCGTGCGCACGTATTTGCTGCGCAGAGGATTTCTCGACGGCGCCACCGGCGCCGCGATTGCGCGGATGAATGCCCGCAGCGCGTTTCTGAAGTACGCGCTGCTGCGGCGCGCAGACGCCTGACGCACCCTCGGCCCAATTACTTGGCGAGCGCCCGCTTCACACGCGAGCGGAACAATTCCCAGCGCAGCTTGCCGTCATCGACCGGCTCGGGCAGCCGTCCGTCGTTACCTGCCGGCACCGGCTTGCCACGGCGCAGGTAGTAGCGGTCGAAAATGGACTGTGTCATGCCCCACTTGCGCAGAAACTGCGTGCGACCGTCGTTCTTCACCACCTTACCCGTACTCTTGCACTGAAAGTGGTACACAAGGCTCGCGCCAACGCCAACGAAACGGCGTGCGCCCGCTGCCCACATCTTCATCGAGAAGTCATTGTCGCTGCTCATGCCAGGGCTAAGCTCGGTGCTGTAGCCGCCGACGAGAAACCACCAATCGCGGTGCACGAGCGTCGGTGGCCAGGTGGCGCCGAACCAGTCCGGCTTGCGGTAGGTCGGCACGGCAGCGAGCAGCCCCGCCTCATCGAACGTATCGACGTCGCGGCCGAAGTCCTGCACGAGCACGCAGGGATTGCCGGTGTCGACCGGCTCGATCATGGTGCCCGAGAGCATGAAGGCCTTGTCGGGCATGGCTTCGGCACGCTCGATCAGCGCACGATCCCAGCCCGGGCAGCAATACATGTCGTCGTTCAGGTAGACGATGTACTTTTCCCGTGCGAGCGCCGCCGCCTGATTCACGGCGTAGCAGATACCGATGTTGGCCGGCGACGCCGTATGTTCGATCCCCTCGGCCCGCACCCAGTCAAGCGAGCCGTCGGAGCCGTCGTTGATGTGGACGATGATCTGATGCGGATGGCTCGAATTCTCGCGAATGCTGCGCACGCAAAGTTGCAGCAAGGCGAGATTGTTCCACGTCGGAACGATGATGGAGAACATCCGGATTTCCTTGTTGTATCGAAAGACGGACGGCACCGCGCGGCGTCATGCAACGCCGCGCGGCACCGCCTGCCTCAATAGATGATTTGCACCGAATCGGTTGTGAGCCACTGGCGAAGCTCGCCGAGCAATTCGTCGCCCGGCTGGACCTTCCAGTCGTCACCCAGTCGCGACTCGCATTCGGCATCAGGACGGCGATACACAATGTGCACCGGCAAGCCGTTCTGCTTGTCGTTGTCGTCGTCATTGCGACGTCCGAAGGCACCGCTCCGGCCACCGCCACCGCCACCGCCGCCTCCGCCTCCGCCGCCGTTGAAGCCGCCGCCGCCGCCACGGGAACCGCCGCCCGCGCCTGCCGTTGCCGCGACACGGTACATCGTACAGTGCGGTTGCAGCGTGGCGCGCAGGCGCGTCCAATCGGCATTGCCGTTGAACGACAACTTGAGCGCACGCGCGAAACGCGCCCGCGCACGGCCGAGATCCATCAAGCTCTCCACGGTGAAGCGCAGGCCACCGGTAAAGCTGTCCGGGCGTGCGTTGCCCTGCACGATGAGCAGTTCGTCTTCCTTGAAGAGGTGCTTGTTCGCCTCGAACTGCTCGTTGAAGATCGTGACTTCGAGCGTTGCCGTGCCGTCGTCGAGCTGTACGATCAGCATCTTGCCGCGCTGAGTCATCATCGTGCGCATGCTGGCAATCACGCCGGCGACCAGCCTGTCGCGGCCCTCTGTCAGATCTCGAATGCGGGTCCGGACGAAGCGCCGCACTTCCTCCGCGTAGGAATCGAACATGTGGCCCGACAGGTAGAAGCCGAGCGCCTGCTTCTCTTCCTGCAACTTGCGCTTGTCGGTCCAGGCTGGCTCGTCGGCCAGCTCGAGCGGCGCCTGCAGGCTTTCGTCACCAAGATCGAACAGGCTGACCTGGTTGGCCGCCGCACTCGCCTGCTCGGCGGCTTCCATCGCCAACGGCACCGACGCCATCAACTGCGCACGATTGGCATGAATGCTGTCGAAGGCACCGGCACGAATGAGCGCTTCGATCGTGCGACGGTTCACCACACGACGATCGATGCGGGCGCAGAAGTCAAACAGATCGGTGAACGGTTTCCCTTCGCGCGCCCGCAGAATTTCTTCGATGGCCGACTGACCGCTCCCCTTGATCGCGCCCAGGCCGTAACGCACCGTCTTCGCGTCGGCCGGCTCGAATCGATAGGCGGAGACGTTCACATCCGGCGGCAGCACGCCCAAGCCATTGGCGCTGGTCAGGCAGTCTTCGTAGAGAATCTTGACCTTGTCCGTGTCGTCCATGGCCAAGCTCATATTGGCGGCCATGAATTCGGCGGGATGGTGTGCTTTCAGCCACGCGGTGTAATAGGCCAGCAGCGCGTACGCCGCGGCGTGCGACTTGTTGAAACCATAGCCCGCGAATTTCTCCATCAAGTCGAAGATCTCGTCCGACTTTTCGCGTGTGAGGCCGTTCGTCGCCGCACCCTGCGCGAAAATCTCGCGGTGCTGGGCCATCTCCTCAGCCTTCTTCTTGCCCATCGCGCGACGCAACAAATCGGCGCCACCGAGCGAGTAGCCGCCGATGATCTGCGCCATCTGCATCACCTGCTCCTGGTAGACCATGATGCCGTAGGTCTCCTGGAGCACCGGCTCGACGCGCGGGTCCGGGTACTCTACCTTCTCGCGGCCGTGCTTACGGGCGCAGAAGCTCGGGATCAGGTCCATCGGGCCCGGACGATACAACGCCACCAGCGCGATAATGTCCTCGAACCGGTCCGGCTGGGCGTCCTTCAACATGCCCTGCATGCCGCGGCTTTCCAGCTGGAACACCGCCACCGTGTTGGCTTTCTTGAGGATGCTGAAGGCGGCCGGATCTGTGAGCGAAACCTGGTCGAGCGACCAGTCCGCCATCTCCGGATGCAGCCGCTTGATGTAGCGCTCGGCCCAATTCAGGATCGTCAGCGTGGTCAGACCCAAAAAGTCGAACTTCACCAAGCCGACGGCTTCCACGTCGTCCTTGTCGTACTGGCTCACCACGCCGCTGGCATCTTCGCCGCTGCCCTGCGTGTACAGGGGACAGAAATCCGTCAGCTTGCCCGGTGCGATCAACACGCCGCCCGCGTGCATGCCGACGTTACGCGTGAGGCCTTCAACGCGCTGCGCCAGCTCGATCAACTGCTTGACTTCGTCCTCGGTCTGGAAGCGCTCGGCAAGTTGCGGCTCTTCTTTGAGCGCGTCGTCGATGGTGACGTGCTTGCCCGGCTTGAACGGAATCAGCTTGGAGATACCGTCGACGAAGTTGTAGCCCAGATCGAGCACGCGGCCAACGTCGCGCACCGCCGCCTTCGCGGCCATCGAACCGAACGTTGCGATCTGCGAGACGGCGTCGGCGCCGTATTTGTCCTTCACATACTGAATGACGCGATCGCGCCCGTCCTGACAGAAGTCGATGTCGAAGTCGGGCATCGAAACGCGTTCCGGATTCAGGAAGCGCTCGAACAGCAGGTTGTACTTGAGCGGGTCGAGGTCGGTGATGCCAAGCGCATAAGCCACGAGCGAACCCGCCCCCGACCCGCGCCCCGGCCCTACCGGGACACCATTGTTCTTCGCCCACTGGATAAAGTCCGCCACGATCAGGAAGTAGCCGGGGAAGCCCATCTTGATGATCGTGCCGGTCTCGAAGTCGAGCCGCTTGTAATACTCGGGACGCCGCGCGTCGCGCTCGGCCTCGTCGGGGAACAGTTGGGCGAGACGCGTCTCCAGCCCTTCCTTGGACAGATGTACGAGATAGTCGTCGAGTGACATGCCGTCCGGCGTGGGGAACAGCGGCAGCTTCGGCTTGCCGAGCTCGAGTGTCACGTTGCAGCGCTTGGCAATCTCGACGGTATTCGCCACGGCAGAGGGCACGTCTTCAAACGCGGCGATCATGTCGTCCTGCGTGCGGAAACTCTGATCCTGCGTGAACCGCCGCACACGGCGCGCGTTGCCCAGCATCTCGCCTTCGGAAATACACACGCGCGCCTCGTGCGCGGTGAAGTCGTCCGACGTCATGAACTGAATCGGATGCGTGGCAACGACCGGCAGGCCCGCTTTCGCCGCCAGCTGCACCGCCTGCTGCACGTACATCTCCATGCCCGCCTGGCCGGTGCGCTGCAACTCGATATAAAACGCACCGGGGAAAACGCTCGCCCAGTGCTGCGCGCATTGCAGCGCCTGCTCGGGGTTGCCGGCCGCCAGCGCCGCACCGACATCGCCCATCTGGGCCCCGGAGAGTGCCAGCAGACCGCGCGCCAGACCGTCGGCCTGGAGCCATGGCGATTCGATCTCCGCCCGCCCGCGCCACTGGTTGCCGAGCCACGCCTTGGAGAGCAACTGGCACAGGTTCAGATAGCCCTCTCTGTCGCGTGCGAGCAGCAACAGCCGCGACGGCTTGTCGCGGTCGGCCGGATTCGTGATCCAGGCATCGCAGCCAATGATCGGCTTGACGCCCTTGCCGCGGGCTTCCTTGTAAAAACGGATGGCGCCGAACATGTTCGCGAGGTCGGTCAGCGCGAGCGCGCCCTGACCATCCTTGGCGGCGGCCTTGACGACGTCGTCGAGCCGCACGATGCCATCGGCGATCGAGTATTCGGAATGGAGACGGAGGTGGACGAAGCGAGGTTCTGACATGGGCCGTATTGTAACGCGCCGCCCCCGGATACAGCGCCCCGCGTCACGAAACGTCCCACTTTGGCGCGCTTTTCGGATGAGACCGGGCGCGCGCTCGGAATTCCTCCCCGCCGTGACCGGGATGCTGTCCGATTCGGCGAAATCCGGGGTGAAATCAAAGTGCGTTCGCGCCGAATCGGCGATAATGGCGCTTTATTGCTTCACGCTTTTGCGAAATCCCGTTGCCATGTCTATCGTCAACATCGCTGCGTACAAGTTCGTCACGCTCGACGACATCGCGACCCTCCGTCCCGCCCTGCAGGCACGCTGCCAGGCGCTCGACCTGAAGGGCACCATCCTGCTCGCGCCGGAGGGCATCAACCTGTTTCTGGCCGGCTCGCGCGAAGCCGTCGACGCCTTCCTCGCCGAACTGCGCGCCGACGCCCGGTTCGCCGATCTGGCCGTCAAGGAAAGCCTCTCCGAGGCGCAGCCGTTCCGCCGGATGCTGGTGCGCCCGAAGAAAGAGATCATCACGATGAAAATGCCGGTCATCAAGCCGGCGGACGGCCGGGCGCCCGGCATCGATCCGGTCACGCTCAAGCGCTGGCTCGACGCCGGCCAGGACGATGAAGGCCGCCCGGTGGTAATGCTCGACACGCGCAACGACTTCGAAGTCGATGTCGGTACGTTCGACAACGCCGTCGACTATCGTCTGACCAAATTCTCGGAATTCCCCGACGTCGTTGCCGCTCACCGCGATGACTTCGAAGGCAAGACCATCGTGTCGTTCTGCACCGGTGGCATTCGGTGCGAAAAGGCCGCGATCTACATGCGCGACATCGGCCTCGAGCATACCTATCAGCTCGACGGCGGCATTCTCAAATACTTCGAGGACGTTGGCGGCGCGCACTATCAAGGCGACTGCTTCGTGTTCGATTACCGCACGGCGCTCACGCCCGACCTCACGCCGTCGACGACCCAGCAGTGCTTCGCCTGTCGCGCCGTGGTCACCGCCGAGGATCAGCGCAGCCCGGCTTACGTCGAAGGCGAGCATTGTCCTGCGTGTGTGGGTAGCCGCACGGCGGCCAACACGCTTGAGAAGGCCATCGCTGCCGCCCCGTCAGCGCCATCTGCCCCGTCTGCCTGAGCGCGCCGGTGGCTCACGCTTGCCCGCACGACGCCGCGCCGCCCGCCAGCCCTGATGCGTGCTACCGGGGTACGCGTTACCGGGGCCGCTTCGCGCCCTCCCCAACCGGGCCGCTGCACCGTGGCTCGCTCGTCACCGCCCTGGCCAGTTGGCTCGATGCCCGCGCGCATGACGGCGTCTGGATCGTCCGTATGGAAGATCTTGACGAACCGCGGTGTGAGCCGGGGGCGGCCGACGCCATTCTCGCGACGCTGACGCGTCTGGGCCTGCATTCGGACGAGCCGGTCGTCTGGCAAAGTCAGCGACACGCGCAGTATGAACAGGCGCTCGCCTCGCTCATCGCGCGCGGACTCGTTTACCCCTGCGGCTGCACGCGACGCGAAATCGCCGATTCGCTCACTCGCGTGCACGCGCGCCACAGCACGCTCGCGTATCCGGGCACGTGCCGCCACGGCCTTCACGGCAAAACGCCGCGCGCCTGGCGCTTGCGAGTCCCGGACGGCGGGGCCGCTCGCATCCGTTTCGAGGATCGCTGGATGGGCCCGCAGACGCAGGATCTGGCGACCGAGGTCGGCGACTTCGTGCTCAAACGTGCCGACGGCCAATGGGCCTATCAGTTGGCCGTGGTCGTCGACGATCAGACACAAGGCATGACCGATATCGTGCGCGGCGCGGATTTGCTGGATTCGACGGCGCGCCAGATCTATCTGCAGGCGTGTCTCGATGCCCCCACGCCGCGCTATCTGCACGTACCGTTGGTCATGGCCGACGACGGCGAAAAGCTGAGCAAACAGAATGGCGCGGCCCCGCTTGTCCTCGACACGGCAGACGCGACGCTCTGCGCGCTCAAGGACGCCGCGGCACATCTGGGATTACCGGCGACGCTCGCCCACGTGTCCCATCGTGAAGACTTCTACGCCGCAGCGACACAGGCTTGGCGGGTTCAGCACGGGCAATGAATCCCGCACCCGCCTTCGTTACCGTTCCCCAACATGAAAAAAGCCAGCGCAACTACGCTGGCTTTTCAACTTCAACACGCATCGTCAATGCGCGCCGCCATCCATCATCGGCTCAGTGGCTCGCCTTGCGCGGGAAGCCGGCAAGCAACGCCGCCACCTGACGCTTCGGCGCCTTGTCAGGCAACCCACCAAACGACGTCGGCACAGCGGACTCCTGCGACGAACGAGCATCATGCTGCGGCTCACTCGCCGACGGCGACGGCTCGTACGGCTTGTAGAAGAACTCGTCTTCCGGACGAACACGGCGCGGTGCGGCACTGCCGCCGCTACGGCTGGCCCGCAGGCCGTCGTGGCGACTGTGGCGCTCGCTACGGTCACTACGCTCACCGCGCTCACTACGGTCACCGCGATCGCCGCGGTCAACAACGCGCTCGCTGCGGTCGTCGCGCGACCGGCTACGACGCTCCAGCACCAACTCTCCACGCTTGAGTTCGTGCTTGATCAGCTTTTCGATTTCCACGATTTGCTTGCGTTCGTCGGGGGCGCACAGCGAGATTGCCTCACCCGACGCACCCGCGCGGCCCGTGCGACCGATACGGTGCACATAGTCTTCCGGGTTGTACGGCAAATCGTAGTTGATCACGCCCGGCAGATCCGAGATGTCCAGCCCGCGCGCTGCAACGTCGGTGGCCACAAGCGCCTGAATACCGCCTTGCTTGAACGCTTCGAGCGCTTGCATACGCTCGTTCTGCGACTTGTCGCCGTGAATCGCGGCCGTTACGATGCCCTCGCGCTCCAACTGGCGCGCCAGTCGGCTCGCACCGACCTTGCTGTTGACGAACACGATGACCTGCTTGAGATCGCGCTCCTTCAGAATCTGCACCACGGCGGCGCGCTTGTCGTCTTCATCCACTTGATAGACAACCTGCTCGACATTGTCGGCCGTGGCATTGCGGCGGGCGACTTCGATCGTGAGCGGATTCGTGAGATAGCTCGACGCGAGTTTTTTGATCTCGTTCGAGAACGTGGCCGAAAACAGTAGCGTCTGGCGCTGCTTCGGCAGCAAATTCAGAATGCGCTGAAGGTCGGGCAGGAAGCCCATGTCCAGCATGCGGTCGGCCTCGTCGAGCACGAGCATCTTCACCTGGCTCAGATTCACCGTCTTTTGTTCGACGTGATCGAGCAAGCGACCTGGCGTGGCGATCAGGATCTCAACGCCGCGTCGCAACGCATCCTTCTGCGGATTCATGTCGACGCCGCCGAACACCACCGTATTGCGCAACGGCGTGTGCCCCGCGTACGCGCGCACGTTCTCGGCAACCTGATCGGCAAGTTCGCGCGTCGGCGTAAGAATCAGCGCACGCACCGGGTGACGGGCAGGCGATGCACTCGTGTTGGCTTCGGGCAGCAAGCGCTGGATGATCGGCAGCGAAAAGCTGGCGGTCTTGCCCGTTCCCGTTTGCGCGGCGCCCATGACGTCACGTCCGGACAGCACCACCGGGATGGCCTGCGCCTGGATCGGCGTCGGCTGGGTGTAGCCCTGCTCGGCGATGGCCCGCAAGATGTCCGCATGCAGCCCAAAGCTATCGAAGCCGGGGGTCGGAACAGCATTTACATCAGCCATGGTGGAGGGACATCTCTTTTAAAAAACGGGGGCCGCCACGCGGAAGGATTCCGCATCAAAGCTCACTCGCGAAGATTCAAGGGGCGCTGCGCGCCATGCTCGGGGCTGGCGCGAGAGGGGCCTGTCGAGGGACAGATGCGTCGGGCGCCGCCGGACCAGGGAGGTCATGAAGAAGCAAAACAAGCGCAATTCTAGCACTTGCGCACGACCAACGTGTGACAGTCGCCGTTGACGGGCTGTGTTCTGCCCGGATTCCGCGCTCAGCGGCCCGCGCCGGCGTTGGCGCTATTGTCGGACTTGCCGTCACGCAAGGCCGGCTTCGCCGCGCCTGCCTTGATCGTCCTGCCCGCCTGGGCCGCGCGCTGGCGATTGGCGTAGCGCTGCGCGAGTACGGCGCACACCATCAGCTGCATCTGGTGAAACAGCATCAGCGGCAACACGATGGCACCGAGCGGCCCGGTCGCGAACAGCACCTTTGCCATCGGAATACCGCTCGCAAGGCTCTTCTTCGATCCGCAGAAGACAATAGTGATCTCGTCCTCGCGGGAGAACCCGAGCCAGCGGGCGGAATAGGTGGTGAAGGCGAGCATGATCGCCAGAATCACCGCGCAGCAACCCAGCAGGCCAAGCAACGCCAGCGGCGAAACCTGGTGCCACAAGCCCGTGTTCACCGCTTCGCTGAACGCCGTGTAGACCACCAGCAGAATCGAGCCCTGATCGACGATCTTGAGCAATCCGCGATTGCGCTCGACCCACTTGCCGATGGCCTTGCGTGACACTTGCCCCGCGATGAATGGCGCGAGCAGTTGCAACATGATGTTGCCGATGGAGGCGAACGGCGACGCGCCGTTCGCACCGTTGTGATGGATGACCACCAGGCCGACGAGCACTGGCGTGATGAATATACCGAACAGGCTCGACGCCGACGCGCTGCACACCGCCGCCGGTACATTGCCCCGGGCGATCGAGGTGAATGCGATGGCGGACTGCACCGTTGCCGGCAGCGTACACAGAAAGAGGATGCCCAGATACAGATCCGGCGTCACCATCCACGAGAGCATCGGCTTGAGCGCCAGGCCGACGATCGGGAAGACGGCGAACGTGCTGGCGAACACCAGCAGGTGCAGACGCCAGTGCGTCGCACCGGCGAGCACCGCCTCGCGCGAGAGCTTGGCGCCGTGCAGGAAGAACAGGGCGGCAATCGCCACGTTGGTGAGCAGGTTGAAAGCGACTCGCCCTTCGCCGTGTGCTGGCAGGAAGCTGGCAAGCGCGACAGTCGCCACAAGCATCAGCGTGAAATTGTCGGGAAGGTAACGCGGTCTGGCCATCGTCGATCTCGAATCCGTCGGAAAAGACAAAGCCCGTCCGCCAGCACACAGGACGCGACGGCGCGGCGGCCGCCAGCGATCGTCGGTCAGTCGATCGACAAACGATCGAGGATGACCGGAAGTGTGCGCTCGCGATACGGGTTTTTACGTATTAGAGCGCAAGGGCAGTTAAAATACAAATTCATTTAAAAAAATTATTCATACCAAACACGCATGAATATTTCGCTGCGCCAGCTCAAAGTGTTCCTCGCAGTGGCCAACCACGGGAGTTTCAGCCGTGCCGGCGAGGACATCGGCCTGACCCAGCCTGCCGTCAGCCGATGTATCCGTGAATTGGAGCAAGAACTCGGACTCAAGTTGGTGGACCGGACCACGCGGGAGGTCACCCTGACCGAAGTGGGCGCTAGCCTCTCGGCAACGCTCGCCCGGGTGCTCGACGAGCTGGAGAGTGCCCTGCGCGACACCCATGGTTTGGCCGAAGAGCGGCGAGGCCGGGTACGTGTCGCCAGCGCGCCCACGATTTCCGCGAATCTGATGCCCGAATGCATCTCCGCCTGTGCGGCCCGCTACCCGGACATCACGCTCTTGCTGCGCGATCAGGTGCAGACGCTCGCGAGCGACAGCGTGCGACACGGTGAAGTGGATTTCGGCGTCATCGTCGCGTCGGAAGGAACCGAGGATCTGGTCGGCGAGCCCATCATGGTGGAACCGTTTCTCGTCGTGTGCGACCGCTCACATCGTTTTGCGACACAGACACAGGTGACGTGGGAGGAACTCAATGGCGAAAAGCTCGTACTGCTCGACTACGCGTCGGGTAGCCGGCCGCTGATCGACCGGGCGTTGGCCGAACATGGCGCCTATTGCCAGGTGGCGCAGGAAGTCGGGCATGCGATCACGGTCTTCCGAATGATCGAAGCGGGCATCGGCATCAGCATCATGCCGGCCCTGGCACTTCCCGCGATGCCGGGACTACCGGCGCATGGGGACCGCCTTGTCGCCCTGCCGCTCGTGCCGCAACTCGACCGCACCATCATGCTCGTGCGCCGCAAGAACCGCACGCTCTCGCCCGCCGCCCAGTCGGTCTGGGCGTTGATCCAGGAAATCACGGCCAAGACGTCGCACGCGCTGACTGCCCCGCCGGGAAAACGTGGGGAGGCACACGACAGCCCAGCTTGACCCTGACATGATGGGAGATGCGACATGATGCCGAGATTTCGAGCAGAATTACGCGAACTTCGGGGAAATTTTCTCTTATCCCACCGCACGCCGGTGCCACAAAGTGAGTGAGTGCCTGCTACAATTATCGAGCGTCGACTCCCACAAAGCGCATGACTGTGCCATCCGGCGTTTGCCCCGCCATCGTGCCTCGACGACATGCCCGCGCCCTGCGGGCATTATGTTTCCGGTATGGCGTCATGGACTTGTTCATCAAATACTTCAGTCCGCTGTGGCTCTTCCACGCGGCGGCCGATCTGTCATTCTGGCAACGGCATCAACTCGACGCGCGCATGCATGTCATCAGTCGCTTCATGTGGCGATATGTGATGCGTTGGTGTGTCGTGAGCGCCATGTTGCTCGTGCCGGCCGCAGTCATGGCGCATGGCATGGCGGCCACTGGGCTCGCGCTGGCGGGCGGGGTATCGGCGAGCGTGACCGTGCTCATCGCGGCGCTCGCGCTCGGTTGCCTCATCGGCGCACGCCTGCGTTAAGCGCGGCTGGCCCCAACGAATTCAGTGTTTCGTCCCGAGCGTCGACTATCATGGAACGGCTCGCCTCGCGCGGCGAATTGCCCGTGACGCCGGCCTCTCTCGACCCCTAAGGAGATTCACATGGCCAACGCCAAGATCCTGGTGGTGTTCTACAGCATGTTCGGGCATATCCACACGATGGCCGAAGCTGTCGCCGACGGCGCACGCAGCGTCGCCGGCACCGATGTCACCGTCATGCAAGTCCCTGAGCTGGTACCCGACGAAGTGCTCGAAAAGAGCGGCGCGAAAGCGGCACGCGCCGCCTTCGCGAACGTGCCCGTCGCCCGCGTCGACCAACTGGCCGACTACGACGCGATCCTGTTCGGCACCCCGACCCGCTTCGGCAACATGACCGCACAGATGCGCAACTTCCTGGATCAGACCGGTGGCCTATGGGCCAAGGGCGCGCTCGTCGGCAAGGTCGGCAGCGTGTTCGCCAGCACAGGCACGCAGCATGGCGGACAGGAAACGACGATCACGAGCTTTCACACCACGCTGCTCCACCACGGCATGGTCATCGTCGGCGTGCCCTACACCGAGCCTGGCCTCACCAACATGGGCGAAATCACCGGCGGCACGCCTTACGGGGCGACCACGCTCGCCGCGGCCGATGGGTCTCGCAAACCCAGCGAGAACGAGTTGAAGATCGCGAGGACCCAAGGCCGTCACGTGGCGGAAATCGCGTCCGCACTTAAGCACGGACGCGCGCTGTAGCCCGCTTTCGTCGCGCGGCGCGCCGCCGGTTGGCGTACGCACCGCGCGAGGCTTACCACGGCGCCCGCCGTCCTCAGATCAGCTTCAGATCCTGCAACACGGCCCGCACGATGCGCGCGCGCTTCGGCGCATCCGCGGCCCCCGCCATATCGATGTGCAGCGCCACGCTCGTGATATTGCCTTCGCGCTCGATCCAGCCGACCCACCAGCCGATATTGGGCGTCTTCTCGTCGAACCAGCCCGTCTTGGCGTGCAGCACATAGTCCGGCGTGGCTTCGACAATCGAGATCTGACGCACGACGTCCTGCGTGTGCGCCGAAAACGGCAGTGTGCCGCGTGCGAGCCGTTGCAAGAAGTCGACCTGTTCGCGGGCCGAGATCCGCAGGCTGTCGTCGACCCAGTAGGCGTCGGCGGCGCGGCCGATGGTGCGATTGCCGTAGCCGGTTTCGTCCAGCTTTGCCTGCGCGTATTCACGCGCGATCTTGTGTGAGACGACCTGATAGCACGGCAGACACGACACCCGGAACGCACTGCGCAGATCCATCGCGGCATTCCAGGTCTTCACCTGACGCGGCTTGCCATCCCAGGGAATGATCTCGCGCTCGTTCTCGAGCGCGCCCGACTCCAGCGCGAGCAGACTGTTGAAGACCTTGTAAGTTGATGCGGGCGACACCCGTCGCTCGGCACGCGCGGTATCGAACGCCTGATACGTTCGCGTGTCACCGTCGAGCACGATGATCGTGCCCTTCACGCCTTCCGCCGCGAAACGTTCGCCCCAGTCGGCACGCTCGATAATGCGCACCGGTGCCGCCTGCGCCGATGCCTTGGTTTCCTCTGCCTGTGCCGGCGGGGTGAACAAAGTCGCCGAGACGAGTGCGGCAGCCGCAGCCGCAGCCGCCGGTAGGGCAACAACACCGCGTCGCCAGCGAGAGATCTTCATTTTCATTTCGTTGTCCTGATTTCAATGCGTGCCATCTGGGTGGTAGGAAGAACTTCGGTGGCGCCGGCCAGGCGCCCGCTTCCGGGAGCGTTTGCAGCATAGTCTGCGTTTCGGCAGGCACAAAGCAACGCTACCGTAACCGTCGTAACCGCCGTATCATCGGTGCACCCCATTCGTAGATTCCGTCGCGTGTGCGGCCGTCGTCCGTGGCCCGACGCCACTCGACTCGCCTCGACGCCATGTCCGACACCCCTCCCTCGCGCAGCACAACGCCCGTCACGTCGGCCTGCGCCACGGGCGCACCTACGCTCGTCGTCCGCCTCGACGCCCCCCAGCATATCGACGGCCAACCGGTGCGATATCAGAGCCTCTGGTTGTTAATGCGGGTCTACTATGCGGCGCATTACGAGATGTCGTCGGTCTCGCTTGCCTCGTTGAAGATCCGGTTCAGTCAAGCCGGCGCGGCGGGCGATCTGCGTATGCTGGTCAGCCGCGCGTTCTCCGACTTTGCACGTTGGGGCGTTGCCGTGGGCTGGGGCGACGATGTACTCGCCGATGCGCGTCTGCTGCCGACGCGCGGACGGGGCAAAGGGCCATTCTGGCTCGCCCGCGATGAGATGTCGCGTATCGCCGTGACGATCGGGGACTCGACGCCCGCCGACCCGCGTCGCGCGATCGCCTCGTTTCTCGGGCTTGCACAGGATGCGGCGTCGGATACCCCATCGCCGGCGCTCGATTACGTCATGCAGGACATTGCGTTCTGGCATCACCTGACGCTGGGCAAGCGCGATATGCAGGATGGCGTGTTCTTCGCGCCGCCCCAAGCGCCATCGCAGAGCGAGGTACGCCGCCAGCCGCGCACCGGCGCGATTCCATCGTTTCATGCAGCGCAGGTGTGTGCCGTTGACGACGTGCAACGCGGCATCGCCCTGCTTGCCGAGACGATCGCCTGGCGTCGCATGGGCGACGCGGCACGCACGAATCGAACGCTGGCAACGCTCGCCGCGACCTTTGGCGCGAACCCGCCGGGCTCGCCCACGTTGCGCGCCATGCACTGGATCGTGCAAGCTTGGCAAGCCTACGGGTCACGCGACGAGGCCGGCGCGTTCGCCCACCTGCAACGCATCGCCGACGATGCCTCGCTCGCCCCCTGCCTCGTCTACAACCCGCGCATTCGCTTCGAGAGCCGCAACCTGCAGGCGTTGCTGCACAAGTCGCACGCCGCGCGCGGCGGCCCGATGCCCGCGCGGGAGCAGTCGGCGGCGAACGCGCTGGCCGCCTTTTCCGACGCCCTGCAAGCCGCGTTCGAAGCCGACTCCATTGAACTCGCGCAGCATGTCGCGGCCAACATCGGGCTGTCGTTGTGGCTGTTTTGGCAAGGCGCGCTCATCGATCCCGGCCGACGGCTCGCCGCCACGGACGTTCAGCGGCAGGCGCTGCGCTGGATCGGCCTCTCGGAGTGGATCTGCGACCGGTTCGGTGTCGGTGGCAATTCCGTCTGGAACACAGTCTTCCTGTTACGCATTGCGCGCGGTGCCGTGCCGGCGCGGCGCGATCCCGATCTGGCGACGCTGCGCGCGAGCACGCCGTTGACTGTCGACGCCTTTCTCGACGCCGTGCAGCCATTCGGCGCGCCCTTCTCGCGGGCGAAGGGTTTCCAGCGCTGGACCGATGTCCTGGCGACGACGCTCGCCGATCATGAAGAGGGGCGCGTCTGCTTCGAGCCGTTGCAGCTCGCCAACTTGTGGTTCGAGATGTTGTGGTTCGCGCTGCACCAGGACGGCGACTCGCCGCAGGCGGTGCATGCCGCCCAGTCGCTGGGCCGCGTGCTGCCACTCCTGCCCCCGCCCGACCGGCGGTTCTTCCGCGACGCGTTACGGCTGATGCCGCGCGAGTTTCAGCGCGAAGTGCGCCTGGCGCAGTAGCGATGGCGTCAGGACGTACGTGGCGCCGGGCCCGCCCTCACCGCACGCCGTGCGGCGTCTTGGGCAGCGGCGCGCGAAACGCGATCGCCATACGGTTCCACGCATTGATGGTGGCGACGGCGAACGTCAGATCGGCGATCTGCTTGTCGTCGTAATGCGCACGCAGCTCGGCGAACAGGGGGTCCGGCACATGCCCGTCCTGGACGTTGGTGACGGCTTCCGTCCATGCCAGCGCCGCACGCTCGGCCGGCGAGTACAGCTCGGTTTCACGCCAGGCGTCGAGCAAATGCAGACGGCGCGGTTCGATGCCCGTTTTCAGGGCGTCGACCACGTGCATGTCGATGCAGAACGCGCAGCCGTTGAGTTGCGAAGCTCGCAGCCAAACCAGCTCGACCAGGCCGCCCGGCAGGCCGCAGTCATGGAAATACTGGCTCAGCACGCTCATTTGTTCGTAGGGGCGCGGCGCGGCCTTGATGTAGTTCAGTCGTAGCATGAATCGATTCTCCGTTCCGTTCAATTCCGTTCAGAATAGGCTTCACCCACCGGTGGCATGCCGTTGTCACGCTTGCCATGCCTCCACGCCTTCGACGATACGCACCCCTTGTCGCCCCCGGAAGGGCCAAGACCGGCGAAAATTGTCAGGCCAAAGTGAGCCAAGCCGCACATTTGGGAATGCGGTGCCCAAGGCGCCGGCCGGTGACATCGCACAACGACTGGCGCGCACGCTCGGCGACGTCAGCGCCCTCGCCCTCGCCTGACGCCGCCGCCCAACCAGCGTTTGCGTCCGCCCGCATGTGTTATGCCGCATCGCAGCATTGGCCGTTCACGTTTTTCGGGACGTATCGTGCTTGTGTTTGCCGGGCATGTCAGTGTATTGTTGCCGCAAAGCTAGCGCAGGGGTCCTGCAACGTGAGTTGTGGGTGAGAAATACCCTTAGAACCTGATCTGGATAATGCCAGCGCAGGGAGCGTAGAAATTCCTCGCCCCCGTTCATGCTCCTGAGCCGCTTTTCGCCGAAATTGTCGGCGTCAACACGTGCCCCGCCAGGAGACATTGCATGAACGCCAATCCGAAGTTCCTCTCAGCCAATGCGCGCGTGGACGAAGCCGCGATCGCACCGCTGCCGAATTCCCGCAAGATCTACGTCGAAGGCTCGCGCCCCGACCTCCGTGTCCCGATGCGCGAAATCTCGCAAGCCGACACGCCGACAAGCTTTGGCGGTGAAAAGAATCCGCCGATCTTCGTATACGACACCTCCGGTCCGTACACCGATCCGGACGCCCAAATCGACATCCGCTCGGGCCTGCCCGCCCTGCGCGCGGCATGGATCGAGGAGCGCGGCGACACCGAAGCGCTGCCGGGCATGACGTCCGCCTACGGCCGCGAGCGCGCCGCCGACGACGCCACCGCCGAGCTGCGTTTCCCGGGCCTGCATCGCACGCCGCGCCGCGCCAAGGCCGGCAAGAACGTGACGCAGATGCACTACGCGCGTCAGGGCATCATCACGCCCGAGATGGAATACATCGCCATTCGCGAAAACCTGCGCCGTCAGGAATACATCGAGAGCGTGCGCAACGCCGGCCCGCAGGGCGAGCGTCTGGCCAAGCTGCTCTCGCGCCAGCATCCGGGTCAGCATTTCGGCGCGAGCCTCCCCGCCGAAATCACGCCGGAATTCGTGCGCAGCGAAATCGCACGCGGTCGCGCCATCATCCCGAACAACATCAACCACCCGGAATCGGAGCCGATGATCATCGGCCGCAACTTCCTCGTGAAGATCAACGCGAACATCGGCAACTCGGCCGTGACCTCGTCGATCGGCGAGGAAGTGGACAAGATGACGTGGGCGATCCGCTGGGGCGGCGACACGGTGATGGATCTGTCGACCGGCAAGCACATCCACGAGACGCGTGAATGGATCCTGCGCAACAGCCCGGTACCCATCGGCACGGTGCCGATCTATCAGGCGCTCGAGAAGGTGAATGGCAAGGCCGAAGACCTGACGTGGGAAATGTTCCGCGACACGCTCATCGAGCAGGCCGAGCAAGGCGTCGACTACTTCACGATTCACGCCGGCGTGCGCCTCGCGTACGTACCGATGACCGCCAACCGCATGACTGGCATCGTGAGCCGCGGCGGCTCGATCATGGCCAAGTGGTGCCTCGCGCACCATAAGGAAAGCTTCCTGTACACGCACTTCGAAGAGATCTGCGAAATCATGAAGGCCTATGACGTCGCGTTCTCGCTGGGCGACGGCCTGCGTCCGGGCTCGATCTACGACGCCAACGACGAAGCACAACTCTCCGAGCTGAAGACGCTGGGCGAGTTGACACAGATCGCGTGGAAGCACGATGTCCAGGTGATGATCGAAGGCCCGGGCCACGTGCCGATGCAGCTCATCAAGGAGAACATGGATCTCCAGCTCGAGTATTGCGACGAAGCCCCGTTCTACACGCTCGGACCGCTGACGACGGACATCGCCCCCGGCTACGACCACATTACGTCGGGCATCGGGGCGGCGACCATCGGCTGGTACGGCACCGCCATGCTGTGCTACGTCACGCCGAAGGAACACCTCGGCTTGCCGAACAAGGACGACGTGAAGGAAGGCATCATCACGTACAAGCTCGCCGCGCACGCCGCCGATCTCGCCAAGGGCCACCCCGGCGCGCAGATTCGCGACAATGCATTGTCGAAGGCGCGTTTCGAGTTCCGTTGGGAAGACCAGTTCAATCTGGGTCTCGATCCGGACAAGGCGCGCGAATTCCACGACGAAACGCTGCCGAAGGACTCCGCCAAGGTTGCCCACTTCTGCTCGATGTGCGGACCGCACTTCTGCTCGATGAAGATCACGCAGGACGTGCGCGATTACGCCGCGAAGCAAGGCATTTCCGACGAAGCGGCCCTCAAGCAAGGCATGGAAGTCAAGGCCGTGGAGTTCGTCAAGAACGGCGCCGAAATCTATCGTCGTACCTGACGATACGCACGCGGCGGCAAGGATTTCGCCTCGCGCCGCCGCACGGTTGCCCGTCGTCAACGATGGCCGCTAACGCGCCCGGGTCAAACCGGGCGCGTTTTTTCATGGATGACGCCTGGCCATCAGGCGGCGAGCGCGCTTAGCCGTGCGCAGACGGGTCGATCGTGGTGCTGGCCGGAACCGTCGGCACACCGCGCATCGCCAGTTGATTGCGCAGGCGCTGCGTCGCGATATGCGGTGGCCGCGACGACAGCGTCGTCGCCAGTGCCGTGAAGGCCTTCGTGTTCGTCGCGGGCAGCGCCGCCGCGTTCATCACCTCCGTGTGACGAAGCGCCCAGTGACGCTCGCCCAGTTGCTCGACCCCGAGGGCGAGTTTGACCCACTCGTCCGTGCCCAGTCCGACGGACGGCGGCAGATCGGCGCGCACCATGGCCTGATGCATCGGCAAGCCGTCGGCGAACCCCACGCGAAGCATCCATTCGGTGCTCTCGCGCGACGGCAGGACCCGCGATCCCTGGTGCAGCCGATCGTTCACTTTCCCGATGAACGTGGCGGGCGACTCCAGTTCCTCGCACGCCTTCGACCACTCCTTTCTCCCTGCCAGCGCCGGCTTGCCCGTCCATCGGCGCGCGGTATCCGCGACGATCGTCGCCACGTTGTCGCGACGGGTATCGAACGCCACCGTTCCGTTGCGACCGCCCGTGCCGAGCAGCGAGCCGCTCACAATCTCCCGGCAGATCTGTGCCCGCTCGCTGCGCCCGTCGGGCATGACCACAGGATGATTGCGACCGTCCGGCGATACGCCTCGTGTGCCGGTGTCCTGTGCACTGGCGCACACATGAAGCGTTTGCACGGCGGAAGCGCTCAGGACCGGTTGCGCGCCACGCGTTGCACCATTCGTGGGAACGTCGAGCGCAAGTGCGGCCAGTTCGCCGCTGTCAATGCCGCCCCCCTCGGGTATAAACCGGCCGGCAGCGACTTCGCCCGACGCCTCGACTTCCGCCGATGCGCCCAGGAAATCGCCGCCGAAGGCCTTGTCCATGCCGCGGGACACTGGCACGGCACGCACCGCGCTCGCGGTCCAAGGGTGCGTCAGGCTGTCGGCGCGAGCGTTGGCGATGCGCACCAGCGGAATGCCGGCGGCGTTGGCGAGCCCTGCTCCTGGCGTCAGCGTAATGGGGGCTGCTGCCGCAACGTTGCCCAACCCCGGCGAATAGTGGAATGCCTGGATGCCGTTCATCATCGTGAGATCCTCAGTAGGGAGATACGTGACCGGTCGCCACGGCCTCGACAAGGTGTCGCGGCAAAGTTCACGATGCCCGAGGCGGCGTGCGCCCATTGTCGGTTCTGAACGCGGTGTCGCGCAGCTCGCGCAAGCCACCGTCCGAAAGTAGACAACGGCGCCCCAGCGCTCGCCCAATCGTTGGGGCATGGGTGTCGGCAAGCCCCG
Organism: Pandoraea cepalis; assembly: GCF_902459665.1. Classification (GTDB taxonomy): domain Bacteria; phylum Pseudomonadota; class Gammaproteobacteria; order Burkholderiales; family Burkholderiaceae; genus Pandoraea; species Pandoraea cepalis. Next base: position 292,331 of record NZ_CABPSL010000002.1, on the reverse strand, counting down.
AACTTATGGCATGCTATCGGACAGCGGCACAGCCTACGCGGCTGACGCGGCCCGCAAAAATGGCGTCGGCGGCATTTTTGGCTCGCAGATGACACCGCACCGGGTACGCGCCTTCCGCGCACCCGCCTGAAGGCATCTCAAAATGACGGCCCGCCGGGCTTGTTTTGAAATGTCTCCCTGCCCACCGGACCCGCTCCCTAGCTCATCGGTCCGGCCAGCGTCGCGGCTGTGTACCCGCCTTCGCATTTACAGGGATGACAACATGAGTGGTTACGGCTTTCTTTTCAGTATCTTCGTGCTGGTTCTGGCCAGCGCATTCTTCTCCGCCGCCGAAATCTCGTTGACCGCCGCCAAGCGCACCAAGCTGCACGTGCTCATGGAAAAGGGCAACCCGCAGGCAATCAAGGTGCTCGCCCTCAAGGGGCAGCCAGGCAATTTCTTCACCGTTGTGCAGATCGGCGTGAACGCGGTCGCCGTGCTCGGCGGCGTGCTTGGCGAGAGTTTCCTGACCGGCTATCTGTTCGCGTGGCTCTCGCCGCTCACCGATCAGGCGCTGGCGTTGCGCCTGGCAGGCATTGGCTCGTTCCTGTTCATCACGATCGCTTTCATTCAGTTCGCCGACCTGATTCCCAAGCGTCTCGCAATGGTCAACCCCGAGCGCGTTGCCATGGCCATCATCGATCCGATGCTGCTGTGCCTGAAGGTGCTTCGGCCCCTCGTCTACCTCTTCAACGGCGTGGCGAACCTGTTTCTGCGTCTGTTCAAGCTGCCGACGCATGCCATCGAGAACATTACGTCCGAAGATGTCGCGGCGATGGTCGGCGCGGGCGCGCAAGCCGGCGTGGTGCGCAAGCAGGAACTCCATTTGATCGAGAACGTTTTCGAGCTGGAATCGCGCACCGTCGGCTCGGTCATGACCTTTCGCGACGACGTGGTGTACTTCACCATCGCCGAGGACGAGCGCAGTATTCGCGAAAAGATCATCCAAAGCCCGCATTCGAAGTATCTCGTGTGCCGGGACGAAATCGACAACGTGCTCGGCTACGTCGACTCGAAAGATTTGCTCCAGCGCATTGCGAGCGAAGACCTGTCGAGCGTGATTCGCAATCTCGACCGCCTGTATGCGAAGAAGCTGCTGGTGATCCCCGACACCCTGAATCTTTCGGAAGCGCTGGCCCGCTTCAAGGAAACCCGCGAAGGCTTTGCCGTCATCATCAACGAGTACGGTCTGGTGGTCGGTGTGGTGACGCTCAACGACATTGTGGGCGCGCTCATGGGCAACGTGATTCACCCGGCGGACGAAGATCAGATCGTGCAGCGCGACGAGCACTCATGGCTCGTGGACGGTGTCACGTCCGTCGAAGACGTGAAGAAAGCACTCGATATCGACGAGCTTCCTGGTGAAGGCGAGTTCGAGACCATTGCGGGATTCATGATCTATCAGCTCAAGCGCATTCCGAAGAAATCGGAAGCCACCGAGGCCGCGGGCTACAAGTTCGAAGTGGTCGACATCGACAACTACAAGATCGACCAGTTGCTCGTCACGCGGCTGGGCTCGGTGGCCGAGGCCGCTATCGCGGCAGCGACGGCGGCGGCGCAGGCACCGAAGGAGGCATCGTAGCCAGCACCTCCATCAACCGGTCGGTCAAGCCGCCGTCGCGCTGCGTGGGCCGCGCGATGGCCGACGCGACGACCTGCCACGGCGCGTAAAGCCATACCTGACGGCGCGCTCGCGTCACCCCCGTATAGATCAGCTCCCTCGACAGCACCCGGCTCGCCTGTTCTGGCAGCACCATCGCCACGCGTTCGAATTCCGATCCCTGCGACTTGTGGATCGTCATGGCAAATGCGGTCTCGTGCGCCGGCAGACTGGCCGGGGAATAAAGGCGGTATCCCCCATCCGGCGTGGCAAACGCGACGCGTAGTGTGCCGGACGGTCCGAGCGGCAACGCGATGCCAATGTCGCCGTTGAACAGGTTCAGTGCGTATTCGTTCTGCGTGACCAACACCGGGCGCCCGGCAAACCAGGCGCCCCCGCCAGCCCCGAGCGCCATACCGGCTCGACGCGCAAGTACCGCCGTCAGTTGCGCGCCGAGCAACTCGACGCCGCGTCGCCCGCCACGTGTCGCGCACAGCACGCGAAACTGACCGAACGCCGCAAATACCGGCTGCGCGACCATGGCGACATCGGCGGCGGTTACCGTCGCCGGATCGCCCAGTTGCTCGATCGTCGCGACCGCTTCGGCCAGCGCGGCGAGATAGGCCGAATACCCGTCCGCCAGCGCGTGCAGACTGACGGGCGACAACTGCACGCCGCCGTCCTCACTGAACATCACGCGGTCGGCGTCGCTTGCCGCTGGTGCTGAAGTCGAACCGATGCCGGCGAACGCCCCGTCGTCCGCAAGGGTGCAGGCCTTGCGCGCCTCAATCACTTTGCCCGACTTGATGGCGGTTGCCAGGCGACCAATCGCAGAATTCTCTCCGAAGCGATAAGTACGCTCCAACCAGACGACGGTGTCTTCCAGCCCTTGCGACACTCGGGCGCTTCCTGCGGCGGCATCCGGCGCGCCGTTCCCTACGGCGGCCGCCAACGGTCCCGACCGGGGCGGCGCATCGACGGGCCATTCGAGCGCGGACAACAATCGCCTACGCATGTCCGGTGAGAACCTGCGTTGCGCGCTCAACTCTCCGAAGACGGCCCCCGCTTCAACCGCCGCCAACTGATCCTTGTCGCCCAACAGGATCAGGCGTGCGCTTTCCGGCACGGCTTCGAGCAATTGTGTCGCCATCGACAGATCGATCATCGACGCCTCGTCCACGACGATCAGATCGTAGGGCAGCGGGTTGGCCGCGTGATGTCGAAAACGCCGCCCCGCTTGCTCGGCCGACTCCGGCAAGACACCCAGCAGGCGATGCAACGTGACCGCCGCCTCGGGCAATGCCCTGCGCACCGCTTCCGGGAGATCCCGACGGGCCGTCAACGCCTCCTGCATGCGCTGCGCCGCCTTCCCCGTGGGCGCGGCCAGCGCCACGCGCAGGTTGGCGTCTCGCTCGAGCAGACAGGCGAGCAAGCCCACCACGGTGGTCGTCTTGCCGGTGCCGGGACCGCCGCTGAGCACAACCAACGAGCGTTGCAGCGCCAGCGCCGCCGCCGCCATCTGCCAGTTCGGTTCCTGCTGCCCCTCGGACGACACAAGCGCGCCTTCGCCAAAGTAACGATGCAGACGAGCGCGATCCGCCGCGGTGACCGGTGTGCGTTCGGTCAGCGACAACTTACGTCCGAGCGCCGTCGCCAGCCGCGCCTCATAGCTGTAATAACGTGCGAGATAGAGGCGATCGTGGTCGTCGAGCAAAAGCGGGAAGGCGTCGGCCTGCACGTCGCCGGTGCGCGCCAGCGCCAAGCTGGCGGGGGCACACAAGCCGCTGGCAAAGAGTGCCTCGCGCCAGACGGACAAGGCGGGGGCGTCACCCGGAAACAGTTCGCCGCTGGCTTGCCCGTCGAGCAGGTTATCGAGCGGCACGCAGACGTGCCCCTCGGCCGTGGCGAGGCTCACCGCGAGGGCGGCACGCCACACATAGCGGCACGTTGGCTCGTCCGCCCCGTGACCGCGCGCGAGCAGTGCCATTCGACGCGCGAACCCCTGCGCCAATCGCACCACGCCGCTGTCGGCCAACGGTGCCCCGGCCACGTCCCCCCGATCTCGTCGATCGCTCATGCGCCCTCCCGGTCGGCAGCGCCCGCGTCGTCACCTTGAACGTCCGGCGACAACGCTTGCGCCAGCGCAGCGTTGTCGCCCGAGGCGAAGAGCCGATCGAGCGCGTCGACCATCTCACGCGACGGCTTGTCGAAGAAGACACCCGGCACATCGTCACCGGCCAGATGCGCACGCGCCCAGTCGGGCCGAACGCCCCGGACAAACAAGTAGAGGCTGCCGCCCATATCGCGGTCGTATCGGTAGTCGGGTAATCGGCGTTGCAAGTAGCGATGCAACGCCAATGTGTAGAGGAGGTATTGGAGGTGATAGCCGTGCTCGGCCATCGCTTCGCGCAGGCCGTCGGCGCCGTAGTTTTCCGGGGCAGTGCCGAGATAGTTCGACTTCCAGTCGAGGATCCACCACTGGCCGCCGTGCCGGAACACCAGATCGATGAACCCCTTGAGGTAGCCGCGCAGCACCGTGGCGTCGAGCGGCAAGTCCGGGTAACCGAACTGGCGCAACACGCCGCGCAGCGCCTCGAGCGACACGGCATCGGCCGGATACGTGAATTCCATTTCGGTGAGCCGTTCGGTCATCGCCACGTCAGCCAGTTGCATACCCGGTCGCAACGGTGTAGCGAGCGTATCGGCCAGCATGCTCATCATCATGGCGCGCCACGTATCGTTGTGCTCGGCTCCGCGCCCGGGCGGTCGTTCGCGCAAGGCTCTAGCGACCGCATGTGGCCATTGCGCGCGCGCCCGAAAATCAGCCAGTTCGAACACACGGTGCAAACTCTCGCCGGCCGCCGGTCCGCGCGGAAAACGAAGAATGTCATCGGCGGGCGGCCAGGCATCGTCTCCCTCCGGCGGCAGGGCGAACGTCGGCCCGGCATTGGCCTGCGCGTCGTAATCGGGACGCGTACGCTCCGGCGCACTGAGTTGGCCGCCGCCCAGTTGCGGACCGGCGTGCATCCCCGCCAACAGCCCCGAGAAGCTCCCGATCCGCCAGACTTCGCGCAACGCGCGAGCACTCGCGCGCGGGGTGAGTTGCGGCGCCGCGTCGTGGACGACACGCATGTCGGCATCCAACGCATCGCCCATTGGCAACGGCACCACCGCCAGTGGGCCACCGACCAGCGCCTTCCATGCCGACCGGATCGTGGCCACCCGCTCGTCGGTATCGAGCGTCGACGAAACCCACGTATCGAACGTATTGCCTTGCCCTGCCGCGAGCCAGTTGAGCATGCCGCCGCACGCTTCCTTCACGCTGCGTCGCGACGCATAAATGCCGGCCGCCAGGTAGCAACGGTAGACCGCGCGCGTCAGCGCTACGTACAGCAGTCGTGCCTGCTCTGCCGATTGCTCCTGCCGCAGCGCGGCGGCGGCGGGCGACCCCTTGCCCGCCGCATCGGTGAAGTCGATGACGGCCGTGGAACCATCGTGATACTCGAGTCCGTCGAGACGCCCACCGTCGCGCACTGCGCCGTCCCAAAGAAACGGGCAGAACACCACGCCATACTCAAGCCCCTTCGACTTGTGAACGGTCACGATCTGCACCAGATTCTGATCCGACTCGAGACGCAACTGCGCGTCTTCACCGCCGCTCGCATTGCGCTGCGAGGCCAGCCAGCGCAGCAGCGCCGGCATGCCGGGCTGCTCGGCCCAGCGGGCCTGTGCAAGCTCTGCCAAGTGCATGAAGTTCGTCAGACGCCGCTCGCCGCCGGCCTGAGCGACCAGACGTGCCGCGAGGCCCAACTCGCGCATCAACGTGCGCCACATCGCCGAGAAGCCGCGGTCGATCCATAACTGACGATAGCGTTGTAGTCGCTCGATCCACGCGATCGCCTCGGCATCGGAGGCTTCGCTGGTCTGCATGCGATACAACGCCGTGGCATCGAGCCCGAACAGCTCGGTCGCCAGCGCAGCGCGCAGCGCCCGCACGTCGCCGGGAGACTCCACTGCACGCAACACCCGCAACAGCGTTTGTGCCTCGTCACTGGCAAACACCGAGTCCTGCGTCAGCTCCACGCTGCCCACCGCGTGCTCGGCAAGCATCGATTTCATCAGCGCGCCCTGCCGGTGCGTCTGCACGATCACGGCAATATCGCCCGGCGCGAGCGGTCGCTCGCCCACGCGCACGTCACCGCGCGCCGCGCCCGCGAGCAAGCGCGCCACCTCGGCCGCCGTCGCCCGCGCACACGCCTGCTGCGCGTCGTCCTTCGACAGCGGCTCGTCATCGTCCGGAAGCCACCAGACAGTGAAGTCGGCCACTTCGCGAGCGTCGGTGAACGGCGCTCGCTGCCGCGCCCCCGGGCGCACCGGCGGGTACTCGAGCCCGTCGAGCACGAACGCCCGGTCGTTGGCCCCGAACAGGCGATTGCCCGCCTCGATGATGGCCGGTGTCGAGCGTTGATTCACCGCCAGTGTGTACGCCGCGTCGGCGTTCTCGCGCGCGGCCAGATACGTATGCAGATCCGCCGCCCGGAAGCTGTAGATCGCCTGCTTCGGGTCACCCACCATGAACATCGGCCCCCGCCCGACGTTCGATGCGGCCGTCTCCCGCCGACCGTACACGGCACTGAAAATGTCGAACTGCAGCGGATCCGTGTCCTGGAACTCGTCGATCAGTGCGCAGGGGTATCGCTCGCGCAGGGCCTCGGCCAGATCGGGGTGCTGGTTCAGTGCCCGTGCAATATTGCCAAGCAGGTCGTCGAACGACACCACCCGCAACTCGCGCTTGCGAAGCGCCAACTGGTCCGGGGCTTGCATCAGCCACTCGCGCAGCATCCGCAGCCACTGCATCGCGTAACGCTCGTGCGCGTCGGCGCGCGCTTGCACCAGCGCATCGGCCATGCCGAAAAACCGGTGATCGGGCGGCGTTTCGCCCTTTTTGATGTCCTTGGCGAGGCGCGTGGTGGTCAGCAATTCCGCCTTCGAACTCAACGGCGCCCCGGCATCGCGCGCGCCAAGATAGCGTGCCCAGGCCGATACGGCTTGCGCAAGCGATACCGCGTCGTAAATGTTTTTCTTGTACGACGGCAACGCCGCGCGCATCAGATCGGTAATTGCCGCGGCCTCGGCGTCCCAGCACTCGCAGGCCGCTGCGTAGGTCGCGAACCATCCCGGGTCCGACGACGCTTGAGCGTCTGACTCGACCGACGACGGCCAGCGCAATTCCGACATGGGTTTCTTCAGCCGACGCGCCAACTGGTCGGTGAGCGTGCCGGGCGAGCGCTTCGCATCGACCAGCCACGCGGCGAAGCCGTCGTCCTGCGCTGCCAGCGGTTCGACCACACGGCGCCAGAATTCGACCGCGAGATCGTGCCGCACGCCATTGTCGTCCGGCACCAGCTCATAGGCGAACGGCAATCCGGCCGCAAACGGCACCTCCGCCAGAGCACGTTGGCAAAACCCGTGAATGGTGTGAATCGAGGCCTGATCGAAGCCGCGCAATGCCGTTTGCAAGCAATCGCGAATGGCCTTCGGTGTCATGTCACCGCGCTCGATCAACCCCGCGATCATGACGTTGAACAACGGATCGTCGCTGGCGTCCGGATCGAAGTCGACGATATCGTCGTTCTCGTCCTCCTCCTCGAAGACCGGCGCCATCGCAGCCACCAACGCAGCCAGCCGCGCGCGAATCCGCTCACGCAGCTCGGCCGTGGCCGCGTTGGTGAAGGTGACGACAAGAATCTGCTCGACCGTCAATCGCTTCTCGAGCAGCAACCGCACGTACAGCGCGCAGATGTTCCAGGTCTTGCCAGTGCCAGCCGACGCTTCGATCAGGCAAACGCCGTCGAGATCGCAACTGAAGACGTCGAGGTCGATGAGCTGCGTCATGCGCCCTCCGCCACGTCAAGGTGTTGCACCAGAGGGCCGAGCAGTAGATTGGCGAGCGCATCGAACGGCGGCGCCAGCGGATCGTCCACGCCGCGCCAGATCAGTCGCGTGTACGGGTCGTCCGCGTCGCCCCGAGCGAATGCCGAACCGAGCCACGCACCTTGCGCCTCGCCCGGCTTGCCGGTGCTCGCCAACTTCCACGCGCTTCGCGTAAAGAATGGCAACGGCCGCGTCTGCCCGAGGCGGTACAGCGCCACCCATTGCCCCAACAGCGTCGCCGCGTCTTCCACCGGCCGCAACGCGAATGTCTCGTCTTCGCCGTACCAGAGCGTTCTGGCGGCTACGTCCAGTCCTGCGTGCTCGGGCTGCTGGAGATGCGCACAAAGCGCCAGATGGGCCAGCCATGCGGCAAGCAGATCGCTCGGACGCTGGCTGCCGAATCGATACATGACCAGTCCATAGCGCGACACCGGGGCCAAGCGTCCCTGCAACAGGCAGGCTGCGCGCAACGTGGCATCGCCATGCCAGGCGGCCTGCGTCGATTCGCGCCATGACGGCGGCAGCGCCGGCGTCAAAGGCAGCGTCACCAGCAGCTCCTGCGTGCCTTCCGCCTGCGCGTCTCGCACCTGCGACGCCAGCGCGCGCAGGCCGCCCAACGCTCTGCGGCGCCAGACGGCACCGGTCGCCCCGCCCGGCAACTCGTGACTGACCTTCGCAATACGCTCAATGGCGTCGGCATGCGCGCGGGCGTCGCGTGCGTCGTGGCGCATCAGGCGCGGCAGCAGACGCGCCGCCAGCGCATCGCGTCCGGCCCAGTCGAGCACGAACGGCTCTTCGTCGTCGACCTCCGTGAGCAGTTCGCCGAGCGAGAGTCCCAGCCGGTCACGCGCCCACGCTCTGCCGGGATGACGCCAGAAACGCAGCAGGTCGTCCAACGTCAAATGGGTTTGTACGACAGCGGGCAACGGTTCACGCACGAATGGCGCGGCGCGGGCATTCGGTGTGGGGGACGCCAGTTGATCCGCCAATTGCTGCGCCGCCTCGGCATTGGCCACGTCGTAGCTATAGAGCGACGGGTCGTGCCCATCGAAATACGCAGGAGAAAACGGTTGAAGCGGATGCGACACCGCAAGCCGCTCGCGGGCTTCGCGCTGATCGTCGAGGCAGTACCCCTGGGACACCGGTGCGAGCAACTGCCCGGCGAAGTCGAGCAATTCGTCCACAGCCGTCGATGGCGGCAGCGGCGCATTGTCGCGCACGCTTCGGCCCGTGTAGGTGACCAGGAACCGGTCCTGCGCACTCAACATCAGATCGAGGAAAAGATTGCGCTCGTCGTCGCGCCGCTGGCGATCGCCACGTTGCGGCAACGCGCGCATGAGGTCGAATTCGTCGGCGCGCACGCGTCCCGGCAGCACCCCGTCGTCCATGCCGATCATGCACACCACGCGGTACGGCAGCAGGCGCAGGCTGGGGATCGCCGCAAACGTCACACGCCCCGATGGCACGCCGCCACGCGTCGGATCGTCGAGGGCATTGGCCAGCACGCGCGCCACCACGTCAACCGGTACCCGCACTTCGGGCGCTCCATCAGCGATAGCCGAGCCGATCTGTTCGATGGCCACGCGCACCTCGGCAACATCGTCGGCAAAACGAGGCTCGTCGGAAAAGAACTGTTCCAGCATCGCCAGCAGCTGATCGCGCCACGCGAGCCCCGTGCGCATCGTTTGCAGCGTGACGGCGGTGGCATCGAGATCGTCGACGAGCCGCGCCAGCTGCCCGAGCCATTCGGCACGGCCGCCCTCGATTCCCCCAACCGGTAGCCAATCGTCGACCGGCAAGGCGTCATCAGGCAAGGCGTAGCCGAGAAACAGCCGCATCATCGCATCGCCCAGGGTGTGCCGCTCCAACGCCGGCGAGACATCGGCCCCGGTCGGCGCGTACGCCTGCGGCGCGTCGAGCCGCAGCAGGGCATCACCGCGCCAGCCGCGTCGTGCACCGGCGGCATGCAACCAGTTTTGAACGGTGTCGAGCGCATTGCCGCCGAGATCGTAGCGTTGTGCGATGGCCTCCGTGCGTGCCAGTTCCACCAGACTCGACACCGCCACCCGCTGCTGCGCCAAGGCCAGGATGGCGGCGAACGCCCGCGCGACGGGGTTGGTCCGCGTCGGCGGCAACCCCGTCACCAGATAAGGAATGCGAGGTGTCGCGGTACCAAACACGGCGTCGATCAGCGGGGCCGCGCGCCCCAGATCCGGCACGGTCACGAGCACATCATCGGGACGCAAATCGGGAATCTCGTCGAAGCACGCCAACAACCGGTCATGCAGCACTTCGATCTGACGCGCCAGGCTGTGGCACACATGCACCTGCACCGACCCGTCGACGCTCACGCCATCGGGCGCGCCGTGACGGCCATCGTCCAACGTGAGAATGCCGTTTTGCAGGGCGGCGAGCAGCGTCGGTGCGGGATTGGGCTGGAAAAGCGCCCGGTCCTCCACCGCCTGCGGTGCGAGGTCGGCATACAGCGCATCGATATGCGATTGCGTCTGGCGCCCCCATTCGGCGAGCAACGGATGCCCCACTTCCCGATGCGCCCCCCCATCGCGCCGCGCCAGATACGACAGCCGTGACGGCGGCACGATGTCAAACCAATAGCTCTCACACGGATTCAGGACGTACAGGTGCACCTCGATCAGACGAGACATCGCCTTGAGCAGCGCCATCGAAAGCGGCGGCATCGACGACAGCGCGAACACCGACACACGTGACGGCCATCCGGCAGGCACCGTCTGCGGCGTCAATGCCTCGATCCGGTCGATGGCCCGCAACGTCGGGTGACGCTCGCGAATCTCCAGATGCGCCAACACCTGCCGCCACAAGGTGCTCTGCCACACTTCGTCGGCACGCTGCGTCTCACCCCAGCCCGTGGCGGCGCCCGGGTCGATCGTCTCCCCGGATTGCCACCGCTCAAGCCAGTTCGGCCGATAGGTCAGATATTGGTCGTAGAGATGCGCCAGTCGGTCGGCCAATTCGAAGCGCATGACATCGTCCGCGCCCGTCAGATAGCCCGCCAGTCGCGGCGAGGCGTCCCCCCACGGCTGGGCGAGGCACTGATACAGCGGCCAGACAAGCCGGTCCGGCGCAAACGGCGAACTCTCGGGCACCGTGACCAGTTGCCCCGCCATGTCCCACAGCCACTGGGCGAGATAGGTCAGACGAACGTTGGCACACACGCCGAACACATCGGCATAGTCCAGTTCGAGCCGGCGCCGCACGGCCACACTTGGCACGACGATGGTTTCCGTCTCGAACGGATGACCGGCTTTCCCCGTGCTGCCGGGCGCCTGGGCGAGATCGCGCAACAGGGCGGCTTCAAGGGTGGTGAACCGGTTGGAAAAGAATAGGTGGAGCATGCGGGCGTGGCGGCTGAGCGAGTCTGTTCGCAAGCATAACAAAAGCCTCCTCGCGAAGCCCATCGGGCAGATCCGAAAACTTGCCCCGACATGAGTGACGGCAGCGTCAGGCGCCGTTACCAGTCCGTCGGCATGGGGGCCGTCACCGGCGGCATCCCCTCTTCGCGCCACGCGGGGCTTCGGCTAGACTCTGTCTGCACCGCGCCCTCCCCCCGCCGCGCGGCCGGCTTTGCTGCGGAACCCTCGCACCCGACGCATGGACTACCAGACCGATATCAAGAAATTCCTCTTCAGCCATTATTTTTTCACCGGCACCCGTCAGGCGTTGGGGGTCGTGTTGCCGGCGCTCGTGCTGTTCTGGGGGATGGACCAGCACCTGCTCGGCATTGAGGTCGCCTCGGGGGCGCTGTGCGCGAGCGTGGTCGACATCAACGGACCGCTGCGTCACAAGCACGCGGAGCTGCTCAGTTGCACTCTGCTCGGCGCCCTTACGGTACTGATCACCGGCATGGCCACCGCCGCGCAACCGTGGCAGCTCTGGATCACGTCGCTGACCCTGACGTTCGGTCTGTCGATGCTCGTGATCTATGGCTATCGCGCGTCGCTCGTGAGCTTCGCCTGCCTGATGATGATGGTGCTCAACGTCGAGGGCGATCTCACCCGGCATCAGGCCGTGCTCGATGCCGGCGCCGTGCTCGCGGGCGGCCTCTGGTACACCTACTTCAGCCTCGTCGTCTGCCGCGTCTGGTGGTTTCGCATCGAACAGCAGACGCTGGCCGAGTGTTTCTTCGTCACGGCGCAGTATCTCGAAGCCAAGGCGGCGTTCTACGACACGTCGACCGACATCGACGAATGCTACCGGCGACTGATCGCCGCGCAGGTCAACGTCGTGGAAAAGCAGCAGGCGGCGCGCGAGATCATTCTGCGCAACCTGCCCCGCCTGCGCACCGGCACGCTGGAGCCGCGCCGCACGATGCTGTTCAACCTGTTCATCAACATCGTCGACCTGCATGAGGTCGTGGTGTCGGTGCACACCGATTACCCGATGCTGCGCCGGGAGTTCGCCGACCATGACGTGCTCCTGTTCTTCCGCGACATGATCCGAAAGATCGCCAACGAAGTCGATGCCATCGGCTACGCCATCGCCACCAACGAACCATCGCGGGCGCAGCGCAGTTGGCGCGCGGAATTGCGGGCCATCGAGTACGAGATCGAGCTGATGCGCAAGCAGTCTTTGCCGCAGCGCGCGCCCGAAGCCTATCAGGCGCTGACGAGCACCTTCCGCCGCGTCTGGAGCAGCACACGTGTCGTGGAACGCATGCACCGCAACACGAATCTCGCCACGGCAGGGTCGGCCACCGAAGTCCAGATCGATCAGACGCTCGTGCGCTTCACCTCACGACAGAGCTATTCTCCGAAATTGCTCTGGAAGAATCTGACTTTTTCGTCACCGAGCTTTCGCCATGCCTTGCGGGTGACGATCGCCATCACGGCCGGAATGATCATTTGCGAGAACTGGTCGCTGCTCGCCGGGCAGGCCCACAGTTACTGGGTGTTGCTCACGATCATCGTGATTCTGAAGCCCGGTTTCAGCCTGACCAAACAGAAGAACGCGCAACGTCTGACCGGCACGCTGGTGGGATGCGTAAGCGTGCTGATCATTCTGGCCTTCGTGCACAAGGCGTGGGTGCTGCTCGCCCTCATGTTCTTCTGCATGGTCATGGGCAACAGCCTGTCGCTGTTCAATTACGGCCTGTCGGTCGTGTTCATGTCGTCCTACGTGCTGTTGCTGTTCCACTTCCTGCTCCCCGGGTCGCTGTCGGTGATCGGGGAGCGCGCGATCGACACGCTGATCGGCTCCGCCGTGGCGCTGGTGTGCTCCTATCTTTTCCCGTACTGGGAATACCGCCTGATGGGGCCTCTCATCCGGCAGGCGGTGCAGTCGACGCGCGCGTACCTGGAATCGTGCACCGGCCGCGACGGCAGGCGCGACGAGCTCGCCTATCGCATGGCGCGCAAGGACATGCACATCGCGTTCGGAAATTTCGGCGCGGCCTTCAGGCGCATGATGCTCGAGCCCAAGTCCAAACAGGTCTCGGTCGGGGAGCTCAACGATCTGCTGGTGCAGAACCATGTGATGGCGTCGTACATCACGGGGATGTCGGACGTGCTGCCGCGTCAGATTGCAGCGGACAAGAGCGGCGAGCTGGCGCAGGTCGTCTCCGCGATCAGCGATCTGCTTTCTCAGGCCGTGGCGGCCCCGGCCGCCTCGGTGCCGACGGATGCGCAGGCCGCGAGCGAAGCGATGCGCGACTACACGCGGCGCCTCGACGCGCTGGTCGTCGCCCAGGAGCAGCAATCCGACACGCCGGAGGCCCACGTCCAGGAAATCAAGCAGGTGGTGCATCAGCTCAAACAGATGCTCCGGGCGGGCGAGTTGATCCTGCGCGATATGCGAGCCATTCGCCTGCCGGCCTGACCGCGCGCGGGGCATCGCGGCCCCGCCGCCCCCTTCGCCGGCGGGTTCAACGATTCCGTCAGGCGATGCCCGTGCGCGTGGCGTAGTGATAGAGGTCGACGTCGCGGTCCAGCCCGAGTTTGCGCATGGCGTTGGTCTTCTGTGAGCTGACCGTCTTGACGCTGCGACTGAGCTGGAATGCGATTTCGCTGATGGTGAGCCCGGAAACGAACAGCCGCACCACTTCCACTTCGCGACCCGAGAGCTTCGACGCATCGATCTCGGTGTCGTCGACCACCGAGTCGTGCAGGCGCGTCGCCAGTCCCGCCGGAATATAGCGGCTGCCGTCCGCGACCACGCACACGATATCGGCAATCGAACTCTGCTCGTCGAGCTTGGAGAGAATCGAATGCACACCGAGCTTGAGCATGCCGCGAAGAATCGCCAGATTTTCCAGCATCGTGACAACGATGATCTTGATGTTCGGGAAATATCGGCGCACATAGCCGATCAGAAACAGGCCGTCCTTGAAATTTCCCCCTGGCATTGAAAAATCGGTCACGAGAATGTCGCATGGCGCCTTGGCCAGCAAATTCACGAGTTCTGACGAATTGGCCGCCTCGCCGACCAGATGAATCATTTCCCGCTCTTCGAGCAGACGTCGTATCCCATAGCGCACAATCGGATGGTCGTCCGCGACCACGACATTGATCGTCATCGTTGCCCCCTCCCCTTATTCGTCATCTGGCAGCACCGTCATCGCCGCACGACACGTACGGTGCTTCGCGCCTGCCATTGCCGCGAAGCGAGTCCATTCTGGCAAAAAGGGATCCTCCCGACCGGCTGGGAAACGTCACATAGACGATGCGCATGGGCCGCCTTGCCACGCGGTGTGGTCAATGCGCGCGCGGCCCGCATGCTGCCCGATAGAGCGGGTACTGCGGCCTAACTGCTTGACGGGACTCGCCCGGAGGTGAAATTGCTCAGACGTCCGGCAGCACAGTCTGTGCTACTCGCGTTACCGGTATTCGGACGATTCGCGGTGAGCGCTTCCGGCATTCCAATCTCGAAGTTCGGAATTACCTTAAACACCAACGCCCGATTTAGTGATCGGCTCGTTGTGCGCGTCGGAATATGCGTAGTTGGCACAGGGGGACATGCCGAGGGTGTGCCCCGGTCGCGAACACCTCGACCGGGCGCTGACGAGGCGGTTCGGATGGCGCGTAACGCACGTAACGCACGTTACGCACGTTAGGCGCGTTACTTCTGCCCGTCGCGGCCATCGGCGGAGCTGGCGTTCGCGGACGCCTTCACCGCCGGCGACGCACCAGGGTTCTCGCCCGCGGACGACAAACCATGCCAGCCGCCGCCGAGCGCGGTCACGAGCAGCACGTTGGCCGTGAACTGACGGCCGAGAATCGTCAGCGCCGTACGCTCCGTGGTGTACGCCGTCGTCTGCGCCGTCAACACGTTCTGGAACCCGACAGTGCCCGCCTTGTACTGATTGAGGATGAGTTGCAGCGCCTCGCGCGACGACTGCACCGCCTGGTTCTGCACGGCAGCCTCACGGCCCAGATAGTTCAGCGCGGCGAGGTTGTCTTCGACCGACTGGAATGCCGTGAGCACCGTCTGACGGTAGGTCGCGACCTGTGCGTCGTACGCCGCGATGGCCGCGTCGGTCTGCGCGCGACGCAGGCCGCCGTCGAAGAGCGTGGCCGCCAACGCCGGACCGACCGACCAGAAGCGGCTCGGCAGCGTCAGCCAGTCGGCGAAGCTGCTGCTTTGGAAACCGCCCGTCGCCGAGAGCGTAAGGGTCGGGAAGAAGGCCGCCTTGGCGACGCCGATCTTCGCGTTCGCCGCCGCCACCGAGCGCTCGGCCGCCGCAATATCGGGTCGCCGTTCCAGCAAGGTCGACGGCAGGCTCACCGGCGCCATCGGCAACGCGGCGCGCAGCGGCGTTGGCGTAAGCGAGAACGCCGCCGGCGCCTTGCCGACAAGCAGCGCGATCGCATGCTCCAGTTGGGCGCGCGTCACCTCGATATCGAGCGCCGAGGCCTGCGCCGATTGCAATTGCGTCTGCGCCTGAATCACGTCGGAGCGCTGCGCCACACCGACGGCGTATTGATTCTGCGTGAGCTTGAGCGTTTGCTCGTATGCCGCGACCGTACGGTCGAGCAACGCCTTTTGAGCGTCCGTTACCCGCAGGTCGAAGTAGTTCTGGGCGAGCAGCGCCTGCGCCGACAGACGTGCATTGGCCAGATCAGCCTCGCTCGCCTCGGCGCTCGCGTTGCCGGCCTCGACCGAGCGGCGCACGCTACCCCAGATGTCCGGTTCCCAGCTCGCCGTGCCCGACAGGCTGTAGCTGTTCGAGATCCCGCCCGCCCCCGATCCGCTCACCGCCGAGCTGCTCACGCGTGAGCTGGCGCGTGTGAGACCGGCGCCGGCGCCGATTGTCGGAAAGAAGGCAGAGCGCGCCTGCGAGGCCACGGCCAGCGCTTGCCGATAGTTGGCCTCGGCAACCTTGATGTTCTGATTGTCGACGTTGACCTGCGCCATCAGGTCGGCGAGCACCGGGTCCTGATAGATCGCCCACCACTCGCCCTTGGACGCCGCATCGCTGGGCTCGGCGAGCTTCCAGTCCCCCGTCTCCTTGAACGCGGCCGGCGTGTCGATGGCTGGACGCACATAGTCCGGCCCCACCGCGCAGCCCGCGAGCCACAGTACGGCGCTTGCCGCAAGCCACGTGGCGGCGCGACGCATGCGCGGCGGCGTCCTCGCGCCTCGCCCTTGCAGCGCAACCGCTGCGGCTGCAGCGGGCGGATGAGATCCAGCGGTGGCGACTTGACGATTCAGGTTACGGGACATGGCACGCATCGGCCCTTCGGCCAGAACAGAAGTTTCAAAAGACGCTCCGGGACGCGACGCCCACGGACGCGCACGGTGCAGGCAGCGCGCGGCATCAGCCATGCCCCACCTCCCCGACGTCGCCCTGGCCGCGTTGACCACGCGCACGCCATCGCGCCCAGCGCAGCCGCAAGCGATCGAGATAGAGGTACACCACCGGCGTCGTATAAAGCGTGAGCACCTGGCTCACGAGCAGGCCGCCCACGATGGAAATCCCCAACGGCTGACGCAGCTCCGCCCCATCACCCGTGCCCAACGCAAGCGGAATCGCACCGAGCATGGCGGCCATCGTCGTCATCATGATCGGGCGAAAGCGCAGCACGCACGCGTGGTAGATGGCCTCGCGCGGCGGCATGTTCTGGCGCCGTTCGGCATCGAGCGCGAAGTCGATCATCATGATCGCGTTCTTTTTCACGATACCGATCAGCAGAATCACCCCGATCAGCGCGATGATGCTGAACTCGGTATTGAAGAGCAGCAACGCGAGCAACGCCCCGACCCCCGCCGACGGCAGCGTCGACAGAATGGTGAGCGGATGGATGTAGCTCTCGTAGAGCACGCCGAGCACGATATATACCGTGAGCAGCGCGGTCAGGATGAGTATCGGCTGCGACGACAAGGCCGACTGGAACGCCTGCGCCGTGCCCTGGAAGCTGCCGTGCACCGACGTCGGCATGCCCAGCCGGCCGACGGCGTCCTGGACCGAGGCTTGCGCCTGCGACAGCGATACCCCCGGCGGGAGGTTGAACGAAATCGTACTCGCCGCGAATTGCCCCTGGTGCGAGACCCCCAGCGCCGTATTGGTCGGCCGATACCGCGCGAATGCCGAGAGCGGCACCTGCGCCCCCGCCGAGGTCACCACATAAATGTCCTTGAGCGACTCGGGGCTTTGCCACCATTGCGGCGCAACTTCCATTACAACCTTGTACTGATTGAGCGGATTGTAGATCGTGGAGACCTGCCGCTGCCCGAACGCATCATTGAGCACGCTATCGATCTGACTCATCGTCAGACCGAGGCGGGACGCCTGATCGCGATCGACGTCGAGCGTCGTCTGCAAGCCTTTGTCCTGCTGGTCCGTGTTGACGTCGACGAGATTCGGCAGATGCGAGAGCGCATTGCGCACCTTCGGCTCCCACTCGCGCAACTGCTGTAGATCATCTGCCTGCAGCGTGTACTGGTACTGCGCGTTACTCGCCCGCCCGCCGACGCGAATGTCCTGCACGGACTGCAGATAGAGCATTGCGCCAGGCTCCTTGGCCAGCTTGCCCCGCAATCGCGCAATCACCTGATCGGCCGAGATTTTGCGCTCGCCCAACGGTTTGAGCGTAACGAACATCAAGCCCCCGTTTCGGTTCGATCCGCCGGTAAAGCCCGTGACGGTCGACACGTCCGGATCGGCCTGCACGATCTTGATGAAGTCGGCCAGCTTCTTTTCCATCGCCTGGAACGAGATCGCCTGATCGGCCTGAATGAAGCCGATCATCCGCCCCGTGTCCTGCTGCGGGAAGAAGCCCTTCGGCACGACGGTATACAGCCAGACGTTCAGGCAGATCGTGGCAAACAGAATCCCCAGCATGAGCGGCCCGTGGCGCAACGCCCACGAGAGCGAGCGCTCATATTCGCGCAGCATGCCGTCGAACATGCGCTCGGTCCATCCGCCGATCCGTGTCCAGACGGATGGTCGCGGCGGCGGCGCGGCGGCGCCCGGCGCAGACTTACCCTTGAGCAGACGCGCGCACATCATCGGCGTCGCTGTGAGCGAGACGACCAACGAGACCAGGATAGCGGCCGAGAGCGTGACGGCGAACTCGCGGAACAGGCGCCCCACGATGCCGCCCATGAGCAGCAGCGGGATGAAAACCGCCACCAGCGAAATGCTCATCGAGAGCACCGTGAAGCCGACTTCGCGCGTGCCCTTGAGCGCGGCGGCGAACGGACTCAGGCCATCTTCGATATGGCGGGCAATGTTCTCGAGCACCACGATGGCGTCGTCTACCACGAAGCCCGTCGCAATGGTGAGCGCCATGAGCGACAGGTTGTCGAGACTGAAGCCGCACAGGTACATCACGCCGAACGTGCCAATCAGCGACACGGGCACCGCGACGCTCGGGATGAGCGTCGCCCGCCAGTTCCGCAGGAAGAGGAACACCACCATGATGACGAGCGCAATCGAAATCAGCAGCGTGCGCTCGACTTCCTTGAGGGATGCCCGGATCGTCGGCGTGCGGTCCATCACCACGTCGAGATTGATGGCCGCCGGGATCGAGGCGCGCAGCACCGGCAGGATCTTGTTGATGCCGTCGACCGTCGTGATGATGTTCGCGCCGGGCTGCGTCGTGATGATGAGCACCACCGACGGCTTGCCATTGGCCGACCCGGCGTTGCGCAAGTCCTGCACCGAATCGACCACGTCGGCGACATCGGACAGGCGCACCGGACGGCCGTCCCGATAGCTGACGACGACCGGCAGATAGTCCTTGGCCGTCTTCGCCTGATCGTTGGCGAGAATCTGCCAGCGCTGATCGCCGTCTTCGAGCGCCCCCTTCGGACGGTTTGCGTTGGCGGCCTGAATCGTCGTGCGCACCGTCTCGAGCGGAATCTGGTACTTGTTGAGTGCCGTTGGGTTGAGTTCGACCCGCACCGCCGGCAGCGAGCTGCCGCCCACGGTGACATCGCCCACGCCGTCGAGCTGAGAGATCTTCTGCGCGAGGATGGTCGACGCGGAGTCGTACATCTGCCCGCGCGTCATGCTGTCCGACGTCAGCGCAAGAATCATCACCGGCGCGCTCGCGGGATTCACCTTGCGATAGGTCGGGTTGCTCGGCAGGCCCGACGGCAGCAGACTGCGCGCGGCGTTGATCGCCGCCTGCACGTCGCGCGCCGCGCCGTTGATATCGCGCGAGAGATCGAACTGCAGCGTGATGCGGGTCGAGCCCAGCGTGCTGTTCGACGTCATTTCCGTCACCCCGGCAATCCGGCCGAGCGAGCGCTCCAGCGGCGTGGCCACGCTCGCGGCCATCGTCTCGGGACTCGCGCCGGGTAGCGACGCCGTAACGGAGATCGTCGGAAAATCGACCTGCGGCAGCGGCGAGACGGGCAGCAACCCGAACGCGACGATGCCCGCCAGCGTCACCCCGATGGTGAGCAGAACGGTCGCGACCGAGCGCTTGATGAAGACAGCCGACAGGTTCATCGCGCTGGGCCGCCTGTGGTGGCCGGGTCGTCACTGCCGCCGCCCGGCGTGCCATGATCGCCGTGCCCCTGATCGTCCGGCGGCCCCGAGGTACCAAAACGCCGATCGCGCCAGGCGCGCGCCCGTGCGGCCAAGCGGTCGAACCACAGGTAGATCACGGGCGTGGTAAAGAGTGTGAGCACCTGACTGACCATCAGCCCGCCCACCATGGTGATCCCGAGCGGCTGCCGCAACTCGGACCCCACGCCCGAGCCAAGCATGAGCGGCAGCGCCCCCAGCACAGCGGCCATCGTCGTCATCAGGATTGGCCGAAAACGTAGCAGACAGGCCTGATAGATCGCCTCGCGCGGCGCCATGCCGCGTTCACGCTCCGCCTCGAGCGCGAAGTCGATCATCATGATGGCGTTCTTCTTCACGATGCCGATCAGCAGGATGATGCCGATGATCGCGATGATGCTGATGTCGTTGCCCGAGACCATCAGGGCGAGCAG
Source organism: Pandoraea cepalis (assembly GCF_902459665.1). Taxonomy (GTDB): domain Bacteria; phylum Pseudomonadota; class Gammaproteobacteria; order Burkholderiales; family Burkholderiaceae; genus Pandoraea; species Pandoraea cepalis. The sequence goes on along the minus strand of NZ_CABPSL010000002.1, from coordinate 272,335 downwards.
CGCGCCGACACCGGCCGAGGGCAGCGTCGACAGGATCGTGATCGGATGGATGTAGCTCTCGTAGAGCACCCCCAGCACGATGTACATCGTCACGACCGCCGCGAGAATCAGCCACAGCGTGTTCGAGAGCGACGCCTGGAACGCCTGCGCCGCGCCCTGGAAGGTCGTCTGCGTGCTCACCGGCAGACCGATGGACGCCTCGGCCGCGGTAATCGCCTTCACGGCATCGCCGAGCGACGCGCCCTTGGCGAGATTGAACGAGATCGTGGCGGCCGGGAACTGGGCCTGGTGGTTGATGGCCAGCGGGGTGGGCTTCTCCACGATCTTCGCGAACGATGTCAGCGGCACCTGCACCCCCGAGGTCGACGCAACGTAAATGCCCTTCAGCGCGTCGGGGCCGCGCTGGAAATCGTTACCCACTTCGAGCACCACGCGGTACTGCGACGCCTGCGTGTAGATCGTCGAAATCAGTCGCTGGCCGAACGCGCTGTAGAGCGTCTGGTCGACGGCCGCCGGCGTCACGCCCAGGCGGCTCGCCGTGTCGCGATCGATGTCCACGTAAGCCTGCAAGCCATTGACTTGCAGGTCGCTCGTCACGTCGGCCAGTTGCGGTACGTGTTGCAGCTTGTCGACGAGCTTTGGCACCCAGATGCCGAGCGTATCGAGACTCGGATCCTGCAGCGTGAACTGATATTGCGTTCGGCTGATGCGGTCTTCGATGGTCAGATCCTGCACCGGCTGCATATAGAGCGCGATGCCGGGCACGTTCGCCACCTCGGGCTGGATGCGGCGGATCACCGCCGAGGCGTCGAGTCCGCGCACGGCCTTGTCCTTCAGATTGATGAGCAGCCGCCCGCTGTTGAGCGTGGTGTTCACCCCATCCACGCCGATGAACGACGACACCGATTCGACGGCCGGGTCCTTGAGTACGGCGGCGACCAGCGCCTGCTGGCGCTCGCCCATTGCCGCGAACGAAATTGACTGCGGCGCTTCGGAGATTCCCTGGATCACACCCGTGTCCTGCACCGGGAAGAAGCCCTTCGGCACCCACAGATACAGCAGCACCGTGAGCACAAGCGTGCCGAGCGCAACGAGCAGCGTGGCCGTTTGACGATCGAGCACCCATGAGAGCCACTCGCCGTACTTCGCGATGATGCGGTCGAATATCTCGCCGGTCTTGCGGTAGAACTTGCCCTGCTTCTCTTCGGGCACGTGACGCAGCAGCTTCGCGCACATCATCGGCGTGAGGGTGAGCGACACCACGGCCGAGATCAGGATCGACACCGCCAGCGTGATCGCGAACTCGCGGAAAAGGCGGCCGACGACGTCGCCCATGAACAGCAGCGGAATGAGCACGGCGATCAGCGAGAACGTGAGCGAAATGATGGTGAAGCCGATCTGTTCCGCGCCCTTGAGCGCCGCCTGCAGCGGCTTTTCCCCCTGCTCCATGTAACGCGCGATGTTCTCGATCATCACGATCGCGTCGTCGACCACGAAGCCGGTCGCGATGGTGAGCGCCATGAGCGTGAGGTTGTTGATCGAGAAGCCGGCCAGGTACATCACGCCGAACGTGCCGACGAGCGAGAGCGGGACGGCCACGCTTGGGATGATCGTCGCCGAGACGTTGCGCAGGAACAGGAAAATCACCATGACCACCAGGGCCACCGCGAGCAGGAGTTCGAACTGCACGTCGGAGACCGAGGCGCGGATCGTCGTGGTACGGTCGGTCAGCAACTTCACGTCGATGCTGCCGGGCAGCGAGGCCTGCAACTGTGGCAGCAACGCCTTGACCCGGTTGACTGTCTCGATCACATTGGCGCCCGGCTGACGCTGCACGTTGAGCACGATGGCCGGCGTGGTATCCGCCCATGCGGCAAGCTTGGTGTTCTCGGCGCCATCGATGACGTCGGCGATATCGGAAAGACGGATCGGGCCGCCGTTCTTGTACGCGATGACCAGGTTGCGGTACTCGTCGGCCGACGCGAGCTGGTCGTTGGCGTCGATGGTCGAGGCACGCAGCGGGCCGTCGAAACTGCCCTTCGCCTGGTTGACGTTGGCCGCCGCGATGGACGTGCGAACGTCCTCGATACTCAGCCCGTACGACGTAATCGCGCGGGGATTGACCTGAATGCGCACCGCCGGGCGTTGGCCACCCGAGAGGCTCACCAGACCGATGCCGGGCAATTGCGAAATCTTCTGCGCCACACGTGTGTCGACCAGATCTTCGAGCTTGGGCAGCGGCAGGGTCTTCGACATGATCGCCAGCGTCAGGATCGGCGTATCGGCCGGATTGACCTTGCTGTAGATCGGCGGCATCGGCAGATCGGTGGGCAGCAGATTGCTGGCGCTGTTGATCGCGGCCTGCACTTCCTGCTCGGCAACGTCGAGCCCGAGATTGAGCGAGAACTGCAGCGTGATCACCGACGCGCCGCCCGAACTGGTCGACGACATCTGGTTCAGGCCCGGCATCTGGCCGAACTGACGCTCCAGCGGGGCCGTCACCGACGAGGTCATCACGTCCGGGCTGGCGCCCGGATAGAGCGTGACCACCTGAATGGTCGGATAGTCGACTTCCGGCAGTGCCGAGAGCGGCAACAGCCGGTACGCGACGAAACCGGCAAGCAGGATCGCCACCATCAGCAACGAGGTGGCGACCGGTCGGAGAATAAACGGACGGGACGGATTCATTGGCTACGTCGAAGGGCGTTTCTGGGGGCCGTGGGCCGAGCGTGGGCGGGGCGTGGACGCACGATGCCGTGCGGCGTCACGCGAGACCGCCCTATTGCGCCGGACGGCGATGACCGCCGTTGCGCTTGTCCCCCGGCGCGGGCGGCGCAACGGCCGCCGCACGGCTCACGGCCGTGATCACCTCGACCTTGGCGCCGTCGCGCAGCTTGTCCATGCCGTCGATCACGAGCTTCTCGCCCGGCGCGATGCCAGACTCCACCGCGACGTTGGTGCCATCGGTCGGTCCGAGCTTCACGGTCTTGAGCTTGACCGTCTGATCCGGCTGTACCGTGTAGACGAAGCTGCCCTGCGTGCCGCGCTGTACCGCGGCGCTCGGAATCAGCGTGGCGCCCTTGAGCGTGTCGACGAGCATTTTCACGTTGACGAACTGGTTCGGAAACAACAAGCCGTCGCGATTGGCGAATTCGGCCTTGAGCTTGACGGTGCCGGTTGTCGTGTCGATCTGGTTGTCGATGGAGGCGAGCCTGCCGGTGGCCAGCTTCACCTTGCCGGCGCGGTCGAAGGCTTCCACGGGCAGCGTCTCCCCGTCTCGCGAGCGTTTGAGGACCTTCGACAGGTTGTCCTCGGGAATCGTGTAGACGACGGTAATCGGCGTCACCTCGTTGATGATGACGATGCCGTTGGTGTCCGACGCGTGAATGATGTTGCCCGGATCGACCTGGCGCAGCCCCGCGAGCCCCGACACCGGCGCGATCACGCTGGCATAGTTCAGTTGCAGGCGGGCGTTGCCGAGCTGCCCCTCGTCGGATTTGACGGTTCCTTCGTACTGCTTGACGAGCGCACGTTGAGTGTCCACCGTCTGCGCGGCGATCGAATCCTGCTTGAGCAGTGTCTCGTAACGGGCGAGGTCGAGTTGCGCATTCTTGAGCAACGCCTGGTCGCGGGCGAGTTGGCCCTCCATCTGGGTGACCTGTACCTGGAACGCACGCGGATCGATTTCGGCGAGCAACTGGCCTTCCTTGACGATGTCGCCTTCCTTGAAGTGCACCTTCATGAGCTGTCCGTCGACACGCGAATGCACGGTCACACTGCGCGTGGGCGTGACGGTGCCCAGCCCGTTGAGGAAGACCGGCAGGTCGCCCGTCTTCGCCTCGACCGCCGTCACCGGCGTGGCGGGCGCACCCGCGCCGGCCACGCCGCCCGGCGCTGCGCCGCGACGCCCGCCCGCTTGAGCCGGACCTTGCGCACTTTGGGAATGCACGCGGTAATAAACACCCCCGGCGATGAGCACAACGATCAGTCCGATCACGCCGGGCACGAGCCAGCGGCGCGTACGCGAAGCCACAGGGGCTGGCCCGGTGTCGCGTTGCGTGCCAGCAGTGGGGGGTGCGGGCCGATCAGAACCGTTCGGTGGTTCGGAACCGTGGGGACCGTGCTCGGTCATGACTTCCTCATTACAGCGCAGTGGTAGGTGGATTCGTCCCGTATGGACGATGGTCTTGCGATCGGGTGCCGCGGCGCAGCAAAGCGTCCGTCAACCCCGGGGGCCTTGCCTCACGCCAGATCCGGCCAATCAGCATAGCAGACCGTTGTCAAAGCCCGATAGGACGGCTGATTACACCCGCTTTCCCCAAGGGGAATCGCGCTTGGCGCGGCAAAGGAAAGACCGGCCGCGCGCGCGATGGTTCGCATGACAGCGTTGGCACCGCGCGTCGCGATGCGCTGCATTGCCTTGTCGCAGCGCTCTCGCAACGCGAGACGTACGACGGGGTGTGCGGAACCGGCCACCGGCAGGGTGGCTTGCCGGTTAGATCGAACCTTATGCGATGGGGGCGAATTTCGTGTATCACCGGCGCTGGCTCTATTATTACGCAACGTTACGGGTGACCAATGCTGTAATGTCTGGAAACAATACCCGCGTCAAGGCGCGCGGGGAGGCCACTATCATGACAACACTCCCTGTCCGAACGAATATGAAGATTCTTGTTGTCGACGACGATCCCGATCTGCGTGATCTGCTGCGCGAATACCTGAGCCGCCACGGCTTCTCGGTGGCGGTGATGCATGACGGCGACGGATTGGCCGCACGCCTGGAGCGTGAGCGTCCGTCGCTGATCGTGCTCGACCTGATGATGCCCAAGGTCGATGGCCTCACCGCCCTGCGGGACCTGCGCGCGCGCAACGACGATGTGCCGGTGATCCTGCTCACCGCGCGCAGCGACGAGATCGACCGCATCGTCGGACTGGAAATCGGTGCCGACGACTATCTCGGCAAGCCGTTCAGTCCGCGCGAGCTGCTCGCCCGGATCAATGCCGTGTTGCGCCGTCGCAAACAGCCCGATGCCGCGGTGCCCGAGCAGCGCGAGAACTATACATTCGGCCCGTTCGTGCTCGACTTCCGCAGCCGCACGCTCACCCGCGATGCGCAGTTGCTCACGCTCTCGGACGGCGAATACGGCTTGTTGCGCCTGCTGGTAAACCACGCAATGCAGGTGCTCTCGCGCGAACGCATCATCGAACTGCTCTACGGCGCGGACAGCGATGTCAACGATCGCGGCATCGATGTGCAGATCTGGCGCCTGCGCCGTCTGCTCGACGAAGACGCGCAGAGCCCGCGCTTCATCCAGACCGTGCGCGGGCGCGGTTACATCTTCGTTCCCGACGGTCAACGCGCCGACATGGCCACCGGTTGATGGCCCGGCGCCGGACACAACGCTGCGTCGTCGCCCTGTTCGACGACGTCACCTCCCCGTCTGACAAGGACGCCGGCATGCAGCCGATACTGCTTACCCCAGCCCACAGGCAGAGCCCTGCATGAAAGGCCGTTTCGACACTTTATTTGGCCGGCTCGCGCTACTCATCATCGCAGCGCTGGTCATCAGCCATTTCTCGTATCTCACGATCCTGCGCAGCGATCACGATGAGACGCGCGTGCAAAATGCCGCTGAGCAAATGGCCTTCATCATCAAGGCGGCGGCCGAAGTGCACGACGGCAGCTCGACGCTCACATTGCCGGATCTCGTGCAGGTCGTGCCGGTCTCGTTCGCGCATGGCGACGTCTTCGAGGCCGCCAGCAAGACCGCCCGCCTGACGACCGAACTCGCCCGGCGCCTGCCCGCGGGCACGCAGTTGCGCGTGGAGCGCACGCCACCGCCTCGCATCTGGGCCCGCCTGCCGGGCCGCGATTACTGGATCGCCACGCCGGTGCTGTCCGTGCGTAACCCGCCGGGCACGGCCATGATTTTGCCGGGTCTGGCCGCAGTCCTCGGCATTACCGTCATCTTTGCGTTGTTCGCGGCGTGGCAATTGCAGCGGCCGGTGCGGGACATGGCCGCCGCCGCCGAGCAACTCGCCACCCATCGCATTCGCACCCAGGTCAAGGAGCGCGGCCCGTTGGAGTTGCGTCAACTGACCGAGCGCTTCAATCGCATGAGCCACGACATCGTGCAAACCGACCGGGAGCGCAACACCATGCTTGCCGGCATTGCCCACGATCTGAAAACGCCGCTTGCACGGTTGCGTCTGCGTGCCGAAATGCTCGACGACGCCCAGATGAGCGAGGGCATTACACGCGACGCCGAATCGATGACCCGCATCGTCGATCAGTTCCTGCTGTTTGCCCGGGGCATCGAAATGGAAAGTGCGACGTCGCCGGTCGAAGCCCGCATTCCCGCACTGGTCGCCCCGTTCCTCGATCAAGGTTATGCCATCGAACTGGATCTTCAGGCCGGTCCGGGCTTCAAGCTCAGACAGACCTATCTCGAGCGCATCGTGAACAACCTGCTCGATAACGCGGTGACGTACGGACAGGCGCCGCTCGCGATTCGCACGTCACACGACGCGAGCGGATGGCGTCTCGTGATCGAAGACAGCGGTCCGGGCATTGCCAATGAAGACATCAATCGCATCGTGCGGCCGTTCGTCCGGCTTGATCCGGCTCGCGGCGGCAATGCGCATTGCGGGCTCGGCCTCGCCATTGTCGATAAGCTCACCCAGCAACTGGGCGGACGCGTGTCGTTCAGCAATCGGCCCACCGGCGGCTTGCAGGTCACGCTGATGTTTCCGCGGGAGAATCCGGGCTCGGAATAAGCGAACTCTGCGTACGACGCGTGCCGGATACACGGCACACACCATAAAAAACCCGCCGTCGGTGTACGAACGGCGGGTTTTGTCCTTTACGGCACGGCATCACATCAAGCCACAGCCAGACGATCCGGGTTGGGGGCAATGCGACGACTGGATGGCTGCGCTAGTGCGCACAGGGACACGGCGGCCAACGCTCGCCGCCGCGGACGTGACCGCGGCGCAGCGATGGTGGCTCCCCGCCCCCCCTGACATGTGACCGGCAGTACCGGTTCGGATTGGGTCAGCGAATTACTTGATCAGGAATTTCTCTTTGTTCTTGCCGACCCACTTCGGGGCGCGGCCACGGCCTGACCACGTTTCACCCGTGGCCGGATTCATATACTTCGGCGCAATCTGGGCGCGCGCGGCACGGCGACGGCCATCGGTTGCGACAAGCCCCAGATCCTTGGCGGACAGTTCATATTCCTGAATCTTCTGTTTGACTTCAGCGATGACCTGAGCGACTTCACGGGCCCGAGCCTCTTCGATTTGCTTTTCAATCTTTTCGCGCTGCGCGACGAGTTCTTTATAGCTTGCCATCTGGCCTGTCCTTGGGTTGTTAAAATGGATCGCCACTTAAAATAGCACGAGTTTTAATAATTTGAAAACCGCATTTCCAGAGAATGAGTCTGGAAACGCCAAAATCGCATTGAATCGTCCGATCGATGCTTCCAACAATGCACAGAATCGGGGCGCGATTCCCGGAATATCATCAAATCGGCCTCGTCGATATCGAGGCATTAGCGTGCCCCATTGCCGGTAATCGCAAAAGCATTCCCGCCATCGTGCGATGTGGACGCGAGGCGGCATGATAAGTTCACACTTTCCCCTGCAAGTTTTCGTAAGGCTTTTTTGCCGGGCCATGTTTGGCGCCGACGACGCAGATGGCATCATTGCGCGATGCCTCGAGCAATAGGTGCTCCCCAAACATTCAATCGCTATCCGATCGTTCCGTGATCCGAAAGACTTCACTCATTCGGATTATTCGCATCCCAGCGCCGTAATTCACGGATAACCCGACTGGCGCCCGGATCCATGCGATTCGCCGGACGTCGTCTCGGGCGTGCCATTGGTGTCACTCTCGATTGTCGAATCGTAGCCATCAAACGCGTGCGTCGATGCCATCTCCCGAGTCGATCGCATTTTCGTACAATAGAACCGTCGGGCCTGACGCTACTGCGCGTCACGGTTCGTATGGCAATATTGACGGGCACGAACACAATGTTCGCGCAGATCGAATTAAGTCAATCCAGAATTGTCACAATCGGCGATTTGCCATTCGGATTCGGGCGAATTCAACGGAATTTTGAGCGCATGAGCACGTCGACGCTGGCTGAGGATTCGCATTCGCCGTTCGGTACCCCCGCGCGCGCGCTCACTACCGAGCGCACGGTCTTGCGTCAGTGGCGACCGGAGGATTTGCCACTTTTCGCCGCGCTCAATGCCGATCGAGATGTCATGCGCCACTTTCCGACGACACTCGACCGGACCCAGAGCGACGCCGTCGCGCACCGGCTGGCCCAACATATCGAGACGCATGGCTATGGTCCCTGGGTGCTGGAAATCCCAGGCGTGACGCCGTTCGCGGGGTTCGTCGGCCTGATGCGCGTGGGTTTCGACGCCCCTTTCGCGCCGGCCGTGGAGATCGGCTGGCGGCTGGCGCGTGCCTGGTGGTCGAAAGGGTACGCGACCGAGGCGGCCCTCGCCGCCGCATATTTCGCGTTCGAAACGCTCGGCCTCGACGCGCTGGTGTCGTTCACCGTTCCCGCGAACGTTCGCTCACGCGCGGTCATGGAGCGCATCGGCATGCGCCATTGCCCCGATGAAGACTTTCTGCATCCGCTGATTCCGGCCGGCCACCGGATGCGCCGTCACGTGCTGTACCGGCTCAACGCCGACGAATTGGCGGCCAACCAGCGCTAGGCGTCGCCTCGGCGATTGAAGCAGTCGCTTAAATCGTGGGACAATCCGAGTCTTTGCGCCAGCCATTCCCCCCATTGTGTCGCGCGCCGTCATCATTCCGCTCATCATCGCTTGCGCCCTGTTCATGGAGAACATCGACGCCACGGTGATCACCACCTCGCTGCCCGCCATGGCGCGAGATCTTCATCAAGACCCGATTTCACTGAAGATGGCGCTCACCGCCTACGTGGTCGGGCTCGGCATCTTCATTCCGATCTGCGGCTGGGTCTCCGATCGCTTTGGCGCGCGCAACGTCTTCCGCACCGCGATCGGCATCTTCATGGCCGGCTCGATGCTCTGCGCGCTGTCGTTTTCGCTGCCGACGTTCGTGTTCGCCCGCTTTCTGCAGGGCGTGGGCGGCGCGATGATGGTGCCGGTCGGCCGTCTGGTCATCTTTCGCGCGGTGCCCAAGCACGATCTGGTCAAGGCCATCGGTTACCTGACGATGCCAGCGCTGCTCGGACCGGTCATCGGCCCGCCATTGGGCGGCGCGATCACGGCCTATCTGCACTGGCGCTGGATCTTCTTCGTCAACATTCCGGTGAGCCTGCTCGGCATCTACCTCGCGGGCAAATACATCGACAACGAGCGCGGCGGCGACGCCGGACGCCTCGACACGCTAGGCTTCGTCCTCTCCGCACTCGGCAGCGGCCTGCTCATGCTCGGGCTGGCCATGATCGGTGAGCCCCACATCGACGGCAGCGTCGTCGTCACCCTGTGCGCCGTGGGGGCCCTCTTTGTCTATGCCTACTGGCGCCATGCCAATCGTGTGCAAGCGCCTCTGCTCGACCTCAGGTTGCTGCGCATCCCGACGTTCCACGCCAGTGTCGTCGGCGGATCGCTCTTTCGCATCGGGTTGGGGGCCGTGCCGTTTCTGCTGCCGTTGGCGCTGCAGGAGGGGCTGCATATGGATCCGTTCGAATCCGGCATGATTACCTGCGCGTCGGCGTTCGGGGCGATTTTCATGAAGGCGATTGCACAGCGCGTGCTCGCGCGATTCGGTTTTCGCCGCGTGCTGATCGTCAATGCGGCGTTGGCCGGTCTGGCGCTGTCGTCTTACGGATTCTTCTCGCATGACACGCCGGTGATCGTGATGCTTGCCGTCGTGGCGTTCGGCGGCTTCTTCCCATCGCTGCAGTTCACTTGCCTCAATTCGATCGTGTACGCCGACATTGCCAGCGCCGACGCCAGCCGAGCCACGAGTCTTGCGAGCGTGGTTCAGCAGTTGTCGCTGGGGCTGGGCGTGACGATTTCGGGAATGGTGCTGCAGGCGAGCAGCCGGCTGGCCGGCCACGAACACCTGACCACCCGCGATTTCCTGCCGGCGTTCCTCGTGATCGGCCTGTTCTCCTGGCTATCGATTCCGGTCACCCGCCAACTGGCTGCCGACGCGGGCACGGAGTTGGCGAGAAAACACTGAGCCGCGCGCGTTACTTCGCGTCGGCCCGTGTCATGACCGCGTGCAGCGCCATGCCGGCGATCATGGCGACGACGAACAGCAGTCCCTTGCCCGAACCCGCGCCAAGCAGCACCAGCGCAGGTCCCGGGCAAATCCCCGCGATTCCCCAGCCGACACCGAACGTCAGCGCCCCGAGCACCAACCGTTTGTCCAAACCTTTCGCCCCCGGCCAGGCACGCGGCTCGCCCGTCCAGGCCAGTGCCTGCGAGCGTGCCAGCCGGAACCCGACCAGCCCCACCGCGATGGCCCCGCCCATCACGAACGCCAGCGACGGATCCCACCGGCCGGCCAAATCGAGAAAGCCCAGCACTTTCGCCGGATTCGCCATCCCGGCAAGTATCAGCCCCAGCCCGAAGACGAGCCCGCCAATGAACGCAAAAAGCAGCTTCTTCATGCCGCACCTCCCAGATTGAGTACGTGGCGCACGACGAACACGGTCAGGAAACCCATCGCCATGAAACACAGCGTGGCGACGAGCGAGCGCCACGACAGCCGCGACAAGCCGCACACGCCGTGGCCGCTCGTACAGCCCGACCCGAGTCGCGTGCCGAAGCCGACCAGCACACCCGCCGCCACGAGCATCGCGGCACTGGCGTCGATCTGCGCCGCGGGCACGACGGCCACGGCGCGGTACGCCCAAGGGGCCGCCATCAACCCGACGACGAAGGCGATGCGCCAGCCCACATCGCCGGCGCGAGGACGCAACAGGCCTCCGGCAATGCCGGAGATGCCTGCAATGCGCCCGGTCGCCAGCATCAGCCAGACGGCGGCAAGGCCAATGAGCAAACCGCCGGCCAACGCGGTCCATGGGGTGAAGTGAAGGGTATCGAGGGTCATGTGCGGAGCGTCCCGTCAATTAATCAGAATTTCGGACAAAACTGGTCGTAGAGGCATGCCAGTAAGGCAAGCACTGCGCCATCGGCGACCGAATAGTAGATACGTTTGCCGTCACGCCGGGTCGTCACCAGCGACTCGGTACGCAGCACGGCGAGCTGCTGGGAGAGTGTCGGTTGCCGAATGTCGAGCTGCGCCTCCAGTTCCCCCACAGACAGTTCGCCCTGTGTGAGCTGGCACAGGATCAGCAGACGGTCTTCGTTGGCCAGCGCACGCAGCAGCGCGGTGGCATCGCACGCGGCGGCGCGCAACCGTGCGACATCCAGCGGCGCGGTGTCCGCGGAGGCCGTGGCCCGGTCGACAGGGGATAGCGCAGTCACATTTGGCATGGCAGGATCGAACCATTCAGAGCATTGCGGCGCGGTGAGAGGTCACGTCGCCATAAACATTATACTAGACTATAATATATCAATTAATAAATTAATGCAGGAGCCGATCATGCCAGCCACGCCCGCCAACATCGAAGCCTTCTTCGACACCACCACCTCCACGGTGACCTATGTGGTGTTCGATGCGCCGGGCTCACGCGCGGCCATCATCGATCCGGTGCTCGACTACGACCCCAAGGCCGGCCGAACGCATACGGAATCGGCTGAGCGCGTGCTCGACTTCGTGGCCGCACACAAGCTCACGGTCGACTGGATTCTTGAGACGCATGCGCACGCCGATCACCTGTCCGCAGCGCACTGGCTCAAGGAACGCGTCGGCGGACGCATTGCCATCGGCGCGCACATCCGGGAGGTGCAGCACGTCTTCAAGACGCTGTTCCATCTGGGCGCCGACGTGCCGCCAGACGGCTCGCAATTCGACCATTTGTTCGAAGACGGCGAGACGTTCGCCATTGGCGCGCTGCAGGCCGAAGCGATGTTCGTCCCCGGCCATACGCCGGCGGACATGGCCTATCGCGTGGGCGACGCCGTATTTGTCGGCGACACCCTCTTCATGCCCGATGTCGGCACGGCACGCTGCGACTTCCCCGGCGGCAATGCCCACACGCTCTTCCGCTCGATCCGCCGCCTGCTGGCGCTGCCGGCGTCGACGCGTCTGTTCATGTGCCACGACTACCCGCCCGCCGGACGCGCGGCGAACTGGCAAACGACCGTGGACGAGCAACGGCGCGCCAACATCCACGTGCACGACGGCATCGAAGAGCACACCTTCGTCGCCATGCGTGAGGCCCGCGACAAGACGCTCGAGATGCCGACGCTGATTCTACCCGCCGTACAGGTCAACATCCGTGCAGGCGACATGCCAGCGCCGGAAGCCAACGGCACGCGCTATCTGAAGATTCCCCTCAACGCGCTGTGAGCTGCTCGGCCAACGCATCGCGCGCGTGCGTGACCCACTCAGGCTCGCCGCGGCGCGCGGGAAGCAAATGAAATTCGGCGTCCGGTAGCGCGGGCAGGCGCCGCCCGGGCATCAACGTTTCGATACGCGCAAGCGACGGCCCCGACGCCGACGCATTCAGGCACGCCACCCCGAGCCCCGCGCTCAACGCTAATTGCAGCCCCGCCACGCCCGAGGCCACGTGCGCAATCGTGTAGGGCACACGGTGGTCGTCAAGCCATTGCGTGGTGAAGCGATGCAGCGCACAGCTATCGGGCAGCACCAGCAGCGGTAGCGGCGCGCCGGCCGCCAGAACGAGGTCCGGCGATGCCACCCACTCGAGCGACTCGCGCCCCAGCGTGCGCGTGCCGGCCACCGCCTCGCGAGCGAGCGCCTTGCCGAGCACGCGCATCGACAGACCGATGTCGAAGTCGCCCGTGTCATAGCCCGCCTCGATCTCCCCGCTTTTCAGAATCGTGACGTGAATGCGCAGCGACGGATACGCCATGCCGAGATGCCGCAGCATGCGCGCGACTTCGGCCGGACGGAAGTAGTCTGTGATCGCCAGCCGCAATTCGCCGGCGAGGGAAAATCCGCGCACGTCATGCCACGCCCGTTCGGACTGCGCGAGCAACTGCCGCGCGTGTCCGAGCAGCCGCTCGCCCGCCGGCGTCGCGCTTACGCCAAATTTGCCGCGCGTGAACAACGTCACGCCGATGCGCACTTCGAGCTTGCGAATCTGCTCGCTCACTGACGACTGCGACAGGAACACGCGCGGCGCGGCGGCCGACAGACTGCCCGCCTCGGCCACCGCCACGAAGGTGCGCAACTGATCGAAATCGAAACCGGGCGTCATGCATTCATCCATTGACAAAAACGATGGATCAAATCGTAAATTCCCGCTTTTCCGATGTCAATCCTCTCCCTAGACTGAGGGCGTTGTCTTCACATCACTCAGCACCGCTTAATCTTTGGGAGCCGCACCATGCCGCACATCGTTCTGCAACTCTCGGGCACGCCCGACGACGCCCTCACCCGCAACGCCGTTCGCGCGGTCTCGCAACTGACCGTCGACACGCTGCACAAGGCGCCGGAGGTCATCGCCGTGACCGTCGACTATATTCCGCACACGCGCTGGTTCATCGGCGGCGCGCCGCTCTCGGAGCAAGGAAAAAACGCCTTCCATCTGGACATCAGCGTGACCGACGAGACGAACACGAAAGCGGAGAAGGCGCAATTCATTGCTCAGGTGTTCGAAACGTTGTCGGGCCTGCTCGGCAACGTGCACGAGTGCTCGTACATCCACGTGATCGATGCGCGCGGCGCGGCCTATGGTTACGGCGGACGCACGCAGGAATATCGTCATCAGCACGCGTCGAAGTCGTGACGCCTCGGCGCTCACATTGACTGGCGGGGCGCTCCCGAGCGTCTGCGAGGCAATGCAAAGCTCCGGCTTGCGCTACGTCATGTCAGGCCGCGTTTCGACAAACAAAACGAAACAATTCCAACACTTTTTTACGACTATTCGCTTCGCGGTAGACGCGGCTCCTCGTACGATGAAGACGTACCCAAAAATCGAACTCAAAGGGAGCCATCATGAAAAAACTGACGCTGACCGTTGCCCTTGTTGCCGCCGCGCTCGGGGGCATTGCCACCGCCCCGGCCCATGCACAGGTGGGCGTGTCCATCAACATCGGCGCGCCGCCGGCGCCGCGCTATGAGCCGATTCCGCCGCCGCGCGTCGGATATGTTTGGGCGCCGGGTTTCTGGGACTGGGACGGCCATCGCCATGAGTGGCGCGGCGGTCACTGGGAACGTGACCGTCCGGGCTACGCGTATCGCGCGCCGGCCTGGCATCAAGGCCCGAACGGCTGGGCACTGAGTCGCGGCGGCTGGGATCGCGGTGATCGCGGCCGGGGACCGGATCGTCGTGACGACCACGATCATGGCCGCGGCCATGGCCACGACGGCCGAGATCACGGCCGCGACCACCGCAACTGATTCGGGCCGCGAGGCTTGAAAACGAAAAAAGCCCCGGCGTGGCCGGCAGCGCATCGGATCGATACGTCTGCCGGACCGGCCGGGGCCGTGACGGGTGTCACACCCAGGAAATTCTCCCCAAGCGTGCCCCCCGTGTAGTCATCAGTCGCGATTGGCTTGAATAACGGTCAGCGCCGTCATGTTGATGATGCGTCGCACGGTGGAGCTCGACGTCAGCACGTTGACCGGTGCTCCGACACCCAACAGGAACGGTCCTACCGCCACGTTGCTGCCCGCGCCCGTCTTGAGCAGGTTGTAGGCAATGTTGCCCGAATCGACGTTCGGGCACACCAGCAGGTTCGCCGCGCCCTTCAACCGCGACTGCGGCAGAATGCGGCTGCGCAGACCTTCATCGAGCGCGCAGTCGCCGTGCATTTCGCCGTCGATCTCCAACTCCGGCGCCTGCGCCTTGACCATCTCCAGTACTCGACGCATCTTCGTTCCCGACGCGGCGCTGCCCGAGCCGAAATTCGAACGCGAGAGCAGCGCGACCTTCGGGTTCAGGTTCAACCATGACATCTGCTTGGCGGCGGCCATCGTGAACTCGGCGATCTGCTCGGCCGTCGGGTCATCGTTGACGTGCGTGTCCACGAGCGCCACGGTGCGCTTGTCGAGCAGCAGGATGTTCATCGCCGCGTAAGTATTCGCGCCCGGCTGCTTGCCGATGACTTCGTCGACGAAGCGCAGGTGGTCGTGATACGCGCCCACGGTGCCGCAGATCATACCGTCGGCATCGCCCAGGCGCACCATCATCGCGCCGATCAGCGTGAGACGGCGGCGCATCTCGACACGCGCCATTTCCTTCGTGATGCCGTCACGGCAACGCAGCTCCCAGTAGTTGGTCCAGTACTGGTGGAAACGCTCGTCGTAGTACGGATTGGTCACCTCGACATCCTCGCCCAGACGCAGGCGCAGGCCGAACTTCTCGATGCGCGCGAGCAGCACTTCCGGGCGGCCCACCAGGATCGGACGCGCCAGCTTTTCGTCGACGATCACCTGCACGGCACGCAGCACGCGCTCTTCCTCGCCTTCCGCGAACACGATGCGCGACTTGCCGCCGTCGCGCACGAGTTGCTTGGCCGCCGAGAAGATCGGCTTCATGAACGCGCCCGAGTGATACACGAACTGTTGCAACTGGTCGGCATATGCGTCGAAGTCGGCGATCGGGCGCGTGGCCACGCCATCTTCCATGGCGGCGCGCGCCACGGCCGGCGCAATGCGCACGATCAGACGCGAATCGAACGGCTTCGGAATCAGGTACTCCGGCCCGAACGACAGGTCATACGCGCCGTAGGCGGTTGCCACGGAGTCGTTCGGCTCTTCCTGGGCCAGCGCGGCAATCGCGTGCACGGCGGCGATTTCCATGTTGCGCGTAATCGTGGTCGCCCCCACGTCGAGCGCGCCGCGGAAGATATACGGGAAGCACAGCACGTTGTTGACCTGGTTCGGGAAGTCCGAACGGCCGGTGGCGAGCACCACGTCGTCGCGCGCGGCGCGCGCTTCTTCCGGGAAGATTTCCGGCGTCGGGTTGGCGAGCGCCAGAATCAGCGGACGCGCCGCCATCGTCCCGAGCATTGCCGGCTTGAGCACGCCGCCAGCGGACAGTCCGATGAACACGTCGGCGCCCTCGATCACTTCCGCGAGCGTGCGCTTGTCGGTCGGCTGCGCGAAGCGCGCTTTGTCCGGGTCCATGCCCACCGTGCGGCCTTCGTAGACCACGCCGTCGATGTCGGTTGCCCAGACATTCTCGACGGGCAGGCCCAGATCGACCATCAGGTCCAGGCAGGCAAGCGCGGCGGCGCCGGCGCCCGAGGTCACGACCTTGACTTCGCGGATGTCCTTGCCTACGACCTTCAAGCCGTTGATGAACGCGGCGCAAACGGTGATGGCGGTGCCGTGCTGATCGTCGTGGAAGACGGGGATCTTCATCCGTTCACGCAGCTTGCGCTCAACGGTGAAGCACTCCGGGGCCTTGATGTCTTCGAGGTTGATACCGCCGAAAGTGGCTTCGAGACTCGCGATGATCTCGACCAGCTTGTCCGGGTCGCTCTCGGTGATTTCGATGTCGAACACATCGATGCCGGCGAATTTCTTGAAGAGGACGGCCTTGCCTTCCATCACCGGCTTGGAGGCGAGCGCGCCGATGTTGCCAAGACCCAGCACGGCTGTGCCGTTCGTGATCACGCCGACCAGATTGCCGCGACCGGTGTATTTGAACGACTGCGCGGGATCGGCGGCAATTTCCTGGCACGGGATGGCGACGCCCGGGGTGTAGGCGAGCGCCAGATCGCGCTGCGTGACGAGCGGCTTGCTGGCCGTCACGGAAATCTTGCCCGGGGTCGGGAACTGGTGATATTCCAGGGCGGCCTGGTGATCGTTACTTTGGCTCATGGGGGTGTCGTCCTCGGTCGATGTCTCGGCTCTGCCTTGCGCCGCGGACCATTCTGGAGACGGTTACCGACCTGGCGCATCAGAGGTGAGGCCATTCTAGGCAGCCGCCAGCGGGGGACGATTCTGAATTACTATGGGGGCATCATGTTTTCGTTATAAGCCCGGAGCATCGGGGGTTTCAGGGGATTGGGGACAGATGGGGGCGGTGCCTTTCGACACGGGGGAAGTGGTCCGGCGGTTGACCACTCGGCTCAAGATGCGTCATCTCGTGCTGCTGCTGCAAATTCAGCAGCACGGCTCGCTCACGCGAGTGGCCGAACATATGGCGACGAGTCAGCCGGCGGTCACCAGTGCCCTCGCGGAGCTGGAAAGCATGCTCGGTGGCCCGCTGTTCGACCGCACGCCGCGCGGCATGACGCCCACGCCGCTCGGCGACGTCGTTCTCGCCCGTGCGCAGGCGATGGTGCACGACCTGGATCACCTGACCCGCGACATCGAGGCCGTGATGGCCGGACACGCGGCGCGACTGCAGGTGGGCGTGATTCCCTACATCTCCGGCAAGACGCTGGCGGCCGCGATTCAGCAAACGCTCGCCGAGATCCCCCAGCGACTGACCGTCACCCTCCATGAAGGCACCAGCGAATCGCTGATGGCGCAACTGCGCGACCACTCGCTCGACGTGGTGATCGGACGCGCGGGCGCCGGCCTCGACCTGACACAGGTGCAATTCGAAGTGCTGCATCACCAGATGCCGCGCGTTGTCGCCAACCGCCGTCTGGCCGCCCGGCTCGGACGAAGCGCCCCGGTGTGGGCGCAGCTCGCCGAACTCGACTGGGTGATGGGCGCGCCCCACACACCAATGCGCGACCAGTTATCCGATCTGTTCCTGCACGCGGGCGTGGTACCGCCGGTGCCGGTGGTCGAGAGCTTTTCGTCGCGCCTGACGGGGGAGTTGCTCGCCAGCAGCGAGCGCGCGGTGTCGCTGTTGCCGGCAGACATTGCCGAGGAGCTGGTGCGTATCGCCGGCGTGGCGATCGTGCCCTGGTCGCTCACATGGACGCTGCCGCCGGTGGCGATGTTCACGCGCCGGGAAAATCCGCGCGAGACGCATCGTCTGTTCACGCAGGCGCTGCGCGCGCAGTACCAGGTGGTGGCTGGCGCCGCATGAGCGTTTGCCGCTGCGGCCCCGGTTACGGTTGCGTTCGAGTGGCGCCATGGACCGGGCTTGGCGTCGTCGAATGGGTCTGCGGGCCCGTTGCCGGACGGATTACCGAAAGGGTCTGAAAGGCCTTTGGACGCCAAAACCAGCCAATTTCCAGAAATAGACCCTTTTCCGCTCGTTCGCCGCGCAATCGCTCGCGCTATGTCCGGCGTATGGTGTCGGGCATGACCCATGCCATGCCCGCCCCGCCTCACTCCGATACTGCACCCGCCGACCCTTCGCCGGCAGTCACGCCGTTTGCGCCCTCACCGCACCAGATTTTCCTGTCGCCGGCCCTGCTGCCCACGCAAGTCGGCCCGGCCGGCCTGCGCTTCGACTTCAATGACGGCGCACGCGTGGTCATTCCCGATTTCGGTCAGCCGCTGCCGTGGCGCGTGCGGATCAGCGACCTGCGAGACGACAGCACGCTGGCCGATGTCTCCCTCTCCTCGGGGGTCGTGCGCAGCCCGGCCAAGTATTTTGTGCGCTATGGCATCACGATCTGGCTGAACGACGTGGAGGTCTTTGCGCATCGTTACGATGCGCGCGAGCAGGCGGTACTGGTCCAGTTTCCATTGGCCGCCCTGGGCGATGTGCTCGGCTGGCTGCCTTATGCGCTGCGTTTTGCACAAGTGCACGGGTGCCGTCTGGCCTGTGTCGTCACCTCGGCCGTGGCGTCGCTGTTCCGCGACGCGTATCCGGACGTCGATTTCGTCGCGCAGGACAAGGTGGAGCGACGCAAGTATTACGCGACGTACAACATCGGCCTGTTTTTCGACGACGTGGCACGCGTGAAACAACCGCGCGACTTCCGCGCGACAGGGCTACATCGCACCGCGGCGCACATTCTTGGCGTAGACGATGCCGAGGCGCGCGCGAAGACGGTGCTGCCGGACGCGTCGCGGCCGATGGCGGCACCTTACGTCTGCATCGCCGTGCAAAGCACCGCGCAATGCAAATACTGGAATCGGCCGGGGGGATGGGATGCGGTGGTGGCCGGACTGCGAGAACGCGGTATGCAGGTCGTGTGCATCGATCAAAAGGCGCGGCACGGCAAGGGGGATTTCTGGCAGTCGATCCCGGCGGGCGCGATCGATGCCACGGGCGACCTGCCGTTGACCGAACGCGCGCGCTGGCTGATGCACGCGAGTGCCTTTATCGGCTTGTCGAGCGGACTGTCGTGGCTCGCTTGGACGATGGGCACGCCCACGGTGCTGATCTCGGGTTTCACCCTGCCGCACAACGAGTTCGCCACGCCCTACCGGGTGAGTGCGCGCGACGTCTGCACCGGCTGCTGGCACGACCCGGCGCTGCGCTTCAACCACGACGACTTTCACTGGTGCCCACGGCATCGCGACACGCCGCGCGCGTTCGAGTGCACGCGGGAGATTCGCCCGGAAGATGTGTTGGCCGCGCTGGATCGCGTGCCTGGCGTCAAAGGCATGCGCCTGTCGCGCTGACTGGCCGTCGTGGGCCGCACGTCGATCGTCGAGTCCGTCGCTACGACGCCCCGTGTTTCGCCTAAACTAGGCGGATCTCGTCTGTGCCGTTGGAACTCATGGCCCCTCGCGAATGCCGTCGTGACTCGATGCCAGCTCCGTCTTCGGCCCCGTGCGCCGAATCGGCCGACACCGCGCCGTTGGAAGACCCGGCCTTGCTGCGGCGTTTGCTGCGCGCCAAAGACCGCATGGACTCGGCCTCGCACGAGGCCTGGCCCGTCAAACGTCTGGCCGCGGTCAGCGGCACTTCCGAAGCGCACTTCGCGCGCTCGTTCAAGCGAGCCTTCGGTATTCCTCCGCATCGCTACCTGCTGACACGGCGCATCGAGCAGGCCAACACGCTGTTGCGCGACACCGATCTGAGCATCACCGACATTGCCTTCGCCACCGGCTGGGAGAGCGTAGGCACGTTCGGCCGCATCTTTCGCGACATCAATGGACAAAGCCCGAGCGCTGTCCGACAGTCGGCGCGGACCACCGCGCCCAACTGCCTGGATCGTGTTCCCGCATGCGTCCTGAAAGCGGCGCAGCGGCCCGATCTCAAGATCGCAGTTTTGGAGAAGCGCCGCCGCGCAAGCCAAGGTACAGTCCCTCCATCAACCAAGGAGGTCTTATGAAGCCAGGCATTCAAGTGGTCGGTGTGTACGTCGACGATCAGGATGAAGCCCTCGCGTTTTACGTCGAGAAGCTCGGATTCCGTGTTCACACAGACGTGCGCAACGGGCCGTACCGTTGGCTGACAGTCCAGCATCCGGACCAGCCCTCGTTCCAGCTCGGCCTGTTCACCCCTGGCCCGCCCATCCACGACGACGCGACCGCGCAAACGTTGCGGGCGATGGTCGCCAAGGGCGCCATGCCGCCACTGGTACTTCACGTATCGGACTGCCAGGAAAGCTACGCCAGACTGAAAGCCGGCGGCGTCGAGTTCACGCAGGCGCCGGTCGAGCGCTACGGCAGTGTCGACGCGGGCTTTCGCGACCCGGCCGGCAACGGATGGAAGATGATTCAAGCCGCGCCGGACGGTCAATGAGCCGCCCGTGTTGGCGTCGCGGTTCGACGTGACACCATCAATCCGGCCGCCGCCGAAACGCCCATCCGCCGGCGGCGGCGGTCCCCGTGGCGACAATCGCGACCAGAACCCAGAAGCCGTGAGGGTGATCCGCCAGCGGTATACCGCCCACGTTCATGCCGAAGAAGCCCGCCACGATGTTGATGGGCAAGGCGAGCACGGTCACGACGGTGAGCGTGTAGATCGTGCGCTCGGTGCGCTCGCTGACCATTGCCGCAATCTCTTCCTGCAGCAGCTTGATTCGCTCCAGCAAGGCCGACAAGTCATTGAGCACGACGGCAAATTCTTCGGTTGCCTGACGAAACTCCTGCACGTCCTCGACATGCCCCCAGGGCGGAGGACGGCTCAGCAGACGAAAAAGCGCCGCCGGCTCCGGTGCCAGCAATCGCTGCAAGCGCACGAGCACCCGGCGCAACGACCCCAGATCGGCGCGATTGCTCTCGATACGCTGCTGCAATAGCCGGTCTTCGACCGTATCCACGCGCCCGCTCGTCTCGCGCACGATGCGTTCGAGCACATCCGCCTGATCGCGCAGCAGATGCACCAGCAACGCCAGCGGCGAACGGAAGGCTTCGCCACGTTTGACCGATGCGCGCAACTTATCGATGGATCGCAGCGGCTTCACCCGGCCCGTGACCAGCAGCCGGGCATTGGCCGCGACACGCAGCGTTGAAATCTCCGACTGCGCGATGTCGAACGCGAAAATCACATCGTTGATGACGGCCAGCAGCCAGTCGTCGGAATGCTCGATGCGCGTGGAGCGCGAACCTTCGCTCAGATGCTCGTAGAATTCGTCCGGCAAGCGCAGATGCTGCTGCAGCCACCGCTCGCACGCGGCATGCGCGAAGTTGAAATGCAGCCACAGGAAGCCGGGCGCACGCTCGCCCTGCGCCAGCCACGCGAGGGCCTCGCCCGAATCGATGGGCTCAGGCGAGGTGCCGTCGGTGAATCGATAGCCATAGATCAGACCCGCCTGATCGCAGCCATAAGCGTTGTGAACCAAGTCGGCGAACATGCGCGCGGTGTGTAGGCGAAAGTGGGGGCGACGTGACCCGTGCCTCAGCGCGGGCCGACCTGACATCATGGCCCCGTCACATGGCTTTTTTGTGACAACGCACACACCTCGCACACCACCTGTCAACGCCGCTTTCGCCCGCTGGGCGAGGCGGAACGCAAACGCCTCGGCGCGGCGTTCGTCCACGCCATGCTAATGTCATAAAATCGTCGCAGACTTTGGCTCACTCTCGGGTGCGCCCTGCACGCGGGACTACGCCGTGTGCCGGCCTGTCTTCACCCACGCTGGACGGGTGCCTTCCGTATTTTTTTGGTCCGTAAGAGATCGTCGCCATGACCCAATTCGATTCCGATGCCGACCGCGACGCCTCGCTTGCGCGCCGCCTCCAGGATGACCTGATCGACAGCTACGATGAAGAGATCGAGATGGAGATCGACGATCTTCGTCTGCCCGGGCTGAATGACCTGAGCGCCGAGGCCCGCAGCGACCGCCTGCACTATTTCAGCGAACTGTTTCGTCTGCAGGGCGAACTCGTCAAATTGCAGGATTGGGTGATCCGCAGCCGCCACCGGCTCGTGGTGATCTTCGAAGGCCGCGATGCGGCCGGCAAGGGCGGCGCGATCAAGCGCATCACCCAACGGCTGAACCCTCGCGTGTGCCGCGTGGCCGCCCTGCCCGCCCCGAACGACCGCGAACGCACGCAGTGGTATTTCCAGCGCTACGTTCAGCATCTGCCCGCCGCCGGCGAAATCGTGCTGTTCGACCGCAGCTGGTATAACCGCGCCGGCGTGGAGCACGTGATGGGGTTCTGCACCGAGAGCGAATACGAAGAATTCTTCCGCTCGGTGCCCGAGTTCGAGAAGATGCTCGTTCGCAGCGGTATCCAGATCGTGAAGTACTGGTTCTCGATCTCGGACGATGAACAGGAGGCACGCTTCCTCGCACGGATTCAGGACCCGCTCAAGCAATGGAAGCTCAGTCCGATGGACTTGGAAAGCCGCCGTCGCTGGGAAAGTTACACGCGCGCCAAGGAAGTGATGCTCGAGCGCACGCACATTCCGGAAGCCCCCTGGTGGGTCGTGCAGGCCGACGACAAGAAGCGCGCGCGCCTGAATTGCATGCATCACTTGCTTGCGCAAGTGCCGTATCACGACGTGGAGCGCTCGTCGGTGATATTGCCCGAACGCGCCCGCAGCGAAGACTATATGCGTCACCCGGTGCCGGATGAAATGATCGTGCCGGAGGTCTACTGACGCGCCTGGCGAGATGGCGGCTCAGCGCGGCGGCACGCCGCCCGCGCCGCCCGAGGCATCATCTCAGCCGCCGGTAAGCCCGGGTGCGGGCGTCACGGGCAAGCGCAGCGTGACACGAAGGCCGCCGTCCGGCGACCTCTCCAGACGCACAGCGCCGCCCAACCCCTCGACCAACCGTGCCACCAGCGACAGACCGAGTCCGCAATGACCCTCGCCACCGCGCGAGGCGTCGAGCCGCACGAACGGACGCATCGCCAGCGCCACCTGATCGTCCGGAATCCCCTCCCCGCAGTCGCTCACCTCGATACAGC
The DNA here is from genome assembly GCF_902459665.1 of Pandoraea cepalis. Classification (GTDB taxonomy): domain Bacteria; phylum Pseudomonadota; class Gammaproteobacteria; order Burkholderiales; family Burkholderiaceae; genus Pandoraea; species Pandoraea cepalis. Next base: position 249,102 of record NZ_CABPSL010000002.1, on the reverse strand, counting down.
CCACCGCGCCCTCGCACCACGTCGCCAGACGCACGGGCGGCGCGCCGTGCTCGAGGGCGTTGTCGACGAGATTCATCATGACCCGGTCGAGCAACGTGCGCGGCAACTGGAACGCCGGGCCCGCGCGCAAATGGCTGGCGAACAGCGGCGCGCTCTCGGCCAACTCGGTCGCCGTGGCTTCGTCGCCCCCCTGCGCCGGAAACTGTTCGCGCAAGAACGCATCGACGCCCACAAGCGGACTCGTATCGGGTTCGTCGCGAGCGTAGGCGAGGAACTGCTGGACGATGTGGTCAATGGACGCGATGTCGCGCACAAACCCGTCGCGCGAGCTGTCGCTGTCGATCAAGTCGGCGCGAAGACGCAAACGCGTGAGCGGCGATTTCAGGTCATGGGCAATGCCCGCCAGCATGATCGCCTGATTGTCCTCCGCTTCGGCCAGGCGCTTGGCCATGTCGTTGAAGGCGTGCGTGAGGTCGCGCAACTCATGCGGCCCTTGCTCGGGCAACAAGGCGGGACGACGTCCACGCGCGATCACGCGCGCGGCGTGCGCGACGCGCGCAATCGGGCGCTGCATCTGCCAGGCCACCAGCAACGCCAGCAATACCGCGCCGATCAGAATACCGACCGTCTCGCGCACGAAGGGTGGCATCGGCGGCAAATCTAATCCGATGACGATCCACTCGCTGCGTTGGGGCAGCAAGACCCACAAACTACCCTGCTTGCGCTCGTCGACCAGATGCAGTTGCGTGCCGGCCGGCAAGCGCGCGAGCAATTCGCTGCGCAGGCGCGCGGTGCGTGTGTCGTCTGCGCGATCGGCGAACGCCGGCGCCTGCGTCAGCGGCACGCGACGCAGGCCATGCGGCGGCGCGAGGCTGCCGGGGTCCACTGCGCGTTGATCCACGCTCTGGATGGCAATGAGCAGGCCGCGCGCAAATCCGTCCACCTGCTGACGCGGACGCTGATAGAAAACCAACGCACTCCACACGAGATGCATCACCAGCAGGACGGCAATGCCCAGCCCTGCCATGCGCGCGAAGAGCGAGTCGCGCAGCCGCCAACGCATTGTCACGCCGCCGACTCCCGCCAGCCGCGCACCGTACGCTTGACCACCGGCGCGGGCGAAGCGAGCGCCCGCCCGTCGTCTTGACTGCCTACGCCGCCAGCCCTGGATCGCTCACGCGAGTCCGGCGTCGCGCCATCTGACAATTCGCCGCCCGGCACGAAGACGTAACCCTTGCTGCGAATCGTCTGGATATAGCGAGGCTCGGACGGATCGGCCTCGACGAGCCGTCGCAGACGCCACACCGGCACGTCCAGGCTGCGATCGCGAAACGTGATGCCGTCGCCATAGAGCATGGCGTGCAGCTTGACCCGCGGGAGCACCTGCATGGGGTGCTGCGTGAACGCCTTGAGCATGGCGAACTCGGTATCGCGCAGCGGCAAACGCTCGCCTTCGCGCTGCAACGTGCGCAGCGAGTAATCGAGTTCAAACGGACCGAAGCGGTACGGGGCGCGCGCGTCGGGGGCGCTGGCGGCCACCGGCCCGCGGCGGCGCAGCACAGCGTGAATCCGCGCGAGCAACTCACGCGGATCGAACGGCTTGGCCAGATAGTCGTCGGCGCCCAGTTCCAGCCCGAGCGCCCGGTCGAGCGGCCCACCGCGCGCCGAGAGCATGATCACCGGGATGTCTTCGCCGGCCGCGCGCAAATCCTGCAACGCCCGCAAGCCGTCGCGCTCCGGCATCATGATGTCGAGCAGAATCACCGACGGCCGCTCGAGTTCGAGCCGGCGCAGCAGCGAGGCCCCGTTGTGCAGCACTGAGACCTGCATGCCGTTGGCATGCAGCAATTCGCGCAAGAGGTCGCGAACGACAGGATCGTCGTCGACCAGCAGAACATGCAGACTCATGAAATTCTCTCGGTGGTTTAAGTTTGACGCCGGGCGCTCGCGGCGTGCGACAGTGTCACGGCACTGTCTTGCGTCACCGCAGACGGCGCCGAGGTCGTGGACAGCGCCCGCAGCGCATTCGTAAATCGATCCGGCGCCGGCGACGCGCGACGTGTGCCGAGCGTCGCGGCAGGTCCCTGCCCCGGCAAACGCCAGGCGCGATGTAGCGCCGAACCCGGCGCGCCTATGCCTGTGGTCATGTCGTGTGCTCCCTTGGTGTCGAGATGCACCGAAGTGTGTGCGTTCATCCAGACCGGCATTGGCCGAAGCATCTTACAAAATGCAGCTCAATCCTTATTTCAGAAAGGATTGGAAAGGTGCGTCGATGTCCATCATCGGCGTCGCCCTTGATTGGCGTGCACAAATATCGACAATTCACCGAGGTTAGCCGACATAGAAGTAAATTATAGCGAATTCAGTGAGGGCACGCCGAGGCCGCCGAGGCCGCGATTGACATCGGAGGTCGCGCAGCGCGTGCGATCTTCACATTGTGTAGCCGCGTGGCGACGCGCTCCGCTGTGTGTCCCGCCCTGCTCACCAACGCCCCCAGCCCCCTGCCCCCTGCCCGGCGGGGCTATCGCAACCGCCGCCCCCCTGCTCGCGGGCGATTGTGCCGATGGCAACGCGCAACGTTGACCCCGATCCGCATCTCCACATTTCTCCTGCCGTTGCCGATCTTCCCGCTCGGCGCTGCCATGCACGAATCGAACTGGCGCCGTAGTCTCAACAACGTCAAACCGTGGGCGACACCTCGTTCAATCAGGATCGCGAATCGATCGGCGGGAGAGCGTGACGAGCAGCGCCGCCACATCGGGATACTTCAACCGGTAGCCCAGTTCGCGCTTGAGCCGCGTGTTGGCGAGCCGTCGCGACTCCGACATGAACGACAGCAGCGTCGGCTCCAGCACGCGCTGCGCCTCGTCTCGCGAAATCCGCGGCGGCCGGGGCAGCCCCAGCGCATCGGCCACATGGTCGAAATACTCGCCCATGCGCCATTCGGTGTCGTCGCTGGCATGCACGATCCGCTGCGACTTGCCGCGCCACATCGCGCGCACCAGGATCGCGGCGAGATCGTCGGCATGAATATGGTTGGTGAAAACGTCGTCGGACGCCTGTAGTGCCGGGGTGCCCTTTTGCAAACGCGTGACCGGAAGACGATCCGCCGCGTAAATCCCCGGAATGCGCACGAGCGTCGTTCGCCACGGCACGCGCGCACGCTCGGTGAAACGCCAGACGGCTGGCGTGGCGCTCACCGATGTCGCACGGGCGCGTGCCGGCCCAGCCGCCAGCACACGATGCACGTCATGCCCGTGCCGCGACGGTCGGCCGAGCGTGCGCACCGTGCGCTCCGCGTCCACACGACGCTGGCCACGCGGCGATCGCGGCCGCGGTGTGCGCGTTTCATCCACATGGGCGCCGCCGCAGTCGCCGTATACGCCGCTGGTGCTCGCGTAGACGAGAATGCGACGCGGCGCTCGAGGCAGGCGCGACAAGGCGCGCCGCCCTCCCTCGGGTACAATTGTGGGCTTGGGCGGCTGGGCGAGCGCTGCGCGCAAACGGCGAGTACGCCGGTCCAGGGTGCCGCTGCCGGCAACCCCGGTAGGCGGGGCGAGATGCAACACTCGCGGCGCCAATCGACCGATGCGATGCAGGCTTGCCGCGTCGTCCAGGTTGGCGACAACGGGCACGGCCCCCGCCGCGCGCAATGCCGCATGGCGAGCATCGCTCGACGTGACCGCAAAGACACGAAAGCGTTTGACGAGGGCCGGCAGCGCGCGCATGCCGACGTCGCCGCAGCCCACCACCAGCAGGCGCGGGCGACCGAAGGGTTTTGACGATTTATTCATTTTTCGGATTGTAGTATGGCTTACAACGTTACCCTCGTGCCGAGCGGGCGCGAGTTCCAGGTCGAAGACGGCGAGGCCGTACTCAGCGCTGCGCTGCGTCAGGGCGTCGGCCTGCCTTACGGGTGCAAAAACGGCGGTTGCGGGTCCTGCAAGGCCAAGCTGGTCGAGGGCAACGTCGAGCACGGCGCGCATTCCAGCTCAGCCCTTTCGAAGGACGAAGAAACACGCGGTTTTGCGCTGCTTTGCTGCGCCCATGCCAAGGGCGACCTCGTCATCGAATCGCGCGAAGTCAAAGGCTTCGGCGACATCCCGGTCAAGCGCCTGCCCTGCCGCGTGAACGCGCTGGAGCGCCGTGCCGACGACGTCATCGTCATGCGCCTGCAACTGCCTGCCAACGAGCGCTTTCAATATCTCGCCGGGCAGTACATCGAGTTCATTCTGAAAGACGGCAAGCGTCGCAGCTACTCGATGGCCACCGCGCCGCACGAAGAAGGTTTCCTTGAGCTTCACCTGCGTCACATGCCCGGCGGTGTGTTCACCGACCACGTCTTCACTCAAATGAAGGAACGCGAAATCCTGCGCTTCGAAGGCCCGCTCGGCACGTTCTTCCTGCGCGAAGACACCGACAAGCCGATCGTGCTGCTCGCGTCGGGCACCGGTTTCGCGCCGATCAAGGCCATCGTCGAACATGCGGTGCACAAGGGACTGAAGCGCCCCATGACCCTGTACTGGGGCGCGCGACAGTTGAAGGACATTTACCTGCGCGAGCTGGCCGAACAGTGGGCGCGCGAGATCCCCGGCTTCAAGTTCGTGCCGGTGCTCTCCGACGCCGCACCGGAAGACCAGTGGCAAGGCCGCACAGGGTTCGTGCATCGTGCCGTGGTGGAAGACCTGCCGGATCTTTCGGACTACGAGGTCTACGCCTGCGGGGCCCCCGTGATGGTGGAATCGGCGCGCCGCGACTTCATCGCGCATCACCACCTGCCCGACGCGGCATTCTTCGCCGATGCGTTCACCACCGAGGCCGACAACCCGGGTGGCGGTCTGTGAGCCGCACGAATCGAGCGATGCTGACCGGGCGCCACGCGGCGCGCACGCCACAGTGCGCGCGAACCCTTTGACAAGCGCCGCGTCACCGACTTATGCTTGCCGACATGAACCTGATTGCCATCGCCTCGATCCGACGTCGCCATACGCTGCCCCAACCGGGATGCCGCGCGGCACGCTATCGACTGCGATAACTCGCAGGTTCTCAAGCACAGCGAAGCCACGGGCAACCCCCGTGGCTTTTTTTATTGTTCCGTCTCGCTCACCCTCGTCCTTCGGAGACCGTCATGTCGCTTGCCAACCCGTCCGCCGCTGCATCGCCCATGGCGTCCGCCGCCCCCAAGGCGGCACGCCACGCCAGGTTCGCTGAATTCCCCACGCAGGCGTTGCTGCCCATCACGTCGCGCCCCGAGCTCGTGTTCACGCACGGCAAGGGCGGCTGGCTGTATGACCACGAGGGCAAGCGCTATCTCGACTTCATTCAGGGCTGGGCGGTCAACAGCCTCGGCCATTGTCATCCGGTGATGCGCGATGCGCTCGCCACACAAAGCGCGTTGCTGCTCAATCCCAGTCCCGCGTACTACAACGTGCCGATGATCGAGCTGGCCGGCCTGCTCGCCACGCTCTCGGGACTCGGCAAGGTCTTCTTCGCGAACAGCGGCGCCGAGGCGAACGAGAGTGCGATCAAGCTCGCGCGCAAGTGGGGCCAATTACATCCGAACCCGTCGGGCGGTGCTCGTTTCGAGATCATCACGTTCAAGGATGCCTTCCACGGCCGCACGCTCGCCACCATGTCGGCGAGCGGCAAGCCCGGCTGGGACACGATCTTCGCGCCGCAGGTGCCGGGCTTCCCGAAGGCCGAACTGAACAATATCGCCTCCGTCGAAGCCCTCATCGGCCCCGACACCGTCGCGGTGATGCTCGAACCGATTCAGGGCGAAGCCGGTGTCGTGCCGGCCACCGACGTGTTTCTGAAGGAACTGCGCACACTCACGAAGTCGCGCGGGCTGTTGCTGATCGTGGATGAAGTGCAAACCGGCTGCGGGCGCACCGGCACCCTCTTCTCGCATCAGCAGGCGGGCATCGTGCCCGACATCATGACGCTCGGCAAAGGCATTGGCGGCGGCGTGCCGCTCGCGGCGATGCTCTGCGGCGACGAATTCGCGGTCTTCCAGCCGGGCGATCAGGGCGGCACGTACAACGGCAATCCGCTCATGTGCGCCGTTGGCCTCGCGGTCATGCGCACGGTCAGCGCACCGGGCTTCCTCGAATTCGTCCGCGCCCAGGCCGACTACCTGAGTGCCGGATTGCAGCACCTGTCGTCGCGTTACGGTGGCGAGGGCGAGCGCGGTGCCGGCCTGCTGCGGGCATTGCTGCTCGGGCGCGACATTGGCCCGCAACTGGTGGAAGCTGCACGTGAGATGACCCCCGACGGGCTGCTGCTCAACGCAGCGCGTCCGAACCTGCTGCGCTTCATGCCCGCACTCAACGTGAGCCGCGACGAGATCGATCAGATGCTCTCGATGCTCGACACGCTGCTCGCCAAACACGCTTAACGAATCGACATGATGCGCGCCGCGACATGCCCGGCACTGCCGGGCGGCGCGGTGCTCACCCTATCGCACAGGAGGCACCCTCAATGAACGATCTGAGTCACGCGCACCCGACACCGCCCGCCGACGCCATCGTCGACATTTCTTCCGATCCGGCACGGCTCGACATCGGCTTCATCCATCACGCGCTCGCGACGCAAACCTATTGGGCGAAGGACATCCCACGCGTGACGCTCATGCGCGCCATCGCGCACTCTCTGTGCTTCGGCGCCTATGCCACACAGGTTGAAGGCGGCGCGGCGCGTCAGGTGGGCTTCGCGCGCGTGATCACCGATCGTGCAACGTTCGCCTACCTGGCCGACGTGTTCGTTGATCCGTCGATGCGCGGGCTCGGCATCGGCAAGCGCCTATGCGAGAACGTGCTGGCGCATCCCGCCTTGCAGGGGTTGCGGCGTTTTCTGCTCGCCACCACCGACGCGGCGGGCCTTTATGCCCGCTACGGATTCGAACCGCTCGACCCGGTGAACAAGATGATGCAGATCCATCGCCCCGACATCTACACCAGTCAACAGGACGCGCCATGATCGCCCCGCCCGCCGACATTCATATCCGCGGCTTCGACGACGCCGACACCGACGCCGTGCTCGCTCTCTGGCGCGACGCGTTTCCCGAATACCTCTCGGCCGACAAGCCGCACCGCGAGCCACGCCGCTCGATCGCCAACAAGGTTGCCATGCGCGACGGGTTGTTCTTCGTCGCCGTACGCGAGCAGACAATCGCGGGCACCGTCATGGCCGGGTATGACGGCCACCGCGGCTGGGTCTACTCCCTGGCGGTAGGGCGTGCGCTGCGACGTCGCGGCGTGGCCAGCGCCCTGCTTCGCCACGCAGAATGCGCGCTGGCCGAGCGCGGCTGCCTCAAGCTCAACTTGCAGGTGCTCACGCAATCGCGCGATGCGCTGGCGTTCTACACCGCGCACGGCTATGCGGCCGACGATGTCGTGAGCCTCGGCAAACGCTTGCCGCTCGCGCCGGGCGCGGCGCCGTCGACATCGCTGTAGTCCGGTTCGACGGGACCGCGTTGCGCGCATAGCGCTCGACGAAAAACACAAAGGGCGCCGGAGTTGCCTTCGGCGCCCTTCGATCGTCGTCCGGCTCACGCCGGACGCTCATGCTTGCTTATTCCCCCAGATACGCGGCGCGCACCTTCGGATCGTCGAGCATGTCTTTCGCATCACCGGTCATGGTGACCAGACCGCTGTCCATCACATAGGCGCGGTGCGCGGCCTGGAGCGCCAGGCGCGCGTTCTGCTCCACGAGCAGCACCGTCACCCCTTCGCCCGACACCGTACGCACCACCTCGAAGATCTTCTCCACCATGATCGGCGAGAGTCCCATCGACGGCTCGTCGAGCAGCAACAGCTTGGGCTGACTCATGAGCGCGCGCGCCATGGCAAGCATCTGCTGCTCGCCGCCCGACAACGTGCCGGCGAGCTGGTCACGACGCTCCTTGAGGCGCGGGAAGATGCCGAACATCTTGTCGACGTCCTGCTTGATCCCCGCGGTGTCGTTGCGCAGATACGCGCCCATCTGCATGTTCTCGAGAATGGTCATGCGCGTGAAGATGCCGCGCCCTTCCGGCACCATCGCGAGCCCCCGCTTGAGCAGATCGAACGCCTTCACACCGCGAATCGACTTGCCCAGATACTCGATGTCGCCATCGGCCCAAGGCAGCAGACCTGTGATCGCCTTCATCGTGGTCGTCTTGCCTGCGCCGTTCGCGCCAATCAGCGTGACCAGTTCGCCCGGCTGGATGCTCAGGTCGATCCCCTTGACCGCCTTGATCCCGCCGTAAGCGACTTTCAGGCCCTTGATCGTCAACATTGCGCTCATCAATGGCCTCCCGAACCCAGATACGCTTCAATCACCGCCGGATTTTTCTGCACATCCTGCGGCAAACCCTCGGCAATCACCTTGCCGTAATCCAGCACCGTCATGCGGTTGCACAAGCCCATCACCAGCTTCACGTCGTGCTCGATGAGCAGAATCGTCTTGCCGTCGCTACGGATCTTGTCGAGCAAGCCGCGCAGCTCCACTTTCTCGGTCGCGTTCATGCCTGCGGCCGGCTCGTCGAGCGCGAGCAGCTTCGGGTCGGTCGCCAACGCACGCGCGATCTCCAGACGGCGCTGGTGGCCGTACGAGAGGTTCGCCGCCGTGTAGTTGGCATACTTCGCCACGCCCACATACTCGAGCAACTCCATCGCGCGATCGCGAATGGCACGCTCCTCGGCCTTCGCGCCCGGGTAACGGACGATCGCGCCGATCACGCCCATCTTCGTTCGCACGTGGCGGCCGACCATCACGTTCTCGACCACGGTCATGCCGCCGAACAGGCGGATGTTCTGGAATGTACGGGCAATCCCCGCCTTCGCCACTTCGTGCACGGCGGTCGGCTTGTAGGCCGAACCATCGAGCCTGAATTCGCCGGAGTCCGGCGTATAGAGGCCGGTGATCACGTTGAAGAACGTGGTCTTGCCGGCACCGTTCGGGCCGATCAGCCCGTAGATTTGCCCCGGCTTGATCTCCAGGCCCACATCGGTGAGGGCCTGCAGACCGCCGAAGCGCTTGTTCACGCCCTTGACGGACAGAAGAATTTGTTCGCTCATAGTCAGGTCATCTCCCTCAACTTACAGTGTCCGCTCTTCTGGACGCGGCGACGGCCACAGGCCGGCCGGACGGTACAGCATGATCAGGATCATGGCCAGACCGTACAGCAACTGCCGGATCACTTCGGGATCGACGATGACGCTACCAAACAGGCTCGTTTGCAACGGGCCCATGGTCGAGCGCAGAACTTCCGGGAACGCCGAGAGCAGGATACCGCCCAGGATCACGCCCGGAATGTGGCCCATGCCGCCGAGCACCACCATCGAGAGCACGATGATCGACTCCCAGAAGGTGAACGACTCGGGCGAGACGAAGCCCTGGAACGCCGAGAACATGCCGCCGGCCACACCACCGAACGACGCGCCCATGGCAAATGCGAGCAGCTTGATGTTGCGCGTGTTGATACCCATCGCCTTGGCGGCAACTTCGTCTTCACGGATGGCCACCCAGGCGCGTCCGATGCGCGAGTGCTGCAAACGCACGCAGACGAACGCGATCAACAGTGCCAGGAAGACGAACAGGTAGTAATACATGTACACCGAGGCGACCTGGATCCCGAAGAAGTTGTGCGCCTTCGAGAAATCGAAGCCGGCAAACGACGCGGGCTCGATGCCGGTGATCCCCTTCGGGCCGTTGGTGATGTTCACCGGCCGGTCCAGGTTGTTCATGAAGATACGGATGATCTCGCCGAAGCCCAGTGTCACGATGGCCAGATAGTCGCCACGCAGACGAAGCGTCGGCGCGCCGAGCAGGATGCCGAACGTGGCCGCGACCGCCGCCCCGATCGGAATCGTGAACCATATCGGCACATGCAGCCCACCCGGGAACAGATGCGCGATCCACGCGAAGTGGAGCGTGAGGTGAGGCGAGCTGAGGAACGCGGTGACGTACGCACCCACGGCATAGAACGCGATGTAGCCCAGATCGAGCAGGCCGGCGAAGCCCACCACGATGTTCAGGCCCAGCGCGAGCATGATGTAGAGCAGCGCGAAGTCGAGCACGCGCACCCAGTAGTTGCCGCCGGCGTAGCCGACGAGCACCGGCGCGACAATCGCCGCGATGAGGAAGAATGCCAGGCCGCGATAGGCCTTGCGCGTGGCCGCCGCCGCAGAGATCTGCGTGGCCTCGCCAGTGGAGGTTTGCACGGGTTGATTCATGATGTCGTTTCTCCCCGCTTATGCACGATCCGCCACGCGCTCGCCGAGCAAACCACTCGGACGGAACACGAGCACCGCGATCAGGACAATGAAAGCGAAGACGTCCTGATAGTTACTACCGAACACACCACCGGTCAGATCCCCGATGTACCCCGCGCCCAGCGCTTCGATCAGGCCCAGCAACACACCGCCGACCATCGCGCCCTGCAGGTTGCCGATACCGCCCAGCACCGCCGCCGTGAACGCTTTCATCCCGGGAATGAAGCCCATGTAGAAGTGCACGTTGCCGTAGTTCGACGCCATCATTACGCCCGCGAGCGCCGCGAGTCCACCGCCCAGCGCGAACGTTGCGGAGATCACGAAGTTCGGGTTCACGCCCATGAGGCCGGCGACGTTGCGATTTTCCGCGGTGGCCCGCATGGCACGGCCGAGCTTGGTGCGGTTCACGAGCTGCGTGAGACCGAACATCACGAGGAAGGCAACGACCACGATCACGACACCTGTGCCGTTGGTCACGGCGCCGATTTGGTCGCCGTGTTGCGGAATCACGGTCATGGCGTCGGTCGGCAGCAGTTGCGGGAACGAGAGCGGGTTGCGCGACCAGATCAGCATGGCGATCGTCTGCAAGAGCAGCGACACACCGATCGCGGTGATCAGCGGCGCCAGACGCGGCGCGTTGCGCAACGGCCGGTAGGCCACGCGCTCGATCACGAAGTTGGTCAAGGCACACACGGGCATACACACGAGCGTGGCAATGGCCAGCATGAGCGCCGGGTTCATGTCCGGCGCGATTTTCATCAACAGATTGATGGTGGATAGCGCGACCATCGCGCCGATCATCATCACATCGGCGTGGGCGAAATTAATGATGCCCAAAATGCCATAGACCATCGTATAGCCCAGTGCAATGATCGCGTAGACGCTACCAAGCACGAGGCCGTTCAAGATTTGTTGGATAAAGATATCCATGAAGCTAACTCCTTGTCCCGAGAACGGGCTCTCGACACGCTTGCCCGATCGGGCGCGCGAGGGGGTCGAGAGAATTGCGGGTAATGAGGCGTAATCCTGTGTCAGGAGGGGGGGCCGTGCCCGTCATGCAGGCACGGCGTATTTCCGCAGAGATCGAAACGGCACCGAACGGGTAGGCAGCGGTGCCGTTTCATGGCGCAAATGCCTTAGAGTTACATCTTCACCACGTCAAGCACGCTCTTCTTTTTGTCCTTGAAGTTATAGAGCGTGATCACCGGTTCCTTCATGTCGCCCTTGCTGTCGAAGGCGATGTGGCCGATAACACCCTTGTAGTCGGTGGCCGGCATGGCGGCCAGGATCTTGGCCGGATCGGTCGAGTTGGCACGCTTCATGGCGTCGATGATCACGTTGACAGCGTCATACGTGAACGGGGCGTAGATCTGGATCGGCTGGTTGAAACGGGCTTCATAACGCTTCGCGAAGTCCGCGCCGCCTTCCATCTTCGACAGCGCCATACCCGCTTCCGAGCAGACGATGTTGTCGATCGCGTCGCCGGCCAGTTCGGCCACCTTGTCGGTACACACGCCGTCGCCGGCCAGCACCTTGGCACCAATGCCCAGTTCCTTCGACTGCTTGGCGAACGGGCCGCCGGTCGCGTCCATACCGCCGTACATGATGATGTCCGGACGCTCGCCCTTGATCTTCGTCAGAATCGCGCGGAAGTCCGTGGCCTTGTCGTTGGTCGCGTCGTGCGAGAGCACCTTCAGGCCGTTAGCCTTCGCGGTCTTCTCGAACTCGTCGGCCAAGCCCTTGCCGTAGGCCGTTGCGTCATCAACGATGGCCACCGATTTGGCGCCCAATGCCTTGGTCGCGTAGTTGGCCAGTGCCGGGCCCTGCTGAGCGTCGGTAGCCACCACACGATAGGCCGTCTTGAAGCCCTGCTGGGTGTAGGCCGGGTTAGTGGCCGACGGGGAGATCTGCACGATGCCAGCATCGCTATAGATCTTCGAGGCCGGGATCGTGGTGCCCGAATTCAAGTGGCCCACCACGGCAACGACCTTCTCGTCGACGAGCTTCTGGGCGACCTGCGTTGCGGTCTTCGGATCGGCCGCGTCATCTTCAGCCAGCAGTTCGAGCTTGACCGGCTTGCCGTCGATGGTCAGGCCCGCCTTGTTGGCTTCTTCGATAGCGAGGCGTGCACCATTTTCGTTATCTTTGCCCAAGTGAGCAATTTGGCCCGTCAGCGGCGCAACGTGACCAATTTTAACTACAACCGCATCGCCGCCCCCGCTGGCGGCAGTCGTCGCGGCGGGCGCCGAAGCGGCGCCCGAATCGGCCTGCTTTTCTTCCTTCTGACCGCATGCCGCCAACAGCGTCACTGCGGCAACGACGGGCAGTACCTTCGCGAACTTGAGTTGCATGTGATTATCTCCAAATTGTCGGCGGATGAATAACGCCAGTAACGCCAATTCAACGTTTCGTATGCGAAACGCGCGCATTGTAACTCCATTCTTTGCGGATGCGATGCTCGCCGCCACAGGGTTTTCCATAATGGAGGCCTAAGGTTTTATACCGACTTGTGCAACCCGATTTTTTCAAAAGCGCAACCCCGGATTGGTTAAAGGTTTTACACACCGTGCCCACCGGTGCGGGTAACGTCATGGTGCAACCGATGCACCAGTCATGGGCTCGGACACAGCAATAACTAGATATGCAAGTTGCATGCCCGCGCTATCTGGAGCGCTTGTTCTAATTAAGTGAATAAATAAATAATTGATTTTCTGGAAAGCGAATGCTAATTGCTCAATCAATTCTGTATTCGCTGAATTGTGTATCGAGTCGACAAGTTTTATCTAACAAGACGCCAAAATCGATGAAATGCGTCGCGCGGATTATCCGCGAAATTCAATTTGATTTTGCATAGATCCCGCAAGACGAATCCCGAGCGCGATCTGCGATTCGGTGAGCGACGCGGCGCTTGCGTCAGGGAGGGTCGACGCGCGGGGTCGTGGGGAATCCGGCGCGGGGAGGCGAGGCAAAGGAAGGAGGCATAAAAAAACCGGGGCCACGTAATATGGCACCCGGTTTGTCAGCCATGCGGGGTTACCGCTGGCCGATCGGCATTGTTGCGACGACGGCGCTTAGCCGGCCGCCACCGGCACAAGACCCTTGGGAAGCGGGAACGCAATATTTTCTTCCACGCCATCGAGCACTTTGACCTGATTGACGCCCAGCTCACGCAGACGCGAAACGATCGATTGCGCCAGCACTTCCGGGGCCGACGCCCCCGCCGTCACGCCAATCCGGCGTTTGCCGTCGAACCACTCCGGCTTGAGTTGCTCCGGGGCATCGATCATGTACGCGGGCACGCCCATCTTCTCGGCCACTTCGCGCAGGCGATTGGAGTTGGAACTGTTCGGGCTACCAACGACGACCACCACGTCGCACTGCGGCGCCATGAACTTCACGGCATCCTGGCGATTCTGCGTGGCGTAGCAAATATCCTGCTTCTTCGGCTCGGTAATCGAAGGGAAACGCTGCTTGAGTGCATTGATCACCTCGGCGGCGTCGTCGACGGATAGCGTCGTCTGCGTCACATAGGCGAGCTTGCTCTCATCGGCGACCTGGAGCGCCAGCACGTCGTCGATCGTCTCGACGAGGAACATGCCCTCGCCCGACTGCCCCATCGTGCCCTCCACTTCCGGGTGCCCCTTGTGGCCGATCATGATGATCTCGAGCCCTTGGCTACGCATCTTCGCGACTTCGACGTGCACCTTGGTGACGAGCGGGCAGGTCGCATCGAAGATGCGCAGGCCGCGCGCTTCCGCCTCGGCCCGTACGGCCTGCGACACACCATGGGCGCTGAAAATCAGCGTGTTGCCCGCCGGCACGTCGGTCAGCGCCTCGACGAAAATCGCGCCCTGCTTACGCAGGTTGTCAACGACATAGGCGTTGTGCACGATCTCGTGGCGCACGTAAATCGGCGCGCCGTACATGGCGAGCGCGCGCTCGACAATCTCGATCGCGCGGTCGACGCCCGCGCAAAAACCGCGCGGCTGGGCCAGAAGAATTTCCGCATCCGACAGGGTCGGTGCTACGACTTGGGTGGCGCTCATTTCGATTCCTACAGAATGCCGATAATCTGGACTTCGAACACGATCGGCTGGCCGGCCAGCGGATGGTTGAAGTCGAACAAGGCCCAGCCGTCACCCAACTCTCGCAGGATGCCCGCATAGCGGCCGCCGCTCGGCGCGTTGAACTCGACCAGATCGCCAACGCTATAGGCTTCGCCAAAATTGCTGTTTTCCTGCAACGTCTTCATCGAAACGCGTTGCAGCAGCTCCGGGTTGCGCGGGCCGAATGCCTGCTCCGGCGCCAGCTCGGTCCGGCGGCGCTCCCCGACCGTCATCCCCAGCAGCGACTGCTCCAACGTCGGCGCCATCTGGCCGCCGCCGAGTTGCAGCGTCGCCGGCGTCCCTTCAAAAGTGTTGACAATGTCCGCGCCGTCGGGGGCGGCGATCCGGTAGTGGAGCGTCAGATAGGAATCGTCTTGAACCACAGGGGTTACGGCAGAACTCATGGGGGTCTCACAGCAAGGTCAAGCTAATATTGTAAAGGACGGCGCGTTGCGCGTCCGGCTCCCCATCGAAGCAGCCCCGATTTTTTCCTGTCGACGGCATCGTTTGTGATATTCGTGGCACCCGCGATCATGCGCGCGATGGTGTCCCTCCTTGGAGTCGTCATGTCCATCGCTCAATGGCCGCTCGCCGAGCGTCCCCGTGAAAAAATGCTGGCCCGCGGTGCCGGTGCGCTGTCCGATGCCGAGTTGCTCGCCATCCTGTTGCGGACGGGCTCGCACGGGCGCAATGCCGTCGATCTAGGTCGCGAATTGCTGGCGCGAAGCGGATCGCTGACTCGGCTGCTCGCCACGCCCTTCGAGACGTTACGGCAAATTCCGGGGCTAGGTCAGGCCAAAATTCTGCAATTTCAGGCCGCCCTCGAAGTGGCGCGCCGCATGCTGGGAGAAGGCATGCAGTCCGGCAATCTGCTCGATTCTCCGGCCCGCGTGCACGACTATCTGCGCCTCACATTGCAGGATCGGTCGCGCGAGCGCTTCGCATGCCTCTTTCTGGATGCCGCGCATCGGCTGATCAGCACGCGCGTCATGTTCGAGGGAACGCTCACCCAGACCTGCGCCTATCCGCGCGAGATTGTGCGCGCCGCGCTCGACGTGCACGCGGCGGCCGTCATCGTCGCGCACAATCATCCGTCCGGCGTGCCTACCCCAAGTGCGGCCGATCTGGCGCTCACGCGCCAGTTGGGCGACGCGCTGGCGCTGCTGGAAATCCGGCTGCTCGACCACTTCATCGTGGCCGGAACCCGCGTGTATTCACTCGCGGAGAACGGCGAGCTGTGACACCCACAACAACATCTGCACAGAATTTTGGCAGTTGGGTCGCGTTCGCGCAGCGCTTGCGCTATAATCCGTCCCTTCCCGAATCTCCGACAGACGTTTCCCGCCAGGGACTCGCATCCTGCATCGCGAAAGCGATTGATTTGTCTGGGATTTTTGTGGTATCATCGCGGTCTGTCTTTTCGACTCACCTTTTTTTACACAGAATTCTGGGTTAGGAGTGCTTCATGGCACGCGTATGTCAAGTGACCGGGAAAGCGCCGATGGTCGGCAATAACGTTTCCCACGCCAACAACAAAACCAAGCGTCGTTTTCTTCCGAACTTGCAAAATCGCCGGTTCTGGGTTGAGACCGAAAACCGCTTTGTGCGCCTGCGCATTTCGAAGGCTGGCCTGCGCCTGATCGACAAGAACGGCATCGACGCCGTTCTGGCGGACCTGCGTTCGCGCAACGCCATCTAAGTTTTAGGAGATCATCATGGCAAAAGGCGCTCGCGACAAGATTAAGCTGGAATCGACCGCTGGCACGGGTCATTTCTACACGACCACCAAGAACAAGCGTACCCATCCGGAAAAGATGGAAATCAGCAAGTTCGATCCGGTGGCTCGTAAGCATGTGGCTTACAAGGAAACCAAGATCAAATAAGATCAACAGGTTTTCTCGCAGCGGTTCGCTGCTGCGTTCGATACCCCGCCTCAGGCGGGGTTTTTCGTTTGGGCGTCCCGAAATTCGCAACGCTACGCTATGCGTAGTCACGCAACACAGAATTTCTCCGATGTGCGCATAGGGTCATGTGTCGCGCGCGTATTGACTCGCTATACTGGCTCATTTCCCATCACGAGAATGGCACCACGCCCGTGGCGTCGATTCCAGAGAGCGCGCGTATCATGAATTTCGATGTCGTCATCGTCGGCAGTGGGCTCGCCGGCCAGTCCGTCGCCCTGCACCTGGCCAAAACCTGCCGCGTAGCGCTGGTCGCCAAACGCCCCATGCCCGAAGGGGCCAGCGACTGGGCACAGGGCGGCATCGCCGCCGTGCTCGACTCGACCGATAGCGTCGACGAGCATGTTGCGGACACCCTCATCGCCGGCGCCGACCTGTGCGACGAAGCCGCCACACGATTCATCGTCGAACACAGCCGCGAAGCCATCGAATGGCTCATCGCGCAAGGCGTGCCGTTCACCCGCGACGACGCCGCCGAACTCGGCTTCCATCTGACGCGCGAAGGCGGCCATAGCCACCGCCGCATCATTCATGCCGCCGACGCCACTGGGCACGCCGTGATCGCCACGCTCACCGAACGCGTGCGCCAGCATCCGAATATCACCGTCTTCGAGAATCACTTCGCGGTCGATCTGATCACCTCCGACCGTGCCGATGCGGCAGCGACGGCCGGGCGTCATTGCCAAGGCCTTTACGTGCAGGATCTCGGCACCGGCGAGGTCCACGCCATGACGGCGCGGCACACGGTGCTGGCCACGGGCGGCGCGGGCAAGGTGTATCTCTACACGACGAATCCCGACACCGCGACCGGCGACGGCATCGCGATGGCGTGGCGTGCCGGTTGCCGTATCGCGAACATGGAGTTCATCCAGTTCCACCCGACCTGTCTTTATCATCCGTACGCCAAGTCGTTCCTGATCACGGAAGCCGTGCGCGGTGAAGGCGGACGCCTGGTGTTGCCCGACGGCACTCGCTTCATGCCGCAACACGATCCGCGCGCCGAGCTGGCACCGCGCGACATCGTGGCCCGCGCCATCGATTTCGAGATGAAGCGGCACGGTCTGGACTGCGTGTATCTCGACATCAGCCACCAAAGCCCCGAATTCCTGCACGAGCATTTCCCCACGATTCTGGCGCGCTGCGCTGAACTGGGCATCGACATCACGAAGCAACCGATTCCGGTGGTGCCGGCAGCACACTATACGTGCGGCGGCATCGTCACCGACATGCGCGGCCGCACGGACCTGCCAGGACTCCATGCCGTCGGCGAAGCCACCTATACCGGCCTGCATGGCGCCAACCGTCTTGCCAGCAACTCGCTGCTGGAATGCCTGGTACTCGGCAAGGCCACTGCCGAAGACATTCAACGGGACGAAGCGACGCCGCCGCCGGCAAAAGACGTCCCGGCGTGGGATGAAAGCCGTGTCTCGGATGCCGACGAAGAAGTGGTGGTCGCGCATAACTGGGACGAATTGCGCCGCATGATGTGGAACTACGTCGGCATTGTGCGCACGACCAAGCGGCTGGAGCGGGCGCAGCATCGTATCGCCCTGCTGCGCGAGGAAATTGCCGAGTACTACGCAAACTTCCGCGTGAGCCGCGATCTGTTGGAATTGCGCAACCTGGTCGACGTGGCGTCGTTGATCGTTGACAGTGCCCTGTCGCGCCACGAGAGTCGCGGCCTGCACTTCTCGCGAGACTTCCCCGACACCCTGCCGAAGGCCCTGCCGACAGTGCTTTCGCCCGTGTTACCGCGTCGCACCCGCTGATCGGCCTCTGATCGACGCACACCGCCGCACCGACGAAAACAAAAAGGCCGCAGAGGGTCACCCTGCGGCCTTCGATCTTGCAGCATGACAAGCGCGAACGGCGCTTACCCCACCGTCTCCAAAATCCGCATCGAAAAATCGGTCGCGCGAACATCCTTGGTCAGTGCACCGACGGAAATCCGATCGACGCCCGTTTCCGCAATCGCTCGCAGCGTTTCGAGATGGATCCCGCCCGAAGCCTCGAGCACGGCGCGGCCATCCGTGACGCGTGCCGCCTCGCGCATCATTTCCAAGGTGAAGTTGTCGAGCAGGATCGAGGTCGCGCCGCATTCCAGTGCCATTTCCAGCTCCTCGAGCGACTCCACCTCGATCTGCACCGGCGCACCGTCGGCCAGACGGTCGGCGTTCGCCAGCACTTGCCGAATGCCGCCGGCCGCTGCGATGTGGTTTTCCTTGATGAGAATGCCATCGTAGAGCGCCAGACGTTGATTCGCCCCGCCGCCCACGCGCACGGCGAACTTCTGCGCGAGGCGCAGGCCCGGCAATGTCTTTCGCGTGTCGAGCACCCGCGCCTTTGTGCCCTCGACGATATCCGAATAACGACGCACCGCCGTCGCGACGCCGGAAAGCAATTGCAGGAAGTTCATCGAAGTGCGCTCCCCCGTGAGCAGCGCGCGCGCCGGGCCGTGGATATCGCACACCGCCGAGTCGGGCGTCATGCGCTCGCCTTCCCGGTAGTGCCACTGCACGCGCACCGAGGCATCGACCCCTTGCATGCAGCGCTCAAACCAACGTACGCCGCACAGCACCGCCGACTCACGCACGATGATGCGCGCGTGCGCCATTTCCTCGGACGGTACAAGCAAGCCGGTCAAATCGCCGGCGCCGATGTCTTCCGCGAGCGCGTCGCGCACGTTGCGCGCGAGCGCCGCCTCGAGCGGCTCGCCGAACGCGGCGAAATCGGGCGAGAGCGCCTCGTCGGTATTCAGCATTTTGGATGACGTCATCATGCGGGGCCCACGCCGGCAAACAGCGCACCATCGCGCGCGAAATCGCCACTGGCGCGGACGTTCTGCTTGCGCGCCTCGGCGAACTTCAACATTCGGTCGATACAGGTGTGGGCGCGGCGGCCGATCTCCGCATCCACGTGAATCTCATTGCGCCCGGACGCCAGTACGTCGGCCAGATTCTGCAAACTGTTCATCGCCATCCACGGGCAGTGCGCGCAGCTCTTGCACGTGGCACTGTTGCCGGCCGTCGGCGCTTCGATGAAACGCTTGCCCGGGGCCGCGGCGCGCATCTTGTGCAGAATGCCGTTGTCGGTCGCCACGATGAACTCGGTTGCCGCCATCGTCTGAGCGGCCGTGATCATCTGCGACGTCGAACCCACCACATCGGCCTGTTCGACGACCGAGGCGGGCGACTCCGGATGCACCAGCACCTTGGCGTTCGGAAATTCGCGACGCAGCACTTCCAGCTCGGTCCCCTTGAATTCGTCGTGCACCAGGCAAGCGCCCTGCCACAAGAGCATGTCGGCGCCCGTCTGCTTCTGGACGTAACTGCCCAGATGGCGATCCGGCGCCCAGAGAATTTTCTTCCCCTGCGCGTGCAGATGCGCCACGATTTCCAACCCGATCGACGACGTCACCATCCAGTCGGCTCGCGCCTTCACGGCAGCACTGGTATTCGCATACACGACGACCGTTCGGTCGGGATGTGCATCACAGAATGCAGCGAACTCGTCGGCGGGACAACCGAGATCGAGCGAGCAGGTCGCATCGAGATCGGGCATCAGAATGCGTTTTTCGGGACTCAGAATCTTCGAGGTCTCGCCCATGAAACGCACGCCGGCCACCACGAGCGTCTTGGCTGAATGGTCTCGGCCGAAACGGGCCATTTCGAGCGAGTCAGCCACACAACCGCCCGTCTCTTCGGCGAGATCCTGCAAGTCGGCGTCGACGTAGTAATGGGCCACCAGCACAGCATTCTGCTCCACGAGCAGGCGCTTGATTCGGGCCTTGAGGGCTGCGCGTTCTACTTGCGATGGCGCATCCGGGACCCGTGCCCACGCATGGGCAACACACGTGGCGCCGCTCGGTGCGGGGCGCTCGAATTGTACGGATTTGATTGAGGCGTTCATTTTCACGTGGCCCGCGGGGGGACCGGGAATGACAAAACCCCGCCTTGGCGGGGTTTTGATTATGCGTCAAAAACGAATTTCTGGCTGAGCCCGTTCATGCGTAACGGCGCAGACGCGTCGCAAACTCCTGCAGCGCGTGAATACCGCTCTGTTCCGCGCGATGGCACCAGTTCTGCAACTGGCCCAGGAGCTGTTCGCGCGATGCGTTCGAGCGCTCCCAGATGCCGGCCAGTTCACGACGCAGTTCGTAATACGTCTTGACGGCATTGCTGTGCGCGAAGATCTCGCCCAACTGTTGTTTCTGCGGCTCTTGCAGCGAAGCTTCGTCGTGATGCAGCCACTTGCTCGCGCCACGCAGCAACTGATACTCGCCAAGCTGACGCTTTTCCTTGAAGCGCGCCAGTTCCTGACCGTAGGCACGCTTGAATGTCTTGGCGTATCGCTCCATCACTTCGTAGCGGTTCGAGAGCACGGCCTGCAGCGTGTCGTCGTCGCACGCTGCCTTGTTCTTCGCGAGCTTCGGCGTCGGCGCGATCTTCTTCACCTTGGCCAGACCCAGCGCAGACAACACACGGATATAGAGCCAGCCGATGTCGAACTCATACCACTTGTTCGAGAGCTTGGCCGACGTCGCGTACGTGTGGTGGTTGTTGTGCAGCTCCTCACCGCCGATGATGATGCCCCACGGCAGCAGGTTGGTCGACGCGTCCGCGCAATTGAAGTTGCGGTAACCCCAATAGTGGCCCAGACCGTTGACCACGCCGGCCGCCCAGAACGGAATCCACACCATCTGCACGGCCCACACCGTCAGGCCGACCGCGCCGAACAGGGCGATGTCGATGATCATCATGAAGCTCACACCCAGAATCGGATAGCGCTTGTAGAGATGATTCTCGATCCAGTCGTTCGGCGTGCCGTGGCTGAACTTGCGCAGCGTTTCTTCGTTCTTCGCTTCGGCGCGATAGAGTTCGGCCCCTTCGGCCAGCACTTTCCACAGGCCGCGCGTTTGCGGGCTGTGCGGATCTTCCGGGGTTTCGCACTTGGCGTGGTGCTTGCGGTGAATGGCAGCCCACTCGCTGGTGACCATGCCAGTGGTCATCCAGAGCCAGAAACGGAAGAAATGGGCGACGATCGGATGCACGTCGAGCGCGCGGTGCGCCTGGCAACGGTGCAGGTAGATCGTCACGCCCGCGATCGTCACATGGGTGACGATCAACGTGAACAAGGTGATCTTCCAGCCGCTCCAGTCGAGCAGGCCGGTCGAGATGAATCCAAGGAGACTGTCCAGCAAAATATCACTCCAAACTAATCAATACGGTAGCAATCACGGCATCGCTGCCGTGTCTTGTCTTGTCGGGCCGGTAGGGCATCGATGGCCGTCGCGTCAGGTCTCGTTCTTGAGCTCGCTTGACGCTTGGATTCGCTGAAGATCGGCAAGTTGCTGAATGCCGGGGCGAGATGGGCGGAAAACGTGCCAGTGAACGTCGGGTTTTTATCGTTTGGCAAGCATTTTACCTGACGGACTGACGCCCGTGTGTAACGTCCCCGCCACGCATTTTGTCGCAGGTCAACCCGCTGCCCGGGGAAAAGCATCAATTCCGGGCTATGCAGGCCGCTTGGCGCCGTCTTCGGCCGGCTGTGGCGCGAGTTCAGACGATTCTGCCGGCAACGCCGGCGAATGCGCACCGCCGACCGGCACGCCATCGGTCCAATCATTCAGAATGCGTATTTCGCGCTGCGCATACGGAATTTCAATACCATGCTCACGAAATGTGCGCCAAATCCGCAAATTGATCTCAGAACGAATCGCGCCACTGCCCTGAGCCGGATCTTGCACCCAGAAGCCCATTTCGAGATCCATCCCATCCGCGCCGAAGTTCAACAACAACGCCGAAGGCGCCGGATCGGCCAACACGCGGGGAATGCCCACGGCCGCCTTGAGCATCAGCGACATCGCCAGTTCGACGTCGGCACTGTAAGCCACCTGCACGTTGACCTTGGCGCGCCCGCGGGTCTCGGTAAAGGAGTGATTCTGGACGACGTTCGTCACCAGTTGCTCGTTCGGCACCAGGGCTTCGACGCCGTCCAGCCCCCGAACGACCGTATAGCGCGTATTGATCTGCGAAACCGTGCCGTGGTACGGGCTGACGGTAATGAGGTCGCCAATACGCACCGAGCGGTCGAGCAAGATAATGAAGCCCGACACGAGATTCGACGCGATCTTCTGCAAACCGAAGCCCAGCCCCACGCCGAGCGCGCCGCCGAACACCCCGAGCACCGTAACGTCGATGCCGACGAACGACAGCGTCGTGAGCACCGCAATCAGCGTCAGCACGCCCTTGACCAGCCGCGAAAGCACCACCTTCAGATTGCCGTCGAGCGTGGCCGTGCGCATGATCCGGTCTTCAATCAGCGCGCCCACCCACATCGCCAGCACGAGCGTCACGCCGATCCAGAGCAGGCCGGAGAGGATCGAGAGCAACGTCAGATGGCTCGAGCCCACGGCGAAGCGCACGCTGGCGAGCCACTTCAGGATGTCGTCGTGGACACCGAGCACGTACGCCAGCATCGACAGCCAGGCGAGCGCCGTGAAAACGCGCTCGAAGACTTTCAGCAGCCCCGACGCATGGGGAGACGACGCGAACAACCGACGCGCGAGATAGAACGCCAGATAGATGAGCGCAGTGCCGAAGAGCGGCACCTCCGCGAGCATCAGCAGCGAAACGTGCGTGTAGTCCTGCAGGACCACGCGCGTGAGCGCCACGCAGATCCAGCCGAAAATCGGGAAGAAGGCGCGACGCAGGCTCGACGACCCCGCCCGGCGTGCTGGTGCGACACGCTCGAAATGACGGTCGAGCCGGCCGACCATCCAGCGCCGCAGCACGAAGGCAACGACAAGCGCGAGCGCGAGCGCCACGACCTGCCAGACGATCTGCGGTTCGCCGACATCACGCACGACATCACGCACCAATCTCGCGAAAGCTGGACTTTCCTGCATCGCTCTCTCTCTTCTTCTTTTTTGTTAGCCGACGCCGAGCACAGCGTTACGCCGAACGTCGCTCGAACACGGCGGCGAAAAAGCCGTCGGTCGCGTGGCGGTTCGGCAGCAATTCGAGATACTCGCCCGTGTCGATGTCGATTTTCTGCGCCGCCAGCAACGCATTCGCCGGTAACAGCGCGAAATCCGGATGTGCGGCCGCAAACGCCTCGGCGATGGCACTGTTCTCTTCGCTCAGCAGGCTGCACGTAGCGTACACGAGACGGCCGCCCGGCTTCACCAGACGTGCTGCGCTCGCGAGGATCGACGCCTGCTTTTGCGTAAGTTCGGCGACTGACTGTGGCGACTGACGCCATTTCAGATCCGGATTGCGACGCAGCGTGCCAAGCCCGCTGCAAGGGGCGTCGACCAGCACTCGGTCGATCTTGCCCGCCAGACGCTTGATCTTGCTGTCGTTCTCGCTGTCGATCATGACCGGATAGACATTCGACAGGCCGCTGCGCGCCAGACGCGGCTTGAGCTTCGCCAGGCGCTTTTCCGAGATATCGAACGCGTAAAGGCGCCCCGTCGAACGCATCTGCGCGCCGATGGCGAGCGTCTTGCCGCCGGCCCCGGCACAGAAGTCGACGATCATCTCTCCGCGACGCGGCGCGACCAATTGGCACAGCAACTGGCTTCCCTCGTCCTGGACTTCGATCGCACCGGAAATGAACAGCGGATGCTTTTGCAGTGCAGGCTTGCCGGCCAGACGAATGCCGTTGGGCGCGAACGGCGTCGGCTCGGCCGAAAAGCCGTCCGCACGCAGTTGCGCGAGTACATCGTCCCGGTTCGCCTTGACCACGTTCACGCGGCAGTCGAGCGGCGCGGGCTGGTTGAGGGCCGCGGCGAGCGCTTCGAGTTCAGTGCCGTCGAATCGCGTGGCCAGACGCTCGTAGAGCCATTCCGGCAAATTGGTGCGCACGCGTGCAGACAGGCTGGCCGGGTCGATCTGACCGACGTGCTCGAGCCACGAGACTTCATCGGGCGTTGCCACCAGTTGCACCGACGCCAGACCGCGCGTGAACGCCAGCCCGAGCAGTGCCAGGCGTCGCTCCAGCGGCCCGGAGCCACTGCCTGCGTGCTGACCGAATTCGAGCTTGCGGCGCAGAATGGCGAAGACCGTTTCCGCCAGCACACCGCGCTCGCGGTGGCCCAGCTTGGCGTTGGCGCGGAAGTACGTGCTCACAAGCGTATCGGCCGGGCCGCTGAACGTCAGCACGCTGCCGAGCAGGCGTTGCGTGTGCTCGAAGAGTGCGGGCGACAGGTGCTCTCCGCGCATGCGGGCCGTCTCGGCGGGCGGCGCCTCCGGGCGGCGATCGTTGCGTGAACGGTCGTAGCGGTCAGGGCGGACATATCGCTCCTGACGCTCTCCCGCCTGCCCGCCCTTTGACGGCTGACGGGTATCGGTGGATCGGCCACCGGCGCGATGACCGGATTGATTGGCGCCATCGCGGCGCTGTGTCGGGCGGGTGCTCATGCGTCCTCACCAAAAAGCCATTGCGGATCGGGCGTGCCGTCGGCCCCGGGCGTGATCGTCACGCGGCCATCGGCCACGACCAGACGATCTTCCACGAACCAGCGCACGGCGCGCGGATAAATGATGTGTTCCAGCGGCAGAATGCGCTCGGCCAGCGTCTCGGGGGTGTCTCCTGCCCGCACCGGCAAGGCCGCCTGCAGGACGTACGGGCCGTGATCGAGCTCGGCCGTGACGAAATGCACGGTTGCACCGACGACCTTGCAGCCGGCGTCGAGCGCGCGGGCGTGCGTTTGCAGCCCCGGGAAGGCGGGCAACAGCGACGGGTGAATGTTCAGGAGTCGGCCGGCGTAGCGCTCGGTAAAGGCCGGCGTCAGAATGCGCATGAAGCCGGCGAGCACCACCACATCGGGCTGATGGCGATCGATCTCGGCGGCAAGTTCGGCGTCGAACGCCTCACGCGTCTTGCCCTGGCTGGGCACCACGGCCGTTGCGATGCCGTTTTCCCGGGCGAATGCCAGGCCTTCGGCGTCGGCGCGATTGGTAATGATGGCCGCCACGCGGGCCGGCCAGCCTTCTGCAGTACAGGCACGGACGATGGCCTCCATATTGCTGCCTCGTCCGGAAATCAGGATGACAATGTTCTTCATCGCAGGATTTTATCATTGGTGCGACGCACCAGACACGTGGCATTGACCGCGTCGTACGCCGCGATGGCCCCGAAGCGTTTATAATTCAACGTTCTGCGGCGCCGCAATGTCGGATCGGCCGTCCTGCGCCGCCCTGGGCTCGCCCCGTCGCCGCAGGCCGGTGGGTCTTCGCAACCGCGCCGCGCGGGATTATCCACCAACGCTCAATTCGACGTCCTGACCTGACGCTTCCATTATCGTGCGAGTCTTCCGGGGTCTACCCAACGCGCAGAGCAAAGCGCCCTGCGTGCTGACGATCGGCAATTTCGACGGCGTGCACCTGGGCCACCAGGCGCTGCTCGCGCGCGTCCGCGCCTCGGCGGCCGCACGCGGCCTGCCGGTGTGCGTGATGACGTTCGAGCCCCATCCCCGTGAGTATTTCATGCCCGACCGGGCGCCCGCGCGCATTTCCAACCTGCGCGACAAGTTCGAGGCGCTTCGCTCGCATGGGGTCGACCGACTGGTGGTGGAACACTTCAACGCCCATTTCGCCGGCCAGTCGCCTGAAGACTTCGTGCGCAACATCATCGTCGACGGGTTGCACACCCGGTGGCTGCTCGTGGGCGACGACTTCCGCTTCGGCGCGAAACGCGCGGGCGACATCGAATATTTGCGCGATGCCGGCCGTCGCTTCGATTTCGTCGTCGAACAAATGCCGACCTTCGCACACGACGGCGTGCGGATTTCCAGCTCCGAAGTGCGCACGGCGCTCGCCGACGGCAATTTCGAGCGCGCCCATGCGCTGCTCGGCCGTCCGTACGCGATCACGGGCCACGTCGTGCATGGCATGAAGCTCGGCCGCAAGCTGGGCTTCCCGACGCTCAATCTGCGCATCGCCCACAAGCATCCGGCGTTGACGGGAATTTTCGTCGTGCAGGTGCATGGCCTGGCGGACCGACCGCTGCCCGCCGTGGCCAGCCTGGGTTGGCGCCCGACGGTGGACGATTCCGGGCGCGTGCTGCTCGAAGTCCACCTGCTCGATTTCGACGGCGATTGTTATGGCAAGCTGGTGCGTGTGGAATTCTTGCAGAAGTTGCGTGACGAAGCCAAATTCGACGGGCTGGCCGAACTGGAAGCCGCCATCGCGCAGGACACGCGCGAGGCGCGCGCCTACTTCGCGCATGCGCTTGATGCCAACAGCCCGAGCGCACGACGCGACTTTGCCACCTCGGCTACCGACCGAATTAGTTGATCTTCGCCCGCGTGCGCCGGCGCCCAGCGCCTCGCGCGCGGCCCGCCGCCGCCACTGGCACCTGCCCGGGCGTTGCCGCTTCCGGCCCACAAGGCCCGCCTGCAACGCCAACGGCGCGAGCGCCCCATACCCGACATTCCAAATTCGTAGCGAAGCCCCATGAGCGAAAAGAAAGCCCCGAGCAAATATCCCGTCAACCTGCTGGACACGCCGTTCCCGATGCGCGGCGATCTGCCCAAGCGCGAGCCTCAGTGGGTCAAGCAATGGCAGGACAAGAAGATCTACGACAAGATCCGCCGCGCAAGCAAAGGCCGTCCGAAGTTCATCCTGCATGACGGCCCGCCGTATGCCAACGGAGACATCCACCTCGGCCACGCGGTCAACAAGATCCTTAAGGACATGATCGTCAAGGCACGCAGCCTGGCGGGCTTCGACGCCGCCTATGTGCCGGGCTGGGATTGCCACGGCATGCCGATCGAAATCCAGATCGAAAAGCAGTTCGGCAAGCACCTGCCGGTGCGCGAAGTGCAGGAAAAGGCGCGCGCCTACGCGGCGGAACAGATCGAACGCCAGAAGCCCAACTTCAAGCGTCTGGGCGTGCTCGGCGACTGGGACAACCCGTATAAGACCATGAACTTCTCG
The DNA here is from genome assembly GCF_902459665.1 of Pandoraea cepalis. Taxonomy (GTDB): domain Bacteria; phylum Pseudomonadota; class Gammaproteobacteria; order Burkholderiales; family Burkholderiaceae; genus Pandoraea; species Pandoraea cepalis. The sequence continues at coordinate 221,836 of NZ_CABPSL010000002.1, read as the reverse complement.
AACGAAGCGAACGAGCTTCGTGCGCTCGCGAAGATCATGGAGAACGGCTACGTCTACCGTGGCCTGAAGCCGGTGAACTGGTGCTTCGACTGCGGATCGGCACTCGCCGAAGCGGAAGTCGAGTACAAGGACAAGACCGACCTGGCCATCGATGTCGGCTTTGCCTTCGCCGAGCCGGAGAAAGTCGCGAAGGCCTTCGGCCTGCCGAAGCTGCCGCACGAAGACGGCCACATCGTCATCTGGACGACCACCCCGTGGACGATCCCGTCGAACCAGGCGCTCAATGTTCACCCGGAAGTCGAATACGCGCTGGTCTCGACCGAGCGCGGTCTGCTGATTCTGGCAAGCGAACGCGTTGAAGACTGCCTGAAGACTTACGGCCTGCACGGCGACATCGTCGCGCGCACGAAGGGCGAAGCGCTCTCGCTGATCCGCTTCCGTCACCCCTTGTCGACGGCCGACGCCGGCTACGCGCGCACCTCGCCGGTCTATCTCGGCGACTACGTGACGACCGAAACGGGGACGGGCATCGTCCACTCGGCCCCCGCCTATGGCGTGGAAGACTTCGTGTCGTGCAAGGCGCACGGCATGTCCGACGCGGATATCCGCATGCCGGTGCTGGGCGACGGACACTATCAGGACAGCCTGCCGCTGTTCGGCGGCCAGTCGATCTGGGACGCCAACCCGCAGATCGTCGAAGCGCTGCGCGAAGCCGGTACACTGTTCCACTCGTTCAAGTACACGCACAGCTACATGCACTGCTGGCGTCACAAGTCCCCGATCATCTATCGCGCGACGAACCAGTGGTTCGCGGGCATGGACGTGAAGCCGGTCGACGGCGCGCCGGGCGGCGGCAACACCCTGCGCGAGATCGCGCTCGCGGGCATCGAAGCCACCGAGTTCTTCCCGGCGTGGGGCAAGCAGCGTCTGCACAACATGATCGCGCACCGCCCGGACTGGACGCTCTCGCGCCAGCGCCAATGGGGCGTGCCGATGGCCTTCTTCGTGCACAGGGAAACCGGCGCGCTGCATCCGCGCACCCCGGAACTGCTCGAAGCCGTGGCCAAGCGCGTGGAAACCGAAGGCATCGAAGCGTGGCAAACGCTCGACCCGGTGGAGCTGCTCGGCGACGAGGCCAAGGATTACGTGAAGAACCGCGACACGCTCGACGTGTGGTTCGACTCGGGCACGACGCACTGGCATGTGCTGCGCGGCTCGCACGCGCATGAACTGGGCTTCCCGGCCGACCTGTATCTGGAAGGCTCGGATCAGCACCGCGGCTGGTTCCATTCGTCGCTGCTCACGGCCTCGATGATCGACGGCCGCCCGCCGTACAAGGCGCTGCTCACGCATGGCTTCACGGTCGACGGGCAGGGCCGCAAGATGTCGAAATCGATCGGCAACACGATTCTGCCGCAAGACGTCGCAGACAAGCTCGGTGCCGAAATCATCCGCCTGTGGGTAGCGTCGACCGATTACTCGGGCGAGCTGTCGATCTCGGACGAAATCCTCAAGCGCGTCACCGAAGGGTATCGCCGTATCCGTAACACGCTGCGCTTCCTGCTCTCGAATCTGGCCGATTACGACCACGCGAAGCACGCGCTGCCGGCCGACCAATGGCTGGAAATCGACCGCTACGCCGTGGCATTGGCCCAGTCGCTGCAAACCGAAGTGCTCGGCCACTACGACCGCTACGAGTTCCATCCGGTCGTGGCCAAGCTCCAGACGTTCTGCTCCGAGGACCTCGGCGGCTTCTACCTCGACATTCTGAAGGATCGTCTGTACACGAGCGCACCGGACTCGCCGGCCCGCCGCGCCGCCCAGAACGCCCTGTACCACATCACGCATGGCCTGCTCAAGCTCATGGCCCCGTTCCTGTCGTTCACGGCCGAAGAAGCATGGCAGGTGTTCCAGCCGGGCAATGACACGATCTTCACGGAGACGTACTACGCTTATCCGGACGTCGCGGAAGGCTCGCGTCTGCTTGAGAAGTGGTACCTCCTGCGCACGGTGCGCGGCGACGTCACCAAGGCGCTCGAAGAGGCACGCGCGGCGGAGCAGATCGGTTCGTCGCTGCAGGCCGAAGTCGACGTGCGCGTCTCGGGGCGCAAGTACGAGGTGCTGGCGAGCCTCGGCGACGACCTGCGCTTCGTGTTGATCACGTCGGCGGCGGCCGTCACGCAGGTGGCGACCGAAGCCGACGAAGGCGTGATGGTCACGCCGTCCTCGCACCAGAAGTGCGAGCGTTGCTGGCACTATCGTGAAGACGTGGGCGCAGACGCGGCCCATCCCACCCTTTGTGGCCGCTGCGTGTCGAATCTGTTCGGCAGCGGCGAACACCGGAGCGCGGCATAATGGCAAGCAAGGCAGGCGCCCGTACGGGCGCACGACGCAGCAATGGCAATGGGGGCGCGCGGGGTGGCGCCGCTTATGGCTTGGCCCCGTGGCTTGGGGTCGCGGTCATCGCGATCCTGATCGATCAGGTCACCAAGCTGACGATTCTGAAGACGTTCCAGTACGGCGAGTTTCATCCGTTGACGTCGTTCTTCAATCTGGTGCTGGTGTACAACAAGGGCGCGGCGTTCAGCTTCCTGGCGGCCGCGGGCGGTTGGCAGCGCTGGTTCTTCACGCTGCTCGGTCTGGTGGCGGCGACCGTGATCATCTTCCTGCTCAAGCGCCATCACGGCCAGAAGATGTTCTGCCTGTCGCTCTCGCTGATTCTGGGCGGCGCGCTGGGCAACGTGATCGATCGGGTGATCTACGGCCACGTGATCGACTTTCTGGACTTTCACGTCGGCGGCTGGCATTGGCCGGCGTTCAACATGGCTGACTCGGCCATTTGCGTGGGCGCCGTACTGCTGGTGATCGACGAGCTGCGACGCGTGCGGCGCGGCAAATAGCGCACCGCGGATCGAGGCAAAACACCGTCGCGGCGCCCAGGAGGCGCCGCGCAGCACTTTGGAGGAGGCACTTCCTATGGATCGCGGTGAACTTGCGGGCAAGACCATCGTTCTCGGCCTGACCGGCGGCATTGCCTGCTACAAGTCGGCCGAACTCACCCGGTTGCTCATCAAGGCCGGTGCGACGGTGCAGGTCGTGATGACCGAGGCCGCCACGCAATTCATCACCCCACTCACGATGCAGGCGCTCTCGGGCCGCCCGGTCTTCACCAGTCAGTGGGATGGCCGCATCGACAACAACATGGCGCACATCGACCTCTCGCGCGAGGCCGACGCCATTCTCATCGCCCCGGCCTCCACCGACTTTCTCGCCAAGCTCGCGCACGGCATGGCGGACGATCTGCTGTCCACGCTGTGCGTGGCGCGCGATTGCCCGCTGCTGGTGGCGCCCGCGATGAACCGTCAGATGTGGGCCAACCCGGCCACTCAGCGCAATGCGGCGACGCTGCGCGGCGATGGCGTCGCGGTCCTCGGCCCCGGCAGCGGCGAGCAGGCCTGCGGCGAAATCGGCGACGGGCGGATGCTCGAACCGGAGGACCTGTTCGAGGCGCTTGCCAGCTTCTTCCAGCCCAAGCGACTCGCCGGGCGCCGCGTGCTCATTACCGCCGGCCCGACGTTCGAGCCCATCGACCCGGTCCGCGGCCTCACCAATCTGTCCAGCGGCAAGATGGGCTTCGCGCTCGCGCGTGCCGCGGCGCAGGCCGGTGCCGAGGTGCATCTGATCGCGGGCCCGTGCGCGCTGACGACACCCTACGGCGTCACGCGCCGCAACGTCCAGACCGCGCAGCAAATGTACGACGCCGTGATGGCAGACATCTCGCACAACGACATCTTCATCGCGGTGGCCGCCGTGGCCGATTGGCGCGTGCGCGAGGTGGCCCGCGACAAGATCAAGAAGGCGGGCGACGCCGACGTGCCAACGCTCGAATTCGTGCAGAACCCTGACATCCTCGCGGCCGTCGCGCAGTTGCCGACGCCGCCCTACTGCGTAGGGTTCGCGGCCGAGTCGGGCGATCTGGAGACGCATGGCGCCCAGAAGCGCAAACGCAAGCAGGTGCCGTTGCTCGTCGGCAATCTCGGGCCGGCCACGTTCGGGCAGGACGACAACGAGGTCATCCTGTTCGACGAGGCCGGGCAGCAACACCTGCCGCGTGCCGACAAGGCATCGCTCGCCCAACGCCTGATCGCCGAAATCGCCGCCCGGCTTCCCTCGCGCGCGCCGGGCTGACGATCGTCTGCGCCCAACCACGCGCCGCACACCGTCTCATCGGTGTCTCGTCTGTCATCGTCGTTGTCCGGCGACGCTGACAGACTGGCGGCAACGCTCGACGTCACGGCCTCAGCACCGCGGCCCTTCCGCCGTCGGCCCTCGAAGGCCATCGCAAACAATAACAAGCCCAATGACGCAACCTCATACCTCCGCGCGGCCCGCCGTCAGCGTCTACGGGACCCTGAGCATGCTCGCCGCAATCATGTTCTTCGGTTTCATGACGATCGGCATGCCGCTGCCCGTACTGCCGGTCTACGTGCACGAAACGCTCGGCTACGGCGCCTTCGTGGTGGGCGTGACCATCGGCATCCAGTCGGTCGTTACATTGCTGCTGCGCTCCTACGCCGGACGCACCGTCGACACCCGCGGCCCGCGCCGCGCCGTGCTGACCGGCCTGTGCGGCTGCGGCGTGGCGGGCGTGCTCTATCTGGCGGCGTCGATGGTGCCGCACCCGGCACTTGCGCTGGGCATTCTCATCGCGGGACGCGTTGTGCTCGGCTTCGGCGAAAGCCTGATCCTGACCGGCGGCATGTCGTGGGGCATCGGCCTGCTCGGCGCCGCCCACGCCAGCAAGGCGATTTCGTGGCAAGGCGTGTCCATGTACACGGCGATCGCCATCGGTGCCCCGTTCGGGGCCTACCTGCTGCAATCGGCCGGCTTTACGGCGGTCTCGCTGGTGAACATCGCGCTGCCCGCCATCGCGTTCGCGATCGCGCTGCGTCTGCCAGCAGCCGCGCCCATTGGCGGGAATCGCTTGCCGTTCTTCCGTGTGGTGGGACTGGTATGGCGCCCGGGACTGGCCATGACGCTGGGCAGCATCGGCTATGCCGTCATTGCCGCGTTCATCACGCTGTACTATGCGAGCCACGGCTGGTCGGGTGCCGCGTTCGCGCTCACGCTCTATAGCGCATGCTTTATCGGCATACGGATCGTGCTCGCGCACGCCGTCGATCGATTCGGCGGACGCCGCGTGGCCATGGCCTCGCTCGTGTTCAGCGCCATCGGCCAGTTCCTGCTGTGGGGCGCAGTGAACCCGGATATGGCCCTCGTGGGCGCCGGACTCACCGGTGTGGGCTTCTCGCTGGTCTTCCCGGCCCTCGGCGTGGAGGCGCTGCGTCAGGTCCCGCCGCAGAACCGCGGCGCGGCGCTGGCGGCCTACTCGGCATTCTTCGATCTGGCGCTTGGGCTGATCGGTCCGATGGCCGGACTCGTCGCCAACTATTTCGGCTATGCCTCGATCTTCCTGTGCGGTGCCCTCGGCGGCATCGTCGCGATTCTCATGATTGCGCGCCTGCCGCACGCAGGCCCGGTCGCGACACCCGCGGATTCGTCCGCCGGCAGCGGCCACTGATTTCGCATCACTACGATGTCGATGGCCCGACGCCATCGACCTGGAGCCTCGAACTCATGACGACTACGGCCGCAGCACGCATCAAGCTGTCGATCCTCGATCAAACCCCCGTAATTCACGGCCACAGTGTGGCGGACGCCATCGCAGCGACCGTGGAACTGGCGCAGGCCGCCGACGACCTGGGTTACACGCGCTACTGGTGTGCGGAGCATCACGGGTTGCGTGGTGTGGCCAATCCGGCACCGGAGGTCATGATCGCCCGGCTCGCCAGCGTGACGAAGCACCTGCGGGTCGGCTCGGGCGGCGTCATGCTGCCGTACTACAGCCCGTTCAAACTGGCCGAGCAATTTCTGATGCTCGAGGCGTTGTTTCCGAATCGCATCGACCTTGGCGTCGGACGTGCCCCCGGCGGCGACATGCGCACGGCGCGCGCCGTTGCGAAAGGGCCGTACGACGCCGGCGAGCACTTCCCGCAACAGGTGGCAGAGCTGGCCGGCCTATTCAACGACACGCTGGCCGACGATCACCCATACCGCGACGTGCTGCTGCAGCCGGCGGTGGCAACACGCCCCGAGCTGTGGGTACTGGGCTCGAGCGAGTTCGGTGGCCTGCTTGCCGCGCAGCTCGGTCTGCGCTACTGCTTCGCCCACTTCATCAATGCCCATGATGGCCATCGCGTTACGCAGGCGTACCGCGAGCGCTTCACGCCGGGCGCGCCGCGCAAACCCTATTGCGCCGTGGCGCTCTTCGTCATCTGTGCCGATACCGACGCCGAGGCCGAAGCCCTGGAGGCCGGCGTAGACCTTCGGCGCGTGCAGATGGCTTACGGCATGAACGAGCCGATTCCGAGCCTTGAGCAAGGCGCGCAGGCCATGGCACAGTATCGTGAGCGGGAGTTGTCCGTGATCGCGCGCGAGAAGCCGCGTAGTATCATCGGCACCCCAGAGCGCGTGACTGAACGCGTGCTGGCGTTGCAGGAACAGTTCGAGGCCGACGAAATTGTCGTGTTGACCGTGGCCGGCAGTTATCGCGCCCGGCTGCGCTCACATGAACTGCTCGCGCAAGCGTTTTCGTTGCGCAGCGCCGACTGACGGGCACCGGAGACGCGCCCGCCTGTGCGCGAAGCGTCCCTGGCCGCATTTTTCGACAGCCATCCCTCATCCAACGCCATACGACCATGAACCTCGACGTCAAGATTCTCGACGAACGCCTGCGCTCGCAGTTGCCCGCCTATGCCACGCCGGGCAGTGCCGGGCTCGATCTCCGGGCGTGCCTCGACACACCGATGACCATTGAACCGGGACAGACGGTGCTCGTGCCGACGGGGCTGGCAATTCATCTGTCCGATCCCGGCTACGCCGCGTTGATCCTGCCGCGCTCGGGCCTCGGCCACAAACACGGCATCGTGCTTGGCAATCTGGTGGGACTGATCGACTCGGATTACCAGGGCCAATTGATGGTCTCGACCTGGAACCGGGGTCATGTGCCGTTCGTGCTGAATCCGTTCGAGCGTCTGGCGCAACTGGTGATCGTGCCGGTCGTGCAGGCCACGTTCAACCTCGTCGACGCGTTCCCCGAGAGCGATCGCGGCGCGGGCGGTTTCGGCAGCACCGGCAAGCACTGACGCCACGCGGCGGCGACACGACCCGGCCGACGAGGACCACGAAAAAGCGCCGCATGAAGCGGCGCTTTTTCATTGGGCGATGCCGTGACGATTACTCGACTTCGGCCGCTTCCGGTTCGGCACGGGCGTTGCCATCCTGCGGGAACGACAGTTGTACCTGATCGTGCTCGTCCAGATTCACGGTGACGCGCCCGCCGCTGGTCAGACGCCCGAACAGCAATTCGTCGGCCAGCGCACGACGGATCGTGTCCTGGATCAAACGCTGCATCGGACGCGCACCCATCAGCGGATCGAAGCCCTTCTTCGCCAGGAACGCGCGCAGCTTGTCGGTGAAGACCACTTCGACCTTCTTCTCGTGCAACTGGTCTTCGAGCTGGATGAGGAACTTGTCGACCACGCGCAGGATGATCTGTTCGTCGAGCGGCTTGAAGCTGATGATCGCGTCCAGACGGTTGCGGAACTCCGGCGTGAACATGCGCTTGATGTCGGCCATTTCATCGCCGGCCTGACGCTCGTTCGTGAAACCGATGCTCGCGCGGTTGATCGTCTCCGCGCCCGCATTCGTCGTCATGATGACGATGACGTTACGGAAATCCGCCTTGCGACCGTTGTTGTCGGTGAGCGTGCCGTGGTCCATCACCTGGAGCAGCACGTTGAAGATGTCCGGGTGCGCCTTCTCAATTTCGTCGAGCAGCAGCACGCAATGCGGCTTCTTCGTGACGGCTTCGGTGAGCAGCCCGCCCTGATCGAACCCCACATATCCCGGGGGTGCGCCAATCAGACGACTCACCGCGTGACGTTCCATGTACTCCGACATATCGAAGCGGATCAGCTCGATGCCCAGCGTGAAGGCGAGCTGCTTCGCGACTTCGGTCTTGCCGACACCGGTCGGGCCCGAGAACAGGAACGCGCCGATCGGCTTGTCCGTCTTGCCCAGCCCGGCGCGCGACATCTTGATCGCGGCCGACAAGGCGTCGATGGCCGGGTCCTGCCCGAACACCACGCTCTTGAGGTCGCGGTCGAGCGTCTGGAGCTTGCCGCGGTCATCGGCCGACACGCTCTGCGCCGGAATGCGCGCAATCTTCGACACGATGTCCTCGATCTCGCCCTTGCCGATCGTCTTCTTCTGCTTGGACTTCGGCAGAATGCGCTGGGCGGCGCCGGCTTCGTCGATCACGTCGATGGCCTTGTCAGGCAGGTGACGGTCGGTGATGAACTTGGCGGACAGCTCGGCCGCGGCCGACAGCGCACTCGACGAGTACTTCACGCCGTGGTGCTCTTCGAAACGCGACTTCAGCCCGCGCAGAATCTGCACGGTCTGCTCGACGGTCGGCTCGTTCACATCGATCTTCTGGAAACGACGCGACAACGCGGCGTCCTTTTCGAAAATGCCGCGATACTCGGTGAAGGTCGTGGCGCCGATGCACTTGAGCTGCCCCGACGACAACGCCGGCTTGAGCAGGTTCGAGGCGTCGAGCGTGCCGCCCGACGCGGCGCCCGCGCCGATCAGCGTATGAATCTCGTCGATGAACAGGATCGCGTTGTTGCGCTCCTTGAGTTCCTTGAGCACCGCCTTCAGGCGTTGCTCGAAGTCACCGCGATACTTCGTGCCGGCGAGCAATGCGCCCATGTCGAGCGAGTAGACAGTGGCGTCCTGCAGGATCTCGGGCACTTCGCCGCGCGTCACGCGCCAGGCGAGGCCTTCTGCGATGGCTGTCTTGCCCACGCCGGCTTCGCCGACGAGCAGCGGGTTGTTCTTGCGGCGGCGGCACAGCACCTGCACCACGCGCTCGACTTCCGCCTCGCGCCCGATGAGCGGATCGATCTTGCCGTCGCGCGCCAGCTGGTTGAGGTTCTGGGTGTACTGCGCGAGCGGGCTTTCCTTGGCGTTCGCCCCCTCTTCCCCTTCGGCACTGCCTTCGCTGGCCTTGGCCGACTCGCCGGGCGCGCCCGTCTTGGTAATGCCGTGAGAGATGAAATTGACGACATCCAGACGCGTCACGCCCTGCTGCTGCAGGTAGTAGACCGCGTGGGAGTCCTTTTCACCGAAGATGGCGACCAGCACGTTGGCACCCGTCACTTCCTTCTTGCCGTTGGAAGTCGATTGCACGTGCATGATGGCGCGTTGAATCACGCGCTGGAACCCGAGCGTGGGCTGTGTGTCGACCTCGTCGCTACCCGGCACCGTCGGCGTATTGTCGGCGATGAAGTTGCGCAGGTTCTGCCGTAAATCCTCAAGATTTGCGGCGCAGGCGCGCAACACTTCGGCAGCGGTCGGGTTATCCAACAGGGCGAGCAACAGGTGCTCGACCGTGATGAATTCGTGTCGTGCCTGGCGCGCTTCCATAAACGCCATGTGCAGGCTGACTTCCAATTCCTGGGCAATCATGCTTCCTCCATCACGCACTGCAGCGGGTGCCCGGACTGCCTTGCATGGCTAACAACTTGCTCAACTTTGGTCGCCGCGACGTCGCGCGTAAAGACCCCACAAACTCCCCTGCCCTCTCGGTGAACCTTGAGCATGATCTGCGTGGCAGACTCCCGGTCCTTATTGAAATATTCCTGAATGACCATCACCACGAATTCCATCGGGGTGAAATCGTCGTTCAACAGTACCACCTTGTACATCGATGGCGGCTTGAGCTGTTGCTCCTGCCGCTCCTGTACGGTGTCGTCATGCGTTGTCGGTAAGGTTGCCATACGTGGATTCTAAACAACTCCCGGGTTCAGCAAGCCATCGGCGTCCCGATTGCCGCCTGCCGTCCGGTCGTCCACCGGAATGCCAACACTCGTCGTTCCGCGCGTTGTCCAGCAAGGCGCCGCAGCCCCGACCACCGGGGCGTGCCACACCCATATGAGTCAGCTTAACCCAAATTTCAAGGGCGTGTCTCCGCAGGCCCGGCGCACGCACAAGCATCAGGGTAAAACCTGATCGAGCACAACTTCTATCGTTCAAAAAGGGCTTGACACTATTGGTAGTTAGCGAAAACAATCAACGTGGCGCTTTTCCTCAATAAGGGTTTTAAAAGAAAAGATGCCTGGGTGAGCCTAAGAAGCCGCCGCCAGCCGGCGGGATTTTCAGATGTGCTCGTTGTTGCGGTGATATGTAGTAGTCGTAATTGTTCAGGGGAAGTTCGTATGGCAACCGGTACGGTCAAATGGTTTAACGACGCCAAGGGTTTTGGATTCATCACGCCGGATGAGGGTGGCGAAGATCTGTTCGCGCACTTCTCGGCTATTCAGATGAACGGCTTCAAGACCCTCAAGGAAGGTCAAAAGGTGCAGTTCGAGGTCGTTCAAGGCCCGAAGGGCAAGCAGGCTTCGAACATTCAGGCGCCCGCCTGAGGTAGCGCCGCTCGTCGTATTGAAGACCCGGCTCCGGCCGGGTTTTTTATTGCGTCGCAACAATGCAACACGCGACGGTGAATTTTGCAGTTCGCTTTGCGAATATCAAAACCGACGCCGCATTCCACTCCGGCCCGGCAGCTTTTTGAAACGCGATGGCGTTTAATCCATTTGCTACCTGGCTTCATCGATATATTCCGCTCCACCATTAAAATTGGACCGGACATTGTCGCTCTGCGGAAACCCATTACGCATTCGACCAATTTGACTCGGCATTCCTATGCAGCCGGCCGGTCAACCACGACTCAATCGTCGCGAGTTAAGTATCGGAATGAACGGGTTGTTTAAGGACTGTGCAAACCGAATCCGTGACAGCTATGCGATTCACGCATGAATATTATTTGTTTCATGCAAAATAAAAATGCAACAAATGATACTTCGCCATGTGCACATCGCTCCCCACCGTAGCGTTGACCGGCGGCCCCGCCGCGGAAATGCGACGGGCCGCCCCGAACCCTCTCAAGTTCGATAGGCGGCCCGTGCAGTCGTGTTGCCCCTAGGCGGGGCAACCCACCGGTCTCACGGCAAAAGCGTTAGCTCAGATCGACGTAGACCTTATCGGCCTCGATGCGAATCGGATAGCGCCTCACTGCTGCGGTGAGCGGCGCGCACATCGCTGCGCCGGTTCGCACGTCGAATTTCCCCTGATGCAGAGGGCACTCGATCTCGTGCCCGTCGAGAAAGCCGTCGCACAGGCGGGCGTTTCCGTGTGTGCAGGCGTTGTCCGTGGCATACACCTCGCCGTCCACGCCGTACAGGGCAATCTCCCGTCCGCCCACGATCACGCCGATCACGTCGTCCTCGGGAATGGCGTCGCGCGACGCCGCCTCAATCCAGTTGCCGCTCATCGTGTGCCTCGCTTCAGATCGGATAGATCAGCGAGTTGGGAATCATCTCGCTGTCGAAAATGCATTGGCGGGACGCGAATTTCCATCCGTCGCCCGTTCGTTTGACGACGTCCAGATAGCGCCCGACCGACAGAATGTCGGTGAGCTGATCCGGCTTCGTCCGAAATACGGCGTAGTTGGCCTCGACCTGGAGTGTGTCGTCGTCGAGTCGCCGAATGGCCGGCAGTCCGATCACGTGGCGCTGGTAGTAAGGGTCGTGGAACAGCGTGTCGCGAATGCCATAGATGCGATCGCGCAGCATGCCGCGGCTCTCGAACGACAGGGTCGCCAGCGGCAGGCCCATCTCGAAATTCTCGCGCGGCTGAATGCGATACACGCAGTCATCCAGGAAGAAGTCGGGCCAGGCATCCCACTGCTGCGTGTCGAGCGCCGCCGCATAGGCGGCATTGAGGTCGATCACGGCCTGAAACGTTGCAAAATCCACCATCGCGTCGTCTCCTCAAACGCCCATGACGCGGCGCCAATAGGCGTACATGCCGCGAATCAGGGTTTCCGTCACCATGTGTTCCGTGTTCTCCACCCCTGTGCCGCCCAACTCGGCGAGGGCGCGGTGCCAGGGCTTCTGCGCGAAACCTTCCTGCGAGCACTCGATGGCCTCGCCATCGTCGGCCGACACAAAGCCGGCCGGGCCGAACAGATTGGCCTGACGCAAACGGCGCTGCGTCATTTCCTCGGTGTCGTCTTCGAAACCGAAATGCGTCCAGACGAAGTCGAACGCATCGTGGCCGCGCGGCTGGATGTGACGCGTCGAGACCGAGTTGACTTGTTGCTGCAGAATCACGCTGGGGAAAAGCGTCATGAGCACGGCTGTCGGCCCCTTCCACCAGTCTTCCTGCACGATGTCGAGAAAGCGCGTGTCGTTGAGCGACATCGACGCCTTGAAACTCGACACCCCCGAGGTCACTTCCCCGCCACCGCCCTGCCCGCGCGTGGACACCATCGCGGCATGACGCCCGTGCTCGTCCATCACCAGACGCGATTTGTTATCCGCGCGCCACAACCCGAACGTGACGAACCACGTGTGCAACAGACCTGGGTGGTAGGGGTCCTTGATGTTCTCCTGCATCAGCTTCCAGTTCCCCGGGATGCGCTGCTTGTTGTAGCCGAGCAGTTTGAGCTTTCGCCCGTTGAACAGTCGATCGAAGTAGGCGCAGATCTCCGGCCCGAGAAAGTTCTCGAGGGATTCGATGTCGTGATCGAATGACGCGAAAATCACGCCGCCGCGCGTGGCGACCTTGAGCCGGGTGAGGCCGTGATCTTCCGGCTTGAAATCCTTCGGCATGCCGCCGTTGATCTTGCCGTCCTGCTTCACGCCGCGCCGGAACGGCACGCCCTGCAGATTGCCCTTCAGGTCGTAGTTCCACTGGTGATATGGGCAGTGGAAGTCCGTGCGGTTGCCGCGCTTTTCGCGACAGAACTTCATGCCACGATGCGCGCAGACGTTTTCGACGACGTTGATGTCCCCCGCGGCATCTCGCGTCACGATGACGGAGCGCTCACCGATCACCGTGCGCTTGAAATCGCCCGGATTCGGCACTTCGGCTTCCAGCCCGACGTAGTTCCAGTGGTTGCGGTAGAAGCAGGCGTCCAGCTCGCGCCGATACAGTTCTGCGTCCGTATAGACGCGAAAGGGGATGCGGCTCGAGCCCTCGGCGGGCCAGACATCCGACGGCTGCGCGCCGGCGCACGGCGCCGGGTCGAACTCGGCAGTCTGCGGTGTGGTACTCATGATCGTCTCCTGAGGGGGATGCGGGAAAGACCGGGAAGGCGCCAGTGCGCTGCTGGCGGGAACTTCACCGGCCGTCATGCCACCTTCGCGTAAAACGCGTCGGCGTAGATATGGGCGGCATCGACACCGCGCTCGCGCAGCAGCCGGGTGGCGGCGTCGACCATCGGCGGCGCGCCGCACAGATAGGCGCGCCAGCCCGAGAGCGCATCGGGGCCGACGTAATCGGCAGCGAGCGCGTGCGTGACATGCCCCAGGCGGAATCCCGGATTCGGTGCGTCGGGTGCGATGGGTGTGATGGGTGCGCCCGGAGCGTCGGTCGTCGTCACGACATGCAGGCGAATGCCGTCGTGACGCGACGCGAGTTCGCGCAGCCACGTAAGGCCATACACGTCCGCCGGCGAGCGCGCGCCGACATAAATGTCGATGCGGTTGGTCATGCCACGGGCGAGCGCCCCGCGCACGATCGACAGCACCGGCGCCAGGCCGGTGCCGCCGGCGACGCAAAGCATCGGCCCGTCGTGCCGCGTGCGCAGATACGACGTGCCAAGCGGGCCCGATACCCGCACGGCATCGCCGACCTTGAGCTGTTCGTCGACATAGCCGGTCACGGCCCCACCGGGCACCCGGCGGATGTGAAATTCGAGCGTGTCGTCGGCATCGAGTCCGGCCATGGAATATGGCCGGATATGCGCGGGGGTGAATTGCAGCGTGGCGTACTGACCGGGCGAAAAGCTGAGCGGCTTCGCCGTCGTGAGCACTAGGCGCTTGATGTCGTGGGTCAGTGGTTCGATCGCGAGCACCGTCGCCTTGAGAATTTTCGCGGGATGCACGACGACTTCATCGACATCCGGCAAGGCGATCTCACAGTCGCCGTGGACGGTCGACTGGCACGCGAGCACGTAACGCGCAGGGGATGCCGTGCGCCCCGCCAGGCCATCGCCATCGCCATTGCCATCGTGATGACGATATTCGACGCCTTCGGCTTCGCGCACGGCCCCCGAAACGACGCGACAGCGGCAGGTGCCGCAGCGTCCGGACAGGCAACTGTACGACACCGGGATCTGACGATCGGTGAGGGCTTTGAGCAAATTGTCGCCGGGCGCGACCTCGAAGCGTTCGCCGAGTGGCTGCACGTGAACTTGCATGGGGAGGGTCTCCGTTCTGACGGCACCCGCCTCGGGCACCGCGCGTGGCGTTTGGACGCCGTTTGCAAGAAGCATCTCGCAAGCCGCGTTATAAACCAATAGAATTCATGTTATATGCCCTATAAATTTCAGTGATTTAACTGAGCATCGAGACGCGTTCCTCCCCATGGACCTGCATTCCGTCGACCTGAACCTGCTGGTAGTCTTCCAGCATCTGTACAACGCGCGACGCGTGTCTCGCGTGGCAGAGACGCTTGGCGTGACGCAACCCGCGATCAGCAATTCGCTCGCGCGCCTGCGCAAGTTGTTCAACGACGAGTTGTTCATCCGCACATCGCGCGGCATGCTGCCGACCCCGATGGCCATCGAACTGGCCGAACCGGTCGCCGCGGCGCTGGATGCGCTACACGGGGTCTTCAATCGTCAGCTCGCCTTCGATCCGGCAACGAGCCAGCGCGCGTTTCAAATCGCCATGACGGACATCGGTGAAGTGCACTTCCTGCCTAGGCTCATGCACGCGCTTGGCGAGCGGGCACCGGGCATTACGATCAGCACGGTGCGCAATACGGCGGTCAACTTGCAGGAGGAGATGGCGGCGGGTCAGGTGGATCTCGCCGTGGGGCATCTGCCGGATCTGACGACGGAGTTTTTCCAGCGGCGTCTGTTTCGGCAGAAGTATGTGTGCATGTTTCGCCCCGGGCATCCGCTCGACCGACCGGCGACGGCGAGGATGGCGCGCGAGGATTTCGAGCACGCCGAGCAGGTAATGGTGGTCGCCGCCGGCACCGGGCACGGCCGGGTCGACGATTTCATGGCGCGCGCTCACGTACAGCGCAACATCCGGCTGCGCGTGCCGCACTTCGTCGCGCTCGCCGACATTCTGCACGCCACGGATCTCATCGCCACGGTGACGGAGAAGTTTGCCCAGCGCAGCGCGCAGCACTTCGGCTTGCGTTACGTCGACCATCCGCTGGACCTACCGGACGTGCAGATCAACCTGTTCTGGCACGCGCGCTATCACCGCGAACCGGCAAGCCAGTGGATGCGCGCGCTCCTGTTCGAGCTGTTCTCGGAGTGAGGCGGCGAGCTGCCGCCCCGTTCCGAATCACGCGTTGAAACCGCCATCGATGGTCAGGCTGGCACCCGTCACGAAACCCGCCTCGTCGCTGGCGACATAAGCCACCATCGCTGCGATTTCCTCGGGATGCGCATGACGCTTGAGCGCCATCAGGTCGTGCATAGTCGCCGCGAAATCCCCGGTGGCGGGATTCATGTCGGTATTCGTCGGGCCCGGCTGCACGTTGTTGACCGTAATGCCGCGCGGTCCAAGGTCACGCGCCATGCCCTTGACCAGGCCGACCAGTGCCGCCTTGCTCATCGCATACGTCGCGGCGCCCGCAAACGGCATGCGCTCCGCGTTGCACGAGCCGATATTGATGATGCGACCGCCCTCGCCCATGTGCGCGAGTACCGCCTTCGAGGCCACGAACACAGCGCGCACGTTCACATCGAGCATCCGGTCGAATTCTTCCAGCGCAAGGTCGGCCACCGATGCCATCGAAAACACACCGGCATTGTTCACCAGAATGTCGATCTTGCCGAGCGCTTGGGCGGCGTCGTTGATTGCCTGGGTCAGGGCGGTGGCGTCTGCGGCATCCACATGCAAGGCCATGGCACGCCCGCCGGACGCCTCAATGCGCTCGACCAGATCCTGCGCCGCGGCCTTCGATCCCTTGTACGTGAACGCAACCGTGGCACCGCCGTGCGCGAGCCGCTGCACGATCGCCGCGCCGATACCGCGCGAGCCGCCCGTCACGAAAGCCACCTTGCCTTGAAAGTTCGTTGCCATCTCATTGCTCCATTCGGTTAAGAGGTGAAGCCAGTATCGCGGGCAAATTACGCCTCAACTAGACCATAATCCCTATCATCACTTTCAACCCCACGGAATAGATGAACGATGGACGCCTTGCATCTGATCGAATCATTCGTCCTGAGTGCGCGTGCGGGCAGTTTCTCGGCGGCCGCGCGACGACTGGGGATGACCCCTGCAGCGGTGAGCAAGAATGTGGCGCGGCTGGAGGGGCAGCTCGGCTTGCGGCTGTTTCACCGCAGTACTCGCAGCCTGACATTGACGGCGGGCGGCGAGCGATTCCTGCTGGACGTCGATGGCCCGTTCGCGGCCCTGAACGACGCCTTTTCACGCGCCGCCGAGCGCGAAGGCACCCCGTCCGGGATCCTCAAGGTGAGCGTGGCCCACGCCTTCGGCCGCCAGTATCTCGTGCCGCTGCTGGGCGACTTTCTTGCCCGCTATCCGGATGTCGTGCCGGATTGGCGATTCGACAACCGGGGCGTGGACGTGGTGAGCGAGGGCTTCGACGCCGCGATAGGCGGCGGCATCGAACTCACCCCCGGCGTCATCGCCCGGCGCCTGGCACCGACGTACGCCGTGATTTGCGCGTCGGCCGACTATATGCGCGCGCGTCAGGTACCGGGGCATCCCGCCGAACTCGCGACGTTCGACGCGATCGTCCGGCGCTCCGGCACGTCGGGCCGGCTGCGCGCATGGGATTTGCGAAACGCCATCGGTGAGCGGGTCAACGTCGAGGCGCGAACCCGCATGATTTTCGACGACCCGGAGGCGATGGCGCACGCCGTCGCGCTGGGCTATGGCGTGGCGTTGCTACCGATGCCGCATGCCGCGCCCCTGCTCGCGTCCGGTCGCATTCAACGGCTGTTGCCGGGCTGGTTCGAGGAATACGGCGGGGTGTCCATCTACTATTCGAACAAGAAACAGCTACCGCTGCGGACACGCGTGTTCGTGGATCACGTTGTCCACGCGTTCGAAGCCCAACGCCTCGCCGCGTATTTCGACGGGCGGTGAGTGGCCTCGACAGCATCGCTCCCCCGTGCGCATTGCGACCAACCGTGCGTGAGGCTACCGAGTCGAAGACCCAGCGGGTCGCGCAGATCGGCGCGCTGCGCGCCCGTCCCTTGCGTTACGCGTACGCATGCACTGTAATGAAAGCGTTGTGCCGACGACTTGTGCGGGCAAGGAGAACGCCCACGTGTCGGCCGCAAAAGGGGGGGTTGGGAGGTCCGGCATGGACACCACGACGACCGCATGGCGAGTCTTGGTACTCGTCGCGTGCCTGCTGACGGCGGGCGCGGCGCATGCACAGTCAGCGTATCCTCCGCCGACCCTCGCGGTAAGCGTGGGCGTCGGCGAGAAGGTGGCGATCTGGGTGCAACCCAACTTCAGCGTGCTGTGCCGCTCGTTGGGCCAGCCGACGTTCGAACTCGACTCGACGCCCGCACTCGGTAAAGTCACGCCGGAATGGATCGACTATGTGGTTCCGGACGGACAACGCTGCGAGACGATGCATTTTCCCGGCATGGTCGTCTGGTATCAGGCGGGATCGTCGCCGGGCACGGACACCGTCGTCTGGACCGTCGGTTTTCCGCGCGAACTGACGAGCCGTGTGCCAAGCACCGGTGACCACCGCGTGAGCACCACCATCGTCGTGCACTAGGCCGAGCGCTCCCGGACGGAAGCGTCGGCGTTGCCAGGCGAGCGGCGGCAAATCAGCGGCAACCTCGTGGCGCGTTACATGTTGGCGATCATCACGTTGCCGAAGCCCGAGCACGACACCTGCGTCGCCCCTTCCATCAGGCGGGCAAAGTCATAGGTCACCTGCTTCGACAGGATCGACTTTTCCATCGACGCGATGATCAGATCCGCCGCTTCCGTCCAGCCCATGTGCCGCAGCATCATCTCGGCCGAGAGAATCTCTGACCCAGGATTCACGTAGTCCTTGCCCGCGTACTTCGGCGCCGTGCCGTGCGTCGCTTCGAACATCGCAACCGAGTCGGACAGGTTCGCCCCTGGGGCGATTCCGATGCCCCCCACCTGCGCGGCGAGCGCATCGGAGATGTAGTCGCCGTTCAGGTTGAGCGTGGCGATCACGTCGTACTCTGCGGGGCGCAACAGAATCTGTTGCAGGAAAGCATCCGCGATCGAGTCCTTGATCGTGATCTCCTTGCCCGTCTTGGGGTTCTTCAGTTTGCACCACGGACCGCCGTCGATCTCCATCGCGCCGAATTCGTTCTTGGCGAGCGCGTATCCCCAATCGCGGAATCCGCCCTCGGTGAACTTCATGATGTTGCCTTTGTGAACGATCGTCACCGAGTCGCGATTGTTGTCGATCGCGTACTGAATCGCCTTGCGCACCAGTCGCTCGGTACCCTCGCGCGACACCGGCTTGATGCCGATGCCCGACGTCTGCGGAAAGCGAATCTTGGTCACGCCCATCTCGTCCTGCAGGAAGGCGATCAGTTTTTTCGCGCCGGCCGATTCCGCCTCCCACTCGATGCCCGCGTAGATGTCCTCGGAGTTCTCACGGAAGATCACCATGTCGATCTTCTCGGGATGGCGCACCGGCGACGGTACGCCCTTGAAGTACTGCACCGGACGCAGACACACATAAAGGTCGAGCTGCTGGCGCAACGCGACGTTGAGCGATCGAATGCCACCGCCCACGGGGGTGGTCAGCGGCCCCTTGATCGATACTACGTAGTCCTTGACAACCTGGAGCGTTTCATCGGGCAGCCATACATCCGGTCCGTAGACGCGCGTCGATTTCTCGCCGGCATAGACTTCCATCCAATGGATCTTGCGCTTCTCGCCGTACGCTTTGGCCACTGCCGCGTCGACGACCTTGAGCATCACCGGCGTAATATCCACGCCGGTGCCGTCGCCCTCGATGTACGGGATGATCGGATTGTCGGGCACGTTCAGGGAGAAATCCTGGTTGACCGTGATCTTCTCGCCTGCCGGGACCTTGATGTGCTGATACGACATGGTGGGCTCCAATGGGATGAATCGGACTGTGCGCGTCAAACGGGACGAAGGATGCCACCGCTCGCCGCATTACGGCTTTATTGTAGTCACAGCGTTGTAGGGCGCGTTGACGCAAATCAAGTCTTATATAAGACATAAGACTGACGATCTCGATTATGCATTAACATGACGGGGCTGACCAGCGCCGTACGCGCTCGGCGGGCGTAGCACCATGGGGTCGAGCCCGGGTCGAGCGCCGATCGCGCCCGACGGCATCAGCAACTTCCGATTTTCTTCCCTTGGTATGACACTTCTCGCACTCAACAAGCCCTTCGGCACGATCTGCCAGTTTTCGCCGCATCCGACACGTCCCACGCTCGCCGAGTGCGTGACGCGCCCGGGCGTCTATCCGGCCGGACGGCTCGACGCCGACAGCGAGGGACTCCTGCTGCTCACCGACGACGGTCGTCTGCAGGCCCGCATCGCGGAGCCGGAACGCAAATTGCCGAAGACGTATTGGGCGCAGGTCGAGGGCGAGTACGGCGAGGCGGCCGTCGCACGTCTGCGCGCCGGCCTCGATCTGGGCGACTTCGTCACGCTGCCGTGCGAAGCACGCGAGATCGCCGAGCCCGCCCAGCTCTGGCCACGTCACCCGCCGATCCGCTATCGCGCCAGCATCCCGACCCACTGGCTCGAAATCACGCTCGTCGAAGGCAAGAACCGCCAGGTCAGACGCATGACCGCCGCCGTCGGCAAACCGACGCTGCGACTGGTTCGCATTGCGATCGGCCCGGTTGACGTCTTTTCGTTGAAGCTTGTCCCGGGACAATGGTGCGAGTTGCCGCAACAAATACTTACACTTCCCGGTCAACGAAGCCGTCGTTCACCTCGTTGAGGGAACAGGTGCGCAACATACGCGCCCATCCGAAACGAGGAAACCAAGTCATGAACAAACTGCTGCTTGCACTGACCGCCGGGCTGATCGTGTCCGGCGCCGCGATGGCCCAACAATCGGCGCCGGCCACGGCGCCCGTCGCACCGGCGGCACCCGCAGCAGCGGCGCCCGCGATGTCGGCACCGGCGGCGGATCGCGCAACCCCCGCGAAAAAGGCCCCCAAACACAAGAAGCATCACTACAAGAAGTATCACCACAAGAAGCCGGCCACCAAGCAACCGGCCGTAGGTAACAAGCCGTAATACGTTTCACCGAAAAAATCCGCGAGCGGGTTGTCAACCGATGTCCTGAACGGACGTTATAGGAAGTGACTCACTTCGCGGGTCAACGAGTACATCACCCCAACATCGAGCTCCAACGAGGAATCTCATGAAAAAACTGATCGCTGCCCTGGTCGCTGGCCTGTTCGCAACGGGCGTGTTCGCCCAAGCTTCGGCTCCGGCCGCTGACGCTGCTGCTCCGGCTGCCGCTACGAAGCCGGCTGCCAAGTCGACCCACAAGAAGGCCCACAAGAAGTCGCACAAGAAGTCGGCCAAGAAGGCTGCTGCTGCTGAAGCTCCGGCTGCTGCCAGCAAGTAAGTACCACGTCGCGCAGCCTCGCTGCGCAACGCATGGTAATAAGCAGGTTGCTCACGCAGCCTGCTTTTTTTTCGCCCGGCGGCTACAATGGCTCGCCACGTACCTGACGTTCCCCCGATCTTTCCAGGAGCCGTTTGTGATCCGGATTCCACGTCAACTGGCCGCGCTCGCCGCCAGCGCCACGTTTGTCGCTACCGCCGCCTTCCTGGCAATCGCGCCGGCCAGCGCCTCGGCACAAATCAAGCAGGCCGGGCAGTTCCCGACCGTTCAGCTCTCCGCCGGCATGTATCTCATCAAGGCCGAGGTCGCCGCGAATGAGGCCGACCGCGAACAGGGCCTGATGTATCGCACGACGATGCCCGCCAACGCCGGCATGCTCTTCGTGTTCGAACAACGCGCCGGTCACTGCTTCTGGATGAAGAACACCGATCTGCCACTGTCGATCGCGTTCCTGGCCGACGACGGCACGATCGTCAACATCGAAGACATGGCGCCGCAGACCGAGGACAATCATTGCCCGCGCGCCGCCGTGCGTTACGCACTGGAAATGAATCAAGGCTGGTTCAAAAGCAAACACATCGGCCCCGGCGCAAAGATCTCCGGCCTGCCGCGCTGAATGATGGCGTTGCGCTCAGTACGCGCCGCTCGATAGCCGCAACGCCGGTCCGAGCGAGCGCTCGAGAAAACGATCCAGCAGCCATGGATCGAAGTGACGCCCGCGCTCCGCGAGCATCGCCTCGACGATCTGCGCGGGACTGAGTGCCGCGCGATACGGACGGTGACTCGCGAGCGCGTCGAACACATCGACCAGCGCTACGATCCGTCCCGCCAGGGGAATACGATTTCCCGACAGCGCACCCGGATAGCCACCGCCGTCGTAACGCTCGTGATGCGTGCGGGCGACCGTCGCGGCCAACGCGCAGGCTGCGCCGCCGAGCGTGCTCAGTATGTCGGCTCCTGATTGCGGATGCATGCGCATCACGCGAATCTCATCGGGCGTCAGCTTGCCCGGCTTTTCCAATATCGCGTTCGGAACACACAGCTTGCCGGTGTCGTGCAGCGCGGCGGCGAGCCCGAGGGCCTGCGCCTCGACCGCTGGGATCCCCAACGCTTGGGCGAAACGCCAGGTGAGCGCGCCGACACGCCACATGTGGGTCGCGGTGCCGCCGCGCTTATGTTCGGCCAACCGGAAGAGTGCCCACGCTGCGGGCGGCAGGCTGCGCATGAGACGGGCGTCTGCGAGCCAGTGGCGGTGCGAGTGGGGTTGTGTGCGGTCGTGCGAGGCATCGCGGGTGCAAGAGGCGCTCGCCACGGGGATGGCGTGCGTTGGCGCAGGGTCGAGCATACATTGTTCGGTGAGTTTGAAACGCACACTCTAATGACGCGCAGATCCGCAAATATTGATTGCCATCAAGCCCAGGGCAGATGCCTACAGTCTGGCAACCGCAGTAAAAAGAAAGCCCACCGCGAGCGGTGGGCTTTCTTTTTGCCGGTGACGCCGGACGCACGGGTCGGGCGCCTGACGTCACCTTGTTGGCACGTTGCCGACGTCGACCGGCAACGTCCGGGGCCTCGATTACGCGAAGTTCTTTGCGGCGAAGTCCCAGTTGACCAGGTTCCAGAATGCCTCGACGAACTTCGGACGGGCATTGCGGTAGTCGATGTAGTACGCGTGTTCCCACACGTCGATCGTGATCAGCGGCTTGTCCGCGCCGGTCAGCGGCGTGGCGGCGTTGCTGGTGTTGACAATGTCGACCGACCCGTCGGCCTTCTTCACAAGCCACGTCCAGCCCGAACCGAAGTTGCCGACGGCCGACTTCGAGAAGGTTTCCTTGAACGCGTCGAACGAGCCGAACTTGGCGTCGATGGCCTTGGCCAGATCGCCCGACGGCGCACCGCCGCCCTTCGGCGACAGCGTGTTCCAGAAGAAGGTGTGGTTCCACACCTGCGCCGCGTTGTTGAACACGCCGCCCGACGACTTCTTGATGATGTCTTCGAGGCTGGCGCTTTCGAATTCGGTGCCCTTGATCAGGTTGTTCAAGTTGGTCACATAGGCTTGGTGATGCTTGCCGTAGTGATACTCCATCGTTTCCTTGGAGATGGTCGGCGCGAGTGCGTCGATGGCGTACGGCAGTTCAGGGAGCTTGTGTTCCATGGCGATTGTCCTTTGTGCTCTGAGGGGAACCCGATTTTGCGTTATCCGGAGCCATCGATTCTAGGGCAGATGCGATAACCCCGCAAACCGCACGGTTACTCGCCGGGCCGCACCGGGTGGCTGCAACGCGACGATTGCTGGTCAATACCGCCTGATCGACGCATGATGCCCGCGATTGCCCCGGATTGCCGTACCAAGCCCCGCTAAAAAGTATCGTCTAGCCTGACCTGAACATCACCAATACCCACATCGGCCGCGCCGTCGGCCAGATGCATCGTCACGTGCTGGCCGCGCTGGAGTTTGCGGGGGTCGCGCAACGGCTGTCCCTTGGCGTCGAGCACGGCGGCATAACCGCGCTGCAGCGTGCGGCGCGGGTTGAGCAGCTCGAGTTGCGCCGTGGCATCGGCCAGCCGTTGTGCCGAGCGCTCTGTACGACGTGACATTGCGCTATGCAGGCGCTGCGAGAGCAGCGCAACGCGCTCGTGTTGCGAGGCGATGCCGGGCACGGCGCGCGTCAGACGCAGGCGCAGCATTTCGAAGCGGCCGCGGCGCTGGGCCAACGGGCGCTCAAGCGCGTGACGCAACCGATCGGCCAAGTGCGCCAGTTCGCCCCGCTGGCGCGCCAGACGCTCGCGCGGCGACACCAGCGCGCGCGACACACTGTCGAGCTGCTGGGCGCGTTGCTCGAGCATGCGCCACATGGCCCGCGTCAGACGTTGGCGCTCACGGTCGAGCTCGCGCAAACATTCGTCGCGCGACGCACTGATCAGCTCCGCCGCCGCCGTCGGCGTGGGCGCCCGAACGTCTGCCACAAAGTCGGCAATGGTGAAATCGGTTTCATGCCCCACACCGGACACCACGGGCAACTCGCTGCGCGCAATGGCATGGGCCAGCACTTCCTCGTTGAATGCCCACAGGTCTTCGATCGCACCGCCGCCCCGGCAAAGCAGCAGGGTATCGACCTCGCGGCGGGCGTTGGCCGTGTCGAGTGCCGCCGCGAGCCGCATGGCGGCATCGGCGCCCTGCACCGGGGCGGGATACACCACGACCGAGACGTGCGGTGCGCGCCGAGCGAGCGTCGTCAGCACGTCGCGCAGGGCTGCCGCCTGCAGCGACGTTACGACGCCGATGCGACGGGCATAGCGCGGCAACTCACGCTTGCGCGCCGCGTCGAACAGCCCGGCCGCCGCCAGCTTTTCCTTGAGTCGCAGAAACGCCTCATACAGATTGCCTTGCCCCGCGCGGCGGATCGCTTCGACATTGAGCTGCACCTCCCCGCGCGGTACATACATGGAGAGCAGCGCGCGGACTTCGACCCGATCGCCCTCCTTCGGCGAGAAATCGGCGTGCTGGGCGCGGCCGCGAAACATCACGCAGCGCATTTGCGCTTGCGCATCCTTGATCGAGAAATACCAATGGCCGCTCGCCGCGCGCGTGAAGTTCGAAATTTCACCGCTGACCCATGCCAGGGGGAAGCTCCGCTCCAGCACGCCGGCCACGGCTTTGTTCAAATCCGAAACACTTAGCACGCGATCCGCGCCACCAGCGGGCCGGGCGTCGTCGAAAGATAAGTTCATGCGTGTTTGCCGGCAAAAAACTGTCCACAGGCCCGCTAATTTAAGGGTTTTCTCGCCCGGTCGCCGCATTTTTCCTTCGCCCCGATGCCAAACCCTTGATTTATCGGCCCTTGCGGAGCGCTTCGCGGCGATGCGGCGAAGCGATATCAACGCGATCGTGACGCGATCTCTTGATTCGCCGACATGTTCACATAGTTATCCACAGGCGCGCGGCAATTGACTGGGAATCGTGAGCTTGCGGATATGTTCATTTCTGAAACGTTTTCCTGCCCATTTTTTCATCACGGAGAAAAAAATCACGTCGTATCAATCAGTTGCTGAATGTATCCCAAGCTTTTCCACATCCTTGTGCGCCTGTGGTGTGGAAAACGGTGCTTGCCCATCCCCCCCCTGCAAGCTACAGTTCGGACTCGTTTGCCCGATCCCCCGCAATAAGTAAGAGGTCGTCCTTGTTTGCCGTTATCCAGGCCGCCGGCTGGCCCATCTGGCCGCTTCTCATCGCCTCCGTTTTCGCGCTCGCCCTGATCGTCGAGCGCGCCCTGTCGCTGCGCCGCACCCGCGTGCTGCCGAGCGGCGTGCTCGAAAATGCCATCACGCTCGCCAGGCGTGGTTCGGGCAAGCAAGACGCGACCGACGCGTTGGCGCGCGGCTCGATGCTCGGGCGCGTGCTCGCCACCGGCGTTCGCTACGTCGCCCACAACCCGCAGGGTCCGCGTGAAGGCGCGAAAGAAGCATTGGAAGAGACCGGACGTGCTGTCGCGCACGAACTGGAGCGTTTTCTGCCCGCGCTGGGCACCATCGCGTCCGTCGCACCGCTGATGGGCCTGTTCGGCACCGTCGTCGGCATGATCGAAATCTTTGGTGCGCAAGACGCCTCGGGCACGGATCCCGCGCAATTGGCGCACGGCATTTCGGTTGCGCTCTATAACACCGGCTTCGGTCTGATGATCGCGATTCCCGCGATGATCTTCTATCGTTACTACCGCACCCGTGTCGACGCGTTCCTGGTCGAACTCGAGACGCAGGCGGTCCATTTCCTCGATGCCACGCTGCCGCGGCATTGATCCGAGGGGCGCACGATGAATTTCCGTCGAGGTCTCTCCACACGCGACGAACCGGAGATCAACCTGATCCCGCTCATCGACGTGCTGCTGGTCATTCTGATCTTCCTGATGGTCACCACGACCTACACGCGCTACACGGCGCTGAAGGTCAACCTCCCGACGGCCGATGCACAGAAGGCCGTCGTGCCGCCGCGTCAAATCGTGGTCTCGGTCGGCGCCGACGGCAGTTACGCCATTGACCGGCACGCGCTCGCGCAGCGCGATGTCGCGAGCCTTACGGCAGCGCTGCGTCAAGCGGCCGGTCCCGCGAACACCGACGCCGAGTCGCCGGTCGTCGTGATCAATGCCGACGCCAAAAGCGCGCATCAGTCGGTCATCAACGTCATGGAAGCCGCCCGCGAGGCCGGTCTGTCTCGCCTGACGTTCGCCGCACGCTCGACGACGGCCCACGGCGCGGCGGGTCAACCGTCCCGATGACGACACCTTCATCACACCCCAGCCCTGCCGCGGGCGGGCGCTCGCGCGCACTGGTGCCGCGTCTGTCGGGCTCGTTGGTGCATTGGGTCAGCGCCCAGTGGCAGCGACGAGGACTCCTCGCCTGGCTGCTCTGGCCGATATCGTGGGTTTTTGCCGCCATGGCGGCCTGGCGGCGACTGAGCTTTCGCCGGGGATGGAGAACGTCGACGCGGCTGCCGGTTCCGGTCGTCGTCGTCGGCAATCTCACCGTGGGGGGCACCGGTAAAACGCCGACCGTCATCGCGCTGGTCGGCGCATTGCGCGCGCTCGGCTTTACGCCCGGCGTTCTGTCGCGCGGATACGGGGCAACGCTGCCAGGTCCGACCGAAGTCAGTCCAACGGCACGCCCCGACGCGGTCGGCGACGAGCCGCTGCTGATCGCCAAGCGCACGGGGGCGCCGGTGTGGGTGTGGCCGTCGCGTGTCGAAGGTGGCCGCGCGCTGCTGGCCGCGCATCCGGCATGCGACGTCATCGTTTGCGACGACGGCCTGCAACATTACGCGCTCGCGCGTGACGTCGAGATCGCCGTCTTCGACCACCGGCTGGGCGGCAACGGCTTCCTGCTGCCCGCCGGACCGTTGCGCGAACCGCTCTCGCGCCGACGCGACGCCAATCTGATCAACGACCCTTACGGCAAAACGCTCCCCGAGTGGCCCGACACCTGGCGGCTGACACTTACGCTGGGCGATGCCTGGTGCGTGAGCCAGCCGAGCCTGACCCGGGCGCTGGCGCACTTCTCGGGCAAACGCGTGTTGGCGGCGGCCGGTATCGGCGCGCCCGAGCGCTTCTTCGCGGCGCTGCGTGGCGCAGGTCTGCAGATCGAGACGCTGGCGTTGCCCGATCATTACGACTTTGCGACGAATCCGTTCGACGGCGCCGCGGCAGATGCCATCCTGATCACCGAAAAGGATGCAGTAAAATGCGTCACCTGGTCCGACCCACGCGTGTGGGCCGTGCCTGCGGAGGCAGCGCTCGACGCGCGCCTCGTATCCCTGGTAGTGGAGAAATTGCGTGGACAACCGACTGTTTGAGATTCTCGTCTGCCCGTTGTGCAAGGGCCCCCTGGAGTACGACAAGAAAGCCCAGGAGCTGATTTGCCACGCCGACAAGCTCGCTTACCCGATTCGGGACGGCATTCCCGTCATGCTGGCCGATGAAGCGCGCCAGTCCGTCGAAGGTACGCCCGTGCCGCTGAGCGGCGACAAGCCGGCATCGTGAGCGATTCGATGAACACCGTCGACTTTGTCGCCGTCGTGCCGGCGCGTCTCGCGTCGACGCGTCTACCGAACAAGCCGCTCGCCGATATCGGCGGCAAGCCGATGGTCGTGCGCGTGGCCGAGCGGGCGCGCGAATCGGGGGCGTGTCAGGTGGTCGTCGCGACCGACTCACAGCGTGTGGCCGATGCCGTCGCCGCGCACGGCTTCGATGTCGCCCTGACGCGTGCGGATCACCCGACGGGCACCGATCGTCTCGCCGAGGTGGCCGTCCAGCAGGGTTGGCCCGACGACACGATCGTCGTCAATGTGCAGGGCGACGAGCCACTCATCGATCCGCGTCTGGTGCACGCGGTAGCGGCGCATCTGGCCGAGCACCCGGAATGTGCCCTGTCGACGGCGGCGCATCCGATCACTGACAACGCGGAGATCTTCTCGCCGAATGTGGTCAAGGTCGTGCTCGACGCCCATAGCCGCGCCCTCTACTTCTCGCGCGCGCCGATTCCGTGGTCGCGCGATGCATGGTCCGCCGGGCTTGCCCACACCGCAACGTTACCCGCGGCGACCACACCCGTCTTTCGTCACATCGGGCTTTACGCCTATCGCGCCAAATTCCTGCGCACTTATCCGAGCCTGCCGCAGGCCCCGATCGAAACCGCCGAATCGCTCGAACAACTCCGCGCCCTCTGGCATGGCGAGCGCATTGCCGTGCTCGTGACTGCCGACGCCCCGCTGCCGGGCGTGGACACAGCGGATGATCTCGAACGCGTTCGCGCGCTGCTGCGGAACTAACGCCCGATCCAGCACGAATGCCGGCGTTGGCACGCCGGCCAATCGCTCGCGCGCTTGTCCCGGAAATCGCACCGGTACGACGCCCATCGGTCGGCAAAACGCCGCCAGACGGGCTCATCGTGGCATAATCGCTCTGATTCTCGCGAGCAGCCTCCCCGGCCGCGCGCGACGCGCCCTGCCGACGCGTCGCCTGCGCGCAGCGCGGTTGGCCGGTCACACGACCCGCAACCGCCGCCGAATCCCGGGGACGCGCCTGCCTGCCGCACGCACAGCATTCACAAATCACAAACTTTCAGGAGTCATTGATGCGTCTGATTTTGTTGGGGGCACCCGGGGCCGGCAAGGGCACCCAAGCCACTTTCATCAAAGAGAAATTCGGCATCCCGCAAATCTCGACCGGCGACATGCTGCGCGCCGCGATCAAGGAAGGCACTCAGCTTGGCCTCGAAGCCAAGCGTTACATGGACGCGGGCGACCTCGTGCCGGACGCCGTCATCATTGGCATGGTGCGTGAGCGCCTGCGCGCCGACGACTGCAAAAGCGGCTACCTGTTCGACGGCTTCCCGCGCACGATTGCGCAGGCGGAAGCCATGAAGGACGCCGGTGTCGCCATCGACTTCGTGCTCGAGATCGACGTGCCGTTCGACGAAATCATCACGCGCATGAGCGGTCGTCGCACGCATCCGGCATCGGGTCGTACATATCACGTCACGTTCAACCCGCCCAAGGTCGAAGGCAAGGACGACGTGACCGGCGAGCCGCTCGTGCAGCGCGACGACGACAAGGAAGACACCGTCAAGAAGCGCCTGAGCGTGTACGAATCGCAAACCAAGCCGCTCGTGGCGTACTACTCGGATTGGGCGAAGCATGGCAGCCCGGGCGCGACCGTCGAGGCACCGCAGTATCGCAAGATCTCGGGGCAAGGCAGCGTGGACGAAATTCGTGCGCGCGTGTTCGACGCACTGAAGTAAGCACACGAGCGTCGCCCCCTTGACCCCGTGCAGCATTCGCTGCGCTCCGGGGTCGGGTCGGCGCGAACGGCGACGTAGAGAAAGGCGGCCAGGTCACACTGGGCCGCCTTTTTTGCCAGTGTCAGGTAGTGTCGCTCCCGACGCATCAACGGGGCGAGTCAAATTGCCGCAATGCAGCAAATTGTCGTCACGGCGATGACTACAATGGAAATCCGAACGCACTTGCGGTCGGTTCAATCGCCGAGACTGTCGGTGGCGATCCCGCGTTCTTCCCGTCCCCATGGCAGGAGGTTGGCATGAAATCACTGGCGCAACAGATGTCGTTCTACCAGCGCTATCACCGCAGTCCCAAGAATCGTCTGACCCATTTCTTCGGCGTTCCCATGATCATACTGGCCGTGATGCAGGCGTTCTCAACGCTGCCGCTCGGCCCGAGCGGCTTGAATGTCGCGCATGTGATCGTGCTGGTGCTGCTGATGTATTACTTCCTGCTCGATGTCCCGCTGGCACTCGCCATGACGGCCGTCTTCGCCGCGCTGCTGGCCATCACACAGCACCTGGCCACCTTGTCGTGGCCGTGGGCGCTGACCGTCTTTGGGGTTCTGTTCGTCGGCGGCTGGATCGTTCAGTTGATCGGCCATCATTTCGAGGGCCGCAAGCCCGCGCTGCTCGATAACGTCTTCCAGATCTTTATCGCACCGATGTTCCTGATGGCCGAGGTGTTCTTTCACTTCGGCTACAAACCCGGTCTGCAACGACGCGTCCAGGAATTGGCGGCACAGTCGGCGTGATGGGCCGCGAGCCCCGATGAACGACGCGCGACGGCGCAAGCGACAAACGAAAACAGGCGGTGCTGGCCGTTATCCGTGGCTGCCCGGACGACGGCTCAGGTCGTCGAGAATCTGCCGAATCGCATTGGCGTCTTCGGCATCGGGGCGCGTGCCCAGATAGTGTTCGAGATCGTCCTGCGCCGGACGTACCAGCCCAAGGCGAGCATAGGCCAGCCCGCGATCGCGCTGCTCGACCGGCTGATCGGGCAAGACGAGCACCATGCGTTCCTGCACCGCAAGCACGCGTTCCCATCGCTCGTTCTGCGTGTAGATCGCTCGCAGATTGCGCAACATCCGCGCCAGAATTTCGCGCGGCGTGGCGGGCTCCAGGAAGGGGTGCAGCAACGCCCAAAGCGCCAACTCCTGAATCGGCTCGGCGCTCTCGTCGCGATAGTGCTTCAGATAGGGCTCGACCATTTCGAGCAGTCGCTGCGGCGAAAGCGAGTTGCCCGAAATCGGATCGATGACCACGTCGCCGGCCGGTACCGCAAGCCGTAGCAGGAAATGCCCCGGGAACGACAAGCCCCGCAGCGGCAGGCCGATCTGGTGCCCAATCTCCATGCAAAGCACGGCCAACGAAATCGGAATGCCGCGACGCCGGTCCAGCACCACATGCAGATGACTGTTGTCCGGATCGTAGTAATCGTTCTGGTTGACGGAGAACCCGAGTTCGCGGAAGAAGAAATGATCGAGCAACTGGAGTTTCTGCAGGGGCCCGGCGTCAGGCGGCAAACGCTTGGCCAGACGCGCGGCGAGCGCGTCGATCCGCGTCAGCGTGTCCTGAACGTCGAGATCGGGATAGACGTCTTGCGCGATGGCGATGGCCGCTTCGGTCAGCGGCAGACCGTCGTCGGACGCGACCAGCGCAGCAAAATACTCGAGAAATCGATTCGCCATGCGGTATCCGTGAAGTCCACCGTGCCAGTGGCGCGCGAGCGAATCGCTAGCGAGTGCGTCGGCGGAAGAACGAGAAGTTGAAACCCATGAGGAATAATGCCCCGAAATACACCACCGCGCATAGCACCAGACTGGCGCCAAGCAGCGCAATGCGCGAGAGCGGGCGCGCGCCCATCGCCACCCAGTCGAAGCTTTGGGTGAACCACAGCAGCAAGCCCGCCAGAATCAGGCAGGCGGCCAGCAATTGCACGAAGAACAGACGCCATCCGGGCGCCGGCCGGTAGATACCCCGCTTGTAAAGCCCCGCGAACAGCAACACCGCATTCATGCACGCGCCCACGCCGATCGACAGTGAAAGCCCCGCATGGGCGAACCACCGAACGAAGAGCAGATTGGAGAGCTGCGTGGCAACGAGCACCACGACGGCGATCTTCACCGGCGTCTTGATGTCTTGCTTGGCATAGAAGCCCGGCGCCAGAATCTTGATGAGAATCAGGCCGACCAGCCCGACGCCGTAGGCGGTCAGCGCGTGTGCCGTCATCGCGACGTCGGTCGCGTCGAAACGGCCATATTGATAGAGCGTTGCGGTCAGCGGCTCGGCGTAGACGAACAGCGCGACGGCACTCGGCATCGCCAGCAGGAAGGTCAGGCGCAGCCCCCAGTCCAGCAAGGCGGAATACTCGGCACCATCGCCATCGGCATGGGCGCGCGAGAGGCTCGGCAGCAGGATCGTGCCCAGCGCCACGCCGAGCAATGCCGTTGGAAACTCCATCAGGCGGTCGGCATACGCCAGCCACGACACGCTGCCCTGCGCGAGGCGCGACGCGATGTTCGTGTTGATGATGAGGCTCACCTGCGCCACAGACACGGCCAGCGTGGCCGGCACCATCTTCGCCAATACCCGCTTCACGCCGGTGTTACGCAACGCCGCCGCGATATTGATCGTGATGCGCGGCAACATGTCGATGCGCGCGAGCGCCGGGAGCTGGATGACCAATTGCAGCACGCCGCCAACGATCACCGCGAAGGCCAGCGCGTAGACCGGCTTCGCCAGATGCGGCGCGACCCACAGCGAGGCGATGATCGAACAGAGATTGAGCAGCACGGGCGCGAACGCGGGCATCGAGAATCGCCGCCACGTATTGAGCACGCCGGCGGCAAGGGTCGTGATCGAGATGAGCGTGATGTATGGGAACATCACGCGCGTCATGAACACGGCCGAGTCGAACGTGCCGTTCTCACGCGAGAGCCCGGTCGCGACGGCATAGACGACCCCGGTCGCGCCGAGCACCCCGGCAATCGTGATCGCCAGCAACCCCCAGAACAGCACGGTGGTCACGGAATCGACGAGGGTTCTCGTCTCCTCATGACTGCGCTGCGACTTGAATTCGGCCAGAATCGGCACGAAGGCCTGCGAAAACGCACCTTCGGCGGACAGGCGGCGCAGCAGATTGGGGATGCGGAATGCGACGTTGTAGGCGTCGGTCATGGGACCGGCGCCAAACATGCGTGCAATAAGGATTTCACGGACCAGACCGGTGATGCGCGAGAGCATCGTGAAACCGCTGACCGTAGCGAGAGCTTTGAGCAAATTCATGTTGCGCGTATTATACGCACAGCATTGCAGCAAAGAAGTTGCAATTTCCATTGGCGTTCGGCTATAATCGACGGTTTCGAAGTCAATGGATTGCTTCCTGGCCACCGTGTCTCCCAGGGAGCCGAGCCAAACTGCATAGAAGCCGCATCAGGCGGAGCAATTCAAGGAATTCACCGAACATGGCAAATACCGCACAAGCACGCAAGCGCGCGCGTCAAACCGTTAAGATCAACGCCCACAACTCGGCACTGCGCTCGCGTCTGCGCACGGCAGTCAAGGCGGTCCGCAAGGCCATCGCCGCTGGCGACCCCACCGCTGCCAAGGAAGTGCTGCGCAAGTCGGCCAAGACGATCGACATCATCGCTGACAAGAAGATCGTTCACAAGAACACCGCCGCTCGTCAAAAGAGCCGCCTGTCGGCCGCCATCAAGGCGATGTCGGCTGCTGCCTAACCGCGCAAGCGGTCAAGCAGACTCAAGTTGCTTGCCGGTTCCGACTCCGGTCGGAACACAAAAAAAGCCCGCTTCGTGCGGGCTTTTTCTTTTCGCTGAAGCCAAAGAACGCCGACCACACTCACGCGACGCGCGCGCAAGCCACTGTACGGCTGCGAGAGAATCCGGGACGAATGCGTGAATGGCGTGAACCACAAGGGCGGTCACCGCGCGACGGGCGACGACGGGGTAGAACGACGGTGAGTCGGGGCCAAAGGCCCGACACTCACGTCTGGCCGCAAAACGGCCACGGGGGATTACTTGACGTCGGGAACGAAGCAGGCTTCGGTCAGTTGCAGGTCGTTGTCACGCGCAAAATTCATCACGAAATCGAAAGCCATCGGCTCGATGTCGCGCAACCGCTCGTCAACAACGACGCATTTGAC
Organism: Pandoraea cepalis; assembly: GCF_902459665.1. Lineage (GTDB taxonomy): Bacteria > Pseudomonadota > Gammaproteobacteria > Burkholderiales > Burkholderiaceae > Pandoraea > Pandoraea cepalis. Next base: position 188,583 of record NZ_CABPSL010000002.1, on the reverse strand, counting down.
GTCGCCCACCATGATCGGACGCACATAGGGGGAGTACTGCATGTATGCGTTCGGGCCAGTATCGCGCCGGCCACAAAACGACACGGCGCCGCACAGACGTTCCGCCCAGTCACTCGGACGGAACTTCTTGCCACCCCGGGTGAGCCCCTGGATGAAATACTCGCGCGCGGAAACCTGGTCGGTCATATCGCTCAATCACCTCAAAAAGCACCTGGCCAGCCATACGCGGGTAGCGTCGCTGACAGAGACAGTATTATATCTTATATAAGACTCAAACCTGTCCCCCACCCTCGCTGCCGATGTTTTTTTCGGTCTTGCCAGCCGTTTTTGGCCGTGCAGCATCGCGCTCGATCATACGCTTTTCGTGTGACGGCAAAACGATTTGGTAGACTAGCGGCTGTTCCCCTGATGCCAGCAACCGGTAGAACACCTTCACGCGCCTGACCGGGGGACAGGCCTCAAGGCTTGTTCGTCGTGCCGCCAGCGAGAGAGTTCCCTTTGAATTCCCGCGCTATCGGCCTCCAGCAGAACATCCAAATGACCACCGCCAAACCCATCAAGCATTACCTTCAGTTTTCGGATTTGACGCTCGACGAGTACGACTACGTGCTTGAGCGCACCCGCATTCTCAAGAAGAAATTCAAGAACTACGAGACCTACCACCCGCTGCACGACCGCACGCTGGCGATGATTTTCGAGAAAAGCTCGACACGCACGCGACTCTCGTTCGAAGCCGGGATTCACCAGTTGGGTGGCCACGCCGTGTTTCTGAACACGCGCGACACGCAGCTTGGCCGTGGCGAGCCTATCGAAGACGCGGCCCAGGTGATCTCGCGAATGACCGACATCATCATGATTCGCACGTTCGGTCAGGAGATCATCGAGCGCTTCGCGCAGCACTCGCGAGTACCGGTGATCAACGGCCTGACCAACGAATATCACCCGTGTCAGGTGATGGCGGACATCTTTACGTTCTACGAGCATCGCGGCCCGATCAAGGGCAAGACCGTGACTTGGATCGGTGACGCGAACAACATGTCCTACACGTGGATACAGGCCGCCGAGATCTTCGGCTTCCAGTTCAACATCTCGACGCCGCCCGGCTACCGCCTCGATCAGGCGATGGTGGCCGAGTCGAGCCGCCCGTTCGTGCGCGAGTTCGACAACCCGCGCGAGGCCTGCGAAGGCGCGGACCTCGTGTCGACCGACGTCTGGACGAGCATGGGCTATGAAGCGGAGAACGAGGCGCGAAAAGCGGCCTTCGCTCAGTGGTGCGTGAACGCCGACCTCATGCAGCGCGCCAAACCGGACGCACTGTTCATGCACTGCCTGCCCGCGCACCGTGGCGAGGAAGTGTCGGCCGACGTGATCGACGGCGCCCAAAGCGTCGTCTGGGACGAAGCCGAGAACCGTCTGCACGTGCAGAAGGCGCTCATGGAATACCTGATGCTCGGTCGCGTCTAACGCGTCGATCAGACCACGCCCGGACCAGCGCAACGCCGTCCGGGCGTTATCTTTGGCCACCGCGCCAGCGCCTCCCCCGTACGTCCTCCGCACCTCCCTCGCGTCACCTTCGCGTCACGCTCGCCGCCCGCTCCAACATCCGGCATCCCCACCGCGACCAACGTTCCGCTATCATCGCTCACGCGCAGGCGTCCCTCTTGACGCGCGCTTCATCACCGCACGTTGTAGTCGTTACCGTCCGTCAGAACATTCCGTAATTTGCACCGCAACGGGGCAAATTCGTTGTGCATCGCACAAAATGCAGACGGGTGGACGTTCGAAACGTGCTAGCATGAATTCACGTTTGCCCCGTTGGGGCAGGCTTATCGACTCATCATCGCGACTTTCCATCGCATTCGACTCCGCATTCGGTCATGACGCAAAACGCAACGCAGTTCGACAACGTTTCCGTAATCAAGCGCGCCAACACCTATTTCGACGGCAAGTGCGTGTCGCACACCGTGCTGTTCCCGGACGGCACGCGCAAGACGCTGGGCGTGATTTTCCCGGCTATGCTCCAGTTCGGCACCGATGCGCCCGAAATCATGGAAGTCACGAGCGGCCGCTGCCGCATCCGTCTGGCCGGTCAGGCCGAGTGGCAGGAATACGCCGCCGGTCAGCAGTTCTCCGTGCCGGGCAACAGCAAGTTCGATATCGAGGTCTTGGAGACGCTCGATTACGTCTGCCATTACGGCTAACCGACCGGCCAGCATCGCGACTGCGCGGGGGGGTCTCCCCCGGCGTCGCCCTCTCGGCCGGTTCAGCGCGGCCCGGCGCCGCTACTCACTATGTCGCGTCTGCCCCCCGAATCCGCCGACGATGCTACCGGCGACCGAGCTGATGCCCCCCCTGCCGATGCGCAGGCCGCGGCTTCGACCGCCTCGCTGTCCTCTCACTCGGTGCCGGCCGAATCCGCTGCCGAATCAGTGAACGGCACGAGCACCGATCTCGAGCCGACCGACGTACCGTTGCTCCCGCCCGATGGCCTCACCCGGCCGGCACGTACCGGCAACGCGCCTCAGAAATCCGCCGCGCCTCGCGCTCGCAAGCGCACCTCCGCCACGGATGCGCCGAGCGACACCCTCTCGGCCAAGGGCGCTACCGAGGCACCTGAGGCTCCCCGTACGCGCGCCCCCGCCAAATCCACGAAACCCTCACGCAGCCGCTCCGCGAAGCGAAAAGGCATCGACCTGGGGCTGCAAGGGGGCGGTGCGCATGGGGCCTACACCTGGGGCGTGCTCGACAAATTGCTGGAAGACGGACGCCTCGAGTTCGAAGGCATCAGCGGCGCGTCCGCAGGCACGATGAACGCCGTCGTACTGGCGCACGGCCTGCTCGATCGTCCGGGTGTCGACCCGCGAGAGAAGGCGCGTGAGGCGCTGCACAGCTTCTGGCTCGGCGTGTCGCAGGCAGGCTCCTCGGCAACCGCCTGGGCGCAGACCGTCTTCAGTTGGCTCAACGGCCGTCCGACCGAATACCCGGTCTGGCACGACTGGATGCAGAGCATGCAGCAATGGATGACACCGTTCGCGCAGCCCCCGGCCGAAATCAACCCGCTGCGCACCGTGCTCGAAGCGCAGGTCGATTTCGAACGGTTGCGCGAAAGCACCGCGACGCGCCTGTTCGTGTCCGCGACCAACGTCCGCACCGGCAACATCCACATCTTTCGCACACACGAAATCACGCTCGACGTCGCGATGGCGTCGGCGTGTCTGCCGTGGCTCTTCAAGCCGGTGAAAATCGACGAGGATTTTTACTGGGATGGCGGCTATCTCGGCAACCCGCCGCTCTATCCGTTTTATTACGAGACGCTCACGAGCGACATCCTGATCGTGCACATCAACCCGATCGAGCGCAAAGAGAAACCCGTGCTGCCGGGGCAGATCATGAATCGCGTGAATGAGATCACGTTCAATGCGTCGCTGCAGCGCGAATTCCGTGCCATTTCCTTCGTGCACAAACTGCTTGACGAGGGATGGCTCAAGCCCGAGTTTCGCAAGCGTCTGAAGTACCCGCTGATTCACTCGATTCGCGCGGACAAGGCGCTGTACGACTTGTCGTCATCGACGAAATTCGTGACCGACTGGCACTTCCTCACCACGCTGCGCGACCGTGGCCGCGAGGCGGCGAGCCGTTGGCTCGATGCGCACTTCGACGACGTCGGCGTGCGCTCCACCGTCGACCTGCGGCGCGATTACCTGCAGCGCCTGCCCGACGCCACGTCGATCAAAGCATGAGCGGTTCGGGCTCGAGCGCGATACCGAAGCGCTCCTGCACGCTGGCCTGTATGGCGCGCGCGAGCGCCACGATCTCCGCGCCGCTGGCGCCGCCTCGATTGACGAGCACGAGCGCTTGACGCTCATGCACGCCCGCGTGGCCGAGCGACTTGCCGCGCCAGCCGCATTGGTCGATCAGCCAGCCCGCGGCGACTTTCCAGGCGCCGTCCGGCTGAGCATAGCCGACCGCTTCCGGAAACTGCTCGCGCAGTGCGGCAAACGTTGCGGCGTCGACCACGGGGTTCTTGAAGAAGCTCCCGGCGTTGCCGAGTTCGGCCGGATCGGGCAGTTTGCGGCGGCGAATGTCCGCCACGGCCTCGAAGATCTGCCGCGCATTCGGCTGCGCGATGCCCGCCTGGGCGAGCGTGTGCGACACGTCCGCGTAGCCCGTCACGGGCTGCCACGGCTGTGGCAGCCGCAATGTGACCGAGACGATGAGGTAACGCCCGGGTTCGCGCTTGAACAGCGAATCGCGATAGCCGAACGCGCACGCCTCGCGGCTGAGGGTGACGAATGCGCCCGTGGCCGTATCGAGCGCGCGCACCTCGGCGAAGCGCTCGGCCAGTTCCAGCCCGTAGGCGCCGATGTTCTGAATCGGGGCAGCCCCGAGGGTGCCCGGGATCAGGGCGAGATTTTCCAGGCCAGGACAATCCTGCGAAAGCGTCCAGTCGACGAAGTCGTGCCAGACCTCGCCGGCGCCGCCGCGCACATAGCGCGCGTGCGCGTCGTCGGCGAGCCGCTCACGGCCGCGAATCGCCATCCGGAACACCACGCCGTCGAAGTCGCGCGTGAGCACCACATTGCTGCCACCGCCGAGCACGAGACGCGGCAAGCCTGCGATTTCGGGCATGGCGAGCGCATCGAGAAGCGCCGCTTCGCTGTCGATCGTCACGACAAAGCGGGCGGAGGCGGGCAGGCCGAAGGTATTGAAGTCGCGCAGGCTGACGTCGCGTTGCAACTGAGGCATGAAGTCGGGAGAAATCCGTGGGTGATCCGTGGGGCCGCCGTCCCGGACAGCGCCCAGAAGGGACACCGGAGCGACGGCTGAATTACAATGTCGGGCGAAAGAATTTTGCGCACCATTATAGCGGCCACGCGGCCGAGGTTCGCGCTGCCCGCATGGCCCGGTCGTCCCGGACGGGTGCGCCGGCGCCACCGTCCCCCGTGCGGCATGCCCGGCGTGCCATTTCACGAACCCTTTACCTTTCAGGAGAGCCAGATGCCATCGTTCGACGTGGTTAGCGAAGCCAACATGATTGAAGTCAAGAACGCCATCGAGCAGGCCAACAAGGAAATCTCGACGCGATTCGATTTCAAGGGATCGGACTCGCGAATCGAGCACAAGGAGCAGGAACTCACGCTGTTCGCCGACGACAACTTCAAGCTCGAGCAAGTCACGCAGGTGCTCATCAGCAAGATGGCCAAGCGCAACGTGGACGTGCGCTTCCTCGACTACGGCAAGGTCGAGAAGATCAGCGGCGACAAGGTCAAGCAGGTCGTCAAGGTGAAGAAAGGCGTCGAAGGCGATCTGGCCAAGAAGATCGTGCGCGTGATCAAGGACAGCAAGATGAAAGTGCAGGCGAGCATCCAGGGCGACAGCGTGCGCATTGCGGGCGCCAAGCGCGACGACCTGCAAAGTGCCATGGCCCTGCTGCGCAAGGACGTGACCGACACTCCGCTCGACTTCAACAACTTCCGCGACTGACAGAGGCGCGCCGCAGACAAGCAAAACCCGCAGACTCGCTGCGGGTTTTGTATGGGTCGAGGCCGTGCCGGGTTCGGCCGAGCCGACGTAACGCCGGCCTTACTTCGCCTTCTTCTGCCCGATGCGGCTTTCCTTGCCCGCCATCAGCTTGCCGATGTTGGCGCGGTGCCGGTAAACCAGCAAGATCGCCATGACGATCACCGCGGGGGCGTACGGTCCGAAGCCAGACATGAACACGTAGTAAAGCGGCGCGAACACCGCCGCCACCAGTGCCGCGAGCGACGAATAGCGAAAGAAGATCGCGATGATGAGCCACGTTGCGATCACGGCGAGCCCCAGCACCGGATGGATGGCGAACAGGACGCCGGCCGCCGTCGCTACGCCCTTGCCGCCGGCAAAGCGCAGAAACACCGGGTACAGATGGCCCATGAAGACCGCAAGGGCCACGGCCGCCAGACCGAAGTCACCTACACCCCACGTATCGGCGAAGCGTTGCGCAAGATAGACGGCAAGCCAGCCCTTGAGGGCGTCGCCGATCAGCGTGAGCACGGCGGCCTTCTTGTTGCCGGAGCGCAGCACGTTCGTGGCGCCCGGGTTGCCCGAGCCATAACTGCGCGGGTCGGCGAGACCCATCGTGCGGCTGACGATCACCGCAAACGGCAACGAGCCGATCAGGTACGCGAGAACGATAAAAACCAGTGTGGCCATGAACTTCGAGCGTGAGCAGAATGTGTAATGGCCGCCATTCTACTTGACGCGCTCCGTCCCTCCATTCTGGCAACCACGGGGTTGCGCCGCGACCGGATCGATCGGACAGACGCAGGCCGCCGTGCCGTGGTGTCTATTCGTCGCTCAGCGCACACGACACCGGCTTGGCCGCCAACGTATTGAGCAGCACCTGCGGGGCGATGCCGATGAGGTACCCGCGTCGCCCGCCGTTGATGAATATGCGCGGCAGATCGAGGATCGACGCCTCCACATACACGGTCATCGCGCGCTTCGTACCGAACGGCGACGTGCCGCCCACCAGATAACCCGAATGACGCTGGGCGACCTCCGGCTTGCAGGGCTCCACGCGCTTGGCGCCGATCTGGCGCGCGAGGTTCTTGGTCGAGACGGTCCGGTCGCCGTGCATGAGGACGATCAGCGGCCGGGCCTTCTCGTCTTCCATGACGAGCGTCTTGACGACCGCATGCTCGTGCACGCCCAACTGGCGTGCCGACTCGCCGGTCCCGCCATGTTCGACGTACTCGTAGACGTGTTCGGTGAAGGCCACTTTCTTTTGCTTCAGAAACTGCGTGGCCGGCGTTTCCGAGACGTGTTTGGTCTTGCTCATGGGCGCCTATTGTAATGAAACGGCCAAGGACTGCGGTCCCGGAATGCGCGCACCGCCGTCATCCTCGACGGCGTGTGCGATGCTCGATGACGGCGAGCGCATTACAATGCCGGCATGTCAGCCTCTCCCGCCCCCTCTCATCCGGACACCTTCGCCGCCAGCTTGCTCGCGAATCTGCCCGCACGCATCGACACGCTGCCCGCGCGGATCGCCGCGCAAGCGCCCACGCGCATCGCCCTGATCGACGACTTCAGCCGTCTCACCTACGGGGCACTGGCGAACACCGTCAGCGCCTGCACCGAGCGCCTGCGCGCGCACGGCGTGCGGGGCGGCGATCGCGTGATGCTCGTCGGTGAGAACGGCATCGCGTATGTGGTGCTGCTGCTCGCCGTGGCAGCCCTCGACGCTTGGCCGCTGCTGTGCAACGCGCGGGTCAGCGCCGCGGAATTGAACGCCATTCGCGATCATGCGCAACCGCGCTGCGCGATCTACACGGTCGATGCCTCGCCCGATGCCGCCGCGCACGCCCGGGGAGACGCCGCCAAGGTCGCCTGGACCGACCTTGCGCTCGGCGCCATCGCGGTGTCCGACATCGATCCCGACAGCGCCGCCGAGCCGGTGCAGACTGATCCGGCGCTGCAATGCGCGGCGCTTATCTACACAACCGGTACGACCGGCACGCCCAAGGGCGTTCGTCTCTCGCATCGCAACCTGATGTTCATCGCTGCGGTGTCGAGCGCGCTGCGACGCGTCGGTGCCGACGATATTGCCTACGGCGTGCTGCCGATCTCGCATGTCTATGGCCTGACGTCGGTGTGTCTGGGCACGCTGTACGCTGGCGGCACGCTACGGCTGGCCGCGCGCTTTACTCCCGAAGCCGTGCTCGATTCGCTCGCCCACGACGGGCTGACGATCCTGCAAGGGGTGCCCGCGATGCACGCCCGCCTGATGGCCTATGTGACGGCGCAGAACCGGACACTCATCGCACCGCGGCTGCGCTTCGTCTACTCGGGCGGCTCGCCCCTCGATGCCGCGCTCAAGGCGCGTGTCGAAGCGTTCTATGGCCTGCCGATTCACAACGGGTATGGATTGACGGAGAGTAGCCCAACCGTCTCGCAAACGCTGCTCGACGCCCCGCGCGACGACTGCGCCGTGGGGCCGGCGATCCCCGGCGTGACGGTACGTATCGTCGATCGCGACGGGCATGACCTGCCCGATGGCGACGTTGGTGAACTCTGGGTGCGTGGTCCTAACGTGATGCTCGGGTACTATCGTGCCCCGGCGCTGACGGCCGCAGCCGTGACCGACGACGGCTGGCTGCGCACCGGCGATCTTGCGCGGCGCACCGCCGACGGCGCGCTCTTCCTCGCGGGACGCGCCAAGGAACTCATCATCCACTCCGGCTTCAACGTTTATCCGCTCGAAGTAGAGCAGGCGCTGGCGAGCCATCCGGACGTGCTGCAAGCGGCCGTCCTCGGACGTCCCGACGAGGAGAACGAGCAGGTCATCGCGTTCGTGGAGGCGCGCCCGGGCCATGCCATCGACGTCGCAGCGCTGGCCGCGTGGGCGGCGACGCGGCTCGCACCGTACAAGCGTCCGGCGCAGATTCGGGTGCTCGATGCCCTGCCCGCCGCATCGACGGGCAAGGTGCTCAAGCACAAGCTCAAGGCGTTGCTTTGAAGTTTGATGGCGCGGCGGCGTCGCTCGCCTACCGCGCCGGCCTTGCTTGCCGTACACGCGGCCCACGCAGCACGCGCCTCACACACGGCGCTCACCCGCGCGGATGATGCTGTGCGTGCAGCGACTTGAGGCGTTCGCGCGCGACGTGCGTGTAGATCTGTGTGGTGGAGATGTCGGCGTGGCCGAGCAACAGCTGCACCACACGCAGATCCGCGCCGTGATTGATCAGATGCGTCGCGAAGGCATGACGCAGCGTATGCGGTGAGAGCGGCGCACGAATGTCCGCCTGCAACGCATAGCGCTTGATCAGATACCAGAACGCCTGCCGCGTCATCCCCTGGCCGCGTTGCGTGACGAACAGCGTGTCGCAGGCGCGACCGGCCAGCAGCACCCCTCGACTCTGCGCCAGATATCGCGTGAGCCACGCGTTGGCCTCTTCGCCGAACGGCACCAGCCGCTCCTTCGCGCCCTTGCCGAAGATGCGCAGCACACCCTCGTTCAATCCCACTTCAATCGTCTTGAGCGCGACCAGTTCCGAAACGCGCAGACCGCTCGCATACATCAGTTCGAGCATCGCGCGATCGCGCAACCCGAGCGGCTGGGCCAGATCGGGGGCGGCCAGCAATGCTTCGACCTGCGCCTCCGACAATGTCGAGGGCAACCGCTGGGCACGCTTGGCCGATGCAATGCGCAAACACGGGTCCTGGTGCACGACATGGTCGCGCAGCGCCCATTGATAGAACCGTTTGAAGACCGACAGACGACGATTGACGCTGCTCGCCAGACTCTCGCGACGCCACGCCAGATAGGCGGCGAGCGCCGCCTCGTCCACGTCATCGAGCGAAGTCTCGCGCTTGGCGGCGAGCCATTGCGCGAAGAGGCGCAAATCCCGTCGGTAAGCGTCGAGCGTATTGCGAGAGAGGCCGTCTTCGAGCCAGATCGTGTCGCAGAACTGGTCGATGAGCGTGACACTGCGCACATAGGTCGCGCCGTCGGGGTCGAAGGCCAGCGGAGACGACGGATCATCGAGATTGTCGACGTCGGTGAGGTTCTCGCTCGCGGGGTGGGTGCCTGGGGTCAAACGGTGGCTCCTTCCTGGGCCAGCGCCCATTCGACATGCTCGCGCACCAACGCCGATGGGTGATCGCGTCGCGCGAGCAAGGCATCGCGCAGCGGCGCGCGGGCGGCGGCATCTGCCGAGTCGCGCAGCGCATTGCCGAGCCCCACGGCCAGATTGCGCAGCCATCGCTCATGGCCAATACGACGAATGGGGCTGCCGGCCAGCTTATCCATGAATTCCGTTTCGCTCCAGGCGAACAGTTCGACGAGCGAGGCGCTATCGAGCCGGTTGCGCGGAGCGAAATCGGCGAGCGGCGACGGCTGCGCAAACTTGTTCCACGGGCAGTAGAGCTGGCAATCGTCGCAGCCATAGATGCGATTGCCCATCTTCGCGCGCAAATTCTCGGGAATCGCCCCTTTGTGCTCGATCGTCAGATACGACACGCACAAGCGCGCATCGACGCGAAACGCTTCGGTGATGGCGCCGGTCGGACAAACGTCGCGGCATCGCTGACATTGCCCGCAGTGCTCACCCGGTTGCAGGCGCTGCCCCGTCGCCCTGCCTTGCACCTCGCTCGGCGTGCTTGGCGCATCGGCATCCACCGGCAGCGGCACGTCGACAAAGATCTCGCCGAGAAAGAAGAGCGAACCCGCGTCGCGCGAGAGCAGCAGGGTGTGCTTGCCGCGCCAGCCCAGCCCGGCCTTCTGCGCGAGTTCGACTTCGAGCACGGGGGCCGAATCGGTGAATGCACGGTAGCCGAACGGCCCGATGGCCTGGGTAATGCGATCGGCCAGTTGTTGCAGCCGATGGCGCATGACCTTGTGATAGTCGCGTCCGCGCGCATAGATCGACACGACGGCCTCGGCAGGCATCGCCGCGCGCGCGGCTTCACGCTCGCGCCATCTCGCCATGTCGGTGTCGTTCGGAAGATAGTTCATGCGTGCGCTGATCACGCGCACCGTGCCGGGAACCAGCTCCGCGGGCCGCGCGCGCTTCATGCCGTGCGCCGCCATATAGTCCATATCGCCATGACAGCCGTCGTCGAGCCATTGTTGCAGCCCCGCTTCGGCGTGCGAGAGATCGATGTCCGTGATGCCGACCCGGCCGAAACCGAGTTCGCTCGCCCATGCGCGAATCTGACCGGCAAGCGCGGCCAAGTCCTCGGCATCGAGGGCGGGAGACGTCGCATTGTCGCGCGAGGACGACACTTCCGAAGCATTCGGAGGTGCCGCCGACTCGACTTGTGCGGCGGTAGCGGGGAAAATCACGGAAGCTTTCATCGACTCCATTTTACGCAATGCCCGATTCATCGACGCCGACGCCCCTGGGCGAGCGCATCTTCGCGCTGCCGGACGAAGCCGCCACCGAGGCCTTCGCCGCAGCGCTCGCGCGCGCCATCGTGGCACGCGCGGCGCACACCGACCCGGCGCATGCGGGACTGCACGTGCAGCTCTCGGGCGACCTCGGTGCAGGGAAAACCACGCTCGTGCGTGCCCTGCTGCGCGCGCTGGGCCATACCGGACGCGTCAAAAGTCCCACGTATGCATTGTGTGAACCTTACAACATCGACACACCACAAGGCGTGTTGCCGGTCTATCATTTCGACCTGTATCGCTTCGCCGATCCGGCCGAATGGCACGACACGGGCTTTCGGGAGCACTTTGCAGGCGACGCCCTGTGCCTCGTCGAGTGGCCGGAGAAAGCCGAAGGTCTCCTGGGCACCCCCGATTTGGGCCTTTGGCTGGAACCTGTCGGCCACAGCCGCCGTCTGACGACGAGCGCCTACACGCCGGCCGGTCTTGCTTGCCTGAACTCATGCTGATCAAACGCTTTATTCGTACCGACGACGCCTCATCGCCCAATGCCGGCCGCCGCCGTGCATTGCGCGCCGGCGCCTCGACACTCATCCTCGCCCTCACCGGCCCGCGTCTCGCCTTCGCCAATGCCATCGTGGCGGTGCGCGTCTGGCCGGCCAAGGACTACACACGCGTCACGCTGGAGACCGACAACCCGGTCAAGTTCCAGCAGCAACTTATGGCCAGTCCGAACCGCTTTGTCATCGATCTCGACGAAGTGGATCTGAGCCCGGCGCTGCGCGATCTCGTGTCAAAGATCCAGCCGAACGACCCGCAGATCATGCAGGTGCGCGTGGGGCAGTTCAAACCCGGCGTCGTGCGCATGGTGTTCGATCTGAAGGCCGGCGTGAAGCCACAATCCTTCACGTTGCCGCCGGTCGCGGGCTACAAGTACCGCACCGTGTTCGACCTGTATCCGGCGGTCGAGCCCGATCCGCTCATGGAACTGCTCGCCAAGTCCAGCCACAAGGCCGAGGCATTGGCGCAGAACACACCGCCCGCTCAGCCCTCGAACCCGTCGTCGGGCACGGGCACGCCGAGCACGGAGGAGAGCGAAGCGTTCTTTCAGCGTTACGCGCAACGTGAGCCGGGCCCGCGCGTCTCGCGCCCCCCGGCACCCTCGACCACGGACAGAATGCCGTCGCTCGCCCAGCGCAACGACGACGGGCTGCTCACGCCACCGTCACGCGGACCGAAGACCGCCCGCCTGCTCACCATCGCCCTCGACCCCGGCCATGGCGGAGAAGACCCGGGCGCGATCGGCAGCAGCGGCACCTACGAGAAAGTGGTGGTGCTGCAGATCGCCAAGCGGCTGCGCGAGAAGATCGATGCGCAACCCAATATGCGGGTGATGATGACGCGAGACGCCGACTTCTTCGTACCGCTCGGCGTGCGGGTGCAGAAGGCCCGCCGCGTGGACGCCGACCTGTTCATGTCGATTCACGCCGATGCGTTCACCTCGCCGTCGGCGAACGGGGCGTCGGTATTCGCCCTGTCCGAGCGTGGCGCCACGAGTGCGACGGCACGTCTGCTGGAAAAGACGCAAAACGCGTCCGATCTGATCGGCGGCGTCAACATCAAGACCAACGACCGCGCCGTAGCGCATGCGTTGCTCGATATGTCGACAACGGCGCAGATCCGTGACAGCAAGGTATTCGGCACGGCGCTGCTCGCCGAGATCGGCACCGTCGCGGACCGGCTGCACAGCAAGCACGTCGAACAGGCGGCCTTCGCGGTGCTCAAGGCCCCCGACATTCCGTCGGTGCTCGTCGAGACGGCCTTCATCAGCAACCCCAAGGAAGAGCAGGCGCTGAACGATCCGGCCTACCAGGAGCGGCTCGCCGATGCACTGCTCAAGGGCATCAAGGCCTACTTCGCCAAGAATCCGCCCCTTGCGAAGAATCGGACGGCCTGACGGCCGGCCGCGGACGTTCGCGCAACGCCAAGACAAAAATGGCGCGCCCGGTCATCAACCGGACGCGCCATTTTTTATTGGACCTGCGAGGTCACTGTCTGCCCGACGGTCGACCTTACTCGCCCTGGCCCTGCGCCACACGGCGACGACCGCGCGTGACCAGTTTCCAGAGCGCGCCGAGCGCGATCGGCACCACCGCTGCCGAAATGCCCACCAGCACGATGACGTTCAGGTATTGCTTGACGATCGGCAGGTTGCCGAACAGGTAACCGCCGCCCACGAGCAGCGACACCCAGATCAGGGCGCCGAGCAAGTTGTAGAGCTGGAAGCGCACCCACGACATGGCCGACACCCCCGCCACGAACGGCGCGAACGTCCGCACGATCGGTACGAAACGCGCAATCACAATGGTCTTGCCGCCGTGATGCTCGTAGAAGTCGTGGGTCTTGCGCAAGGCGTCGCGATCGAGAAAACGCCAGTTCTTCTCGTACACGCGCGGCCCGATCTTCGATCCGATCCAGAAGTTGAGCGTGTTGCCGGTCACTGCCGCAATGAAGAGCAGTACGCCGAGCAACCACGGATCCATCGCACCGGTCGCCGCAAATGCACCGCCAATGAACAGCAGGGAATCACCCGGAAGGAACGGAAAGAGCACCAGCCCCGTTTCCACGAACACGATCATGAACAGGAACAGATACACCCAGTTTCCGTATTGATCGATAAACACCCCCAGATGTTTATCGATGTGGAGCACCATCTCCACCAATTGCACCAAAGTATCCAAGTCGATTCCTCAAGATAAAGGACGCCGGCCCGTCCCTGCGGGCACGCGACGAACGCATGATACCAGCGCAAACGTCGGGCGTCGTGTCGTGCCCGTGACGGTCGGCGCCGACCGTCACGGGTATGTCGAATCCATGGTCCAGCCTACAACCCTCCCATGACAGGAATGAGTTGCGCTGCTACGGGCGCCGTTGCGGGTATTGCCCGCTGAAACCTGGCTCGACCTATGTCTTTGAGGGCAACCTTTATAATGGTTCCCATGTCTGCGACCCCGACCTCCTCCCCCCCTGCACACGACCCGGCCGGCGTGCCCGACCCGACCGGCACCCAGGCCCCAGAGCGCCGCCCCGGCCCCCTGCCGACGGGCCTCGCGCCGTTGCGCGCCATCCAGGTCCTTCCCGACCAGCTGATCAGCCAGATCGCCGCGGGCGAGGTGGTGGAACGCCCCGCGTCCGTCGTCAAGGAATTGCTCGAGAACGCCCTGGATGCCGGGGCCCGCGCACTCCAGATCAAGCTCGAAGAAGGCGGCGTGCGCCGCATCGCCATCACCGACGACGGCGGCGGCATGTCCGCCGAACAATTGCCGCTGGCGCTCACGCGCCACGCGACGAGCAAGATTCGCTCGCTCGACGAACTCGAATCGGTGCTTACGTTGGGGTTCCGTGGGGAAGCGCTCGCTTCCATCGCGTCGGTGGCCCAACTCACGCTGTCGAGCCGCCAGGCCGATGCGCCGCACGCGAGCGCCATCGACGGCAACACCGGTGCGCTGACCCCCGCCGCAGGCCCGGTGGGCACGACGGTCGACGTTCGCGACCTGTACTTCAACACCCCCGCGCGGCGCAAATTTCTGAAGACCGAGCAGACCGAGTTCGGTCATTGCATGGACGTTATTCGCCGCAGCGCGCTCGCGCGTCCCGACGTCGGCTTCTCGATCCTGCACAACAACCGGGCGGTGGAGCACTGGAACGCGACTGACGCCGCGACGCGCGTCACGCGCGTGCTCGGCAACGACTTTGCCGGCGCGCATCTGGCGCTGGACGAGGGGGCCGCCGAGTTGCGCCTGTCGGGCTTCGTCGGGTTGCCGACCGCCAGTCGCGGGCGCGCCGACCAGCAGTATTTCTTCGTGAACGGCCGTTTCGTGCGCGACAAGCTGCTCACCCACGCGGTACGCGCGGCCTATGAAGACGTGCTCCACGGCGACCGCTATCCGGCCTACGTGCTGTATTTCGAACTGCCACCGCAATGGGTCGACGTCAATGTCCACCCCTCGAAGATCGAAGTGCGGTTTCGCGATGCCCGCAGCGTCCACCAGTTCGTATTCCACGTCGTGCAACGCGCGCTGGCCCGAGCGGCGGGCAGCGGCGGCGCGACGCACGCCGCCCACCTGACCGACGGCGGTGGACTTGCCGCCGGGCCGGGTGCCGCCTTGGGCGGAGGCGGCAGCGGCATGGTGGCTGCGCGCCCGGCCGGAGGGATCGGTGGCGTCGGCAGCAGTTGGAATCCCCGCATGCAGCAAGGCACGCTGCCGATGGCGCAACCGCTGTCCGTCTATGACAACTTGTTCGGACGCGCCGCGCCCCCCGCCCCGCGCCCGTATGGCCAGCCAGGCGTCACGGATGCGCCCCCGCCGCCGTATGGCCATGCCGGGACAACGCAAGGCGACACGACACTCACCGGCAGCGGCACCCTGCCGGCAGGCGCCGGCGGCAACGCCGACGCCATGACGCTGGAACAACCGCTCGGCTTCGCCCTCGGCCAATTGCACGGCATCTACATCCTCGCGCAGAACGCCTATGGCCTCGTGCTGGTCGACATGCACGCGGCCCACGAGCGCATTCTCTACGAACGCTTCAAGCAGGCGCTCGTGGAACGCAGCGTGCCGGTGCAGCCGCTGCTGATTCCCGTGACGTTCTTCGCCGACCCGGTGGAAATCGGTACGACGGAAGAGCATCAGGAAACGCTCACCGCGCTGGGCTTCGACCTCGCGGCGATGTCGCCGACCACGCTCGCCGTGCGCGCCATTCCCGCCTTGCTCGACGGCGCCGACGCGCAAGCCCTGGCGCGCGCTGTGCTCGCGGACCTACGTCAGTACGGCGGTTCGCGCGTGCTCACGGAACGTCAGCATGAACTGCTCGGCACGCTCGCCTGCCACACGGCGGTACGTGCAAATCGACGGCTCACGCATGAAGAGATGAACGCGCTGCTGCGCCAGATGGAAGCGACCGAGCGCGCCGATCAGTGCAATCACGGGCGTCCCACCTGGTACCAGCTCACGCTCGGCGATCTCGACAAGTTGTTCATGCGGGGACGTTGAGCCGCTCATGACGTCATCTTCCCCGATCGTCTGCCTGCTGGGCCCGACGGCATCCGGCAAGACCGCCGCCGCCCTTGCGCTGGCGCAGGACACTCCGCTCGAGATCATCAGCGTCGACTCCGCCCTCGTCTATCGTGAGATGGACATCGGCACGGCCAAGCCGAGCGCGGCCGAGCTGGCCGCCGTTCCCCATCACCTGATCGACATCATCGATCCGCGCGACGCCTATTCCGCCGCGCAATTCCGGGAAGACACGCTGCGTCTTGTCGATGAGATTGCAGCGCGCGGACGCCGCCCGCTGCTCGTCGGCGGCACGATGCTGTACTACAAGGCGCTCACGCAAGGCCTCTCGCCGCTGCCGTCGGCCAACGCCGACGTACGCGCCCAACTCGACGATGATGCCGCGCGCGAGGGCTGGCCCGCCATGCATGCACGGCTGGCGAGCGTCGATCCGTCGACGGCCGCCCGCCTCGCGCCGAATGACGCACAGCGCATTCAACGCGCGCTGGAAATCTTCGTGCTGTCGGGCAAACCGATGTCGCAATGGCTTGCCGAAGAAGCCCGGGCACCTGCCGCGCCAACGCCCCATACGTTCGTGCCGGTGGCGCTGGAGCCGAGCGACCGCGCGGTACTGCACGCACGCATTGCCGAACGGTTTCGTCTGATGCTCGCAGCCGGCTTCATCGAAGAAGTCGAACACCTGCGCGCACGCGGCGATCTCGACCCGAGCCTGCCGTCCATGCGCTGTGTCGGCTACCGGCAGGTATGGGAATACCTCGACGGCGAGATCGATTACGACACGATGCGAGACAAGGGCATCTTCGCGACGCGCCAGTTGTGCAAGCGTCAGCTCACCTGGCTGCGCTCGATGCCCGAGCGCCACATCGTCGACTGCACGGCCGCCCACGCCCTGCAACACGCCATCGACGCCGTACGCGCGCTCTGGCAGGTCTGAGCGCATCGCCATCCCTGCGGAACCCGCATCGCCTTATCGCCCCAGTCGTCTCCAGCCTCCGTTGAAACCCTGACAGCTTTCCGGTTTGCACGACGATTTTGATATGCTAATTTGCATATCAACGTTTCGTTCAATGCAAATTTGCATCGAATCCACGATACCGGGAAGGACGCCAATGACGCAGACTTCGATGGAGCCAAGTGGGGTGGCGGGTGACGGGCTGCGGCGGCCGACCGGCGGCGCGCGACGCGTGCCCGTCGCTAAATGGGCGGTGCGCGCCGGGGTCACGCTGATCTATCTGTTCATGCTCAGCCCGCTGATCTTCGTCGTCTGGCTGAGCTTCTTCAAAGACGCGATCATCACGTTCCCGCCGAGCGGCTACACGCTCTCATGGTATTTGAATGCCTGGCGCAACGCCGCGTTCGCCGACGGCTTCCTGCTCTCGCTCCAGCTCGCCGCCTGCGCGGCCATCGGCGGCGTAATCCTCGGTGTCGCCGCCTCTCTCGCCCTCGCGCGTTATCGCTTTCCCGGCCGCCGCACGCTCGGCAATGTGTTGCTGTTGCCGCTCGTGGTCCCGGGCATCGTCGCGGGCATCGCGACTTACCTTTTCTATCTGCGCGCCGAAAACGCGCTCGACATGGACATCGTCGGCACCTTCGGCGGTCTCGTGATCGCGCACGTCTGCCTGACCATTCCGTGGACGATGCGTCTCGTGGGCGCGAGCCTTGCACAGATCGACGGCACCATCGAGGAAGCCGCTCGCAATCTCGGCGCGGGCCCGTGGCGCACGCTGTGGCGCGTCACGCTGCCGATGCTGCGGCCTGCGGTCGTCGCGGCCGGACTGTTCAGCTTCATCGTGTCGTTCGAGAACCTCGAACTCACGTTGCCGCTGGTCGGACCGGGCAAAACCACCCTGCCCATCGCGATCATGCAGTACCTCGAATTCAATCTCGATCCGACGATTGCCGCCGTCTCCGCGGCGCAGATCGTCCTGCTCGGCATCGTCATGCTGATCACCGATCGCTTCGTCAAACTCAGCCAGGTGATCTGACATGGCCAACGTTTCGTTGCGCGGTCTGCGCAAGCAATACGGCAACGCCGCCGCCGTGGCGGACTTCTCGCTGGAGATTGCCGACGGCGAACTCGTCGCCTTCCTTGGCCCGAGCGGCTGCGGCAAGACCACGACGCTGCGCATGGTCGCGGGCTTCGTCGAGCCGACGGCCGGCGAAATCTGGATCGGCGGCAAGGAGGTCTCGCGCCTGCCCGCGCATCGCCGCAACACCGGCATGGTGTTCCAGCGTTACGCGCTCTTTCCGCACATGACCGTGGCAGAGAACGTGGCGTTCGGCCTCGAGATGCGGCACGTGTCGAGTGCCGAGCGCGTTACGCGGATTCGCGAAGCGCTCGATATGGTGCGTCTCACGTCGCTGGCGGATCGCTATCCGCGCCAGCTCTCCGGCGGTCAGCAGCAGCGTGTGGCGATTGCCCGCGCACTGGCGATTCGTCCTGACGTGTTTCTGCTCGACGAGCCGCTGTCCAACCTCGACGCCAAGCTGCGCACCGAAGTGCGCGAAGAGATCCGCGCCTTGCAGCGACGGCTCGGCCTGACGACGATCTTCGTCACCCACGATCAGGAAGAAGCGCTGGCGATTGCCGACCGCCTGGCCGTGATGCACGACGGCTGCGTGCAGCAGATCGGCACCGCCGATGCGCTTTACGAACGCCCGGCCAATCCATTTGTCGCGAACTTCCTCGGCAAGATGAATTTCCTCGCCGGGCGGATGACCGACGGCCAGTTCGTGACGGCCAAAGGCGAGCGCCTGGCGTTGCCGAGCGCCGCCCCCGACGCCACGACGCTCGGCATTCGCCCCGAGCGCCTGCGCCTGAGCGACACGCCTGTGCACAACGAAACGGCCATGCCGGTCACGGTCGACCAGACGATCTATCTCGGTTCCACGCTCGAACTCCGTCTGAAGAGTGCGCAGGGCGAGATGCTCGTCGCGCACGTGCAGAACACCGCACGCGACGACGTCGGCCGCTATGCCCCGGGCCGCGCCCTCAACGCGTGCTTTGCCAGCACCGATTGCCTGTTTTTCAACGCCTGACGACACTGCCTCACTTCCACCCGCTTCGGCCCATGTATTGGCCAACCTCGTGGCCAACGTTTTGAAGGATGACGACATGACGCACGCCCTGAACCGCCGCTCGTTTCTGAAGACCGCCTCCGGTCTGGTGATCGCCCCCGCGCTCGGCCTCGATGCCCTCTCGGCACACGCTGCCGCCGCCTGCCCGAACGTGGTCGTCGGCACCTGGGGCGGCGACTATCTGAATCTTCTCGAACAGAACATCGGCAAGCCGATCATCGAAGCCGCCGGCGGCAAGGTCACGTACGACTCGGCCGGTCAGGTCGAGCGCATGACGAAGCTGCGCGCCGAGAAGGCGTCGCGACGCGGCTCGCTCGACGTTGCATGCCTGGCCGATCTCGATATGTACGACATCAACCGCTCGGGCATTCTCGAAGCGGTCGACGCCAAGCTCGTCCCGAATCTGGCGAATGCGCTGGAGGCGCTGCGCCGTCCGTACTCGATCCCGCACATCTTCAGCGCGATGGTGATCGTCTACAACCCGGAGAAGCTCGGCACGAAGCCCGACTCATTCACCGCCGCACTCGATCCCAAGCTCAAGGGCCGTGTGGGTTTCTCGGACATCCTCTACAACTTCAACGTGGTGAGCAGCTCGCTCGCGGCCGGCCATAAAGACGGCGATATGGCCGGTGGTGTGCAATTCCTGCGCGAATTGCGCAAGTCGCAGCAGCCCAAGGTCTATCCGTCGAACGAAGCCGTGGCGTCGGCCCTCAAGAGCGGCGACATCTGGTTCACCTGTATGTGGAAAGCGCGCGCGCTGCAATGGAAGAAGGCGGGCGTGCCGATCGATTACGTGGTGCCCAAGGAAGGCGCCGTGCCGGTAACGTTCGAAGCCGCCGTGCCGAAGAATTCGCAGTCCAAGCTGTGCGGCTTCAACTACCTGAACGCGATGCTCGATCCGCGCGCCCAGATCGGCTTTGCGGAGACGATGGGCTATGCGCCGACCGTGACGAACGCGAATCTGCCGCCGTCGCTGCAGGAAAGCGTGGGCTTCACCCGCGCCGAACTCGATCGCATGGTCAAGCTCGATTACGCCCGCTTCACCGCCGACAAGCCCGCGCTGCTCGACTTCTGGAACAAGGAATTCAAGGTGGGTCTGTGAGCGTCGCCGACACCCCGGAGCCTGCGATGACGCCATCCCCACCGGCTGCCGACGACGCCCGAGCCTCCCGGGCCGCCACCGCGCGCGCGGTGCGCGGCGCGCTCACTGGCGGCTCGCTCGCCACGCCCGCCACCCTGGTCGTGTTGCTCGTCATCGTGCTGCCCGGGTTGCAACTGGTGCGCTACAGCTTCAACCGGTTCGATCCGGTCGACATGATGCAGGCGGCACTGACCGGCACGAACTACGTCAAGTTCTTCACCGATCCGTACTACCTCTCGGTGCTCTGGACGACGATCAAGGTTGCCTCGCTGTGCACGGCGCTCGCGCTCGTGTTTGGCTTCCCGGTCGCCTACGTGCTCGCGCGCACACAAACCCGCTTCAAGAGCCTGCTGGTGATGCTGCTGGTCTTCCCGCTGCTGGTGGGCAACGTCGTGCGCGCGGCCGGCTGGATGGTCATGCTCGGCACGGCCGGCTTCGTCAACGCCATGCTCGTGTCACTGGGCATCGTGCCGCAGCCGATTCGCTTGCTGTACACGCCGTTCGCGGTCGTGGTGGGCACCACCGCCGTGGTGCTGCCTTACATGATCCTCACCTTGCAAAGCGTGCTCGAAGGCATGGACTTCTCCGTCGAGGAAGCCGCGCGCAATCTGGGCGCCACCTTCTGGCAAACACTCACGCGCGTGATCCTGCCGATGGCCGCACCGGGCATCGCCGCCGGCACCATGCTCGTGTTCATTCTCTGCATGAACGCCTATGCCACCCCCGTACTGCTCGGCGGCACCGGCATCACCATGATGACGCCCACGATCTACGACCAGATCGCGAAAGCGAACAACTGGCCGTTCGGCGCGGTGCTGTCCATCGTCTCGATGGTGGTGACGTTCGTGCTCGCCATTGCGTCGCACTGGATCATCCATCGGCGCTATGCGAAGACGATGATGACCTGACCGATCTGCCCGCCCTGATCCGCGCGACCTTGCGTGCCGACCGGCCCCATCCGTCGGTCGTGCCCAACGCCGTCTGCCCCTGACATTTGCCCCAATTTGCCGATAAGGACTTCGTGATGCCGACTCTCTCCGATGCGACACGTCAGTACCGCCATCGTCTGATGCAAGACCTGATGGACCGCGCGCGCGTCGACGCGCTCGTGTTCACCGCCGCCGATTTCTTTCAGTGGGCCACGAACTTCCACGTCGATGTGCAGACGTGGGAGCGCCCCATCGCCGTGTGCGTGCCGCGCAACGGCGAGCCGTTCGCGGTGATGAACGAGCTGTCGACGCATCACCTGATGATGGCGCGCGAGCGGGGCCATCTGTGGCTCGATCTCGATCGCGTCACGCTTTACGCCGAGCATCCGCGCGTGACCCAGCGCCAGCCGCTGCTCGCCGATGTGCCCACACTGATCGCCGACACGCTGCGCGCGGCCGGTCTGGCAGGCTCGCGCATTGGCGTCGATGCGGCCGGTGGCCCGCTCGCGCGCGCCGGTGGCCTGCTGCCCGATGCGAAGCTCGTGCCCATGCTTGCCGAGATGCGCGCCCTGCGCTGGGTCAAGCACGACGAGGAAATCGCCATCATGCGGGCCGCCGCCGAGTTGGCCGACTGGGTGCAGGACCGGTATCGCGAGAACATTCGTCCCGGCCGTCTGGTGCAGGAACTCGACTACGCGATGGCCGCGCTGATGGTCACGGAAGGGGCCAAGCGCTTCCCCGGCGAAAACCTCGAAGTGATGCGCTGCTGGACGCTCTCCGGCCCCGCCTCGGCCTCGCCGCATGGCGATGGGGCATCGTGCGGAGCGCGCATCAATGCGGGCGACGGCATGGTCAACATCGTGATCCCGCGCCTGAACGGTCTCGTGATCGAAAACGAACGCACGTGGTTCTGCGGCAAGCCGTCGAGCGAGCAGGCGCGCTACTACGAGGTCGCGCGCGCCGCCAATGAAGCCGCAGTGAACGCGGCCGTCACCGGCAAGCCCGTCTCGGGGATCGACGCCGCGGCGCAGGCCGTCATCGAGAAAGCGGGGTGCGGTGAGTTCATCCGACATCGCACGGGCCACGGCATGGGCATCATCGGCCACGAGTACCCGGACGACATGGCGTTCAACCATCGTCCGCTGCTCGCGAACGAGGTGTATTCGGCCGAGCCCGGCATCTATGTCTACGGCCTGGGGGGCTTCCGTCTGGACGACTCGGTCGTCACCGGCGACACCCCCGTGATGCTCACGCGCACGCCCCGCACGCTCGCCCACGCCACGATCGATTGACGATTGCAGGCCCGCGAGTCACGGTTGCCCGCTGACCCGGGCAACCCCAGACACACCATCCTGGAGGAGAGGTCATGGAGTCGATTCTGTTGTCGAATTGTGCGCTGCTCGACCCGGTCAAGGGCGAGCTGCGCGAAGACCACGCCGTACTGATCGAAGGCGGACGCATCAAGGAAGTGTCGGACAAGCCGATTCGGGCGGCGTCGGCGCGCGAGATCGATGCACACGGGCGCACCGTGATGCCGGGACTGATCGATCTGCATGTGCACGTGCATGCCACGCAGCTCAACCTGGCCTCGCAAGCCCATCTGCCGAACGTGCTCGTCACGCTCCGGTCGGTGCCGATTCTGCAGGGCATGCTGCGGCGCGGCTTCACCACCGTGCGGGACGCGGGCGGTGCGGGACACGCCATCAAGCAAGCGGTCGAAAGCGGACTGGCCGAAGGGCCGCGCCTGTTCGTGTCGGGCCGCGCGATCAGCCAGACCGGCGGACACGGCGACGGTCGCGCGCGCACCGACTACCTCGGCACCGACGGGCCCTGCCCGTGCTGCGTGCGCGTCGGCGCGCTGTCGCGCGTGGCCGATGGCGTCGACGAGGTTCGACGCGCGGTGCGCGAAGAGCTGCAAATGGGCGCCGACCAAATCAAGATCATGGCCTCGGGCGGCGTGGCCTCGCCCACCGATCCCGTTGGGGCCTGGGGTTATGCCGAAGACGAAATCCGCGCCATCGTCGCGGAGGCCCGCGGGCGCGGCACCTATGTGCTCGCCCACGCCTACACGGCATCGGCCATCGAACGCGCCGTGCGCTGCGGCGTGCGCACCATCGAACACGGCAACCTCGTCGACGCCCCCACGGCCCGCTACATGGCCGAGCAAGGCGCTTACGTCGTACCCACCTTGGTGACGTACGACGCCCTCGCGAACGAAGGCAAGTCGCTCGGGCTGCCCGACGATAGCGTCGCGAAGATCGCCAATGTTCATGCGGCGGGCCTGCGTTCGCTGGAGATCTTCCGCGAGGCCGGTGTAAAGATGGGGTACGGCTCGGATTTATTGGGTGAGTCGCAGCGCCTGCAAAGCGACGAATTCCGTCTACGCGCCGAAGTGCTCTCGCCGGCGGAGATTCTGCGCAGCGCGACGGTCATCGGCGCCGAGGTGCTCGGCCAGTCGGGCCAGTTGGGCGAGATCGTGCCCGGCGCGCATGCCGACGTGCTGATCGTCGACGGCAATCCGCTGGCGTCGATCGATTGTCTACTCGGCCAGGGGGAGCGGATTCCGATGGTGATGAAGGGCGGTAGAATCCACGCTTTCGCGCTGTAGGCCCCATGCGCAAGGGCCCCGACAGCTAACCCTTCCGTGGAGAATCGATGGATTTCCGGCACATCGACGCCTTTCGGGCGCTGATGCTCACGCGCACGACTACCAAAGCGGCCCAGGTGCTCGGCACGTCGCAGTCCGCGGTCAGCCGTCTCGTGGCCGATCTCGAACGCTCGACGCGTCTCACGCTGTTCGATCGCGCGCGCGGACGGCTCGAACCGACGGCCGAGGCGTTCGCGCTCTTCGAGGAAGTCGAGCGCCGCTATGCCGGCCTCGACAACATCCGCGAATTCGCGCTGAATCTGCGTAACCCCGACACGGCCGTCATTCGCGTGGGGTCGGTCGTGTCGTTCGGTCTGGGCTTCTTTGCACGCGTGATGGCCGGCTACCGGGCGTTGCATCCGAGCGTGCAGCTCGCGCTGACCACGGGGGCCTCCGATCTGATTCGCGACCAGGTCGTCACGCATCAGCTCGCGCTCGGCCTCGTGACCAATACGATCGACGTGGCCGCGACCGATGCCGTCTCGTTCGCCAACCTCGACGCGATCTGCGCCCTACCCGCGGGGCACGTCCTCGCGCGCAAGAAGGTGATCCGTCTGGCCGATCTGAAGGGGCAGCCGATCCTGTCTTACGAGCCGACCGACATGGTGCGCTGGGGCATGGATCAACTCTTTGCCGAGGGCAATCTGCATCAGCAGGTTGTTGCCACGGCTCGCTACTCGGTCAACATCGGCACGATGGTGAAAGAGAACGTCGGCATCGGGTTGCTGCACCCGGTGTCGGCGTACGACTTCCTCGACTCCGATCTCGTGCTGCGACGTTTCGAGCCGTCGATGCCATTTCATACGCTGCGCATCACGCCTCGCGCCGCGGCCCCCAGCGCGCAACTCGACGATCTCGTGCGCGTGATGGAGACCACGCTGGAGGATGTCATGCGAGCCGTGGAGGCGCGGATGAAGCGCTGACGCGGCAACCATCGCCGGCGTCTACAGCATCCGGTCGCACATAGCGTCGACGAACACGCGCAGCTTCGGCGAGAGGTGACGGCTGGACGGCCACAACATCCAGAACTGACCGGGATTTTCCAGATAGGCGTCGAGGACGACCTGAAGTTTGCCCGCGGCCAGCGCATCGCGGGCCAAAAAGTCAGGCATATACGCAATGCCCAGTCCGTGGGTAGCCGCACTCAGCAGTGCCTCCATGTTGTTGCATGTCAGGCTTGTGCGCAGCTTCGGTTCGTCCGCCAACGCCGACACGAACGCCCACGACTGCAATTTTCCCGAAGTCGGAAAACGAAAGCGAATGCATGCGTGTGTCTCGAGATCGTTCGGGGTTTGCGGTGTGCCTCTCTGGGCGAGATAGCCGGAAGACGCGCATAGCACGAAGCGAAATTCACCCGCGCGTCGCGACATCAGCGTGGAATCCGGCAGAACGCCACTACGAATCACCAGGTCCAACCCGCCCTTGATCAGATCCGCGATGCGGTCGTCGAAATCCAGATCGAGTTCGATATCGGGATACTTTTCGGCAAATGCTGGCAGCCGCGGCATCAGGAACCGGTAAGCCGTGACGGGCAGCCCGACGCGCAATATGCCGCGCGGTGTCTGCGACACCTGGGAGAGCATGGCGCGGGCGTCGGCCAGTTCGTCAAGCACTCGCCGGCAACGCTCGTAGTAGATCTGCCCCGCCTCCGTGAGATTCACGCGACGCGTGCTGCGCTGGAAAAGCCGCACGCCGAGTGTCGCTTCGAGCCGCGCAATCTGCTTGCCAATCGCCGACGCCGACACGCCCGTCGCCCGCCCAGCCGCCACAAAGCTCAAGGTCTCGGCCGCTCTTACAAATGCGGCTATTTCCGCAAGATTGTCCATCATCGGCCGCTCCCGCGCGGTTGGTTGTGCGCCCCGCATTGCGGAATTCTATTCCTTAATCCACGAACTCCTGGCCTGTTTATCCCACATTGACGATTTTTTAACATGTGTGACGTGACGTCGGCCAACGTTCCCTTTCCGCTTCAGGTGCGCGTCAGCGTGTCTTAATCAGGACTTTCTTCATGTCGATCATGGCTTCCCGGCCCTTGGCGCGCGCCGATACCTCGCTGCGCCGCCGACTAATGGGCCTCTTTTCCGTTTGCCTCGCCGCGTTACTCCTGCCCATGAGTTTCTCCGGCGGCGCTGTCGCCACACCAGCGATCGGAGCGGCATTGCATGGGAGCGCACTCGAGATGCGTTGGATCACCAGCGCCTTCATGCTGGCGTTCGGCAGTTGCCTGATGGCGGCCGGCGCGTGCGCCGACGCCTTCGGACGCAAACGCACATTCCTGTTGGGTGTGGGATGTTTGCTGCTCACGTCACTGGCGCTCGCCATGTCCAGGACGGCGCTCGTTGTCGACTGGCTTCGCGCGTTGCAAGGCGTGGCGGCCGCTGCAACGCTCGCAGGCGGTGGCGCTTCGCTCGCGCAGGATTTCGACGACCACGCCCGAGCGCGTGCCTATGGTTTGCTGGGTACGACCTTTGGCGCGGGTCTGGCATTCGGGCCATTGCTCGCCGGGGCGCTCATCGCGCGCTTCGGCTGGCAAGGCGTATTTGTTGCCACTGCGGTTCTCGCAGCGCTCGCGCTGGGCCTCGGCGCACGCAGCGTGCGCGAATCGCGCGATGCGACAGCGACGGGCCTCGACTGGCCCGGCACGCTGTCCTTCACCAGCGCGCTCTCGTGCTTGACGTATGGCGTAATTCAAGCCTCTGCGCGGGGAATAACGGCGCCGGCGGTCATCGTCGCGCTCGCGCTCGCGGCGATGCTGGCCGTCGCGTTCGTTGCCATCGAACGGCGCGTAGCGCACCCGATGCTCGACCTGTCGCTCTTTCGCTACGTGCGTTTCCTCGGCGTGCAGATGTTGCCCATCGCCACGTGCTGTTGCTACATTGTGCTGCTTGTGTTGCTACCTCTGCGCTTTATCGGCGTGCATGGTGACAGCGAGGTCGTGGCCGGCTTGCGCATGATGGCCTTGTCGCTGCCGATGCTCGTGGTGCCGTTCATCGCCACGCAGTTGGCGCGGCGCATTCCTGCCGGCGTACTGTGCAGCACGGGGTTGGTGGTGGCGGCGGCAGGGCTGGAATGGCTGGCACGCGTGGCCGGCTCGCCTAACGGCGGCGCGTTGACTCCTTCGCTGTGGCCGATGCTGCTGATCGGCACGGGTAGCGCGATTCCGTGGGGTCTGATGGATGGGCTTTCGGTAAGCGTGGTGCCGACCGACCGCGCGGGCATGGCCATGGGCATTTTCAATACGACGCGCGTGGCCAGCGAAGGCGTGGCGCTCGCCATCGTAGGGGCCGTATTGATCGCGATGACCGGTGCGCAACTGCCCGCCCCGCACGGGGCCGTGACACCGGACGTGGCACGTGAGGCCATCAATCGGCTCGTTGCGGGGGATATGCGCGGGGCAATGGCAGATGTTCCGGCATGGAACGAAGCCACGTTGCGTGACGCTTACGAACGCGCCTTCGCGACCTTGCTCGACCGACTTGCGATTGTCACCTTGCTGTGCGCCATCATCGTGTTGGCCTGCCTGAGCGGCAAACCGCGCACCGCCGTGGCGGAGCTGGGTGAGCCCTCGACCGACACCGCCGCACACTGACCATTGAATATCGCGGGTACCTCAGAGACTGTTAGGCGCTAATTGCTGGGGTACCGACAAGCTCGCCTTGGTTCTGTACGTTGTGAAGTGTTAGATAAATCAAGGACCGAGCATGAGTTCATTGCAACCAACAAACGCGCAGCAAACCTGCGAAAACCTTCTTCTGGAGGGGAAGCGCTACAACATCGAGCACCACATCCTGCCCAGCGAAAACGCCGTTGCGGATCGGCTGTTAAGGCGTGGAATCGAGCTGCGCGATGCCTACGAAGAATTGCACGACAAACTCCACGCGCGTTCGCCGGCGCTCCGGGTCTTTCTCGGCTTGGTTTTGAGTACTGCTGCGTTCTGGAATCCGGAGAAGATGCAGGAAGCGCGCGCCGCGCGCAGCGATCTCGCCAACGTCAACCAGCAGATTGCAAGGAAGGCGGCCGAACTGGCGATGCTGCTGGAGCAGCGCTCCGATCTCCACGACACATCCGGCTTCACCAGCGACACCCATTACCACGTTTGCAACGTCATCGAAGCGGCGTCGCAGCACAACTATCTGTTCCAGTCCTACGTCCAAGAAAAGCTGGACGCCCTTCGTACTCGGTTCGACCTGAAATACTGGCCCTCCCTGGGCGAGCTCTTGCAGGAACTCGCCGCCGATGCTGATAAGGCTGTCGGGGCGGCCACGAACCCGTTGACGGCCGCCGCCACGGCGGCGACGCGTCCGTCACGTGCTGACTTCTTCAAGGCGCTGTTCGCCGCCATCGAGGAAAACAGCGCGAAGAGCTACGGCCAACTGCCAAGCGGGTTCAAGCTCACCGACCGGACGCTGGCCTCGTTGGCGAACTGCGCCTTGGACTTGGGGCCGGACGATCTGGTCGACGATGCATACATGAAGCGACTCCGCCAGCGCGAACGCAACGGGAACAACTAACAGCGCCGGGCGCAGCCCGCGAGCCCGACAGCGAAACGCCGGGATGCCCACTCATGGGTCTTGCTAAGCAGACGGCTAACCCCTAGAGGTGGACCAGTACCGAGGCGGAATATCGGCTCGTTTCGTCCGAAATAAATCCACAAATTTCGGACATCCCCTTGTCATTCGTCCGAAAAAAGTATACAAATATCGGACAGGAGGGATAATGTCCGCACTCAAATCCCACATTTCAGCCCTGATCGAAGCGGCCGAACCCGGACAAGTTTGGGTACCGACCGACTTTGCGCAGTTGGGCAGTCGTGAGGCCATCGACAAAGCCCTGCAGCGCATGGTGCAGGCGGGAGAGTTGCGTCGCATCGACAGGGGCCTATATGACAGGCCCAAGGTCAATAGCCTGACCCAACGTCCAACAACGCCGGATTACCGTGCCGTGGCTGAAGCCATTGCCCGCCGCGATCACCTCCGCCTGTTGGTCGACGGCATGACCGCCGCCAATGACCTCGGCCTGACCCATGCGGTACCAGCACGTGTCATCATCCATACCGACACCCGTCGCCGCGCAATTCAGCTGGACAAACTCACCATTGAATTCAAGCAAACAGCACCCAGCCGACTTTACTGGGCGGGGCGTCCGGCCATGCGAATCGTACAGGCGCTGCACTGGTTGAAAGACACGTTGACTTCAGAACGTTCTCTTATTCTGAACAAGCTGACCAATGTGCTGGCCGACCCTATTCACGGCGATGCGCTCCGCCAGGATCTGCTTGAAGGTTTCAACGTGTTGCCAGCGTGGATGCAAAGTCTGGTCCGTGAACTTCCCGGATGTGACCCGCGGACCGCGTCGACTGCAACACCTCAATCACCCAGTGATGAAAAGCCACCGTCTGCGCGACGCCGCTCGGCCAAACACGTGGAGGTCCGTTGAATCCATCATTCCATTCCGTCATCACCGCCAGCGATGCCGAGCGGCGAGACTTGTTTCTTGGCGCCTCAGCTCGCCTGGGTACAGCGGTTCAAAACATCGAGAAGGATTTCTGGGTCTGCTGGACACTGGATGCGCTGTTTAACGGTCTCGAAGCGGGTGGCCCCCGCCTACTGTTCAAGGGCGGCACTTCGCTCTCAAAAGCCTTCGGTCTCATTGCCCGCTTTTCCGAAGACATTGACATCACAGTGTTTCGTGACGACTTGGGGCAGAGTGCCGAGATTGCCGATCTGGATGCGTTGAGCGGCAAGAAGCGCCGTGCACGTCTCGATGCCATCCGCGATGCATGCCAGGCTTACATTGCAGGGCCATTAACCGCACAGTTCACTCATCTCGCAGCATCTGTCATTCCCGAGGAGCGTTTTCGGCTGGCGCCCGATCCCGACGACAAGGATGGTCAGAGCTTGCTGTTCTGGTATCCCTCAGTCACGGCCACGGCTGGCGACTACATCCGCTCAGCCGTCAAGATAGAGGCCGGCGCCAAGTCTGCACTCGATCCGCATGTCGCGGCCTCCGTCACGCCCTACGTCACACAGGACCTGCCAGACTTGGATTTGACCGTGACGAATGTGACCACTGTGAGGCCCGAGCGCACCTTCTGGGACAAGGTCATGATCTTGCATGGACTACGTCAATGGCATGATCGACGCGGTGAACTGCGACACGGCGGACAACGTGTCTCGCGCCACTACTATGACGTGCATCAACTGATGCAGGCGCCGTGTGCAGCCGCGTGGCAAGTCGATCACGCGTTGGCGATCGACTGTGCTCACCATGCGAGGTTGTTCTTCGGTAGCGCCGATCTGGGGCTTGATATTGCAGCGCCCGGTACGTTTACGCTGGCGCCAAGTCCGGCGATGCGAGAGGCACTGGAAAAAGACTATGACGCAATGGCTGGCATGGTCTTCGACGACGTCCCCCCACTCGACGCGGTGCTGCGCAGCGCAGAACACTTCGAGCAGATCGTCAATGGCGCAGCAATGGCCACTTAGATTCTAGTTCTCGCGACCGTGGAAACCGAGAGCATTGCCCCCAGTAATGCCGGGCACCAGCGTACCGCGCGGCTCTATGGCCTGTGCCTGGGGTTATGCCGCGATCGCCGGCGGGCTCTCAGTGCATTGCGCATATCCGGAGGGCATCGCCCTCCCGGGCCTTACGACACGATCGTCTGCGCTTCACCTTCCTTGCGCTCGCGGATCGTGCCCAGACGGTAGACCGTCTCGCCCGACGCTTCCAGGTGCTTGACGGCCGCGTCGGCGTCAGCCGCCGCGACGATCACCGCCATGCCGATACCGCAGTTGAACACGCGGTGCATTTCGGCGTCGGCCACCTTGCCGTGCGCCTGCAGCCACTGGAACAACGGCGGCAGCGTCCAGGCGTCTTGCTTGATGTCGGCCGTCAAGTGGTCTTGCAGCACACGCGGAATGTTCTCCACGATGCCGCCCCCCGTGATGTGGGCCATGCCCTTGACCGGCAGCGACTGCATCAGCGCCAGCAGCGACTTGACGTAGATGCGCGTCGGCGCCATCAGCACGTCGCGCAGCGGTTGGCCGTGGAAATCGGCGTCCAGATCCGGCTTGGCGACGTCGATGATCTTGCGAACGAGCGAATAACCGTTCGAATGCGCACCCGACGAGGCCAGACCCAGCACCACGTCGCCCGGCACGATGGTCGTGCCGTCGATGATCTTGCTCTTCTCGACCGCACCGACCGCAAAACCCGCCAGATCGTACTCGCCGTCCGGGTACATGCTCGGCATTTCGGCCGTCTCGCCACCGATCAGGGCACAGCCCGCCAGCTCACACCCCTGGGCGATGCCCTTGACGACGGTGGCCGCGGTGGCCACGTCGAGCTTGCCGCAGGCAAAGTAGTCAAGGAAGAACAGCGGCTCGGCACCCTGCACCAGGATGTCGTTCACGCTCATGGCGACCAGATCCTGGCCGACCGTGTCGTGCTTGTTCAGCGTGAAGGCCAGCTTGAGCTTGGTGCCCACGCCGTCGGTCCCCGAAACAAGCACCGGCTCCTTGTAGCGCTTGGGTACTTCGAACAGCGCGCCGAAGCCGCCAATGCCGCCCAGCACGCCGTCGCGCAGGGTTTTTTTGGCAAACGGCTTGATCGCTTCGACCAATGCGTCGCCCGCTTCGATGTCGACGCCAGCGTCGCGATAGGAAAGGCCGGATGTTTCGTTAGGGTGTGACATGACGGGAATGCATCAAGGTTCGGTAAAATGCGATTTTACCCGATGCGCGTGCCCTTTCGGCATGCAAACCGGATATCGGACGCAAGCCGACGTCGGCTTGCCCTGTAAACCGCACTCCGCCAGCCTTTTGCCGGCTTTCCTCGTTCGTGATCCAGCAACTGTTTCTCGACCTCGGCACACCGCCGCCCGCCACGTTCGACAATTTCATTGTCGGGCCCAATCGCGAGGCGGCGCAAACGCTCGCCGGCCTGCCCGCCGAACTCTCGGCCGGCACGGCGCGCGATCGCGGCATCTACCTCTGGGGGACGGCCGGGTCCGGCCGCACCCACCTGATGGAGGCCCTGTGCCATGCCGTGGGCCCAAGCGCGCGCTATCTGCGCCCGAACAGCCCCCTGGCCGCCTTCACGTTCGACGACGCGAGCACGGTCTACTGCGTCGACGATTGCGACCATCTCTCCCCCACCCAGCAGATCGCCGCCTTCAACCTGTTCAACGAGACACGCGCCCGCCCGCACTGTGCCTTCGTGGCCGCAGGCGCCCAGCCCCCTGTCGACATGCCGCTGCGCGAAGACCTGCGCACCCGCCTCGGCTGGGGCCTCGTATTTCACATTGTGGGGCTCGATGACGACGGCAAGAAGCAGGCGCTGCAGAATGCCGCCCGCGAGCGCGGGTTGCAGTTGGCGACCGATGTGCCCGCCTATCTGCTCACGCACTTCGAGCGCGATATGTCGAGCCTGATGGCGTTGCTCGATCGTCTCGACCGATTTTCGATGGAACAAAAGCGCGCGGTGACCCTGCCGTTGCTGCGCCAGATGCTGACCCACACCGATCCGGCCGTCCCCGAAGGGAAAAACTGACCGGTATCGCGCCGGTTCAGGTAAGCCGCCCCTAGCTTCAGGTAAAATTCGCGCAATGACCAATTTAGCCCTCTTCGATCTCGACCACACTCTGCTGCCCACGGACAGCGACAAGGAGTGGGGTCGTTTCCTCGTGCGCCAGGGTGCTGTCGAGCGTGATTCGTACGCACAGGCCAACGAGGCGTTCTATCAGGATTACTGCGAAGGCCGGCTCGATATGCCGGCTTATCTGCGTTTCTGCCTCGCGCCGCTCGCGCGCTATCCGCGCGACCAGCTCGACGCGTGGCATACGCAGTACATGGAAGAAGCGATCCTGCCGCACATTCGTCCCGAAGCGCTCGAACTGCTCGACACGCACCGCCGGGCCGGCGACCTGTGCGCGATCGTGACGGCCACCAACACGTTCGTCACGCGGCCGATCGCCCGGGCGTTCGGCATCGATCACCTGATCGGCACCGAACCGGCCGTGGCCGGCGACGATCCGAACGCGCCGGACGCACGCTATACCGGCGACTATGTCGGTACACCGAGCTTCCGCGAGGGCAAGATCACGCGCACCGAAGCCTGGCTCGCCAGCCTTGGCAAGTCGTGGCACGATTTCGACCACGTCTTTTTCTATAGCGATTCCGCCAACGACGTCCCCCTGATGGAGAAGGTGAACCATCCGGTGGCAACGAACCCCGATGAGGCGCTGCGCGACATCGCGCTGGCGCGTCGCTGGCCCATTCTCGAGTTGTTCCAGTGATCCGCAAACTCATCAAGAAACTGCTTGGCAAAGACAGCCAGGCCAACCTGCCCCCGACCGGCAAGCCGGTCGTCATCCCCGCCTCGGTCCACGGCATCGATCCGAGCCTGCTCTCGAAGAACGCCGTGCGCGTGACCGACACCCTGCAGCAAGCCGGGTTCAAGGCCTTCATCGTCGGCGGCGCCGTGCGCGATCTGCTGCTGGGCATTGCCCCGAAAGACTTCGACGTCGCCACCAGCGCCACGCCCGAGCAGGTCCAGCGCCTGTTTCGCCGCGCGCGCATCATCGGTCGCCGCTTCCAGATCGTGCATGTGCAGTTCGGCCAGGAGATCATCGAGACCTCCACGTTCCGGGCGCTGGTCGATGCCGTCGACAGCGAGCAGATCGGCGCACGTCGTCCGAAAAAAGGCGAACTCGACCGCAAGACGCACGTCACCGACGAATCGGGCCGCGTGCTGCGCGACAACGTCTGGGGCGAGCAGGAGGAAGACGCCGCCCGGCGCGACTTCACCGTCAACGCCATGTATTACGATCCGGCGGCCCAGACGGTGCACGACTATCACCACGGCTGGGAAGACATTCAGAAGCGCGTGCTGCGCATGATCGGCGACCCGGCCACGCGCTACCGCGAAGACCCCGTGCGCATGCTGCGCGTGGTGCGTTTCGCGGCCAAGCTCGGCTTCAAGATCGACGACGCGACGGCCGAGCCGATTACACAGCTCGCGCCACTCATCGACAACGTGCCAGCGGCGCGTCTGTTCGACGAGATGCTCAAGCTGCTGCTCTCGGGTCACGCGTGGGCGTGTGTGCAGCAACTGCGTGAGCAGGGGCTGCATCACGGCCTGCTGCCGTTGCTCGACGTGGTACTGGAGCAGCCGTTGGGCGAGAAATTCGTCATGCTGGCGCTCGCCAACACCGATGCACGCATCCGCGCAGGCAAGCCGGTCTCGCCGGGCTTCCTGTTCGCCGCGCTGCTCTGGCATCTCGTGCTCGAAAAGTGGCAGGCCTATCAAAGTGC
Organism: Pandoraea cepalis; assembly: GCF_902459665.1. Lineage (GTDB taxonomy): Bacteria > Pseudomonadota > Gammaproteobacteria > Burkholderiales > Burkholderiaceae > Pandoraea > Pandoraea cepalis. The sequence continues at coordinate 154,527 of NZ_CABPSL010000002.1, read as the reverse complement.
GGGCGAATATCCGATTCCGGCGCTGCATCTCGCGATGGACGACGTGCTCGACGCGCAAACCGGCAAGCTGGCGATCCAACGCCGTTTCGTCGCCGACATGAAGGATATCTGGGGCTTGCAGGTGCGCCTGGACAAACGCGTTGGCCGCACGCCGCTGCGCATGCTCGAGCATCCGCGCCTGCGCGCGGGTTACGATTTCCTGCTGCTGCGTTGCGAATCCGGTGAAGTCCCGGCCGAAGCCGGCCAGTGGTGGACCGACTTCCTCGAAGGCGACGCCGCGACACGCGACACCCTGCTTTCCCAAGGCAGCGGACCGGGCTCCACGCCGGCCGCCAAGCGTCGCCGCCGACGTCGCAAACCGACGGGCGGAAGCAGTGGCGAAAGCTCGGGCGGCGAACGTGGCGACGGGGGCGGCGGCAACGAGAGCGCGACCAGCGAGAATCAGGGCAAGCGGGTATCATCGCGACAGCATGGTTCCGAAGGTGCTTCATGACTGTTGCCTATATCGGGCTCGGCGCGAATCTCGGTGACGCCCGCCAATCGATCAAGGACGCCATCGTCTGCCTGGCGCAGCAGATCGGCGTCACGATCATTGGCAAGTCTGACCTGTATCGCACGGCTCCCATCGAATCGAGCGGCGACGACTATCTCAACTGCGCCGTCGCCGTTGAGACGAGCCTGAGCGCTCATCAGTTGCTCACGCTGTGCCTGAAGATCGAGTTGCATTTCGGACGCGAGCGACCGTACAAGAATGCGCCGCGCACGCTCGATCTCGACCTGCTGCTGTACGGCAACGAGTGCATCGCCGAACCCGACCTGATCGTCCCGCATCCGCGCATGGCCGCGCGCGCCTTCGTGCTGCGCCCGCTCGCGGATCTCGCTCCTGAACTCGACATCCCTGGCCTGGGCCGCGTCAGCGCCTTGCTGCTGGGCGTCGCCGACCAGCGCATCGAGCGCGTCGCGCAGTGCTGCTGCCCGACGAAGCGCGCCTACGTGTCATGAGATCGCCCGTCCTCGGGCGTTTTCGCTACCTGGCCGTCGAGGGCCCCATCGGGGTCGGCAAGACGTCGCTGGCGCAGCGCCTGGCCGATGCCGCCGGCGCCACAGTGTTGCTCGAGCAGCCCACGCTCAATCCTTTTCTCGAACGTTTCTATCGCGACAGCGCACGCTACGCGATGCCCGCGCAGTTGTCGTTCTGTCTGCAACGGGTCGACGAGGCGACGGAAATTGCCCGGCGCGAGATCGACGGCAAACCGATCTTCACCGACTTTCTTCCCGAAAAAGATGGCCTGTTCGCACGCCTGACGCTCTCGGCCGACGAACTCGATCTGTATCGCAGGCTCGTGGCGCACATCGAGCGGCCGCACCGGGCGCCGGACCTCGTGATTCATCTGCAGGCGAGCCCCGAGACGCTGTTCGCGCGCATTCAGAAGCGCGCCATTCCGATGGAACAGCAAATTCCCGATACGTATCTGCGCGCGCTGTGCGACATCTACGGCGAATTCTTCTATCATTACGCCGCTGCGCCGGTATTGACGGTCGACACGGAACAATTCGACCCGGCGCATAACGACAATGACTTCGCCCTGCTGGTCGAACGCATCGATCAGATGCGCGGACGCAAGGAAGTCTTCGTCAAGGGCGCTCGCCCCTGATCGTCGCCCGCGCCGCGCAGGCGAACGGGCGACACCTCATGAACCGAGGCTGACATGAGTTATCTGCAAGAATCCAACCGCAAGGCCGTGACCGTTCCCGGGCTTGCCCAGATGCGCGAGCGAGGCGAGAAGATCGCCATGCTCACCGCGTATGACGCGAGTTTCGCCGCGCTGCTCGACCGCGTGGGGGTCGACGCCATTCTGATTGGCGACTCGCTCGGCAACGTGATCCAGGGCCAGCGCACGACGTTGCCCGTCACGTTGCGCGACATCTGTTATCACACCGAATGCGTCGCGCGCAGTGTCGACAAGGCACTCATACTGGCCGACCTGCCGTTCGGCACCTATGGCACGAAGGAGCAGGCTTATCAGAGCGCCGTGGCCGTCATGCAGGCCGGCGCGCAAATGGTGAAGATCGAAGGCGGCGCGTGGCTCGCCGAGACGGTGCGCTTTCTGGTGGAGCGCAGCATTCCCGTGTGTGCGCATCTGGGACTCACGCCGCAGTCGGTGCACGCGTTCGGCGGTTTCAAGGTTCAGGCGCGCGAAGAGGCTGCGCAAACGCAGTTGATCGACGATGCGCGTACGCTGCAAGCGGCAGGCGCGCAGTTGGTCGTACTCGAAGCCATTCCGGCCGCCGTCGCGGCGCGCGTCACACCGGAAGTGCCGACGATGCCGACCATCGGCATCGGGGCCGGTCCCGAATGCGACGGACAAGTGCTGGTGTTGCAGGATATGCTCGGCGTGTTCCCCGGCAAGTCACCGAAGTTCTCGATGAACTTCATGGAAGGCCAGCCGAGCATTGCCGCCGCCATCGAAGCGTACGTGCAAGCGGTCAAGCACGGCACGTTCCCTGCGCAAGCGCATTGCTTCTGAGCGAGCGGACGCCGCCCACGCGCTGACGAGACAGCGGTTCGCGAACGCGCCGCTGCCTCGGTCCACGCTGATGCGCCACGCGAGCTCGAACCTCCCGCGATCCTGCCGCACCCCTTGCGCCCCCTTGCGCATTCGTTCCGCGCTCATCCGGCCATCGGCAGCGTCAACACGACGGCGAACCCCGCGTCGCGGCCCCCCTCGAACGTCATCGTCCCGCCGTGTGCAAGCATCACCTCGGCCACCATCGCCAACCCCAGGCTCGCCCCTTCGCGTCCGTCGGCACGCGATGAGAACGGCGTGCGCACCCGCTGCCACTCCGACTCGGGGATGCCCGGCCCATCGTCGAAGAACCGCACGCGCCATTGATCGTCGACACGCGTCACATCGACGTGAAGCCGATGCGGTGCGCCATATGCCAGCGCGTTGACCAGCACGTTCTTGATCGCTTCGCGCAGGCTCAGGGCATCGCCGACGATCATGCAGGGCGTCGGCGGTGCGTGAAAGGCCACATCGATATCGCGTGTTGCATACGACAGCGTCTCGCGCATCGCCACCGGCAACAACGCCTTCAGATCGACCGGCGTGGGCGCCACGCTGTCGGCGCGATGCTGCACCATCGCGTGATTGATCAACTGGTGAATGAGTCCGCCCAGCCCACGCGCCTGCTTCTGGATGCGCGCGATATGTGCCTGACGCGCCGCCTCGTCCTGCGTCTGCGTGAGCATTTCCGCCTGCGCGGTGAGCGCCGTCACCGGCGTGCGCAATTGATGCGCGGCGTCGCCGATGACACGACGCATCAGCGCGCGCGAGGTGGCCAGCCGCTGCATGAAGTCATTGATTGCACCGACGAGCGCCAGCGTCTCGGCCGGCGCCGTCACCGCCAACGGCACGAGGTCGTTCGAATCGCGCGCCCGGATCGCCGCTTCGATCTGCTTGAGCGGCGCGAGCGCCTGACGCAGCGTCCACAACGCCGCGAGCATTGTCAGCACGCCGGTGGCGATGGTGATGAGCAAAGTGTTGTCCGCCAATCCACGCGTGAACCGCACGCGTGCGTTCTGCGTGTGGGCCAGTGCCACCACGGCCCACGGATGCGGCGCGCTCACCGGCATGCGGCGACCGACGATGGCGATGCGGATGGGCATCTCCTGGTACGTGCCGTCGACCACGACCGGCCCGCCGGCCAGCTTGTCCCACGGAATATCGGGACGGAACTCCGAATCGCCCGCGACCGAGCGGCCGTTCGGATCGAGTACGTTGTAGAAGATCTGATCGCCCGGCGCGAGGGCGGAAAAGGCGGCGAGCGGTACGTCGACGTTGACCTCGCCATTCTGATACCACGTGTTTTCCGCGACCTGCAGCGCGCTGCCGAGCAGCCAGCGGTCGTACGCGCGGTCGACGGCCGCGCGCGTCGAGAACCAGATGCCGAGCAGCACCGCCGCCACGGCGAACGCCAGCACGGCGCCCATGCGAACGACCAGCCGCAGATACAGGGAACGGCCGGGAACGATCATGACAGCACGAGTTGATAACCCAGTCCGCGCAACGTGCGAATCTGGAATTGCGCGGCGGCCAGCTTCTTGCGCAGACGCGCCACATATTGCTCGATGGCGTTCGCATTCGGCGCCGGCTCGTCGCCATACAGGCGATCCATGAGTTCGTCTTTGCCGAAGATGCGTCCCGGGCGCGCCGCGAGAATTTCGAGCAGTGTCACTTCGCGACGCGTCAGTTCGATCGGCAGGCCATCGACCTCGACGCCGCGACTCTTGCGGTCCAACGTGAGGTTGGCGCATGTCAGCCGATTCGTGGCGTCCTGCCCGGTGCGCCGCATGAGCGCTCGCACGCGCGCTTCCAGCTCGCGAAAATCGAACGGCTTGGTGAGGTAGTCGTCGGCCCCGAGATCGAGCGCACGCACCCGTTCCTCGATCTCCGCGCACGCGGTGAGCATGAGCACGCGTGTGGACAGGCCACGCTCGCGCACGCGTCGCAGCAACTCGAAGCCATCGATGTGCGGCAGCATGACGTCGAGGATCAACAGGTCGTAATCGTCGCCGATGCGTGCCGCGGCGGCCGCGCCGTCGGTCTCGCAATCGAGCGCGTGGCCGAGCCTGCGCAACTGGGTGGCAATCGCTTCGGCGACATCGGCGGTGTCTTCCACCAGCATGATGCGCATGGTTCCTGAGTCTCCTTCGATGGTGATCACGGGGCGCCCGGTATTCTTCCCGGCGAATGTCCGTGATGGTCTCGGGATTCTCTCGGAAATCGCCGGCGACTTCCTCGGGGTTTCCCCTGAATTCGGGCGCCGTGCGCCCGACGTGTCAGCTTCGCTACAGCTTCGCTGCTTAGCATGGGAACCGATTATAAAAGCATCCCTCAGGAGACACGCAATGCACAACGCCCCCCATGCGGGCGCCGCCGGGACCCCTGCGCCCGCGGTGCCGCCATTGCTCGAAATCGATGGCGTCACGCTGCAATACAAGACCGACGATTACCTGGTGACCGCCGCGCAGCAAGTGAGCTTCAACGTCTATCCGGGCGACCGGTTCGTGCTGCTCGGCCCGTCGGGCTGCGGCAAATCGACGTTGCTCAAGGCCATTGGCGGCTATTTGCCGCCGGTCCACGGCGAGATTCGCCTCAAGGGCCGCACGATCACCGAACCGGGTCCCGATCGCATGATGGTGTTCCAGGAATTCGATCAACTGCTGCCGTGGAAAACCGTGCGTCAGAACGTGGAGTTCGCGCTGATCGCCAGCGGTCGCCTCAAGCGACGCGACGCCGCCGAGCGTGCCGCCCACTACATCGAAAAGGTTGGCCTCGCGAAGTTCATCGACAGTTATCCGCACACGCTCTCGGGCGGCATGAAACAGCGCGTGTCCATCGCGCGCGGCATGGCGATGGAGCCCGACGTCCTGCTCATGGACGAGCCGTTCGCCGCGCTGGACGCCCTCACCCGCCGCAAGATGCAGGACGAACTGCTGCGCCTGTGGGACGACACGCGTTTCACGGTGCTGTTCGTCACGCACGGCATCGACGAAGCGATTCGCATCGGCACGCGCATTTTGCTGCTCTCGCCGCACCCCGGCCAGGTCAAGGCCGAACTCAATAGCATCGCCCCGGAGCAACTCGGTACGGCGCACCAGAGCGCGCTCGAGACGCGCATCGATCAACTGCTGTTCGCAGCCCACTGAGGAGACGGCCATGAACGCCATGACCTCGCAACACACCCCGTCGTCCGCCCAAGCGAGCGCTGAAGCGCCCCTCGAAGCCGTCTACCGGCCGGAATTCGTGCTGGAACCGACGCCCGCCGAGCTGTCGTCGATTCAGCGTCCGCTGTCGACCTTCGAAACGCTGTATCGGCTGAGCTGGCTGCGCAAGACGCTCATCCTGTGCGTGCTCGCCGTGATCTGGGAAATCTACGGCCGCTGGCTCGACAACGCGCTGCTCTTCCCGAGTTTCACCGACACGGTCAGCGCCTTCGCCGGCGGATTGACGAGCGGCGTGCTGCTGCTGCGCGCCGCCGTCTCGCTCAAGACGCTGCTCATCGGCTACAGCATCGGCATCGGGCTCGCGGGCGTGCTGACCACCGTCGCCATCAGCTCGAAGATCGGCAACGACCTGCTCGAAACGCTCACGGCCATGTTCAACCCGTTACCGGCCATCGCACTGCTGCCGCTCGCGCTGATCTGGTTCGGCCTGGGCAACGGCAGCGTGATCTTCGTGCTCGTGCACTCGGTGCTGTGGGCCGTGGCGCTCAACACGCACAGCGGCTTTCGCGGTGTATCGAAAACGCTGCGTATGGTCGGGCAGAACTACGGGCTCAAGCGTTTCGCGCTGGTTCGGCATGTGCTCATCCCGGCCGCGTTCCCGAGCATTCTCACCGGGCTGAAAGTGGGCTGGGCGTTTGCGTGGCGCACCCTGATCGCGGCGGAATTGGTGTTCGGCGTGTCGTCCGGCTCGGGCGGTCTGGGCTGGTACATCTTCGAGAACCGCAATTCGCTGGAGACGGCCAATGTGTTCGCCGGCCTGTTCTTCGTGATCCTGATCGGTCTCGCGGTCGAGAACCTGCTGTTCGCCCGCATCGAAAAGCGCACGCTGCACCGCTGGGGCATGCAGCACTGACTCACGATTCGCACGATTTTTTGCGGCAGTGTCTGATTGACGCCCCTTCGGGGGTATGAATAATTCCAACTATCCGGAGACAACAACACCATGAACCGACGCCATTTCACCCGCTGGGCAAGCGTGCTGACGCTCGCTGCCACGACCGCCCTGTCCACGCTCGGCAACGTCGCGCACGCCGAAGCGAGCACTGTGCGTTTGTCGCACGGCTACGGCATTCTCTATCTGCCGCTGATGGTCATGCGCGACCAGCATCTCGTCGAGAAGCACGCGAAGGCATTGGGCCTGGGCGACGTGAAGACGACGTGGACCGTGCTCGACGGCGGCAACGTCATCAACGACGCCATGCTCGCCGGCAATCTCGACGTCGCGGGCACGGGCGCGCCGGGCTTCGTCACGCTGTGGTCGAAGGCGCACGGCATTCCGCGCTCGGAAGTGATCGGCCTGTCGGCCCTCTCGAGCGGCCCGCTCTGGCTCAACACGAACAATCCGAACGTCAAGTCGCTCAAGGACTTCACCTCGAAGGACAAGATTGCGATTCCGGGCATCAAGACGTCGCTGTCCGCCGTGCTGCTGCAAATGGCGGCGGCCAAGGCCTTCGGTATCGAGAACTACGCGAAGCTCGATCCGCTGACGGTCAGCCTGAGCCATCCGGAAGCCGTCAGTGCCCTGCTCTCCGGCAAGACGGAAATCACGGCGCACTTCACCTCGCCGCCGTTCTCGTACCAGGAACTGAAGGATCCGCGCATCAAGCGCGTCCTGAATTCCACCGACGTGCTCGGCAACATCACCATCGACGTGGTCTTCGCGCCGAAGCAGTTCACCGTGCAGAATCCCAAGCTGGTGCAGGCGATCCTGGACGCCCAGGACGAAGCGGCCGCGTACATCGCCAAGGATCACGTCGGCGCAGCGCAAACTTACCTGCGCGTGTCGAAGATGAACGTGCCGCAAGCCGACATCGAGCAGATTCTGGCCGATCCGGGCATGAAATTCACCACCACGCCCAATGGTCTGATGCAGTATGTCGAGTTCATGAGCCGCGCGGGCACGATCAAGACGCGTCCCGCGAAGTGGAGCGAACTGTTCGTGCCGCAGATGGCAGCGCGTCAGGGCAGTTAATGGCATGACGCACGGCGGCGCGTGTTGGCGCCGCTGTGCCTCAGTCGCTTGCCGTCGTCGATGGCGCTGTTGATTGCGCTGTTGATGCCATCGACGGTGGCGACGCCGGTGACGTCGATAGCGTCGTCAGTGAAGCCTCCAGCAACGTCGCAGGCAGCGCACCGCGTAGCGCATTGCACACGACAATTGCCTGTGCGCTCAGCACGTCGTCTCGCGTGAGCACGGCCTCCACCGGCGACCATTTCGCGTCGTCGAGCATCACCCCGCGCATCACGCCCGGCAACACACCGCATGACAGCCGCGGCGTCATCCAGATACCGTCGCGCTTGACGAACACATTGCTGCGCCCACCCTCGGTCAGCTCGCCGCGCTCATTGAAGCACAGCATGTCGAACGCCCCATTCGCTTCCGCCTCCTTCCACGCCACATCGTAACGCGCACGCACCGTGGTCTTGTGGCGCAGGAACAGGTCGTTCGCGCGCGTCGTGCTCGCGGGATCGTTGGCCGCCGCCAGCAGCACCTTGACCGACTTGCCCGGTAGCGGTGCCAGCACGGCGTGCGTTATCGCGACCGTGCCGTCATGCGAGAGCGCCAGACGCACGCGGTGAACGTCGTGTTCGCCCAGCGTGGCGACAACCGCATCGATCTGTGCACGCAAGGCCGCCTCATCGAACCGGAAGCCGAACCACTTCGCGGACGCCGCCAGGCGCGCCACGTGCCGCGCGAGATGGGCCACGCCCGACGCCTGCGTCGCCTGCATCGTCTCGAAGAGTTCGAAGCCCGGATCGAGCGCACTCAGGAAACGCGCCTTGAGCTTGCACTCTGCGCGCTCCTCGTGCGCCCGGCTGTCGAGCACGATGCCCGCCCCGACCCCCAATCGTCCGCGCCGCAACCCGCTGGCGTCCGGCGCATCGAGTTCCAGCGTGCGAATCGCGACGGACAGGCAGAAGTCGCCGAGCGCGTGCGGGTCGTCTTCGCGTGCATCCAGCCAGCCGATCGCGCCGGTGTAGAGCCCGCGCGGCGACGCCTCGAGTTCACCGATCAGTTGCATCGCGCGATATTTCGGCGCACCCGTGATCGAACCACAGGGATACAGCGCGCGCAACACGTCGGCAAACGTCGTCGCTTGCGGCAGCGTCGCCGTGACGGTCGAGGTCATCTGCAGGACACTCGCGAATCGCGTCACCTCGAAGCGCCTCGGCACCGCGACTGAGCCGGGTATCGCGAGCCGTCCGAGGTCGTTGCGCAACAGATCGACGATCATCACGTTCTCGGCGCGGTTCTTCTCGTCGGCCGCGAGCGCGGCGCTGCGCTCGGCGTCCTCCGATGCGTCGCCGCTGGCCGGCGCCGTGCCTTTCATCGGACGCGCCTCGATCTGGCCGCGCGAATGACGCAGGAACAGTTCAGGCGAGAGCGAAAGAATCGCCCGGCCGGCCACGCCCGACGCGCCCGGCAACATGACGAGCGCACCGTACGGTACCGGCTGACGCGCACGCAGCCGGCGATACAGCGCGACGGGCGAGCCGAACGCGTCGAAATTCAAACGGTACGTGTAGTTGATCTGATAGCACTCGCCTTGCGAGAGCCAGTCGTGGATGCGGGCGATGGCGTCGTCGAAGGCTGCATCGCTCACGTCGCTTTGCAGCGCCGCGACCCCGGCCACGCCGGGCGGCGTAACGCCGTCGCCGTTACCGGAAATGACGGGGGCCAAGCTGCCGTCACAGGCATCGGCCGCTTCGCGTTGCGACAGCCACGCCTGCGTTTGCGTCGCGTCGAGCCGCTGCAACTCGCGAAACAGCAGGGCGCGCAATCGTCCCCGTGCTCGCCGCGCCGCCACCGTCTGTACGCCCGCGAGACGCACACCGAATTCGTAGTCGGCCAGCAACACGGCATGCAGGCCGTGACGCGTGGCGTCTTCCACTTCGCGAAGCGCGTCCGAAAGCACATCGGGCTCGTCGCAAGTCACCTCGCGCACGAGCCCGGTATACAGACGCGCCCCGCCGGCCGGATCCGCGCTGTCGTCCAACAGCGCGAACGCGGCCAAGGGGGCTTCACATGACATGGAATTACTCGAAGAACTGCTTCACACGGTCGAACCAACCCTTCGTCTGTGGGCTGTGACGGGCGCCGCCGGCCTTGAGTGCGGTATCGAAGTCACGCAGCATTTGCTTCTGCTTGTCGTCGAGCTTGACCGGCGTTTCCACCTGCACATGCACGTACAGATCGCCCGGATAGCTCGCGCGCAGGCCCTTGATGCCCTTGCCGCGCAGGCGGAACGTCTTGCCCGTCTGCGTGCCTTCCGGCACTTCGAACGTCGCCTTGCCGTGCAGCGTCGGGGCGTCGATGTCGCCGCCGAGGGCCGCCGTCGCAAACGAAATCGGCATCTGGCAATGCAGATCGTCGCCGTCGCGCTCGAACACGTTGTGCGCCTTGATGTGGATTTCCACATACAGGTCGCCCGCAGGACCGCCATTCACACCCGGTTCGCCGTTGCCGCCCGAACGGATGCGCATGCCGTCTTCGATACCCGCCGGGATCTTGATCTCCAGCGTCTTGGTCTTCTTGATCTTGCCCGAGCCGTGGCAGTTCGTGCAGGGGTCGGGCAGGTACGAGCCCGTACCGTGGCACTTCGGGCAGGTCTGCTGAATGCTGAAGAAGCCCTGCGACATGCGCACCGCGCCCGATCCATTACAGGTCGGGCAGGTCTCGGGCTTCGTGCCCGGCTTCGCGCCGTTGCCGTGGCAAATCTCGCATTCGTCCCAGCTCGGCACGCGAATCTGCGTGTCGAAACCGTTCGCGGCCTGCTCGAGCGTGATTTCCATGTTGTAGCGCAGATCTGCGCCGCGGTACACCTGCGGACCGCCCCGGCCGCCACGGGCACCCGCACCGCCAGGGCCGCCCTGACCGAAGATGTCGCCGAAGATATCGCCGAACGCGTCCGCGAAGCCGCCGAAGCCCTGACCGCCCGCCCCGCCGAAGCCGCCCATGTTCGGGTCGACGCCCGCATGACCATACTGGTCGTACGCGGCACGCTTCTCCGGCTCGGAGAGCATCTCGTAAGCCTCTTTGACTTCCTTGAACTTCTCTTCGGCGTCCTTGCTGTCCGGATTGCGGTCCGGATGGTACTTCATCGCCAGCTTGCGATACGCCTTCTTGATTTCGTCGTCGGCGGCGTTCTTGGCAACGCCAAGCACTTCGTAGTAATCACGTTTGGCCATAAGTCTTTCCAATGTTGGCGCATGTCGCCATCAGGCAAAAAGCCGGGTCGAGATTCCCTTGGCAGAGAACTTCGATACCCGGCCTACACGCGACGCACATTCACGAGCGTCGCGCGCCATGCACGCCTTACTTCTTGTCGGTGACGTCCTTCACTTCGGCGTCGACGACGTTATCGTCATGCGGCTTGCCCGGCTCGGCGCCCGCGGCACCCGCAGCACCGGCTTGCGCCTGCATGTCGGCATACATCTTCTCGCCGAGCTTCTGGCTGGCAGTGCCGAGCGCCTCGACCTTGGCATCGATGTCCGCCTTGTCCGAACCGCGCAGCGCGCCTTCCAGCGCCGTGATGGCCGACTCGATCGCTTCCTTTTCCGAGGCTTCGATCTTGTCGCCGTACTCCGTCAGCGCCTTGCGGGTGCTGTGCACGAGGGCGTCGCCCTGATTGCGGGAGTCGGCCAGTTCGCGCGCCTTCTTGTCTTCCTCGGCGTTCAGCTCGGCATCCTTGACCATCTGCTCGATCTCGGCGTCCGACAGACCCGAGTTCGCCTTGATGACGATCTTGTTTTCCTTGCCTGTAGCCTTGTCCTTCGCGCCGACGTGCAAAATGCCGTTGGCGTCGATGTCGAAGGTCACTTCGATCTGCGGCGTACCCCGTGCGGCGGGCGGAATGCCTTCGAGATTGAACTCGCCCAGAGACTTGTTGCCGGCGGCCATCTCGCGCTCACCCTGGTACACCTTGATCGTCACGGCCGGCTGATTGTCGTCGGCCGTCGAGAACACTTGCGAGTGCTTCGTCGGGATCGTGGTGTTCTTCGTGATCATCTTCGTCATCACGCCGCCCAGCGTTTCGATACCGAGCGAGAGCGGGGTCACGTCGAGCAGCAGCACGTCCTTGCGATCGCCCGAGAGGACCGAGCCCTGAATCGAGGCCCCTGCGGCCACGGCTTCGTCCGGGTTCACGTCCTTGCGCGGTTCCTTGCCGAAGAACTCCTTGACCTTCTCCTGCACCTTCGGCATGCGGGTCATACCGCCGACCAGAATCACGTCGTCGATGTCGCTCACCTTCACGCCGGCATCCTTGATGGCCAGACGGCAGGGATCGATCGTACGGGCGATCAGCTCTTCGACCAGCGCTTCGAGCTTGGCGCGCGTGATCTTCAGGTTCAAGTGCTTCGGACCCGAGGCATCGGCCGTGATGTACGGCAGGTTGATTTCAGTCTGCTGGCTCGACGACAGTTCGATCTTGGCCTTTTCCGCCGCTTCCTTCAGGCGTTGCAGCGCGAGCACGTCTTTCGACAGATCGACGCCTTGTTCTTTCTTGAACTCGCCGATGATGTAGTCGATGATGCGCTGGTCGAAGTCTTCGCCACCGAGGAACGTGTCGCCGTTGGTCGACAGCACTTCGAACTGGTGTTCGCCGTCCACGTCCGCGATTTCGATGATCGAGATGTCGAACGTGCCGCCACCCAGGTCATACACCGCGATCTTGCGGTCGCCGCCTTCCTTCTTGTCCAGACCGAATGCCAGTGCGGCAGCGGTCGGCTCGTTGATGATGCGCTTGACTTCCAGACCGGCGATACGGCCGGCGTCCTTCGTGGCCTGACGCTGGCTGTCGTTGAAGTAGGCCGGCACCGTGATCACGGCTTCCGTGACCGGCTCGCCCAGGTAGTCCTCGGCGGTCTTCTTCATCTTGCGCAGCACTTCGGCGGAAATCTGCGGCGGGGCCAGCTTCTGGTCGCGCACTTCCACCCAGGCATCGCCGTTGTCAGCCTTGACAATCTTGTAAGGCATCAGGCCGATGTCCTTTTGCACTTCCTTTTCTTCGAAGCGACGGCCGATCAGGCGCTTGACAGCGTACAGCGTGTTCGTCGGATTGGTCACCGCCTGGCGCTTGGCCGGTGCGCCGACCAGAATCTCGCCATCTTCCATATAGGCGATGATCGACGGCGTGGTGCGGGCACCTTCCGCGTTCTCGATGATCTTGACCTGATTGCCTTCCATGACGGCCACGCACGAGTTCGTGGTGCCCAAGTCGATACCAATGATTTTGCCCATGTTTATTTCTCCTAGCGTCCTTTGCGTCGTTCCGTGGGGCCTGTGGCCCGCTCAAATCGTTGATCTGCACGTCATATGGGTGCAGCCCGGTCCATTTCAAGACCCTGCTTGTCGTCCGGTTTTACCCCGCGTCATGCCAGCGTATCCATCGGCATGACGCCCGTGCAGTCCACGGCCGGGAATGCCGTGACGGTTGCCGGAACGCCGAAACTTGCCATGATGTCATGACGTTCGACGCCGGCGCGGCCCGATTACTTGGCCGCCGCGACGGTCACGAGCGCCGGGCGCAGCACGCGATCGGCGATCAGGTAGCCCTTTTGCAGTACCGCGACCACTGTGTTCGGTTCCTGCTCGGCGGGCACCATCGAAATGGCCTGATGTTGATGCGGATCAAACTTCGCACCGGCCGGGTCGATGACCGTCACCCGGCTGCGTTCGAGCGCCGAGACAAGCTGGCGCAACGTCAGGGCCACGCCTTCCTGGAGCTTGGCCACATCGCCGCTCTTGTCGGCCGCGGCCGCTTCCAGGCTGTCGATCACCGGCAGCAGGTTCTCCGCGAAGCTCTCGACGGCGAATTTGCGCGCCTTTGCCACGTCCTCTTCCGCACGGCGGCGAACGTTCTCCATCTCGGCGCGCGCGCGCAAGGCGTCGTCGCGCAGGGCTGCCGCTTCGGCCTGGGCCGCCAGCAGTTGCGCCTCGACCGAGGGCAGCGCGTCGTTCGCGCCCGCCGCGTCGGTCGGGGCCGCTTCGGCCTGGGACGGAATCGGCTGATCGGGGGTGTTTTGCGGTTCAGTCATGAGCTTGAGTCGTCAAAAGGTTCTTGCGGCGCACCACGACGATGCGCCACCGGTTCAAATCCCTTTGGATAGTAGGGGCGTTCACACCGATTTCAAGGGCTGGCGGCGCGCTGTGCGCCATGCCGGTGCGCGCCGCGTGCCGATAAATATCCGGTTACACGCGTTACGAGTCCGCTATTGTATCGGCCGTTGCTGCGACCTAACATGAAATACGGTTCAGCGGATGCATGTGCCGCGCTGAACCCGGCCGCTCGCCGGACATCCCCCGTCCCGTCGAGCGTTCTCTCAGGAGCGCATCATGAAGCTGCCACTGGCTGTTGTCTTCATCCTTGCGTTGGTGACGACGGTAACGATTACGATCTGCTTGTCCGGCGCAGTCACCCCCCGCGATACCGAATACGGTGGCGTGCGGGCGGTGCTGTATCACGACTTTGAAATGCCGGGCGTTCCGGTGCATTCGTCCAATACCGGAATTCCTTCGCGCTAGTCACCCGAGGGCGCGGCCGTCTCATCGACGGGTCAGCGCTCTCGCACGTCACCCCTATTCGCCAACGCCACCGAGACGCCGTCGATCCCGTTTCGTCGGCCGCCCATGCATTTGCGCCGCGGGCTCCTGAAACAGACGTCGGCGTTCACTCTCATCCGCACGCATACGCCGACTGGCGTCGGTCTCTTCATACAGCGACTGTGCCACCGGGGCCGAGCCCCGGACTTCCGCGATGGCCTTCACACGCACTTCCCAGCGCGTGCTGCCGTTATCCACCGTGACAAGGTCCCCCGGGCGCACGTCGCGCGCCGGTTTGACCCGGGCGTCGTTGCACAGCACCCGCCCACGGTCGACGGCTTGCGTGGCGAGGGAACGCGTCTTGAAGAAGCGCGCCGCCCATAACCATTTGTCAATGCGGGTGGCGGCCTGCGGCGAATCGTCCACCTTGACGCTCACGTGTCCGCTCCGGGTTGGCCCTGCGCCGATAAGGCCGACGCTGCCGCCGCCGCATTGGCTTCGTCGAACGCCGCCACGGCCGCGACTTGCCGTTGCCGGGTCGAGGCCACCGCCGCCGCCGACGCCTGAGCGGCGCCCTCGGGCGTGAGCACCGGCCACCCTTGCAGGTGACGCGCCGCAATTTCGCCAAGCGCCGTGATCCAGGCGCTCGCACCGTTCAGACATGGGATGAAATGGAATGCCTTGCCGCCGGTGGACAGGTACGCGTGGCGCCCTTCCATATTGATTTCTTCAAGCGTCTCGAGACAGTCCGACGTGAAGCCGGGGCAGAACACATCGACACGGGGTGTGCCGCCACGGCCCAGCTCTTCGAGCGTGGGTGCCGTGTAAGGCTGGAGCCATTCGGCCTTGCCAAAACGCGATTGAAACGTGAGACGACAGGTCGTCTCATCGAGGCCCAGCGCGGCGCCCAGCGCACGCGCGGTCTTTACGCACTGATCGTGGTATGGATCACCCAGGTCGAGCGTGCGGCGCGGCACGCCGTGAAAGCTCAGCAACAGTCGCTCGCCTGCCGAGAAATCGGGCCGGCCATGCTGCTGCCAGTAGCCTTCGACCTGCTGACGCAATGCCTCGATGTACGCCGGATGATCGTGATAGTCGCGCACCGTGCGCACATCGGGCTGATTGCGCAGCCGGCCGAGCACGCGGAATACGGCATCGGTCGCGGTGGCGGTCGTACTGCTCGAATACTGGGGATAGAGCGGCAGAACCAGAATGCGCTCGACGCCGGTTTGCCGCAGCGCACGAATGCGCTCCGGAATCGACGGGTTGCCGTAGCGCATGGCGTAGTCGACGACCACGTCGTAGTCGTTCGCGTGCAGCAAGGCCCGCAACGCGTTCGTCTGGTATTCGGTGTTCACCTTGAGCGGAGAGCCGTCGCGCGTCCAGATCGTCGCGTATTTCTGCGCCGACTGGCGCGAGCGGAACGGCAGGATTACCAGCCGCAGCAACGGCTGCCATATCAACGAGGGAATTTCCACGACGCGAGGATCCGACAGAAACTCGCGCAAATAGCGGCGCACGGCCGCGGGACGCGGCTCGTCGGGCGTGCCTAGGTTAATCAGCAGAACGGCCGTCTTGCCGGTCTGGCCATGCGAAATGGGTTCGGGATCGAAGCGCATGGAGCGTACTTTACCGCAAGGCGGCCACCGCGTGCCGGGCCCCGGCCGCCGCGCACCCGCGGTCCGTCAAGGGATGACGGCGGGTCGCGGCGTTCGGTGCGTCAATTAGCCGCGCGAGGGCTCGCCTTCGCGTGACGGACGATGCGATGCGGTGGGACGCTCGACGCCATGCGCGGGGACCTGCGCGCCCTCTGGCTTGCGTTCACGCGGCGCAGGCTGCGGATGTTCCTGCGGTTGCGGGTGCGGCACCACCTGCGGTGGCTGCTGCGGCCGAACGGGTGCCTGCGGACGCTCCGGTTGAGGCTGCGGTCTCGGCGCGGCTTGCTGACGCTCGATCTGCGGTTGAGGACGAGGCTGCGGCTGAGGATGCGCCATCTGCGGTGGCGGCTGGACGGGTTGCTGCGGCGCTTGCGGCTGTGAGTGCGACTGCCACTGCTGCGGTCGACGCGACGCTCCGGCCGCATCCGGTTGAACGCGCTGCGGCTCGGGCGACGCCGCGGGCGTCTGCGGGAATGGGCGATTCCGCTGCATGTCCCGTTGCGCCGCGTCGTGCCCAGGCTGAGGCACCGCCTGCGGGACTTCGCCTCGCACGGCAGGTTGCCCCGGCACCATCACGCCCGGCGGGTGCGGCACGCCGGACGGCACGGCCTGTCCACCCCGGACTGGCGGTTGGGACTGCGGCGCGAGCTGCCCCGGACGACTCTGATAAACGCCCCGCCCTGGCACCCCGGGTTCTCCCGGGACCCCCGGCACGCCAGGTACCCCCGAGCGCCCCGGCACGCCTGGCATGCCCGGCGTTCCCGGCTCACCCTGCATCGGCGGTACGGCGTGGGTGGGCGGTAGCCCCCCATGCGCCGCTTCCGCGCCCATGGCCTTGAGGGGCGGTTGTGCGCGCGTTGCACCCGCCGCCGTGTTCGCCGCACCGACCGGCCCGTGCGTGTCGACCACCGTCACACGCGGCTGCACACGCCCCTGCGGGTTCGGCCCCACCGGCCTGCCGCTCTGGCGTGGTTGTGCGTTCTGGCCGAACGTCAGCGGCGCGCCACCGGCATTCGGCACCGCGTGCAGCGTGCTCGTGAGTTCACGCGACGGCATCGCGCGACCGACCGGCGCACGCGTGGCCAGCACCTGCCGGTTGAACGCGCCGGCCGGCGGCGTGACCGGCGCCGGGCGACTATTGCCGAACACGCTCTGCTGCACCGGTGCGACGCCTGGTGTATTCCCAACGCGCCAAGTCTGTCCGGCGCGCGGGGCGGCCAATGCCACCGGCGCGCCGACCCGCCGGCCCTGCACGAAAGCCTGTGCCGGCATCGTCGAGACGGCGCCGCGCACATTACGGTTCACATACACATTGTTGACGTTGATATTCGTGACGTTGGTCGTCTGGATCACCGTCGATCGATTGATATTGGTGACATACGACGGGCTGGCGCGATACGCCGGACGGTAAGCGTCGTGCGGACCCAACGCAAACCACGCCAGTCCCGCGCCCCCTGCCGCAAACGTAATCCCCCATGCGTTCCCGCCGCTGTTGCCGCTCACCCAGCCGACCAGCGCCGGGGCATACACCGGCCGCACCGCGACCGGCCCCGGCACCCAGCACCAGCGGGCGTCGACATAGGCCCACCGTCCGTAGTGATAGGGCGCGAAGCCCCACGGCGCATCGTCGACCCAGGTCCATCCCCACGGGTCGACCCAGGCCCAATGGCCCGTGCGATACGGCGCCCAGCCCGTCGGCACGTCCGACGGCACCCAAACGGCACCGTAGCCCGGGGTCTCTTGCCAAGCGCCGTAGTCGTCCAGGCTTTCGAAGCCGGTCATGTCGCGCGACACATAGCGCGCGGAGATCGAGCCCTCCTCGCGCGCGTCGCGCTGGCGCACCCATTGGTCGAACCCATCGGCCACGAGTGGCCCGGTCGACTGCTGCGTGAGATTCTGACCCACGAAGGCCACCCGTTGGCCCGATTGCAACGGTACCGACGCGCCTTGACCGTAGACGGTCGCCGCCCCGCGCCAGACGCTCACGGTCGTCACCCCGCCCGGATCGACATCCAGACGATACTCCCCGGCCTGTTGCGGGACGAACGCCAGGTTGGGCGTGTCGATCTCGTAAGGCTGGTTCGGATCGAAAGCCCTCAAATGCAGGCCGACCGTGCCCTGCGTTACGTTCAGTTGCACATTCTGGTCGGTCACGGCCGAGAGAACGACGCTCGTGGACGCCCCCATGCGAACCGCCGTGCCGCCCACATGCATCTCGGCGCGGCTGTTGCGCTCGACCCAGACGGCATCGCCCGTGGTGAGTGGCCGGTTGCGGTCGGCATAGCGCCAGTCGCTGGTACCGGCGGGAGCGTACGTGACGGTGCCGTCGAATGCATTCAGACGCGCCACGCGCCCCGGGGGATCGGCGCTCTGTGCCTGCGCCAGCGCGGGAAGTCCCGCCGCGCCAAGGGCGCCGAGCGCGAGCCCGACGCCAAGACAGCGAACCACTGTCCGCCAGGAAATCAGGGATTTCATAGACACTCCGTGCACTGTCCAGTGCACGCGCCAAGCGTTGTCTCGGCCGCGCACCTTGTTGCTCTGTCCGAATCCTTCGGCGAACGCCGTGACGACGGCTTCGCCACAAGTGACGCTTCAAGCGTAAGACGGCCGTGTGTGACAGCGTGTAAAGGAATGCTACGGGGGTGTAACGAGATGGGGCGCGGGGCCCCGGGGCAATACGCGCGACGTTACGCCTGACGACGCGCAGGCTGGGGCGTCACGCTGCCCCCGCCGCCTAATGCTGGCTGAGCGCGCTGGAAAGCAGCTTGGCCGTGATGTCGACGATGGGAATCACGCGCTCGTAGGCCATGCGCGTCGGGCCGATCACGCCCAACGTGCCG
This sequence comes from Pandoraea cepalis, assembly GCF_902459665.1. Classification (GTDB taxonomy): domain Bacteria; phylum Pseudomonadota; class Gammaproteobacteria; order Burkholderiales; family Burkholderiaceae; genus Pandoraea; species Pandoraea cepalis. The sequence goes on along the minus strand of NZ_CABPSL010000002.1, from coordinate 135,693 downwards.
ACCACTTCCCCATCGACTTCGTACGGTGCCGTGATGACCGTCATTTCTTCGATCGGGACGAGGCTCGACTCGCCGCCGATGAAAATCTGAACACCCTGCGCCCGGCTCGACACGTCGAGCAGCTGCAGCAGGCCGGTCTTGGACTCGAACACGTCGAACAGCTTGCGCAGTCGCGCCATGTTCGACGACAGATCCTCCACGCCCAGCAGATTGCGCTCGCCCGAGATCAGCAAGCTCTCGCGCGAGGTATCGGCCATGGCGTCGCTGCCCGCCTGAACGGCCGCCTGCATCAAGGCACTCATGTCGGAGCGCAGGGCGTCGAGTTCGCCGCGCAAGCTGGCGCGCACCTCATCGAAACTTTGGCCGCCGAAATGGGCGTTCAGGTAGTTTGCCGCCTCGACCAGTTGCGCTGGGGAATGATCCTTTTCCGTCAGGATGATGCGGTTCTGCACGTCGCCGTCGGGGGTGACGATGATAAGCAACACGCGCTTTTCGGACAGTCGCAGGAATTCGATCTGCCGAAAGATCTGGCTGCGGCGCGGTGTCAGCACCACACCCGCGAACTGCGAGAGATTCGAAAGCACTTCCGCCGCCGACGCGACCAGTTGCTGCGGCCCGGCCGGCTGCAACCGGGTCTGCACCTGCGACGCCAGCTGATGCACGGCATCGCCGAGCGGGCTTACCGTCAGCATGGTGTCGACGAACAGCCGGTAGGCGCGCGGCGTCGGAACACGACCGGCCGACGTATGCGGGCTGGCCACGAAGCCGAGCGCCTCGAGGTCGGCCATCGCATTGCGGATGGTCGCCGGCGACAGATCGAGCCCGGAGTATCGCGATAGCGTGCGCGACCCCACCGGCTGGCCATCGGCGATGTACCGTTCGATCAGGGTTTTGAGTAGCGTTTGCGCACGTTGATCTAGCATGGCGAAAATTGTAACGCGAAATGTACAAGCACGGCGTGCGGCAAACCCCGAGGGGCCGGCAAGGCCGCGCGTGCCGATGGTTGCTGTCATCGACTTATGGTGTAATGGCGGCATGAAAACAGGGAGCCCTTTCAAGACCGTGGCGCTCGTCGGGAAATACCATGCCGACGGCGTTGCCGAACCGTTGCTCACGCTGGCGGCATGCATCGCCCAGCGAGGACATCACGTCATCTTCGAGCGTGATACGGCGCACAACATCGGCGCGGCCGCCGCCCCCTACCGCCCCCTCGATATTCAGGAAATCGGTACGCAGGCCGATGTGGCGGTGGTCATCGGCGGTGACGGAACGATGCTCGGCGTGGGCCGTCAGCTGGCCGCCTCGAAGGTGCCGCTCATCGGCGTGAACCACGGACGCGTCGGTTTCATCACCGACATTCCGCTCGACGAGATGCGGCAGGTCGTGCCGGCCATGCTCGAAGGGCATTTCGAAGCCGAGCAGCGCACGCTGTTGGCCGCGCGTATCGAGCGCGACGGCCAGACGCTGTTCGAGACGCTCGCGTTCAACGACGTGGTGGTGAACCGCTCGGGCATCTCGGGCATGGTCGAGCTGCGTGTCGACGTCGACGGCCGCTTCATGTACAAGCAGCGCTCGGACGGCCTGATCGTCGCCACGCCCACGGGCTCGACCGCCTATGCGCTCTCGGCCACCGGCCCGATCCTGCATCCGCGACTTGGCGGTGTGGTGCTCGTGCCGATCGCCCCGCACGCGCTGTCGAACCGCCCGATCGTGCTGCCGGATTCGAGCGATATCGTCATCACGATCACCGGCGGGCGCGAGGTCGGCGCCAACTTCGACATGCAGTCGTTTGCCGAGCTGCGTCAGGGCGACCGGATTCTGCTGGGCCGCTCCGAACATCAGGTGACGTTCCTGCACCCGGTCGGCTACAACTATTACGCGACGCTGCGCCGCAAGCTGCACTGGAACGAGCATATCTCCGACGAAGATCCGTCGCAGACCTGACTTCACGCCCTCCCCGACCGCCCATGCTACGCAGTCTCTCGATTCGCGATTTCGTGATCGTCGATCGTCTCGACCTGGAATTCTCCGCCGGCTTCACCGTGTTCTCGGGGGAGACCGGCGCGGGTAAATCGATTCTGATCGACGCGCTGGCGCTGGCCATGGGCGAGCGCGGCGACACCAGTATGGTGCGCGCCGGACAAACGCGCGCCGACATTACCGCTGAGTTCGCCGCCGACGCCGAGGCCCGCCCCGATCTCGAAGCCTGGCTGCAGGCGCAGGCGCTCACGCTCGAAGAACACGGCGGCGTGCTGCTGCGCCGCGTGCTCGACTCGGGCGGACGCTCGCGCGCCTTCGTCAACGGCACGCCCGCCACCCTCGCCCAACTGCGCGAACTCGGCGAGATGCTCGTCGACATTCACGGGCAGCACGCCCATCAGCAGTTGCTGCGCCCCGACGCACAGCGCCGCCTGCTCGACGCCCATGCCGGCGCCACCGCGCTCGCGGCGGACACGGCGGCGGCGCACAAGGAATGGCGGCGTCTCGTCAAACGTTGCGAGGAAGCGCACGGGCGCGACCGCGAGCTACAGCTCGAGCGCGAGCGTCTCGAATGGCAGACATCCGAACTCGACAAGCTGAATCCGCAGGAAGGGGAATGGGACGACGTGAGCGCCGAGCATCGCCGCCTGTCGCACGCCGCCAGCCTCATCAACGGCGTGCAAGGCGCGCTTGACGTGCTCGCGGAAGCGGATGGTGCGCTCGTCCCGTCGCTCGGTCACGTAGTGCACCAGATCCGCGAACTGGCCGGGATCGATGCCGGGCTGGCCGACGCACTGGCCGCGCTGGAGCCGGCCGAGATCCAACTTCGCGAAGCCGTGCACTCGCTCACGCATTATGCACAACGCATCGATCTCGATCCGGAACGTCTGGCCGTGGTCGAGCAGCGGCTCGAGGCGCTGCACTCGGCGGCCCGCAAGTTCCGGGTCACGCCCGAGCAACTGCCCGCCGAGCAAGCCGAACGCCGTGCCCAGTTGGAAGAACTGACCGCGTCGCAGGACACGGCCGCCATGCAGGCGGCCGCCGACGCCGCGCACGCAAACTATCTGACGCTGGCGGCCACCTTGTCGAAGGCACGCGCGTCGGCCGCGGCGTCGCTCTCGCGGGAAGTCACGCGCGCCATGCAGGACCTCTCGATGCCGGGCGGACGCTTCGAGGTCGCCCTGAGTCCCACGCCGGAGCCGCAGTCGTTCGGTCTGGAGACGGTCGAGTTTCTTGTCGCCGGTCACCCCGGCGTGCCCACGCGGCCGCTGGCCAAGGTGGCGTCGGGCGGTGAGTTGGCGCGCATCAGCCTGGCGTTGCAGGTGATCGCCAGCAGCGTGAGCCTCACGCCGACCCTGATTTTCGACGAAGTCGATTCGGGCATCGGCGGCGCCGTGGCCGAAGTGGTCGGCCGTTTGCTGCGGGAACTGGGTCAGGGGCGGCAAGTGTTGTGCGTCACCCACCTGCCTCAGGTCGCCGCGCTCGGCCACCAGCATCTGCGCGTGAAAAAACGCAGCGACGGCGATTCGACGATGAGTGAAATCGAGCCGCTCGGTCGCACGGAGCGCGTCGAGGAGATCGCGCGAATGCTCGGCGGCGTCGAGATCACCGCCACCACGCGCAAACACGCGCGGGAGATGCTCGCGCTCTGAGCGCGCACGTTGCCCCCACCGCGCGCCGATCGCTCGCAGGGCAATCACGGGCGGCGATGCATCGTCCGCCCGTGAGCGTCGTCAAACCGGCCCGGCGCTCGCGAACACCGAATCCCACAGCGCCATGACCGCGTCGCGTTCGGCTGCCACATCACTGGCCGGCACGCGGGCCGCTTCCACGCCATCGAGCCGCAACTTGTGCTGGCGTTTGCGATAGATCCGATAAGCAGCGGCTGCACCGTCCGCAAGCGTCGCGTCGATCAGCCCGAGTTGCGCCGCTTCGCGCAACAGCGCGATGTTGCCGGCATTGCGGAGCAGCGACGGATGTGCCCCCGAATGCAGCAGCACCAGGTACTGCACGGTGAACTCGATATCCACCATGCCCCCGCGATCGTGCTTCAGATCGAACAGCGAGGTCGGGTTCGGATGCCCCTCCAACACCTTGCGCCGCATCGACACAATTTCCTGGGCAAGCGGTAGCGCCTCGCGGGGCGTCGCGAGCACCTGCGCGCGGATCTTTTCGAACGTCGCGCCAATCGTCTCGTCCCCGGCACAGAAGCGAGCCCGCGTGAGCGCCTGATGCTCCCAGACCCACGCGGTGTTCGCATTGCCCTCGCGGAACTGGTACTGGCGGAAGCTCTCGACGCTCGTCACCAACAAGCCCGACAAGCCGTTCGGCCGCAGCCGCAGATCGACGTCGAAGAGCGTGCCCGCGCCGGTGTGCGTGGTGAGCCAGGTCACGAAGCGGCGAGCGAGTGCGGCATACGCGTCCGGCGCGCGGTCGTCATCGTCGTCGTAAAGGAAGATCAGGTCGAGGTCGGACACATAGCCCAGTTCCTTGCCGCCGAGCTTGCCATACGCGATGACCGAGAAACGCGGCACCTCGCGGTGGCGCGTGGCCACGTGCGGCCAAACGGTCGAGATCGTCACGTCGACAATGATGTCCGCCAGTTCCGAGAGCCGGTCGCCGATCGCCTCGACCGACAACGCGCCCTGCAAATCGAGCAGCAGGATGCGGAACACCTCGGCGTGATGCGCGCGCCGCAGAATGTCCATCTGCACTTCGACGTTGCCGGCCGCGCCCGACGCATTCAGGCTCAACAGCAACTGTGTTTTGAAAGACGCCCAGTCGAACGGCGCGGCGAGCGCTTCGTCGTCGAGCAGCTCGTCGAGCAATTGCGGGTGACGGATCAGGTAGCCTGCCGCCCAACGCGAGCCGGCCAGCACCTTGACGACGCGCTCCAGCGCGCGCGGATACTCGGTGAGCAGCGCCAGATACGAACTGCGACGGCTGATGGCCGAAAGCAGGTCGAGCATGCGCGCGAGCACGGCGTCGGCCTCGCCCGTGCCCGCCGCGCCTTGCACGGCGCGCTGCACCAGTTGATCGAAGCGGCGCCGGCTGGTTTCGCCCAGCGCCTTGTAGCGCGACGACGTCCAGACGGCGCGTAGCCGGTCGAGGGCACCGTCGGCGTCGGTAAAGCCCAGGCGCGAGAGCTGATGGCCGAGATCGCCCGTCTGTGTCTCGTCGGCCAGACATTCGCTCCACAATTCCGGCGGGCATTCGCATTCGCCCGCCCCCGACGCCGCCGCCTTGCGCCCGCTGCCGCCGGCCTTGTCCGCGAAGATCTCGTCGAACTGCGCGGCGACGAACTCGCGATGCTCGTCGAGCACCGTCATGAAGCTCGCCTCGTCGGGGAAGCCCATGGCGCGCGCCACCGCGAGACGATCGTCGCCGGAGGCCGGGAGGATGTGCGTCTGCGCATCGTCCAGATACTGAATACGGTGTTCGAGCTTACGCAGGAAGACGTAGGCGTTCGCGAGTTCGTCAGCCACATTCTGGGCGAGCCAGCCGCGTCGCGCCGCCACGCCCAGCACGGCGAGCGTCGGCCGCACGCGCAGTTCCGGCTCTTGCCCGCCCCGAATCAGTTGGAACACTTGTGCGGAGAACTCCACTTCGCGAATGCCGCCGCGCCCGAGCTTGATGTCGTTGATGCGTGCCGGCTTGGCGCGCGCGCGGCGCTCCGCCTCGTGACGAATCTGCTCGTGCAGCGCGCGAATCGCGCCGATCACCCCGTAATCCAGGTAACGGCGGAACACGAACGGCTGGACCAGCGCCGCGAGCAGCCGCTCGGTGCGCTTGCCGGGTTCGCTCGCCACCTCAGACACCAGCCGCCCCTTGATCCATGCGTAGCGCTCCCACTCGCGCCCCTGCACGTAGAAATACTCTTCGAGCATCGGCAGGCTGCACACCAGCGGCCCGGAATCGCCATTGGGACGCAGGCGCATGTCCACGCGGAACACATAGCCGTCCGGCGTGAGTTCGGAAATCATGCCGATCAGCTTGCGACCGAGCTTGGTGAAGAATTCGTGGTTCGAGAGCGAGCGCAAGCGGCTCGCCGCCGCCGGGTCGGCGTCGTCGGGCGCCGACGTATCGCCGTCGTCTTCATAGACGAAGATCAGGTCGATGTCCGACGAGACGTTCAATTCGCGTCCGCCAAGCTTGCCCATGCCGACCACGGCGAGCGTCTGTCGCTGCCCTTCCGCATTGCGCGGCACGCCGTGGATGGCTTCGAGCTCGCGCGAGAGGACCGTGATGCCCGCCTGGATGGCGAACTCGGCGAGGGCTGTCATGGCTTCGGTGACCTCGGCCAACTCGGCGCGACCGTCCAGGTCGCGCTGCATGACGGCGCACAAGGCTTCCACGCGCAGCACGCGCAGCGCGCGGGCGAGGCCCGCCTCGTCGACGCCCGCGACCCCCGTGGGCTGCTCGGGCGGCGATAGCTGCGTGCCGGTGATGGCTTCGAAGCGACGGGCGAGCCAACGCGCGTCCACAGGGTGCTCGGCCAAGGCGGGCAATGCCTCGACAAGCGCGGGACGGCTCGCCAGCATGCGCGCCGCGTAGCGCGAGTAGGACGGGATATCGATGGGGTTTTCGGGTGAACTCACTGGCGGGGTTCCGGTCATCAATGAGATTGAAGAGACTTTCGAAGGCTTACCCGTGCGCGATGAAACGCCGGATCACACGTCTGTTTCTCCTACGGCCGGGCCGTCGGGCGGCCTTGGGCTTGTGTTACAGTCTTTGCCACAGAAACTACCACATTCCCTCGTAGACGCGCAGCATGACCGACCGTAAGCCGCCCGCCTCGTCCACCGGCAACCGGTCCTGGTTCTCGTCACTGCCGCGTGGCTTGCGACTGGGCCTGGAATGGCTGCTGGCGCTCGTCGTCATCGCCTATTTCGGACTTGGCGCCGTCGTCCTCACAACCCGGTACGTCATCCTGCCGCGCGTGTCGGACTACCGAGCGCAGATCGAAGCGGCTGCCTCGCGTGCCATCGGCCTGCCCGTCACCATCGGCCGCATCGACGCCGTCTGGCACGGCTGGCACCCTTACCTGACGCTCGAAGACGTTCGCATCACGCGCCGCCCCCCCGCCGCGCGCGCACCCTCGCTCAGCGCTCGAACGACACCCGCGACGCGCGCGGCACGCCCCTCGCCGGACACGCCGCCCGGGGCGCCACCGCCCGCCGAGCCCAGCCTGACGCTCCACCGCCTCGATGCGGTGCTCTCGTGGACCAGCCTGATCCACCTCGACGTGCGCCTGTCGAACCTCACGTTGTCCGAACCCGATCTCACCATCGAACGCCTCACCGACGGCTCGATACTCGTCGCGGGCATGCCGGTGACCGGCGGCGGCGCCGCGACCGACTCGACCGCCGCCGACTGGCTCATGCGTCAGTCGCGCGTCGTGATCCGCAACGGCACCTTGCGCTGGCGCGATGCCACGCGCAACGCGCCCGACGTCGTCGTCACCCAGGTCAACGCCATGCTGCGCAATCGCGGCTTCGACCATCGCTTCGGCATGCAGGCGACGCCGCCGACGGGCATCGTGGCACCGCTCGACATCCGGGCGCGATTCACGAATCCGCTGTTTGCTCGCCCCGGCGAAGTCAAACGGTGGCGCGGTCAGCTCTACGGCGAAGTCGGCACGCTCGACCTGACCGAACTGGCCCGCTACGTCGACTTGCCGGGCAAGGACACGCGCGGTCGCGTTGCCGCGCGGGCGTGGGTCGACTTCGACGATGGGGCGATCACGGGGGCGACGCTGCGCGCCGCGGGAGCGAATACGTCGGTGCAATTGGCCGACGATTTGCCGCCGCTCACCTTCGACGCCACGCAGGGCCGGATCGACGTGACCCGCGTAACGCCCCACGCCGACGCCGGCTGGCAATTGCGCGCCCGCGATCTGACATTGCAAGCCGCAGGCCGGCCGACGCTCGACGCGCCTGATCTGCGCGGCACCTACGCGCCGGGCACGAACGAGCACGGACTGCACGCCACCTTTGCGGGCCGGCGCTTCGACATCGGCGCCGCGATGGCGCTCGTGCCGTCGCTGCCGCTCGCCCCGCAAACACGCGACGCGCTCGCGAGTTTTCGGCCGCGCGGCAGACTGGCCAATTTCGACATCAGCTACCAGGCCCCCAAGCCGCACGGCCCGGGCAACTGGCGCGACCTGCCGGGGATCCGGCAACTGCCGCCCGAGCGCGAACGCTATCGGGTAGTCGCCGACTTTGAAGATCTCGGTGTCGACAGCGCACCGAGCGAGCATCCGCCGGCGAATCCGGGGTCGCCCAATGCGGGACGCCCGGGCTTCGCCAATCTGAGCGGGCACATCGACGCCGACCAGTCGCGCGGCAGCCTGACCCTCAACGCGAAGCACGCCACGCTCGACTTTCCCGGCCGCTTCGACCAGCCGCGCATCGATCTCGATACGCTCACCGCGCGCACGTCGTGGCGCGTCTCGCACTCGGCGACGCAACGCGACGCCCCGGCGGACGTAGCGGTGCGCGTGGATGCCCTGCACCTGCAGAACGCCGAATTGGCGGGCGATGTGACCGGCACGTGGCGCAATGGCGGCAAGGGCAATGGCATCGTCGACCTGAAGGGCAACATTGTGCGCGCGAGCGCCAGCGCGGTGCCGCGCTATCTGCCGACCGACATCGGCGCGAGTGTGCGCGATTATCTGCAACGCGCGCTGCTCGCGGGCACGGTGCAGAACGCACCCTTCGCGGTACAGGGCGATCTCGACGACTTCCCGTACGGCAAGGGCGGCGGCAAGTTCCGCATCGACATTCCGCTGGTCGACGTCACCTTCAACCCGTCGCCGGTGCGCCCCGGCCACACGGAAGTCTGGCCGGCCTTTGACAAGGTGCGCGGCAATCTGCGCTTCGACGCCGACAAGTTGCATATCGCCATCGACAGCGGCACAGTCTTCGGCGTCACGCTCACCCAGGTGGTGGGCGACATCAACGACATCGGACAGGACGATTCCGTGCTCACCCTCAAGGGCGACGCGCGCGGCCCGGCGGCCGACTTCGTGAAATACCTGAACGGCAGCCCGGTGGGGCACTGGATCGGCGACTTTACCGACGAAACACGCGCGAGCGGCACCACACAGCTCGCGATGCAGTTGTCGATGCCGCTCGATCACACCGATCGGTCCAAGGTCACGGGCCGCGCGCGCTTCCTGCGCAACGACATCACACTGCTGAACGGCCTGCCGACCTTCGGCGCCGTGGACGGGGAACTCGCGTTCACCGAGCGCGGCATTTCGCTCGACAATCTGCGCGGCACGTTCCTCGGCGGCGACGTGCGCGCGTCCGGCGGCAGTCGCAGCGACGGCACCATCGCGCTGAACATTGGCGGCACGTTGAGCGCGCAAGGCCTGCGCGACAACCAGGAAAGCGCCTCGCTGGCGCAACTGGCCAAGCGCATGACGGGCGGCACGCCCTATTCGGCAACGGTCACGGTGCGCCAAGGCATGACCGAAGTGGCGGTCCAATCCACACTCGTCGGCCTGGCCGTCAACCTGCCCGCCCCGCTCGGCAAGCGTGCGGAGACCTCGTTGCCCGCACGCTTCACGCTGCGTCCCCAGCCGAGTCCGGGCGGCCGTCGCATCGATACACTCGACTTCGCCGTCGGCAGCGTTCAAGGCAATTACGTGCAAGAGCGTAGCGGCGGGAGTGCCGGAAACCCCGCGCGCGTCGAGGTGCTGCGTGGCGGCATCGGCATCAACCAGCCCGTGCCCGCCCCGCGCGAGGGGGTTCAGGCGGCCGCCCAGTTCGATACGCTCGACGTGGACGCCTGGCGAAGCGTGATCGCGTCGCTCACCAGCGACGCCGGGACCGCCAACGCGCCAGCCCCCCAAAGCGCCCCGGGCACGCCCCCCGCCCCGGCGGGGGCGCCGGCCACGGCCACGACGGCGCGCGACGAGTTCGGCGCGCTCACGCCCTACCTGCCGACGCGTCTCGCCCTGCATGCCAAGCAGGTGCGCCTGATGTCGCGCCAATGGCCGGAACTGGTGGTGGGCGCCCAGCGCAGCGATCGCGACTGGCAGGTCAGTCTGGCCTCCGACCTCGTTTCCGGCTTTGCCGAATGGCATGCGCCCGATGCGAAGAACCCGTCGGGCACGTTGCGCGCGCGGCTCGCGAAACTGGTGATTCCGCGCGAGGACCACGGCAACGATGTTCTCACCCAAGTGCTCGATGAGCCGAGCGACGAGTTCCCGGCCATCGACGTCGTGGCCAATGAGTTCGTGCTGCGCGACAAGCCGCTGGGCCGGCTGCAATTGAACGCGCACAACGATATCGAGGACGGCGTGCCCGTGTGGCAACTCACCCAACTCTCGCTCAGCAACAGCGCCGCCACGCTCAACGTCAAGGGCAACTGGCGCACCTCGCGTCGCCGCGCAGCCCCCGCGGCGAGCGACGACGTGCCGCGCCGCACCGTGCTCGACTTCAATCTCGACGTGAAGGACGCGGGTGGCCTGCTCGACCGCCTGGGGATGCCCAAGACCGTCAAGGACGGCTCCGGGACGGTCTCGGGCCGTTTCGGTTGGCGAGGCGGTCCCGACGCGATCGACTACCCGACGCTCGGCGGCCGTGTCACGATCGATCTCAAGCGCGGGCAGATCCTGAAGGCCGACCCCGGACTGGCCAAGCTGCTGGGCATTTTTTCCGTGCAGACACTCGCCAAGTTCCTGACGTTCAATTTCAGCAGCGTGATCGGCAGCGGCCTGCCATTCGACAGCATCGACGGGAACGCCACGATGCAGGGTGGCGTGGCCAACACCACCGATCTGACGATCAATGCCAATGCCGCGACCATCAGGATCGAGGGTCATACCGACCTCGCGCGCGAGACGCAGGACCTGACCGTGCTGGTGCTGCCGAAGATCAATGCGGCGTCGGCGTCGCTCGCGTGGGCGATTGTCAACCCGGCACTGGGCATCGGTTCGTTTTTCGCGCAACTGGCGCTGGGCGAGCAGCTCTCGCGCACGCTCTCGACGACCTACCATGTGAGCGGATCCTGGGACAATCCCGTCATCGAACAAGCCGACGGCAATAAGAGTAAGATCGTGCCATCCCCGGAAGCGCTGCCCGGCGCGCAAAACAGCGCGCAAGCGTCCGGCATGCGCGGCAACTGAGGGCATTTCCGAGATGCCTGAGACGTTCGATATGCGCCATATGCCGCTTTATTCGCCGAAAATGCCGGAGACACGGTTCCGCGCCACATCCACCGATGACATGACGAGTCCCGACACACCGTCTACCGCACAGTCCACCGCCGCGCCGGCGTTGCCATACGGACATTGGAAGCACGCCTTGCCGGGGTCTTCGATGGCCGCATGGGCCGGTCGGGTGGCGACGCCCTGCGTTTTCCCGAGTTGCCCCGTGCCATGGGCGACGGTACGCTCGGCGTCGTACCCGCGGCCCCTGTCGAGCACGGGCCGCCGCGCATCCGTGCCGCGTGCTGGCGTGCGCGCAGGGCGGCCTGGCGTGCTGCAGGGTTGATTTCGCTATCTCCGCCCTCATCTATCGAACATATTTCCTTGGCCTGACACCGCATGAAAATCATCGACACCGGCATCCAGAACCTGGCCACGGCCCGCGAGCTGCTGCTCACGCCGTACGGCCTTGACGAAAGCCACCTGCAACGCGCACTGGGCGACATCTTCACGCACCGCGTGGACTATGCCGACCTGTATTTCCAATACACACGCAGCGAAGCCTGGAGCCTCGAGGAAGGCATCGTCAAATCGGGTTCGTTCTCGATCGATCAAGGCGTGGGCGTGCGTGCCATCGTGGGCGACCGGACGGCGTTCGCCTACTCCGACGACATCTCCGACATCGCGCTCAAGGACGCCGCCGCGGCCACGCGCAGCATCGCCACGGCCGGACGCGGGCGTGTGAAGGTCGGTAGCAAGCTCTCGAATACCAGCGGGCACGGGCTGTACCTGCCGTCCGATCCGCTCGCCTCGCTCGACGCAAACGGCAAGGTGGCGTTGCTCGAACGTATCGAAAAGCTCGCGCGCGCACGCGATCCACGCGTGTCGCAAGTGATGGCGGGGCTGGCCGGCGAGTACGACGTCGTGCTGGTCGCGCGCAGCGATGGCGTGATCGCCGCCGACGTGCGTCCCCTGGTGCGCGTGTCGGTCACGGTCATCGTCGAATCCAACGGCCGCCGTGAAATGGGCAACAGTGGCGGCGGGGCGCGTCTTGACTACGCGTTCTTCACCGACGATCTGCTCGAAAAATACGTCAAGGAAGCGGTCGACGGCGCGATCGTCAAGCTCGACGCCCGCCCGGCACCGGCCGGCGCGATGACAGTCGTGCTCGGGCCGGGCTGGCCCGGCGTGCTGCTGCACGAAGCCATCGGCCACGGTCTGGAAGGCGACTTCAACCGCAAGGGCTCGTCGGCCTTCTCCGGACGCCTCGGCGAGCGTGTCGCCGCCAAGGGCGTCACGGTGGTCGACGACGGCACACTGTCCAACCGCCGCGGCTCGCTGAACATCGACGACGAAGGCAATCCGACGCAGTGCACCACACTCATCGAAGACGGGATTCTGCGCGGCTATATGCAGGACAGCCTGAACGCGCGTCTGATGAAGATGCCGGTGACGGGTAACGGCCGGCGCGAGTCGTATGCCGCACTGCCGATGCCGCGCATGACCAACACGTACATGCTCGGCGGCGACAAGGATCCCGAGGAAATCATCGCGTCGGTCAAGCGCGGGTTGTACGCCGTGAACTTCGGCGGTGGCCAGGTGGATATTACCAATGGCAAGTTCGTGTTCTCGATGTCCGAGGCCTACATGATCGAGGACGGCAAGATCACGTACCCGGTCAAGGGCGCCACGCTCATCGGCAACGGGCCCGAATCGCTCAAGGACGTCACGATGATCGGCAACGATATGTCGCTCGACTCGGGCGTGGGCGTGTGCGGCAAGGAAGGCCAGAGCGTGCCGGTGGGCGTCGGTCAACCGACGCTGCGCATGGAGAACATGACGGTCGGCGGCACGGCGTAAGGCTGGCGGCGCGTGCCATGTTACGCGTCGGATGGCGCACCGCAAAAAATGCGTCAAGCATAGCAAAGCGCCCGGCTCAAACCGGGCGTTTTCGCGTGTTTTTCGATAAACACGATTATTTGATGCAATTTGACGCCTTGAAATACGTAAAATCCGCGTGTTTTCCAGCCGATTAGCGGCCCCTGCGGTTGCGGCGTCATTCGATTAGGCGTATAAAGTGATTCCAGTGCACGGCAAATGCGTGCAATGCAATGTTGAACACATCTCTCATGACCGCCCATCCGTCTTACTTTTATTTTTTTGCGATTCTCACACCGCTGGCGGAAGGAGAGGGGCAGTTGCAGCAGTAAGCACCGAAACGAATCCTGAAAAACCGCCAGACAGCCTGGCGGTTTTTTTTTGACCCGAATCCCGAGAAACGAACCGCAGTTCGAACTGCGCAGGAGAAATGCCATGCCTCCCCACAACACCGATGATGTCCGTATTCGCGAACTCAAGGAACTGACGCCGCCGGCGCATCTGATTCGCGAATACCCATGCTCGGACAAGAGCGCGGACCTCATCCATCGCTCGCGCGGCGCCATCCACCGCGTGCTGCACGGCATGGAAGACCGTCTCGTCGTCATCATCGGCCCCTGCTCGATCCACGATCCGAAAGCCGCGATGGAATACGCCGCGCGCCTGGTCGAACAGCGCGAACGCCTGAAGGGCGAACTCGAAATCGTGATGCGCGTGTACTTCGAAAAGCCGCGCACGACGGTGGGCTGGAAGGGTCTGATCAATGACCCGCACATGGACAACAGTTTCAAGATCAACGACGGCCTGCGCCTCGCGCGCGACCTGCTTGCCCAGATCAACGAACTGGGGCTGCCCGCCGGCACCGAGTACCTCGACATGATCAGCCCGCAGTACATCGCCGATCTCGTGTCATGGGGCGCCATTGGCGCGCGCACCACCGAATCGCAGGTGCACCGCGAACTGGCATCGGGCCTGTCGTGCCCGGTCGGATTCAAGAACGGCACCGACGGCAACGTGAAGATCGCCGTCGACGCCATCAAGGCCGCGTCGCAGCCGCACCATTTCCTGTCGGTGACGAAGGGCGGCCATTCGGCCATCGTGTCGACCGCGGGTAACGAAGACTGTCATCTGATCCTGCGGGGCGGCAAGACGCCGAACTACGACGCCGCCAGCGTGCAGACCGCCTGCGACGACATCGCCAAGTCGGGCCTGGCCGCGCGCGTAATGATCGACGCATCGCACGCCAACAGCCAGAAGAAGCATGAAAACCAGATCCCGGTCTGCGAGGACATCGCCCGCCAGATCGCCGGCGGCGACGACCGGATCATCGGTGTGATGGTCGAGTCGAACCTCGTGGCCGGGCGTCAGGACCATGTGCCCGGCAAGCCCCTGACCTACGGCCAGAGCATCACCGACGCCTGCATCGACTGGGAAGACAGTCTGAAGGTGCTCGATACGCTGGCCGATGCCGTGCGTGCGCGTCGTCTGGCACGCGGCGCAGGCAATTGATGTGGCGGGCGGCCGGTGGCCGCCCGCTCTGCCCGCCCCGCGAATTCCCGCGGGCCTGGGGCGCGGTCAGCCGGTCGCGTCGTGGTTATGAGTTGCCTTCGGACCGATCGCGCCGCCACAGCACGTCAGTGCCGCCACCGGCCCGATTGAGCACCCGAGCGAGCACGAACATCAGGTCGGACAGGCGATTGACGTACTGACGCGGCGCGGGGGCCACCGTCTCCTCGACGCCCAGCGCCACCATGGCGCGCTCCGCCCTTCGGGCAACGGTCCGGACCACGTGCGCCAGCGCTGCCGCGCGCGTGCCGCCCGGCAGGATGAACTCCTTGAGCGGCGGCAGATCGGCGTTGTAATGCGCCAGCCAGCCGTCGAGCCTGGCCACCTGGGCATCGCCGATCAGCGTGTGACGCGGCATGCTCAGTTCTCCGCCGAGATCGAACAGATCGTGCTGAACGTCGAGAAGCACGGCGCGCACGTCCGGCGGCAAGTCTTCACACAGCAGCACCCCGAGGTGCGAATTGGTCTCGTCGATCTCGCCGATGGCGACGATACGCGGGCTGAACTTGTCCACGCGCGCGCCGTCCCCGAGGCCGGTCTTGCCGCCGTCGCCCGTGCGCGTGACGATCTTGCTCAAACGATTCCCCATCTTCTGCTCTCTACCCCTTGCGGCATCGCTTGCCCGCCAGCACGCAATCCGGCTGCGGGGGCCACTTGCCTTCATCGATTGAAATGCGCCGCGCAGGCCCCGGATGGCCACTTTTCGGGCGATTCCGATGGCGCGCATTGGCGGCAAGTCCGTATGATATGACGCAAAGGGTGGGGAAAAACGCCGCCACAGCGTAAAATCCCCGCTCATAAGGCGTCAGGGCGTGCGCACCGAAGTATTGTCGTTGCACCCCATGCCCGAGACCCCGCCACCGATTTGGAGCCTGCCACCGCCGACCGGCGCTGGCCGCCCGGAGACCCGAAGGAGAAAGCCGTGAATCATCCCCACCTGCCGTTCGCCGCCAAGCGGGCGTTCCCCGACGTGCTGCTCACCGAGCTCCAAGCGCTGCTGGGCGAGCGCGTGAGCACGCAAGCGGCGCTGCGCGAACATCACGGCCGGGACGAGTCTCCGTTCGATCCCATGCTGCCCGATGCCGTCGCCTTCGCGCACAGCACCGACGAGGTGTCGCAGATCGTCAAGCTGTGCGCCAAATACAACGTCCCCATCATTCCGTACGGCGCGGGCTCGTCGCTGGAAGGTCACCTGCTCGCCGTCGAGGGCGGCCTGTCGCTCGACCTCTCGGAAATGAATCAGGTCGTCTCGATCAACGCCGAAGACCTGACCGTCACCACGCAACCGGGCATTTCGCGCAAGGCGCTCAATGAAGCACTGCGCGACACCGGCCTGTTCTTCCCGATCGACCCGGGCGCCGACGCCAGCATTGGCGGCATGTGCGCCACGCGCGCGTCGGGCACCAACGCCGTGCGCTACGGCACGATGCGCGAGAACGTGCTGGCATTGACCGTCGTGCTCGCAGACGGCCGCGTGATCCACACCGGTACGCGCGCCCGCAAGTCCTCGGCCGGCTACGACCTGACGCGCCTGTTCGTCGGCAGCGAAGGCACGCTGGGCATCATTACCGAGGCGACGGTGCGTCTGTATCCGCAGCCCGAGGCTGTGTCCGCCGCGATCTGTGCGTTCCCCACCATGACGGACGCCGTGAACTGCGTCATTCAGACGATTCAGTTGGGTGTGCCGGTCGCTCGCGTCGAGTTCGTCGATGCGCTGGCCGTGCGCGCGATCAACAAGCATTCCAAGCTGACGCTGCCCGAGACGCAAACGCTGTTCTTCGAATTTCACGGCAGCGATGCGGGCGTGAAGGAGCAAGCGCAAACCGTCGAGGAACTGGCCAAGGACAACGGCGGTACCGGTTTCGAATGGGCCACCCGCACGGAAGACCGCAACCGTCTGTGGAGCGCGCGGCATAGCGCGTACTTTGCAATGCTGCAACTCCGGCCAGGTTGCCGCGCGGTGACCACGGACGTTTGTGTGCCGATCTCGCGTCTGGCCGAGTGTGTGGGCGAAACCGAGCAAGACCTGCGGGCGTCGAGTTTGCCCTGCCCGATCGTGGGACACGTGGGCGATGGCAATTTCCACGTCGCCATCCTCATCGACCCGGCCAAGCCTGAAGAGATCGAGGAGGCCGAACAACTCAACCAGCGCATCGTCGAGCGAGCAATTCGCATGGGCGGCACATGCACTGGCGAACATGGCGTGGGCCTGCACAAGATGGGCTTCCTCGTGACCGAGCATGGCGAAGGCGCGATCGACGTCATGCGGGCGATCAAGACTTCGCTCGATCCGCACAATCTGCTCAATCCGGGCAAGATTTTCCAGCTGCACCCGGCGATCTGAACGTCGCATGAACGCCCCCGCCACCCCGCAAGGTCAATCCGGCCCGCTTCCGGCGGGTGCCGCGACCGAGAATGCCGACGCCCTGACCACGCGCCAGCGTCACTTGCTCGATGCGCTCGCGCAGATCCTGCCGCCGCATTGCATTCTGCATCGACGCGAAGACACCACACCGTACGAGTGCGACGGTCTCGCCGCGTATCGTCGTGTGCCGCTCGCCGTTGTGCTGCCCGAGTCGGAATCGCAGGTGCAGCGTATTCTGCAGGCGTGTCATCAGCTCGGCATCCCGGTCGTGCCGCGCGGCGCGGGCACCAGCCTGTCCGGCGGGGCGATGCCCATCTCCGACGGCCTGGTGCTCTCGCTTGCCAAGTTCAAGAAGATCGTCGAAGTCGATCCCTACGCGCGCACTGCCACGGTGCAACCCGGCGTTCGCAATCTGGCGATCTCGGAAGCCGCTGCCCCTTACGGCCTGTATTACGCGCCGGATCCGTCGTCGCAGATCGCCTGCACCATCGGTGGCAACATCGCGGAGAATTCCGGCGGCGTGCACTGCCTGAAGTACGGATTGACCGTGCACAACGTGCTGCGCGTGCGTGCCATCACGATGTCCGGCGAGGCCATCGAATTCGGCTCGCTCGGCCCCGATGCGCCGGGACTCGATCTGCTGTCGGTCTTCATCGGGAGCGAAGGCATGTTCGGCGTGGTCACCGAAATCACCGTCAAGCTGGTGCCCAAGGCGCAGACGGCACAGATCATCATGGCGAGCTTCGACGACGTGGAGACCGGCGGCAACGCCGTGGCCGCGATCATCGCGGCGGGCATCATCCCGGCGGGCCTGGAAATGATGGACAAGCCGGCCACCCAGGCCGTCGAGTCGTTTGTGCACGCCGGTTACGACCTCGAAGCGGCTGCCATCCTGTTGTGCGAATCGGATGGCACACCGGAAGAAGTCGCCGAGGAAATCATGCGCATCTCCCACGTGCTGCGCACCTCGGGCGCGACACGGCTGCAGATTTCCCGCAGCGAAGAGGAGCGTCTGCGCTTCTGGTCGGGACGCAAGAACGCATTCCCCGCGGCCGGGCGCATATCGCCGGACTATTACTGCATGGACGGCACGATTCCGCGCCGTGCGATTGGGACCTTGCTCAAACGCATCGAAGGTCTGGAACAACAGTACGGATTGCGCTGTATTAACGTCTTTCACGCGGGAGACGGCAATATGCATCCGCTCATTCTTTTCAACGGCAACGACCTCGACGAGTGGCACCGTGCCGAGGCGTTCGGCAGCGACATTCTCGAAGCCTGTGTCGAACTCGGCGGCACGATCACAGGCGAGCACGGCGTGGGCATCGAGAAGATCAACTCGATGTGCGTGCAGTTCTCGCCCGACGAGCGCGACGCGTTCTTCGGGGTGAAGCGCGCCTTCGATCCGGTCGGGCTGCTCAATCCCGACAAGGGGATACCCACGCGCGCGCGTTGCGCCGAATACGGCAAGCTGCATGTGCGTGGCGGTCTGTTACCGCATCCCGACCTGCCGAGGTTCTGACATGCGAGCGCTGTCGGAATGGCTGCCACACGATTGGCGGCAGCGGCTCTACATCATCATCTTCGAGGCCGACACGCGCGAAGGGCGGCTCTTCGACATTGCGCTGCTCATCGCCATCGTGCTGTCGGTACTCACGGTCATCGTGTCGAGCGTGCCGGCCGTTCAAGCCACGGCCTCGCTGCCGATGGCGATCCTCGAGTGGTTCTTCACGCTGCTCTTCACGGCCGAGTACCTCGCGCGGCTGCTCAGTGCGCACCGGCCGCTACGTTACGCGCTGTCCTTTTACGGCGTCATCGACCTGCTCGCGATCCTGCCGACCTACCTGGCGATTCTCGTGCCCGAGCTGCACGGCCTGATCGACGTGCGCCTGCTGCGCCTGATGCGCGCGTTCCGGATTCTCAAGCTCACGGCGTATGTGAACGAAGCCGGCGTGCTCAGCATTGCGCTCTATAACGCGCGCCGCAAGATCCTCGTGTTTCTCGGGTTCATCTCGATCATCGTGGTGATCTTCGGCACGCTCATGCATATCATCGAGGGGCCGGAACATGGCTTCACGAGCATTCCCGTCGGCATCTATTGGGCCATCGTCACGCTCACGACCACCGGCTATGGCGACGTGGTGCCCGTCACCGGACTGGGCAAGGCGATCACCGGCTTCGTCATGTTGCTGGGCTACAGCGTGATTGCGATTCCCACCGGCATCATGGGTGCCGAAATTCATTCGGCCATGCGCAAGAAGGCGATCACCACGCGCACCTGCCATCAGTGCCACACCGAAGGGCACGACCCCGACGCCCGCTACTGCAAGGATTGCGGCAGCGAGCTGGGGCCTTATCAATCCGACCTGCCACCGCCGCCAGAACCCAGCTGATGACCGATACGAACGACACTCTCGAGCACTTCCGCGCCGTCATCGAGCACGCCACGGCGCACCGCGCTCCCCTCCAATTGCGGGGGGGCGGCACCAAGGCGTGGTACGGCCAGCAACGCGTGGGCGACGTGCTGGACACGCGCGACTACAGTGGCATCGTCGCCTATGACCCGGCGGAACTGGTCATCACCGCCCGCTGCGGCACGCCACTGGCCGACATTGAAGCAGCGCTCGCAGAACGCAATCAGTTGCTGCCGTTCGAGCCGCCCTATTTCGGCCACGGCGCGACCCTCGGCGGTGCGGTGGCCGCCGGGCTTGCCGGGCCGCGCCGCAGTGCCGTGGGGGCCGTGCGCGACTTCGTGCTCGGGGCCAAATTGATGGACGGACGGGGTCATGTGCTGAACTTCGGCGGGCAGGTCATGAAAAACGTCGCCGGTTACGACGTCTCGCGCATGCTCGCCGGTTCGCTCGGCACGCTGGGGCTCATTCTCGAGGTGTCGCTCAAGGTGCTGCCGCAACCGTTCGCCGAGCTGACGCTGCAATTCGAAATGAACGCCATCGACGCCGTGCGCAAGCTCAACGAATGGGGCGGGCAACCGCTGCCGATCACCGGCAGTGCGTGGCGCAACGACTTGCTGGTGATTCGTCTGGCGGGCGCGTCGGCGGGGATCAAGGCCGCGCGTGTAAAGATGGGCGGGGAGCTGGTCGACGCCATTCATGCGGCCAAGTTCTGGCACGCCATCCGCGAGCAGACCGACAACTTCTTCGCCGACGCGGGACCCGGGCAGGCGCTGTGGCGCCTGGCGGTGCCTTCGACGGCCGAGCCGCACCGGCTGCCGGGCAAGCAACTCATCGAGTGGGGCGGCGCACAGCGCTGGTGGATCACCGACGCCGACGCGCAAATCGTGCGCTCGGCGGCACGGCAGGACGGCGGGCACGCCACGCTCTTCCGCTACGGCGAACCTGGCGTGAGCGTCTTCACGCCGCTGCCCGCACCGGTCATGCGCATTCACCGCAATCTGAAGTCGGTGTTCGACCCCGCCGGTATCTTCAATCCGGGACGGATGTATCCGGAGTTCTGAGCGGGATGCCCCCGCGGGGGC
This sequence comes from Pandoraea cepalis, assembly GCF_902459665.1. Taxonomy (GTDB): domain Bacteria; phylum Pseudomonadota; class Gammaproteobacteria; order Burkholderiales; family Burkholderiaceae; genus Pandoraea; species Pandoraea cepalis. The sequence continues at coordinate 115,251 of NZ_CABPSL010000002.1, read as the reverse complement.
GCCAGGTCCGGCAATCTCGCTCGGTGCGCTCAACGCTTCGTGTCGAGCAATCGCGCGATCTCGGACGCGAGCGTGCGCACCGCCGCGTCGACCTCACGCGTGAACGGCTGCCCGCCGTTGATGCGCAGAAAGTGGTCGTAGCGTGCCGAGTTGGAAAACAGGCTACCCGGCGCTACGCGAATCCCCTTGGCGAGTGCAGCGTCGAACAGTAACTCCGAGCTGACACCGCCCGGCATCTCGACCCACAGACTCAATCCGCCCGCGGGCAACGTCAGTCGCGTGCCCGCAGGGAAGTAGGTCGCGATCGCTTCGGCCATCGCCGCACGATGCTCGCGCAACTGGGCGCGCAAATGCCGCAGATGGCGGTCATAGCGCGGCGAGTCGATAAACTCGCCCATCGCGATCTGGGCGAGCGCTTCGTTGGGACGCGTCTGCGCGTACTTCAACATCTCCACGCGCCCCTGCCACTTGCCGCCCGCGATCCAGCCCAACCGCATGCCCGGCGCCAGCGTCTTGTGCAGCGATGCGCAATGAATCACATTGCCGGTCGTATCCCAGGAACGAACGGCGGCCGGCACGTTACCGTCGTCGCCCAGCGCCGAATAGGTGTCGTCTTCGATGATCGCAATCCCGCGCGACGCCGCCCACTTCACAAGCCGTGCCTTGTGCGAATCGGGCATCACCGACCCGAGCGGATTCTGGAAATGCGGCACGACGATGATCGCCTTGATGTTGTCGTAGGTCTCGCTTGCCAGTTCGAGCGCTTCGAGTGAGATGCCGGTCTGCGGACTCGTGGGAATTTCGAGTGCGCGCATGCCCATACTCTCCAGTGTCTGCAACAGCGCGTAATACGTGGGCGACTCGACGGCAACCACGTCGCCCGCGCCAGCCACCGCACGCAGCGCGAGATTGATCGCTTCGATACAGCCATGCGTGACGACGATCTCCTCGGGATTGACGTGCATGCGCGCTTCCAGGGCTCGCCGCGCAATCGCCGCGCGAAAACGGGCTTCGCCACCGCCGGGCGGCGGTGTGCCATAGAGCATCGGGTGATCGCGCAACGCCCGAATCGTGGCCTGGCGCAACGCGTTGACCGGATAGAGCGACGGCGAACCGTGGGCCACGGCGAGATTGATTTTGACGTCCGCCTGAAGCCCTCGCGCGAGGATCGACGACACACGCTGGTTGATGCCCACATATTGCAGCAGATCGGGCATCCACGGCCGCGGCTCGGCCACGGGTACGAGACTCGCCCGCGCACGTGCGCGCACGAAGTAGCCCGAGCGGGGACGCGCCTCGAGCAGGCCCTGCGCCTCCAGATGACGGCACATCTGCAGCGCCGTCGACAAGCTGACCTGATGCCGCTCCATCAACGTGCGAACACTCGGCATGCGGTCGCCCGGCGCGAGCGTACCCGCGTCGATGGCATGTCGATAGTGACCCGCGAGTCGGCGGTAGAGGGACACGCGCTCCCGCGGGACGGCCACGGGTGGGGGCCTCGGAACGTCCGAGGTCAGCGATGTGTCGTCCGCGGCAGCGAGAGGGGGAGGGAGAGTGGCGGCATCCATGCGCAGATGATCGTGCATCGCACGTGACCATAACAGATACAGATTCAGCGATTCTGGATCGTAACAGATTGCCGGGGGCCCTTCTGTTGCGGGCGAAACCGGGTAACTGTGTGCCTACCGGGGCGGCGCGGCGGTCGATAGGCTGTCCTTACCCGTTCAACGCCCCGGAGTCCCACATGGCCAAGCCCCCCTTCCCCCCGCCGTCTGCACTGCCTTCGCTGTCTCCCCTGCGCCCTGACGCCCGTCTTGCGCGAAGTCACGGCGATGCCACCTCACCAGGAGAACGCGTTGCCCTTTCTCGTGCGCCCTCCCATCCGGCCGGCATGGACGGCGCCACGTCCGGCACACGAGCGTTCCCTCTCGCGCTGGCGCGTGGGCAAGCGTTTCATGCGTATGCAAGCCGTGGCACGGTATTCCATGTCCAGCTAGGTCAGGTGGCGGTCAGCCTCGCGCCGCGCTGGCTGTCGGGGGGTGTCTGGCGGGAGGCCATCGCGCTGAGTGCCGGGCAGGTGTACGTGGTCGAGACGTCCGGCTGGCTGGCGCTGAGCAGCGACGTCGGCGCGCAGCTGGCACTGCGCGAGGAAGCGAACCCGACACGTCGACTTGCCGAGTCGCGGGGGGCCATCGTGCGTCAATGGCAGCGGATTCTCGAGCGCTTCGGGCGCTGAACCGATCCGCGCGATGGCCTGTCCGGGGCGACCCGGTCAGGCCACGGCGCCGCTCAAGCGGGGAGCCGTTTCTCGATATCGGCGCGAATGTCCTCGGGCTTCGCCGTCGGAGCATAGCGCGCCACGACCTGCCCCGTCGCATCCACGAGGAACTTCGTGAAATTCCATTTGATTGCCTTCGTGCCCAGCACGCCGGGCTTCTCCCGCGTGAGGTAGGCGTAGAGCGGCGCGGCGTCGGGCCCTTTGACGTCGACCTTGGCGAACATCGGGAAGGTGACGTGAAAACGCAGATCGCAGAAGCTGCGAATGGCTTGCGCGTCGCCCGGCTCCTGCTTGCCGAACTGATTGCACGGGAACGCGAGGACTTCGAACCCGCGCGGGCCAAGCTGTTCGTATAGCGCTTGCAGGCCGGCGTACTGCGGCGTGAACCCGCACTCGCTCGCCGTGTTGACGATGAGCAGCACCTTGCCGCGATACTGCGACAGACTGACGGTCTCGCCCGCGAGCGTCTGGACGGAAAAATCGTAAACTGTCTGCGAATTCGCGCTCATCTCTGGCTCCGAGTGAAGGTTGGCACCGCGCAGTCTGCCACAAGCCGCGCGCCGGCGCCGTGCCGCGTGCGTTGTGCCTTCCCGTCCGGAACCCCGGCGCGGGTAGCACCTCGTTTTTCCCGGGTAGCACCTCGCGTGCGGGCACGGCTATAATCGTTGATCCGCAACGCCGTTGCAACGCGCCCCCGCGCCACAGACACCCCCTCACTGACGCTCCGCCCTGCCTCATGTCGACCATCGCCGCGAATCTCGACGACGTGCTCTCCCGCATTGCCCGCGCCACCACCGCCGCCGGCCGGCCAGCGGACAGCGTGCGCTTGCTCGCCGTCTCGAAGACCTTTGGCGCCGATGCCGTGCGCGACGCGCTCGCGGCTGGCCAGCGGGCATTCGGCGAGAACTATGTGCAGGAGGCGCTCGACAAGATCGCCGCGTTGTCCGGCGAGACGGTCAATGGCGAACCGCTCGAATGGCATTTCATCGGCCCACTGCAAAGCAACAAGACGCGGCCGGTGGCCGAACACTTCGACTGGGTGCATTCGGTCGACCGCCTGAAGATCGCCGAGCGCCTGAGTGCGCAGCGACCGGCAGACCTCCCGCCCTTGCAGGTGTGCCTGCAGGTCAACATCAGCGGCGAAGCGAGCAAGAGCGGCGTAGCGCCTGCCGACGTGCCCGCCGTGGCACGCGCCATCGCGGCGCTGCCGAATTTGCGATTGCGCGGCCTGATGGCGATTCCCGAGCCCGAAGCCGATCCGGCCCGCCAACGCGCGCCGTTCAAGGCCGTGCGCGATGTGTTCGACGCCTTGCGCGCCGACGGTCTGCCGCTCGACACGCTGTCGATGGGCATGTCGGGCGATCTCGAGGCGGCGATTGCCGAGGGTGCGACAATGGTGCGTATCGGCACCGCGATTTTCGGCGCACGCGATTATGGCTCACGCGCCTGATCGCGGCGCGCCCTGGCGGTGAGCGCGCTTTGACGACTCGCCGTGGCAAAAGGTAACGACGGTAACGACTCACGCAACGCAAAGGATGGTTATGAGAATTGCATTCATCGGCGGCGGCAACATGGCCAATGCCCTGATCGGCGGACTCGTCAAGCGCGGCACGGCCCCGCGCGACATTCTCGCGATCGACGTCAACGAATCGACGCGCGACGGCCTCGTCAAGCAGTACGGTGTCGACACGGCCAGCGCGCCCAACGATCGCCTGCGCGATTACGACACGATCGTGCTGGCCGTCAAACCGCAAGTGCTCAAGGACGTCGCACAAGCGCTCCAGCCGCACCTGATCGGTCAATTGGTGATCAGCATCGCGGCGGGCATTCGGGCGTCAGATCTCGCGCGTTGGCTCGGCGGCCACAATCAGATCGTGCGTTGCATGCCGAACACCCCCGCCTTGATCGGCATGGGCATCACGGGTCTGGCAGCCTTGTCGGGGGTGGATTCGGACCAGCGCAAGCGCGCCGAGACCGTGCTCGGTGCGGCCGGCCAGATCGTCTGGGTGGAGAAGGAAAGCCAGCTCGACGCCGTGACGGCCATCTCGGGCAGCGGTCCGGCATACGTGTTCTATTTCATCGAAGCGCTGGAGCAAGCCGCGAACGAGCTGGGCTTTTCGCCCGAGCAGGCACGTCAGTTGGCCATCGCCACGTTTACCGGCGCGTCGCAACTGGCGGCGCAGTCGAGCGAACCCGCGAGCGTGCTGCGCGAGCGTGTGACGTCCAAGGGCGGCACGACGTTTGCTGCCCTCAGCTCGTTCGAGCGCGACGCCATCAAGGCGGCAATCGTGCGCGGCGTGCATGCGGCCAATACCCGCGCCAAGGAACTTGGCGACGAGTTGGGCGACGCCTGAGCGGAACGGCCGACGGATTCGCCGGTCTGCCGGAACGAAAAACGGACCGCATGCGGTCCGTTTTTCATTTCACCGGTCGTCGTTCGCGCCGACCTTCCCATCGACACGCCAACCTATGCCCGCGCGGCCAACAAGTAGTGGCCCGCGATGCCTGCGAACACGGCGGCACCGAGCCAGTTGTTGTGACGGAAGGCGGCAAAACAAGGCATGCGCTCGCGTGCGCGAATCAGGAAGTAGTGATAGATCGCGAAGCTCACCGCCACCGCCATGCCGAGCCAGAACGGCCAGCCGAAGCCGAGATACACGCCCACCCCCGCCTGGATGCCGAGCGCCCCCGCATAGCAGAGCATGATCGCCAATACGTCGAAGCGTCCGAACGTGATCGCCGAGGTCTTGATGCCGATCTTCAAGTCGTCGTCGCGATCGACCATTGCGTATTCGGTGTCGTAGGCGACCGACCAGAACACATTCGAGAGCAGCAGCACCCATGCGATGACCGGTACCTGATCCTGCACTGCGGCGAAGGCCATCGGAATGCCGAAACCGAAGGCCACGCCGAGATACGCCTGCGGAATCGCCAGAAAGCGCTTGGTGAACGGATAGGTGCCCGCCACGAACAGGGCCGGAATCGAGAGCCACTTGGTCAGCGCGTTGAGCGGCAGGATCAGCAAAAAGCTCGCCAGCGCGAGCGTGGCCGCCACGGCCACCGCTTCCCAGGCACGAATGCGTCCCGACGTGATCGGCCGCTCCTTCGTGCGTTTGACGTACCTGTCGAAGTCGCGGTCGGCGTAATCGTTGATGGCGCAACCCGCCGAGCGCATCAGGAAGGTGCCGAGCGTAAAGATCGCGAGCAGCCAGAGGTCGGGATGCCCATTCGACGCGATCCACAGCGCCGCAAGCGTTGGCCACAGCAGCAGCACGGTGCCGATCGGCTTATCGAGACGAACGAGGCGGAAATACAGCGGGAGACGTTGAGCGAGCAACATGAGCGTTACACAGAAAGACCGGTGGCGCCATTGTAGGCCACCGGCCTGAGGCGCGACAATCGACGCGCCCCGGGCGTCACCAGATCCAGAACATCAACAGCCAGAGCCAGTTGACCAGCGCCAGCGCCGCCACGACACCCGCCATCCCGGCCAGACGCCGCCCCAGCGAGCGCGCATGCCGCCCGGTCACGCGCCAGCCAAGCCACAGGCTCCACAACGTGGTCGCGGCGAGGATCGCAGCGCGCACATCGTTCGCCCAGTACACCGGCAGATGCTCGGCGCGCAGCAGGCTGATCGTCGTGGCCGACAGACCGATGAACACCCCGGCCCCGGCAATCGGAATCAACGACTGCACCAGGTGATTGAATCGCGAGGTCTGCCACGGCCCCATCGCCCGGTTCGCCAGCGCGAAGATCGTCGTGAACGCCAAGCCCAGCAACAGACCGTTGCCGAGGATGTACGTGACGACCATGCCGCCGTCGAGCCACGAGAAGACGTCGCTCTGCGCCGGGTAGTTGGTAAAGACGAACCACGGCGCGTTCGTCGCGAACGGCCACATGATGTCGCGGTCGATGAGCCATGTGGCGAGCATCGTCTTGGTCGCCACGAACCACGGATTCACCGTCCAGTGGAAGGCGCCGATGGCCACGCCAAGCAGGCCATACATGACGAGCACGCTGTCCCACACACTGTTGTTCTCCGTCGCGCCGAACTTCACGATCTCGTCGCTCGGCGAGCGGCCCGTGAGCGCGATGGCGTCGCGATGCCCGGCGCAGCGCCCGCACATATGGCATTGCGCGCCGCCCTTCATGTTGCGCAGCGGCACGAGCGGCGCGCAATTGACCGGGATGATCTTGTGGCCGTTGGTGTGATACGAGCGACGCCACGCTTCTTCGTTGACCTTGAAGTGGAACGGTGCCAGACGCGCGAGCAGCGAGAACACGCCGTTGACCGGGCACAGGTACTTGCACCACACCCGTTTGTCGCGGCCGTAGAAATAGCCGATCACCATCGCGCCGATGGTGGAACCGCCAAGTACCAGCAACACGGCCTTCGGATATTGGTAGACGCTGACCATCTGGCCGTAGAGCGTGGTGCCCGCAAAGGCCACGAACGGCCAGCCGCCCCAGCGCATCCAGCGTGGAATGGCGCGACCGCGTCCGTGACGGCTCGCGAATTCCGAGAGCGTGCCTTCCGGGCACAGCACCCCGCACCATACGCGGCCCATCAAGACCATGCTGATGAGCACGAACGGCCACCAGATGCCCCAGAAAGTGAACTGCGCGAAGACGGTGAGGTTATTGAGGATGTGCGCCGTCTCGTCGGGCAGCGGCAACATGACCGGCACCCCGATGAGGAACGCGTACACGAGCACGATGCCCCACTGCACGCCACGAATCAGCTTGCCATGGCGTTGCATCCAAAGCCCTGCGCGGGCCAGTCGGTTCGGGACAGGTATGGCGATGCTCATGCTCAACTCGTACGTCGGGGAAACAACCTTGTCAGGCTGGCGGATCTTGCGAATGCCGGGGCGCTTGTGACGCCGGCATCGGCCTGTCCGGACAGGCCGTTGTCGTGCACCGGCGAGATTTGCGCCCCCGATGCCTGCGGCCCGCTCAAGCGGGCTTGACCTGCTTGAGCGGCCCGTCTGCCCGCTTGAGCAACGCCCAGACGAACAGCCAATAGATGCCGTACACCAACAGATTCATGCCGGACGGATGCGCGCGATAGCCGGTCAACGTGGCGACGAGACTGCCGAACGGGCTGGTGTCATCGAGCAGTGCGGAGGTATCCCACAGTTGATCGACCAGCGTCGGCACCAGCTCGAGCGAGATCAGGCGATCGAGCCCGGACTCCAGCAGCCCGGCGGCGAGGAACAGCAGCATGATTTCGGTCACGCGAAAGAACAGGCGCCACGAGAAGATCTTTCCGCCCAGTTGCAGCAGCCAGAACGTGGCGAGTGCCAGGGCGAAACCGATCAGCACCGCGAGCCACATCGATGGCGGCACGCTGCCTTGCTGACCGAAGCCGATGCCGTACAGGAAGATGGTCGTCTCGCTGCCTTCGCGGGCAATGGCCAGCGCCACCAGCACGAGCACGCCCCACCAGGTGCCCTGATCCTGGTTCTTGCGCAGCGACGATTCCATGTCGCGTTTGAGCGTTCGCCCGTGGCGCTTCATCCAGAAGACCATCTGCACGATCAGCACGCAGGCGACCAGCACCATGGCCGTCTGGAAGTAGTCCTGCGCGTCGCCCGAGAGCACCTCGGTAAAACCAACGAGAGCGGCGCCCAGCGCCACGGCCGCCGCAATCCCGAGCGCCACACCGCCCCACAGATAAGGCAGGCCGCGCTTGGCACCGTGCTCCGGGTTGGCCAGCCAGGCATGGAGAATGCCGACAACCAGCAATGCCTCGACGCTTTCGCGCCAGACGATGAACATGACCTGACCCATCGTTTGATTCCTCTCGTGATGCGTGTCTTACCGACTATCCAGAACGACTTCCGCCCGCTTACTTGGCAACGATCACGCCTTGTGCCTGCTGGTGAAAATCGTCGAAAAACTTGTACTCGCCCGGCTGCAGCGGCGCGATCACCACGAACGACTGCGCACCCGGTGCCAACACCTTCTCCTTGCGAAGTTGCAGACTCTCGAACTCGACAGCGTTCGTGCCGGTGTTGTGCACTTCAATCTTGATGCGCTTGCCGGCCGGTACCTCGATGCGCGCCGGGTTGAGCTTGCCGTTGTTCATTTCCAGCCTGAAGGTTGGCAAGTCGTCCGCGCGCGCGAGCGACGGCCCCGCCAGCACGAACAAAGTCGCCACCACGGCTGTCATCGTGGCCAGCAGGCGCGCGATGCGCTGATTCATTCTTCCGCTCCAAACGAAAACAGCGCCGGCCCGCAGGCCAACGCCGAGTCAAATTCATGCGGGCGACTTAGTACCCGCCCTTCTTGCCAATTCCCGAGAAAGTGAAATCCACTTCCTTGGTCACCGGCTTGAACCACGGACCCACGCCGGTTTCCTTGTCGACGTGGCGGCCAAAGCACCACGGGCCCATGCCCCCGTGCGCCGCATGGGCGTCGGCGGCGGGCATGCCGCCCATCTTGCAGCCGAACGCCTGCAGCGTGCCCGGTGCGTTGACGACCATCGTCAGCTTGTACTTGCCGACACCGGCCAGCTTGACGTTATCGCCGTAGTGCGGACCATCGCTCGCGACCATCGGCATCATCAACCCTTCGATGGACGCGCCCTCGGGGGTCTTGCCGTCGCTCTTCATCTTTTGCAGCTTGTACGTGATTTCCAGCCCCGGAATCCAGTCGCCTTCGGCGTAACCGTTCGGGTTCTTGGCAATCGCATGAATATCCGCTTCGAGGTGGATGTCCGACTTGGCGGCGTCGCGCATCATGCCGGCCGGTTCCATCGAGATCGGCTGGAGATACACCGTGTTGATCTCCATGCCCGCCACATTCAGCGGCTTACCAATGGGAAATTCGGCGGCATTCGCCAGGGTGGCTGCACCGACGAACAGCGCCGCGGCCACGAGGGATTTCACGCGCATACACACTCCAGATTGACAAAGAAGTTAATGCAAACAATTCTCAGTAATTTTAGCACTAACGCATTCGTCAGACAAACCATGAAGTCAAGGCAACACGGGGATGAACGGGAAATCCGAGCACGGCGCGAGCGTCGGCGGGCGCGCGGCGCGATTCTTGGCCGACGTTTACGAAAAATTACTGGGCGATGCTCAGGGCAACACGCCCCCCCGGTCGATCTTGCGGGCGAGCACGACCGACGTTGTCGTCCGGGTGACGCCGTCGATCTCGCCGATGGTGTCGAGCAGCGCGTCGAGCTGGTCTGCCGACGCCGCGTGCAGCCATGCCACGTAATCGAACTCGCCGCTGACGGTGCACAGCAGGTGAATCTCGGGCATCTTGTTCAGGCGCCGCAACACGTCGCGCCCGGAGCGCGGTTGCACGCTGATGCCGACACAGGCCTGCAACCCGCCTCCGGCGGCGTCCTGCCCGAGTCGTACCGTATAGCCGGCGATCACGCCCGCCTGCTCTAGCCTCGCCAGGCGGGCCACCACGGTCGTGCGCGCCACGCCGAGACGGCGCGCCAGATTGGCCGTGCTCTCGCGCGCATTGACCCGCAGCAGGGCGAGCAGGTTACGGTCGAGTTCGTCGAGGGCGGTCGCAGACAGCGTCATCGAATTTCGCCTTGAATGTCACGGTTGGAATGGCAAAGCGCGATTATAGAACCAGGAACCGCGCCGCCGCGCTCGGCGCTTCCCGACTGCCCAACCGTCCGACGCCCCCCCCCCCGACGTCAAGAGATACGATGACACGCAGACAAAATCCGTCCTCATCAACCCGCCGTTGAGGCCGCCTCACGCGGCGTGCGGTTGCTTGCCCCACCGGCCAGAATCCCCTTCAACCCTTTCCCCGACAAGGCGAAAGCCAAGGGTATCCCCCCAATCCTCCGCTATTGACAACGCCGTATCGCGATGCGCAAAATCGCATCACTTATATGACGACGTACAAGAAAGACCCACCACAGTGATTGCGGGTGCCGTGACCGCAATGGACTGCCTGGCGCGTCGGCCCCGAACGTCACCGGAGACAGGCGCTTGCCATGCATTTCTCGTTGAATTTCGCCCCACTGCTCCCCTACTGGCCAGTATTCCTGGATGGCGCGTGGCTCACGCTGAAGATGACGGTGATTTCGGTTGTCCTCGGCACCGTCGTCGGCACGCTCGTGGCCTTTGCCAAGCGCAGCCGCCACCGCTGGCTCGCCCGCCTGTGCGGCATCTATATCGAAGCGGTGCGCAACACACCGTTCCTCGTCCAGATCTTTCTACTGTATTTCGGCCTGGCCAGCGTAGGCGTGCACATGCCGACGTTCGCCGCGTCGGTCATTGCGATGGTGATCAACATCGGCGCGTACGCGGCGGAGATCATTCGCGCGGGGCTCGAATCGGTGCCGCGCGGTCAGATCGAGGCCGCCGAGTGCCTGGGGCTGCCGAAATGGCGCATCGCGTGGCACGTCATGCTGCAACCGTCCATCGAAAAGGTCTATCCGGCGCTCACCACCCAGTTCATTTTGATGATGCAGGCCTCGGCCATGGCGTCGCAGATTTCCGCCGAGGAACTGACGGCCGTGGCGAATACCGTGCAGTCGGACACGTTCCGCTCGCTCGAAACCTATATCGTCGTGGCCGCCCTCTATCTGTGCCTCTCGCTGCTGGTCAAGCTCGTGGCGTGGGCCGCCGGCGAGTACTTCTTCAAGCGCCGCCGCATCGTGCGACGCGCCGCCGCGCAGACCGCTCAGGCCGCACGCCGTCGGGCGGCCGCGTCGCGCGCCGCCGGCCTGAACGCCCCGGGCAACGCCGGCACGCCGGGCGCTTCAAGCACATCCGGTACCAACGCCGCGCAACGGAGCGCCTCATGATGGGCAATTTTTCCTGGACCTATTTCAACTATCTGGTGCAGTCCATCGGCTGGACACTCGTGCTCTCGCTCATCGCATTCGTCCTCGGCAGCGCGGGCGGCTTTGTCGTGATGCTCGGACGCATCTCGCCGCGCCGATGGCTGCGCTTGCCTGCGCAAGTGTTCATCGAGGCGATTCAGGGCATTCCGCTGCTGATCCTGCTGTTCATCGTCTACTTCGGTCTGTCGGTGTATGGCTTCGAGTTACCCGCCATCGTGGCGGCCGCGCTGGCATTGATGGTGTACACCAGCGCCTATCTGGGCGACATCTGGCGCGGCTGCGTCGAAGCGATGCCGCGGGCGCAGTGGGAGGCCGCGGAGTGCCTGTCGCTCTCGCGCTGGCAGACGCTGCGTCTGGTCATCATTCCGCAGGCGGTGCGCCTGTCGCTGCCGCCGACCATCGGCTTCCTGGTGCAGATCATCAAGATGACGTCGCTCGCGTCGGTGATCGGCTTCGTGGAGCTGACGCGCGCCGGACAGATCATCAACAACTCGATTTTCCAACCCTTCCTCGTGTTCTCGTTGGTCGGGGTGTTTTATTTCGTGCTGTGCTACCCGCTCTCGCGCTGGAGCGCATCACTGGAGGACAAGCTCAATGTCGGCAATCGTTAAGGTCAACCAGATTCACAAGCGCTTTGGCGACAACCCGGTGCTCAAGGGCGTGTCATTCGAAGTTGAACGCGGCCAGATGGTGGCGGTCATCGGCGCCAGCGGCTCGGGCAAGAGTACGGCCCTGCGCTGCATCGATCGGCTGGAGACCATCGACGAAGGCTCCATCGAAGTGTGCGGCATTCGCGTGGAAGATCCGCACATCGACCTGCATCAATTGCGCCGCGAAGTCGGCATCGTCTTCCAGAGCTACAACCTGTTTCCGCACCTGAACGTGCGCGAGAACATCATGCTCGCGCTGCGGCACGTCAAGCGCATGGCGCGCAGCGAAGCGCAAGACGTGGCCAAGCGCGTGCTCGATCAGGTGGGACTGTCGGACAAGGCCGAGAGCTATCCCGAGCAACTCTCGGGCGGCCAGCAGCAGCGCGTGGCCATTGCGCGCTCGCTCGCCATGTCGCCGAAGGTCATGCTGTTCGACGAAGTGACGTCGGCGCTCGACCCGCAGCTTACGGGCGAGGTGCTGCGCGTCATGGAAGACCTCGCGGCGAACGGCATGACGATGGTGCTCGTCACGCACGAAATGGCATTCGCCAAGCGCGTCGCCGACCAGATCATCTACATGCATCAGGGCAAGGTGTGGGAAGTCGGTCCGGGCGAAATGCTCGACAACCCGCAAACGCCAGAACTGCGTGCGTTCCTCGCCAACGGCCTGTAGTCCGGCCACGCAAGACAATCCATTATTCCAAGGAGACACCCGCATGAAACTCAAGACGTTCCTCACCCAGGCTTGCGCCGCCGCTCTGCTCGGCGCCGTGGCGCATGCTGCCCTCGCCGACCAGCTCGACGACATCAAGAAGGCAGGCAAGATCCGCGTCGCCATCGCCATGGGCACGCCGCTGTACTCGTATGCCGACGCGAACCTGCAACCGGTGGGCTCGGACGTCGAAACGGCCAAGCTGCTGGCACAGGATCTGGGGGTGAAGCTCGACATTGTGTCCGTGACGAACGCCGCACGCATCCCCACGCTGCAGTCGAACCGCGCCGATATCGTGGTGGCCGATCTCGCGATCTCGCCGGAGCGTGAGAAGGTGATCGATTTTTCGATGCCGTACGCGGTCATCTCGATCATCGTCGGCGGCCCCAAGAGCATGGTCATCAAGGGCTATGACGACCTGAACGGCAAGCGCATCGGTCTCACGCGCGCGACCGTCAACGACACGCTCACCACACAGAACGCCAAGGGTGCGCAGATCGTGCGCTACGAAGACGACGCGACACTCATCACGTCGATGGTGACCGGTCAGGTCGACATCTTCTCGAGCACGCCGTCGAATCTCGGCGAGATGCAAAAGCGCGCCCCGGAGAAGAACCTCGAACTGAAGTTTGCGCAGACGGAATTCAATCTGGGCATCGCGCTCAACAAGAATCAGCCGGCGCTCAAGGATTGGATCAACCATTGGGTGAAGACCAATCTGAAGAACGGCAAGCTCAACGCGATCTACAAGAAGTACCACGGTCGCGATCTGCCGGAGAGCGTGATCAAGGGCGCGGCGTAAGACCGCTGCCGCCTGCGGCGAATGGCCGTCGATGCCCTGGCGTCGACGGCCGCGACACGATGTCGCACCGCCTTCGCACGGGAATCGCTGGTCGCGCCGGAGGGAACGCGGTAAGTTAGCGGATTGCCTTCGACCCGTTCCCCGGCTGCACGCCCTCCGATGACTGCCCGCTCCGCTTTCCCGATCTTCGCTGTCCCGCGTGTCGTACGACTCGCGCCACTCCCGCCACTCCCGCTTGCCGCCCGCCGACGCCGGGTTGCGCCAACGCTCGCGCTGCTCGGCGCGCTGAGCGCGCTCGCGTCGCCCGCCATGGCCGCTGGCGACGTGGAAGCCGGCAAGGCAATGTTCGCGGCACGCTGTGCGTCGTGCCATGCGGTCGGCCCCATGGCGACGTCGGGCTTCGGCCCGCAACTCAACCGCCTCTTCAACCGCCGCGCGGGCAGCGTGCCGGACTACGATTACTCTACGGCGATGAAGCAGTCCGGCATTGTCTGGGACGACAAGACACTCGCCACCTTCATTGCCAATCCGGGCAAGACCGTGCCGGGAACGAAGATGCGCTTCTGGGGCATCGGAAACGAGCGCAAGGTGGCCGACTTGCTGGCCTACCTGCACACGTTCAAGTAACGCGCGACGGCCATCGCCCGCAAGCGTGCCTCAGGCCTCGACGAGGCTCACACCTGCTCGTTCCAGCAGGCGTTGATTGCGCAACGAAAGGTTGACGAAGCGAACGTTTCGACCCGACGTCCGATAACGCTCCCTGAGCGTCTCGAACGCCACGATGGCCGAGTGATCCGCCACATGCAGAGACCGGCAATCCACAACGATCCGGCGGACATCGGACAACGGCTGGAACAGGTCCTGGAAATTGGCGGTCGACGCAAAGAACAGCGTGCCATGAAGCACATAGGTACGGGCGTCGTCGCCGTTCTCTTGCACGTCGGCACGAATGTCGCGGGCATGCTGCCAGGCGAAGTTGAGTGCGGCGATAACAATGCCACACATCACCGCGACGGCCAGATCCGTGAACACGGTGATGACCGTCACCGCGACGATCACGAGGGCGTCGTTTCGAGGCACTTTGCCGAGTACGCGAAGTGAGCCCCAGGCGAACGTCTGCTGGGCGACGACGAACATCACACCGACGAGCGCCGCCAGCGGAATGCGCTCGATGAGCGGTGACAGGCAAAGCACGAACAGCAGGATCATGATGCCAGCCGTCGCCCCCGAGACGCGGCTGCGTCCGCCTGAACTCAGGTTAATCATGGTCTGGCCGATCATGGCGCAACCGCCCATGCCCCCAAACATTCCGGATACGACATTCGACACGCCGAGCGCGAGGCATTCTCGATTCGGACGGCCGCGCGTTTGCGTGATCTCGTCGGTGAGATTGAAGGTGAGCAGCGTCTCCAGCAAACCGACCATCGCCATGAGCGATGCGTAGGGGAAGACGATCCGCAACGTCTCCAGATCGAAGGGCACTTGCGGCAGATGGAGCGACGGGAGTGCCCCGGCAATGTGCGCCATGTCGCCGAGCGTACGCGTGGGCAGATGCAGTCCTTGGCTGAAGAGCCCAACGCCAACGATGGCGACGAGCGCGGGCGGCGCGGCCTTCGTGAGGCGTGGCAGCCCATACACGATCAGCATCGTGAGCGCAACCAGCGCGCACATGATGGCCAGCGGTGTGCCTTGCAGCCAGACGTCGCCTTGCGGCGTGGCGCGCTTGAAATGTGCCAGTTGCGCCATGGCAATGACAATCGCGAGCCCATTCACGAAACCGATCATCACCGGGTGCGGCACCATGCGAATCAGCTTGCCGAGACGCAACAGGCCGAAGAGCATCATGAGCACGCCGCCCAGAACGACGGTCGCCAGCAGATATTGCACGCCGTGTTGGATGACCAGTGCGACGATGACCACCGCCATCGATCCGGCCGCCCCCGAGATCATGCCGGGACGACCGCCGAAGATGGCGGTGAGCGCGCAGACGATGAAGGCCCCGTAGAGGCCCATGAGCGGATTGACTTGAGCGACCAGCGCGAAAGCGATGCACTCGGGCACTAGCGCGAACGCCGTGGTCAGACCGGCAAGCACGTTGCCGGGGAGATTCGGGAGCCACTGCTCCCGAAGTGTTTGAGACTTCATAAAATAACGTTCCGCATGGGACGCGCATTTTACCAGCCTCCGATGTTTTCCACCGATGCTCGAGCGAAGTGCCTCAGCGCACGAGGCACGGACGCTTGTTGTCGAACGTCCAGTTCGGAATCAGGTACTGCATCGCGACCCCGTCGTCGCGCGCACCGAGGCCATGCTGCTGATACAGCGCGTGCGCCTTCTCGACTTCGTCCATATCGAGTTCTACGCCGAGGCCCGGCACTTCCGGCACTTTCACTTTGCCACCGACGATCTGCAACGGATCGCGCGTGAGGCGCTGGCCGTCCTGCCAGATCCAGTGCGTGTCGATCGCGGTGATCTTGCCGGGCGCGGCGGCGGCAACGTGCGTGAACATGGCCAGCGACACGTCGAAGTGATTGTTCGAGTGCGAGCCCCACGTGAGGCCCCAGTCGTTGCACATCTGCGCAACACGCACCGAGCCCTGCATCGTCCAGAAGTGCGGGTCGGCCAGCGGAATGTCAACGGATTGCAGTTGAATCGCGTGGCCCATCTGACGCCAGTCGGTCGCGATCATGTTGGTCGCGGTCGGCAGTCCGGTCGCACGACGGAACTCGGCCATCACTTCGCGGCCAGAATAGCCATTCTCCGCGCCGCACGGGTCTTCCGCGTAGGCAAGAACGTCGTGCTTGTCACGGCACAGGCGGATCGCTTCGGCAAGCGACCAGGCGCCGTTCGGGTCGAGCGTCACGCGTGCTTCCGGGAAGCACTCCGCAAGCGCGGTGGCCGCTTCCATTTCCGCGTCGCCTGAGAGCACGCCGCCCTTGAGCTTGAAATCATTGAAGCCATAACGCGCCTTCGCGGCTTGCGCGAGACGCACAACCGCTTCCGGCGTCAGTGCGACTTCCGTGCGCAGACGCTCCCAGTCGTCGCGCCCTTGCGCGCCCGAGGCATACGGTAGATCGGTCTTGTTACGATCGCCGACATAGAACAGGTAGCCGAGCATCTCCACCTCGTCGCGTTGCTGGCCTTCGCCGAGCAAGGCGGCGACCGGCACGCCAAGGTGCTGGCCGAGCAGGTCGAGCAGCGCCGCTTCGAGCGCCGTGACGGCGTGGATCGTAGTGCGCAGGTCGAAGGTCTGCAGACCGCGACCGCCCGCGTCGCGATCGGCGAACGCGGTACGCACGCGATTCAGAATCGCTTGCAGGTTGCCGATCGATTGACCGACGACGTAGGCACGCGCATCGTCGATCGTCTTGCGGATGGTCTCGCCGCCCGGCACTTCCCCTACGCCCGTGTTCCCCGCGCTGTCGGTCAGGATCACGATATTGCGCGTGAAGAACGGGCCGTGTGCGCCCGAAAGATTCATCAGCATGCTGTCGCGCCCGGCAACGGGAATGACGCGCAGTTCGGTGACGGTAGGCGTGGCGTTGGCGCGAGTGAGAGTCGTGGACATAAACGAAGTACCAGTAGTTGAGGGAAACAGGCGAGCGTCGTGACGATCAGACGGCGCCCTCGGCTTCCACATAAAGCGAATAAAGCGAATGCGAACTTGCCATATACAGCCGGTTGTTCTTCGGACCGCCGAACGTCAGGTTCGCGCAGCGTTCCGGCAATCGGATAAAGCCGATCGGCCGGCCGTTCGCGTTGAAGACCTTCACCCCGTCGAGGTCGGCGGAACTGACACCGGTGCGTCCGTCCGAGCCCCAGCCGCACCACAGGTTGCCATCCGTATCGACCGCGAAGCCGTCGAGCGCCCCGGCGCCGTTGGCATCGAAAAGCTTCGACTTGTTCGACAACGTGACGCCGTTTGCGCCGACATCGTATTGCCACAGCACGCGGCTCGGCGTGGCCCGGCTATCGATCACATAGAGCTTCGACTCGTCTGGTGAGAACGCCAGGCCGTTCGGCCCGGCGAGGTCGGTGATCATCGCCTGCAACTCACCGTCCGGCGAAAGACGATAGACCGATGGCGGCAGCTCGGGCGTCGCCTTCTCGCCTTCCCAATGCCCGGCGATGCCGAAGGGCGGATCGGTAAACCAGAGGGCGCCGTTCGACTGGCAGACGACATCGTTCGGCGAGTTCAGGCGCTTGCCCTGATAGCCGTTCGCGAGCACCGTGATCTTGCCGCTGTGCTCCGTGCGCGTGACGCGCCGCGTGAGATGCTCGCACGTGACGAGTCGCCCTTGGCGGTCTCGGGTGTTCCCGTTGCTCTGATTCGACGGCTGGCGAAAGACACCCCAATGCCCCGTCACTTCGTCATAGCGCATCATGCGATTGTTGGGAATGTCGCTCAAGACGAGGTAGCGTGCCGCGGGGAAGTACACGGGGCCTTCGGCCCAGCGCATTCCGGTCCCCAACTGCTCGACCGCGCTGCTGTAGAGCCGGTATTTCGCGAAGCTCGGATCGAGAATTTCGATGGCGACGTCCGGGTAGCGCGTGCTCGGCTGGAATGCCACCCGATGGGCATCGGGCGACCCGCCGAGCGGCTGCGCACCGGCGAAGGCATCCGCCGTCGCCATGGCGCTCGACGATGCGGCCTCGAGGGGCGAACCTTGCTCGTGCAATCCGCGGGCGGTATTCAATCGAATCTCCTTGCGATGGGACCGGTAGCCAGGTATGCGTTACGCCGCCAGCTCGAAGCGCTCGATCTTGCCCACGACGAACAGGTAGCACACGATCGCAATCAGCGCATTGGCGCTCACGAAGACCAGTGCCGCCGCGAACGAACCCGTGTCTTGCACGAGATATCCGATCACGATCGGCGTCGTGATACCTGCCGTGTTACCGAACGTATTGAAGAGGCCCGCGCACAGCCCACTGGCTTGCTTCGGCGCCGTATCCGACACAACGGCCCAGCCCAGCGCGCCGATGCCCTTGCCGAAGAACGCCGCCGCCATGATGCCGACCACGACCCATTGGTTGTCCACATAGTTGCAGGCGATCATGCAGGTCGACAGCAGCAGCCCGACGACGATGGGCACCTTGCGCGCGGTCGACGTCGAGAAGCCATGCTTCATCATCCGGTCCGACACCACGCCGCCGAGCAAGCCGCCGAGGAAGCCGGCAATCGCCGGGATCGACGACACGAAGCCCGCCTTCAGGATCGACATATGGCGCTCCTGCACGAGGTAGATCGGGAACCACGTCAGGAAGAAATAGGTGAGCGTCGTGATGCAGTATTGCGCGATGAACACGCCAAGCATCATGCGGCTCTTGAGCAGTTGCCTGAAAATCTTGCGCCCCTGCATTCCGTCGTTCGAACCCGCCGTCGCGGCGCGACGCTGCGCGACGACTTGTTTGTCTTCGAGGTCGATCATCGCACCGTGATCGGCAATGAAGCGGACTTCCGCGTCGTTCGCGAGCGGGTGTTGGCGCGGCGCGTAGATGGTCTTCAGCCAGACGCCGGTGAGCACGATGCCCAGCGCGCCCATCACATAGAACACGTACTGCCAACCGTACGCATGCGTGATCCAGCCCATGAGCGGCGTGAACAGCACGGCGGCGAAATACTGCGACGAATTGAAGATGGCCGACGCCGTGCCCCGCTCGGCCGTGGGAAACCACGTGGCGGTCATGCGCGAATTGCCCGGGAATGCCGGCGCCTCGGCCGCCCCCACGAGAAAGCGCAACGCGAACAGCGTGATGACCGCCATCGCCACCGGCAAGCCCGCGACCAGACCCTGCAGCGCCGTCACCAGTGACCAAAAGAAGATACTGCAGGCATAGACCCGCTTGGTGCCGAAGCGATCGAGCAGCCAGCCACCGGGAATCTGCGCGGCGACATAGGCCCATGCGAACGACGAGAACAGGTAGCCCATCGCGACCGGCGAAATACCCAGTTGGTGCTGTATGGCCGTGCCCGTAATAGAGAGCGTTCCGCGATCGGCGTAGTTGACCGTCGTGATCAGGAAAAGCATGAAAACGACCAGGTAGCGCGCCTTGCTTTGCCCCGCATAACGGCCATCGACGCCGCCTGCCGTCACGGCCGCCGTGCCCAGCGCCTCATCCCGAGCCAGGGCTGCCCGCCTTACGCCATTTTCCATCATCGCCTCCGAAATGTTGTGTGATGTCTTATGTGTTGGAAGCATATGTTAGCGCAAACAGTCCGAAAATCCGGGTTTTCCCGGGATTTATACATACGACGTCGTATGTCATTGAACCCTCTAATCGCGTTCTCTTATCGATAGAATGGATGAACACAGGGAGCCACGATGGAAGAGCACTACAGGCCGTCCGCCAGTCGGCCGCCTCAGACGAACGACAACGTGACGTTGGAAGACGTTGCACGCCTGGCCGGCGTTACGGCGATGACGGTGTCACGCACGCTGAAGCGACCGGAACTCGTGCGCGAAACAACGCGGCAACGGGTGCTCGACGCCGTTCGCGTGACCGGCTACGTGCCCAACCTGCTGGCGGGCGCGCTTGCCACGAACCGGAGCCACCTCGTGGCGTTGCTGTTGCCGACGATTGCGACATCGATCTTCACGGAACTGGTGCAGACGATGATGTCAACGCTGGCCGCGTCGGGCTATGAAACGCTGCTGGGGCTAACGGACTACCGTCGCGAACGGGAAGAGCAACTCGTGCACACCTTGCTCGGCCGGCGACCGGATGCAATCGTCCTCACCGGCACCGACCACTCCAGCGTCACGCGCGAGCGGTTGCTCAAGACGAACGTGCCGATCGTGGAAGTGTGGGACCTGGCCGACGACCCCATCGACATGCTGGTCGGTTTCTCGCACGAAGCCGTCGGCCGCGCGGTGGTCGACCATCTGCTGAAGAAATCGTACCGGCGGTTCGCCCTGATGTCAGCCGACGATCCGCGCGGAATGCGCCGCAGTATCAGTATCGTGGAGGCATTGAAGGCGCACGGAATGGACGATGTGCCGTTGGAAGTCCTGCCCGCGCCGGCAACACTGCAAGCGGGGCGCGAAGGCTTTGTACGCTTGCTCGACAAAGGATTGCCCGACGTGATTGTTTGCAGCACCGACATGCTGGCGCAGGGCATTCTCGCCGAGGCGGCGAGTCGCGGCATTGGCGTTCCGCAGCAAGTGGCGGTGATGGGCTTCGGCGATCTGAGCACCGCCGCCCACGTCCATCCGTCCTTGTCGACGGTCCGCATCGACGGGGCGATGATCGGACGCCTTGCCGCCGAGGCCCTGCTGCAGCGACTGGATGGGAACCCGCCCTTCAACGAAACGCTGCGTGTCGATACAGGGTTCACGATCATCGATCGAGAGAGCACGTGAGCAGCGCACGACCCCATCGCCTGATGCGCGCGACTCACCGGACGTTAGGAAAGTTGACATGAATTTCAGGTCCTTGCAGTGCTTCGTCATTCTTGCCGAGGAGCTGAACTTCAGCCGCGCGGCGGAGCGTTTGCATATCGCGCAACCCGCACTGAGTCAGCAGATACGACTGCTGGAAGAGCGGCTTGGCACGCAACTCGTCGACCGCGCAAGGCGGCCGCTTCGACTCACCGAAGCGGGCCACTATCTCTGCACCGAGGCACGCCAGATTCTCGGCTCATGGGAGCAGGCGAGCCTCGGCGCCCAGGAAATTGGCGTAGGACGACGTGGCTGGCTGTCCATCGGCTTCACGCGATCTGCGATGTACAGCATCCTGCCGCCCGCACTGAAGGCATTCCATCGGGCTTACCCACAGATCGAACTGAAGCTCTTCGAGATGTTGACCGACGAGCAGGCCGATGCGTTGCGCGACATGCGCATTCACGTCGGCATCGGACGTCAACCGCTCGACATCCCCGGCTGCGTGACGTATCCGCTGCTGCGTGAACACATCGTGGCAGTGCTTTCACCGGATCATCCGCTGGCGGGGAAGAAGAAGGTTTGCATTTCCGAACTCGAAGACACACCGCTCATCCTGTATCCGAAGCACCAGAACGCGCAGTTCAAGCACACTGTGCAGTCCTTGTATCGCGATGCGGGCGTGACGCCATTCGTCGCTCATCAAGCCTACGAAATCCAGACCGCCATCGCGCTCGTCGCGGCGGGACTCGGCGTGACGTTTGTCGGCGAGTCCGTGGCACGGCATGGCCGCAAGGACGTCGTTTTCCGCCATCTCGCGAACCCAGGCGCGTCGCAATGGTCAACGCTGGCTGCAACATTCCGCGCTGACGATGACTCGGCGCATCTGCGCGCCTTCCTCGGCTGCCTTCCCGCGCCACTCAAGGACGCATACTATAAAAAAAAGCTTATAGAAACATAAGCAACGCGTCTTGGACGCCGAACACCGCGCTTCTTATCATCGGTTTTCGTGATCCGAACCGGCCCGCCTTATCAGGCGCGGCACAGGTGCGGGCACGCTGACGGCAAAGGCCGTTTGTAACGCAGGGCCACAGAGCCCTCGCGATCCGACATAAAGAACGTGGAGACGGCATGACCCCATTCAACGAAGCGGCAACCATGCGAAAGGTGTACGGGCGGCTCATGCCTATGCTCTTCGCGATGATGTTCTTCAACTACCTCGATCGCATCAACATCGGCTTCGCGGCGCTCGACATGAACAAGGCGCTCGGCTTTTCGCCCGCCGTGTTCGGCTTCGCAGGCAGCATTTTCTTCGTCGGCTACATGCTCCTGGAGGTGCCGAGCAACCTGCTGCTGCATCGCGTGGGCGCGCGCCGCTGGATCGCGCGCATCTTGCTCACGTGGGGTGCGGTGGCGGCCGCAACGGCCTTCGTCTTTGACGATAAGAGCTTCTACGCGTTGCGCTTTTTGCTCGGCGTGATGGAAGCGGGCTTCCTGCCTGGCGTGGCTGTGTACCTAACCAAATGGTTTCCGTTGCGCTACCGGGCCCGCGCGGTGGGTGGCTACATCATAGCGGGATCGTTTTCCGCCGTGCTGGGCGGCCCCATCTCAACCGCGCTGATGACGTATGCCAACGGCGTTCTGGGCCTGCAAGGATGGCAGTGGATGTTCATCCTCGAAGGCATTCCGGCGATGCTGCTGGGACTTGTCACCCTGCGCATCATGACCGAGCGCCCGGCCGATGCCGACTGGCTCGCCGATGACGAGAAGCAATGGCTCGAAACGACGCTGGCGGCCGAACGCGAAGCCGTCGGTGGCAACGCCCATTTCCCGCTGCTGCGCGTAGCGAGCGACATTCGCGTATGGAGCCTTGCCTGTCTGTTCGGCTGCGCCTTGGTCGGCATCTACGGCCTCTTTCTTTGGCTGCCTCAGATCGTCAAGAGTCTTGGCCATCTGAGCAACATCGAGGTCGGCTTTCTCTCGGCCGTGCCGCCGCTGCTGGGCGTGCTGGGCACGTTCGTCATCAGCCGCAGTTCGGATCGCACCGGGGACCGCAAAAAACATCTGGCCTTCGTCTATGGCATGAGCGCCGTCGCCATCGCCGGCAGTGCTTATGCGCCGAATCCCGTTATCGCCTACGTACTGCTGTGCATAACGGGCCTTTTCATCTACGCCGGCAACCCGCTGTTCTGGAGCCTCGCATCCTCGTTCAGGACCGGCGCGGCGGGCGCTGCGACTATCGCGCTCATCAACACGATCGCGCAGTTCGGTGGGCTGGTTGGGCCGTGGAGCATCGGGCTCGTGCGCAACGCGACGGGCAACTTCAAGTTCGCGCTGCTGACGATCGCGGCGTTCCTCGTCATGGCGACAGTCATCGCGCTCGTGATGCGAGTGAAGCCGGCCGACGACGAAGACACTTCGCTGTCCACGGCGGATTCCGCCGCCCGCACCTGAATCCCGCACACAACGTTACGGAAGTCACGCATGATCATTGATTGTCACGGTCACTATACGACCTCACCCCCGCAACACGAAACATGGCGCGCGCAGCAGATCGCAGCGCTGAAGGACGGCGTTGCGCCGCCCCCTCGCCCCAACATTTCCGACGACGAAATTCGCGAGAGCATCGAACGCGGTCAGTTGCGTATCCAGCGCGAGCGCGGCACCGATCTTACGATCTTCTCCCCGCGCGCTGCCGGCATGGGCCACCACCTGGCTTCAGCGCAAGCCAACGCGGTCTGGTCGGAGGCCTGCAACGACCTCGTACATCGCGTGTGCGAGCTTTTCCCGCGCAACTTCGTCGGCGTCTGCCAGCTGCCGCAGGCGCCGGGCGTAGCACCGGAAAACTGCATCGCCGAGTTGCGGCGATGCGTAGAGGACTTGGGCTTTATCGGTTGCAATCTGAATCCCGATCCGTCAGGTGGACACTGGTCTGGGCCGCCGTTGAGCCACCGCTCGTGGTACCCGCTCTACGAAGCACTGGTTGAACTCGACGTGCCGGCGATGATTCACGTTTCGTCCTCGTGCAATCCCAACTTCCATGCAACCGGCGCCCATTACATCAACGGCGACACCTCGGCGTTCATGCAGTTGCTGAGCGCCGACCTGTTTGCCGATTTCCCGACGCTCAAGTTCATCATTCCACACGGCGGCGGCGCGGTGCCGTATCACTGGGGACGTTATCGCGGGCTCGCGCAGGAGATGAATCGGCCGCTGCTCACCGAGCACCTGCTGAACAATGTCTTCTTCGATACATGCGTCTACCATCAGCCGGGCGCCGAACTGCTCGCCAAGGTGATTCCGGCGAAGAACATTCTGTTCGCGTCGGAAACGATCGGCGCGGTGCAGGGGATCGATCCGGAAACCGGCCATTACTTCGACGACACGCGCCGCTATATCGATGCCATCGAATGGCTCAGCGACGCGGACCGCCGGCGTATTTTCGAAGGCAATGCGCGTGCAGTGTACGGGCGCCTATCCGCGCAGCTCGAACGACAACGATCAACCGAAGGAGCAACGATATGAATATGGCCGGATGGCGCGAATATGAATCGGCGGCCCAGACGAGCCCCGCGACGCTCGTCGCCTTGCGAGAACTCGCCGTATCGCTATTGAGCGACAACATGGCCCGCGTGAGCGGCACGACCCGCCTGCGGCCGTTTCATCGACCGAAGCCGATGGCTGGCACGGCGGTTACCGTGCGCACGCGCGGTGGCGATAATCTCGCGATCCATCGCGCGTTTGACTACTGCCGGCCCGGCGACGTACTCGTGATCGACGGCGCCGGGGAGCTCACACAGGCGCTGATGGGCGACATCATGGCGAGCTTCGCGGAAAGCCTTGGCGTGCAAGGTCTCGTGATCGACGGCGCGATCCGCGATGTCGGCGCTCTGCGCCAGCGCGATTTTCCGGTTTACGCACGCGGTGTGACGCATCGTGGCCCATACAAGAACGGACCGGGCGAGATCAACGTGCCCGTGACCGTCGGCGGGATGGTGGTACATCCGGGCGACATCGTCGTCGGCGACGAGGACGGCGTGCTCGCGATCGCGCCTGCGGATGTTGAAGCGGTCATCGAGGGCGCTCGCAAGCAGGCGGCCAAGGAAGCGGCGGCGCTGAAATCGATTGCGCAAGGTTGCTTCGACCGCTCGTGGGTCGCTGGCCAGCGTGACCGAATGATGAACGGCTGACAGCTTGCCGAACCCAGGCGAACGCGCGCATGATGGCGCGTTTGCCGCCTCATCGACACGACTATACCCACCATGCCCGCCCCTCTGGACACCGCCACCCTGATCGATCTTGCACGACGCGCGCAAGCCAAGACGCCCGGTCCGTGTGCGTGCACGAAAACGCCGCTCGACGGCTGGCAATCCCAGCCGGTTTCCCTCGACGAAACCCTATTGCGGGAGATCGGCACCTTGCTCGCGGAAGACGCTCCGGAACCGACCGTTGCCGAATACCTGCCGGGCAAGACGACGTACTGGGCGGACGATGCGCCGATCGCCCCGCGCTACTTCCCATACAACCGCTGCAGCGTGTGGGAATGCACGTCGTGCGCTCGGCTGTATCTGCGCTACACGGAAGGCGGTGGTTATTTCGTCGATCGACGGATTCGCGCAGTGCGTCTGGCTTTGATCGAAGACGTCCCGCTGTAGGCAGCGCTGGCGCGCAGCAGCCCACGCCGTTGGCATCATCGAACGCCGTCGTTCAACGCGTGACCCGATGCGTCCGCGCAGCGCCACTGACCTGATTCCGGGCAGACCTCGACCCTGTCGCCATTGCGCCGCACTTGCTCGTCATTCACCGTCGTCGGGCCCGATGGGTCGACGTCGAAGGCGACGTGGAGGGCGCGTGCGACATCGGGATCCTCGATCGGAAGCTCCCAGGTCAGGAATACCTGCGTGCCATCTTGATCTACCGGGAAGTCGCCCGCATCGAAGACGTGGCTGCCGCGTTGAATCACCCCATGCGGCTGGCAGGTATCGAATATCAGCACCGTCCCCCGGGTCAAAGGAATGCGAAGGTCCAATCCGGGGAAATGAACGTCCTGCCCCTTGTCTTCGCTCAGGAACAAATTGCAAAAGGCCGCGCCGCCGTACTGTTCTCCGTCGTGGTGATACCTCGCACCACGGCACGCCATGAGCGCGACGTCCTTCGACGCGAGCGACCCGGGCAAGCCAAGCGTGCCCGTCCAATCGGACGCGGCCTGCACATAGTGCGAATAGTTCGGCCAGCGCGCCCGCGCGCGTGCCAGCGGCATCACATCGACATCCCCGGCACCCAGCGTCATGCGCAGCGATAACTCCCTCGTCCAATCGGCGAGCAGGCGCGTTGGCAGCTCAGGCACGTCGACAGTGCCCGACAACACAACGTCGCTCACGCACCGGCTGCGGATGGCGTCGCCACTCCAAAAGTACGAAGTGAGGTGGTTTGAGGTGTGAGGTTGTGGAGCGTTTCGGCGCATCGTCAATGGAATGAAAGGGACCGGAATGCACCGCGCGCCGGACGGCTGCTTCAACCACATCCATGGCGCGATCCCGAGGTGTCGCTGCATGTTGCCCCGACTTCGGACCGACCCCACCGGCTAGTGCCGATGCCGGTGATGGATGTCGGGAAAATGCGCATGCGAATGCGTGATGGGTAGATGTGCGTGCGCGTGCGTGTGCGGCGCATCGCCGGCATAAGGAAAGTCGTGTTCGTGCTGATGATGTTCGTCATGGCGGTGGCGATGCGTATGCTCGAGCCGCTCGTGCGTATGCGCATGTTCGTGCCGCTCACGCACATGCAGCCAGATACCGACCGCCATGAGTCCGGCAGCCAACGAAAAAGTCAGATCAGGCCATGCGGGCCAGATGATCAGAGAAAGTATGACGCCGAACAGCGGCGCCACCGAAAAGTAAGCACCAGTACGCGCGGTTCCGAGATTGCGCAGCGCGACCACGAACAGCACGAGACTGATTCCGTAACCGGCAAGCCCTGTCGCCATGGCCGCGGCCACTGTCCCTGGCGACGGCAGCGAAGCACCCGCCGCGAACGCAATGCCAAGATTTACCGGACCCGCCGCCAATCCTTTCAGACACGCAATCACCATTGCGTCGTTTGCCGAGACCTTGCGCGTGAGGTTGTTGTCGATAGCCCAGCACATACACGCACAGACGATCAACAGCGCGCCCACCGGCAAACCCACCCCGCCAGGGTGCCATGAGAGAAGCACGCCGCCCGCGACGATCGCCACCATGCCGAGAAAAACCTGGAGGTCCACGTTTTCCCGGAAAACCACCCAGGCAATGACGGCCGTCAGCACGCCCTCGAGGTTCAACAGCAGCGAACTCGTTGCCGCCGGGGTGCTCGACAGCCCCAGCATCAGCAACGCCGGGCCGGCGACACCCCCCATCGCAATCGCGCCGATCAGCCACGGCAGCTCGCCCCGCTGGATACGATGGTCGCTGCCGGCATGACGCCCACGCCCGCTCAACGCGCGCCACGCGATCCCGACACCCAGCCCCAAGCCGCTCCCCAGATAAAACAGCCCGGCCAGCATGAATGGACTGACGGCGCCGAGCATCGCTTTGGCGAGCGGCGTCGCGGCGCCGAAAAGCGCCGCGGCAGCCAAAGCGGTGAATACCGCGCTGTATCGGAATTTCACGGTCGTCAAACCTCGCATCGTCTATTGGGGGGAAGTGTACTGGCCCCCAGCCGGCTCGGCGGACAAAACCTGGCCGATCATACGAAAAGTAAACTTGTAGAATATGTTACGTTGACGTAATGTTATCTACATGAAACGAATTTCCACCTGGTCGCTGCTAGTGCTGTCACTGCCGACGGAAAATGCCACCGCGCGCATGCGGTACTGGCGCGCATTGAAAGCCCGGGGCTGTGCCGTTCTGCGGGACGGCGTTTATCTGCTGCCCTACAACGCCGAGCGTGAAGGCATGCTGCGCGAGCTTGCCGAATCCATCAGCGACAGCGGCGGCACCGCGCATCTGCTGCGCACCCCAAGCCTCGACGCGGCGCAGGAGGCGTACTTCCGCGGGCTGTTCGACCGATCCGACGACTACGACAATGTCGTCCAATCGCTCGCCGAGGCACGCAAGGCGGTGTCTGCGCAGTCGCCTGCCGAGCTGGCCCGGTTGCAACGGCGGCTGCAAAAGGACTATGAGAGCGTTGCCGCAATCGATTACTTCCCCACCGAGGCTGCCGCACGCGCGGCAGCCGCGTGGGGGGACTTCGTTTCTCATGTCGAGACGGTCCTGTCGCCGGGTGAGCCGCACGCGGCCCACCAGCCCATCGCCCTCCTCAAGCGCGAGGACTATCAGCGGCGAATCTGGGCGACACGTCGTCGCCTGTGGGTAGACCGGGTAGCGAGCGCATGGCTGATTGGTCGGTTTATCGATCTCGAGGCTCGGTTCGTGTGGCTCGAGTCGCCCAAGGCGTGTCCCGCAGACGCGCTCGGCTTCGATTTCGATGGCGCCGCATTCACGCACGTCGACGACCGGGTGACTTTCGAGGTTTTGCTCGCGACGTTCGGTCTCGATCACGACGCGGCGCTGCTGCGCCTTGGGCAACTGGTTCATTCACTGGATGTCGGCGGCGAGTCCGTGCCAGAGGCCAGCGGCTTCGAAGCCGTGTTGGCCGGCACGCGCGAGGCTGCGCCCGACGATGATCAGTTGCTCGACGCGATGATGCCGGTTCTCGACGCGCTCTACGCGCACTTTGCCGCCAGCACGAAGCACAAGGAAAGCAGGAGCCGCCCATGAGCACGACAACCGCCTCCGCACCAGGCTACACGCTGGGTCAGATGGTGCTTTATATGCTGCGGCTTGGCACCTTCGGTTTCGGCGGTCCCGTGGCACTGGTCGGGTACATGCATCGCGATCTTGTCGAACGGCGCGGCTGGATTACCGACGCGGACTACCGCGAGGGCTTGGCACTGGCGCAGATGATGCCCGGCCCGCTCGCCGCGCAGCTCGGCATCTATCTTGGCTACGTCCACTATCGTGTGGTTGGCGCGACGCTCGCTGGCATCGCCTTCGTCCTGCCGTCGTTTGCGATGGTGGTTATGCTCGGATGGGCTTACGCGCACTTTGGCGGTCTTGCCTGGATGCAGGCGGTTTTCTACGGCGTCGGCGCGGCCGTCGTGGGCATCATTGCCATGAGCGCGTACAAGCTCACCACAAAGACGGTGGGCAGACACCGGCTCCTACTCGCGATCTACCTGACGCTGGCTGCCGTCACGGTGGTCACCGAATCGGAGATCGCGTGGCTGTTCATTGCGGGAGGTGTCATCAACTGGCTGGTTAAGGCACCGCCCAAATGGCTGGGCAAAGGCGGCATCAACGCAGTTGCGTTGGCGCAGTTGCCGCCGGCAAGCGGCGTAATCAGCGGTCTCGATTGGCCTCTGCTTGGCCAACTCGGTCTGTTCTTCATAAAGGCCGGCGCCTTCGTGTTCGGCTCGGGACTCGCCATCGTGCCGTTTCTATATGGCGGGGTGGTCACCGAGCACCACTGGCTCAACGACAAGCAGTTCGTCGACGCCGTCGCGGTGGCGATGATCACACCGGGGCCCGTTGTCATTACTGTCGGCTTTATCGGTTATCTCGTGGCTGGATTGACGGGGGCGTGCGTTGCCGCGCTCGGCACGTTTCTCCCCTGCTATCTCTTTACTGTGCTGCCGGCGCCGTACTTCAAGAAGTACGGCAAGCTGCCCGCGATACGGGCCTTCGTCGACGGCATCACAGCAGCAGCCGTAGGCGCGATCACGGGATCGGTCCTTGTCATCGCACGCCGCTCGATCGTCGACTGGCCCACGCTGCTGATGGCGGTCGTGACCATCGCCTTGTTATGGCGCTTCAAACGTCTGCCGGAGCCGGTGGTTGTCTTGGCGGCGGCGATCGTTGGCGTGCTGATTTATCCGCTCATCCGCTCGCACGGTGTCTGAACGCCCCCCGCAGCCGTGCCCGGGCTGCGGGGGACGCCCCATCGGGAATTACGCCAGGTCGAACCGATCGGCGTTCATGACCTTCGTCCAGGCGGCGACGAAGTCCTGCACAAACTTCTCTTTATTGTCGTCCTGTGCGTAGACCTCCGCATAGGCCCGCAGCACCGAGTTCGAGCCGAAGACCAGATCGACACGCGTGGCCGTCCATTTCACTTCGCCGGACTTGCGATCGCGGATTTCGTACAGATTGTTGCCCGCGGGCTTCCAGAGGTTCGCCATGTCGGTCAGATTGACGAAGAAATCATTCGTCAATGCGCCAACGCGGTTCGTAAGCACGCCATGCCGGGTGCCCGCGTGGTTGGTGCCCAGTACGCGCATGCCGCCCATCAAGGCCGTCATTTCGCACGCCGTCAGCCGCATCAACTGGGCGCGATCGAGCAGCAGTTCCTCCGGGCTCACCACATATGCCTGCTTCAGCCAATTGCGGAATCCATCCGCCACAGGCTCCAGGACGTCGAACGACGCCACATCGGTTTGCGCTTGCGTGGCATCGCCACGCCCCGGTGCAAAAGGCACGGTGACGTGAACACCCGCCGCCTTTGCCGCCTGCTCCACACCGACGTTACCGGCCAGCACGATCACATCGGCCACGCTGGCCCCCGTCTCGACCGCGATCTTCTCCAGCACGGCCAACACGCTGGCCAGACGCACCGGCTCGTTGCCTTCCCAATCCTTCTGCGGTGCCAGACGGATGCGTGCGCCGTTGGCGCCGCCGCGCTTGTCGGAACCTCGGAAGGTGCGCGCGCTGTCCCACGCCGTCGCCACCAGATCGGCGATGCCGAGGCCGCTGGCGACGATTTTTGCCTTCACCGCAGCCACGTCGTAGTCCTTGCGGCCCGCGGGAACCGGGTCTTGCCAGATCAAGTCCTCCTTGGGCACATCCGGGCCGAGGTAGCGCGACTTCGGCCCCATATCGCGGTGCGTCAGCTTGAACCATGCGCGGGCGAAGACTTCCGAGAAATACGCCTGATCCTGGTGGAACCGTTCCGCGATTTTCCGGTATGCCGGATCCATCTTCATGGCCATGTCGGCGTCGGTCATGATCGGCTTGTGGCGGATCGACGGATCTTCGACATCAACAGGCATGGCGTCTTCCTTGATGTCGACCGGCTCCCACTGCCAGGCGCCGGCGGGCGACTTCTGCAACGCCCACTCATGGCCGAGAAGCATATCGAAATAGCCGCCGTCCCACGTCGTCGGGTGCGTGGTCCAGGCCCCTTCGATGCCACTGGTGACCGTGTCGCGCCCCACACCACGGCTGACCGCGTTGATCCAGCCCAGCCCCTGCGCGTCGACATCCGCACCTTCAGGCGCCGGGCCGAGATTGGCGGCGTTGCCATTGCCATGCGTCTTGCCAACGGTGTGGCCCCCAGCGGTCAGGGCGACCGTTTCCTCGTCGTTCATCGCCATGCGCGCGAAGGTCTCGCGCACGTCACGGGCGGTCTTCAGCGGATCGGGCTTGCCATCGACGCCCTCCGGGTTCACATAGATCAACCCCATCATGACTGCCGCCAGCGGGTTTTCCAGATCACGTTCGCCGGAGTAGCGGCTGTTCGGGTTGTCGGTGGGCGCGAGCCACGCCTTTTCGGATCCCCAGTAGATATCCTTTTCCGGATGCCAGATATCTTCACGTCCGAAGCCGAAGCCGAAGGTCTTCAACCCCATCGATTCGTAAGCCAGCGTGCCGGCGAGAATGATCAGGTCCGCCCAACTCAGCTTGTTGCCGTACTTCTTCTTGATCGGCCACAGCAAACGGCGGGCTTTGTCGAGATTGGCATTGTCCGGCCAGGAATTGAGCGGCGCGAATCGCTGGTTGCCGGTGCCGCCGCCGCCTCGCCCGTCGGCGATGCGATAGGTGCCCGCCGAGTGCCAGGCCATGCGGATCATCAGGCCGCCGTAGTGCCCCCAGTCCGCCGGCCACCAGTCCTGACTGTCGGTCATCAGGGCCATGAGATCTTTTTTGAGCGCATCGACGTCGAGCGTCTTGACGGCGTCCCGATAGTGAAACGACGCCCCCATCGGGTTGGTCTTGCTGTCGTGCTGATGCAGGATGTCAAGGTTCAGCGCCTTGGGCCACCAATCCATGCTGGACATCCCCGCCGACGTGGCGCTGCCATGCATCACAGGGCACTTGCCAGAAGCACTCGCGCTTTTGCTTTCCATTTCTCGCTCCATACGTTGCATGAAATCAGACGATCGGATCTGCATCCGGGCGCAGATACCAAAAAGTACCAGATTCGGCGAAGGTCAGCGCGGCAGCGGTTCCGGGGGCTGCGGGAAGGCGTCATGCACCACGTGGGGCCGTGACAATGGGTAAAGCAAAGCAGTACTCGCTGACGCGCGTTTGAAATACGACTTCCACCAGCTTGCCGTTCGGGTTCGATAATGTCCGTTTATTGCCGACGATGAGGGGGGAAGCGCACCGACCGCACGCGAACGTCACTTGTTCAGTATGAACATTGAAACCCATAGTCATCTTTTGATAAGATGACCGACACGTAATCGTTCAATGCACCCCATGCGACCGCCCGGTCGGCGCAAGCCGGGACGCCAGCCGGCGAGAACAGATGCGCATCGCGCTTTGCCGCGAATGGCGCAACGTATGGCGAGGCGCGTCGATGGGCATCCGTCATGGAGCGCCGTCTAACTTATGCGGTTTAAAGGCGGGTCTCGTCCATGCATGACGAAAACGACAGTGAAGTCCTCGAAGTCCACCTCGGCACACAGAGCCCATACTGGCGCCTGGGCATCGACAGCAACGCGCTCGAGCTTTCCGCGGTTCGCGGCTTGACGAACATCGGCATCGCGCTCGATGCCGCGCAGGCCGCCACGATTCGCAGCCTGACTGGCGTCACC
This sequence comes from Pandoraea cepalis, assembly GCF_902459665.1. GTDB lineage: Bacteria > Pseudomonadota > Gammaproteobacteria > Burkholderiales > Burkholderiaceae > Pandoraea > Pandoraea cepalis. Next base: position 82,743 of record NZ_CABPSL010000002.1, on the reverse strand, counting down.
TCGTCCTTCGAACTCGAGATCGCCCTGTTTGGCCATCCGCTTCGCCTGCACATGGTTGGCAAAAAGCTCGATGCGACCACCTGGGCCGGCACCGCCTCCGCTTACTCGGATACTCGCTCCGTCGCGCGCGACCTCGCGCACGGTCTTGCCTTTGCCGAGCAGGTCGTCTCCGAAGTCAATTCGCTCGTCGTGGTCCTCAACCGGCACGGCATCCTGCAGCGCTTCAATCGGCTCGCCGAAGAAGTACTGGGCAAACGCGAGGAAGACGTCATTGGCAGGAGCGCCTTCGATCTGTTCATGACCGAAGAGCAAGGCAAGAAGTCGAGCACGAACATCACGGGTTTCTTCGAAAACGACAAGCCATTCGCTGTCGAGCGCTTCATCAATACGGTCAACGGCCCGCGCCTGTATCAGTTTCGCAATAAGTTCGTGCAGAGCGGCAGCGGGCTCGACGAGCGGTTCCTGATTTGCTCGGGCGTCGATATCACCGAGGAGCGCAACGCACAGCAGCGCCTGACCGAGCTTGCGAATACCGACGTGCTGACCGGGCTGCCGAACCGCCATGCCGTCACCGAGATGATCCGCGCCGCGCTAGCTGGCGGCCCGGATGACACCCCACGGCAGGTCGGCATCCTGTTTCTCGATCTCGACAACTTCAAGCACGTCAACGATCACTATGGACATGTGACCGGCGACCGTCTACTGACCCAAGTGTCCGCGATCGTCAGGAACTGCCTGCCCGAATGTGCGACGCTCGCGCGTCTCGGTGGCGACGAATTCCTGGTGCTGTTCGAGCACGCAACGCTCGCCATGCTCGAAGACACCGCGAAGACGATCATCGACCGGTTCGAGACGTCGGTTCGCCTGGACGTGATGGAGGTCTATACCAGTTGCTCGATCGGCATCACGCTGCATCCGCAACATGGCGACACCATGGAAACCCTCATCCGCAACGCCGATACGGCAATGTACGTTGCGAAGGAAGCCGGAAAGCGGACGTATCGGGTGTTCACGCAGGAAATGAACCAGAAGGTCGCGAAGGCCATGTGGCTCGATACCAATCTTCGCAAGGCGCTCGAGGAAAAGCAGTTCGTATTGCACTATCAGCCGCTCGTCGACATCGCGACGGGCGACATACAAAGTGTCGAGGCATTGATCCGCTGGCAATCGCCGGAGCGCGGACTGGTGGGGCCTGTCGAATTCATTCGCCATGCCGAGGAATTCGGCCTGATCGGATCACTCGGACGCTGGGTGATGGAAGCGGCAGCGAAACAGGCCGTTCAGTGGCAAGCGAAGGGCCTGAACATGCGCGTATCGATCAATGTGTCCGCGCGTCAATTGAGCGACCTGAATGTCGCAAATCACTTCGGCGAGATCTGCGACAGCGTCGGTCTGAAGCCAGGCCTGCTCGACGTCGAGTTGACCGAGAGCTGCTTCATCGAGGACGAGGACCGGGTGCTCAGTCTGATGGAGCAGTTCCGAAAGCTCGGCGCACGGATTTATCTCGACGATTTCGGCACCGGCTATTCGTCACTTGCGCAGCTCGCGCGCCTGCCATTCGATGTGATCAAGCTCGACCGCAGTTTCGTGACCAGCGTCGACAGCGACACGAATGCCCAGGCGCTCGTGTCGTCAGTATTCACGTTGGCCAAGGCGCTGGGGTTTTCGGTGGTGGCGGAAGGGGTCGAGACCGACGCCCAGGCGGCATTCCTGCGGCAGGCCGGGATCGAACGTGCGCAAGGCTACCTCTACGCGAAGCCGATGCCAGCACACGATCTCGAGGCTTGGATCATCGAAAAAAGAAAGCTCAGGCTTATCGCCTGAGCCTTCTCGATTCGCTACATCACTTTACCGCCGTTGTGCCTCAAGATACCGTGCGGAGCTTGGAAACGCGGCGGTTCTGCATCATCACCAGTCGCTCCATATAGGCGAGATCCTTCGTCTCGATCGTAAACGTCGACCGAACCCAGTCCTCGGTAATGTCCATCAGCTCCGAGCGATCCAGGGGCAGCACGCGTTGACGCGCTCGGATCAGCGCGCGAATCCCATTCAGCTTAGGCCGGATCACGTCGATAAACGTGCGTGTCGCGAGGAACGCGTCGCCGGGCTCGAATAGCTGGTCGACAAGCCCCTTTTCCGTGAACCACTCGGCCACATGCGACTCTCCGGTACTGATCAGTTCCTCCGCCACGCGCATGCCGGCTCGGCGTGCGACGAGCGAATATCCGCCCATGCCGGGGAACAGATTGAACGCGATCTCCGGAAAACCGAGCTTCACGCCTTTCTGCGCAAGCACGAAGTGATGCGCGAGCGCCGCCTCGAGTCCGCCGCCAAGCGCGCTGCCTTCGACCATCGCGATCGAGATCGCGCCGGTGCCGTAGCCGTTGTACATCTCCCAGATGCAATCGATGCACGACCGCGCATACGCCATCAGCATGTCACGCTTGCCGGAGCGGATCGCATCGACAAAGAAGCTAAGATCTCCGCCAACGTTGAAAAGCTCGGGCACCAGCGATCCCGTGACCCAAAAATCGATGCGCAGCCCGGATTCCCGCGCCGTACGGGCAAGGTGCATGATCTCAGTGAGAAGCCCCTGATTGAAACACGGGCGGGGGGCGGCACGGAGCATCATCCACATGATGTTTCGGCCTTCCTCATAAAATGCGGCCATTTGCGACATGTCCCCGGCTTCGTAGAAAGGCCTGCATGACGGGTGGTTTTGGAGTTGCATGTTTTTTCCTGTGTAGCTGTGGTTTGCGGTTGAATGCCGTCGCGACAAGCCATTCGGAAACGTTGCCGAAGTGGCCGCACGGCACCGCTATTCTTGCGCGCGCACAACTATCAGAAATGCGGATTCTTTAAATTTTCGATACCTAAAAAAGTCAGCCCGCGTTGCGCAGGCTCGGATGGACAACGGTCAGCCTCTGGACACCCTCCGGACGGTCGCCGTTATATTTATACCCGGATAATATTGACATTATTTTTATCCGGGTATAAATTGCGCTTCTCACTATCCGGCTAGATACCATGACACCTTCGACGCTTCCCTCCCACATCGCCTTCGCGGGTCAACGGTGCATTGCCTCCGGCTCGCTCGCTGCCGTCGCGCTTTCGGTAAAGCGTGCCGTGGAAAAGGCGCCCCGGACGCCGGTGCTGATTTTCGACAACACGACGGGGCGCGCGATCGACATCGACACACGCGGGACCGACGACGAAATCACCGCGCGCTTCACGCAGGCGGTATCCGATGCGCCCTACGGCAACGACACCGACGGCGCGGCGCCGCAGAGCGAAACACGCGGCCGAGGACGTCCGAAGCTCGGCGTCGTCGCGCGTGAGGTCACGCTGTTGCCACGCCATTGGGATTGGCTCGCGGCGCAGCCGGGCGGTGCATCGGTCGCCCTCCGAAAGCTGGTTGAAGACGCGCGCCGCGCTCACGCCCAACGTGACGATCGCCGCGCCTCGCACGAACGCGCCTATCATTTCATGTCGGCGTTAGCCGGCGATCTACCCGGCTTCGAGGAAGCGGCGCGAGCGCTGTTTGCAGACGATCGTGTGCGTTTTGGCGAACGGGTCGCCGGCTGGCCGGCCGACGTGCGCCATCATGCGTTTGCGCTGGGCTTTGGCGACGAATCGTGAGCGACGCTGGTCACAGAGATGGCACGGATGAAATTCACGCCGCTGAATGCCGGCGCCATCGCAGCGCTTACGCGTGACCGCGACCTCGTCACGCGGCGGGTGACGGGAACGATGGGCCGGAAACGAGGAGCTGGGTGTCGTGCCGCGACGGTAGGCCACGGCAAAAGACAATGGGAGTGACTTCGAGGGGCGCCCGCCTGTGGCAGACCCCGGACGATTGCGGAAACGTCCAACGCGGTCTGCGCTTTCAGCGAAACGGATGCATGACTGGTGCCGGGGACCGGACTTGAACCGGTAAGCCCGAAGGCGGCGGATTTTAAGTCCGCTATGTTTACCAATTTCATCACCCCGGCAAGGGCACGCATTCTAACATCCCCACCGAGATACGTCAGTTGGGTATCATAGGGCTACGCACGCGCTGCGCGCGCCATCGGAGATCGCCCATGCTGGAGAATCTCGACCGCATCGCCCTGTCGCTGGACGCCATCGAAGCCGCCGCCCGCGACCTCGCCCTGCAATCTCCCCAGAACGCGCAAGCGCTCTACACCGCGCTCATGGAAATTCGCAACGCCATCGCACTCGTCGCGCAGGAAGTCGTGCGTCTCGAACACGAACTCCACGGCCCCACCGGCAACGGGCAGTCGTGACCTCGCCGACGCGATGCCCGGTGACACACGAGGGGCAAGCAACGGGTCTACAATAGGCAGCACGTTTCACAACACGGCGTGTCCCCATGGCCCTCCCCTGTTGTACGTCGCAAGCCGTGGCGCGCTACGATGCCGTGCGCGCCGCCTCGGTCGCCTTTGCGCAAGACCTCTCCGACGCCGACGCCACCGTGCAGTCGATGCCCGACGCCAGCCCCATCAAGTGGCATCTCGCGCACACCACATGGTTCTTCGAAACCTTCTTGCTGAGCGAGTCCGGCGCCCCGTCGGGCAGCCGCTACCGCCCCTACGATCCGCGCTTCGCCTATCTCTTCAATTCATATTACGAAGCCGCCGGCCCGCGCCATCCGCGCCCGCAACGCGGCTTGCTCTCTCGCCCCACGCTCGATGACGTGCTGCGCTATCGGCGCCATGTCGACGCCGCCATGCACGAGCGCCTGCTGCATGCCGATCTCCCGCCCGACGTTCACGCGCTCGTCACCCTCGGCCTGCATCACGAGGAACAGCACCAGGAGCTGATGCACACCGACTTGCTGCATCTGTTCGCGCAAAATCCGTTGCGTCCCGCGCATCGCCAACCGGCCTGCGCCGGCGACATCGCCGGGCCGCTGCAATGGATTGCCCACAGCGGCGGCCAGCATCGCGTCGGGCACGAGAGCGAATCGAGCGGACCCTTTGCGTTCGACTGCGAAACCCCTGCCCACGACATCTTGCTCCGCCCCTTCGCGATCGCCTCGCGCGTGGTGACGAACGGGGAGTGGCGCGCGTTTATCGACGACGGCGGCTATCGCAGGGCGGGACTCTGGTTGTCCGACGGTTGGGCGACGGTGCAACGCGAAGGGTGGGGACATCCGCTGTACTGGGAGTTGCACAACGGCGAATGGCAGTCGATGACGCTCGCCGGCATGCAACCGATCGACGACGACGCGCCCGTGCGGCACGTAAGCTATTTCGAAGCCGACGCCTTCGCGCGATGGGCCGGCAAGCGTCTGCCGACCGAACACGAGTGGGAGGTCGCGGCAACCGTGTCGCCCGCTTCGCAACCCGCCATGGCGCAACGCTTCGGCCCGGTATGGCAATGGACGGCCAGCCCTTACGTCGCCTATCCGGGATTCCGACCGGCGGCGGGGGCCGTCGGCGAATACAACGGCAAATTCATGTGCGGACAATTCGTGCTGCGCGGCGGCTCGCTCGCCACGCCGCCGGGACATGCGCGCGCCACGTATCGCAACTTCTTTTACCCGCATCAGCGCTGGCAGTTCTGCGGCCTGAGGCTCGCGGAGGATCGTTGATGTCGCAAGCCCCCCAAGCCACGCCGTTCGTTTGTCCGTCGCTGCCGGAAAATGCGTTCGCGGCGGACGTGCTCGCCGGTCTCGGCCACACGCCCAAGTCGCTGCCCAGCATCTGGCTTTACGACCGGCTCGGCAGCGAACTATTCGAAGCGATCACCGGCCTCGACGAGTATTACCAGACACGCACCGAAACGGTGCTGCTCGGCGAATGCGCCGCCGCGATTGCCGACGTCATTGGCCCGGACGCCGTCGTCGTCGAGTTCGGCAGCGGCTCGAGTCGCAAGACGCCGCTGCTGCTCGACGCGCTGGTCACACCGCGCGCCTATGTGCCCGTCGACATCGCCGACGACTTCCTCGACGACGCCGTCGCCACGCTGGCCCGCCGCTGCCCGGGCATCCCCATGTTGCCGGTGCGCGCCGACTTCACCCGGCCGTTTCGCCTGCCGCCGCAGTTGCAGACCACGCAAGGGCCGCGCCTGGGCTTCTTTCCCGGCTCGACGATCGGCAATTTCGCGCCCGGACAGGCCGCCGCCTTTCTTGCCCACGTCGGCAAGATGCTCGGCCCGCGCCGCCGGATGGTCGTCGGCGTGGATGCCTGCAAGGACGCCGCCGTGCTGCTGCCCGCCTACGACGACGCGCGCGGCGTCACCGCGCAGTTCAATCTGAACGTGCTCACGCGCATCAACCGCGAACTCGACGGCGACCTGCCGCTCGACGCGTTCCGTCACGAAGCCCGCTTCAACGCCGCCGCCAGTCGGATCGAAATGCATCTCGTCGCCCAGCGCCCTTTCCGCGCGAGCGTGCTGGGCCATCGCTTCGACTTCATGACAGGCGAGTCCATTCACACCGAGAACTCGTACAAGTACGGTCAGACGGAGTTCCGCGCCCTGGCGAGCTCCGCGGGGTGGGATGTCGAGCGCGTCTGGCTCGATGCCCGCGCGCGCTTCGCCGTCTATCTGCTGCGCCCCGCGGCGGGAAGCTGACCCGCGCACGACGCCGCGCAAAAAATCCGGCCCTTATCGCTAAAGTTTTGACGTCACCATGCCGTTGATGCATGCAGACGCCTGCTGTCCGCCATGCGAAATGTGAATTTCCTGGGGAGACGGTGGAGACGCGGGGATCGCTGGCCAGGATTAGGCTAGCATTGCCGCCATAAACGCCATGGGATCCGACACGCCGGGACGTCCGCCTGTGTCCCCTCAAGGGCCATCTTCACAGCGCGCGGCCATGACCGCGGCGCACCGTTGACACGTATCGCTGCACATGACTTCACGCGCAATGGGGATGCACGTGGCACGAGCTTCGGCAGTAACACCTGCGGCTCGCGGCACTGGCACAGACACTCGACTGGCTAACGCGCACTCGCTCGCGCGTCGGCTTTGCGTCGTCGCGACGGCGCCTTGGGGTCGGTCACGATGAGCCGCATTTCGCTAACCCTCTCCGACATCGCGCTGGCGGATCTGAAGAAAGACTTCGACGCGTTCGTGCGCATCTCCGCCGCCGTCGACCGTCACTTCACGCCACCGCCCTTCGACGACTTCCTGCGCGCCCGCCTGCTCGACAGCACCGTTCCGCTCACCGAAGCCGCCGTCGCACAATTGCTCGCCGGGGGGCATTACGCGTGGGCCAAGCGCACGTTCGACAAGCAGTTCCCGGACGTCGTCTCGATCATCCTGAACCAGGCGCGTCAACACGGTTTTTATTTCGTCTCTCGCCCCGAATGGACGCGCGAGGACATGTCGCGTCAGGCGAGCCGCTGGGCCGAAGGTATCGTGCGCGAAGCGAAGGGCGAGGAACGCATCGTGGAATCGCTCGCGGGACAGATCGTCAGCTCTGCCCAAGACCTCCGCGCCTTGGAAGCGTCGTTGCAGACGCCCGCGTGGCGCGCCGCCTCCGTGCTGCGCGAGCGCGTGTTCGACGCCAAGCGCAGCGTGGAAACGGCCCGCTCACTGCAAGCGCGCGAGCGACTCGGCGAACTGCGTGCACTCCTCGATCTGGCAGTGATCTACGGGTCGGTTGGTGCTCAGGAGGCCGAACAGATTCTCGACTACCTGCGAGTCCTGCGCCCCGAGTTGTTCAACGACGATCCAGGCATCTTCGAGCGGCTTGCGGCCTGGCTGCGGCGTTTGTTGACGCCGGACCTGCCTCGCCCGGCCGTTGCGCCGCAAGCACCGCCGTCCGGCATGACGACCGACGCATCGCGTCAGCATTCCGACCCCCTGCAACCGCCCCTCACGCGCTGAGCGCGAGGCGGCACCTGAGCGGCCCCCGTGTTGCCGCCCGTCTCCGCTCACCGGTTGAAGATCAACGCGACGCCCGCGCTCGCGATCAACGCCCCCCACCAGGCGCCTGCCGCCGGACGCTGCCGGGTGCGAATCCACATCAGCGGCAACACCACGACGGGCGTGGTCGCCGAGAGCGTCGCAATGACGCCGGTGTTGCCGTGCCCCATGCCGTAGAGCAGCAGCGTCATGCCGACGGCCACGCCGACGAAGCCCGACGCCGCCGTGAGCGCGAGCGTGCCCGGCGTGAAGGCCGAGAAGAGGTCACGCCCGCGCCGCGCGGCGAGTATCGTCAGTCCGAGCGCCGACACCCCCACACGCACCGCCGACGCGCTCACCGGATCGACGCCGGCGGCCATGACCGGTTTGGCGATGAGCGTTCCCACGGAGTGACACAGCGCCGCCACCAGGCCGATGGCGACGCCCACGCGCACATCGCCACGCACGGACTCCCAGTGATGAGCATCCTCGCGCCGGCCACCGAACGCGACGGCGAGTGCCACGCCCGTCGTGACCAGCGCCACCCCGATCACCGCACGCCAGCCCAGTGCCTCGCCGAGCCAAACATAGCCGAGCACGGCGGTCATCGGGGCGTTCGTCGCGAAGATGATGGAGTTGCGGCGGGGCCCGAGACGGCCGAGCGACGTATAGAGAATCGTGTCGCCCACGAGAATGCCGATCAGCCCCGACGCCGTGAGTCGCAGCCACTGTTCCAGCGTAAGCGACGGCCAGCCACGCTGCACCGCCACCGCGATGAGCAGCATCGCGAAGACGAGCAGCATGCGGGCGTAATTGAATGGGAAGGAACCGGCCCGGCGCACGGGCGTAATGGCGATCATGCCGCTGAAGGCCCAGCAAAGGGCGGCACCGAGCGCGGCAAGGTAGGCGAGTTGGGTTGTCATGGTCAGGGGGCAGACGGCTCGCAGGCACCACCGCCCCCCGCCGTTCGGACGCCATTATACGAGTCGCATGCCCCATTCGGGGGCATGGCCCGCGCGCCGACCTCAGATATCGTCGTCCAGACGATGCAACGTGTCGAACATGACCCGATAGGCCGCCGCCACACCGTGCGCCCCGCGCAGCATGCGCAAGCGCGACGCCGCATCGGGCTCGCCCGCCTCCTCCACCCATTGCGCGAGCAACGAGGTCCCGCCGCAGACACTCGCGTCTTGCCGCGCGTGCGCTCCGACGGCCGCGAACCCTTCGGCAGCCGACGGATACCGCTGCGCGAGCGCGTCGAACTGCGCCTCGATCTCGCTGGCCGCACGCACTGCTGCCGGCGCCTGACTGAGCGCGCAACACCCCACGTAGACGGGCATGTCGCCCGCCGCGCCAATGATGAAGTCGATGAGCGCGTGCGTCGCATCGAACGCACCGCTGTCGAGGAAGGTGCGGGCCGCCGGGCCACAGCGAAGGAGGCCGGCGGCAAGCATCGTCGCCTGTCCGCGCTGCTCGCGATACTGGCGCAACAGCATCGGTCGCAGCGCCGCGTCGGTGCAGCGCTCGACCGCCATGCGATTGTGCACATCCGCCCCCGCCGCGCGATGGTAGTGCTGCGCGAGAAACGCCAGCACCTGGACGTCGCTCGATTCGCCTGCCAGGAAGCGGGTCCAGAATGGCGCGGCGAAAATGCCGCGCACCCAATCGTCGCAAATGCGCCCGAACGCCGGCACGATACTGCCCTGCGTGGCGGGCAACACCTGCACCAGCGCTTCGTCGACCAGCATCGCGAGCCAGGTGCCCGGCAACGGCGCCTCGGCGAGCAGCACACCGTGCCGCATACGATCCAGCCACATCGCGGTTTCGGCAAGCGCGCCGTGCAACGTGCACGACACCTCGTGCGACGACACGACGACGGCCTGCGCCTCGACCGTCCATCGCGCATGCGGCGACGCGATGACCCATACCGCCGTGTCGTACGCCGCCAACGCGACCGGCGCGGCGGGCAGAGGCGTGGCGACCGGTGACGCGATCGGGGCACTCATCGGACGATCGCCCCCAGCAGCGCCACCCCCGCGGGATCGATACGCCTGACGACCTCCACGCGGAGCGTCGCGCCCCCATCGCCCAGCGACAGGCCCGGCACGTTCTGCACGGCGCCCAAACGACGGCGAGGCGGGGTTCGCCCTTTGCCACGCGGCGTGTCCGGCGCGCCGCGCGCCAGCCGACGTGACGCCGGCTCAGGCATGCAGGCGGTCCCGTCGGGCGAAGACATCGCGCGACCTTGCGCCCCGACGGGCGACTCCAGGACGACGGGAAGAAAAGGAAACGGTGACGGCGGCGCATTGGACGGCATGTCGGCTCCTTTCAAAAATCGGATGGCGCGGACGCCCGCGCCTCGTGCAAGACTGCCGCGCAAGCCGCGCATGCCATGCCGGGCATGAACGCAGGCGCCTGCGGGCCAAACATCTACCATAGGAATCCCTTAGGGATACGAAAAAGAACGGAGGCTCTAGAAGTGCGCAAACCACGTCGCTCCATAGCCCTCCGGCCTCCCCGCGGGGGCGGCGTGAACGACCGTCCGCGCCCCGAGGGATGACGACGATTCGACGTCGGTCGCCATCGTGAACGGCAAATGCGGACAACGTCGCTCAAACACTCAAATTCAAGACTTTTCCCAAGAACCTAGGGGATTGATGTCGGAATACGACGTTCCGCCGGCACGCCTTCCTCGTAGCGACGCGGGCGACACAGCGCAGCGCACGAGAGTGCGCCCTCTTGAAGTACCATGATTGTTTTCGATGCTGCGCCCCGGGGAGTGACTCTCATGCATCTTTATCAGCGTCTGCCGATCTTCGTTTTCGAGATCGAAGCCTGCGAGAACCTGACATTCATCACGATGGCGATTCGCTTCAATCTGGATCGCAACGGTCAACATCTATCGTTGGCCGACTGGCAACGCTTGCCCGAAGCTGCGCGCGAGGCGCTGGCCTCATGCAGGCCCGGCGACGAGGACTTTGCCGCGCGTCTCGACGAGATGGCGAGCCAGTATCTCGGGCAAGCGGTAGCGCGCAGCGTCGACCCTGCGCCGACCGCCTGGCAGGATACGAACGCGTTGCCGCCGGGACTGCTCAAGCAGTGCGAACTGGCCGATCTGCTGCCGCCCGCGGTGGGCGACTGGGCCACGCTCACGCCGTTCCGTCGCTATGTGCTCGCGAAGCTCTCGCGGCGCGACACGCTCAATCATTGCTTTGTCCCGGCCATGCTCGAGTTCGGGCTGGCGCAAACGCCAGCCGATCTCTGAAGTGCGCCCCCGGGTCAGGTCACGGGCGCCGGGTTGAAGAGGACGAGCGCGTTGTGCAGGCCCCAGCGTTCCGCCCAGGTCTTCTCGCCGCTCGCCACGGCGAGCATCAGGTGAAAGAGCTGCCAGCCGACGTCTTCGATGGTGGCTTCGCCCGTGGCGATGCGCCCGGCGTCGACATCCATCAGGTCATGCCATCGACGGGCCAGATCGGAGCGCGTCGCCACCTTGACGACGGGCACCTCGGCCAGCCCGTAAGGCGTGCCGCGTCCGGTCGTGAAGACGTGCATGTTGATTCCCGCCGCGAGTTGCAGCGTGCCGCAGATGAAATCGCTCGCTGGCGTGGCGGCGTAAATCAGCCCGCGCTGGCGCGAGCGATCGAGCTTGGCCCCCGGCGCGATCACGCCGTGAATCGGCCCCGTGCCGGACTTCACGATCGACCCCATCGCCTTTTCCACGATGTTCGACAACCCGCCGCGCTTGTTACCCGGCGTGGTGTTGGCGCTGCGGTCGACACGGCCGCGCTCGAGATAGGCGTCGTACCAGGCCATCTCGCGAATCATCGCGTCGGCCACTTCCGGGGTCGCCGCGCGTGAGGTGAGTTGATCGATCCCGTCGCGCACCTCGGTGACTTCGGAAAACATGACCGTCGCGCCCGCTCGCACGAGCAAATCCGTGGCGAAGCCCACCGCCGGGTTCGCCGTCACCCCGGAGAACGCGTCGCTGCCGCCGCACTGCACGCCCACCACCAGCTCCGACGCCGGCACCGTCTCGCGCTGGCGCGCATTGAGCCGCTCCAGATGGGTGCGCGCCGTTGCCAGGATCGAATCGATCATCGACAGGAAGCCAACGTGCGCGTCGTCTTGCAGACAGACGGTATCGGGCTTGCCATCCGCATTGGCGCTGCCGATCGGAATACTGCCCGCCGGCAAGAGGCGCTCGGGCTGAAGCTTCTCGCAACCGAGACTCACGACCATCACTTCGCCGCCGAAATTCGGGTTCGTGGAGATGTTGCGCAGCGTGCGGATCGGCACGTCGGCGTCCGGCGCATCGATGGCCACGCCGCAGCCGTAGGTGTGTTCCAGCCCGACAACGTCGTCGACGTTCGGATACTGAGGCAGCAACGTCTCCTTGATCCGCTTGACGGCAAATTCGACCACGCCGGCCACGCACTGCACCGTGGTCGTGATCGCCAGAATGTTGCGGGTACCGACCGAGCCGTCGGCGTTGCGATAGCCCTGGAACGTGAAGCCCTCGAGCGGCGGCAGTGACGCGGGCACCCGCGTGCTGATCGGCAGGCGATCCAGCGAAGGTGCCTCGGGCATGACCAGATTGCGCTCGTTGACCCAGCTGCCCGCGGGCAGCGCGCGCGCCGCATAGCCGATCACCACACCGTAGCGAATCACCGGCGCGCCTTCGGCCAGATCGCTCAGCGCGACCTTATGCCCCTGGGGCACGGCGTCCACGAGCGTGAGCCCGTCGGCAAACCGGCGACCGGCGGGCAAACCGCCGTCGTTCACGACAATGGCGACATTGTCGTCCGGTTGCATCCGGATATAGCGCGGCACGTCCTTCGTCCCAGACCCGGCTTCACCCGCGGCGTCCGTGCGCCCCGCGTCCGTCATTGATGCCATGTTGCTCACTCCTTCCTGTTTTCCGATGAGATGCGGCGCCTGCACGGGTTCACACATGCGATACACCATCGACGCTAGAGACTCTCTCGGCCAGCGCGCATAACGGCGTCGAATTTCGACGTCGTCGCGCATGCAGCCACTCATGTGTCATCATACATCTAGATTTGCGCTGTGCGTACCCCTCAAGTCTGCCGGATAAATCGGGGAAATCCCCCTTCCATGCTTTGTACGGGTTAATCCCACTGCCATTCTTTCCAACAGCCTCTTGTTCGATTTCGTTACATGTTATACGATGACATATAACTCAGCGCCGAGCGCTGGTTGAGCTTCTTTCTTCCTTATCGAAACCGGCCCCGTGGCCGACAGGAACTCTTGACATGACCGCACCTCAAGAACTCAAGCAGATCGTCTCCGACGGCTTGTTGTCTTTCCCCGTCACCGACTTCGACGCGAACGGCGACTTCAATGCGCGTGGTTACGCGGCCCGACTTGAGTGGCTGGCGCCGTTCGGTGCGACGGCGCTCTTCGCGGCGGGCGGCACAGGCGAATTCTTCTCGCTTACCCCGCGCGATTACAGCGCCGTGATCAAGACGGCCGTCGACACCTGCGCAGGCAAAGTGCCGATTCTGGCAGGCGCCGGCGGCCCGACGCGTCTGGCTATCGAATACGCTCAGGAAGCCGAGCGTCTTGGCGCCAAGGGCGTGCTGCTCATGCCCCACTACCTGACCGAAGCGAGCCTGGACGGGATCGCCGCTCACGTCGAACAGGTCTGCCGTTCGGTCAACATCGGCGTGATCGTCTACAACCGTGCCAATTCGAAGCTCGGCGCCGACCAACTCGAGCGTCTCGCCGAGACGTGCCCGAACCTGATCGGCTTCAAGGACGGCGTGGGCGATATCGAACGCATGGTGCAGATCCGTCGCCGCATGGGCGACCGCTTCTCCTATCTGGGTGGCCTGCCGACGGCCGAAGTCTATGCCGCCGCCTACCGCGCGCTGGGCGTGCCGGTGTACTCGTCGGCGGTCTTCAACTTCATTCCGAAGACGGCCATGGCGTTCTATCACGCCGTGTGCGAGAACGATGAGGCCACGATCGGCCGCCTGCTCGACACGTTCTTCCTGCCGTACCTGGAAATCCGCAACCGCCGCGCGGGCTACGCCGTGAGTATCGTCAAGGCGGGCGCGAAGCTCGTCGGTCGCGATGCCGGCCCGGTGCGCGCGCCGCTGACCGACCTGCTGCCGAACGAACTCGAGATGCTCGACGCGCTGATCAAGAAGGTTGAAGGCTAAGGAGCCCACGCATGCAAATTACCGGTGAGATGTTGATCGGCCACGCCGACGTGCGGGGCAGCGCGGGAACGCTCGAAGCGTTCGACCCGTCGCGCGGCGAGCGGCTGACGCCGGCGTTCGGCGCGGGCAACGCGCAAGACGTCGAACGCGCTTGCGCGCTGGCTCGCGCCGCGTTCGACCCGTTCCGCGCGTTGCCGCTCGCCAAGCGGGCCGAGTTCCTGGAGGCCGTCGCACAGGCCATTCTCGATCTGGGCGACGCGCTCATCGAGCGTGCTCACGCCGAGACCGGACTGCCTGCCGCCCGCCTGCAAGGCGAGCGTGGGCGCACTGTTGGCCAACTGCGCATGTTCGCCCGCGTGGTGCGTGACGGCCACTTCCTCGACGCCACCGTCGACCCGGCGCAGCCGGCGCGCGAGCCGCTGCCGCGCAGCGACTTGCGTCTGGCCAAGATCGGTCTCGGTCCCGTGGCCGTGTTCGGCGCGAGCAACTTCCCGCTGGCGTTTTCGGTGGCGGGCGGCGACACGGCATCAGCGTTTGCCGCGGGTTGCCCGGTGATCGTCAAGGCACATTCGGCACACCTGGGAACGTCGGAACTCGTGGCGCGCGCCATCCGCTCAGCGGTGCAGGCACTTGGCCTGCCGGAAGGGGTGTTATCGCTGCTCGTGGGCGAACGCGCCGTGGGCGAGGCGCTCGTCGCGCATCCGGCGATTGCCGCCGTGGGCTTTACCGGTTCGCGCACCGGCGGCCTCGCGCTGCAGCGCATTGCGCAGTCGCGTGCCGTACCGATTCCGGTCTATGCCGAAATGAGCAGTATCAATCCGGTGTATTTGCTGCCTGAGGCGCTGAACGCGCGCGGCGAAGCGATCGCCAAGGGTTTCGTCGACTCGCTCACGATGGGCGTCGGTCAGTTCTGCACCAACCCGGGGATGGTGCTGGGCATCGCGGGCGACGCGCTCGAGCGCTTCTGCCGCACGGCTACTGAAGCGCTCGGTGCGAAAGCCGCCGGCACGATGCTGACGCCGGGCATTCATCAGGCGTACGACAAGGGTGTGACGCGACTGGTCGACGAACCGAACGTGACGCTGCTCGCGCGCGGTCAGGCGGGGGGGGCATGCCAGGGCCAGGCCGCGCTCTTCCGCACGAGTGCCGCCGAATTCCTCGCTACGCCGGCACTGCATGAGGAAGTCTTCGGCCCGGCATCGGTCGTGATTGCCTGCGATACCGTCGAAGAGATGATCGCGATCACCGAGCGTCTGGAAGGACAGCTCACAGCGACGCTGCAACTCGACGCCGGCGATACCGAGGCAGCGCGCCGCTTGCTGCCGAGTCTGGAGCGTCGCGCCGGACGCATTCTCGCCAACGGCTTCCCGACCGGCGTCGAGGTGTGTCATGCGATGGTCCACGGCGGTCCGTTCCCGGCGACGTCGAACGCCATGTTCACGTCGGTGGGCGCCACGGCCATCGATCGGTTCCTGCGTCCGGTCTGCTATCAGGATCTGCCCGACACGCTGTTGCCCGAAGCCCTGCAGGAAGCCAATCCGCTCGGCCTGTGGCGACTTCGCGACGGTGAGATGTCGCAGGCATGACACGCAGGCTCAACACGTAGCGAACGACATTGCCGCAACGACAAACGCCTTCGGATTTCGATCCGAGGGCGTTTTGTCTTGGATACAGGGCAGCGGTCGCGGCTACGACGCCACATCCCCTCGCGCAAGCGCCGGCGGCGTCACCAGACCATACAGTGGCGTGACCTGTCCCTGCGCCAGCCCCTTCGCCACCGCCTTCAGATTGATCGAACCCGGCGCACCGATCAGCGCGTAGCCGATCTGTCCCTTGCGCCACGTCACCACGCCCATCCGGTCGATCTTCTGCTCCGCCACGTCCTGATCCGGACGCGGGTCGCGCACCACGCACAGGGCGACGGGGTCGCCCGTCTCCGGCAGGTACACCATCTGCACCAGCGTTCGATCCTGCCAGCGCAGGCGTTGCACGCCCTTGAACGTCAGCCCCTGTGCACGCAGGTCGGGAACGCTGATATCGAGCTTGTCGTCGTGCCGAATATCGCTGACGGTGCGTGCGATGTCGCCATCGTCCACCCGTACGGACGCGATCGTGTCGCGCACATAGAGCTGCTGGTATTCGGCGGCCGCGCGCACCCACGTCGTGCCTTGCGGCGACTTCGGCGGCGCCGTTACCGAAGCCGTCATGAGTCCCCCGCCCCCCGCGCCCAAGCGGTTCAGCGCGCCCGGCAACCACGGCAAGGTGATGGCGGTGACCGCTACGCCAGCGGCAAATGCAGCGAGCAGCCACCCCGCGCGCACGCGGCGGGCGGCGGGCGCATCGTTCGCCGCGGGCGGACCAAGGGATGCATCGACGGATACGGACGCGACGGGCGACGCCGAGCTCAACGGCTTCGTGGCATCGGCACCGTCTTGCGGCGTCGGCGTCTGCCGCTGCGCATGCGCACGCAGCAATGCATCGAGATGGGCGCTCAGGCTGGCAGGCACGGGCGGGATCACTTGTGCGGCGAACGTCTCCCGATACGGCAGGCGCGACGCGCGCAACGCCTCGACCGCGTCGGCCAATTCGGGCGACGCGCCGATGGCCGCTTCGACCTCGGCCCGCTCGGCAGCGGGAAGTGTGTCGTCGACGTACGCGAGCAGGCGGATATCGTCTTCGTTCATCACGCATCCTCCTCACGTGCGCCGGCGTCAGGGCCGACGTTGTCGGCACGGCGGGGTTGCCCCCTGGATGGACGGAACTGGTCGCCGACGGTTCGGCGTGCGCGAGACAAGCGGCTCATGACCGTACCGATGGGCACGTCGAGCACCAGCGCGGCCTCCTGGTAGCTCAGCCCTTCGACGGCGACGAGCAGCACCACGAGCCGCTGCGCTTCGGGCAGACGGTCGACGGCGCCGAACACCTGGTGGTAACTGGCCAGGTCTTCGGGCGTGGACGCCTGAAGATCGGGAATCGCCTCGACGTCGGCATCGTCCCAGGCCAGGCTGCCGCGCGAGCGGACACGACGCGCACGGATCTCGTTGATCCACGTGGTGTGCACGATGCGGTACATCCAGCTCAACGCCGAGGTGCCCGGCTGCCACTGATGCACGCGCTCAAGCGCGTGCAGGCAGGCACGTTGCACGAGATCCTCGGCATCGTGGCGATCGCCCGTAATGCGCAGGGCGAACGCCCAGAGGCGCGGCAGCAAGCCAGGGAGCAAGCTGGGCAAATCCTGACCGGTCATCGGCAAATGTCCTGGCGGAGGGTGCCTGGCGTCAAGCCAGTCCGAAGCAGCGCCGGCGACGACCGCCGACGCTTGCCGCGAAATTATACTGAGCCGCCGCGACTTTGCACTACGTCGCGTGGCCGGCCAGACCGCCAACACCCTGCACTCCCCGTCGGATCTGCGTGCGCTCCCGCTCAGGGCTTGACCACGTGCCACACGTCCTTGAAGCCGTTGCCCTTCATGTCGCCCTGGGCGGTGTCCTTCGAGAAGCGATACATCGGCTTGCCCTTGTAAGCCCATTGCATCGTGCCGTCGTCGCGCGTCACGACGGTGTAATCGCCCTCGGCCTTCGCTCCGGGCGCGGCCATCACGGGCGGCCAGGCATCGGCGCACGGGCCGTTACAGGTGCTCTTGCCGCTGCCGGCCACATCTTTGTCGAACGTGTAGACGGTACGGTTCTGGCTATCGACCATCATGCCGCCCATCGCCTTGAGCGGGGCTTCGGCATGGGCAGCGGCAGCGGCGAACAGGCCGGCGGCCGCCACGAGTGCGGTGAGAACGGAGGACATCGATTGACGTTGGTTCATGACATTGGCTCCTGAATGAAATGTCGGGGACGACACTCTCAGAACGTCCGGTCGCGACGCTTTATTCCGTCCGATGTCAGCGATTTTTTTGTGCGCCGCAATGCAGCGCGGAGCGAAGGAGAGAACAGCGGGGGACGGCAATGCCATGGCAGCGGAAGCGGCAAGTGCCGCACATCCCCCCGGACCCTCCCAAGGCGACGGCGGCACCCCTGCGACCTACTCGCCCTTCGGCGCTTCCTTGACGCGGCTCACGAGCTGCGTCGGACTCACGAATTGCAGCGCGATGAGCACCCACAACAGCGTGATCGCCATGTAGATCATGGCCATGGCGTCGATCGACTGCGGCGCCCGCACACCGGTCGAGAACACCGCGTAGTACAGCGCGACGACGAGCGTCTGCGTGTCGGGACCCGCCGTGAAGAACGTCAGCTCGAACATGCCGATGGTGCGTACGAGCACCAGCAACCCGGCCGCGAGAATCCCCGGCACCAGCAGCGGCAGCAACACGTAGCGGAAATACTTCAGCGTGTCGGCCCCGAAGATGCGCGCGGCGGCTTCGAGATTCGGATCGATCTGCTCGATGAACGGCGTCATCACGAGAATCACGAACGGCAGCGACGGCACGAGGTTCGCGAGAATCACCCCCGCGAGCGTGCCCCCCAGCCCGACTTTGTAGAGCACCGTCGCCATCGGGATGCCGTAGGTGACCGGCGGCACCATCAACGGCAGCAGGAACACCAGCATCGCGAGCTTCTTGCCGGGGAACTGCGCACGCGCCAGCGCATACGCCGCAGGCACGCCCAGCGCAATCGACAGCAGCACGACCGCACCCACGACCTCCATGGTGACCCACAACACATCGGCAAGCTGGAAATCGCGCCATGCCTGTGCGTACCAATGCAGCGTGAAGCCTTGCGGCAGCGGCGTGCCAAACCAGCGGGTGGCCAGCGAGTTCATCGTGACGGTGGCGATCATCAACCCCACGTTCACGAGGAAGAAGATCATCGCGCCCCACACCAGCACACGCCACAGACGCGAGCCCGGTCCTTCACGGCGCATCTTGCGTCGGGTCGTGGGGGCAGCCGCCAGCGAACTCACGGGCGAAGGCGTGGTCATGAAATCTCCGTTTTGCGCGGCCAGGGTTCCGGCCAAATGCTTGTTGGTGGCGCTCATCCCTTGCCTCCCGTGGTCGGACCGCTATAGAAGGCCCGGCGCGCGCCGAGCATCCCTGCCACGATCAGCAACTGCACGAAGCCCATCACGATCGCCACGCACGACGCCAGCGAGTAGTCGTAGCTCTCGAACGCGGCTTCATACGCTGCGATCGACACCACGCGTGTGGCCCCGGCCGGCACTCCGAGCAGCACCGCCGACGGGAACACCGAGAACGCCTGCACGAACGACAGGCACGCCGCCATCGTCAATCCCGGCACCAGCAGCGGCAAATAGATCAGCCGGAACTGTTGCCACGGCCCGGCGCCAAGCGTGCCGGCCGCACGCGCGAGCGTCGGATCGATACCCGTTACGTACGACAGAATCAGCAGGAACGCGAACGGGAAACCGGAAATCACCAGCGAGATCAACACGCCCCAATAGTTGTGCGTCAGGCGGACTTCGTCGCTGTAGAGATGCAGCGCATGCAATGCCTGCGGGAACCAGCCGTTCGGTCCATAGTACGTCAGCATGCCGTCGGCGATCAGCACCGTGCCGAGCGTGACGGGCACAACGAGCAGCATCGTCACGAACTTCGACGCACGCGTGCTCTTGCGCAGCGCGAACGCCGCCGGAATCGACGCGCCGACGTTGATCAACGTGGCCGGCACGGCGAGCTTAAGCGTGATGAGCACCGTCGGCCACAGCGTCGGGTCGGTGAAGAACTTCACGTAGTTCGCGAAGACGCCGCCCTCCATCGGCTGGAAGGACAGGAACAGGCCGTAGGCGAACGGGTACACGAACATCGCGAGCAGGCACACGAGCGCCGGGGCCACGAGCCAGCCACGGCCGTCGAAGCGCGCGGCCGGCGTGAGCGACGGGGAGGACGCGGCGGCACTCATGCGCGCTCTCCGGCGTAGACGAGCGTGCGCTCGACCGGCACGCAAAGTGGCACGCGCTCACCCACGGCATAGTCGCCGGGCAGGCGCGCATACAACGGACCAAAGGGCGACGCCACCCGCAACAACGAATCTCGGCCACCGTATTCGACGGTCTCCACGACCGTATCGAACGCGTTGTCATTGGCGGCCTGTGCACGCTCGAAATCGTCGGGACGAATCGCCACGCTGACCTTGCCCTCGCTGCCGGGCGACTCCATGAGCACGCCGTCGAACGACGCACCACCGCTCGACACACGGGCGCGATCGCCCTGCGCCGACGTGATCGACACGTCGAACACGTTGCGATAGCCCATGAAGCGCGCCACATGCAGATTGCGCGGACGGCAATAAACATCGCGCGGCACACCGATCTGCTGCACGACGCCTTCCTTCATCACCACGATGCGATCGGCCATCGAGAGCGCTTCGTCCTGATCGTGCGTCACGTAGATCGTGGCGCGGTCGAGTTCGCCGTGAATGCGGCGAATCTCGGCGCGCATCTCGATGCGCAACTTCGCATCGAGGTTCGAGAGCGGCTCGTCCATCAGCACGACGGGCGGCTCGATCACGATGGCGCGAGCGATGGCCACGCGCTGCTGCTGCCCGCCGGAGAGCTGGCCCGGCAGCTTGCGCTCGTGCCCCACGAGCTGCACGAGTTGCAAGGCCGCACGGGCCCGCTTCTCGATCTCCGCACGCGGCATGCCGCGCATGCGCAGGCCGAAGCCCACGTTATCGAGCACGCTCATGTGCGGAAACAGCGCGTAGTTCTGAAAGACCATGCCGAAGCCGCGCTTCTCGCTTGGCAGCACGTCAATACGCTCGTCGTCCAGCCAGATGGCGCCGCCGGTCAGCGGCGTCAGTCCGGCAATACAGTTGAGCGCGGTGGATTTACCGCATCCCGACGGCCCCAGCAGCGCGATGAATTCGCCGCGCTCGATGGTCAGGTCCAGGCCGTTCAAGGCGGCCACGGACTGACCTTCCGCGTTGGTGAAAGCGCGCGCAACGTTGTCGAGGCGCAGGTGTTGAAAGTTGTGCTTCATGGACGACTCCGATCACTCCGGTCACTTCGATTTGCGCGCGCCGATCTCGGCATCCCATTTCTGGAATGCGGCGACCATTGCGGTCGCATCGAGCGGCACGGCATGCGGGAAGTCGGCGATGAGCTTCGCGTATTCCGCACGGCCATACTTCGCAATCACTTCCTGGCTCTTCGCCGGCGCGGCGGACAACGGCACATCCTTCACGGCGGGGCCCGGGTAGAAGTAGCCGTCGTCGTAGGCGAGCGCCTGTTGCGCAGGCTCGAGCATGAAGTTGATCAGCTTGAGAATGACTTCCATCTTCTCTTTGGCAACGCCCTTGGGCACGACGATGTAATGCGCATCATTGACCCACGTGAACTTGTCGAAGGCCTGCACCTTGAAGCTTGCCGGCACGATGCCCAAGGCGCGCGGGTTGATGTCCCAACCCGTCATGGTCACGGTCATGTCGCGACTGCCCTCACCCAGTTCCTTCATCACCGCCGACGTGCCGCCCGGGTAATAGGGAATGCACGAGTCGAGTTCCTTCAGGAACGCCCACGTCTTGTCCCAGCCCTTGATCGGATCGTGCGGGTCCTTGTCGCCCAGCAGATACGGCAACCCCATGAGGAATGCGCGGCCCGGGCCCGAGTTGGCCGGACGTGCATAAATCAGCTTTCCCGGATTGGCCTTGCACCACGAGAGCAGCTCGGCGGCTGTCTTCGGCGGATGACTGACCTTGGCCGGGTTGTATTCAATGAGTGGTCCTCCCGGGCTATACGTCACGGTAATACCGTAGCCCTTTGAGAGTTCCTGCATCGCGCGCACGTTAGGCGAGTACTTGTCGAGTACGCCCGGCAGCTTGGCGCTGTCGTCAGGCAGCAGACGCTGCCAGAGGTTTTGCTGAATACCGGCGGCAAGCGCATCGGTACCGGTGAGCACGATGTCGATGTCGGAACGCCCCGCCGCTTGCATGGCCTTGATCTTGCCGGGCAGTTGTGGAGCGGGCGCGTTGGTAAACGTGATCTTGGAAACAAGATCCGGGTACTTGTCGCGGAAGGCCTCGAAGCCCTTCTGCGTGAGGGCGAGGTTACCCGCCACGTCGACAATGTTCAGCGCGACCGGCGCAGCGGTTGCGGTACTCGCGATGCTTCCCAATACGGTCGCACATGCCAGTGCGCCAAGCGTGCGTTGCCAGAATCCTCTGCGGCTGAAGGTCATGCTGTCTCCTCTTCGTGTTGAATTTCTCGTAAGTCATCATATGACTTGAAAGGTGAATTTGCAATCAGGAGACACGTCAGAACATCTCAGAGATTTCCCTAAGAGATTCCTATTCGATTGATTATTTGTCGAAATTCCGGGGATTTTAGTGGGATATTTCGATACACATCAGGGATTTCACCGATAGAGAGACGTCCCATCCGTCACCTAAATTACGGCCAGTCATACGATGACGTAAAAGTAGTCCACAAAACGCAATTTGCGTTTCCGTCCCTTGCCCTGCTCCTCCTGGAGCCGGAGGATGAGTCGCTGTGAAAATTCACCGCATCACGATCACCCCCATCGCTTTTCGCGACCCACCGTTGCTTAACGCGGCCGGCATTCACGAGCCGTATGCGCTGCGTTCGATCATCGAGATCGAGACCGATAACGGTCACGTGGGCCTCGGCGAAACGTACGGCGACGCGCCGGTCCTGGCGTTGCTTGACAGCACCCGAGCGCACCTGATCGGCATGGATCCGTTCGACACCAACGGCTTGCGCGCGCGCGTCGCGGCGGTAGTGCGTCAGGGCGTGCGCGGTGAGCGCGTGGAATACGAACTCGCGCCGGGCACCGATCCGCGCAAGGACGCCGAGAAGATCTACGCCGCGTTCGAGGTGCCTTTCCTCGATCTGCAGGCGCGTCATCTGGGTATTCCGCTGGTCGAACTGCTCGGCGGCGCAGTCCGCCCCGAGGTGCCTTACAGCGCGTATCTGTTCTTCAAGTACGCGCAGCACATCGACATGCCGGCGACCGGTTATCCGCTCGACCCTTGGGGGGAAACGCTCAACGCCGAACAACTCGTTGCCCAGGCACGCACGATGATCGACGCCCACGGCTTCGGCAGCATCAAGCTCAAGGCCGGGGTGCTCGAACCGTCGGAAGAGGTGAAGTGCATCAAGGCGCTCAAGCGCGCCTTTCCGGACAAGCCGTTGCGCATCGATCCGAATGGCAACTGGTCGCTCGCCACTGCGATCGCAATGGGCCGCGAACTCGCCGGCGATCTCGAGTACTACGAAGATCCGACGCCCACGCTGGAAGGCATGGCGGAACTGCATCGCGCCACGGGCATGCCGCTCGCCACGAACATGGTCGTGACCGACCTGCGGCAGTTCCGCGAGAACGTGCGACTGAATGGTGCGCAGATCATCCTTTCCGACCATCACTACTGGGGCGGATTGCGCGACACCCAACTGCTCGCGCGCATGTGCGAGACGTTCGATCTCGGACTGTCGATGCATTCCAACTCCCACCTCGGCATCAGCTTGATGGCCATGACGCATCTGGCCGCCAGCGTGCCGCGCCTGTCGTACGCCTGCGATACGCATTACCCGTGGCAAGCGCCGGATGAGGAAGTCGTGCGCGGCGGCAAGATCGCCATTCGCAATGGCGCAGTCGCCGTGACGCGGGCCCCTGGGCTGGGTCTCGAGATCGATCAGGACCAGTTGGCCAAGTTGCACGAGCAGTTTCTGCGTTGCGGCGTGCGCACTCGCAACGACGCCATCCAGATGCGCAAATACCAACCCGACTGGAGCGGCAGAGCCCCCCGCTTTTAGTCCCCCGTGAGCATGCAACAACGTTTCAAGCGAAGTCCAAGAAAACACACCACAAAAGGAGAAGTCGTGAGACATTCGAAATTGTTTGCCGGGCTTGTATTGGCCGGGCTCGCCGCTGGCGCCGTCCCGGCGTTTGCGCAGTCGAGCGTAACGCTGTATGGCATCGTCGACGATGCCATGACGTACAGCAGCAACCAGAACGGCAAGTCGAACACCTATCTGCGCAGCGGCAATCTGGCGGGGAGTCGCTGGGGCCTGCGCGGCACCGAGGATCTGGGCGGTGGCACCAAGGCCTTGTTTCAGTTGGAAAACGGGTTCGACCTCAACAATGGCACACTCGGCGCGTCCGGTTCGATGTTCAATCGTCAAGCCTTCGTCGGCCTGAAGAACGATCGGCTCGGCACGGTTACCCTCGGCCGTCAGTACACGCCGTACTACCTGATGGTCGGCACCATCGGCCCGACGACCTACGTGACGGGCGCGACCGGCGCACACCCGGGCGATATCGACGGTCTCGACACCACCATCCGCATCAACAACTCGGTGACCTACACGTCGCCGGTGATGTGGGGCGTGACGGCCAGCCTGCAATACGGCTTTGGCGGACAGGCCGGTGCGTTCAGCAAGGGCAACACTTACTCCGGCGCGCTGCGCTACGACGGTGGCCCGCTCTCGCTGGCCGCCGGCTACCTGCGCCTGAACAACGTGGGCGGCAGCGGGGCGACGTGGAATGGTGCGTCGACCGGCACGCCGGGCACGTCCTCCCTCAACCAGGGCTATGTCACTGCCGATGTGCTGCAACACATCGCCGTGGCCGGTATTTACACGATCGGCAGCGTGACGCTGGGCGCGACTTACAGCAACGTGCAGTACAAGCCGGGCGCGGCGTCGCTCTTCCATGACACCGCCATCTTCAATACCGCGGGCGTGCATGCGTCGTGGGTCGTGTCGCCGCAGTGGCGTCTGGCGGCGGCGTACAGCTACACGGCGGCCTCGAAGGCGAACGGCATCACCGATGCCGCCACCTATCATCAGGTCTCGCTTGCGCAAGTGTATTCGCTCTCGAAGCGCACCTCGCTGTACGCGCTCGAAGCCTGGCAGCACGCCAACGGCAAGTCGCTCTCGGCCAATGCGGCGAGCATCATCAATGCCGGCCCGGCGGTTGGCGACTCGCAGAACAGCACGCCGTCGGCGACGAGTTCGCAGGTGGTCGGCATGCTGGGGATCCGCGTCGATTTCTGACGCGGGTTCGTCCGTAGGAAAGCTGTCCGGGCTGGCGCCGTGCGCGTGCCGGCCCAGGCAGTCATGAGTGGTCGCGAGAAGTCGCACGAGGTGGTACTTTCGGCCGCCAATGCCTGATACCGATTAGGGGGTGGCGTTGGCGGTCGATTCTTATCGGTTGTCGTATGTATGCGACCGACGATAAGGTAAACTGGGGGCGTTCTGTCGTCACCCATTACTCCAACCAACGCCATGTCCATGACCAGCCCGTTGCCCGCACGTCCTCGCCGCAAGTCTCGCAGCCTCACGGAAGAGGTGGTGAGCGCCTTGTCCGAGCAGATCCGCAGCGGGACGTTCCGCCCGGGCGACAAGCTGCCGACCGAGTCGGCCATCATGGAAAGCCTGGGCGTGAGCCGCACCGTGGTCCGCGAAGCGATCTCGCGACTGCAAGCCGCGCAACTGGTGGAAACGCGCCACGGCATCGGCACCTTCGTGCTCGAAGCGCCGCGCGAGAATTCATTGCAGGTCGACACCAACCGCATCCTCACAATGCTCGACGTGATGGCGATTCTGGAGCTGCGAATTTCACTGGAAACGGAAGCGGCCGGGCTGGCGGCGAATCGCCGTACCGACACACAGCTCAAGCTGATGCGTCAGGCGCTGGACGACTTCGAGATGCACGTGCGCCAACGCACGGGCAATGCGGTGACGGCCGACGTCGCGTTCCATCTGCAAGTGGCCAACGCTACCGGCAACCGCTATTTCCACGACATTCTCGAGCAGCTCGGCAACACGATCATTCCACGTACGCGCGTGAATTCCGCCGAGCTCGCCGACGACGACCAGGTGTCGTATCTCAATCGCGTGAATCGCGAGCACGAAGACATCTACAACGCCATTGCGCGACACGATCCGGAAGCGGCGCGCGCGGCCATGCGCACGCACCTCACCAACAGCCGCGAGCGTCTGCGTCGCGCGCAGGAATCGGCCGGTCCGCAAGCGTAATGCCGCAGCCCGGCACGCGGGCACGGCGCCTTTGACAGTCGACGTTCGACGGCCGGTTGTGTTTCGCGGTCCTGCCTGCCGGTAGCCCCGCTACTTTCCGTCGGGGCCGTCGATCACGCGCGGCTTGCCGAATACCGGCAGCCCCCAGCCGAAACGAAGTGACGCGAGACGCAGTGCGACGCAGGCAAACGTGGCAAACCACGGCGTCCACCAGTCCGTCCATCCCGCATAGAAGAAACCGACTTGCACGCCCGCGCCGACAAGCGCCGCCGAGGCATAAATTTCCCGGTCCAGAATGGATGGCACGCGCGATAGCAGCACGTCGCGCATGACGCCGCCACCGACCGCGCTCACGATCCCCAGCAGAATCGCCAGTTCGGCGCTGTGAGTGAAGGCCAGTGCCTTCTGCGCGCCCGAGACCGCAAACAGGCCGAGCCCGATCGCGTCGAAGAAGAGCACTGGCTGGTGCATCCGGCGAACCGGCGCGTAGGCGGCAATTACCACGACGGATGCCAGCAACGACACCGCTAGATAGCGCCAGTTCGAGAGTCCGGTGGGCGGAATCGCGCCGATACAGACATCGCGGATGATGCCGCCGCCGCAAGCCACCATGAACGAAACCGCCGCAATGCCGAAGAGGTCGAGTCGCCGTTGACGCGCCGCGACCGCGCCGCTGAGCGCGAAGGCGAAGGTGCCGATCAGGTCGAGAACGAGATAGACCGTGTGGGAATTCATGCCGCTGCGTCGTGTTGGGCGAGCCACACGCCGGCGGCGCACAGCATGGCCTCCAACCCGGTGCGCAGCGTTGGCTCGATCACTGGTGCGAATTTCGGCGAATGATTGCTCGGAATCTCGTTGATCCGCTTCGCCGCCACGGCGCGCCGGAACACCTCGGGATCGGTGCCGCCGACGAACCAGAAGGCATACGGCACCTTCCATTCACGGCCGAACACGCTGAAGTCCTCGCTGGCCGCTGCGGGCTGCGTTTCATAAACGCGCTCGCCGAAATGGGCTTCGAAGGCGGCAAGCAGGCGCGCGTGGGTCGCGGCATCGTTGACCGTAAGCGGGTAGCTCGACAGCGTTGTGAACTCCGGATCGTGCGGGGCGTTCGAGGCGGCGCACTCCGCACAGCAGATACGACGGATCGCACCGAGCATGTACTCGCGCACATCTTCGTCGAATGTGCGCACATTGAGCTTGAGCGTGGCGTCGTCGGGGATGATGTTTTCTTTCGTTCCCGCCTGCAGGGCGCCGACGGTCAACACCGCACTGTCGCGTGGCGAAATTTCGCGCGACACGATCGTCTGCAGGCGCAGCGTCGTGGACGCCGCCATGATGACCGGATCGATCGACGTCTGGGGCTGCGACCCATGCGAGCCACGGCCGAACAGCTTGACCTTGAGGCTGTCGCCGGCGGAGAGAATCGTGCCGCTTCGATAGCCCACCGTGCCCGCCGCGCCGACCATCACGTGCTGGCCGAGAATCACGTCGGGCTTCGGAAAGCGCTGCGTCATCCCATCGTCCATCATGCTGCGCGCGCCGCGGGCGACTTCTTCTCCGGGCTGGAAAACGGCCATCAGGGTGCCGTGCCAGGCGTCGCGATGTTCGGCCATCAGTCGCGCGACGCCCATCAGCCAGGTCACGTGCATATCGTGACCGCACGAGTGTGCGACACCGACCTCGACGCCGTCTTCATCCTTCGCGCTCACCGTGCTGGCATAGGGCAGTCCGGTGGCTTCGGCCATCGGCAACGCGTCCATGTCGGCACGCAGCATCACCGTCGGCCCGGCGCCGTTGCGCAGCACGGCCACCACTCCGGTCACGCCCACGTTGCGCGCGACTTCATAGCCGAGCTTCTCGACGTAGTCCGCCACGATCCGTGCGGTGCGGACTTCCTGCATCGACAGTTCCGGATGCTGGTGAAGGTCCTTGTAGATCGCCTCGAGTTCCGGCAGTAGGCCGTCGATCGCGCCCGTCATCGTTTCGATCAGTGTCGACATGGTTGCCTTCCTGGGTTGCCGGCGTTCGCCAGCGCAGCCGGCGGGCTCGCAAGCCGATGTTCGGTTTCGGCTTCGAGTGCGGGTTTTCATTGTAGAGAAGAGTTCGGGCGCTTTCCAGCCGGCACGCTCGGACACGTCGTTCCGCGGTTGCCCCCCTTGGCAGGGCGACGACGCACAGCAGCAGTCGCTCCGGCGGCAGGGCAATCCCAACAATTGTAATAGCCGAAAACGTGCCTGCCAGCTAACCTGCAGGTGGTTTACCCTGTGGGAGGGCAGGTCCAGCCCCCCACTCGATTCCGCCGCCCCTCGGAAATGTTCGATGTCAGCCAACCCGCGAACGAAGGTACTGCAACAGATCCCACGAAGCGTGTGGATACTCGGTTTCGTCAGTCTGTTCATGGACATTTCATCCGAGATCATCCACAGCCTCCTGCCGATGTTTCTGATGGCAAGTCTCGGCGCGAGCGCGACGACGATTGGCCTGATCGAAGGGATCGCCGAAGCCACGGCCCCAATCGTGAAAGTGTTTTCCGGAACGCTCAGCGATTATTTGCGTAATCGCAAGTGGCTTGCGGTCTTGGGATACGGTCTCGGTGCGATCAGCAAACCGTTGTTCGCCATCGCGCCCACGATCGGGGTTGTCGTGACCGCGCGCGTGCTCGATCGTGTTGGCAAGGGTGTACGCGGTGCCCCACGCGACGCGCTGGTGGCCGACGTTACGCCACCCCACCTGCGCGGCGCGGCGTTCGGCTTGCGACAGGCACTGGACACGGTGGGCGCGTTCCTGGGGCCGTTGCTGGCGGTTGTCATCATGCTCGCAGGATCGGACAACTTTCGGCTGGCCTTCTGGCTGGCCATGATCCCCGGCGTGATCGCCGTGGCGCTGCTCACGCTGGGCATTGAAGAACCCGCTCACGACCGCGGGGCCAAGCGGGTCAACCCGATTCGCTGGGAGAACGCAAAACGCCTCGGACGCGACTATTGGTGGGTCGTCGGCGTGGGGGGCGTATTTGCGCTGGCGCGATTCAGCGAAGCATTCCTGGTGCTGCGGGCCATGGACAGCGGCGTGCCTGTCGCATGGGTGCCGCTGGTGATGGTGGCAATGAACGCCGTCTATGCGCTGTCGGCCTATCCCTTCGGAAAGCTCGCCGACCAGATGAGCCACACCCGATTGCTCATCGCGGGCCTTGTGATGTTGTTCGCGTCCGACATCGTGCTCGCGCACGGCAACCATTGGACGGTACTGCTCGTCGGTGTCGCCCTTTGGGGATTGCATATGGGCATGACCCAGGGGCTGCTTGCCACGATGGTCGCCCAGACGGCGCCGGCCCAATTGCGGGGGACGGCCTTTGGTGTTTTCAACCTGGTGAGCGGCATCGTCACGCTCGGGTCGAGCGTCATTGCCGGCATGCTGTGGGATCGGGTCGGCGCCATGGCGACGTTTTACGCAGGCGCCATTTTTTGCGTGCTGACAGTGCTGATGCTGTTGTCACGACGCGCCACCGCACGCCCCTCCATCGGTTGACGCAATGGCGGGGGGGCAAAGCGACGTTGCTGGCCGATGCTGGTCGGTCCGCACCGCCCGCCCGTCGCTTGCGCCCCCCCCACGTAAGTTCATGCGACGCGCATCCTGGCCGAGATCCGAGAGATGGAGGATGCGGTATCGTCGAGCCGTTCAGTGCCGCGAGGCCTGTTGCGCGTCAACGCGCCCATGGGGTTCGGGCGCACCGTGATTGCGCCGCTCCTTTCCGAATTCGCCAAGCGGCACCCCCACGTGGAAGTGCAATTGGACGTGACGGATCGGCCGGTGGATCTCGTGGAGAGCGGGCGACTGCGCGCGGTACTCCCCGAACACGTTCCGCCGGATGCCGATTTGTTCGTCTACTACCCGAACAAACTGAATCAGTCGGCACGCGCACGCGCGTTCATTGATTTTCTCGTTGAACGCTTTGGTCACCACGCGCTCAGGTAGTCGCGCGCCTCGGCGCGGCGGCATGAGTGTTGCGCGAAACTGCCGGCGAGTGAGCCGTTCAACAACGAAGGGCCAACTTCACCGAGGCAAATTCTTCTACACGGTTTTGAAGCTTCCTCGATATTGCTGAGGCGTGACGTTGAGTCGCCGCTGAAACGCGCTGCGCATATGGTCGGGACTGGTAAAACCACAGTCGAAAGCGATGGTCTTGAGGGCCGCGTCGGTGGATTCCAGAAGTTTGCGAGCTTGATCCAGGCGAACCCCTTCCACGAATTCATGCGGGGTTACGCTCAGTTCACTCACGAAGAGCCGCGCAATACTACGCGGGCTTACACCGCCGATATCAGCGAGCCGCTCAACCGGGAACGCCTCGCGGATATGTTCCATTACGTAGGTTTGCACCCTGCCCAGCGGGGTTTCCGGGTCACGGGCCGAAATCAGCAGGGGGCTGAACTGAGATTGGCCTCCCTGGCGCTGCGCGATAACAACGAGCGCCTTGGCGCATGCGAGAGAAAGCGCAGGTCCGTGATCTTCACCCACCAGAGAGAGGCTGAGGTCAATGCCGGCCGTCACGCCGGCGGAGGTCACCAAGCGATCGTCACGAGAATAGATCCGGTCATGCTCCACCCGCGCTGCAGGGAACTGCGTTGCGAGCTGCTCCGAACAAATCCAATGCGTCGTGACGGTTCGGTCATCGAGCAGTCCGGCATGGCCTAGCGCAAAAGCGCCCGTGCAAATCGAGCCATATCGCTGGGCCGCGACACCCCATCGCCTCAGCCATGCCGACAAGGCATCGTCGGGTGGACTTGCGGGAAGGTGCGGGCCGCCTGCCACCAGCACCGTGTCAAAAGCGCGGTCTGCCTGATCGAAGCTCAGATCAGCCATCATCCACATTCCGTTGGAACTGCGCAGGCGCTGGGTGCTGCTTGCCACCAGAACGCATTGGTAATGGTCCTGTTCCGGCAAGAAGCCATTGGCTGCCGTGAAGACATCAAGCGGGCCGGCTACGTCAAGCGCTTGAACGCCGTCGAATATGACGACCGCAACTTCTCTCTTTGCCATCGGTACCCGTGTCCTCGCGCCAAGAATGATCCGTTTTTCGGACGCCAATTCGCCCGAAACGCCGCTGGCAGTTTATCACTCACGCTTGGCAGTTTTCCGCAGGCCAATGCGATTGCCGCCAAACCGGATTGTCGCGATGATGATTGAACCGGCTGCAAGGTCCTCATCGGGCACCCGCCAAACCCTGCATTCATCCGATACCCGCCAAGTTCGCTACCTACGGAGAACCATCTTGACCCACCATCATCATGCAACGCCGGCCATCAATGGCATTGCCATTCCCGACAGCGCCTTGGCCCGGGCGATCACCGATTTTGTGCGCGATACCGAGACCGAGCTGCTGTTCAACCATTCGAGCCGGGTCTATTTCTTCGGCGCCCTCGCCGGGCAGCAACGCGGACTGACCTTCAATCCGGAGCTGCTTTACGCGGCGACGATGTTCCACGATGTCGGTCTGATGCCGTCGCACAGCAGCGCCGACCTGCGCTTCGAAGTGGATGGGGCGAACGCCGCCCGCGACTTCCTGCAAAGCTACAAGCTCGACCCCGCCGACATTGAAAAGGTGTGGACCGGCATTGCGCTGCACACCACGCCGGGCGTACCCGAATTCATGCATCCGGTGATCGCCCTTACCACCGCAGGCGTTGAGATGGACGTGCTGGGCCTGACCTATGACCGCTATCCCGAGGACATCCGTGAGGCCGTGGTCGCCGCCTTTCCACGCACCCCCGCCTTCAAGGAAGACATCATCCAGGCCTTCTACGACGGCATCAAGCATAAGCCCGACACCACATTCGGCAACGTCAAGGCAGATGTGATCGCCGACAAGGCGCCGCATTTCCATCGCGGGAATTTCTGCTCCGTCATCCGCTGCTCACACTGGCACGGCTAAGCCTCTTCCCCCAAACCATTTATTCAAGGAGAAATACGATGACTGTCTCTGTATCCAACTCGATCTCTAACGTAATCCTCGTTCACGGCGCCTGGGCTGATGGCTCCAGCTGGGCCAAGATCATCCCTCTGCTGGCCGCCAAGGGCATGGCCGTGACTGCCGTCCAGCTTCCGCTCACCAGTTTCGAGGCCGATGTCGCGGCGGTTGGCCGTGCCATCGCGCTGGCGCAGGGCGATGTGGTTCTGGTGGGTCACAGCTATGCGGGCGCGGTGATCGGGCAGGCAGGCAACGATCCCAAGGTCAAACGGCTCGTGTACATCGACGCCTTTGCGCCGGATGCGGGCGAATCAGCCGGCTCGCTCTTCGCCCAGTTCGAAGCCGCCCCGCTCAACGACGAAATCAGGCCCGACGCGCAAGGGTTCCTGTCGCTCACCGCCAAAGGCGTCGCCACCCTGTTCGCACAGGACCTCGC
This sequence comes from Pandoraea cepalis, assembly GCF_902459665.1. GTDB lineage: Bacteria > Pseudomonadota > Gammaproteobacteria > Burkholderiales > Burkholderiaceae > Pandoraea > Pandoraea cepalis. The sequence continues at coordinate 50,336 of NZ_CABPSL010000002.1, read as the reverse complement.
CCCCGCCGAGCAGACAGTCGTCCATGCCACGCAAGGCCCGATCAACGGCGCGGCGCTCGGCGGCACGCTGACACAGGCCGCATGGCGCAGTCGTCCCACCTTCTACCTGATTGGCGAAGACGATCAGGCCATCCTGCGCGTGGATCAGGAACGCATGGCCGCGCGCATGAATGCAACGGTCAAGCGTGTTGCTTCCAGCCATGTGCCGATGTTGTCGCATCCCGTTGTCGTCGCTGACTTCATCCTTCAGGCCGCCGCCTGAGATCACCACAGCCGCAATATCCTCACTGCCAGCCTGTTTCAGGAGCCGTTTCATGAACACCCTTTCGGACACCGTCCAACTACATGTCGAGGATCTCGGGATAACCGCTCCGGTGCTCGTGTTCCTGCATTACTGGGGCGGGTCGTCGCGCACGTGGCGGCATGTCACCCAGCGCCTCAGGCCCGCTTTTCGCACCATCGCGCTCGATCAGCGCGGCTGGGGCCAGTCGGACAAACCATCCAGCGGTTATACGCTCGCGACGCTGGCCGACGATGCCCAACGGCTGATCGAAAGCCTCGGCCTCGACCATTACCTCTTGGTCGGGCATTCGATGGGGGGCAAAGTCGCGCAACTGCTGGCATCGCGCCACCCGGCAGGATTGGCGGGACTGGTGCTGGTAGCACCATCGCCGCCATCGCCGATGCGCGTGCCGCTTGCCGTCAGGCAAGACATGGTCAGCGCCTACGATAGCCGGGAAAGCATCCTGGCCACCGTCCGGCACGTGCTGGCCGCCAGTCCGCTTCAGCCGGACGATCTGGAAACCGTCGTGCAGGACAGCCTGCGCGGAGCGCCCGCAGCCAAAGTGGCGTGGCCGCTGGCCGCCAGCCAGGAAGACATCAGCGCGCAAGCCGCACTGATTCGCGTTCCCACACTCGTCATTTCAGGCGAAAAAGATCAGGTCGATCCCCCTGCCGTGTTGCGGCAGGAGTTGATGACGCGCATACCGCACGCCACTTTGCATATTTTGTCGGGCATCGGCCATCTCTCGCCCCTGGAAGCACCGGGCGACCTGTCAGACCTGATCCGGGACTTTGCCACGCCGTTAGCAGCTGCAACGCCCGCACTGATCGAGCCTGCGGAAGCGCCTCCTGCCGAGCGCAACATGATCGCGGGCACCACGCAACGCTTCGCACCGCATCGCAGCGATGACGAAGACTTCGCCACGACACCATAAACCGCATGCCACCGTCTACTTGCCTATCCAAGGATTACGTCATGTTTCAGACCCAGATCATTACCATTCCGATCTTGCCTTTCGGTATGGTCAACGCCCATCTCATCCGCAGCGAGGCCGGTTGTGTACTCATTGACACCGGCATTCCCGGATCGGAGCTCAAGATCGGCAAGGTGCTCGCCGAACACGGCCTGACGTTTCGCGACATCAAGTTGATCGTTGTCACGCATGCGCATACCGATCACGCCGGCAGCGCGGCACGTGTGCGCGCATTGTCGGGCGCGCCCATTCTGGCGCATCAGAATGACGCGGATTTTTACAGCCGCAAGGAGCCGATGACCTATTGCACGACGAGTTGGGTCGGCAAGCTGTTTCTCAAGACGCCAGTTCCGCATGAACCATACGACGGCTTTGTCCCGGACATCATGATGACCAACGGCCACACGGTGAACCTGCTCGACTTCGGGGTTGATGGCATCGTGCGGCATACGGGCGGCCATACGCCCGGCTCGATTGCCGTGGAGTTGTCGTCCCAGGACATGATGGTTGGCGACCTGATCGCCTCAGGCATCCTTATCGGTGGCGTGACTCGAAAGGGGCGAGCCATTCGACCGCCGTTCGAAGATGATCCCGCCACGGTGTCGCGTGAACTGATTCGGATGGTGCAGAGCGGCGGCAAGCGGTTCCACATGGGTCACGGTGGGCCTTTGGAGGTTCGCGAGGTGCTGCGCCATGCCCAAGCGCTTGCGAAGCTGGCGGGCAATCCGTGCGTGTCTGGCCAATGCAAACACCTGCATCACTAGCCCGTTCCAGCATCGGCAATGCGTGCTCGTCAAAAATGCGCTCACGCAAAACAGTTTCGGGACGGTCATGTCTTTCATCGATTTCCGATGCCTGGGATCGTTCTCAGAATATTAATGCGGCAATTCTCAACGGACCATGATGCTGACATGGGTGAGCCGCGCAACGCTATGAACGAGCGGCACTTGACAGCGCACCAGCATCTGCATGGACGCGCCGTATCAACGGCGGAAAAAGAAAAAGCCCTGACAAGTCAGGGCTTTTGAATTTTGGAGGCGGGAGTCGGAATCGAACCGGCGTACACGGCTTTGCAGGCCGCTGCATGACCACTCTGCCATCCCGCCATTGGGATATGCCGCATTGTAACCGCTCGCTGTTGCCATCGAGGGCGCCCTTCGGATCGATCGCCGCGGGCTTTTCGGCAAATAAAAAGGGAAGCCAGGCTTCCCTCTGGATTTGGAGCGGGAAACGAGACGTGTACTAGGACAGTAAGTCGTTGTTTCCCAAACACTTTCTTCGTTGGGCTGGCCAGCGAAGACCTCAATTGTAGCCTTGTTTTTCGTCCTCGGCAACAAATTCGTCCAAAGAGTTCCACAGACGTCCAAAGAGCTGCACTCAGTACACCAGACCCACGATCGGTACATCGTCGTAGGCGACTGCCTCGAACTCATCATCCACGCCCGGTTGTCTGCCCCGCATCCATCATCGCGAAGACGATCAGGCAGATGGTTCTGGTGATGGCACAGGTCGGATTCCACCTGGGAACGCCTGCACCACAACTCACAGGCGACCTTCTGCTCAAGCTCCTTTGAAAGAACGCGCACGCTGGCCACCGCGTTTCCGCACACGATTCTTTGTCGATATATCAGGATGACGGGGCAAGCATGACAGATGCGGGTTTGCTGCGTCCGGCTGGACATTCGACGACGATTGCGGCCCCCTCACGCCTCCTGAGACCGCTGGCATATCAGGTCATACCTAGACGGTTTTGCAGAAACCGTAACTTCTCACGACCCTGATAGCGTGAGCGTCACTGTCGAGCCTACGTCCCGATGCTCGACCTTCTAATCGATGAATTTTTGCACATCGAGCACACGACGACTACCAGTTGCGCGAACTGGTGAGAAGTATTCAAACCACATGACGAAGCGGCCTTAGGTGCCCACTTCCTGCACAGACGACAGGCCGACCATGAGGTCGGTGACAAAGGAGTCGGTCATGTAGTTCTTCTCCTGGAAGGAGACGGAGCATGCACGAGAACAAGAATGATGCACCAACATCAAAGGTGTTCTATCGCCCGATCGAAGCGTCCATCCGCTGGGCCGGGCTGCTGCGATACGAGCAGGTGATCCTGGCTTCGATTTCGTCGCCAAGGCGCCTGCCGCAGTCGTTGGACTGCCCACGTTGTGCCGAGCTGAGGCTTTGCACCGAACGTATCTTCGACGGCATCCTCAATGGAGAACTGCCCTTCGGGCAGAACGGCATCACGACGCGCGATTCCACGCTGATCGACTCCCCTGATCTGACGGTGCGTCACGTCGATCTGAAGCGCTGGATGCGACAACACTATCCCGAGCAACGACCGGGCTTCCTCTTCTCCCGAAGCGAGCGCATCGCCCATCCCTTCATCTCGCTGGAAACTGGGCAGGCGATGCTAGTCGAGCGCCTGGCCCTGAAGTCCACCTTGGACCAGTACAAACGCCAACTGCATGAGTTGCAGGAAAAGCACGGGGCGCTTCTCAAGCAGATGGCGCCCTCTGCTGGCGCACAGTGCCTGATCAGTGATCGCGCCGAAGCCACCTACCTGAACATTATCGGCAGCATGCTGGACCTGATGCTCGGCCAGTCGCCTTCGGGCGTGCCGTACTCCAGCTTCAAGACTCAGGAGGCGGTGGTTAGTGCATTGGTCGCCCATCACAGCGGCGCAATGGGGATCGCGGAGCGGACGCTAAACGGCAAGTTCGCCACGGCCAGACGCCGGCTGCGTAGCGCGACAGTCTGAGGTTTTCCATCTTGTATGTGCAATCGCGGAGATTGCATTTGCAATGTCTTTTCCCATCCATGTCTATTGAATGGAGGTCACGCCAACAAACGCCACTGAGCGTTCAGGAGTGACCGCCATGTCGCAAACACCTGCACTGCCCGCAAGCGAGCGCCGCATCCTGCGGCTTGATGAAGTCGAAACCAAGTCGGGTTTCAAACGCGCCCACATCTACAACCTGATGCGCAAAGGCCTGTTCCCGAAGGCGCTGCGCCTGGGCGTGCGCGCGGTCGGCTGGGACTCCATCGAGATCGATCAGTGGATCGCCGAGCGCGTCAACAACCGGGCCTGACCCGTTCTCCAGCGGACTTCCCATCCTCACACGGAGAACGCCATGCAGGTCGTATCCATCATTTCAACAAAAGGTGGCGTCGGCAAGACCACCACGGCCGCGAACCTCGGCGGGCTTGCCGCCGACGCGGGGCTGCGTGTGCTACTGCTCGACCTCGACGTGCAGCCCACCTTGTCCTCGTACTACGAGCTAGGCCACCGCGCACCTGGTGGCATCTACGAGTTGCTGGCCTTCAACGAGCGCGACCTCGGGTTGCTTGTGTCCCGCACGATCGTCGCGGGCCTGGACTTGGTGCTCTCCAACGACCACCGAGGCGAGCTGAACACCTTGCTGCTGCACGCGCCGGATGGGCGCCTGCGGTTGCGCCATCTCTTGCCGGTCCTGGCGCCTCTCTATGACCTGGTACTGATCGACACCCAAGGCGCGCGATCGGTGCTGCTGGAGATGGCGGTACTCGCCTCCAACCTCGCGCTGTCGCCCGTGACCCCGGAAATCCTCGCGGCGCGCGAGCTGCGGCGCGGCACCATGCAGTTGCTCGAAGACATTGCGCCCTACCGGCACCTGGGCATCGAGCCTCCACCTCTGCATCTGCTCATCAATCGCGTCCACCCTGTGTCAGCCAATGCACGGCTGATCCAGCAGGCCCTGCGCGATCTTTTCCAGGACCATGCCGGCATCCGCGTGCTGGCCACCGACGTGCCGGCCATCGAGGCGTATCCGCGTGCAGCTACGCGCGGATTGCCAGTGCATCGGGTCGAATACCGCCAGCCGCCGAGCAGAGTCGCCCCCGCCGCGCTCGACACCATGCGCGGCCTCGCAGACGAACTATTTCCGCAATGGCGGCACCGATTTGCCATGGTGTCCGGCCGTCCGCCACACCCTCTTGATGCCGGGAGGTCCCATGGCGAACGCACATGAGCTTGCCCGAGGCCACAAGCGGCTTCGCGCCCTGATCGAGTTCGCGGTTGGCGAAGGTTGGCACGTCAAACGCACGCCTGGCGGCCACCTCAAGTTCACCAAGCCTGGCTGCGCCGCGATCTACACCAGCTCGACGGCCAGCGACCACCGGGCGACCCTGAATGCCCGTGCGCAAATCCGCCGCGCCGAGCGCGAGGCCCGATACCAAGCGCAGGGAGGCGGCCATGGCTGAGGTCACCTCCCAGCAGATGGCTGGCAAGCTGCTCGCGGCCGGGTTCGAGCGCAGCGGCCCGTCAGCCTCGACCTTGAGCGACCCGATCGCCGACACACCCATGGTCGTGACCCTAGATCAGTTGCGCCCCTACGACCACGATCCCAGGAAAAAACGCAACCCGGCCTACGAGGAAATCAAGGCGTCCATCCGCGAGCGAGGTCTGGACGCGGCGCCGGCCATCACTCGCCGACCAGGTGAGGATCACTACATCATCCGCAACGGCGGAAATACGCGGCTGGCGATCCTGCGCGAACTATGGTCAGAGACCAAGGACGAGCGGTTTTTCCGTATATCGTGCCTGTTCCGGCCGTGGCCCAGCCGCGGCGAAGTCGTCATGCTGACCGGCCACCTGGCCGAGAACGAATTACGCGGGGGCCTCACGTTCATCGAGCGCGCCCTCGGCGTCGAGAAGGCACGCGAGTTCTACGAGCAAGAAAGTGGCACTACCTTGAGCCAGTCCGAGCTGGCCCGCCGCCTCGCTGCCGATGGCTTCCCGGTACAACAGTCGCACATCAGCCGCATGAACGACGCGGTGCAGTATCTCCTGCCCGCGATCCCCACCGTGCTCTATGGCGGCCTCGGTCGCCATCAGGTCGAACGCCTGTCGGTCATGCGCAAAGCCTGCATGCTCGCGTGGGAGCGCTACGCCAAGGGCCGCTCCCTGGTTCAGGACTTCCACGAATTTTTCCAGGAAGCGCTGTCGCAATTCGACGTCCAGGCCGACGAGTTCTCCGCGCAGCGCGTACAGGACGAGCTGATCGGCCAGATGGCCGAGTTGCTGGGTGTCAATTACGACGTGCTCGCCCTGGACATGACCGAATCCGAGAGCCGGCAGCGCGCCTTGATCAGCGACCCAACGCCGCCCTCGACGCCGCCTGCGTTGCCGGAGCCTGAGTCGGAAACCATCGCGCGCCCACCTGCCAACACCGCGCCACCCACCGCAGGGGCTGCATCGGCAGCGCCGCCTGCAGGCCAACCTGCGGCAACGCCTTCGACGCGCGAGAGCGACACGGATACCAGTCAGGCGGGTCCGGCCAGCCCTGCGGCGGGGAGCGATCTGCTTCGGGAACACATCGTCTCGCCAGCACCGACGACCGAACGGCTCCAGTCCATCCAGCGCATGGTCGCCGATCAGTTGGGCGATGCGCTGCCTCCCGACTTCTCGGCGAGCGTCTTGCAGTCCATCCCCGTGCAGGCTGGCGGGCTCTATCCGATCTCCGATGTCTGGTACATCGATCCCGGCTTGGATACTGCCGAGCGCTTGCGCATCCACATCGCACAGTTCGCCCGCGAAATCGCGAGCGAGGCAGACCTGGACGAGTGCATTGATGACCGTGCAGAGGGTATCGGTTTCGCCTGCCGGGCCCGCACCCAAAGTCCGGCGCCGCTGGGCCGTTCCGTCCTCGCATTGTTGGCGTGCCTGGCCGGTCAGCGGCCCGCCGACGTCGGTCTGCACGACGGGCAAATCGTCATCGACCTGCCGGCGTTGCTGCACGGCCAGGGTGATGCGGCCCAGCGATTGAGCGACACCGCGCTGGTCAAGCTGTTCCGGCTGCTGCGGCTGGCCCGGCGCCTGCTCGATCTTGAAGCCGGCGCTGCGGACCTTGGAACGTGAGCGAGGGAGGCCAGCATGTCCGCACCACACCCACTCAACCAGGCCGTCATCGCCCAGGCCCTCTATGACCTGCGCAATGGGCAACTGCGCCGGTGCAAACTGATGGGGTTTGGTGAGGAAGAACTGGACGCCCTCAAGCATCCCGCGCTGATCAGCGTGCTCGCCAACGCCAACGTCTCCTGGTGCTCGGTGACGGTGAACCGCGAAGTGCTCCGGCGACTACTCAAGCAGGCGCAGGACGTGGAGAAGGAAATCGCCACGGTCGATCGCATGCTCAGGCTGGGTGCGAGCACCGAGATGGTCAGTCGGTTCTATGGCCTGACCCACCAGGAGGTGGCGCTTCGCCGCGAAATCCTCGGCCTGCCCAAGCGCAAGGGCCGCCACCCCGTGCTGGACGAGAAACAGGACACGGATCTGTGGCGGCAATGGAAGGCCGTGACCGGCAGCAGGAATGTCGATCTCGAAGACGAAACCTCCATTCTCGACGCCGCCATGGACTTGGCCGAAGCCATGTCGCTGCCTCTGTCGGTGGTCTGGGCCTCGATCAAGAGCTGGGTCGATCAAGGATTGGGTTGAGCCATGGCCGTGGACGACACCGCACCACGCCGTGGCCCCGTCGCACTCGCGGACCTGTTCGACGCCGCCTTGAAAGACCTCGTGCCCAAGCCCAGTGCGCCAGCACCTATGCCTGCGCCGACGCCCGCCACGTCCGGCGATGCCTTCCTCTTCAGCGGCAACCGGCATGAGACCGTGCCGCGGCGACTGTTCCTCGACCGTCGCCTGACGCCGCTGGAGCGCAACGCCTGGCAGGTGTTCCGGCTGATGCTCAACGACGATGGCGTGACAGCCTTCCCGACGTATGAGCAGCTTCGACCCTGGCTGGCATCGATGCCATGCGCCGGGCAGGCCTCGCATGAAACCGTGGCCCGAGCGTTGACGCTGTTGCGCCTCACCCGATGGTTGAGCCTGGTGCGGCGACGGCGTGACCCCAAGACCGGCCGCATCCTCGGCAACCTCTACGTTCTGCACGATGAACCGCTGACGCCCTTCGAGGCCATGCAGCTCGACGCCGACTACCTGGCACTGGTCAGCCAGTCCCTCGGCCATTCGGCCAAGGCCGTCCAGATGGTCGGCCTGAACACCCTTAAGGAGATCGCGGAAGATCCGCTGCTCTCCGGGCGCACATTGCCGTCGCGGCTGCAGGTTCTGGCAGAACGCCTCGCCAGCCAAGGCATCACGGCCGCCGCAAGTTATCCACAGGAGGACGCCGCCCACGATTCCGAAGAAGGAGCATCGAGCCTTCTTCGGAATGCGGATGACCCATCTTCGGAATCCGAAGCAGGGGCGAAACCCGTGCTAAACGCCTCTCTTCGGAATCCGAAGATGGCCCGTATAGTACGTAGTAGTCGTATTAATGAAGTACGTACTACCGCGCAGGCGCGCGCGCTGGGCGATCTGCAATGGCCCAAGCGCTTCACGGAACTGAAGGCAGAGCAGCAGACAGGTGCCAGGGTGGCATTGCAGCAGGTTGATGCCGCGCTGAGACAGGCCGTGCTGGACGAATGGGCCACACGATGCAGCAGTCATGGCATCCGCAATCCTGCGGGGTATCTGTTCGGCATCATTCAGCGCGCCATCCATGGCGAGTTCAATGCCTGGGCCAAGAAAGACGCGCCATCGGCATCCGTCCCGCCAAACGAGCGACCACCACCAGCACCGCCACCTCAGCCGCAGGGTAAGCCAGTGCCGCCAGAAGTCGCCAAGCAGCACATCGAGCGGCTACGCAATCTGCTCGCCAGCAAGTGAGTCGGCATGCAAGGCGGTGAAACTAGATGCCCATGGCCGCCAGTAGAGCTATCCCCTGGGGATAGTTCCGCTGCTGGGCACAACGCCAAGCTGTCGCAGGCCTGGGATCGACCATCTGCCGCAGCATCGGCGTTGCCCCCCCTGATCCCGGCGTGCAGCGTTCGTTGGCGCTCCATGGAGCTATCCCCTGGGGATAGCTCGCGCCGCATGCAACCGCCACGCCCTAAACCGGGGCCCGCCGGGATTCGGATTCTTGACTGACTGCCTTCCGCTTCCTGTCGAAGCTGGCCGCTCCTTTTCCAACAACGAGCGGACACCATGGCAACCAATGAACCTCTGCAACTGAATCTCGGCTCCCTGCGCAGTGCGATGTCGCTGACCCTGCACACCCATCACGCTTCCCGCATCTGGCATGGTCGCGCCGCCGCCGAGGGGCGACCGGGCATCGTCGGCCTGAATGGCTATATCGCCCAGATGAACAAGATGCGGCGGGGCTCGGAGCAGGACGATCCGTACTCGGACTGGTGGATGCTGCGCATCGAGGACAAGCTCGACCACACCAAGGTCACGCTGCAATCGCTGCGCGAGCAGGTGGACCAGGCGCTGGCGAGTGTGCCGCCGGCGCTCAGCCTGGGCGAAAACCTGAACGTGCAGCCGGTCAAGCTCCCGCTCTTCGTCAACGCGCAGCTCGGCTTTGCCGCGGTCTATCTCCTGGCCGACTACGACGACATCGCCCGCAAGCTGATCCTCGCCCATCACACCGCGCTCATTGACCGCATCACCTTGGAACGCTGGCTCAACGAGGGCGCACATTCACTGCGCAGCCTGTTCTCGCTGGCCCAGCAGTATCGCTATTCGGGCTGCACACGCGATGACTTCGCGTCGAAGAATGCCGCAGCGCGGGCAGCGCTGGAGAAGTATGGCGAACTGCCGCAGGACGTGCTGGAAGGCACGCGCCGGTCGAAGTTTGCGCCGCCCATCGTGCGCCGTGGCCTGCAGCAGCGCGGCGACGGTCCTGCCGAAGCATCACTGCCCGGCGATGAAACCACCACCGCAGAGTCGCCCGAAGCCGCAGCCGGCGAGGACGAGCCGGCATGAGCGATCCGAACCCACCGACCCGCTACTTCCGAGGCCTGCAACAGGGTGCCTTCATGCGGCTGGAACACGCGGCCTATCTAAAAGGCCTTTTAAAGCCTTTTAAGGGTAAAGGGGACTTCGAGGCCTGGGCCAGCCAGTGCTTCGCCATGCGCGACGAGTTGATTGCCCTGGCACAGCGACAGGTGCTGGAGCAGGCATGCGGGCACCCCTTCCACCTGCTGCCCATCGAACTGGCCCAACAGACCACTGGCGCAGGAACCGTCTTCTTGCGCTGGCGCAGACACGACAGATCGGCCATGGGCGTGGCGCTGTGGCGGGAGCTGGTCGCCAGCAGCAGCACACCCGTCAACCTGCTGGCCGACCTGCACGCGATCGAGCTGCAGCGCATCACGTTGAACATGCAGATCAGCCTGCTGCACACCCTGGGCAGGCAGGCGCAGGAATGCGCCAGCAAGGCGGCCGAGGCGGACGACGCCTACCTGCGCCGGCTCACGCCCATTCCCGCCGCAATGCGCGATCGGTGATTGCGCCGGGCATCCAGCACGCTCCCGGCGCCGACGAGGCACGGGTATTTCAACCACCACGGAGATCACACCATGAGCACGCATTTTTCCGGCGAAGGCAACATCGGTTCGCCACCGGAGTACCGCGAATTCCCCAACGGCAACGACGAACCCAGCCGCCTGCTACGCCTGAACGTCTATTTCGACAACCCTGTGCCGAAGAAGGATGGCACGTTCGAGGACCGGGGCGGCTTCTGGGCGCCGGTGGAAATCTGGCACCGCGACGCCGAGCACTGGAAGGACCTGTACCAGAAAGGCATGCGCGTGCTGGTCGTCGGCCGCATGGAGCGCGAACCTTGGACGGACAACGAGGATCAGCCGCGCGAAACCTGGCAAATCAATGCGCGCAGCGTCGGCATCCTGCCGTACCGCATCGAGTCCGTGGCCCTCAGTCCGAAGCCGCAGGAGGCAGAACCGAAGCCCCAGGCCGCTCAAGAATCGACCGCGCCGAAGGAGGCGAAGCGCAGGAAGTGAACCGGCATGGAGGGCGGCGGCCGCAATGCTTCGCCGCCCTCCATGCGCTCGCGAGCTATCCCCAGGGGATAGCTCCACCAACGTCCACCGACTTCCACGCGCTCCCGCAAATCGCGGCTTCCGGTCCGCACACCTGCGGCCACGCGCCACCCCGCCCAAGCCATTCCATTCCGTGAAAGCGGTCGCCGCTGCATGCGGCTTGTTTGCTGCTGCCCCAGGTGGCGCTCGGCATCCTCGATTCCAGCAACTCCATGAACAACGGGAATCGGGATGGACGGACATGCGGCTGTTCTTGTGCGAGAAGCCCTCCCAGGGCAAAGACATTGGCCGGATTCTCGGTGCCACGCAGCGCGGTGAAGGCTGCCTCAACGGTTCCGGCGTCACCGTCACCTGGTGCATCGGCCATCTCGTGGAAGCCGCAGCGCCCGAAGCCTACGACGAGCAGTTGAAGCGCTGGTCCATCGAGCAGTTGCCCATCATTCCCCAGCATTGGCGGGTCGAGGTCAAACCGAAAACCGCCACGCAGTTCAAGGTCGTCAAGGCGCTTCTGGCGAAGGCGACCCAGCTTGTCATCGCTACCGATGCCGACCGCGAGGGCGAGTTGATCGCGCGCGAGATCATCGACCTGTGCGGCTACCGCGGCCCCATCGAGCGGCTGTGGCTGTCGGCGCTCAACGACGCATCCATTCGCGCCGCACTCGGCAAGCTCCGGCCATCGGCCGAGACCTTGCCGATGTACTACTCGGCGCTGGCGCGCTCTCGGGCGGACTGGCTCGTCGGCATGAACCTCAGCCGGTTGTTCACGGTGCTGGGGCGGCAGGCCGGCTACGACGGCGTGCTGTCGGTCGGTCGCGTCCAGACCCCGACGCTCAAACTGGTCGTGGACCGGGATCGCGAGATCGCAGCCTTCGTGTCCGTGCCGTACTGGGCCATCGACGTGTCCCTGTCCGCTGGCAGCCAGGCTTTCACCGCGCAGTGGGTTCCCCCGAAAGCATGCACCGACGACGCCGGCCGCTGCCTGCAGCAGCCCATCGCGCAGCACGCCGCGCAGCAGATCCGCGCCGCGGACAGCGCCCAGGTGGTGGCGGTCGAAACCGAGCGCGTGCGGGAAGGCCCGCCGCTGCCGTTCGACCTGGGGACCTTGCAGGAGGTGTGTTCCAGGCAGCTTGGGCTCGATGTGCAGGAGACCTTAGACATTGCTCAGGCCCTATACGAGACGCACAAGGCCACGACGTACCCGCGCTCCGATTCGGGCTACCTGCCCGAAAGCATGTTCGCCGAGGTGCCAACGGTCCTCGACAGCCTGGTCAAGACCGATCCCTTGCTGCGACCGATCATGGACCAGCTCGACCGCACTCAACGCTCACGCGCCTGGAACGACGCGAAGGTGTCTGCTCACCACGGCATCATCCCGACGCTCGAACCGGCGAACCTCTCGACCATGAGTGAGAAGGAACTGGCAGTGTATCGGCTGATCCGGGCGCATTACCTGGCGCAATTCCTTCCTCACCACGAGTTCGACCGCACTGTGGCGAACCTCTCCTGCGGCCAGCAGACGCTGGCGGCCACCGGCAAGCAGGTCGTCGTCAAGGGGTGGCGCCTGGTGCTGGCCGAACCGCAATCCGAGGAGGATGGCGACCCTGCGGCGCGCAGCCAGGTACTGCCCGCGCTGCGCGAGGGCCTGGCATGTCAGGTGGCCGACGTCGATCTGAAGGCGCTCAAGACGCTGCCCCCTCGGCCCTATACGCAGGGCGAGTTGGTCAAGTCCATGAAGGGCGTCGCCAAACTGGTCTCGGACCCGCGCCTGAAACAGAAGCTCAAGGATACGGTCGGCATCGGCACCGAAGCGACGCGGGCCAACATCATCAGTGGCCTGCTGACGCGGGGCTACCTCATGAAGAAGGGCCGCGCCATCCGCGCCTCGGATGCGGCCTTCACCCTGATCGACGCGGTGCCCACAGCGATTGCCGACCCAGGGACAACCGCCGTCTGGGAACAGGCGCTGGACATGATCGAAGCTGGACAGCTCACGCTGGACGTATTCATCGGCAAGCAGGCTGCATGGATCTCACAGTTGATCGCGCAGTACGGCAGCACGTCCCTGTCCATCAAGGTTCCCCACGGACCGCCTTGCCCACAGTGCGGCGCACCGACGCGCCAGCGCACCGGCAAGAGCGGCCCATTCTGGTCGTGCAGTCGCTACCCCGACTGCAAAGGCACGCTGCCGGTCGAATCCGGCACGTCCAAGCGTGGTGCCTCGCGCCCGCGCCGCAGCGGCCGCAAAGGCTCCTGACCGACCCCGTTCCCCGTGAGCCGTGCCCGCCATCGGCGGCGCGGCCTGTGTTCCGCACGCCCTGCGGGACGCCCAGCGCGCAACGCCTTCTTGTCCGTGTGCGCGTCCCGCTTGGTCATCCCCGGCCGCGGGACCTGAAGGTAGCTTCTCCGCGAACCGCCTCCTGCGCGTTCTGCTGATCTGCATTTCTCCCGCCTCTGCGAAGGGTCCCCCGGTGGCTTGCCAAGCTGCGCGAGCCACCCGGAGACCCTTCGTGGTCAGCGGTATTCGGTGCCGGTGCCCGCCGGCGCAAAAACGGGCTCCCTTTGTGCGCGGATGTGCGCCAGACGATGCCGGCGCGAACCACGACATGCGCCGGGTGTGATTGCTGATGAGCAGACGGTTCTAGCGACGACCGGGCCTGCACCAGCCCACGGGTGGTTCTGTCCTCCCGAGCCGAAGGCCGCAGGGCCTTCGGCGCCTTTCTCCTGCCTATCAACGTCCCGGCCCGCCCCGGGCCACACGAACAGGAGACCCGACATGAACCCGCAACCTTGCACCCTTCGCGGTGCACCCCAGGCCGCGCCACTGCTGTACGGCAGCGTGTGCAGCGGCATCGAGGCCGTGAGCCTCGCATGGCAACCCCTCGGCCTCAAAGCCGCGTGGTTCGCCGAGATCGAGCCGTTCCCGAGCGCCGTGCTCGCCCACCGTTACCCCCATGTGCCCAACCTGGGCGACATGACCGCGATCGCCCGTCAGGTGCGCGCCGGCACCGTGCCGGCGCCCGACATCCTGGTCGGCGGCACGCCGTGCCAGTCGTTCAGCGTTGCCGGCGCGCGCCAGGGGCTGAACGACCCGCGCGGCGCCTTGACCCTTGCCTATGTGGAGCTTGCAAATGCCATCGACCAAACCCGCCACCAAGACCGCCGCCCGCCGGCAACGCTCGTCTGGGAAAACGTCCCCGGCGTCCTCAACGACCGCAGCAATGCCTTCGGGCATTTCCTGGGAGCACTGGCCGGAGAAAGCCGTGCGCTCCAGCCGCCAGGGGAAAAATGGGCGCACGCTGGTTGTGTGTCTGGACCCCGCCGCCGCATCGCCTGGCGCGTGCTCGACGCTCAATATTTCGGTGTCGCCCAACGCCGCAAGCGCGTGTTTCTTGTGGCATGTGGTGGTGATGACCTCGATCCCTCCGAAGTACTTTTTGAGCGCACAGGCCTGCGCGGGGATTCTTCTGCGGGCCGTGCGCCGTGGCAAGAAGCTGCCCGCGCTGCTGGACCGGGTGCTGCAGCAGCAGGCGGATACGCAGGATTCGCTGGACTGAACCAGCCCTACGGCAAGGTCACGACGACGTTCGGATTCAGCGGCGGCATTGGCCCCGTCGATGTTGCGGCATGCCTGATGGCCGCGGGTCCCAAGCACGACATCCGCACCGAGACGTTCATGGTGCAGTCCATCGCCGGCAGCATCGCCCACACCCTCGACACCGCCAACAACGGCAAGGGCAGCAGCGAGGACGGTACGGGAAAGGGCGTGCCGATCATCGCCTTCACCGCCCAGGGCAGCGGCGCGGACGCCACGATCGAACTGACGCCGACGCTGCGTGCCGGCGGGCATCGCAACAGCCATGCGAACGCAGGCGTCGTGCCCGCCATCGCCTTCGCGCAGAACAACCGCGGCGAAGTGCGCTTCGAGTCGGGCCATGGACAGGTGTCTTGCACCGTCCTGTCCAACGGCAAGCCGGGCTACGGTGTGCCGATGGTGGCCTGCGTTGCCCTGCGGGGACGGACGCAGGGTCTTGCCGCCGAACTGGGCGGAAGCGTTGCGGCGGCGTTGCGTACCAGCGGCGGCGGCGCAGACAAGCCCCATGTCCTGGCCCCCGACTTCGAGGCACATTTCCGCTACGACTGGAATGAATCCGGTGCAGCGGACTGGTCGCAATGGCGGGTGCGGCGGCTGATGCCCATGGAGTGCGAGCGGCTGCAGGGCATGCCCGACGACTACACGCTGATCCCCTATCGCGGCAAGCCTGCCGCAGACGCTCCGCGCTACAAGGCGATTGGCAACTCCATGGCCGTCCCGTGCATGGCTTGGCTGGGCAACCGGCTGGTGCAGTGCCTGCACAAGACGGACTCGACCGCTTCGGATTGATCGACGACGCAGCCTGCCGGCCGCGCCATTCTCCCCCTGCATTGCCGATGTATCGGCAGCAGCCCGCAGCCAGGGTGTCAAGGCTGCCGTGGGTTCCGCCCACGCCACCCACCAGTTCGCTTCGGCATCTCACCGGCGAACGCTGCCCACCGGGGCACCGATGCCTCCTTTCTCCAACCCACGGGATGGTCGCCACGTCCCGTCAGGGGCATGTCGCCACCCGGTCGATTTCAGGACTTCCCATGGACACCATCACCAAGCAAGACCGCATCACGCTGAAGAACCTCAAGGTCGCCGACTTCGCCAGCGAGGAAACGCTGTGCTTCACCGCGACCATCGTGTTCGACGGCACTCCCATCGCCGAGGCCCGCAACGACGGGCATGGCGGCTCGACATTCCTCCGCGCGCTCAATGGCAAGACGACGCTGCTGGCTCAGGCCGAAGCCTTTGCCAAGGGCTTGCCGCCTGCGCCGCTCGATCTAGGTCAGGAGGGTGAAGACCCTCATTACATCGACATGACGCTCGACTTCCTGGTCGATGAACTGGCCGATGCCATGCACGCGGAGCGCAAGGTGCGAGCCGCCTTCAACCGCGACATCGGCAACAAGGTGCTGTTCATCAAGGACGGCAAACTGCTGTTCATCAAAGGCATCAAGCTCAAGGCTATCGCCGACCGCAAGGCGTACTTCGCGTCGCTGCGCACCAGGCAGGCCCAGCCCATCGTCATCCTCGCCGAGCTTCCGCCCGAGCGGGCATTCGACCTGTGGAAGCAGCATGTCCTGGGCGACAAGCCCGATTGACCCAGCGCCACCGCACCCTCCTGACAGCCCCGTACTCGATGCGGGGCTTTTCTTTTCCGGTGCTCATCAATCGGGGCTGGGCCGAATGCCGTTTTCCAACTGACGCGACGCAGCCCTCGCACGAAGCTGCCTGCATGTTCGCTGATTCGTCAGCACATGCCAGCAGCCAGGGTTCCAGGCTGCCGCGGGTCTCTCCCGCGTCACCCACCAGTCCGCATCGCATCAATTCTGCGGATGAGCGTCCCCGTGACGCTGATGCTTTTTATCAACCGCGTGCGGGAGCTGCCATCCCGTGAGGGACAAGGCCCCGCTTTTCCAAGGAGCCCGTCCATGTCCCAGCAAGCCTCTTTCGGCCAGTTGGCCCTGACCTACTGCGGCAAGTTCCTGCCGCTCGAAGTCTTGCAAAGCGCCGCCGGCCACTACATCGGCACGCGCGATACCGAAGGTCCCGTTTCGCGGGAATCCCGCGAGTACTTCCGCAGCTATGCCGCGGCTCAACGCGCCCTCGAAAGAGGCGGCTGGTCCCAGCTCGCCATTCCCTGATCCAACTGGAGAAATCACGTCATGAACCAGCTACTGCCGCGGGAAGTCGTCGATCAGATCATGCGGGAAGAGCAGCATTTCGCTGCCGCGCCCCAAGCCTTCTTCGAGGCCTGGAAGCGCGGTGTCGAGATTGCTGGTCCCGAGTGGTTCGGCGACGGCACCCGTGAAGGCCTGAACCAGGCCAACACCAAGTGGGATTTGCGTCCCGACATGCTGCGGCTCAACGATGCCCTCGGCGTCCTGAGCAGCGGCGAACGCATGTTCCTGTCCGCCATGGTCAGCTTCTACAACGCGCGCGAGGGCGGTGCCATGCTCAAGCGCTGCCGCTTCCACGGGCTGTCGGACTTCGACGGTCTCGATCTGGAACGCCGCAAGGTCATCGCCGACCTGCTGGTGAACTACAGCGGTTGGTGAGCCGGTCTCCGGCACGCCACTGTCCTCTCGCCCCCCCGTGAGGGACATGCGCCCATAAGGCCATGTCCCTCAATTTTTCTTCCCCATCGCCCGACGCCAACGGCCTTGGGCTATTCCCTGCGGATGCCATCGTCCGCATGGGCTGGCTCCGCTCTTCTCGAAAGGAGCCAGCATGGCAAACAACTACTACGAAGGCACGGGCGTTCTCGTGCTCAACCGCGTTACTCCCGTCATCAAGGCACTGTTCGGTGCTTTCGCGCTCGACGAAAACCATCCCGGCAATGGGCAGGCCTACATCGCCCAGATCGCCGAAACCAATGATCCACGCTGGACAGATGTGCTGAGTTGTCGATTCCGCCTCTGCTTGAACGGCTGGCCGCGCACTTCCGTGCTGACCAGGACGGGGAGCGGGAGAACCTGATCGAGCACCACCAATTCGAGGACAGCGCCGACCTGGAAGCCCTGCTTCTGATCGCTACCCGCTTCGATGACGGCCATAACCTGACCGCCATCCAGTTTGAGGGCTGCTGGTATTGCAGCAAGCCAAGGCTATTCGAGTTCGGCGGCAACGGCTGCTACCTGAGCCGCGAGGTCCAGGTCTTCAGAACGTCCTCGCAGGCGCTTCAACTCGGCGATCAACTGCGCAACACCATCCTGGCCGCCGACATCGAAGAGGCCTCAGCGTTGATCGCGCTGGAGGCCGCCAACCTGCTTGCCGGCATCACCGATGAGCAATTTCGCCTAAATGTGCGCCATCGCATCGCCGAACGGCTGGTTCAGACGCCAACGATCAGCGCCGACTGACGCATTTTCCACTTTCAACCCACCGGGTCCAATTCCCGGTGGCGGGGATTGGCCCCATTATTCAAATCTGGAGAGTTCCCATGTCCCAGAAACCCAATCCCTTTCTCCGCGGCTACTGGAATCTAAAAATCGTCCGCACGCTGTGCATCGGCTACGACGACGGAAGCCCGCATGTCTGGCGAATCATCCACGCGAGTCAAAAGCACTTTTCCGACGAGGAACTGATTTCATCCTCGTGCATCGTCACCAGCGATTTCGCCGTGGTCAGGAATGGTCCCGAACCCGTGAGTGCCGAGGTGCTGGCCGAATGCGATACCGCAGAAGGTGTCAGCGGCGAAGGTGTAATCGGTGCCGTGGTCTATGCCATCCATGGCGACGACTTCGACGGTCGCCCCATCCACGTCGGCGACGCCTATTCGGCAGAGGCAGCGCGGGAAGTCGTACAGCGCCTGAGTTTCGAGACCGGCTACTACAGCCGGTGCTGGGAAATCAGCAGCGCACACATCAGCCAAGAAACCGGCCAATACCTCGCCAACCTGGCAGACCTCGCTACGCCGGAGGCATTCCTGTTCATCGCGTTCCGGGTTCCGTACAGCCCGGCGATCGGCATCAAGCTGATCTCCACCCCCTGGACGGACAAGAACCTGGACCACGCCGAGGGCATCAGTGCGGAGCAGCTTCGCCAGGAGCACCGAAGCAAGGGTATGCCGGATGACCTGGCGAACGTCATTGAACTGGCTGGCCAGGCCGACGTGCGCATCCTGATTCTCGACGCCGACGCACCCGTGCTGTTGGGCCTGCCGTTGGCCGAATCCTAGCAGCCGCTCGACGCAACATCCTTCCTCTTTGTTCTCCCCCATACCGGCCCGTCTCCCTCCCGGAGCCGGGCTGGTCCATTTTCATAGGAGCAACCTCATGTTCCCCGACCTCATCTCGCGCACGCCAGACTTCGAGCACCAGCTCGGCGCCTGCGTCAATGCCATGGGCCAGGACGACGCCATCGGCCAGATCCTGGTATTCGAGCGCATGAGCGGCACGCTGCACATGCGCCATATCGCCAGCGCCGACCTGGTGGACACCGACATTGACGACTACGAAATGGTCGTCTTCGACGGTGGCAACACCAGCGGCGATACATGGAAGCATGTCTTCTTCCCACATCAGCGCGAGCACTACTTCGTGTACGAAGCCTGACCCAACCAAGCCCCTTTCGAGGGGCTTTTTCTTGTCCGCAGCGCAGGAAAGCGGGTGCGACGCTGTGCGATTTCTTGCAAGCAGGCCGCCCATTCCAGAGCCATCCTTGCTCCATGTTCGTCGGCGTTGCCGACACATGCCCTGGCAGCCGAGACCTTCAAGGCTGCAAGTGCGGGAAACCGTGCTGGTCGTTTCTTTCTATGGACGTACCCCGTCCGTTCACGCCACCCACAAGGGACCTCTCCCTTGCGGGCGGGGAATCCCTTGTTCTTCCTCAAGGAGATTCCCATGGACCGTTCCCTCATCAAATCCATGATGCCTTCGCTTGTCGCGGGCCATGTCCCTCGTAACGTGCGTTCGTTCAAATACCGCGTATTCGATGATCAGCCGCAGTCCTCGACGTTGGGCTTCGCCATCGACCCTCAGCCCTTCAACGGCAAGGTAGTCTCCGCGACCGACGATGCCATCGTCGTCAAGCTCAAGCCTTCCGAGTTCGCCGTGCTCGATCCCAACCTGGTGACCACCGTTCCCAGCGAGGGCGCCAAGGTCCATGTCCAACCCTACGCCCGGCGACGTTTCGACGGGCTGCGCGCGGACACCCCGGAAGTCGTCACCGAGAAGACTTCGGATGGCACGCCTTACACCATCACGAGGCATATCCTTGGCAAAGCACCCGCCAAGCTGCCCATTCCCGAGCCGCAGTGCATGGAGCTGGGCCAACTCATCGAGCAGTTGGAGGAGATGCCCGCGCCCGACGGGTTCCGGTGCATCACCCACATGCTGGTCGATGCAGGTGCCCGCGACTTCGCCTGGGTCGATCCCAAGCCCTCCAAGATCATCGAGACCCCGCCGGCGATCAGCTTCACGGTCTCAACCACCAAGTTCGAGGGTCAGGTGACGATCCTCTACGACCGTGGCGGCGACACCTACGTGGTGGAGCTGCACCGCGACGGTGAGTTGATCGATAGGCACGACGGGGTGTATTTCGACATGCTCGGTGAAGTGCTGGAGCGGCTCATCGACGACGGGCGCTGGCGCCTGATCGACGTGAGCATGATCGACGCCAAAGCCTCTCGGCAACGTCAGGCGATTCCAGCCTGACGTGCCAGACAGGAAGCCTAGCGGCACGACTGATCAGTCCACAGCCTATCGGCGACTGCCCCACAAGCCTTCCATCCGTTTCGGTGGAGGGCTTTTTTTCTTCATCCATACAGGAGATTTCAACCATGTCACTGCGATTCAGAGGCTCCGACCTGCGCCCCGTGCTTGCCGAGGCCATCGCCAACCAATGCCGCGTCGCCCTGGCCAAGGACCAGGGCGTGTACTTCCTCGCCGAGCGCGGAGAGCGCCGCCCCGATGGCCGCGTGAAGCTGCTGGCCTATGCCGTCGGCTGCAACCCGGATACCGACCCGTTCGATGACTGGTGGGAACTGGCACGCGCCGAGCTTGGCGGCGACGACTTCGGCGAGTTCTTCGACCCGAAAGACAGCGTTTTCACTCGCATTCTGCAAAGCTCAGATGATCTGGAGCTGTCCGCCACCGCTACGTATCTGTCACTGGCGGCGGTGGAATCGGCGTAGTCCAAAAATGTCCGCATACCCCTTGAAGCCCCCATTTCGGGGGCTTTCTTTTGGGCGGAACTGGGCAGCCTGGAAAAAATGGGAAGCGCCCGGATGCCGATTGATTGCTGTCGCGCGCGCGAGGCCCGGCCATGCTGACCCCATGCCTGCTGACGTTGTCAGCGACATGCCGGGCAACCATCGGTCTTCGAGGTTGCGTCGCAGTTCCCACTGCGTGACCGAGCCAGCTCGCACCGCATCCATCCGCGAGCGGCCACCAGTCTCTGGTGGCGGATGCTTTCGCCTTATCGACCCACCGCGGGGTTACGCACCTTTCCCCGCATGCGTGGGGCTGGTGTGTCTCCGCTTCTTCCCTATGGAGATTCACCATGAACACCACGTCCAACGAGAAATCGTATTTCGACCTCCACACCTCGGGCATCGGCTATATCCAGCGTGTCCGTGAAGTGCCTGTCCGGGGCGGCCGCCGTGCGCAGCCTTTCCTGGCATGCACCGTTGCCGCGCTGGTCGGCCCCGCCAGGGACCCCAGCTACCGCTACTTCGACGTCAAGGTCTCGGGTGCCGAGGCCAAGAACCTCGTCCAGCGCTACATCGGCGTTGACGATCCCAAGCAGCGCCCGCTGGTGCGCTTCCGCCTCGGCGACCTGTGGGGCGATGCGTACATCCGCGACAAGGGCGAGCGCAAGGGTGAAGCCGCCGCGTCTCTCAAGGCGCGACTGCTCAAGGCCGAGCCGCTTGACCGGGCCGAACTGGCTTCCATCAAGCAGCACGAGCTGATCACCCGCGGCATCGGCTACCTTAGCCGTCCGAAGGACGTCACCCCCAAGGATGGCGATCCGTTCCTGTCGTGCTGCGTCGCGGCTCTGGCCGGGCCTGTCGGTGAACCGGACTATCGGTACTTCGACACCATCGTCGCCACCCCTGAAGCCGAGCACCTGGTTCGCCGGTGCGTGCAGGCCATCGAAGGGGACCGCAAGGTGCTGATCGCCTTCAAGTTGAACGACATGAAGATCGATCCGTACATCCGCACCAAGGGTGAGCGCGCCGGGGAGCCGGGAGCGAGCCTGGAATCGACGCTGATCCACATCGGTCTGATCAAGATCGACGGCACGCAGGTCTATCCGACGAACCAGGCGCAGGCCGAGGACGCACCCGCGCCCGAAGCCGAGGACGCCGCCGACACCGCTGCCGACCAGCCTGTCAAGCCCGCCGAGCGCGAGCCCGCAGGTGAAGTCGAAGAGCAGGAGCCGGCATTGGCTGCTTCGTTCTGATCCGGCATGGCCCCTCACGGGGCCTTGCCTTTTTCCTATTCCTCAAGGAGAAGCATCATGGCAGTCACATCGGCACCCGAGAAATCGGCCACGCCCATCATCGTCCCGGGCCAGCTCGCGCTGCGCACCATTCACGGCCGCAACGGAAAGTTCAATGTTGGCAAGCTCGAATGCCAACTCGGAAAATTCACGATTAAAGACGCGGAGTTGGAGCAATACCCCGAGGGCAAGTACCAAGGGGAGTTCGTTCTTCGCTACATCTTCCTCAAAGGCTATCCGATCAGCGACGGCAGCATGCGTTTCGAGATGCGCGCCAACCTGGACGGTATGACACTTTTCGGCATCGACAAGCTGAGCAAGGCCGAAGCACATAGCTTCGCCCCGCAGGAAGTCGATCCGCTCGATGAAGAGCAAGGGACGCAGCCTGTGGCAACGCCGGCCAAGCCCGCCAAGGCATCCAGGTCCGCCAAACCTGCACCCGTGCAGGCGTCCGCGGACCCGCTGGTCGATACCACGCCCTTCGGCGTGGACGCGCCGCCTGCTGCGGCTGCTGCCGCCGGCAGCACCGAGGATGGCGACGCCGCGCTGTTCGGCCTGTTGTGGCCGCTGGGCGAGTCCGTGAAGCTGGATTCGACCATCGACCGCCGCGCCCTGCGCGCGCAGATCGCCCGCCTGGGCGAACTGGGCTACGCGCTGGACTTCAAGACGCAGGAGTGGAGCCGCCAGGCCGAACTGCAACCTGCGTGATTGCGGACGCCGCATCCGCGGTGTTCTTCATCCACCCGCCGGGGTTCCTTCCCCATGCGGGGGGAGGCCTCGGCTTTCTTCTGGAGGTCTCCATCATGTCCACCATCGCTTGCGATACACCCCGTTCCGCGCTGGACGAAACCGCGTGGCGCGCCGTTTGCAAGACGGCCGCCGAGCATGCCCAACGTGGTTGCGGCCTGTCCTGGGATCACTGGGTCACGCTTTTCAGCTCGGAGATCGACGCGCAAGCCAGTCGGTTGCCGCATGACCAGCGCACTCAAGCGCTGGAAATCGCGACCCGGGAATGGGACTACGCAACACCTGCCGAACGGCAGGAAACCCAGGACTGGAATGCGGAGCATGGCTACTGCTCGCATGGGATCGAGTTCGGCTACTGCCCGGCCGGTTGTGATCGCGACGATGACGACTGGGACTGAGGGCAAAGCATAGGTTCCTTCGCCGCACACGCGGCATTTCCATCACCCGCTGGGGGTTCTTCCCCACGGGGAGGCCTCCGGCTTTACTTCTTCAGGAGGCCTCTCATGGGCTGGTATTTCTCACCTCAATCGCGGTCTGAACTGATCGCGGAACTGATCGCACAGCAGGAGACCGAGCGCGCCAGCGTGAAGGTCATCGCCCACACGCTGCGCGGCAACGTCCTCTGGTCCGTCGCGGAAGTGACGGCCAAGGCCGAAGGCGTGCATCGTGATCTCGCACCGGGCCAGTCCCTGCGCTACATCCGCTGCGATCTTCTGGAACGCAGCGGCAACCAGTGGGGCTACAAGCCGCTGGACGAGTCCATGCACCCGTACTACTACTCGTGCCCGTTGAGCTACCTCGACATGGCGCCGGAGCAGTCCGCCGACTGGCGTGCAGGCGTTCGCGCCTACCACGCGCGGCGTCGCACCCCCACGGCATCCACGGCACCCGCCGCGGCGCTGTTGGCCTGAGTCAGGAGGAACCGACATGGACCCGATCCTGGCTGCGCTCCCCGCCTCGCTGTTGAAGCTCGTTGAAGGCAGTTTGTCCAACGACGAACTTTCCTCCGACGAAGAAATGCTGGGGTACTTCATCGACAACGGCCTCACCGAGGAGCAGGCACGGCAGGCACTGACCTACCGCGACCAGTACCTCAACAACATCTACCTGGACGGCTTCACGCCGATCACCGCGGTGGACGAGGCGCTTCACTTCAACCCGCACACCCGGCAGTTCGAGCCGGACTGAGCGATTTTCTTCCACCCCCCGGGGCAGTACTTGCCCCAGCGGGCGATGCTGTTCCCGTTCATCCGAGGACACCACCATGCCCACCAATACTTCTTCCACGCTGTACCGCATCGACGAATGCCCGGACGTGATGGCCGACGCCTGCGTCGGCGATGACCAGGGCAACCTGATCTTCCTGTCCATCTGGGCGCGCGACACCGCCGTCCAGCAGTTCCTCGCTCGCCTGACCCTCGGGCGCGACGAGCAGGGACTGGACCAGTTCCACGTCATCACCGACCAGGGCGGCAGCGTCCCGGTGTTCATCGGCAACGTCGATCGCCTGGAAAAGCGCATCACGCGCGCTTACCGGCGAACGCTGTTCGGATCGCTCTCCAACGTGTGGCTGTTCGACCGGCGCTGCGTCAAGCCCGACAAGGCCAACGCCAGCGCACTGGCACTGCTGCCACAGGGCAGCGCCCACCGGCTTGACCGCCTGTGGATGCTGGTGCGGGACACCTGCCCGTTGCCGCTGCTCGACCACTGGCGCGAGACCGTGCTGGAACTGCTGCAAACCCGCGAGATGCTGGCCCGCCTTCCGTTCGCCCTCGGGCCGTTGGAAGGCCATCGGCTCGCCATCGACGTGCCGGCGCTGACCCTGGCGCTGGGTTCCCTGATCCGCAGTGACGTGCTCACGGCCTATCCGTATCCGGCCAAGATCTGGACGCCGGAAGCGGTAGCGGCCTGACCCACCCACGGAGGCACGCCTTGGCGTGCTTCCGCCATTCATCCCCCGCCAACCAGGAGACTTCCATGGCCCTCATGTTCCCGCGGCTCGCCCGCAATTTCGCCAAGAACGGTTACTACCCAACCGACGAACCCACGCTCGAAAGAGCCCTCAACGCACTGATGCCCAGCGACGGGCCGATGTGCATCCTTGATCCCTGCGCCGGCGAAGGCGTGGCGATCGCCGAAGCCGCCCACGCCCTCGGGCGCGAGCAGGCCAAGGCGTTCGCGGTCGAGTTCGACGCGGAGCGGGCACGCCATGCCCGCGGCCTGGTCGATCACTGCCTACACGCGGACCTGATGGACACGATGGTCTCCAAGCAGTCCTTCGGGCTGCTCTGGCTGAATCCGCCGTATGGCGACCTGTCCAAGGACATCAACGGCAACATCGGCTATCAGGGCCAAGGCCGCGCCCGTCTCGAAAAGCTGTTCTATCAGCGCAGTCTGTCGTTGCTGCAATACGGCGGCGTGCTGGTCTTCATCGTCCCCGGCTACGTGCTCGACGCGGAGCTGGTCGGCTGGCTGACACGCCACTACACGGACCTGCGCATCTACCGAGCGGTGGAGACGCAGTTCAAGCAGGTGGTGATCTTCGGCCGTCGGGTGCGTCAGCGCGAGCTGGCGTCGGATTCGATTAAGGCCGTGCGCAATCTGCTGCTGCAGGTTGGGCTTGGCGAAGTCGAACCCGAGGAACTGCCGAGCGACTGGCCGTTCCTGCCGTACATCGTCCCCGCCAGTCCGGCCGAGCCGGAGCACTTCTTCCGCGTGACGATGGAGCCCGAACAGTTCACCGACGAGGTTGGCAGGCTGCAAGGTCTCTGGCCGTCTCTGGACACGCACCTAGGGGCCGCGCAGCAATCGCTGCGTCCACCGGCGCGGGCCTTGTCCCACTGGCATCTCGCCCTGGCTTTGGCCGCGGGTGCGATTTCCGGCGTCGTGCGCTCCCAGACCGGGCGCGTGCTCGTCGTCAAGGGTGACACCCACAAGGACAAGACGCTCCAGCGGGAATTCACCGAACGCGACGACGGCTCCATCGCCGAGACCCGCATCCTCACCGACAAGTTCGTGCCCGTCATCCGCGCGTGGGACATGACGCCTGGCTCCCCGACACGGGGCGAGGTGCTGACCATCCGCTAATCCCCCGGACGCCTGACGTCCTGCTGCACTTCATCGAAGGAGAAACACCATGCTCTCACGTCTGTTCCAGCGGCCCGCGCCGCACAAGCAACCCTTGTTCGCACCGGCCTCGTTGCAGTTGAGCGAAAAGGTGCACTGGCTGGCCCGCCGAGGTCTCATCGATCCCTTGTCCTATGTACAGCGCCACGTGCGCGGCGACTGGGGCGAGATCGACGAGGCCACCCGCCAGGCCAACGATGTCGCACTCGATCAGGACAACCTGATGATCTCCCAGTACCGCATCACGCCGGAGTTGGTGCTGATCGTGAAGACCAGCGAAGACCACCAGACCACGGTGGTCCAGCTTCCCGAAGAGCGCGACCTGATCTGAAGGCACCACCTCGTCATCCCATCCACCTGACGGAGCCACTTCACTCCGCCAGGGGTGTCGTGGCTCAATAACCTTTCAAGGAGGAGCCCATGGCATCACATCGCATCGAAACCTACTGCCAGAGGCTGGCGTTCCCCATCGGGGCGCTTATCTTCAGCAAAGGCATTGACCGCCTGGTCCGCTCGGGTCGCCTCGACCCGATCCCGTACTTCAGGCGCCACACCCGTGGTGACTGGGGCGACGTCAACGTCCAGCAATGGCAGGCCAACAGCACCGCACTTCAATCAGGTGCTTCGCTGGCATCGCACTACGTGATCCACCCGGGGCTGGCCATTCGCATCGTTACCGACGCGGAGCGCCGCGCCACCGTCATCGTTCTGCCGTCCGAGGACTGAGCACGGTTCACCCGCTGGCCATCCAGGCCAGCACCTTCAACCACCTTCGGCCACGCGCCGATTTACTTCCCACCACGGGGCATGCCACTGCCCCGCTGGGGGTGGTGCATGCCCCATTTTCTTTGGAGCATCACCATGTCCCTCGATCTCGAAACCAATGCCGCTGAAGCCGCGCCCGTACAGGGCGAACTGCTCGATGCGGAATCTTCCCCTCTGACCCTGAGCCTTCAGGATTTCGTCGGCGAGTTCGGCGACGAACTGCTCGACGCCCTCAACAGCGCTAATCCGCCGGTCTATACCGGCCAACCGCAGGCACATCGCCAGCTCATCGTCGCCAGCCTCAAGCGCAAGCTGTTCCAGGCCCAGGCCGAAGTCGTCCATGCCGCCGCCGAGCTGCTGATTGACCGTGGCGAACATGCCGCGATCGTCAATGGCGAAATGGGCTGCGGCAAGACGACCGTCGGCATCGCCACGGCCGCCGTGCTCAACGCCGAAGGCTACCGCCGCACCTTGGTTCTTTCGCCGCCGCACCTTGTTTACAAGTGGCGGCGCGAGATCCAGGAGACGGTAGCGGGCGCCAAAGTGTGGGTGCTTAACGGGCCGGATACGCTCGTCAAGCTCATCAAGCTGCGTGAGCAGTTGGGTGTGCAGCCCACGGGTCAGGAGTTCTTCGTCCTGGGCCGCGTGAGGATGCGGATGGGCTTCCACTGGAAGCCTGTCTTCACCCAGCGACGCACCCGCCACGGCGACGTCGCCGCATGCCCGGACTGCGGCACGGTCATCACCGACCTCGACGGCGAGCCGGTCAACCCGGTCGCGCTTGAAGCCGAGGAGTACCGCAGGAAGTGCAGCCATTGCGCCGCGCCCTTGTGGACGCTGATCCGCCCGCGCAGCCTGTCCGGCAGCGATCAGTCCTCGGCCGTCCTCAAAGCCTTGAAGCGCATCCCGACCATCGGGGAAATCACCGCGCAGAAGCTCATGAAGCGCTTCGGTGATGGTTTCCTTGCCTCGATGTTGGGGGACAACGTGCATGAGTTCATCAACCTCATGGACGGCAACGGCGAACTGGTCTTTTCCGACCGTCAGGCCACGCGCATGGAACGCGCGATGGCCAACATGGAGTTCGGCTTCGGCGAGGGCGGCTACCAACCGTCCGAGTTCATCAAGAGGTACCTGCCGCAAGGCACGTTCGACCTGCTCATCGCCGACGAGGCCCATGAGTACAAGAACGGCGGCAGTGCCCAAGGCCAGGCCATGGGCGTGCTGGCGGCGAAGGCTCGCAAGACCTTGCTGCTGACTGGCACGCTGATGGGCGGCTATGGGGACGACCTGTTCTATCTGCTGTTCCGAGCCCTGCCTGGGCGGATGATCGAAGACGGCTACCGCCCGACCACGAGCGGCAGCATGACCTCGGCTGCGATGGCGTTCATGCGCGATCACGGGGTCTTGAAGGACATCTACTCCGAGAGCACCGGCACGGCGCACAAGACGGCCAAGGGCACCAAGGTATCGGTGCGCACGGTCAAGGCTCCGGGCTTCGGCCCCAAGGGCGTCTTGCGCTGCATCCTGCCGTTCACGATCTTCCTCAAGCTCAAGGACATCGGCGGCAACGTCCTGCCGCCGTATGACGAGGAGTTCCGCGAAGTCGCGATGGACACGGCGCAAGCCGCGGCCTACCGCGATCTGGCGGGTCGGCTGACCGCGGAGCTGAAACAGGCTCTGGCGCGACGCGATACGACCTTGCTGGGTGTGGTCCTCAACGTGCTGCTGGCCTGGCCGGATTGCTGCTTCCGGTCGGAGACCGTGGTGCATCCGCGCACGCGCAACACCTTGGCGTTCGTCCCGGCTCAGTTCAACGAGTTCGAGGTGACACCGAAAGAGCGCGAGCTGATCGACATCTGCAAAGAGGAGAAGGCGCAAGGCCGCAAGGTTCTGGCCTACACGGTCTATACCGGCACGCGCGACACCACGTCGCGCCTGAAGGTGCTGCTGGAGCAGGAGGGCTTCAAGGTGGCGGTGCTGCGCGCGAGCGTGGACGCCAGCCGCCGCGAAGACTGGATCGCCGAGCAACTGGACCGTGGCATCGACGTGCTCATCACCAACCCCGAGCTGGTCAAGACGGGGCTGGATCTGTTGGAGTTCCCGACGATCGTGTTCATGCAGTCGGGCTACAACGTGTACTCGCTCCAGCAGGCGGCACGCCGCTCCTGGCGCATCGGGCAGAAGCACCCCGTGCGCGTGATCTATCTCGGCTACGCCGGTTCCTCGCAGATGACATGCCTCGAACTGATGGCCAAGAAGATCATGGTCTCGCAGTCCACCTCGGGCGATGTACCCGAATCGGGGCTGGATGTCCTGAACCAGGATGGTGATTCCGTCGAGGTCGCACTGGCCCGGCAACTGGTCGCCGCCTGATTCCCACGCCACAAGCCGGCCTAGCGCCGCCGGCATTTCTGTTGTTCCCACCTTGCAGCCACGCCCACGTTCTCCGTGGAGGTGGCTGCGCTTTTTTCATCCCAAGGAGATTTCCATGAATACCAACACCCAACCGTCCGAAGCCATCGACACCCAACGGAAGCTGGAAGCCGAGATTGCGGATTTCCTGCGACAGCGCATCGAAGATGGGAACCTCGATGCGGAGGACATCCCTGTGCGCCTGGCACGCTATGGTCTGATGGCCCCCGAGGCGTTCCTCGCCGAAATGCGTGAGCGCATGGGCATCGACGACGAGAAATAAGAGACCCATTTTCACAGGCCCCAACTTGGGGCCTTTCTTTGGTGAAGGCGCTGCCGGCAAATCGGGCGCTGTCTGGTTCGCATTGTTTGCTGCCGCTCGTAGCCCGAGCGGCGATGGTGAGGGCTCGATGTTTCAGGACGCCGAGCTATGTGCCCCTCTCCACCCTGGTTTCACCATCCCGAACGCCGCCTGCTGGCGGGATTTCTCGGCCTGCTTTGGTCGGTGCTGGCCGGTGGCTGCGCGACGACGACTGCGCCGGTCGCGCCCGACACCATCGAGGAAGTCTCGGCCGCGCCCGAACCCGAAGCGCCCGAGTACATCCCGGTCGTGCGCTACGCCCGCTACACGCTGGTCGAACTGGCCCCTACAGCGGCGCAGCGCGACCTGCTGTTGCAGACCATCGACGTGTCGATGCCCGAGGATGCCCGCGCCACGGTCGGCGATGGGCTGCGGCATGTGCTCAAGCGCAGCGGCTACAGCCTGTGCCAAACGGCGCATGCCGTGATCGAGCTGTATAAGCTGCCACTCCCGGCGGCGCACCTGCATCTCGGTCCCATGACCTTGCGCGATGCGCTGCTCACCCTGGCTGGTCCGGCCTGGGAACTGCACGCGGATGACCGCGCACGACAGATTTGCTTCGAGCGGCCCGGCGACAGCGTGGCCGCCGAACCCATGCCCGAACCGACCGCCGCCGATGCGGTGCAGACCTTCCCGCTGATGCCTTCCACTCCAGGAGGCCAGCCATGAACGCTCCGCAATCTTCGCGTCGCCCGACCGCCGCCGTGGTGGTGCAAAGCCTGCTCTGGCTCTGGCTGCTCGGTCTAAGCGTCATCGTGGCCCTCGGCTACCAGGCGATGAGCGACCAGGCCGACCAGGAACGGCTCGATTCCCGTCTGCAACGCCTCGAAGCGCAGGCGGTGGCCCTGGCCGAGGCCATCGAGACCATCCAGCAGCGTCCGGCCGTCGCAACGGCGGCGGACCTCAAAGACACCCGCCAAATCCTGGAAGCACGCGCTTCCCAGGTTGAGAAAACACTAAGCGGCTACGCAGCCGCCGACGACCTTCAGGCGCTGCGCGCGGAGATCGAGCAGATCAAGACGCGCCAGACCGCCGCGCGTGCAGCAGCCCCCGTCCAGCCGCGCACATCGAGCAAGCCCGCAGCCAAGTCTGAACCGCCGCCATTGCCGTTCCGCATCGTCGGCGCCGAACTGCGCGCAGGCCAGCGCAGCGTGTCCGTCGCGCCGAGCAGTGGGGACTTCACGCCCGACCAGCTTCAGGTGCTGCTGCCCGGTGATGCGGTCGGCCCATGGCGCTTGCAGGCAATCGATGGCAGCGCCGCGGTGTTCCAAGCCGGCGACCAGACCCGTCGCGTGGCGATTCCCTGATCGGAGCACACCACATGAAGCCGTCGATCATCCTTTCCGCACTCCTACTGGCTTCAGTCCAGTGGCCCGCGTGGGCGCAGCAGTCAGCCACGGCTCCCGCCCGCAATGCGCAGAGCCAGGAGCGCCCGCTGGCCGCCCGCGTCCTGGACGACCGAGTAGCAAGCAACTGGGGCCTCCAACCCCAGGAATGGGTGCGTTACCGCGAGCTGATGGATGGGCCGCTGGGCATCTACTCGCCCAACCTGGACCCGCTGTCTGCCCTAGGCATCGAGGCACGCACCGACGAAGAACGGCGGCGCTATGCAGAGCTGCAGGTGCAAATCGAGGCACGCCGCGTCGAGAAGTTGCTCGCCTACCAACGCGCCTACGACGAAGCCTGGCAGCGCCTGAACCCCGGCATGCAGCGCGTGAACCTGCCCGACGACGGGCCGGGCGCCGGCACCGCGCGCGGCAGCGGCCGAATGGCGGTGTTCGTCAAGGACGGCTGCGCGGCCTGTGGGCAGCTCGTGCAGCGCCTGCAATCCTCGGGTGCCGAGTTCGACCTGTATATGGTGGGCAGCCGCCAGGACGATGCACGCATCCGCGACTGGGCCAAGCGCGCGCAGATCGACCCGGCGCGCGTGCGCAGCGGCAGCATTACCCTCAACCACGACGGCGGCCGCTGGCTGTCGCTGGGCCTGCCCGGTGACTTGCCCGCGGCTGTGCGCGAGGTGAACGGCCAATGGCAGCGTCAACCGTAGCGACCTCCGTCTCGCAGCTCTTGCGCGCACTGCTGCTTGCTACCGGCCTGTGCGCCTGCGCCGTCCATGCCCAGGAGGTTCCACCACCGGCCTACCAGCTCGCCGCACAGCGGGCGGGCATCCCCTCGACCGTACTCTACGCCGTGGCCTTGCAGGAGAGCGGTGTTCGGCGCAACGGGCGCATCGTCCCGTGGCCGTGGTCCCTCAATGTCGCCGGCCAGTCGCGCCGCTTCGCCACGCGCGCCGACGCCTGCTCGGGCTTGCAACAGGCAATGCGCGCCACGCCCCACACGCGCATCGATGCAGGCCTGGGCCAGATCAACCTCGGTTACCACAAGCACCGCTTCACCAGCGCGTGCGACCTGCTGGACCCTTATCGCAACCTCGCCATCGCCGCTGAGATCCTGAAGGAGCAGCACACGTCCGGCGAAGACTGGCTGTTGGCGATCGGCCGCTACCACCGTCCTGCGGGCGGCGAGCCCGCCGCCCGCTACCGGCGCAGCGTGTCGCGCCATCTCGCGCGTGTGCAGGGCGCACGCCCAAACGCCGCGGTGCTCGCCACGCGCCAGGAGACTTCCCCATGACGAAATCCCATCTGGCCCTGCGGGGCCTGCTTGTGCTGCTGGCGGGTCTGCCGCTGGCATCGCGTGCCGGCGATCCGCTGATCGTGGTCGAAGATCGCGGTGGCACGTCGGCGCTGCCGTACTACGAGGCCCTCAACCTCCAGCCGCGCGCCGATGTCCCGGCCCGGCCGCCCATTCCGACGCCACAGGTTCCCGCCACACCCGCGGACGAGGCAGCGATGCTGCCGGTGCGCAGCGCCAAACTCACGCCTGGCACCGTCGCGCGGCGCGTGATCGAAGCGCCCGGCCTGCGGCCGTTCGTGGTCATCGGCGACGACGACGCCTCCCGGGCCTGGTTGCAGCGCCGCGGCATTGCTTTGCGCGAACGCGGCGCGGTCGGCTTGGTGGTCAATGTCGAGACCGCGCAGGGCCTGGCACGGCTGCGTGCCCTGGTGCCGGGCGTGCCGCTCGCGCCCGTAGCCGGAGACGACCTGGCCGATCGCCTGGGCCTGCGGCACTACCCGGCGCTGATCACGGCCACCGGCATCGAGCAATGAAGCCATGTCGGGGAAACAGCCGATCGAGGTTCTGCTACGCCCAGCGGTGGAGCTATACACCGTCGCAGCGTGTGCAGGCGCCGCGTTTCTGTCCCTGGTGGCCCCGTGGTCGCTCGCGCTGAGCCCTGCCATGGGCGTCGGCAGCGCCCTGGCGTTCGGCGCCTACGGCGCGATCCGCTACCGCGACGCTCGCGTCATCCTGCGTTACAGGCGCAACATCCGCCGCCTGCCGCGCTACGTGATGACAAGCAAGGATGTGCCCGTCAGCCAGCAGCGGCTTTTCATCGGGCGCGGATTCCTGTGGGAGCAGAAGCACACCCATAGGCTCATGCAGACATACCGGCCGGAGTTTCGCCGCTACGCGGAGCCGACACCGGCCTATCGCCTGGCGCGTCGGCTGGAGGAACGGCTGGAATTCGCGCCGTTCCCGCTGTCCCGGCTCTCCGCTCTCACGGGCTGGGACGTTCCTTTCAACCCTGTGCGCCCGCTGCCACCTGTAGGTGGCCTGCCGCGGCTGCATGGCATCGAACCCGACGAGGTGGACGTCAGCCTGCCGCTGGGTGAGCGCGTCGGACATTCGCTGGTGCTGGGCACGACGCGCGTGGGCAAGACGCGGCTGGCCGAGCTGTTTGTGACTCAGGACATCCGTCGCAAGAACGCTGCCGGCGAGCACGAGGTCGTGATCGTTATCGATCCCAAGGGCGACGCGGATCTCCTGAAGCGGATGTACGTCGAAGCCCAGCGCACAGGCCGTGAAGGCGAGTTCTACATCTTCCATCTCGGTTGGCCGGAAATCAGCGCCCGCTACAACGCGGTAGGACGCTTCGGTCGCATCTCGGAAGTCGCCACCCGTATCGCAGGGCAACTCTCCGGTGAAGGCAACAGCGCGGCCTTCCGGGAGTTCGCGTGGCGCTTCGTCAACATCATTGCCCGCGCTTTGGTGGAACTGGGGCAGCGCCCGGACTACATGCTGATCCAGCGGCACGTCATCAACATCGACGCACTGTTTATCGAGTACGCCCAGCACTACTTCGCCAAGACCGAGCCCAAGGCCTGGGAGGTGATCGTCCAGATCGAGGCCAAGCTCAACGAGAAGAACATCCCGCGCAACATGATCGGGCGCGAGAAGCGCGTGGTCGCGCTGGAGCAGTACCTCTCCCAGGCGCGCAACTACGACCCGGTGCTCGACGGCCTGCGCTCGGCAGTTCGGTACGACAAGACCTACTTCGACAAGATCGTCGCATCGTTGCTGCCGCTGCTGGAAAAGCTCACCAGCGGCAAGATCGCCCAACTCCTGGCCCCGAACTACTCCGACCTGACCGACCCGCGCCCGATCTTCGATTGGATGCAAGTCATCAGGAAGCGCGCCATCGTCTATGTGGGACTGGACGCGCTGTCCGACGCCGAGGTTGCCGCAGCGGTCGGCAACTCCATGTTCTCCGACCTGGTTTCGGTCGCGGGTCATATCTACAAGCACGGGATCGACGATGGCCTGCCTGACGCTTCGGCTGGCGCGCGCGTGCCGATCAACGTCCATGCGGATGAATTCAATGAACTCATGGGTGACGAATTCGTGCCGCTTATCAACAAAGGCGGCGGCGCCGGGCTGCAAGTCACCGCGTACACGCAGACCCTCTCGGACATCGAGGCCCGTATCGGCAACCGCGCGAAAGCTGGCCAGGTGATCGGCAACTTCAACAACCTGTTCATGCTGCGCGTGCGCGAGACGGCCACCGCCGAACTGCTGACGCGGCAGTTGCCGAAGGTCGAGGTCTATACCACCACCATCGTCTCAGGGGCGACCGACAGCTCGGACATCCGTGGCGCGACGGATTTCACGTCGAACACCCAGGACCGCATCAGCATGTCCAGCGTGCCGATGATCGAGCCATCGCACGTAGTCGGCCTGCCAAAAGGCCAGTGCTTCGCGCTGCTGCAAGGCGGCCAGCTTTGGAAGGTTCGCATGCCGCTGCCGACACCAGACCCGGATGAAGTGATGCCGGCGGATCTGCAGCAACTGGCCGGATACATGCGCCAGAGCTACAGCGAGGCCACGCAGTGGTGGGATTTCACTAGCTCCCCTGCCTTGCAGGATGCGGCCTTGCCCGATGACCTGCTGGACGATGCTGCTCCAGCCGAGCCTGCTGCGGTGGCCACCGACACCGACCACAGTACCGACGAGGCCGCGCCATGAAGGACGCCGCCTCGACCGCGCAGCGGGAGCAGAACCAGCGCCAGGGTCTGATCGTCGGCACCATCACCTTGCCATTTCGCCTGCTCGGGGTATTGATTGGCTCGCTGCTGTTCTCGATCGTGGTGGAGTGCGTCGGCATGCACCTGTTCTGGAAGGATCAGGGCTGGCGCCATTCCCAGCAGATGTTGCAGTACGAGCTTGGGCACCTGTCCAGCCACTTCACGCGCAGCGTGGTCGTGCAGGAGCCAGGTCGCACGGCGCACGAGTTGGTGGATACAGGCTACGAATGGGTGTTCGTTCGCTCGGGGCTGCTGGCGCGCATGAGCCAGACCGCCGAGCGCGTCCGCGCGCCCAGCCACGAGCAGACGCGCAACTTCCGCTACTACATCAGCCAAGTCTATGTCTGGGCCGAGAGCTACCTCATCGCCGCAGCCTTCACGACGCTGACCTTCCTGGTGCGCCTGCTGGTCCTGGTGCTCACGTTGCCACTGATCTTCACGGCCGCTTTCGTCGGTCTGATTGACGGTCTGGTGCGACGCGACGTGCGCAGGTTCGGCGCGGGCCGCGAATCCGGGTTCATCTACCACCGTGCGAAAGCCAGCCTCATGCCGCTGGCCGTGCTGCCGTGGATCACGTACCTGGCGCTGCCGATCTCGGTGCATCCATTGCTGATCCTGTTGCCGAGCGCCGCCTTGCTGGGACTGGCCGTGAGCCTGACTGCGGGCAGCTTCAAGAAGTACCTCTAGCAGATCAATCCGGTCATCTGCAGGTTCCTATTGTTTGCGGCCTGAAACAGCCCCGATCTCCACGATCGAGCCATTGCTGATCACACAGGAATGGCGCGATGTTGGCTCCGATCTGGCTGCGCGCCGCGCATCGCGGCGTGCCCACTTTTCTCGTGACGGCCCTTGTACTGGGTCAGTCCTCGATGGCGTTGGCCGAGTCCCCGGCGCAGCGTCAGGAGTTGGTCGCAGCGCTGCGCCAGCTCGACGCGCTGGAGCGCACCGTCGCCGACAGCGCTACGCATGCCCCCATCCAGCCGGGCGAGCGCTACCACTTCGATTACCCGAGGCTGCTGGCTGACCTGGCGCGCGTGCGCGCCGGCATCCAGGCCCATCTCACACCGTCGCGCGCCCAGCCGCGCGACGCCTCCGAACTGATCGGCGACTACCGCACGGAGCGGATCGTCCCGCCATCACCGCCGACGACCACGGAGGGCAAGCCATGAACGGCGCCCAGGTCTCGGCATTTCAAGCCAACAGCGGCATCGCGCCTTCAGCGATGGCGACCGTCCTGGTCGGCGTCGTGTTCGCGGTCCTGCTCGTCTGGGGCGTCTGGGCCATGCGAACGGCCTACGTGGGGTGGTCCGAAAGCCGCCTCAACCAGCGCCAGTTCCTCGGCGTCTGCATCCGATTCGTCGCGATGTACCTCGTCCTGACTTTCTTCCTCCTCTCCTGACCTGAAAGGCATGACCATGCAAAACCGCATCCTCACTTCCCGTCTTGCCCAGCGCGCCACCGTGGCCCTGGGCACCGCAGCGCTGCCCGCGCTGTCGTTCGCGCAGGGTCTGCCGCAGTTGGAGAACCCGACCCGCGGCACAGGCAACGGCATCATGGAAACGATCCGCAACTACGGCTACGACATCATCATGCTCGTGGCTCTGCTGGTGGTGGCGTCCATGTTCATCGGCGTGTGCTACCACGCCTACGGGACCTACGCGGAAATCCACACAGGCCGCAAGACGTGGGGCCAGTTCGGCCTCACGGTCGCCATCGGCGCCGTCCTGCTCGTGATCGGCATCTGGCTGCTCACCGAAGCCACCGGCATCCTGTAAGCGAGGCCGGTATGTCCGAGCAGCAGCACGTCCGTGCGGACGGGACGGTCACGTTCCTTCCGCACCGGCTCAATCGACATCCCGTTGTGGTGCGCGGTCTCACCGCCGACGAGCTGTGGATCTGCTGCGGCCTGTCCGGCGCCGCCGGTCTGCTGGTCGGCGCACCGCTGTCGTGGGTGTTCCGCACGATCGCGCTAGCACCCACGTTCGTCGTCCTGGGCGTGGCCTTCGGCGTGTTCATCGGCGGCGGCATTCTTCGCCGCCTCAAGCGCGGGCGTCCCGACACCTGGCTGTATCGGCAACTGCAATGGCGCATTGCCACACGCCATCCGCTGATGGCGGGCTGGGTAGGCGGCCATGTGCTGATCTCGCGCTCCGGCTTCTGGACCACCCGAAGGAGCGCACGATGAGCCGCTTCAAGAACGAGATCACCCACCTGCAGGCGCACATCAAGACGCTTCGCCTGGGTGCTGGCGCCCTGATCATCGTCGCCCTGGTCATGGGTGGCGGCTGGTGGAGCGCTCCCCGCGATCTGACCATCCACGTTCCGCCTGACCTGCGCTCCGGCAGTACCAGGAAGTGGTGGGAAGTGCCGCCCGAATCGGTCTATGCGTTCACGTTCTACGTGTTCCAGACGCTCAACCGCTGGCCGACGAATGGCGAAGAGGACTACGCGCGCAACCTCCACACGCTCTCGCCGTACCTCACCCCATCCTGCCAGGCCTTCCTGCGCGCGGACTACGACTACCGCCGCAGCACGGGCGAGTTGCGCCAGCGCGTGCGCGGCATCTACGAAATCCCCGGCCGCGGCTACGGCGACGACCCCACGGCCCGCGTACGCGTGGTTTCCGACCGCGACTGGGTAGTGACGCTGGACATCACCGCCGACGAGTACTACGGCGCCGAGCAAGTCAAGCGCGCTCTGGTGCGCTATCCCGTGAAGGTCACGCGGGTGGACGTCGATCCTGCCCGCAACCCGTTCGGCCTGGCGCTCGACTGCTATGAGGGCGCGCCCCAGCGCATCAGCACGCCGGAGCCGACGCGCCCGGCGTCTGGTGGCCTGTCTCCGCAAGCGCCCCAAGGAGAAACCCCATGAAGCATCCTGTACTCACGCTGCTGGGGCTGTTGGCCGTGGCCGCGGCTCCTGCTGTCCAGGCGGTGGAGATCCTGCGCTGGGAACGTATGCCGTTGGCGGTGCCGCTGAAGGTCGGCCACGAGCGCATCGTGTTCATCGACCGCAACGTCCGCGTGGGCGTACCTGCGGGCGTCGGCGAGCGCCTACGGGTGCAGAGCGCGGGCGGCGCGGTGTACCTGCGTGCTAGCGAGCCGATCGAGCCCACGCGGCTGCAATTGCAGGACGCCGACACGGGCGCGCTGATCCTGCTGGACATTGCGGCGGAGCCAGCCAAGGACGGCGAAGCCGAGCTGGAACCAGTGCGCATCGTCGAGGGCAACAGCACCCCGGCGCGCTATGGCGATCAGCCCGGCGATGACAACGAAGCTCCGGCGCGCGCCCAGGACCAGGCCGGCGCGCGAGCGGCGCGACGCGAGACCCCGGTGTCGGTTGTCCTGACGCGCTTCGCCGCACAGAACCTCTACGCGCCGCTACGCACCGTGGAGCCGCTGCCGAGCGTCATGCGGGTGAACCTGCGCAGTGGCCTCGACCTCGGCACGCTGATGCCGACGCTGCCCGTGCGCGCGGTCGCGCTCGCGTCATGGCGTCTGGAAGACCAGTGGGTGACCGCCGTGCGCCTGACCAACAGCAGCAGCGGCTGGATCACCCTGGACCCGCGCGTGCTGCAAGGCGATTTCCTCACCGCCACCTTCCAACACGAGGCGCTTGGCCCGCGCGGGACGCCCGAGGACACGACCGTCCTGTACCTGGTGACGCGCGGGCGTGGCCTTGCGCAATCGCTGCTACCAGCGGTCAACCGCTTCGACCCGGCCGTGCATCTCCCGCAACCGGAAGCCGGTTCCCAGGATGGCACCGACCGCAAGGAGGTCCGCCATGCGCAGTAATGGACTCCTGAAGTGGCTGATGATCCCGGTTGCCGTGCTGGTGCTGTTCGTCGCCATCCGGCTGTTCTCGGGAGGCAGCACTTCGGCACCACCGACCGCGGATGCCGGCGCCAAGCTCACGCCAGCGGAAATGAAGGCGCTGGGCATCGAGGGCGATACCCCGCGCGACACCGTGGCGACGCTCGTTGCCCAAGTGAAGCAGTTGCGCACCGAGCTTCAGACCGCGCTCTCGGACAACAAATCCCAGCGCGAAGAAAACCAGCGACTGCGCCAGCGCGAGAACTCCATTGACCAGCGCATCAATTCGGCCCTCGACTCCGAGCGCACCAACCTGCGTCGCGACCAAGAGCAGGCAGCCAGCGCGCGCCAGCAGACCGAAGGACTGCTGGCCGACCTGCAACGGCGCCTGGACAGTATCGGCGGACGTGGCGGCGGCCATGCCGACCTGCCGGTGGGTCTGGGGCTGCGTGACGGCGACGAGGCCGGCATGGAAGGCGGCGTGCGCTGGGTCGAACCCGACGATGCGAGGAAAGCCGAGGGGCGCAACAGCAGTCGTGGCACGGGTAGCGGCATGAGCTTCCCGACGAGCTTCGGCCCCGCGCAGAGCACGTTGGAAACCACGGCCGAAACCGTGGCGAACGCGGGCGCACGCGCCGCAGGCGTGAAGAGCGCCAAGGCGGTCTATACCGTACCGACCAATTCGACACTGATGGGGTCGGTGGCGATGACGGCGCTGATCGGCCGCGTGCCGATCGACGGAACCGTCAACGATCCGTACCCCTTCAAGGTGTTGGTCGGACAGGACAACCTGACCGCCAATGGCATCGACATTCCCGACGTGGCCGGTGCCGTGTTCAGCGGCACCGCATCGGGCGACTGGACGCTCTCGTGCGTGCGCGGCCAGGTACGCAGCATCACCTTCGTCTTCCACGACGGCACGATCCGCACCATCCCCGAAGACCGCGACGGCAACCAGCAAAACAACCAGCAGCAGAACTCTCAAAGTGGAGGCCTGGGCTGGATCAGCGACCCATACGGCATTCCCTGCGTCAGCGGGGAGCGGCGCAGCAACGCCCAGCAGTACCTTGGCTCGCAAGCCCTGATTACCGCCGCCGGTGCCGGCGTCGCCTCGCTGATCGACAGCGACAGCGGCCAGATGTCCTACGTCGGCGCCGACGGCTCCATCGGCAGCGTCGGTATCTCGGGCAATGAAGCCGTGGGCCGCATCCTGGCCGGTGGCGTGCGCGACATGGCCGACTGGGTGAACAAGCTGTACGGCCAGGCGTTCGCCGCTGTCTATGTCCAGCCCGGCGCGAAGGTCGCCGTCCACCTCGAAAAGCCGCTCGCCATCGACTTCGATCCCGAAGGCCGCAAGGTCGATCACCGCGCAGGAGAAAGCCATGCTCTCGAACTTGAATAAGGCCCTGGCGCTGGCCCTCGCCGTCGCGGTGCTCGGCGGCTGTGCCACCAGCAAGGAAAAGCTGCTCCCCCACGGCGACAGCACGATGATGGACATCTGGCAGCAGAACGCCGGTGACGGGGGTGGTGGCGCCGGCCAGGTGGCGCGCAGGCAATTGCTCGATGCACGCCAGAGCCTGCGCCGGCCGCTGACCGAGGCCGACGTGGAGGCCGCGCCCACCGAGCAGATGCGCTACACGCGCACGGCGCGCAACGAGGTCTATCGCCAGTTCCACCGCCTGCCGAACCCCGATCTTGTCATGTATGTGTACCCGCACCTGGCGGGCACCGATCCCGTGCCGGTTCCGGGCTACACGACGGTCTTTCCCCTGTACCAGCGAGTGCAGTACGCCATGCCGGGCGAGCGCGTGGAGGACTACTGATGCGCTGGAAACTCCCCTGGCCGAAGCTGGCTGCATCCGATGGTGGCAATGACGAGCAGCCGGACGGCTGGCAGCGCCACGTCGAGGCGTTGCGCCAGGCCGGCATTGCCGAACCCGGAGCGACGGTCCAGGGCCGCAGGCCGGCGACCGTGGCGGACGAGCAGGCGATGTACGACGTTGCGCAGTCATTCGCGGAGCTGCTGCCGTGGGTGGAGTTCCTGCCGCCGTCGAAGTCCATGCTGCTGGAGGACGGGCAATCGGTCGCGGCCTTCTACGAACTGGTCCCGCTAGGCACCGAAGGTCGGGAGCCGGGCTGGCTCGCTCATGCCCGCGATGCGCTCGAAAACGCGCTCCAGGACTCGTTCGATGAGCTGGATGAGAACCCGTGGGTGCTCCAGCTCTATGCACAGGACGAGCCCAGCTTCGACCAGTACATGCAGACGCTACGCGACTACGTGCAGCCGCGCGCCCGCAGCACGGCCTTCACCGAGTTCTACCTCCGCTTCTTTGGCCACCACCTGCGCGCGGTGGCCAAGCCCGGCGGACTGTTCGAGGATACGGTGGTCACGCGGTTGCGCTGGCGCGGCCAGACGCGGCGCGTGCGCATGGTGGTCTATCGCCGGGCCGCCGGGCAGGCGAACCGCCGCGGCCAGACACCCGAGCAAATGCT
This sequence comes from Pandoraea cepalis, assembly GCF_902459665.1. Classification (GTDB taxonomy): domain Bacteria; phylum Pseudomonadota; class Gammaproteobacteria; order Burkholderiales; family Burkholderiaceae; genus Pandoraea; species Pandoraea cepalis. Next base: position 9,033 of record NZ_CABPSL010000002.1, on the reverse strand, counting down.
GAACATCGTCTGCGATCGCCTCTGCGGCGGCTTGGCGAACGCCGGCATCCAGGCCCGGCGCATGGTCGCGGCCGATGTTCACGACTGGCTGCTGCGTTGGTTCAACCCACGCCCCACGATGCTCGGGCCCGGCGCAGAGGAGCGAGAGCGCTTCTATGCGCTGGCCCGCTATCCCGACGAGGTGGAGGAAGGTGAAATCGAGCTGGCGAGTGGTCGGGACTTCAGTCAACGGCTATTCTTCGGTCAGCCTCGCTCCGATGCCGAGCACGGCACCTGGTACTTCGACGGTATGCCGCATCGCGTACTGGTCACCGACCGGCTACGCATGCCGCCCGGTACGGGGCACCTGACCGGCGAAACCCGCAAGGGGGACGCTATCAACACGCTTTTCGATCAGATGCCCGAAGACACTACGATGTGTCTGACCATGGTGGCGACGCCCCAGGACATCCTCGAATCGCACCTGAATCACCTGGCGAAGAAGGCTGTCGGCGAAACACTGGCATCGGAACAAACGCTCAAGGATGTGCAGGAGGCACGCTCGCTCATCGGCAGCGCGCACAAGCTCTACCGCGGCACGCTGGCCTTCTATCTGCGCGGACGCGATGAAGCCGAACTTGACAGGCGCGGTCTGGACCTCGCCAACGTGATGCTCAACGCGGGGTTGCAGCCTGTGCGCGAGGACGATGAAGTCGCGCCGCTCAACAGCTACCTGCGCTGGCTACCGTGCTGCTACAACCCTGCGCAAGATCGACGGAACTGGTTCACCCAACTGATGTTCGCCCAGCATGTGGCGAATCTCTCGCCGGCGTGGGGTCGCAGCCAGGGTACGGGTCATCCGGGCAACACGTTCTTCAACCGCGGCGGCGGGCCGATCACGTTTGATCCACTGAACCGCTTGGACAGGCAGATGAACGCCCATCTGTTCCTGTTCGGCCCCACCGGCTCGGGCAAGAGCGCAACGCTCAACAACCTCTTGAACCAGGTCACGGCCATCTACCGGCCGCGGCTGTTCATCGTGGAGGCCGGCAACAGCTTCGGCTTGTTCAGCGACTTCGCAAAGCGCCTGGGTCTGACCGTGAACCGGGTCAAGCTGGCTCCTGGCTCGGGCATCAGCCTAGCGCCGTTCGCCGACGCTCGCCGGCTGATCGAAACGCCCGGCAACGTGCAGACGCTGGATGCCGATGCACTGGATGAAGAATTGCCAGCCGATTCCTCGGTCATGGAGGAGGACGAGCAGCGCGACGTGCTGGGTGAACTGGAGATCACGGCACGGCTGATGATCACAGGCGGCGAGGACAAGGAAGAAGCCCGGATGACGCGGGCCGATCGCTCGCTGATCCGCCAGTGCATCCTCGATGCCGCCGAGCACTGCGTGGCCGAGAAACGCACGGTGCTCACGCGCGACGTGCGCAACGCGCTGCGCACGCGCGGCCAGGACCCGACGCTGCCCGAGATGCGGCGCGTGCGGCTGCTGGAGATGGCGGACGCGATGGACATGTTCTGCCAAGGCACGGACGGCGAGATGTTCGATCGCGATGGCACGCCGTGGCCCGAGGCCGACATCACGCTGGTGGATCTCGCGACCTATGCCCGGGAGGGCTACAACGCGCAGCTCTCCATCGCCTACATCAGCCTGATCAGCACGGTGAACAACATCGCCGAGCGCGACCAGTACCTGGGCCGTCCGATCATCAATGTGACCGACGAAGGCCACATCATCACGAAGAACCCGCTGCTTGCGCCCTACGTTGTAAAAATTACAAAAATGTGGCGCAAGCTAGGGGCCTGGTTCTGGCTGGCTACACAAAATATCGACGATCTGCCGCGTGCCGCGGAGCCCATGCTCAACATGATTGAGTGGTGGATCTGCCTGTCGATGCCGCCCGATGAGGTCGAGAAGATTGCACGCTTCCGCGAACTCTCGCCCGCGCAGAAAGCGCTGATGCTCTCGGCGCGCAAAGAAGCGGGCAAGTTCACCGAGGGCGTCATCCTTTCCAAGAGCATGGAAGTGCTGTTCCGCGCCGTGCCGCCCAGCCTGTACTTGGCGTTGGCGCAGACCGAACCCGAAGAGAAGGCCGAGCGCTACCAGCTCATGCAGCACTACGGCTGCACCGAACTGGAAGCGGCCTTCAAGGTGGCCGAGAAGATCGACCAGGCGCGCGGCATCGAGTCGCCGGCCTTGGAACTGTCGTAAGACGGAGAACGCCATGGAACAGAAACGTCCTTCCATTCCGATGCAGGTCCAGGCGTTCCGCCGCCGCAACGGGCGACCCCGCTGGCCTTGGGCATTGGCTGCTGTGCTGGTCGCGCTGCTGCTGATCTGGCTTGTGTCGAGGTCGCCCGGCGAATCCCCGCCGCAGCCGCCCACGCCGGTCAGCATGGCACCGGTGGCCGGGCCGCCCTGGCTAATGGGCAACCCCAAAGGCCGTTTCACGCTGACGCTCTATGCCGACCTGGAGTGCCCGTTCTGCCGGGAATATTTCCCGCAGCTCAAGCGGTGGATCGGCAACAACACCGACGTGGCGCTGCAATGGCACCACCAGCCGCTGGCCGAGCACGAGCCGGCCGCGTCAGCCGAGGCACGCCTAGTGGAATGCGCTGCCGAAGCAGGTGGGCATGTCGCGTTCTGGCAGGCGATCGAATGGGTCTATGCCCACACGCGCAGCGACGGCCAGGGCTTGCCCGATGGCTTGCGCTACCCCGAATCGACGCCAGCCGTCGAGCAGTGCATGGCAAGCGAAAGGCCCAGTGCGGCTATCCGCGCCCAGGCTGCGGAAGCCACCAAGAGCGGCGTAACCGCCACGCCGTCGCTGCGCCTGCTCGATCGCCAAACGGGCCAGGCCATCCTGCTGCAGGGGCCGATCGAGGGCGATGCCTTGCTGTCAGCCATGGACATGCTGGCGGCTGACGGTCCGACCAGCACACCCACATCCGAAATGCCTGCCGACGTCGTCGGCGACATGCCCAGGTAGCCCCGGTCTTCAAGGCTACGGCGCAGTCCTCTGCGCTGACCGCGACTCGTTCGCCTTGCATCCTGGCCGCGAACGGTCACCCCAATCGCGGTGATGGATGCATCTTTTCATTCTCATCCCCAGGAGGGCTTGCCCTCGGGGGCGCGCGCCCTCCGATCTCACCGTCTGGAGGTTCGCCATGTCTTTCGCCATCAATGACTCCTGTGTGGAGTCGCTTTCCGCCGTAGCTGCCCAACACGAAGACTGGATCATCCAGCAGGCCATCGTGCTGCTGGAAAAACGGATCTTCAAAGCTGGACCATGCCTCAGCCGGCCGGCCGCCGTGCGGGACTATCTGCGCGTGAAACTGGTCGCTGAACCCAACGAGATATTTGCCGCTGTGTTCCTGGATAGCATGCACCAGGTGCTGGCCTACGAGCCATTGTTCAGGGGCACGATCAACTCGACTTCTGTTTATCCACGTGTCGTCGTACAGCGTGTGCTGGAGTTGAACGCCGCCGCGGTGATCTTCGCGCACCAGCACCCCTCGGGCATCTCCGAGCCGTCGAGCGCGGATCGTGTGCTGACCCAGCAACTGCAGGCCGCGCTGGCGCTCATCGATGTACGGGTACTGGATCACATCATCGTAGGCCAAGGTTCCCCGTTCTCCTTTGCGGAGTCAGGCCTGCTGTAACGGTCGCATTGCTTCATTGATCCTCGCGGAGGCTTCGGCCTCCGTTTTTTTATTTCACGATGACTCCAGCACCGAATTTCGCTGGACTACGCCGCAGCCCGATACAGCAGGTTTATCAAGGGCTTAGGCGAGTTCAACATATGACGGTGCTTTCTGAAACCTGACCCGGCTTCCGTCCGCTTGGCCCCCATGTGGCTCTTGGAAACGGGTCTTTCCGAGGAGTCATCATGGCTAAGATCAAGCTCACCAAGACCGCCGTTGATGCGGCGCAACCCCAGGCGCAGGCCGTCGAACTACGGGATACCGTGGTGCCCGGCTTCTTGTGCAAGATTACCCCAGCGGGCCGCAAGGTGTTCATGCTCCAGTATCGGACGAACACCGGGGAGCGCCGCAAGCCCGCCCTGGGCTTGTTCGGGGAACTGACCGTAGAGCAGGCCCGCGTCATGGCGCAGGACTGGCTGGCCGAGGTTCGCCGGGGCGGCGACCCTGGCGGTGCCAAGGCCGAGGCACGCAAAGCGCCGACGGTCGAAGCGTTGTGCAAGAAGTTCATGGAGGACTACTCCAAGAAGCGCAACAAGGTCAGCACGCAGGAAGGCTATCAGGCGGTCATCGACCGCAATATCGTCCCGCTGCTGGGCCGCAAGAAGGTGCAGGACGTGAAGCGGCCCGACATTGCCGGGCTGATGGAGAAGCTGGCCTACAAGCCGGCCGACGCGAATCACACCTTCGGCGTGCTGCGCAAGATGTTCAACATGGCCGAAGTGTGGGGCTTCCGCCCGGATGGCACCAATCCCTGCCGACACGTCCCCATGTTCCCGGCTGGCAAGGCTACCCGCCTCATCAATGACGAGGAAATGGCGCGCATCTTCCGCCATTTGGAACATCTGGAGGCCGAGGGACTGGAGAACTACGTCATCCCTCTGGCGATCCGGCTGCAATTCGAGTTCGCCGGTCGCCGCTCCGAAATCTGCGCGCTCGAATGGAGCTGGATCGACTTGGAAAACCGGCGCGTGGTGTGGCCCGACAGCAAGACCGGCGGCATGTCCAAGCCTTTGAGCGAAGAAGCCCACCGGCTGCTTTCGACCGCACCCCGCCAGGAAGATTGCCCCTACGTTCTGCCGTCGCCCAACGACCCGGCCAAGCACCTGACCTATGGCGAGCACTACGGCGGCTGGACTCGGGCGCTCAAGGCGGCTGGCGTGCCGCACGTCGGCACGCACGGTATCCGCCACCGCTCCGCGACCGATATTGCCAATTCGGGTATCCCGGTCAAGGTCGGCATGGTGCTGACGGCGCACAAGACCGTGGCGATGTTCATGCGCTATGTCCATACCGAGGACAAGCCGGTTCGGGAAGCCGCCGAACTGGTGGCGAGCCGGCGCAAGACGATCACCGGCACCAAACGCCCCCCTGCTGCGGAGGCGACGGCATGACCAGGCGCAAGGCATCCATCGCGTCGCCCGCAGCGCCTTCGGCGCTGCTGGGCGACATTCGGATACTGATCGAAGCGGCGCGCAAGCGCGCCGCTTCGGCGGTGAATAGCGAGCTGTCGATGCTCTACTGGCGCATCGGCCAGCGAATCCATACGCAGGTCTTGGAAGGTCGGCGGGCCGACTACGGCGAGGAAGTCGTATCCACCCTGGCGGCGCAATTGGTGAAGGAGTACGGCGGCAGCTTTTCGGTCAAGAATCTGCGCCGGATGGTGCAGTTCGCCGCCGCATACCCGGACGAGCGAATTGTCGTATCACTGATACGACAATTGAGCTGGACGCACTTCATCGCCTTGATTCCGCTGAAAGACCCGCTCCAGCGGGACTACTACGCGCAGATGGCGAGCGCCGAACGCTGGAGCGTGCGGACGCTGCGCGAGCGCATCGACTCGATGCTGTACGAGCGCACGGCGCTGTCCCAAAAGCCGGAGGAAACCATCGCGCAGGAGCTGGCGACCCTGCGCGATGTGCAGCGCATGACCCCGGCGCTGGTCATGCGCGATCCGTACATCCTCGATTTCCTGGGGCTGCGGGATAGTTGGCAGGAAGGCGACTTGGAAGCCGCGATCATCCGCGAAATGGAAGCCTTCCTGCTGGAGCTGGGCGCGGGATTTTCCTTCGTTGCCCGGCAGAAGCGCATCCTGATCGACGACGAGGATTTTCACCTAGACCTGCTTTTCTACAACCGCAAGCTGCGGCGGCTGGTGGCGGTGGAGCTGAAAATCGGCGAATTCAAGGCGGCCTACAAAGGGCAAATGGAGCTTTACTTGCGCTGGCTGGACAAGCACGAGCGGGAGCCGGAAGAAGCCTCGCCGCTGGGGATCATCCTTTGCACCGGCAAGAAGCGCGAGCAGATCGAGTTGCTGGAGCTGGACAAGTCGGGCATCCACGTTGCCGAGTACCTGACCACCTTGCCGCCGCGTGCAGTCTTGGGGGAACGGTTGCAGCAGGCGGCTCGTCGAGCGGAATCGCAGATCAAACGAGGGAAAGCATAGAACCTGAAAATCCGCTCAAGATTTTTTCGAGAGAGTTTAAATCCTCATCCGACAAACTCTGTGGTGCGACTACTCTTGTTCTGGCCGCCATGTAGAGAGTGCCGTCTCGTGTCCAAATCGGAGCCTGCCCAATTAGGCAGACTCCAAGCGAAGCCTCGGAAAAGCGTTCGGCTAACTGCTCTATTTTTGATGCGTTTCTTGCCACGAATGCCTCAAGGCTTTCGTGAATTGCCCACTGGGCTGCTTCGACATTGGGAAGCTCCATCTTGGGAATGCCGCCGAGACAACTGGACACATCCAAGAAGACCAAGCCATAGACCCGTTGAGACATCCCTTCGGCTTGGGCGGTAATTTGCTTGCCCGCCTTCTTGAAGTTTTCCTCAAACTTCTTCTCGGAAGACAGTCGCTTGCACTCGCCGAACACAAGGAACTCGTCGTTCTCGGCGACAACATCCGTGACCTTGTTGAAGTCGATCTTGTAGCCGGACAACGACATTCTTGCCGCAATCAGCAGCTCGAACAAATAGTCTCTTGATGATCCTGCCGAACTAGCATCAGGATGATCTTGCCCGTCTGCGACCTTGCTTAGTCTATCGACAAAGCCTTGGCTAGCTTCGTCTCGAAATGCCCGGTGAATCAGAACAATGTTCAAGCACTCGATATACGAATTGGTCAGCTTTTCAAACTTGGCCCGGCCGTCAGTGGAAGTAGGATCGTCGCACGAGAAAAACTGATCTATGTCTTTCTCGTATCTTGAGTACCGTGAGTTTAGTGCGTTAAGCCCCTTTCCCTTGAGCCATTCAAGAACGCGCGACATTTCCTTGAGGATTAGTTCACCCGCAAATTCTTTTTTGTTGGGGGAGTAGTCTGAATCATCAGGGGCAGGAACAATGCCAGGAGAACCGGGCATCAGCGTATGAAGCGTTGCAAATGCCACACTTGCGATTGCCTCTGCCACCTCATCGCGTTGACTTCCCATCAAGGCGCGTACTGCGTCGATTCTGGCCTGAATGGACGGATGGCTTTGGGACGCACCCCACTTATCGCGGGCCATCAAGGTCATCGAAAATAGCGCGAAATAGATTCCGAGCTCTCTCTTTCTGCGAACAAGGTTCGGGCTTGCATTTTCCCGTTGGGCATAAGCATCAAGCTGGTCAAGCAGGAATTTCGTGGCGAAGGCGTCGCATGACAGCTCCTCGTTCCTGCGCTGGGTTGGGTCTGCCTCATCGGGGTCAGCCGCATCTCCATCCTGCTGATGCTTCAGATGCCGAACCTCGTGCAGAAGCGCCCAACCAACGCCCAACGTTGCAAGCTCCCCCGGTGCGCGAAGTTGTGGGTTGTCGTCGTAGTGGCCCGGCTCGGGAACATCTTTGGGCAGCGCTTCCAGCTCTGGGGCATCGCTTTCCAAGACGCGCTCAAACGCATCAATCAGCTCCATCAGGCGCTTGAGGTCAAGTGGCTCTAGTTCAGGCGTTTCCGCTACAACGCGATACGCTTCCCAAGCTGCAAAGCCTGCGATCCAGAATGCACGCACTACGCGATGGTTAAATCGGACGAAACGATACATTCCCGCTTCCATGACCAATCGCTCACCGTCATGCGTATCGGCAGTCAGTTGAAAACGAGGCTCAAGCAAGCTCCATAAGGAGGCCAACTCGCTTTCGCGTTCCGGCGCAGAACCTAGCAAGACGTTCCGAACTGCGGTTTTTACTTGTTCATCCTCGCGCGGAGGCAAGGTTGAGTCCATTGTGTTGCCGCTCACTTTAGTTGTTCTTCGAGATGCGCCGCCATGTCCTCGAACCCACTGACTACCGTGCAGTCCGAAAACCTGTTCAGCCCGATTCTTTTATCGGACAGAAGATTAGCGAGTTTTCTGTCCGTATAAAGAGCATCCGCCACAGGAAGTGCGGATGCCGCCACCATGAAGTCGCTTGGATCTCCGTTCTGGTATCGGCGTTGCGGATCGAATCGCATCAACCCATACAGTGAACTCAATACCCTCAGTGTTGGCATTGCTCGTGAGGCTGGCGTCTCATGCCAGTGGTATTGCGCCTCAAGTGCGTATCGCTTAATTTCTGGTTGGGAAAGGGTTGTCCCTTCCTCTCTGAACCATGCTGCGATGCAGCCCGTCAATTCAACAAATATGCCGGTGTTGAGGTTCGTTATTTCCGACTGATGCTCGACCTTTCCGTCGTTGATGTCTGTAATGCCGCGCGAGTTATCCCACTTCGCCCCAGGAAATGTACCGGCAACTTCCAACTGGAAGGAAAATGGCAATTCTGACAAGGCATCAAAGAATGCCTTGTTGAAAGTTTCTTTATCCACATGCGATTCGAGAAACCCGAGCGTAGAAATCGTCGGTATTCCCATTAGCTCGATGGGGCTACACAAGAAATCTTCTAACCCTTCCGGCTCGTCCAGCTTACCCATGCGCAGCTTGCGCAACTCAGAACCAACGCGATCGGAAAAAGGGGTGATGCAGAGGTAATGCCCCCATTTTCCACGGCCGCGAGAAGTAGAAACTAAGCGGCCATGGCCAGCCGCTGCTTCGGGGTAAAGCCGCCCAATGCCATATTTGGGCGCTCGTGATTGTAAGTCCACATCCAGTCGGCCGCTGCCTGCCGAACCTGCTCCAGGTCTTCCCACAGATATTGCGAGAGCCATTCGTATCGCGCGGTCCGATTGAACCGTTCGATGTACGCGTTCTGTTGCGGCTTGCCCGGCTCAATGTATTCCAGCCGTATACCTAGCTTCTGCGTCCAAGTCACGATGGCTGTGCTCAGGTATTCTGGGCCGTTGTCACAACGAATTACCTTCGGCTTGCCACGCCATTCCATGTGCTGCTCCAGCGTGCGAATCACCCGCTCGGACGGCAGCGAGAAATCCACCTCAATGCCCAG
>NZ_CABPSL010000001.1 GCF_902459665.1 Pandoraea cepalis | reverse complement strand
CAAGTTAATTACTTAACTTACCTATTACTTATGTGAGCCTCAATAAATTTAAAGCTTATCTGCCGAAGCAGACGCACCATTCATCGAGTGCCCACACTTATCGGTTGTCTAGTTTTTAAAGATCAATCGCATCAAACTTCGCTTCGTCGCACACTTACCGCGCCGTCACTTCGTTTTCTGCGTCGCTGCATCTGCAGCAGAGAAGCAAGATTATGTCGCAGCTTCTCGTCGTCGTCAACAGTTTTTTTCGCCTTCTTCGCTCGCCGCCGTAGCGACTCACCAGCTCCAAAACCACCAACCACCGGGCTTTCCAGCCCGTCGCCCCCACCGCTTCGCCGCTTTCGCTGCGTCGCCGTCGTTGCGAGAGACGGAATATTAGACAGGTTCGACCAACCGCGCAAGCCCTTTGTGAAACTTTTTTGAACACGGCGACGCGCCCCTGCCGATTGGCGCCGTGTTCGATGGCCGACACGCGCCCCACCAACGAAAAATGCTTGCACGCCGGAACGGTCTACAAGTGATCCGCAGCCGCGTAGCGCGACGTCGTCCCATGCCATCTTTCTATATATATAGATCGGCTGGTCGCGTCGCCGCTGGAGATGGCGGGATAAATTTCCGGCAAATAACGATGCGCCAAGCGCATACGACGCCCCGGTCGCCCAGTTGAGCGTCGAGCCGTCGATCTGTCGGGAGTTGGTGCGCCAGGAATCGATGTGTCGCGAATCGATGCGTCCGTAGACGGAGCAACAAGATATGAAGGTGCGCGAACCGCGCGCCGTCGATCAGGCGGTCTCTCGGCGATTTCGGCCAATACCGCCGTGATAAAGCGCGGGGGACGTCATGCCCAGCTTGTGCGCCATGATGACGAGATCCGCAAAGGAGCGGGCTTCCATTTTGCGCATGGCATTGCCGCGATGAATCTTGACGGTGACTTCGCTGATGCCCAACTCGTCCGCAATATGTTTGTTCATGCGGCCCGCCGCGACCAACGCCATCACCTCGCGCTCGCGCGGCGAGAGCCGCTGCGCCCGGTCGGCGACGGTCGTGCTCACTTTCTCGCGTGCGAGGCGCAGACGATCCTGCGCGAGCGCGGCGCCCACAGCATCAAGCAACACGCCTGCGCCAAACGGCTTGGTGAGAAAGTCGACCGCCCCCGCCTTCATGCCCTGAACGCTCGTCGTCACATCCGCGTCATCGGCGATGAAGACCACCGGGATCGGATCCCGCATCGCGACAAGGGCGCGCTGCAACGCCAACCCGCTTCCGGCCGCATCGAAATCCATGTCGACCACAAGGCACGCAGGCCCGGCAGTACGTTCGCTCGCAAGGAACGATGCCCCGCACGCAAAGCCGCGCGCACATAGGCCGACAGCGAAGAGCTGCGCGCAAAGTGTGTCTCGGCTCGACGGTTCGTTGTCGACGACGTAGACGGTCGCGGTATCGTTGTCCGAAAGCCCGTTCATGCGGATAGGCAGTGTCATGATTCAGTGCGCACGAGTATACGATAGCCGCGAGACATATCGTTCGACGCCACAGAAAAGCACGAACGTCCGCGCTATTCTCGGCAAACATTGCCGGACGGACTGCGTCAGGAAGGGGACGACGGACGCTAATACGAAGAGACGATAGTCCGAGCAGCATGAACGGCATAGGCTTCGGAAGATCTGCCGCCGTGGCATCACCCCCATGTCCGCATTACCACCGGAGCCCCTCATGTCGAATCCCAAGCTCGAAGTCCTCACCCCGCAAAACAGCCAGCTCATCTTCATCGATCATCAACCGCAGATGGCCTTCGGCGTTCAGTCGATGGATCGTCAAGCACTCAAGAACAACGCGGTCGGTCTGGCCAAAGCCGCGCGCATCTTCAATATTCCGACGACGATCACGACCGTGGAGACGGAATCGTTCTCGGGCTTCACCTATCCGGAACTGCTCGACGTCTTCCCGAACCAGAAGTTGCTGGAACGCACCTCGATGAACTCGTGGGATGACCAGAAGGTGCGCGACGCCCTCGCCGCCAACGGTCGCAAGAAGGTCATCGTCTCTGGCCTGTGGACCGAAGTCTGCAACACCACATTCGCGTTGTGCGCGATGCTTGAAGGCGGCTACGAGATCTATATGGTTGCCGATGCGTCGGGCGGCACATCGAAGGAAGCTCACGACTATGCGATGCAGCGCATGGTGCAGGCGGGTGTCGTGCCCGTGACGTGGCAGCAGGTGCTGCTCGAATGGCAACGAGATTGGGCACATCGCGACTCGTACGATGCCGTGATGAAGCTCGTCAAGGAGCATTCCGGCGCCTACGGTATGGGCGTCGACTACGCTTACACGATGGTCCACAAGGCGGCGCAGCGCACCGCAACGCCGCACGACGCCATCCCGGCCGTGCCCGCTCGCTGACAGGAGGGACGCCATGTCCGCCCCCACCCCCGATCTGATTCTCATCAACGGCAGGTTCGCCACGCTCGATCGCGCCAATCCGCAGGCGGATGCCGTGGCGCTCACCGGCGGGAAGTTCACTGCCGTGGGCACACGCGACGACGTGATGCGTCTGGCCGGCAGCAGCACCGAGGTCATCGACCTGAAAGGCCGCCGCGTCATCCCGGGACTGATCGACAGTCATATGCACATCATCCGGGGCGGTCTGAACTACAACATGGAGCTGCGCTGGGACGGCGTTCGCTCGCTGGCCGACGCCATGCGCATGTTGAAGGCGCAAGTCGACCGTACGCCTGCGCCGCAATGGGTTCGGGTGGTGGGTGGGTTCACCGAGCATCAGTTCGCCGAGAAGCGTCTGCCGACGATCGACGAACTGAATGCCGTTGCCCCCGATACGCCAGTGTTCATTCTGCATCTGTATGACCGTGCGATTCTCAACGGCGCAGCCCTTCGTACGGTGGGCTATACGAAAGACACGCCCAACCCGCCGGGCGGGGAGATCGTGCGCGACGCGTCGGGCAATCCGACCGGGTTGCTGCTGGCCAAGCCGAACGCGACCATTTTGTATGCCACGCTCGCCAAGGGCCCGAAGCTGCCCCCGGACTATCAGAAGAACTCGACGCGCCACTTCATGCGCGAGGTCAACCGGCTCGGCGTGACGGGCGTGATCGACGCGGGCGGCGGGTTCCAGAACTACCCCGAGGACTACGACATCATCGAAGCGCTGCATCGCGAGGGACAGCTCACGGTGCGCCTCGCCTATAACCTGTTCACGCAGAAGCCCAAGGCCGAACTCGCGGATTTCAGTCAGTGGGTCAAGCAAGTCAGCCCCGGCCAGGGCGACGATCTCTATCGTCACAATGGCGCGGGCGAGATGCTCGTGTACACGGCCGCCGATTTCGAGGACTTTCGCGTCGAGCGGCCCGAGATGCCACCATCGATGGAAGGTGATCTCGAGCCGGTCGTGCGGCTGCTTGCGGAAAACCGCTGGCCGTGGCGTCTGCATGCCACCTACGACGAGACCATCTCCCGCGCGCTCGACGTCTATGAAAAGGTCGCGAAGGATGTGCCGTTCGACGGCCTGCATTGGTTCTTCGATCACGCCGAGACCATCAGCGATCGCAACATCGATCGCATCGCGGCCCTGGGCGGCGGCATTGCCGTGCAGCACCGGATGGCCTATCAAGGCGAGTACTTCGTGGAGCGCTATGGCGCGCGTGCGGCCGAAGCCACACCGCCGATCCGCCGCATGCTGGAGCGCGGCGTGAAGGTCGGCGCAGGGACGGACGCGACGCGGGTCGCCTCCTACAACCCGTGGGTCTCGCTTTACTGGCTCGTGACGGGCAAGACCGTGGGTGGGCTGCGCCTGTCCGCGCCGGGCAACCTGCTCGATCGCGACGATGCGCTGCGCCTTTGGACGGAAGCCAACGCATGGTTCTCGTCTGAGGTTGGCAAGAAGGGGCAGATCAAAGTCGGGCAACTCGGCGATCTGGCGGTGCTCTCCGACGACTACTTCAGCGTGCCTGAAGACGAAATCCAGGACATTACGTCGGTGCTTACGTTGCTGGGCGGAAAGGTTGTCTACGGCGACGGCGACTTCGGCGGCCATGCCCCGGAAATTCCGCCGGCCATGCCGGACTGGTCGCCGGCACGGCATGGCGTGGGCTACTCGCCTCGCCAACCGCAAGTGCTTAACGTGAGCGTGAGTTGTGCGTGTGCGACGTCGTGCGGGGTACATGGTCATGCGCATGCGAGGGCGTGGTCGTCCAGTGTGCCGGCGTCTGACGAAAGCGGCTTCTGGGGTGCGCTCGGCTGCTCGTGCTGGGCGTTCTGATCGTTCGGACGGTTCGGAGAATCCTCATGAAGCTATATCTCGTATCGCTCGGCGTCGGCGTGCTCGTCGGCATCATTTACGGCGGTCTCGGCGTGCGTTCCCCGGCACCGCCGGCTGTCGCGCTCATCGGGCTGCTCGGCATGCTGATCGGCGAACAGGTCGTACCGCCGGTCAAGCGACTGCTCGCTGGCGAGCCGGTCAATCTCGTCTGGTTCCATCGCGAATGCGTGCCGAAGATCACCGGCTTGCCCGGGCCAGTGGCGCAACCGACGAAGGAAGCTGCCGAGAGCGACTCGCGCAAGGCTTGATCTGTCGTCGGAGAGGGATAGGTCGCTTGTTGGCGCCCGGCGGGTAACGAACCGCGCAACGCGGAGGGGGTATCGTTTCCCACCGGGCACGTCAAAGGGGGGGGGGCGGCGGCTTACATGCCTATTTCATACTGGCGAATCAACTCACGCACCCGATCCTTGTCCGCATCGGGGATACGATCCAGCCCGATGTATTCCCAGAACTCCTCCGCAGCGGCCATACCCTCCTCACCGTCCGCGAGCAAACACGCCAGCGCATCCGCCCTACGGTTTGGCGGCAGCACGTCGATGCATAGCATCAGCGCATCCATCACGCGTTGCTTCCGGCTGCCTTTAAAGAAGCGGACACTGATGTCGTCGACGAATCGGCACCATGCTTCGGATTGACTACCGGCGTTCGCCGCTTCCCCCCATTGACTCAGAAGTGTTTCGTTCTGCTTCAAAGGCTCGCGGAAAAACGCGAAGTCGACGGCCGGTTCCGGATCTGGCAAGTTCTCCAGGTTACTGACGGACAGAAGCGGCAGCGAGCGTTGTGAGGTGTCGTCACGCGTTCGTACCGCCAATGCCGCCATGGGCGAGCGGAGCCTTCCCGCCGCCTGGAGTCCAACAGCCCGGAGATCTGCGATGAAACGCTCACTCGGGCGATCCAAAGGCCGGTGCTCGGTGCTGGGCACCATCGGTAAGGTGCTGATCGTTGCGGCGCCTACATGATTCATGGACAACCTCCGTGGGTGGTGGGAGATTGCATCCTGCCATCGCCTTGGCGCCACACTTTTCCATACGAGCGGCGGGCTTGCAGTTCTGGCGAACACGCGGCGACCCGATGACAGTCCGCACAATCCCCGAGCCCCCCGCCATGGACCGGTCATTGACTCGATTCGAGAAATCGCGCCACGCCACCGTCGCTTGTTCGCGTGTGTGATTGCTTGCGACGTGAGGCTCCGGCGCGCGACCCGACATCGTGGGCGATTAGCGCACCGGGCCGCGTTGCGACGCCTTAATCGTTCATTTCGGCGTCAGGCTGGATGCCGCCTCGGGATACCGGACCGCCACCGCACCCCGATAGTCGGACTTCACGACATCGATCTTCTTCTGCTGGAGCAGAAACTCGGCCGTCGACTTCAGCGTTTGTGCCGCACCGCCCTTCTCCCCGCACCCAAGCCACTGACATGAGACCTGCTCCGCCAACGTCGGATACTTGTACAGTGCCATTTCTTCTGCCGCGTCGTTGGCATTGCCACCGAGCCCGCGCAGCACTGCCGCCATATTCTTCGAACCGGCCCCCCATGCGTCGGGGTGCTCTATGAAGTCTCGATTCGTCGCGTTCAGCACCGCAATGAACTTGGCCATGAATTCAGGATTGCCGGCCCCGAACGTCTTCGTCACGGCCATGCCCTCAAACGTGCAACGGCCCAGCGCGCATATCTGCCCTGCCGTGATCAATGGCTTTCCGGTGGGCCGGATCCGGCCGAGCGCCGGCCCCCAGATGAAGGCAGCGTCGACGTCGCCTCGCTCCCATGCGGCGGCGGCCTGCGTCGGCGTCATATTGACCAGCTTCACCTGCTGGGTGATGCCCCATTTGTCGAGCATGTACATCAACTGGTAATGGCTTGTGCTGGCCACCGGCACCGCGATGGTTTTGCCCACCAGGTCCTTGGGCGATTGGATGTTCGCCGCGTTACGCACCATGAGCGCCTCGGCGTTGGCGATGTCCTCCAGAATCCAGAACAACTGAATGTCCATTCCGCGGCTGGCTGCCGCCGCCAGCGGGCTCGATCCCAGCACACCGATGTCGATGCTGCCAGACGCCATTGCACTCATCACCGCCGCGCCGGAATCGAACTTCTTCCAGTGGATCTGGTAGCCGGTCGCCTTTTCAAACGCGCCATTCACCATCGCCGCAATCCAGGGGCTGTAGGTCGTCTGATACGCCACGTTGACGACCTTCTCGGCTGCGCGGGCCGGGGCCAATGCGCCACCGCACGCCAACAGAAACACGCCACATACGAACGAACCGACGATTTTTGTCAGGTATTTCATTCCGTCTCTCCCAATTCGGCGTAGCGAGACAGGACTGGCGAGCATCGTGCCCGCCCCCCTCCACGCCCGCCACTGTGGTCAAAGTGATTTGCGGCCGCGAATACTGTCCGCGAGCACACAGAGAATCTCGAACATCAGCGTCGCCCCCACCAGCGCGGTATTGCCGCTCGGGTCGAACGGCGGAGAGACTTCCACGACGTCTCCGCCGATCAGGTTCAAACCTTGGAGCCCGCGAATCATGCGCTGCGCGTCGAGGGTCGTCAGGCCGCCAATTTCCGGCGTTCCGGTGCCTGGGGCGTACACCGGATCCAGGGCGTCGACGTCAAAAGTGACGTAGGTTGCACCGTCGCCGACGACTCGCCGTGCTTCGGCGATGACCCCCTCGACGCCCAACGCGCGGCATTCCTCGATATCAATCACGCGAATGCCCTGTCGCTCACCCCAGTCGTTCTCGCTGTCGTTGTACAACGCGCCCCGAATGCCGATTTGTACCGTGCGCTTGGGATCGAGCAAGCCCTCCTCGATGGCGCGCCGAAACGGCGTGCCGTGGGTGTAGGCGTTATCGCCGAAATATCGATTCCACGTGTCTGTATGCGCATCGAAGTGCACCATGCCCACAGGCCGGTGCTTGGCCACGGCGCGCAAGATCGGCAGCGTCACCAGATGATCGCCGCCGACGGACAGCGGCGCGATGCCGGCATTGCAGACCGCATCGTAAAACGCCGCAATACGCGCAAGGGAATCCATGAGGTCGACCGGGTTCACTGGGGTGTCGCCCAGATCGGCACAATTGCAAAGCTCGAAGGGGTTGATGCCGCTCGCCCGATTGACATTGCGCACCATCGTCGAAAGATCGCGCACCTGGCGCGGCCCATGGCGCGCCCCTGGTCGATTGGTGGTACCACCGTCCCAAGGCACACCGATCAGGCCGACATCCACGGCGCGAATGCTTTCGTCGTCAAGACCGACATAAGGCAACCGCATGAGTGTCGCCAATCCCGAAAACCGAGGCATGACGGTACCGGTAATGGGTGCGAATTTATTTTCTTTCATAGACAATTCCTGGGTGGCAAGGGGTGTCTCGGACTTGATCGCCCGACGCGCACTGGCAAGCGGCACCGAGCGATGCGTGAAGCGAGTGTGTCCGTTGCGCACGTCCCATGGAATCCCGATTGTTCGAACTTTAGTTTGGTATTTTCCGAAGCATTACCGCCACCCTTGCGTGCCGATCCCTCGTTTGCCTGGCCCATGAGTCCATCGTCATGATCAAAGTAACTGACTTCGATCTGCGTCTGCTGCGTATATTCAAAACAGTGTCGGACTGCGGCGGCTTCTCGGCGGCGGAGTCTGCGCTGAACATGAACCTGTCGACCATCAGTACGCATATGGCCGACCTGGAAGCACGCCTGGGCATTCGCCTTTGCGAGCGCGGGCGCCGTGGCTTCCGGCTGACGGAAGAAGGCCACTCACTTTATCGAGCCGCGGAGCGGCTGCTCGAGTCTGTCGAGGTGTTCCGCACGGACATTGGGGAAATACGCGGTCAGATCAGCGGCGAGTTGGCGATTGGCGTCGTCGACAATACGATTACCGATGCGCAATCGCACATTGCACGCGCCATCGGCATGCTCAAGCAACAAAGTCGAGATCTGGAGATCAGATTGGAGATCAAGTCGCCCAGGGAAATCGAGGCCGGGGTGTTGGAGAGAAAGCTTCATCTCGGCATCGGACCGTTTCGAGATACGCAACCGGGCCTGATCTATGAGCCGCTGTATCGAGAGGAAATTCAGCTTTATTGCGGCGCGGGGCATCCGCTCTTCGCACTGGCGCCCGATGACGTTGACATGCAGAGCCTGAGTGGTCTCGACTATGTCGCGCGGGGATATTTACGGGAGACGAAAGAGTTCGGCATCCTCACGAACCTCAAGGTCGGCGCGAGCGTTTTTCACATGGAGGCCGTCGCCACGCTCATTCTTTCGGGAAAGTTTGTCGGCTACCTGCCCACGCACTACGCGCAGCATTGGATCCGGCAAGACCTGATGCGGTCATTACGCCCGGATCACCTTACCCACCACGCCGAGTTTCGACTCATTACCCGAAAGGACCGCGAGACGACTGTCGCTGCACGGGCATTCCTGGATGCGTTGCGCGGCGGAGCAAATGGCAAGTGAAGATGGCGCAGTTCGCACACCATGACGGTGATGTTGCTGTCTGGCGCACGTTAAATCACGGCGTCAGGCATATGAGCCGCCAACGTACAAAGGGCTTCCACTCGGGAAGCCCTTTGTTTATCCGTGGCGGAGAGAGGGGGATTCGAACCCCCGATAGGCTATTAACCTATACACGCTTTCCAGGCGTGCGACTTAAACCGCTCATCCATCTCTCCTGAAGGTCGCGAATTATAGCAGATCATCGGCAACATCCCATACCCTTTCGCACGAACCCCGCCAAAAATGCTTCCGCCACGCATCGTTACGGGCGGCGAAGATGGTCCACCAGATGTCGATCGCGCTCGCTCGGACGCCCACCCAGCAAGCTGAATAGGATCGCCACCGCAAACCCCGCCGGCACCCCGAACGCCCCCGCCGAAATCGGATCCACCCCCCACCAGCGCGCCCCAACAAACCCCGTCAAACGCGTGAAGAACGGATACGTCGTCACAATGTAATACACACACACCAGCAACCCACTCACCATCCCCGCCGTCGCCCCCAGCCGTGTCGTACGCTTCCAAAACACCCCCAGCACCAACGCCGGGAATAAGCACGACGCCGCCAACGAAAACGCCGCCCCCACCAGGAACAAAATGTTCCCCAGATTCAGCGACGTCACATACGACGCAAACATCGCCACGCACAACAACAAGATCTTCGACGTCGTCACCCGCTTCTGGCTCGACGCATTGCGATCCACCATGTGAAAGTAGACGTCGTGCGACAACGCGTTCGCAATCGTCAGCAGTAACCCGTCCGCCGTCGACAACACCGCCGCCAACGCCCCCGCCGCCACCAGCCCCGATATGACGTACGGTAGTCCCGCAATCTCCGGCCCCGCCAACACCAGCATGTCCGGCTGCATCCATATCTCGCCCCACTGCACCACGCCGTCGCGGTACACATCCGAGATATCGAGCTGCACCGGCGTCGCATGCCGCCACTGCATCACCCACCCCGGCAGATTCTCATATCGCGCCCCGACCAGATGCAGCAGCACGTCGTACTTGAGCATCACCGCCAGCGCCGGCGCACTCACATACAGCAGTGCCACGAAGAACCGCGTCCACCCCACGGAACTACGCGCGCCCTGCACCGTCGCCGTCGTCCCATACCGCGTCAAGATGTGCGGCAAGCTCGCCGTGCCGATCATCAGGCACACCATCAGCAACAGAAAGTTCAAGCGCTGCGCGTTGCGCGTAGCGTCGTCGTGCGCCGGGAACGGCTCCGTCATCGCGTGCTGCGGCTCACTGCGCTCCACATACTGATTGCGCATCTCCAGCCAACGGTTCTGCGCCTCGCCGACGTCGCGCGGGAACGCCTCCAGCTTCGCTTCCAGCACCTTCACGTCGCGCAACGGCCCGTTGCGACGCTTCGTATCCAGTAACTGCCGCTCCAGCTCCGCACGCTCACCATAAAAGCTGTCCGGTAAGCCGTCCAACCGACGCTGCATCTGCTCCGCCTGATCACGGTAGTAATCACGCACCTCGCGCTCAGGCACCGACTGCTGTATCTGGCGCTCCAGCGCCTCGACTTTCGCCAACGCCGTGCCATAGCTGAATTGCGGAAACCAACCGTTACCCGTCTGATGGCCGATCATGGCCGTCGGCACCAGAAACGCCGTGATCATGATGATGTACTGCGCCACCTGCGTCCACGTCACGGCGCGCATGCCCCCCAGGAACGAGCACACGAGAATGCCCGCCAACCCAAAGAAAATGCCAATGGTGAATTCCACACCGATGAATCTCGACGCGATCAGTCCCACGCCTTGAATCTGGGCCACCAGATAGACGAATGAACACAGAATCGTCGAGAAGACCCCCAACGCCCGAACCACGTTGCTGTCGTAGCGCGTGCCAAGAAAGTCCGGCACCGTGTAGCGCCCCATCTTGCGCAAATACGGCGCAAGCAGGAACGCCACCAGACAGTACCCGCCGGTCCATCCCATGACGTACGCCAGGCCATCGTAGCCCGACACGTAAAGCGACCCCGCCAACCCCATGAACGACGCCGCGCTCATCCAGTCCGCCGCGCATGCCATGCCATTGAACACCGGCGGCACACGACGCCCCGCAACGTAGTACTCGGCAGCGTCCGACGTCCTAGAGATCAGGCCAATTACGGCGTAAACGGCAATCGTCACGAACAGGAACGCGTAGCCGATCCACACGCCCGGGCCGTTGACCCGCTCGAGCAGCCCCATCATCAACACGAACGCCAGGAAGCCCGCCGTGTAATAGAGGTAGTAGCGCAGCATTCTGCGCGTGAAACTCATCGGGATGTCGGCGCCGACGTGACGCGAGAGGGAGCGAGAGAGGAAGCGCTTCGCGATGCCGCAGACGCCGCAGCGTTGTTCATTCCGTCGCGATCCAGGCCGAGACTTTCGCGATGCGCATCGCGCAACGCATTCAGCTCACGATGGTAGCGCGCGTCATTGCGCCGTTGCAGCCACGCGTAGGCGACGATCAGGCCGATGTCGACCAGAATCGAACCCTGGGCGCCCATGTAGAACGGCAGCGGCCACCCGGCAAATCGCGTCTCGGCCCATTCGCGCGCCCAGAACTGCGGCACGAATGTCACCACGAAGCCGATCGCCATGAGCACGGCTACCCAACGCAATGTCCTGCGCCAGTGGCGCGCCGCAATGCCGGCGGCTGCCCCATGCCAGTCGACATCGGGCAGCGAGCCACCGGCAGCAAGCCCCGGCGGCCGGCTGACGCCCACCGCGTCGGCCTTGCCGGCCGAGCCGGTCTGCGAGCGATTTGCCATAGCCCCGCCGCGGAACCCGCGCTTACTGCGCCTGCTTGAGCTGCTCCAGAATGGCCGGATTCTCTAGCGTAGACGTGTCCTGCGTAATCTCCTCACCCTTGGCAATCACGCGAAGCAAACGGCGCATGATCTTGCCCGAACGAGTCTTCGGCAGGTTGTCTCCAAAGCGAATGTCCTTCGGCTTGGCGATCGGCCCGATCTCCTTGCCCACCCAATTACGCAGTTCAACGGCCAGTTGCTTGGCTTCGTCGCCCGTCGGGCGCGAACGCTTGAGCACCACGAACGCCACGATCGCCTCGCCCGTGGTGTCGTCGGGGCGCCCCACGACCGCCGCTTCGGCCACGAGAGGGTTGGCGACAAGCGCCGACTCGATTTCCATCGTGCCCATGCGGTGGCCCGAGACGTTCAGCACGTCGTCGATTCGGCCCATGATCGTGAAGTAGCCCGTCTTGGCGTCGCGAATCGAGCCATCCCCCGCCAGATAGATCTTGCCGCCCAACTCCGACGGGAAGTAGCTCGACTTGTAACGCTCCGGATCGCCCCAGATCGTGCGAATCATCGCCGGCCACGGACGCTTGATCACCAGCATGCCGCCCTGACCGTTGGGCACGTCCTGCCCGGTTTCGTCGACGATGGCCACCGCAACGCCCGGCAGACCCAGCGTGCACGACCCCGGCACCAGCGGCGTGGCACCCGGCAGCGGCGTAATCACGTGTCCGCCCGTCTCCGTCTGCCACCACGTGTCGACGATCGGGCAACGCCCGCCGCCAACGTTTTCGTAATACCACATCCACGCCTCCGGATTGATCGGCTCGCCGACCGACCCGAGAATGCGCAGCGACGACAGGTCGTACTGTTTCGGATGCACCGCGGGCGTCTGGTCGGCCGCCTTGATCAAAGAACGGATCGCCGTCGGCGCCGTATAGAACACGGTCACCTTGTGACGCCCGATCATCTCCCAGAACCGCCCCGCATTCGGGTACGTGGGCACGCCTTCGAACACGATCTGCGTCGCGCCCACCGCCAACGGACCATAAGCGATGTACGTGTGACCAGTGATCCAGCCAATGTCGGCCGTGCACCAGAAAACGTCGTCGGGCTTGATGTCGAAGGTCCACTGCATGGTGAGCGACGCCCACAGCAGATAGCCACCGGTGCTGTGCTGCACACCCTTCGGCTTGCCCGTCGAGCCCGACGTATAGAGGATGAAAAGCGGATGCTCCGCGCTGACCCACTCCGGTTCGCACTGATCCGATTGACCGGCGACGAGATCTTGCAGCACTTCGTCACGACCTGGGTGCATCGTCACATTGCCGCCCGTGCGACGGTAGACAATCACGGACTTCACATGGTCGCAGCCGCCCATCGCGAGCGCTTCGTCGACGATGGCCTTCAAGGGCAGCGCCTTGCCGCCCCGCATCTGCTCGTCGGCAGTGACGATCGCCACCGCCCCGGCGTCAATCACGCGCTCGTTGAGCGACTTGGCCGAGAAGCCGCCGAAGACGACCGAATGCGTCGCGCCGATACGCGCGCACGCCTGCATGGCGACCACGCCTTCGATCGACATCGGCATATAGATGACCACGCGGTCGCCCTTCTTCACTCCCTTGGCCTTGAGCGCATTGGCGAAGCGGCTCACGCGCGCGAGCAGGTCGCGATAGGTGACCGGGGTCACCGTGCCATCGTCTGCCTCGAATAGAATGGCCGTCTTCTCGCCCAGGCCCGCTTCAATCTGGCGATCCAGACAGTTATAGGAAGCGTTGATCTGACCGTCGGCGAACCACGTATAGAACGGCGCGTTGGTCTCGTCGAGGACTTGCGTGAACGGCTTGTGCCAGGCCAGATTTTCGCGTGCCTGGCGCGCCCAGAATCCCTCGTAATCCTTGTCGGCCTCGGCGCACAGCGCCTCATAGGCGGGCATGCCGGAGATCTTCGCTTGGGCGACGAGCGCCTGCGGCGGCGCGAAGACGCGCTGCTCCTGCAATACCGATTCGATTGCTGCCATGAGTTGTCCCCTCTTATAGATATGCAAAAACCATTGCAATCAAGCCCAAACAGATCGCTAACGTCACATTAAGACGAGCGACTTACTAACGCCTTACACTGGCGCACGCGACGTCGTCGCGCCGCGCGCGGGACTCGCGCGAACGCGCACCCGTAGGGCGTCAGACTGTGGCGAATTCGCTACAATCCTACCCGCATCCCCCCCGACTCGCCACCCCGGACTCGCACGGAGCGCCCGTGAATTCGACATCTCCGTTCCAACCACCCACGCCGTCGCCCCCGACGGGGTCACCCGCCGACCGCCTGTTTGCGCGTTTTCCGAGTTTCGCGCTGGCACTGGCGATGACCTTCGTGGGCACCAACGTCGGCATCGGCAAGACCATGGTCGCCGTCATGCCGGTGGCCGCCTTCGCGCTGTGGCGCTTCGTGATCGCCATCGTCGCCCTCGCGCCCCGCTACCGTCCGTCGGCCATGCGACGCGTCACGCGCCCCCAATGGCGCAACCTTTTCGTGCAAACGTTCTTCGGCACGTTTCTCTTTACCTTGCTCATGCTCTCGGGCGTACGGATGACGACGGCCACCGCCGCCGGGGTCATCACCGCGACGCTGCCGGCCTGTGTCGCCCTGCTGTCGTGGGGCGTGCTGCGCGAACGGCCGTCACGACGCACGCTGGTGAGCATCGGACTGGCGATTGCCGGGGTCGCCCTGCTCAACCTGTCGCGCGGCGACACGCACAGCGCCAGCGCCCCGGGCGCCGCCGGCAACGCCTGGCTGGGCAACCTGCTCGTGCTCGGCGCCGTGGTCTGCGAAGCCATTTACGTGATCGTCTCGAAACGGCTCGCCGCCGAACTCGCCGCCATCGATATCTGCGCCTACACCCACCTGATCGGCGGCGCGCTGATGCTCCCCTTCGGCGTGGC
This sequence comes from Pandoraea cepalis, assembly GCF_902459665.1. Taxonomy (GTDB): domain Bacteria; phylum Pseudomonadota; class Gammaproteobacteria; order Burkholderiales; family Burkholderiaceae; genus Pandoraea; species Pandoraea cepalis. The sequence goes on along the minus strand of NZ_CABPSL010000001.1, from coordinate 924,378 downwards.
GGGCCTGATGGCCGTGAACTACGCAGCGCTGACGCCCGGGCATTGGGCGCTCATCGTCTGGTACGGACTCGCCGCCAGTGTCTTCTCGTTTTTCCTGTGGATGCGCGGCATTCGGCACGTCAGCGCTCAACTCGCGGGGGTTTTCACCGCCATGGTGCCCGTGGCGGCGACCGCGTACGGCGTGATCTTCCTCGGCGAGCGGCTGGCCGCCGCCCAAGGCGCCGCGCTGGCCCTGACCGTCGCCGGGATCGTGCTCGCCGCGTTGCCGCGCGCCGGTTCACGCAAGACGCTATTGCCCGCCCGAGATTGAATCGGACACAGCGCCTGCGGCCAGACGTTGTAAAATGCCCGCCAAGCCGAATGTCGCGACGCGATATCCGTCACGGGCAAGCCAGTCGCCGTATCGCCCGATGTCCTTCTATTTGATTTGCGTATCCAATAATTCCGGTCTGCCGCGGCAAGCGCCGACCACTGTCACCATTTCGTCAAAACCGCCATGTCGACTCCCGGCCGCCCGTCCGACGCGCCGATGCGCCCCCTGCCCCGCATCATCTTCTTCAGCCGTTGGCTCCAACTGCCGTTGTATCTGGGGCTGATTGCCGCGCAAGGCGTCTACGTCTACAAGTTCCTGGCCGAACTCTGGCACCTGATCTCGCACGCCACGACGTTCGACGAAACGCAGATCATGCTCGTTGTGCTCGGCCTGATCGACGTGGTGATGATCTCGAACCTGCTCATCATGGTCATCATCGGCGGCTACGAGACGTTCGTCTCGCGCCTCGGTGTCGAAGGCCATCCGGACGAGCCGGAGTGGCTCGATCATGTGAACGCCGGCGTGCTCAAGGTGAAGCTGTCGATGGCGCTCATCAGTATTTCGTCGATCCACCTGCTCAAGACCTTTATCGATGCCGCCCAGCAAACGCCCCACACGATCATGTGGCAGGTGATCATTCATTGTGTCTTCCTGCTTTCCGCCGTCGTCATGGCCGTCGTCAACAAGTTGACGAACGAGAGCCACGCCCCGGCGTACGCGACCCCGCAAGTCATTACCCCTATCCGTCCCCACTAAGTCGAGAGCCGTTTCATGTCTACCGTCATTAAAGAAGACGACGTCATTCAGAGCGTCGCCGGTGCCCTGCAGTACATCAGCTACTACCATCCGGCCGATTACATCCAGGCACTGGGCCGGGCGTACGAGGCCGAGCAAAGCCCCGCCGCGCGCGACGCCATCGCGCAGATCCTGACCAACAGCCGCATGTGCGCCGAAGGCCGCCGCCCGCTGTGCCAGGACACCGGCATCGTGACCGTGTTCGTGAAGGTCGGCATGAATGTGCGCTGGGACGCCAAGCGCAACCTCACCGACATGATCAACGAAGGCGTGCGTCAGGCGTACATGCACCCGGACAACGTGCTGCGTGCCTCGATCGTGGCGCCGCCCGAAGCCGGTCGCAAGAACACGAAGGACAACACGCCCGCCGTCATCCACTACGAAATCGTGGAAGGCGACAAGGTCGACATCACGGTCGCAGCCAAGGGCGGCGGCTCGGAGAACAAGTCGAAGTTCGTGATGCTCAACCCGTCCGATTCGATCGTCGACTGGGTCGTGAAGACGGTGCCGACGATGGGCGCCGGCTGGTGCCCGCCGGGCATGCTCGGCATCGGGATCGGCGGCACGGCGGAAAAAGCCATGGTGCTCGCCAAGGAATCGCTCATGGACCCGATTGACATTCATGACGTCATCAAGCGCGGTCCGCAGAACTGGAACGAAGAGCTGCGTATCGAGCTGTTCGAGAAGGTCAACGCCCTCGGTATCGGCGCGCAAGGCCTGGGCGGCCTGGCGACCGTGCTCGACGTGAAGATCCTCGACTACCCGACGCACGCGGCGTCCAAGCCGGTCGCCATGATCCCGAACTGCGCGGCCACGCGTCATGCGCACTTCACGCTGGACGGCTCGGGCCCGTCGTTCCTCGCCGCACCGTCGCTCGACGCATGGCCGAACGTGCACTGGGCACCGAATACCGAGACGAGCAAGCGCGTCGACCTGGACACGCTCACGCCGGAAGAAGTCGCCAGCTGGACGCCGGGCCAGACCCTGCTGCTCTCGGGCAAGATGCTCACCGGTCGCGACGCGGCACACAAGCGCATCGCCGACATGATCGGCCGCGGCGAGCCGCTGCCGGTGGACTTCAACGGCCGCGCGATTTACTACGTCGGCCCGGTCGATCCGGTGCGCGACGAAGTCGTCGGCCCGGCGGGCCCGACCACGTCCACCCGCATGGACAAGTTCACCGACATGATGCTGTCGAAGACGGGGCTCGCCGTCATGATCGGCAAATCGGAGCGCGGCCCGGCCGCCATCGAGGCGATCAAGAAGCACAAGGCTGCGTACCTGATGGCCGTTGGCGGTGCCGCTTATCTCGTGTCCAAGGCCATTCGTGCGGCGCGCGTGCTCGCGTTCGAAGACCTCGGCATGGAAGCGATCTACGAGTTCGACGTCAAGGACATGCCCGTGACCGTGGCCGTCGATTCGACCGGCGTCTCGGTGCACCAGACTGGTCCGAAGGAATGGCAAGCCAAGATCGGCAAGATCCCGGTCGCTGCCGAGTAATGCGCCGTAAGGCGACGTAGCGCGAAGTAGCGCGCCACAACGCGACACCCGGTTGCCCCCGGCCGCAGACAGCCGGGTCAGCGCCTGCTGGACCGAGCCCGGCCTTCGCCGGGCTTTTTTTGTCCGCTCCGCGCCGATCCGCGCCATGCCGATCTCACACGAAGGAGCACGAATGGATCGCATTTCCATTTGCACCTTGGTTCACGAAAGGCCCGGCAAGGCTTGGCTTCCCAGCCTTTTCAGGCTACGCTTCAACCGCTCGCAAACCGAACAAGGCAGGGATTCCAAATGAAAGGCGACAAGAAAGTTCTCGAACTCCTCAACGCGCAGCTCACGAACGAGTTGACGGCGATCAACCAGTACTTTCTGCACGCCCGGATGTACAACCACTGGGGCCTCGCAAAGCTCGGCAAGCACGAGTACGACGAGTCCATCGGCGAGATGAAGCACGCCGACAAGCTGATCGAACGCATCTTCATGCTCGACGGCCTGCCGAACCTGCAAGATCTGCACAAGCTGCTCATCGGCGAGAACACGGAAGAAATCCTGAAGTGCGATCTGAAGCTCGAATACCTCTCGCAAAAAACTTGCAAGGAAGGGATCGCCCATTGCGAAAGCGTGAAGGACTTCGTCTCGCGCGAAATCTTCAACGAGATCCTGCACGACACCGAAGAGCACATCGATTGGTTGGAAACGCAAATCGAACTGATCGACAAGGTCGGTCTGCAGAACTATCAGCAGTCTGGCATGGCGTCGTTCGACGAATAAGGTCGCACGCCGCAGCACGCGGACGCACCACGCATCGCCGCACCGATATGGGTTCGCGGGCTTTGCGCTAGAATTCCAGGGCCGGCCATTTGCCGGCCCTTTTTCGTTTGCCATGCCCTCCAACGCGCCGATTGGCGTTTTCGATTCCGGTCTCGGCGGCCTGTCGGTGCTTCAGGCCGTACGCGCCCTCCTCCCGCAAGAGTCCCTGCTCTATGTGGCCGACTCCCGCTTCGCTCCGTACGGCGAGCGCCCCGACGCGTTCATCGAACAACGCACACTGGCGATCGGCCGGTGGCTGCGCGAGCGCGGTGCCAAGGCACTCGTCGTCGCCTGCAACACCGCGACGGCGCACGGCGTGGCAGCACTTCGCGCCGATGCCTCTTGGCCGGTCGTCGGCGTCGAGCCCGGCATCAAACCCGCAGCGGCAGTGTCGAAGCGCGGTGTAATCGGGGTCCTCGCTACGGCGGCCACGCTGCGCAGCACCCGGTTCGCCGATCTGCTCGCGCGCCACACCGCACAAGGCCAACGCTTCCTTTGCCAGCCGGGCCACGGGCTCGTCGAGCGCATCGAAGCCGGCGATGTCGACTCACCTGACGTCATGGCACTGCTCGAACGATACGTGGAACCGATGGTGTCGCAAGGCGCCGACACGCTCGTGCTCGGCTGCACCCACTATCCCTTCCTGATACCGGCCATCCAGCGACGCTTCGGCACGACGCTCTCCCTTATCGACACCGGTGCGGCCATCGCCCGGCAGCTTCAGCGGCGTCTCGAATCCGATGCCCTGATCGCCCCTCGTCTGCCCGACACCCGTGGCGACCTCAAATTGTTCGCCACCGCGAACGCAAGCGCGCTGCAGACGATGGCCGATCGGCTACTGCCCAACGCGCCACGCGTTCAGACGATCGAGATCGCCGACATTGCCGAGATCACGTCGGATGGCCCGGCCAGTCTCGATCCGCTCCCAAACCTTCCCATCATCTCCGCCTGAACCCGCGACCGCAAACCCCTGCTCGCGCCATGGAATAGGTCGACGGCACTTGCAAAACATCATCACTTGAATAATAATTATTCTCATTAGTGTTACATTTTGACGTTTTCATCATGATCGTCTGCGTCTGCAAATCCGTCTCCGAACGCCAGATCAAGGCCTGCATCGATGCCGGTGCCACCTCGATGGAAGATCTTCAGATCGACCTCGGCGTTGCGCTGTGCTGCGGCAAGTGCGGCCCTTATGTTCAGGAAATGGTGTCCGGTGCGTCGCCGTGCTGCGGCCGCTCGTGCGATGGTGGCTGCCAGTCAGCCCATGCGACGCCCTCCTCGGAAGTCGTGGTCGTGCGGGAACTGGCGCTGGCCGCCTGAGACGGCTCGCACCGTCACGCCCTCCCCCGATTGCCCTGCGGCATCGGCAGCGATTCTGCCGAGTGTTCTGCCTGGCATGTTTCCGAATCGCCTCTGCGGCCAAGTGTCGCATCGGCAACAGCGCCAGCCAACGGCGGCCTATGCGACGATTCGCATGTGCCGCCCAGCGCCAGCCAGCGACTTCTCACCCACCGGAGGTGTCAAATGGAACTCCTGATTGGCTTTGTGTCGACGCTATGTTTGTCGTTTTTTCTGTTTCGAAAGTGAGTTCGCGCACGGCGCTCGATTCATGCCGTCACTGTGTTCGCCGACCGCGCCGCTTGGCGCGGTTTTCCTTTCATCGTACGTCCCGGCCTATCCCGAACGTCGAGTCATCGCGCACCGCGCAGCGCTCGCCGTTCGTCGCCGCAATTTAGCGTACCCTAGCCGTTACCATGTCGACCGTGCCCCCTTCTGGCCTCACGCTCATGCCGAGCCGCGATCCGCTGATGTCGCCGCGCGCCGTCGCAATTGCGGCAGTGATCGTCGTCGCCCACATTGCCGCGCTGGTGGGCCTGTCGCACCTGCGAAATGCCCCGGCGCCGGCCACGATTGTGCCGACGGTCTTCACCGCCACCATCGTTCCGCCCCAACCGAGACCCGCGCCGCCGCAGGCATCCCCCCCCAAGCCCGCGCCCGAACCTCCGAAGCCAAAGGTCGCTCCGCCGCCGCCCAAGCCTCGCGTATCGGCGCCCAATGCCATCGCACAAAAGGCCGAGCCGGTAGCGCCGCCGCAGCCAAGTGCCGAGCCGGTGAAAGACACGGCACCTGTCGCGCCAGCGGCACCGCCAGCACCGGCACAGGCCGTCGCGCCGCCGGGCCGCGTCGAAGGGCTGAAACTCGAATGCCCGGATCCGCCGCTGATCTATCCGACGCAGTCACGCCGACTCGGTGAGGAGGGCGTCGCGACGGTAAGGATGGTCATCAATGTGCAAGGCCGAGTGGCGGAGGCAAACATCGTCAAGTCGAGTGGTTATCCGAGACTCGATAAAGCCGCCATCGAATCGGCCTACAAGATGCGCTGCGCTGCGCCGATGAAAGACGGACGCGCGGTAGAAACCACGGCGACGAAGCCTTTCAGATTCAACATCGACAATTAACGCAACCCTTCACGAACGGGATCTCCCGAGGAAAGCAAAATGCAAGAGTATGGTTTGAGCCACGTCTGGGCGCAGGGCGATTTCGTTACCCGAGCCATCGCGATCGTGTTGTTGGTGATGTCTGTGCTGTCGTGGACGGTCATCCTCATCAAGGGCACCCAGGTCTTCCGCCTGAGCCGCCTGACGCGCACCGCCGAGCCGGATTTCTGGCACTCGGAGAATTTCTCCGCCGGTCTGCAGAAGCTGGGGGAATCCGGGCAGAACAACCCGTTCCTCGCACTGGCCCTCGCCGGCCAGGACGCCGCCGAGCATCACCGCCAGAGCCAGCCGCACCTGCACGACAAGATGGATGTGAGCGACTGGATCACGCGCGCCCTGAAGAACTCGGTGGACGACACGGTGTCGCGCCTGCAAAGCGGCCTGGCCATGCTGGCGTCGATCGGCTCGACCGCACCGTTCGTCGGTCTGTTCGGCACGGTATGGGGCATCTATCACGCCCTGCTGGCGATCGGCGCATCGGGCCAGACGACGATCGACAAAGTGGCCGGCCCCGTGGGCGAGGCGCTCATCATGACCGCCTTCGGTCTGTTCGTCGCCATTCCGGCCGTGCTCGGCTTCAACGCCCTGACGCGCGCCAACAAGGGCATCGTGTCGAAGCTCAACCGTTTTGCCCACAGCCTGCACGCCTACTTCCTGACCGGCGCCAGCCTGCACCCGACGCAGTTCGCGACCAACGTCTCGCCGGTGCGCAAGTCCACCCCGGCCAGCGCCAGCTAAACCGCCGCGCCAGACAAGGAGTTCGCCATGGCTATGGGTTCATACAGCAGCGACGACGGTGCCGACGACGCCATGATGAGCGAGATCAACATGACGCCGCTCGTCGACGTCATGTTGGTACTGCTGATCATCTTCATCGTGACGCTGCCGGTGCTCAATCAATCGGTCAAGCTCGACCTGCCGCAGGCAAGCAGCCAGCCGGAAGACACCAAGCCGGCCAAGATCGATCTGTCGATCCAGGCCGACGGCACCGTCTTCTGGGACAAGCAGGTCGTCGACGAGACCGCGCTCAAGGCGCGCCTGGCGCAGGCCGCCGAAGCGCAGCCGCAGCCGGAACTGCACCTGTTCGCCGACAAGAACGTGCGCTACGAGAGCGTCGCCAAAGTGCTGGCGCAAGCGCAGACGGCCGGCATCACCAAACTCGGCTTCGTGACCGCCCCCGACACGAAATAGGTTTGACGCGTTCACGAATCGCGCAAGCGCGGTGCTCGTCACCGCGCTTTTTTTCGCCCATCGAATTCGCAAACGACGTCGTGCGGCCACATTTGGCCAGCATTGTTCCAATCGGGTAACAATCCTTCCTGCGTTACGGGCTACTCCCAGGGCCATGCGCCCCGATATAGTTTGGGCACGACATTGGACGCACAACGCCATCTCGGCGTGCGCCCCCCACAGGAGGTTTCCCCATGAGCACCCCGTCCGCCCGCCCGATCGCCCGCGTCTTCACGGCAGCGCAAACGCAGGAAGGCGCCGGTTTTCACGTCAATCGCCCGTTCCCGACACGCATGATGACGGACTTCGATCCGTTCCTCCTGCTCGACGAAATGGGGCCAATGCAAGTCGCCCCCGGCGACGCCAAGGGCGCCCCCGATCACCCGCACCGCGGCTTCGAGACCGTGACGTACTTGCTCGCTGGCGAAATGGAGCATCGCGACTCACAAGGCCACGCGGGCAAGCTCACGCCAGGCGATGTGCAGTGGATGACGGCCGGTGCGGGCGTCATCCACTCCGAAATGCCCTCGCAGGCCTTTCAGCAGCGCGGCGGCGAGATGCACGGCTTCCAGCTCTGGGTGAACCTGCCGCGCACGGACAAGATGATGACGCCGCGCTACCAGGAACTGCCGGCGGCCGGCATCCCGAGCGCGACCAGCGAAGACGGCAAAGTGTCGGTGCGCGTGATTGCGGGCGAGGCGCTTGGCACGCGCGCCGCCATCGAAACGCGGACGCCGATCCTGTACCAGCACTTCACGCTGCAATCGCAGGGAGTGCTCGATCATTCGGTGCCCACGGACTTCAACGTGTTCGCCTATGTGATCGACGGCGAAGGGCAATTCGGCGACGACGCCACTGTGGCCAAGACGCATCAGATGGTCGTATTCGGCGACGCCGGCGAGCGCATTGCCGTGCGCAACGTTAGCGACAGACCGATGTCGTTCCTGCTGATCGGCGGCAAGCCGCTGGGTGAGCCGGTGGCCCGCTACGGCCCGTTCGTGATGAACACGGAGGGCGAGATTCGTCAGGCGATTCTCGACTTCCAGGCCGGCCGAATGGGACGGATTCCGGCCTCGAGCACCACCGACTGAGGCGTCGTCGTCGGGGAGATCCCCGCCGTTCGTACCGGCCCGGTGAATTTGGGTCACAATGGCACGCAGAGTGCGTTGTGGCTCGACGTCTTCACCGGGCCGTTCTCATCCTCTCCCGATACGTTCCGTGACGTTCACCCTAACGTTGATTTGGCCCCCACAGGAGCTGCCATGGCTGCAGAAGCGATAGTCACCGCCCATCTGGGCGCCGCAGGTTTTACCACGCCTCTCTCGGACGGCAAGCATGAATGGCTGGCCGACGAGCCCGCGGCGCTCGGCGGCGGCGACCTCGGTCCCGCCCCTGCGGCGTTGCTGCTTTCCAGTCTCGGCGCCTGCACCTCGATCACGTTGCAGATGTATGCGCGGCGCAAGGAATGGCCGCTCAAGGAAGTGACCGTGACGCTCGCGATGAATCCGGACGGCAAACCGCCCGTCGGGACCACGCAAATCACGCGCAAAATCGAACTGGCCGGAGATTTGTCGGAGGAGCAGCGTCAGCGCCTCTTGGAAATCGCGAATGCGTGCCCAATTCACAAGGTGTTATCGGGCACCATTGCCATCGACAGTCTGTTGGTCGAGTAATATTCGGCGCGACGCCGGCATGCTGTCACCGCATGCCGGCCCGCACCGATGCACGGGGAGACTTTCTTGCAGTACGAACACCTGATCGAGGTCAACGACCTCCTGAATCCGCTGGCCTTCGCGTTGACGCGCGATCAACTGTGGCGCGGTCTCGTGCTGCGCGCCGAGCAACCGGAGACTTTCGTGCTCGGACTCGACAAGTGCATCGTGCACGAACGCACCGACGACTCGCTGACCCGCGAGCTGCGCTTCGGTGAAGCGGTGGTGCACGACCGGGTCGTCTTCGAGGCCCAGCAGTGGGTGCGCTACGAGACAGCGGCGACGGATCAACACGCGGGTGGCACCCTCACCATGCGTATCGAAGAACCGACGCCGACGCATTACTTCGTGCGCTTCACCTACAGCACCACACTGCAGGAAGACGCCGCCACGGCAGACACGCGCTATAGCGAGTTCGTGAAGTCCGCCTATCGTGAGGCCGATATCGACACCGTCGGGCAGATCCGGGCACTCGCCGAACAAGGCGCGCTGGGCTAAGCGATCATCGGCAAACGATTCGCCGGGCGTGGCGTGCCACCGTCCGGCGAATCCGCGATTAGCCACTCACTATTTGGAAATCACAGCAATAGCCATATTTAAATGTAAATGGTAATGATTCTCATTTATTATCTGTCTCATAGTCAGCCACACGGATGAGCGAGATGACCGCAAGCCACACCCCTGCCCGCCAGACCCCGCCCGCCATGGCACCGCGCCGCACGTTGTCGGCGTCACGTGCGCAAACGGATAAATCGGCCAGCCACACCACGGGGCGCGCGCTCACGAGCGAACACCTGCTGCAAGGCACGCAATGCGTGAACATCCTGCACAACGGACAGACGTATCAGTTGCGCGCCACGCGGTACGGCAAGTTGATCCTGACGAAATAAGACGCGCAATCCGTCACGAATTTTGGCGGCGGCACGACCACGACCGTGCCGCCCCGTTACCGAGTTTTGTGGGGACCACCTCGCCTAAGAGGTGTTTGGCAGTAGCCAGCGAATGCAACGCAATCCCATGTAGTTACGGCAAGCCCCTCTCTACCTGCGTTGCACGCCAGCCAAGCCGCTTTTTTTGTCCGTCCACGCGAGTTTCATTGATGTTCTCCTCGTGGCCCAGCCTGCCAAGCCTCAGGGGGTGGCCATCCGGCCTGACAAGCCTTTGACCCGTCCGCGAGGACGGGTTTTTCTTTGGTGCCGTCGAAAAAAAAGCATCGCCGAACTCATCGACGATGCTTTTTGTCCCTACGGATCTGTGGAGGCGGGCGAGTGCCCCGAGGCGCTCAGGCGCGCTTGACCGCCGCAATCCCAGCCCGCGCGATCTGGGCATCCTGCGTCGACTTCACACCGGACACACCGACCGCGCCAATCACGTTGCCGTCGATCACGATGGGCACGCCGCCTTCGAGCATCGCGGTGTTCGGCGCGCTCAGGAACGCAAAGCGGCCGCCATTGATCATCTCCTCGAACGCGCCGCTTTCACGACGGCCGACCGCGGAGGTCTGCGCCTTGCCCAGCGACATCATGGCCGTGCTGGGCGCCGCACCGTCCATACGATACAGCGACAGCGCGTGACCGCCGTCGTCGACGATCGTGATGCACACGTTCCAACCGTTCGCGGTGGCTTCGGCCACGGCGGCGGCGTTGATCTTCTGCACGTCTTCAACGCTCAGGACAGCTTTCGTCTTCATACGTCTCTCTCGTTTGAGGTTGGCAATTCAAGGAGCCCGCATCCATGCGTGACCCCGATTCGTTCGTCGTCCCTTTGAGACGCCGGTACTTCGTGGCATCGAAAAGGGAATGAAAAGCTCAATGCCCCACGGCCAGGGCCATCCATTCGCGCAGCGCCTGATGTGTGGTGCGCAAGCCACCGACGGTGGGCCACCAGCCGGGGATAACATCCGCTTCGAACGCATTCGCATTGCAGCACGGTGCGGGTACCACCGTCAGTCCAGCACGTTCGAACTGGTCGCGGGCCCGGCGCATATGCCAGGCGCTCGTGACCAGATAGACGCGCGACACGCCGACGTTCGCCAGCATACGCGCGCTGAAGGTGGCGTTTTGCGCCGTATTCAACGATTGTCCTTCGATCCAGCGCACCGGGACGCCGAATTCTTCGGTCGCGACTTGGGCCATCATGCGCGCCTCGACCACATCGCCAGTCGGACTGCCGCCCGAGACAAGCACCGGCAATTGCGTGCGACGCGCGAGCAGCGCGCCGTACCGCACGCGGGCCAACGTGGGGGCCTTCAGATCGGAATCGCGTTCACGCCCGAATTCTGGCGCGTGACGGGTCACCCCGCCACCAAGGATCACCACCGCCTGCGGCAGCGTCGCTGCCGCCCCGCTCACCCCGCGCGCGGCGTCGAGCGACTTGAGATCGATCGGGGAGCCGGTTTCCAGCGGTCGAGCCAACTGCCGGCCGAACCAAGGCATCGCCTGCACCCATAGCGCAAGTATCGCGACGATCGCCAACGTTTTGCCGACACGCGGACAGCGCCGCCCGATGGCGACGGCGAAACCCGCTAGCAGCAGTACATTGACCGGCGGCAGGAACAGGGTGACGAGAAGGGTGCGGGCAAGCCAATCGAAGGGCATCCGGCCAGTGTACTGGACTGCACTGCGCAGCGCACCTTTTCCCTATGACATTTTCCGTGCGATAGCTGGGCCTGACGTCAGGCTGTCAGGCCAGCAGGCTGCGCAGCATCCATGCGTTCTTTTCATGCAGTTGCATGCGTTGCGTGAGCAGGTCGGCGGTCGGCTCGTCGGAGGCGGCGTCGACCGTCGGGAAAATGCCGCGCGCGGTGCGGGTCACCGCTTCCTGCCCTTCGACCAATTGGCGAATCATCTCTTCGGCAGCCGGCACACCGTCGGCTTCGGGAATCGACGACAGCTTCGCAAACTCCTTGTAGGTCCCCGGCGCCGGGTAACCCAACGCGCGAATACGCTCGGCAATCAGGTCGACGGCCAGGGCGAGTTCATTGTACTGGCCTTCGAACATCAGATGCAGCGTGTTGAACATCGGACCGGTCACATTCCAATGGAAGTTGTGCGTCTTCAGGTAAAGGGTATAGGTGTCGGCCAGCAGATGACTCAATCCTTCGACGATACGCTTGCGATCCTTCTCGCTGATGCCGATATTCACGCTAGCCACATTGTTCTTCTTTGCCATGGTCCGACTCCGTTGGTGATGGTGCCCCCCGTCGTACTGTGGGGGCACACTGGACTGAAATGAAAATGCCGGCGCAGGCCGACGAATCCCGACTTCGGCGGGCATCGGTCCAGTCTATCGGGATCGTGTGACGATACCCGGCACGTCTGGATGTGATGCCTCTCACCCGCCGATGTTTCGCGCGAGCGCTCTCCGTACTTTCCTCGAGACGTGCGCGCTGGCATTCCGGTTACACTGCGCGCATGTCCGCCGACCCCGCAGATTCCGCCTACCGCCTGTCGATGCCCGACCGCCCGGCCGCGCACGACAAAGCGGACCGTGCCACGCCTCCCGCTCAAACGCCTCTGCCGCGCCAACTCCTGGTGACGCCCGATATCGCGACGCGCTCACAGATCGCCGGGTTCGCGTCACAACTCGCGCAAGCACTCGCCCGCGGCATCCGTCTGGTACAGCTTCGCAATCGTTCGCTCGATGCCGACAGCTACCGGGCCTTGGCAGAGAGCGCCCTGGCATTGACCCATGCGGCAGGTGCGCAACTTATCCTCAACCCGCCGCAAAGCGTTGCGGATCTCTGGCTCGACGCACCGAACAGCGTGCACGCCAGTACTGTCCCGCAGGCAGACGGCTGGCATCTGACGAGTGCGCGACTCATGGTCTGCGATGCTCGTCCCGCGGGCTGGAAGCTTGTCAGCGCCGCCTGTCACAACGCGGAACAGGTCGAACGCGCCACGCGTCTGGGCCTCGACTTCATTACGCTATCGCCCGTGCTCGTCACCGCGACGCATCCGGACGCCAAGCCGCTTGGCTGGCCCGCGTTCACCGCGCTCGCCGCGCAAACGTCGCTGCCGGTGTTCGCCCTCGGCGGCATGCGGGACGACGCCTTGTCGAGCGCGCGCCACGCCGGGGCCTACGGCATTGCCGCCATACGCGCCTTCTGGCCGTAGTCGACGCGCTCGGTCATGGCTTGCCGGGCTTCTCGGTGCTTAAGACTAATTCGCCTTATAAAAACGGTCGAGTTAATCGTTTTTATGTGCTCAATAGCTAAAAACAATACGCCGCAGCACCAAGCGACGGCGTATTGCACCTTCAAGCGGTAACGGAACGGGTGGGTCCCGGCGTATCAGTTCGATGTTGCCGGCAGATCGAGGGGAATCACGCCCGGCAGATGGCATCGGGCGATGGCTTGCGCCACGGCGTCGATGGCGGGCAGCCGCGTGAAGCTCTTGCGCCACGCCAGCACGACGCGACGGTCAGGCACTGGTGCCGAGAACGGCACATAGCGCAGCAGGCTGTCGGGCGCCTGCGTCTCGGGCACCGACGTCTTCGGCAGCACGGTGATGCCTACGCCGCTCGCGACCATATGGCGAATGGTCTCCAGCGACGAGCCTTCGAACGTCTTCTGGATACCGTCGGCATTCTGCGAGAAGCGCATCAGTTCCGGACACACGCCCAGGACGTGATCGCGGAAACAATGCCCACTGCCCAGCAGCAGCATCGTCTCCTGCTTGAGATCGCCCGCGTCGATGTGCTCACGCTCAGACCACGGATGCGAACGCGGCAGCGCCACGACGAACGGTTCGTCGTAAAGCGGGCGCACCATCAGGCCGCTCTCCGGGAACGGCAGCGCCATGACCGCCGCATCGATTTCGCCCTGCTTGAGCAGCTCGATAAGCTTGAGCGTGTAGTTCTCCTGCAGCATGAGCGGCATCTGCGGCGTCGTCTCGATCATCTGTTTGACGAGGGACGGCAGCAGATACGGCCCGATCGTGTAGATCACGCCCAGACGCAGCGGCCCGGCAAGCGGATCGCGCCCCTGCTTGGCGATTTCCTTGATGGCGATCGTCTGCTCGAGCACTCGCTGCGCCTGGGCAACGATCTGCTCGCCGAGCGGCGTCACGCTCACTTCGGCGGCGCCACGCTCGAAAATCTGTACGTTCAGCTCGTCTTCGAGCTTCTTGATGGCCACCGAGAGCGTCGGCTGGCTGACGAAACAGGCTTCCGCTGCGCGACCGAAATGGCGTTCGCGCGCCACCGCCACGATGTACTTGAGTTCCGTGAGGGTCATGTCGTCCTAACCTGTGTAAATTAATCGAATTACCGCAATCGATAGATTTTGTTTTTTATAGCACAATCGAGCGGCGATTGCCCGTTTTCGGTCGACGTCCGCGTTGATGCCAGCGCAGATGCGTCCGTTGACGCCTCGCCGCCCGACCGTCGCGCAGACACCGGCGTCATGCCTTCAGATAGTCTTCCCGCGCCCCGAGCCAGCGCTCCAGGTGCGCCGCCACGGCACCGGGGTGCGACGCGAGCAGCACATCGGCCGCCTCCTGGGCGCCCGGGATCAGCCACGCGTCCTCATTCAGATCGACGAAGCGCAACATCGCCGCGCCCGACTGCCGCGCGCCGAGAAATTCACCCGGGCCGCGAATCTCCAGATCGCGTCGCGCAATGACAAAACCGTCGGTAGTCTCGCGCATCGTTTGCAAACGGGCCTTCGCGCCCATCGACAACGGTGACGCATACATCAACAGGCACACCGATTCGGCCGAGCCGCGCCCCACGCGTCCGCGCAACTGGTGCAGTTGCGCAAGCCCGAAGCGCTCCGCATGTTCGATGACCATCAGCGAGGCGTTCGGCACGTCCACCCCCACTTCGATGACCGTGGTCGCCACCAGCAGATGCGTGTCGCCACGCGTGAAGTCGTCCATCACGGCCGCCTTCTCCGCCGGCGCGAGCCGCCCGTGCACGAGTCCCACACGCAACTCGGGCAGCGCCGCGACCAGTTGGGCATGCGTGTCGACGGCCGTCTGCAATTGCAGCGCCTCGCTCTCCTCGATCAGCGGACAAACCCAGTACACCTGGCGGCCGGCCAGCGCCGCCGCCCGCACGCGTTCGATCACTTCCGGGCGCCGCGTGTCACTGATCAGCTTGGTGACGACGGGACTGCGGCCCGGCGGCAACTCGTCGATCACGGAAACGTCCAGATCGGCGTAGTACGTCATCGCGAGCGTTCGCGGAATGGGCGTCGCGCTCATCATCAACTGATGCGGCATGGCGTTGCCGCCCATGCCGGCGGTTTGCATCTTGCTGCGCAGCGCCAGACGCTGTGCCACGCCAAACCGGTGTTGCTCGTCGACTACCGCCATGCCCAGTCGCGCAAACGTGACGGTGTCCTGAATGATGGCGTGCGTGCCGATGACCAGTTGCGCGTCGCCGCTCGCCACGCGCGCAAGGGCCTCGCGCTTTTCCTTCGCCTTCATGCTGCCCGCCAGCCACGCGACCTCGACGCCCAACGGCGCAAGCCAGCCCGAGAGTTTGCGCAGATGCTGCTCCGCAA
This sequence comes from Pandoraea cepalis, assembly GCF_902459665.1. Taxonomy (GTDB): domain Bacteria; phylum Pseudomonadota; class Gammaproteobacteria; order Burkholderiales; family Burkholderiaceae; genus Pandoraea; species Pandoraea cepalis. The sequence continues at coordinate 909,012 of NZ_CABPSL010000001.1, read as the reverse complement.
GGATTTCGGTCGGCGCCATGATCGCCGCCTGATACCCCGCGTCGATGGCCTGTGCCGCGGCCAGCGCCGCAATGATCGTCTTGCCGCTGCCCACGTCGCCCTGAAGCAGGCGCTGCATCGGATGGGGTTCGGCAAGATCGGCGCGGATCTCAGCCCACACGCGTTGCTGGGCGTCGGTCAGGCGAAACGGCAGCGCCGCCTCGAAACGTTCGAGCAAGCCCCCCGGCACGCGGGCGCCGAGCGCAGGGGCCGCGAGCCGTCGACGCGCCGCCTGTGCCCGTTTGAGCGACAGTTGCTGCGCGAGCAACTCCTCGCACTTGATACGCAGCCATGCCGGATGCGAGCGCTCGACAAGCGCTGTCTCGGACACGTTGGGCGGAGGCGCGTGCAGCAGGTGGACGGCGTCGGACAACGCCGGGAGCGGATGCTCGGGCCCCATGACACGCTGGAGCAGTCCTGGCGGCAGCAACTCCGGCAACGGCGTGCGCTCCATCGCGTTGTGGATCGCTTTGCGCAGATATGCTTGCGACAGGCCCGCCGCGCTCGGGTACACCGGCGTGAGGGACTCCGGCAGCGGCGCGGCGGCGTCCTGCACCACGCGATACGCGGGGTGGACCATCTCCAATCCGAAGAAGCCGCCACGCACTTCGCCACGCACCCGCACGCGCGTGCCAACGGCGAGTTGCTTCTGCTGGCTGCCGTAGAAATTCAGAAAACGCAGCACGAGTTCGTGGCCGTCGTCCGCAATGCGTACGACCCATTGACGGCGCGGCCGGTAGGCCACTTCGCTTGACGTGACGACGCCCTCCACCTGCGCCAGTTCGCTCGGCAGCACTTCGCCGATCTTGCGCAGGGTGGTTTCGTCCTCGTAGCGCATCGGCAGATGTAGAATCAGATCGATGTCGCGCTTCAGGCCGAGCTTGGCGAGCTTGTCGGCCGTGCCCGAGCCGGTCGTCTTGCGCGCGGCGGCCTTCGCGTTTTTCGGTGACTGGGAGGACTGGGTGGACGTGGCGGGGGCCGCGTCGTCCTCCCCTGTCGGCGCGTGCGCCGGCGTAGCCGGGCGCCGGCCGCGCTTCGCTGCGGGACGTGGCGCGACATCGGCCTGTGCACCGGCGGCATCGGCAAGATCCACGAGGTCGGCGGGGGCGTCGTCAGGCGCGGTGGCGGGCATTCTGCGTTCGGTCATGCAGTCGCGAGTCGGGGACGTTCGGCCGTGAGGCGCACACCGTGCCGGCAGGCCTTCGGACGAACCAAGTAAAATGTCGGTTGCTACGCATTGTAAACGCTGATGTATACCCTTTCCGATTTCGATTTCGACCTGCCGCCCGAACTGATCGCGCAGACCGCGCTCACCGAGCGCACCGCCAGCCGCCTGCTGGAGGTCGACGGCAGCGTCACGCCGCCCCATCTGTACGACCGGCGCTTCGCCGATCTGCCCAGCCTGCTCGCCCCCGGCGACTTGCTGGTGTTCAACGACACCCGTGTCATCAAGGCGCGCCTGTTCGGCCAGAAGGCGAGCGGCGGCAAGATTGAGGTGCTCGTCGAGCGAGTGATCGACAACCGCACCGTGCTCGCGCAGATCCGGGCGAGCAAGAGCCCGACGCCCGGCACCGTGCTGCATCTGGCCGATGCGTTCGACGTGACCGTTGGCGAGCGCGTCGAACCGTTCTACACGCTGCACTTCCCGGACGACTGCTATACGCTGCTGGAGACCTACGGCCGCCTGCCCTTGCCGCCGTATATCGCACACGACGCCGACGCCGCCGACGAAACGCGCTACCAGACCGTGTATGCCCGCAACCCGGGCGCGGTGGCCGCGCCGACCGCCGGGCTGCATTTCGACGACAGCCTCTTCGCCCGCCTCGACGCACTGGGCGTGCACCGCGCCACACTGACGCTGCACGTGGGCGCCGGCACGTTCCAGCCGGTGCGCGTGGAGAACATCGGCGAACACAAGATGCACTCGGAGTGGTACGAAATCACGCCGTCGCTGGTCGACGCCATCGCCGCCACCCGCGCGCGCGGCGGCCGCGTCGTCGCGGTCGGCACGACGTCGATGCGTGCCCTGGAGTCGGCCGCGCAAGCCACGCTGGCTGCGGGCGGGGCGCCGGGCACCTTGCGCGCCGGCAGTGCCGAGACGGACATTTTCATCACGCCGGGCTACCATTTCCAACTGGTCGACCGGCTCATTACCAACTTCCACTTGCCCAAATCGACCTTGCTCATGCTGGTGTCGGCGTTCTCGGGGATGGAGACGATCCGCGCGGCCTACCGGCATGCGATCGAGCAGCGCTACCGCTTCTTCAGCTACGGCGACGCGATGATCCTCTCGCGCGTGGCGCCTCACGACGCGCCGAAAGCCGCCGCCTGACGCGGCACGGCCGTTGGATCGACGGCCGTGCGACCCGGTACAATAGCGGCTTGGCCGCGCATGGGGCGCCGGCCGCTTATTTGACGTCCTGTGCGGGCGCCGGCTTGTGTTGCCGGTGGTGCCGGGGCGCACGACACATGCTCAAGTTCGAACTCATCACCACCGACGGACAAGCCCGCCGGGGGCGCGTCACGCTCAACCACGGCGTGGTCGAGACACCCATCTTCATGCCGGTCGGCACCTACGGCTCGGTCAAGGCGATGTCGCCGGCCGAATTGGTCGAGAACAACGCCCAGATCATCCTCGGCAATACCTTCCACCTTTGGCTGCGCCCCGGGCTGGAGACGATCGCCGCCCACGGCGGGCTGCATCGCTTCATGGGCTGGGATCGTCCGATTCTCACGGATTCCGGCGGTTTTCAGGTATTCAGCCTCGGTGAGCTGCGCAAGATCAGCGAGGAAGGCGTGAAGTTCGCGTCGCCTGTGAATGGCGACCGTCTCTTCCTCTCGCCCGAAATCTCGATGCAGATCCAGCACGTGCTCAACTCGGACATCGTCATGCAGTTCGACGAATGCACGCCGTACGAGATCGACGGCCGCCCGGCCACGGAAGTCGAGGCCGGCCAGTCGATGCGCATGTCGATGCGCTGGGCCAAGCGCTCCATCGACGAATTCAACCGTCTAGAGAACCCGAATGCGCTGTTCGGGATCGTGCAGGGCGGTATGTACGAACATTTGCGCGACGAGTCGCTCGCCGGGTTGTCGGAACTGGACTTTCACGGCTATGCGATCGGCGGGTTGTCGGTCGGCGAGCCGAAGGAAGACATGATGCGCGTGCTCCAGCACGTGGCGCCGCGGCTGCCGGCGAACAAACCCCACTACCTGATGGGGGTCGGCACACCGGAGGACCTCGTGGCTGGCGTGGCGGCGGGCGTCGACATGTTCGACTGCGTGATGCCCACGCGTAACGCGCGCAATGGCTGGCTCTTCACGCGATTCGGCGATCTGAAGATCCGCAATGCGTCGCACAAGACCGATACGCGCCCTCTGGACGAAACTTGCGGCTGTTACGCCTGTCGAAACTTCTCGCGCGCCTACCTGCACCATTTGCAGCGAGCCGGGGAAATTCTGGGCGCGCGGCTCAACACCATCCACAACCTGCATTACTATCTCACGCTGATGCAGGAAATCCGGGATGCCATCGAAGCGCACCGTTTCGACGCTTTCGTCGCCCAGTTCCGGGCCGATCGCGCGCGCGGCGTGCATTGACGGCCGTCGCGCGCCAGCGGGCGCCGAAACCCCGGAGACCGGGGTTGGGCAGTGGTAAAATGTCGGGCTTGGATCCTGCATCCACGCACCGAAACACACGCCGCGCGTGTCCGGAGCTCCGGCCACACGCGGCTTTTACACGTCTTACATAAGGAGAACCGAACGTGCTGATTTCCAATGCCTTCGCTCAGACGGCAGGCGCCGCGAGCCCGACCAGCAACCTGATGAGCTTCCTGCCGCTGGTGCTGATGTTCGTGGTGCTGTACTTCATCATGATCCGTCCGCAAATGAAGCGCCAGAAAGAAACGCGCAACATGCTGTCGGCCCTCGCCAAGGGCGACGAAGTCGTGACCTCGGGCGGCCTGGCCGGTCGTATCTCGAAGGTCGGCGAGACCTTCGTGACCGTGGAGATCGCTGAAAACGTCGAAATCAACGTGCAGAAGGGTGCGATCACCACCCTGCTGCCGAAGGGCACCATCAAGGCGCTCTGAGCCTTCGCGCCACTGCACGCGGCCGCCTCCAACGGCGGCCGCCGTGCATGGCGACGCCGGCCTTGGCGACCCTCGTTGCCATGCCAGCCGGTCTGAAGCACGGTTTGCCACATGGCATCACCCTAGCCCGCTGCTATGAATCGCTATCCTCTCTGGAAGTACATCCTCATTCTGGTGGCGCTTGCCATCGGGGTGTTCTATACGCTGCCCAACCTGTTCGGTGAAACACCGGCAGTACAGATTTCCAGCGTCAAGGCGACCGTCAAGGTCGATGCCTCGACGCTCGCGCGCGCCGAAGACGCGCTCAAGGCGCAGAACATCGCCTATCAAGGCGCCGTGTTCGACAGCACGGGCAACAACCCGAGCGTGCGCATTCGCTTCGCCGACACCGACACGCAATTGCGGGCCAAGGACATGCTCCAGACGGCGCTGAACAGCGACCCGACGGACCCGACCTACGTCGTCGCGCTCAACCTGCTCTCGGCCTCGCCGGAATGGCTCACCCGAATCCACGCGCTGCCGATGTATCTCGGTCTCGACCTGCGTGGCGGGGTGCACTTCCTGCTGCAAGTCGACATGGCCGGCGCCATCACCAAGCGCCTGGACGCGAGCGCCGCCGATGCCCGCACGCTGCTGCGCGACAAGAACATCCGCCACAACGGCGTGACGCGTACGGACACTGGCATCGAAGCCGTCTTCAGCGACCAGAACGACGCCGAGCGCGCCCGCGGTGCCCTGACCGACGGCCTGCCCGATCTGTCCTACACCACGCAAGCCGGCCCGAACGGAACGTTCAAGGTCGTGGGCGCCTTCACGGAAGCCGCCCGTCGTGCGGTACAGGACAACGCCGTCAAGCAGAACATCGTCACGCTGCATAACCGGGTGAACGAACTCGGTGTGGCCGAGCCGGTGATTCAGCAGGAAGGCCCGGACCGCATCGTCGTGCAGTTGCCCGGCGTGCAGGACACCGCCAAGGCGAAGGACATCATCGGCCGTACGGCAACGCTCGAAGCGCGTCTGGTCGATCCGGACGCCCCGCGCCTCATCACGGCCGACACACCGGTGCCGCCGCAGGACGAATTGTTCCTGCACGGCAACGGCGCGCCGGTGATGCTCAAGCGTCAGGTGATCTTCAGCGGCGATCGCATCACCAGCGCGTCCGCGGGCTTTGACGATCACCAGCAACCGTCGGTGAACATCAAGCTCGACGCCGCCGGCGGCCGTGTGCTGCGCGACGTCTCGCGCGACAACATCGGCAAGCCGATGGCCATCGTGCTGTTCGAGAAGGGCAAGGGCGAAGTGCTGACGGTGGCGAACATCCGCAGCGAACTGGGCCAGAGCTTCCAGATCACCGGCATGGGCTCGGCGCAGGGCGCCAACGACCTGGCACTGCTGCTGCGCGCCGGTTCGCTGGCCGCCCCGATGGAGATCATCGAAGAACGCACGATCGGTCCGAGCCTGGGTGCCGATAACGTGCACAAGGGTGTCGACTCGGTGCTGTACGGCCTGATCGCCATCGCCGTGTTCATGATGGCGTACTACATGCTGTTCGGCGTGTTCTCGGTGATCGCCCTGCTGTTCAACCTGTTGCTGCTGGTGGCCGTGCTCTCGATGATGCAAGCCACGCTCACGCTGCCGGGGATTGCCGCTATCGCGCTCACGCTCGGTATGGCCATCGATGCGAACGTGCTGATCAACGAACGCATTCGCGAAGAATTGCGCGCGGGTGCGTCGGCACAGAAGGCGATTTCGCTGGGCTTCGAGCATGCCTGGGCGACGATTCTGGACTCGAACGTGACCACGCTCATCGCCGGTCTGGCGCTGCTGGCGTTCGGTTCGGGCCCGGTGCGCGCGTTCGCCGTGGTGCACTGCCTGGGTATTCTGACCTCGATGTTCTCGGCCGTGTTCTTCTCGCGCGGTCTGGTGAACCTGTGGTACGGCGGCCGTCGCAAGCTCAAGACGCTGGCGATCGGTCAGGTCTGGCGCCCGGACGGTGCGAAAAACGCACCCGACGCAGGCGAGCAATAACCGCAGGCGCGAGAGGAAACAGTCATGGAATTTTTCCGCATCAAGAAAGACGTGCCGTTCATGCGGCACGCCCTGATCTTCAACATCATCTCGGCGCTCACGTTCGTGGCGGCGGTGTTCTTCCTGCTCACGCGGGGCCTGCACATGTCGATCGAGTTCACCGGCGGTACGGTCATGGAAGTGGCCTACACGCAGGCGGCCGATCTCGAGAAGATCCGTGGCGAAGTCGGCAAGCTGGGCTATCGCGACGTGCAGGTGCAGAGCTTCGGCACCTCGCGCGACGTGATGATCCGCCTGCCGATCCAGAACGGTTCTGACGGCAAGCAGGTCACCAGTGCGCAGCAAAGCGACGCCGTGATGTCCGCCCTGAAGGCCGACGCCCCCGATGTGCAGTTGCGTCGCGTGGAATTCGTCGGTCCGCAGATCGGCCACGAGTTGTTTACGGATGGCCTGCTGGCGCTGACCTTCGTGGTCATCGGCATCATCATCTACCTGTCGTTCCGCTTCGAATGGAAATTCGCGGTGGCCGGCGTGATCGCCAACCTGCACGACGTGGTGATCATTCTGGGCTTCTTCGCCTACTTCCAGTGGGAGTTCTCGCTGGCGGTGCTGGCGGGGGTGTTGGCCGTGCTCGGCTACTCGGTGAACGAATCGGTCGTGATCTTCGACCGGATTCGCGAGACGTTCCGCAAGATGCGCAAGGCGACGGTGCGCGAGGTGATCGACCACGCCATCACGACAACCATGTCGCGTACGATCATCACGCACGCGAGCACGGAAATGATGGTGCTGTCGATGTTCTTCTTCGGTGGACAGACGCTGCACTACTTCGCGCTCGCCCTGACCGTGGGTATTCTGTTCGGTATCTACTCGTCGGTGTTCGTGGCCGCGGCCATTGCGATGTGGCTCGGCGTGAAGCGTGAAGACCTCATCAAGCACAGCAACAAGGATGGTGAAGAAGGCGTCGATCGCAACGACCCGAACTTCGGCGCCCGAGTCTGACCGGCTCACTGCGCTCCGTCAGGAAGACCGCCGGCATGTCCGGCGGTTTTTTTTCGCCGGTGCATTGTGCGCTCCGCGTTGCGACAGCGGCTTCCCACGTTGCCCTGCGCAGGCTGCCGTCACCATGCAAAACGGGCCGCAAAAGCGGCCCGTTTCGTTGAAGCAGAAAGCGTGTTGGACGCGCTCAGACCCGCTTGGCGAGCGATTCGGCGATACCGATGTAGTTCGCCGGCGTCATTTGCAGCAGACGCGCCTTTGCGTCTTCCGGAATAGCCAGTTGCTTGATGAAGTCCTGCAACGCTTCGCGCGTGATGCCCTTGCCGCGCGTCAGCTCCTTGAGCTGCTCGTACGGGTTGGGAATGCCGAAGCGGCGCATCACGGTCTGTACCGGCTCGGCCAGCACTTCCCACGTATTGTCGAGATCGTCGTTCAGACGCTGCGGATTGACTTCGAGCTTGTCCAGGCCCCGCTTGCACGAGTCGTACGCCAGCAGGCTATAGCCAAACGCCACGCCGATGTTACGCAGCACGGTCGAGTCGGTCAGGTCTCGCTGCCAGCGCGAAACCGGCAGCTTGTCGGCCAGATGGCGCAGCACGGCGTTCGCCAGACCGAGGTTGCCTTCCGAATTCTCGAAATCGATCGGGTTGACCTTGTGCGGCATGGTCGACGAACCGATCTCGCCGGCCTTCGTCTTCTGCTTGAAGTAGCCGACCGAGATATAACCCCAGATATCGCGGTTCAGGTCGAGCAGGATGGTGTTCGCACGCGCAACGGCGTCGAACAGCTCGGCCATGTAATCGTGCGGCTCGATCTGGATCGTGTACGGGTTGAACGTCAGGCCCAGGCGCTGCTCGATCACGGCCTTCGAGAAGGCTTCCCAATCGTATTCCGGGTAGGCCGAGAGGTGGGCGTTGTAATTACCGACCGCACCGTTCATTTTGGCGAGCAGCTCGACGCGGCGAACGCGCTCGAGCGCGCGTGCAAGTCGTACGGCCACGTTCGCGAGTTCCTTGCCGAGCGTGGTCGGCGACGCCGGCTGACCGTGCGTGCGCGAGAGCATCGGCTGGGCGGCGTGCTCGCGGGCCAGTTCGCCGAGCTTGGCGACCAGCGATTCGAGCGCGGGCACGACGACCTTGTCGCGCGCGCCCTTGATCATCAGGCCGTGCGAGGTGTTGTTGATATCTTCCGACGTGCAGGCGAAGTGGATGAATTCGCTCGCCTTTTCGAGTTCCGCCTGGCCCTGCACCTTCTCCTTGAGCCAATACTCGACAGCCTTCACGTCGTGGTTCGTGACCTTCTCGATGTCCTTGATGCGCTGCGCATCGGCGTTCGAGAACTGGGTGGCCAGGCTCAGCAGGAACGTCTCCGCTTCGGCCGAGAACGGGGCGATTTCGGCGAAACCGGCCTTGGACAGGGCGATCAGCCAATGGATCTCGACGGTCACGCGGTGGCGCATGAACGCCGCTTCGGACAGCCACGGACGCAGGGCGTCGGTCTTGCTGGCATAACGGCCGTCGAGCGGAGAAAGCGCGGTCAATGGGGAGAATTCGTCGGACATGGCACTGGGCACCGAAAAAGAAAATCGGGGGAGCCGGCGAGCCGCCAACTCGGAAAGGCCAGCATTTTACCATTCTCGGCCTCGCCCATCCTGGGACGAATCGATTTCACCGGAATTCGGGCAGGACTCGCCCCGCGCTGCGGCATACGCAACACGCATGCGCGAGCGCCCGGAGCCCACGTTATACTCTCCCCCGCCCTACCGCGATTTATCAAGGATTCACATGAAGTTGATCGGTGCCCTCGCCAGTCCCTACGTTCGCAAAGTCCGCATTGTGCTGGCTGAGAAGAAGCTCGACTACAAGCTCGAGCTGGAGAACGTGTGGGCCGACGACACGCGCATCCAGCAGTCCAACCCGCTGGGCAGAGTGCCGTGTCTGGTCATGGAGGACGGCGAAGCCGTGTTCGACTCGCGCGTGATCTGCGAGTACCTCGATACGCTCTCCCCGGTGGGCAAGCTCATCCCCCCTTCGGGTCGTGAACGCGCCGAAGTACGCTGCTGGGAGGCCCTCGCCGATGGCGTGACGGACGCCGCCGTGCAGATTCGCGTCGAGGCGATGTTCCACGACGAAGCCTCGCGCTCGCAGGCGCTCATCGACCGTCAGCGCGGCAAGATCGACGAAGCGCTGCGAGCGATGGCGCTTGGACTCGACGAACGCCAGTGGTGCGCGAGCAACCGCCTCACGCTGGCCGACGTGGCCGTCGTCTGTGCACTCGGCTACCTCGATTTCCGGTATCCGGAGATCGCCTGGCGCGACGCACACCCCAACCTAGCCGATCACTTCGAACGCATGTCCGCGCGCCCCTCGGTCGTCGACACTGCCCCCACGCGCTAGTCCTATCCGCCGACCGCAGGGCCAGCGCCTCGCGCTTGCCCGCGCGCGGGCAAGATGACCGCTGGCCGGTCGCGTCCGCGGCTGTCGGTGGCTTCCGCCGACGGGCTGCGTGTCAGCAGTGCCCCGACCCCTCGCAGCAAACGCCAGGCGCGTTCCCTCGCGGCCTCGTCCGAGGACATATCGCCGCGCTCCCGAGCCGGCGTTGTCGTGGCGGGCGCCTTGGTATCGGGCGTCGTATCGACAAGGACGGCGGCAGGCTGCATGGGCTGCATGGGCTGCATGGGCTGCATGGGTGGCAAAGGTCGCGAGGGCGCCGCTGGCACCGGGCTCGCGTCGCGTAGCCGAGCGTATCCGGCCATCACCTTGCGCACGTAATTCTGCGTCTCCGGGAACGGCGGGATCTGACGCCCATAACGCAGCACCGCCCCCTCCCCCGCGTTGTAGGCCGCCAATGCCAGCGTCAGGTCGCCGTCGAAGCGCGCCAGCAGCCAGCGGACGTAGGACGCCCCAGCGCGCACATTCTCCGCGGGGTCTTCGAGACGTCGCACGCCGAAGCGCTCGCCAGTGCGCGGCAGCACCTGCATCAACCCGATCGCCCCCCGCACGGACACCGCCTGCGGGTCGTATCCCGACTCCGTGTCGATAATGGCGTGCAGCAGCGCCGCATCAACCGACGCCACTTGCGCCGCGCGTTGCACCACCGCGTCGAAGGGCAGCGCGGGGTCGGCAGACGTCGGTGCGTCTGTGTCGCGAGAGGTAGCGACGACAGATATCGGTGCCGCCGTGTCGCGGGGGCTGGTGACGACAGACATCGGTGCCGCCGTGTCGCGGGGGCTGGCGACGACAGACGTCGGTGCCGCCGTGTCGCGGGAGGTGGCGATGATCGACGTCGGTGCGTTCGCGTCGCCGGGGCTGGCGTCGACAGGCGCAGGCGCGGGCCGCACCAACGCGTCTGGCGTGGCCCGCGGCACGGGCACCACGAGCTGCGCGTCAGCCACTCGCGGGTGACGCGGCAGCAATCCCGCGTCCATCGCCCATACGGACATCGACGGCCCCATCATGCTCAACACGGTGAGCACGCCTCCGGCGAGCCGTGCGCGCCACACGCACACGCCCCGATTCCAGCGCCCACTCATACGCCGTCTCCCGAAGCCGAGCGCGTGGGTGCGTCCTTCATGCCGCGTCCGACGCAGCCGTCCTGCGGCGCGTTCGCCGCTTGCACCTCATAAGGCAGGTCGAGCGCGAGCCGCAGAATCGCGGCCACCGCGTCGAACAGATCGGGGGGAATCGGTGCGTCGATCTCGACGTCGTCCATCAGGCGGCGCGCCACGGGCACGTGCTCGACGATCGGCACGCCTTCGCGCTCGGCGAGCCGGACGATGGTCCGCGCGCGTTCGTTGCGGCCCTTCTCGATCACCATCGGCACGGCCGTCTCGCCGGGCACGTAGCGCAGGCAAATCGCGATGCGGGTCGGGTTGCGCACCACGGCCGTCGACCGCTTCACGTTGTCCGACAGACTGCCGCTTTCGATCGTTTCCCGATGAATGTCGCGCCGCTTGTTCTTGATCTCCCGGTTGCCCTCGACCTCCTTGGATTCCCGCTTGATCTCGTCGTGGGACATCATCAATTGCTTGCGAAGCTGATACTTCTGATACGCGAAGTCGAGCCCGCCGAACACCACGTACGCGATAACCAACACCGCCATCAACCAGAACATCAACCGCACCGTGAGGGCAAGACCGCACGACGGCCCGCACTGCGGCAGCGCGGCGAGCGACGGCGTGTACTGTCGGATCAGATAGAAAAAGACCACGGCCAGCACCGCCACCTTGACGAGCGACTTGCCGAATTCGAAGAGCGACTGCATCGAGAACAGTTGTTTGGCCTTGGCGATGGGATCGATCCGTTCATACTTGGGACGAACGCTCTCGGGCGCCACGAGCATGCCGACCTGCAACACCATCGCCAGCCAAGTCGTCACGATCAACAGCACGGCAAGACCGCCCACAAAACGCACGAAGAGCAGCAGCGACGGTCCGAGCATGCCGCGCACGGCGTCGTCCACCGGATCGTTGAGCAGCCCTAACATGCGCGCGACGAGCGCTTGCAGCGCGTCGTAAAGCGCCGGGCCTTCGAACGTCAGCCACGCCAGCACCACGCCGAGTTGCATGCACACGGCAAGATCAGCGCTCTTCGCGACGCGCCCCTTCTTGCGCTCGTCTTCGATCTTCTTGGGGGTGGGCGGCTGGCTCTTTTCGCTCATGCCGGCCTCAGGATGCAGGCAGCGCCAGCGCGGCCCAGGCGCGAAACACGTCGGGCAGCCGATACCAGCCCTGCAGCGGCACGGCGACGGCAAACGGCAGACTGGCCACCGTCACCAGCAGCGCCATCGCGCTTTTCACCGGCATGGCGAGAAAAAAAACGTTGAGCTGTTGCGCGGCCCGGTTGATGAAGCCCATCGACATATCGACCAGCACCATCACGACCATCGCCGGCAGCGCCACCGCCACGCACATCACCTGCATCGCCTGCCAGAGCGCGAGCAGCCAGGCCACGCTGTCGTCATGCCATTGCCACGGCTGCCCCACCGGCAGCGCGGCGTAGGAGTCATATAACGCGGTGAGTAAGGCCTGCGCCGCCGGGGTGACAAAGAACAGCACGCAAAGCATCTGAGTGAGCGCGATGCCGAAGACCGACGACTGCGCCCCCATCAACGGATTGAGCACGCTCGCCATGGACGCGCCGCGCATCGTGTCGATCACGTACCCCGTCATGTCGACGGCCCAGAACGGCAGCGCGGCGGCAAAGCCGAGCAGGCCGCCGATGCACAACTCGCGCAGCACCAGCATGCCCCATGCGCCCCAGTGCGACGGCATTTCCGGACTTGCATGCACGAGCGACACCACCGGCAAAGCGAGCGCCAGCACCAGCGCATTGCGCAACATGCCGGCGCCGAGCATGCCGACGGAGAACACTGGCAGCAGCATCGCAATGCCCAGCGGGCGCAGCATCGCCACGCCCCACGCCACCAACCAGCCATACAGGTCGGCCCACAGCGGCGAGAGCAAGGTGTCGACGCCGGGCGCCATGCCCGGCACGAAGGAGGACGTCATGCCGCTCACCGCATCCGGCTGATCTGCTCGAACGCGTTACCCGCGTAATGCAGCAGCACATGGCCCATCCACGCATAGGTGGCGGCCAGCGTGACCGATACCGCGATGAGCTTGATGAGGAACTGCACGGTCTGATCCTGCACCTGCGTAAGCGCCTGCACCAGCGAGACCAGCACGCCGACCGCCGCCGCCACCACCACGGTGGGCAGCGACAGGAGGAGCGTAAGCCAAAGCATCTCGCTCGTGAGATTGACGACGATGGCTTCACTCATGGGTGCGCTCCGGGCCGCGTCATGCGTAGGAGAGCATCAACTGGCGCACCAACTGCTCCCAACCGTTCATCATGACGAAGATCAGTAACTTGAACGGGAGAGCAATGGTCATGGGCGAGACCATCATCATGCCCATCGCGAGCAGGATGTTCGAGATCACCAGGTCGATCACAACAAACGGCAGGTACAGCAGCAGCCCGATCTTGAACGCTTCGGCGAGTTGGCTCAGCGCGAACGCCGGCATCAGGACGAGCAGCGAGTCGCTGCCCAGGCGGTCGCGATGCGCCTCAGGCCAGGTATCGCGGCCGACGCTGGCGAAGAAGTCGCGTTGTCTCGCGTCGGTGTGACGGGTGAGAAATGCACGGTAGGGCGACAGGACGCTCGCATCGACATCGGCCACGAAATCCTTGGACGACAGCGATACCGGACGCGTCTCGAGATTGGCCTCGATGTCGAAGGCCACCGGGGCCATGATGAAACAGGTGAGCACGAGCGATAAGCCGTAAATCGCGATGTTGGGCGGAATCTGCTGCGTGCCGAGCGCATTGCGCAACAGGGCGAACACGACCGCCAGCTTCAGAAACGCGGTTCCCAGCACCACCAGCAACGGCATGATCGAGAGCAGCGACAGTACGACGACGAGCTGCACCGGGTGGTCGAGCAGGGACATGCAAACTCCAATGAGCGGCGTTGACGACCGTGTGGGGTATCCGAGAGGTTAGGTCGTCTAGGGATGCACGCCCATCCGGTCACGACCCGAAATGGCGCGGGAAGAATCGCGCTCACCGGGCGCGTCACCCTCGGTGAGGGCGACCTTAAGCGAAGCATTCGCGGCGGATGCGCCGATCATGCTGTCGATGCACACCGCGAGTCGTCCGTCGTCGAAACGCAGCAAACGCCCGGCGGCCCACGGTGTGTCGTCACGCAGGAGCGTGATTCGATCGGCCGACAACGCGCAGGCGATTGCCTCGCTTTGGGAAACGGCATCGTTGCCTGAACGCCAGGCGGTCAGGAACGGAATGGGAAATGGCCTTTCTGCGACGAGGGCGGACAAACGCACGGTGGCTGCTTCCTGGCGCGCTTCGGCAGCCGTCGACTGGGTGTCGTCGGGGGGACTGGTGTTCGTGTCGTCGAGTTGCAGGACGCGCCGATCCAACGGCCGGCCGTCATGCATGGCCATGGCGCGGTCGCCGTCCACAAGCCAATACTCACCGCCTGCGATGTGAGCCGCCACGTCGAGGAGTACGGCGTCTCCCACCTGCAGATGCTCGCATTGCGCGCCGGGCAAGGTCGCCCACCCCGCCACCAGCGCACATCGACGCATCGGCAATCCCGACGGATCGAGCGCGGTGTCGCCTGGCGTCGCCCGCCGGCAGCGCTCACACAGCCACGACGTCGCGCCGTCGAGATACATCAACGCCAACCGACGTCCCTCTCGCTGCAACACCATGCCCACACGCCACGCTGTCTCCACTTCCGCGGCCGCGAGGTCAGTCGCGCGCGGCCACGAACTGGTATCGCGGGCCGCGTCGGCCGCACTGACCGCGGCGTCGAGCGACATATCCGCGCTCACGTCGCCCGTCGCCAGCGTGAGCGACGCCGCGCTGGCCCGCCACGCGGGCGGCAGCGCGTCCCACGACGGAACCGGCAGGTTCGGCGCGAGCCAGTCGCGCCACTGCTGCGCGTCGCACCAGAAGCGCGTCTGGCCGACAAGACCGTCGTCGACGCGTGCCGTCACGACAAGACCGTCCCCTCCCGCACGTAGCCAGCCCACGCGGACTTCGGTATCGCCTTCGACAAACGCCACGCAGGCCACGCCCGTGAGCGCCTCATCCAACGGCCCCGGCGTCGACGCCGCGATGAACCCGACGTCCGGCTCAAGGGGCATATCGCGCCTCGACTTCGATCGTGACGGACACCTTCAGGCGCGACGTCAGGGCGCGCTCGAGCCGCCCTCGATGCGCCAGCAAGCGCCGGTACATCGTGAGCCGCACGCAGAGCAGACTCACCGTCACGCCCTGCCGTCCGCGCCGGGCTTCGACGACCAACGCATCGAGCGCGCCACCATGCACCAGCACGCGCAACGAACTGCCGCCGTCCCAGTTGGCCTCCTGGCGCATGTGCCAGACACGCAACCAACGCAGCACATCCGCGGGTCCGGACACGCACGCGGCCGGTTCGCATGCCAGGGTGAAGGTCCGTTCGTGACGGTCGCCGCTTGGCCTTCCATCGGGCGTTGCCGTGCCGCGCCGCTGCGACGACGAACGGTCGGACAAGCTGACGAACGCATCGGCTGACGGGCCGCTTCGGTGAATGGTACGCATCGTGAAGTCCTCTTGATGGCAATGGTGGTGAGCGCGTTTCGTTCGGCATAGGTGCGCAATCCCTTCGGCGCCGGGTAATGGCGTGAGACGGTTCCGTCTTCAGCGGCCCATTGCCCATTCACCGGCGGTAAAACGTCATCAACTCCCGCAGTTTTTCCTGTTTGCGTGCATTCGCCTGCAGGCGCTCGCGTTGGTGAAGCACTTCGGCGTCGACAAGCTTCGCGTGCGCGAGTGCAGCGCTGTGCCGGTTCCGCGCCTCGCCAAGGGCGGCACGCTGCACTTCCACCGCACCCGGCGCGCCCGCGGCCTCGCGTGGCCCGTAGACACCGCCGCGCGACAATGCGTCCTGCCACGCGCGACGTTGCGCGTCGCACGCGCGCTCGCACGCAACGACCGCCTCGTTGGCATCGCGCGCCGCGACCGTCATGCGGGCCAGTGCGGCACGCAGGCTGGCTTCGCGGCGCTGGGCGAGGGCCGCCAATGCCGCGAGGCCCTCGTCGTCCGTCAGTTCGCGAGATGTTCGAGCCATGCGCGCGTGTCGTCGAATGGCGCCACGTCGTGCTGCGCCTGACAAAGAAAGGCACGGATGTCCGGGGCCCGCGCGAGCGCGTCGTCGGTCTCCGGATCGTTGCCCGGCTGATATTCGCCAACGCGTACCAGCAACTCAACCTGCGCCGCCAGCGCCATCGCGCGCCTGACACGCGCCGCCGCATCGACATGCGGCGCGTCGGTCACCGCCGCCATCACCCGCGAGAGGCTCCTCGCGACGTCGATGGCGGGATAGTGATTTTCCTGCGCGAGACGCCGCGACAGCACAATGTGACCGTCGACGATCGAACGCACCTCGTCGGCGAGCGGCTCATCCAGGTTGTCGCCTTCGACGAGCACCGTATAGAACGCGGTGATGCTGCCGCGCACGCCGGTCCCCGCGCGCTCCAGCAACCGGGGCAGACGCGCATAAAAGCTCGGTGGCAACCCGCTCGTCGCCCCAAGCGGCTCTCCCGCCGCCATCCCGATATCGCGCACGGCGCGCCCGAAGCGCGTCAGGGAATCCATGAGCAACAGCACGTCTTTGCCGTCGTCGCGAAACGCCTCCGCAATGGCCGTCGCGGTGTAGGCGGCCTTCATCCGTTCGAGCGCGGGACGATCGGATGTCGCGACGACGCAGACAGTCCGTGCACGCGCCTCAGGGGTGAGGGCCGTCTCGAGAAACTCGCGCACCTCGCGCCCGCGCTCGCCGATCAGCGCCACGACGATCACATCGGCCTGCGCACCCTGGCACATCATCGCCAGCAGCGTGCTCTTGCCCCCCCCCGCCGCCGCAAAGATGCCCAATCGCTGGCCACGACCGCAGGTGAGCATGCCGTCGATCGCGCGAATGCCGATGGGCAGGCACGTGGACACCAGCGCACGCGTCATCGCGGGCGGCGGCTCCGTGTCCAGTGAACGCCATGCCACGCCGGACGTCGGCGCCTCGTCGGCCGCCGTCGCGGGGACCAACGGCCGCCCGAGGCCATCGAGCACCTCGCCAATCAGGTGATCGCCGACGGCCACGCGCGACGACCTTCCCAGCGCCTGCACCAGCGCGCCATTGGCCACGCCGTTCGGCTCGGCATACGGCGCAAGCCAGACATGCCGCCCCTCGACCGCAATCACCTCGGCGTCGAGCGACGGCGAGACCACGCGGCATTGCTCACCGAGCGCCGCGCCCGGCAATCGGGCCCGCATCGCATTCGGGGTGATCTTGTCGATACGACCGTAGCGCGCTTCACCGCCGGACATCCGCCGCCACTCGTCACACGCTTTGCGCCGCGCGTCGAGCGTTCGACGAAGCCCATTGGCGATGCGTGTGGCGTCCGGGCGACGCATCTCAGTAGGTTCCCTGCACGTCGATCGTGCCCAGCACCCGCACATGCGGCTCGTCGGCCACTTCCTGGAACGACAACACCGCCAGGTCGGCGCGCTCGCGCTCGACGAGCTTGCGCAGAAAACGCCGAACGTCCATGGCGGTGAACAGCACGGCTGGCGTGCCGTCATGCGCGGTCAGTGCGCCATCGATGGCGTTCAGAATCGCGTCGGTCTGCGTGGGATTCAGATCGGCATAGGACCCCGACGCCGTCTGCCGCACGGCGGCCCGCACGGTGTCCTCGATGCCGCGTCCCACGTTCCACCCGGTGATGTGTTCGGTGCCCCGTCGAAAGCGCCGGGTGATGTGACGTCGCAGGCTGAGCCGCACGTACTCGGTCAACATGATCTGATCGCGCTCACGCGGGGCCCATTCGATCAGGGCCTCGAACACGCGCCGCAGGTCGCGAATCGACACGCCCTCGGCGACCAGTCGCTGCAGGACTTCCGCCGTCCGGCTGATCGGCAGTTGGCGTTGCAGCTCCTTGACGAGTTCGCCGTAGCGATCCTCCATCGCATCCATCAGGAAACGCGCTTCCTGCACACCGAGGAAATCGGCGGCATGCGCGTCGATGACCAGCGACACGCAGTGCGCCACGCGGTCCGCGCCCACGATCACGGTGCCGCCTCGCGTCTGCCACGCCTGGCGTTGCGCGTCGTCCAGCCAGAAAAGGATCTGCCCGCCGAACGGCAACGGCATCTCGCGCGGCGCACCGGCGTCAAGGCTGCGCAGCGCGGGCATCGGATGCGCCGCGTCGTGCTGCGCCAATGCGGCGTCAGGGGCCACATCGATCGTCATCACGCTCTCGTGATAGAGCTGAATATCCAGCGTCTCGCCCGGCAGGCCGGCGTCGACGACCACCTGTACCTCGGGCATTGGCACGCCGAACTGCTCGAACTTCTGATCGCGCAGGGCATTGATGCGCGCGGCGAGCACCGCGGTGCCGCCCGCTGCCTCGGCCAGCGCGGCCCCCACCCGTGCCTGCAGCGGCTGCGCGCCAGGGCGTCCCGGTTTCGCTTGCACTCCGCCGGCGTCTCCCTGCGCGCCGTCCTTGTCCCCTTGGCCCTCGCCCCCTCTGCGCCCTGCCCACCACGCGGCGGTCCCCGCCAGCGCCGCGAGCAGGAGGAAATAGTGCATCGGGAAGCCAGGGATCAGACCGAAGAGCACAAGCACCACGGCCGCCAACGTCAGCGAGCGCGGCTGTGCGGCAAGCTGATCGGTGAGCTCGCGCGCCAGGTTGCGACGTTGCTCGCCAGGCACCCGCGTGACGATAATGCCTGCCGTCACGGAAATGAGCAGCGCCGGGATCTGCGACACCAGCCCATCGCCGATGGAGAGAATCGCGTAGATCGCCGCCGCATCGCCCGCGCTCATGCCGCGCATGAAGACGCCGACCCCGATGCCGCCCAGCAAGTTCACCACGATGATGACGAGGCCGGCGATGGCATCGCCCTTGACGAATTTCATCGCCCCGTCCATCGCGCCGTAGAACTGGCTCTCCTTCTGCACGATGCGGCGCACGCGCTTGGCTTCGGCTGCGTCGATGGTGCCCGCGCGCAGATCGCCGTCGATGCTCATCTGCTTGCCGGGCATGCCGTCGAGCGAAAACCGGGCGCCGACCTCGGCCACGCGCTCGGAGCCCTTCGTGATGACGATGAAGTTGACGACAGTGATGATCAGAAACACGATCATGCCGACGACGATGTTCCCGCCTGCAGCAAAATCGCCGAACGTGTAGACGATGTCGCCCGCGTCGGCGCGCAGCAGAATCAGGCGGCTGGTGCTGATCGTGAGCCCCAGCCGAAACAGCGTGGTCATCAGCAGTACGGACGGGAACGCCGAGAAATCGAGCGGCTCGTTGATATAGAGCGCCACCATCATCAGCAGCAGCGACAGGCCCAGATTGAGCGCGATGAGCAGATCCATCACCGACGGCGGCATCGGGATGATGATCATCAACACCGTGACGAGCAGCAGCGCGGCCAGCACGATGTCCTGCCGGCCGGCAGCGACGCGAAGCCAGGGCAGCAGGCGCGTCACGGGTGAACCTCCTGCTGCTGCCGGGCATCGATTCGCTCCAACAGGCGCCGCATGCGGCCGAGGCAAGCGAACCAATCAACGGCCTGTGAGTTGCCGCTCGCCGGCGGCGTCGCGATCAGCATCGGGCGCCCCTGCGCCACACATGCCCGCACGGGAATGCCGAGACTCCACTCCGGCGCGCAGGTTTGCAGCAACATGGGCAACCACCGCTGCGCGCGGGCGGCGCGATCGATCAGCGTCAACACCAACGTCACGCCCTGCGCATCGACCTCGATCATCAGCACGCAGGGTGCGAGCACCACGCGCATGCGAGGGGCCACACGTTGCGGCGGTAGCGCCAGCAATTCGAAGAGCTGCTCGAGCTTGCGTTGAGTCTGGGTGTCCATCGGCGATCTTGCGTTGGGAACGTGCTGGCGGCGCACGCGCGGCTCGGAGGGCGCTCAGGTAGCGGCAGCGGGCATGGTCGCGCATCCACGGCCGCGGGGGCTATCCGGCGCATACCTGAATTTCGCGGCGGGCGTTCCGACGAGGGGCCACCATCGTCACAGCATCATGCGCAGGCGATGTGCCCAATTCACGATATCGGCCACGTTGTGTGCATCGAGCTTGCGCATCATGTTCAGCCGGTGGGTCTCGACCGTCTTCACACTGATCGACAACAGTTGCGCGATGTCGCGATTGCGTTGCCCTTCCGCGACCAGCTTGAGCACCTGCCGCTCACGCAGCGTCAGCAGCCGCTCGGGCATCTCGACCGCGCATGGGCGGGGCACGTGGCGCGCGCCCGCCGGATCGTGCATGCCACCGAACACGGCCGGATCGACGAAACGCTCGCCACGAATGACCTGGTACGACGCGTGGATCAAGGTCGTGCGAGGGCTGCTCTTGAGCACGTAAGCCGCCGCGCCGGCTTCCAGCGCCTGGCGTGCCCGCTCGCTGTCGTTGCTGGCCGAGTTGACAACGATGCGCAGGTCGGGCCAACGCTGGGCGCATTGGCGGATCACGTCCACGCCGTCCATGCCGGGCAGGCCCAGATCCAGCATCATCAGGGTCGGTCGATGCACCACGCAGGCCCGGTAGACATCGAGCCCGTTGACGACCCGGGCAAGCACACGCCAACCGAGATCGTGCTCGATCAGGCAGCAGAGTCCGTCGGCCAGTAACTCGTGGTCTTCGACAACGACGACACCGATACACCCCGTCATTCGCAGCTCCTCGACAGTTGGTCATAAGCACTCACGCAAGCACTCATACGGATTTTTGTTCACTTTCTATCGACTTCGGGCCACTTGCGCGAATCTTGTGCCTTCGCCTGACGTCGGACGTGGGAAAGCCCCCCAAACCACGGCGCCCGAGCGTCACTTCAGGTCTGCGCCGGATTGTGCCGGCACCTCAGCGCTTGATAATGAGGAATCTTGTGCGCCGCCGTGTCGATCGACGGCGACCCGTGATGGCGTATGCCGCCGATGTCGCATGCGCTTTGTTCCCCGTGCCCGTGCACTGCCTCCTTCAGATACCTATGCGTTTGCCATTTGCGCTTGCCGCGCTCGACTGGATTGCCCCGCGCGACGTACAGGGCGCGCGCATTGCGCTCGATCTCGACGGCCAACGCGGCTGGACGTGTCGAGTCGACGGCGGCTATTGCGTCGCAACGGCGCTGACGCTGCCGCCGCACGCCCATATGCAAGTCCATCGCCATGCTCATCCCCATGCGCAACCGCTCGCCGCCGCACTCGACGACGACCCGGCGCTCGCACGCTGGCTCTTGCGGCTCTGCCTCGTGCTGGCCGGTCAGCCGGCGTTGCGCGACGACAGCCTGTGCCTTGCGAACGACGTCCTCTGGTGGGTCCACCGCTTCGACGCCGGCGAACCGGCCGCACGCGTGGAAGCGCAGCTTCGTCGCCAACTGCTGGCCTGCATGATGGTGACGTCGCAGGGCACGCGCGCCGACGCGGTGCCACCTGCATCGTTCACGCCGCATGCGTCCGGTCGTCCCGCCGGGGCGGCAGACGCCAGCCGCCGTCTTCACGCGCTGCGCCGCTGCTGACCATGCAGCCTTCCTTCACTTCGCGCACCGTCGCCCTGCTTGCCGGGAGCCTGTGCGTCACGCTGGCCACCGCGTCGTTTGCCGCGCCCCTCACGGCGCATGCGCCCCGGGTCTCACCGGGCACGCCGGTTTGGCGCGGCGGCCCGTTCGTCTTCCAGAGCGCAGGCACGCCTCTCGCGGAGTTGTTGCGCGACTTCGGGGCGCACCACGGCATTCCGACCGTCGTGAGTCCGCACGTCGCCGATCGCTTCATCGGCACGCTACCTGCGGGTGCCGCTCAGGCGACCCTCGACGCCCTATCGGAACGTTATCGGCTTTCGTGGTACTTCAACGGCCAGACGCTGAACATCTATAAATCCAGCGAGGCAACGCGGCGCGTCATGTCCGTGCGTTACGCCTCGCCCAACGACTTGCTCGGGCACCTGCGCAATGCCGGTGTGCTGCACCCGCGGCACTGCGTGGCACGGGCGATTCCGGCCACTCACGCGCTTGAAATCGCCGGCGTTCCCGCCTGCATCGAGACGGTTGCCATGCTCGCAGACCACCTCGAACGCGACGCCCGCGATCAGCAGGAAAGCGAAGAGACCATCAAGATATTTCCCCTGAAATTCGCGACGGCCGACGACACGAGGTACTTTTATCGCGGGCAGGAAGTCGTCGTGCCGGGCGTTGTCAGCGTACTGAAGGATTTGATTCTCGGCGCCGGCCCGCTCGGTGCCACTGCGGCGGCGTCTGCCTCGCCGGGCGCGTCGGCCGGCGCCGGCCTTGACGCCCGCCTTCCCCTCGCCACCGGCTCGCGCTCCGGCACGCCGCGCTTTTCCGCCGATCCGCGTCGCAATGCGGTCATCGTGCGTGAGCGGCGACGCAATCTGCCGATCTATGGCGACCTGATCGCGCAGCTCGACATCCGGCCCCGCCTGGTCGACATCTCGGTGGCGATCATCGACGTCAACGCCAGCGATATCGCCGAACTTGGCGTCGACTTCTCCGGCAGCGCCCGGCTGGGTGGCTTCGGCGCCGTGTCGCTGAACTCGCAGACACAGAGTGGCGACTCCGGCACGTTCACGACATTGGTCGGTGACACCAACAAGTTCATGGTCAATTTGAGCGCGCTGGAGCGAAACTCCAAGGCGCGCGTTCTATCCCGCCCATCCATCGTCACGCTCGACAATATGCAGGCCGTACTCGATCGCAGCGTGACGTTCTATACCAAGGTCTCAGGCGAGAAGGTCGCCAAACTGGAGAGCGTGACGTCGGGATCGCTATTGCGTGTCACGCCGCGACTCGTTCCGCAGGAAGGCGATGGTCGCGAGCAGGTGATGCTCACCCTCAATATTGAAGACGGCGGCGAAGTGCGCAGCGAACGCAACAGCCGCAACGAGGTCCCGACGATCCGCAACTCCTCGATTTCCACGCATGCCACGCTCCAGGCGGGACAGAGCCTGCTGCTCGGCGGCTTCGTGCAGGACGCGCAGCACGAGCAGGAGCGCAAGATTCCCCTGCTGGGCGATCTGCCGCTCATCGGCCGTCTGTTCAGTTCGACGAGCAACCGGAGCGACAGTGTCATGCGTCTGTTTCTGATCAAGGCCGAGCCGGCGGCCGACCTGCCGAGCGCATGAGCATGCTCACGCTCACGCTGCTCGACGGCCCCCTCGCCGGACGACCCATGCCGCTACCACCGGGCACACTCACGATCGGCGACAGTGATTCCGATATCGCGATGACGCTCGATCATGGCGCCCAGATCGCGCTGGGCGTCGACGACGATGGCGTTCGCCTGCTCACGCCGGCGCCAGTCTGGGTCGACGGCGTGCCCGTCGCCGCATCGGATGATCGCGCGGCGGACACGCTCAGGCTCCCGCTGCATACGGCGATCGATCTTGCCGGCCTCGGCATCTGGCTCGGCGACGGCAGCGAAAGCGCTCCCGCGCCCATGCCAAAACGTCCAGAGCGGCGTCCCGAGCACACGGCATCGCCTCGCATGACCCTCGCGCCCGAATCCCCCCAAGCGGCCGAAGCCCCCCAAGCGGCCGAAGCCCCTGCGCGGCGCGCTCGCGCCCCGACCGCCTGGATAGCAGTCACGGGACTATCGTTACTGATCGCGGCGGCGGGCGTCGCGATCTGGCGCACGGGAACCGCCAACGTCATCGCCGCACCGCCACCGCCCGATGCGCTCAAAGCGCTCGCGGCACGCGTCGCGCCCGGCGTCGTGCTGGATCACGACGGCAATGCGGTACGCCTGTCCGGCGGCTGCATCGACGACGACGCGCTTGCACGACTGCGCGCCGAGGCGCGTTGGTTGGGCAAAGCGTTGAGCGACGAGACCTGGTGCCCCGCGAATTCCATACAGACAGTGCGCACGTTGCTACGCTTGCACGGCTTCGGCACCGCCCAGGTGAGCGTCACGCCGGACGGCGAAGTGCTCATCGGTGCGCCGACGGTCGCCGACGCCCGCTGGCGGTCTGCCGCCAATGCGCTCGATGCATTGGCGCTGCCGTATGGCTGGCGCGTGGCAGAAGGCACGGCCGACAGCTTCGAGCGGCTGTTGAAGACACTACGCGACGCCGGCCAGTTGCGCGGCATCGATATCGCCCGCGACCGCAACGGATGGCGGCTCACCGGGGCACTGACCGTGGGGCGCCAGGCGTCGTTGAAGGGGATCGTCGACTCATGGAACACCGGAGACAACGCGATGCCCGTGCGCATCGAGCCGTTGCCGCCCCAGATCCCGACGTTGGCCGAAACGGGCTTTTCCGCGCCGCTGGTGAGCATAGGCGGCTCGCCCAACGCGCCGCAGATCACCCTCGCCGACGGCACGCGCCTGACGCAAGGGGCGCGTCTGCCCGGCGGCACACGCGTCATCGCGATTCATACGGGCGGCGTGTCGATCGGCTCGCACGACCGGCTTTTCTACTTACCCCTGTCTCCGGAGATGCTGCATGACGATTCGCCTGACCCAGCTTGAAGACCGTCTCGCCGCCGCGCCCGAGGCTGTCGCGCGCGATATCGGTACACAGCTCGATGTCGCGCGCCAGACGCTGCAACAGGCGCTGCACACGCCGCTTGCGCCCGCGCAGCACGCGCTTGCGCAAACACAGATGCAAGCGGTGCGCGCCGCCGAGGTGATTCTCGAGGGCGTCGCGCGGCGGTACGCCACGTCTTACGGATCGTCGTCATGACGACGGGAGCGACGGTGGGCGTCGACCGATGCTCGCGTGTGCGCAGAAGCGACAAACCAGCTCGCGCGACCAAAGTCTGCACGCCCCAATCGTGGGAACCTTCGGCATCGCGCGCCCCGCGCGAGCGGCTTTCGTCTCCGCGTTGTCGCGGGACGCTGGCACGGGGCACGTCGTCGATTTCTTCCACTCTCCACGCAAATCATGCCAAGTTACGACCTAGCGAAAACTCTCGTCGAAGCGCTGAAGTTGATCGGCTGCGACCCGGGCAAGATTA
Source organism: Pandoraea cepalis (assembly GCF_902459665.1). Taxonomy (GTDB): domain Bacteria; phylum Pseudomonadota; class Gammaproteobacteria; order Burkholderiales; family Burkholderiaceae; genus Pandoraea; species Pandoraea cepalis. Next base: position 884,307 of record NZ_CABPSL010000001.1, on the reverse strand, counting down.
ATGCCGTCGACAATCACTCGCCCATCGAGCTGACGTTTACCGCCTCGCCCAGCATCATCGTGGAAACCTTGAAAAACCAGGCGTGCAGTATTCACGCCGTGGTGGCCACCGACGAAGCCGCACGTCTGCATCGAGCCAACAGTGAGCGGCTTCTGCAATTGCTCATTGAGCCGGCCGAATGGGCCGTCACCGGGCACGTGCAGTTGCGCGAGCGCGACCGTCGTCTGATTCTTCACGCGCAGGTGACGGACGAAGCCGCCGCCGAGCCCGAGCCGTTCGCGCAAGCGCTCACCGATTTCTATGACCGTATCAAGCTCTGCCGGGAGCACCTGCGCGCCTGAGCGCCGCCGCGGCACCCGTTGGCGCATCCGTTGTGCGCCAGCCCATCCCCCCGATCCTCGCGTCCCCACTTCCCCACTTCCCCACTACCCCCCGGTCACCTCTCCCTCGTGGGCGATCTCCGCGCGCCAGCCATCCAGTGCTTCGCCGAGCGTCTCGCGCTGTGTCTCGTCGCGAAAGCAACCGTCATGGGCCGACTGCACCAGCCGAGTCAGTTCGCGCGCAAACGCGTAGCGCGCGTCGACCGTCACCATGCCTAGATGGGCCGCGCGTTGCGCAAGCCATTCCACGCCCACCCACGGCTGATCCAGTAACGTGAGCATCTCCGAGATCATCGTGTCCGTCTCAAACGCGCGAGCGCCTGCCGCGCGCAATGTCTGCGCCGCTTGCTCGCATGCCGACTCCAGCGTGAGAAACAGCACCACGCGACGAAGATCGTCGATGACGGCCGCCAGACGTGGGAGCTCCGCACCGGCCTCGCGCGCGCCCAACTCCAACCCCAGCGCCTGCATCAGCGCGCGCAACCGCGCACGGCGCTGCGCAAAGCGCCGGCATTCGTCGAACCATTGCGTCAACGAGCGCTGCGATCCTTGTGACTGGCGGAACAGCGACTTGAGTTGTTGCAACAGCGCCATGCCTGGGTTTTGCCCGTTACCGCATTCCAGCGCAGCGAAGGCCTCGATCGCCCACGTCTCGGACGACGTCAGTTCGTCCAACGTCCGGCGCAAGCGGCTGCGCGTTCCGCTGTCCAGCCCGCCATCGGCCAACCAGGCCGCAACGACCAACGCCGCATGCCCGGCCGACAGGTGGGCCTGGCGAATCAGTTGATGTGGGTCGGGAACGAACGGAAGATCGCGCAACTGCCCGCGCAGTCGCTCGAATTGCGCCGCGTTCACGCGCGCAAACCGATGCATCTGCTGCTCGAACAGGGCGCGCGCACGCTGCTTGTCGTCGCGCACATCGCGATCGCTCGTCCTGCGGAATCGCACCCCGAGGGCGAAGCTGAGATTCTCTTGAGATTCGGCGACCGCCGCCTCTTCGTTCTGCGAGATGGTCGCTTCGATAAGCGCGATATGTCCCGGCACGTCGGCAGGCAACCCTCGCGCCGCGCTTGCCTCACCATCCAGCGGCAGCCATTCGTCCGCCACCCGGCGCTCAACGGCCTTGTTTTCCTGGATTGCCCGACCCGCCGATGAACCGGACGATGGCAAGCGCTCAACCATCAGCGATCTCCAGATCGGGACTCGCGTTCAGGCGCTCGAGGACGGCCGCGAGATCCGCGTCGAGATCCAGGCACACCGTCACCCATTCGCTTTCGATGCGGGCCTGCCGGCCAACCAGCGTGGCATCCGCCGTGCAGGCCAGCACAATATCGGCCGCTCGCAAGGCATCGGCCACGTCGTCGCGATGGGCGGGCGGCACTCGCAGCACGAGGGCTCCTTCGCGCACCAGCGCGGGTAAAGCGCGTGCGACGCGTTGTGCGAAGCGCTCACCGACATCGAGCGGGGCGATGAAATTCGACAGCGCGGCGCCCAGGGCGTCTGTCACGCGACGCTCCAACGAGCGAACGATGTCGCGCTCGAGCGACGCCTCGTCGACCAGCCATGCAACGGTCTGCGCCACGGCGTCACGGCGGGCTGTTTCCGCAAGCGCCGCCGCCTCCTCTCTGGCCTGCTCGCGCGCCGCGTCCCGCCACGCGTCGCGCAGCGCCTGCGCATCGATACGTGCCTGTTCGCGGTCAGCCAGCGCGGCGTCACGCTCGGTCTTTGCCTGCGCCATCCAGCGAGCCCGCAGACTTGCCTGTTCGCGAAGCTCCTCGAGTGCCTGGCGGGAAATCACCGGCCCCGCGGGCGCGGGGCCGTCCATCGCTTCGATGGCCGTCAAGGCGAAGTCGACGACATACATAGCATCTTCTCCAGCGCTGCAAACCGCAGCCAGATGTCCTCGTTCGTCAAACGCGCACCCGACGCAAACGGTTCAATGTCGGCCGGCGGGGGAAGCAACAGTCTGGCGGCCTTGCTCACCGTCGCCACCTCGACGCACGGCAGCTCAGGCGCGCCATCCAGGCACGCGCCGGTGGCCGCCAGCGCCGCAGGAACGACCTGCTCGGGCGACAGGGTGGGACTGGCAGGCCAATCCCGACGCGTGAGCAGCAAACGGTCGCATTGCCAGGCGTCGAGCCACGAAGCCAACGCACGGCGGTACGTGCCGAGCAGGAGATAGTCTGGACATCCCATCGCGCGCAAGCCGTGGGCCAACGACAGACGTCGCAGGTTCGGCAACCGCCTCAGCATCGCTTGCGCCGTGTTGCCTTGCGGGGGTGCGCAATCGCCCGCCGCCGCACCCGGCCAGCCGCGCCGGGCGATGACCAGACAGTCGATGGACGCACGGCACGCGGCGTGTCGCCGGTAGGCCTCTCGCCAAGGCAACATATCGAACGCGCGCCACCAGCCGACGTCCATTTGCATGCCGGGCTGCCAGATCAGGCGTGCAAGTTGGGTAGCGCCGCCGCAGTGCGCAGGCGTCACGATGCCTTCGATACGCGGGTGCGCAAACGCGGCACCCATGATGCGCGCCGACGCCACGCCACCGCCGCGGCAGCGGCCAGCCCGATACACGCCGCCACGACCATGCCCCACGTCATCGTCGGCAGCCCGCGTCCGCGATCCGTCAATGGGCCCGTGGGCGCACCTGTCGTCGCGTCGATGGACGCGCGGGGCAAACGATAATCGGCGGGCTGCAACACGATGCTGATGCGCTCGGGCGTCACCCCCGGCACGCTGTCGTGAACCAGACTGCGTATGTCCGTCATACGCTGCGTCATATTGATCTCGGGGCTGTACTTCACGAAGACAGCCACGCCGGGCGGCAAGGTCGTGCGCCCTGCGGAATCCGTCGGCACCTGCGCGATCGAGACTTCGGCCACCATCACGCCGTCGAGCGACGCGAGCATGCGCTCGAGTCGCTGCTCCTTGAGATAGATCAGCTTCGCCTGCTCCTGCACAGGCGAACTGACGAGTTGTCCTGGTGGAAAGACGTCCTCGACGGACGCGCGCTTCTGGCGCGGCAAGCCGTGTTGGCGCAGCACCTCGACACCCCGCACGAAATCGCTGCGCTCGATGCGAACCGTCATGCCCGCGGTGTCGGCGCGCTTGTCGGCCTGCAGCCCGGACACCAGCAATAGCGCCAACATCTGGTTGGCCTCGGTCTCGCTCAGCGAGCGATGCAGTTCGACCTTGCACCCGGCGAGCGAGATCACGAGCAGGCTGCCCAGCAGCCATCGACCGCGCCAACGGCTTTGTGCCACGGACGGGGTGCGTCTCGCCGATCTCGTCACGACGTCGGCGATGCGACGGCCGCACGTCATTGCATATGCACCAGCTTGTTCACGCCTTGCGTGGCGGCGCCTGCCACCTTCGCCACGAACTCCAGTGCCAGCACGCGCTCGGTCAGCGCTCGCTGCATCGCGAGCATGCGGGTCGGATCGTCCAGCGTGCGCTCGTCGATCGCCACCCGCTCGGCCAGGCGTTCGGTGTTACCCGCAAGCTTGCCCGCTGCGCTGAGCAGATGATGCTCCGGCAGCGACGGCGCGCTCGCGAGGGCCTGACCGAAATGAACGGCGTCGTGCTCGCTGGCGTTGGCCGGTACGAGCGCGGCGTTCGCCGGCGTTGCAATGGCAGACGCGTGCGCAAGTACCGCGGGGATCTGAGAAGTGGTCATGACGAGGTAACGGGAGGAGGAGAGGAGGAGGAGGACAACGCGGGCGACGTCGGCGACATCGCGTTGGCGGACTGGCTGGCGTCCATCGCGTCAAGCCAGCGAGCGAGCACGTCGCCTGTCGGGTTGGCGTCATGTCCGGCTGCCACGATCGTGGCGAGGTGGGCGCGCGCCGCGCGCGTATCGCCGAGCGCGATGAGAAGCGCCGAGTGCAGCCATTGACGCGTCTCGCGATCCGTCACGAGCGACGGCAAAGCATGCAGGATCACGCGGGCTTGCGAGTGCATGCCATGATGCGCACCCGCCAGCGCCAGTTCGACGACGATCTGCCGGATCGACGCGTCCAACCATGAATCGGCGGCATTGCTCGGTACGCGGTCTGCGCGCGTCATGCGATCTTGGCGATGATGCCCATCAGCGTGTCCTTGATGAGCTTGATCGCCGCGCTATGCAGCCCGACCATTGTCGAGAACTGCTGCAACTTGAATTGGACATCGAGCATATGCCGAGGGTCGTTGGTTTCCGGTGCGCGCACGGCCTGGGTGGCCTCGTCCGACATGCGTCGCACCCCTTCGGACATCCCGCGGTGAATCTCTTCGACGTTCATTGCACGCCCCCCTCGGTGACGGCGCCGTGTCCCGCCACCAGATCGGCGCGCATGGCGGCGTAGGCGTCGGCTTGCGGCATGGCCACACGACGGCTACCGCGCTGCGGCGGCGTGCCGAGTCGGATTTCCGTCGGCGCGCAGTCGAAGCGCTTGCGGAAGGTGTCGGTAAAGTGCGCGTGGTTGGTGAAGCCGCATTCGAGCGCGATGTCGAGCACCTTGTGGCGCGTGGACAGCAGCAGATCGCGCGCCAGCCGAAGGCGCCGCTCCAACAGCCACTGCTTCGCGGGCATGCCATACGTTTGCTGAAACAGGTAGCGAAATTTGCGCAGCGGCATGCCGAATTCTTCGGCCAGGCGGCCGACCGGCCACGGTCGGTGAAAATTTGCCTCGACGAAATCGAACAGCGAATGGCTGCCCGCAATCGTCTGACGCAACATGGCCGAGAAGTACCGCTGATCGCGACACAGGCAATAGACGTAGAAGAAACGCAACATCGCCATGCGGTCGACGTTTTGCAACGTCATGGCCACGTCGACCATGCTGGGCTCGAGAATCAACGTGCGTGCCGCCTGTCGATGAAAAACGCCGAGCGGACGGCGGTCGAGCAGATCGACGACATCGGGGTACAGCGCCTGCAGATCACAGGCGTGAAAATCGTGTGACATCACCGGCCCTGGGGCATCGATCGTCGCATCCGAATGGGTGGCGGTCATGCCGCCGGCCGGCAGCGTGTGTATGAGACCGTTCACATTCAGTTTGACGTCGTGGTGGCTGATCAGAAATCGCACCGTACTCATAGGCTCCTCCTCTGACGACGGGCGGTCGCCGGGATGACAAAGTCGAAGGCCACACCATAGGCGAGTCCGCCCGCGAGCATCATCCGGTGGAGACCTTAATGTGCGATGCCTGACCTCGGCGTTATCGTATTTGGGAAGAAAACTGTCGGGAAACGTAAAAAAACCCGGCGCGGCATCGCGTCGGGTTGTGGTGGAAGCCTCTTGCCTGGGCTTGCGCCGTTCTGTCAGGTGACCGCAGCCGGAGAGAAACTGTCGGCGCGCGCCATCGGCCAGTATTTTTCGTAGAGCTGGTAACGGAACTGGCCGCGCAGCAGATCGCCCGGCGCAAGGTACTTGAGCGATTCCGACATCAGGCGAATCTCGTTGGTCGACACACGCTCGACGATGTGATGCGCTCGCAGGTCCGACGGATGCGACAACCCCGCCGCCTGAATCAACTCCTGCAACGCATGCAACGTATGCGCGTGGAACTGGTGCACGCGCTGCGCCTTGTCCGGCACCACCAAGGCGCGCTGACGCAACGTATCCTGCGTTGCGACGCCCGTCGGGCAGCGATCGGTGTGACATTTCTGCGATTGAATACAGCCGATCGCGAACATGAAGCCGCGCGCGGAGTTGCACCAGTCGGCGCCGATGGCCAGCGTGCGGGCGATGTCGAATGCCGTAACGATCTTGCCCGATGCACCGATGCGGATCTTCTCGCGCAACCCGGCCCCCACGAGCGTGTTGTGCACGAGCAGAAGTCCTTCCTGCAGCGGCGCACCCACGTGATCGGTGAACTCCAGCGGCGCGGCGCCCGTGCCGCCTTCCGAGCCGTCCACGACGATGAAGTCGGGCAGGATGCCGCTCTCGAGCATCGCCTTAACAATGCTGAAAAATTCCCATGGATGGCCGATGCACAGCTTGAACCCGGTCGGCTTGCCCCCCGAGAGCGTGCGCAGACGCTCGACGAATTGCAGCAACCCGAGCGGCGTCGAGAACTCACTGTGACGCGACGGCGAAATACAGTCCTGCCCCATCGGCACGCCGCGCGTGGCGGAAATCTCCGGCGTGATCTTGGCCGCGGGCAGCACGCCGCCGTGTCCCGGCTTTGCGCCTTGCGAGAGCTTCACCTCGATCATCTTCACCTGAGGCGTCGTCGCCTGCGCCGCAAATTTCTCGGCGTTGAAGGTACCGTCGTCGTTGCGGCATCCGAAGTAGCCCGAGGCCACCTCCCAGATCAGGTCGCCGCCCTGCTCCCGGTGATGCGGCGAGATGGAACCCTCGCCGGTGTCATGAATGAAGTTGCCGAGCTTCGCACCGCGATTGAGTGCGCGGATGGCGTTGGCCGACAGGGCACCGAAACTCATGGCGGAGATATTGAAGATCGACGCCGAATACGGCTGTGCGCGATCCGCGCCAATGGTGATGCGAAAGTCGTGATCCTTCAGGACTGTCGGCGCGAGCGAGTGGGCAATCCATTCGTAGCCCGTCGCCTTGACATCGATCTCGGTGCCGAACGGCCGGCTGTCGACATCGCCCTTGGCGCGCTGATAGACAATGCTGCGCTGGGCACGCGAGAAGGGGGTTTCGGACGTATCGTCTTCCACGAAATACTGGCGAATTTCGGGGCGAATGAACTCGAACAGAAACCGGAAGTGTCCCCACAGCGGGTAGTTGCGCAGCACGGCGTGACGCTGCTGCACGATATCCCACACGCCAAGCGCCACCAGCGCAGCAAACGGCAACGGCCAGAGCGGATGCCAACCGTCGAACAGCACGCCCGCCAACGTTGCCAGGAGCAACGCCACGACGAGCCACAGAGCCAGGAATCGGCGCGAGAACATGAAATCTCCTTGCTTTAGGGGACACTCGCCGGCACGCGGCCGGGGGTCCCCCGGCGAGCGCCGGCGGATTCAATGCGTATTGAGGATGGCGTGTTTGGCGGCCACGGCGGCCTGGGGGTTAGCGCTGCCGGCGTCGGCCGGCGTCGTGGCCGCGATGATGCCGCCGCCCAGACAGACCTCGCCGTCATACAGCACGGCCGATTGCCCCGGCGTGACCGCCCACTGCGCCTCGGAGAACGACAACGTGAGCGCGTCGGCGTCGGCACGCACCACTTCGCATGCGGCGTCGGCCTGCCGGTAGCGGGTCTTGGCGCCGCAGCGCGTGCCCTCGGCCGGCGGCTCGCCCGCGACCCACGACAGGTCTTCGGCATCGAGCGTGTCCGAGAGCAGCCACGGATGATCGTGGCCCTGCACCACATACAGCGTGTTGCTCGCCATGTCCTTGCGCGCCACGAACCACGGCTCGCCGGAGCCTTCGCGGCTGCCCCCGAGTCCGATGCCCTTGCGCTGGCCCAGGGTGTAGAACGCCAGGCCCACGTGCTCGCCCACGACCGCTCCGTCAGGCGTTTTCATCGGGCCCGGTTGGGTCGGCAGGTAGCGATTGAGAAAGTCGCGGAATGGGCGCTCGCCAATGAAGCAAATGCCGGTCGAGTCCTTCTTCTTCGCGTTCGGCAATCCAATCTGGGCGGCAATCTCGCGAACCTTCGTCTTCGGCATGTCACCGAGCGGGAACATCGTGCGCGAGAGCTGCTGCTGGTTCAGCCGGTGCAGGAAGTAGCTCTGATCCTTGGTGTGATCGAACGCCTTGAGCAGCTCGAAGCGCCCATCGCGCTCGCGCACGCGGGCGTAGTGACCGGTGGCGATGGTCTCGCCGCCCAGCGCCACGGCGTGATCGAGAAACGCCTTGAACTTGATCTCGGCGTTGCACAGCACGTCCGGATTGGGTGTGCGGCCCGCCGAATACTCGCGCAGGAATTCCGCGAACACACGGTCCTTGTACTCGGCGGCAAAGTTCACGGCTTCGACGTCGATGCCGATCAGATCCGCGACCGAGACCACGTCGATCCAGTCCTGCCGGGTCGAACAGTATTCGCTGTCGTCATCGTCCTCCCAGTTCTTCATGAACAGGCCGACGACGTCATAGCCTTGTTGTTTGAGCAGCCATGCCGTGACCGACGAATCCACGCCGCCCGACATGCCGACCACTACGCGTTTTTGACTCATGTGTTGCCTTGCCCGCCGGCGCTCGCCGGATGGGTCAAAAGTAGGGCGAGGTCGTAACGGACCCCCCGCAGGAAATCGTCCATGCAGCGCTCGAGAATCGGCGAGCGATGGCGCGCGCGCTGGGCACGCACTTCGTCCGGTGTCAGCCAGACGGTGCCGACAATGCCGTCGTCGAGCGTACGCGACGCATCGAACTCGCCCAGTGTGCCGGTGAACGCGAAGCGCAGATACGCGATGTCGCCGGGGCCGGGGGCGAGATAGATGCCCAGCAGATGCTGGGGCGCGAACGCATAGGCCGTCTCTTCCAGCACTTCACGGCGCACCGCGTCGAGAATCGACTCGCCCGGCTCCAGATGACCGGCCGGTTGGTTGATCAACAGGCCCTCACGCTTTTGCTCTTCGACAAACAGAAAACGGCCGTCGCGCTCAACGACCGCGGCGACCGTCACGTTGGGCTTCCAGCGTGCATTCATGACGCATCCTTGCAGGACGGGGGACCTGACGGGCCCCATGGACCGTGGCCGGCGGTTGGCCCACGCGGTTGGTCCGAGACGTTACCCTGATAAAAGCAGCATTTTACCGTCTGACTGGGTTTGGCGCTGAGGACGGGTGAGCGTCGTGAGTGTGGCGGCCGAGACGACCGACCGGTCGGTCGGCCGCAACGACCATCGTCCCGGCACCGTCGGCATATCCATATGCGGTTTCGTGCAATAGGCGTGCCTGTCATCTTCGGGTAAGCTTCCAGCACCAGCAATGTGCAGCATGCAGTGGCAGTACCGCATCACCGGTTTGTGCAGTAGTTCGTTTGCAGTGGTTTGTGCAGGACTAATGTCATCAGCGGCGAAACAGGTAATGCGCCTGCCCCGGCAGCGCACGCGCTGCGGCTCCTTGGCCGCTGATGAGATCAGTTCACAAACCCAAGGAGAGACGTAATGAGAATCGGCATCCCCGCCGAAACGCTTACCGGCGAATCCCGTGTCGCGGCCACGCCCGAGACGGTGAAGAAGCTGGTCGCGTCAGGACATCAGATCGTGGTTGGACGCGGTGCAGGAGACGCCGCAAGCGTGCCCGACGCGGCCTTCGAAGCCGCCGGCGCCACATTAGGCAACGCCGCCGACGCCCTGGGGGCAGAACTCGTACTCAAGGTACGGGCCCCCTCCTCCGAAGAACTCGCACTCATCCCGCGCGGCAGTGTCGTCGTCGGCATGCTCAACCCGTTCGATGCGGAGAACAATGCGCGCATGGCGGCCGCCGGCATTACGGCGTTCGCCCTGGAAGCCGCGCCGCGGACCACGCGCGCGCAAAGCATGGACGTGTTGTCTTCGCAGGCCAACATCGCCGGCTACAAGGCCGTGATGCTTGCCGCCAATCTGTATCAGCGTTTCATGCCGATGCTCATGACGGCCGCCGGCACGGTCAAGGCCGCGCGTCTGGTCGTGCTGGGCGCCGGCGTCGCCGGGTTGCAGGCCATCGCCACGGCCAAGCGTCTCGGCGCGGTCATCGAAGCCTCGGATGTGCGTCCGGCCGTGCGCGAGCAGATCGAATCGCTCGGCGCCAAGTTCATCGACGTGCCGTTCGAGACCGACGAGGAACGCGAGATCGCCAAGGGCGTGGGCGGCTATGCGCGTCCGATGCCGGCGGCATGGCTCGCGCGTCAGTCGCAACTCGTGCACACACGTTTGACGCAGGCGGACATCGTCATCTCCACCGCGTTGATTCCGGGACGCGCCGCACCGACGCTCATCGCCGAAGACACCGTCAAGGCCATGAAGCCCGGCTCGGTAATCATCGATCTGGCGGCAGGGCGCGGCGCGAACGGCGGCGGCAACTGCCCGTTGTCGGTGGCCGACGAGGTCGTCAAGGTGCATGGCGTAACGATTGCGGGCTACACCAACCTCGCGGGCATGGTGGCGGCCGACGCCTCGGCGCTGTATGCCCGTAACGTGCTCGACTTCCTGAAGCTGGTGATCGACAAGGAAGGCAAGCTCGTCATCGATACCAACGACGATATCGTCAGTGCGTGCCTGATGTGCCGCGACGGTCAAGTGCTGCGTGCGGCATAAGGGGGAGACACGACCATGGAAATGATCAATCACACGGTGATCAATCTGATCATCTTCGTGCTGGCGGTGTACGTCGGCTATCACGTGGTGTGGAACGTCACGCCTGCGCTGCACACACCGCTCATGGCGGTGACGAACGCGATCTCGGCCATCGTGATCGTGGGCGCGATGCTCGCGGCCGGGCTCACGGAAGGCGCGCTCGGCAAGACGATGGGTGTCGTGGCCGTGGCGCTCGCGGCGGTCAACGTGTTCGGGGGCTTCCTCGTCACGCAGCGCATGCTCGAGATGTTCAAGAAAAAAGACAAGGCACCCGTCAAGGCGGCCGAGGGGGACAAGCAATGAGTATGAATCTCGTCACGCTGCTGTATCTGGTCGCGTCGATCTGTTTCATTCAGGCGCTCAAGGGCCTGTCGAATCCGAAGATGGCGCGACGCGGCAATGCGTTCGGCATGATCGGGATGGCCATTGCGGCCCTCACCACGATTGCGTTGATCTTTGAACTGCGACGCCTGATGGGCGGGAACTATTCGGGTCTCGGGTTGATTCTGGGTGGGCTCGTGGTCGGCGGCGGCATCGGCGCCTTCGTCGCGCGCAAGGTCGAGATGACCAAGATGCCGGAGCTGGTCGCGGCCATGCACTCGCTGATCGGTCTGGCGGCCGTGTGTATCGCGGTGGCGGCGGTCGCGGAACCGGCGGCGTTCGGCATTGTGCCGGCTGGGGAAACGGTGCTGCCTTCCGGTAACCGTATCGAGCTGTTCATCGGCACGTTCGTCGGCGCGATCACGTTCTCGGGGTCGGTCATCGCCTTCGGCAAGCTCTCGGGCAAGTACAAGTTCCGTTTGTTCCAGGGCGCACCGGTCCAGTTCACGGGCCAGCACACGGTCAACCTACTGCTCGCCATCGCGATGCTCGGCTTCGGCGTCATCTTCTTCCTGTCGCAAAGTTGGCTGCCGTTCGTTCTGATGACGGCCATCGCGTTCGTGCTCGGTGTGCTCATCATCATCCCGATTGGTGGCGCGGACATGCCCGTCGTCGTGTCGATGCTGAACTCGTACTCGGGCTGGGCGGCCGCCGGTATCGGCTTCTCGCTGAACAACCCGATGCTCATCATCGCGGGCTCGCTCGTGGGTTCGTCAGGCGCGATCCTGTCGTACATCATGTGCAAAGCCATGAATCGCTCGTTCTTCAACGTGCTTCTCGGCGGGTTCGGTGCAACGCCGGGCGCCAGCCCAGCGGGCGGTGCGCAACAACAACGGCCGGTGAAGTCGGGTTCGCCTGACGACGCCGCGTTCCTGATGAGCAACGCGGAATCGCTGGTAATCGTGCCGGGTTACGGCCTGGCCGTCGCCCGCGCGCAGCACGCCCTGAAGGAGTTGACCGACAAGCTCACCGAGAAGGGGGTGAATGTGCGCTACGCCATTCACCCGGTGGCAGGGCGCATGCCGGGTCATATGAACGTGCTGCTCGCCGAAGCCGAAGTGCCGTACGATCAGGTGCTGGAGATGGACGAGATCAACGGCGAATTCGGCCAGACGGACGTGGTGCTGGTGCTCGGCGCGAACGACGTGGTGAACCCGGCCGCGAAGAACGATCCGACATCGCCGATCGCCGGCATGCCGATTCTCGAGGCGTACAAGGCCAAGACGATCATCGTCAACAAGCGTTCGATGGCGGCGGGTTATGCCGGTCTCGATAACGAGCTGTTCTATCTCGACAAGACCATGATGGTGTTCGGCGACGCGAAGAAGGTCGTCGAGGAAATGGTCAAGGCCGTCGACTAAGGCGACACGTTCGCCATCGGCCGGACTGCGGGGCTGCACGGGAAGGTGACCGGCAGCCCCGCGCTACAATGCGCGCTCCTCATTGCTCCCAGGAACCGCGCCATGACGCTCGGCATTGTCGCCGCTCTCCACGAAGAAATTACCGATCTGCTCGCCGAGATGGCGCCCGGCGCGCACGTCGAGTCCATCGGTATGCGCGACTACCACGTGGGCAAGCTGCATGGCCATGACTGTGTCGTCGTGCTCGCACGTGTCGGCAAGGTTGCGGCGGCCGCCACGACCGCCGCGCTGATTCACCGGTTCGCGATCGACGAGCTCGTTTTCACAGGCGTGGCCGGCGGACTCGCGCATGGGTTGTCGGTCGGCGACATCGTCGTGGCCGACACGCTCGTGCAGCACGACATGGACGCCAGCCCCCTCTTCCCTCGTTTCGAAATCCCGCTGCTCGGACGCAACGCCTTCGCCAGCGCACCGCCGCTGCGCGACGCCCTGGCGAAAGCGGCGCGCGACTGGCTCGCCGAGGAGATGGCGACGCAAGTGCCTGTCGCGCTGCGCACCGAATGGCAGATGAGCGCCCCACGCGTGCACGTCGGGCAAATCGCGAGCGGCGATCAGTTCGTCTCCAGCGCGGGCGAGGTCAGTCGGCTGCGCGACGCGCTGCCGCAGACCCTCGCCGTGGAGATGGAAGGGGCCGCCGTGGCACAGGTGTGTCACGAGTACGGCGTTCCGTTCGCGGTGATGCGCACGCTCTCCGATAGCGCCGACGACACCGCCCACGTCGACTTCCCGCGCTTTCTGCGCGAGGTGGCCAGCCATTACTCGCACGGCATCCTGCGCCGCTTCCTGACCGAACGGCGCGCATGATCCGGGGACCCGCCGCGGACCATCCGAGCGCTTCACCATCGGACCCTTCGAGGCGTCCGTCCCCGTTTGGACAATGACGGCGCACGATCTCGATACCTCGCATCGAACGCCTTCCCGACAATGCCATCTCTTGCATTGTCCGAAGGAGAGTCCCGATGAACGTGGAAAATCATCATGTCGGCACAGGCGCAACGGCGCGTCTGAGTACGCCGGCATTGGCGCCGATCTATCGAACGATGGCCTGGAGCGACGTCGTCCAGATCCGCGCCCTCAACCCCAAGTGCAATCCGACGAAGGCGGCAATCACCCTTGCCGCCGAACATCCGGACAGCGTGTTCGGACGTGAAATCGATTGCTACGTCGGCAGGACGGCCGTCGGCGAACCGGCCCTCAACGCGCAGCAGCAATTGGCACTGCGCCGGCTGGCCGTGCTCGAAGACCACGAGGTCACGGTCGATTCGCTCAGGGATGCGGGCCTGCCCACTGCCCTTGCCGTCGATCTCGTGCAACGCCTGTGCGCACGCCCGACGGGTTGGTCCCTCTTCGAGCGGCTCGTGATCACGCCGACGCTGAACGACTGGGCGCGATCCGTACTGGAACGCCAGGACCCCGTTCACGTGGCCGACGACGTGCTGACGCTGCGCATCCTGCAGGCGTTCGGTCACGACGTCGCCGTGCCGTGGACGTTCGACGTCACCAACAAGTGGGTGTACTTCTACAGCGTATCGTCGGGCGACACGGGGTGCCTCACGCGACTGCTCAATACGGCGACACGCGATCGACCGGACGACAGCGTCCGGCGCGAAGCATGCCGCAAGGCCTATCAGGCGCTGGCGTATACGCATTTCGGCGCAGACGGCCAGCTCTGGCCGCATTGGGAAGCGAGAGACGACACCTGGGAGATTTACCCGGATCCGCGCGGCGAAACCTTCCGTGACGACATCGTGTCCGAGAACGCCATCACCTGCGAGACGGAGCGGTGGCTCCGGAACGTTACACCCGTCGGATTCATGAACGTTTCCGGCCACTCGCCGCGCACCGGCCTCGACTACGACAGCGATCTGTCGGACCCGGACAACGTGACGTGCGATCCAGAGCGCGCTCGGGTCTCGCCGAGCGAACTGCGCGTGCGCCTCGCAACGCTGGCGGCGCAGCGACGCGGGGAGACGCAAGCCGCATCGGCGGTATCGCTTGCACCACCTGCACCACCTGCATCACTTGCCCCCCCTTCAGCCAGGCGGGTCGCCTGGTCTCCCGCCACCGACCAGTAGCCACGACGCGCCCGTCGCGCACAAAGCAAAAGACCGGCGGCCGCCGGTCTTTGTCGTAACGTCGAACGAGACGATTCGCTTACGCTTGCGGCGCGCCCGCCTCGTCCTTGCCTTCGCTCTTGCCCTCACTTTCCGCGCGCTTGCGCACCGAGCCGGCAATCAGGTCGAAGCGGAACAGACGGCATTCGAGCGCGCCGTTGAACAGCGGCGTACGACGCGATTCGCGCAGACGCATCTGTCCGGGCAGACTCATGTCGGCCGTCAGCAGATAGGCACTCCAGCCCGTGAAGCGCTGCTTGAGCGCGTCGCCGAAGGCGCGGAAGAACGCCGCGTCGACGCCGTCCGGCTGATTGCGCTGGAACTGACCGCCGCGATTGCCCTGCATGTCCGGCGATTCGTCGCCGTCATCGGCGTCGCGCGATCCGCGACGTCCGCGCACTTCGATACGCTCGCCGTACGGCGGATTGGCGACGATGATGCCCGGTCGATCCACCGGGGGCGACATATCGCGCGCATCCACCTGCTTGAGGCCGATGTCGCCCACGCCCGCACGCTCCAGGTTGGCGCGGGCCTTGGCCAGCATGTCGCCCGAGATATCACTGCCGAAAATCGTCGGCGGCACACCGCGCACGCGGGCATCGCGTTGCGCTTCGGTGGCCTGCACCTTCAGCGCCTGCCATGCCGTGATGTCATAGCCCTTGAGCTTCTCGAAGCCAAAGCGGCGCTCGGCACCCGCGGGCACGCCCAGCGCAATCTGCGCCGCTTCCGCGAGGAAGGTGCCGCTGCCGCACATCGGGTCGTACAGCACCATGTCGGCCGCCGTGTCGGTGCGCCAGCCGGCCAGACGCAGAATGCCCGCAGCCAGATTCTCGCGCAGCGGGGCCGCCCCCTTGTCCAGGCGCCAGCCGCGCTTGAACAGCGCTTCGCCCGAAGTATCGAGATAGAGGGTAGCGTCGGTGGCGGTCAGGAAGGCGAACACCCGCACGTCGGGCTGCGACGTATCGATGTTCGGCCGCGCGCCGGTCTTCTCGCGCAGGCGGTCGCACACAGCGTCCTTGATCCGCAGCGTGACGAATTCGAGGCTGCGCACCGGCGCCTTGATGCCGGTGACGTCCACGCGCAGCGTCTGCTGAGACGAAAACCACTCTTCCCAGCGCTGACGCAAGGCGAAGTCGTAGATGTCCTGTTCGGTGCGGTACGCCTGCTGTGCGATGCGCAGCAGCACGCGGCTCGCGATGCGCGAATGCAGGTTGGCGGCCATGCCGGCGGCCCACGGACCGGCGAAATGCACGCCACCGGGCACCTGCTTGCCCACCGACACGGGCGCCAGACGTCCCAGCTCTGCCAATTCGGCGGCGAGCGCCTCTTCCAGTCCGCGAGGACAGGGCGCGAAGAATTCGAAGGAAGCCATTTCGATGCGTACGACCGGCACGCGAAGTGCCGGCGGAGGGAATAAACCGCTATTGTACGCGCGCCGACCCGGCCGGCGTCAGCGC
The DNA here is from genome assembly GCF_902459665.1 of Pandoraea cepalis. Classification (GTDB taxonomy): domain Bacteria; phylum Pseudomonadota; class Gammaproteobacteria; order Burkholderiales; family Burkholderiaceae; genus Pandoraea; species Pandoraea cepalis. Next base: position 868,322 of record NZ_CABPSL010000001.1, on the reverse strand, counting down.
CGCGCCACCTGGGCAGGCGGCGAGTTTGTGCAACAGCGTCTCGACGATGGCGTCGGGCGACTCGCGGATGTCGATCACCAACGCGTCGCGCGGTTCTTCGAGCGTGTCGAACTGGCTTTGCAACAGCGCCGGGTCGAAGAAATGCCCGCCACGCGACGCCAGGCGCTCGCCGATCACCTCGGGGGCCCCCTTCAGGTAGACGAACACGACGTCGCCGTCGTGCTCGCCCAGCACGTCGCGATAGCGCGAGCGCAACGCCGAACACGCGAACACGTGGTGACGCCCCGCCACGCGGCGCGCGACGATCGCCTCGCGAATCGCCGCCAGCCACGGGGCGCGGTCGTTGTCGTTAAGCGCCTCACCGCGCCGCATCTTTTCGATGTTCGCGGCGCTGTGAAACGAATCCGCGTCGGAAAACCCGCAGCCCAGACGCTCGGCAAGTCGTTGCCCGACCGTGCTCTTGCCGCTGCCCGATACGCCCATTACCACGACGATCATGGCTCGCCTCCTTGTAACCGGCTGACTCGCGTCAGCGTATTGACGCTGTTGCACGCCCTGCATCGCTACCTCACACCACCGTGGCGAGGCCGAGCGTCAGCAGCAACGCCACAACCGAAATGATCGTCTCGCACACCGTCCAGGTCTTGAAGGTCTGCGGCACGGTCATGTTGAAATATTCCTTGACCAGCCAGAAGCCGCCGTCGTTGACGTGCGACAGGATCAGCGAGCCCGCGCCCGTGGCCAGCACCATCAATTCCGGTTTCACGGTGGCACCGGCGGCCGCCGCGATCGGTGCGACGATGCCGCACGCCGTGGTCATGGCCACCGTGGCCGAGCCCGTCGCGATACGAATCAGCACCGCCACCAGCCAGCCCAACAGCAGCGGCGAGAGGTGGGCGTTCGTCGCGACATCGACGATCGCCTTCGACACGCCGCTGTCCATCAGGATACGCCCGAAACCGCCGCCCGCTCCCACCACCAGCGTAATCGTGGCGATCGGCGCCAGACACTCGTTGGTGAACTTCAGGATATGGTCGCGATTGAAACCGCGCTGCTTGCCGAACGTGAAGAAGCTCACGAGCGTGGCGATCAGCAACGCCATCACCGAGTTGCCGATCAGGCGCAGAAATTCGTTGGCGAACGTCTTCGGCGCGAAGAACAGGTCGGCCCAGCTACCGATGAGCATCAGGATCACCGGCAGCAGGATCGTGAACAGCGTGATGCCGAAGCCCGGCAGTTCGTTCAGCGCACGGTCCTTTTCGACGAACTGCGAGAGCAGCGGATTGTCCGGATTGGGCACCACGTGGCGCGCCATGAGCTTTGCGAACAGCGGGCCGGCAATGGCCGCCGTCGGAATGCCGACGATCAGCGCGTACATGATGGTGTGACCGATGTCCGCGTTGTAGGCGGTCACGGCGAGCAACGCGGCCGGGTGCGGCGGAATCAGGCCGTGCACGACCGACAGGCCCGCCACCATCGGAATGCCCACGAGCACCATCGACGTACCGGTCCGCTTGGCGACGTTGAACGCAATCGGAATCAGCAGCACGAAACCGACTTCGAAGAACACCGGCAGACCGACGATGAACGCGATCACGACCATCGCCCAGTGCACGTTCTTCTCACCGAAAGCGCCGATGAGCGTGCGCGCAATGCGCTCGGCCCCGCCCGACTCGGCCATCATCTTGCCGAGCATCGTGCCAAGCCCCACCACCAGCGCAATGTGCCCCAGCGTGTTGCCCACGCCTGTCTCGAACGCCTTGACGATTCCCCCCATCGGCATGCCCACCGCCAGCCCGAGCACGAGCGAGACGACGATCAGCGTAATGAACGGATTCAGTTTGAAACGCGCGATCAGCAGAATCAGCGCGATTACCGCGACTAGCGCGTACACCAGCAGCAAGTTGCCTTGCACCGCGACCATGGGGGGTCTCCTCGTTTGGCTAGATGGGCGAATGCCCGAAGGGCTTGCGCCCGATTATTGGAATTGTGGGATGTGATGCGTTGCTTCGATGAAACCGGTGTTGCCTAGCGGCGCGGCAAGGCAGTCGCCGCTCGCGCGAGACGCGTAATGCCGTCCCAGTCCTGCGCGTCCACGAGCGCCTTGGGGGTGAGCCACGATCCCCCCACGCACACCACATTGGGTTGCGCGAGATACGACGGCGCCGACTCGGCGCTGATACCGCCCGTCGGGCAGAAACGCACGTGCCGGAACGGGCCGTAAAGCGCCTTGAGCATCGGCACGCCCCCCGACGGTTCGGCCGGGAAGAACTTCACCGTGTCGTAGCCATCGGCGAGCGCCGCGAGAATGTCGGACGGCGTCACCACGCCCGGCAGCAACGGCAGACCTGCTGCCCTGGCCGCCGCGCCCAGCGCGCTCGTGTAGCCCGGTGAGACGCCGAAGCGCGCGCCGGCCGCTACGGCCTGCGCCATTTCTTCCGGGCGCGTGAGCGTGCCCACGCCGACAATCAGTTCGTCGGACAGCCCCGCCACATGGCGAATGACGTCCATCGCGGCCGGGGTGCGCAGCGTGATTTCGAGAACTCGCACGCCGCCCGCGAGCAGCGCGCGAGAGACCTGCTCGCCCTGCTCGACGCTGTCGAACTGGAGCACCGGAACCACGGGGCCGGCACGAACGATGTCATTGATGTCCATTACGTTTTCCTTGAATGCAGCGACGTGACCGGCACGTCACTCAGAACCGAAGAACACGGACGCGCCGGCTTCTGCCGCGCCCACCGCCGCGCGCATGTGACCGAAGAGCAGACGCCCGGTGTCGTCGCCCGAGACCGGCACTTCTGCCATCTCACGCGCCTCCCACGCCTGCGGGGCCACCTCGGCGTGCAGCATGCCGGCGTTCGCGTCGAGCACGATCAGATCGCCGTCGCGCACCCGTGCCAGCGGGCCGCCGCCCGATGCTTCAGGCGACACGTGAATCACGGCGGGCACCTTGCCCGAGGCGCCGGACATCCGGCCATCGGTCACGAGTGCCACCGCAAACCCTTCGTCCTGCAAAACACCGAGTAGCGGAGTGAGGCGATGCAGCTCGGGCATGCCATTGGCGCGCGGCCCCTGGCCACGCAGCACCACGACCACGTCGCGACGCAATTCACCGGCGTCGAACGCGGTCTGAACCGCTTCCTGCGACGCAAATACGCGTGCCGTTGCGGCCACGCGCCGATGTTCCGGCTTGACCGCCGACACCTTGATGACGCCGCGTCCCAGATTGCCGTGCATGAGCCGCAATCCGCCATCGGGGGCGAACGGTTCGGCATGGCCGCGCAGGACGTCACGATCACCACTGTAGGCGCTACCGGCGCGCCACGCCAGTCCATCGGGCGACAGCCACGGCTCGGCGCGGTAGCGCGCGAGGCCCGGACCGGCCACGGTCTTGACGTCGTCGTGCAGCAGGCCCGCGTCGAGCAATTCGCCGATCAGGAAGCCCATGCCACCCGCCGCGTGGAAATGATTCACGTCGGCCTTGCCGTTCGGATAGACGCGCGCCATGAGCGGCACCACGGCCGACAACGCATCGAAATCGTCCCAATCGATGATGACGCCCGCCGCGCGGGCCATCGCCACCAGATGGAGCGTGTGATTGGTGGAACCGCCCGTGGCCAGCAGGCCGACGATGCCGTTGACGACGGCACGCTCGTCGACCACATGGCCGATCGGGGTGTAGTCGGGCGCGTCGGCGCCGATGGCCAGCACGCGCGCGAGGGCGGCGTCGGTCAGTGCGTCGCGAAGCGGCATGTGCGGATGCACGAAGGCCGCGCCCGGCAGGTGCAGGCCCATGATTTCCATCAGGAGCTGATTGCTGTTGGCGGTGCCGTAGAACGTGCAGGTGCCTGCGCCGTGATAGGCCTGCGACTCGGCTTCGAGCAGCGCGTCGCGGCCGACCTTGCCCGTGGCATACGCCTGGCGGATCTTGGCCTTCTCGTCGTTCGACAAGCCGCTCGCCATCGGACCGGCCGGCACGAAAATCGTCGGCAGATGACCGAATTGCAGGGCACCGATCACGAGACCCGGCACGATCTTGTCGCAAACACCGAGCATCAGCGCGGCATCGAACATGTTGTGCGAGAGCGCGACCGCCGTACTCATGGCGATGATCTCGCGCGAGAACAACGATAGCTCCATGCCTGCGTTGCCTTGCGTGACGCCGTCGCACATCGCCGGCACCCCGCCTGCGACCTGCACCGTGGCGCCAAGCTTGCGCGCGGCTTCGCGCAAACGCGTCGGATACGACTCATACGGCTGATGTGCCGAGAGCATGTCGTTGTAAGCCGTGACGACGCCGACGTTCGGACGACGCTGTTCGCGCAGGACGAGCTTGTCATTGGCCGGCATGGCGGCGAATCCGTGCGCCAGATTGGCACAGGACAGCGCGCCGCGCTGCGGGAAGCGTCCGGCGCTGGCGTCGACGCGAGCCAGATACGCCGCACGCGTGTCGCGGCTGCGCGCGGCAATGCGCGCCGTGACGGCCATTACGGTCGGGTGCAGGGGCTTCTTTTGCTCAGACATCATGCCGGGGAACGGAAATTGCGACGCACCCAGGGTAGGTGCGATTCGGAGCGGAGTTTAGTAGAAATTCTACATCCCATCAATCGAAAGACATCGGCATCCGGGCTTGTCCCTAGTGTTATCCGATAGTTACGTCGAATTTTACCGTATCAAGAAACATCACACCATAATATGAAATGCTGATTTTCTGTAGTTTTTGTACATTCGCACCGCAACTTGCACACGTGCCGATCCGCGCCCGCGCTACGGCGCCGGGACCTGCGGGTGCTATAGTGGGCGCCTGCTTTTGTCGACGCCTGCCATGCTGAACCGAATCAAAGCCACGCTGACCCAATTGCGCCCGTCCGAGCGCAAGCTCGCGACCTATGTGCTGGATGCGCCGCGCGAAGTCGTCGATCTGTCGATGAACGAACTCGCCGAACGCGCCAGCGTCAGCCAACCCACGATCGCCCGGTTCTGTCAGGCGGTGGGTTGCAGCGGCTATCGGGAGTTCAAGATCCGGCTGGCGCAGGGCATCGCGCAAGGGGTGCCGTTCGTACACCGCGATGTCCGCCCCGACGAACCGGTGCCGGGCATCGCCAGCAAGGTGCTCGACCGCACCATCGGCAGTCTCATGCAGGTTCGCAACAATCTCTCGCCCGACAGTATCGGGCAAGCCATCGAGCTGCTTGCCGGGGCACGGCGCATCGAGTTCTATGGCGCGGGGGCGTCGGGGATTGCCGCACAGGACATGCAGCACAAGTTCTTCCGGCTCGGGGTGCCCGCCGTGGCATATAGCGACCCGCATGTCTATGGGATGTCGGCCGCGCTGCTGCGACAGGGGGATGTGGTGGTGGCGATCTCCAACACCGGGCGCACGCAGGATCTGCTTGAAGCCGTCCAGTTGGCGCGAACGGCGGGCGCGAGCGTGATTGCAATCACGCACAGCAACTCGCCACTGGCGCGGCAGGCGAGCGTCGCGCTCTTCGCCGATGTCGACGAAGACACCGACGTCTACTCGCCACTGACCTCGCGTATCGCGCATCTCGCCATTGGCGACGTGCTCGCCGTGGGCATGGCGCTGCGCCTGGGCGATCGCCTGCCCGCCCAACTCGCGCGCGCGAAGGAAGTCATCAATCGCCGCCGGACGACGAACGAAGGGCGATAGCCACGGCTATCGCCTCACCCTCGTCATTTCGCGTCGCTTAAGGTCAGCGCCTATACCCCGCTCAGCGCTGCTGTGCCTGCGGATTGACGGCGTTCTGTAATGGCTTGCCGGTCAGCGCAGCAACGAGGTTGTCCGCCGCGCACGCGGCCATGGCATGGCGCGTCTCGTGTGTTGCCGAACCGATATGCGGCAGCGCGACCACTTGCTTCATCTTCAGCAGCGGTGAATCGACCGACACCGGCTCGCGCTCGAACACGTCGAGGCCCGCCCCACGCAGATGGCCCGACGCCAGCGCATCGATCAGCGCCGCCTCGTCGATCACCTTGCCGCGCGCCGCGTTGATGAAAATGGCGCCCGGCTTCATCTGCGCGAATTCGTTCGCTCCGATCAACCGTTCCGTCGCCGGCGATAGCGGTACGAGCGTCACGACAAAGTCGGCTTCGGCCAGCAACGCCGGAAGTGCCCGGTGCCGAGCGCCGTAGGCCTGCTCCGCAGCCTCGTTGCGCGAACGGTTGCTGTACAACACCTTCATGCCGAAACCGAGCGCGGCACGACGCGCGACCGCGCCGCCGATGCGGCCCATGCCGACGATGCCAAGCGTCTTGCCTTGCACGTCGGTACCGAAATGTGCCTCGTCGAGACTCGCCGTCCAACCGCCCGACTTCACCAGTTCGGCCAGTTCGACGACGCGCCGGGCACTCGACAGAATCAGGGCGAAGACGGTATCCGCCGTGGTTTCCGTCAGCACGTCGGGGGTATTCATCAGCACGATGCCGCGACGCGTGAGATCGGCCACGTCAAATTGATCGTAGCCCACCGAAATGGTGGCCCAGGCCTTGAGCCTGGGTGCGGCGTCCAGCAATGCGGGCGTGACGTTCATGCCCCCGCCGATGGCGCCCTCGGCGCGGCCCAACGCCGCCATGAATGCCGCGCGATTGCCGTCGTTCACCCCGTCGAATTCCGTCAGCGTAAAGGTTTCGGCCAACCGCGCGCGCACATCTGGCGGCACGCTCTTGTACAGCACCACTTCCGGAAGACTCATCCTCTTCACTCCTTTGGGGGGGGCCGCTCCCCGCACCCGCGGGCAACGGACCCCATGTTCGGTATGCCGGATCAGCGCCGAGCGCCTTGCGCGTCGGCAAAAGCCCGTTCGAGAAAATCGAGGCGGTCCTGGCCCCAGTAGGGCTGGCCGTCGAACACGAACCACGGCGCGCCGAAGACGCCGGCGCGTTCGGCGTCGTCGGTGTTGGCGTCGTAGGCCGCCTGCACGCCGGCCGTCTTCGACGCCGCGAGCAGCGATGCGCCGTCGAGCGACAGGCTGTCGGCGATCGCCTGCAACGTTGCCTCGTCGGCGATGTTGCGCTCCTCGGCCCACAGCGCCGTCGAAATGGCCGCCGTCAGCGCGAGCGCCTTGTCCGTGCCATGCGCGAGCTGCGCGGCGACGATCAAACGCGCCGCCGGATCGCCCGCCACCGGAAAGTACTTCGGTTCCAGGTTGAGTGGCACGCCGAGATAGCGGGACCAGCGCGCCAGCTCGACCAGACGATACGCCTGGCGCTGCGGCGCACGCTTGGCCAGCGGCAGGCCGCCCGAGCCGGCGAAGATGCGCCCGATATCCATCGGCCTCAACTGGATCTGCACGTCGTAGCGACGTGCCAGTTCGACAAAGCGGGCCTGCCCCATGTAGACATAGGGCGACGGCGGCGCCACGAAATAATCGCAGGTCAGACTCACGGCAGACTCCTCTCGGGTATTGGTGGTGCGCGCGCGTGGGCGCGCGATGGTGCAGTGGCCAGTGCTGGCGATGCGCGACGACGTGGGTGAAAAATGACCCGGCGCGTCAGAAAGGCTTGACGACCACGAGGATCACCGCCGCGAGCAGCGCCAGCACCGGGAATTCGTTGAAATAGCGATACCAGCGATGCGAATGTGTGTTGCGACCGGTTTCGAATTTGCGCAGCAGACGGCCGCACGCATGGTGGTACCCCAGCAGCAACACCACGATGAGCAGCTTGGCGTGCAACCAGCCGCCGTAGCGTCCGATCCCGTAGTACAGCCAGAGGATCAGTCCGAAAGCGAGCGCGGGCACCGCCAGTATCGTCATGAAGCGATAGAGCTTGCGGGCCATGAGCAGCAGGCGCTGCGTGGCAGCGGGATCGCTCTCCATCGCGAGGTTGACGAAGATGCGCGGCAGGTAGAACAGGCCGGCGAACCACGAGGCGACGAAAACGATATGGAGCGCTTTGATCCAGAGCATCGGGGACAGGCGGCCCGCACGCAGGCCGTCGAATATTTTGAACAGCAAACAATGTACAACAATCCGTCGCGCCGCGAAGGGCAACGTCCCGCGCATTCAGGCTCGGGCACCGCGACAAATCGACGCGACGCGGCCCGCGGCGTTATCGCGCACCGGGTCGTCATCCGCTGGGGTGCGGCGTCATCGCGTCTCACCCGATGAAACACACCTTGAGCGACGCCCTCGCGCGGCTGTGCCAGAATACGGGCCATATTGGCGTCTTCGCCCCGCATCGGTCGGTTTTCCGATCATTGGCCCCCGCATGAGAATTCTTGGCATCGACCCCGGGCTGCGTGTCACTGGCTTCGGCGTGCTCGAAAAGCACGGCAACCGTCTGCAGTACGTGACGAGCGGCGTCATACGCACCGGCGAAGGCACACTGCCCGCGCGGCTGCGCATCATCTTCGAGAGCGTAGCGGAACTGGTCGACACCTATCGGCCCGATCAGGCCGCCATCGAGAAGGTGTTCGTCAACGTCAATCCGCAATCCACGCTTCTGCTTGGACAAGCGCGCGGCGCGGCGATCGCAGCGCTGTCGGTCGGCGGGCTCGAGGTCTTCGAATACACGCCGATGCAGCTCAAGCAAGCGGTGGTCGGCTACGGACGCGCCCGAAAGGAGCAGGTCCAGGAGATGGTCACCCGTCTGCTCACGCTCACCGGAACCCCCGGCAAGGATGCGGCCGACGCGCTGGGCGTCGCCATCTGCCATGCGCACAGCGGCGAGACGTACTCGGCACTGGCCGGCGTCGCCCCGACCCTTGCGGCCAAGGGCCTGCGCGTGCGGCGCGGTCGTCTGGTCGGCTGAGCGGCACCACCGCCGTTGCGGTTGCGGTTGCCCTTACGCGTGCGCTTGCCGTGGCGGTTGCCATCACGGTCATCGTCGTACGTCGCGGGATACCGTGCTGCCTCACGCCGGCAAGCGACGTCCGAAGCGCTACAATGCAGCCATGATCGAAACCGACAAACTCGCCGCCGAGCGCATTATTGCGCCGACCCCGGCCTCGCCTAACGAAGAAGCCTTCGAGCGCGCGCTGCGTCCCAAGCTGCTCGACGAATATGTCGGTCAGCGCAAGGTGCGCGGCCAGTTGGAGATCTTCATCGAGGCCGCGCGCAAGCGCTCGGAACCGCTCGACCACGTGCTGCTGTTCGGGCCGCCGGGCCTGGGCAAGACGACGCTCGCGCACATCATCGCCCGCGAAATGGGCGTGCATTTGCGCCAGACGTCGGGGCCCGTGCTCGAGCGCCCGGGCGACCTCGCCGCGCTGCTGACCAATCTCGAAGCCAACGACGTGCTGTTCATCGACGAAATCCACCGGCTTTCGCCCGTCGTCGAGGAAATCCTGTATCCGGCGCTCGAGGATTACCAGATCGACATCATGATCGGCGAAGGCCCTGCGGCGCGCAGCGTCAAGCTCGATCTGCAACCGTTCACGCTCGTGGGAGCGACCACGCGCGCCGGCATGCTGACGAATCCGCTGCGCGACCGCTTCGGGATCGTGGCGCGTCTGGAGTTCTACACGGCCGAAGAACTGACCGGCATCGTGCGCCGCTCGGCCGGCCTGCTGGGCGCGGCCATCGTCGACGACGGTGCTTTTGAGATCGCCCGCCGCGCGCGCGGCACGCCGCGTATCGCCAACCGGTTGCTGCGGCGTGTGCGCGACTACGCCGAAGTGAAGGCCGACGGGCGCATTACCGCCGCCGTGGCCGACGCCGCGCTCTCGATGCTCGACGTCGATTCGGTCGGCCTCGACGTGATGGACCGCAAGCTGCTCGAAGCCGTGCTCCACAAGTTCGACGGCGGCCCCGTGGGCGTGGACAACCTCGCCGCCGCCATCGGCGAAGAGCGCGACACCATCGAAGACGTGATCGAGCCGTACCTGATCCAGCAGGGCTTCCTGCAACGCACACCTCGCGGGCGCGTCGCGACACTTGCCGCGTATCGTCACTTCGGACTGGCCGCCCCTGGCAGTGCGCCGGACAGCAGCTCGCTCTGGTCGCCCGACGCCACCGGCAAGTGAAACCTGCCGCTTTGACATCGCCACACTGAACCTCGCATGTCCTCGCACGACGACCTCCCGACACCGCCTCCGGCAACGCCCTTGCGGCCTGCCGGGCCGGTCGTGGGCGTGTCGGGACGTGTGCGGCACGCCATTGCGATGCGGCTGGTGAGCCTGACCTCAGGCCCCGGCGCGCCACGACTGAACTACGACACCCCGGCTGGCGACCCCGGCCTGTTCGGCCCGGACGCCGCCTGCTGGCACGTGCATGGAGACTTCACGTCGATGATGATCGGCGGCATCAGCGCGCTGCTGATGCAGTCGTTGCACCCGCTCGCGATGGCCGGCGTCTGGGATCACTCGACCTTCCGACAGGACGTGATCGGCCGTCTGCGCCGCACGGCCACATTCATCGGCGGCACGACGTTCGGCAATACCGCCGACGCGCAGGCGCTGCTTGAGCGGGTGCGACGCATCCACCTGCAGGTCAAGGGCGTCGCCCCCGACGGGCGCCCCTACGCCGCGTACGATCCGGATCTGCTGACGTGGGTGCATGTGGCCGAGACGTCGAGCTTCCTGCGCAGCTATCTCGTCTACAAGGATCCGGCGTTCGCCCGAAGCGAGCAGGATCGTTATTACGCGGAAGTCGCGCGCATTGCGGTGGCGCTCGGCGCTCGCGACGTGCCGACGAGTGTCGCGCAGATCGACGACTATCTCGCGGCCATGCGCCCGGCCTTGTGCGCGAGCGAGCGCACCGACGAAGTCGTGCGTGTGTTGCGCAATCTGCCCGCGCCGTTCACAGGCGCGCGCCTGTTCAGCGGCGTGTTGTTTCGCGCAGGCATCGATTTGCTGCCCGACTGGTCGCAGGCGATGCTCGGCTTCGGGGAAGGGGCGACGGTACGTCGCCTGACGGTGCGGCCCGCAGTGCGTCACATGGCGCAGGTCGCCCGCTGGTCGATGCGCAACAGCGTGGCGCACCGCGCGCGACGTCGCGCATTGGCGACGCCCGATGTTGTCGTCGTGCAGTCATCGCTGGAACGCTAGGCACGTCTGCGTCACGGCCCTTAGCGGATTTGGCAGACTTAGCGGACTTAGGTGACTTAGGTGACTTAGCGGCCTTACACGCCCCGACGTGCTGACCCGACCGGCCAGCCTGTCACACCACGCGCGGATCGACGCGATCCATGGCGGCAGCGCCCTCCGGCCTGTCGTTGCTTTCGTCTCGCACGGCGGCGTCCAGATGCGCGACATCCCCCCAACACAGCACTTGCCAGCGCTGGCCATCGTAGGCCAGGCGGTTCACGCTCGCATTGAGCAGCGGATAGGCACGCGGCTCGGTCAATGCAAGCCGCGTTGCGAGCCGATAGCAGCAATCGAGCACGCCGCCATGCGCCACCAGCGCCAGATGCTTGCCCGCATAGTCGTGCAGCAGTTGCGCGACGGACTCGGTGATACGCGTGTAGAAACCTCGCGTGGACTCGCCGCCGGGAATCACGAAATCGGGATCGCGGCTCTGCCAGCGTGCATAGTCTTGCGGAAATTCCGCCTGGATCTCGTCCGGCACACGGGTTTCGAAGACCCCATAGTGACGCTCCCGCAAACTCGCGGTGCGCACCAGCGGCAAACCGCACGCGCGCGCGACGGGTTCCGCCGTCTGCACCGCTCGCTGCAAATCGCTCGTAAGCACGTGGTCGAAAACGCGCCCGCGCGCCGCCACCTCGCGTTCGATACGCTGTCCCAACAAGACCGCCTGATGCTCGCCCTCGGTCGAGAGCGGGATATCGGTGTGGCCTTGAATCCGTTTGGCGCGGTTCCAGTCAGTCTCACCGTGGCGAATCAAAGTCAGGGTCGTGGTCATGCCGGTCATCGATGCGATTGCTTGTTACGTGTGGCGTGAGTCAAAGCGAGCGGAGGCAAACGGCGCGCCGTCAGGCCAGCGCCGGATTGAGCGTGTAGGTGCCGGTCACGCGCGCCTGCCCAAGCACGTGCGGCTGAATCGCCGCGAGCACGTCGTCGCCCCCGAAACGGCCGTCGAGCGGCACACGGGCGATATCGAGCGCGTACACGGTGAAGTGGTAGTGGTGCACGATCGTGTCGTTCCACGGCGGGCACGGGCCGTCGTAGCCGTAGTAATCGCCGCGCATGCCCTCGTCGCCCGCAAACCAGGCGGTGTAGTCGTTGACGCCGTGACGCATGCCGTCGAGCGCGTCCGGGCCGAACTTGCCGCGCGGCGTAACGTGGTTGCTGTGGCTGGCCGCCGGGATCTCGGACACCGACGCCGGCACGTCCACGAGCACCCAATGATAGAAATCGACGCGCGGCAGCGTCGCCGGCACTTCGCGACCTTCCTGGTTGACGTCGTCGCCCTGGCTCGGTACGTCGCTATCGGTGCAGATCACGACAAACGAACGGGTACCGGCCGGCGCATCGGACCACGCCAAATGGGGATTCTTGTTCTGCGACAGCGCCACGTGCGCCTGTGCATCCGGTTTGCCGAAGGCGAACTGTTCATCTATCGCCGCATTGTCGGCAAACGAGTCACTCCAGACTTTCATCGGTTTCTCCCAAGCATTGTCGTTTCGGAACTCGACGACGGTATCACACCGATGCGAATCGCGTGCGGGCCATCCCCCACAACCGGACGATTCCGAGCAATTTTCGGGATAGGCCCTGGGCGGATGCGGCCGGCGGCGCAGATAACGCGCGGTATCGGCAGCACACGCCGCCCACCCCGAACGTCAACCGGCGTCGGGACGCGTCTGAAGCCAGAACGTGACCGGTCCGTCGTTCACGAGCGAGACGCGCATGTAAGCGCCGAATTCGCCCGTTTCCACGATCGGATGGCGCGCACGCGCCTGAGTCACGAAATGATCGAAGAGCCGCTTGCCGTCGGCCGGACTGGCCGCCGGGGTGAAGCTTGGCCGGGTGCCGCTGTGGGTGTCGGCCGCCAGCGTGAACTGCGAGACGAGCAGCAACCCGCCGGGCGCGCCGTTGCCGTCGAGGCTCGACACGCTGCGGTTCATCTTGCCCGCCTCGTCCGAGAACACGCGATAGCCGAGCAGCTTCGCGAGCAGCTTGTCCGCGCTCGCTTCGGTGTCGCCGCGCTCGGCGCACACGAGGGCGAGCAGGCCCGGCCCGATGGCGCCCACCGTGCGGCCATCGACCGTCACGGCGGCTTCGAGCACCCGCTGGATGAGCGCGATCATCGGCTGCCCCGCGCCAGCACGCGCCACATCAGCGGCGATCGGGCGGCGACGCTCAAGCGAGCGTCACGCGCGCGAAGCGGCGCTTGCCGACCTGCACGACATAGGTGCCGGCGTCGATCTTCGCGCCCTTGTCGGACACGGCCTCGCCGTCGATCCGCACGCCGCCCTGCTCGATGTTGCGGTTGGCTTCCGACGTCGACGGCACCAAGCCCGCCTGCTTGAGGAGCTGAGCGATCCCCAGCGGCGCGCCTTCAAGGGAAACTTCCGGAATGTCGTCCGGCACACCGCCCTTGGCGCGCGCGTTGAAATCCTCGAGCGCGCGCTCGGCATCGGCTTGCGAGTGGAAGCGCGCCACGATCTCCTGCGCGAGCAGCACCTTCACGTCGCGCGGATTGCGCCCGCCTTCGACGTCCTTGTGCAATTGGGCGATCTCGTCGAGCGTACGGAACGAGAGCAGCTCGTAGTAACGCCACATCAGATCGTCCGAGATACTCATGAGCTTGCCGAACATCTCGCTCGGCTTCTCGCTGATGCCCACGTAATTGGCCTTGGACTTCGACATCTTCTCAACGCCGTCCAGCCCTTCGAGCAGCGGCATCGTCAGAATGCACTGCGGCTCCTGGCCGTATTGCTTCTGCAATTCGCGGCCCACGAGCAGGTTGAACTTCTGGTCGGTCCCGCCGAGTTCCAGATCCGACTCCAGGGCCACCGAGTCGTAGCCTTGCATGAGCGGATACAGGAATTCGTGGATGGCGATCGGCACGCCGCCCTGGAAACGCTTGGTGAAGTCCTCGCGCTCGAGCATGCGCGCCATGGTGTAGCGCGACGCGAGCTTGATCATGCCGTCCGCGCCCAGTTTCATCGACCATTCGCTGTTGTAGCGAATTTCGGTCTTGTTACGGTCGAGCACCAGCGCGGCCTGCTCGAAATACGTCTTGGCGTTCGACTCGATCTGCTCGCGGGTGAGCGGCGGACGCGTGCTGTTACGGCCCGACGGATCACCGATCAGCGACGTGAAGTCGCCGATCAGGAAGATGACCGTGTGCCCCAGATCCTGCAACTGGCGCATCTTGTTGAGCACCACGGTGTGGCCGATGTGGATGTCGGGCGCCGTCGGGTCCAGTCCCAGCTTGATGCGCAGCGGCTTGCCGGTCGCTTCGCTGCGCGCCAGCTTCTGGAGGAACTCCTCTTCCACGAGCAGCTCGTCGCAACCGCGCTTGGCGATCGCCAGTGCGGCCCGCGCGGCGTCGGTCACGGGATACTTCTTTTCCGAGGTGAGTGCGTGTTCACTTGTCATAACATCATTGTCCAGACTGGTTCAGGGTTTCCCTTGAGCAGTCAGTAAAGGCGGAGGCCGCGGTAGCTCTGCTATAATCGCGGCTCAATTCTCGGCTCGGGCCGAAGCGACGCCGGGTTGCCCCGGAATTCCGACAGGCAATCTCGAAGCGTGCCGCTCCGCCCGGGCTTTTTTTGTAAGTTGCGCAGAATTTTACGTGATGTGGCCAAAACTCCGTGATTTTTTTGCGCGTGAACTGCTGACGCTGATCGATCCCACGCAGCCCAAGCACCGTCGCAGGAAGGTGCAAATCGTGGCAACGGTCGGTTCTGCCCTGACGTTGGGAATGGTGACCGCTTTCGGCGTGGCACCGATGGTGCCCGACGCGGCCCGCAACGGTGTGAGCGTGACATTGCCGCTCACCTTCCCCGACCTGGCCAAACAGATTCAGCAGCTCGACGCGCAATCCCAGACCTTTATTCATCAAGTGGCCCTGCGCCGCGGCGAAACCCTGGGCGACATGCTCTCGCGGTTGTCGATCCAAGACCCCGCGGCCGAGCGGTTCATTCGTGAGAACGCCGTCGCCCGTCGCCTGATCGGCGTGCCTCCAGGGAATGTCGTGCAGGCCGAGACCGACGACGACGGCAAGCTCGTCTCGCTCTCCACCGTGTTGTCCAACGGCAGCACTGCGGCCCAGCAACTGGTGATCGATCGCAACGACGGCGGTCGCCTGCGCGCCCGTATGGAGCAGCTTGCCAACGATACCGAATGGGCCATGCGCTCCGGTGCCATCGCGGGCAATTTCTTCACGGCGATGGACGATGCGGGCGTGCCCGATGCGGTCGTCGCGCAGATGGTGAACATCTTCTCCGGGGTGATCAACTTCCAGCGTGACGTTCGCCGCGGCGACCGCTTCCGCCTCGTGTACGAGGTGATCAAGCAGCAGGATCGCACCGTGCGCACTGGCCGTGTGCTGGCGATCGAATTCATCAATCAGGGCAAGACACACCAGGCCATCTGGTACGCCGATCCGAAGGGCGCGCCCGAGGGCGCGTACTACGGCTTTGACGGTCGCAATCTGAAACAGGCTTTCCTGCGCACGCCGGTCGAATTTTCGCGGATTTCGTCGGCCTTCGGCGGTCGCGAGCATCCGTTCCAGCACAAGTGGAAGCAGCACGAAGGCGTGGATCTGGCAGCGCCTATCGGCACGCGCGTGTTTGCAGCCGGCGACGGCGTGGTCAAGTTCGTCGGAAAGCAAAACGGTTACGGCAATCTGGTCGAGATCGATCACTCAGGCAATTACCAGACGCGTTACGCCCACCTGTCCGGCTTCGGCCAAGGCATGAAGCCCGGTACGCGTGTCACCCAAGGTCAGGTCATCGGCTTCGTCGGACAGACGGGCTGGGCCACCGGCCCGCACCTGCACTATGAACTGCGCTTCAAGGGTGTGCCGCTCAACCCGTTCTCAACGGACGTGGCGGCGGTCGCGCCGCTTTCGGGTCCGCGCCTGAAGCTATTCGACATGTACGCCGAGAACCTTCTCAAGCGCATCGATCTGATGCGCACCGTGCAGGTCGCCGAGCGCGATTGAGGTATGCTGGAGACCGCACTGTGCGGGGCGATAGGTGACTCACCTGCGCCCCCTCCCGGTGCGGATTCGATTTCTCCGGCCCCCGCTCCGCCCATGACCGACACCGCTCGCCACCTCGACGCCCCAGCATCTCCCTCCCATTTCATCGGCCTGATGTCCGGCACCAGTCTCGACGGTGTCGACGGCGTGCTCGTCGCGTCAGCCAGCGGGCCGGTGCTCGCAGAAGCCTATCTCCCTTTTCCGGACGATCTGCGTGAAACGTTGATGGTGTTGCAAGCGCCCTCGGAAAACGAGCTGCACCGGGAAGCGCTGGCGGCGAACGCATTGGTAAGCGTCTATGCGGACTGCGTGCGCGAGCTGCTCACGGCGGCCGGATTGCCGGCGTCCGCTATCGCTGCCATCGGCGCCCATGGGCAGACGATCCGCCACCGTCCGGGCGAGTTCGATGGAATCGGTTATACGCGCCAACTCAACGCGCCCGCACTGCTTGCGGAATTGACCGGCATCGATGTCGTCGCAGACATTCGCAGCCGGGATGTCGCCGCCGGCGGCCAGGGCGCACCGCTTGTGCCCGCCTACCATCAGGCGGTGTTTTCGGATGCCGGGCAGACGCGCGTCGTCTGCAATCTCGGCGGCATCAGCAATGTGACGATTCTGCCGGCGGCGGCATCCGGCCAGCCCGTCTGCGGCTTTGACTGCGGCCCGGGCAATGCGCTGCTCGATGGCTGGGCCGCCCGTCATCTCGGAACCTCGTATGACGACGCAGGCGCCTGGGGAGCCAGCGGACACGTCGACGAAACCTTGCTGGGCACGTTGCTGAGCGAGCCATACTTCCGTCAGACGCCGCCGAAGAGCACCGGTCGCGACCTGTTCCACGCGAACTGGCTCGATGCCCGACTGGCGGCCGCTCCGGGCGTGTCGCCGGTGGATGTCCAGGCCACGCTCGTCGCGCTGACCGCGCAGTGTGTCGCCGACGACGTGTTGCGTTACGCGCCCGACTGCCGAGGCTTTTACGCCTGCGGCGGCGGAACGCGCAATCGTGCACTCATGCAAGCCATCGCGGCGCGTTTGCCGGGTGTGACCGTCGCGACGACCGAGGCGCTCGGCGTACCGCCGCATCAAGTCGAGGCCCGCGCCTTCGCCTGGCTCGCGCAACGTTGCCTGGTCAGGCAACCGGGGAATCTTGCATCCGTCACCGGCGCGCACGGCCCTCGCATTCTCGGCGCGATCTATCCGCACTGAGCCAGGCGCACCCATGGCACCAGGAAATCGACGGAGCAATAAGAAAGGGCCCTCGCGGGCCCTGTCTCGTACTGCATCCAGATACGGCTTTCGTGCGGCTCAGACCGAGAACGAAGAACCGCAGCCACAAGTCGTGGAAGCGTTCGGGTTCTTGATCACGAACTGCGCGCCGTTGATGTCTTCCTTATAGTCAATCTCGGCGCCGACGAGGTATTGATAGCTCATCGAGTCGATCAGCAGCGACACGCCGTTCTTGTCGAGCACGGTATCGTCTTCGTTGACGTCTTCATCGAAGGTGAAACCATACTGAAAGCCGGAGCAACCGCCGCCCTGCACGAAAACGCGCAGTTTCAGCTCGGCGTTGCCTTCCTCGTCGATCAGTTGCTTGACCTTGTCCGCGGCGCTGTCGGTAAAGACCAGGAAAGCGGGCATTTCCGTGACGGCGGCCTCAAGCGGTGCGTTCATCGCAAATCTCCAAAAATCGGTTCGGTACCATTCTAGTCTCTATTCCCAGATTGTGCCGACGGCAGAAAAATCAAGGGCTTAGAGACCATAAATACCGTTACGGCAGTACGGGAATATGGGTCAGCCCCATGTTCTCCGGCAAGCCGAACATCAGGTTCATACACTGCACGCCCTGACCGGACGCGCCCTTGACCAGATTGTCCTCGACGACGAGGATCACCAGCGTATCTTCATTGCCCGGACGATGCACCGCCATACGGACATAGTTCGATGCGCGCACCCAGCGCGTTTCCGGCATCGAGCCGGCCGGCAGCACGTCCACGAACGGCTCGCCGGCGTAATACGTCTCGAACAGCGCCTGGAAATCGGTGTCGCGCGCTTCGGGCAGGATCGTCGCGTAAAGCGTCGAGTGGATGCCGCGAATCGTGGGCAGCAGGTGCGGCACGAACGTCAGGCCCACGTCGTAGCCCGCGATCGCCTCCAGACCCTGCTTGATTTCCGGGTGATGACGATGGCCCTTCACGGCGTAAGCCTTGAAGTTGTCGGCCGACTCCGCGAGAATCAGCGACGTCTCCCCCTTGCGACCCGCACCGCTCGCCCCTGACTTGGCATCGGCGATCAGGTGCTTGGGGTCGACCAGCTTGCGACCACCGGCAAACAGCGGCGCATAGCCTAATTGCACGGACGTGGGATAGCAGCCCGGCAGACCGATGACGCGGGCGCTCTTGATCTTGTCGCGGTTGATTTCGGGCAGGCCGTAGACGGCTTCTTCGAGAATGTCAGGGCAAGCGTGGGGCATACCGTACCACTTTTCGAACGTGGCGATATCTTTCAGGCGGAAATCCGCCGCCAGATCGATCACGCGCACACCGGCGGCGAGCAGCTCACGCGCTTGCGCCATGGCCACGCCGTGCGGCGTGGCGAAGAACACCACGTCGCAATCGGTCAGGCGGGCGTCGTCGGGCGTGCAGAATGCCAGGTCGACACGGCCTCGCAGGTTCGGATACATATCGGCGACCGGCGTACCCGCTTCCTTGCGCGAGGTGATCGCCGTCAACTTCACTTCCGGGTGCTGTGCCAGCAAACGGAGCAGCTCCACACCGGTGTAGCCGGTGCCGCCTACGATACCTACCTTGACCATGTCCTACCCCTTTCAATCGGAACCGCGATTCTATCAAGCTTCCACGACACGTGTGGGACGGCAACGCGCCTGACACCTGCGCGAGTCACACGCGCCAAAGGCGACGCACAATAGAAAAAAGGCCGCACGAGGCGGCCTTTCCTTGCATCCGCCAGAGGCCGATGCGAACAAGCACTCGGGCGATTAACGCTTCGAGAATTGCTTGCGACGGCGAGCCTTGTGCAGACCCACCTTCTTACGTTCGACTTCACGGGCGTCGCGCGTGACGAAGCCAGCGGTCGACAGCGTCGGCTTGAGCGTCGCGTCGTAGTCGATCAGTGCGCGGGTGATACCGTGACGAACCGCACCGGCCTGACCCGTTTCACCGCCGCCGGACACGTTGACCTTGATGTCGAACGTTTCAGCGTGGTTGGTCAACTCGAGCGGCTGACGAACGATCATCAGCGACGTTTCGCGAGCGAAGTACTCTTTGATCGGCTTGCCGTTGACGACGATGTCGCCCTTGCCAGCCTTGATGAAGACGCGAGCAACAGCGCTTTTGCGACGGCCGGTGCCGTAATTCCAATCGTTTTTGAACATGGCGTGGCCCTTAGATCTCGAGCGACTTCGGTTGCTGCGCTTCGTGCGGATGGTTACCGTCGGCGTAAACCTTCAGCTTCTTGATCATCGCGTAGCCCAGCGGACCCTTCGGCAGCATGCCCTTCACGGCCTTCTCGAGCGCACGGCCCGGGAAACGCTCTTGCATTTTGCCAAACGTGGTTTCGTAAATACCGCCCGGGTAACCCGTGTGACGGTAGTACTTCTTGTCGGTTTGCTTTGCGCCCGTAACTTTCAGCTTGGCAGCATTGACGATGATGATGTAATCACCCGTGTCAACGTGCGGCGTGAATTCCGGTTTGTGTTTGCCGCGCAGACGGCGTGCCACTTCGCTGGCGACACGGCCGAGGACTTTGTCCGTCGCGTCAATCACAAACCATTCGCGCGTCACCTCTGCCGGCTTAGCGGAAAACGTCTTCATGATCGATCCAAATAAAATACATTTGCCCCATTAACATCAACTTCCTGCTTGTCTGCCGGCCGCGTCCTCGCGATTTGCATCGCATGGCGCAGTCCTGTGCTTGCAGGCTCTCCCTGATGTATCTTCCGTGGGCATTTCCGGAAAAGCCGTTGATTATACAGAAAAAACCACTCGTCGGTAAACGGCGTTTCCCGACGCACAAAAAAAACCCGAACCTCATGGGTCCGGGTTAAATCCACCAAAGGAGGAGGGTGGAGGAGACACTGGCAGAATTGCTGTGAAGCACAACAACCAATGACTGCAGTCTAGCAAACCCGATGGTGCGATGCAAGAAAATCTATAGTGCGAAATCAATAACCATAATGCGGAACGGTCGGAAAATGAGGAGTCGACGACTATTTGCATTAAAATCAATCAGTTATCATCAAAACACCTTACGCAACAACGCCGCCAGTAGAGTCCAACATCTAACTTTAGGGTTTATCCGCCTGAAACCACGATCAAAAAAGCGCCAATATTGCGACGCAGCAACCCGTGCTGCCCAGGTCGGCATCCCAAGGTCGCGTTGAGCGTCGTACGCGCCTTAGCGGAAGCCGTTACAATTTTCGCTTGAACGGGATATCGGGGTTTCGGAATATGGAATGCAAGGTGAGTTGGATGGGCCAGGACGGTATGGCTTTCGTCGCCCAGACGGGAAGCGGACACATCGTCGCGATGGACGGTGCCCCGGAGGGTGGCGGTCACAATCAGGCGCCGCGTCCGATGGAAATGCTGTTGGTTGGCACGGGCGGATGTACGGCGTATGACGTCGTGCTGATTCTCAAGAAGAGCCGGGCCGAAGTGAAGGATTGCAACGTCACGCTCAAGGCCGAGCGGGCCAGCGAAGATCCGAAGGTCTTTACCAAGATTCACTTCCACTTCACGGTGACGGGGCGCAATCTGAACCCCGCCACGGTGGAGCGCGCGGTGACCCTCTCTCACGACAAGTACTGCTCGGCGTCGATCATGCTCGCGAAGACGGCGGAGATCACCCATAGCGTCGAGATCGTCGAAGGCTGAGAATCGCTCGGTCCGGCCATGGCTCGCCGACACGATGACGTTGGAAACACAAAAGGCTCCCAGCGGGAGCCTTTTGTGTTTTGTTCGGATGCAGAGCCGGCCGATAAGCCGGATTCTGTGAACGCGACTCGCGCCGCGCCTGACAATCATTCCTCTAGGCGACGCATCACTGCGCCGCTCAAGCTTCCTACCCGCAGGCTCCCGGGGGCCCCGTTGCCGGCATCCGCACGAGGCGCATGCCGTTCACCTGCCTATTTGGAATTGCTCCGGGTGGAGGTTACCGTGCCGTGTGCGTTGCCGCACGCCGCGGTGCGCTCTTACCGCACCGTTTCACCCTTACCTGATCCGCCTGGCTTGCGCCAGGGGCCATCGGCGGTCTGTTCTCTGTTGCCCTGTTCCGCGTCTCACGACGGATGGCCGTTAGCCATCACCCTGCCCTGTGGAGTCCGGACTTTCCTCCCCCTCCCAAAGGGAGGCGGCGATTGTCTGGCCGACTCTGCGGGCCGAAGTGTATCACGCGTGCCGCCGTGCCGCCGCCGTGCCGCCGCCGTGCCGCCGCCGTGCCGCCGCGATACCGCCGCGATACCGCCGTCCTACTTCCGATCCCAACTCTGCCCGACGTCCACCCTCCCGGCCCACGCGCCACCGAGACACTCAGCTCGTCCGACGCCGGCCAGGCCGGAAGACCGAGGTGTCCCGATAATAGGCGGGGTCTTGGTTGGCCGGCCACCAACCGGGGATGCCCAACACCGGCAAGGGGGCGAAGTCACGTGTCGTGAGCGGCCCATTGGCGAGCCCCGGCGCGATCCGGGCGTCGAGCCAGGCGCGGCGCGCATTCGGTGTCCAGCCAAAGTAGGCGTGTGGCACGTCCACGATCCACGCGTGCGCGGTCACTGCCGGGTACGGGGCAACGAGCTTCTCCAGCAACGCATGCCCGAAAGGCTGCACCTCGCAGGCGCGCCCCCAATCGGCACGCCGTGCAACGAAGAGCGTGTGCCAGTCGAACGCCCGAAGCGCCCCGCCCAGCGCAGGGTCGCTACACGCGAAGAGGACGGCATTTTCGTCGAAGAGGGTGGCGGCATCGCGCGTGGCACCGCGCGTGGCTTGCACACCGTCGACGGCGATGGCGGCGGCCTGACGAGCGTTGAGCGCCGCCTTGCCGCGCGGATAGGCCAGCCAGATCAGCGCATTGAAGAAGTCATGCAGATTAAGGCGCGTCGGCACCCCGCCTGTGTCCGCGATGAAGGCCTCGTAGGCGGTGTCGGCGGGAAGCGCCTGTGGGGCGACGAATCGCAACGCCCGCCCCCGCCCACTCACCTGTCCGGCCGCCGCCGCTTGCGCCGACAGCGCCTCGCGCCAGTCGGCGCCCGCCAAGGCGTCCCGTCCCCGCTCGGCAACCGCGTCGAACCAGGGCGCGTGCCAGTCGATCGCCGGCAAGCCTGTCCGCGTGGACGCCAAAGGCGCCGACGCGTCCTCTGGACTCACCCCTTGAACTTCCAGCCGATGACTTCGCCGCCGCGCAACGGCACCACGGTCGCATCGCCCATCGGCAGCGCCGCCGGCAGTTCCCAGTCTTCACGCACCAGAGTGATCTTGTCAGTATTGCGCGGCAGTTCGTAGAAATCCGGGCCGTGGAAGCTGGCAAAGCCTTCGAACTTGTCGAGCGCGCCGGCCTTGTCGAACGCCTCGGCGTACAGCTCTACCGCGTGCAGCGCCGTGTAGCAGCCGGCGCAGCCACAGGCGGCTTCCTTCGCTTCGCGTGCGTGCGGGGCACTGTCGGTGCCGAGGAAGAAGCGCGGACTGCCGGACGTAGCCGCCTTCACGAGAGCGTCGCGATGCGTCTCGCGCTTGAGCACCGGCAGGCAGTAGTAATGCGGTCGAATACCGCCCGTGAAGATCGCGTTGCGGTTGTACAGCAGGTGATGCGCGGTGATCGTGGCGGCGATGGGGCCGTCGGCCTGCGCGACATACTCGGCGGCGTCCTGGGTCGTGATGTGTTCGAACACCACCTTGAGGCCCGGGAAATCGCGGCGCAGCGGCGACATCACACGGTCGATAAAGACCTTTTCGCGATCGAAGATGTCGATGTCGGCGCTCGTCACCTCACCGTGCACAAGCAGCGGCATGCCAACGTCCTGCATCGCTTCGAGCGCGCCGCGGCACTTGGCCAGATCGGTCACGCCGGCGTCGGAGTTCGTCGTGGCGCCGGCGGGGTAAAGCTTCACCCCATGCACGAAGCCCGATGCCTTCGCGCGACGGATTTCGTCGGCGGCCGTGTTGTCGGTCAGATACAGGGTCATGAGCGGCTCGAACGCATTGCCGGCCGGGCGCGCCGCGAGAATACGCTCGCGATACGCGGCGGCGAGTTCGGTCGTCGTGACCGGCGGCTTGAGGTTCGGCATGATGATCGCGCGCCCGAACTGGCGGGCGCTGTCGGGCAGCACGCTCTTGAGCACGTCGCCATCGCGCACGTGCAGGTGCCAGTCATCGGGGCGGGTGATAGTCAGTTCGTTGATCATGGGCGTTTTCCGGGAGCTGGGGGAGACGGCAAGCCCATGAGACCGTCGCCGCGCGGTGACGCGTCGGCGCGACGGACCGATTGGGCGGCAATGTACGTACACAGGGGCCAGTGCTATGCTTGTGCAACCCCATATTGTACTGGTTGCGGCGCTCCGACACGACGTGCGCAACCCATCTTCGATTGACCCGCCCCATGTGCCAACTGCTCGCAATGAATTGCGCGGAACCGACCGACATCACGTTCTCATTTACCGGTTTCGCGGCGCGTGGGGGCGGTACGGATCACCACGCGGACGGCTGGGGCATTGCATTCTTCGAAGACAAGGCCTGCCGGTTGTTCATCGATCACCAGGCCGCCGCGAACTCGCCCATCGCCGAGCTGGTGAAGAAATACCCGATCAAGTCCAAGAACGTCATCGCGCATATCCGCAAAGCGACACAGGGCATCGTTGAGCTGGAGAACTGCCACCCGTTCCAACGCGAGCTGTGGGGACGCCACTGGATCTTCGCGCACAACGGCGATCTGCACGACTACGATCCGTTTCTCTCGGGCGTCTACCAGCCCGTGGGGACGACCGACAGCGAGCGCGCCTTCTGCGACATCATGCAGGGCCTGCGCAAGCGCTTCCCCGGTTCGCAACCGCCACTCGACGAGTTGTTCCATGCGGTCGAGGACATTACGCGCACGATCACGCGCCACGGCGTATTCAACTTCGTCCTCTCGAACGGCCAGGCGCTGATCGCGCACTGCTCGACACGGCTGCACTTCATCGCCCGCCAGTGGCCGTTCACGAAGGCGCATCTGATCGACGCCGACTGGGAAATCGATTTTTCCAAGTTCACGACGCCGGCCGATCGCGTGGCGGTGATCGCCACGGCACCGCTCACCGACAACGAAGTCTGGACGACCTTCGCACCGGGTGAATTGATTCTTTTCGAGAAGGGGGGGCCGTCGCTGCGCACCGTCGTGCCGATTCCCGAAGCCGTTCGTCTGCGCAACGAGCAGAACACTGCCTGTCAGTAAGCCCGCGACGACGCCGACGAGCATAAAAAAGCGTGCCCGAAGGCACGCTTTTTTCATTCCACCCGCACCAACGATCAGTGCAGGATCTTGGCCAGGAAGTCCTTGGCGCGGTCCGACTTCGGATTCGCGAAGAACTCGTCCTTCTTGTCGTCTTCGACGATGATGCCTTGATCCATGAAGATCACACGGTTCGCGACCTTCTTGGCGAAGCCCATTTCGTGCGTGACCACCATCATGGTCATGCCTTCCTGCGCCAATTCGACCATCACGTCGAGCACTTCGTTGATCATTTCCGGGTCGAGCGCCGAGGTCGGCTCGTCGAACAGCATGGCGATCGGGTCCATGCACAGGGCGCGAGCGATGGCCACGCGCTGCTGCTGACCGCCCGAGAGCTGGCCCGGGAACTTGTGGGCATGCGCCGTCAGGCCCACGCGCTCCAGCAACTTCAGGCCCTTGACACGGGCGGCGTCCTTGCTGCGACCGAGCACCTTGACCTGCGCGAGCGTCAGGTTTTCGGTGATCGACAGGTGCGGGAACAATTCGAAGTGCTGGAACACCATGCCTACGCGCGAGCGCAGCTTGGCCAGGTTCGTCTTCGGATCGGCGACCGATGTGCCATCGACGATGATCTCGCCTTGCTGGATCGGCTCCAGACCGTTGACGGTCTTGATGAGCGTGGACTTGCCCGAACCCGACGGGCCGCACACCACCACGACTTCACCCTTCTTGACTTCAGTGGAGCAGTCCGTGAGCACCTGGAACTGGCCGTACCACTTGGAGACGTTTTTAAGGGTAATCATTTCGCCAACCTCTTCTGAAGACGTTTAACCGACATCGAAACCGTGAAGCAGATCACAAAGTAGACCGCTCCGGCAAACACAATCATTGCGGGCAACGTGCCGTCACGCTGGCCCACCTGGTACGCCATGCCGAAGAAGTCGGCCAAGGCGATCGCGTATACGAGCGAGGTGTCCTGGAACAGAATGATGCCCTGGGTCAGCAACAACGGCACCATGTTGCGGAACGCCTGCGGCAGCACCACGAGCGCCATCGCCTGCCAGTACGACATGCCCAGCGCGTAGGCGGCGGACATCTGGCCCCGCGATACGCTCTGGATACCCGCGCGAATGATTTCCGAATAATACGCCGCTTCGAACAGCGAGAAGGCGACGAGTGCCGAGACCATCCGGATGTCCCAGGTCGGCGGCACATCGAGCACCGAACGCAACACCTGCGGCACGATCAGGAAGAACCACAGCAGCACCATCAGCAGCGGAATCGAGCGGAACAGGTTCACGTACAGATCCGCAAACCATTTCAGCACGGTCACGCCCGACAGACGCATCATCGCGAGAATCGTGCCCCAGAGGATGCCCACGACCACGGCGAGCACCGTGATCTGCAGCGTGGTGATCATGCCCTTGACGAGCAGCGGCATCGCGTCGATAGCGCCGCCCCATGCGAAGATCTCACCCATTATTTGCCCCCGATGTAGCCCGGCAGGCGGGTCTTGGCTTCGATGAAGCGCATGAGCACCAGCACCGCGACGTTGATGATCATGTACGCGATCGTCACAGCAATGAAGGACTCATAGCTATGCGCCGTGTAATCGATGAGCTGCTTGCCCTGCCCGGTCAGTTCGAGCAGGTTCACCGTCGAGATCACGGCCGAGTTCTTGAAGATGTTGACGAATTCCGAGGTGACCGGCGGGATCACCACACGGAAGGCCACCGGCAGCAGTACGAAGCGGTACGTCTGCGGGAGCGTGAGCCCCATGGCCAGACCGGCGCTCTTCTGGCCCTTGGGCAGGGAATTGATACCGGAGCGCACCTGCTCACACACCCGGGCCGCCGTAAAGAGCCCCAGGCCGATCACGCCGGTGAGCAGCGAGACGCTCGCCGGATTAAGCGCGAACAACCACGTACGAACCGATTCCGGCAGGAAGTCGGGCGCCACGTAGTACCAGAAAAACAACTGAATAAGCAACGGGATGTTCCGGAACAACTCGACGTAGGCCGTCGCGAAGCCGGATATCCATTTGTTGGGGATGGTGCGCATCACGCCGAGCACGGAGCCCACGATGAGCGCAATGATCCAGCCGCCGAGGCCAACTTCAAGCGTGAGCTTGAAGCCCGAGAGCAACCACCCGAAATAGGTCGTCCCCTCGCCCGTTGCCACAGGCTGGAAGAAAAAACTGAAATCGAGACCGAGAGCCATGATCTCCCCTTTTCTACTTGTCTTGCTTAAAAAGAAGCGGAAGGATTGGCTCCTTCCGCTTCGGCATTACGCACTGATGGTGCTCGGCGACTCGTGAAGCCTGCGAGGCTTACTTGGCGCCTTGAACGTCAGCGTGGTCGTTCGGCGACTTCCACAGCGCGGCCATCTCGGCCGACGGGGGAAAGTCCATATTCACGCCGCCCAGCGCAGCGATCGGCTGCTGGAACCACTTGGCGAAGTCCTTCTGCGCCTGGCCCGACTTCTGGTAATCGGCAACGGCCTTGTCCACCAGCTTCTTGAAGGCCGGATCGTCCTTGCGCATCATGCAGCCGTAGGCTTCATACGATTGCGGCTTGCCGACAATGCTGTAGTCCTTGGCGTCCTTGAACTTGGCGCGCTCGCCCGCGAGCAGGGCGTCATCCATCATGAACGCGACGGCACGGCCCGAGTGCAGCGTGATCGCGGCTTCTCCGTGGTCCTTGGCGCTGATGATGTTCATGCCCATGTTGTCCTTCTGGTTCATCTCGCGCAGCAGACGCTCGGAGGTCGTGCCCGCCGTGGTCACGACGTTCTTGCCCTTGAGGTCGGCGAAGTCCTTGATGCCCGAGCTGTTCTTCGCCAGCAAACGCGTGCCGATGATGAAGAACGTGTTCGAGAACGCGGCCTGCTTCTGACGCTCGGCGTTGTTCGTGGTCGAACCGCACTCCATGTCGATCGTGCCGTTCTGAACCAGCGGAATGCGGTTCTGCGACGTGATCGGCGTCTGCGTGACCTTCAGGTTCGGCAGCTTGAGTTCCTTCTTGACTTCGGCCACGACGGCCATCGCCACATCGTTGGCATAGCCAACGACATTGTGGTTATTGTCATAGAACGAGAACGGAATCGAGGATTCGCGGTTACCCAGCGAGATGACGCCGGTGTCCTTGATTTTCTTGAGCGTACCGCTTTCCTGCGCCTGGGCAGCACCTGCCATCAAGCCAACACAGCACATCGCCAATGCAATTTTCGAGAGGGTCATTCTTTAGTCTCCTTGGCAAAAAACAGATGCATTTTAGCACCGCATTTGCCCATTTTTTTATTATCGAATGTTCGGAACGTACGTCTTTCTTAACGCAAATCGCCCCGAACATTCTGTTTTACGCATTATTGCGTATTACTACTTAGCCGGACAGCACCGCCTGATCAGGGGTACAGACCGCGCATCTCACGGGCTTGCAGAATACGGGTACACGCCACGATGAATGCGGCAGTACGCAGCGAAACCTTATGCTCCTGCGCCACATGCCACACGCCATCGAACGCTTCGCGCATGATGCGCTCCAGACGGTGGTTGATTTCTTCCTCGGTCCAGAAGAAGCTCGAGAAATCCTGCACCCACTCGAAGTACGAGACCGTCACGCCGCCGGCGTTGGCCACCACGTCCGGCACGACAAGAATGTTCTTGCTGCGCAAGATGTCGTCGGCCGCCGTCGTCGTCGGGCCATTGGCCCCTTCGACCACGATCTTCGCGCGGATCTTGTCGGCGTTTTTCTCGGTGATCTGGTTTTCGAGTGCCGCCGGAATCATGAACTCGCAGTCCAGCGACCAGAATTCGTCGTCCTTGATGGTCTCAGCCGCCGGGAAGCCGCCCACGCCGCCGGTTTCGGCCACGTGCTTGAGCAGGTTCGGCACGTCGAGGCCGTCGGACTTGTAGATCGTACCGGTGTGATCTTGCACGCCGATGACATGTGCACCCGCCTCGTGGAACAGACGGGCGGCAATGCCCCCCACGTTGCCAAAGCCCTGCACCACCACGCGTGCGCCGCGCACGTCGAGTCCCAGGCGGCGGGCCGCCTCGCAACTCACCACGAACACGCCGCGGCCCGTGGCTTCACGACGGCCCAGCGAGCCGCCCAGCGAAATCGGCTTGCCGGTCACCACGCCGGTGGCCGTGGACCCCTCGTTCATCGAGTAGGTATCCATCATCCACGCCATGATCTGCTCATTGGTGTTGACGTCCGGCGCCGGAATATCCTTCGTCGGCCCGATGATGATGTTGATTTCGCTGGTGTAACGACGCGTCAGACGCTCGAGTTCGCCGCGCGAGAGCTTGCGCGGGTCGACACGAATGCCGCCCTTGGCGCCGCCGTAAGGCACGTTCACCGCTGCGTTCTTGACCGACATCCAGGCCGACAGCGCCATGACTTCGGACAGCGTGACGTCCTGGTGAAAACGCACTCCGCCCTTGCCGGGGCCGCGCGACGTATTGTGCTGGACACGATAGCCCTCGAAATGGGCGATGGTGCCATTGTCAAGTTCGATCGGGCAGTCGACGATCAGGATGCGCTTGGGACGCTTCAGGGTTTCGACCCAGCGCGACAGCGTGCCCAGGTAAGGCGTGACGCGGTCGACCTGTTGAAGGTAGTTGCCCCACGGACCGAGATCATCGGCCTGCAGGTAAGAAGGCAAGATATGTGACGTTTGCGACATTATGGAATTCTCCGGCTTCAATCTGCGCCGCACGCACATACCGTGCTTGCGACACGAATGGCTGGCACTTTACCGAGAACCCCCGAGAACAATCCAATGCCGAATAAACATGCAACTATGCATTTCCTGCATAGTTTTATCGCCCGTCTGAAATCATCCCGACATTCCGCGAATCGACGCGCATCGCCCCGATCCGGCACGCACGCCGGTCAGCCTTTGATCTGATCGCGCACGGCTTGCCAGAACGCCTCGAGCGCATCGCGCTTGGTCAGCTCGCGCCGGTTGCTGGCGTCGGTATAGGCCAGACGGTCGCGATACAGGCGAATCTCCATGTCCAGATGCCATGGGGCCCCCGCCTTGCCTGGGGGCGCGAGATCGACCAACTCGCCGCGCGCGACCGAATCGATCACGGCGCTTTCCGGCAGAAAGGCCACACCGTGTCCGGCGAGCACCATGGCCTTGAGCGCCTCGGCCATGTCCGTCTCGTACACCTTGTCCAGATGCAGCCGGCTCGACGCGTCGCCGGCGAGCAGATCGGTCATCCGGCCGAGATAGGCATTCGCCGTGTAGGCGAGGTAGGGCACCGGCGCGTCTGGCGTGCCAGGCAGCTTGAAGCGGGCGCGCTTTTGCGGCGTCGGGGCGCTGTAGGGGCTGAACCGCTCGCTGCCGAGCACGATCATCTCGTAGCGCGCCGCATCGAGTTGCAAGGGCTGGCTCGGATGGTAGTAGCACATCAGGAGATCGCAGCCTCCATCGGTCAGCGACATCGCCGCGTCGTGCACGTTGAGCGCACGCAAACGGCTGCGCAACAGGCCCAGACGCTTCTCCAGCGCCTTGAGCCACCGCGGGAAGAACGTCATCGACAGCGTGTGTGGCACGGCGAAATCGAGCACCGAATGGTCGGCCGAGCGCTGTTCGCGCAGCAAGGCGCGCGCCTCCTGCGCTTGCGAGAGCAATGCCAGCGCCTGCTCATAGAACACTTCGCCGGCCGCGGTGAGGCGCGTGGGATAGCTCGATCGGTCGATCAGTTCGCTGCCAAGCCACGCTTCGAGCGACTGAATCCGGCGCGAGAACGCCGGCTGCGTCACATGGCGCAACTCGGCCGAACGACTGAAACTGTTCGTCTTGGCGAGCGACACGAAGTCCTCGAGCCATTTGATTTCCATGCGGCACTCCCGCGTCGGCGATGTCAGCGCGCTAGTCTACTCAATCGTCCGGCCGGCGCACAGGCCCGCGTCCGCGCCAGTCGCCCAACCGCCCAACGGCCCAACCGTCCTGCCTTCCGCCCGACGGCCGAGTCGCCACGCCCCCTCAGGACACCACCGTGGCGAAGTGCGACGCCTCGGCATCGCCCTCCCCGTCGCGACGCTGCTGTTGCAACGCCCACATCTGCGCGTAAAGTCCTTCGGCACGCAGCAGGTCGTCGTGCGTGCCGCGCTCCACGATGCGGCCCTTGTCGAGCACGATGATCTGCGCGGCGTGCACGACCGTCGAGAGGCGGTGCGCGATGACAAGCGTCGTGCGTTCACGGGCGATGTTGCGCAATTCCGCCTGAATCGCCTGCTCGGAGCGCGAGTCCAGCGCCGAGGTCGCCTCGTCGAAAATCAGAATGTGCGGATTCTTGAGAAGGGTCCGCGCAATCGCCACACGCTGCTTCTCGCCGCCGGAGAGCTTGAGCCCGCGCTCGCCGACCATCGACTCATAGCCGGCCGGCAGGCTCTCGATGAAGTCGTGGATATGCGCCGCACGGGCCGCGGCGATGACCTGCTCGCGCGACGCCGACGGATTGCCGTACGCGATGTTGTAGTAGATCGTGTCGTTGAACAGCACGGTGTCCTGCGGCACGATACCGATGGCCGCTCGCAGCGAGTCCTGCGTGACGTCGCGAATGTCCTGCCCGTCGATGGTGATGCGCCCCGCCGCCGCGCCGGGGAAGCCGACGTCGTAGAAGCGGAACAGCAGGCGTGAGAGCGTCGATTTACCCGAGCCGCTGTGCCCGACGACAGCCGTGGTCGTGCCCGCCGCCACGGTGAAATCGACGTCGTGCAGAATCTGGCGCGACGCCTCGTACCCGAAATTTACGTGCTCGAAACGCACGGTGCCGCCATGACAGACGAGCGGCGCCGCACCCGGCGGATCGGCGACTTCGCGATTCACGTCGAGCAACGTGAACATGCGATCCATGTCGGTCATCGCCTGTTTGAGTTCGCGATAGATCACGCCGAGGAAATTCAGCGGAATGTAGAGTTGCAGCATGAAGGTGTTGACGAGCACCAGGTCGCCGAGCGTCATGCGGCCACTCATCACGCCTTGGGTGGCATGCCAGAGAATCAGGATGAGTCCGGTCGCGATGATCGCCTGCTGTCCGAAATTCAGCACCGAGAGCGAGTTCTGCGACCGAATCGCCGCGGCGCGATAGCGCTTGAGGTTCTCGTCGTAACGCTGCGTCTCGAACGCCTCGTTGCCGAAATACTTCACCGTCTCGTAGTTGATCAGCGAATCGATCGCGCGCGCGTTGGCTTTCGAGTCGAGTTCGTTCATGGTGCGACGAAAATGCGTGCGCCACTCCGTGACTTTCACCGTGAACACGATGTAGAACGACAGTGCCACGAGCGTGACGATGGCGTAAAACGCGTCGTAGCGCACGACGAAGAAGCCGAGCACGAGCGCCACCTCGATGAGCGTGGGCAGAATGCTGTAGAGCGAGTACGAGATCATCGACTGGATGCCCCGCGTGCCGCGCTCGATGTCGCGACTCATGCCGCCCGTCTGACGCTCCAGGTGAAAGCGCAGCGACAGCGCGTGCAAATGGCGAAACACCTTGAGCGCGATTTTTCGCACCGCGCTTTCCGTCACCTTCGAGAACAACATTTCCCGCAGTTCGGTGAAGAGCGACGTGGACAGGCGCACTATCCCGTATGCCACGACCAGCAGACCGAGCCCGCCCACGACGATCAGGCTCGCATCGCCCGATGCGCGCGCCGTGGCGGAGAAGGTCGCCACGGGGCCGAGCCCGTCGACGATGTGCTTCATGATGATGGGCACGCCGAGGTTGGCCACCTTCGCCATGACGAGGCACGACAGCGCCAGCGTGACGCGTCCGCGGAATTCGAGCAGATACGGGAACAGCGATTTGATGACTTGCCAGTCGCCGCGGGGGGGGCGAGCGGCGTCGGAGGCCGTCGGTGCAGGCTCGGCCGAAGAATAACGTCTCATGATGGGGAGGGGCGGCGTCCGGCTCGTTCGAGGGCTTTCCGCTAAAATCGTCGATGGCGTATTTTCGCAGAACCCGGCGTCTCATGCTGAGCCGACGCCGGGCGGCTCTTCCGCCCGTGGAAACCCGAAGCAGGACCGGCGGCGGCGTGCCGTCGCCGTCGTTCTCGCGGCTTCCGACTTTCGCAGTCTTCCCGGCTCACGCAAGGATCCTCATGAGTACCTCGACTGCTGCCCTCACGGCCCTGCCCGAAGAAAAAGAACTGGCGTTGCGCGTGCTGCCGATGCCCGCCGACGCAAACGCCCACGGCGACGTATTCGGCGGCTGGATCATGTCGCAGGTCGACATTGCCGGCTCGATCCCCGCCGCACAGCGCGCCAACGGTCGCGTGGCGACCATTGCCGTCAACTCGTTCCTGTTCAAGGAGCCGGTGTTCGTGGGCGACCTGCTGAGCTTTTACGCGACGATCGTGAAGACCGGCAATACGTCGATCACCGTCTACGTCGAGGCCTATGCGCAACGCATGCGCCTGTCGCACGAGATCGTCAAGGTCACCGAGGCGATGGTCACCTACGTGGCGACCGACGAAGATCGCCGTCCGCGCCCGCTGCCCAAGCTCGACACGGCGAGTTGAGCGTCCGCCAATGAAAAAAACGCCGCCGCCTCGCAGAATGAGGCGTGCGGCGTTGATGCGCCTGCTGTGCCGCCGAGTCTTCCCGGCGACGGCGGGGGCGTTATGAAAACTGACTGAAATCCGGCTTGCGCTTCTCGAAGAACGCCGTGAACGCCTCACGCGCTTCCGGAGAGACGAGCCGTTTGCCGAACTCCAACGCCTCGTCGCGAATACGCGACTGCACCGCTTGCGCGCTGTCGCCCTTCATCAACTGCTTGGTCACGCGCAGCGACGCCGCCGGCATGGCCGCGAGTTGCGCGGCACGCTTCGCGGCGTAGTCGGCCAGTTCGTCCGCCGGCACAGCACGGTTGACGAAGCCCATCGCAACAGCCTCGTTCACGTCGAACGGCTCGCCGAAAAGCAGCTTCTCGGCGGCACGCTGGTAGCCCGCCACGCGCGGCAGCAGCCAGCTCGACGCCGCCTCCGGACACAACGCCAGTTGCGAAAACGGCAGCGAGAAGCGAGCGGTTTGCGTGGCATACACGACATCGCAGTGCAGCAGCAGCGTCGTGCCGACGCCGACCGCATTGCCCGCCACGGCCGCGACAATGGGTTTGGTCGCCTGGCTGATCGCACGCAGGAACTGGAACACGGGGGCGTCGTCGTCCTTCGGCGGGTTTTTCAGGAAGTCTTCGAGATCGTTGCCCGCCGAAAAGGCCTCCGGCTGCCCCTGGATCAGGATCACGCGCAACGACGGATCGGCCTCCGCCTCGGCAATGCCTTCGGCCATTGCCTGATACATCGCGGCGGTAATCGCATTCTTCTTGTGCGCGCGGTTGAAGGTCAGCACTTGCACCGCGCCCTGGCGATGCACCAATACGTCTTCCATCTCGTGTGTCTCCTCGGATGTTCCGGGCCTCTGGCGACGCCGGGTCACTGCCCGCCGTAGATGAGAACGCCGGGGGCGGTCGCGCTGTTGCGAAACCGCACCCCGGCGCCCTGGGCCGTCGTACGCCGCATGTCTGACGATTGCCAGCCGAGGGCCTACGGCACGCCCGCTTACATGCGCTCGAGAATCCCCGCCGCGCCCATGCCGGTCCCCACGCACATGGTCACCATCCCGTACTTCAGGTTGTGACGGCGCAGCGCGTGCACCACGGTCGCGGCGCGGATCGCACCGGTCGCGCCCAGCGGGTGGCCCAGCGCGATGGCGCCGCCCATCGGGTTGACCTTGCGGGTATCGAGATCCAGATCCTTGATGACGGCAAGGGCCTGCGCGGCAAACGCCTCGTTCAGTTCGATCCAGTCCATGTCCTGCTGCGACAGGCCCGCCGCGCGCAGAGCCGCGGGAATCGCCTCCTTCGGACCGATACCCATGATCTCGGGCGGCACGCCGCGCACGGCGAACGACACGAAACGGGCGAGCGGCGTGAGGTTGAACTGCTTGAGAATCTTCTCGCTCACGACGAGCAGCGCGCCGGCACCATCCGACGTCTGCGAACTGTTGCCGGCCGTGACCGACCCCTTGTTCGCGAACACCGGACGCAGTTTGCCCAGCCCTTCGATCGACGTATCCGGCCGTGGGCCTTCGTCGAGCGACAGCGTGCGCGTCTTGATCGACACTTCGCCGGTGGCCAGATTCGGGAAGCGTTCGACGATCTCGATCGGCGTGATCTCGTTCGTGAATTCACCTGCCTGTTGCGCCTGGATCGCCTTCTGGTGCGAGGCCAGCGCGAAGGCGTCCTGCGCGTCGCGCGTCACGCCCCACTGCTGCGCCACCTTCTCGGCGGTCAGCCCCATGCCGTACGCGATGCCCACGTTCTCGTCGCGCTCGAAGATCGACGGCGAGAGCGACGGCGTGTTGCCCATCATCGGCACCATGCTCATGCTCTCGATACCCCCGGCGAACATTGCGTCGGCTTCGCCCACACGAATGCGGTCCGCCGCCATCGCGAGCGCCGTGAGGCCCGAGGCGCAGAAGCGGTTGACGGTCACCCCGCCCACCGTGTTCGGCAGACCCGAGAGCAGCGCGCCGATACGCGCCACGTTCAGGCCCTGCTGGGCTTCGGGAATGGCACAGCCGATGATGGCGTCTTCGATGACCTTCGGATCGAGATCCGGCACCTGCGCGAGCGCGCTCTTGAGAATGGTCGCGAGCAGGTCGTCCGGACGCGTGTTCTTGTAGCTGCCCTTGGGTGCCTTGCCGATCGGCGCGCGCGTGGCGGCAACGATGTAGGCGTCTTGCAGTTGTTTGCTCATGTCAGTCTCCGATCGGCTTAGTTGCGCACCGGCTTGCCGGATTGCAGCATGCCCATGATGCGTTCCTGGGTCTTCGACGTGCCCAGCAGTTCGATGAAGGCGCGACGCTCGAGCGCCAGCAGCCATTCTTCGTTCACGAGGCTGCCGGCCTCCACGTCGCCGCCGCACACGGCTTCGGCGATGCGCGAGGCGATGAGGAAGTCGTGCGCCGAGATGAAGTTGCCGTCTCGCATATTCACGAGCGACGCCTTGATGGTCGAGATCCCCGAGCGACCGGCGACAGGAATGCCAGCCGGCTTGAGCGGCGGACGATAGCCGGCAATGGCCAGCGCGCGCGCCTCGTTACGGGCGACCGACAGCAGTTCGTGCACGTTGTACACGATGGTGTCCGTCGGCTTCAGATAGCCCATGTCGCGGGCGTCGAGCGCCGAGGCCGAGACCTTCGCCATCGCCGCGTTGGTGAACGACTTGGTCACGAACTGGAGATACTGCACGCTCCCCGCGGCACTCGCGGCTTCCGCTGCGCGGATCGCCGCTTCCTTCAGGCCGCCGCCGCCCGGCACCAGCCCGACACCGACTTCCACGAGACCGATGTAGCTCTCGAGCGCCGCCACGCGCTTCGCGCTATGCAGCAACAGCTCGCACCCGCCGCCCAGCGCAATGCCGGAGACGGCCGAGACGACGGGCACCTGCGCGTACTTCACACGCATCATGCCGTCCTGGAACTTCTTGATGAACGGCTCGATACCCTTCGCCCCGCCCATCATGAACGCGGGCATGGCCGCTTCGAGATCGGCGCCGGCAGAGAACGGACCACCCGGCGCACCGAGTTTGAGCGACGTGGGCTGCCATACGACCACACCGCGATAGTGCTGCTCGGCCAGATCGATCGCGCGGGTCAGCCCGTCGATGACGGCCGGCCCGATGGTGTTCATCTTCGACTTGAACGAGACGATAAGCACGTCGTCCTGCCCCGGGGTCTCGTCGACCCACAGGCGCACGGCGTCGTTCTCCTCGATGGTCTTGCCGAACTTGCGCGGGTCGGCGCTGGCGTCGCCCACGAGCGAGGCCGGGAAGACCTGACGCTGATACACCGGCAGCGTGCTGCGCGGAACAAACGCATCTTTGGCCGGCGCATACGAGCCCGCCGCCGTGTGCACACCGCCCGCCTCGGCGACCTTGCCGCTCGTCACCCACTTGGGCAGCGGCGCGCTCGAGAGCGCCTGACCGGCGTCGATGTCTTCCTGCACCCACTGCGCAATGTCCTTCCAGCCCGCAGCCTGCCAGTCCTCGAACGGACCGGTGCTCCAGCCGAAGCCCCAGCGAATGGCGAAGTCCACTTCACGTGCGTTGTCGGCGATCTGCTCGAGATACACACCGATGTAATGGAACACATCGCGGAACACCGCCCACAGGAACTGTGCCTGCGGGTTCGTCGATTCGCGCAGCAGACGCAGACGCTCGGCCGGCGCTTTCTTCAGAATGCGCACGACCATCTCATCGGCCTTCTTGCCCGATTCGACATACTCGCCCGATTGCGGGTCGAGCACCTTGATGACCTTGCCTTCCTTCTTGTAGAAACCCGCACCCGTCTTCTGACCCAGCGCGCCCTTTTCGACGAGTGCCTTGAGCACCGGCGGCGTGGCATACGTCGGGGCGAACGGGTCGTCCTTGAGGCCGTCCTGCATCGTCTTGATCACGTGCGCCATCGTGTCCAGACCGACCACGTCGGCCGTGCGGAACGTGGCCGACTTGGCACGACCCAGCTTGCTGCCGGTCAGGTCATCGACCACATCGAACGGAATGCCATACTTCTGCGCTTCGGCGAACACCGCCAGAATCGAGAACACGCCCACGCGGTTGGCGATGAAGTTCGGCGTATCCTTCGCGCGCACCACGCCCTTGCCGAGCGTGGACGTGAGGAACGTTTCGAGTTGGTCGAGAATCTCCGGCGCCGTGGTGGCGGTCGGGATCAATTCGACCAGATGCATATAGCGCGGGGGATTGAAGAAGTGCACGCCGCAGAAGCGCGACTTCAGATCGGCATCGAAGCCTTCCGAGAGTTCAGTGATCGACAGGCCCGACGTATTCGACGCGAAAATTGCGTGCTTGGCCAGATGCGGCGCGACCTTCTTGTACAGGTCATGCTTCCAGTCCATGCGCTCGGCGATCGCTTCGATCACCACGTCGCAGCCGGCGAGGGTTGCAAGGTCGTCCTCGTAATTCGCCGCTTCGATGTATTGGGCGTCGGCCTTGTCGGCGAATGGCGCGGGGCTCAGCTTCTTCAGGCCGTCGATGGCACGCAGGACGATGCCATTCTTCGGGCCTTCCTTGGCCGGCAGATCGAACAGCACGACGGGCACTTTCGCATTGACGAGGTGCGCGGCAATCTGCGCACCCATCACGCCGGCGCCCAGCACAGCGACCTTGCGTACGACCAGGGGTTTGTTGGTTTGGCTCACGGTGATCTCCTCCGCTCTCAGAACAGGTCGACGTCGACTTCCATCAGCGTCTTCGCACCGGCACGGGCCATGCGGATTTGCGACGCGGTCTCCGGCAGCAACTTGGCGAAATAGAAACGCGCCGTGGCGAGCTTCGATTCGTAGAACTTGTCGCCGCTGCCTTGCTTGTCAAGCGCGATGCGCGCCATGCGTGCCCAGAAGTAAGCGAACACGAGATGGCCGACCACGCGCTGATACGGCACCGAGGCGGCGCCCACTTCGTCTGGATTGGCCATGGCCTTCATGCCGATTTCCATCGTCAGCTTCTGCACCTTGTCGCCGATGTCCGCGAGGGGATTGACGAACTCCTGCATTTCTTCCTTCGTGCCTTCGGCCTCGACGAAGTCCTGCACGAGCTTGCCGAACTTCTTGAGCTTCGCCCCCATGTCGCCGAGCACCTTGCGGCCCAACAGGTCGAGCGCCTGAATCGAGTTCGTGCCCTCGTAGATCATGTTGATGCGTGCGTCGCGCACATACTGCTCCATGCCCCACTCGGAGATGAAGCCGTGGCCGCCGTAAATCTGCATCGCATGGTTGGTGCACTCGAACGCGTTGTCGGTCAGGAAGGCCTTGATGATCGGCGTGAGCAGCGCGACCAGATCGGCGGCTTCACGACGCTCGGCTTCGTCACCGTGCGACAGCTCCTTGTCGATGTGCAGCGCGGTCCAGTAAGAGAACGCGCGACCGCCTTCCACATAGGCTTTCTGCGTGAGCAGCATGCGGCGCACGTCCGGATGCACGATGATCGGATCCGCCGGCTTGTCCGGCGCCTTCGGGCCGGTGAGCGAGCGCATCTGAATGCGCTCCTTCGCGTACACCAACGAGTTCTGGTAGGCGACTTCCGTCAGGCCCATGCCCTGCATGCCCACGCCCTGACGCGCGGCGTTCATCATCACGAACATGGCATTGAGGCCCTTGTTCGGTTCGCCAACGAGCCAGCCGCGCGCGCCGTCGAGGTTCATCACGCAGGTGGCATTGCCGTGAATGCCCATCTTGTGCTCGATCGAGCCGCACTTGATGCCGTTGCGCTCACCCGGTGCGCCATTCGCGTCGGGGATGAACTTCGGCACAACGAACAGCGAGATACCCTTCGTTCCCGGCGGCGCGTCCGGCAGGCGGGCCAGCACAAGGTGGACGATGTTGGCGGCCATGTCGTGCTCGCCGGCGGAGATGAAGATCTTGGTGCCGGAGATGGCGTACGAGCCGTCGCCATTCGGCTCGGCCTTCGTGCGCAGCATGCCCAGGTCGGTGCCGCAGTGCGGCTCGGTCAGGCACATCGTACCGGTCCATTCGCCCGATACGATCTTCGGCAGATAGGTGGATTGCTGCTCAGGCGTGCCATGCGCATGCAGGCACTCGTAAGCGCCGTGCGACAGGCCGGGATACATCGTCCAGGCCTGGTTGGCGGAGTTGAGCATTTCATACAGGGCGTTGTTGACGACCTGCGGCAGCCCTTGGCCTCCGAACGCGGGGTCGCACGCCAGCGAGGGCCAGCCGGCCTCGACGTATTGCTGATAGGCCTGCTTGAAGCCGGTCGGCGTCGTGACGACGCCATCGCCTTCGTACTTGCAGCCCTCGCGATCACCCACCTGATTCAGCGGGAAGACGACTTCGCTGCAGAACTTGCCGGCCTCTTCGAGCACCTGGTTGATGGTGTCGGCATCGATGTCCGCGTGTTTCGGCAATGCCTTCAATTCGTTTTCCACGCCCAGCAGTTCGTGCAAAACGAATTGCATGTCGCGCAGCGGCGCGTTGTACTGTCCCATGACCTACTCCTCCGAACAAATCGAATTGAATCGCGGACGGCTCGCGCCTCACCCGCGCTGATAAGACGAAATCAGTTTTTCCAGCGCCACCCGGGTCATCTCGACGGCCCCCGGCTCCCGGAGGAACCGCGCGTCGTGATGCAAGCCAAGTGTCAGGCTGTACATTTCAAAGAGCATCAGACGCGGATCGGTGTCCGCACGCAAATGCCCCTCCTCCTTCGCTTGCGTGATCGCGCGCAGCAGGGCCGATCGCCACAACCGCACGCTCTTCACCAAGGCCTCGCGCACCGGACTGGCCGCGCGATCGTCGTACTCGACGGCACCGCTGATATAGATACAGCCCGTCGTCACCTCGCGAATGCGCTTGTCCATCCAGCGATCCACCAGCGCCCTGAGTCGCGGCAGGCCGCGCGGGGCTTCCATCCCGGGGGCGAACACCTCGTCCTCGAAACGCCGGTGATACTCGCGCAGCACTTCAATCTGCAAGTCCTCGCGCGAACCGAAATGCGCGAAGACGCCGCTCTTGCTCATCTGCATACGATCAGCCAGCAAGCCGATCGTCAGCCCCTCAAGTCCATCGCGCCCCGCAAGTTCCAGCGCGGCATTCAGGATGGCGGCTCGTGTCTGTTCACCCTTTCGCATATGTTTGGCATCGCTTTGGTTATCCGTTCTCCGATGCTAACCAAAAAATCGAACGGCCGTCCTATTATTGGGGGACACCCATGGGCGAACAAGGAATTTATTAGATCGGAATACCTAATCGGTAGCCGTCGGAGGGCGGGGTTCGGCGACGTCGGCACAGGGCCGAGAGCCATGAGCAACGGCGGATCATCCGTCGGCATCCGCCCGACAATCAGTCGTATTTGCCGCGCGTGAGGAGCCGCATCGTCAGGCGATAGAGGCGATACGCCATCCACTGGCGGAAGCGCCGCCAGCGCGAGCGTGCGCCGTAGCGGGCGGGGTCGATGAGACGCGCCTCGTCAAAGGCTCGGCGGATATGGTCGCGCAGTTCGATGACCAGCGGATCGTCGAGCACCACCACGTTGGCTTCGTGATTCAGGAACAGCGACAGCGCATCCAGATTGGAGGAGCCGACCGTCGCCCATACGTCGTCGACGACAGCCACCTTGCCATGCAGTTGACGTACGTCGTACTCGCCGATGCGCACGCCGGCATCGAGCAACTTGGCGTAAAGCCAGGGCACCGCGGCATCGAGCAGGCGGAACTCGTTGCGGCCGATCAGCAGATGCACCGCCACACCGCGTTGGGCCGCCTGCGTCAGTGCGCGTCGCAGCCGGCGGCCGGGCACGAAATAGGGATTCGCGAGCCAAACCTCGTGGCGCGCGCGGCCCAGCGCCATCAGATACGCCTTTTCGACTGCGCGACGATTGTGCAGGTTATCGCGTGCCACGAAGGCTGCCTGACCGGCGTAAGGGGCGTGCAGACGCCCACGTTGCCCGCGGCGCCGATGACGGAACGGCGTCCCCAGATACCCCGGCGCGAGGCGCAGCCACTGAATGTGAAACGCGATGGAGATTTCGGCGACGATGGGACCGCGGCATTGCACGGCAAAGTCCCAGCGCGGATCGTCCATGCGGGTGTCGCCACCGCCGTTGTCGTCGTCGATGATGTTGATGCCGCCGACAAATGCCACCGCGTGATCGACGATGGCCAGCTTGCGGTGCGTGCGCGAGAAACCGAACTTGCCGAACAGCCGCGGATTGTAGACGCGATACGCCACGCCGCTCTCGCGCCAATCGGCGAGAAACGGCAGTCGGCGGCTCGTGCCGATGCCGTCGAGGATGACGCGTACCGCAACGCCGCGTTGCGCGGCGCGTTGCAGCGCTGCGGCGACCTGCCGCCCCGCCTCGTCGGCTTCGAAGATATACGTCTCGAGCGCCACGTCGCGGGTGGCGCGGTCGATGGCGGCAATGAGCGCTGTGAAGTAGCGCTGACCGAGATAGAGCAGCGTCAGATCGTTATCGCGGGAGAACGGCAGGTACTTGCTCATCGGCGCGCCGTGCCGCGGCTAGCGCACGCGCAACGGCAACTGCCGGATGGCATCGCCGTTCGACGGTGAGAAACAACGCGCGGCGGCCGCTTCC
This sequence comes from Pandoraea cepalis, assembly GCF_902459665.1. Taxonomy (GTDB): domain Bacteria; phylum Pseudomonadota; class Gammaproteobacteria; order Burkholderiales; family Burkholderiaceae; genus Pandoraea; species Pandoraea cepalis. Next base: position 826,672 of record NZ_CABPSL010000001.1, on the reverse strand, counting down.
CACGGCAGCCACGCATAGGCGACATGCTCGCGCGGCGAAAGCGTCACGGCGGTGTTCTGCGGCACGCACAAGCCGAACCAGTGTTCCGTATTGCGCGTCACGCCCGGTGCATAACGATGGGCCCAACGCGGATAGATGTTGTACTGAATTTCGTGCTGCCAATCGGTCAGCGCAGCGGCGGGCACCGGGGTTCCGTTTGCCACGCGAATACCGGTCTCCTCGAAGACTTCGCGCACGGCCGTCTCGAACAGCGGTTCGTCGAGCCGGTCCTTGCTGCCGGTGACCGACTGCCAGAAGTTCTCGGCGTCGGCACGCTCGATGAGCAGAACGTCGAGCGCCGGCGTATAGATCACGACGAGCACCGATTCGGGAATCTTGAAGGGTTTCATGCAGGTGGCGATTCGAGAACGGCACCGAAGACCGGCACCGATGACGCATTGTATAGGGCAAACGCCGGGTGTTGCGGCATGCGCGATGCCCCCGAAAAACGAAAACCCCCTCGCCTGACGGCAGAGGGGGTTTTCAGCTTGCGTGCGGGGCCGACGAGCGGCCCCGTGAGCCACGTCAGGCCTTGGGCGCTTCCGGCTGGCGCAGACGGATATGCAGGTCGCGCAGTTGACGCTCGTCGACCGACGACGGTGCCTGCGTGAGCAGATCCTGCGCACGTTGCGTCTTCGGGAACGCGATCACGTCGCGGATCGAATCGGCGCCGGCCATCATCGTGATGACGCGGTCGAGACCGAATGCAATGCCCCCGTGCGGCGGCGCGCCGTACTGCAGCGCGTCGAGCAGGAAGCCGAACTTCGCGCGCGCTTCTTCCTCACCGAGATTGAGCGCACGGAACACCTTGCTCTGCACGTCTTCCTGGAAGATACGGACCGAACCGCCGCCGATTTCCCAGCCGTTGAGCACCATATCGTAGGCTTTGGCCAGGCACTTGCCCGGATCGGTCTCGAGGTAGTCGATGTGCTCGTCCTTCGGGCTCGTGAACGGGTGATGGCACGCGACCCAGCGGGCATCTTCCTCGTCGTACTCGAACATCGGGAAGTCGACGACCCACAGCGGACGCCAGCCGGCTTCGAACAGGCCGTGGCTCTTGCCGAATTCCGAGTGACCGATCTTCAGGCGCAGCGCGCCGATGCCGTCGTTCACCACCTTGGCCTTGTCCGCACCGAAGAAAATGATGTCGCCGTCCTGCGCGCCGGTACGCTCGAGAATCGAGGCAACGGCGGCGTCGTGCAGATTCTTCACGATCGGGCTTTGCAGACCGTCGCGGCCCTTGGCCACTTCGTTGACCTTGATCCACGCCAGGCCCTTCGCGCCGTAAATCTTCACGAAATCGGTATAGGCGTCGATTTCGCTACGCGAGATCTCCGCACCGCCCGGCACGCGCAGCGCAACCACGCGACCGCCTTCGGTCGTGGCCGGCACCGAGAACACCTTGAAGTCCACGTCGCCCATCACGTCGGTCAGCTCGGTGAATTCGAGCTTCACGCGCAGATCGGGCTTGTCGGAGCCGAAGCGACGCATCGCTTCCGCGTACTCCATGACCGGCACCTTGGCGTCGAGGTCGACGTCGATCGCTTCCTTGAACACGTGACGAATCATGTTCTCGAACAGATCGCGGATTTCCTGCTCCGTGAGGAACGAGGTTTCGCAGTCGATCTGCGTGAATTCCGGCTGACGGTCAGCGCGCAGGTCTTCGTCGCGGAAGCACTTGGTGATCTGGTAATAGCGGTCGAAGCCGGCCACCATCAAGAGCTGCTTGAAGAGCTGCGGCGACTGCGGCAACGCGAAGAACATGCCGGCGTTCACACGCGAGGGCACCAGATAGTCGCGTGCGCCTTCCGGGGTGCTCTTCGTGAGCATCGGGGTTTCGATGTCGATGAAGCCTTGCGCGTCGAGATATTTGCGCACTTCCATCGCCACCTTGTAGCGCAAGCGCAGGTTGTATTGCATCTGCGGACGACGCAGATCCAGCACGCGATGCGTGAGGCGCGTGGTTTCCGACAGGTTTTCGTCGTCGAGCTGGAACGGGGGGGTGACCGACGGGTTGAGCACTTCGAGCGCGTGGCACAGCACTTCGATCTTGCCGCTCGTCAGGTTGGCGTTCTCGGTGCCCGCCGGACGGCTGCGCACCAGGCCCGTGATCTGCACGCAGAATTCATTGCGCAGGCCTTCGGCGGCCTTGAACATCTCCGCGCGGTCCGGATCGCACACGACCTGCACCAGACCTTCGCGATCGCGCAGGTCGATGAAAATGACCCCGCCGTGATCGCGGCGGCGATTGACCCAGCCACACAGCTTGACCGTTTGGCCCAGTTGTTGCTCGGTCACCAGACCGCAGTAGGAGGTACGCATGGACATTTTGCTGTTCCGATTTTCAAAAAATGGCGCCGGCGATTCCCGGTGGCTCAGAGGAGCGGACCGGGACGTTGCTGGCGCGGGTTGTGGGCGGGCGCCACCACGCCCATCGATACGATGTACTTGAGGGCGGCATCGACCGTCATGTCGAGTTCGACCACGTCGCTCGCCCGCATCATCAGGAAGAAACCCGACGTCGGGTTCGGCGTCGTCGGGACATAGACGCTCACGAACTCGCCCTGCAAATGATTGACCACGTCGCCGCCCGGCGCGCCGGTCAGGAAAGCGATGGTCCAGGAATCCGCGTGCGGATATCGCACGAGCAACGCCTTGCGAAACGCGTTGCCGTTGCTCGACAGCAAGGTGTCGGACACCTGCTTGACGCTGCCATACAGCGGTCCAACGATGGGAATGCGCGTCAGGATGGCTTCCCACCAGCCGACCAGCTTCTGGCCGATGAAATTATGCGCCAGAAGGCCAACAACGAACACGAACGCGAGCGTCACCACCACGCCGAAGCCGGGCACGCGCATGCCGATAAGGTGCGACGGCTGCCAGTCGTCCGGCAACAGCAGCAAGGTCTGATCCATCGTGCCGATGATCAGGCCGAGGACCCACAGCGTGATGGCGAGCGGCACCAGCACCAGCAGGCCGGTGAGGAAAATCGTCTTCAACGCGGGTTTTTTAACGCGCATGGCAGGGCTCGCGAAGGTGGGCGGCTATGGGTATGTCAGCAGGCGAATCCGCGTTCCGGCGCATCCGGCCGCCGGGCTCGAACGCGCATCGTTCTGTCTATCTCAGTGGCAGGCGCAACCGCCGCCACAGCTCGCCGCCGGCGCGCTCGACGACTCGCCGCCAGACGACGAGGCCGAAGCGGACGACGTCGCGCTCTCGCCCGACGCCGCTGCCGGCGCCGACGAGGTCGACGCCGCGCCCGAGGCACTCGCGCCGCCCGAACCGCCACGGAAATCGGTCACATACCACCCCGAACCCTTGAGCTGGAACCCGGCCGCAGTCACCTGCTTGCGAAACGTTTCCTTGCCGCATTCCGGGCACTGGGAGAGCGGATCATCGCTCATTTTTTGCAGCACATCCTTGGCGAAACCGCATGTTTCGCAACGATAGGCATAGATAGGCATGGTACTTTCCGACGGAAAAAGGCGCGCAAAGCCTTGAATTATAACCGCTTCACAAGGCTTTCGGGATTTGTCCAGCGACATATGGGGACGCAACGACCCAAGATCAAGATGGGTCGTTGCCGTAATCCGCGTAGTGAAAGGCTTCCCGGCCTGGGTCGTCAGATCGTCGACCCCTGCGGCTCCCGAGACTGCGCATGCCCTGCGTTGGGTTGGAGGAGCGAGCCAACGACCATGCCGGCGATTGAGGCCGCCAGCCCCGCCAACTGCGCCGGCACCATGGCCTCGGGCGCCAGCCATTCGCACCCGATCCAGACGACCAGGCCGAAGAGCACGGCGAGCGTGCCGCCCAGCGAGCTCGAACGCTTCCAGTAAAGTCCGAACGCCAGCGGCACGAAGCAACACACGAGCGTGACCTTGTATGCGCTCTCGACCATATGGAAGATCGACGCCGTGGAATTCAGCGCGTACACCAGCACCAGCGCCGTGAAACAGAGCACGACGATACGCATCAGTCGCAGCAGGTGCTTGTCGTCGATACGACCGCGCAGCATCGGGCGGACGATGTTCTCCGCGAACGTCACCGAGGGCGCCAGCAGCGTGGCCGACGCGCAGCTCTTGATGGCCGAGAGGAGCGCACCGAAGAACATCACTTGCGCCACGACCGGCACACTAGTAAGCACCAACTGCGGCAGAATCTGTTGCGGATCGGTGCCGATGTACTTCTGCACCATCGACGGGGCGATCAGCAGGGCCGAGTAGGCCAGGAAGATGGGGATGAACGTGAAGAAGAAGTACAGCACGCCGCCCGTGACCGAACCGGCGACCGCGACATTCTCCGACTTGGACGACATCACGCGCTGGAACACGTCCTGTTGCGGAATCGAGCCGAACATCATGGTAATGCCCGCGGCAATGAACGCCAGCACTTCGGTTGGGTTCAACTCCGGCAGGAACGCGAACTTGCCGGCCTCCGCCGCGTGCGCGATCACCGCGCTCGCTCCCCCCGGCACCATGCCGGAGACTTGCACCGCGATGTACACAAGCCCCACGACGATGATGATCATCTGGATGAAGTCGGTCACCGCCACCGAGATCATGCCGCCGAGCAGCGTATAGGCCAGCACCGAGACCGCGCCGATCACCATGCCCATGGGCTCGGACATTGCGCCGCCGGACACCGCGTGAAACACGAGTCCCAGCGCCTTGATCTGCGCACCGACCCAGCCGAGGTACGAGATCACGATGGCGATACTCGTCACCACTTCAACCGTACGGTTGTACCTGAGCTTGTAGAAGTCGCCGATCGTCATGAGGTTCATGCGATACAGCTTGCGGGCGAAAAACATGCCGACGAGCACCAGGCACATCGACGAACCGAACGGATCCGAGACCACGCCGCGCAGCCCTTCGCCGAGGAAGGTGGCGGGAATGCCGAGCACCGCTTCTGAGCCGAACCAGGTGGCGAAGACCACGGCGATGACCATGCCGTAGGGCAGTCGACGGCCGGCGACGGTGAAATCCTTGGTATTGCGGACCTTGAGGGCGGCCAACAGCCCGATGGCCACTGAAATGACCCAATACAGTATGACAAACCAGATCAGCATAGCGCGGCCCCCGCCAATCCCCGGGGCGTCGGTCATGGCGTGGCGGCGTCAGTCTTGCGCCCGGTCCGGCCTCAAAAGGCCACTGCGCAAGCGAACGATACCGCGCCTTGGGCCGCAGCCTTCCGGGCAACAAAAAATCAGGTCGTGCATGACGGGGCCGATGCGATGGAGCGCCTTTTATCTGCCCGCTGTGCCGCCTGGCGAAAAAATTTCGGCCGATTATAGCGGCGCGAGCGCCACGCGGGGAGGAAAAATCGCGACGGCCCGGTTCGATGACGGCAAATATCGGGAATTGCCTAGCGTCTGAGGTGACGTTGCATGCTGATGGTGCCTGTGCGCAGTCACCGCCGAGACGCCAAAAGGCGTGTTCGACGCTCAGCGCCGGCGCCAGATCATCCAGTGTTCGGCCCCGGCGAAGACCGGCACCGAGTCGTCGACAAGCCGGTCCGCCTCGCAGACGAAGTCCTGACCGAGCAGAGCATCCAGGGCGTCCGGCGCGATGCCGAACGGCGGGCCCTTCAGCGTTTCCTTGAGGAAGAAGAATCCGGCCAGACGTCCACCTTGGGGCAGCAGTTGCGCCATCCGGCGTGCGTAGTCCTGCCAGAGGGTGCGGGGCAAGGCGCAGAGAAACGCCCGCTCGTAGACCACCTCGAGCGCGAACGGCGGCGTATAGGTGAAGAAATCGGCCTGTTCCACGAGCGCCGCGTGTGAACCGAGCCCCGCCTTGGCCGACGCGACGGCGGTCGCCGAGAAGTCGATGGCCCGCACCGGCCAGCCTTGCGTGTCGAGCCACGCGGCCTCATACGCCGAGCCACAGCCCGGGATCAGCGTGGCGCGGGGTGCGCCCTCGCCTGCGACGAAGTCGCGCAACGCCCTGGGCACCCCGGCCGCATCCCAAGGCATGAAGGCACTCGCGAAGCGTTCGTCCCAGAATTCCGAGCGCGACGGATCGCGATGGGAGAAAGTCGGGACGGAAGGTGTGGCAGGCGCGGCGGGCGCACCGCCCGTCTCCGGGCGGTCATCTTCTCGAGGGGCGGCAAATGCGACGTAAGGCGTTCGGACGATGGGCACCATAGGCTCCGCTATTTTCAGAATCCGCCGTAGAGCCAGACAAACGCCGTCAACACGCCGATGGCGACGCCGCCCACCAGACAGAACGCGCCCGTCAGCAGCCGATTGGTGCGGCGTTGCTCCTGAAGTAACGCCAGCAGCACGGTGTCGTCCTGCGGCCGCGCATGCGCGGCGAGTGCCTGGTGGATCAGCCGCGGCAGTTGCGGCATCGTCTTGCTCCACTGCGGCGCTTCGGCTTTCAGCCGTTCAAGCCAACCGCGCGGGCCGATCTGTTCGGCCATCCACCGTTCGAGGAACGGCTTGGCCGTCTTCCACAAATCCAGATCCGGGTCGAGCTGACGGCCGAGGCCTTCGATATTGAGCAGCGTCTTTTGCAACAGCACGAGCTGCGGTTGAATCTCGACGTTGAAGCGGCGCGACGTCTGGAACAGGCGCATGAGCACGAGCCCGAGCGAAATCTCCTTGAGCGGCCGGTCGAAGTAAGGCTCGCAGACGGCGCGAATCGCCCCTTCGAGTTCTTCGACCCGCGTGTCGGCCGGCACCCAGCCCGACTCCAGATGCAGCGATGCCACCCGGTGGTAATCGCGACGGAAGAACGCGAGGAAGTTCTGCGCGAGGTAATTCTTGTCGAACTCGGACAGCGCGCCGACGATGCCGCAGTCGAGTGCGATATACCGGCCGAACGTCGCCGGGTCGAGACTGACCAGGATGTTGCCCGGATGCATGTCGGCGTGGAAGAAGCCGTCGCGCAGGAACTGGGTGAAGAAGATCTCGACGCCCTCGCGCGCAAGCTTCTTGAGGTCGACGCCCGCCTCGCGCAGCACGTCGATCTGGCTGATCGGCACCCCGTGCATGCGCTCCATCACGAGGACGGCGCTGGAACTGAATTCCCAATAGATCTCGGGCACCATCAGCATGCCCGAGTCGATGAAGTTGCGACGAAGTTGCGCGGCGTTGGCGGCCTCGCGCATCAGGTCGAGTTCGTCGTGCAGATACTTGTCGAACTCGGCGACCACCTCACGCGGCTTCAACCGCTTGCCGTCTGGCCACAACCGCTCGACCCAACCGGCGAGATCGCGCATGAGCGCCAGATCGCTGTCGATCACGTTGAGCATATTCGGGCGCAATACCTTGACCGCGACTTCTTTGCCGGCGTGCTCGCCATCGCGAACCCGGGCGAAGTGCACCTGCGCAATCGAGGCACTCGCGACCGGCATGCGCTCGAATTCCACGAAGACGTCTTCGAGCGGGTGACCCAGCGACTTCTCGATGCTCGCGCGGGCAACTGCCGGATCAAACGGCGGCACCTGATCCTGGAGACGCGCCAGTTCCTGCGCGATATCGGGCGGCATCAGATCGCGGCGCGTCGAGAGCACTTGTCCGAACTTCACGAAAATCGGCCCCAGCGATTCAAGCGCCAGACGCAAACGTTCGCCGCGCGGCGCTTTGAGCCCACTGCGCCCGAACGACAACACACGCAGCAGCCCGCGTGCGATGGGATGAGGAATGCTCGAGAGCACCAGTTCGTCGAGCCCGTAGCGGTAGCTGACGAAAAAGATCTTGATCAGACGCAGGAGGCGCATCGTTCAGCGACCTCCCAGGGGGCGAGATACCGAGGCGGCTGCCGCATCGCGCCCGGCCGTCTGGCGTTCGAGCTTCTCCAGGCGCTTTTCCAGCCGCGCGAGATCGTCGCGCAGCGTGCCGATGCCGCTGCGCATCGCATCGAGGCGCCCACGCCCGACCAGCAGCGGGTTCTCTTCCACGAGGTAATCGGCGAGCGAGCGCGCCAGCGTGCCGCCGGTGCGGCGTGCGCCGGCCACCGCCGCCTTGCCGGTTTCGGTCACCCGGTGTGCCGCGGCGTCGCCGATCACCTTGCTCAGGTCTTCGGCCACCTCCCAGCGCAGATGCTGGGCCAGATAGGAGACCGTGTTGGCAAACTCGGCATCGCCCTCGATCTTGACGTGTCGCATGACAGCCGCCTGACCGCCGCCCGCGAAGTCGGCGAGCGCCGCCGGCGGCACCGCGATGCTGACGTCGCAAGACAGGTTGGCATCGGCGGCGACCAGATAGCCGTCGTCGCCCACGCGCAGACGCAGGTCGATGGCCGACATCGCCAGCCGGGCAGACGCCCCGATGTGATGGCGCAGACGGTCTCGCGCCCACGGTTCGCGGGCAAGCAAGTGGTTCACGGTGGCGGCAAAGGCTTTGGCGGCTACGGTCATGAGCTTGGCGGTCGGCCGGCGATGCGCGCCGGTCGTACCGAAAGACGCCGCCCGGCAACGATCGGCGGACGGCAAAAAAAAGAGCCCGCGCTTTAGACGCGGGCTCTCATTGTAAGGCAGGTTACGGCAAAACCGTCGTGCGCTTAGCTAGCCTGTTGAATCCCGGCGAGCACCCAGCCGCCGCTACCGGTCACCGGCTTGGTCAGGTTCCACACTTCGTTGAACGGCTCGGCCGCGGCACCCTCGGCTTCGCGGATCAGGCCCGAGAAGCGAACGCTTGCCACATACTCGACGGCCGATTCCTCGATGCCAAGCAGTTCGGCATTGAGTTGCACGACGTCCGTGCGGTTGACCGACTTGCCGCGCTCTTCGAGGTCCATCTTGATTTCCGCGAACATCTGCGGCGTGGTGAACTCGTTGATATCGGCCTGATCGCCCTTGTCCCAGGCCGCTTGCAGACGGTTGAAGTACACCTTGGCACTGCGCAGGAATCCGTCGACATCGAAGCCGGCCGGCACGCCGAACGGGGCGGCTGCGGCAGCGGCCCCCGCGGCGACGGGCACGCCCGACAGCGACGGCTGGGCCGACGAAGACGCCGGTTGTGCCGGTTGCGACGGTTGTTGCGGCTGGCTGTCCCACGACTGGCGCAGCGTGTTGTTCGACGCGTCGTTACCCGCGCCCGCATACGCCGGCGTCTGGGACTGCGACTTATTGCCGCGGAAACGACGGATCAGCCACATCACGGCGAAGGCGATCAGCGCAATCATGATGACGTTGGCCATCATGCTGGCGAACGCGCCGCCCAGGCCGAAGTGCGAGAGCAGGGCCGCGATACCGAGACCGGCCGCCAGACCGGCGATCGGGCCGAGCCAGCGATTGGCCGGCTTGGCGGCGGCCGCGGCCCCTGCGGCACCGGCCCCTGCTGCCGCCGGTGCGGCCTGTTGCGGTGCGGTGCCCGGCGTGGCTTGCGTCGGTTGTTGCGGCGCTTGCTGGCGCTGCGTCACGGTGCTGGACTGCTTGCCGATGCTCCGGCCGCCGCCAACGCGTTTGGCATCGGCGTCCGCGATCGTCATGCCGACCGCCACTACGCCGGCCACCACGCCCAACAACAGCTTGTTTTTCAGGAACTGGAACATCGTTCTGGTCTCTCCGTGGAGTTTATAGGTTGCTGTCTACTGACAGGCGTCAACCGGAATGGTTCAGCACTTTTTTACGTACTGAAACCAGATGAGGCGACGGCCGATTCTGCCACAGCAGAATTAGCTCGTTCTTAGAGAAACGCCCCGGCGCGGCTTTTTTCCGCAGTCCGGGGCGCTGGGGTGCGTCTTGTAAGTAAGCGCAAACTCAGAATTTGCGTCCGATATGCAGCGCGACGACGCCTGCGGTCAGGTTGTGATATTCCACACGTTCGAGACCGACCTGTTCCATCAGGGACTTGAGCGTTTCCTGGTCCGGGTGCATGCGAATCGACTCGGCCAGATAGCGGTAGCTGTCGGCGTCGCCCGCGATGCGCGAACCGAGCCACGGCAGCACCTTGAACGAATACGTGTCGTACGCCTTCTCGAGCGGCTGCCAAACCTTCGAGAACTCGAGCACCATGACCTTGCCGCCCGGTTTGATCACGCGGCGCATTTCGGCGAGCGCGGCATCCTTGTGCGTCATGTTGCGCAGGCCAAACGCCACGGTGACCACATCGAAATAGTTCGACGGGAACGGCAGCTTTTCGGCATCGCACAGCAGGGTCGGGGTGACAATGCCTGCGTCGAGCAGGCGATCGCGCCCCACGCGCAGCATCGATTCGTTGATGTCGGTGAGCCAGACTTCGCCGGTCGGGCCGGCCGCGCGCGCAAACGCCTTCGACAGGTCGCCCGTGCCGCCCGCGATGTCGAGCACCTTGAAGCCGGGGCGCACGGCGGCGCGTCCGATCGTGAAGGCTTTCCAGATCCGGTGCAGTCCACCCGACATCAGATCATTCATGATGTCGTACTTGCTCGCGACCGAATGGAACACCTCGGCGACCTTGCCGGCCTTTTCCTTCTCGTCGACGGTTTCATAACCGAAGTGGGTCTGTTGGCCCATTGCAATCTCCCAGATTCATGTAAGCGGGCGCGCCACACGCACGTGCGCCCCGCCGGGGCCTCAATGGTGGTGGCAGCCACCCGCGGCCGGCGACGACATCGGCGTGTCGCGATCGACCCCCGCTGACGCGAGCTTGTCCAGGTATTCCTGCCACAGCGCGTCCTGACGCACGCACAGCTCGTAGAGGTAATCCCACGAATAGATGCCGGTATCGTGTCCGTCCGAAAACACCGGGCGCACGGCGTAGTTGCCGATCGGCTCCAGGCCATTCAGATCGACATCGCGCTTGCCGGTTTGCAGCGTCTCCTGCCCCGGGCCGTGGCCACGCACTTCCGCCGACGGCGAGAGTACGCGCAGGAATTCGAACGGCAGGCGGTAGTGTGTTCCGTCCTCGTAGCCCAGTTCCAGCACCTTCGATGTGCGATGCAGCGTCAAGGAAACGGGAATCGGCGTGTCTTTCTCCAGCCCAGCCATGGTCTTGCTCCAGAATAATCGGTCGGTGCGCCGACATGCGACACATCGGCCGGCAGTATAGCCGCTCAGGCCTCAACGGTCATGCCGGCCACGCCGGGAGACGATTCAATTCCGCCACCACGGCCTCGCGCAGGGCGGGTGTCCAGGCGGCGCGCTCGGCGAGCACCGCCGCCGGCACCTCGCGTTGCGGCGCGCTCCAGACCGAGCCGGGAAAATGAACGTCGTCGCGATATCGCGGAATCACGTGCCAGTGCACGTGCGGCACCATGTTGCCCAGACTCGCCACGTTGATCTTGTGCGGCGACATGACCGTGCGCTGGGCTGTCTCGACGGCGAACACGGCGCGCATCACATGCTCGCGCGCCGCCGCGGGCAGATCGCTCATTTCGGCGACGTGGGCATGCCAGATCACCCGAGCGAAGCCCGGGTAGCCGATCTCGTTCGCCAGCACCACGCGCAGCACCGGGTCGCGCCATACGACATCGCCGCCCTCTCCGGTGCAAAACGGACATTCCATCATGCGTCTTCCCTCGTTTGCCCTGCCCTCCCCGCGTGCGCCGCAGACGGTTCAGGTCAGTGCTGTCAGTGCGCTCACTGCTTGTTGCGCTTGTAACGTTTGCCGGTGGCCGGGTCGACCGGGCCGAGCGCAAGTTCGGCGAAGTCGATCTCGCTGATCAATTCGCGCAGCGTCTCGTCGTTGATACGGTGCGCCAGACGCAGACGCGACAGTTCCCCGCGCTCGGCCTGCAGGGCGGCGGCGCGCAGCCGGCGTTCGACTTCGACCTCACGCACCGCGCGCACGCGCATCTCGTCGTCGGTCGCGTTCGACGCGTTGAGCGTGCGGCGATACCGCCCCATCACCCGCGCGGCCGCTTCGGCGCACACGGCAGTGTCGAGTTCGTCGCCCGACTTCGCAATGACTTTTTGCAGCGACTCAACAGTGCGGATCGCCGCCTCCGACGCCGCGAGGCGCGCCTCGCCCATCTCACGATTGCGCGGGTCCTCGACCGGCCAGCGCACGCCGCGCAGCAGGAACGGCAAACCGAGGCTGCCGCCGACAAGCGAGAGCAGAATCACGCCGGCGGCCAGGAAAATCAGCAGATCGCGTCCCGGAAACGGCGCGCCGCCCGGCAGGGCCAGCGGCACCGAGAGCGCACCGGCCAGCGTCACCGCGCCGCGCACGCCCGAGAGGGCCGTCACGCCAGTGAAGCGCATGCCGGGCTTCATTGTGATTTCGCCACGTCGCATACCGAGAAAATACATCACGCGCCACGCCACCCACACCCAGCAGAAGCGCAGCACGATGAGCACCGCCGAAATCGCGCCGACGTAGGCCATCAGTTCGCCGAGATTGAGCAGCGTTCCCCAATGCGGCTCGCCGGGCCGCAACGCGGCACGCACGATGTCAGGCAATTGCAGGCCGAGCAGCACGAACACTGCGCCATTGAACACGAATTCGAGCATCGACCACACCCCGTTACCGAGAATGCGGGTGGCGGTGCGGGTATTGAGCAGATCGGTCGAGCTGACCGTCATGCCGGCGGCCACGGCCGCGAGAATGCCCGAGAAGCCAAAATGTTCGGCCAGCAGATAGGCCGCAAACGGCATGAGCAACAGCAGCAGCACGACCGTCGCCGGCTCTTCGGCGGACGCCGCCATCACGCGGCGATGGAACTGCGTGAACAGCCACGTCACGGCCCAGCCGGCGAGCAGGCCGCCCAGCGCGATGACGAAAAACGAGAACGTGGCGTTACCGATCGAAAAGAGTCCCGTGGTCGCGGCCACGATGGCGAACTTGAACGCGACCAGGCCCGACGCGTCGTTCATCATGGCCTCGCCTTCGAGCACGTGCATGAGGCGCGTGGGCATCTGCAGGCGTGCGGTGATGGCGGAGACGGCCACGGCATCGGTTGGCGAGAGCACGCCGCCGAGCGCGAACGCCACGGCGAGCGGAATCGACGGAATCATCCAGTGGATGAAATAGCCCACGCCGAGCACCGTGAAGATCACCAGGCCGAGCGCCATCGCGACGATTGGCACGCGCAGGTGCCAGAACTCGCGCTTGGGCATGCGCCAGCCGTCGGCGAAGAGCAACGGCGGGATGAACAGCAGGAAAAAGATCTCCGGGTCGAGATCGATGTGCAGCCCCGCGCCCGGAAAAGCGAGCGCGGCGCCCACAGCGATCTGCACGATCGGCACCGGCAGAACTTTGACGTAGCTGACCAGCACGCCGGTCAGCGCCACCACAAACAGCAGGATCAGCGCGGTGAGGACTACCCCCATGCCGCCTCCATGGTCCGTCGGTCAGGCATCGGCCGCGTCCCCGAGCGGGCCATCAGACCAGCACGCGTTCGATGCCGCCGTGGTTCGCATCCTTCACGTAGTCCACCAGCCACTCGTCGCCCAGCACATGCTTGGCGATCTCCACGACGATATAGTCCGCCGTGATGTCGGCGTCGTCGTTATAACGCGACAGCCCTTGCAGGCACGACGGGCAGCTCGTCAGAATCTTGACGTCCTCGACCTTGCCGTCCGCGCGCAGCTTCGCCGCGCCCTTGCGCATCTCCTCTTCCTTGCGGAAGCGGATCTGCGTCGAGATGTCCGGACGCGTGACCGCCAGCGTGCCCGACTCACCGCAACACCGATCGTTCTTCTCGATCTTGTAGCCGTCGTGCTCGCTGCCCATCAACTGATTCACGAGCTTGACCGGATCCATCGTCTTGATCGGCGTGTGGCACGGGTCGTGATACATGTAGCGCGTACCGTTCACGCCTTCGAGCTTCACGTTCTTCTCGAGCAGGTATTCGTGGATGTCGACAATGCGGCAGCCCGGGAAGATCTTCTCGAATTCATAGCCCGCGAGCTGGTCGTAGCAAGTGCCGCACGACACGACCACGGTCTTGATATCGAGATAGTTCAGCGTGTTCGCCATGCGGTGGAACAGCACGCGATTGTCCGTCACGATCTTCTCGGCCTTCTCGCCCTGCCCCGAGCCGCGCTGCGGATACCCGCAGCACAGATAGCCCGGCGGCAGCACCGTCTGCACGCCCACATGCCAGAGCATCGCCTGCGTGGCGAGCCCGACCTGCGAGAACAGGCGCTCCGAGCCGCAGCCCGGGAAATAGAACACCGCTTCCGAATCGACCGTGGTGGTCTTCGGATTGCGAATGATCGGCACAACCTTGTTGTCTTCGATGTCGAGCAGTGCGCGCGCCGTCTTCTTCGGCAGGTTGCCCGGCATCTTCTTGTTGACGAAGTGGATCACTTCCTCGCGCAGCGGCGGCTTGCCCACCGTTGCAGGCGGACGTGCCGTCTGCTTCTTCGCGAGCTTCTTGAAGATGTCCGCGCCGAAACGCTGCGCCTTGTAACCCCAGTCGATCATCACCTTGCGAGTGATGTTGATCGTCTCCGGGTTCGTCGCGTTCAGGAAGAACATGCCGGCGGCCGCGCCCGGATTGAACTTCTTCTTGCCCATCTTGCGCAGCAGGTTGCGCATGTTCATCGTCACGTCGCCGAAGTCGATCTTCACCGGACACGGCGTCACGCACTTGTGGCACACCGTGCAGTGATCGGCCACGTCGTTGAACTCGTCCCAGTGCTTGATCGACACCCCGCGGCGCGTTTGCTCTTCGTACAGAAACGCCTCGATGAGCAGCGACGTTGCGAGAATCTTGTTGCGCGGGCTGTAAAGCAGGTTCGCGCGCGGCACGTGCGTGGCGCACACCGGCTTGCACTTGCCGCAGCGCAGGCAGTCTTTCACGCTGTCCGCGATCGCGCCGATATCCGACTGCTGCATGATCAGCGACTCATACCCCATCAGCCCGAAGCTGGGCGTATAGGCATTGCGCAGGTCGGCGGGCAGTTCCGGCATATCGAGCAGCTTGCCCTTGTTGAAGCGCCCTTCCGGATCCACGCGTTGCTTGTACGCGCGGAATTCGCCGATCTCGGCTTCCGTCAGGAACTCCAGCTTGGTAATGCCGATACCGTGTTCGCCCGAGATCACGCCATCGAGCGAACGGGCGATGGCCATGATGCGTGCCACCGCCTTGTGCGCATCCTGGAGCATCTCGTAGTTATCCGAGTTCACCGGGATGTTCGTGTGCACATTGCCGTCGCCCGCGTGCATGTGCAGCGCGACGAACACGCGGCCGTGCAGCACGCGCTTGTGAATCGCTTGCGCTTCCTCAAGGATCGGCTTGAACTCCGCGCCCGAGAAAATCTTGCGCAGTTCTCCGCGGATCTCCTGCTTCCACGACACGCGCACCGTACGATCCTGCAGCAAGTCGATGAGTCGGGTTTGCGGCTGCTTGCTCAGCCGATCGTTGAGCGCCACGTTGAGGTCGCGCACGCCGTGTCGGTTGAGCAGCGGAATCGCTTCGGCCAGCGGCAGTTCGAAATGATCGCGCAGGAACACCCAGCGCGCGCGCACGTCGCGCAGCAGCGTGAGTGCCGTTTGCACGCGATCTTCGAGCAGTTCGGCCGACGGAATCTCGTTCGCGTCATCCGTCTTGCCCAGCGGCAGATTGCCGGCGTCGAAGAAGACTTCGAGCGCATCGACCAGTTGCAGCTTGTTCTTGAGCGACAGCTCGATGTTGATGCGTTCGATGTGATCCGTGTACTCGCCCATGCGCGGCAGCGGAATCACCACGTCTTCATTGATCTTGAAGGCGTTGGTGTGGCGCGCGATGGCGGCGGTACGCGAGCGGTCGAGCCAGAACTTCTTGCGGGCTTCGGCCGACACCGCGACGAAACCTTCGCCGCTCTTGCCGTTGGCCATGCGAATCACTTCCGACGTCGCCTGAGCGACGGCGTTGTCATCGTCGCCAACGATATCGCCGATCAGCACCATCTTCGGGAACGCATTGCGCTTCGACTTCGTGGCGTAGCCCACGGCGCGCAGATAGCGTTCATCCAGATGCTCCAGGCCCGCCAGAATCGCGCCGCCGGCCGCCGTCTGCGCGAACATGTAGTCCTTGATCTCGACGATGCTCGGAATCGCTTCCTTCGCCTGGCCGAAGAACTCCAGGCATACCGTGCGCGTGTGCGCGGGCATCTTGTGCAGAATCCAGCGCGCGCTCGTGATCAGACCATCGCAGCCTTCCTTCTGAATGCCCGGCAGACCGGCGAGGAACTTGTCCGTCACATCCTTGCCGAGCCCTTCCTTACGGAAACGCTTGCCTTCGATGTCCAGTTTTTCCGTCTTGAGCAGCACGGCGCCCGGGGCGTAATTGCCGTCGAACCACGTCAACTCGAAGCGGGCGACCGGAATGTCGTGAATCTTGCCGAGATTGTGATCGAGACGGGTGACCTCGAGCCAATTGCCCTGCGGGTCGACCATGCGCCACCACGCGAGGTTATCGAGCGCGGTGCCCCACAGCACGGCCTTCTTGCCACCGGCGTTCATCGCCACGTTGCCACCGATGCACGATGCGTCGATCGACGTCGGGTCGACCGCGAACACCAGACCAGCCCGCTCGGCGGCCTCGGCCACACGACGCGTCACCACGCCGGCGCCCGAGAAAATCGTCGGCACCGGCTCGTCGACGCCCGGCAGCGCCGAGTACTCGACCTCATCGAGCTGCTCGAGCTTTTCCGTATTGATCACGGCCGAGAACGGCGTGAGCGGAATCGCGCCGCCCGTGTAGCCGGTGCCGCCTCCGCGCGGAATCACCGTCAGTCCCAATTCGAAGCAACCCTTCACCAGCGCCGCCATTTCGGCTTCGCTGTCCGGGGTGAGCACGACGAACGGATACTCCACGCGCCAGTCCGTCGCGTCCGTCACATGCGAAACGCGCGACAGACCGTCGAACTTGATGTTGTCATGCGCGGTCGTGCGACCGAGCACCTTCTTCGCGCGACGGCGCAGCTCGGCCATCTTCGCGAACTCCTCGGCGAAGTCTGCCACGGCGCGGCGTGCCGCCACCTCCAGTTGCTCCACACGGGCGGCGCGTTCGCGGCCGTTCGCATCGGCGTTCGCAGCCACATCCGCGCGGCGACGCTTGTCGATCTCGTTCAGACGATGGTCCAGCGCGTCGATCAGCAGCTTGCGGCGCTTCGGATTATCGAGCAGGTCGTCCTGCAGATACGGATTGCGGCGAACCACCCAGATATCGCCGAGTACCTCGTAGAGCATGCGGGCCGAGCGGCCGGTGCGGCGCTCCGCGCGGAGTTCGTCGAGGATGTGCCAGGCGTCGGCGCCCAGCAGGCGCATAACGATTTCGCGGTCCGAAAACGACGTGTAGTTGTAGGGGATCTCGCGCAGTCGCGGCGGCTGGGCGGCGAGTGCATGCTTGGCGTCGTGCGGCTCGAAGGCGGGCAAGGGTGCGTTCATCTTGTCGGGCTCGTCAATGCGGCGGTGCATCCGCCGTCGGCGTTCGTCTCGCGAGACGCGCCGAAAGTCAAAATCGGGTAAGCGCAATGGATGCCGGCGGCAAGCGCGACGGGTGCGCGCGGGCCGGCAACAGACGATCTGCGGTCAACGAGATCGACGACTGCCGTGCGAAGACGTCGATGACGAATCGTGTCCGATCATCGCGTAGAAACACAGGGGGGTGAGGCAGTTCGTGCGCATGCCCAGATCTTTCTTCCGGCTTGGGAACAGGTTGGTAGGGGAATGTAGCCAGAATTGTACTTCATTGCACCGCAACACGTCGGCACCGCGCCGAATTCGCCGCGAGGCGCGAGATTCCCCTCCTTCCCGACGCTCCGGCGCGTTCACTGCCGCGTTGACCGCCCCTACACGAGCGCCGGCCCCTTCGCATTCCCGCCCTATCGCCGCCCTATCGCCGACCTTCCTGCTGATCGCTATATCCGAATGGATACAACGACTTATGACACACGCCTGCGCTGAAACTTTCACCGAATGGGAGTATGTTTTGCCGATCCCCGGTCTCTCCACCCGTCAAGAGGTGTCTCTATGGTCTCGTTTCAACTGAACGGCCGTGTCGTGCAGGTCGATGTCGACCCGGCCACTCCCCTGCTCTGGACCCTGCGCGACGCGCTCAACATGACCGGCACCAAGTTCGGTTGCGGCATGGCGCTGTGCGGCGCGTGCACCGTGCATCTCGACGGTGCGCCCATCCGAAGCTGCATCACCCCGGTCTCCGCCGTCGCGGGAAAGGCCATCACCACCATTGAAAACGTCGGGGCGGACGCCGTCGGGCGTGCTGTGCAGAACGCCTGGGTCAAGCACGACGTGCCCCAGTGCGGCTACTGCCAGAGCGGCCAGATCATGTCCGCCACGGCGTTGCTGCGCGAGAACAAACAGCCCAACGACGAACAGATCGACGCCGCCATGTCCGGCAACATCTGCCGTTGCGGCACCTACGCCCGCATTCGTGCGGCGATCAAAGACGCTGCGGCGTCGCTGGCCTGAGGCGAGGAGATACCCATGCGTGAACTTCGCTTTTCCCCGCGCCCTGGCGTCGCCGTGGGCGACTTCGCCGGCCTGACGCGCCGAGTGTTTCTCAAGACCTCGGCGCTTGCGGCCGGTGGCCTCATGCTCGAAATGTCGCTGCCCGGCGCCATGCGAACAGCCAGCGCCCAGGGCGCGGCCGCCACGCCCGTCGTGCCCTCGGCCTTCGTGCGCATTGCGCCGGACGACACGGTCACCATCCAGGTCAACCGCCTCGATTTCGGACAAGGCGTACAGACGGCGCTGCCCATGCTCGTCGCCGAAGAACTCGATTGCGACTGGGCCAAAGTGCGCAGCGAGCTTGCGCCGGCGGCCGACGTCTACAAAGACCCCGTGTTCGGCATCCAGATGACGGGGGGCTCGGGCTCCGTCGCGCATTCGTGGCTGCAATACCGGCGCATTGGCGCATCTGCTCGGGCCATGCTCATCGCGGCCGCGGCGCAGCAGTGGAAAGTGCCGGCGGCGCAGTTGCGCACCGAGAACGGCGTCGTGCTCGGCCCGAACGGCCAGCGCGCCACGTACGGCAGTCTTGCCGCGCGCGCGCAGGCGCAGCCGGTGCCGGCCGATGTCGCGCTCAAGGAACCTTCGGCGTTCCGCCTACTTGGCAAGCCAACGGGACGGCTCGACGCGCGGGCCAAGTCCATGGGCGTGCCGATGTACGGCATGGACTTCAAGCTGCCGAACCTGAAAGTTGCTGTCGTTGCTCGCCCGCCCGTGTTCGGTGCCAAAGTGAAGCAGTTCGACGCCAAAGCTGCGCGGGCGGTCAAGGGCGTGCGCGATGTCCTTGAGATCCCGGACGACCGGGGCGGCACCGCCGTGGCCGTCATTGCCGATGGCTACTGGCAGGCCAAGACCGGGCGCGACGCGCTCAAGGCCACGTGGGACACGACGGGCGTCGAGCATGTCGACACGACCGCCCAACTGGCCAAATATGTGGAAATGGCCAAGACGCCGGGCACGGTCGCGATCGACGCGGACATCTCCAAGCTCAAGGGTGCGCCCAAGACCCTCGTTGCCGAATACCACTTCCCGTACCTGGCGCACGCGCCTATGGAGCCGCTCAACTGCACCGTGCAGCTTTCCGACAAGGGCGCGCAAGTGTGGACCGGCACACAGTTCCAGACCGTCGACCAGGCCGCCATTGCGCGCACGCTCGACCTCAAGCCCGAGCAGGTCAAACTGCACACGCTCATGGCGGGTGGCGGATTTGGCCGCCGCGCGGTCCCGACGTCCGACTATGGCGTCGAGGCGGCCCAGGTGGCGAAAGCGTGGCGGCGTGCGGGGCATCGTGAGCCGGTGAAAGTGATCTGGAGCCGGGAAGACGACATCCGTGGCGGTTACTACCGTCCGATGTACGTCCATCGTGCCGAGATCGGCCTGGATGCCAAGGGCAACGTGCTGGCGTGGGATCACACCATCGTGGGTCAGTCGATTTTACAGGGCACGCCGTTCGAAAAGATGATGGTCAAGAACGGCATCGACGGCACCAGCGTCGAGGGCGTTGCGGGCACCCCATATGCGGTGCCGTTGCGGCTCACGTTGCACAGTCCGCAGGTCAACGTGCCGGTGCTGTGGTGGCGATCCGTGGGCAACACGCATACGGCGTACGTCATGGAAACATTGATAGACGAACTATCGAAGGAAGCGGGTCAGGACCCGGTGGCGTATCGGTATGGGTTGATGGGAGATAAGCATCCTCGGCACCGGGAGGCGTTGGCGTTGGCGGTTGAACGTTCCGGCTATGGAAAGACGCAGTTACCGCCGGGCCAGGCGTGGGGTGTGGCGGTGCATGAGTCGTTTGATTCCGTGGTGGCGTACGTCGTAGTGGCTGAGATGCGCAATGATTCACCGCGTTTGGTGAGTGTGACGGCGGGGGTGCATTGCAATTTCGCGGTCAATCCGTTGACGGTGGCGGCGCAGGTCGAGGGAGCGGCCTTGATGGGATTGGGGATGACGATACCGGGCGCGGCGATCACGATGAAGGATGGAGAAGTTGAGCAGAGCAACTTCCATCAATACATGGTGGCGCGTTTGCCCGACATGCCGGCCATCAGTGTGCACATTGTGGGTTCGGGGGATGCGCCGACGGGGATGGGAGAGCCGGGGTTGCCGCCGTTGGCGCCGGCGTATGCGAATGCGGTATTCGCGTTGACGGGAAAGCGGATGCGGGCGTTGCCGTTCGACCTGACGAAGGCGTAACGGAAAGGGAGGCGAGGCGTAGCGCAAGCGCGCGTCGGGCGGGTTGGGCTTGGGGGAGCGTGACGGTGGGCCGGACCGGGGCCCCTTTCTGCAGCGAGTTGGGTTTATGTCTGAGAGGCGGAAAGGGGCCCCGGTCCGGCCTCTCGGGCATAGGAAGAAGGAAGCGCGTGGCATGACCACCGGTGTGTGTGTCAGTCCAGGCGTCAGCCCGGTCGTCAGCCAATGAGCAGGTGTTTAAAGGGCGCAAAGATGCCGTGCCAAAACGACTCGGGCACGCGCAGCATCAGAAACGTGACGGCGACATAGCGAAGCGTTTTGCCGACGGCGATATAGAAGAGGCATTCGCGCCAGGAGAGTCGCAGCCATCCGGCGAGGGTACAGAACGGGTCGCCGACCACGGGTAGCCAGGACAGCAGGAGCAGGGGTGGGCCGAAGCGGCGCATCCAGCGGTGATAGCGCTCATTCATCGGGGCTTGTCCGTTGGGGCGCTTCGTGCTGGCGGGCTCTGGCATCGGGCCGCCCGCGAGTGCGGCGGTACGGGCGTGCGCGCGTCGGCGGGCTTTCAGGCGAACGAAGCCGCGGCGAGCGGCGAAGCCCATCCACCAGTCGAGCATGCCACCCGCGGTATTGCCTATGCTGGCCACCGCGATGGCGGTCCAGAGCATATGTGGATTGAGCGTCACGTAGCCGAACAGTGCGGGCTCCGAGCCCATGGGCAGAAGCGTGGCCGACAGAAACGACACCAGGAAAATGGCCGGCAGGCCGATGCCGGGCAGGGCCAGCACGCCGAGCAGCCAGGTGATGAACGACTCCATGCAACTCCGGGAAAAGACAAAAACGACCGAAAAAATGGCGGCAAACCTGCCACCATGACCGACCGGACGGTCGGCACATCCCGCGAGAGGGTACACGCACACGTTTGGCAGAAACAAAAAGTCTGGCGCATAATGCACGACCATGACCCGATCCTCGACGCCGCCCGTGGCCATTCTACTGGCAGGCGGACTCGGTACCCGCTTCGATGCGGCAGGGCGCAGGAACAAGCTGCTCGCGCCGCTGCCTGGCGATCCCCTGAACCGACCCGTTGCCCTCGCCAGCGCCCACGCGCTGCTGGCGGTGTTGCCGCGCGTCATCGCCGTGGTGCGCCCGGACTCGGCCGAGTTGGAGAGCCTGCTGTTGCAAGCCGGGTGTGAAGTTGTCATGAGCCACGCCACCCAACGCGGCATGGGTGCAACGCTTGCCGCCGGCATCCGGTCCGGCGTCGACGAAGCGCCGCCCTCGGGGCTCGACCATCTCGACGGCTGGCTCATCGCGCTGGCCGACATGCCCTACATTCATCCGAACACCATTCGCGCGATTGCCGGCGGACTCACGTCGCCCGACGCCATCGTCGCCCCGAGGTACCAGGGACAACGCGGCCACCCCGTCGCGTTCGGATCCGCCTTGACACCGCGCCTGAGCGCCCTCGATGGCGACATCGGCGCGCGCGACCTGTTGATTAGCGGGCACATTACGATCGTCGATGTCGACGACGCCGGAATCGTGCGCGACATCGACACCCCAGACGACCTTCGCTAGGGCGCGCACTCTCCTTTCCCGTTTTTTCCCGAGAAACCAAGCGCGACCGCCCCGGCGGACGTGCTGGTCTATCATTGTCCTTTCGTTCCTCGATGTGCCTAACCTGAAGAAGCCTTAAATCATGTCCGACGCAGCTCCCGACTATCTGAAGAAGATTCTGACCGCCAAAGTCTACGACGTCGCCAAAGAAAGCGAACTCGAACTCGCACGCACGCTCTCCATGCGTCTGCACAATCGAATTTATCTCAAGCGCGAAGACAACCAGACGGTGTTCTCCTTCAAGATTCGGGGTGCATACAACAAGATGGCCAACCTGAGCGAAGCCGACCGCGAGCGCGGCGTGCTCACCGCATCGGCGGGCAATCACGCGCAAGGCGTCGCTTACTCTGCTGCGCGCCTGGGCTGCAAGGCCGTCATCGTCATGCCCGTCACCACGCCGCAGGTGAAAATCGAGGCCGTGAAAACCCACGGCGGGCGCGCCGTCGAAGTCGTGCTCGCGGGCGACTCCTACAGCGACGCCTACGCCCACGCGATGACATTGCAAGAAGAGCGCGGCCTGACCTTCGTGCCCCCGTTCGACGACCCCGACGTCATCGCCGGCCAGGGCACCATCGCCATGGAAATTCTGCGCCAGCACCAGGGACCGCTGCATGCCATCTTCGTGCCCATCGGCGGTGGCGGCCTGGCCGCGGGCGTGGCGGCCTACGTCAAAGCCGTGCGGCCCGAGATCAAAGTCATTGGCGTGCAATCCGTCGACTCCGACGCCATGGCCCAATCGATCCACGCCGGCGAACGTGTCCTGCTGAGCGACGTCGGCCTCTTCGCCGATGGCACCGCCGTCAAATACGTCGGCGCCGAGACCTTCCGCCTGTGCGCGGCCTATCTCGACGAAGTCGTGCGCGTGGACACCGACCAACTTTGCGCCGCCATCAAAGACGTCTTCCAGGACACCCGCAGCGTGCTCGAACCGTCGGGCGCCTTGTCCGTGGCCGGGGCCAAGCTCTACACCGAGCGCGAAAAGCTCAAAGGCGAAACGCTCGTCGCGATCACCTCCGGCGCCAACATGAACTTCGACCGTCTGCGCTTCGTGGCCGAGCGTGCCGAAGTCGGTGAAGCCCGCGAAGCCGTGTTCGCCGTCACCATTCCCGAAGCGCGCGGCAGCTTCAAGCGCTTCACCGAAGTGGTGGGCAACCGCAACGTGACCGAGTTCAACTATCGCATCAGCGAAGCGTCGAGCGCCCACATCTTCGTGGGTATCCAGATGCACAACCGCGACGAAGGCGAGCGCATCAAAGCCGGCTTCGAACGCCACGGCTTTCCCACGCTCGACCTGTCCAACGACGAACTCTCCAAGCAGCACATCCGCTACATGGTCGGCGGCCGCTCCACACTCGCCAGCCATGAAGTGCTGTACCGCTTCCAGTTCCCGGAGCGTCCGGGCGCGCTGATGACTTTCCTCTCGGCCATGAGCCCGAACTGGAACATCAGCCTGTTCCACTACCGCAACCAGGGGGCCGACTACAGCAATATCCTCGTGGGGATCCAGGTGCCCGACAACGAGAAGGCCGCGTTCCGCGACTTCCTCGCCACGCTCGGCTATCCTTACTGGGACGAGAGCGACAACCCGGTCTACAAGCTGTTCCTCGCGTAAGCCGGCCCGATAGACGCCGCCGCTCACCGCCTCACGACAGGAGTTTCGCTGCCACCATGCCGATCACGCTCGAGAACAAACTCGTTGTCGCGATATCCTCGCGCGCGCTGTTCGACTTCGAAGAAGAGAACCGCGTGTACGAGGCCGGGGTGGCCGGCGGCGACGACCGATCGTACCGGCAGTACCAGCTCGACCGCCTCGACGTGCCCGCACGCGTCGGCGTCGCCTTCCCGCTCGTGCAGAAGCTCCTCGCCTTCAACCAGGGCAACGAGATCGACAACCACCGCGTGGAAGTCGTCGTCCTCTCGCGCAACGATCCCGTGAGCGGCATGCGCGTGTTTCGTTCGGCGCGTCAGGTCGACCTCAAGATCGAGCGCGGCGTGTTCACACGCGGGCGCGATCCGTTCGGTTATCTCAATGCGTTGGGCGCGCACCTGTTTCTCTCCGCGAACGAGCGCGACGTGCGCAGTGCGCTGGTGGCCGGATTTCCTTCCGCGCGCGTCTATCCCGACTCGGCGAAAAAAGCCGAGCTGCATCCCGACGAAATCCGCATCGCCTTCGACGGCGACGCCGTGCTCTTCTCCGACGAAGCCGAACGGGTCTTCCAGCGCAACGGCCTCGACGCGTTCCAGCAGCACGAGACCGAACGTGCCGCGACCCCGCTGCCGCCGGGTCCGTTCAAGCCGCTGTTGCAGGCCCTGCATCGCCTGCAAAGCCTGGCGGGCCACGAAGTGCCGGTCAAAATCCGCACGGCGCTGGTCACGGCGCGCTCGGCCCCGGCCCACGAGCGGGCCATCCGCACGCTGATGGACTGGAAAATCGACATCGACGAGGCGATGTTCCTGGGTGGGCTCGACAAGGGCGCGTTCCTGCGCGAATTCGAGCCCGATTTCTTCTTTGACGATCAGACACGCCACTGCGAGTCCGCCGCGCGGGTGAGCCCGACCGGACACGTTATCAGCGGCATTGCCAACCATGACCACGCCTGACCAATCTCCGCTCGGCAAGGAAGTTGCCTACACCGAGCAATACGACCCGTCCCTGCTCTTCGCGATCGCCCGTGCCCCGGCGCGCGCGGCCATCGGCGTACCCGACGTCCTGCCGTTCTTCGGCGCGGACATCTGGAACGGCTACGAACTCTCGTGGCTCAATGAAAAGGGCAAGCCGCAGATCGCGCTGCTCACGGCCATGGTGCCGGCCGACTCGCCGAACATCATCGAATCGAAATCGTTCAAGCTTTATCTCGGCTCGTTCGCCCAGACCAAGCTGGCGAATGCCGATGCCGCACGGGCGCTGATTCAGCAGGATCTGTCCGAAGCCGCAGGCGCGGCGGTGCAGGTGCGTCTCGTCGAGCCGGGTGGCTTCGCCAAACTCGAACTCGACGAACTTGACGGCCTGCTCGTCGACCGGCTCGATATCGACACGGATATTTATTCGCCGGATGCGACCTTGCTCAAGGCCGCACAGGGCGAAGCGCCTGTGGAGGAAACCCTCGTCTCGAACCTGCTCAAGTCCAACTGCCCGGTGACGGGACAACCCGACTGGGGCAGTCTGCAGATTCGCTACGTTGGCCCGCCCATCGATCAGGAAGGGCTGCTGAAGTACGTGATTTCGTACCGACGCCACACCGGCTTCCACGAGCAATGTGTGGAGGGCATCTTCATGGACATCCTGCGTCAGTGCCAACCGAGCCAACTGGCCGTGTACGCACGCTACACGCGACGCGGCGGGCTCGACATCAACCCGTTCCGCACCAACTTCACGTTGCCGATGCCGGACAACGCCCGCACGGCTCGCCAATAAGTCGGGGGCGAAAAAAAGCGACGGGTTGATGGGGCCCGTCGCCAATCCACGCACATCAAAAGGGGCTCAGCGCATGAAGCTGACCCGGGCCATCATCCGGCGGGCCGCGTTGCCCACGTTGGCATACTGGGGTCGACCGCCGCAGCGGTGCAGCGTTTCCTTCATGGCGCGATAGGCCGCGTCGAACTGGCGCAACTCGATCAGGCACTCGCCAACGCGATACATCGGGCCGGGCGACGCCTCGTCCAACAACGCCGCCGCCATGAACAGCGACAGTGCCGCCTTCGGTTCACCGAGCCGTTGCACCGAGAGCGCCAGCGCCACCGCGTAGTCGGCCTGGAGCGGACACGCCGACAACAGCGGTGCGAAGCACTCGATTGCCTGCGCGTAGTCGCCACGCTCGTAAGCACCATAGCCGCAGCGATACGCGGCATCGCACTGCATCGCGTCCCACGCGCCGGGACTCGGCATGCCCATCGCCGCCTGCTGCTTTTGTGCGTCGCGTACCACTGCGAGCGCCTCGTCGATCTCCTTGGCGATATGCTGCGACGATGGCCGCTTGTCCTGGGGAATCTCGAACGTGCTCACGCGCGGTGTCCTCCCATGGTCGACTCGAATCGCGCCGGTTCGCTCAGTTCCATATCTTCCCGTGCGGCACGACGCTTCGCCGCGGCATAGCACACCTGACTGAGGCCATACGTCACCAGCATGCCCCCCAGGGCGCCCACGCTCCCACCGAAGCCATTTCCCAGCCATCCGACCCCGGACTCCCGAGAGGCGCTGCCGACCGGCTTATTGGCCTCGACGCAGACGTAGACGGCGGTCGCGAGCCCCGCCAATCCGAATACGAGCGTTGCCAGCCCCACGAGCCCACTGGTACATCCCGCCGTGTTGATGTGGCTCGCGCTTTGAGACCGCGAACGGACGTCGTCTGGCGTTGGCGGAAAATCTATCGCGGCCTGCAGCATATCGACCGCATCGACGTCCGTCCGGGGTGCTTGCATCGTCGGCGCGCTTCCGGAAATTGCTCCTAGTGTCACAGTCCACCTCCTCTTGGGTTAGGAGATTGAAGACTGCGCGCTCGCGACGACGCCCGCCATCGAAGCCAAACCGCAAACTTTGTGAAACGGGTACTGAAGTGTCCGTCAATGCATAGCCCGCATGTCGCGGGCCTTATGCGGCAGGCTTCTTGTATGCCACGCAGTCCACTTCCACCTTGCAGTCGATCACCATGCTCGACACCACGCAGGCGCGCGCGGGCGGATGATCGCCGAAGTATTCCTTGAACACCTTGTTGAACGACGCGAAGTCACGCGGGTCGTCGAGCCACACGCCAATGCGCATCACATGCTCGGGTCCGTAACCGGCTTCGGTGAGAATCGCCAGCATGTTCCGGATGGCCTGATGCGACTGTGCAACGATGCCCCCGTCGATCACTTCGCCGTCTTTCATCGGGGTCTGACCCGAGACGAACAGAAAGCCGTCAGCTTCGGTCGCGCGTGCGAACGGCATGCGTTGCCCGCCTGTGCCCTGCCCGCCTTCTACGCCATATCGTTTGATGCTCATCATTGCTCCTTTCGACTAAACGGTTTCATTTCCACTCATTCAAAGCGCCGGCTGCGGCGTGCCGCGACGCACGAAGCGGCCTGCGCGCGCATTCTGCGTGGGCGCGCGATCCTGCCAAGCCAGCACGCCGTTGACCCAAACCGCCGCAATACCGTACGCAGGCTGCATGGGATCGGTGAAGGTCGCGGCATCGGCCACGGTGGCCGGATCGAACAGCACCAGGTCGGCCCAATACCCCTCGCGCACCAGCCCCCGGTCCGTCAGCCCAAAGCGCTCGGCGGAGAGCCCCGTCATCTTGTGGACGGCCTCGGCCAGCGGGAACAACTGCTGCTCGCGGCTGTAGCGACCGAGCACACGCGGGAAGGCGCCCCACAGACGCGGATGCGGCAACGGGTCGTTCGGCAGCCCGTCGGAGCCGACGACCGTTGCCGGGTGCCGCAGAATGCGCCGCACATCGTCTTCCTCCATGCAGTGATACACCGCGCCCGCCGGTTGCAGACGCTTCGCGGCCTCCATCAGGTCGACGCCCCACTCGGCCGCGATCGTCGCGAGCAGCTTGCCGCCCTGTTCCGGATGCGGCTGCGACCACGTAACGAGAATGTCGAAGTCGTCCGTCACCTGCTTGAGGTCGAGCGTCGACGAACTGGCCGTGTACGGATAGCAGTCGCAGCCGACCGGCTGGAAGCGCTGCGCCTGGTCGAGCGCGTCGAGAATCTCCTTGCTGCGCCCCCAGTTATCGACGCCCGCGCACTTCAGGTGCGAGACGACGACCGGCACGCGGGCATGACGGCCGATGCGGAAGGCTTCATCAAGCGCTTCGAGAATCTCGGCGAACTCTGTGCGCAGGTGCGTCGCGTAGAGAC
Organism: Pandoraea cepalis; assembly: GCF_902459665.1. Classification (GTDB taxonomy): domain Bacteria; phylum Pseudomonadota; class Gammaproteobacteria; order Burkholderiales; family Burkholderiaceae; genus Pandoraea; species Pandoraea cepalis. The sequence goes on along the minus strand of NZ_CABPSL010000001.1, from coordinate 798,645 downwards.
CGCCCGCAGCGGCGAGCGGCTCGGCGAGCGCGAGCACTTCCTCGGTCGGCGCGGCATTCGCGTTCGCGTAGGCCAGTCCCGTCGACAACCCCAACGCGCCGTGCTCGAGCGCTTCGCGCAATTGGGCGCGCATGCCTTCGATTTCGGCCTCGGTCGCGGGCCGGTCGAGGCGGTCCATATGGTTGCTGCGCAGCGCCGTGTGACCGATGAGCGCCGCCACATTGATCGCGGGCTGCGCGGCTTCGAGCGCGGTAACGTAGGCGGCGAAGGTCGGATACTGGAATGCGTCGGCGTCGCCCAGCAGGTTCATCGGATCGGGCGGATCGCCCCTGAGCGTGACCGGCGCCGCGCTGATGCCGCAGTTGCCGACGACGACCGTCGTCACGCCCTGCGAGAGCTTCGGCGTCATGTCGGGCGTGCGCACGACGTTCGTGTCGTCGTGCGTATGTACGTCGATGAACCCCGGGCTCAACACCTGGCCGTCGCCGCGAATCTGTTGCGCGGCGTGCCAGCCGGCGAGCGCACCGGCCGGGGCGATCGTTTGGATGCGGCCGTCGCGCAGCGCGACGTCGAAGCGCGCGTCGGTCATGGGCGCGCCGGAGCCGTCCGCCAGACGCACGTTGGTGATGAGGGTGTCGACCGTTCGGTTCGCGAGGCAGTCAGTCATGTCAGTCTCCCAGGGGCTGGCGATCGCCGCCGCCCCGATGCGTATCGAGCACGTACTTGATCCGCCGCAACAGCGCCTGGCTCTGCGGCTTGGCGAGCAACGCCAGTTCCGTGGCCAGCACGTCCATCGCCAGCAGCATCGCGTAGCGCGACGACGACGGCTTGAAAATGAAATCCGTTTCCAGCGCACGGATCGGCAGCACCTCGTCGGCCAGCGCCGCGAGCGGCGAGCCGGTCGCCGTGACCGCCACCACCTGCGCGCCGTACTCGCGGGCGATCTCGCAGGCCGAGACCAGCTCCGGCGTGTGGCCGCTCACCGAGAAGGCGAGCACCACGTCGTCGCGCCCGAGCGTGCTGGCAACCATGCGGGCGAGCACGGCGTCCTGATAGGTCGCGACCGGGCGTCCGAGCCGGACAAGCCGGTAACGCGCTTCATCGGCCATCAGCGACGAGCCGCCCCCCATTCCGAACGCGTACACCATGCGCGCCGACAGCAACCGGGCCGCCGCGCGACGCGCGGTGTCCGGCTTGATGAGGCTGCGATGCAACTGCAACGTGGTCTGGATATCGTCGGCAATGCGGTCGATGGTTTCCGTCGAGCCGTCCGGCCCGCTCGCCGCGTTCGCGCCGAAAAAGCGCTGTCCGACGACGGCGGCTTGCGCCAGACGCAGCTTGAGATCGCGCACGTCGCGGCAGCCCATCGCCTTGGCGAAACGCGTCACGCTCGCCTCGCTCACGCCCGCGCGCTCGGCCAGCACGTTGATCGACACCGCTGCCGCGCCGGCGACATCGTCCAGCACCACCTGCGCGACCTTGCGCTCCGCCTGGCTCAGCGCGTCGGTGCGCTCGGCAACGCGCGTCACGATATCGAAGGTTTCGGGCATCTCTCGGGTCCATGTGGCCCCCCCGACGCTGTGCCGGGGTGCCTTGCTGATAGGTTTGGCAACTTTTTTGGTACTTTATAACAAAATTGTCAAACACAGGGAATTAAAAGCTATTATAGGAGGCATCCAGCGGCCCTATCCGCATCGTCACGGAGATGATTTCCAATGAATGATACAAACTATCAGCACGGCATGATCGATACCCTCAACAAGGGTCTGGGGGCGATGGAAGTCCCGCTCGCCCCGTCCGCGACGGCCGGATTGGGATGGAATCTGCTGGACGAAGATCTGAGCCTGCCGACGGCGGTGCTCTACGAGGAAAAGATCCGTCACAACCTCGCGTGGATGCAGCGCTTCGTGCATGAGTACGGCGTGAAACTCGCCCCGCACGGCAAGACGACGATGGCGCCCAAGCTGTTCCGCCGCCAACTCGAGGGGGGCGCGTGGGGCATCACGCTCGCCACGGCGCAGCAGACCCACGCGGCGTATCACCACGGTGTGCGACGCGTGCTCATGGCGAACCAGCTCGTCGGCAAGCGCAACATGGCGCTGATCGCCGATTTGCTGACGGATCCCGATTTCGAATTCTTCTGTCTGGTGGACTCCGCCGCCGCGGTGGAGCATCTGGGCAAGTTTTTCCGTGCGCGCGGCCAGTCGATCCAGGTGCTCATCGAACTGGGCGTGACGGGCGGCCGTACCGGGGTGCGCGACGCCGCGCAGCAGCAGGCGGTGCTCGACGCCCTGGCGCAGTATCACGACGCGGTCAAGCTCGCGGGTGTGGAAGTCTACGAGGGGGTGCTGAGCACCGAAGCGGACATTCGTGCGTTCCTGCAACGCGCGGTGGGCATCACGCGCGAACTGGTGGCGGCGGGTCGCATCGAGCGCACGCCGGCGGTACTCTCGGGTGCGGGTTCGGCGTGGTACGACGTCGTCGCGGACGAGTTCGCGCACAAGGACGTGGGCGCGCCGCTCGACGTCGTGTTGCGCCCGGGCTGCTATCTCACGCACGACGTCGGCATCTACAAGGCCGCGCAAGCGCAGATCGCCACGCGCAACCCGATCGCGAAGCAGATGCGCTCGCAACTGCAACCGGCGCTGCAACTCTGGGCGTATGTGCAATCGATCCCAGAGCCGGAGCGCGCGATCATCGCGCTCGGCAAGCGCGACGCGGCGTTCGATGCCGGCATGCCGGAACCGGCGCTGCAGTTCCGTCCGGGCGAGAGCAAGACACCGACGGCGACGCCGGCGCACTGGGAAGTCACGGGCATGATGGATCAGCACGCGTATCTGCGCATCGCCCCGGGCGACGACATCCGCGTGGGCGACATGATCGCGTTCGACATCTCGCATCCGTGTCTCACGTTCGACAAATGGCGTCATTTGCCGGTGATCGACAGCGATTACAACGTCGTCGACATCGTGCAAACGTTCTTCTGATCGCGCATCGACAACGCAACGCGTATCGCTCCAGCCGCTGTAGCGCGCTACAACGACAAAGCCGCCCGATGTGCACTGCCCCGCGAGGTTGGACGCGAATCCAACCGTTGGGATGCAGCTCACGATGGGCGGCTTTTTTACGTCCGACACGGTCGCGATGTGCGCAGTGGCGCGTCGCGACGAGGCGCTTACGCGCGACTGCGCGACGCGCGTTTTCCGGGTGACGTGGCTAACGCCGGTGTCGGCGTCTCGACGTGCGCGGGTCGCGTCGCGTCACCACTTGACTTCGCGTCGGTATCGGTCGCTTTCGCTCGCGACGCCACCGACTTGAACTGCGCTTCCAGATGGCCGAGCGCGGTTTCCAGCGTTGCGATCTCGGCGGGCGTCATGCCTTCGAGCGCGTCGTCGAAGAACGCCTGGCGGCGGGGCGTCGCCTCGTCGTACACGGCCATGCCGGCGACGGTAAGTGTGACGTTCGTGAGACGGTTGTCGTGCGGATCGGTGGCGCGCGAGATCCAGCCGAGCGCTTCCATCGACTTCAACTGACGCGTGAGCGACGCCGGATCGAGACGGCAATGTTCCGCGAGAAACTTCTGAGAACAGGTGCCTCGCTCGGCCAGCGCGAGAATGATTCGCCAGCGCGGCAGCGGGTGTCCGACCTGGGCGTCGAAGGCAAGCATCATCGCCCGATAGGTCTGGCCGAGTTGCTGGATAACGTTGCGTCTTTGCGGTGTGGGCATCGCGTCACTCCCCGACGGGCGGCTGCGGCTTGGCGCCGCGCGTCAGACGAATGAGCGGCACGCGCTTGACGAACCACAGACCGGCAAGCGCTGCCGCGAGCGACATCATTTGCCCGTTGTGGATGGCGGCAACGAGCGACGTGCGAGCCGATTCGATGAAGAGCGCGCCGTTCTGCCCCAGGGGCGCGAGCGCGCTCAGGAAATCGCTTTGCGATTGCGCATTGACGAGGATCTGCGGATCGGCAAGTTGCGGCACCCAACGCGTACCGCCGTTGGCGGCGAGGGCATCCGTCACACGGCCGGTGTAGCTGTGGTTCACGAGCGTACCGACGATGGCCGTGCCGAGCATCCCGCCGATCATGCGCAGCGATTGCATGAGCGCGGTGGCGATGCCCAGGTGCGCGGGCCCGGCAACTTCCTGAGCGAAGACGGTGAGGTTCGGCATGACGAAACCGAGGCCCAGTCCGGCGAACAGCATGTAGGTGGCGATCAGGGCATGCGGCGTGCCGCGATGCGTGGTGATCACGCCGGCGCACGCGAGCGCGAGCAGAAAGAAGCCGCCGTAAAGCATCACGTTAGGGTTCGGCAGACGGGTGATGAGGCGGCCGTTCACGATGCTGCCGACGGTGATACACACGACCATCGGTGTGATCAGCAGACCCGTTTCGCGCGGCGAGAGGCCGAAGCCGCCCTGGAGCAGCAATGGCGCGTAGAACAGCACCCCGAACATGGTGAAGCCGGCGAAGGCTGACAGCACGAAGAGCGGCGCGAGTTTCTTGTCGCGGAACATTTCGAACGGCACGATCGGATGCGACGTGCGCCGCTCCCACCAGTAAAGCGCATACGACGAGATCGCCAACACGACGAGCAACATGAGCACGCCGCGCGAGAGGCCATCGGCGGGCAGCCATTCGACGAGCATTTGCAGGCTACCGAGCGTGGCGGTGATCAGGACGGCGCCGAGCCAGTCGAGGCTCGCCTTGCCGTGCCCGCCGGCGCGCATGTGCGGCAGGTGACGGCCGACAAACCACAGTCCGAGCAGTCCCACAGGGAGGTTGACGTAGAAAACCGAGCGCCAGCCGTAGGCTTCGGTGAGGAAACCGCCGAGCGAGGGCCCGATGGCGTTGGCGATCCCGAAGGCGGAGCTGAGCATGACCTGCCAGCGCAGACGCACGTGGGGATCGGGAAACAGCTCGGGGATGCAGGCGAACGCGGTACCGACGAGCATGCCGCCGCCGATACCTTGCAGAGCGCGCGCAATGACGAGGAACAACATGCTGTTCGAGGCGCCGCACAGGACCGATGCGGCGGTGAAGATGATGATGGCCGCAACGACGAAGGGCTTGCGTCCGTAGAAGTCGCCGAGTCGTCCGAAGATCGGCACGGTGATGACGGAAGTCAGGAGATACGAGGTCGCGACCCAGGCGTAGTACTCGAAGCCCTTGAGTTCAGAAACGATGGTCGGCAGCGCGGTACCGACCACTGTCTGGTCGAGCGCCACCATCATCGTACAGAAACACAGGCCGAGCATCGCCACGATCGATTGCCGGAACGGCAATACCTGCCCCGCCGAATGCGGGGTATTGGGACTGGGAGCCATTTTTTGACGGATCAATGTTTGATCAGTCAAATATTTTAACACGTCGAGGGGCGTGGCGTGTTTGCCATGCATGAGACGGCCGCTCCGAGCAACGGCACAACGGTGAGAGCCGTTCGATAACGCCTATGGCTCGACTGACGTCTGGGCGGCGCCAACCAGTATTGTTCGACGCTCGCCAGCGCGGCAGCGTGGTGCGCGCAGCGGGTTACTCACCCTGCGCGCGGCATCGTCCGGCGACTTTGTTTGGCTGTTGAACTGCGCGGCTTACGGATGAATGGTTTCACCGCGATTCAGCATACCGATGAACTCCTCGATCCTGCGCCCCCGCGTCGCGGACGTTTTGGCGTTCTGTATCCGAAACAGGATCGCGTAGCGGTTTCGGCCGCTCAGCGTTGCAAAGAACTCGCCGGCCTTGGGATTGGCATCCAGTGCGACCTGCAGATCGTCCGGCACGACCGAGTTACTGGGCGAGGTATAGGCTGCCTCCCAGCGGCCGTCCGCTTTGGCTCTCTCGATTTCCCGCATGCCAGAAGGCAGCATTCTGCCTGCGGCGATCAGCGTTTCGGCCCGCTCTTTGTTGAGCCGGGACCAGATACTTTTTGCGGAGCGTCGCGTGAAGCGCTGCAACCAGTATTCATCACTTTCCGTCTGCTTTTGACCGTCGATCCAGCCATGGCAAAGGGCACTTTCCAGCGCCTGCTCATACGTCAATGTCTGCAGCCCGGCGCCCTTCTTGGCAAGACGCAGCCATATCCCGGTCGACGTAACGCCGTTCTGAGTCAACCAATTTTCCCATTCGTGCTGGTCAAGGAATGTGAAACGAGGTTCAGTCATGGAGATATCCGGATGAATGCTTTCACGCAGCGATGGTCCATGATTCGCCGAAGCCTCACAGACTACCGATTCTTGCGGATTTTGGAATACCCGATTTAGCGACAATCCAGCGTGGACTTGCCCTAGGGAAGATGGAGGTCTTCCCGACTTAACATCCCGTTGATCGGGCGTCCCGCCAACATCCGCCGTTGCCATCGGGCAGGTATCGGCCAGCTTCTGCCGTTCGCCTGAATTAAAGGCCGGACACTCGGATGCCCAGTTGACTTCGAAACCCGTCAACGTCCGATCCGGCTCTTGGACGCGTGGATCGAACACGGACGGCCGTGCTGAGCCTAACCCGGTCCATCGCTCGCCGCCGCCAGCAGCGGCACGATTAGATCGCTGACCGGCGTGGCGATGCCACGCGCGCGGCCGCAACGCTGTATGACGCCGTTCCGGCTATCCCATTCGAGCGGCCGGCCTGCTTGCCGGTCGGCGAGGATCGATGTGCCAAGGTCGGATGGTGCGCGCCGGAATCCATCGACGATTTCTCGCATGACCTCATTGCCTAGTGCCGCGCCTTCCGCACGAGCGACCTCGATGCACTCCTTCAGATACGCGAGCGACAGGTGTTCGATATCGGCGCGGGAATACATGCCGGCGCGGCGGCCCGTCAGAACCATCAATCCGGCGACTGCGTTCTGAAGCAGTTTGCGCCAAGCGATGCTGGTGAAGTCCTCGGTCACATCCACGGAACATCGGGTGTCGCGCAACGCCGTCACGACCGCCCGGGCAGCCGGCGTGTCCGGCAATGTGAGTCTCGGTTTCGCATGCAGCCACACCGAGGCATCGACTTTCCGTTCAGCGGGAAACCAGACCACCGAAGGCAGCACACGGTCTTTCGACACGTAAGGCGCGAATTGATCCCTTTGTTCCACGCCGTTCTGCAACACGCAAACCACGGTCTTCTCGCCGCACAACGCGGACAGCCATGTCGACGCAGCTTCGACCTGCGTCGTCTTCACCGCGACGAAGACGAGATCGAACGTCGTTTCGATGCCGGCCGGATTTGTCCGCACGGGACCAGGCACGTAAATCTGTCCGCCGTCGAATCGCACGCGCAGATGGTCGTGTGCGGTGCGCCCGAATAGCGCCAGGGTACGGCCTGCTTCGTGAAGCGCAGCGGCAACGGTAGCGCCGATTGCGCCAGGGCCCACCAGGGCGATTGTCGGAGTGTCATGCATTGTCGTAGGCTCCATGATGTGTTGAGCATCGCTCGTACTTGGCAACTCACGTCGTGCTCAGATGACGGCGAAGCGCAAGCGCTAACGGAAAGATGACAAGCGCGGTGGCGGCGGTCACGATCGTCGCACCGTGCACGCCGATCCGATCGCCCACCAGTCCGTACGCGACCGGAGCGAGTGCCCCCGATGCGATCGTGCCGGTGTAGAAGAGCGCGAACGCCCGCTCGGTGCGGCCGGCCGGCGCGAGTTCGGGTACCGTCCCATAAAGTACCGACGACGTGCCGTTGAGCATCACACCGAGCAGCGGCAGCAGGATCGTCGCGGGCGCGAGCGGCAGCCAGATCACGGCGAGAATCAGCAGCGCGGTGGCGCCTTCGGTGGTGAACACCGTTCCTATCACGCCGACCCGCGCGCCGAGCGCGCCGCAAGCGAACTTGCCCGCCGCGCCGCCGATGAACACCAGCGCCAGCGCCGTACCCATCATCTGAGGCGAGATGCCTTTCGAGCGCAGGAGAAACGGCAGGAACGTGAGCAAGCCCATCCGCACAGCGGTATCGAGCACGCCGATCGCGAACAGCAGCGAGAATCCGCTTCGCGAACCTTTCGTGGCTTCGCTGGCCGTCGCTTCGGCTTCCGATTCGTTTCTGCGCACCGAAGGGAGGAAAAGTGCGATGACCAGCGCGACCAGAATACCGATGGTCGACATCGCCCACAGCGCATGACGCCACGGCATGAAGTTAATCAGCAGCGAAACGGCCGCGGGCAGCGCGGATTTGCCGAGATCGCCTGCAAAGTTATAGACACTGAGCGGAGCGCGGGCGTCGCGTCCGTATGCACGCGACACGGCGCCCGACGCGAGCGGATGCTGCGTGCTCGATCCGCAACCCGACACGGTGAGCGCAACGCATAGCCCCAGCAAAGAGCCCGACATGCCCGCGAGGGCATAGCCTAGGGCGGCGAGCAGCGTTCCGATCGCGAGCGTCGCGCGCGTGCCAAGCAAGCGTGCCAGGCTGCCGGCAGGCACTTGCAGCGTCGCCATGGTGCCCGCGTAGATGCCGCGCAACAGCGCGAGCGCGCCGTAGCCGAGACCGAAATCCGCCTGCCATGTAGGCAACAGCGCGTAGATCATGTCGGTGTAGCCGTCGTGCAACGCGTGTGCCGTGCACGAGAGCCATAAAACGCGTTTGCGTTGCGCGGAGCGGGTCGGATCGGGGCACTCGGCTGTGTTCGTCGCCGGCGCGCAGAAGAAGAGAAGTCGCATTCGTTGGACCAGGGCGCGCAAGTGCGAGTCACGTCGCGCATATCGTTGCAAGCCAGACCGAAGTGTACGGTTGCCCCACCGGTGCAACAACTGACATAAAATTGCCTCGGACGGGAGAAAAAGTCACCTATGAGTACCAGGAAGCGCGTCGCCGCGGATACCGAAAAGTTACCCCCCTTGAATGCCTTGCGGTACTTCGAGGCGGTGGCCCGTCTCGGCAGCTTCGCGGGTGCGGCGAACGAGCTTCACGTGACGCATTGGGCGGTGGGTAAGCAAATCCGCATGCTGGAAGACTGGTTCGGCGTTCCGTTGTTCGAGCGTCGCGCGCGCGGCGTCGTGCCCACCGACGAGGGAACCACATTGCTCGGCGATGTCAACGGCGCGTTCGCGCAGCTGGGCAATTCGGTGGGCCTATTGCGACGGGAATCGATCACGCGTCGAATCAGGGGTGTGGTACGCGTGAATGCGTTGGCGAGCTTTGCGCTGTGCTGGCTTATTCCCAGGCTGGCAGATTTCCAGGCGCTGTATCCGGACGTCGATGTGAGGCTTTCGACCACTTCGCGCCGGCTCCGCTATGTCAGCGATGCATTCGACGTCGGCGTGCGCTCCGGACCCGAAGACGCGGCCGGCCTCAAGTCATCGATCCTGATGCCCGACCTGCGCTTGCCCGCATGCAGTCCAAAGGCTTTGGTCAGTCGTCCGCTCCGCACCGTCGCCGATTTGCGCAACCACACATGGCTGCATTCGACGAGCACGCATACAGCATGGTCTGAATGGGTACGGGAGGCGGGCGAGCCGACCATGCGGGGTGTACGCCATCTCAATTTCGATCACGTGTTTCTACAGTTAGCCGCGGCGACGGAAGGCCTCGGCGTTACCCTGGCGTCGCTGCCCCTCATCGAGCGCGAGATCGCCGCGGGGAGGCTCGTGTGTCCATTGCATGGACCGGTTTGGCGCGGCCCCGATTACACCATGGTCGTCAATGTGGATCGTGCGGACGACGAAGCCGTCAGGGCGTTCAGAAAGTGGATCGTCACTGCGGCAAAAGCCAGCTTCCCATCGAGCATGAAGTCTTTCTAGCGTGGACTGTTGACGCTGATGGTTAATGCTCATTGAGGGACGAGGGGTATGCTCGCGCTGTTGCAGAGAATGGCCGATCGCGGCCGCCCTCCTTCGTCAGGGGATGTGCATTCGGATGACCGTCTATCTCCGACAAGAGACATTTAAGGCAGCCAACAGAGAACATCCGGGAAGGGTCAGAAACTGCCCTTCGCGCGTGACCGGTATCGGCCATAAACGGACTTCTACAAAGCACGAACGTCTGGCCGTTCTCCTCGGACGTTGCGACGCTCAATCCGCGCCAGGCTGCGGGGAAGAATTGAAATGATCGACTCCGGACACACCAGGCCGGTGTTGCGGGCCGGCCAAGCGCGAGTTAGTGCGCCTTCAAGAATGCGGCAATCAGTCCGGTAATCGCTTGCGGCGCATCCTCGAAGCTGTAATGGCCGACCCCGGCGAGTCGGTGAACCGGCGCCATGGGAAATAGCTCGCTGAACAGCGGAAGAAAGTGTTCAGCTGCCAGCGTCCGATCGGCCTCCCCCCAGATGGCAAGCGCTGGCTTTGAACGGATCGCGTCGAGTGCTAGCGCGTCTGGCACTTCGAAACGATGTGCCCCGATCGCGAAGCCCTTTGCCCAGCCAATCGCGCCTGCACTGTCGGTCGGCAGAGCGAAGCGCGAGCCGTAGGCGCGCAGCCACGTATCGTCAATACGCGCGTGGTTTTCGAAGCCGTTAAGCTTCAAGACACTCAGGATGTTGAAGCCCAGTTCGTCCAGCACGGGTTCGAGACGACCTTGCGAATCGGAGCGGAGAATCCACTGGAACCATGGCGAGACTGCGGCATTCGCATTCAGCCGGTCGAATAACGTGCTTTGACCAAACGGCGTCGGTCCGTTCGTGCTGACGACTCGGCGAATGCGGCCCGGATGCCGTGCGGCGAGTCCCATGCCAACGGGGCCGCCGAAGTCGTGCATGACGAGAGTGATGTCGTCTAAATCCAGCGCAAGCACGAGCTTTTCAAGGTTGTCGATATGATCCTGTAGCCAGTACGTGCGATGTTCCGGCGTCTCGCTCTTGCCGAATCCCATGTGGTCGGGCGCGATCACACGGTAGTCGCCCGCGAGCGCCTTGATCAGATCACGAAACAGGTAGCCCCACGTCGGTTCCCCGTGAATGCACAGGACGACCGCGCCGTCGGCAGGCCCTTCGTCAACGTAATGCATGCGAAAGCCGGCAACATCGCTGAAGCGCGGCGAAAACGGAAACGTTCCGTCAAACGTGTCATTGGATGGTGTCATATTGGGGGTCTCTTGACGAAGGGACCGGCGGGAAATCCGCGCGGTCGAAAGAGGTTAAACTTTGACATCGCTGTCAAGGTCAAGCGTTTCTTTCTGGGGATGTCATGCGTATCGGAGAACTGGCTCGCCGCACCGGTGTCAGTGAGCGGATGCTGCGGTATTACGAGAACGAAGGTCTCCTCAATCCGAGGAGGACCGATTCGGGCTACCGCGAATACGGTTCCGACGAAGTAGACGCCGCACAGCGCATCCGCACGCTCAGCGCGGCAGGTTTGAAGATCAGCAGTATCCGGCTATTGCTGCCTTGTGTACTCGGTGAGAAACCGGTGTTTCATCCATGCGTAGAGGCGCGCGCGTTGCTGCGCGGTGAAGTCGAAAAGCTCGACGTTCGGCTGCGCGAACTCAGTGAAACGCGAGAAGTCGTTGCGAGGCTGCTCAATGCGGTCGATACCAACGAGACATTGGCGCTCTAACAGTTGCGTAGGTTCGAGTACTGATGCACCGCCGCTGGGCGAGACCGATCGAGTTGACGTGTTTCGATCGAGGGTGGAAGCAAATGATTCGGATCACCGTCCAGAAAATGTCTCCACGAACGACCGTAATCGAGCGTGGTAGAGACGCTCACAAATAGCTGTCCGACGGCGGAGAAGGGTCGGGTAGCGACCGTCCGTACGTGCACACTCAATCTCCCTTTATCTGAAAGGAGATTGTCATGAAATCCGAGAATGTCGCCGTTAGCCGTCGTGTGCCATGGAATAAGGGCAAACTCACCGGGCAGAAACCGCCGCTAAAGCTCCGGGAAATTTGGGCGATCCGGACGAGGCTTCAGATGGCGTCGAACGTTCGTGAGCTCTCGATGTTCAATCTCGCGATTGATAGCAAGCTGCGGGCGTGCGACCTCACGCGGTTGCGGGTCCAGGATGTCCGTCGCGGAAGCCAGGTGGCGTCGAGGGCAACAGTTATGCAGCAGAAGACACAGCGGCCAGTGCAACTTGAGATCACGGAACAGAGCCGGGAGAGCCTCGAAGCGTGGATCGAAGCCCAGGGACTGAAGGCTGCGGATTTTCTGTTCCCGAGCCGGATTCATACGTCCCCGCAACTGTCGACGCGGCAATATGACCGCCTGGTACACCGCTGGGTCGCATCGATTGGCCTCGACGACACCGCATACGGTACCCACACGATGCGCCGCACGAAAGCTTCGCTGATCTACCGGCGGACGAAGAACCTTCGAGCGGTGCAGTCGCTGCTCGGGCACACAAAGCTGGAAAGCACGGTTCGCTACCTGGGAATCGAGGTCGACGATGCCCTCGAGATGGCGGAGCAGACCGAGGTTTGACCGCATGGCGGCCGGCGAGCGGTCGCTTGCCGGCCATAACCGGTCACTCGACGACACGGACTGAATCGTCAACACTCATGTGCTGTACTTCCGCGTAAAGACAAACTGACGAGGCGTTTTCAGCACGAATGGTGATCATTCCGGATCCGCGCGATGCGGGGAACCAAACCGCTCGGCTAATTGTCGTCGTGGACATCTTGGGTTTGAGCATGTCAACAACGATGCGCTTTGCTTAAAATAATCTCCAGGATTCGGGGCGGCTCGCATTGCCGTTACATGAAAGGACTAAACACACTTCCGTGGGAAGGATGCTCAACAACGTTGTATCGAGCGTTAAGCAATTTTCGCGGAGTCCGCTGCCGCAAGCGAACCTCGGGTAGCGTTCTGCTCCTCCTTAACCAGTTCGATGAATGCCCTAAGTGGAGCGGACTTAAATCTGCTCGAGAAGTACAGTTGAGGCCCTTCGAATGTGCGCCACCAGTCATGCAAGACAGGGTGTAGCTCACCGATTTCCAGATAAGGGGTTAGCCAGTTTTCGAAAGTGCCGATGACACCGCGTCCGTCGCGCGCGAATCCGATTGCTGCCGAAGCACCATCCACGCCGACGATGAGGCGGCCAGGCGGATCGACCCTGACTGTTTCCTCGCCACGCTCGAACATCCACTCGACGAGCGCGCCGCTCGAAAAACGCAACCGGATACATTCGTGATTCAGCAAGTCGCTCGGGTGTCTGGGAGCGCCGCGCGCTGCAAGGTACCCGGGTGCAGCGGCCCATGCGATCCGCTGACAACGCGGTCCAATCGACACGGCTATGGTGTCTTGTGCCAAATGCTCGCCGTATCGAATCCCAGCGTCGCAACCAGCTGCCACTATATCGACGAGTCGGTCATCCACCATGATTTCAACGCGAACTTGCGGATGGGCTTCCATGAAGCGGTCGATGATCGGCGGCAGGATATCGACCATCACCGCGCCCGTCACGTTGATCTTGAGAAGCCCACGTACGACGCTCCGCGAACTAGCGGCGTCACGCAACGCGGCACGCGTTTCTGCCATTAGCGGCGCAATACGGGTGGCAAGTGTGCGCCCCGTCTCCGTCGGCGTGACGCTGCGTGTGGTGCGGATCAGCAACGGGACGCCCAACTGCGCTTCAAGTTGTGCGATCCGTTCGCTTACTGTCGAAGGAGACAGGCGCAGCCGTTGGGCAGCGGCACGAAAACCTCCCGTATCCAGCACAGTCAGGAAGACCGAGAGCAGATCCAGATTGGAATCGACGTCATGATTGTTCGGCATGCCGATCAGTCTATTCGACTTTTACATGATTATCAAAAAGTATCAAACAGAATAGAGTGGCCGCAAGCTCATTCCGGAGGACAAAAACATGAATACCACTAAAACTGTTTTGATCACAGGCGCTAACAAGGGCATCGGCTACGAAACGGCTCGACAACTCGGTCGGCTGGGATATCGCATCTGGCTTGGCTGCCGTGATGCCGCGCGCGGCGAGGTAGCAATGAAGTCTTTGGTGGCAGAGGGCCACGACGTTCGGCTTTTGCCTATCGACGTGAGCCAGGACGAAAGCGTACGTGCTGCTGCTGCGCGTGTGCGGGACGAAGACGGTCGCCTTGATGTACTGATCAACAACGCCGGCATTCCAGGCGGCCCTCACACGACGCCCAGCCAACAACCGATCGACAGCATCCGCGCTGTATACGAGACAAACGTTTTCGGTCCGATCCGCGTGACTCAGGCGTTTGTGCCGTTGCTGAAATCTGCTGGTCAAGGTGCTGTCGTGATGGTGAGCAGCGGGCTCGGATCTCTCGGCTGGCTGTCTGATCCGGCTAACCAGTTCTATGGCGTGAATATCCTCGGCTACAACAGTTCCAAGTCGGCCCTCAACGCTGTTGTGCTGGCTTTTGCAAAAGAGCTCGCGTCAGTCGGCATCAAGGTTGATGCTGTCGATCCAGGCTACACCGCTACCGATTTCAACAACCATTCGGGTTACCGCACAGTGGAACAGGCAGCCGCTGGCATCGTCTGGCTCGCGACCCAAGACCCGGCGGGGCCGTCGGGACGCTTCTACTTCGAACAGAATCAGATTCCTTGGTGATAGGCCCTTTGCGTGTCCGCCTGACGCCTGCGTGGCCGTAGCGCCGGAGCGGTCTTGAGGACTCGAGAGGACACGCGAATCAGGGTGAGTCCAGGAGTTGAGAGATATTTCCTGGTGGTGGGGCTCTCGCGTTAGCACTCGAAGAGCGATCCAGAATCGAGCGGACCACGACGTTGGTCGCCCGCTCGAATGGCCGCTTTCGAGAAATCTGGCCGGCCGTTCAGGGTCGGCTACGGTCAATCAGGTAGGACCGAATTCGGCCAAAAGCAGGCATCGCGTTTCCCCTTCAACCGGACACTCGAATGTCATGACCCCGTCCGGGAATGGACCTTTCCTGTCTCGTCATAGACAATGATGTTGAATCCTTCGCCGGGCGCGGGTGGGACAAAGTAGCGGGTGATCTGATCGTACTGTTCTTCCGATGTATGGAAAGGATGCTCGCCTGACACGTTCCTCGCCATTAAACGAGATTTGCAGATCTCGTCGCTCACATCCAGATAGTGAAGCCGATGCTCGCAGCCGACCGCCTGGAATAGTGAGTGGCCCCACGCACGTGTGCTGGCCGTATTAAATGGAAAGTCGAGTACCACGGATATGCCCGTCGCGAGGAGCGCCTTGATGTGCTCTGTGAGGACCGCTCTCATGCGTGCTGCGCGGCTTGCATAATCGTTCAGCGTATGAATCTCGTCTGGGTAAAGACATGCAATCCATTTGTCCTCGCTAACCAGGACCGTCCGAGAGACACCAACCAGGCGAGCCGTCAACGTGGACTTGCCCGAAGCGATTTTCCCACAAACCATATGCAAAACAGCCGTCTCACGAAAGCCAACTGCGTCGACTACTCGATTCTCACTTGTCATCTCCAGGCGCTCCGTCCAGGGCCCAGAAAGCAAAAACCCGCTTTCTGGGCGGGTTGTGAATGCATATTGCCAACTCAATAGCTATCCCGCCGAGACTCTCGCGGTGCTAATAATCGAGTTGAGGATAAATTGGTTCATGTCGCAGAGCTTAATTCAACCAGCGAGACGGGGCAAGTGCCGGCGCCAACCGCACAGCACAGTCCGAGCAGTAGAGTGACCATCCAACGCCGGACGACAGCTAACGCGTCGAAAGCGGCCAGTCCATTGGCGCTGATCCCAACGACGGTTCAGGGTCGTCCTGAGCCGGCGGACCGATAACCCTTACCGACCGGAACGAATCGTTCGACGGCCACAAACAGATGCGGCAACCGTCGTTGGCGCATCCGTTCGTCGCCGACCGTCATCACAAGCCCGCGACAATTACTGCGACGCAAGCATCAGGTCCAGGTTCTGAACCGCAGCGCCAGACGCGCCTTTGCCAAGGTTGTCGAAAACGGCGGCCAGCAAGACTTGTCCGTCGTCCACGTTATGAAACACGCTTAATTGCATGTCGTTCGTACCGTTCAGCACTTGTGGATCCAAGTGCTCCACGGCGCTCGATTCATGCAGCGGCAAGACCCGCACGTGAACCGCCTCAGCATAGTGGCGAGCGAGGGCGGTGTGTAGCGCCACGCCGTCCACGCCGGGCGCCAGCAACCGCACCGCCAGGGGCACCGTCAGCACGATGCCCTGACGGAACGCTCCGTATGCCGGGACGAAAATGGGACGCTCCGCGAGCCCCGCGTGCTTCTGGATTTCCGGCGCGTGTTTGTGCGCGAGTTTCAGGCCATAGACCTGGTATGACGGCGCGTTGACGGCTCCCGCCCCCTCATACTCCTCCACGCCTGCCCGTCCCCGACCGGAGTACCCCGAGACCGCATGAATGCTGATCGAGTAATCGGGCGGGATAAGCCCGGCCTGCACCAACGGCCCCAGCAAGCCAAGCGCACCGGTCGGATAGCAACCGGGGTTGGTGACGCGGCGGGCGTTGGCAATTCGTTCGGCCTGCCCCGGCGCCATCTCCGGAAATCCGTAGACCCAGTCCGGCTGTGTGCGGTGCGCGGAGCTGGCGTCGATGACTCGAACCGCAGGATTGACAATCGCGGCCACGGCCTCGCGTGCCGCGGCATCAGGCAAACAGAGAATCGCGATGTCGCAGGCGTTGATGAATTCCGCGCGACGCCGCAAATCCTTGCGCTCCGCGGCATCAAGCGTCATTAGTCTGATGTCGGTCCGGTGACGAAGCCGTTCCTGGATCAGCAACCCGGTGGTGCCTTGATCGCCGTCGATGAAAACAACGGGAGAGCCCATACGTGAAATACTCCGTTGACTTTGAATGGTAACCAGCAAAAACAAGCACGAGTCCCTATATTCCGCGGACAGATAGAATAGGGAAAGTTGAATTTCATAACGTGATCATTCAGTTTTTCTGACTTTGGACGCCGACATGCGAGAAATCAGCCTGGACCGCTTGCGCACCCTTGTGGCCATCGCAGATCGTGGCTCATTCGCCGACGCGGCACGTGCATTGCACTTGGCACCGCCAACGGTCAGCCTCCACATCGCGGAACTGGAAGACCGCATTGGGGCGCCATTGCTGTCGCGAAAGCGCGGCCATGTCAGGCCGTCGGCAATAGGCGAGGTGCTGGTGGAGCGCGCACGTCGATTGCTGTCCGATGCGGAGCAGGCGTTAGCGGATATTCAACGCCAGGTGCAAGGACTCGAAGGGCGCGCGCGGATCGGCGCTTCGACGGGCGCGATCGCACACCTGTTACCGCAAGCGCTTGAGGTGCTGCGCCAGCACCATCCCGCCATCGACATTCAGGTTGCAGTGCTCACGTCGCGGGAGACGTTGTCCGGACTGGTGGATGGAACGCTGGACGTTGGGCTCGTTGCGCTGCCTCAGCCGCCCGAGGCTGGACTCGTGATCACGCCTTGGAGGCGCGACCCCGTGATGGCTTTTGTGCCGGCACATTGGCAGTGCCCTGCCCGTGTCACGCCCGCATGGCTCGCTGGCCAACCGCTCATTCTCAACGACGCGACAACGCGTCTTTCACAACTGACGGCGGAGTGGTTCGCGACCGGGGGGCATCAACCGGTGCCACGCATCGAGCTTAACTACAACGACGCGATCAAGAGTCTGGTCGCGGCAGGATACGGCGCCGCGCTGTTACCCCATGAGGCGACTGCGCCATTGCCCGACAAGCGCGTTGTCATGCGCCCATTGCGGCCGGCGATGTGGCGTCGGCTCGGCATTGCCCATCGCGCGGGGCACATCGAGCGCTCCACGCAACACGTACTTGATGTGTTGCGCGATCTGCGAATGGCATAGTCATTGCGCTGCATGCGCCTCACATCGACACCCCATTAACGAGGCATGACGGATGAATGTAACGTTCGAGAGCACAACGCACAGCGACGTCGAATCGCTTCTATCAACGGCACGGATTCGCGAAGACGATAGAAACGGAGTGGGATATCTACTACGTTCGCAAACCGCAATGACGACAGTTACCGGCCATCTCCGGTCGGTCATGGATCGCATTCAGGCGGCCGTTCACCCTCGATCAGCGGTCCTTCAACACGAGTCGCTTGCCACCATTGAGGAGAGTTGGCTTGCCTAGCGTTACGAGAGTCGGCTTGCCTGCATTGTGAGGAAACGCGAGTTAAGGCGTGACGGCGATAGTGCTGCCCGGCGTGTTGCATTGCGGCGAGCCTAGGGCAACAAGCGAATAGGGCCGCAGCCGTTGGCCCACAAGCGGTTGCGCGCTCGGCAAGCAGGCAGCCGGCGTCGTGACTCGGGGCCCGTGGGGCTACGCGAAACGCCCTCAGAGCCTTCCGGATTTTGGACTCGCCGGAGAGAGCTAAGGGCTTTCCCTAGAATCAGTCAAATCTCCTTGACGGGCTGACGCGGGCTTCGTACATTTGCGCCATCGATTGCCGAGTTTCATTGGCAATCCGCGGCAACGATGCCGTGCTACATGGAAGGCTATGCAGCCCCCGAACTTGCGTACCAACGCTGGTTCGGGGGCTTTTTGCTTTTGGAGAACAGAATTGGAAAACTTTCAGCGCAGCCCTGCCCCTCGGAACACTAACGGTCCGGTTGTGGCCTGCGTACAGATGGAGCCCCGCGTCGGCGAAAAGCATGAAAACGTCGCGAGGTCGCTCCGCTACATCGAGGAAGCTGCGAAGAACGGCGCGGCCCTCGTTGTCCTGCCCGAATTGGCCAACACCGGCTATGTTTTTGCCGACCGCGAAGAAGCGTTCGCGCTGGCCGAAGATCTTCCGAACGGCGAGACGGTCCAGATCTGGGCTGACGCGGCACAGCGTCTTGGCGTACATATCGTTGCGGGCGTTGCAGAGCGCGAGGGCAAGCGACTTTACAACTCGGCTGTCTGCGTCGGCCCGTCCGGGCACATCGGGACGTACCGGAAGCTCCACCTTTGGAACAACGAAAACGTCTACTTCGAACCGGGTAATCGCGGCGCGCCGGTGTTCCATACAGCGCTCGGGAGGATCTCGATCGCAATCTGCTACGACGGATGGTTCCCGGAGGTGTACCGGCTGGCAGCCGCCCATGGCGCCGACATCGTCTGCGTGCCAACGAACTGGGTGCCCATGCCGGGGCAGCCGGCAGAGCACCAGGCGATGGCCGCGACGCTCACCATGGCCGCTGCACATAGCAATGGCCTGATGATCGCGTGCGCGAACCGGATCGGCACCGAGCGCGGGCAACCATTCATCGGACAAAGCCTGATCGTGGGCGGTGACGGATGGCCGCTGGCCGGCCCCGCTAGTCAGGATCGCGAAGAAATCCTGTATGCACAAATCGATCTGCAGGGCATCCGGTCTGGGCGCTCGCTCAATGCTTTTAACCACTTGCTGCGCGACCGGCGCATGGACGTGTACGACCCGATGCTGGGCACGGGCTGGCCTTCCTCACGTCCGTGAGCTGCCAGGCAATGTCCGCATGATCCTGAAAACGAAACCGACCTTACGTGAAGGAGACACCATGAATCAGTTCAAACATCGCGTCCTTGTAGGCGCCGTAGCTGCGATAGCCGCGCTTGCTGCAAACACATATGCCGCAGAGCCCATCAAGATCGGTGTTGCGGTTGGCTTGTCCGGCGCCAACAGCGTAGTCGCACCTGCCGTCGTGCAGTCATCGCAGCTCGCGGTCGAAGAAATCAACGCCGCCGGTGGCATCCTGGGACGCAAGGTCCAGCTCGAAATCGCAGACGACGCGTCTGGTGCAGTCGGCGCACAGAAGGCGTACGACACGCTGGTGTTCCAGAAAGACGTTGACGCGATCATCTCGATGGAGACCAGTGCGGCGCGCAATGCTGCTTTGCCCATCGTCGCTCGCGGCAAGAAGCCGTTCATCTACACGTCGTTCTATGAAGGCCGGTCGTGCAGTCCGTGGATGTATGTCAACGGCTGGGTGCCGGAGCAACAGGTCGCACCTGTCGTCGACTTCTTCGAGAAGAGCAAGGGCGCGAAGACGTTCTACCTGGTCGGCAGCGACTATGCGTTCGGTCGCGGCATGCTCGAGTTCACAAAGAAATATATCGAGCAGCACGGCGGCAAGGTTGTCGGTGAAGAGTACCTGCCGATCGACAGCACGGACTGGACACCGATTCTTTCCAAGATCCGTTCCGTTCATCCCGATGCGCTGATTAGCGCCACAGCGGGGGGAGCGCCTAATGTGGCGCTCGCCAAGCAGCTGAAGGGTTCGGGGATGACGCTGCCGTACGGCAACCTCGCCATTGACGAAGGGACAGCGAAGAGCATGGGTGACGTTGCCACGGGCATCTACATGTCCGGGTCCTATCTGACGAGCATTGACACGTCCGCAAACAAGAAATTTCTCACTGCAATGGACAAACAGTTTGGGAAGGACGTAAAGACGCCCAACGAACTGTCCGAGCCGCAGTACGAGGCCTTCTTCCTTTACAAGGCCGCGGTCGAAAAGGCGGGCTCGACAGACCCAGGCAAGGTGATAAAGGCACTTGGCCAGGTATCGTTCAATGGGCCACGCGGCGTGGTATCGATGGACAAGAGCCGGCACACGCCGCTTGCGATGCGCCTCGGTCAGATCCAGCCCGATGGTTCCGTGAAGATTTTGCAGACCTTCCCTGATGTCAATCCGGGCTCGCAATGCCCGAACATCAAGTAGACGAGGTCAAGGACAAGGCATCCGCCTGCTGGCTTGGCGTGGTACGCCGCGCGGGCGGATGCGACTGGAGACGGAAATGGTTCTAGCACTAGATATTTTCACCACCGCGGCGATACTGTTCATCGTGACCGCCGGCTTGATGATGATTTTCGGCGTGATGAAAATCGTCAACTTCGCCCACGGTGCGCTGCTGACGATGGGTGCCTACTCGAGCTTTGTGGTCACGCAATTGAAACTCAATCCATGGTTTGGCGTGCCACTCGCAATGGCTGTGGGCGTAGGAGTTGGCATGCTCGTCGAGCAGGTGATCGTGCGTCCCCTGTATAAGCGCCCCCTCGACGCAATCCTTGCCACCTGGGGTCTCGGAATCGTCATCGGGCAGATCATTGTGATGGTGTTCGGCCGGGAGGTGCAGTTTGTCGAAACGCCGCTGAAGGGAGCATTCTCGATCGCCGGTACGGACTATTCTGCCTATCGCCTGCTGCTGATTCCGATCGCGTTGGGCTTGTGCGGGCTTCTCACCGCGCTACTGTCCGGCACACGCTTTGGCGTCAAGACCCGTGCGGTGATCATGAATGAGGATCTCGCGCGCGGACTCGGCATTCATTCTGGACGCATCCGCTTCATCACGTTCAGTCTGGGCGCAGCGCTTGGTTCCCTGGCGGGCACGCTGATTACGCCCTTGTCAAGCGTCGATCCCAACATGGGGCTACCGTGGCTGGTCAGTGCCTTCATGCTGGTCATGGTTTCAGGCTACTCGATGGTCAGCCTGCTGGTTACGTGTCTGGTGTTCGGGGCGTGCCAGGTTCTTGTTAGCACGTTTGTCAGTCCGGTATTGGGTGGCCTGACCATCGCCGTACTTGCCGCTCTCACGCTGCGCGTTCGTCCGAAGGGGTTCTCGCATGGCTAAAATCAACATGTCGCCGGCCCCTGTCGGCGTCAAATCCTCGCAAAGCGAGATTCGGTTGTCGGATCGGCGAAAGATACCTTCGCGCGGAATGCTTCTGGTCGGTGCATCGGCCGTTCTGCTGCTGGCCGTCGGTCCGTTCCTGTTCGGCACGTACCTCCTGAACGTCCTGATTCAGGCGTTCTTCTTCTCGATCGTCGCGGTAACCGTCGACATCCTGTGGGGCTATACGGGTTACCTGACGTTCGGGCAATCGGCCTTCTTCGGCGTTGGTGCCTATGCCGCGGGCCTCTTGTTCACATACGGCGGCTTCTCGCCCGGATACGTCGTACTGGCAGTGGGCGCCGCCATCCTCGTCGCGGCCGTGATCGCAGTGTTGCTCGGCTGGCTGTCATTTTATCGGGGCGCTTCTCCATTCTTTGCCACTGTGATGTCGCTCGTCTTGCCAATCGTTCTCAGCCAGGTGCTCCTGTCTGGCGGTGAGTGGACCGGCTCAAGCTCGGGCCTGACCGGCTACGAAACATTTGATCTGTCGCTCCACGCGTGGTACTGGATAGCGGGTGCTGGATTGCTGGGCATCGCGACGCTTGCGTGGCTTTTCGTGCGCAGCGATGGCGGCCGCGTGCTGGTGGCCATTCGCGATAATGAATCGCGCTGTTCATACCTTGGCATCAACACATCGCTTGGGAAGATTGTCCTGCTGGTTGTGGCGGCCATTGTTGCCAGCATCGCGGGATTTGGCTATGGATCGTTCAGCGGCGTGGTTGCGCCGGAACTGACCGGCTTCGTTCTAGGGACGCAGTTGATCATATGGGTCGCACTCGGCGGTCGAGGTACATTGTGGGGACCTGTGATTGGCACGCTGCTGATCAATGTTGCAACGTCGTATCTGAGCGGCAGCATGCCGTTTGCATGGCAGCTCATCCTTGGTGCGGCGTTCGTCGCGGTAATTGTCCTGTTGCCGCAAGGCCTGGTGCCATTGCTGCTCAAACCGTTTCGCAGTCTGACTGGAAATGCCGTTGAACTCGAACTGGTTGAGCGTCCCGTGCGCCCCGATCATGTGCAACCGGCTTCCGCGCCGGCGCTGCAGATGGCCGGTGTCGCCAAACATTTCGGTAGCCTGAAGGTGCTGCAGGGCATCGACCTGAATGCCAAAGCGGGGGAACTGGTTGGACTGATCGGGCCGAACGGAGCAGGCAAAACCACATTGATGCGATGCATGAGCGACGGTGCAGAGCGTTCCGACGGCACGGTTGTGCTTTGCGGAAATGATATCCGCGATTTGCCGCCTGACCAGTGCGTGCGTTTCGGTCTGGGCCGCAAATTCCAGAACGCGAACATATTCGATTCCCTGACAGTCGGGGAATGCCTGAGGATCTCTGGCACGATCATCGAACGGCCTTCGTTCTTCAAGCGTTCACACACGCTTGCATTGCCACCGTATGCGCTCGAGGTAGTTCGCACAACGGGCCTCGACCAGAAGCTGGGGGCCGTAGCGAAAGACCTGTCGCACGGCCAGCAGCAGGCACTGGAACTGGCGATGGTGCTTGCATTGGAGCCGCGTATCGTGCTGCTCGACGAACCAACGGCAGGATTGACAAAAACCGAACGTACGCAGATCGGCAACGTGCTTGCGGCATTGGCTCACCAGTATCAACTGTGTTGCCTGCTGGTTGAACACGACCTCGACTTCGTGAAGGAAATCGCAACACGCATCGTAGTCCTGCATCAGGGTCAAATCGTGATGCAAGGCAGCTTCGATGAGGTAGTCAATTCGGAGTTGGTCAGAACGATATATGCCGGAACCGCGCACGATACGGGAAGCGCGGGTACCGCCACATCAGGGGAGGCATCATGAGCCAGATCGCATTGGACCTGCAGGACGTGACCAGCGGATACAAGGCTTCCGTGGTGCTGCGCAAGCTATCCATGACCGTCGCGAGCGGCGACGCGGTAGCCCTGCTTGGCAAGAACGGCATGGGCAAGACGACGCTGCTCAAGACGATCATGGGCTACCTGCCGAAAAAGAGCGGTGCAATCCATCTGAACGGGCAGGACATCACCCGCCTGCCGCCGCACCGGATTGCCCGTGCCGGAATCGCTTACGCGGCGCAGGAACACGCGTTGTTTCCGGATCTCACTATCCGTGACAATCTGCGCCTCGGACTTGAAAAGGTATCGGTGTTCGACGAGCGGTTTGCGGAAATCGAACCGATTTTTCCGGTCTTCAAGAGCCGACTCAAGCAACATGCGGGCACACTGTCCGGCGGCGAGCAGAAGATGTTGCTGGTCGCCCGCGCCCTCATGATGCGCCCATCGATCATCCTGCTTGATGAAATCACTGAGGGTCTGCAACCGTCGGTCATTGACCGCCTTGCCGAAGCGCTGCTTTGGGAACGACGTCGCCACGGCACAACACTGCTGCTGATCGAGCAGCACGTGCCTTTCGCCCTGAAGGTCGCAGACCGCTATGCCGTGCTGAAGCAGGGCGAAATTATCGACAACGGTGATGCGAAAAACCCGGTAGCTGCAGATTCGGTATTCGAGCACCTCCGCGTCTAAGTCGGTCTGAAAAGACACGCCGCGGGCGGGCGGTTCAGCCCTGCATGGCGTGTCTATCGCCGTCGCCAACGATGACCCATTTAACGAACCGATGACTGCCTCTGCTCCTTCCCAACTCCCTAAGTGTGCCTACATCGCAACGGGCGGTACCATTGCGATGAAGATCGATCCGCTGAAACAGGCGCCGGTCCCGGCTCTGTCCGGCGAAGACCTGTTGGCGGCTGTCCCGGCCATCACCGCGATCGCAAGACTGGAGGTCAACAACCTGTCCAATGTGCCTTCCGATTACATGGGGCCGCAGCGTTGGATTGAGCTGCACAGGGCAATATCATCTGCGCTGGCAAAGGATGACGTGGCGGGCGTTATTGTTTCCCATGGAACGGACACCCTGGAAGAAACCGCCTGGTTTCTCGATCTGACAACCGACACGCACAAGCCGATCGTTCTAACCGGTGCGCAGCGTAACGCGTCTGCATCCGATTTCGATGGTCCGCGTAACCTGCTCAATGCTGCGCGAGTTTGCCTTTCGCCGGATGCACGCGGCAAAGGCGCCGTTGTTGTATTGAACAACCAGATCAATGCGGCGCGGGAGGTCACCAAGGCACATACGGCTGATGTGGAAGCATTCCGGTCCGGGGATTTCGGGTTCCTTGGAACAGTGGACGAAGACCGTGTTGTATTTGCCCGCTCACCTGTGCGCCGGCAGTTCATTCGTCTTGAAAGGGACACACTGCCGTACGTGGAAATTGTACCAATGTACGCCGGCGCCGATGGTGGCCTGGTTCGCGCCGCCCTGAAGCTGGGCGCCAGAGGAATCGTGATACAGGCGCTTGGTTTTGGCAACGTCAACGCCGAAATGTACGAGGCGATCAGGGAAGCAATCATGGCCGACGTGCCTGTTGTCATTTCGACGCGCGTGCCCAACGGCCGGGTATTGCCGGTGTATGGTTTTGTTGGCGGCGGGAGCACACTGAAGGCGGCAGGTTCGATCTTCGCCGACAATCTCAGCCCACAGAAAGCGAGAATTCTCCTCATGCTGGCGCTACAGAATTCTTCGGCGCGGGAAGATATCCAGCGTCTCTTCGATCGATAAGGTATTTCAGATGAACTCGAGCCGAAATTCCGTTACTGAGCCAGGCTGGCGCATCGGCGTCCTGTTCTCACGAACCGGCGTCACAGCGGCAACAGAATCCGAGCATTTTTTGGGCACTGTACTCGCAATCGAAGAAATCAACGCCGCTGGTGGCGTCGACGGGCGATTGCTTGACCCCGTCGTGTATGACCCGAAGAGCGACCCGGATGAATACAGGCGGCTCGCTACACGCATGCTGCAGGAAGACGACGCAACGGTAATATTCGGGTGTTCCACTTCTTCCAGCCGTAAGGCAGTGCTGCCGGTGATCGAGCGCAACAACGCACTGCTCTGGTACTGCTCGATCTATGAGGGCTTTGAGTATTCGCCGAACATCATCTACACGGGCGCAGTACCTAACCAGAACAGCATGCAACTTGCGGCGTATCTTCTCCGCCATCACGGAAAGCGCTTTTTCCTGGTTGGGGCCGACTATATCTATCCGCGCGAGTCGAACCGAATCATGCGCGATATGGTCGAAGAGCACGGCGGAGAGATCGTGGAAGAAGTCTACCTGCCAAGCGACGCGGCCCCTTCCGCCCTCGAAGCGGTCGTGCGGGAGATCAAGGCCGTCGAGCCGGACGTAGTTTTTTCGACCCTGATCGGACGTGGAGCACGCGCGTTCTACAAACTCTATCGCGAACACGGTATCGATCCCGCCTGTATCCCGATCGCCAGTCTGACAATGACGGAGGGCGAAACGCGGATGATTGGCCCGGAATTGTGTGGCGGGCATATCGTAGCTGCCAGCTACGTCAATACGTTAGACAATGAGAGCAACCGGCGTTTCATGAATGCGTGGCAGGCGCGTTTCGGAGACCAGCCGGCCAGCATGTGGTCGGAAATGGCATACAACCAGGCACACCTCTTCGCCCTCGCCTTGGCACGCACCCGTAGTCTCGACACAGCAAAGCTGGTGGCGGCTGTTCGTGAAGTCGGGTTCGATTCACCCGAGGGGTTGCTCAGGATCGACCCTGAGAATAACCACGCGATCCTTACGCCACGTATTGCCGTCTGTCGCCCAGATGGAGCGTTCGACGTCGTGTGGGAAGGCAGCGGTCCGGTCAAACCAGATCCTTATCTGACCTCTTACGGCTTCACGGACTTCTGGCTTAACGGAGAACTCACATGAACACCGGCGCGCGTCGGCTGTTCGACGATTTGCGTTCGCTGCGGGTCGTCGTGATCCATCCGCCGGGAGAGGATCGTGGCGTTCTGGAAGAGCAATTGCGCCGCATCGGTTGCCCCGTTCGCACCGTCTGGCCATTTCCGGCTCAGTTGCCCGCAGATGCGGACGTGATCCTCTTTCTTGTTGGCCCCGAGTTACGCAGCGCGGGCAACTGGTGCGCGGCAGACACCGATGCGACGCTCATCGCGCTGTCCGACTATGAGAACCCGACAGCTTTGAAACTGCTCGTCGACACGCGGGCGCATGGCGTGATCACGAAGCCGTATCGCTCCACGGGGATACTGAGCACGCTGGTGCTGGCACGCGCCTCCTCTGGCTATCAACAGCGACTTCAGCACAAGATCGGAAAGCTTGAAGAAGCAATCAAGGCGCGACGCCATATCGAGAAGGCGATACGGATTCTGATGGATGCCCATCGACTCAGTGAGAATGACGCCTACGAGCACATGCGGTCACGCGCAACAAGTCTCCGGGTCACGGTAGGGGAAATTGCTACGATGATAATTGACGCCCATGAGGCAATGGAAAAGCTGGGTTTAGGAAAGGCACCCAAACTCTGATCGAAGCGGTGTTGAGGCCAACAGTTCAGCCACATAGCCCTGTGATCGCCCGCAGACTTAATCCGGCACTGCGTTCTAATCGACGTTCCCGGCAAGGTCGGTCAAGTTGCATTCCACACGGCATTCAAGCGTGCAGCCTCTCTGAGGTATGTCGAATGACCGGTTTATGCTGACAGACAGACGTTCCACTCACATACGCGACCGGCAGCAACGGGTCGGAAACCGACCGTCATGAGCGACGGCGAGCGGCCAGCGGCAGTCACTAGCCCGTCCCGCAAAACTGCCATTTAGACGGCGGGTTCGCATCCCAACCCTGCCAATCGCCTACGTGTGCATCGCCGAACCGGACGGGCCGCATACGGCGACTGCTATTTATTCCCTACGCGAGACGATTTCGACCGCAACGCCGAAGTTTCAACTTCTCCTGCAAGCATCGCAATGGTGACCTTCTCGAATTTTTTCAGCAGGACAGCCTCGGCTTCGAGAAGCGTCGCCGAAAGATGGGCATTCACAGCTTGTTCGACAAGACATTCCGGATGATCCTCCGAAACAAGATGCGAGAAAAGCGAAGGTTCACCGACCGCACGGTAGACGTCCAGTAGCGTGATGTTTTCGAGGGGTTCGGCCAGCACCCAACCGCCTCCGTGCCCTTTCTCCGAAGTGACGTATCCAATATCGCGCAGACCGCTGAACAAACGCCTCACGACGACGGCGTTCGTGCACAGCATTTCACCGAGCGCTTCGGAGGTGAGCGGACCCTCCGCATGCTTCATGTGAATCAACGCGTGCAAGACGCGAGACATGCGGCTATCGGTCTTCATCGTGGGCACTCATCTCAAGAAACTTTTCAAGTTGCATAAGAGTTTAACATGGCGTTATCATGCAACTCACAATGTTGCATGATGATCTGGAGAGGGAACGTATGGACGAGCACTACGACGTCATCGTGATCGGCGGCAGCTTCGCCGGTCTTTCAGCCGCAATGCAGCTGGCGCGCGCGCGACGGCGTGTGCTTGTGCTCGATAGTAGAAAGCCACGCAATCGATTCGCATCACACGCTCATGGTTTTCTCGGGCAGGATGGCAAGGCGCCCGGCGAGATCATCGATGAGGCGACGGCGCAACTCTCGGCGTATCCGACGGCGCACGTCGCGACAGGCGAAGCACGCACGGCGGAGCGTGTTGATGATTGCTTCATCGTCACGCAAAGCAGTGGGAGCACCGCAAGCGCGGATCGATTGATCCTTGCGACGGGCGTTCGAGACGAACTGCCCTCTCTCCCCGGCCTGGATGAACGGTGGGGTATCAGCGCGCTGCATTGTCCGTATTGTCACGGTTACGAAGTCGCGGACAAACGGCTCGGCGTCCTGGCAACGCATTCACTATCGATTCATCAGGCGATGCTCGTTCCCGACTGGGGACCGACAACCTGGTTTACGCAAGGCATAGTCGAGCCATCGCTCGAAGAGACTGCGTTGCTCGAAGCCCGCAATGTGCGAATCGAACGGGCGCCAGTCGTGGAAGTGCTTGGCGACGTACCCAACATGACAGGGTTGCGTCTCGCCGACGGCCGCGCCATCGACATCGATGCACTGTTTGTGGGGCCGCGCACCCAGATGGCAAGTCCGCTCGCAAAGCAGCTCGGATGCGAGTTCGACGAAGGTCCGATAGGTCCCGTTATCCGCGTGGACGACTGGAAGCAGACCACCGTTCCGGGAGTGTTTGCCGCTGGCGATGCGGCGAGCGCATGGTCCAACGCGACGTTCGCCTCGGCCGCCGGCGTTGCAGCGGGCGTTGCGGCACATCGCTCGCTCATTTTTGGCTTGTAATCGATCGTGGAAGTGGCCGCGCCCTGGCAGCGGGTCTAACGCGTCGAGTGCATCAAACGGCTATCCGCGAGGCACGCATTCGTCCGAAGTTGCCACGGGGCGGTCCGATCGATCATTCCTGCGCCTTGGTTCTTCCCACGAGCAGGTAAAGGCCATTGAGGCCGGAAGCCGAACGGCCGCTTCACGGTCGGAAATCGCCGTTCAACCAGCCGTGCGTCGAGTGACTCGGATGGGTCGGAAACCGACCGTCATGAGCGACGGCAAGCGGCCATCAAGCGCCACTACTCTTTTTGCCCTCAATGGCTAATCAGCGCCGCGTTTCGGTCGTTCGGCGCTCAAGGTAGACCCTCCCCGAGACACGAGGAATTGCCGGTTCTGACACATTGGTCGACGTAACCTGTCAACGTGCGGGATTGCGTGCATTGACGACCCACGCCGCGCCGTTGATCATCACCGACCGCTCACCGGGGAGGCTCTCGAAGGCGGCACGAACTGCGGCCGCGGCGCGGGCGCGGAGGTCGTCGGGCTGATCAGCGAGCACACGCGACAGCGGGCCGACCTCAAGCGTCATCTTCACCGCGGCGTCGACCGCAGCGTCCCGCGTTTCGCCCTCGCCGAATGGGACGGACGCGTCGAAGGGCATGATAGCGATATCGGTGAAGCCGGCCGCCGTCAGGATGCGCGCCACGCGCGCTCGGTCGCCGAACGAAAACGGGCCGGGCGCTTCGGGATCGGGCAGCGCGCTCGGCGGGAGAATGCCCTTGAGCGCGCCCACCGGCAGGCGCATCCAGTCGTTCTCGGCCGCCCCGCGCCAGCAGACAAAAGCGACCCGCCCGCCAGGCCGGAGTGCGCGTCGCATGTGGGCGAACGCCGCTGTCGGATCGTCGAAGAACATCACGCCGAAACGCGAGAACAGGATGTCAAACGCGCCTTCGGGCAGCTCTGCGCTGCTGGCGTCGGCCACCTGAAACAGGGCCGGCGTATCGTGGCGCGCAAGCGCGCGCGCTCGCTCGATCAGCGGCTCGGATATGTCCACGCCCAGCACTTGGCCCCCCGCGCCAACGCGGGCGGCCAGAGCCAGACTCGATGCGCCCGCGCCGCAACCGATGTCCAGCGCGCGCTCACCCGTCGCGGGCGCGGCGGCTTCTATCGCGGCCTGGCCAAACACCGCCACCAGAGCGTCGAGCCGGGCCTGGTTGGCGACCCAGCGCTCACCGCTTTGACCATTCCAGTCACCCACCTGATCAGCACTTTGCTTTGCCATGTCATCTCCTTGACTCGACGATCCGCTCTTCACTGCGCCGATCTACGCCAACCTTTTCGAAGGCGACGACGCAATGGGAGAAGGGAATCTGTGCTCTCAAACCACCATCGACTGCTGGGCGAAGATGCCCGCCAATGCGCCCTGCGAGGATGCCTGGGTGACCGATGGCAAGAAGGGCGTGGCGAGGTCGCCAGCGGCGTAGATGCCGGGCATGCTGGTTTGGCGGCGCTCGTCGACCTTGAGTACTATGCCGGTGGGCGTATCGACCGTGGCGAGGCCCAGAGATGTATGCAGGCTTGCGGACGGCTTGTTGCGCGGATGGGCGAACAGGACGTCGACCGAGACATTGCGACCAGTATCCAGATTGACGGTGGTGATATGGCCCTTCTGGTGGGCGATCTCGACGATCCGTCCATCGACGAGAGGTATGTTGCGGCGCGCCAGATCGGCCTCGATATCGGGCGCGATGTCATGACCATCGGTGAAGACAGTCAACTTGTCAGTCCAATCGCGGAACAGCTTGGCAGATTGGTACGACTGCGGGCTGGACCAGACAAGGCCCCAATGCTGGCCAGCGACTTCAAAGCCGTCGCAATAGGGGCAGGGCACGATGGACGTGCCCCAGCTTTCGGCGAAGCCCGGAACATCAGGCATCTGGTCGGCGACGCCATAGCTCAGGATCAGGCGGCGCGCCCTCAGGCTTTCGTGATCGTCAGTGACGACACAGAAATCGTCGATGGCGCCAGACACGCTTTCGGCCCGGGCATTGACGAAGCTGATCGTTGGATAGCGCGACAGCTGCTGCCGCGCCTCGACCAGGATGTCCAGCGGCGGCTTGTGATCGTGGCCGAGCAGGCCATGTGAGTGGCCGGCAAAGCGGTTACGCGGCCGGCCGGTATCGAGAACGGTGACCTTGCGGCGGGCACGGCCAAGCTGCAAGGCGGCGGCGAGGCCAGCAAAGCTGCCGCCTATGATGATGACGTCATTCATGGTGATGGGCTCCGTGTTGTGAATGAGGGGTGGGCCCCGGGGACGCCTGATCTGGACAACCGGTTGAAACCTGCCCTTGGCTTGCACATTGCGATACTATGCGGTATCGTATTAACAGATTTCAATACTGTCAAGTACCATAATTATCGTGACCGAAAATAGCCAGAGCCGGCGCGGCCGGCCCGCCAACGAGGCACTTCGCCAAACGATCGTCGACGCGGCCTGCAAACTCTTTGTGGAATTGGGTTTTCAAGCGACGACCATGGACAAGGTCGCGCAGCGGGCGAAGATATCCAAGCTCAGCATCTATCGGCACTTCGAGAACAAGGAGGCGCTGTTCAGCGCGGCCATGGTGGCCCGCTGCGATGAGTTTGCACCGCAGGCCCTTTCTGACGGCGTCGACGGTTCAGCCGAAGATCAGCTCATGGCGATGGGATCATCCCTGCTTCGCACGCTGTTGAGCCCGGACGTCCGCAGTGTCGAGGCCATGGTCTTGGCCGACAAGACGAATCAAAAGGCGTTAAGCAAGCTCCACTACGAGGCCGGGCCTGCCCATGTCATCGCCCACATCGAGGCCGTGTTGCGTCAGTTGCACGAGAAGGGGATGCTGAACGTACCCGATGCGCACCTGTCCGCCCGCTTGTTTGCCGCGCTTTTCAAAGGGTCCGATCTCCTGCTGATCGCACGCTTCGATGAGGCGAGAGCAGAGGACGACAACGAAATCGAATCCTATTGCCGGTCGGCCGTCGCCATGTTTATCGCCGCGCACGGTGGCATCTGAGGGTGCGCTATCGCGGTCGATGAAGAACACGCCGTTCGCGCCGAGCAATCTATTTATGATGCGTTGACGAGCCTGATGGGCCAGGCTCATTGCATTAGCGAAAAGCCGCGCGCGGGCAGGCAAGCAGGCGGGCAGAGCCCTCTTTACACACGATAGCGGTCGCTACTGCGGCCTGAGCGGAACGACAGAGAAGGGTCGCAAGCAGATGCTTGTGATAGGACGCAATCGGCCAGGAAGCGCATCGGACGTGGCTCCTGTCGGCAACAAGTCAAACGACGACTTTGCGTCCGCTATCGGCCATTCGACAACGCGTTTTGATCGCTTGATTGTTTCAATCAGTTGGCATCGGTGCAGTCGCGTGACTTGGCATGCGCTTATCGTTTCCGTATCAACGGGGCTTCATGCGCGAGCCGCGTCAAGACGTCAGCGAATATGCGCCAGCTTTCCCCAAAAGACAGCAGCCAACGACCTGCGCATCGTAGGCGAGGTCGCCCGACACCTCCAACGCGCGCCCAACATACCCCCAAGACTGGTTATTGCGCCAACCGATAAGCTCGCGTATAGTTAGCCTAATGGATAACTATGGAATTGCGCTGAACTCGGTCTTTCACGCACTGGCGGACCCTACGCGCAGGGCAGTTATTCAACGGCTCGGCGTGGGGCCCGCGACGGTGAGCGAGTTGGCAGAACCCTTCGACATGGCTCTGCCGTCGTTCATGAAGCATGTGCGGGTACTGGAAGACACCGGGTTGATTCACTCGAGCAAGACCGGCAGAACTCGCACGTGCATGCTCGATCGCCAGAATCTGGCGGCCGCCGAACGGTGGTTTGCCGAGCAGCGCGCGATCTGGGCAAGCAGGTACGACAACCTCGACAACCTGTTGGAAAAACTCCAAGGACAAGACAATGAAAGCTGACCTTCGATTTGATTTCGTCGTCGATATGGAAAAAAACAGCATCACGGTGAAGCGGGAATTCGCAGCAGGACGCCAACTGGTGTGGGATTGCCATACAAAGCGCGAATTGCTCGATCAATGGTTCGCGCCCAAGCCGCTCACCACCCGGACAAAGCACATGGAGTTCAAGGAAGGCGGCTATTGGCACTACGCCATGACGACGCCTGACGGGGAATCATTCTGGAACCGTCTGGACTACCAGGCAATCAATCCGATCGATGGCTACGTAGCGCTCGACGGTTTTTGTGATGAATCGGGCGTCGTGAATCCGAGCCTGCCGAGGGCACGCTGGGACGCCGCTTTCGCCGATGCGAAGGAACGGACCCTTGTGACCACCGTTGTGCTCTACAACTCGCCGGCCGATGTGCAAAAAGCTATCGAGATGGGATTGAAGGACGGTCTGGCAGCCACTCTCGAACGCCTCGACGAGTTGCTGCTCACCATCGTACCGTCAGAAGCGCGTGCATAAGGACTACCGCAAGCCCCTGGCCAGCAGCGGAGAAATCCATCACTTTCCGCGCTTGGCCAGACGTCGACTTGGCGATCAACGCCACCCATCGCCGACAATCGGCAGATCGTCCGTCATTCAAACTGAAGTAAAAAACCTCGCCAAGGCGTGCGCTACGGCCTCAGGCTGTTCCTCTGGCTGAAAGTGTCCGCAATTCACGATGGTCTCCCCGCTCACCTCATCTGCGAATGGGCGGAGTGCAGCCGACATATCCGGGATCGACCCCTGGTCTGCACTGAGGCCGAGTACCGGCATCTTGAGCTTCCGGTCGTGAGACAGCGCACGGTTCTGTTCGACCGAAAGCGCCGCGGCGCGATAGAATGCGAGCCCCGCGCGCATTCCGCCAGGCGCGCAGTAGGTCCTCAGATACTCGGCAATTTCGTCCTCGCCGTAACATGCCGGATTGGCCGCCTTGCTCCAGAAGAACCATTCGAGATAGGCTCGTTCCCGACCGGCAAGCAGAATCTCCGGAAGGTCCGGGACCGCGTGAAAGGAGAAATGCCAGGTCTTCCACGACAGCTTGGAAGACGACGGCAGCATGTCCGGCAGGGTGATGCCTGGAATGCCCGCATCCATCAGCGCCAGCGCCTCGACTTCCTCGCCGAATAGGTGCGCATACGGAAACGCAACCCATGCGCCAACGTCATGCGCGGCGATACTGTATCGCTTGATGCCGAGATGACTCACAAGGTCGTGCACGCGTTGTGCGACGGTTTGCGTGTCATAGCCGTCGAGCGGTCGATCACTATCGCCTTGGCCAGGCATATCGATGGCGACGACACGAAAGTCGTTGGCAAGCAACGGCATGACCTTACGCCACGCGTACCAACTCTCGGGAAAGCCGGCGATGAGGACTACCGTACGTTCTGCCTTCGCGCCACCGTCGACATAGTGGAAACGCAGACCATTCACGGTAGCAAATCGATGTTCAAAACCGGCGGGGGCGGCCGGCAGTACGCCATGTATCATGACGGAGTCCTTTTCGAATAGCGCAGCGCGACGGTCATCGCAGTCAGTGCGACCACGCCGCATACGCTGCGGGTGTATGAACAGATGGAAGGGTCGGTGCTGCCTTCGCTACGCGGTAAGCCGCGACCGGAGGCGAGTCCGACCGGCACGAGCGCAAAAAATTTAGCGGTTCATGGTCACTCCAGGACTTTGAGTGCAAGGGCAACAAATGCGTCCGCATCGTCGCTGAATGCACTGGCTTTTCCGAGCACGCGCATGCCCTGCAACAGCGCAAGCAACACATCTGCCACGGTCGTGGGATCGCTTGCGGTGGTGATCGAGCCGTCGGCCTGCCCTTGGGCGACCAGTCTGGCCAATAGATCTCGACGCTGCGCAAGCTGGCCCCGCAACGCATCGCCGACCCGAGAGAATTGAGGCAGCTCGGCAATGCCCGCCACCAGCAGACAGCCGAGTTTGCCCTCCTTTCCTTGGCTAAGCCGGGCATATAGGCCAAGCAGCGATGCGATGCTGGCGCGTGCATTCTCCGCGCCTTTTATCATGGCGCTGACCTCCGCCTCGCGCCGGGCGATATAACGCTCGAGCGCTTTGGCAAAGATCCCTTCCTTGTCCAGATACGCCTTGTAAAGGCTGCCGGCCGTCAGGCCGGTAGCCTGCTGGAGATCGCTAATTCCTGTGGCCGAATATCCCGAAGCACTGAATAGCGCGATGGCACGACTAAGCACTCGCTCTTCGTCGAATTCTCTAGGCCGCCCCCGGGGCCGGCTTGCAGCAGCCTGGATCATCTTTATCTCGCCAATTTAGGAAACGATCACATCCTAAATTCTCTTTCTCACGTTGTCAATCGGCCGGCAGACAGACTATCTCGAGGCTTGGCAGGATGGGCATGCGGAGCACCTATCGCGTCGAATTCGCCGGGACAACGGACACATGCCGCCGGCAAGACTCAACTTGCGAGTGCCATAACGAACTCGAGGAATCTCGTTCCGAACAAATCCGGCGATAATGGCTCGTCAGCGTGTGACGCCTTGACGGTTATCAACCGCCGTATATTCGATAACGCCCCTCGATATGACTATCGATACCGGCCATGCCGCCGCCGTACAGCTTCAGAAGCCATCCACCTATACGAGTTCAGTCGAGCCACCTCCCCCGCGACGGGTTCGTATTGGGCGTGACGTACTGGCCGGCGTTTCGATAGCAGGACTCTTGCTGCCTGAGGCCATTGCCTACGCGGGTATCGCTGGACTGCCACCGCAGGCGGGCCTGATTGCGCTGCTCACCGGGCTTGTCGTCTATGGGCTAACGGGCAGTAGCCGATTCGCGATCGTATCGGGAACATCCTCATCCGCAGCCGTGCTTGCCGCCACGGTGGGGGCCGGCGACGGGGGCATCGGTGCGCAGCTCGCCTACGCCGCCGCCCTCGTTGCGGCGACTGGCATTCTTTTTCTGCTGGCCGGCGCGTCGCGTTTGGGCGCCATGTCGGACTTTGTCTCGAAGCCGGTCTTGCGCGGATTTGCGTTCGGCCTGGCGCTGACGATTGCCATCAAGCAATTGCCGACCATACTCGGCGTGCACTCGCATTACACCGATACGCTGCGAATCGCTTTCGATCTCGCGCATCAAGCGCCCAGTTGGAATTTCTATAGCGTGGCGCTGGGGGCGGCTGCGCTGGCCATCCTTTTCGGGCTGGGCCGAAGTGCCCGCATGCCGGCGACGCTGGCGGTGATTGTGCTCGGCATCGCGTTGGGGTACCGGATCGACTGGCATGCACATGGCATTGGCACCGTTGGCGCGATCGATTTTCACGATATGACGGTCGGCCTGCCACGGTTCGACCGCTCACAGTGGCTGCAAACCGCGGAACTCGCGTTTGCGCTGATGCTGATACTGTACGCGGAATCGTACGGGTCGATCCGCAGCTTCGCGCTAAAGCATGGCGATGTCGTGTCGGCTAACCGGGACCTCATGGCGCTCGGCTGCGCAAATCTTGTCTCCGGATTACTGCACGGGATGCCGGTGGGTGCAGGCTACTCGGCGACTTCCGCCAACGAAGCCGCCGGCGCGCAGACCCGCTTCGCGGGGATATTTGCCGCAGCGGTCATTGCGCTGATCGTGCTGATGCTGTTACCGCAGTTGTCTCGCACGCCCGAACCGGTGCTCGCTGCGATCGTCATTTATGCCGTCAGTCACTCACTGCACCCGGACGTGTTCAAACCATACTGGACGTGGCAACGTGACAGACTGGTCGTAATAGCGGCGCTGCTGGCTGTGCTCGTGTTTGGCATACTTCACGGCTTGCTGGTCGCCATCGGGGTGAGCCTTCTGCTAACACTGCGCAACTTGTCTGAGCCGGCGGTCTCGGTGCTCGGGCGCCTGAGAGATAGCCACGATTTCGTCGACGTCTCCGCACACACGGATGCAACCCCCATCCCCGGCATCACGATCGTGCGGCCAGAGGTACCCCTCTTCTTTGCCAATGCCGAACGCGTGCTCAGTAAGGTGCGTTTAATGCTGCGGGGGCAGTCGACGCCGGTGCAGACGGTAATGCTGAGTCTCGAAGAAACACCCGATGTCGATAGTTCAGTGATCGAAGCACTGCGCATCTTCTCCGCCGAATTGACGTCGCGTGGACAGCGGCTGCTCCTGGTGCGGCTCAAACCGCGCGCGCTGGCGGTGCTTGAACGAGCCTCCGACGAGACGTTGCCGCGTAGCGCACTGTGGGAGTTGAGCGTCGATAAATGCGTGCAGTCGATTGCGGGTGAAATGGACCAGAAGGGCTGACGATAACGGCGGAGAAGTTTGTGGATTCAACCAGGAGTAGTCCTTCGCTCGTTTGTGTGTCGACGTACTCAGCCAGACTAACCAACGTAAGTCGGTCCGTCCCATCCATCGAGGTACTTCGGCAGTTTGTCATCCACGTCGATGATCCTATGCCGATGGAACAGATGCATCGTCGCCCGCATTGGTTCGGGCAACTCACCGCCCGCCGCCCGCGCAACAACGCTGTTGGGAATGACTAACATGCCGAGGCGATTCGTGCCAAACACTGTTTCGCCGCAATGGGGACAAAACGCGCGCGACAGTTGCTTTGTCGGATGTGCAAATTTCGAGAGGCTACCGCTGACCACCGCGACTCGCTCGGGTTGCCATGCAGTTGCCGACAACATTGAAGTCCCGTAGAAATCTCGGCAGGACTGGCAATGACAGTTCGCTCTTGCTTCCGGTTGGCCTTCTAACTGAATATTGACGGTGCCACACAGGCACCGCAGGGAATTTGGTTCGGTCATATCGGCTCCGAGTTGTGCGTCGGAAGTATATATAGTCGAATGCTCGCTTTGAGCAAGGCGGACTGTCCCCTGCCGGCCAATTTGGGACGATCGAGGGACGAACACTAGGTGGCGTCCGTCATCGATCGGCTTTTACGGTCACCGTGTCAAAGGCCATGAGTACGATCTCTGCCATTCCAAAAACGTTACACTTTATATCAACCTCCGTGAAAACTCCGTCCCCTGTCGCTCTTGTCACTGGCTCGACCTCTGGTATTGGTGCCGCAATCGCGCGGCGACTCTCAAAAGACGGATTCTCAATCGTCCTGCATTCGCGCAGTTCGGCTGCTGCAGGTCATGCGTTGGCCCGGGAACTCGGAGCGGCAGCTTATGTGCAAGCCGATCTGGCCGATGACGCGGACAGAGTAAAGCTCATCCGTGAAGCGATTGCCGTATGGGGCCGACTCGACGTTCTGGTCAATAACGCGGGGATCAGTCGCGTTATCCCCCATGCGGATCTGGCAGCGGCCACGCCGGACGTATGGCAGGAGTTGCATGAAGTCAATGTTGTTGCCCCGTTCCGCCTGGTAACCGAAGCGCAATCCGCACTCCGTGAAGCGGCCACACGAGGAAAGCCCGGTTGCGTCGTAAACGTGAGTTCGCATGCCGGCGTCCGACCAAAGGGGGCGTCCATACCTTACGCAGCGACTAAAGCGGCGTTAAACCACGTGACTCGCTTGCTCGCTGTTTCGCTTGCCCCAGATATTCGCGTGAATGCTGTCGCTCCTGGTTTGGTCGATACACCGCTAACGGCTGACTGGACGCAAGCTCAGCAACTTTGGAAGGAACAGGCACCTATGCGTAGGGCAGCTTGTCCCGAGGATATTGCTCAGGCTGTTGCATTTCTAGTCGACTCAGATTATCTGACGGGGGAAATTCTGCTCTCGGATGGGGGATTGAATCTCACGTAGCAAGCGCGTGACGAATGACTGGCTGCTTTGGAGAAATCTGAAGGACTGTTGTGGATCGGGCTGCGACCACCCGACACGGCGCACACTCAATCTCCATTCGCTTGAAAGGAGATTGTCATGGAATCCGAGAATGTCGTGGTTGTCCACCACGTGCCGTGGAGCAAGGGCAAGCTCACCGGGCAGAAGCCCCCGTTAAAGCTTCGGGAAATCTGGGCGATTCGGACGACACTTCAGATGGCGTTGAACGTTCGTGAGCTCGCGATGTTCAATCTCGCGATTGATAGCGAGCTGCGGGCGTGCGACCTCACGCGGTTGCGGGTCCAGGATGTCCGTCGCGGAAGCCAAGTGGCGTCGAGGGCAACAATCATGCAGCAGTAGACACAGCGGCTAGTGCAATTTGAGATCACGGAACAGGCCCGGGAGAGCCTTGAAGCGTGGATCGAAGCCCGGGGGGACTGAAGGCGGCGGATTCTCCGTTCCCGAGCCGGATTCATACGTCCCAGCATCTGTCGACGCGACAATATGCCCGCCTGGTACACCGCTGGGTCGCATCGATTGACCTCGACGACACCGCATATGGTACCCACACGATGCGCCGCACGAAGGTTCGCTGATCTACCGGCGGACGAAGAACCTTCGAGCCGTGCAGTTGCTGCGCGGACAAAAAAAGCGGGAAAGCACGGTTCGCTACCTGGCAATCGAGGTCGACGAGGCCCTCGAGATAGCGGAGCAGACCGACGTTTGATCGCATGGCAGCCGGCGAGCGGTCCTCTGGCGGCCATCATGCGACGGTCGCGAGACGGATCGCATTGACATTCGAGCGTCCCCGACGCGTCCGAAAGAGGACATCTGGCAATATAGCGAAAGCGCCAAATAGGGCTTTAGGGAAAACGTGAATTGCGAAGGGGTTCAATTGCGCACATCGTTTCCTGCCCTTGAACGCCACCAAACAACTTACAACCGCCGAAGCGGGGGCGCCATGTCACTACTGGGCTTTCTATTAAAGAGCAAAGCCAACACGGAGGCTCAACACAAATCGCTTGTCGATGAGTTTATCGACCTCGTGGCCATGACGGCGGCCAATAGGAACGAAGCGGAAACCTATCTCCAGCTGGCCCGGTTATCAGACGCGTATGGCTCGGACGTGCTTCTGCTCAACGGTTCGACACATTTCCGTGATTCTGCGATCCAGCTGAGCGACCAAGAAGCTCGCGCTCTGCAGACAAAGACTTCTGCGGAGTATCTTGGGCTTCGGTTCCTAAATCTGTGGCTGCGTGCCCAGCAGGAGAACTCCGACGATGGCAAAGAGCTTTTCTTGAGGATGTGCGGGCCAATCTATAAGGCTCGCATCACTTATTACACAAACCTGACAGGCACGAGCAGGTTCCGATTGCAGCGCGTGGCCGCGATGGGGCTAGAAGATACGCGCCGGTTCCAAGACCTGAAGAATTTCATGCTGCTGCGAGAGTTGGGCGAAGGTTGTACAACGCAACATATCGTCGGCTGCATCCTAGGCTACACGGATTTTTACCTGTCGAGACTTGGCCTGAATCCGAATGCCGCAGAAAACTATGGCCCGCTTATCCGGGACGAGCGCCTCGCCAAGTTTGAAACCATCCAGAATGCCTATACACGCAACGAGGATGTTAAGCCCGAATCGATGAAGCTGATTGAGGTGGGTCGTACGGCCGGTGCTGAACAGTTCCTGGAGGTTATGGCGTTGCTGGAGCGATGAGGCTGACGCCTCATCGCGGGTCCAGGACTAAACCACTGCGGCGGGTCGGGTGTCGGTTCAAATCTGGATCGAGCGGCCGGTGACGTTCGTAGTCTGGCCACTCGATTTGCTGGACCCAATAGTCGCCTTCGGGTCGAAAACCGCCGATGGACTGACAACGGTTACCGGCCAGGAAACCTCAGTCATGGACGCCGTCAGTCGGACGCTCGGGCGCCCGATTCTCTCTGTGGATTCAACCGGTCGTTCCCACCACTGCTGCGGGGAAATTCAGGTTTCTCCGCTAGTCGATGCAACCCTGCAACCTGCATCCACCATCTGGATCGAGACCGTCTCCAGCTCCCCCACGGTCGCTACAACACACGGCCACCTTAAATCCGCGCCACCTTTGCCGCTTCGCTAAGGCAGGCACGAAACAGCGCGGTGGCCGGCGTATCGTCGGCATCGGCACGCCATGTGGTACTGACCGGGCCGAGCGCGGCACCGAGGCTCAATGGCAGAATCTTCAGCACACCGCCCTCCTCGTGATGCCGCGCCAGCGAGCGCGGGAGCAGACCCAGCACGGGGTACGACTGCAGCATGCCCACGTTGGCGTCGATCACCACCGACTCGATGGTGTTGATCGGCGTACCCACGCCGTGCGACTCCAGTACCGACAGCAGATGCCGGTACATGGGCGCACCTGCACTCGGCACGATCCACGCCAACCCTGCCAAGTCCGCCCACTTGATGCGCTTGCGAGATGCCAGCGGGTGCGTGCGCGCCACCACGATGACCGTCGGGTCGTCGAACAACGGCTCGCTGGTGAATTCCGGCGCGGCCAGTCCCCGCGCGAGGCGCCCAACGATCATATCGAGTTGACCCACGCGCAGCGCCGGCAAGAGTTGATCCAGCGTGCCTTCGTGCAGGCACACCGTAGCCGTCGGCGAACGCTGCTTGAACAGCGCCACGGCCGCCGGTATCAGGATCGGCGCGGCCACCGACAGCACGCCCACCTCGACGCGGCCACCAACACCGCTGGTCATCGCGTGCAACTCCTCACTGGCACGCTGGGCGTGCAGCAATAGTTCGCGCGCGTGGCGGATCAGGCACTCGCCGTAGGTCGTGGGCCGGATACGGCGTCCATCACGCTCGAACAGCGGCACACCGATCCCTTTTTCCATCTCGTTGAGCATCTTCGAGACGGCCGGCTGCGTCACGTGCAGTGCCTCGGCGACCTTGCCGACCGTCTGGCGATCGGCGAGTGCCACGAGCAACTGCAGGTGCCGCAGTTTCAACTGGCGCGAAAAATACCCGTCAATAACACTACGTTCGAGCGACACGCCAGGCGATGCGCCGGAGGTTGCGGAAGCCATCGATTCATAACCTTAAATTTATGATTTGGAGGCAATATCTCATTGGACGGTAACGAAGTAAATCCACACAATCGTGATGGCTTGCCACACGGACAGCCCTGAGCGCCCTAGTGGCGGCCACA
This sequence comes from Pandoraea cepalis, assembly GCF_902459665.1. GTDB lineage: Bacteria > Pseudomonadota > Gammaproteobacteria > Burkholderiales > Burkholderiaceae > Pandoraea > Pandoraea cepalis. The sequence continues at coordinate 757,028 of NZ_CABPSL010000001.1, read as the reverse complement.
ACAACACAAACACGAGACATGGCAGCCGCCCGCCCCGGAGCCCGGCCGCCGCCAGGAGGATTTCGCCATGCCAACCACGCCCGCCCTGCCCCGCGCCAACCGCCGGGCGATCGTCGCCGCCACCATCGGTAACGCATTCGAGTGGTACGACTTCATCGTCTTCGGCTTCCTGTCGGTGATCATCGCGCGGCAGTTCTTCCCGTCGTCGAACCCGACCGTATCGATGCTGCTGACCACGGCAACTTTTGGCAGTGCATTCCTGATGCGGCCGATCGGCGGCATCCTGCTGGGCATCTACGCCGACCGTGCCGGGCGCAAGGCTGCGCTGTCGCTGGTGATCCTGCTGATGACGGTGTCCTCGGCCATGATGGCGCTCACCCCCGGATACGCGACGATCGGCATCGCCGCGCCGATCATCGTGGTGCTGGCACGACTGCTGCAAGGCCTGTCGGCCGGGGGCGAGTTCGGCAGCGCCACGGCGATGCTGATCGAGTACGCGCCGCCTCACCGGCGCGGCTTCTACGGAAGCTGGCAAAACTTCGGCCAGTTCGTCGCTGCCGTGACGGCCGCGCTGATGGGCGCCCTGGTCACGCGCGGGCTGAGCCAGAGCACACTCGATGCGTGGGGTTGGCGTGTGCCGTTCCTGTTCGGCATGCTGATCGGTCCCGTCGGGTTCTACATCCGCACCCGGCTGCACGAAGTGGTGCCGGCGTATGAAGACGCCGACGAAGGCGCACGCGCCGCCACGGTCGGCAAGGCCGCCTCGACACTCACGACGGTCTGGCGCGAGCACCAGGCCGCACTGTGGATCGCGTTCGGGCTGGTCGTCGCAAGCTCTGTTGCTCAATACGTGCTGAATGTGTACCTGCCCGTCTACGCGGTGACGCAACTGAAGCTGCCGGTGTCCGCACCGTTCATCGTGCTGATGGTCACCGGCACGCTGCGCATGATCCTGATTCCGCTGTTTGGGCTGCTGTCTGACCACGTCGGGCGCAAACCGGTGATGGGCGCCTCAATGGCGCTGTACGTGCTGACCATCTATCCCCTGTTCCTTTGGCTAGTCGCCGCGCCGAGCCTGCCGAGACTGCTCGGGGTGGAGGTCGTGTTCGCGGTGCTGATGGCAGCCGCACTGGGCCCCGCGTCAACCGCGCTGGCCGAATTGTTCCCCGCACAGGTACGGGCCACCGGCCTTTCGATTTCCTACAATTTGGCCACCACGCTGTTCGGCGGCTTCTCGCCGTTTCTCGTCACCTGGCTCATCAGCGCAACCGGCGACAAGATGATGCCGGCCTACTTCGTGACAACGGCCATGGTTGTCGGTCTCGTCGCGTTGTGGCCGATGCCCGACCTGGCACGCCGTACAACCGGTGTGCGGTTCGGCACCAGCAATGACACGACGTCGCGCTGAACGTCATCTCTTAAATTCAATTCGGATACCTACGATGTCGTCGATCCGCAACGTGCTTTTCGTGATGTGTGACCAACTGCGGGCGGACCACCTGTCGTGCTACGGGCATCCGTATCTGGCCACGCCCAACATCGACGGTCTCGCCCGACGTGGCGTGAAGTTCGAGCGCGCGTTCGTACAGTCGGGGGTGTGTGGTCCGTCGCGAATGTCGTTCTACACAGGGCGCTACGTCGCTAGCCATGGCGCGACGTGGAACCGCGTGCCGCTGTCGATCGACGAAATCACGCTAGGGGAATATCTTTCCGCGCGCGACATGAAGCTGGCGCTGGTCGGCAAGACGCACATGATGCCGGACAACCACGGTCTGAAGCGCCTGCATCTGGATGGCGGCAATGCGCTCGGCGCGCTGCTGCGCGAGGGCCATTTCACGCTGGTCGACCGCTACGACGGGCACCACGCAGAACCCGCCGGCGGCTACGCGGAATACCTTCGCCAACAAGGCTACGCAAGCGACGATCCGTGGTCAGACTTTGTGATTTCGGCCGAAGATGCGCAGGGCCGCATCGTCAGCGGCTGGCACATGCGCAATGCGCACCTGCCCGCGCGTGTGCGCGAAGACGACTCCGAAACGGCCTATACCACCGACCAGGCCATCCGTTTCATCGAGCGCCAGGGCGATACGCCATGGGCGATGCATCTGTCGTATGTCAAGCCACACTGGCCGTATATGGCCCCAGCGCCGTACCACAACAAATACACCCTCGAACAATGCCTGCCCGTGCGGCGCGCCGAGCGTGAGCGCGAGGCGCCACATCCGGTGACGGGTGCGTACTTCCAGCAGGAGGAATGCGCCAATTTCATGCGCGACGAGGTCATCGCCAAGGTGCGGCCCGCTTATCAAGGTCTGATAAGCCAGCTCGACGATCATCTCGGACGACTGTGGGAAACCCTGGACAGGCTCGGACGGTGGAAGGACACACTCATCGTCTTCACCGCCGACCACGGCGACTTCCTCGGCGATCACTGGCTAGGCGAGAAGGAATTGTTCTACGACACCGTGCAGCGCGTGCCGTATATCGTCTACGATCCGTCCCCCGAGGCCGACGCCACGCGCGGCCACAGCGACGCACGCTTCGTCGAGGCCATCGACACCGTGCCGACAGTGCTGGACGCGCTCGGCATGCCTGTTCCCGATCACCGCGTCGAAGGTCGCTCGCTGCTTGCGCTGACGCGAAACGACGCAGCGCAAACGCCCTGGCGAGATGCCGTCTTCTCCGAGCTTGACTACGCCTATCGGCAGGCACGCCAGATCCTGGGCCGCCGCCCCGACGCATGCCGTGGCTGGATGGTGCGCACCGACGCGTGGAAATACATTCACTGGGACGGATTCGCGCCGCAGCTTTTTGACCTGCGCAACGATCCCGACGAATTCGTCGACCTCGGTACCGACCCGGCGTTTGACAACGTGCGACAGGCCATGCGCGAGCGCCTGCTGACCTGGTCCCTCGGCCTGCGCAATCGCACCACCGTGACGCACGACGACGTCGAACGCGGCACGCATCAGTACAAGAAGGCCGGGGTGTTCTACGGGGTGTGGTGAGCAACCGAAACGACAGACAGTCGCTCGACCAATAGACGCACAGAATGCATTCGTAGGGCCCATCGAGCGCATCGGGTTCGTCCGGCGACCGGAGGCGCTTGCGGTGTGCGGCGGCGCATCGTTGATCCAGTACGGCATGATCGAATGCCTTCAGCCGCACCAATACATCGAGCGGCATCCTGACACCTACGCCCTGAGCATGCGACACTCCGCGCTCAGGGCGAGCAGATTCGGATCGCGCTCGCGGTTTTTCGGAAGCACCAACACGATATTCTGGCTGCGTGCATAGCGTTGCGTGAGCGGAATCAACTGCACCTTCGGACTGAAATCCGCAACGCGTCGCGGCAGCAACGCGTACCCGATGCCGCCGCTCACGAGATTGATCAGCGAAAAGATATCGCCCACCTGCATCGCAATGTCCGGCGCGAATCCCGCGAGATCAAAGGCCGATTTGAAATCGTGATACGTCGCGAATTCGTCGCCGAGCGACACGAACTTCTCATGACGCACGGCCCTGAGGTCGATGGCCGTCTCTTTCGCATACGGCGAGCCCAGCGGCGCCGCGAAGAGAATGTCGTCCTCGAACATCGGGACGACCAATAGGTCCGGACTCTTCGGTGGTGCGCCGAGGGCAATGACAATCGCGTCCAACAGACCGTCGTCCAGCTTGGACATCAGATCGCGATTGGACCCCAGCGTAAGATCGATATCCAAAGCGGGTCGGCGCATTTTCAACCCGACCAGCAATCGCGGAATCGTCCCGACCGTCATCGAGTACAGCCCGCCGATCTTGAGTCGCGTCGACGTGAATCCGGCCGCCTCGCGCGTGCGCTGCACGCCAGTCTCGCACTCGCTCAGCATCCGCGCCGCATGCTCGGAGAACACATACGCCGTCGCCAACGGAATCAGCTTTCGACCATCCTTCTTGAACAACGGACACCGGAGCCCAGCCTCCAGCGAGTGGAGCGCACGGTGCACGCTCACCGTACTCTGCCCGAGCACTTCCGATACCCGGGCCATATTCCCCAGCGCCATGAACGCCTGAAACACTTCCAGCTTCTTCAGGGTGATGCCGTCGTCAATTGCCATGCTCGCGCCTCATTTCGTTCAGGTACGTTTGCTTCGAACCTCCCAATTATTACCCTAAAGCTAATGAACCAACACATAAGTTGATTGAAACGAGAGGTTTTGACGCATAGCTTAGAGGCTACTGACGACTCAATGGCTGGAGCCTCCGACATGCAAGAGATGCCCACAATCCCGGCGAAATGGCGTCGCCGGCGCGACGAAAAGGCGCGCCGCCTCGCGGCCGCCCGCAGGATCGCCCATGGCAAGGTAATCGAGACCGGCGACATCGTGGCGGCCCTGCAAGCACTGATCGCACCGGGCGACCGCGTGGTGCTCGAAGGCAACAATCAGAAGCAGGCGGATTTCCTCTCGCGCTCACTGGTGCAAGTCGATCCGGGCATCGTGCACGACCTGCACATGATCATGCCCAGCGTGGGTCGCGCAGAACACCTCGACCTCTTTGAAGTCGGCATCGCCCGGAAGCTGGATTTCTCCTTTGCCGGGCCGCAGAGCCTGCGCATCAGTCAGTTGCTCGCCGACGGACAGTTGGAGGTCGGCGCGATCCACACCTACATCGAGCTTTACGCGCGGCTTGTCGTGGACTTGATCCCGAACGTCGCCCTCGTGGCGGGCTTCAAGGCCGACCGCGCCGGCAACATCTACACAGGCCCCAGCACCGAAGACACACCGGCGCTCGTGGAACCCGCGGCATTCTCCGACGGCATCGTGATCGTTCAGGTCAACGAGATCGTCGACGACGTGACCGACCTGCCGCGCGTCGACATTCCGGCGTCGTGGGTCGATTTCGTCGTCGTGGCCGACAAGCCCTTCTTCATCGAGCCGCTGTTCACGCGCGACCCCCGGCTGGTCAAACCCGTGCACGTGCTGATGGCGATGATGGCCATTCGCGGCATCTACGAGCGTCACAACGTTCAGTCGCTCAACCACGGCATCGGCTTCAACACCGCGGCCATCGAACTCATTCTGCCGACCTACGGCGAGCGCCTCGGACTCAAAGGCAAGATTTGCCGGAACTGGACGCTCAACCCCCACCCGACCCTGATCCCCGCCATCGAATCGGGATGGGTCGAAAGCGTGCATTGCTTCGGCACCGAGCTTGGCATGGAGCGCTATGTGGCCGCGCGTCCCGACGTTTTCTTCACCGGTCGCGACGGCTCGCTTCGCTCCAATCGGATGCTCTGCCAACTGGCCGGTCAGTACGCCGTCGATCTGTTTATCGGTGCCACGCTGCAAGTCGACGGCGACGGACACTCGTCCACGGTGACGCGTGGCCGGTTGGCCGGCTTCGGCGGTGCACCGAACATGGGGCACGACCCGCGCGGACGCCGTCACGCCACGCCTGCCTGGCTCGACATGACGCAGCCAGACACCCTGCTCGAACGCGGCAAGAAGCTGGTCGTTCAGATGGTGGAGACATTCCAGGAAGGCGGCAAGCCGACGTTCGTCGAAACGCTGGACGCCGTTGCTGTCGCCAAACAAAGCGGCATGCCACTCGCCCCCGTGATGATCTATGGCGACGACGTGACCCACCTGCTCACTGAAGATGGCATTGCCTACCTCTACAAGGCACGCTCGCTGGAAGAGCGGCGCGCCATGATCTCTGCAGTGGCCGGCGTCACCGCGATCGGCCTGAAGCACGACCCGGCCAATACGGCCAAGATGCGCAGCGACGGCCTCATCGCCTTGCCGGAGGATCTTGGCATTCGTCGCACGGACGCGAGCCGCGAGTTGCTCGCCGCAAAGAGCATCGGCGAGCTGGTGGAATGGTCGGGTGGACTCTACGACCCGCCCGCGCGCTTTCGGAGCTGGTAATGGACAAGACCCTCATTCGACGGATCGAGTCGCCGTCCCAGCCGATCGCGATCGCAACGAAACTCGCCACGCTCGTCGAGTCCGCGCTGATCGACGAAGTGACGCTCTCTCCCAAGCCGGGCCTCGTCGATGTTCGCGGATGCGGCGCACATCACGACCTCACATGGGGCTTGATGGTGCAGTCGGCCAATGTCTTGCGGCCGACGTTCGAGGCCATGGTCAAGGCCGGTGTGTTGATCGAAAACCCAATGCGCCTGCGCGAGCAGATCGGCCGTCTCGGGCGCCTGGGGGAAACGGCAATGCTCGCCGCGACCGGCGGCGTGAACACCCACCGCGGCGCCATCTGGGCACTGGGCCTTCTGATCACGGCCGCAGCGCAAGCGCCCAACGCCCTGAGCGCCCATGCCGTCGCGCGTCGCGCCGCAACGCTCGCGCGCCTGCCCGACCGCTTTGCGCCATGTGCCACCGGACATAAAGGCGAGCGCGCGTGCCTCGACTATGGCGTGGGCGGTGCGCGAGGTCAGGCATGGGCAGGCTTTCCGCACGTGACGAAAGTCGCGCTGCCCGCACTCAGGCGAGCCCGCGCGGCAGGCATGCGCGAGGACCATGCCCGTATCGACGCCCTACTCGCGGTCATGGCCACGCTCGACGACACGTGCGTCCTCGCTCGGGGGGGGCCCGACGCGCTGCACGCGATGCAGGCCGGCGCGAGCGCCGTTCGCGCGGCAGGGGGCCTGTCGACGGCCGACGGTCGACGCAAATTTCGACAACTCGAATCCGACATGCTGGCCCGACACATCTCGCCAGGCGGTGCCGCCGACATGCTGGCCGCCGCCCTGTTCCTCGACCGGCTTTCCGCAAAGGGGTCGTCGTCGCGGCTTAACGAATCACCGTTTCTGAGTCTTTAGGAAGCACGTCCATGGAAACGCTTCAATTTCATTTCTCCGGCGGCGCACCCAGTGCGGGCAGAGCCTGCGTCGGCGTCGTCGGGTCGGGCGACCTGGAAGTCCTGCTGTCTCCGGGCGAGCCGGGGCAGATCCACGTCGAACTCACGACCTCCGTCAATGGCCTGTCCGCGATCTGGCACGCGCAGCTCGAGCGCATCTTCGCATCGCACGCCTGGCCCGCGCTGCACGTGGAAATCAACGATTTCGGCGCTACCCCGGCTGTCGTTCGCCTTCGCCTCGAGCAAGCGCGCGAAGCCCTCGAATCTCCCCAATAAGGGCCCATCGAGATGACGAATACTCCGATACAACGAGACAGCTTCATCGAACGCGACGCGCGCCGTCGCGCCCTCGCCCTGCTCGACCCCGGCACGTTCCGCGAGCTTCTGGATCCGTTCGAACGATTGTCCTCGCCCTGGCTGCCCCAGCAAGGCATCGTTGCGCAAGCGGACGACGGTGTGGTCGTCGCCCGTGGCACGCTCGATTCGCAACCGGCAGTCGTTCTCGCCATCGAGGGCGCCTTCCAGGGCGGAAGCATGGGGGAAGTCTCCGGCGCGAAAATCGCCGGGGCCCTTGAGCTTGCCGTCGAAGACAACCGCCGAGGCATACCGACACGCGCGGTCATCGTCTTCGAGACGGGCGGCGTGCGTCTGCAGGAAGCCAATCTCGGCCTCGCCGCCATCGCGGAAATCCACGCGGCCATCCACGAACTCAGAACGTTCGGGCCCGTCATCGGCATCTCCGCCGGGGTGGTCGGCTGCTTTGGCGGTATGAGCATCGCCGCCGGCATGTGCAGCTATCTGCTGGTCACACGCGAAGCACGGCTTGGGTTGAATGGGCCGTCCGTCATCGAGCAGGAGGCCGGTGTCGAGGAATACGACTCACGCGATCGGCCGTTCATCTGGGGTCTGACGGGTGGGGAGCAACGCCAGGCGACAGGACTTGTCGACGCCTGCCTCGACGACGACACCGCAGCGATTCGCGCGCAGGTGCTCGCATGGCTGCGGGCCGACGCCCCGAAGCCGCAGCGTAGCGAACAAATCGAGTATTACCTTGAGCGGCTGATACACGTCGATGTGACGAATCAGCCTTCGCCCGAAGACGTGCGCGCGCTTTACGCCGCCGCCCGCGCAGGAGACCCCTCATGAGCCGTTCCGAACGTTCCTCACGAGGTGCCGTGTGGATGCACGCTTTGACGTGCGACGCTGCGCACCGCACCGAGACCGATGACTACGGCAGCACGTTGCAGGTCGTGGATGCCTCGCTCGCCGAGTCCCCCGCTCGCTACATCGCCGTGATTCCGGACGAGAACAATCGCTTTCCCCGCGCACGACACGGCGAAGTCGGATTGATCGAGGGATGGCAACTGGCGCGCGCCGTGCGGGACGTGATCGCACGCGACCGGGACCGCGAGAGCAAAGCCGCCATCGTCGCCATCGTCGACGTGGCGAGCCAGGCTTACGGACGCCGCGAAGAAGCCTATGGCATTCATCTCGCGCTTGCGGCGGCGGCCGATGCCTATGCCGCGGCGCGTGTGGCCGGACACCCGGTGATCGGGCTCATCGTCGGGCGAGCGATGTCCGGCGCGTTTCTCGCGCATGGGTATCAGGCGAATCGTCTGGTCGCGCTCGACGACGCGGGCGTGATGGTTCACGCCATGGGGAAAGAGGCCGCCGCGCGCATTACACAGCGTTCGGTCGACGAACTCGAAGCGCTGGCCGAAGCCGTTCCCCCGATGGCGTACGACATCGCCAACTTTGCGTCGCTTGGGCTGCTGTGGCGCCTGCTGAAGGTCGGTTCAGCCCAACAGCCCGATCCGGAAGACGTCGGTGAAGTACGGCGCGTGCTGGCGCAAGCGCTCGCGGACATTCAGAGAGATCCGACTCGCGGTCTTTCCAGTCGACTCGGCGCGCCTTCCCGACAGGCCTCATCGACGGTACGCGAACGACTGAAGGCACTTTGGTAGTTCGCCCCCGACCGCCCGGCGTGAACGCCGGGCCATCCACAAGACTCACCGCCGCGCGCCTGGAGAGCGATTGTCGGCCCAGATATCCGATTCCCGTTTCACCCCTGAATCCGACGACTCGACGCTTGCCATAACACCAGAAAAGTCAGTTCGTCATTGCTTCAACCAGGAGACAGCTTGTGATTATTTACGGTACGACCCTGCTCGCGATTTGCCATCTCGCCGGCATCTTCCTTGGCGACCTGCTCGGCCAGGCCATCGGTGTGAAAGCCAATGTCGGCGGCGTCGGTATTGCCATGCTGCTATTGATCTTCGCTCGACTCTATCTGCATCGGCGCGGCCTCATGCCCGCGGCAACCGAAGCCGGTGTTTCTTTCTGGGGCGCAATGTATATCCCTGTCGTGGTCGCCATGGCCGCTCAGCAAGACGTTGTCACCGCCTTGCGAGGCGGCCCCGTCGCACTGCTCGCTGCCGTGGGCGCCGTGCTGGTCTGCGGCGTCGCCATTGCGCTGATCAACCGAACGGGCAACGCGCAGCCGCTTCCGCCGCTGTCCGAGACGGCACAGAACGCTTGAGAGAGGATCAGTCATGCTATCCATGTTCGAGAAAATATTGCACCACAACGGATTGGTCACCGCCTTCGCCCTCGTGGGCATCATCATGGGGCTTTCCATGTGGGTGTCCCGACGGCTCACATTCGGGCGCGTACACGGTTCGGCCATCGCCATCATGATCGGCCTTGTGTTGGCCTATTGGGGCGGCGCCGCCTCGGGCGGACAAAAAGGACTCGCGGACGTCTCGCTGTTCAGCGGTATCGGACTGATGGGCGGCGCGATGCTGCGCGACTTCGCGATCGTTGCCACCGCGTTCGAGGTACAGGTCTCGGAAGCCCGCAAGGCCGGTCTGATTGGCGTTGTGTCCCTGTTGCTCGGCACCGTGCTGCCCTTCATCGTCGGGGCATCGCTCGCCCATGCGTTCGGCTACACCGACGCCGTGAGCATGACCACCATCGGCGCAGGTGCCGTGACCTACATCGTCGGCCCGGTGACGGGCGCCGCGATCGGTGCCAGTTCCGACGTGATGGCCCTGTCGATTGCCGCTGGGCTCATCAAGGCCATCATCGTCATGGTCGGCACGCCGTTTGCCGCCCGCCTGCTGGCGCTGGACAACCCCCGCGCCGCCATGGTGTTCGGAGGACTGGCTGGCACCGTGAGCGGTGTGTCGGCGGGCCTCGCGGCCACCGATCGCCGCCTCGTGCCCTACGGCGCGCTCGTTGCAACGTTCCATACCGGCCTGGGATGTCTGCTCGGACCGTCGGTCCTGTTTCTAGCGACGAAGGCCCTTGTGCAATGACATTGGACCGCGCTGCGCAACGGCCACCGCTACGGCCCCACGATCTTCTCTGGTGTGACGATGTTGCGCTACCGGAGGGGATGGCGGTGCCGGGGTGGGTGGCTGACGCACTGGCAAGCGGTACGCCTGCCGTCGTGCGCAGGGCGCCGCTCGCGCAACCCGACCTCGTACCGGTCGGGTTGCGTGGGACGTCCCGCGACCAGCGCATCGCGGCGCACGTGCCGCGCCGATCGGTGCGCCGCATCGTCTCGCCGGAATCGCTGCTCGATCGCGTCGCCGGGATCGAGCCCACAACACCGCTGCCGTGCCTCAGAGCACTTCGTGATCTCGCCCCGGCCCTCAATGCCTTGGGATTGCATTGGGGACCGACCGGCGGCGTCGGCTTTGCGCTGGCCACCGGCTTGCCGGCCCTGCATTCGCAAAGCGATCTCGATGTCCTCATTCGCCTGCCGTTTCCGCCATCCGACGCGCAATGCGACGCGCTCGCATGGATTGCGCGCGACAGAACTTGCCGCATCGACATCCAGGTCGATACTGGGCGCGGCGGGTTCTCGCTTCGCGAATGGCTGCGCTCGCCGCCTCGCATGCTCGTGAAAACCGACCAAGGTCCGACACTGGTTGCGGATCCGTGGGGCGACGTCGGAGACGCGACGTGAGCATCTTGTTCACCTATCCCGGTCAGGGGGGGCAGCGCCCTGGCATGCTGGGCGCATTGCCCGACACGCCCGAGGTCCAATCAACGTTGGCCGAAGCGCACGATGCCACTGGCATCGATCCGATGACGCTTTGCAGTACAGATTCGCTTCGCTCGACCACCGCCGTGCAGTTGAGTCTGCTGATCGCGGGGGTCGCCATGACAAGAGCGCTCGCCGCACAAGGGGCCACACCGCACCTTGTGGCGGGCCACTCGATCGGTGCCTGGACGGCAGCCGTCGCGGCAGGGGCGCTGGATTTCAGGGATGCGCTGGGTCTCGTGCACCTGCGAGGCCGCTTGATGGAGACGGCCTATCCGCGCGGCTATGGCATGACGGTGATTACCGGATTGTCCGCAGCAGCGGTGGCCGACATTGTGGAGGCAGTTCACACCGACGACTCGCCCGCTTACGTCGCGAATCTGAATGCCGAGCAACAGATCGTGGTGGCGGGCAACGATGCCGCGCTGGATCGTGTACAGGCGCTGGCGTCGAAAGCCGGTGCCGCACAGGCGGCTCGACTGGCAATGGCGGTGCCGTCGCATTGCGCGTTGCTCACGGCCCAGGCGAGCACGTTGGCGCAAGCCACCGCGAAAGTGCGCTTTCAACGGCCAACGATGACCTACGTCAGTTGCACCCGGGCGCGTGCGCTTTTTCGTCCCGACGACATTGCAGACGATCTCGCCTGGAACATGGCCCGTCAGGTGAATTGGCATGACACCGCGCGTCACGCATATGAGCGCGGGGCACGGCTCGCCGTGGAAATGCCGACGGGCGGCGTTCTGACCCGGTTGACACGGCCGATATTCGGGAATGACGGCGCCATCGACAGTGCCAATGAAAGGGTGAGTTCCATCGTCACGCGCCTCCTTCGATACCGGGGTACGGATCGCGCTTGATCGCGGACCGTGCTCTCTGGCATTCCCAGCCATCGGGGCACACGCATCGTTGTTCGACACGTGCCCTTGACGACGACTCACTCCCGCACATCAACCGCCTTCGACGTCACGCCGGTTGGCCGTCGCGATCGCGTTGCCGTCCAGCAAAGTATCGAGCCGCCGCACACCATCGCCGCGCCTTGCCAGAACGCGAAGGACAGCGGCGCTTGCAGCAACATCGCCGATATTGCCGCGGAGAACACCGGAATGAAATACGACGCCCCGGCCAGCACCGTCACGTTGCCGCGCAGAATGCCGACGTTCCAGGCGGCATAGCCGAAGCCCATCGCACATGCGGCCAGCACCAGGTAGACGATACCGAGCGTGCTCACATGCATCTGCCCACCGCCCGCCACGAGGTACTTCGCCCACAGCGCCGCCGCCACCAGCATGAAGAAGAACGTCACGCCGTTCTTGCCCTCGGCATAGCGCGTCGTCACGGTGCAATAAGCGGCCCAGATCACCGCGCCCGCGAACGCCAGGCCGTAACTCAGCGGGTTGGCGAGCACGTTGGCTGCCATCTCGGCGACGTCGAGGCCATGATCGCCGCCCAGTACCCAGCAAATGCCGAGCATCGACAGAAAGAACCCCGGAATCACCCAAAAATTCGCGCGCTGCTTGTTGAAGACGATGGCCGAGATCAGCGTGAACGTCGGCCAGAGATAGTTGACCATGCCGACTTCGATCGCTTGCTGCGCGCTGTTCGCGTAGCCGATCGACAGTGACAGGCAAAGTTCATAGGCTACGAACAGCAGGCTTCCCACATACAGATATCGCTTCGGGAATGTCTTGATCTGCGGAAAACCGACGGAGAACAGCAGAAACACCGAGGCCACGGTGTACATCATCGCCGCGCCGCCTGTCGGCCCGAAGCTCTCGCTCACGCCGCGAATCAGTCCGACGATCGAACTCCACAACACCACGGCCGCCAATCCAACGAGCGTCGCCCGGTTCTTGCACTTGCTATCCATGCTCCCTGCCTGCCTCCATGTTCAACGATGTCGCCTGCCGACGCATCATAAGCCAGCAACGCCCGCTGACTGCCGGCCGCACGCAACCTACCCCTGCGCCATCGTCTCGCGCAGAACCTCGGCCAGCGCGATGATGCCCGACTCGATGTGCTCAAGCCGTATCGACGAAAAGCCCAGCCGGAACCGGTTGAGCGGCGGCGAATCGCCCATGAAGAAAATGTCGCCCGTCTCGATGAGAATGCCGCGCACCTTCGCCCGCGCCGCCAGTACGTTCGCGTTCAGTGTCGGCGGCCCTTGCACCCAGCACGACGCCCCGCCCTTCACCTGCACGAACGACACCTCCGGCATATGCGCGGCAAGCGCCGCGCTCAGCACCTCGGCACGCTTCGCATAGGTATCCGCCAGACGACGCAGCAAGGCGTCGTGATGGCCCAGTGCCAGGAACATCGAAAACGAGCGTTGAATGAAGGCCGACGGATGGCGAATCATCAAGCGGCGCAACGCCCGCAACTCCGCCACCAGCGCCGCCGGCGCCACGATATACCCCAGGCGCAGCCCAGGGGCGAACGACTTGGATAAGCTCCCGATATAGATCACACGGTCGCTGCGATCCAGGCTCTTGAGCGCCGGAATCGGAATGTCCGAATAGCTGTTTTCGCTCTCGTAGTCGTCCTCGATCACCACGAAGTCTTCGGCTTCCGCCCGACGCAGCAACGCCTCGCGATTCGCCAGCGGCATCGTGGTCGTCGTGGGGCACTGGTGCGACGGCGTGACGTAGACGTAATCGCACTGCGACAAGCGATCGTCGACCGGCAGACCCGACTCGTCCACGGGCAAGCCCACGAGCTTTGGCGTGCGTATCGCGAAGATGTTGCGCGCGTCCGGGTAGCCCGGGTCTTCGATCCCCACCGTCGTGTGCGCTCCGACCAGCAAATCCGCCAGTAGGTACAGCGCCTGTTGCGCCCCATTGGTGAGCACGATCTCGTCGGCGTCGGCCCACACGCCGCGTCGCGGCAGCACGCGCGTGCGGATCTGCTGGATCAGTGTCTCGTCATCGCGCGCGATCATGTCCGGTGCCCAGTCGCGGATCTCCATGACGGTGAGCGCCTTGTGGCAACACTCGCGCCAATCCGCCGTCGGGAACATGGTCGGATCGAACTGGCCGTAAATAAAGGGGTACTGATACTTCTGCCAATCGATGGGCTTCACGATGTTGCGTTGCCCCGAAGGACGCACCACGTAGCGCCCCTCCCAGTCCGGTGTCGCCGGATCCCGTGGCGCGATGGTGCCAGCCGCCAACGCCGGCGCATCGCGCGCCGGCGTGACCTGCGACCCGACGCGGGGCGCCAGAATATCGCCGTTGACGAAATACCCGCGCCGCTCCCGCGCAATCAGGTAGCCCTCGTCGACCAGTTGCTGATAGGCGAGCACCACCGTGTTGCGCGCCACGCCAAGCCCTTCGGCCAACTCGCGCGACGACGGCACCGCAGCGCCGCGCATCAGCCGCTCGTCGAGAATCGCCGACACCAGCATCTGGCGAATCTGGCTCTGCAAACTCATGCCGGCGTGCGCCGACATCTGAAACAACTGGTTCCACATCGCCGCGGAAATCCGGCTCGACATCGTGCCCCCTCTCGACTCACCCTTCCAGAACGTCAATTATTACTCAAGTGACGGTGACATCCATTCCGAGTTGGGGTTTATCCGCAGTCGCGCGAAATCACGCCGGATTCCAGCATTCATGCGGCTTGCGAGCCGATTTCGGGTCCACTGGACCAGTTGGCATCATCAAATGCGGCCAACTGGCTCTAACGAACAAAAAGGCTGGCGGCAATGATGCAATCACTTGGCGCCGATTCTTAACAGCGTGTGCGTCAAACCCGAGTGTTCTACCGAAAACTTTCCGATTAGAGGTGAACCATGAATGGACTTCCGAACCGGCTGCGACGGGCGTTCGCCGCCACGGCGCTGGCGGCAGCTGCACTCCCCGCTGCGCTGACGCTCGGGCTTACGCTGCCCTCGACGGCGCAGGCGCAGGAAAAAGAGGTGACGATTGCGTACCAGCAAATCGTCGATCCGTGGCTGGTCGCCATTACCGGCGGCGAATTCGAGAAGGCCACCGGCTACAAGATCCACTGGCGTCAGTTCGAGTCGGGCGCCAAGGTCGCCACGGCCCTCGCCTCGGGCGACATCAAGATCGGCGTGCTCGGCTCCAGCCCGATGGCCGCCGCCGTCTCGCAGGGGCTGGACCTGCAACTGTTCTGGATTCTCGACGACATCAACCAGGCCGAGGCAATGGTCGTGCGCAACGCCTCGAACATCAAGTCGCCCGCCGACCTGAAGGGCAAGAAGATCGGGGTGCCGTTCGTCTCGACCACGCACTACCACACGATGTTCGCACTGCAACAATGGGGCATCAAGCCGACCGAGGTGAAGGTGCTCAACATGCAGCCGAACCAGATCGTAGCGGCGTGGGAGCGTGGCGACATCGATGCGGCCTACGTCTGGGATCCGGCGCTCGCGCAGATCAAGAAGAGCGGTCACGTGCTGATCACCTCCGGAGAGCTGTCGAAGCAGGGCAAGCCGACGTTTGACGGCATCGCCGTCGACCGCAAATGGGGGGAGGCGAACGCCGACTTCATGGCGAAGTTCGTCAAGGTGATCGCCGACGCCGACGCGGCCTACCGTGATCATCAGGCCGCCTGGACCGCCACCTCGCCACAGGTCAAGGCCATCGTGAAGATGATCGGCGGCAAGCCGGAAGACGTTCCCGGCGCGCTCTCGCTCTATGCCTTCCCGTCGGCCCAGCAGCAGGCATCGGCTGAATGGCTGGGCGGTGGCAAGGACAGCCGCGCCGCCAAGGCCCTCAAGGACACGGCCGAGTTCCTGAAGGGCCAGCAGAAGATCGATGCCGTCAAGGCCGACTACACGCCTTATGTCACGTCGCGCTACGTCGACGCCGCACTTAAACTGAAGTAAGCCGTACCGGGGCGGTCACGCCGAAAGTTCAGGCGCGACCGCCCCTCCCCGATCGCTCGATCGACAGGAGAAGGGCTTCATGGAACAACTCATCGTCAACGACGTCAGCGTCGTCTATCCCGGCCGGCGTCCCGGCGAGCAGGTGCAGGCGCTCGCTCACGTCGATCTGACCATCGCACCCGGCGATTTCGTAGTGGCCCTCGGCGCCTCGGGTTGCGGCAAGACCACGCTGCTCAGTCTGATGGCTGGCTTCATCGCGCCCACGTCCGGCGAATTGCTGCTGGGCGATGCCCCGATCGAAGGCCCTGGCGCCGATCGCGGCGTGGTGTTCCAGAAGCACGCGCTGCTGCCGTGGCTCAACGTGATGGAGAACACCGAGTTCGGGCTGAAGCTCCAAGGCGTGCCGAAGACGGAACGACGCGCCATTGCCGCGCGCAATCTCGCGCTGGTCGGGCTGCAGGACTTCCACAATCACATGATTTACCAACTCTCCGGCGGCATGCAGCAGCGGGTGGGCATCGCACGCGCGCTCACGTGCAATCCGTCGATGCTGCTCATGGACGAGCCAATGGCCGCACTCGACGCGCTCACGCGCGAAACCATCCAGGAACTGCTGCTCGACGTGTGGCGCGAGACCGGCAAGATGATCTTCTTCATCACGCACAGCGTCGAAGAAGCGCTGTTCCTCGCCAGTCGCCTGATCGTGATGTCGCCGCGCCCCGGACGCATCACGCACACGTATGAGCTTGACTTCAACCAGCGCTATCTCGAATGCCGTGACGCGCGCACCATCAAGTCGAGCCCGGATTTCATCGCCATGCGCGAGACCGTGCTCAGCATCATCTACGGCGACGAACGTGCGGGCCAGTCGGCGACGTCGAATGCCAATGCGGTCGCAGCCTGATTGCTGCAGGAGAGAACACCATGATGACCAAACCCGTCACCCCTCACCCCACGCCGCCCGCCGCTGCCGCCAATTCGCCCGGCGCGCGCCGCCCGGCGGTTGCGCCCCGTACACCGCGTCGGCGCGGTTTCTTCGCGCGCATGTTTGCCCCGCGCCCGGTCAAGGCCGGTGAGTCGTTCGGCGCCCCCGGCCAAGGCCCGAGCCTGGCGATCAGCGTCGTGACCGTGGTTGCCCTGTTGCTGCTCTGGATCGCCATTACGTCGTCGGGCATGATCAAGCCGCTGTTCCTGCCGGGACCGCGCGCGATCATCGAGAAGTTCATGCAGGTCGCCACGGAGGGCTTTGCCGGCTCGACACTGTGGGAGCACACGCTCGCGAGTCTGTATCGCGTCTTCGGCGCCTTTGCGCTGGCCTGTGTGACCGCCATCCCGGTGGGCATTCTCATGGGCGTGTCGCGCATCGGCCGCGGCGTGTTCGATCCGCCGATCGAGTTCTACCGCCCGCTGCCGCCGCTCGCCTACTTGCCGCTCGTCATCATCTGGTTCGGCATCGGTGAATTCTCGAAGGTGTTCCTGATTTACCTGGCCATCTTCGCGCCGCTGGCCATTGCGGCACGGGCAGGCGTGCGCTCGGTGTCGATGGAGCAGATTCACGCGGCCTATTCGATGGGCGCTTCGCCGCGCCAGATCGTCATGCACGTGATCGTGAAGTCGGCACTGCCGGAGATCTTCACCGGCATGCGCATCGGCATCGGCGTGGGCTGGACAACGCTGGTCGCTGCCGAAATGGTGGCGGCATCGAGCGGACTCGGTTTCATGGTGCTCAACGCGGCGGAATTCCTCGCGTCGGACATCGTGATCATGGGGATCATCGTGATCGGCTTTTTCGCGTTCGGATTCGATCTGATCATGCGCTACCTCGAGCGCGTGCTGGTGCCCTGGAAAGGCAAGGTCTGACAAGACGTAAGCAGGTCCGTTGGTCATTACAAAAGACGCAGGGCGGCTCCCCCCGCCGCACCTGCCGTCAGATAAGGTCTTCAGGAGGTTGTGTGGTAGTCGAGACATTGCAGGTCGGGCGTGTTGCCCGTGAGCGGCGCGTTGTCGCATTGGCGGTTCCCCCCCGGTTCTCCCTCTCCCCTTGTTCCATCAGCGTCTGCGATAGCGCCGTGCGCATCGCACGCCCCATCACGGGAGGTCGTCATGGCCAATCGTGAACAGGGCACGCATCTGCAATCGAGCCTCAAGCAGCGGCACATGAGCATGATCGCGCTGGGCGGCGTGATCGGTGCGGGCCTCTTCGTCGGCAGTGGCGTAGTCGTGCATGCCGCCGGCCCGGCGGCCGTGCTGTCGTTCCTGATTACCGGCGCGCTCGTGGTGCTCGTGATGCGCATGCTCGGCGAGATGGCGTGTGCGCTGCCCGCGGTGGGGTCGTTCTATGAGTACGCACGGCTCGCCTGGAACGACAAGCCGGTCGGCGGTGAGCTGGCCGGCTTTCTGACAGGCTGGATGTACTGGTACTTCTGGGTGATCGTGGTCGCGGTCGAAGCGGTCGCGGGTGCCAACCTGATCCAGTTCTGGCTCCCCGGCATCCCGGCCTGGGCCATCAGTCTCGCGTTGCTGGTGGTGCTGACATTGACGAATCTGGTGTCGGTGGCGTCCTACGGCGAGTTCGAATTCTGGTTCGCGTCGATCAAGGTCGCGGCCATCGTCGTGTTCCTGTTCCTCGGCGGGCTCTTTGTGTTCGGCCTGTGGCCGGGTGCGGTGGCAAGCACCGGACACCTGCTCTCGCACGGCGGCTTCATGCCCAACGGCATTGGCCCGGTGATGGCCGGTGCGGTCGCGGCGACCGGCTTTTACTTCGGCGCGGAGATCGTGACGATTGCCGCCGCCGAAGCGGCCGAGCCGCAACAAGCCGTGGCGCGTGCCACCAACTCGGTCATCGGCCGCGTGCTGTTCTTCTACATCGGCTCGATCCTGCTGGTGGTGATGCTCGTGCCCTGGAACTCCGCCGGCATGGCCACGCCGTATGTGAGCGCGCTCGAAGCGATGCACATTCCGGCAGCGGCGCACATCATGAACGCCGTGGTACTGACCGCCGTGCTCTCGGCACTGAACTCGGGCTTGTACGCCTCGTCGCGCATGCTCTTCGCGCTCACGCGCCGTGGCGATGCCCCGCGCTCGCTGGCCAAGCTCAATGCGCGTGGCGTGCCGGTTCGCGCCATTCTCATCGGCACGCTGTTCGGCTATGCGGCCGTGGTGATGTCTTACGTGTCGCCCGATACGGTGTTCGCCTTTCTGGTGAACTCCTATGGCACGGTGGCGATCTTCGTGTACGTGCTCATCGCCTTCTCGCAGCTGAAACTGCGCAAGCGGCTGGAGCGCGAGGCGCCGGGCAAGCTCAAGATTCGGATGTGGGGCTATCCGTACCTCACCTGGGTCGCGATTATCGGCATGCTGTCGATTGTCGGGGCAATGGCCTTCATCCCGGACCAGCGCACGCCCCTCGCCCTCGGGGTGGCCAGCCTGACGGTCCTGCTCGTGGCGTTCACCGTTCGGTCGATCTGGCGCAAGCTGCGCTCGCCGGACCCGGGCTTCGAGATCTGAGATAGGTCGGTGTGACAAGGGCGGTGGCAGAGATTCTGTCGATAGGCGAACGTTCAAATTCCGACGACCGCTTGCCACCGCCCTCATTCGTGGACTACCGCTGGCATCGAGACGATGCGGCATGCCTTCGGACGGGCCGACGTGCGCTTATGTCGCGTTACGCTTGGCACCTCGCCCCCGCAGCCACTCGAGCACAAGTAGCAGACAAGTGGAAAAGACGATCAGGATGGTCGCAAGCGCAGCGATGGTCGGGCTGATGTTTTCACGAATCCCGGTAAACATCTGACGCGGCAGCGTCGCCTGCCCCGGTCCGGCGAGAAACAGCGTCACGACCACATCGTCAAACGAGGTCGCGAAGGCGAACAGCGCCCCCGATATCACCCCTGGCGCAATCACCGGCAGCGTTACGCGAAAAAAGGTTTCCAGGGGGCCTGCGCCCAGCGACAGGCTCGCGCGCACCAAATTCTGGTTGAAACCCCGCAAGGTGGCCGACACCGTGGTGACCACAAACGGTGCGCCCAGCGCGGCGTGCGCCAGCACCATGCCCAGGTAAGTGCCGGCCAGCCCCAACGGCGCGAAGCACAGATACATGCCGACGCCGACCACGATCACCGGCACGATCATCGGCGACATCAGCACCGCCATCAGGATCGCCTTGCCGCGAAATTGCACCTGGTTCAGCCCCGTTGCAGCCAGCGTGCCCAGTATCGTCGCCAGCAAGGTGGCCAACGGCGCAATAATGAAACTATTGCGTGCCGCCGACATCCACTCGTCGGAGTTAAACAGGTTGTGATACCAGCGCAGCGAGTACGCCGGGATCGGATACGCGAGGAAGGTGCTGTCCGAGAACGACAGCGGCACCATCACCAGAACCGGCAGCACGAGGAACAACAGCGTAAGCGCGTTACCCGCGCGCAGCAGGTAGTACCAGAGCCGCTCGACCAGGGAAACATACGGCGGAAAGCGCGATGGACGACCACCGGTTGCCGGCGGCTCCTGATACGCGTTATGAGAATTGATTGCTGGTTGTCTCATTGCTCACCCCATGCCCAATTCCGCGCGCGTCAGGCGCCCATAGACCACATACAGCACGAGCGTGGCGGCAAGCAAAAGGCCGCCCAATGCACACGCCATACCCCAATTGATGGAAACGTTCGTGAAATAGGCCACGTAGTAGCTGATCATCTGGTCGTTGGGTCCGCCCAGCAACGCTGGTGTGATGTAGTAGCCGATCGACAGGATGAACACCAGCAGCGCGCCAGCGCCAACGCCCGGATAGGTTTGCGGCAAATAGACGCGCCAGAACGCCGCGAACGGATGACTCCCCAGCGAGACGGCCGCGCGCTGATACGTCGGGGGAATCGATTTCATCACGCTATACAGCGGCAAGATCATGAAGGGCAACAAGATATGGGTCATCGAGATGTACACGCCGACCCGATTGAAAAGCAGCTCGAGTGGCGCGCGTGTCATGCCGCTCACCATCAGTGCCTTGTTGACCAAGCCTTGCCCCTGCAGCAACACGATCCACGCGGCGACACGCACGAGAATGGACGTCCAGAATGGGATCAACACCAGGATCATCATCAAGTTCGCGCGCCGGCCCGGCAGCGTCGAAATCCAATAGGCAAGCGGAAAGCCGATCAACAAGGCGAAGCATGTCACCACGGCGCTGATGCCGAAAGTGCGCGCAAAGATGTTCAGGTAGATCGACGCGTCCGGGTCGGCCGGCACCACTTCGCCGAACGCATTCTGCCGATGGTCCAGCGCCGCGAGCACATAGAATGCAGAGTAGCGGCTGCTGTTCTTGGCGATCGCCTGCCAATAGGGCAGTTCGCCCCATCGCGCATCAAAATTCACCAGCCGCTCGCGCGCCTGTGTGAGCGGCACTGTCTTGCCGTCGTCATCGGTAAACGGCAACGCCCGCGCCGTCTTCATCACTAGTGTGTGAAATCCAGGCAATTCCGTGTTGAGGCGTCGCGCGAGGCCGCCAAGGCTATCGCCGTCCTGTAGCGCCGTCAGATCACTCATCAGTGCGACGTACGCGGCGTCGCCGGGCAACTGCTTGCGATCCCAGCCGTGCAGCGTGCGGCTTGTCGTGGGCAAGGCGCCGACGACCTCGGGATTCTCGACCGCGCGAGTGAGTAGCATCGCAATCGGCACGACAAAGATCAGGAGCAGAAAAATCGCCAGCGGTGCAACCAAGGCCAGCGCCTTGATCCGCTTTCGATTCCGGGTCTGACGCAACTCGTCTTTAACGAGTCGCATGTTCTCGGCAACGGCCAGTGTTGCGGTTTGCATGTAGGAGATCTCTTTTCTCGACGTCGAATCTTGCGATTCCACTACCGTTTCGGGTTCGCTCGTCGGTGCCGCGCGAACCCGAAGCATAGGCTTGCTACATCGTCTTATTTCGAGGCCCATGCCGCAAAGCGTTGCTCGAGTTCATCGCCGCGATCCGTCCAGAAGTCGATGTTCTGAAGCACAGCAGTCGTCACGTTAGCCGGCGAGTTAGGCAAGTCTTTCAGGGTGGAGGCATCGAGCGACTTGACCGCCTCATTGTTGACCGGGCCGTAGGCTATGTGCTTGGCATAGGCACTCTGCGCGGGTGTCGACAGCGAATATGCGATGTATTGCAGTGCCAGGTCCTTCTTCGGCGATCCCTTCGGAATCGCCCAGTAGTCGAGATCGTAGATACTGCCGTTCCAGACCACCTTCAGGTTCTTTCCCTCGCGCTGCGCCGCATCGATGCGGCCGTTGAACGCCGTCGACATGACAACGTCACCGGCCACCAGGAATTGCGGTGGCTGAGCGCCCGCTTCCCACCACTGAATCGACGGCTTGAGTTCGCTCAGCTTCTTGAAGGCTCGATCGACACCCTCCTTGGTCGACAACACGCGATAGACATCCTTGGGCGCAACGCCGTCGGCCATCAGCGCAAATTCAAGATTGCCGCGTGCGCCCTTGCGCATCGCGCGCTTGCCCGGGAATTTCTTGGTATCCCAGAAATCGGCCCAACCCGTCGGCGCAGTCTTGAGCGCGCTGGCGTTGTATGCCAAAACCGTCGACCAGATGAAAATGCCTGCGCCACAGGTCTGCACCGCGGCGGGCGTGAACCCGTTCTTCGGCCCGATCTTGCTCCAGTCGAGCTTTTCGTACAATCCCTCGTCGCAGCCACGGCCAAGGTCACCGGACTCGACTTCGACCAAGTCCCAATTCACACGCTTGGCTTCGACCATGGCCTTGACCTTGGCCTGCTCGCCGTTGTACTCGACGCTCGTCACATGATGGCCGGTGGCCTTCTCGAACGGCTGCACGAAAGCTGCTTTCTGGGCGTCGCCGTTGGCACCGCCGAAGTTGACAACGGTCACGTCGGCGGCTTGGGCAACGCCGAACAGCATGGCGCCGGCAACGACGAATACTGTGTTTACAACCTTCTTCATCTTCAACTCCTGTTGATGGTCAGACGGACAACTAGACAAGGAAACGGGATATCTTGATCAAGTGAATACGCGCAGATGTTCCGGCTCAAACGCGAGCGCGACCGGTACGCCTGGCACAAAGTGCTTGAGCGCCGGCGTTCCCAGCGGCACCTTCACGAAGCATTCGTCCTGCTGCGGCAATTGGCAGCGCATGCGCACGTGGTCGCCGAAATAGATCAGGCCGGCTGCACGTCCCACCACGCCATTAACGCCGCCGTCGACCGACGAAGCCGGGTCAATCAGGCGCATGCGTTCGGGGCGGATGCATGCGCTCACCACTTCTCCAATCTGGGCGCGACGACCCGTACTGCCGACGTCGCGAGCCGCCGGCGCGTGAACGCTCATGCCGCGAACCTCGCTTCCGTCCGCGAGCCGCAACGTACAGTAGTCGTCCCCCAGTTGTGAGACCACCCCGCGCAGGCGGTTACTGTCGCCAATGAAGTTCGCAACGAATTGATTGCACGGCGACTCATACAAGCGGTCCACGGTATCGAGCTGCTGTACATAACCTTGATCGAACACGGCGACACGATCGGACATCGTCAACGCTTCGCCCTGATCGTGCGTCACATACACGAACGTCACGCCCAACCTCTCGTGCAACGCCTTGAGCTCCAGTTGCATGTGTTCGCGCAGTTGCTTGTCGAGCGCACCCAGCGGCTCGTCCATCAACACTAGACGCGGCTCGAACACCAGTGCGCGCGCCAACGCGATACGCTGCTGCTGCCCCCCCGACAACTGCGCCGGATAGCGCTTGCCAAAACTCCCCATCTGCACCATGTCCAGCGCCGCTGCGACTCTCCTCGCACGGTCGGCGCCAGGCACGCGGCGCACCTTCAGCGGGTATTCAACGTTCTGCGCCACGCTCAAGTGTGGAAAAAGTGCGTAGTTCTGAAAAACCATGCCGATATTGCGTTGATGCGGCGGCACCGTGTTGAGCAGCACACCGTCGAGCCAAATCTCTCCGCCAGTGGGGTACTCGAACCCGGCCAGCATCATCAGGCAAGTGGTCTTGCCCGATCCCGACGGTCCCAGCAAGGTCAGGAATTCGCCTTGGTAGATGTCGAGGTCGAGTTGTTTGACCACCAACGTTTCGCCGTCGTAGGTCTTGCTCACGCGACGAAAACTCACCAGTACCTGTTTGCTGTTCACCATCGCGGGCCTCTTCATCCCTGGTAGATATGCGCGCACCGAAGCGCGACAAGCCCAATGCGCTTAGGGCGTTGCGACGTTTTCGGCGCCGTGGAACTTAACTTGAATCCGAATATAGACTGATTTGGCCCTACAATAGGGAACCATTTCTTTATTCTCGATGGAACCGCTTTGGACGCAATCATTCTGTCGGACTGGCTGATCCAGCATCTCGACAAAGCGGGCGGCGAGCCGGCATATCGTCAGATCAATAGCCTGCTCCAGCAGGCCATCCTGAGCGGCCAGTTGCCGCCCGGCACGAAGCTGCCCTCCTCGCGAACGCTCGCCGCCGATTTGCAGGTGGCGCGCAATACCGTGCTGCACGTCTATGACCAACTGACTGCCGAGGGCTATGTCACCTCGTCCACTGGTAGCGGCACCTACGTGGCGGATACGCGTCCCGCGCGCGGTGTCGATACGGCCGCCTCGGAGATGACATCGCACGAGCAGCCGCACAAGCGCTTGTCGACGCGGGGGCAGCAAATGATCGATCAGGCGGGCGTATCAAAGCGACAATGGGGTGCTTTCATGCCCGGCGTACCGGACACCTCCGAATTCCCGAGCAAGACATGGAACCGCCTCCAAGCCAAGCTCTGGCGCCAACCCAGCCATGAACTGCTGACGTATGCATCGGGCAGCGGCTACCGTCCGTTACGACGTGCCCTGTCGGATTATCTGCGCGTGGCACGTTCGGTCAATTGCAATCCCGATCAAATCATCATCACGACCGGCGTGCATCAGTCGGTCGACCTGGCAGTCAAGCTGCTGAGCGATATTGGCGACGTCGCGTGGCTGGAAGAGCCGTGCTATTGGGGTGTGCGCAGCGTGTTCCGGATGTCGGGCCTCGAACTGAAGCCGATCCCGATCGATACCGAAGGCCTCAACCCGAGCGTGGAGGACATGCAGGGCCCACCACCGCGCTTGATTCTCGTCACGCCATCGCACCAGTATCCGATGGGGATGGTAATGAGCCTGTCGCGCCGCCGAATGCTGCTGGATTTCGCGAGCAAGCATCGTACTTGGGTGATCGAGGACGACTACGACAGCGAATTTCGCTATGGCAGCCGGCCGATCTCATCGCTACAAGGACTGGATACGGCAGGTCAGGTCATCTATGTCGGCAGCTTCGGCAAGACCATGTTCCCCGGTTTGCGCATGGGCTATATGGTCGTGCCCGAGAACCTGATCGAACACTTTCGCACCGGCCTGTCGGAGCTGTATCGCGAAGGCCAACTGATGCAGCAAGCGCTGCTGACCGACTTCATCATCGATGGCTACCTGACCTCGCACATTCGACATATGCGCGCGCTGTACGGCGAGCGGCGCACCTTGTTGATCGATACGATTCGCGCCAACTTCGGCGATGCGCTGCCGGTGATGGGCGACGAAGCCGGATTGCACCTGGTGCTTGGCCTGCATGGGCAGTCACGAGACCCGCGCGATAACCCCATTTCGGATGAGAGAATTACCGACGAAGCGCTGGAAGCGGGCATCGTGGTGCGGCCTCTGACGCGCTATTACATCGACCCAGCCTCGGCACAATCGGGCCTGTTGCTCGGCTATGCGTGCGTGCCCAACCACCGTATTGAGCCCGCCTTCGACAGCCTCGCCCGCGTCATCGAAAAGCACCTGAAGCCGTAGACAAGCGCTGCCGAAAATACCAATGCTCAGCCATTCGGATCGCCGGGCACGATTCTCCCTCAGCGACTGTCCATTCCCATCCGAGGCGAAGCCGCACCTCGTTCGCCAAAAAAGCGGCCCCATCAAAGATAATGAAATGGCTCTTTTTTAAGAACCAGACCTGAGTATATTCCGAACTATCAGCCAGATCGTGCCGAACCTCGGCGCGGCAACCGGACCACTCAGGAGTCGAAATGTTGAATGCGGAATTTCACGCGCGCAAAAATGCCGCCACCCCACGCGGGATCGGAGTCATGTGCGATTTCTATGCGGAACGAGCGAAAAATGCCGAGCTCTGGGATGTCGAAGGACGGCGTTTCATCGACTTCGCCAGCGGCATCGCTGTGCTCAACACAGGGCATCGTCACCCCAAGATCGTAGCGGCGATTCGCGAACAACTGGATCGCTTCACGCACACGGCATACCAGATCGTGCCGTATGAATCGTATGTGACGTTGGCCGAGCGCTTGAATGCCTGCACGCCGGGTGACCATTCGAAGAAGACTGCCTTCTTCACCACCGGCGCCGAGGCTGTCGAAAACGCGATCAAGATCGCACGTGCCGCCACGGGACGTACGGGGGTGATCGCATTCGGCGGGGCATTCCACGGTCGGACAATGATGACCATGGCGCTGACGGGCAAGGTCGCGCCATACAAGAAGGGTTTCGGGCCGTTCCCTGGCGAGGTGTACCACGTGCCGTTCCCATCGGCACTGCACGAGATCGACTCGGCGCAGAGCCTCGCGGCGATCGAACAGCTGTTCAAGAGCGACATCGACCCGCAGCGGGTAGCCGCGATCATCTTCGAGCCGGTGCAGGGCGAAGGTGGCTTCTACCAGGCGCCGCCGGAGTTCGTGCGTGCCTTGCGCGCGTTATGCACGCAGCACGGCATCCTGCTGATCGCGGACGAGGTGCAAAGCGGCTTTTCTCGTACAGGCAAGCTTTTCGCGATGCAACACTACGACGTGATACCCGACCTGATGACCGTAGCCAAGAGTTTGGCAGGTGGCATGCCACTGTCGGCAGTCGTCGGTCGCACGGAGATCATGGATGCAGCCGCGCCGGGGGGGCTGGGCGGGACATATGCGGGGAATCCGCTGGCCGTTGCGGCAGCGCATGCAGTACTGGATGTGATCGAGGAAGAGCAGCTTTCATCGCGCGCCGAGACCTTGGGCAACCAGTTGAAGGCGCGCCTGCGCAAGCTACAGGCTTCGGTGCCGCAGCTTGTCGAAGTGCGCGGACCGGGTGCAATGGTAGCGGCGGAATTCCACGATCCCCAGACCGGAGCGCCGGCACCGGAAGTCGTGAAACGGATCCAGGCCCGCGCACTGGAACAGGGACTGCTGCTGCTGAGTTGCGGTGCCCATGGCAACGTGATTCGCTTCCTGTTTCCGCTGACCATAGAACAAGCGGTGTTCGACGAAGCCCTCGACATTCTGGAGACAGCCTTGCTCGAACTTAACGACGTAACGGTCTGAGCGTGCCTCGTTTCCACGCGCAGCAATTCACGCCGCCTATCGCATAGCCTCGTCGTCGCACGCGCTTCGAAGCATGGCGGCTTCGAGCGCCTGCGTGAGCCGACGCTCGTCTTCGTCCGAAACAATGCCAATGAACACGATGACCGACGACGCGGCAGGGAGATCCGAGCGACGTGTGAGCATCGAACGACGCCCGACGACATGCAGCTCGCTCATCTGACCGGCCTGCAGCGCCACCAAGCCCTTCGCGCGCAGCAGTTTGTCGCCCAACAGGGCCAGCGCCGCTTTCAGTCGCGACCGGTCGAACACGCCACCGGTCGCGACGCTGAAACTGCGCAGTCCACGCGGCAACGCGCGTGATGCCGACCCCATCGGGCGCGGGCTCAGCAACCCGGGCAAGGTCATCACGTCATCGGGAAAGAGAATGGCGGGTGGCACGACGCCCTGGTTCGCGGTGACAACGACCTGCGTTGCCCCCAGCGATGCCAGTCGCTCTCTGACGGCCTGCAACCTGGCGTCGCTCACAAGATCGGTCTTGGTCAGCACGAGCGTGCTGGCCGCCGCAATCTGACGCCGGACGATGTCGCCGACATAGCGATCGTCCAGTACGGCGTCAATGCCATCGACGTCTACCGCCACCACAATGCCATGCAGGCGGAATGCCTTGTCGAGCAACCCCACCTGCGCGATGCGCAGCGGATCGGACACACCGCTCGCCTCAATCACCAGCAAGTCGGGCCGCTGCGCGCGCTCGCCCAGCGAGATCAGCGTCTCGACCAGGCGTCCGCCAATGGTGCAGCACACACAGCCGTTCTCAAGTCCGATCACGTCGTCGCCTCGCTCACGAATGAGCGACGCGTCGACATTGATCGAACCGAAGTCGTTGACGAGCACGGTAACGCGCAACCCCTCGGCATTTTGCAGCAGCGCGTTGACAAGCGTGGTCTTGCCCGCACCGAGATAGCCGCCCAGGACGACCATCGGGATCGGCGGCCTGGGCGCCGCAGCGACCGCTGCGGGTGCGAGGGGTTGACTGCCTTGCATCGTCGTCACGCCGGGGCGCGGAACACCTCGCCCCCGAGCACCGTGCCCCACACCGGCATCTGTCGCAGGTCGTCGACGGGCACCTCGAACGGATCCGCCTCAAGGACGGCAAAGTCGGCGTACTTGCCGACTTCGACACTCCCGACCAAATGATCCATGCCCAACGAGAACGCGGCACCCAACGTGATCGCGTGCAAGGCATCCGCCACCGGCAAGCGCAGCGAGTCGCCCAGCACGCGTCCCGACGACGTCTCCCGTTTGGCCGCGCACCACGCGGTGAACAGCGGATTGAGCTGGGTGATCGGCGCATCCGAATGCAAGGCGAACGGCAGGCCGATCTGACGGGCGACCTCGGCGGCATCCATCCGATTGGCGCGATCCGGGCCCATCGTTTGGTGATAGTGTGCGTCGCCCCAGTAGTAGACGTGGTTCGCGAAGAAGTTCACACACATGCCGAGCCGCTGCGCTCGCGTGAGTTGCGCGGCATCGGCCATCTGGCAGTGCTGCAACGTGTGGCGATGATCGACACGCGGATGCAGCGCCAGCATCGCCTCGATCGCATCAAGCACGACGTCGGTCGCCTCGTCGCCATTCGTATGAATATGCAATTGCAGGCCCGCCGCGTGGAACGGCATGAACGTCTCGACCAGTTGCGACGGTGGAATCAGCCAGAGCCCGTTGGGCTTGCCATTGTGGTATCCCGGCCAGCGCAGCCGCGCCGTAAAGCCTTGAATCGAGCCGTCGACAATGAATTTGACCGGCCCGTAATGAAGCTTGTCCGTGTTGCCCTCACGCGCGCTCAACACGCGTTGCGGCCCCCCTTCCGGGCAGCGCTGCGGCGCAAACGCCGGCACGATGCGGATCGGATATGTCGGGTCACCTGTCACCTCGCGAAGATTCGCATTGCCCGACGGCGTCAAGTCGTTGACGAGGTCGGTGGCCGTCGTCACCCCGGCGAGCTGCGCAACGCGTCCGAAATTCCAGATCGCGCGAACACTCTCGCTCGCGGCAATCGATAGTCCTTCCCCAATGACCCGATACACCGGAAACATCGCCGCGAACTCCTGCAATTCACCGGTCGGCTCGCCATCAGTGCCCATGACGACGCCTTCGACATCGGTGTCGCCGTCGATGCCCGCCAGCGCGAGCATTGCCGAATTCACATTCATCAGATGCACACTGGCATGCAGGATCGCAATGGGCCGGGTGGCGGACACGGCATCGAGGTCGCGCGCGACGAGCGGCGCGCCCTCGAAGAAGATCGGGTCGTAGCCCCAGGCCAGCAACGGCTTGGGGTCGCCGGTCATGCGTTGCTCGGCCTCGCGCAGGCGCGCCAGCACGGTGGCCGGCGACTTCAACCCTTCCCACAAGTGTCCATCGGGGCCGCGCCGGTCGTAGTAACCCACGTAGACGGCATCCCACATCGCGCCCTCCATGAGATGGCAGTGCCCCTCCACCAGTCCGGGCATCAACACCTTGTCGCGCAATGTGTCGATCGGTGCCGCGTCGGTCCAGCGCCGCATGTCCTGCAAATCGCCGACGGCCAGGATGCGGCCATCGCACACGGCCACGTGCGTCGCAATCGGTTGCGCCGGGTTCATCGTCAGGATCTTGCGGGCGACGTAGACGCGAATGTCGTCGCGGCTGGCTGCGGTGTTGTCTCTGTCTGTCATCACGACTTCTTGTAGGTGGAAAGCGAGCCGACCCCCGTGTCCATCGAACGCTCGCGACTGCCGCCAAGCAGCAAGTTGAGCACCGACATCACCACGATGTTGACGACCAGGCAGATCAGCCCGAGGTTCACGCCGCCAAGGTCCGGATTCTTGAAGTAAAGTACGAGCGCCAGCCCCTGACCGGCCAGCACGCCGGCCGCGACCGCTGACGCCCGGACACGCAGTCGCAGGACCACGGCGATCACGCCCGGCAGGAACTGCGTCACCCCGTAATAGGCCATATTGATCAGCGTCAGCATGAGGTTCGGCGTGAGCAGCGTAAGTACGATGGAGCCCAGCAGATACAGCACGATCACGACCTTCGAGCTGGCTTTCTGACGATGCTCGGGCATGCCCGACAGAATGTTTCGCGTGACGATGGGGCCCAGTGCGAGGCAAATCCCCGCGAGCACCAGCAACCCCGACAACGCCGCGCCTGCCGCCACGAGCCCGACCAGCCACGACGGCAGCAATTGCGTCACGGCGGCGAAGAACGCCTCGTTCGGCGACGCCAGTGTGATGTTCCGGCTGATCGCGTAATACGACGCCAGCACGAGGAACGGATACATCAGCATGTACAGCGGCATGGCGACCTGCGTGCGGCGAATCGTCGAAGCACTTTTCGCCGTGAAGAAGTTCTGCACGCCAAATGGCATGACGTACATGCCGAGCGACTGGAAGACGATGGTCGTCATGGCGAACGTGAGCTGTTGCGTGTTCATCGCGTTGCTCACGTGCTGGCTCGCGGCCTGGAACACCGGCGTCACGCCCACTTCCCACGCCACGGCCACCCCGGTGATGACGATGGCGGCCACCATCAGCACGTCCTTGAGAACGGCGATATAGGCCGACGCGCGCACGCCGGCAATGGCGATGTAGATGAAGGCCAACATCGCCGAAAAAGCGATGAGCCACAGCGGCTGGAAGTTCCACCCCAGCCCCTTGAGCGCCGCCACCAGACCGGTGAACTGCAACTGGCCCCAAGGCAACAGGAAGACGATGGCGGTCACCGCCACCACGAGTTCGAGAAAGCGATTTTGAAAGTGCCCCTTGAACAGATCGGGCAGTGTGATCGCGTTGTAGCGTTTGCCCGCATCCCAGATCTTCGGGCCGAGGAAATACCCGACCGGATAGGCCAGCAGGATGTAGCCGAGAAACCAAACGCCATACGTCGGCCCCTTGGCGTAAATGCCGCCGGGAAAGCCGACCATCGTGCCAATGCTGTAGATCTCGCCGGCCGCGAGGAAGAACACGAGCCACGCGCCGAACTGGCGTGACGCGACGAAAAAATCGTGCACGCTCTGCGGGCCGCGTCCTCCGCGCGCTCGCAAGGCGAGATAAACCGACAACAGGATGAAGCCGGCAAAGATGAGGGTTGCCATCGACGCAATCTCCGGAGATTCGTTAATGAAGCGCTGGTCGCGCTGTCTGCGCGAGCTGGGCACGACGGCAAAACACGCCGGCCGCCAGGCACTAAGGGGAAACGGCCGTTACGCCGGTTCCTCGACGGTATGTCGGTCGAAGAGCGCCCAGCACAGCGCAAGGCAGCCGGACGTGAGCACGAACCACAGGAAGATCCAGCCGTAAATGAACGGCACCCCGAGCACGTAGCGATCGACGGACGCCGCCCACGGCAGCATTCCCACGACACCGAGATACGGCAATCCAAGACCAATGAACCATCTGAGCATCATCTCTCTCCGCTGCGCGAGGCGTTGATCGGCTTGTGCGCACCGGCCATTGCGGCGCACACGTGGCCCGCATCGCCGAATGACGATCAGAGGCCGGTTTTTTGGCCCAGTATCCACAGCCAAAATTCGCGCCGTTTAGAGCCACATGAGACAAAAATGTGGTGCCAGAGAGGCGCTCATCGACCCGCGAAAACGCTGCAACGGTGCCGCTTTTCACTGGCACCATCACAAAGCGGCGGTGGTACTAATCGCGGCAAAATGTTCTTGGCAGTATGGTCACATTTCCGTCAGGAGCCTACCGTGGGTACGATTGAAACCTTCGCGCTGGATCGTCGCTCCGAAGCTGCGCCATACGATCCCCTCTACGATCCGCTAGTCTCGGCCAGCCCCGGCCTCGGCATGGACTACGCGCCCACTTACTGGGTCGCCACCGCGGGCGATGCGCCCGAAGACGACGGCCCGCTGCCCGGCGATGCCGATGTCGACGTGGTCATCGTCGGTGCCGGTTTCACCGGTCTGGCGACCGCGCTGTTCCTCGCTCGCGAGCACGGCATTCGCGCCATGGTGCTCGAAGCGAACCGCACATGCTGGGGCTGTACCAGCCGCAACGGCGGCCAGGGACAAAACGCCAGCGGACGACTCTATCGCTCGCAATGGATCGCGCGTTGGGGCAAGGAAACGGCCCTGCGTCTCGATGCCGAAATTCGCGAGGGCTTCAATACGTTCAAGTCGCTCATCGCCGAAGTGCCCGAGTGCGAGCCTCAACCGGGCGGCCATCTCTACATCGCGCACCGCGATCGCAAGATGGAATTCCTGCGCAACGAAGCCAAGGTCATGCACGACGTTTTCGGTTACGACACGCGCATCCTCTCGCGCGACGACGTTCGCGAGCAGTATGTCGACGACCAGGAAAACTGCGGCGCGATGCACGAGCCCGACGGCATCGGCGTGCACCCGCTCAAGCTCGCGTTCGGCTATCTGCGCATGGCCCGCGCCCTCGGCGCTCGCGTGCATCCGTCCACACCCGTGCTGGATGTGCAGACGATCAACGGTGTGCATCACGTGCGCACGCCGCGCGGGGTGGTGCGCGCCAAAGCCGTCGCCTTCGCGACCGGCGGCTACACGCGCAACGACGTGACGAAGGCCCTGCGCGCCAAGATCATGCCGATTCTGTCGAACTCGCTGGTAACGCGCGTGCTCACGCCCGACGAACTCGCCGCGACGAACTTCCGCACCCACGAAGTCATTACCGATACGCGCACGCTGCGCTACTACTACCGTCTGCTGCCCGACAACCGCGTGCAGATCGGCAGCCGCAGCTCGATCACCGGTGCCGACGCACAGAATCCGAAGCACATGGCGGTGCTCGTCGAAGGCCTGCACCGCAAGTTTCCGGCGCTGCGCGGCATTCGCATCGACTATTCGTGGTGGGGCTGGGTCGACGTGAGCCACGACATGATGCCGCGCGTGACGCAGCCCGATCCGCGACAAAGCCTCTTCTATGCGGTGGGTTACGGCGGCAACGGTGTGTCGTTCTCCGCGCATGCCGGACGCCGCCTCGCACAGCGCATTGCCGGAGAGCGCGATCCGTCGTGGAACCTGCCGATCTACGACTCGGCCCTGCAATACCCGAACGTGTTCGGTGCCGTGCAGTGGCAGGGCTTCGCGCCGTTCCGCCGCATCGGCCAGCGCTTCCTCTATCAGAAGTATCACGCGCAAGACGAAGCGCGTTGAACCCTTTGCCTCTTTGCCTTTTCTGGAATTTGCCATGACGACTCAACACGACTCCACCGACATCCAGTTGCTCACGACCTTCAATGACGCCTGGAACCGGCACGACATCGACGCCCTCATGGCCTGCATGACCGATACCTGCGTGTTCCACGCCGTCGCCGGCCCTGACATGATGGGCCGCACCTTCGAAGGCCGTGACGCCGTGCGCACCGCGTTCCAGTCCGCGTGGGAGACCTTCCCCGACGCATCGTGGACCGAGGGCGTGCATTTCGTCACCGGCAATCGCGGCGTGTCCGAATCGACATTTCGTGGCACCAAAGCCGATGGCACCCGCGTCGAGGCCCGCATGGTCGACGTCTTCACCCTGCGCGACGGCAAGATCGAAGTGAAAAACGCCTTCCGCAAAGACCGCCCGGCGCTCTAAGACGCCCCCGACATCTCGTGGATCCATGGCACCGCCGTCGTTAATCTTATTTTTCAATACAAAACGTACCAAATAATAAAAATACTGATTGACCACGGCAGATACTTCGCCTAAATTTCCACTTACACAACTAAATCGGAATTATTTGTTCCGTTTATTTTTCACTGGAGACATCCATGAGCGCCAAAGATTCGGCTACGGCCACCCAACAACTGACCGCCTCCGACGGTGGCCCGCAGGCCATGACGCCGTCTGAAGCCTTCGTCGAAACGATGGTCGCCAACGGTGTGAGCGAGATGTTCGGCATCATGGGCTCGGCCTTCATGGATGCGATGGACATCTTCGCGCCGGCCGGCATTCGTCTGATTCCGGTGGTGCATGAGCAAGGCGCCGGCCACATGGCCGACGGCTACGCTCGCGTCTCGGGCCGTCACGGTGTCGTGATTGGACAGAACGGCCCCGGCATCAGCAACTGCGTGACGGCGATTGCCGCCGCTTAC
Source organism: Pandoraea cepalis (assembly GCF_902459665.1). Classification (GTDB taxonomy): domain Bacteria; phylum Pseudomonadota; class Gammaproteobacteria; order Burkholderiales; family Burkholderiaceae; genus Pandoraea; species Pandoraea cepalis. The sequence continues at coordinate 722,836 of NZ_CABPSL010000001.1, read as the reverse complement.
TGGGCACACAGCCCGGTCGTGATCGTCACGCCTGAAGCCGGCACGATGGGCATCGGCCTCGGTGGCTTCCAGGAAGCCAAGCAGCTCCCGATGTTCCAGGAGTTCACGAAGTACCAGGGCCACGTGACCCACCCGGCCCGCATGGCCGAATTCACCGGCCGCTGCTTCGACCGCGCGATGGCCGAAATGGGCCCGACGCAACTCAATATTCCGCGTGACTATTTCTACGGCCAGATCAAGGCCGAGATTCCGCGTCCGCAACGTCTCGATCGTGGCGCAGGCGGCGACGAGCGCCTGAACGAAGCGGCCGAACTGCTCGCGCAAGCCAAGTTCCCGGTCATCATCTCGGGCGGCGGCGTGGTCATGGGCGACGCCATCGAAGAGTGCAAGGCGCTCGCCGAACGTCTGGGCGCGCCGGTCGTGAACAGCTATCTGCATAACGATTCGTTCCCGGCCAACCATCCGCTGTGGTGCGGCCCGCTCGGCTATCAGGGCTCGAAGGCCGCCATGAAGCTGCTGGCGCAGGCCGACGTGGTCGTGGCGCTCGGCTCGCGCCTCGGACCGTTCGGCACGCTGCCGCAGCACGGCATGGACTACTGGCCGAAGAACGCGAAGATCATCCAGATCGATGCCGATCACAAGATGCTCGGCCTCGTGAAGAAGATCTCGGTCGGTATCTGCGGCGATGCGAAGGCTGCCGCCATTGCGCTGTCGCAGCGTCTGGCCGAGCGCACCCTCGCGTGCGATGCCACGCGTGCCGCCCGCGCCGACCAGATCGCCACGGAGAAGGCCGCGTGGGAGAAGGAACTCGACGAGTGGACTCACGAACGCGATCCGTACAGCCTCGACATGATCGAAGAGCAGAAGCAAGAGCGCACGTTCAACGGCGGCGAGTATCTGCATCCGCGTCAGGTGTTGCGCGAGCTGGAAAAGGCCATGCCGGAAGACGTCATGGTGTCGACCGACATCGGCAACATCAACTCGGTGGCGAACAGCTACCTGCGCTTCAACAAGCCGCGCAGCTTCTTCGCGGCCATGAGTTGGGGCAATTGCGGCTACGCGTTCCCGACGATCATCGGCGCGAAGGTTGCCGCGCCGCACCGTCCGGCCATTTCGTATGCCGGCGACGGCGCCTGGGGCATGAGCCTGATGGAAACGCTCACCTGCGTGCGTCACAACATTCCGGTCACGGCCGTGGTCTTCCACAACCGTCAGTGGGGTGCGGAGAAGAAGAACCAGGTCGACTTCTACAACCGCCGCTTCGTGGCGGGCGAACTCGATAGCCCGAGCTTTGCCAACATCGCCCGCGCGATGGGCGCGGAGGGCATCGTGGTCGATCGTCTGGAAGACGTGGGTCCGGCGCTCAAGAAGGCCATCGACCTGCAGATGAACCACGGCAAGACGACGATCATCGAAATCATGTGTACCCGCGAGCTGGGCGACCCGTTCCGTCGCGACGCGCTGGCCAAGCCGGTGCGCATGCTCGACAAGTACAAGGACTACGTCTAACGTCGTCGAGGTCGTTCGTGTGACAGCGCTCCCGGCTCTGTGGGTGCCGGGGGCGCTTTCTTTTTTTTGACATCGACATCATGAAAGCCATCCATCGCATTATCGACACGGCGCGCCACGCACCGATGCGCATCGTGCTGTGCGAATCGGAAGACGAGCGGGTGCTCGCCGCCGCCGCACGGGCCACGCGCGAGGGCATCGCCCGCATCTTGCTCGTTGGTGACATCGGCAAGACACAACGAGCGGCCGAGGCGGCGCACATCGACCTGGCCGGCATGGAACTGATCGATCCGGCCACGTCGCCGCTGACCGATGCCTTCGCCGAGACCTGGTACGGCATGCGCGCCAAAAAGGGCATGACGCGCGAGCAAGCCGTCGAGGAAATGCGCGCGCCGCTGGGCTTCGCCAACATGATGGTGCGGCTCGGCCACGCCGACGGCTCCGTCGCCGGCGCGGTCAACACCACGGCCGACGTGGTGCGCATGGCGATACAGATCATCGGGGTGCAGCCGTCGTTCCAACTCGTGTCGAGCTTCTTCCTGATGATGCTCTGCGAGCCGTTCCATACGATGAAGGGCGGCCTGATCTTTTCCGACTGCGCCCTGGTCGTCGATCCCGACGCCGCCCAGCTCGCACAGATTGCACTGGCCGCCGCCGACAGTGCCAGCGCCCTGCTCATGGAGCCACCGCGCGTGGCGATGCTGTCGTTCTCGACCAGCGGCAGCGCGAAGCACGCGGCCGTCGACAAGGTGGTCCAGGCGACCCATCTCGTACAAGCGGCGCGGCCGGAACTGGCCATCGATGGCGACGTCCAGCTCGATGCGGCCATCGTCGCCGAAATCGCCCTGCGCAAGGTCGTGCACTCGCAAGTCGAGGGCCATGCCAATACGCTCATCTTCCCGAATCTCGACGCAGGCAATATCGGCTACAAGCTCGCGGAACGCATCGGCGGAGCGAAAGCCATCGGCCCGCTCCTGCAAGGGCTGAACCGGCCGGCCAACGACCTGTCGCGCGGCTGCAGCGCCGACGACATCTATTACGTGATCGGCGTGACCTGCGTGCAGGCGCAGGCCGCCCAGGCAAAGCTCACCGGAACCTCGCCGCTCGCCACCCGGCCATGACGCTTCACGCCATTGCGGCCTACCTGCCGTTGATGCTGTTGCTGGGCTTCGCCACGTATTTCCAGACGGTCACGGGCTTCGGGCTGGGCATGATCGTTCTGGGCGGCGCCAGCGGGTTCGGGCTGGCGCCGGTGGCGAGCGTGGCCATTCTGGTGAGTCTGGTCACGCTAATAAACAGCGCCCTTGCACTGCCGGGCACGCTGCATCACATCGACTGGCGGGCGGTAGGCGCGGCGACCCTGGGCATCCTGCCATCGGTCGTGGTCGGCGTGTTGCTCTTCGATTACCTGAACGGCACCGCGTCGAACGCGCTGCATCTGCTGCTCGGCGCGGTCGTGCTGTACGGAGGTATCGGCTCGGCACTGCGCCCCGCGCCGAAGACCGAGCGCTCCGGCGACACGGGGTTCTTCCTCAGCGGCATCTTCGGCGGATTGCTCAGCGGGATGTTCGGCATTTCCGGGCCTCCGCTGATCTTCTATTTCTATCGCCAGCCGCTCACCCTGGTGCAGATTCGTTGTGCATTGATTCTGTTGTTCGCCGTCACGGCGTCGATCCGCACGCTCTACAGTGCCTTCGCGGGACAGTTGCCCGCGTCGATGATCTGGCAGGCGGTCGTCGCGCTACCGGTCGTGACGTTCGCCACCCTGTTCGCACGCCGTTATCCGCCTCCGCTCTCGAGCGTGACAACGCGGCGTCTCGCCTTTCTCACGTTGATCCTGTTGGGCACCCATTTGATGGTGAGCGCGTTGATGGAAATGGCTTAGGGACGACAACGCGGGCGGCGGTTAACTGTGTGCGCGACGACCACCAGTGCCGATCCAGTCGACGAGTCGCGAGAGCATCGTCATGTCGGGCGGCGACGTCAGGTCCAGCGCCAGCGAGTTCCGGTAATACGGGCTGAGATCGAGACCCACGCCGAGCCCCAGCACTTCCACATCGCCGAGCGCCTGCTGTTGCGCCACGACTTCGCGCAGGTGATGGTCGAGATAGTGGTCGTCGTTGGCCTGGTTGGTGGCGGCGTCCATCGGACTGCCGTCGGAAATCACGATCAGCAGGCGTCGGTTGACGCTGCGCGAGCGCAACCGCTCGCACGCCCACTCGACGGCCTCGCCATCGACGCCCTCGCGGAACAGATCGGCCTTGAACAGCGACGCGATGTCGGACCGGGCACGGCGCCAACTCGTCACGGCGTCCTTGAAGATCAGATGCGAGACTTCGTTCAAACGCCCCGGGAACTTGGGCTTGCCGCGCGCGAGCCAGTCGGTGCGCGCGCGTCCGCCGTTCCATGCGCCGGTGGTGAAACCGAGGATTTCGTTGGTAACGCCCGCCGCATCGAGCGCCCGCGACAGGACGTCGACAATCATCGCAACCGCTTCGATCTGGGCTTTCATCGACCCGGAGCAGTCGATCAGCAAGCTCACCATCGACTCGGCAATCAACGTATGCTTTTCGAGCCGGAACAGCCTCCGCTCGGCAGGCGAGCTGACCAGTTGAGCGAGCCTCCGTCCGTCGATACGCCCGTGCTCTTCGCCGAACGACCAGCCGTCGCGCTGCGGCACCGCCAGCGCCGCCTTGAGCGCGCGCGCAAGCCTCGGCACGTTGATCGCCTGCGCGACGATGCGCTCGTCGAGCCGTTCGCGAAATTCCGTCAGCAGCGCCCGGCGCACGAGCGTACCGGCATACAGCTCACGGTCGTAACGCTGGGTGAACACGCAGTAGCCCTGCGCCGACGCCTTGAGCACGCGGCTATCGCCCGAATGCGCGAGCGTGATGCCGTCGTCCTCCTGATCGTCGATATCGAGAAACAGCGAGAACGCGTTGCGCACACCTTTTTCGTCCTCGTCGTCCTTGGCATCGCCCTCGGTCTGGTCAGCGCCGGCGGCACGAATCAGGCCCGCGATATCGGCGGCCAGCGCGCGCGCGTACGCGGCGAAGGCGGCCTGATCGGCACACGTTCGGCGCATGCCCGCGAGGGCGCCGCCGATCTGTGGAGCGATGGCCATTCGCGTGGCTTCGATGAGACCTTCCGTGTCCTCGATGACCGGATAGCCGGTGAGCCGCGACCAGCCCATCTGGGCGACGGTATAAAGCAGCAGCCCGACATGACTGTCGGCCACGCCAGCGGTGTGCATCGCGCGCGACCAAGCCTCGAAGCGATCGCGCAGATTCTGCGCCACGCCGGGCATGCCCGCCGGGATGAACGTCTCGCAGCGCAACTGCTCCATCAGCTCGAAGAGCAGCCGCTCGAGCGGTGCGTCCGGTTGCAGGCGGCGATGCAACGCCGCATCGCTGTGCCGCAACCGCAGCGCCGCGCCGTCGGCTGCACCGCGCAGCGTCGCCAGCGGATCCGCGGGTGCCGGCAGCGTTTGCAGATGGGGGGCATGCAACGGCAACGGCCGCATGTTCCGGCACAGGCGCGCGCCGCTGTAATGCAGCGCGGCGTCGCCGGTCAGTGCGCGCACCGTCGCGGCGCACAGTGCCTCGCCACGCGCGGCGCGACGTGCCGCCTCGCGCTCGGATATCGTCATGACGCATCGGCCAGCAGCGACCGGCCGCCGTCGTTCGTGGGCAACTCGCAACCGAAGGCGCGCTGATAATACTCGGCCACCACGGCGCGCTCGGCCTCGTCGCACTTGTTCAGGAACGTGAGCTGAAAGGCCAGCCCGGCGTCGCGGAAGATTCCAACGTTCTCCGCCCAGTTGATCACCGTGCGGGGCGACATGAGCGTGGACAGATCGCCCGTCGCGAAGCCCTTGCGCGTGAGTTCCGCCACGCTCACCATCGAGTCGATGAGCGTGCGCCCGTCGCCGTTGTCCAGTTCCGGCACGCGCGCCAGCACGATGCCCGCTTCGTCCTCGCGCGACAGATAGTTGAGCGTCGCCACGACATTCCAACGGTCGATCTGGGCGTGATTGAGCACCTGTGTACCGTGGTAAAGGCCGTTGAGGTTGCCGAGGCCGACGGTGTTCGTCGTGGCAAACATGCGAAAACCTGGGTGCGGATGGATCACGCGATTCTGGTCGAGCAACGTGAACTTGCCGTCGCGCTCCAGAATGCGCTGAATCACGAACATCACGTCGGGACGCCCGGCGTCGTATTCGTCGAAGATCAACGCGACCGGGCGTTGCAGCGCCCACGGCACGATGCCTTCCTGAAACTCCGTGACCTGATGGCCGTCGCGCACAACGATGGCGTCCTTGCCCACCAGGTCGAGACGGCTGATGTGCCCGTCGAGATTCACTCGCACGCACGGCCAGTTCAGCCGCGCCGCCACCTGCTCGATGTGCGTGGATTTACCGGTGCCATGCATGCCCTGCACCATCACGCGCCGGTTGCGCATGAAGCCGGCCAGAATCGCCAGCGTGACGTCGGGGTTGAAGCGGTAAGCCGTGTCGATCTCGGGAACATGGTCATCGCGCTCGCCGAACGCCGGCACCTGCAGATCCGTATCGATGCCGAATACGCTGCGGGCATCGATCAGACGATCCGGTTGTTGGGTTGCGGTCTCCATTACGTCCCTCTCCTGTTCCAAAGCCAATTCGGTGCATCATAACGTTAACCATTTTTAGAAACAATTCGTTCCGAAAAATAAAAATACTGATTGACGACGCCTGATGGCTCATCTACATTTGAACCAACCGAAACGCATCGGAACCCAGCCCATGCCGTTCAATCCGTTCGATGGCCCGTTTGGGTACAATACCGCTGATCCATTTTCCGGAACGGCGCATATGAACGACGCAGCACTTCAGCTCGACTCTCCTGCAGACAACAAGGCGGATACCCCGACCCTGCGGGCGTTTGCGTTGCTCGAATATCTCGTCGCGGCCGACGCACCGGTCTCGCTCGCCGACATGGCGCACGACATCCAGATGCCGAAAGCTTCGCTGCACCGCATGCTCGGCTCACTCGAAGCGGGTGGCCTGGTGATTCGCGAGCCGGGGCAGAAGAACGCCTACGTGATTGGCCCGCGCCTCGCGCAACTGAGCCTGGGCGTGATGATGCAGGCGGGTGCGCGACGCATGCGCCATGCGATTCTTGGCCGTCTCGTGGCCGATCTGGGCGAGACGTGCAACCTCACGATGCTGCACGAGACCGAAGTGCTCTATCTCGACCGCATGGAAGCGCCGTGGCCGCTGCGTCTCGATCTCAAACCGGGGTCGCACGTACCCGCGCACAGCAGTGCGAGCGGCAAGCTGATGCTGGCCATGCTGCCGCGCGAGCAACGCGCCGCCCTCCTGCGCGCCATGAAGCTCCAACGCTTCACGCCGAACACGCTCACTGACCCCGAACTGCTGGAAAGCGAACTCGACCGCATTGCGCACAAGGGCATTGCCGTCGACAACGAAGAGTTCGTGCTGGGCATCGCCTGTGTGGCCGCGCCCGTGCTCAAGGACGACGGCACGTGCATTGCCGCCGTGGCCGTGCATGCCCCGGTCTCGCGCACGTCGCTGTCCAAGGCCATGGAGTTCGTGCCGCGCCTGCAGGAAGCCGCGAAGGAACTCGCCAAGACGTTCTGACACGTCAGACCGCTCTGCGCGGCTCCCGGGCGTCGGCCAGCTTCGCCAACGCTTCCGCCTTGCCGGCCCGCTGCCAGTCGAGCAGCGGTGCGAGCGCCGTCGCGGTCTCGCGCAGCGTGGGCACCAGCGCCAGCAGTTGTTCCAGCGTCACTCTCGCCGTCGGCCCATGCACGGCGAGCACCGCGCGTACGTGGCCGTCATCGAGCGCGCGCACCGGCACGCCCACCGCCACCATGCCGCGCACGAATTCCTCGTTATCGATGCCGATGCCGCGCGCGGCCAGCCGGTCCAGCTCGGCCTCCAACAGGCTCACGTCGGTGATGGTGCGCGGCGTCATGCGTTTGAGCGACAGGCGCGAGAGTACGGCGCGCCGTTCCGCCACCGGCATCTGAGACAGGAACAGCTTGCCGCTCGCCGTGCAATGCAGTGGCACACGCATGCCCGGATGCATCTGCATGCGCAACGGCTCGTTCGTCTCCACCCGTTCGATGTAAAGAATCTCGTCGCCGTCGAGCGCTGTCAGGTTGACGGTCTCGCCGACCCGATCGACCAACGCGCGCAGCAACGAGCGTGCCGCACGTGTGAAGTTGTTGTTCGCCAGCGTGACCAGCGCCAGTCGCGCCGCGCGCGGCCCCAACGACAGACCTCGCTCCGATCCGCGCGAATCGGGCACGTGCGAGACATAGCCGCAGACCTCCAGCGCCTCGATCAGGCGCATGAGGGTGGCCTTCGGAATCGACAGACGCGTGGCGAGCTGCGACAACGTGTAGGGCTGTCCGGCCATCGCCAATCGTTCAATGACGGCCAGCGCACGCAGATTCCGCGCCTCGTCGCTCGCGCGCAACTCCCCCTCCTCCAGCGTGACCGTCTCGCGCATTGCGCCTCCTTGCTCGCCACCAACACAATAAAAGAAACAAAATATACCAATTATTTGACGATCATCCGCTTCGGGATAACCCCGGGGCTGTCTGACAAACCTCGCGGTACCCCAGTCGATCGACGCATCGAGTCCGCGCGCCAACCCCTAGTAAAACCCCGCAGATGCGCTGCAGCAATCGTCTCGTTCTGAGACGCCAAGCGCGAAATCCGTTTCAGTTCTCCGCCGCACGCGGTTTTTTGCTTGGCATTTACGTACGGCTCGCCGACATTGGATCGAAACAATCCGAAACAAATCGTTTCACCCAATTCGAAGCAGATGCGAGGCAGGAGACAAGTGGTATGGAACATGAGGTCGACTATCTGATCGTCGGTGCGGGCTCCGCCGGGTGCGTGCTCGCCAATCGCCTGAGCGCGGACCCGGCAAACCGGGTGCTGCTGCTCGAGGCCGGCGGCCCCGATAGCAATCCGTGGATTCACATCCCGGTTGGATATTTCAAGACGATGCACGACCCCGAACTCGACTGGTGCTATCGCACCGAGGCCGACGCCAACGTGGCCAATCGTCAGATCGACTGGCCGCGCGGCAAGGTGCTGGGGGGCTCCAGTTCGCTCAACGGGCTGCTCTACGTGCGCGGACAGCGCGAAGACTACGATCACTGGGCGGCACTGGGCAATCGCGGCTGGCGCTATGCCGACGTGCTGCCGTACTTCCGCAAATCCGAAGATCAGGAGCACGGTGCCAACGAGTATCACGGCGTGGGCGGCCCGCTGAAGGTGTCCGATCTGCGCCTGCGCCGCCCGATCGCGGAACACTTCATCGCCGCCGCGAACGACACCGGCATCCCATTCAACGCCGATTACAACGGCGCGACGCAGGAAGGCGTCGGTTACTTCCAGCAGACGGCGTTCCGGGGCTTTCGCTGGAGTACGGCGAAGGGCTTTCTGAAGCCGGCGCGCGAGCGTCGCAACCTGGTGGTGGAGACGCGTGCGCAGACCTGCCGCGTGCTGTTCGAAGGCAAGCGTGCGGTAGGTGTCGAGTATCTGCAGAACGGCGAGCGCAAGAAGGCACGCGCGCGCGTCGAGGTCATTCTCGCGGCCGGGGCGATCGGGTCGCCGCAGTTGCTGCAAAACTCGGGGATCGGTCCGACAACGGTGCTGGCGAAGGCCGGTGTCGCGCTACGGCATGCGTTGCCGGGTGTCGGGCGGAACCTGCAAGACCACCTGCAAGTGCGCCTGGTTTTCAAGACCCGCGAGCGCACCCTCAACGACGAGGTCAACAACCCGCTGCGCAAGGCGCTCATCGGTCTGCAATACGCGTTGTTCCGCACGGGGCCGCTCACGCTCGCCGCCAGTCAGGTGACGATCTTCACGCGCTCGCGCCCGGAGCTCACGCGTCCCGACATCCAGTTCCACATGCAGCCGCTCTCGGCCGACAAGCCGGGCAAGGGTGCGCACCGGTTCTCGGCGTTCACTTCGTCGGTGTGCCAATTGCGCCCGTTCAGCCGGGGCAGTGTCGAGATCCGGTCAAACGATCCGCTGCAATACCCGGCGATCCACGCCAACTATTTGTCGGATGAGCGCGACCATCGCGTCGTGATCGACGGCATCAAGGTGGCGCGCCGCATTGCCGCCGCCCCGTCGCTCGCACCGCACATCATCAGCGAGTTCATTCCGGGCGCGCAATATCAGAGCGACGACGAGTTGCTTCAGGCCGCGCGCCAGTTCAGCCAATCGATCTATCACCCGGCGGGCACTTGCCGGATGGGTCACGACCCGATGTCGGTCGTCGACGACCGTCTGCGCGTTCACGGCCTTGCGGCGCTGCGCGTCGTGGACGCGTCGATCATGCCCGAGCTGGTGTCGGGCAACACGAATGCACCGACCATCATGATCGCCGAGAAAGCGGCCGACATGATTCTCGAAGACAGGAAGCAGGCGTCGGGCATGCAGGAGATTCGCGGCAGCGAGGCGCCGCCAGCAGAAGCGGCACGCGTTGCCGTCGTCATTTAGCCAGTCACGTCAGCCCCAACCATTACAAAATTCGGAGACAACCATGAATGCATCGAAGCAGACCGACGCCCGGCAGATGCGCCGTGTCGTCGTCGCCAGCCTTATCGGCGCCACCATCGAGTGGTACGACTTTTTCCTGTACGGCGTTGTCGCCGGCATCGTGTTCAACAAGTTGTACTTTCCCGGCAGCGACCCGCTCGTCTCGACGATGCTCGCCTATGGCACGTTCGCCGTGGGCTTTCTCAGCCGGCCACTGGGCGGCGTGATCTTCGGGCATTTCGGTGACAAGCTCGGCCGCAAGAGCATGCTCGTGATGACACTCACCATCATGGGCATTGCCACGATGCTCATCGGACTGGTGCCGACGTACGCACAAATCGGCCTGTGGGCGCCGGTGTTGCTGCTCGTGCTGCGGGTGCTGCAAGGCATCGGGCTCGGTGGCGAGTGGGGCGGCGCGGTGCTCATGGCATTCGAATATGCGCCCAAGGAGAAGCGCGGCTTCTACGCCAGCCTGCCGCAGGTGGGCCTCGCGCTCGGCCTGTGCCTGGCCTCTGGCGTGGTTGCCCTGCTGTCGTACACCCTCACCACGGCCCAGTTCCTGGCATGGGGCTGGCGCGTAGCGTTCTTCCTCTCGGTGGGGCTGGTGGCCATCGGCATGTACATTCGCCTGAACGTGATGGAGACGCCCGAGTTCACGAAGATCAAGAAGGCCGGCACCGAGATCAAGATGCCGATTGCCGAAGTCCTCATGCGCAGCCCGGGCAATGTACTGGCCGGCATGGGCGCGCGCTTCATCGACGGCGTGTTCTTCAACGTCTTCGGTGTGTTCTCGATCTCCTACCTGACGCAGACGCTCAAGCTGTCGCAGACCGAAGCGCTCACCGGCGTGATGGCCGCCGCGTTCGTGATGATCTTCACCATTCCGTTCTTCGGCAAGCTGTCGGATCGCATCGGTCGCACGCGTATCTACTTCTGGGGCTCGCTCGCAACCGGCCTGTCGTCGTTCGCAGGGTTCTGGCTGATGAAGGCGAGCGGCGGCAATGTGATGCTCGTCTGGCTGTCCATCGTGATTCCGCTGGGCGTGATCTACGCCTCGATTTACGGACCGGAAGCCGCCCTCTTCTCGGAACTGTTCGACGCCAAGGTCCGCTACACCGGTATCTCCTTCGTCTACCAGTTCTCGGGCATCTTCGCGAGCGGCCTGAGCCCGATCATCGCGACCTACCTGTTGCAGAAGAATGGCGGTGAGCCGTGGATGATCTGCATCTACGTACTCTGCGCCGGCCTCATCAGTGCGCTGTCCGCGGCGTGGATCGGCAGCCGCCAGCGCCGCCAGAATGTGTGGCACGGGGCCGGCGTGACCGAGCATTGAAGGGCCAAGCGCCGCCGCGCCGGGACGGACATCCGGCGGCGGCGCGATGCCAGGCGCCCTAACGCCCAGGCCCCAGTTTGGTGCGAAGGCGACGCACGCTGGTGCGATGCGTCGTCTCCCGGGCGAAAAATCGCGGAAAATCAGGGACAATAGCGCCGGCGCCGCCGGGCGCCTTTGAGCACGGTTCTTGCTCATCTATCCTGTACTTAACCCTGCTGCCCCGCGCCCGTCCCTACCATGACCATGATCGATCTCGACGCCCCCGGCTTGCTGCCGCCCCGTTTGACGGCGGCCGAAGACGGCCGGCGCATCGTCATCTACGGCGACTTCACGATTTGCAGCGTCTTCCAGCCGGTTTTCTCGGTCTCGCACCGGCGCGCCATCGGCTACCACGCGTCCCTGCGCGCGCACGACGCGCAAGGTCGCCACATCCCGTCGCACGAAGTCTTTACACTGGCCGCGCGGCATGGCGACATGCTCGAACTGGGCCGACTGGCCGAATCGCTGCATCTGGGCAACTTCCATGAATTCGACGGCCGCGATGCGTGGCTCTTCCTGAGCCTGCACCCCGCCGCCCTGATGGACACTGTCTACGGCGACGCACTCATCGCCACGCTCAAGGCCATCGGCCTGTCGCCGCAACGCGTGGTGCTCGAAGTGCCCGAGCAGGCGGGCGGCGACACCCCGCGTTTCGGCGCCATCGTCGGCAGCCTGCGCAAGGCGGGCTTCCTGATCGCGCTGGGCGGCTTCGGGGCCAAGCATTCGAACATCGACCGGGTGTGGGATCTGCGCCCGGACATCGTGGTGCTCGATCGCGGCATTCTGGCGCAGGCGACCGAGCAATCGCATCTGGCACGCGTACTGCCCGGGCTCGTGTCGCTGTTGCACGAATCGGGACAACTGGTGATGATGGGCGGCCTCGCGACGGATCGCGAAGCGCTCATCGCGCTGGAGTGCAACGTCGACTTCGTGCAGGGGCTGTACTTCGCGGGGCCGGATGTGGACCCCGTGCAGCCGAAGGTCGCGGCCGAGCGCATGGACGCGCTGTCGTCGGCGCTGCGCACGCAACTCGTCGAGCGGGAACGGGCCGAGCATGCGCGGCTTGCGCCGTATGTGGCGGGCATCGAGGCGGCCGCCGCCCACTTGGCTCAGGGGCAAGACCTCAGACACGCGACACACGACCTGCTCGCGCTGCCCGATGCCGCGCGCTGCTTCCTGCTCGATGCCGCCGGACGCCAGATCGGCGACAACGTGCTGCCGCACAACCATTCGTCACAGCGCGCCAAGCGTTTCCGTCCGCTGCTGCATTCGGAGGGGGCGAACTGGGCACGGCGACCTTATTTCATCGATGCCATGCGCGCGCCCGGCGAAGTACACTTCACCTCGCCCTATCTCTCGATCAACGAGGCTCACCTGTGCGTGACCGCCTCCATCGCCACGCCCGCCAAGCAAGGCCTGCATGTGCTCTGCGTCGATATCAACTGGTGACGGCAACCGTTTGAACCTCGCTTGAAATGCCAACGCCCCCGTACATCTTCCGATGCACGGGGGCGTTGTTCATGGCGCGTCGCCGTGATCAGGCGGCGCGTTGCACGCGATAGCGTTCAAGCCAGTGCGCATACGGGGCGGGCAACACCCACGACGGACGCGCCACATCCAGCTCGCGCGCTGCGTAATACGGCCAGTGCGGGTTGGCGAGCAGTGCGCGCCCAATCATCACGAGATCCATCTGGCCGTCGGCCACCACGCGCTGCGCCGCATGCGGGTCGTCGATACTCCACGACGACGCCACGGCAATCCCCGCTTCTTTCTTGACGCGCTCGGCGATCGGCGCGAGGAACGCCGAGCCCCAGGGAATAGTCGCGGTGGGTGTCGAGAAACCAACGCTGACGTTGAGCAGATCGAGACCGCCTTCACGCATCTGCCGCGTGAGGTCAATCGATTCCGCCAGCGTTTCTTCATCGCGGCCGTCGTACTCGAGCACGCCGAAACGTGCCGTGAGCGGCAGATGCTCGGGCCACACCTCGCGCACGGCGGCGAGCGTCTCAAGCAAGAAACGGCTGCGTCCCGCGACGTCGCCGCCGTAGGCGTCGTCGCGATGGTTCGCATGCACCGAGAAGAAGCTCTGCGCCAGATAGCCGTGAGCAAAGTGCAATTCGAGCCATTCGAAGCCCGCCGCCAGCGCACGGCGTGCGGCCGCCACGAAGTCGGCTTTCACGCGTTCGATGTCGTCCAGCGTCATCGCCTTGGGCACTTTGCCAAGATGCGCGCCGAAAGCGACCGCCGACGGCGAGATCGTCGGCCAGCCGCGCGGATCGTCTTCACCGATGTGGTCGTCGCCCTCCCAGGGGCGGTTGGCGCTGGCCTTGCGTCCGGCGTGCGCGATCTGAATGCCGGGCACCGCGCCGTGCGCCTTGATGGCCGAGGCAATGCGCGCCATGCCTTGCGCCTGAGCGTCGTTCCACAGTCCGGTGCATCCCGGGGAGATACGGCCTTCGGGCGAGACGGCGGTCGCCTCGACGATCACCAACCCGGCACCGCCACGCGCCAGTCCGGCGTAATGGGCGAGGTGCCAGTCGTTGATGAGACCGTCGACGGCGCTGTACTGGCACATCGGCGGAATGGCCACACGGTTGCGCAACTTGACGCTTTTCAATTCAAACGGGGAAAACAGGGCGGACATGGGTTTCTCTTGGAGTCAGGGGAGCGGCGCTGACGGACGACATCGGTCGCTGAAGATCATGACGGATGTCGGTGTTTCGCAGCGCCTCGACCGTGGCAGGTCGACCAACGCCATGTTAGTCTCACAACGCTATAATGAAAACTATCCACACATTATCGAATTGATAACAGTTCATTATGGTCAATCCTCAGTGGCTCAAATCGTTCGCCACGCTCGCCGAGCTCGGTAACTTCACGCGCACCGCCGACCGGTTGGGCCTGACGCAGGCGGCCGTGAGCCAGCACGTGAAGCATCTCGAAGCGGAGTTCGGGCCGTTGTTAGTGCGGCGTCCGCGCGCCATCGAACTCACGCCCGCCGGTCAGGCGCTGCTGACCTATTGTCGCGAAGTCGAGTGTGCGGCGCGGCATCTTCGCTCACGGCTGGACGATGCGGACGACGATTGCGGTGAAATCACACTCATCACGCCGGGCAGCATCGGGCTGTACCTGTGTCCGATCCTGCTCGACATGCAGAAGGCCAACCCGACGATGGTCGTGCAGCATCGCTTCGCGCCTGACCGGGAGGTGCTCGAAGGCGTGTTGCAGAATCGTTTCGAGCTAGGCCTGGTGACGTTGCGGCCTGACGATCCACGGCTTGCCGCCACGCCGTTCACGCAGGAGCCGCTCGAACTCGTGGTTCCGGCGGGGGAAGACGTGCACAAATGGGAGGACCTGAAGCGCATCGGGTACATCGATCACCCGGATGGCGAGGCGATGTCGACGCGCTTGTTGAGCCGTCGTTTTCCGGGCAATCCCGGCGTACAGAGCCTGCCGTGCAAGGGGTGCACGAACCAGATCGGCCTGATTCTCGAATATGTTGCGCGGGGGCTGGGGTTCACCATCATTCCGCAATACGCGCGGCAGGCGTTCGCGTCGCAGGCGGCCATTCGCGTGGTGGACTGCGGCCCGCCGGTGGTCGACACGCTATGGCTGATCCATCGCGCCGAGTGGCCGCTGTCGGCGCGCGCGCAGCGGGCGGTGGCGCTGCTGCGCGAACGCGTCGACGCGCCGCGCCCGCGCGCCTTCGGTGGCGAACGGGTGTTATCGCACGCGAACATTTGAGCCACCGGCTCGCTGGACTTGATATTGACGTCCGCGCCTTTCGCGCATGATTGGACAAACCGTCGCCCAATGCGCCGCGCGCACTGTCGATCATTGGCCGGAACAGCCTGCCGCCAGCGATTCGAGTTGCGCAAGCAGCCCCCGCGGGACGCCGATCCCGCCTTGCGAGGCCTCCTGTGCCATTGCATCACGTCGCGCCCCGGGCAATCGCACCGCTTCATCCATCAGCATCAGCGCAATGAGCGTCTCGATCCGCTCCTGATAGGCCTGCGTGCCCGCGAGCGCGGCGGGATCGATCAGCCAGAACAAGTGACCGACCCTTGAGCGCTTGCCCTGCGCAACCAGGAACGAGCCCGCCTCCGCGCCGAACTGCGCCCCCGACAACGCCGCAGCGAGGAGCTCCACCATCAATGCCAACATCGCGCCCTTGGCACCACCGAAAGGGAGCATCATGCCGTCGAGCGCGGCGTGCGCATCGGTGGTCGGGTGCCCCTGCGCATCGGTCGCCCATCCTTCGGGTATCGACTCGCCGCGCTGCGCCGCGACCATGACCTTGCCTCGCGCGACTTGCGACATCGACAGGTCGATCGTCAACGGCGGTGCCTTCGCGCGGGGAAACACCGCGGCAATGGGATTTGTGCCGAACAGCGGCCGTGTGCCGCCCCATGCGGGCATGGCGCCCGGTGCGTTACTGAACGCCAGTGCCACGAGTCCCGCCGCACCCGCAGCTTCAAGATGAAAGGCACCCGCGCCGAAATGATGGCTTCGCATGACGCTGGCCGTCGCCGTGCCGAATTCGCGCGCACGTTCGATACCGGTGCGCATTGCCAGGTCGCACGCGGCAAATGCCAGACCGTCGCAGGCATCGACGAGAAACGCTGCGCCCTTGTCGCGCACGATCGTGGGCTGCGCGGTCGCATCGACGCGGCCATTGCGCAACTGCGCGACATACATCGGCAGACGGGCTACGCCGTGTGACGTAAGACCGCGCTCGTCCGCATATACGAGCGCCTCGGCGGCGGCATCGGCTGTCGCCGGTGTCGCACCCGAGGCGCCCAGCACCCGGCGTACGAGCTGACGCAGGTCAGCCGGCATCACGCTTTGCTTATCGTTCTCGCTCATTGCTTCATGTCCTGCATGGCCTGATGCGGCAACGACTCGACCCGTGGGCTCGAAGGCGCCTCGCGCCCTGCACCCGGTCGGGCGAGAACCGCGCGCGCCGTATCGACATCGAACACACCCTCCCAGCGCGCCACGACAAGCGTCGCGACCGCGTTGCCAATCATGTTCACCAGCGCGCGAACCTCGTTGAGCACGCGGTCAATGCCGATGATCAGCGTGATCCCCGCCACGGGGATGATGTTGTGCGACGACAGGGTTGCCGTGAGCGCCACCAGCGCCGCCCCGGCCACTCCGGCCCCCCCCTTCGACGTGACGAGCAGGATCGCCAGCAGCCCGAGCTGCTGCATCAACGTCAGATGCGTGTTGGTGGCCTGCGCAATGAACAGCGACGTCATCGTCAGATAGATGGCGGCGCCGTCGAGGTTGAATGAATAGCCCGTCGGCAAAACAAGTCCCACGACCGTTTTCGGGCAACCGAGGCGTTCGAGCTTGTCCATCAGGCGTGGCAGCACCGACTCGGTTGTCGACGTGCCGAGCACGATCAACAATTCCTCGCGCAAGTATCGCAACAGCGGCCACAGGCCAACGCCCGCCCAGCGGCATGCGGTTCCCAGCACGATCACCACGAACAGGATGCTCGTCACGTAGAAGCACAGAATCAGCAATCCCAGTTGCTGCAACGCACCGATGCCGTACTTGCCGACCGTGAACGCAATCGCCCCGAAGGCGCCAAGCGGCGCGAGCCGCATGATCATCTCGACGATGCGCATCAACGCGTCGCCGAACTGCTCGATGGCCAGCGAGAGGAATTTGCTGCGATCGGACATGATCGACAGGGCAATGCCGAACAGCACCGAGAACAGCAACACCTGAAGCAGATCGCCGCGGGCGAACGCGCCGACCACGGAGTTCGGCACGATCGCTTCCAGGAAGTTCTTGTGCTCGGCCACGTGGACTTCGGTGACAAAATGCGAGACCGCGCCGGGATCGAGTGTTTTCGGATCGATGTTCAGCCCGGCGCCGGGATGCAGTACGTTGGCCACGACCAGACCGATGACCAGCGCGATAGTGGTGACCACTTCGAAGTACAGAATCGTCTTGAATCCGACGCGTCCGACCTGCTTCAAGTTTTCCATTCGTGCGATGCCGACGGACACCGTGCAGAAAATCAGCAAGGTGATCAACATCTTGATCAGTCGAATGAAGGTATCGCCCAGCGGCTTGAATTGAACGCCGAGAGCGGGCGCGAAATAGCCGACGAGAATGCCGGCTGCCAGGCCGATCAGAACCTGGACATAGAGATGTTTGAGCACGCGCAAGATGGTGTCTCCTCCACTTGCAAACAGACGACATGCGGCACAGGCGCCCGGCTCGCACCGCTCATGGGGCGGTTTGGCGAACCGGTGCGCGCACCGGACGGGGACCTCTGTACTGCTCCTGCATTGACGCCATAAGGCAACGCGCAGCGCCGCACCGGGCGCCGCGCGCGACTGCGGTGCGAATTATGCGCTTTCGAACAGGCGCGTCAGCACGAACTCGCGATGGCCGAGGACTTCGGCAGCCGTCCAGCGACCGTTGGCGGTCGCCAGCATGCACTCGAGAAGCTTGTCGCCGGTCTCGTCGAGGTTCTGCTCCCGCTGCAACAGACCCGAGACGTCCACGTCGATGTGCTCGCCCATGGTGCGAACGGTACGCGGATTTGCGCAGATCTTGATCACGGGAACGATCGCGTTGCCGATCACGTTACCTTGTCCCGTGGGGAAGAAGTGCACCGCGAAGCCCGACGCGGCGCACAGCGTCACCATCTCGGCCGCCGCAGACGACGAATCCATGAACCACAGGCCCGAATGCGTCGGCGCTTCGGCCTTGTCGAGCACGCCGTCGACCATGCACTTCTTGCCGATCTTCTGAATGTTACCGAGGGCTTTTTCCTCGATCGTCGTGAGGCCGCCCGCGATGTTGCCCTTGGTCGGCTGCGACTCGGAGAGGTCGTCCGTCTTCCAGCGATTGATCATGTCCTGGTAACGGTCGAACATGAACTGGAATCGCTCGCGCACGCCGTCATTCGCACAACGCGCGGCGACGATCTGCTCGCCGCCCGTCAGCTCCGAGGTCTCGCCGAACACAAGCGTGTTGCCAAGGCCGTACAGCTTGTCGAACGCATTGCCGACGGTTGGGTTCGCGCCGCAGCCCGACGTCGTATCCGATTCTCCGCACTTGGTCGACACCCACAACTCGCTGATCGGGCACTCCTCGCGCTCGAGCGTGCTCGCGTGGTGCACCATTTCCTTGGCGGCCTTCGACGCGCGCATGATCGTGTCGTGATCACCGTGCAGCTCGATGCCAAAGCCCATCACCGGCTTGCCCGACTTCGCAATGCCGTCGACCACGCGCTTGGTCCAGCCCTCTTCGATCCCGATGACGATCACCGCGGCAACGTTCGGATTGCTGCCCGCGCCGATGAGCGTTCGGAAGTGCAAATCCAGATCCGCGCCAAATTGCAGCCGGCCGTAGGGGTGCGGAATCGCCATGGTGCCCTTGATCGCGGATTCCACGGCCATCGCGGCGGCATTGGACAGATCGTCCACGGGAAGAATGATGACGTGGTTGCGCACGCCGACGCGGCCGTTCTCACGGCGATAGCCACGGAAAGTGGTGTCCAGTTGAATCACGCTCATGATGTCTCTCTCGATGTGGGGTAGGGGAAGCTCGGGGCCGACGTGCCGATCACCAGCGCTTCGTTTTGATGTTGTGAACGTGCGCGTGTTCGCCCGCACTGATCGGCGACACCACCTTCCCGATATCCACGCCGTACTTGAACACCGTATCGCCGACCTGCATGTCCTTGAGCGCGACCTTGTGACCGATGGGAATGTCCTGCTTGGCCGGGAACGTGACGATCTCGTCCTCGTCCATGATCCAGGCGTTCAACTGCGCTCCCGCCTTGATGCCCTCCACCACCGCGACCCCCACCGTGTCCTTCGCCTCGTGCAAGACGATGTGAATGGTCTTGCGCTCACCCGCTTTCGCCTTCGTCGCCTCGCCCACGCCCGCTGCTGCCTGACTCATGTCTGCCTCCTGGTTGACGATGTTGAGCGCCCTCCTGTCCCGATGGCGCCCGCCGTTGGAACCGATAGTAGGCGTTGAATTCATACATGTCAACCATATCATCTATATGTGTTACATCTTTCAAATCGGATGCGTACAATGGCGCCATATTCAAAGCATTCGGGGGAAACGTGAGCACAGTCACGGTCATGCCGTCCGCCCCGGGCGGCACGCGTTACAAGGAAGTCAAAGAAGCGATGCTGGCTGCGCTGACGGCACAGGAATGGAAAGGCGGCGAGGTGATCCCGTCTGAAAAGCGTCTGGCCGAGCGCTTCGGGGTATCGATCGGCACGCTGAGAAAAGCCATCGACGAGCTATGCGCCGAGAACATCCTGATTCGTCACCAGGGCTTGGGGACATTCGTCGCGCAGCATCGTCGCGATCGTCACTTCTTTCGCTTCTTCCGCGTGGCGCGGCGCGACGGAGAGCGCACGTATCCGGTCGTGACCCTGGTCAACTACCGAAAGTCGCAAGCCCCCGCGACCATTGCGGCAAAGCTCGGCATCGAGCCGGGGGCACGCATCATCACGTTCACGAACGCATTGGCATTGCACGAACGGGTCGTGATGGTCGACACCATCACGCTACCCGAGTCGATATTTCCAACGCTGACCGAAACGATGCTGCGTGACAGACCGAACACGCTCTATAACTTCTACCAGGACGCGTTCGGCATCAACGTCGTCAGCACAGACGAGCGACTGCGCGTTGCCCGGGCCAACGCAAGTGAAGGCACGCTGCTGGGGGTTCCCGAGGGGGATCCCGTGCTGGAAATCGAGCGCATTGCCTATTCCATCAATCTCAAGCCGGTCGAATATCGACTGACGCACGTGAACACTCAGGACTATGAATACGTCGCGAGCGCGACGAAGCATGGCACCGAGGCGGGTTTCGCGTAATCAGGCCTCGGTCTGGCGCCTGCCGCGAGTCTCCAGGCGTGCCGGCCTCGCCCCGCCGGCACGTCACGTCGAGCACCGCGCCCGCGCGACGGGCGTCATGCGATCGCTCAGCCCGCGCTGACCACGGCGGCAATCGCCTGACCGACTTCGGTCGTGTTCGCGCTCCCCCCTAAATCGCCGGTGCGCGGCCCGTCCTTGATGACCTGCGTGATCGCCGCGAGAATGGCGTCGTGCGCCTCGCGCGTGCGGCCTTCGCCGCGGCCGATGAAGTCGAGCATCATCGCGGCCGTCCAGATCATGCCAATCGGGTTGGCGATGTTCTTGCCCGCGATATCCGGCGCCGAACCATGCACCGGTTCGAACAGCGACGGGAATTTACCTTCCGGATTCAGGTTGCCCGACGGCGCGATGCCGATGGTGCCGGTGCAAGCCGGCCCCAGATCCGACAGGATGTCGCCGAACAGATTCGACGCGACCACCACGTCGAAGCGATCCGGATTGAGCACAAAGCGCGCACACAGAATGTCGATGTGCTGCTTGTCCCACGTGATGTCCGGATACTTCGCCGCCGTCTCGGCCGCGCGTTTGTCCCACCACGGCATCGAGATCGAAATCCCGTTGCTCTTGGTCGCCACCGTCACGTGCTTGCGCTCACGTTGCTGTGCGAGATCGAACGCGAACTTCAGCACGCGCTCCGTGCCGTGGCGCGTGAAGATCGACTCCTGCACCACGAACTCGCGCTCCGTGCCCTCGAACATTACGCCGCCCACCGACGAGTACTCGCCTTCGGTGTTCTCGCGCACGATCAGGAAATCGATATCGCCTGCCTCGCGGCCCGCCAGCGGTGACGGCACCCCTTCGAACAGACGCGCCGGGCGCAGGTTGATGTACTGATCGAATTCGCGACGGAACTTGAGCAACGACCCCCACAGCGAGATATGGTCGGGCACCGTCTCGGGCCAGCCCACGGCACCGAACAGAATGGCGTCGACGCCGTCGAGCTGCTGCTTCCAGTCGTCCGGCATCATCTGGCCGTGCTTGGCGTAGTAGTCGCAGCTCGCCCATTCGATGTGCTGGTAGTCGACGGGAATACCAAAGCGTCGGCACGCGGCGTCGAGCACGCGCAGGCCTTCGGGCATCACCTCTTTACCGATGCCGTCGCCCGGAATCACGGCGATCTTGAACGGACGCGCAGGGCGCTGGGACGTGTCGGTCATGGTCTGTTTCTCCTGAGGGTTGGATGATGACGCTAGGTTATTCCATTCCAACGCGGATAAAATCCCTCAATCGGTTAATCCACTATCCACGAATCGTGAATAAACCTCTGCCCGTCAACCCGAATCTCGACGACCTGCGCGTGTTTTGCCAGGTCGCGCGCCGTGCCAGCTTTTCAGCGGCAGCCGAAGCGCTGGGCGTCTCGCCCGCGTATGTGAGCAAGCGCGTCGGCATGCTCGAAGCCGACCTTGGCACGCGCTTGCTACATCGCTCGACCCGGCGCGTGGCCATCACCGACGCAGGGGAACGCGTGTACGCCTGGGCGGAAAAGATTCTCGACGACGTGAATCACCTGATCGAGGATGTCTCCAGCACGCGGCAGGTGCCGCGCGGCACGCTGCGGGTGTCGAGCAGCTTCGGCTTCGGACGGCATGCCGTGGCACCCGCCATGTCGCGGCTGCGCGCGCTGCATCCGCAGCTCAACGTGCGCCTGGACCTGTTCGACCGCATCGTCGACGTGGCGGCCGAGGGGTATGACCTCGACGTGCGCATCGGCGACGACATCGCACCGCATCTGATCGCCCGCAAGCTCGCGGACAATCATCGGGTGCTGTGCGCCTCGCGCGCCTATCTCGACGCGCACGGCACGCCGCGCCAATTGAGCGACCTGGCCGGCCATGCGTGCATCGTCATCAAGGAACGCGATCATCCGTTCGGCATGTGGCGGCTGCAACAGCGTGGCGAGGCGGTCGCACTCAAGGTGACGGGGCCACTGTCGACGAACCACGGCGAGGTGGCCGTGCAGTGGGCGCTCGACGGACAGGGGATCGTGCTGCGCTCGATGTGGGACGTGGGGGCGCTGATCGCGCGCGGGGATCTGGTGCAGGTGCTGCCCGACGTGACGCAACCGGCCAACGTCTGGGCCGTGTATCCGTCGCGCGTGGCATCGTCGGCCAAGGTCCGTGCCTGCGTGGAATTCCTTCGCGAGGAATTCCAGACGCAGACGTGAGGTACGTCAAGTCGCGACACCACGCCGCGACACGCGGCGCCATTACTGCAGTGTGAACGACGCCTGTTCGACGTGTTGCGAATCGAGCCCGATCTCGACGTTGAAGTCGCCGGGTTCGGCCACGTATTGCAGTTTCGCGTTGTAGAACTTCAGCAGACTTTCATCGATCGCGAAATGCACGGTGCGCGATTCGCCAGGCTTCAGGCTTACCTTGTCGAAACCCTTCAGCTCCTTGATGGGCCGCACGATCGACGCGGCAACGTCCTGCAAGTAGAGCTGCACGACGGTCGCCCCCTCGCGCTTGCCGGTGTTGCGCACCGTCACGCTTGCATCGAGCTTGCCGCCGCGCTCAAGTGTCTTGCTCGATAGCGTCACCTTCGACACCGCGAACGAGGTGTAGCTCAGGCCGTAGCCAAAGGCATACAACGGGCCGGAGTCTTCCTCGAAGTATTGCGAGGTGTAGTTGGCCGGCTTGCCCGGTGTGAACGGACGACCGATGCGCAACTGGTTGTAGTACGTCGGGATCTGGCCGATCGAGCGCGGGAACGAGATCGGCAGCTTGCCCGACGGGTTGTAGTCGCCGAACAGCACGTCCGCAATCGCGTGGCCGCCTTCGGTGCCGGTGTACCACGTCTCGAGCATGGCGTCGGCGTTGGCCTTCGGCCAGTTCAGATCGAGCGGTCGACCGTTCATCAGCACGACGACGAGCGGCTTGCCGGTCGCCTTGAGTGCCTGCAACAGCGCCAACTGGCTACCTGGCAACGACAGGCTCGTGCGGCTGGACGCCTCGTGCGACATGCCACGCGCTTCGCCCACCGCCACGATCAGCGTGTCGGCGTTGCGCGCGACTCGCACGGCTTCGTCGATCATCTGCTGCGGCGATCGCTTGTCCTGCACGACTTCCGGATTGTCCCAATCGAGGAAATTGAGATACTGCACCACGCGCGGGTCGTCGGTGATGTTCGCGCCGCGCGCATAGGTCACCTGCGCCTGCGGGCCGAGCGCGTCGCGCACGCCTTGCAGCAGCGTGACGGCCTGCGCCGCCACGCCCGCGGCCGACCAGCTCCCCAGGATATCGATCTTCGCGTCCGCGAGCGGCCCGATCACCGCGACCTTGCCCGCTTTGGCCAGCGGCAGTGTGTCGTGCCGGTTCTCCAGCAAGACAATGGACTTGCGCGCGGCATCGCGCGCGGCGTCACGATGCAGACGGCTCTGCGCATTCACATCTTTCGGATCCTGCGCCGCGTTGCCAATCCGGCGATAGGGATCGGCAAACAGGCCCATGTCGTATTTCGCGCCGAGGACTTCGCGCACGGCGTCGTCGATGTCGCGCATCGGCACCTCGCCCGACTTCACCAGCCCCGGTAATTGCTTGAGGTACTGCACGTCGGCCATGCTCATGTCGACGCCTGCCTCGATAGCCAGCTTCGCGGCCTCGCGGCCGTCCTTCGCCACGCCATGACGCATCAACTCTTCGATCGCGCCGTGATCGCTCACTGTCACGCCCTTGAATCCCCATTCGTCACGCAGCAGGTCGCGCAGCAGCCACTTGTTCGACGTGGCCGGCGTGCCGTTGATGGAGTTCAGCGCGATCATCACCCCGCCCGCACCGGCATCAATCCCGGCGCGGTACGGCGGCAGATAGTCCTGGTACATGCGCATCGGGCTCATGTCGACCACGTTGTAATCGCGTCCGCCCTCCACGGCACCGTACAGCGCAAAGTGCTTCACGAAGGCCATCAGGCTGTCCGGGTTGGCCGGCGACGTGCCCTGGAATCCCTGCACGCTCGCGCGCGCGGCTTGCGAAACCAGGTACGGGTCTTCGCCGAAGCCTTCCGAGGTGCGCCCCCAGCGCGGATCGCGCGAGATGTCGACCATCGGCGCGAACGTCGCATCCAGCCCGTCGGCGCTCGCTTCGATGGCGGCCACGCGTGCGGCGTGCTTCACCACCGACATATCCCAGCTCGATGCCAAGCCGAGGCTGATCGGGAACACGGTGCGATGCCCATGCACGATGTCGTAGGCGAAGAAAATGGGAATCTTCAGGCGGCTTTGCTTGACGGCCGCGTCCTGCAGCGGGCGGTTGTCGCTGCGCGTGACCGAGTTGAACGTGCCCCCTACGCGACCGGCAGCAATCTCCTTGATGAGCTGCGGCTGCGGCATGTCCGAGCCAATGCTGATCAGGCGCAATTGGCCGACCTTCTCCTCCAGCGTCATGCGCGCGATGAGGTCGTCGATGAACGCCCGCTTGGCGGACGCAGACGGCATGGCCGCCGGGGGATTGCCTTGAGCACCGTTGCCCAGGGCGGCAGGCGCGTCGGCGAAGGCCGGTGCGGCCGTGAGACTGGCCGCGAGCGCCAGTGCGGAGAACATTCTCATCTGATAGCGATCCAATGTGGCGCGACGTGTGGATGACCGGCGAGATCGCGCGGCAGTGCCTCGCGTCGTATCAACTGGCGTTACCCATACCGGCGCAACGATCCGGGTGCGTAACTCGAAGTGCGAAGTGCGATACTTTGCCACAATTGGTTTTTCCCGAAGGCGTTCGTCCCGGCTTTCGCGAACGTCGCGATGCCATCGGGCGCGATACGCCCCCCCCAACGACTGGAGAATTTCGTGGTTCTGCTTCCCCTCGCCAAGTCTTGGCATCGACGCGGCGCACGCGCGCTCGTGTCCGCCTTCGTCACGGGTGCGGCCCTGCTGGGCGCCGCGCATGCCCATGCCTTCTCGCTCGAGGACGTCACGGCCCGCGCGAAGGCGCTCGCCGACAAACCTTACGTCGCGCCAGTGAGCAATCTCACGCCGGCCTTCGCCAAGATGCCGTTCGGCGACTACATCAAGATCCAGCCGCGGCGCGACGCGTTCGAATGGAACGATCAGCCCTCGCCGTTCAAGCTGGGTTTCTATCACCAGGGCATGCAGTTCAGCACGCCGGTGAAGATCAACGAGGTCGTCGGCACAGGCCCCAACGCCAAGATCGACGAGATCAAGTACGACAGCCACCGCTTCGACTTCGGCGATCTCAAGCTCGACCGCAGCGCCACGCACAATCTCGGCTACGCGGGCTTTCGCGTGCTTTACCCGATCAACGAACCGGGCAAGCTCGACGAAATCATGAGCGTGCTCGGCGCGAGCTACTTTCGCGTGATCGGCAAGGGACAGGTCTACGGACTCTCGGCGCGCGGTCTGGCCATCGACACGGGCCTGCCCATCGCGGAGGAATTCCCGGCCTTTCGCGAGTTCTGGATCGAACGGCCGAACGCGGGCGACAAGCACCTGGTGTTTTACGCGCTGCTCGACTCGAAGCGCGCCACCGGCGCCTATCGCTTCGATCTGACGCCCGGCGAGGATTCGCTGTTGAAGGTGCAGGCACGGGTCTTCCTGCGCGCACCGGTGACCAAGCTCGGCATCGCGCCGCTCACGAGCATGTTCCTGTTCGGACCGAATCAGCAGCGCGATCCGTACAACTTCCGTCCGGCATTGCACGATTCGAATGGCCTGGCCATTCACGCCGGCAATGGCGAATGGATCTGGCGTCCGCTGAACAATCCGCGCAATCTGGCCATCAGCCAGTTCCCGGTGACGAATCCGCGCGGCTTCGGCCTGCTTCAGCGCGGGCGCGATTTCGCGCAGTACGAGGACCTGAAGGATCGTTACGATCTTCGCCCAAGCGCCTGGATCGAGCCGCAGGGCGACTGGGGCAAGGGCCATATCGAACTGGTGGAAATCCCGTCGCCGGACGAGACCAATGACAACATCGGCGCGTTCTGGACACCTGACCAATTGCCACCCAAGGGGCAGCCGCTGCAGGCCGATTACACGATCCACTGGACGATGAATGAGCGCGGCATCGTCGATCGACGTCTGGCCTGGGTGAAGCAGACGCTGCGCACGGCGGGCGAGATTACGCAAGCCAACCTGATCCGTCACTTCGACGGCAGCACCGGGCTGATCGTGGACTTCGACGGCGGCCCGCTCGCCACGCTGCCCGCCGGTTCGGTCGCGCCACAGGTCAGCGTGAGCGATAACGCCACCCTCATCGAGCAGACGCTGCAACCGAACCCGGTCACGCATGGCATGCGCCTGAATCTGCGTGTGATGGTCAAGGATCCGGCCAAGGTCGTGGAACTGCGGGCCGCCCTCGTCTCCGGCGGCAAGGCCGTAAGCGAGACCTGGAGTTATCAGCTCCCGCCGTTTTCGGTCGCCAAGCAATAAGTTGCATCCTGCGTCTTCGTGCGGCGGCGTCCTGCCGCCGCACACCGCGCTCCCTCCGCACCCTTCACCACCACAATTAAACAGGCACTTACGCGCCTCGTTTCCTCCTGTAAAACCCTGAATCGGGCAAATTGTCCTTGCAGTGAATCGTCATTTCGCGTTTACTGCATGCACAATATTGCATAAATAGCTGCCCATCGAGGTGTGTTGAGGCAGTCGGCTTCCTCGGCAACGGTCCTCGGCCGCCCGGATGGAGCCCGGCCTGGTGCCGCTTGCGTCGGTCAAGACATCCCCAAGACTCTCCGCATTTCGACGGAGGGCGGATTCGTTATGGAGACACTCGCATGCGACCTATCGACGTACATGAGTTGGCCGACAACGCCCGCTTGAACGGCTATCACTACCGCATCCTGCTCTGGTGCGCGCTCATCATCATCTTCGACGGCTACGATCTCGCGGTCGCGGGCATTGCGCTGCCCTCGATCATGAAAGCGATGAACGTCGACGCCACCAGTGCCGGCTTCATGGTCAGCGCCGCCCTCTTCGGCATGATGTTCGGCGCCATTGCGATGGGCATGGTGGCCGACAGCATCGGCCGTCGCAAAGCCATCGCCATCTGTGTGCTGATGTTCTCGCTGTTCACCGCCATGGCCGGATTCACACACGAGCCGATCAGCTTTTCCGTGACGCGCTTCTTCGCGGGCGTCGGCATTGGCGGCGTGATGCCGATCGTGGTCGCGCAAATGACGGAGTACGCGCCGCGTCGCCTGCGCGCCACGCTCGTCACGCTCATGTTCTCGGGCTATTCGGTGGGCGGCATGCTCGCGGCGCTGCTCGGCAAGGGGCTGATTGAGACGCACGGCTGGCAGTCCGTCTTTCTGGCGGCGGGTCTGCCCGCGCTGCTCGTGCCGTTCGCGATGAGGGCACTGCCGGAGTCGATGCCGTTCCTGATCCGCACTGGCCGTCTCGACGCGCTCAAGCAAGTGCTTGCCCGCCTCGCGCCGGATTATGTCGCGCAGCCGGGCGACCAGTTCGCGCTGGCCTCGACGGATCGCAAGCAGGCTGCGCCGCTCTCGCGTCTGTTTCAGGACGGGCGAGGCGTGAGCACCGTCATGCTGTGGGTCGCGTTCTTCATGTGTCTGTTCATGGTGTATGCGCTCAGCTCGTGGCTCGCCAAACTCATGGCAAGCGCCGGCTATAGCCTCGGCTCGGCGCTCACGTTTGTGCTCGTGCTGAACTTTGGCGCGATGCTCGGCGCCATCGGCGGCGGCTGGCTCGCCGACCGTTTCAACATCAAGTACGTGCTCGTGGGCATGTATGCGCTGGCCGCCGTGTCCATCACGCTGCTCGGCGTGAAGGTACCGACGCCGGTGCTCTTCGTGCTGGTGGGGTTGGCCGGGGCGTCGACCATCGGCACGCAGATCGTCACCTACGCCTACGCGGGACAGTTCTATCCAATGGCCGCGCGCGGCACGGGCATCGGCTGGGCCTCCGGGGTGGGACGCAGCGGCGCCATTCTCGCGCCCATCGCGATCGGCATGCTGGTGAGCCTGTCCCTGCCTTTGCAGCAAAACTTTATGGCAATCGCCATTCCCGCCGTCATCGCGGTCGTCGCCGTGTTGTTGATCGACCACAAGAAATCGGCGTCGGTGCAGCAGCAAGCGGCAACGCAATCGCACGTCACAGCGGCGAAACTCGCGAACGGCGCGGGAGAACCGGCGTAATCTCGCGCGTCAAGGCACGCTCGGCCAACCATCACCGACGCAACGGCATGGCGACGCAATCGCGCGTCGCCATGCGAAAATGCGCGCCGCGGCGGTTATGGGAATGATCGCGGCTTTCAGTGACGCAACGCGCCGGTGTCGGGGCAATCCGTCAACGTCCGGCGCATTCGCGGCACATGAAAATTTCCTTCAACCCGAGCGCCTCAGGCGCCGATAACCAGATATCCGTCCCAACGGACTCTCTGGGGAAAATCAATATGCCGCGTATTGCTTTGCTGAGTGCCCTCGTGCTGACCGTCGCCCAGGCGCCGGCCTTCGCCGCCCCCCTCAACGACGCCACCGTCGTCAATCTCTCCACCCGACAAACCCTCGCCAGCGACGCCGTGTTTCGTGGCGGCCAGACCGCCACCCTCGGCACCGACGCGCTGCGCAACGCGCACGGTAGCTTCGGCGTCAACGTTGCCGCCGGCGCGCTCAACTTGCAGTCGAATCAGCTTGTGCTGGCGAACGCCTCGCGCGTTGCGGTCGATACCCGTCAGACGATCCGCAACACGACGATCCTGACCGGCGTGCCGAGCGCGTCGCTGGGTGACCGGGCCCTGATGGGCGCCTCGGGCAATCTCGGCGTGAACGTGGTGGCCGGCGTGGCCAACGCACAGGCCAACGCGTTGGCCATTCATTGACGACTCGCTGAACCTTCACCCGGCCGGATGACGTCTCGGCCGGGATCGGTCTGTACCGATACGGCTCCCGCCGCGCGACTGCGTCGACGCCGCGCGCTTACCCTACCGCGCCAACCGAACCATCCGCGCCGTCCGCCCGGCCCACCGCGCCAAAGCGCCACGACAGCCGGCGCGCCGCCGCCAGCAAGGCCTGCGCCGGCGATGCGTCCAGCGCCGTCTCGAAACTGCCCGCCGACCCCATCAACGCAAGCACCAGCGTGACTTCCCCCGTGTGATCGAACACCGGTACCGCCACCGTGTCGATTCCGGGCACAGGGTTGCTCTGCGCCGTATCGAATCGTTGTTCGCGAATCACCTTCAACCGCGCGGCAAAATCGGCTGGCGGCGTCGACGCGCGCCCTTCCGCGCCGAGGCCCGCCATGCGCACCGATTCCTGTGCGAGCATGCCGCCGAGTACCGCATCGGGCAGGAACGCCGCGAACGTGCGCCCCATGGCGGTGTTCACCAACGAGAGCACCGTGCCGATGCGCAAGCTCACGTGCTGCGGACGCATCGCCTCCTCAAGGCGAACCACCGTGGGGCCGACCGGCCCCAGCACGGCCATCGCGGCCGACAGCCCGGTGGCGTGAGCCAGCGCAAGAATCTCCGGCTCGGCCTCCCCCGTAGGCGAGAGACGCTGCAATGCCATCAAGCCTAGCTCAAGGCTGAGCGCCCCCGCCTCGAAATTGCCATTCGCATCACGCGAGAGCAAGCCGGCACGTTGCAGGCTCACCAGATGCGGATGCGCCTTTGCTGGCGCCATCCCCGCGTTGCGCGCCAGCGCATTGAGCGGCAGCGGACGCCCCGCCGCCGCCAGCGCCTCGAGCAATGCCCCGGTGCTTTCCAGCGCCTGAATGCCGCGCTGCGGTTTCGCGGGCATCAATGCCACGTCGTCCGGCACCTCGTGCGTTTCCGTTCGGCTTGGCGTCGCGTTCATGCGCCCTCCTTGCCGTCTGCACCACGAGCATCGACTTGCGCGGCGATGTCGCTCGCCGTCGCGCGCAATGCATTCGCCGCCGCGCCGTCCCAGGCGACATCGAGTGCAGCCGTCGGCCCGATCGCGGTGAGCGCGAGACGCAGCCGCCCGCTCGCATCGAACACCGGCGCGCACAGGCTGCTCACCGACGGGCTCGGCGTATTCACGCTACGCGCCACACCGTGCGCGCGTGTCTCGTCGAGCAGCGCATCGAACCCTTCGCGCTCGCTCGGGGATGTCGGCATCTGCTCACGCCACGCCTGCGGCCATTGCGCCTGCGGGGTGAAGGCGCAAAACGCCCGCCCGGTCGACGTCGTCGTGAGCGACATGACCGATCCCACGTGCAGATTCACATGCAACGGAAACGCCGCACGCTCGAAATGCACGACGAGCGGGCCCTGCGGCGCACTCGTGCAAATCGCGACACAAAGCCCCGTCTCGCGTGCCAGCGCAACGACACGCGGCACCGCCGCGCGATACGCCGGGTCGTTCTCGAGATGCAGCAACGCGAGACGCAACGTCATCGGGCCCGGCGTGTAGTCGCCCGACATCGGGTCGCGCTTGAGCAAGCCGAGCCGCGTGAGGCTTACCAGATACGGATGCGCCTGCGCAGGCGGCAGCCCGGCGAGCGCGGCGAGATCGCCTGGCCCCAGCGCCCGGTGCGCCTGCGCCAGCGCCTGAAGCACGCGCGCCGCCACGTCCACGCTTTGCACGCCGCGCGAGGCACGCCCGGGTTGGCCGCTCGCGTCGGCCGTGCCGTCCATCGGAATTCGATTCATGCGATCAAGGGAGGCGAGCTCCCAAAGGAAAATGGCCTAGATTCTAAACAAGTCGACGCCCGCAATGGCATCGTTCCCGACGTTCCTCGGGGTTAACCCAAGACGGGAACGTCATTCCATCGCTCACGAAGCAACATTAGCAAATAACGATACTATTTGTCATTGACAAATATTAAAGGCATTTCGTAAGATGGCTTCATCCACCCCATCAGTCGCATCATCCCCGCAGACGAGATAAGAGAGAGACAAGCATGGCCAAAGCATTCGCCTCGCAAGCCGACCTGGAAACCAAGAAGGTCACATTTACCCAATTGTCGGAAAACACCTGGGCCTACACGGCCGAGGGCGACCCGAACTCCGGCGTCATCATCGGCGACGACGGCGTGATGATCGTCGACACGACAGCCACGCCCGCCATGGCGCAGGATCTCATCGCGAAGATCCGCACAGTCACCGACAAGCCGATCAAGTATGTGGTGCTCTCGCACTATCACGCCGTGCGCGTGCTGGGTGCGTCGGCCTACTTCGCCGAAGGTGCGCAGCAGATCATCGCAAGCCGTGGCACGTACGAGATGATCGTCGAGCGCGGCGAAGCCGACATGAAGTCGGAGATCGAGCGCTTTCCGCGTCTGTTCGCCGGTGTCGAAACGGTGCCGGGTCTCACGTGGCCGACGCTCGTCTTCGAGAAGGAAATGACGCTCTTCCTCGGCAAGCTCGAAGTGAAGATCGCGCACCTCGGTTCGGGTCACACCAAGGGCGACACCGTGGTGTGGCTGCCGTCGCAAAAGGTGCTGTTCTCGGGCGATCTGGTCGAGTACGACGCCGCCTGCTACACCGGTGACGCGCAACTCGCCGAATGGCCGGCCACGCTCGACGCGCTGGCCGCGCTCGGCGCCGAAAAGCTCGTGCCGGGCCGGGGCCCTGCCCTGACCACGCCCGACGATGTCGCCAAGGGCCTGGCGTACACGAAGGACTTCGTGACGACGTTGTTCGAAGCGGGCAAGCAGGCCGTCGAACAGAAGCTCGATCTGAAGGGTGCGATGGCGCTCACGCGTCGCGAGATGGATCCGAAGTTCGGTCATGTCTTTATCTATGAACACTGCCTGCCGTTCGATGTGACCCGCGCGTTCGACGAAGCGAGCGGCATCACGCATCCGCGCATCTGGACGGCGCAGCGCGACAAGGAAATGTGGACCGCCCTGCAGGACTGAGTTCGCGCCGAGCGCAACATCAAAAGTAAAAAGCGGAACCCGCCGGGGCACTTGCGCCGGCGCGGTGCCGACGATGGAGACATTGCATGAGCAGCATCGATTACCAGCGCCTGACGTTCGATTATCAGCCTTGCGCAGAACAGTCCGGCAACGCCGCAGGTGAGATCCACCCGGTCATCGTGGTCGGCGCGGGGCCAGTGGGACTGGCCGGCGCCATCGACCTTGCGCAGCAGGGCGTGCCCGTGATCGTGCTCGACGACGACTGCACGCTCTCGGCCGGCTCACGCGCCATCTGTTTCGCCAAGCGTACGCTCGATATCTTCGACCGTCTCGGCTGCGGCGAGCGCATGGTGCAAAAGGGCGTGCGCTGGAACGTCGGCCGCGTGTTCCTGCGCGATCAGGAGGTCTACAACTTCGATCTGCTGCCCGAAGCGGGACACCATCGCCCGGCGTTCATCAATCTTCAGCAGTACTACGTCGAAGGCTATCTCTACGAGCGCGCACGCGAACTGCCGAACATCGACATCCGTTGGAAGCACAAGGTCGTCGGACTCACCCAGCAGGGCACGCCCGGCACGCCCGGGGCGAGCGTCACGCTCACGGTCGAGACGCCCGACGGCGAGTATCAAACCAGCGCACGTTACGTCGTGGCCGCCGACGGATCGCGCAGCCCCGTGCGCAAGTTGATCGGTGTGGACACCCACGGACGCACATTCAAGGACCGCTTCCTGATCGCCGACGTGAAGATGACGGCAGACTTCCCGACCGAGCGCTGGTTCTGGTTCGATCCGCCGTTCCATCCGAATCAATCCGTGCTGCTGCATCGTCAACCCGACAACGTGTGGCGCATCGATTTCCAGCTGGGATGGGATGCCGACCCGGCCGTCGAGAAGACGCCCGAGCGCGTGATCCCGCGCGTGCAGGCTTTGCTCGGCCCGGACGCCAAATTCAGCCTGGAGTGGGTCAGCGTCTACACCTTCTCGTGCCTGCGCATGGACGACTTCCGTCACGGTCATGTGCTGTTCGCCGGAGACGCCGCGCATGGTGTGTCGCCGTTCGGCGCGCGCGGTGCGAACAGCGGCGTGCAGGATGTGGAGAACCTCGCGTGGAAACTGGCGCGGGTGCTCGCCGGTCAGGCGCCGGATACGCTGCTCGATACTTACGCCCGTGAGCGCGAATTCGCCGCCGACGAAAACATCCGTAACTCGACACGCTCCACCGATTTCATCACGCCCAAGAGCGCTGTCTCGCGGGTCTTCCGCGATGCCGTGCTGATGCTCGCCCGCGATCACGCGTTTGCGCGTCAGTTGGTCAACAGCGGGCGGTTGTCCGTGCCCGCCGTGCTGAGCGAGTCGACATTGAATACGCTGGAGCGCGACACGTTTGCGGGACGCATGGTCCCGGGCACGGCCTGCGTCGACGCGCCGCTCGTCCGGCATGGGCAGGACGGCTGGCTGCTGCCTCGCCTGGGCGGGCGCTTCGTCGCACTCGTATTCGGTGCGCCGGCGTCGCTCGATGCGGCATCGCTCGCGGGCCTCGACGCCCTCGCGAACGACAGCGTGCCCGTCATGCCATTGTTCGTCACGCCGGATGCCGAAGCGGCGCAGGACGCGCGCGGCGAACCCCATAGCGTCTGGCACGACGTGCAAGGCCTGGCGGCCCAACGCTATGACGCCGCACCGGGAACGGTGTATCTGATTCGTCCGGATCAACACGTGTGCGCGCGGTGGCGCAGCGTCGACGCGAAGGCGATTGCCGCCGCGCGCGAGCGCGCCTTGGGACGTACCGCCCCGGAAGTCGCGCCGATGCAATGCGCGGCCTGACGTGCCTCCGGCCAAACGCATCGACCACATCCCGATCCCATCGATCCCGCAGTAAGGAGCCCCTTCATGGCACTCGATACACAACCGCGTCTGACGCGTCCGGACGACTTCTACGAAGCCCTGATCGACATGCACCGAGATCTCGACGAGGCGCAAAGTCAGGCCGCCAACGCGCAACTGATCCTGCTGCTCGCCAACCAGATCGGCGATCACGACACGCTGCTTTCGGCGCTTCGGCTGGCGCGCGCTGGCGCACTGGGCACCGCGACGAGTGGTTCGACGGACGGTCCGCACGCGTGACACAAGCAAAAGCGGGGCGCCCGGCCATCGGGCGCCCCGCTTTGTTCGACGCGAGACCGCGCAAGCAACGCGCGGGCGTGCGTTACACCACCACCATCTGCGAAATCTTCTGCGCGGCCGCGAGCAGGGGCGCGAGGAATGTAGCTTCCATTTCCGCCGCCGACGTCCGGTTGGCCTGACCACTGACATTCATCGCCGCGATCACCTGCCCCGCGCGATTGCGAATTGGCGCAGCGATCGAAATCATCCCCTCTTCCAACTCCTGATCGACGATGGCCCAACCTTGGGCGCGCACGTCGAGAATGCGCTGACGCAACGTGTCGATATCCGTCACCGTGCGGCGCGTGTGCTGACGAATGTCCGCGCGACGCAAGGCGGCGTCGAGTTCGTCGTCGGGCAACGCCGAGAGCATGACGCGCCCCATCGAGGTACACCATGCGGGCAGACGGCTGCCGATCGACAGGTTGATCGACATCACCTTGCGCACCGGCACGCGCAGGACATAGACGATGTCGTCGCCATCGAGCACCGAGGCGGAACTGCTCTCATGCACTTGCTGCACCAGCGCCTCCATGAACGGCTCGGCCAGATTCCACAGCGGCATCGACGTCAGATACGAGAAGCCGAGGTCGAGAATACGCGGCGTGAGCCGAAACAGGCGCCCCTCGCTTCGCACGTAGCCCAGCGCTTCGAGCGTGAGCAGAATGCGTCGCGCCCCCGCACGGGTGAGGCCCGACGCCTGTGCGACTTCCGAGAGCGTCTGCGCCGGACGCGTCGCGTTGAACACCTTGACCACGGCCAACCCGCGCGCAAACGACTGCACATAGGAGTCACCCGGTTTCTTGTCGGTGGGGTCGGTAGCGTCGTTGGGCACGGGTGTCATGGAAAAGGCGGATGGCGAAAGGCAATGGAACGGCAAGCGTAATGGATTTGTGTTGCCGGTTCCACCGCTCGACACACGCCACCGCGTCGCCTGCGCCAGACCGGCGTGCCCCCCCTTCGGGCCGACCCTCGCTTGACGGCCGACACGAGAAGGCTTACGCTGTTCTTATAGCGAATACATGTTCGCTATAAGAACATTGTGAACCAGACGATGCCGCCTGACAAGTCGCCGTCGCCGGGAGACACTCAACAAGGGCCATGGGCGCGAGTCCGCCAGCCCGATGGAACTGCCCAGGAGGCACGTGTGATCAACAAGATTTACGATTCGCTCGCCAGCGCGGTGGCCGACGTTCACGACGGCGCGACGATCATGATTGGCGGCTTCGGCAATGCCGGGATGCCCTCGGCGCTCATCGACGCCCTGATTGAGCAAGGCTCGCGCGAACTGACCATCGTCAACAACAATGCCGGCAACGGCGAGACTGGCCTCGCCGCCCTGCTGGGGGCCGGGCGCGTGCGCAAGATTATTTGCTCGTTCCCACGGCAGACCGACTCGCAGGTGTTCGATGCGCTCTACCGCGCGGGCAAGATCGAGCTGGAACTCGTGCCGCAGGGCAATCTGGCCGAGCGTATTCGCGCCGCGGGCGCCGGCATCGGCGGCTTCTTCACGCCGACCGGCTACGGCACGCTGCTCGCCGAGGGCAAGGAAACGCGCGTCATCGACGGCAAGCCGTACGTGTTCGAACTGCCGATCCACGCCGATTTCGCGCTCATCAAGGCGCTCAAGGGCGACCGCTGGGGCAACCTCGTGTATCGCAAGACCGCACGCAACTTCGGCCCGATCATGGCCACGGCGGCCAAGTGCGCCATCGTTCAGGTGAACGAAGTCGTCGAGCTTGGCGAGCTCGATCCGGAAGCCGTGGTCACGCCCGGCATCTTCGTTCAACGCGTTGTCGCGGTGCCTGGCGCCGCACGCGCCTGATCCCCATCTGATTTCGGAGCACGACATGAACCGACTGACCCGCGACCAGATGGCCGCCCGCGTCGCCCAGGACATTCCCGACGGCGCCTACGTGAACCTCGGCATCGGCTTGCCGACCGCTGTTGCCAATCACTTGCCTGCCGAGCGAGAGATCATTCTCCAGAGCGAAAACGGCGTGATCGGCATGGGCCCGGCCCCTGCCAAGGGCGAAGAGGACGAAGACCTTATCAACGCCGGCAAGCAACCCGTCACGCTCAAGCCGGGCGGCGCCTACTTCCACCATGCCGATTCGTTCGCGATGATGCGCGGCGGCCACCTCGACTTCTGCGTGCTCGGCGCGTTCCAGGTCTCGAAGACGGGCGACCTCGCCAACTGGCACACCGGCGCTCCCGACGCCATTCCGGCCGTCGGCGGTGCGATGGATCTCGCCAGCGGCGCCAAGCAGGTGTTCGTGATGATGGAACACCAGACCAAGCAGGGCGAAAGCAAGATCGTCGAGCAGTGCACTTATCCGCTCACCGGCGTGGGTTGCGTCACACGCATCTACACCGATCTGGCGGTGATCGATGTCGCCCCCGAGGGCCTGCGCGTCGTCGAGATGGTCGACGGCCTCACGCTCGACGAACTCCAGCGTGTGACCGGCGTGACGCTGCTGCCCTCGCCGGCCGTTGCCTGACGCGACACCCCCCATCGCCGGGACATCGCCTGATGTGACCCGGCGTTTTTTCATCTGCGAGACTCCCTGCGCGAGTTTCGATTCGGCTGAGGTAGACCCATGAGTGAAGTCTTTATCTGCGACGCGATTCGCACCCCGATCGGCCGCTACGGCGGCGCGCTGTCCTCCGTGCGTGCCGACGACCTCGGCGCCATTCCGCTCAAGGCGCTCATGGCGCGCAACGGCGGCGTCGACTGGACGCAGGTCGACGACGTGATCTTCGGCTGCGCCAACCAGGCCGGGGAAGACAACCGCAACGTGGCGCGCATGTCGTCGCTGCTGGCCGGCCTGCCGCAAGACGTGCCGGGCGCCACGCTCAACCGCCTGTGCGGTTCGGGCATGGACGCCATCGGCACCGCCGCGCGCGCCATCAAGGCGGGCGAAGCCGGTCTGATGATCGCCGGTGGCGTGGAGAGCATGAGCCGTGCGCCGTTCGTGATGGGCAAGGCGGCGAGCGCGTTTTCGCGTCAGGCGGAGATTTACGATACGACCATCGGCTGGCGTTTCGTCAATCCGCTGATGAAGGCACAGTACGGTGTGGATTCGATGCCCGAGACGGGCGAGAACGTCGCGACCGAGTTCGGTATCAGCCGTGAAGATCAGGATCGCTTTGCGGTGCGTTCGCAGGAAAAGGCCGCACGCGCCCAGGCCGATGGCACGCTGGCCCAGGAAATCACGCCGGTGTCCATCGCCCAGAAGAAGGGCGAGGCGATCGTGGTGGATCGCGACGAACATCCGCGTGCAACGAGCATGGAAGCGCTCGCCAGACTCAAGGGCGTGGTACGCCCGGATGGCACCGTGACCGCCGGTAACGCTTCTGGCGTCAACGACGGCGCCTGCGCGCTGCTGTTGGCAGACGAGGCGAGTGCGGCGCGCTTTGGCCTGACGCCGCGTGCCCGCATTCTGGGCATGGCGACGGCAGGGGTGGCACCGCGCATCATGGGCATCGGTCCGGCTCCCGCAACGAAAAAACTGCTCGCTCGGCTCGGTATGTCGATCGATCAGTTCGATGTGATCGAACTCAACGAAGCGTTTGCGAGCCAGGGCCTGGCCGTGCTGCGTCAGCTCGGCGTGGCCGACGATGACCTGCGCGTCAATCCGAACGGCGGCGCCATTGCGCTGGGCCATCCGCTCGGCATGAGCGGCGCACGTCTGGTGACGACGGCGATGTATCAGCTCCAGCGTACGGGTGGTCGCTTTGCGCTGTGTACGATGTGCATTGGGGTCGGCCAAGGCATCGCTATCGCCATCGAAGCGGTGTAATCCCACCACACCGCCTGTGTTTCAGGGCCGGGCGTGCGTGCGGGACTCGGTAAGTCCCGCCACGCCTCGCCCGGGTCCCGTCGGCATGATCGATGCCGGTCGGGACGCGTCTGCCCTCAATCTCCTTCCGTCCTTCCTCAGGTTCCCCTGACCGTTCAGACAGCCTTGGCGACGTCGCGCATGACGGCGTCGAAGAACGTTGCCTGCGCGTCCGCTTCGCTGCGGGCATACGCGCGGTTGATGCCGCTGATCACTGCCCGAATCGATGCGGTCGTCAGATTCGCATCGATGCCCACGCCGAAAGCACTGCCCACGATGGCGTCGCCGGC
Source organism: Pandoraea cepalis (assembly GCF_902459665.1). Lineage (GTDB taxonomy): Bacteria > Pseudomonadota > Gammaproteobacteria > Burkholderiales > Burkholderiaceae > Pandoraea > Pandoraea cepalis. The sequence continues at coordinate 684,368 of NZ_CABPSL010000001.1, read as the reverse complement.
CATCTCCGCGATGGCGATCGCGCGGGCGTCGGCCCCTTGCGTGAGCGCGCGCTCCTCGTAGTGCTGGACGCGCACAGGCGTACGCATGGCGTGCATCAGCGCATCGAGCGGTCCGTTACCGGTGCCCGAGACAGTCGTGCGCTGACCGTGAATGTCGACCGTCACGGCGATATGCTGGCGGCCGTCTCGCTCGGACAGCGTGTGACCGACGTACGCGACCGGCTCGCTCGACGCCACGTATTCCTTCTGGAACAGTTGCCAGATCTGCGACGCGGTGACTTCGGCCCCCGTCTCGTCGGTGTAACGCTGTACGGCCGAGCTGAAATCGACCTGCAGGCGACGCGGCATCTGCACGCCATACGACTGCTCGAGCAGATAGGCGATGCCGCCCTTGCCCGACTGGCTGTTCACGCGAATGATCGAGTCGTACGTGCGGCCGAGATCGCTCGGGTCGATGGGCAGGTACGGCACTTCCCAGACGGCGTCAGGTTTTTGCGCGGCCAGGCCCTTCTTGATGGCGTCCTGATGCGAACCGGAGAATGCGGTGAACACCAGGTCGCCGACATACGGATGACGCGGATGCACGGGCAACTGCGTGCATTCCTCCGACGTGCGGGCGATCTCGTTGATGTTCGAGAAGTCGAGGCCCGGATCCACGCCCTGCGTGTACAGGTTCAAACCGAGGGTGACGAGGTCGACGTTACCGGTGCGTTCGCCGTTGCCGAAGAGGCAACCTTCGATGCGGTCGGCACCGGCCATCACGGCCAGCTCGGCCGCGGCCACGGCCGTGCCGCGATCGTTGTGCGGGTGTACCGAGAGAATCAGCGAATCGCGGCGCGCGAGGTGACGGTGCATCCACTCGATCTGGTCGGCGTAGTGGTTCGGCGTGCCGATTTCCACCGTGGCCGGCAGGTTGACGATGCACTTGCGCTGCGGCGTCGGTTGCCACACGTCGAACACCGCGTCGCACACGTCCTTGGCGAACTCGAGTTCGGTGCCGGTGAACGTCTCGGGGCTGTATTGCAGCGTCCATTGCGTGTCCGGCGCGGCGTCGGCACAGCGTTTGATCGTCTTGGCCGCGGCCACGGCAAGCGCCTTCACACCGGGCTGATCGAGGTTGAAGACGATGCGGCGGAATTCGGGCGCGGTCGCGTTGTAGAGGTGGACGATGGCGCGCGGTACGCCCTTGAGGGCGGCGAAGGTGCGCTCGATGAGGTCGTCACGGGCCTGCGTGAGCACTTCGATAGTGACGTCGTCGGGAATGTGGCCGCCTTCGATCAATTCGCGCACGAAGTTGAAATCGGTATCGGACGCCGACGGGAACGCCACTTCGATTTCCTTGAAGCCAATGGCGACGAGCGTCTTGAACATGCGCATCTTGCGCTGGGCATCCATCGGCTCGAACAAGGCCTGGTTGCCGTCTCGCAGATCGGTGCTCATCCAGATCGGGGCACGCGTGATGGTGCGGCTCGGCCATTGTCGGTCGGGGATATTGACCGGGGTGAACGGGCGGTACTTCGTAGCGGGGTGCTTCAACATGGCGTAGTCTCGAGGGTCGGCAAAAGTGGCAACCGGACGACGCATGAACGCAGATAAGCTACGACCGCCGGTTGGAGGAACCGGGGCTCAGATCGGCGTAACTGGGGAAAATCAGCGGTGCTTCAGAGAAGTCTTCAGACGATGCACGCGCGCAGCAACGGACCAAGCCCGGTGGAGCGGGCTAGTAGTCGTAGCGAGAGGGAGAATTGCGCGGTGATCATGGCCCTCATGAAATCACAGAGTCTCGGACGCTGTCAACCATGATGTGTTGTCTCATGACATTTCCCTCGTGGGCCGGCACGCACCGGCGCGGTCGTCGTCGACCCGCGGCTCCGGGGCTCGGGCGCCTCGTCAGGGCGTGAGCGGCACGGCCGAGGTGCACTTGATCTCGTCGAGACAAACGCTCGACTTGACGGCACTCACCCCGGGAATCCGCATCAGTGTATCGAGCAGAAACTCGGACAGCGCCTTCAGATCACGGGCCACGACCTTGAGCACGTAGTCGATATCCCCCGTCACGGAAAAGCACTCTTGAATCTGTGCCAGCTCCGCCACCAATCCCTTGAAATTCGACAGGTCGCGGATATGACCGCGCTCCATCGTCACATGGACAAAGGCGACCACGCCAAAGCCGAGCCGCTGCGCGTCGAGCCGCGTGTCGTAGCCCTTGATCACCCCCATCTCCTCGAGCCGCCGGTGACGCCGCAACGTCTGCGCGGGCGACAGCTTGATCGCCTCGGCCAGCTCAAGATTCGAAATTCGCCCATGCGACTGCAATACCCCCAGCAACCGGACGTCGATTCGATCGATCTCGATGTCATGCACTTTTATCTCTCCTCAGGTACGTATCACGAAATATTAGTGCAAAAACTAGGGTTTCCCTAACACCGTTACGAAATCCTATTTTGCGGTGCCCCCCTTACACTGAGCGCGGTAAAACGTCGCACGTGCGTGCCACCTTCCCACTATTTCAGGGATTACGGCGAGCGGAACGGGCCCGCCGGTTTATCCCAACCCGACGGTCGACAAAGCGCAATTTTGTTGCACTTTCCGCCGTCACCCGGCGTTCGACGAATCTGACACCTTATCCATCACCTGACCCAGCCGAGACGATCATGGCCGACCTGTTTGACAACCCGATGCAACTGATGGGCTTCGAATTCGTGGAATTCGCGTCGCCTACCCCGAACGTCCTCGAACCCATTTTCGAGCAGATGGGCTTCACGCTGGTGGCGCGTCACCGTTCGAAGGACGTAGTGCTGTACCGCCAGGGCGACATCAATTTCATCGTGAACCGCGAGCCGAACAGCGAAGCGGCCTACTTCGCCGCCGAGCACGGCCCGAGCGCCTGCGGCATGGCATTCCGCGTGAAAGACTCGCACAAGGCCTACGCCCGTGCACTGGCGCTCGGTGCGCAGCCGGTAGAAATCGAGACCGGCCCGATGGAGCTGCGTCTGCCCGCGATCAAGGGCATCGGCGGTGCGCCGCTGTATCTGATCGATCGCTTCGAGGAAGGCAAGTCGATCTATGACATCGACTTCGAATTCATCGAGGGCGTCGACCGTCATCCGGTCGGCCACGGCCTGCGTCTGATCGACCACCTGACGCACAACGTTTATCGCGGCCGCATGGCCTATTGGGCCAGCTTCTACGAGAAGCTGTTCAACTTCCGCGAGATCCGCTACTTCGACATCTCAGGCGAATACACGGGCCTGACATCCAAGGCCATGACCGCGCCCGATGGTAAAATTCGCATCCCCCTGAACGAGGAATCCGCCAAGGGCAGCGGCCAGATCGAGGAATTCCTGATGGCCTTCAACGGCGAAGGCATTCAGCACATTGCGTTCCTCACCGACAACCTGCTTCAGGTGATCGACAACCTGCAAATGGCCGGCGTCGATCTCATGACCGCGCCGAACGACTTCTACTACGATGCGCTCGAGACCCGTCTGCCCGGCCATGGCCAGCCGATCGGCGAACTGAAGTCGCGCGGCATTCTGCTCGACGGCACGACCGAAGGCGGCAAGCCGCGCCTGCTGTTGCAGATCTTCTCGAAGACGCTGCTCGGCCCCGTGTTCTTCGAGTTCATCCAGCGCGAGGGTGACGACGGCTTCGGCGAAGGCAACTTCAAGGCGCTGTTCGAATCGCTCGAGCGCGATCAGATCGAGCGAGGTACGCTCAAGGTCTGAGTCCGGGGGAGACACGATCGTCGGCACAGGCCGACGATCCCAAAGGACACGGCGACGGCGTCATAAGCGCTGCGTCGTGGCGGCTCAACGGTTCCGGTTCGTTCGCACAGAACGAAACAGAGAAGCGCGCCGCATGGCAACGAAGGTAGGGTAAGGAACAGACATGTCCGCCAACGCACCACAAGAAGGCTCGCTCCACCGCGGCCTGAAGAATCGTCACATCCAATTGATCGCGCTGGGTGGCGCGATCGGCACCGGCCTCTTTCTCGGCATCGCCCAAACCATCAAGACCGCCGGCCCGTCAGTGCTGCTGGGCTATGCCATTGCCGGCGTCATCGCGTTTTTCATCATGCGCCAGCTCGGCGAAATGGTCGTCGACGAGCCGGTCGCCGGCTCGTTCAGCTACTTCGCCAACAAGTATTGCGGCCATTTCGCGGGCTTCGTGTCCGGCTGGAACTACTGGGTGCTCTACGTGCTGGTGTCGATGGCCGAACTCTCGGCCGTGGGCATCTACGTCCAGTACTGGTGGCCGGCCATTCCCACGTGGGTTTCGGCCCTCGTGTGCTTTGGCGTCATCAACGCCATCAATCTCTCCAGCGTGAAGTCGTACGGCGAGATGGAATTCTGGTTCTCCATCATCAAGGTCGCCGCCATCGTCGGCATGATCGGGTTCGGCGGCTATCTGCTGTTCTCCGGCAACGCCGGCCCTGAAGCCAGCGTGACCAACCTGTGGCGACACGGCGGTTTCTTCCCGAACGGCGTATCGGGCCTCGTCATGGCGATGGCCGTCATCATGTTCTCCTTCGGGGGACTGGAACTGGTCGGCATCACGGCGGCGGAAGCGGACAACCCGTCGCACACGATTCCGCGCGCGACCAATCAGGTCATCTACCGCATTCTGATTTTCTACGTTGGCGCGCTCGGCGTGCTGCTCTCGCTGTACCCGTGGGAGAAGGTGGTATCCGGCGGCAGCCCGTTCGTGCTGATCTTCCACGCACTGAACAGCAATGCCGTGGCCAACGTGCTCAACGCGGTGGTATTGACTGCGGCACTATCGGTCTACAACAGCTGCGTGTACTGCAACAGCCGCATGCTCTACGGTCTGGCCGGTCAAGGCAATGCGCCGCGTGCGCTGCTCAAGGTCAACCGGCGTGGCATTCCGCTGTTGGCGCTGGGCGTCTCGGCCGCCGCGACGGCCGTGTGCGTGGTGATCAATTACTTCATGCCCGGCAAGGCGTTCGAACTGTTGATGGGGCTGGTCGTGTCGGCGCTGATCATCAACTGGGCGATGATCAGTGTGATCCATCTGGTCTTCCGTCGTGCCAAGGCGCGCGCGGGCGAGACAACGCTGTTCAAGAGCCTCGGCTACCCGCTCACGAACTACCTGTGCCTGGCGTTCCTCGGCGGCATTCTGGTCGTGATGTACCTGATTCCGGACCTGCGCATTTCGGTCTACCTGATCCCGGTGTGGCTGGTCGCGCTCGGCATCGGCTATCGGGTGCGTCAGAAAACAAACCGCGTAGCGCCGATTCAGGCCAGGGCGGCACGCTGAGGTCTCCCGCTCAATGCCGGCGGCCACCGGCGGCAGCGGGTCGCAACGCTTCGCGATCTCGCCTCGGGTGCCAACCACCCGGGGCGTACCCAGCGATACCTCACTAGCGGTATCATCAACTGTTTGGCGCCGTCGGGGCCGCCGGAGCCGCACCGACGGTCCGGTGGCCCCCAGCCCGCACTCCACCGACTTTCTCTCGTTTTTCCAGGAACCGCCATGTTCGAACATATCGATGCCTATCCCGGTGACCCGATCCTCTCGCTCAACGAGAATTTCGCCAAGGATCCCCGTACCAACAAGGTCAACCTGAGCATCGGCATCTACTACGACGACGATGGCCGCCTTCCGGTCATGCAGGCTGTGCGAGAGGCCGAAGCGCAGTTGCTCGGCGAAGTCGGTCCGAAGCCGTACCTGCCGATGGCGGGGCTCGCCACCTATCGCGACGCCGTGCAAGCGCTCGTGTTCGGCGACGACTCGCCGGCACGCGCCGACGGTCGCATCGCTACGGTGCAGACGCTCGGCGGCTCGGGCGCGCTCAAGGTGGGCGCCGATTTCATCAAGCGCTACTTCCCCGGCGCGCAGGTCTGGGTGAGCGATCCCACGTGGGACAACCATCGCTTCATCTTCGAGCGTGCCGGTTTCACCGTGAATACGTATCCGTATTACGACGAAGCCACCGGCGGCCTGCGTTTCGACGCGATGGTCGACGCCATCGACAAGCTGCCTGCGCGTAGCGTGGTGCTGCTGCACGCGTGCTGTCACAACCCGACCGGCGTCGATCTGAACGACGCGCAGTGGGTGCAGCTGATCGACGTGCTCAAGAAGCGCGAGTTGTTGCCCTTCGTCGATATGGCGTATCAAGGCTTCGGCTCGGGTCTGGACGCCGACGCGTTCGTGATTCGCGAACTGGCCCGTCAGGGCGTGCCGGCCTTCGTCGCCAACTCGTTCTCGAAGAACTTCTCGTTGTATGGCGAGCGTTGCGGCGGCTTGTCGGTCATCTGCGAGTCGGCGGAAGCGGCGGATCGCGTGCTCGGTCAGCTCACGAGCGCGGTGCGTTCGAACTACAGCAACCCGCCGACGCACGGCGCGAAGATCGTGGCCAAGGTGTTGAGCACGCCGGCACTGCGCAAGTCGTGGGAAGCCGAACTCATGGCCATGTGCCAGCGCATTACGCGCATGCGCGGTGCGATTCACGACGGCCTGCGTGGACACGTCCCCGAGACGATGCTCTCGCGCTACCTCGAGCAGCGCGGCATGTTCACGTACACGGGGCTGTCGGCGACGCAGGTCGATGTGCTGCGTGACACTTACGGCGTCTATCTGATCCGCTCGGGCCGCATGTGCGTGGCGGGCCTCAACGAGAAGAACGTGGCGGTGGTGGCCGACAGCATTGCCAAGGTGCTGAGCCACGGCTGAGCGTCGCTCGATACCGGAAGCTCCACGAAAAGGGACGGCGCGTGCCGTCCCTTTTTCATTCCAACGCGGCGTGCTTGACGCGCCGCGCTGCACCGCAAGCTTGTCCGCCGTCTTTCGTCATCCGCGTTCCGTGGCGAGGTACTGCCACGACAGCCCTGCCCCATGGCGCACGACCTTGCCCGCCGAGCCCTCGGGAAAGTGGGCCGGGAACACCGTGGTTCCGGCGTCGACCGCCAGATCGAGCAGCCCGCGGCGAGACTCGCCGGCCTGAACCGCATCGAGACAGAACGCCGAACACCACTCGGGACGATAGACCTGCACCGGGCTGTGCATGACATCGCCGGAAAACAACGCGGTCTCCCCGCGAGACGCGATCGAGATGGCCATGTGCCCTGCGCTGTGGCCCGGCGTCGGCAGAAAGCGAATGCCGTCGAGCACTTGCTCACCGGCGTCGGGCACCTCATGCACAAGACCGGCGTCGAGCAGCGGCAACACGCTGTCCTCGAACACCATTCGACGTGCGGCGCCCGGGCCGGTGTCAAAGAACTCGCGCTCGCGCCGGGCGAAGACATACGTGGCGTTGGGAAAGACCGGCACCCAGCGCTCTCCTTCGCGAAAGGTGTTCCAGCCAACGTGATCGACGTGGAGGTGTGTATTGAACACGTAGTCGACCCGTTGGCGATCAAATCCCGCGGCGCTCAAGCGCTCCAGCACCGGGTTGGACAAACGGTCGAACAACGGACTGAAGGCGCGCGTCTTGTCATTGCCGATGCCGGTGTCGACGACGATCGTCAAGCCGGCGAACTCCACGATCCAGAGATGCGTTTGCAATGCGACGCGTCCATTCGAGTGATCGAACGAGGCCGGCGAGAGCCTTGTCGCGAGATCGGCCCCGGCCTCGGCTTCCCAATCGGGGAACAGTCGCGGCGCGGGCAACGCAAACGCGGTCTCGAAGATGCCCGTGATTCGGGCGGATCCCACATGAAAGACGGGTACAGACGGCGTCATGTTCGAACTCCAGGACGTTATCCAGAAGAATAAGCAGCGTATGCAGTGACCGGCGCATCACTCGCTACTGGATGCCAATGCCACCGCGGCGCGGCGCGTGGCAAGCGCATAGCAAAGGAAGCTGGCAATCGCCGCGACCGTCCCCACCAGCGCAAGCGCCGTGCCCAGACTACTTGCCGTTCTTCCAAGGTGCTCGTTGATCGCGCCAACCGCAAACGGCCCCACACTGCCGCTGATGGCATTCGTCATGAAGACGAGCAGCGCGATCGCCCGACCACGCATCCGGTTGGGCAGCGCGATCTGAAGTGGAACAGGCGCGAGCGCCATGGCGATGCTGGCGGCGAACGCGCATACGCCATACAGCACCACTGCCGCCAGACTATGGCTCATCAGCGGCATCGCAAACGCGGCAGGAATCAGTATGGCCGCGCCGCCCGTGGACAGCCCCAGTACCCGGCGCAGCGCACTGCGATCGATCGCACGCGCGGCGAGCAGGCCCGCACACACTACACCGAGCACGCCCCCCAGCATGTACGCGGGCGCCGCAAGTTCGCCGACCGTCCGGGCGTCGAGCTGAAACGTGCGCATGAGTAGCGCCGGAAACCAGGCGGCATGGGCGTAGAAGAGTGTGATCAGCGCCACATACGCCGCGAAGTACGGCAGGCAGAAGCGATTCCTGACGAAGAGTTCTCGCATCACCTCCCGCATCGACGGCAGGTCGTCCTCGTCGGCGGCGCCCGCACGTCCGAGACCGCGACGCGCCGGCTCACGCACCGTGAACAACACCAGGGCGCTGAGCAGGAAACCCGGCAGACCGACGGCAACGAAAACGGACTGCCACGGCGTCAGCCCATGGGTCGCCAGCCAGGCGCTCGCGGTGTGATCGCTGCTCAGGGTGAACAGAAAGCCGCCACCGAACAATGCCAGCCCGCCACCGACATACGGCCCCAACATGAAGATGCTGCTGGCGCGAGTGACCTTTCGCGGCGCGAAGAGATCGCTGAAGATCGACAGCACGGCAGGGCTGAGTGCCGCTTCCGCCACGGCCGTCCCGGCGCGCGCGAACAACAGCTCAGTGAAGTTGGTCGCAAACCCGCACAGCACGGTCGATGCCCCCCAGATGGCCACACAGGCCGCGATCAGCTTCACACGATTGGCGCGGTCGACCCAGCGGGCCACGAAAACCCCCGCCGTGGCATAGCACATGGTGAAGGATATCCCTTGCATCAGACCGATCTGCACGTCGGTGAGCCCAAGCGTTTGCTTGATCGGCTGCACGAGAATGCTGACAACCTGACGGTCGAGATAAGAAAACGCAAAGCAAACGAAAAACAGCAGCACCACGTAACCGTAATAGCCGGCACGTTCGTGTTGCTCATCTGCCGGCGTGGCAATGATGGCGGGTTGAGCGCTCATGAGAATGTCCTGTTTGACATGCAATGTGTCGAGATGACGGAGGCGGGAATCGGCGCAGTACGCGTCAGTCCCAGTGACTGTCGCTGGCGAGCAATGCGATGCAGTCGCCCGACTCCACTCGGGCGAACGTGCGCATGCACATCACCGTGCCGTCGCTGCGGAAGGCGATTTCGCGGGGTGCCTCCCACGGGGCGTGCGGATCGAACAGACGCCCGGCCAGTTGCCCCTCGCGCACGTCGTCGCCCAGCCGGAACGCGGGCTCGAAGACTCCGCCCCGCGGCGCGTAGACGTAATGCCTCGGCCCCTGCACCGCCATGACGCGGGTGTCGTGCGACGGTGCCGGACCGTCCTCCGACGCGACACCCAGCACGCGCAGAACGCGTTGCAGACCGGCTTCGACGATGGCGAGGTTGGCGGCGTCGCAACCCGCGCCACCACCAAATTCGCCGCAGAGAAATAGTTTGTCGTGGCGTTGCGCCGCAGCGCCGAAGGTGCGGTCTTCGCCGAGCAGATCCATGACCATCGTGTACGGGGCACCGAAGGCGCGAACCAGCTGCAGATAGTGAGCGCGGCGCGTGGCGTCGACGGGCGGTGCGGCCAGCAAGGTCGGCGTGTGGTCGAACGACGCCCCGCCAGCGTGCAAGTCGATCACGACGTCGGCACGGGGCAGCAACTCGGTCTCGACGTAGTGCGCGATCATCTCGGTCGGCGGCCCGTTACGCGCGCCGGGAAACAGCCGGTTCAGGTTGCCCTTGTCGATGGGCGACGTGCGCGTGCCATTCGCGAACGCCGGAAAATTAAGCCCTGGAATCACGATCAAGCGGCCGCGAATCGACATGGCGGGCAGGCGCCGCATCAGCTTCATCAGAGCGATGGGGCCTTCGTATTCGTCGCCATGATTGCCGCCCGTGAGCAGCACCGTGGGCCCCGTGTCCGGGCCCGCGTTCAGCACGGCGACCGGAATCGGGACATGGCCGTAAGCGGACCGGTCGTGAGAGTAAGGCAAGCGCAGCGTGCCGGTCTGAAGACCGGTGCGCTCGTAGTCGATATCGGAAGCGATCAGGGAAGCAGAGTTGTGCATGACGAGAGAGTGAAAAGCCAGGCGACGCCTAGGGTGAATTCACTATCGCAGACGCAAAAATGCTTGACCAATGCCGTTCATTGACCTGGGTGATGCCTCAAACGCATCGCCCGAAGCCGCGGCGGTTGCCGCCGCATTTCGTGGTCCCCGTGGTCGTCAAGCAGCCTGAACGGTCGCCAACTGCTCGATGAACCGTTGCAGGGCGGGCTGTGGCGGATGCTGGGCCGAGTGGCAGAAGGCCAATGGCAATCGCACCGAGAGATCGCGGATGGCGGCGAAGCGCACGCGGGCCGGCGGCCGGTCGCGGTTCGCATCGTTGACGATCGCCAGCCCGACACCCGCAGACACCAGCGACAGGATCGCCGCCTCGGTCGACACTTCCTGACGAATGTCGAGCGTCAAGCCACGCTCGGCGCATGCGGCGATCAAACGATCGTAGTACGCGGGATAAACCGCGCGCGGAAAGGCCACGAAGGGGTGCGCGCGAAGCGACGCGATGTCCACGTCTCCCTCGCGCCCCAACGGCCAGTCTGCCGGCACCGCGAGGACGACATCGTGTTCGAGCAGGGGCACCTCGGCGCATCCTTCGCGCAACGCGCCGAAACGATAACAAAACCCGCCGTCCAGCGTACCAGCCGCGATGGCGTCGAGCTGCTCGGGCGTGTTCATCGGTATCAGTTCGAGCGCCACGTCTGGCGTGGCGCGTTGAAAGGCATTGAAGGCGGCGGGCACCAGACCGTCCCAGGAAGCGTTCTCGACAAAGCCGATGCGCAACCGGCCGGTGACGCCCGACGCGAGGCGCCGTGCGGTACGGTTCGCGCTTTCGACACGGGCGAGGATGTCACGGGCTTCAGCGAGATAGGCCGTTCCGGCAGCGGTCAGCACGAGGCCGCGCGCCGTGCGCGTGAAGAGCGCCGCCCCGATGGTCTCTTCGAGATCCCGGATCTGCCGGGAGACGGCCGGTTGCGTCACATGCAGAATTTCGGACGCCGCGCGCACGCTCAACTGCTCTGCCACCGCAATGAAATATCGAAGATGCCTGAGTTCCATGGTCTGGCCGAGGAAGGTGCTTCGTGTCTCGCCTGCGCAGACAGCCTCCGCGCGACGGGTCAAAGTGCGAGCAGTCTACCGGAAAAGCCCGACGCCACCGCGCCCGGCAAGCCTGGCGACTTGGCGGTATATTGGTCGTCCCGCGGCGCTGCGCGTCGCTCCAACACGAACGCATCGATCCTCATGTCCGATCTATCCGCCGATCTGTCCCAGTTTCCCATCACGCGCAAGTGGCCTGCCGCGCACCCCGAGCGTCTGCAACTGTATTCGCTGCCCACCCCCAACGGCGTGAAGGCCTCGATCATGCTCGAAGAAATCGGGCTGCCTTACGAAGTGCACCTGGTGAACTTCTCGACCGACGACCAACTCTCGACCGAGTTTCTCGCGCTCAACCCCAACAACAAGATTCCCGCGATCCTCGATCCCAATGGCCCCGACGGCAAGCCGATGCCGCTGTTCGAGTCGGGCGCGATTCTCTGGTATCTCGCCGAGAAGACCGGCAAGCTGCTGCCCGCCGATCCGGCCGCGCGTTACGAAACGCTGCAATGGGTGATGTTCCAGATGGGGGGTGTGGGGCCGATGTTCGGTCAGGTCGGCTTCTTCCACAAGTTCGCGGGCAAGGACTTCGAAGACAAGCGTCCGCGCGACCGGTACGTGAACGAAGCGAAGCGCCTGCTTGCCGTGCTCGACGCGCGCCTGGCGACACACCGGTGGATCATGGGAGACGAGTACACGATTGCCGATATCGCCACGTTCCCGTGGGTGAGAAACCTCGTCGGCTTCTACGAGGCGGGGGAGCTGGTCAGCTTCGACCAGTTCAAGCACGTGCGACGCGCGCTCGACGCATTCGTTGCGCGTCCCGCCGTGATTCGAGGCCTCGACATTCCGAAGCGCTCCGCCTGAGCACCCGGATCAGGCCGGAATGTCGATGCGACGATCGGCCTGCGAATGTGAGTTGGCGCTAAGCGGCGCGAAGCCGTCACGCGCCCGCCGGACGTCTGACGGACGATCCGGCGGGGCGGGCGTTACCGCATGGACGAGGCCGCGTCGGCCCACCCGATGCCGACGTCAGGCCGACGTCTTGAAGCGCGCCGCCTCCTCAGATCCGCCCGTGGCATTACCGGCACTGTAAGAATGCGCGCCCACCCCGGCGAGCTTGCCGCCCTGCACGATCAGATACTCGTTGCGAATTGGACGGTTCTCCAAATAGCATTCCAGAATTTCGCGAGTCCCGGCGGCGTAGCGCGTTTGCGCGGAGAGGCTCGTGCCGGAGATGTGCGGCGTCATGCCGTGATGCGGCATTTGTCGCCACGGATGATCCGCCGGCGCCGGTTGCGCAAACCACACGTCCCCGCCATAACCCGCGAGCTGTCCGCTCTCCAGCGCGGCCGCCACGGCATCGCGATCGCAGAGCTTGCCGCGTGCCGTATTGATCAGATAGGCGCCACGTTTGAAGTGCTTCAAACTATCGGCGTTGATCATGTGCTCCGTTTCCGGATGCAACGGACAGTTCAGCGTCACCACGTCGCAAACCTTTGCAAGGCTCTCGAGACTCGAGTGGTACGTGAGGTTCAGCTCCTTCTCGACAGACACCGGCAGGCGGTGACGATCGAGATAGTGCAGATGTGTGCCGAACGGCCTCATCAGACGCAACACACGCAAACCGATTCGGCCGGCCGCGACCGTTCCCACGTGCATGCCTTCCAGATCGTACGAACGCGACACGCAATCGGCGATGTTCCAGCCGCCCTTTAGCACCCATTGATACGACGGCAGGTAATTACGCACGAGCGCGAGCGTCGTCATCATCACGTGTTCGGCAACGCTGTTGCTGTTGCAGTACGTCACTTCCGCAACCGTGATGCCGTGTTCCATGGCGGCCTGCAAATCGGTATGGTCCGAGCCGATGCCTGCGGTCACGATCATCTTCAACTTCTTCGCGCGCTTGATGCGCTCGGCCGTCATGTAGGCGGGCCAGAACGGTTGTGAGATCACGATTTCGGCGTCGGCCAATTCTCGATCGAGCACGCTGTCGTCGCCATCCTTGCTCGAGGTCACCACGAGTTGGTGGCCGTTCGATTCAAGGTATCGACGAAGGCCCAGCTCGCCCGACACACTGCCGAGCAGGGCCCCGGGTGCAAAGTCGATGCCACGCGGCGTCGGCAGAGACTGGCCATCCGGGTAGCACTCGATCTTGGGTAGGTCGTCGCGGGCGTAGGTTTTCGGGTATCCGGTGACGGGGTCGTCGTACAGTACACACACAATCTTGGCCATGATGTCTCGCTCCTGAAAGGTTATGGGTCAGCAGTCTGCATCGGCAACGCATGACAGCGTCGCTGCATTGAGACCAATCATCGGCGTCTCAGGCGCGCCTGGAAAATCGTTCCTGCCGATCGGTTGATCGGCCCGACCTATCAGATCGAGCGCAAAGGGGGGGGCGGGCGCGTCGTCAGACCGGCAACAGCGCATCCAGCCGCGCTTGCAAATTGACCGAGCGGAAGGCAGCTATGGCGGCTTCGAGCAAGGGCGGACGCGGCTGTCGTACGCGCAGGATCAGACCGATCTCACGATGCAACGCCGGCTGCAATGGCACCGCGTGCAGCTCATCGCGCATTTCCGCCAGGCACAGCACGCTATGCGGCACGATGCTGAAGAGCCCCGCGCATCGCACGTGGGCATACAACGCCATGAGCGAATCCGTCTCCACGCGCGGCAACGCCGACGTGCCCGCACGCGCGAGCGCCGCGTCGATCCCTTGGCGGCATTGCATATTGCCCGTGAGCAGACACAACGGCAGTTTCGCCGCCTCATGCCACGACAGCGACGAGCGTCCGGCCAGTATCGATGCGTCGCGCGCGATCAACACATAGCGTTCGCGGAACAAGGGGACGGTGTCGAACTCGCGCAACCGCGGGTCGTCGAGATAGCTCAACCCGACATCCAGATCGAGTTCGGATAGCTGGCGCAGTGCCTGCGTTGCCGAGAGCGTGAAGACCTCATGACGCATGCCGGAGAAGTCGCGCAGACAGGCATCGGTGAGCAGCGGCACGAGCGGCAATGCGGTGGGAATCGCGCCGACGCGCAAGCACCCGGTGACTTCGCGCCGACTGGCGCTCACCTCCTGCCGCAAGCCCTCACAATCGGCCAGCACCTGACGCGCCCAGGCAAGCACGCGCTCCCCTTCCGGAGTGAACCCTTCGAAGCGACGTCCGCGTCGTACGATGGGCAATCCGAACTCCTCTTCGATACTTCGGATCGCACCGGATAGGGTTGGCTGGGACACGTTGCACAACGCCGCCGCGCGCCGGAAGTGCTGCGCCTGCGATAGCGCCACGAGATAACTCAACTGCCGAATGAACATGGCCCGCGTCTCCGTCCGATGTTGCGGCGAGCGCCTGCACCACCGCTATATACGAATGAATATAACGCATGCCATGACCCACCGGTCATGAGAATGTTGCATAACTGTTATGGAAAATCCGCCCGGCGACCACCGGGCGGCACGCCCTATCCGAGCCCTTTGGTCGCCGCTTAGTGCGCGACGGTGGAAGCCGGCGAAACGGGGTTGGGTGCAGCAGGCAACGGCATCACGGACTGGGGTGACGGCATGCCGCCCGCCGAACCGGAGGGCGTGGTTGCACCGTTCGACGACGCCGCGCCCGGGCCGTTCCACTCGCCCGGCACGCCCGGAATCGTGGTGCTATATGGCGTGCTCGCGGGCAGACCTGACTCGGGCTGCGCCAGCACGGCCGACGCGACCGGCACCGGCAGCGGCCCGCTATCGCTCGCGGTGGCGGGCGTGGCGTCCGCGGAAGCGGGCGCAGGCGCCGCACGCTTCACCGGGGCTTTCGCCTTGTGCGCCGGTTCGGGCGCCTTCGTGAACAGCCCCGTCACCCAATCCGAGACGCGCGTCCACCCGTCGCTGTACCAATGGTGGTTATCCGGCGCTTCGAACTTCGCATTCGCATCGATCACCTTCGAGCGCAAGGCGCGCGAGAACACGTCGCCGACGATCGGCAACGCGCTGTGCGCGCCCTGCCCCCAGTAATCGCTGCGCAGCGTCACGCGACTGTCGTTGAAGCCGACCCACGCCCCCGCCACCAACTGGGGCTGCATGAGAATGAACCAGCCATCGGCATTGTCTTGCGTCGTGCCTGTCTTGCCCGCCACATCGGCGCGAATGCCGAAACGTGTGCGAATCGCAGTGCCCGTGCCGCGATTGATGACTCCCCGCAGCGTATCGAGCAACGTGTAGTCGTCGTTCACGGAAAGCGCTCGCTCGGCGCGCGCGGGTGAGAACGTGGCGAGCACGTCACCGTCGCTGTTCGTGATCTCGGTGACCATCGTCGGCTCGCGATACTCTCCGCCATCCGCGATGGTGCCGTATGCGCTCACCATCTCCTTGAGTGAGACCGGGCTCGTGCCGAGCGCCAGCGACGGCACCGGATCGAGCTTGCTCTCGCGCACGCCCATTGCCCGCGCCAGGCCGGCCACACGCGACGGCCCCACGTCCTGCATCAGTTGTGCCGTGACGGTGTTGCGCGACTGCGCCAGCGCGTCGCGCAACGTCATGGGCTTGTTGGTCGGCGCGGTGTCGTCGCTCGGTCGCCAGATCTCGCCGCCCGCAAGCGGAATGTCGACGACCTGGTCGACGATGGTGTCATCCGGCGTTCTGCCCTTGACGAACGCGGCGCCATACACGAAGGCCTTGAATGTCGACCCCGGCTGCCGCCGCGCCTGCTGAACGTGATCGAAGGGATCGGTCATAAAGTCGCGGCTGCCGACCCATGCGCGAATTTCACCCGTGCGCGGATCGAGCGCCAGAAAACCGGCTTGCACCCGGATCTTCGTCGCGCGCAGATTCTGCATGAACGTCTTGTCGGCGAGCAGGCGCTTCATCGCCGCGTCCGGCGCCTCTCCTCCCGCCACCGCGTTGCGATACTCCGCCGATTCGCGCACGAACGCATGCACCAGCGCCGCGCTGTCGCGCCAGCCACCGCGTGCCGACCAGTTCGCGTCGGCAATGCTCTGAAGTTGATTGGCCTGATGGGTGAGCGCCTGCGTGGCCATCGTCTGCAAGCGCGAGTCGATGGTCGTATGCACGACGAGGCCGTCGGAATAAATGTTGTAATCGTGACGATCGGCCCAGCCGATCAACCACTTGCGCAATTGCTGGGCAAAGTGCGGTGCGGGCCCGGGCTCCTCGGTCTGCCGTTCGAAGTTGATGCGCAGCGGGCGTTTCTGCAACGCGGGGAGCTTCGACGCATCGAGCCCTCCGAACTTGACCATCTGGGCGAGCACGGTATTGCGACGTTGCAGCGCACGCTCCGGGTTGATCACCGGGTTGTAATAGCTGTTGCCCTTGAGCATGCCGACGAGCGTGGCGGCTTCGAGCAAATCGAGCTGGTCGGCCGACTTGTCGAAGTACGTGCGCGCGGCCATCTCGATACCGTACGCGTTGTACAGGAACGGCACCGTGTTCAGGTATGTCTCGAGAATCTCAGGCTTGGTGTAAAGCGCTTCGATTTTCAGAGCGGTGATCGCTTCCTTGAGCTTGCGCGTGAGCGTGGGCGCCCGGCCGATCTCGTCCGGATACAGATTGCGCGCGAGCTGCTGCGTGAGGGTCGACCCGCCCTGCCGGTCGCCGGAGAACGTGTGCAGCGCCGCCGATGCGGTGCGCTTCAGGTCGATGCCATGATGCTCGTAAAAGCGGTGGTCTTCCGTCGCAACCAGTGCCTTGACGACGTTCGGAGATACGTCTTTCAACGGCACCCATTCACGGTTCGCCGGCCGGAATTCGGCAAGCAGCTTGCCGTCGGCCGACAGCACCTGCGCCGGTCGGTCGATCCTGGCGCGCCGGATGTCGCGGATGCTCGGCGTGAATGGAATCAGGATCAACGTGTACGCGACAAGCAGGCACGGCAGCGCCGCGACGGCGATGAGCACGCCCCGGCGCGTGGGGTGACGCACGTGAAACCACGCACGGGCCGCATACGGCTTCAGGGGTTGCGCGAGACGCAGACCATGCCGGCCCGTCTGGGCGACGGCATGCAACAGCGACGAGAACAGCGACGAAATCGGGCGCTTCACGATGGGGGATGGCGTGGCAAAGTCCGCATCCTACCAAAACCGACGGACGAACCCGGCAAGCTCAAGGCACGATCGGCGCCGGCGAGTCCGGTTCGAGCTTGCGCCACACGAAGCCGATATGCTCGCGCATGATGCGGCGCGCCGCTTCGGGCTGGCGGGTACGGATGGCCTCCCACAGTGCAAGATGGTGCGCGAGGATAGTTTCCGACGCCTGCTCGCGCAGATCGAACAGCCCCGAGTTGTTGAGTGAGATGTGCTCGTGGAGCATCTTGGTCACGCTGCCTTGCAGGTGTCGAAGCATCGCATTGTGCGACGCGTTCGCGAGCGCCGTATGAAAATCACCGTCGAGCCGTGACTCGCGCACCGTGTCGCCGCGCTCGTGCGCGTCGACCAATCCATCGACCAGTTCGGACAGGCGCGCAAGATCTTCATCGGTCGCCCGCACGGCCGCCAGATAGGCGGTGGTGCCCTCCAGCATCAGGCGAAACTCGAGCATGTCCGGACGCAATTCCGGATGATCGCTCACGAGTTGCCGCCACGGCGAAATCAACCCCGTCTGCAGACGATCCGAGACATAAACGCCCGACGCGGCGCGCGTCTTGAGCAGGCCGCGGGCAACGAGACGCTGAAGCGCGGCGCGCACCGTCGAGCGTGCCACGCCCAGCGACAGCGCCAGCGCACGCTCGGACGGAATGCGCTCGCCTGGCGCCCATACGCCTTCGATCAAACGGGTCTCGAGTTCGCGTGTGATGCGCTCGGTCAAAGTGGGACCGCTCACGGTGAGGTCTCCTGCAATCGGACAGATGCGTGCGTCGATGCCGACGCGGCGCCCAAGTTGCGACACACGAGCACCTCGATGCCTGGGCGTGCGTCGTCGGCGCGTGTTTTGCCTATGCCGCGATTTTGCCCTGTCGGCTCGCATTCACAGCAACTGGTACGACCAGTTTGCCCGAACGTTTCACGGGTGTCGATCATCGCGTCAGCCGGACGACACGTCCGTGCCAACCGTCGTGCCAACCGCCATTCAGACGCGGCCGCGCGCACGGCGACACCGCCTGACCAAGCCTTATAGCAATCGATCACCAAATCGAGGAGACGCAAGTGGAAGTGTGGGTACAGAACTACGTGCCGGGTGGCACGCTATGGATCGCGGCGCTCATGGCCGCGCTACCGATCATCGTATTCTTTGTCGCCCTGGCGGGACTGCGCATGAAAGCGCATGTCGCGGGCGCGCTGACCGTTGGGATCGCACTGATCATCGCCGTCGCTTACTTCGGCATGCCGGCCAGAATGGCCGCCATGTCCGCCGTGTATGGCTTTGCTTACGGTCTGTGGCCCATCGCCTGGATCATCATCACTGCGGTCTTTCTTTATCGTGTGGTCGTCAAGACCGGACAGTTCGACATCATTCGCAGCTCGGTGGTCTCGCTGACCAACGACCAGCGGCTTCAGATGCTGCTGATCGGTTTCTCGTTCGGCGCGTTTCTTGAAGGTGCGGCGGGCTTCGGCGCGCCGGTGGCCATCACCGCCGCGCTGCTCGTCGGCCTCGGCTTCGAGCCGCTGCGCGCCGCAGGCCTGTGCCTGATCGCCAACACCGCGCCCGTTGCCTTCGGTGCGATGGGCATTCCGATCATCGTGGCGGGTCAGGTGAGCGGCATCGACGCGTTCCATATCGGCGCAATGGCCGGACGCCAACTGCCGCTGCTCTCCGCCTTCGTCCCGTTCTGGCTCGTGTTCATCATGGACGGCAAGCGTGGCGTCAAGGAAACGTGGCCTGCCGCGCTTGTGGCGGGGGGCAGTTTCGCCGTCGCGCAGTACTTTTCGTCGAACTATATCGGACCGGAACTGCCGGACATCATCTCGTCGCTGTTCTCGCTCGTGTGCCTCGCCAGCTTCCTGAAGGTGTGGCAGCCGAAGACGTCCGCCGCGCGGGCCCATTCCGGCGTGTCGATGTCGGGCGGCAGCGCAGCCCTGGGTGGATTCGGTGGTCTTGGTGGCGGATCGGCGCACGGCGCGACAGCGTCGCCCTACTCCGCCGGCCAGGTTCTGCGTGCCTGGTCGCCGTTCCTGATCCTGACCGGCATGGTCACGATCTGGAGCCTGCCCGCCTTCAAGGCACTGTTCGCCGCAACAGGCCCGCTGGCGTGGACCGTGCCGTCGCTGCACGTGGCCGGGCTCGACCGCCTGGTGTCCAAGGCCGCGCCCATCGTCGCCAAGACGACCCCGATGGACGCCATCTTCAAGTGGGATGCCCTCTCGGCGACGGGCACCGCGATCTTCATTGCGGCACTGCTCTCGATGGCCCTGCTGCGCATGAAACCCGTCGACGGTGTGAAAAGCTTCTTCGAAACCGTCATGGCGCTGAAGAAGCCCGTGCTGGCCATCGGTCTCGTGCTGGCGTTTGCATTCGTCATGAACTATTCGGGCATGTCGACGACGCTTGCGCTGTTGCTCGCGCACACGGGCGCGGCGTTCCCGTTCTTCTCGCCGCTGCTCGGTTGGCTGGGGGTGTTCCTGACCGGTTCCGACACGTCGTCCAACGCGTTGTTTGCGAGTCTGCAAAGCACCACCGCGCAGCAGATCGGTGTGTCGAACACGCTACTCGTGGCCGCGAACACCACCGGCGGCGTGACCGCCAAGATGATTTCCCCGCAATCGATCGCGGTGGCTTGCGCGGCCACCGGCCTGATCGGCAAGGAAGCCGATCTGTTCCGCTTCACCGTCTGGCACAGCCTGATGTTCGTCTTGCTCGCCGGTGTGATGACGCTGGTGCAGGCTTACTGGCTCACGGGGATGCTGGTGCATTGAGTCGGTCGTCGTTGTAGACACTCGCCGTGGCGCCGATTGTGTGCCGCGGCGAGTGTGTCGTCCCCTGTTGGAGAATCCCATGAAAGCGGCCTTGTTCGTCCCCTGTTTCATCGATGCCCTGTTTCCCGAAGTCGGCATCGCCACGCTGGAGTTGCTGGAGAAACTCGGCGTGAGCGTCGATTACCCGCGCCGTCAGACCTGTTGCGGACAGCCGTTGGCCAACAACGGCTGCGAAGCCGACGCCGCGGGCGCCGAGTCGCTCTTCGTCGACAACTTCGCCGGTTACGACTACATCGTGGCGCCGTCGTCGAGTTGCGTGCATCACGTGCGCAAGCACCTGAGCGCAGCGGGCGAGTCGGAGCGCACGGCCGCCGTTCGCGCCAACACCTACGAACTCACCGAGTTTCTCCACGATGTGCTCAAGGTCCGCCACTTTCCCTGGGCCGAGTTTGCGTACACCGTCGGGCTGCATAACAGTTGCAGCGCCATCCGCCACCTGCATGCGGCGTCTGCCAGCGAGATTCCCGGCGAGCCATGGTCGAAGGCCCGCACGCTGCTCGACGGCGTGCGGGGCATCCGCTTCGCGGCGCCGCGTCGTCCCGACGAATGCTGTGGCTTCGGCGGCACATTCTCCGTGTCCGAGCAGGCCGTCTCGGTCAAGATGGGGCAGGACAAGGTGCAGGACCACCTCGACGCGGGCGCGCAGTTCATCGTCTCCGCCGACATGTCTTGCCTGATGCATCAGAAAGGTTGCGCGGCACGCGCGCAGGCACCGATGCGCTTTCTGCATATCGCTCAAGTCCTCAATGGCGTCGACCTCGACACCCTCGCGCCGGCGGCGCATGCGCAGGTGACGGCATGAGCCGGGCCGAGCGCGTGAATCACGCCAGACAGGCTGAGGCGTTTCTCGCGAAAACCGCGCACGTGGCATTTCACGACAAGCGCCTGTGGGATCTGCGGATGAAGCGCGACGCGCAGGCCGCCTCCATTGGCGAGTGGGAAACACTGCGCACGCTCGCGTCGCAGATCAAGGAACACACGCTCTCGCGATTGGGAGACTACCTCGACCGATTCTCGACACAAGCCGAAGCCAATGGCGTAAAGGTTCATTGGGCGCTCGACGCCGCGGCGCACAATGCCATCGTCCACGGCATTCTTGCGGCGCATGGCGTCAAGACACTCGTCAAGAGCAAGTCGATGCTCACCGACGAATGCGAATTGCGCGAGTATCTCGAACCGCGCGGCATCGAAGTCATGGAGACCGATCTTGGCGAGCGCATTCAGCAGCTCGACAAGCAGCCGCCGTCGCATGTCGTCGTGCCTGCTGTGCACAAGCTGCGGGGCGACGTCGCAAAGCTGTTCGGCCGCACGCTCGGCACCGATCCCGACAACGACGACGTGCACTATCTGGCCGAGAGTCAGCGTCAGACCACGCGTCCGGCGTTTCTCGAAGCGGGCGCCGGCATGACCGGCTGCAACTTCGCCGTCGCGGAAACCGGCACGGTCGTGGTGTGCACCAACGAGGGCAATGCCGATCTGTCGGCCAACGTACCGCCGGTGCACATCGTGTCCATCGGCATCGAAAAGCTGATTCCGCGCACGGCCGACCTCGGTGTTTTCATCCGCTTGTTGTCGCGCAGCGCCCTCGGGTCGCCCATCACCCAATACACGTCGCACTTTCGCGCGCCGCGTCCGGGTACGGAGATGCACTTCGTCATCGTCGACAACGGCCGCTCGGCGCGTCTCGCGATGGACGACTTCTGGTACTCGCTCAAATGCATTCGCTGTGGGGCCTGCATGAATACGTGTCCGGTCTACCGACGCAGCAGTGGCCTGTCCTACGGCAGCACTTACGCGGGCCCGATCGGCGCCATTCTCAATCCCGCCTCCGACCTCAAGCGCTACAGCGCGCTGCCGTTCGCGTCGACGATGAATGGCAGCTGCACCAACGTCTGCCCGGTGCGCATCAATATTCACGAGCAGTTGTACAAGTGGCGACAGATCGTGGCGGAGGAAGGTGAATTGCCCCGCGTCAAGCGCAGCCTGATCAAGGTCGCGGGCAAGCTGCTCGCCAATCCGGTGCTGTATCGCACATCGATCAAATCGATGAACGTCGCCCTGCACCGTCTGCCGAACCTGGTGCTTTACAACCCCCTCAACACGTGGGGCAAGGGGCGCGATCTGCCCGACGCGCCCACCCAGACCTTCCGCGACTGGTACGACGCCAATCGAACATCGCGCGACGCGACAAGCAAGGAGACGCCATGAGCACGTCCCGCAACGAATTTCTCGTGCGCGTGCGCGCCGCGCAGCGCGTATCGCTGCGTGATGACGAACGGACTGTCGACGGGGCGTACGAACCGTTTCCCTTGCCCGTACTGCCGGTCTTCGAGACACCCGAGGGCGACCGGTGCGAGCGCTTTGGCCTGAATCTCGTTGCGATGGGCGGCAAACTCGCGACGCTCGACCACGCGCGTGAACTGCCTGCGTGGCTTGCCGAGCGGTTTCCCGGCGTGACGCCCGTCACCGCAACGGCGGAGGCCGCCTCGGCGGCACCGCTCGACGTCGCGCGCGCGCCGGCATCGCTGCATGACGTCGACGTCGCCATCGTGCGTGCGCGCTTCGGCGTTGCGGAGACCGGATCCGTCTGGCTCTCCGAGCAGGAGTACGGAGTGAACGCGCTCGGCTATCTCGTGCAGCATCTCGTGGTGTTGCTCGACCCACGCGACATCGTCGATGGCCTGCAGGACATCTATCGATTGCCCGACTTTGCGTCGGCGCGTTACGCGGTCCTCGTCACCGGACCGTCCGCAACGGCCGATATCGAAGGCGTGCTGATTCAAGGCGCCCAGGGCGTGCGTTCCCTCACGGTCGTGTTGCTGCCTCGCGACTGATTGCGTCCCAACGCAGCTCGGCGCCGCGACGCTTTGTCGCACAGCGCCCCTGCGTTCTCCCGCACTTGACGCGCATCAAGTTCGCCACGGGAGGCGGCTTCTACCATCGGTCGGGCTCACTCACGACTATGGAAACCACCATGAAGCTCTCTCTTGGCGCTACGGCCATCGCCGCCGCATTCGTCAGCTGTGCCGCCGTCTTCAGCCCATTCGCGGCGGCACAGGCAACGTCACAAACGACCGGCAACGCCCCGGTCGAGTCAGCCAAACGCTTCGGCTTCATCAAGGACAGCTCGCAAGGGATTTACGCCGGCGACATCCTCGCACGCGTTCGCGTCATCGGCATTTTGCCGGACTCGCATGCAAGCGGCAGCGTGTTGCCCACGCTGGGGGTGAGCGTGAACAACGCCATCGTGCCGGAGCTGGATTTCAGCTACATGATTCTCGACAACGTTGGTGTTGAACTGATTCTTGGCATGTCACGTCATCAACTGACGTCCAGCATCGGGAACCTCGGCAGCCTGAACGTATTGCCACCGACGCTGCTGCTTCAATATCACTTCAATCACGCGGGCAAGGTACGTCCGTATGTCGGTGCAGGCGTCAACTACTCGCGCTTCTGGAACAGCAACCTGCAGGCGGGCGGCACGCCGATCTCGATCACGAACCACAGCTTCGGTCCGGCACTGCAAGCGGGTGTGGACGTTCAAATGACGAAGCATCTGTTCGTCAACATCGATGTCAAGAAGGTCTGGATGAAGACGGATACCTCGCTTGGCGGCACCGATCTGGGCACGCTCCACATCGATCCGTTGATCGTTGGCGTGGGGCTTGGCGTGACGTTCTGATACCCCTGCGGGCACACAAGAGAAACGTTCAGGCCAAACGCCGAAACGCGCTGGCCGTTACAAACGGCCAGCGCGCTCGCCCGTGCCTTGCTGGGCAGCACCGCACCCGCACACACGCGGCGCCCGGGGAGGCGCCGCGCAATGTCCCCTCAGAGCGGGCGACGCAAAAATCCCTTTTAAAGCATGCGTCGCAACGTATCGTCGCGACGGAAGTAGTGGTGCCACAGCGCCGCCAGCGCATGGAAGCCGATCACCCAATAGAACGCGTTGCCGATCGTCTCGTGAATCTCCTTGATCGAGCGGCCCGTCTGTTCGTCTTTTGCAATGAACTGCGGCAGCGCGATATCCAGCCCAGGAATCGTGAGCGGATGCCCCTGGGCATTGAGCGTCAGATAGCCCAGCACCGGCTGCGCAAACATGAACAGATAGAGCAGCAGATGCGCGGCCGACGACCCGGCTCGCACCCACCACGCATGGCCTGGCAGCGCCGCCGGCGCGCCCTTGATCAATCGAATGAGCAAGCGCGGCACAGCCAGCACCAACACCGCGAGCGCAGCCCATTCGTGGATCGTGAGTGATAACGCACGTGGCGCACTCCCTCTCGGCAGATAGCCTTTGATGATGACGGCGGCATAGGCGATCACAATCAGCAATGCGATCGCCCAGTGAAAGAAAACCGAGGGCGGCGCGTACCGCTCACCGGGCAAGAGCGACGAACCGCGCGAGCGGAACTTGATCGTGTTATCCATCTGGGGAGTTCCTCGAGTTTGGGGTCCCCCATTATCGCGTTCGTCCCGCGACAAGAAAAGGTCGCCAATTGTCACATTTGTTACCCAACGTTCCCCCCTGACATTCGGAATCCTCCTTCCCATAGGTAGATCGACTATGCCGACAATACGTCTGAAGCGCGCCCCTACTCGATGTTCGCGCCGCGCTGCGATGAACCTCCTTGGCCGACGCACGCTCGGTCGGCCTTTAAGCCCCGCTCGCGGGGCTTTCTTTTTGCCCGTAACGCTCGCCCCCCTTTTCTTCCGCCCCCTCCTGTCCTCACAGGTCCGATGCACACGACGGGAGCCATCACCGAGCCGTCTCGCTGCGGAGCAACAATCGCCATGCACATCGGTGAAATCAGCTTATCGCGGCAGCGCGACGATAGGGCTGTGAACTATCCGAGAGAATCGGTGCACAAATGCAAAAGCGGCAATTTCCGAACGGTGTTTCAGGCGAGTCCGAGTCAAACGATCGGACGACACCGCAAAGTGTTGCGTGAAGCCCTCACGGCACTGGTCATCGCTCGACTTGCGGGCCGATAATGGTGACCAGGATTACGGAGGACAGACCATGCGAAAAATCGCGCTGCCCCAGGGCGACACCGTGCCGGTACTCGGCCAGGGGACTTGGATGATGGGCGAGAAGCCGGAGCGGCGTCGCGAGGAGATTGCGGCGTTGCAACTGGGCGTCTCGCTGGGCATGACGCTGGTCGATACGGCCGAAATGTATGGTGAAGGGGCGACCGAGCGTCTCGTGGGCGACGCGCTCGACGGACTGCGCGATGAAGTATTTCTCGTGAGCAAGGTCTACCCGCACAATGCCTCGCGACGTGGCGTGATCGCCGCTTGCGAGCGCAGTCTGGAACGCCTGCGCACCGATCGCCTCGACCTCTACCTGCTGCACTGGCGCGGCGACGTCCCACTCGAAGACACGATTGCCGGCTTCGAAGCATTGCGTGAAGCGGGCAAGATCCGGCACTGGGGCGTGAGCAACTTCGATACGGACGACATGGAAGACTTGTTCGAGCTGCCCGGCGGCGACCAGTGTGCGAGCGATCAGGTGCTGTACAACCTTTCGCGGCGCGGTCCCGAGTATGACCTTGTCCCGTGGCTGGCGGCGCGCGGTCTGCCGATGATGGCGTATTCGCCGATCGAACAGGGACGGCTGCCGGCAAAAGGCGCACTCGGCGACATCTCCGCCGCGCGCCATGTCGCACCGCTGCAGATTGCGCTTGCCTGGGTGCTGAGCCGCCCGGGCGTCATCGCCATTCCCAAGGCGAGCACGGACGCTCACGTACGCGCCAATCGTGCTGCCCATGACATCGATCTGACGGCGGAGGAACTGTTACGACTCGATCACCAGTTCGAAGCGCCGTCGCGAAAGCGTCCGTTGGAAATGATCTGAACACATTCCTGAATTTTGAAGGCGTTCAGGGGTACGTACTTAACCCGGTACACTAGGCGCTTTCGTGTTTTCGCAGGGCGGCTTCATGAATGATTCACGTCCCGTCGTCGTTATCGGGGGCGGTTTGGTCGGCGTATGTACGGCCGCGTATCTTCAACGCGCCGGACACGCGGTGGTGATCGTCGACCGGCAATCGGCACGCCAGGCGGCGTCGCTTGGCAATGCGGGCTGCATCAATGGCTCGTCGGTCGTGCCCATCGCCATGCCCGGCGTGCTGTGGCAGGTACCCGGCTGGTTGATGCAACCGGAGGGTCCGCTGGTGCTGCGTTGGAGGTACCTTCCGCGCATGGTGCCATGGCTGATGCGCTTCGTCGCCGCGAGTCAGCCCGCACGTGTCACCGCGCAGGCGCGCGCGTTGCGCGCACTGCTCGGCCCCGCGCTCGACGCCTATCAACCGTTGCTTGACGATGCGGGCGCAAACGATCTCGTCACGCGTCGCGGCTATCTCATCGCCTATTCCAGTCAGAAGGGTATGGTGGGCGACGAAGGCGGGATGGCGCTGCGCCGCGACAACGGCGTGCACATCGAAACGCTGGATGCGAACGCATTGCGCGAGTTCGAGCCCACGCTATCGCATGACTTCATCGGTGCCCGCTATATCGGCGAGACCGGCCACACGCCCGATCCCGGCGCGCTGTTGGCGCGCTTGACGGCGCAAGTGGTCGCGCGGGGCGGGCGAGTTGTCGATGCTGCCGCCACCGCCATCGAGACCAATGGCGCACAGGTCGTGGCCGTGCACACCAACCGGGGCCGCGAAAGCGCAAGCGCCGTAGTGATCGCGGCCGGTGCATGGTCCGCACCGCTTGTGCGCCAATTGGGCGACACCGTTGTCTTCGACACCGAGCGCGGCTATCACGTGGAAATTCCGACGCCGCACGAGATGCCCTCACGTCCCGTCATGTGGGCCGAAGGCAAGCTGTTCGCCACACCGATGAACGGCCGTCTTCGCGGTGCGGGCACGGTCGAACTGGCCGGTCTGCAAGCCTCACCGAACTGGCGGCGCGCCGATCTGCTGCTCAATCAGTTGCACAAGATGTTCCCCGGCGCAGTGAACGGGACGAAGCCGACACAGTCGGTCGACGGTGCACGCTGGCAAGGATTCCGCCCCAGCACGCCCGATTCGCTGCCGGTATTGGGCGCGGCGTCGAAGGTGCCTAACGCTTTCTATGCATTCGGCCATGGCCACGTAGGTCTGACCGCCGCCGCCTCGACGGGACGCACGATTGCAGCGCTGGTGTCCGGCGAGCGGCCCGCCATCGACCTCTCGCCCTTCTCCATCGGCCGCTTTCGCTGACGGGGCAGCGTCAGGCGGAGGACAGCGGGCGTGATCGTTGCGCCCCCTCCTTCGCCAATCCTCACGACGCGCTGCGTATCGTCATGACTTGCAGACGGACGCGACGATATCGCACGAGCGCAGGCGCAGCGCGGGATCGTAGATGTCGGTGACGAGCATCAGCTCATCGGCCTGCGTACGCTCGACCAGATCGGACAGACCGGCCCGCACCCGCTCGGGGCCACCCACCACGGCCACGCCGAGGAACGCTTCCACCGAGTGCCGTTCGGCCGGATCCCAGCGCGCGTCCATATCGTTCACGGGCGGCTGCAATTTCAGGCTTTGCCCGCGCATGAGCGCCAAAATCTTCTGCTGTGCGGACGTTGCGAGAAATGCCGCTTCCTCGTCCGTGGGCGCGGCCACGACCGGCACGCCCACCATTACGTAGGGCTTATCCAACGCTGCCGAGGGACGGAATCGCTCGCGGTAAAGCCGAAGTGCGTCGAACAGGAACCGCGGGGCGAAGTGCGACGCGAACGCATACGGCAGCCCCAAATGCGCCGCGAGTTGCGCGGAAAACAACGACGAGCCCAGCAACCACACCGGAATATCGCTGCCCGCGCCGGGCGTTGCGACAAGCCGTTGTCCGGGCTGCGCGGGCGCAAGCAGCGCGCGCAATTCGGCGACCTGCTCGGGGAAATCGTCGCCATCGGACAATCGGTCGCGACGCAGCGCGCGCATGGTGGCCTGGTCCGCACCGGGTGCGCGCCCCAAGCCCAGATCGACACGTCCCGGATACAGCGCGGCGAGCGTGCCAAAGTTCTCGGCAACGACCAACGGCGGGTGGTTCGGCAACATCACACCGCCCGACCCCACGCGAATACGCGACGTCTTGCCTGCAACGTGACCGATCAACAGCGCCGTCGCCGAACTCGCGATGCCGTCCATGTTGTGGTGTTCGGCCAGCCAGAACCGCGTGAAGCCCAAGCGTTCAACGTGCTGCGCCAGTTCCGTGGATTGTTTCAGGGCATCGGCCACCGTGCCGCCGGCACGCACCGGCACCAGATCCAGCATTGAAAGGGCCGTCTTCGACAAACTGCTCATGGGAGTCTCCAAGTTCCTGCGCGCGCCCACTCCGCATGTCGACCCGCAGGCTTCCAGGCTCCCTCACACCGGATGACGCGCACCATCGCCACAAAGTATAGTGACGAAGGTCCCAAATCCCCAGTAGGCACCTTTCAGTTGAATAGTCACCAATTAGTAACCATGAACAAACTTGCCCCATTCGTTTTCGAGGAAACCTGCGTGCCGCGCCGCGTGCTGGAGCTCTTCAGCGTGAAGTGGACGAGCATGGTGTTGTACGCGTTGCAGTGCGGCACCACACGCACGGGGGAACTACAGCGCCGATTGCCGGGGATTTCCAAGAAGATGCTCACGCAGACGTTGCGCGAACTCGAACGCGACGGTCTGATTCACCGCGAGGTGTTTGCCGTCGTGCCGCCCAAGGTGGAGTATTCGCTCACGCCGCTGGGTGAATTGTTCATCGAGCCCATCGAGATGCTCTACCGCTGGGGCAATCAGCACGCCGATGTACTCGCCCAACTGAGCCTGCGCCGCGGCAAGCGGGCACAGGCTCAGGATTCCGGGGATTCCGGGGACGCTACCGACACGACGGCCCCATAAGATCAACGATTCAGCAACCGTCCCAGACGCATCATCGTGACATTCACGCCAAGGTGCCGCATCGACGGTTGCACGATGACGCAGTTGTCATAGGGCGTGACGATCACCTCGTCGCCATCGCGGGCGATCTCGGTGCCGGCCTTCTCGATTACTTCGAGCCCGGTGAACGGCTGCGAGAAGCGGAAGTCCATCGAGCGCGCCACAACCGGCTGCGTGATTTCCACGAACTTCTGGCGGGCGGGCTGCGTCTGCGTCAGGTACGGCGCCATGTCGGCTTCGGCCACGACGCCCGCATGAATCAGGAAACGCGCCGCGCAATCGAGCGCGACATCGCGGGCGCTCCCCGCGAAATGCTGACCGGTTTCGATCAGCAGTGCGTTCTTCGCGCTGGCCGGGTCGCCGAAGCCACCGTAATCGCGCATGCGCGTGCCATTGGCGTGCCCCTTGTCGACGATGACGTGCTCGGGCGTGCCGAGTTCGGCCGCGAGGGCGATCGCCTTCTCCAGCGGACCGGTCATCATCAGCGGCGCGGACGCCTCGTGCATCGAGTGGATGTCGAGCAGCAGGTCGACCGTGTCGATGAACGGACGCATCGCACGGGCACGCGCGAGCTCGCGGCTCTGACGCGCTCCGTCGAGCGTCGATGGCGTCCAGACACGGTTCATGTCTTCGTCGAGGAAACGGGTAGCGTCGGCATTCTCCGCGCTGAATAGCGCGTACGCACCGATATTGCCGAAGCCGAGCGACAGACGGCCCGCCGTGGGACGCACACCGGCGGCAAGCAACGTATCGACCGCGATGGCGCCGCTCACTTCGTTGCCGTGCGTGAGCGCGAGAATCATCACGTGCTTGCCGGCCTTGCCGCTGTCGAACGAATGTAGGTAGTCGATGCCAGTGTTGCCTTCGCGCCAGCGGGCGATGTCGGGGAACGAGACTTCGATGGGGTACGCCGGCAGGGCGGCGCGGATCGCTTCAAGCGTGGTCATGAAAATGCTCCACAGAGGATGTCGCGAACGACGACGTCTCGGCAGGGAATGGCGAACGACGTCGTTGCGGCGGGATTCAGTTCATCGGACGATGGCGCCGGTGCAGGAAGTGCATTGCATGCCGATCGTCCGGGGCGTCGATCAAACCTTGGATACGCGGGGCGAGCCGTGCGTCATGCCGGCGATCTTGCCGGCGCGCACCCGGCGGCCGAGCGATATCACTGCGGTAACGCTGAGTACGGCGGTCGCCATCACGTAGAAACTCGGCGCAAGCTTGTTGTGTGTGGCATCGATGAGCCAGGTCACGATGAGCGGTGCAAACCCGCCGAACAGCGTCACCGAGAAGTTATACGACAGCGCCAACCCCGTGCCGCGCGTGCTCGTCGGGAAGATGTCCGCCAGCAGGGCGGGCAGCGGCGCGAGACTCACCGCGATGAGCAGACCGACGAGCGCCTGCACCATGAGCAGCGTCTGGAACGTCGGATATTTGTTGAGCAACACGAACAAGGGGTACGTCGTGACGCCCACGAGAATGAGTGCCCAGAGCATTACGCGAATGCGACCGAAGCGATCGGAAAGGTGGCCCACGACCGGGGCGGCGATCATCAGCATCACGCCGGTGACGACCGCGCCGATGAACGATGACGTCGCCGGAATATGCAGTTGCTTGACGGCATACGTCGGCATGTAAAGCTTGTGGACATAGTTGAACGCTGTGGCCGCCGCGACAACCCCCGCGCCGAGCAACATATTGGCGCGATCACGACCGAAGACCTCGCGCAGCGGCGACGTTTCGCGCTGCTTTTGACCCAGCTTCTTGAAGTCGGCCGTCTCGTCGATATTGCGGCGAATGTAAAGACCGACCGGGCCGATGAGCAAGCCCACGGCGAAAGCGATACGCCATCCCCATGCGCTCAGTTGATCGGCGGTGAGCAGCAGACTCAGCAGCGCAGACACCCCGGCGGCGAGCACGGTGGCGAGTCCCTGCGTCGACATCTGCCAGCTCGCGAAGAAGCCACGGCGTTTCGCGTCGGCATGTTCGACCATGAAGGCCGTGGCGGCGCCGAACTCGCCGCCCGTCGAGAAGCCTTGCAACATGCGGGCGACGATGATCAGGAGCGGCGAGAAAATGCCGATCTGCGCATACGTCGGGGCGAATGCGATCATGGCGGTGCCGAGCATCATCAAGGCGATGGATACCGTGAGCGACGCCTTGCGGCCGGCACGGTCAGCGTAGCTGCCCAGAACGATCGAGCCCAGGGGACGCGTCACGAAGGAGATGCCGAAGGTGCCGACGGAGAGCAGCAACGACGTCGTCGGGTCGTGCGAGGGGAAGAACAACTGCCCGATCACGATGGCGAAGTAGCCATAGATCAGCAGATCGTAAAACTCAAGTGCATTACCGATGCTCGCGGCGCAAATTTCGCGCCACGGGTTGTGGGGTTTGGCGTTGTGGGTCATGCCCGGCTCCTCTGGATCGCTGGCGTTGGGGATAAGTGTGAGATGGCCCCGGGGCGCCACGAAGGCGCGCAGGAGCCATCAGCCAGTCTCAGGAAGCGGAGTGTAGGCGGCAGAAAAAGAGGCTTCGTGCCGATTCGGCACGCACGGGTGCTGATTGAGAAGTCGGCGCGTGCATCACTGAAGAAACTGGACGATGGCCGCCACCGTCGCCTTCGGCTGCTCCTCCATCAGCCAGTGGCCAGCCCCCGGGATCACCACCCCCTGCACATTGGCGGCGGCCCCACGCGCCACGGTTTCCATCATGGTGCCGAACGATTTTTCGCCGCCGATGGCGAGCACCGGCATCGGCAACGGGCCTTTGGCGAGGAAGGCTTTGTTATCGATTGCGTCCTGGTCGAAAGCGTGGAACTGCTCGAAGCCGGAATGCATGGCACCGGGCAAGGCGTAGAACTTGGCGTAGTGCCGGCGCGATGCCTCGTCGAAGTTTTTCGGATTCGCCGAGAAATCGTTCCAGAAGCGATCCAGGTAAATGCGCTCGCGGCCTTTCACCAGCCGTTCCATGTCCGGCCCACCAAATCGGAAGTGCCACAGCAGCGGGTTCTTTAGGATTTCCTCCCACGGGCCGACGCCGGGTATCGGGGCATCCATCAACACGAGTTTGGACACGCGCTCGGGTTGCTCGGCCGCGAACGCGTAAGCGACCATGTTGCCGATGTCATGGGCGACCACGTCGACCTTGCCAATCTGGAGTGTGTCCAAAACACCGGCGATATCGCGTGCTTCGTTCTTCTTGTCGTAGCCGGTCGCGGGGTGGTCGGAAAGCCCCATGCCCCGCAGATCCGGCACGACCACCGTGTGAGTGGCGGCCAGCTTCGCGGCGAGCGGCGCCCACATGTCGCCGGTCTCACCGTAGCCATGCAGCAACACCACGGCAGGCCCATGGCCGCCGACGCGAACGTAAATCTTTGCGCCGTTGGTCGTAATGTTCCGCGTCTTGAAACTCGCCGGAAATGGCACGACTGCGGAGAAGGCTGGGACGACGGGCAAGACGTACAGCGAGGCAAGCAACACCAGAAACGAGAGCATCTTTCGCATTTCTAACCTCCGAGGGTTGAGAAAACCGATCCACGACGCCACCGTTGGCGCCATCGATCGCTACCGCGAACCACGTGCTTCGTTACCGCGTCTTACCCGTGCTGGTTGCTTCCATGAAAGAATCGGCGCTGATGCGAACACCCTCTGCACCCATGACGCGCTACGCCCCGGAACGTTCATGGGCTGTCGTGTCGCGCCGAACCGACGACCCCGCCCGCGCGTCCGTGACGTTTACCCCTGAGCCTTTCCCGCCTTCTGAAACGCGTCGACCAACTTGTCGACGATGCTGTTCAGTTGCCCACGCTCGTCGGCACTGAGCATCGACAGCATTTCCGTCTCCATCGACTGCCCAAGCTCGTCGCTGGACACGCGCAGGCGCTTGCCGGCCGCCGTCGGCCACAGTTGAAAGTGACGCGCGTCGTCGGGATGGATCGAGCGCCGAACCAGCTTGCGTTGAATCAGGTCCGCGATCAACTTCGAGAGCAACGTCTTCTCGACGAGCGTCTGCGCATTGAGCGCGCTCGCGGTTATCCCGGGGGCGTCGCAGATCACGCGCAGCACACGCAATGAACGCACATCGAGCCCGAACGCGGGACGATACTCGGCGTTGGCACGGCTGATCATCTCGCTTTTGATCAGGTCCAGCTTGAACGTCAAATAATAGGCCACGCCACCGGCCGTGCCGCCTTCGGCTTCGGCCTTGTCGTCTTTGCCACGGCCCTCCGGTCCTTCGTCATGTCCCGCCGGTGACGTTCCTGCTCCCATGTGCTGCCGCCCTGTCTGAAGTCTGCATCCCATCGAAGCGCGTTGCGCCGGCCTACCCTCGCCCGCAGCCGCTTCGCCACGGACGATGATAGCTCAGCCTGATCGATGACCGACAGCATCCGGGTAATTCATTAGTTGAAATATTCAACTAATGAATTACCCTTCGACCAGAAGCATTCGTTCGGGCAGTCCCTGGACGGCCCCCACACTCCCCCATGAAAAAGAGGTTGGCGCAATGCAGACGGATGGCGAATTGAGCGGTCTTGGAGCACAGATGCGCACGTGGCGCAGGGACATCCACCAGCATCCGGAGTTGGGCTTTCACGAGCATCGCACGGCCGGCCTGGTGGCACGGCTGCTCGCCGACTGGGCGATCGACATCGAGACCGGTATTGCCGGCACTGGCGTGGTCGGCACGATCCGCGGTACGCGAGGCGAGGGACCGTCGATCGGTCTGCGCGCCGACATGGATGCGCTGCCGATGAGCGAAAAGGGCACGTTCGCGCACCGCTCGACGCACGACAATGTGTTCCACGGCTGCGGCCACGACGGCCACACAGCCATCCTGCTCGGCGTCGCCAGGCACTTGTCCCTGAATCGCGATTTCCGGGGCACGGTCCATCTGATCTTTCAGCCGGCCGAGGAAACGCTGCGCGGCGGCTCGGCCATGATCAACGATGGCCTGTTCGAGCGATTCCATTGCGACGAAATTTACGCGCTGCACAACAACAACGCTCTGCCGGCCGGCAAGGTCGGCGTGCGCAGCGGTGTCATTCTGTCGGCATGCGACCTGTTCCGCATCACCATCAAGGGCATCGGCAGCCACGCGGCGATGCCGCACAAATCGATCGATCCGTTGATCGTCGGGACCACCCTGGTGCAGTCGATACAGAGCATCGCAAGTCGCAACATCGACCCGCTCGACACCGCTGTGGTGAGTGTGTGCAAGTTCCTGTCGGGCACGGCGATCAACGTCATCCCCGACACCGCGGTGCTCGAAGGCACCGTACGCACGCTGTCGGTCAAGGCACAGGACATCACGCTCGCACGACTGCGCACGATTTGCGAAGGCGCGGCGACGATGTATGGCTGTGAAGTCAGCTTCGAGCATCTGCAAACGTCGCCGCCGACCGTCAACACCCCCGCCGAAACCGAACATGTGCGGCGCGCGGCGGAGCGCGTGCTCGGTGTGGACAACGTGATCGTCGACGTCGCCCCGCTGATGGCCTCGGAAGACTTCGCGTTCATGTTGCAGCAGCGCCCGGGCTCGTACTTCTTCCTCGGTCACGACGGACTCACCTGTCACCACCCCGAATTCGATTTCGACGACGACACCGCCCCCACCGGCGTGGCCGTGTTCCTCGAAATCGTCCGGCAACGGCTTGGCTAAGCCGGCCTCACTTCCAACAATCGATCAGAGGGGAACCGCAATGAACGAAAACCCGACATCGTCGCCGGCGATGGTGCGCAAAGTCGTCATCGCCTCGGTACTCGGCAATGCCTTCGAATGGTTCGACTTTGCGATCTACGGTCTGTTCGCCGTAATGATCGCGAAGCTGTTTTTCCCAAGCGGCAACGAGTTCGCGTCGATGCTGCTCACAC
Organism: Pandoraea cepalis; assembly: GCF_902459665.1. Classification (GTDB taxonomy): domain Bacteria; phylum Pseudomonadota; class Gammaproteobacteria; order Burkholderiales; family Burkholderiaceae; genus Pandoraea; species Pandoraea cepalis. The sequence goes on along the minus strand of NZ_CABPSL010000001.1, from coordinate 649,377 downwards.
TTGCGACGTTTGGCGTCGGCTTCGCGGTACGGCCGCTCGGCGGCATACTGCTCGGCCTCTATGGTGACCGGGTCGGCCGCAAGAAAGCGCTGTCGCTGACGATCGTGCTGATGGCGGTCGGCACCGGCATGATCGGCATCTTGCCGACGCATGAGGCTATCGGCATTGCGGCGCCGATCCTGATGGTGCTTGCGCGGCTGATCCAGGGCTTCTCGGTCGGCGGCGAGTTCAGTGGCGCGACCACGATGCTGGTGGAGTTCGCCCCCGCGAATCGCCGCGGCTTTTTCGGCAGCTTCCAGATGTGCTCGCAGGCGCTGGCGTTCTCTCTCGGTGCCTTGGTGGCCTATCTACTGACAGTCAATCTCGCGCCGCACGATCTCGAGTCGTGGGGCTGGCGTTTGCCGTTCCTGCTCGGCATTCTGATCGGGCCGGTCGGCTGGCTGATCCGCTCGAACGTCGACGAATCGCCGGAATTCCTCAATTACGCGAACGATGTGAAACGCGGCAAGATTCAGCGCGTGAACACGCCGCTGCGCACCGTGTTCCGCGACTATCCGCGCGCGGTGCTGGGCACGCTCGGCATCTCGGTGGTCGGCACCGTGTCGGCCTACGTGTTCGTGTTCTTCCTGCCGATCTTCGCGAAGAAGCAACTGGGCATGTCGGCCGCCGACGTCAACCTGAGCACGTTCATCGCCACCCTGGTCATCCTCGTGTTCTGCCCGCTTGCCGGCTATTTGTCGGATCGCTACGGCCGCAAGGCGGTCCTGCTGCCGGCGATCATCGCGTACGGCGTGGCGTCGTACGTGCTGTTCAAGCACTTCGTCACCCTGCCGGGCCTGGGCTCGCTGCTGGCGGTGCAGATCGGCGTGTCGTTCTTCATGAGTTTCTTCTGGGGCCCGACGCCAATCGTGCTGACCGAGGTGTTTCCAGTCAGCGTGCGCTCGACCGGCGCCGCGGTCACCTACAACCTCGCGGTGCTGGTATTCGGCGGCCTCGCACCGTTCCTGAATACGTGGCTCGTGCATGTGACCGGCAGCAATCTCGCGCCGATCTACTACGTCCTGACGAGTGTGGTCATCGGACTGATCGGCGTGCTGGTGTTGCCGTCGAGCGGGCGTCGCGCCTCAGCGGCTCTCGCGACCTGAGGCTCTGCGCAGCAAGCCCGAGCTAGGCGGCCGGACGGTCGGCCGCCGCGCGCACTTCGGCTAGCCTAGCCACGCAGGCGATCGCGACACCCCTCGAACACCAGGATCGCGGCAGCCAGGTCTTCGAGGGCCGACCCCACCGCCTTGAATACGGTGCGCTGCGACGACGATGTCCGGCCTTCACAGCGCCCTCTGCACAGATCGAACATCGTTCCCTTGATGTCCGACGTCACCATGGCACCGGCGCTTATCGCGTTCAGGATGTCGCCGGATTTGCCGATCGCTTCTTCGGTATCGACCCAGACGCCCGCATCGGCAAAGCATGCGGGCGACGCTTCCGTCATCTCCGGCGTGAAGCTGCCGATCAAATCCAGATGACTCCCCTCCTTGAGCCAATCGGCCTCGATCAACGGCGCGGTGGCAAGCGTCGCGCAGCTCACGATGTCGGCGCGCCGAACGCCGGCCTCGAGGTCCGTCACCGCGCGTGCCGGAAGGCCCAGCTCTCGCCACTGCTGCGCGCACCGTTGCGCGGCCTCCCGCGTGGGATTCCAGACTTCAACTTCACGCAGGGCGCGCACGGTCGCAACCGCCGGGGCGACCAGACTGGCCACACGCCCAGCGCCCACGACCAGAAGTCGCGACGCGTCAGAACGGGCGAGACGGTCGACCCCCAACGCCGCAGCGGCCGCGGTACGCCGCGAGGTGATGACATCACCATCCAGCGACGCCAACGGCACGCCGGTGTTGCCGTCGAAAAGCATGTAGACCGAGTGCAGTCCCGGCAGCCCGCGCTTCGCATTTTCCGGGAAGATGTTCACCAGCTTGACGCCGTAGTAGCCCGTGCGGTTCCACGCCGGCATCAACAGCGACGTGCCGATCGGCGAACGCTCGTCGGGCAGTTTGAGCGTTTGCCGCAACGGCACCGTAATGTCGTCGCGAAACGCGGCACGCAACGCACCGATCAGTTCCGGAAACGGGAGCAGGCGCTCTGCGCTGGCTTTGTCGATAGACAACATGACGCGGTATTTTCCTTATCCAATTCAGCAATTCAACGAGCGAAAATGCTCAACGCACAAGAAAGCCGTGCTTCATCGGGTCCCGCTCGTCGATGACCCAGTTGGCGAAGCCGCACAGATGCGCCGAGCCTTCCACCTCCGGAATCACGGCGTCGAACTCGCCCTCCCGAGTGCGCGACACAGCTTTCGCCCCGAACACCGAGCCCACCAGCGATTCGTTGACGAGGCGCTCTCCCAGGCCGATGTCCCCGCGCAGGAAAAGTTGGGCCACCCGGCCGGCCGTACCGGACCCGGTCGGCGAACGATCGACCTCACGGTCCGCGAAGATGCAGCAGTTCGCTTGTGTCGATGTCTCGAAACGTGGCGCTCCGTGGATGATTGTGCCGTAGATGTGATTGATCTCCGGAATATGGGGATGCACCACCTTGACCGCCGCGTTCGCCGCCGCCTTGACTTCGGCGCCGAAGCGTTTGAGCGCATCCACATTCGACTCCCGGATCGCAAGGCCGAACGGTGTGCCATCGGTATAGAAATAGAACGCGCCACCGAAAGCGATATCCCCTGTCACCGCCCCGAACGACAGTGTCTGCACGGTGACATCCCGACAATAGATGAACGACGGCACATTGATGAATCGCACCGTACCCGCGTGCTCACCGTCCCAATGCACGAACGCCTCGATGAAGCCGCACGGCGCGTCGATCCCCACGCGCGTTTCCGGCGACGTGCGCACCACCCAGCCCAGCTCGACGGCCGCCGTCGCCAGTGCGATCACGCCATGCCCGCAATGGTCGCTATACCCCTCGTTATGCAGGAAGATCACGCCGAAGTCCGCATTCTGCGACACCGGCGACGTCAGATAGCCGCCATACATGTCCGCATGACCGCGCGGCTCCCACATCAGGGAGCGGCGCACGTCGTCCAGATGATCGACGAGCCACGCGCGACGCGCGACGATGGTGTCACCGGGCAAGCGCGGCAGCCCCGACGTGACGATACGAAACGGTTCGCCGCCCGTGTGCATTTCCACGGTGCTGACGGTACGAGTGATTTGCATGGCATTCACCGATAAAAGCGACACCGGCGCCGCGATGACGCCAGGCCTTGAAGAGAGATGTGGCGCAGCCCGCGATGCCCACGGGCGGCGACGTCTTACATGGGTTCGTGCAGACGGCCGTCGCGTTTGACGCATTGGCCATCCTTGAACACGACGGGGATATGCTCGCCCTGCCCGAGCAGCAGCGAAATATCCTCCAGGGGATCGCCCGCGACGATCGCCAGATCGGCCACCGCGCCGACCGCCACCGTGCCGCGCACGCCCGGTTCGTTGACGATCTCCGCGGCCACCGACGTGGCCGATCGAATCGCCGCCTCGTTACCCACGACCTTGGCGCGCGCGAGAAACTCGTCCGACTGATGCTGATGCAATTCGCCCAGCATGTCCGAGCCGAAGCCCGTGCGCACCCCGACGCGATCCAGCAGCACCAGCGCCTCGCGCCCCACCGAGCGCGCCGCATCGATCTTGTCGAGCGACGCTTGCGGGAAGCCAAGCTTCGGCCCGTACGTCATGAGGTGGTCGAGGGTCGAGAGCGTCGGCACCATCGCGACGTCACGTGCCAGCATCAACCGTGCGGTCTCCTCGTCGACGAGGTTGCCATGCTCGATGCACTTGACGCCCGCCTCCACCGCGCGGCGAATGGCGCGCGGCGTGTAGGCATGCGCCATCACATAGGTACCCGCCGCGGTCGCCTCGTCGACCGCCGCGCGCAATTCGGCTTCAGAATACTGGGTATGGGTGATGGGATCGTTCGGCGATGCCACGCCGCCCGACGCCATCACCTTGATCTGCGCCGCGCCCTTCAGAATCTCCTCGCGCACGGCCAGACGCATCGCATCGACGCCATCCACCACGCGCGCAATCGCGCCCTGGCGACCGAGGCAACCGCAGGCATCGTCGAGCTGATCGTTGCGTTGTCGGAAATCGCCGTGTCCACCGGTCTGCGACAGGGCTTTGCCCGACGACAGAATGCGCGGCCCGGCAAGCACGCCGTTGGCGATCGCCTGGCACATGCCGAAATCGGCGCCGCCGGCGTCGCGCACCGTGGTGAACCCGCGATTGAGCATGCCGCGCAGGATCGGCAGCGTGCGCAGCGCCGCCAGGAAGTTGGGGAGCGTGGCGTTCGCGCCCAGATTCGTACTCGACGCCACCACATGGACGTGCAGATCGATGAAGCCGGGCAGCACCGTGTGACCGCGCAGCGGCAACCGCTCGGCATCGGTGATCTCCCGCGCGAGCGCACCGATCGCCGCAATCTTTCCATCCTGAATCAATACGTCGACTTCACGCTGCCACGTCCGGCTGGCCGGATCGTACACATCGACATTCTCGAGAACCCACTTGCTCATGGAAATCAACCTCGATTGGCGTAAGGCTTCATCAGCGCCGCGCCGAACAGGCTGACCACGGCGGCGAAGATGATGTAGTACGCAGCGGACTTCGGATCGCCGGTGAGCTGCATGAGCCACGTGATGATAAACGACGCGAAGCCGCCGAAAATCGTGACCGCGCCGTTATAGGCCAGCGACAAGCCCGTCGTGCGCACCCGGCTCGGGAACATCTCGGTGAACAGCGCGAGAATCGGGCCGGTGTAGGCGGCGATAAGCACCCCGAAGATCACCTGGAACGTCAGCAGCGTCGCGAACGTCGGCGTGTTGTTCAGGTACGAAAACAAGGGGTAGGTCAGCACGAGAATCGCCACGGCCGCCACGCGCAGCACCCTTGGCTTGCCGATCCGGTCGGACAGCGCGCCGAACATCGGTGCCATGACCATGAGGACGGCACCGCTCACAATGCCCGAGATGAAGCCCTGTTGTTGCGGCATGTGCAGCGTACGGGTGGCGTAGGTCGGCACGTAGAAGAGGATGACGTAAGTGCACACCGTCCAGAGCACGACCATCAGCAAGCTGGATGCCACCTGCCGCGGATACTCCCGCACGACGTCGCGCAACGGCGTCTGCGCACGTTCGGTTTCCGTGGCGAACTCCGGCGTTTCGTCGATCTTCAGGCGGATGTAATAGCCGACCGGCGCCACCAGCATGCCGACGACGAACGGAATGCGCCAGCCCCACTGCGTCAGCGATTCGGTCGACATCGTCGAGACGATCAGCGTGCCCACGAGACTGCCGATGACGACGGCGAAACCGACGCTCGTCTGAATCCAGCTCGAGTAGTACGCGCGCTTGCCGGCCGGTGCGTGCTCCGTGAGAAAGGCCGTCGCCCCGCCCATCTCGCCGCCCGCCGATAGCCCTTGCAGCATGCGCGCCAGCACGATCAGACACGGCGCGGCGATGCCGATGCTGTCGAACGTCGGCGCAAAAGCGATGATGGCCGACCCGGCCGCCATGACGAGCATGGCAAGCGAGAGCGCCTTCTTGCGACCGACACGATCGGCGTAGATGCCGAACACGATGCCGCCGAATGGACGGACGATGAAGCCGACACCAAAGGTCGCCAACGCCAGCAGCAGCGACGTGGTGTCGTTACCCGCCGGGAAGAATAGCTTGCCGATGATGGCGGCGAAAAAGGCGTAGCCCGAAAAGTCGAACCATTCGAGCCCGCTGCCGATCACGGTGGCGAAGATCGCCCGGCGGCGCGTGATGCCCGTAGAAGCCAACAGCGTCCCAGCCGGAACGCTTTGCGATGCACTCAATGACATGATTTCCCCACTCTGTCGTTAACCTGCCTACGTGTTTTCCGTTGATGCTGGATCAACGCCCCGTGCGTTCGCGTTCGTCACGAACTCAATTTAGTTTTTGACGCGGGGAAACGACAACGATAGTTCTGCAAGCGCGTTTGCAAAATTTGCATGCAGCGCGCGACAGCCCGCACGGGCTGCCGGAGGGGGTGACAACAGGGGGAACGGATCGGGCTAGCGCATTTGCTCGACGACCCACGCGCGAAAGCGGCGTGCGGCTGAGCTTTCGGCGCGCTCGGATGGCCAGGTGAGAAAATAGGCGCCGCCCATCGTGGCGCTCCCGGTCGACGCCGTCACCAGTGCGCCGCTATCGAGCAGCGGGTCGATCACCCGCTCCCAACCGAGCGCGATCCCCTTGCCGTACACCGCGAGTTCCACCAGAAGCGGGTAGCTGTTGACGATGATGGTGGACGCCGACGAGATGCGCGGCACCCCGTTCTTTTCGAACCAGCTATGCCAGGACATCCAGCTGCGCTCCGCGTCTTCGAGCACGAGAAGCGTATGTGGGAGCAGTTCCAGCGGCTCGACAAGGCGCCCTGCCAGGTAACCCGGCGCGCAAACGGCAAAGACCCTTTCCTCGAAAAGCTTTTGCACGTGCGTGCCTGGCACCTCGGCGTTGCGCAAATAGAAGATGCCCACATCGTATTCCGCCGGGGACACCACGCCGAAATGGTCGCGAACGATGATCCGAAGATCGACATCCGGATTGTGTTCGAGAAAGTCACCCACGCGCGGCGCCAACCAGAAGGCGGAGAGACCGGCCGTGCAGGACACCGTCAACCGAGACTTCACGACGCGCGCCATCAGGCTGGAGGTCGAACTGACACACAGCTCCAGCATGCGCCTGACATCGACCGCGTAGGTTTCACCAGCGGGCGTCAGGCGCAGCGCGTTGTGCTCCCGCACAAACAGCCGCCGGCCAAGAAACGCCTCGAGTTGCGAGATCTGACGGCTGACGGCACTCGGCGAGAGATGTAGCTCGTTGCCTGCACGAGTGAAACTGAGATAGCGAGCACTAACCTCGAAGGCCTGAAGACAGGCGAGCGGAGGTAATGGCGTAAGTCCCATTGCGAGCCTTGCTGAGGAGATAGAGGGGCGTTTCGAGGAGATGGCCTTCGCTCGAAAGTATGGCTTATATCGTACCCGTGGCGGATTTCCGTAGTGATCCGATGCCCTCGCCTTCGACCGGGCGGCGGATCGCCCCCCACCCCGCCTAACCGTCACCCAGCGTGCCGAACTCGATAGGAAAGCGCGTATAGAAAACGTGGACGTGCTCGCCGCGAATCACGTCGAGCAAGCGCTCGGCTTCGTCGTCGGTGATCGCCAGCACGATCTCGATCGGCTGTTCGGCGAGTTCGAAGAATCGCGCGGCGTGCCGTTTTCCGACATGATCGATGCCTTCCGTCCCCGTGAACAGGGCCGCACCGCGAATGCCCAGTTGCCGCACCTCGCCCATGATCCAAGCGGCGACCGGCTGATGGCCATGGCGGTGATTCTGCTGTGTGTAGAAGGTGAGTTGACATCCGTGCATGACGACCTCCCCAGGCGCGGCGTGCGCCACGTTCGCGCGCCCCTGACTGGCATACCCTCGCCCGTTGATTTAAATCTAGCACATCGCGCTTCACCGGGAACGCGACTCGTTCAATGCGCCGCCCAACCGCCGGTCCGCTGCGTCGGCAACCGCCTTCACGATCTCGGGACAAACCCCGAGCCGCGTCGTTGCCCCCCACGCAAGCGTCAGGTCCGACGGGCTTGGGCAGGGAGTTCCGGTCTGACGACGATCAACCTCAGTGCAAATTGGGGTAGCGGGACGCAAATGACTGACTACACTTCCTAAATGCGTACGACGCGATAAGGCCACGAAAGACGGTTCGTAATACGAAGGTCGTTGTACGTGAGACAAATTGGGGCTGGCGACGTAGCGTTTCCATTCCTTCACGGGAGGCATGTCCATGACGTGCCTAGGCAAATGGATGATCGGCGCGTGTGTCGTCACGCTAAGCGGCGTGGCGATCGCAGAGGGCGCCAACTCGGGCTCATCCGAACAGATGATGCTGGCCAACGTTGGCCCCGGGCCACTCCCCATACACGTGCCGCAACCGCCTCCACCGGTCTCCGTCGCTGCCGTTCCGGCCGTTCGCGTCACCCTGTATCCGTTTGGTCGCGAGGGTCCGGAGCCGACCGCGCTGGCCGACGACAACGCATTCCTTTACACGCGCATCGAAGCGATCAACAGTGCCCTGCCGACGGCGGACAACGGACATGTGGACTGGATCGACACCTCGACCTCGGAACCGGCCGCGCGGCCAACTCACAGCTACCTGAAGATCGGACCTTCCACGGCGCCGCAGTTGTCCCTCGTGCAGTGGGCCAACACCGATGATAAGCTGGGCTCCGACCCAAAACGCGGACTGTCGCTCAAGACGGAGGACTGGACGTTTTCGGCAAGCGCCCGTGTGCCGCTGCTGCGCTCACACGACCTCGGTGCGACGATTTACGTCAAACGCCGCTTCTGAGTGGGCTGCTGAGTGGGCTGTTGGGTGGGCTGCTGAGTGCGCTTCGGTGCGTTTGACCCCGCTTGGCGCAGCGCGATACGTGGCCGGCGCTTGCACGCCGACCCGACGTTGTTGTTGCTTCACTTATGCGGCTTGTGCGGCTTATGTCGCTCGTGCCGCTTATGCCGACGACGCCGCCGACTTCACCGCCGTCACATCGATTTCAACCAGCCACTCCGGGCGCGCCAGCGCCTGCACGACGATGCCGGTCGACACTGGAAACACGCCCTTGAGCCAGCGTCCCATGACGTTGTAGACCGCCTCGCGATAACGCGGATCGACGAGATACACCGTGACCTTGCAGATATCCGCGAGCTGGCTGCCGCACTCGTCGAGCAGCATCGCAACGTTGGCCATGGCCTTTTCGGCCTGCGCGGCAACATCGCCGATGCCAACGGATTCGCGCGTATCGAGATCCTGGCCGATCTGACCACGCAGATAAATAGTGTTGCCGGCGACGACCGCCTGACAGAGGTCGTTGTCGAGCTTCTGCTCCGGGTAAGTGTCGCGGGTGTTGAATTTGCGGATTCGGGTGTGCGTCATGATGTCTTGGTATGGGGTCTTGATGGGGGTCGGCACGGCGCGCGATGGCGTCGTGCACTCAATGTGTCAGGATCTTTGAGAGAAAGCGTTTGGCGGCGGCACTGGCGGCGTCGTTGAAGAACATGTCGGTCGGACTGTCCTCGATGATGGCGCCGTCCTCCATGAACACCACGCGATGGGCCACGCGTCGCGCGAACCCCATCTCGTGCGTGACGACCATCATCGTCATGCCTTCGCGGGCGAGTTCGACCATCACGTCGAGCACCTCGTTGACCATCTCCGGGTCCAGCGCCGAGGTCGGCTCGTCGAACAGCATGGCCATCGGGTCCATCGACAACGCGCGCGCAATCGCCACGCGTTGCTGCTGACCGCCCGACAACTGCCCCGGATACTTGTGCGCATGCGCCGACAGACCGACGCGATCGAGTAGCGCGCGCGCCTTGGTGCGGGCCGCGTCGACACCGCGGCCCAGCACGATCTGCTGCGCGAGCGTGAGATTGCGCGTGAGATCCAGATGCGGGAACAGCTCGAAATGCTGGAAGACCATGCCAACCTTGCTGCGCAGCTTCGGCAGGTCGGTCGTCGTGGCCGTGAGCGACGTGCCGTCGACGACGACATCGCCCTTCTGGAAAGGCTCCAGTGCATTGACCGTCTTGATCAGGGTCGACTTGCCGGACCCGGACGGTCCGCACACCACCACGATCTCGCCCGCGCCCACCTGCGTTGAGCACTGCTTGAGCACGTGATGCGCGCCGTACCATTTGTCGACGTTCCGGATGTCGATGATGGGCTGTGCGGTGCTCATTTGTCGAAGTGCCCCGCGCGAATCGATGCGCCGATCAGGTTGAGAATCAGACGACCGGCCGTCACGCACGAGATCATGTTGGCGTCGTCCTTCTCGGGCTGAATCTCCACGATGTCCATGCCGACCACGCGTCCCTTGCGTACCAGGCCGTGAATCAGCTTGCGCGCCTGTACAAACGTCACCCCACCGGGCGCGGGACCGGCAACGGCCGGCATCGTCGACGGATCGAGGCCGTCCGCGTCGATGGTGAGGTAGTAGTTGCCGCCGTCCGGAATGCGATCGAGCACGGCGTCCATGCCGATATCATGCAGCTCGTACGCGGTCACCAGTTCGGCACCGTAGGCGCGCGCCGCGACGAGTTCCTCGTAACGGCCGCTCCCCTGCGCGCGCAGGCCGATCTGCACGATGCGGTCCACGTGCGCCATCTCCGAGGCGCGGCGAATCGGGCTCGAGAGGCCTTCGCGCACGCCGTTCACCTCGTCACGCCAATCCAGGTGGGCATCGATGTGCACGAGCGTGATGGGCCCCTTTTGGTCCAGGCCGCGCAGCACGGGCGTCGTAATGCCGTGGTCGCCGCCAAGCACGATGGGCATCGCACCGCCGGCCACGATGCGACGCACCGCCGCCTCGGCGCGGGCATAGTGCTCGCCGGGCTTCGTCAGGTCCGGGATGATGTCACCACAATCGACGAAGCGAATATCCGTGCGCCCCTGGAGCAGCGGCCCGTCGATGTCGAAGTCGTAGTGGTTCGGGCGACGCGCGATGCGATCCGTCGCCTGGCGGATGGCGGACGGCGCATTCGTCTGGTCGTTGCTGAAATCCGACGCCGCGTACGGGGCACCGTAGGGCATGCCCAACACGGCGATGTCGGCCTTGAGGTTGTCGATATCGAGATCCAGCTCAGAATACAGCAGGGTCGGATGGCCGGTGCGAGGGGCCACGGTGTAGGTCGTCATGAAAGTGTCCTCGGGTGGAAGTTTCGGGGCGTCAGGCGTGCCGGGTACGTCGCCCGACAACGGTTTCCAGTCGGCGCCCCACGCTGGCCAGCAAGACGCTGCTGACCCAGTAGATCAACGCTGTCGTGCCAAGCACTTCAACGTAGGCGAATGTGTTGGCCGTAAGCAGATTGCTCTGATAGGTCATCTCCGGCAGGCTCATGACCGAAAAGATGGCCGAGTCCTTGAACATCATGATCACGAGGCTCGTCGTCGGCGGAATCAGGAAGCCAAAGAGCTGCGGCGCGATGATGTGCCGTTGCGTCTGCCAATAGGTCATGCCGAGCGAGAGCGCCGCATGCGTTTGTCCGCGGGCGACGCTGCGCAGTGCCGCGCGCAGGATTTCGCAGAAGTAGCCGCCGGTGTAGAACGCCGTGCAACCTACCGCGACGCTCATGGCCGACGCGCCAATGCCGAGCTTGGGCAGGCCGAAAAACGACAGATAAACGAGAATCAGGTATGGGATGTTGCGCACCCCTTCCACGTAGCCCAGTGCGATAGGTCGCAAGATCGTGCGCGACTGCGCCGCATAGGCGGCGACGATGCCGATCGCCACGCCGAGCGGAATGCCGATGACGCTGACCAGGGCCGTGACACGCAGGCCTTCGAGCAGCACGGGAATCGCTTCCCTGACGATGGAGACATCAATGGCCATGGGGCAACATCCTGGAAACGCGGCGCTCGCACAGACGCGAGGCGGCCGAAATGCAGAACAGAAGGACGAAGTACACGGCGGCGGTGATCGCGAACACCTGTAATGGCAGGTCGGTCTGCAGCGTCGCATTGCGGGCGACTGTCGCCAGTTCCGGCACGGCGATGATCGACATCAGCGACGACGCCTTGAGCAGGATCGTGAACTCGCTGGTGAGCGGCGGAATGGCGCGATAGATCACCTGTGGCAGGAGTACGTGCCGCCAGACCTGCGAGACGCGCATGCCCATGGCGTAGGCGGCGGCGCGTTGCCCACGAGAGATCGTGCCGAGCGCGCCGCGCAGAATCTCGACGATATAGGCGCTCGTGTTACACGCCAGCGCCGCAATTCCGGCGGTGATGGGCGAGATCGAGATATCGAACAGCGCCGGCACCATGTAGTACGCGATCAGCATGTGAATCAGCGCCGGCGTGCCGCGAATCAGGCTCACCCACAGCACGACGAGCGAGCGCAATGGCGCGAGCGGCGAGATGCGGGCGAGCAGCAGCACGACACCCAGCGCCAGACCGATGGCGAAGGCGACGGCCGACGCGGCCAGCGTGATCGCCGTTCCCGAGACGACGCCTTCGAGGAACGGTGCAATCACACCGCCCATGTCAAGCCCGCCGACCGTGGTCGCGGGCGTCAAATGGCACCTTGCGGCAGGTAGTTCGCGTGCGGCATGTCCATCGACGCCCCGAACCACTTTTTCTGCAAGGCGGCGAGCTTGCCGTTCGCGCGGAATTCATCGAGCGAATCGTTGATGAACTTGCGGATCTCCAGATCGTTGGGATTGGCGACCCATGCCAGCAGCTTCGGCTGGCCGATGGTCCCGGCAATGCGGAACACGTTGGGCTGCTTGCGCATCTGGACGGCGGCGATATTGGACGGCATCAGCGCCACGTCGATCGTCTTGTTCGCGAGCGCGTTCGACACATCCGGATAGGCCTGGAACAGGCGCGTTCCGGCGTATCCCTTGCCGGTCTTTTCCTTCAGTTCCTTCTCGAATTCGTCGGCCACCGGCTGCGACGACGATCCCATCTGGGTGCCGATGGTCTTCCCGGCGATGTCCATGTCCTGCTTGATCGCTACGTCGTCGGCGCGCACCATCAGAACCGAACGCACCACGCCGACCGGCTGGCTGAAGGCGAAGCGCTTGGCGCGCTCCGGCGTAATGCCCACACTGGTGGCGACGAAGTCGAACTTGTGCGACATCAGGCCCGGCAGCAAGCCCTGGAACGGCAGGTTCATCTGCTCGAGCTTCACGCCGAGTTTTGCCGCCATCAGTTCAAGCACATCGTGCCCATATCCGACCACCTGACCGTTTTCCACGAACTCGAACGGCTCGTAGGCCGCCTCGGTGCCGACCGTCAGCTTGCCGCGCTTCTTGATGTCGGCCAGGGTGCCGCCTTCGGCATACGCCATCGTCGGCAGGGCCGGCAGGGCCAATGCGGCGCTCGATGCGAGCGTCGCCTTTACAAAGGATCGTCTGGACCAGGTCTTCATCGCTTGCCTCGCGGGGTGTGGGTAGGGGATTGCGCTGGCGCATCGGTTCGGTCAGGTCCGGCCCGGTGCGAGTGAAATCCAATGTATGCGGGCAAAAAGATCATGAAAAATGATTTTTTTATTGGTATGGTTCCAAAAAACGAAACCTTTTGACACGCGCCATCCGCAGCGGATTTGGCGCTATTTCCGGGAGTGGCGCAGTGGCAAGTCGTGACTTCAGTGAGCGTGACCTGCGCTCGTTGCGCATCTTCTGTGCCGTCGCTCAGGCCAGCGGATTTGCGGCGGCGGAGAAGCAACTGAACATGTCGAAGGCGTCGATCAGCCGGCACATTCGCGAGGTCGAGGAAACCTTGGGCACGCGTTTGTGCGAGCGTGGACCGTCCGGATTTGTTCTCACGCACGCGGGCAAGGTCGCGCTGGACCTTGCCCGCGACGCGCTGAAGTCGCTGGAGCGCATACGACCCGAAATCGATGCGGTGCGCGGTGTGCTCTCGGGCACGTTGTCCATCGGCATGGTCGAGCACGTCGTGTCCGACATCGGCTGCCACATACCCGAGGCACTTGCCGCGCTCAAGGCGCAGGCGCCCGACGTGAAGGTCGAACTCACGGTCATGACGTTCAACGAGCTCGACCTCGCGTTGCGCGAGCGCCGGGTACAGATCGCCATTCGCGGGATGTATCGTCGCGAAGCCGGGTTTCACTACCAGCCGCTGTTTATCGAGCGTCACCGCCTATACGTTGCGCGGCATCGGATCAAGGACGCGTCGACGCTCCCCCTCGTCTACCGGAGCCAGCCGTTTGTCCATGAAGCGCTCAATTCGCTCGGACTGACGCGAGGGCCAACGGCGTCAGGCCTGGAGGCTGTCGCCATGCTGGTCCTCTCCGGGCATTACGTCGGACTGTTGCCGCAGTACTACGCCGCGCTGTTTGGCAAGCGCCATGCGCTGGCGCAGGTTCCGACAGGGCCTGAGTATGAGAATGCCATCAGCGCCATCACTGAGGCCTCGCGGCCCAGGACGCGCGCGCTGGAGCTGTTTCTCGACCTGCTGGCGCAGTGTCACCCGCGCGAATGAGGCGTGAGGGTTCGGTCGCGCGGCGCGCTGGCCAATACGGTGAACGCGGTATCCGAAAAAAATTTTCTCGATTTTCCACGCGTCGTCCCGCCCATCAAAACGCTCGTAACACGCCCGCAAATCGCCGTCCGACGGGCGCGATCACCATGCTGCAACGCAACAATCCAAACAATTGTTTCGATATTCACAATAATCGATTCAGCACTCAGGCATTGTCTGCGCATGCCCACACCCGCTATAGTTGGCCCGCCCCCGGGACGCGATGCCTGGTTGTGCCTCCGGACAGGTGATCCCTGTGAGGCGCGCGCATCAGCGTCATGTTGCAAACGTAGTTATTAATGCGATGTCACCATCGCCCGTAGAAATGAGAGACACAGCTACTACCGACGCCGCCATGGCCACCAAGCCGCCCACGCCGGAAGAAATCCGCAAGCGCATTTTCGCGATTGTTGCGGCATCGTCCGGGAATCTGGTCGAGTGGTTCGACTTCTATATCTATGCGTTCTGCGCGATCTACTTCGCGCCGGCGTTCTTCCCGAGTGCCAATCCCACCGCACAGCTGCTCAACACCGCGGGCGTGTTTGCCGCAGGCTTCCTGATGCGCCCCATCGGCGGCTGGATTTTCGGCCGCATCGCCGATCGCAACGGCCGCAAGAACTCAATGGTCATCTCGGTGATGATGATGTGCTTCGGCTCGCTGATGATCGCCGCGCTCCCGACGCACGCCAGCATCGGCAACTGGGCTCCGGCGTTGTTGCTGGTGGCACGTCTGTTGCAAGGTCTGTCGGTGGGTGGCGAATACGGCACCACGGCGACGTACATGAGTGAAGTGGCGCTCAAGGGCCGTCGCGGCTTCTTCTCGTCGTTCCAGTACGTGACGCTCATCGGCGGTCAGCTGCTTGCCGTGCTCGTGGTCGTGATTCTCCAGCAATTGCTCAGCGAGGCCGAACTCAAGGCCTGGGGCTGGCGCATTCCGTTCGTGGTCGGCGCGATCACCGCGGTCGTTGCCTTGCTGCTGCGTCGCACGCTGCACGAGACGTCGACGAGCGCGAGCCGCAACAGCCGCGACGCCGGTTCGATCGCCGGGTTGTTCCGCCACCACAAGGCTGCGTTTTTCACGGTGCTCGGCTACACGGCCGGCGGCTCGCTGATCTTCTACACCTTCACCACGTACATGCAGAAGTACCTGGTGAACACCGCCGGCATGCCGATCAAGACCGCCAGCTACATCATGACGGGCTGCCTGTTCGTCTACATGTGCATGCAGCCGATCTTCGGCATGCTGTCGGACAAGATCGGCCGTCGCACCAACATGCTGCTCTTCAGCGCGCTCGGCGCCATTGCCACGGTACCGATCCTCACCACGCTCAAGACGGTGCAAAGCCCGACCGCGGCATTTTTGTTGATTTGTCTGGCGCTCGCCATCGTCAGCTTCTACACGTCGATCAGCGGCATCGTGAAGGCCGAGATGTTCCCGATCGAAGTGCGTGCGCTCGGCGTGGGTCTGGCCTACGCCGTGGCCAATGCCATCTTCGGCGGTTCGGCGGAATATGTGGCGCTCGGCCTCAAGAAGGCCGGCATGGAGCCGACGTTCTACTGGTACGTGACCGGCATGATGGTCCTGGCGTTCCTCGTCAGCCTGCGCCTGCCGCGTCAGGCAAAGTACCTGCAGCACGAGCACTGATCGGGCCCGTCGGGGGTTGGCGCGCGGTTCAGGCGTCGTCCCCCGAGGTCTGACGCGCGCTCTGCCAGATCGCGTCGAGCACCGGGTGCGGTTGGTGCCGGCGCCGGTAGAGCGCAATATCGAAGCCGATCTGCCATTCCTTGCCGCCCACGATCGCGAGCGTGCCGCGCGCAATGTCGTCGGCCACCAGGCGTTGCGGCAACCACGCGATACCGGCACCGCGTCGCGCCATTGCCAGAATCGCTTCGTACGAATCGGCCTGATACACCGGCTTGAGCGTGGGACGGTTTGCCATCTCGGCAAGATGGCGGGCCAGCACAGCCCGCAACGTCAGCGTGCGGGAGAACGCCAGCCAGGGAATCGGCGACGGGCCGGCGGCAAGCCGATAGGTGGCGCGCCCCTTGGCGTCGAGCGCACTCACCGGCACCAGCACTTCACGCGCGACACTCAACCAGTCATAACGCTCCTGATCGATCAACAGCCGCGTGTGCGCGCTGGAATACACGATGAGCAGATCGACCTCCCCGGCCGCGAGCCGCAGAATGGCCTCCTCGGCCCCTCCCGTGGACAGCGTCGCGGTGAAGAAGCCGATGCGCGAGACCGCCTCGTCGTACCAATCCGGAAAGAAGGTCGCGGCCAAGGTTCGGCCCGTGGCGATCTTCAGATTGTTTTCGAGTGTGGGCGCGGCGTCCTGCAACTGCGTGCGAGCGCCGTGAAGAATGTCGAGCGCATTGGTGGCCGCATCGAGAAACACGGTGCCGGCAGCCGTGAGTTCGAGCGGCTTGCTCCGTTCGACAAGCTGTGTGCCCACCCACTCTTCCAAGGCGCGGATGCGTCGCCCGAATGCCGGGTGCGTGACGAAACGGTTTTCCGCCGCTCGCGTGAAACTGCGCGTGCGTGCCAGTTCGACGAAGTCTTCAAGCCATCGCAGTTGCATACCGTCTCCTCACGGCCTCCCCACGGCCTCGACGAGGCCGATTCGTGTTTCGCTCAGGCCTTGGAGAGCGACTTGAGCGCGTGCTTGATGCCGTCGGACACGCTTGTGCCGTCGGGCACGCTCTTGACGGCGGCGAGCGCCTCCTTGTCGGAGTAGCCCAGCGCGAGCAATGCATTGACGACGTCGCTCTTGTGGTCGTGCGGTGTGAGCGCGCCGGGCACCGTGCCCAGTTGCGCGCCGAGCTTGCCCTTGAGTTCGAGCAGCAGACGCTCGGCGGTCTTCTTGCCGATGCCGGGGATCTTCGTCAGACGTCCCGACTCCTGCAGCGTGACGGCCTGGGCGATGTCCGCGACGCTCATGCCCGAGAGAATCGCAAGTGCCGTGCGTGCGCCCACGCCGGAGATCTTGAGCAGTTCGCGAAAGGTGTTGCGCTCGTCAGGCGAGCCGAAGCCGAAGAGCAGTTGGGCGTCTTCGCGCACGATGAACTGGGTGAGCAGCGTCACGCGCTCGCCGAGATTCGGCAGGTTGAAGAAGGTGCTCATCGGCACCGAGATTTCATAGCCTACGCCCTGGCAATCGACCAGGATGTGCGGCGGATTCTTTTCCAGCAACGTGCCGGAGATGCGGCCAATCATTGACGCCTCGGGAGAGTGACTTCGACAGGCGGCAAGTGTAGCAGCCGCCAGCTCGGCAACGGACTCGGCAAGCTCATCCGTCGCCTTCAATGCCCGCGACCGCGTCGCCCGTCGAGCGTCTCGCCGCGCTGCGCAGACACTCAAGCGCCGCTGCCACCGCAGCCCGGTTCGCGCCGTCGTCGCGCCAGTACATCGAGATCGCCCCGAACCCCGCCAGACGCAACGGCACGATACGCAACGCCCCGAGCGCCTGCAGACGACTCGCCGTGCGGTGCGACGCCAGGCCGATCATGTCGCTGTTGTTGAGCAACGTCAGGTTGAGAATCGTGGAGTTCGATTCGACGGTGTCGTTCGGCAACGGATAACCGGCCTCCGCGAGCGCCGCCTCCAGCGCGTTGCGAATCGGCGTGCCGCGCGGCCAGACCACCCAGCGGTAACGCTGCATGTCGGGCCAGTCCACCCTGTCGAGCGAAAAGACTGGATGGCGCGCGCGCGCAACGAAATGCAGCGGCTCCAGATATAGCGCCTCGGCGCGAACGTTGCGGTCCTGCAGTTCGGGGGCCGAGCGCCCAACGACGATATCGATCTCGCTGTGCGCGAGCTGATTCATCAGCCGGTCCATCGTGTTCTCGATCACGCGGGCCTGCACGCGGGGCATGCGCTGCAGGAGCAACAACATCGCGAGCGGCACCGTGTCCGCCGACGACGCCCCCGACGTGCCGATCGCCACCAAACCGCTGCCGCCCTCGCGCATGGCGTCGAGATCGTCGCGCGCCGTGTCGAGCTGCGCCTCGATTCGCCGCGCGTGCTGGATCAGGGATTCCCCGTAGGCCGTCGGACGCAATCCCCGCGCCTGACGCTCGAACAGCGGCAGGCCAATGTCCTCCTCCAAATCCTTGAGCCACTTCGACAAACCGGGTTGCGTTGTGTTGAGCAATGTCGCGGATTGGCTCATGTTGCCGGTCTCCGCAAGGGTCAGCAGCATTTGCAGATTGCGCAGACGCAGTCGATGGGTCCAGTCCATACGAAGTCTCCGGGCTCCCTCGGGACGCCCCCAAAATCACCCAATCCATACTATTTTTCGTATGGATCCGATGATTTATTCATTTCAAAGAATATGTCTCGCCGAGTATAACGCTACTCATAGACCCGCAAGCCCTCGTCGGCCGAGCTTGTCAGACGAGTTGACCGGGCCCCATATCGACACGGAGACACGCATGTCCGAACGCGCCCCCAGCGCCGATCGCGCTGCCTATTACGAACACATCGGGCACAACCACATGGCCCCGCTGTGGGAATCGCTGCACAGTCTCGTGCCCCCGCAGCCGCGCCCGCGCGTGGTGCCCGCCCTCTGGAAATACAACGAAGTGCGCCCGCTCGTGATGGAAGCGGGACGCGTCATCAGCGCCGAAGAGGCCGTGCGTCGCGTGCTGGTCTTGCAGAACCCGGGAACGCCGGGCTCGTCGAGCATCACGGGTTCGCTTTACGCCGGGCTGCAACTCATTCTGCCGGGCGAGATCGCGCCGAGCCATCGCCATACGCAATCGGCCCTGCGCTTCATCGTGGAAGGCCGCGGTGCCTGGACGGCCGTGAACGGCGAACGCACCACGATGCACCCCGGCGACTTCATCATCACGCCGTCGTGGACGTGGCATGATCACGGCAACCCGGCGGACGGCGAGCCGGTCGTGTGGCTCGACGGGCTCGACATTCCGCTCGTGCAGTACTTCGACGCCGGCTTTGCCGAGAACTACCCCGAGTCGCAACAGCCGGTGCAGCGTCCCGAAGGCGACAGCTTCGCGCGTTACGGCAACAACATGCTGCCGGTGCATCACAAGGTCAGCGATCCGACCTCGCCGATCTTCAGCTATCCGTATGCCCGTTCGCGCGAAGCGCTCGACACCCTGTACCGCAACGGCGAACTCGATCCGTGGGACGGCATCAAGTTGCGCTATGTGAATCCGGCGACCGGCGGCTGGCCGATGCCGACGATGGCGACGTTCATGCAATACCTGCCCGCCGGCTTCCAGGGCAAGACCTATCGCAGCACCGATGCAACGGTCTTCTCGGTGGTCGAGGGTCGCGGCACGGCGCGCATTGGCGACGAAGTCTTCCAGTTCGAGCCGCGCGATCATTTCGTCGTGCCCTCTTGGGCGCCGGTGCAGCTCGCCGCGCTCGACGACGCCGTGCTGTTCAGTTACTCCGATCGCCCCGTGCTCGCCGCCCTGAACCTGCTGCGCGAGTCGCGCACCTGAGGCCAACCCAACGCTCACTTGCCGGCCCCGCGCGCCGAACACGCGCGTGAGCGGCGCGCGCCGCCTGTGTCCTTTCCTTTATTCGTCGAGTCAAACGCTATGTCCTTCGTCTTCGCTCCGCCCGCTACCGTCGCCATTCCCGTTGTCGGCAGCGCCGACCAGTTCGCCGTGCGCCGCGTGTACTGCGTTGGTCGCAACTACGCCGCGCATGCCCGCGAAATGGGCTTCGATCCCGATCGCGAACCGCCGTTCTTCTTCTGCAAGCCGGCCGATGCCGTGGTGCCGGTGGCCTACGGCGAAACGCTCACGTTGAAGTATCCCACCCAGACGACCAACTATCACTACGAAGCCGAACTGGTCGCCGCGATCGGCAAGGCGGGCTCGGACATTCCGCTTGAGCAGGCGCTCGAACATGTCTGGGGCTACGCCGTGGGGCTCGACATGACGCGCCGCGATCTGCAGATGAAGATGCGCGAAATGGGCCGTCCGTGGGAAATCGGCAAGGCATTCGATGACTCGGCCCCGATCGGCCCGATTCATCCGGCGTCGAGCGTCGGTCATATCGAGAAGGCCGCGATTTCGCTGACGGTCGACGGCGTGCAAAAGCAGAAAAGCGACGTCACGCATCTGATTTGGTCGGTGGCGGAAACCGTCTCGTACCTGTCGCAGTTCTTCCGTCTCGAGCCGGGCGATCTGATCTACACCGGCACGCCCGAAGGCGTGGGCCCGGTCAAGGCGGGAGAGACGATGGTCACCGCCGTGGAAGGGCTCGGCGAGATCACCGTGCGCGTGGTCTGAGGCCTCGTCATGCAGCTCTATAGTTTCTTCAACAGCTCGACCTCGTATCGCGTGCGCATTGCGCTCGCGCTCAAAGGGCTGGAATTCGACACCATTCCGGTGAATATCCGCGCCGGCGAGCATCGCGCCGGCGCGTATGTCGACGAGGTCAATCCGTCGGCCAGCGTGCCCGCCCTGATCGACGGCGAGATCGCGCTCGGCCAGTCGCTCGCCATCCTCGACTATCTCGACGCGAGATATCCCGAGCCGCGTCTGGTGCCGCAGGACATCGAGGCACGCGCCCGCGTGCTCGAATTGGCGATGCTCGTCAGTTGCGACATGCACCCGGTGAATAACCTGCGCATTCTGAAGTATCTGCAAGGCCCGCTGGGCCTCAGCGCCGAGCAGAAGAATGCGTGGTACCGCCACTGGGTCGACGAGGGCATGGCAGGCGTGGAGCGATTGCTCGGCAAGCATGGTCACGGCGCATGGTGCTTCGGCGATGCACCGACGCTTGCCGACGTCTGCCTGATTCCGCAAATCGCCAATGCCCGGCGCATGGGTTGCGATTTGTCGGCGTATCCGCGAGCGATGGCGGTCTACGCGCAGGCGGAGACACATCCGGCTTTCCTCGCGGCAGCGCCCAATCGTCAGCCGGATTACACGGCCTGAATTCCATCCAGAACGGCTGGACAGGCCGCAGGAGACAACCATGAGTCAAACCTCTCAACCCAAAGCGCTGGTCGTTGGCGGTGGCATCGGCGGCCTGGCGGCTGCACTCGCGCTCGCCAATCAGGGCGTGCAAATCGAACTGCTGGAGCAGGCCGAGACCATCGGCGAAATCGGCGCGGGCATTCAGCTCGCCGCCAACGCGTTCGCAGCACTCGACGCCCTCGGCGTCGGTGAGGCAGCGCGCGGGCGTTCGGTCTTCACCGACCACATCACGCTGCGCGACGCCATCGACCGCAGCATCATCGCGCAAGTCGACGTCGGCGCGCCGTATCGCGAGCGCTTCGGCAATCCGTACGCCGTGATCCACCGCGCCGACATCCATCTGTCGATTCTGGAAGCGGTACAGCGCAATCCGTTGATTCAGTTCCGCACCGCGACGCGGGTCGTCTCGCTGTCGCAGGACGACAAGCACATCACCGTCATCGACCAGCACGGCGAGCGACACACGGCCGACGCCGTGATCGGCTGCGACGGCGTGAAGTCCGCCGTGCGCGCCGTGCTGATCGGCGACGAGCCGCGCGTGACCGGTCACGTGGTGTATCGCGCGGTCGTCGACGTCGAGAACATGCCGAAGGACTTGCAGGTCAACGCGCCGGTCGTCTGGGCAGGACCGAACTGCCACCTCGTGCATTACCCGTTGCGCGGCGGCACGCAATACAACCTCGTGGTCACGTTCCACAGCCGCGAGCAGGAAGTTTGGGGCGTACGCGACGGCAGCAAGGAAGAGGTGCTGTCGTACTTCGAAGGCATTGATGCGCTGCCGCACCAGATGCTCGACCGTCCGACCTCGTGGCGACGCTGGGCCACCGCCGACCGCGATCCGGTCGCGCAGTGGAGCTTCGGGCGCGCCACGATCCTGGGCGACGCCGCCCACCCGATGACGCAGTACATCGCGCAAGGCGCCTGCCAGGCGCTCGAAGACGCCGTCACGCTCGGTGCCGCGTATGCGGCGGCGAACGGCGATTTCGTCGACGCCTTCCGCCGCTACGAGCACGCCCGCATTCCCCGCACAGCCCGCGTGCTCTACGGCGCGCGCGACATGGGCCGTGTCTACCACGCCAAGGGGGTGGATCGCTGGGTGCGCAACTCGCTGTGGAAGGGACGCACGCAAACGCAGTTCTACGACGCCCTGCAATGGCTGCACGGCTGGCGCGCCGAGCATTGCCTGTCGCAAACCCCGTGGCTGGCTGAGGCCTGAGCGCTAACCACGCCCTACCTCTCGATTCATCGCCCGGCATCCGGGCATCCCGCCACGCGACGGTCCCACACCGTCGCGCGGCCCCCCTCGCCTCGCGTCTCGCGATACGGGGGCTCGGCAGCACTAATAACAACAATCACGGCAACACGTTTCGGCGACGACGGCCGACTTGCCGCGCCGCTTCTGGCAACCCTGAGGAGACAACCCATGCCAGCCACCCCCATCAACGTGACGGCGTTCATCGACCGCCATCGCATTTCCCCGTTCCAGGTGATGATCGTCGTGCTGTGCTTCCTGATCGTCGCCATCGACGGTTTCGACACGGCCGCCATCGGCTTCATCGCCCCTGCCATTCGCGCCGAATGGTCGCTCACCCCGGCGCTGCTCGCGCCCCTTTTCGGCGCCGGGCTCGCGGGCCTGATGGCCGGCGCATTCCTGTTCGGGCCGCTCGCCGACAAGTTTGGCCGCAAGACCATTCTCATCTTCTCCGTGGTGTTCTTCGGTCTGGCGAGTCTCGCGTCCGCAGGGTCGATGGAACTGTGGCAACTGATCGCATTGCGGTTTCTGACGGGCCTCGGACTCGGCGGCGCCATGCCGAACGCGATCACGCTGACGTCGGAGTACTGCCCTGAGTCGCGCCGTTCGTTCCTCGTAACGACCATGTTCTGCGGCTTCACGCTCGGCTCGGCGCTGGGCGGTCTCGCGTCGGCCGGGTTGATCGACGCCTTCGGCTGGCGCGCCGTGTTGATCGTGGGCGGCGTCATGCCGCTCATGCTCGGCGTGGTCCTGATGCGCGCGCTGCCCGAATCGGTGCGCTATCTCGTGATGGCGGGCAAGTCGCCGGAGCGCATCGCGGCATCGCTACAACGCATTGCGCCGAATGAGGACCTGCGTGGTGCGACGTTCAACGTCGCGACGAAGCCGTCGACCACGTCGCCGGTGAAGCATCTGTTCAAACCCGAATTGCTGCGGGGCACGCTGCTTTTCTGGATCACGTTCTTCATGAGCCTGCTCGTGATCTATCTGCTCTCGAGCTGGTTGCCCACGCTGCTTCGCACCAACGGCCTGACGCTGCGCGACGCCGCCATCGTCACCTCGATGTTCCAGGTCGGCGGCACGCTCGGCGCCATCGTGCTCGGCGGGTTGATGGACCGCTTCAACCCACACTACGTGCTTGCTGCGGCTTACGTGCTTGCGGGCGTGTGTGTCGCCGCTGTCGGTCCTGTCGCCAGTTCTCCCGTGCTCGCCTCGGTGGCCGTGTTCTGGGCCGGGTTCTGCGTGTCGGGCGGTCAGGTCGGCGCGAACGCGCTGTCCGCTGGCTTCTATCCCACGGATTGCCGCGCCACGGGCGTGAGCTGGGCCAATGGCGTCGGGAGACTGGGGTCGGTGGTCGGCTCGGTTGGCGGGGCGTCGATGCTCGCCATGGGCTGGTCGATGCCGGCCCTTTTCGCCGCCATCGGCGTGCCCGCCGTGCTCGCCGGTCTGACGATGCTCACGCTGGGTCGCCTGCGTCACCATCAGGCCAAGCACCCGGTGCAAGCCACGGCCTAAGCGTTTCGGCCCACGCAACAAGGCATATGTAACGCACACTGCCGCGGGTCTCGGGCTTGAGCGGGCGCCATTCGCATTGTGCGATGGCGCCCGCGTGCGTTTCGGGCCGGGAAATCCCGACAGCAAGGAGGTCGCGTGGCGTGTTGCATCGCGCAAATCGTTGCGGATAGGCATACAGTGTCGACTGGCGGCGAATTCGAGGTGTCCATTCGGCACCCGCGTCATTGCGACGCTGCGCCGCGAGCCCCCATTCCCCTGTGGAGATTGAAGGTGTCGTTGCCCTCATTGCTGGTCCTGATCCCGATGCACCCCGAGCAGTTGTCCGCACTGCAAACCCATTTCGATGTGGCTTACCACCCGAGCTATCACCCCGCGCCGCAAGGCTGGGGGCCCGACGGCGAGCAGGCGCGCTTCGTGCTGACTCACGGCGCGCGTGGTCTGAGCGCCGCCGAGCTGTCGCATCTGCCGAACGTGGCGTTGGTCAGCGCGCTGGGCGCCGGCTACGAGAATCTGGATATCGCCGCGCTGCGGTCGCGCAATGTCGTAGCCGTAAACGGCGCCGGTGCCAACGCGCCGACCGTGGCGGATCAGGGCTTCGCCCTGCTGCTGGCTGCCGTGCGTCGCATTCCCGAGTACGACGCAGCCTGCCGCCGCGGCGTGTGGCGCGACGCGCTGCCGATGCAGCCGAGCGTGTCGGGCAAGAAGCTGGGAATCGTGGGGCTGGGGGCGGTCGGCCGTCAGTTCGCCAAACGCGGTGAGGGCTTCGATATGCAGATCGGTTACCGGAATCGGAACCGTCGCGACGATGCGCCCGCGCACTATCAATATTTCGACAGCGTGCTGGCGCTGGCCGAATGGGCGGACTATCTCGTCGTAACCGCTCCGGGCGGCGCGCAGTCCCATCACCTCGTGAATGCCGAGGTGTTGCGCGCGCTGGGCAAGCACGGCTTCCTCGTCAACCTGGGGCGTGGCAGCGTCGTTGACACGGCCGCTCTGGCGGACGCATTGCGCGACGGCGTCATCGCCGGTGCCGGGCTGGACGTCTACGAAGGCGAGCCGTCACCGCCTGCGGCACTGATCGATTTGCAGAATGTGGTGCTCAGTCCGCACGTCGCTGGCCGCTCGCCCGAAGCGGAAGCCGCCACGCTCGCCCTGTTTCTCGAAAATACGCGTCGCTTCCAGGCGGGGGAGCCGGTGTTGACGCCGCTGTGAGTGGCGAATGGCGTCAGTGATTGTCGAGCCCGTCGATGCTTCGCACGGGCGACGGCGAGAGCGTGACGCCGTCGTTGACCGGCTCGAACTCGATGCTGCTGTTGGCGCTGCCCGTGGTGAAGGCGGTCTCGCACGTCGGACACTTCACTTCGGCATCCGAATGGAGATAGTCGTACATCGCCTGGACGGTCGGCTCGCTCGCCGCGACGGGGAAGCGGGCTTTACAGGTGGGACAAACGACGAAACCGGTGTGGATCGACAGCATGACGGGCCTCCTTCAGGCAAGTCGGCAACGTCACCGATTTTACAACCAGCCGGGTCGTCGTGCGACGCGGGTCGCGGGGATTGGCGACGGCATCGATCCCGGTTTGCGTGGAGGATTCGTCCGATTTGACGCGCGCCGACGCGGTAGGCGCAGCGCCGTGAAACGGCGGCCCGCTTGACGATACGCCCCCTGGGCTGAGGGCGAAAGTGTGCCGCAGGGCGGTGCACCCGTCATTCAATTGAATTACAATGAATGCCATTCCAATCGCCAACGAGTCCGACCATGGCCACCAGCGCCCTTGTACAAGCCCGCATCGATCCCGAACTGAAGGAACGCGCCACTGCCGTACTCGACAAGATGGGGTTGACCGTTTCCGATGTAGTTCGGATTTTACTCACGCGCATTGCCAACGAAGGTGCGCTACCTTTTGGTTTCGTCACGGATCCCGACGCTCACGATGCATGGTTCAAGCGAAAGGTGTTGGAAGCGCTGGAAGACACACGTCCAGCCATTCCCGACGAAGACGTCGAATCCCATTTCGCCGCACGCCGTGCCGCCGCACGCAAACGCAGTTCCCCAAAAGGTTAGTTTCGCGGCGCCCCGGCCTCGCCCTCCTGCAACCAACGGCGTTTGTCGCGCAGCGGCGCTTCGCCAAACACGCGCGCATATTCACGGCTGAACTGCGATGCACTTTCATACCCCACCGTCTGCGCTGCCGCCGCCACGGTGACGTCCGCCGCAAAGATCAATCGCCGCGCCTCCTGCAAGCGCAACTGTTTCTGGTACTGCACCGGACTCATGGCCGTCACCAGCTTGAAGTGGTGATGCAGCGACGACACGCTCATGTGCACCTCCTGCGCCAATGCCTCCACGCGCAACGGTTGTGCGTAATGCTCACGCAACCATCGCACCGCGCGTGCAATGCGGTTCATCTGGCTGTCCTGCAACGCCATCTGCCGCAGCAACACCCCCTGACCGTTCATCAGCAATCGATAGACGATCTCGCGCTTGATCATCGGCGCCAGGATCGGAATGTCGCGCGGCGTGTCCAGCAAGCGCAACAATCGCAACACCGCGTCGAGCAACGCCGCGTCCAGCCGATTGACGTACATGCCACGCCCACTCGCTGAAGGCGCCGGCGGCGGCAAATGCTCGTCGCCGATGAGCGACGTGACATCCTCGGCCACCAGGTCGAGGCGCATCCCCAGATACGGCGATTGCTCGCTCGCCCCCGACACCTGCGCCACCACCGGCAAATGCACCGACGACACCAGGTAGTGCATCGGGTCATACGCGTAATCCTCGTCGCCGATCCGCAAGCGCTTCTCGCCCTGGGCGATGACGGCGAACGCCGGTTGCTGAAGCGCCGGCTTCGGGCCGCCCGGATGCAGGATCCGATGCACGAACAGGCCTTCCACCGCCGTCGGTGTCGTGCCCTCCAGGCCGTGCGTCGCGCGCTCCAGCCGATGCACCAGTTCGGTACGCGCGGCGCGCGACGGATCCCCCTCGAACCCGCGCGGCGAGGCCTCGCGCGGCTCAGTCTTGACCAAATGCATGACCATGCCTTCACTCCAGAGGCGGCCGATCCCCACGTCACGGCCGCAATGCTGCACAGCATACCCTCGTCACATTCGCTTGCCCGATCCTCCGGCCGGGGATTCACACGATCAGGCAGGAAATGTGCAGGAACGGGTACTGCTCGCCCGATGCGCCTCGACGCATAATTTCTCCCATCCCGTGCAAGCCGTCGCCCCTCCCAGACGGCCGCCTGCGACGGGCAGCCACTTCAACGGAGCAATGCAATGCGACAAAGAAAACTCGGCAATACCGGCCTCTTCGTCTCGGAACTGTGCCTCGGCACGATGACCTTCGGCGGACAGGGCGAACTGTGGAGCAAGATCGGCCATTTGCAGCAACATGATGTCGACTCACTCGTGGGCCGCGCGCTCGATGCCGGCATCAACTTCATCGACACCGCCGATGTCTATTCGGAAGGGCAATCGGAAATCCTCACCGGCCAGGCCCTGCGCAACCTCAAGGTACCGCGCGATAATGTCGTGGTCGCCACCAAGGTCTTCGGTGCCACGGGCGCACAAGGGGCCAATTCTCGTGGCCTTTCGCGCTATCACATCATGGACGGCATCAAGGCCAGTCTCAAACGCCTGCAACTTGATCACATCGACCTGTACCAGGTGCACGGCTTCGATCCGGCCACGCCCATCGACGAGACCCTCGGCGCGCTCGACACACTGGTGCGCCAAGGGCACGTCCGCTATATCGGCGTCTCGAACTGGGCGGCCTGGCAGATCACCAAGGCGCTGGGCATTTCGGCGCGGCTGAACCTCGCGAGCTTCGCGTCGCTGCAGGCGTACTACACGGTCGCCGGACGCGATCTCGAACGTGAAATCGTGCCGATGCTGCGCAGCGAAAACGTGGGCCTGATGGTTTGGAGTCCGCTTGCCGGCGGCCTGCTCTCGGGCAAGTACACGCGCGACGGCCAGACCGAAGCGGGCAGTCGCCGCCAAACCTTCGACTTCCCGCCGGTCAACGTGGAGCGTGCCTACGACGTCATTGACGTCATGCGTGGCATCGCCGCCGAGAAGGGCGTGTCGGTCGCGCAGATCGCGCTCGCCTGGCTGCTCGCTCAGCCGGTCGTCTCAACGGTCATCATCGGCGCCAAGCGGACCGATCAGCTCGACGACAACATTGCGGCAACGCGTGTCACGCTGAGCGCGCGCGAACTGTCGGCTATCGATGGGGCCAGCGCACTGCCAAGCGAGTATCCCGGCTGGATGCTCTCGCGCCAGGGCGATCCGCGCCGCGCCCAGCTCGCCGAAGCCGGTCTGCTGTAAACGTCGGGAAGCAGTCAATGCGCGCAGAACTGTAGTGAGCGAGACACAGTGCACCGCGCGAGCGGTGCACTGTGCTCACGGCACGGGGGAAAATTCTCGCGACCTGGTGGCGGCAAGGTGTGAACATAGATCGCGCCTTATTGGCGATTTTTGCGGTAGCTTATTGTCTCGTGCGTTGGACAATCCAGGCCATCGCCCGCACATCCCTTTCACAGGAGTCCATCTTGTCAGCTGCTGCCCCCGCCTCGCTCACGCTCTATGTCGACGCTCGATTCACAAGCCCCTACGCACTGTCGGTCTTCGTCACGCTACGTGAGAAAGGTCTGCCGTTTGATCTGCAAACCGTGGATCTCGTGCAGGGCGCGCATTATGAGACCCGCTTTGCGAACCTATCGCTCACGCGTCGCGTGCCCACGCTCGTGCACGGCGATTTCACGCTGTCCGAATCGTCGGCCATCACCGAATACATCGAGACCATTTTCCCCGAGGTGCCCGTGTATCCGTCAGATGTATGCGAGCGGGCTCGCGCGCGTCAGGTGCAGGCGTGGCTGCGCAGCGATCTGGGCGCCTTGCGAGAAGAGCGTTCGACCGAAGTGATCTTCTACCGTCCAGTGGACGAACCCCTCTCCGACGCAGGTCACGCGGCCGCGAGCAAGCTGATCGCCATTGCCCAGGACCTGCTGGCCGATGGCCGCATGTCGCTGTTCGACAAGGCGGGCATCGCAGACGTCGATCTCGCATTGATGATCAACCGTCTCGTGTACAACGACGACGTGGTGCCTGCGGCACTGGTCGAGTATGCCCGCCGCCAATTTGCGCGACCGGCCGTGCAGGAGTGGCTGGCGATGACGCGCCCGCCGCGTCCGGGCGACAGCATCGACGGCAGGGCCGCGGCCTGACGGGGCCGTCGCCCTGGACGAATAACCCAGTCGCTCCCTCCTGATAAACGAAAACGCCCGTTTGACACGTTGCTGTCCTTCGTGGAGACGAACGGCGGCAGCCGTCATTTCGCGGGAATATCGACAAATCTCGCACTTTTCTTCTAATAATCGGCCAATTTCCGATTTTTATCGGCGTCATCGCCCTCTGAATGATGTTGTGACGGCGCGGGTGGTGAATTCAGTCGACAGGCAGGGGGCTAAAGGAGGAAAATATGGCGACCTTGCCGTTTACGTTAACGGCACTGACGACTGAAGCCCCCTCTGCCGAGACATTCAAGAAACATGAGCGCCGATAATCAATTGCGTTTTGTCGTGGAGCCGCACGCCAACCCCACCCCTGCCGACCAGATCGCCGCCAAGCTGGCGAACCCGGTGTTTGGCCGCGTATTCACGGATCACATGGTCACGATTCGCTGGACCGAGGGCACGGGCTGGCATGACGCGAAGGTAGAGGCCCGCCGTCCGTTCGAGATCGATCCGGCCTGCGCCGTGCTGCACTACGCGCAGGAAATCTTCGAAGGAATGAAGGCCTATCGCAGCGAAGACGGCAAGATCTCGCTGTTCCGCCCGCAAGCCAATGCCAAGCGTTTCCGTGAATCGGCCCAGCGCATGTCGATGGCCGAGTTGCCGGAAGCCGTGTTCCTCGAAGCCGTGGAAAAGCTGGTCGACATCGATCGCGCATGGATCCCGGGCACGGAAGGCAGCAGCCTCTATATCCGCCCGTTCATGTTCGCCTCGGAGAGCTTCCTCGGCGTGCGCGCCGCGCATGAATACATTTTCTGCGTGATCGCCTGCCCGGTCGGCCCCTACTTCAAGCCCGGCAAGTCGGCCGTGACCGTGTGGGTGTCCGACCAATACACGCGTGCCGCCCCGGGCGGCACGGGCGCCGCCAAGTGCGGCGGCAACTACGCGGCGAGCCTGATCGCGCAGACCGAAGCCAGCGGCAAGGGCTGCGATCAGGTCGTGTTCCTCGATGCCGCGCAACATCGCTGGATCGAAGAGCTGGGCGGCATGAACGTCTTCTTCGTCATGGACGACGGCTCGCTCCAGACCCCGC
This sequence comes from Pandoraea cepalis, assembly GCF_902459665.1. GTDB lineage: Bacteria > Pseudomonadota > Gammaproteobacteria > Burkholderiales > Burkholderiaceae > Pandoraea > Pandoraea cepalis. The sequence goes on along the minus strand of NZ_CABPSL010000001.1, from coordinate 619,197 downwards.
CGCTCGCCGGCACGATTCTGCCGGGCATCACGCGCGCGTCGATCATCGAAATGGCCAAGCGCGACGGCCTGACGGTCAACGAAACGCCGTACGAGTTTGCCCAGTGGCAAGCCGACGCAGCCAGCGGTCGTGTGAAGGAAACGTTCGCGTGCGGCACGGCGGCGGTGGTCACGGCCATCGGTCAGGTGCGTCACGCCAAGGGCGAGTTCAATATTGGCGACGGCGGCGAAGGCCCGGTCACCAAGCGTATTCGCGATCAGCTCACGGGCATTCAACGCGGCAAGGTCGCCGATCCGTTCGGCTGGGTGCACCACGTCGCCTGATCGACGGACGTTGTCCACATAACAAGTTGTGAAGTTGCGCATCGCCCGAGACAGCGATGCGGGAAATCATCGGCGGCGTGCCACGACACCAGGAGAGTCGGGCGCGCCGTCTTGTTGTATTTGACTTGCAGATCATGGAACAGAATCCAGGCGCCATGGCGGGCAGCCCCCGCAGCGCCCTCGCGGCAGCCGACACAATCGGCGTTCCGCACTCCGTGCTCGAAGACATCTATGCGATGGTCATCGGCATGGCATTCGTGGTGGTCGGGCTCGTGCTGCTCAAGGCAGCCGGGTTGGTCACCGGCGGCGTGGCCGGCATTGCACTGCTCGCGTCCTACGTCTTTCCCCTCCCGGTGGGCACCATCTTCACGCTGGTGAACATTCCGTTCTTCCTTTTTGCGTACGTCACGATGGGCCCGCGCTTCGCGCTCAAGTCCACCGTCGCGAGCGTCGGCATCACCTTTGCCCTCGCGGCCATGCCACAGACCTTCGACGTCGCCTTCGTCAATCCGCTGTTCGCCGCATTCGTCGGCGGCACGCTGTGCGGCATGGGGATTCTGGCGCTCGCGCGTCACGGGGCCGGCGTGGGCGGCACAGGCATCGTCACGCTGTGGCTGCAACGCGAGCGCGGCATCAACGCGGGCATTACCCAGGCGTGCATCGACACGACGATTCTGCTCGCCTCGCTCACCACGATCCCCGCGGGACGCGTTGCCTGGTCGGCACTGTCGGCGCTCGCCATGAGCGCCATGGTGGTCGCCTGGCACCGGCCAGGCCGTTACACCGGACGCTGAACCGCGTCAGACGGGCGCGTCCGGGCGATAGGCACTGGCCTGTGTCAACAGCCACTCCCGGAACACGCTGAGTGGTTGCCCATGCGTGAGTTCCGTCGGATAGACGAGGTAGTAGGCCGACTCGGCCACGCTCTTCACGTCGACCGGAATCGTCAGGCCAAAGTTGGCCAATTGTCCCTCGACGAAGAATTTCGGCACCAGCGCGACGCCGAGCCCGGCGGCCGCGCCCGCGATGAGCATCGTGTGCAGCTCATAGCGCACCCCCTGGAGCGCCCGATGGTCCTCGATGCGTTGCTCCGCAAACCATTGGGTCCAGGCACTGGGGCGTGTCGTCGAGTGCAGCAGCGGATACTCGAGCAGATCGGCAGCCGTGCGAACCGGCCCTTTGAGCAACGACGGTCGGCACACCGGCACAACTTCCTCACCGAACAGATAATCCGACGAGGTGCCCGGCCAGGTTGGCTGCCCGAAATGGATGGCCGCTTCGAAGTGCGTCTCGTCGAACGTGAACAGGTCGGTGTGCACCCCCATGTTCACCCGAACCTCCGGGTGGCGGGCGTCAAAATCCTTCATTCTCGGAATCAACCACTCGGACGCGAACGTCGGCAGCACCGCCAGTTCCAAATACCCGCCCCCGCTGCCGTGCGCCATGATCGAGAGCGTGTCTCGATCAAGTTGTTCCAACGTGCGGCGCACTTGCATGCCGTACAGGCGTCCGGCGCGGGTGAGCACCACGCGCTGCTTGGCGCGAACGAACAGACGCACCCCCAGTTGCGCCTCCAGCGTGGCGATCTGACGTGACACGGCACTTTCCGTCAGAAACAGCTCGCGCGCCGCGTGCGTAAAGCTTTCGTGTCGGGCCGCGGCCTCGAATGCCAGCAGCGCCGCCGTGCCGGGGGTCTTGAATTTGCGCATATTGATTCCAAAAACGCATCAAGTGGCAATTTTATCTCGCTTTACGAGTGAGGCATCCATTCCAATAATGCTGTCAATGCAAGATGGCATGGGGTGAGGCGTTCCCTGCCATGCCCTGACACCCTGCGATGCCGCCTGAGACGGCGTTCCCCCTTGAGATAATCCGATGCGCAATGCCAATGTGCAGTCCCTGCTGGTTTCCCTGATCGGGCAAGCGCGTACCGACGCGCTCTTCGCGACACTCAATTCGCCGTCGATCCTGGCGGATGCCGAGCCGGGATGCGTGACGAGAGCCGAACTCGCGCAGGCCATGAACATGGCCCTGTTCGAAGGGCTGCTGGCGCGTTCGCCGAATGGACGCACCTACACTGAAGAAGCGATTGCGGGCGGTGGCAGCGTCTACTTCGATCACGGCGCGCTGCGCACCGTACGCTGGGCCGGTAACGGCGCGCTGCCGCCGGGCGAAGCGGCCTTCACGCGCATTTTGCGCCCGCTGGGCTTCCGTCTGAACGGTCGCTATCCGCTCGACCGTCTCGGCATGACCGGCCGCGCCTATGCGCACGCCGACGCCCCCGAAGAGATTTCGCAGTTCTTCGTGAGCGAGCTGCATCCCGAGCGTTTCTCCGAGACGTTCCAGCAAGCCGTGTCGCGTGTGGTCGGCACGTCGAAGGATCCGCTCACGCCTGCGGCCGCCGGTCAGCTTTGGGAACTGGAGCGCGACGGCACCCTGCCGCTCGAAAGCGCACAAGCGCTGCTGCCGGTGATCGTTGGCGCGTTTGCCCGTCAGCACGATGTTCCGAGCGAAGCCGATTACGAACTGCTGTTGGCGGAATCCGCCGAAATGGCCTGGATCGCGACCGAAGGCAATGCGTTCAATCATGCGACCGACCGTGTCGACGACGTGTTCGCGTTGTCCGACGCCGAGAAGGCCAAGGGCCGCCCGATGAAGCCCGACGTCGAGCGGTCGCGCTCGGGTCGCGTGTTCCAGACGGCCTATCGTGCCGACACCGTGCGTCGCGAGTTCCGCGGCAAGGACGGCGAAATCGTGACGCGCGACGTGCCGGGGTCGTTCTACGAATTCATCACGCGGCATCGCGAGTACGACACCGAGAAGCGTTGCTGGAAGATCGACCTGCGCTTCGACGCGGGCAATGCGCAGGGTATTTTCAAGATGACGGCCAACGCCAAGTAATGGAGGGCTCGAGGTGTCGGGCGCACAATATGTCCGTGCCTCGATGCTGCGCCTCAATCTGCCGACACCGGTGAACAGCACCGTCGGCCAACACTGAATTCCATAGGGGTATCCACGTGAACGCAACTTCCATCCTCAACGAACTGGGCATTGCCAAACTGGCCGAAGCGGGCGACATCGCTGTGCATTCACCCATCGACGGCACATTGATCGGTCGCGTGGCCAGCGCCTCGGTCGCCGACGCCCAAGCCACCCTCGCCCGCGCGCAGACCGCGTTCACCGCATGGCGCAACGTGCCCGCACCGCGTCGCGGCGAACTGGTGCGTCTGCTCGGCGAAAAGCTGCGCGAGCGCAAGCAGGCGCTGGGCGCGCTCGTCACGCTCGAAGCCGGCAAGATCCTGCAAGAAGGGTTGGGCGAAGTGCAGGAAATGATCGACATCTGCGATTTCGCCGTCGGCCTGTCGCGTCAGTTGTACGGCCTGACCATCGCGTCGGAGCGTCCGGGCCACCGCATGGCCGAGACGTGGCACCCGATGGGCGTGTGCACGGTCATCTCCGCCTTCAATTTCCCGGTGGCCGTGTGGGCCTGGAACGCGGCGCTCGCGCTCGTGTGCGGGAACGCCGTGGTGTGGAAGCCCTCTGAGAAGACGCCGCTGACCGCACTGGCCGTCAACCGTTTGATGGAAGAAGTCATCGCCGAATTCGGCGACGCGCCGGAAGGCCTGACCGCGCTCATCGTCGGCGGTCGCGACGTGGGCGAGGCACTCGTCGCCGATCCGCGCTCGGCCATCGTGAGTGCGACGGGCAGCACGGAAATGGGCCGCAAGGTCGGCGTGGAAGTCGCGCGCCGCTTTGGCCGCTCGATCCTGGAACTCGGTGGCAACAACGCGGGCATCGTGACCGGCAGCGCCGACATGGAACTCGCCCCGCGCGGCATCCTGTTCTCGGCGGTGGGCACGGCCGGTCAGCGTTGCACTACGCTGCGCCGCCTGTTCGTGCACGAGAGCGTGTACGACAAGACCGTCGAGCGTCTGAAGACGCTGTACGGCAAGGTTGCCATCGGCAACCCACTGGAGCGCGGCACGCTCATGGGCCCGCTGATCGACGAAGGTGCCTTCAAGCGCATGCAAGACGCCCTGGACAAGGCACGCGCGCAAGGTGGCAAGGTCACGGGCGGCGAGCGTTACGCGGTCGCGGGCGCGGAGAACGCGTTCTATGTGAAGCCGGCCATCGTCGAGATGCCGTCGCAGACGGAAATCGTGCTCACCGAAACGTTCGCACCGATCCTGTATGTGCTCAAGTACAGCGACTTCTCGCAAGCGATCGACGCCAACAACGCCGCCTCGCACGGCCTGTCGTCGTGCGTGTTCACGACCGATCTGCGCGAAGCCGAGCGCTTCACGTCGTCGGCGGGTAGCGACTGCGGCATTGCCAACGTCAACATCGGCCCGAGCGGCGCGGAGATCGGCGGCGCCTTCGGCGGCGAGAAGGAAACGGGCGGCGGACGCGAGTCGGGTTCGGACGCGTGGAAGGGCTATATGCGCCGTGCCACCAACACCGTCAACTACTCGTCCGCTCTGCCGCTCGCGCAAGGCATCGACTTCTCGATCGAGTGAAGTCTCGATAACCCGCCCCGACGTCGCCCATGCCCATGCGCGACGTCACGCAACGGGTTACGCATCTGGCCAACGCCGGACGTGCCCTGCCCCCTCGGCAGGTACGCCCGGCGCCCCTCCCCGATAGCCGAATTCCGTCACGCTTTGTTTAGCGAGGCCCCCATGTACGCCTTCACTTCTGTGTTCGCCAACCCGGCCGGTTCGCCGATTCGCGAATTGTTCAAATACTTGTCCGAGCCGGGCATGATTTCGTTCGCGGGCGGCTATCCCGCAAGCGACCTGTTCGATGTGGACGGTCTCGCCGCAGCGCAGGCCCGCGCCTTCGCGCAACCGACGCGCTGCCTGCAGTACGGGCCGACCGACGGCCTGGCCGAACTCAAGACGCAGCTTCTCGCGCTGATGGCCTCGCGCGGCGCGTCCTGCGCCGCCGATGAGCTGCTGGTGACGACCGGCTCGCAACAAGGGCTGGACCTGCTGCTGCGCGTGATGATCGCGCCGGGCGATGTCGTGGTGACCGAGCAGCCCGCGTATCCGGCGACGCTGCAGGCATTGCGACTGCAGCAAGCGACGATCGTGACGGTGCCCGTCGACGCACACGGTCTCGACGTCGCGCACCTGAGCACGCTGCTGCACGAGGGCAAGATCGCCGTGCCGAAGCTGCTGTACACCGTGCCGACCTTCGCCAATCCGACCGGCGCAACGCTCTCGCGCGAGCGTCGTATCGCGCTGCTGAAGCTGGCGGTCGAGTACCGGTTCATCATCGTCGAGGACGATCCGTACGGCGACTTGCGATTCGCGGGCGACGCGGTGCCGACCTTGCTCGGCCTGACGGCGGAAGTGCCGGGATCGCGCGACTGGGTGGTGCACTTCTCGAGCCTGTCGAAGATCGTCGCCCCGGGGTTGCGCGTGGGTTGGACGGTCGCGCCGCCGGAGATTGCGCGCCGATGCGTCGTCGCGAAGCAGACGGTCGATCTATGCAGCGTGCCGTGGACGCAAGCGGTCGCGGCGGAATATCTGGCAGACGGCGCGTTGGCACGCCATCTGCCGAGGATCACGGAAGCCTATCGCCGCAAATGCGACGCGATGTGCGACGCGTTGCGCGCGACGCTGGGCGATGCCATCGCGTTCCACGCGCCGCAGGGCGGCATGTTCGTGTGGGCGCGTCTCGCCGCAGTGAAGACGAGCGATCTGCTGCCGCACGCGATCGCCGAGAAGGTGTTGTTCGTGCCGGGAACGGCGTTCTTCGCAGAACAGGCCGACGAGGCTTCGCTGCGGTTGTCGTTCGCGGCGCCGGCCGTATCAGCGATCGAGGAAGGCGTGGCACGACTCGCGCGTGCAATGCACGCGACCGGCGCCACGCGATGATCAACGCGGCAGGCTGTCGCGCACAATCTGCGCGAAGTAGCGCGCGCCAAGCGGCAGAATCGCGTCGTTGAAGTCGTAGCAGGCATTGTGCAGCGGGATGGCGCCTGGCGCATCGCCGCTGCCGTTGCCGATGAACGCGAAGTTGCCCGGCACGTGCTGGAGGAACACCCCGAAGTCCTCCGAAGCCATCATCGGCGCAACGTCCGCGTCGACGCGGGTTTCGCCCACCACCGCCTGCGCCGCGCGAACGGCGAGCGCCGTATTGTCAGCCCAGTTCATCGTCGGCGCGAACTCGTGCGTGTACTCGAACTCGCCATGCGCGCCGTGCATCGCACAAACGCCCAGACTGATCTCACGCATGCGTGTCTCGAGCAGTAGCTGCACGTCCGGCGAATAGCTTCGCGTGTCGCCTTTGATGACGACATTCGTCGGAATGGCGTTGCGAATGCCGTCCGTAATGAATTCCGTGCAAGACACCACCGCCGACCGCCCCGGATCGACACTGCGCGACACCACGGTCTGAAGCCCCACGACGATCTGCGCGCCGATCACGAGCGGATCGATGCCCATGTGCGGGCGCGCCGCGTGGGTTCCCTTGCCGCGAATGCGGATGACGAAGTTGTCTTCGCTCGCCATGATGCCGCCGACGCGCGTGGCGAAGTGACCTGCCGCGATGCCCGGCATGTTGTGAACTCCGTAAATCGCATCGATCGGGAAGCGGTCCAGCAACCCATCCGCAATCATCGCCTTCGCGCCGCGGCCATGCTCCTCGGCGGGCTGGAAGATGAAGCGCACCGTGCCGTTGAAATCGCGCGACGCCGCCAGCAGCTTCGCCGCGCCGAGCACCATCGACATATGACCGTCGTGCCCGCAGGCGTGCATCTTGCCCGGCACTTGCGACGCGTGGTCACGCCCCACCGCCTGCTCGGCGATCTGCAGGGCGTCCATGTCGGCCCGAATGCCGATCGCGCCGCGCCCGTCGCCCACCCGCAGATTCGCGACAATCCCCGTACCGCCGATGCCGCGATGCACCTCCAGCTCGAGACTCGCCAGAATCGTCGCCACCGTTTGCGACGTGGCGACTTCCTCGAAACCGGTCTCCGGTTGACGGTGGAACGCGTGTCGCCACCCCGTCAGCGCCTTGGCAAAATAGAGGTCCTGCGTCATGACTGACTCCTGTGAATGCTGTTGATCGGAGACGACATCAGCGTGCCAGCCACGCCTGCTGGCGCCGCGTCACCGACGTCGCCGGTTCGCCCACAAGGTCCGCATAAACGCGCGGCGCTGTCGCGCCTTCCGTGTTGATCAGCAGCACGCGTGAGTTCGCGTTCAGACCGATGGCCGTTGCCAGCGCAGGCGTAGCGGCCGCCTGCATCAAACCCGCCAGACCTGCTACCCCCGACTCTCCCGCGACAAAGGGCACGTCGTTGTCGCTGCCGCGCGCCAGGCGCCGCATGGCTTCGACGGCCTCGGCATCGGTGACGGTCATGAACGCATCGACCGACGATTGCAGGAATCGCCACGCGAGCGGCGACGTCTCGCCGCAGGCCAGCCCGGCCATTACGGAATCGACCGACCCCGACGCCGAGGCTGCCTTGCCCGCAATGGCGCTCTGATGGAGGCAATCGGCCTGCATCGGCTCCACGACAACGAATGTTGGACGCCACACGCCCCAGCGCTCCCAAAGATAGCTCACGATACCCGCCGCCAGTCCACCCACGCCCCCTTGCAGGAAGACATGCGTGAGCGGGCAGGCGGCGTCCGTGCGAGCGTCTACGCTGCAGAGCGCTTCATCGACTTCGGCCGCCACCGTCCCGTAGCCCTGCATGACGTCGCGTGGAATGGCCTCGTAACCCTCGTACGACGTGTCCGAAACCACATGCCAGCCGTGACGCGCGGCAAGCGCCGCCGCCGCGTCCACCGACGCATCGTAATTGCCCTCGCCGCGCACGATCTCGGCACCGTACGCGGCGATCGCCTGTTCGCGCTCCTCGCTCACCTGCGCGTGCAGCACGATGACGCAGCGGCAGCCAATGCTCTGCGCTGCCGCTGCGAGCGCGCGACCGTGGTTGCCGTCCGTCGCGCTGATGACCGTGACACCGGCCAGCGCGTCGCGATGCTCACCTCGCAGAAGCGTTCGCGCGGTGAAGCCGAGTGTTTCGCATTCGCGCAACAGAAGGCGCACGAGCGCGATCGGCGCGCCCAGGGCCTTGAAACTGCCCAGCGCCGAGCGCAGCGCTTCGTCTTTCACGAGCACGCTGCAAACGCCCAGCGATGCGGCCAGATCGGGCAGCGCGCGCAGCGGTGTGCTCCCGCGCGTCAGCCCATCCCAATGGGCCAGCCACTCGCGGCTCTCTTGCGCACGAGCGATGCTCATGATGTCCTGGAGGTCGGCCGGGTATGGCGCGCGAGCGGCGTGCGGATTGACGTACAGCATGGGGGGCTCCGGTATTGCGGTATTTCGGGATGTCGGGATGTCCGAACGGTTCTATCGATGTACGCCGAGGCGCCTTGCAACGACATCGAGCAGCACTTTCGCGCCGTTCACCAATTGCTCGTCGTCGGTGTGCTCGCGCGGGTTGTGGCTGATGCCGCCCCGGCTCGGCACGAAGATCATCGCCGCCGGCGCGATGCGCGCGATCATCTGTGCGTCGTGGCCCGCGCCCGACGTCATGCGCTTGGACGACAGGCCCAGCCCGCTGGCGCTCGCTTCAATGACGTCGGCCAACTCGGCGTCGAAGACAACCGGCGAGAAGCGCGCCAGGCGCTCGGCCGAAATGCGCACGCCTTCGTCTTGTGCGAGCTTCGTCAGGAATGCCGAAAAATGCGCTTCGCTCGCTGCCAGACGTTGTTCGTTCGGGTCGCGCATATCGACCGTGAATACCGCCTTGCGGGGAATCACGTTGATGACGCCCGGCTCGAACCGCAGCGTGCCAACGGTCGCGAGCGTCGTGCCGGCGTCGACGGCGATGCGCCGCAGCTCGGTGACCGCGGCGGCCGCGGCATAGCCGGCATCGTGGCGCAGACGCGTCGGCGTGGTGCCGGCATGATTGGCGTTGCCCTGCACGGTGATCTGCTGCCACGAAATGCCCTGTAGATTCTCGACGACGCCGATCTGCCGCCCTTCCGCCTCGAGAATCGGGCCTTGTTCGATGTGCAGCTCAAGATACTCGTGGGGCACGAGGGTGCCCGGCATCATCTCGCCCGCGTATCCGATACGCACGAGTTCATCGCCCAGACGCGCGCCATCGGTGCCGATGGCATCGAGCGCCTCGGCCAGCGGCAAACCCCCCGCGTGAACCAGCGAGCCCATCATGTCCGGATGAAAACGCGCGCCTTCCTCGTTGGTGAATGCCGCGACCGTGATCGGACGCGACGGCACGACGCCCGCTTCGCGAAATGCCCGCACGATCGCCAGGCCACCGAGCACGCCATAGCATCCGTCGAGCGCGCCCGCGTTGACGACGGTGTCGATGTGCGACCCCATCATGAGCGGGCGCAGCACCTCACCCGCCTCTCCCGCCGCGTCCTTCGTGGCCGACGCCAGCGTGCCGAAGATATTGCCGATGCGATCGATCCGCACGTCGAGATCGAGTTCGCGCATCCACGCGACGACCTGATCTCGCCCGGCTTTCTCGGCATCGGTGAGCGCGACGCGAGTGCGGCCGCCCGCCACGGGATCGGCACCGATCTCGCCCAGCTCATGCAACTGTTGCAACAGCACGGCGCCGTTCAGGCGAAGGACGGTGGGGGCGTTCGTAGCGGACATAGGGGAATGCGGTCGTTTCGTTGGAGATGTCGATGGGACAGCCGCTCGCGCAAGCGCTTTCAGCGATGGGTTTTGCGCGTCACCGCTGGCGGAGTATCATCGATCTGCCTGAATAATATTCCGGGGCGCGTGTACGATTAACCCGTTTTTAGCCGAAAAATCGAATTTTTATTGCGTCACATGACCCTGGACAGTTACGACATCGCCCTGCTCGCCGCGATCCAGCAAGACGCGACGACGCCTCAGCATGCGCTTGGCGCGCAAATCAATCTGTCATCGGCCGCGGTGAATCGGCGGCTCAGAAAGCTGGCCGACGAGGGCGTGACACGCAAGACCGTCTCGCTGGTGGATCCGGCCAGCGTGGGCTACACGCTGACGATCATTACCGAGGTCGAAGTCGAGAACGAGCGGCTCGACCTGCTCGATGCGATGAGGCGCAGCTTTCTCGCCTGCCCGCAAGTGCAGCAATGCTATTACGTGGCGGGCGAATGCGACTTCGTGGTGATCATGGTCGTGCAGAACATGGCGCAGTACACCGAACTCACCCGCGCCCTGTTCTTCGAGAGCAACAATGTCAAACGCTTCAAAACGCTCGTGTCGATGAGCAACGTCAAGGTCGGGTTGGAAGTGCCGCTGGACGCGCTCGGCAGTTGAACGCAACGACACCCGGTCATTCTCCTGGGCACCACGCCCTGACGAACGACCGGGGAAACATCACAGGGCATCAGGACATCAGGGCATCAGTACTTTGTCCACGACGTGAATCACCCCATTCGATTGCATGACGTTGCTGATGGCGATGTTAGCCACACCGCCCTTGTCATCCGTCACCATCAGGTGTCCGCCCATCTGCGTCACGGTCAGTGAATCGCCTTCGACCGTTTTCAACATCGCCTTGCCGCCTGCGTCTTTGACGGCCTTCATCAGATCCTGCGCGGAGAGTCGGCCCGGCACCACGTGATACGTGAGCACCTTGTCGAGGGTTGCCTTGTTCTCGGGCTTGAGCAGCGTATCGACAGTCCCCGCCGGCAGTGCCGCGAACGCTTCGTTGGTCGGCGCGAAGACCGTGAAGGGCCCGGGGCCGGAGAGGGTGTCGACCAATCCGCCGGCCTTCACCGCGGCGACGAGTGTCGTATGGTCTTTTGAGTTCACCGCGTTTTCGATGATGTTCTTCGAGGGGTACATCGCCGCCCCGCCGACCATGACCGTCTTCTCACCGCTGTCCATCGGCGCCGCGCAAGCGCTGAGCGCCGATCCGAAAACACAGCAGGTTGCCACAAGCACCGGCAGAAATCCGGTCGAGTAACGAGTCTTCATTTTCTCACCCCATTGATGGCGCTTCGCAAATCGGAAGCCCTCTTACTTACGAACAAGCCGGGTGAGCGGATGCACGCTCCGGAAATGAATTCACGAAGGTGGCAATGTCGTCCAGCACTGGCGCATACCCTCGCAGCGGTGCGCTAAGCGTTCCCAGAAGCATCGCGTGTCCGAGGTCGTAGTGCCGCACTTGCACCGCATCGTTCATCCCATGCAAGCGCTGGGCAAACCGCGTCGTATTGCCCGGATCGACGACCGTGTCCGCGTCGCCCACGGCCAACCACATGGGCGGTTCCCTACCCGTCACGAAATGAATCGGCTGACTGGCGAGTCGCACCGGCTCGGGAAATATACGGCGAAGCACATCGCTCTTGAGCGGCAGGAAATCGTAGGGGCCGGCCAGACCGATGACGCCCGCGATATCGCACTCGCGCATGCCATTGGCGTGCAGGTAGCGGGCATCGGTTGCCAGTAACGCGACCATTTGCGCGCCCGCCGAATGACCCATGAGAAACAGGCGGTCGGGGTCGCCGCCATACGCTCGCGCACGCTCGCTCGCCCAGCGCACCGCGATCGCGGCGTCGTCCATGAAGCCCGGGAAGGTCACCTCGGGATAGGTTCGATAGTCGGGCACGACCACCAGGAAGCCGCGCGAGGCGAGCGCCTCGCCCACAAAGCGGTAGTCTTCACGTTGGCCGTTCTGCCAACTCCCGCCGTAGAAGAACACGACCACCGGCATGCCGCTCGCCCCCGCGTCGGGGTGTGTTGGCACATAGACGTCGAGTCGCTGTCGCTCCGACGTGCCATAAGCGACGTTCGTGACGTCACGATACGTGGTCCGCGGCGTGAGCGCATTCACTAGCCCGACGGGACTGCACGCACACAGTGCGACGCTGGTAAGCACCACGGCCAGCATGCCGCCGAGCGAGACATTCGTCATGTTCCCTTCCTGTCGAATAGAGGCCGGGGAAGGCCAATGCCCCCCCCGGGCTTGCCTTCGTCAGTACGGGAATGGCGATCGCCCGGATGCACGTCCGAGCGGAAATCGGCGGATTTTTTTGTTTCCGCTGCATCCAAGGGATCGCGACGTCCGTATACCCGTGACACGCGTCTTGAACCCGCTACGGAGCTTGCATCATGCCTGCCGCCGCCATTGCATTCGTCGGACTGAATCTCGCGCTGTATGCCGCGTGGCTTTCTCGATGGCGCAGCCACGAAGGCGTCAAACGAACGCGCCACGTTGCGGTGGCCGTGTTCGCCGGTGCGAGCGTGCTGCTGGCGGGTTGTACGGGCGCGCCGCCCAACCCCAACCCTCGCGCGGACGTTCCGCTTCACACGGTGCCGGTCGACCTGCCGCGATACATGGGCAAGTGGTATGTGATCGCCAACATCCCCTATTTCGCCGAACGCGACTTCGTCGGCAGCCGCGCCGAGTGGAAGTTGCGCGACGACGGCAAGATCGACGATCACTTCTATGGCCGCAAGGATGGGTTCGACCAACCCGAGCGTCATTACCAGTTCCTCGATAGTGTGGTCCCGGGCAGCGGTGGCGGGGAGTGGCGTGTTCGCCTGTTCTGGCCCATCTATGTCTCGCAGCTTACTGTGTATGTCGATCCGGATTATCGGTACACGCTGCTGGCCTATCCCGACAAATCGTTGGGCTGGATCTTTTCGCGCGAGCCGACGATGGACGACGCGACCTACCGCGCACTGCTGTCTCGCTTCGACGCCATGGGTTACGACACCACGCGCTTCCGGCGCGTCCCCCAGTTTCCCGAGCAACTCGGTCAGCCGGGCTTCGCCACCCCGGGGAAAAGCGAATGAAAGCGAGTCGTCTGACAAGCGTGATCGTGTGTTTGGTCGGCACGCTGGCAACGTCACCCGCCTGGTCGGGATGTCGCGATGCATTGACAACAGCCCACCGCGTTGGCGCAGGTGAGTTTTGCGTGCTGGGCTTCTGTCTCTACAAGGCCGAGCTTTGGTCGCCGCACACGCCCGTCTCGGACGACACGCCCTTCGCACTCGTCCTCAAGTACGAACGCAGCGTCAGCGGGGAGCGCATGGTCTCGACCGGCATCGACGAGATGCAGCGACTGGCCCCGCGTCCGATCGCGAACGACACGCTCAATGCGTGGCGCGAGGACATGCAGCGTGCGTTCGGCGACGTGTCACGCGGAGACGAGCTATGTGGCGTCTATCTGCCTGGGCGTGGCGCACGGTTCTATACGAACGGGACACTGAAGGCCGACGTTCCCGACATGGCGTTCGCGCGGGCATTCTTCGGCATCTGGCTCGACCCGAACACGCGGGCGCCTTCGCTTCGCAGACACCTGTTGGGCGAAAGCCCATGACCGGCCGTGGTATCGCGACGGTGTAACCCACCGCACCCGGGAGGTTGCCTCGGCCTGGTCTACGTCGTACTCGGCCAGGTTGGGTGGTTCACGTGCGTGCTCAGCGCCGCCAAGGGAGACGGATGGATAGGCGTCGCGCTCGTGGCCGCCATGGCGGCGGGTCATCTGTGTCTGGACCGGCGACCGCTTCGCGAAGCGGGGTTTCTCGTCGTCGTCACAGTGCTGGGTTTCGGATGGGAGTCCTGCGTTTATCGCACCGGCTGGATCGCCTACCCGAACGGCGTGCTTGTCCCCGGATTCGCGCCGTATTGGATGGCCGGGCTATGGGCCCTCTTCGCGTTGCAGATCAATCCCGTCTTCGCGTCGCTGCGCCGTCGCCGGCTTCTGTGCGCCATGCTTGGCGCGGTGGGCGGTCCACTGTCGTTTCGCGCGGGCGCGGCTTTGGGGGCCGTGCAGTTCATCGACATCTGGCGAGCGCTCGCCTTGATTGGCGCGGGATGGGCGGTCATGCTGCCCGGACTGATCACGCTGGGGGAGGCGATCGGTTCGGGGCCGATCGCCTCCCGTAAGGCTACCGACGCCATGCAACATGACGATCGGTAGTCACCCGGCAGTCATACCCCTCAACGTTGCCCGGCCGGCACGCTGGCCGCGCCACTGACCTCATTGCTGCGCGCTTCCGGCGCCGGCACCAGCCCGACCGATGCGATCTCCTGGCGTCCCAGCGAGATGATCGCGGCGGCGAGCGCCAATGCCACGGCGAAGATACCGAACGTGTAGCTCGGCGACGGGTTGAACGTTGCGACGATGCCAATGATCATCGGTCCCATGATGCCGCCCACGCGGTTCAGCCCCACGGCCACACCCATCCCCGTGCCACGCACTTCCGTGCGATAGCACATCACCTGATAGTTGTTGAGCACGGCCTGCGCACCGAAGATGAAGAAACCCAGCGCCGCGACGAACGGCGGTGCCCACAGATTGCCCAGCGCAATGCCGACCGAGATCATCGAGATCGATGCCAACGTGTAGCCAATGATCATCGCCTTGATGCGGCTGCGCAGCTTGTCCGCCAGCCATCCCATGCCGATTCCGCCAAACACCGACGCCAGCATCACCAGCGTGCCGTAGGCGAACGCCGATGACACACCGCCGCCGCTCGCGACGACCAGCGTCGGCAGCCAGCCCGTCAGACCGTGGATGCAGAACAGACTGAGGAAGCCAACGATCCAGTGAACGATCGTGTTGCGGCGATACATCGGCGAGAGCAGTGCCGCGATCGAGCCAATCGTCTCGGGCTTGTGCATCGGCGCAAACGTCGCCGTGCGATACACCGCCTCACGCTCAGGACGCAGCTTGGCGAGCAGTACGCGCACTTCCGACTCCCGTCCGCGCAGCATCAGATATTGAATCGATTCAGGCAACCACAGTGTCGCGGCAATCACCACCAACAGCGATGCGGCACCGATGTAGTACAGCGACTCCCAACCGAAGTGCGCCGTCATCGAGAGCCCGGCGATGCCTGCGAAGATCCCGCCTGCGGAGAAGCCCAGTTGGAACACCCACGTCGCAAACGTGTTCGCGTTCTTCGCCGGCGCCCACTCGTTGATGCAGGTCAGCGCCAGTGGCGTCACCATGCCCAGCGCCGTGCCCATGATGAGGCGGAAGATCGCAAACCCCAGCGGCCCATGCACGACGGTGGCGAGCAGGCCGCTCGAGATCGTCAGCATCCACAGCGCCAGCAGCATGACGCGGCGGCGTCCGAACCGGTCCGACAGCAGGCCTTGCAGCACCGAGCCGATCGACAGGCCGATGATGCCACTCGAGAGCATGAAGCCGATCATGCCGGGCGAAGGCTGCCAGGTCTTGCGCACCAGCGGGATGACGTAAGCGGCATTGAACAGATCGTAGCCATCGAAGAACATGATGGCGGTGAGCAGCACGGCAAACTTGAAATGAAACCCGCCGAATTTCGCCTGCGCGATTTCTTCGCGCGCGGTAATGGTTGTCGTCACGATTGTCTCCAGACCGTGTCAGTCGCGGCCGCGCCGGTCTGGTGCCGGCGTGTTCCGCATATTTAATGGCGGCTTGCCACACCCGCGCCAGCGGGCGTGGCACCGGCCGTCAACTCAGCGCGCCGATCAGCGCGTCGAGTTGTGATGCAAGCGCACTCGCGTGTCCCGCGACACCCCAAACGTAGTGGTCCGGTCGCACGATTGCCGCGTGGCAATCGTGCTTCTCGAACCATCTCGCGAGGACACCTTCCTTCTCCTGCACTGCCACACTGCCGGCCGGCAACGATGCTGCCGAGCCAAGCACCACGACCCTTGCGCCGATATCGCGTGCCGCGGCGACCCAACCGCTGTCCAGCAACGCAACATCGTCGACCACCACGCGCCAGCCGCCCCCGACCACGTCGTCGAGCAACGCGGAGGCGTTCGCGTCCGTCGCAACGAGCGGTTGCGGGAACAGCGTGCCGTTCACGGCGTTACCGTCAGCGGCAAGCAATCCGGACTGCAACGGCGGCACGATTTCCTGACGCGTAACGGTCTTCACCACACCGCCGCACTCGGCCAGCAGTCGTGCGTCGCGCGCGGCGGCCGCCGCTTCGTCACGCTCGCAGATCACGCGACCGATCTCCTTGATGCGGGTGGTCAGTGTCGTCACGTGCTGCTTGCGTTCGACCTGATACGTGTCGAGCAGCGCGTCCGACGCCGTGCCGCGAAGCACCCGTTCGAGCTTCCAGACCAGGTTGACGATGTCGCGCACGCCCTGACACATCCCCTGACCGATGAACGGCGGTTGCTGATGCGCGGCATCACCCGCGATGAACACGCGGCCACGGCGCCATTCGCTCGCCACCAGCGCGTGGAAGCGATAGCTCGCCGCGCGCCACAAGGTGCCATCTTCCGGCGTGAGCCAGCGCGAGAGCAGTTGCCACACGCTTTCGTCTTCGCGCATTTGCGCGGGATCTTCCCCGGGCGAGAGCATGATTTCCCAGCGGCGATGCCGTCCGGGACCCACGATGTACGTGCACGGGCGCTTCGGCTCGCAATACTGGATCGCCACCTTCGGCAACTTGGCCAGACCGCTGTCGTTGACCATCACGTCGACCACGACCCACGGTTCGTCGAACACGAGGTCTTCGAGCGCGATGCCCAGCGTGGTGCGCACGAAGCTCGACGCCCCGTCAGCGGCAATCAGATACTTGGCCGTGACGGTGCGCGTCTGGCCGGCGTCGTCGCGCAGGCGTGCGGTGACCGCCTCCCCCGTGTCTTCGAATCCGATCAGCTCGGTGCCCAGCGCGAGGCTCACGCAGTCGTAGCTCGCGGCCTGATCGCGCAGCGCTTGCTCGACCGGCGGCTGCGTGAAGGTCATCGTCGGCGTATAGCCCATCGGATAGGGCTTCTCGACGGTGGCGATGCGCTTGATCAACTGCCCTTGCGTGCCGTAGTACTCCGACGGCGGAAACACATCGACGAACGGGGCGATGCGCTCGGCTAGCCCGAGATCCTGGAAGATGCGCATGATCTCGTGATCGAGCGCGATCGCACGCGGCTTGTCGTAGACCTCGCGCGCCTTGTCGACGCACAGTGTGCGCACACCGAGCTTGCCGAGCAGGTTTGCGGCGACGGCCCCCGATGGGCCGAAGCCGGAGATGAGAACGTCGTAGGACTCGTTCATGACGCTCATTTCGCCTCGACTTCGTCCTGCACGAGGTTGGACAGCACGCCCACACGCTCGATGTCCACTTCCACGCGATCGCCGGCCTTCATCCACACGGGCGGCGTGCGGGCGAACCCGACACCGGCCGGCGTGCCCATGGCGATCACGTCGCCCGGTTCCAGCGTCATGCATTCAGACAGCAGTTCGATGGTTTCGGCCACGCCCCAGATCATGTCGGAGGTGTTGGTCTTCTGCATCACCTGGCCATTCAGGCGCAGTTCCATCTTCAGCTCGGTGGCGCCGGCCGGCAGGTCCTCCGGCGTGACGATCCACGGGCCGAACGCGCCGGTACCGTCGAAGTTCTTGCCGATGGTCCACTGCGACGTGCGCTTCTGAAAGTCGCGCACCGAGGCGTCGTTGAAGCAGGCGTAGCCGAAGACGTGCTCGAGCGCGTCGCTGCGCTTGATATGTCGACCGCCTTTACCGATCACCACGGCCAGCTCGGCTTCGTAGTCGAACTTCTCCGACACGTACGGACGAATCACGGGATCGTCATGGGCGATCAGCGAGGTCGCGCCGCGGAAGAAGATCAGCGGGTACACCGGCTTCAGGTTGCCGCCTTCCTTGGCGTGATCATAGAAGTTGTGGCCGAGACAGACGATCTTGCCCGGACGCGGTAACGCCGGGGCGAGCTTGACATCCGATAGGCGCACGCGCTGACCGGCATGATTGGCTACCGCACGCTTGGCGGCGCCGAGCACATCGACATCCTGCTCCAGCGCGACGCGCAGATCGGACGGCACGCCGGGTTCGGCCGCTGCCAGGTCGATGACGTCATCGCCGTCGACCACCCCCAGGCGCGTGCCTGCTTCATGCTTGTATGTGACGAATTTCACCGAAAGACTCCGTGGACTTGATTGAAGATTGACGCGACGGCTTCAGCCGTGGCGAAAGCGAATGGTTTTCTGGGCTTCCTTGAGGCGCGGCGACGGCGACTTGCCGACACCCCACTGATCGATGCGTCCGGGCGGCCACTTCCAGTCATCCGGCCCGCCGGTGCGGTAGGTGTCGTCGACCTGTTGCACTTCGGCCGTGTATTCGATGACGAAGTCGAACGGCCCGAGGAAATACGCGAACACGTTGTTGCCCGGACCGTGACGCCCGACGCCCCACTCGATCGGATAACCGGCATCGTTCATGCGGCCGCCACCGCGCATCACCGAATCGAGGTCCGGCATCACGAAGGCGATGTGGTTCAGGCTGGTCTCGGTGGCATCGGCCAGCGCGATGCTGTGGTGATCGGTGCCACACCGCAAAAAGGCCATGATGCGGGTGCGATCCGAAAGCTTGAAACCCAGCGCGTCTTCGAAGAAGGTCTGCGCGACGGCCACGTTCTCGCTGTTCATCACGACGTGCGTGATCTTGATCGGCGCGTCGGCGCGCTCTGCCGTGTCGGTCCAGCGCATGTCGCCAAAAATGAAGCGCAGCACGCGGCCTTGCGGGTCCTGTACGACCAACTGTGTGCCGCCACCGGGTTCGGTCACCGGTGCCGGGCCGTCGATCACCGTTCCGCCGTTGGCCGGAATCGTCTCGGCCAGCATCGACAGCGCGTCGAGCGAAGGCACGTTGAAATCGACGCTGCGTACGTCGGCGCGGTCGCTGCGATGCAGCGCGAGAATGTGATGCGCCGCGCCCGTACCGCGCAGATAGACCGCGTCATCGGTGCGCGCCACGACGCTCAGATGCCAGGTCTCGGTATAGAAGGTTTCCGCGAGCGCGAGATCCGGCACGCCGATGGCAATGCCGCGCAGTGCGCTGACGAGGGACGACGTCATGAGTGACTCCTTGCAGACATGCCGAGAAAGCGTTCGGCATTGAGATGAATCAGGGATTCGCGCAGCGTCGCATCGGCGAACGCGCGCTCGATGCTGGCGACCGGCGTGGTCTCTCGAAACGCGAACGGATAGTCGGTGCCGAGCATCAGTTGTGTGTGGCCGAAGGTCCTGACCAGGTGCGCGAGTGTGTCGTCGTCGAACACCAGGGCGTCGTAGTACAGGCGTCGCGCTTGGGCGCTCGGCGATTCGAGTAGCGTGTCGTCGAGCGGCTTGAACACCTTGTGCGCGCGTTCGAGTCGTGGCAACAGCGACGCAAGCGTACCGCCGCCGTGACTGAACGCGATGCGCAGCGTCGGGCGACGCACGATCAGATTTGTCGTGAGTACCGACGCGGCGGCCAAGCCAACGTCGGTGGGGTAGCCGAGGGCTTGCAACAGAGGCTTCGGCCCGACCAGTCGCGCCTCGCCGGCCGGGCGCAGTGCATGCACGAAGATCGCCGCGCCGAGCGCTTCGGCCGCTTCGAAAAAGGGATCGAAGCATGCTGCGCCGATCGGCACACCGTTGATATTGCTGCCGAGTTCCACGCCCGCGAAGGCGCCCGAGGCCATCATTCGGGTCAGTTCGGCAATGGCGAGATCCATGTCCTGCAACGGCACCGCCCCGAGACCGACGAAGCGCGTCGGCGCGGACGCGACCATCTTGGCGATCTCGTCGTTGACGTAGCGATTCAGATGCGCGGCCTCCTGCGCCGGCAGCCAGTAGCCGAGCAACTCTGGCATGGGCGAGAGCGCTTGCACGCCGACCCGCTGCTCGGTCATGTCGTCGAGCCGCTTGCCGGCATCCCAGCAGCGGTCCGAGACCGTGCGATAGAGACCGCCGTCGATCATCACGTGCCGATGGCACTCGTGCGCCGGCGCCATCGACGGCCAGCCGGCCGGCGTGACGCCCAGCGACTTCGGAAACTCGGCGGGAATCACATGGCAGTGCACGTCGATACCGGGCAGCGCAGCACAGCCGCAACCGTGGCCGTGTACGACAGGCTCACTCATGACGCAGCCCCGCGGCCATCACGCCGGCGATGCAGATCGCTTCGTCCTCGTCGCCTGTGCCGCCCGATGCACCCACGGCGCCGATGACGCGGCCGTCGGCATCGCGAATCGGAACGGCGCCGGTCTGGGGAATGAACTTGCCGCCGTGCGTAACCGCGAGTGCATTGAAGAAGGCGGGATTGTCCTTGGCACGGGCGAGCAGCGCGCGGCTGCTGGCGCCCATGCTCACACAGGCCCACGCCTTGCCGGTTGCGATGTCCACTCGCGACATCGACGCGCCGTCTTCGCGCTGCACGGCCTTGATGTGGCCAGCATCGTCGAGCACGACGACCGCCATCGCCTTGTACTGATGTTGGTGGCTCGCAGCGAGTGCCGCCGCGATGATTTCGTTGGCCTGCGCCAACGTCAGGGGGGATGCCATACGACTGATCTCCGAACGCGTCCAGGCGTTGCGATCTCGATCAAGCGATCGCACCGGACCTTTGTTGCGAGCAATTATATATACAAAAACACTGATTTGTTATTTTCGTACACAAATAATCGTAAACACCTAGGTTTCCGACGTTGGCATTGGACTGACCCGTTTCAGATATACTTGCACGTAACTTCCCGCTCCCATCTGATCGAGGTAACGTTTTGTCCCGCATATCCGCGCTGTCCTCTGCCAGCCAGACCGCTAGCCAGGCCGGGTCGAACGTCACGCTGGCGACCAATCTGTACGACCGGATGCGGGCCGATCTTCTGGCCGGCAAGCTCGAGCCAGGTCGCAAGTTGCAGATCGAATTCCTCTGCGATCAATATCAGGCAGGCCAGACGCCGGTACGCGAAGCGCTCAACCGGTTGACCTCCGATGGCCTGGTGGAGCGGCGGGATCAGCGGGGATTTGCCGTCACCGGCATCAGCGCCGCCGACCTTCGCGAGATCACCAGGACGCGCGTCTGGCTCGAAGAAGTCGCCCTGCGCGAGGCGTTTGCGGCCGACCAACCGGAGTGGGAAGAGGCGCTGGTGCTGGCCTATCACCGCCTCTCCAAGGTGCCGCGCTCGCTCAGCGAAACTCAATACCTCGAAAATCCCGAGTGGGAGCGGCTGCATCGGGCTTTCCATCGCACGCTCATCAGCGGCTGCCAGTCACGCTGGCTGCTCAACTTCTGCGAGCAACTCTCGGATCAGTTGTACCGCTATCGCCAGTTGTCGGTGAAGCGTATCTACCCGAACCGCCACGAGCGCGAAGAGCACAAAGCGATGCTCGACGCCGTCATCGAGCGCGATGCGCCGCGTGCGATCCAACTCATGCGCAAGCACTACGAAACCACGGCCGACATCATCCTCGCCGACGCCAATCTCTTCCCGGTGGAATAAGCCGTCTCGTTCGGCCGGCCCGATCGCTTGGGCTGGCAACGCTGCCCCCTCCCTTCCCTCGCCTTCACGTTCCGCTGTGCTGGTGCCTGCCGCGCCTGCGCAGGCGTGGGGGTATTGCGCTGCGTCTCCCTCTCATCTCGGCCTGTCGTCGTGCTACGTGTTGCAGACACACATCACGAAGTCTCCCGGTTTACCCGAGTTTCGACATTAAAATTTGATTTGCTTAAAAATATATACAAAAATTGCCATCAGCCATTTTTGTGCAAATGAATGGTCTATGACGACAGAGGAATGGAGACATGGCAATGATTCGACGTTTTGGCGCCGCTGCGGCGCTTTCGCTGTGCGCGAGCGTGGGCGCGCATGCGCAATCCGTGACGCTGTACGGCATCATCGACACGGGCGTGCAATATGCGCACACAGGCGGCACCAGCGTGTCGCGGGTGGAATCGAGTTCGGTGGCGCCGTCGCGATGGGGGATGATTGGCACCGAAGACCTGGGGGGCGGCCTGGCTGCGGTGTTCAAGCTTGAAGACGGATTCAACGTGAACAACGGCACGATTGCCGGCAATGGTGCGCTGTTCAATCGCGAGGCGTGGGTCGGATTGCGCAGTAATCAGTGGGGGCAGGTGCAGGTCGGCAACAACTACACGCCGCTGTTCACGACCTATGTGACGTATTCGCAGGGCGACCTCAACACACTCGGCTGGGGCAATGCGACGAACAACTTCGTCTTCGTGCCGGTGGCCCGCACCGCCAATTCGATTCGCTACGTGTCACCGGCCTTCGCGGGCCTGACCGTACGCGCGTTGTATGCGCGCGGCGCCAATGGCGCGACGGGACAGCCGCGTACGCTGGGCGATACGGCGTCGGTGGGATTCAACTTCAAGGCGGGGCAATTCTCGGCCGATGCGGATTACCTGCAGCAGCGCTTCAGCACGACGTCGGCTGTCACCACGGCGTCGCCGACGGGTACCGGACGCTACTACCTGTTTGGCGCGTCGTACGACTTCGGCTTCGTCAAGCCGGCGTTCCTGTATCAGATCCACCGCAACACCGATAGCGTAACGACGGCGAGCAACGCGACCTACGCGAACCCGGACAACGACTTCTATGAAGTCAATGCGCTGGTGCCGAACCTGGCGAGAGGCACGCTGTTGCTGAGCTTCGGTCAATACCGCCTGCGCGGCAATTCGTCGGGCAATGCGCTGTCGTATGGCGTGCGCTACGACTACTTCCTCTCGAAGCGCACCGGCTTGTACGCGGGGGCCAGCTACGTAAAGAACAACGCCAACGCGGCCTTCACGATCAGCAATGCGGGCGGCGCAGGCATTCCCGTGACCGCCGGCAACAATATCGTGAGCTTCATCGCCGGTATCGTGCATCGCTTCTGATGCCCGCAACGACGTGACACGGGATCTGACGCGGTATCCGAAGAGGCTCGGTACCGCGTCAGGTTCGCTTGAGACGTCACGCGACATGTGTCAACGGCGCCGCCGCAATCAGTGGAATTGCGCCAACGCCGCCAGACCGACGATGACCGTGACAGCGCCCCCGATGCGCGTGGCGATTTGCGCGAACGGCATCAGCGACATCCGGTCGGCTGCGGTCAGGATCGCGACGTCACCCGTGCCGCCCAGGCCGCTGTGCGTCGCGTTCACGATGGCCGCTTCGATCGGGTACATACCGACCAGGCGGCCGACAAAGAAGCCGGTCACGGTCAGCGTCAACACTGTCGCGACGGCCGTCACGATATTGATCCAGTGGAAGGCGCCGACGATCTCGCCCCACGGCGTCATCGCCACGCTGATCGCGAACATCAGCGGATAGGTCACCGCCGTCGAGAAGAAACGGTACATGAACCTCGCGCCACCGTTGACCTGCGGCGAGACAATCTGGAACAACTGCGCGGCGATCACCAGCACCAACATGATCACGGGTGCGGGCCAACCGAACAGCTTATTTGTCAGCACACCGACCAGATACAGCGCAATCGCGGTGCCACCTGCAGCCGCCACCGAACTGACGTCGGCGTCCGGCTTGGTCGACGCCTGCAACGGCGGTTGCGCTTCACCGACGAGATCCTCATTACCCACCGTCAGCCGGCCGTTACCGGTCCAGGCCGGCCTGCGGCTGCCTAGATAGCTCAGGAACCCCGCCGAGCAGATCGCGACAATATTGCCGAGCATCACGGCCGAGAGCAATTGCGCGAAGATCGGCCCTTGCTCGACGCCGAGAATCTGCGCATACCCGGCCGACAACGGCAGCGCGCCTTCGCCGACGCCGCCTGCCATGATTGGCATCACGATGAAGAATAGCGCCTGACGCGCCGGCAAGCCCAACGCCGTGCCGACCGCAACGCCCACCACGCCGGCGGCGATCGAGCCGATGGCCACCGGGATGAAGATGCGTACGAAGCCCTTGATAAGCGCCTGACGATCCATCGACAGCACGCTGCCGACGATGATCGCCGCGATGAAGAGATACAGGAAGTTCGATTGCTTGGTGAACAGCTTGACGGCCGACGTCACCGGTGTTGGCATCCACCCGTAGAACACCAGCATCGACGGCACGAAGGCCGCGAAGATCGAGGTGCCGCCGATATGCTTGGCGAACGGAATCCGCTTGGCCAGTTCAGCGCACGTATAACCGCCGACGGCGACCAACGCGATGCCCGTGGGCAGATCGGCCGCCAGCTTTCCGGCGTGCGCCATCGCCGCGAGTACCGCGACCAGCACGATATAGACCGGCAACGGCAGCGCGCCGATGGACGTGTCGAAGACGGCCCACCAGCGCTGCTTGAGCGATTTGGGCTGTGCTGCACTCGCCTGGCCTTGACCCGCTGCGGTGGTTTCCATGGGGGAGTCTCCGTTCATATTGTTATGTGGTTTACACCAGGAACAGCATGGCGGCGCCGTAAATCACGAGGCCGACGAGGAAGGTCACGACCGTAAATCCGAGCACGCGTTGCACGCCGATGCCGGCCATCGCCACGACGGGGGCGGCCCAGAACGGTTGCATCATGTTGGAGACCTGCTCGCCCATCGCGACCGCCATGGTCGTGGCCGGCACCGAGGCATGCAGCGCCACGGCGGCCGGCACCACGAACGGGCCTTGCACGGCCCAGTGACCGCCCCCGCTCGGGATGAAGAACGTCACGATCAACGAGCAGATGTAGCTCCAGAACGGCAGCGTGTGCGCGTTCGAGATCGCGATGAAGAAATGCGAGATCACATCCGGCAGGCCGGTCGCGTCCATCATGCCCATGATGCCGCCGTACAGCGGATACTGCAGCATCATCGAGCCGGTCTGCTTGGCGGCGTTCTTGACCGCGTCGGCGTAGGCCAGCGGGTAGCCGTGCAGCACGATGCCGGCGATGAACATCACGAAGATCACCGCATTGACGCCCGAGAATGCCACGTGTTCATAGCGCGTGTAGACGAGCAGCGCCACGCCGAGCACGCCGATGAAGGCGCTGCCGATCCACGAGTGTTCGAGCCACTTGGCGAAGCTCAACGGGCCTTGCGGCTTCTGGCGCACGGGCGGGTCCGGATGCAGTGTCGTGTCGAGCACGACCGCGTTCTCGTCGCTGGGTTTGAGCCAGGCCAGCACGAACGGCATCACGATCATCATCGCAACGGTCGGCACAAGGTTGAATCGGGTGAAGACGGTGTCGCCGAACGGCAGCACCGTGCCGGTGACCTTCTGCACCACATTCATGGCGCTGCCGGCGGTCGATTGCGCAAGGGCAATCGAGCTGGAAATGCCACTGGCCCACACCACCCAACCGGAGAAACCGGCCGCGACGATCCACGCGAAGTCGACCTTCATGCGCTTGGCGACTTCGCGGGCGAGCAGCGCGCTCACGACCAGTCCCAGGCCCCAGTTGAAGAACGATGCGATCGCCACCAGCAGGAACGTCAGTGCAGCGGCCTGCACGGGCGTGCGCGCGATCGAGATCAGTCCCTTGAACACGCGCTGCACGGGCGGCGCGTGTGCGAACGCATGACCGGTCACCAGCACCAGTGTGATCTGGAAAGCGAACGTCAGAATGCCGAAGAAGCCCTTGTACCAGCCGGTGACGAGACGGTCCACACTCGCGTGCGGGCCGAAGATCAGCGCGAGCGCGCCGACCACGGCCGTAATCAGGATGGCCAGGACAAACGGATCGGGAATGATCCGTTCAAACAGCTGGATGGTTGCCTCGGTGAAACCGACTTTCTTCGCCGGTGCGTGGGTGACGCTCGTTTTCATCTTTGTCTCCGTTTGCGCGAATGGTGTCGCGCGGGCTGGGCATGCTTGTCATCGCTGCATGTCTTGTTCTGTTGTTGCTGGGTTCCGGGAACGGCTTCTGCCGTTAGCGGGTGAAGCCGTAAAGCTGCGCCGGGTTGTCGACGAGGATGCGCTTGCGTGCCGCTTCGTCGGGCACCCATTCGGTTAGCAGTCGTAGCAGGTCGACATCGTCGGGCGTGTGCGTTTCAGTGACGTGCGGCCAATCGCCCCCCCACACGACGCGGTCGGGCAAGGTCCTGGCCCAGTGGCGTGCGACCGGGGCGACATCGGCATAACGCGCATCGAGGCCGTCGCGTGAATCGAGATACGGGCCCGAGAGCTTGACCCAGACGCGCCCCGTGGCGGCAGCCAGTTGCTCAACCACCTTGCGCGCGGGATGCGCCAAACCGGCCGGCTGCGGCAGGCGCGCCATATGGTCGAACACCATCGGGCACGGCAGACGGCCGAGCATCGCGCGGTGCTCGACGATCTGGTCGGCCGTCCAGTGCAGTTGCACGTGCCAGCCGTAGGCGTGAATGCGTTGCGCGAGGGGCTCGACCATCTCGAAGCCGACGACGGCGTTGGCCGGCGTGTAGAGCGTGAAACGGATGCCG
Organism: Pandoraea cepalis; assembly: GCF_902459665.1. Classification (GTDB taxonomy): domain Bacteria; phylum Pseudomonadota; class Gammaproteobacteria; order Burkholderiales; family Burkholderiaceae; genus Pandoraea; species Pandoraea cepalis. The sequence continues at coordinate 592,760 of NZ_CABPSL010000001.1, read as the reverse complement.
CGGATGCCACCGTCGTGAAGCCGGCGGAGTTCGGCGTCGGAAATGTCGGGACGGATCACACCGACGCCGCGCGTGCGCTCGCGGCCGAGCTGCGCGATGGCGTCGAGCGTCACCGCGTTGTCGACGCCATGCGGGCGGGGCGTGACGACGACGGTGCGCGTGGTGCCGAGCTGTGCCTGCACGGCCGCGTAACGTTCGATATCGACGTGCGTGAAGATGTGCATGTGCGCGTCGCACGCATTGGCCGGCGGCGCCGCAGCATCGCTGCCGCGTTCGCGTTGCGGTGAAGCGTCGGTGAGTGCCATCGTCGTGTCTCCGTCTGGCGATTGTGTTTTTTTCGTACCTTGCCGCGCAGTGTCGTCTCGTCGCGTGCTCAGAGCAGCGCGTGGGTACTGCGCAGCGCCGCGATTTCCTCCGCGCTCCAGCCTTCGCCGAGCAGCACTTCGTCCGAATGCTGGCCGAAGGCGGGCGCGGCCATCGGTACCGGGCCCGGCGTATCGCCGAAGCGGATCGGTTGCTTGAAGCCGCGATATTGCCCGACGTTCGGATTCTCGAACGTGGCGATCATGTCTTCTGCGAGCACTTGCGGGTTGTCGAACATGTCTTCGACGTTGCGCGCGGCGGCGCACGGCACTTCCTCGCCGAACAGCGCTTCCCATTCGAGTGCCGAGTGCTGCGCAAGCGCGCTGCGCAGCCGTTGCACGATCTCGTCGCGGCGCTCGGCGCGCTTGCGCACGGTGTCGTAACGCTCGTCGGCAGCCAGTTCGGGCAGGCCGATCTTCTCGCACAGCGCACGCCAGAAATGCGGCGTGTTGGCGGAAATGTAGAGATAGCCATCGCGCGTCGGGTGGATGCCCGTAATGCCGCCGGAGCGCATGTCGCGGCCGATCTCGCGAGGCTCGCCGTCCGCCCAGATCAAGCGAGCCGATTGCATGGTCAGCGCGCTGCGCAACAACGATACGCCGACGTATTGCCCTTGGCCGCTACGCTCGCGCGCGAATAGCGCCGACGAAACGCCATTGGCGACCAGCGACGCGGCAAAGTAATCGACCACGGACCCGTACAGAATCTCGGGCGGGCCGCCGGCCTTGCCCTGCATCGCGCACATGCCCGACATGGTTTGCAGAACCTGGTCGTAGCCTGCCTTGTCCTTGTCCGGGCCAGTCTCGCCGTAACCGGTGACGTTGCAGTAGATCAGGCGGGGATTGATGTCGCGCAGTTGGTCGTAGGCGATGCCGAGTCGCGCGGGCACGCTCGGCCGGAAGTTGTGCACCAGCACGTCGGCACGCTCGACCAGACGCTTGAGCACGGCCAGCGCCGCCGGTTGCTTGAGATCGAGCGCGATGCCGCGCTTGCCGCGATTCACGCCAAGGAACGCACGGCTTTCGGCTTCGAGCGTCGACGGGTACTTGCGCAGATTGTCGCCGGTGGGCGGTTCGATCTTGATGACCTCGGCCCCCTGATCGGCAAGCAGCGCGCAGCCGTACGGACCGGCGATATACGCGCTCAGATCGAGCACGCGGATGCCCGACAGCGGGCCGGCCGGGTTGGCGGTGGAATCGTTCATCGTGCAGGTCTCACAAAATTCGGTCGAGCGGCGAGGTGCCCGGTTGGTGCGCGGTCAGTGGCGGTCAGTGGCGGAAGCTCAGACCGGCGCGTCGAGCGCAATCAACTGGTCGGCGCTCAGCAGCGCCATGCGGCGCGCGTCGTCGACAACGGCTTGCGCCCGCGCGGCGAACGGCGGATCGATCATCTTGCCGTCGACCACGTATGCACCGACGCTGTCGCGATTGGCCACGCGCGTAGCGATCACGACGCGCACCGCGTGGGCGATATCGTCGTCCGACGGGCGGAACACGTCGTTGCAGATCGCGATCTGGCTCGGGTGGATGCAGGTCTTGCCAAGGAAGCCCATCGCGCGGGCCAGCTCAGCCTCGGCACGAAAGCCCACTTCATCCTTGATATTCCCAAAGGCCGAGTCGTAGGCGTAGACGCCAGCGACACCGGCGGCCATCCGAACAGCGTACATCGCCTGCTCGATGGCGCGCGGCTCACGACGGGCGATGCCCAGCGGCTCGAACAGGTCGCCAAGGCCGAGTTGCAAGCCGGCGACGCGCGGATGCGCGCACGCCAGTTCAGCAGCGTTGAGCACGGCGGCCGGCGATTCGATATTGAGCAGCAGGCGGATCGGCGTGGTCACGCCGTTCTCGCGCTCGGCGGCTTCCAGCGCCGCAACGGCGGCGAGCACGTCGGCCTTCGTTTCTGGTTTGGGCAGGTTGATCAGGTCTAGGCCGGGCTGGGCCACGGCGCGAACGTCATGCGCGAAGTGCGGCGTGTCGAGCGCGTTGACGCGCACGATCAGCACCTTGCCGCATTGCCGGGTCGCCTCGTCGCGCAGCATCGCGCGCAGCGCATCGCGTGCGTCGCCCTTGCGCTCGGGCGCAACGGCATCTTCCAGATCGAACGAGAGGGCATCGGCCTGACCGGCCAACGCCTTGGCAAAAAGCGCCGGGCGGGATGCCGGAACGAACAACTTGCTGCGCACGATGTCTCCTGATTTTTCGTTTTGATAAAACGCTTGATCTGGAGTCTAGTCGCCCGACTTTTTTAGATAAACTATTCATATCTATCTTCAAACAGTAGAAATTCTTTCGATATGGATATCGAGTTCTTCAAGACGCTGCTGCATGTCGTCGATGGCGGGTCGATGGCGGAGGCGGCGCGGCGGGTGGGCGTGACGCCGGCGGCGGTGGCGCAGCAAATGCAGGCCATCGAGCGCGAATTGGGCACGGCGGTGTTTACGCGGGCGGGGCGCACGGTAATTCCTACCGAGGCCGGCCATCGGGTGATCGAGCGGGCGCGCAATCTGGTACGCGATTACGGCGAGCTGAAGGATTTCGCGTTGCAGGGCGAGCTTGTCGGCGAGTTGCGTATCGGCACGATCACGACGGCCTTACTGACCGTCATGCCGGACGTGCTCGCGCACTTCTCGAAACGCTTTCCCCAGGCCAAACTGTTGATCCGCGGCGGCCAGACGCCGGAGCTGTTCGAAACGCTCAAGGCCGGGGATATCGATGTGGCTGTATGCCTGCTGCCCCCGTTCGATCTGTCCAAGACCTTCGAGTGGCGGCTATTGCGCGAGGAACCGATCGTGGTGCTCGCACCGAGAGCACTGGCCGGGCGCGATCCCGACGACCTGCTGCGCACCGAGCCATTCATTCGCTACGACCGCACGTTAGGTGGCGGACGGAATGCCGAGGAATATTTGCGCTCGCGACGGATCGTGCCGCGCGAGCTTTTCGAGCTCAATTCGATCCTGACGATCGCGATGATGGTCGACCGGGGGCTGGGTGTGGCACTCGTGCCAGACATCGAATCGCCGCTGCTGGCATCGCTCGACATCGTCAAGCTGACGCCCCCCGGCCCTGTCGCGCCGCGGCGTTTCGGCCTGCTGTGGCGTCGCGCGTCACCGAAATCGCGCTTGATTCAGGGCTTGCTCGAGACAGCGCAGATGACGATGCGCAGCTTGCGCGGGGCGGGGGGTGCCGACGTGTAAATTGCGCCCGCACCGGCCGATGAGGCTGCGGCGCGTAGGGCATGGATCAGTACGGCAAGCCCTCATCAATGGGCAGCGAAGGATCTCGTGACCATTCATTCCACGAGCCGAGGTAAAGGCGCACGTCCCTGATGCCGGCCTCCTCCAGTGCTACAAATGTGTTGGAGGCGCGCGCCCCTTTGAAGCAAAACACAACAACAGGCGTATCGCGACGAATCCCCACGGTCGCACACTCGGCGAGAATTTCGGCGGGCGATTTGAACATCTGCCCAGTGGGGGTCGGCTTCATCATTCGATACCACTCTAGCCACACCGAGCCGGGAATTCGGCCCTTTCGGGGGCAAAAGTCCTTGCCATAAGGTGACGAGCTTTCGGCAATCCATTCATCGACGTCGCGCACATCGAGCTTCACGATACGCGGGTCTGCAACGGCGTCCTTCATCCCCGCCAGGTCGACGAGGATGCTGCTTCCGCCCGTATCTGGGGGAAACGCGACGGGAGTCGGCGAAGGGACTTCCGTTGTGCTTGGCAGCCCGGCGGCACGCCATGCACTGTAGCCGCCGTGAAGTACCTTGATTTTGTCGCGGGGATAGCCAAGATAGCGAAGCAGTACATAGCCCCGACAGGATTGGCCAAATCCAGTCGTCATCGACTGTTCGTAGATGACAGCCGTCTCCTTCCCAGACAATCCAGCCTTCGCGAATGCCTCGGTGAATGTTTCGCGCAAGACGGCAAGACCTTCTGGCGTTGAGGTAGCCAGATAGGTAAATATCTCATGGATATTCACCGCGCCTGGCAGATGCGCTTCGGCAAAACTTGCCGCGTCTCGTGTGTCGATGAGCACTACCGGCCCCGACTGAATCAACTGTGTCAATTCATCGGGTGAAACAAGAACTCTCTCGTGCATGGCAATCCCCCATCCAGCTTGACCTGACGGTGGCCCGAAAAGAGGACCACATCCCGATGCAGTGCATCGTGGCAAGCTCGGCGCCCACTTGTCGAAATAAATCTAGGTGACGACGGACGAACCACTTTGATGCTTATCAAAGGAAAACGCGAGAGGGAATCCCAAACGGGGCGGTCGTACCACCCGCCCCGGCGCCGAAGATGAAAACCGCGCCTGTGGCACGTGCTTTGGCTATCCGATATAGCCGATTCCGCAGAGTCATGACTGCAGCGCGAAAGTGCGCAACACACAAAAACAAATGGCCCGCACCAAGGGAGGTTGCGGGCCAGCGACTTACACTTTCCAGACTTGCTCAAGTGCAGGTCTTAGAACGGAATATCGTCATCCATGTCGTCAAAACCGCCGCCCGACTGCTTGGCCGGTGCTTGCTGACGGGCACCGCCGCCACCACCACCGCCACCACCGCGCGAATAGCCGCCACCGCCGCCTTCGTCGCCACCACCGCCGCCGCGCGAGTAGCCGCCACCGCCGCCGCCGCCACCACCTTCACCGCCGCTGCGGCCACCCAGCATCTGCATCTGGTCTGCCACGATTTCCGTGCTGTAACGCTCGGTGCCGTCCTGCGCCTGGTACTTGCGCGTGCGGATACGACCTTCGATATACACCGCCGAGCCCTTCTTCAGGTACTCGTTGACGATCTCGGCGAGACGGCCGAAGAACGACACCCGGTGCCATTCCGTCAGCTCCTTGAACTCGCCAGACTGCTTATCCTTGTAACGGTCGGTCGTCGCCAGACGAATGTTCGCGACCGCATCGCCGCTCGGCATGTAGCGGACTTCGGGATCGGCGCCAAGGTTGCCGACCAGGATCACTTTGTTGACTGATGCCATAAATCTTTCTCCGGTATTGCTGATATCCGATCAGGATTGATGAGGCGCTGGCGTCCTCATCGGTGCGGCGATTATAAGCCACACGACAGCCCCGACTGAGCAAGTGATGAAGATTGCGTTCTGACCGTAGTGGGTCATCAGAAAACCCCCTATCGCCCCGCCGCAAAACAACCCGAGGGCCTGCGTCGTGTTGTACACGCCCACCGCCGCGCCCTTGCGCTGCCCCGGCGCCAGCTTCGACACCAGCGACGGCTGCGATGCCTCCAACACGTTGAAACCCAGGAAGTACACGAACAGCAGGCAAGCAATCACCCCCACCGTCGGCGGCAATCCGCCCAGCGCCGCCTGCGCCACCGCCACCAGCGCAATCGCCGAGAGCAGCACTACCTTCATCTTGCCGCGCTTCTCGGCCGCAATGATCGCCGGCACCATCGCCACGAACGACAACCCCATCACCGGCAGATACACCTCCCAGTGCTGCGCCACCGGCAACCCCGCCGCCACCAGCATGCGCGGCATCGCCACGAACAGCGCCGTCTGCGTCGCATGCAGCACGAACACGCCGAAATTCAGACGCAACAACTCCGGGTTGTGCAGCACTTCCGAGAACGGCGCCGGGCCCACCTTGGGATGCGCGGGCGGCGTCGGCACGACCCACACCACCACGAAGATCGCCAGTACCGCCAGAATGCCGATGGCCGAGAACAGGCCACTCATGCCCAGCCAGTGATACAGGAACGGTGCACACACGATGGCCACCGCGAACGACAGGCCAATGCTGCCGCCGATCATCGCCATCGCCTTGGTGCGGTTGGCTTCGCTCGTCAGATCGGCCACGCACGCCATGACCGCCGAGGAAATCGCTCCAGCCCCCTGGATCGCCCGGCCGACGATAATCCATGCCAGATCATGCGCCAGCGCCGCCACGAGCGAGCCGATCGCGAACACGATCAGGCCGAACACGATGACAGGCTTGCGCCCCAGCCGGTCGGAAGCCCACCCGTACGGAATATAGAACAGGGACTGCGTCAGACCATAGATGCCGATGGCCAGTCCGACGAGAAAAGTGTTGTTGCCGCCAGGAATCGTCTGCGCGAACACAGAGAACACCGGCATGATCAGAAACAGACCGAGCATGCGCAGTGCAAAAATCCCCGCGAGCGAAGCACTCGCGCGCACTTCCAGCGGGGTCATGCGGCCACCTCGGCCGCGCGTTGTGGCAGGGGAAGCGGAAGTCACGGAATCGGTAGACATTACGTCCTGAGAGATGGAAATAGCGCGCGCAACATCGTGCAGCCTCGGAATCGTCTGATGATTGCTGCCCGGAGGCATGTCGATGGGCTTGGACGACGGTCCGGCGCCAGCCCCCTGGAAAGCGGGCGATTCGCCCCCACCTATGGCCCATGCCGGTATATCGCCCGAGACTACCCGTCAGCCGGTTCAGCCCCAGCAATCAAACTTAGGTATATTAGCAGGTTTAGCCGCCCTTATTTTCCCCCAGCGGCCCGCCCGACCGCTCCCGCCGCCCGCTGCGTCGACGCCCGGCCAACGCCGTGCCGATATCGCGCGACGTCCCGGGAAACTCGGACTCTTGGGGGCCGGAAACCGCCCCGCGACATTTCGCCGCGCGGACTCCTCGGCGACGACCCGGAACCGTGAATGGAAACCATCCGTATTCGTGGGGCTCGTACCCACAACCTCAAGAACGTCAATCTCGACTTGCCGCGTCACCAGCTCGTGGTGATCACCGGCCTGTCCGGTTCCGGTAAGTCGTCGCTGGCCTTCGATACGCTCTACGCGGAAGGTCAGCGTCGCTATGTCGAGAGCCTGTCGGCCTACGCCCGCCAGTTCCTGCAACTGATGGAAAAGCCCGATGTCGACCTGATCGAAGGCCTCTCGCCCGCGATCTCCATCGAACAGAAGGCCACGTCGCACAACCCGCGCTCGACGGTGGGCACGGTCACGGAAATCCACGACTACCTGCGTCTGCTCTACGCGCGCGTGGGCACGCCCTATTGTCCCGACCACGGCTTGCCGCTCGAATCGCAAAGCGTCTCGCAAATGGTCGACGCCGCGCTCGCGCTGCCGGAAGACACCAAGCTCATGATCCTCGCGCCCGTCGTGGTCGATCGCAAGGGCGAGCATGTCGACCTGTTCGAGACGATGCAGGCCCAGGGCTTCGTGCGCTTTCGCATCCGCTCGGGCGGCGGCGCGGCCAACGAAGGCACGGCGCGCGTCTACGACATCGAATCCCTGCCCAAGCTCAAAAAGACGGAAAAGCACTCGATCGACGTGGTCATCGACCGCGTGAAGGTACGCGCCGATCTGAAACAGCGTCTGGCGGAATCGTTCGAAACGGCACTGCGGCTGGCCGACGGCCGGGCCGTGGCGCTGGAAATGGACACCGACAAGGAACACGTTTTCAGCTCGAAGTTCGCATGCCCGGTGTGCTCGTATTCGCTTCAGGAACTCGAGCCGCGCCTGTTCTCGTTCAACAATCCCATGGGGGCATGCCCGAGCTGCGACGGTCTTGGCCACATGACGTTCTTCGATCCGAAGCGCGTCGTCGGCTTCCCGGCGCTCTCGCTCGCCTCGGGCGCGATCAAGGGCTGGGATCGCCGCAACCAGTTCTATTTCCAGATGCTGCAGAGCCTCGCGGCGTTCTACGACTTCGATGTCGACACGCCCTTCGAGGAGCTGCCGGAAGCCACCCAGAAGATCGTACTCTTCGGCTCCGGCGAGCAGACCATTCCCTTCACCTATGTGAATGAGAAGGGCCGCACATCGGTGCGCGAGCATGCCTTCGAAGGCATCATCCCGAATCTGGAACGACGCTATCGCGAAACCGATTCCGTCGCCGTGCGTGAAGAGCTGGCCAAGTACCAGAACAACCAGGCCTGCCCCGATTGCGAAGGCAGCCGCCTGCGTCGCGAAGCTCGTTTCGTCAAGGTCGGCGAAGGCCAGCAGGCGCGCGCGATCTACGAGATCGGCAACCTGCCGCTGCGCGAAACGCTGGGCCACTTCCACGAGCTGGTCCTGCACGGTGCGAAGCGCGAGATCGCCGACAAGATCGTCAAGGAAATCGTGGCCCGCCTCACGTTCCTGAACAACGTGGGCCTCGACTACCTTTCGCTCGAACGCAGCGCCGATACGCTCTCGGGCGGCGAAGCGCAGCGCATCCGCCTGGCGTCGCAAATCGGCTCGGGCCTCACCGGCGTGATGTACGTGCTCGACGAGCCGTCCATCGGCTTGCATCAGCGCGATAACGACCGCCTGATCGGCACGCTCAAGCATCTGCGCGATCTTGGCAACTCGGTCATCGTGGTCGAACACGACGAGGACATGATTCTCGCAAGCGATTATGTCGTCGACATGGGGCTGGGCGCGGGCATCCACGGCGGCAGGGTGATCGCACAAGGCCGCCCCGAGCAGATCGAAAACGCGCCGGAGTCGCTCACGGGGCAGTACCTGTCCGGCGCGCGGCGTATCGAAGTGCCTGCGCAGCGACGCGCGCCGAGCGACGATCGACTGCGAATTCTGGACGCATCGGGCAACAACCTCAAAAACGTCTCGCTGGATCTGCCGGTCGGGTTGCTGACCTGCGTGACCGGCGTGTCCGGTTCGGGCAAGTCGACGCTGATCAACGACACCCTGTATCACGCCGTCGCACGGCATCTCTACGGGTCGTCGGCCGAGCCGGCGCCGTATGACCAGATCGAAGGGCTGGAGCACTTCGACAAGGTCATCAACGTCGACCAATCGCCCATCGGACGCACGCCGCGCTCGAACCCGGCCACCTACACGGGGCTGTTCACCCCGATCCGCGAACTCTTCGCCGGCGTGCCCGCGGCCAAGGAGCGTGGCTACGATCCGGGCCGTTTCTCGTTCAACGTCAAGGGCGGACGCTGCGAAGCCTGTCAGGGTGATGGCGTCATCAAGGTCGAGATGCACTTCCTGCCCGATGTGTATGTGCCCTGCGATGTCTGCCACGGCAAACGCTACAACCGCGAAACGCTCGAAATGCAGTACAAGGGCCGTAATATCTCGGAGGTGCTCGACATGACGGTCGAGCAGGCGCACGAGTTCTTCAAGCCGGTGCCGGTGGTCGCGCGCAAGCTCAGGACATTGCTGGACGTGGGCCTGGGCTACATTCGCCTCGGCCAGTCGGCCACCACGCTCTCGGGCGGTGAGGCGCAGCGCGTGAAGCTCTCGCTCGAACTCTCGAAGCGCGACACGGGCCGAACGCTTTACATCCTTGACGAACCGACGACCGGGCTGCACTTTCACGATATCGAGCTGCTGCTCACGGTGATCCACCGGCTGCGCGATCAAGGCAATACCGTGGTCATCATCGAGCACAATCTCGACGTGATCAAAACGGCGGATTGGGTGATCGATCTCGGGCCGGAAGGCGGCGCGGGCGGTGGCCAGATCATTGCGCAAGGCACGCCCGAGCAAGTGGCGGCGAACAAGGCCAGCTTCACCGGCAAGTACCTCGCCCCATTGCTGACGCGCGCAAAGTAAGCGCATCGCCCGTTCGGGCTGTCTTACGTCACGACACGCGCGAGCGCCTTGCGAGGGTCGCCCGCGTCGTCGCCGCAGAGTCTTATTACAAGGACGTCATTGCATGGAACCGCGCTCTGGCTGGCATCCGGATCGGGATGCCTGGATCGAACTGGCGAGCTACGCGGCCGCCGCCCTCGCCCTTTGGCTGATTCTGAGCATCCACCTGCTCTCGGTGGTGCTCGCGGGGACGGTCGTCTATCAGCTCGTGCATGTGCTCGGGCCGCGCCTGCAACTGCGCATCTCCAGCGAGCGCGCCCGGCTGGTTGCCGTCGCCCTCCTGTCGGCGGTGATCGTCGCGCTGATGACCGCGATCATCTTCGGCATCATCACGTTCTTCCGCAGCGACGCCGGCCATCTGGAACACCTCAACGGCCGGATGATGGACGTGGTCGAGCAGGCGCGTGCGCAGTTGCCCGCCTGGATCACGGCACGCCTGCCGGCCGACAGCGACGACATCCACCAGTCGATCACTGGCTATCTGAAGGACCACACGCAGGAGATGTCGCTCGTCGGCAAGGAAGCGCTCAACGCGATGGTGCACATCATCGTGGGGCTCGTGCTCGGCGCACTCGTGGCCCTCTCGTCGATCCGGCCCGTGCACAGCATGCGCCCGCTCTCGGCCGCGCTCTCACGGCGCGTCACGCTGTTTGGCGACGCGTTTCGCCGCATCGTGTTCGCCCAGGTCAAAATCTCGGCAATCAACACGCTCTTCACCGCGATCTTCCTGCTCGGTGTGCTGCCGCTGTTCGACGTTCACTTGCCGCTGCGCAAGACGATGATCGTGGTGACGTTCGCCGTGGGCCTGCTGCCGGTCGTCGGCAATCTGATCTCGAACACGTTCATCGTGGTGCTGGGCCTGTCGGTCTCGTTGTACGTGGCCATCGCCGCCCTGACCTTCCTGATCGTGATTCACAAACTCGAGTACTTCCTGAACGCCCGCATCGTCGGCACACAAATCCAGTCGCGCTCCTGGGAGCTTCTGCTCGCCATGCTCGTCATGGAAGCCGCGTTCGGGCTGCCCGGACTGGTCGCCGCGCCGATCTATTACGGCTATCTCAAGAGCGAACTGGCGGAAAAGCAACTCGTCTGAGTAACGCCCGGCGCCCTGGCGCCCGCTGCCACCGTCGAATCATCGACAGGCACCGGGCGTTTTTCCGGACGCCATTTGACATTTCGTCACTGAATGACATAATGTCAAATCATGAAATCTGCCAAATCGCCTGCCCCCCGCATGCTCGACGAGAACGCCTTGCTGCTTCGTGAAGGTCGCAAGATTGTCGAGGCGCTCGGTCAGACCTTCGCGCCGCTTGTCGAAGTGGTGTTGCACGACCTGACCGATCCAGACCATGCCATCGTGGCGATCGCCAACAATTTGTCGGGGCGCGAACCCGGCGATGCCGTCACGGAGATGGGCCTCGCGCGCATCGCCGACCCGGCATTTCCCGAGGTCATCGCGAACTACGCGAATCGGTTTCCCGATGGGCGTCCGGCCAAGAGCACGTCCATCGGGCTGAAAAACGGTCGCGGCGAGTATGTCGCCGCCATTTGCCTGAACATGGACATCTCGATGCTCGCGGCGGCGGCGGCCAGCGTGCAGCAACTGGTGAGCGTGCCCAACCATGCGCCGACGCCCGTGCGCGAAACGCTCTCGACGCGCCGTCTCGACGACATCGTTCCACTGATCACCGACTTCGCCGCGCAGCGCAACACCACGCCGCAGGGCCTGACGCTCGCGCAGCGCCGCGAAGCCATCCGCCTCGTCGAGGCCCGCGGTCTGCTCGACCTGCGCCACGCGCACGCCGAAGTGGCACGCGCGCTGGGCGTCGCCCGCTCGACCGTCTACACCTATCTCTGCGACACGAAAGGCACATCATGACAACTTCTTCGCTGGCGATTACCTATGGCGACATCGCTGCCGCCCACGACCGGATTCGGGAGGCAGCGCATCGTACGCCCGTGCTGACCTCGCGTACCGCCGACGCCATGACCGGCGCCCGCCTGTTCTTCAAGGCGGAGAATTTCCAGCGTATGGGCGCGTTCAAGTTCCGCGGGGCCTACAACGCGATCTCGCAGTTCACGGCCGAGCAGAAGCGCGGCGGCGTGCTGGCCTTCTCGTCGGGCAATCACGCGCAGGCGATTGCGCTCTCCGCGCGCGAGCTTGGCGTGCCGGCCGTCATCCTGATGCCCCAGGACGCCCCGCAGATGAAGATTGACGCGACGCGCGGTTACGGGGCTGAAGTGATGCTGTTCGACCGTTACCAGGAGGATCGCGAAGCGCTTGCGAAGCGTCTCGCGCAGGAACGCGGCATGACGCTGATTCCGCCGTACGACCATCCGCACGTGATGGCCGGCCAGGGCACGGCAACCAAGGAATTGATCGAGGACGCGGGTGAGCTGGACACCCTCGTCGTTTGCCTAGGCGGTGGCGGGTTGCTCTCGGGCAGTGCCGTCGCGGCGCGCGCATTGAATCCCGACATCGAGATCTACGGGGTGGAACCGGCGGCCGGCAACGACGGCCAGCAGAGTTTTCGCACGGGCAAGATCGTGCACATCGAAACACCGCGCACGATTGCCGACGGCGCGCAGACCCAGCATCTCGGCGAATACACGTTCCCGGTGATTCGCGCGCTCGTCGACGACATCGTGACCGTGACCGACGAGGAACTCGTACAGACGATGCAGTTCTTCGCAAGCCGCATGAAATTCGTGGTCGAGCCGACCGGCTGCCTCGCCGCGGCGGCGGTGCTGCAAGGCAAACTGGATATCCGCGGCAAGCGCGTGGGCATCATCCTGTCGGGCGGTAACGTCGATATGGCGCGCTTCGCCAAACTCACGCTGGGAGAAACGGTATGAGCACCCAGGCCGATGGCATCGACGCCGTGAACGTGGCGGCGCTGCAGCCGCCGCGCGGTCACTATTCGCATGGTGTCCGCGCGGGCGGGTTCGTCTTCGTGTCGGGGCAGTTGCCGATCACGCCGGAAGGCGAGCGCCTCGCCGGCGCGCCGTTCGCCGTACAGGCGAAGCAGGCCTTGGATAACGTCGCGACGATTCTTGCCGCGTGCGGCACGCGCATCGACCGCTTGGTGCAGGTGCGCGTGTACATCACGAACGTCGACGATTGGGGGCCGTTCAATGAGGTCTACGCTGCCTGGGCCGGCGAGGCGAAGCCCGCCCGCGCGGTCGTGCCGGTGCCCGCACTCAGTCATGGCGTGGCGGTGGAGATCGAGGCCACGGCGTTGGCAGGCTGATTCGGCGGCACCCACGCGGTGACGGCATCGAGGTGGACGCGCGGCGGCGCCGCTGCCGACTGGCAGGAACGCGCGTCGTCAGGCTCGGCATTGCGCACTTTGCCCACCGGAGATGGTGCGTCCGTTTTCCAAAGCTTGGCAACGGTTTGCGAAATATCCCAGGATTTTTGCGCGTACAGATTCGTCCGACGGATACACTTTGGGCCACGAACGCCGACGACCACCACGCCATGACAACTCCTGATTCTTCGCCTCCGCCGCAGGCGGCCACCCCCGACGCAACGCCCCCGCAATCACAGCAACGCATCGACGACGAGCCGATGCGGCTCATTACCAGCTTCAACGACGTTTTCGTCGTCGTCGCGTCGGCGCTGCTCATGTTCGGCACGGCGTGGCTGACACGCACGCTGCCGCCATGGCTCACGGCGCTGGTCTGCGCGGCGCTCTTCTGGGGGCTGTCGGAGGTGTTCGTGCGGCGCCGTCGCATGGCACTCCCCGCCCTCTTCTATTGCTTCGGTTTCATCGCATCGTTTGCCAGTGTCGGCCTCATCGGCATACAAGCCGCTGCGCCGGGATTTGGCTCGGGCGAACCCATCCCGCCCGAGGCGGAAGGACTCGCGCTGGGCGCCCATGTCCTGCTGTCGCTGTTCGCAAGCTATGCCGGCATCGCCGTCGGCACGGGGTTGTACTGGCGACGCTTTCGGGTGCCGGTCACCCTCGCCATGGGCATCGGCGGGGTGGTTTTCCTGACCTGGCTCTTCGTCGTGATTCTTGGCGAGAACCTCATCGACGCCCTGCGCGCCGTGACCATCGTCGGCGGTCTCGCGATCTTCGTCTGGGCATTGCGATGGGACGCCCGCGACCCCAAGCGCACGACCTTTCGCTCGGACGTCGCGTTCTGGCTGCATCTGCTCGCCGCCTGCATGGTCACGCATCCAATCTTCTGGGCGCTCATGCCGGATCACGCCGTCGGCGCCATCGCATTCTTCGTCTTGCTCACGGGAATTTCGCTCGCGATCGACCGTCGCGCCCTGATGATGTCGTCGCTGTTGTATGTGATTACGGCAATGCTCAACCTTCTCGTGACCTCGGAGAACACGCATGCGTTGGCGGTTGTCGCCGTCGTGGTCGGCGGCGCCCTGTTGCTCCTGTCCGCCTTCTGGCACCCGTCGCGCGCGGCGGTCCTGAGGCTGCTGCCCGCAGGCTGGCGCGCACGCCTGCCTCATTGAAGCGTTACCCGCGCCAGCAATTTCATATAGTGATCGAGCGATGGCGTCGGCATGCCGGCGACCTTCGCGCGGTCGTCCCAGCGACGTAGCCGCAGCGCCGCCTCGGCATGCTCGCGAGCCAGGAACGTCTTCGCCTCGTCATCGCTGAACACCCCGCCCTGCAACGCCAGACTGCGCACCGAATCGACCGAGAGTTTGCTGAAGTAATCGGGATCGACCGCGCACAGACAGCGCTTGGCATCCACGTGCAGACGAATGGGATCGAGCACCGCGTTGCTGAACAGCGGGCGCAGGAAAGGCAGGGCGAAGTACTGATGCAGATCGTCGATGCCGCGCTCAGAGGGCGTTTCGCCCTGAAGGTTGAGCAGATGACCGAGATCGTGCAGGAAACTGGCGGCCACCAGCGCCTCGTCGGCGCCTTCGCTCTCGGCCAATGCCGCGCTTTGCAGCGCATGCTCCAATTGCGTGACCGGCTCGCCGCTGTAAGCAAGCGAACCGAAGTTATCGAACAGGGTGCGGATGTCCGGCAGGCTCAGGGCCATCGTGTGAACTCTCGTTGTCGTCGCGAACACCGGCGGCGGCAGCCGTCGCGACATCGGCCAGTACCGCCAGCGTCGACGCCTTCGATTCCTTGGGCGTCTTCGAATCCCTTGTATCCTTCGCGTCCTTGCCGTCCTTCGGCTTGTCCCGCATGCGGCTCTTGCGCAGCGCACCGGCATCGTCGAGCACCGGATACGCCGTCGAGCAGAACAGCGAGTTCAAACGCTTCATGTCGCTGATGATGTCCAGGTGCAGTGAACTCGTCTCGATGCTCTGCACCGACTGGCCCGCCAGACGGTTCAAGTGCGTGTACGAATAGGCGCGCTCCAGATCGCGGAAGCTCTCCTTCTCGGCCATGAGCCGCTGCGCACTCCGGAGGTCGGTGTTCAGGAACACCGAGAGCCCCAGTTGCAGGTTCGTCACCAGTCGCGCGTGCATGTCGCAGATTTCCTGCAACCCCGCTTCCGAGAACGACAGCTTGTGCGAGATCTTTTTCTCCTCGACCTCCGTCACCATGCGCTCGATGATGTCGCCCGCGTGCTCCAGATTGATCGTGAGCGAAATGATGTCCGTCCAGCGGCGACTGTCCTGCTCGCTCAGGTTCTCGCGCGACACGCGCGTCAGGTACATCTTCACCGCGGTATAGAGATGGTCGACGTCGTCGTCGAGCCGGCGTGTCTCTCTCGCGCGCGCCACGTCGTTGCTGCGAATGACTTCGAGCAACCCATTGAGCATCTGCTCGACGATGTCGCCCATGCGCAACGTCTCGCGTGTCGCGTTGGACAGCGCCACCGACGGCATCTCCAGCGCGCTCTCATCCAGGTGGCGAGGACGCATCACGCCGTCCACCTCCGGCCGTTCCGAGAGCAGACGCACACACAGGCGCGCCATCGGCTCGGTGAAGGCGAGGAACACCACGCATCGCACCAGGTTGTAGAGCACGTGGAAATTGACGACGGCTTGCGCGGGGGCATCCGAGAGCCAGCTCACCAGCGCCGGCGCATAGTCGACGAACGGCAGCACGATCAGGCAGCCGATCAGCTTGAACACAAGGCTGCCAAAGACCACGCGACGGCCCGCCGCATTCTGCCCGGCCGACGTGAGCATCGCGAGCATGCCGCTGCCCAGATTCGCGCCGATCACGAGGCACAAGGCCACCTTGAGCGAAATCACGCCCGACGACGCCAGCGTCGCCGTCAACAGCACCGCCGCCAGACTCGAATACGACACCATCGCGAAGAGCGCACCGATCAGCGTGTCGAGCATCACATCGCCGGTCAGCGACCCGAACAGCACCTTGACGCCCGCCGCTTCGGTCATCGGCGTGGTCGCGTTCACGATCAATTGCAATGCCAGCACGATCAACCCGAGCCCGATGGCCACGCGGCCGATCTGGCCAGCGCGCGTCTGCTTGCGCGACAGAAAGAAGACCACGCCGAAGAAGATCAGCAACGGTGAGAGCCAATGCAGATCGAACGTCAGGATTCGCGCCATCAGCGCCGTACCGACGTCCGCCCCCAACATGATCGACAGCGCGGGCGCGAGCGCGATCAGGCCCTGCGCACCGAACGACGAGACGATAAGCGCCGTCGCGTTGCTGCTCTGCACGAGTCCCGTGACGAGCAAGCCTGCCGCAAACGCGAGGAATCGATTCGAAATGCTGTGCGACAGAATGCGCCGCAGATCGGCGCCGTAGACGCGCAAGACCCCGGTACGCACGATGTGCGTCCCCCAGATCAGCATTGCAACGCCGGAGAGCAGGTTAAGGAGTGTCAGCATGCCAGTGTTCCGTGATCATTGTGTCGACGGGACCGGCAGCGCCCTGCGCCGCCAACATGACGCGCACACTGGTTTGCCAAACCGGCATCCCGCGTCAGTCCAACACTGGCGTCGGGATGCGTATGAAGTTCACGCGTCATGCGTATCCCCAATCGGAACACCGTACACCAAAATGACCAGCGCAACAATCGTGTCATCAATTTGTCACAATTTTCGCCCTGATTCCGCCAAGCCTTGTTGCGCAAGGGGAACAGCCTGAGCCGAAGCGCCGCGAAACGCGGCTTTTCGCCCCATTTGACGGTGTCGGCGGGCGCCCCTTGCGCGGTCGATCACCTGCCTCAGACACCCCACGGCAACGTGAACGTTTTGGTGTTGGTGAAGCTCTTCATCGCCTCCTGCACGCCTTCCTTGTAGCCGAGCCCGGAATCCTTGATGCCGCCAAACGGCGTCAACTCGATGCGATAGCCCGGCACTTCCCAGATATTGACCGTCCCCACCTGCAGTTCGTTGGTGAAGCGCGTCACATAATCGAGGCGGTTCGTGCACACGCCGGACGACAGACCGAATGCCGTGCCGTTGGAGATGGCGATGGCTTCGTCGATACTGCCGAACGTCAGGATCGGCGACACCGGCCCAAAGGTCTCTTCGCGCACGACCGTCATTTTCGGATCGACGCGATCGATGACAGTCGGCGAGTACAGCGCGCCCTCGCGCCGGTTGCCCACGAGCAAGCGTGCACCCTGCGACACCGCTTCGTTCACGCGTGCCTCGAACAGGCGGGCGGCCGCTTCGTCGATGACCGTGCCCATGTCGTTGGCGCCGTCGGCCGGGTCGCCGTACTTCCACGCGCGGGTCTTTTCCACCACGAGATCGGTGAACTGCGCCGCGATGTCGCGATGGACGAGCATCCGCTTGACGGCCGTGCAGCGCTGGCCTGAATTCTTGTACGACCCCTGCACCGCCAGATCGGACGCACGATCCAGATCGGCATCCTCCATCACGATCAACGGATCGTTGCCGCCGAGTTCGAGCACGATGCGACGATAGCCCGCCTTCGACGCAATGTACTTGCCGATCGACACGCCCCCGGTGAACGTGATCATGTCGATGTTCTCGTTCGTGATCAGCTCGTCGGCAATCTCCATCGGATCACCGGTCACGACTTGCAGCATCTCCGGCGGCAGACCCGCTTCATAAAGCGTGTCGGCCAGGTAGTAGGCCGAGAGCGGCACCTTTTCCGATGGCTTGAGCACCATGCGGTTGTTGGTCGCAATCGACGGCGCGACCTTGTGCGCCACCTGGTTCATGGGGTGGTTGAACGGCGTGATGGCCGAGATGGCCCCGAGCAGCGGCTCTCGCTGCGTCACAACGCGGCGCTTCTTGCCATGCGGCGTGAGATCGCACGAGAACGCCTGTCCGTCGTCCTTGAGCGCTTCGCCGGCGGCGAACCCGAGCACATCGGCCACGCGGCCGATTTCGTAGACGGCGTCTTTCTTGCACAACCCCGATTCCATCGTGATGATCGCCGCCGCCTCGACCGTGCGCTCACGCAGCAACGCCGCGGCCTTATCGAGAATGTTGGCGCGCTCGAAGCGTGTGAGCGTCGAGCGATACTGCTTCGCAATCGAGAACGCGCGGCGCACGTCGTCGAGCGAGGCTTTCGGCACCGTGCCCACCAGATCGCCCGAGTAGGGATTGAAGATTTCGATGATCCGATCGCGGGTCACCTTCTCGCCGCCGATGCGAAGCGCTTCGGCGCGGAACTGGGGATGCAGCTTGTGCGGCGCATTCATGGGGTTCTCCACAGCGTGTCCAACGGGTCGGGGCCCAGCGACGCAACCGTTCTGGGTTGCGTGCCGCGGGCTCACAGGGCAAAGGCGTTGCGGTACCGCATCAGACGTGATTGAGTGCCACGTCGAGAATGTCGAAGTTGCGCAACCGCGCCTTGCCCGGAATGCCGCCGGTCTTGCGGTTGAACAGCAACGGCACCGTCTGCTCCGAGATCCCGCCATGGGAGCGCAGCGGCACCGTGAGTCCGGTCAGATCGTGACGGCTGGCACTTGTGCCCAACACGACCGACTGGTCGCTCACAACGACCAGGTCGCCCACGCGGTCGGGCGGCAGTTCGAAGCGAGCGCATGCCTCGGCGTTGCTCAGCACGACCTCGATACCGGGCATCGCGGCGATGCGCCGACGCATGGCGTCGCGATCCACATCCTGCGGCAGATAGATCGTGGCAAACGAGCCGAGCGCGCCGTGATGCACCACGTAGGGATCGGTAATCGGCAGAATCACCCGCGCGCCGCCGGCTTCCACGCCCTTGCCGAGCCAGTCGTCGAGCAGATCCTGCAAATAGATGACATTGGGCCGGCCAGTCGCCGGATCGTGCTTGGCGTTCATGCCGTGGTCGGCCGTCAGTCCGATGACGGCGCCAAGCGCGTCCATGCGATGCAGATAGCCGTCCATCATCGCGTAGAAATCGTTCGCGCCCTGCGTGCCCGGCGCCCATTTGTGCTGAACGTAGTCGGTCGTCGAGAGATACATCAGGTCGATGTGACGCGTCTCCAGCAGGCGCACCCCGGCGGCGAACACGAACTCGGAAAGTGCCGCGCTGTAGACGTCCGGTACCGGCATGCCGACGAGTCCCAGCACGTCGTCGATACCGTTCTCGGCGAGCGTGACGCGGTCCGCCTTTTCCGACGAGAAGCAGATGCCCGTCATGCGATGGCCGAGCAGCTTGCGCAGCTTGTCCTTCGCGGTCACGACCGCCACGCTCGCCCCCGCATCGGCGGCGGCGGCAAGCACCGTGCCCGCGCGCAGGTAGGCAGGATCGTTCATCATGACTTCCGCGCCGCGACCGCCATCGGCCGACGGGTCGAAGAAGTAATTGCCGCAGATGCCATGCACGGCGGGGGGTACGCCGGTCACAATCGACAGGTTGTTCGGGTTGGTGAACGACGGCACGACGCAGTCGCCCTGGAATACCGCACCGTCCGCCAGCAGGTGCTTCAGGTACGGGGCGACACCGGCAGCAGCGGCGGCTTCGAGATACTCGAACTGGCAGCCATCGACGCAGACGATGACGGTCGGCTGTTGCGGCAACCGGTATTGGCGGCCGTTCACTTCGATCTGTACGGACGGGTTCACGTCGGGTCTCCTCAAGCGCAATTCGGTAAATGGCCGACGGTGTCGCCCTCGCGGCGGCACGCACCCGGCGGCCTGATGTTTAGCAATACAAACCGTTCACGGTCCTTCAGCCGGCCTTCGCCTGCGCGGCGGCACCGGGTGCCCGCGCAAGGGCCTCGCGAATGCGCGCGCGGCCTCGCGACAGATGCTCGCGCGTGACTTGCGCGGCATGCTCGGGGTCGCGCGACGCAATCGCGCTCACGATGTCGCGATGCTCACGCGCCGACTGCGGCGGCGCAGACGTATCGCCGGTCAGCGCTTCGTGACGGAACAGGCTCAGCTCCCTGACCAGGCGCCGGTAGGTTTCAATTAACTTGCGATTGCCGACCATCTCGACGAGCGCGTCGTGAAACGCCAGGTTCAGCCGGTAATACGCCTCGCTGTCGCCCGCCTCTACCGCAATGTGCATAGCCTCCACGGACTCGCGCAGACGGATGAGCTGCGCCGAGGTGATCGACTCGGCCAGCGTGCGCGCCACGAATTCGTCGAGCACGCCGCGCAGCGTGTAGATCTCCTCGGCCTCCTCCAGCGAGATAACGCGCACAAACACGCCCCGATTCTTCTCGGTGCGCAGCAGCCCCGCTTCTTCGAGCGCGCGAAACGCTTCGCGCACCGGACCGCGCGACACGCCCAGACGGCCGGCCACTTCGATCTCGTTGAGCTTGGTGCCGGGCGTAAGGGCGCCCGCCATGATGAGACGCTCGATTTCGTGCTGGACAAGCGTGGTCAGCGACTGGCTCTGTAACAACTCGATCGCCGAGGGCGACGTGGGATTTGGGTTCATACCGGTCTTCCTTCTCTCCGAACGCTGGCGTCATCCTGCGACGCGATCCCGCAACGGCACAAATCGCTTCCGCGCCGATCATTGGCAATTTGTGGCGTTACGCGACTATTTGTGTTGCTGGCTATTCAAGCACAACGATTTGTAGATTGTCAACAAATCGCACTCGCCATTTCCCGGAGATTGCGCAGAACCGTTGAACAATGTTGCGCACAGCGACGACAAAACCCTATCCCAATCAACGATTTCCATACTATTTGAGGTATTTGACGAACAGATGACAATATCTCGAGGGTTTCAATAAAACGACATAATTTGCCAATAATATGCAACACATCGCCTCGCCGAGGTGTTTACCGAACGCAGCTTGTTTTCCCGCATGATAGGAGGCGGTCATGATTCTTGGTCAGGAACCGATTCTGCTCACCCCCGGCCCGCTCACCACGTCGCCGGCGACGCGGCAGGCCATGTTGCGCGACTGGGGCTCGTGGGACGCGCAGTTCAACCGCGTCACCGCGTCGCTGTGCCGCGATCTCGTGGACATCGTGCAGGGCGGCGACACGCATGTCTGCGTCCCGCTCCAAGGCTCGGGCACGTTCTCGGTCGAAGCGGCCATCGGCACGCTCACGCCGCGCGACGCACGCATTCTCGTGCCGGACAACGGCGCGTACTGCCAGCGCCTGCTCAAGATCTGTCGCTATCTCGAGCGCGACGCCGTCGCCCTGCCCATTCCCGACGATCAGGCGGCCAGTGCCATCGCGATCGATGAAGCGCTCACGCTCGATCCGTCGATCACGCACGTTGCTCAGGTTCATCTGGAAACTGGCGCGGGGGTCCTCAATCCGCTCGCGGATATTGCACACGTCTGCCAGAGGCACGGTAAGGGGCTGATCGTCGATGCCATGAGTTCGTTCGGCGCGCTGGACATCGACGTGCGATCGATGCCGTTCGACGCGCTGGTCGCCGCGAGCGGCAAATGCCTGGAAGGGGTGCCGGGCATGGGCTTCGTGATCGCCAGGCGGTCAGTGCTCGAAGCGAGCGGCGGCAACAGCCATTCGCTGGCGATGGACCTGCACGACCAGTACGCATACATGCAGAAGACCACGCAATGGCGCTTCACCCCGCCGACGCACGTGGTCGCGGCCCTGCGCTCGGCCGTCGATCAGTTTCTCGCCGAGGGCGGCCAACCGGCTCGCGGCGAGCGCTACCGCAAGAACTGCCGGACATTGGTCGAGGGGATGGCGTCGCTGGGCTTCCGGCCGTTCCTCGCGCCGGAGATTCAGGCGCCCGTGATCGTGACGTTCCACGCGCCCGACGACAGCAAGTACGATTTCCAGACGTTCTATGCGGCGGTGCGCGAGCGGGGTTACATCCTCTACCCCGGCAAGCTCACGCAGATCGACACGTTTCGCGTGGGCTGCATTGGCGCCGTGGACGATAACGAAATGCGCAACGTCGTCACGGCGATCGGGCAGTCGCTGGCGTCGCTCGGCATTCGGCAAGTCGCGCCCCTCACGCGCGCAGCGTGATGGGGTGGCCGCCGACGCCGACGCATGCAGGGCGCGGCGTTCTCGACGGCCCTCACGTTCGGGGACGCAACTCGGCGTCGCCGAACGAGCACGGCACTCGCCGGCCTCGGGCGCCTCGGGTAAGCTTTCGGGTGTCGCGCGCTTGCGCTCCCACGCTCCGAGGTCGCCGCCTATGCCGTCGTCGAAGACATCTGACGCCGCCCCGCCGGTCAAAGCCAACCCCGCTCGCAAGCGCGGCGCCAAACTTCCCGAGATTCGCTTCAAGCGGGTATACGACGCCCCCGAAGCTACCGACGGCCAACGCGTGCTCGCCGATCGCCTCTGGCCCCGCGGTCTCGCCAAGGCCAAGGCGCAAATCGACTTCTGGGCCAAGGACGCCACCCCGAGCACGCCGCTGCGCCAGTGGTTTCACCAGCATCCCGAGCAGTTCGACGAATTCCGCCAACGCTATCTGGATGAACTCACCGCGCTCGACGCCGAGCGAAACGCCACGCTCGCGGACCTGCGCACGCGATTGACCGAAGGCCCCGTCACGTTGCTCACCGCAGCCCATCGACTGGAAGAGGAGGATGCGCACACGCACCTCGACGTGCTGCGCGACTTCCTGACATCGCGATAGGCTCGAACGCCTGCGAGAGCATCGACGCCGGTGTCGTTGCCGGCGTCGCTGCAACCGCCAGCATGCAACGATCAACCGCGTGTTTCGATGGATGGAACAACGTATTGTGGTGCAACACCGCATTCCACCCTCCAAAACGATGTTGCCCGGCGCGGGCTCCGTGAAAACCCGCATGACGCCTCGCGCTGCACGCGACCGGCACGGACCGCGGAGAAGTTTGCTATAACCCTCACTGCGCCGCCATCGAGCCTGCCATGACCGGCGCACCGCCGTGTTATCGATTGCCCCCCGCTGACGCACCGCCGCTCGTGTGTCGAGTCGTTCTTCGTTTGCTTACCCGGTTGCCGCGACGGCAACGTCATGCCTCATGCTTGTTCCACTGATCGTTGCCTGCGCGCTGTTCATGGAGAACATGGATTCCACCGTGTTGTCCACCTCGTTGCCGTTGATTGCGCAAGATCTCGGCGAGAGCCCGATCACGCTCAAGCTCGCGCTCACGACCTACCTCATCAGCCTCGCGGTCTTCATTCCGATCAGCGGATGGATTGCCGATCGTTTTGGCACGCGCAACGTCTTTCGCACCGCCATCGGCGTGTTCGTGCTTGGCTCGATCTGCTGCGGCATCTCGAGCACGCTGCCGGAACTGGTGATCGCGCGTTTCATCCAGGGCATGGGCGGTGCGATGATGGTACCGGTGGGACGCCTCGCCTTGCTCAAGTCCGTGGAAAAGCGCGACATGGTGCGCGCACTCAATTACCTCACGATCCCCGCGCTGGTCGGCCCGGTGCTCGGCCCGCCGCTTGGCGGCTTCATCACCACGTACTGGCATTGGCGCTGGATCTTCTACATCAACATCCCCATCGGCGTGCTCGGCTTCGTTCTTGCAACGAAGTACATTCCCGATCTTTATGAGGACGACGTGCCGCCGCTCGACATCCGGGGCTTCGTGCTGTCGGGCCTCGGACTCTCGATCCTGATGCTGGGGTTGTCCACCATCGGCCGCCATCTGATCCCCGTATCGCTCGCGCTGGGACTCGTCGCCATCGGTGCGGCGTTGCTCGTGGCCTACCTGCGTCATGCGAAGGGGCTCGCACATCCGCTACTGCGGCTCGACCTCTTTCGCATCCCCACGTTCCGCGCCGGTGTCGCGGGCGGCACGCTGTTTCGCATTGGCGTCGGCGCCACGCCATTCCTGCTGCCGCTGATGCTGCAACTGGGTTTCGGGATGACGCCGATGGAATCGGGCGCGCTCACGTTCATCTCGGCCGCGGGCGCGATGTTCATGAAGACGCTCTCGCTGCGCATTCTGCAACGCTGGGGGTTTCGCCGCGTGCTGATGACCAACGCGCTGATCGCGTCGGCGACGCTCGGCGGCTACGGGTTGTTCACCGCGCAGACGTCGCATCTGGTGATTCTCGGCACGCTGCTGTTTGGCGGATGCTTCCGCTCGTTGCAGTTCACGAGCCTGAACGCCATTTCATACGCGGACGTGCCGGCGCCGCGCATGAGTCAGGCAACCAGCCTGGCCAGCGTCGCCCAACAGGTGTCGCTCACGCTGGGCATCACCATCGGCGCCGCCGTGTTGCAGACGTCGTCGTGGCTGCACGGGCGCGATCATGTGATCGACGTCGACTTCCCGTGGGCGTTCCTGGTGGTCGGGCTGATTGCCGTGAGTTCGACAATTTCGATTGCGCGGCTTGCGCGCGATGCCGGCAGTGAGCTGGCGCGGCGCACATAGCGCGTCGCTTAGCGGAAGATCACCGTCTTGTGGCCGTTGAGCAGAATGCGATGCTCGGCGTGATAACGCACGGCGCGCGCCAGCGCCACACATTCCACGTCGCGCCCGATGGCGGTCAGTTGCTCCGGGTCCATCGTGTGGTCCACGCGCTCGACTTCCTGCTCGATGATCGGACCCTCGTCGAGATCGGACGTCACGTAGTGCGCCGTCGCCCCGATCAGCTTCACGCCACGGTCGAACGCCTGATAGTACGGCTTCGCGCCCTTGAAGCTCGGCAGGAATGAATGGTGAATGTTGATCGCGCGGCCTGCGAGCTTCTCGCACAGATCGCTGGACAACACCTGCATGTAGCGCGCGAGGACCACCAGATCGATGTCGTTGTCCTGCACCAGCTCATACACCTTCGCTTCCTGCGCCGCCTTCGATTCGGGCGTTGCGTTCATGAGCGGCAGGTAATGGAACGGAATGTTGTAGCTCGCGGCCAGTTGGTAGAAATCCTTGTGGTTCGAGACGATGGCCGGGATTTCGATGTTGAGCTGGCCCGTCTTGTAGCGGAACAACAGATCGTTCAGGCAGTGACCGATCTTCGAGACCATGAGCATCACGCGCGGCTTGATCGCGGCGTCGACCAACTCCCATTGCATCTCATACTGCACGGCGAGCGGGGCAAAGTCGCGCTGCAACGCGGCCAGATCGCTCTGGCCCGGCAGTTGCTGGAAATGCACGCGCATGAAGAAGCCGCCGGTGAAGCGATCGTTGAACTGGGCCGAGTCGAGAATGTTGCCGCCGCGCTCGACCAGGAAACCGGCCACCGCGTGGACGATGCCAGGACGGTCCGGGCAGGACAACTTCAGAATGTAGCTATTTTCGATCGGTGCCATGATTGCTCCTGGGCAAAGGCTTGCAATGTCGTTGCAGTGTTGAAATCGGTATCGATGGACGTGCGTCCGATGGCCTCGATCATTCGTCCGCCGGTTTGAACAACGCCTCGATTCCGGCGCAGTCCTTGGTGCGAATGGCGCCCTCGCGCAGCAGGAAGTCGAGACTGGCGAGGCTCGCGTCGACGGTCATCTTGCCGTCGGCGATCACCTCGCGCACGTCGCCGGCCGAGCACAGCCAGTGCGCGCTCGCCTCGCCGTCCTGATTCTCGGGCACGAAGCCGCGCGGCAGCGCGAGATCGTAGACGAAAATCTGCTCGGACTGCACGCCCTCCGGAATTTCCGCGAGGATATGCAGCGTGCGGCCAGGCCGCGCGTCGTTCGCCAGATGGGCCGGAATGCCGGCCTCTTCCCAGCACTCCTTGACGAGCGTGTCGCCCACGCCAATCCCATTGCCGATGCCCCCGGCGGCCGTATTGTCGAGACAACCGGGATCGGTCGCCTTGAGCACACTGCGCCGCGCAATCCAGAGCTTCGGTGCTTCGCCCACGAAGCGGGCCGGCACGTAGCCGTTCACATGCACGGCGAACGTGCGCGTGCCGAAAAAGCGCGAGGCCGCGCGTTCGATCCACGCGAGCGGCGCGTCATAGAGCCGTTGCCGGATGGCATAGCGCTCATTGCGCCAACCCGTGATGAGTCCCTCGGCCGCCAGCGCCTCGATCACCGGCGCCAGCGCCGCCGTGCGCGCTTCGCAGGTATCGTGGCGCGGATGAATCCGCACCGCGAGTGAACTGATCTCGAACACGTCGGGCCAACGGCACAGCGACTCGGCGTCGCGACGGCGAACCCACCCATAACGCTGCGAACCGATCACGAGCGGCAGATGCGCGGTGTCGTCGAAGCGGCGCGCCGCCGCAATACAAGCAAAAGGCATACGTCAGAGACCGGACGCGCCCCCGTCGGAGACGCGCGAAATCGAGGCAAAAGCGGCATTTTACAGAAGCGGCGGCGAGTCCGCCCGCCTCCGGTGTCGCGGCGGCCTGCATCGTCGTCGCGGCCCAGCGCGACAGGCCCGCCCGTTCAAGCGCTCACGCGCTCGCCCTTCGGGTCGTACAGCGCGCGCAGTTGCACTCGAGCGTCGAGCCGATCGCCCGCGAGATCGACCTGATAGCGGCCCGATTCCACGTATTCGGCGGACACGACGCCGTTGGGATTCGTCAGATAGGCGAGCCCGACGGGCGCATCGATCGTGTGCCCATACGCGGCCGACGACAGGAAGCCAACCGGCTCGCCGTTGCGAAGCAGCGCCTCACCGCCCCAGAGCATCCTGTCGCTCGCCCCGTCGAGCACAACGCTCACAAGCCTGCGGCGGACCCCCGTCGATTTGGCCAGCTCGACCGCCTTGCGGCCGACAAACGGGAGACCGCCGGCCAGCTTGCAGGCGAACGTCAGCCCCGCTTGCACCGGGTTCGTGTCAGGCGTCAGTTCTCGTCCCCAGGCACGATAGCCCTTCTCGATACGCAGCGAGTCGACGGCGTAGTAGCCCGCATCCTTCAACCCGAAGGCGGCGCCCGCCGCGTGCAGCGTTTCATAGACGCCCACCGCGAACTCGACGGGCACGTACAGCTCCCAACCGAGTTCGCCGACGTAGGTCAGGCGCGTGGCACGCACCGTGGCATAGCCGAGATCGATTTCCTGGCTCGTGCCGAACGCAAACGCCTCGTTGGAAAAATCCGCTCGCGACACCCGCTGCAACAGCGAGCGGGAATTCGGTCCCATGAGCGCCAGTACCGCGTATTGCCCGCTGACGTCGACGACCGTACAGCGCGGATCGTCGGGCTGCTGGGCAATGCGCCGTTCGAGGTAGTCCATGTCACGGGTCGTCTGCGCCGAACCGGTAACCATCAGGTATTGATCGGGCGCGAGTCGCGTGAGTGTGACGTCCGATTCGTAACCGCCGCGCTCGTTGAGCATCCCCGTGTAGACGGTACGCCCGGGCGGCACGGCCACGTCGTTGGTACACAACGCTTGCAGCACGCGCTCGGCATCGCGGCCCTTGATGAGCAGTTTCGCGAAAGAACTCATGTCGAACAGCGCGACGGCCTCACGGCACGCGCGATGCTCCGCGGCACTCCACGCGTGCCAGTTCTGCTGACCGAAGCGGTAATCGATCGTCGCCTGCTCCGGCGACGGCGCGAAAAAGTTCGGCCGCTCCCAGCCCATCTTGCTGCCGAAGCAGGCGCCTTTGGCGAGCAACGTCGCGTACAGTGGCGAGCGACGGAACGGCCGCGCCGTGTCCAGTTCGCGATTTGGCCACGGCATGGCGTAGTGCAGGCCGAGCGTTTCCTTCACGCGATCATGCAGCCAGGTATCGTTGCCGTTGAATCGAGCAAAGCGGCGGATGTCGACGGGCCAGAGGTCCATCGTCGGCTCGCCCGCGACGATCCACTCGGCCAGCGCCATGCCGGCCCCGCCGGCCGACGCAATGCCCATCGAATTGAAGCCCGCGCCAACGTAGAAATTGCGCAGCTCGGGCGCTTCGCCGAGCATGAAGTTGTTGTCCGGCGTGAACGACTCGGGGCCGTTGTAGAACTGCCGGATCTGCGCCGTCTCGAGCGCGGGCACACGCATCAATGCGTTCTCCATGAGGATCTCGAACTGGTCCCAGTCGTCGGGCAGCAGTTGAAATTCGAAATTCTCGGGAATGCCGTTCATGCCCCACGGCTTGGCGTTCGGCTCGAAGCCGCCCATCACCAGACCGCCGACTTCCTCCTTGAAGTAGATGTAGCCGTCCGGGTCGCGCATGACCGGCAGATCGGGATGCACGCCCGCGATCCGTTCCGTCACGATGTAGTAATGCTCGGCCGAATGCAGCGGCACGCTCACATCGCACAGACGACCCACGGCCTTGGCCCATTGCCCCGCGCAGTTCACGACGATCTCCGCGGCAATGCGTCCGCTTTCGCCGTCTTTATTGCACCAGGACACCCCCGTCGCCGTGCGAATCCCGCCAGGCGACGCCGTGTGAATCGCCGTGATGCGCGTGTTCTCCGCGATGCGCACGCCACGGCTGCGCGCGCCGCGCGCGAGCGCCTGCGTGAGATCGGTCGGGTTGGCCTTGCCGTCGCCCGGCAGCCACACCCCGCCGACGAGATCGTCAGTGCGCATCGCCGGCCAGAGGTCGCCGGCCTCGCGCGGCGAGACGACGTCGCACTGCACGCCATAGGCACGCGCCACCGCCGCCGTGCGCTTGAGTTGCGTCATGCGCGCCTGAGTGCGGGCCACCGATAACGACCCGCATGCCTTCCAGCCCGTGGCGAGCCCCGTCTCCGCTTCCAGTTCGCTGTAGAGCTTCGTCGAATAGCGGATGAGCTTCGTCATGCTCTCCTGCGAGCGCAACTGGCCGACCAGCCCCGCCGCGTGCCACGTCGTGCCGCACGACAACTGTCCCTGCTCCAGCAGGACGACGTCCGTCCATCCCAGTTTGGCGAGGTGATAGGCGACCGAACAGCCGACGATGCCGCCACCGACGATGACGACGCGAGCTTGAGTGGGCAAGGCTGAGGGCATGGGGAGGCTCCGGTTTGGCTGCGCGCCGGGAACGGCGTCACGGCCCGGGCGATCGACATTGGCCGCTGTGCGGGACTCGGCGCCGGCGCGAAGCGGCTGCCGTCAGGGAAAAGCAAAGGGCACCCAAGTGCCCTTTGCGGATTGACGCGATGGACGCGGCGGGACGATCAGATCACATGCTTGCGCACACGG
Organism: Pandoraea cepalis; assembly: GCF_902459665.1. Lineage (GTDB taxonomy): Bacteria > Pseudomonadota > Gammaproteobacteria > Burkholderiales > Burkholderiaceae > Pandoraea > Pandoraea cepalis. The sequence goes on along the minus strand of NZ_CABPSL010000001.1, from coordinate 563,552 downwards.
GCCGAAAACACGTCGATGCATGTGACGACCACGATCATGATGAGCATCACGGCACAGGTCTGCGCGTACTCGAAGCTGCGGATCACTTCGTAGAGCACCACGCCGATGCCGCCCGCGCCCACCATGCCGACCACCGACGCCGAACGCACATTCGACTCGAAGCGGTACAACGTGTACGAGATCCACAGCGGCATGACCTGCGGCAGCACGCCGTAAAGAATTTCATCGATCGCGCGCGCCCCGGTGGCCCGCACGCCCTCGACCGGGCGCGGATCGATCGCTTCGACCGCTTCGGCGAACAGCTTCGAGAGCGTGCCCGTCGTATGCACCCACAGCGCCAACACCCCGGCGAACGGGCCAAGCCCTACCGCCACGATGAAGAGCATCGCGAAGACCATCTCATTGATCGCGCGGCAGGCGTCCATCACGCGACGCACCGGCTGGTACACCCACGCCGGCACCATGTTCGACGCCGAGAGCAACCCCATCGGAATCGAGCACACCACGGCGAGCACCGTGCCCCAGACAGCGATATGAATGGTCACGAGCATCTCGTGGACATACACGCGCCAGTCGTGAAAATCGGGCGGGAAGAAATCGTGCGCGAATTGGCTCATGTTGCCGGAATCGCGAATCAGATCGAGCGGACGCATATCGGCGCCGCCCCACGACCACACCAGGATCAGGAAGAATGCGCCCCAGCCGATCAACGTCAGCCATGAGCGCTTGGGCGGCTCGCCCGGCAGGCGGCCATTTGCAGTGAGGGATACGCTGGTGTTCATGTCGTGTACCACAAGGCAAGCCGGTGCAGCATCGACCGGAAAATCATCGGACCACAGAGGTCATCAGAGGTCACGGCAGGCCAGATGACCTGGCCCGCCGTCACCGATCACAGAGCAACGCCCGTGCGCCGCCCTGTGACATTGTGTCGTTCCACGCCCAGGCAATCAGGCGCTTACTTCGTTTTGCTCATTTCCTGATCGAGCGCGGCGAGCTTGCTGTCGATGTCGGTCAATTGCGATTGCTTCTTGGCGGCATCGAGGTTGGCATCCGACTGGATCTGTTGCTTCTGCTTGAACAGCTCGAGCTGGCGGATCGGCAGCAGTTGCGCGTTGCTCGACGCACGGAAGCCGCCGTAGTTGTAGATGTTCTTCAGCACTTCCTTCTCATGTGCGTCCTTGCCGTACGCCAGGAAGAAGTCGCGAATCTTCTTCTTCGTCGCGTCCGGCAGGTCCTTGCGCCACACCAGCGGATCCGACGGGATCAGCGGCGACTTCCAGATCACCTGCACCTGCTTGGCCTTCTCCGGCTGCGTTGCCTCGAGCTTGTCAATTTCTTCGGTGTTGTTGGTGGCCACGTCGACCTGGTTGTTGAGCACGGCCATCAGGTTCGCGCCGTGATTCGAGCTGCGCGCGGTTTTGAAGTACGTGCGCGGATCGATGTTGTGCTTCGCGAACACGTAGTAGCCCGGCACCAGCGTGCCCGACGTCGAGGTCGGATCGCCCAGGCCGAAGTTGATCTTCTTGCCGTTCTTGATCACGTCGTCGAGCGTCTTGTACGGGCTCGCCTTGTTCGCGATCAGCAGCGAGTAGTAGCCTTCGGTGCCGTCGGCGTACATGATCTTCGCGAAGACTTCACCTTGCGAGCGGTCCACGGCTTCCATCGCGGCCTTGTTGCCCAGCCAGGCGAGCTGCACCTTGTTGAAGCGCATGCCTTCGATCACGCCGGCGTAGTCGGTGGCGAAGAACGGCGTCACCTTGATGCCGGTTTGCTTCTCCATGTCGTCGATCAGCGGCTGCCAACGCTGGCGCAGTGCCGCGCTCGAGTCGGTCGAGATGATGCCGAAATTGATTTCCTGCGCGTGCACTGCCGCCACCGAGGCAAGCATGGCCGCGCCGGCCAGCAGGGTTTTCCAAAGTTTCATGAGAGCAAGCTCCTGGTCAGGTCAGACTGAGGGACATCGAGGTGAGGAATGGGGCTTGCGCATTGGCCGGCGCGGGGCCGGCTGCGCGCGGAGAGGCGTCGGCAGCGTCGCTGTCGTCGGCGCCTTCCACATGGTCAACGTGATCGACCGGGTCAACGCGGTCGTTAAGCAGTTCGCTTGCCTGCACGCCATAAAGACGGCGCAGCAGGTCGGGCGTGAGCGCCGCGGACGGGCCGTCATACACCACGCGTCCCTGATGCAGGGCGACGGTTCGCACGCAGTAACGCATGGCGACATCCACCTGATGCAGCGAGACAACGACCGTCAGTTTGTGATCGCGGTTCATGCGGGCCAGCATGTCCATCACCTTGCGGGCCGACTCCGGATCGAGCGAAGCAATCGGTTCGTCCGCAAGAATGATCTTCGCGCCCTGCACCAGCGTGCGCGCCAACGCCGCGCGCTGCTGCTGACCGCCCGAGAGCGTGCTTGCGCGCTGGAACGCCAGATCGGCGATGCCGACCTCCGCGAGCGCCGCCATCGCCGCCTGACGCTCGGCCGGCGTGAAGCGGAACAGCAGGCTGCGCCACAGCGGCACGCGCGCGAGCAGACCCGTCAGCACGTTGGTCATCACCGGCATGCGGCCCACCAGGTTGAACTGCTGGAAGACGAACCCGATGTCGCGACGAATCTGGCGCACTTCGCGCACGATGCGGCCGTCGCGCTGAATCGGACGACCGAGTATGTCGATACCGCCCGGTTGCAGATCGGCCGCCACGAAACCCGCCATGTGACGCATCAGCGTCGACTTGCCCGAGCCCGACGCCCCGATCAGGGCGACCATTTCGCCCGGCATCACGGTAAGCGCCACCTCGTCGAGCGCACGGCGGCCGCCCCCGAAAGTCTTGGTCAGTCGCTCGATTCGAATTGCTTCGTCCACGGGTCACCTGTCAATCGACTCGCCGGTCGGATCCGATGCATTCCCGCTAACCGCGCCCCAGGCTGGGAGCACGTCGCCCGCATCGCTCGACTAGCTGTTTTGTGGCAATTTGTGCCAAAAGTGACAGCAGTCTAAGAAGTGCCGATGACAAGACAGTGACAATCGATGAGCTTTTCGATGGGCGTTGAAAATCCTTATTGGGTCAAGGAGTTAACAACGTTTTCGGCGCCACGGCACGCAGGGATGCGCGCGCACCGACGTCACGCCGAACGGGGCGCGACGTCATCGGCCTCGGGGTCGAGCGCCGATGTTGTCTACACATTTACGCGATGAGGAGTTCCGGGCCGCGAGCGCGCAGTTGGGCCAGCATGCTCTTGTGCGGCGCGGCGTCGCTGATGAGGTAGCGGGCCGCCTCGAAATGGCGGATACGCACGGGCGTCACGCGCCCGAACTTGGTATGGTCCGCCACCACGGCCGAGATGTTCGCACACAGCAGCATGCGCGCGCGAAGCTCGGCGGCCGCGCGGTTGAAGTCGGTAATGCCACCGTCCTCAGTCACGCCGCCCACGCCGATGAATGCGAAGTCGGCATGGTATTGCGATATCTGGTTGATGGCATCCCAGCCCTGCACGGCATCTTCGTTGTCCTGCAGCTCGCCGCCGAGCAGTGTCACCTGATTGTCGTGATGACGGCCCAGCAATCGCGCGATCTGCCAGTCGTTCGTGTAGATGCGCAACCGGTGCTTTGCAAGCAGCGCCTGCGCCACCGCCCGTGTGGTCGTACCGTAGTCGATGATCACCGACGCCCCATCGGGTACGAGTTCCGCCGCGCGCATGCCGATGGCCCGCTTGCCCACGGCGTTGACGTTCTCGCGCAGCGTCCAGTCGGGTTCGCTGCGATCGGCGGCCAGCGCGCCGCCGTGCGTCATGAGCAGCAGCCCGCGCGCGGCGAGCGTGTTGAGGTCGCGGCGCACCGTCTCGCGCGACACCCCCAGCTCACGCACGAGATCGCTGATCGCGAGGGCCCCGGTCTTGGCAAGTTGTTCAAGCACGTACTGTTGGCGTTGTTCGGCAAGCATGATCTGGCAATGTCGGTGGGACTACGAATTCCTGGAAGGCATCGGCGCGGCCGCTGCCACTCATGCGAGGGCGCGCGTGCGTCCTATGCCTGTAGCGCAACGCGCAAGCCCAGGCCGATGAAGATGGCGCCGGCGACACGGTCGAGCCAGCGCCCTGCCCCGGGGCGTCGCTTGAGCCACGTGCCCAGCACGCCAGCGAACCATCCGTACGCGCTGAACACGACAATCGTCTGCGCCATGAACACCAGGCCGAGCAACAGCATCTGCGCGCCCGGATGGGCCGTGTCGGCACTCACGAACTGAGGCAGGAACACCAGGAAAAACAACGTGACCTTGGGGTTGAGCATATTCGCCAGCACGCTTTGACGAAAGACGGCCCCGAGCGGTTGCGGCGCGGCCTCGTTGGCCAGCGCCAGCGCGCCGCGCGCGCGTATCGCCTTGATGCCGATCCAGATCAGATAGGCGGCCCCCGCGAGCTTGATCCCCTCGAAGGCCCACGGCGACGAACGCAGCACGGCGGCCAGGCCGATGGCCGCGACGCTCGTGTGGAAGAGACATCCCGACGTGAAACCGGCGGCCGCAGCCAGCCCCGCCCGACGGCCCTGCGCAATGCCGCGCGCGATGACCTGCATGTTGTCCGGCCCCGGCGCAAGCGTGATCGCCACCGAGGTCAGCAAGAACAGCCAGAGATTGGGCATCGGCATGTCCGAAGTGGGGTAATGGGGATGATGAGGGGTGGGAACGCGGCAAAGCGTCCGCTCAGGCAACCGGGTTCAATGGCCTTCGAACGAGCACAGCAGGAACAGTGGCAATCCGGCCTCGCGAATCAGGCGCGAGCCCCCCAGTTCCGGCAGGTCGACGATGGCCGCCCCTTCGATGACCGTTGCCCCCAGGCGCTCCAGCAGCTTCTTGCCGGCGAGCATCGTGCCGCCCGTGGCGACCAGGTCGTCGATGAGCAGCACGCGGTCGCCGGGGCCGCAGGCATCGGCATGGATTTCGACCGTCGCACTGCCGTATTCCAGTTCGTACTCCTCCGCGACCGTCTGATACGGCAGCTTGCCCTTCTTGCGAATGGGGATGAAGCCGATGTTCAACTCGTAGGCCAGGATCGAACCGAGAATGAAGCCGCGCGCGTCGAGACCCGCGATGTAATCGGGACGCTGCGTCATGTAGCGGTGCACGAACACATCGATGAGCACCCGCAAGGTGCGCGGGTTCTTGAGCAACGGGGTGATGTCGCGAAACTGCACGCCCGGCGCGGGCCAGTCCGGCACGGTGCGAATCTGGCTCTTGATATAGGCGGCAGGGGACTCGTCGATCTGCACGGGGATCCTTCTTGGAATACTGAGGGGGAAACACGCCACATTATGCCAAAAATCGCCCGACGCCCCGCGAGGGCGCGGGCAGCGCCGCCCGGCGCATGGTGCGCGCCCCGGCAGCACGCCCTCTTCCCGGCCGGGTCGTCCATTCGTGGCCGTCTATTCGTGGCCGAGCAGACGCGCCTCCGCGGCGACCAGCTTGTCGGGCAATCCGCGCAGCACCACGATGTCCTCGGCCATCAGACGCGTCTCCGACACCGGCTCGACCCCGCGAATGCCATGCCGACGGATGGCCGTGACCGTCACGCCGAGCTTGTCGAGCCGGAGTTCGCCGAGCGTGCGCCCGACCGCGTCCGAGTGAAGCGTGAGCGGCACCGATTGCAGTCTGACCTGCTCGCGCTCGCCGCCCTCGTCCTCGTCGTCGAGGCCGTGAAAGTAACCCCGCAGCAGGCTGTAACGCTCGTTACGCGCCTGCGCCACCCGGCGCAGCACGCGGCGCATCGGCACGCCCAGGAGCACCAGCGCATGCGATGCCAGCATCAGGCTGCCCTCCACGATCTCGGGCACGACTTCGGTCGCGCCCGCCGCGATCAGTTCGTCCATGTGGGTGTCGTCGACCGTGCGCACGACCACCGGCAATGTCGGCTCCAGCGCCTGCACCTGCGAGAGCACCTTCAACGCGGCCGGGGTGCTGTCGTAGGTCACCACGATGCCGGCGGCGCGGTGAATCCCGGCCGCGACCAGCGCCTCGCGCCGGGCGGCGTCGCCGAAGACGACCGTCTCGCCGGAGCTGGCCGCCTCCATCACTCGATCGGGGTCGAGATCGAGTGCCACATAGCCGATGCCCTCCTGTTCGAGCATGCGCGCCAGATTCTGGCCGCACCGGCCGTAGCCGCAGATGATGACGTGGCCCGACGTCTTGATGCTCTGCGTGGCGATCTTGGTCATCTGCAACGACTGCATCATCCACTCATTGGCGACGAAGCGCAGCGCGATGCGGTCGGCGTTGATGATGAGAAACGGCGCACACAGCATCGAGAGCAGCATGCCCGCGAGCACGGCTTGCGAAAGCGACGGGTCGAGCAGGTGCCGGTCGATCACCAGATTGAGCAGCACGAAACCGAATTCGCCCGCCTGCGCCAGGCCCAGGCCGGTGCGGATCGCCGTGCCGGGCGGGCTGCCGAACAGGCGCGCAAGCCCCGCGATCAATGTGAATTTGACGACCAGCGGGCCAACGAAGAACAGCAGCACGAGCAGCGGCTGCTGCGCCACGATGGACGGATCGAGCAGCATGCCGGTCGTGATGAAGAACAGCCCCAGCAGCACGTCGCGAAATGGCTTGATGTCGTCTTCCACCTGATGGCGGAACGGCGTCTCGGCGATGAGCATGCCGGCAATGAACGCGCCAAGCGCCATCGACAGGCCAAGGTTCTCGGTGACGTAGGCCAATCCGAGCGTGAGCAGCAACAGATTGAGCATGAACAGCTCTTGCGAGCGCCTCGCTGCCACGATGTGGAACCAGCGTCCGACCAGTTTCTGGCCAATCCAGAGCAGCAGCGCGAGCGCCCCGGTGATCTTGAGCGCGGCCAGCGACAGTGCCAGGACCAGCGCCTTCGGGTTGCCGCCCAGTGCCGAGATCACGATCAGCAATGGCACGACTGCCAGATCCTGGAACAGCAGCACCCCCATGATGTTGCGGCCGTGCTCCGTCTCGAGTTCCAGGCGCTCCGCCAGCATCTTGGTGACGATGGCCGTCGAGGACATGGCCAACGCGCCGCCCAGCGCCACCGATGCCTGCCACGAGAACGACCAGAACAGGTTGACGAGCGCCCCCAGTCCCACCGCCACGAGCAGCGTTCCCATGACCTGGGATACGCCCAGCCCGAGCACGATCCGGCGCATCGTCCTGAGCTTCGGTAGCGAAAATTCGATGCCGATGGAGAACATCAGGAAGACAACGCCGAACTCCGCGAGGTATTGCACGCGCTGGGTGTCGGCGGCCAGCCCGACCGCGTGCGGGCCGATCACGATGCCCACGCTCAGGTAGCCGAGCATCGGCGGCAGATGAAGCATGCGGAACAACACCACCCCGACACAGGCGGCAAACAGCAGGACAAGAGTGAGTTCGAGCGGTGATGCCATCGGCTAAGGTGGGTTTCCTGAGTGAATCTGAATGCTGGCGGTCTGACCGAACGCGGTACTTGCTATGCAAGTGCCGTGCCAGATAGCGTTGGCGCAGTGGTCTCCGACGAGGCACCGGGCCGCTTCCTGGGTGGTCTCGAACGGTGCAGGTCCAAGCCTGGCGCGGCTGTCCTCGGCGCCGCGTGCGTTTTGATATACTCCGCGCATGATAGCGAAAATCAATCCAGGCCGGGCACTCGAGGTCGCCCGGGAGGTGTTGCGCACCGAAGCCGACGCCATCGAACGCGTCTCCGCGCACCTCGACGACAGCTTCTTCGAAGCGATCTCTCTGCTGCTCGCCTGCCGCGGGCGCGTGGTCGTCACCGGAATGGGCAAATCGGGCCACATCGGCCGCAAACTGGCCGCCACGTTCGCCAGCACCGGCACACCCGCCTTCTTCGTTCACCCCGCCGAAGCCAGCCACGGGGACCTGGGCATGATCACGACCGACGATGTCGTTGTCGCCCTGTCCAACTCCGGCGAGACGGGGGAACTGGTCAGCATTCTCCCGATGATAAAGCGCATCGGCGCGAAGCTCATCGCCATGACCGGCAACGCTGCCTCCAGCCTGGGGCGCCTGTCCGACGTGCACCTCGACGCGCACGTCGACAGAGAAGCCTGCCCGCTGGGCCTCGCACCGACCGCCAGCACCACGGCCGCTCTCGCCCTGGGCGATGCGCTTGCCGTCACGCTGCTCGACGCGCGCGGTTTCGGCGCCGAGGACTTCGCCCGATCGCATCCCGGCGGCGCGCTCGGTCGACGTCTGCTGACGTTCGTGCGCGATGTCATGCGCACCGGCGAGCGCGTTCCGCGCGTGCGCGCCGATGCCAGCCTGTCCGATGCCCTGCTGGAAATGACCGCCAAGGGTCTGGGCATGACGGCCATTGTCGATGCCGACGATCGCGTTGTGGGCATCTTCACGGACGGCGACCTGCGCCGCCTGTTCAAGCGTACGCTCGATTTCACCACGCTCACGCTGGCCGACGTCATGAAGGCCGGCCCGCGCAGCATCGGCCCCGATCAACTCGCCGCCGAAGCCGCCGAACTGATGGAACGTTTCGGCATCACGCAATTGCTCGTGACCGAGAACGACCGCCTCGTCGGTGCGCTCAACGTGCACGACCTGTTCGCCGCCAAGGTCGTGTGAGCCGCTTGCCCATGAATCAGCCCAGCATCGCCCAACCCACTCGTTCCGCCCCGCTTGATGCGACCGACGTGACCGACGCCGCTGCGCGCGCCGCTCGCCTGCGTGTCATGGTGTTCGACGTCGACGGTGTCCTCACCGACGGCGGCCTGCGCTACGGACCGGCCGGGGAAGTCATCAAGACCTTCGATTCGCTCGACGGCCACGGCCTGAAGCTGCTCGCAGAGGTCGGCATCGTCACGGCCATCATCACCGGACGCCAGTCCGAGATCGTCGCCAAACGCGCGGCCGATCTTCGTGTCGCGCACGTCTATCAAGGCGTGCAGGACAAACGCGCCGCATTCGAAGACCTGTGCGCCAAGGTGTCAGTGACGAGCGAGGTTTGCGGCCATATCGGCGACGACTGGCCCGATCTGCCGATCCTCAGCCGCGTGGGCTTCGCCGCCTGCCCGGCCAATGCCCATGCCGAAGTCAGGGCACGCTGCCACTGGGTTGCCGCCACGCGCGGCGGCGAAGGCGCCGTGCGCGAGCTGTGTGACTTCATCCTGCGTGCCCAGGGACGTTACGACGCCCTGCTCGCCGACGCGCTCGCCTGACGCGTCGAGGAAGCCGATCATCCATGGCCACTCAACGCCTCTCACCCGCTTCGCTGGTCGCCATCGTCGTGCTGGCCGGCCTGGCCGCCGGCACTTACTGGCTCGTGCAACGCACGCTGCCGTCTGACGCCGACCGCGCGCCGTATGTAAAGCAGCACATTCCGGATTACTTCGCCGACGACATGGTGATCTCCACCCTGTCGGCGACCGGCCTCACGCAATACCGCGTCAATGCCGTGCACATGACGCATTACGAGGACGACCAGACCACGGCCATGACCATGCCCGCCGTCCGCGCGTTCACGCCGAATCAACCGGAAGTGACCGCCACGAGCAAACGCGGCACGCTCAATGCCGACATGTCCGTCGTCGATCTGTACGACGACGCGGTCGTGGTACGTCAGGCCGGACCGCGCGATCCGCAAATGCGGGCGCTGTCCCAGCACTTCCAGGTGCTCGTCAACGACGACATCGTGCGCACGGAATTGCCAGTCCAGCTGTTCCGCGGTGCTTCCGTGATGTACGGCGATGGCATGATTTTCAATAACATCTCGCGCGCCGTACAATTGCTCGGCAATGTTCACGGCACGATCCAGCCGGCGGAACTGGGCGGCAATCGCCCGGCACCGGCCGCCGCGCCGAGCGCGCCACTCCAGACCAAACCGGGCCCCAAGACCCCATGACCGATCGCCGCCAACCGCGCCCCGTCTCCCTGTCGCTGCGTCGCCTGCGCGCACTGGCCGCCGCCTTCGCCATGCTCGGCGCCCTCGCGTCGCCGCTCGCCCATGCCGAACGCGCCGACCGCGACAAGCCGCTCAACATCGAGTCGGATCACATGAGCTACGACGACCTCAAGCAGGTCAACATCTTCACCGGCAACGTGACGATGACCAAGGGGACGATTCTCCTCAAGGCCGATCGCGTCGAAGTGACTCAGGATCCAGAGGGCTATCAGTACGCCACGGCCTATTACAAGCCGGGCGGCCCGCTCGCCTACATGCGCCAGAAGCGCGACGGCCTGGACGAATACATCGACGGCTGGGGCCAAACGATCTATTACAACGGCAAGACCGAAGTCGCCACGCTGACCACACAAGCCACGCTCAAGCGCCTGGCCGGCGGCACGAGGGTGCTCGACGAAATTCACGGTAGCGTGATCACGTACGACACGTACAACGAGGTCTATACCGCCAACAGCGGTGCCGATCAGGTCAACGCCAACAATCCGAACGGCCGCGTGCGCGCCACGCTCGCCCCGCGCAATGCCACTGGCGCGAACCAGCCAGGCGCCGGCGGCGCGAGCAAGCCGGCGGCCGCGCCCAAGGGCGATCTGCCGCCGCTGTCTCCCTCCAAAAGCATCGGGAATCCGCGTGAGTAATTCTGCCAATAGCAACGCCTCGACGATCCATCCGGGCGACGGTCAATCGGGCAAGCCGAGCGCGCTCGTGGTGCGCTCGCTCAAGAAACAATACGGTGCCCGTACTGTTGTCAAGGACGTCTCGCTCGATGTGAAGAGCGGCGAAGTCGTGGGACTGCTCGGCCCGAACGGCGCGGGCAAGACGACATCGTTCTACATGATCGTGGGCCTCGTGCCCGCCGACGACGGCGAAATCCAGCTCGACGGCAACGTGATCAGCGAGCTGCCGATTCACGAGCGCGCCCGCATGGGCGTCTCGTACCTGCCGCAGGAAGCGTCGGTGTTCCGCAAGCTCACGGTCGAAGACAACATCCGGGCGGTGCTCGAATTGCAGCTCGATGCGCACGGCAAGCCGCTCAAGCGCGACGAGATCGACCGACGCATCGAAGCGCTGCTCGACGAGTTGCAGGTGAGCCATTTGCGCGAAAATCCGGCGATGTCGCTCTCGGGCGGCGAACGCCGCCGCGTGGAAATCGCCCGCGCCCTGGCCACGCAACCGCGCTTCATTTTGCTTGACGAACCGTTCGCGGGCGTCGATCCGATCGCCGTGCTGGAAATCCAGCGAATCGTGCGTTTTCTGAAAGATCGTGGCATCGGTGTCCTGATTACCGACCACAACGTTCGCGAGACGCTCGGCATCTGCGATCACGCCTACATCATCAGCGAAGGCTCGGTGCTCGCCGCCGGCACGCCCGACCAGATCGTGGCCGACGAAAGCGTGCGGCGCGTATATCTGGGCGAAAACTTCCGGATGTAAAGCAAATTTTTCGCATGTAAACCCTGCCTCCGATAGGGGGCCGGGCCGGTTTCGCTGGCGTGACAAAGCCTCTACAATGAAGGCGAGAAATGCTATGAAACCGACCCTTCAACTCCGCACCTCCCAGCACCTGACCCTCACGCCTCAGTTGCAGCAATCCATCCGATTGTTGCAACTGTCGACGCTCGAACTTCAGCAGGAAGTCGAGCACGCCCTCACCCAGAACCCGATGCTCGAGCGCGAGGACGATTGGCTCGCCGGCACGGTCCGTGTGGGCACGGACGGATCGCTGCGCAATGAGCGGGGCTCGTCGAGCAGCAGCACCAACGACACGCCGGAATCGGCCAGCGGCCAGGACGACGCCCGCGAACTCGACGGCGAGACCCGCTTCGACGACAACGCGCGCGCCGGTGGCAACGACTGGAGCCTGAACGACTTTGCCCGCTCGGGCAGTGCGTCGGACGACGACGACAATGAGCGGCCGCAACTGCACGTCGATCATCCCAATCTTCGCGAACACCTGCTCGCCCAGTTGCGCCTGACGAAAGCCAGCCCGCGCGATCGCCTGCTGGTGGAATTCCTGATCGAATCGCTCGACGAAGACGGCTATCTCGGCACCCTGCTCGACGAAATGCAGGCGGAAATGTCCGAGGAACTTGGGCTCGAGACCGAAGAGATCAACGCCGCGCTCGCGCTGCTGCAGAGCTTCGACCCGGCAGGCGTGGGCGCCCGAACCCCGTCAGAATGCCTTCGCCTGCAACTCCAGCGGCTGCCGGCAAGCAGCGTGCGAACTCTGTCGCTGCGCATCGTTTCCGATCATCTGGAGCTGCTCGCCGCGCGCGACTACACACGGTTGCGTCGTCTGCTGGGCGTGAGCGAGGACAGCCTGCGCGCGGCGCATCAACTGATTCGCTCGCTCGACCCGTTCCCGGGCGCCGCCTACGGCTCGCCCCAGGCGGATTACGTCATCCCCGACGTGCTCGTGCGCAAGCAAGGCGGCGGCTGGATCGCCGAACTCAATCCCGAGGTCATGCCGCGCCTGCGCATCAATGAAATGTATGCGCGCATCCTTCGCAACAACCGCAATGCGCCGGGAACCGGCAACCTGCAGCAGCAACTTCAGGAAGCGCGCTGGCTCATCAAGAACATCCAACAGCGGTTCGACACGATCCTGCGCGTGTCGCAGGCGATCGTCGAGCGTCAGAAGAACTTCTTCACGCATGGCGAAATCGGCATGCGGCCCTTGGTTTTACGCGAAATTGCTGATACGCTGGGTTTACATGAATCCACGATTTCACGCGTGACAACCAGTAAGTACATGCTCACTCCATTCGGAACCTTCGAGCTTAAGTACTTCTTTGGTTCACACGTGGCCACGGAAGCCGGGGGCGCCGCCTCATCGACCGCCATCCGCGCACTCATCAAGCAACTCATAGGAGCAGAAGATCCGCAGACCCCCCTTTCCGACAGCCGTATCGCGGAGCTGCTGGCAGAGCAAGGGTTCGTGGTAGCGCGACGCACCGTCGCGAAATACCGCGAAGCCATGCGCATTCCCGCAGTGAACTTGCGCAAATCTTTGTAGGACGGTCCTGGTGTGCCATCTTGGCTCGCTGGGGCATCACGCCGCAGTGCGACATTGCGTCACGCCAATGGCTCGCACTCCCGCTAGCCAGCGTTGCTTGTGACGCGGCCTGCACTTCGGCATTTCAGCAAGGAGAGCAGCTATGAATCTGAAGATCAGTGGACATCATCTCGAACTCACGCCGTCGCTGCGCGAATTCGTGGTCAACAAGCTTGAACGCGTGTTGCGCCATTTCGACCAGCTCATCGGTGCCGAGGTGATCCTATCTGTCGACAAGACCAAGGAGAAGACCGGACGCCAGATCGCCAGCGTCACCGTGTATCTCAAGGGCAAGGAGATTTTCGTCGAGAAGTGTGACGAGAATATGTACGCCGCCATCGACAAGCTGATCGACATGCTCGACCGCAAGGTTATGCAATACAAGGACAAGGTTCAGGATCATGGCCGCGAGGCCCTCAAGCACCAGGAACCTCCCGAGGCGGAACCGCTGCAATGAGTCTGTCCGGGCAAGGTAGCCGCATTGACCGACACTGACGGCGATTCGCGAGGAAGCCCACGCGCACATCGACGTCTGTCGTAAGTCTCTGGCATCACCCACCGCGGGGCCGTTGAACGGCCCCTTTTGCATGCTCCCTCGCATCGCCGGGAGCGCGTCGACGGGTGGTCTATAATGCGAGGTCAACCGGGGGGCTGGAGGGCGACCATGCGTTCGCCCGCATTACAAGATGAACCGTTTAGTCAAACTCTTACCTGCGTCCAACATATTGCTTGGACTGTCTGTCACCAGCAAGAAGCGCGTCTTCGAGCAAGCCGGGCTTCTCTTCGAGAACAATGCCGGCCTGTCGCGCGCGCTTGTCACCGACAATCTGTTCGCCCGCGAGCGTCTCGGCTCGACCGGACTGGGAGAAGGTGTGGCCATTCCGCACGGGCGCATCAAGGGCCTCAAGCATCCGATGGCAGCCTTCGTGCGCCTGGACGATCCGATTCCCTTCGAGGCCCCCGACGCGCAACCCGTGTCCCTGCTGTTCTTCCTGTTGGTACCGGAGCAGGCAACGCAGCAGCATCTCGAGATATTGTCCGAAATTGCACAGTTACTCTCGGATCGCACGATGCGCGAGACCTTGACCTCCGCGCCGAGTGCCGACGATATCCATACCGCGCTCGCGAACTGGCAACCCTGAGCCGGCGCTGGTGCGGCTATCCCGGTGTTTCGGGGTATCGCGCCGCGACGCAGGACGAACTCCGTAGCACCCAACCCCAACCGAACGAGGCGACGCGGTGGAACTGACCGGCATCAACGCGCAAAGCATTTTCGACGACAACGCCGCCACGCTGCGTTTGTCGTGGCTGACCGGGCACGAGGGGTGGGAACGTGGCTTCACGCCCGAGAGCGTGTCGACGGCCACCTCCAGCGCCGACCTCGTGGGTCACCTGAACCTCATTCACCCGAACCGGATCCAGGTCCTTGGCGAGGCCGAGCTGCGCTACTACCAGCGCCTCACGGACGAAAACCGCAAGCGCCACATGGGCGAAGTCATCGCGCTCGAGCCGCCGTTCCTCGTGGTGGCCGACGGCCTCGAAGCCCCGCCCGATCTCGTACTGCGCTGTACCCGCTCCTCCACGCCACTGTTCACCACGCCGATGTCGACGGCGGCGGTCATCGACAGTCTGCGCATGTACATTTCGCGTGTGTTCGCCCCGCGATGCACGATGCACGGCGTATTTCTCGACATTCTGGGCATGGGGGTGCTGCTCACCGGCGATTCCGGCCTCGGCAAGAGTGAGCTCGGCCTGGAACTGATCAGCCGCGGTCACGGACTGGTGGCAGACGATGCGGTCGATTTCGTGCGCCTCGGGCCGGATTTCGTCGAAGGCCGTTGCCCGCCGCTGCTGCAAAACCTGCTGGAAGTGCGCGGCCTGGGTTTGCTCGACATCAAGACGATCTTCGGTGAGACGGCCGTGCGCCGGAAAATGAAGCTCAAGTTGATCGTTCAGTTGGTGCGCCGCCCCGATGGCGAATTCCAGCGGCTGCCGCTCGAAGCGCAAACCGTGGATGTGCTGGGCCTGCCCATCAACAAGGTGATTCTGCAAGTGGCGGCCGGGCGAAACCTCGCCGTGCTGGTCGAAGCCGCCGTGCGCAACACGATCCTGCAACTGCGTGGCATCGACACCCTCAAGGATTTCATGGAGCGCCAGCGTCAAGCCATGCAAGATCCGGACGGCATGCAGAATCGGCTGCTCTGAGCGATCTCGTGCCGGACGAATGCCCCGGGTTTACCGCAATTTCTGCGTCTTTCTGTCAACGCCGCGCGATTGCGGCGCGTTTTCTTTCATGTTGTAATCGCCACGCGGTCCAATCCCGTGCGTGTCGACCTTATGGAGAGACGATCATGAAAAAAGCATTCGCTGCATTGCTTCTGGTATCCCCGCTGCTCGCATCGCCCGTGTTTGCCCAGACGGCCGCCCCCGCACCTGCGCCCAAGGCTGCCAATGCCCAACAAAGCAAGATGGGCGTCTGCAATGCGCAAGCTGGCAGCAAGAAAGGCGACGATCGCAAGGCGTTCATGAAGGAATGCCTGTCGAACAAGCCCGCCGCCAAGCCGACCCAGCAGGAAAAGATGAAGACCTGCAATGCCCAGGCTGGCGACAAGAAGGGCGACGATCGCAAGGCGTTCATGAAGTCGTGCCTGTCGAACAAGTAAGCGCACCGGGGGCTTTCCCGCACCGACCTTCTGACGAATAGACGGAGGGGCGGATAAGCGGCGAGACCGCCCACAGGCTGACACAACGGCGCCCCTCGCGGGCGCCGTTGTCGTTTCTCGCGCGCCCTTCTCGCGAATGGAGCAAAAACGCATGGAACGTTCTTCTTTTTGGCCGCTCGACACCCATACGACACAATCGCTTACCATGATCGCTGTATCCGGGGAATCTCATGAAGATCGTACTGATTACCGGCGTTTCGGGTTCCGGCAAATCGCTCGCCCTGAACGTCCTCGAAGATGCGGGTTACTACTGCGTCGACAATCTACCGTCGCGCTTTCTCCCTGAACTCGCCGAGTATCTCGAAACGCAGAACTACACACGTCTCGCCGTTGCCATCGACGCGCGCAGCGGCGGCTCGCTTGCCGATCTGCCGCCGATCATTGGCGGCCTGCGCCGCTTCGGTCACGACGTGCGAGCCCTGTTCCTCAACGCCACCACGCAAACGCTGGTTCAGCGCTTCTCGGAGACACGCCGCCGTCACCCGCTCTCCGTGACGAGCGACGATACCGTCTCGGCCAATGGTTCGCTGGTCGAAGCGATCGAGACCGAGCGCGAAATGCTCAACAGCGTGGCCGAACTCGGTCACCAGATCGACACCAGCAATTTGCGCGCGAGCGCGTTGCGCCGTTGGATCCGCGAGTTCGTCCAGCACGATCACACCGGACTCACACTGATGTTCGAGTCCTTCGGATTCAAGCATGGCGTGCCGCTCGACGCCGATCTCGTCTTTGACGTGCGCTCGCTGCCCAATCCGTATTACGACACGCAGCTGCGTCCGCTGACCGGTCGCGATCAACCGGTGATCGACTTCCTGTCGGCCATCCCCGAAGTCGACGAGATGACCAACGATATCGGCGCCTATCTGCAGAAGTGGCTGCCGAGCTATATGCGCGACAACCGCAGTTACCTGACGGTGGCGATCGGCTGCACCGGCGGTCAACACCGCTCCGTGTTCATCGCCGAAACGCTGGGCAAGCGCTTTCGCTCCGAAGCCAGCGTGCTGGTACGCCATCGCGAACTCGCCCCGCTCGAGTCGACGACCTGAACCGGAACAGCCCGCTCAGGTCGGCAACGACAGTTGGCCGTCGCTCGGCGAACCGATCGACAAGGCATCGGCAATCTTGCGGATCGGCGAGGGTAGGCCGGCGGCGGCAACGCCTGCGGCGTCCAGCCACGCGTGACGTGAGCCGTTTGGCGGCACCGCGGCGCTCGCGCCCAGCGTCACCCGCCACGGCCGCAAGTGCAGCCGGAAATGTGTGAAAACGTGCGTGAGACCGTGCAGCGGTTCGAGCGACTGCACCTTCCCGTCACCCGCACCGAGCGCGGCGGCATGCGCGCTCAGACGCTCGCGCAGCAACGCATCGTCGCCGTCGCGCGCGTCGGTCGGCGGGGTCAGTTCCGGCAGGCTCCATAAACCGCCCCAGATACCGCTGTCCGGCCGTCGCTCGAACAACACGCGCTCGCCCGCGCAAATCACCAGCACATCGACATAACGCTCCGGCTGCGCCTTTTTGGGCTTGGACGTGGGCAACGTGCGCTCGCGTCCGGTCGCATGCGCGACGCAATCGCCGTCGAACGGGCACTCGCCGCAACGCGGCTTGCCGCGAGCGCACAGCGTCGCCCCGAGATCCATCATCCCCTGTGTATAGGCGGGCAAGTCGCGTTGCGGCAGCAGGGACTCAGCCAGCGTCCACATCGCCCGCTCGATCTTCGGCGTGCCCGGAAATCCCTCGATGCCGAACACCCGCGCGAGGACTCGTTTGACGTTGCCGTCGAGAATCGCGGCGTGCGCATCGTAGGCAAACGCGGCAATCGCCGCGGCCGTCGAACGGCCGATGCCCGGCAGCGAGGCGAGCATCTCGGGGTCGGACGGGAAACGACCGCCGTGCTCGGCCACCACGACCTGCGCGCAACGGTGCAGATTGCGCGCCCGCGAGTAGTAGCCCAGGCCGCTCCAGAGCGCCATCACGTCGTCCTGCGCGGCGCTCGCCAATGCCGCGACGTCGGGGAAGCGCTCGAGAAAACGCGTGTAGTAGGGGATCACCGTCGCGACCTGGGTCTGCTGCAACATGATCTCGGAGAGCCAGATGCGATAGGCGTCGCGCGTGTTCTGCCATGGCAGGTCGTGACGGCCGTGCTCGGCCTGCCAGGCAATCAGACGCTCGGCGAAATGGCTCGCCGGCGGGCCGGCGGTGGAGTCGTTGAGGGAGTCGGTCATATCATTTTGGGGGGCGTCGTGTACGGCAGCCGTCGCGGCCAAACCGCCGACCCGCTGCGCGATCTGCGATTGCCGCTTGCGTTATTTTTGACAATGCGGGCAGAAGAACGTGGAGCGCTGCCCTTGCACGATCTGCCGGATCGGGGTGCCACACACGCGACAGGGTTGCCCGGCACGATCGTAGACGAAATATTCCTGCTGGAAATAGCCGCGATTGCCGTCGCTGCCGACGAAGTCGCGCAACGTGCTGCCGCCCTTCTCGATCGCCGCGGCAAGCACGTCCTTGATGGCTTGGGCGAGCTTCTCGGCCCGGGGCCGCGAGAGTTTGCCCGCCGCCATGCGCGGCGCGATGCCCGCGCGGAAGAGGCTCTCCGACGCATAGATGTTGCCCACACCGACCACGATGCTGCCCGCGAGCAATGCCTGCTTGATGGCGACGGTCCTGCCGCGCGTACCTGCGTAAAGCCATCGGCCGTCGAAAGCGTCCGTCAGCGGCTCGACACCGAGACCGGCCAGCAGGGGATGTGCCAGCACATCGCCCGCCGAGCGCGGATGGAACAACACCGCGCCGAAACGACGCGGATCGCGATAGCGCAGCGCGCATCGCTCGAAAACGAGATCGATATGGTCGTGCACCCCGGCCGCCGGCAGCGCCTGCGGCTCGGGCAGGACACGCAAAGTGCCGGTCATGCCCAGATGCACCAGCAGCCAGCCGGGCGCGTATTCCAGCAACAGGTACTTGCCGCGACGGGTCACGCCGACGAGCGTTTCGCCGCGCAGGAGCGTGTCGAGTCCGTCGGGCACCGGCCAGCGCAATGAGGCGTTGCGCACGTCGATGCGGGCAACGCGTGTGCCCGCCACGTGCGGCGCAATCCCGCGACGGGTGACTTCGACTTCTGGGAGTTCAGGCATGCCTGCGAACGTTTGCTGAGGATTTAGACTCTATTGTATCGGGCGCGCTACAATCGCTCGAAACCTGTCGTGGATCCCTATGCCGAACACCCGATTCCAGTCCATCCCCGCCGCGACCAGCACGGCGCTCACCGTGGCACCCGTGGTTTTGCGCCTGCGCGGCGCCCTGGCACGCGGGGCGTGGGCCGGCGCAACGGCGCTTGGCGTAACCTGCGCCAGCGCCATCATGGCATTCCTGCCTTCGTCGAACGCGTTTGCACAGTCCCGGCCGACGGCGCAAGCCGCGCCAGCGAGCGCGCCGGCAGGCGCGAGCGACGCCAGCGCAGACGTCGGCAGCGAAGCCGGGGCGTCCGCGGCGTCAGATGCGAGCGTCCCGCGCGAAAAGCTTCCGAACGTCGCGCTCTCCAGCGAGATCGTCTTCGAGGTGATGGCCGCCGAGTTGAGCCTGCAACAAGGCAGCCTGGCGCCCGCCTTCAACACCTATGTCGCACTGGCCAATCGCACGAAGGACCCGCGCATGGCCCGCCGCGCGGTCGAGATCGCGCTCGGCGCCCGCCAGCTCGGAGACGCGCTCATTGCCGCCCGACTCTGGCACGAACTCGATCCGACCTGGCGTCCTGCATCGCAGTTGCTCGCGAGCCTCGAGGTCGGCACCGGCCATCTGTCCGACGCCGAACCGCTGCTCGTCGACGAACTGAACAAGGTGCCGGAAGCACGCCGCGGCCAGGCCATTCTCGAACTGCAGCAGATGATTGCGCGCAGTCCGGAGCGCGCCACGGGGATCGCGTCGCTCAAGCGGATGCTGGCGAACGACATGCAACGCCCCGAGGCGCAACTGGCCATCGCCCGCTCGCAACTCGATGCCGGCGACACCGCCGGCGCACGCGCGTCGCTGGAAAAGGCCCTCAGTCTCAAGCCCGATTACGAGGCCGCCGCACTGCTTTACGGTCAGATGGGGCCGGAAGAGCGCAGCAGCGCCATTGCCGGATTGAAGACGTTCCTCGATCGCAATCCGAACGCCAAGGAAGCGCGCTTCGCCTACGCCAAGCTCCTGCTGGCCGACAACCAGCTCGACGCGGCACAGAAGCAGTTCGAAACGCTGGAAAAGCGTTACCCGCACGAACTCTCGACGCTCATGGCGCTCGCGCTGCTCAACCTGCACGCCAAACATCCTGAGCAGGCCGAACAATATCTGCAGAAGTACGCGTCGGAAGCCGAACAGCAGAACACCGACGGCGCGCAAGCCTATGTCTATCTCGCGCAGATCGCCCAGGACCGCAAGGATTACCCGGCCGCCGACAAGTGGCTTTCGAAGATTCGCGAAGACAGCAACGCGTATCTGCCCGCGCAGATCGGGCGCGCGCAGCTGCTCGCCGATCAGGGCAAGGTCGACGAAGGCCGTGCGCTGCTGCACAGCATCAGCATCAAGACGAGCGATCCGCGTGAGCAACTCGCGCTCAAGCGCGCCGAGTCGGATCTGCTCGTCAAGGCAAAACGCTACGACGAGGCGGAAAAGCTGCTCGCGGTCGAGGTAAAGAACCATCCCGACGATCCGGACCTGCTGTATCAGTACGGCATGGTGGCCGAGTTGAACAAACACTACGACGTCATGGAAAAGACGATGCGTCGTGTGATGGCGTCACAGCCGGAAAACGCACAAGCCTACAACGCGCTCGGCTACTCGCTGACCGTGCGAAATACCCGTCTGCCGGAAGCGCTCAAACTACTGCAAAAGGCGTCGGCGCTCGCGCCGGACGATCCGTACATTCTGGACAGCCTGGGCTGGGTGAAGTATCGCCTCGGCGACAAACCGCAGGCGCTCGAACTGCTGCGCCGCGCGTATGGCATTCAGGCGCAGGCCGAGATCGGCGCTCACTTGGGCGAGGTGCTGTGGGAATCGGGCCAGCAGGACGAGGCACGCAAGACCTGGCGTGAAGCCCTCAAGCTCGACGGCGACGACGACACGCTGCGCGCGACGATGAAACGCTACAATGTGACGCCGTAATGCATATGAGGTCGCCGTTTTCGCTCGTGGCGTCGCGTTCGGCTCGCGCCACGACCCTGGTGCTGGCCTGTGCGCTCGCCGGGCTCGTCGCCGGCTGTGCGAGCCTCGCGCCGCCCACCGCAGTGACGTCGGCGGCGGGCGCCAGCGTCGAACACTACCGTGGCCGCTTCTCCGTGCGTTACGAGCAGAATGGCGAGACGCGCAACACCTACGGCAATTTCGACTGGCAGCAGAATGGCGACAACGCGATCGTCCAGTTGCTCGACCCGCTCGGACAAACCCAGGCGATCGTGCGCGAGAATCCGCGTCGTGCGTCGCTCGAATTACCCGGCAAGGCACCGTTGAGTGGCCCGCGCCTCGAAGATGTCATGCACGACGCCCTGGGCTTCGCGCTGCCGGTGGGCGGCCTGCGCTACTGGTTGCAGATGCAGGGCGCTCCGGGATCGCAGGCGAGCATCGAGCGCGATCCCCAGACACAACGGCCGACGCATTTGAAGCAGGACGGGTGGACGATCGACTATCAGGCCTTTTTCGACGGCGCGCCGCCACTACGCGTCAAGCGCATCGACCTGTCTCGCGATCTCGACGGGTCGCCGCTCGCTGTGCGGCTCGTGATCGACGAGTAAGGTCGAGCGACGCCGATTGGGCCGGGTACCGCCATCGCTTCGGCGACATCGGCGGCATCGACGGCCACTTGGGCGCGCTTGTTGCGACGGTGCTATGCTTGGCGCCGCCCGGTCCAGCGCACGTCGAGTGCCACGCGCGCCTTGAGCAAAGGGATCGAATTGCGCGGGGAAGTCCCCGTCTCCAGACACCGACGTTGCGACATTGCGGCGTCGACGCTCGTTAGCCATCGTTTTGCATCGCCATGTACGAAATCCTGCGTGACTGCCCGGCTCCGGCCAAGCTGAACCTGTTCCTGCACATCGTGGGACGCCGGCCGAACGGCTATCACGAGCTGCAGACTGTCTTCCAGCTGATCGACTGGGCCGATACGCTGCATTTCGCGCGTCGCGACGATGGACGGATCGTTCACACGAACCCGCTGCCGGGGGTGCCCGCTGAGACGGATCTGACGGTGCGCGCCGCCCGCCTTCTGCAGCACCATTGCGGCGTGCGCTTCGGGGTGGAGATTGCCATCGAGAAGCGGCTGCCGGCCGGTGGCGGCATCGGCGGCGGCAGCTCCGACGCCGCGACGACGCTGCTCGCACTCAATCGCATGTGGCAACTCGATCTGCCGCGCGCGGAACTTCAGGCGCTCGCCCTGCAACTCGGGGCCGACGTGCCGTTTTTCGTCTTCGGCCGCAATGCGTTCGCCGAAGGGCTGGGCGAGGAATTGCACGCCGTGGATTTGCCGCACCGGTACTTCCTCGTGGTCAACCCGCGCGTCCACGTCGCGACCGACAAAATATTTCGCGATCCACTGTTGACAAGGGATTCGAAGATCGTCACAATGGCGTTCTTTCTCGAACACACCAGCAAAAACGTGTTAGGAACGGATGAAATTTTCCGTAACGACATGCAAGCGGCAGTGATTCGAGAATACGCGGAAGTCGCTGCGGTGATTGACTGGTTCAGCACCTTCACCACCGCACGTATGACGGGATCCGGCGCCAGTGTGTTTGCAGCATTCGACACGAAGGCAGAGGCGGAAGCGGCATACCAGCGATTGCCAGAGCGCTGGCTGGGTCAAGTGACCGCCAGTCTGGCCGAACACCCGCTGTTCGCCTTCGCGTGAAGGGTTTTACTTTGTTGCGTTTCCTACGACGCGGCAAGGGCAACGGTTAGTGTAGGGGAGTCGCCAAGTTGGTTAAGGCACCGGATTTTGATTCCGGCATACGAGGGTTCGAGTCCTTCCTCCCCTGCCAATTTCTCTGTCGTGCAGTCTCAGCATCCCAACGTTCCGCAGGTAGCCAGATGAGTAGTGATAACCTAATGGTATTCACCGGGAACGCCAATCCCGCCCTGGCCCAAGCGGTCGTCGACACTCTCGGCATTCCCCTCGGCAAGGCCATGGCGAGCCGGTTCTCGGACGGTGAGATCCAGGTCGAAATCCAGGAAAACGTGCGCGGCAAGGACGTCTTCGTCCTCCAGTCGACGTGCGCGCCGACCAACGACAACCTGATGGAACTGATGATCATGGTCGATGCGCTCAAGCGCGCGTCTGCCGGCCGGATCACCGCTGCCATCCCGTATTTCGGCTATGCCCGTCAAGATCGCCGCCCCCGTTCGGCGCGTGTGGCGATCTCGGCGAAGGTCGTCGCCAACATGCTGCAAATCGCGGGCGTCGAGCGCATCATCACGATGGACCTGCACGCGGACCAGATTCAGGGTTTCTTCGATATCCCGGTCGACAACATCTACGCCTCGCCGCTGCTGCTGGCCGATGTGCGCGCGCAGAACCACGAAAACCTGCTGGTGGTCTCGCCGGACGTTGGCGGTGTGGTGCGTGCGCGTGCGCTCGCCAAGCAACTGCATTGCGATCTGGCGATCATCGACAAGCGTCGTCCGAAGGCCAACGTCGCCGAAGTGATGAACATCATCGGTGAAGTCGAAGGCCGCACCTGCGTCATCATGGACGATATGGTCGACACGGCCGGCACGCTGTGCAAAGCCGCGCAGGTGCTGAAGGAACGTGGCGCACAGAAGGTCTATGCGTACTGCACGCACCCGGTGCTTTCCGGCGGTGCGGCGGCGCGCATCAACGCGTCGGAACTCGACGAAGTGGTCGTGACGGACACGATCGCGCTGCGCGACGACTCGAAGGGTGGCAAGATCCGCCAGTTGAGCTGCGCCAATTTGCTCGCCGAGACGTTCTCGCGTATCCGTCGTGGCGACTCGGTCATGTCGCTGTTCGCGGAATAAGCGTTCGGTAAATTTTTGCGACGGCGCCTGTGTGGCGCCGTTGTTGTGTCGGCGGGGAGCGTCTCCCCGCCTTTGTCATTCCTGAAGCCGATGTTTTTTGCACGGCATTTGGGAAGCTATCGCTGCCTGGTCGCGGGCAGTCCAAGGAGTTGTTATGAAAGTCGTCGCTTTTGAGCGTAATCTGCAAGGTACGGGTGCGAGCCGCCGCCTGCGCAATGCCGGTAAGACCACGGGCATCGTGTACGGTGGAAACGTTGATCCGAAGATGATCGAACTCGATCACAATGCGCTGTGGCATGCCCTGCGCAAGGAAGCGTTCCACTCGTCGATTCTCGAGCTGGAAGTTGCCGGCCAGACCGAACAAGTGCTGCTGCGCGATGTGCAGTACCACCCGTTCAAGCAATTGGTTCTGCACGTGGATTTCCAACGTGTCGATCCGAACAAGTCGATTCACGTGAAGGTGCCCCTGCACTTCCTGGGTGCTGAGAACGCCCCGGCCGTGAAGCTGGCGTCGAACGTGATCAGCCACACCGTGAACGAACTCGACGTGAACTGCCTGCCGGGCAAGCTGCCGGAATTCCTGGAAGTCGACCTGTCGACCCTGGAAGCGGGCAAGACGGTGCACGCCAAGGACGTCAAGCTGCCCGCCGGCGTGACGCTCACGCTGCACGTCGAGCAAGAAAACCCGGTGGTCGCGCAAGCCGTCCAACCGGCAGGTGCTGCTGCTGACGAAGCGGCTGCTCCGGCTGCCGAAGGTGCAGCGCCGGCCGCCTAAGGCCCGCGCGTTAGCCTTCAGCGGCGACGCTGGACGCAAGACCCGCCGCGACGTCATGTCCGGCGGGTTTTTTTATGGCGGTGCGCATGCCGATTCGGCGCGCGCCAAGATCGTGATACCGAAATGATCAAGCTGATCGTAGGGCTCGGCAATCCGGGCGCCGAATACACAGCAACGCGTCACAACGCCGGCTTCTGGTTCGTCGACGCGTTGGCGCAGCAATGCGGTGCGTCGCTCACGAACCAGAAGAACTTCCACGGCTTTGCAGCGCGCACACGCATCGCCGGCCAGGAAGTCTGGTTGCTCGAGCCGCAGACCTTCATGAACCGCTCGGGGCAGTCGGTTGTGGCGCTCGCACGCTTCTACAAGATCCTGCCGGATGAAATCCTCGTCGTGCACGACGAACTCGATCTGCTGCCCGGCACGGTGAAACTCAAGCGTGGTGGGGGCAGCGGTGGTCACAACGGACTGAAGGACATCGCCGCGCATCTGACGACGCCCGAGTTCTGGCGTCTGCGTCTGGGCATCGGCCATCCGCGCACGCTTCAGCCGACGGGCAGCCAACAGCAGGTCGTGGACTTCGTGCTCAAGCCGCCGCGCAAGGAAGAGCAGGCGCAGATCGACGACGCGATGTCGCGCTCGCTCGACATCGTCGATCAGGTCGTCAAAGGCGAGATGGAAAAGGCAATGATGCGCCTGCACGCCGCACCGGGGAAGTAAGCGGCCCTGCCGCGCGCAGTGCGCGGCTGGCTTGGCCGGCACGCCGCTCAGGCCGTCTTGGCCGCTTGCAGATGGGTGTACTTCTCGAGCAATTGCTCGGGCGTCTCGACGTGTTCGGGGTTGATGGGAATGCACTCCACCGGACACACCTGCACGCACTGCGGTTCATCGAAGTGCCCCACACACTCGGTGCACTTGTTCGGATCGATCTCGTAAATCTCGACCCCCATCGAAATCGCGTCGTTCGGGCACTCCGGCTCGCACACGTCGCAATTGATGCATTCATCGGTAATCATCAAGGCCATACGGCACCTCCAGCCGTATCGCAACGCCGGTCAGCCGCAAGGGCCGGGCCGGCGTACGCGATACTCATCCGTTCGTCGGCAGGCTGCCGACTTTCGTCATCAGCCATTTTTCGACGGAAGGAAACACGAACTTGCTGACGTCGCCGCCCAGTTGCGCGATCTCGCGCACGATCGTGCCCGAGATGAACTGGTACTGGTCAGACGGCGTCATGAACATCGTTTCCACATCGGGCAACAGATAGCGGTTCATCCCGGCCATCTGGAACTCGTACTCGAAGTCGGACACGGCGCGCAGGCCGCGCACGATCACACGGGCCTGGTGCTTGCGCACGAAGTCCTTGAGCAGCCCGGAAAACCCTTCCACGCTGACGTTCGGATAGTGACCCAGCACTTCGCGCGCGATGTCGATGCGCTCTTCCAGTGAGAAGAACGGCTTCTTGTTTCGGCTATCCGCCACGCCGACGACGAGCTTGTCGAAAATCCCTGCCGCACGGCGGACCAGATCTTCATGTCCTCGGGTCAACGGGTCGAACGTCCCCGGATAAATCGCCACTACCATGCCAACGTCTCCTCGCGGCTGGGGACCTGTGCTGCGTACTTGTTCATTGTGGTCTCTAGGTTTTCGGTATCGATTCAAGCAAATGATAATGCACGGCCCCGGCTTTCGCCCGTCGCAGGCATGCGAGGTCGAGCACCGCCAGTGCGTCGTCCTCCAGCGCGATGTCCGATTCGGCGTAGATCACCCCGCCAGGGGCGAGCAGACGGGCCGCAGGCGCCAGCAGGTCGTTCATCCAGCCGCTCGCAAACGGCGGATCGAGAAACACCACGTCGAAAGCCCCGGGCGGGAGTGTGGTTATCAGGCGGCGGGCATCGGCCTGCACGATCTCGATCTGATCGGCCCCGAGTTTGTCCTGATTGGCACGCAGTTGCCGAACGGCCCGCGCGGCGTGCTCAACCATCAGCACGCGGGCGGCACCCCGCGAGGCGGCCTCGAATCCCAGCGCGCCGCTGCCCGCGAACGCGTCGAGGCACCGCATGCCGCCCAGATCCTGACCCAGCCAATTGAACAGGGTTTCCCGCACACGGTCAGGCGTGGGCCGCAGGCCTTCGCCCGACGGCACCGGCAGCGGCGTACGCTTCCACTGGCCGCCAATGATGCGCACCTGCTGCGGCGCGCCGCGTGCCACGTTTCCCGAACCGGACTTCATCGTGTTCCCCGCAGGACAGCCTTGCCGGAGACACCGTCACCCGTGCAAAAATGAGTTCGCGCGCGCGGCTGCGCACGCCAGGAATCCAAAATCATGACAATTCACGCTACATTGTTGAGGCGAAACATACCACATCGCCCGCAAGACCTGCCCCATCAAGGCATACGATGGCAGACGATGCGTCGATCCCGAGCGGCGAGCGTCTGCCTCGACGCCAGTGGCACAACGACGACGCGCCCGGCAGGGCATCACAGGAAACCACCCGATTCGCCATGACCGACGCCGCCATCGAGGTAATTGAGCTGTGCAAGGCCTATGACGGCCGTCCCGTGGTCGACCATCTTTCGCTGCGCGTCGCGCCGGGCGAGTGCTTCGGCTTGCTCGGGCCCAACGGGGCCGGCAAGACCACCACGTTGCGCATGCTGCTGGGCCTGGTCACGCCCGACAGCGGTGAAATCCGTCTCGGTGGCCTGTCCGTGCCGCGACAGGCGCCACAGGCGCGACGCCGCGTCGGTGTCGTGCCGCAATTCGACAACCTCGACCCCGACTTCACCGTGCGCGAGAACCTCGCGGTCTTCGGACGCTATTTCGGACTCTCCTCTGCCGAGCTTCGGGAACGCGTGCCCGCCCTGCTCGCGTTCGCGCGACTCGAGTCGAAGGCAGATGCCCGCGTCGGCCAACTCTCAGGCGGCATGAAACGACGTCTCACACTCGCCCGGGCGCTCATCAACAATCCCGATGTGCTTGTACTCGACGAGCCCACGACGGGCCTCGATCCGCAAGCTCGCCACCTGATCTGGGAACGGCTCAAGTCGCTGATGAACGAGGGCAAAACGATTCTGCTCACGACGCACTTCATGGAAGAAGCCGAGCGCCTGTGCCATCGTCTGTGCGTGATCGACGCCGGCCGCAAGATCGCCGAGGGCACGCCGCCCGAACTTGTTGCGCGCGAAATCGGCTGCGATGTCGTGGAGGTGTTCGGCGACGTGCCGCAAGCCCTGCTCGCGCGCCTGACGCCACTGGCCGACCGCATCGAGACAAGTGGCGAGACCCACTTCTGCTATGTGCGCGACGCGGTGCCGGTCGTTGCAGCGCTGCAAGAACAGCCCGGCGTTCGATATCTGCATCGGCGAGCCAATCTGGAAGACGTCTTTCTCAAACTCACCGGCCGGGAGATGCGCGATGACTGAGCGTGACCATCCCATGCTCGACACACCCGAAACACGCGACACCGGCGATACGGGTGATACCGGCGACAGCGCGGCAGTCTCGACGGCGGGCGCGCACCGCGCTGGCCCACCCCACGAACGCCCCCCGGAGACGCCTCGCTACCTGCCCGGCATCTCGCCGTGGATGGGCGTCTGGCGGCGCAACTTCCTTGTCTGGCGCAAGCTCGCCATCGCGTCGCTGTTCGGCAATCTGGCTGACCCGATGATCTACCTCTTCGGGCTGGGGTTCGGCCTCGGCATGATGGTCGGCGAGGTCGACGGCACCTCATACATTGCGTTTCTCGCCGCCGGGACCGTTGGCTCAAGCGTGATGTTCTCCGCCAGCTTCGAATCGATGTACTCGGGCTTCTCGCGCATGCATGTGCAGCGCACGTGGGAAGCGCTCATGCACACGCCGCTTACGCTGGGCGACGTAGTGCTCGGCGAAGTGGTGTGGGCTGCGAGCAAGGCCGTGCTCTCAGGTGTCGCGATCCTGCTGGTGGCCAGCGCACTCGGCTACGCGCGCATCGACAGCATGCCTGTCGTACTGCCGGCGATCCTGCTGGCGGGGCTCGCGTTCGCCAGTCTGGCGATGGTGATGACGGCGCTCGCGCCGAGCTATGACTTCTTCATGTTTTACCAGACGCTGGTCATGACACCGATGCTGCTGCTCTCGGGGGTGTTCTTCCCCTTGGCGCAACTGCCGGCGGCAGCCCGTCACGTCACTGAATGGCTGCCCCTGGCCCACGCGGTGGCGCTGATCCGCCCCGCCATGCTCGGACGCCCCATCGACCTGCCATGGCTGCATGCAAGCGCGCTCGCCATCTATGCGGTCGTCGGGTTCGCCGCGGCACTCGTACTGCTGCGCAGGCGCATTCTTCGGTAACGCCACGCCGTACCTTTCGGCCCGCTCACGCAAGCCAACGAAAAACGGCACCGAAAGCTGTCGGTGCCGTCTGTCGTATGTCGTATGTCAATACGTCGCGTCAATCCCACGACGATGCGACGATTATTTCGTTTGCGTGCGTACCGAAGATTTGCCGCTGGGCGCCGCCGCGCCTGCGCTTGCGCCGCCGAAGACGTCGCTCGGCCCCACGACGACCGTGACGAGCCGGTCCGGCGCCACGTGACGCGCGAAGGCGCTCTTTACCTGCGCGGCGGTCACGGCTTCAACGTTGCGGGTCCACGTATCGAGGTAGTCCAGCGGCAGGTGATAGAAGCCGATAGCGGCCACGTTCGCCAGCAGCTTTCGATTACTGTCGAGTCGCAGCGGGAAGCCGTTGGTCAGGTTGTCCCTGGCGGCCTGCATCTCCGCGTCGGTCGGCCCGTCCTGGACGAACTTGGCGAGCGTTTCACGCACGACCTTGAGCGCCTCCGGTGCCTGCTCGCGGCGCGTCTGCAAACTGATCTCGAACGGCCCCTCCTGCAACTGCGGCATGAAGCCACTCGACACGCCGTACGTCAGTCCGCGTTTTTCGCGCACCTCCGCCGTCAAGCGCGACACGAAGCCCCCGCCGCCCAGGACATAGTTACCCACGAGCAACGGGAAGTAGTCGGGATCACTGCGCGCCACCGACGCCTGCCCCGTCACAATGTGCGCCTGCTCGGCCGGGTGCGGCAGATCGATCTGCACGGCACGGCCCAACGACGCGACCGGCGGCATCGCCGGCGGCGTCACGCCCACGGGCATGGCGTCGGTCAGCGTGGCGACGAGCGCCTCCGCCTGCGCTCGATCGATGTCGCCGACTATCGTCACGACCGCCCGCTTCGGGCTGTACATGTCGCGGTAGAAACGCACCAGATCGTCGCGCTTCACGGCGTTCACACTCGCCACCGTCGGGCTGACACCATACGGATGGCTGCCGTAGATCGCGCGGCGAAATGCCTTCTCGGCAATCGCCTCGGGCTTCGTATCGGATTCCGCAATCGCCGCCGACAGACGCGCCGCTTCCCGCTTGAGCACCGCATCGGGGAACGTAGGATGTTGCAGAAACTGCGCCATCGCGCCGACCGCCGCATCGCGTTCGGTCGCTGACGACAGCGTGCGCAGGGTGACGGTCGCGGCATCGCGTCCGGCACTTGTCGCTTCCATCGCGCCCACGTCGGCAAAGCGATCGGCAATCTGCGCCTCGGTCAGCGCGGGGCGCCCGGCTGCGGCGGACGCGCCCGCGTCGAGCAAGCCCGCCGTGAGCATCGCCAGACCGGACTTCCCCGGCGGATCGTAGCGACTGCCGGCATCGAAATCGATGTTCAGGTCGATCATCGGGATCGAACGACTCTCGACGAACATCACCTTGGCGCCCGACGGCGCCACCCAGCTTTGAATCGGCAGCGCCGCGCGAGCACTCAGCGGCGTGACGGCAATAATCGCGCCCGCGGCGCCCGCGGCAACGGCAGCAACGCTCGCGGTAAAGCCCGTGCGCGCAGGCACAGAGAACGCACGCAACAGTGCGGAAATTTTCATCATCGTGTGGCCCTCTCAGCGCATGTTCTTCAAGTCTTCCGCCCCTTGGGCGCGGCGCTTTCGTGTCGCTTCGTCGATGGGCTGGGGAACCAGCGTCGCCACAGTCAGGGACGCATCGCCGAAGTACTTGCCGGCCACCGCCTGCACCTGTGCCGGCGTGACCGCCTTCACCTTGTCGAGCATGCGATCGATCTGCCGCCACGAGATACCCGACATTTCGTTCAGACCGATCTCCATCGCCTGGCCGAACACCGAGTCGCGTTTGTAGATTTGCGAGGCAACGACCTGCGCCTTCACGCGCCCAAGTTCCGCCGCGGTCACACCATGCGCCGCAATATCGGCCACCTGCGCGCGAAGCGCCTTCTCGAGCTGCTCAGGCGTCTTGTCCTTCGCGGGGGTGCCGTCGAGAAGGAAGAATTGCGGGCCACGGCCCACGCCATCGTAGTTGGCACCAACATCGTTCGCGATGCGTTGCTCGCGCACGAGACGGCTCGTCAGACGCGCATTGCCATAGCCGTCGAGCACGGCGGCGAGCACCTGCAACGCATAGACGTCGTCGTCCTTTTCGACGTCGGTCAGACGGGGCGCGCGCCACGCGAGCATCACGTGTGGATTCTCGGCCGGTGCTTTCACGAACACCCGGCGCACGCCGAGTTGTGCCGGCTCGTTCTGAGGACGCCGATCGGGCAACGCATGCGGCTTGAGCGGGCCGTAATAGGTCTCGGCGAGTTGCTTGACCTGCGCGGGATCGACATCGCCGCTCACGACCACCACCGCATTGTTCGGCGCGTACCAGCGCGCATACCAGTCGCGTGCATCCTGGACGGTCATGTGCTGAAGGTCGTCCATCCAGCCGACGATTGGGCGACGATAGGGATTGGCAACGAGCGCCGAGGCCATCAGTTGCTCGTAGAGCAACGCGCGCGGCTGATCGTCCGTGCGCAGCCGGCGCTCCTCCATGACCACCTGGATCTCTTTGGCGAACTCGTCGCCGGAGAGCGTGAGGTTGGCCATGCGGTCGGCCTCGAGACGCATCATCTCCGGCAGACGCGACTTCTCCGTCTGCTCGAAGTAGCCGGTGTAGTCCTTGCTGGTGAACGCATTTTCGCGGCCACCCAGCGCCGCCACCTGACGCGAAAACTGGCCCGGCCCGACAGCCTTGGTGCCCTTGAACATCATGTGTTCGAGCACGTGGGCCACACCCGTCGTGCCGTTGAATTCGTCGAGCGAGCCCGCGCGATACCAAACCACATGGGCCACCGTCGGTGCCCGGTGGTCTTCGCGCACGATCAGCCGCAGCCCGTTCGATAACGTGAATTCCGACGTGTTATCCGCCGTTTTGCTGCCGGCGGTGTCGGCCGCCTGGCTCAGGCATGCCACACTGGCCAGGATGAGTCCGGCCAAGGTATGTCGCCAGCGCATGGTTCCCGTCATGGATCCCCTTTCGCCCGTCACGGACGTTGATTCGCGTCTGATAAAATACGTCGCATTTCCCGCGTCGGAAATCACGACCCGCCCATTGTAGGGCGTTTTGTGCGGCGCGAATGGCAAGACAAATCACAGACGCACGCCGACCGCGTGCGCCCACGTCGAGTTCTTCACCCCATGTTCAGTTTCTTCAAGCGCTTCAAGTCGGGCGGTAACAAAGCCGCCGAGACGAGTCCCGCATCGACCGAATCCCTCGCGTCCGACGCGCTGGCGCCATCGCCGGAAATCCCGGAAACGCCCGCTTCGCCAAGCTTGCCGGTCGAAGACGCTGCGGCGAAGGCCGACATCGCACCGGCCGTCGTGCCCGCTAGCGTGCCGGCCGAAGCCGCGCAGGCACCCACCGCACCCATCGACGCCCCGCCCCCGCCCGTCACCCCGGTCCAAAATGCGGTGCCGTCCGAGCCGGCGCAGGCGAATGTCCCATCGCTCATCACGCCGGCGCAGTCCACACCCACGATTGCGCCGCAAATCGCGCCCGAACAGGCGGAACTGGCGGAACCCGTCGAGCCGATTGAGCCCATTGCGCCGATATCGTCGATCGAGCCGGCCGCACCGCCTCCGGCCGTCGTTGTCAAGGATGCCCACGGCGACGCCATCGGCGAGATCGTCGCGGCGCCTGCCCAAGCCCCGGCCGCCAAGCGCTCCTGGCTCACGCGCCTGAAGGCGGGACTGTCGAAGACGAGCGCCGGTCTCACGGGCATCTTCATCGGCGTGAAAGTCGACGAGAACCTGTTCGAGGAACTGGAAGACGCGCTGCTAATGAGCGACGCCGGCGTGGAAGCCACGGCTTTCCTGATCGGCGCCCTGCGCAAGAAGGTCAAGACTGACCGGCTGACCGAAGGCGAGCAGGTCAAGCGCGCGCTGCACGATCTGCTGGTCGAATTGCTGCAGCCGTTGGAACAGAGCCTGGTTCTCGGTCGCGAGTCGCCGATGGTCGTGATGATCGCGGGCGTGAACGGCGCAGGCAAGACGACAAGCATCGGCAAGCTCGCCAAACACTTCCAGCACTACGGCCAGTCCGTGCTGCTCGCCGCCGGCGACACCTTCCGCGCGGCGGCACGAGAACAACTGGCGATCTGGGGCGAGCGCAACAACGTCGCGGTCGTCTCACAGGAGAACGGCGACCCGGCCGCCGTCGTGTTCGACGCTGTGACTGCCGCACGCGCGCGCAAGATCGACATCGTGATGGCCGACACCGCCGGCCGACTGCCCACACAGTTGCATCTGATGGAAGAGTTGAAGAAGATCAGGCGCGTGTTGGGCAAAGCTGCCGAGGGCGCACCGCACGAGGTGCTGCTCGTGATCGACGCCAACACGGGACAAAACGCGCTCACGCAGGTCAAGGCGTTCGACGACGCGCTGCAACTCACCGGCCTCATCGTGACAAAGCTCGACGGCACGGCCAAGGGCGGCATTCTCGCCGCCATTGCGCGTCAGCGTCCGGTGCCGGTGTACTTCATCGGCGTGGGCGAAAAGGTCGAGGATCTGCAGCCGTTCTCGGCGCGCGAATTCGCCGACGCCTTGCTCGGCTAACTCAGCCAACTCAGTCAAGCGCATCCGCCGGCCACACTGCCAACGGCCCGCCCGCATCACGCGGCGGGCCGTTACCTTTTCCGGCGGCGCAAGACAGCGCCGCCCGATAACAACGCATTACCACTGCTGCGCGACGAGTCCTGCGCAGAGCCCCCACATCATCATGCCGACGATCCCATCGAGGATCTGCCATGCCCGCGCGCGCGCAAACAGCGGCGCAAGCAACCGGGCGCCATAGCCAAGCGCGGTGAACCAGAAAACGGAGGCGGTCATCGCGCCCACGGCAAACCACGCATTCCCGGGCGGCACCTCGCGCGCGCCGATGCCGCCCAGCAGAATCACCGTGTCGAGATAAACGTGCGGATTGAGTAACGAGAGCATCAACACGAGCACGAACGCTCGCTGCCAGGTCATGTCCTGCGTAGCCGCGCGGCTGCCGTCGGCCTGCAAGGCGCCCGCACCGCGCAACGCGGCACGCCACGCGCGCAGACCGTACCAGAACAGAAACGCGGCGCCGCCCCACGTCACGGCCGTCAGGAAGCGCGGATAGGCGGCGATCAAACCGCCCATGCCCGCGACCCCCGCCGCGATCAAGACCATGTCGCAAATTGCGCAGACAGCCACGACCACGCCGACATGGCGTCGAAGAATGCCCTGACGCAGCACGAACGCATTCTGCGCGCCAATGGCCATGATGAGGCTGGCGCCCAGCGCCATGCCCCGCCAGAACGCGGGATCGACCATCGTGCGGCTTACTCGGCGTCGGGTTGCGCTTCTGGCGTGGCCCGGCGGAAGGCGTCAAGTGTCAGGCAGTGCGCGTTGACGGCGGCAATTCGCGGGAAGCGCGTCATGTCTACCTTGAATCGGTTCGCGTTGTAGACCTGCGGCACGAGGCAGCAATCCGCGAGCGTCGGGGTGTCGCCAAAGGTGAACCTGCCTTGCGGCGACTGCGCCGCCAGGCGGGCTTCCAGCGCCGTGAAACCCTCCACGACCCAGTGGACATACCACGCATCCTTCTGCGCGTCGGTCACCCCCAGGTCGTGCTTGAGGTAACGCAGCACGCGCAGGTTGTCGATCGGGTGGATGTCCGCGGCGATGTCGAGCGCCAGTGCCCGCACCTGAGCGCGCGCCACCGGGTCGGCCGGCAGGAGCGCAGGCGTCGGATGCACGTCTTCGAGATACTCGATGATGGCCAGCGATTGATGAAGGTTCACACCCTCGTCGACGAACGTCGGCACCAATCCGTTGACGTTGAGCGCAAGGTACGCCGGTTTGCGCTGCTCGCCGCCTTCGCGCACCAGATGCACCGGCACGGTCTCGTAATCGAGGCCCTTCAAATTCAGGGCGATCCGCACGCGATACGCGGCGGAACTGCGGAAATAGCTATACAGCGTGGACATGGCTGACCTCGGAGGCGAAATTGGGGAAGGCGCGGCGCCGGCATCAAGCCTCAGGGGCCGCGTCTGAACACGAAATGGTACTTCAAGCGCTGGCCGCGATGACACTTGATTGCGTATGATGGATGGATATCCGGCGGCAGGATCACAGCGGCTCGCCCGTCCCCTGCACCGCCCCCGCGACCCCAACGCCGACGTGCCATGACCTCTGCCGCTCCTTTCGCCTGTGCACCGCTGCTCAAAATCATCGCTCGCGGGGCGAAAGGCGCACGGGCGCTCAACGCCGACGAGACGCGTACCCTGTTCGACGCCATCCTCGCCGGCCGCGTGGCCCCGGCGGAGCTGGGCGGGGTTCTGATCGCCTATCGCATCAAGGGGGAAACGCCGGTCGAACTGCGCGCGATGCTCGACGCCGCACACGCGACATTTACGCCGCTCACCGCCCCCACCGACGCCCCGCCACCGGTGCTGCTGCCCAGTTACAACGGCGCGCGCAAGCAACCGAACCTCACGCCGCTGCTTGCCTTGCTGCTCGCCCGCGAGGGGATTCCGGTACTCGTGCACGGTCAGCATCACAGCGGCGCGAATCGCGTGGGCTCCCAGGCGATCTTTACCGCACTGGGTCATGCCGCCTGTCAATCGGCGACCGAGGCCGAGGCGGCACTGCGAACGCGTCGTGTCGCCTATCTGCCGATCGCGGCGCTTTCCCCGGCGCTGGAGCGACTGCTGGAGATGCGTTCGGCGCTGGGTGTTCGCAACTCCGGCCACACCGTGGTGAAGTTGTTGCAGCCGTTTGCCGGCCCCGCGTTGCGGCTCGTGAATTACACGCACCCGGAATATCGCGAAACGCTCAGTGAGATGTTTGCCGACACGGCCAACAGTCCGGCGCCGGGCGTGCTGCTCGCGCGTGGCACGGAAGGCGAACCGGTCGCGGATGCCCGCCGTCAGGCCGCCATCGACGGCTTTTCGGATGGGGCTTACCAACTTTGGCAGGAAGCGGAAGACGGTGCGACGGGCACGCCGCCGATGCTCCCGGCGGCCGACGCACCGGCAACCGCGCAGTGGATTGAAGCGGTGCTGGCCGGCGCCGTTGCCGTGCCCGCGCCGATCGCCCGGCAAGTCGAGGTGATTCGTCAGGCACTGGGGCGCATCCAATAGAAAGCCGTCGCACGCGCGCCAGCGACGCTCGAGCGCAACGGCGAGCCACCCCCTGGACTTCGACGCCCGCACCCGAGCACAATCAATAATTTTCGGAACAATTCATTCCGAAATTAATCAAATATGCTGTTTTGGGGCACATATCCAGCGAGTGCCAGGGGAACGCGGGGCCTAATCGGCCTGACGAAATACTGGCGATTCAGTCGGTCGACGCCATACGAGTCGCCTGCCACGAAATGAGGTGCCATTCGTTGGCCTCAAGCACGTGCACCGCCGTATAAGCCATTTGCGACTCGAGCGAGCCGGTGGCGGTTTCCAGTTCGACCTTCAGCTTGCCCGTGACGACCACGGTGTCGCCGAACTGGCGCAGTTCCTGTGCGCGGATATCGATGTCGAGGTAACGACGGCGGCCCGAGGTGAGCGCGTCGAGAAATTCGCGTTTGCTTTCGCGTTTGCCATTCGAATGAACGTAGTGGAGACCGTCGGCCAAGAGGGCGTCGAGTTGTTCGACATCCCCTTCGACCATCGCGTCAAAGCGCGCCGACTCGCGTTCGCGTACCGCGTCAATTTGCTTCTCCGCCATGTCGACCTCCCGTCGTCTTCGCCCCAAACGCGCGCGGCTTGGGTTGCAATTTACACCATCCGCGTGACGTTTGCGCCAGTGACTTTCCCCGTTTGATGGGGGGTGCTGGAAAACCCCGACATTGCGGAAACTTCCCGCCCGGTAAGGGTTCTAACGTCTTTAGCACTCATTCGAAGAGAGTGCTAAAATGCTTTCCAGAGGCTAACCAGGAGTCTGCCACTTGAGTACTGCCGCCACTTTGCATCCGACGACGCCGGCCACCGGCACGGCGCCGACTTCGCGAGCCCTTGCGTTTGCCCCGTCTGCATTGATGCTGCCGGGCAGTCTGGGCAATATCGAAAGCTATATTCAAGCCGTTCATCGTATTCCGCTGCTTACCGCCGAGGAAGAGCAGTCGCTTGCCAAGCGTCTGCGCGAGAACGACGACCTCGAAGCCGCCCGTCAGCTCGTGCTCTCGCACCTGCGTCTGGTGGTGTCGATCGCGCGTAACTACCTCGGCTACGGTCTGCCGCACGCCGACCTGATCCAGGAAGGCAACATCGGCCTGATGAAAGCCGTCAAGCGCTTCGATCCGACCCAAGGGGTGCGACTCGTGTCGTACGCCATGCATTGGATCAAGGCCGAGATTCACGAGTATGTGCTGCGCAATTGGCGCACGGTCAAGGTTGCGACGACCAAGGCCCAGCGCAAGCTGTTCTTCAATCTGCGCAGCCAGAAGCAAGGCTTGCAGGCGTTCACGCCGGACGAGATCGATCAGGTCGCCCGCGATCTGAACGTCAAGCGCGAAGACGTCGTCGAGATGGAAACGCGCATGTCGGGCGGCGATATCGCCCTCGAAGGGCATAGCGACGACAGCGACAGCGCAAGCTTCGCCCCCATCGCGTATCTGGCCGACTCGCACCAGGAGCCGACCGCCGTGATCGCCGCACGCGAGCGCGACCGTCTGCAAAGCGATGGCCTGCAAACGGCCCTCGGCCGTCTCGACGCACGCAGCCGCCGCATCATCGAAGCGCGCTGGCTGTCGGTGGCCGACGACGGCAGCGGCGGCGCCACGCTGCACGAGCTGGCAGACGAATTCGGCGTGTCTGCCGAGCGCATCCGTCAGATCGAAGTTGCCGCAATGAAGAAGATGAAGGGCGCGCTGCAAGCCTCTGCGTAACACCTCGATCGGATTGTCGACGGCAATGCGACACGTTGCCACACGACATCGCCGGCACCGAAACCCCGTGAGATCCACGGGGTTTTTTTATTGGACTTCGAAAGTTCGCGCTTCATTTGCGTCGAATTTGATGCATCGCAATGTCGTCGGCGAGCGCGGTCGATAGAATCAATCTGTCTGTACGTGGCCGTGCTACGTGCGAAGGACGGCCCGGGGGCCGTTCGCTGCGCCGGACCCGTGTTTCGAATCCGCATCGAACTGGCGTCGTCGGCGTGTCATCCGCCCCCGCGCCGCGGTTTGACATTTTCAAGCGATGAGGCAAAATGCGGCGAAAGTCGACGCGGTTTCCGACACAACGACTTTCGACGCCAGGAGCCGTCACGGATGGACACCCACTCTCCTAGCAGTCTGAAGCCTCCCGCCACGGCCGCGCCCGTCGCGGCGTCGCGTCCTGCCATCGCCGCCCTGCGTGCCTGGGCGATGCAGCGCTGGCGCAACCGCCCGTCCCGCTTCATGTTCGAAATCCTGATCGTCCTCGCGATCAAGGTAGCACTCCTTTTCATCCTGAAGCACGCGTTCTTCGACGCCCCGATGGCCAAGCACATGCAATTGCCGCCGGATGTCGTGGCGCGCGCCCTGATCGGGCCGCAAGCCGTCGAAGCGCCATCCCCCACCCCAAGTCAAGGTGTCCGCCATGATCAGTAGCGAAGTCGTTGACCTCTCGCGCCTGCAGTTCGCCATAACGGCGTTGTATCACTTCCTGTTTGTCCCGCTCACCCTGGGCCTGTCGTGGCTGCTTGTCATCATGGAATCGGTCTACGTGATGACCGGCAAGCCGATCTACAAGGACATGACCCAGTTCTGGGGCAAGCTCTTTCTGATCAACTTCGCGATGGGCGTGACCACCGGCCTCACGCTCGAATTCCAGTTCGGCACCAACTGGGCGTACTACTCGCACTATGTGGGCGACATCTTCGGCGTGCCACTTGCGATTGAAGGCCTGATGGCGTTCTTCCTCGAAGCCACGTTCGTCGGCCTGTTCTTCTTCGGCTGGAACAAGCTCTCGCGCATCGGCCACCTAGCCACCACGTTCGCGGTGGCACTGGGCTCGAACCTCTCGGCGTTGTGGATTCTCGTGGCCAACGGCTGGATGAACAATCCGGTCGGCGCGCACTTCAACTACGAGACCATGCGCATGGAGTTGACCAGCATCTGGGACGTGATCTTCAACCCCGTGGCCCAGGTGAAGTTCGTGCACACGCTCTCGGCCGGCTACGTCACCGCCGCCATGTTCGTGCTCGGCATCTCGGCCTGGTACCTGCTCAAGCGCCGTGACGTGCCGTTCGCGCTGCGCTCCTTCGCCGTCGCGGCCGGCTTTGGTCTGGCCTCGACGCTGTCGGTCATCGTGCTGGGCGACGAATCGGGCTACACCACGGGCGAAGTGCAGAAGGTCAAGCTCGCCGCCATCGAAGCGGAATGGGAGACGGCCAAGCCGCCTGCATCGTTCACGCTGTTCGGCTTCCCGAACCAGAAGGAAGCGCGCACGGACTATGCGGTGAAGATTCCCTGGGCGATGGGCCTGATCGCCACGCGCTCGATCGACACGCCGGTGATCGGCCTCACGCAATTGCGCGACGAACACGAGGAGAACATCCGGCGCGGCATGCTCGCCTTCGCGGCCCTCGAGAAGCTGCGCGGCGGCGACACGTCGCCGGCCATGCACGCCGAGTTCGACAAATACAAGGACGATCTCGGCTACGGTCTGCTGCTCAAGAAATACACGCCGAACGTCGTCGACGCCACGCCTGAGCAGATCCGCCTGGCCGCCAACGATACGATTCCGGCCGTCGCGCCCGTGTTCTGGTCGTTCCGCGTCATGGTCGCGCTGGGCTTCCTGTTCCTGTTCACGTTCCTCTGGGCGTTCTGGCTGTGCGCACGTCGTCGTCTGCTCAAGCCTCGCTCGGCGTGGTTCCTGCGCTGGACGGTGTGGGCGATTCCGCTGCCGTGGATCGCCATCGAATTCGGGTGGATCGTCGCCGAGATGGGGCGTCAGCCGTGGACCATCGCCGGCGTGCTGCCGACCCACCTTTCGGTCTCGTCGCTCTCGGCAACCGACCTGTACCTGAGCCTCGCGGGCTTCATCATCTTCTACACCGCGTTGCTCATCGTCGAAATGTTCCTGATGGTGAAGTACGTCAAGCTCGGCCCGTCGTCGCTGCACACCGGCCGCTATCACTTCGAGACCGAAGGGACCGACGGCGCGGCCATGGTTGGCAAGCGTCCGACGGCTTCGGTCTGATCGTCAGGGAGACACCACATCATGATGATCGATTACACCGTACTCAAGCTGGTCTGGTGGGTGCTCATCGGCGTACTGCTGATCGGCTTCGCCTTCTTCGACGGGTTCGACATGGGCACGGCCACGCTGCTGCCCTTCCTGGGCAAGACCGACGCGGAGCGCCGCGTCATCATCAATACGGTCGCGCCCACCTGGGAAGGCAACCAGGTCTGGTTCGTGACGGCGGGCGGCGCCATGTTCGCCGCCTGGCCGCTCGTCTACGCGGCGGCGTTCTCGGGCTTGTACTGGGCGCTGCTGCTCGTGCTCTTCGCGTTGTTTCTGCGCCCGGTCGGCTTCGACTACCGCAACAAGCTGCCGAGCGCACGCTGGCGCAATTCGTGGGACTGGGCGCTGTTCGCCGGCAGCGTGGTGCCGTCGCTGGTGTTCGGCGTGGCCTTCGGTAACTTGCTGCTCGGCCTGCCGTTCTCGTTCGACGACACCATGCGCTCCACGTACACCGGCTCGTTCTGGGCGCTGCTCAATCCGTTCGCGCTGCTGTGCGGCCTCGTGAGCCTGCTGATGCTGCTCACGCACGGCGCGGCCCATCTGCGCATGAAGGCCGATCCGATCGTGGCCGAACGTGCCGGACGCATCATGCGCCTCACCGCGCTGGGCACGCTGCTGCTGTTCCTCGTGGCGGGCGTGCTCGTCGCCACGCATGTCGACGGTTTCGCCATCACGAAGATGGCCGCGACCGACTCGCCGGCCAACCCGCTCCTGAAGCAGGTCACGACGGGGCCCGGCCTTTGGCTCTCGAACTATCAGACGTACCCGTGGATGATGGCGGCACCGATCGTTGCCTGTTTGTGCGCCCTGCTCGCGGCCCTGCTGGCGACCAGCCGGGCCTACGCGTGGACGTTCGTCGTCACTGGCCTGATGATGGCTGGCATCATCCTCACCGCGGGCTTCTCGATGTTCCCGTTCGTGATGCCCTCGGCTACTGTGCCCGGCAACAGCCTGACGGTCTGGGACGCCACCTCGAGTCAGCTCACGCTGCAAATCATGCTCATTGCCGTCGTCGTCTTCCTGCCCATCGTCCTGCTCTACACCGGCTGGGTGTATCGCGTGATTCGTGGACGCGTGACGATCGAGACGGTCAACGACAACCCGCACACGATGTATTGATCAAGGAGTCGCGACATGTGGTACTTCTCTTGGATTCTCGGCCTCGGCCTCGCGCTCGCGTTCGGCATCATCAATGTGATGTGGTTCGAAGCGCATGACGACCTCGAACGCCGCAGTCAGGAAGGCAATGGCCCCTGAGCGCTCCCGCTCGGGGCCGGGTCGGCAGAAGTGAAAATCGCGCCCCGAGGGGCGCGATTTTTTTGTACGCCACGCGCGATGCCGACTCAGCTCAGCAACGTGTGCAGATCCTTGGCCATCGCATCGACCGATTCGTCGGGACGCATGAACAGGCGCAACTGACCGCTCGGGTCGAAGACATAGATGCCCGCGGTATGGTCGATGGTGTAGTTGGTCGGCGTGGAGCCTTCCACCTTGTTCACCACGACGCGGAACGACTGGGTAACGGCCTTGAGCGCCGCATCGTCGGCCGGACGAAGCCCCACGAACGTCGGGTTGAACGCAGGCGCATACTGCCCCATCAGTTCCGGCGTATCGCGCTGCGGATCGACGGTCACGAACACGACCTGCACGCGTTGCGCGTCCGGACCGAGCTTCTGCATGACCTGATTGAGCTGCGCCATCGTTGTCGGGCAAACGTCTGGGCAATGCGTGTAGCCGAAGAACATCACCACCGCCTTGCCCTTGTAGTCGGCGAGCGTACGCGTCTTGCCCTGCGGATCCTGCAGCGAGAAGTTTTGTGCAAACGCCTTGTTGCCGGTGATATCGAGACTCTGGAACGTCGGGCCGTCGTTGCCGCAGGCGGCGAGCAGCA
The DNA here is from genome assembly GCF_902459665.1 of Pandoraea cepalis. Lineage (GTDB taxonomy): Bacteria > Pseudomonadota > Gammaproteobacteria > Burkholderiales > Burkholderiaceae > Pandoraea > Pandoraea cepalis. The sequence continues at coordinate 521,621 of NZ_CABPSL010000001.1, read as the reverse complement.
CGGTGAGTCCCATCAGCAACAGCGCGCGACGCAACCAGATGACAGCCAGATTCATGAACGAATGCCCCAAAAACGGATGAAAAAATGCGTCGCGCAAAGACAACAGGCGCGCCGGCCAGGAATACCGTAACGCGCCTGTCATCGTGACTCAAACGACTGTGGACCACGAACCCGTGACTGCAACGCCAACGGCAAGGGCTTAGCCGAGCAGGAAGATCTGAACGTAATGATCCACCAGCAGTGCGGCAAACAGCAGCGACAGGTAGATGATCGAGTAGCGGAACATCGATCGCGAGAGCGCATCGGAATAGTGGCGCCACAGTTTGATCGCGTAGCCGAGGAAGATGCCCGAGAGCACGACCGCCGAAATCAGGTACACGTAACCGCTCATGCGATGTGCGAACGGCAGCAGGGACACCGCGAACAGCACCACACTGTAGAGCAGGATTTGCAGACGCGTGTATTTCTCGCCGTGCGTGATCGGCAGCATGGGCAGCCCCGAATTCACATAATCCTGACGGCGATAGAGCGCGAGCGCCCAGAAATGCGGCGGCGTCCAGACGAAGATAATGAGCACCAGTATCCAGGCATCCGCCGGCACGGCACCGGTGGCCGCGGCCCAGCCGAGCGCCGGCGGCATGGCCCCCGACGCGCCGCCGATCACGATGTTCTGGGGCGTGGACGGCTTGAGGATGATGGTATAGATCAGCGCATAGCCGACGAACGTGGCCAATGTGAGCCACATCGTCAGCGCATTGGTAAACGTATAGAGCACCGCCATGCCGGCTGCGCCGAGGATCGTCGAGAAGACGATGATCTGCCACGGCGCGATCTCGCCACGAGCGGACGGCCGCCACGCCGTGCGGCGCATCAGCGCGTCGACGCGTTGCTCGATCAGGCAATTCACGGCGAAGGCGGATCCAGCCAGCAGCCAGATACCGAGGGTGCCGCCGATCAGCACCTGCAGCGGCACCATGCCCCGCGTGGACAGGAACATGCCGATCACGGCGCAGAACACGGCGAGCTGCGTCACACGGGGCTTGGTCAATGCCCAGTATTGTGCGATACGGCTCGCTGGCGGATGGGGAAGGGTCGTGCTTTTCATACACTCAGAGGCAATGCGCTACGCCGAGCCAGTCGGGGCGCCGGCGAGTGGAGCGGCAGCCGGCTGCGCTGCTGGGAGGGGCTTCTGGCGGGCCGGAAGGTCATCAGCCTGATCGCTCAGGCGGGCCGCCATTAACGCCGTTTTGGCGGCGCGGATGCGGAAGTTTAACATAACGAGCAATAGCAGCAGGATCGCCGCCCCGCCGTTGTGGGCGATGGCGTTGAGCAGCGGCCATTGGAAAACGATGTTCGACAAGCCAGTTGCGAATTGCGCGAACACCAGGATCAACACCAGGACCGATGGCTTTCTGAGCGCGGCAAAACGTCGCAACCGGCTCGCCAGCCAGGCCAGATACGCCACCACCACCACCGCGAACGTCCGGTGCACCCAATGGATCGCGACCAGCGCGTCCATGGGAATCACCTCACCACCGGCCGTTTTCCCCAGCGCGCGCCAGAGCCTGAAGCCGTTATGGAAGTCCATCGGCGGCACCCACTGGCCCTGACACGTCGGGAAATCGGTACAGGCAAGCACTGCGTAGTTGGTGCTCACCCACCCACCGAGCGCGATCTGGAACACCAGCAACACCAGTCCGAAGAGTGCGGCCCAGCGCCAGCGCAGCGCGTCGGGGTCGGCCGCCACGCTGGCGAGCGGCATCTGGCGCGATGCCAACCAAACGAGCGACGCCAATAAAGTGAGCGCCAACATCAAATGTGTCGAGACGATCACTGGCTGAAGCTTCATCGTGACGGTCCAGGCGCCGAACGCTCCCTGCACGCAAACGAGCACAAACAGCCAGGTGGCGAGCCAGGGCGACTGCTTCAGTTCGCGTCGCTTCACCCAGGCCGTCACCATCAGCGCAATGATGAGCACGCCCACGGCCATGGCAAAGTAGCGGTGAACCATCTCGATCCACGCCTTGACGAACGTCACCGGGCCGCTCGGCAGCAGCAACTGCGCGGCATGAATGTCCGCATGGGCGGCGAACGGCGACGACGTGCCGTAGCAGCCCGGCCAGTCAGGACACCCGAGCCCCGAATCCGTGAGCCGCGTGAAGCCGCCGAACATGATCAGGTCGAGCGTGAGGAAGGTCGTCACCCAGGCCAGTTTGCGGTATTTGTTCGCGTCGCGGCGCAGCAGCACCCAGCCCAGCGGCAGCACCGCGATACACAGGCCGATAAAGCCCAGTTCCAGAAGGTAAAGCATCGGTTTTACGTCAGGTCTTCGTCATGTCCGGTGCGCCATTGCACACGGTCTCGTTGCAGTTGTCGGGGCTCGCCCCTCAACCCGTTCCCGACCACTTGAGCAGGCGCGACAGATCGCGCTTGATCTTGCTCGGGTCGGCGTGCTTCGGGAACGCCATCATCAGGTTGCCCAGCGGATCGACCAGATAGATGTGGTCGCTCACCTGGGTGCCGTCCTGCGTTGGCAGCCAGGCGGCCAGTGCGGCAGGATCGACGCGCAGACGGCGCGTGTCCGGATACGCGCTGTCGATTTTCTGCGGCACGGAGGAGGCATCCGTCACCAGCCAGAGCGTTTCCACGCGCGTGCGCTCATTGCCCTGCAACACGCGAATCTGCCGCATGTAGAAGAGCTTGCTCACGCAATTCTCGTCGCAAGCGGCCGTGTCCGCGCTGATCATCAGCCACTTGCCTTTGAGCGACGACAGCGGCAGCGTCTGCCCCGTCTCGTCGTCGCGCGCCACCAGCGCGGGCAGCGGACGCTGCGGCTCGATCAGCTTGCCGTAGGCCGACGTGCCGCCCTGCGGCTTGAAGACGTAATACATCAGGTACGCGGCCACCGCCGGCGCCGCACACACGACGAACAGCATCACCAACATACGCCGCGCTCGGCGTCGCTGCGCCGGGTCGATGGCGGGGCCGTCGGCGTGCCCGGGATTCACCTCTGTACTCATGTTCGCCTCATGCCCGCTTGAAGTGGTTGTCGGGGGACGCCGCCAGCCGGCGTCCTCGCCGATACGCCAGACGCAAGCCCAGCAGCGCGAGCACCAGCGACATGCCGGCCCACTGCGCCATATACCCGTAGTTGCGATCCGCCCCGCTGGCCGGCGCAGGCCAGTCGCGCAACAGATGATCGCCCGTGTCGTTCGTTTGCATGATGACGAACGGCTGTAGCGGCAGCGCCGATTCGCGCGCGTAATCCGCCACGTCGAGGTTCTGGCGAATCGTCATCCCCGGCGCAGAACCGCCTTTGCCCAACTCGAACGCCCGCGACGGGTCCGGCTGCGCCAGGCCCTCGATGGTGACGTCACCGGCTGGGGTCGCGTACGGCATGATCGACGTGCGATCGCGCAAATCGCGGGGCAACCATCCCCGATTGACGAGCACCACGTGATCCGGTGCGATCTGCAGCGCCATCACCACATAGAAACCGGGCAGTTCGTTGCGGGGACGATTGTCCAGGTACACCACGCGGTTCTGCAGGAAGCGTCCCGTGACGCGCACGCGCCGGTTCGCCACGTCACCGAGCGTGTAAGCCTGTGCACCCAGCACGAGTACCGGCGCGTGTTCGGCCTGCTCGATCTGCGCCTGACGCGCCAGACGCATCTGGGCACGATCGTATTGCCACACACCAAGCGCCGCCGTCAGCATCACGGCCAACAGCACCAGCACCGCCGGCACCGGGCGCATACCGCGCAAAAGGGTTTTCAACACATCCATTCCTTGTCTGGCATCGCGACGCAGGCGGGCGATCAACACACCGCATTGCAGCGTGCCAGCGCGTGTTCGTTGCCCGATAATGTCGCATCATTGTGATCGGACACATCATGCGTATTATCGTTGCCATCGCCTTCGTCCTGATTCTCGGCAGTCTGGCGTCCGCATTGTTTTTCATGATGCGGGACAAGGGCGGATCGAATCGCACCGTGCATTCGCTCATGGTGCGCGTCGGCCTGTCGGTGACGCTGTTCCTGCTCATCCTGTTCGCCAACTGGATGGGGTGGATTCACAGCACGGGCATACGATACTGAGTCCCGCGCCGCTTCTCTGCGGCAAAACGCCGCACCCCATGCCCACCCTACGGGTTCGATCCACGTCATGCGACGGGCCATCGCGCGGCGTCATGGCTTGCCGGCCGGCGGCGGTCGTGCGACATAAAGCCGCATCGCGTCCGCATCCGCCTCTCGCCTCGCCCATCCCCGCCATTCCGTCCGGCCGGCCATCGAGCCGTGAAAGCGCGTGCCGGGCGCGGCCTCGCCTCGCTGCCCTCGCCTCAGCCCCCGCCATCACTGCAAAAGGAAACGCCGCCGGAATCCGGCGGCGTTCCCCCGATGCACAGACGGCTGTCGGCGTCAGAGCCAGTAGACCACCACGTACAGTCCCAGCCACACCACGTCGACGAAGTGCCAGTACCACGCGGCGCCCTCGAAGCCGAAGTGATGCTCCGGTGTGAAGTGCCCCTTCATCATGCGCACCATCATGACGGTCAGCATGATCGCGCCCAACATCACGTGAAAGCCGTGGAAGCCGGTGAGCAGGAAGAACGTCGAGCCATACACGCCCGAGGTCAGCTTCAGGTTCAGCTCGGTGTAGGCATGGTGATACTCGTACGCCTGGAAGCCCAGGAACGTGAAGCCCAACGCGACGGTGGCGAACAGCCAGAAAATCGCGCGGGCGCGATGGTTGGCGCGCAGCGCGTGGTGCGAGATCGTCAGCGTGACGCCCGAGGTCAAGAGCAGTGCCGTATTGAGCGTGGGGATCGGCCACGGGCCCATCGTCTCGAAGGCGTCCACCACGCCGGCCGGGCCGGCGTTCGGCCACACGGCGCTGAAGTCGGGCCAGAGCAGCTTGTTGTCGAGATCGCCGAGCCACGGCATCGCCAGGGTGCGGGCGTAGAACAGTGCGCCGAAAAACGCCGCGAAGAACATCACCTCGGAGAAGATGAACCAGCTCATGCCCCAGCGGTAGGACGCGTCGATGCGCTTGCCGTACAGGCCGCCCTCGGACTCGGCAATCGAGTCGCCGAACCAGCTACGCAGCACCCACAGTACCCACAGCAGGCCGACCAGCGCCGTCCACGGGGCCCACGGTTGTCCATTGACCCACGCGGCCGCCGAGCCGAGCACCACCAGCAGGCCGACACTGCAGCTCACAGGATGGCGCGACGGGGCCGGCACGTAGTAGTAAGGCGCCGTTTGGTGTTGACCACTCATTCTTATCTCTCCAGGCTTGGTTCTCTTTGTCGATGCCACTCACGTCGCGAGCCGAATGGCGAGCTTCGCCAGCAATACCAGCGCCACGACGAACAGGATGCCTCCGATCAGCCCCGCGACGATCAGATGCACAGGGTTGAGCTGCGCCATGTCGCGGTCATGATCACGCCCCTTGCGCACGCCGAAAAACGACCAGAACACGGCTTTGATGGTCTGGACGAATGACAGCTTGCGCTGGGTCGCCTCCTTCAAGTCATCCATTGCTGCCCTTGCCTCCCCCCGTCGGTCCTGCGTTCAACTCGCCAGCCTGGGCACCGGTTGCGGTATCCGCGCGCGGACTGACGTCGTTCTTGCCGAGATCGAAAAAAGTATAGGACAGCGTAATCGTATTCACATCCTTGGGCAGCTTCGTGTCCACCACGAAGACCACCGGGTATTCCTTGGCCTCTCCGGCCTTGAGTGTCTGCTGCGTAAAGCAGAAGCACTCGATCTTCTTGAAGTAGCTCGCGGCCAGCGCCGGCGCATAGCTGGGAATCGCCTGTGCACGCACCTCATGCGACTGCTGATTCGCCACTTCGTACTCGATGGTCGCGATCTGCCCCGGATGCACCGTCAGACTGCTCTTCGCCGGCTTGAAGCGCAACGGGCCCTGGGCATTGGCGTCGAACTCGACGGTGATCGTGCGGCTTTCGTCGACCTGCGAATTGCGAGCGGTGATCTCGGTCGCGCGATCGCCCAACTGGTTGATACCCACCAGATTGCAGAACGCCCGGTAGAACGGCACCATGGCGTAACCGAAGCCAAACATCACCACGACCATCAGCAGAAGCTTGCTGAAGGTGCGCACATTGATTCGTCGCAAACCGCTCATATTCGCCTTGCCGGTTCCCCGCTTGACGGCCGTCAGTCCTCCGATGCCGTCGGTTGCCGTGTGCTGCCGTGTGCCGTCGTGAACCGGCTTCTCGTACCGAGCGTCCCGTCGGTGCGACGGGACGTCCGGATCAGATGCCGCCCACCAGCTTAACCTTGATCATCACCCCGAAGAAGAACACCAGCACGACGGAGCCCAGGATCAGCCCCGTGCGCAGGTTCTTCGCGCGTTGCTCGCGAGTCGCAGCCATGATCAATGCACCTTCGGCGGCGTCTCGAACGTATGGAACGGCGCCGGGCTCGGCACCGTCCACTCGAGGCCCTCCGCACCATCCCACGGCTTCGCTTCGGCCGCCGGGCCGCTGCGCCACGTCGGCAGCGCCACGAAGAACAGGAAGTACACCTGCATCAGGCCGAAGGCGAACGCGCCGATCGTCGCCACCTGGTTGAAATCCGTGAATTGCGCCGGATAGTCCGCATAGCGACGCGGCATGCCGGCCAGCCCCAGGAAGTGCATCGGGAAGAACGTCACGTTGAACGAGATGAGCGTGCCCCAGAAGTGGAATTTGCCACGCCACTCGTTGTACATGTGGCCAGTCCACTTCGGCACCCAGTAATAGAACCCTGAGAAGAGCGCAAAGAGCGAACCGGCCACCAGCACGTAGTGGAAGTGCGCCACCACGTAGTAAGTACCGTGCATCTGGATGTCGAGCGGCGCCATGGCGAGCATGAGGCCGGTGAAGCCGCCCATCGTGAACACGAAGAGGAAGCCGATGGCGAAGAGCATCGGCGTCTCGAACGTGAGCGAGCCCTTCCACATCGTGGCAACCCAGTTGAACACCTTCACGCCCGTCGGCACCGAGATCAGCATCGTGGCGTACATGAAGAAGAGCTGGCCCGTGACCGGCATGCCCGTCACGAACATGTGGTGCGCCCACACCATGAACGACAGGATCGCGATCGACGCCGTGGCGTACACCATCGAGCTATAGCCGAACAGCCGCTTGCGCGAGAACGCCGGAATCACCTGCGAGACGATCCCGAACGCCGGCAGAATCATGATGTACACCTCCGGGTGTCCGAAGAACCAGAAGATGTGCTGATACATGACCGGATCGCCGCCGCCCGCCGCGTTGAAGAACGACGTGCCGAAGTGACGGTCCGTGAGCAGCATCGTGATCGCGCCGGCGAGCACCGGCATCACGGCGATGAGCAGATAGGCGGTAATCAGCCACGTCCACACGAACATCGGCATCTTCATCAGCGTCATGCCCGGCGCGCGCATGTTGAGGATGGTCACGATGATGTTGATCGCGCCCATGATCGACGACGCGCCGAGAATGTGCGCACCGAAGATCGCCAGATCCTGGCCCGGCCCCATCTGCACCGACAGCGGCGCGTACATCGTCCAGCCGGCTGCCGTGGCGCCGCCCGGTACGAGGAACGACGAGAGCAGCAGCAGGCCGCCGACCGGCAGCAGCCAGAAGCTGAAGTTGTTCATGCGCGCGAAGGCCATGTCCGACGCGCCGATCTGCAGCGGGATCATCCAGTTCGCAAACCCCACGAACGCCGGCATGATCGCGCCGAAAATCATCACCAGCCCGTGCATGGTGGTGAGCTGGTTGAAGAACTCCGGACGAATGAACTGCAGGCCCGGTTCGAACAACTCCGTACGGATCATCAACGCCATCACGCCGCCCGAGAGCAGCATGACAAACGAGAAGATCATGTACATCGTGCCGATGTCCTTGTGATTCGTCGCGAACAGCCAGCGACGCCACCCATGCGGATGGTCGTGCGCGTGATCGTCGTGACCCGCCACGTGATCGTGAGCGATGGAACTCATACCCAATCTCCTTCCTCGAACTGGTCGAACGGCACTTAACTGTTCTTCGCTGCGCCAGCGTCGGCAGCCCCTGCGGCCTTGGCCGACTTGTTGCCACGCGCTTCGCGCACCTGTGCCGGCTGAATCACGTCGCCGGTCTTGTTACCCCACGAGTTGCGCTCGAATGTGATCACCGACGCAAGCTCCACATCGTTCAGATGCGACCAGTTAGGCATCGCATTCTTGCCATGCAGCACGATGCTGATGTGATCGGCCACCGGTCCGTTCGCGATCTTCGAGCCGTCGAGCGCCGGGAAGGCGCCGCCGCCCTTGCCGTTCGGCTGGTGGCACACCGCGCAATTCGACGCGTAGACCTTCTGGCCACGCTCCATCAACTCCTGCACGGTGTAGGTCTTGTTCGGATCGTCGGCCGACGCGGCCATCAGCTTCTTCTGCGACTCGACCCACGTGTTGTAGTCCGCTTCCGAGACGACCTTCACCACGACCGGCATGAATGCGTGTTCCTTGCCGCACAGCTCGGTGCAGAAGCCGCGATACTCGCCGACCTTTTCAGCCTTGAACCATGTGTCGCGCACGAAGCCCGGAATCGCGTCCTGCTTGATGCCGAAGGCCGGTACGTAGAACGAATGAATGACGTCGTTGGCCGTGGTGATCAGACGCACCTTCTTGTTGACCGGCACGACCATCGGGTTGTCGACTTCCTGCAGATACGTGTTGCTCTTCGGCGACTCCCCGTCGATCTGGCTGCGCGGCGTGGTGAGCGTGGAGAGGAACTTGATGCCCTCGCCGTCGCCCTTGAGGTAGTCATAACCCCATTTCCACTGATAGCCGGTGACCTTGATCGTGAGATCGGCGTTGGTGGTGTCCTTCATGGCGACCACGGTCTTCGTGGCGGGCAGCGCCATCAGAATCACGATGATGAACGGCACAACGGTCCAGATGACTTCGACCGTGGTGCTTTCATGGAAATTCGCGGCTTGATGGCCCTTGGATTTGCGGTGCTTGAAGATCGAGTAGAACATCACGCCGAACACGCCGAGGAAGATCACCAGGCAGATGATCAACATCATGGTGTGCAGGCTGTGAAGCTCTTGCGCGAGTTTCGTGACCGGCGGCTGGAAGTTGAGTTCGTTGACGGCCGGCCCCCCGGGCATGTCCGTGACCGCCGCCAGGGCCGGAACGCAGGCGAGCAGCGAGGCGCCCGCAAGGAAGGCCGCCAAGGCGTGTTTCGTTTTTTTCATAGCTTCCTTACCCAAAATTACCATCCAAACCTCCCTGGCGGTCGCCCGAGATTGTCTCCATCTCTCAGGCCTGTTGGGCAAGACAACGGCGCAGCTCGCGCGCAAACGTTTCGCGGCGATGCGGCGCAAGGTAGGCACCGACAGTGACCGAGCGGCTACCCGAGCGCAAGACAATGCGCAAACGCGGCGGCTTCTCGATGTCGATGCGCACCCAGCGGGGATTGAACTCGTACTGCGTCAACCTCTGTGCTGAACGTTGCTCGACCACAAGGCTCACGGGCGACAACCGAATGACCTCGTAATCTGTGGCATGCCGGGCATGAATGACAAACGCAACGCCCACCACGAGCAAGTCCAGGCCTGTGAACGGCAAGACCAACCACCCACCGCGCCACGCCGCAATCAAGGCAACACCCAGCGACACGGCGGCCAACGACAGGTAGAACAGGACAAACTGGCGCGGCGATATCGCGCAGTTGCGCTTGTGCTTCCATTCCTTCGTCACCGAATCGGCATCGGAAGAAGAGGCTGCGAGCATCGCCGTCACCCGTGGGGCATTTTGGGTCTTTCATGTCCGACGGCCGGGAACTTGCTGCGTCCGGGCCGCGACAAACTGCCGCATTATAGAACGCGCCTTCTCCAAGCGACAACATTGATACCGAGTATTTGGCGCACCATAGCATTCTCCTGAACTCATTGATGCAAAAGGGAAATCCGTTTATTCCCCTAGTCTGAAATCGCGACGGCGAAGCGACTACGGGATACTCCCTATGCGTCATCGGTTTGACACATTGCAGCAACGCGACGACTCGTTGCGGTGTCCTGACTACCCGAAGCGCCCCTCGCCAACGACCGTCACCCCACTAGTCCAGCACCGCGTCACGCCAATCGCGCAACGCGGAGCACTCCGGCCGCCTTCGCTGCGATGCGGGATTCGTCCGATATCCGTCAACCGTCGATACGGCACCATGGGGCGCGTGCGACGTTATGTCGCGCCCTGAGGCGGCGCGCCGCGGCGGCTGCACGGCCGATGCGCGCCGGCCCCTTGGCGACCCTCGATGCGCGCGACGATACAACGCGTGCTAAAACCGAAACCTGTTCCCCACCTCGCCATGCCATGCGTGCCACGCGTTGCGTCACTCCCCGCTCGTTTGCCGACGGTCTGAGCGCCTTGCGCTCCGCCACCGACTTCGATGCCTTGTGCGCCCTGCTGCAAACGTTGTGCGGCTCGCTCAGCCACCGTTATTTCAGCTATCGCGGACATTTCCCTCTGCCAGGCGGGAAACGGGCAACGCCTCGACTCGGCAACTTGCCGCAGGCGTGGCAAGCGCACTACGACGCTCAGCGCTACGCGAACGTCGATCCGGTGCTGGCGCGCGCCAGCCGGCAACTCACCCCCGTCGAATGGACGCCAACGCTCTATACATCGCCCGATGCCCGGCGGCTGCTTCGCGAACAGCGCGCCGCGGGCATGCGCTACGGCGTGACGTATCCGGTATTCACCCCGTCGGGCGCGTCGGGCATGTTAAGCCTCTCATCGACCCGCCCGCCTCCCTGCTATGGGCGGGCACTCGGCGCGCCTGCCTGGAAGCCGCATGCCGGCGCGTTGTTGGCGATGCATGTGCATGAAGCCGTGTGGCGCATCGTGCAACGCGACGCCGTGCATCACGGCGCCCCTGTGCTGACACCGCGCGAGCGCGAGTGTCTGCGGTGGGTGGCGCGCGGCAAGACGTCGTGGGAAATCGGGCGCATTCTCACGCTCTCCGAGCATGGTGTGGTGTTTCATCTGCGCAGCGTCATGCGCAAGTTCGACGTCTCGAGCCGCCATCGGGCCGCGAAGCTGGCGAGCGATTACGGCCTGCTGGACGACTTCGCCGGCAGCGTGTCGCCCGTCATTGGCTCCGCGCCGCAAGATCGGCGAGCGTCTTGTATCGCGTCAACGTGAAGGTGTCGCTCGCGGCATTCACGAACGATCCGCCGCCCAATCGCCCCACGGGACGGAGCGTCTGCAAATCCACGTGATGCGTGACAGGGTCGAGCAACGCGTCGTCGACATGGACCGCGACGACGGTGCCGAGCACGACCCATCCCCCGCCCGGCGCGGCGCTGATCTCGATAATGTCGCGGACCTGGCATTCGTACGCGACCGCAGCCTCCTGAACCCGCGGCGGCCGCACGCGCGACGAGGCAACCGGGGTCATGCCGGTGAGCGCGAACTCAGACTCGCCGGGCGGCAACGGCGCCGCCGAGAGATTCACGGCCTCGATACACGACAGGCTCGCCACGTTCACGACGAACTCCGGCACCGACTCGACGTTGAGCAACGTGTCCTTCTTTCGCTTCGGTGCCGGCGGCACCACCGGGCAGAACAGTACCGTCATCGGCACACAGCACACGCCCATGAAGTACGCATAGGGCGCCAGATTCGGCCGGTCTTGCGCATCGACGGTACTGACCCATGCGATCGGCCGCGGCAGAATCGTACTCATCATGAAGTTGTAGCGACTTGCCTCGTCGAGCGTCGCCGGATCCAGTTCCATGTCGTCTCCCAGGGTTGTCATCCCTCGCCTGCTATCCGAAGGCGGGGGCTAGTTGTGTGATGCCACGCCCGTGAGCCGAAGCACCTCATTGGCGCATCCCCACGACAACGTGAAGCCCCCGCCCCCATGGCCGTAGTTGTGAAGCAGACGCGGGTGGTCCGCGTCGCACGCCACCCGTGTCACCCGTCGCATCGGCCGAAATCCGAGGCGGACTTCAACGACACGCAGCGCGGCGACGCCCTCACACAGCCCGGTGCATCGACGTACGATGTCCTCGACCTGCCGCTCGCCGATCACGGTCGACGTCAGGTCGGGATCGGCGGTGCCGCCCAGTACGATGTCCTCGTTCCGTTCGACCACGTATGTCGGCGCCTGCGGATCGGAATCGTCGATGAAGCAGCCGCGCACGGCGGCGTCGCGCTCTGCCCGAAGCACAATGGCGCGCGACAACGATAAATCGCTGTCGCCAAACGGCCGGCTTCCATAACCGCAGCAATTCACGACGTGCTCGGCGTCGCCGAGCAACGACGCCGGATCGCCGACGCGCTGCGCCACATACCGGCCGCCGAGTTCGAGGAACAGCGTCATCAGGTAGCGAAGATAGACCGCTGCGTCGGCCACGGGCACGTCCATGCGGTAAGCGCAGGCGAAGCGCGACGGCACGTCCGCCGGCGCCAGACGCTCAAGGCCGCTGGCACATTCCGTCCACCACGGCGGCCCGGCATCGCGTTGAAAATATTCGGTGAGCACGCGCATCCGCACGCCTGACGCCGCGTCGGCGGACAGGCGACGCATCGTCGCGTAGGTTTGCCGGGCGCGTTCGAGATAGACGAGGTCGGGCGCCTGATAAAACGGATGCCAGATGGCCGCCGCGAGCGCCGACGTCGTCTGCGCCGGCCCCTCTGCCGCGTAGATAACGACGTCGCACCCGGCCAACGCCATCGTCACGGCCGTCGTCAGGCCGCTGACCCCGGCACCGAGCACAATGATGCGCGGGCGGATCACGGCTGCGCCTCCGATTGCACGTATCCTGGGTCGTCAGGCATGCGGCGCGGCGCAGCTTCGACATAGTCCCGCAGTTGGCCGGGCGTCACAGCGTCAAAACACTGTGGAGATTTCAGGCCGCTTCCCGTCCCGAGCAGCACCACGCGCGACCGGGGCTCGATGCGCCCCGTCGCGAGACACTCGCCCAATGCGGCGTAGCCGGCGGCCGTCGACGGTTCGAACCACAGGCCGAAGCGCTGCGCGAGATTGCGCGCCGCCACCATGATCCGTGCGTCACTGAGTGCGACGCACGCGCCGCGCGTGGCGCGCAAGGCATGCAGGGCCGCGAAATGATCGCGCGGACGACCGACCGCCAGACTGTCGGCCACGGTGTCCGGGCTGACCTGCGTGGGCGACGCAGGCAAGGCCATGGCATCGTCGCAGGCGCGCCAATCGCGCGTGATGCTGCTTGCGCTGTCGGCCTGCGCCGCGAGCAATCGCGGCATGGCGGAGGTAATGCCGAGCGAATAGAGATCGAGAAACCCCGCCGCGATGCCTGACAGAATGTTGCCGTCCCCCGTGGGTACGATGACCCAATCGGGTACACGCCAATCGAGCGCCTCCGCCATCTCGAACGCGCACGTCTTCTTCCCTTCGCGCGTGAAGGGATTGATGCCCGTATTGCGACAGCACACGCTGGCGTCGTCGGCCATGCGCTCAGCGATGTCGAAGGCGTCGTCGTAGCTGCCCTCGACCTCGCAGACCTTCGCCCCATACGCGCGAATCTGCGCGAGCTTCACGCGAGGCGTGCTTGCCGGCACGACCACGGTGGCCGACATTCCCTGCGACGCCGCGAGGCACGCCAGCGACGCACCGGCATTGCCGGTCGATGCGGTCACCGCATGCTGGCACCCGGCGCGTTTGGCGACCGCCAGCACCACGTCGGTGGCGCGGTCCTTGAGCGATCCGCTTGGGTTCCGCGCCTCATCCTTCACCCAGAGACGGACGCCGCTGTCGTCGCCGCAATCGACCAACGGCGTGGCGCCCACGACCAACCGGCTCGCCCAGTGCGCTTCAACCGGAAGGAGTGCGCCATATCGCCACATTCCCCGTCCCTGAAACGTATTCACGATGTCCGCGGCGCATGGCGAATCCGCGTCCACCCGCCGTTGAATGCGAAGATTCTGTCCACACACGGGGCAGCGATAACGGATCGCGCCCCACGACTGCGGCGTTGCACACCTCACACACACGTAGTGGTACGAAAACGGCGGCCTCACGCGAGGCACCCCGGATTCAGCAGGTGCGCCATCACGGCATTCTGCGCATGAAGTCGATTCGCGGCCTGGTGGAAAACCCACGACGACGGGCCATCGATCACGTCGTCCGTCACCTCCTGCCCCCGGTCAGCGGGAAGGCAATGCAGGTAGCCTGCGTCGGGCGCTGCGCGTCGCATGACGTCGGCGTCGACGCACCAGTCCCGGTACCGCTCGAAGACGTTGTGCATGGCGGCCTCGTCGACCGAATCGCCGTGACATTGCGGAAGATGCGCGAGACTGCACCACGATTTGGCGTAAACGGCGTGCGCATCGGTCACGCCGTCGCGCAGATCGTGGGTCACGCGCAGACGCGCCCCGGTCTGCTCGGCGAACCGCGTGGCCGCGGTCATCACCTGCGGATCGAGGCCGAGCGATGGCGGATGCGCAAGCGTCACGTCCATCCCGGATTTCACTGCGGCGAGCAACAGACTCTGCGGCACGGCCACTGGCTTGTGCCAGCTACCGGAATACGCCCAACTGATGCACAGCCGCCGGCCGGCCAGTCCGCCCAATTGCTCACGCATCGTCATCACATCGGCAAGCGCCTGACATGGATGAAAGCGGTCGCACTCCATGTTGATGACGGGCACCCGACTCGACTGAGAAAAAGCTTCGAGATGACGATGCGCCGCACCGTACACCCACCCGGCCGGCGCGCCATACATGCGAATGGCAATCGCGTCGCCATAGGATGAGAGCACGCGCGCCACGTCAGCCACGCGCTCCGTTGAGTACGGAATCTCCGCCTCGGGTAGCGCGGGCGTATAGATCCCGTTCAGCGGATCGAGGACGATCGCATGGCCGCCCATTCGCGACAGTCCGGTCTGGAAGCTACTGCGAGTGCGTAACGACGCGTTGTAAAACAGAAAGTAGATCGTTCGGCCGCGCAGCGCAGATTCCGTGTGCTGCGGATAGCGGCGCTTGAAGGCGAGCGCCGCCTCGAGGAGTGCGCGATACTCCGCCGCACTCATGGTCAGATCGGGGGCTAGCCAGTGGCAATTCACAGATCTCTCCTGGTCGTGTATCGGCGAAGCGCGGGAACAGCACAACGTTGCCCGCCGGGTTGAACCGGTTCGGCCGCACGATCGCGTGCGTCGCCACGTCAGCGGCTCGACTGGCCGACGCTCAAGGCGGCCGCCAGCGACTCGCTTGTTGCGCGAAGCGTTCCGCACAGGCCATGCCCAATCGCTCGAACAAACGCCGTGGCACCCGCGCCGCTTCCATCATTTGCACGCCGACTTCGAGCGGGTCGATGCTCTCGCGGATCACACGATCGGCTTCAGTGGCATCCAGCCCGACGGCACACAGATGCGCTCGCCACACCGGTAATTCAGGTGCAAGAAACGCGGTCATCAGGTCAGGAAGCAGGGCGTCGAGAAAGGCGCGGTCCGCTGGAGATAACGACGGAATCCACTCGCTGGAAAAACGGACAAACGCCGCCTGATGACGTCGTTCGTCGGCGCCATGTTCGCTCAGCATTGCGCGCACGGGCGGGTAGATATCGTCACCGGCCCCCGCCTGCCGCAGCGTGCCTGTGATCAATGTCTCGGTCACCGTTGCCGCTGCGACGATGGCCATCTCGCGATGCGTTTCGGGCACCGCCTCACACAACGCCAGCACGCGTACGACACTCAGCGATGGCGTTCGCGCCAGCTCATACCCCGCCTGTTTCAACAGATGTCTGCGGAATCGCTCCATCATCCACGTGTGAAATCCCTCGTCCGTGTAGATGGCGAGCAGATCGTCACGGCTGACCGACGCGATGCCAGGCATGTCGAGCATTTGCTCGATGGCGCGATTCACGATGTGTAGTTCGACACGTTCCGTCTTGTTCAGGTAATCGGCCAGACGGCGCGCACTCAACTGCTGCCGAGCCGCCTGACCGCGTTCACAGACCAGCGGATGCGTGGCATACGGCATGAGCGACAGGTTGAAGAACAGGTGCTCGGGCCGCAGCGGCGGGAACGGTGCCTCCCCGCCGCCGCGGGTCACGGCGGCGACGTCTCGCCACGGCCGCTGCCCATGCTCAACCGACCCGCCATCGCCGGGCATGCACGTTGCAACGCTGCTCCCCGTATGCCGATCAGACATGCGGGGACGCCGCGACGACAAGCGCCGGTTGATGCGCGCTCAGCGATACCAGGCTGGCCCGTTCCGGCCCCAGTCCGATGCCGGCCAGCGGCGCGCCGATTTGCCGCTCGACGAAATCGACGAAGCCATGCATGGCGGCGTCGAGCTTGCCTTCGCGTCCGAGTGTGAGTGAGTGCTCGGACAGTCCGGGATAGATCAGCACGTCGGGCATAACGTCGCTGGACAGCACGTCGCGATTTACACGCATCGGCACGCCCTGATAAGTCGAATGGAAGTAGTGGGCGAGGCAGTCAACCTTGTTGAGGTAGACGCAGTCGACAGCGTGGGCCTTGACGACCTCTCGCAACTGCGCGAGGTCGAGCATGCCGATACGACGCGGGCGCCCCGTCCCCGTGCCGTACTCGCCGGTGAGCATGCGAAGCGCGGTGCCCACGTCGAACGGATCGTTGGAGCGCAGCAGTTGTTCCGGCGAAAAGCGTGCCTGCTCGTCGGTCACGCCGAGGTGAGACTGGGACGCGTCATCGCAATATTGCGCCGAGCGCTCTCCCCCCAACTCCGACGGAAACGGGCCACGCCCCACGCGCGACATGATGGCCTTCGCCACGCCGATGGTCCGACGGTGGTACTTCGGCGACAGATCGCCCCCCACATACGCATATGCCGGCACCGTGTGGCTCGACGTGACATACGGCTGACAGCCGTCAACGACATCAAGCAACACCGACTGCGCCCCTTCGAACAACACCCTGGCGCCTTGCTTCACGCGATTCGCAAGCCATCCTCGATCGGGTTCGATGTAGGCGCGCAAGGTGTCGGCGACTTTCGGCAGGCTCAACAACAGATCCGACATTTCGGCGACCCAGGGCGACGTTCCCCCGTCCGCGTTGATCATGCCCGTGAAGACATCGCGCATCGAAGCTACGGTGTCCGCCTCGCTATTGAGCAGATCGCCGAGCATCAGATTGACGCGTTTGTCGTTGCGCACACGCAAGGCGCGATCCGCGTAGCACGGCCCGATGCCGTTACCCGTGGTACCGATCGTGCCGCCGCCGCGTCGATCCAGCGCAATGTGGTGGGGCTGCACGAGCGCGGCTCGCGCACTGATGCGTAGCCGGCCCTCGAGCGGGACGCCCATCTCGCGGAGTTGTTCGATCTCGTCAGCCAGCTTCCACGGGTTGAGCGCGCACCCAGACCCGATGTACAGCGTGGCGTGGGGATGAAACACGCCTGAGGGCAGTTGCTTGAGCGCGATGCGGCCAAAGGGTGTGTCGATGGTGTGGCCGGCGTTGGCGCCGCCATTGAATCGGGCGATCACGTCGTACCCCGCAGCGAGGGCGTCGATGATCTTCGCTTTGCCTTCGTCGCCATATTGCAGACCGACAAGGACGTCGGCGAAGCCTTCGGCGGGAGGCGAAGCGAGGTGAGCGGCGGGGAAGGAGGCGCTACAGGTAACGGAGGTCATGCGCGTTGCATATCGTGGAAAAAATGGGGGATGGGCGCCTGCTGCGCAGCCAACTGTTCATAGACCCAACGCCCGACGGCAATGTCCAGGATGCCCAGACCGAACGGCGAAAACACAATCGGTCGATCACGCACCGGCGCCTGTCCGCCACAGAGCAAATGCGGCAGCGACGTTGTGACGAAGCGCCGATGACCGGTCTCGACTTCAGCGAGATGAAGCGAGGTCATCGCCCGCAGACAATGATCGATGTCGTCGACGACGTTGTGGGACGCAAGAACGACCGCTGGCGCAAGGTCGCGAAGCGAGAGGTGCAGCACGACCGGGCAGTGAGAGAACCAGTCCGGGTCGTTCACATAGGGCGAGGGCGCCGTCGTGGTGAATACGATCACGTCCGACGCACGAACGGTGCGTTCGAGCGAGGCTTCGGTACGCGCGTCGTAGCCGAGGCGCGTACCCATGCGGGTGGCAAGCGCCGTGGCGTAATCCGGGTTCAGGTCGTGCACCGTCACGTCACCAATGGGCAGTGCCGCGAGCGGCAGACACTCGGCCACATGGCGTGCGATCACGCCGGCGCCGACAAATGCCACGCGCAGGCTTCGCGCTGAGGTCTTGGCCGTCGCCTTCGTGGCAAGCGCATCGCTGGCGAGACACCTCAGCGCGCTGATCGCGCTCGCCGCCGTGCGCGCCGCGCTGATGAGGCTCGCTTCCATGCACGCCATCGGATAGCCCGTCGCCCCATCGTTCAGAATGAGGACGGCCGACGCGCGCGGCATGCCACGTTCGATGTTCGCGGGAAAGCTCGATATCCACTTGATGCCGGTCACCGCCTCGCCGCGGTCATCGCGAAGGTGCGCAGGCAACGCGATGATGCGGTTGCGTTGCGCGTCGGGAAAGCGGAGAAACTGACTCTCCGGATTGACGGTGCGCCCGGTGTGATGCGCGCGATACGCCGCTTCGACCGTTTCGAGAACGGCAGTCTTCCCCGTCCCGAGAGTCGAACTGACCTGCGCTCCGGTGAACACGCGAAATTGCGGTAGCGGTAGTGCGTTCATGGCAATGAAGGATCGACGGTATCGACGAGTGGCGACGGTCCGCATGGCGAACGCGGGCGGCCATCGATACAGGTGGCGGCCCAATCGGGGTCGTAGAGGGTGTCGAGATATTTGTCGCCCATATCGGGAGCGACGGCGACGACTGTGTCGCTGGCGGCGATCTCGACCGACGACAACTGCACGGCACGCAACACGCTGCCCGTGGACCCGCCCGCGAGCAAACCGCGCGCGGCCAGCGTGTGGCACATGCGGAGGGTTTCGGCCTCGTCAACGTAGACGATGGCGTCCGGCGGCTCGGCCTGCGACGCTTCAGACAACGCCGGGCGGCAACTCATGCCCAGTCCGGGGATGCGGCGAGGCCCGGGCGGGCCGCCAAACGTCACCGAACCGACGGCATCGACCGCAATGACACGGGTCGGCAGTCGATGGGCGCGCACGTAACGCAGGCAGCCCATCAATGTGCCGGTGGTGCCCGCGCCGACAAACAAGTGGTCGACGTTGCGATAGGCCGCGAAGATTTCCGGCGCCGTCCATCGATAGTGCGCACGCCAGTTGCCCGGGTTGGCGTACTGATTGACCCACACCCAACGCGGGTTACGCGCCACTTGCTCACGGATCCACGCGATGCGGGTGCCGAGATACCCCCCCTGCGCATCGCGACGTTCAACGCGCACGACCTGCGCGCCCGCCGCCTGCATGGCACGGATCGCATGACGCGACGTGTTGGGATCCGTGACGCAAGTGAACGGGTAGCCGCGATTTGCGCACACCATCGCCAGTGCCATCCCGAGGTTTCCCGAGGACGATTCGACGATCCGCGTATTCACGTCAACGCGGCCGGCCACCTCCAGATCCTCGATGAGTTGAAGCGCAGGCTTCAGCTTGATGGAGCCCGCCGGGTTCAGACCTTCGAGCTTGAGGTGAACCGTGGCGCGACACAGCCCGTCAATCGCCGTGAAAACGGGGGAGCTCGGTCGCAGAAAGGCGCCATCGACGCGCAGCCCCTGGCAACCGCGCGTTGTTTCGCGTTGCGCAGGTTCGACCTGCGGCGACGCCACCCACGTTTCGTGCTGGTTCCCCACCCCGACCTCCCAATGTCTCGCCCGAAGGCGATTCGATGGCGTGGCGTAGCGAAGGCAATCCGCAAGGCCCTGTGCTCATGCACGCCGTGAAGCGCCATTTAAGCGAATCGGGCGTGCGCAGAACACCTGCAAGGTCGTGTAGGACGCAGGATACGGTGGGTCGTCAGGGCGCCTGCGGGAGGGGTCGGGTCCGCGAGACTCAGCGAAACTCAGCGAGGTCGGCCACCGCGGCCGATGTCCTGAAGGCGAACGACGGCATTGCCGGCCGCATCGGTCTTCTCGGGAATTTTCCAGGCGTGCCCGTAGACGAGTTCGAACGTCAATGCGATCGTGCCGTCCGCACCGCGCTGACGTTCCAGCGCCGCACGCAAAGCCGCAAGACGTGCCCGACCGGTGAGGCCCCGACGACGCTCGGGTCGTGGATTCACGCCGAGCAACCGCACGTCGCGCAGCAACGTGTCAGGCGATTCGAACGTCAACGTGAGGCGCTCCATGTCCGTGACGGGGGTATCGAATCCACTCGCCACCATCATGTCGCCCAAGTCATGCATGTCCGTCGGCTCAAGGGCATGCGGCGCGTCATCGACTTCCGCCCACGCCGCTCGCAACTCCCGCAGGGTGTCGGGACCATAGGCCGAAAACATCAGCAAACCGTCGTTGCCAAGCACGCGATGCCATTCGGGAATGACGCGATGCGGCTCGCGATACCAATGGAGCGCGAGGTTCGACCAGACGAGATCGAAGGTGCGCGGCGCGAACGGCAGCGCGGAGAAATCGGCCTGCACGACGCCATAGGGCGGCGCACTGCGCAGCAGTCGGCGCCAACCGGTTGCTGCGCCTGCCGCCGCGGCGGCCTTGACCATCGCGAGCGACGCATCGAGCCCCACGCGATAGGCCTCGGGGTAACGCTCGCCGAAGCTCAGCAAATCGCCGCCCGTGCCGCATCCGGCATCGAGCACGCGGGTCGGCTTCAGCTTGATGTAATCGAGTCGGCTCGCGAGCCGCGATGCCACCTCCCGCATCAGGAAGTCGGCCTGCGGCCAGTTCGGCGCTCGGCGGTCGAACGCAGTGCGCAAAAAGCGAGCGGAGAACGCGGAGGACGGGGTCGGGGGAGCGGCGGAAGGCTTCATGGGACGGGCGAAAAGGCGAGTCGGCAGTATACTCGTTGCTGTCCGAATGCATCGTGCACCGCCACGCGCCCCGGCGCACGCCGTCCCATGCCGAGCATCGACGATGTCGACCGCCCCGCCTTCCCACCACTTCATCGCCGCTATCACCTTGCCCTTCCTCCCTGCCACCTTGCCAACGCTCGCCAAGCTTGCTGGCGGGTGGCTGCGCATGGCGTTGCCCGATCACTGCGCGCTTTGCCACCGGCGCGCACCGCGGCAGATCTGTGCCGATTGCGCACACGCCTTCGACGCCGACCGGCCTGATGCGCCGTTGCGCTGTCGCCAATGTGCGGTCGCATTGCCATCGCGGCCCACTTACGCGGACGAAACGGACTCGCAAGGCATCGGAGGTGCGACAATTTGCCGCACCCCACCCCCGCTCGTGTGCGGACAATGTCTGCGGTTGCAACCTGCGTTCGACACGACACTGACGCTCGCAGACTACGTGGCACCGCTCGATACGCTGATGATTCGTCTGAAATACCAAGGCGCCCTGCCATTCGCGCGCGAGTTCGGCGAACGCCTCGGCAACGCCCTCTCGAATTGCCGAGACGAGGCTGCGCTGCTGGTGCCCGTACCGCTGGCGCCCTCGCGACTCGCGACGCGGGGTTTCAACCAGGCGTGGGAAATCGCGCGGGTCGCGTCGCGGCGGGCGCATCTGCCCGCCAGCGCCCACGTGCTGCACCGTGCGCGAACGACCGCCGCGCAGCGACGCCTGTCGCGCGATGAACGCCGACGCAACCTGCGCGGCGCCTTCGTCGCGAGCGACCAGGTCCGTGGGCGTCGGATTGTGCTTATCGACGACGTGATGACGACGGGTGCGACGTGCGACGCCGCGGCCGCCGCCCTCAAATGCGCCGGCGCAACGCATGTGATTGCGGCAGTCGCATTGCGCACGCCGCTCACCTCATAACTCTGTCTCAACGCTCATGTTCAACGTCGTTCTCGTCAGCCCCGAAATTCCGCCGAATACCGGCAACGTCATTCGCCTGTGTGCCAATACGGGCGCGCGCCTGCACCTGATCGAACCGCTAGGCTTCCCGCTCGACGACGCGCGTATGCGCCGCGCCGGGCTCGACTATCACGAGTATGCCGAGATGAAGGTCCACCGGGATTGGGCCGCGTTTTTGAGCGCAGAAGCGCCGGATCCCACGCGCATGTTCGCGTTGACGACGCGCGGTTCGCGCCCCTTCGGCGAGTTGTCGTTCGCCGAGGGCGATTGGTTCGTGTTCGGATCGGAAACCCGCGGCCTCGCCCCGGAACTGCTCGATACATTCGCCGCGACGCAGCGCGTGCGACTGCCGATGCGCCCGGGCAATCGCAGCCTCAATCTTTCGAATACGGTTGCCGTCGTGGTCTTCGAGGCGTGGCGTCAACAGGGTTACGCCGGCGGGTCCTGACTCGCCAGTTCGGCGCGATAACGCGCCAGCATCGCACCGTCGAAACAAACGAACTCGACGTGCTCGATGCTCGGGAAATGCGGCAGCGCGTCGCGCACGGCGAAGACAGCCAGCGGCACCGCCAGCTCGGGGGGATAACCGTAGATGCCGCAACTGATGGCCGGAAACGCTACGCTGCGACAGCCGTGCGCCGCCGCCAGACGCAAGCTCTCGCGATAGCAGCTCGCGAGCAATGCAGGCTCATCGTTCGCGCCACCGTGCCAGACCGGCCCCACCGTATGAATCACGTATTTCGCCTTGAGTCGAAATCCCGGTGTGAGCTTGGCCTGTCCCGTCGCGCAACCCTGCAGTTTGCGACAGGCGTCCAGCAATTCCGGGCCGGCGGCACGATGGATCGCCCCGTCGACACTGCCGCCGCCCAACAGCGATTCGTTCGCGGCATTCACGATGGCATCGACCGACGATTGCGTAATATCGCCTTCGGAGGTGTGGAGATGGGCAACTGGCGACATGGGTTCGACTCCCTTGTGCGAGTGCCGACGACGGGATTCCGCCATCGGGGAAACGGCGCGCCGACCCTCCTGCGCAACATCGCAGGCCGGTCATGCCGCGCCGGGCAAGACCGGACAACCGTCGCAACTTGTCAGTGATGCGTCAGGGCGACGCCTCAGCCCGCAGGGGTGTCGTCCTCGCGTTCCGCCCGGGCATCGCGCCGCAGCAGGGATTCCACCGCCGCACGGGCCGGTAACCCCTCGAACAGCGTAGCGCATACCGCGTCGGTAATGGGCATTTCAACACCGTGCGCGCGGGCCAGATCGCGCACCGCACGTGCACATCGTACGCCTTCCGCGACGTGCCCCAACGATGCCAGCACGTCGTCGAGCGACTTGCCCGACGCCAGTTGCAGACCGACGGTTCGATTGCGCGACAGATCGCCCGTTGCGGTCAGGATCAGATCACCCATGCCGGCCAGCCCCATGAACGTCTCGGGCTTGCCGCCCAGCGCGACGCCCAGGCGGGTCATTTCGGCCAGACCCCGCGTGACGAGCGCCGCGCGGGCATTGAGTCCCAGACCGAGTCCGTCACTGACACCCGTGGCGATGGCAAGCACGTTCTTCACGGCGCCGCCGACCTCGACGCCGACCACGTCGTCACTCGAATAGATGCGCAGCGCGCCGAAGTGACACGCGGCGATCGTCAGTTCGCACAGCGACGGCACCGCGCTAGCAATGGTCAGCGCCGCAGGCAGTCCCTGGGCGACTTCGCGGGCGAAACTCGGCCCGGAGAGCGCGCCGCCCGCCACCTGAGGGAAGACCTCGGCAACGATCTGGTGCGGCAGCAGTCCGGTATCGGACTCGAAGCCCTTGCACAGCCAGATCAGGTTGTGCGGCGCATCGGCCGCAAGCGCCATATGGCCGGCCAGTGCCCGCAGGCCGGCCACGGGCACAGCCGCTACGCACAAGGCGCGTTCCCCCGTGCCATGCGTGAGCGCCGTTGCGAAGTCGGCTTCGAATCGCAGACGAGGCGACAGCGGCGAACCAGGGAGGTAGAGGGAATTTTCGTGCGAGGCGTTCAGTTGCTTCACGAGCGCCGCATCGCGCGCCCAAAGGACAACCTCATGGCGTGCCGCCATGTGACTCGCCATCGCGGTGCCCCAGGCACCTGCACCGAATACGGCAATCTTCATGAGAGAGGCCTCGACGCGAAGGCTGACGCCTGGCCGGCCGTCGCGTCGATCAAGCGCAAGCGCTTAGTGGGTCTGGGCGGCCGAGCCGTCGGGCATCACGATGCCCGGGGCCGGCGTTTCGCCGTTGGCCGCTTGTTGCTCGGCCAGTTGCGCCAGTCGCTGTTCGTACAGTGCCTGGAAATTCACTTCGGCCAGATGGATCGGCTGGAAACCGGCACGGCTGATGGCATCGGCCACGTTGGCGCGCAGATACGGGTAGACGATCGTCGGGCAAGCAATGCCAATGAGGGGGTCGAGCTGTTCGACCGGCACGTTGCGAATCTCGAAGATACCGGCTTGCTTACCTTCGACCAGGAACGCGACCTTGTCCTTGATCTTGGCCGTCACGGTGGCAATCACGGCGACTTCGAAGATCTCCTCGGCCAGGCGTTCGGCGGCGACGTCCAGTTGCACTTCCACGGTCGGCATCTCTTGCTCGAGGAAGATCGCGGGCGAATTCGGCTGCTCGAGCGACAAATCTTTCAAGTACGCGCGCTGGATGCTGAAAAACGGCTGATTCTGGTCGGACATTTTGTTTCCTTGGGATAAGACAGCCGCGCAGACACGCGGCTGGGCGCACTATTTTGCGGGCGGTATCAGGCGGCTTGCAAGAGCGGCGCGAGGCCGCCGGCACGGTCGAGTGCCGACAGATCGTCGTAACCGCCGATGTGGCGCTCGTCGATGTAGATCTGCGGCACGGTGCGGCGCCCTGTGCGCGTCATCATTTCCTCGCGGCGGGCGGGTTCCTTGTCGATCAGAACCTTCTCGATTTCCTGAACGCCACGCTGACGCAGCAGTCGCTCCGCCATCTGGCAATACGGGCACACTTGCGTGCTGTACATCACGATCTTCGGCATGACTGGCGATTCCTCGATTACTTCACGACCGGCAGGCCGGCTTCCTGCCAGGTGGCAATGCCGCCCTGGAGGCTGAACGCCTCGGCGTAGCCGAGACCGCGCAGCAACGTCTGGACGCGCGCGGCGCCCTGCCCGTTCTTGCACACGATCAGGACCGGTGCGGCCTTGTTCTTGATGACCTGCCCGACCTTTTGTTCGACGTCGTCGAGCGGCAGGTTGCGCGCGGAGGGCAAGTGGCCTGCGGCGAACTCTTCGCCAGAACGCACATCGAGCACCACGGCGCCTTTACGGTTGATGAGCTGGGTCGCTTCCACAGTCGACAGACCGCGCCCGCCACGCTTGAATACGGGCCATGCCAGCATGCCCCCCGAAACGAGGGCAATGGCGATCAGCGCGAGGTTGGTGTAATCAGTAAAGAACGTCACAAACCACCTGAAAAATATCAAAAGAATCCGATCATTATAAAATAATCCGTGATTGCGCCGACGGGTTGCGTTGCCAATCGCTGCGCCGGACGTCGGCGGCCCCCTCGCCGCGCCCCCGAACGTCTCTGAATTGTTGCCGCAAATCCCCTTGCCGGGCCTTGCTGCGCAAGGCGCGGCGTGTAGCAATGCGCTCGCCGGCTGCCCCCGCTTTCCAACTCTGACTGACGTTTTCTCATGTACAAGCTCGTTCTCATCCGCCACGGCGAATCGACGTGGAACAAGGAAAATCGCTTCACCGGCTGGGTCGACGTCGACCTGACCGAGAAGGGCGCCGCCGAAGCTATTCAGGCCGGCAAATTGCTCTCTGACGCCGGCTACACGTTCGATCTCGCCTATACGTCGGTCCTCAAGCGGGCGATCCGCACGCTCTGGCATGTGCAAGACGCCATGGACCAGATGTGGATTCCCGTCATCCATAGCTGGCGCCTGAACGAGCGTCACTACGGTGCGCTCGCCGGCCTGAACAAGGCCGAGACCGCCGCCAAGTACGGCGACGATCAGGTGCACGTCTGGCGGCGCAGCTACGACACGCCGCCGCCGCCGCTGGCCGCGGATGACGAGCGCAGTTCGTACCGCGACCCGCGTTACGCCAAGCTCAAGCGCGACGAGATTCCGCTCACGGAATGCCTGAAGGACACTGTGGCGCGCGTGCTGCCGTTGTGGAACGAGTCGATCGCCCCGGCCGTGCGCGCCGGCAAGCAGGTGCTCGTCGCCGCGCATGGCAATTCGCTGCGCGCCCTCATCAAGCATCTCGACAACATTTCGGACGACGATATCGCCGGTCTGAACATCCCGAACGGCACGCCGCTCGTGTACGAGCTGGACGCCGACCTCCAGCCCATCCGGCATTACTACCTGGGCGACGCGGAGAAGATCGCCGGCGCGTTGGCCGCCGTGGCCGCGCAAGGCAAGTCGAAGTAAGCGTCGATCCTCGCCTGCGCCAATTGACGACACCGAGCGCGCCGCCCCCTTGCGGCGCGCTCGCCCCCCGTTTGGCGTGCCGCTACGTTCCTCCCTTCCGCCGCTTTCGCGGCACTTCCCCCCAGCACGTCCCCCGCTGCCCCCTCCAGTAACGCGCCGTAACACGATTTCCATCGCTTTCGGGCATCCTGCCCCGCGAGGTCCAATCCTCGCCAATGCTCGCTCCGCCAGCGAAAGCCCGCCGTTATCGAGCCGCGTGCCGGAAACATCCCCCACAAAGTCGCCGCAACCGGAACTTTTCGTAGAACCACTCAGGAAAACTCCCTGTCGAATGGGCAATGCCCGCCCTGCGGGCAAACGGTTATACTTCGCCAAAGTGCGCGCGCCCCTTGGCGGGCGCCCCGAAAAATCCGGAATTTCCACGCCTATATGCGCCAAACCCTCAAACACATCGGCCTGATCGTGCTGGGCCTCGCAACCGGTGCGGCTGCCACCCTCGCGTTCTCGCAGGCTTCCGCACAAACCGCTACCACGCCGTTGCCGCTCGAACAGCTCCGGCTGCTGGCCGAAGTGTTCGGTCAAATCAAGCGCGAGTACGTGCAGCCGGTCGACGACAAGAAGCTGCTGACCGCAGCCATCAAGGGCATGGTGTCCAGCCTCGATCCGCATTCGTCCTATCTCGACAAGGACGAATACAAGGAGTTGCAGGAACAGACGCGTGGCCGCTTCGCCGGTCTTGGCATCGAGATCTCTCAGGAAGACGGCCTCGTGAAGGTCATCTCGCCGATCGAGGACAGCCCGGCCTTCAAGGCGGGCCTGAAGCCCGGCGACCTCATCACCCGCATCGATGACAAACCCGTGCGCGGCATGACCCTCGATCAGGCGGTCAAGCGCATGCGTGGCGCACCCGGCAGCAAGGTCACGCTGACCATCTACCGCAAGTCGGACGAGCGCACGTTCCCGGTGTCCATCGTGCGTGCGGAAATTCGCGTCCAGAGCATCAAGGGCAAGATGCTCGAGCCGGGCATCGCTTACGTGCGCATCACGAGCTTCCAGGAACGCACGGTGCCGGATCTGGCCAAGAAGCTGCAGGAGCTGGCCAAGGATCAACCGATCAAGGGTCTCGTGCTCGACCTGCGCAACAACGGTGGCGGCATTCTGCAGTCGGCCGTCGGCGTGTCGGCAGCCTTCATGAAGGAAGGCGCCACGGTCGTGACGACCAACGGCCAGATCGAAGACGCCAAGCAGAAGTACACGGCCACCTTCGACAACTACCGCCTGTCGGCGAGCCCGGACGATCCGCTCAAGGGCGAAGCCGCCTTCTGGAAGACGGTGCCGATGGTCGTGCTGGTGAATGCCTACTCGGCCTCGGCCTCGGAGATCGTGTCCGGTGCGCTGCAGGATTCGAAGCGCGCGCTGATCATGGGCAAGACGACCTTCGGCAAGGGCTCCGTGCAGACCGTGCGTCAACTGTCGCCGGACACAGCGCTGCGTCTGACCACGGCCTACTACTACACGCCGAGCGGCCGCTCGATCCAATCCATCGGCATCACGCCGGACGTGCCGGTCGACCAGAATCCGAAGGGCGATCCGGAAGACGTGCTGGTTACGCGTGAAATCGACTACCAGAACCATCTGCACAACACGCAGAAGCCCGACGAGCAGAAGGCCATCGACGCCCGCGAAGCCCGTCGCCTGGAAGAATTGCGCCGCCTCGAGGAAGAAAACGCCAAGAAGACGCCGGAAGAGCGCAAGAAGGAGCGAGACGCGCGCCTGCCGGATCTGGGCAGCGCCGACGACTTCATGCTCCAGCAGGCCGTTCATCAGCTCAAGGGCGAGCCGGTCCAACGCACGAAGTCCCGTCTGGAAGCCAACGCCGGCCCGATGCCGAAGGACGCGTCCAAGGCTGCCAGCCCCGCCGCGACGCCGGCCAAACCGTCGGACAAGAAGTAAGCATCGGCTTTACACTACAAACCGTGCCCGCGAAAGCCGGCACGGTTTTTTTATTCTTTTCCGTTTTGCGATGAACGACGACCAGTTGCTGCGTTACTCCCGCCACATCCTGCTCGACGAACTCGGTATCGAGGGTCAGGAGCGTCTGCTCGCGGCCCACGCCGTGATCGTGGGCGCAGGCGGTCTCGGCTCGCCCGCCGCGCTTTACCTCGCGGCCTCCGGCATCGGACGCATCACGCTGATCGACGACGACGACGTCGATCTCACCAACCTGCAACGCCAGATTCTTCACGACACCGACAGCGTCGGTCGGCCCAAGGTGGTCTCCGGACGCGACCGCATTGCGCAGATCAACCCCGGCGTGGTCGTCGACGTCGTCACCGCACGGGTGGACGAAGCGCAGCTCACAGCGCTCGCCCGCGGCGCCACCGTGGTGCTCGATGGGTCGGACAACTTCGCGACACGTCACGCCGTCAATCGGGCTTGTGTCACGGCGAGGGTGCCGCTCGTGTCCGGCGCGGCCCTGCGCTTCGACGGGCAGATCAGCGTATTCGACGTGCGCGACGACGCGTCGCCGTGCTACGAATGTATCTTTCCCGCCGACGAACCTTTCCCCGAGCAGGCCTGCGCCACGATGGGGGTTCTCGCCCCGCTCGTAGGCATTATCGGCAGCATGCAGGCGGCCGAGGCGATCAAGCTCATCACGGGCATCGGGAAGCCGCTCGTTGGGCGCCTACAGATGCTCGATGCCCTCAGAATGAGCTGGCACACCATGCACTGCACCCGCAATCCAGAGTGCAAGGTCTGCGGCCAGCGCCACTGAAGGCATAGGGTCCGGCCGACGTTGACCGGGCGTCGCACGAACCCTCAAATCGCGCTCAATGCCCGCTGAGCGCGGGCGAAAAAAACGGGCCCCCTGTGACAGGACGCCCGCTTTTTCGTACTTGTGGGGGATGCGCGACGCCCCGGCCTGCCCGTCAGGCCGCCGTCAGGCGCGCCAGCGCCGCCTGCATCTCCTCGGGTTCAGTGGCGGCGAGCAGCTCCTGGACCGGCCGTTCCAGATCCGGCAGATGCGCCCGCAGGATTTCCTGCTTGACCTGCAGCAGTTGGCTCGGATGCATTGAAAACTCGCGCAGGCCCATGCCGAGCAGCAGACGGGTCGCCGTCGGATCGCCCGCCATCTCCCCGCATACGGCCACCGGCACGCCGAACGCATGCGCTTCGCGAATGGTCATGGCGATGAGTCGCAGCACCGCCGGATGCAGCGGGTCGTACAGATGGGCGACGGCGTTGTCCGCGCGATCGATCGCAAGCGTGTATTGAATCAGGTCGTTCGTGCCAATGGACAGGAAGTCGAGCCGCTTCAGGAACATCGACACCGTGAGCGCCGCCGCCGGCACTTCGATCATCGCGCCCAGCTTCACGCCCGGGTCGTAGAGCAGGCCCGCCGCGTCGAGCTGCGCCTTCGCTTCGCGAACGAGTTCGAGTGTCTGGTCGATTTCCTGCGCATGCGCGAGCATCGGGAACAAAACCTGCACCTTGCCGAAAGCCGACGCGCGCAAAATGGCGCGCAACTGCGTGAGGAACATGCGCGGCTCGGAGAGGCTCCAGCGAATGGCCCGCAGCCCCAGAGCGGGGTTCGGCGCCGTCTCGTACGACTCATGACTGTCGAGTGGCTTGTCGGCGCCAACGTCGATGGTCCGGATCGTCAGCGGCAGACCTCGCATCGATTCGACGGCGCGCTTGTACGCCTCGAACTGCGCCTCTTCCGCCGGCGCCTCCTTTTCGTTCATGAAGAGGAATTCCGTGCGAAACAGCCCCACGCCCACCGCGCCGGCGGCGACCGCCGTCGCCGCGTCCTCCGGCAATTCGATGTTGGCCAGCAACTCGATGTGGGTGCCGTCGATCGTCTGCGCGGGCGAATGCTTCAGACGCTGCAGACGGCGCTCCTCGAGCGCACGCTCGCTTTGGCGGTAGCTGTACTCCTCGAGCACGATCGGCGCCGGGTCGACGATGACGATACCGTGATCGCCGTCGATGATGATGACGTCGTCCTGCTTGATGAGCAGGCTGGCCTGCGCGACGCCGACCGCCGCCGGGATGCCCAGGCTGCGCGCGACGATGGCTGTATGCGACGTCTTGCCGCCAAGATCCGTGACGAAGCCTTTGAACGTCTGCGACTTGAATTGAAGCATGTCGGCCGGCGCGATGTCGCGGGCCACGACGATCATGTCGTCGCGTGGCGTCTCAGCCACCACATGGCGAATGCCGGGCGCACCGGCGAGCGCCTTGAGTACGCGCTCGGTCACCTGTTCGATGTCGGCGCGGCGCTCTCGCAGATACTCGTCGTCGATCTCCTCGAAACGGGCGACGAGCACCTCGAGCTGTGTGGTCAGCGCCCATTCCGCGTTGTAGCGGCGCTCGCGAATCAGCTTGATGACGGCGTCGGCGAGCAACGTGTCGTTGAGGATCAGCGAGTGAACATCCAGGAATGCGCCCATCTCGCCCGGCGCATCGTGGGGCAGTTCAACCTTGAGGGTATCGAGTTCGTGCTGGACAGTCGCCTGCGCGCCGTGAAAGCGCGCGATTTCGTCATCGACCTGGGTGGCGTCAAGCAGATAGTGCGGGACATCGAGCGTGGCGGGCGCGAGCAAGTAGGCGCGTCCGATTGCGATGCCGCGGGAAACGGGAATGCCGTGCAGGGTGAAAGACAAGGAAGTCTCCCGGTTCAGAGGCGGATGATTCGACCGAAGTCCGTGTATTTTGCCGCGTACGGGCGGCGCTCGGCACGGTGAGTCGCCATTGGGCACAGGCGCGATCGACGCTCGCGGCGCACCGCGACTCACCGCAACGGCGTGTTACTCCCCTTCGCCGAACTTGCTCGCGATGAGCGCCAGGATTTCATCCATGGCTTGTTGCTCGTCAGCGCCTTCGGTCTCCACTTCGACCGTCGCGCCAATCCCGGCAGCCAGCATCATGACGCCCATGATGCTCTTCGCGTTGATGCGCCGACCATTCCGGGTCAGCCAGACCTCACTCTGAAATTTCGCCGCCAATTGCGTCAGCTTTGCCGATGCCCGGGCATGCAAGCCCAATTTATTTACGATCGTCGTTTCTTGTCGAAGCATGTTTCAGTGTGACGTAGTGTGTGTGGCCGGCGCACCCGCGCCGACTTCCAGAATACCTTTAGATCCGCCCGAAAGCACCTTCTCCACCAACGTGTCGAGCGGCACCGAGCGATAGCACACCGCTTTGATGAGCATCGACAGGTTCACCCCCGAGAGCACACGCACCTTCGGATCGACAAGTTGCGCAGCAACATTCGACGGCGTGGCCCCGAACAGATCGGTGAGGACCAGCACGCCGTTGTCTTCGTGCAGCTGCGCGAGGCGTTCGCGCGCGGTGACGACGAGTGCCGCCGTGTCCTGGTCGGGCACAACGTCGATCGCGCCGATGTGCGCCGGACAACCGCCGTAGATATGCGAAACACACTCGCGAAGTGCCGAGGCGAGCGGTGCGTGAGCAATAATCAGAATTCCAGCCATGATGCTAGGTACGCCAAGCGCCGCGCGCGTTTGGAAGACAAACACAACGGCGAACGCGAACCTGTCGTTTTTGGGACTGTTATTTTAGCAGGCGCGCAAAAAACCCGAATTTTCATCAAGTTAGGGGCTGTCTGAAACGACTCGTCGCCCGACCGGCCCCGGATGTGCCTTACACCGCCCGTTCCAGCGCGTCGATGAACA
The DNA here is from genome assembly GCF_902459665.1 of Pandoraea cepalis. Classification (GTDB taxonomy): domain Bacteria; phylum Pseudomonadota; class Gammaproteobacteria; order Burkholderiales; family Burkholderiaceae; genus Pandoraea; species Pandoraea cepalis. The sequence continues at coordinate 489,598 of NZ_CABPSL010000001.1, read as the reverse complement.
TCTTCGGCACGTCGAAGCCGGTTTGCTCCGTAATTTCCTGGAAACACGTCGGACTCGTGACGTTCACTTCCGTGAGGCAATCACCGATGACGTCGAGCCCTACGAGCAGCAGGCCACGTTGCCAGAGGATCGGCGCCAGTGTTTCGGCAATCTGACGATCGCGCGCCGTCAGGTCGCGCGCCTCGCCCACGCCGCCGGCAGCAAGGTTGCCACGCACTTCATTGCCCTGCGGGATGCGCGCCAGCGAGTGCGGCACGACCTGGCCGCCGATGACGAGAATCCGCTTGTCGCCCAGCACGATCTCGGGAATGAAGCGCTGCGCCATCACCGAGCTGGCCCCGTATTCACCGAGCATTTCGATGACCGACCCAAGGTTGCGGCCATCCGGCCCGATGCGGAACACCCCCGTGCCGCCCATGCCGTCGAGCGGCTTGTAGATCACGTCGCCATGTTCGTCGTGAAAGGCGCGCAGGCGGTTCGCGTCGCGCGTGACCAAGGTCGGCGTCACGAACTGCGGAAACTCGGCGATCGCCATCTTTTCGGAGTGATCACGAATCGAACTCGGCTTGTTGAACACCCGGGCACCGGCGCGCTCGGCGACTTCCAGCAGCCACGTGGCGTTGATGTACTCCATGTCGAACGGCGGGTCCTTGCGCATGAGCACGGCGTCGAACTCGGTGAGCGCGCTCACCCGCGTTTGCACCACGTCGTACCAGGCTATCGCATCGCCCGTCAGGCGAATTTCCCTGACGCGCGCATCGACCGCCGCGTTTTGCCATGCCATCTCGTGCGTCTCGCACGCAAAGATGCGGTGCCCTCGACGCGCAGCCTCGCGCATCATCGAGAACGTGGTGTCCTTGTAGATCTTGAACTGGTCGAGCGGGTCGGCGATAAAGAGAATCTGCATCGATCGGCGGGAGTCTTTGGGGGTTCGGATGCACACACCGCGGGCAGCGGCGACAGGCGTCTATTCTAGCCGAGGCGCCATTTTGCCGCTGTGCGTCGCCTCGACGAGCGGCGCGCCGCGCCCCCCCAGCGCACGTGCGCCGCTTCCGAGCGTCGCCGTCCCGCCCAGCCCGAGCAGCAGCGATGCGTCGCGCACGGGGTCCAGACGGGCGCGCATGAGCGACAAATGCGTCTTGAGCGTTTGCACGCCAATCGCGCAAGCCTCGCGCGTCTGGGCGCGCGACTGCCCAGCCAGCAACCGCATCGCGATCTCGCGCTGCACCGGGGTCAGTCCCGTCTCCCAGAGACGCAGCAGCAGCCGGATGGCGGGCGGCACGGCCAGGTGCAGGGCAATGCGCACGCGCTCGGTCGCTCGCCCCCCCATCCCGCACAAGTGCGTGGCGTGCAGATGCAGCGTGCCGCCCGGCACCTCGACCGCCGTGCAGACCGGCACGCCCGGCGACGCGGCATCCGATGGGTGGAGTCTGAGTTCGTCGACCAGCGTCTGACACGCCTGCACCACGACGCACGCGTCGGGCCAAGCCCGCCCCGGCATGCGTTGCCAGACCCGTCGCATGAGCGTAAGCGCCGCGGGGTCGGCCCACTCCGGCTGACGCCGATGCCAGACAAGCGTACCCGCCACGTCATCGCCAATCGCGCCCGACGGCTCGGGCCGAAGGGACTGCGCAGGCGATGTCATCGCGGTCATCGGCGGAAAACCGGGGCGCTTGGGTGGCGTGGCGAATTCGGCGGCGGCTGTCTCGAACGCCATCACTTCGCGCGCAGTGAAACGCGGCTGCGACCTGCGGCGCGAAACAAACAATCGCAACACGCCGGGGGGTGCGATGGCCAACAGATCGGCGCCGTCGCTGCGCGCCGCTTCCTCGTCGCACGCCCGGGGCGCCGGCAACAGACAAACGTCGAGCAAGTCCCCGTCGGCGAGGCATCCCGCCAGTTCCGGCGGACGACGCAACGACGAGGGCGCCGCGCTCAGACCGCCCCGCGAGCGCCGCGCATGACCGCATAACAGCTCGCCGTGCGCGAGCGAGCGCTGTAACTCCGCCACCGGCGGCATCGCCCAATCGCTGGCGGCAAACCGCTCGCAGGCCGACAGCGGTGCCTGCGGTGCGTACCAGCAGGTGGCCTCGGCCGTCACGGCCGGGTCGTCCGACGCATGACACCAGAGCGCGGCGACGCCGTCCGCCGCCAGACGTCGGCGCAGCGTCTCCAGCCACAGCGGCAGATAGCCCAGCGTCGGTACCGGCAGTTGATGGATTTGACGAAGGCCCGTGCGTAAATCCCCGTGCATTTCCATGTGCCTCCCAGACACCCCCATTCCGAGGAAATTTCCTATTCCGCATCGAGACGGACGCGCATCCCCCGTTCGGGGGATGTGGTGCACGTCAAACGGTCGCATCATCGCTTCAATGCTGACGCGAACGAGACGGCGGATCGGCACAGTACACCGATCCAACCGTCGAAGGGGGAGCGCAGGAAACCAGTTTGCGGGGGGGAACCGCCCAGGGAAGCCCCGATTTCCGGTCGTTGCATGAGGCGACCGGTAAATGTGACGCCCGGCTAGTCGGGGGGCCAGCCGGGCGTCTTTTTCTTTTCGCCCCACGGAACTTAAAGCGTTCAAGGCCGCCGCCGCACAGGCAGGGCCTCACCTCAAATTCGGAAACATCTCAAACCAACGCGTGACCGAAAAGGCGTGAACGGATGCCACTGGTCGCCGCGCCGATCGTGCCGCGTCAATACGTTTCCGGATCCGGATCGGTGCGCTCAAGTTCGACCGACGCCGCGAGCAGCGCCAGACGCGCCACCACACCGTACATATAGAACCGGTTGGGCGGTGCCGCCCCCGGCTTGGCGTGGACATCGGGCAGTGCCGTATGCTCGAAGGCGAGCGGCACGAAGTGCATGCCCGGCGCGTTGAGGTTCTCGTCGGTCCCGCGTCCGGTGTGCACCCGGTAGAAACCGCCGACCACGTACCGATCGATCATGTAGACGACCGGTTCGGCCACGGCTTCGTTGATGCGCTCGAACGTGTAGACCCCTTCCTGCACGATCACGTCGTGCACTTCGAGGCCTTCCTTGACCACACTCATCTTGGTGCGCTCGCGCCGGTTCAGGTTTTTGATCTCGGCGGCGTCGTGCACCATCATCACGCCCATGCCGTAAGTACCGGCATCGGCCTTGATCACGACGAACGGCTTCTCGCTGATGCCGTACTCGCGATACTTCTTGTTGATCTTCTTGAGCACGGCATCGACCGTATCGGCGAGCTTTTCTTCGCCCACGCGCTCGTCGAAATCGATGCCCTCGCACTTGGCGAAGTACGGGTTGAGCATCCAGGGATCGACGTCGATCATCTTGGCGAACTTCTTGACGATGTCGTCATATGCCGAGAAATGCTGGCTCTTGCGGCGCACCGCCCACCCCGCATGCAGCGGCGGCAGGAGGTACTGTTCGTGCAGACCTTCGAGAATCGGCGGAATGCCGGCGGACAGGTCGTTATTGAGCAGGATCGAACACGGATCGAAATTCTTGAGGCCCAGCCGGCGCGGTGTACGCTCGAGCGGCTCGATCACAACGTGCTGACCGTCGGGCAACTCGATGGTGGTCGGCTCGGTGATGTCGTCCGAGAGACTGCCCAGACGCACATGGAGCCCTGCGTGACGCATGATCGTCGACAGCCGCGCAAGATTCTGCAGGTAGAAGGTATTGCGCGTATGCCGTTCGGGAATGAGCAGCAGGTTCTTGGCGTCGGGGCAGATCTTCTCGATGGCGGCCATCGCCGCCTGCACCGCAAGCGGCAGCACCTCCGGCGCCAGATTGTTGAAACCGCCGGGGAAGAGATTGGTGTCGACCGGAGCAAGCTTGAAGCCGGCATTACGCAGGTCGACCGAACAATAGAACGGCGGCGTATGTTCCTGCCACTCGAGCCGGAACCAGCGCTCGATGGCGGGCGTCGCATCGAGGATCTTTTTTTCCAGGTCGAGCAAAGGGCCTTTCAGAGCCGTGACGAGATGCGGAACCATGCTTCTCTCATATCCAGATGGAATATCGATTGTAGAGCATACGCTCGGCGCCCCCCACCCTTGGGCGGGATCGGAGGACGTAGAGTGCGCACGCCGCGGTGAGAGAAGATGGGGACGAAGCGGGGAATCGCAAGCGAAAAAAACGGGCACCCGCCGGGTACCCGTCCAATGCCGGGGGCGGCTGTCCGACCAGCCACCGGCAACCTCTCTTGCTCGCCCTGGGCCGAGGTTGGCAGCGCATCGTCGCCGATTCGCGGGCGCTTGTTGGAAGTCACGCCCGGCCGAAGCCGGGCCCAAACCATGCGATGTCACAGCGTCGAGCGGTGAGGCAAACGCCCACCACCGACGTCTGCGTCATCAGTTGTGATAAGCGGATTCGCCGTGCGAGGTGATGTCCAGCCCCTCGCGCTCTTCGTCTTCCGGCACACGCAGACCCAGCACGATGTCGGCGATCTTGAAGGCGATGAAGGCGACCACGCCCGACCAGACGACCGTGGTGAGCACGGCCTGCAGCTGGATCCAGACTTGACCGGCGATCGAGTAGTCCGGCGCCACCTTGTTGGCCACGTAGTCGTAGATGCCCGTGCCGCCAAGCGACGGGGCCGCGAACACGCCCGTCAGAATCGCGCCGAGCATACCGCCCACGCCATGCACGCCAAACACATCGAGCGCGTCGTCGGCCTTGAGCAGGCGCTTCAGGCCATTCACCCCCCACAGGCAGATCAGACCGGCAAGCAGGCCGAGCACGATCGAGCCCATCGGGCCGACGAAGCCGGCGGCCGGCGTCACCGCCACCAGACCGGCGACAGCCCCCGAGGCACCACCGAGCATTGACGGCTTGCCCTTGCCGATCCACTCACCCGCCGTCCACGACAGCGTGGCAGCTGCGGTGGCGAGCAGCGTGTTCACGAAGGCGAGCGCGGCACCGCCGTTGGCCTCCAGCCCCGAGCCGGCGTTGAAGCCGAACCAGCCGAACCAGAGCAGCGAGGCACCGATCATCGTCATCGTGAGCGAATGCGGCTTGAACGCTTCCTTGCCGAAGCCAACACGCTTGCCGACCATGTACGAGCCGACCAGACCGGCGATAGCGGCATTGATGTGCACCACCGTACCGCCTGCGTAATCGAGCGCGCCCTTCTGGAAGAGCCAGCCGGCATGTGCCGTGGCGGCGTCGGCGGCGGCAGGGTCAGTGTAAGCGTCCGGACCCGACCAGAACCACACCATATGGGCGATCGGCAGGTACGAGAACGTGAACCAGATCACGGTGAAGAGCAACACGGCCGAGAACTTGGTACGTTCGGCAAACGCCCCGACGATCAGCGCACAGGTAATGGCGGCGAACGCGGCCTGGAACGCCATGTACGCGTATTCCGGCACATTCACGCCCTTGCTGAAGGTCGCGGCGATCGAGTCCGGCGTCATGCCCTTCAGGAACAGACGATCGAAGCCCCCGAAGAACGCCCCGCCCTCGGTGAACGCGATGCTGTAGCCGTAGATCGACCAGAGCACGACCACGAGCGAGAAGATGATGAAGCACTGCATCAGCACCGAGAGCATGTTCTTCGAGCGGACGAGACCGCCGTAGAACAGGCCCAGGCCGGGCAGCGTCATCAAAATCACCAGCGCGGTACAGGTCAGCAGCCAGGCCGTATCGCCTTTGTTCGGCGGCACGGGCGTTGCGGCGGCGGGTGCCGGCGCAGCGGCCTGAGCCGACGGTGCAGGCGCAGCCGCCGGCGTCGCAGCCGTCGCTGCGGGTGACGCCGTCTCCGACGCGGCGGCAGGCGCCGAAGCGTCCTGCGCGAGCGCGGCGGTCGAGCCGAGGCCCATCGTGCCCGCGACGCCTGCGAAGGCGGCGACGAGCAACAGTTTGGCAAGCAGTTTTTTCATGATTTGTTGTCTCTTTTGTAGGACCTTCACAGCGCGTCTTCGCCGGTCTCTCCCGTACGGATTCGGACGACGTGTTCGACGTTGGACACGAAAATCTTGCCGTCGCCGATCTTGCCGGTGCGGGCCGCCTGCTCGATGGCGTCGATCGCCTGATCGAGCAGGGCGTCGCCGATGACCGCCTCGATCTTCACCTTCGGCAGAAAGTCGACGACATATTCTGCACCCCGATACAGCTCGGTATGGCCCTTCTGGCGGCCGAAGCCCTTGACTTCGGTCACCGTAATCCCCGCCACGCCAATGTTCGAGAGGGCTTCGCGCACCTCGTCGAGCTTGAAGGGTTTCACAATTGCGGTTATCAGCTTCATATTGAGTCGCTCCTTAGAATGTCTTCGACAACCCCACGACGACCGTCGCCTTGGAGAGTACCTTGCCGGAATTCGCGGCGGTGTAGTACTTCTCATCGGCGTTCGTATCGACGTAGGCGACCGACACGGAGAAGTTCTTGCCCAGGTCTTTCGACAGGCCGATCTTCCAGTCGGTGTAGCCAGCCGCGCTGAAGTTGTGCACCCACTGATGCCCCACGTGACCCACCGCCGAGAGGCCCCAGACGCCGATGTCATAGGTCGCCGTGAGGTCGAGGTAGCCGCTGTTCGACGTATCCTGGCCGTCCGGACTCACGAGGCCGAACAAACGGGTCATGGAGTGCGAGTACTTCAGCGTTACGGTTTTCCAGCCCAGGGCGGCATACAGTTCGAACGTATGCGGACGCGGGAAGAAGGCCCCGGACGGATAGGTGCCCGGGTAGTAGTACTGCAGGCCCCCGACATCGATGGTCCAGTCCGGGATGATTTCCTTCTTCCAGCCGCCGTAGAAGTCCATTTCGATCGGCGCGCTCACCGCCGAATTGCCATCCGAAATCCAGCTGATGTTCGACGCCCATACGCCCGCATACAGTCCGGATTCGTGTGCGATATCGAAACCGCCCTGCACCGCCGGGCGCTTGCCCGTTTGCGAGATCCCGCGGAAGCGGTAGTCGGAGAACAGACCGATGTTGGCGGTCACGGTCAGCGGTTCGGCCGCGGCACTCGCCGCTGTGGCGGGCGCCGCGCCATCGGCGCTCGTCTGCGCAAAAGCGCCGGCAGACATCGCCATCGCACTGGAGAACACAACGCCAGCCATCGCAGTTGACACTTTCTTCATCACTTTCCCCTGAGTTGTTATCTAACGTCTTGGTGCAGCGTGCGGCAGTTTCTGACCTGAGTAGAGCAACTCTCGTGCCAGGTCTCGCATCCCCATGCGCTGCGACGCGCAAGATACAAATTCCGGGATAAAAAATTGGCAAAATTGCGGGGACAACGTGGCGCGCGGGTGCCGGCACCGGCGACAACCCAGCGTGTCGAACGAGGGCAAATCCTTGCCGGGTAACGGTTGCGCCGTTGTGTGCGCTGGCTGGGCGCAGGAAACGGTGTTAGAGTTGCGCCAACGTTGGCGGCCGCCCTGATGCACCACCATGCACCGGTCAGACCGGCGCGCCGAAGCACACTGACGGTGCAAGCACCACATTGGTGCGAAGAATCGAAGAGAGGAAGGCTTATGAAACCGAACGAGATCCTGCAAGACATGCAAGCCAAGGTGAGTGAGTTGCTCAAGCAATCACCCGCCAAGGATATCGAGCGCAACGTCAAAAGCCTGCTCAACCAGGGCTTTAACCGGCTCGATCTGGTGACCCGCGAGGAATTCGACGTGCAGGCGCAGGTGCTCGCGCGCACGCGCGAAAAACTCGAGGCGCTCGAAAAGCGCGTGGCCGAACTCGAAGGCCTGCGCAACGAAGCGCAAGACTGACGAAATACAAGGGGCGCGTGGGCGCCCTTTGTCATTTTCGGCGGCCGAAGGCCAACGCCATGCCCCGCTGCGGCGCACCCCGCTGCCGTGTGTCGTCACTTCCCGATTCTCAGTCTAAGATCAGAATCCTCCTAAATCGCAGCGGACCTTGCCGAACCGTCGGTGCCGTCGCTCCGAAAACACCCTCCACGCCCCCGATTTCCTCCGATTGAACATTGTGCGCCGCGGCGTTCTGCGACGACTATCGACATCGATGCGATGTGATGCGTCGCAATAGTTCGAAGGAGGAGAGATGTCATTGGCAGTTGTCAGCAGCCGTGCGATCACGGGGATGGCGGCCCGCGCGGTCACCGTCGAAGTGCACTTGGCGAACGGGCTGCCCGGCCTGTCGCTGGTCGGCCTGCCCGATACCGAGGTCAAGGAAAGCCGGGAGCGCGTGCGCTCGGCGTTGCAGAACGGCCGGTTCGAATTTCCCGCCCGGCGCATCACGGTCAATCTGGCGCCGGCCGATTTACCCAAAGCGTCTGGCTGCTTCGATCTGCCGATCGCGCTTGGCATCCTCGCGGCCAGCGGTCAGCTCCCCGACGCCGGATTGCGCTCGCACGAGTTTGCGGGAGAGTTGTCGCTCACCGGCGAGTTGCGTCCGGTTCGCGGGGCATTGGCGATGGCGAGCGCCATGCTGGCCGAACCGTCGGCGCGTGCGCTCGTGCTGCCCGCGGCAAGCGCGCAGGAAGCCGCATTGGTGGAGGGCGCCACGGTCTATGGCGCGCGCACCTTGCTCGATGTCTGCGCGCATCTCGCCGAGCCCGACGTGGCGACGCCGCTGCCGCGCGCCGTTGTCCCACTGGCGCTGGCGGCGTCGGCCGACAGCGGCGTCGCGCAAGCAAGCGACCTCCCCGACCTGGGAGATATCAAGGGTCAAGAGCACGCCAAGCGTGCCCTGGAAGTTGCGGCGGCAGGCGGACATCACATCCTGTTCTACGGCCCACCGGGTACCGGCAAGTCGATGCTGGCGACGCGGCTCGCGGGATTGCTCCCGGCGCTGAGCAAGGCGCAGGCCGTGGAGGCCGCCACGCTGGCCAGCCTGAGCGCACAGGGATTCGATATGCGCCACTGGGGCCGGCGACCGTTTCGTGCGCCGCATCATACGGCGTCGGCCGCGGCGCTGGTGGGCGGAGGTAGCGCGCCGCGGCCCGGTGAAATCAGTCTGGCCCATCGCGGGGTGCTCTTTCTCGACGAACTCCCTGAATTTCAGCGCCGCGTGCTCGAAGTCCTGCGCGAACCGCTGGAGTTGGGCCATGTCACGATCTCCCGCGCGGGCGGACACGCCACGTTCCCCGCCGCGTTTCAACTCGTGGCCGCGATGAACCCGTGCCCGTGCGGCGACCTGGGACATCCGTCGCGCAATTGCCGCTGTACGAGCGAGGCCGTGGCGCGATATCGCAATCGTCTCTCGGGCCCGCTGCTCGATCGCATCGACCTGCACGTCGAAGTGCCGGCGCTGAGCGCCGAGACGTTCGCCGCGCCGGCCAGCGGCGAGCGCAGCGAAGTCGTGGCGACACGCGTCAGACAGGCGCGGGAGCGCCAGCTATCTCGCCAGGGCCAATTGAACTGCGGCCTGTCGAGCCGTGCGCTGGAGGCGCAATGCGCCCTGCAGCCGAACGCGCAGGACGTTCTGCACCGCGCGGTGACGCAACACCATTGGTCGGCACGCACCTATCATCGCGTGCTGCGCGTGGCGCGCACGGTAGCCGATCTCGCAGGCATTGGCGATATCGATGCCCATCACGTCGCAGAGGCCGTGCAATACCGCGAAGCCCCGTCATCGTAACGGGCGCGAGGCGCAGCGGCGATCACTCCAGCGTGAACGAATCGAGAAATTGGTCGACCTGGTCCTTCGCGGGAGCCTTCGTCGCCAGCACGACCACTTGATAGACGTGATTGCCGCGACCGACGAAACGGGCGGCAACGTAACGCTCCGTCTTGTCGCTGGCCTTGCCTTGCGCGGATACGCCCAGTCCGGGAATCGCAGGCGCGTCGCCCGCCTGACGCACCATGACCTGCACCGGCGCGGCGGCCCCGTCGTTCACGTTCGCGAGCAAGCCATGCTGCAACTCGGCGAGGACTGCTTGACGTAGCGTTGCGTCGTCCTTGGGCAGCGTCACCACGCCCACGGCGAAGAGTGCCGCATCGACGCGGGCAGCTTGCATGCGCATAGGCAGTGGGCCGGAGGCGAACTTCACTTCGCGCGCGTCCTGCGTCGGTTTGGCGGGATAGGTTGCGGCATACCCGCCGTCTTTGTCGTGCACCTCGCGCCAATCGTAGCGAGGGGAACAGGCGGCGAGCACCATGGCCGCGACAAGCATGACGTAGACACGGATAACGCGATTCATAGACAGGAGGATGAGCCTGAAGGGAAGGAGATTGCCATTATCCGCCATGTGTTGCGACACGAAAAACGCGCCGTTGCAGATCCCGGTATCATCGGCGGCATGAAACCCACCACGGCCGACTCATCCCGCCCATTGCCTACCGGCGTCTGCGACAGACGCGGGGCGATTGCATCCGCGCTGGCGCTCAAGCCCGGGTGCCACGCCCCTGCGCCCCCGCAAAGGGCCGGTCGCCTGATGCGGGGGCTGGCGGTGCTGACGACGGGCTTCGCCATTGGCGCGGCTGTCGCGGCGCCGGCGTCGGATGGTAGCCCGCGCCCTGCCGCGGGGCATTTCGCGTCGGCGCAAACCGCGGGCGTCACGTTACCGCGTGACGGCGGCGGCGGGTCGGCAACGCCCGCGCAGAACGACGGGGCGCGTGCGGTGCAAGCACAGGCCAGCGTGCCGCTGGCGACGGACTTCGCCGCTCACGCCCGCCGTGCCGCTTCGCTCGACACCCCGCTGATCGTGCTGGTATCGCTGCGCGACTGCGTCTATTGTGGCCCGATCCGCCAGCGCGAACTTGCGCCGCTCGTGCGCGGTGGCAAATACGAGGTGCGCGAGATCGGCATGGACAGCACAGCGCCGGTGCGCGAGTTCGACGGCTCGACGACGACGGGCGTTGCCTGGGCGCGCGCTCACGGCGTGAAGGTGTCGCCGACGGTTTTGTTCCTCGATACGAGCGGACACCCCGTCGCCGACCCGCTGATCGGCGCAGGACTCCCCGACTTCTATGGCGCCTATCTCGACAACGCCATCGCGCAGGGCCGCACCCAGCTACGCGCCGGCCGCGCCGCCGCAACGCGCTGAGAATCGGGGCTGCGGAATCGGGGCCGTGGAATCGAAGCAGCAGAATCGGGGCGGCAGAAACCCGGTTGGAAATCAGAGTAGAATCGTCGTCACCCATTGAACAATCCGCCCACACGGCTGTGTCATGAGCGCTACGATCCCCCGCAAGTCTCCCATGAGCAAGATCCTCGCCATTGCGATCGTCGCAATCGTGGCGATCGCTGGGTATTTCACGTTTGCCGGACAGAAGCGCGCGCCCGACGCGACGTTCACGCTGCTCTCGGGACAAAAGCTCGGCACCGAGCAACTCAAGGGCAAGGTCTATCTCGTCAACTTCTGGGCGACGAGCTGCACAACGTGCATGAAGGAAATGCCGACGATGGTGCAGACGTACGAGAAGTACAAAGGCCGAGGGCTGGAATTCGTGGCGGTCGCCATGAGCTACGACCCGCCGATGTACGTGGTGAACTATGCGCAGTCGCGTCAACTGCCGTTCAAGGTGGCGATGGATTCCGACGGCAGCGTGGCCAAGCAGTACGGCAACGTCCAGCTCACGCCGACGACCTTCGTCGTGGATCGCAATGGCAAGGTGCTCAAGCAATACGTGGGCGAGCCGGAATATGCGGAACTCGACAAACTCATCGAGACGGCACTGGGCAAGCAGGCTTGACGTCGCGGCTCCGGGCCACGTCACCGAATCGCCTGGCCTCCCTCGCCTCAACGCAAGCGCCCTTCGGGGCGCTTTTGTTTTGTCGCCGAATTCGGCGTCCTGCATCACCGAGTCCCCTCAACGCCCGCTGTCGCCGCCCTCGCCCTGACTGCGCGTGTGAAGGCCGTAACGCTTGAGCTTTTCATACAGCGTCGCCTTGGGCACGTGCAGCGCCTCGGCCGTCGCCGCCACGTTGCCCTTGCTGTGCTCCAGCGCCTCTTGCAGTACGGCGCGCTCGAAGCGGTCCACCTGCTCCTTGAGCGGCAGCGGCGCGAGCGAGTCGCCCTCGGGCGCACTCGCCACACCGAGCACCAGCCGATCCGCCGCATTGCGAAGCTCGCGCACGTTGCCCGGCCAGTCTGCCTGCATCAGCTCCTGACGCATCCGATCCGAGACCACGGGCGCCGGACGTCCATAGCGCACGGCGGCGTCCAGCATGAAGTGCTCGAACAGCGGCAGGATATCCTCGCGACGCTCGCGCAGCGGCGGCAACGCCAGCGTCACCACATTCAGCCGGTAATACAGATCGCGACGGAATGTGCCCTCGCGCACCAGCGCTTCCATATCGCCCTTCGCAGCAGCGACCACGCGGCAGTCGACACGCACCGACTGATTCGAGCCCAACCGTTCCAGCACACCTTCCTGCAAAACGCGCAGCAGCTTGACCTGCAACGCAAGCGGCATGCTCTCGATCTCGTCGAGAAACAGCGTGCCGCCCGACGCATGTTCGAGCTTTCCGATGCGACGTTTGGCCGCGCCGGTAAACGCGCCCACCTCGTGACCGAACATCTCGCTCTCGAAAATCGCCTCGGGCAACGCACCGCAGTTCAGCGCGACGAACGGCGCATCGCGGCGGCGCGACAACTCATGCAGACTGCGCGCCACCAGCTCCTTGCCCGTCCCCGTGTCGCCGTTGATGAGCACCGGCGCATCGGTCATCGCCACGTTGGCGATGAGCGTGCGCAGCGTCTCCATTGCCGGACTGCGTCCGATGATGCGCGAGGCGCGGCCGCCCTGTTCCGCCAGTTCGCGCCGCAACGCCTGGTTCTCCAGCATGAGCTTGCGCGTTTCCAACGCACGCTTGGCCGATTCGATCAGACGGTCCGGCGCAAACGGCTTCTCGATGAAGTCGTAGGCACCGTCGCGAATCGCCTGAACGGCCATCGAAATATCGCCGTGACCGGTCACGAGGATCACGGGCACCTCGGGCGCGTGCTGACGCAGATGCGAAAGCAGCTCAAGCCCGCTCATGCCGATCAGGCGAATGTCCGACACGACGATGCCGGCGAAGTCCGGCGTGATGCGCTCGCGCGCGGCTTCGGCCGAGGCAAGCCCGAAGGCGTCGAGTCCGGCGAGTTGCAGGCTCTGCAGCGTGGCACGCCGCACGAGTTCGTCGTCTTCGACAAATAAGATCTGAAGGTTCTTGTACATCATGCGATTGTCGCGCCGGTGCGTTGCACGCGGCGCAGCGTCACGAGAAATTCTGCGCCACCGCCAGGAACGTTGCGGGCGACCAACTGGCCGCCGTTTTCCTGGGCGATGGATGACGAGATGGCGAGTCCGAGCCCCATGCCCTGCCCCCCCTCCTTGGTACTGAAAAACGGCTCGAACAGTCGCGGCATATGTGCCTCAGCAATGCCCGGCCCGTTGTCGCGCACGTAAATGCGCACCCACAGGTCGTCGGCCTCCACATCGATCCAGATCGACGGCGGTGCCTGCGGGCTGGAAACGCTTCCTACCGCGTCGATAGCGTTACCCACCAGATTGATCAGCACCTGCTCGAGACGCAGTCCTTCGCAGGCGACGTACACGTCGTCCAATCCGTCGGCAAACGTCGTCGTCAATGGAATGTCCGCCAGACGCCCGCGCAGCAGCGTCACCGTATTGTCGAGCGCGCGGCGCACCGACGCCTCCATGTCGCCACGGCGTGCGCGGCCTGCGAAGAGCCGCAGTTGTCCGGTGATCTTGCCCATGCGATCGGTGAGCGACGCGATGGCCTCCAGGTTCTCTTGCGCCGCCCCGTACTCGGCGCGTTCGAGCAACACGCGCGTGTTGTCGGAAAAGCTGCGCAGCGCCGAGAGCGGCTGATTGAGTTCGTGCGTGATACCGGCGGCCATCTGCCCCAGCGCCACGAGTTTGGACGCCTGCACGAGTTCACTCTGTGCCTCGCGCAGTTCGTGCTCGGTGCGCGAGCGCTCCTGCACCTCTGTCTGCAAGCGTTCATTGGCCGACTGCAGATCGGCGGTGCGCTCGGCCACGCGCTCGCCCAGTTCCGCGTACGCCGATTGCAACAGCTCACGGCTCTTGAGCATGTCGCGTACGCGCTGACGCCGCTGGTTCCATGCCACCCCCAGCAAGCAGGTAAACGCCGCGAGACAGCCCGCCGCCACTGCCGCGATCCGGGCGTTGGCGATCACCTGATCGAGCGGCGCGAAGTACATCAGCGTCCAATTCGGCTCGCCCAGCCTGCGCTGCACCGCAAGAAAGCGGCGCATCTTGCCGGCGCCGCGTCCGTCGCGCACGGTCACGACCTCGCCGTCGGCGTCGAGCCGCTCGTCCTCGCTCCAGGCGAGCGGCGTGATGTGCTGGTTGTAGTACTGACGCGAGCTGTCGAGCGCCGCCTTCACCGCGGGGGTGAGCGGTGCGAGCGCCCGATACTGCCAGCGCGGCTCGGACGACAGGAATATCACGCCGTGATCGTCGGCCACGACGACGGGCTCGGAGGCGTCGGCACCTGCACGCTGGAACCACTCCAGGTTGAGCTTGAGGACCACGACGCCGCGAATCTGGCCATCCACCACAATCGGCTGCGAGACGAAGTACCCTGGCTCGCCCGACGTCGTACCCACGCCATAGAAACGGCCCAGCGCGCCCCGGATCGCATCGATGAAGTACGGGCGAAAACGATATTGCTGCCCCACGAACGTGGCCTTCTCGCGCCAGTTGCTCGCGGCCAGTGCGATCCCGTTGGCGTCGATCACATAGGCGGCCGATGCCTTGGCGCGCTGGTTCACGTCGAACAGATAATCGTTGGCGCGCTGCACGACTGCGGGATCGTTCGGATGAAGCAACAGATCGCGCACATCCGGATGCAGCGAAAGCAAGTACGGCAGGAATTCGTAGCGATCGACGGTGCTGCGCAGACTGCCCGCGTAGCGCTCGACCCGCGCGCCGGCGTTCACGCGCAGGTCGGTCACGCCGCGCTGCCAGCTCAGGGCGTACGTCAACCAGCAGAACAGAACGCTCGCCAACAGCATGACGGCGATCCACGACCAACGGCGCATCGGCACGGTCCTCTCGAAATCGATGGGGACTTCGTCGCGCCGGGGGGGCGAAACGTCCGTACGTGAAGCGGAGGCACCTGCCGGTGCCTGGCGCTCGCGTGGGCGAATCGGGTTGTCGTGCTGAGTGGCCATTGGGTCGCAGCGTACGCCTTGTCGACGTCGATGACGGCCGGTTCTGGCGATGGCGGCAGGCGGCGCGGTCGTGCCGCCTGTCGTCATCGCAAAACCAGGAAAAACCAAAGGACCACCGGGCGGCGAAGCTCAGGCGCTATTGTGCCTGTGCCGCGCCGCCCGGTGGCAAATCTTGCGTTGGCGAGGGCCGGTGGCGTCACGCGAAACGACTCACGTGACACCCTCGCACCCGCCGCCGGCCGTCAGGCCAGCTCAGGTTCGCGGTCCTTGGACATGGCCTGCGCGAGCTTGTTGCGGTCCAGTTCCTTTTCCCAGGCCGACACGACGATGGTCGCCACGCCATTGCCGACGAGGTTCGTCAGCGCACGGCACTCGCTCATGAAGCGGTCGATACCGAGGATCAGTACCATCCCGGCCACCGGGATCGTCGGGATCACGGCGAGCGTGGCGGCCAGCGTGATGAAGCCGGCGCCGGTCACGCCCGAAGCGCCCTTCGAGGTCAGCATCGCCACGGCGAGCAGCGTGAGCTGCTGGCCCCAGGTCAGGTCGATATTGGTCGCCTGCGCAATGAACAGCACGGCCATCGTCATGTAGATGTTGGTGCCGTCGAGGTTGAACGAGTAACCGGTCGGAATCACCAGACCCACCACCGACTTCGAGCAACCGGCCTTCTCCATCTTCTCCATCAGGTGCGGCAGTGCCGCTTCCGACGAGCTGGTGCCCAGCACGATCAGCAGCTCTTCCTTGATGTAGGCGAGGAAACGGAAGATCGAGAAGCCCGTGAACTTGGCGATCAGACCCAGCACGACGATCACGAACAGGAACGACGTCAGGTAGAACGTGCCCATGAGCTTGGCGAGCGGCACCAGCGAGGCGATGCCGTACTTGCCGATCGTGAAGGCCATCGCACCGAAGGCGCCCAGCGGCGCAACCTTGGTGATGATGTGCACCACACGGAAGAGCACGCCCGAGACGCTGTCGATCCAGTTCGTCACCACGCGGCCACGCTCACCGATCATGCCCAGGGCGGCGCCAAACAGAATGGCAATCACGAGGATCTGCAGAATCTCGCCCCTGGCGAACGCGTCGGTGATCGTGCTCGGGATCAGGTGCATCAGGAAGTCGACGAACGTCTCGCCGTGGGCGGCCTTCGCGGCATAACCGGAAATCGCCTTCGGATCGAGTGCGTTGATGTCGACGTTGAACCCGGCACCCGGCTTCAGGATGTGGGTCGCGGCCAGACCGATGATCAGCGCGAGCGTCGAGACAATTTCGAAGTAGAGAATCGCCTTGCCGCCAACGCGGCCGACCTTCTTCATGTCTTCCATGCCGGCAATACCGGTCACGACGGTACAGAAGATCACCGGGCCGATGATCATCTTGATCAGCTTGATGAACGCATCGCCGAGCGGCTTCATCTGCACGGCCAGATCGGGCTTGAAGTGACCGAGCACGATGCCGATGACGATGGCGATCAGCACCTGTACGTACAGGATGCGGTAGAAGGGTTTTTTGGTCTGAGTTTGCATGTTGTTTCCTCTTCAGGCGGCGGGGCAAGCCACCGCCCTTGTTATCAATCCGCGGTGACGCCGCGAATTTCGCTTTGCGCAAAGCGCATTTGCTCCTCCATCACCATCTGGGCCAGCGTCTTCTTCAATTCATTGAATTCGCTGCCTGCCGTATCGCGCGGACGGGGTAGGTCGATGACCATGTCTCGCTTGACCGTGCCCGGCCGGTACGTCATGACGACGACCCGGTCGGCCAGATAGATCGACTCCTCGATGCTGTGTGTGACGAAAATGATCGTCTTCTTGAACTCCTCCCAGATGCGCAGCAGCTCGTCCTGCAACGTACGTCGTGTGAGCGCGTCGAGCGCGCCGAACGGCTCGTCCATGAGCAGGATCGGGCTGTCGAGCGCGAGCACGCGGGCAATCGCCACGCGCTGGCGCATGCCGCCCGACAGATCGCGCGGAAACCGGTCGCGAAACTCGCGCAGGTTAAGCTTGCCGAGCAGCAGGTCCACGCGCTCGTTGATCTCGGCGCGGCGCATCCCCTTGATTTCCAGCCCGAACGCAATGTTCTGCGCCACCGTCATCCACGGAAACAGCGCGTACTCCTGGAACACCATGCCGCGATCCGGGCCCGGCTCGGCCGCCGCATGCGCACGACCGTCGATACGGATGGCGCCCGAGGTCGGTTGCACGAATCCTGCCAGCGCGTTGAGCAGCGTCGACTTGCCGCAGCCCGACGGCCCCAGCAGGCAGACGAATTCCCCCGCGCCGATGGTCAGGTCGATGTCCTTGAGCGCATCGACGACACCGCCCGGAATCGGGAACTGCTTACCCACGTGTTCAATTTCGATCAGCATGTCGCTCGCCTCACTTGGTTTCGAGACCACGGTGCCACTTGAGCAGGTGGTTGTTGAGACGATCCATGCCGAGGTCGATCACCAGGCCGAGCAGACCGATGGTCAGCATGCCGGCGATGATCTTGTCGGACCACATGTACTCGCGCGCTTCCAGAATGCGGTAGCCGAGACCGTTGTTCACGGCAATCATCTCGGCCACGATCACGACGATGAACGCCGTGCCGATGCCGATGCGAATGCCCGACAGGATGTAGGGCGTCGCCGCCGGCATGATGACGCGACGAAAGATCGTGAACTGGCTCGCCCCGAGGTTGCGGGCCGCGCGCAGATAGATGCCGTCGACGTGACGTACGCCTGCGATGGTATTCATCAGCACAGGGAAAAACGCCCCGAGCGCGATCAGGAAGAACGCCGGCGGATTGCCCAGGCCGAACCAGAGAATGGCCAGCGGAATGTAGGCGATCGGGGGAATCGGGCGCACCACCTGCACCAGCGGATTGAACAGCCCGTAAATGCGGCTGCTGGTGCCCATGAGCAGGCCGAGCGGCAACGCGATCACCGCGCCCACGAGGAAGCCCATGACCACGCGATACAGGCTGTTGGCGGCGTCCATGAGCAATTCGCTCGAATTCAGCCACGCGCCGACGCCGTCGGCCATCGTCACAGTCGGTTTGAGGTATTGCCACCACTTGGCGACAACCGCCAGCGGCGACGGAAGAATGATCGGGTTGATCCACCCGAGGCCCGTGACGATCTGCCAGATCACCACGACCGCGAGCGGAATCAACACACCGCGCATCATGCGCGCGGTGCGCGTAGCGCCCGAAGAAGCAAGGACAGCGGCCATCCGTTCGCCTCGCTTTACTTGATGTTCAGCTGGGTCTTCGCCTTGGCGAGCAGGTCGAGCTTGACCCAGTCGTCCGCCTTCGGCACCGGATCCTGCAGCCGGCCCACGCCATACTGTTTCATCAGGTCGGTCGTGAGCTGTACGTGCGAGGTGCTCAGGTCGTAGCTATACGGCGAGTTGCCGATGGCATCCGAGAAGTCCTGCGGCGTGATCTGGTTCTTGAACATGTCCTCGCGCACGAACTTCTCGGCCGCTTGCGGATGCTGGATAAAGAAGTTGGTGGCTTCGACGAACGCATACATCAGGCGCTGCGCCACGTCCGGCTTTTCCTTGTAGAGCTTCTCGGTGATCACGAGAGCCCGCACCGGTTCGCCGAGCGGCGTGTCATACGGCTTGAGCACTTCCACGCCGAAGCCCTTGTTGATGGCCTGCGACGCCTGCGGCTCCGACTGGCACATCGCATCGATGCTGCCGGCGGCAAGCGCCTGGTTCAGATCGGCGTAGGCCATGAAGAGGATCTGCACGTCCTTGCCCGGCTTGTCCGACCACGTCAGGCCGGCCTTGGCCAACTCGGCGTACAGAATCAACTCCTGGGCACCGCCACGGGCCACGCCCACTTTCTTTCCCTTGAGGTCGGCCACCTTGGTGATCGGCAAGCCCTTCTTCGCCACGAGGCGCACACCGCCCTTCGCGAACCCGGCCACGGCGTAGATCGGCGCGCCCTGCGCACGCCCCGCAATTGCGGCATCCAGCGCGCTTGCCGACACGTCGACCTGCCCCGCCACAATCGCCGGCATGATGTCCACCCCCTTGGCGAACATCCGCTCCTCGATCTTCAGGCCGTATTTCGGCCCGATGACCTTCATGTACGACACTGCGCCGTAGTGGGCGAACTTCAGATTCCCCAGACGCACGACGTCGTCGGCAAACGCGTGTAGCGAAGCTGCGCACAGTGCCGCAGCGGCAAGACATTGCTTGAACATAAGGTCTCCTCTCTTATTAGGTCGGCTTGCCTGGCACGTCTGGATTCCCGTAGGGACGCCGGATCATGCGGCAGCACGTACTCTACAAAAGCAATACCCATGCCAAAAACGCAAGTCTTTGATTTTAATAATGGAAGCTGTGGAAAACCCGAAGATCGATAATATGGAAATCTGGAAAACGAGGTCATAAACTTTCTGGATTTCCAGAAAATCCACGACGCGTAGTGTGTCGCACAAGGCGCCTGGGCAAATCCCGAGGTCGCATCGACGACACGGTCCGACCACACGCTCAGGCGGACAGCGCTTCCGGCAGGGGCGTCTGATAGCCCAGTGCAGCCGAGATCTCGGTGGCACAGGCCGACAGGCGCGACGAGATGTCGGGCAGCAGCGCCCGCGTCATGCGCGACGACGGACCAGACGCCGACAGCGACGCGATCACTTCGCCGGAGGCATCGCGCACCGGCACCGCGACCGATACGGCCTCGGGCGCGAGTTCACCGAAGCTCACCGCGCAGTCCTGACGGCGCACGTTGAGTAGCTCGGCAGCCAGCTCGTCGCGCTCGATGAGCGTGCCTGCGGTGTAGCGCTTGCGCGGACGGCCCAGCACCTGCGCGCGAACATCGTCGGACGCGAATGCCAGCAGCACGCGGCCTGATGCGCCGACATACAGCGGACGACGATTGCCGACCACGCCGTGCACGCGCAACTCGTGGGTCGACTCGACGCGTGCCACGCACAGCGACTCAAGCCCGTCGCGTACGCGAAGCTGGATATTCTCGTTCAGCGCGCGATTGAGCACCTGAAGATGGCGATGGGCGACCTTCACGAGATTAACCTGCTCGTGCCCGGCCACGCCCAACACCAACGCCTGAGCGCCCAGCACATAGGTCACCGGGCTGCCTTCGCGCACCACCCAGCGGTGCTGCTCAAGCGTTGCCAGCAGACGAAAGGCGCGCGACTTGTTCAGGCCGGCGCGATGCGCCAGTTCCGTCACACCCAGGCCGGGACACTCCCCGACCAGCGACAGCAACGTAAGCGCCGTATCGACCGAAGCGACTGTGTAGTCCATCAAACATCCTCACTATGTTGTTCGGCATAGGCGGCGAGCGCCGCCGCGAATTGGCCAAGTTGCGATTGCAGCGTGGAGAAGCCGTCATGCTTCTCCACGCGCGATTCATTCAGATAAAGCGCCTGATTCAGCTCGATCTGCACACTGTGGCGCCGCGCCTCGGGACGTCCGAAGTGACGCACCAGATCGCCGCCGCCGTCCTCACCGCACGGGGTGTTGTACGCCACGCGATAGCCCAGTCGCGTGAACTCGGCGATGATCCAGCGTGAGAAGGCCGGATCGGCCGTGGTGCCACCGCCGTCGCTCACGAGCACGTCGGCACGCGACATGCCGGCATCGACATCGAGCGCCCCGCCGCGCGAACGCATCGAATGACAGTTCAGGTGCCAGACCGCACCGTGCCGCTGCCAGGCGGCATCGAGCACATCGCGCAGGGCGTGACGGTAGGGCAGGTAATAGTCATGAATACGCCGCTCGACTTCGGCCACCGACAGTCGCCGGTCGTAGAGCGGCACGTTCGGCGCGGCAAACCGATGCAGCAGGCCGACACCGCGCTCGCTATAGGCTTGCGGACGCGCGTCGTGCGGCCACAGGCTTGCGAGCAATTCGGGATCGATGTCGTGCTCGGCGCGGTTCGCGTCGATGTAGGCGCGCGGGAAAAGCGCGGCAACGAGCGTCGCGCCGTGATGCGTGGCCACGGACCACAGCTCGTCGACGTAAGCATCGCCGCACGCAAGAATCGCGGCCGTCGGCGCAATGGTGTCGAAATCGGGGGGAAACACATGCCCGCTGTGCGGTGCGTCGATCACCAGAGGCAAACGCCTCCCCAGGCCCCCTTGTGGCGCTTCCACAAAATATCGGCCCTCGGTGACCTGACGGGACATGCAGTCTCCTCGCGTGCGTCCGGAACGTCTGTTCGCGAATTCCCATGACAGCCGCCTTGTTTTGCCAAGCAAAACAAGGTTTCAATATTCTGAAACAATGCAGGAGAACCGACAAGGTGAGGGTTGTTACAGCATATTTCGTGGCGCGATGAGGCGCGACCGGCGGGTGAGGCGCCCGATTCGTCGACGTTCACCGCAGATAGCGACACATTTGGAGCGACTTAGTCGGCACGGGCCCACTTGTGCGCGCGTATTGCGTATTGAACCGAGCCCATCCTGTGACGCGTCGTAATCGAAAGGCAAACAAAAACGCGGACCGTCTTTCGACGGCCCGCGTTCTGTGTCTGACGACGACGTGACGCTGGCGAATCAGATGGCGTCGGCCACACCCGCTTCGTGCGCCTGCACGTCGGCATGATAGCTCGAGCGCACCATCGCGCCGACGGCCGCATGCGTGAAGCCCATCTTGTAGGCCTCCTCCTCGAACATCTTGAACGTATCCGGCGTGACGTAACGACGTACCGCCAGATGGTGCTCCGACGGCTGGAGATACTGGCCGATCGTGAGCATGTCGACGTTGTGGGCACGAAGATCGCGCATCACTTCCAGGATTTCTTCGTCCGTCTCGCCCAGGCCGACCATCAGGCCCGACTTCGTGGACACGTCCGGATGCTTCGCCTTGAATTCCTTCAGGAGCGTGAGCGAGTGCTGGTAGTCCGACCCCGGGCGCGCTTCCTTGTACAGGCGCGGCACCGTTTCGAGGTTGTGGTTCATCACGTCGGGCGGCGCCGCATTCAGAATGCCCAGCGCGCGATCGAGACGCGCACGGAAGTCGGGCGTGAGGATTTCGATGCGGGTTTGCGGCGACAGCTCGCGCACGTGGCGGATACAGTCGACGAAGTGCTGAGCGCCGCCGTCGCGCAGGTCGTCGCGATCCACACTCGTGATCACCACGTACTTCAGGCGCATCGCGGCGATGGTCTTCGCGAGGTTGAGCGGCTCGTCGACGTCGAGCGGATCCGGGCGGCCGTGGCCAACGTCACAGAACGGGCAGCGGCGCGTGCATTTGTCGCCCATGATCATGAACGTGGCCGTGCCCTTGCCGAAGCACTCGCCGATGTTCGGGCAACTCGCCTCTTCACACACCGTGTGCAGGTTGTGCTCGCGCAGGATCTGCTTGATCTCGTAGAAACGCGACGTATGGGTGGCCGCCTTCACGCGGATCCAGTCCGGCTTCTTCAAACGCTCGATCGGCACGACCTTGATCGGGATGCGGGCCGTCTTGGCTTGCGACTTTTGCTTGGCAGTGGCGTCGTAGTCGCCGTCGATCGTGCGAACTTCCTTGTTCGCGGTGTCGTTCTGAGTCACGGTGGTGGTCATGTTGGGGGCTTTCCAGACGTCCAATCAGGCGGCGGCGTTTGCGCTGGGGGCCGGATCGGCCTGCGGCGCGGCTTCGGCCGACGCGGTGTGCTGTTCGAGATGATGACCGAGTTGCTGCGCCAGTCGCGCGGCCACTTCGTCCCAGCGGGGGGCCACGCCGAGCGTGGCCATGTCTACGGTTTGCAGGCCGGCATAGCCGCACGGATTGATCCAGTCGAACGGCCGCAGATCCATCGCAACGTTCAACGACACGCCGTGATAACTGCATCCGTTGCGGATCTTCAACCCGAGCGCGGCGATTTTCGCACCGGCATGCGCTGTGGCACCGTCGCCTGGGCTCACATAGATTCCCGGTGCGCCGGCCCGGCGCTCAACGTCGAGATTATACGCGCCCAGGGTGTCGATCACCGCCTGCTCGATCAAACGCACCATTTCGCGCACGCCGAGCTTGCGCCGGCGCAGATCCACGAGCAGGTAAATCACCACCTGTCCCGGGCCGTGATACGTGATCTGGCCTCCACGGTCGACCTTGACGAGCGGAATACCGGTATTCGAAACGAGCAAGTGAGCGGGGTCGCCGGCCAGTCCAAGCGTGTAGACAGGCGGATGCTGAACGATCCAGAGCTGGTCGGGGCCGTACGCGCCACGCGTGTCGGTGTACGCGCGCATGGCGTCGAACGACGCGGCGTAGTCTTCGGTGCCGCGCCAGCACACTTCGATCGGGGAGGTCATGCCCGCAATTTTAACGAAACCGGCGCAGTCTTGCTCGAAGCCGCGCTCGCCCGGCGCGCGATGTCGATGACCCCGCGCGCCGAACCTGCGCGCCGGACCCGCGACCGTCGTACGTCAGGCGGCGGCCGCGCAGGCGTTCGCTGCGCGCGATGCCCGGCGCCCGGCGAGCCACCGGCGCAGCACGCGAGTCAGTGAGAAACGGTGCGCCACTTCGCGCTGCAGCTCGGCTTCCGCCACCCCGTCGGACGACATCCAGTAACGGCGCCCCGGTTCGACGGCGAGACGCTGACCGGGCATGAGCCAGTAATCGCGCGGATCGCCTGCACGCGTAACCCAAACCGCCGCGCCGCGTGCCACCAGCGTATGCTCGTGATGCAGGTCGAGGCTGATTACGTCCCCGGGGCGGATACCGTAGAAGTACTGCACCTTTGTTAAATTGTTTTGCATTTTACGACCCCCACTCAGTGCGAGACAATGACTGAATCATAGGGACTGGCGGGCGCTGCACCAAACGACATATTTTCACGGCGTTGCTAACAAAACTCACATGGATATTCGGAGACTTCCTAACCTGAGCGCCCTGCGCGCCTTCGAGGCGGCGGCCCGCCTGGAAAGCTTTTCGCGCGCGGCAGAAGAATTGTTCGTCACGCACGGCGCCATCAGCCATCAGATTCGCGCGCTGGAGCAGGAGTTGGGGACGACGCTTTTCGCGCGCAACGGCAAACGCATCAGCATCACGCCGGCGGGACGCCAGTACGCCGCGTCGATCCGTACCGCGCTCGGCGACATTGCCCAGGCGACGCGCAAGTTGCAAGCGGGCACGCGCAGCGAGCGGCGGCTGGTACTGACCACCATGCCGTCGTTTGCGAGCCGGTGGCTCACACCACGCATCGGGCGCTTCATTGACCGGCATCCGGAGCTGGAAGTGGAGTTGCGGTGCAGTGCCCAGTTGATCGACTTCGAGCGCGACGATGTAGACGTCGCCCTGCGCATGGGCAAGGGCAACTGGCCCGGGCTGCACATTGAGAAAGTGCTCGACGATGTGTTTTTCCCGGCCTGTAGCCCGTCATACAACCAGGGGCATCTGCCGAAGACGGCGGAGGAATTCCGCCGCAGCACGTTGCTGCGCTCTGAAGGCGAGCCGTGGGCGCCGTGGTTCGCGGCGGCGGGCTTCGATCTGCCCGAGCCGACGCAGGGCATGATGTACGAAGATTCCGGCATGCTGTCGCAAGCAGCCATCGTCGGCCAGGGGCTGGCGCTCGTACGCCGCTCGCTGGCCGTGGGCGACATCA
Organism: Pandoraea cepalis; assembly: GCF_902459665.1. GTDB lineage: Bacteria > Pseudomonadota > Gammaproteobacteria > Burkholderiales > Burkholderiaceae > Pandoraea > Pandoraea cepalis. The sequence continues at coordinate 464,985 of NZ_CABPSL010000001.1, read as the reverse complement.
TGGCGGGACGCCTTGTCCGGCTGTCCGACGTCGATACGCCGTGTGACTGGGATTATTACTTCGTGTGTCCGCCCGCCGTGCTGGAAACGCAGCGTGTTCAGGCGTTCAGAACGTGGTTTTTGGAAGAGTTGAAGGCGTTCGAGTCGGTGAAGGACATGCAGCGCCGCCCGGCGCGCCCAACGTCGGTCGACTGGGAGGCCGACATGGTCACCACTGCGGGTGAGCCCGCACCGGGCATCCAACCGGGGCTCACGGCCTCATCGCCGCCCGACGACGGCGCACCGACGCACGCGTGATGCGCGTACCGCAAGCGCGTTCGTGAGGCGCCTGCGTGCGTCGCCTGCGCCTCACACGCGGTGCACGCTTACAGCACCACCTTGACCATCGGATGCCCAGTCAGCGCGCGATAGATATCGTCGAGATGGGCTTTCGAGTGGGCGCGCACCGTGACGGTCAGGCCGAGATATTTGCCCGTGCTGGACGGGCGCATCTCCACGGTCGCCGCGTCGAATTCGGCATCGAACTCTCGCAGCAATGCCACGATGGCGTCGGCGAAACCGTCCTGCGTCGTCCCCATTACCTTGATGGGAAAGTCGCACGGAAACGCTAGCAGGCTTTCCTTCTTGTCCAGGGTCACAATGCCTCCTTGGCGCGTTGATACGCGGCATACAGCGCCTGGAAGACGAGGCCCGGCCGGCCATCGCCCACGGGCTTGCCGTCAAGCGTGACGACCGCCAGCACTTCCTTGGTCGCGGACGTGATGAGCAGCTCGTCGGCGTTGCGCACGTCCGCTTCGCTGACCGGGCACTCATGGAACCGGATGCCGCATTCGCGTGCAAGTCCTTCGAGCACGCCGTAGCGAATCCCTTCCAGAATACGATTGTCGCGCGGCGGCGCAAACATTTCACCGCCCTTGACGACCCACACATTGCTCGACGACGCCTCGGTCAGATTCCCGTCACGGAACTGGATCGTTTCCTGAACGTCGTGATCGGCGGCGTACTGTGCCATCAGCACGTTGCCCAGCAGCGACGTCGACTTGATATGGCAATTCAACCAGCGTCGATCCTCATGCGTGACCGCGCCCACGCCGTGCGCCACTTTGTCGCGGCTGGGCAGCGTGAGCGGGGTTGCGATGCCGAACACCGTAGGCACGATGTCCTTCGGAAATGCGTGCTGACGCGGTGCCACGCCGCGCGTGACCTGCACATAGACGCTGTGCGGATCGGCCGAACATGTGGCCGACAGGCGCGCGAAGAGCGCCTCCCATTCGGCGCGTGTGTACGGGTTCGCGATGCGGATCTCGGCGAGGCTGCGCTCGAGCCGGTCCAGATGCTGCGCAAGCCGGAAAGGCTTGCCGCGATAGACCGGCACGACTTCATAGATGCCGTCGCCGAACAGGAAACCCCGATCGAGGACGGAGATTTTCGCGTCGCCGAGCGGGATCAGGTCGCCATTGAGCCAGACGGTGGGGTTATCCATGCTTACTTCTTCACGAACATCAGGCGCAGCGCGTCCCATGCGCGGCCGACGAAGCTGGCCTGCGCAACGTCGGCGAGGGCCACCACCGGGAATTCGGCCAGCGACTTGCCGTCGGCCATGACCTTGACGGTGCCGACCTGCGCCCCATTGGCGATCGGCGCGATCAGCGGCTCACGCAGTTCGAGTTGCGGCTTGATCTTGTCGGCGGTGCCCTTCGGCACGGTGATGAAGGTGTCCTTCTTCACGCCGATCTTCAGCTCGCTGTCTTTGCCCTTCCAGACCTTGGGCGTGGCCACGACCTGATTGGCGCCGTACACACGCAGCGTGTCGAAGTTCTGGTAGCCGTAGTTCAGGGCCGAGAGGCTGTCCTGCACGCGCGCGCGCTCGGTCGGCTCGCCCACGACCACGGACAACACGCGGCGGTTGACGCCCGCCGCCCCCGGCATCGGACGCGACGCCGTCGCCACGAGGCAGTAACCCGCCTCCTTCGTGTGGCCGGTCTTCAGGCCGTCGACCGTCGGATCGAGGTACAGCAGACGATTACGGTTCGGCTGGCGAATGTTGTTGTACGTAAAGCTCTTCTCCGCGTAAATCTTGTAGTACTCGGGGAAGTCCTGAATCAGGTGCGTCGACGCCGCCGCGATATCCGCCACGGTCGTGTAATGCTGCGGATCGGTCAGCCCGTCGACGTTCGCGTAATGGGTGTGCTTCAGCCCCATACGCTGTGCCGCGCGGTTCATCAGTTCGACGAAGCCCTGTTGCGAGCCGCCGACGAGTTCGGCCAGCGCAATCGACGCGTCGTTACCCGACTGGACGATCATGCCGTAGATCAGATCGTGCACCGACACCGGCTTGCCCGCCTCGATGAACGTGCGCGACTCGTCGCGACCCACCTTGCGAACCGAATCGCTCGGAATGACCGTCTGCTCCATCGAAATGCGCTTGTCGCGCAGGGCTTCGAAGATCACATAGGACGTCATGATCTTCGTGAGCGACGCGGGCTCCACGCGTGTATCCGCATTACCGGCGGCCAGCACCTGACCACTGTTGACGTCGACAATCGTCCACGCCGTGGCCGACATCGGCGGCGGCGGAATCTGTTGGGCACGAGCGGGAAGCGAGGCAAGCGAGCCGCAAGCGACGAGCGCCGCGGCAGCGGCGGCACGGGACAGCGAAGCGTTGAATTTCATGGGCGATGAGGAAAACGATGTGAGGCTCAGGGGCATCTGCGCTTGAAGAAACGCCGTGCCGCCGACACGTTGACGAGCGCGCGGCACAGCGAAGAAGACGGCGGCACCGGAGCGCCGGGGCCATGCCTGTCGGAACCATAGACCCGACGCGGCATGACAAGGTTCAGGGTCGAATTATACCCGTCGTGATTTCACGTCCCCAGCGGGGCGGGCCTCGACGGTCGAAATCGGCCGAAATTCGCCCCGGGTGTATCAATGACGCCACGCGTCGACCACGAGCTGTTTCAGCAGGGGTAACAGGCCGTGGAAAAAGTGTTCGCCGCCGGGTATGACCACTACGGGCAAGGTCTGGGGACGCGCCCAGTCCAGCACCGATTGCAGCGGCACCGTGTCGTCGAGTTCGCCGTGAATGACCAGCGTGTCGGCCGGTACGGTCGCCACCTCCCAATTGCTCGCTGCCGTGCCCACGAATACCAGACGCTGCGCGGCGGTCCCCGCCGCCTCCAGCGTCTTCGCGACATGCGAGAGCACGAAGGTGCCGAACGAGAAACCGGCGAGTGCGAGCGGCAATGTCTCCCAGCCCGGTTGCTGGCGCATCCAGTCGATCACGGCGAGCAAGTCGTCGCGCTCGCCGATGCCGTTGTCGTGCTCGCCCGCCGACTTGCCGACGCCACGAAAATTCGGGCGCACCACGGCGTAGCCGAGCTGGACGAACGCGCGGGCGAGCGTCTGGGCGACCTTGTTGTCGAGCGTGCCGCCGAACAGCGGGTGCGGATGGGCAACGAGCGTGATGCCTCGCGGCGCGCCGGCCGGACGGTCGATGGCGATTTCGATGGCGCCGACCGGGCCGTCGATAGTGAAGCGTTCAGTCTGGGCGTTCATGAGCGATGGTGGGCTGAAATGCGGCGAGGGCCGTGCGCCGTGCGCGGGGCCGTGCCTGTGTCGCCGGGATCAGTCGATCAGCAGACGCTCGACGATCTCGCCTTGCGCCAGATGCTTTTCAACGATCTCGTCGATATCGGTTTCGTCGATATACGTGTACCAGGTCCCTTCGGGATAGATCACCACGACAGGTCCTTGCTCGCAGCGATCGAGGCACCCGGCCTTGTTGATCCGCACCTTGCCGGGACCGGCCAGGCCGAGTTGTTTGACCTTTGCCTTGGCGTACTCCTGCATCGCCTGCGCGTTGCAGTTGGCGCAGGACGGGCGATCGGCGCCGGGTTCGCGCTGATTCAGGCAGAAAAACACGTGATGCTGGTAGTACTGCGGCTGGGTGGCCATGTCGGGGCTTTGGCGGAGTGGCAACGTATTGCGGGCCATTCTAACCGACCTGCCGGGGCACTGCGGCGTCGGCCCCCGTGCGCTCACGAAGCGCAGCGTGGCGGGAGATCAGGAAATGCGAAATCCGGGACGTCCGGCGCGGCGCAAGGCGGCGCGTGCCGTACGCCTAGCGCAGGCGTCGCTGCACAGCCATAAAGATAGCGCAGAGCGCCGCCAGGCACGCGAAGCCGAAGAACACGTTAACGCAGGCCAGCACGAGCGCCTGTTGCGACGCGAGGCCGCCCACCCAGGCCGACGCCATGTGCGCGGCGGTCGTCGCATCGACACTGGCGCCGAACGCCTGTTGCGCTTGTGAAACGGCCGCGTTGTACGCCGGGTTGAGCGGCGTCATCGACGGCGTGAGTTGATGCATGAAGACCGCCTGCCGGTCCTGCATCAGCACGGCCATCACCGACACCGACATCGAACTCACCAACTGACGCACGATGTTCTTCGTCTGATAGCCGTGCTGGAAGACGTACTCGTCCATGCCGCGAAACGTCAGCTCGGCGATGGGAATCATGGCGAACACGCCGCCCAGCCCGCTCAGCACCATCGGCAGGATCAGCCACTGACTCGACACACCCTGATAGCTTTGCGAGAGCAGGAAGGCATAGCCGAGGAGGCACAAGTAACCGAGCAGCACAAACGGCTTGAGTTGCACGAACTTCGGACGCGCGAGGGTGTATATCACGGCCACGACGAGGCTCGTCACCGACGCCACGGCCTGCAGATAGCCGGTGTGCTCCACGCTCCAGTTGAGCCCTTGCTGCATGTAGATCGGGAACAGATACGACGTCGAATACGAAAAGAAGTAGTACACGGCATAGCCGCCCAGCCCCAGCACATAGGCCGGATTGCGTACCAGCACGCGAAAGTCGATCAGCGGCTTGTGATGCGAATACTGATGCCACATGTATCCCATCGCGCAGATCGCCCCCACCAGGCAGAGTTCGAGCAGATGCAGCGGATCGGAGAAGAAGTCGAAGCGCGAGCGCTGCATCATGACTTCGACGAACAGCACGCCGGCGGCGAAGAAGACGATGCCACGCATTTCAAACTCGCCTTCGTCGCGCAGGCGCTCGCGAAAGTCCGGGATGACGAGCCACGACGCGATCGCCCCCGCAAGCGCGATCGGCACGACGGCGAAGAACACCGACGACCAGACGAAGTGATCGACGAGATAGCTCGCGAGCAGTGGCGCGGAGATTTGTCCGCCGAAGAATCCATAGGTAAAGAAGAGCAACGCCCTGAGCCGAAGCTCCGGCGCGAAACACAGGTTGATGAGAATCCGGCTGGCGGTAAACAGCGACCCCGCGCCCAACCCGAGCACAAAACGTGCGACGGCGAGCTGCGTCGACGTGTGCGCCATGCCGCACAGCCATGCCCCAAACGCCATGAGCGTGAGCGCGCCGGTGAGGAACGCGCGATACCCCAGGCGCGAGGCCAGCCAGCGCTGCTTGAGAATGACGAGGATCCCCGCCACCGCATAGAGCGTCGAGACAAACGCGTACTCTTCGGGGGCGGCACCGACGCCGCCCGCGATATGGGACGACGCGAACACGAACACGCCGTTCTCCAGCATTTCAATGCCTGTGGCGGCGGCAATCACGGCCATCAACACGCGCTGCCGTGTCGAGTGTGCCAACCGAAATCCCCAGGAATTCATCTTCGCCTCGCCAATGAAAACCGCCCGGGATCTGCCTGAAGATGCCGGGCGGTCATGACACACCGAGTGTCAGCGTGCCTTACATGGGAGTCTAGGCGTTGCCGGCTTGCGGACCAATGGGATGGCGGCCAATACGCTATTGCCGATTTGGCAACAATGCGCCGCTCAACAAGCCGTTCGGCCAGGCCGGGGGGACCTTAGCGCCGCACGCCAGCGGTGCGCGCGGGGCCGCGGTGGCTCGGATCGAACATCGCGAGCAGGTAGATCAGCACGAGGTACGGCCATGTCCAGGCGAGCCAGCGCGCCAGCACATTGAAGTGAACGTAGCGGCCTTGCCGCCAGGACTGGAGCGCCGCCTCGTAGTATGGATTCGCGGGCAGCAGATTGACGAACACCAGCAGCACGACGAGCGCGCCCAGCGCGACAGCCCCGCGCAGCGCACGCGGACCGCGGCCGGCGACGAGCAACACCAGCGCGCCGATGACCACGCCGTAAATGGCGCCCGCCGTCACCCAGTCGAATGCCTGCGCGGGCGAGAACTGCCACGCCGACGCGATGGCTTTGATCGCGAACGCGCTGGTAAACATGGCGCACAACAACGGCACACGCGGCGCCGTCCGGCGCATCGCGAGCGTGGCGAGCAGCCCGGCCAGCACGGTACCGCTGGCGCTCACCACCGTCTCCCACAGGGCATGACTGGCGACGGCATCGAGTTCGGAAAGATAGTCCTGCAACTGCCCCAAGCGCGGTACCCAGTCGATCACCCGACCGGTGACGTCGGGATCCTGCCAAAGCCATATTTGGCGCACCAGATCGCCATCGCCAAAGAGAAACTGCTGCGGGTAAGCCTGTGCCCACGGCCACAGGGCCAGCAACACAAGTAGCAGGCTCGCGTGGCGTTCGAACCATGCGAAGCGCAAATGCCGCAGCCATCCCCGATCGAGCAGCGGACTCGTGAGCGGCACCGCAATGGCGCCGCCGATAAGTGCACCGAGCGCGTTCGTGGCGAGATCGACGTTCGACGCCACCCGCGTCGGCAAGTACGTCTGCAACGCTTCGATGCCACCGGAAAGCCATGCGCCGAGCACGAAGGCGGCGACGACGGCCCGCACGCCACGCCAGGCCGGATGCAGGGCCAGTACGGTCAACATGCCCAGCGGCAGGTATCCGAGCACGTTGGTGATCACGTCGAACTGCGTGATCCAGCGAGGTAACGGCGCGAACAGGTAGTCGAACGGCCCCACCGCCGCACCCTGGAATTCAAACGGATACAGGCTCGCATAGGCGATCAGCAGTATCAGGCATAGCAGCGCCTGACGCGCAAGCGGCGAGGCGCGTCGTTGCCAGGGTTTGACGTCCTGCTCGGTCATTGGCGGCACGGCCCTATCGTGCTGTCGCGCCCGAGGCCGACGACGCGGCAGGCAACGTCCGCGACGGCAACGGCGACCGGGCACGTGCCGCTGTCCCGGCCGTAGCCGTTGGCGCCGGCACGCGCCCGGCGAGCCACTGTATGAGTTGCGTCTGCACCGCGTCGCTGGCCGCGGCAAGCGCGCGGGTGCCGCCGGCCGCGTCGGCACTCGCGGCAGGGGCCTGCGCACGTAACGTCGTCTGCGCGAGCAGCTTCGGCCCATCGAACAGCGTGGCGCGTATCTGGACAACGCCGTGGCTTGTCGACGCACTGTCGAAGTACTGCGCAAACTCCTCGAGCTCCACACGCAGCGCCGGCGCAGCGGTCGGGTCGCCTGCCGCGAGCACCGGGCGGTCGACCGACAATGCCGCGCGCAGACGATCCCCGAAGAGCCGCGCGGGCGACGCCAGCCATCGGCTGTTCGCATACCCGCGAGCCTGATCGCCATCGCTGGCGGGCAAGCGGTAGTAGATCGTGTCGACGTCGAGCCAACTCGGCGCGTTGACCACCACTTTCAGCGGCGACATTCGCAGGCCACCGGCTGCGGCCACGTCCGATGCCGGGGCGGCGGCGTTGGCGGCGGTGTTGGCGGTGGTGTCCCCGGCATTGGCAGCGACATCGGCCGACGCGGCAGGGATCGTCGGCGGGCCGAGATCGAAGCGCGTCAGCGAGGCCGACGGTGCCGGGGCGGCGCACCCCGCCACCAGCACCACCGCGGCGGCGCAAAGCCACCCGGCGGCGAGCGCACGCGCACGCTTGCCGCCGCGAGGCGCGACGGCCGCCTCGCTAACTTTGCCCGCGTCGATCGGCTCACTCATCTCGATATCCTCTTGCATGACGGTGTTGCGCATTATTGACGTTCTCCCCCGGGCCACGAAAAACCCGCTTCGCCCGGACCGGGCGGCGGCGGCGACGTGCCGAAGAGCAGCGCGCGCGGATTGCGATTGATCGTCTCGGCCGCTTGCCCGACCGCCTGCGTCGTGAAGCGCAGATCGTCCGAGAGCGTGTTCAGGCGCGGCAGCGCTTCCTGTTGCAGCGACCCTTCGAATGTTTCCATCGTTCCCTGGAACGCCGCCAGACTCGACGCCGCCTGATCGGCCGCGCGTCCCACGCTATCCAGGTTGCGCACGAGCGGCCCCTGAGGATCGGTCAATTGATCGGTCAGACGATGGGCCCCGGCAAGCGTGCCGGTGAGTTCGCGCACGGTGTCCGGCAACTGCGCCGTGACGGGCTCGAGCTGCTGCGCCACGCGATCCACGCTTTGCGCCGCGGCCTTCACGCTGTTGATCGAATCGAGCATGGCCTGCCGGTTGTCGGGCGACAACAGCGTATTGACCGAAGACGTTGCCTCTTCGAGCTGATGTACCAGGTTGTTGCCGCGCCGCTGCAGTTCGTCCACAAAACTCGGGCGCAGTCGCAATTGCGCAACGTGCTTCTCGGACGACGGCAGCAATGTTCGGTCATGCCCGTCGTCGTCCAGTTGTACGAAGGCCAGCCCCGTAACCCCTTGATAGCTCAACGTGGCGAACGTCGACCGGGTCATCGGCGTGCCTTCGTTCACGAGAATACGGATCAGAATCTGCCCAGGCGTGCGCGGGTCGAACTTGATCGACTCGACCTTCCCGACGGACAGACCGCGATACCGCACGGCGGATTCCGGATTGAGTCCGGTCACGTTGGTGTGCGAGACCAGGTCGTAGGGAAGGCGCACACGATTGTCGCGATTGAACCAGTACACCGACGCGGCGACGGCGGCAAGCAACACCAGCGTGAAGAGGCCCGCCATGAAAGCGTGCGATTTATTTTCCATCGTCGAGTAACTCCGAAATCTTGGCGCGCCGCGCCGCAGGCAACGCCAGCAACGCGCGTCTGCCGCGTTCACCGAGGAAGAAGCTGTGGATGAACGGGTGATCGACACGGACCACGTCTTCCACCGGCGCATTGACGAGCACCCGACGCTCGGCGAGCACCGCCACGCGCGTGGCGAGCATCATCACCGTGTCCAGATCATGCGTGACCATGACGACGGTCAGGCCCAGCGAGCGGTGCAGGCCGCGAATCATATCCACGAACTCGTCTGATGCCTGCGGATCGAGCCCAGCCGTGGGCTCGTCGAGAAAGAGCAGCTCCGGCTCCAGCGCAATGGCCCGCGCGATCCCAACGCGCTTGATCATCCCGCCCGACAGCTCCGACGGCATGCGGTTGGCCATGCGCCCCGACAGCCCCACCATCTCGAGCTTGTACATCACGACATCGCGAATCAGATCTTCCGAGAGCGTGTGCAGTTCGCGCAGCGGTTGCGCAATGTTGTCGAACACCGTCATCGCGGAGAACAGAGCACCGCGCTGAAACAACATGCCCGAGCGGCGGCGCAGCAGGTGCGCGCTGCGCCGATCGATCGTCGTGATGTCGTGACCGAAGACGCTGATGTGGCCAGTGGTCGGCGACTCCAGCCCGATGATCTGGCGAATCAGCGTGGTCTTGCCCGAGCCTGAGCCGCCGACAAGCGCAATGATCTCGCTTTGCCGTACGGTGAGATCCAGATGCTCATGAATCGTGTGCGTACCGTAGCGCTTCGTGAGATCGTGCACCTCGATCACCGGGTCGGCGTCGCCCGGCAGGCTTGACGACACAGGCGGACAACCCGCCGCGGCGCCGGATATCACATCGCTGGCGTAAGCCTGCGCGGCGGGAGCGGCCGCGACGGCCGTCGTGGCGAGCGCTGGAGCCCGATCGGGCACGGGGGATTGGGACATCAGCCGATCCCCGTGTTGCGAAACAGAATCGCGAAGATGGCATCGGCCAGAATCACGACGGTGATCGAGGTCACCACGGACTGAGTCGTGCCCTCCCCCAGGCTCTGCGTGTTCGGTTTGACCCGCATGCCGAAATGGCAGGCCACAAGTGCGATCAGCATGCCGAAGACGCCCCCTTTTCCCAGGCCGATCCAGAGATTGGCGATGGGCACGGCATTGGGCAACGTGGTGAAGAAGTAGCGCAGTCCGATACCGAGTTCGTACTTTGCCGCGAGCGCGCCGCCGAGCAGCGCGATGATGTTTGTCCACATGACCAGCAGCGGCATGGCAATGGCCAGCGCAATGACCTTCGGCAGAACGAGCCGCAACCCGTGCGGAATGTCCATTACGCGCATCGCGTCGAGTTCTTCGGTCACGCGCATCACGCCGAGCTGGGCGGTGATGGCCGACCCCGAGCGACCCGCCACGAGAATCGCGGAAAGCACCGGGCCGAGTTCGCGGATCACGGCGAGACCGAGGATGTTGACGATGAACGTGCTCGCCCCATACAACTTGAGTTGCTGGGCCGACAGATAGGACAACACGATGCCGATCAGAAACGCCACCAGCGCCGTGATGCCGAGTGCCTTGGCCCCCGCGCTGTAGATATTGGCGGACATCTCCAGCCATGGCGCGCGAATCGGATGACGAATGACGCGGCCGAGGTCGATCACGAAGCGTCCGAACATCGTGACGCCGTCGCGCAAATGCTCGCCCAGCGTGAAGAGCGACGCCCCCAGCCGGCTGATCGGGTCGAGGCGGCGGGTGGGCGCCGGACTCTGTCGCGAGCGATCGAATTCGGCGAGGTGATCGAAGAGCGCCCGCTGTGTCGGCGTAAGCGCGACGCGCTCGGGAAACCGACGTTGCCAATAGCGCCACAGCGCCTGCGCGCCGACGTGGTCGAGCCGTTCGACGCGGGTCAGGTCCCACGCCAGGTCGCCCTGCGGCAGCGAATCGACCAGGCGCAGCAGCGTCTTCTTGCGCTGCGAGAGGGCGAGCGCTGTCCACAGGCCGTGCAGCATGACCACCGGGCCTTGCGCCGTGGTGGTCAGCTCCAGAGTGGGCACGGCATCGAGGTTCAAAACAGACGATCTCCTGGCGACAAACTCGTCGAAATCCGGCAAAACGCGGTCATTGTACGGTACAGGGGCGACCGGTCGATGGCAACCCGGCGCAGGCTGAAAACGCGTCGGCGCTGGCCGATCGGGTCCTCGGACAATACCGAAAAACGGGGACGACGGCAGTGCAGACCGGCGCGGCGCCGGCCTCGCCGCTACAATAGCAACCATGAATAAAGCCGCGCCCTCCTCGCCGAACGCCCCCCTCGCCCCTATGGCGGCGGATTCGTCTGAACGCCCCGCCGACGCGGGTGGCGAGCCGTCGCGCGACACCGCATCCCGCCAGCTCGATGGCGACCGAATTCGCTCGGCGCTGGCCGCCACTTGCCGCGACTGGCAGATCGACGTGGTCGAGACCACGGGCTCCACGAACCTCGATCTGCTGACCCGCCTTCGCCGGGACGCGTCGTGCGCGCCCCTGCTGCGCGCCGCGATGCGCCAGACGGGCGGTCGCGGACAACGTGGCCGCGCATGGCAGAGCGTGCCGGGCGACAGCCTGACGTTTTCGCTCGCCTATACGATGCCTGGCGGACCGGCCGAACTGGCCGGGTTGTCGCTTGCGACGGGCGTCGCGGTGGTGGAAGGGCTTTCGGATCTGCCGCTGTCCGCGCCGCACGCGCTCGGCCTCAAATGGCCCAACGATGTGCTGCTGCGCGGCGGCAAGCTGGCGGGCATCCTGATCGAGACGCTCCCGGCCGGACCGGGCCGCATCGGCGTCGTGATCGGCATCGGGGTCAATCTTCGGCGGGCTGCGGACGTCGCCGCCCGCATCGACAACGCCGCGCCTTCCGACGACGGCACGACCTCATCTGCCGCCGTGCCGGTCACGCCGCCGGCGGCGCTCGAATCGGTGCTGGTCGATCCGGATATGTCGACGGTGTTGATCGCCTTGGTCCAGCGTCTCGCCACCATGCTGAATCGCTTCGCCGTGCATCGTTTCGGTGTCTTCCGTGACGACTGGGAAGCCATGCACGCCTATGGCGGAGCGTCGATTCGCGTCATCGAAAATGGTCGCGATCTGTTGCAGGGCGTGGCGCTCGGCGTCGACTCGCAAGGTCGGCTGCGCGTCGCGACCCCTGACGGCGAGCGCACGATTGCCAGCGGAGAAGTCTCCGTGCGATTGCTCGATGCGTCCGGCACGCGTGACGCCCAACGGGGCCGTGGATGAGCGCCGCCCGACAGACACCGCCCCCACGACCGGTGGACACCGCGAAGTCCGCAGCAACGGCGGCGGACACTCGCCTTGCGAAGACCTCGCGCGTCAGCCTCGACACACAGGGCGCAAGCAGCGCTGACGGTGCACCGTGGCTGCTCTTCGATGCCGGCAACAGCCGGATCAAATGGGCGCTTGCGCCGGCCGTGCGCCCAGAGGGTTGGAGCGCAGCGGCGCCGTCCTTTCTGGCCAGCGGTGCGGTCGATCACGCCGAATGGCGCACGCTCGCCACGCAAATTCGCGCGGGCTGGGCCGCGCTGGCCTCGGGCTCGGGAGAGGCTCACTTCGCGCCGAACATGGCACCGCTCGCCACCGGCCAGGGCGGACAGGACGAAGGCTTCGTCTGCCCTGCACCCGCAGGTGTCTGGCTTGCCAATGTGGCGGGCGAACCCGCGGAACAAGCCGTGCGCATGACACTGCAAACGCTGTGGGGCATGGCGTCGACCGATTGGCTGCAGGTCTTGCGCGCCAGCGAATCGCGAGCGGGGGTGCGCAATGGTTATCAAGTCCCCACGCAGCTCGGCAGCGACCGCTGGGCCAGCCTGATCGGCGCGCACGCCGCGTGGCCGGGCGAACATCTGCTGATCGTCACGTTGGGCACGGCCACCACCGTCGAAGCCTTGTGTGCCGACGGCGATTATCTCGGCGGGCTGATCGCCCCGGGGCCCGCACTGATGCTCCAGTCGCTGGCCCACGGTACCGCACAATTGCCGACGCTCGACGCCACCATGCCAACCGGCGGACAAGCATTCGCATGCAGCACGACCGATGCCATCCTGCGCGGATGCGCCGCGGCGCAAGCCGGCCTGGTCGAGCGCAGTCACGCACAACTGCAGGCACAACTCGGCGCACCCGTGCGTTGCGTGGTCTCGGGCGGCGCACGCCAGGCGCTCGCGCACACCCTGACCATGCCCGTTACCGAACACGATCAACTGGTACCGGCCGGCTTATACGAGGTGGCGCTTCGGGCTGCCGAGTGCGGCGCAGCGGCGAGCGCGACATCCGCCCCCCACATGACCGATATTTCGGTATCCCCATCGCAAGATGCCGATCCATCCCCCGGGGGTGCTTGAGATGTTGCGTGCGCTGTTGCTTGTCATGTTTCTCGCGGCGAATGCAGCACTCGCCGCTGTGCAGTTCGGCTGGCTGAAATGGCACGATGTGCTGCCTGCCACCGGCCGCGAACCGGCGCGGGTCGAAAGGCAACTCGAACCGGAGCGAATCCGCTTGACCGGAGCAGCGATCAGCGGTCAGTCGCCCGCCGCCTCCCTCCCTGTCGGTGCGTCGGGCGGGAGACACGAATCGCAAGCCTCACGAGCGGCGACGTCGGCCGGCGCTTCAGGCGCTTCAGGGGCAACCGCCGCATCGGCAGGGTCTTCCAGCCCCGGAACGTCCGAGTCGGCATTGACGACGATGGCCGCAAGCCGGGCCGTCGCCGCCGCGACAACGAACGCGGTATCGGGCGATGCGGCGGCTTCGCAGGCCGCCGCCGCGAAGGTCGCGCCCATCTGTCTGGAAGTCGGCCCGTTCGCCGCCAACGACGCGCAGCAAGCGCGCGGCCTTTTGCTCGCCGCGCTGCCTTCAGGGCAAGGTGACATTCAATCGGTGGCGCTCGACAAGCGGTACTGGGTACATCTCGATCCGGTGCCCAACAAACCCGCCGCCGATAAACAGGTTGCGCAATTGCGTGCAGCAGGGGTGACGGAGTATTTCCTGCTCAACGGCGAAGGCTCGACGCTCGTCGTCTCGCTCGGACTGTTCAACGACAAGGAGCGTGCGGTGCGCTTGATGACCGCCGCGCAGAAGCGAGGCATCACGCCGCAACTGAGCGAAAGGCCCAATGCCAAGAGCCGGATCGTCTACCGGATTGTCGGCATCAACGCGAACGCGGCCGCCCAGATTCGCGGCGTCGTGACACAACAGTGGACTGCGCAGTGGGTGCGGACATGCCCCGCCCCGGCCGGTAGCGCGCCGGGGTAATTGAACCGGCCTGCGCCTGGCTCAGCCGACGCGCTTCAACGACACGACCGGCCGCACAATCCCGGTCTGGATACCCCGCGCGTTCTTGACGATCGGCGACACCCACGGCGCCAGTCCGGTCGCCTCGGGCGACTCGACCAACCCGAGGGCCTTGAGTACGGCCACCGCCGCGGTATATAGCGCACGCATATTGCCGTCGACAACTTTGATGGCAATGCCCAGGCCCGCCGAGCGAACGCCGATCGTCTGCACGCCGTCGGCGCCGATCTTGGCCACCCAGTCCCCGGGCGCCATGCGCATGAACGCCAGATCGTTGCGCGCCGTGCCGGACACCATCTCCGGCTGCTGCGTCATGGCGGCGAACAAGGTCGAGAGTGCCGCGTCGTCGCTCGCGGCGAGTCGGGCGTACGCGGCAGCGAGCCTGTCGAGCGGCAACGCGTAGTTGGGCGCGGAGCATCCGTCGATGCCCAACGCCAGCGTCTCGCCCTTCACGCCGACGACATCGCCGACACGTGCGCGAATCGCCTGTTGCAGCGGATGCGCCGGATCCAGGTAGGTATCGAGCGGCAAGCCGTGCTGCGCGCAATACGCGAGAAAGCCCGCATGCTTGCCCGAACAGTTGTGATGCAGCGACGTCGGCTTCAGATCCGCCGGGGCACGTTTTCCGGTGGCGGAGTAAAACGTCGGCATGTGACAGCCGCACTGCAAATGATGCTCGTCGCAACCCGCCTTGCTCAGTAGGCTTTTCACACCGTCGACGTGAAACGCCTCACCGGAGTGGCTCGCGCACAGTAGCGCCAGCTCCGGCTGCGTCAGACCGAAATGCGCGACGCCGTCGCCCTCGACGAACGGCAGCGCCTGAAAGGGCTTGAGCGTGGAGCGCGAAAACGTCAGAAACGACGGGTCGCCTGCGGCGTATCGCAAGTGCCCTTGCGCGTCGACCACTGCTACGGCGCCGTAATGCACGCACTCGACGGTATCGACGCCCATCGCGCCGCGCGTGACTTCAACGAGCGGGGCCAGATTCATGATTGGGCGCGCACCTTCTTGAGCAGCGACGTCGTCGAGCGCTGATGTTCGAACGGAATGGCCAACGCCTTGCCGCCCCAGCCACGCACGAGCGCAGACTCCGGCAGCGTGTCCATCTCGTAGTCGCCGCCTTTGACGAGAATGTCGGGACGCACGGCGGCAATCAGCGCCTCGGGCGTCGATTCGCCGAACGTCACGACATAGTCGACGCTTTGCAACGCCGCCAGCAGTGCGGCGCGGTCGTTTTCGTTATTGATCGGCCGGTCGTCGCCTTTGCCGAGTGTGCGCACCGAGGCGTCGCTGTTCACCCCGACGATGAGGCACGCCCCCAACGCGCGCGCCTGCGCGAGATAGGTCACGTGACCGCGATGCAAGATGTCGAACACGCCGTTGGTGAACACCAGCGGTCGCGGCAGCGTCGGCGCCAATGCGGCGAGCGCCTCGCGCGGGAGAATCTTGGCCTCGAAATCGGCCGGAGGAATGACTTGGGAAGCGGACATGACGATCGTTCGAAATAGGTGCGCTATTGTCCCACGCCGCGTATGAGGCAACAAAAAAGGGGCCGAAGCCCCTTTCCTGTCGAAACCGTCGGCGCCGAACGCGCGATTACGATGCCGTGGCAACGGCCGGTGCGGCCACCGCCGCCAGACGGCTGGTGATTTCCTTGCGGTAACGGTTCAAGTCCTGCGCCGTCGCGAACGTGTGTTCGAACAGCAGCGACATGTTGTGCAGAATACGCTCGACGACCTTCTTCTCCCAACTGTCGTCGAACTTGATTTGCTCGTCGAGCCAGTGTTCGAGCCACTCCGGTTCCGGCAAACGCGACTGCACCGTGTCGTTCGGGAACAGGTCCTTGTTCACGTGCAGGTTGGTCGGGTGCAGCGGCTTTTCGGTGCGACGCGCCGACGCCATCAGCACGCCGATCTTCGCGAACGCGGCGCGCGCGTTATCGCCGAAGCTCGTCAGTGCCTTCTTCATGTAGCGCAGATAAGCGCCGCCATGACGCGCTTCGTCGCGCGAGATGATTTCGTAGATGGCCTTGATGACCGGCTCGGTGTGCCATTCGGCCGCACGGCGATACCAGTGATTCAGGCGAATTTCGCCGCAGAAGTGCAGCATCAGTGTCTCGAGCGGCGGGGCCGGGTCGAACGGGAAGCGCACGGCGTGCAGCTCGGCTTCGGTCGGCACGAGGTCCGGGCGGAAGCGGCGCAGGTATTCCATGAGCACCAGCGAGTGCTTCTGCTCTTCGAAGAACCAAACGCTCATGAACGCGGAGAAATCGCTGTCGTCACGGTTGTCGCGCAGAAACATCTCGGTGGCCGGCAGCGCCGCCCATTCCGTGATGGCATTCATCTTGATGGTGCGCGCCTGATCGTCGGAGAGTTGGCTTGCGTCGAACTTGTCCCACGGAATGTCCTTCTCCATGTTCCAACGCACTGCCTCCAACGACTTGTACAGTTCGGGATACAGCATTTCGTTCATTTCAATTACCCCCAAGGTCGCGAGACCTTACACCAGGACTCAAGATAGTATTGTGAAAGTTTACGCCGAATTTCGACAGACAAAACGGTGAGCGTGTCGTGGGCGGCCCCCGCCGTCCGACTTCACGTCTTGAACCCTGCCGTCGCTGAAGGACGACGAATTAACGCCTGTAACCTGGCCGCATCCTGGCGATATGGCTTAGAGCGAGCCTACTAAAATATGGCCAAACTCTTGAATCATAACATAAAAGCCGTTTAATCCCGCCAACGTCACCCCTCGCGTGACAGTAATGCGTCGTAATGTTGACGCCCGTCAAATTGTCACGCAAAGCGCCTATGCTCAATGGGCGACAGGCTTTCCGGCACAACCTTCGGCGGCCAGCCCGGCGCGCGGCCAGCCGCCTGGGCGTCTTGAGCATCAACGCCTGCGAATGCGGACATCACGGCAGCGCGTCAGGGTTTGCCCTTGTACCATGGGCCTGCGCGCGTGGCGTCCGATGGTCTACGCTGAAATCAATCGTTCCGTAAGTGCGACCGGGTGACAGCCCCATCCCTGCCGACGCCGACGTTTCCTTTTTCCGCGCCGCGCTTTGAGGAAAGTTCTCAGTCGCAAATACGCAACACGTTGTATCGGCCGGCGCACCGGCAGAACGAGCCATGCGCCGCCAACGGGCCTACCGACTCGACTGGATCCTTGACCGATAAGGAGCCGAGCATGCCCACTCGTCCCGCACTTGCCGCATGGCTACGCACCGTCTGCTTTCTGGCGACGGTGGCAACGGCCCCCGGCGCCCTGGCGTTCGACGCCGGGCAACTCGCGTCGCAAGAAATCCCCACCGCCCATCTGGTCGGCCACGGCTCCTTCACGCGCCTGGGTTTTCATCTCTACGACGCGGAACTCTTCTCAGGCGCCGAGCGCGTCAGCGCGAACTGGAGTGCGCATCCGCTGGTGCTCGATCTGCGCTACGCGCGCAGTTTCAAATCTCATACGCTCGTGCAGCGCAGTCTGATCGAAATGACCAAGCTGCAAGTGGCCACCGATACGCAACGGGAGCGCTGGGCCGAAGAACTGTCGCGCATCCTGCCCGACGTGACGCCCGGGCAGCACTTGACCGGCGTGTTCCTGCCCGGCGACGGCACGAGGTTCTTCTCGGACGGCAAATTGATCGGTCAAATCGCGGGCGACGCCTTCGGCCGTGCTTTTTTCGCCATATGGCTGGATCCGCGCACCAGTGCCCCCGACCTTCGCGCCGAATTGATCAGCGACGCGCGATAGGTTGCCGGGGCGGCCTGCGACGCCGGGTGTCTCATCCGCGCCACGCACGCTGCAACATCGCGGTGCAAACGTGCGTTGCCGTTGATAATTGACCGAAAGCCGATCCCGGCGCCGCGCGCCCGGGATGACGGAGACCGGCCCCGCCCCGGCCATGGACGGGTCCATCGAATCGCGCTGTCCAGGCGCCCACGCGAGCATGCCTATGGATATCGATCATGCGGCTGCGCTCACGCGCCTGACGCGCTACTTCGAGACTCTCACCCGCCAAAGCGTCGGGAATCTGGGCGAGTTCTACGCGCCCAACGTCTATCTCAAGACGCCGCTGCACGAGGTGCGCAGCGCCGCCGAAGTGGCGACGCTGCTCACGCACCTATTCGAGCGTGTCGACGTGCCGCGCATTGAATTTACCGCCACGCTGCTGCAACACAATCAGGCGCTGCTGGTGTGGAATCTGCATTTCCATACCAAACGGTGGCTTGACGACGAACAGGTCATTCATGGCGCATCGCACCTGCGTCTCGCTGTGGACGGACGCGTGGCCTATCAGCGCGACTATTGGGACGCCACTGAAGATATCTACGTCAAGCTCCCCATCTTTGGACGTTTATTGCGTTGGCTACGCCATCGACTGTTTCGTTGAGACGTCGGCACGCGGCCATTTGCCAGAGGGCAGTTTTCTTCAATACACGGCGTCCGTCGCCGCCTACATTCGGAACCTCGCTTCACCCGCATTCTTCAGTATCGAGGGATCCGATGACACTTTTCTATTCAATGGCCGCGTTCGCACTGGCCGCTTCGATCACGCCGGGTCCGGTCAATGTCGTGGCGCTGGGCGCGGGCGCGCGCTATGGCCTCGGACCGAGCCTGCGTCACGTGACCGGTGCGACGGTGGGCTTCGTCGCGTTGCTCGTTGCGGTCGGCTTCGGCGTGCACGAGTTACTGCACCGGATGCCCGTACTGATGCGCGCGATTCAGTGGTTCGGCGTGGCGTTCCTGCTTTATATGGCCTACAAACTGGCGATCGATAACGGCGTGTTGAACGACGCCGACACGCAGCGTGGCCCGACCCTATCGAAAGGCGCCGTCATGCAATGGCTCAATCCGAAAGCCTGGCTCGCGGCGCTGGCCGGAATGGGCGCGTACACGGCAGGTGATCCCGCGCGCATCTGGCAATTCGCGGCGATCTACTTTGTCGTTTGCTGGTGCTCGGTGGGATGCTGGGCCGCCGCGGGTGCGATGTTGCGTCATCGCATGCGCGACGCGCGGCGCATGCGGCGTCTGAACTGCGCGATGGCGGCGCTGTTGGCGGGAAGTGCCGTGTATCTTGTCGCGACCGGCTAAGGAAACATGCGCCTTCGCGGCGTCGAATCACGCGGCGTGCGGCTCCCGGTAATGCCCCGGCGTCGTGGCGAGGCGTTGTTTGAAGGCGCGTTGGAAATGCGCCTGATCCGCGAAGCCCGCATCGAGCGCCACCTCGGCAATGGCATGTCCACGACGCAGTCGGCGCCGTGCATATTGAATCCGCTGGTCCATGAGAAAGGCGTGCGGCGTGAGTCCGTATTGCTCTCGAAAGACGCGCGTCAGGTAAGACGCCGACAGGCCCGCCGCCGCGCAAATCTGCGCAAGCGTCAGCGCCTCTGTGCAGTGCGCACGGATGAAATCGGCGGCGCGGCGCAGCTTGTGCGAGTCGTCCCGCATCGGTTGCGGCGCAGGGTTCAACCGCTCATGCACGTCGATGAAAAACTGCTGCACCACGCTCTCGCGCTCAAGCCGGTCGCGCGTCGCGTCGGTGCAAACGTCATAGAGCCGGTTAAGCCCCCGGTACAACACCGGATCGTCAGCGGACATCGGGTCGAACAAATGCAGATCCTGTCCATGCCCGAAACCCAGTTCCCGCTGCGTTTCGCGCAACCACGCCGTGTCGACGAACAGCATCCGATAGGCCCACGCCTCGTCGTCAATGGGATTGCAAGCATGCACCGCGTCAGGGTTCATCACGACAACGCTGCCGCGGCCCACCGTCTCGTGTGCCCGGCCATTCCGATAGGTACTACGCCCTCCCGTCACGGCGCCGATGGAAAACGTCTCATGGCTGTGCAACGCGTAGCAGACGCGACGCCCATCGCGCACCTCTCGCGCTTCGAGAAACGGCAGCGCCGGATCGCGCCAGAACGTCGACGGGTACGGACACGCAACAGTGGATTTCGACATAGGGGCGGGATCAGTGAGGACAACAACTCATGCGGCCGGCTTGCCAGTATCCGCCACGGCGGCGGGCGACTCCGCCGATAGCGGTGAATTCGCCGGCAATCCGCCGCCCCCGACCGCGCCGGCCTCGACACGATGGAGCGGGCTCGTGCCATCCGCTTCCGCCACGAGCCATGCGGCAATCGCGTCGCGCTGCGCGTAGGCGTCGGCCTCGCCCAGCGCAATGAGTTCCTGCGTATAAGACGACTCGAACAGCAGGTAGCTGGCGAAGGCCGCGCCGCGCGCTTCGTCCGCCCCGATCGCGCCGAGGATCGTACGAACGGCCCGCGGCAACTGCTGCAGATGACGCGCTGCAATCGGCTCGATGCGCTGGCTTGGCGAGATCAAAAGTGTCTCGATGGGCCGCCAGCCGCTGGATTCGCGTTGCGCCTCGGGCACATGCCGCAGCACATTGTTGATGTGCTGGAGGCGTTCCAGATCCGCCGACAGGCCGTCGATGAACACGCTTGCGAGCGCCTGCCCGCCGATCTGCGCCAGACTGGGATAGCCGCCGATGCGCTCGCCGCTGCTGTCGAGTCCGTACTGTCCGTGCGCCGCGCCAATGATGAGGATGCGGGTGGCGCCCAGATGGATCGGTGGACTGAGCGGCGCAATCTGGCGCATCGATCCGTCGCCGAAATACTCGGGCTGCCCATCGAGATCGAGCTCGACGGCGGGGAAAAGAAACGGGATCGCACTCGATGCCAGCAAGTGCTGCACGCTCAGCGGCACCGCGCGCGCCAGGCGCAGCGAACGCTTCCAGGCCTGAATCGGCTCGGCGCTCTGGTAGAAGGTGACATGCTTGCCTGACGAGTACGAAAGCGCCGTCACCGACAAAGCCTCGAGCGCCCCCGACGCGAACACGTCGGGCAGTCGATCGAGACGGATCGCACTGCGCAACATGTCGCCGAGTGGCGACCAATCGAACAGCGAGCGCGGTGAGCGACGCAGCGCCCAACCGAGCGAAAGCGCCGCCAGCCAGCGTGCCCCGGTGCCCGCCATGCCCAGCGAGTCAGCGCGGAACACCTGACCGGCGTGAAATTGACGCCACACCGCGTCCAGCTTCATGACCCCATGCTGAAAATCGTCGGCGTGCGACGCGAGCGCGGCAGCATTGATCGCGCCGGCCGAGGTGCCACAGACAATGGGAAACGGAATCGCGCGACGCGACGGCAGAACCTCGCGTTGGATCGCGGCGATCGCGGCCAGCACGCCCACCTGATACCCCGCGCGTGCGCCACCGCCCATCAGGACGAGGCCGGTACGTTCGCCTGAAATCATGGGGGCCTCCTCCCGCCGTGGTCAACGTTGTGGTTGTCGTTGTCGCTATCGCCGTGACCGAAGCCGTCGTCGCGTCTACCGCATGTGCCGTTCGTGCGACCGCCCTACCATTTCCAGGCGGCCTGCTTACCCGGCGTCTTGCCTGCGGCGGGCGCGGCCTTCGCCGACGTCTTGGCAGACGTTTTTGCCGCGGCCGACTTCGCCGGCGGCGTCTTGCCGGCCGGCGCACGCTTGGCAGCGGTCTTGCCCGCCGCCTTGCTCGTACCCGCCGCCCGCTTGGCGGTGCCGGCCTTTGCCGTGGCCTGGCCAGACGCCTGCGTGGGCTTTGCGGGTTTTGCGGGTTTCGCCGGTGCGCTCTGCGTCGCCTTGGCAGCGGCATCCGACATTTGCGCCGCGGCGGCTTCCGTCATTTGTGCCGCAGATACACCGGCCGCCTGCGCAGCAGCGGCAATCTGGTCGAACTGCGTGCGCATGGCGTTGAACCAAAGCGACGGGTCCAACGCACCATAAGCGTTGCCCCCCTGCGCGAACGGCGACTGTGTGTCGCCGCCCGCCGGGGCTTCCTCGGCCGCGGCCGCCTTGGGTTCCGGTTGCGGTTCCGGTTCCGGCTCGGGTTCCGGTGCGCTCGCCTGCGGCTCGACGTCTTGCGCCGGCGCCTCGGCGGCAAACGGCGAGCGCCAGAAGTTCGCCGCGCCCGCCTGTCCGAACGGCGACGCACTCGCCTGCGCGTCGCTCGCGGCGCCGAAGGTGCCGGTGCCGAACGAGCGAAGCGTGGCATAGGTGGCCCGTTGCACTTCGAAGGCCTGGATCGTCGAGCGCAGCACATTCAGATTGAGCGTGAGCCACTGCTCCACCGCACGCATCTCGGCGATGCGATTCTCGATCTCGTCGGGATCGAGCAATGGCGCCGCGCTCTGCATCAACTGCGTGAGCGGCGAGGTGAATGTCGCGGGCGGGCTGAACGCTTCCCACATCTTCTTGAGAATGTCGAAGCCGTTGGGCATGGCACTCGTCGAATCGCTCATTACAGTCTCCAGTCACGGTCGGGGACGCACGGCCCGCGGGGCAATCCCGGCAAGTCGCGCACATCCTGAGCGCCTTCGCGCGCACGTCGGCGCGCGGAGGGCGTATGGATATGGATCATACGCCGAGCGTGCGCCAGTGGTGTGTCAGAACGGGGCGTCGCCGCTGTAATCCGGCGCGCGGCGCTCGCGCAGCGACGCAATGCCTTCGCGCACGTCCGGCCCCGCGAAGCCCATGAATTCGAGGGCGAGCGACGCATCGAACGAGGGCCCCGCGCTGCGCAACCAGTTGTTGAGCGCGTACTTGGTCCACCGAATGGCCGTGGTCGAGCCACGCGCCAGCTTGTCGGCCACTTCGAACGCGCGCGGCAGCAGGTCGGCCTCGTCGACGGTAAGCGACACGAGCCCGATGCGCTCGGCCTCTTCGCCCGTGACCGGCTCGCACAGCAGCAGGTAGTACTTCGCCTTCGCCATGCCGCAGAGCAGCGGCCAGACGATGGCGGCATGATCGCCCGCCGCAACCCCCAGCCGCGTATGGCCGTCGATGATGCGCGCCGTCTTCGCGGCAATCGAGATGTCCGCGAGCAGGCCCGCGACCAACCCGGCCCCCACGGCCGGGCCGTGCATGGCGGAGACGATCGGCTTGCTGCAATTGATCACGTTGTAGACGAGATCGCGCGCTTCGCGCCACACGCGGGCGCGCACGGCGAAATCGTCGGCCATGTCTTCCACGAGCGACAGGTCGCCGCCGCCGGAGAACCCCTTGCCTTCGCCTCGAATGACGACCGCGCGCGTCTCGGTGTCGCGATCGATGTCGCGCCACACATCGGCCAGTTCCTGGTGCATGCGATGGTCGGCCGTCGACAGGCCGCTCTTGTTCGCCCCGGCGCCCATGATGAGTTCGAGTACGCCATTGGGATGCCGCTTGAATTGCAGCGACTGGTAGTGTTGATAGGGGTCTTGCGACATGGCTTACCGCTCCAAAAAAATATCCCCGCGCAAGCGGGGATGGGGAGGCGGCGGCACCGGACAACGCCGATACCACCGACGGTCAATCTGTGGTGGATGCGCGCGGCGTCGGCCGCCTCACCGTCATGCGAGATCGGCAGGACTCACAACTTTCGCGCTGCACTCACGGCGCGAGTTGCCACTTGCCATTCTCGATTTCTACCATCACACGGGCCCGCTGGTCGAGGCCGAGGTGATCGGTCGGGCTCATGTTGATCACACCATTCGTGACGTGCATGTTCTTGCTCGTCTCGAGCGCGTCGCGCAACGCCTTGCGGAATTCCGGCGTGCCCGGCTTGGCCGTCTTCAGCGCGATCGGAATGGCGCGCTGGAGCAGAATGCCGGCATCCCATGCATACGAACCGAAGGCGGCCACCGTGCCGGCGCCGAACTTGGCTTCGTACTTCTTGATGTAGTCGAGCGCCACCGCCTTGGCCGGATGATCGTTCGGCAGTTGCGACGCCACGAGTACCGGGCTCGCCGGCAGGAACGTGTTGTTGCAATCCTTGCCGCACACGCGCAGGAAGTCGTTATTGCCCACGCCGTGGTTGTGATACACGAGCCCCTTGTAGCCGCGCTCGGCCAATGCCTTCGGCGGCAGCGCGGCCGGTGTGCCGGCGGCGCCCACGACGACGGCGTCCGGATGCGCGGCCATGATCTTCAGGATCTGCCCCGTCACGCTCGGATCGGTGCGGGCGAAGCGCTCGCTGGCGACCATCTTGATCTTGTGCAGAGCGGCGAACTTGGCGACTTCCTCGTAGAACGCTTCACCCAGCGCGTCCCCCTGACCGATGAACGCCATCGTCTTCACGCCATGACGGCTCGCATGCTCGGCGATGGCTGAAGCCATCTGCGCGTCGGTCTGCGGCGTCTTGAACATCCAATAACGCTTGGCGTCGACCGGTTCGATGATGCGGGCCGACGAGGCCAGCGAAATCGTGGGCGTCGTACCGCTCGCGATCACGTCGATCATCGCGAGCGTGTTCGGCGTGATCGACGAACCGATGATGGCGTCGACATGATTCTCCGAGATGAGCTTCTTGGTGTTCTGAACGGCGGTCGTGGTATCCGACGCGTCGTCGAGCATGATGTACTCGACCTTCTGGCCACCGATCTCGGTCGGAAGCATGGTGATCGTGTTGCGCTCGGGAATGCCAAGTGACGCGGCAGGCCCGGTGAGCGAGATATTCACGCCGATCTTGACCTGAGCGGCAGCACCGCCGGCCATCGCCAGCAACATCGCACCCAGCAGGGCAGTGCGCACGGGGTTTCGCATGGAGAGTCTCCTGATCTGGTCTGGCCCGCGCTCTGTTTTTCTCTTGCGCGGGCCCCCTGGAAAAGGGGCCTCGCGCCGCGCCGGCGAAAATTAGGGCCGGCTCGCCCACCCGATAGGGGTGCGAACCGACTCAAGGAGACAAAGCATAGCGGAGCCGGAATTCCCCGCCATATCCGGGTTCACCCTATTGACGCATCCGCGCGAACGCCGCAAAGGTCCGCGGGACGCCGATTTTCAAGGCCGACAGGCGTTTCCCGCAGCGTTGGCGACAAGAAGTCACTCATCCAGCGGCGAGACGGCCTGATCGATGGCGCCGAAGATCGACTTGCCCTGGGCGTCGAACATTTCGATGCGCACGCGATCGCCGTAGCGCATGAACGCGGTCTCCGGCGCGCCCTTGTCGATCGTCTCCAGCATGCGCTTCTCGGCAATGCATGCGCTGCCGCGACTGCGATCCTTATTGGAGATCGTGCCCGAGCCCACGATGGTGCCCGCGCGCACATTGCGCGTCTTGCACACGTGCGCCACGAGTTGGCCGAAGTCGAACACCATGTCTTCGCCGCATTCGGGCGCACCGAACTTCTTGTCGTTCCACTTCACGGTAAGCGGCCGGTGCACCCGGCCAGCGTGCCAGGCATCGCCCAGCTCGTCGGGCGTGACGGCCACCGGCGAGAAGCTGCTTGCCGGTTTGCTCTGGAAGAAGCCGAACCCCTTGGCCAGTTCGGCGGGAATCAGGTTGCGCAGGCTCACGTCGTTGACGAGCATCAACAGACGCACGCCTTCGAGCGCGCGCGCCGGGGTGGCGCCCATCGGCACATCCGACGTCACCACGGCAACCTCGCCTTCGAAGTCGATGCCGAAGTCTTCGGACGCGCAGACGATGTCGTCCGTCGGTCCAAGGAAGTCGTCGCTGCCGCCCTGGTACATGAGCGGATCGGTCCAGAATTCGGGCGGCATGTCGGCCCCGCGTGCGCGGCGCACCAGCTCGACGTGGTTCACATAGGCCGAGCCGTCGGCCCATTGGTACGCGCGCGGCAGCGGCGCCATGCATTCGGCCGGATCGAACGCGAAGGCGTTTCGCGCACGCTGGTGATTGAGTTCGGTGTAGAGCGTCTGGAGCTGAGGCGCGTAGAACGTCCAGTCGTCCAGCACGCGTTGCAATGTGGGCGCGATGGCGTCGGCAATGCAGGCGCTCGACAGGTCGCGCGACACGACGATCAGTTGGCCGTCGCGGGTGCCGTCCTTGCGGGTAGCGAGTTTCATGGGATGGAGTCTGCGGGCCCCCTGAGGCCCGATAGAATGGCGCGTGAAGCCGAAGATTCTACCTGAGGGCATCGCCCGCCCGTTGAACGGCCGCCGACACGATCTGTCGAACCGAGTGCATCGCAATGTGAGATCCTGAGCCCGTGACGTTCCGGTGGATTGTGGCTCGTGCCGTCGCTCGCTAAACGTCGGAATCGCCCGCATTGTCCGTCTCGCCCTTATTGCTCCTTTTGCCAAGCAGTGCCCAACGTGCCTCCGGCCCCCATCGATTCCCAGGACGCGGTCTTGCCGCCCGCTGGCCCGACACCGTCAGCGGCGGCTCGCCAGCGCGGGCTTTGGCGCACGCGTGGATTCGTCTGGGCGGGCGTGATGGCCGCCGTGCTCGCCGTCCATGGGCTCATCGCATTGTGGGTCGCGAGCGACCGGTCGTCGATGGAAGACACGCCGATTCCCGAGATTCCGGTCACGCTGATTCCGCTCAAACCTGTCGCGCCTCCCGCACCGCCGGCGCCGCCCGCACTCCCCGCGCCGTCAGCGCCCAAGCCGGCCGTCAAGCCGCACCCCCGCAAGCTCGCCCCCCCCGTGCCGCGGGCCGCCCCCAATACACTTGCCGCACCGGCCACGGCGAACACGCCCGGGCCGCAGGCGGCCTCGCAGACCGTCGCAAGCGAAGGCGACACGTCTGGAGCGCCCGCCAGCAGCGCGCAAGCCACCTCGCCGCCCGGCCCGCCGCTCACGGCAGCCGCCGCCAATGGCGACAGGTTCGATCCGCCGCCCTCCGCCACGATGGCGTACGACGCGTACATGAACGGCGTGCGCAATCAGACCGGCGAACTGCAATGGGTCAACGCGAACGGCCATTACCGCCTGCGCGTGGCGGTGCCGATCATCTTCTTCGGCACGTTCGAGTTCATCAGCGAGGGCGGTTTTGACGTGAACGGCATTGCACCATCTCGTTATGTGGAAAAACGCGGTCGTCGCGCCGAATACGTCAGTGACTTCCATCGCGATGGCACGCCGATGCTGCACTTCTCGCGCTCCGGCCAGTCCATGCCGCTCGCGCCCGGCGCCCAAGACCGATTCAGCGTGATGATGCAGCTGGCAAGCTATGCGAGAGGCAATCCGGAACGCTACGCGCAGGTCGGCGTGACGCACGAGTTCACGGTGGTCGACACGGACAGCAGCGAAGTCTGGCCAGTGCAGTACGTTGGCCAGGAAACCTTGCGCACGCCGCAGGGCTATGTCGAGACCCGGCACTTCACGCGGTTGCCGCGTAAGGCGGGTGACGAGCGACGCGTCGACATCTGGCTCGCGCCATCGCTCGACTGGATGCCGGTGCGCGTCAAGCAGACCGAGCCGTCGGGCAACGAGTTCGAACTGGTCTTCACACAGCAATCGTCGCCTTGAACCGGCCCGGCCCGGCTCGGACCTCCGGGGCGCTAAACCCCGCGCCCCATTCGTTAGAATTTCGAGCGATGTGCACGTCGCACCGCGGCGCGGCGCAGTGTTGTCCTGCTACTACGGTTCGCCAGCAGAAGTCCAAGGTTCCTGACATAATCAGAAACATCCCACTGCACCTACGCCACTTCGCCAACGCATCGACGAGATTTGGGGGGCCGCTCACCATGAAAGTCAGTGCCAACGGTGCATCGATTCATTACGCGGTGGAAGGCCACGGTCCGTGGGTGACGCTCGCGCATCCGCTGGGCGCGGATCTCACGATCTGGGACGATCTGGTGCCCGACCTCGCGGCCCATTTCCGGGTGCTCCGATACGACAGCCGCGGCCATGGCCGCAGCGACGTCCCCGCCGGCCCTTACACCATCGAACAACTGGCCGCCGACGCGACCGCATTGCTCAATTCGCTGGAAATCCCACAAACGCACTTCGTCGGCATTTCGATGGGCGGTGCCGTCGCGCAACAAGTCGCGCTCGATGCGCCGGAGCGCATCGCCAGCCTGACGTTGATCGACACCACGGCCGGTTACGACGACGCCGACGCGAAGGTGTTTCGCCAGCGCGCCACGCAGGCACGCGAACGGGGCATGAAGGCGCTTGCCGACGGCACGCTCGAGCGCTGGCTGGGCGAGCGCTTCCGCAAGCGCCACCCCGAGGCATCGGAACGCGTTCGCGCGCTGGTGGCCAAGGCGCATCCTGAGGGTTTCGCGGCCGCCTGCGAAGCGCTGGCCGCGTTCGACGTGCGAGCCAGACTGTCGGAAATCGACGCGCCGACCCTGGTGCTGGTCGGGGAAAACGATCCCTCCACGCCGCCGGCCGTCGCGCGACGCATCGCCAGCGGCATCGCCGGTGCCCGGCTGGAAATCGTGCCCGACGCCGCCCATCTGTCGATCGTCGAGCAGAAACAGTTCGTAACCAATGCCCTTGCAACGTTTTTGCTCGGGGCGTCCTCTAACGTGTGAACCAGCAAGCTGCGGGACCTGTAGCGGGATCTTAGACAAGGAGGGCCAAAACCATTGAATTCGTCAGCCGGTGTGCCGATAAGCGAATCATGGGGCACTGCCTCTTGAAATCGCGCCGCGTCGCCCCTATGTGGGTTACTGAGGACCATGCAGGAACACCAGGAGAGTTGCCATGCTCATGATTTACAACAGCCCGAACTACTATGTGGTCGAGTTTGCCGCGGATAACGGCGATCACGCGCTATCTGCCGGTGGCTATGAAATCGTGGACAAAACCGCTGGCCGTGAGATTTTTCTCGACGGCACGCTTGCCCGGCAATTCCGTGAAGAAGTGCAGAAGTTGATCGCCAGCGAGCCCTCCGAGGACGAAGTCGATGAATTCCTCGGCCAGTTCGATACCTTCATGACGAACCCGGTCGTGCTCCACTGACGCCAACACCGCACGCGGTGCCACCACCCACACCCAACCCTCGCCACGGCGAGGGTTTTTTCATGGCGCCGAAGCTTACCGTCATGTCATGCATCACCGCCGTATCCCGCACGGCAATGGCCTCGCGCAGGCCCTCAGCACTGTTCCCACGGGAGTCCTTCGAAGCGCCACCCGTTCACGGCGTTGCGGTGATGGGTGCCGTCCAGATCGCCCTCGAAGCCGTGCAGCACGGCATACACGTTGCGGAACCCGGCCGCCTCGAGCGCCTCGCCGGCCGCAGTGCTCCGGTTGCCGCTGCGACAGATCAGCAGCACGGGACGCTCGCCTCCGGCGCCGGCGAGCTTGCGCACGCTCTGGACGAAATGGGGGTTGATCTCCCAATCCGGGCCGTCGTTCCACGCCACGTGGATCGCCCCGGCCGGGTGTCCCACGAACAAGTATTCCATTTCGCTGCGGCAATCGACGAACAGGGCATTGGACTTGGCTTGCAGAAACTGGTGAGCGGCGCTCGGGAGCAGGAATTCCATATCGTTGGCGAAAGCGGGTCAGGACGGCGCGGCGCGCGCGTCACGAATCGCCGCCGGCGCCGCCCGGCAGGCGGCTGCGCGCGGGCGGCGGGCGCGAAAACCATTACAATTATAGGTTTTCCGGCCACTCCAAGGCGACGTCCGTCATGACCACCGCTAGCCCATCCGCCGCCAACGCCCATACGGGGACCGCATCGACCACGGCTCCGGCCCGCTCGCAGCCGCGCTACACGCGGGGTCAGGCACTGCCCGCGCTGCTCGAATCGCGCATCCTGATTCTGGACGGGGCCATGGGCACGATGATCCAGCAGTACAAGCTGAGCGAAGCCCAGTACCGTGGCGATCGCTTCGCCGACTTCGCGCACGACGTCAAGGGCAACAATGAGCTGCTCTCGCTCACGCGCCCCGACATCATCAGCGAGATTCATCGCAAATACCTTGCGGCAGGCGCCGATATCCTCGAGACGAATACGTTCGGGGCGACGACGATCGCCCAGAGCGACTATCACATGGAGGATCTGGCCGACGAGATGAACCGCGCGTCGGCACGTCTGGCGCGCGAGGCCTGCGATGCCTTCAGCACGCCCGACAAGCCGCGCTTCGCCGCCGGCGCCATCGGTCCGACGCCGAAGACCGCGAGCATCAGCCCGGACGTGAACGATCCGGGCGCGCGCAACGTCGACTTCGACCAACTGCGCGACGCCTACTACGCGCAAGCCAAGTCGTTGCTCGAAGGCGGCGTCGATCTGTTCCTCGTCGAGACGATCTTCGATACGCTCAACGCCAAGGCCGCGCTCTTTGCCATCGACGAGCTTTTCGAAGACACCGGCGAGGTATTGCCGATCATGATCTCGGGCACCGTCACCGATGCCTCCGGGCGCATTCTGTCGGGCCAGACGGTCGAAGCGTTCTGGAATTCGCTGCGTCACGCCCGCCCGCTCACGTTTGGCCTGAACTGCGCGCTCGGTGCGACGCTCATGCGTCCGTACATCGCGGAACTGGCCAAGCTGTGCAACACCTACGTGTCGGTCTACCCGAACGCCGGCCTGCCCAACCCGATGAGCGATACGGGCTTCGACGAGACGCCCGACGTGACGTCGAGCCTGCTCAAGGAATTCGCGCAGGCAGGCCTGGTGAATCTGGCGGGCGGCTGCTGCGGCACCACGCCGGAACACATCGCGGAGATCGCGAAGGCGCTGGCTGACGTGAAGCCGCGCCGCTGGCCGTCGCAATATCGCCCCACCGGCGGCGGCGACGGCACGGATGGCAACGACGGCGACGACGCCTGAGCGGCGCCAGCGTCCGCCCGACGAAGACAAGATTGATTGCAGCAAGTCCGGCGCGCCGCCGTCGCCTCTCACGCACGAGGCACGGCCAACGCGCCAACCACTGAACGGATTGCCCCATGAGCCAAACGCCCTTCCTGACGCCTGTCGAATCCGTCGAGCCAGTGCAGCCGATGCGCCTGTCCGGCCTCGAGCCCTTCAACATCGGCGCGGGCACGCTCTTCGTCAATGTCGGCGAGCGTACCAACGTCACGGGTTCGAAAGCGTTTGCGCGCATGATCCTGAACGGCCAGTTCGATGAAGCCCTCGCGGTCGCCCGCCAGCAGGTCGAGAACGGCGCCCAGGTCATCGACATCAACATGGACGAGGCGATGCTCGACTCCAAGGCCGCGATGGTGCGCTTTATGAACCTGATCGCCTCCGAGCCGGACATCGCGCGCGTGCCGATCATGATCGACTCGTCGAAGTGGGAGGTGATCGAGGCGGGACTGAAGTGCGTGCAGGGCAAGGCCATCGTCAACTCGATCTCGCTCAAGGAAGGCCGCGAAGCGTTCGTGCATCACGCCAAGCGGATTCGCCGTTACGGCGCCGCCGCCGTGGTCATGGCCTTCGACGAACACGGGCAGGCCGACACCTACGCGCGCAAGACGGAGATCTGTGCGCGCAGCTATCGCGTGCTCGTCGACGAAGCGGGTTTTCCGCCCGAGGACATCATCTTCGATCCGAACATCTTCGCGGTGGCCACCGGCATCGAAGAGCACAACAACTACGCTGTCGACTTCATCAACGCCACACGCTGGATCAAGGCGCACCTGCCCGGCGCGAAGATCAGCGGCGGGGTGTCGAACGTTTCGTTCTCGTTCCGCGGCAACGACCTCGTGCGCGAAGCCATTCACACCGTGTTCCTGTACCACGCGATTCAGGCGGGCATGGACATGGGCATCGTCAACGCCGGTCAGCTCGGCGTGTACGAGAACCTCGATCCGGAACTGCGCGAGCGCGTTGAAGACGTGGTGCTCAACCGCCGCGACGACAGCACCGAGCGTCTGCTGGAAATTGCCGAGCGCTTCAAGGGCGGCGCGCAGCGGCGCGAAGAGAACCTGGAGTGGCGCAACCAGCCGGTCGAAGCGCGTCTCGCGCATGCGCTGGTGCATGGCATCACCACGTTCATCGTCGACGACACCGAAGAAGTGCGCCAGAAGATCCACGCCGCGGGCGGCCGTCCGATCCAGGTGATCGAGGGCCCGCTCATGGACGGCATGAACGTCGTGGGCGATCTGTTCGGCGCGGGCAAGATGTTCCTGCCCCAGGTCGTCAAGAGCGCGCGCGTGATGAAGCAGGCCGTCGCGCATCTGGTACCGTTCATCGAAGAGGAAAAGGCGCGCATGGCCGCCGCCGGGGAAGACGTTCGCTCGAAGGGCAAGATCGTGATGGCCACGGTCAAGGGCGACGTGCACGACATCGGCAAGAACATCGTGACCGTGGTGCTCCAGTGCAACAACTTCGAGGTGGTGAACATGGGCGTGATGGTGCCCTGCGCCGACATCCTCGCCAAGGCGAAGGAGGAAGGCGCCGACATCATCGGGCTGTCGGGTCTCATCACGCCGAGTTTGGAAGAGATGGCCTACGTCGCCTCCGAAATGCAGCGCGACGATTACTTCCGCCTGCGCAACATTCCGCTGATGATTGGTGGCGCCACGACGTCGCGCGTGCACACGGCCGTGAAAATCGCGCCGCACTATGACGGCCCCGTGATTTACGTGCCCGACGCGTCGCGCTCGGTGTCGGTCGCCTCGAATCTGCTGTCGGACGAAGCCGCCGAGCGATACCTCGAAGAGGTCAAGACGGATTACGAGCGCGTGCGGGCACAGCATGCCAATCGCAGGGCCACGCCGATGGTCTCGCTCGCCACGGCGCGGGAAAACAAGTTCAAGATCGATTGGTCGACGTACGTCCCGCCCAAGCCGAAGTTCATTGGCCGGCGCGTGTTCAAGAACTACGACCTGGCCGAACTGGCGGACTACATCGACTGGGGCCCGTTCTTCCAGACGTGGGATCTGGCCGGCCCCTTCCCCGCGATTCTCAGCGACGCGATCGTCGGCGAGTCGGCCCAACGCGTCTTCGCGGACGGCAAGGAGATGCTGGATCGCATGATCAAGGGCCGCTGGCTGACGGCCAACGGCGTGATCGCGATGCTGCCCGCCAACGTGGTCGGCGACGACGACATCGAAATCTATACGGACGAGTCGCGCTCGGAAGTCGCTTTCACGTGGCATAACCTGCGACAGCAAAGCGAGCGGCCCGTGGTTGACGGCGTGCGTCGCCCGAACCGCTCACTGGCCGACTTCATCGCGCCCAAGGACAGCGGGGTGGCGGACTACATCGGCGTGTTCGCGGTCACGGCAGGTCTCGGTGTCGACGCCAAGGAAGCCGGCTTCCTCGCCACACACGACGACTACAGCGCGATCATGCTCAAGGCATTGGCCGACCGACTCGCCGAGGCGTTCGCCGAGTGCATGCACGCGCGCGTGCGTCGCGAGTTCTGGGGCTACGCCAGCGGCGAGCAGCTGGACAACAATGCCCTCATCAAGGAAGCGTACGTCGGCATTCGCCCGGCCCCGGGCTACCCGGCTTGCCCCGAGCACTCCGTCAAGGGACCGATGTTCCACTACCTGCAAGCCCATGAAGTCGGCATGAGTGTGACGGAATCGCTCGCCATGCTGCCCGCCGCGAGCGTCTCGGGCTTCTACCTGTCGCATCCGGACAGCACGTACTTCAGCGTCGGCAAGATCGGCCCCGATCAGGTCGAGGACTTCATGGAACGCGCCAACGTGGACGAGGCCACCGCCCGGCGCCTGCTGGCCCCGCAACTGTCGTAATCGCATGCCTTCGCGTGACCCGGTGGGCGGCATGACGACTGCACGCCGATGCCGGTGTCACGCCCCTGTCGCAACCGACGCGTAGTGTCCCGCCCGTTCGGGCTGAGCCGGCAGATCGGATCCTCGGCCACCGGCGCCTTGCCATCTGTCGACCGGCTCACTTCGAGAGGTTCCATGCACGCATTGCAAAGCATTCAGAATTTCCACCTCCTGCCGCTGCTCAACACAGCCATCTCGCTGCTCGTCGCATTCATCCTGGGCACGATCATCGGTGTGGAGCGTCAGGTCCGCCAGCGCACGGCCGGTCTTCGCACCAACGTGCTCGTGGCCGTGGGGGCCGCCGCCTTCGTCGACTTGTCGATGCGGCTCATGCCCGGCGATACGCGCGTGATTGCCTACGTCGTGTCGGGGGTCGGCTTCCTCGGGGCCGGCGCCATCATGAAAGACGGCGCCTCGGTGCGCGGCCTGAACACCGCCGCCACGTTATGGGGCTCGGCCGCCGTGGGCGCCGCCGCCGGGGCCAGTCTGATCGTCGAGGCGGTTGTCGTGGCGGGGTTCGTGCTGGCCGCCAATACGTTGCTGCGTCCCGTTGTGAACCGCATCAACCGCGCCCCGATCAACGAGGCGACGTCGGAGGCGACTTACGCGCTGTCCGTCATCTGCGCCCGCACGACGCAACGAGAAGTGCTCGACAAGGTGGAAGCCTGGCTCGAAGCGTCGAACTATCCCGTGCGCGCGCTCGATATTCACCCGTTCGGCGAAGCCGACGTCGAGATCGAAGCGCTGTTGCTGCCCACCGCCGTGCAGGCTGGCGAACTCGACGCTCTCACCGATCATTTGGAAACGCTGCCGGGGGTGAATCAGGTGTTCTGGTCGAGCCGTTCGGACGACTAGGGGAAACATGCCGAGTGATGCGCGATGACGGCCCATGTGAGGGCGTCGCCGCATCGATCGCTGGCACTGAAAGTTGCAGATTCCGGGACGGGGAACTCACGCGAAAGCGAGAGGGTTGGCGAGCGACGCGCTCGGACGAGGGGCGCGTCGTGCCGGACGAGGGGGGGCGCCTGCCCTGCGCTGTCTGCGAGGGCCTGCCGTTGCCTTCGACCGCTTAGCGGCGGCCAGTCTCCCACATCACGGCGACGTTTTCCTTGCGGGACTCGCGCAGCATATCGAGCAGCGGATACGCACGTTGCGCCAGGCGCAGACGATCCTCTTCCTCTCGTTCGCCGGACTTCTTGCCTTCGTTTTCCTTCTTCGCGGCGGCATTGTCTTCCGCGATGGCGGCTTCCAGCTTCGCAATGGCCTCGCCCATTTCGTCCTCGCCGATGGCACCGCGCTCGCCAAGCTTCTTGCCGACCAGCCCGAGCAGAAACTGCGCGAGATTTTCCAGCATGGTGATTGTGGGCGAAGCGTGCGACTTGAACGTTACCAGCATGGTTGTCTCCCTATTGGCGTTGTGACCCCCTCCGCCGCCCCGAGCGCATGTCACGCAACGCGTGGGATCAGCGGGTACCGTGACTTCATCATACACCTGTTAAAATCCGGTGCTGACGATTCAATTGCCTGTCCGGACGCGTCCGGACGCACCCGAAACACCCGCCAATGCTACCTGCACAAAAGAATGCTCTCGTCGCGCTGATCGGCGACCTCGTCGCCGGTCTGATGCCCGCAGACGGCACTGCGACCCCCGCGCAAAATGCGCCGGCCTTGCCGACTATCCTGCTCGAACGCCCGAAAGTCGCCGCGCATGGCGATCTGGCCTGCAACGTGGCAATGCAACTCGCGAAGCCGCTGCGCGCCAATCCGCGCGAGCTGGCCCAGAAGATTGCCGACGCCATCCTCGCCGACGCCCGCGCGAGCGGACTCGTCGACGCGGTTGAGATCGCCGGCCCCGGCTTCATCAACCTGCGTCTGGCCAACGCCGCGAAGCAGTCGGTGGCGCGCGCGATCCTGACCGAAGGCGCCGCCTTCGGCCACTGCGCTGTGCGCCACGACGACGCGCCGGTGCTCGTCGAGTTCGTCTCGGCCAACCCGACCGGCCCGCTGCACGTGGGTCACGGCCGTCAGGCCGCGCTCGGCGACACGATCTCGGCGCTGCTGGGCACGCAAGGCCATCCGGTCCATCGCGAGTTCTATTACAACGACGCCGGCGTGCAGATCCAGACGCTCGCCACCTCGGTGCAGGCGCGCGCACGCGGCCTCAAGCCGGGCGACGCCGAGTGGCCGGAATCGGCCTACAACGGCGACTACATCGGCGACATCGCACAAGACTTCCTCGCACGCAAGACCGTGCAGGCCTCCGACGGCGCCCCGGTCACCGGCAGCGGCGACATCGAGGACATCGATTCGATCCGCGCATTCGCCGTGGCCTATCTGCGCCGCGAGCAGGACATCGATCTGCAGACCTTCGGTGTGCGCTTCGATCAGTACTACCTCGAGTCGTCGCTCTATGCCGACGGCAGTGTCGAGCGCACGGTGCAGGCGCTCGTCGACGCGGGCGTGACGTACGAACAGGACGGCGCGCTGTGGCTGCGCACGACCGATTACGGCGACGACAAGGACCGCGTGATGCGCAAGTCCGACGGCACGTACACGTACTTCGTGCCGGACGTTGCCTATCACACCCGCAAGTGGGCGCGCGGCTTCCATCAAGTCATCAACGTGCAGGGGTCGGACCACCACGGCACTATCGCCCGCGTGCGCGCGGGGTTGCAGGCCCTGGGCATCGG
The DNA here is from genome assembly GCF_902459665.1 of Pandoraea cepalis. Classification (GTDB taxonomy): domain Bacteria; phylum Pseudomonadota; class Gammaproteobacteria; order Burkholderiales; family Burkholderiaceae; genus Pandoraea; species Pandoraea cepalis. The sequence continues at coordinate 428,656 of NZ_CABPSL010000001.1, read as the reverse complement.
CATTCCGACGGGCTACCCCGACTACGTGCTGCACAAGATGGTCACCGTCATGCGCCACGGCGAAGAGGTGAAGATCTCCAAGCGCGCGGGCAGCTATGTGACCGTGCGCGACCTGATCGAGTGGTCGGGCGGCATCACGGCCGAAACCCCGATTACGGATCCGGCCGAGCGTGAAGCCGCCCTGCGCCGTGGCCGCGACGCCGTGCGCTTCTTCCTAATTTCGCGCAAGGCAGACACCGAATTCGTGTTCGACGTGGATCTCGCGCTCAAGCAGAACGACGAGAACCCGGTGTACTACGTGCAGTATGCGCACGCCCGCATCTGCTCGATCCTCACGCAATGGGGCGGCGACGACGCCCGTTTGGCCCACACCGACCTCGCGCCGCTCGACAGCGAACGCGCGCTCGCGCTGCTGCAACTGCTCGCCGAATACCCGGACATGCTCACACGCGCGGCCGAGGAACTTGCGCCGCACGCCGTGGCCTTCTATCTGCGGGATCTGGCGGGGGCGTTCCACTCCTTCTACAACGCCGATCGCGTGCTGGTCGACGACGAGACCGTCAAGCACGCGCGTCTGGCGCTGCTGGCGGCCACGCGTCAGGTGCTGCGCAACGGTCTTGCCGTGCTGGGCGTGTCGACCCCGGCCAAGATGTAAGCCCCAGTTATCCAACCCTTCCGAACGGCAAACGCATCGGAACTCTGTAAGGACGGAATCGACTCGATGGCAAACACACGTCGGCCTCCCCGCCAGCGGGGCGGTACTTTTCTGGGCATCGTGCTCGGCCTTATCGTTGGGCTGGCCGTTGCCGTCGTCGTCGCGCTCTACATCACGAAGACGCCGACCCCATTCGTCGAAAAGACGCCGCCGCGCCCGGCCGATAACTCGCCGGCCGCGCAAGCGCCCGATCCGAACAAGTCGCTGCAGCCGCGCACGCCGCTGCCGGGCGCCGCGTCGGCCGTGGCCGGGCCGGAGTCGGCCTCGCAGGCCGTGACGTCGCCGCTCGTACCCGGCACACCGGTCACGTCGCCCACCGCGTCCGCGCCCACGGCACCGGCCCCGACAAAGCCGTCGCCCGCCGATATTCTCAGCGGCAAGTCGACGGTGCCGGTCGCGCCGCAGACCACGCCGCCCGCCAGCGCGACGGACACCGCCAACACGGGCTACTACCTGCAAGTCGGCGCATTCAAGTCGCAGAGCGACGCCGAGCAACTGCGCGCCAAGTTGGCGCTCTCGGGCTTCGAGGCGAAAGTCACGCAGCGCGATGCCAACGGTCTGACGCTCTACCGCGTGCGCCTCGGCCCGTACGGCAAGCTCGACGAGATGAACCATGTGCGTCAGCGCCTGCAGGATGGTGGCTACGATACGGCCGTGATCCGCTTCACGAAGCAATAAACGCAAGAGGCGTTGCTCGATAAGGACAACGCCTTTTGTTTCGTCGCCCGGCACCGCGTCGCGCCCGTGCGGAATGCATGCCTCACCGGCGGCATCGTTCGGGAAACGCCGGGGTTGCCGGGAGGTTGAACCCGGCAGCGCGGCGCTGGTCATACGCACTAGCTTATCTGTCTGAATCCGGGATATGGTTTCGCAGGAACGCCGGCCAACCGATGGCTGGCGCGTCTGCCTCACTCCTCAACAACGATCATGAAAAAACTTCTTGGTACCGTTCTGCTGTCTTTCGGTTTCCTTTGCGGCGCCGCCTCGGCCTCGCCCGAAGCCCCGGTCGCGGGAACCGATTACCTGGTGTTGCCGCAAGCACAGCCCACGTCGGCCGGCGCGGGCAAAATCGAAGTCACCGAATTCTTCTGGTATGGCTGCCCGCACTGCAATGCGCTCGAACCGTCGCTGGAAGCGTGGGTCAAGAAGCAAGGCAAGGATGTCGTGTTCAAGCGCGTGCCGGTCGCCTTCCAGGACCGCTTCGAGCCGCACACCCGTATGTTCTACGCACTCCGCGCGCTGGGCCGCGAAGGCGAACTCACGCCGAAGGTCTTCAACGAGATCCACGTCAAGCACAACTATCTGCTGACGGCGCAGACCCAGGCCGACTTCCTCACGCAGTTCGGCATCGACAAGCAGAAGTATCTCGACGCCTATAACGGCTTCTCGACCCAGGCCAGCGTGAAGACGGCCAACAAGACGTGGCAGGACTACAAGATCGACGGCGTGCCGACGATCGCGATCCAGGGCAAGTACCTGGTCTCGCCGGCCACCTCGGGCGACGCCCTGCAAAAGGCCGGCAAGCCGGCCACGACCGAGCAGCAGACGTTCGATGCGGCGCTCAAGACGGCCGACGCCATCATCAACCAGATCCGCGCGAAGAAGCTGTAAGCTTCGCCGCTCACCCAGCCCGGCCCCGGCCGGGCTTTTGCATTAGATGGCAACACACACGACATCACCGAAGGTCTTTATCACGGGCGCCTCGAGTGGATTGGGCGAAGCACTCGCACGCCACTACGCGGCGCAGGGCGCCATCCTCGGGCTGGTGGGCCGACGCGGCGACAGGCTCGCCGATCTGGCCGCCTCGCTCCCCCATCCGCATGCCGTACATAGCTACGCGCTCGACGTGCGTGACGCGCTCGCGTTGCGCGCGGCGGCCGACGACTTCATGGCGCGTCACGGCGTGCCGGACATCGTTATCGCGAATGCCGGCATCAGCCACGGCGTGACGACTGAAGACCCGGCCGATCTGCCGCACTTTGCGTCGGTCATGGCCACCAACTGGCTGGCGATGGTGGCCACGTTCAGCCCCTTCGTCGCGCCAATGCGCGAACGCAAGCACGGCACGCTCGTCGGTATCGGCAGCGTGGCCGGTGTGCGCGGTCTGCCCGGGCATGGCGCCTACAGCGCATCGAAGGCCGCCGCGATGACGTACCTCGAAAGCCTGCGAGTGGAATTACGCGCCGCCAAGGTCGCGGTCGTGACGATTGCGCCCGGCTACATTCGCACGCCAATGACGGATGGCAATCCGTTTCCGATGCCGTTCCTGATGCCCCCGGACACATTCGCGCGCAAGGCGGCCGCGGCGATTGCTCGACGCAAGCGCTTCGTGGTGCTGCCGTGGCCAATGGGCGTGGTGGCCTGCGTCATGCGATGCCTGCCGCGCTGGCTTTACGACATGCTCTTCGCCCGTGCGCCGCGAAAGCCACGGTTGTCCGAGCGCAACGTACAAAACGCCCCCTCGGCCCATGCCGACCCGCCGCCCGACGATCCTTCAACAGGCCCCAAATAGCGGCCAACGCAGGGATATTCCCCAAATCTAAGGGTGAAACCGGGGGAAGCTGAATGTCACGCGTTACATTGCTCCGAATCCCTAACGCGCGACGTCCCCATGAACGCCATGTCAACGCAAGCCGCGTCACGCGCTTGCCCCAATCGCGGCGTCGCGCTTCATCGACGCATCACCCTCATCCTTAGCCTGCCGCTTGCCCTGATGGTTTCCGGGTGCGCGGCGTTGGATCCCGGCAACTGGCAAATCGTCGGCCCGCCGGAATCGTACATCCGCCCCGCCCCGACCCTCGTCGCGCCCGCCCCCATGGTCGTCGCCCCTGCACCGGTGATCGTGACGCCGGCGCCCACCATCATCGCGCCCGCCCCCTTGATCATTGCACCGCGACCGCCCGTCGTCATCGCGCCCACGCAGCCATATATCGTCGTGCCGCAGGCGCGACCACGCACATCGCGCGATGCCGCTCACTTCCTGAGCGAGAAATGCTATCTGCAGAAGGGCGGCTGCTACACCAGCGAATACCGGGAAGGCTACGAGTTCAACCCCTACACCGGCACGTGGGAATGGGTCGGTCAACGAGACTACCGGTGGAAAGGTAGCCGCGGGAATCGATAGTCCGACAGGCCCACGTTTCTCCCTTGGAACACGCCGCCGGCCGCCGTGGCAGCGCGGATTATTGAACCGTTGTGGTGCATTGCGAACCTGCGCTAGAGTGCTTGTGTAACTTCGATAGAGGTACACACGACGTTAAACCGGTCTTGCCGTCAGCGAGCGGACGGATGTCGACGGACGTTAGCAGACCGATCCGACTGCGGCACGCCCAACCAAGCAGGAGAGGCATATGCAGGCAACCCCCACCGGCGCGCCGGTCATCGATCCGGCACTGCGACGCAAAGCGGTGATCGGTTCCACGCTGGGCAATGCATTCGAGTGGTTCGACTTTACGGTCTACGGTCTCTTCGCGGTCATCATCGCGAAACTCTTCTTCCCTGCGGAAAACGATACGAACTCGCTGCTCGCGAGTGTGGCGTCGCTTGGCGTAGCGTTCTTCTTCCGTCCCATCGGCGGGCTCGCATTCGGTTTGTACGCCGACCGGGCCGGGCGCAAGTCGGCGCTCTCGGTCATGGTGTTGCTCATGGCGCTGGGCACGGGCCTGATCGGCATCGCGCCGACGTATGCGGCGATCGGCTTCGCCGCGCCGCTGCTTATCCTGCTGGCACGCGTCATTCAGGGCTTCTCGGCGGGCGGTGAATTCGGCGGCTCGACGGCCATGCTCATCGAGTTTTCGCCGCCTCACCTGCGCGGCTTCTACGGCAGTTTTCAAATGTGCTCGCAGGCACTGGCCGTCGCGTTCGCCGGGCTGTGCGCGTATGTGCTCAACACGTCGCTCACCAAGGAAGCACTCGAATCGTGGGGCTGGCGTCTTCCGTTTCTGTTCGGGATTCTGATCGGTCCGGTGGGCTTTTATATTCGACGTCGCATGACCGAGTCGCCAGAGTTTCTGGCCTACGCGGCCGCGCGTGCACCGACCCGCCGCACACCGCTCGCCGACGTCTTCTCGCATCACTATCGCGCCCTCATCGCCGGCTTCGGCCTGACGGTTGCCGCAACAACGTCGTTCTACGTCACGCTGATCTATACACCGATCTACGCAGTCAAGCAGTTGGGATTGACGCAGGGCGCCGCGAGCCTGTCGACGTTCATCGCCGCCATGCTGATCGCCGCGCTGTGCCCGCTCACGGGCTGGATTTCGGATCGCGTGGGCCGCAAACCGCTGATTCTGCTGTTCGTGCTGCTCTATGGCCTGACGTCGTTCTGGATGTTCACGCGGCTGCACGGTGCGCCGTCGATGGGCAATCTGCTGCTCGCGCAGATTCTGCCGGCCGTCTGCATGGGCTTCGTGTGGGGCGCGTTCCCGACGGCGGTCACCGAGGTGTTCCCGGTCGGCGTGCGCTCGACGGGCGTCTCGATTCTCTACAACGTCTCGGTGATGTTGTTCGGCGGTCTCGCGCCGTTCTGGATCACCTACCTGATCAAGGCGACGCAGAACCCGCTGGCCCCCGCGTATTACATTCTGATGACGGTGACGATCAGCCTGGTGACGTACGGTTTGCTCGGTCGCGACGGCCGCAACACGGCGGCATCGACGCAGCACGCCTGACGTCGCACGCGACGCCGAAAACACGCGCGCAAAAGCAATGCCCCGGCGACCTGATTCGGTCACCGGGGCATTGTTTTGTGGCCAACCGATCCGGTCGGCCGCTCATACGCGACGCTCATGCCTGTCGCTCGCACCTGCCGCGAAGGCCGGTCGTCGTGCAGGTCGGTCACGCAGGTCCGATCAAACCGGGGAAAAGCGCCAGACGCCCTTCGCATCCTGCTCGCGCTTGAGTTCCCCCGAACGCCAGAGCATGTGCAGGTGCGCCAGCGCTTCGCCCATGGCGAAGGTGGTCTGGTGCGCATCGAGCTTGCGATGGAACATGATCGGCACGATATCGCCCGCGCTTTGCGGCGACCGGGCGCAGGCGTCGCGCACTTCCTGCAGCCGCGCGGTGTGGTGATCGCGCAGTTGGCCGATGCGGGTGTGCAGTCCGGTGAACGGCCGGCCATGCGAGGGCAGCACGAGACAATCGGCGGGCAGATCGAGATAGACGCCGAGCGAGTCGAGGAACAGTTGCAGCGAGTTGGCTTCGGGTTCGATGTCGAAGACGCTGACGTTGGTCGAGATGCGCGGCAGCACCATGTCGCCGGAGATGAGCACGTTGTGCTGTTCGGAGTACAGCGCCATGTGCTCCGGCGAGTGGCCGTAACCCGCGATCAAACGCCAGTCGCTGCCGCCGATGCGCAGGGCCTCGCCATCGCGCAAGCGGAAGAAGCGCGACGGCACCTCGGGCACGAGGTCGCTGAAGTAGGTCTTGCGGTGGCGGATCTGGTCGATCATGGCCTCATCGGCGAGACCATGCGAAATAAAGTGCGCCACGGCGAACTCTCCGCCGGCATTGGCGGCGTTGTTGTTGACGGCCTCCGACATGAGGCGGCCCCATGCGTAGTCGCCCTGCGACATGGCGAGCCGGGCCGACCAGCGGGGTTTGTCGCCGCCCTTGCAGATCCAGTGCGCGAGGCCGAGGTGATCGGGGTGGCAATGCGTGACGACGACACGCAGAACCGGCTCGCCGCCGAGCGCGTTCTCGAACACTTGTTCCCAATAGGCCTTGATCTGCGGATGGGTGATGCCGCAATCGACGACGGTCCAGCCTTTGACGCCGTCGATATCGTCGCGCAGCAACCACAGGTTGATGTGATCGAGCACGAACGGCAGCGGCATGCGCACCCAGAAGACGCCTGGCGCCACTTCGTGCACGGTGCCGCCTTCCGGCAAGAATTCTCCGAGGGGGTAATTCAGTTGTTGTTCAAGGGCATTCACGAGGACCACGCTCCAGATGGACTTGTTCTGTCGTTATCGGTTAACGCCGTCACCGATTGCATAGGAAGCAACTTGACGCTAACGTAAACGGCAATTCTATCTGCAATGGTAAGCACCTGCTTAACCCGATGCTCACATACACGATTACCGAGCTTGCCCGCGAGTTCGACATTACGCCCCGCGCGATCCGTTTCTACGAGGATCAGGGGCTGCTCACACCGGCCCGCGAAGGTCCTGGCGGGCGCCACCGCGTCTACACCGGGCAGGATCGCACGCGCCTGAAGCTGACGCTGCGCGGCAAACGTCTCGGACTCACGCTCTCGGAGATCAAGTCGATTCTCGATCTCTACGAGTCGCCCAAGGATACGGTGTCCCAGCTTCGCGTGTTCCTCGAAACGCTGTCCCAGCATCGGCAGGTGCTTGAGCAGCAACTCGAAGACCTTCACGCCACGCTCGACGAGGTCGCGCAACACGAAGCCCAATGTCTCGCGCTGCTCGAGGCTGCCGGCGAAGCCGCACCCGCCGACGTCGCTCAACGGTCGAAAACGACGGCCGTGTCGCACTGATTCGTCAGGTTTCGACTTCTGTTTCGGCCTTGGCGTCGGCCCCGGTTTCAACCACTTATTGCCCCAACCCACCCAAACCCGGCCCAACCCGCCTCAACCCGCCTCTCCCTGCATCCTGTCCGGGGTCGCCTCCCGCCCGGCCGACCTTCGCGCTTTCGATGCTGGAAAGCCCTTACTTTACGTTTACGTAAACGTAAAGTAATATCTGGGCACTCGGCTTTGTCCGTACTTTCGCTCCCACCATGGCCAACCTCCCTGTCTCTCACGCTGCACCGCTCGACGACGCCGTCGCCGCAAAAATCCGCGCCAGCTTCGACAAACAGGGCGTCATGACGCATTGGGGCGCGCTGCTCTCGCATCTTGCCGACGGCCACTGCGAAATCTCGCTGCCGTTCTCGGACAAGGTCAACCAGCAGCACGGCTTTTTCCATGGGGGAGTGATCGGCGCCATCGCAGACTCCGCCGGCGGCTACGCAGGCTACACCCGCATCTCGCCGGACCAGGAACTGGTCACCGCCGAATACAAACTGAACGTTCTCGCGCCCGGCAAGGGCGATACACTGATCGGACGCGGCCAGGTCGTGAAAGCCGGTCGCACGCTGATCGTCGCCACCGCCGAACTGTTCGTTGTCGACGACGACAAATGGACGCTTTGCGCACTGATGCAGCAAACGCTGTTCGTGTTGGCGGCAAGTCCCTCGGCAACGTCGTCTCCCAAGACTCGCTGAGCGCCCCCGCCACCGGATCACCGAATCAACCTCATTAGCCGCACCATCGAACCCATGCGCGGGCTAACGGCCACGCGCCACCCTCTGGAGACTGTGTCATGACCCTGTTGCCCGGACTCAATTTCATGCTCGGCGAAGACCTCGATATGCTGCGCGAATCGGTCGCGAACTTCGCGTCCAAGGAAATCGCCCCGCGCGCAGGCGAAGTGGACCGCACCGACCAGTTCCCGATGGACCTCTGGCGCAAGATGGGCGACCTCGGCGTGCTCGGCATGACGGTTTCGGAAGAGTACGGCGGCGCGAACATGGGCTATCTGGCCCACATGATCGCGATGGAGGAAATCTCGCGCGCCTCGGCGTCGATCGGCCTGTCGTATGGCGCGCACTCGAACCTCTGCGTCAACCAGATCCACCGCAATGGCACCGCCGCGCAAAAGGCGAAGTACTTGCCCAAGCTGGTGTCGGGGGAGCATATCGGCGCCCTTGCGATGAGCGAGCCGAACGCCGGCTCGGACGTGGTCAGCATGAAGCTGCGCGCCGAGAAGCGCGGCGACCGCTTCGTGCTCAACGGCACAAAGATGTGGATCACGAACGGCCCGGACTGCGACACGCTGGTCGTCTACGGCAAGACCGATCCGGAAGCGGGCGCCCGCGGCATGACGGCCTTCCTTGTCGAGAAGGGCATGAAGGGATTCTCGGTCGCTCAGAAGCTGGACAAGCTCGGCATGCGCGGCTCGCACACGGGTGAGCTGGTGTTCGAGAACGTGGAGGTGCCGGAGGAGAACGTGCTGGGCCAGGTCGGCGGCGGCACGAAGGTGCTCATGAGCGGCCTGGACTACGAGCGTGCGGTGCTCGCCGGCGGCCCGCTGGGCATCATGCAGGCGGCCATGGACGTGGTCGTGCCCTATATCCACGACCGCAAGCAGTTCGGCCAGTCGATCGGAGAGTTCCAGCTCATCCAGGGCAAGGTCGCGGACATGTACACGATTCTGCAGGCAAGCCGCGCGTATCTCTACGCGGTGGGCCGCCAGCTCGATTCGCTCGGTCGCGATCACGTGCGTCAGGTGCGCAAGGACTGCGCGGGGGTGATTCTGTACACGGCCGAAAAGGCGACGTGGATGGCCGGCGAGGCAATCCAGATTCTGGGCGGCAACGGCTATATCAACGAGTACCCGGTCGGCCGCCTGTGGCGCGACGCGAAGCTTTACGAAATCGGCGCGGGCACGTCGGAGATCCGCCGCATGCTGATCGGCCGCGAGTTGTTCGCGGAAACGATGTAAGCCCACGACACATCGACTGACATTCAGGCGCAGGCAGCGGCGCTACAATCCCTTGAGATCGCCCCTGCGCCTGTCCCGACCGGTATGAATCACTTCCCGAAACTCCTGTCGTCGCAGTTTGCTTACGATGTCGCCCGCACGATGCTGGACGGCTTCGACAAGCATTACCGCATTTTCCGCGATGTATGCATCGCGGCGCAGGCGTGTTTCGAGGCGGGCGATTTCATGGGTATCCAGAAGCTCCAGCGCGACCGCATCGCCTATTACGACGAACGCGTGCGCGAATGCGTCGTGACGCTCGAAGACGAGTTCGACGCCCAGTCGCTCGACGACGATGTCTGGCAGCAAGTGAAGCTGCATTACATCGGCTTGCTCACCGAGCACCGTCAGCCGGAGCTGGCCGAGACGTTTTTCAACTCGGTGTGCTGCAAGATCCTGCACCGTTCGTATTTCAACAACCGCTTCATCTTCGTGCGCCCCGCCGTGGCGACGGAGTACATCGAGAACGACGCGCCCGCCGCGAAGCCGACGTATCGCGTCTATTACCCGGCGCAAGACGGCATGGCCCCCACGATTGCGCGCATCGTCACGAATTTCCAGCTCAAACGCCCGTTTGCCGATCTGACGCGCGACGTCGGTTATGTGATGCGCGCCCTCGATGAGACGCTCGGCGACTTCGTGCCCGCGCCGAATTTCCAGATTCATGTGCTCGCGTCGCTGTTCTTCCGGAACAAGGCCGCCTATATCGTGGGACGTATCGTGAACGGCGATGTGACCACGCCCTTCGCCCTGTCGATCATGCACGACGCGAACGGCATGCTGGCGCTCGACGCCGCTCTGCTGCGCCGCGAGGAACTCCGCGTGGTGTTCGGCTTCACGCACGCCTATTTCATGGTCGATATGGAAGTGCCTTCGGCCTACGTGCAGTTCCTGCGCACGATCATGCCGGGCAAGCCGAAAGCGGAGATCTATACGTCGGTCGGTCTGCAGAAACACGGCAAGAACCTGTTCTATCGCGATTTTCTGCATCATCTGAAGCATTCGAGCGACCTGTTCGTGAGCGCGCCGGGCATTCGCGGGCTGGTCATGCTGGTTTTCACGCTGCCCTCGTATCCGTATGTCTTCAAAGTGATTCGCGAGCGCTTCGCGCCGCCCAAGGAAACCACGCGCGAGCAGGTGAAAGCGAAGTATCTGATGGTCAAGCAGCATGATCGCGTGGGCCGGATGGCCGATACGCTGGAGTTCTCGAGCGTGGCCTTCCCGCGCGCGCGTTTCGACGACGCCCTGCTCGCCGAACTCCAGCGCGAAGTGCCCTCGCAGCTCGAAATCGACGGCGACGCCCTCGTGATCCGCCACTGCTATATCGAGCGCCGCATGACGCCGCTCAATCTGTGGCTGCAAACGGCATCGGACGCCGACGTCGACCACGCCATGCGCGAGTACGGCAACGCGGTGAAGGAGCTGATGGCGGCGAACATTTTCCCCGGCGATCTGCTGTACAAGAATTTCGGTGTCACGCGCCACGGCCGGGTGGTCTTTTATGACTACGATGAACTGGAATATCTGACGGATTGCCACATCCGTCGAGTGCCGGAACCCCGTAACGAAGAAGAGGCGATGTCGGGGGAAGTCTGGTACCGTGTAGGCCCGCACGACGTGTTTCCGCAGACGTTCGAGACGTTCCTGACAGGAGACGCGCGCGTGCGGCACTCCCTGAGCCAGCATCATCCGGATTTTTTCGACCCCGGCCTGTGGCAGGACTACCAGGACCGGGTGCGAGCCGGACAGATGCACGACTTCTATCCGTACGATGTCTCGCTGCGTTTCGTCAATCGCTACGGCGCCGGCCACGGTGCCACCAGCGCCCCGCCCCGCGCGGCGGCCGCTTGAGCATGCAATGTCTCGCAGCACACGACACGTTCACCGGATGACACCATCATGACCGAAGACAAAGACCAACCTCTTCTCCATCTGCTCGATAACAACCGCGCCTGGGTCGCCAGCGTGAACGCGGAAGATCCCGCATTTTTCGAGCGGTTGTCAAAGCTGCAAACGCCGGAGTACCTCTGGATCGGCTGCTCGGACTCGCGCGTGCCGGCTAACCAGATCACGGGCCTCGCGCCGGGCGAAGTGTTCGTCCACCGCAATATCGCGAACGTCGTGGTGCACAGCGATCTGAACTGTCTGTCGGTATTGCAGTTCGCCGTCGAAGTGCTGAAGGTTCGCCACATCATGGTGGTCGGCCATTACGGTTGCGGCGGCGTAGGCGCGGCGCTCGACGGCGCGAAGATGGGCCTCGTCGACAACTGGCTGCGCCACGTGCGCGATGTGTACGAGCGCCACGTCGAGCAAATCGACGCGCTGCCGTCGCGCGACGCCCGTCACGACCGACTGTGCGAACTGAACGCCATCGAGCAGGTGGTCAATATCTGTCATACGACGGTATTGCGCGACGCCTGGGCTCGCAATCAGCCCGTAACGGTGCACGGCTGGGTGTACGGCCTGCGCGACGGGCTGGTGCGCGACCTGCGCATGTCGGTCAACAGCCTCGAAGCCCTGCCGCGCATTTACGACCGCTGCGTGGCCGCGATGGCCGAATTACGCAATCCGCGCGCCTGAGCGAGCCACCTTGCCCGGCCACGCCGGACACCCCTCGCCGGGCGCGCGGACGATGCAAGGACTGAAGCATTGGATATTCGGGGGCTGACGACCCGGTCTGCAAGGACGATCGTCGGCCCCCGCAAGCAATTACAGGAGACTGCCATGCAACACGACCCGATCGTTATCGTTTCCGCCGCACGCACGCCGATGGGCGGCCTGCAAGGGGTATTCGGCGATGTGACCGCACCGCAACTGGGTGCCGCTGCCATTCGCGCCGCCGTCGAACGCGCCGGAATCCAACCCGAGCAGGTCGACGAAGTGGTCATGGGCTGCGTGCTGCCCGCCGGCCAGGGTCAGGCGCCTGCGCGTCAGGCCACGCTCGGCGCCGGTCTGCCGCTCGCCGCCGGAGCGACCACCGTCAACAAGATGTGCGGTTCGGGCATGCGCGCCGCCATGTTTGCGCACGACATGCTCGTGGCCGGCAGCGCCGACGTGATCGTCGCCGGTGGCATGGAAAGCATGAGCAATGCCCCGTATCTGCTGCCGAAGGCACGCACCGGCATGCGCATGGGACACGGCCAGGTCATCGACCACATGTTTTACGACGGTCTGGAAGACGCCTACGACAAGGGTCGCCTGATGGGCACTTTCGCCGAGGAATGCGCCGACCGTTACGCCTTCACCCGCGAGGCCCAGGACGCCTTCGCCATCGCCTCGCTCGAACGCGCGCAAAAGGCCACGAAGGACGGCGCGTTCTCGTGGGAAATCGCGGCGGTGACGGTACCGGGTCGCAAGGGCGACACGGTGGTCGATCAGGACGAGCAGCCGTTCAAGGCCAACCCCGAAAAGATCCCGACGCTCAAGGCAGCCTTCCGCAAGGACGGCACGGTGACAGCGGCAAATTCGTCGTCGATCTCGGATGGTGCCGCCGCCTTGGTACTGATGCGCGAATCGACGGCCAAACGTCTCGGCCTCGCACCGCTCGCGCGCATCGCCGGACACACCACCTTCGCCCAACAGCCGGGCCTCTTCACCACGGCCCCGGTCGGCGCGATGCGCAAGCTCTTCGAGAAGACCGGCTGGTCGACGAACGACGTCGATCTGTATGAAATCAACGAAGCCTTCGCGGTCGTCACGATGGCCGCGATGCACGAGTTCAACCTGCCGCACGAGAAGGTCAATATTCATGGCGGCGCCTGTGCGCTCGGCCACCCGATCGGCGCCTCCGGCGCCCGCATCCTGGTCACGCTCATCGGTGCGTTGCGCCAGACCGGCGGCAAGCGCGGCGTAGCCAGCCTGTGTATCGGCGGCGGCGAAGCGACAGCGATGGCCATCGAACTCGTTTGACCCCGCAGGCTCACGCACTGGCCCACAGGAATCACAGGTCATGAAAACAGCGCTCATCATCGGTGCCTCGCGCGGCATCGGCATGGAATTCGTCAGGCAGTATCGCGACGACGGCTGGCGTGTCTTCGCTACAGCACGTCACGAGGACGGTCTGGCGGCCTTGCGCGAGTTGGACGCCGAGCCGTTGCAGCTCGACGTCACGCGTGTGGAGTCGCTCTCCGGCCTGTCGTGGCAACTCGATGGCGTGGCCCTGGACGTCGCGATCTACAACGCAGGCGTGAATTCGGAGCGCACCACGGGCCTCGCGCCGATCACCATGGCCGAGTTCAACCGCGTGTTCCACACGAATGTCCTCGGCGCCATGCAGGCCGCGCCGCTCGTGTTGCCGTTCGTCGAGGCCGCCGGCGGCGCGTTTGGCTTTCTTTCGAGTCGCATGGGCAGCATCGCCCTGATGGAGACGAATGGCAGCTGGCTTTATCGGGCAAGCAAGGCGGCCGTGAATTCGGTCGTCAAGGCCACGTCGCTCGAAGCGCGGCGCGCCACCTGCGTCGCAATGCATCCGGGCTGGGTGCGCACGGACATGGGCGGCGAGAACGCGGACATCGACGTGCAGACGAGCGTGGCCGGCATGCGGCGTGTGCTTGCCCGAGCACCGGGCGAGCGCGCCACGCACAACGGGGGTTTCTTCAATTACGACGGCAACGCACTTGCGTGGTAATCGCAGGAAAAAATAAATTCGCGACCGGGCAGACATCGCCCGGCGCGAAACGGAATAACAAGCTGTAGCCACACCGCCGCATCTTTTGATTCGCGGGCCAGACACGTCACTCGGAAACGGAGCCCACATGACGTCCGCCATCGACTTTTATTTCGACTTCGCATCCCCGTATGGGTATTTTGCGAGCACCTGCATCGACGACATCGCGACGAGACACGGGCGTGGCGTGGCGTGGCATCCGATCCTGCTCGACATCGTCTATAAGGTGAACGGCACGGGCGCACCGACGCAGCATCCGATCAAGACCGCGTATCTGCGGCATGACGTGGAGCGCACCGCGCGGTTTCATGGCATCGCGTACAAGCGGCCGACGCATTTCCCGATCCCGACGCAAGCCGCCGAGCGCGCCGTGCTCTGGGTGCAGGATCATCACGGCGGCGACCTGTCCGCCGAGTTCGCGAAGTCGATCTTCCACGCGCTTTACGTCGACGACGTGAACATCGGCGACCCAGCGGAACTCGTGCGTCTCGGCGAGGCCCTGGGCATCGACGGCACGAAGCTCGACACCGGCATGCACTCGCCCGCCGCCAAGGACCATCTCAAGGCCGAAATCGATCTGGCGATGGCGCGCGGGGTGTTCGGCTCGCCCTTCGTGATCGTGGACGGCGAACCGTTCTGGGGCTTCGACCACTTCCCACAGGTCGAGGCCTGTCTGAAGCAAGGCAAGATCTGACAACAAGGCAAGACTCACGATGGCAAGACCCCAAACGTCGCGCAGCGCGACGACGCCAGACCTCAAGCGCGACACCTGCCCTTGCGGCGGGCCCACGTTCGACGACTGCTGCGCGCGCTACCTGGAACACGGCGACATGGCGCCGAGCGCCGAAGCGCTGATGCGCTCGCGATACACGGCGTTCGTGCGTCACAACGCCGCGTACCTGCTCGACACCTGGGCGGCGCGCACGCGTCCCGCCACGCTTGACTTCGACGACGCACCGCAATGGCTTGGCCTGCAGATCAAGGCCCATCGCCAAAGCGATGCGTCGCATGCCGAAGTCGAATTCGTCGCCCGCTACAAGGTCGGCGGACGGGCGCACCAGCTGCACGAACGCAGCCGCTTCGAGCGCTCGGACGACGGCCGCTGGCGCTACATCGACGGCGACCTGTTCGACTGACCCCGCCGCGGTGCACGTCCACGAAACGCCTCCAACGACTCCCTCACTCTCCACCGGATTTCGTCACATGCCGATTCTTGAAAGCAAGCTCAACCCGCGCGGCGAAGACTTTGCACGCAACGCGGCCACGATGCAGACCCTGGTCGACGACCTGCGTGCCCGCATTGCACAACTGGCCGGTGGCGGCGGTGAGGCCGCGCGCAAGAAGCACATCGCGCGCGGCAAGCTGCTGCCGCGTGAGCGCGTACAACAGTTGCTCGATCCGGGCTCGCCGTTTCTCGAACTCTCGCAGCTCGCGGCCATCGGCATGTATCACGACGACGCCCCGGGCGCCGGCATCATCACCGGCATCGGCCGTGTATCAGGCCAGGAGTGCGTGATCGTCTGCAACGATGCCACGGTCAAGGGCGGCACCTATTACCCGATGACGGTCAAGAAGCACCTGCGCGCGCAGGAGATCGCCGAGCAGAACCATCTGCCGTGTATCTACCTGGTCGACTCGGGCGGCGCCAACCTGCCGAACCAGGACGATGTCTTCCCCGACCGCGATCACTTCGGGCGCATCTTCTACAACCAGGCGCAGATGTCCGCGCAGGGCATTCCGCAGATCGCCGTGGTGATGGGGTCGTGTACCGCCGGCGGCGCCTACGTGCCTGCGATGAGCGACGAGTCGATCATCGTCAAGGAACAGGGCACGATTTTCCTCGGCGGCCCGCCGCTCGTGAAAGCCGCCACCGGCGAGGAAGTGAGCGCCGAAGACCTCGGCGGCGCCGACGTCCACACGCGCCTGTCGGGCGTGGTCGATCACTTCGCGCAGAACGACGCGCACGCGCTGTCCATCGCGCGCAGCATCGCCGCGAATCTCAACCGTCGCAAGCCTGCCACCGTTGCGGTCAAGCCACCGGTCGAGCCGAAGTACGACGCCCGCGACCTGTACGGCGTGATTCCGTCCGACACGAAGAAGCCGTTCGACGTACGCGAAGTGATTGCGCGCCTGGTCGACGGCTCCGAGTTCGACGAATTCAAGGCGCGCTACGGCACCACGCTCGTGTGCGGCTTCGCGCATCTGTGGGGCTATCCGGTCGGCATCGTGGCGAACAACGGCATCCTGTTCTCCGAGTCGGCCCAGAAGGGCGCGCACTTCATCGAGTTGTGCTGCCAGCGCAAGATCCCGCTGATCTTCCTGCAGAACATCACCGGCTTCATGGTCGGGCGCAAGTACGAGAACGAGGGCATCGCCAAGCACGGCGCGAAGATGGTGACGGCGGTCGCCACCGCGAACGTGCCGAAGTTCACGGTCATCATCGGCGGCTCGTTCGGCGCGGGCAACTACGGCATGTGTGGTCGGGCCTACTCGCCGCGCTTCCTGTGGATGTGGCCGAACGCCCGTATCTCGGTGATGGGCGGCGAGCAGGCCGCGTCGGTGCTCGCCACGGTCAAGCGTGACGGCATCGAGGGCCGTGGCGGCCAGTGGAGCGCCGAGGAAGAGGATGCCTTCAAGCAGCCGATTCGCGATCAATACGAGCGCCAGGGCCATCCGTACTACGCCAGCGCCCGCCTGTGGGACGACGGCGTGATCGATCCGGCGGATACCCGCACCGTGCTCGGACTGGGGCTGTCGGCCACGCTCAACGCGCCCATTCCCGAAACGCGCTTCGGCCTGTTCCGCATGTAATCGCCCGCAACGGCCCATCGAGGAATTCCACGTCATGAATCTCGTCACGTTAAAAGTCAGCGTCGACGCCCACGTCGCCACCGTCACGCTCAATCGTCCGGACGTCCGCAACGCGTTCAACGAAACGGTCATCGAGGAACTGACGGGCGCGTTTCGCGCGCTCGCCACGAACGACGACGTGCGCGCCATCGTGCTCGCCGCAGAAGGCGTCGCCTTCTGCGCGGGCGCCGATCTGAACTGGATGCAGAAGATGGCCGGCTACTCGGACGCCGAGAACCGCGCCGACGCGATGACGCTGGCCGTCATGCTGAGCACGATCTATCGCTGCCCGAAGCCGGTGATCGCCCGCGTGCAGGGCGACACGTATGCGGGCGGCGTGGGTCTTGCCGCCGTGGCCGACATGGTCGTGGCGGTCGACACCGCGCACTTCTGCCTGTCGGAGGCAAAGCTGGGCCTGATGCCGGCAACGATCGGCCCCTACGTCATTCGCGCCCTCGGCGAGTCGGCTTCGCGCCGCTATTTCCTCACGGCGGAGCGCTTCACCGCCGCGACCGCCCACCGTCACGGTCTCGTGCACGAAGTCGTGAGCGCCGAGGCGCTCGACAGCACCGTGCAGGCACTGGCCAAGGCGCTCGTCGACAACAGCCCGAACGCAGTAAAAGAGTGCAAACGGCTCGTGCAGGACTTCGCGAGTCGAGAGATCGACGACGGCGCCATCGCCGACACGGCGGACCGCATCGCAAAGATCCGCGCGTCCGACGAAGGCCGCGAAGGGGTGCGCTCGTTCCTCGAGAAGCGCGCGCCAGCATGGCGCGAAGCGTCCTGAGCGACGCACGTGCGTCAGGCCACATCATCGGTTACAAATTTTTTGGGGGAGGGGTGACGGCGGAGATGCCGCAACGTTATCGGCGGGTTTTGCGAATTTATCGATAACGTCACGCTACGGCACACAAAACAGCGATTTTTCGCACCAATTCCGCCTATTGCCCTACTAAAACGCTTTGCCTACCATGCGTCCATCCCCCCACCTCCGGCCCCGTGCGGCAGCGCCCTGCGCAATGCCCGTCACCGGCCAGCCGAACGGACGGCACACATTGGCTTGTGAGCGTCGTCCGTCGCGGCCAACCAAGGAGTCACCGATGGACGCCTCTTCGCGCCCCCCCGCCGGTCCCGGCGATCTCGCCGCGCGCAGTCTGCGACAGGTCTGGCACCCCTGCACGCAGATGAAGCAACAGGCACAGCTACCGCTCGTCGCGTTGTCCCACGGCGAAGGTCCCTGGCTCGTCGATACCGACGGCGAGCGTTACCTCGACGCCATCAGCTCATGGTGGGTCAATCTGTTCGGCCACGCGAATCCGCGCATCAACGCGGCACTCGTCGATCAGCTTGGCCGCCTCGAACACGCGATGCTCGCAGGCTTCACCCACGAACCGGTCGTTGCCCTGGCCGAGCGTCTGTCGGCGCTGACCGGCGGCGTGCTCGGCCATGCGTTCTTCGCGTCCGATGGCGCGTCGGCCGTCGAGATCGCCCTGAAGATGAGCTTTCACGCGTGGCGCAATCAGGGCCACAGCGACAAGCGCGAATTCGTCTGCGTGCGCCACGGCTATCACGGTGAGACGCTCGGTGCGCTCGCCGTGACCGACGTTGCACTCTTCCGCGATGCCTACGACCCGCTGCTGCGCCACGCCCACGTGGTGGCCTCGCCCGATGCGCGCGACGCCCGCGACGGGGAGACGCCAGCCGACGTCGCGCGTCGCGCCGCGGCAGACCTCGAGACGTTGCTCACGCAGCGCGAGGGACGCATCGCCGCCGTCATCGTCGAACCGCTGGTGCAATGCGCGGCCGGGATGGCGATGCACGATCCCGAGTATCTGCGCCGCGTGCGCGCGCTGTGCGACCAGCACGGCGCGCATCTGATCGCCGACGAAATCGCCGTTGGGTGCGGACGCACCGGCACCTTCTTCGCGAGCGAGCAGGCCGGCATCTGGCCCGATCTGCTCACCCTGTCCAAGGGCATCAGCGGCGGCTATCTGCCCCTGTCGCTGGTGCTCTCGCGCGACGCGATCTACAACGCCTTCTACGACGACGAGACCGCACGCGGCTTCCTGCACTCGCACTCGTACACCGGCAATCCGCTGGCGTGCCGCGCCGCGCTCGCCACGCTCGACATCTTTGCCGACGACGACGTGCTCGCCAGCAACATACTTCGCGCACAACGCCTCACCCAGGCACTCGCGCCGTTGGCCGACGATCCGCGGGCCAGGCACTTGCGTCATCGCGGCATGATCTGGGCGTTCGATGCAGTGTTGCCGGACACCCCCGGCGCCGCCAGCGCCTTCGCGAAACGCTTTTACGCCGAAGCCCGGGCGCGCGGTGTGCTGCTGCGCCCCATCGGGGCCACGGTCTACCTGATGCCGCCGTACGTGCTCGACGACGACACCATCGACTGGCTCGCGGCGCAAACGCTTGCGGCCTTCGACGCCACGACGACGCACGGCACGGAGGTGCCCGCATGACAACCCATCCCCTGTTCGCCCGGCTCGACGCCGGCCTGGCCGACATCGACCGCGCGCATCTGCGACGCCGCCGCCGCGTGGTGTCCACGCCCTGCCAGCCCCATGTGCGCGCCGACGGCCGCGACGTGCTCGCATTCGCCAGCAACGACTATCTCGGTCTGGCAGCGCATCCGAAGATTGTCGAGGCGCTCATCGAGGGCGCGCGGCGCTACGGCGCAGGCAGCGGCGCATCGCACCTCATCAGCGGTCATTCGCAGGCCCACGCGGAACTCGAAGACGCGCTCGCCGACTTCATGTCGCCCCATCTCGTCGACGGCCGCGCGCTGTACTTCTGTACCGGTTACATGGCCAACCTGGCGACCCTCTCCGCGCTCGCCAACAAGGACGCCGAGATCTTCTCCGAAGCGCTCAATCACGCCTCGCTGATCGATGGCGCACGTCTGTCCCGGGCGCGCACGCACGTCTACCCGCACGGCGACGTCGACGCCCTGGCCGCGCTGCTCGACGCCAGCACCGCCGAGACGAAGCTGATCGTCACCGACGGCGTGTTCTCGATGGACGGCGATATCGCGCCGCTGCCACAACTGCTCGCACTGGCCGAACGACACAACGCGTGGCTGGTGGTGGACGATGCGCATGGCTTCGGCGTCGTCGGCGAGACGGGCCGGGGCGTGTTCGAGCATTTCGATCTGCGCTCGCCGAACCTTGTCATCATCGGCACGCTCGGCAAGGCCGCCGGTGTCGGCGGCGCATTCGTCGCCGCCAACGAGCGTGTCATCGAATGGCTCGTCAATCGTGCGCGGCCGTATATCTTCACCACGGCCGCCGCGCCGTCGCAGGCCCACGCACTGCTCACGAGCCTGGCGCTGATCGCCGGCGACGAAGGCCGCGAGCGCCGCGCCGCGCTGCAAGCGCGCATCGCCCAACTGCGCGACTCGCTCACGCTGCGGCATTGGCGGCACAGGGTCTCGCCCACGGGCGTGCAGCCGATCATCCTCGGCGAGAATGCCGCGGCACTGCATGCGCAGGCTGGGCTGGCCGAAGCGGGACTGTGGGTGCCCGCCATCCGCCCGCCGACCGTGGCACCCGGCACGTCGCGACTGCGCCTGACGCTCTGCGCAACGCACACGGCCGACGACGTCGACCGGCTCGCCACCGCCATCAACCAGTTGGATCGAGACTGGACGGAGCACGCGCATGGCTGATCCGCGTCTCGTCGCTCCCCTCGATATATCTATCGATACGCCCGCCGCCCGGGCCACGTCAGCGCGCCATGCGTTCTTCGTCACCGGCACCGACACGGAAATCGGCAAGACGCTCGTGTCGTCTGCGCTGCTGCATGCCGCGTCTCGGCGCGGGCTGGTGTGCGCGGGGCTCAAGTCGGTCGCGGCGGGCGCCTCGGAGCACAACGGGCGCTTCGTCAACGACGACGTCGAGCAGTTGCACCAGGCGAGCAACCTGAAGCTGCCCGACGACTGGTACTGCCCCTATGTGCTCAAGGACGCCACGGCGCCCCATATCGCCGCCGCCGCTGAAGGCATCGCGCTCGATTGCAGCGTGATCCGCGCGGGCTATGCGCGTGTCGCCGCGCGGGCCGATCTGGTGATCGTCGAGGGCGTGGGCGGCTTTCGTGTGCCGCTCGGCGCCGATGCCAACGCGCCGGATACCGCCGACCTCGCGCGCCAGCTCGGCCTGCCGGTGATCCTGGTCGTCGGTTTGCGGCTCGGCTGCATCAACCACGCCCTGCTCACCGCCGAAGCCATCACCGCCCGCGGGCTCACGCTCGCGGGCTGGGTCGCCAATCACGTCGATCCGGAGATGCGTCACGTGGCGGCAAACATCGACACCCTTGCCGCGCGCTTGCCCGCGCCGCTGCTCGGGCGCGTGCCGCATCTGGCGCACCCCGATGCGGCGACCGCCTCCGGCTATCTCGACATCGGGCCGCTCGTCGACATGACGCGGCCCTGAGCGCGCCACTGCCCTATCGCGCGACATCAACGAACTCACCGAATTCAAGGAATCACATCATGCAAGTTCACGCCCACAC
The DNA here is from genome assembly GCF_902459665.1 of Pandoraea cepalis. Classification (GTDB taxonomy): domain Bacteria; phylum Pseudomonadota; class Gammaproteobacteria; order Burkholderiales; family Burkholderiaceae; genus Pandoraea; species Pandoraea cepalis. Next base: position 407,355 of record NZ_CABPSL010000001.1, on the reverse strand, counting down.
CGCCGCTCACGGCCACGACGAAGCCCTGCGCCGCAACGACACGCCCTGGAGCGTCGCCGACATCGAGGCGCTCTTTGCACTGCCGTTCAATGACCTGATCTTCCGCGCACAGCAAGTGCATCGCGAACACTTCGACGCCAATGCCGTGCAGCTCTCGACGCTGCTCTCGATCAAGACCGGCGGGTGCCCGGAGGACTGCGCCTATTGCCCGCAATCGGCGCGCTACGACACCGGCGTGGAAGCCGAGAAGCTCATGCCGGTGGAGGAAGTGGTCGCCGCGGCGCAACGCGCGAAAGATGCAGGAGCGACCCGCTTCTGCATGGGCGCCGCCTGGCGTAGCCCGAAGCCGCACCAGGTCGACGCGGTGGGCGAGATGGTGCGCAGCGTCAAGGCGCTGGGCCTGGAGACATGCGTCACGCTCGGCATGCTGCGTGACGGGCAAGCGCAGCAATTGCGCGACGCCGGCCTCGACTACTACAACCACAACCTCGACACGTCGCCCGAGTTCTATGGGCAGATCATCACCACGCGCACCTATCAGGATCGCCTGGACACGCTGGCCCGCGTGCGCGACGCGGGACTGAAGGTGTGCTGCGGCGGCATCGTCGGCCTGGGCGAGACAAGCCGCGAGCGCGCCGGCCTGATCGCACAGCTCGCCAACCTGTCGCCGTATCCCGAATCGGTGCCCATCAACAACCTGATGAAGGTCGAAGGCACGCCGCTGGAGAACAACGACGCCGTCGATCCGTTCGACTTCGTGCGCATGATCGCCGTGGCGCGTATCACAATGCCGCGCGCGATGGTGCGGCTGTCGGCCGGGCGCGAGATGATGGACGACGCCCTGCAATCGTTGTGCTTCCTCGCCGGCGCGAATTCGATGTTCTACGGCGAGAAACTGCTCGTCACCCAAAACCCGCAGGCCGAACACGACCGCGCGTTGCTCGCGCGTCTCGGCATGCACACGTCGACCGAGGAAAAGCTCGGCGCCGCCGAGCCCGCAGGCGAGTGCGATGGCCTGACGGCCTGCGCCACGCACTGAGCGTTATCGGCACGGCGAAGGGCTGGCGTTGAAGGATGTGTTGACAGGTTAAGCCGCCACGACGGCGACGAGATCGCAAAAAGACGATCCGCCGACGCGGCGAAGTTGGATAGCAACGAGAACGGCGCGAGTGCAGTGGCCCTTCGTCACAAGCGAAGTGCGATGCGCAGGCGCCGCCCCAATCGATCATTTTCCGGAGGCAGCATGTTCGACAAGATCCTCATCGCCAACCGCGGCGAAATCGCCTGCCGCGTGGCCGCCACGGCCGCACGGCTGGGCATCCGCACGGTGGCCGTCTATTCCGACGCCGACGCGCACGCCAAGCATGTCGCCGTGTGCGACGAAGCGGTGCACGTGGGTGGCGCCGCCGCGCGCGAGAGCTATCTGCGCATCGATGCCATCATCAACGCCGCCAAGGCCACCGGCGCCCAGGCCATCCACCCGGGCTACGGCTTCCTGTCCGAGAACGAAGCCTTCGCCGCCGCGTGTCACGAGGCCGGCATCGTCTTCATTGGCCCGCCGGTCGGCGCCATTCACGCGATGGGCAGCAAGAGCGCCGCGAAAACCCTGATGGAAGGCGCCGCAGTGCCGCTGGTGCCGGGCTACCACGGCGACAATCAAGACGCCGCGTTCCTGCACGAGCGCGCCGACGAGATCGGCTACCCCGTGCTGCTCAAGGCCAGCGCGGGCGGCGGCGGCAAGGGCATGCGCGTGGTTGAGCGCAGTTCGGCGTTTCGCGCCGCGCTCACGTCCTGCCAGCGCGAAGCCGCCAGCAGCTTCGGCGACGAGCGCGTGTTGGTCGAAAAGTATCTGACGCGTCCGCGCCATATCGAGATTCAGGTATTTGCCGACACGCACGGCAACTGCGTCTATCTGTTCGAGCGCGACTGCTCGGTGCAGCGCCGTCACCAGAAGGTCCTGGAAGAAGCCCCCGCCCCGGGCATGACCGACGAGCGTCGTCGCGCCATGGGCGAAGCCGCCTGTAATGCCGCGCGGGCCGTGGGCTATGTCGGCGCGGGCACGGTCGAGTTCATCGCCAATCAGGACGGCTCGTTCTACTTCATGGAGATGAACACGCGCCTGCAGGTCGAGCATCCGGTCACGGAGATGATCACCGGGCTCGATCTGGTGGAATGGCAATTGCGCGTGGCGGCGGGCGAACCGTTGCCGCGCAAGCAGGACGCGTTGCGCATTCACGGGCATGCGCTCGAGGCCCGTATCTACGCCGAGAATCCGGATAACAACTTCCTGCCATCGACGGGCACGCTCTGCACGTTGCGTCCGCCCGCAGCGGTCCAGTTCGAGATCGGCAGCGCCGACGCGCCGGCCGCGGTGCGCATCGACTCGGGCGTGCGCGAGGGAGACACCATCTCGCCCTTCTACGATCCGATGATCGCCAAACTGATCGTGTGGGGCCGCGACCGCGACGAGGCGCTCGCCCGCATGCGCCGCGCACTGGGCCAGTACCGCGTGGTGGGCGTGCAGACGAACATCGCGTTCCTCGGACGCCTGGTCGCCAGCGAGCCGTTCGCCGCAGCCGATCTCGACACCGGACTGATCGAGCGCCATCGCGACACGCTGTTCCCGGCCGCCGCCCCGGTACCGGCGACCACGCTGGCACTGGCCGTCGCGGCGCAGCTGGCCCGCGAAACCGTGATCGGCCGCCGCAAGTATCAGGACAGCATCGATCACCACTCGCCCTGGCAGCTCGCCACCGGCTGGCGCCTGAACGGCGACTACCAGCGCACCCTCGCCTTCGATCACGGCGAGACGCGGCTGTCGGTTCTCCTCACGAGCGGACCGCAGGCGAGCACGCTCACCGTGGACGGGCAGACGTATCCGTATCGCTACGCCCACGACACCGGGGTGTATCGCGTGACGCTCGGCGATCGCCGCGTTCAAGGGCATGTCGACTTCGAACACGACGCCGCGCACGTCTTCGCCGACGGTCAGTCCTGGACGTTGCGCTGGCACGATCCGCTGGCACAGGCCGGGGCGCAGGAAGGGGGCGAGGGGCGGCTGACGGCGCCGATGCCGGGCAAGGTCATTGCCGTGCTCGCGCCAGCCGGTACGAAGGTCGAGAAGGGCGCGCCGCTGCTCGTGATGGAAGCGATGAAGATGGAGCACACCATCAGCGCACCCGCGGACGGTGAAATCGAAGAGGTGCTGTTCGCCGTCGGCGACCAGGTGCCGGAAGGCGCCCAGTTGCTGGCGTTCAAGCGATAGCGATCGTCCTGGCGCGGTGCTCCGGCATCACGCCGCAGCGCACGCTGGCGCGGGTCCACATTGACGCGCGCAGGACGGTGCTTTTCGCGCTACCGCTTACTGCGGTAGCGCGCGATGAAATTTGAGGACACTTCCTAGAAACTTCGGCAGCGCCCCCGACAGGGGGTCGCTGCCATGGGGATTTCAGTGCATTCGGAATTTTCATAAGGAATCCGAATGGCTGTTCGGAAATATTCTCGGTGTCGATTTCCACCATGCGCGGTTAAGCGCTCGACACCATGACTCAACGTCCTCACTCGTTCATCGGCCCGCGCGCCATTGCGCTCGCCGCCACGCTCACCCTCCTGACTTTGCCTGCCAGCGCCAATGCGCAAAGCAACGTCACCCTCTACGGCACGATCGATTCCGGCTTCGTCCACGCCAATCACACTGACGGCGTCAACGGCCCGCAATCGCGATCGATGATCGCGAGCAACATCATCTCCGGCAGCCGCTGGGGCCTGCGTGGCACCGAGCCGCTGGGCCGCGGACTGTCGGCGATGTTCCAGATCGAAAGCGGCTTCAATGCGGTCAACGGCGAGATGGGTAACGGCGGCCGGGCGTTCGGCCGCAAATCCATCGTCGGCCTGACGAGCACCGAATGGGGCGAAGTGACCATCGGCCGTCAGTACGACCCGGTCGTCAATCTCGTGCAGGGCATGACCGCAGACGGTTACTTCGGTGGGTTCTTTGCCACGCCGGGCGACGTCGACAACTACGACAACGGCGCACGCATCAACAACTCGATCCGCTACGCCACGCCGAACTTCGGCGGCCTGCAGTTCGAAGGCATGTACGCATCGGGCAACGTGGCCGGAGAAACCGGGGCCGGCCGATCGTACGGCGTCGCCGGTGCCTACAACAACGGTCCGCTCGCGCTCGGCGCCGGTTTTTTCTTCGCGGACGGTGGCAACACGCGGGCGGCCTACGGCTATCGCGAGTGGACCAGCAGCGCGGGCTCGCTGTTCAACTCGACGATCAACAGTGGCTTCCGTACGGCGAGCAAGGTACGCATCGCGCGCGTGGCCGGCAAGTACGCCGTTGGCCCGGCGATCCTTGGGCTGTCGTATTCGAATGCCCAGTACGCGAGCGATGGTCTGTCGGAATTCACCGGCACGGCGACATTCGACACCGTGAACGCCTTCGCCACGTATGCCCTGACGCCCGCGATCAACACGGGCATCGGCTATAGCTACACGCGAATGCGCGGTGCGCGCAACCTCGGCGCTCACTACAACCAGTTCAATGCCGGCGTCACCTATGCGCTGTCCAAGCGCACGTCGACCTACGTCATCGGTGGCTATCAACAGGCCATCGGCAAGACCCTGGATAGCGGTCAAACGGTGGAAGCCACCGCGTCCGTCGGTTCGTACGGCTTCAACGCCGGCGCACGAACGCAATTGCTGGTCGGCATGGGCCTGAAGCACAGCTTCTGACCCCCTTCGTCCTGATCGGCCCGAACACGTGGAAGCCCGCGGGTTCGGGCCGATTTTTCCAATGAATTTAAGCACCTGGAATTCAAACGATCGTTTGGACGATTCCGATTCCTCTGTCTTAAAAAATACACAATTTGCTTAATTAGTATTTACCCTATCCGGGAATCTATTTAGAATTCGCTCCTGTTGAAGTTTGTTGCGGTAGCAACCGACTTGCGACGACTGGCGTCCCCGCTTTCTGAATTTCGCCTTGCGGTCGACGCGGGCCGATGTCTCTCGTGCCGATGTCTCTCGCGCTGCTGCCACTCGGGCCGGTCGTCATTGGACACAGTCATTGCTTACGTCTGTTGTTACGCCGCGCTGTCGCCGCATAGGGAGAGGGTTTGTGATTTTCGTCATTTGGCTAGGGGTCGCGACGCTCGCCGTCACGGCGACGGTGGCACGTGTCATGCAACTGCAACGCGCTGCGGCACGCACCGCAGCGGCGACCCACGTCTCACGTGTCCTGCGATATCGCCGTAGTCATCGTCGTACCCCTTGCTCGCGCATTCGCTTGAAGGACGCCGCGTAATTTGACGTTGGCCAGCCACCGCTGGGGCCGACGCTGCCGGAACCGAAGCGGTCAGTCGCCGTTCAACGAGTCGCACCGAGTTGTCGTCGTACTTGAAATCGTAGTCCGTAGTCCGCAGTACTCATGCTGTATTCCGGCACCGATGTCCTGGCCGGATAGAGAGTCATCCCTCCCCGCCGTTACGAGGCATCGCTCTCACGCGTTAGCGCCGTACCGCCGCCCACGGCTCGGGCGGCCAATTTCGCGCCCACAGCCTCGTATTGCCCACGCATTGCATTAGCCCCCGACGCCCTCCATCGCGCGCCGTCGGATCACGCTCGCTCGCGTTATTGCGTGGGCGCTTCGGCATGCGCTTCACCCGCGCGGCATGCCCAATGTTTTGAACCAGAGAAAATTGGCAGACATGAACACCGCCTCAGAGCGCATTACCGTCACCCTTGAGCTGCATCCGAACGATTTGAAACAGCTCGATATCGCCTGCGAGCGCGTCGGTATGAATCGAGAAGATTTCTGCCGGCTGGCCACTCACCTGGAGGGCGCTCGCGTGCTCAATGGCGAGGGCCTGGCCACGCTGTCGCGCCCGTTCGGTTTCGCCGCCGCGCTGCCCGCCGTCCTGCGCGGCGCGCTAGCCCGCTTCTGCCTGCGCTGATCGACATCATCGGCCTACGCCACGGCCAGCACCATCCGATGCACTGGCGCCGTTCCATGTCAGCGTGTCGCCCCATCGGCTGACACCGTCTCGTGGGATGGCGCGGCCCCATGAATTGGGAAGCGTCCGATAAGTTTTGCGCTATAGAGGTCGCCGACTCTGTATAGAGGCCCGCCTGTAACGCATGGGGAGGAGAGCGATATAACGTCGCAAGACGCGGGGGGATTGATTACGCTGTGTGACTCGTCAACGGAGTTCCGCCATGCAAACGAATCCACTCGCGCTGTTCGGAGACCATCTGGCCTGCTTGCGCAAGGCGCGCGGCTGGTCGCAGGAGAAACTGGCGCTCGAGAGCGGTCTGGCTCGCTCGTACGTCAGCGGCATCGAGCGCGGTCGACGCAACGTCGCCCTGGTCAATATCTGCGTACTGGCCGATACGCTCGGCGTGCCAACGTCCGAAATGCTGCGCTTTGCGCAGGCGGCCGGTGCCGCTGACACCGCAGCGCTACCCGATCGCACGCCATTGCCGCAGATCAGCCGTTCGCTGTGTCGCCTCGAAAACCGCGATCAGGTCTGGCTCGCCGAGATCATTCGAAGCCTCAGCTCCCGCCTGAGTCAGGCGGCGCCGCCGTCGGCGACCGACGCTTACGCAGACCGATGCGGCCCCTTGTCTGTCGCACACGGCGGTGCCTGTGGCGATGCGCGAGATAGGCGCAATCGGCACGAAGTGCGCGACGGCATCGACGATACCGAGGATCTCGACGATTTCGACGACCTCGATGACGCCGACGCCCCGCCCGCGGCTCTCCCCAACGCCGCTAGACGGACGCCCACCGCCCCAGCGTTCTCCGCAGGCTTTCCTGCCCATCTTCAACTCGCCGCGCCGAGGGAAGCTGGCTACCGCATTGCCGACGGCACCGGCACCGACGCCGCCCATCCCGTCGCGCGCATCTGTGACCCCGGGCGCACCCCATCCGAACGCCACGACACATCCGTCACGTCGGCCAATGCCGCCAGATCCGACGCCATCGCACGCGATGACTCGCGGCGTTTCCCCACCGGCGATGACGAGTGAGCGAAAGCGAGGCAATTGATTCTTAGGACATTGCGCAAAGTCCCCCCAGCATCGCGGGGACGTTGCGCGAGCGTTCGTCTTGTAAGCGTGACCTGGCCTTCCGTAAAAACGCTCGCTTCGTCGAGCGTCTTACATCCCCGCAATGGACGTATCAGCGCGCCGTGCCTATTTCATGCACGCCAAGCCTATCAAGCATGACAGCCGGCCGATGACTGCCGACCATTCGCGCCGCTCGACACAACGTCCGGTCCGCCCCGTCAACATCGAGTGACATCCCAAGGCGGAAACTTTCAGAATCGCGTGATGGCTTGCGCCGGCATGTCCGGTGTCACACTGCGCGGCTCCGGTTCACGGGAGTGCGACAAAGCGTATCGAAATGCCTGCAGAGCGGTACGCAAACTGGCGCCACCACTACCGTCTGAAAGCATGCACTCCTTGTGCCTTCTCCGAAAGTCCGCAAAAAATCCGCGTTGCGGACTCGGTAGTTCGTGCCTCGCAAACGGGGGATACCCGAGGCACCGTCCCCAATGCCGGTTTTTTGTTTCAATCTTCTTGTCCCTAACAAGGAAAACATTCTTATGGACACCAATTTATTCAGATTCGGCCGACACCTGGCCGGTTTGCGCAAGAAGTACAACTGGGCGCAAGACAAGCTTGCCCTGGAAAGCGGTCTGGCGCGCTCATACCTGAGCGGTGTCGAGCGAGGCAAGCGCAATATCTCGCTGCGCAACATCTGCATTCTCGCCGACACGTTGGGACTGCCACCGCATGAGTTGCTGGCGTTCGATTCGTCGAGTGGCATGGTGGCTGACGCGGGGGTGGCGGTGCCCTGCGATCCGTATCCCTCGCTCAACCGGGCAATGCAGAAATTGTCGGACCGCGATCAGGCGTGGATGGCCGATCTGGTCCGCACGCTGAGCTTGCGTCTGGGCCACGGCGTGTTGCGCGACGAATGAGAACGGGGCGCTTGATCGCGGGACGCGACGTCCGCGCAACGCGCGCGTGTCCGGCGCCGGGCGACGCCGGCCCGCGCGCCGGCGTCACTCCTCGGGTTCAGTCGTTCCCGAGGAAGGCGTCCACCGCGCGGTGAAACGCAATCGGATTGGCCAGATTCATGCCGTGCGATGCGTCCTGGATCACCATGCGACGGGCTTCCGGCATGGCGCACGCGAGCGCGTTCAGCACGTCGGGATAGGGTGCGGGACTTTGCGCGCCGCCCATCAGAAGCACCGGCGCATGCAACGCGCCGAGGGCGTCGATCGGCAACGGCGTACGCGGCTCGGCCACCTGACCGATCAGGGTGTGAGCGTTGTCGCGCACCATCTGCTTGAACCACGGCACCATGCGCCGCCACGTATCCGGGCCGCTCACGGTGTCGATAAAGATCGCCAGTCCGCCGTCGATATCGCCGGACTCGATGGCGGCAAGCGCCTGTTCGCGGAAGCTGCCCCGCTCGCGATCGAGCGGCGTCTGCGCCGGGCCGCCGCTGATTTCCACGCCCGGGTCGGCCAGTATCAGCGAGCGTACGGTGTCGGGCGCGAGCAGCGCCGTGCGCAACGCGACATAGCCGCCGCGCGAATGGCCGAGCATATGGACCGGGCCGACGCCCAACGCCGTGACGAATGCGGCCAGGTCCTCGGCGTGCTGCTCCCCCGAGAACGTGCCGTCATGGCCACCCCATGCTTCGGGCCAGTAGTGACGCAGACTCACCGAGATGACCCGCCGCCGCTGCCCCAACGGCGCCATGTTCGGCTTGAAGTAACGGCAATCGCAAAGCGAACCGTGAACCAGCAAGAGCGGTGCGCCACTGGCGTCGGCGGGGGCAGGGGTCTCGACGTACGCCATCGGATAACCGTTGACGTCGATCGTTTGCGGTACAGGAACCGGCATGGGAGACACATCAGGTAAGGCGGGGCCGCCAGTATACCGAGCTTGCCGCGCGCTTGCCGCGGTGCGCCATCGGCATGCCATGCCGCCTTGGAGAGCGGGGACAACGCGCTAGTGTATGCTTGCGACTCCCTTCATTCCTGCGGTTTCCCGGTATGGCACTCAAAGCCACCATATACAAGGCCGAGGTGCAGATCACCAACCTCGACCGCCACTACTACGCCGCCCATAGCCTGACGCTCGCCCGGCATCCGTCGGAAACCGACGAACGCATGATGGTGCGCCTGCTGGCCTTCATGCTGTATGCCGATGAACGGCTCGCGTTCGGCAAGGGCCTCTCCAACGCCGACGAGCCCGACCTGTGGGAACACGACTTCGGCGGCGACATCGTCCGCTGGATCGACGTCGGGCAGCCCGACGCACGGCGCCTTGTCAAAGCCGCGGGCCGTGCGACGCATGTCGACGTCGTGGCGTACGGCGGCAAGCCCGCCGCCGTCTGGTGGCAGGCGACCGAGTCGCAGATCACCCGCTTGTCGAATCTCACGGTGCGCATGCTCGATGAGGCGTCCGCCGAGGCGCTCACGGCACTCGCCGCGCGCACGATGCGCCTCCAGTGCACGATTCAGGACGGTGAAGTCTGGATCGCCGACGACAGCCACAATTTCGCCGTCAACCTCGTGACGTTGCGCGCGGCCGCCAACGACTGACCGGCTTCGGTCATTCCCCGACGGCGGAGCGGCGCGCTGTGCCGCTGCGCCGCGTCACAACGTCACCGCCCCGCCCTCGCCCCCCTCGCCCTCCGCGCGGCTAGTCGCCCTGCGCGCCTCCGGCCTCGCCGCAGTACGCGCGACACCACAAGCTGCGTTACACTTGACGTTAACGTCAATCGAGTGAACGCGGCTGCGTCGCCAACGCCCACCGGAAAGACCGGCACCTGTCGCCCCCTCGCTGGCCCTATCGCCATGACTCATTCCTATACGCGTCTGCCCCGCAACTCATGGACATCCTGATCTTTTCTCCGGACGGCAAGACCGCCGCCTACGAAGCCGGCCTCGCCGAGCATCTGCCGCAGGCCGGCATTCGCGGCTGGCAGCCCGGCGATGCAGCACCCGCCGACTACCTCGTGCTCTGGAAGCCGAATGCCGAAGTGTTGCAACCGCGCGAGCGCCTGAAAGCGATTTTCAACCTGGGCGCCGGGGTGGACGGTGTGCTCGGCACGCACGGCGAAGACGCGCATCGCCTCCCGGCGGGCGTGCCGCTGGTCCGTCTCGAAGACGCCGGCATGGCCGACCAGATGGCGCAGTACGTGAGCGCCGCCGCATTGCGCTACTTCCGCCGTCTCGACGAATTCGATGCGCAGCAAACCCGAGGTCAGTGGAAGTTCCAGAAGCCAAACCGTCTCGCGGATTTCCCCGTCGCGGTGCTCGGTTACGGCACGCTCGGCGCGCACGTCGCCAAGGCACTGAAGGCGTTCGGCTTTCCGGTACGTGCATGGGCCCGCAGCCAGCGCAGCGACGATAGCGGCATCGAATTGCACCACGGCGACGCCGGCTTCGATGCCTGCGTGTCCGGCGCCCGCATACTCGTCAACCTGCTGCCGCTCACGCCGCAAACGGTCGATGTGCTCAACGCCACGCTGTTTGCGAAGTTGGCGCAAGGGGCGTTCCTGATCAACGTCGCGCGCGGCGCGCACCTGGTGGAAGACGACCTCCTTGCCGCGCTGGACAGCGGCCAGATCGCCGCGGCCACGCTCGACGTGTTTCGCACCGAGCCGTTGCCGGCCGACCATCCGTTCTGGCACGCACCTCGCCTGACGCTCACACCGCACATTTCCGCCCTGACGTTGCGCGACGAAACGGTCGCGCAGATCGCCGGGAAGATCGCCGCGCTCGAACGCGGCGAAGCCATCACCGGCATCGTCGACCCGGCGCGCGGCTACTGAGCCGTCGCCCACGCGCGTCATTGCCCGAACCCCTCCAAGGAGACACCGCATGTCCTTGTCCACGTCTAATCTGCCAAAGCACGTGAAAGTGGTCGAAGTCGGCCCGCGCGACGGTCTGCAAAACGAAAAACAGCCGGTACCGACCGATATCAAGATTGCGCTGATCGACCGACTGTCGGCCGCCGGCTTTGCCAATATCGAAGCCACCTCGTTCGTCTCGCCCAAATGGGTGCCGCAGATGGCCGACGGCGCCGAGGTGATGGCGGGCATTACGCGTCGTCCCGGCACGATCTACTCGGTGCTCACGCCGAACCTGCGCGGCTTCGAGGGCGCGGTGGCGGCCAAGGCCGACGAAGTGGTGATCTTCGGCGCCGCGAGCGAAGCGTTCTCGCAACGCAATATCAACTGCTCCATCGTGGAAAGCATCGCGCGCTTCGAACCCGTCGCGCGCGCGGCGAAGGACGCCGGCCTGCGCCTGCGCGGCAGCATCTCGTGCGCGCTCGGCTGCCCGTACCAAGGGGAAGTGTCCGTCGCGAGCGTGGTCGACGTCGTGCAACGACTCGCGGCGCTCGGCTGCGACGAAATCGACATTGCCGACACCATCGGCGTGGGCACGCCCTCGCGCACCCGCGAAGTCATGGAAGCCTGCGCGAAGGTGTTCCCGATCGAGCGTCTGTCCGGCCACTTCCACGACACCTATGGCCAGGCGACGGCCAACGTCTACGCCGCGCTGCTCTCGGGCATTTCGATTTTCCACTCGTCCGTCGCCGGCCTCGGCGGCTGCCCGTACGCCAAGGGCGCGACGGGGAACGTGGCGACGGAAGACGTGGTGTATCTGCTGCATGGTCTCGGCATCGAGACTGGCATCGATCTGGACGCCGTCGTACGCACGGGCGACTTCATTTCGCGCGCCATCGACCGGCCGAACGCGTCACGCGTCGGCCGCGCCATGCTCGCGAAACTGCAGGACGGCGCGCCCACCTGCGTGTGATACCGCGCGGGCCAATGTGCCCGCGTCGACCCTGTGATTCGAAGACACTGACACGACCATGAGCGAGACACCCCGGACTCCCGAACCCGCCCAACAGGACGCTCTTCCCGAAGGCGCACGTCACGTTGCACGGCTGCTCGCCGGCCTGGGCCACGACCAGCCGATCGTGCTGTTGCCGAGCACCGGCAAGACCTCGGCCGAGGCCGCTGCCGGCCTGGGGTGCGATGTGGCCCAGATCGCCAAGTCGATCCTCTTTCGCCGCGCCGCCGACGACACCCCGGTGCTGGTCATCGCGAGCGGCATCAATCGCGTCGACGAGAAGAAGGTGGCGGCACAGGTCGGCGACCTTGCCCGCGCCGATGCGCGTTTCGTCAAGGAGAAGACAGGCTATTCAATTGGTGGCGTCAGCCCGATCGGGCACGTCGTGTCGCCGCTCACGCTGATCGACGAAGACCTGCTCAAGCTCACCAGTCTGTGGGCCGCCGCCGGGCACCCGCATGCCGTGTTCAACCTTACGCCGACGCAGCTCGTGGCGATGACGGGCGCGCCCGTCGTCGACGTGGCGCTGCGCGACTGAGCGAACGCTTCCCTACGTCACCCCAAGGCCATCATGACCCTGCCCGCGTCCCCTGTGCCATCGCCCTGCACCAACATCTGCCGCATGAATCCAGCGACGGGGTGGTGCTCGGGCTGCTGGCGCACGCTCGACGAAATTGCCGCGTGGTCGACGATGGCCGAGGACGACAAGCGCCACATCTGGTCGCTGTTGCCCGCACGACGTGTCGAACACGAACCGCCGCCGGTGCAGTATCGCCGCGTGATCGCCAACGACCCCGGCGCGGGCAACGCATGACGCGCCCCGACGCATAAGGCTTTCAATACCGCATATGGGAAAAATCGTTGCCATTGGTGAGACCTTCGCCGCCACCCACCATTTTTCGCCTGACTCGATCCGCGAATTTTCCGCGCTCGCGCACGACTTCAATCCACTGCACCACGACGCGGATTACGCGGCCGCCGACCTGCGCTTCGGCGGACTGATCTCGTCGGGCACGCAGCAGATGTCGTATCTGGCCGCCCTGCTCGCCACGCACTATTCGAAGACGGCCCAACCGCTCGGGCTTGAATTCGACATGAAGTTGCGCCGCGCCGTGCACGCGGGCGACGACATCACCGTGCGCTGGACCGTGACCGACAGCCTGTGGAAAGACAAACTCGCGGGCGACATCGTGTCGCTCGACGGCGAGGCCGTCAATCAACGCGGCGAGACGGTGATCGCCGCCACGGCCAAGATCCTCGTGAGCGCCAAGCCGGCGTGACACGTCGCCAGCGCCCTGTGTTCTCCCTTATGCCCCTACGTCCATGACCTCGCATGCCCTGCCCGCCGGGCTTCGCGTGTTCGAGCGCGGCTGGCTCTCCTCGAACAATGTCCTGTTCCTCGGCGACGCGCCAACACTCGTCGACAGCGGCTACGTCACACATGCCGAGCAGACGCTCGCGCTCGTCGCGCACGCGCTGCCGCATGGCCAGTCGCTCGCACGGCTCGTCAACACGCATCTGCACTCCGATCATTGCGGCGGCAACGCGGCACTTCAAGCGCGCTACGGTTGCCGCACATGGGTCCCCGCCGCCGACGCCGACCCCGTGCGCCACTGGGATGCACGGCGTCTGTCGTTCGAAGCAACGGGCCAGCAGTGCGCGCGCTTCACCTTCGACGACACCCTCTCGCCCGGCGACGCGATGACGCTCGGCGAGCGCGAATGGCTCGTTCTCGGTGCCCCGGGCCACGATCCGCACGCGCTGATGCTCTACAACGCCAGCGACGGCATCCTGATTTCCGGCGATGCGCTGTGGGAACGCGGCTTCGGCGTGATCTTTCCGGAGCTCGACGGCGAGTCCGGGTTCGCCGAACAGGCCGCCGTGCTCGATCTCATCGAGCAACTCGATGTGGCGCAGGTCATTCCCGGACACGGCAAACCGTTCGGCGATATCGACGGCGCACTCGCCACCGCGCGCGCACGCCTCGACTATCTGCAAAGCGATCCGGCACGCAATGCGCGCAACGCCCTCAAGGTGCTGATCGTCTTCCGTCTCATGGCCGAGACGGAGATGACGGGCACGGTGCTCAAGGCCACCCTCGACACCGCGCGAGCCTGGCGCAGTGCGGCCGCGATGCTTGCGCCGCCGTCGGCCTGGCCCGACCTGCTCGACCGCCTCGTCGCGGAACTCGCCAAAGCAGGCGCCGTGCGCTACGAGCGTGAGACGGATACGTTGTACGCCGTCTAGGCGCACCGGGCTTTCCAGATTTTTGAAAAAACAACGCCGCTTGCCAGTCACGGCAAGCGGCGTTTGAGGACGTGACGTGCCGGACGAACGCTGCGGTCGCTAACGCGGCGCCCGTCCTGTGGCGTCTTGATGCTGACGCCGCTTGGCACGCGCTTTCATCCTAGTCGCGACGCCCCCATCTCCCAAGGGGACTTTCCCTGATACACGCGCGAATTCCCTCCACGGAACCGAAGCTTTCTTCGAGTGCCCGCTCACCGGGCGACGAACGATTCCCCCTATAATCGAACGATCGTTCGCGAAATTAACCCGCTGCGAATTGAGCGTCGACGCAGTGATGTCGCGCGCCGAACGCCCTGCTCGAGGAGACTTCATGGCCCTTCCCAAAATTCTGCAAAACCTGGCACTGCCTGTCGTGGCGTCGCCGATGTTCATCGTGAGCTACCCGGAACTGGTGCTCGCACAGTGCAAGGCCGGGATCGTCGGCTCGTTCCCTGCGCTGAACGCGCGTGAGCCGCAAATTCTCGAAGACTGGCTCTCTCGCATCACCGAAGAACTCGCTGCGTATCAGGCGGCGAATCCGGACGCCATCGTGGGTCCACTCGCCGTCAATCAAATCGTGCATCAGTCGAACCAGCGCCTCGAACACGACGTGCGGGTATGCGTGGAGCATCGCGTGCCGATCTTCATCACGAGCTTGCGCGCGCCGCCCAAGGAGGTGCTCGACGCAGTACACAGCTACGGCGGCATCGTGCTGCACGACGTGATCAATCTGCGCCATGCGAACAAGGCGCTCGAAGCCGGTGTGGATGGGCTGATCCTCGTCGCCGCCGGGGCGGGCGGCCACGCGGGCATGCTCTCGCCGTTCGCGCTGGTGGGCGAGGTGCGCAAGATCTTCGACGGCCCCATTGTGCTCTCCGGCGCGATCGCCAACGGCGGATCGATTCTCGCCGCCCAGGCCATGGGTGCCGATCTCGCCTATATCGGCACGCGGTTCATCGCCTCGTCGGAAGCGAACGCCAGCGACACGTACAAACAGGCGATCGTGGAGGCGAGTGCCAACGACATCATCTACACGAACCTGTTCACCGGCGTGTCGGGCAACTACATCCGCCAGAGCATTCTGAATGCAGGCCTCGACCCCGATGACCTGCCCACGGCCGACAAGAGCGCCATGAACTTCTCCAAGGCGAAGGCGTGGAAGGACATCTGGGGCGCGGGTCAGGGGGTGGGATTGATGGACGACGTGCGCCCGGCAGCCGAGATCATTGCGCGCCTGAAGCAGGAATACGACGACACGCGCAAACGACTGGCCGGCTGAGGACGCACGCTCTCGCGCGTCCTGTCGCTCGATTGACGACGCCAGGCGCAACGAAATCGACAACGGCCCCCGCGGAAGCACAAGCTTGGCGGGCGCCTGATATGCCATCTTCCCTCCCGGGCTGCCGGCAACGCACGCTTCGCTGACGAGGTGTGCAACGGCAGCGCTTCCTGGAGAGGAGTTGCCATGTCGCCGGTATCGAATCAACGTGTCATCCGAACTACGCCCCGCTACGACCTCCCCCCCGCGGCACAAAGGGCCGCGGCATCGCTGGACGCCAGCAAGCCCTTCACCGTCGCGTTCCTTGGGGCACGACGCGGGCGAGCGGCAGCGTACCGTTGGGAACCGACACCCGCACGCCGCGACGACGCCGTGCCGCCCCCCATCTCGGTCTGGCGCACGGCCGTGGCGGCGATGCTGATCACCCGTCTCGCAGCACCCGCCGTCGCCGCACTCCCCCCGCGGGCACCCACGGCCGATGCCATTGGCGACGGGCACCGCGACACCGGCAGCCTCGCCGGTCATCCCGTCGATTCGTTGCCGGACGCGAGCCTCATGCCTGGCCCTGCCGTCGACGTGCGACCGCTGGAACGCCCGTCGATCAAGTCAGGCTATACGCTGCCCGAAGCGCTGCGTTCGGTGGGTGCGGCGCGCGAGCCATTTCGCAATTTCGCCGAGGCGGTCGCCGATGCCTACACCCTCCTCAGCGGTCACGACATCGATCCCGATATCCGTCGACAGATACGGACCGGCACGGGCGCGGTCGATTTCGCCACGGGGTTGATCCCCGAAGTGCAGGTATTGCGAATGCCCAGCGAGTTGGCCAGCGTGGCCGCCGACGGCTTGGAGGGCAAGCGGCCGGACACCGAATCGGTTTCGGGTCTGGCGCAATACGCCGATCCCCGCTCGTTTGCTTCGCACCTTCGGCCCCACGCGCCCCGAGACGCGCCAAGGCCCGGGCACGATACCCCCGCGAATCGCGAAGACCCGTCTGACTCCGGCCGGCCGGAGTCGCCGTCGGAAACGGCCGAGGCGCCGCACACCCGCGAGATCGACGCCGCGGATTTCGTCCCTGCTTCGCCGCCCCTCGAAAATAGCGACCCCGTGCCCGCGACGCCGCTTTATATCGACGGCGAAGCGGAACATCTGCACGGTTATGCCCAAGCCCTCGCGCCCGAGCAATTGCCGCCCGGCCCTCGCCCCCGTCTGGTGCTGGTGAACGGCGACCACTATCTCGGCGGCGACGCCGGCTACTACCGCGCGTCGCACGGACGCAGCGACGATCATTGGCTGATCGATGCGCCGAGACGAGACAAGGCGCAGGTGCCCGTGACGTTCGATGCCGTAACCGGGCAATGGCAGGCGCACGCGCCGTTGCGTCTGTGCGGTGGCGGCTGCGGCAGCAGCAAAGGACGATCGCCGGACAGTATCGCGGGACGCCACTCGGATATCGAGCAGGCCATCAGCCACCTTTACGAAGAGAAGATGCAGGTGGCGATTCTGCAAGCGATGGGCGAACTGGGGGATCTGCATTTGATGCGCACGAACCGTCGCGACAGGCACGGCCACGGCGACAGTTCGATCGTGAACCATCGCAGGGCGTTGCGCGACGCCATGAAACACATCGATCGCTACGCGCCGTTGGTGACGCAACAGCGCAAGGCCGCGGAAGTCACGGCGAGGCATTATTTCTGGAACCACTACGGCGAGGCGTTCTGCCAGGAGAACGCGGAAATCCTCTTTCATCGGTTGTTACAGAACGGGGTGCCGGAGCACCGGCTGTGCATGATCACCATCACGCCGCACCGACGTTCGCCGCATGTGCTGGTGCTATACACCGAAGCGCACGACTTCATCACGTTGCTCGATCTCGCAACGCCGCAGCCGCCGGTCATCGACCGCCGTGACGGCATCAGCGGCGTGACCTTCGGCGGATTCGTCTACATGAACCAGCGAGCAACGCTTCTGCTCGATCCCTGGAGCACCACCAAAGTCATCGAATTCTCTCGCGCCGGCAACGAACTCGACGTGATTCAGACGCTGGACGACGCGTTCGAGGAAATCGGGCACCGAAGCGGCGAACCCTATACCGTGTCGGTCACCCGGCCCTTCGGCACGCGCATTTTCGGCGCCCGCCAGCGCAGCATCTCCAGCCTCGGCAGCGCCGGCAGCCGCAACAGTCTGGGCAGCACCCTCAGCGGGCCCGGCAGTGAGGGCGCCCTCATCGTGCAGCCCGAGGTGTTGAACCGTCCTGACGCCGAGCCGAACGGCAGACGGCACTCGGCGCCTGAGCGTCACGGCGATCCTTCCGTGTGACGTGACATGGCGTCACTTCCGTTTGCGCTGTATGCCAATGCGACGGAATCAACAGCGCGCTCGGCCAAAGCGCAAACACGCGGTGTCGTGCGATGGCAGTCTTCCCCCAACGGTTGCCGGATCGGCTTCGTGTCGGCGCTGCCGCACACCTTTACCCCATCGTCAGGAGGCAAATCCATGCGATTCCCTTCGCACCATCGCGCGATCCATCCCCCGCCCTGCTACCGAGCCCGCGACACCGCGCCCGCTCGCCAGACCGAGGCGCTCACTGCGCAGGCCTTCCCTCACGCGTTCCACGGCACACGCAACGCCCGCCAGCGCATGGGTGGCGACGCCTCGGTCCGGCACCGCGTCGGCCCGCCCACGACGTCGGCCGCCAGCCCCTGGTCGGCGGCCTTCGCTGTGATGCTGGTCGCTAATCTCATGGTTCCACCCGCGCACGCCACGCCAATGCTTCCGCGCCGCACGGACAGGTCTCCGGGAGACAACGACGCACTGGTCAACGCCACGGCGATACCTTCCGACGGGCACGCGGCCGTCCCGAGTGATGTCGAGAGATATCCGCTCTCCGCGCCGCTGATCAAATCACACTACACGTTGCGCGAATTTCTCCGGGCCGTAGCCACGGCGAGTGCACCGTTCCGGCATCTCGGCAAGACGATAGGCGACGCGTACACCGCTGTGACCGGCAACGAAGTGGATCGTCCGACGCTCGAGACCGCGCAGCGCGTCGGCAGCGCCGTGGACGCGGCCACGGGGCTGATCCCGGAAGTCCAACTGAGTCGACTGCCCGGCCAATTTGCCGATCTGGCCGCGGATGTGCTCGAGGGCAAGCCACCGCCGTCGCCGAAGCTCACCGACGTCCTGCAATACGGCGATCCGCGCGCAATGGGGCCCCACGTGCCGATACAGCACGCATCGGCGCCGGCGCAACCGGTACTGTTCAGGCGTGCCCCGATGCATGAGCCGGCGTCGGCACACGGCATCGACGCGGCCGCGCCGGTCGCCCCCGCGGCCGAGGGCGACGGACTCGAACCGCTGCCCTACGCACTGCCTGAACACAGCTTGGAGATCGTAGACGTCCCGATCACCAACGCAGAAAGTATCGGCATCGAACACGGATCGCGCATCGACGGCGAGCACGAATACCTTCAGGGATACGAACAATCTCTGCCGATTGAGCAGATCCCGGACGGCCCGCTTCGTCAACTGATGACGATCAACGGTCGCCACTTTCTCGTCGGGGAATCCGGCTATTACCACGTAACGCCCGGGCAACACGCGCACGACTGGCTGATCCACGCGCCGCGCGGTACACGCGCGCAAGTGCCGGTGACCTACGACGCGTCGACAGGCGAGTGGCGTGCAAGTGCCCCGTTGCGCCTGTGCGGCGGTGGATGCGGACCGAGCCGGGAGTCCACGCCCGACAGCGTCGCCATGAGCAAGAACGACGTCGCCGACGCGATCCGCCATATTGCGGATCACGACGTGCGGAGTGCAATACAGCAGGCGTACAGCGACCTGGCAGGCTTGCACCTGATGCGAACGAACCGTGAGGACCTGCGGGCGTTGCGCGACAACTCGATCATTGAGCATCGCCGCATTCTGGTCCCGCAGTTGATGCGAATCGACCCGCACTCCACCTTGTTCGAGCAACAACGGGAGGCCGCCCTGATCACGGCGATTCACTACGACAACTACTCGGAATATCCCATCCCGAACCTCAGCTCGGAAGCCTTCTGCCAGGAGAACGCGGAGATTCTCTTTCACTATCTCCTGACCCGAGGGGTTCCCAGTCACCATATCCGCATGATCACCGTGCAGCCGCAAGGTCGCCCGCAGCATGTCATGGTGCTCTATTCGGAATCGGATCAATTCATCGATCTGCTCGACCTGTCCACGCCGCAGCCGCCGGTGAAAGGCCATGTCGATGGCGTGGGCAGCGATCGATTTACGGCCGCCGTGTTCCTCACGCGCGACACCACCCTGCTGCTCGACCCGTGGAGCCGAATCAAGGCATCGTCGTTCCGGCGCGCCAACGACGTCGAGGAGTTGATGGGCATGCTGGACATTTCGCTCGCGGATGCCGGCCACCGTGCCGGCAACCCCTACACGGTGTCGCTGACGCGCCCCTACCCGACGCCGCGCGAGCGTGCTGCAGCCGCCCAAGGCAGTGCCGCCAGCATGGGGAATCCACGACGCGCCGAGCATGCGGAGAGTGTGTTGCTACGATCCGGCTCGGTTCGCCGGAACCCACCGATTCAAGCCGCTGGCGGCGAGGCCGGCACGCCGGTTTGAAACCGGCCTGGGTCGCGCCGCGATGCGTTCGTGCACGGCAACGGTCTTCCCCGACCGCGACTGTGAAGGCACCCACTCCTCGCAGGCGCGCGCCAGCGATCCCAATTCGCGGGCCTCGCCTTTGCGCATTCGGATAACGATGTCCCATCCTCTCGGAGGCGTTCATGCCATTGGCATCGCACTACCGCGACATGCGAGTCGCGCCGGCTTACGGATTGCCTCATATGCCGCGCCATCACGGCAACAAGCTGAGTACCGCGGCAGGCTGGCGTCGCGCCTTTCGCGGTGCACACGCCACTTGTCACGACGAAACGGGCCTGTCTGCGCCCTTGCCACGTGAGCGAGCCAAAACTAGCCGGTCGTCGGAGGCAAACGTCTGGCCCGCCGCGCTCGCCATCATGCTTGTCGCCAACCTCGCAGTCCCGGCTGCCGCGCGGGTGCCCTGGCGCTCGCGTCATGCGCGCGACGGCGAGAGCGCCGACACCCAACGCGCCGGAGCGTTGGATGCCGATGCGCTGCCGCCTGCCCACACCGGCGCCACGTCAGCGTCCGAAGACGTGATCATTCGAGCAGTCAGGCACTCGTCAACCGTCAAATCCGACTACAGCCTCCACGACGTCCTGAGCGCCGTGGCCAGCGCGCGCGCCCCTTTCCACTATCTGTGGGAATCGGTCGGTGACACTTACGAAATCCTGAGCGGCCGGCGGATCGATCCTCAAGTTCGTCGCGGTGTTCAACAAGGCGCCGATGTCCTGGACGTCGCGACCGCCGTGCTGCCCGGTGTGCGCTTGTTGCGGCTACCTGGCGATCTGGCTGACATTGCCGACGATGCACTCGAAGGCAAGCCGCCCGATCCCGGCAAGCTCGCAGGCTTTTTGCAATATGCCGACCCGCGCATGATGGGATCGGTGCCGCGCACGCACGGTGACTCACTCGCGCGGGAGAAGGGCAAAGACGTCGACGTGGGCGATGCGGTGGATGCTGTGGATGCCGGGAAGGCGGCGGATGCAGTTGAGCCGGTCGAGCCAGTTGACGCGATCGATCCGGAAAGCGTTGCGCGTGCGCCTCTGCCGCCCGCCGGGCACCGGGCGATTGCGCCTGCACCGGCGCGGCGACCTCGGATCGTCGATGAACACGCCCGTCTGAATGGCTATGCACAATCTCTGCCGCTCGATCAACGCCCAAACGGCGAGACGTCGCTCCTCGTCGTTGTGGACGGTCATCACTACCTGAGGGGCGAGGCGGGCTATTACCGGGCCAATCGCGGCATCAGCGCCGACCATTGGCTGATCGATGCGCCGCCAGGCAGCGAGCAGCGGGCGCAAGTGCCGGTGACATATGAGCCGGGCACCGGCACCTGGCATGCGCACGCGCCACTGCGGCTATGCGGTGGCGGATGTGGGCCGAGTCGGCCCGACGCCCCCCCCGACAGCATCGCCAACAGCGTTGAAGACATCCTCACGACGATACGCCACGTTCCCGACGCGCGCGCGCAGCGGGCGATTCAGAATGCCTTCTCCGACTTGAGCGCCCTGCACTTGCGCAGAACGAATCGCGCCGATCTGCAGTCCGGTCGCGACAACTCGATCGTCGATCACCGAATCGCGCTGAGCGGCGCCATGAGAAAGCGGATTGATCCGAACGCACCGCTGATCAAGCAACAACAGATCGCGTCCACGATCACGGCGGCGCATTACGGATGGCGCGAGGCCGGTGAAGCGTTTTGTCAGGAGAACGCAGAGATTCTTTTTCACAGCCTGCTCGAGCATGGCATTTCGCGAGATCAGATTCGCATGATCACCATCAAACCGCACAACAAGCCTTCGCATGTGGCCGTGCTCTACACCGATTCCGAGAGCTTCATCGCGCTGCTGGATCGCTCGACGCCACAGCCACCGTCTCCCCAACATCACGACGGCATCCGTTACGAGTTGTTCCAGGAAGCCGTCTTCCTGACGCGCCACTCGACGGTACTGCTCGATCCGTGGAGCCGAACGAAAGCCGTTTCCTTTGCCAGTGCGACCAGCCAATACGACGCGGGCCGCATGATCCATCGGGCGCTCAACGACATCGGACACGTCGCCGGAACCCCTTACGTCGTCTCCGTCACGCGCCCGCTCGGCATGCATCGAGCGAACCCGACGGGTCGAACGAGACAGGAGAATCCGCAAAGCCCGGCTGGCCGATCCGACGCAGCGGCGTCGAGTGCCGTGAGCGCCGGCGAACGTCGTTCGTCGGCAGAACAGCCATCCTTGCGCGACGACGACGTCGGTTCAGCGGATTGACCGGCCGCTCACGCCCTATCACGGGGGTGAGGTTGGCGTTCGTCGCGACGCCGCGCTGCGGCGTCCTTGCCTTGCATGCGTTCCCGTGTTCGTGGCCCACACCTCGCGCATGCCGCGCGTCACGGTGATCGGCTTGCTTCGCCGATCGCCCCTCTGGAGATCTTCATGCCATTTGCTTCGCATCATCGCGCCATCCATGTCGCGCCGTGCTACGGACTGCCGCTTGCGCGCCCGCAACGCGAGAACGGTCCGGGTGCCGCCGTGAGTTTGTCCCGCACGTTTCACGGCGCGCGCTCCGGGCGCCCCGAGACCGGGCTACCCGCCGTCGGGCATCCCGCCCGCCCGCGCACTGGCCAGCCGACGCACTGCGCGGCATGGCCCGCTGCGCTCGCGATCCTGCTGGTCGCCAATCTTGCCGCTCCCGTGTCAGGCGCGGTGCCAAGGGGCGCCCGTCCCGCCGAGGGTTTCGAAGAAACAGGCGCCGACATCGACTCGTCGTTCGATCCCGAAGCGCTGCCGCCGGCCAACACGACGGCATGGACAGTGCTCGACGACGTGGTCATCCAACCGGTGGAACGTGCGTTGATCAAGTCGGATTACACCTTCCATGACTTCCTGAAAGCGGTCGCCGCGGCCCGCGCGCCGTTTCGCTACTTCGGCGAATCGGCGGGTGACGCCTACGAGATCCTGAGTGGCGAGGAGGTCGATCCGCAGGTGCGGCGAAACGTTCGCCAAGGCGCCGAAGTGGTGGATCTCGCGACGGGATTTCTGCCTGGCGTGCCGATGTTGCGACTGCCGGGCGATCTGGCGGACATCGCCGACGACGCACTTGAACACAAGGCGCCTGACGCGGGAAAAATCGCCGGTTTTCTTCAGTATGGCGACCCGCGCGTCACCGGATCTGCGCCGCAGCTTCTCGGTGATTCATCGTCGCCGGAGCGCTCGCCGTCGGCGTCTCAACCGGCAGCCAAATCCCTGAAGCCGCGCGATGTCGACCTCATGCCCATCGACCTGATGCGCGACAGCCATGCCGTCGATGGCGTTCACGCCGTCGCGCCCGACGAAATGAGCGACGTCCATGGCGAAGATAGCAACGTTGGCGCCGACGACACGGGAGAGGCTGGGCGTTTTTCCTTTGTGCCGCGCGTCGACGAAGGGGGCAACGTTGCCGTCCCAGGGCTGACGAAGATTGTCGGCGAAGACGACCATCTGCAAGGATACGCACAGCCTTTGCCGGCCGATCAGGTCCCCACCGGCGAGCCTGCGCGCGTCGTTCTCATCAAGGGGCAGCATTACCTGCGGGGAGAAGCCGGTTACTACCTGGCCCGGCGCGGCCTGAGTGACGATCACTGGCTGATCGATGCGCCTCAGGGTGCCGAAAGGCGCGCACAAGTGCCGGTGACATATGACACGGGCACCGGAGAATGGCGGGCCCACGCGCCGCTGCGACTGTGCGGCGGCGGATGCGGTTCGAGCCAGTTCTCGTACCCGCCCGACAGCATCGCCACAAGCTTCGAGGATATTTCGCGTGCCATTCGCCACGTTCCCGACGAAAGCGCGCAGGAAGCCATTCAACTCGCGTTTGCCGAACTGAGCGAACTGCATCTGCTACGAACCAATCGCGCCGATCTGCAACTGATTCGGGACAACTCGATCATCAATCATCGAACCGCCCTTCGCAACGCCATGAGCAAGGAAATCGACCCGACGTTGCCGTTGCCAAAACAACAACGCGCCGCGGCCGAGATCACGTCAATGCATTACGAGTGGAACTCCGCAGCCGAAGCCTTCTGTCAGGAGAACGCCGAAATACTCTTCCATCACCTGCTCGCGCACGGCGTTTCGAAAGACGATATACGCATGATCACCTTCAAGCCGCAGAATCGGCCGCCCCATGTCATGGTTCTTTATACGGAGTCCGAACACTTTATCCAATTAATGGATCGCTCGACGCTGAACCGACCGAACCCGCGATTTCGCGACGGCATCAGTCAGGAATTTTTTCGGGAAGCCGCGTACTTGACGCGCCACACCACGTTGCTGCTGGATCCATGGAGCACCACGAAGGCCATCTCGTTTGCCGGCGCCACGTCCCGCTACGACGCGGGCCGCATGATCAACCGGGCGCTCATCGATATCGGGCATATGCCGGGCAACCCCTACACCGTGTCCCTCACGCGCCCACTGGGCATGCACCGTCCGACGCCGAGGAATTCGGTCGGACTGGAGAGTTCGGGGAGTTCGTCGGGGCAGTCGGCGTCGGCCAGCGGGAGCCAGGACTCTAGCTGGACATCGTTGAAAACCGCGTTGTCGCAAGATGCCGCGCCCGTGTCGTCGCAATGAGGCGCGGGTGACTCGCGAATATCCCGGATAACGCGCATTCCCATCCGGCACCGGCGCGTGGTTCGCGCCGGTGTTTCCGTTCGCTCAACCGGCCATCAATACGTGTAAACGCCGCGCCCGGTCTTGCGTCCGAGATACCCGGCGGCGACCATTTCCTTGAGCAACGGGCACGGACGGTACTTCGAGTCCGCAAATGATTCGTAGTAGACGTTCATCACGGACAGACAAACATCGAGACCGATCATGTCGGCGAGCGCCAACGGTCCGATCGGATGATTGCAGCCGAGCTTCATGCCTTCGTCGATCTCTTCGGGCGACGCCAGATGCTCGGACAGCACGAAGAAGGCCTCGTTGATCATCGGCACCAGGATCCGGTTGACGACGAAGCCCGGCGCGTTCTTCACCGTGATCGGCGACTTGCCGAGTCGGCGCGCGAGGGCATCGACACGCGCATGCGTCTCGTCGCTCGTCTGCAAGCCGCGAATGATCTCCACGAGCGCCATCAGCGGCACCGGGTTGAAGAAGTGCATGCCGATGAATTGCGTCGGCTTGGCGACCACGGCGGCAAGCTGGGTGATCGAGATCGACGACGTGTTGGACGCGAGAATCGCACGGTCCTTCGTCGCGCCCTCGAGCTGTTTGAGGATCTTGACCTTCAGATCGAAGTTCTCGGTGGCCGCCTCGATCACGATGTCGGCGTCGGCCAGCGAGGCGTAGTCGGTTGAGGTCGTGATGTGCGCCAGTGCGGCTTGCTTGTCGGCGGCCGTGAGCTTGTCTTTTTTGATCAGGCGATCGAGGCTGCCGGCAATCGTCGCCACGCCTTTCTGTACGGCGGCATCGCTGATATCGACCATCGTCACCGGCAGCCCGGCCACCGCACAGGCCTGTGCAATGCCGTTGCCCATGGTGCCTGCGCCAATGATGCCTACGTGTTGAATCGTCATGTCGTCTCTACTCCGTTTGTGCTCGGGGGATGGCGGGAATACCGTCTTGCGCGGTGCACAAATCATAGCGCGGACCCGTGGATTCGGTGACACATGAAACCGCTCTGCGAAACGTAGCTGGCGCGAACGTGTGACGCGCCGGGTGAGTCAGTGTCGGCATCGGCGAACAATGGCATCGCGAGCGCCTTAACGAACAAAGGGGGCAGACGCGCCCGATCGGCGTCTACCCCCTTCGATGATTTCCTTCGGCACACGAATCCAGCTCGCGTGCGCCGGGACGTCAGAACTTCATGCGAACGCCGCCGCCGAAGGTATCGCCACCCGAGAGCGTGCTCACCTTGTCGTTCATGTACGCGGCGTAGACATCCGTGCGCTTCGAGAGTGGGTAGTCATAACCGAGCGCCCACGTCTTGCGGTTGACGTTGCTCGCGCCCGAACTCTTCGTATAGGCATACGACGCGAGCACGCTGCCGTTGCCCAGCGGCACCGACACGCCGAGCTGGCCGCCGTTCTCCGACACACCGCCGCCGGTGATGTTGTTGCGGATGTACTGATATTGGCCGAACAACTTCACCACTTGCAGGTCGTACGTCGCCCCCAGTTGCACGGCCTGCTGGCTGCGGAAGCCCGTCATGCCGGCGAGGTCGTCCGGTTGCGAATCGAACTTCACCTGCTGATAAGCGACGGTTGCCGCAAACGGACCGTTGAAGTACAACGCCGACGCGCTCCACTTGTTCTGTCCCGTCTCGCCGGCCTTGTTGCCGAACGCATACGAGACGCTGCCCGACAGCCCCTTGAAGTTCGGCGTCGCGTACATCACCGCGTTGTTCCAGCCGGAGTCGCCCACGATGCCCTGACCGGCCACGCCGATGTACGTGTGGAACACCATCGGACTGAAGGTGTACGAATCGACGAACGGGTTGAACAGGATCGTCGAGACGAAGTACGAGGTGGTGAGACGGCCGAGCGTGACCGTGCCGGCGGTGTCCGACGACAGACCGACGTACGCGTTGCGCGAGAACATCGAGTCGCCCTGGAAGCGGCCGTATTGACCGTTCTGCGGACGGAAGAAGTCTTCCAACACGAACACGGCCTTCAGGCCGCCACCGAGATCTTCATTGCCCTTCATGCCCCAGTACGACGTCGACATGCCGCCGCCGCCCTGCGTCCAGGCGCGATCGCTTCCCGGGTTCTTGACTGCGCCCATCCAGGCGTCGACCTGACCGTACAGCGTGACGTTCGATTGTGCGAACGCCGGCGCGCTCATGCATGCGCCCAACACGAGTGCCCCGCCAATGCCCTTGGCCATGCTCCGCTTCATTCACTTCTCCTTGGTTTATGTCTTTTGTGTGCCCGTTCCCGGTGTGCACGGGAGCGGCCGGCGCCCGCTGGCGAAGCGCCTCCCTGATAAACGGCCGTGATTCTCGCACAGGCTCGCCATGCGCAGATAGGCCGAAACCTCGAGAAAAAAACGCACCACACGAAGTGGCCGGGAAATGGTGGGGAGACAAAATTCAGCCGACCATCCGCGCCAAAGTTAGTCTCGGTATAACGAAATCGATATGTCCCTTACATCAGCAAGTTAGCGATTGCTTACATCCGCCGTGATGTCGGGAAATAATGGAGGCGTGGGACGCGTGATTGGCAGACGTTGCTGGGAATGGACGAGCGCATCCGATGTTGCACATGTGCAACGCCTGGTTCGTCCGAGGACATCGGAGGGGAGGGGGAAAAGCGGGAAACGGGGACAGCAACGTCGGCGGGGAACCGCGCGCGGCAACAAGCGTCAGCGACTGCGACGGCCGCCACCGCCACCGCCGCGCGACCCACGTGGCTCGCCTTGCGGCGAGTACTGGCGCGCACGCGGCTCCGCCGGGGCCGCCCAGTTCGGATAGGCCGCCTGACCGCGACCGCGATCGGCGCTGAAGCGGCTGATGTCTTCCCGCAGCGATGCCTTGTTCAAATCCAGCATGTCGCGCCCGCGCCCACCCCCTGCCCAGGCAGGATAGGCACACACAAGCAGCAACAGGAAACAGTAACGAAGTCGGGCACTCATTTGGGTTCAGCCATCGCACCCGGCCCTAAGGTGGGGCCGGTTGGCACGAGACGCGGACGGCACCGGCGGGTTGCCTGTGCGCCATACGCCTCAAGAATGACTGTACCGGGTCGGTCGAATGAGCGTCGACCGAAAAGATGTTAATGCGTGGCGCGGTCTGCAACCGTTTGTAACGGCAGCATCACGGTGGCGCCAGACGCATCGCCAGCCCCGTTCGGCGGGACTGGGCGCGCCGCCCAGCCGCCGATGGCGAGGCGGTGTTCAACCTCGGCAACGGTAACGCACCGCTTACTTCTCGATCTGCTTTTCGACGGACAGCGAGATTTCTCGCAGGCGCTCGCCGCGCGACGTGATCAAGTCCTGTGCCGTGACGGTGAAGTTGACCGGATGCGCATACTTCCGGCTCGCGCTCTGCCATTCGGCGGGCAAACCGGCAGCGTTTGTCGTGGTCGTGCGCAGCGTGGTCACGCCCCGGGTGCAGCGCGAGACCTGCGTGGCAAATCCCTGCGCCTCGCGGCGCAGATCCGCCGGCGTGATCTTCTGGTAATCCCAGACACATTCGTAAGTCGGTGCGAGACCCTTTGCCCGGAATACCTTGCAGTCGCCGCCCGGTACCGAGTAGGTCGCCTGATAGCTTTCGCCGCGGTCGTTCTTGGCCGCAAGCGGGCCGGAGATGTTGTCAAAGCCGGTCTGCGCGCTCTTGGCCAGCATGAGGATACCCTCGCACTGGTCGGCGGCGATCGCCGACTGCGCCGCACAGAGGCAGGCAAGCAGGGTCCATCGTTGTAGAGAATTCATTGCCATCGTTGGAATGTTCGACTGGGGCCCGGCGTCGTATCGCGCGATGACGATGCGGAAAGCCGCATGCCTTGCGATTACGTCGTGAATGGTGACATTAGACCCCAAAGTCGGCGCGGACGAAACCGGGGGCATGAGGGAAATCCTGTGTCAATTCGGGCGCTCGCCTACCGAACGGTTCGCCCTTGGCGCCCCCCTCATCCGAAAAGTCGATTCGCTTACCCGCGCGCGACCTATACTCAAGGGGCAGTCAAACTGCATGGGCGCGGCCGGGAACTGGAAACGGTTCAGTGCATGACGGCAATGCCTTCCGGTGCCAAGTCTACTTGGCCCATACCATGCCGCGCCGGTACACGCGGCTGGCGACGCCCTGATGGGGCATCAACCGGCGGCTCAGTCCGCCGGTTTTCATTGGGTCGTCGCGCGCCACCTATTCCCTGCCGCCGTCCGGCGCGGGATCGTCGGCGCCTCATGCCGACGGATTAGGCGAAAGTGCGGATTTCGCCCGTTGCAGTCGTCTGCAACTATCAAATCACTAGACCAATATTCGCCGGGCACGCAACTTCGGGAAGTCAACGGAGTGTTTGTGGATACCTGTACGTTATCGGCAATACTTGGCTTGCCGCGCGCACGCATGGTCGTGCGTTACGCGGGGTGAACCATGGGACACCCGACCCTTCCCGGCCGTCTTCGCCCCGGCACGCCAGACCCTGACATTGCGCTGGCGCATGACCCGTCGTGCCTGATGGAGTGCGTTCGCGGTCACGGCGGCACGCTGGCCCACGTGCTCGGCGCCCTCGGCACGTTCCGCTCCCGGCACGGTCATTGGCCCCGCCGCCTCTATCTCTATCCCGAGACGCTCGCCGCGCTGGTGCAGGATCTCACGCCACTGGGCTTCTACCGATGTCAGCAACGGCTCGACATCCTGGCGGACCTGGAGCGCGACCTGTTCTGTGCCGACGAAAGTGGCAACGTGTCGATCTACCGCATACAAGCCACGGTGGACCCGGTAGGCATTGACGCGGCCGCCGTCTGGCTGGGCCTGGCGCCACCGATGGCCGGCAACGCGCACGGCCCGGACGACACGCCACGTTCGTTGGCCACACCGAAACCACCCCGCTGACGACGACTTCCAAACCGCGGGCAGCTGTCACGGCGCTATCGCATTGCGTGGCTAGTCTGGCCTGCCGCCAAGTACCGGCACCTTCCTCTGACTGTTGAACCGCACCCGGACCCCGTCGCCTTGCGCGGGGCGATCTCACCTCCGCACCTTTTTCGTCGGAGAGATGTCATGAACCGAACCGCGATTGTTCTGGATGGTTTGATGCTGCTTTATCTCGCTGCGGCAACGGTCGTCGGCGTGCAATCGAGCGCCGCCGACGGGCATGCACTGCTCGCCAGCGTGCTTGGCGTGCTCCTCGCGCTTTGCGTGCTGGCGCTGATCGCCGCCCCGTTCTATGTCTCGCTGGTCGTGCTCGTGGCGCAATCCGAGCGGCATCTGCGGCTGGCGACGTGGCTGCATCGTGCGATGCTGGCGATCATGGTGGCGTTGACTCTCGTCTCGCTGCTCGCGCGCGACACCATCGAAGTCTCCGCGCCCCTCTTCGCGCTGGTTGCGCTCGTGTGCATCGTCAATCTCGTGGCGCTCTCGCGACGGCGGAACCACTTCGAGGCCTTCCACCTCTTCGAGCATTGACGCCGCGCCTCGCCGCCCCGGCCCCCTGTCCTGCCACGGCGCGCCGACTCACGCGACGACCGGCCGCCTCGTCGCCTCAATCGCTGCGCTTGAGGCCGCCGCTGAGGGCTTGCGTCGCGTCGGCTTCGAACGCCGCCACGTCACGCACCTTCAGGCGTAACCGCAGCGTGACGGCGTCATCGTAGGCGGCGTCGAGCACCTCGGCGCCATGACGCTCCGCCAACCGGCGCAGCGTCGCTTCGTGGGCAAAGGTGCAGCGGTAGCGCGGCTCGGTCGTCGGCTCGACCGCCGTGAGCGTGGCGAGCTTGAGCGCTTCGCTCACCGCCTGCCCGTAGGCGCGGGTCAGGCCGCCCGCGCCCAGTTTGATACCGCCGTAATAGCGCACGACGACCGCCAGCACATTCGTCAGGCCCTTGTGCATGAGCACGTTGTACATGGGCTTGGCCGCCGTGCCGCCCGGCTCGCCATCGTCGTCGAAACCCGACGCGCCCTCGCACAACAACACCCAGCAATAATGCGTGGCGTTGGGATAACGCACGCGCAGCGCGCCGAGTTCGCGCATGGCCGCCTCGCGCGACGTTACCGGCATGACGATGCCAATGAACCGGCTCTTTTTGATGTCCAGCTCGGTGTCGACCGGCGCTGCCAATGCATACATACGGCTGTGGTCCCCCGGGCGCCTTACAGGCGCACCTCGCCGCGCGCGAGTTCGATGACGTTGCCGCCCACCAGGATCCGACGATCCGCCGTGACTTCGAGCGTCAACCGGCACGGTCGCTCAATGGCGTCGCCCTGCGACACGCGCGCGCGCACCGGCAGCGGATACCCTTGTCCGATCAGCCAGCCGCCAAGGTTGGCGCAAGCGGATCCCGTGCCCGGGTCCTCGCTCACACCGCCGCCCTGCGTCGTGAAGAAATAGCGGGCCGTGACCTGCAACTCGCCGCCCGTCTCCTCGTCGATGGAAAACACGTAACCCGTTTTACGCTCCAGACTCGAGAGCGGCCAGCGTTCCAGACGCGCGCTGTCGGGTTGCGCCCGCGCGACCGCGTCGGCGTCGCGCAGCGGAATCAGCAGTTGATCGGCCCCGGTGTCGACCCATTGGGGCGACTGTGCGAGATCGTCGCGCCCCAGCCGCACCAGCGCGGCGATGTCGGCATCGGCCTCGCTCGCAGGCTTGATCTTCGGCTCGCCCGACGACGGGGCCGTGAGCGTCCAGTGATCGCCGCTCGCCTGAACCGGCACCAGGCCGGCGGCGAATTGCAGCGTCACGCGGTCACCCAGGGCGCGCATGGCACGCAGCACGTGCGCCGTCCCCAGGGTGGGATGCCCGGCAAAACGCATCTCGTAGCCGGGCGTGAAAATTCGCACGTGCGCATCGGCCGTCTCGGAGGGCAGAATGAACGTCGTCTCGGACAGATTGAACTGTCGCGCCAACGCGCCCATCTCGTCGTCGCTCAGCCCGCGCGCGTCTTCGAAAACGCACAGCGGATTGCCGCCGAAGGTCGTCTCGGCGAAAACGTTGACGATACGAAATGCATAGGTGCGGCTCATGACGAATCTCCAGTGGGGGCGGGTCGGACGACCGCACGGCCCTCAAGCCATGCGCGCACAAGTGTCCGATAACAGCCTGCCGTGCCTGCTCGCGCATTGGCCGGCCAGCTTTGGGAAAGAAGGCCCGTAGTCTCGCACATCGCGCACCGGCACGCGCGCCAACGCCCGCGCTTTCGGTCGTTTGAACCCCACGCATTAAGAATCGTCCACCTCGCACCCGGAAGATCGGCGATTGTCATCGGCCTCAATTGTCACCTATAACGCGACAATTATTCGCAAATCAAGCGGATTGTGGTTTATCGTCAGGACTATAAAATGACATTCATCGAGGCCAACCCAGCCTCTCAATGAAACGACGAAGACACAGGAGCCCATCATGCTGGACATCAGAAAAGCTGCAGACCGAGGCGTTGCCAACCATGGCTGGCTCAACTCGCGCCACACGTTCTCGTTCGCGAATTTTTACGATCCCAAGCAAGTCGGCTTTTCCGACCTGCTGGTGATCAACGACGACCGCGTGGCCCCGGCGCAAGGCTTCGGCAAGCATCCGCACCGCGACATGGAGATCTTTTCGTATGTGCTCGAGGGCGCCCTCGAACACAAGGACACCATGGGCACGGGGTCGGTGATCGAGCCGGGCGACGTGCAGTTGATGAGCGCGGGACGCGGCGTGGCACACAGCGAGTTCAACCACTCGCCCACCTCGCCGGTGCACTTCCTGCAGATCTGGATCGTGCCGAATCAGACAGGCATTGCGCCCGAGTATCAGCAACAACGCTTCACGCCGGAAGAAAAGCGCGGCCGACTGCGCCTGATCATCTCGCCGGATGGCAGCGACAACTCGCTGCACATCCATCAGGATGCGCGTGTGTACGCCGGTCTGTTCGACGGCGACGAGTCAGCCACGCTCGCGCTTGCGCCGAACCGCTACGCCTATGTGCATGTTGCACGCGGTGGCGTGAGCTTGAACGGCGTGGCGCTGGCGGAAGGCGATGGAGTCCGCGTGCGCAACGAAACCGCCCTCACGCTCTCGCACGGCAACGACGCGGAAGTGCTCGTGTTCGACCTGCGCCCGGTGGAAACGCCTGACTTCTAACGCGCGGCAGCGCAGACGCACCGTACGGCGGCTTTCTCGCCTTGCGGTGCGTCGCGCGTTCAAGGTGGGCAACGATGCCCGCAACGTTTGATCAGGATCAGCCCCCTTCTTCGGCGTGCCACTATTGTGAAGAGATTCCAGATCCGATCTTGGGGAACGCGCCGTGTCGATTCTCGCCAGTACCGCCAGCCAGGACACGACCACGCGCCCAACAACGGCGCAGATGTGTGGACGAGTGTGCGCGGTGCGTGGTGCGGTCGTCGACGTTGCGTTCGAGACGAGCGACCTCCCCGCGGTCGATAGTGCGCTATGGATCACCCTGCGAGGCGGCTCGCCGATCCTCGCGGAAGTCCAGTCACACACCGGCGAGCGCACGATACGCGCGCTTGCGTTGCACGCGAGCGCAGGTCTCGCGCGTGGCGCGGCGGTGCGGGCCACCGGAAAGCCCATCGACGTGCCCGTAGGAGACGCCGTGCTGGGCAGGTTGCTCGACGTCGCCGGCACGACGCGCGACGGTGGTGAGCCTTTGTCCGAAGCCATCGAGCGCCGACCCATCCATCGCGCGCCGCCGCCCCTGTCATCACAGCGCGGCACGACGCGCCTGTTCGAGACGGGAATCAAGATCGTCGATTTGCTGGCCCCGCTCGCGCATGGCGGCAAGGCGGCCATGTTCGGGGGCGCCGGCGTCGGCAAGACCGTGCTCGTGATGGAACTGATTCACGTGATGGCCGCGCAGTATGGCGGAATGTCCGTGTTCGCCGGCGTCGGAGAGCGCTCGCGCGAAGGGCACGAAATGCTGGCGGACATGCGCGGCTCCGGCGTGTTGCCGCGCGCGGTCCTCGTCTATGGGCAGATGAACGAGCCGCCAGGTGCCCGCTGGCGTGTGCCGCTCACCGCGGTCACGATCGCCGAGTATTTTCGTGACGATCGCGGCCAGAACGTACTGCTGCTGATGGACAACATCTTTCGCTTCGTGCAGGCGGGCGCCGAGGTCTCGGGGCTGCTCGGACGCATGCCTTCGAGAGTCGGCTATCAGCCGACCCTCGCGAGCGAAGTTGCGGCCTTACAGGAGCGGATTGTGTCGGTGGGCAATGCGGCGGTCACGGCGATTGAAGCGGTCTACGTCCCCGCCGACGACTTCACCGACCCTGCCGTGACGACGCTCGCATCGCACGTCGACAGCATGATCGTCTTGTCGCGCTCGCTCGCCGCCGAGGGCATGTACCCCGCGATCGATCCGATCGCGTCGTCGTCGATCCTGCTCGATCCGCTCGTCGTGGGTGAGACGCACGCGGCGGTCGCCAACGAGGTTCGGCGTGTGATCGAACATCAGCGCGAACTGCAGGACGTCGTCGCGTTGCTCGGCATCGAGGAACTCGGCATCGACGATCGTCGTGCCGTGCAACGCGCGCGCCGATTGCAACGATTTCTTACGCAGCCGTTCACGGTCACCGAAGCCTTCTCGGGCCAGCCCGGCCGATCGGTCGCGCTCGCGGACACGATCGCCGGCAGCAAGGCGATTCTGGCGGGCGAGTGTGACGACTGGCAGGAGAGTTCCTTATATATGGTCGGAACGCTGGACGAGGCACGCGCGAAGGAAGCGCGCAGCAAAACGGCGACGGCCGGCGCTACGTGAGAGGAGGCCTCGCCATGACAGCGCGTTGCTTCACGCTGACGATCACCACGCCATCGCAAATCGTCGTCGACCGACTGGCGGTCTCGTCCATACGTGCCGAGGACGACAGTGGGGCCTTTGGCGTCCACGCCGGACACGCGGATCTTGTCACGCTGTTGAGTGCCTCCGTCGTGCGCTGGCGTGGGGAAGATGGCAGCGAGCATTACTGCGCGATCGACGGCGGTGTGCTGGTCGTGTCGGGCGGCACCGACGTTTCGCTTGCGTGCCGTGAAGCCATTTCGGGGACTTCGCTCGATCAGCTCGAAGCGGAAGTGCGCCGCGCGCGCGCCGCGCAACTCGACGCGATGCGGCGCGCGCGCGTCGAGCAGACACGGCTGCATGCGCAGGCAGTACGTCAGATGCTGCGCTATCTCCGGCCTCCGCCCAAGCAGGGAGCCGCGCAATGACATCCTGGCCACCTACGGGAGACACCGAGGGGAAAGACGGCGATCGCGTCGCGCAAGCGGCGAAGCGCGCTGCGAGCCACGAGCAGATCGCGCGCGCAAACCCGGAGCCGTCGCTTGGCGTGCGGCTCGGACAGATTGGGATTCTCGGCTGGACGATCGTTCTACCGATACTGCTCTGCCTTGCGCTCGGGCATTGGCTGGACCGCATTGCCGGCACGCGGGTACTTTTTGCGGCACCTCTGGTGATGATCGGCGCGGCCATCGGCCTATGGTCCGCATGGCGCTGGATGCATCGGCAGCAGAGGAGAGATCATGATTGACCTGAACCTATGGCCGTGGGGCAACACCATCATGCTCGCGACCGCCGGGGTCGCGGTGGGGCGGCTGGCTGGCGCGCTGCATTTCACGTCGCTGCACTGGGCCGTGGAGGGCTTCGCGCGAGGCCGCGTGACGCATGCGCTGGGGATACAGTTGGCGCGCCTCGCACTCACCGGCGCGGTGTTCGTAGGGCTGTCGAGAATGGGAGCGCTCGCCCTGTTAGGCGGGACCGGCGGCTTTCTCTGGGCGCGTGGCGTCGCGCTGCGAAGCCGGGGGGTGGCACCGTGATTCACGCGCCATTCATCGCGGAGCCGCTGCTACGAGCGGGCCCTCTGATCGTCACGGCGCCCGTGGTGGTGACGTGGGCGATCATGGCCGCGATGGCGGGCGCCTCGCTGCTGCTGACCCGCAAGCTGTCCGTCATGCCGTCGCGCGTGCAAACCGCGCTCGAACTGCTGGTCGGCACGCTCGACACTGAGATTCGCGCGACGATGCAGACCGACCCCGCGCTGTACCGTTCGCTCATCGGCACCTTGTTCCTGTTCGTCTTGATCGCAAACTGGTCGTCGCTCATTCCGGGGGTTGAACCGCCGACCGCGCATCTGGAAACCGACGCCGCGCTCGCGCTGCTCGTGCTTGCCGCGACGCTCGTGTCCGGCGTGCGCACGCGTGGCATTCGCGGCTACCTTGCCACCTTCGCCGAACCGGCGTGGGTGATGATTCCGTTGAACGTCGTCGAGCAAGTCACCCGAACGTTCTCGCTCGTGGTTCGCCTGTTTGGCAACGTGATGAGCGGCGTTTTCGTGGTCGGCATCGTGCTGTCGCTCGCCGGGCTGCTCGTGCCCATTCCGCTCATGGCGCTCGACCTGCTGACCGGCGCGGTTCAGGCTTACATTTTCGCGGTGCTCGCGATGGTCTTCATCGGCGCGGCCGTCGGCAAGTCAGGCGTTTCCGTTCACGACAAGCCTAAAGGACAGACATGAGCCTCATTGAAATCTTCAGCATCGCCGCGGCGGCACTGGCCGTGTCGTTCGGCGCGATCGGTCCTGCGCTTGCCGAGGGCCGTGCGGTCGCAGCCGCAATGGATGCCATCGCCCGCCAGCCTGATGCGGCGGGCACGTTATCGCGCACACTGTTCGTCGGGCTTGCCATGATCGAGACCATGGCGATTTATTGCCTTGTCGTCGCCTTGCTGCTGTTGTTTGCGAACCCATTCGTGAAATAGAGCGCGCGATGAAACTCGACTGGTCGACGCTGGCACTGCAAACGATCAACGCGCTCATTCTGGTGTGGCTGCTCGCGCGCTTTTTGTTCCGTCCGGTCGCGAAGATCATGGCCGAGCGTCAGGCCAGTGCCAATGCATTGATGAGCGACGCGACGGCCGCAAAGCTCGCGGCGCAGGCCGAGCGCGATGCAGCGCAGGCCGAACGCGAGCAACTTGCCGCACAGCGAGCACAGACGCTCGCGCACGTCGAGAGCGAAGCGCAAGCGCAGCGCGCGGCGCTGCTCGCCGCGGCGCAGGAAGACGCGTCTCGGCTTCGCGCCCAGGCTGCGGCGGAAATCGCGCGCGAGCGGGCGTCGCAGGCCGACGCGGCGGCGTCGGAAAAGCTGCAGCTCGCCGTCGACATTGCCGCGAAGTTGCTTGATCAACTGCCCGATGGCATGCGCGTGACGGCGTTCATCGCCGGACTGGCGAATGGCGTTCACCTGCTGTCGCCGGCCGCGCGCGCAGAAATGGCCGAGGACGCGTCACTGCGGCTCATAGCGCCGCGCGCATTGACGATGGATGAACGTGCGGCGTGCGCCGCAGCGCTCGCCACCGCGCTAGGGCGCCGCGTCGAATTCACTACCGAGGTCGATCGAGCGCTGATCGCAGGACTTGAGTTGTCGGGCACGCACGGCGTAGTCCGCAATAGTTGGCGAGATCGGTTGGCACAGATTCATGACGGGTTGCTTCGCGATGACGGCCGCCAACGCTGATGTCAACGACGACCCGGCGGCCGACGGGTGGCTCGCCCGCCAGCGTGCCGCGCTCGAGCGCCTCACTCCCGAACCGAGTGCGGCCAGCATCGGGCGCATCGAGCTGATCGCCGACGGCATTGCGTTTCTCTCGGGCCTGCCCGACGCGGCGCTTGACGAGGTTGTCGAGATCGAGTGCGGCGCACGCGGATTCATTCATTCGCTCGACGACACCACCGCCAGCATTGTGCTACTCGACGGCGACACGCCAGTGCGGGCCGGGATGCATGTCGTTCGTACCGGACGCGTGCTTGACGTACCCGTTGGCGATGCGCTGCTCGGACGCGTCGTCGATCCGCTTGGCAGACCGCTGGACGCAGGCGAGCCGCCCAAATGCGAAGCGCGCCTGCCCGTGGAACGCCCGGCGCCCGCAATCATCGAGCGCGACGTCGTGCATGAGCCGCTCGAGACAGGTGTACTGGTCGTCGATGCGCTCTTTGCCATCGGACGCGGCCAACGTGAGCTGATCATCGGAGACCGCGCAACTGGCAAGACCTCCCTTGCCATCGATGCAATCGTCAATCAGAAGCATAGCGACGTAATTTGCGTGTATGTCGCGGTCGGGCAACGCTCCACGGCGGTGCAGCGCGCCATCGATGCCGTGCGCGAGCACGGCGCGCCCGAGCGCTGTATTTTCGTCGTGGCATCTGCGGCAACGCCGCCCGGGCTGCAATGGATCGCGCCGTTTGCGGGCTTTTCGATTGCCGAGTTCTTTCGCGATCGCGGCCAGGACGCGTTGATCGTGATCGACGATTTGACAAAGCACGCGGCAACGCATCGCGAGCTTGCGTTGCTCACGCGCGAGCCGCCCGGGCGCGAGGCGTATCCCGGCGATATTTTCTACCTGCACGCGCGCCTGCTCGAACGCGCGGCCAGGTTGTCGGCAGCGCTCGGCGGCGGCTCGCTGACCGCGCTGCCGATCGCCGAGACGCACGCTGGCAATCTGTCGGCGTATATCCCGACGAACCTGATTTCGATCACGGATGGACAAATCGTGCTTGACGCTGCGCTTTTCGCCGCGAATCAACGGCCCGCAGTGGATGTCGGATTGAGCGTGAGCCGCGTCGGTGGCAAGGCGCAGCGCGCGGCACTGCGCGATGTCGCGGGTCGTTTGCGGCTCGACTACGCGCAGTTTCTCGAACTCGAAATGTTCAGCCATTTCGGCGGTCTTGCTGACGCGCGCGTCAACGCGAAAATCGAGCGGGGCAGGCGGATCCGTGCGCTGATCACACAACCGCGCTTCAGCGCATTGCGCGTGGCCGATCAGATTGCGTTGCTCGCGGCCCTGGATGAGGGTGTCTTCGACGGCATCTCGCGCGACGTCACCGCCTGGGTTCGCGACAAACTGAAGCGCGCGGACGAGGCGGCTCGCGATGCGGCCGCTGAGGCGTGGCCGTTGTCCGCGCTCGACGACGCACAGCGCAAGCATCAGGTCGAGCGGATCCGCACGCTTGTCGAACGGGCCGTGCATGAGCACGTCAATGGGAGTACCGGGCGGTGATATCGCGATGACCAGCAAGCTCAGTGAAATTGAGAGCCGCGCCGCGTCAGCGACGCAACTCGAAGCGGTGATTGGTGCGATGCGTGGCATTGCGGCAGCGCGCGAGCGTGAGGCGCAGGCTCGGCTTGCCGGTATTCGCTCGAGCGCAGCCATCGTCGGCGATGCCATCGGCAGGGTGCTGGCGGCCGTGCCTTCAGACGACGCGACCGATCCCGGAACGGCGGAAACCGGCACCCGCATTCTGATCGTCGTGTGCACAGAGCAGGGTTTCGTTGGCGGCTTCAATGAGCATCTGCTCGCGAAGGTCGAGTGCCTGAAGGGGAACGCGCCAGCCGACCTCTTCGTGGTTGGTACGCGAGGCGCGATGCTGGCTCGAGAGCGTGCATTGCCGTACGCGCTGTCTGTGCCGATGGCGTCGCATGCGGACGACGCGATGCGGGTGGCCGGACAGATCGCCGATGCGGTGTTTTCGCGTTTTCGCCATCATGCATCGTCGGCGCTTTGGCTCGTCCATGCGACGCCCGGCCCTGCCCTCGACGAACGCATCGTGACTCGCCAGCTCGTGCCGTTCGAGTTCGCGCGATTCCGACTGTCATCGCACAGGCAGCCGCCGCTCGTCAATCTTCCACTCGACGTATTGCTGACTGGGCTCACCGAACGCTATGTGTACCTCGAGCTATGCGAAGGCCTGATGCAATCGTTCGCGTCGGAAAATGCAGCGCGCCTGGCGGCGATGCTCTCGGCGAGTCATCACGTGAGGGACCAGCTTTCGGCGCTCACGCGCGAGTCTCGTATCGTCCGGCAAGACGCGATTACCACTGAAATCGCCGAGTTGTCGGCGGCCAGGGCCTATGCGCAACCATCGCCCCCCATGCAGCGTCGATAGCGCGGGATGGGGACACGCTGGATTCGGTGCCAATCCAGCAACTCGGCGATCTCGGCAAGCACTCCATTCGTGAACACCAGGAGCGCCCAACCGCGCGTCGGTGCCCGGCTCACCGGTTCACGCGTCCCCGTCCTCGATGGACAGCGGCAGCGCGTGCGCGTCCTCGCGCCAGGCGCCATCGCCGAGCGAGCGTTCCACCACGCTCAGACAGCACGCATCGAACGCCTTTTCAATAGCATCACGATCCATGCCGCGTCCGATGAACACCACTTCGTTGATGCGGTCACCCCAGGGCGCCTCCCAATTCGTCTCGATGGCGGCGCGCTGCGGATCGCCCTCGGGCGGCCATACGGCCTGATCCACGGCCGCCCACCACTGCCCCATCGGCTCCAGCGTCGCCGTATTGCCCGCGCGCGAGTACGCGAGCGCCCACGCCGGGTGACTTGCGGCCCAGACATAGCCCTTCGCACGGATCAGACCGTCGAATGGCTGCGACATGAACGATGCAAAGCGCGCCGGATGCAACGGCGCACGACGACGCAGCACAAAGCTCGTCACCCCGTAGGTGTCGGCCTCTGACACAGGCTCGCCTTCGAGCGCCTGCGCCCAGCCGGCCATTCGCTCTGCCCGCTCGGGATCGAAAAGTCCCGTGCCCAGTACGTCGGCGAGCGGTACCTGTCCGTGCTCGCCCAGCACGATGCGGGCCGACGGATTGAGACCGGCGATCAGCGCCTTGACGGCGTCGAGCCGCGCCGCGTCCACGCGATCCCCCTTGCTCACGACCACCACATCCGCAAACTCGATCTGCTCGGTCAGCAGTTCGGCCAGACGTCGCTCATCCTCCTCACCGGCCACCTCGCCGCGCTGCGAGAGCGTGTCGACACTGTGGAAGTCTTCCAGCACATGGAGGGCGTCGACGACCGTTACCATCGTGTCGAGACGGGCGATGTCGGCGAGCGATTTGCCCGCCTCATCGCGAAATTCAAACGTCGCGGCCACCGGCATCGGCTCGGCAATACCCGTCGACTCGATGAGCAGGTAATCGAAGCGCCCCTCCTGCGCCAGATCGCGCACCGCGATGAGCAAATCCTCGCGCAACGTACAACAGATGCAGCCGTTGCTCATCTCGACGAGACGCTCCTGCGTGCGCGAGAGCGCCGCGCCCGCCTTGGCCGCACCGCGCTCCACGAACGACGCATCGATGTTCACCTCGCTCATGTCGTTGACGAGCACCGCCACACGCAGGCCGTCGCGATTGCGCAGCACATGGTTGAGTAGCGTGGTCTTGCCGGCGCCGAGAAAGCCGGACAGCACGGTGACGGGCAGGCGACGGTCGGCGTCGCCGAATGCCCCGGAAGGAAGCGTCATGGCAGCAAAGTCCTGTGATCTTGTGGGTTCGGCACGGCGCGCATGGCGCACACAGCCCGCGTCACGTTCGCCCGTCCCCAACGCCGCACGATTTGCGGCTCGATTAATGCAACCAAGTTGCAATATGGCGCGATGATACTGAGACCGAGGGAATTTTGCAACTCAGTTGCAAATAACGAACATGCGTCGATGGCATCGTCACGACACATTGCCGCGCGAGACGCGGCCCCCTGGGAACCCGCAGATGGCTGCGTCGGTCTGCAAGGTCTGCGATACTGCGCGAGCGGCGTTGAGCGCGTCTGCGCGCAGGACAACGCGAGCGCCTCGGCGGCGTGTGCGAGCGCGTTCGGCCTACCGCTCGCCTGCGAACACCGCCCCCTAATGTCTTCGCGGCATATTCAAATCATTACCCAACTCGTTAGCCCACTCGATATGCGCATTTCCAAGAAAGCTTCCCATGCTCCTCGTGCCACCGGCTTCCTGCGTCGCGCGACGCACGGACTCACACTGGCGACCGTGGTCGGCTTGACCGGGTTCGCGCAGGGGGCATGGGCCCATGCGCACGTCGTCTCGAGCGATCCGGCCGCGCAGGCGAGTGTCGCGGCGCCGAAGGCCGTGCGCGTAACGTTCGACTCGACGCTCGAAGGCGCGCTCTCGAAACTTGGCGTCGTCGACGCCCAGGGCAGGCCGGTCACGCAGGCCAAGGCCGAACTCGACGCCTCGCGCAAAACGCTCACGTTGTCGCTTCCCGCGCTTGCCGCCGGTCGCTATCAAGCGAATTGGGTCGCCGTCGCGAGTGACGGCCATCGCACGCAGGGCAACATCAAGTTCTCCGTGAAGTGATGTCGGCCGATCTGGCCGCCGGCACCTGGCAGCCTGCCACCGCGGGGCTGCTAAACCTCGCGCTGGCACTGGCCCTCGGCGTGCTGCTGCTGCGCAGTCCGCACGCAGTGCGGCGCGGTCTCACCCTGCGCGTGCTGCCGGCCTTTGCGGCGGGCCTCGCCATACTCGCGTGGATCGCCTACGTGTTCGCCAGCACCGATGCGA
The DNA here is from genome assembly GCF_902459665.1 of Pandoraea cepalis. Taxonomy (GTDB): domain Bacteria; phylum Pseudomonadota; class Gammaproteobacteria; order Burkholderiales; family Burkholderiaceae; genus Pandoraea; species Pandoraea cepalis. The sequence continues at coordinate 365,292 of NZ_CABPSL010000001.1, read as the reverse complement.
TGACAGGCGGCGATTGGGAAAGCACGGCCGCCATGATGGGCGACGTATGGGTGGTGCTCACCCAAACCCACTTCGGCCGGATGCAATGGATCGCCGCGCTCGGCGTCGCACTGCTGTGCGCGGGCGTCTGGGCCTGGTACGACGCGCGACGCCGCCTGCGCGCGGCGCTGCCGATCGCCGACGATCCTCGCGACCGGCATCATCGTCGCGAGCATCGTCAGGAGCGCTATGCGCGCATGGTCTACGCCGCCGGCGCCGTGACGCTGGCGCTCGCCCGCGCCGGGACGGGGCACGCGGCCGATGCGGCCGTGCCGTGGCTCGCCGTTGGCATTCACACGCTGCATGTCGCCGCCGCGGCCTCATGGACCGGCGCGCTGCTCGTGGCCGGATGCGCGATCCCGGGCTGGCGTCATTGGCCAGTGGGCGCGCGGGCAGCGTATGGCGAACGGCTTTCCTCGGTCGCCGCGCTGGCCATGGTCGTCGCGCTGGTGACGGGGGCGTTCAACGCATGGCGCACCCTCGGTGAGACGCCCTCGCTGTGGTTCGCCCCCCAGAACGCGCCGTACTTCGCCTGGCTCGTCACGAAGCTCGTGCTCGTCGGCTTTGCCGCATTGCTGGGTGCGTGGAACCGTTGGCATTTCTTGCCGCGTCTTGCGCTGGACACGGGCGAGACGCCGCTGGATACGACGGCCTTCGCGCGCGTGGTCGCCATCGAGGCGCTCGTGCTCGTGATGGTGATGAGCCTTGCGGCCAAGCTTGGCACGACGATGCCGCCGGGCGGCTGACCGAATTCGACAGCAAGAAACGGAGCGCGGCATCGCGACCCGTTCCCTACACTGAAGGCAAGTCCTCAGTCGTCCGGAGCCCCCTGCGATGCCCACCTATCCAATGACCGCCAAACGTCCCCTTCAGCCCGGCGCCCCGACCGGCAGCCCGAGTCGTTCGCAGACCCGGACGCCGACTGTCCCGGCGAGCCAGCTTTCGGCCAAATCGCGCTACGCGACCGACGACGCCAAGTGGGCCGCGGTCGCGGCGCGCGACAAACAGGCGGATGGCCAATTCTTCTATGCCGTGCGTACGACCGGCGTGTATTGCCGCCCCTCGTGTGGCGCGCGGCTCGCGCGGCGCGAAAACGTGACGTTCCATGCCGATAGCGCCGCAGCCGAGCGCGCGGGCTTTCGTGCCTGCAAGCGTTGCCAGCCGGCGCTTGGCGCGTCTGGCGCGCGCCAGGCCCGTCACGCCGCACTGGTGAGCGCCGCTTGCCGGCAGATCGAGGCGGCCGAGGTGCCACTGCGACTGGACGCGCTCGCGGCCGAGGCCGGCCTGAGCCCGCACTATTTCCACCGACTGTTTCGCGCAGTCACGGGCGTGACCCCACGCGCTTATGCCAGCGCGCGTCGCGCCGAGCGTGTGCGCGACATACTGTCCGCCGCCGAGAGCGTCACGTCGGCGTACTACGACGCAGGCTTCAATTCCAACGGCCGCTTCTACGCGAGTGCCGACACCCTGCTCGGCATGAAGCCCGCGGCGTACCGCGCGGGCGGCAAGGCCGAATCGATCCGCTTCGCCGTGGCGCAGTGCTCGCTCGGCGCATTGCTGGTCGCCGCCACGCCGCGCGGACTCTGTGCCGTGTCGTTGGGCGACGACCCCGATACGCTGGTGAAGGCGTTGCAAGACCGCTTTCCGCATGCGGAACTGGTCGGGGCCGACGCCGAGTTCGAGCGATGGGTGGCCCAGGTGGTGGGGTTCGTGGAGTCGCCGCGCGTCGGTCTGTCGTTGCCGCTCGATGTGCGCGGCACGGCGTTCCAGCAACGCGTGTGGCAAGCGCTGCGCGACGTGCCTGCCGGTGCGACCGCCAGCTACACGCAGATCGCCGAGCGCATTGGGGCCTCTCGTGCGGTGCGTGCGGTAGCACAGGCATGCGCATCGAACCCGTTGGCCGTCGTGATTCCGTGCCACCGCATCGTGCGCCAAGACGGCGCGCTGTCGGGCTATCGCTGGGGCGTCGAGCGCAAACGCGCCTTGCTCGCCCATGAAGGCGAGGAAAGTGCCGACGCGACGACCCAGGTGACGCAGTGAGCGCGCGCGTGCTGTCGCTCGATTGGGCCGCCCTCGAAGACGAACTCAATGGCTACGGTGCGGCGCGCATTCCACAACTGCTGAACGCGAGCGAGTGTGCCACGCTTTGCGCGATGTACGGCGAGACCGGCGCGCCACTGAGCACTGCGCCCACGTCGCCGCGTTTCCGCAGCCGTATCGTGATGGCGCGTCACGGGTTCGGGCAGGGCGAATATCAGTACTTCGCTTACCCGCTGCCGCCGCAGGTCGCCGCGTTGCGTGAAGCGTTCTACGCGCCGTTACGCGATATCGCGCACCGCTGGCACGCGGCGATGGGCATCGACACGCAATATCCGCCCACACACCGCGACTATCTCGCGCAATGTCACCGCGCAGGTCAGCGCCGCCCCACGCCATTGCTGCTGCGCTATGCGGCCGGCGACTACAATTGCCTGCATCAAGACCTCTACGGAGAACACGTCTTCCCGTTGCAGGTGGCCATTCTCCTGTCTCAGCCCGGCGAGGATTTCACGGGCGGCGAGTTCGTCGTCACCGAACAGCGCCCGCGCATGCAGTCGCGCGCCGAGGTGGTGCCGCTCACGCGCGGCGATGCGGTCGTGTTCGCCGTGCATCACCGTCCGGTAAACGGCACGCGCGGGGTGTATCGCGTCAACCTGCGACACGGGGTGAGCCGGGTGCGCAGCGGCCATCGACACACGCTCGGCGTGATCCTGCACGACGCCACATGACACTCGACCTTTTCGGCTCAGCGCACGACGACACCGACCACGGCACGCCGCCATTCGACGCACTCGGTCCGGGAGCATTCGTGTTGCGAGGGTTCGCACAGTCACAACTGACGGCCTTGCAGGTCGATATCGACGCGGTGATCGCGCAAGCGCCGCTGCGTCACTGGCTGACGCCGGGCGGCAAGCGCATGTCAGTCGCCATGACGAATTGCGGGGACGTGGGATGGATCAGCGACCGACAGGGATACCGCTACGGCACGCACGATCCGCTCTCGCAACAACCGTGGCCATCGATGCCGGCATCGTTTGTCGCGCTCGCGCGCCGCGCCGCCGGCGCTGCGGGGTATCGCGACTTCGCGCCAGACGCTTGTCTCGTCAATCGTTACTCGCTGGATGCGCGGCTCACGTTGCATCAGGATCACGATGAGCGCGATCTGGGCGCGCCCATCGTGTCGGTGTCGCTTGGACTTCCCGCGACGTTTCTGTGGGGCGGAGTGCACCGTGGCGATCGCACCCGCCGCATTCGTCTGGCCCCGGGCGACGTGGTCGTCTGGGGTGGGCCGTCGCGACTCGTCTATCACGGCATTGCGGGCGTCGAAGGCAGTTTCGACGCGCAAGCCGTGCGTTATAACCTCACGTTCCGGCAGGCATGCTGATCGCGCCAACGATCGACACGCACCGCCGTCGTCTCACGCTCAGTAGCCGACGGTAAAGCGCGCGCGCGGATGCGCGTTGCGCTCGAGTTCGTCGACCAGGGCGATGGCATAGTCTTCCATCGAGATCCAGCTCTTGCCGTTCGCATCGACGAGCAGACCGTCGCCACCGAGACGGAACTGGCCCGTGCGCTCGCCCGGCTCGAACAATGCCGACGGCGACAGGAACGTCCAGTTCAGCGGTGACGCCTTCGGCTCGGCGCGCAGCACTTGCAGGAACGCGCGGCCTGCGCTGGCTTCCGGCTTGTATGCCTCCGGGAATTCTGGCGTATCGATCAGCGCCTTGCCCGGCGCGACGTCCAGACTGCCCGCACCGCCCACCACGAGCAGACGCGGCACCCCGGCCCGCTTGACGGCGTCGATCAGCTTGGCCGCGTCCATGGATGCGAAGCGACCCGCGCTGATCACGGCATCGTGTCCGGCGAGCAGCGGCGCGAGCAACGTCGGGTCAGCGGCGTCGCCCTTGGCGACGGTGAGTCCCTGCTCGGCTTCGACGCGTTCTGGATTGCGGGCGATCCCCGTCACAGTGTGATTGCGTTGCAGCAGTTCGGCGGCAACGCGCGTACCCACGCGGCCGGTAATACCAATCAAGGCGACTTTCATCGGGATTCTCCTGGGAGTGACGAGTGAATTCGGGATAGGTGGCAGACGCTCAGAGCGCGCAGCCGTCGGGGCCGCACTGGGGCAAAGTGCTGGCGTCGCCGTCCGGGGAAGACGCCGCCTGCGCAGACAACAGACGCTCGCGCAACGCGTCGCGCCACACGTCGGGCTGCCCCAGATAATGTCCCACTTCGAGGCGCTCGATGTGACCGCCGATCGCCAGCGCGAACGTCGGGAAGCCGCTGCCGCCGACGCGGGCAAGCCACGCGCGGCTATCGCGGAAGTGCCGCATGAGGGCGTCGGCCGCCTGTGCATCGAGCGCTTGCGCGAAGGCCCCCCGGTCGAGACCGAGATTCGCCGCGACATCGATGAGCACATGGCGATCGGCAATACGTTTGCCATCGACATAATGCGCGCGCTGCAGCGCCGCGAACATGTCGAGCCCGCGGCCGGCCAACGCTTCGGCCGCCAGCGCGGCGGCCGTGGGCGGCGCGGAGTCGAACACGGCGGTGCCATCGCGCAGCAGACCGTCGAAATAGGCGTCGCCGAACGGCTGGCCGGTCAACGCCGCAATGCGACGGTCATGCGGCATGACGTAATCGCGCAGCTGCGGCGTAACCGGTTGCGCGTTCGGCCCGGCCATCATGCCGCCACCGTGAAACACGACATCGAGGCCGACCACGTCGCGCGCAGCGCGCACGAGCGGCGCCGCCGCGTAGCACCATCCGCACAGCGGGTCGGCGATGTAATGCAGAGTTGCCTGGGTCATCTCGATCTGTCCTGTGTCTTGCGACGCCGCCCTTCGACGCCTCTCATGTTTGCCATCGTAGTCGCGTCAGTCGCGCAAAAAAAGCCCATAATGGCGATCACTTTGTTGCATCGATCGAGCAAATCATGGATCGTCTGACGGCAATGCGGGTCTTTACCGAAGTGGCCGAACGCGGTTCGCTGACGGCGGCCGCGCAGCGGTTGGATATGTCGCGGGCGATGGTCTCGCGCTATCTGGCCGAACTCGAGGCGTGGCTCGGCACGCGGCTGCTGCATCGGACGACCCGTGCGGTCAGCCTCACCGACGCCGGGAGCGACGCGTTGCCGCGTTGTCGCGAGATGCTGGGTATCGCCGACGATCTGGCGTGTGCCTCGCACGCCGACAGTGCGCCGCGCGGCCTGTTGCGAGTGGCTTGCAGCACGTCGCTCGCTCAGGCATTCCTGGCGGCGGCGGTCACGCGGTTCATCCTGCGGTATCCCGGTGTCGCCATCGATCTCGTGGTGGCGGACCGCACCGTCGACCTGGTGGACGAGCGCATCGACCTGGCGATTCGCGTAACGTCCGAGCCGTCGCCCGGACTGATTGCCCGTCGTCTCGCCACGTGCCATTCGGTGGTCTGCGCGGCACCGTCATATCTCCGGCGCCATGGCGCGCCGGAGCGCGCCGAAGACCTCGCCCTGCACAACTGCCTGACCTACACGTACTTCGGCAAAAGCCTCTGGCAATTCACGCACAACGGCACACCGCTGGGCGTGCCCGTCGGCGGCAATCTATCGGCCAATGAAGTCAATGTAGTCTTCGCCGCTACGCTCGCGGGCGCGGGCATCTCGATGCAACCGGTGTATTCGGCGTTACCGCATCTGCGCGATGGCACCTTGCGTGCGCTGCTGCCCAATTACGTGCCACGCGAGATGACCGTCTACGGCGTCTACATGTCGCGCAAACAGATGCCCAGCGCATTGCGCGCCCTGCTCGACGATCTGGTCGAACAGTTCCGCACCGAGCTGTTCGAGGACACGGGCTACGCCGTGCCGCCGGAGACGCCCGCCGCGTGAGCCACCAGAGCCACGCAAGTCGATTGCGTCGCGTGCGCCACCCCACCGCGTTTTGTCTGTCGCGACATCGCGACGGCGTCACCGAATTGTCACACTCCCCGCGTAAAAACGTCGTCTGCCCAGCCTGCCCCGGCAGGCCGACGACGCGGCTCCCGCTCGTCAGCCGTTGCCGACCGGACGCGGGTGTGCACGCCTGCCTCGCCGAACGCCTCTGCCCGACTCGCCCATCAAGGACATCATGACGCACGACGCCAAGCCCCAACCTCACGATCCCGCGCTCGACGCCGCCCCAGCGCACGACGACAACCCGGCCGATCCGTCGCGCCGCCGTCTGCTTCAAGGCCTGGCCGCCATCGGTGCGGCCAGCGCGGCGGGCGCCACGACGGCACTGACCGGCTGCGCCGCCGAAGGCAGTGCCGGCGCACCCACGGCCGTCGCCGCGGGCGGCACGTTCGACGCCCAGCTCAAGGCCAACATCAAGACGGTGGTCGTGATCTATCTCGAGAACCGCAGCTTCAACAATCTGTTCGCCGATTTCCCCGGGTTGGAAAAGCCGCTCGCGAAAGTGCCGGCGTCGGTCTGCACCCAACTCGACCGCGACGGCAAAACGCCAATGCCGCTGCTGCCGCCGATCTTCGAGGGTCTCGTGCCGCGCGCTCAGACGATCGGCGGAAAGAAGTATCACATCGCCGAGAAGGACATCGCGCGGCAGCCGAACGCGCCATTCATGCTCAAGGACGCCGAAGGCCAGTTGCTGCCGACGTCGGTCATCACGCGCGATCTATGGCACCTGTTCTGGCAGAACCAGATGCAGATCAACGGCGGCACAAACAACCAGTTCGCCGCATGGGCCAACTCGGGCGGTCTGACGATGGGTTACTACGGCGAGACGGCCAAGACGCTCGACATGTACAAGATCGCGCAGCAGTACACAATGTGCGACAACTTCTTCATGGCGGCTTTCGGCGGTTCGTTCCTGAACCACCAGTTCCTGATCTCTGGACGCCCGCCGGTGTATCCGAACGCCGCGCAAAGTCCGGCCAAGGACAAGATCGCCGTGCTGGCCGACGGGCCGCAAGGTGTACGTCTGGCGGTGTCGCCGGCGTCGCCCGCGTCGGCGGCTGACGGTCCGCCGAAGTTCGTGCGCGACGGTGCCATCACGCCCGACAACTTTGCGGTGAATACGATGATGCCGGCGTATCAGCCGTCGCCGATCAAGCCCGCGGCCTCCGGCGACAAGCGTCTGGCCGATCCGTCGAACCCCGCCACGCTGCCCCCGCAAACGTTCCCCACCATTGGCGATGTGCTCTCGACGAAGGGCGTGTCGTGGGCGTGGTACGCGGGCGCGTGGCAGTCGGCGCTCGATCACAAGGGCGGTGCGGACAAACCGAACTTCCAGTATCACCATCAACCGTTCAACTACTTCGCCCAGTACGCGCCCGGCACGGCCGCACGCGAGATGCATCTGCGCGATGGTGGTGAAGGCGACAGCCCGATCGCGAACAAATTCATCGCCGACGCCATCGCCGGCAAGCTGCCCGCCGTCACGTTCTACAAGCCGCAGGGCAACCTGAACCAACACGCGGGGTATTCGGATGTGGAGTCCGGCGACCAACACGTGGCGAACGTGCTGGCCCATCTGATGAAGTCGCCGCAGTGGCAAAACATGATGGTCGTGATTACGTACGACGAGAATGGCGGCTGGTGGGATCACGTCGCGCCGCCGCAGGGCGACCGCTGGGGACCGGGCTCACGCGTTCCGGCGCTAGTGGTCTCGCCGTTCGCCAAACGCGGCAATGTCGATCACACCTTCTACGACACCACGTCGATCCTGCGCTTTATCACGCGCCTGTACGATCTGCCGACGCTCGAAGGCATCGCCCATCGCAACGCCGCCTTCGCGGCGCGCGGGGCCATGCCGCCGGGCGATCTGACGAAGACGCTGTCGTTCGCTTGAGGAAGGTGAAGGCCCGCGTCACGTGTGCAAAGCGAAGGCGTTGATGACGTCGACGTGCGCGTGGCACAACTGAGCAAAAGGGCATCTGCGTGTCCGCACTCCGATCTTTGGGGCGCTGTTTCACGCGGGTGCGCTTTCCGTTTCCGTGGCACCGCGTAAGTGGCACGCGGCGCATGCCCCCGGGTGAGACCGATCAGCCTTGCCCGTCGAGTTCGTCCGAGCGCAGCAGCAGTTTGTCGAGCAGTTGCTCGTACACGCGCATCTCGTCGTCAGTCAGCGTGTCGAACAATCGGTCGTAGTGGGCGCGCGCCGCATCGATCACCACGCGCCATACGCGCTCGCCCTCCGGCGTGAGCGTGACCTTGACCGCTCGGCCGTCGTGTTCGTCCGGCGCACGACGCACCAGTCCGCGCGATACCAGCCCGTCTGCCCCCCGGCTCGCCTGACTCTTGTCGAGATTCGCGCGACGCGCCAGCTCCGAGTTCGACAACGCCCCCGCCGTGCCCACCGCCGCCAACACGCGCGACTCGGCCAGACTCAATTGCGCCGCGTCGGCATACGACTGCGCGATACGTTTGTCGTGCTGCTTCATCAGGCGGTGCATCTTGTACGTCAAGAACTGGTCGAGCGATGGGTGGACAGGCCGCATCTCAGTGTTTTTCCCTAGTCGAAAACGGTCGATATTTTGTTGCGAGCGCAACCTTAGCACACTAGAATGGTTGTGTTAGCAACTATATGCTCGTTGGCGTTTTTGCCATTCGCGCGCTGCGCTTGCGTCGTCTCCCCGCTGACACGAGACTCGCTGCGTACGTGCCGAGCCGAATTTTTGGGTGTCGCATCATGCATCGACCAGAGACCACCCCGCGCGCGTCGCTTTATCACGCGTACCGCGTCCATCCGCACTTTGCGCCGCAGGGCGAGACAACCCCGGACGTCCCTGTCACCGTCGTGGGCGGCGGCCCCATCGGTATGGTCACCGCACTCGCGCTGGCACGCCATGGGGTGCGCTGTGTCGTGCTCCAGGCCGAACAGCAAGTCTCGGAAGGCAGCCGCGCCATCGTCTTCACGCGTCGCTCGCAGGAGATTCTGCAAGCCGTGGGCGTGGCCGACGCCGTGCTCGCGAAGGGCCTGCCATGGACCAGCGGGAATTCTTACTATCGCGGCCAGCGCGTCTTCCGCATGGAGTCGCCGGTGGACGAAGACGACCGATTCGCGCCGCTGATCAACTTGCAACAGAACGTGCTCGAGAGTTATCTGGTGGACGCCGTCGAGCGCCAGCCGCTCATCGAGATGCGATGGGGCAACAAGCTCGTTGCGCTGACGCAGGATGACCACGGCGTGGCACTGCAGATCGATACGCCCGAGGGCGAGTACACGCAACGCACGCGCTGGCTCGTCGCCGCCGACGGCGCGCGCTCGACGGTGCGCACCGCGCTGGGCCTGCGTTTCGAAGGGGCGAGCTACGAAGGCCGCTTCGTCATCGCCGACATCCGCATCGATCTCGATCTGCCCACCGAGCGCCTGGCGTACTTCGCCCCCGACTGGAATCCCGGCAACACGGTGCTCATGCATCGCGAGCCGGATGGCATCTGGCGCGTGGATTATCAATTGCCGGCGTCGGAGACGTCCGAGCACGCGCTGCAACCCGAGACGATTCGCGAGCGCATCGACGCGCAGCTCGACATGATGGGTCTCGGCGGCACGCCGTGGGAACTCGACTGGTGTTCGGTCTATTCGGCGCGCGCGCTTACGCTGCCCGACTACGTGCACGGACGCATTCTCTTCGCGGGCGACGCCGCTCACCTGCTGCCGATCTTCGGCGTGCGTGGGGCCAACACTGGCTTCCAGGACGCCATCGATCTGTCGTGGAAACTTGCCGCAGTTGCCAAGGGTGCGGCACCGGCGTCGTTGCTCGCGTCGTACACAAACGACCGCGTGGGCGCGGCGCGCGAGATCATCGCGGAGGCCGGCAAGAGCACACGCTTCATGACGCCACCCTCACATGGCTTCCGTGTGTTGCGCGACGCCGTGCTCGATCTCTCGCTCGATCACGAATTCGTGCGGCCGCTGTTCCACTGGCGCACCTCGCGCGCGCACGACTATCGCGACTCGCCGCTCAACAGCCCCAACGACGACAACGCGCGGATGACGGCGGGACCCGGCGTCGGTGCGCCGGCGCCGAACGTCAAGCTCGGCGACAACGACTATCTGTACGACCACCTCGGCGCCGCGTTCCATCTGGTGACGTTTGGCGATGCCCCGCTCGACGATGCCGTGCGTCATGCGCTGGTGACGTGGCGCGAGCGCGGTGTGCCGGTGAAGGTGATCGCGTTCGCGCCGTCGGAAGACGACGTGACGGGCGCGGACCTCACGCTGCCCGATCCGACGGGCCATGCCGCGACGAAGTACGGTGCCGCCAGCGGCACGGCGTACCTCGTGCGTCCCGATCATCATGTCTGCGCCCGCTGGCAGCAGCTCGACGCCACGCGTCTTGCCAGCGCGCTCGCACAGGCGACGGCCCACGCCTGAGCCGTCACCTCACACAAGGAAGCTCTGCCATGACCGCCCAACCAACCGCCATCGCCGGACTCGAGGAGATTTACGACACCCTCGCGCTGGCCATCGACGCCGCACCGGACGACAAGCGCGAGCTGCTGCTCGCCAAAGTCGTTCTGCTGTTGGCACACGAGATCGACGATCCACAGCGCGTGATCGACTGCATTCAGCAAGCCGCCCGCAGCGCACAGGATTAAACACGGTTCCCTTCGGCGTCCGCCCTCGATGGCGGACCCGCTTTCATCACACCGCCACACAATATCCGAGGCGGGGAGCGTTGGAGAAGACACCCATCATGAGTCGTATCACGTCTGCCGCCGGTATCGCCGGCGGAATCGCTGCACCCGCATCGCCCGCCGCTGTCGCCCTCGATGGCACGCCGGCGTCGCAGTGTCTTCCGAACGAGGCCCTGGAGCGCGAAGTCGTACGCAAGGTCTCGCGCCGCCTGCTCGGCTTCCTGTTCGTGCTGTTCCTGTTCTCGTTTCTCGATCGCATCAACGTCGGCTTCGCCGCGCTCACGATGAGCCAGGATCTGAAGCTCACGAGCACGATGTTCGGCATGGCCTCGACCGTGTTCTACCTCACGTATGTGCTGTGCGGTGTGCCGAGCAATCTGATGCTCGTGAAGGTCGGCGCGCGTCGCTGGATCGGCACGATTCTGATCGCGTGGGGCTTCGCTTCGAGCGCCACGATGTTCGCGCACGACGCCACCAGCCTCTATCTGATTCGCGCCATCGTCGGCATTACCGAGGCAGGCTTCCTGCCGGGCATGCTGCTCTATATGGGCGACTGGTTCCCTTCGGCCGCGCGCGCACGCGCCAATGCCTGGTTCATGATCGCCATGCCGGTGACGTCCGCACTCGGCGCCGCCGCATCGGGCTATTTGCTGCGGCTCGACGGCGTAGGCGGACTCGCCGGGTGGCAGTGGCTCTTCGTGCTCGAAGGACTGCCGACGGTCTTGCTCGGCGTCGTCACCTGGTGGTATCTGGACGACAAACCCGCCGACGCGCGCTGGTTGAGCGTCGCCGAAAAGCGCGCGCTCGACACGATGATCGCCCGCGACCGTGCCGCCGCGCTCACGCAACAGACGGGCGGTGCGGCGCACGCCGGCAACAGTATGTGGCGCGCCATTCTCACACCGAGCGTGGCGAAGTTTGCGCTGGGGTATTTCTGCCTCGTCAACACGCTCTCGCTGGCGTCGCTGTGGATTCCGCAGATCGTGAAGAGCTTCGGCACGACGAGCAGCAACGTGACCATCGGCCTGCTCGCGGCGATTCCGTCGGTCTGCACAATTGCCGGCATGATCTGGTGGGGACGCCGCTCCGACCGGCTGCAGGAACGCCGCTGGCATCTGGTGCTGCCCATGCTCTTCTCCGCGGCGGGCTGGGTCGTCACGTGCTTCGCGCCGGAGCCGGCGCTGCGCCTCGCCGGGGTAGCGATGGCCTCGACCGGCGCCTACACCGCCATGGCGATCTTCTGGACGGTGCCCGACCGCAGTCTCGCCCCGCATACGCGCGCCCTCGGACTGGCGGTCATCAACGCCGTCGGCAATCTCGGCTCGGCGCTCAGTCCGATTGTCGTGGGCGCACTCAAGGACTGGACGCACTCGTTCACCTCGGGCCTGATGTTCGCTGCCGTAAGCTTGCTCGTCGGCATTGCGGTGCTGTGGTTCGCCCCGCTGGGGCAGCGTCGCGGCAACCGCTGATTCCGGTCACGGCATGACGGACACCGTTCCGGGCCATAATGCGAAACGTCTTCGCGTTCAAGGAACCCCGTCATGCCAGTGACACCCCCTGTGGCCGCCCAAGGCCCCACGCTCGTCGTTCTGATCGACGCCGATAACGCCGCGCCCGCCATCGTCGAAGGACTGCTCACCGAAGTGGCCAAGTACGGCGTGGCGAGCGTGAAGCGCATCTACGGCGACTGGACCAAACCCAATCTCGACGGCTGGAAGAAGTGCCTGCTCGAATACTCGATCCAGCCGATTCAGCAGTTCCGCTACACCGTCGGCAAGAACGCCACCGACAGCGCCATGATCATCGACGCGATGGATCTGCTCTACACGGGACGCTTCGACGGCTTCTGCCTCGTCTCCAGCGACAGCGATTTCACGCGGCTCGCCTCGCGCATTCGTGAGCAGGGACTGATCGTGTACGGCTTCGGCGAGCGCAAGACGCCGCAGCCGTTCGTCACGGCCTGCGACAAGTTCATCTACACGGAATTGCTGCGTCAGGACGACGAGCCGGACGGCGACGAAGCCCCGGCGCCGCGCAAGCGCCGCAGCGCGTCGGACCTGAAGCGCGACACGCGCCTCGTGCGGCTGCTGCGTAACGCGGTGACCGGCGTGTCGGACGAGGACGGCTGGGCGAGTCTTGGCCCCATCGGCAGCCATATCGCCAAACAGGCGCCGGACTTCGACTCGCGCAATTATGGCTTCGGCAAGCTGAGCGACCTCGTGGCGACCATCGGCCTGTTCGACGTCGAGCAGCGCACGGGCAGCGGCGGGAACAAGAGCCTCTGGGTACGGATCAAGCCCAGGCGCGGCACGGCGAAACGCGGCGAATGAGCGCGCTCGAAACTTTTTTCGACGATATCGCGCGAAACACTTGTCAGGTTCCGGAATTCCCCCTATACTCGCGGTCTTTCTAGGCTCGTAGCTCAGCTGGTTAGAGCACCACCTTGACATGGTGGGGGTCGTTGGTTCGAGTCCAATCGAGCCTACCAACGAATCAAAAGCACAAGGCGTTGCGCGTTTTTCGCGTAACGCCTTTTGTTTTTTCCGCGACCGCGCGAAGCCCATCGCCCGCGTTACAAAACGACACATCCCCGACAAACTGGTAGCACCTGCCGCGCGGGGTCATCGATACACTGGCTTCAACGGTTCGACGAAAGGCATCAGGATGGGAATGCTTCCCGGCTTGCACGGCCTTCGCGAATCGATCCGACTCACTGGCTTCATTGCCCACGCGCACGCAGTCGCACCATGTCATCGAACGATGCATCGACCTGCGAGCGTCACTGGAGGACATCATGAAACGCATGCTTATCGTCGCTGCCCTTGGCGCCGCCGCCGCTCTTGCTTCCAGCGCCGCGTCGGCCCGTGTCGATGTTGGCGTCTATCTCGGCTTGCCCGCGCCAGTGATTGAAGCGCCGCCGGTCTACGTGGCACCGCAGCCTGTCTATGTGCAGCCGCGCCCCATGTACGAAGCCCCGCGTCCGGTTGTCTACTACGGTCGCGACCGCTGGGACGACTGGCGTGATCGCCGCTGGGAAGACCGTCACGATCGCGGCCACCACCGCGGTTGGGGCTGGCGTCACGGCGACGACGACTGATTCCACAACGAACGAAGCGGTCCGCCGATTGGCGTCGGCGGGCTTTTTACGCGGGAAGCGGCACTGTCGCTTTCCGCGTTCTTTTGTTCATCGCATCGACACGTCGCGCAACTCCCGCTTCATCCACTCCACGAACACGCGCGTGCGCGATGGCAGCAGTCGCGCGTGGGGATACACGATATTGACCGGCCGTGCCGGACCTTCGTAGTCCTTGAGCACGCGTACCAGACGGCCGTCGGCCATCGGCGCAGCGACCTGATACGAGAGGAAGCAGCCGTAGCCCATTCCGCCCAGGCACGCGTCGATGGCCGTGAGGCCGTGGCTGACCTCGAGATTGCCGTCGACCGGTACGACGAATTCGCGCCCTCCCTCCCAGAACCGCCACTGTCCGAAGCCGCCACCATGCGAGCGGATGCAATTTTTGCCCGCCAGGTCGTGCGGGTGCGTCACTTCCCCCTGCTCGGCCAGACACGCCGGACTCGCCACCACCACGCGACGAATGGCCCCGAGGCTTTGCGCAACGAGCGTGGAGTCGTCCAGCGGCGAGATGCGAATCCCGACGTCGATGCCTTCCTCCCAGAGATTCACCACGCGATCGTTGAGCAACAGCCGGCATTTGACGGCCGGATACGCGCGCAGGAAGCGATATAGCGCGGGCGCGACGTGCAACTGCCCGAACAGCACCGGCGCCGTGACCACGAGTGTGCCGCTCGGCGCCTCGTGCCGCGCCGCCAGCCGCGCTTCCGCCTCCTGGAGTTCGCTCAGGATCTGGCGGCACGTGTCGAGATACGTCCGCCCCTCTTCGGTGAGCGCGATACGGCGCGTGGTGCGATTGAGCAACCGGACATCGAGCGATGTTTCGAGCGCCGCCAGCGTGCGCACGACCGCCGGGAGGGAGGAGTCGAGCGCGCGCGCCGCCGCACTCAGGCTGCCCTGATCGACGATGGCGACGAACGTCTGCATGGCACGAAGTTTATCCATACCGCGCATCATTACTCCGAATATTGGAGCAGTCAAATCAGCTCTGCGGCATTTATCCGGAAATCGGCTTGATGGAAAATCGGTGCATCGCGTGACACGCCTGAGCGCAGGACTCACGCGGCCTCGCTCACCACCGGAGACATCTCATGGCCCACCCCGCCGAAACGCATGCCCCCTCACCCGAGCCGTCCTTGCGCCCAACGCGTCCGATTCGCCTGTATCGGCATGCGCTGTCAGGCCATTGCCATCGTGTCGAACTGATGCTGCACCTGCTGGATCTGCCATACGAGACCATCGACATCGACCTGATGACGGGGGAGCAAAAGCAACCGGCGTTTCTTGCGCTCAACCCGTTCGGGCAAGTACCGGCCATCGACGATGACGGGCAGGTGATTGCCGATTCGAATGCGATTCTCGTCTACCTCGCAAGTCGCTACGATGCGCATGGGACCTGGTTGCCCCGTGACCCCCTGACGGCCGCCACGGTGCAGCGCTGGCTGTCGGTGGCTGCGGGCGATCTGGCCTTCGGACCGGCGGCCGCGCGCGTGGTTGTCGTGTTCAAGCGTCCCATCGACGCCACGGCGATGATCGAGCGCGCCACACTCCTCCTGTCGCGCATGCAAGCCCATCTGTCGGCACCGCAGGCGACGCCGTTTCTCGCCGGCGACACGCCAACGATCGCCGACGTGGCGTGCTATACGTATCTCGCGCATGCGCCCGAGGGCAACGTCTCGCTCGAACCGTATCCGGCCGTGCTTGCGTGGTTGGCCCGTGTCGCCGCGTTGCCGCGCTTCGTGCCGATGGTGTCGAGCGCTTGCGGCCTGAACGCCGCCTGAGCCTCGGGAGGACATCATGAATACGTCCGAATCCCCTTCGGTCCCCACGTCACCGTTCCATGCAGGCGAACTCGCCGTGCAGACACTGGCCGGTTCGCGCGAAGCGATAGCGGATATCGGGGCGCGGGTGATCCGCAGCGCGATGCCCGATCAGCATCGTCAGTTCTTCGCCCAGTTGCCGTTTCTGGTCGTGGGTGCGCTCGACGCGCGGGGGCAACCCTGGGCAACGCTGTTAAGCGGCACGCCCGGCTTCGCTCAGGCGCCGGAGCCGACGTTGCTGCGGGTGAATGCCTTGCCGCCCGCCACCGATCCTTTGTACGGCGCCGTGACGCCAGGCGCGCCGGTGGGCGTGTTGGGGCTCGAGCCGTCGACACGCCGCCGGAATCGTGTGAACGGACAGGTCGTCGACGCAGATGCGCAGGGCTTTGCGATTCGCGTTGCGCAGAGCTTCGGCAACTGCCCGCAGTACATCCACAAACGCGATATCACGCCGCAAGCGCACGCGGCACCGGCACTGGCCGAGCCGCCGCGGGCATCGCTCGACGACGATGCGCAATGGCAGATCGCGAGCGCCGACACGTTCTTCATCGCCACGCATTACGCGGGCGACGGCGCGACCGAGCGCAGCGCCGGTACGGACGTCTCGCATCGCGGCGGCAAGCCGGGCTTCGTGCGTGTCGACGATGCCAACACGCTGACGTGGCCCGACTTCCGTGGCAACGCCTACTACAACACGCTGGGCAATCTGCACGCCAATCCGAGGGCGGGACTGGTGTTCGTCGACTTTGCGTCGGGCGACTTTCTGCACGTGGCAGGCGACGCGGAAATTCTTTGGCAGGACGAAACGACGAGCGGCTTCGCCGGCGCGCAGCGGCTTGTGCGCATGCGGGTGCGCGAGGTTCGGCGCGTGCATGGCGCGCTGCCGGCCGCGTGGCGCGATGGCGAGACGTCACCGAGTGTCGAGCGCACGGGCACGTGGCCAACGGCTTGATATTGCGCGCTCACATCCCATTCGCCTAGGGCTCGCCTCAGGTTCGCCACCGATTCGGCTCGGGTTCACGTCGGGTTCGCCTCGCGCTTGCCGCAAGGGATCGCTGCGTGTAAAGTGTGCCCACGCCCGTCGAGAGACGGGCGCCTCTTTTCTCCTCATCGATCCATGACTGTTCACACGTCCCTTCGACTTGCCGTAGCACCGCCGCAACGCGCGGTGGGTGCACGTCTGCGCGGACGTTTTGCAGCAGTCGCGCCTCCCCCGCCGGCCGGCGTGGCACCGCCCGCTGGGGTGGTCGCTGCCGCAGTCGCCGATACCGGCGTCGTG
The DNA here is from genome assembly GCF_902459665.1 of Pandoraea cepalis. Taxonomy (GTDB): domain Bacteria; phylum Pseudomonadota; class Gammaproteobacteria; order Burkholderiales; family Burkholderiaceae; genus Pandoraea; species Pandoraea cepalis. The sequence goes on along the minus strand of NZ_CABPSL010000001.1, from coordinate 348,367 downwards.
GCCTGACGCCACCGTTGGCGCGCCGGGCGTTCGTCGCCCGGCACAACACCTTTTCATTCGAATTTCAGTTTCGATCCGCCTGTCAGCGCATCGTGCGTCGAACGCCGTGACGTTGTGTCATGCCGTGTCGGCGACGGCGTCGCGTCACAGGGAGCGGCGTTCTTGAGCCGTTTTCATTGACGTCGCGCCCGGCAGGCTGGACATCCTGTTCAGGGGAAGATCGATGCAATCAGAAGGTCTCGCGTGGCGCCGGCACGGCGCGACGCTCTTGTTTGTTCTGCTATGGAGCGGCGGCGCACTGGCTGCCAAATGGGGGCTGGCGCATGCGTCGGCGTTTGCGTTTCTTGTCATTCGGCTTGGGGTGGCGCTGGCTGCGCTCACACTCATCGCACTGACGCGCCGTCAATGGTGGCCGGCCGCGAACACCCGGTGGCAAGTGGCAGGCACCGGCGTGCTGCTCATTGGCGGCTATCAGGCGGCGTACCTGCTGGCGCTCTCGCATGGCATCACGCCCGGCGCACTCGCCACGGTGCTGGGCGTGCAGCCGATTCTCACGCTGGTGGCGCTGGAGCGGGCGCATAGCGCGCGACGTCTCGCGGGACTAGCGCTCGCTCTCGCCGGTCTCGCACTGGTCGTCGCGCAAAGCCTGATGTCGGCGCGGTTGTCGGCGGCGGGCTCGCTGTGGGCGCTGGCCGCGCTGGCGTGCATGACGCTGGGTACCCTCGCGCAGAAAGGCTCGCGACAAACGCCGCTCGACGTACTGCCGCTGCAATACGCGGTCGGGTTCGCGCTGGCGTTGGTCGTCGTGCCCACGCAACCGTGGCACGTCGACGCGTCGCTCGGTTTCTGGCTGCCGCTGCTCTATATGGCGCTCGTGATTTCGGTCGGTGCAACGCTGCTGCTCTACCGCATGATCGCGACGGGCAATCTCGTCACCGTCACCAGCCTGTTCTATCTGGTGCCCGTGGTGACGGCGCTGCTCGACTGGGGCATCTTCGGCCATCGTCCCACGGCGCTCGCCGTCGCAGGCACCGCCGCAATCCTGCTGGGACTACGACTGGCGCTTCGATAGGCCGGCTGCGCGTCATCTCGGCTAAGATTGTCGCTTACCGGGTGACAATATTGGGGTGAATCCCCTCGTTGTCACCTGGATCTTCTTATGACTGGGAGCTTGCGGATGGATTTACTCGACGACATGCGGATCTTCGTCACTTCGGTCGATGCCATGAGCTTCACGGGCGCGGCGGCAAAGCTCAGCCTGTCGAAACAGTTCGTGAGCCGCCGCATCTCGTCGCTGGAGCAGGCGCTTGGCGTGCGTTTGTTGTTGCGCACGACGCGGCGACTCGCGGTCACGGACCTCGGCCGCGTCTATTACGAGCGCGCGCGGCGCATTCTCGACGACGTGGAGGCGGCCAACCTCGCCGTGAGCAGTCAAGGGGAGCGCCCGCGTGGCAATCTGCGGGTCTCCGCCCCCATGTCATTCGGCACGATGTTTCTCGGGTCGGTCATTCCGTCGTTTCTCACGACCTATCCGGACGTCACCATCGAGCTGGAACTCAACGACCGCACCGTCGACATCATCGGCGAAGGCTACGACGTGGCGGTGCGCATCGGTGCACTGGCCGATTCGTCGCTGATCGGCCGGGCGGTCGCGCCCATGCGCATGGTGACCTGCGCCAGCCCGCGGTATCTGGAGGCGCACGATGCGCCGCAAACGCCGGAAGCGCTGCGCGAGCACGCCCTGCTGCCCTATGGGCATAGCCAGCGCGTGAGCTGGACTTACACGCGAGACGGTCATCCGGTCGAAATTCCGGTGACCGGTCGCCTGCGCGTGAACAACGGCGAACTGGCACGTGACGCCGCCGTGGCCGGGCTCGGCATCACGTGGCTGCCGGTGTTCATCGTGGCGCCCGCCTTGCTGAGTGGACGGCTGGTCACGGTCCTCGACGCGTTCGAGCCCGCCCCGTCGGCGATCCACGTGGTCTATCCGCAGCATCGACAGGCATCGCTCGTGATTCGCGCGTTTTCCGATTTCCTGTCGTCCGCATGTAGCGTGGCCGGCACTCAATGGTGACCTTTTGCGCAATGTTTGGCGTCCCGACGCACGGGAATCGGCCGTCAGACTTGACCATCCATAGCCCGGACGGGGATACTTGACAGGTTAAAAACCCAGCTTTTCCACGCCGATGACCACGATTCTGCAACACATTCCCACGGGACAACGGGTCGGCATCGCCTTTTCGGGCGGTCTCGACACCAGCGCTGCGCTGCTTTGGATGCGCCAAAAGGGCGCGATTCCGTACGCTTACACGGCCAATCTGGGTCAGCCGGACGAACCGGACTATGACGAAATCCCGCGCCGCGCCATGGGTTACGGCGCCGAGAACGCCCGTCTGATCGACTGCCGTGCGCAACTCGTGGCCGAGGGCATCGCCGCCCTGCAATCGGGCGCGTTCCACATCTCGACCGCCGGCGTCACGTACTTCAACACCACGCCGATCGGCCGCGCCGTCACGGGCACGATGCTCGTCGCGGCAATGAAGGAAGATGACGTCAATATCTGGGGCGATGGCAGCACGTACAAGGGCAATGACATCGAGCGCTTCTACCGCTACGGTCTCTTGACCAACCCGGGCCTGCAAATCTACAAGCCGTGGCTCGACCAGACGTTCATCGACGAACTGGGCGGCCGCAAGGAAATGTCGGAATTCCTGATCGCCAACGGCTTCGATTACAAGATGTCGGTCGAGAAGGCGTATTCGACGGACTCGAACATGCTGGGGGCGACGCACGAAGCCAAGGACCTCGAGCATCTGAATTCGGGCATCAAGATCGTGCAGCCGATCATGGGCGTGCCGTTCTGGCGCGACGACTGCGCGATCAAGGCCGAAGAAGTCACCGTGCGCTTCGAAGAAGGCCAGCCGGTGGCGCTCAATGGCAAGACGTTCGCGAGCGCCGTCGAGTTGTTCGAGGAAGCCAATCGCATCGGCGGCCGTCACGGCCTGGGCATGAGCGATCAGATCGAGAACCGCATCATCGAAGCCAAGAGCCGTGGCATCTATGAAGCCCCGGGCCTCGCGCTGCTGTTCATCGCGTACGAGCGTCTGGTCACCGGCATCCACAACGAAGACACCATCGAGCAATATCGCGAGAATGGCCGCCGCCTCGGCCGTCTGCTGTATCAGGGCCGCTGGTTCGACCCGCAAGCCATCATGCTGCGCGAGTCGGCACAGCGCTGGGTGGCGCGTGCCGTGACCGGCGAAGTGACCGTCGAGCTGCGTCGCGGCAACGATTACTCGCTGCTCAACACGACGTCGCCGAACCTGACGTACAAGCCCGAGCGCCTGACGATGGAAAAGGGCGACTCGGTGTTCACGCCGCTCGACCGTATCGGCCAGCTCACGATGCGCACGCTCGACATCGTCGACACGCGCGAGAAGCTCATGACCTATGCCAAGGCCGGTCTGCTCACCGCATCGAGCGGCGACGCCCTGCCGCAGCTCGAAAGCAAGAAGGACTGAGTCGGCCAACACTCGCCGTGCCTCTCGGGGCGCTGCGAGTATCGCCCGCCACAACAGGCGGCGCGCCCTGAAAGGAGCGCGCCGCCTTTGTTTTTGGTCTGTCACGGTTCACGCGCTAAGATAGCGTCAAAATCAGCCACATCCCCAATCGTCACGCATTCGGGGTGCGCGCCGTGTCCCGTCTCGAGGACAGGCGCATGCGATGGAGACCCTGCGTTGGTACGCTTGATATTGCTGTTGCTCGGCGTCGATTACTTGCGCCGCCGCGCCCTCGCCCTGATCTGGATCGGGGCGATTTTCTTCGCTTTCGGGCTGGCGCTGATCGTCGATGCCCTCGACGGGGTGGTGCACTTCCCGCTCAACGTGTTCGCCTGGCTGCTGCTGCTCGAAGGCCTGGCGACGCTGGCCATCGTCAGCATCGGCGTTGGCGGCCAGCGCATCGTGCGCGCACTCAAGGGCGGCACCTTTACCCTCGCTGCGTTGCTGGTGCTCTTCTTTCATCAACAGCACGGTAACTTCTGGCTGTCGATGCTGTTCGGTACGCTATTCCTCGCCGATGGGCTGCTGCAATGCGTGGCGGCCTATGTCGTGCGGTATCCGCGCTGGATGTGGGCCACGGCGGGGGGATTGGTCGAGATTGCCGTGGCGATCTTCTTTTATCAGCCGTATCCGACGCACTACAAGGGCACCTTGCCCTACGCCATCGGGCTGGGGCTCGCGTTCACCGGGTGGAACTTACTGGTCCTCGCCATGCGCGCGCGGCGCCTGCGCCGCGACTTCCGCGTCGAGCAGATTCTCGGCAGCCCCAGCGACAAACGCGGCTTGTGGAGGAATCGTCCCCGCGCACCGCGCTGGGAGGGCCCGCCCGCCGACGGCGAACCCGCGTTGACGGTGCACGTCTGGACACCATCGGGATCGTCCAAGACCCCGGCGCGCCGTCACCCGGTCATCGATCGTTATATCGCCGCCGTCGACGGGAATGGCGTGATCTCGACGGGTCACGCCGCGCTGGAGAGTCACGAAGGCGTGTATGTGAGTCTGTATCCCGCCAAGGAAATCGACCGTTCTCCGGATCAATTCGGACAATTGCTGCGCGCCACGCGCGAGAATGACGTCCCCGGCGTGTTCCAGCCGGACTATGCAACGGAATCGAAGGCCTGGTGCGCGTCCACCGTCAAGGTGCGTATTCGCAATTACAGCCCGCGTCAGCTAGGCACGTTCTGGCAGGCTTACCGTCAGGACGCCACCTATAACCTCACGCACCGCAACTGCTCGAGCAGTGTGGCCAAGGCGCTCGAAGCCGCAATCGAAGGCCGCGTGGGTCAACTGCCCGGCGGGGCGGATGCCGGCTGGTGGACGTTCGTACGTCTGTGGCTCACGCCCGAGTTGTGGGTCGCCGCGCAACTGCGCAAGCGGGCCGAGACGATGGCGTGGACGCCGGGCCTGGTGCTCGATTACGCGCGTGCCGTGAGCATGCTTGTCGACCCGCGTCCGTTCGGCTGGATCACGATGTCGTCGCTCGCGCTGCGTCGTATGCGCCGGGCGCGTCGCGCGTGGCAGGACGCCGCCGATCAGGCGAGCGTCGCTCAATCGCAGGAAAATCGGCCGTAGCACGGCCGACGGAACACAGAAACGCCCGAGACATCTGAATGGCGACGGCGTAACGTCATGAATACGACGCAAGGCAATGGCAGCAGGTCCGCGGGCGACGCGTGAACTTCACTCACGCATGCTTCAGAAGCACAACTCAATACGAGGACAGTTCAGTATGTTCCATCGCCTGTGGCGCTTTATCAGCGCCGCCCTGTTTGCCAGTCTGGTCATCGGCCGCGCGGCCCACGCGATCACGCCCGAAACCGCGCCCGCCACACTTCCACACGGGGCGATCGTCGACCGGCAGCCGCTCGATGCCGACCACGGCTTGCCCGAGGCCGGCGAGCAATTCCGCATTCGTTACAGCTCCATCGATGGCGTGGGTGGCATTGAAGCGCGAGAAGACACGGGTGCCGTCTTCCTTCCCAAAGGACCGACACCGCCCGGTGGCTGGCCGGTCGTTGTGTGGGCGCACGGTACGGTGGGCGTCGCCAGCGCGTGCGCGCCGTCGCTCAATGTGCGCAGCCAGCGCGACATGCAATATCTGGGCACATGGCTCTCGCTCGGCTTCGCGATCGTGGCCCCCGATTACGCGGGTCTGGGCTCGCCCGGGCTGCACCACTATCTGAATTCGCGTGCGCAAGCCTACAGCGTGCTCGACAGCCTGCTGGCTGCACGCAGCGTCTTCCCGTTGCAGAACCGCGTCGTCCTCGTCGGGCAATCGCAGGGCGCGCACGCGGCGTTCTCGGCCGCCGGTTATCAGCCGCAATACGCGCCTGACGTCAAAGTGATTGCAACCGTACTCACGGGCACGCCGTATTTCAACGCGCAGACGTCGGCCGCCATGCTGTTCGCGAGCCAACCCGATCCGGGCGCGCCGGATCCGAAGATTCCGTACGCGATGTACCTGTTCCTGTCGGCAGCCGACCGCGATCCGACGATGCAGGCGTCGCGCTACTTCTCACCGCAGGCGTTGCCTGTGCTGAACGAAGCCCGCACGCTTTGCATCGACGAACTGACCGATCACTCCACGGCCGTCGGCCTGAATGCGGGCAACAGCATGCAGCCGGATATCCAGAAGCTGCTCGACAACCAGACGCCGTCACTGCGCTACCCGACGCTGCATATCAAGCATCCCGTGTTCATCGGCATGGGCATGAACGACATCGACGTGCCGGTCATCATGCAACAAGCGTTTGCGCGCGATGTGGCCCAAGCGGGAACCACCACCCTGGTGCGTACGTACGAAGGGCTCGATCACGATGCGACCGTCAATCCGTCGCTGCGCGATTCGGTGCCATTCGTCCTCGACCTCATGTCGACGAGAAAGCGTGCGCACGCACAATAATTAGAGGGATGCCTCGAAATTTGGGCTCGAAAAAGCAGAGGGACTGATGGAGATCAGCGATAAGTAGCTGATTTTATTGTTATTATTTTGCGTTGCATATGTGCAACATGCGGGTAACTACGTAAAATTACATATGGTGCGTCGCAACACGGCGTCCTATACTGAACTCGTCTCCTCCATGTCTCCTCCTGATATGGATTAAGCCCGCCATTCGCGGGCTTTCTTTTTTTCCGCGGCCGGAATTCGCTCGACCGTCCGGCGCGGTCATGACCCAGCGCGCTCAGTCGATAGCGGCCGCACACGCGTCCGTCGGCGTGGCCAGCACGCCCCCCACCCCCGGAATGATCTTCAGCCCCGCCGACGCCACCCGGCAGGGGGCAGCCATCAATCCGCACCCTGACACCGACGTCACGAACGGGAGAATGGCGAACAAGGCCCACCACCGGCGCAGATTGCGCGGGGCGGGTTTCGACGCCAATGTCGCGTCCCCCACGTCGGGGGTGCGGAGCGCTTGCCTGTCGACCGTTGCCGGGCGGGAGCGCGAAGCGTCAATGGTGTGATGGGACATCGGGGGGCGCAGCGTCATGAGGGGGTGTCCTGATAAGGGCGAAATGCCAGTCGTTCATGTGATTTGCCGCAGGCGTCGCAAAGCGAGCGAGGCGACGTGGCTCAGGCAGCAGGCGTCGTGTGGCCGATGTACGTGAAGCGCGGCACTGGACCGCTGTCCGTCTCCACCGGTTCATTCCAGATGCGCAACAGACGGGTGCTCATGGGTAGCCCTTCGCGCGGGTACAGCCGCGTATAGACGACCACCGGCTCATCGGTCTCATCGGCGCGGGCGACACCTAGCGCGAGATAACAATTGCCTTTGTAATGACGGTAGACGCCCGGGCGGAACGCCTCGATTTCCGGCGTGGATTCGGCCGACGTTGCGGACACATTCGATACCATCGTTCTCTTCTCCTGCTGACCACAACCGGATACGGTCGGGCAAAAAATGCTCGTTGAAGTTCCGCGTCAGCGCGGCACCGCGATCCCAACCGATTTCGCGAGTGGCGCGGGCGAGATGCCCGAAGCGCCACGGAACGGCTCATCGAGGTTGACGATCAACGCGATGACCATTCCGATCGCGCCCATGTGGATCGCGATGATGAAATTACTTTTCCACGAACCCGGATACCGGCCGTTCATCGCCATCGCCGCCAGCATGAAGAGCGCGATGACCCACCAGAACACGTCGGGCACGGTTTTCGTCGAGTTTTCGAAACGTCCTTGACGGGCCTCTTCCAACCGATCGAGCAAGGTCCGGATCGAACTGGCGCTGTCCTCGTGTTTCGCGACCACCCGACGCGTAGCCCCGACAAACGCCGTCAATGCCGCTTCGGTCACGGGCGACAGATCCGGGTCGGCGGTGCTCAACGTCTTCCATTCGTCGGTGACGGCGGACGTCACGTAGCTGCGCAGCAACACACGCGCCGCCTGCGCGTCGCTGTCGCCAACCGCCTTGAGTTCTCGATCGAGACGTCGGACCACCGACGCCTCGCGCAGCGCCTGATCGTCCGCATGGCCGAGGTTGGCGCGCACGTCGGTCAACACATGGGCGAGCACGAAGACGATGAACGCGAGCAGGCTACCGTGGACGACATCGGATACCGTGCCGCGCACCTCGGACGGATCGGCCAATCGATCGAACAGCCAGACACGCGCCAGCCACGCGACGACCACGGCGAGCAGCGCTGTGCCGATGGCCATGCTGACGAGGAGCAGCCCCGTCGGCATCAACGTCATTTGGTTCACCAGCCATTGCATTCGCGTTCCCCCGCATCCGTCTCGACAAAGCTTTGCGAAACTTACATGGCGGCGGTAAGCGCTGCACCGCCGCCGATGCGGCGACTATACCTGATGCGCGCCCGGCGACAAGCTGGCGACGACCTGACGATGCGTGGCCGCCAGGGCGCATGCGAACAGCGCCGCCCGCTCGAAGGGCCATCTGGGTGCCTGGTTCGCGAACCTTGGGCTCAAGACCACGCGTTGCGAAGCTTGCGAGCGACGTCGATGTGCACCGCCACGTCGCCCACCGGCCCCCGCGGCACCTCGCCCTCGCGCGGCTTCGGGAGAATTTCGTACAGCGGCAACATCGTGTCGGAGACGAAACGGCTGCGCGTGCCGTACACGTGGCGATCGCCCATTCCCGTTTGCTGATGCACATAAAACCGCTGCGGCACGACCAATTGCAGCGATTCCTTCGCGCGCGTCATCGCCACATACAAGAGCCGACGCTCTTCCTCGATGTCCTCGTCGTCGCCCGTGCTCATGTCGGACGGAATGCAGCCGTCGACGACGTTGAGCACATAGACCGAGCGCCACTCCTGCCCTTTCGCACTATGGATCGTCGACAGAATCAGGTAGTCCTCGTCAAGCAACGGCGGGCCGGATTGCGCACTCGTGGCGTCGGGAGGATCAAGGGTCAACTCGGTCAGAAACTGCTCACGCGACCCATACGTACCCGCAATGCGGGCGAGCTGTTCGAGGTCCGCCTGGCGCACGGCCGCGTCGTCGAAGCGTTGTGTCAGCAGCGGCGCATACCAGCGCAGCGCCAGATCGACATCGGCCGGCCATGACAGCCGCGTGTCGTGCAACGCGATGAAGACGTCGACGAACGCGCGCCAATCGGCAGCGGCCGCCGACGGTGGCTTGAAGTCCGCGAGCACCTGCGCGGGCATGGCGGAGGCCGACATGGCGTCGAGCAATCGGGTGGCACTCACGGGCCCGATTCCGGGGATCAACTGGGCCACACGAAACCCCGACAAGCGGCTGGCCGGGTTGTGCGCCCAACGCAGGATCGACAACATATCCTTGACGTGCGCCGCTTCGAGAAACTTCAAGCCGCCGAATTTCACGAACGGGATATTGCGGCGTGTGAGTTCCAGCTCCAGCGCCGCGCTATGGCTACCGGTGCGGAACAGCACCGCCTGCTGCATCAATCGGGTGCCGGTCTCACGTTGCGCCAGCACCTGATCCGCCACCCAGCGGGCCTGCCCCGACTCGTCGCTCACATTGACGAGTTGCGGCAGATGTGTCGATTGCCGATCGGTCCACAATGCCTTCGCGTAGCGCTCGTTCGACTCGGCGATCACGGCATTGGACGCATCGAGAATCGGTTGTGTCGAACGGTAATTCCGCTCGAGCGTGACCACATGGGCGGGCCCGGCAAATTGCCCGGGAAAGTCGAGGATGTTCCGGATGGTGGCCGCGCGGAACGCATAAATCGACTGCGCATCATCCCCCACGACGGTGAGGCCGCGTCCGTCGGGCTTCATCGCGAGCAGGATCTGCGCCTGCAGCCGATTGGTGTCCTGGTATTCGTCGACGAGCACGTGGTCGAAGCGCTCGCCCAGTTCGCGCGCGAGTTCCGGCGCGCTCATCGTCTCGGCCCAGTACAGCAGCAAATCGTCGTAATCGAGAACGTGCTGCGCTTGCTTCGCGTCGACGTAGGCACCGAAGAGCGTCTTGAGCTGCGCCTCCCATTGCGCGCACCACGGGAAGTGCTTCGCGAGCACTTCCGCAAGCGGTGCCTGACTGTTCACCACGCGCGAATAGATCGAGAGGCATGTGCCCTTGAGCGGGAAGCGCGACTGCGTCGCGGAAAAGCCGAGGTCGTGGCGCGCAAGGCCCAGCAAATCCTCGGCATCGCTGCGGTCGTGAATAGTGAACGCTTCCGACAGGCCGATGCGCGTTGCCACATCGCGCAGAATGCGAGCGCCAATGGCGTGAAACGTGCCGGCCCACGGTAGCGACGGCGGTTGCGACGACGCCAGCCCCAGCACCTTTTGCAGCACCGCGCCCACGCGTCGCTCCATTTCGCCGGCGGCGCGACGCGAGAAAGTGAGCAACAAGATACGGTTGGGGTCGGCCCCGCGCACGATGAGGTTGGCGACGCGATGCGCAAGCGTGCTGGTCTTGCCCGAGCCCGCGCCGGCGATGACGAGCAATGGCCCGCCGGGCGCGCCATCGTCACCGACGCCGTAGTCGACGGCTTCGCGCTGGCGGTCGTTGAGTTCGGCCCACGGATCGCGGGCGGGGGCGGTCGGCTGTTCGGACATGCGAGATCTGGGAGCGCCACGAAAAGACGGGCCGTGGCCCGCAAGTACGCTCATCGAGTACTGTATATTTATACATTATAACGATGGCTTCGACGCCCATCGAGTCCCTTCGAAAATTGAGACGAATTCCGGCTGTCGCCCGTCTGACGGCCCACTCACCTACCTCATGACGATTCGTACCGGCACATCGTCCTGGACCGATCCGACGCTCATTGCGTGCGGACGCTTCTACCCGCCGGGCGTCGATACGCCCGAGGCGCGGCTGCGCCATTACGCGTCGCAGTTCGATCTGGTCGAGATCGACAGCAGCTACTACCGGCTACCCGACGCCGCCATGGCATGGCGCTGGACGCAACGCACGCCCCCGTCGTTTCGCTTTCACATCAAGGCATTTCGGGCGTTCACCGGCCATACGACGCCGCGCGCGGCACTGCCGCGCGATATCGCGCAGGCGCTGGGTGCGGGGGACGACGCAAGCGCAGGGCCAGAGGACCCGCTTGCGTCGCTTGGATCGCTCGCGCCGCACGACCTCCCCGCGGAACTTCGCGACGAACTCTGGCGACGCTATCTCGAAGCCATCGAGCCGTTGCGTCAGTGCGGGCGACTGGCGGCCATTCACTTCCAGTTCTCCCCGCGGGTGCAGAACGACCGCGCCGGGCGGGCCCTGGTCTTCGAGACCGCGCGACGGCTCGATGGCGAACGGCACGCCGTGGAATTTCGTCACCGTAGCTGGTTCGACACGCCCTCACGCGAAGCCGCCACGCTGGCCATGCTGCGCGAGACGAGGGCGGCGCACACCATCGTCGACAGCCCCGACGGATTCGACAACACGGTGCCTGCGGTCTGGGCGACGACGCGCGACGATCTGTGCGTCGTCCGTCTGCATGGCCGCAACGCCGCCGCCTGGAACCGACGAGGCATCGCCGCCTCCTCGGGACGCTTCGTCTACGAGTACAGCGCGAGCGAGTTGATCGACATCTCGGCGCGCGTCCAGCGACTGGCCGCGACCGTCGACGACACGCACGTCCTCTTCAATACGAACCACGAAGATCAGGGGATGAAGAACGCGTCGGCGTTCGCGCGCACGCTCACGACGCTTGCGCACGGCATCGTTTAGGGGCGGTGCGCGTCGTCGGTCGGCCGGGCGCCAGCCTTGAGCGTCTTGCGCCATGCGGGCAGGTCGCCAAGTCGCGCGCCTTCCGGTACGGCTCCGTGCTTGCCAGACCCGACGCGTTGCGCGCGATAGATGCCTGTGTGCCCCGAGCACAGATACGCCAATACGCAGGCAATCGCGGCGTAGCCCCCGATCTGCGGGCCGAAAATCTCGATGGCCATCAACGTCGAGGCGATGGGCGTGTTGGCCGCGCCCGCGAACACGGCGACAAAACCGACGCCTGCGAGCACCGCCGCCGGCAACGTCAACACATGCGATAAGGCGTTGCCCAGCGTCGCGCCGATATAGAACAGCGGCGTGACTTCCCCGCCCTTGAAGCCCGAGCCGAGCGTGACGACGGTGAAGACCGCCTTGCCAAGAAAGTCGTACCACGGCAACGACGTATGAAACGCATCAACGATGGTCGGGATGCCCAACCCGAGGTACTGCGGCGTGCCCAGCACTGTGGCCGCCACTGCGACCACCAGCCCGCCGGCGAATGGACGCAGCGGAGCGTAGCCGATACGCCGCTTCATGAAGGCCGAAGTGGCGTGCGTCGCCTGGGCGAACGCCATCCCCGCGAGTCCGCACAATACCCCAGCGGCGGCGGCACTGAGCGCCCCGGTGATCGACATCGACGCGGCGAACGCGCCAGGCGCAATCGTGTACACGGTGTGATGCACACCCCAGGCGCGCGTAACCGCGTCGCCCACGAGCGCCGCGACGAGGCACGGCAACAGGGCGTCGTAGCGCAGGCGTCCGATGGCGAGCACCTCCAGGCCGAACACGGCGCCGGCGAGCGGCGTGCCGAAAACCGAGGCGAAGCCTGCGGCGATGCCCGACATCAGCAGCACACGACGCTGCTCACCGGACAGACGAAAGACGTGCGTGAGCTGATCGGCCAGCGCGCCGCCCATCTGCACGGCCGTGCCCTCGCGCCCGGCGGACCCGCCGACCAGATGCGTGACAACCGTGCCGAACAGCACCAGCGGCGCCATGCGCAACGGCACGACACGCCGCGGGTCGTGAATCTCGTCGATCAGCAGATTGTTGCCGGCTTCGACGCTCGCGCCGAGCCGCAAATAGAGCCAGCCCACCGCGAAGCCGGCGATGGGCAGCAGCCCGAGCAGCCACGGGTGAGCCAGACGCGTCTCGGTCGCGAGATCCAGCGCGACAAGAAACAGGGCCGATGCACTGCCGGCCATGATACCGACAAGCGCCGCGAGCGAACTGGCGCGTGCCGCGCGCGGCAGCACGCCGAACAAGTCGCGCAAGGGAGAGTCTTGAAACATCTTCATGGTGTCCAACAGGGGGGACGAGCGACGCCCTCGACAAATTGCCTGAACACTACCGAGAATGAGAGAAACGCTCGCGCGCATAGCCCGCAACCTCCCGGCACGCCAGGATCTTGCAGGCATCATCAGCCCCGGGGAGGGGCGGTTTGCGCAACGAACGCCGGAGGTATGCCATCTCCGTGAAGCAGCCGACATCCTATCAGGAAGCACGAGCCCTCACAATGCGTGACATTCGCTGCGCCGAAATGCCGAACCGGATCGGCGCATTCCGATAAATCGGCGCATTGACGTTTCGCCGCCGCTCGCATCGCTAGAATCGGTGTCCGGTTCACGGAGAGCGGGTATGGCAGCGGACAGCGAATACATCGAACGCGTCAGGGGGTACGACTGGGACGACGTCACCGGGTTGTGGCGCGACATCCAGCGCTGCGCCACGCCTGGATGGGACGCGGGCAAGGCGCTGGAATATCTCGTACTGAAGGGGTTCGAGCTGGGCGGCGCGACGGTGAGGTGGCCGTATACGGTCAAGTTCGTCGATGAGAAGATCCTCGAGCAGATCGACGGCGTGATCTACGCCGCGGGCATCGCGGCCATGGTCGAATGCAAGGACTATTCGGCCCCCTCCAGTCGAACCAAACGGCGCATCGGCGCCGACCCGATTGCAACGCTCCAGGCGAAGCTGACGCGCCGTCCCGCCGCGCTGATCGGGTGCCTGTTCGCCAGCGGCGAATACACCGAAGCGGCGGAACAACGGGTCAATTTCACCAAACCGGCGACCATCCTTTGCTGGACCGGCGACGATATCGATCGCTGTGTCCATCGACGAAACTTCACGCAGACCCTGCAGCGCAAATTCCGAATCTGCGTCGAGGAAGGCAAGCACCTCACGAAATGTTCGACCTAAGGAGACAGTCAGATGGAAATGCGGAACATCATTTGTCCCTCACGGGACAGCGTGAACTTTCTGAACGCGTGGCTGCCCCCCGAAATTTCCGCGTCGTCGCACTTCTTTTTCCCGTCGCCGCTCAGTGATGCGCCGGCAACCGCCAGGAACGTCCTCGCTACACACCCCCTTCAGGCGCTGCTCATCCGCGACGCCCACACGACGAATCCCGTGCTGATCAGCGATCTGGAGGTGTATGCGGAGGAAAGGTTGATGTTGTCGGCACCGAAGCAGCAATTCGAAATCGAGGTCGTCTCACCGACACTGTTGGTGATGCTGTTCGAAACGCCGGAAATCTTCACCGCAGTCTTTGGCGAGCGAGCGACCGATTTCCTGCACTTGATGGGCAGCTACGATCCCGAGCGGGCCGTCGGCGAAGCCGGCAGCTCGGTGGCGGACATCATCGCCCATCTCGACGACACCACCCGTGCTTTGCTGCGCGCGACGCCGACGGCGCAGCGAATTCTTGCGCGCATCGCCAAGCTCGACGCCAAGCCCTACCTCCGTGACAACGACTGGGACGCTGCCTGGCATCACGACCTGTCGCAGCCGACCGGGTCGTACTGACTCGCCGACGCGTTCGCCCGCGTCACCGCTTGTTAGGCACACGCGCCCTCAGGCCGCCAACGCCCGGCACTGACCGACGACGCGCTCGAAGCACGCCGTCGCGAAATCGACCGACGCTTCGGTCGTAAAGCGCCCGAGGCTCACACGCACCGTGCGGCTCGCGGCATCGTTGTCGAGACCAATGGCACTCAGCACGTGAGACGGCTGCCCCGACGCCGAGTTGCAGGCCGACGTCGACGACACGGCCAGCTTGCCGTTGAGCATGAACGTAGCGAAACCCGGATGTCGCACCGTCAAGCTCAACGTATGAGGGATACGCTGCGCCGTCGCGGCGTTGTGCACAATGTCACCGAGTCCCAGCACACCATCGAGCAGGCGGCGACTCAGTTGCGCGATGTGCGCGTTGTCGGTCGTCATGGCCTGCATGGCGAGTTCGCATGCGGTGCCCATGCCGACGATCTGATGCGTCGCCAGCGTGCCGGAGCGCAGGCCTCGCTCGTGACCGCCGCCATGCATCTGCGGGGCGATGCGCGTCATGACATCCTGGCGCACGTATAGGGCACCGATGCCCTTGGGGCCGTAGACCTTGTGCGCCGACATCGACATCAGGTCGATGCCCATCGCCTTGACGTCGATGGGGGTCTTGCCAAGCGCCTGCGCCGCATCGACATGCAGCAACGCCCCAGCCGCATGCACCACCTTCGCGACGGCCGCCACGTCGGTCAGCGTGCCGAGTTCGTTATTGACGAGCATGACCGACACCAGTCCGGTGTCGGGCCGCAGTGCCGCCGCCACGGCATCGGCGGTGATCTCGCCGGTGGCCGACGGCGTCAGATACGTGACGGATGCGCCGCGCGATGCCAGACACGCCATCGTGTCGAGAATCGCCTTGTGTTCGAGCGCGCTCGTCACGAAATGTGCGCGCGACTGCCCGCGTTCCGCATAGCCTTTGAGTGCGAGATTGTTCGATTCGGTCGCGCCGGACGTCCACACGATCTCGGCCGCCTCGGCACCAATGAGTGCCGCCACCTGGCCCCGCGAGCGCTCCACCAGACGGCGCGCACTCACGCCCGCCGCATGCGAACTGGAGGCTGGGTTACCGAAGACACCGTCCACGCCGAGACAATCGGCCATTGCGGCAATTACGGCGGCATCCGCCGGCGTCGTGGCCGCGTAATCGAAGTAATGGAGCGGTTCTCTCTCGCGCATGATCGGCCTCGGATAAAAAGTGCATCGATCGTACGCGCCACAAACGAGAAAAGGCTTGCGAAATCCCCCGTTGACCGGACGTTTCAGGCAAATCTCATCCCAAAATATGACGAAATCAGGAATTTCCTTCCAGGCGTGAGTGAGCGCCGTCACTGGCTGGGAATCGCACCGTCACCTCGAGTCCGCCACCGGGCGCATCGCCGAGCGACACATCGGCACGATGCATCCGAACGATTTCCCTGACGATGGCAAGTCCCAGCCCGGAACCATCCGCAGTCTGGACCGCTTGCGGGGCCGACCCATCGTGCTCGCGGCGATAGAAGCGCTCGAACACCGCCTCACGCTCGCACTCGGGAATGCCGGGGCCGTTGTCGCTGACTTGCAGCACCGGCACATCGCCATCACACCAGGTGCGCACCGTAATGACAGCACCGTCGCCGGCATAACGAATGGCGTTATCGATGAGATTGCCGCACAACTCGGACAGCAACTCGCGCTGCGCCACCACCGGCACCGGCCCGTCATGCTCAAAGCCCAGATCGATCCCGCGCGAGCGCGCCACCGGCGACCAGTCGAGGGCCACGCTGCGCGCCAAATCGTCCAGCCGTAGCGGCACCATCGCCACCGGCGGGCCGCCTTCCGCCTCCAGACGCGACAGCGACAGCAATTGCCGAACGCTCTTCGCAGCCTGCTTCACCGCATGGTTGAGTCGCTCCACACGCTCACGCGCCCCGGCACTGAGCGATTCCCTGAGCGTGAGTTCGGACTCTGCCTGAATGATGGCGAGCGGGGTTTTCAACTGGTGCGCCGCGTCGGCGAAGAACCGTTGCCGCGAGGCCTGCATGCGGCCCACGCGGCCCACATACTGATTGATGGATTCGACGAGCGGCTTGACCTCGGTCGGCAGATCGACATTGTCGAGCGGCGTCGTGTCGTCTTCATCGCGCGCCGCCACCTTGGCGGACAGCCGATTCAGCGGCCGCAGCCCACGCGTCACGCCCAGCCAGACGATGGCAAGCGCCAACACAACGAGCAGCACCTCCTGCTGCAGCGCGCCCGTAAGAATCTGACGCGCCAGTTCGTGGCGAGACTCCGTCGTCTCACCCACGACGATCCACACAACACGCGTCTGCGCGTTCGGCACGTCATGCACGGGCAGTTGCAGTGCCCCCATGCGCAGCGTCTCGCCGCGATACGTGGCGTCGTAGAACACGGCGTGATATGGCCCGGGCACGAGTCGTCCGGGAGGCATCGGCAGATCGTGATAGCCCGTCACCGCGCGGCCGCCCGCTTCACGAATCACGTAATAAATCTTGCCGCCGCGATCCGATTCGAACATCTCCAGCGCGAGATACGGCAGATTGACCTGCACTTCTCCGTCGATCAGTTGTGTGCCCTCGCGAATCGACTTGATCGAAAACTCCAGCGACCGGTCGAACGCCGAATTGGCCGCGCTCATCGCGCGCTGATAGGTCAGCCAGGTATCGAGCGCGAGCAACCCAAGCAGCGGGAATAATAGCCAGAGTGCCAGTTGACGGCGAAGGTTAGGTTGCGACATGGAGGGCGACGTCAGACGCGCGGATCATGCGGCAGGCGGTGCCGCGTCCGACTTCGCTTCGAGCAGATAGCCCAGTCCGCGCAGCGTGACGATCGCCACGCCGCTGCCTTCGAGCTTCTTTCTCAAGCGGTAGACGTAAATTTCGATGGCGTCTGGATTCACGGATTCATCGATGCCGAAGAGCTTCTCCGAGAGCGCTTCCTTGTTGATCGCACGTCCGCCACGCACGATCAGCACTTCGAGCACGGCCCGCTCGCGCTTGGTGAGCGCCAGCAGTTCGCCGCCGAGACGGAAGCTGCGCTCAACGCCATCGAACACCAGCGGCCCGCACACCACATCGGCGCTTTCGTGATGCTGGGCACGGCGGATCAACGCACGAGCGCGTGCTTCCAGCTCATCGAGTTCGAACGGTTTTGAAAGATAATCGTCGGCCCCGAGGTTGAGGCCCTTCACGCGATCTTCGAGCGAGCCATGCGCCGTAAGAATCAGCACGGGCACGCGGTTACGGCGCGCGCGCAGTCGTCGCAGAATTTCCAGGCCGTCCAGTCGCGGCAGCCCCAGATCGAGAATCACGAGCGAATACTCCTGCGTGCGCAACACGTGGTCGGCAGCCTCGCCGTCGTGCATGCAATCGACGGCGAAGTGCGCCTGCGTCAACGCCTCGGAGAGCGATTTGGCCAGACTCGGATTGTCTTCGACAAGCAGGATGCGCATGAGACCTAGGGAAATCCATGACCCAAAAAAGGGGGCTTGGGCCCGCTTCGATACGAAATCGAAAGCGAATTGAAAGTTTCGGCAAATTACCATGCGCCACACGAAAACGACAAACCCATTCAAGGGGTCTTCCGGAGGATGACATGAAGCAACAGCAATCGCTTGGCGCGATGGTCGCGACCGCAGCGCTCTTCGCAGCCGCTATGCCCGCAGCCCATGCGCAGGTGCCCGCCGGCTATCCGGCGAACTATCAGGCCACGGTCGACGCGGCCAGGAAGGAAGGCAAGCTCATCGTGTACTCCGTGACGGATACGGCGCTCGTGCGTCCGCTCATCAAGGACTTTGAGTCGCAGTACGGTGTGAAGGTCGAATACAACGACATGAACAGCACCGAGCTGTACAACCGCTACATCAGCGAGAGCGCGGCCGACAGTACCAGCGCCGACGTGCTCTGGAGTTCCGCGATGGACCTTCAGGTCAAGCTGGTGAACGACGGCATGACGGCGAGCTACGAATCGCCCGAATCCACTCACATTCCACAATGGGCGCAGTATCAGAAGCAGGCCTACGGCACAACGTACGAGCCGCTCGCCATCGTCTACAACAAGCGATTGTTGCCGGCGAACGAGGTACCGCAGACGCGCATAGAACTGATCAAGCTGCTGCACGCGAACCCGGCCAAGTTCAAGGGCAAGGTCACGACCTACGATATCGAAAAGTCGGGCGTGGGCTTCAACTACCTGACGCAGGACGCCCGCGTGAACCCGGAGGTGACATGGGAACTCGTGGCCGCTTTCGGCGCGCTTAACCCGAAGCTGCAATCGAGCACCGGCGCGATGATGGAGCGCATCTCGTCGGGCGAGAACCTGATCGGCTACAACATCCTCGGCTCCTACGCGTTTGCCAAGGCGAAGAAGGACCCGTCCATCGGCTACGTTTATCCGCGCGACTACACGCAGGTGGTGAGCCGTCTCGTCATGATTTCGAAGAAGGCCAGGCATTCGAACGCGGCCAGGCTCTGGGTCGACTACCTGCTCTCGAAGCGTGGCCAGACCCTGCTCGCTAATCAGGCCAACCTGTTCTCGATTCGAGCGGACGTCGACGGCGAGACGTCGATGGCGAACCTCACGCAACAACTCGGCTCGGCGCTCAAGCCGATCCCGATCGGTGCGGGCCTGCTCGTCTACCTCGATCAGTCCAAGCGTCTTGAATTCCTCAAGCGCTGGCAGCAGTCCATCAAGCGCTGAGCGGCATGCTGTCGCGCGCGCTTCATGGCTGACGTGACACGACGGGGCGCCCCCGCCCCGCGGTCATCGCGTCACCGGCAACACCCTTAAGTCCGGCGGCCGCATCGGCGGCCTGCCTCTCCCCAAGCCTTTCTCGATATGCGCCCCGCGGGGTGCAGGGAGACCCTCATGCTGTCATCTTCTACCGCTGACCGCTCTGCGGTGCCTGCCGGTCGTCCCCCTGCCGGGGCGACACCTCACGGCACAACACCCTGGCGTGCACTCGCGACCACGTCGCGCTGGCTGGTCATCGCCGTGCTCACCGTTGCCGTGATGCTGCCGCTGTCGTTCATCGTCGTGCAGAGCCTGCTCTCGGCCCCGTTCTTCGATGCCAACCGCACGTTCGGTCTCGACGGCTATCGCTTCGTCTTTGCCGACCCCGACTTCTGGTCGGCGGTGAAGAACTCGTTCATCATCGCGTTCGGGATGCTGTTCATTTCGATCCCGCTCGGCGGCATTCTCGCCTTCCTCATGGTGCGCACCGATTTGCCGGGGCGTCGCTGGCTCGAACCGCTGCTGCTCACGCCGGTGTTCGTCTCGCCGATGGTGCTCGCCTTCGGCTATGTCGTGGCCGCCGGCCCCGTCGGCTTCTACGCCGTGTGGTTCCGCGAACTCACCGGTCTCGACGCGCCCTGGTCGATCTACTCGATCTTCGCGATCACCGTGATCGTCGGCCTCACGCATGTGCCGCACGTCTACCTCTACTCGTCGGCCGCACTCCGCAATCTCGGCTCCGACGTGGAAGAGGCGGCCCGCGTGGCAGGGGCACGCCCGTTCCGGGTGGCGCTCGACGTCAGCCTGCCGATGACCCTGCCCGCCCTGCTCTTCGCTGGCGTGCTCGTCTTCTTCCTCGGCTTCGAGGTCTTCGGTTTGCCGCTCGTCCTGGGCGATCCTGAAGGTCACCTCGTGCTGGCGACATATCTGTACAAGCTCACCAACAAGCTCGGTGTGCCGTCATATCACCTGATGGCAGCGGTGGCGATGTGCATCGTCGCGATCACCTTTCCGCTCGTGCTGCTGCAACGTCACCTGCTCAAGCGCGCGAACAAGTACGTGACCGTCAAGGGCAAGGCGGGGCGTCAGACCGTGCTGCCGCTGGGCGTGTGGCGTTGGGTCGCGCTGGCGATCGTCGGTGCCTGGCTGCTGGTGACGGTCTTCGTGCCGATCTCGGGCATCGTGCTGCGCTCGTTCGTCACGCATTGGGGTGAAGGCGTGGTTCTGAGCGACGTGCTCACGCTCGCAAACTTCACCGAGCTCTTCGAGCAAGACAATCTCGTGCGCGCCATTCTCAACACGCTGGGCATCGGCGTGATCGGCGGCGCCATCGCGGTGGGCTTCTACTCGCTCGTGGCATTCGCCGGCCACCGACGCAACGACTGGGCCACGAAGCTGCTCGACTATCTCGTGCTGCTGCCGCGCGCCGTGCCGGGCCTGCTCGCCGGTCTGGCCTTCCTGTGGATCTTTCTGTTCGTGCCCGGACTGCGCGAACTCAAGAATTCGATGTGGAGCATCTGGGTGGCCTATACGGTCGTGTGGCTCGCCTACGGCATGCGCCTCATCCAGAGCGCGCTGCTCCAGGTCGGCCCGGAGCTGGAGGAGGCCGGACGAAGTGTCGGCGCCACGCGCAGCCGCGTGAGCCTCGACGTCACCCTGCCGCTCGTGCGCTTCGGTCTGCTCGCCGCGTGGCTGCTCATCTTCATGATCTTCGAGCGCGAGTATTCGACCGCCGTCTATTTGCTCTCGCCGGGCACGGAAGTCATCGGCTCGCTGCTCGTGTCGCTGTGGGCGACCGGCGCGGTCGATCAGGTCGCCGCGCTCTCTGTCATCAACATCGCGATGGTCGGCGCCGGTCTGGGCGTGGCATTGCGCTTCGGAGTCAAATTGCATGGATAAGCTCATCGTCGACAACCTCTTTCTGAGCTACGGCGCCAACCCCATCCTCAAAGGCGTGTCGTTCGAACTCAAAGCGGGTGAAGTCGTGTGTCTGCTCGGCGCGTCGGGTAGCGGCAAGACCACGTTGCTGCGCGCGGTGGCGGGGCTCGAACAGCCGTCGCAAGGCCGCATCGCGCTCGACGATCAGGTCTTCTTCGACGGCGCACAGGGCATCGACTGCCCTGTCGAGCAACGCTCGCTCGGCCTGGTGTTCCAGTCGTACGCGCTGTGGCCGCATCGCACCGTCGCGGACAACGTTGGCTATGGTCTGAAGCTGCGTAAGGTCGGTGCGGCGGAGCGGCGCGAGCGCGTGCAGAACGCACTCGACCAGCTTGGCCTCGGTCATCTGGCGGCGCGCTTTCCGTTCCAGCTCTCGGGCGGACAGCAGCAGCGCGTGGCCATTGCGCGTGCGCTGGTCTACAACCCGCCCGTCATTCTGCTCGACGAACCGCTCTCGAACCTCGACGCCAAGTTGCGCGAAGAAGCGCGTGCGTGGCTGCGCGAGCTGATCGTCTCGCTCGGCTTGTCGGCGCTGTGCGTTACGCACGATCAGACAGAGGCCATGGCGATGTCGGATCGGATCCTGCTGCTGCGCAACGGACGCATCGAGCAGGAGGGCTCGCCCGCCGAACTCTACGGCGCGCCGCGCTCGCTGTACACGGCGGAATTCATGGGCAGCAACAACCGGATCGATGCGACGGTGAGCGCCGTCGACGGCGATCTCGTCACGCTCGCAGGCGATGGCTTCGCCCTGCAAGCCCGGGCGCGCGACACGCTCGCACCGGGACAGGACGCGCAGGCTGTCATTCGCCTGGAGCGCGTGCAGGTGGCCGACGGCCCGGGCCAAAACCGCGTGAGCGCACAGCTCGTCACGTCGATGTATCTCGGCGACCGCTGGGAGTACCTGTTCCATTGCGGATCGCTGCGCTTCCGGGCGTTCGGCCAGATGGCACGCGAGCCGGGCCATCACTGGGTGGAATTTCCGGCGAACGATTGTTGGGCCTTCGCGCAGGCGCAAGCCTGACACGGGCACGCCGCCGCGTCAGCGCGCCCCCTGCTTTTCACGCGACGCGCGGGCGCTCTCCCGCGCAACACCACGAGAAACAGAAGAGAGGAGACACCCATGAAAATAAGCAGTATCGGTCTGGCCGCATTGAGCGCTGTCGGCATGCTCAATGCCGGCCTGACGCACGCGGCATCGAACGTGACGATCTACGGGATCATGGACGCCGGGGTGGAATATGTGAATCACGCCAGCGACGCCGGTGGCGCGGCACGCGCCGTTTCCGGCGGCAAGAATACGTCGCGCTTCGGCTTCAAGGGCAGCGAAGACCTTGGCGGCGACCTCAAGGCCATCTTCCAGCTCGAGAGCGGCATCAGCATCGTCAACGGTCAGTTCGACGATGGCCCCGGCGCGATCTTCGATCGTCGTGCGGTGGTTGGGCTCAAGCACAAACAATGGGGCCAGGTCACGCTCGGTCGTACATTCACGACGACGTACGACTACATGCTTCAGTTCGATCCGATGGGCTACGCGCCGAACTACTCGTGGGCGACCAGCGCCACGGCCACCGGCGCACGCAAGGATGGACTGTTCTCGCGCTCGGCCAACGCCGTGCGTTACGACGGTGAGTTCAACGGGTTCAAGCTCGGCGCGTTGTATGGCTTCGGCAACGTGGCGGGTAGCACAAAGACATCGTCGAAGTATGACTTCGCTGTCGGGTACGAGAACGGCCCGCTTGCGCTCGTCGCCACGTACGACCGGCAGAACGGCGCGGGCAGCAGCGTCGCGCCGGCCGACACGACCGACTACATCCAGGGAATTCATGCCGGCGCGAGCTATCGCTTTGGCCATGCGAAAGTGATGGCGGGCTACCGGAACTACAAGAAGACGTTTGTGACGGCGGGCACTGCGTCGCTGCGCAGCGACATGTACTGGCTGGGCGGGTCCTATGACTTCACGCCGGCATTCACGTTGTATGGCGCGATCTACCATCAGAACATCAAGGACGCGAGCGACGCAGATCCGACGCTGATCTCGCTGCGCGCGCAGTACGCGATGTCCAAGCGCACGGCGCTGTACCTGTCTGGCGGTTACGCGTTCGCCAAACATGGCCAGAACGTGAGCCTGTCGCGTGACCTGACCGGTGCGGCCGACACGCAGGTCGGCGTCACGGCTGGCATCCAGCATCGCTTCTAACGCTTTTCCTCGACGACGGCCCGGCGCCAGTGGTGGGTAAACCGCTTGCCGGGTCGTCGTGTTTTTTTCAGGCGATCACTCTCTGGCGTCAGGAGAGGGATTCAATATGCGTCGAGTGTGCGTAGACCTGGCCGAACCGATTCGCCAGGAAGTTTGCCAGGGCAATCTGTTCCTGACGCACGAAGCCACGTTGCGGCAACTGCCCG
Source organism: Pandoraea cepalis (assembly GCF_902459665.1). Lineage (GTDB taxonomy): Bacteria > Pseudomonadota > Gammaproteobacteria > Burkholderiales > Burkholderiaceae > Pandoraea > Pandoraea cepalis. Next base: position 324,739 of record NZ_CABPSL010000001.1, on the reverse strand, counting down.
CTGACGAACATGTCGAGCGCCGCGCAGATGGCCGACGCCGTCGTGATCTGGATCGCGCTGGCGCTGTGTCCATTGTTGCGCTCGGCGAAGATCTTCCGCGCGAAGACTTCCTGCGTCAGCACGCCGCGGCGAAGGCCGCTCACGACCACGAAGATCAGCACCACGTCCTGCAGGGTGCTCGGCACCGCGCGCTTGAGGATCGTCTTGATCGTTTCCTGATCGTCCTTGAGGCGCAGTTCGTTGAGCAGTACCTTCATCAACGCGCCGTGGCCCGGATAGCGCACGGACTTGTAATCGAGATCGCGTACGCGTCCGCTGAGGGTCTCGCATAGCGTGCCCACTCCGCCCGACGTGTTGAACGCTTCGTACTCCACGCCATCCAGCGAAAAGTGCTCCAGATCCTCCAGCGGCTGTACGCTCAGTCTGACCCCGTCGCGAATCGCTTCGCACGGCTGGCAGTACTCGTTGATGAGCCCGTCGACGCTCCACGTCAGGTTGTACTTGAGCGAGTTGGTAGGAAATGCCGGTAACGCGCCGACACGCATCTTCACGGAGTCGACCTGATCGAAGGTGGCCGCGAGATGATGGGCCGCGATGGCGATGAATCCGGGGGCCAGGCCGCATTGCGGCATCAGCACGGTCGACGCGCCCTCGGCCAACTGCTGGATCGCGTGCGTTGCGGCCACGTCCTCGGTCAGATCGAAGTAGTGGCACCCTGCTGCGACGGCGGCCGTCGCGGCGCTCGTGGCCATGGTGTAGGGGAGCGCATTGACGACGGCATCATGGCCCGAGATGGCCCGTTGCAGCGAGCCGGTATCGCATCCCGTCAGTTCGACGAACGTGTGGGCATGGTTGCGCACCACGGCAGCCGCCTGCGCGTTGCGGTCGAAAACCGTGACCCGGTAGTCGCCGCTATCGTGCAACAAGCGCGCAATGGTCTGGCCGATGTGTCCCGCGCCAAGCAAGGCGATCTTCTTCATGGTCTTCCCCTCGAATGGAAACGTCGAACGGCAGGGCTGGCCAGCGTCACGCCGAATCGACGGCTTCGACGTTTGTGCAAGCACCGCCACATCCATTCTAGGGAGAGTGTCGGATGAAATGTAGCGTCATTTCGTCGAAATTCATGACTTATCTGCCGAAATGACGAACATCATGACGAACTGCGATGCTGTGGGCCGCGGCCATAAGAAACGTGGGCCGGCTCGGCATTCACGCAATGAGCTGCTCGGAGGAATGGGGAAGGAGGGGACTCGGGCGGGCACGGTGCCCGCCGATCGCCGATACACGGTGTGTCAGTGAGTCGCTGTCGCCAAGCCGAGATACCCCTGGTAGCCCACATACAAGCCGACCATTACGATCAGGGCGCTGGAGAAATAGGGCGCCTTGCGCGCGAACTCGCCGAAGCCGCTCCACCGTCTGGACACGTGTTTGACGCTGAGCGCGGCGAGCGTGCCGGAGGCCACCATGGTGAGCGCCAGTCCAATGCTGAAGCACAGCACCAGTCCCGCCCCCAGGGCGAACTTTTTGAGTTGAAGGCAAAGCAGCAGCACCGTAATCGACGCCGGGCATGGCACCAGTCCGCCCGTCAGACCGAACATCACGATCTGCCCGGTCGTGACGTCCCGATTCGCGAAGCGGCGTTTGATATCGTCGGCGTGCGCCCGCTCGTGGGCGTCCTGGTAGTCGTCCGAAGCCACGTCCAGGCCGCCATGCGAATGATCGTGCTCCGTGAACTCGACATCGTAGCCATGACGATGGAAGCCATGCTCCAGCAGCAGGCGCGCCGTGAACGCGTGAGGCTCCGGAATCTCTTCGACAGATTCGAGATACCCGTCACGCGGCACAAACGTGAACGTTTGCTTGGCACCTCCCGGACGCTCGGTCTCGATTCGCACGTTCTCCGCCGCCCAATCCTGGCCGTGATGTCCTTGGCGGGATAAACGAAAGCGCGGAGGCACGCCCTCCTCGAAGATCGCCAGACGGACCAGACCGTGCCCCGTATCGATGACCCGCGTCTCATCGTGATCATGGTCGTGGCTGTGGTCATGACCGTGGTGGTGGTCGTGGTGATGTTGGTCGCGCCAGGTGCGCCAGACCATCCAGCAGGCGACGGCAACGATCAGCACCGCCGAGGCGATCTGAAAGTACGGTTCGGTCGCTTGCGCGTCCCAATTCCGGCCGAGATACAAGCCGCCCAACGCCACGCCCCAAACGACCGCCGTGTGCGACACCGTCGCGGACAGGCCGAGCAACACCGCTTGCCCAATCGTGCCGCGAATAGCCACGATGAACGCGGCCATCATCGTCTTGGAATGTCCAGGCTCCAGTCCGTGGAGCGCCCCGAGCAAGATTGCGCTGGGGATGAAAAGCCACGCGTTACCCTGCTGAAGTAGGTTGGCGAAGTCGGCCATGTCGGAGAAGGTGCATAGTGTGGGTGCGCCAATATACTCCACCCCAGTATATTGGCGCCACTTTTTTCTACACGTTTCTCGCGTCGCTCCCCCTCAAGCCTTCGCAAGGGGCGGGGATTGCTCAGGCACACGGCGACGACGGGAGCGCTCTCGGCGACGTCGATGGGGACTGCGCGTCCGGCAGGCGATCACCGAACCGTCGCTGCAATTCCTCAAACGACACCAACTCACCGGCGATGGCGCTCGCGGCGACCGTCGGCGGACTGGCCAGCCAAACCTTGCCGGGTCCGGAGCGCCCTGGGAAGTTCCGATTGATGGCACTGATCGTCACCTGCTCGGCGTGCGTCGACGACCCCGGGCCACAGTTCGCACACGCGCCGCATGCGGGCTGCAACAATTCCGCCCCCACCTGCTCGAACGCTTTCAGGTAACCACGATGCTCGCAGTAGTCCCGAACGGCAACGGTGCCGAACTGCAGATACAACTTCACATGCGAGGGCACCTTCAGTCCGCGCTCCGCCGCCCATGACAGGACCGCATGGTAATAGTCGAAGTCTTCACGCTTGCCGGCGGTGCAGGATCCCCCATAGGCAATATCGAAGCGAATCGGCCCTTCGGTGACATCGGTGATCGGCACGCCGTTTCCGGGATCGCCCGGCCGCGCCACCATCGGGACGACCGCGCTGCAATCGATGCGAATGACGTCCGCATAGACCGCGCCCTCATCACTGTGCATCCAGTCTTCGATGACGAACGTCACGCCTCGGCGTTCGCGCAGGAATCGAACCGTTTCCTCGTCTGGCGCAACGATGCCTGTGAATCCGCCCAGTTCGGCGGTCATGTTCGTCAACGTAGCACGCTCGTCCGTCGACAACTGCCGGATCGCCTCTCCCGCGAACTCGAAGATCCTGCCCACGCCCGCGCCTGCCTTGATGCGGGGCGCCGCGAGCAGTTCGAGCACGATGTCCTTTGCCGTCACGCCCGCGGGAATCCGACCCACGAGATCGATGCGCAGCGACGCGGGCACCGTCAACCGCACCGCACCGGTGACCATGCTGTTGGCCATGTCAGTCGTTCCCACGCCGAACGCCACGCAACCCACCGCACCGCTATGCGGCGTATGGGAGTCCGTGCCGACCACGACCTGACCCGGCAATGCGTAACGCTCGGCCATAACGGCGTGCGAGATACCTTCGGACCCTTTCCCATGGCCCACGTCGGCGTCGCCTAGATAGCCATGATGGCGAATGCCGTACTCGCGGACGAAGTCGCGATGCGCGCTGGACAAGTGGTACACGCCGGTCATCAACCCGTTCTGGCTATGCACCGGGCTACGATTCGAATACGAGAGATGATCTTCGAAGGCGATGATCGACTGCGGCTCGTGGAGCACAGTCGGTCGTCCGAATGCCGCATGCAGCATGTGCGTGCACATGCCCGTGTAGTACTCGTGGATAAAGCGCCAGTCCGCCTTCACGAAGCCGCCGGCGCCCGGTGGCAGACCGCCATCGACATCGTCGGTCACGACGCGATGACGTAACAGGATCTTCTCCGCGAGGGTCTGCGGCCGGGGCGACGTATTCGCCATGGCGTAAGGACGAACGTCGCGCATGCGCGACTGACCGTACTTGAGCAGGCCACCGTGCCTCAGAATCGCGGCAGCGAGTGTGTCACGCGGCGCCACCAGCTCCTCGATGTCGATCGCCTCACCCCGCTGGATTCGGTCGATGAGTCCGAAGTCCGTCGACGTGAACAAGCCGACGTTGTCGGCGTTCTGTCGATAGATGCGCTCGAAGCTCTCCGCGATGACCAGGACGATGCCCGCACGACGTTCCGCGACCGGACTGTGCTCGCGCGATGAGCCTTTCCCGTAGCGTTTGCCAGCGACTGTCACGCTGAACCCGCCGTGCTTCACGCTGTCCGTGCCGATCGGTGTCCGCTCGCCGGCCTTCAGGCCGACGTAGGGATAGCGTCCCAGACGGTCGTCGTAATACGTCAGCACCGGAATCGGCGTGATCTCGTCGGTCGACACATCGTTGCGCAGCGACCCCGCCTGTGCAGGATTCAATGCACGCCCTTGAAGCTGGGCATCGATCGCGTCGGGGTCGTCGCCGAGGAAGAGAATGCGGCCTGGAATGTGAAGTTCGGTCATGCAGCGCTCCTGGTCCCGGCAATGTACCGAACACTCACGCGATCCTGAAGTGCCGATTCATGCAGGTCGCCATCCCGATTTGCGAAGGCCCCGGCTTGCGCGCGCGACGCGCCTCTGACACATAGCTGGCGCGCCTTTCCCCGCAGGTGGCAATGTTTGCCACAACGTTGGCAGGAATTGCCGCATTACGTCACTTTCGGTCTTGCCCACCGCATCCCATAATTTCCTCACGGCGCGAGCGACGCTTCGCTCCAGCGAGCCGGGTTGCCATTGCGGCGCCGGCGTACGACCGAAAGTCAGTGAGGAAATCATGAGTCATGCCACCACCACTACGCAATATGTTCAGCCGCGTAGTTCGGTAAAGCACCTTCCCGTCAATTTGTTTGCGTCAGTCATGGGTATTTCCGGACTGTCGCTTGCGTGGCGTGGCGCCCATCAGCTCTTCGGCGCCGATGTGGAGATCGCGGAGGGGATTGGCCTCATCGCCATCCTCACGTTCCTTGCCCTGGCAATCGGTTACGCCGTCAAGTGGGCGCGGTATCCCGCGGTCGTCAAAGCGGAATTCAATCATCCCGTCGCGGGCAACTTCTTCGGCACCATCACGATTGCGGTGCTGCTGCTCTCGTCCGTCGTCGGCTTCTACAGCGCAGTGCTCGGCGAAGTCGTCTGGACCCTCGGATCCATTCTGACGATCGGTCTGGCCTTCGTTATCGCGGGTCGGCTGTTCCGAGGCCAGGAGGATCCGGCCCACGCGGCGCCGGCCTGGTTGATTCCCGGCGTTGCCACACTCGATATCGCCGTGGCCGGCGGCACGATGCCGATGGCGTGGGCGCACGAGCTCAACATGTTCGCGATTGCCATCGGCACGATGATGGCGCTCGTGTTCTTCACGATGATCTTCTCGCGCGTGGTGCATCATGAACCGCTGCCGGCCGGCATGGTGCCGTCGCTGATCATCATGATGGCACCGTTCGAGGTGGGCTTCCTGGCGTACGTGAACGTCACCCACCATGTGGACATGTTTGCCGGCCTGCTCTTTTACTTCGGCCTGTTCCTGTTCATCTCGCTCTCGTTCAAGGTCTTCCGCCGGTCGATTCCCTTCGCTGCCTCGTGGTGGGCCATCAGCTTCCCGATTGCGGCGCTGTCCAATGCGGCCATCAAGTACGCGGCCTACTCGGATACCTGGGTGCTCAAGGGGCTTGCCGGCCTGATCCTGGCCTTCCTGAGCGCGGCCATCCTCGTGCTCTTCGTGCGCACGTTGCACCGCTTGTTCACGCATCGACTTCTGGTCGGCTGAAATTGCCGGCTCTGCCATGGCACCCTCTGCCCGGAGGGCGTTTTCATTTTGATCGCCCCTACGCTACATCGGTAATTCGCTATGTCTTGGATCGTGCTCAGTGTCGCTGGACTTCTGGAAATTGCTTTCGCCTTCGGGATGAAATGGTCGGTGGGGTTCAGCCGGCTCTGGCCAAGCGTTTATGCCGCCATCACAGGACTAGGCAGTATCTGGTTGTTGAACACGTCGCTCAGATCGCTTCCGGTCGGCACGGCCGTCATCGGCATGATCTTCCTCGGCGAATCGGCGTCGGTGGCGCGCGTGGTATGCATCGCACTCATTTTGTCCGGCGTCGTCGGCTTGCGCATTACGGCCGGCGCGATTGCTTAGCGTCGCGCCCGAGCGATATCGGCATGCCGTGCCGACTGGCACGGCACCAAGAGGCGGGGCGGCGCGTCAGTCGTGTGCCGCTAAGCGGCCATGCGAAAGCGTCGCCGATAGTCCACCGGGGAGACACTGAGCTTGCGCAGGAAAGCGCGCCGCAGTCCATTAGGATCGGCAAAACCCGTCAGACTCGCTACTTTCTTCAAGGGGTGTTGGGTTTCCTCCAGCAGTCTGCGTGCCGCATCGATGCGTGCGTCCTCGACGAACGATGCGGGGGTCGTGCCACATTCTTGCTTGAAGATGCGCGCGAAATTTCGCGCACTCATTCCGGCACGCTCCGCAAGCGCTTCCACCGATAGCGACTGCGACAGATTCTGAAGCACCCATTCCTGCACATCTCGGATGGTGCTCTTCTCCGACGCCTGTGCGGTCAGATACGCGCTGAACTGCGACTGCCCACCGGGGCGTTTGAGAAACATGACGAACTGACGCGCGACTTTCATGGCGACAGCTCGCCCCAGGTCCTCTTCCACAAGCGCCAATGCGAGGTCCAGACCCGCCGTTACGCCCGCCGACGTGTAGATGCCGTTGTCCCTGACGAAAATCTGGTCCGGCTGAACATCCACCTTCGGATAAAGGCGGCTCAGGCGTGCCGTGTAGTTCCAGTGCGTGGTGGCCTTGCGACCGTCGAGCAAGCCTGCGCGCGCAAGCAAGAGAGCACCCGAACATACCGATCCGATACGACGCGCCGTCTTTGCGTAACGCAATATCCATTGACGGATCGCTGCATCGTCCTCCAGCAGCTGCATCGATGGACTGCCGGCAATCAACAGCGTATCGATATCCGCGCTGCTCGTGTCCAACGTCGTATCGGGGGTGATCGTCATTCCGTTCGACGCCAGCAAAACGCCCGACGTCGTGGAGACAATTTCGAACTGATAGGTCGAAGGCGCGCCGGCCTGCCGCGCCGCTTCGTGAAAGACTTCCACCGGCCCGACAAGGTCGAGCATCTGCACGTTTGGAAAGGTGAGCACCGCAACTTTCATGGCTACGACCTGTTGTCCCAATGACATTACAGTGTAGTTGCCGCGGCCTGCGCTTGCCAGGAACTGGCCGAGAATTCATGCAGTCTGGCCGAAATGGATGAATCGTGCCGCGCCGACGTCGGCAACATTTTCCCAAGCTGCCGATGTCGCAGATGAAACGATGCGCGTTGCGGGCGTTCTGGCTGCTTGCTTATCCAAACCAAGGGCACGAGCTGCTGCTCGATGTCTATACGGGCGCCTTCGTGGGCTAGTACGCGAGTTCGATACTTGACCTCGTCGAGGTCCATATATTAGTATCGGCGCTGAAAGCTACGTACAAGCGGGTGCGAAAAACGTAGCGCCGCCTGGGAAACCAGGTCCCACCCGGAGTGGGAAGTCTGCAGAAATGTAGATAGAGAATCCCGCATGCAACGGCCACCGAGAGGTGGCCGTTGGTCTTTCTGCCTACCGGTTTCGCGCGACGCTTACGCTCGAATCGGCGTCCCCCTCTGAACGTTGCGAAGCAGCGTCCTCAGCGCAATTTTCTTCGCTTCGCGTTGACGTTTCGTCAGGCCACCTTCAAGTACGTACGCGGATTGCACTCGCAACACGAGGCGCTTCCGAGCCTTGTCCTTTTCGACTTCGAAGAACACTGCATAAAGCACGGTCTTTCCGGCATCAACATGCTCGAGGGTCACGAAGTTGGGGCGTCGGTCGTCCGCCAGCGTGATGCGGCGCACGCCCAGAGACGTCACAATCTAACGAAGCAGCCGTCGCGACAGGTTGTAGCGCTGCTCACACAGCACTCGTCGCTCTCGCTCGTCGGCGTAGATTTCATGCTCGGGGATTTCCAACGCCGGACGCGCGTCCCATCGAAAACTCTTCGTAAAACAATGGCATGAAAATAGGACAAGCACTGACACTTCGAGCCCCGGCGCCACCACCGCCTTAAAGACGAAGGGTTCAAGGTGACTCAAATCCCAGGCCCCCCCCCGAAAGACGACCGTTCCGAACGGTTGCGGCAGTTCTCGCGCCGACTTTTCGGTCCGCGTCTCGACCAACAACATTTACGTGTGCGCTCTGATTTGGAAAGTCGACAATCTTAATGCATCGGCATCCTATTCGAATGGACGTTGCATAACATTCTATTTTTTCAGAACGACGCCGGTCAGGCTACCGACACATTGAGCACGCTATCGCGTTACAAACCCACTTCCCCACGACGCAACGTTGTGAAAAAAGAGGGGAATTCAGTCAGTTTCGCGATGTCACAGACATGTCGCTGCGCAAAAAAACCGGAGCGTTATACACGTCTCCGGCTTTGTCTTTCAGGGTCACTCAGGAATCGATACCCACTTTTCGCAAAGTGGCACTCTTTAGGAAAAAGGTAGGTTTCGTAATCCTCTACACAGTCAACTCGCCCTATAGCCTGCCCTCACTCCACCGTCACCGACTTGGCCAGATTCCGCGGCTTGTCGACATCGGTGCCGCGTGCGCAGGCGGTGTGATACGCGAGCAATTGCAGCGGCACGACGTGCAGAATCGGCGACAGCTGGCCGTAGTGCTCCGGCATGCGAATCACGTGGATGCCGTCGGCGTTCGCGATCTGCGTGTCCGCGTCGGCGAAAACGTACAACTGGCCGCCACGCGCACGCACTTCCTGCATGTTCGACTTCAGCTTCTCGACCAGCGCATCGCGCGGCGCGACCGTTACCACCGGCATCTCTTCCGTCACCAGCGCCAGCGGACCATGTTTGAGTTCGCCCGCCGGATACGCCTCGGCGTGAATGTACGAGATTTCCTTGAGCTTGAGCGCGCCTTCCAACGCGATCGGGTAATGCAGCCCGCGCCCGAGGAACAGCGCATTCTCGCGACGCGCAAAGTCCTCCGCCCACGCGATGATCTGCGGCTCCAACGCCAGCACGCTATGCAGCGCCGCCGGCAGGTGTCGCAACTGCGTCAGATAGTCCGCTTCCTGAGCCGCCGTCAACCGCCCGCGCAGCTTCGCGATCGTCAGCGTCAGCAGGAACAGTGCCGTCAACTGCGTGGTGAACGCCTTCGTCGACGCCACGCCGATCTCGGTCCCCGCGCGCGTCAGGTAGTGCAGCGCCGTCTGACGCACCATCGCACTCGTGCCCACATTGCAGATCGCCAGCGTGTTCGTCATGCCCAGCGACTGCGCATGTTGCAGCGCCGCCATCGTGTCGGCCGTCTCGCCCGACTGCGAAATCGTCACCACCAGCGTCTTCGGATTCGGCACGCTGTCGCGATAGCGATACTCGCTCGCCACTTCCACTTGCGTCGGAATCTGCGCCAACGACTCCAGCCAGTACTTGGCCGTCAGGCCCGAGTAATAGCTCGTGCCGCACGCCAGAATCAGGATCGAGTCGACACTGCTCAGCACCGCTTCGGCCTTCTCGCCGAAGAGCGTCGGCGAAATGCCTTCCACGCCCTCCATCGTGTCGCCGATCGCACGCGGCTGCTCGAAGATTTCCTTCTGCATGTAGTGACGATACGGCCCCAGCTCCACCGCGCCCGTGTACGCCTGCACCGTACGCACTTCGCGCTCGACGGCCGCATCGTTACGGTCCACGATCGTCACGCCCTCGAGCGTGAGTTCGACGACATCGCCCTCTTCCAGGTAGATGAACTGATCGGTCGTGCCGGCCAGCGCCAGCGCATCCGAGGCGAGGAAGTTCTCTCCCTCACCCACGCCCACGACCAGCGGCGACCCCGCGCGCGCGCCCACCACGCGGTGCGGCTCCTGCTTGCGGAACACCGCGATGGCGTAAGCGCCGTGCAGACGGCGCGTCGCCAGACGCACCGCGTGATACAGATCGCCCGCGGCGCCGTTCGATAGCAGGTGATGCACCAGGTGCGCAATGACCTCGGTGTCGGTCTGCGACACGAATTCGTAGCCAAGACCGCGCAGCTCGTCACGCAGGCTCTCATGGTTTTCGATGATGCCGTTGTGCACCAGCGCCACGTCGTCGCGCGAGAAGATCGGATGCGCATTGTCCGTGATCGGCGCGCCATGCGTCGCCCAGCGGGTGTGGGCAATGCCCGTCTCGCCGCCCAGGTGCGTCTGCGCCAGTTGCTCATCGAGATCCGCCACGCGCGATACGCTGCGCGCACGCTGCGGCACGCCATCCTTCAATACCGCCACGCCGCACGAGTCGTAGCCGCGGTACTCCAGACGACGCAGCCCTTCGACCAACACCGGTACTACATTACGTCGCGCTACCGCGCCGACAATGCCGCACATATTCGCTTCCCTTCGTGCCAGAAATCCTGGCGCATTCGATCGGATTCAATCCGTTTTGACTCGCCGGCGCCCGCTTTGGCTTGCTTGTGCGTCGCGCGCCGGTCCATAACCGCCGATTTTACTGCTTCTGCTTGCGCGGACGGATGTAACCCGTCTTCGCTTCCTGCGTCTTGCCGTTGAGCACCAGCGAATCTTCCGGCGTATCCTTCCACACCGTGGTGCCGGCGGCGATCGTCGTGCCGCGTCGCACCGTCACCGGCGCCACGAGCTGCGTGTCCGAGCCGATGAAGACGTCGTCCTCGATCACCGTGCGATGCTTGTTCGCGCCATCGTAATTGCAAGTGATGGTGCCCGCGCCGATATTGACCCGCGCGCCCACCGTCGAGTCGCCGACGTAGGCCAGATGGTTGGCCTTCGAGCCCTTCGCGAGCGACGCATTCTTCACTTCCACGAAGTTGCCGATGTGCACTTCGTCGGCCAGATCTGCGCCCGGTCGCAGACGTGCATACGGCCCCACGTGCGCGTCGGCGCCCACCACGGCGCCGTCCAGATGACTGAACGCCTCGATGTGCGTGCCCGCGCCGATGGTGCTGTTGCGAATCACGCAGTTCGGACCGATGGTCGCGCCATCGCCAATCGTCACCCGGCCTTCGAACACGCAATTCACATCGATCGAGACGTCGGTGCCGCACGCGATCTCGCCGCGCAGGTCGAAGCGCGCCGGATCGATCAGGGTCACGCCCGCCGCCAGCAGTGCGCCCGCCGCATTGCGCTGGTAGTCACGCTCCAGCTCGGCAAGCTGCGCCTTGTCGTTCACGCCGTTGGGCTCCCACGCGAAGGCCGGCTGCGTGGTGACGACCGGCACGCCGTCCGCGACCGCACACGCGATCACGTCAGTAAGGTAGTACTCGCCTTGCGCGTTCTGATTCTTCAAACCGGCCAGCCAGCCCTTGAGTGCGCGCGTCGGCGCCACGATGATGCCGGTGTTGATTTCGCGAATGGCCAGTTCAGCCTCGTTGGCATCTTTCTGTTCGACGATGCGCAGCACGTTGCCCGCCGCGTCGCGCACGATCCGGCCATACCCGGTCGGGTTGTCCAGATCGACGGTGAGCACGCCCAGCTTCTCGCTGCCCGCAGCGTCGAGCAGCCCCTGCAAGGTCTCGGGGCGCGTGAGCGGCACGTCGCCGTAAAGCACCAGCGTCGGCACCGACTCGTCGAGCAGCGACGCCGCTTGCTGCACGGCGTGTCCGGTGCCCAACTGCTGCGCCTGCTCGGCGAAATGCACGCCGTCGCCGGCCACCGCGTCGCGCACGGCCTCGCCACCGTGACCGATCACCACGATGAGCTTGCCCGGCGTGAGCTTGCGTGCGGTCGCAATCACGTGCGACAGAAGCGGCCGGCCGGCCAGCGGCTGCAGCACCTTGGGCAGCTTCGAGCGCATGCGCTTACCCATGCCGGCGGCGAGAATCACAATATTCATGGCGTCGTGACGATTCGAGAGTGGAAATCCGTGTATCGGGGTCAGGCGGCCGCGCCGGTTCGTCCGGCAGGCTGCGTCAGGTTTCAATGCAGCGAGTGGGGTCGCTCGCGATCAGTCGTCGAATTGCGTAATACGGATGATGCCCGCGTCGTTCTCGTCGCCGCACGGCGCTTCGTCGAACGCAATATCGCCGAGCGGATCGGGCTGCCCCGTCGCACGCAGATTCTTGAAGTCATGAAGGTTCGTATCCATCAAATGCGACGGCACCACATTCGACAGCGCACTGAAAATCGATTTGATGCGCCCGGGATGCTGCTTCTCCCACAGGCGAATCAGCGACTTCATCTCGGCGCGCTTCAGGTTCGGCTGGCTGCCACACAGCGTGCACGGAATGATCGGGAACTGCTTGTACTCGGCGTAACGTTCGAGATCCGATTCGCGCACGTAGGCGAGCGGGCGGATTACCACGTTCTTGCCGTCGTCCGACTGCAGCTTCGGCGGCATGCCTTTGAGCTTGCCACCGTAGAACAAATTCAGGAAGACGGTCTCGATGATGTCGTCGCGGTGGTGGCCCAGCGCAACCTTGGTCGCGCCGAGTTCGCCCGCCACGCGATAGAGAATGCCGCGACGCAGGCGCGAGCACAGCGAGCACGTGGTCTTGCCCTCCGGCACCACGCGCTTGACGATCGAGTACGTGTCCTGGTTCTCGATGTGGAAATCCACGCCGATGGAGCGGAAGTAGTCGGGCAGCACATGCTCCGGGAAACCCGGCTGCTTCTGGTCGAGGTTGACGGCCACGATCGAGAAGTCGATCGGCGCACGCTCGCGAAGCTTGAGCAGGATGTCGAGCATGGCATAGCTGTCCTTGCCGCCGGACATGCACACCATCACACGATCGCCCTGCTCGATCATGTTGTAGTCGCCAATGGCCTGTCCCGTCAGACGGAACAGCCGCTTCTCGAGTTTGTTGTTCTCGAACGCGAGCTTCTGCGCTTTCTTCACGCTATCGGGGGCGACGGTTCCGGTCGCGACCAGCGGCGCGCTGGTCTCGGGCATGACGGCACTCATGTCAGGCATCCTTCATCTTGAACACTTCGATACCGACCGAGTGGCAATCGGGATAGACATCGGGTTTCTCGGTCGACACGCCCACGGCACGCACGCGCGGATGCGCGAGCAGCGCACTCGCGACGTCGTCGCACAGCGTTTCCTGCAGGTGGATGTGGCCCAGCCCCACGCGTTTGGCAATGGTCTCGCGCATGAAGTCGTAATCGACCACTTCGTCGAGCTTGTCCGCCAAGGGCGTGCTCTCGGCGAGCGGCACGAACAGTTGCACATTGATCAGCACGCGCTGCTCGCCACGCTTCTCGTAATCGTGCACGCCGATGTTGATGAACACTTCATAGTCGCGCAGGAACATGCGGCGGCAGTCCATCAGGCGAGGGTGAGAAAGAGCGCTATGCATTTTGAAAACTCTTAATGACAATCAACGAGACCGGTCGGCATCGGCCGGCTCGGTCAGAAATTTCACGTCACGCGACGAACTCGCGAGATGTTGCCCACCATCGACATACAACACGGTGCCGGTCACCGCAGGCGCGTCGGCCAGATACGCCACCGCCTGCGCGATGTCCTCCGGCGTCGACGATGCGCCCAACGGCGTGGCCGCATGCGCCGCAGCAAAGCCCGTCGGGGTCTGGTCGACCGACAACAGCGTCACGCCAGGCGCCACGCCGACCACGCGCAAGCGGGGCGCGAACGCCTGGGCAAGCAACGTCGTCGCCAGCGCCAGCGCGGCCTTCGACAACGTGTACGACAGGTAATCAGGGTTCGGATTCGCCAGCTTCTGATCCAGCAGATTGACGACGACGCCTCGCCCCGACTCGCCCAATGCGGCATGCATTTCGCGCGCGAGCACGAGCGGTGCACCCGCATTCACGCGCATGTGGCGCTCCAGCGCCTGATAGCCGAAATCGCCCGCGCTATCGTACTCGAAGCGCGAGGCATTGTTGACAAGGCAGGTGGGCACGCCCAGCGCCTCGCTACACCGGCCGATGAGCCCTGCCGTGGCGGCTTCGTCCGCGAGCGATGCCTGCAACGCGACCGCCCGGCGCCCCAGCGCCTCGATGGCCGCGACGGTCTCGAGCGCCTCGTCATGCGAACGCTCGTAGTGAACGGCGATGTCCCACCCCACACCGGCGAGGCGCAGCGCGATCGCGCGGCCGATCCGGCGCGCGCCGCCCGTCACGAGCGCAACACGCGGCACCGGCGGTACAGCCGGCGGGCAGGCGGCATCACCTTCGGCGGACGTAGGGCGTGGCGTCGATGCAACGGTCATGCGGCGAATTCCTGTCAGAGGGCGGTTGGGTCGATGCACTTCGGACGGCGGTGGGCTTGAATCAATGCTCGGTGCCGTCGCGCGCGACGCCCTCGCGCAGCATCCATGCAACGGACATGCATCGCAAACACTGGCGAAAACCGCGAAAAAACGACTGAAAATTGACGAAAACCGGCAAAAATTACCCAGAAATCGTCCGCAGACGCGTCAATGCCAACCAAAGCAGCCAGCCGACACTGTCTCCGCTACAATGCCCGCATGAATCAGGCCGCACCGAAACCCCATAGTTTACCCGTTCCCGAGCCGGACGCGCTCGAACACTCGCGCCGCCTCACGGCCTATCTTGCCGACGCCATCGACGCGGCCGGCGGCTGGCTGCCGTTCGATCGCTTCATGGAACTGGCGCTATATGCGCCCGGCCTCGGTTATTACGCTGCCGGTGCCGCGAAATTCGGGCGCCTGGCCGCCGACGGAAGTGACTTCGTCACCGCGCCGGAGCTCACGCCGTTCTTCGCGCGCACGCTGGCCCGCCAGATCGGTGAGATCTTCGAACAAACCGGCGACGCGCAAGTGCTGGAATTCGGCGCGGGGTCCGGACGTCTTGCGGCCGACCTGCTGCTCGCGCTCGACGCCGAAGGCACGCCCTGCGAGCGCTACTCGATCATGGAACTCTCCGGCGAGCTGCGAGCGCGCCAGCGCGAGACCATCGCCAACGCCGCGCCGCATCTGCTCGATCGCGTCACGTGGCTCGATCGGTTGCCCGACGCCTTCCACGGCGTGATGCTCGGCAACGAAGTGCTCGACGCCATGCCGGTGCGCCTATGGACACGCCGCCCGGACGACGCCGGGCAGCCGGTCTGGTTCGAACGCGGCGTAGTGCGTACGCAAGACGGTTTCGCCTGGGAAGCCCGTCGCCATACCGGCCCATTGCCGCAGGCCCTCGACGCGCTGGCCGATCTGCCGCCGACGCAGGAATATCGGACGGAGACCCACGAAGCCGCCTCGGCTTTCGTGCGCAGCGTGGCCCCCCTGCTCGCGCGCGGAGTCTTGCTGCTCGTCGACTACGGCTTCCCCGCACGCGAGTACTATCATCCGCAGCGCGCAGACGGCACCCTGATGTGCCACTACCGCCACCACGCGCACGACGATCCGTTCTATTACCCCGGCTTGCAGGACATCACGGCTCACGTGGAGTTTTCAGGGATTGCCGATGCCGGTGTCGAAGCCGGTCTCGATCTGCTGGGCTTCACCTCGCAAGCCCGATTCCTGATGAACGCCGGCATCATCGAGCTGATGAGCGCGCTCGATCCGTCCGATCCGAAGGTGTTCCTGCCGGCGGCCGCCGCCGCGCAGAAGCTGCTCTCGGAAGCCGAGATGGGCGAACTCTTCAAGGTCATCGCGTTCGGTCGCGGCATGGACGAGTGGGCGGGCCTGCTCGGCTTCGCCACCGGCGACCGCAGCCACGCCCTCTGACCCCCCCTTCACCGCGAGGCCACCCCGATATGTTTCGCTGGATGTTCACGATCTTCATCGCGATCTGCATCCTCTCGGCGGCCTCGCCGTGGCTTACCAAGCTCGGCATCGGTCGATTGCCCGGGGATCTGCGCCTTCGCTGGCGCGGCCGCGAGATGGTGTTCCCGTTCGCCTCGACCGTCGTGCTCTCGCTCGTCTTCAATCTGCTGATTCGCCTGCTGTAGCCAGCGGCGGCGACGCAACACCTGTTGCAGCGCCCGTCAGCCCCACACGCGCCCCTCGGTTTCCCCCGGCGCCGCCAGCCCCCGCTCCGCGCGTCCACCCGCGGCCCCGATTCGCGGCCGATCGCCGGCCCGACGCATGTCCGCGCGCGTCGCCGTCACAGCGGCGCGCCGGACGGCAGCCATCGCTAGGGTTAACTACGATTTGATCATTTGTTGCAAAAAAATTACCATGCAACAAATGATTCAATCATGAATCAAAGTGAGGCCATTTCAGGAGCAGGACATGATCAAGATGCGATTGACCGGAATGATGTTGGGCATAGCGATGGGTGTCGCCACGGGAGCGGCGCAGGCGCAGCCCGCTTCGGCGACGCTGCAGAAGATCGAGAGCAGCGGCGTGATCTCGATTGGGCATCGCGAGTCGTCGATTCCGTTTTCGTACTACGACAACAATCACAACGTCATCGGTTATTCGCAGGACCTGTGCAACAAGGTCGTCGATGCGGTCAAGACGCGCCTGAAGAAACCTGACCTGCAAGTGCGCTTCATCCCCGTCACTTCGCAAAACCGCATCGCCCTCGTGCAGAACGGCACCGTCGATATCGAGTGCGGCGTGACGACGAACCTGAAGGCGCGTCAGGCGCAGGTCGATTTCTCGAACACCTTCTTCGTCGCGGGCACGCGGTTGCTCGTGAACAAGCACTCGGGCATCAAGGACTTCCCGGATCTGGCGGGCAAGCCGGTCGTGACCAATGCGGGCACGACGTCGGAGCGCATCCTGAACAGGATGAACAACGAGAAGAAGATGAACATGAGCGTGATCTCGGGCAAGGACTATGGGGAATCCTTCACCATGCTCCAGGGCGGTCGCGTGCAGGCGTTCATGATGGACGACGTGCTGCTCGCAGGCGCGCGCACGATGGGCCGCAACCCCGACGACTGGGTCGTCACGGGCACACCGCAATCGTTCGAGGCCTACGGTTTCATGACGAGACACGGCGATACCGAGTTCAAGAAACTCGTCGACGACACGCTCGCCGGCGTGATGAAGAGCGGCGAGATCAACGCGATGTACAAGAAGTGGTTCGAATCGCCGGTGCCGCCGAAGCAGATCAACTTCAACTTCGCGATGAGCGAACAGCTCAAGCAGCTCTACGCGAACCCGAACGACAAGGCGTTCGAGTAAGCGACCTTCGTAGGTCGCGGGCATGCGCAGACGCGAACGTCTCGCATGCCCCCAGCGACTCAGTTCCCCTCGCCCCCGAGCCCCGCCGCCTCGACCGCATCGATTCTTGCGGCCTGCACGGCGTCGCGAATCTTCACAGGATTGTCGGCATACCGTCGCGCCACCGCGCCCGCATCGATGCTGCGCGCCGCGCCAAGCGCCGCCATCAACCGATCGCGTTGCGGATAGGGTGCCGTGGCGAAATCCCCGCCGCGCCCACGCGCATCGGCTTCGCAGGCCTGAAGTATCTCCACGAACCGGTCGGGCTTGCGCAGGGCGTCGCACCGCTCAAGCAGACGCACGAGCGCCGCCGCGCCAAACTTCGGACTTGCGTGGATGTTGCCATGCTCGCGTGCCACGACCTGCGCCAGCTCACGGCAATCGACCGGCACGCGCAAACGCGCGCACAACGGCTTGAGCAAGTCGACACTGCGCCCCTCATGGCCGATGTGACGCGGCAACACGTCGTCAGGCGTGGTGCCTTTGCCGAGATCGTGCGTGAGGGCGGCGAAGCGTACCGGCAGCGAATAGCCCTGCGTCGCGGCGTAGTCGAGCACCATCATCACATGCACGCCGGTGTCCACTTCGGGATGGAAGTCGGCGCGCTGCGGCACCCCCCATAGCCGGGCCACCTCGGGCAGAACGCGATCGATCGCGCCACACGCGCGCAAGACGTCGAACATGCGCGACGGCCGATGCTCCATCAGCCCGCGTGAAACTTCCTGCCAGACGCGCTCGGCCACCAGCGCATCGACCTCGCCGTTGGCCGTCATCTCGCGCATGAGCATGAGCGTCTCGTCGGCCACCGAAAAATCCGTGAAGCGCGCGGCAAAACGGGCGCACCGAAGAATCCGCACGGGATCTTCCGCGAAGGCCTCGCCGACATGGCGAAACAGCCTCGCTTCCAGATCGCGCCGGCCGCCATAGGGATCGACCAGTTGATCCGACAGACTGCCGTCGGGCATGACCTCGCGCGCCATCGCATTGATGGTGAAATCGCGTCGCACGAGGTCTTCTTCGAGAGTGACTTCGGGGGCGAAGTAGAACGAAAATCCGTGATAGCCCCGCGCCGTCTTGCGCTCGGTGCGGGCGAGCGCATACTCGGCCTGCGTCGTGGGATGGAGAAACACGGGGAAGTCCCGGCCGACCGGTTTGAAGCCCTGCCGCACCATCTCCTCGGGCGTCGCACCCACCACCACGTAGTCCCGGTCCTTGACCGGCAAACCCAGCATGGCGTCGCGAATCGCGCCGCCAACCGCGTAAATCTTCATGGACGCGCTTCGTAGTAAGCCACACGCTGCGTCTCGCCGCGTCCCGCAGCCACCCACGCCTGCACGGCCGCCAATTCGCGAATGCGATCGGCATACGCCTGCGCGCGCGCCGACAACGCCGGCTCGAACGTTGCGAAACGCATCACCACAGGGGCGTAGAACGCATCGGCAATGGTGAAGTCGCCAAACAGGAACGGGCCGTCGTAGCGCGCGAGGCAATCCTCCCAGATCGCTTCGATACGACGGACATCAGCAAGCACTTCATCCGTCGCGGCTGCCCCCGGCCAATGCACGCCGACGTTCATCCACATATGCGTGCGCAGGGCGGTGAATCCGCTGTGCATTTCGGCACAAACGCTGCGCGCATGGGCTCGCGCTTCACGCGACTTCGGCCATAGCGGCAGATGCGGATAGCTCTCGGCCAGGTACTCGCAGATGGCCAACGAGTCCCAGACGGTAATGCCGTTGTCGATCAGGCACGGGACTTTACCGGTGGGCGAATAGCGCAGAATCTGTTCACGCGAGTCGGGCTGCGCGAGCCAGACCTTGCATTCTTCGAAGGCGATGCCGAAGTGCTTGAGCACGACCCACGGACGCATCGACCACGACGAGTACCTCTTGTTGGCAATGATCAGTTGCATGAAGACGTTCCTTGCGCGCATGACGCATCGGGGAGTGACGCGCCGGATTGAAAAGAGTGAGGTGTCAGCGCCCCGCGTAACGCCGGTAGTCAGACAGACGACGCTCCTCGCTATCGCCGTCGAGATAATCGACGGCAATCTCGAGCCCATTCGGCACAAGCCCGAGTTCGGGCGCCAGCGGGCCGCTCATGACGTTATCGACACGCATCGAATCGAGGTTGTCGCGCGTGATGATCGGCTCGCCCGGTAGCCGCTCGAAAAAGGCGGCCTGCAGGCGCGCGGCGCCCTCGGGCAATCGCAGGATCGGCCGCTCGCAGCCGCACGCGGCGCCCGCAAAGCGAACGAGCGCTTCAAGCGTGTAGACCTCCGGTCCGGCCAGTTCGTACGTCTTGCCAAGCGTGGCGTCGTTGTCGATCGCACTCGCGAAGGCCTGCGCCACATCCATCACGTAAATGGGCTGAAAGCGCGCCGTGGCGCACGCGAGCGGCACAACGGGCAAACGCCGCTGCAGCGCCGCAAAGGTATTCAGAAAGTGGTCGCCCGGACCGAACACCACCGACGGACGAAAGATCGTGACGGGAATGCCCGTCGCTCGAATTGCGACTTCGCCGTCGCCCTTCGAGCGCTGGTACATGCTCGGGCCATTCGAATCGGCGCCCAGGGCGCTCATGTGGATGAGCCGCGCGATGCCCCGGTCGCTGCACGCTTGCGCGATCTTGCGCGGCAGCTCGACGTGTGCGCGCGCGAACGCGCGGCCATAGGGCGTGCCACGGTCGCTGTGCAGAATGCCCACGAGATTGATGACCGCGTCGCTGCCCGCGATCACGCGCTCCAGCGCGCGCGGATCGTGCACGTCGCATTCGACGAGTTCCACACCCGGCAGCACGCCGAGCGCCTTGGCGGCGTCGACGCGCCGCGTTGGCAGGCGCACGGCGTATCCCATCGACACCAGCCGGGCCACCAGATGGCTACCGACGAAGCCGGTGCCACCCACGACACAAACGTTATGGCGCATGCGTCACCTCCGCGACATGACGGTGGGTTCGCGGCTCCGACCGCTGCCGGGTCACTGGGGCAGAATGATGCCGAGCCGCTCCTTGAGCGATTGCGGACGACCCGTGATCAGGGCCGAGTAGTACGTGGTGTTCGACAACACGTTCTCGACATAGGTGCGCGTCTCGTTGAACGGGATCGTCTCGGCGAAGATGGCCCCCTCGACCGGACGATCCAGCGTGGAGCGCCACGTGCGCGGACGTCCCGGGCCGGCGTTGTAACCGGCCGACGCCAGCACCGCCGAGCCGTCGAACTTGTTGTAGATATCCGCCAGATAGCTCGTGCCCAGACGGATATTCGTGTCGATGTCGTGCATCATGCCCGGCTGGTAGTCCATGCCGATCTGCCGCGCGACCATCTTCGCGGTGGCCGGCATGATCTGCATCAGACCGCCTGCCCCGACCGACGAGCGGGCATTGATGATGAAGCGCGACTCCTGCCGGATCAGACCGTAGGCCCACGCTTCGTCAAGATCGACCGCCGCGGCCAGCGGCTCCACCTTGTCGCGGAACGGCATCAGGTAGCGCAGCGTGAAGTCGTGCTCGACCTTCGTGCGATCGGCCGTGTTGACCGTGCGGTCGAACAGTTCGATCTGGTTGGCGTACTGTGCGGCGGCGAGCAACTGGCGGTCGGTCATGTTGCGCAGTTCCCAATTCCACTCGCGATTGCCTTCGAAACGCAAACCGAGATCGTAGAACTTCGCGGCGCGCCGGAAGCCGGCGTTCGCCTGGTTCGCATCGACCTCGGCCTGGGTGACGGTCGTGCGCGGTGGCAGCGACGTCTTGTTGCCCAGTTCCTCGTTCGCCAGTTGTCCGTAGAAGTTGGGCTGCATGGCGATCTTCTGGAATTGCGCGCGCGCGGCATCGCCCTTCCCGGCTTCGCGCAGCGCACGGCCGTACCAGTAAGTCCAGACACCGTCGTCGCGCAACGCCGCCGGCATCGCTTCAATGCCGGTGCGCACGAGATTCCAGTCGCCCGCGCGCAGCGCCGCACGAATCTTCCACTCCTGCGCCGTCGCCGAGAGCTTGGCGTTTCCGGCCTGACGGTACCAGGTAATCGCCATCGGATTCTGCGACAACGCCCCGCGCATGCCGATGCTGCCCCAGCCGATGGCGCGCTCGTCCGGCGACAGACTGCCCGCGACGCTGGAGAAACTGCTCGCCGCCAGCATGGCGTCGCTGCGGGCCATGCGCACGACGGCGAGCAGCGTGAGCTGGCGCGACGCTTCCGAGCCGTCCACCCCACGCGCGAGAATCTGCGCCGGACGCGTGGCGGCCATGTCGAGCAGGCTGTCGTCCGGGCGCGTGGCGCCCAGCGCATCGGCGATCTGCTTGCCGAGCGAGGTGTAGTTTTCCTCGTAAGCCAGGCGAATCTGGTGCCAGACCTCCTTGCGCGGCAACTGGCCGCTTGCGGCCAGCGTATTGATCATGTCGACGCAACCCTCGCCGTAGTACTTCGGCGTGGTCAGCAGGTCGGTAGCGGCCTGCGTGACATTTTCGCCACGCGCGGCACGCGACATCAGCGCGTAGCATTTGACCTGTGTGTCGTCGTCGAGCACGAACTTCGGATATTCGGCGTCGAACGTCTGCCAGTCGTGGCGCTTGCCCAGCACCAGCAACCAGTCGTTGCGCAGACGGTCGGCGATCGCCTGACCGTCATACGTGCGCAAGAAGGCACGAATATCATCGTCGGGAGCATCGATGAGCGCCTTGCCCGAGCGGTCGAACATGCGCGGCTTGATCTGGAAGTACTGGACGTAAGACGGCACGTCGTAGCCGGAGAGCATGGCCGCGAGCGCCGTGGCGCGCGGCGCGTCGTTGGCGCGGGCCGCTTCGCGCAGTTGCACGAAGATGTCGTCGGGCGAGCGCTGCGAGAGCAGGTCGGCAGATGCCGTTGAACGGCTTGCCGCCGAATGCGCCTTGGCGCGACCGGTTGCCTGGGTCGTGCTGCAGGCAACGAGCGTGGCAGCGGTCAGGGCCAGCGCAACGGCGCGATATACTCGGGTCAAACGATCTGACATCTTCGGGGGAGCGTCGGGTAAAAAGTGAATCCAAGCATAGCACGGGACCCCGCCCAACCGGCGGCCCAAACGTCCGGAAATGGGACCGAATCGGTCGCCGGAAAGGCACGTTTGCGCAAGGCCTTGCTCGACACGCGCACCACGCTCGCCGGACGCGCCGCACGCGACGCCGCACTCGCCGCCCGGCTGGCCGACGAGCTGACGCGTCGCGCGCCGCGCTGTGTCGGCTTCTACTGGCCGATTCAGGGCGAATTCGACGCCCGCGAAGTCATCTCGGCATGGCTCACGCAGGCGTCGCCCAAGGGGTTGCGCCTGGCGGCACTGCCGGTCGTGACCGCCCCGGCCGCGCCGCTCGTCTTTCACCGCTGGACCCCGGATACCCGCATGACGGAAGGCCGCTACCGCATCCCCGTCCCGCTCGAGGCCGACGTGCTCGTGCCCGACCTGCTGTTGATTCCCTGCGTGGGCTTTACGCGCGACGGCCTGCGACTCGGCTACGGCGGGGGTTTCTACGACCGCACCCTGCATTCGATGTCCCCGGCCCCGCAAACGCTCGGCATCGCTTACGACGCACTCGAAATCGACGGTCTCACGGCCGAAGCCCACGATCTGGCGCTCGACGTCATCGTGACCGAATCGACCACCTTCGCGCGCGCCGACGACAACCGTCGCGAATCCGGGACCCCCTCGCCATGACAACGCTCAAGATCCTGCCGCTCGGCGACAGCGCGCTCGTGTGCGAAGCGGGCACCTCGCCCACGCTCGCGTCCCAACGCCGCGTCTGGCACGCGGCGGCCCTCGCGAAGGATTGGCCTCACGTGCGCGACGTCGTGCCCGGCATGAACAACCTCACGCTGGTGTTCGACCCGTTGGACACCGATATCGACGTGCTGAGCGAGCGTCTGCGTGACGCCTGGCAGGCGCAGCCCGTCGCCGGAGAAGTCGGACGCGACATCGAGATCCCCGTGCATTACGGCGGCAAGCACGGCCCAGACCTTGCCGACGTGGCGAAGCACGCACGTCTGCAACCGAAGACGGTCGTGCAACGTCATACCGCACCGGAATACATCGTCTACTTCCTGGGTTTCCAGCCGGGCTTCGCTTATCTGGGCGGGCTCGATGAGTCGATTGCCACGCCACGCCGGGCCGAGCCTCGCCTGTCGGTACCGGCGGGGTCGGTCGGCATCGGCGGCAACCAGACCGGCATCTATCCGCTCGCCTCCCCCGGCGGCTGGCAAATCATCGGCCACACGTCCAGCGCGCTGTTCGACCCCACCGCGACACCGCCCGCCTTGCTGGCGCCGGGCGACCGTGTGCGCTTCACCATCGCGAGTCTCGACCTGTGATCGATATCCTGCGTGCCGGCCTGCTCACCACGGTCCAGGATCTGGGCCGCGCCCGTCTGCGTGAATTCGGCATTGCCAGCGGCGGCGCCGTCGATGCGCTGGCCTGCACCGTCGCCAACCGTCTTGCGGGCAACGACCCCAACGCCGCCACGCTGGAAATCACGATGGGGGCGTGCGTGCTGCGCTTTGCGAGCGCGACCCTCGTGGCGCTGGCCGGTGCCGATTGCCATGCCGATCTCGACGGCATCCCCGTGTGGTCATGGTGGCGCTTCCCCGTCGCGCGTGGTCAGACATTGACGTTGCGCCCGGCACGCTTCGGCATGCGCACTTATCTGGCCGTGGCGGGCGGCGTCGATGTCCCCGAGACACTCGGCTCGCGCAGCACCGATCTGGCGGCCGGCTTCGGCGGCTTCGAGGGCCGTGCCCTGCGCGACGGCGACCGCATCGCCATCGGGCAACCCAGCGCCGCCGCGCGCAAGGCCGCGCCGTTGGGGGTACGTCCGCCGGTGTGGTTGTCCGATCCGCTTGCGCACCGCGTGCGGGTGCTGCCCGGTCCGGAATACGACGACTTCATGGCCGCCTCGCACAAGGGCTTCTGGGAGAATCCCTGGCACGTCACGCCCAACAGCAACCGCATGGGCTACCGGCTGTCGGGCCCGGAGCCGCTCGCGCGCAAGAAGAATCGCAGCCACGATCTGCTCTCGCACGGTGTGGTGCCGGGGGTGATTCAGGTGCCGCCGTCGGGGCAGCCGATCATTCTGATGGCCGACGCCCAGACCACCGGCGGCTACCCGAAGATCGGCGTCGTGATCAGCGCCGATCTGTGGCGGCTCGGACAGGCGCGGCTCGGCAGCACATTGTATTTTTCGGAATGCAGCGCGGCCGAGGCGCGCGAAGCGCTGCACGAACAGCGGCGCTATCTGGCCCAGATCGAGCGCGCGCTCGCGTGGCACGATCACGGCATTCTGACGACATCGCGGCGGCCGGCCATCTCGCGCAAGGCCTGACGCCACGCCCGCGCATCGTCGTCCCCCGCAGGAGAATCCCGGATGAAAATCGATCTTAACGTCGACCTCGGAGAAGGTTGCAACTACGACGAAGCACTCCTCGCCCAGGTCAGCTCGGCCAATGTGGCGTGTGGCTGGCACGCGGGCGACGCGGGCACGATGCAGCAGGTAGTGCGCTGGGCGGTGGCGTGCGGCGTAGCCATCGGCGCGCACCCGAGCTTTCCCGACCGCGAAAATTTCGGCCGCACGGAAATGCAGCTTCCGCTCGACGACATCCGCGCGGGCATGCTGTATCAGATCGGCGCCCTCGCCGCGATCGTGCGCGCCCAAGGCGGCTGGCTCTCGCACGTCAAGCCGCACGGTGCGCTCTACAATCAGGCGGCGCGCGACCCGGCACTGGCCGAGACGATCGTCGAAGCCATTCGCGCGTTCGACACCGACCTGGCGATTTTCGGGCTGGCGGGCGGCGAGTTGGTGAAGGCGGCGCGGGCTGCCGGCATGCAGGCCGTCGATGAAGTCTTCGCCGACCGGGGCTATAACCCGGACGGCTCGCTGGTCAAACGTGGCACGCCCGGCGCGTTGATCGAGCGCGAGGAAGATGCGCTCGCCCAAACGCTGATGATGGTGCGCGAGCAACGCGTGCGCGCCATCGACGGCACGCTCGTGCCGATTCGGGCGCAAACCGTCTGTCTGCACGGTGACGGCGAACACGCACTCGATTTCGCACGGCGCATTCGCGGCTTCCTGCTCGACGAGGGCATCGACGTCGCGCCGGTTCATCTGACCTGACTTCGCCGCCATCCCAAGTCAAAAACGCCGTCCGAGGGCAGTTCATTCCCCCGGACGGCGTTTTCATTTCGCTGCCGGCAAGCATCGGCACCTGCGCGGCACAGCGTTATCGCCAATTGCGTCGATTTTGCTGATCGCCGCTTGATCGCCGTTATTGGCCGAGCGTCGGCATGACGAGCGACGACGCGGCATTCGCCGGGCGTCCCTCCGACCAGCGACGCGTGACCACCTTCGAGCGCGTGTAGAAGCGCACCGACTCGGGTCCGTAGATATGCTGGTCGCCGAACAGCGAATTGCGCCATCCGCCGAACGAGAAGTACGACACCGGCACCGGAATTGGCACGTTCACGCCGACCATGCCGACTTCGATCTCGTCTTCGAAGCGCCGCGCGGCACCGCCCGACGTCGTGAACACCGCCGTGCCGTTGGCGTACGGATTACGGTTGATGAGCGCGATCGCTTCTTCCAGCGTCTTCACACGCACCACGGCCAGCACTGGCCCGAAAATCTCGTGGCGATAAATCGACATCTCCGGCGTCACGTTGTCGAACAGGCACGGGCCGATGAAGAAGCCGTCGTCGCGCTGCGCGACCTTGAGGCCACGGCCGTCCACCACGAGCTTTGCACCTTCGCCGACACCGGCGTCGACATAGCCGCGCACCTTATCGCAATGCGCGCGGGTAATCAGCGGCCCCATCTGCGCGACGGGGTCGGCCCCGTCGCCGACCGGCAGCGACGTCGCGGCTTGCGCCAGACGCGCCACCAACGCATCCGCCACGTCGCCGACGGCCACGGCCACCGAGATCGCCATACAACGCTCCCCCGCCGAACCGTATGCGGCGCCGATCAGCGCATCGACGGTGAAATCGAGGTCGGCGTCCGGCATCACCACGCCATGGTTCTTCGCGCCGCCGAGCGCCTGCACGCGCTTGCCGTGCGCCGACGCCGTGCTGTAGATGTATTGGGCGATCGGCGTCGAGCCGACGAACGACACGGCGTTCACGTCCGGATGCGTGAGCAGCGCATCGACCGCCGCCTTGTCGCCATTCACGACGTTGAGAACACCGTCGGGCAGCCCGGCGTCCTTGGCCAGGCGCGCGAGCAACAGCGCCGCCGAGGGCACCTTCTCCGACGGCTTGAGCACGAAGGTGTTGCCGCAGGCCACGGCCATCGGGAACATCCACAGCGGCACCATCGCGGGGAAGTTGAACGGCGTGATGCCCGCGCAGACGCCGACCGGCTGGTGAATCGAATACGTGTCCACGCCCGTGCCCACCTGTGGCGCGATCTCGCCCTTGAGCAACTGCGGGATGCCCATGGCGAATTCGACCACTTCGATACCGCGCGTGACTTCGCCGCGGGCGTCGTCGAGCGTCTTGCCATGTTCCTGCGTGATCAGTTGCACGAGTGCTTCGCGATGCGTTTCGAGCAGCTCGCGGTACTTCATCATCACGCGGGCGCGCTTCATCGGCGGCGTGGCACGCCAGCCGGGCAAGGCGGCGCGTGCGGCCGCCACGGCGCCCGCGACATCCGTCGCGCCGCCCAGGGCTACCTGGCGGATAACTTCGCCGGTGGCCGGGTTCGTCACTTCGCCGAAGCGGCGATCGGCTTCTCCAGACGCGACGCTTGCGCCGCCAATCCAATGCTCGATACGTTCGGTGCTCACTCGTTGATTCATGTCGATGTCCGTGAAAACGCTGTCGGTGGGCGAGCGGCCGCCCGAGGCGGGCGTTCGCCCTGACTGTCTGATGGATGGCGGGGCGTCGCGCGGCGGCCGCCCAGCCTTGCTGTGGATGTCGCTTACGCCGTCTCGCGAATGGCTTCCGACACGATGCCGAACAACTCGTCGATCTGCGCTTCGCTGATGATCAGCGGCGGCGAGAACGCCAGGATGTCGCCCGTGTAACGCACCAGTGCGCCCTTCTCGAAGCACTTGACGAAGATTTCATGCGCGCGTGCGCCCGGCTTGCCGTCGCGGTTGGACAGCTCGATGCCGCCGACCATCCCGAGGTTCCGGATGTCGATGACGTTCGGCAGATCGCGCAGACCGTGAATGACCTTCTCGAAATGCGGCGCAAGCGTTGCGGCGCGTTCGAACAGGCCTTCACTCTTGTACAGATCGAGCGCGGCGCACGCCGCGGCGGCGGCCAGCGGATGACCCGAGTAGGTATAGCCGTGGAAGAACTCGATCGCGCCCGAGTTACCGGCGTCGACGATGGTGTCGTGCACGCCCGTCTTCACCGCGACGGCGCCCATCGGAACGGCGGCATTGTTCACGCCCTTGGCCATCGTCATGATGTCCGGCGTCACGCCGAAATACTGGGCGGCGAACGGCTTGCCCAGGCGGCCAAGTCCGGTGATGACTTCGTCGAAGATCAGCAGAATGCCGTGCTTGTCGCAGATCTCGCGCAGCTTTTGCAGATAGCCGTGAGGCGGCACCAGCACCCCGGTCGAACCGGCGAGCGGCTCGACGATCACGGCGGCGATGGTCGACGCGTCGTGCAGCGTCACCAAACGTTCGAGTTCGTCGGCCAGATGGGCGCCCCAGGCCGGCTGCCCCTTCGTGAAGGCCGCCTCCTTGATGTTGAGCGTGTGCGGCAGATGGTCGACCGCCGGCAGCAGTTGCCCCGAATAGGCCTTGCGGTTCGGCGAGATGCCGCCGACCGAAATCCCGCCGAAGCCCACACCGTGATAACCGCGCTCGCGACCGATGAGCCGTGTGCGCTGGCCTTCGCCGCGCGCACGATGGTAGGCCAGGGCGATCTTCAGGGCGGTGTCGACCGACTCCGAGCCCGAGTTCGTGAAGAAAATGCGATCGAGCCCCTGCGGCGTGATCGCGGCGATCTTGCTCGCGGCCTCGAACGCCTTCGGGTGTCCCATCTGGAACGTCGGTGCAAAGTCCATCTCACCGGCCTGCTGGCGGATCGCCTCGACAATCTCGGTGCGACAGTGGCCGGCGTTCACACACCACAGACCGGCGGTGCCGTCGAGAATCTTGCGATTGTCCGACGACGTGTAATACATGCCCTCGGCCTTCACCAACAGGCGCGGCGAGCTTTTGAACTGACGGTTGTTGGTGAACGGCATCCAGAACGCCGTCATGTCGAGATTCAGGTCTTTCATGTTCATCGCGGGGTCTCCCCAGAGCTTGGCTCGATCAGAATGTCCCGCGCTCGGCACGACGGCGCGCCACGGGTGGATGGGATCGATCCTACGAGAGACGAACCGATACAGACATGTACAGTTACTCGTAAAATGTATATTCTGTATTGGTCAATCGCCTCAACTGTATTGGCAACAGCCGATGCCCCGATACCATGGTCCAACCGCTTGCCTTTTCCCTGAACCGCGCCCAACCGGAGGCGCTCGTCGATCAGATCGTGCGGGAGGTCGAGCGAGCGTTACAGCGTCAGACGCTGCACGGCGGCATGCGCATGCCGTCGATCCGGTCACTGGCCAAGGCGCACGGCATCAGCACGTTCACGGTGGTCGAGGCGTATGACCGGCTCGTCGCGCGCGGCACGCTCGTGGCCCGGCGCGGCGCGGGCTTCTTTGTCGCGGGGGCGGCCGACGCGCGAGACGCGGGGCCGACCAGCCCCGGCGGGGCGCTGGCGGTGAGCACCACGGCCAGCGAAGTCACCAATGCGTGGCTGCTTTCCGAGATCTTCGCGGACGACGCGATCGCGGTGAAGAGCGGCTGCGGATGGTTGCCTGACAGCTGGCTCGACGAAGACGGGCTGCATGGCGCGCTACGTTCGCTCTCGAAGGGGCCGGGCGCGCATTTCGCGCATTACGGACATCCGCGGGGATATGGGCCGTTGCGTCAGTGGCTGGCGCGGCGCCTCGGCGAATTGTCCATCGACGCGCCGCCCGAGCACATCGTGCTCACGCATGGCGCGACGCAGGCGCTCGATCTGGTGGTGCGCACGCTGCTCAAGCCGGGCGATACGGTATTGGTCGAGGCACCGGCGTACTGCAATCTGCTGGCGGTGTTGCGTCTGGCGGGCCTCAACGTCGTGGGCATTCCACGCACGGAGGCCGGTCTGGATCTCGCCGCGTTGGAGCAGGCGGCGCAGACGCACCGTCCGCGCGCGCTGTTCGTGAATCCGGCGTTGCAGAATCCGTTGGGCACCTCGCTCACCCCGGCGGCGGCGCATCGCATCTTGCAGTGTGCCGAGCAGCATGGTTTCTGGATCGTTGAAGACGACATCTATCGGGAACTGGCGCCGGCGGGCACACCGTCACTGGCGGCGATGGATGGCCTGTCGCGCGTGATCTACGTGTCGAGCTTTTCGAAGACAATTTCGCCGTCCGTGCGCGTGGGCTATCTGGCGTGTTCGCGCGATCTCGCGCATGAGATCGCGCGCAGCAAGATGGTGGCGGGCCTCACGTCCTCGGAAATCAACGAGCGCATCGTGCATGCGATTCTCACCGAGGGACGTCACCGAAAGCATATCGAAAGACTGTCGGATCGGCTGACACGTTCGCGCGCGCGTCTCATCACGCAGTTGCAGTCGCACGGGGTGACGCTGCTCGCGCAGCCGGAAGGCGGGATGTTCGTGTGCGGCAGCTTGCCGGAGACGGCACAACCGGCTCGCGAACTGGCCGAAGCGGCGCTGTCTGAGAGCATCATGTTGGCACCGGGCGAGTTCTTCCTGGCGCACAACGAGCCCTGCCGCTGGTTCCGCTTCAACGTCGCCTATTCGGACGACGCACGCCTGTTCCGCTTTCTCGATCGGGCAGCGACGGGGAAGTTGGCGGCTTGACGCCATGTGTCGGCCGATGCGATCTGCTTGGCGAGACCGCCGACATGCCGTCGACATCCAACCGACCAAGGTTCGCCAGCAACATCAGCTTCGCCGTTACTTGGCAGACTTGGCAGCGCTCTCGACGAAGGCGGCAGTGTACGTCTTCGACAAGTCGATGTCGGCCGCTTTCACCGCTGGCATAATCGCGGACAACACCTTCAGCACAGCTTGCGGTCCGCCCGCAGGCATACGCCCGTCGCTCGTGAACATAGGCAAAAATGACTTCATGGCAGCGACATACAGTGTCCTTTTGCCGTTGTAGTAATTACGCGGCAACAGATCGACGATTTGCTCGGCACTGTGAGCATGCAGGTATCGCAGTGCGCCGACAATCGCTTTGACCAGCCGTCCCGTCTCGTCCCGATGTGCATCGACCCAAGCCGTGGGCATGTAAATACATGCCGCAGGATAGATGTCGCCGAGGGCATCACGCGTGCCCGCTTCGGTGCGCAGATCCACCAGCACCTTGGCCTCGCCCGTCGATAGCAGTTCAACCGCGGTGGGATCGGTCGTCATACCGGCGACGATCAGATGTTGTCGCATGGCAGAAATGAAAGTCTTGCCGGCATCGACCGGCACCAGACGATAATCATCTCTATCAAGACCCACTTTGCTTGCCAGATATTGGGTCAGGAAATCGGTCGACGAACCGAGCCCGGTCACGCCTAGCGACTTTCCCTGAAAGTCGATCAGCGAGCCAATCGTTTCCTGTTGGGTGGTTGAAACCAGCTCTACCTCGCCAGGCACGTTGGAGAACTGCACCACGGATTCGACTTCGGCCCCCTTGCTTTGCAGATCGATGGTGTGGTCGTAGAAACCCGCCACGCCCTGCACCGAGCCGGCAATCATCTCGTTCTCGGCATTGACCCCGGCCGGCTCCGTGACGACGGCGACATCCAGCCCCTGCTTTGCGAAGTAGCCAAGCCGCGTCGCCAACAACACGGGCAAATAGATGATCTTGTCCTCGCCGCCGACCATGATCGTGATCTTCTCTGCGGCGTGGACGACGCTCGCGAGCGAACAGAATCCGGCCATCATGACCGTCGTGACGGCAATACGCCTCAAAGTGCTCATGCTTGTTCCCGTGTACGCTGTATAAAGTCAGGCGGCATTGCTGCGAGGCATGCCGTCTATATCCAGAGGCGCGCTACGTTACGTTTGCCGGCAATCGGACAACGGCATTGAGTCCGACGCCGCCCGGCCGGCTCGACAACTCGACGACACCGCCGCAAGCCTTTGCCGCCTCGTTGACAATGGCGAGGCCGAGCCCGAACCCATTGTTGTCGGAAACGTTACCGCGGCTGAAGCGCTCGAAGACATGCGGCTTGAGTGCGTCCGATATGCCCGGCCCCGTGTCGTCCACCTGCAGAATGGCGTCCGCACCCGCAAGCCCTGCATGGACGGTCACATTGCCTCCGCGCGGCGTATAGCGCACCGCGTTATCCACCAGATTGAAAAGTAGCGCGTGGACCAGCGCTGGATAAGACTTCACGCAAACGTCTGTACTGCTCGAACTCAAGCCGAGATCGATACCCCTGTCATCCGCCAGCAGCGACAGGTCAACCAGTACCTGCTGCGTCAATTCGAGCAGATTCACGTTCTGACGCGGCAGATGGGTGCCGCGAGCGGCTTCCGCGTGAGAGAGGCTCAGCAACTGGTTGATGAGATCCTTGAGACGCCGGGTGCATGCACGCACGGCGCGAAGGGTTTCCTTCAACTCGGGATCGACGGCAAGGTGGGTGGCGTAGTCGAGTTGGGTGCTGACAAGCGCGACCGGCGTGCGCAGCTGGTGCGCCGCGTCTGCGACAAACCTTTTCTGTATGTTGACCTGTGCGGTCAGACGCGTTGCGTATTGATTGATCGTCTCGACGATGGGTTGCAGCTCGCCTTGCAACTGCACTGTTTCCAGCGGCGTCAGATCGTCCGTTTCGCGCGCTTCCAAATCTCTGCGAAGCAACAAAAGCGGCCTCAGTTCGAGCGTCAATCCGACGATCATGAGCGCCAGCGCCACCGCGAGCAGCACCGACTCCTGGATAAGGACAGGCCGCCATAGCGTGGCGATCAGTCGATGGAAGGCGTTGTGGCTCTCGGCTACGCTCACCGACACGGATGTCGTGTGTCCGTTCCGGTACACGCGGCGCATCAGCGTCACCATGCGCAGGTCATTGCCGCGGTACTGAATATCGCTATAAGAAGGGGCGCCATTATCCGGCGCAGCGCCTTGGGGCAGATCCGGCCAGCCGGCGAGCAGTTCGCCGGGGGTTGCGCGCACCTGGAAATAGACGCGATCCTGCGCCCGTGAAGCGAACATCCGGAGTGCTGCCGGCGGTGTTTCTGCGCTCAATCGTTCGTCCTGCCAGCGCACCTGCCCGGCCATCACCTCGGCGGACGCCAGCAGCCGGCGGTCCTGAACCAGGCGCGCGGTGCTGCGCGCATTCTCCAACGACAGCCCCGCCATCAACGCCAATACCAGTGTCATGGGCACCAGAACCCACAGCAACAGGCGAACGCGCAACTGGTTCATGTCGTTGCGCCGGCATCGCGCAACAAGTAGCCCAAGCCGCGCAGGGTGAGGATACGTGCCTGGGAGCCCGCAAGCTTGCGGCGCAGACGGTGCACGTAGGTCTCGATGGCGTTTTCGCTCGCCTCGCTGCCAAGATCGAATACCTTGACCATCAACTGCGCCTTCGTGACCGTCTTGCCCTGGCGCAGCATCAGCGTTTCAAGCACATCGTGCTCGCGCAGCGTCAGCTCGAGCGGCAGGCCCGCTGCCCGGAACTCGTGGGTATCCAGATCGAACTGCAAATCGGCGCATTGCACGATCGATTGGCTGCTACGCCCCCGCCTCCGAATCAGCGCCTTGATGCGCGCAACGAGTTCCCTCAGTTCGAACGGCTTGTCCACATAGTCATCCGCACCGTGATCCAGACAGTCGACCTTGGCGTCAACCGAGGCGTTGGCCGTCACGACCAGCACCGGCATATCGTTGCGCCGCCGACGGATGTTGCGCAACACGCTGCGCCCATCCATGCCCGGCAGACGAAGGTCGAGCAACAACAAATCGTACTGCGACTGCTCGATGTGATGAATCGCTGTCGAGCCGTCATGCACGCACTCGACAGTAAAGCGCTCTGCCTGCAATGCCTTGCTGAGCCAGAGCGCAAATTCCAGGTTGTCTTCTACAAGTAGTAGTTTCATCGAGCTATTAAACAGTCCACGCAGAAACTGTGTCGGCAATCCGCCTCCGGTTGCGCAAAACAAGCGACAGGACAGCGGCGGGTCGCACGTAGCGGGACGAAACGTCGCCTGCAGAGATCACGAATCTCGCAAAGGACGGTGATCGATGATCCCGGGTTTCTCGACTCAGGGATATTCGACTGGCCAAGCGACGTCGGACTTCAAGTCGTCTTGGCGAAGCCGCGGCTTGGGCGCGTTTCACCCGAGTGCCGCACTTGCGCCGAATGTTCGTCTCGCACCGTTTCCTCGCGGTCGCTCACGCTGCGCCGATCAGGAGGTATCCGCGCAAGCGCAGACAGCTCCTGTCAGACGTCATTTTTTGCGGAAAGGGGCATTTGGCAGCAAATTACGTGCCCCTTCCGATTCAGGCAATCGGTTATTTCCCTCCCTTGGCTTCGCTCGCCAGCAGCGTATTGGCTTTGATCGCGAAGTCATTTGTGTACGTCGCGTCGAGATTGATCGGCTTAGCGATCTTGCCGGCCAGCTTTTCCACGGCGAGGACGGTTTCGGGGCCGCCCTTCGGCATCAGGCCATCCGGCAGAAACTGGCCCTTGTCCTGCTCGAGCGCTTTGATGTATTCCTCCTTGCTCGACAGCTGATTGCTGACGAAATCCTTTGGCAGATGATCTGCGATCTCCGCGGCGCTATGCGTATGGATCCAGTGCATGGTGGCGACCATCGCGTTGACAACGGCCTGCGTTTCAACCGGGTGTGCCTGTACCCACTCGCCTCGCGCAAGCACGCTGGCCGTCGGCCAGTAGCCGCCCAGCCACTTGTTGACGCCCGGGCCGGTGGCAAGATCGATCGCGGAGTAGCCGAGACGCATTTTCTCGACGGCGTTGACGGTCGGTTGAGTCGTCATTCCGCAGACAATTCGGTTGTGCTTGAGCGCACCGATCAGGGTCGGCCCCGCACCAACGCCTACGCGGGTGAAGTCTTTTGACGTCAGGTGGTAGCGGGCGGCAAGGTAGAGCGTCAGGTCGTCGGTTCCCGACCCGACGTCGGTCACGCCCACCACCTTGCCTTTCCAGTCGGCCGGCGTCTTGACGCCTGAGTCAGTCGCACACATTTCTCGTTCGCCCGGCGCGCCGCTGAGCTGGACGATGCCGATCACGTTCTTGCCATGCTGCTGGAAATCGATGGTATGCAGGTACCAGGCCCCCGCCATCTCGACCTGCCCGGACACCACGGCCTCTTCCGCGCCAACACCGCCGGCCGTTTCCGTGCTCAACTGCATGTCAACGCCGTACTTCTTGAAGAAGCCGAGATTCTGCGCGAGTTGGTACGGCAGATAGATCTGCTTGTCGATCCCGCCGATCATCATGCTCACTTTGGGTAGCGTGGCCGCCATGGCGTGACCGCTGATCAGGCCCACGGCGCACAGCACGCCCGCCAAAAGCTTTACTGCGTGTGATTTCTGTTTCATGACTCTCATCTCCTTGGATATTCGGGATTGCGCGAGGCGATCCCTGGTCGGTGGTTTCCACTCGTGTTGCATAAGTTGGGCGGGGTCAAACACCCGGCATGTTGCTATCGGCGCCCGTTGGGGGCTGCCAGGAAAGCAGTCGCTTTTCCAGCATGGCCATCAACACTTCCGCGCTGAGCGCGACGACACCGATGATCAGCATCGCGCCGAAGACACCATTGGCGTCGAACGTGTTCTGGGCCGTCGCGATCACCAGGCCCAGGCCTTGCTGCGCGCCCAGAAATTCACCGACGATGGCCCCGATGATCGAGAAACCCAAGGCGACGTGCAGGCTCGCGATAATCCACGTCATCGCGGACGGGAAGACGACGTTCGCGATGACATCGAAGCGCGATCCGCCCAGAATGCGCACGTTGGCGATCAGGTTGCGATCCACGCTGCGCACGCCCTGGAACGCGTTGAAGAACACGACAAAGAACACGAGGACGGCGGCCAGCACCACCTTCGACGGCATGCCGAGCCCCAGCCACATGACGAGCACCGAGCCCAGCACGATCCGCGGCAGCGCGTTGACGATCTTGATGAATGGGCCGACCACGTCTGCCAGATACGGGATCTCGCCCAACAGCACGCCGAACAGGATGCCGGACGTCACGCCTGCAATAAAGCCGAGGAGCGACTCTTCGATCGTGACCCAGATCTGCAGCCAAATTGAGCCGTAAGCTGTCCCGCTGCGCGCCCATTCAATGAGTCGAGCGACGATCCCGCTCGGCGATCCGAAGAAGAATGGGTCGATGACTCCCCAGGATGCAAACAGCTGCCAGCCGCCGACCAACAGTACGAACAGGGTTGCGCGCCCCAACCAAACCAGGTTCTTGCGGCGCTGTGCCTTGCGTCGCGCGGCGGCCGCCACCGTCACCGAATCGCTTCCTGCCAACGCGCCGTTAAGCTTTGCACTTGAGTTCGAGCTGGTCATGCCGAGGCCCCCCTGACCTTCGCTGCGGAGGTCGTTCGGGAATAGGCTTGCTCGACTTCCTCGCGCAGCGAATCCCAGATTTGTTGATAAAGATCGAGAAACCGCGGATGGAAGCGGATCTCCTGCACTTCGCCGCGCGGCCTCGGCAGGTCGATGTCGAACACCGCCTTGACGGTGGCAGGCCCGGCGGTCATCACCACGACGCGATCGGCGAGGGCGATCGCCTCTTCAAGGTCGTGCGTCACGAACAGGACCGACGGTCGGGTGCGCTCCCACAGCGTCAGCAATTCGTTGGACATGATGGCCCGCGTTTGCACATCGAGCGCAGAGAACGGCTCATCCATGAGAAGCATGGAGGGTTTGTTGATGAGTGCGGCGGCAAGGCTGACGCGCTTGCGCATGCCCCCGGACAGCTGATACGGGAAGTAGTCTTCGAAGCCCGACAGACCGACGATCCGCAGCCACTCACGCGCCTCGTCCATCGCGGCCGCTTTCGGAACGCCACGAAACGACGGCCCGAGCGCCACATTCTTCAGGATCGACTTCCAGGGAAGGAGTGCGTCGTTCTGGAAGACGAAGCCGGCACCGCCGGAAATTCCGTCGACGGCCTGGCCAGATACCTTGACAACGCCAGCGCTGGGTCGATACAACCCTGCGGCCAGCGTCAAGGTTGTGGACTTGCCGCATCCGGTCGGCCCCACCACCGCGCAGAACATGCCCGGCTCGATGACGAGGCTGACATCGCGCAACACCGTCTTTTCCGTCCCGTCTCGCGTGGGAAAACGCTTCGTCACCCCGGAGAACTGAATACCTCCTTGCCCTGCTGAATTCTCTACCATCGCAAAACCTTATGTCGTGTACCCATCGACATCCGACCAAGTGGTGGACGCCGATGAGTGAATTGCAAAAATCTCACGCTGCCCACATCGAGCTCTCTTCGAACCCGTATCGGGCTACTCCTTCAGTGACCCATTGCCGAAAGGCAAGAACAGGCTTGAAAATTTAGAATCACTGAAATTTTCTAACACGTCGATCACGCATCTAAATAGGACTCCTATTTTTATATGCTTGCAAAGCACTCGAATGACAGATTCCGTGCATCATTCAGATTTTTTGGCTACGGGAATCGCACCTAGCAAGCGCTGTCGGAGAAACGCATTGACGTCGATTCTTCCGTCCGGCTCGCCAACGTTCGATCAGAAATGCCAGATGCCGCCGGCCTCGATACGTTTTGCCGTGGCGGCAGACAGTCCCGTCGAGTTCTGAAACGTCTTTTGCCCCCACATCACCTCGATGCCCACGTCGACGGTGCGGAATGGTCGATAAATCAGGTTGAGGTGAACGGTCTTGGTAGTGACGGCGTTCTGCGGATCGGCGGGCAGGAACGATGCCAATCGCTGGTGGTTGTATCCGAATCCAATGTTCGAACGCAGTTTGTCGGTCCACCAATGCTGGAAGAACAGGCCTCCCCCAAGCTCGGGCTGAATCTGGACATCCGTGGCCCCTGTGGGGTTGGCGGCCGTTCCGTTGTTGATCGCGAGCACGGAAGCCGTGTTGGCACCGAAATCGTCCGGAATGTATCGGCCCAATGCGCCGTACCAGACCTGGCCGCCGAAATTGTCACGACCATATCCGCCGCCCGCCTTGGGCAGATTGAATGTCGCGCCCATCAGCATCGCGCCCGCAAGCTTTGTCGTGCGCGATCCATTCTGGTCGGTGAAGCCGAGCTCACGGGCAATCCCTGAAACCTGAAAGTGGCCCCAGGCGGCTTCGCGCTCGTACTTCACGCTCAGATCCGGGAACGGGTTCGATTTCGTCACGGCCTCGATGTTGCCACGCGTATCCTGGTAGCCGGTCTGCGGGTTTTCCAGTGCGAACGACACGGCACTGCCTTTGCCGAGCGGCAGCGTGTAACGGACTTGCGGCGTGCGCGCGGCCGGGAGGCCTGCCTGTCCGGCGTTGTCGAATGTCTCCACCGCGTCCGGGTCGTCGATGAAGTTCGAATTCGCCATACCGACGAGGAACCCGCCGATCGTGCCGTAAGCGGTGACCACGCGGGCACCCCAGCTATTGTTCTGCAATGCCTGGTTGTTGTCGCCGCCCGAGACGAAGCCGTAGAAGTCGAGTCCGAAATTGGTGGTGATGTTGCCGTACGGGCTTGGCGTGCTGCTCCCCACGACCAGTCGTGAAACCTTGTCCTGGAAATGGAACGTGCGCGCCGATTGCGCTCGCGCGTTGCTGCCGGCAGGATCCAGATTGCCTATCGCAAACTTTGGCCCGAGATTTTCGGTGGGATCGTAAATGCCCTGAAAATTGATGAAGCCGCCAATACTGAGCGAGGTGTCGGTGCCCGGGACGATGAATGACCCAGGCATGGCCCCGCGACGGATGTACTGGTCCGAAATGCTCATCTGCTCGGCCTTCGTCGGCGGCAGACTCTCGGTCGGCGCTTGCGCGACGGTCGCCGCGACGGGATTCTTGGCTGTCTGGCTCTGCGCCATTTTCAACTGATCGAGCCGTACCGACAGATCGTGAATCTCTGCCTGAAGCTTGCTCATGTCATCGGCATGTGCTGCCGGCATCGCGCCGAGACCTGCAATTGCGCAGCACAGGACTTTCGCCGACAACGACTTGTCCAATTTCGAACGACGTTCTCGCCTCTTAGGTAACTTCGCCCACCGTTTCATCCGCTGTCTCCCGCATCTGATTGTTGTTCATGCAAACCCGCTCAAGGAAGCATCGTGAGCAGTGAACGAATCTTAGGGAGGACTAGCTGTCAACTGGCTGACGCTGGCGGGACTGAATTGACGGTGTTTACCCGGGGCGGCGGGGAAGTGGGCGGCGTAGGGTCTGCGGTCTAAGTCCCCTGCAGGAATTGCCTCGGAGGAGACGCGTCGGTCCGTTCGAGCAAGGCGAACCGGAGGCGCGCGTTGAGCAGGGCCGCCGGAAGTGTGCTGGCACCCGCGCCCGAGTCCACCACCACGAGAATCCGCGTCCCGTTGAAACCCACGGCAATGGCCATCACGCCATGAACGTTGGGCAATGACGTGCCATCGGCGATTCGAAATCGCTCGTCGGCCGCCGGATCGAACTGCTCGCTGACGAAGAAGCAGTCGTCATTTAAATTAAGGACCGAGACCTTGCTATCGGCCAGATCAAGATGACGGACACAGTTAGGTCTCGGTGTGGTGACGATAGGTGCGATCCGTGAAGTATCGATGGAACGCGAACCGTTCGAAATCGGCAGATTCCGAAATGTCGTTTGCCTGATCGTCACCACTGCAGCGTCATTTGACGCCGACCATCCCTGGCCGCCGCAAACGTCTCACGCCTACGCCACGCCCATCACCCCAAACCGCTCCCGATACGCCACCGGCGTCACGCCGTACTGGCGTTGAAACGCGCGGCGCAGGTTTTGTTCGTCGCCGAAGCCCACGCGTGCGGCGATGCGCTTGAGCGGCGCATCCGAGTCGAGCAAGGCAAACCGGGCCGCCTCCAAGCGCATGCGCTCCACCGCCTTGGCCGGCGTCGACCCCGTCCGCGCGAGATAACTCCGCGCAAACGTGCGCGCGCTCATGTTCGCCTGCTCGGCCAGCCGCACCACCGACAGATCGCCATCGAGCCTTTCAGACATCCACGCGTGCAATTCCCCGAACGGGGCCCCCGCCGCGACCTGCGCCTGCAATGGCGGGCTGAACTGCGATTGCCCCCCAGCACGCTTGAGGAACACCACCAGCCGACGCGCCGCCTGCAACGCGATATCCGCCCCCAAATCGTCCTCGACCAACGCCAACCCCAGGTCGATCCCCGCCGTAATGCCCGCCGACGTCCAGACCGGATCCTCACGCACATAAATCGGATCCGACTCGACCCGCGCCTTCGGATAACACGCCTGCAACATCGCCGTGTCGAGCCAGTGCGTCGTCGCGCGACGTCCATCCAACAACCCCGCCGCCCCCAAAATGAACGCCCCCACGCACACCGAACACACGCGCCGCACGCGCGGGGCATAGTCGCGCAACCACTCGCCCACCTCACCCGGCACCGCCGGACGATGCGCCACCGCGCCGCCCACCGCGATCAATGTGTCGACGGACATCGTTTCGAGCGCGCGCATCGGCTCGGTGTGCAGCGTGATACCCGAGCCCGTCTCCACCGGCCCACCATGCTCGGACACCACCACGGTGCGATACGGTGTCGCTTGCCCCAACGCCGCGAAGTTGCGGATGACGGCGTGAAACGCGTCGAGCGGTCCGGCCAGATCCAGCAACACGAACGGCGGCACGATGAGAAAGGCAACGAGACGAGGTGGGTTCATGATCGCGAGAATGTCGGAGCGTTGGAGCGTCAGGCCGTCGCGGGCACCGCACGGCGCTTCGCGTCGACGGCGTACCATACCGTCGCCAGCGCAGCGAGCGCGAGCAGCGGGAAGGTCGCCTGGTTGATGGTGGCCCAGCCGAA
Source organism: Pandoraea cepalis (assembly GCF_902459665.1). GTDB lineage: Bacteria > Pseudomonadota > Gammaproteobacteria > Burkholderiales > Burkholderiaceae > Pandoraea > Pandoraea cepalis. The sequence goes on along the minus strand of NZ_CABPSL010000001.1, from coordinate 284,451 downwards.
GCGAGCGAGCAACTGCCCCGCGAACAGACTCGCGAGCGCCGTCCCGGCGAAGGTGATGAATTCGTTGGCGGCCTGCGCGCGCGCACGCTCCGCCGGACGATACGACATCGTGAGCAACGTCGTGCCGCCCACGAACATGAAGTTCCATCCCACGCCGAGCAACGCCAACGCCGCATAGAAGTACGGCAGGCTCGTCGACGCGAGCGCCACGACACCGCACAGGGCGCTCATCGCAATGCCCGCCAGCAACACCGGCACCACGCCCCAGCGCTTGACGAGATGCCCCGAGAAGAACGACGGTGCATACATCCCCACCAAGTGCCACTCGATGATGTGCGCGCCGTCGTCGATGCTGTGCCCGCACGTCACCGCCGCGATGGGCGTCGCCGTCATGACGAACATCATCACCATGAAGCCGATCAGGTTGTTCGCCAGCGCCGCCACATAAATCGGCTGACGCATGATCTCGCCGAGCGGCCTGGCCGGTAATGCACCCGCGTCGCCGGTGGCACTGGCGGCCGCATGCACCGGTAAATCGCGCAGCAATCCGACGAGCAACACCAACGACATCGCCGAGAGAATCGCCACGACGAGATACGATCCCGCGAACGTCACCGGCGCGAGCCAGTTTTTACTGCCTGCCGCGAGCGCCGGTCCGATCACCGCCGCCAGCACGCCGCCGGTGAGCACGATGGAAATCGCGCGTGGCTTGTCGTCGAGCGGCACGACGTCGGCCGCTGCCAGCCGGTAATAGCGCGCGAACGCCTGAAACACCCCCACACACGCCGTACCCGCGCAGAACATCGCAAAGTGACGCTCGTAGATCGCCATGACCGACACCAGCCCGCCGACCGTGCCGAACAATGCGCCCAGCGCGAAACCGAGACGCTGACCGATACGCTGGATCAACATCGACGCAAAGATCGTGGTGATGGCGGACGCCACGGTAATCAGCGAGAACGGCAGCGTCGCATAACCTTTGTCGGACGCCAGCATGTAGCCGACAAGCCCCGTCAACGTCAGGTCGACGGACATCGCCGCCGTGAATAACGCCTGGCACGCGGCCAGCACCGCGGCATAGCGGCGGCCCATCGAACGATCGGGGCGCCCGGAACGCTTCGGGCGCCCGCTGGGTTCGGAATCCGTGGGGCGCGCGGCGCGCCCGGCAATGGCATCGGTCATGAGCGTGTTGTCGAACAAGTCGGAGAGTCGTCGGGAGCCCTCATCTTGCCGTCGACCGGTTTGGCACGAATGCCAATCATGCATCAAAAAATGCCACCTCGTCGTCAGGCGTCTCGGGCACCATGCAGTCGTCCTGGCCGGCGCCCCTCCTGGCGGTCATGTCACCGAATCGCGCCAACTCGGTGCGCACCAACTCAGCGCGCAGCCGCACCACACTGCTTCGTTCGGAAGACGACACGCCGATGAACCCCTGCGGCGAGTCCCATGCGTACGACACGATCGACTCTGACGATTCGACGCGCAGACGCCGCCCTCGCGGGCCTGCGCGCGCTTAGCGACGTTCGACGCTTTTGCTTGCGCGAACGTGCACCGTTACCTCGCATGCCCAATCCCGCCCATCGCTGGCACGGCCTTTGCGTTACTCCTCCGGTACCGGATCGACCGGTCTAACCAGGAAAGGGGAAGACGTACCATGAAACGACGCACGCTACTCCAGATGGCGGCCCTCTCGGGCGCCGCATCGCTGACGGGCATGGCGCCCAACTTGTTCGCGCAGAGCAAGTCGCCCATCAAGGTCGGCATCCTGCACTCGCTCTCGGGCACGATGGCCATCTCGGAGACGTCGCTCAAGGATGTCGCGCTCATGACGATCGCCGACATCAACGCCAAGGGTGGCGTGATGGGCCGCCCGCTCGAAGCCGTGGTGGTCGACCCGGCGTCGAACTGGCCGCTGTTCGCGGAAAAGGCCCGTCAACTGCTCACCAAGGACAAGGTCGCCGCCGTGTTCGGCTGCTGGACGTCGGTGTCGCGCAAGTCGGTGCTGCCCGTCTTCGAAGAACTCAACGGCCTGCTCTATTACCCGGTGCAGTACGAAGGCGAAGAGATGTCGAAGAACGTCTTCTACACGGGCGCGGCGCCGAACCAGCAGGCGATCCCTGCAGTGGAATACGTGATGAGCAAGGAAGGCGGCGGCGCCAAGCGATTCTTCCTGCTCGGCACCGACTACGTCTATCCGCGCACGACCAACAAGATCCTGCGCGCCTTCCTGCATTCGAAGGGCGTGGCCGACAAGGACATCCAGGAGGTCTACACGCCGTTCGGCCACAGCGATTACCAGACCATCGTCGCCAACATCAAGCAGTTCGCCCAGGGCGGCAAGACCACGGTCATCTCGACCATCAACGGCGATTCGAACGTGCCGTTCTACAAGGAACTCGGCAACCAGGGTCTAAAAGCCACCGACGTGCCGGTGGTGGCGTTCTCCGTCGGTGAAGAGGAACTGCGCGGCATCGACACGAAGCCCCTCGTCGGGCACCTCGCGGCATGGAACTACTTCATGTCGGTGAAGAACCCGACCAACGACGCGTTCAAGAAGGAGTGGTTCGCCTACGTCAAGGCCAAGGGCCTGCCCGGCGGCGACAAGCGTGTCACGAACGATCCGATGGAAGCCACGTTCGTCGGCATGCATATGTGGAAGCAGGCCGTCGAGAAGGCGGGCAGCGTCGACGTCGACAAGGTACGCACCGCGATGATCGGCCAGTCCTTCAAGTCGCCGGACGGCTTCGACATGGTCATGGACGGCAATCACCACCTGCACAAGCCGGTGATGATCGGCGAGATTCGCCCGGACGGTCAGTTCAACGTCGTGTGGAAGACCAAGACCACGGTGCGTGCGCAGCCGTGGAGCCCGTACATCGCGGGTAACGAAGGCAAGCCCGACAAGGTCTGACCCTCCCTCCATTCCCTGCGCCGGCGCCGGATCGATGGCCGCCGGCGCGCGCAGAGGTTTTGATGATAACGATAAGACGCTGGACCGCTGCCGCCCTTGTCCTGCTCTCGCTGGGCGCCGCGCTGACCACTCCCTCCCTGGCCCAGGCCGCCGTCTCGAGCGCCGACCTCACGGCGCTGGCCGGCGACGACTTCGACGCCAAGTCGCAGGCCATCGATCATCTTGCGTCCGACGACTCGCCGCAGGCCGCCGCGCTCCTCAAGGCGCTGGCCGACGACACGGTCGTGACCGTGGGCGATCGCCTCGCCATCCAGGACGGCGAGAAGACCCTCGATCCGATCACGGGCGCCCCGATCAAGGGCGACAACGCGGGATCGATCACGCTCAACAACGTACTGCGCGCCAAGGTCGCTACGGCCGCCGCCGCCGGCGCCTTGCGCTCGCCCGATCACGACGCCCGGGCGCAAGCCATCGACACGATGCTGCAAAACCCGTCGCCCGCATTCAAGACGCTCATCGAACAGGCGCGCCAGAAGGAGACCGATCCGACGCTGCGCAAACGGCTCGACCAGCTCTGGGCGCAGACGGCATTGCACGACACCGACGCGAAGAAGCGTCGTGAAGCCATCGATCTGATCGCCGCGGCGGGTGACCCCCAGATGCGCGATCTGCTGCTGCCCATCGTCGCGAAGCAAGCGGACGGCACCTATGCCGAACCCGACGCCAGCGTGCGCAGCGCCGCCGACATCGCCCTGACGAAACTGGCCGCCGCCCAGCGCCGCAGCGAGTTCTTCGGCACGCTCTTCGCCGGCCTGTCGCTTGGCAGTGTGCTGCTGCTCGCCGCGCTCGGCCTGGCCATCACTTATGGCCTGATCGGCGTCATCAACATGGCGCACGGCGAATTCCTGATGGTCGGCGCGTATGCCACGTATGTGGTGCAGACGCTTTTTCAGCGCTTCCTGCCGGGGGCGTTCGACGCCTATCTGGTCGCCGCCGTGCCCGCCGCCTTCCTTGTGGCGGCCTTCCTCGGCTTCGTGCTGGAGCGCACCGTCATCAAGCATCTGTACGGCCGCCCGCTCGAAACGCTGCTCACGACGTTCGGTATCAGCCTGCTCATGATCCAGGGCGTGCGCACGCTGTTCGGCGCGCAGAACGTGGAAGTGATCAATCCCTCGTGGATGAGCGGCGGCGTCGCCGTACTGCCCAACCTGATGTTGCCGTATAACCGCATCGCGATCCTGATATTCGCGCTGGTGGTCGTGGCGCTCACCTGGTCGGTGCTCAACCTCACGCGCCTGGGGCTGTTCATTCGCGCCGTCACGCAGAACCGGTCGATGGCCGCGTGCGTCGGCGTGAAGACGGGACGCGTCGACAGCTATGCCTTCGCGTTTGGCGCAGGCATTGCCGGACTGGGCGGATGCGCGCTCTCGCAGATCGGCAACGTCGGCCCGGACCTCGGGCAGAGCTACATCATCGACTCGTTCATGGCCGTGGTGCTGGGCGGCGTGGGACAACTGGCCGGGACCATCGTCGGTGCGTTCGGCCTGGGCATCGCCAACAAGCTGCTCGAACCGGTGTGGGGTGCCGTGCTCGCCAAGATCGCCGTGCTGATCCTGATCGTGCTGTTCATCCAGAAACGCCCGCAGGGCATGTTTGCGCTCAAAGGGCGCAGCGCGGAGGCCTGAATGCAGACGTCGAACTTCCTGCCCGAAGGGATCGCCCCTTCGATCTCGCTGGACGTGCCGCCGCGCGCCCGGCTCCTGCCGAAGCATGTCGCGCCCTTGCTGTTCGCGTTCGTGCTGGCGGTGACGATTCTCGTGCCGGTTTGCGCCCTGGTGCTGCCGGCCACGCACCCGTTGCATCTGTCGGCCTACGCGATGACGCTCGTGGGCAAGATCATGTGCTACGCGATTGCGGCGCTCGCACTCGATCTGGTGTGGGGCTATTGCGGCATCCTGAGCCTGGGCCACGGCCTGTTCTTCGCGCTCGGCGGGTATGCCATGGGAATGTACCTGATGCGCGGCATCGGGCGCGACGGCGTGTATCACAGCAACTTGCCCGACTTCATGGTGTTTCTCGACTGGAAGTCGCTCCCCTGGTACTGGACCGGCACCGAGCATTTCGCCTGGGCGATGTTTCTCGTCGTGGCACTGCCCGGCGTGGTCGCGTGGCTCTTCGGGTATCTGGCCTTCCGCTCACGCGTGAAGGGGGTGTACCTGTCGATCATCACGCAGGCGCTCACGTTCGCCGCCATGCTGCTTTTCTATCGCAACGAAACCGGCTTCGGCGGCAACAACGGCTTCACCGACTTCAAGCGCATTCTCGGCTACTCGATCACGTCGGCAACCACGCGCACGGTGTTGTTCCTCGCGACGTTCGTCGTACTGATCGGTGCCTTCGTGCTGTGCCGCGCGCTGGTCGTCTCGAAGTTCGGCCGTGTGGTCACGGCCATTCGCGACGGCGAATCGCGCGCCATGTTCCTCGGCTACCGGCCGCTGAGCTACAAGCTGTTCGTGTGGACGTTGTCCGCCATGCTGTGCGGCATTGCGGGCGCGCTTTACGTGCCGCAGGTCGGCATCATCAACCCGAGCGAGATGGCGCCGGTCAACTCCATCGAGATGGCCATCTGGGTCGCCATCGGCGGACGCGGCTCGCTCGTGGGCGCGATTGCCGGTGCGTTCCTCGTCAACGGTGCGAAGAGCTTCTTCACGGCATACTTCGCCGAGTACTGGCTGTTCTTCCTCGGCGCGATGTTCGTGCTCGTGCCCCTGCTGCTGCCGCAGGGCGTGATCGGCCTCGTCGCACAACTGTCCCGCAAGCGCACGCCATACGCGCCGGCCGCCGCCGAAGGCGATGCGCCGCACCCCGCCACCGGAGACCGCGCATGAGACCCGACATCGACATCAGTTGGCAAATCGCCGACGCCCCCGATGCATCCGTCACCGTCAGCGGCGACCCTACCGGGATGTCGCATCTCGTGGTGCCGGGCGAGATCGACACGTCGCACGGTCTTATCCTCTACCTCGAGAACATCTCCGTATCGTTCGATGGCTTTCGCGCCCTCAACGACCTGTCGCTGGCGATCAAGACCGACGAGCTGCGCTGCATCATTGGCCCGAACGGCGCGGGCAAGACAACGATGATGGACGTCGTGACGGGCAAGACCCGCCCCGACGCCGGCCGCGCCTTCCTCGGCCAGACGCTCGACCTCACCCGGCTCGACGAGCCGGCCATCGCGCAGGCGGGCGTGGGCCGCAAGTTCCAGAAACCGACGGTGTTCGAACATCACAGCGTGTGGGAGAACCTCGAACTCGCGTGTGCGGGCGACAAACGCTGGTTCCGCGCCCTATGGGACATGCTCACGCCGACCATGCGACGCCGCATCGAGGAAGTGCTCACGCTCACGCACCTGGAGCATCAGGCCCATGTGCGTGCGGGACAGTTGTCGCACGGCCAGAAGCAGCGCCTGGAGATCGGCATGTTGCTCATGCAGCAACCGCAACTCCTGCTGCTCGACGAACCCGCCGCCGGCATGACCGACGAAGAGACCGCGCAGCTCGCCGAGTTGCTCAACCGGCTGCGCGGGCATTGTTCGATGATGGTGGTCGAGCACGACATGGCGTTCGTCGCCGCGCTCGCCGGCGAGACGGGACTCGTGACCGTGATGGCCGAAGGGCGGGTGCTGGCGGAAGGCACGCTCGATGTCGTGCAACGCGACGAGCGCGTGATCGAATCGTATCTGGGACGCTGACCATGTTGGAAATTCACGCACTCAATCAGTACTACAGTGGTAGCCACATTCTGCGCAACGTGGAGTTCACCGTGCCCGACGGCCAGCTCACCGTGCTGCTCGGGCGCAACGGCGTGGGCAAGACCACACTGCTCAAGTGCCTCATGGGCGTGGTGCCGGTGAAGTCGGGCAGCATCGCGTGGCGCGGCACTGCCCTGACGTCAGCCCCCCCGTATGCGCGCGTGGCGCATGGGCTGGCGTACGTGCCGCAAGGACGCGAGATCTTCCCGCGTCTCACTGTCGAAGAGAATCTGTTGATCGGTGCGGCGAGCCGTCCCGCGCGCGAGGCCAAGCGCGGCGTGCCCGAGCACATCTACGAACTGTTCCCCGTATTGCGCGATATGAAGCAGCGGCGCGGCGGCGACCTGTCCGGCGGGCAACAACAGCAACTGGCCATTGGACGCGCGCTCATGAGCGACCCGCAACTGCTGATCCTCGACGAGCCGACCGAAGGCATTCAACCGTCGATCATCAAGGACATCGGGACCACATTGCGGCGTCTGGTCGACGAACGCGGCATGACGGTATTGCTGGTCGAGCAGTATTACGACTTTGCCCTACAACTCGCGGATCACTATCGCGTGATGAGTCGGGGCGCCATCGTGGCGAGCGGCCTCGGCAAGGACATGGAAGCCGACGGCGTACGGCATCAGGTGGCCGTGTGAGACAGAGGCGGCAGGTTTCGATGTCGCGCGCGGGCGGCGCGTGCTAGATTCGCGCCATCCATTGCCGAACGATTTTCATGAATTCTCCGCACACGCCCAGCGCCGGCTGGCACGCCGCGCTGACGCTCGGCTTCGCCCGTCACGAAGCGCGCACCGTTCTCGCCACGCGACGCCACCACGGCCCGCTCGTCGTCCAGAAGTCACTTCATCCGGAAGGCCCCGGCATTTGTCATGCCGTGGTCGTGCATCCGCCCGGCGGGATTGCGGGCGGCGACACGCTGTCCATCGACGTCGAGGTCGGTCCCAACGCGCACGCCGTATTGACCACGCCGGGGGCGACCAAGTGGTACAAGTCGCAAGGCCGATTCGGAACGCAGGACATCAGCCTCACCGTACGCGACGGCGCGAAGCTCGACTGGCTGCCGCTCGAGAACATCGTGTTCGAGCATGCGGATGCGCGCCAGTGCATCACCGTGAAGCTTGGCGAGAACGCGTCCGTCATCGGCTGGGACGCCACGCTGCTCGGCCGTCAGGCGGCGGGTGAGCAGTGGACGCACGGTCAATGGCGCGCGCGCTTCGAACTACGCGATGCGACGGATCGTCTGCTGTGGGCGGAACAGGCCGTGCTCGACGCCGACGATGCGCAACGCACCGGCACTACCGCGCTGGCGGGTTTCCCCATCTTCGCCACGCTGTGGGCCGTCGGTGCCGCTTGCACACGCGAGCTGGCCGAGTCGCTCGCCCAAGGCCTGCCGTTCGACGACACGCTGCGCGCGGGGATCACGTGCCTGCCGGGCAACGTGCTCGTGCTGCGCGTGCTCGGACACGATATGGAGACGGTACGGCGGTTGCTGGTCTCGCATTGGCTGACGCTGCGCCCGCTCGTTCACGGCGTGCCCGCCGAGCCGCTGCGACTCTGGGCGACGTGAGACGGCTTCCCTCCCGTCACACACACCACACGCACCATAACGGTGACGCGCGCGCTGCCGCGTCATCCTCTCCGGCCCGAATTCGCACCAATGCTGGGCTTCCCTCCCCGTTTTCGCCACTTCCCGTTGTCGTCGCCATTGCTGTCGCCGTAGCCGTCGGCACGGCACGTTGCGCGTGCGTGCGCCCCATCCCATCAGCCCCGTGACCTGAAGCATTGCCGGGCACGATTCCTGCTAGATCACTGTATCGACCGGTCAGACCAGATGTGCCGGCCGCCGGAACACTCCTGTTACCGGAATGCTTCGCCCCCCGATCCACGAGGTTGCCTCTATGCTGCCGTTCATTCGTAGTGCCTTCTCTCACGACACCGTTGCCGCCACGCTCGGCGCACGCGCACGGGCCCGTCGCGCTTTCACCACGCTGATGCTGGCCGTGAGCGCAATCACCGTCTTCGCCGTGGCCGTGCCGCGCAGCGCGCATGCCGACGGACTCGACGACATCGTCAAGCGTGGCACCCTGCGCGTGGCCGTGCCGCAAGACTTCCCGCCGTTCGGTTCGATCGGCGCCGACATGAAGCCGGTCGGCTACGACATCGACGCTGCCGCCTTGCTCGCCAAGGGCATGGGCGTGAAGCTGGAACTGGTGCCGGTGACGAGCGCCAACCGCATCCCCTACCTCACGACGAACAAGGCCGACCTGGTGATCTCCAGCCTAGGCAAGAACGCCGAGCGCGAGAAGGTCATCGATTTCTCGCAAGCGTATGCGCCGTTCTACAACGGCGTGTTCGGGCCCAAGGATCTCGCGGTGTCCAAGCCCGCCGACCTGTCGGGCAAGACCGTCGGTGTGACGCGCGGCGCCGTCGAAGACCTCGAACTCTCGAAGATCGCCCCGGCCGACGTCACGATCAAGCGCTTCGAAGACAACAACGGCACGATCTCGGCGTTCCTCTCCGGGCAGGTGCAATTGGTCGCCACGGGCAACGTCGTGGCTGCGGCCATTCTCGCCAAGCACCCGCCCAAGTTGCCGGAGCCGAAGTTTCTCATCAAGAACTCGCCGTGCTTCGTCGGCCTGAACAAGAACGAGCCGCGGCTGCTCGCCAAGGTCAACGAGATTCTCGCCGCGGCGAAGAAGGATGGCGCGCTGAGCAACGTCTCGCAGAAGTGGCTCGGCATGCCGCTGCCGACGAATCTCTGATCTTGACATCCCGCCCCTCGCGACTCCTCACCGGCTTCACATGCATTACGTTCTCGATTTTGCCGATCTGCGGCAATACCTGATGCTCTTCGTGCGCGGCGCCGCGCTGACGGTTGTGCTCACGGCCGTGTCCACGGTCGCGGGCGTGAGCCTCGGCGCGCTGTGCGCCGTGGCCCGCGAGGAAGGCGCGGTGTGGCTCAAAGCCATTACCGGGCTGTACGTCGAGCTGATCCGCAACACGCCGTTCATTGTGCAGCTCTTCTTCATCTTCTTCGGACTGCCGAGTCTTGGCATTCATATCGACGAGACGACCGCCGCCGTGCTCGCCATGAGCGTGAACCTGGGCGCGTACGCCACCGAGATCATTCGCGCCGGCATGCGCGCGGTGCCGCGCGGTCTGTCCGAAGCGGGACTGTCGCTCGCCATGACGCGCGGTCAGATCCTGCGTCATGTGATCTTGCCGCAGGCGTTTGCCAAGGTGTTCCCCGCGCTCGCCAGCCAGATCGTGATCGTGATGCTGGGGTCGGCCGTCGTCTCGCAGATCTCCGTGCCCGATCTGTCGTACGCCGCCAACTTCGTGCAGTCGCGCACGTTCCGGGCGTTCGAGAGCTATCTGATCGTCACCGCCGTGTACCTCGCGCTCGCGATCGCACTGCGCCGTGTGCTGACGCGCTGCGCACGGCGCCTCTTTCGCGGCACAGTCAACGTCAAGGCAGGTGCCCGATGATCGAGTTCTCGACGTGGGACATGCTGCACGGCCTGCTGCTGGCAGCCCGCTGGACACTCGCCCTGTCGGCCATCGCCTTCGTCTGCGGCGGCGGCGTCGCCCTGATGTTGCTTGTCGTGCGCGTTGGACGCGTTTCCTGGGCAGCACGCGCCGTGGCGCTGTATATCGAAGTGTTCCAGGGCACGCCGCTGCTCATGCAGTTGTTCCTGGTGTTCTTCGGCTTGCCGCTGCTCGGTCTCGACGTCTCGCCCTGGGTCGCGGCGGCCGTGTGCCTCACGCTCTACACGAGCGCCTATCTCACGGAGATTTGGCGCGGTTGCGTCGACGCGATTCCGCACGGCCAATGGGAAGCCTCGTCGAGTCTCGCCATGCGTTACGGCGAGCAACTGCGGCACGTGATCTTGCCGCAGGCACTGCGCATTGCCATCGCGCCCACGGTCGGCTTCTCGGTGCAGGTCGTCAAGAGCACGGCGCTCGCGTCGATCATCGGCTTCGACGAACTCACCAAGACCGGCACCATGCTCACCAACGCGACGTTCCAGCCGTTCACCGTGTACGGCCTCGTCGCGCTGCTCTACTTTGCTGCCTGCTATCCGCTGTCGCTGTGGGCGCGTCATCTCGAAAGGAAACTCCATGTCGCTCATTGAAGTCAGGGGCATGCAAAAGCGCTTCGGCGAAACCCCCGTGCTCAAGGGCATCGATCTGGACGTCGAGCGCGGCCAGGTCGTGTCGATCATCGGCAAGAGCGGGTCGGGCAAGAGCACATTGCTGCGCACGCTCAACGGCCTGGAGCGGTTCGACGCGGGCAGTGTCGCCGTGGAGGGCGTGCACGTCGGCGCGCGCGACACCGATCTGCGCGCATTGCGTCTGAAAGTCGGCATGGTGTTCCAGCAGTACAACCTGTTTCCGCATCTGTCGGCCGGCGAAAACGTGATGCTCGCGCAGAAGGTGGTGAAGAAAACCCCTGGCGCGGAAGCGCGCGACGTTGCCCGCGCCATGCTCGATAAGGTGGGACTGGCCGACAAGTTCGACAGCTATCCATCCCAGCTCTCGGGCGGTCAACAGCAGCGTGTGGCGATCGCCCGCTCGCTCGCCATGCGTCCGGCCGTGATGCTGTGCGACGAGATCACCTCTGCGCTGGATCCCGAGTTGGTCGCCGAAGTGCTGGGGGTGCTCGAAAACCTCGCCGCCGAAGGCATGACGCTGATTCTCGTCACGCACGAGATGCGCTTCGCCCGTCATGTGTCGGACCGCGTGGTGTTCATGCATCAGGGCAAGATCTGGGAGTCCGGCGCGCCGGAAACCCTCTTCACGCAGCCGTCGACACCAGAATTGCAGCGCTTTCTCTGCCAATGACGACGCCGATGACCGACACCTGCCGCCGCGTCGTTTCGCACAGTTTTGGTGCGTGCCACGCAGGCGGCAAAACCCAGTGGCGCGGACAAGAACGTGCGCCTATGATGTGCGGCAACGGCGACCGCCCCACGACCCTTTCGCATTGACGTTCCCCCCCGTTCACGATGAAGCTCACTCCGCGCGAAAAAGACAAGTTGCTCATCTTCACCGCCGCCTTGCTCGCCGAACGTCGGCGTGCGCGCGGGCTGAAACTGAATTACCCGGAGGCCGTGGCCTTCATCAGCGCCGCCCTCATGGAAGGCGCGCGCGACGGGCGCACCGTGGCCGACCTGATGCATTACGGCACCACGCTGCTCTCGCGCGACGACGTGATGGAAGGCGTGCCCGAAATGATTCCGGACATTCAGGTCGAAGCCACGTTTCCTGACGGCACCAAGCTCGTCACCGTGCACCACCCGATTCCCTGAAGGGCGCACGCGCGGAATGCCGAGCGTACGGAGGTGGCCCTCATCGCCGTTCGCTCTCGGTCACCCTTGTCCTTCGCTTCGCATTCGATTCTCTGTCGTCGACAACCCCATCTTAAGGACGTCTCATGTCAGTGTCCCGCCTCCCTATTGCCCATGATGCCCATGAAGTGACCGTCGCGTGCGCGGCGGATGCTTCGTCGGCCCCCGGTCGCACGTACCCTCGCGTCGTGCGTGTGACGACTGGCCTCGCGCTGCTCGCCGCATCGAGTCTGGCGCTCGCGCACCCCGGTCATCCGGGCCATGACGCGGCGGGCAGTTTCGTCGCAGGTTTCGTGCATCCGCTCACCGGCGCCGATCACCTTTGCGCCATGATCGTGGTTGGCTTGTGGAGTGCGCTCACGTCGAAACGTGTCTGGCTCGCCCCGTTGGCTTTCGTCGCCATGCTTGCTGCAGGCGGGTTGCTCGGCATGGCGTATGGCGCGGGGCTGCCGGGCGTGGAGCCGATGATTGCCGTCTCGCTGCTCGTGCTGGGACTCATGCTCGCGACGCGCGCGAAGCTGCCCGGCGCAGCGGGGGCTGCCGTCGTCGGCGCGTTCGCGATCTTCCATGGGGTGGCTCACGGTGCGGAATTGCCGGCCGAGGCGAGCGCCATGCATTACATGGCCGGCTTTCTGCTCGCGACCGGCGTGCTGCACAGTCTGGGCATCGTGGCCGGCGTTGCGCTGCGTCGCCGTACCGCGTGGTTGCCGCGCGTGCTCGGCGCGGGCGTGCTCGCCTACGGCGCGGCGCTGCTCGTCGCGGCGGCCTGAACGGCCAAGGTTGCGCGCATCCTTCAATTCCTCCAAGAGACGCTCATGATTCCCGGAGAACTGTTGCCCGCCGCAGGTGACATCACGCTGAACGAGGGTCGCCCGACCCTCAGCGTGAGCGTTGCCAACACCGGCGATCGCCCGATCCAGATCGGCTCGCATTTTCACTTCTACGAAGTCAACGACGCGCTGCAATTCGACCGCGAAGCGACGCGCGGCTTTCGCCTGAACATTGCGTCCGGCACCGCGGTGCGCTTCGAGCCGGGGCAGCAACGCACGGTCGAACTGGTCGCGTTGGCGGGGGACCGCCGCGTCTTCGGCTTCGCGGGTCGCGTGATGGGGGCGCTATGAAGATTTCACGCCGCGCCTATGCGGAAATGTTCGGCCCCACGACGGGCGACCGGCTGCGGCTCGCCGACACGGAACTCATCGTCGAGATCGAGCGCGACTATACGATCTACGGCGAAGAAGTGAAGTTCGGCGGCGGCAAGGTGATTCGCGACGGCATGGGCCAATCGCAGCGCACGCGCGCCGACGTCGTGGATACCGTCATCACCAATGCCGTCATCATCGACCACTGGGGCATCGTCAAAGCCGACATCGGACTCAAGGACGGCCGGATCTGGGGCATCGGCAAGGCGGGCAATCCGGACATCCAGCCCGGCGTGACCATTCCACTGGGCGGCGCGACGGAAGTGATCGCCGGCGAAGGCATGATCGTCACGGCGGGCGGCATCGACTCGCACATCCACTTCATTTGCCCGCAACAGATCGACGAGGCGCTCTCGTCCGGCGTGACCACGCTGCTCGGCGGCGGCACCGGGCCGGCGACCGGCACGAACGCCACCACCTGCACGCCGGGGCCGTGGCACCTGGAGCGCATGCTGCAAGCGGCCGACGGCTGGCCGATCAACCTCGGCTTTCTCGGCAAGGGCAACGTCAGCCAGCCCGCCCCGCTGCTGGAGCAGATCGAGGCCGGCGCGATCGGCCTGAAGCTGCACGAAGACTGGGGCTCCACGCCGGCCGCCATCGACGCCTGCCTGTCGGTGGCCGATGCGACCGATACGCAGGTCGCCATCCACACCGACACGCTCAACGAGGGCGGCTTCGTCGAAGCCACCGTTGCGGCCATCAAGGGCCGCACGATCCACACGTACCACACCGAGGGCGCCGGGGGCGGTCACGCACCGGACATTCTCAAAGTGTGCGGCGAGGCGAACGTGCTGCCGTCGTCCACCAACCCGACGCGGCCGTACACCATCAACACGCTCGACGAGCATCTCGACATGTTGATGGTCTGCCATCACCTCGATCCGGCCATCGCGGAAGACATTGCGTTCGCCGAATCGCGCATTCGCCGCGAAACGATTGCCGCCGAAGACATCCTGCATGACCTCGGCGCACTGTCGATGATCTCGTCGGACTCTCAGGCCATGGGGCGCGTCGGCGAGGTCGTCATGCGCACGTGGCAGACGGCGCACAAGATGAAGGTGCAGCGCGGCGCGCTCGGCACCGACTCTGCGCAGGCCGACAACTTCCGCGTCAAGCGCTACGTGGCGAAGTACACGATCAACCCGGCGATCACACACGGCATGGCCCATGAGATCGGCTCGGTGGAGGTCGGCAAATGGGCCGATCTGGTCCTGTGGGAACCGGCGTTCTTCGGCGTGAAGCCGTCGCTGATTCTCAAGGGCGGCATGATTACGTCAGCGCTCATGGGGGACCCGAACGCGTCCATCCCGACGCCTCAGCCGGTGCACTATCGCGAAATGTTCGGCGCGCGCGCCGGGGCGCTGGCGCGCACGTCGCTCACGTTTGTGTCGCAGGCGGCGTACGATGGCGACGTGGCCAGCCGCTATGGACTGGCCAAGCGCATCGTGCCGGTGCGCAATATCCGGCAGGTGACCAAGGCCAACATGATCCACAACGACTGGCTGCCGCATATCAGCGTCGACCCCGAGACCTATCAGGTCATCGCCGACGGGCAGTTGCTGACCTGCGAGCCTGCGAGCGTGCTGCCGATGGCGCAACGTTACTTCCTCTTCTGAGCTATGTCGCAAGCCCCCGAATCGCCCCACCCGGCAGATAACGCCGCCCCTCCCACGACGCTGCGCCGCGTCGAGAAACGCCTCGAGGCCGGACGCCTGGCTGCGCCGCTCATGCGGCGTGCCCCGGCGCTCGTGCTGCCGTTCGATGCGCGCAGCAAGAGCCGCCTGCGCGCCACGCTGGAGACCGGCGAAGACGTCGCCCTGTTCCTGCCGCGCGGCACGGTGCTGCGCGGCGGTGATGGGCTCGTGGCCGACGACGGCGGCCTCATTCGCGTGGAAGCCGCCCCCGAGACGGTGCTGCTCGTCACGGCCGCCACGCCGCTCGCGCTGACCCGCGCGGCATACCATCTCGGCAATCGGCATACGCCTGTCGAAGTGGGCGATGGTTATCTCAAGCTCGAATACGACCCGGTGCTGCGCGACATGTTGCTGCGACTGGATGTCGACGTAGCCGAAGCGCTGATGCCGTTCGAACCCGAGGCGGGCGCCTATGGCGGCGGCCACAAACATGGTCACGATGCGACGTTCGCCGAAGACATGGCGCTCGCCCAGCGCGTGTTCCATGAGCATCATGGACATTCGCATGACCACGAGCACGATCATGGTCACGTCCACGGGCACGATCATGACCACGCTCACGGCCCGGGGTGCCATCACGATCACACGTCGGGGCATGTGCATGGCCCGGATTGCGCGCACTCGCACGCTCACGACGATCATCACGGCCATGCCCATGTTCACGGCCCCGATTGCGGGCATGACCACTCCCATACGCCGGACAGCACCACTGCCGGCAATGCGCTTTTCCCTGTGAGTCCGACCGATGACGGCAAGTCTGGCCAGTCCTCTCGCTGAACCGGTTGCCACCGCGTCGTTGCAGTCACTCGCGGCGCTACTGCATCTCGCATCGCCGGCGCTGCCCATCGGCGCGTTCAGCTATTCACAAGGGCTCGAAGCCGCGGTGGAACATGGCATCATCCACGATGCCCCGAGCGCCGAGCGCTGGATTGCCAGCCAGCTCGACGGCGTATTCACGACCGGCGAGATGGCCCTGCTCGCCAGACAGTGGCGCCACTGGCAAGCGGGCGATGTCGCGTCGCTCACCCGTGTGAACGAATGGCTACTCGCCACGCGCGAGGCGGCCGAGTTGCGTGCGGAAACCGAGCAGATGGGCTGGTCGCTCACGCAACTGGCGATCTCCCTCGAATGGGGGAATCCGATACAGCGCGAACACCTGTCCTCGCTGCGTCCGATCGCGTTGCCAACGGCCTTCGCCTTCGCGGCGCTGACGCATGGCGCTCCGCTGCTGGACACGCTCGTCGCTTACGCGTTCAGTTGGCTCGAGAATCAGGTGGCCGGCGCGCTCAAGGCCGTGCCGCTCGGACAATTGGCCGCGCAACGGGTCATCGTGGCATTGCGCCCTCGCGTGGTCGATGCCGCGCATCGAGCCGCGTCGTTGCCGGATGACCGGATCAATACCTTTTCCCCGGCGCTGGCCATTCTCGCGTCGCGTCACGAAACACAGTATTCACGCTTGTTCCGTTCGTGAGACACGATACGTCGCGTCCTCGATTTTCGTCATTTCGTCATCTTTCCTTTTTTCCGCCACTCACGACATTCGCCATGACGACTTCTGCCAACGCCCGTCGTACCAAGAAGAATCCGCCGCTGCGTGTCGGCATCGGAGGCCCGGTCGGCTCCGGCAAGACCACCCTGACCGAGATGCTCTGCAAAGCCATGCGCGAGCGCTACGATCTCGTCGTCATCACCAACGACATCTATACGAAAGAGGACCAGCGCCTGCTCACGGTGGCCGGAGCGCTGGCGCCCGAGCGCATCCTTGGCGTCGAGACCGGCGGTTGCCCGCACACGGCCATCCGGGAGGATGCATCGATCAACCTCGAGGCCGTCGAACGCATGCTCGAACGCTTTCCTGACGCCGACGTGGTCTTCATCGAATCGGGTGGCGACAACCTCGCGGCCACGTTCAGTCCCGAACTCTCGGATCTCACGATCTACGTGATCGATGTGGCCGGTGGCGAGAAGATTCCGCGCAAGGGCGGCCCCGGCATCACCAAGTCCGATCTCCTCGTCATCAACAAGACCGATCTCGCCCCCTACGTCGGGGCATCGCTGGACATCATGCGTTCGGATACGCAAAAAATGCGCGGCATGCGTCCGTTCGTCATGGGGAACATGAGGGAAGGCAAAGGCCTTCAGGAGATCATCCGTTTTATCGAGGCACGGGGGATGCTGGCTTGAGGTCATGCACGAAGCCGCCGGCCGGGGATACGTCAGTCGTGGAATGGGTAGTCCCTGGGAGACCAGGGACGACTGACGTTGTGTAATTTGAGAATGGTGACTTTGTTCTCCTTTAGACGGTAAATGATTCGGTATCGCTTGTGAGAAACAAGTTCTCGGGTATTGGGTAAGCGCCCGGGACGACCAATGGCAGGAAACGAGCGCAGTGTTTTCACTGCGCGTTTCAGCGAATCCTCAAAATCGAGGGCGACGTGGAGGTTGAGATTCTCCAGCGACATCCTGGCGATGGTGCGATCCCTTTGGGCATGCTTTGACCATTGGATCGTTGCAATCACAGCCGTTTCAGAACGCTCCGTCTCCACGCCTCAGCCTCGGCGCTGACCACCTCATCGGGTACCGTGCGCCCGGCGTCGGCGTCCCGCAGCCCCAGTAGGATGCCCACAAACTCGTCGACGTGGATCTCGCTGGGGTCATGCGGGAACTCGAAATACGCTTCATTGAGGTCGACGGAGCATCCGGTCTTTACGACTTCGCTGGGCAGCTTGCGGCCGGCGGCCACGTCGGCAAGTCCGCGGATCGTTGCTTCGTAGAGGATCTGCGCCTCTTCTTCAACGCTGAGCGCGTAATGCTCTATGCGCTCAACGGGCTCAACCGGCTCGGACGGCTCAAAAGGCGTGGAAGGAATGGCATGCGCCGGCGCTTGGCGCACGGCAAGATCGGCGCTTTGATCGACAATTGGCATCGTGGCTCCTGACAAGGATTTGGGCGGGGGGCCACTCACACGAGTGTGACCAAATTAATCGTCAGGGATGGGGGAGTCAATCGGGTGGGCTTGTTTCTCGGGCGATTCCTAGCCGGATCGCCCGCCTGTCTCAGGTCCGTTTCAGACTACCGCTGCGCCACGGAAAATCCATGCTCCCGCAGCAGTTGCAGCACCCCATGCGGGCCGCCGAGATGGAGCGTGCCGATGGCGACGAAGACCGGCTTGCCCGGGTCCGCCAGAAACAGCATGCGCGCCAGAAAGCGCCGATTGCGCGAGTACAGAATGCGCTCGTCGATGGCGTCGGCCAGTGCCACGTTGCGCCGCACTTGCGCCGCCTTGCCCTGAGACCAGTCGAACACCAGCTCGGCATCCCCGGCCCGCCACAGACGGTGCAACTCCTCTACCTGCGCCGTGGCGGTCTTGGGTGTGAGCACCAGCTCCTGCGCCAGCAGTTCGTTTTGCTGAGCCGACGTCAGTCCGGTGAAGGCATCCATCTGCTCCGCCAGCGATTCGAGACCGACGATGCGCCCGCGATAGATGTTCTCCAACTGGTTCTCGGTGCCGTACTCCGTTTGCAGATCGGCCCCCATCGAATCCAGCGTCTCGACGAGCAGCGCCGCCAGCCACGGACGCATGTGACGAATCTCCGCCAGCATCGCCGGATTGCCCTTGAGACGCGCGCGCAGCTTACGCCACAGCGCCCCCGGGATCAGCCTCGGCAGACAGGCGCGTGAGCACATGCCGTACTTCTGCACGTCGTCCTGGGACATCGTCAGGTCGTCGGGCGACAACTCGAACGCCACCACCGACGACACGCGCAGCGCATCGACCACGACTTTGCGAAACGGGTAGTCGTCCGGCTTGCCGACGTGCAGGGTGCCCATCACGTAGATGGTCATGTCGCCCTTGCGGGCTTCGTAGAACGGGAGATTGGCGCCGGGCGGCGATTCGCCCGGCTCGGGCACGACCAGCGGCAACGTTCGCGGCGCCACGGCTTGCGGCGTTACGATCGACGCCGCGTCCAGCGTGATGGCGAACGTCATCAGCAGGCAACCGAGCAGCCAGCCGGCCAATGCAGCGCCCCGACTCACATGCGTCGCGCGTGGTGGTCCACCCAATCTCGTCATCCCTCAATGTCTTCAACCCGATGGCACGCCACCAGACGCCCGTCGAGCTTGCGCAGTTGCGGCACTTCTTCGCGGCAACGGTCTATCGCGTACGGACAGCGCGGCGCAAACGCACACCCCGGCGGTGGCCGCAGCGGCGAGGGCAACTCGCCGGTCAGCGCCATCTTCACGCGCCGCTCGGCGGCCTTGATCGCCGGCGTCGCCGACATCAGCGCCTTGGTGTACGGATGCAGCGGCTTGCCGAACACGGCGGCCTTGGGGCCGTGTTCGACCGCGCGGCCGAGATACATCACCATGACGTCGTCGGCCACATGCTCGACCACGGCGAGATTATGCGACACGAATACGTAACTCGTCGCGTATCGGTCCTGCAAATCCATGAAAAGATTCAGGATCTGTGCCTGAATTGAGACATCCAGGGCCGAAACCGGCTCGTCCGCGACCACGATGGCCGGCGACAGGATCATCGCCCGGGCAATCGCCACCCGCTGCCGCTGCCCGCCAGAGAACATGTGCGGATAGCGCGCCACATGTTCCGGACGCAGCCCCACCGTGCGCATCATCGCCGCGATCGTCTCGCCGCGTTCGGCACGGCTCGCCGAGGTGTTGATGGACAGCGGCTCGTCGAGCGCCTGCCCGACCGTCTTGCGAGGGTTGAGCGACGCATACGGGTTTTGGAACACCATCTGGATTCGCGTGCGCAGCGGCGCCAGCGCCCCCGCCGACGCCGCCGTGGTCTCGGTCGCGTCGACCACGAGTCTGCCGGACGTCGGTGCTTCGATCAACGTCAGCACCCGCGCCAGCGTCGATTTGCCGCACCCCGACTCGCCGACCACGGCCAGCGTACGACCGGCGGCCAGCGAGAACGACACGCCGTTGAGTGCCTTGACCGTGGCCTGTGGGCGCATGAAGCCACGATTGACAGCGTAGAAGCGCGTCAAATCGTGGGCGGCGAGCACCACGCGGCTGCCGTCGCGGCCCGCTTCATGTGCGGCCGGGGCCTGCGGCACTCCCGGAGGCGTCGCGAAAACGGTTTCATTCATTGCGCTCCTCCTGTCGTCTGTTCATCCGCCACCGCATGCGGCAGCGGCTTGAAGCATCGCACCTGGGGCGAGCCCGACGCGTTGGGCCCGACGTAGGGTTTCAATGCGGGGGGCACCGTGCGGCAATGGTCGTCGGCATACGGACAACGCGGCGAAAGCAGACAGCCCGTCGGCCGATCGTCGCGCCCCGGCACCATGCCCGGCAACGTACGCAGTCGCCGCACGCCCCGGTTGTGCTCGGGAATCGCTGCGAGCAACGCCTCCGTGTAGGGATGATGCGGGGCATCGAACAGCGCCGGCACCTGCTGGTTTTCGATCACCTGCCCCGCATACATGACGGCCACCCGGTGCGCGACTTCGGCCACGACGGCGAGATCATGGGAGATCAGCACGAGCGCCATGCCGTGATCCTGCTGCAATTGCAGCAGCAAGGCCATGATCTGCGCCTGGATGGTGACGTCGAGCGCGGTGGTCGGCTCGTCGGCAATGAGCAGCTTCGGGCGGCAGGCAATCGCCATCGCAATCATCACCCGCTGGTTCATTCCGCCGGAGAGCTGATGCGGATACGCGCCGACCCGGTTCGCGGCATCGGGAATTTCGACCTGCTCCAGCAACTCGACGACGCGATCGTGCAACGCACGTCCGCGCAGCCCCATGTGGCGGCGCAACACCTCGGCGATCTGATAGCCGACGGTGTAGCTCGGATTCAGGCTGGAAAGCGCGTCCTGAAAGATCATCGACACGTCGCGGCCGACGATGCCGCGACGCTCGCGCGCCGACGCGCGCAGCAGATCGCGTCCGTCGAAGCGTACTTCATCGGCACGTACGCGGCCTGGCGCGTCGACCAGCCCCATGAGCGCGAGCATCGTCACACTCTTGCCCGAACCGGATTCGCCGACCACGCCAAGAATCTCACCCTGGCCGACGTCGAGGTCAATGCCCTCGACCGCGCGTGCGCCGTCGAAGTCGACCGAAAGATTTCGAATGGAGAGCAGGCTCATGCGATTCGCTTCAATTTGGGGTCAAGTGCGTCGCGCAGGCCGTCGCCGACCAGGTTGATGGCGAGCACCGAGATGACGATCGCAAGTCCCGGCAGCGTCACAATCCACCAGGCACTTTCCATGTAATCGCGTGCGGAGGCAAGCATCGAGCCCCACTCGGCGAGCGGCGGTTGCACGCCCAGGCCAAGAAAGCCGAGCGCCGCCGCATCGAGAATGGCCACCGAGAAACTCAGCGTGGCCTGCACGATGAGCGGTGCCGCGCAGTTCGGCAACACCGTCGAGAACATCAGTCGCAGCGTGCCCGCCCCGGCCATGCGCGAGGCAATGACATATTCGCGCTGCAACTCGCCAATCGCCGCCGCGCGCGTCAAACGCACGTACGCCGGCAACGTCACGATCGCGATGGCGATGGTCGTGTTGGCGAGGCCCGGGCCGATCACGGCGACCACGGCCACGGCCAGCAACAGCGACGGCAACGCCATCATCATGTCCATCAACCGCATGATCGGCGTGTCGAGCCAGCGCGGGAAGAACGCCGCCAGCAGCCCCAGCAGAATGCCCGGAATCAGCGAGAGCACCACCGACGACAGACCGATCCAGAACGACAGGCGTGCGCCATAGATCAGACGCGAAAGAATGTCGCGGCCGGCCTCGTCGGTCCCGAGCAGGAACTGAAGCTTGCCGCCGTCGAACCAGGCGGGCGGAATCTTCACGAAGTCGCGATATTGCTCGATGGGGCTGTGCGGCGCGATCCATGGCGCGAAGATCGCCGCCACGAACATCGACAACAGCACGATGGCCGCGACCGTTGCACCACGGTTCGCGGTGAAGCTGCGCAGGAACTCCCGGAACAACCGCGCACGAGGTGTGGCCGTCACGGCGGCGGGGGGCGGCAGCGTAGCCGGTGTATCGCTCATGATTGACGTCCCTCAGTGCCGGATGCGCGGGTTGACGACGCCATAGAGCACGTCGACCAGCAGGTTGACCAGGATCACGCCCGTTGCGATGAGCAAAATGCCGCCCTGCACCACCGGATAGTCGCGTCGCAGAATGGCATCGATCAGCCATTTGCCGATGCCGGGCCACGAGAACACGTTCTCGGTCAGCACCGCACCGGCGAGCAGCGCGCCGACTTGCAGACCAATCACGGTGATGACCGGAATCAGCGCATTGCGCAACGCATGCACGACGATCACGCGCCACGGGGAGAGTCCCTTCGCACGCGCCGTACGGATGTAGTCCTCGCGAAGCACTTCGAGCATGGCCGAGCGCGTCATGCGGGCAATCACCGCGAGCGGCACGGTGCCGAGC
Source organism: Pandoraea cepalis (assembly GCF_902459665.1). Classification (GTDB taxonomy): domain Bacteria; phylum Pseudomonadota; class Gammaproteobacteria; order Burkholderiales; family Burkholderiaceae; genus Pandoraea; species Pandoraea cepalis. The sequence goes on along the minus strand of NZ_CABPSL010000001.1, from coordinate 262,047 downwards.
ACAATGGTGGGCAGAATCAGATGACTCACCGCGGAACTGAACGCCCCTTCGTCGCCCGAGAGCAATGTGTCGATGAGCATGAAGCCGGTAACGTGCGGCACATCGTACTCCACGCCAATGCGGCCGGACACGGGCGTCCATTGCAGGTAGACGGAGAAGAACATGATGAGCAGCAGGCCCCACCAGAAGATCGGCATGGAGTAGCCCGTGAGGGCCGCGCCCATCGTGGTGTGGTCGAGCATCTTGCCGCGCCGCAGCGACGCCGCCACGCCAGCGGGCAAGCCGACGGCGAGCGCGAAGATCATTGCGCACAGGGCAAGTTCGAGCGTCGCGGGAAAGCGGGCGAAGAACTCGTGAAGCACCCCCTCGTTGGTGACGATGGAGCGCCCGAGGTCGCCTTGCGCCGCGTGCTTCAGATAGACGAAATATTGCGTGGTGAGCGGCTGATCGAGACCCAGGCGCTTCATCGCCTCGGCGTGCATGACAGGGTCGAGATTTCGCTCGCCCACGAGCACTTCGATCGGATCGCCGGGAATCAGGTGAATGAGCGCGAACGCCAGGACGGTGATGCCGATGAACGTCGGGATCACCATGCCCAGTCGTCTCATGACGAATCTCAGCATAGGAGGTTTCCGTGGGGGCTTCGCGCACCGCCCATCCCCTGTGCGGGGACGGATGGCGCTATGCCGCGTGAATCAATCATGGACGATCCTTTGTCCTGTTGCGGCAGGCGGACTCGGGCGCGGCGGCCGAGTCTGCCTGCGTGATACCGGGATGACGATGGATGGCGACAGATAGCGACCGACACCCGGTGTCAGCCGGATGCGGTCATCAACGCGCCCGCCGGGTGCCTTACTCCAGCGATACGCCAATGAAGCTGTTGCGGCCGAACGGGCTCAGCTTGAAGCCCTTCACGTTCGTGGCCATCGGCTTGTACTGCGTGGAGTGCGCGATGGGCGAGAACGGCAGTTGTTGCGCGAAGATCTCCTGTGCCTGCGTGTAGAGCTTCGTGCGCAAGGCGACGTCCGTGGTCTGGCGTGCTTGCTTGATGAGATCGTCGAACGGCTTGTAGCACCACTTCGAGAAGTTGTTGCCGTTGACCGAATCGCAGCCGAGCAACACGCCGAGCCAATTGTCCGGGTCGCCGTTGTCGCCGGTCCAGCCAATGAGCAACGCGTCGTGCTCACCCGCCTTGGCGCGCTTGATGTACTCACCCCACTCGTACGTGACGATATTGGCCTTGACGCCGATCTTCGCCCAGTCGGCCTGAATCATCTCGGCCATGAGCTTGCCGTTCGGGTTATACGGACGTTGCACCGGCATGGCCCACAGCGTGATTTCCATGTTCTTCACGCCCGCCTTCTCAAGCAGCGCACGGGCTTTCTCCGGGTCGTAGCCAGCCGACTTGATGTTCTTGTCGTAGGACCACTGCGTCGGCGGCATCGGTGCGCCGTTCGACAACTGTCCGGCCGAGCCATAGACGGACTGGAGAATCGCCTTCTTGTTGATCGCCATGTCGAGTGCCTGGCGCACTTCCACACGATCGAGCGGCTTCTTCTGCACGTTGTACGCCACGTAGCCGAGGTTGAAGCCGACCTGGTCCGGCATCTTGAGCTTCGACGCCTTGCCCTGCGCCGCGATCTCGGCCTTGATCGCATCGACATCGGCCGGGCGCGGGTAGGTCGTGATCTGGCATTCGTTGCGCTTGAGCTTCTGAATGCGAACGTTGGCGTCGGTCGTGATCGCAAAGATCAGCTTGCTGACCTTCGGCGGCAGACTCGTGTTCCAGTATTCCTTGTTGCCATCGAAGCGCAGCGTGGCATCTTTCGTATAGCTGCGGAAGATGAACGGCCCGGTACCGACCGGCTTGAGCGCGATATCGCGAGCGTTGTTCGCCGCGAGCAGCTTGTCGGCGTACTCCTTCGAGAGGATCGATGCGAACGGCATCGCCAGGTTCTGAAGGAACGGGGCGTCGACCTTCTTCAGCACGAAGCGAACGGTGTACGGATCAACGACCTCGATGTGGTCGATATCAGCCTGCAGACCCATGTCGACGAAATACGGAAACTCCGTCGGATAGGCCTTGCGGAAGGGCATGTCGCGATCGCCCATGCGATCGAAGGTGAACTTCACATCCTCGGCGTTGAAATCGCGCGTGGGTTTGAAGTACTCCGTGGTGTGGAACTTGACGCCCTTGCGCAGATGGAATGTGTAGATCTTGTTGTCCGGCGAGATGTCCCACGACTCCGCGAGTGAGGGCATCACGCCCGTCTCGCCCGGCTTGAACGCGATCAAGCGATTGTAGATGGCGTCGGCAGGATCGAAATCGGTGCCGGTGGTGAGCTGGCCCGGATCGAAGCCGACCGGGCTGCCCTCGGAGCAGTACACGAGGGTCTTGTTCGGGATTTCGACAGCTGCGGCGGGCCGGATCACGGCCACACCGGCAAGCAACGTCGCAGCCAAAAGCAAACGCAGGGTGTGAGTCTGTTTCATAGGCTCCTCGGGATCGGGTGTGATGCCCGGCAACGGTTTGTCACCGAGCCTACCGGGGATATTACTGAAGCTTCCCCCGTGCCACAACACGCCAAATCCCTAGCAAACCGCCTATTTGTGGTGTTTTTGATTAGGAAATCACTGAATTGTGATTAGAATTGACTTCCCATCCGCCCGCCGATTAGCCAACGATTTCGCGACGCGTTACAGACCGAGTCGCTGCCACATCGCCTTGGTGGCCGACGCCGCGTTGAGGGTATAGAAGTGCAATCCGGGCACGCCCTGCGCGAGCAGCCGTTCGCATAGCGCCGTCACCACATCGAGCCCGAAGGCGCGAATCGAGTCGCGGTCGTCGCCAAAGCCTTCGAGACGCTTGGCAATCCAGCGCGGCACTTCAGCACCGCACATCTCCGAGAAGCGCATCATCTGCGAATAGTTCGTGATCGGCATGATCCCCGGCACGATCGGCACGTCGACACCGAGACGCGATGCATCGTCGACGAAACGGAAATAGGCATCCGCATTGAAGAAGTATTGCGTGATGGCCGCATTCGCCCCCGCCTTCACCTTGTGGGCGAAATGCTCGAGGTCCAGGCGCGGCGACTTCGCCTGCGGATGGTACTCCGGGTAGGCCGCCACCTCGATGTGGAACCATTCGCCGGTTTCGGCACGAATGAACTCGACCAGCTCCGACGCGTAACGAAACTCGCCGATCTCCCCCATTCCCGACGGTAGATCGCCGCGCAGCGCCACGATGTGGCGGATGCCGTGTTGGCGATACGTCTGCAGAATCTCGCGGATGTTGTCCTTGGTCGAACCGACGCAAGAAAGGTGGGGCGCCGCCTCCACGCCTTCGCGTTGGATTTCGACAACCGTATCGAGCGTACCCTGCTGCGTGGAGCCGCCGGCACCGAACGTCACCGAGACAAACTTGGGGCCGAGCGGGAAGAGTTGCTGGCGCGTGGCGCGCAGCTTCTCCGCGCCCTCCGCCGTCTTGGGCGGGAAGAATTCGAAACTGAAGGAAGGTTGCGTCATGATCGTTCTTTTATCGAGAGAGTCGTTCATGCCGCGCGCGTCGCGTGCACGAAGAACTCCCGGTTGCCGTCACCGCCAGCGATAGGACTGTCGAGCCATGCGGCTACCGTCAGTCCCAACGTCTCACAGGCGGCGCGGATTTTTGTCTCCACTTGCGCATACTGCGCGGCATCTCGCACCAGGCCGCCGCGGCCAATGTGCTCACGCCCCACTTCGAACTGCGGTTTGACCAGCATCAGCAAATCGCCGGTCGCGCCCAGCAGCGGCGCCACGGCCGGCAACACCAGTGTGAGCGAAATGAACGACACATCCCCGACGATCAGGTCAAAGCCTGCCTCGGGGACAGCCGCCATCGTCGACGCCGGTTCGCCCTGTGCGCCGCCCTCCGCCGCCTGCTGTGCCAGACGCGCATCGAGCGTCTCACGCGACAGATGCCGCGCGTTGATCCCTTCGAGCGACACGAGCCGCGGCTCGCACGCCAGACGTCGATGCAGTTGCCCGTGACCGACGTCGACCCCGACCACCCGCGCCGCCCCCGCCTGCAAGAGGCAGTCGGCAAAACCGCCGGTCGACAACCCGACGTCGAGCGCGACGCGGCCGGTGACGTCGAGCCGCGTTTGCGCCAGCGCGCCCGCCAGCTTCAACCCGCCTCGCGACACGTAGCGGTCCTCGCCGGGCAGGCCGTCGGCGGCGGCACGTACTTCCAGATCTTCGTCGCTCGCCACGACCTCGCTGGCTTTCTTCACGGCCGTTTCGGTGCCCGCGTAATAAACACGTGCGGCATCGATCAGACGTTGCGCGGCGGTGCGCGATGCGGCCAAGCCTCGGGCGACGAGGGCTTGATCGGCACGAAGGGCTTGCGACATGACAGCGAATTTCCTGCAATACAAGGTCGACGACGACGCGTCGACCGTTACACGTTGGTAGCGCGGTCGCCGCCGAACACCAGCGCCGACAGAATCCACGAGATCAGGCTATACAGCAGCGAGCCGAAGAGCGCCGCCCAGAAGCCCGAGACTTCAAAGCCCTTGACGACATGCGCCGCCAGCCAGAACAACAGCGCATTGATCACGAAGATGAACAACCCGAGCGTGAGCACCGTGACCGGCAACGTCAGCACGACGAGCAACGGCCGGAGAAACGCGTTGATCAGGCCGAGCACGATCGCAACGACCAGGGCCGTCCCGATGCCCTTGAGCTGAATGCCCGACACAACGTGCGGCAAAACGAGAAGTGCAATGGCATTGATGAGCCAAATCAGCAGCAGACGCATGGCAAGCTCCGAAGGACAGGCCGGTGCGGGAGGTCGCTCCCGGCACCGGCAGTGACAAAAACCAACGCGGCGCACGATGTCGCCGCGCGAAACCGTTGCCCGTCACCCGTGCCTTGCAGCGCACCGGCGACGGTCGGTAAGACACGTTATTGATCGGTCGCGATCGCTACCGATCAATAGCGGTAATGCGCCGGCTTGAACGGACCGTTCTTGTCGACGCTGATGTAGTTCGCCTGATCGTCGGTGAGCACCGTCAGTTCGGCGCCGATACGTCCCAGGTGCAGGCGCGCGACCTTCTCGTCCAAATGCTTCGGCAGCACGTACACGCTGTTCTTGTACTTGTCGCCATGCACGAACAATTCGATCTGCGCGAGCGTCTGATTGGTGAACGAGTTGCTCATCACGAACGACGGGTGGCCCGTGGCGCAGCCCAGGTTCACGAGGCGGCCTTCCGCCAGCAGAATGATGCGCTTGCCGTCCGGGAAGATGATGTGATCGACCTGCGGCTTGATGTTTTCCCACTCGTACTTGCGGGTCGACGCCACATTGATTTCCGAATCGAAGTGACCGATGTTGCACACGATGGCCTGGTGCTTCATGGCCGCCATGTGGTCGTGATCGATCACGTGGAAGTTGCCCGTGGCCGTCACGAAGATGTCGGCCTTGTCGGCGGCGTATTCCATCGTCACCACGCGGTAGCCTTCCATCGCGGCCTGCAGCGCGCAGATCGGATCGATTTCCGTGACCCACACCGTGGCGCCCAGACCGCGCAGGCTTTGCGCGCAGCCCTTGCCCACGTCACCGTAGCCCGCCACGAGGGCGATCTTGCCGGCGATCATCACGTCGGTCGCGCGCTTGATACCGTCGACCAGCGACTCGCGGCAGCCGTACAGGTTGTCGAACTTCGACTTGGTGACCGAGTCGTTCACGTTGATGGCCGGGAACGGCAACGTGCCGTCCTTTTCCATCTGATACAGACGGTGCACGCCCGTGGTGGTTTCTTCGGTCACGCCCTGGATCTGGGCCAGACGCTTGCTGTACCACTGCGGATCGATGGCGATGTGACGCTTGATCGACGCATACAGCGCAACTTCTTCCTCGTTGGTCGGGTTGCCGACAACCGACAGATCCTTCTCGGCCTTGCTGCCCAGAATCAGCAGCAGCGTGGCGTCGCCGCCGTCGTCGAGAATCATGTTGGCGAACTCGCCGTTCGGCCATTCGAAGATGCGGTGGCTGTATTCCCAGTATTCGTCGAGCGACTCACCCTTGAAGGCGAACACGGGGATCCCGGCAGCGGCGATGGCCGCCGCGGCGTGATCCTGCGTCGAGAAGATGTTGCACGAGGCCCAGCGCACTTCGGCACCGAGGGCGATAAGCGTCTCGATGAGCACGCCCGTCTGGATGGTCATGTGCAGCGAGCCGGCGATGCGCGCGCCCTTGAGCGGCTGGCTGGCCTTGAATTCGGCACGCGTGGCCACCAGACCCGGCATCTCGCTCTCGGCGATGGTCAGCTCTTTGCGGCCCCAATCGGCCAATTTGATATCGGCAACATGGAAATCGGAGAATTTTGAATCGACTACGGCGTTCATCACGCCTCCTTTCTCTAAAAGACTAGATAGTTGGGACGTGAGCGCCGTTCTTGGGGCCCACACGCCATGCACTCCGGAGGTAACCGGCGGCCGGCGGGGCCAATAGGAAGGATCTTGAGCCTGGCAGCACCGTGGCTGTCGCAACGCTCCTCAAGACCCCGGCATTGTAGCAAAACTGATGCGCGCCGTCGGGGCAAGGGCAACGCCCGAAGGGATATTTTTCGAGGGGGAGGCGCGAGCGGCACGGCGCCCGTGCCGACCGGTCGTCAGATGGGCAGATGGGCGAGCAGCGGCGCGGCAAAGACCATCACGATGCCGTTGATCATCATGACGAGACTGGCCACGACACCCTCTTCGCTGCCGATCTGGCGCGCCTTGGCGGTGCCGAAGCCGTGCGCCCCCGCGCCGAACGGCGCGCCGCGCGCCATGCGGGTGCGCAGCGGCAGCCACGACAGCAGCGCCTCGCCGAGCAACATGCCGATGAACCCGGTGATGATGACAAAAAGCCCCACCAGATCGCGCGAGCCGCCGACCTTGTCGGAGACCGCAAGGGCAAACGGTGTCGAAATCGACCGGGCGAGCAGGCTGCGCGCCATCTCGGGGGGCAGCTCGAACAGGCGGGCAAGCACGAAGGAGCTTCCCACGGCCACGACCATCGCGACGAGAACGCCGACGATCAGTGCAAAGGCATGCCGGCGAATGATGTCGCGATGTTCGTAGATCGGCACGGCAAACGCGATCGTCGTCGGGCCAAGCAGCCACACGAGCCAGCGCGAGTCTGAGATGTACGTCGTGTACGAAATGTCGCCGCCGACCATCACGGCGATGAGCAGGACCGGCGCGAGAATGGCCGGGCCGAGCCACACCTTGCCGAAACGCGCATAGAGACGCTTCGACACGTAATAGAAGACGACCGTGAGAACGAGCAGCAGGAGCGCCGTATGATTCATGGCAAGACCCGGCAAGCGCCAGCAGGATTGGGCGCCGCTGCGACAGCGGCGACTTGGCACACGTCACGCATCAGCGGGCGTCGTGCGCGTGCGCACGGCGAACGAGGGCGCGCTTGAGATGACGCTCGGCGCGGCAGGCCAGATCGACCGCCAACGCCGTCGAGACCATCACGAGCACCGTGCCGACGCCGATCACGGCGAGCAATTGCAGGCCCTCTTGGCGCAGCAGATCGGTGTATTGCATGACGGCCGCGACCATCGGCACGAAGAAGAGAATCATTTCCGCCAGAAACCAGTCGGCACCGCGCTTGATCTTCTCCGTCTTCAGCACACCGCTCATGAGCAGGGCCACCACGGCGAGCAGCCCCAGTACACCACCCGGCAGCGGGAGATGAAAATGACGCGATGCAGCATCCGCCACCAGATAGATACCGGTGAGCAGCGCGATCTGCCAAACCACATCAACCACGCCCTTGCTACGGCGATACATACGGCTGGCAATCATCTTGGTCATGGCGGGCTCCCGGGTGTGGCATCAATATGAGACCGAGTATAGGAAGCACCGCAACATAAATATAATGAATTAGAATTATCAAATCGATTCCAAATTGGAATAATTTAAGTATTAACCCTAATGGTGCGTGAGAAAGCCATACAGGACGGGGCTTTCCCGCCGATGGCACCAAAGCGGTGCAAACGAGAGATCCAAAATGGAACTGCGCGCGTTGCGAGGATTTGTGGAAGTGGTGCGACAGCAGAGCTTCACGGCGGCGGCCGAGGCGCTGTTTGTCACGCAACCGACCGTGAGCAAGATGGTCAAGGCGTTGGAAGACGAGTTGGGTACGCCGCTGATGTTGCGCGAGGAGCGCGGCATGGGGCGCAGGCTCCAATTGACCGATGCGGGACGCGTCGTCTTCGAGCGCGGGCAGGATGTGCTCGCCGCTTACGCGCGCCTGCAGCAGGAGGTGGCCGATCTCGAGACGGTCGCGCGCGGCGAATTGTCGATCGGGATTCCGCCGCTCGGCGGCGACTTGTTCATCCCGGTGATCGGCGCGTTTCATCAGCACTACCCGGATATCGAGATGAAGCTCTTCGAAACCGGCTCGCGTGCCATCGAACAGGCGTTGCTGGCCGGCGACATCGAATTGGGCGCCGTGCTGCTGCCGGTCGATCCCACGATTCTCGACGTGCTGCCCGTGTGCCATTACCCGTTGCGGTTGATTGCACCGCGCGATTCACGCTGGGAAGGCCGCGCCTCCATCGGTCTGGGCGAGTTGCGCGACGAACCGTTTGTCTTTTACGGCGAGGGATTTGCCTTGTCCGAACTGGTCATCACCGCATGTCGTCGCGCGGGCTTCACGCCCAAGATTGCGGGACGCTCCAGCCAGTGGGACTTCATTGCGTCGATGGTGGACAACGGCGTCGGCATCGCCTTGCTGCCCGAGCCCTTCTGCGCGCGGCTCGACCCGAAACGCTTCGTGATCGCGAACGTGCGCGACCCCGAGATTCCGTGGGATCTGGCGATGGCGTGGCGGCGCGACTCGTATCTGTCGCACGCGGCGCGACGCTGGCTCGCGCTCGCGCGCGACCTGCTCGGCCCGGGCGGCGACGGCGAGGCCAAGGCGGCCATCGCCGGCGGCGCCCGGCGGACGTGACATCTGGCCGTCGACCGGCGACCGGCTGGCGATTGCGGTATCCTTGCCGCTGACATTTTCCCCTTGCCGCGTCAGCGCGGCGCATCGACACTCATGCGCATCATTACCGCGAATCTGAACGGCGTGCGATCGGCCGCCAAGAAGGGCTTTTTCGAGTGGTTCGGCAATCAGGACGCCGACATCCTGTGCGTGCAGGAAATCAAGGCGCAGTTGCCGGACATGACAGCGGACTTCCTCACGCCCCACGACTACCAGGGCCACTTCCATTACGCGCAGAAGAAGGGCTACAGCGGCGCGGGCGTCTACGTGCGGCGCGAGCCGGACGACGTCGTCGTCGGCTGGGGCAATGCGGAGTTCGATGCCGAGGGCCGCTATGTCGAAGTGCGTTACGGCAACCTGTCGGTCATTTCGGTGTACATCCCGTCGGGTTCGAGCGGTGAGGAACGACAAACCGCCAAGTTCCGCTTCATGGCCGACTTCATGCCGCATCTGCTCGCGCTCAAGGCGGCGGGACGCGAGGTCGTCCTGTGCGGCGACGTGAACATCGCGCACAAGGAAATCGACATCAAGAACTGGAAGGGCAACCTGAAGAACTCAGGCTTCCTGCCAGAAGAGCGCGCCTGGCTCACCCAGTTGTTCGACGACCACGGCTATGTCGACGTCTTCCGCACGCTCGACCCGCGCGCCGATCAATACACGTGGTGGAGCAATCGCGGACAAGCCTATGCGAAGAACGTCGGCTGGCGCATCGACTACCAGATCGCCACGCCCGGCATCGCCGGCAAAGCCAAGACGACCTCCGTGTTTCGCGACATCAAGTTCAGCGACCACGCGCCGCTCACGGTCGACTACGATCACGCGCTGTAATCCAGACGCCCAAGGGGCCGGCACGCTCGTGCCGCGCCCGAGCCATACCATCACAGCGAAGGCGACGAACGGTGCCGGCCCCGTCGCGTCAGCGCGACCCGCTTGCCGCGGGCACGCCATCGCCGTCGTCATCGTCGGCTCCCCAGGGGGCGACCTTCGGCAAGAGCAGCATGCCCGGCACGGCCAGCACCGTGCAGATGAGGAAGAACGTCACCCAGCCCACGCCGTCGACGACATACCCGGTGCCCGCGTTCGCGAACGTGCGTGGCACCGACGCCAGACTCGTGAACAGCGCGAACTGCGTCGCCGTGTAACGCGGGTCGGTGGTACGGGCAATGTAGGCGGTAAACGCCGCCGTGCCCAACCCGGCCGTGAACGCTTCGAAGGCGATCACCGCGCCCAGCCCCGTGACGACCGGCCCTGCCTTCGCCAGCCACGCGAAGCCCAGCACCGACACCAGTTGCAGCACGCCGAACACCCATAGCCCACGGTTGATGCCGAGTTTGATCAGCCAGACCCCGCCGATGATGCCCCCCGCCACGCTCGCCCACAGGCTCGTCGCCTTGGCGACCACGCCGATCTGCGTCTTCGTGAATCCCAGATCCAGGTAGAACGACGTGGCCAGCGACGTCGCCATCGAATCGCCCAACTTGTAGAGAAAGATAAACGCGAGCACCAACAGCGCCTTTGCCCAACCGCCGCGCGTGACGAACTCGTGGAACGGCTCGACCACCGCCTCGCGCAGCGTCTTCGGCGGCGTACCGCGAATCGCCGGCTCCTTGACGACGAGCGTCATCACGATGCCCGGCAGCATGAACGCCGCCGTCGCGAAGAACACCTGCGACCACGGCAGATGATCGGCCATGATGAGGGCCAGCGACCCCGGCACGAGTCCGGCCACCTTGTAGGCGTTCACGTGCATCGCCGTGCCGAGCCCCTGCTCGCGGTCGGACAGCAACTCGCGCCGATAGGCATCCAGGGAAATGTCCAGACTGGCGCTGAAGAACGCCAGCGCGGCCGCGAGCGCGGCAATCGTCATCAGGTCGCGCTGCGGCGAATACGTTCCCATGAGCGCCACCACACCGGCCACCAGCAGTTGCGTGACGAACATCCAGCCGCGTCGCCGTCCCGGCTTCCATCCGAACACGTTGGGCGCGAAGCGATCCATGAGCGGCGCCCACAGGAACTTCCACGTGTACGGAAACTGGATGAGGGCGAACAGGCCGATGGCCTTGAGGTCCACGTGCTCGCTGCGCAGCCACGCCTGCACCAGGTTGAGCAGGATGAACAGCGGCAAGCCGGAGGTGAAACCGAGAATCACGCAGATGAGCATCCGCGTGGGGTGGAAGACGCGCCCGTCGTCGGGCGGCAGCGAATCGGTCATGGAAAGGACAGTTGGGGCCAGCCGCCCGCGGTGCACGGCACCCGGCCCCCTTTGCCTTCACCCGCCAGGGGCCCGGCGCTTCGCTGCCCCGTTAGCTGCCGTCGGTTCAGGAACGCTTGACGCGATAGACCGCAAGACTACCACGCCAGTTCGCGCCCACGGACACGAGTCGCCCGTTATGCAGCACGGCCCGATCGAGAATCTGCACACCGACGTCCGGGGCCAACGCCTCGAAGTCCTTGATGGTCAGCACGCGCACGTTCGGCGTGTTATGCCACTGGAACGGCAGGCTCTTCGACACCGGCATGCGTCCCTGCAACACCGACAGCCGGTGCGGCCAATAGCCAAAATTCGGGAACGACACGATCGCTTCGCGGCCGACCCGCACGGTCTCGCGCAGAATGTCCGCCGTGCGGTGAAGGGTCTGCAAGGTCTGCGACAGAATGACCGTATCGAAGCTCTGATCCTCAAAGAGCTTCAGCCCGTCTTCCATGTTTTGCTGGATGACGTTGATGCCGCGCTGCGCCGAGGCCAGCACGCCGGCGTCGTCGATCTCCACGCCGTAACCACTCACATCAAGTTCGTCGATCAGCAAACGCAGCAGCGAGCCGTCGCTGCACCCGAGGTCGAGCACCTGCGACGACGGTTCGATCCATCGCGCGATCACCCGGAAATCGGGCCGCTCGGCCAGCGACGCCGCAATGCGGCCGCGCGACGCCGCGAGCGCCGCCGCCTGGGCGCTGTTCACCGGTACCGTGGACTGACTCATACCCCGACCTCCTGGGCGATACGTTCGTAGTAGGCGCGCACCAGGTTGTGATAGCGCGCATCGGTGAGCAGGAAGGCGTCGTGCCCGTGCGGCGCGTCGATCTCGGCGTAGCTCACGGTACGGCGCGTGTCGAGCAGCGCCTTGACGATCTCGCGCGAGCGCGCGGGCGCGAAACGCCAATCGGTCGCGAACGACACGATCAGGTACTTGGCCGTGGTGTGCGACAACGCCTTCGCCAGATCGCCGCCCACGGTGCGGGCCGGGTCGAAATAATCGAGCGCGCGCGTGATCAGCAGATACGTGTTGGCGTCGAAGTACTCGGCGAATTTGTCGCCCTGATAGCGCAGGTACGACTCCACCTCAAACTCCACGTCGAAGCTGAAGCGATAGCCTTCGTCCTGCGCGTTGCCGTCGCCCTTTACGCCGTCGGCCATCACCTCGGCACGGCGCAGCGCGCGGCCGAACTTGGTCGCCATGTCCTCGTCGGACAGATAGGTGATGTGGCCGATCATGCGCGCCACGCGCAGACCGCGACGCGGCACCACGCCATGCGCGTAATAGTTGCCGCCGTAGAAGTCCGGATCGGAAAGGATGGCCGAGCGCGCCACTTCGTTGAAGGCGATGTTCTGCGCCGAGAGCTTCGGCGTGGAGGCGATCACCAGACAATGCCCAATGCGCTCCGGATACATGATGCTCCACGCCAGCGCCTGCATGCCGCCGAGACTGCCGCCCATTACCGCCGCGAACTTGTGGATGCCGAACGCATCGGCCACGCGCGCCTGCGCATTGACCCAGTCTTCGACGGTCACGACGGGGAAGCGGGCGCCGTACGGTGTGCCCGTGGCTGGGTCGAGACTCATCGGCCCGGTCGAGCCGAAGCACGAGCCGAGGTTGTTCACGCCGATGACGAAGAAGCGATTCGTGTCGAGCGGCTTGCCGGGCCCGACCATGTTGTCCCACCAGCCGATGTCCTTGGGATTGTCGGCGGCGATACCGGCCACGTGATGCGACGCATTGAGCGCGTGACACACCAGCACCGCATTGCTGCGATCGGCGTTCAATTCACCGTAGGTCTCGACCATCAGGTCGTAGCCGGCGAGCATGCTGCCGTTCTGCAGTGCCAGCGGCTCAGCGAAGTGCATCCGCTGCGGTGTGACGATTCCGATTGAAGATTCCATAACTCCCTTTCCGAAACATGCCGGGGCCAGCGCCCCAGTCGACAAGGGTCGACGGACGGCGTCCTGAAGCGTTCTGTGCGGGAAAAGGGGTCGACGGAAAAACGGCGGCGTGCGCGCACGACCTCTTTAGCCGCATTTTTAATGAATGCCCTCTGCCGGGAAGCCCCCTGTCAGAGTCATTCGCGCGCCCGCAAGCGAGTCACCAAATCGGCGCGCCAATCATCGCGTCAAAGCCGGTCAAACGTACGTCGGCCTCGGCGCGGGAAGCAAAAGTATAACGTAATCCGGGCCGTCGGCGCAGACCCGGGATCTTAGCGCAGGAGCGCGGCGATCTGGGGCTCGGCCCCCTCGACCGGCGAGCGCTTGAAGCCGCTCTTGGCGAAGCGATGCCAGCGGCCGAGCACGTAAGACACGAGCAGGTTGGCGCGCGAGTTGGCATCGAACGTCTCCGGCAGCGTGCCCTGTGCACACGCCAGACGCAACACCTGGCGCAGCGAGGCCTCGATGCGGTCGAGCAACTGGTTCATGCGCTCCTGCAAGCGCTCGTGTTCGCCGACCAGCGCTTCGCCGGTCAGCACGCGCGTCATGCCGGGGTTCTTCTCTGCGAACCCGAGCAGCATCAGCACGATGGCGCGTGCTTGCGTCACGCCGTCCTGATCCTGCGCGGAGATCTGGTTGATCAAACCGAAGATGGTCTGTTCGATGAACTCGATCAGACCCTCGAACATCTGGGCCTTGCTCGCGAAGTGGCGATAGAGCGCCGCTTCGGAAACGTCGAGACGCGCGGCGAGCGCGGCCGTGGTGATCTTTTCGCCCTTGGGCGTCTCGAGCATGGCGGCGAGGGTCTGCAACACCTGCACCCGGCGCTCACCCGGCTTGGGGCGGGTTGTCTTCACCGGCGCGGGCACGGCCTCAAGCGCATCGGCGGCGCCGTAACCGGCACCGCTCGAAGAGTTTTCCTGCTGCATCGTCTGGTCGTTATCGGTAGGTATTTTTGGGTCGGGCGGCTCGGGCTGCGCGTCTCGCACCGGCCCCGGTCGCAAGGCGCGCCCGTAACTCGCGCAGAGATTGTACTTTGATATCCACATAGTGTGGGCGCCCACTGCGCGGCATGGCATCGCCAAGACTGTTTCTGGCCGGCAGATGCCCCGTGATCCAGACCGTCTTGATGCCGAAATGCCGGAGGTGCTTGAGGTGGGAGCGCGTGTCTTCGACCAGCCACGTCCGATACGGCGCGAGGCCCTCGCGCACCAGCAGACGACGCAACATGATCGCATCCGGTTTGGCGCGCCAGGCCCGGCGGTCCGCCATGTCCTCGATGCTCACGCAGCGCTCGAAATGTCGGCGAATGCCCAGCGCCTCGACAATCGGCAGGGCGTAATGCGCGGGCGCATTGGTCAGGAGAATTTTGCGCCCGGGCAGGCCGGCGAGCAGTCGGGCGATCCCGCGCTCGGCGCGCAGCACCTCGACCAGCGGCGGCAGCTCGTGCACGCGCGCCAGAAACTCGTGCGGATCGATGGCGTGATGCTTGATGAGGCCGAGCAGCACGGCCCCATACTTCGCCGTGTAGTCGGTACGCAGACGATTGGCTTCGTCGGGCGGCAGCCCCAGCTTCTCGACGATATAGGCCGTCATCGCGCGATTGATGCGCGGAAAGATCGCGTGCGACGCGCGATGCAGCGTGTTGTCCAGATCGAACAGCCAGACCGGACCGCGCGTGCCGTGTTCGCTGCGGGCGCGGGGCGCCCGGCGTCGCCGGCTCAGAACGTGAGAAGAAGACACGAAGATAGCGGATTCATGCGAGGAGATACGGGGAGATGGTCACCACGCCCCGACAATCGCCCTTCCTGTCGCAGAACACGGTGCCGCCATGACTAGACACGATGCTAGCGCGCGAATCCCGCTTTGACAAACCTGGGGGGGGCGCAGCACCGCCTCACGAGGGGATCGCCCCCCCGGACGATCCCCTCGCTTCAACAGCCTGCGATGCTGCGCGTTCTGGCGTTGCGCTGACGTCTTGATGACGTCTCCATGACGTCTTCCGTCTTGTCGCCAGCGCGACCGATCAGAACGTGTGCTGAATGCCCAGCATCGTGCCGAACT
This sequence comes from Pandoraea cepalis, assembly GCF_902459665.1. Taxonomy (GTDB): domain Bacteria; phylum Pseudomonadota; class Gammaproteobacteria; order Burkholderiales; family Burkholderiaceae; genus Pandoraea; species Pandoraea cepalis. The sequence goes on along the minus strand of NZ_CABPSL010000001.1, from coordinate 246,751 downwards.
GGTTGCCCCCCGTGGCGACCGAGCCGCCGGCGGCAATCGCCACCGCGCCATTCTGGCTGTTCGCCACCCAGCCGACCAGGCCATACAGCGACGTACGCTTCGAGAGCGAGTACGTGGCGCGGCCGATGAGCATCGTCGCGTTGGCACGGCTCTTCAACTGGTAGCGTATGGCCTGCGCGTCGAACGCCCAGGTGATCGTCGGCAGATAGGTCAGGCCAATGAAGTAGATGTCAGAGCGCAGCGAGGCGGCGTCGGCGCTCACGTTGCGGTGAATCCAGCCACCGCCCACGCGTCCCGTCGACCACTTGTAGTACGCGTTGATGACCGAGTGCGAATCGGTATAGTGCGAGCTGGTCAGCGGTGCCGCGGCGCCGGTGTTGCCGCGCATCTGGTCGTACGACGCCGAAATACCGAAGTTCTGGTAGTCGTAACCGATCAGGCCGGTAAATTGCTTGCAGGCCTGATAGTTGCCGGCAACGTTGCCCGCGCAGTTCGTGGCCGACGGCCCCCCCGCCGCCGAGCCATCGCGCCCGAAGCTATACGTCGCACCGAGCGTCACGCCGGAGAATTTGCCCATGTAGCCGATGGCGCTGTCGCTACGTGCGTTGGCGATGTACGGATCGATACTGGCCAGCGAAAAGATCGAAGGTCCGATCACGTCCGCGTTGCCCGTCACGTAGAACGTCATGTTGTTCTGGCGGCCGAGGAGCACCGTGCCCCAGTCGCCCGTGAGACCCACGTTCGCCTGACGGCCGAACAGACGCCCGCCGTAGTTCACGTTGCCGGTCCCCGGCTGAAAGCCGCTTTCCAACGTGAAGACGGCTTTCAGGCCGCCGCCCAGATCTTCCACGCCCTTGAAGCCGAAGCGCGACGGCACCTTGCCCGTGAGGGTCGGCTCGCCGATGAAGCTACCGCCCGTGGCGGCGTTGTTGTAGTAGGCGATGCCGGTATCGACGATCCCGTACAGCGTCACGTTGCTTTGTGCGTGCGCCAGGCCCGCCCCCAGCAGCAGGCCAGCGGCCAATGCATGTTTCACTTTCACTTCTGTCCCCTTGTTTTTGAAATACACAGCAACTACAGACTTCAACCTCCGGACCGTTGGCAACCTCGCCGGCCCAGTCTTTTGCAAGACGGCATGCTGGCCGCCTCGGGTACTGCCCTTGGAACCACCGCCCTGACTGCGCCCTCGGCCGGATTCAAGTGCAGGGATGGCGCGACGTGCGGTGCTGTTTTTTCCTCACGCCTCGCGTACGAAAATGAAACGCGCTTCGCGGCGGGCAATGCGCCAACCCTGCGCGGTCCGCACGAACGTGTCTTCGAACTCCCCCATGACCTGCCGGCCCTGTGCCGGACGTCCGAATGGCCCCGGCACATCGTGTGCCGAGCCGCTCCAGAGCAACACCGTGCTGCTGCCGATTGCGCGCGTCGGCGACGTGACATCGATCAGCACGTTGCCTACGAGATGCCGCGTGAGCCGATCCACTGGACGCTGCGCATAGGCAGCCGCAATGACGACGGGGCCAATGAGCGCGTCGCCGTTGGGGCGCACGAGCACCCCCGCCTCGGCAAACAGCGCGGCGAGTCCCTGCGCGTCGCGCCGGTCGTTGCAGGCGACGAAGCGCATCACCAGGTCGTGGCAAGCCTGTTTGGCCAGCAGGGCGTCGAGCGATTGCGGGTCGACGCCGGGCGTCAGGTCCTGATCGGCGGCATCGTTCGTCATGCGTCGCGCCCCTCGGTGGGTGCGATGTCCAACGCAGGCCGTGCCAGCCAGGTCCGCATGGCCTGCGCCACTTCCTGCGGGCGCTCCATCGGACTCATATGGCCACTGTGTTCTATGACGTGCAGCACGCTCCCCGGGATGAGCCCCGCCATCACTTCGTGGCGCGCGAGCGGGCTCCATGTGTCCTGCCGGGCGCACAACACGAGCGTCGGACAGCGAACGCCGCCCAGCAGCGACGTTGCATCCGGTCGACCGAGCAATGCATGAATCTGGGCGGCAAACTGATCGGGGTGGCTGCGCTCGATCATGTCGAGAATCGCGCCGAACAGCGGCGTGCCGATCTGGTCGGGATGCACCATCCCGGTCGCCCATACCTGCCCCATCGCCCGCATGCCGGCTTCGCGCGCGCGAGCGAGCAAGGCGGCGCGTCCGGCACGTTCCTTCTCGGCCGCCTCGCCGTCGGGCAGCGCCTGATAACCCGTGTCGAGCAGCGCAAGATGCGTGACGCGATGCGGTGCGCGGCGCACCACCTCCAGCGCCACGCGTCCGCCCATCGAGTGCCCTGCGAGGGCGAAGCATGGCGCGGCGGTACTTGCCAACACGTGATCGGCCATCGCGTCGATGGTGTCGAGCATGCCCCACGTGGGAACGCGGCAATCGTATTGCGGCAGCGCTGCCGCCGTGGCCGCCCAGGCCACGTGATCGCAAAGCAAGCCGGGGAGCAGGAGCAACGGGGAACGTTCGACACTCATGGTTTTCCTCCCTGCGGCCAAGCACGATTCGGTATGCACACCTCGCCGTCGAAGAGCCAGCGCGCCGTGCGCAGCAGGCCGGCGCCGGCGACGTCCGGCGCACCGTCGGCATCGACGCCGAGCGCGAGGCGCACGGTGAATTCGCCCGTCGGGTGTTCGATGGCGAGCAGCGGCGCGTCGTCGTCCGGCACCACGGCCATCGCGTGGCAAACGGTGCCCGGCAGCGCGGCAGCCGTCGCCACGCTCACTGCCGCCAACACGCCGATGGACGAGTGGCAACGATGTGGGATGAAACAACGTGTCGCGAGGGCGCCACCGGCCTTCGGCGGCGCGACGAGACACATCTTGGGCACCGTGCGCGAACGCACGTCGCCAAGATGCATGCGCGGGCCGACGGCCAGTCGAATGGCCTCGATCCGGTCGCGCATCGTCTGAAACGCTGGCGCCGAGTCGAGCTGCTCGCAAGACTCAGCGCCAGTGATGCCCAGGTCCGCCGCGCGCAGGAGCACGAGCGGCATGCCGTTGTCGATGCATGTCACCGTGATGCCGTCCACGACGTCCTGACGCTGCCCCGTCGGGAACAGCGCACCGCAGGAGGAACCTGCCGTATCGCGAAACATCAACGGAATCGCGGCAGCCGTGCCCGGCACACCGTCGATGGCCACGTCGCCGTCGTACTTCACCACGCCGCGCGGGGTCTGCACGGTGGCCACCGCCACCTGCCCCGTATTGAGCATGTGAATGCCGACGTCCGTCACGTCACCCGGCGCGCTCACGAGCCCCCGCTCGATCGCGAACGGCCCCACCCCGGCGAGAAGGTTGCCGCAGTTCTGTCCATAGTCGACACGCGCTTCATCGACCACGACCTGGGCAAATAGATAGTCCACGTCGGCGTCGGGCCGCGTGGCGCGCGAGACGATGGCGACCTTGCTCGTGAGCGGATTCGCACCGCCCATGCCGTCGATCTGACGTGCGTCGGGCGAGCCCATCGCCGCGAGCAGCACGGCGTCGCGCGCGGCGCCCTGCTCAGGCAAATCCTCGGCGAGGAAGTACAACCCCTTCGAGGTGCCGCCCCGCATGACGGCCGCCCGGATACGCGTTTGCGAATGCGTCACGTCGCGGTCCTCATTCGCCTTGCAGCTCGTCGAGCGAATCGACGTAGCGCAAGCCCTTCGCGGCAAGGCGTTCGCGCATCTTGTAATAGTCGAGCCCCAGCGTGCCGCCCGCGAGCACACCGCGCTTGTAGGCTTCGTCGGCACCGCGTGCGGCCGCCGCCTTGGCCACGGCCTCGGCGTTCGCGAACGGCACCACGACCACGCCGTCGTCGTCCGCGACGATCACGTCGCCCGGGTTCACGATCTGATGGGCGCACACGACCGGCACGTTCACCGAGCCGAGCGTCTCCTTGACCGTGCCCTGTGACGAGATGGCCTTCGACCACACCGGAAACCGCATGTCGGTGAGCGTGCCGATGTCGCGACAGCCCGCATCGATAACGAGGCCGGCGACACCGCGCGCCTTCATCGACGTGGCGAGCAGGTCGCCGAAGTAGCCGTCGTCGCAAGGCGACGTCACGCCAACCACAACGATGTCGCCCGGCTGCGCCTGCTCCACGGCAACGTGCAGCATCCAGTTGTCCGAGGGCGGCGCGAGCACCGTGACCGCACTGCCGGCCACCGCAGCGCCGGCGTAGATCGGGCGCAGGTACGTGGCCATCAGGCCGAGCCGGCTCTGCGCTTCGTGCACCGTGGCACTGCCTGCGCTGCGCAGCACGTCGAGCGTGGCGGCGTCGACACGGGGAATTTGACGAACGACGACGCCGCGGATCATGACAGTTGCTCCGTCACGACCGGCGTGAGGCGCATGAGCCCCTCTGCGTACTTGATGTCGCGCGCGGCGGCGATGCCGATGTTGCGCTTGGCCTGCACGCCGCGTTGCAACGCCACGCGCGTGTAGTAATCCCACAAGTGCTCCTGCCCCGCCATGCACTCGATGGCGGCACGCTTCGTGTCCCACACCGGCGTGATGTCGACGAAGGTGTTCGGGATCCATTCGCACTGCTCGGTCTGATGCGGCTCAAACGCGAGCACGGCGGGAGCGCCGATGATCTTTCCGCCCGGCTTGTGGCCCTCGGCCTGCGCAATGACGCGGGCTTCCTGCGTGACGTGCATCGCGAGCGGATGATCGAAGTTATACGGATCCTTCTCCGAGTGGCTCAGCACGAACGACGGTTGCAGCTCGCGATAGATGTCGACGAGCCGGAAGAGCGTTTCGTCGGACACGCGCATCGGGTAGTCGCCGATATCGAGGAATTCGATTTCCGCGCCGAGAATATCGGCCGCGCGCTGCGCTTCTTCGCGACGCGCGACCTTGACCTTCGCCTCGGTCATGTCCGCGCCCTTGCGCCAGAGCTTGGCCGACTCGCCACGCTCGCCGAAGGACAGGCACACGACCTTCATGCGATAACCCTGCGCGACATGCATGGCAATCGTGCCCGCCGCACGCCAGACGAAGTCCGCCGAATGGGCGCTGACCACAAGGCCGGCCAATCCGCCGGTGAGGGGGTGCTGTGATGTGCTCATATGTTTGACGTCAATACGTGTTGTGCTGTGCCCGTTCAGGCACTTTCCAGGCCGACCAGCGTGCCGAGCAGTTCCGGCGATGCGGCCAGTTCGCTGCTGCGTCCCGCCCAGACCTCGCGGCCCCGGTCGAGCACCAATGCGCGGTCCGTCAGCTCCAATCCCAGTTCCGCGTGCTGCTCCACGAGCACCACACCCATGCCGCCGTCCGCGCGCAGCTTCCAGAACGCATCGACCAGTTGATCGACGATCACCGGTGCGAGCCCTTCGAATGGCTCGTCGAACAGCAGCACGCGCGGATTGCCGATCAACGCACGGCCGATGGCCAGCATCTGCTGCTCGCCGCCCGAGAGTTGGTTGCCCAGGTTGCGGCGCCGCTGGTGCAGGCGTGGGAACAGGTCGTACACGCGATCGAGCGTCCAGGCGCCGTCGGCCGTCCCCATCGCGGACACCTGCAGGTTTTCTTCGACGGTGAGCGACTTGAAGATCTCGCGTTCCTGCGGCACCAGCGCCAACCCGGCGCGCGCTCGCTTGTACGCGGGCCACGACGAGATATCGTCACGGCGATAACGCACCACGCCGCCGTGGCGCGTGGTCAGCCCCAACAGGCTGAGCAGCAGCGTGCTCTTGCCCACGCCGTTGCGACCGAGAATGGCGAGCGCTTCTCCCGACGCCAGACGCAGGCTCACGTCTTCGAGCACAATGGTCTCGCCGTACCCGGCGCCGAGCCCGCCGGCTTCGAGCACGATGTCAGTCATGATGGCGACGCCCCAGATAAATGTCGCGCACGCGCGGATCGCGGCGCACGTCGTCCTTCTCGCCTTCCATCAGCACCGCGCCTTCGACCAGCACCGTGATGCGGCGCGCGAACCGGAAGACCAGATCCATGTCGTGTTCGATGACCATCACCGCCACGTCTTCGGGCAAGCGCTCCAGCAATTCGAACAGCTTGCGGCCCTGCCCTGACGGCACCCCGGCCACGGGTTCGTCGAGCAGCAGCACCTTGGGATCGAGCGCCAGACCGAGCGCGATTTCGACCTGACGACGTTGGCCGTAGGCCAACTCGTCGATGCGCCTGCCCGCGAGATCGAGCATGCCGAGCGCGCGCAAACGCTCCGCCGCTTCCTCCACGACTGCCGGACGGCTGGCCATCGGCTTGCCGACGCGACCGTCGAGGCCGCTGCGCGCCGAGAGGGCGAGCGCAACGTTCTCGGCCACGGTGAGTGTGTCGAATAGCGTGTTGAGCTGGAACGTGCGCGCCAGACCGAGCTTCACGCGCTTGTGCGACGGCATCGATGTCACGTCGGTGCCCCCCACGCGCACCACGCCCGCGTTCGGTTTGAGCACGCCCGTGAGCAGATTCATCAACGTGCTCTTGCCGGCGCCGTTCGGGCCGATCAGCGCGTGTCGCGCGCCCACGGGCAGCGACAGGCTGACGTTGCGTGTGACGTCGAGCTGGCCGAAACGCTTGGACAGCCCCTGAATGTCGAGTGCAGCGCTCACGGTGTCACCTCCTTGTCCGTGGTCGTTGCCTGGGTGTTGCCGATGGTGTCCGTCACGATCGCGCGCGGGTCGCGACGCCGCGCACGGGAGACGCGAGCGGCAAAGCGATCCACCAGTCCGATCAGGCCGTCGGGCGCGAAGCGCACCACGACAATGAGCAACACGCCGAGGGCGGCGAGCCAGTTCGTCGGGTCGATGGCCGCGATGCGATCGGACAACACCATGAAGACGATGGCACCGAGGGCCGCGCCATAGAGGCGTCCGGTGCCGCCCAGGGCAAGCATCACGAGCACGTTGGCCGACAGCGTGAACGACAGTGTGTCGAGGGCAACGATATTGTTGACCTGTGCCGAGAGCGCGCCCGCGACGCCGGCCAGGGCGGCGGCGAGGGTATAGAGCATCAGGCGACGCAAGCCGACGCGCACACCGAGCAGCGACATACGCGTGGCGTTCTCGCGAATGCCCTTCACGGTCAGACCGAACGGCGAGTTCACGAGGAATTGCGTGAACAAATACACGACGAGCAGCACGGCGAGTGCGTAGAGATACGCCGTATGTCCATAGATATCGAACTCGAACTTGCCCAGCACCGGCGCGATGGTGTAGCCGGTCAGGCCGTCGTCGCCCATCGTGATCGACTTCGCGACGTTGCCGGCCTCATAGAGCAGCGTGGCGCACACGAGCGTGAGCATGATCTGCGTGAGCCCACTCACCCGCAGCACGACGATGCCGGTGACGAGCCCCACCAGCGCCGCTACCACGGCACCCGCGACCAGCCCGAGCAGCGGGTCGGGCGAGACGTGCAGCGCGAAGAGACCGGCCGCGTAGGCACCGCTGCCGAAGAAGGCCGCGTGCCCGAGTGTCTCGATGCCGCAATAGCCCTGCACGAGATCGAGCGAGAGCGCAAAGATGATCATGATCAGCACGCTCGTGGCGAGCGCGAGATACAGATCGGCGAAGAAGTAAGTGGCAACGGCAGCGAGAAGCAATACCGCATCGAGTGCACCGAGACGTTTGCGTCGCAGCGCGGGGACAACGTGCGTCGTGCCTGCGGCCGACGGCAGCGGATTCGTATGAGACATCATGACCCTCCGCTCAGGCGCGCCCGACCAACCCTTGCGGGCGGATCAGCAGAATGGCCAGCACGGCCAGGTAAATCATGAAAGCGCCGAGCGCTGGCACGTAATAGCGCCCCAGCGTGTCGATCAGGCCGAGCAGCAGGCCTGCATAGAGCGAGCCGCGCAGACTGCCGAGACCACCGGCCGCCACCACGATCAGCACGAGCACCAGATACTTCAGGCCGTAATAAGGCTCAAGCGGCAGGATCTGGCTCGACAGCGCGCCGCCCAGTCCGGACAGCCCGCATCCGATGGCAAATGTGATCGAGAACACGAGCGGCACGTCGATGCCAACGCAGCGCGCCATGCGCGGGTTGTCCACGGCCGCGCGCAGCTTCGCGCCGAACGGCGTGCGCTCCAGCCCCCACCAGATGCCGAGAGCCACGACCGCGCTGCATACCAGGGCGAAGATGCGATAGACGGACACGGAGAATGCACCGAAGTCCCATGTGCCGCGCAGCGCCTCGGGAATGGGAATCGACTGCAGCTCGGTCCCGGCGAGATGCTTGGCCAGCGCGCAGATGATGTACGCGAGCCCGATCGTCATGAGCAATTGCCCCAGACCGTTGGCCGTGTAGACCCAGCGATACAACGTGCGTTCGAGCACAGCACCGAGCACCATGGTGCCCGCCACACCGACGAGCAACGCGGCGAAGAAATCGAGCCCGGCACGCTGCATGGCCCACAGGGTGAAATATCCGCCGATCATGGCGAAGGCGGAGTGCGCGAGATTGACCACGCGCATTACGCCCAACGTGACCGTGAGACCCACGGAGATGAGGAACAGCAACATCCCGTAGGCCACACCGTCGATCGACAACGACAGGAAAGTGGCAAGCGATTGCGTCATGACGAATTACCGAACGAACTGAGCGACAACGCCTGCGTTACTTGGCGGCCACTTGGGGGTGGCTCACATGCCACGGCTCGACCACCGACTTGAAGGTCTCGATGGGCTTGTTGCCCAGCTTTCCATCGATGTTCTCCACCCGGCGGATATACACGTTCTGCACGATTTCACGCGTCTTCGGATCGATCGACACCGGACCCCGGGCGCTCGTCCAGGCGAAACCCTTCACGGCGGCGATCGCCTTGTCGCCATCCTTCTTGCCCTTCGTGGCCTTGATCATCTGTGCGATGACGGTCATCGAGTCGTAGGCCGACACCGAGGCAATCGACGGCAGCGCCCCCGGACCGTACTTCGCCTTGTAGGCCTTCACGAACGAGGTGTTTTCCGGCGACGTCAGGTACGGCGAATAATGCAGGGCGGTAATCGTGCCGATTGCGCTGTCGCCGATGGCCGGCAAATCGGACTCCATCGTCTCCGTCGTTGCGAAGAGCTGGATACCCGCTTTGTCGAGTTCGCGCTCCTTGAACGCCTTGACGAAGCCGGCTGACATCGGCCCCACCGGCATGAACAGGAAGAGGGCATCCGGCTTGGCATCGCGAACACGTTGCAGATAACTCGAAAAATCGGTCGTGCCGAGCGGCACCTTCACTTCGGTGGCAATCTTGCCGCCCGCCTTCTTGAACGTCTCGCTGTAGGCGTCGATCGCGTCGTAGCCTGGCGCGAAGTCGGCCACCACGATGGCCGCGTTCTTCACGCCCTTGCTGGCGGCGTACTCTACGAGCGGCACGCTCACGGCCCACTGCGTGAAGCCCGTACGCACGAAATACGGCGACTTGAGCGTCACACTGGACGTGCCCGAATTGCCAATGACGAGCGGCGTCTTGGTCTGCGTCGCCACATCGGCCATGGCCAGCACGTTCGGCGTGAACGAACCGCCGAACAGGTACTGCACCTGATCGCGCACCACCAGCTCCTGCGCCAGCTGACGCGTGCGTTGCGGGTTGACGCCGCCTTCGTCACGCTCAAGGATCACGAGCGTGTCGTCGCCCACTTTGCTCTTGTGCTGCTCGAGCCACAGGTTGACGCCGCGACGATATTCCGTGCCCCACCAGGACGCCGAGCCTGAGAACAGCCCCAGCATGCCGACCTTGATTTCCTCGGCGCGCGCCGAAACAGCGGTGAATTGGCAAACACTCGCAAGTGCTACAGCAAGCCACAGATGGCGCTTCATCATGATGTCGTCTCCTCGTCGGCGTCGAGCGCCGCTCCGCTTTTTCGATGTGGCGCGCCGGGGGGCGAGCCTTTTCAAGTTATGGGAAACAGCTTAGGCAGCCGAGCGCGGCGCGTCGAATGAAACTCCCGCGTCGAGCGTCGCGTTTTTCGTATATCCCCGAGATTTCCCTTACGTGACGGGACGCATTTCGCGAGCGAGATTTCGCAGTGCGAGACGTTTTGCGTTCCCATGGTGGAACGCCCGCCGCAAAAGGCGCGGCGGGAAGGCGTCACGGCACATTTCAAGTCGAATGACTCGGAAGGAAGAGAACGCGTCGACACATGCAAGCCATGGCGAAATCAGCGAATTTCGCCGCGCTCGCGAACCGTATCGCGAGCCTGTCACGCGTCTTACGTCGGATGCTGCATTGTCGGGGCCAGCGCGCGCAGCTCGTCGAGCAATTGCTCAGCGGCCGGGGACAGCAAACCGTCGCGCCGCGTGGCGACACCGATCGCACGACGTGCATGCTGCAACGGCACCGGTACAACGGCCAGCTCGCCGGTGCGCAACTCCGACGTGATCTGCACCGGCGAGAGCAACGCAAGCCGGTCGCTCGATGACAATAACCCGCGTACCACCGGTGAACTGCTCGCGTGCACCTGCGTACGCGGCAATGCCAGACCCTCCGCATGAAACACGCGCTCGAATACCCGGCGCGCGGGCGTGGAGGGCAGCGGGCTCACCCAGCCGTACTCGGCCAGTTCCGCGAGCGTGGGCGTGCGGCCCGACGACAGGCAGGGATGATCGGCACGGGCGACCACCGACAGGTGATCCTCGAACAGCGCCTCCTGGCGAATGTCCTGCGGCACGTCGCTCGCTCGCAAGGCGCCGACGATCATGTCGACGTCGGCCTGTCGCAACTGGCGAATCAGGGCCTCGTAGGTGCCGTCCACCACTGTCACATTCAGATACGGCGACTGGTACAGCAGACTGTCGATGGCTTTGGGCAGCAGAAAGCCGCTGGACAGCGGCAACGCGGCCACGATCACGGTGCCTTGCTGACGCCCCCCGAATGGCGCGAGTTCGTCTTCGGCGATCGCCAGCTCGGCCAGCGCGCGCTTGACCGGGCCGAGCAACGCCTGCGCCTCGTCCGTCAGACGCGTGCCGCGCGGCGTGCGTCGAAACAGCTTGATACCGATCAGATCTTCGAGCTGATCGAGATTGCGCTGGATGGTCGGTTGAGAGCATTGCAGGCGGCTCGCCGCGAGCGGCCCGCTACCCAGCTCCGCGACCGCGATGAAGCTGGTGAGTTGCTGGGGAGCGACAACCGCCGCGAAGCGACTTGCGGCCCGCGCACCGCCGTCGGCCTGCGACGCCGTGGCGGCAAACGCGTCGCGATACCCGTTGGCCAACTCCGCGAGTGCACGCGTGGCGCGCACGCCCAGGCGCTGACCGGCCGCGTTCGGCGTCAGGCCGCGCGCGCTGCGGTGAAACAACGGAAAGCCCAGTTCCGCCTCGATATCGGAGATCGAGCGTGCAACGGCCGACTGCGAGAGATGCAGCATGCGCGCCGCACGCGCTACCGAATCGCATTCCAGCACGGCGACCATCGCGCGCAGGCCGCGCAATTTTCGGCACAGAAGCGTCGCCTCGTTGCTCTGTGGCGCACGGCTCCACGTGCCGCGCTCGTGACAGGCGAGTTGAGGGGCGGCCAACGGCGTGGTCAGGCTGATCGAAGTGTCGATGGACATGCGCGATGCGTCGCCGGGTTCAGCGCAGGGTCGGCACGCGGCGCGTGGCCATGAACTCGTCGAGCGTCTCGCCGCGCATGAGCGCATAGACTTCGAGGTTCGTCTTGCGCACCACACGCGCGAATTTTTCCAGCACGAAGAAATTCACGCCGTGACGCACGAGTCCAAGCCAGTCCTGCGCTTGCACCATCGCCTGTTCGTCGGCGGTCAGACCGGCGGCGTTCATCGCGGCAACGGGGTCGCCGAGAAACGTCTCCCGATTGTCGGCGCGAATCATGTGCCAGAAGAAGCGATTGAGCTTGAGCGTGCGATGGCTCACGCGCAAGTCGAACGCGTACGTGCCGGAGATCGCCTCGATGCCTTCGAGCTGCGGGTTCATGCGGCGTCCTCCTCGTAGAGCGCGACGGTCATGGCCGTCGTCGTCGCCAGGTAGTAGTTCAGATGCAGACGCTTGATGCGCGGGCCCAGCGCACCGCGCATCGACAGCCACATGATTTGCTCCACGCTCTCGGCACCGCCGCGCTCGACGTAATCCACATGCCTGAGTTCGGTCAGCGTCTCGGGCTGATGTTCGAGCAACGACAGGAATTCGCGATCCCACGCTTCGTCGTTGTAGCCCGCGCGCTCGCCGTGGATCTGGTGCGAGAGACCGCCCGTGCCCACCACCACCACGCGCAGATCTTCCGGATACGACTCGATGGCGCGGCGCACGGCCTGACCGAGGCGATAGCAGCGGCGCCCCGTCGGCAATGGGTATTGCAAAACGTTGATGGCGATCGGCACGACCGTACCCGGCCAGTCCGGCTTGTGCGGCCACAGCAGCGGCAGCGGCGATGCGCAGCCGTGATCGATGGGCTTGTCCTGAAATACGGTGATGTCGAATTCGTCGTTCACGAGCGACTCGGCAATGTGTGCCTGCAGCGCGACGTCGCCCCGAATCGGCGGCAACGGACGCAGCCCGGCCCCTTCGTCGGCGATCGGGAACGCGTCGCCCACGCCGAGCGCGAACGTCGGATACATGTCGAAGAAAAACGTGGTCGCGTGATCGTTGTAGAAGAACACCAGCACATCGGCCTGCTTCTCCGCCAGCCACTTCGCCACGGGCTCGTAGCCCTGGAACAGCGGCGCCCACGCGGGATCCTGCTGCTTGCCCTTGTCGTACGCCACGCCGATGGTCGGCACATGCGACGTACCGATCCCCCCAATGATCTTTGCCACGTGAAGTCTCCGTCCTTTGTCTTGTCATGCGTGGGCGATGCCATGCGATCCCCCACCGTTATGCTGCGGCGAGTCTATACGGGATCCCATATGCACATAAAGCAGGGTATTTACTGATGCAATGTCTTATTATGGGATCCCATAATAAAAAAGCCGGGTCCGGAAGCCTCCAGAATGACCGGCACGAATTCCCGCCATCGAAAGGAGACGCATGCTGCATCCCACGCCCACCACGGTTCAGTTGCGCGAGATGATTCTCAAGGGTGAACTTGCGCCGGGCGAGCGTCTGGCCGAAGCCAAGCTCGCGGAGCAACTCGGTGTCTCGCGCATGCCGGTGCGGCAGGCATTGCCGGTGCTTGCCGAGGAAGGCCTGGTCGTGCGTGCCGGTCAGCGCGGCTACGCGGTGCGAGCGCATACGCGTGAGGAAAGTGTCGAGGCGCTGCATCTGCGTGGCGCGCTCGAAGGTTATGCCGCACGTCTGCTGGCCGAAAAGGGCGCAAGCGCCGAGCTGCTCAAGCAGTTGCGCGACCTGTTGGCCGAAGGCGACGCCCTGCTCGCCGACCATACGATGACGGCCGAAGTACAGATCGGTTACGCGTCGCTCAACGCGCGCTTTCATGACCTGCTCGTCGTCGGCGCGCAGAATCCGCTGCTCGAAGGCTTCGTCGCGCGCTGCAATCTGGTGCCTTTCGTCGCGCCGCGTACGGTGGCCTTCGGACACAAGGACCGACGCCAGTACGCCGACATCATCGCGTACGCGCATCGCCAGCATCACGCGATTGTCGAGGCGATTGCCGCCCGTCAGCCCGATCGTGCCGAGTTCATGTGCCGCGAGCACATCGTCACCCAGGAACACAGCATGGGCGCGCAGTTGCTCTGACACGCGTCCCTCGACTTCATCCCGACCATCCTCTATCGACACGAGAGCGCGCCCGTCGACGGCGCGCCAAGGAGACAAACGAACATGTTTCTGAAAAATACCTGGTACGTCGCGTGCACGCCGGACGAGTTCGCCGACAAGCCATTGGGCCGCAAGGTCTGCAACGAAGCGATGGTGTTTTTCCGTGAAGCCAACGGCAACGTCGCGGCCCTGGAAGACTTCTGTCCGCATCGCGGCGCGGCGCTGTCGCTGGGCTTCGTCAAGGACGGCCACCTCGTGTGCGGCTATCACGGCCTGACGGTCGACGGCGGCGGCAAGTGCACGAAGATGGTCGGCCAGCGCGTCGGCGGCTTCCCGAAAACGCGCGCATATCCGTGCGTGGAGCGTTACGGCTTCGTGTGGGTCTGGCCGGGCGACGCCGCGCTCGCAAATCCCGACGAGATTCCTCACCTGGAATGGGCGGTGAGCGATCAGTGGGCCTACGGCGGTGGCCTGTATCACATCAAGTGCGACTATCGACTGATGATCGACAACCTGATGGATCTGACGCACGAGACCTACGTGCACGCGACGAGCATCGGTCAGGACGAGATCGAGGAAGCCCCGCCGAAGACGACGGTCGAGGGGGATAGCGTGATCACGGCGCGTCATATGGAGAACATCAAGGCCCCGCCGTTCTGGGCGAGCGCACTGCGCGCGAACGGCCTGGACGACCAGGTGCCGTGCGACCGCTGGCAGGTGTGCCGCTTCACGCCGCCGAGTCACGTGATGATCGAAGTGGGTGTGGCGCACGCGGGTCATGGCGGTTACGACGCCCCGGCCGACAAGAAGGCGGGCAGCATCGTGGTCGACTTCATCACGCCCGAGACCGACGAATCGATCTGGTACTTCTGGGGCATGGCGCGTAACTTCAAGCCCGAAGATGCCGAGCTGACCGCCGCGATCAAGCGCGGCCAGGGCGGTATCTTCGCCGAGGACCAGGAAGTGCTCGAAGCCCAGCAACGCAACCTCTCGGCGTATCCGGAGAAGAAGATCCTGAAGCTCAACATCGACGCCGGCGGCGTGCAGTCGCGCAAGGTGCTCGATCGGCTGATCGAGGCCGAACGGGCCGCAAAGGGGATCGTGGGCAGCCTGGGGAACGCGGAGAACGCGGCATGAAGGTCCGGCTCGCGAGCAAGCGCGATGTCGCCACCGACATCTGCGAATTCGAATGGGTGAGTGTCGACGGCACCCCCTTGCCGGCCTTCACCGCGGGTGCACACATCGACGTGCATGTCGCCGACGGGCTCGTGCGGCAGTACTCGTTGTGCAATGCGCCGGGTGAGACCCATCGCTATTGCGTGGGTGTACTGCGCGACCCGGCGTCGCGCGGCGGTTCGACCGCCATGCATGCGCTCACGCCCGGCACGACGGTGGAGATCAGCGCGCCGCGCAATCACTTCCCGTTGGTGGAACACGCCACGCACAGCATCCTGCTTGCCGGAGGGATCGGCGTGACGCCGATTCTGTGCATGGCCGAAGCGTTGTGCGCCCGCGGCGCGTCGTTCGAAGTGCATTACGGCACGCGTGAACCGGCGCGCACGGCGTTTCGCGATCGTTTCGCGCGCGACGATCTCGCGGCGAAGACGCACCTGTACTTCGACAGCGAAGGCGAGCGCGCCGATCTCGACGCGATTCTTGCGCAACCGTCCGTCGGCAAGCACCTGTATGTCTGCGGCCCGGCAGGATTCATCGACGCCGTGCTGGCACGCGCAGAAGCGGCGCAGTGGCCGGAAGGCAATGTGCATCGCGAGTACTTCGCCGCACCGGTGCCGTCGGACACGGCGGGCGACAAGGCATTCCAGGTCAAGCTGCATTCGAGCGGTCGCGTGATCGACGTGAAGGCGGGCGAGACCATTGTCGCGGCGCTCGCCGCGCACGGCGTGGAAGTGCAGATGTCGTGCGAGCAGGGCGTGTGCGGCACGTGCCTCACGCGGGTGATCGACGGCACCCCGGAGCATCGCGATGTCTACCTGACCGACGACGAGCGCGCCGCCAACGACCAAATCCTGCCGTGCTGCTCGCGCAGCCGGTCGCCCATGCTGGTGCTCGATCTGTAACGCATCCTTGTCCTCACCGAAGGAAATCGCCCCGCTTCGCATCGCGAGCGGGGCTGACTTTTTTTGATGACCTGACCGCGTCGCGAGCGCCATCGACGTCTCTACGTCGTGGGCCTCACAGCACCCGGGCCTTCGTCTCCCGGACGAGGAACGTCGAGATCAGCGCCATCGCGGCGAGCACGAGGAAGTAGACGATGACCGGCCAGATGTGGCCATGGCTCCAGGCAAGCAGACTCGCCGCGATCATCGGTGCGAGTCCGCCCCCCAGCACGGTACCGATCTGCTTGCCGAGCGACACGCCCGAGAAGCGTACGCGCGTATCGAACAGTTCCGAGAAGAAACTGCCTTCGGGACCGAACATCATCGGGTGAATCAGGCCCGCGCCGATCACGATGGCGAGCACGACCAGCGCCGTCTCCTTGCTGCCCATCATCAGGAAGAACGGATAGATGAAGATCGCCGTGGCAGCCAGCCCCAACAGGAACATCGGACGGCGGCCCAGCTTGTCGGAGAGCATGCCGAACGTCGGGATCGTCAGCATGGCGAGCAGGTTCGCGTACAGCACGCCGTCAGCCATCATGCTGCGCGGCAAGCCGAGCGTCTTGGTGCCATACGACAGCGAGAAAATCGCGACCAGGTAAAAGAAGCTCGTCTCGGCCAGGCAGATGAAGAACGTGACGAGCGTCGGCCGCCAGTAATGCGTGAGCACTTCCACGACCGGCACTTTCGCGATGTCGCGATGCTGCTCCGCCGCCTTGAAGCTCGGCGACTCCTCGACTTTCAGGCGCACGTAGGTGCCCAGCGCCACGAGCAGCAGGCTCACGAGAAACGGTACGCGCCAGCCCCACGCGAGCAGATCCTTTTCGGGCAGGCGGGTAATCAGCACGATAGCGAGCGACGCGCCAACGATCGACGTCGGCCCGGCGGCCTGGATCAGTCCGCCGAACAGGCCGCGCAGGTGCGCGGGGGCCCCCTCGACGGTCATCAGCAACCCGCCAACCGACTCGCCACCGAGTGCAAATCC
Organism: Pandoraea cepalis; assembly: GCF_902459665.1. Lineage (GTDB taxonomy): Bacteria > Pseudomonadota > Gammaproteobacteria > Burkholderiales > Burkholderiaceae > Pandoraea > Pandoraea cepalis. The sequence goes on along the minus strand of NZ_CABPSL010000001.1, from coordinate 230,044 downwards.
CTGCACGAAGCGCAGCGTCACGAGCATGATCGGCGCCCACATGCCGACCTGGTCATAGGTCGGCAACAGACCGATCATCGTGGTGGCCACGCCCATCAGAATCAGCGTGAACAGCAGGATCGACTTGCGACCGATGCGGTCGCCGAAGTGTCCGAATACAATGCCGCCGATCGGCCGCGCGAGGAAGCCTACGGCGAACGTGGCGAATACGGCGATCATGCCGGTCATCGCGTCGAGCTGCGGGAAGAACAGCCGATCGAACACGATGGGGGCGAGAAAGCCGTAGACGAAAAAGTCATACCACTCGATGGCGGTACCGAAGCAACTGGCCGCCACTACGCGGCCGAAATTCGCCGTCGCGCCGGCGGTGTTCGCTTCGGGGTGATGCGCGTCGCCGGCCTGCGTGTGGCCGGACGTGGCGCCGGCAGTCGCCGGCGCAGTCTCAAACGGTTGTGACACGGTTGTCTCCTCCGGCCGTCTGTTCCGGTGTCCCGGCTGCGGCGGTATGGTGGTCCTGCATGACATCATCGGTGCGCTGGCGACTGGACGTCGCTCAGAACGGGTAATGACGCGGGGTGGTCTGCACCGTCATCCAGCGCAGCTCGGTAAATTCGTGAATGCCGGCTTTGCCGCCGAAACGTCCCCAGCCGCTCGACTTCACGCCGCCGAACGGCATCTGCGCTTCGTCGTGCACTGTGGGGCCATTGATGTGGCAGATGCCCGATTCGATGCGCTTGGCCACGCCCATCGCGCGGGCGATGTCGCGACTGAACACGGCGCACGACAGGCCATAGGCGTTGTCGTTGGCGCAGGCGATGGCGGCTTCGTCGTCCTTCACGCGCACAATGCCCTTGACCGGACCGAACGACTCTTCGCGGTAGATCTGCATGTCAGGCGTGACGTGATCGAGCAACGTCGCAGGCATGAGCGTGGTGTCGGCACGGCCGCCGCACAGCAGCGTTGCGCCCTTGGCAAGCGCATCGTCGATCAACGCATTGCAGCGCGCGACGGTCGCCATGTCGATCACCGAGCCCAGCACGACCGGTCCGTCGCGCGGATCGCCCAGCGGCAGTGCGCGCGCCTTGGCGGCAAGCTTGTCGACGAAGGCGTCGGCAATCGATTCCGCCACCACGATGCGCTCCGTCGACATGCAGATCTGGCCGGAGTTGGCGAACGCGCCGAACGCGACACCGTTGACGGCCGCGTCGAGATCGGCATCGTCGAGCACAAGACACGGCGCCTTGCCGCCCAGCTCCAGCACCGCGGGCTTGAGATGCTCGGCGCACAGCGTGGCGATGATGCGGCCGACGCGCGTCGAGCCGGTGAAGTTCACGCGACGCACCGCAGGCGCGGCGATCAGCGCCTCGACGATGGCGCCCGCGTCTTTCGGTGCATTCGTAATGAAGTTCACGACGCCCGGCGGCAGACCGGCTTCGTCGAGCGCATCGGCGATCAGGCCGTGCGTGGCCGGGCACAGCTCCGAGCCCTTGAAGACGACGGTGTTGCCGCAGGCGAGCGGCAGCGCGAGCGAGCGTACGCCAAGAATCACCGGCGCGTTCCACGGCGCGATACCAAGCACTACGCCGGCGGCCTGACGCACGCCCATCGCGAGGCTGCCCGGCACATCCGAGGGGATGATCTCGCCGGCGATCTGCGTCGTCATGGCGGCGGCTTCGCGCAGCCCCTGCGCCGCCAGATGCACGTTGAAGCCGGCCCACAGACCGGACGCTCCCGTTTCCGCCGCCATGGCCGCCTGAAACGCCTCGATCTTCGCTTCGAGCCGGTCGGCGGCCTTCATCAACAGCGCGCGCCGTTCGCCGGGACCGGTGTTCGACCAGGCGGGGAACGCGTCCCACGCGGCGCGCACCGCGGCGCGGGCGTCGTCGACCGTGGCGGCGGGGGCGCGTGAGGCGACCTCGCCGTCCAGCGGATTGCGTCGCTCGAACGTGGCGCCGTGTGTGGCGCCGACGCGCTTGCCGGCGATCAACATCGTCAGCGCTTTGGGATCTTGCTGGGCTTGCATGGTGTTTTGTCTCCTGGCTCGGTAGTTCGTCTCGGGATGGCACGCGCCGTGCGTCATGTCACCACGATCTCAACAAGACGCGTCTCGCCGCTCGCGAGTGCCTGCGACAGGACGCCGTGCAACTCGCCGCCCTGCGAGACGCGTTGCGCGCGCACGCCCATGCCTTCGGCCAGACGCACGAAATCCAGATCGGGCAGATCGGTCCCCTGCACCGGATCGGTGGGGCCGAAGCCGAACGACGGCGCGAAGTCCTGCAACGCAGCGTAGCGCCGATTATTCAGGATAACGAACGTGATTGGCAGACTGGCTTGCGCCGCGCTCCACAAGCCTTGAATCGAGTACATCGCGGAGCCATCGCCAATCAGGCCGATGACGCGCCGCCCGGGATGCGCCATCGCCACCCCGACGGCCGCGGGCATCGAGTAGCCGAGACCGCCGCTGTTCATCGTGTAGAACGTGCCCGGCTGCGAGAACGGCAGGTATTGCTGCATGACAGAGCGTGCGCTCGGCGCCTCCTCGACGACGATGTCGTGCGCCGCGCGAACGCTCGCGAGCGTTTGCAGTGCGAAGGCCGTCGACATGCGCTCGCCTGCCGCGTTCGGCAGCGCCACCGGCGGCATGCTGCGCGGCGGCGGCAACGCGCGCTCACCGGGGACCTCGCGCGCGAGCAAGGCTTCGACACCGAGTCGCACGTTACCGACGACGGAGGCGCCGACCGGCGTCCACGCGGCCACGCCCGGATCTTCGATCAACTGGAACAGCGAAGCGCCCTCGGGCACATGCGGCCCGGCCCCTTCCACGTGATACGTGAACGCCGGGGCGCCAATCACAAGAATCAGATCGTGGCCGCCCAGCAGATCGACGATCTTCTCGCGCATCGGCGGCAGGAAGCCGGCAAACAACCGGTGATCTTCCGGGAACGCGCAGCGCGCGGACATCGGTGCGGTGAAGACGCGCGCGTGATGCCGCTCGGCCAACGCGCGCACGGCATCGAACGCCCCCGCGCGGTCAATCGACGAGCCGACCACGAACACCGGACGCAAGCATGCATCGAGCGCCGCCCCCAGTTGGGCAAGTGCGAACGGATCGGGCTGCACCCGCGTGCTCACCTGACGCGGTGGCAACGCCTCGGCCGGCCGGTCCCAATCATCGACCGGAATGGAGACGAAGACCGGCCCCTTCGGTTCCTGCATGGCGATGTGATAGGCGCGGGCCAGCGCCATCGGCACGTCTTCGGCGCGCGCCGGCTCCAGACTGAACTTGACGTACGGTTGCGGCAACTCGGTCGCACGTACCGACGCGAGGAACGGATCGAACGGGAGAATCGAGCGCGCCTGCTGTCCGGCCGTCACGATGAGCGGCGTCTGGTTCCTGTAGGCGGTAAAGATGTTGCCCATCGCGTTGCCGACACCGGCGGCCGAGTGCAGGTTGACGAACGCCGCGTTGCCGCTCGCCTGCGCATAACCATCGGCCATGCCGACAACGACGGCCTCCTGCAGGCCCAGCACGTACTCGAAGTCCGGCGGGAAGTCGCGGAACAACGGCAGCTCGGTCGAACCGGGGTTGGCGAATACCTTTGTCATGCCATGGCGGCGCATCAGATCGATGACCACCTCGCGAACCGTCAGGGTCTGAGGGTCGCCGGCGCGTTGGCCGGCACGAAGTTCTCGGCTGTCTTTCATGGGGGCTGTCGTCTCCTGCCACCGTCGACGGGCGAACGCGTGACGGCGGGCGGTTGTCGTAGCTCGGGCCGCGCGATCAGTTGCGGGTCTCGGCGAGCGTTTCGATGAGTATAGGGAGTCGATATATGCATCGGAATTGCTTTTGCGTGCCGAAGTCATTACGATCTTGCATGACTTATGCGCCGCCCTGCCGCCACGTTGCCGGAGCGGCGCTCGGTCTCGTTCCGACCTCTGGAGTGCCCTCCCTCCTCATGAGCCTCAATCTCCAGCAATTGCGCGCTTTCACGACCATCGTCGAGACCGGCAGTCTCGGACGCGCCGCGACCGAGCTGCATCTCACGCAGCCCGCGCTGAGCCGTACCATCAAACGGCTCGAAGCCGATCTCGGCGCGCCGCTGTTCGAGCGTCACAGCAAGGGGATGGCCTTGACGGCATTCGGGCAAGCGTTGCTGCCGCACGCCATGTTGCTCGAGCGCGAAGCCGAGCATGCGCGTGAAGAAATCGATGCGCTGCGCGGGCTCGCGAAAGGAACGATCAAGGTCGGCGCGGTCGGCGCCATCGCCAGCCATGTGCTGCCGCTCGCGGTCGAGCGCGTGCTCGACCGCTGGCCAAACCTGCGCGTGGAAATCATCGAAGGGGTTTGGGACCGGCTCGCCCAGGGACTGATGCACCACGAGATCGATCTGGCGCTCTCGACTGTGGCCCCCGACACCGATGACATCGTCGCGATCTCCGACTGCCATTGGAAAGACGACAGTTATGTGGTCGCCGCGTGCGACCATCCGTTGCGCCAGCGCGGCACGCTCACACTGGCCGACACACTCGGGGAACGCTGGGCGATTCCGCCGCGCGGCACCGCGCCATACGCGCACGTGGAAAGCGTGTTCGCCGCGCATGGGCTGGCGTTGCCCAACATTGTCGTGGAGACGCGCTCCGTCCCGGTGCTCAAGAGCATGGTCGCGCGATGCGGCTTTCTGACGTGGATGCCAGAGCCGATGTATGACGTCGAAGCACGCGCGCGTGTGATGGACACCCTGCCGATCCCGACCGTTCACGCCACGCGCACGCTCACGGCCTTCCGCCGCCGTCAGGGGATCTTGCCAAGCCCCGCTGCCAAGCTGCTCGACGAACTGCGTCGGCTGACGGCGCCCGGCTGATGCCGTGGGCGCCGGTCAGCCGCCCGCTGCCACGATCTGCGCGCGGTGGTACGGCGTGCCGCCGTACTCTTTGGGGCCGTGAATCGTCTCGACACACTCGATGCGCCACGGCACCGGGCGCGTGAAGCGAGGGCCATCGTAGGCGAACGTGTGGAACTCGCCGTTCTCACCGCACGCGTCGACGTGCGCCGGCAGGTCCGCCAGCAGCGAGGCATCGTATTCGCGGCCGACGAATTCCGGCCCGAGGTGCCGACCGTCCACACAGACGATCACCGCCCGATAGCCCAGCGAGATGAATTCGTGCGCGAGTGTCAGGCGCTCGCGTTGCCACAGCGGCAATACGGCGGTCATGCCCGCCGCCGCGCAGACCTTCTCTTCCCAATCGCGATGCGGCTGCAAATCGATATCGCCGAACAAGCCGTGCGTGATGCCCTCGGCACGCATCGCCAGCAAGCGGGCGACGAACGCCGCCTCGTATTCGTGCCAGCCGGCATGGCCGACGTCGAGCGCGATACCGAGTGCCTCGGCCTGCGACTGCATCAATTCACGCGGCAAACCATGCGAGCGCGAGCTGTCGCCCGTTTCGTCGAACATCGCAAGCAGGCGACGCACCTCGTAGTGCGGCTCGCCGCGCGTGTCGCCAGACAATGCGTGATGCAGGGCAAGGCAGGAATCCTTGCCGCCGCTCCAGGAGAAAAAGGCGGGGGTAGGCATGCGGTCTCGCGAAGAAGGGGTCACACCAAAACAAAGCGGACCCCGCAGGGTCCGCCTTCGATACTCGGGGGGCCGGGCGATGTTGGCATCGTCACCGCTCCCACGCGTCGCACTCAGTGCGAGCGGATCATCGTGCCGAATGGCTGTTCCGTCAGGATTTCGAGCAGCACCGAATGCTCGATGCGGCCGTCGACGATGTGCACCGACTTCACGCCGCTCTTCGCAGCGTCGAGTGCCGACGAGATCTTCGGCAGCATGCCGCCCGAGATCGTGCCGTCGGCGAACAGGTCGTCGATCTCGCGCGCCGACAGGTCGGTCAGCAGATTGCCGTCCTTGTCCATCACGCCCGGAATGTTGGTCATCATCACCAACTTCTCGGCGCCCAACACCGTGGCGAGCTTGCCGGCCACGAGGTCGGCGTTGATGTTGTACGCCTGGCCATCTTCCCCAACGCCGATCGGCGAAATCACCGGGATGAAAGCGTCGTCTTGCAGCGCACGCACCACGGCCGGATTGATCGAGTCGACTTCACCGACGAAACCGATGTCGAGCAGCTCGCCGGCGTTTTCGCGATCCGGAATCAACATCTTGCGCGCGTTGATCAGGCCGCCGTCCTTGCCGGTGAGACCCACCGCCTGGCCGCCGTACTGGTTGATCAGCATGACGATGTCCTGCTGGACTTCGCCGCCGAGCACCCACTCAACCACTTCCATCGTCTCTTCGTCGGTCACGCGCATGCCCTGGACGAACGTGCCCTGCTTGCCGATCTTCTTGAGCGCCTGATCGATCTGCGGACCGCCCCCATGCACCACCACCGGGTTGATGCCCACGAGCTTGAGAAGAATGACGTCGCGCGCGAAGCCTCGCTTCAGGCGCTCTTCGGTCATTGCGTTGCCGCCGTATTTAATCACCACGGTCTTGCCGTGATATTTGCGGATATACGGCATCGCCTCAGCCAGAACTTCGGCCTTGAGAGCAGGAGCGATGTCGTCGATGGAAGACGGTTGCAGATCGGACATGGCGGGAAGGTTTTTCGCAGGTGGACCAGAAACACGGCGAATTGTACAGCCAAGGCGCCCGGCCGTGCGGGGCTTTGACGGGATTCGACAGGGTCTGGGACTTGCGTCGGTCGATGCCCATGGCTACCCTTCGTCACATGCGGGGCGGCAACCGCAAATGCGGCGATTCTCGCCCCGTCAGCGGCGCAGGGCTGCGCGTGCGTATCTCCCCTTTGGCCTCTCCATGCACGCCCGTCAGTGGCCGATTTTTACCGCGTCCCCTTTCGCCCCCGATTTACGCGCTGCGCCCCCCGCCAGAGGCCAGCCCCTGACAACGCCGCCGCTGTTGCAGTTGTGCAACTCGCTTCGCCGCGGGGCACCTGTCTATGCCCCGCCTGTCTTCACGCGGCGCTGCTTGCGGCCGGTGTGGGAATCAACGGCACCGCCGCCGCCCGTGCGACGTCTGCCCACCTCACCAACCCCACCGACCTCGCGACCATTGCCAATCCCGACTGAGCCCTGCCGACGGCCCGGCACCCCGGGCGCGCCAGGCGCCGGTGACGGAGGCCGCCCCCCCGTGTAACGGGCGCCCACCCGGCCGCCGACACCCGCCGTGCCGCGAAACATCAGCTTCTGCCGGGTACCGAGCGTCTTGTTGGCCATGACCTGAACCGCCGGTGCTTTATTGACTATGGGCGGCGCCGTGCGCCATACCGGCCATACCGCTCATACCACTCATACCCCTCATGCCGGTGCCCGCAGGCCCGCTCGCCGTCAGGTCGAGCACAGGGATCTGAACCTGCTGCTCGGACATCTTGTGATCGGCGGATTCGAAGCGCAACGTGACCGGCACGGTGTCGCCCTTCTTGAGCGGCGTCTTCAGGTCGCTGAGCATGATGTGATAGCCGCCCGGCTTGAGCTGCACGGGCTGATTGGCCGGCAGCGGCAAACCGCTCGGCAGGGCGCGCATTTTCATGAGCGTGCCTTCGAGCTTCATTTCATGCACTTCGGCGTTTGCGGCGGCGGGGGTGCTCACGCCCACGAGCGTGGTCGCCCGAGGCGCCTGCAACGTCATGAAAATGCCGGTCGCACTCTGACCCGGCACGGTACCGCGTGCCCACGCGTCGGACACCGCCACCTGCCCCACCTGTGCGTAGGCCGAAGCCATGCTGAAACTCAGTGCGGCAACTGCCCATAGCTTGTGCTTCATGCAAACTCCTTATCGTTGTCGACGGAAGGCTTCCGCCCTGTATCGCATGAGAGGTTACGCGACACCCTGCCGCGCAAGACGTGGATGCTCATTGTAGTCGCGCCCCGCCTCCCGCGGGAACGCGTTGCGTGATGCCGGTCATCGGCGCCTCATCGGTTCTTCATCGGCACCCATGCGGCAGAGTGTCGCAGCGCCCTGCGACGCGGGATAGGCCGTGACCCGGACTTGGTACACTTGTCGTATGACCCATTTCCCCATCGAGCGAGCCAACGTCGTTCAGCTCTTCTGGTTGCGCTGTCTGGCCATCGTCGGCCAGTTGGCGACGATCGGCGTCGTGCAACTCTGGCTCGGCGTGCGACTGCCGCTCGAGCCGATGCTCACCATCATCGCCCTCGAAGTGCTGTTCAACGTCCTCACGTGGGTGCGCGCGCGGCGGGGTATCGAGCGCGCCCGGCGCCGCACCGATCTGGACCTGATGAGCCAGTTGCTTGTCGATCTGGCCGCGCTCACGGCGCTGCTGTTCTTCTCGGGCGGCGCGACCAACCCGTTCGTCTCCCTCTTCCTGCCGGGCCTGGCGATCGCCGCCGCCGTGCTGCCATGGCGCAACGCGTCGCAACTGGCGCTGCTCTCGCTGGTCGCGTATGGCGCGCTGAACTTTCAGTACGTGCCGCTCGATCTGGCAGACCCGGGCAATCTGCTGCGCCTGCATCTGGCCGGCATGTGGGTCAACTTCGTGGTCAGCGTGCTCGTGATCGCGTGGTTCGTTTCGCGGATGTCGCGGGCCTTGCGCGCGCGCGACGCGCAACTCGCCCGCGCTGAACAGCGGTTGCTGCGCGACGAGCGGATGGCCGCTCTCGGCGCTCAGGCCGCGAGCGTGGCACACGAACTCGGCACCCCGCTCTCGACCATGGCCGTGGTCGTCGGCGAACTGCGCAGCGAGAGCCTGGGCAATGCCGCGTTGAAGCCCTACGAGCCGGATCTGCAGACGCTTGAACAACAAATCGCGCTGTGCAAGAGCGCCATCGGCCACGTGCAGACGCGTGCGGCGGCACCGGTGCGGCAGGCGTTGGCCGAATGGTTGCCGGCGTTCACCACGCAATGGCGCTTACGGCATCCGCAAGTCCAGTTCCAGATGCACGTGCCGCCGAAGTTGACCGCGCGCATCGAAGACACCGTGCAAGTTGGCCAGATCCTGACCATCGTGCTCGATAACGCCGCGTATTTCAGCCCGTCGTCGGTCACCCTCGACGTGGCGGTCACGCCGGACGACATCCGCTTCACGGTCTGCGACGAAGGCCCCGGCATGACCACTGAGCTGCGTACCCGGCTGGGAAATTCACCCGTCATGAGTACGCACGGCGGACAAGGCATGGGCCTGTATCTGGCCTTTGCCAGTGCCCAGCGTCTCGGCGGCGACATCGTCCTCACCCCCAACACGCCGCAAGGCACGCGCGCCGAGCTGCGCCTGCCGATGGCCACTTTCCTCTTCGGCTCGCGGAGTCAGACATGAACGCCTCCCACTTCCTTCTTATCGACGACGACGTCGTTTTCGCCGAAACGCTCGCCCGCGCGCTGACGCGGCGCGGCTACGACGTCCAGATCGCCGCCGACAGTGCCGCGGCGCTGCTCGCGGCGCGCACGCGCCAGTTCGACCTGATCTCGGTCGACCTCCATCTGGGTCACGACTCGGGACTGCCGCTCATCGCGCCATTGCGCGCGTTGCAACCGAAATCACGCATGCTGGTGCTCACCGGCTACGCGAGCATTGCGACGGCGGTGCAAGCCGTCAAGGATGGCGCCGACAACTACCTGGCCAAGCCGGCCAACGCCGACACCATCCTCGCGTCGCTGCGCAGCGATGCGAGCGAGACCCAGGCCGACGAAGCCATCGAAAACCCCTCGCCGCTGTCGGTCGCGCGCCTCGAATGGGAGCACATTCAACGCGTGCTCACCGAGCACAACGGCAACATCTCCGCCACGGCACGCGCGCTGAACATGCATCGGCGCACGCTGCAGCGCAAACTGCTCAAGCGTCCGGTGAAGCAGTAACGCCCATCGTCAAACGCAAAAAAGGCCCCGAGGGGCCTTTTTCACATTGCAGCGAACGTCACGTCATCACAGCACGTAGCGCGACAGATCTTCGTTCTGCGCCACTTCCTCGAGGAAGCGATTGACGTAGCCGGCGTCGATCGACACCACTTCGTTCGCCTGCTTGCCGGCGTTGTACGAGATGTCCTCGAGCAGCTTTTCGATGACGGTGTATAGACGTCGCGCCCCGATGTTTTCCGTCTTCTCGTTCACAGAGAAAGCGATTTCCGCGAGCCGCTTGATGCCGTCCGGCGCGAAGTCGAGCGTCACGTCTTCCGTGGCGAGCAAGGCCTGATACTGCTTCACGAGGCTGGCATCCGTCTGCGTGAGGATCGCTTCGAAATCCTGGACCGACAGCGATTCGAGTTCGACGCGAATCGGGAAGCGGCCCTGCAGTTCCGGAATCAGATCGCTCGGCTTGGCCAGATGGAACGCCCCGCTCGCGATGAACAGAATGTGATCCGTCTTGATCATGCCGAACTTCGTGCTCACGGTCGTGCCTTCCACGAGCGGCAGCAGGTCGCGCTGCACGCCCTGACGCGACACGTCGCCGCCACCCACTTCGCTGCGCGTGGCGATCTTGTCGATTTCGTCGAGGAACACGATGCCGTTCTGCTCGACGTTGCGCAAGGCCAGTTGCTTGACCTCCTCGTCGTTGAGCATCTTCGACGCTTCTTCGTCGGTCAGCACCTTGAGCGCGTCCTTGATCTTGAGCTTCTGGCGCTTCTTGCGCTGGTTGCCCAGATTCGCGAACATGCCCTTGATCTGCTCGGTCATCTCTTCCATGCCCGGCGGGCCCATGATCTCCATGCCCTGCGCCGGAATTTCCACTTCCAACTCGACTTCCTTGTCGTCGAGCTGACCTTCGCGCAGACGCTTGCGGAACGTCTGGCGCGTGGCGTTATCCTCGCTGCTGGCCTCGACCTCGTGCGACGCCGAACCGAAACGGATATCGCGCGACGACTCGCGCCCGCTCGGCAGCAACAGATCGAGAATGCGATCCTCGGCGCGATCTTCCGCCGTGGTGCGCACCTTCTTCATTTCAGCTTCACGCGTCTGCTTGATCGCGATTTCCGCGAGGTCGCGCACGATGCTGTCCACGTCGCGCCCCACGTAGCCGACTTCGGTGAACTTGGTCGCCTCGACCTTGATGAATGGCGCGTCGGCCAGCTTGGCCAAACGGCGCGCGATTTCGGTCTTGCCGACACCGGTCGGACCGATCATCAGAATGTTCTTCGGCGTGATTTCCTGACGCAGGGGATCGGCCACCTGCTGACGGCGCCAGCGGTTGCGCAACGCCACCGCGACGGCCTTCTTGGCCTTGTGCTGGCCGATGATGTGTTTGTCGAGTTCGGAAACGATCTCTGAGGGGGTCATATGGGTCATGACGTTCGCCAAATTAGGGGGTTCGCACGGAGGGTGACGCCCGGCCGGTCACCTGCCGACCGGCCAATCGTGCCGCAGGAGGGAGGCCCGCTGCGGCACGCGCGCCGTCACTGCGCTGCCTTCGGGGGCAGCGCCTCGATGATGTGATTGCCGTTGGTATAGATGCACATTTCGCCCGCGATCGTCAGCGCCTTCTTGACGACTTCCGCCGGCGTCAGGTCCGTGTTCTCGACCAGCGCGCGGGCGGCCGCCTGGGCGTACGATCCGCCCGAACCGATCGCGGCAACGCCACCCTCCGGATCGAGCACATCGCCGTTGCCGGTGATGACCAGCGTGGTCTCGGCATCGGCGACGATCATCATCGCTTCGAGCCGGCGCAGCATGCGGTCGGTACGCCAATCCTTGGCCAGTTCCACCGCCGAGCGCGTCAAATGCCCCTGGTGCTTCTGGAGCTTCGCCTCGAAACGATCGAGCAGCGAGAAGGCATCGGCCGTCGCACCCGCGAAGCCAACCATGACCTTGCCGTCGTAAATCGTGCGCACCTTGCGGGCGGTGCCCTTCATCACGATATTGCCGAGGGTGACCTGACCGTCGCCGCCAAGCGCGACCTGATCGCCGCGCCGAACGCAGACGATGGTGGTGCCGTGATATTGCTCCATGCCTGTTCCTTTTCGGGGGCGACGTGCGCCCCGTAACGATGGGCCCGGCCGTGCGCGCCACACAACAGTGACGACGTGCCCGACCGGGCGAGATGTCACTGTAGTTTAGGGCAATCGAAAGAATATCAAGAGGCGTCGACGGCAACACGCCCGCCCTGCTTGACGCCCTCGAGGCAATGTCGCACAACGTGGCATGGATCGTGAAATTCGCGCGGCAATGCGCCGCGCGAATCGTCTACTGCGAGGAAATTTCTCGGAAATTACTCCGTTTTTGCGGCACGATCCCGCTCAGAACGTGGTGCGCAAACCCACGCGAACCGAGCGCCCCCCCTGCGGCGCAATGTCGCGCAGCACCGAGCTGGCCAAACGTACCTCCTGGTTGGTCAGGTTCTCTCCCTTCAAGTACGCCAGCCACTGCACGCCACCCGCCTTGAACTGATAGGTGAGCGCCGCACCGAGCGTGGTGTAGCCACGGGTCGTCAGATCGTTGGCGGGCACGCGGCCTTGAGGACTGGCGTGCACCATTTCCAGTCGCGCGCCCCAGTGACCCAACGCATAGGCAAGCGCCGCCGTCAGACGCAATGGTGCGATGCGCGGCAGCGGTTCGCCCGTCTCGCGGTTGCGCGCGATCGTGTAGTCGCCGCGCAGTTCGAGATCGAGGTTGCCGTGACCGCGCCAAAGGCGCGCACGGCCTTCGGCTTCCATTCCGTAGAGGTCGGCTGGCACACCCGCGTACTGATAGACCGGCAAACTCTGGCCGCCCTCATCGATCGTGCGCCCCGTATTGTTGAGTGCGATGAAGTTGTTGAAGCGGCTGTAGAAGAGACCGACGCTGGCCTTGTTCGGGCCCTGCTCATAGCGTAGCGACAGGTCCGTCGAAAACGCCTTTTCAATCGCGGCCTGCGGACTGCCGATTTCCCAGACCCCGGTCGCCAGGTGCGGGCCGTTCGCATACAGCTCGTAGAACGTGGGCGCGCGCTCGGTGTACGAGGTGTTGAGCGCGACCGACCACGCGGGGGCCAATGCGAAGATCGCACCCGCCGACACGCTGCCCGGCGTGAAGTCGCGCGACGGTAGATTGTCGAAGCGCTCATTACCGCCCGCCGTAGGCTTGACGCTCGAGTGCTCGATGCGCGCGCCGAACGAGAGCTTGATCGCCGGATGCATGGTCCACTCTTCGAGGGCAAACAGCGCGACGTTGCGCGTGTCGCTCTTCGGCACAAAGGCCTCTTCACCTAGCGCTGAGAAGGTGTTCTGCGAGAACTGCACGCCCACGGCGCCGTCGAGTGGCCCGAGCTTCGCGTGACGCGCTTCGATACGGCCTTCGTAGCCGTGATTCTTGAAGGTCGTTCCCGTCTCGCCGTTTTCGATTTCCTTGTGCTCGTAATCGGTGTAGCCAAAGTTGAACTTGAGAGCGGTGATCGGGCCGCTCAGGTCGCGGATCTCGCTGGCCAATGCCAAACGCTGCTGCCGCAGCCGAATGCGTGTGTCCGCCTCGGCCACGGTGCCGTAATCCGAGTCGTAACCGGAGTACGACAGGCCCGTATAGCCGTCGGCCCACGTCCACGACGCACCGACAGCCGCGCCACTCACCTGCCCCTGGCTGTTGGGCAAGGTGCCCGACGGTTGCGGCGTGTCCTCGTCGTCGCGGGCGCGTTGTTGCGCCGAACGGGCGAAGCCGGGAATGCGCAGGTCCGCGCTTTTTCGGGCGAAGCCGTCAACGTGGAACGCGAACTCGCCGTTGCCGAATTCAAGTTGCGCGGCCCCGGCCCGTTCGCGGTTCGCACCGCCATAGCTGAAGTCCGTCGCACCGGAAATGCCGGTGATGGATTCTCGCGGAATGCGGTTGTCAATGGTGTTGATCACGCCGCCGACCGCATTGCCGCCGTAGAGCAGTGCCGCAGGGCCCCGCACGACTTCTACGCGTTCGATCGTCAGCGGATCCTGCGCCACGGCGTGATCGTAGGATAGCGACGAGGCGTCGAGCGCCGCCGTGCCGTTCTGCAACACGCGAATGCGGTCGCCGTCGAGGCCACGAATGATGGGGCGACTGACGTTCGGGCCGTACGATGTGGCCGACACGCCCGGCAGCCCGTCAAGCGTCTCGCCCAACGTGCCTGCACGGCGCAACGCCAGCGCCTTCCCGTCGAGTTCGGTAAGTGGCACGGTCAAGTCGGCAGCGGCGCGCCCAAGCGGATTGCCGGTCACGAAGGTGGTTGGCAACGTCACTTCAGGCCTCACCGGGACGGCAGTGGCAGACGTTGCTTCCAAGGGTGCATCGGACACATCGGCCGCCTGCACGGACGTGCTTGCCGCAGCGAGCGCGCTGAACGTCAGCGCTGCGGCGAGCGGGCGCGGCGAGTTCACGGGCCACGGGCGGCGTGCCCGGCGGGAAGCCGAAGGGGCCTCGATGGGGAAAGCGGGAGCTAGCAAGGGCGTCGCGCGCTCACGCGCGGCGTTCAAAGCAGAAAGTGCCATGTCGGTATCGGGTGTGTTGGGTCGGTGCGCGGGAGCCTCGTCAACGGGCTCCCGAGGATTCCGGGCCTCGGCGCGAACGAAGCCCCGCCGCGTCGGCGATGATGGGCCGACGAGCGTGCAGCCGCCGCCATCGCGGGCCCGAAGGCTGCGAGGGTCGGTACGGACAGTGGCAGGGATTCGCGCAGTCAGCGCGGAGAAGTTCGAATGGCGCGAATACGCGTGGCGTCAGATCGCGAGCGGCGGTGCGCGGGAGTCGAACGGTCGTCGGTGAACGCTCGGGTGACGGCGCCCGGTCGCGCGCTGGGGGAGGCTCGCGATGACGGTATCGCTTCCCCACGACAGGACGGCCACGGCCATGGCCGCGGCCAGCGTGGCGCCTTCGAACAGATGGCAATGGTGGTGGGAGTTGCCGAAATCGACGGACACCGTGCCGACCGCTTGGGCGCGACCGTCTGCGGCCATCGCGAGATCCGCACCTCCCGCCTCGTCCGGATCATTCGCCTCGCCCGCCGCTGACCGGCTCGCATCTGCCGAAACCGGCGGCACGCCGGACAACCTTCGGGCATGCAGAATTTCGTGTTGCAGCCCCCAGATCTGTACGCCGATCAGCGCAACGATGAGCCACGCGATCCAACCGCTTCGCCCACACCCCACCCGCGTGCGCAAACGCGCGCGCCAAAAGCGAGAAGCGGATTCGATAGACGGCATAGGCGGCCACAATTGCAACTGAGTTGCAATTGTGGCATAAAGTTGGCTCGACGGCGAGCGTCAGCAAGCGTTGCGTGCAAGCCACAGTTCCGGGAGGAACGGGCGCGGTCGACCGGACGACGTCAAAAAACGGCAACAAAAAAGGCACGTCAAGACGACGTGCCTTTGGCAAACCGGGAGCCGACGGACCTGACCTGCCGCCACCGCGCGGCGTCGGGCCGGTTGTGCGATGCGATCAGTCGCCGAACAGCTTCTGACGCAATTCGCGACGCTCTTGCGCTTCGAGCGACAGGGTGGCGGTCGGGCGGGCGAGCAGACGCGGAACGCCGATCGGCTCTCCGGTTTCTTCGCACCAGCCATATTCGCCCGATTCGATGCGAGCGAGCGACTGTTGCACCTTCTTCAGCAGCTTGCGTTCACGATCGCGGGTACGCAGCTCAAGCGCGTGCTCCTCTTCAATCGTGGCGCGGTCGGCCGGATCCGGGACGAGAATGGTTTCGCGCAGGTTCTCGGTGGTTTGACCGGCGTTACGCAAAATGTCAGCCTGCAGGTTTTCCAGACGATCCTTGAAGAAGGCGAGTTGATCTTCATTCATGTAGTCCTTCTCGCCCATCTTCAGAATTTCGGCCTCGGTCAAAAGTCTTTTCTTGCTCATGGGTTTTTGTGGCGTCTCTTTCGGATAGTCCGGTGACGCCCCTGCAGCGAGTGGGACGTCTTGCTTACCGGCGATGCCGCGGGCGGCTTCTTGGGTTACGTTCCTACCGGACGATTTGGGCGCCCCGTGCTTGGCGGCGGCCTTTTCGCCCGTCTTCGAATTACCTGCTGGAGCCCGCTTGGCGCCCGCTTCCGACGCCGGCTCTGACCGGCGCGTGGGGCCTGCGGTGGCAGTCTTGCGAGAGGCGGTAGCCATGGCGGTGCTCCCCTGCCTGCCCTCCGAAGTGCCGCGTTGGTTCGCTGGCGGCAGCCCCAGTGGGCACGTATTGTAACCGAATCGTTCAACAGCCCTGATTAAGGGGTTTCCCGTTGCACGGTTCGCCGGTCCCGCTCAGACCAGACAGCGCTCCAGCCCTTGCAGGATGATGTCTTTCGGCAGCTCGGCACCAATAAACACCATCTTGGTGTTCGGCGTCTCATCGGGTTGCCATTTCGCGCCCACGTCGCTGCCCATCATCTGGTGAACGCCCTGGAACACGACCCGGCGGTCGATGCCACGCATGTTTAATACACCTTTATAACGCAATAAGCGTTCGCCGTACACCTGTAGGATGCTCCCGAGGAAATCCTCCAGCTTCGCCGGATCGAAGGCTTTCTCGCTGCGAAAGACAAACGATTTGATGGCGTCGTCGTGGTGGGCATGGGCGTGACCGTGGTCGTGCCCCTCGTGCGCGCACTGGTCATGATCGTGATCGCAGTGCGAGTGATCGTGATCATGGCCGTGATCGTGCGCGTGGTCGTCGGCGCCCAGGAATTCCGGATCGATGTCGAGCTTGTCGTTCAGGTTGAAGCCGTGAAGGTCGAAGATCTGCTTGAGCTCGGCCTGGCCGAAGTCGACTTCCTGCTGCGGCGCGCGCGGATTCATGTGCGCGAGGCGATGCTTCAGGTCGTTCAGCGCCTCGGGCGTGACCAGATCGGCTTTGGTGATGAACAGGCGATCGGCAAACCCCACCTGGCGCTGCACCACTTCGTGCTGATCGAGCTGCTGCTGGGCGTGCTTCGCGTCGACCAGCGTGATGATGGCGTCGAGCCGGTAGGTGTCGGCCACCTCGTCGTCGATGAAGAAGGTTTGCGCCACGGGGCCGGGGTTGGCCAGGCCGGTCGTCTCGATGACCACGCGGTCGAACTGGATCGCACCCGCGTCGCGCTGGCTGTTCAGGTCGGACAGCGCCTTCACCAGGTCGCCACGGATCGTACAGCAGATGCAGCCGTTGCTCATCTGTACGATCTGCTCGGCGTTGTCGTGCACGAGGATGTCGTTATCGATGTTCTCTTCACCGAATTCATTTTCGATGACGGCGATCTTCATGCCATGCGCCTCGGTCAGGATGCGCTTGAGCAGCGTGGTTTTCCCGCTGCCGAGAAAGCCGGTCAGGATGGTGACGGGGGTCATGAATGCTATGTCCTGTTGTAATGCGGCGTACTCGACGCCGTCTCAATGTCGCCCACTGTACCCGAGGTAACGAAAAGCGGCTGGAGACGCGTCAGTTGGGGGCGCCCGCGCACTGTGCGCAAGTGCCATGAATCATCAGCTCGACCTGTTCGCCCACGAAACCCTTGGGCAGGCGCTTGAGTTCGCGCTCACTCAATTGGGGATGCTGGGGCCAATCGTCAAGACAGAAGGTCCGGTGGCAGCGTACGCAACGAAAATGTCCGTGTTGCGTATGCGGACGCGGCGATGCCGCACGCTGCGGGTCGACATGCTCGGCCATGACGAAGCGGAAGATTCGGTCGTCGCCGGCCTGCTTGATGGCCCAGCCCTGCGCGACCAGCCAATCGAGCACGCGGTAGGCCGTTACGCGGTCGAGCGGATCGGCGTCGGTGGCCAGATCGGCCAGCACTTCCTGGTGCGTGAGCGGACGGCCCGCCTTGAGCAGCATCGCCAGCACGCGCACGCGTCCAGAGGTCACGCGGCCCGATTGCTCTTGCAAGCTCGTACGGGCGGCTTCCAGATAAGGTTGTAGTTGAATAAGGCTCATAAATCGATTTAAGCACAGCACCGCCAGCACTGCAACGGAGTTGCAAAAGTAGGCATTTCCCGAGCCCTGAAGGCCGCCGACCGAGTCTGTCCGGAGGTGAACGGGCAATGCGTCATACAATTGACGCAAAAAACACCGCTCACCATGTCGCTCACCGCTCTCGCCCTCGTTGTTACCGCCGCATTCCTGCATGCCACCTGGAATTTCCTCGCCAAGCGCATCGACACGCGCGAAGGCGGCGGCCCGCAGCTCGTCTTCCTCTATGCGCTGCTGACCGTCGTGCTGTACACGCCGCTGGCGCTGTTTTTCCTGATCGGTTCAAACGCCAGTTGGCCGAATGCGCTGGGTTGGGGCGTGATCGCCACGAGCGCCATGCTGCACTACGGCTACACGCTAGTCCTGCAGCGCGGCTACCGGGTGGGCGACCTGTCGGTCGTCTATCCGCTCGCACGGGGCACCGGGCCATTGCTGTCGTCGCTGGGCGCCATCGTGCTGCTGGGGGAACGCCCGGGCTGGCTGGCGCTTTTCGGGATCGGGCTGGTGGTCGTCGGCGTGCTGATCATCGCCGGGGGCGAGCGCCTGTTCCGGCGCGACACCATGCACGCGGGCGCGGGCTGGGGCGTGCTGACCGGCGGATTCATCGCAGCGTATACGCTGGCCGACGCCTACGCCATCCGCACCCTGCTGCTTGCACCGCTCGTCTACTACTACCTGGAGAATGTGCTGCGAGTCGTGCTCTCGGCACCGATGGCATGCTCGCGTCCCGCGCGCATGGTCATGGTGTGGCAGGCGAACTGGCGCAAGATCGTGCTGATCTCGCTTATCTCGCCGATGTCCTACTTCCTGATCCTGACGGCGCTCAAGTACGCGCCGGTGTCGCACGTCGCCCCGGCGCGGGAGATGTCGATGATGATTGCCGCGCTGTTGGGCGTGCGGCTGCTGGGCGAAGGGGAGATGCACCGCCGCGTGGGCGGTGCCGTGTTGATCGCGCTGGGCGTGGTCGCACTGACACTGGGCTGACGCCCATAGAAGCGAGCGCTTACATACGTTGCAACCAAAGCCCCTTGAGATATTCGCCTTCGGGGAACTGGGTGAGCATGGGGTGATCCATGCCCGCCGACAGGCGCCGCAGAATGCGGGCGTCCACGCCAGCATCCACAGCCGCGCCCGCCACGATCTTCTGGAACAGATCGGCGTCGATCGCACCTGAGCACGAGTACGTCAGCAGCTGGCCGCCCGGGCGCAGCAGCTTGAAACCGGCCAGATTGATGTCCTTGTACGCCCGTGCGGCACGCTCCACGTGATGGGCCGACGGTGCGAACTTGGGCGGATCGAGCACGATCATGTCGAACAGGCGCCCCTCTTCGCGCAACGCGCGCAGGGTCTTGAAGACATCGGCGTCGCGCCATTCGGCGCGCGCGGCGTCGAAACCGTTGAGTTCGACATTGCGCGCGCCGATGGCCAACGCGTCGCCCGACGAGTCGATGGACAACACGCTCTGCGCCCCGCCCGCCAGCGCCGCCAGCGAAAAGCCCCCGGTATAGCAGAAGCAGTTGAGCACGTCGCGGCCCTTGGCCTGCTGCTTCACCAGCAGACGATTGTCGCGCTGATCGACATAGAAGCCGGTCTTGTGCCCATTGCGCACGTCGACGTAATACTTCACGCCACACTCGTACGTCGTGAGCAAGTCGGGCGCCTGGGGCGGCTCAGCCCCCGCCAGCACGCCAGTGAGGCTCGGCAGACCTTCGCGCTCGCGCACGGCGGCGTCGGAGCGCTCGTAGACATTGGGGCAGCCGGTCGCGCCGACGAGGGCATTCACGATCGCGTCTTTCCAGGCTTCCACGCCCGCCGCCATGAACTGGCAAACGATCTGGTCCGTCACCGGCGCACCGGGCGCGGACTGATAACGGTCGACGATCAGACCCGGCAGGCCGTCGGCCTCGCCGAAGATCAGGCGGGTCGCCCCGGTGTCGTGCACCATCTGCTCGCGATAAGCGAGGGCGGCGGTCACACGACGCTTGAAGAACGCATGATCGACCGGCTCGTTTTCATCGAACGTCCACACGCGTGCGCGGATGGCCGAGACCGGGCTGAAGGCAGCGCGAGCGAGAAATCGCCCGTCGGCGGCGCGCACCACGACCGTCGCGCCGGAAGCCGGTTTGCCGTCCACGCGTGCCACGGCGGTGGCGTAAATCCAGGGGTGACGGCGCAGCAAGGACTTTTCTTTGCCGGGCTTGAGGGTCAAGGTATTCATGCGGGACGGACCAACAGTTGACGACGGGGTGACGGCAAGTCATCCAGCAGACGGAGAACGTGCGGGACTTGCTGAGGAAGGACGCGATTCTACACCGAGTCGCGCCGCCCACCGCAACGCTCAGGGCTTCTTGCGCGAGCGCGGATGCGCCTGATCGTAAACCTTCGCGAGATGCTGGAAGTCGAGTTTCGTGTAGATCTGTGTCGTCGAAATATTGCTGTGGCCCAACATCTCCTGCACGGCGCGAAGATCGCCGGACGATTGCAGAACGTGCGTGGCGAACGAGTGACGCAGCATGTGCGGGTGCACGTGTGTCGGCAGCCCGGCCGCCAGCGCGTGGCGCGACAGCCCCTGCTGCACCGCGCGCGCGCCGATGCGCTTGCCGCGCGCCGACAGGAACAGCGCATGCGGCTCAGCCGTTGCCAGTCCTGCCCGCATGTCCAGCCAACCGGCCAGCGCCTGCGCCGCTTTCTCGCCCACGGGCACGCGGCGTCGCTTGTTCCCCTTGCCGGTCACGACCACCTCGCGCTCGGGCAAATCAAGCCAGCTCACGGAACGGTAGCCCTCGGCCTCGACGTAGCGATGATCGAGGCTCGTGAGTTCCGACAGGCGCAGGCCAGACGAGTACAGCAGCTCGAACATCGCCCGATTGCGCACGGCCTCGGCCGACGTGCCGGAGACGAACTCGACGAGCGCCGATGCCTGATCCGGCGACAGCGCTTTCGGCAACGGCTTGGGTTGTTTCGGCGCGCGCACGCCGTCGACGGGATTGGCCGCCAGCGACGTGCGCTGGGCAAGCCACGCGAAGTAGCCTCGCCAGGCGGAGAGCTTGCGGGCGATGGAGCGGCCGACGAGGCCCTCGCTGTGCAACTGCATGGCGAAGCGGCGAATGTCGCCGTGTTCCAGCGATTCGAGCGAGCGGCCGCGCGCCATACGCTGCAACTGGCGCAAGTCGCGCGTGTAGTTTTCCAGGGTGAGCTCGGCGAGCTTGCGCTCGCTGGCGAGCGACGTCAGGTAGTGGCGGATGCCCGGTTCGAGCGGCGTCTCGTCGTCCGACGCCTCTGCGTGCGCCCCGGGCTTGCGCGCGCGTTCCGGCGCGGCACGCCCGGCGCGCGCCTTGGGCGTGGCCACGCTGGCAGGACGCGGCGATCGGGTCGAGGTGACCATAAGGCGTGGTGAAAGGTGCCGTCAGCGCGTCAGTCCGCCCGGGCGCCGGCGACGCGCATCAATCGTTCGCGCGCAGCTTGCTGAGCGCCGCGCCGGCCAGTTCCCCGATCTGCGTCAGGAAGTCGGTCGCCATGCCTTCATGGAAACGGCGGGCGTCTTCCGAGCCCATGACCAGCAGGCCGAAGACCGGCCCATCCGTCACTTGCGGGTCACGCAGCGCGAGCAGCGCCACCGACGCCGGATCGCTCGGCGCGCCGAGCCATGTCACGGCTTCGAAACCGGTGTTGGCACCGCAATAGGGAGTCGCCAGGCTCGAGGCGAAGATCTTGACCTCTTCGCTCACGCTGCGGGCGAACTCGGCCGGTTGGTACGGCGCGGCCACGTTCCACACGCGAACGGCCGCGAAGGGGACGTTGAAAACGTCGCGCAGGCCGCGGGCAATCGCGTCGGGCAATGCGTGCGGATCGCGCTCGCCGAGCAGGCCGAGGTTCCAGCGATGCAGCTTGGCCGAGATGTCGTCGTTCTCGTGCCCGTAGCGCATCAATTCGGCGAGGCGTCGCTCGATCTGCTTGGTCTTTTCGCGCTGCATCTCGATCTGGCGCTCTTGCAGCGACACGGCGCGCTGGCCGTGCGGACTGGTGAGCCGCACGCCGGCCAGCAATTCGGCATGGCGTTCGAAGAAGTCGGGATGCGCGATCAGGTATTCCGCAATATCTCGGTCGTTCATGAGTGTCCGTCTGCTGTTCGTCAACTGCCGCCGACCGCCGCTGCGCACGAGGCACAACGGTGGCGAGCGGCCGCCAGGGTCGCTAAATCAGAGTCCGTCAGAAACCAAAATCTTACTGTGCTGCGCCCGCGGCCTGCCCGCGCGGAACACCGGAACCGACGTTTGGCGTCAGATCTCGATCGTCCCTTCGAAGACCGTGGTGGCCGGTCCCGTCATGATGACCGGACCGCTTGCGCCGTTCCAGTCGATGGTGAGCGTGCCGCCGTGCGTTTCGATGGCCACGGGCGCGGCCAGCAGCCCGCGGCGGATGCCTGCCACTGCCGCCGCGCACGCGCCGGTGCCGCAGGCGAGCGTCTCGCCCGCACCGCGCTCGTACACGCGCAGACGCGCCTGATGCTTGTCCACCACCTGCAGGAAGCCCGCATTCACGCGGCGCGGGAAGCGCGCATGACGCTCGATCAGCGGGCCGTCCGTTTCCACCGGCGCGGTATCGACGTTCTCCACCACCTGCACGGCATGCGGATTGCCCATCGAGACCACGGAAATCCACGTCGTCTTGCCGGCCACGTCGAGCGGCCAGAGCGTGTCGTCGCCCTCGCGACGGCCTGCCAGCCCGCTGGCGTCGAACGGCACATCCGACGCCGTGAGGATCGGCGCGCCCATGTCCACGCTGACCTGACCGTCGTCGCGCATCGTGAGCGTGATCAAGCCCTGCTGCACCTCGACGCGCACCGTGCGCTTGTCGGTCAACCCCGTGTCGCGCACGAACTTGACGAAGCAGCGCGCCCCGTTGCCACAATGCTCCACCTCACCGCCGTCGGCGTTGAAGATACGATAGCGGAAGTCAACGCCAGGCTGCGTCGAGCGTTCGACGAGCAGGAGCTGGTCTGCGCCGACGCCGAAATGGCGGTCGGCGAGCGCGCGCCACTGGTCGGGCGTGAAATCGATGGATTGCGAGATGCCGTCGATCACGACGAAGTCGTTGCCGGCACCCTGCATCTTGGTGAATTTGAGCTTCATGGCGCTATTGTAGTGGAGAAGGCCGACGCGCATCCGGCGCCTGTCAATACACGCTTGGCTCGCCGGGCGGGCGCGTCTTGAAGCGCTTGTGCACCCAGTAGTATTGCTCCGGCATCTTCAGAATTTGTTCTTCGAGGAACGCGTTCATCCGGCGCGCATCGGCGTCGGGGTCGCCGCTGGGATAGTTTTCCCACACCGGGAAGACCTTGAGGCGGTAGCCCTTGTAGTTGGGCAGCACCTCGCCGATGAACGGCAGGATCTGGGCCCGGCCGACTTCGGCCAGACGGGACACGGACGTCAGCGTACAAGTGTTCACGCCGAAGAACGGCACAAACGTGGAGTTGCGCGCGCCATAGTCCATGTCGGCCGCCAGCATGACCGGCTTGCCCTTTCGGAACATGCGCAGCACGTCGCGGGCACTGTCGCCGCGCGCGATCATTTCCGCGTCGAAACGTCCGCGCTGCTCGCGGGCCATGGCGTCGAACGCCGGATTCGACATCGGCGTGTAGAGCGACGCGCAAGGCCGGTGCAGCGAGTAGTTGATGAACACCGAGCCCGCCTCGATGCCCACGAAATGGAATCCGAGCAGGATCGTCGGCGGCATATTCGGGTCGAGCAGGTCGACCGCCGAGTCGAGTTCGATCAGCCGCTCCAGCTTCTTGCCGTCGGCGAACCATTGCACGCTGCGCTCCGCGTAGCTGCGAATGGCATGCACGAACGACGCCTTGGCCACGCGCTCGCGCGTCGCCTCGTCCCAATGCGGGAAACACAGCCGCAAATTGGTGTGCACAACGCGCTTTCGCGAGCTGGGAATCAGGTACAGCAGGTGCCCGAGACCGGCGCCAAAGCGCGCAACC
Organism: Pandoraea cepalis; assembly: GCF_902459665.1. Classification (GTDB taxonomy): domain Bacteria; phylum Pseudomonadota; class Gammaproteobacteria; order Burkholderiales; family Burkholderiaceae; genus Pandoraea; species Pandoraea cepalis. The sequence goes on along the minus strand of NZ_CABPSL010000001.1, from coordinate 206,223 downwards.
CAGCCATAGGGCAGCAGGTTAAGCCCGCGCAGCAGGCCAACGCTCAGGTAGTAGCCGAGGGATTTCTTGGGTGTGGTTGCCATGTCGCAAGCAGGAATTCTTCAGGGGCGTATAATAAGCGACATCGCCGAGTTAACTGACAACTTGCGGGGCGATTCGAATGTGCCACCCTATCGAGGCAGCGCATTCGACCAATTTTCCGCTAAAGCGTCGCCGCTTCCCCTCCGATGACGGCAACGTGAGTCGCCAAATTCGTTTAGAGGAGCCAGAAGTGGCGAACGATTATCTCTTTACTTCCGAATCGGTCTCCGAAGGTCACCCGGACAAGGTAGCCGACCAGATTTCGGATGCCGTGCTCGACGCCATCCTGAAGCAAGACAAGTACGCGCGCGTTGCCGCAGAAACGCTGTGCAACACGGGTCTCGTCGTGCTCGCGGGTGAAATCACCACGACCGCCACGGTCGATTATCAGCAAGTCGCGCGCGAGACCATCCGCCGCATCGGCTACGACAACACCGACTACGGTATCGACTACAAGGGTTGCGCGGTGCTGGTCGCCTACGACCGCCAGTCGCCGGACATCGCCCAGGGCGTGGACCGTGCGCATGACGACAACCTCGATCAGGGCGCCGGCGACCAGGGCCTGATGTTCGGCTACGCCTGCGACGAAACGCCGGAACTCATGCCGCTGCCGATCTATCTGTCGCACCGCCTGGTCGAGCGCCAGTCGCAAGTGCGCCGTGACGGTCGTCTGCCCTGGCTGCGCCCGGATGCCAAGTCGCAAGTCACCATCAAGTACGAAAACGGCCGTCCGCACAGCATCGACACCGTCGTGCTCTCGACGCAGCACCATCCGGACATCGCGCTGGAAGCCCTGCGCGAAGCCGTCATCGAAGAAGTCATCAAGCCGGTGCTGCCGGCCGACCTGATCAAGGGCGACATCAAGTTCCTGGTGAACCCGACCGGTCGTTTCGTGATCGGTGGCCCGCAGGGCGACGCCGGCCTCACGGGCCGCAAGATTATCGTCGACACATACGGCGGTGCCGCACCGCACGGCGGTGGCGCGTTCTCTGGCAAGGATCCGTCGAAGGTCGATCGCTCGGCCGCCTACGCGGGCCGCTATGTCGCGAAGAACATCGTGGCGGCCGGTCTCGCCTCGAAGTGCGTGATCCAGGTCTCGTACGCCATCGGCGTGGCGCGACCGACGTCGGTCATGGTCAACACATTCGGCACGGGCAAGATCAGCGATCAGCGTATCGCCGAGTTGGTCGAGAAGCACTTCGACCTGCGTCCGAAGGGCATCATCCAGATGCTCGACCTGCTGCGTCCGATCTACGAGAAGACCGCCGCCTACGGTCACTTCGGCCGTGAAGAGCCGGAATTCTCGTGGGAAGCGACCGACCGCGCCGACATCCTGTTGGCCGACGCCGGCCTGCGCGCGGTGGCCTGATCCGACATCGCTCTCGTGGTGCCCGCCGGTCTCGACCGGCGAGCACCCAACAAAACCCCCGCTCGGGTCGAACCGGCGGGGGTTTTGTTTTATCGCGACGTCGGATGCCCGACGTCAGAGCTCAGAGGTCAGCGCATCAATTGCCGGATCATCGTGGCGAATACCTTGCCATACGGCGGGTTGAGCAGGCCGGCGCCGTTCCAGCGCGCCTGCCGGAAGATCGGTTTCTCCTTGGAGAACGTCCGGAAGCCCGCCTCACCGTGGTACCCCCCCATGCCCGACGGCCCCACGCCACCGAACGGCAGCGCATGCTCCGCAACGTGCAGCAGCGTGTCATTGATCGTCACGCCGCCGGAAATCGTGCCGTCGACGACACGCCCAATGCGCGTATTGTCGGTATCGAACACATACAGCGCGAGCGGACGCGCACGCTCATTGACATAGGCGATGGCGGCGTCCAGGTCATCGTAGGGCACCACCGGCAACAGCGGCCCGAAGATCTCCTCGCGCATCACGCGCATGCCGTCGTGCACGCCAGTGAGCACCACGGGCGGCAGACGCCTGCGCGCCGCCTGCGCCGGGGTATCGAACAGCGCGTGCGACGTGGCGCCCTGTGCCGCCGCCTCGGCGGCAAGCCCGGACAACCGCTCGAAGTGCCGCGACGACACAATGCTCGTGTATTGCGGATTGTTCACGGCGTCGGGATACAGACGCGCCGCCACCTGCCGCGCCGTGGCAACGAAGGCGTCGAGCTTGTCGCGCGGCACGAGCACATAGTCGGGCGCCACACAGGTCTGACCCGCGTTGACCAGCTTGCCGAGCAGGATGCGCTCCACCGCGTGCTCCCAGCGCGCGCCCGGCCCGATGATGGCCGGCGACTTGCCACCGAGTTCGAGCGTCACCGGCGTGAGGTGTTCGCTGGCCGCACGCATCACATGATGGCCGATCGACGTCGCGCCAGTGAACAGCAGATGGTCGAACGCCAGCGTCGAGAACGCCCTCGCGACCTGTGCGTCGCCAGTCACGACCGTGACCCACTCCGGCGAGAAAGTCTCGGCCACGGCGGCCGCAAACGCATCCGCGAAGCGAGGCGTGACCTCGGAGACCTTGATCATCACCCGATTGCCGGCGGCCAAGGCGTCGGTGAGCGGACCGACGGCCAGAAACAACGGGTAATTCCACGGCACGATCACCCCGACGACGCCGAGCGGCTGCGGCACGACGGCGCGTCGCGCGGGCAGCATCCACAGGTTTGCCCAGCCGCGCGACCCACGCATCCAGCGACGCGTGTGCGCGAGCGCATGCTTCAGGTTGCCGTGCGACGGGAACAGTTCGAGCATGTCCGTTTCCTGCGCCGAGCGGCCGCCGAAATCCGCGTCGATGGCGTTGGCGAACGCCTCGCGATACTTGTGAAGCATCGCTTGCAGCGCTGTCAGGTGACGCTTGCGCGTCGGCCAATCGACTTGCGGCGCGGCGTCGTGCGCGCGGCGCATCGCGTCGAAGCGCGGCAACAGCGACGCGCGGGCGATGTCGTCGTCGGTCGAGGTATCTGGTGCCGACGACGGTGTCGCCTCATGCAACTCGTTCAATTCATGTTGGTATCCCATGCCTTCTCCTCCCTGAGGTCGCAGGTGGCCCCGTCGGTGCCGCCCAACGCCATCGATATATTGTTATCCGTTATGCGAGAAAAGCCCGGTCGAGCCAGGCACGTTGCACTGCCACCGCGAGCGTGTCCGGCATCACGCCGTACACCCGCCCGCCCGCGTTCGAGAATCGGCTCTCGATGAAGCCATGCGCCAACTCGGCCGGCGCGTGTTCGAGCAACAACGCCGCCTGTGCCAGCAGTACCACCTGCTGTGCAATCGCACGCGCGCGGGTCGCGTGCGTTGCCTGATCGGCCGCCAGCCAACCGTGCAACTGCGCCAACGCCGCGCGTAGCGGCGCATGCGATCCCGTGCGCTCACCGATCCATCGGAACCAGTACTGTGCGACGTCAGGCTCGCGGCTCATGGCGCGCAGCACGTCGAGACACATCACGTTGCCCGAGCCTTCCCATATCGAATTGACGGGCGCCTCGCGATACAGGCGCGCGAGCGGACCGGTCTCGACATAGCCGTTGCCGCCCCACACCTCCATGCACTCGCCCGCGAGTTCGAGCGCGCGCTTGCATACCCAGAACTTCGCGGCGGGCAGCACGATGCGGCGCCACGCCCGCTCACACAGCGAATCGTTGTCGGACACGCCCGCGTCGAACGCCTGCGCCAGCCGCATCGCCAGCCACGTCGCCGCTTCCGACTCCAGCGCCAGATCCGCGAGCACCGTCGTCATCAGATCCTGATCGACGAGCTTCGCCCCGAACGCCGAGCGATGGCGCGCGTGATGAATCGCCTGCACGACACCCGCGCGCATCATTGCCGCGCTGCCGATCACGCAGTCGAGCCGCGTATACGTCGCCATCTCGATGATCGTGGGAATACCCCGCCCCGGCGCACCGACGCGTGTGCCATACGCGCCCTGCAACTCGACTTCACTGCTCGCGTTGGAGCGATTGCCGAGCTTGTCCTTGAGACGTTGCACTTGCACACCGTTCTTGCGCCCGTCCGGCGCGTAGCGCGGCACGAAGAAGCAGGACAACGCATCGCTGTCGGCGTCGCGTGCGAGCACCAGATGCGCGTCGCACTGCGGCGCCGAGAAGAACCATTTGTGCCCGACGAGCGAGAACGTGCCGTCGCCGCAATCGGTGGCCGTGGTGGTGTTGGTGCGCACGTCGGAGCCGCCTTGCTTCTCCGTCATCCCCATGCCGATGAGAATGGCGTGCTTCTGCGCGAGCGGCACGTCGCGCGGGTCGTGCTGTGGCGCGAGCAACTTGTCCTTGATCGACGCGAAGGCCGTGGGCTCCTTGGCGAGCACCGGAATGCTCGCGAACGTCATGGTCGTAGGGCACAACGCACCGGCCTCGTTCTGCGCGTGCAGGAAGTACGCCGCCGTGCGCGCCGTCATCGCGCCGTCGCGCGGATGCGCCCACGGCAACGACTGCAGTTCGGCTCCCCGCAACAAACCCATGAGCGCATGCCACGACGGATGAAACTCGACGCGATCGATGCGATTGCCTTGCGAATCGAACGATTGCAGTTCCGGCGCGTGACGATTGGCCGCCTCCGCCCACGCCTGCACCTCGGCTTCGCCCAGGCGAGCGCCCTGGCGGTACAGCGTTGTCGCATGCCATCCCGCGCCGAAGGCCGCCACTGCGGCTTGCAACGCGGCGTCGGTGGCGTAAAGGTTGTAGTCCGTAAGCGGCGGCACCTGATTGGTGACGTCGTGGGTCTGCCAGGCTTGCGTCATCCGTGTCTCCGTATGCCCAATTGCCGTATGTGACGGTCACGCCATGGGGATCCTTTCATCATAGCGGCTAGGTTCGCGCGCTCCCATAAATTAGAGGATTGCTTCACATCCCCCCCGAGCGCAGGGATTGTCTGCTTACAATGAGTGCCGCTCCAAGGCGTCGCCCATGCGGCGGCGCCGCGCGCAGCGAGACACGAGACAATCGCGCTCAGAACGACAAGCAAAAAGCAGCGAACAAGACGTCAAAAAAAGCGGTAGATGCAGTGCCCATCCAAGGGAGGATGACAGCATGGACTACGACTACATCATTGTCGGCGGCGGCTCGGCCGGTTGTGCGTTGGCGGCGCGATTGGCCGACGGTGCACCGGGCAGCACGATCGCGCTGATCGAAGCGGGTCCGCCCGACAACAGCTTTCTCGTACGGCTGCCGCTCGGTCTCGCCGCATTGGTGCCGTTCCGATCGCGGCGCAACTATGGCTATCGCACAACGCCGCAGGCGGGGCTGGCCGGACGTCAGGGCTATCAGCCGCGCGGACGCGGTCTAGGTGGCTCGAGTTCGATCAACGCGATGATCTACACGCGCGGTCACCCGGACGATTACAACGCGTGGGCGCAGGCCGGCTGCACCGGCTGGGGATGGGACGACGTGCTGCCGTACTTCCGTCGCAACGAGAACAACGAACGCGGCGCGGATGCCTGGCACGGTACCGGCGGCCCGCTCAACGTTGCCGATCTGCGCACGGTCAATCCGTTCTCGCAACACTATGTCGACGCGGCGCGCGAAGCCGGGTATCCCGTGAGCGACGACTTCAACGGTCCGCACTACGAAGGCGCGGGCATCTATCAGGTGACGCAAAAAGACGGGCAGCGCTGGAACGCCGCGCGCGCCTATCTGCAAGGAAAATCACGCGCGAATCTTCATGTCATCACCGATGCGCTGGTGCAGCGCGTTGTCTTCGATGGCAAGCGCGCGACCGGCGTCAAAGTGCAACGGCGCGGCGCGCTGGAGACGCTGCGCGCACGCGCTGAAGTCGTGCTGAGCGCCGGAGCGTTCAATTCGCCGCAGTTGCTGATGTGCTCCGGGATCGGCCCCGCCGAACACTTGCGCTCGCATGGCGTGGAGGTGCACGTCGATGCCCCGGGTGTCGGAGAGAACCTGCAGGATCACATCGACTTCATCATCAACAAATACGTGGCGCATCGCGATCTGGTCGGCTACACGCCCGCGGGATTGTGGCATCTGCTCACGCAAGGGCTGGACTATCTGCGCGAGCGGCGCGGCCTGTTCGCCAGCAACGTGGCCGAAGCCGGTGGCTTCCTCAAGAGCGATCCGTCGCTGGCACGCCCCGATTTGCAGATGCACTTCCTCGTGGGCATCTGCGACGACCACAATCGTCGTCTGCATCTGCGGCGTGGCCTGTCGTTGCATGCCTGCGTACTGCGTCCGAAAAGCCGCGGACGCGTGACGCTTGCCAGCGCCGACATGCGCGACGCGCCGCGGATCGACCCGGCCTTTCTGCAAGCGCAGGAGGACGTCGACACGTTGCTGCGCGGGGTGCGCGTGATTCGTCGGATTCTCGCAGCGCCGTCGCTCGCGCGGTTCGGCGGCGAGGAGCTGCACAGCCGGGGCATCGAGTCGGACGAAGCGCTCACCGCGCTGATCCGTGCGCGCGCCGACACCATCTACCACCCGGTCGGCACCTGCCGCATGGGCAGCGATGCGGCGTCGGTCGTCGATCCGGAACTGAGGGTTCGCGGCGTGGAAGGTTTGCGCGTGGTCGATGCGTCGATCATGCCCACGCTCATCGGCGGCAACACCAACGCCCTGTCGATGATGATCGGCGAAAAGGCCGCGGACCTGATGTTGTCCGGCGCGGGTCGATTGACGCAGCGCGTTGGATCGGCATCCGTCGACACCGCGCCGCACGCACCAGCGACGTTAGCCGCCCGGGCGCAGCCACAGATCTAGGAAAGGCTCGCCCCACAGCCGGCTCGCCACCGCGCCCAGGCATAGCCAGGGACCAAACGGCAGCGGCTCGCGCAACGCGCGGCCGCGCCACACGCCGAGGCCCGCGAAAGCGAGCGTGGCCGCCACCGCGCCGAAGGCCAGCATCAGCGGCGTGCCGATCCAGCCCAGCCATGCCCCACACGCGGCGACGAGCTTGACGTCGCCGCCGCCCAGTCCGTCGACACCGGTCAGCGCCCGGTACGCGCCCGCCATCGCCGCCATGACGCCATATCCCAACGCGGCGCCAAGCACGGCGTCGTCGATGGGCAATGTCAGGCCCGCGACGCTGCCCAGCAAGCCCGCCCACAGCAGCGGCAACGTGAGCGCATCGGGCAACAACCGCGTATCAATGTCGATCAGCGCGAGCGCCAGCAGCGCCGCGCCGAAGCCGCACCATGCCAGCATCGCGAGGTACTGCATCGAAGGGACGAACGCCCACGCGAGCGTTGCGAACATGATCCCTACGGCGAGTTCGACAAGCGGATAGCGCAGGGAAATCGCCGCGCGGCAATTCGCGCAGCGGCCGCGCAGGAGGACAAAGCCTAGCACCGGGACGTTGTGCCGCGCCGCGATGCGCGTCTCGCAACGCGGGCAGTGCGATGGCGGCCACGCGAGGTTGAAGGCGGGCACGACCGGCGGCGCCTCGCCCGCCCACGTCGCGGCCTCCTGCGCCCATTGCCGCTCCAGCATGCGCGGCAGACGGGAGACGACGACGTTCAGAAAGCTCCCGACGAGCAGCCCCAGCATCGCCATCGCCGCCACCACCGCTTCGCGCGGCAGTGTCCGAAAGTCATTCCCAACGTTATCGATGAGCAACGCCATCATCAGAACATCGACTCCGCGTACTCACCCGCCGCGTGACCGATCTGCAACATGCCGCCCACGGTGAAGATGATCGTCAGACCGACCAACGCCATCAGCACCGAGCGTAGCGCGGCAGATCGCGCCTTGACGCGCTCCGCGACTTCCTCGATGGTCATCAGGCCGATCTTGCGAATGCCGGCATCGAAGTTGGTGCGTCCCGAGTATTCGACCAGACGATCGAAGACTTCCTCGTTGAAGATGCCGGTATCCATCGCCTTGACCATGCTTCGCTCGCTCTTGAGCGACGCCCGCATGCGCAGCAAATGCGAGCGCATCCAGGGCGAGGCGCCCGCGAGCATGAGCGACACGGCGTCGAACACCGACGTCTTTGCGCCGGTCAGCGCGGCCAGTGACACCAGAAACTCCCCGGCGCGCACGTCGCGATACACGGCATAGGGGCCGAAGTTCTCGACGCGCTGCCGCATCGGCCCCGTCCATCGGCTCAGCGACAGCAAGACCGCCACCACGATCACGACCGGCACGCCATAGAGCAATGGCCACCAGTTCGCCACGAACCCGGACACGATATACAGCCCCGCGCCCACGAGGGGAAACATCTCCGGCGGCATGATCTCGGTCATGATCGGCATCATGCCGTAGGCCACGCCCAACTGGATCGCGGCGAGCAGCACCGACATGAAGATCGGCAGCACCACGGCACCGGCGATCGCCGCGCGCGTTTGCTGCTGCAGGGTAACGACCCGCGCCAGAAAGCGCAGCGTGCCGGCCAGATCGCCCTTTTCTCCGGCGGAGATCACGATCAGGTCTTCGTCGGGAATCGTACCCTGCCACGACTTGCGCAGATTCTTCGAGCTGGCGCGGTCGCGCCATATGGCATAGAGCGGTGCCATCGGGTTGCGCCGCTCCTTGGCGCGCGCATATCGGCGGGAAAACAGTTCGAACGGATTGGCGCCGTCCTCGATAGCGTCGGCGAAGTCGCTGTAGAACTTCGCACGCATCTTGCGAAAATGACGCTTCGCCCGGCTCAGTCCCGGGTACGGATCGCGCGCTGGCGACAGCTTGGCTAGCAGATGATTGACGGCTTCGAGCATAGGCATTTGAAGAGCGTTTCAAACCAGTTTCGTGACAACGGCTCACACACTCGCGAGTCGGCGTGGTGGCTGCGGCGACGTGGAGCCGCCCTTCCATAGCTGGAATTTCTTGAGCTTGTAGAACGCCGCCTCGATGTCCTGCGGATCGATGCGGCCCTGCGCCATCTTGTAGATCGCATGCTCCATCGCCGACTTGCCGCACATGACGGGGCTCGTGAGATCGCCGTCGTGGTACGCGCGCCAGTGCCGCTGCGCTTCCCAGAATTTCGACTGCCGCAGCAGATCGAGCAATTCCTCGGTCACCTCGCACACCTCTGCCACGACCGTCTGCCCGGCCGTGCCCCGTCCCTTGCAGTGCGCGCACCCCGGCCCCGCCACACACACGCGCGCCGTGTCGATGCCGAGGCCACCGATCACGCCCAACGTCATCTCGTCAAGCTTGCCGACAGCCGGCAACTTGCAGTGATCGCACAGCACTGGAATCAGCTTCTGGTACACCATCGCGGTAAGAAAATTGGGGGAGGTCACGGCGGCGACGGGCATACCGATCTCGTCGCTGATCAGGCGCGGAATAATGCCGAAGGCGCTCGACGCGTGCACGGTCGAGAGCACCTGATGCCCCGTCTCGGTCATCGATTTTGCGAACGAGCCGGTCTCGACGTCGCGGATCTCGCCGGGCATGAGCTTGTCCGGATCGCCGCGCAGCAGCACTTTTGCCGCCGCGCCGAAAGCCGATTCGCCGTGACCGTCTTCGGCACGCCGCTGAATCGGGATCTGCGTCACATGGGGCTGGATGTACTCGACCGGATCTTCGATGGAGAAGAATTTCTTACCCGCATCGCGCTCGTACATCATCATGGTGCGCAAGGTCGTCGACTTTCCCGAGCCCGTCTCGCCGGCGATGATCGTCAAGCCCGGGCTGCGATACACGGCGTTCTCCAGCACCTCGACCTGATCGTCCGAGTAACCGAGTTCGGCGAGCGTCATGACATCGTCGTCGACCGCCTCGTTGACGAGCAGCCGAAGCACGACATCGACGCCGCGGTTCTCCTTGATGCTCTGCAGGCGAAGTTGATACTTGCGATTGCGCAGGTTCAGGGGAATCGAGCAGCTCTGGTGCTGATCCTCGTCGAAGTGATTGTGGCTTCGACTGCTGGGGTCGGCGCGCGAATTGTAGGCCGCCGACACCGCGTCGAGCATCGCGTGATAGTCGCGCGACAGGCGATCCAGCTCGCTGGTGGCCCGCAACTTACCGTGAATGCGCATGCGTACACGTACATGCTGACCCTCGCGGAACTCGAAATGAATGTCTGACGCCCGTGCGTCGATGGCGCGCTCGATGATCAGATCGAAATTTCGGTAGGCGCCGGTCCGCTGCTCCTCTGTGCGTGCGCCGGCATCGCCGTTCTGTTGCAGACGCGACTGCATGAGCAGTATTTCTTCCGTCGTACCCACATAGACGCCTTCAAGATCGAGCCGATGCGTCGCGCGTACCGCTTGTTCGAAACGCGAGAGCAGATCGGAGCCCTGCATGCGCACAAACGTCGTGTGCTCGAGCAACACCAGGAACAGACGCGGCTTGATGGCCACGAGCACCAGCGACCCGTTCTCGGCGCCCGCCAGGGTGATGCCTAGATCCTGACGCCAGCCCTGCGTTTGGATGTCTTCCAGGCGAAGGTCGGCAATCGGTCGTGCGACGGCGCCGCCGCGCGCGTTGACGCGCGAAAAGGCGGCTTGAAAGCGGTCAGAAATCGTTGCCATCGCGTCGCCCTGGTGAGCCCTGTCTTGCGTTGCTCGTGGGTGCCGGGCCCATCGCGTTGGGCAACAGCAGGCGACGTGGCTTGCCGCCTCGCGCCACGTCGACGAAGTCGCTGCCGATCTTCACCACCCGCCAGTCGCCGAACCGGTCGCCGTCGCTCACGTTGTAGCCGAAGCGGCCATCGACGCGCAAATAGGCCACTGTGGTCTCGTCGACGCCGTGAATGAAGAGCAGCTCCGGCGGCACGTCGGGCGCCCCCCCCGTCGCGGGCGGACGCTCAGCCCCTTTCGCCTCGCTCTGGGCGTCCGCGGCTTCCTGCGACGACTTGAGGTGGGCGCGCGCAAAGGTGTCGATTGTCTCGGCGGCACGCGCGGGCACGATCGACATCGGCAGCGACAATATTGCGGCCGTCGCGACCCCTGCGATCAGGCGAAGCTTAGTGGACATAGTAGGTTCCTTGAGCGGAGAAGACGGGTTTGGTGTCGTCGATCACGATCGTCAACTCGTGCAACGACATGTTGCCGGCGCGCATCATCAAACCGGCCACGGAATCGACGAACGCCAGGTGCCCGGCCATCTTCCACTCACCCTTGGCGATCGGCGGCGGCACATCGCTGCGTCCCGCGACCTCCGGCGGCACTTTGACGAGCGGCTGAGGCATCGAGAGCGAGATGTCCATGCCGTAGTCGCCGAGCGATTGCAGGCGGGCACCCGCCGTACGCAGGAATTGCGTGCGCGGCACAGGCGTCACACGCGCTTCGCCGTCATCGGGATCGTCTTCGTCGTCGGCAAGCGTTTGCGTGACAACACCGGCCGTCGCGGCGACGGCGGGCTTCGACATCGGCGCGACGGCGTCGACGGGCGTCATGGACTCCGTCGCGTGGTCGAGATCGACGATCTTCGCGTTCGGACGTTGCGAGAGGAGCAGATCGAATGTGCCGCCCTCCTGGCGCTTCCACTGAATCTCACAGTCCTGCGCGTTGCACGAAATGGCGGCGGGACGCCATCCGCCCGCGTTCGCCGGCAGGGCCTGAATCGTGTATTGCAGTCGACGCGCATACGACGCCCCCGCCGAGAACGGCTCCGCGGCGATAGCGCGCGCAAGCGCCTGCTTGTAGACGTCGACCGGATCGACCCGATTGGCCGCCGCGCGCTTCGCCTGCTGCATGCCGTCATACCAGGACCACCCCCACGCCCCGGCGCCACCGACGAGACAGAGCGTGACGAGTGCGATGGCCGCGATTTTCAGTTGCCGCGCCGGCAAGGGCTTGCGCACCGCCTGAAGACACGCCTCGCGCGACGGTTCCTGATCGACCTGCTTCGCGATATCGTCGAGCGTGAGCGCCACGTCGGCAACGCCGAAACTCAGGGGCGCGACGCCGGCAATCGTGATTTCGCCGTCGATCTCGGCGGCCCATTGCTCCAGCCGCGCGCGCACGTCGGACACCGGCACCACCAGATCCAGTTCCGGACGGTGATCGCGCAGCGTGACGAGGAGCGTTGCCGCGGCATTGTCGGGATCTGGATGCAGAAACGCGACATTCGGCGCCTCGACCATCGCACCGAGTACGGCGCCCAGCGCGTATCGCTCCGGCGTGCCTTGCCCCTTGATGGCCGGGTCCGTTGAAAACAGGCCAACGGTGCGCGTACCGGCGCCGTCGTCGGCCACGGCGAAGTGCGATGCATCCCGGCTTCTGGCAAGTCCACGGATCTCCGTGGCTTCCTTCTGCAAGCCGATCAACGTCTCCCACTGCCCACCGACGACGAGATGGTTGGACAATATGCGCGTCATGTCACACGCCCTCGGTCAGTTCCGGCGAAATCAGGATGACGACTTCCTTGACCTGCTGACGCGCCTCCTTCGTGCCGCCTTCGTAATTGAAGATGCCGTCGCGATCGGTCGAATCGTCCTTGCGGCGGAAGCCGCTGAGCACCAGCGTATCGCCCGACTTGAGCGATGCCCGCTGCATGGTCTGGATCGACGCCGTGATCGGCAACTGCATAAAGGTGCCCACGCCGAGACCGTCGTCGCCGCTCCCGCGACCGCTCTCGCCCTGGCCGCCAATGCCCACCTGCACGCCATCGGTTCCGATTTTCGCGCTCACGTCCGTGCCCGAGCCCTCTCCGGCGCCCGCGTTGCTGCCGCTCGGCGTTTCCTTGCCCGTGCGCAGATTGATCTTGTCGAGCTTCCTGAGGTCGGACATGTCGATCTGCACCTGCAGCATCACGCTTCGGTTGTCCATGAGCGTGGGCAGCAGATTCATCACGAAACCCGTGGTCAGCACCGACTGTTCCGCGGTCACAACGGCTTGTCCGCCGTAGTTGCCGGGCGTCATCTTCGTTTGCGCGACGAAGCCCTGATTCTGAGTGACGGCGACCGGCGCCGGCTGATTGTTCAGCGTGACGACCGTGGTGTCGATCACCGTACTCACGCGCCCCTGCTGGCTGAGCGCGCGAATAAAGGCGTTGGACCCCTTGAAACGGCCGGTATCGATCGTTCTGAGCTGCATCCCACCTTTGCGCGACATGAGCGAACCGCCGGCTGCGGGGCCCGCCAGGCCAAGCGTGATGCCGCTCGCCGCCTGATACACCAGATCCCAGTCGACGCCCGTGGCCGAATTCTCCTCGAGCGAGACCGAGTACACCCGCACGCGCAACTTGACCTGACGGCCGAGCACCGCGTTCTCCGCGTCGATATAGCTCGCCACCCGCTCAATGACGTCAGCCGAGTCGCTCACGACCAGCGAACTCGTCACGACGGACGGCGTGACACGTCCGCCCTCGGAGAGCATGTCGCTCACCGTCTTGACGAGATCCGACCAGTAATCGAGTTCGGACTCCACGCTCACGTTGGCGTCGGCGTTGAAGCTCAGATCGACGCCGCCCGCCGAGCCGCCCGCCCCGCCAGCGCCCGAGGCGCCTCGACTGGCCTGCATTTGCGACGCCTTGCCCACCGACGCCCGATACGACGAACTGCCTGGCATCATCTTGATCTGGAAAGTGCGCGTGACATACCGAGCGAAATGAACGACGCCGTCACGGTAGGTCCAGTGCGTTCCCGTTCGAAACGCAATGGTGTCCAACAGCCCCGACAGCGTGCCGGTATATTGCAGCGGCACGGTCGGCTCGCCCGTGGCGGCGCAATTGAGCTGGAAGAGATTTGCCGGGCTGCCGCCATTGCCGCCACGATTCGCGGCGCGCGGGCCGCCCCCGCCGCTACCCGCGCCGCTGCCGCCACCCGCGGCGCACGACACGTCCGAGGCCAGGCGGATGGTCAAGCCGTTGCCGCGTGCCACCTGGGCCAGCACGACCGACATCGGCAATGGCGCGCCAGTCGCGAAGCGCACGTTGCGCTTGAAGAAGTCCGGCAACGCTATCGAGGCGTTGATCGGGACGGAACGCTTCGCCAGCCACGCCCCCTCAACGTGCTCGATGGCGCGAATCGGAACCGCCGCATGCGTGTCGAACGCCGATTGCGCGTTCGTCTGCACCTGCGAAACGTTGGCGTCGGTCTTGGAGAGCATGCCGGGCGTGCCGCACGCCGTCAGGAACGTAGTGGCGCACAACACGCCAAGTCGCTTACTCATGGATTACCGCTTCCGTGATGAAGGCTGCGCCGGGGGGGAGCGCAACGCTTGTTATTGTGTGGCGTGAACGACGCGCAGCACGCGGTTGGCCTCGTAGACTTTCACGCGAATGGGAGCATCGGTGTTCTGCAACGAGACCACGACCTGCTCGACGATGCCCAGGAAGTCGCCCGTGAAGGTGGCGGGATACTCGATGGGGAAGTCGCGATCGATCTCCCAGGCGAGTTGCCAGCCGTGCGCCTGCAGGTAACGCGCAAGCGCCACAGAGACGCGGCCGTCGCCCGGCGACATGAGCAGTTCGAGAAGCTCGCGCACTTCGACCTGCGCAAGCGGCTCCGACGCGGCGACGGCCGGCGATGGCGACACGGCCGATAGGGGCAATGCGGGCAATGCGGACGTCAAGCCCCCCTCCGGCAGTGCATCGTTCGACGGTGCCGTGTCCAGCGCACTCGCGAACGATGGTGGCGGCGAGACCGCCGCCCCTCTGCCGGACATCAACGGTTTATGACTGGCGAAGGCGATCTGCAGATCGGGCGATCGAGGCGCCTCTCGAAACTTCTCGACAGCGACCGCCGTACTCGACCAGACGGTTGTCGCGATAGCCGCGGTCAGCACGCTTTTGATAGGCATGGTTTCCTCACGTCGAATTCAATGCCGAAATGCCGGACTGGGTTCGATCATCCGATCAGGAGCCGCTGATGGTGAATTCGAGCTTCGCCTTGGTCAGGTCATTCTTCTGGGCCGAGTCTTCTCCCCCCATATTCGAGGATTGGCACGCGGTCGCCAGGTTGCTCATCTCGAAGGGCTTTTTCAAATTCTTGAGATTCGCCCCGTTCACGGTGACGGTCGCGAAATTCGAGTGCAGCGTCGTCATGAACTTCTGACATTGATCGCTGGGAACATCCTCCGACGTCACCTGCACCCCGAAATTCGGCCCGTCGTTGATCTTGGTCGTGATCGGCGTCATTTTCAGGGTGCCGCCGAAGCGATTCAGATATTCACCGGCTGTACCTGCCGGAGACGGGGTAATCGAGCCGAACAAACCCATCTTGTCCATATCTTGCGGGTTAGTCTTGGCCGTCAGTTGCCCGGAAAGCACGGCGTTCTGAATCGACACCACGGCCATCTGCCAGTCCTTGATCTCCTGGTTCACGCGCACGGAGTTCATCAGCCTGGGCACACCCACCATCGCCCCGGCCATGATCAGCCCCATGACCGCGACGGCGACGGACAACTCGACCAGCGTCACACCGCGCTGGCCGCGCTTGATCCACCGACCCTTCATCTTGTTTTTCATTTGCACGAGTGCGCCCTCGTTCACTTGCATGTCCATACCCCTCTTCCTGAGCAAATCGATTGGGAAAGCCGCGCGCCTTTGCGGTGACATCCGTGCGCTGCGACAGGGGCGATTTATGCCTGAACACCCGGCACCGCGTTATCGCGTGTTATCCGAATTTTTCGCAAATTGACAATTCCGGGGGGCAGGAAAGCCCCCATCTGCGTGCCAATTTCGATAAGTCGCTGTCTATCGCCAAACGGCGAACAAGCGTCCTGGAGGAAGTTCAGCGCAAGGAGGGGCAAGGATCGACGCGAACGAGTGTTGCGTCAGGGGTCGTCGTGGCCGTCAGAATCGGCCCAACCGCAGCAAGAGTATTCCCAACGTCGCGTGCCGACGTCATCATTCAGCGGTTTCACAAGGCGCGTGGCGCGCCTGCGTACGCAGATCGGGACGGTGACGCAACGCGCCGTGGAAGACCGGACGCACAGCGGATTTGCGCCGCTCGCCGCCGAAAACGCGACGCCGGACGCGTCAGCGCACCGCAGTCATTCCACCTTCATGCCCGCGAGTTCCGGTCGTGCGGGCGGGTAGGACAGATTCAGATCGGTCAGCGCCTGCGCCAGCAACTCAGCCACCATCAGGTTGCGGTGACGTTTCGAGTCGGACGGCACGACGTACCACGGCGCGTGTTCCGTCGACGTGGCCGCTAGCGCCGCCTCGTAAGCCTTGGTGTAATGCGGCCAGAAGCTGCGTTCCTTCAGATCGTTCAGTTCGAACTTCCAGTGCTTGTTCGGATCGTCGATGCGCTCCTGCAAGCGCTTGCGCTGCTCGTCGGACGAGATATACAGGAAGCACTTGACGATGCGCGTGTGGTTGTCAGCCAGCAGACGCTCGAAGTTGTTGATGTGCGTGTAGCGTCGCTTGCACTCGTCGGCGTCGATCCAGTCATGCACGCGCGTGATGAGCACGTCTTCGTAATGGCTGCGATTGAAGATCACCAACTCGCCCGCCCCCGGCACGACGCTATGGACACGCCACAGAAAGTCGCGCGCCAGTTCCGTGGGCGTGGGCGACTTGAAATTCGCCACGCGAATGCCGAGCGGATCGACGTTCTGGAACACCGCGCGAATGGTGCTGTCCTTGCCGCTGGTGTCCATGCCCTGCAACACGAGCAGGACACGTTGCCGGCTGTTGGCGTGCAGAAGCGTCTGCAACTCGTCGAGCTTGAGCGCCAGCTCGGCCATGCGCGCCTTGTCGTCGCCCTTGCTCTCGCCGGTAAATGGCGTATCGGCCGGATCGTAATCCGACAGGTCGAGCTTCTTGCCGAGCGGTACGCGGTATTTCTCGAACATCGCCAACTCCTCGTGACAGGCCTGCGGGCTAGTATCTCGCAAAAACAAAAGCGCGGTGCCGAACCGGCCACCGCGCTTTTTGCCCAAGGGATTCTCGTCCCCGTTGGCGCCGGGTTCTCCCGCGTCAGGCCCCGAGCTTCTTCTTGAGCAACTCGTTGACCTGGGCCGGATTGGCCTTGCCCTTGGTGGCCTTCATCGCCTGGCCGACCAAGGCGTTGAATGCCTTCTCCTTGCCCGCGCGGAACTCTTCGACGGACTTGGCGTTGGCGGCCAGCACCTCGTCGATGATCTTCTCGATCGCGCCCGTGTCGGTGATCTGCTTCAGCCCCTTCGCTTCGATGAGGCGATCCGCCGCGCCCTCATCGGTGGCGCGCTCCTCCCACATCAACTGGAAGACCTCCTTGGCGATCTTGTTGGAGATCGTGTTGTCGGCGATGCGAGCAAGCAGACCCGCGAGCTGCGCGCTCGAGACCGGGCTTTGCTCGATGCCGATGTCTTCGCGGTTCAGCAGGGACGACAGCTCGCCCATGATCCAGTTCGCGGCCGGCTTGGCGCTCGCCTTGCCCGCCTTCGCGACCACGGCTTCGAAGTATGACGCTTGCGCTTTCGATTGGGTGAGCACAGCGGCGTCGTAGTCGGACAAGCCGTACGACTCGACGAAGCGCGCCTGCATGCCGGCGGGCAGCTCGGGCAACCCGGCGCGCACGCGCTCGATCCATGCGTTATCGATCACGAGCGGCAGCAGATCCGGATCCGGGAAGTAGCGATAGTCGTGCGCGTCTTCCTTGCTGCGCATCGAACGCGTTTCCTTCTTGTCCGGATCGTACAGACGCGTTTCCTGCACCACCGTGCCGCCGTCTTCGATCAACTCGATCTGACGGCGCACTTCGTACTGAATCGCCTCTTCGAGAAAGCGGAACGAGTTCAGGTTCTTGATTTCGGCGCGCGTGCCGAATGCCTGCTGACCGACCGGACGCACAGAGACATTGGCGTCGCAGCGGAAAGAGCCTTCCTGCATGTTGCCATCGCAAATACCGAGCCACACCACGAGTCCGTGCAACGCTTTCGCGTACGCCACGGCCTCGGCCGCGCTGCGCATGTCGGGCTCGGTCACAATTTCGAGCAGCGGCGTGCCGGCGCGGTTCAGGTCGATCCCGGTCATGCCGGCGAAGTCTTCGTGCAGCGACTTGCCCGCGTCTTCCTCAAGGTGCGCACGCGTGAGCGTCACGACTTTTTCATAGGCTTCGCGACCGGTGCGGGCATCCGCCTCGACCTGGATCTTCAACGACCCCCCCTGCACCACCGGGATTTCATACTGGCTGATCTGATAGCCCTTCGGCAGGTCGGGGTAGAAGTAATTCTTGCGCGCGAAGATGCTGCGCGGCGCAATCGTCGCCCCAATGGCCAGGCCGAATTCGATCGCGCGCTCGACAGCCCCGCGATTGAGCACCGGCAACACGCCCGGCAGCGCCAGATCCACGGGGCAGGCCTGCGTGTTGGGGGCCGCGCCGAACTGCGTCGATGCGCCCGAGAAAATCTTGGAAGCGGTGGAGAGCTGTGTGTGCGTCTCCAGACCAATAACGACTTCCCATTGCATAAGGTTCACCCTGTCTCAACTTGTCGGCATGGCGCGTTCGCCCTGCCCTTGCCGCCGGTCGTCGCCGCGACGGTGACGCTCCGGCCTCTGTTCCTGTTCGCCGATGCTGGCTGGCGCTGGTTCGCGTCTACCGGCGAGTATCCGCCGCGCAAATCCCAGAGCGCGGATCGAAACTCACCGGCCAGGCGTTCTGGTAAATGCCCGGCGTGCAATACGCCTCGCAATTGGCATGACCGATGGTCACGTTGCCCGGATCCTGCCAGATGAGCAGTTTGCAGCTTCCGCTGTTCGCCCGCAGTTCGATGCTCGGACGCCACTGCGTCTGGTGGAAATCCGCCAGATTGAAGTGGCAGCTCCCGCGCTGGCCGACCCACAGACGCCAGTCGAGCGACTGCACCTGATTGGCCGACACCTTGAGCGTTGCCTGCTCGCGGAAACCGTCTTCGTCCGTCTGCGAGCAGTAGCCCGACAGATTGATCTCGCGGTAGGCGATCGGCGTAGGACGCCCGAACGGCAGGCTGCACGACGCGAGCGTGAGCACCATGCCGGCGAGCGCCAGCCCCTTCGATACCCACGCGGCGTGCGGGGCGAGCGACGTCGTCAAGCGTTGGCGGCGCACGATCAGACGCCTGCCGGAGCGCGTTTGTGCCAGTCGGTCGCGCGCTGGAACGCGTCGGCCACTTGCAGCAGGCGGGCTTCGTCGAAGTAGTTGCCGATCAGTTGCAGGCCGACCGGACGCGCATCGCGCCCCGCGCCGACCGGCAGGCTCATCCCCGGCAAACCGGCCAGGCTCACCGACAGCGTGTAAATGTCGGCCAGATACATCTGCACCGGATCGGCGCTCTTCTCGCCGAGGTTCCACGCGACCGACGGCGCCACCGGACCCATGATGACGTCGCACTGCGCGAACGCATTCTGGAAGTCCTGCGCGATCAAACGGCGAATCTTCTGTGCCTGCAGGTAGTAAGCATCGTAGTAGCCGTGCGAGAGCACGTACGCGCCCACGAGAATGCGGCGCTTGACTTCGGTGCCGAAGCCTTCGGCGCGCGACTTCTTGTACATGTCGAGCAGATCGCGGTACTCGGCCGCGCGGTGGCCGTAACGCACGCCGTCGAAACGCGACAGGTTCGACGAGGCTTCGGCCGGTGCCAGCACGTAGTACACGGGAATCGACAGTTCGGTCTTCGGCAGCGACACCGGCACGCGCACGGCGCCGAGCCGCTCGAACTCACGCAACGCGTTGTCGATCGCTTCGCGCACGTCGGCGTCGAGGCCCTCACCGAAGTACTCGGCCGGCAAGCCGATGCGCAGACCGGCCAACGGCTTGTCGGCCGTTGCGCCGTCGAGCGGCCGGCCCAGACCCCGCGCGAAGTCTTCGTCGGCGCGCTCCAGGCTGGTCGAGTCGCGTTCGTCGAAACCCGCCATGCCGTTGAGCATCCACGCGCAATCCGCCGCGCTATGACCGAACGGGCCGCCCTGGTCGAGCGACGAAGCGAACGCGATCATGCCGTAACGCGACACGCGGCCATACGTCGGCTTGATGCCGGTCACGCCGCAGAACGCCGCCGGCTGACGGATCGAGCCGCCGGTGTCGGTCCCGGTGGCGACCGGCGCGAGACGCGCGGCCACCGCGGCAGCCGACCCGCCCGACGAGCCGCCGGGCACGGCGCGCGTGTCCCACGGGTTCTTCACCGGGCCGTAATACGAGTTTTCGTTCGACGAGCCCATGGCGAACTCGTCCATATTGGTCTTGCCCAGCGTGACCATGCCCGCATGCGCCAGACGCTCGACGACGGCGGCGTCATACGGACTGACGTAGTTCTCGAGCATGCGCGAGCCAGCGGTGCTGCGCCAGCCACGCGTGACGAATACGTCCTTGTGCGCAACGGGAATGCCCAGCAACGGCCGGTTTGCGCCCTCTCCGGCGGCGATGCGCGCGTCGGCGGCACGCGCCTGCGCGAGGCTCGCCTCGGCGTCGACGTGCACGAATGCGTTCAGATCGGCGGCCCCGGCAATGCGGTCCAGGTAGTGCTGCGTCAGCTCGACGCTCGAGACGCGCTTGGCGTCGAGCGCAGCGCGCAAATCCTGCAAATGAATCAGATCTTGTTCCATGGTGGCTGCTGTGCGTTATAGCGCATGAAGGCATGAGGGCATGCGGGGCGCCGAGGGCGCGCGGCAATCCGTTGCGCGAGCGTCCGGCGCACCGGACTCATACATCGCGCAACGGGCCGGACTCATTCGATGACCTTCGGCACCAGATAGAGGCCGTCCTGCACGGCGGGCGCGGGGCGCTGATTGGCTTCGCGATCGACCTGCTCCGTCACCGCGTCGGTCCGCAGACGCTGGGCGACCGCCTGAATTTGCTCGATCGGATGTGCCAGCGGGGCTACACCTTTCGTGTCGACCGACTGCATCTGCTCGACGAGCGCGAAGAAGCCATTCAGCTCCTTTTCCATGTGAGCGGCCTCGTCATCGGCCAGCTCGAGACGCGCGAGGTGGGCGATGCGTTTGACGTCTGAGAGATTCAAAGTCATGAAGAAATCCCGAAAAAATGCGCATTGGAGAGCAGCCGGGTGCATGCCTGACGCCAATATTAGGGACAGAATGCGGAGAATGTGCGGACGGCGTTGGGCTCGTCCGCCGTTTTACTCCGTGCACCGGGCCGCGCAGGAGGGCTGGCGCGCCGTGCCACAAGGCTCCCGGCGGGCGCACCGGGGGCGTCGAATGGGGTGTCAACGTGCTCGTTTTTCCTGCAAAACCTGCGAAATTATAAGGTATCATTGCGCATTAAATTTGCGTCGGAGCGTGTTTTTGCACCCTTCGACGCTGTCGCGCAGGTGGGCCACGGCCAGTCCGGGGGGCGCGACAGACGTTCGCGCAGTCCATTGGAAGACCCTGACGCGACGGATGGATAACGGCAGCCCCGCCTCCTGCCCGGTACCGCATTCCTCGGTTTGTCCGCACGTTTCGCGAGCCGCCGCGTGGCGCCTGGCGATTTTTTTGCGAACAGGCCGGAACCCAGATGACAGGCCGCCGTCCCAGTCACATCCATTGGGACGGCCTCACGCAGACACAGGATTTTGCATGTTCGGTTTTCTTCGAAGCTATTTCTCCAACGACCTGGCCATTGACCTGGGCACCGCCAACACGCTCATCTACATGCGCGGCAAGGGCGTCGTGCTCGACGAACCGTCGGTCGTCGCCATTCGCCAGGAAGGCGGCCCGAGCGGCAAGAAGACGATTCAAGCCGTCGGCAAGGAAGCCAAGCAAATGCTTGGCAAGGTGCCGGGCAACATCGAGGCGATTCGCCCGATGAAGGACGGCGTGATCGCCGACTTCACCGTGACCGAGCAGATGATCAAGCAGTTCATCAAGATGGCTCACGAGTCGCGCCTGTTCTCGCCGTCGCCGCGCATCATCATCTGCGTGCCGTGCGGCTCGACCCAGGTCGAGCGCCGCGCCATCAAGGAAGCCGCGCACGGCGCGGGCGCCTCGCAGGTGTATCTGATCGAAGAGCCGATGGCCGCAGCCATCGGTGCCGGCCTGCCGGTCTCGGAAGCCACGGGCTCGATGGTCGTCGACATCGGTGGCGGCACGACCGAGGTGGGCGTGATCTCGCTGGGCGGTATCGTCTACAAGGGATCGGTGCGTGTCGGTGGCGACAAGTTCGACGAAGCCATCGTCAACTACATCCGCCGCAACTACGGCATGCTGATCGGCGAACAGACCGCCGAAGCGATCAAGAAGGAAATCGGCTCGGCCTTCCCGGGTTCCGAAGTCAAGGAAATGGAAGTCAAGGGCCGCAACCTGTCGGAAGGGATTCCGCGCGCTTTCACCATTTCGAGCAACGAAATCCTTGAGGCGCTGACCGATCCGCTCAACCAGATCGTGTCGTCGGTGAAGATCGCCCTCGAACAAACGCCGCCGGAACTGGGTGCCGACATCGCCGAGCGCGGCATGATGCTCACGGGCGGCGGCGCGCTGCTGCGCGATCTCGACCGTCTGCTCGCCGAAGAAACGGGCCTGCCGGTGCTGGTCGCCGAAGACCCGCTTACCTGCGTGGTGCGTGGCTCGGGCATGGCGCTCGAGCGCATGGACAAGCTCGGCAGCATTTTCTCTTACGAGTAAGCTAACGTGCGTGGTTCGTCGTCCGGCGCGGTGGGGCCATCCGTTCCCCCCCTCGCCCGACACGACTGGCCACGCAGCAAGACCACGCGCACGGAGCTTGTCGTCATGCCGCGCCGTCGCACCCGACTGACACCATTCGCGCACCGCGGCGCCTCGCTGCGCGTGCTCCCCTGAAGGGCCCACCATGCAGTACAGTCCGCCGCCACTGTTCAAACAGGGTCCGTCGGCGTTGGCCCGGCTGATCTGTTTCGTCGCGCTTGCCATCGGCCTGCTCGTGGTCGACTCGCACTACAACACGCTGGAACGGGTTCGGGCCGTAGTCGGCACCGCCCTGTATCCGGTGCAACGCATGATGCTGTTGCCGCGCGACGCCATTCTCGGCGTGGCGGGCTTCTTCTCGACCGAATCGCAACTCTCGGGCGAGAACCGGGCGCTTCTCGCGCAAAACCTCGAGCTCTCGGTGCAGGCCCAACGCAATAACCAGTTGACCGCCGAGAACGAACATCTGCGCCAGATGCTCGCCTTGCGCGAGCGCCTGCCCGTGCCGAGCATTCCCGCCGAGATCGAGTACGACACACGCGACCCGTTCACGCAGCGCGTGGTCATCGATCGCGGCACGAAGCATGGCGTGAAGCTCGGCGCCCCGGTGGTCACGGAACAGGGTCTGCTCGGTCAGGTCTCGCGCGTCTTCCTGCTGCAAAGCGAAGTCACGCTGCTCACCGACAAGGAGCAAGCCGTACCCGTGCAAGTCACGCGCAGCGGTGTGCATAGCGTGATCTACGGCGGACTGCGCGGCAACGTGCTGGACCTGCGCTTCATTCCGCTGTCGGCCGACGTCAAGGTCGGCGACGAAATCGCCACGAGCGGCCTGGACGGCATCTACCCCGCCGGCCTGCCCGTGGCCCGCATCACCAAGGTCGACCGCGTGTCCGACACCGCGTTCGCGCGCATTCTGTGTCAGCCGGTGGCCAATCTGCGCAGCCAGCGTCAGGTGCTGGTGCTGCAATACACCACGCCGCTCGCCCTGCATCCGGACGCCGCCGCCGATCTCGCGCGCGCGTCCGATCCGTCGGCAAGCGGCGAAAAGCCCGGCCAGAAGGGCGGCACGCGCGCCGATCCGAAGCGCGCCCCGGCCGCCCGCAAGGGTCATTGAGGAATCGACATGCCACGACCGCAATACATTCTGCTGCCGGTCAATCCGTACTTCATCGCGATCAGTCTCGTGGTGGCGTTTCTGGTCAACCTGATGCCGTGGGGCCACGCCCCCGCCATGCCCGACTTCGTCGCGCTGGTGTTGATGTTCTGGAACATCCACCAGCCGCGCAAGGTGGGCATGGGCGTGGCATTCCTCGTCGGCCTGCTCATGGACGTGCACAACGCCGGCCTGCTGGGCGAGCACGCGCTCGCTTACACGCTGCTGTCCTACGGCGCGATCATGATTCACCGCCGTGTCCTGTTTTTTACGCTGCTTGGCCAGGCGCTGACGGTGCTGCCGTTGCTGCTGCTCGCGCACGTGGTGCCATTCATCATTCGTCTGGCGACCGGTGCGGCGTTTCCGGGCTGGTGGCCGCTCGCGGCGGGGTTTGTCGAAGCCCTGCTCTGGCCGGTGATCAGTATTCTGTTGCTGGCGCCGCAGAAGCGCGCCGTCGACCGCGACGACACGCGTCCGATCTGATGGGCCCCGTCCCCACCCGATCGCGCCACCGAGCCCTGCTTGCATGACCGAGTTCAAGAATCCCCAGCAACAACTGCAGACGTTTCATCTGCGGATCACAGCGGCTGCATTTTTCGTGCTGATCTGCTTTGGCCTGCTCGGCGTACGCTTCGTCTACCTGCAGGTCTTCCGCCATAACCAGTACGCGCTGCAAGCCGACGAAAATCGCGTATCGCTCGCGCCGATCGTGCCCAACCGGGGCGTGATCATGGATCGCAACGGCGTGGTGCTCGCGCGCAATTATTCCGCTTACACGCTGGAAATCACGCCGTCGAAGATCGGCCGTCCGCTGGAAGATCTCATCACCGATCTGTCCGACGTGATCGAGATCACGCCGCGCGACCGCGCCCGCTTCAAGAAGCTCATGGACGACAGCAAGAGCTTCGAGAGCCTGCCGATCCGCACACGCCTGACCGACGAGGAAGTCGCGCGCTTCACCGCACAGCGCTTCCGCTTTCCCGGCGTGGATGTGCACGCGCGGCTCTTCCGTCAGTACCCGCTGGGCGAGACCGCCGCGCACGTGATCGGCTACATCGGCCGGATCTCGCAGCGCGATCGCCAGCGGATCGAGGCGATGAGCGAAGAGAACGACAGCGACAGCGCCAAGTACGACATCCGCCGCGACGTCAACAACTACAAGGGCACCGATTACATCGGCAAGATCGGCGTCGAACAGAGCTACGAGACGCAGCTCCATGGCATCACTGGTTTCGAGGAAATCGAAGTCACTGCGGGTGGCCGCCCGGTGCGCACGATCTCGCGCACCCCGGCCACGCCCGGCGACAATTTGGTGCTGTCACTCGACATCAAGCTCCAGCAAGTGGCCGAGCAAGCGTTCGCCGGGCGGCGCGGCGCCGTCGTGGCGATCGAGCCGAAGACGGGCGACGTGCTGGCGTTCGTCTCGGCACCGAGCTTCGATCCGAACATGTTCGTCGAAGGGATCGACCAGCAAAACTGGGACGCCCTGAACAATTCGCCCGACCGGCCGCTGCTCAACCGTCCCTTGCGCGGCACCTATCCGATCGGCTCGACGTACAAGCCGTTCATGGCGCTCGCCGCGCTCGAACTGGGCAAGCGCACCACGAGCTGGGGCTTCCAGGACACGGGCGCGTTCACCCTCGGGAACCATACGTTCCGCAACGACGTTCGCAACGGCCAGGGCTGGATCGACATGTACCGTTCGATCGTGGTGTCGAACGACACGTATTACTACATGCTCGCGCACGATATGGGCGTGAATGCGATTCACGACTTCATGGCGCCGCTCGGCTTCGGTCAGTTGACGGGCATCGACATCGAAGGCGAGGCGCGCGGCATTCTGCCGTCGACCGAATGGAAGCGCAAGGCGTACAAGAAGCCCGCGCAGCAGAAATGGTACGACGGCGAGACGGTCAGTCTGGGCATCGGGCAAGGCTACAACTCGTTCACGATCCTGCAACTTGCGCACGCGACGGCCACGCTGGCCAACAACGGCGTGGTGATGAAGCCTCACCTCGTGAAGGCCATCGAGGATCCCGTCACGCACGCACGCCAGCTCACCGTGCCGCACGAAAGCGCACGGCTGCCCTACAAGCAGGCGAACATCGATTTCGTCAAACGCGCGATGGTCGGGGTGATCAAGGAAGGCACCGGCCGTCAGGCATTCGCGGGCGCGCCGTACGAGGCCGGTGGCAAGACCGGCACGGCGCAGGTCTACTCGCTCGGCAAGAACGAGAAGTACAACCACAACGCTATCCCCGAATTCAAACGCGATCACGCTCTGTTCATCGCGTTCGCCCCCGCCGACGATCCGAAGATCGCCGTCGCACTGATCGTCGAGAACGCGGGATGGGGCGCCGCACAAGCCGGTCCGGTCGCGCGTCGTCTGCTCGACTACTACCTCATCGACGAGCCGAAGGAGCGCGCCGCCGAAGCGGCGGCGTTGCAAGCGGCCGCATCGGCTCCGGGGGCGGCATCGGGCGTCTCGGCCGTGTCCGCCACACCCGATGCCGCCCCCGCCAGCGCTGCCGAACTGAGCGGGCGCACGACCGTGGCACGCGTCGCCCCGGTCGCATCCAACGCGACGGCGAGCGTATCGGGTACCGCCGACGGCAAGGCTTCCGCTGCCGGTGCACCGAAGCCCGCCCCGGCGCCGCATCGTCAGCCGGCCGTGAGTCCGACCGTCGCCGACGAAGCTCGCCATCGCGCGGCTATTCGCGCGCAAGGAGGAACGCCATGATGGCGCTCGACAAACATACGTGGAAGCAGCAGGTGAAACGCCTGTTCGTCGGTTTCGACAGGCCCCTGGCGCTGATCGTCTTCCTGCTGTTGTGCGTGGGACTGGTCACGCTCTATAGCGCCAGCATCGATGTGCCCGGGCGCGTCGAAGACCAGGTGCGCAACATCGTGCTGACGTTCATTCTGATGTGGCTGCTGGCGATGCTGCCCACGCAGACACTGATGAAGTTCGCGGTGCCGCTCTATACCGCCGGTGTAGCACTGCTCATTGCGGTCGCGATGTTCGGGCTGACGAAGAAAGGGGCGAAGCGCTGGCTGAATGTGGGAATGGTGATCCAGCCGTCCGAGATCATGAAGATCGCCATGCCGCTGATGCTGGCGTGGTACTTCCAGAAGCGCGAAGGCAATATTCGCTGGTTCGACTACCTGGTCGCCATGGTGTTGCTCGGCTTGCCCGTGGGGCTGATCGCCAAGCAGCCTGACCTCGGCACCGGCCTGCTGGTGGCCGCCGCCGGACTTTACGTGATTTATCTGGCCGGGCTGTCGTGGAAGCTCATTCTGCCGGTACTCGTCGCTGTCGTGATCGGCATTGGCACCGTTCTGGCCGTGCAGGACAAGATCTGTCAGCCGGCGGTCGAATGGTACTTCCTGCACGACTACCAGAAGCACCGTGTGTGCACGCTGCTGGACCCAACGTCGGATCCGCTCGGCAAGGGCTTCCACACGATCCAGTCGGTCATTGCCATCGGCTCGGGTGGCACAACCGGCAAGGGCTGGCTCAAGGGAACGCAGGCCCACCTCGAGTTCATTCCCGAGAAGCACACCGACTTTATTTTCGCGGTGTTCGCCGAAGAGTTCGGGCTGATCGGCGAAGCCGTTCTGCTGGTGCTGTATCTGCTGCTGGTCGCGCGCGGGCTGGTGATCGCGGCCTCCGGCGCCACCTTGTTCGGGCGCCTGTTGGCGGGGTCCGTCACGATGATCTTCTTCACCTACGCCTTCGTGAACATGGGCATGGTGAGCGGCATTCTGCCGGTGGTCGGCGTTCCGCTTCCGTTCATGAGCTACGGCGGCACCGCGCTGGTCACGCTCGGCCTGGGGATCGGCATTCTGATGAGCGTGGCGCGCGAGAAGCGCCTGATGCAAAGCTAACGGCCCGGCGCAGGGGACAGGGTGGGCGCGGGCCCCCGATTCATCGCATCGAGCTTGCCTTGGGCGGCCACGTCGCCCTGGGCGGCGGCCTTTTCGTACCATAGACGCGCACGTCCGAGATCCGGCGTCACGACGCCATAGCCCCGCTCGTAGTAGCTCGCCACGATGTACTGCGACGGCAGATCGCCACCGCGCGCGGCTTTCTCGTACCAACCAAACGCTGTCTTGTAATCCTTGGGCACGCCGCGCCCGATGAAATATTCGTTGGCGATGGCCGCCTGCGCCTGCACATGGCCCTGCTTCGCCGCCTTTTCGTACCAGAGATTGGCCTGGGGAATCGATTTTCCGACGACGTAGCCGTCGTCGAACATCTTGCCGTAGACGTACTGCGCCTGGGTCATGCCTGCGTTCGCCGCGCGCTCGAGCCACTGCACGGCGCCGCTCGGATCGGGCGTGCCGCCCTCGCCGTTGAGCAGCATCATGGCGTAGTCAAACTGGGCGAGACGATTGCCCTGCTCGGCCGCCCGGCGAAACTCACCGAGTGCCTGCGACTGCTGGCCCGCCTCATAGTGCTGCACGGCCTGATCGGTCAGCCCCTGGGCCGGGGCTTGCGCGGCGGCTACTGCATAAGGAATCGGCTGGCAGGCCGCCCCCACCAACGTGGCGGCGAGACCGGTGAGCAGCCGGCGCATGGCGTAAGACGTCGACATCGCGAACCTCCCGAGACAGGCTTTGGACGTATTGTGCGCCAAATGGACAAGATGCGCCGGGGCGAATGCCGGCGCCGGTTTCGCCGTCGTGTTGACGATCGAGATCGCGTCGACCAATGTGAAAGCCCCGGCGTAGGGCCAGGGCTTGGATGGGCGACAAGACGTCCGACTTACGGCTTGATGTACGCGTAACCCTTCTGCTGCAAGCGCGTGAGTTCGACGACACCGGACGGCGTGAAGTCCGCGTCGAGCACAAACTGGTCCTTCTTCAGGTTGCGCTGCTTCATCGTGATTTCACACACCTCGAACTTGACGCCACGCGCATGCAACGCCGCGATCAGCGGCCCGACGGTCGCGGCATCCTTGTAGCTTTCCATCAGGAAGTCGACCCCCTTCGCGTGCGCGACGACCACGATGTCGGTATCCGGCACCGTGTCGAGCTGGTTGCGAACGTTGCGCAAAGCGGCCAGCGCCTGTTGCTCGGCGTCGTTGATGTGATACACGACCTTGTCGCGCGCGAATGCCGGTGTGGCAGGCACGGCGAATGCCGCGAACAGGAATGCGGCCAGCAAGCCGCGCAGCAGCGTCTTCATTTGCGGAGTCTCCTATTGGTTACGTGGTGTCAGCCGCATCATAGCGCGTTGGCCCGCCCTAGGGCATCGCTCCGGCCCGACGCGCCGGGCGTCACATCCCGCACCGAATACGGCGGCGGCCCCTCCCACCCCACGTCGGTCTGCGTCGCGGCATCGGAACAGACCACTCGCTCCTCTCGCGCCGGAACGGGCAACCGCGCAGGGCCTGCGGGTCCCGAACTCACAAAATCTGCGCGGAATTCGCCATGATCGAGCGGCGCTGCGCTTGGCTGCCGCTGTGGGAGCACGGCAGCCACCGGTCGATTCGCCACCTGATCCAGGGAATGCAGATTGCCGTGTGAATCTCGCCGCCGCATGGCGACAAGCTGTACCAAGGACTCCACGTTCTGCGCAATCACGTCGCTGCCCGCTGAAATTCTAGTCATGCCAACTCCTGAAATGAAAAAACCCGCCAGACTCAAGATCTGGCGGGTTGGCACTTTCGGTCAGGTGGCCACTGGCCGCCGTCGAATTCGCCGGCGGGAGTGTCGAATTCGTGGCGGCGTGGGCGTCATCCCAGCGACGGTAG
Organism: Pandoraea cepalis; assembly: GCF_902459665.1. GTDB lineage: Bacteria > Pseudomonadota > Gammaproteobacteria > Burkholderiales > Burkholderiaceae > Pandoraea > Pandoraea cepalis. Next base: position 176,854 of record NZ_CABPSL010000001.1, on the reverse strand, counting down.
GACGCAGCATCAACGAAGATCGCGCAAGCGTCGAAGCGTATTACGCCGTGACTTCCGACCAGCAGTTCGGCGTCTCGTACAAACGCAGGCGCACCAGGCGCAAGTCGCGGCCGTAATGCGCGTCAAATACGTGGCTCAGCGTGTCGAAGGCAGCCGCCGCCAGATTCTCGACGGTCGGCACCCGGTCGAAGACCACCGTCTTGTGGTCGGGCATCGTCTCGAGAAAATTGCGCACGGCCGTGTCGCCCTCATAAACGAGGAACGCGTGGTCCCACACCGACACGAGATGCTCATTGGCCAGCGCCTTCACGTCGGCGAAGTCCATCACCATGCCATTGTCGGAGGCCCCGCTCTCGCGGCTCACTTCGCCCGCGAGCGTGATCTCGAGCACATAGCGATGCCCGTGCAGGTTGCGGCACTGGCTTCGGTGGTCGGGAATGCGGTGGCCCGCATCGAATTCGAGTTTCCGGGTAATCGTAATCACGGCAACGGCTCAGGGAATATTCAGGTATTTGTGCGTCTGCATCGACAACGACCAGCGCGGATGCGCTTTGCAATAGTCGATCGCCAACTTCGTATTGGTGTCGCGCAGCGGTCCGTCCATCGGCTGGAGGTAGAAGTACTGGAAATCGAGCGCTTCGTACTCAGCCAGACGTTGGCGATCTTGCGGCACCACAACTTTCAGCTCATCGCCGCGCGTGACGATCAGCTCGGCATCGGCCTTCGGGCTCACGCACACCCAGTCGATCCCCTCGGGGATCGCTTGCGTGCCGTTGGTCTCCACCGCGATGCGAAAGCCCTCGGCGTGCAGCGCGTCGATGAGCGGCGCGTCGAGCTGCAGCAGCGGCTCACCGCCCGTGCACACGACGAACCGGTGGGCGCGCTCGCCCGCCGGCCACAACGCCACGATTTGCGCGACGAGATCGGCCGGCGTACGGTACTTGCCGCCATTCTCGCCGTCGGTGCCGATGAAGTCGGTGTCGCAGAACTGGCAGACGGCGTCCGCGCGGTCCTCTTCGCGGCCGGTCCACAGGTTGCATCCTGCAAACCGGCAGAACACCGCCGGACGTCCGGCGTTGGCGCCCTCGCCCTGCAAGGTGTAGAAGATTTCCTTTACCGCGTACGTCATGTTGCCCTCGATTCTCCCGGGATCAGACCGCGCTGCGATCGTGATCGTGACCGCGCGCGCGCCACTGCTCGAAACCGCGCTGGCGCAACTGGCAGGCCGGACATTCGCCGCATCCGTAACCCCACGCATGCAGCACGCTGCGCTCGCCCAGATAGCACGTGTGCGTGTCTTCGCGCACGGTCTCGACCAGCGCGTCGCCGCCCAGATCCTGCGCCATCTGCCACGTGTCGGCCTTGTCGATCCACATCAGCGGCGTCTCGACGATAAAACGTTGGTCCATGCCCAGATTGAGCGCGACCTGCAGCGCCTTCATGGTGTCGTCGCGGCAATCGGGGTAGCCCGAAAAATCCGTCTCGCACATGCCGCCGACCAGCACGCGCAAACCGCGTCGATACGCAATGGTCGCACCAATCGTCAGGAACAGCAGATTCCGGCCCGGCACGAAGGTGTTCGGCAGATGGTTTGCCGCCATTGCGATCGTGGTCTCGCGCGTCAGCGACGTCTCGCTGATCTGGCCCAGGATCGACAGGTCGATCATGTGATCGTCGCCGAGGCGCGGCGCCCACTGCGCAAACCGCGCGCGCAGCTTGGCCAGCACGTCGGTGCGGCATTCCAGTTCCACCCGGTGGCGCTGGCCGTAATCGAAGCCCAGCGTTTCGACGCGCGCATAGCGCGACAGTGCCCACGCGAGGCAGGTGGTCGAATCCTGTCCACCGGAGAACAGGACCAGAGCGGAATCAGTGCTTGTCGTCATGATCATGCGCTAGCAGTATCGCCCTCGCCGTCAGGGCGACGGGGGCCGGGGCACGCGCTTGCGGCCGCCCCTCGGGCAGCCCGCGTGCGGGATAGGTCACGCGATTGTGAACCGCGACGCCCGGCATGGCTATCGTCAGGGCGTGATACCCATCATCGGGCAGCGTTTTCGTTCAAACGCAAAAAGGGCTTGCGATGTACGCAAGCCCTTCGAATTTGGTGGCCTGGGTCGGAATCGAACCAACGACACGCGGATTTTCAATCCGCTGCTCTACCAACTGAGCTACCGGGCCAAGAGAAAGCGATTATAGAGACTGCCGACGCTTCGCGCAAGCCCTTCGTTGAAAAAATCCGCTGGAAAGCGGCGTCGCAGCGCGCTCGGGCGCGCCGCACCTCCGTCATGTCTTGCTCTTCGAGAGCTCCACGCCCAGTTGCTTGAGCTTGCGATACAGGTGCGTGCGCTCCAGGCCCGTTTTCTCGGCCACGCGCGTCATGCTGCCGTGCTCCTTGGCCAGATGGTAGGCGAAGTAGGCACGCTCGAACGCATCGCGCGCCTCGCGCAGCGGAACGTCGAACGAGATGTCGCCCGACATGCCCACCACCGCCCCCGCGACGCCACCATCGAGATCGTGCGCGCCGAGCGGCGCGTGATGCACCGCCGAGCCGTTCAGGCCCCCGCCCACGTGGCGCGGTTCGCTCTCGCCGAAGACGCCCGCGTCAGGCGCATCGTCATCGGCGGCGAATGCGCTGGGGGCGCCGCCAGACAGATCGCGTTTGCCGCGCGCGAGCCCCTGCTCGACCGCCTGCAACAGCTTCTGCAGGGCAATGGGTTTTTCGAGGAAATTGAGGGCACCGATCTTGGTCGCCTCGACGGCGGTATCGATCGTGGCGTGGCCCGACATCATGATCACGGGCATCGTCAACAACTGCTGCGCCGCCCATTCCTTGAGCAAGGTTACGCCGTCGGTATCGGGCATCCAGATATCGAGCAGCACGAGATCGGGCGTGTGCGCGGCGCGAAAGGCCCGCGCTTCCTGCGCGTTCTCCGCGACCTCCACGACATGCCCCTCGTCGCTCAGAATCTCGGAGAGCAGCTCCCGGATCCCCATTTCGTCATCCACCACCAAAATGGTTGCCATTTACGCTACCTTCGTGTGTTCTGCCGGCTTGTTGCGCGACAGTTCCTGGTCGTCAGCCAATTGAGTAAACAAGATCGAAATCTGTGCGCCTGCACTGCCTTCGCCTTCGGGTAATGGCCGATTGCGAATGTCGATGCGCGCCTGATGCTCGTCGATGATCTTCTTGACCATCGCGAGTCCGAGCCCGGTGCCCTTCGATTTCGTGGTCACGTAGGGCTCGAATGCGCGGGTCAGAATGCGCGCCGGGAAGCCCGGCCCGTTGTCCGTGATCGTCAAGCGCACTGCCGTGCGTTTCGGTTCGCCGGGCTGCATATCCGTTCCTGCGTATTCTACTGTCTTCGTTTCCACCGTGATAAGAGGCTTTTCGGTTGCGCTGACGGCATCTTGAGCATTCTGCAGCAGATTATGAATAACCTGACGCAATTGCGTCGAGTCGCCGCGTATCTCCGGCAGGTCCGCATCCAGATTCGGACGAATCGCGCCGCGCCCTTCATCCACCCCGTATAACGTCAGCACCTCGCCGATCAACTCGTTGAGTTGCAGCGAATGCATGATCGCTGGCGGCAGTCGCGCGTAGTCGCGGAAATCGTCGACCATGCGCTTCATGGCCGCCACCTGGTTGACGATGGTCGTCGCGCCCCGGCGCAGCACCTCGGCATCGGCCGGCGGCAGCTTGTCGGACAATTTCATTTGCAGCCGCTCGGCGGAGAGCTGGATCGGTGTGAGCGGATTCTTGATCTCGTGTGCCAGACGCCGCGCCACCTCGGCCCACGCGACCGAACGCTGCGCCGAAATCACATCGCTGATATCGTCGAACACCACGACGTAGCCGCCGCCCGCACGCGTCGGCACGCCCGCCACCGCGACCATCGGCTCCGGCAAATGCGAACCGCGCACGAGCAGCGTGACGGCGTCGGTCTCGCCCGGCAGCGTCAGACCGATCTGCTGCTGCCAGTGCCCGCCCGGGCCGAGATCGGCGTTCGCATCGCGATCGGCGAACGCGCGACGCAGCGTCTCACCAAACTCCACCAACGCCGGAATATGCGCAGGCGAGCGGTTCAGCTCACCCTGCAAGCTCTGCTTGAAGATACGTTCGGCGCCGGCATTGGCCGTCGTCAGGCGGAAGTCGCGATCAAAGACGAACACGCCGGCCGTGAGGCTCGACAGAATACTCTCCAAGTGCGCCTTCGAACTTTCAAGCGCCAGCCGATTGCGCTCGACCGTGGCGCGCGCGTCGGACAACTGACGCGTCATGGCATTGAACGCCTGCGTCAGGAAGCCCAGTTCGTCGTTGGTGCGCATTTCCCCTTTCGGCGACAAATCGCCTGCCGCGACTTCCTGCGTGCCGCGTGCCAGCAGGAAGAGCGGCCGCGCGAGCTGGTTGCCGAGTGCCAGCGCGAGCATCATCGCCACGAACGTGGCGAGGAACAGCGACAGCGTCAGCGTGCCGATATACATCTTGCGCAGACCCGTGCGGCCCAGCGCCTTTTCCTGATATTCGCGATAGGCGCTCTGCACCGCCTCGGCGTTCTGCGCAAGATTGGCCGGCACCAGTTGCGTGACTTGCAGGAAACGCTCTTCGTCTTGCAATGACGACGTGTACCCGGAAGGAATGCGGATCACCACGCGCCAGCGCAATTGATCGCGTGCCTGATGCTTGTCGTAGCCCTCGCTGCCGCCTTCGATGGCCGTATAGCCGCGCGACTGTGTGCGCGCCTGACGCAGCATGAGCGGCGTCGGCAGATCCGGCACCAGCGCATTGAAGCTGCCAGACGCCGACGCGAGGACACGCCCATTGCCGTCGACGATGGTCGCGTCTTGCAGGCCGAACTGGTCACGCATGCGCAGCAGCGCGAGCGTTCCCCCCTTGTCGCCGCTCGACGCAAGGTTGTCGGCCACGAGTTGCGCCTTGGCGCTGAGGTCCGACAGACCGTTGTTGAGGATGGCGCGTCCGAGTTCGAGGCCGGAGTCGAGCGCCGTCTCGACGCGCACGTCGAACCACGACTCGATGCTGCGCGAGACGAACTGCAGCGACACCAGATAGATGATGCCGCCCGGCAGCACCCCCACCAGCGCGAAGAAGATGGCCAGCTTGGCGAGAAGTCGCGTGCCGAAGCGTCGCTCGCGCAGCCGCGCAAGAATGATCCAGACGAGCGCACCGACGATGAAGACGAAGATGATCGCCACCGCGATGTTCGCGGTGTAGAGCAGCGAATAGTAGCGATCGAAGAATTCGGTATTGGCCGATGCCAGCGCAAGCAGGCCGAACAGCCCGATGGCGACGAGCGCCATCGTGACGATCAGCGTGCGAATGACGATGCGCTTGAGCAGGCCGCCGCCGTTATTTGACACGGGCGACTCCGGGCGGCAGCGCCGCGCTGAAGGCAAGTGGCAAATGGCCCCTCAGACGGAACGCATGATTCACGGGGTCGAGCGGCGTGCTCGTCGCTACGGCCGGGAGCGCCGGAGCGCTGGCCGCCGCCGACGGTGGCGCGGGCGAGAACATGAAGCGCGCCCAGTCGGAGCTGAGATTCCAGTCGCGATTGTTGACCGCGTCGATCTGGAATGGCTTGGGCATCAGCGCATTGTCGAGCCGCATGCGTACCGAGGCCTGATATTGCGTGCCCGGTTTGACGACGCCCTTCTCGATGACGCGCCAACCGCTCACATTGCGCACGAGCGCGAGCGCCTCGCGCAACGAGCCGAAGCCAAGCTGCAATCCGCTGTTGCTGCTGTTCCCACTATTGCTGGAGACGCGATACTGACGCGTGAGCGGCTGGAACCACAACCGCACGCTCTGCGACGTGGTCACGACCTTCTCGTCGAACCAGTACCAGCGCGAGCGAGTGAGTTCGAAGTCGGTTGTGAAATAGAGCGAGATGCCGCGATTGACCGCGTCCTCCAGGCTGCTGTTGAGCTCAAAGGCAAAGCGCGCGTCGAGCAACCAGCCGCCCTCGGACGGCTCGAGCCGCGCTTCGCGCACCTGGATGTCATTTTCGGCGCGCGCGGGCGCAGCGAAGCCGAGCGCAAAAACGCACAGCAGCAGCGGCAGCAAACTGGCCAGTAGCCGTTGGGAAAAGGTCACCGTTTCTGGAAGCGAGCGTAATAGAAGCCGTCGTGGGCGCCGCCAGGGGTCATCAGCAATTGCCCGGGAGCGTCCAATCGTACCGCATCTGTGCGAATACGTTCAAACCATTGCGCTTGCTGCTCATTTTCCGCCGGGAAGATCGAGCACGTCGCATAGATCAACTCGCCGCCCACGGCCAACGTGTCCCAGAGCGCCAGCAAAATGCGCCGCTGCTCTTCGACCAGGGCCGCAATGTCGGCCCGGCGACGCAGCCAGCGAATATCCGGATGACGCCGCACGATGCCGGACGCCGAACACGGCACGTCCGCCAGAATGCGATCGAACGGCACGCCGTCCCAGCCGCCGCCAGACCACTTCGACGGCGTGCCGGCGTCGCCGATGCGCACGTCCGCACTGAGTCCCAGACGCTCGAGGTTTTCGTAGATGCGCGGCACGCGCAGGCGATCCGACTCGAGCGCCGTGACTTGCACGTCGGCCATTTCCAGCAAATGGCCGGTCTTGCCGCCGGGGGCGGCGCACGCGTCCAGCACCCTCATGCCGGCACGCGGTGTCTCGCCCAGCACGAGCGGCGCGGCCAGTTGTGCCCCGGCGTCCTGCACCGACACCCATCCGTCGGCAAAACCGGGCAGACGGTCCACCGGCACGGCTTGCGCGAGCCGCAACGCGACCGGACCGATGATCTCGGCGTCCATGCCCGCCGCCGCCAGACTTGCCTGCATGGCGGCCACACTGACGCGACGAATGTTCACGCGCAGCGTCATCGGCCCGCGGCTGTCGCCGGCGGCAAGCAACGTCTCCCATTGATCGGGATAGCCTGCGCGCACGGTGTCGATCCACCACGCGGGGTAGTTCCAGCGGGCTTCGGGCTGCTTCGCGATCTCGGCCATCAGGCGCTCGCGCTCGCGCAGGAAGCGACGCAGTACAGCGTTGGCCAACCCCTTCGCGGCGACGGTGCGACGCTGCACGGCAATCGCCTCCACGGCCTGGTCGACGACCGTAAATTCGGTGTACGCAGCATCCTCGGCGGCGTCTTGCAGCAACGCCAATGCGCACAGCAGGATGTCGCGCACGCGCGCTTGCAGTGCGGGCTTGACGAGCAAGGCGAGCAACGCGCGGCTGCTGCCCAGCCGGCGCACGGCACGGTAAGCGAGATCCTGTGCGGCGGCCCGCACGGTCGGTGCGCATTGCGTGGTGGCCTGGGCCAGCGCTTGCGGCAATGCGGTGCCCTTCTGGACGGATTCGAGGGCCTGCGCGGCGCGCTGCAGCGCATAGGCCAGGGATTCGGTGGGCAGACTCGATTGCGGCATGGGCTTTCTACAAACGAACATGCCCGCGCGACGGCGGGCATGGGAGATATCGGACGGCTGTCGGGCCACAGAATAGCAGACTGGTGATGCGCGCCGGACGGTGACGCCCGCGCCGGCGGGCGAGGCCATGGCCGGCGAGCTCAGGCCTCACTTTCGTGCATGCGGCGCGCGATCAGGCCGGATACTGCCCGGTGCGCGCCATCTCCATCAGTCGGGCGACGCGCTCCTCGGTCGCCGGGTGTGTCGAGAACAAATTCGCGATCGCGCCGCCGGATAGCGGGTTCATGATCATCTGTTGCGTTGCAAATCCGCAACGTCAAAAGCGCTGCATTTCCTTGCTGGGTGGGTATTTCGCGGATCACGGTCTTGAGGCTTCCCGGCGTCACGGTCGGTCATGTATCCGTAGTGTATCCCCGCTCGCCCCGGCATTTCCCGGTACTTTCCGCTGTTCGTTTGGCATACGTTAACATCGCGGAAAGCAAGAACGGATACATGGCGATGGCGAAAGTAAAGCAACTGACGGTGCCGGCCCACGAACAGGCGAAGCACATTGCGGGGCTGCCCGATTGGTGGCCCCTCACCACAGCGCAGGTCGGGTTTGTTCTGGACCGTTCGGTCGATCAACTCGAGGACGACCGCAGGACCGGCGCCGGCCCTGTGTGGTTTCGGCTCGGAAACGGAAAGAACGGGTCGGTGCGTTACAAACTCGGCAAACTTCGTGAGTTCATTGAGAACCAGACGGATTACGACACGACGCACAACGCCCGGATGGCGGCGATGCCCAAGGCGCCCGACGACATCGCTGCGAAACTCATGTTCGACGGCCTGAAAACGTCGGGCGAGCGCCTGGAAGACCTCGCCGGCATGACCGCCACCGCGGTACCGCTGTCGTCCGTGGTCACGGTGCTCGGCGAACAGGGCCGCTACGTGGTGCAAAATGCACGCGACGCGTTGCGCCACGGCCTGCCCGACCTGCGCTCGCGCAAGGTGGGCGGTGTGCGGCACGTGCCGCTCGATCCGATGCTCGGCTGGCTGAACGGACTCGACGGCCTGGCGACCGGCGAGCCGGAACCGGCCGCACCGGTGAGCCCGCTGCGGGCGCAACGCCTCGGGTACGTCGGCCGCGCGCACGTCGAACTGCTCGACGAGGCGCTGGCCGCGTGGCAAGACGCTGACCAGGCGCGCGAGGCGGCCGAACTGCGGGCGATCATCGACGCCGAAAACGCCGACCCGCTGCCGGGCCGGACTGGTCCGCGCACGCCGTAAAACAAACGGGGCCGCGAGGCCCCGTTGTCGTTTTACATGCTGATGCCTCGGCCGCGACGCTGCTGTTGCTGCTGCTGGGCCTCGCGCTGCGCGGCGAGTTCGAGGGCTTTCTTTTCCTGCACCTCGCGCTGCTGCTTCGCTCGGGCCGCGGCTTCGGCCTGCTTGGCCTGCTCGTCGGCCTTGCGCTGCGCGTCGATCGCCTGCTGGCGTGCGCGCTCCTCGCCTTCGCGCTTCTCGATCATGCCCCGGATCGCGTCCCGGCCGGCCGCTGCGCGCTCGGCCGTGGCCGCCTTGTTCTCCACCGCCTGCTCCTTCGCCCGAGCGCCGGCCTCGACGTGCTCGGTGAGTCGCTGGGCCGCCTTGGGCGTGGCGAACACTTCGGCCTGTCCCGCCGGTTTCAAGGCGTTTTCGACGCGGGCCGGTGCGTCGCGCTCGCCCACGAGGGCGAACACGTGCGGGCGCGGGCGATCGGCGGCGTCTTTCTGCGTCGTCGCGTAGGCGTGGCGGAAGCGCTTAAGGTTGTCCTCGTCGAGCGTCACGCTCTGGCCGTTCTGCCGATCGCGCTCGTTCGGGCTCTCGATGGTGGCGGTGGCGCGCAGCACGCCGTCGGCCCCGCGGGCCACGGTGTTCAGGTGCAGCGTGGCCGCCATCGGTTCCTCCAGCCGCACGGGCAACGCGAGCGACAGGGTCTTGTCGTTGCGCAGCACCATACGGTCGCCCGCGGCCACGGGCATCTCCACGCTCGCGGTACCGGCGCGCACGCGCACGGCGTGGTCCTCGCCGTGCAACTGGCCGGCCTCGCGCTTGGCCGAACGGATCGCGTCCGTGAGGTTCGCCACGTCGCGCGGCGTGCTGCCCACGGCCCGGCGGTCCTGCTCGGGCGTCTCGCTGGCGACGAACGCGTGCGCCAACGCTTTCACGGCGTCGTCGGGTTTCTCGGTGATCTGCATCGTGGTACTCCGGTTGATCGAACGCGCCGCGTTGTCCGCGCGCTCGGTGAGTTGATCGCGCCGTTCCAGATGGTCGGTGTGCGCGCGGGCCGTGGCCCGGAACGATTTGGCGGTGCCGTGGACGTGCAGCGTGTCGGCCTTGGCGTGCAGGTCGCGCAGCGCCTGCGGGTCGATGACCTCGGGCGCTTCCTTGCCGGGCACGCCGGCTTGGCCGGGCGTGGGCGACGGGCCAAGTTTGGCCTCTGCCCGTTGCGCGTCGCTCGCCATGACCTGCACGAACGCCGCCGGGCCGTCCTGCGTTTTCGCGTCGCGGGCGGCTTTCCAGACGGGCACCGCGTGCGCGTGCTCCACCTGGTCGCCGTTGGTGAGCGTGAAGTCCTGCCCGTTCCACCGCGCCGTGGCCTTCGGGTTGGCCGGGTCGGTGCCGTCGATCGCGGTGATGGTGAGCCGCGCGGACGGGTCGGCGATGCCGTGGTACAGGGCCGCGCCACGGCTGCCGAACGTCACCACGTCGCCGGCCGCGAGGTTCAGGTCGGCGGTGGTCGTCGGCACCTCGGCCGCGTCGCGCTGCCGTTGCACCTCCGCGATGTACGTCTCTCGCTGGGCCTGCTCGTGCGCGGCGAAGTCGTGGGGCACGGCTTCCCAACCGTTGCGCATGACAACCTTGGTTTCGCCGGTCTTGCGGTCGGTGATTTCGACCGGCTGCTCGCCGGTGCGCCGCAGTTCGACGGTGTCGCCCGGCTTGACGCCGCCGCGCTCGATGGCCGGCACGACATCGACGCCGAACACTTGGTGTTTGTGGCCGTCGCGCGTGCGGATGGTGGCATACGGCGAACGGCTCGTCGGGTCGGCCGGGTTCACCAGGCCGGTGCCGGTTGCGACGAGCACGCCGCGGAAATACCGGTCGCCGTCCTCGTTCTTCGCCACGCGCGCATCGGGCTCGGGCCGGAACGACGGCGGGTTGAAGTCGCCGCCGCGGGCCACGGTCAAGGTCACGTCGTTGCCGGTGATCACGCCGTTGGCGCGCAGTTCGGCGCGGATCGCTTCGTTGAGCGCGGGCACGTCGCGGGGATTCACCGCGGCGGTGACGACCGGCCGATCCGGGCTCTTGCTCACGCGCTCGGCGTGCTCGACCGCCATCGCGGCCACCACGTCGGCCCGGTCATCGTGCGCCGTCGTACCGGCGTTCAGGCCCATGCCCGCCAGTTGTTCGCGGGCCGTGCCGGCCAGTGCCCGGCGTTCCTCGGCCGCCTTGGCCGCGGCCTTCTCGTGCAGGGCCTGCTCGTGGCCGTCGCGCAGATGTTCGGGCAGGTTGTCGGTGGCGTTGCCCTTCAACGACAACTCTTCCAGCGCTTCGGGGAAGTGTTTGAAATCGGCGTCGGTCCCGTAAAACCTCACCATCTCTTTCTCGCGCGTGAACTGCACGAGCACGGAGTCGTTCGTGTCGATGGTGTTCGTCATGACAAACACCTGCTTTTCGCCTTGGCCTTGGCCGCCGTGGTTGGTGATCGCCCACGCGTGGTCGAACGCGTTCAGGTCGGCGGTGCTCCACGACACGCTCCGGCCGTTCTGCTGCCGGCCGTTCTTATCCTTCTCCACGTCGTCGAGGATCGTGGCGTGGATTTTGTGGTGTCCGTTGCCCAAGTCGTCGATGCGGGTGACGATCGCGTTGGTACCGTTGCTCACGCCGAGCGGGGCGAGCCGGGCCGTGCGTTCGACCTCGGGCAAGCGGGCTTGCAGGTCGGCCAGCGTCAACGTCTCGCCGGTCATCCGGTCGGTCACGGTGCGGCCTTGCCTGGCCCGGATGATGTTGCCACGCAGAGCCTTGAGCGCCTTGCTCGCCTTGGCCTCGTCGTCGCATTTTTCGAGGAACTGGATGCGCTCGCCCACGGCGAAGTTCTTCTGCACCGCGACGCCCGTTTCGCTGGCCTTGGGCACGATGCGCAGCGTCACGTCGCCGCCGGTGATCAAGCCTTGCTTGCGCGCCTCCGTGCGGATGGCCTCGTTGAGGCCGCGAACGTCCTCGTTGCTCGTGGCGATCACCATGTGATCCTTGACCCGCTTGCTCGCGCTGGGCTCGTTGCTCGCGGTCATGCTGGCGCTCCAGTCCTGCGCGATCCGCTGCTGGATCGCCCGGCGGTCGGCGCCCTGCTCGCGCGCCTCGTCCGGTACGGCCACTTCCACGATGTGGCCGTGGGCCTTCATGCGCTTGAACGTTTCCAGGCCGTTGTCGGCGGCGTACAGCATCGCCACGGTCTGGCGATGGTCCGCGGATTTCTGGCGCTGCACGTCGGTCATCTCGATCGAGCCCACGGCGTCGATCGAGATGCGGTAGGAGTCGCCCGCGCTCGGCGACTTCAACTGGCGCCCGTCGCCGGTGGCGATGATCTTGCCGCCCGCGGCGGCGACGTGCTGCTCGAGCCGCTGCCGGTCGGTGGTACCCACCATACCGGCCTCGTCGAGCACGATCAGACTCCGGGCGTGAAGTTTGATCGAACCGTTGTCGAGCCGGGCGAGCAACGATGCCAGCGCCCGGGCGTCCATGCCCTGCACCTCGGACTCCAGTTTCTTGCTGGCCTTCCAGCCCCCGGCCACGCCCAGCACCTCGTAGCCCTGCGACCGGTACGCATCGACGAACGCTTGCGCGGTGAAAGTCTTGCCCGTGCCAGCCCAGCCCACGAGGTTCGCCACCCCGCCGGTGTGCATGGTCGCGTACTCGACGTTGCGCCGCTGCTCGTCGGTCAAGCGCGCGATGCCGGCGGCACGCCGGGCCTCGCCCAGCGCTTTCTCGGCGAGCGCCACGTCGCCGGGGGTCGCGGCTTTCGCCAGGTTGGCCTCGGCCGTGGCGACGGCGGCCAGACCGGCCTTCAACTTCTCGGGCGACATGGCGGCCTGGAACTCGGCGGTCTTGCGCTGCTCGTAGTCGGCGAGCGCCTTCTGCACCACCTCGGGCGCGAGGTTGTGCGCGGTGTTGGCGCGCAGTTGCAGGTCGATGTCGCGCAGGCTGCGCTCCTGGTCGATCATCCACCGGCTGGTGTACATGACCTGGCCGCGGGTGTTCGCTGGCTTCTGCACGAAGCCGTTGCGCTGCATGAACCCGTCCACCATGCTGTCGAGTTTGCGCAGGTCGCCCTTGAACGCCGGGCCGGCCTCGGCCGCGATCAGGGCCACGATGTCGCGACGGCTCACGTTCGCGTCGGTCTTGTGCAGTTTCATCAGCAAGGCCTGGTCCTCGCGGATCGTCCAGTCGTGCTGCGGGCGCTGTTTCAACTGCTCGTTGGTCGGCAGCAGGCCGGCCTCGTGCAGCGGCGCGAGGGATTGGCGCCACATCGTGTCGAGTTCGGCGAACGTGGGCTCGTCCTTGTCCTTGCGGGTGGCGAGGGCGGCCTGCTGGTTCGACACGTCGTGCTCGGCCGCGTATTTCAGCAGTTCCATGCGGCGGCTGGACTCGGCTTCTTCGGCCTCACGGGTGATCCCGTCGATCTTGTAGAAGACGTTGCCGGTCTCGCGCCCGGTGTGCTGGTTCACCTCGATGTCCTGGCGGATGGCGAAGCCGCGTTGTTGCAGTTCGTGCGCCAGCGTGCCTTGGTACACCTGGTCCATGACGAACCGGTGCTGCTGCAGGTCTCGGGTGTTCATCGCGCGGGTCTTGCCGTCTTCGCCGCGCACGACGTTGAACACGAGCATGTGTTCGTGTACCTGCATTTCGAGGTTGCGGTTGGCGAAATGCGTAAAACCGGCGGCGAAGATTTCGGTGCACTTCTGCCGTTCCATGCCGCCCGCGCCGACGCGAACCTCCAGGTTCTCCTTAAGGTATTCGAGGCTCTTATCGACCGCGGCCCGGTGCGCCGCGAGCAGGTCGGCGCGCTCGGCGTCGCCGGCCTGTGCCCACGTGAGTGAGAATCCCTTGTGCGGGCTGAACGTGAACTCGTAGCCGATCACGTGGTCCTTGCCCGCGTTCGCCACCAGCGGCGTGCCGTCCGGCGCGCGGCCGGCCGCGAGTTTGTCCAGCGCCGCGAAATCGACCTTGCCGGACAGGCCCAGCGAGGCCGGGCCGTCACCGGCCCAACGCGTCGGGCTCTCCATCGCCCCGTCGGCGTTCCGATAGTATTCGGTGTTCTTCAAATACTTGAGCACGTTCTGGCCTTTCGGGCCGACACCGGCTTTGTTCAGGGGCGTGAAACCGATCATGGTGGGGTCCGTCGAGGGTGGGCGGGCGTTGGTGCCAACGGTCAAACCAGTGTCTCGTACTCCCAGGCACTGTCAAGCCAACGGGGCGTACCTATAGAGGTACGCCCCGTGGCGGTCACGGACGGAACACCAGCGTGGTGCCCCCGGGCTTGCTCGGCTGGCCCGGCTGGCCGGTCGTCGGCGTTTTCGACGCATGGATCATGTCCACGACCTTCACCACGTCGAGCACGACGCCAAGGCCGGGCACGTCGAGCGCTTCGCCCACCTGGTCGGCGCCGACCTCCGCGCCCATCTCCTCGATCATGTCGTCGAGGTCGCTGCCGTCGATGTCCTCCGATTTCGCCTTGGCCGGTTTGGCGGTCGGCTTGGCGGCGACCGGTTCGGGCTCGCCCGGTTCGTCGATCACGGCGATCACCTCGGGCGCCCGGGCGTTCTCCTCGGTGCGCTCGTGCTCGTACTCCTCGTCCGTCGGTTCCGCCGGTTCCTCCGGCTCCGGCGTGTGGCCGCGCTGCTCGCCCGCGTTCGCGGTGGGGTCGAGGGTTTGGGCCGTTGCGGTGTTGACGGCCTTCACGGCCAGCGGCGCCGTGATCGGCTTGGCCCAGTCGGCCAGTTCGTCGTCCGCGCATTGCACCAACTGATCGACTGCAAAGCCAGGCCACCAGAGTTTGTAGACGTTGCCGCCGAAGGTGAGCCAGCCGGCCACCGAGAAGCCATACTGGGTTTTGTCGCCCTTGCGGTACATCTTGTTCTCGTCGGTGAGGTCGTACGGGCGGACCAGCGGCACGCTCTCTTCGTGGTACGACTTCGTCTCGTTCGGCGGCGCGGCGCCTTGCCCGTTGGCCGTGACGGACGTGTTGACCTTGTTGACAAGCCGCTTCCCGAACCATTGCGACATGGTGTCGGCGGTCGGGCCGACGCCGGTGCGCGTCACGATCCGGGTGCCGACGACGGACCACATGATGTTGGCCTCTTCCTGGCTGTACTTCAGTTTCACCTGGTCAATGTCCTGAAAGCAGGCCACCGTCATGCAACCCTTGCTGCGCCCCTTGTCGAGCAGCCCCATGATGTTGAGCCGCTTGGTTCCGCACAACTCGTCGAGCACCACGGCCATCGTGCGGCGGCGGGAGTCTTTCAGCGCGAGGATCAGCGGGGCGAGTACGTTGACCATCGCCGCCAGGTATGCCTCGGTGAGCGGCTTTTCCGGCTCGCCGCGCAGCACCAGTTGCTTCGGTCCGGCGTAGTCGTCGCGCACCCAGTCGCAGAGGGCGATCTTGCGCCGACGGTCGTTCGGGATGGTCGAGGGCCACGCGTTGGCGAGTTTGTCGATCAACTTCGCGCCGTTCTTCAACGTCATGAGCACCGACATGGTGGCCGGGTTCGGGTCGATCACCAGCGTGTGGGCCGTTTTGATGGTCGCGTTGTAGTTCGGCGACTTCTCGTCGATGTACGGCTCGAACAAGGCCACGAGTTCGGGCTGGCTCAACCCGGCGCGCCGGCTCAACTCCGTCCAGCCGAAGTCGATCCCCCAGTCCATCTGGCAGGTCACGATCACGGCCTGCAGAATGTTGGCCGCGGCGTCGGTGAAGAACCGCTGCGGGCCGTCGCCGGGAATCATCGTCGCGCAAAACACGTCCACGGCGTCGGCGCTCGCCAGTTCGCGGCCGATGTCCCACACGTCGCTGTGCGCCGACCACGGGTTGATGAGTGCGGCGCCGACGCTGTTGCCGTTCTCGTCGAACTTGCCGAACAACTGGGAAAAGTCGCCCTTCTGGTCCGTCATCACCACCTTGGCGTCCATGTCCCGCAACCCGAAGAGCCAGTGCAGCAGGATCATCGTTTTCCCGGCGCCGGACGCGCCGACCATCAGCACGTGCCGCATCCAGGTGTTGCGGGGCAGCGCGGCCACGTCCGGGTGGATTTTCAGGAAGCCTTCGCCCTGCGGAGCGGCGGCGTCGGCCGCCACCTTCTGCAGGGCTTCCTTGCCGCGGTATGCCTTGTTGCCGTCCACGTGCGGCTGCGCCTCGATCGGCTTCGCGGTGTCGCCCCAAACGAGCCGGCCGGTCACGACGGCCGGTACCAGCGCGATCGCCAGGTGCCAGCCGATGGTGAACGGATACTCGTGGAAGAGGCTCACGAAGCGGTAGGCTTCACCGGCGAACGGATGGGTGGGCAGCGCCGCGTTCAGGATCGTCCCGAACAACGCGCCCCAGAAGTCGGTCCAGCCGATCGTTCCGTCGGCCATGACGACCGGGAAGAACCCGAGCAGGAGACTCAAGGTCAATGCGAAGGCGAGAACGGACAGAACCACGGTGTAGGCGAGCGCCCGATCGAGGTTCACCACCTTCTGCGAGGAACTGGTGTTGGCCGGCTGCTTCTGCAAGAAGAGCCGGAGCGTGTTGTTGCTGTCGTCGTCGTACTTGGCCATGAGTCGGCTCCCGGTGAAGCGGAGCGCGATGGCTCCCGTACCGGGTAGCCCGCATTACCTGCGGGCGACTCGACGGAACGGGCGGGTGCTGCGGGTGCGGCTGGAAAACAAAACGCTGGGCGGTTGGTGAGCGCGGCGGCCTCGACTCACGGCTCGGGGCCGTTTTTTGGTGCCGTGGGTTTTGACCGGTTAGGCGGCACGCCGTGCCGCGTCCGGCGGTAGTTCGTCGATGCGGCCACCGATCACCTGGCCGGCCTGATCGACGGTCAAGTGGATCGACGCGAACGCCATCGCCATCGACTTCAGGTGGTCCTCGAACCGCTTGCTCAACCGGTCGTCCAGCGCGGCGATCTGCTGATTCATCGCCCTGCGCTGCTCGTCGAGCATCGCGGCGATGTCGATGCCGTCCAGGTAGGCGTCGATCGCACGCCGGGCGATGTCGCCTTGGCTGATGCCCTGCGCTTCCGCCAAATCTTTCAGGCGGTTGTTGCTGGTGGGTTTCAGTCGAACGTGAAGGTTTGGCATTGCCATGACGGGCTCCGGTGGTGGGTCGGCGTACGTACGATTAACTCCAGCGTCGGCCGAATGCAAACGGGCGCCCGCGGTACGCTGCGGCGACCGTCTTTTCGGCCGTAGCGCGGCGACCGCCGAAGCCTTACCGGGCAAGGCTTCGGCCTCCTTCCATGTCGCCGCCACGCGGCGACGACAAGAGCCTTGCGCAGCAAGGCGAAAGGGCCGCGAAGCGGCCAGGGGAGGAGGCACCGAAGGTGCAATGTGTGTGTTGTCGCCGTACCCCGAGAGAAACGAGGGGAAGCGCAAACCCACCACCGCCGTATGCTTCTTGTACCACTACCCCGGTGTTGCTTGTACGCCTTTCACGGTGTTGCTTGTACGCCTGCCCTCGATGTCCTGCTGTATATCTTGTACGCCTTCCCCGTTATTTCTTGTACGTCCTAACCATTGCTGTCCGACGTTGCTGGAGATCGTGGTGCTGGTGTGGTCGTTGAGGTTCGCTGTGTTTCTTGTACGACCGCCCCGCCTGCCTCGTGATCTGCCCGCCTTGCCCGCTCGCCTGTTTCTTGTACGACTTCCTGCTAAACACGTTTCTTGTACGCCTTTCCGACCTGCCCCGTTTCTTGTACTTCCACGCACGAAACGGTCGGGGGATGGGCGGAAAAACGAGCGGATCGGACGGGGCGACGCGTGAACCGTCGCAAGCAACAACTGCGGGTGCCGGGCCTGTTTTCCGCGCCGTGGACCGTCGAATGCGCTGCCCGGAAAAACCTTGAGGAGTTCCAGGCAATCCGTCCATAAGTCGGTGTGGCTCGCGTACGTTCGGGCCAGCGAGCGCACGCCGTTCAAAAAATGGCGCGGCCGGGTGTTGACGGCCGCGCGTGAAGCCGTATCTTGTACTCATCGCATTCGCGCGATCCGTCGCGCTCAACGTTCGCCCCAGTTCACCGCTGGGGCGTTTTTCGTTTACGACCCGGGAGAACTTGAGCCATGTCCGCCGACCTGAACGCACCACTCGACCGTGAAGCCCAACGGCTAGAACGTACGCGGCAACGCATCCGTGCGAGCCGTGCGAAGTGGTCGAGCGTGCGCAGCAACCTCGGCGCGTCGATCTTGACCGCCATGCTGTCGGGCGCAAAAGCCACGCTGCAGGAGGACGTGACGTACTGCCGCGAGGCTCGGGACAACCCGAAACTGTCGAAGTCGGACCGTGCGACCGCCGCCGTCGTGGCCGGCGCACACCTGAACGACCTGCTGGGCGCCGCGCTCGATGCGTTCGTCGATATGAAGCGCGAGCGCCGGCTGGAGTACCTGAACACGTACATCAGCGCGGTGCCGGCCGCTCTCGCGGCGGCCTCGACCACCTCGGTCGAGCCGGCGGGCGCTTCGCCCGCCGGCCTCGGCAACCCGCCGCACGACGCACAGCAGGCGGCCCATGACGAGCCCGCGGTGTCGAGCCTGGACGACCTCGCGGTTCATCTGGCCGAACCGGCGGCCACGGACGGGGGCGTGTGATGAGCACGCCGGCCAGCACCGTCCGCTCGCGTGCATCGCGCGCTCGCCGGCAGGCGACGCGGCACGCGGTCGGTACCTCGGTCGTTCGCCAGGTCTACGCCGACGTGAAAGCGCTGGTGCCGGCGCACGCCGCATGGGTCGCGCAAAGCGCCGGCCTCACCGGGCCGGAGCAAGCGACGGCGACCGCTCGCGTGAGCGATCACCTCGGCGCCGCGCTGCTGGCCTGGCTGGCCCTGCCCGACCGTGAACGCCTGGTGTTCCTAAAGAAGTACATGCGGCTCGCCCGCGCCCCTGCTTGACCCACCTGTTGTTCAACCTGTCTGGAGAACCCTCATGATCACCGTCCACGCCAAACAACCCTCGTACCTCACCAACACGCCGTCCGGCATGTTCGCGTTCTGCATCGGCCTGCCGACCGACCTCCGCGTGCCCGGTGCGCCGACGACCGTTCGTCGGTCGCTGCGCACGCGACGCCGGGCGCAAGCACGCACCTTGGCGAAGCGCATCGCGTTCGATTGCCTCGTGCTGTTCGACGCGGCCCGCGAGGCCGAGACGGACGGCGCTGGGTTCAAGACCCGGCTGCCGGACGCCATCCGCTCGATCGTCGATGACGCTTTGCGCTCGTCGGCCACACCGAGCGTCGATCAGGCGGTCGCCGACTTCCGCGCCGAAATCGACGCGATGTGGGACGCCTCACCGTCCCTCTCCGTGCCGCGCGAACCGGAGCCGGCGCACTCGTGCGAGCACGTCCTGCTGTTCAACGACGCCAGCAAACCGGCGGCGGTACGCCGGTTCGCGGCGTTCGAGCACGGCCCGGTTCACCCGAACCGCGTGCGCCGCTGGACCGTGCTGCGCCATGTGCCGTCGCCGGAACATGGCCGCCTCGCGCGCCGTCTCGGTCGGCCGGTCTGGTTCGGCGACTATTTCACGTCGCTGTGATCCCGTCGCCCCGGCGGCGCCGGGGCTCTCCGTTTCATCCCTCGCTGGAGTCTCATCATGAACCTGAAAACGTATCGCATCGACACGCTCGCGCTGGACCTGAACAAAACGAAGGGCCGCATCGTGCCGCTCTTCGTCCTGGGCGTTGCCTCTGAAGCGGCGGCCATGTTTGCGATGGACGACCCGGGCAGCGCGCTCGCTCCGTGCGCGCTGGTCGCCACGGTGCTCTTCTTCTGGCTCTGGCTGCGCGCCGTCGTACGGACCCGGGATCTGTTGGAGGTTGCGCGGATCGTCCAGAACCTGCCGCGGGAAGTCATCGCCACGATCTGGCCGTTCCTCACGATCGAGACGCGGGAACCTCGGAATCGCGGTGATCGCGTTTTCGATTGGCTTTTCCGCCGACCGGCCCGCCCGTTTTTCCGCCCGGATACCGACACGCTGTAACGCCGTGCTTCGGTTCCGATCGGTGCCCGCCTCATGGCGGGCCGGGTCGGTACAAGGGGGCCGTGTCGGCGACCAGGCGCTCGCGCGGATGGGCGCCAGCGGGTCGGCCGGTGCGTGAGCGCCGGTGCTTTTCGGAACGCGCAAAAGACATGGGGACGCTCACGCGTCCCCATGCTGTTCGTGGACTCCGGCCCGTGCATCGCCCGTCGCCTGGGAACCCAAACTATTTTTGCCGACCGCCGCCGTACGCGCTTGCTTTAGTTTGGGCTCGAGGTAACTTGGGTTCATGGCGTTGGTGCCAACGCGCAATCCTTCTGGAGTTCCTATGCCTGAGTCGTCCGTCAACCCGAACACGAAACGCTGGAAAGCCTGGCTTGCGAACCACGCGACGGACCGCGTTCGCATCGGGCCGCTCACGCTCGTGCGCGGCGTCGTCGCCAACGTCGATCGTGAAGCGAAAGCCATCGCCATCTCGCGCACGCTGTACATCGGTGCATCGCTGTTGGCGATGGAAAGCCTCCCGCCCAGCGAACGCCAGCGGTTCCTCGATCGTTACGCCGAACTGGTCGAGGCATGACATGAACACGGCCCGGCGCGCGACGGTCATTTTCGGACTTCAGGGCTACGTCGCCCGGAAAGACCACTACAAGCACGAGCGGGCCGCCGCGCAAGCGTCGCTCCGTCGTGTGTCGATCGCCTTCCGCGTGTCGGTGTCGGCGTCCGCCGCGTCGTTCTGCGTGACGCTCGGCGCGCTGCTCACGCTGGCCGCCGGCCGGCAACCCGCGGGCAACCTGGTGGTGTTCTGCGTCGTCGAATCGCTGCTCTCCATCGGCTCGATCGCCGCTTCGTTCCTGCTCAACCATCAAGCGGGCGTCGTCACCGCCCGGTTGAAACACGCGGACCGCCGCCTGGCCCGTGCCCGTCGCCGCCTTCTTGAACTTCAAACCCTTTCGTTTCGGGAGATTTGACCATGTTTTACGACCCTCGCTTTGTAGTGCCTTCGCTCATGCCGCTCGTCATCGCGCTCGTGTTTTTCGCCGTCGGCGGCACGACCGCGTTTTACGACCTGCCCCTGCTCACGCTGTCCGTGCTGCTCGTGGGCATCGTGTTCTTCGTCGCTGGCGTCTGGCCGATCCTCGCCCGCCGCAAGCCTACGGGCGACGAGGACTCGGAGCAGTCGTTCACCGCGGCCGGCCGCTGAACCTGGAGGTCATCATGCGCAACAACTTCACGAACCTGGTTCGCGAGCGCGGCGTGAACCTGCGCGGCGTCGCCGTCGCGGTGGTGCTCTCCGCGGCGGTGGCCCTGCTGGCCGTCGATGTCGTGCTGCTGGCCTGGCGCGGCCTGCTGCCCGGCGCGTACGTACTGGCGGCCCTGCCGCTTTGGTTCGGCGCCGTGATGCTGGTGTCGAGCGACATCGGGCTCACCGGCGAGGAACGGCTGGACCGGCACCTTGGGCTGTCGCTCCGTGGCGATCACCGTGCCGTGTGCGCGAAAGCGTATGCCGACATGTGGTTCGACGAGGTGGACGCATGAACGACCGCAAGCCGAAGCCGAAAAAAGCGAGTCGATCGAAGCAGACGAAACGCCAGACGAACCGCGGGCAGCGTCACGCCCGGCAGGAACGGCTGTGGGCCGCGGTGCTGCACGAGCACGCGACCGATTGACCCGCGATCCTTCTCAACGTTCGGCCCCGTGAAACCACGGGGCTTTTTTATTTTCAGGAGACGTTTATGGACCAGGACATTCCCCGCACCTTGCCGCCGCTGTTCGAGGCCATCCGCCGGCTCGACGACGACGAACTGGCCGCAGCGATTGCGGCCGGCGAGGACGTGAACGCGCTGGACCCGAGCGACCCACAACGGCGCACGGTGATGCACTTCGCCGCGCTGTTCGGCCGGGCGCCCGCGATCAAGCGCCTGGCTGCGGCCGGGGCGAACGTGAACGCGCAGGACGCGGGCGGTAGCACGCCGCTGCTGCTCGCGATCATGGCGTCGGGTACCGGCAACGCACTTGTTTCGCCGCACGCGCTCGACAACGCCCAGGCACTGCTCGACGCGGGCGCGACGATCGACCTGCCGCGCACGTGGGGCACGTTCACCACGTCGCCGCTGCACGAGGTCGCGAGGGTCGGCAATCTGGCTGCCGTCCGCTGGCTCGTTGAGCACGGGCACCCCGTCGATGCAGGCGGGTGGTTCGACGAGCGCGTGGGCGTCGTCACGCCATACCGGGCCGTCCGCCTGAACTTTGGCAAAACGTCCAAGGCTTACCCGGGCGCCTCGTCCCGCGGCACGCGCAACGAGGTGCTGGCCCTGCTGGAGTCGCTGGGCGCCGACACGTCGCGCCCGGTGTTCAAATCGCGGTCGTCGAGCGCCGCCGGTTGACCAGCAGGAGCGTGATGGGTCGGCGCGGAGTTAAGCGCCTTTGTTGACCAACCGCGCCACGGCGTCGGACGGTTCGACGCCGCACGCGCGGCACCAGTCGAGATAGAAGAGCAGATCGACGTAACGCTCCCCTCGCTCCAGCCTCGACACGAACGATTGATCGACGTCGAGCAGTACTGCGAGGTCGCCCTGAGTCATCCCGGCGCCCTTGCGGAGCGCCCGGAGATGCGCCTGAACCAGGCGATAGCGGGTGTGATGAACGGACGGAAGCATGGCGACATGCTCCCTGCAACACTTCAATATGCCACTCTGGCATATTTTGGTAACATCCGGCCACGAACGCCGGCCGGCTTGGCGGAAAACGCAACGCACACTACGGGGGTTTCATGATGAGCAACATGCTGAAAACGGTGGCCGCCGCTGCGGCCGTGTCCTTCGCTCTGGCCGCCTGCGGTGGTGGTGGTGGCGGTGGCGGTGGTTCGTCCGGTTCCGGTTCCGGCTCGGGTTCTGGCACGGGCACCGGCACCACGACGACGAGCACGAGCAACGGCCAGGCGCTTCTCGCCGCTTACACGCCTCCGGCCGACATCGCCGGTGACGTGGTAACGAACTACTCCGGGCCGTCGTTCAACTCGTACGTCGGCACCAGCGGGCTGCAATCGGCCTGCTCGGGCTCGACGGTGAGCACGACGGTGGTGGACGCGCCGGACGTGATCGTGTTCTCGGCCGGCGCCAGCGTCAAGGCGCAAGAACTCGCGGCCGACCAGTTCGAGAACCAGGCACTCCCGACCGTTCGCACGGCGCTGGCCCTGCCCACGACGGGCACGGCGTTCGACGGCCAGAACAAGGTGGTGCTGTGCGTGGACAAGGCCCTCGGCCAGGGGATCGGCGAAACGGGTACCGCGATCACCGGCCAAACGGTGCTCGGGTTGCCCGGCCCGGTCATGCAGTTGATGAGCGCTGATAGCCCGAACTTTGACACTCGCTACCCGAGTGCCACGTCGCTCGATGCGATGGCCCCGCTGGTTGTTCACGAAAGCACGCACGCAGCGCTGTACAGCCTGATGGAGCCGTTCGGCGGCGGTGAGATTTGGTTTCAAGAGGGTACGGCGCAAACGGTCGCCGGGCAGAGCATCGGCACGAAAGAGAGCGTGCTGGCGACCGTCCAGGCCGGCGACGTGCTCGCCGCGTCGAACCCGAACACGAACCTCAACGCGTACGGCGCGTACGAGGCGACGTTGCAGTATTTGACCAGCAGCGCGCCAGGCGGCTTGGGCTATGGCTTGACGAACCTGAAGAACTTCGTCACCGCCTACAAGGCCGCCGCGATGGCCGCGTGTGCGCAACCGATTCCGAACGGCATCATCCCGCCGGCCACGCAAACGACCGGGATGCCCACCGGCCAGTACAACGCCTGCGTGGGCGGTGCGGGCTCGATTTCTCCGCAACTGGAGACGGCCTTCGATACGGCGTTCAACGCCACGTTCAAGGACGCTAGCGGGTCGCCTCTGCTGCTGCACACCGCGGACGGTTCCAATAGCCTCGAATCGACCCTGTATCAACGGCTGTCGGCCTTCCTGCCCTGAACCGCATCACCTGATTTTTCAACGGCTCCGCAAGGAGCCGTTTCTGCGTTCAACACCAACGGAGAACACCATGTCGTTCAATCCCACGCACCGCCACGCTCAAGGCCTCGGCCGCTGCCGCCTCGAACTCGACCCGACGAGCCGCCAGTTGCTCGTCAAAACCGGCTGGTTCAGCGCACCGCGCATAATCCCATTCGACCAAGTGCGCACGGTCGAGGTGAGCACGTCGAACGCGATGGTCAAGCCGTACGTGTTGATCAACACGAAAGACCTCGACCGGCCGCAGCATCGAGTCTACTTTCACACCGGGAGCGGCGCGCAAGAGTGGTACAACCGGCTTGGCGCCGCGATGGACATGCAAGGCATCCGGTGAAGGTTTGTCCACGGCCCGGAGCCTGTGGGAAACGGGGCCAGCGGCGAACGCCGCACGCCAGAGCCCCGTTTTCCACGGGTCGCGCGCAGCGCGAGGCGGTGGTCAAGCCGTTGAGCACCATAAACGTTGGTTACCGTGCTCCGCCCCGCGACGGTTCAACTGGCCTACGCCCCCTCCGTCGAAAGCAGTGCGCGTATATGCGCGAGGTTGATCGCTCGACATAGATCGACGGCCCTCGCTTCTACACTGGTCACATCGCCGGCCGACACGCCCGGGAGTTTTTCGCCGTCGATCCAGACCTCCCCGTCTTGTGTCGTCGTGTAGCGCTCCATGTAGTCCGCAATATCGCTGATGTCCGTCTGAAAAGTCTCGGCGTGCGCCAACGCGTCGGCATAATGAATCAGGTTCCAACCAAAGCGCTCTTCAAAGCCGGCCACGCGCACGGCCAGCGGATCAGCAATGGTCAACGGCGGGGCGTGATCGAGGATCAGTTTGCGCATCCATTCGGCCGGCTTCTGGCCGGCCGCGCCGGCTGCGGAGTTGATGCGTCGAGTTTCGAGCGCGTTAAAGCGTAGCGTGGGCTTGTACTCTGTTGACATGGGACCGTCCTGGCTGAAAAACGCCGGCAAATGCCGGCAATGTCAACGAGGGGCGATTTTGCTGTTCCGAAGGCCCGGACCGCTGGCCTGTCGCTCGCGAACGGAACGGCCACGCTTCGCACGGGAATGGGCGCTTTCCCAGATACAATCTCTGGTCCTTTTTTCCGCCGCGCCCTATGTCCGCTCTCTCGTTCCCGGAAATCCGTACCCGCCTTCAGGCGTTCGCCAAACAATGGAAGCAGGCGGAGCGCGAAAACGCGGACGCCAAGTTGTTTTGGGCGCGGTTTTACGAGTGCTTCGGCATCCGCCCGGAGTCCGCGACCATTTACGAGAAGGCCGTCGATAAGATCGACGGTACCCGTGGGTTCATTGATAGTTTCATCCCGGGCCTGTTGATCGTCGAGCACAAGAGCAAGGGTAAAGACCTGAACTCCGCGTTCAGCCAGGCGTCTGACTACTTCACGGCCCTGCCCGAAGGCGAGCGCCCGCGTTACATCATCGTGTCCGACTTCGCACGGTTCAGGCTGTACGACCTGCGGACCGACACCCAGGCCGAATGCAAACTCTCCGACCTGCCCAAGCACGCGGGCTGGTTCCGGTTTTTGATCGACGGCGAGACCGCGCCGGCCATCGTCGAGGAATCCCCGATCAACCGGCAAGCGGCCTACGCTGTTTCACGGCTGCACGAGGCGTTGTTGCAGGCCAACTTCCGGGGCCGCGACCTGGAAGTGTTCTTGACGCGCCTGCTGTTCTGCCTCTTCGCCGATGACACGGGCATTTTCGGGCAGGACGGGATGTTCCGGCGGTACGTCGAGGCGACGCGCGAGGATGGGCGGGACACCGGCCAAAGCCTTTTTGCGCTGTTCGACGTGCTCGACACGCCGGACACGGAACGGTCGAGCAACCTCGATGAAAACCTCGCGGCCTTCGCCTACGTCAACGGGTCGTTGTTCGCCGAACAAACGCGCATCCCGTCGTTCGATCGGGCCATGCGCGACCTGCTGGTGAAGTGCGCGGAACTCGATTGGAGCGGGATCAGCCCGGCGATCTTCGGGGCGATGTTCCAAGGCGTGCTCGAGGCGCACACGCCCGACGAAAAACGCCAGGCCAGCCGGCGGGAACTTGGCGCGCACTACACCTCGGAGCGCAACATCCTGCGGGTGATCAACCCGTTGTTCATGAACGACCTGCGCGCCGAGTTTGAGAAGGCCCGCAAGAGCAAGCCGCGGTTGCAAGCGCTGTACGACAAGTTGCCAACGTTGACGTTCTTCGATCCGGCCTGCGGCTGCGGGAACTTCCTGGTGATCGCGTACCGGGAACTCCGTCGCCTGGAAAACGACGTGATCGCGGCGTTGTTCGTCGATTTCGGGCAAGGCCCGGGCCTGCTGGACGTGTCCACGCTTTGCCGGGTGCGGGTCAACCAGTTTTACGGCCTGGAGATCGACGCGGCGGCGGCGCACATCGCCCGCGTCGCGCTGTGGATCACCGATCACCAGATGAACCTCGAGTCGGCGGACCGCTTCGGCAACACCCGCCCGACGGTGCCGTTGGTGGACACACCGCACGTCCATCAGGACAACGCCCTGCGCGTCGATTGGGCGTCGATCCTGCCGCCCGCACAATGCTCGTACGTGATGGGCAATCCGCCGTTCATCGGTGCGAAGTACCTGAGCGATTCCCAGCGGGAAGATGCTCGCCTGATTTTTGCGAAGATCAAGAACGGCGGTCTGCTGGACTACGTGGCCGCCTGGTACGTTAAGGCGCTGGCGTACATCCAGCAAAACCCGTCGATCGACGTGGCGTTCGTCTCGACCAACTCGATCACGCAGGGCGAGCAGGTGTCCGTGCTGTGGGGGCCGTTGCTGCAAGGCGGTGTTCAGATCCGGTTCGCGCATCGGACGTTCCAATGGAGCAACGAAGGCAAAGGCATCGCGCAGGTGCATTGCGTCATCATCGGCTTTGGTCTGCGCGTGCCGGAGCACTGCACGATTTACGACTACACCGGCGACATCAAGGCCGAGAACGCGCACGTCATCGCGGCCAAACGCATCAACCCTTACCTGGTCGATGCGCCCGACTACCTGCTGCCGAACCGGCGCACGCCGATCTGCCCCGTGCCGGAAATCGGTATCGGGAACAAGCCGATCGACGGTGGGCATTACCTGTTCACCGACGACGAAAAGGCCGCGTTCATCCAACTTGAACCGAAAGCCGCCCCGCTGTTTCGCCGGTGGTACGGTTCGGTCGAGTTCATCAACAACCTGAGTCGTTGGTGCCTGTGGCTGGGTGATCTGAAACCGAACGAACTGCGCGCGCTGCCCGAATGCATGAAACGTGTCGAGGCTGTGCGCAAGAGCCGTCTTGCGAGCGATAGTGCTCCGACGCAGAAGTTGGCCGAAACGCCGACCCGCTTTCACGTCGAGTTCATGCCGGACAAGCCGTTTTTGGTGATCCCTGAAGTCTCGTCGTATCGCCGCGAGTTCATCCCGCTGGGATACCTGGCCCCGCCGACGCTGGCGAGCAACAAAGTGCGCCTGATGCCCGACGCGACGCTCTACCACTTCGCGGTTCTGCATTCGACGATGCACATGGCATGGGTTCGCACGGTGACGGGCCGCTTGAAAAGCGACTACCAATACTCCGTCAACATCGTGTTCAACAACTACCCGTGGCCCAGCCCGACCGACGCGCAACGCCAGGCGCTGGAAGCGACCGCGCAAGCGATCCTTGATGCTCGTACCCTGTACCCGGGCTCGTCGCTGGCCGATCTTTACGATCCGCGCACGATGCCGGCTGAACTGCGCAAGGCCCACGCGGCCAACGATCGCGCGGTCGATGCTGCGTACGGATTCAAGGGCGACAAGTCGGACGCCGGCCGGGTTTCATTTCTGTTCGGTCTGTATGGCAAGTTGACGAGCCTCCTGCCGGCTGAAAAGCCAAAGCGGGCGCGGAAGAAAGCCGTGGCGTAACGGGATCATGGTGAGTCGTCGTCAAGCCCGCTTCGCCTTCCTCGCCCGTCGTTGTTCGGCCAAGGCTTCAACGTCCGCACGATTCAGGCGAGGCCGGCCGTGCTCGTCGAGCACGACGGTGAGCCGTCCGGCCTCGATCGCCCGTGTGATGCTCGAGCGGTTCGCGTAACCGATCAGCCGCCAGGCATCGGAGAACGAGAGAAGCGGGCCGGTCGGCGGTGCGTGCTTCGCCGCCTGCCAGGCGTGCAGGTCGGCCGGCGCGAACCGGCGCACGCCGTTGACGACCACAAACGGAAGGTCGCCGGATCGTGCGGCCAGAGAAACGGTGGCGATGCCCCGGCCCGTGAGCGCGGCGGCCTGTGTGGCGGTCACGCGGCCGGCGGTGGGCGTGGTGATCATGCTTTGGGCTCCCAGGTTTCGGGACTGAGTTGGTCCCGGTACTGAAAAACCGGCCCTTTGCGGACCGGCCCGTGGGAGCATCGGCGAATCGCTTACGCGAAGCGGTAGCCGCCGGCTTTCTCCTTTTTGCCGCTCTGATGCCGCAGGACGTTCGGCGCGATGGCCTCGGCCAGGTTGAGCGCGCGGCGGATGGCGACGCCTTCGCCGCGGAACGCACGCGGGTCATACTCGATCGCCACGAACTGGTCGAACTGCGCTTCGGTGATTTCCGACACCGTGAACTTCTTGCTCGCCGGGTTGTTCGTGACCAGCACGAACATCAGATTTTTCGGATCGTGCGGTGCGTCCTCGACGTAAATCTGGCTGTAGCCGCTCACGTCGATCTGAACCGCCTTTGCGCTCCAGCCGCCCAGCGCGCACGAAAAGCCGGGAGCGGTGGCGACGGCCGATGCCCGTTCGTAAATCGACATGAGGTCCGGTTGGGTTGTGGTGGTCTTTGCCATGATGAACTCCGTTCAGTGATCAGCACCGGGACGGCGCTGGTACCGCCCCGACCCGCACGTGAGGCGGGCACTGATGGAGCGTTGGCGGGGCGGGCTTATTTCATGTCGATCCATTCGCCCGTGTCCGGGTCTTGCCGTTGTTCGACCTCGACGACGTAGCCGTTCTCGTCAACGTCGGCCTGGGTCATCATCGGTTCTCCGAGCGTTGCGCGGGCGTCGTCGATGGCTTCGATGCGCGTTTCGCCGTGTCCGGCCACGACCTCGTTGTGACCGACGAAACGAAACACGGTGCGGGTTGCGATGGTTGCTTGCATGATGGTCTCCTTGGGTTTGAGTGGCGTTGCGTATGCGCTGCCTACACCTTCAGTCTCTCGTACCGCTGGATAAATGCAATACTTTTTAGCGCCGAACGACTTATATATTTTTGCCACTAACACCGATTGTTACGGCGACGGTTACGCGGCCGTAAAGAGCCCGGCCGTGGCCCGTGGTGACTGGCGCCAGCGGGTCGCCCGGCGCGGATACGCGCCCGTTTTGTGGGGTTGGTTTTGTGCGCAGGCGATGGTTGTGCGCGCACCCATGCAAGACAAAACGAGGCGCTTGCGCGCCCCGTCGATCCGCCTGCGGCCTTGGTCGCGACGGTGTGGTTACGCGGCCATCGGCATCACGAACGCGGGATCGTTCGCTGGCAACAGCACGGGCGTGCGGTCCGTGGGCTTGGTGAGGCGGATGACGTACAGATTGGTCGGCCGCTTGAGTCGTGGTTGACCGCCAGGTTTTCGTCCTGTGCCAAGAAAGTTGCCCCAGTTCGTCCACTCGTCACGGTAAACGGGTTCAGGCTTCTTCGGAATGTTGATGGGGAACGACGCATCTTTACACCGCTCATACCAAAGGCGTTGCGATGCGATGCCTTCTCGCTGCGCCCACGCGCTGGCGTCGCTGTACGATCGGAACGGCGGTGCGTTCGGGTGCCTGTTCGGCTTCCGTCCTGTGCCAAGGAAAGCGCCCCAGCCGTTCCACTCGCTCTTGTAAATCTTTTGAGGATTCGCAGGCACGTATTTCGGCAAACAACCTTTCACCGAACGATCCTTCCATGCTTCAGCGGTTTGGATACCTTCCGCGCGAGCCCAGGCGGCGGCCTCGTCGTACGAGCACCACGTCCCACGGTAGAGTCGCCCTGTGCCCAGAAATGTGCCCCAATCCTTCCAGTCACCCTTGTAGGTTCTCGCCGGTTTCACCGGAATGTCGGCTGGGAGATCGCCTCGTCGGCACCGGGCTATCCAGTCGTCAAAGGTCTTGATTCCCTCGGCTTGCGCCCACGTTGCTGCCTCCTCGTACGACCTCCAACTGTGCGTCGCGATCGCACAAAATGCAGACGGGTCCATCGGCTTACCAAGGGCTTGCTCGATCTTGTCCAGTAGGCCGTCGTTCAGCAATCGCCCGTCGCGGATCAAGCAAGCAAGGTGACGTAAAACAGCGTGGACCACTCGCCCGTAGTTGCCCTCCGGTCGATCCACCTGAAGGTCAAGCGTTGGATCGAGAAGTCCGAGCGGTGCTTCGCGAACGCGTACCACCGTCCAGCCGGCTTTGTTCAGCCGCCGTACTTGGCGCCGATCCTTCGTTTGCGTTTCTTGATGCCAGTAGGAGCCGTCGTATTCAATGGCAAGCCGTCGGCTCCGGTCGATCAGGTCAACCTGGATTTTTCGCCCGCCATCGCCAGGGTCAATCGTCGCACGGCGGGTTTGGTCGAGGATCAGCACCGATCCAAGGCCGTGCGCCAGCGCCAACTCGATCATGGATCGCCCCCTGATCATGCTGGTGTTGAGAAAACCGGGCCATCCGCCGTTAGACTTGAACTCGTCACCATAGACCTTGAAGGGGTCTGCCGGGATGTTGGCCGGAAAGTCCTTCCGCGCCATCCAGGCCGCCCCCGTTTTGATTCCCTCGGCTTGTCCCCAAGCCGCCGCCTCGTGGTACGAGCACCACGCCCCACGGTAGCGTCGCCCTGTGCCCAAAAACGTGCCCCAACCCTTCCATTCGCCTTTGTAGATTTGATACGGTGCCGCTGGAAGATCGGCGGGAAGTTCCTTGCGCAGCGAACGCAACCGCCACTGGGCCATCGTCCTGATGCCTTCCTCTTGCGCCCACGCGCTCGCATCGCCATAAGGCCGAAACGTCCGCTTTGCCATGCCGCTCTCCCGCTGATTTTCCTCCCCTGTACCTACCAGGCGGAGCATCTTTAGCAAGAAAGCCAGCCAGCAAAAAAGCCCGGTTTCCCGGGCTTTTTCCAACGCATCGTCACGCGCGGCCTGCGCCTCGTGCTGCGCGCAGCAGGTCGCGGGTTTCGTCGGCGACTTCGGCAAGACCGACGGCCTCGCGAGCGCCAGCCAGCAGGCGGCGGGTGTCGTCGTCGGCCTGCTGCCGCGCTGCCACGCCTTTCATGAACGCCTCGTAAAGCACCGGCCGTTTCCGGATGAACGGCCAGGCGTTCGGGCCTTCGTCGTCATCGTCTTCGTCGTACCACCTGTTCTCAAGGTGCGGGTCCGCGCCCCAGCGTGCCAGCAGTTCGATCCGCTCGGGCCATTCGTGGTCGTCGCCGTCGCCACCGCCTTCGTCGGCGTACTGCTCGACTTGCCGCATCAGCGTCGCGATGATCGTCCGGCCGTGGTACTGCGCGTTCGGGTCCGCGCCAAGCGTGAGAAGCCACGACACTTGATCCAGTCGCCCGCGCAACACCGCGATGCCCAAGGGCTTACCGCTGCCGTTGTGACCGTTCACGTCCGCACCTTCGGCGAGCAGCCGGTGAAACGCACCGCCCCAATGCCGGCCGATCGCGCGGCAGAGTTCGCGTTCGAGGCGCCGACCTTCAGCGTTGTCGTGTCGCTTCAAAAGCGGGGCCGGCCGCGATTGTTTGACGGGCTTCATGCCGGCCCATCGCTGCATCCACGCACGCAACGCGGGCGAGTCGGGGGCGTCGGGCACGGTGTCCGACTCCGCGTCGTCGTCGTGCTCGTCCGATTGGCGGTCCAGCGAGTCGAAGAGGTCGCCGGCCTCACGCTGCGCGTGCTCCTCGAGCGCGATCTGCTCGGCCGTCGGGTGGCGGCGGCCCTCGGCGTCGATGTACACCGGGGCCGGGCCGACGTTCCACGTCATTTCTTCGCGAAGTGCGTCGAGCCTCTCCTCTTCGATCCGCGCGAGGTGACGCCGCGTGTACGCTCGCTCCTCGCCTTCCCGCTTCTGTTGCACGTCACTGCGCCAGCCCATCGCTTCCCCGATCACGCTTTCCATGCGCGTGCGATGCCGGTCCCATCGGACGTTGATCAGCCCGGCGAGCATGAACATAACAACGCTCGTCATCATCGCGGCCGGCACGATGAGCCAGAGCGAGCGTACTGATGTTACGGCGTAGCAAACACCGACGAAAAAGCCGACCTCGGCCAGCGCGCCGATCAGCAGCCACGTCGCCGCGCGGCGGCCGTGGCGCATCGCCTGGTTGGTGAAACGGTCAAGCGCGATGTCTGAGTCGAGCGCGTGGTCCTCGTCGTCGTCGAGGTCGTCGTCCAGGTCGTCGTGCTCATCGTCGTCCTCGTCGGGCAGGTCGTACGCTTCGTCGTTGATGGTGCTCATGGTGGACTCCGGTTCAGTGCGCCGCGCCTGTTGGCGCGAGCGTGAGGTTCAGAAGCCCGTCGGGCGACGGGGTGCGTCGGGCGATGGCCGCGGCCTTGAACGCGGCCACGCGGTCGAGCCGGTCGCGCATCACCGCCGGGTCGAGGGCGCCGGATTGCAGGGCCGCGAGGATCAGCGGGATCGCTTCATCGACCTGGCGCGGTTGCGGCAGCAGGATCACGTCGGCGCCGGCCTGCAACGCCTGCACGACGGCCTGCGGGCGGTTGCTGATTTCCCAAAGGGCGTCGGTCATGACGAGGCCGTGAAAGCCGGCCGCGCGCAAGCGCTGGACGTACACCGGGTCGAGCACCGCGGGCAACGGCGACACGCCGGGGTACACGCGGTTGCTCATCATCACGATCGGGGCCGCGTTCACAGGGAACGCGTCGGCCATGCGCCACACGTCCGCCGCGGTGCCCGGGCAGTTTTCGACCTCGTGGCTGCCCTTGCGAAGTTGATAGCCCGGCAGCGAGGCCACGGGCTTGCACGAGGCGAGTTTGCCCGGGTAGTGCTTCAACACCGGCGCGATGCCGGCGACGGTCATGGCCTGCGCGAAGCGCGCGGCGATCGTCGCGGCCTGCTGCGGGTCGTTGCTGTAACTGCGCTGCGTGTCCTGCACTTCCGCCACCGGGGCGTTGTCGATGTCCACGCAACTGTTCGCCAGAGCGTCGCCGGCCCGCTTCACTTGCGCCGTGAACTCGCCGACCGTCATGCGGGGTACGTCCCACGGTGCGGGCGGGGCCTCGACGTTCTTCAGGTCGCGCACGGTGCCCCCTTCCTGGTCGGTCAAGATCAGGGCGGACGGATGGGCTTTGCGCAAGTCGCACGCGATGGCGGGTCGCGCGTCGAACTGGTTGCGGATCAGCAGCGCGCCGAACTCGCTGGTGAGCGGCGGGTTCTCGACGACGAACAACGAACGCAGGTCGCTGGCCGTGGGCAGCGGTGCCGCTACGGCCAGCATGGGCGCTGCGAGCAGCGCCGTGATGATCGTGTTGAAAACCCGGTTCATAAGCCGTGCGCCAGGCTGTCAACGATGGCCGCGGCCGGTACCAACGCGGGCGCGTCGAGCAGCATCCCGGCGACGCGGGCGCGGATCGCCACGTCGAGCAGGCGTTGCTTCACGTCGCCGCGCGGGGCGGTTTCGAGCGCGCTGCGGGCGGTGGTCACCTGGTCAAGCAGCCACGCCCGCACGTCGGGCTTGGCGTTGACGTGGGCACCGGCGGCCTGCACGGCGTCGAGCGCACGGCGGGCATTCATGGCTTGGTCAATGGTCAAGGTGTCGGCGTAGGCCAGGTTGCACGCGAGGATGGCGGCGATGGTGACGGTGAGGCGTCGCATGGTCATACCTCGGTGGTGTTGAGGTCGTTCAGGTCGTTGAGCATCGCCCGCCACACCGGCGACGGGCTTGCGTGCTCGTCGTGGTCGGGCAGCAGGCGCGCGAGGCGGTACGCTTCGTCTTGCGCTGCGAAGTGCGCCCGGGCGCCGGCCACGTGCGCGTCCCACGAGGCCAGCGCGTCGCGCACGCTGGGGGCGTCGGTCTTGACGGGCTCAACGGCCTGGCCGCGGGCCAGTGCTGCGAGCACGGGCGACTCGCGGCGCACGCGCTCGGCCAGCGTGTGGTGATGGCGTGCGCGCATCGACGCCCGGCGGCTCTCTTCCCAGCGACGGATGCCGGGGGCGGTCACGTTCGGCAGGAGCGTGTCGAGCCGGTCGTCGCGGTAAGTGCTGGAAAAATCGAGCATGACGGGCCTCACTTCGTGCGGTTGCGGGCGGCCAGACGCTCGATCGCGTCGGCGGCGAGGTTGAACTGCGAACGCTTGGCGAGGTAGAACCGGGCGGCCACGCCGATGCTCACGGCGGCGGCGATCCAGTGGCCCGGTGCCTGGTCGGCCGGTCCGCGCAGCGCGTCGGCGATTTGCCAGGCGCCGATGGCGAGCATGATCAGAAAGAGGCCGAGTCGGACGTGCTTGATCAGGTCGGCGATGCTAGGGAGGCTGAGGATGCGCATGATCGTCGGGCCTCGTTCACTTGTTGTCCGG
Organism: Pandoraea cepalis; assembly: GCF_902459665.1. GTDB lineage: Bacteria > Pseudomonadota > Gammaproteobacteria > Burkholderiales > Burkholderiaceae > Pandoraea > Pandoraea cepalis. Next base: position 142,677 of record NZ_CABPSL010000001.1, on the reverse strand, counting down.
GGGCAGCAGTTGCACGCGCTCGTCGCCGATCACGGCCGGCGTGAAGCCGAACGGCGACGGGAGCCAATCGCTGGGGCGGCGCAGCAGTTCGATCGGGCGGCCGATCGTGGCGCGTTGACGCATGAGGTTCGCGCGGAAGGAACCGGACCACCACACCGCCGCGGTGAACGCTGCGACGCCCAAGCGGCCCAGCAGACCGGACCAATGGCCGTCGAGGGTTTCGAGAACGCCGAGCGTGAGGTTGGCGATGAACGCGATGGCGCCGACGTGAGCCACGGCGGTCTGCATGAGGTACGCGCGGTTCGCGGTCTGCTCCGTGAGTGCGCTGTGGTGGTCGAGGTCGTGCATGTGGTTCTCCGGTGGGTGGTTGAGCGTTGATGCCAACGCCTTGACCCAGGCTAACTCGAGCCCAGACTAAAGCAAGCGCCCAGTGGCCCGGAAACGGCCGTTTTGCCCGGAAAAACGCACTTTTTTTCATGCAAGCGCTGGTGACGGTTACGCCTTCGCCGTGCAAAAAAGAACGGGACGCTTGCGCGCCCCTTTGGTCGATCGGCCTCCGGCCCGTGCTGCGGATTCCCTGGTAGACCGAATAAAAACGGGCGGCCAGAGCCGCCCGTTGTGCTGGTCGTGCGCGCGATCAGACGGTGCCGCTGTCCTCCTTACCGCCCTTCTCGGCGTCCGGTGCTGCGCCGTCCTGCAGCTTTTCAGCCTCGGTCGCGCGCTCGGTGGGCTCGACCAGGCGATCGCGGATCGCCGCTGCGCGTTCCATGTTCGCGGCCAGGTTCTTCGCCAGGTCCGCGCGGCTCGCGGTGGCCCCGTCCTGCGAACTGCCCGACGCTGCACGCTCGGGGCTGGCCGTGGCCGGCGCCTCGGGCTTGCTGGAGCCTGCGCTGCTCGCTTGCGCGGTGGGCGCCGCCGGCTTGCCCGCGCCACCGCCCGCGGCTGCGCTGGCCTTCGCGTCCTTCAGCGTGCTCGGTTCTGCGGGCAGGTCGCCGCGACCGCCGGTGGGCGGCGTCGTACCGCCCTTCGGAACCGGGATCGTCGTACCGCCCCGCTCGGACAGGTTGCCGACCTCGCGCTCGCGTCCCTTCTGCATCCCGGCCAGTTTGCTGCGCAACGCATCCGCGCCCTTCGCCGCACCCGCGGCGGCCGATCCGAGCGCAGCGCCCGCGGCACCCGCGCCGGCCGCGCTCGCGGCGTTGGCACCGCGTCCCATTTCTTCAACGTGGCCGCCCAGCACCGCGCCGTGGCCGCCACCGATCCAATCGAGCACGTTGTCGGGCACGCTGGTGATGAGTTTCAGGCAGAAGCGCACGGACTGGAACAGAAACATCATGAACAAGACCGCGCCCGCGACCATGCGCATGAGTTCAAACAAGCCACCGCCGCCGCCCGTCGCGCCCCAGGCCACGCCGAACAGCGAGTTGGCGAACAGGCCGATCGGTTGCATCAGCACGTAAGACCCGCACACGCCGATGGTCAACAGCGCCGGGCGCAAGGTGAGGCTCAAGATCATCATCAAGCCTTGCTTTTGCGAGCCGATGCCGTCCTGCCCGTGATTCGGCGACAGGAAAGTGACCGCCCAAAGCGGCGCGGCCACCAGGCTCTCGAACAGCATGACGAGCCAGCCGAAAGCGGCCAGGGCCACCGCGAAGAACGGCATCATGGGCAGCACGAAGCAGAGCACGAACGCGGGGACGAGCAGGCACGAGGCGATGAACGTGAACAGCCCGCCGAACAGCGAGGCCGCCGCCATCACCACGTTCCCGGCCAGCGGGACGGCCGCGAAACCCATCAGCGTCGCCGCGGCGATGCCGGCGTTCTGAACCGTCGTGAACAGCCCTTGCCCCACGTCGTACGCGCGCATCATGGGGTCTTCGTTCGGGTCGGTGACGGCCGTGAAGCCCTGGCCCGCGAACAGGTTGATGACTTTCGAGAACTTGTCGTCGCCACCGCCACCGCCGGTCTTGGCCGCGGCCTGGGTGTTCGCCGCGTCGAGCAGCGATTGCGCGTGCTTCACGTCCGAGTCGGTCTGGTTGTCGAAAAGGCCCATCAGGCCCACCTTGCCGGCGGTCATCCCGTCCACGGCCGTCGGCACGTTCGAGACCGACGCGTTCACGTCCGATTTCATGCGACCCAAGGCCGCGTACTCGGCTCCCGAGACCACGAACCCATCTGCGCCGAGACTGGACGCCAGTTGGCCGTTGCCCATCGCGGCGGCGAACGCCGCGTTGGCCTTAGCGCTCACCGTGGTCTCGTAGGCTTTTACAGCGGCGTCGATCGCCGCGTTGACCGTGGCCGGTGCGAGCGCGCCGTTGCCCGCGGTACCCACCATCTGCTTGGCGAGGTTGTCTGCAGCGCTCTGCATCGATTTCAACGCGTCAACATGGCCGGACTCGATCGCGCTCGTCGCGGGGGCCGCGTTGAGCCAGGCCGTGGCGGTTTGCAACCCGGCGCCGTTGGTGTTCGACGTGCTGGCCGTGGTGCCTTTCAGTGTGGCGGTCACGGTGCCGCACGCGGCGTACGTCGAACCGTCACCGGTCCGCCCGAAGTTGTAGCCGACCGTTCCCGCACCGTTGGCGTCGAGGTCGCTGAACCACGTTGCGCCGACCGACGACGAAATGTCCTGCCCGTTGTTCAACTGGTTGACCGTGGCCTGGTCGTCCGCCGACTCGCTGGCGTACGTGCCGCGCACGCTCTCGTAGCACACGTTGCTCAACACCAACGACTCGAACAGTGCCCGCGCCTTCACGTCGAGCACCGGGCTCGTGTACGTCGCCGTTTGCTGCGTCCAGTTGGTGAGGTACGCGGTCCATACGGTGTCGGCGAGGCCGATGCCCTGCGTTGCGAGCCAGAGCACGATCAACTGAATGAGGCAGAACCCGCCCTTAACCGGCAGGATCATCGCCATGCCGAGCGTCGAACGGATGGGCACCCACATCGAACTCCACTGCTTGCCCATCATCTCGCCGTCGTGGGCTGTGGATGCGATCGACGCGAACATAACGTACGCGGCGATCAATCCGCCGATTGTCATGACCGCGGTGTTCAGAATGCTGAAGAGCGGGCTGAACGGGCTGGCCGATGCGTCCGAGCCAGCACCGAGCAACGGCATGACATGAACCATAATCCAGTCGGTCGAGGGCGGCGTGAAGATGTCCGCGTGCGCGGGCGCGCTGAACAGCAACGCAAACAGGGCGAGCGGCCCGGCGAGGGTCTTGAAAAGTCGGCGCATGGAATGGCCTCGGGCGAGTTGTTAAAGAGCGGGTGGTGCCGGTTGAACTGTTGGCACCAACACCAGGCTAACTCGAGCCAGGCGTGGGTCAAGCGCAGAACGGGGTGTACGGAAAAAATAGTTTGGGTTCCCAGGCATGTACGGGGGTGCGAAGCCCGTGCAGGCCCGGGCGCTCACGCGCCGGCCGGTCGCTGCCGCCGGTGAGCCTTCGGCGACGGACGCAAAAAAGGCGGCCGGAGCCGCCTTGGTGGGACGTGAGGACGTGGTGCCGTCGATCAGGTTTTCATCGGGTCGAACGCAACGCACAACCGGATTGCGTTGAGCGGACCCAGGGCCATCCAGCCGATCACGGCGAGCGCTGCGCCGTAGAGGGCCGAACCGTGGTTCGTGATTTCGTGCCAGCAGAACAGGCCCGCGAGGACGTACAACATCAGCAGGAACAGCAGGCCGCCGATCGCGCCGTGGCGCACGCGCCCGTCCGGGCTGGCGACGGCGTACACCGTGGTGGCGCCCAAGACGCGCTGCACACCCAGCGCGACGGGCTCGCCCACGTTCAGGTAGTTGCTCAACCGCGGCGACACGCGCAGGTTGTGGATTTCCCGATCGCCGATTTCCGCGACCGTGCGGATCGTCCAGCCGTACTGGTCCACGCGACCCTCGCCGAGCATTTTCAAACGACCTTCGATGCGTGCCATCGTTCTCTCCGTTCAGTGTGCGGTGCCGTTGGCACCAACGCGGTACCTGCAGTACACCAGGTTCTGCGAAAAACTCAAGTAGTTGCTACGTGCTGCGCTTTGGTGGGCCGTGGGGGCGAGGAACCGCGCGACGTGTCGATGTTCTGCTGCCGGTTGCTGGTGCCTGGTCATCGTTTGCCCTCGTCCCGTTCGTTGGTTGTGCGCTTCGGAGCCTGCCGTGACGCATGAACGAGCCAGCCGGACGGCCTGGCAAGGGTTCGACGAAAGCCGCAGCGCGCGCAGCGTGACCGGGTGCACGGCGAAAGCAACGCGCGCCCTTGCCGCGGCTCGGACGGTCTGGCTTATGCGTCGGAAAACGGCGGGATCGAGCGCACAACGCGGTGAGAGCGATGGCGACCAGGTGCCGGCGCGGGAACACGCAGCAGGACGCGCGGCGTTGCGCGGCCGTGGTGTGTTTGTATCGGTGTGTTTGTATCGCTTCCGGCGATCGTCGCGGCTTTAGGTACGGTACTCGGTTGACAGGTCGATCGTGGTACGAGAACGTTGGTATGTATTAATACCAACAAACGCATACATACCTTCCACCACGATCTAGAGGAGTACAGACTATGATGTTTTCATGTTCCGTTTGGAGCCCCAAAGGCGGCGTCGGAAAATCGACGCTTTCGATCAACCTGGCGGCACGCCTGGCCCTCGAAACCTCGCGCCCTCGCGTGCTGCTGGTCGATCTGGACGCGCAGCAAAGCGGGCGTACGTGGGCCGCGCAAGCGAAGCAATGCGGCCATACGGTGCCGTTCGACGTGGCCGCGTCCGACGCGCAGGCGTCGGCGTATGACATCGTGATTTTTGACCACGCCCCGGGCATGTTGGACGCCTCGGCGCTGAAATCGCAAGTCACGCTGATGCCGCTGTTGCCGTCGTTTTTCGACGCCGCTGCGGCCATCAAAGGCCAGGCGGATCAAGTCGCGAAAGGCCGGCGCGTGATGCTCCTTCCCAACCGGCTCGAAATGAACTTCGCCAGCGACATCGCGTTTCTCGCCGGCTTCGTGGGCAAGCCGTACATCCGCAAGCGCAAGGCGTACCAGGCGACCATCGCCCGCGGCTTGACGATCTACGCGGACAAGAGCGGTATTCGTGGCCTGCACGAGGCCCGGCGCGAAATGGACAACACGATCGACGCGTTGATCGACCTGGCCGCGGCCTAACCTATTTTTAACGTCTTGGAGATTTACGATGGAAAATGGTATGAACGCACTGGCCCGCCTGGCGGCGAAAAAGCCGGAGCAGGATTTGATGGCCGCTGCGGCCGGTGTCGCGAGCGTGGCGTTCTCGGAACCGGACGGCGTGCTGTACGGCGAGTACGTCGCGCGCACGGTCAAGCGTGCGAACGCGACCGATCCGGTCGTGATCTGCAACGCCTCGATCCGGGGCCGCACGTCCACCGCGTCGCAACTGCGGATCGTGAACGACTTCCGCGACGACGTGGACGATACGACGGTCGGCCCGCCCACGAGCGCGATCATGATGCTCGCGATGATGAAGTACCGCGAACTGGTCGCGGCCGGTGAAACCTTGATCATCGACAACAAAAAGTGACCGGCGCCGGTCGTGGACGAACAAAAGCCCCTTGAAAAAGGGGCTTTTCTGTTTGTATCGGTGCGTATGTAGTGATGCGTATGTATTGGTATGTATGTATCAATCACGCGGCGCTGTGGACGCCGCCATGCTTACACCGACGCTTGCAAGGCAAAGGCTCTGTCGTTCTCCGGGTCGGTGATCTTGACCAGGTTGATGACATGGCGGGCAGTCTGTTGCGGGGCTCTCCGTGGGCCACCATACGTGTTGCCCGTCCCCAAGAACGCGCCCCATCCTTGCCATTCAGCCTTATAGACTCGGTCCGGGTCGGACGGAATGTCGTTCGGCTTGGCGCGCCTCTTCCAGCCCTTTGCCGTCGTGATCTTTTCCTGCTGTGCCCAAGCCCTGGCCTCATCGTATGAACGAAAAGGCTTCTTGTAGGTAGGAATGCTCCCGGTACCAAGGAACGCACCCCATCCTTGCCATTCAGCCTTGTAGATTGCATAAGGCCGGGTCGGGATGTTACCGCGCGGAAAATCGCTCCTCTTAACACGGACGAACCAGTCGTCGAACGACATGATCCCCCTTTGCCGCGCCCAAGCGCTGGCCTCTTCATACGATACCCATCCTTGCGCGATGATGTCGTAAAACTCCGTCTCGTCGATCGGGATTTTGAGCGCGGCGGCGATCTTGGCACCGAGTCCATCATCGGGCAGGGTGCCCCGCTCGACGAGCGATTGAAGGTGCTTCAGTACCGTGCCGATCATCGGTCCGTAGTTGAGCGTTGCGCGTCCAACCTGCACATCCCGCACGGGATCAAGCAAGGCCAGCGGTGTCTCGCGAACGCGAATCACGGTCCAGCCGGCGTCATTCAACCGCTGGGTCTTGCGATGATCGTGCACAACATCCTTGTGCCACGCCGAGCCGTCGTACTCGATGACAAGACGGCGCTCGCGGTCGGCCATGTCCACGTGCATGGGTCGGCCACCGTCGTTGATGCGCGTCATGCGGGCCGGATCGAGGTTTAGCACCTGCCGGAGACTATGTTTCAAGATCAGTTCAACCTTGGATGCGCCACCCAACAATGAAATCCCCAGGAACGCACGCCATCCTTGCCATTCGGCCTTGTAGACATGCTCCGGTGCCAATGGAATGCCTTGTGGTTTGGTGCGGGTGCGCCAATCGTCCCTCGATGTGATTTTTTCCTGTTGCGCCCACGCGCTCGCTTCCTCGTAGGTTTTCCACGGTCTTCTCCGTCCTGCCACGGCTTGCTCCTGGTAAGTCTCCCTCCCTCGTACCTACCAGGTGCCGCGGCTCTAGCAAGAGGCTGCGGCCGTTTTGAGTGACAAAAAAAGCCCTTGTTTCAAGGGCTTTTCGTTTGTATCGTTTGTTTGATACAAACCAAACGTATCAACTCGCCAGCCATTCGTCGTAGGTCTTGACCGTCCAGCCCAGCGCCTCCGCGTTCGCGCGGTAGATGGCGTACTCGGCGTCGTTCGTGCCGCGTGCTTGGGTCTGCCAGTCCGCGCGAGGCATCAGGCGCCGGTCGTACTCGCTCGCGAACGCGCGCTCCGCGAGGTCGTCGCGGGTCGTGCTGAACATCAGGCGGTCCATCAGCGCCGCATGGTCGGCGGGAAGCCAGCGCAGCGCGTAGCGCCCGTTGTCACACAGCAGGCGCCGCGCCGTCGTGTAGTCCTTGCGGTTCATCAGGTTCTCCAGTGAAGCCCGCAAACCGTAGCGTGCGGGCGTTGGGGTTTAAATCCCGTTGGCGTTGGTCACGGTCCAGTCTTTGTGATCGAACTGGAACTCTGAAAAATCCCCGTTCAGGCGACAATCGTTGACCCATCGGCTGCTGTCCAGGTACGCGTGCAGGTGTTCCGGCACCTCGTGCAGGTACAACTCGTTGAACATTTCCTCGCCCACGTCCTCCATCGCGCCCTCTTGCAGCATCACGTCGTCGATCTTGTCGAGCGCGTCCGCGAGCGAATAGCCCGCATCGCCCACGAGGTAGAACAAGGCGGCTTGCTCGTGCTCGTCGAGGTCCACCACGGTGTCGAACCAGGTTTCGAGGCTGGCCTGGCTGATGCCAAGCGCCGCGAACAACTGGCCTTCGCCGTCGGTGCCGTCCACCAGTTGCAACTCCACCTCCTCGACCGGTGCGCCCCAGCGATCCGTGAGCCCGTCCATCTTCGCGGTGTAGTCTTCCAGGCTCGTGAAGTAGAAGCCCGGGCCGGCGTCGAGGTTGTAGGGCATGGCGTGGTAGGTGGTTTCGGTCGTCATCTGCAGTTGGGGGAGCCCGCCTTGGATGGGGTTGCTGTTGGTGTGCGTGAGGTTCTGGCTGGTTGCGTTCATGGTGGTGCTCCTTGTTCGGTGAAGGTCTGCTGTCGGTATCGCCCGGCGCATAACGAAGCCGTCCCGACACAAGGGCCAGGGGCACGCCAAAGCCGCAGCCTGCGCAGCAGGACCGGGTGCCGGCGGGCGCGCAGCGAACCCTTGCCCTTGTGTCGGGACGGCTTATGCGTCGGCCGGTTGGCGATACCGGCGGCTTTTCAACGAACAAGGGGCGAACGCGGCCGGCCGTGGGAGAACCGCCACGGGCCGTTGACGTGGCCTTTCGCCGTTCGGCCTTGTGCTTTTCCGTACGGGTGTTACCGTGGGTCGTCGGCGGCGTGGTGTCCGCCGATGTGCATGTGCCCTGGTTGGCAAAGGCCGGTCAACGTTGACCGGCCTTTGTTCGTAGTCCCAGGGAAAAGACGGGGCGGCTGGCGCCGCCCTCGGCCGACCCGCTGACGCCCAGGCGCCTGCGGTGTTAGAGCCCAGCGAAGTGCAGGCCCGGGCTTGACCTGCATACAGGCTTTTCGTAGGGTGCGTTGTGGCCCACGTTTGCGACGTTTCTTGGTCAAGGGAGCGACCCGCGAACTAACGTAAGTCCTTGACGACCGAGCCGGGGTTGACCGCCCCGGCTCTGCTACTTCAGCCGCGCCTGGCCGATCCTCCAATGGTTACAGGCGTCGGCGTGCGGGCGCAGACGATGCGCTTTCGACCTCGGCCATCGCCTCGCCGGCCGCGACGTTCAGCGCTGTGGCTTCGGTCACATGCCTGGCGAGCAAGTAGCGGTCGATCAGCGCCACGGCTTCGTCCTGAAGCCTGCCAGCGCAGTATTGCGTTTCGAGGTCGGGATGGTCGATGTACCAGCGCGCGTGCAGTGGGGACCGTGGTTCGTCAAGCGACGCCTCGATGGTGGCCTGGCGCACCTCGGGATCGAGCAGCGCCGGGCCGGCATCGTTCAGGACGAGCCAGCAGGCTTCAAGCGGGCTGAACAGCGGCCCGACCTTGGGGCGCCCGGCGCGTTCGGCCACGAACGCCGCGTACACCCGATCGGCGTGCGCGATGCGATCGGTCAGAACCTCCGCCGTCCCATCCTCGTGTCGGGCAAGCCACTGGATGGCCGTCCGTACGTGTGCCTCGAAGGCGTTTTCGGCGGACGACTCACCGCTTGCCGCGGTGAACCAGTGCAACGCCCTCGGCGCATGGTCCCGCCGCCACGGCTCGGGCAACGTTGCCCACGCGAGGTCGCCGACATCAAGGGCGTTCATCGCCTCCACGTCGTTGAAATCGAAAATGCGCGCGTCGTGCATGGTCGTCTCCAGGTTACAGCCTGGCCCGGCGCCGGACGGGCGCTGCGGCCTCGGCCAGCGTCTCATCGACCACCGCGCGCAGTTCTTTGCGCTCGTAGGGGATTCGCAGCAACATGCGCAGCGCGACGTAGTGATCGTCGAGCCAGACGACGGCCGATCGGTCCACGCTGTCCAGGCCGTAGTGGTCCGGGTCGCCTCTCATCGCGTCAAGGTCGGCCCCGGCGTTGCGCAGTTTTGCCAGCACGTACGGCAGGCGCGCGCCCCGCGCCCGGTCGGGCATGTCGTTGTGATCGACGGCCGGCGTGTGAATGAACGCGATGAACCACATCGGCATGTCGCAACCGGCCGGCCGCTCGTTCAGGTCGTCCGGCGTCAAGCGGTCGAGCCAGGCGTCCAGCATGTCGTCGTCGTCGAGCATGTTGCGGCTCGTCATCAGTTCCGGCAGCGTCGCGCGAACGGTGCGGTCGATGTGGTCCAGCAGAGCGCAGAACGCCGCCGCGCGACGTTGCTCGATGGCGTTTCCGATGGCTCCCAGCGTCGGGCGCGCCCCTGCTTGCAGCCAGCCCAGCACCACGGGCAGCGGCGACGACGACACGGCCAGCGCAAGGCCACGCTCCAGACGTTCGGTAGACAGGTTCGGTTCCATGCGGCCTCCGATTACGCGCGGTCCGCCGCGTCGTACGCCGCGCCGATCCGATCGCACGTCCACGAAAACAGGTTGAACACGGCAACGACGGAGCCCACGCCCAGCACGATCGACATCAGCAGGCTCACACCGATGTAGGCGATGACGCCAAGGCCCAGCGCCTTGACGACCATTGCCGTCCCGATGAGCAACAGAATGTCGATGAAAGCGACGATGCCCAGCGAGAACGCCACGGCTCGTCCGAATCGGGTGTCGTAGTCCCGTTGGTCGCCGAGCATCCATCGGTTGAACGGTGCGGTGACGGCCATGCCGGCCAGCAGTGCGACCCACGTGCCCACGGCGATCAGGTCCGACGTGGTGTCGGACCATTGATGGATGAACGGCGGCATGTTGGCGACGGACAGAACGAGCACGGGAAGCGCGGCGAGGATGCGAACGTGAAAGGGTTTCATGCGAGGCTCCAGGTGAACAGACCGGGCTGGTCTGGTACCGCCCTGACCCGCCTTCCGGCGGGCACAAGGGGAGCGTCGAGCGCCGATCACAACCTGCGGCGCGTGATGGTTGGCGCGGCCTCGGCCGCCGCCTGGCGCAACACCGCCTGCTCGGCCGCGACGCGCTCGGCGAGCAGGAACGCACGCAGGGCTTCGCCGTGCCGGCCGCCGCCCTCGTCGGTGAACGGTGCGGCGTGCAGACCGGCGCCGTGCTCGCGCAGCAGGACCAGCAGCGCGTGCAGGTCCGGTGTCGCCGCGCTCGATCGGCGGAACACGTGCCACCAGCGCGGCACGGGCTCGGTGCCGTGGCGCCGGGAAACCCACGACTCCGCGCTGTTCAGCGTCTGCCCGCCGATGCCGTCCGCGGCAGTGTGTGTGAGCGCCGTCATGATCAAGCCCGCACGGTCGCGCTGCGGTCCGGGTGCAGTTCGACGCGCACGCGTTCGGTATGGGCATCGCGCACAGTGACGGTTTCGCTCACGACGTTGCCGTGAACGACCAGCGCGCGCACGGTCGCATTGAGCGTTTCGCCCGTCGGATCGCGCAACGCTTGGGCGATCGTCACGTCGCCGTCGGCGTGGTCGAAGGCCGTACCGATCGGCACGCCGACCGCCTGGCCGTCGATCGAAAGTTGACCGGCGCGGTCGATTGAGAACGCAAGGTTTCCGCCGGCATGGGCGGCGGTGGCGAACAGAAGGGAAACGGCAAGGATGGCAAAGCGGCGCATGACGGGTTCTCCGATGGCCCGGCGCCGGGATGGCGCCGGTACGGCCGAACCCGCCGTCAGGCGGGCACGGGGCGAACGGTGCGCCGGGGCGATCAGAACGGGGCGCCGTGCGTGAAACCTTCGTAGGTCTTCGCGAACGAGTGGCCGTAGGCCGCGAGCGTCTTCGCCTTAAGATCCGCGGCCTCGGCCGACAGGTCGGGCTCGTCGCCGGCCAGCCATTCGACCGCGCGAGCGCGCAGCGTGGCGAGGTCCGGCAGGACGGCGCAACGGCGCACGATGTCGTCCACGAACCGCACGAGTTGACTGGGCTGGGTCGAGTACCGGAACACCGGGGCCGACGAAGCCGGCGGCGTGGTGTCGTAGTTCATCGTGTCCGAAAAGCCGATGCATTGGTCGAGGGCGGTGGTCATGGTGGTGTGCTCCGTGGTGAACAGGCCCGGATGGCCTGGTACCGCCGAACCCGCACGTGAGGCGGGCACTCGGGGAGCGATGAAAAAAGCCCGTGGGGTCACGGGCTTGAACGATGGGCGCGGTGCGTTGCGCTGGTGTACCCAATAAACCAGGTACTGCAGAGCGTGTCAACGTATGTAGACGAAAAAAGTTGATCAACGGAGCGGCGCAACGCCCGTCACGCGCAGGTTGACGCAATACGGCCGTCCGCCGGTGGCATCGGGCACGGACATGCGCTTAACGACGAGGTCCGGCAGCAGTTCTTTGATGCGAGGCCAGAACTGCGCGTCGGACGCGATGGGCGACCGGCCTGCTTCGGCCCATTCCGCGGCGTGCTGATACACCTGCGTCCTCGATGTCCAGCAAGCGTTGTCGATCACCGCGCCGCTTTCGTGCAGCCAGCGGTACACCGAGTCCGTTTCGAGATTCATCTGATGGTCGAGGTCGCGCATTTCCCGCGGCGCTTCGTCCAGGGTCATGAACCGCCCGCGCTTGATCAGCGAGATAAGGCCGCCCAGCAACCAGTCGAGCACACCGGCCATCTCAACGGGATCACGGATGATCTCGTTGTGGTAGTCCTGAACCTCACCTTTGCCGTGAAACTTGTTCAGGAACGGGAGCGCGAAGACGCGGCGCTTGAAACCTTCCGTGTAGTCTTGCGCACGGATGGTCTTGTTCATCGCGATGATCCACGAACACGTCGGCGTGAACTTGATCGGGTCTTTGTTCTTGACATCGACCAGTTGCGGCTCGCGCGTGGCCCACTCCTTCAGGCGGTCCGGGTTGACCTTCGAGGCTTCATGCACCACCGCGAGGGTGGCCCCGATCAGTTGCGAGGGCTTGAAGTTGTGGTCGAGGTCTTCCAGCCGGAACGGAACGCTCTTGCCCTTTCCGTGGAAGGCTTCGATGATCTTGATGAGCGTCGATTTACCGTTCCCGCCGGAGCCGTGCAAGTAGATCACTTTGCCCCAGTTGATGTTAGTGAGCGTCGAGGCAAAGGCTTCGGCCGCGGCTTGCTGCATCGCCGGGTCTTTCCAAATCATGGTCAAGAGTTTGGCGAACTTCGAGTTGGGATCGAGCGTACGCGGCACGTACACGCCACCGACCAGCCGGTCGGCGTCGATTTTTGCGTAAATGCGGCTCTTGGTCTTCCAGTGCGGCCCGACCTCGTGCGCGGTGATGGCCCCGTCCTTCACGATGCGCTCGCGGTCCAGTACGAGCACGGTGTTACGCAACTGCATGAGCGCCGGGCGGTCGTCCACGACGATGGGCTCGTCCGCATCCTTGTCGATGCTCTCAAGGTCCAGATACGCTTGCGGCGTGTCGTCCAGGGTTCGACCGCTCGAGGGCTGCACCATCGTCGAGAGCAACGCGCGCACCATCTTCTCGGCCTTTTCATCGCCGTAGTATTTCGGTGCGTGGATCTCGAGGAACCCTTTCGCGCGCTCGACCATCGACTCGTGCGGAACAGGTGCGTAGTGCACGTTGTTATGACGGTAGAACAACTTGTCGTTCACCCCGCCCACCATCAAGTTCGGCTCGCGCATCATGTGCTGGGTGAACAGCAACTCCGGCGACGGCTTCTGGTCGTCGTCGTCCTGCCCGCCGGACGTGGACTTGCGATTCTGCGTCGCCTTCGCTTTGCGAGCGCCGGGCGCAGGGATGGTTTTCGGCGTGCTCACGCCTTTGGGACTGAATGCCATGTAGGACCTCGTTCTAAAAACTTGACAGCAAGGTCCGGGCGATTTATTACTGATATCAGTTTGGTACCCGGTGCTCTTCTTCCAAGGGACTGCATCGATCACAAGCCGCGCCAGCCAGCGCGGCTTTTTTCTTTGTTACGTCGCCATCGTGGCCGGCATGAACGCGGACACGGGCCGCGGGTTGGAAACCCACTCGGCCATGAGGCCGCGCAGCACGTCGGCGGTGGTCATCGCGTGCGCTTCAGCGGTCGTCTCGAACGCTGTACGCAGGCGTTCCGACGTACGCACGCTTACAACCGCGAGTTTGTCGTTGGGACGGGTGCGTTCGGTCATGTCTGCCTCCTGAAATGAAAAAGCCCTCCCTGGCGGTTTTGGCCGGGGAAGGCTTCGGTCATGGCCGCGTCCGCGGCCCTTGGTCAACGTTGAGGCGCGCGTGCGCGCCGGCTACCAACCTACTAAATCAGGTACCGTCGAGCATGTCAACATGCGTAAGCGAACGTGGTCGCTGCGCGCGTGGTGGATCGACGCCGCCCTCCGCGACGGCGCGGTAGCGACCGGACCAAGGGGCCTCCGGCCCCGTTGCTTTTGACGTTGCAATCGGGCGGCAGGACGACGTCCGGGCAGTTTTTTTGCCCGGACGGCCTGGACGTCGTCGGAGCCTTGCTGGGCAAGGGTTTGCGGGGACCACGTCCGGGGTACCCTTTAGCCCGGACGTACCCCGGACGGCCGCAAACCCTTGCTGGGTAAGGCTTTGCGGGGACCACGTCCGGGCTATGGGCTTTTTCTCAAAATATTCCACGTACGCGCACGCACGCGCACGCACGCGCAATCGATTTTCGGCAAAACATGGCGTACCCCGGACGTCGTCCGGCCAAACCCTTGCTGGGTAAGGGTTTGCGGCCGTCCGGGGTACGTCCGGGTAAAGCGCCTGCCCGGACGTGCTCCTGTCAAACGCTTGCTGGATAAGGGTTTGACGCCGTCCGGGCTCGTCCGGGGTAAAGCCCGTGGATTTTTCACCCGGACGGACGCAAAGCCTTGCTGGCATTGGGTTTGCGGTCGATCGTCGCAACATTTCGATCAAGTTCGATGTATTTTTCGAGCGATGGCTTTTCAAATATCCAAGTTGATCGAAATGATCTGCAGCCGCCTCGCGGAACCCCAAAAAACTGGGCGCGTTCCGCGCCGGCCGATCCGCTTGCGCCCGTTGCTGGCGACGTGGCGATGCCGGGCCGCAAAAAAAGCCGGGCATGGCCCGGCTGCGCTGCGGCGCCCTGCGTCCGGTCAACCCTGCCTGCTCTTCCCGCGTGGCAATGCCGCGAGGCGCGCAGCGTCCCGGCGCAAGTTGCGCACGGCTCGCCAGTCGCTGGGCGTGAGCGGGTACGACATCGCGCGCCCGTTGGGCGCTATGACCTTCGGGTGCTTGCCGCGGCCCTTGGTCTGGTGCGTCCAGCCGTCTCTCACCAGGCTGGCGATCGCCGCGTGCATGTCTTTGTCGCTGCTGAAATGCTTGCTCATGTGCTTCTCCGGTTGTCGGTGGGTTGGGAAAAAACTGCCCCGACGAACCGGGCATTTGCCGGGCTTGCCTCCCGGCGTGTCGCGTGTGTGGTGTTGCGGGTACTTCTGCTGCGGGTCGAGTCGAGCGTCAAGTTTCGAGCGCAGGACTCCGGTTAGCCCAGCGTCATGTACAGCGCGAACGCGGCGTCGAACGGCAGCAGGTTCAGCACCACGTCGTCCGGCTGGCGCTCCTGCACGCGGCTCGCGGCCGGCAGGACGTGGTCTTTCGGCATGACCTTGGTGGTGAGCACGGCGCTCTTGCCGCCGTTGCGCACGTCGCCCGGCGCGACGACGACGACGCGTTTGTTGAGTTGCTTGCGCAGGTCGGCCTCGTCGAGGGAACGGTTGACGATCGACTCGATCGCCAAGCCGTCTTCGTAGTACGTGCCACCGTCCGGTACCACGGCGACGTACCACGCCCGCAACGCGGCCTCTTCAGCGGCGTTGATCCAGTCCACACGCGCCGTTCCGCCGTCGCCGTAGTCGTTGAACGTGGCGATCTTCACGCCGTTGCGAAACAACGTGCCGCTGTACGCCCAGCCTTGGCGCCCCTCGGTCATCCGGCCGGTCTTGGCGGTGTAGTGGTCGCTGCTGCTGAACGTCGCGGCGGCCTGGCTGGTCTTGCTGGTCTTGCTCTTCATCGTGCTTCTCCAGTTGGTTGGTTGGACTGCGTTTGCTGCGTTGGGAAATGCCCCGACCAACTCGGGCCTTCGATGGGCTTGCCTCCCATCGGGTCGCGGAGAGCGCCGTAGCGCGGTGTTGCGGTTCAGTCGATCGTCATGCCGGCCGCTTCGGCGATGGACCAGAACAACTCGTTGCGCTCGCGCAGTTCTGCCAGGCCGCCGCTGCCCAACTCGGCGATCACCGCGGCGTGCTTCAACTGCTCGACCGTGACGTGGAACTCGTCGGCGACGTTGCGCCGCTCGGCTTCGCACGCCACTTGGTACTCCGGCTGGTCCTCGGGCTCCGGCGTGTCGAACGCGTCGAGCCGGTCGGCGTTCTCGTCGCGCCAGTCGTCGCACCACTGGTCCATCGTCGCGGCGTACGTGTCGTGCGCGGCGATCAGCGTGTCGAGGTAGCCAAGCGGCAGGCCCGCGAGGACGGCGAGCGCGCGGTCCAATGCGGCCTGCTCGTCCGGGTCGTTGATGTAGAGCGGGTTGATGTAGAAGTACGTCATGGTGTGGTTCTCCAGAGCGGTGGATGGATCAGTGCGTGGCGGCCGTGGCGAGGCCCAGTTCGACGCGGCGTTGCTCGACGAGCGACCAGCCCCGGTAGTTGTCCATGAGCACCGCGGCATGGCCCAGAAGGTCCGTGCTCACACCGAAAGCCTCGGCGACCTCGTCCATCAAGCGGTCGCAAGCCGGCAGCCATTCGTCCGACGCTTGCGCGAGGTCCATGCCCTCATCGTGGGCTTCGTCCCATTCTTCTCCCTCGTCCTCGATGTCAAAGCGAGCGTCCGCGTAATCGGTGGCCCAGTCCTGCAGCCATTCGTCGGTGGCTTCGTCGTAAGCCTTTTCGGCGTGGTACAGGCGCTGGCGCGTGTCGTCGTCCAACACGGCGATGATTTCGAGGGCTTCCTGCTGGCCGGGGTAGGTTTTGGTGGTGCTCATGGCGTAGTAGTCCTAAATGGTGTGATGGGTGGTGGTATGTATCAAACAAACCATTTGTATCAATGCAGGGTGGCACCTCCCTTCATGGCCTCGATCGGTACGGCCATGACCATCGTGTTCTTGCCCGGCTTTTCGCCGGTCATGAGTTCAACGACGCGGTGCATGACGGACGGCATGGACATCGCGCGGTCGCTGGCACCGCGAGCACGGCCGTACGTGAGCACGTCGCGGCTGTACTTGTTCACGACCTCGACAACGACCGTGCGGCCACGCTTCTTGACGCTGGCTTGCATCGTTTCAGCGTCTTCGCCGCGTGCATCGGCGGCTTGTTCGAGCAAACGGATCGCGTCCTTGATGTCCTTTTTCAGGGCGCGCGAGAGGTGGGGGTTGCTCAACGCCATGCGTGCGCAGTCGATCAGCGTGAACGGGCCGTTGCCGAGCATGATGGTTTCGACCTGCAGGCTTGCACCGGCCTCGAGCAGCAGGCGGACCGCCGCGGTGTTCCCGTACATCACGGCGCCGTACAGCGCGGTGAGGCCGCTGGTGCCGTTGGGCGTCCCGAACGTGACGTGTACGAGCGGGACCGGCGACGGTTCGGCCAGAATGGCGGAAACCGCCGCGTGCTTGCGCGCCTCGATCGCGTCGAGCAACGCGCAGTGGCGGGCGGTGATGGCCTCATGCTGGGCGTCGGTGAAGCCGGCGAGGATGTCGTCGAACGACGACGACGTGGTGGTGATGCGATGCGACATACGGCACCTCCTTTAGAGGGTTGGTCGAGTTCCGGCGCGTCACCGTGAGGTGCCGGGTACTGCAAAAGGCAATGACGTACAGGCCACGCCGCAAGGGCGTGCCGCAATGACGTGCTGTTGCCTCTCGACCAACTAGAGGTGCTGCTGTTACGACCGCCGGCCCGTGCACAGGCCGCCGGCTGCTGGGCTTGCGTTCGCCCAAATCCGAGTCGCGTGGGTGCGCCTCACGGCGCGCTGGCGCTGCTCTGCCAGCCCCGCGGCGTCGCTGGTGGACGTGGCGGTGAATGGACTGTACGCGCCTGCGTAAGGGCCGTACAAGCGGTTTTTTCAGGGGTTCGTGGCCCGTCCAGGGAAGTACCGGGTTTTACCGGGAAGTGTCGGGAACGGCCGGGGCCAGTCGGGAAAGCCCCCACGATGTGTAAGGGCTTTTCCGGCCTCAATCGCGCTACGTGGGGGACGTGTTGAGCAGGGCGCGCAGTTGTTCGAGCACGGCCGGGTCGGAGGCGGCGCGCGCTTTGAGCAGGTCGAGCATGGCGCCCGTGTCGCTCGCCGGCACCGGGGCCGCGCCCGGCACGAGGATGCCGCAAAGGCCGAAAATCTTGCGCTCGTGGGCCTCGGCCGCCGGGCGCAGGGCGTTGATCCGGGCGTCGATGTTGACGTACGACAGCGTGATTTCGCTGTCCTCCTCCGCCACGTGGTTGAGCGCTTGCTTGACGAGGCGCGTGTCGGCCCGGGTCGAGGCGTCGCCGCCCACGATGAGGCTGTACATTTCCCCGCCGTACGAGCGCCGCAGGTCGTGCAGGGACACGTAGGTGCCGGACTGCTCGCTGGCGAGGTCGAGCAGGGACTGGACGCCTTGAATGTGCCCGCTCTTGGCCGTCCGTCGTTCGGTCGGGAACACGTACTCGCTCACGGGGATCGGTACGCCACGCCTGGCCCGCTCCACGTCCCGGCCGCGGGGTGCCGCGTTGGCCGCGATGCGCTCGCGCAAAAGGGCCTCCAGCCCGGGGCACAACGGCGCGTAGTGCACGCGCTTGTTCTTCGCCCGGTCTTCGGTGACGCGTATCCATCGCTTTTCAAAGTTCACGTCATCGACCCGGAGTGCCAGCGCTTCCATTTTTCGGAACCCCAGGCAAAGCGTGGTGATGATCGCGTCGGCCATCACCGCCCGGGTCCACGGGTGGCCGGTCTTGACGGCCGTTTCGGCGTTGCGCTGGGCGGCGATGAACCGCAACCAGGTCTCGCCCGCGGTCTCGTTCGTCGGCAGGTACCGCTGCGAGCGCTTCGGCTTGGGCAGGGCCGTGTCTTGGCTCTTCAAAAACTCGTCGAACACGTGCACGTCCGGCGTCTCGCTGCTCGGCAAACGGCCAAACGCGGCCCGGCTGTACCTCCAGACTTTGATCGCCGTTGAATCGCCGTGCTTCCTGCGCACCGCCCCGATCAGGTCCGCGAGGTCGTTCACGGTCACGTCCGCGACGGGCTTGGACCAAATCGGTTGCGCCTTGACGACTTTGATGGTGTTTTTGCGATCGCGGGCGGTGTTGTGGGTGTCCGCCTTGCCCTCCGCCGCCTGCTCGGCCGATCGGCGCTCGGCGTCGCGGGTCATCATCACGCCGAACGTGAGTTTTTCGAGGCTGTGGCGCTCCTGCGTCCGGCGCTTGGCGTCTTTGACGAGGTGGTTAGGGTCGATGCCTTGGTCGATCTGCGCCAGCGCCAGCACGGCCTTGTCGCGGGCCTTGGTGAGCGCCGTGGTGGCGAAGTCGCCGCATTTGAACCGGCACACCCGCCCGGCCAGTTTGCGCTCGGCGTACCACGTGCGCGCACCGGCGCGGGTCAAGCGCAACGCAAAGCCCGGTTGCCGGGCGTCGCGCACGAAGTAATCGAGCACGCCGGGCGCCACCGGCTCGGTGATGAGCGCGCCGCCGTCGTCCACGCCGATCGGTCGTTGGTCGAACGGCAAGCGTGCGATCGCCTGCACGGTCTTTTCGGTGAACGGGATTTTGCCGGCGTGGCCTTTGGCGGTGGTCATGGTGGGGTCGAGGGCCGTGGGAACAGACTGCAGGATACACAATCATCATGTATCCCGTGTATCCTTTGTGTATCCGGCTCACCCCGAAAAAGGCCGGTATTTCCCGGTGAACTGCCTAGTTTTTAATCACCGTTAGGCGCCCGGTTTCGAGGCTGGACGGGTGCCCCGTATTCACTCGAAACGCCCTGTACGCGCCATTTCCATGAGGCGGGCGATGCGTTCCTCGGTGGCCGGGTGGGTGCTGAACAGGTTGGCGATACCACCACCGCTCAAGGGATTCATGATCATCATCTGCGCCGTGGCCGGATGCTGCTCGGCCGCCTCGAACGGAATACCCTGCGCATAACGATGAATCTTGTCGAGCGCCATCGCCAGCGACTGCGGGTCGCCGGAGATTTCCGCGCCGCCGCGGTCCGCCTCGAATTCACGCGCGCGCGAAATCGCCATCTGGATCAGCGAGGCGGCCAACGGCGCGAGGATCGCCACGGCAATGCTCGCGATCGGATTGGAGGGACGGCCGTTCTCGTCGCGCCCACCGAAGAACATGGCGAAGTTGGCGAGCGCGGAAATCGCACCGGCCATCGTGGCGGAAATCGTCGAAATGAGAATGTCGCGATGCTTCACGTGCGCCAGCTCATGCGCCATCACGCCGCGCAGCTCTCGATCGGAGAGCACACGCAAAATGCCGGTCGTGGCAGCCACGGCCGCGTTCTCTGGATTGCGCCCGGTCGCGAACGCGTTGGGCGCGTCCTCGTTGATCAGGTAGACCTTCGGCATCGGCAGCCCGGCACGCTGCGACAACTCACGCACCATGTTGTAAAACTGCGGTGCGCTCGTCTCGTCGACTTGCTGCGCGTTGTACATGCGCAGCACCATCTTGTCCGAGAACCAGTAGGAAAAGAAATTCATCGCCAGCGCGAACGCCAGCGCGAGCATCATGCCCTGCCTGCCGCCGATCATGCCGCCCACCACCATGAACAACGCGGTGATGGCCGCCATCAGCAGGGTGGTCTTCATCCAATTGAACATGGTGTTCTCCTCTGCAAATCTTGATGACCCGAGGAAACCACGCACTTTGCGTGTCCTCGGGCGTTAGATGGTGCCAGTCGTCAAAAATTCAACGGCAGCGGCGTTCGCATCGATACTTTTCAGACGTTCGCTGGAATTTCCCGCCGATTCCGTGACGTTTTACGATTTTTCCGTACGGTTTCAATGAACAGAACGGTCGATTCGGTCGATATTACTTCGCCGGCGGGTGGCCTGCCGCGAAAACATCGCCGGGCGCCAGTGCGAACCCCGCGAGGAATTCACGTACCGGCAGACGTTTGCCGCCCGGCTTCTGGCACTCGGTCACATGAAGCGCGCCCGCCCCGCATGCGACGACGATCGCGTCGGCGCTCACGTCGAGAACGGTGCCGGGGGCAGCCCCCGGCTTGCCCGCCACGGCGCACGCGCGCCACAGCTTGACGGGGGTGTCGTGCACTGTGCCGAGCGCCCCCGGGAAAGGATCGAACGCCCGGACCTGGCGCGCCAGTCCCTCGGCGGGTTTGCGCCAATCGAGCACCGCTTCCTGCTTGGCGATCTTTTCCGCGTAGGTCACCCCGGCGTCGGGCTGGGCAACACTCGGCAGATGCCCGTCGCGCGCGAGCTGACGCAAGGCGTCGACGATCAACTTGCCGCCAAGCGCCGCCATGCGGTCGTGCAGCGTCGCCGTGGTGTCGTCCGGGCGGATGGGCTCGGCCTCGCGCAGAATCATCGCGCCGGTGTCGAGGCCGGCGTCCATCTGCATGATAGTGATGCCGGTCTCGGCGTCGCCCGCCTCGATGGCACGATGGATCGGTGCCGCACCGCGCCAGCGCGGCAACAGCGAGCCATGAATGTTCAGGCACCCGTATCGAGGCAGATCGAGCACTTCCTGCGGCAGGATCAGGCCGTAAGCGGCCACGACCATGACATCGGGTGCCAGCGCGCGCAGTTGTTCGATGGCGGCCGCGGCTTCCTCCGGAAACTTGCCGTTACGGCGCAGCGACGCCGGCTGCGACACCGGCATGCCATGCGTCTGGGCGTATCGTTTGACCGGACTGGCGTGCAGCTTCATGCCGCGACCGGCCGGACGATCCGGCTGAGTGAGCACCAACTCGACAGGGAAGTCAGCGGCGTCGATGGCGGCAAGCGCGGTTTGTGCGAATTCCGGCGTACCGGCGAAGACGATGCGAAGCGTCATGGCGAACTTCCTTGGGCTAACGCGATAACTTATTTGACGGTGCCGGCGGCGGACGCGGCCACCGCAGTCGAAGGCGCCACGAAGGCGCGGAAGCGCTCGTTGGTATCGCCTGCACGGCCGCCCTGCCAGATCTCACGCCAGCCCTCCGGCGCGGGGATGCGCGCGTTGGCCTTGTCGAGCACCAGCAGCACGTCGCAGCGCGACGCATCCGCCAGATCCGGAAGCTGTACCGGACGCACGTCGATGAAATAGTCGAGCATGGCGCGCTCCGACTCGCCGACGTTGAACGACCCGACGCATCGGGTCGCCAATGGCGTGCCATGTGGCGCCGCATGGGCAAGCGACTCACGCAGTCCCTCGAACGGCGTGCGGTAGCTGCGAGCCTCGTTGATCCAGGGCAGCAACAGCGTGGAAAGCGTTCCCCAGACGAACATCAGCCCGGCGAAACCGAAGACCAGGGCACCGAGCTGACGACGGTGCACGATGGCACTCACCCACAACGCGGCGACGACAACCGCCGCGAGCACCAGCCCCGGCGAGAACGGCAGCACGTAATCGAGGGGCAGCCACTTGCCGATCGGGCCCGCGGCGACGTGCCCGTTCCCGGTCAGTTGCAGCCCCCAACGCACCCAGAGGAACAGTCCCAGCGCACTCATGAGCACGAGCGCCACGCCCGACCACGCCTTCTCGAGCCACGTTGGCAAGCGTGCGTTCGCACCCAGCACCGCGATAGCCGGAAAGAGCGGCAACATATAGATGTCGCGAATGGCCGACGACGCGACGAGCGTCGCCACGAACAAGCCGGCGTACAGCCAGAGCATGGCCTGCTCCGGAAAATCGATCACGTAACGCCGTAACCCGCCGCCCTGTCGCAGTTGCGCGATCAGCGCGCCCAGCGCGAGCCAGCCCGCCGGGAAGGTCAGCCCGATCAGGCTCGCGAGATCGCTGCCATAGGTCGTGCGTGCCCCGCCGAGATGGACAAAGCCGAAGAACCGACCGAAGTTGTTATCCCAGAACCACTCAATGAAAAGTGGCTCCGAGGCATGCCAGAACAACGCAGGCCAGATCACCAGCCACGGCAGCGACGCCAGCACCGCCCAGCCGAGCGCCCCCGCATAGCGGCGCGTGCGATACGCCGGCACGGCGAGCACGACCAGTGCGGTGAGACCCAGCACACCGGGCACCAGCAGGCCCTTGCTCAGAAAGGCAATACCGGCGCCCGCGCCGAACAGGAGTCCCCACAAGCGCGACGAGTTCTCGGCTTTCGCCAGACGGGCCAGCGCCGCCAGCGCGAGCGCGGCGCCTGCAAGTTGCGGCACATCCGCCGTCAGTTTGTGAATGTTCTCGATGGCCCCGAAGCTGCCGACCATGAGCATGGGCGCGAGCCAGTTGAATGTGTCCGCATTTTGCGTATTCGCAGGGCCGTAGAGGCGTTGCGCCAGCCGGCCGACACAGATCACCGCAATGACCAGCCAGGCGAGCACCGCGAGCTGGGCCGCATCGAAGACCGGCAGCACACCGGACGCCAGCCGAGCGAAGAACGCGCCCGTCCAGTACATCACGGGGGGCTTCTCCACGAACGGATCGGCGGCCACGTGCGGCACGACCAGATCGTGGCCGCGAAAGAAGTTGAGCACCATGCCGACGGAATACGGCTCGTCGGCTTTCCAGGGGTCGCGGTCGAACAGGCCCGCCAGCAGGAAGGCGAACAGGAGCGCGGCGCTCAGCCAGTAGATCGTGCGGGTGCGGGAGGACGACGAAGCGATGGCGATGGACATCTCGGCAAACAGTCGGGAGTTGGCCCGACGGCAGACGTTCGATGACGCCCCGTCGCAGCGGCAGAAAGCGGACACACGCGCCCGCGAGCGCTGCAAGTATAGAGGACTTTACCGGCCGCGCCCACGCTGGGCGCCGCCGGAGTGGTTCAGGCGCGTTCGACCTGTTTTTTCATCTTTTGCTTGATGCGGTTGCGCTTGAGCGGCGAGAGGTACTCGACGAACACGCGGCCCTTGAGGTGATCCATCTCGTGCTGGATGCACACGGCGAGCAGGCCGTCGGCGTCCAGTTCGAACGCCTCACCCTGCTCGTTCAGGGCGCGCACGCGCACGCGGTCGGCGCGCTCGACTTCGTCGTAGATGCCGGGCACCGAGAGGCAGCCCTCTTCATAAACCTTCTGTTCGTCGCTGCGCCAGACGATCTCGGGATTGATGAACACGCGCAATTCGTCGCGCGTTTCCGAGAGATCCATCACGATGACTTGCTCGTGCACGTCGATCTGCGTGGCCGCGAGGCCAATGCCGGGGGCGTCGTACATGGTCTCGGCCATGTCCTTGACGAGCTTGCGGATCCGATCGTCGACCTTGGCAACCGGCTTGGCCACCTTGTGCAGACGCGGATCGGGATATTGAAGAATTGTCAGTAATGCCATGATGAAAACGGGAATTCGCCGCATTGCCCTGCGAGTGGCCGTGAACGCACAATCCTGCGATGGCAGCTGCGTCGCGATGCTCGCGCCGCAGGGGATATCCGCCTTGGCCCCCCGGTCAATGCTTACCGGATGATGAAAAATTTTAGCATAGCGCCCCTCTCGACGCTGACGGCGGGCCACGCGCGACCCGCCCGAGCCTCTTGCGCCGAGCCCTGTCCCGAGGCCCGTTCTGACGTCATGTCCCGCGAAAGCGCCCTTCACACCGACGCCACGCACGATAGCCCTCATATCGGGGCCGACCGCGCGGAAATCAAGGACTGGCTGCGGCTGTGCCACACGCCCGGGGTACCCCCGGCTGCGGTACGGCGTCTGCTGAGGGCATTCGGGGTGCCTGAAGCGATCTTCCGGGCGTCGCGCGCCAGGCTCGCTGGCGTGCTGCCGGACACGCTCGTGGACAGGCTGCTCGCGCCGATGTCCGCCGAGTTGACGGCACAGATCGCCGGTACCGTCGACTGGGCCAGTCGTCCCGGGTGTGCGGTCGTCACGTTGTCCGAGCCAGCCTACCCGCGTGAGCTGTTGACGCTTGGCGACGCCCCCCCAATCCTGTATTGCCGCGGCGATGCCGGTCTGCCAAACCGCGCCGGGGCCATTGCGGCGGCGCTTGTCGGCAGCCGCCGCGCCACGCCGCAGGGACGCGACAACGCGCGACACTTCGCCCGCGCGCTCGGCGACGCGGGCGTGACCGTCGTGTCGGGGCTGGCGGCCGGCATCGACGCTGCCGCGCACGAAGGCGCGCTCGAGACGGCGGGCGGCACCTGCGCCGTCGTGGGCACGGGGCCTGATCTCGTCTACCCGACGCATCATCGCGACTTGGCCGAGCGCATCGCTGAGCGCGGCCTCGTGCTGTCCGCGTTCCCCGTGGGCACACCACCGCGTGCCGATCACTTCCCGCGGCGCAACCGGCTGATTGCCGCGCTCGCACGGTGCACCGTGGTCGTCGAGGCCACCACGCACTCGGGATCGCTGATCACAGCACGTCTGGCAGGCGATCTGGGCCGAGACGTGCTCGCCGTGCCCGGCTCGATCCACGCGCCGCAAAGCCGCGGCTGCCACACGTTGATCCGCGACGGTGCCACGCTCGCGACATCGCCCGACGACGTCTTCGAAGCCTTGGGCATTGCGCCGCCCGCACCGAGCGTGGAAACGCTCCCCCTGTCGGACAGGGGAAGCGCGGGAAATGCGCGCAAAAGCGCACGTGGCGGACAGTCCCGTGTATCGAGGCGCCCGCCGTCCGACGGCGCGGCGACCGATCTATTCAGCATGGCCGAGACCGTGTGCGCCAGTGGCCCACCGACGGCCCGCGCCACCGTGGCGACGCCCACCGCCGCGCCCCCCGGCATGGCAGCGGTCCTGGAAGCGCTGGGGTATGATCCGGTCAGCGCGGACACCCTTTGCGGGCGCACCGGCCTGGGGATCACCACCGTGCTTGCGCATCTGAGCGTGCTTGAACTCGACGGCCGGATCGCCCGACTGCCCGGCGGACGGTTCGCCCGGCAGACCGACCGGGGCGTGCGCTAGCGAATGCCCGGGTCGCCGAGGCCGATGCCTGAAATGCGCCGGTCGCCGCTGCGCCCCCTCCCAATTCCGAGATACCGACATCACCGACACCATGCCCGTTTTCGATCCTGTGGCCGACCGCTCCGCGCTGGCTGCCGCGCTGGCCGATGGCAACACGCGTCTCGTGGCCTGCATGTGCGCGGCGTGGTGCGGCACCTGCCGCGAGTATGCGCAGGCGTTCGAGCAATTGGCGGCCCGCCATCCGGCGCTGTGCTTCGTCTGGGTGGATATCGAGACGCACGCCGACTGGCTCGACGATCACGACATCGAGAACTTTCCGACCCTGCTCGTTCAGGATGCGCAGCAGCCGGCGGGACAGGCCCGTTTTTTTGGCCCAGTGCTGCCGGCCGTCGGCATTCTCGAGCGTATGCTCGACGCGCGAGTGCTGGGCGACGCGACGGTGGCCGCCCCTGCGCTGCGCGAGCACCTGCTTGCCGGATAGCCCCGTCGGAGCCGACCGGCAAGCGCATCAGGCAAAGCGCGACGCCGTGTCGCAGCGGTGGGGCCGCGCCGCCGGGCCTGCGCTTGCCGCCGGCTTGCGACGCGCTTATGATGTGCCGCTTTCAGGCATGCCTTGTGCCCGATCCGACGGCAACGCCGGACTGGCTATATGTTATAAAGCCAACGAATGTCGCTTGCCGACGCCCCCTCACCATTACCTAACGTCATGTCAAAAGCTCTGATCATTGCCGAGAAACCGTCCGTCGCGAATGACATCGCGCGGGCGTTGGGCGGCTTTACCAAGCATGACGAGTACTTCGAGAACGACGACTACGTCGTCTCGTCGGCGGTTGGCCACCTCGTCGAAATCGGCGCGCCGGAAGACTATGAAGTCAAACGCGGCAAGTGGAGTTTCGCCAACCTTCCCGTGATTCCTCCGCATTTCGACCTCAAGCCGATCGCCAAGAGCGAGTCGCGTCTTAAGGTGCTCACGCGGCTCATCAAGCGCAAGGACGTGGACGTCCTGATCAACGCCTGTGACGCGGGACGCGAAGGGGAACTGATTTTTCGCCTGATTGCGCAACACGCGAAGGCGAAGCAGCCGGTCAGGCGGCTGTGGCTGCAATCGATGACGCCGCAGTCGATTCGCGACGGCTTCAGTCGCCTGCGCAGCGATGACGACATGCTGCCGCTGGCCGACGCCGCGCGCAGCCGCGCCGAAGCCGACTGGCTCGTCGGCATCAACGGCACGCGCGCCATGACCGCGTTCAACAGCAAGGGCGGTGGTTTCTTCCTGACGACCGTCGGTCGCGTGCAGACGCCGACGCTGTCGATCGTGGTCGAGCGCGAAGAGAAGATTCGCAAGTTCGTGTCGCGCGACTACTGGGAAGTGCGCGCCGATTTCGTTGCCGCCTCAGGCTTCTACGAAGGCCGCTGGTTCGATCCGAGCTTCAAGCGCAACGAATTCGATCCGGAGCAGCGCGATTCGCGTCTGTGGAGCGTTGCGGCGGCCGAGTCGGTCGTGGCGGCGGTGCGCGGCAAGCAGGGCACGGTCACGGAAGAATCGAAGCCGTCGACGCAACTCTCACCGCTGCTGTTCGACCTGACGAGCTTGCAGCGCGAGGCTAACGGCCGCTTCGGTTTCTCTGCCAAGAACACGCTGGGTCTGGCGCAGGCGCTGTATGAAAAGCACAAGGTGCTGACGTACCCGCGTACCGACGCGCGCGCGCTGCCGGAAGACTATCTGGCCACCGTCAAGGAGACGATGGCCGTGCTCAAGGAGAGCAACAACTACCATCAGTTCGCCAACCAGATCCTGAGCAAGGACTGGGTCAAGCCGAACAAGCGGATCTTCGACAACAGCAAGATCAGCGATCACTTCGCCATCATCCCGACGCTGCAGGCGCCGAAGAACCTCTCCGAGCCGGAACAAAAGCTGTACGACCTCGTCGTCAAGCGCTTCCTGGCGGTGTTCTTCCCAGCGGCCGAGTATCAGGTGACGACCCGGATCACGGAAGTGGTGGGCCATCACTTCAAGACCGAAGGCAAGGTGCTCGTCAACGCCGGCTGGCTGGCCATTTACGGCAAGGAAGCGCAGGGCGACGGGAAAGACGGCAAGGAAGAGCAGCCGAACCTCGTGCCGGTCGCGAAGGACGAGAAGGTTGGCGTCGACAAGGTCGAATCGGTCGGCCTGCAAACCAAGCCTCCGGCACGGTACAGCGAAGCGACGCTGCTCTCGGCGATGGAAGGCGCGGGCAAGCTCGTTGAAGAGGGCGAGTGGCGCGAGGCGATGGCGGGCAAGGGTCTGGGGACCCCGGCCACGCGGGCGGCCATCATTGAAGGGTTGCTGACGGAAAAGTATCTCGTGCGCGAAGGCCGCGAGTTGCATCCGACCGCCAAGGCCTTCCAGTTGATGACACTGCTGCGCGGGCTCGGCGTGGACGAACTCACGCTGCCCGAACTCACGGGCGAATGGGAAGCCAAGCTCTCGCAAATCGAGCGCGGCGGCCTCAAGCGTGACGAGTTCATGCACGAGATCGCGCAAATGACGCAGACCATCGTCAAGCGCGCGAAGGAATACGACTCGGACACGATCCCGGGCGACTACGCCACGCTCACCACGCCGTGTCCGCATTGCGGCAGCGTGGTCAAAGAGAACTATCGGCGCTTCGCGTGCACGAGCTGCGCCTTCTCGATCTCGAAGATCCCGGGCGGGCGTCAGTTCGAAATCCCGGAAGTCGAGGACTTGCTCAAGAACAAGACGATCGGACCGCTGTCGGGATTCCGCAGCAAGATGGGCCGTCCGTTCTCGGCCATTCTCAAGCTCTCGCCCGACGACGAGATGGGATACAAGCTCGAGTTCGACTTCGGCCAGGACAGCGGCGACGAAGACGGTGAGGCCCCCGATTTCACGGGACAGGAGCCGGTCGGCAAGTGTCCGAAGTGCGGCGGAAACGTGTTTGAGCACGGCATGCGTTATGTCTGCGAGAACGCCGTCGCCAGCCCGAAGACTTGCGACTTCACGTCGGGCAAGGTGATTCTCCAGCAGGAAATCACGCGCGAGCAGATTCACAAGCTGCTGACCGAGGGCAAGACGGATCTGCTGACGAGCTTCAAGTCGTCGCGTACGGGGCGAACGTTCAAGGCGTATCTGGCCAAGCAGAAGGACGGCACGATCGGCTTCGAATTCGAAGCCAAGGCACCAAAGAAGACGGCTGCGAAGGCAGGCGACGCCGAGGCTGACGGCAAGGCCGCCCCGGCGCGCAAGACGGCAACGAAGACCGCGGCGGCGAAGGCACCGGCCAAGAAGACAGCGGCCCGGAAAACGACGGCCAAAGCCAAGCCGGTCAAGAAGGAAGCCACGTCCGGCGCGTCGGACAATGCTGCCGTCGAGGACGAGGATCCGCCGTTCTAAGCGGATCGAGCACGACATCGCCCGGTTGTCGCCGGGCAATGAAAACGGCCACTTCCTTGCGGGAGTGGCCGTTTTTTCACGTCGCGAAGCGCACTACGTCACACCGAAATGCCCGTGGTCGGTGCGCTCGGCGACGGGATCTTGGGGGGCACCCAGCGTTCGGCCGCCGAAATGCCTTCGTTCTGGCGGAAATACTCGACGGTGAGATCAATGAAACCGCGCGTTTTGGCCGACAGATACTTCCGGCTGGGATAGACGAGCGAGACATCGACCGGCGTTTGCGAGTAGTTGCGCATCAGCGCGACGAGATCGCCGTCGCGCACATCGTGCCCCACGAGGTATGACGGCAGGAACGCAATGCCGTGCCCCAGCAGCACCGATTGACGCAGCAGCGCCGTGTTGTTGCAGATGAACTTGTTCTGCACACGCACGCGCACCTCGCCGTCCGGGCCGGAAAACACGCGGTCTTCGCTCCAGATGTCATTCGGCAGACCGAGCACGCCGTGCTCGCCTAGCTCTTGCGGTGTAACCGGTTCGCCATGCTCGGCGATATACGCCGGCGAAGCACACAACATCACGCGCGTCTCGGCGAGCACGCGTGATATCAGACTTTCGCTGTTGATCATGCGCGTGAGCAGAATGCCGCAGTCGTAGCCCTCTTCCACCAGATCGACCGCCCGGTCGGTCAGCGCGAGATCGACCACGACCTTCGGGTGCAACTCCTGGTATTTCTTGACGAGCGGTGCGAGGTTGCGCAGACCGAACGACACCGGCGCAACGACCTTCAAGGTGCCTTTCGGATCGCGTGAGGCGCTGGAGATGAGGGCGTCGGCCTCGTCGACTTCGTCGATGATCTGCCGGCAGCGTTCGAGATACACCTGCCCGGCACCGGTCAGCGACAGACTGCGCGTGGTGCGATTGAGGAGGCGAACACCGAGATGCGATTCCAGTTCGGCGACGTGCCGCGTGACCACGGCGGCCGACAGGTCCATCTGGGCAGCCGTACGGGCAAAGCTGCCGTTGTCGGCCACTTTGACGAAAACGCGCATCGATTGCAGACGATCCATAGTGTTTCCAATCGTGATGTGCCGCGTCGTACTGGCAAGGACAAGCATGGGCGGGCCGGCCATTCACCGGCGCTGCGCGTACCCGCGGGCACCGGTCGGACCCCCGCCCCGGATCGTTCCGGGATGGGCCGTGCGTGCCGCCAGGGCTGTCGACACGGCGGGGAGACTTCAATAAGGCGCTAGCTTACCGTAGGCAGCCGAAACTTGCCTGACGTGGCAACGATTTTGGTGCATGACCGCCCTGTGACATGCGCCTCCGGGCACCGGGATCCGCGACAGATGCGGGAATTCACTCGACGTCGTCAGCCATCACGTCTGCTTCGCGCCACTTTCGCGCCGTGAGCCGGGTGTTTGACGCAGGTCAGGGCGCGGCGTTCGCAGCGCCGCTACAGTCCTCTATCACCTACTGTTACAGGCCGCGTCATGACTCCGCTCCGCCTTTCGTCGACGCCTTGCGCCAACGCCGCAGCCCCCAGCGAACCGCACGCCGGTACGCCATGTCCCGGCTGTGCGTCGCGGACGTCGGCCGAGGGCCACGGGCATTCACGATGCGGCACGCCGCCGGCGCCGCGAAACACCGCGGCCCCGTCCGCCCCGCTTCACTTCGATGCACAACTGCTCGCCCGTTACGACGTGAACGGGCCGCGCTACACCTCGTACCCGACGGCACTGCAATTCCGTGACAACTTCGGCGCTGACGACTACGCGCGTGCAGCCGCGCAGTCCAAGCGCACTGGCAAACCGCTGTCGCTGTATGTCCACGTGCCGTTCTGCGACACGGTGTGCTTCTACTGCGCGTGCACCAAGATCGTCACGCACAATCGCGCTCACGCGCAGGCCTACGTTGAGCGCCTGCATATAGAGATCGCACGCCAGGCGTCGCTGCTCGGCGCCGGGCGCGGGCTCGCGCAGATGCATTGGGGCGGGGGCACGCCGACGTTCCTGTCGTTGGAACAGATCGCCTCCCTTGTCGAGGCCATCAGCCGCCATTTCGTGATGACGCTCGACGACAGCGCCGAGTACGCCATCGAAATCGACCCGCGCAGTGCCGGCCCGGCATCAATCCGCGCCTTGCGCT
This sequence comes from Pandoraea cepalis, assembly GCF_902459665.1. Taxonomy (GTDB): domain Bacteria; phylum Pseudomonadota; class Gammaproteobacteria; order Burkholderiales; family Burkholderiaceae; genus Pandoraea; species Pandoraea cepalis. The sequence goes on along the minus strand of NZ_CABPSL010000001.1, from coordinate 111,806 downwards.
CGCTCGGGTTTAATCGTCTGTCCATCGGGGTGCAGGATTTCGATCCCCGTGTCCAGGCGGCGATTCATCGCGTGCAGCCGCGCGCGCTGGTCGAAGCCACGCTCGACGCCGCGCGAAGCTGTGGTTTCCGGTCGGTCAACTTCGATCTGATCTACGGCCTGCCGTATCAAACGCCCGAATCGTTCTCGAATACGCTCGACGCCGTGATCGAGATGGCGCCGGAGCGCCTCTCGGTCTTCAGCTACGCGCATCTTCCGCAACAGTTCAAAATGCAGCGCTGCCTGCCCGATGCCCTGCCGGACGGCCCGCAAAAGCTGGCGCTGTTGCAGACGATCATTGCCCGCCTGAGTGCAGCGGGCTATGTCTATATCGGCATGGATCACTTCGCGCGGCCTGACGATGAACTCGCCCGTGCGCAGGCCGCCGGCAGTCTGCATCGCAACTTCCAGGGTTACAGCACACGGGCCGATTGCGACCTCGTCGGGGTCGGCATGTCGGCCATCGGCCGGGTGGGGGATAGCTACGCACAGAACGCCAAGACCCTGAAGGCGTATTACGAAGCCATCGATGCCGGCGGACTCGCCATCGCGCGTGGTGTGCGACTCGATGACGACGACCATATCCGGCGCGACGTCATTTCGCGCCTGATGTGCCACATGTCGCTGGAATTCGCGCCCCTCGAACACGCTTACGACATCCGCTTCGCCAGCTATTTTGCGAGTGAGCTGGGCGAGTTGGCCGAACTGGCGGCCGATGGTCTCGTGGCCATCGAGGCCCACGGACTGCGCATCTTGCCGGCCGGACGCTTGCTGGTTCGCGTCGTCGCCCAGGTTTTCGATCGCTATCGTCGCGGCAACGCTCACTCGCGATGCGCAAAAGTGATGTGAGCGCAGCGCGGTTCGGCGCATGAAAAAACGCCCGGTGAAGTGCTCACCGGGCGTTCTCACTTTCTGGGTTGACGAGACTGACGAGGCGATTGAGGCCAACGACGCCTCAGCAGCATCGTCCGCCGCCTTTGCCGCCGTAGCGCGCTTCCTGCCGTTCCCGGAAGAACGCCTCGTAGCTCATGACCGGCTGATCCGGGTGCGTGGCCTGCATATGTGCGACATAGGTGTCGTAGTCGGGCAGGCCGACCATCAGACGCATGGCCTGCCCCAGATACCGGCCCACCTTACCGACTTCATCGAGCATGGCGTCGCCCCCGGTCTCAAACCTGACGACCGGTCGGCATCGGCTCGAACGGCGTTTCGCGAGCCGTCGGCTTGTTGGCCTGGCGTGCCACGAGGATGGTGCGTACGCCGAAGATCGCCACGGATACGACCACGAACATGAACACGCCGGAGAGCGTTGCATCGACGTAATCGTTGAACACGATCTGCTGCATCTGCGCGACCGACTTGGCCGGCGCGAGCAACTTGCCGTCGGCGAGCGCCGCCTGATAATTCGCCGCGTGCGCCAGGAAGCCGACCTTCGGATTCGCATCGAACATCTTCTGCCACCCGGCCGTGAGCGTGCAGGCCAGCAGCCACAGCGTGGGCAGGACCGTCACCCAGGCAAAGCGCTCGCGCTTGAGCTTGTAGAGCACGCACGTCGCGAGGATCAGCGCGATCGCGGCCAGCATCTGGTTGGAGATACCGAACAGCGGCCACAGCGTATTGATGCCGCCCAGCGGATCGACCACGCCCTGGTACAGGAAGTAGCCCCACGCAGCCACGCACAGACCGGTGGCGGTCAGGTTCGCGGGCCACGAATCCGTGCGCTTGAGCGACGGCACGAATGTCCCCAGCAGATCCTGCAGCATGAAGCGGCCGGCACGCGTGCCTGCATCGACCGCCGTCAGGATGAACAACGCTTCGAACAGAATCGCGAAGTGATACCAGAACGCCATCATCGCTTCGCCGCCGACCACCTTGTGCAGGATCTGGGCCATGCCGACGGCGAGCGTCGGCGCGCCACCGGCACGCGAGATGATCGTGTTCTCGCCCACGGCGTGTGCGGTGGCGGTGAGCACGTCCGGCGTGATGGCAAAGCCCCAGCCCGAGACGACGTGCGCCACGGCTTCGGGCGTCGTACCGATCACGGCGGCCGGGCTGTTCATCGCGAAATACACGCCCGGATCGATCACCGAGGCCGCGACCAGCGCCATGATGGCCACGAACGACTCCATCAGCATGCCGCCGTAACCGATGAAGCGCGCGTTGAGTTCGTTATCGAGCAGCTTGGGGGTGGTGCCCGACGAGATCAACGCATGGAAGCCGGACACGGCCCCGCACGCGATCGTAATGAAGAGGAACGGGAACAACTTGCCCGACCAGACCGGGCCGCTGCCGTCGACGAACTGCGTGAGCGCGGGCATCTTCAGCTCGGGTGCGACCACCAGAATGCCGATGGCCAGCGCCATGATCGTGCCGATCTTCAGGAACGTCGACAGATAATCGCGCGGCGCAAGCAACAGCCACACAGGCAACACCGATGCGACAAAACCGTAACCGATCAGCATCCACGTGAGTTGCTTGCCGTCGAACGTGAACAGCGGCGCAAAGGTGGCGCTGTCGTGCACGTTCTGGCCGAAAAAGATCGCGGCCATCAGCATCACGAAGCCGATGATCGACACTTCCCCGATGCGACCCGGACGGATGTAGCGCGTGTAGACGCCCATGAACAGCGCGATCGGGATCGTCAGTCCGACGGTGAACGTGCCCCACGGCGAACCGGCCAGCGCCTTGACCACGATCAGCGCCAGCACGGCCAGAATGATGATCATGATGAGGAACGCGCCGAACAGCGCGATCACCCCGGGAATCATGCCGAGTTCGGACTTCACGAGATCGCCCAGCGAGCGGCCGTCGCGGCGCGTGGAGATGAACAGCACCATGAAGTCCTGCACTGCGCCCGCGAACACCACTCCGGCGAGAATCCACAGCATGCCCGGCAAATAGCCCATTTGCGCGGCGAGTACCGGGCCGACGAGCGGTCCCGCGCCGGCAATGGCCGCGAAGTGGTGCCCGAACAGCACATAGCGATTGGTCGGCACGTAGTCCAGGCCGTCGTTATGGCGCCAGGCCGGCGTCATGCGCGAGCCGTCGAGTTGCGCGACGCGCGTCGCGATGAACTTGCTGTAGAAACGATAAGCGATCAGATACACGCAGACAGCCGCGATCACGATCCAGAGTGCGCTGACGGTTTCGCCGCGCGATAGAGCCACCGTGCCAAGCGCGCAAGCGCCGACGACGGCCACCGCTGCCCAGGGCAGTTGTTGCCAGATGCGATTCATTGTCTCTCCTCGGAACTGCCTCCTTCAGGCAGCAACCCGGGACCGCGCCGTTGCGGCACTGCCCCGCCTCTTGACCCGGCACCATGACGGCACCGTGGAACGTGGCTCGCTGCACGCGCCCCTCTTTCGGGGGCCTGCGCACAGCAAGGACCGGTGGTGCTACGCAGCGCATCGGCGTGTGAACATCCGAACTGGCGTAACACCGGCGAGACGCTGACGAATGACACTCGGCAGCCCCGGCCACGATTCGGCGTGTAGTATTGGCGTTTGCCCGCTGCGCCACAAGCGCGAAACTACGCAGGCCCGCTACGTGCTATTACGTAGCGAAGCCCCGCGAAACGCGGCATTGCAGCTTTCCGAATGCCATGAATCTCCGACAGAAATTTTTCGTCCTGGCACTGTTGCCGGTCGCCCTGGCGATGGTCGCCATCGCGCTGGCCGTGCGACACCAAGGCAACGAGCTTTCGAGCGCGCAGCACGACGCTGTGCAAACCACATCGCTGGCCAACAAGCGGGCGGAGCTGCTGCATTACGTCGGCCTTGCGCGCAAGGCCATCGAGCCGCTGTACGACGGCCCCGACACGCCCGCCGCCCGCGAGGCGGCCCTCGCCATCCTTGCCCGCCTGGAGTTCGGCAAGGACGGCTACTTTTTCGTCTACGATCTCGAAGGCCGCAGCCTGATGCACCCGCGCCAACCCGAGCTCGTCGGCCACAATCTCTGGTCGCTCAAGGATGCGTCGGGCGCGCCCACGATCCAGCGCCTGATCGCGGCGGCGCGCGCCGGCGGCGGCTACGTGCAATATCCGTGGGAAAAGCCGTCCCTGCACCAGATGGCGCCAAAGCTCGGCTACGTCGTCGCCCTGCCCCGCTGGAACTGGATGATCGGCACCGGGATTTATCTCGACGACGTCGAAGCTACGCTGCGCGCGTCGGACGAGCGCGCGCAGGCGAACATCGATCGCACGCTGATCTGGATCACCCTCATCGCCTCGACATGCCTGGCGATCGTGGCCCTGTGCGGGCTCGTCGTGAACATCACCGAACTCAAGACCGCCGATGCGAAGTTGCGCCAACTGGCACGTCAGGTGGTGGAATCGCAGGAAGTCGAGCGCGCGCGCATTTCGCGCGAACTGCACGATGGCATCAGCCAATTGCTGGTGTCGGTCAAGCTGCTGCTCGAGTCGGCGTCGATGCGTTTGCCGGGCTCGCCCGCCGCCGCCAGCACCGCGCTGGGCGTGGCCATCGAGCGGTTGAACGGCACGCTTGGGGAAGTACGACGTATTTCGCAGGCGCTGCGCCCGGCCATGCTCGACGATCTCGGTCTGGCCGCGGCCATCGACCAGCTCGCACGGGAGTTCGGCTCGCATGCGAATCTGCCTGTCGAGATGCAAGTCGAAGGCGACGCCCCCGTGCTGGACGACAACATCAAAACAATGCTCTATCGCATCGCGCAGGAAGCGCTGACCAACATCGAACGCCATGCGCACGCGTCGCGCGTTTCGATCCTGCTGATGTTCAAACCCGACGGCATTCACCTGTCGATTGCTGACGACGGCTGCGGATTCGACGTGACCGACGTGCATCACAATCCCAGCCATGGCATCGGCCTGCGCAATATGCGCGAGCGGCTCGATGCCGTCGGCGGCGTTCTCGGCATTCAGTCGTGGCCGGGTCTTACCACCATCAGCGCGTGGGTGCCCCTCACGCCCGCCGCCGCGAAAGCGGCGCTTCGTACAGCCTCACGCCCATGACGCAAGCGCATCCCATTCGACTGCTCCTGATCGACGATCACCCGCTCGTGCGCGATGGACTGCGCGCACGCTTCGACGCCTCGCCCAACCTGCAGGTCGTCGGTGAGGCGGGCAATGCACAGGAAGCGCTCACGCGGGCGAAGACATCGTCGCCGGATCTGGCGCTGATGGACATCAGCATGCGCGGCACGAACGGCATTGAACTGACGGCCCAGTTTCGCGAGCAGTTCCCCCACATCGCCGTGCTGATCCTCTCGATGCATGACAACGCCGAATATGTGCGTCAGGCCGTCCGCGCCGGCGCACGCGGCTACGTGCTCAAGGACGCCCCCGCCCACGAGATCGTGACCGCCATCGAACGCGTGGCGCGCGGCGATTCGTACTACAGCGCCGCCATTGCCGCGCGCGTGGTGCAGGCCTCGACGTCGCACGCGCCCATCGATACGCTTACACCTCGCGAACGCGAAATCCTCTCGCGGATCGCGCGCGGACTGGCAAACAAGCAAATTGCCACGGAAATGGATTTGTCGGTCCGCACCGTGGAGACGCACCGGCTCAACATCAAGCGCAAGCTCGGCATCGAAGGGCAGGCGGAGTTGATCAAGTTTGCGGTGGAGAATCGACTGTAGGTCGCGTGAGGGCGCCTGTCGAGCGCGCGGCGCGCGTGGGTCGGGTGACAGTACGGCGCTCACACCGACCGTGATCAGTGCACAAATGGGTTGTATACCTCCACGCCGGTATTGGAAAAATCCCTCACGTTGCGCGTGACCACGACGAGCCGATGCACCAGCGCAGTGGCAGCAATCAACTTGTCGATGGGGTGCTCGGAATGAGGCACGCGCAGACGTGCCCAAACGTTACAGATCGTCTGGTCCACCGGCAAAATCTCGCGCGCGTAATCGCGTTTCAGCTTTTCGAGCCATGCCTCGATCAGCACCGCCTGTCGCGCATCATTCCGGTGCCGAAGGACTTTCACACCACGCTGTAGTTCTCCCAGCGTGATGACCGAAAGAAAGCGCGGTGATTGATCACGATCGGTCCGACGGATAAAGCGCTGAACCCCTTCGTCACCGCCCCCGCATTTCCGACACTCGCTAATAACGTTCGTATCGAGTAAATACATCGGACACTCATTGCCTTAATTGATACGTTCAAAATCGCTGTCCAGTCCAACATTCGGCATGGCCAACAGTGCTTCCCCCAGCGAGCGAAACCCCGGAACCCGCGCCACGTTATCCAGAATCGTCAGCACTTCTTCCTCCGGGGTTCTCCCGTACATGGCCGCACGCGACCGGATCGATCGCATGAGCGGTTCGTCAATACCTTCGATCAACATCATGTGCATCAGCGCCTCCTGGGGTTCCGAATGGAAAAGTCGTTGTCCGAACAGAACAACAGGAGAAATGCTATCACCACAGTCCTATCGAAAACCGCCCGGACCCTTGCCTGGCAAGCCTTTCGGAAGTGTCACAAGGCAACAAAAATCCCACCGAAGTCTCCCTCGGTGGGATCGTTGTGCGCAGCCTTAACTTGACCCGTGATGCCGGCGTCTCGCAAGTTCAGCGCGCGATCATTCGATCATCGGACGAATCACGACTTCAGGCGACGCTCGATGTCGGTCTTCGTGTCGAGCAACGCTTGCGGCAGACGATGATTGAACGTGTCGAACAGTTCAGTGTGGAGCTTCAACTCCTCGTGCCAGGCGGCCGAGTCCATCGAGGTCACGTCGTCGAACTGCGACGGCGTGAACGACAGACCGTTCCAGTTCAGATCCTCGTAGCGCGGCGTGATGCCGAACGCATGCTCCACCCCTTGCGCGGTGCCGTCGATACGGCCGAGCATCCATGCCAGCACACGCATGTTCTCGCCGAAGCCCGGCCACACGAACTTGCCGTCCGCGCCCTTGCGGAACCAGTTCACGCAGTAGATCTTCGGCAACACGGCGCCAAGCTTGTCGAGGTGCGCGCCGGTATCGAGCCAGTGCTGGAAGTAGTCGCTCATGTTGTAGCCGCAGAACGGCAGCATGGCGAACGGATCGCGGCGCACCACCCCCTGCTGGCCCGCCGCCGCGGCCGTCGTCTCCGAGCCCATGGTCGCGGCCATGTACACGCCCTCGGTCCAGTCGCGCGCTTCTGTCACCAGCGGCACGGTCGTCGAGCGGCGGCCACCGAAAATGAACGCATCGATCGCCACCCCGGCCGGATTTTCCCAGTCGGCATCGATCGACGGACATTGCGATGCCGGCGCCGTGAACCGCGAATTCGGATGCGCCGCCTTGCGGCCCGTCTCCTTCGCGCTCTGCGGCGTCCAGTCCTTGCCCTGCCAGTCGATCAGATGCGCCGGCGGCGTGTCGGTCAGGCCTTCCCACCACACGTCGCCGTCGTCCGTCAACGCCACGTTGGTGAAGATGACGTTCTCACCGAGCGTCGCCAGCGCGTTCGGGTTGGTCTTCTCGCTCGTCCCCGGGGCCACGCCGAAGAAGCCGGCTTCCGGATTGATCGCGTACAGACGGCCATCGCGGCCCGGCTTGATCCAGGCGATGTCGTCGCCAATGGTCTCGACCTTCCAGCCGTCGAAGCCCTTCGGCGGGATCAGCATGGCAAAGTTGGTCTTGCCGCAGGCCGACGGGAACGCCGCCGCCACGTGATACTTCCTGCCCTCGGGCGACGTCACGCCGAGAATCAGCATATGTTCGGCGAGCCAGCCTTCGTCGCGGCCCATCTTCGAGGCGATGCGCAGCGCGAAACACTTCTTGCCCAGCAGCGCATTGCCGCCGTAGCCCGAACCATAGCTCCAGATTTCGCGGGTTTCCGGAAAATGCACGATGTACTTCGTGTTGTTGCACGGCCATGCCACGTCCTGCTCACCGGCGGCGAGCGGCTTGCCCACCGTATGAACGCACGGCACGAACTCGCCGTCGGCGCCCAGAACGTCATACACGGCACGGCCCATGCGCGTCATGATGCGCATGTTCACGGCCACATACGGTGTGTCGGACAATTCCACGCCGATATGGGCGATCGGTGAGCCGAGCGGGCCCATCGAGAACGGTACGACATACATCGTGCGGCCGCGCATGCAGCCCTGGAACAGGCCGTCGAGCGTCGTGCGCATTTCACGCGGATCGATCCAGTGATTGGTCGGGCCGGCGTCTTCGCGCGTTTCGCTGCAGATGAACGTGCGGTCTTCCACCCGCGCGACGTCCGACGGATCGGAGAGCGCGAGGAACGAGTTCGGGCGCTTGGCCGGGTTGAGCCGCTTCATCGTGCCGGCAGCCACCATCTGCTCGCACAGACGGTCGTATTCCTCCTGTGAGCCGTCGCACCAGACGACGCGCTCGGGCTGGGTAATCGCCGCGATGTGCGACACCCAGTCGATCAGCTTGCGATGACGCACCCAGGCGGGCAGATCACGGGTAGCGACATTGGACGAGGAGGAGGCGTTGAGCGCGCTTGCGCTCACACTGGCTTGCGTCATGGGGGTTGTCTCCATGCAGAGTCGGGAAATCGAGGCGGACGCCGGGCGTGCGTCGTGCAGGCACCTTGGATGGCCGGGCGACCCTTCCGGTTGGGGATACCGGAAGGGCAGGATAGCCCCGGCGATCGCCGTGTGCGCAGAACCTCAACGCGCACGCAGGCATGGGCCGCACGAAGTACGGAGCGTGTTGTGTGGCTTGCGACGCACGCAAGTCCACACGCGGGACAGCAGGGGGCAACACGCGCACCGATACGTGCGCATCAGGCGTCTCGCTCACCGGATCCGACTTGCTTTTGCGGGGTGGGTTCGATTTTTTGCCATCGTGTTGAGGCGGTTTCGCCATGGTTGCCAGGACACCTGCCATACTATGCAAAACGAGGCGTCAGCATACCACCGCGCAAATCGCGCCGGTGCTGCGTCGCAACAAGGCCGGCGCTGGGTGGCCCCGACAAACGCCGTCCCTGTGGTCGACCCGTTCGTCCGCCGGTCGCGGCGGCCTCAGACCCATGTTCCGCCCGCGCAGAGCGCTCGCCGTCCTGCGCCGATCCGATTACGTTTTGCCATGAAAATTGCCATTCTCGACGACTATCAGGACGCCGTTCGCAAGCTCGACTGCTTCTCCCTGCTGGCCGGTCACGACGTCAAGGTCTTCAACAACACGGTCAAGGGCGTCGGGCAACTCGCCGCCCGCGTCGGCGAAGCGGAAGTGCTCGTTCTGGTTCGCGAGCGCACCGCCATCACCGCCCAGCTCATCGACAAACTGCCGCGTCTGCGCATCATCAGCCAGACCGGGCGTGCCGGCGCGCACATCGACATCGACGCCTGCACCGCCCGCGGCGTGGCCGTGCTCGAGGGCATCGGCTCGCCGACCGCGCCGGCCGAACTCACCTGGGCACTGATCATGGCCGCCCAGCGCCGGATTCCTCAATATGTCTCCAGCCTCAAGCACGGTGCGTGGCAGCAGTCCGGTCTGAAATCGTCGAGCATGCCGGCGAATTTCGGGCTGGGTCAGGTGCTGCGCGGTCAGACACTCGGCCTCTGGGGCTACGGCAAGATCGGCCGACTCGTGGCGGGCTATGGTCGCGCGTTCGGCATGGAAGTGATGGTCTGGGGCCGCGAAGGATCGCGAGAAGCCGCGGCCGCCGATGGCTTGCGCGTGGCGAACAGCAAGGAAGAACTGTTCACGCAAAGCGACGTGCTGTCGTTGCACCTGCGCCTGAACGACGAGACGCGGCACCTCGTCAAACTCGACGACCTGCTGCACATGAAGCCCACGGCACTGTTCGTGAATACGAGCCGTGCGGAACTGGTCGAAGAGAACGCATTGATCACGGCACTCAATCGGGGCCGCCCCGGCATGGCCGCCATCGACGTCTTCGAGAGCGAGCCGATTCTGCAGGGCAACCCCCTGCTGCGACTGGAAAATTGCGTGTGCACGCCGCACATCGGCTACGTCGAGCGGGAAAGCTACGAGCTGTATTTCCGCGTGGCCTTCCAGAATATCGTCGATTTCCTGAACGGCGACCGCTCGCACGTCGCCAACCCGGCCGCGCTGCTCGGCTTCGGGCGCTGACATTTGCAGCGCCGGCGAGGCGCCTACGCCATCGCGTCCCGATGTCGCAGGAAAGTCTCGCCGTCCTGGCGACCCAGCGCGAAGGCCGGGCCCATCATGTCAGGGCGCGTGTAATCCCAACTCGAAATCGGCACGGGTACGGACGGCTGCACGTACAAGCGGTCCTGCCCGGCGTGATGTTGCGTAAAGATCTGCGGACGTGGATAGCGCCGCGTCACCAGCACCAGCACTCGCCCCGGCGTGGCGTCGAGCGCATCGACCGGTACGTTGTCGACCATGCCCCCGTCGAGCACAGGGCGACCGTCGCGCCGCAGAATTGGCGTGAACGGCGGCGTGCATGACGATTGCAGCATCAGATCGGCCAGATCCGCTGTCGTCCGGCAGTCCTGCGCGCGCACGAATTCGGGGGTAAAACCGAGCTGCCTCGCGAGCGTTGGATGCAACGTGCGGCGCACGTGCTTGTCAATGTTGTAAGCCACTAGCCCCGCCGCCGTCGCCATGCGTGGCCCCAGCCAGCGTGGGATGTGCGACAGGCCCACGCGAATCTCCGGCGCCGCGGCAAGTTTGTCGAGCTGGCCGTCATAGATGGCGAGCAGCGCTTGACGATAGATGCGGTAATGCGGAAACACCCGCTCACGGCGCACCAGATTGCCCCAATAGGCATTCTTGCGATTGCTCGCGAGCGCCTGCCGGTAGTAATCCATCACCCAGTCCGACGAGCGCATGTGCAGCATGCACGCCGTGGCCGCGCCGGCCGAAATACCGGTGATGATACGCGGGCGCAGCGGCATGTCGCGCGTCACGCGTTCCCAGAATCCCGCCTGCCACCAGCAACGGTTGCCGCCCCCGGCGAATACGATCTGATCGAACACTTGCCCTCCTCGGTACTATCGCGCGCGCCACGTCGACCGCCTCGCGCCCGTGTGCTCACAACAGCGCGTAAGTCGTCGTCGCATGCACGGCCATCTTGCCCGACGCGTCGAGAATTTCGATTTCGCCGAACACCAGGTTCTTGCCGCGACGCAGAATTCGCGCGATCACGCGCAGATCGCCATCGGTCACCGGGCGCATGAACTGCGTGTTGAGCGTGACGGTTGTCATCGGCTGGAAGCCGCCGAGCGCGGCCGAGAGGGCCACCACCATCGCCGTGTCGGCCACGGCCATGAACACCTGCCCGCAGATCACGCCACCGCCATGCCTGAATGCGGCATCGAACGGCAATGTGAGCTCGCTTTGTTCCGGTCCGGTCGCCTCGATCCGCAGATTCAATTGCCGCACCCACGGCGACACGAGTCCGTCGAGCATCTTCTGCACTTGCACCAGCTCCATCGTGAGCGTCCTCCGGTTTCGTTGAGACGCCGATGATAGCCCCAAAACAGAAGCGCCACCCCACCAGGGGTAGCGCTTGTGTCATCCGCCAGGGTCATGCGCCTCGGTCACGCGCGCGAATAGCCCTCAGCGGCCGCTCATCCATTCGTCTTGTCGTGACGAATCCGTCGGTTCTGATGATTCTCGCGGTGCTGCACGCCGACCTGCTCGCCCGCGCTCACGTGACCGTTTTTGCCTGCATGCGCTTCGGCGGCGTCGACATGCGCCTGCCCGCGCTCGAGGCTACCGGCCTGCTGGTTGGTCAACGTACCGGCGGCTTGTCCTTGCGCGATGCGCTTCTCCTGATTGACGTTGCGTTGCACGTCGGCCTGCATGCGCTCCGACGACGCCGATCCGGGATTCGCCGCCCGGTCGTTGTGCTTGAGCTGCTCGATCTTTGCGCTCTCGTTGTTCTGGGCGCGGGCAATGCGGGCCTTCTCGGCCGCCGTATCGCCGGTGTGATCGGCGTGCGCCTGCATCCGGTCGATCTTCGCCTCGCCCTTCTCGAGACGCGACGCTTCCTTCGTCGTCAACTGACCGCTCTTGAGGCCATTGTCGATGCGCTGCTGTTGCTTGACGTCGCGCGACGTCTCGGTCGTGGGCGTCTGGGCAAACGCCTGCGAGGCGAACACTCCGCCCAAGGCAAGGGTCGCGGCGCTCAGAATCACGGTTTTGCGGACGTTCATGATGGAATCCTTATTGGCTTTGCACTGCTTTGAGTTGGCCTGAACGCGCATGCGGTGATGCGTCTTCAGGAAACCGGCGGGGATCCGGGCCGTTGGCGGGATTGCCAGCGAATGACCGTGTCCTTATGCGGTTTAACGGCGCAGGCGAGCGCCGCGCCGACAGCCGGCGTGTAACCGGGCAGTCCGAAAAGTAACCACGTGTAATCGGCGCGCCTGTCGCGATTCGCGCTATGTCCCTGAAATCGATAGGACACCCGCAGACAGCGCCGTAACGATTTGATACAGTGGTGCCCATTTGGCCGGCACGCGGCGCTAGCGAGCGTGCCACTCCGTACCTGTCAGCCCCCTTACGCGAACTCGCGAGTCAAGAAGGAGCCTTCCCCATGCAGAGCACCAGAGACGATCTCGGCAAACTGATCTTGCGCCTTACCCTCGGCATCCTGCTGCTGTTTCACGGCGTCAGCAAGGTCATCAACGGGATCGGCTTCATCGAGGGCATGATCACTTCGCACGGCCTGCCGAGCTTTCTCGCCTACGGCGTCTATCTCGGCGAACTGCTCGCCCCGGTCCTGCTGATTCTCGGCGTTCTCACCCGTCTGGGTGGCCTGCTCGTCGTGGGCAATATGGTGATCGCGTTCTCGCTGGTGCACCTGAACCAACTCGGCGATCTCGCGAAGACCGGCGGCTGGTCGCTCGAACTGCAAGCCTTCTACTTGTTCACGGGCGTTTGCCTGATGCTCTTCGGTGCGGGCCGCTACAGCGTGTCGGGCGGTCGCGGCGCCTGGGACTGATCGAAGGACGAAGCGCGCCAGGCGTGCCCTTTTGCGCGCACTGTCGCACGCAGTTCGTGAACGGCCCGCCCTTGCCGGGTGTCGACAAGGGCGGGCCGAGTCGTTTCGGAATATTGCGAATCCCGGCGCTGGTAACGTCAGGTAATACACCGGTTGCACTTTGCAACGTGTTCGGTGCGGCGATGACTTACTCTGAAACTGCCAATTCCGGCAGTATCCACAGGGAGTCAACACCATGCGCAAACTGAAGATCGCCGCCGCGTCGGCCATCCTCGTCGCCACCTCGATGCTCGGCGTCGCTCATGCCGCCAATGCCGCCGATGCCGCGGCACCGGCCACGGCACCCCATGCCGCCGCGTACCACATGCGCGGCGAGCGCGGCCCGTGGGGGCTCGGCGACATGCACAAGCTGCACGATCAATTGAAACTCGACGCGCAGCAGGAACAAGCGTGGCAGCAGGCAGTGACCACGTCGAAGCAGAATCACGACGCCATGCGCAAGAATGGCGAACAGCTCCGGCAGATGATGGCGCAGACGAAGGATCAGAAGATCCTCGACCTGGCCGGCATGCGCGCCGCCCGCGAGAAGGCGTTCGACCAGAACCGTCAGCTTCGCAGCCAGACGGAAGATGCCTGGTTGAACGTGTACAACGGTCTGAACAACGACCAGAAGACGCTCGTGAGCACCACGATCAAGGCGCGCTGGGCCAAGATGAAGGCCTGGCACGACAAGGCAAGGCAACATCGCGGTCCGATGCACAGGAACGCCCCGGCCCCGCAACCGCCGGCCGGTCAAGCGCAGTAAGTCACATCGGTGCGAGTCCAGCGCCGCCGGGCACGATGGCCCGGCGCGCGCCGGCGCTCAGGTCTCGCTCCACAGGCGTAGCAGGTTGTGATAGCAGCCGACGAGCGAGCGCCGCGCGGTCTCGTCAGCGTCCGACGCGTTCAGACGCTGGATCGCGTTGTCCATGTCGAAGAGCAGCGTGCGCTGCGTGTCGTCCCGCACGAGACTCTGCACCCAGAAGAAGCACCCGACCCGCGTGCCGCGCGTGATCGGGTTCACGCGATGCAGGCTGGTCGCCGGATACAGCACCATGTCGCCTGCGGCCAATTTCACCTCGTGCGCCCCGTACTGATCCTCGATCACCAGTTCTCCGCCGTCGTACGCATCCGGCGACGCGAGAAAGAGCGTGGCGGAGATATCCGTGCGAATGCGCATGCCGCTGCCCGGCTGCAAACGAATCGCCCCGTCCACGTGGTAACCGAAGTGCATGCCTTCGCCGTAGCGGTTGAACATCGGCGCGTACACCTTGTTCGGCAATGCCGCGCTGATAAACACCGGATGGCGCTCCAGCGCACCGAGAATCACGTCGCCCAGTTCGCGAGCCACGGCCGAGCGCTCGTCGATCTGCTGGTTTTGTTTGACGGGCGCCCCCTGATAGCCCGCCGTGGCCAGGCCGTCGACCCATGCGTCGCCCGCGTTGTCGAGCGCTGCGCGAACCCAGCGCACCTGCTCGGCATTGAGGACATTCGGAATGCGTAGCAACATCGACGTGCGTCTCCGTCAGAACCGGTAAGTGCCCGTGAGCAGCGCCGTGCGCCCGATGCCCGGCGCAGCCCGTCCGCCGTCGGACGGCACCAGCGCGTCGAAGTAGGTCTTGTTGAACACGTTGAGCAGGTTGAGGCGAATGTCGTATTTCGGCTGATGGTAAGCGATCGTGGCGTCCCAGCGCGTGTAACCGCCCACGCGAATCAGATTCGTGTTCGCCGCATAGCGCATTGACATGTACTTCATGCCGCCGCCCACCTCCCAGTGACCGAGCGTATAGGTCGACCAGAGCGTCAGCGAATGTCGCGGCGTGTTGGCCAGCACATTGCCCTGCGTGCCGTCGTTCGCCTGCACCACTTCCGAGTTCAGGAACATATAGCCGCCCATCACCTGCCAGTTCGACGTGATACGGCCCGTGGCGCTCACCTGCGCACCGCGAATGCGCACCTTGCCTGCGTTCGTGTATTCGCCCGACGTGCCGGTCTGCGTGCGCGCATTGTCCTGCGTGACCTGGAACAGTGCGGTGTTGATCGCCAGATTGTCGTCGAACAGATTCCACTTGCTGCCGACTTCGAACGATTCGTTCGTCGCGGGCGGCAGGGCCTGCGTATTGTTGGTGACGGTGAGCGTTTCAAGCGACGGGTTGAACGACGTGCCATAGGAGAAGTAATACGACTGTGCCTCGCTTGGCTGATAGATCACGCCCGTGCGCACGCTCGTATGGTTGACCGTTTGCGTCGCGTAGCCCGGCGAACTGACAGTGTTCGAAAGCTGCGCCTTGAAGCGATCCCAGCGCAGGCCGCCCACAATCTTCCAGTGGCGGCTCAGCTCAACGGTATCGTTCGCGTAGAACGCGACCGTCTGTGCCGTTCCCTGCGCCAGGTTACCGGCGGTCGTCGTGACATTCGGCAGATTCGCGTAGTACGCCGTACTGCTGGCGGGAATCCAGCCGAGGAAGCCCGTCGACTGTCCAGCGCCGGTGCGCGAGTACGCCTGATTTTCATAGGTGTCCTGCCCGAACTCCGCGCCGGCGATCAGCGTGTGCTTGATCGGTCCGGTCGAGAACGTCTTCACGACGTCGGTCTGGTTGAACAGCGACGAGTCGGTGATCTTGCGATCGTGACTCTGCAACTGCACCCAGAGCTGATCGAGCGAATACGACGGAAGTCCCGCCGTCGGACGGGCCGGCAGCGACGTGAATCCCCCGGTGCCGTTGGCGATGCCCACGGCATGCGGCGACGTTTCGATGGCGTCGATCACATAGCGGCTGTATTGCGTCTGGTTCGTGATCTTCAGACTGTCGTCGACCCTGTGCTCGATCTTGGCCGAGAGGCTCATCACGTCCTGCACCGTGCGGTCGGTCGTCAGGCCGTAGAACTGTTGCTTCGAGACCGGCAGCGGACTGCCGTTGTAGCCCACGGTGCCGTAGTCCGCCATATCGCGGTTATGTTGGACGAGCGCGGAAAGCGTGATCTGTGTGGGCGTACCGATGCCAAGCTTGAGCGTGGGCGCAACGCCCCAATCCCGATTGTTCATGACGTCGCGCGTCGTATGAATATTTTGCGCAAAGCCGTTGATCCGGAACGCGGCAGTCTCCGAGAGCGGATGATTGAGGTCGAACGAGGTGCGGTACTGGTCGTTCGTGCCGAGCGTTCCGGAGACTTCGTTCAGCGGCTTGAGATTGGCCTGCTTGCTCACCTGGTTGATGACGCCACCGGTCGAACCCCGGCCGAACAGCATGGACGACGGGCCTTCGAGCACCTCGATGGCCTCGAGATCGAACGTATCGCGATAGTACTGGCCGCGATCGCGGAAGCCGTCGAGATAGATGTCGGTGCGTGCCGCGAAACCGCGCAGATTGATGTTGTTGCCGATCTGCCCGCCCTCCGCACCGCCAAGCGTAATGGCCGGCGAATTGCGCAGCGCATCTGCGAACGACGTGGCGCCCTGCGCCTGCATGACCGCCTTGTCGATCACGGTGACCGATTGCGGGATGTCGCGGATCGCCGTGGGCACCTTGCCGCCGACGGTCGAGATGTCGCGCTGGTAATCATCACGAATCGACGTGCCGGACACTTCGGTCTGCGGCAACGTGGCGGCCGGCGCCGCGCCTTGCGTCGTGGTCTGCGTCGTGCTTTGGGCCGTGCTCTGGGACGGCACGGCAACCGTGCTCTGTGCCAGGGTGGGCGAGGCGTAAGTGACGGCGAGCGGCGTGGCGAAGAGCGTCATCATTGCCACCGTCAGAGGCTTGCGTTGCATCATGATCGATCGGTTTCGAAAGGCGTCGTGGTCGGAATAAGGAGGGAGAACGCCGACGGGTCGCGCCGAGCCCCACGCTGACGTCTCATCCGCGGTCGCTGCCCTCGATATGGAGCGCGAATATAAATGAGAATGATTTACATTACAATCGCTTTACGACGACTGACGTAAATCTCCGACAGTCGTCTCGCGTCCGGCAGCACCTTGGCAGCACGACCGAACGCCCGATCGATCGCGGCGTGTGACCGCAGGGGCGGCGCGACGCCCGCAATGACATGTGAATTCCTCGGGTATTGCCGAAGAAATCGAGACTCGTGTTTATACTTTGGGCTGCAGTACTGAAAGCATTCGGCCGGAGCCCCCCCGGAACGGCCTTGACGTTTCGCCAGATTGCCGATGCGCCGGTCCCGATGGCAGCCCATGCCGCGCGCCGGATCCGTCGGTCGGGCTCGACGACATCTTGAATTCGCCGCACCGGTGCCACTCCCCTGGGGTGTGCGCCGGTGTTGCCTATTTGCCGTCCAGGGACAATGCAAGCCACCAGATCGCTCTACCTGCTGGGACCGATGCGGGTCGAACAAGGCAAACAGGCCTGCGCCGTGAAATACACGAAAGCGCGGGGCCTGTTGGCCTACCTCGCCCTGCAACCGGGCTTCCATACGCGCGGCGCACTCGCCGACCTGTTCTGGCCCGATGAAGATGGCCAGGGGGGCCGCGACAAGCTCAAGCGCATGCTCTTCCATCTGCGCGACACCCTCGGCGACGAACTCTTCGAATCCGACCGCCAGGTTGTGCGTCTGCGCCCCGAGACCGGCCTCTGGATCGACGCGCATGTCTTCGCGAGCATGATCGAGCAGGCGAATCGCACGCTCGACGCCGTGACGGGCCTGGATCTGGCCGCACACCTACAACATCTCGCCGACGCCGTCGCGCTCTACCAAGGCCCCTTCCTGCACGGACTGTCGGTACGCGACACCCCCGATCTCGAACAGTGGATCGAGCTTCAACGCGACGAATATCAGCGCCGCCGTGTCTTTGGCGAGCGGCTGCTCGCCGACGGTTACGCCCGTCTGGGCGATCTCGATCAGGCACTCGCGCACGCACGCCAGCTCGTCGCGCTCGCCCCGTTCGACGAATCGGGCTGGCACTGCCTGCTCGCGCTGCTACTGCGTGCCGGACGCCGCGACGAAGCCGAGACCGAATACCGCCGTCTGCGCGACATCCTCGACGAAGAACTCGGTGAGCTGCCCGGCGAGGCGCTCACCCAGTTGCTGGAGACGCCGCCCGCGCGCATGGAACAGCGCGCGACGGGCCCGGAGCGCCGCCAACTGACGGTCGTGGCCATCGAACTCGCGCCGAACGGCATCGACGATCCTGACCAGCTCGTGGGCACGATGCGCCCGCCGCTCGTGCAGTGCGAGACGATCCTGCGCCAGTCGTGGGGCTACACGGTGCGCACGCCGACAGGCGGCCTGCTCGGCTATTTCGGCTATCCCACCGCCCTCGAAGGCGCCGGACGGCATGCCGTCGAAGCCGCCATGCGCTGCGTGCAGGCAAGCTCCGCGCGCGTCGGCATCGGTGTGGGCATTCACACCGGGCTGGTCATCAGCTCGGTGGCGGACGACAGCCCCGACACTGGCGGACGCGTCTCGCGCTCGGCCACGCAGCTTGCCGACATGGCGCTGCCCGGCGAAGTGTTGATCTGCGACGCCACGCAACGTCTCATTGGCGTGGCCATCCCCACCACGTCGCACGGCAGCGTGCGCGAGCGCCACGCCCATCGCGAGATTCCCGTGTTTCGCGTCAATCCCGACCCGACGCCGGAACGCCGTTCGCGCCGTCGCGCGGCGATGCTCTTCGGCCGCGATGCCACCCTGGCGGAACTCACCGCCGCACACACGGCCATGCGCGACGCCAGCGCCGGACACGGCGTGCTGGCACTCGTGATCGGCGAAGCCGGTATCGGCAAATCGGCGCTGGTGCGGCATTTCGTGGAAACGCGCGGCCTGCGCGCGATCGAACTGGCCTGCGCGCCGGACGGCGCCGGCACGCCCTTTCACCCGATCGCGCGCTGGCTGCGCGCGCGATCCGTCGACGACGCTGCGGAACTCCCACAACCCGCCCTGCTGGCTCATCGCCGTCTGTGCGCCCTGTTTGACCGGCATGCCGACGCCAACGTGCCGCACGCGTGGAAACAGGCGGTACTCGACGAGACGCCCGCCCTGCTCTCCGCCCTGCTGCCCGATGGCGGCGTGCTGGTGCTCGACGATGCCCACTGGGCCGACCCATCCACGCTGGAATGGCTCGCGCTCGTGGCGGAAAATCCGCCGCGCGGCCGCCTGTTGATGGTGTGCGCCCGGCCCGAATTCGAGCAACCGTGGCGTCATCACGTGGGCATGCGCCGGATCGACCTGGCACCGCTCGACGCTGGCGCCGCCGCGTCGATCGTGCGCGCGGCGACCCCGCGCGTGGCCCTGCCCGCCGCCCTGCGCGAGCGCATCGTGCATCTGGCCGAGGGCGTGCCGCTGTTCCTGCAAGAGCTGGCGCGGGCCACGGCGGCCCAACAGGGCGCCCGCACCGCCGCCGGCGCCATGCCCATGCCCGCGAGCCTTCAGGAACTGATGATGGCGCGTATCGACGCGGCGGGCAGCGCCAAGCCGGTCGCCCACTTCGCCTCGTGTCTCGGCCCGGCATTTCAGGCCGATCTGCTCGCCGCCGCGAGCGGACGTTCGATGGCGCTCGTCGAGCGCGCGCTCGACACGCTCGTCGCCTGCGCACTGGTGCAGCGACAGGACAATGGCCGCTACGTCTTCCGCCACGCGCTGCTGCACAAGGCCGCTTACGACGCGCAGCCGCAGGAACGCCGTCAGGACGCGCACCGCCGAATCGCGCTCGCCATGCGCGAGCACGCCGCCGCCGCGCAGACCGAACCCGAAGTGCTCGCCTGGCATTTCCGTCAGGCCGACGAACCGGACGCCGCCATCGAGCACTACCGTCTCGCGGGCGAATATGCGACCGGGCGCCAGGCGTTCCGCGAAGCGTGCGCGCACTACCAGAGCGCGCTCGACGTGCTGCGTCAGACCGGCACCGGTGCTCAGACCGCGCAGCGCGAGCTGCAACTGCGCATGGCGCTCGGCGTGCCGCTCGTCTCGCTGCACGGCTATGGCTCGGAGCCGGCGCGCCACAACTTCGAGACGGCCCTCGCGCTCGCGCAGCCAATGGGCGACGACGTCGCGCTGTTCCCGGTCTTCTGGGGACTGTGGCTCGGATCGAGCTCCTGGAGCGGCTTCGAGCGCAGCATCGAACTCGCGCGCAAGCTCATCCTCATCGCGGAACAGGCCGGTGCCGCACCGTTGCTAGCCCATGCTTACTACGCGCTGGGCAACAGCCTGTGCTGCCACGGCGACTTCGGCGGCGCGGTCACGGCGCTGGAAAGCAGCCTGGCCCACTATCGTCCCGAGCACGCCGACACCGGCCTGGGCGAAGACGCTCGCATCACCGCACTCTCGTTCCTCTCGTGGGCGTACTGGTTCGTCGGACGGCACGACGCGTCGCTCGCGGCCAGCGAAGCGGCGCTGGCGATGGGGCGTCAACAAGGCCGCCGCTATTCCTTTTCGTTCGCACTGGTGTTTGCCGCGATGCTGCGACGCCTGCGTCGCGAGGTCGCCTCCGCCGAAGCGCTGGCGAGCGAGGCCATCGAAGTCTCGTCGGAGACCGGCGTGGCGCTCTGGGCACTCGCCGGACAGACGATTCGCGGCTGGGCGCTCGCCTCACGCGGCGACGTGAGCGGCCTCGAGCGCATTACCGACAGCGTAGGACGCCTAAGCGAAATCATGGGCGGCGTCGAGGGCATCTTCTTCGGGCTGCTCGTGGAAGCGTGTGCCGGCACGGGCGACATTGCGCTCGGACTGCATGCGGCCGAACGCGGCACCCATGTGACCGCGCGCCGCAGCGACGCCCATTGGCAAGCGGAATTCCTGCGCCAGAAGGGGAGTTTTCTGCGCGCAGGTCATCATCCCGACGACGCCGTGCGCCCGTGGCTCGAGCATGCACTGCAGATCGCGCAGGCGCAGGCGTCGCCAATGCTCACCCTGCGCGCATCCGTCAGTCTGTTGCGCCTGGGCGGAGGCAACGCGCCGGGCGATGCCGAGTACGTGGCCGTGCTGCGTGCAGCGCTCGACGCACTGCAAGGCGGCGAGACCCTTGCCGACGTGCAGGAAGCGCGTGCGGTGATCGCCGACGTTTTCGCGCGCAGGCCCGTCCTGCGCACCGCCCGCTACGGTAGCTGATCGGGCACGGGCAAGCGAATAGCGGCTATCAGGCGCGACGTATGTCCGTGCGGGGCCCGGCCGCTATATTGCGGCGACCGGTGCCCCCACGCCCAACCACCGAACCGACATGTCTCTCGACTCCATGCGCGCGCCCGCCGGCGCCTCGCCAGACACTCGCCTCACCGCCAGCGGTGCACCGCCCGCTTCGGTGAGTCCCCTGCCTCCCCTCCCGCTCGCGCACGTCGCACCCGGGGCGCCTGACGCGTTGGTATCGCGGGAGGTGGTCGTCTCCGGCTGCGTCAAGCGTCGTTACTCCTTCGATCTCTGCGCGCTGATGCGCCTGCCGACGCAACTGACCGGGCCGCTCGACGTCGTCTGCCTGTCAGGCAGAATGGTGCGCTGCGCGAGCGAATACAAAGGCGTCAGGCTGAGCGCACTGCTCGACATCGCGCAACTGCGCCTGCCGCACGCACGCGACTTCACGCGAGCCTTCGTATTGGCGCAGGGTGCCGACGGCTACACCGTCATGTTCTCGTGGCACGAGCTGTACAACACGCCGGTAGGCATCGGCGCACTCGTGGTCTATGAACGCGACGGACAGCCGCTTGACGATGACGAAGGCGGCATTGGCCTAATCTCAACGAGCGATTTTCGCGTGGCGCTACGCCAGGTACGTGCACTCAAGCGGCTCTCCGTCCATTTGGCCGATTCCCCACCCCGTTGACGCGCCCCGCGCCGAGTGTGAGCCGCTTACACTGGCGGCACTTTACCCACGGTCACGCGAACGATGACACCCCCTCACCACACACTAGTCGCGACGCACGCGAACGCCGCCGGCCGCTGGCGGATGCCGCCCGAGTGGCATCCGCATGCCGCCTGCTGGATGGCGTGGCCGAGCCACACGGTCATGTCGGGCGCCCGCCGGCATGAGGTCGTCGGCGAGCTGGGACGCATGGCCCACGCGATCGCGCACTTCGAGCCGTTGCATGTGGCGGTCGATCCGCATCATCTCGACGAAGCACGCAGCCTCCTGCCGGCCAGCGCCACACTTCACCCAATGCCCGTCGACGATCACTGGATGCGCGACACCGGCCCTACCTTCGTGCTCGACGACGCCGGGGCGCTACACGCGCTGCGCTGGAACTTCAACGGTTGGGGACAGAAGATCCGGCCGATGCCGGACGCCGATCCGAAGCTCGCGAAACGCGTCGCGCTGGCGCTCGACGTGGCCACGACGTCGATGCCGCTCGTGGCCGAGGGCGGGTCGTGGCATGTGGATGGCGAGGGCACGCTGATCGTGACGCAGACGTCGGTGCTCAATCCGAATCGCAACCCCGGCCTGACGCGTCGTGAGGCGGAAGACGTGTTCCGTCATTGGCTGGGCGTGACGCACGTCGTGTGGTTGCCCGGCTCGCGGCTGGACACCATCACCGATGGTCACGTCGACGGCATCGCGAGCTTCGTGCGGCCCGGCATGTTGCTCGCCACCGGAGCCGACGGTAATGACGAATGGGCGCGTGAGGCGAGGGAAAACCTGCGAGCGCTGCGCCTGGCGCGCGATGCCCGCGGGCGGCCCTTCGAGATCGGCCTGCTGCCCTGCATCGACTTCGACGCGCTGCCCGCCGCCGTCGCGGACGATCCCGACTTCGCGCCGGAGTATGTGAATTTCTATTTGCCAAACGGTGGCGTAGTGATGGCGTCGTTCGGCGATCCGGCGGCGGACGCGCAGGCGCGCGACATCGTGCAGCAGGCGTTCCCCGACCGACGCATCGCGCAGGTGCCGCTGCGTGGCATTGCGCGGCGCGGTGGCGGGATTCACTGCTGCACGCAACAACAACCGGCGCCGATCTCGCCCTGAGTTGTCGGCGCGCGCGACGCCCCGCGTCCGCCCCGGCCCGCCTTAACTCGACCCCGTACGACGTTTGCGCGCGGGCGCAGTCTTCGTCGCCGCTTCGGCCTTCGTGCCGGGGGTCTTCGGCTTTGCTGACGGCTTCCCGACGGCCTTCGTCGTCGGCTTCACGGCCGGCTTCACGACGGGCTTCGTCGCGGGCTTCGCCACACGCTTTCCGTCGCCCGCCGGCGCACGCGGCGCGTTCGTCGCGAGTTGCGAGCGCACGCGCTGCTGCATGTCGACGATGTCCGAATCGAGAATGAGACGACCGCGCAGTTTCCCGTTCATCCGCTTGATATAGGTACGCGCTTCCTGCATGTGAACCTGCATGAGTTCACGCACGCGCTGCGAATCCCCTGCGCGCGCCGCGTCGGTAATCCGACGATGGATATCGACGTTCGCCGTACCGAACTTCTCGTGCTCGCGCCGCGGCGTCTCGTTGCCGAACACAATCAGTTGGCGAATCATCTCGTTGACGAGTTCGCAGGTGAACCGCAGAAAGCTGTTGGGATTGGCCGCCGCGAGAATGTCGTGGAAGTCCATATCGGCCTGACGCTGGCGCAGCAATTCGCGCCGGTCGTGCGACGCTGGACTGCAACACGCCATGTTGTGTTCCAGCGCGTCGAAGTCGGCCTCGGTCAGATGCGGCACCGCACCCGCGGCCAGCTCCGGCTCAAGCAATTGGCGCACCGTGTAAATGTCGTCGATGCTCACTTCCTTGAAGAACAGGTAGTTCTGCATGAGCTGGAAGGTGCGATCGAGCGGCACCTCCACCACCATGCCGCCGCCCGACGGACCGGTGCTCACCTTGATGAGACCCTGCACTTCGAGCGACTTGAGCGCTTCGCGAATGGTGCTCTTCGACACCGCGAACATCTGCTGCAATTCCACTTCGCGCGGCAGACGATCGCCAGGCAGCAGGTTGCCTTCGGTTATCAGGCGCTTGATGGCTTCGGCGACCAGATCGCCACGTTTTTGTTGTTTGATTTCCAACGGCTCTCTCACCGTCTGCGCATCTCGTGCCATAAGGCGCCTCACAAGGGTCCGTTCACGTGGCTTGCCGGCTTGCGAACGTGTTCTACCGGCGGTGCCGGATGAGAATTTTTTCCGATTGACACCCCGAAATATTATACCTACGATCAAATTCATCCTATTTATCATAATAAATATGACGGATAGGGATAAGGCCCCGGACGTTGTCAGCTGTCACGCTCAGGTCGCTGCCGCAGATCGATTCTCGGATCGCCGGCCGGTCGGCGTGTGACGCGCTGCACGTTTGCACCCCATGAACGATTGCTCCCTTCCCTGGAGACCCAATTGAATCGTCGTGAACTGTTGAAGCTCGCCGCTGCGGCGTCTCTGCCTGCCTCCTTGATCTCCGCGCGCGATGTGTTCGCGCAAACCACCGGCGCCATCCAGTTGGCGTGTCCGGTACCGATGTCGGGGCCGTTCGCGGCCAACGGCAAGTTTGCCGATCTGGGCATGAAGCTCGTTGTCGAGCAGTACGCCAAGGTCGTTGGCCGACCGCTCGCCTATACCACCCTCGATACCGAAGGCAAGCCTGCCACGGCCATCCGTCGCGTGCAGGAAATCGCGCAGCAGAAGGGCGCGCGCTTCTTCGCGGGCGGCATTCTGTCGTCCGAAGCGCTCGCCATGGGTAAGGAAGTCGAGAAGGCCGGCGGCATATTCATCACCACGGCCGGCGCCGACGAAATCACGGGCAAGGACTGCAACAGCGCCACGTTCCGCTGGTCGGTGCCGACCTTCGGCGCCATCGAGCAAACGGTGCGCCCGCTCATCGAATCGATGCCCAAGGCCAAGCGCTGGTACACGATTACGCCGCAATACGTGTTCGGCGAAGGCTTGCTCACGGCCGCGAAGAACGTCTTCAAGGAAAAAGGCATCGAGCACGTTGGCAACAGCTACCACTCGCTGTCGGAGAAGGAGTTCTCGGGCTATCTCACCAACGCGGTCGCCGCCAAGCCCGACGTGCTGCTGCTCCTGAACTTCGGCTCGCAATCTTCCGACACGTTGCGTCAGGCCGTGAGCTTCGGCATGAAGAACAACTGTACGATCCTGATGGCGTGGGCCTCTGGCCTGGAGCAGTTCGAGACGCTCGGCGCCGATCTGTGCGACGGGGTGTACTTCGGTGCGCAGTACTGGCACGCGGTGGCCTCGCCGCTGAACCTCGATCTCGTCAAGCGCACGCAGGCACGCTTCAAGCAGAACCCGAACTACAGCCTCGCGGGCTCGTATATCTGCACGAAGCTCATGCTCGACGGCATGATCAAGGCCGGCAGCGCCGATCCGAAGGCCGTCATCGCCGCGATGGAAGGCATGAAGTACGACGGGCTCACCGGGCCGGAAGAGATCCGCAAGGGTGACCACCAGGTGCTCAAGAACTATTACCTGCTCAAGGGCAAGGCCAAGTCGAAAATGCGCAACGCCGACGATTTCGCCGACATTGTCAGCGCCGGGAAATCGTTCCTGCCGCTCGACAAGACCGAGTGCAAGCTGGCCTGAGCCGGTAGCGCAGCGCGCCGCCGCTGCGCGAACGCTCACGCCGTGTCGCTCGCGGGGACGCCTGGCCGTCCCCGCAAGTGTCGTCTGTGCCGCGCGGCGAAAGCCGGACGGCGCACGGTGCTCCACGTCCACCCAAGCTCTCCGGGACGCGCATGAACGTCTATATTCTGCAGGTCATCAACGGCGTCGGGATCGGCATGCTGTATTTCCTGCTCGCCGTCGGGTTATCCATCATCTTCGGCCTGCTGCGCTTCGTGAACTTCGCGCACGGGGCCTTCTATGTGCTCGGCGCGTATTGCTGCTACCAGGCGATGCAATGGGGCCTGTCGTTCTGGCTCGCGCTGATCGTCTGCCCGATCGTCGTCGGCGCCCTCGCATGGATCGCCGAGAAACTGCTGCTGTCGCGCATCTACGAAAAAGCGCACGAGTTTCACATCCTCGTCACGGTCGGCCTGGCGCTCGTCGTGCAGGAACTGGTCATCATCGTCTGGGGCCCGCTCGGCGATAACGTGGCCGTGCCCGCGGCGCTCGACGGCGTGGTGATGTGGGGCAGCTTCATCTATCCGAAGTACCGGCTCTTCCTCATCGGCTTCACCGTCGTGTTCGCCGCCGTGCTCTGGTGGCTGCTCGAAGGCACGCGCCTGGGCAGTGCGGTGCGCGCGGGCAGCGAGTCGTCCGAGATGGTGTCGCTGCTCGGCATCAACGTGTTCCGGGTGTTCAGCCTTGCGTTCGCGCTCGGCGCGGGCACCGCCGCGCTGGCGGGGGTATTGGCGGCGCCGGTGCGCGGTGTCGACCCGTTCATGGGGATCGAGGCGCTGGGCATCGCCTTCGTGGTGGTCGTCATCGGTGGCATGGGCAGTTTCGCCGGGGCGCTCGTGGGCGGCCTCGTGATCGGTATCGTGCAAAGCCTGATGAGCACGATCTGGCCGGAAGGCGCACGACTGATGATCTATGTGGCGATGGCAGCGGTGCTGCTCATGCGCCCGCACGGCCTGCTCGGGAGGGGATGATGCTGGTACGTTACCGTTTTTGGCTGCTCGCCGCCGCCGTCACGCTGATCCTGCCGGTCACGCTGTCCTCGGGCACGCTCGCGACTGAAGTGCTCATCTACGCGCTGGCCGCGCTCGGTTGCAATCTGCTGCTCGGCTACACCGGTCTGCTCTCGTTCGGCCAGGGCATCTTCTTCGGCCTGGGCAGCTACACGCTGGGTATTCTGCTCACGCGCTGGGCGCTGCCCATGCCGCTCGCCGTGGTCGCATCGATCGTGTTGGGCGCTGCGGTCGCGGCCATCGTCGGCAGCTTCGCGATCCGGCAGAAGGGTACCTACTTCGTGATGCTCACGCTGGCGTGCGCGCAGATGTTCTACTTCGTGGCCTACACCGCGACGGACTGGACGGGCGGCGACAACGGGCTGCTCGACATCCCACGCCAGTCGCTCGCATTGGGCGGCAAGACGCTGATCCCGCTCGAGACGCCCTGGCAGTACTACACCTTCGTCGCCGTCGTGTTCCTGATCGTCTTCGCGGGGCTGTTGCGCGTGGCCGATTCCGTGTTCGGCCGCACGCTGCTCGCCATTCGCGACAACGAGGCCCGCGCGGCCGCCGTCGGCTATCACGTGAAGACCTTCAAACTCGTGGCCTTCGCCATCTCGGGTGCCGTCACGGCCTTGGCCGGTGCGTTGCACGCGCTCATGACGGGCATCGCACCGCTGTCCAACATCGAGTACCACTCGAGCGAAATGATCCTCGTGATGACGGTGATCGGCGGCACGGGTAATCTCTTCGCGTCAGTGCTGGGCGCGGCGTTCTACGTGCTCGCCGCCGATTGGCTCTCCACGCTCTGGCCCCGCTGGCTGCTGTTGCTCGGCCTGCTGCTCATCGCCGTGAGTCTGTTCATGCATCGCGGACTGTGGGGCGTAGGCGAATCGCTGTGGTGTCGCATCACTGGCAAGCGCGGCGGGCCCAACGGCAAACTGGATACGCAGGGAGACCCGACATGAGCGACGCTCTCATCGAAGCCGCCGGCATCGTCAAACGCTACGGCAAGTTCACCGCGCTGCACGGCGTCGATCTGCGAGTGGCCCCCCGCACGGTGCACTCGGTCATCGGCCCGAACGGCGCGGGCAAAACCACGCTGTTTCACATGCTCACCGGCACGGTGCCCGTCTCCGGCGGGCGCATCCTGTTCGACGGTCACGACGTGACCACCGAAGCCGATTACCGGCGTGTCCAACGCGGCATTGCGCGTTCGTTCCAGGTGACGGCGCTCTTCCAGAACCTGTCTGTACGCGAAAACCTGCGCCTGGCCGCGCTGGGCGTGACGCCGCGCCGTGCGCTCTCGTGCTGGCGCAAGGCCGACGGCCCGCGCGCCTGCGCGTCCGTCGTTGACGACGTGCTCACGCGGCTCGCGCTCACGCGTCATGCCGGCACCGCGGCGGGTGCGCTCTCGCACGGGCAGCAACGCCGTCTCGAGGTGGGCATGGCGCTCGCAGCGCGTCCCAAGGCGATCTTCCTCGACGAGCCGACGTCGGGCATGGGCATCGACGATCTCGACGACATGAAGCAGCTCATTCGCGGCCTGCGCGACGATCACACCGTCGTGCTCATCGAGCACAACATGAACATCGTGATGGACATCTCCGACACGATCACCGTCATGCAGCAAGGGCGCGTGCTCGTCGAAGGCAAGCCGGATGCCATTCGCGCCGACGACCGCGTGCGCGCCGCCTATCTCGGCAACATGATTACCGGAGGCCGCGCATGATTCTCGACGTCGCAGGCATTCACAGCTATTACGGCAAGAGCCACATTCTGCAAGGCGTCACGCTGAGCGTCGGCGACGGCGAACTCGTCACGCTGCTCGGTCGCAACGGCGCGGGCAAGTCGACCACGCTCAAGACCATCGCGGGCGTTGTACCGCCCAAGGCGGGCAGCATCTCGTTCCTGGGCAAGCCCGTCGCCGGGCAACCGGCGCACCGAATCGCCGCGCGCGGCGTGTGCTTCGTGCCCGAGCATCGCGGCATCTTCAAACTGCTCACCGTCGAGGAGAACCTCAAGCTCGGAGCCCGACGCGATTCGCCGTGGCAGCTTGCCGACATCTATCGCATCTTTCCGCGGTTGCAGGAGCGTCGCAAGAACGGTGGCGCGCAACTCTCCGGCGGCGAGCAGCAGATGCTGGCCATCGGACGCGCGCTGATGAATCACCCGCGCCTGCTCATGCTCGACGAGCCGGTCGAAGGGCTCGCCCCGGTGATCGTCGAGGAGATCGTGGCGCAGTTGAAGCTCATCAAGCAAGCCGGCGTCGCGATCCTGCTCGTCGAACAGAATCTGGAGGTCTGCACACAGCTCGCCGACCGGCATTACATCGTCGAGCAAGGCGTGATCGTGTACGGCGCGGACAACGCCGCGTTTCTCGCCGACGAGGTCGTCAAGGACCGTTACCTCGGTGTGGGCGTGGCTTGAGCCGCGCGGCCCCAATTTCCCCCAAAGCGCGCCGCCACGCCCCCATGCGACGGGGCGAGCGCGCCACTCTGCCAACGCAGGCGTCAGCGCGATCGTCGCGGCGTCTGCCCTGAAGGACTGATGAACATGGAACGTCTCGATCAACCGGCAGCCGCAGTACGCGTCGACGGCGCGCGCCTGTGGGACAGCCTCATGCAACTCGCGCAAATCGGCGCGACCGAGAAGGGGGGCGTGTGCCGCCTCGCGCTGACCGATCTCGACCGGCAGGGTCGCGATCGGTTTGTCACGTGGGCCGAAGAGATCGGCTGCACGGTGCGTGTCGACGCGATCGGCAACATCTTTGCGCGGCGCGCCGGCCGCAACGACGCGCTGCCGCCCGTCATGACCGGCAGCCACATCGACACCCAGCCGACCGGTGGCAAGTTCGACGGCAACTACGGCGTACTCGCCGGGCTCGAAGTGCTGCGCACGCTCAACGACAACGGCATCGTGACCGAGGCCCCGCTCGAAGTCGCCGTCTGGACCAACGAGGAGGGGTCGCGTTTCGTGCCCGTGATGATGGGGTCCGGTGTTTACGCAGGCGCCTTCACGCTGGATCACGCGCTCGCGCAGAAAGATCGCGACGGTGTCAGCGTCGCCGACGCGTTGCGCGCCATCGGCTACGCGGGCTCCGCGCCGGCGGTGGGTCAAGCGGGCGCGGTCGGCGCGTACTTCGAAGCGCACATCGAGCAAGGCCCGGTCCTCGAAGCGCATGGGAAGACGATCGGTGTCGTGCAGGGCGCACTCGGTCAGCGCTGGTACGACGTAACCGTTACGGGCATGGAGGCCCACGCGGGCCCTACGCCCATGGAACTACGCCGCGACGCGTTGCTCGCCGCCGCGCGGCTGATCCAGGCGGTCAACCGCATCGCCTGCGAGCACGCGCCCCATGCGCGCGGCACCGTGGGCTGGGTCGACAACTATCCGAATTCGCGCAACGTGATTCCGGGCCGCGTGACGCTCTCCGTCGATCTGCGCGCGGCCGACGACGCCACGCTCGACGCGCTCGACGCCAAGCTGCGCGCCGAGTGCGACGCGTTGCGCACGAACGGCATCGACGTCGCCATCGAGCCGGTCGTGTACTTCCCGCCGCAGCCGTTTGCGCCGGCACTGGTCGACGCGATTCGCTCGGGCGCGCAGGCACTCGGGCTGTCGTCGATGGATGCCATCAGCGGTGCGGGGCACGACGCGGTCTATCTGGCGCGCGTCGCGCCGACGGCGATGATTTTCGTGCCGTGCAAGGACGGCATCAGTCACAACGAAATCGAAGATGCCGATCCGGTGCATCTCGAAGCCGGCTGCAACGTGCTGTTGCAAGCGATGTTGCAACGCGCGGGAGGTGCCGCATGAAAGTGATGATCGCGCGGATGAATCACGAAACGAATACATTCTCGCCGGTGCCCACACCGCTCGACGCCTTCGGCCCGCTAGGACCCACGTATGACGAAGCGGCCTATCGCGACAACAAGGGCATGCGCACGGCAATGGCCGCGTTCATCGATCTCGCCGAGGCCGCCGGGGCGCAGATGGTGACCCCCGTCAGCGCTGCCGCCAACCCGAGCGGTCCGGTGGCGGCGAGCGCCTACGACGCCCTGTGCGACCGGATTGTGGCTGCGGCGAGCGGCGTCGATGCGATCCTGCTCGACCTGCATGGGGCGATGGTCGCGGAAAACAGCGACGACGGCGAGGGCGATCTGCTCGAGCGCGTGCGCGCCGCCGCGCCGGATACGCCGATTGCCGTTGCGCTCGACCTGCATGCCAACGTCACGCAAAAGATCGTCGAGAATGCCGATATCGTCGTGGGGTTCAAGACGTATCCGCACATCGACATGTACGAGACAGGCGAGCACGCCGGCCGTCTGCTCTTCGAAAGGCTCGCCGGCAAACGCCGCCCTCGCGTGGTGTGGCAACAACCGCCGTTGATGGTGCATACGCTATGCAGCACGAGCCACGGGGGTGCGATGAAGCGCGCGCTCGACGCCGCGCGGCGTGCCGAAGCCGACGAGGGTATTCCAGCCGTGTCGGTGTTTTCGGGCTTTTCGCTCGCGGACATCCCCGCGCCGTGCATCAGTGTGGTCGTGACGGCGGGCGACGGGGAGAGCGGCGTGGCACATGCCCAGGCCGTCGCTGACCGTATCGCCGCGCAGATATGGGAGGCGCGTGACGAGTTCGTCTACCGCAGCGCGCCGCTCGTCGATTCGATTGTCGAAGCGAAGCGTCTGGCCGACGGCGCCGACAAGCCGGTGTTGCTGCTCGATCACAGCGACAACTGCATGTCGGGCGGCACGTGCGACACGATGGACGTGCTCGAAGCGGCGCTCGCGGCCGGGCTCACCGGCATCGGCGTCGGTCCGCTGTGCGATCCGGAAGCGGTCGCGACGTTGATCGCCGCAGGCGAGGGCGCCGAGGTGACGCTGGCCGTCGGCAACAAACGTGCGCTGACGCAATTGGGCATCGTCAAGACACCGCCGGTGCTCACCGGCATCGTGCGCAAGATCGGCGACGGCGAGTATGTCGTGAGCGGTCCGACCTATACGGGGCAACGCTGCTACATGGGCCGCACGGTGCTGTTCGATATCGGGCCGGCGCGCATCGTGGTGACGGAGCGCACGCACGAGCCGTGGGACCACGGCGTGTTCACCTGCGTGGGCCTCGACCCGCGACGCGAGCGCTTCCTGCTGCTCAAGTCCCGCATGTACTGCCGTCCGGTGTTCGTGCCGATCTCCGCCGGGCTGGTCGAATGCGACAGCGACGGCGTGACGAGTTCAAATTACGCGCTGTTCCCGTTCTCGCGCGTGAATCGTCCGGTGTATCCGCTGGATCGGGAGGTGAAGTTCGGCGGATGAGTACACGGTGGCGGGCCTTTGCGGCCCGCCACCGCTCAACCTCCCCCACAAGGAATCCCGTCAATCGGGCACTCTTCAGTTCCGGGTGTCGAGCGGGTGATAGCCTCGACTTTGCGCTGTGTGCCTTGCGGGTCGGTGACCCAATCGCGGTAGAACCCGAACGGGCAATCGGCGACGCCGTTCGCGCTTTCGCCGGAATGGATCGTCCCGGTGTATCCGCGGTGAAGCAGCTTATACAGATGGTTTTGCGACTGCATGTTCTTGCGCGCGTCGCGAATCGCGCTCACGGACAGTTCCGCGTATTGCACGCCCATCTCTTCCTCGCCGCATTCACCGAGTGTGCGGCCGTCGAAGCCGACGATCGCCGAGTGGCCGAAGTACGAATACACACCGTCCCAGCCCGTCGCGTTCGCGACAGCCACATACGTGTTGTTCATCCACGCCATCGCCTTCGCCACAAGCACCTGCTGATCCTTGGCCGGATACATATATCCCTGACAACGCACCACCAGCTCCGCGCCGTTCATCGTGCAATCCCGCCAGATCTCCGGATAGTTGCCGTCATCGCAGATGATCAGACTGATCTTCAGCCCCTTCGGTCCCTCCGTCACGTAAGTGCGGTCGCCGGGGTACCAGCCCTCGATCGGTGTCCACGGCATGATCTTGCGATACTTCTGCACGATCTCCCCGCGATTGTCGATCAGCACCAGCGTGTTGTAAGGCACCTTGTTCGGATGATCCTCGTGCCGCTCACCCGTGAGCGAAAACACCCCCCACACATTCGCCTTGCGACATGCCGCCGAGAAAATATCCGTCTCTTCGCCCGGCACCGTCGCTGCGGTGTCGAACATCTCCTGCCGGTCGTACATGATCCCGTGCGTCGAGTACTCGGGAAAGATCACGAGATCCATACCGGGCAACCCCTGCTTCATGCCGACGACCATGTCGGCGATCTTGCGCGCGTTCTCCAATACCTCCGCCTTCGTATGCAAACGCGGCATCTTGTAGTTGACGACCGCAACGCCCACCCCGTCGCGGCTACTAGAAATATCTCCATGTCGCATGAGTCGCTACTCCTTCAAAACTCGCGGTTCCGACGCACGGCCCAGAGGCCCCGGGCCGTAACAAACCCTTCCAAGAGAATCAATGGCTGATCATCCATGGCCGTCCTGCCGGCCGCTTCAGCCCGCCCGTTGCCGTGGACGTCTGCCCACTCGCCCCCGCCAGCGCCACCTTGCCGCCGGCGCAGCAACTGCACCCTGGTCGATGACGCGACGACGGCCCGTCGCCCGAATGACGCGGGGCATGTGCCGCCCGCTCGTTCGTGGCGTGCGCCGCACGACTCGCACCTCCCATCAACGCAAGCGATGGCGCCGTCATCACGCGCGTGCCCTCGCCCCCACAATCCGGGCAATGGCACGGCGTGTCGCGATCCGCCATGCGCCGCATGACAGCGAACGGTCCGCACGTCGCACATTCGAAGTCATAAATCGGCATCTCCGCCTCCTGTTGTCCTATGTCGTGAGTGATGCTCGTGACGCACGCCGCGTCAGCCCTTCACCAGATCCGGCGAACACGGTATGTCGACACTGCCCGTCACGTGACGAATCGGTCCGTCGGCATTCGGACGGATGTCGAAGTCGAAGATCTGCGTGGGCAACCACAGCGTCGCACATGCATTCGGAATGTCGACCACGCCACTGATATGCCCCTGCACCGGCGCACAACCGAGCAACGAGTACGCCTGCGCTCCCGAGTAACCGAACTTCTTCAGATACTCGATGGCGTTCAGGCACGCCTGACGATAGGCGACCGTGACATCCAGATAGTGCTGCCCGCCCTGCTCGTCGACGGAAATACCCTCGAAGATCAGATAGTCGTTGTACGCCGGCGTAATGGGACTCGGCTGGAACACCGGATTGCGAATGCCGTACTTTTCCATGCCGCCTTTGATCACGTTGACACGCATGTGCACCCACCCCGCCATCTCGATGGCGCCGCAGAACGTGATCTCGCCGTCCCCCTGACTGAAGTGAAGGTCGCCCACAGACAGGCCTGCGCCATCGACATACACCGGAAAGAAAACCTTCGACCCGCGCGAGAGATCCTTGATGTCGCAGTTCCCACCATGTTCGCGCGGCGGCACCGTGCGCGCGCCTTCGGCGGCCGCCTTGTTGCGCGCGTCGCCCGTCAGCTTGCCCATGTGCGCCGTCGCGGCGAACGGCGGGTTGGCAAGCGGCGGCACGCGGTCCGGCGCCGTCGCGATCAGGCCAACCTCGCGCTCGTTCCATGTCTGAAGCAATGTCGGATCCGGCAGACAGCCGATCAGTCCCGGGTGAATCAGTCCGGCGAAATTCACGCCCGGAATATGCCGCGAACTCGTGTAAAGCCCGTGGAAATCCCAGATCGACTTCTGCGCATGCGGAAAATGATCGGTCAGAAAGCCACCGCCGTTCGTCTTCGAGAAGAAGCCGTTGAAGCCCCACTGACTGTCCTGCTTCGCACCGATGTCGAGCAGATCGACGACCAGCAAATCGCCGGGCTGCGCACCATGCACGCCCACCGGCCCCGAAAGAAAATGCACGATCGACAGGTCAATATCGCGAACATCGTCGGCGCTGTCATTATTCTTGATGAAGCCACCGGTCCAGTCGTACGTCTCAAGAATGAAGTCGTCGCCGGGATTCACCCAGCACGCCATCGGAATGTCCGGATGCCAACGGTTGTGCACCTGCTCGTTTTCGTACGCGGATTGGTTCAGGTCGACCTTGATGAGAGTTTCGGCCATTGCATTCGCTCCTGGTTTCAAATGCCGGCGCCAGACACCGGCGATCAATGACGCCACGCGGCGTCGGATTACACGGAGAGGTATTCGCGTATGCGCCCGGCATCGCCGGCGTCGCGCGTGCTCTGATGAACGAAGCGCCCACCCTCGATAACGAACAATCGGTCCGCCACGTCCATCGCGAAACTCAGCACCTGCTCGGAAACGACGACGGCGATGTTGCGCGTCGCTCGAATGTGATTGAGCGCCCGGGCAATGTCCTTGATGACGGACGGCTGAATCCCCTCGGTCGGCTCGTCGAGCAGCAGTACCTTGGGATTGGTCGCGAGCGCGCGCGCAATGGCGAGCTGTTGCTGCTGTCCGCCGGAGAGATTGCCGCCCTTGCGGCGGCGCATGTCGAACAGCACGGGAAACAACGCGTAGAGATCGTCGGGAACGGACTGGCTCGCCGCATTCTCGAGCCCGGTCTGGATGTTCTCTTCGACGGTGAGCGATGCAAAGATCTGACGACCCTGCGGAACGTAACCGATTCCCTTGGACACGCGCCGGAAGCTCTCGTCCCTCGATACGTCGACACCGTCCACACGAACGGTGCCGCGATTCGCGGGCAACATACCGATCAACGACTTGAACAACGTTGTTTTTCCCATCCCGTTGCGGCCCATCACCGCAACGCTTTCGCCGCTGGCGACGGAAAAGCCGATGCCGTGCAGCACCTCGCTCTGGCCATAGCTGACGACAAGATCATCGACTTCCAACATGATGTGTCCCCCGATCAGTGTCCGAGATAAACTTCGATCACACGCGGGTCGGATTGCACCTTGGCCATCGGGCCCTCGGCGAGAATCTTTCCCTGGTGCATCACGGTGACCTTGTGCGCGATCCGCTCAACGAAAGCCATGTCGTGCTCGATGACGATCATCGAGCGGTTGCGACAGATTCGATCGAGCAGATCAGCCGTCAGTTCGCGCTCGCGCACGCTCATGCCGGCAATCGGCTCATCCAGCATCAAAAGTTCGGGATCCTGCATAAGAAGCATACCAATTTCCAGCCACTGCTTCTGTCCGTGCGAGAGCAAGCCGGCTTCGAGGTCGAGCGAGGCCGACAGACCGATCTCGTCGGCAACCGATCGGACACGATCCGCAACCTCGCTATCCGTGCGGTAGAAAAGCGCGCCGAACACGCCGCGCCCACGCGGGAACGACACTTCGAGGTTTTGCGCGACGCTCAGGTTTTCGTAGATCGACGGCGTCTGAAACTTGCGGCCTATGCCCCTGTGCACGCGTCTGAACTCGGCCAGTCGCGTGATTTCCTCGTTGCGAAACTTGATGCTGCCCGCCGTCTCCTTCGTCTTGCCGCAGATAAGATCGAGCAGCGTCGTCTTGCCGGCGCCGTTGGGACCGATCACGACGCGCAACTCACCCCGCTCCAGATACAGATTCAGCGAATCGATGGCCTTGAACCCGTCGAACGAAACGCTGAGGTCTTCTATCGCCAGAAGAAAGTCGGTGTTGCTCATACCTTTCCCTCCTTTTCTGTCGCGCTGCCGGCGCCGAGAAATCGGCGAATTCGCGGGCGCACATGCGCCTCGAAAAGCCCCGCCAGACCGTTCGGGAAGGCCATCACCACGCCGATGAACATGGCCGCCATCAGATACAGCCAGAGATTGGGGAAACTCTCGGAGAACCAGCTTTTGCCCAGATTGACGAGAATCGCGCCGTACACCGCGCCGACAAGCGACATACGTCCGCCGACCGCCGCATAAATCACCATCTCGATGGACGGCACGATGCCCACGAACGACGGCGACATGAAACCGACCTGAAGCGTGAACATCGCGCCGCCGATCGCAGCGAGCAACGCGGCGAAGCAGAATGAGAACACCTTGAACATCGAGACGTCATAGCCCGAGAACCGCACGCGGTCTTCCTTGTCTCGCATGGCCAGCAGCAGCGTACCGAGCTTGCCGCGCTGCACCCACCGGCACACCAGCAACGCGACGATCAGCAACGCCGCGTTGACGAAGTAAAGAACGAGCTTCGCGTGGTCCGTGCGAATGTCCCAGCCGAGCAGCGTGCGCAGATCGGTGATGCCGTTCACCCCGCCGGTATATCCCTGTTGGCCGATGATAAGCACCGACAGAATCAGCGCCACGGCCTGCGTGATGATCGCGAAATACACACCGCCGACCCGCCGTTTGAACATGGCGTAACCGATCACGAAGGCAAGCGCCGTCGGCACGACAAGCACCGCGACAATCGAGAACGGCAGAGAGTGAAACGGCTTCCACATATCGGGCAGCGCGGTAAGCTGATTCCAGTCCATGAAGTCCGGAATGCCCGGGGTGGTCTGTGTACTCGTGGCCGCGGCGCTCGACGATTCGAGCTTGAGAAACATGGCCATCGCATAACCGCCAAGCCCGAAGAAGACGCCCTGCCCGAGGCTTAGCACGCCGCCGTAACCCCATGCGATCACCAGTCCGATGGCGACGAATGCGTACGTCAGGTACTTGCCCATGAGGTTCAGGCGAAACGCGTCGAGCGCGAGCGGAAACACGACGACGATGAGCACGGCCAGAATCACGATGCCCGCGTAGCCTGAAGCGTCGAAGCGCGCCAGCGTTGCGCGCCAGCCGACGCTCGGGACGGGAGCCTCGGAGCGGAGGGAGACGCCGCCCGCCGAGGTTTGGATGGGTTCCATGTACATCTCTCCATACAGAGGAATCGGTCGACGACCGGGACACCGGCACACCGGTGGATCACGCGCGCCGGACTTTCGAGGCGAACAGGCCCTGCGGGCGCAGCATCAGAATGACCACCACGGTGAGGAGCGTCGCCACGCGGGCAATCGAACCGGAAAGGAAAAACTCGCTGATCGACTGCATCTGTGCAATGCCGAAGGCCGAGGCCACCGTACCGAGCAGGCTCGCCGCGCCGCCGAACGTCACCACCAGGAACGAATCGACGATATAGAGCGAGCCGCTGGTCGGCCCTGTCGACCCGATGGCCGTGAACGCCGCACCAGCAACGCCGGCGATGCCGCAGCCGATTGCGAATGTCATCCGGTCGGTGCGGCGGGTATTGATGCCCGCCGCGTTCGCCATCGGCCGGTTGGCGACGGTCGCACGCACACGCAGCCCCCAGCGCGAGCGGTACAGCGCCAACAACAGGCCGCCCGTCATGACGAGCGCAAGCGCCATCACGAACATGCCGCTCACCGGAATGTCGAGACCCGGCGTCGGCTCCCACGACCCCATGAGCCAGTCGGGCAACACCGGGCTGACTTCTTTCGGTCCGAACGTTGAACGGAACACTTGCTGCATACCCAGACTCAGGCCCCAGGTGGCGAGCAACGTGTCGAGCGGACGCCGGTACAGATGTCGGATCAGCGCCCATTCCGCCAGCCATCCCGCCCCAAAGGCGAGCACGAAGGCGGCGACGATGGCGAAGAAGAAATACACCGGCGCGAATATCGGCCAGACGTTCTGGGTGACCCACGAGAACATGTAGACGCTATAGGCGCCGATCGTCATGAATTCGCCGTGCGCCATGTTGATGACGCCCATCTGCCCGAAAATCACGGCCAGTCCGAGCCCCATGAGCAGCAGAACACTGAACAGGCTCAGTCCCGCAAAGCCTTGCATCAGCGTGATATTGAGAATGTCGTTGGCGGACATCTGACGCTCCTCGCGCAACGACCGTCCGGTCGTCGCGCCTGTGCGAGTTGAGGGATTACATGTAGCCCTTCGGGAACGGATCCGGGTGGATCGGCTCCGGCGAACTCGCCACGACCTTGAACTGTCCGTCCGCCTGCCCTTCGCCGATCAGCGATCGGCTCCACAGGTGATGGTTCGGGTCGACCTTCGCGTAGCCCTGGGGTGCGT
Source organism: Pandoraea cepalis (assembly GCF_902459665.1). Classification (GTDB taxonomy): domain Bacteria; phylum Pseudomonadota; class Gammaproteobacteria; order Burkholderiales; family Burkholderiaceae; genus Pandoraea; species Pandoraea cepalis. The sequence continues at coordinate 73,379 of NZ_CABPSL010000001.1, read as the reverse complement.
TGGGCAGTTCAATGCCCGCTGAGGCAGCGACGACCTTGTTCACGTCGAAGCTGCCCGCGCGCTCACACGCGGTCTTCCAGATCCAGGGACCGAGGTAGGCCGCCTGTGTCACGTCGCCGATCACCGATTTCGCACCGTAGCGCGCCTTGAATGCGGCGACGAACTTTTTGTTGTTGTCGTTATCCAGCGATTGGAAGTACTTCATCGACGAGTAGAAGCCCGCGAAGTTTTCGCCCCCAATGCCCAGCACTTCGTCTTCCGTGACGGAAAGGGTCAGCAGGAATTGCTTCTGGGGCGTGATGCCCGCTGCCCTGAGTTGCTTGTAGAACGCCACGTTCGAGCCGCCCACCACCGTCGCGAAAATGCAGTCGGGACGCGCGAGCTTGATCTTGTTCATCAGCGAATTGAACTCGGTCGTGCCGAGCGGGTAATACTCTTCGCCGACCACCTTCGCGTGAAGATGCTGCTCGATATGACGGCGCGCGATCTTGTTCGACGTGCGCGGCCAGATGTAGTCGGAACCGATCAGGAAGAACGACTTGGCCTTCTTCGTGTTCGACGCCCAGTCGAGCGCCCAGAGAATCTGCTGCGTGGCTTCCTGACCGGTGTAGAAGACGTTCTTCGACTGCTCCAGACCTTCATAGAACGTCGGGTAGTACAGCAAGCCGTTGTCCTTCTCGAACACCGGCAGCACCGCCTTGCGCGAGGCCGACGTCCAGCAACCGAAAACGGCCGCGACGTGGTCGCTCTCGAGCAGCTTCTTGGATTTCTCGGCAAAAGTCGGCCAGTCGGACGCACCGTCTTCCTGAATGATGTTGATCTTACGTCCGAGTACGCCGCCCATCGCATTGATCTGCTCGATGGCAAGACGCTCTGCCTGAATCGAGCCCGTCTCGGAAATGGCCATCGTGCCGGTTGCCGAATGCAACTGGCCGACCGTGACCGTGGTGTCGGTCACGGCGAGACCGGTGGTGTTTACCTTGGCCGTGGGCGGCACCTGTGCGAACGACGTTCGCGGCAGGCCCAGCGCCATGAGCGGGGCCGCGGCAAGGCCGCCGAGCAGCCGCCTGCGCAGCGGCGAAGCCATGCGCTCGTCATCTTCGAATCGATCGTCTGCGGACATCACGTTCTCCTGATCATAGGCCCTGTGCAAGAAGCGCGGCGGGCGGGTTTCACGGGTTTGAACGCAATGTAGGGAGCCAATTTGACGATCGGAATACGTCGATTGACGTATTCCCCAGGTGGGGCGGTGGAATGTAATTTGCTTTGGGCTTTACATCCAACGCTTTTTGCACCAATCCGGATCGCCTTCACGTCTTCATGGCCAAGATGCACCAAAGTTCAGTCAGCGCGCCCAGCACTCAGCGCATCGTGAAGGTGCGGCGGGATTACAACGCCTGGGTCGGCGACGAAACGCTGGAAGACTATGCGCTGCGCTTCACCCCGCGCTCGTTTCGCCGCTGGTCGGAATTACGCGTCGCGACCACGGCAATCGGCGGCGTATCGTTTCTGGTGCTGGAGGCCATCGGCGGTAGCCTTGTCATCAATTACGGCTTCACCAACGCGCTCTGGGCCATTGCCGCCGTTTCGATCCTGATTTTCCTGACGAGCCTGCCGATCAGCTATTACGCGGCGCGCTACGGCGTCGACATGGATCTGCTCACGCGCGGCGCCGGCTTCGGTTACATAGGCTCGACGGTGACGTCGTTTCTTTACGCCATCTTCACATTCCTGTTCTTCGCACTCGAAGCGGCCATCATGGCGCTGGCGTTACAGCTCTATTTCCACATCTCGCTGGCGCTCGCGTATGTCGTGAGTTCGCTCGTCGTGATTCCGCTGGTGATGTTCGGCATCACGCTCATCAACCGGCTGCAAAGCTGGACACAGCCGCTGTGGATCGTGCTGTTCGTGTTGCCCTACGCCGCAGTGCTGTGGCACCACCCCGGGATGCTGCGCGAGTGGACCACGTTCGCGGGATTCGCCCCGCAAGGCCGGGCGTTCAGTCTCATTGCGTTCGGACAGGCGTCGACAGTCGTGTTCGCGCTGATCGTGCAGATCGGCGAACAGGTGGACTATCTGCGCTTCCTGCCGCCGCTGACGACGCGCAACCGCAAGCGCTGGTGGCTCGCGCTACTGTGCGCCGGCCCGGGCTGGATCGTACCCGGTGCGCTGAAGATGCTCGGCGGCGCCTTCCTCGCATTTGTGGCGATCCAGAACGAAGTGGGGGTCGCGCAAGCCGCGCAGCCCACGCAGATGTATCTCGTCGCCTATCACATCCTCCTCGATCCCGCTGGGCTGGCCGGTTGGGCGCTGCCGGCCATGACACTTTTCGTCATCGTCTCGCAGCTCAAGATCAATGTGACGAACGCGTATGCGGGATCGCTGGCCTGGTCGAACTTCTTTGCACGTCTCACGCACAGTCATCCGGGGCGCGTGGTGTGGCTCGTCTTCAACGTGATGATCGCGCTGCTGCTCGTGGAGATCGGTGTCTTCGAGGTGATCGGCAAAGTGCTCTCGCTGTATGCGAATGTTGCCGTGGCCTGGATAGGCGCGCTGTGCGCCGATCTCGTCATCAACAAACCATTGGGATACAGCCCGCGTCACATCGAGTTCAAACGCGCACATCTCTATGATGTGAATCCCGTCGGGCTGGGCGCGATGTTGCTGGGCGTCGTGGCGGCCCTCACGGCTCGGGCAGGCGCCTTCGGCGAGCTTGGCGAGGCGATGTCGATGTTCCTTGCCTTCGGCGTGGCGTTCGTCTGCGCGCCGATCATTGCCATCGCGACACGCGGCAAGTACTACCTCGCGCGCAAGCCGCAATCGACCGGCGACGCCAGATCGCTGCGCTGCGCGATCTGCGAGCACGCGTTCGAACCGGAGGACACGGCCCACTGTCCGGCCTATGGCGGCACGATCTGCTCGCTTTGCTGCTCGCTGGACTCCCGTTGTCATGATCGCTGCAAGCCGCACGCGCGCTTCTCCGCGCAGGCCGATCGCGCATTGCACTGCGTGTTTCCGCGCCTGCGGCTGGGGCCCGCGGCGTTGCGGCTCATTCGCTATGCGAGCCTCGTGCTGGCCATCCTTGCCGTGTTGGCTGGCGTTCTGCTGCTGATCTGGTCGCAGAGTGTGGCGTCGATCAGCGCGGCGGAAGTCGGGATCATAGGAAGCAGCTTCCTCAAGATCTTCTTCTCGCTCGCCCTCGTGGGCTGCATCGCGGCGTGGTGGTTCGTGCTGGAGCGCGAGAGCCGCCGCGTCACCGAAGAGGAATCGCAACGGCAAAACGAATTGCTGATGCAGGAAATCGAAGCGCACCAGAAGACCGACGAGGCGCTCAAGCGCGCGAGCGCGGCCGCCGAGTCGGCGAATCAGGCCAAGAGCCGTTACGTATCGGGCCTCAGTCACGAACTACGGACGCCGCTCAACAGCATCCTCGGCTATGCGCAGCTTCTGATGCAGGCGAAGGAAGAACTGTCCCCCACGCGCTACAACGCGGTTCGCACCATCCATCGCAGCGGCGAGCATCTGCTCGCGCTGGTCGACGGACTACTGGACGTCGCGCGCATCGAAGCCGGCAAGCTGCAATTGAACATCACGAAAGTGTCGTTGACCGATTTCGTGTCTCACGTGTCGTCGATGATGAGTCCGTTGGCGATGGAAAAAGCGCTCGCCTTCGATGTCCAGGTCGTCGGTCGAATTCCGGGGACGGTGAAATGCGATCAGAAGTACCTCGGGCAAATTCTCACCAACCTGATCGGCAACGCAATTCGCTTCACGTCTGCAGGGACGGTGACGCTGCGCGTGAGTCACGCGCTGGACACGCTGAAGTTCGAGGTGATCGATACCGGACCCGGCATCGCGCCTGAGGAAATGGCGCGTCTCTTCCTGCCGTTCGAGCGTGGCGACGCCGCCCATGCGGACGATCACGGTGCGGGCCTCGGGCTGACGATCTGCCGATTGCTCACGCATGCGCTCGGCGGCAGTCTGGACGCGCACAGCGAGGTCGGGCGCGGCACGCACTTCGTGGTGAAACTCTTCGCACCGGCAGTGAGAAGCGCACCCGATGTCTACACCGAGTTGGCGGGTATTCGCGGGTACGCCGGGTCGCGCCGTACGATTCTCGTGGTGGACGACCTGGCCGATCAGCGCGGGATCGTCGTCCAACTGCTCACGCCGCTGGGCTTCGACGTGACCGAAGTCGCCAGCGGTCCCGACGCGTTGCGATGGCTCGGCACTCACACCGCCGACGCGATCATCATGGACATCTCAATGCCGTTGATGGACGGCTACGAAACCAGCCGCCTGATTCGTGAGAATCAGCTCTCGGCGGCGCCCGTCGTATTGCTCTCGGCCAACGCTTTCGCCGACGATCGCGAGCGTGCCGGCGCGTCCGGCTGCGCAGGCTATCTGGCCAAGCCGTTGCAGGTGAATCTGTTGCTCGACAAGCTCGCACAACTGCTTGCGCTGGAATGGATTGCATCGGAACCGACGACGACGCCCAGCGCGGCGCGGGCGGAGACATCGGCGGCGACGTCCGACGCCATTCAGCTCGCGCTGCCCGAGGGGGTGCTTCAGCGTATCCGCGAGCATCTCGACGTCGGCTATGTGCAAGGCGTCGTCGAGCAACTCGACGAGGCGCGGCGCGTCCACCCCGCACTGTCCACCCAGATCGAAACGCTACGCGCACTTGCCGAACGCTTTCAGCTAAGGGAACTTGAAAATGAGCTTGTTCACCTGCCCCGCGCCACCGGTGCATGATGCGCCCACGGAGGCGAGCGACCCGCCGGAGTGGCAGGGAAACCGTCCCATCGTGCTGATCGTGGACGACACGCCCGACAATCTCGCCTTTCTCTCCGATACCCTGCAAGCGAACGGTTACGCGGTGCTCGTCGCGTTAAGCGGCGAGGCGGCATTGAAGTGTCTGGCGCGGGTCACGCCGGACGTCGTGCTGCTCGACGCGATAATGCCCGCGATGGACGGCTTCGAGACCTGCACGCGGATCAAACAGGACCCACGTTACGAGCATCTTCCGGTCATCTTCATGACGTCGCTGACGGAAAGCGAGCATGTCGTGCGGGGCTTTCGCGTCGGGGGCATCGATTACGTGACGAAACCCGTGCGCCCGGAGGAAGTGTGCGCGCGCATTGGCGCGCATGTGGTGCGCTCGCGCGCGCAATCCTATGCACAGGCAGCGCTCTCGCTCGGCGCGCGCGCGGCGCTTATCGTCTCGGAAGACGGCGCGATCTGCTGGCAGAGTCCTCAGGCGGCGCGGCAGATCGCGGCGTACGGCTCAACGCACGAGGACGTCGCCAAACCGCGTTTGCCCGCGCCGTTGCTGCACTGGTTCGTGGCCTGGCTTGCGCAAGGCGCGCAGGCGAATGTCGTCCATGAATGCGTGCTCGAGAACGTTCGCCGTTCCGCCACGGCCGCCCCGGCCCCGAAGACCGGCGAGTGGATCGTCACGCTCACGGAAGCCGACGACACCGCTTACTGCTCGGCGCTTTCCCTGCACTTCGGCCTGACCGCACGTGAAGCCGAAGTGCTCCTGTGGGTGTCGCGCGGCAAAGCCAATCGCGACATCGGGGACATCCTCGGCATGGCGCCCCGCACCGTCAACAAGCACCTCGAACACCTGTTCCGAAAGCTCCACGTGGAAACCCGCGCGACCGCCGCCGCGCTGGTCATGAAAGTCCTCGATCGGCGGTGAAGTCGGCGTCATGCGGCGAAACGGATTGGCACTGCGTTCGCGCTGGGCTACCGACCTCAGACGCTTACTCGTCGAGCACCTTGTTGCCGGTCTCTTCAAACATCGACACGGCGATGAGCGAGATGATCACGCAGACGATCATGTACCAGGCCGGCGCCATCTTGTTGCCCGTCGCACGAATCAACCAGCCGGCCACGAGCTGCGCCGTACCGCCGAACACCGACACCGCGATGGCATACGCGCTCGACATGTAGCCCGCGCGCAGATGTTTCGGGAAGTTCTCCGGCATCAGCGCGTAAGCGGGGGCCGACCCCATCGTGTAGCAGAGCATGAGGACAATCAGCGCCGCCAGGACGACCGGCAGCGAGGGGAAGTGCGTCATGATCCAGAATGCCGGATACAGCAGCACGACGAGCGCCACGCGGCCGATGATCGTGAGCGGCTTGCGTCGCCCCATCTTGTCCGACAACGCGCCATAGATCGGGCACATCACCAGCGAGATCGTGCTGGCCGCCACGCCGGTCAACATCGACATTTTCGGCGGCAGGCCCAGGTACTGAATGCAGTACGTCGGCATGTAATACATCATCACGTACGTCGACACCGACATCCCCATGATCGAGAAGATCGTGAGGAACCAGTTGCGCACGTACACGCCGCGCTTGGGGTCGTCGCGACCGGCGATCGTCTTCGCCTTCGGCGGTTCTTCCTGAATGTGACGACGCAGGTAGATCCCGACCGGAGCAATCAGCGTACCGAGCAGGAACGGAATCCGCCAGCCCCAGCTGTGCATGATGTCGTCCGAGAGCAGGAAGCCCAAACTCGCGGCCAGGCCCGAGCCGAGCAGCGCGGCCGCGCCCTGGCTCGCCAACTGCCAGCTCGCGCGAAAGCCGCGGCGCTTCGCACCGCCCATTTCCAGCAAGGTGGCGGTCGCCGCACCGAATTCACCGCCTTGGGCGAAGCCTTGCAGCAGGCGCGCCGCGACGATCAGCAACGGCGCGGCCAGACCGATCTGCGCATACGTGGGCGCGAGGCCGATGGCTGCCGAACCGAGTGCCATCAAGCCGATGGTCAACGTGAGCGCCGGCTTGCGGCCGGCACGGTCCGCGTAGCGGCCCAGCACGAAACCGCCGAGCGGGCGCATCACGAAGCCCACCGCGAACACGGCGAACGCCAGCAGCGACGACGTGACAGGATCGTGGGCCGGGAAGAACTGCTTGCCGATGGTCAGCGCGAAATAACTGTAGACCGTGAAGTCGAAGAACTCCAGCAGGTTGCCGATGACGGCGGCAAACACGATCTTGCGTTGTTGCGCAGCGGTCATCGGCGACGGCTGTGCGCCGTCAAGCGTCAATGTGGAAGTGGCGATGCTCATGCGCGCTCCTTGGCAAGAAAGCGTTCGACCAGACGGGTCCAGAAGGCCGCGCCGATGGTCAGGTTGTCGTCGTTGAAATCGTACTTGGCGTTGTGCAGCATCGGCTTGCCCTCGCCGTTCCCCAGGCGAATGAAGCAGCCCGGCACCTTCTGCAGGTAGTACGCGAAGTCTTCGCTGCCCGCGATCGGCGGGAACGGCGAGATGACGTGCTCGGCGCCCACCAGCTCTTCGGCCACGCCGCAGGCGAACGCTGTCTCCGCCTCGGTATTCACGAGCACCGGGTAGCCACGGATATAGTCGATGTCGGCGCTCGCGCCATAGCCCTCGGTATGCGAGGTCACCAGCGCGCGAATGCGCGCCTCCAGCGTGGCACGCACGTCCGCCGAAAACGAGCGCACGCTCAGCTCCAGCACGGCCTCCTCGGGAATCACGTTCGGCGCAAAGCCGGCATGGAACGTGCCGACCGTCACGACGGCGGCTTCGGTCGGGTCGACGTTGCGCGCGACCACGGTTTGCAGCGCCATCACCAGGCTGCTGCCGATCATCACCGGATCGATCGCCAGATGCGGTCGCGCCGCATGACCGCCACGGCCGTGGATACGAATCTTGACGGTGTCGCACGCGGCCATCAGCGGGCCGGCGCGGAAGCCGAACGTGCCCGTGGGTACGCCCGGGTGATTGTGCAGACCGAAGATCGCCTCGCACGGGAAGCGTTCGAACAAGCCGTCGGCGATCATCTGTTCGGCACCGCTGTTCGAACCGGCTTCTTCCGCCGGCTGGAAAATCAGGTGAACAGTGCCGTCGAAATTGCGTGTCTTCGCAAGTTGCTGCGCGGCGCCGAGCAGCACGGTCGTGTGACCGTCGTGGCCGCAGGCGTGCATCTTGCCGTCGTGCACGCTGGCATAGGCGAGGCCGGTCTGTTCGTGAATCGGCAGCGCGTCCATGTCGGCGCGCACACCGACGGTGCGACCGCTCGTGCCCGCAGTGAGCGAGGCCACCACGCCGTGACCGCCGACATGACGCGTGACCTGATACCCCCAGCCTTCGAGCTTTTGCGCCACGTAGCGCGACGTGTCGACTTCCTCGTAGGACAGTTCGGGGTGTTGATGGATGTGGTGACGCATTTCGGCCAGCGGCGCGCGCGCCTCCAGCAAATCGCTCACTTCGCAGTAGCGAGTCTCGCTCATCGGGGGCTCCTCTCTCTTGTTGAATAACGCGGAGTATTGCACCGACGAAAATTCCCACCCATGACGCAAACCACGTCAAAATGTTGCTTTCAAGTCAACAATTGGTCGCCCTGGCAAAGTAGCAAGATGGCGACGCCATCGACAGAAAATTGTTTTTATTCAATGGTTTGACGAGATTTTTCTGGGGCCGTCGACGCGATCTGGACCGCCCCCGGCCGGCGTCGGGTCAGACCGACGCATTCCCACGAACACAACACTGAGAAGCGAATGACCTACGAGGCGTGGATCGACGACATCGGCGAGCGTGCGCTCAAATATCTTGCCGAAATTGCCGCGACGGGCGGCGTGCGCATGGCCGCCGAGTCGCTCGGCGTGAATCCATCCGTGGTCAGCCGGCAGATCGCGGCGCTCGAGCGGCGTCTGCGCTTTCCGCTGATCGAACGGCGCGGACGCAATGTGAGCGTCACCGAGATCGGTCAGGTGCTCATCGACTACTACCGCGACGGCCAACGGCGTCAGCGTGACCTGTCGGCGCGGCTGGAGGAATACCGGCATCTGAAGCGAGGGCGCGTGGCGATCGGTGTCGGAGAAGGGTTCATCGGACGCCTGATCGCACAGGCGTTGCAGCGCTTTTCGATGAGCTACCCGGATATCCTCGTCGAAATACGCTCCGGCCCGACGCCCGCCGTGCTCTCGCTCGTGCGCGACGACGTCGTGGATATCGGACTATGCGCGCGCTCCGCCGACGATCCGGCCATGCGCATTCATCCGTTCGCCGCAAAGGCCCTGTGCGCCGTGGTCGCCCCCACCCATCGTTTCGCAACCATGGCGAGTGTGCCGCCCTCGGAATTGGCGCACGAACGGCTCATCTTCATGACCGAGGCCCACGGCGTGCAGCAATTCGTGCACTCGGTGCTCGACACCGCGCGCCTGAACGTGACGCCCGCCTACCGCGTCGATCTGTTCAACACCGCGCAGACGCTAGCGGCGGCGGGCCTTGGCGTGGCCTTCATGTCGGCGATCACCGCGCGACGCGGCATCGAGCTTGGCGAGCTGGTCGCCGTGCCCATCGATCATCCGATCGCGACCGGCTTCTCCAGCCAGATGATGACGCGCGTGGGCCGGCGTCTGTCGCCCGCCGCCGATCACCTCTGGAAGCAACTTGCGCAGAGCCTCGCGCATCGTTGACGAAGACACCCGGCCCGATCAGTCAGCATAGATGGCGTATGATCGGCCGGGTGTTGGATATGCGGGTCAAGCCTGCCTGCTTTCGATGACGACCGATTCGAACTCACCCGCCCACCGGCGAATCCGCGCCCGCTTCGTCGCCATTTCCTGGCGCGACCTCGCCGTATCCTTCGGCCCGGTCATCCTCCTGTCGATGGCGGCCATTTGGCTCGCCGTATGGCTCGTACGACCGGCGCCGCCGCGCACCGTGACAATCAGCGCCGGCCCTGAAGGCAGCTCCTTCTGGAATGCCGCACAACGCTACAAGACGATCCTCGCGCGCGACGGCATCACACTCGTCGTTCTCACGTCCGAGGGCTCGCGCCAGAACGTGGAGCGGCTCGCCGACGCATCGCAAAACGTCGACCTGGGCCTGGTGCAGGGGGGCGTGTCGCAAGGCCTCGACGTCGATGGCCTGGTCTCGCTCGGCAGCGTGTTCTATGCGCCGATTTCCGTGTTCTATCGCGGGGCGCGCGTCACGAAGCTGTCTGACCTGACAGGCAAGCGCATCGCCATCGGTCGCGAAGGCAGTGGCGCACGCGCACTGTCGCTCGCGCTGCTCAAGGCGAACGGCATCGAGCCGGGCGGTGCGACCCGGCTCACGGCATACGACGGACAGGATGCCGCGCAGGCCTTGATCGACGGACGCGTCGACGCCGCCATGCTCACCGGCGACACCGCCACCGGCCCGACATTGGGCAAGCTGATCCGCACGCCCGGTGTGCGGCTGATGGACTTCGCGCAGGCCGATGCGTACACGCGCCGTTTCACGTATCTGAATCAACTCACATTGCCGCGCGGCGTTTTCGACCTCGGTCGCAACCTGCCGGCACAACCGGTACACGTCATCAGCCCGACGGTCGAACTCGTCGCGCGCGACAGCCTGCATCCGGCACTCTCCGATCTGTTGATCGAAGCCGCGCGCGAGGTGCACGGCAAGGCCAACCTGCTGCAACGCGCCGGGGAATTCCCATCGGCTCAGGTCCACGAATTCCCGATCTCCGACGATGCCGCACGCTACTACAAGTCCGGCAAGGGGTTTCTGTACCGGCATTTGCCGTTCTGGGTCGCGAGTCTCGCCGATCGCATCGTCGTGTTGCTCGTGCCGATCCTCGTCGTGCTGATTCCGGCATTCCGGCTGGTGCCGTCGCTGTACAGCTGGCGCGTGAAATCGCGGTTGTACCGCTGGTACGGCGCGCTCATCGCGCTCGAACGCGAAGCGCTGGCCGACGACGCCCACACCGAATACCGAAGCCTGCGCCATCGGCTCGACGCCATCGAAGCCGCCGTCAATCGGCTGAAGATCCCGCTCGCGTACGCCGACCAGTTCTATGTGCTGCGCGAACACATTGGCTTCGTGCGGCAGCGGCTCGATGTCATGAACGCGGCGCCGGAAGCCACGGGTGGCGACGCCGCCCGGCACGCCGACAGTGCGTCACCGGCCGCCAGCAAGGACAGCCTGCGCGGCGTGTGAGTATCTCAAAGCGATGCTTATGCACTGCATAATCAACGCAAGCTTTTATTATGAATTGACGAAGCGCACACTATTGACTGTCACGGACCGGGACACCGGTTCGTTGTGAAACTCAACGCTCGGGTCTGTTCGTATGTCGTCGTCCTCCGCTCACGCCTCCCTCCCCAACGCGCCGCAACGCGTCGACACGGAACCCGCGCGTGGAGCGTGCACGGTGCGCCCCGTGCGCGACGACGACCTGCCGACGCTCACGGCCATCTATGCGCATCACGTGCGCACTGGCACGGCGTCGTTCGAGGAAGTGCCGCCCGACGAGGCCGAGATGCGCGCGCGTTGCACGAAGGGTCTCGACGCCGGACTGCCGTACCTCGTTGCAGAGCGCGACGGCAAGGTCCTCGGCTACGCGTACGCCACGCACTACCGGCCGCGCTCGGCCTATCGCTTCACGCTCGAAGACTCGGTGTACATCGCGGCCGATTCGACGGGCCAGGGCGTCGGGCGCGCGCTGCTGCTCGCGCTCATCGCACGTTGCGAAGGCGGCCCGTGGCGGCAATTGGTCGCGAACGTCGGCGACAGCGGCAACGCGGCCTCGCTGGCGCTGCACAAGGCATGCGGCTTCACGCAGACGGGCGTGCTCAAATCCGTCGGGTTCAAATTCGGCCGGTGGATCGACACCGTGCTCATGCAGCGGCCGTTGAACGCCGGCGACGCGACGCTGCCGGCGTCAGTCGAACCCGGCCAGCCGCCACGTCAGAACGGCGAGGCGCGGTCCAGTGCCTTGTAGTGACGGAAGATGCCCGTGGTGTTGAACGGAATGCGGCGCGGCGACTTCAGGTAGGCCGCGACGCGTGGCACGCGCGCCACGGCGTCGCGTACCGCCTGGCAGCGCGGGAACGCCTTGGCAAATCCCGACATCGCGCGCGGAAACGCGTAGTCCAGCCCGGCGATCACCTGGAAGAGCGAGAGATCGGCGTACGACATCGCCCCTTCGGAAAGCCAGCCGCCCGCGTGTGGATTGTTCGCCAGTACGCGCTCGAAGTACGCAAAGAATTTAGGCAGGCGGTACTCGATGAGGTCCGCCGTGCGCTTGCGCGCTTCCGTGCGCTGCTGACTGTAGTACAAGCGGCTCGCGATGGGATGATGGCTGTCGTGTACCTCGACCACGAGATCGGCCAGTGTGAGCTGCAACTGGTTGACCCAACGTCGCGCACGCGGTGACTCGCCCACCAGACCGAGCTGCGGCCCGAGATACGCGAGAATGTTCGCCGTCTGCCCGATCAATTCGTCGCCCACGCGCAGGAAAGGCGGTGCGTAGGGCGGATCCTGGCAAGCCGGGTCGTCCATCGTGCGCATCAGGCCTTCCATGCCCTGCCCGGGCGCGTCGCCCTGCACGATCTCTACGTACGGCGTGCCGGTGGCCTCGAAGGCGAGGCGGACAAATTCCCCGCGCCCTTGCAGGCCCGGCCAATAGAACAGCTCGAAGATCATGTACCCTCCTCAGCAGGTTCAGGAAGCGCCCGGCTGCATCTCCACGCGATTCTTGCCCAGTTGCTTGGCGCGGTAGAGCGCCAGATCCGCCGATTCGATCAATGAGGTTGACGCCATGTGGGTGCGCGGCACCAACGACGCGCCGCCGATACTGACGGTGACGTGCTGGCCGTTGGCCGAGCCGATGTGCGGAATCGCCATCGCATCGATCTGCGCGCGCACCTTCTCGGCGATCAGGGCCGCGCCACTCGCCGTCGTGTTCGGCAGCACGATCACGAACTCCTCGCCGCCGAAGCGCGCGGCGAGATCGGCCGGACGCGACGCCGCATCGGCAATCGTGGTGGCGACGCGGCGCAGGACGTCGTCGCCTGCGATGTGGCCATACGTATCGTTATAGATCTTGAAATTGTCGACGTCGATCATGAGCAACGCCATCTCGCGTTGCTCGCGCAGCGCGCGGCGCCATTCCGCGCTGAAGTACTCGTCGAAATAGCGGCGATTTGCCAACCCGGTCAGGCCATCGGAATGCGTAAGCCGCTGCAGTTCGAGATTCGTCTCCAGCAACTGCTGCTGACTCTCGCGCAGCGCGCGGTACGCCTCGTCGCGCTGCAGCAGGTTCATGTACGAGCGCGAGTGATAGCGAATGCGCGCGATCAGTTCGATGGGGTCGGGCAGCTTGACCAGATAGTCGTTGGCGCCCGCCGCGAATGCTTCGCGCTTGATGGTCGACTCTTCCTTCGTCGAGAGCACGATGATCGGAATGTCGCGCGTGAGCGGACTGGCACGATACTGCCTCACCAGCGACAAACCGTCGGTGCCCGGCATCACGAGATCTTGCAGGATGACGGTCGGACGCGTGGTTTCCGCCACGCGTTGCGCATCCTCCGGACTCGAACAATAGTGGAAGTCGATGTTCGCCTCCCCCGCGAGCGCGCGGCGAATCGCTTCACCGACCATCGCCTGGTCATCAACGAGCAACACCATCGCCGATGATTCGTTCAGGCTGCTTTCGGCGCCCGCCGCTTGCGCGACCGGCTTGGGGGGGCGTGGCGTTATCGTCATGTTTTGCGTCCTGTCATACCGTTCCAAATAGCGTCACCAGTTGCGGCGCAATGCTCGCCAGCGGCAGAATCTGCGACGCCGCACCGGCCTCTGCCGCCGCTTTGGGCATGCCATACACCGCACTCGTCTCGCGATCCTGCGCAATCGTGATAAAGCCCTGCGCGCGCATGGCGCCGAGCCCGGCCGCGCCGTCGCGGCCCATGCCCGTGAGCAGCACGCCCACCGCGCGCGCGCGCCAGTTCTCGGCCACGCTTTGCAGGAAAACGTCGATGGACGGACGATACACCGCGTCCGTCGGGTCGTCGGTAAACGCGCATCGGCCACTCGCGTCCACGCGCAGATGTCGATTGCCGCCCGCGAGCAGCACCACGCCGGCGCTCGGACGCTCGCCCGCTCGCGCCAAGCGCACGGTGAGCGGCGTCTGCTGATCGAGCCAGTCCGCCATGCCCGGGGCAAACGCTTCGTCCACGTGCTGTACGACGACCACGCCCGCGCCAAAGTTCACCGGCAATCGCCCCAGCAACGCGGCGAGTGCCGCGGGCCCGCCGGCGGACGCCCCGATGGCGACCAGCATGTCGGTCCTCGCAGGCGCACGCGGTGGTGCGGCGCTCGGCTGCGGCAGACGCGCGTCGGCCTGCTGGGCCGCGATGGCCTCGATCTTCGCCAGCAGCGACGATGCCGGCCGCGCCCGATCCGTACCGCCGAGCACCGGCGTGTCGACGGCATCCAGCGCGCCGGCGCCCATCGCGTCGAACACGAGACTCGCATGATGACCCACGTCCGACGTCACGATGAGAATCGGACAGGGCGAGCGCCGCATGATCTCACGCGTGGCCGCCACGCCGTCCATCACGGGCATGACGAGATCCATCAGCACGAGGTCCGGCGGGGTGGGCGTGCACATCGACACCGCCTGTGCCCCATCGTGCGCCACCCATGCCACGTCGAACCCCGGTCGTTGCGCGAGCGTGCGACGCAGCGCCTCGACGGCGATGCTCGAATCGTTGACGATCCCAATCCTCATGACCCCGGCTCCCCGATGAGGTCCACCACGGCGCGCAACAACGCGTCGTCGTGAAAGCTGCCTTTCGCGAGGTAATAATCGGCGCCGGCATCGAGTCCGCGCTGTCGATCCTCCTCACGATCCTTGTAAGACACGATCATGACCGGCAACGCTGCCGTACGCGCGTCGCGCTTGATGAGCGTGACCAGTTCCACGCCGTCCATGCGCGGCATGTCGACGTCGGTAATCACCATATCGAACGTCTCGCTGCGCACGGCATTCCAACCCTCCATACCGTCGACGGCGACGCGCACCTCATAGCCGCGCGCGGCCAGCAGTTTGCGTTCGAGTTCGCGCACGGTCAACGAATCGTCGACGACGAGCACGCGCTTGCTGGCACGTCCGCTCGCCTGGGCGGCGCGCACCGGCACCCGTTCGAGCGACCCCAGCTCCACCGCCTTGGCAATGGAGCGCACCAGATCGGCCGTGTCGATGATGAGCAACGGGGCGCCGTCTTCCGTGAGCGCCCCGGCGGCAATATTGGGTACCTTGCCGAGCCGGGTGTCGAGCGGTTGCACGACGAGCATGCGCTCGCCCAGGAACTTGTCGACGGCCAGCCCGTAACGCGCGTCGCCGTCGCCGAACACGACCACCGGTTGATCCCCCGCCACCGCGACCGGCGCACTGCCGCACAGGACTTGCTGCGCACTCACGAGTCCGATCTGCTTGCCGTCGAGCGTGAAGTGCGGACGCCCCTCGAGCACAGCGATGTGCTCTTGCGGGAGCGCCAGCGTGCGCGACAGGTTCGCGAGCGGCAACGCATACGGCTCGCCCGCGATCTCCACGAGCAGGCTGCGCACCACGGAGAGCGTGAGCGGCAACTGCAGAATGACTTTCGTGCCGCGCCCCGGCGTGTGCTCGATGCGCACGGTGCCGCGCACCGTCGCCACCATCGCCCGCACCGCGTCGAGTCCAACGCCGCGTCCGGAGACATCCGTCACCGTATCGCGCAGCGTGAAGCCGGGCAGCATCAGGAATTCGAGCAGCTCGCTGTCGTCGAGCCGCTGTGCCGTGTCCGGCGCAGCCAGCCCGCGCGCGACCACCGCCCGTCGCACGCGCTCGAGATCGATGCCCGCACCGTCGTCCGCTACGCTCACAAGCAACAGCCCCGCGCTGTGCCGCGCGCTGAGCGTGATAACGCCCTCGGCCGGCTTGCCCGCCGCCGCGCGCTCGGTCGGGCGCTCCAATCCGTGGTCGACGGCATTGCGCAGCAAATGGCCGAGTGGCGCTTCAAGCTGATCGAGAATGTCGCGGTCGACCGGCGTATGCGCGCCACGAATCTCCAGCCGCGCTGGCTTGCCGAGCGAGCGGCCCAGGTCGCGCACCATGCGCGCAAATCCGCCCAGCCGGTCGTCGAGCGGACGCATCCGGCACGCGAGCGCTTCGTCGTACAGCCGCTGCGACAGTTGCGTCGAGCGCCGATCGAACTCGTCCAGCTCGTGCATCTGCTCGGCCAACAACTGCCCGCCGACGCTCAGTGCGCGCCGCAGATCGGCCAGCGCCGCGAGCAACACCTGACGGTCTTCATCGGAACGATCCACCACTTGCGCAAGCGCCGAGCTCACGCGGTCCAATGCATCGCCCGCCTCATGCTGATGACGCTTGAGCCGCTGCAACGACTGCGCGAACGGCTGCGTCCAGCGCGACGCCACCAACCCTTCGCTGGAGAGTCGCAGCAGTCGGTTCAGATTGTCCGCCGACACACGCAACGCGCGCGACGCGGGGTCGGCGACGTCATTGTCGTTGGTCGTGTCGTCGTTGTCGCGCACGTCGTAGGGCTCGGGCGGGCCGGGCGGGGCCGGCGACGCCGGCGATACGGGCGCGGCGATCGTCATGGCGTCGGGCGCGGGCGGTGTCGCCGACGTCGGCATGCCGTAACTGGCGTAATCGAATGCCGTGGGTTCGGCCGACGGCGTGGGCGTCGCGGCGCTCACGGGGGCGGCATGGGCGGGCGTCTGCACCGCTTCACTCGTCAACGTGGCGAGCTGCCCGGTGAACGACGTGACGAAGGCGTCGATTTCCGCTTTGCCCGCGCCCTGCGCCCAGTTCGGATCGCGGCCCGGCGGATGCGCCAGACGCATGAGCAGATCGACACCCTGCAGCAAGCGGTCGATGAGCGTTGCGTCGAGCAGAAGGGCGCCGCGTTGTGCCGCGACGAAGGCATCTTCGAGCACGTGGGCGAGCGCCACGCCGGCGTCGACGCCCACGATACGCGCCGCCCCCTTGAGCGAATGCGCGGCCCGCATGCAGGCTTCGAGCCGCGACGCGTCGGTCGGCGCGCGCTCGAGCGCCAGCAATCCATCGCCGAGCACTTGCGCCTGCGTCTGCGTTTCCATGCGGAACAGATCAAGCAGCGTGGCGTCGTGCAGGTCGTCGCTCATGCGAGGCTCCTGTCGAATGCCGCACCCACACGCAACGGATCCAGCACGCCGACAACGTGCTCGCGCCAGGGCAACACGGCGACCGCCAGGCCGTCGCTCGCACCGAACGCCGTCGAGGGCACCGCGCCAAGCGCTTCGCGGGCGGGCGTGACCGTGCCATGCACCTCGGCCACGGGAAACGCGCTCAAGTGGTGACCGTGGCGCAGCGCCAGCAGGCGCGACGCGCTCGCGCGCAGCGCATTCGACGGGGCCGTCTCGGCGCGCGGGACCGATTGCACGCCGAGCAAGGCTTCCAAGGACACGCACGGCACGAGCGCGCCGCGCAGGTTGACCAATCCGAGGCAGGCGGGTTGACGGTGTCCGGGCACCGAATGCCAGCCGCACATCGGCGCCACGGATTCGATGGCCGACGCCGGTAGCGCGAGCCATTCGTCGCCCAGACGGAAGAGCAACAGCGGCGTGCCGCGCGCCGCCGCCTCGCGACCCACCGCAGCGCGCCACGGGGCCGGGTCAACCGGCACGACCGGCAGACGATCGAGCAGTTCGGCCGCCTGGCGGTGCAACGCACCGGCGTGCGAGGGCGCTGGGGAATTCGGGTGGCGTGCGTCGGACACCGAATCGGCCTCGTGCACGAAGTCGCGATTTGTCATCGATGTCGGGTCCCGTCACGCGGCACGTTGTCAGGCGATGCACTCGACGTTGTCGCCTTGCGTTGGGTGGCATCCGTGCGTTCGGCACGTTCAGCACGTTCGAGCAGACGACGCGCGCCGGCGGCATCGCCGCGCGCGTCGAGTTGTGCCGCGCAATGCACAAGCGCTTCGTAATGTCCCGGGTCGAGATACAGCGCACGACGATAATGGACGAGTGCGCCCTGGGCATCGCCCCGCGCGTCTTCGACCAAGCCGAGCAGATACTCGGCCTGCGCGTTCGCACGATCGGTCGCAAGCACGGTGCGGCACAATGCGACGGCGCGCACAAAATCGCCCGCGTCGGCCGCCACGCGCGCCTGTTCGAGTTGCGCATCGACGGCAGCGGCATTGGACGCAGCGGCAGCAGCGGTAGCGGACGCAGCCGCAACAGCGGCGCGGGGCGCTGCGGGCGGCTTCGCCACAACGTTCGGCCTCGCCTGCAGCGGGGCAGGCGTGCCCGTGAGACCGACATGGGCCACGAACCGACCCTCGGCGCGTCGCTGCGCCGCAGCGTCGACGGCACTCACCGGCGGCATTGTGTTGAACGATTCGAGCGTTCCCGCAATGCGCGACACGCCGACGGGTGGTGGCACCACGTCGCGCACCGGCCCGGCAACGCGAAACGCGAACGCCTGCACGTGTCCGGTCGACGTCAAGCCATTGCTGGTCAATGTGCCGCCTTCCGCCGGCCCGGCGAAGAGTGTCGCGCCCATCCGCATGAGGCGTTCGAGCGCGGCGATCGCCCGGCGCTGTCCTTCGCGGTCGAAGTAGATCAGCACGTTGCGGAAGAACACGAAGTCGAACGTGCCCAGCCGATCGACCAGCGTGGCATCGAACAGATTGCCCGCGTGCCAGCGCACCTGCGTGCTCAGCGCCCCGACGACGCGATAGCCGTCGTCATCCGGCGTGAAATAGCGTTCGCGAAACGACAGCGATTCGGGCGGGCCGCGAAACGAGTTGCGACCGTAGCGCCCCTCACGCGCGAGGGCAAGTCCACGTTCACTGATATCGAGCGCGTCGACGGTGAAATCGCTGGCACCGAACCCCGCGTCGAACATCGCCATGGCCATCGAGTAGGGTTCCTCGCCCGTGGCACACGGCAGGCTCAACAGCCTCAGCGGCTGGCCTTCACGCACCGTGCCGCGTCGCGTGGCCCGTTCGTCGCGCGCCAACTGCCCCAGCACCGTGAACGCCTCGCGATGCCGGAAGAACCATGTCTCGGGCACGACGACCGCTTCGATCAACGCCTGAAGCTCCTGCGGCGATTGCTGCAGCCATTGCCAGTATTGAGAATAGGCGGGTGCGTCTTGCATCTCGGGTGGGAGCGCGGCAAGCCGCGCGCGCACGGCACGCTCGATGGCATGCGCCCCGAGCGTTTGCGCGTCGAGCCCCATGGTCTCGCGCAGCAGGCGTTCGATGTCGTGGACACGGCTCATGACGACGCCTCCGGTGTCTCGGCCAACGCGTCGCGCGCGGCGTCGAAGAGCAGCGCGCGCGCCTCGTCGGTCAGCAGTTGATCGATTCGCACCCACTGCACGAGGCCGTCGTCGGTGTCGAGCACGGGGCCGAGGTAATGGCCTTCCGGCAGATCGACACCGCTCGCCTGGAACGCCGAGGCGTCGGCGCGCAACGTGTCGGTCGCGCGCTCGACGCGCACCCCGAGACGGCGCGCATTGGGCCCGGGCGCCGGGTAATGCACGAGCACCAGACGCGTGGATCGGCGCTCGGGCGCGCTCACCCCCGTGGCCAGCCGCGTCAGGTCGATAACGGGCACCGGTTCGCCACGATAGCTGAAGGCCCCGGCCACCCACGCCGGCGCGGCAGGCAGGTGCTTGAGCGCGAGCCACGGCAGCACCTCAGCCACCTGACTGGCTTCGATGACGTAGTGATCGGTCGCGATGGCGAAACGCAGGAACAACATGGCGAGGTCCGCGAATGACGAAGTGGCGCGTTACTTCACGCCAGCCCCACGGGCGGCAGCGTCTGCACCTTGAAGCGCGAGACGCCGCTCTTGAGTCCGTTGGCGACGTGATTGAGTTCTTCGATGGCCTGACTCGATTGCTGCAGCGATTCGGCGGTCTGCTGCGCCGCCTCGGAGAGTTGCACCAGCGCCTGATTGATCTGCTCGGCCCCGGTCGCCTGCGCTTGCATGCCTTCATTGACGACCTGGAAGCGCGGCGAAAGCGTTTGCACCTGCGCGATGATCTGCGCGAGCTGATCGCCGACCTGACGCATCTCGTCCATGCCGCGCCGCACCTCCTCGGTGAACTTGTCCATGCCCATCACCCCGGCCGACACGGCCGATTGAATCTCCTTGATCATCTGTTCGATGTCGTAAGTGGCCACCGCCGTCTGATCGGCCAGCCGCCGGATCTCGGTCGCCACCACGGCAAAGCCGCGTCCGTACTCGCCCGCCTTTTCGGCCTCGATGGCCGCATTGAGCGAGAGCAGGTTGGTCTGGTCGGCCACCTTCGTGATCGTGGTGACGACCTGATTGATGTTGCCCGCCTTCTCGTTGAGGATGCCGAGCTTGCCGTTGACCGACCCCGCCGCCTCCACGACGTGACGCATGGCGTCCTCCATGCGCGTGAGGCCAACGTGCCCCGTGCCCGCCAGCGACGCCGCATGTTCGGCCACGCCCGCGACCTCGGTCATGGTGCGGGCCAGATCGCGCGACGTAGCGAAGATCTCGCGCGAGGTCGCGCCGATTTCCGTCGTCGTTGCCGCCGTCTCCGAGGCCGTGGCTTGCTGCTCACGCGACGTGGCGGCAATCTCGGTCACCGACGTCGTTACCTGCAACGCCGACTTCTGCGCCTGTCCGACCAGCCCCGTGAGTTCATCCGTCATCCGGTTGAAGCCCGCCTCCAGCGCGCCGAATTCGTCGCGCCGGTCCAGATCGAGACGCTGCGTCAGATCGCCCGAGCGCATCACTTCCAGAATCTGCATGACACTCCCGAGCGGCACACTGATGGCGCGGAACAGCAACCAGCCGCACAGCAACGCGCACGCGAGCGCCACGACCAGCGTGATGAGCAGCGTTGCCTGAGCCGCCGTCACAGACTGGCTAATATTGTGAGTCGACTCGTCGGCAAAGGTCTTGTTGGTATCGACCAGATGCTGGATCGCCGTGCGCCCGCGGCCCCACTCCGGGTAAAGCTGGTCCGACACCATCGAACGCGCCGCGGCGATCTGACCGTCGGCAACCAGCTTGAGCACCTGATTGCTGACGCTGCCATACTGCTGGCGCACGCTGCGCACCTCGTCGTACTGGACGCGGTCGATGCTGCGGTTGACGGTCGTGCCGTATTCCTTGATCCAGTCGTCGATCTTGCCATTGGCGGCGCGAAGCACATCGAGATCGCTCGCTCGGGCCTTGTCGTTGTCGTCGACGGACACGACCTGCTGAAGCATCTGGTAGCTCTCGAACCAGGCGCCGCGCAGCATCGTGCTGTAGTACAGGCCGGGCGTGGAGTCGGTCTCCACGCTGATCGCCTCCTGCTGGATGGTCATCAGCCGCGTAAAGGCGATGCCGGCCATGAGGGCCATCAAGGCGATGATCAGGCCAAAACTGGCCAGAATGCGATGTCGGATCGACCAGTGTTTCACGCCGCGCTCCCGTTCGTTGTGCATACCCGGTGCCGGGGGAGGGGCGACGCGGGCCTGTTTGAGGTTACGCCGATTCTATTACAGCGGCCCGGCCGGGCAACGTCGGTCAGACCTTGTATTTGGTTTTATTTCTGATTTGAGGCGGTCCGGGCACCCGCGGCGGTGCCCGCGACGGCCATTCAGCGGGTCAGGTCGCGAAGGGCGTCGGCCGTCATGGGCACGAGCGCGAGTGGGGCTGCGGCCGCCGTCAGCGCGCCGAGCGACGCCGCGTTATCGGGCGAGACGCTGCCATCCGGCAGGTAGAGATTGTTTTCGAAGCCGATCCGGGCGTGGCCCCCATGCAACACGGCCGCCAGCGCGCACTCCGCCTCGCGCGGTCCGAACGCGCACATCGCCCACGGTGTGGCCGTGATCGCCTCGCCCAGCGCTTGTGCCCCCGTCTGCCAGGACGCGAGAAACGGCAGCAGGTCCGACGGCGACGACAACTGCCCCTTGCTGTAGCGGCCCAGTACGAACAAGACCCAATGACGGCCCGGACGGATCGCCCCGCTCGCTCGCAAGCGCCAGTAGTGCGCCACATCCTGGGTGTCGTACAGGATGTACTGCGTCGTGATCCGGGCTTGCCAGAGCCAGGCGAAGAACGCTTCGGCGGCGGGCGCATGCGCGGCGTCGGGCAACACTTCGCGCAACGCCACCGAAATCGCTTCGGGATGCAAGGCACGCACCGTCGCGATTTGTTGCTCGGGGGTATAACAGCCGACTGCCTCGGTCGTCACCTGCAGTACGAGTTCGTTGCCGACGGCACGTTGAACCGCATCGATCCCCGCCGTGTAGTCGGACACTTCGAGGCTGTGCGTGCCATCGGTCTTGCGAACGTGCAGGTGGATCATCGCCGCACCCGCGTCCAGACAGGCCTTGGCGCATGCACCGAGTTCGTCCGGCGTCATGGGCAGCGCACGATGATCGACGTGCGTGCGTCGGGCGCCGTTGGGCGCGACGGCCAGCGCGAAAGTCCGTGTCGTGCCGGTCATCATGCGCCTCCCGTCATCACGCCGGTGACGTCGGCCACCGCCAACGCCAACCGTTCCACGATGCGGTCGATGTCCGCCGGCTGACAGATGAACGGCGGTGCGATCAACGCGTGATCGCCATGCACGCCATCGACCGTGCCCCCCATCGGATAGATCAGCAGACCGCGCGCCTTGGCCGCCGCCTTGAGCCGTGCGTGCATCTTGTCGGCCGTCGGGAGTGTCTGCCTGGTCGCACGGTCGGCGACGAATTCGACACCGACGAACAGCCCCCGGCCACGCACATCGCCCACGTTAGGGTGATCTGCGAAGACTTCGCACAGGCGCGCCCGCAGTTGCTCGCCACGCGCTTGCACGTTCTCCAGCAGATGCTCCTCGGCAATCGTGCGCTGCACGGCCAGCGCCGCCGCGCAGGCCATCGCGTGCCCCAGATACGTGTGACCGTGCTGGAAGAAGCCCGAGCCGCCGACCACGGCATCGAAGATTTTATCGGTGCACAGCATCGCTCCGATCGGCTGATAGCCAGCGCCCAGTCCCTTGGCGATGACGAGAATGTCCGGCACCACGCCGTCTTCCTCGCACGCGAACAGGTAGCCCGTGCGCCCCATGCCCGACATCACTTCGTCGAGCAGCAGGAGCACGCCGTACTTGTCACACACGGCGCGAATGCGTTTGAAATAGTCGCCCACCGGCGGCACCGCACCCGCCGTCGCGCCGACCACGGTTTCCGCGACAAACGCGATCACCCGATCGGCGCCGAGTTCGAGGATTTTCGCTTCGAGTTCGTCAGCCAGACGCTGGACATACGCAGCGTCACCCTCGCCCTCAAGCCGTTCGCGATACGCGAAGCAGGGCGAAACGTGGTGCGCCGGCACCAGCAGCGGCAGGAACGGCTCGCGTCGCCACGCGTTACCGCCGATGGCCAGCGCACCAAGGGTGTTGCCGTGATAGCTCTGACGGCGCGCAATGAAGTACTGACGCTGCGGCTGGTCGATCTCGACGAAGTACTGCCGCGCCAGCTTGAGCGCCGCCTCCACGCCCTCCGATCCGCCACTGACGAAATACACGTGATTCAAATCGCCGGGCGCGCTCGCGGCCAGCGTGTCGGCCAATTGCTCGGCGACTTCCGTCGTGAAGAACGAGGTATGCGCGTAAGCCAGTTGCGCCGCCTGCTGCTGCATCGCCTCGATCACACGCGGGTGACCGTGTCCGAGACATGAGACGGCCGCGCCGCCGCATGCGTCGAGATAACGCTGGCCCGTGCTGTCGATCAGCTCGATGCCCTGGCCGCCGACCGCGACGGGCAAGGTTTGGCGCGGATTGCGGTGAAACACATGAGTCATGCCTGAACCTCTGACGGAAAGATGGCGCGTCGCGCGATGACCGCCCAGCCACCCATTTACGCGAACGATGGGGCTCAGTGTAGGGGCATCGCGTCGTTTTTGCAACATATGTTTCACTCGTTTTGTTGTCGCAACACTTTGCTCAATCGCCTGAACTTGCCCGACGCTTGCGCATCGGTCGGGCCCACGGGGGAAAGCGCGTGCGTGGTCGGGGCATTTCATGCAACAATCGTTACATTACCTCGTCGCCGTGTTGCCATCCCCTATGCCTGAAGCTCCCGCGTTGCCGCAGACGCTCGAACAACTCAACACCTTGCTGCGCGCGCGCTATCCCCAGCTCAGCCCGCAATTTCAGGCGGGCGCGCGTTTCTTGCTCGACCACCCGCAGCGTGTTCCGATCAGCTCCATGCGTGCGATTGCCGCCGAGGCGGGCGTGCAGCCGGCCACCTTCGTGCGACTCGCACAGCATCTCGGCTTCGACGGTTGGCACGGCCTGCGCGAACTGTTTCTCGAATCGATCCGGCTGGGGCCGCAGCCGTATGCGAGTCGCGCTCGTCAGGTCATCCGTGAGGGCGATGCCGCCCGCATGGTGCCCGAGATGTTCCGCGTGCAGCACAACAACCTCGACCTGACCGAAGCGGGCGCGAATGCGTCGCTGGGAGCGGCCGTCGATTTGCTTGCCAATGCGGGCACCGTGCATGTCGCCGGCTTCCGGGCGTGCTTTCCCATCGCGTTCACGTTCCAATACATCTATCGGCTGTTCCGGCCGACGGTGCATCTGATTCGCGGCGAGGCCGGCACGCTGGAGATGGAGTTGCGTGCGCTCTCGGCACGCGATGTGGTGGTCGTCATCAGCTTCGCCCCGTATTCGAACGAAGCGCTGATCGTCGCGCGAGCGGCACGCTCGGCGGGGGCGCGTGTGCTCGCGCTCACCGACTCCACGGTCTCGCCGCTCGCCCTCGACGCCGATGCGACGGTGCTGTTCTCGCATGAGAGTCCGTCGTTCTTTCCGTCGATCACCGCCGGGATCGCCGTCGTCGAGACGCTCGTGGAAATGCTGCTCGCCCGAAAGGGACGCGGGGCGGTGCGCGCCCTGGAACTGGCCGAAGACCAGTTGCACGGCACCGGCGCTTACGTGAGCCCGACGGGGAGTGAGGGAAGCGCGGGAAGCGGCACCCGCGTCAAACGAGACGCGTGAGCGTAGCGGCCGGGCGGCGTAGCGTCACCGCGAGCGCGGCGCTGCCCGCGATCAGCGCCGCAGCCAACAACGCCAAGGCGACGGGCATGCCAACGCGGTCCGCAAGCCAGCCAATCGTGACCACCGGCACCGAGAAGCCGAAGTAAGCAAACAGGAAGTACCCCGCCACCGCACGTGCGCGCATGTCCGGCGCGACCGCCGCATTGACCGCCGCCAACCCGCCCAGATAAGTGAAGCCGTAACACGCCGAACTGGCGATCGCGGCACCGGCAAGCAATACGGGCAAATTCGCGTAACTCACCCCGAACGCCAGCACGACGAAGCCGAGTGGCACAAGCACCAGTCCCGCGCGCACCGCGTGCACGGGTGCCATGCGTCGCGCGGCCGGCTGAAACAACAATCCCGTCGAGATCACGAAAAACGTGGCAAATCCCGCCCACGCCTCGTGCCCGCGCGCGGCCAGCGCCGCTGGCACCACGCCGATGACGACGCCCACCGCAGCCCACGCGAGTAGTATCGCCATGCCCAGCGGGACGGTGCCGGGCGCAAGCACCGGCCAGCGCAACCACGATGTGCTCCGATGACGCACTGGCGCGGGCAGCGCCGCCACCGCAACGGCCGCCACAAAGGCGAACGGCAGATACGCCCACAGACTCACGGGCGGCAGCGTCGACGGTGCCGCCACGAGGCACACGCCGGTGAGGAGCGCGCCAGTGCCAAAGCCCAGCGATGTGGCCGCCGCGACAAGCGCCGCCCCGCGCGTGGCTGCGTCTTCGCGCGTGCCATATAGCTCGGTCATGTACGCGGTGCCGCTGCCCGCCACGAGTCCCGTCGCCAATCCATAACATGCCCTGGCGCCGCCAAGTGCGACGAGTGTCGGCCATTGCAGGGTCAGCGCCGTGCCTACCAGACCAAGCAGCAACGCGATGGCCAACGGCACGCGGTGCCCCACACGATCGGACAATCCCGCGAGAAACAGCAATGTCGGCACGAGCGCGCCGACATAGCACGCGAAGGCAAGCGCCTGCGCCCCCGCGCCGTGCCCGCTTGCCGCGGCATAGTGCGGCACCAGCGGCGCTTGCAGATTCACGGCGAACGTGACGACGAATAACTGTAGCGCCAGCAACGGAATCGCCCAGCGCGGCGTTGTTTGGGGTGACTGGCAAGGGTCTGTGTCGACTGGGATCAAGGAATGAGTCATGCAGTGAGCCAACAATGAAGCGACCGTAAATGGCCAAGGAGGACGCGGTATGGCTTCAAGTATTGCCAGCTCGCCAATCCAGTGCAATTATTGAATTGTCCCGATATCAATTTCCGTCCCCGCGCTTCGCATGGCTGCCCCTGCCCGCTATATCGAACACGTCGAACGTCTCGCCGAAGCCATTGCGGGCGGCGAACTCGCATCGGGCGCCCGACTGCCACCGCAACGCGATTACGCCGATGCGCACGGACTTGCCCTCTCCACCGTTACACGGATTTACACCGAACTCGCGCGACGTGGCCTAGCCGTCGGCGAAGTGGGGCGCGGCACTTTCGTGCGCTCGCCTGCCGTCGGCGCGGCGGCGGCGTTCGCGCAATGGGCCCCCGCGCCGGGCGCGATCGGCGGTGTCGATCTGGCGTTCAACTATCCGGTCTTGCCCGAGCAGACCGACGCGTTGCGTCAAGCACTGCGAGAGACGGCCGCCGCTGGGGACCTGAGCGCCTTGCTCGCCCACACGCCACACGACGGGCATCCGTCCGATCGGCGAGCGGCGGCGCAATGGCTATCCCGGCGCGACGGCACGCCCGTCTCGCCCGATGAGATCGTCATCTGTGCCGGAGGCCAGCACGCGCTTGACGTTCTGCAGTTGGCGGTGTGTCGCACGGGCGAGCCGGTAGCCGTCGAAGCCCTGACGTATCCCGGCTGGAAAGCGCTCGCGGCCTTGCGTGATATTCCACTCGTTGCCGTGTCGATGACACCGGGTGGGCTCGATCCGGGGGCACTCGATACGGCGTGTCGCGCGCTTGCAGGACGTTTGCGCCTCGTCTACACGATGCCCACGCTGCATAACCCGCTGGGGGCTGTGATGCCGCTCGCACAGCGGCGGGCGCTAGTGGAGGTGGCGCGGCGTCACGACCTGCTGCTGGTGGACGACAGCGCCTACGGCTTTCTCGTCGCCGACGCCCCGCCCGCCCTTCGCCTGCTCGCGCCCGAGCGTACGGTTGAGGTTTGCAGTCTCTCCAAGCCGGGCGCGCCGGGCCTGCGTATCGCCTATCTGGTTGCGCCGCCCGCCTTGCTGCCACGTGTGCACGCGGCAATGCGGGCGAGCGCCTGGAGTGCGGCGCCGTTGATGGCGCAATTGGCGTCGCGCTGGCTCGGCGACGGCACGATCGATCGCTGGACGACGCGCAAGCGCGCGTTGGCGGCGCAGCGTCAGACCATCGCGCAGGCCTGCTTCGCGGGCCTTGGCGCTACGGGGTATGTCGGGGCGTTTCACCAGTTGCTGCCCGTGCCCGCGCCGACGCGCTGCGACGACGTCGTCGCGGCCCTGCAAATGCGGGGGATTGCGGTGACGCCCGTCGACGCGTTCGCTGCGCCCGGGCAGACGGCGCCCGCCGCCATCCGCATCGCCCTGGGTACGCCGCAGAGCGACGCCGTGCTCAAGGCCGCGCTCGAGCAGGTCGCCGATGTCGTGAAAGCACTCGCGCGCCGATGACGCACAGGATGACGCCGCCCCTGGTTTCTTTTATGATCGATGCGCTCGCCTGCGGCGAAGGCGTCGACGCAAGACCCGACGCGCCGTTGCGCAGGATCCGTCCCCCTGTCGACACTCTCAAGGACTCCGAATGTCGCCTTTCCGTCTGTCGCTTGCCCGCTCGTTCGGGCTTGGCACGGCGCTCGTCGTCGGCGCCACTATGGCCGCGCCGGCGTTTGCCGCCTCCAACCTTCTCTTCATGAGCAACTCGCCGCTGGCCTATCTGCACAAGGCCGACAATGCGTCGCTCGCCAAAGCGGCGAGCAACGTGCTGTCCCATCAGCAGGACAACGAAACTGTCGACTGGAGCAACAAGGGCACCGGCAACCCCGTGGCCATTACAGCGCAACTCACGCCGACCAACACCCAGAAGGACGATACCCGTACCTGCCGCGACCTGATCTTGGTTCTCGGCGCAAAGGGGCAGGAAGTCACCCTCAAGCTGCCGACCTGCAAGAAGGGCGATGACGGCCAATGGGAACTGCAAAAGCGCGGCGCTCAGTAAGCATTCAGTCGTCCTCCAGGCAAAAAAACCGCTGGCCCGTGATTTTCGGGACCCGCGGTTTTTCATTGCGCTACCCGTGCGCCGGGCACGGGTGAATCCTGCCGACAGCCGCCTCAGGCCGCCACTGTCTTCTTGTGGCCTTCGACGTCGGGCAACAGGATCGTCACGATCCCGAGCAGCGGCAAATAGGCACAGACGTGGTAGACGAAGTCGATACTCGTCGAGTCGGCCAGTTGTCCGAGCACGGCCGCGCCCACGCCACCCATCCCGAATGCGAAGCCGAAGAACAGCCCCGACACCGTTCCGACCTTGCCCGGAATCAACTCCTGCGCATAGACGAGAATCGCCGAGAACGCCGACGCCAGAATCAAGCCGATCACCACCGTCAGGATGCCGGTCCAGAACAGGTCCGCATACGGCAGCATCAGCGTGAAGGGCGCCGCCCCCAGGATCGACCCCCAGATCACATACTTGCGACCGATCTTGTCGCCCAGCGGACCGCCGATCATCGTGCCCGCCGCCACGGCGAACAGGAATACGAACAGATGCACCTGGGCGCTTTGCACCGACACATGGAACTTGCTGATCAGATAGAACGTGAAGTAGCTGCTGATGCTCGCGAGATAGAAGTACTTCGAGAAGATCAGCACCAGCAGAATGCCGATGGCGAACATCACCTTGCCGCGCGACAGGTGGGCGTGCCCGCCTCGGCGCGCGGCCGGTTTGCCCTTGCTGGCGGCGCGCTGCCCGGCGTACCAGCGACTGACGTGGAACAGCACGAAGATCGCGACGAGCGCCGCCACGGAAAACCACGCCACGCTGCCACGGCCGTGCGGTGCAATGATGAGCGCGGCCAGCAGCGGGCCGAGTGACGAACCGACATTGCCGCCCACCTGGAAGAACGATTGCGCCAGGCCGTGGCGTCCGCCCGAGGCCATGCGCGCCACGCGCGACGACTCGGGGTGGAACACCGACGAGCCCATGCCGACCAGCGCGGCGGCCACGAGCAGCATGCCGAAGTTCGGCGCGACAGCCAGCAACAGCAGGCCAGCCAGCGTAAAGCCCATGCCGACCGGAAGGGAATACGGCTTCGGATGTTTGTCGGTGTATAGGCCTACGACCGGCTGCAGCAACGACGCCGTGACCTGATAGGTCAGCGTAATCAGACCGACCTGCGCGAAGCTCAGGTCGAAACTCGCCTTGAGCAGCGGATAGATGGCCAGGATCAACGACTGGATCATGTCGTTGAGCAAATGGGAGAAGCTGATCGCGGACAGCACACGAAACGCGGTGCCTTTGGCGGCCGGCGAGGGGGCGCCGGGAAGGGACGTGACAGGTTGGCTCGACATGGGAGGGGGATTTGACGTCAAAAGCTTCAGGAAATCAGCACGCTTCCGGCAGTTTTCGTGCAAATAGACCGGACTTTGGGACTTGGCCTATTTTTTGCCGGAAATCTAATATGTGAAGTGTAGAGCATGCGTAAATTGCGGTTACGCCAACTTTTGTCGCGATTCCGCCATCCGGCCCGCCGCGGTACCTCTCACAAAGACCGATAAAAGACGCTTGCCGGTAACTTTGAACCGCCCACCGGACATCCACCGGGCCCTCTCAGGCACACGTCGCCAACGGCGCGTGCGGGTTTATCGGGCGTTGGTGACCGTCAGGGATTCGTGTAGAGTCGATTGACGAGTTGTGCCGTGCAACATGAAGCACGCGAAGCACACGAAAGGGCCCCCTCCTTCCTTGGTTGGCAGCAGAACATGATTCAACACTCCAGAGTCGTGCAGTGGCTGGTGACCGGGCTCGTCGTGACGGTCACGCTCTTTGTCGTCCTGATCCTGGGCTGGCTGCGCGTTCATCACATGTCGCAGGCGTTCCTGCAACAAGAAGCGCAACGACAGCGCGCGGCACTCGAGCGCATTGTCGGTACGGCCGAGGACACCCTCAAGGGCGCCGTCCCCTGGGTCGGCCGCGCTTGCGGCGAGGTCAACAGCTCGTTGCAGGCCACGGGCACGCTCAGCCCCTACTTCCGTTCCATCTGGCTCGTCTCCCACGGGAAGATGTATTGCTCGTCGGTGATTCGCTCCGACGAGGCCATCGAAATGCCTTTGCCGGCTGAACTCGTGCCGTTGCTGACCGGCACGCCCGAAATGTTTGTCGACAGCACGCCCTATGTGCGCAATTCGCCCGCACTGGCATTGTTCATCCCGACGTCGGCCACCGACGGTGTCCTGGGCTTCATCGACAGCGTGTATCTCACCGAGTCGTTGCATAGCGTCAAGACCAACGAGCTTGCCTGGACGGCGATGACCATCGGAAAAGTGTCGCTGACGTCCGAAGGCCCGCGGCTTGAATCCGTCGGCATCGCCACTCGCGGGGCTCAGGTCACGCTCGACTCGGACCATTTCTCGACGTCGCTTGCCGGCAGTGCCACCCTGACGCGCTCATTGATCGCCACGCAGGCGCCGATCTTTCTGGCATTCGGCGTGGTGATCTCGATTTTGCTCGGCATCCTGACGTTCCGCCATCTCGGCCCGGCCCAGTTCATGCGGCGGAAAATCGCGCTGGGCATCAAACGCAATGAGTTCAAGGTCTACTACCAGCCCGTGATGGAGCTGGCCACGGGCCGCTGCGCCGGGGCCGAAGCGCTGATGCGCTGGCATCACCCTGAGGCCGGTCTCGTGCGCCCCGACGCCTTCATCCCGATCGCGGAAAGCAACGGCCTGATCATCGAACTCACCCGTTCGCTGCTGAAGCAGATTCGCAACGATGTCTCCCGAGGCGCGCTGCCGCAGGGGTTTCACATTGCGGTCAATCTTGCGGAGCGGCATTTGCGCGACACGACCATCGTGCACGACATCGAACGTCTTTACGGTCCGCTTAACGAGACGTATCCGATGATCGCGGAAATCACCGAGCGTTATGTGATTCGCGACACCGCGGCGGCGCGCCATGTGATGGCGGAACTCCAGCGTCACGGCGTGGAAACGGCGTTGGACGACTTCGGTGCCGAAAACAACTCCATCGGCTATCTGAAGCGCTACGACTTCAATTATCTGAAGATCGACAAGGAGTTCCTGCCCGTTACCGAAGACGATACGGTCACGCGCAATATCTGCGATTCCATCATCCATCTGGCCGAGCGGCTGGACATGACCATCGTGGCGGAGGGTGTCGAAAACGAGATGCAGGCGAGTTATCTGCGCGAACGCAACGTCACCTACGCCCAGGGGTATCTGTTCGCGCGTCCGATCGCGTTCGACGAGTTGGTACAGTTTGCGATAGCCCACGCGGGCAGAGGCCCGGCGTCGGTGAACTCGGCGTCGGCGAGCGTCGTGCCACTCACGCCGCTCAAGGCAGGCTAAACGCTCATTGCCCTGGCGCGTACCGAAAGCGCCCGACCGGTGACGACCATCGGCCTGGCGCTTGCGTCACGCCGCAACACGGTCAGAAGACCAATTGCGGCATGTTGCTGCGTGGCGTGGGCATGGCGGCCGCCCGTGTGCTGTCACGCATTTCGGCACGCAGCAACCACAACCGTCGCGCGACAAAATGTCTGAAGCGCATTTCACCTGCGGAGAAAGAGATTTGCATCTGATGCCGCTTGCCGTTGGGCAACATGCGAACCAGACGATAGTATCGAGCCCCGTCAACCGTTTCCTTGATATTCCTGACGCGCATCATTTCACCCCGTTTCTGTTGTGTCAGGTGAGTAGGCACTTCGACAACCGTCGCAGTCCCGGTGGACCCGTATCAGACGTGGACTTCAGCCTGACGCGCGACTCACCGGCCAGGGGGGGCATGCGGCGAAATTCAATGTAGAGGAGCAACGTCCCCCATTCGTCCCCCAAAGAATAATCCGGCGCCGGCTTCGTTGGTGCGTGGCAACGCTTCCCTGTCCGGCGTCGGTGTTCGCAGGTCCGCCGGCCCTCTACAATGCGCTTACCTGCCAAGTCCAATAGAAAACAACTTTATGGTTTCCGAACCGCCTTCAACGCCTAACGGGGTTTCGCATCATGGACTGGACGATGCGCTGCAAGTGAGCGGATCGCTCTGGGTGCATCGTGGAAATGCGTCGCTTGGCGGCCACGCCAGAATTGCGTTGCTCGAACAGATCGCCGCGCATGGGTCGATCACGGCCGCCGCGAAAGCCGCCGGCATGAGTTACAAGGCCGCATGGGACGCCGTGGATGCGATGAATCAGCTCGCCGGCGAACCGCTGGTGGCACGCAGCACGGGCGGCCGTGGCGGTGGTGGCACCCGCCTCACCGCACGCGGCGCGAAGCTCGTGGCAGCGTTCCGGGCGGTGGAGGTGGCGCAACGGCAATTCCTCGCGCGCGTGGCGACCGATCTGGAACATTTCGACGAGCAGTGGCCCATCATCGCGCGGCTGGGACTGCAGACCAGTGCACGCAATCAGTTGCACGGCACGGTCACCGCGATTCGGCGCTGCGGCGTGAATGACGAAGTGACGCTCACGTTGCCCGGCGGTGAAGCGATCACAGCATCGCTCACGCACCACAGCACGCAGACGCTGGGGCTGGCGACCGGCAGCGATGCGTTCGCACTCATCAAGGCTCCGTGGATCGAAATCGCGCGCGGCGCCGATCTCGCGGGTTTGGCCACCGCGAACCGCCTTTCAGGCACGGTGGACGCCATCGCCGACGACGCGGGACAGGCCGAAGTCATTCTGGCGTTGCCCGGCGGCAGCCGGCTCGCCGCCGTCATGCCGCATGACACGCTGACCGCTCGCGGGTTGACGGTGGGTGTCGGCGCGACGGCCGCGTTCGCGGCCGCCAGTGTGATTCTGGGCGTCATGGCCTGACGCACTCGCGTCGGGCCCGCGCGTGGATCACAACGCGGGCGTTTCGCAGTTGGGCACGACGGATGGCTTTGCGTCGCGACGATCCAGACGCAGGCTCAGCAGCGCCACGCCCACGCCCGCCAGCGGCGCGAGCGCCGCCACCCAGGGCACGGCCGTCAGCCCGGGACCGTGTTCGATGACGAAGCCGCCGAGCCACGCGCCGATGGCGTTGCCGAGGTTGAACGCGGCGATATTGAAGCTCGACGCCAGGCTTTCCCCCGCCCCCGAGGCCTTTTCCATCACCCACAGTTGCAGCGGCGCGACCGTCGCGAAGGCGGTTGCACCGAGCAGGGCCACGAAGACAATGGCCAGCCAGTGCGAGTGCAACGCGAACGTCATCAGCCCCAGCACCCCAGCGAGCGCCAGCAGGCTGCCCAGCACTGTCGGCACCACGCGACGATCCGCAAACCTGCCGCCCAGCAGGTTGCCAACGACCAGACCGCCACCGAAGATCAACAGAATCGGTGAGACCGCGCCCTCGGCAAAACCGGTGACTTCGGTCAACAGCGGGGCGATGTACGTGAAAACGCCGAACACGCCCACCCAGCCGAGCACCGTCGTGAGCAATCCGAGCAGCACGGGACGGCGTGCCAGCGCCCGCAGATCCGCCCGCCAGTCACCCGCATCCTTAGGCGCGGCGATCTTCGGCACGAACCCGGCGATCACGAGAAACGCGAGCGCACCGATCAGCGTCACCGCCCAGAAGCTCGCGCGCCAGCCAAAGTGCTGCCCCAGCCAAGTACCGAAGGGCACGCCGAGAATATTGGCGACGGTCAGCCCCGTGAACATCACGGCGATGGCCGACGCACGGCGCTCGCGCGGCACGAGGCCGGTGGCGACCACCGAACCGACGCCGAAGAACGTGCCGTGCGCGAACGACGTCAGCACGCGGGCTGCCATCAGCGCCGCATAGCTCGGCGCCAGCGCACAGGCGGCATTGCCGATGGTGAAGATCGCCATGAGCACCAGCAGAACGGTCTTGCGCGGCCAGCGCGCCGTGACCGTGGTCATGAGCGGGGCGCCGACCACGACACCCAGGGCATAGCCGGAGATCAGCAGGCCGGCGGCCGCGATCGAGACGCCGAAATCGGCGCCGACGTTGAGCAGCAGACCCATGATGACGAATTCCGTCACGCCAATGCCAAAGGCACCGGCGGTCAGGGCATAGAGAGCGATAGGCACGAAAGACTCCTGTCTCGGGATTAAGGAAGGTCAGGCCACTCAGGGAATGGCGATACACGAATGTGCGGAATATAGACGCCCTTGCATTGGTGAAATAGACTGCGCGAAGGAACATGATTTGTGACTTGATGTCACAATGGCGCGCATCCCCTTTCACAGGAACGCCGGAGGACACCGCCGATGGGTCGACAGGACGTCAATCGCTCCGGCGATATGGAAGTTTTCTCGCGTGTGGTCGAGCTTGGCGGCTTCTCGGCGGCGGCGCGCGCGCTGCATATGACGCCGTCCGCCGTGAGCAAGCTGATTGCGCGGCTCGAGGCGCGTCTGGGTGCCCGCTTGTTCAATCGTTCGACGCGCCGCCTGCAACTCACCCCCGAGGGCACGGCCTTTCACGAGCGGGCGATGCGCGTGCTGGCCGACATCGAAGCCGCAGAGCGCGAAGCGGCGGCGGGTGCGGTGCCGCGCGGGCTGCTGCGGGTGAATTCCAGCGTACCGATCGGCTCGCACTATCTGCTGCCGGTCATTCCGGCATTTCTCGCGCAATACCCCGAGATCCGTCTCGATCTGACACTCACCGACACGGTCGTCGATCTGCTGGAGCAACGCGCCGACGTCGCCGTCCGGGCCGGCCCGCTGCGCGATTCCCGGCTGGTCGCTCGCAAGCTCGGTGAGAGTCGTGTGCATGTGGTGGCGTCACCGGACTATCTCGCCCGCAACGGTCCATTGCGCACGCCGGCCGACCTGATTCACCACAACGTCATGGCCTTCAATTTCGACCGTCAGGTGCAGGGTTGGCCATTTCTCGACGGCGCCGGCGGCATCACGCACTACCCGCAGGTCGGCAATATGGTCGTGAGCGACGGCGAGATCATGCGCAAGCTCGCGGTCCAGGGGCTGGGGCTGGCCCGCCATTCGCGCTACCACGTCGACGACGATCTGCGCGCCGGCCGGCTCGTCACCGTGCTCGATGACTACAACCCGGGCGATCTGGAGCCCGTGCATGCGGTGTATGTGGGGCAGGGCGGCCATTTGCCCGCACGCGTGCGGGCGTTCCTCGACTTTCTCGTGGCGAACGTGCGTCTGCCGTAGCGGGGCAAGCGTGTGGCACGCGTCGAGCCCATTTCACGCGCTTCCGCCATTGACAGACGTAACGCGCCCGGGGCCTGGCGCCCAGGGCTGCGCGAACGATCAAGCCCGCGCCAGGCCGCGATGCGACCAGACCAAGAGCGGCCATGCCAGCGCGGCACACACGAGCCCGCCGGCCCACACCAGTCCCCAGCCGCCAATCGACAGCAGCAGCGGAATCGCGAGCGGCGTGAGGAACATCGTCATAAACACACCGGTGTTGCCGATACCAAGCGCCGTTCCCGCACGCGACGCCCCGGCAAGCGTGGCCAACTCAGTGAATGCCACCCCATGCCAGGCCGACGCCACCACACCTCCTGCAATCAGCAGCGCGATCATCCACGGCGTGCCATGCGCCAGCCATTCCGGGCGATGCGTCAGCGCCGTCACGAGCAGCGCCAGCGAGGCGAAGACCGCCCCCACCGCCATCGCGCACAGACGCAGATATTGCGGACGGTTGCGGCGCTTGTCGGTGAAGCGCCCGCTCCACACCCGCGTGATGGCGGCCCCCGCCTGTACGGCGCCAAGCGTGAGCGAGATGGTTGCCACGCTGGCGTGCGCCACATCATGCAGAAACACCGTGCCGAACGTGAGCACCGCGATCTGCGGCGTCGCAAGGACCGCCATGCCCAGCGCCGTACTCAGCAGGCGGGCATCGCGCAACGGCGAATAGCTTGCGGCCGCGTGTGCGTCGGCGGCCGTCTCCCCGCGCGCCGACTTGCCGGCGTCCTCCTGCAGTGCCTCCGGCGGTTCGAGCAGCCACCGCCATGCTACGACCGCGGCCGCAAACGACGCCGCAGCCAGCCCGGCATAGACCGCTTCGAAGCCGAAGTGCTGCGCCGCGCCGGGCAACACCAGCGCGCCGACCCCGCCGCCGAGCGGCACGGCGCATTGCCGCACACTCATTGCGAGCCCTCGCTCGCGATCGTGGAACCAGCGCATGATGGCGCGCCCGCTCGAGCCATTGACGCTGCCACCGAGGATGCCGATCGCCAGCATCCCCGCCGCAAGCATCGGCATCGACGGGACGAAATGCGCCGTCGGCACGCCCCAGAACGCCAGCCCAACAAGCGCGAACGCCGTCACCATCAATCCGACAAGTAGCACGCGCCGGTCGCCCCAGCGGTCGGTAAGCATGCCCCACGGCAGTTCGGAGACGGCGATGCCCAGCCCGATCATGCCGAGCACGATGCCGAGATCGCTATTTGCCAGGGCGTAGGCGCTGCGCATTTGCACTGCGGTGGCGGGAATGCCGCCCATCGCAGCGGCAAAGCTGGCATTGGCGGCCACGCCAACACCCAGCACCTTCCAGCGGTGGTTGCGGCCCAAGCCACGAGGGGCCATCGAGGCATTCGAGGCATTCGAGGCATTCGATGCCAGGGCCATCCGACGGGCAGTGGCGGGAGCGGTACACAGACGTTCGTTCATGTGTGAAGGTGCGCGGCCCGCAGGCACACGGCTCATAGGGGAAGAGGGGGGGAGTCGCGGCGTCCGACGCGTGCCGATGCACAGTTCGGGCCACCATGAACCGCATCCTACGGATAGACATTGCATCGGAAAAGCGGGAAAATTCGATGCCGTATATCGTGTTTTCCGGATCATCATCGCAAGGGCCACCATGAACCCCCGCGCCTTCGACCTCACGCAGTTGCGTACGTTTATCGCCATCCACGACGCCGGCAGCATTTCGGCGGCAGCGGAGCAGATCTTCCTGTCGCAATCGACGGTCAGCGAGCAACTTCAGAAGCTCGAAGCGCGCGCCGGCCAGCCGTTGCTGGTGCGATCGCGCAAAGGCATGCGTCCGACCCCGGCGGGCACGCGGTTGCTCACCTATGCACGGCAGATCTCGGCACTGTCCGAGGCGGCGTTCGAGGATCTGCAAGGGGTGCTGCTCGATGGCGAGTTGCGCATCGCCATCACCGACTATTACCGTCCGCACGACGTGGGCCGCGTGCTCAAGCGATTCACGAGCCTTTACCCGCGCCTGCGACTGCATGTGAGCGCCATGCAAAGTGCGCAGATCGAGCGCACCGCCCTGACCGGCGAACACTTCGACGTAGGGTTGGTGTTGCGTCTGATGAACGAGGATATCGGCCGTGGCGCGAAGGCGCTCGGCTACCGGACGCCGGGCACGCTGGTGCGCCGCGAGCGTCTCGTGTGGGCGATGTCGTCGACGCTGGGCGAGCCGCTGGGTGAGCCACTGCCGCTGGTGACAATGCCGCCGTCATGCACGCTGCAAAGCCTCGTCCTCACCGTACTGGAGCGGCACAACGTGCCCTATCGCATCTCCCACTCGGCGGCGGGCGTGGCCGGCATGCAGTTGGCGCTCGGCGCGGGGCTGGGGATTTCGTGCCTGAATGAATCGGCGCTCACCCCTGATCTCGTCGTGTGTCCACCGTCGCTTGGCCTGCCCCCGCTGCCGCGCGCGGAATTCCACCTGCTGCCCGGACGCGCCGACGAGACCGACCTGATCCGTCACGCCCGCAATGCGCTGCTGCGCCTCTTCGCGTGATACCTTTGCCCCCTGATCCCGATTTTGTCCGCTCATTGCGGTTGCCGTCATGCCGGAAGCCACGCCGATTCGTCTGAATTTCAACACCCGCCGCGCGCTGTTGTTCGCGCTGACGGCCGAGCGCCTGTCGGCCTTTTACGAGCATGGGCAATGGATGACCGACAAGCAGGGCGCGACGCTCGCGCAACTGTGGCTGTCGCGCTCGAAGCTTCAGCTACCGCTCGAAGAGCGCCGCCTGCTTTCAACGTTGAGCGACGATTTCGCGCGCGAACTGGCCGGCACGCTCTCGCGCGAAGCCGGCCTGTATACGGCGCATGAAATGACGGAATCGCTCGACGCGGACTATGCGTTTGCGTCGGCGGTGGCGCAGGATCTGTTGGAAGACTGCACGCGGCGCCTCATCGAGGCGGGAATTCCGGAGTCATGACGGCGTAGCGAATTCGAGGCGTTGACGGGGTTTATCAGCGCGCGCGTCACGCCATCATGCAACGATGCCACGTTCCTGTACGAGCACCCACGGCGCGACAACCACCGCCCAAAGCTCCGGCGTGCGCGCGGAGAAATCGGCGGCTTGCTCCGCCTGCATGCGCTGGACCAAGGCCGACGATAGCCATTGAGACACGGTGGCCTTATCGTCGTTGGCAACCGCCTCGGCGACCGATACGAGGTCGACGCCGGGCGCCACATACAGCAGCACACCGCGCGCGAAGAACGATTCCAGATCCTTCCAGTCGATCTTGGCGGTTTCACCGAGCAGGCGCAAATAGACGTCGCTGGCACCGGACGCGGCGGCTTGGGAAGCTTGAACTGATTGGGCGGGCTTGGGCGAATCCATGACAACGGGCTCCAGATGGCGCGGGTCGACGACAACGACTGCGCCGGGCAAGCGTAAATAACGAAAACCCGCATTGTAATGTGCCCCGGCATGCGCGACGGTGGTAGCATCGGAACCCCACGTAGCGCACCGGTGCCGCAGCGACATGGCACGACCGCCGCGGGGTGGCTAACGTTTTACCGAGGAACCGCATGTCCAAACAAAAAACCGATCCCAAGCTGGAACAAGCGCTGACGCGCGGCGATCTCGCCATGCGCCAGATCAACTCTGCCCGTGCGACCGCGCTGCTGCGCGCCCTGGGCGAGATGATCGTGGCAGCGTCGGCAACGATCGGCGTCGAAGCGGTGGTCGACGTGCCCAATGGCGACAAGGTCTACGACCCGGAAGAGGGTGTGTGGCCGCAGGCGCTCATGCTGTCGTTCGACGGCCCCATCGAAGAGGCCGACGAAGAAGAGCTGCGCACCGTACGGTTGAGCGCTGAAAAGTATCCGGAAACCTTCGAAGTGGTGTGGCACCGCGCCGATGGCAAGATGGGGCGCCATGAAGCGCGTCCGCTCGCGATGGTCGCCTTCCTGACCGATGTCGAAGTACCTTGGCTCGACGACGAAGCCTGATCCCGAATCGGTCCTGACACTGTCGCCGACGGTACGAGGGGGCGGCATCGCCGCTGTCGCGTGTGCTGCGTGCCGGTAAACCGCCGCCCGAGGCTCACACCTGGGCGGCGGTTTCGTTTGCGCAGGGGCTACACGTCGTAGCGTGCCGACGTTGCGCCATCCCCCGGTCGATCCCAGACTGCAATCACGAGTCCGATGGCGATGCAGCCCGCGCCGAGCATGCCTTCATCGCTCAGACGGTCGCCGAAGAGCGCGAATCCGAACAGCGTCGCGAACAGGGGATCGCTGGTCTCGATGATCTGCACTTTGCTGGCCTGACCGCCGGCTACCGCGCGCGTGGTGAAGTAGAAGCCCCCGATTGTCGGCAGCAACACCAGCGCGCATAGCGTCATCCAGGCCGCGCCGCTGGGCATGGCGAATCCCTCGCGCATCAGGGGTATCGACAGAAAGGCACTGCCGAACCCGAACAGCCAGACGAGCTGCGGCAATCCCGAGCCGATCCTGAACCACTTGGCGAGGAAGATGAACAGCGCGTAGCCGCATCCACCGGCCAGCGCCAGGGCGATGCCCGCGGTGCTGCCGTCGATGCCGCTTTCGAACAGGCCCATCACACCGACGCCGAGGACGATTGCCAGAAAGGCGGCCACCTTCCGACGCGTTGTCGTCTCCCCGAGAAACCGACCGGACAGCGCGAGCGTCGCGCCGCCCGCCGCATACGTGAGGAACGAGACGAGCGGAATCGATGCGTGCGAGAACGCCGTCGTCTCGAAGTAGTAAAGGCTGAAAATGCCGAGAAACGCGAGACATGCGAACTGCGGCCAGCGACGGGCCAGCCGAACGGTCTGCGTGCCGAGTTCGTGACGACAGGCGCAGAGCAGCGACACCACGACGAAGGCACCGAAGCATTTCCAGAAGGCGATCAACGCGGGCGTTGCCCCTTGATCGAATCCGGTTCGCGTCAACACGCCGATCGTGCCGTTCAGAACGGCGGCGACCATCGCGCAGACCTCCGGCCCGAAGCCAGCCGTCATCTGCGCGATGGCACGATGCCCGCGCGTATCAGATCGACGCCAGCGCAAACGTGCGGCCCGTCGCGAGCTTGTCCACGACACCGCCCTGCTTGAAATGCAACGCGTCGAATTCACCGAGCACGGTGGCGTTCTCGCCCTGCACATGCAGCGCCGTACCCTCTGGAATGGCAACGACGCGTTCGTCCGGATTGATCGCCAGATACTCGGCCAGACGCTCCTCGCGCGATTCGCCGTTGTGCCCCGTCGGCTTCCCACTGATGAAATGCGGATTCACCTGGAACGGAATCAGGTTGAGCGCTTTGAGCGTCGGCGGCTCGACGATCGGCATGTCGTTGGTCGTGCGAATGGTCGGGCACACCACGTTCGCCCCGGCGCTCCACCCCACGTAAGGCATCCCCGCGTTCACACGCTCGCGCAGCAGGCCCACGATGCCCGCGTTGTACAGGCGATCGAGCAGCACGAACGTATTGCCCCCGCCCACCACGACGGCCTGCGCCTGCTCGACGGCGGCGCGCGGATCCTTGTGATGATGAATCGACTCGAGGGCATAGCCCAGCCGCTCGAACGTCGGCTTCACGCGCGATTCATACTCGTCGTAGCTGTACGTGATGCCCCCGGCGTACGGCACGAACAACACGTGTTTCGCGCGATCCCTGAGCACCGCATGCACCTGATCGTCGGCATGCGCCAAAAAGCTC
Organism: Pandoraea cepalis; assembly: GCF_902459665.1. Lineage (GTDB taxonomy): Bacteria > Pseudomonadota > Gammaproteobacteria > Burkholderiales > Burkholderiaceae > Pandoraea > Pandoraea cepalis. The sequence continues at coordinate 32,453 of NZ_CABPSL010000001.1, read as the reverse complement.
TGGCTGCCCTTGCGGGAACTGCTCATCATCAAGATCTGTTTCACGACGCATGCCTCCAGGGCAGATGTTTTCGGGGGAACGGCCCGGCGCGGGCGCGTCGCGCACCTTCGGCGCAAACGGTGAGTGTACCCGTCACCTCAACACAGGCACGACGCACCTCGATCCGCGTAGCGGTCGCCGCCGCGTACGGCGCCCCCCATTTCTCATGAAGTGAAATGCCATATCGAATGCTGCAACCGCACCACCCGCTTTCGGTATCCGACGCAAAGCCCCGTGGCGCCGGCCTCATACGCAAATCCTTATGCCGCCTATAAGTTGCGGGAGTATCACGACGCGAAATCCCGGGTTTCCGAGCGCCCGGAGAAGGATTACACTCAGGGTCTTATATAAGACTGCCCCTTATCGTCAACCACCCGGTCGTCATCCTCACGCCAACCGCGTGGGTGTCTCGGCAAGGTCACTGGACGAAATCGCGTCAACCTGGTTTTCAAACTCGAGTACAGCATCATGACTTCCACTTCCCAGCGTGGCGGCCTGACGGTCGCAGACAATCTGATCGCGTTCATCGAAAAGGAAGCCCTGCCGGGCACCGGTGTCGATGTCGATGCGTTCTGGAAAGGCTTCGACGCCATCGTTCATGACCTCGGCCCGAAGAATCGCGCCTTGCTCGCCGAACGCGACCGCCTGCAAAGCGAACTCGACACCTGGCACCGTGCCAACCCGGGTCCCATCGCCGACGCCGCAGCCTATCGCGCGTTCCTCGAAAAGATCGGTTACCTGTTGCCCGCGCCTGCCAGCGTGCAGGCCACCACGGCCAACGTCGACCATGAAATTGCCGAGCAGGCCGGTCCGCAGCTCGTGGTGCCGCTCTCCAACGCCCGCTACGCCCTGAACGCCGCCAACGCGCGCTGGGGCAGCCTGTACGACGCGCTCTACGGCACCGACGCCATCCCGGAAACGGACGGCGCAGAAAAGGGCACCGGCTACAACCCGAAGCGCGGCGAACGCGTGATCGCCTTCGCACGCGGCTTCCTCGATCAGGCCGCACCGCTGGCCGACGGCTCGCACAAGGACGCCACCGGCTACCGTGTCGAGAACGGCAAACTCATCGTCACGACCAAGACCGGCGAGACCGGCCTGGCCACGCCTGCCCTGTTCGTCGGCTATCAAGGCGACGCCGCGGCGCCGACGGCCGTGCTGCTCAAGCACCACGGTCTGCACTTCGAGATCCAGTTCGACGCCAGCCACCCGATCGGCAAGACCGACGCGGCGCATATCAAGGACGTGCTCGTCGAAGCCGCCGTCACGACCATCATCGACTGTGAAGACTCGGTCGCCGCCGTGGACGCCGACGACAAGGTCGACCTCTATCGCAACTGGCTCGGCCTGATGCAAGGCACGCTGACGGAAGCCGTGGAGAAGGGCGGCAAGACGTTCACGCGCCGTCTGAACGCCGACCGCGAATACACCGGCGCCAACGGCCAACCGGTGACGCTGCACGGCCGCTCGCTGCTGTTCATCCGTAACGTCGGTCACCTGATGACCAACCCGGCGATCACCGATCGCGAAGGCCGCGAGATTCCGGAAGGCATTCTCGACGGCGTGGTCACCGTGCTCGCCTCGCTGCATGACCGCAAGCATCGCCTGAACTCGCGCACCGGCTCGATCTACATCGTCAAGCCGAAGATGCACGGCCCCGCCGAAGTGGCCTTCGCCGATGAACTGTTCGGCCGCATCGAAGCGCTGTACGACCTGCCGCGCAACACGCTCAAGATGGGCATCATGGACGAAGAGCGTCGCACGAGCGTGAACCTCTCGGCCTGTATCGCCGCCGCCGCGGCGCGCGTTGCATTCATCAACACGGGCTTCCTCGATCGCACGGGCGACGAGATGCACACTGCGATGGAAGCCGGTCCGATGATGCGCAAGGGCGACATGAAGTCGTCGGCGTGGATCACGGCCTACGAGAAAAGCAACGTGCTCGTGGGTCTGGCCGCCGGCCTGCGGGGCCGCGCGCAGATCGGCAAGGGTATGTGGGCCATGCCGGATCTGATGCAAGCCATGCTCGAGCAGAAGATCGCGCATCCGAAGGCCGGGGCGAACACCGCCTGGGTGCCGTCGCCGACCGCCGCCACGCTGCACGCCCTGCACTATCACATGGTCGACGTGCAGGCCGTCCAGCAGGAACTCGAGAAGATCGACTACGCGAAGGAACGCGACACGCTGCTTACTGGCCTGCTGACGGTGCCGGTCGTGGCGAAAGCCGAATGGTCTGCCGACGAAATCCGCAAGGAGATCGAGAACAACGCGCAGGGCATTCTGGGCTACGTCGTGCGTTGGATCGACCAGGGCGTGGGCTGCTCGAAGGTGCCGGACATCAACGACATCGGCCTGATGGAAGACCGCGCCACGCTGCGCATTTCGAGCCAGCATCTGGCGAACTGGCTGCGTCATGGCGTCATCACGCGCGCACAGGTCGAAGAGACCTTCAAGCGCATGGCCGCCGTGGTCGACAAGCAGAACGCAGGCGACGCGCACTATCGTCCGATGGCGCCGAACTTCGACGACTCGCTGGCGTTCCAGGCGGCGAGCGCCCTGGTGTTCGAAGGGCTGACGCAGCCCAGCGGCTACACCGAGCCGCTGCTGCACAAGTACCGTCTGGAGCTGAAGGCGAAGCAACGCGGGTAATCGCACGACGATAAGTCGATCGGTTCGCGGCTTATCATTGGACGCCCGACGGGGTAACCTGTCGGGCGTCTTTGTATTTTAGGAGCCGGCTGCGTATGGACCCCGCCATCGCCCTGCAACGCGCCGAGCGTCGCGCCCTGTGGTTTCTTGTGGCCGCGCTGGTGATCTTCGTCGCCACGCTCTTCATGCCGGAGCACTTCGTCACGGGCTGGATCCGGGCTGCGGCCGAAGCCGCGATGGTCGGTGGACTGGCGGACTGGTTCGCGGTCGAAGCCCTGTTCCGGCGCATTCCGATTCCGGGGCTCGCGCGGCATACGAACATCCTGATTCGCAAGAAAGACGCCCTCGGCGACGGTCTCGCCCGCTTCGTGCGCGAGAAGTTTCTCGACACCCCCTCGGTCGTTCGGCTCATCCGGCAACAGAACCCGGCGGACGCCGTCGCGCACTGGCTCGGCTCGTACGAGAACACGCGTCAGTTGAGCGCGGTGCTGGTGAAAGTGGCCAGCGGGGTGCTCGATGTGATGGACGAGCGCAACGTGCAGGCCTTTATCCGCCGCGCGCTCGACACGATGATCGACCGGCTCGACCTGTCGCAATCGGCGGCCGCCATGCTCGACACGCTCACGCGCGACGGCCGTCATCAGGCGCTGCTCGATGAGACGCTCGACTACCTCGTTGAACTCCTGAACGAACCTCAGACGCGCGAATTCATTTCGGCGCGCATCGTCGACTGGCTCAAGAGCGATCATCCGAAGAAGGAGAAGGTGCTGCCGTCGGAGTGGATCGGCAACAAGGGCTCCGACATGATTTCGGCGGCCGTCACGCGCCTGCTGGCGCAAATGGAAGCGGACGAATCGCATCAATTGCGTCAGGCGTTCGATCGCGCGGTCGCGGGACTGATCGAGCGACTCAAGCATGACGCCGACTTTCAGGCGAAGCTCGACGCTTTCAAGACCCAACTGAAAGGCGACACCGCGTTGAACGCCTATGTCGGCGGTCTGTGGAACGAGTGGCGAAGCTGGGTGAAGCGCGACCTCGCGCGCGACGACTCGGTGATCGGCGCCAAGATCACCGGCGCGGCCGCGTGGATGGGTCAGGAGCTGGCGCGAAGCGACTCGCTGCGCAAAGCGCTCGACGCGCAATTGCTGGATGCCGCCGAGCGCATGGCACCGGGCTTTGCCGACTTCGTGACGGAGCACATTCGCGCAACGGTACACGGCTGGAACGCCGAGCACCTGTCACAGCAGATCCGCCTGAGCGTCGGACAGGACCTGCAGTACATCCGCATCAACGGCACACTCGTCGGTGGACTGATCGGCGCCGTGCTCTATTTGATTGCCCAGGCACCTGTGCTGCTCGCGCGCGGCCACTGACGAGCATCGGCGTCGGACCGGGTAGCAAACGCGCACCGCTCAACCGGACAGAATCTGCCGCCGCCCCCTTTTGCTGCGTTGCGCCGACCGTTGCGCGAATACCGGCCAACCCTAGGGAAAACCCGTGGTTTTTTCGCAACGCAGCGACGTTGGCACCTCGTGGATTGCAGGATTCCGAAAAACCAATGAAAATCAATTACTTAATTCGAGCAATAGGGGTGGATGCCACCGATCTGACGCGGATCACGGCACGAATTAGAGGGAAATGTCGCGGCGCGCAACAACTTGTTTGATCTGACGGGGTTTATCGCGAAGTGCGACAGCAGTAGAGTGACAACATGATGAAGTCAGTCGACGTCGTGGCTCGCAGGGTGCACCGCACCGCGGACGACGCCGGCTCGTACAGGAGCATTACCATGGCTGCCCTCGGTTCTTTCCTTCTGCTGGCGAGTGCCTCGCTGCTCACCGCGTCGTATCTGCGCAGCCGTGCCGCGCGTACGCGCCGTCAGCAAGCGCGCGTGACGCGTCGCTGAACGCTTCGACGCCAAGCGATACCGGGCGCATCACTGCGGCGCATATTGTCTGGGCTCGTTGTCCTGCACAACGAATCAGGCTTTTCGACGTTTGATTGTTTCATTTTCAGCAATACTCCCTTCTCCGGGAGCGCATTTTTCTCCTTGCTGCGTGGGCGTAGATTGGCGCCAATGACGGCGCCCATGGTGGACGTCTCGCCAGACAGGAGAAATGAAAATGAAGTCCATTCTGATCGCTTCGGCCTTCGCTGCCGCGCTGTTGAGCGCAGGTGCCACGAGCGCCGCCGAGAATGCCCAATCGGCTGCCCAACCGCAGCAACCCCAGACGCAAGCGCAAGTTCAAGTGCAAACGCAGGCCCAGCCGGGTGCCGTGGCAGCCACCACGCAAACGACGACCGTCGCCCCGGCCTATGAAGTCCCGGGCCGCGTGAATCGCGCCGGTTCGATCTACTTCGGTCAGTAAGCTGCGCAATAAAACGGCAAGCCGGGGCGCTGCCCACCGGCCTGCCGAATTCCCGATGCTCGGGCACCCCACACGCCTCCCCGTCCCGTCGTTCCCCCTCAGTAGGTTCGCTTCATCGCTGCCGCACACGCGGCGGACAGGCATCCCACCGCCAGCACATACACCGCGATCCACCACGGTTTGTGACCGCCGTATTCGAGCAGCGTCGCCGCCACCAACGGTGTGATCGAGCTGGAAACGATTCCCGACACTTGATACACGACCGAGATGCCCGTGTAACGAACTCGCGTGTCGAACAGTTCGCAGAACATCGACGCCTCGGGACCATAGACGAACGCATATACAACGCCCAGCGGCACAATCACCGCGAGCGACACCCACCAGACGCTCGTCGCATAGTGCATCACCGCCAATGCCGGTATTGCCGACACGCCACAGGCCAACGCACCCCAGCCGAACACTCGACGGCGTCCCACGCGGTCCGACAGCTTCGCGGCATACGGAATCGTGACAATCAAGACCATGGCCGCGAGCGTGACCGCCAGCAGGATCGGCGTCTTCGGAAAGTGCAGCGTGCCAACGAGATACGAGATGGCGAACACCGCATAGACATTGAACACCACGCCATCGATGTAACGCGCGCCCCAGCCCAGCAGCACGTTACGCCGGTAATCGCGTGCAATCTCCGAGAGCGGCACATGCGCGACGCGCTGACTTTCCTTGATGCGCGCGAACTCGGGCGTCTCCAGCACGCGCAGCCGGATGAACATGCCCACCGCCACGAGCACCACGCTGAGCATGAACGCCAGACGCCAGCCCCATGCCATGAACTGTGCATCGGTCAGTGTCGACGAGAGCAGCGCGACCACACCGGTCGACAGGCACAACCCCACGGCGAGCCCGATCTGCGGATACGCCGCGAACCGCCCGCGCCGGTCGCGCGGCGCATACTCAAACGCCATGAGCACCGCGCCGCCCCATTCGCCGCCCAGTCCAATGCCCTGCAACAGACGCAGGAAGAGCAGAATCAGCGGGGCCGCCATGCCAATACTGTCGTAGGTCGGCACCAGTCCGATCAGGAACGTCGACACCCCCATGATGGAGAGCGTGACAATGAGCAATGGCTTGCGTCCCAACCGGTCGCCGAAATGGCCGAACAGGATGCCCCCGATCGGCCGCGTGGCGAATCCCACCGCGTAGACCGTATAGGCGAGCGCGGTGGCAATGAAGGCATCGCCGCTGGGAAAGAAGAGCTTGTTGAAGACGAGGCCTGTCACGGTGCCGTACAGGAAGAAGTCATACCATTCGACGGTCGTGCCGATCAGGCTGGCCAGCGCGACCGTGCGCACCGCTTTTTCGGCGGAGACGGCATCGCTGCCGCCCACGCCCGTGAGAACCTGTTCCATTGCGCCTCCTGTTGATGCGCCGCGCCGTGGCGGCGCGCTGCGACGCACCGGTCTGCGCCGGGCGTCTGTCTCCTGGATGTCTCAGTGCCGCCTTTGGATCGCGCGGCTATGTTTTGATGATGCGGATTACGGGGACTGCGGGTAAGACGCGAAAACACGCATGCGCGCGAACGCATACGACCGTAGCGGCCACCTGACGATCAGGCGGTGGCGCCGATGAAATTGCGTCCGCGCGGGCCGTCGAGCGCGGCGGCGATCATCGCGCTCGATTCCGGCTCGGACACGCCATAGGCCGAAAACTCGGTCGCCACGCCCAAACCGTTGAGCAACGCGGTGAGCTTGTCCGGGGCGCGGCCAATGTCGCCGTCGAACACCTGCGCCAGCACCGCGTCGCGATCGGCACGGCGGCCTATCGCCAGACGCATCACCGCCGGCAAGGTGAACGAGCACGCAATGCCGTGCGGGAGTCCATGTCGAATCGTCATGTCGTACGAAATGGAATGCGCCAACGCGGTCTTCGTGTTGGAGAACGCCATGCCCGCTTGCAGTGCCGCGAGCGCCGCCTGAGCGCGCAACGTCTCGTCGTCCAGTGACACCATCAGCTGCGGCAACACGCGCATCATGTCGCGCGCCGCCGTCACGGCGAAGGTGTCGGAAATCGGATTGGCGTTGACATTCCAGATCGCCTCGAGCGCGTGCGAGAGGGCGTCGAGTCCGCTTTGCAGCGTGATGGCGTGCGGCAGCGAGCGCGTCAGTTGCGGATCGACAATCGCCGCCTCCGGCCACGTCTCGGGTAAATGCAGCGAGTACTTCTTGTGCTTCACATGACGATCCCACAACGTGGCCCACGGGGTGACTTCGCTGCCGGTGCCGGCCGTCGTCGGAACGGTGATGAGACGCTTGGTCCGCGATGGCCGAAAGTCGCCCCCCGCATCAAGCGCATCGACGAGCGTCGCAAAGCGATCATCCTCGCCCGCGACCATCAACAGCTTGGCCGTGTCGAGCGCGCTGCCGCCGCCCAGTGCCACGATCACCTCGCACTGGCCGTACCGCCGCCAGAAATCGCTGTACATCGGGGCGAGTTCGCGCACATCCGGGTTCGGGCTGACACGATCGATCGTCCCCGCCAGCCGTTGCCCAAGCAGCGCTTCGACTCGTCCCGTCATGCCGAGCGCCCGTGCTTCGGGCATCGTGACGAGCACAACCCGCCGCTCGCCGACCAATTCGGGCAACTGAGCAAGGGCACCCGCACCGAAGCGAACATCGACCGGATTATGGAAACGTGAACATGCAGTCATGGTGAGGAGGTGCCGCAGCACCCGCGGGCGCTGCGATCGATTGACGAAGATTGAGCTGGATTATGGTGAGGACCGTCCTATACTTCCAATTCACAATTTTTCGTCAAAGTATTGGTAAAACCTATACCTCGTCACGGGAGCGTCATCGATGCGGATTACCCAACTGCGCTCGTTCCATGCGGTGGCGCACCACGGCAGCGTGACGCGCGCGGCCCAGGCGCTGCATGTGAGCCAGCCCACGATGACCACGCAGATTCGTGCGCTGGAGGAGACCTACGGTGTCGAACTGTTCTACCGGCACGGTCGTGGACTGACGCTCACGCCCACCGGAAAATCGTTGTATGCGGTGAGCCTGCGCATCTTCTCCGACGAAGCCGAAGCGCTTGGTCTGCTCAAGGAGCACGGTGAGCTACGCACCGGCGAACTACGCCTGGGTGCCGTCGGACCGCATCACGCGATGGAGATCGTGGCGGCATTCCAGCCGCGTTACCCCGGCATTCGCATTTCCATGCGGCCGGGCAATTCCGAAGAGATGATCGAGAGCCTGCTGGCCTATCGCACGGACGTGGCGGTGCTCGCGCGCTATCACGACGACGCGCGTCTGCATGCCGTGACCTACCGCACCCATCCGGTCGTGCTGTTGGTGCCGCGCGCGCACCGCTTCGCCAAGCGACGCAGCGTGCCGCTCGCGGCGCTGGCTGACGAGCCGATGCTCATGCGCGAGCCGGGATCGACCACGCGGCACGCGCTCGAAGCGGCGTTGCAAGCGGCGGGGGTGACACCGACCGTGGCGATGGAGATCGGCAGTCGCGAAGCGATTCGCGAGGCGGTGATTCTGGGGCTGGGAATCGCTGCGGTGTCGGCGCGTGAGCATACGCCCGACGCGCGACTTGCCACCGTATCGATCAGCGACGCACGCGTGGAGACGACAACGGTCGTTGTGTGTCTGGCGCAGCGGCGAGCGTCGCGAGCGATTGCGGCGTTTCTGGAGGTCGTGGCGGGACTGGTGTAACGCCCGTGGGTATGGCGTGGGCAGTGCCTGGCACGCCGCCCACGCAAGACGTCACCTGACCGATTACAGATATTGGCTCGCCGCCAGCACGACGCCCGAGGCCACGAGGCAGTAGATGCCGAACAGATACCAGCGGCCGTGTTCGAGCCAGCGCGACAACCAGCGCAGCGCCACCAGACCGGCAAGGAAGCTGAACACCATGCCGACGAGGCTCGGCGTGAGCACCGTCATGTAGTGACCGGAGAACGATTGCGCGCCGCCCGACTTGTACAGGCGATACGCCTCCTTGGCGATCACCGGCGGCGTGAGCACCACGGCCAGCGCGAAGCTGAATTCCTCGACACGGATTTTATCGAGCCCGCGCATCATCCCCGTCGAGATGGTCGATCCCGAGCGCGAGAAACCACGGAACGGCAGGCACAAGCCCTGCACCGCGCCGATCCAGGCCGAGTCGGCACCGCGCAACGGGCGATCGCCCATCGGCGGACGCTTGCTGCCCGAAATCAGAATCAGGATGCCCGCCATCGCGAGGCCGCCGGAGATGATGTACAGATTGCCGAACAAGTGCTCGATCTCGGCGTGTTGGGAGCCACGCATCAAGACCTTCTCGATAAACAGCATCAAGGCCAGCCCGATCACGCCCGTGAAGCCCGTCGCGATGACGACTTGCTTCGCGTTATGCATGAAATCGTGCTTCGACGAGAAATAGCGCTCGCGCCACGACTTCCAGAAATAGACGATGACGGCGAGCATCGTGCCGGTGTGCAGCATGACGAGCAATAACGTCATGGCGGGCGCCGACGGGTCGAGACCCATCAGTTTCTCGGCCATGATCACGTGTGCCGAACTCGACACGGGAAGCAACTCCGCCACGCCCTGCACAATCGCGAGCACGAGCACTTGCAGATAATCCATGCGAAATCCTTGTGAAATGGGCAAGGAGCCTACGCCGGATACATGACACTTTCGTGACGGTCACATGACGGCGGCGCCGGTTCCCTACCCACCACCGGCTGCCGCGCATGATACTCCAACAGACGTGTCACGAAGTGGGCAAGTGAGCCGTTTCCGACGGGTACCTTGGGTCAAGGCGGCGCGACTTGCCCACCGGAAATCCACAGCTTGGTCACAGGTGCGCCACAGCTTACCCACAGGGTTATCGACAGATTTGTCCACAGGGCGCGACGCATCGCAAAGGGGGACGCACAAAACAAAATCGGCCACGCGAAGTGGCCGATTTGTGATCGGAGGCGCCGCCCCGGAGTCGCGACGCGCCGCACAGGCGCTGGCTCACGGGAGGTGCCGCCAGTACTGCGATGGGTGACGCGAATCAGCTACCGAAGTACGTGCTGCCGGCAAGGGCGAGGTTGATGATCGACCCCGGGGTCGCGGCTACCGCTGCAGCGCCCGAGTTGGCGATCGACTTCGGATAAACCGAATCGTGTTGCTGCAGCAGACCGGCTTGCTGGGCTTGCGCCAGTTCCTGACCGACCTGAGCGCGGGTCAGCATGCTGGTTTGCGGCACCCACGAGAATTCCGTCGGGCCGTCGAAGGCATCGCTGGCAAAGGCCGAACCGGCCGACACGGCCAACACTGCGGAAACCAGGGCTGAGGTAATAAGAGCGCGCTTCATGATGTTTTCTCCTGTCTGTTTGAGTCGCGGCGATGTTCAATTCATCGTCGACAATTGCAGTCTATTGGCATCGGCATGCGCAATAAAGATGATATTCGTCCATGTTAAATTGCTGAATATGAAATAATAGGGTTGACTTTGGGCGATTCTGCCCATCTCAGTGCGCGCACACTTACGCGCCCAATGAAAACGGGACGCCATCAGGCGTCCCGCGTCCCCCAGTTGGGATTCCGGATCGCGAGCCCGTGATCGGCTCGCGATGTGGGTCGGCTATTTCGACGTGGCGGCGGCTTCCGATATCGCTGTCGAGGCCCCCGGCGCTACCGTTTGCGCAAGCACTGGCTTGAGTGCGATGCCGGTGTGGCTCGCCGCGACCTGCGTCAGCGCATCGGGTGACGTCGCGGCGACGACCGTCCCGCCGTTCTTGCCGCCCTCCGGGCCCATATCGACGATCCAGTCGGCTTCGGCAATCACATCGAGGTTGTGCTCGATGACGACGACGGTATGCCCGCCATTCACCAGCCGATGGAGCACATGGATCAGACGCGCCACGTCAGCCATGTGAAGGCCGACCGTGGGTTCGTCGAGCACATACAGCGTGTGCGGCGTCTTTTGTCCGCGGCGCGTGACGTCGTCGCGCACCTTGGTCAACTCCGTCACGAGCTTGATGCGCTGCGCCTCGCCCCCCGACAACGTCGGCGACGGTTGTCCCAGCGTGAGATAGCCGAGCCCGACGTCCTGCATCAGTTGCAGCGGATGCGCAATGCTCGGCATCGACGCGAAGAACTCGACGGCTTCGTCCACTTCCATCGTCAGCACGTCGCCGATGCTCTTGCCGCGCCACGTGACGGCCAGCGTCTCGGCGTTGAACCGCTGACCGTGACAGACGTCGCACAGCACCTTCACGTCGGCGAGGAAGCTCATGCCGATGGTGCGCACGCCCTGCCCCTCGCACGCCGGACAACGGCCTTCGCCGGTATTGAACGAGAAGCGCGACGCCGCATAACCACGGGCGCGGGCTTCGAGCGTATCGGCAAACAAGCGGCGAATCGTGTCCCAGAAGCCGATATACGTGGCCGGGCACGAGCGCGGTGTCTTGCCGATGGGCGTCTGATCGACTTCGAGCACGCGATCGATCGCCTCCCAGCCGGTCACCGACGCGCAACCGTGCCACGCGTGCACCACAGGACTGCGTGGCACCGCCGGTGCCGCCGACGTCGCACGCGGCTTACCGTCCGCCTTCACCGCGTGACGCACCGTGCCCTTGCGGGCACGTCGCTCGGCAGGTGACGACAGCACCGAACGCCCCACCGCGTCGAGCAGGTTCGTCATCAGCACGTCGCGTGCAAGCGTCGATTTGCCCGACCCCGACACGCCGGTAATGGCCGTGAGTCGCGCCAACGGCAACGACGCCGTCACGTCCTTCAGGTTGTGGAGCGTGGCGCCATGCACCGTCAGCCAATTCGGCGGCACCGCCTCGACGCCGGTCACAGGCGCAATGACTTCACGGCGCGGATGAATCGGGTGCTGCAACGGATGCGCCAGGAACTTGCCGGTCAGCGACTCGGGGTGCGAGGCCAGATCGGCGACGCTGCCCTGCGCGACCAGCATGCCGCCACGTTTGCCCGCACCGGGACCGATGTCGATGATGTGATCCGCGCGGCGAATCGTGTCTTCGTCGTGCTCGACCACCACCAGCGTGTTGCCCTGATCGCCCAACTTGCGCAACGCGCCGAGCAGAATGCCGTTATCACGCGGGTGCAGGCCGATGGTCGGCTCGTCGAGCACGTAGCAAACACCCTGCAGATTGCTGCCGAGTTGCGCCGCCAGTCGAATGCGCTGCGACTCGCCGCCCGAGAGCGTCGGCGCCGCGCGATCGAGCGTGAGATAGCCTAGCCCGACTTCCTCGAGAAATGCCAGACGTCCCTGAATCTCGCTGATCAGATCGCGCGCGATGCTCGCTTCGCGACCGTGCAATTCGAGGCCTTCGATCCACTCGCGCACATCGGTCACGGTCCACTGCGCAACGCCGGAGATCGCGTGCTCGTCGAACGTCACCGCGCGCGCGATGGTATTGAGCCGCGCCCCGTGGCAATCCGGACACGGCTGATCGCCCACGCCCTCCGGCTCCTGCTCTTCCGACGGCAACGAATGCTCGCGCCCCCGGTTGTCCTGATTGAGCACGGTGTCGTCGAACGCTTCGCGCTGCTCGCGCGTGAGCGCCAGGCCCGTGCCCACGCACGTTTGACACCAGCCATGCTTGCTGTTGAACGAAAACATGCGCGGATCGAGATCCGGATAGCTCGTGCCGCACACCGGACAGGCGCGCTTGACCGAGAACACCTCGATCTGGCCCACGCCTTCGCCCGGTTGCTCGTTGCCCATCGCGTCGCCGAGACCGTCGAGCGGCGCGAGCAGATGCATCACGCCCTTGCCTTGCTCGAGCGCCGCCGCCAGCAGCGTGCGCAGCAAGCCTTCGGTCTCGGGCGTGACGATCACGTCGCCCACCGGCAGTTCGATGGTGTGCTCTCGGAATCGATCGAGCTTTGGCCACGGGTCGACCGGGAGGAACACCCCATCGACACGCAGATGCGAATGCCCGCGCGCCTTGGCCCACTTCGCGAGATCGGTGTAGATCCCCTTGCGGCCCACGACCAGCGGCGCGAGCAGCCCCACATGCTGGCCGCGCCGATCGCGCATCAGTTGCGCGACGATGGAATCGGGGCTTTGCGCCGTAACGGGCGAACCGTCGTGAATGCAGTGTTGAATGCCGAGCTTGACGTACAGCAGACGCAGGAAGTGCCAGACTTCGGTCGTGGTCGCCACCGTACTCTTGCGTCCGCCGCGCGAGAGGCGCTGTTCGATGGCGACCGTCGGTGGGATGCCATACACCGCATCCACTTCCGGGCGCCCCGCCGGTTGCACGATGGACCGCGCATAGGCGTTGAGCGATTCGAGATAGCGGCGCTGCCCTTCGTTGAAGAGGATGTCGAAGGCCAGCGTCGACTTGCCCGACCCCGAGACACCCGTGATCACACTGAACTTGCCGCGCGGAATGGCGACGTCGAGCGCTTTCAGGTTGTGCTCGCGGGCGTTGACGATACGAATGTCATTGCCGCCGGCCGGCTTGCGCTGCGTGCGTGCCGCACGCAAGGCGGTTTGCAGCGGCATGCCCGGGTCGCCGACGGCGCTCGTCACCGCCGCCGATCGGCCGGGCGCCACCACGTTACGTTCATAGTCGGCCAGGGCGCGCCCGGTGTGCGACCCCTCGCACGCCACCACCTGCGCGAGCGTACCCGCGCACAGCACTTCACCGCCGCCCTCGCCGCCTTCCGGCCCAAGGTCGATGATCCAGTCGGCCGCGCGCACCACATCGAGATTGTGTTCGATGACGAGCAGCGAATTGCCGCCGTCGAGGAGCTTGGCGAACGCGCGCATGAGCTTGGCGATGTCGTCGAAATGCAGCCCCGTCGTCGGCTCGTCGAAGATGAAGAGCCGTCCGCGATGCGCGACCTTCTGCCCGCTCGCCGTCTTCTTCTGCGCCGCTTCCGCGAGGAACCCCGCGAGCTTCAAGCGCTGGGCTTCGCCGCCCGAGAGCGTGGGCACCGGCTGGCCGAGCTTCACGTATTCGAGACCCACGTCGACGATCGGCTGCAAGACGCGCAGCACGTCGCGATCCGACGAAAACAGCTTCACCGCCTCGTTGACCGTCAACTCGAGCACATCCGACACGCTCAACTCGCGCATTGCCTCGCCGGGCACGGCGCGCTGAATCTTCACGTCGAGCACTTCGGCGCGATAGCGCTTGCCGTCGCAATCGGGGCAACGCAGATACACGTCGCTCAGGAACTGCATCTCCACGTGTTCGAAGCCCGAGCCGCCGCATGTCGGGCAGCGCCCGTTGCCGGAATTGAAGCTGAAGGTACTGGCGTTGTAGCCCCGTTGCAGCGCCGCTGGCACGGCTGCGAACAGTTTGCGAATCTCGTCGAACGCGCCGACATAGCTCGCCGGGTTAGAGCGTGCCGTCTTGCCGATCGGCGACTGATCGACGAACACCACGCCCGACAATTGTTCGGCGCCGATGAGTTCGTCGTGGGCCCCCGGGGCTTCGGTCGGGTCGCCGAAGTGGCGCGCGAGTGCCGGGTTGAGCACGTCCTGCACCAGCGTCGATTTGCCGGATCCGGACACGCCGGTCACGCACACGAGCCGCCCAAGCGGAATCTCGACACTGACCTGCTTGAGGTTGTGTTCGCGCACGCCGGTGAGCCTGAGGCGCGGCGTCGCGGCGTCGACCGGGCGCGCGCGCCAGTTCGACGCGTTCGCCACGTGCTTGCGTCCGCCCAGGTAGCTGCCGGTCAGCGTATCGGCATGACGCACCTCATCGGGCGTGCCGTCGAAGACGATCTGGCCGCCGCGCTCTCCCGGCCCGGGCCCCATGTCGATCACGCGGTCGGCGGCCAGCATCACCGCCGGATCGTGCTCGACCACTACCAGCGTATTGCCCGCGTCACGCAGGCGATGCATGGCGGCGACGATGCGGTCCATGTCGCGCGGATGCAGACCGATACTTGGCTCGTCGAGCACGAAGAGCGTGTTGACGAGCGACGTGCCGAGCGCCGTCGTCAGATTGATACGCTGCACTTCGCCGCCCGAGAGCGTACGGCTCTGACGGTCGAGCGTGAGGTAACCGATGCCGACGTCGCACAGATACTTCAGCCGCGTGCCGACCTCTTCCTGCAACAGCTTGAGGGCGTCGTCGAGCAGGCTCGACGGCAACGTGAGCGAATCGAAGAACTGACGCACACGCGAAATCGGCATGAGCATCAGGTCGTGCATGGTGAGACCGGGCAGCGCTTCGAGCGACTCGCGCGACCACGCCACGCCACGCGGCATGACGCGCTGGGCGGGCGGCAGAACCGCGTCGGCGTTCTCCTTCGAGCCGAGCCGCCAGAGCAAACCCTCCGTCTTCAGGCGAGCACCGCCGCAGGTCTCGCACATGGTGTAGCTGCGGTACTTCGAGAGCAGCACGCGAATGTGCATCTTGTACGCCTTCGACTCCAGATAGCCGAAGAAGCGGCGGATGCCATACCACTGCTTGTTCCACTCGCCTTTCCAGTCGGGATCGCCTTCAATGACCCACTCGCGATGCTCGGGCGAGAGTTTCGACCAGGGCGTGTCGCGCGGAATGCTCGCCTTGCCCGCGTATTCGAGCAGGTCGTCCTGAATTTCTTTCCACGCCGGCGTCTGAATGGTCTTGATCGCGCCGCCGCGCAGCGTCTTGCGCTCGTCCGGGATCACCAGACCGAGGTCGACACCGATCACGCGGCCGAACCCGCGGCAGGCTTCGCAGGCGCCATAGGCCGAGTTGAACGAGAAGAGCGCCGGTTGCGGATCCGCGTAGTGCAGGTCGCTGTCGGGGCAGTGCAGATCCTGCGAATAGCGCCAGATGTCGGGCTCACCTTCGTCGGCCAGCACGTAGACATTCACACGGCCGCGCCCGCGCTTGAGCGACGCCTCGATGGCTTCCATCGCGCGCGCCTTCTCGGTGTTCTGCAGGCGGAAGCGGTCGGCGACGACATCGAGCACCTTGCGCGCGCCGTCTGCCGATGCGACTTCGCGTTCGGCCTGCACGCGCGTGTAGCCCGATGCCGAAAGCCATTGCTCGACCTCATCGGCCGTGACACTGCCCGGCAACTCGACGGGGAACGTAACGACCAGACGCGGATCGCCGGGCGCGGTGCGCGCCATCAGGTCGGCGTAGATCGTCTCGGGGGTGTCGTGTCGCACCGGCTGTGCCGTCTCACGATCGAACAGCGCCGCCGCGCGGGCGAACAGCAGCTTGAGGTGGTCGTTGAGTTCGGTCATCGTGCCGACCGTCGAGCGCGAGCTGCGCACGGGGTTGGTCTGATCGATGGCGATGGCCGGCGGCACGCCTTCCACGTGATCGACCTGCGGACGATCCATGCGGTCGAGGAACTGGCGGGCGTAGGCACTGAAGGTTTCGACGTAGCGGCGCTGGCCTTCGGCAAACAGCGTGTCGAAGACCAGGCTCGACTTGCCGGAACCGGACGGGCCGGTCACGACGGTCATTTCACCGGTCTGGAGATCGACGTCGAGATTCTTGAGGTTGTGCTGGCGGGCACCACGAATACGAATGGCGTGGTTGGACGACGGGTCGGGTTTCGGGGATGAGGTATCCACTGGATCAGGGCCGCTTGGTTGACAATGAACAGCGTGACGTCTGACAGCGCGCGTGCGCGCCTCGGGGGAACTACTGTATCAGGCCGATGCGACAGTCGCTGACAGCATCCACGCGTCGCTCGGCTTGACGTGATTGTACTGTATATTTGTACAGCATTCACACCACCCCCGAAGGCGCGGCAGCACCTCATTGCATGCCTCGCCGAGCGCTTCAATTTCACGCCTGTGTCGATGGAGTAGCATGACGGCATCCGGACTCTCTTTCGCACAACATGGGTGCCCTCCTTGCGGCGCGCGGCGTGATCGTGCGTGCCACGTCTTCCGTCGCGCATGTCATGCACATCACGCGGCGCAACGCCTCGAACGCCCCGCAACGCCCCGTTACCCGCCTTGCCGGCCTCACGTCGCTGCTGCCGCTCGTTGTGCTCGCGGCGTGCGCAGGCGCACCGCAACCGCCCACGGCGTCCCCGCCGGCGGCGACCGCCACCGCGACACGCTACAACATCAGCCGCTTCCCCATCGAGCATTACGATCAGAACGTCGATCATTGGATCCGGCCCGATGCGCCCGACTACGATCGTCCGCTGCTCTCCGCGCAGGAGCAAACGCGTCGGTTCGAGGCCTTCCGCGCGCGCTACTTCGGCACTTCGCCGCGCGACCCATCGCCATGGAACGGTACGTGGCTGTCGACATCGCTGCTCAACGCCGCCGGCGCCCAGCAGATCGCGGATTCGCAAGCGCGGCGCGCCAGACGTTTCGATAACGGCGTGCCCGGCGTTGCCAAGACCTATGGCGAGAACTTCCATGCGCACACGTCGGCGTGGATCCGCGCCATCGAAACCAACATGGCGCTGGCGCAACTCGACGCCGATCAGGCCGGTGGGCAATACGATCCGCGCCGTCGCGGCATCACTGTCGATAACGCGCTGGTACGACAGCTCCCCACGCACGACCCGGCCTTCTACGATTTTCATCAGGCGGGCGAAGGCTATCCGTTCGATGCCCTGCAGGACTCCGCGCTGCGTCCCGGCACGCCGGTCTACACGCTCGCCCGCAGCGCCGACGGTGCGTGGCTGCTCGTCTATTCGCCGGATCTGATCGGCTGGGTCGATGCCCGCACCGTGGCCTCGGTCGACGAGCATTTCATCGCCACGTGGCGTGACGCGGCACAGCGCCGCCTCGGCGCCATCGTGCGCGCCGACGTGGCCTTGGCCGACACGCCGCCCGGCGCGACCGCGCCCATCTACCGAACGTTTGCACCGATCGGCACCGTGCTGCCTGTGATGTTGCGCGACGGGCAACAGGTCGCGATGTTCCCCGTGGCCGATCTTCGGCGTCAGGCACACATTCGCACGACCGCGCTCGACGCCTCGACGCTGGTGCCGATGCCATGGACAATCACGCCGCGTCATATGGCGCAGGTGATGAAGCAACTGATCGGACGTCCGTACGGGTGGGGCAACACGCTGTTCTACAACGACTGCTCGGCAGAGACGCGCAGTCTCTTCGCCCCGTTCGGCGTGTGGCTGCCGCGCCATTCGTCGGATCAGTTACGGGCGGGCGTACGCACCGACCTGCGCGCCGCCGATATCGACACAAGGTTGCGCACGCTGGCCGAGCGCGGTCGGCCGCTGATGACGCTCATCCATATCAATGGCCACATCATGCTGTACCTGGGCAATGCGCAGCGCGACGGCGAAAGCGTGCCGATGACCTATCAGAACGTGTGGGGACTGTCGCCGGCGGATAACAGTCGTCGCAATGTCATCGGTGGCTCGGTGATCCTGCCGTTGCTCAAAACTTACCCGGAAGATCCCGAGGCTCGCTCGCTCGCGGGCAAGTCGCTGTTTGAGATCAGCGTGATCGGCAGCGAGACCTCGGCAAACGGGGACGCCACGCGCGTACCGAGCACGGATACTCCGGAGGAGATGCCACAGTAAGGCGCTCGCCGGCGCGGTGCCGCAAAGCCTATAAGACGCTTGCGCACCGCCTGCGCCGGCGGATCACTGCCGAATCAGCGCCATCGCGCAGTCGAGCACGGTGCGCTTGAGATCGGCCATGCCTTCGGGCGGCAGGAACGGTCCCATCATGTGGCGATACGACACTGTCTTGCTGATGGCCGACGTCAGCATGAAAAACATCACGTCGGCGTCCTGCCCAGGGCGCTTCTGCGCTTCGAGCCAGTCGGCCACGAGCGGCACCATCGCGTCGCGATACGGACGCACCAGTCGCTGCATGATGATGTCGAGCCGCTCGCCTTCCTCGGTCGCGGCCGTCGAGAAGAACATACCGATGTCCGGATTCTCGAAAACGACCTCCACGAACACCCGTACCGCCTGCTCGATACGCTCGGCAGGTTCCAGCGGCGCGTGCCGCAGCGCCAGCGTCTGCTCGATCATCGAGCGCGTGAGCGTCGCGATCTGATCGACGACCGCGACCCACAGGGCCTCCTTCGAGCCGAAGTGGTGCGAGATCAGGGCGGCGTCGACCCCGGACGCCTCCGCGATCTGCCGCACGCTGCTCGCATAGAAACCGCGCTGCGCAAAGATACGCCGCGCGTTGAGCAACAACGCGTCGGCCCCATGCGAGCCGTTGCACGTGGGACGCCCACGTGTGCGTTTGCGGGGCGGTTCAGCTTGCGAGACGGCTTTGTTCGGAGTCATTGAGCGATGGGTGGGTCGAGTTCGCGACAGCAATGCGCCAAGTCTACCCGACCCGAACGCCGCTGCCTGCCCAGGCAATTGCCATTTGACACGCCGGGGCCACGCTCGCTATTATGCGCTTATTCATCACTTGTTGAATTTGGCATTTCCCCCAAATGTCTCGTGCAAACCGAATCGTGATTGTCGGTGGCGGTATCGCCGGCCTGAAGCTGGCAACGCGGCTGGGCCGCACGCTCGGGCTTGCCGGCACGACGCACGTGACGCTGGTCGACAGTCACCCCACCCATCTTTGGAAGCCGATGCTGCACACCGTGGCGGCGGGCACGCGCGACGTCACTCATACACAGGTGACGTATCTTGCCCACGCGTGCGGCAACGGCTTTACGTATCAGGCGGGGCGCATGTGCGGGCTGGATAGAACGCGCCGAGAGATTGTGCTTGGGGAGATGGACGCGCCCGACGGCTCGCGTTTGTTGGGCGAGCGTCGTGTGCCATACGACGCGCTCGTGCTGGCGCTCGGCTCGCAGGCCGACGATGCGTGTCTGCCCGGTGTGCGCGACGTCTGCCATTTCATCGACAGTCAGCCGCAGGCCGAGGCATTTCAAGCGGCGTTGCGATGTGAAGCGCTGCGCAGCGCCGTGAACGACGACGCGCTGCGTGTCGTGATCGCCGGTGGCGGCGCCACGGGCGTGGAACTCGCGGCGGAGCTGAGCCGCACGTTTGCGCTGGCGGCCGGCTATGGCGATCCGCGCATTGGCGAGCGGCTGAAGCTCACGCTCGTCGAGAGCGGCCCGCGTGTGCTTGGGGCGTTTCCGCCGGAGGTGTCCGAGTCGACGCAGGCGGGGCTCGAGCGCCTGGGCTTTCGCGTGCTGACGGACACCCGCATTGTGTGCGCCGACCGTGACGGTTTCTATCGTGACGACGGTCAGTTGATTCCCGGCGATCTGCTCGTGTGGGCGGCCGGCGTGAAGGCGCCGGACGTCTTGCGGGGCATTGGCGGACTCGCGACCAACGCGGCCAACCAGATCGTGGTGCGCCCGACGTTGCAGACGGCGCAAGACGAGCGAATCTTTGCGCTTGGCGACTGTGCGTCGCTCGTGCCCGCGAAGGGCGAGTGCCCGTTGCCGCCGACGGCCCAGGTCGCCACGCAGCAGGCGGCGCATCTTGGCCGACATCTTGGCGCATGGTTTGAGGGACGCGCGATTCCGCCGTTCGTCTATCGCGATCCTGGCGCGTCGGTCTCGCTTTCCGGCTACAACGCGTTTGGGGCCCTTGGGCGATTCGGCTTTTTCAAAGGTGGCATCGTGCGCGGACGCTTCGCGCAATGGAGCCACGCCATGTTGTATCGGCGCCATCAGCATGCGCTGCACGGGTTCGCCCGTGCGACGGTGCTGTTGGGCGCGGAAAAACTCGGCGGCCTTCGCGGGCCGCGCACCCGGCTGGCCTGACCATGCGAAGCGACCGAACTCACTGCCCCAAACGAAGCGGTACCCACCGCGATGCCTGCAAATCCCCGACGTCCGCGACGTCACGGACTTCGCGCACGTCGCGCGCCGCGCCGCGCGATCAAGGCGTGTGGCAACACACCGTGGCGATGCTCGATGCCGAACCGGTCGTGTGCCGGCCCGTCATTCCCTACACGCGCCGCGCGCCCATCGTGCGAGTGCTGGAGATCTCCAGCGAACTGACGATCACCGTGTCGTGGAACGACGCCATGGGCGGCAACTACGGTGCGCAGATCTGGCGCATTCGCCGGGCGAATCATCCTGGTGTTTGCGCGTTGACGGGCGAGACGATCGACGTGGGCGACTTCGTCTATCGGCCGCTGTTCGGCGATGTGCCGCCGCTCAATGTCGACGCGATGATATTGGCCGAGCCCATTCGTGCCATGCGCGAATCCAGCAGCCGGGAACTCGAACCGGCATAACACCGCGACTGACAACCCCGTATGGATCGGCCGCCGGGGTATTTGGTGCGAAGTCCGCGCGCGCCTCAAACACGGTGCGCGCACACGCCACGAGCCCGACACTCGATCCTTGATTCGTCGCGGTCGACAATCTTCCTGTCCCGTTGAACGACGCTCCGCACTCAGCGGAGCTTCGCCGCCCGGCGAAGCGCACAACGCCGTTTGCCCCCCCGTTCCGCGCGTCCTCCCCTCATTCCGCCCTTCGTCAGCCGAACGCCGCTGCCACCGCAGCGTTTCGGGCGACATTGACGACCGACGCGTTCTGACGTCGCGCCCGACGCATCCAGACTCGAAAATTCCCGACCAGAACAAGAAGTCTGTTTGTGACTTAACCCTTAGTCTTGCTAACGTTTTTAGTTGAACCACCGCCGCACTACCGCGGTGAAGTCCAACGTCTCAATGCCCCCCTCGTCACGTTCAGTGACATCCCACTCCGGCATCGCCGTTATCTCCCCACGCTGCGTAGGTCGATTACGCGTTGGCACGAGTGGCTGCCGTTGATGACGATCCACGCGTCGACCGTAATTCGCTCAATCCGCACTTTGAAATCGCCGCAAAGCCCTGATGCCGATCACCAAAACGAAAGCCGTGCTGCTGGCCTGTTCGCTGTTCGCGATGGCGGCGCAGGCGCAGCAAACCTCCACACCCACCCCCGCCGACACGGCGGCCGCCGCCCGAACAGGCGTCGAGCAAGACCAGTTGATCCAACAACAGCGAGAGGCACAACAACGCGAGGCGGCGGTCAACGCGCCATCGGTACGCTCAACACGTGACGATGCGCCTGTCTGGCCCGCGCTACCCAATGAGACCCCATGCTTTCGGATCGACACATTCGTCGTTGAAATCCCGACGACATCGCAAGAGACCCTCGGGGCAACCTCTGCCGAGACGCAGTCGCTGGGCCAATTAACGTTCGCCCAGGATTGGGTCGGGCACTATGCCGGCGCCTGCATAGGCAAGCAGGGATTGGACGCGCTTGTCAACGGCCTGCAAAAGGTCGTCTTAAGTCGCGGCTACCTCACGACGCGCGTGCTGCTGCCTGAACAGGACCTCGCGAGCGGTACGCTCCGATTCGCGTTGATCCCCGGCGTCATCCGTCACGTGCGCTTTGCCGATCCGGCGCTGCGGGGCACGTGGAAGAGCGCCTTCCCCACGCGTGACGGCGAGTTGCTGGATCTGCGTGATCTCGAGCAGGGTCTCGAGCAGATGAAGCGCGTGTCGAATCAGGACGTCTCGATGCAAATCGTGCCGGCGGATCTGCCGGGCCAGAGCGACGTCGTGCTCGATGTAACGCGCACCAAACCCTGGACCGTCGTGGCGTCTGTGGACAACGCCGGGTCACGCGCAACGGGTCAACTGCAAGGCAGCCTCTCGGCCGGTGTGTACAACCCGCTCGGCCTGAACGACATCTTCAATGTCGGGGTGTCACAGGATCTGCTGTTCAAAGACCACGATCTGGGCTCGCGCGGCTGGCATGGGAGCTACGCGATTCCGTGGGGCTA
Organism: Pandoraea cepalis; assembly: GCF_902459665.1. GTDB lineage: Bacteria > Pseudomonadota > Gammaproteobacteria > Burkholderiales > Burkholderiaceae > Pandoraea > Pandoraea cepalis. The sequence continues at coordinate 9,715 of NZ_CABPSL010000001.1, read as the reverse complement.
CTGGAGCGCAACGCTCGCGGCCTACACCAGCCGCTACTACCAGCGAATTGCGGGCGTCAACGAGACGTTCATCGCAAGCGGCAACTCGAAGACGCTCGACGCCACGCTCAGCCGCGTGCTCTCCCGCAGCCAGAACCACGTGTTTGGCACCCAGCTCCGGCTGTCGCGCCAGTTCGGTCAAAGCTTCATTGAAGACATCGAGATCACACAACAGCGACGTAACAACACGCTCGTCGAGTGGGGCCTGACGGATCGGCACTATTTCGGTGCCGCGCAACTCGATGCGGCGCTTGCGTACCGGCAAGGAATCGGCGGGCTCGGTGCGCAGGATGACCTTCTCGCGGCCTCGGGAGGCCCGACTTATCGCTATCGCATGGCCGTGCTCGACGCGAACCTCGCCGTCGGCTTTGCCGTGGCGCAGCAGCCGGTTCGCTACGTGACGACCTTCCACGGCCAATACACCGGCAACACGCTTTACTACATCGACAACCTTTCCATCGGCAGCCGCTACACCGTGCGGGGCTTCGACGGCGAGACGATGCTCTCGGCGGCGCGCGGATTCTATTGGCGCAACGAGCTTCAGGTGCCGCTCGGTCAGACCGGACAGTCCGTCTACGCGGGACTCGATTACGGCCGGGTCTGGGGACCGCAACCCGTCGCGCAAGACGGCACACAGCTCGTCGGCGCCGTCATCGGTCTCAAGGGGAGCGTTGCCACCCGCTTTGGCGGCTACGGCTACGACGTGTTCCTGGGCACACCGATCTACAAGCCATCCGGTTTTCCCACAGCGCAAGTCACGGTCGGATTTCAACTGACCGCCCAACTTTGAGGCTTCCAGCGCACCGAGGTGGCAAGCCGCTCCGCATTGCGATGACGGTATCCGCATTCCATGACCGCCTGGCGGATCCCCGCCGCGGCATCTCTCTTCAGGTCGTTCACGAAAATGAATAAGAACCTTTTCCGATTGGTGTACAGCCGGCCACGGGGCATGCTGGTGGCGGTAGCTGAAACGGCCAGCGCGGGCGGTAAGGCGGATGCCCGTCAGACACGACGCCTCGGTTCGGCCCGGCAGGTTTCGCGGCGCCTCTCGTGCGTCTCGCTTTTCTCGATGCGATGCGTGGCCTTCGCCACCCTCGTGACATTGGGGGCGGTGCCCATACGGGTGCAGGCGCAAGTGACGGGCTCGGGTGAGCGAGCCCCTTCCGTCGTGCAGACCCCGAACGGTCTCCCGCAAATCAACATCAACACGCCCAGCGCGGCGGGCGTGTCTCAGAACACCTATTCCCAGTTCGATGTGCCGCGCGGCGGCGCGATCCTGAACAACGCGTCCGCGATGACGCAGACGCAGCAGGCCGGGATGATCAACGGCAACCCGAACCTTGGCCCGGGCCAATCCGCGAGGATTATTCTGAATCAGGTCAACAGCACCGCGCCGAGCCAGCTAAGAGGCTTTCTAGAGGTCGCGGGCAGCCGGGCCGAAGTCATCGTGGCAAACGGGTCGGGGATCGTGGTCGATGGCGGCGGCTTCATCAACACCACGCGCGGCATTCTTACGACCGGCACACCGATCCTCGATGCCAACGGTGGGCTGCGCGGCTTTCAGGTGACGGGTGGCAGCATTGCCGTTCAGGGCGCGGGGCTGAACGCGAGCAACGTTGACCAGGTCGATCTGATCGCCCGTGCGGTGCAGGCCAATGCCGCGATCTACGGCAATGCGCTGAACGTCGTCACCGGCACGAACCAGGTCGATCACGACACGCTTTCGGCGAGCGCCATCAGCAGCACTGGCGCCTCCCCGGGGGTCTCGATCGACGTCAGCGCACTCGGCGGCATGTACGCCAACCGCATCATGCTGGTGGGGACGGAGAAGGGCGTCGGTGTGTCGAACGCGGGCGAGATCGCCGCGCAAGCCGGCGACCTCACGCTTACCAGTGCGGGACAGCTCGTGCAGTCCGGCAAGCTGAACGCCAGCGGCAACGTCGGCATCGACGTGGGCAGCGTTGCCAACAGCGGGACGATCTACGCAAAACAGAGCACGAGCCTCCGCGCGTCGGACATCGTCACGAACGACGGGACGCTGGCGGCGCAACGAGATCTGTCTGTCATGGCGAGCCGCCTGACATCGACCGGTACGCTGGGCGCCGGCGTGAACGGCGACGGTTCGGTCGGCAGCGGCGGCGACCTGTCGGTAGCGGCATCGGCACAGCTCAACGTGAGCGGCCTTGGCGTGGCGGGCGGCAACGCGATGTTCACGGGCGGCGGGCTCAATCTCGCGGGCAGCGAAACGTCCACAAACGGTGACCTGACGTTGATAGCCAGCATAGGCGACCTGAACCTCGCTGGCGCGACCACGCGCGCAGCGGGGCAAGTGACGGCTCAGGTCGCGGGAGCGCTGATCAACGATTACGGCACGCTCGCGGGCGCTCAAGGCGTGACGCTCAACGCGGCCTGGCTCTCCAATGTGGCGGGCAAGATTGCGTCGCAAGCCATGCTCATTGCGCGGACCTCGGGCCAATTGACGAACCTGGGCGGCGAAATCGTCTCGGCAGGCACCATGCAATTGCGCGGCGGCGCCATCGCAAACGATCGTGGCACCCTGCAGAGCGGCGCTGCGCTGTCCCTCACGGGGGATTCGCTGGACAATACGGCGGGCCGCATCACCTCCCTGAATGGCGATGGTCTGACGGTCACGGTCACGGGTGCGCTCACGAACACGATCGGCACGACCGCCACCGGTTCGCAGGGGGGCGTAATCGGCGGCAATGGTGCTGTCACGCTCGTGGCGGGAAGCGTTGCGAACCAAGGCAAGGTGAGTGCGCAGACGGACCTGCAAGTCGGCACCGGGTCGCTCGATAACCGCGATGGCACGCTGCAAGCGGCGGGGAATACGTCGATCGACGCCGGCACGCAACTGACCAACCACCGCGGCAATATCGTCGCCGGTCAGGCCGCGACGGTGAGTGCCGCGACACTCGACAACAGTGCCGGGACTCTGCAGGCGACACAACTGTCGCTGGGTGCCACCAATCTCGTCAATCACGCGGGCACGATCACGCAGACGGGTACCGGGTCGATGCGCGTCGCCGTCCTGGGCTTGCTTGACAATTCGGCGGGCGGCACGCTGCAGACGAATAGCGTGGATCTCACGTTGGCGCCGTCCATGCTCGATAACCACGGCGGCACGATCACGCACGCGGGCGCCGGCGCGCTCACGGTGAATGCCGGGAACGGAACCGGCACGCTCTCGAATGCGGGCGGCAAGATCACCAGCAACGGGCAGGTCGTCGCGCGGGCGGGGAGCCTGGACAACGCAGCGGGTCTGATCATGGGGCAGACCGGGCTCACGGCGACGCTTGGCGGCGCAGTCGATAACGCAAACGGCAAGCTGCTGTCGAACACCGACCTGACGCTCACGAGCGACACGCTGGCGAACGATGGCGGCGAGATTGGCGCAGGCACGAACGAGACGATCCGCACCGGTTCACTGACAAACAAGGGCGGCGCCATCGTGGCGCCGAACCTGAGCTTGACGACGAACGCCACGTTGAACAACAGCGGCGGCAACGTGAAGGCGAATCAGTTGGCATTGTCCGCGACCCACCTTCTGAATCACGGGGGGACGATCACGCATTACGGTGCCTCGCCGATGACCATCGACGTCAGGCATACGCTCGACAACTCGGCGGGCGGCACGATCCAGAGTCACGCCCAGGATCTGACGCTTGCGCCTGCCCTTCTCAACAACAGCGGCGGCAAGATACTCGCCTCTGGAACGGGACGACTGACGATCGCGCCGGGCAACGGTGCGGGGACGCTGCTGAACGCAGGCGGCGAAATCATTGCGGGTGGGCAACTGACGCTGAACGTCGGCAGCCTGGACAACTCGGCGGGCATGCTTGCCGCAAGGGGCAACGCCACGGCGAAAGTGTCGGGTGACGTTAATAACACGCAAGGGGTCGCGCGCTCGCTCGCCTCCCTGTCCGTCATCGGCGGTGGTGCCCTCGACAATACGAACGGCCGGATCCAGTCGGGAGCCGACGGCGACGACAGCACGCTCGCGGTGCAGGTCGCGTCCATCGACAACACTCGCGGTCTCATCGGCAATCTCGGCACGGGCAACGCGACGATTCGGGGCGGCACGCGGGTCGTCAACGGCGCCGGCGCGATCACGGGCAATGGTCGTGTGGCCCTCAGGGCCTCGACAATCTCGAACACGTTGGGCGGACAACTGAGCGGCGCGACCGTCTCGATCGATGCCGACACGCTCGATAACACGGGCGGCGGGATCGGCAACCTGGCCGGTTCGCGCGGCGACGTGGCCATCAAGACGGTTGGGGCGCTCACGAATACCAGCGGCCAGATCGGTGCGACGAACGACCTGAACGTGACGGCGGCAACGCTCGCGGGTGGCGGCGCCTATGGTGCGGCCCACGACGTGGCGGTGAACGTCGAGGGCGACTTCGCGATGACGCCGACGTTGAAGCTGGCTGCGGGGCATGAGCTTGCGATTACGCTGCCCGGAACGTTCACGAACGACACACGGGTGGAAGCGGTTGAGAACCTGAACATCACGGCGGGGGATATCGCCAACAGCGGCACGATGATGGCTGGCGGGACACTTACGACGCACTCGAACACGCTGCAAAACACGGGCACCCTAGTGGGCGGCGACGTATCGCTCAATGCGACATCGCGGCTATCGAACGTCGGTCCAACGGCGCTCATTGGCGCGACAAACAGCGAAGGGACGCTGGAACTGCTGGCGCCGATCATCGAGAACCGCGACGACACGACGGCCACCGATACGCAGGCGACCGCCGCCATTTATGGCCTTGGCCGCGTTGTCCTCGCCGGGGGCAAGGACGCGAGCGGCAACTACACCCAGGCAAAGCTGATCCGCAACCAATCGGCCCTGATCCAGTCCGCACGCGATATGGCGCTGCACGCCAATCAGGTCACGAATACGCGGCGACAGATGCAGACGTCGGGCTTCACGTCGTCGGTCTCGGCGGATCTTCTCGCCAGTCTTGGCATCAGCCTGAGCGGACGTACCGGGAAAATCAATACGCGAGATCCTAACGCTATTGGTGGTGTGTACGTCGAACCGCCGCACGGGGGTGAATGGAACAGCGACTACATCTACACGAGTTACACGGGCGCAGCCGTGGCAAATACGGTGACATCGATTAGCCCGCAAGCGCAGATCGTGTCCGGCGCGGACTTGAATGCTTCGTCGGTGGGCCTGTTCCAGAACTACTGGAGCACGGTGTCGGCCGCAGGCGCGATCGCGGCACCGCTGACGCTCGACCAGAATAGCTGGCAAGGCCAGGTCGCCCCTGCCGTTCGCGTCAGGTACTCGGGGCAATATCACTACAACAATTACGACAATAGCAAGCACGACTGGCAATTGCCATTCGGCGATGCTCGCTTCGTGACGATGCGTCCCGGCGGCTTCACGCAGGTGGCACCTGCAGATACTCGAACCTACGCTCTGCCCGCCTACGAATCGACCTTTGTTGCAGGCGGCACGCTGTCGGGGACGGGAGTGAGCATCGACAATACGGCTGGCAATGCGGGCGTGATGCCGCTCGGCCTTGCGGCCGGCCAGTCGGTGACTGGCGTGAGCATCAGCGCGTTGGACGGCAAGGCGAGCGGTACGAGGGCGGTCACAACGTCCGTTCAGGGCAACAGGGTGCAGATCGATGCGGTCATCGCGCGGGCCACGGCGGTAAGCGTGATTGCCAACCTGACAATCCCGCAAGGGGGGTTGTTCCGGCCAGCCACCGCGCCGAACGCGACATACCTGATCGAGTCAAACCCTGCCTTTACGAACGTCAAGACGTTCCTGTCGAGTGACTACTACCTTCAGCAGATTGGGATAAATCCGCAAACGACCGCAAAGCGTCTGGGAGATGGCATGTACGAGCAGCAGCTTGTGCGAAACCAGATCACGGCGCTCACCGGCAAGGCAGTGCTCGGTCCCTACGGCGATACACAGGCGATGTATGAAGCGATGATGAACTCGGGCGCAGCCCTTGCGAAGTCGTTGAACCTGTCGTTAGGCATGAGCCTGTCTGCCGAGCAAGTCGCGGCACTCACCCGTCATGTAGTCATCATGCAAACGCAAATCGTCGATGGACAAGCCGTGCTGGTGCCGGTGGTCTATCTTGCGCAGACGGAACAGCAACAGATGAGCGGACCGCTGATCGCGGCGAACGACATCGACCTGAAGCAGACGCAGACGTTCACCAACAGCGGTACGGTGCAGGCGACCCGCGCGCTCACCATCGATGCTACGTCCATCGACAATGCATTTGGTGGGTTGCGAAGCGACGGAGTGATGTCGCTGACGACAAAGGGCGATGTCGACTTGAGTTCGGCCACAGTGAACGCCGGAAGTCTGACACTCAGCGCCGGGGGCGACCTGCTGCTGAACACGATCACGAGCCAGGTCAGTCAGGTGAGCACCACGGGTGCCACGCGCGTCTCGACGACGCTCGGTCCCATCGCAAGTGTGACGGTAAGGGGCGATGCCGCGATCGTGACAGGTGGCAATGTCGAGCAGAACGCAGGCACGCTGAACGTAGGCGGCAACCTCGGCATGGCCATTGGCGGCAACTGGGAACTTGGCACGGTACAGGCCGGCGAGCGGAAGGTCGTCGGGCGTGCGAACGGTGTATCGGATACCAACTTCAACGCGGCGACGGGGAGCGCAGTCACGGTGGGAGGCGTATCGCAGATAGGCGTGGGAGGTAATCTGACGGCCACGGGAGCGGCCCTCAACCTGAACGGAGGTGGCGCGCTGGCGGCGAAGGGCGATGTGACGTTGCGAGCGGCAGTGACGACCTCAACGTTACAAAGCAACAGCGCGGATAGCGACAGTAGCGGCAGTTACTCGGAATCGAAGCGGCAATCTGACGACGCGGTGATCGGCACAACCTTGCAAAGCGGCGACAGTCTCACGATTGCCTCAGGCAAGAATATCAACCTGGCGGGCAGCGGCATAACACTCGCCCAGGGCGCGGCAACGCTGGCGGCAGCCGGTGACATCAACATCGGTGAAATCACCGAGACGCACGAATTTCAAAGCCGGCACGACGGTAGTCGCAGTGGAGTGGTGAGCGGAAAAAGCACAACGAGTACGCTGGACATGAAAGCCACCCAAGCCAACGGCAGCCTGATTTCGGCGGACACCGTGGCGATCGCTGCGGGCAAGGATTTGAGCGTTCGGGGGAGCACGATTGTCGGAAACAAGGATGTCGTCCTACAGGCGGGTCACGATTTACGGATCGATTCGACGCAGAGCGTTAGCGAGACCCGTTCATTCCACGAGGAGACGAGCACGGGTCTGGGTTCGTCAGGTGGTGTAGGGATTTCGTACGGCACTAATGAGCAGAAGGACTGGGCCAACGACAGCAGCGTGACCCAAACGGGTACCCTTATCGGCAGCGTTAGCGGTAACGTCAGTATGGCGGCCGGCAATGACTTGCTGGTTCGTGGCAGCGAAATCGTCGCGGGTGGGAACATGACGGGCATCGGGCAAAACGTCACCATCGAATCCGCGCTCAATCGTGAGCATCACGACGAAACGCACGAGATGAAGAGCTCTGGCTTCACGTTGGCGGTTAAGTCGCCGGTGATCGACGCGATACAGAACGTTGCTGGGCAGGTGCGCGCGGCGGCGGATTCCGGCGGCGATACGCGTGTTTCCGCGTTGCGCGGTTACGCTGCGGCCAGTGGCGCCGTCGGCGCGCTTGGCGAAGGGAAGGGAGCGCTCGATGCGCTCGCCAGCGGTGCCAAACCGGAAGCCAAGATCGAGTTGAGCTGGGGGACGTCGAGTAGCAAGTCGACCTCGTCGTCCGACAGCGCGCAGAATATTTCGAGCAACATCAAGGCGGGAGGCACGGCGGCGTTCATCGCGACCGGGGACGCGGCGGCGGGGAAAGGCAACGTCAACATCATCGGCTCGAACATCGATGCGAAGGACGTTCTCCTGCAAGCCAACCATCAAGTCAACCTGAGTCACAGCACCGACACCGAGTCGTCGCGCAGCGAGAACGAGTCGAAGAGCGGCAGCGTAGGCGTGTCTTACGGAACGAGCGGATGGGGCGTATCGGCGTCGCTCTCGAAGTCGAACGGCGATGCCAACTCGGATTCCAAATTCCAGAACAACACCCACATCAACGCGAGCCAGACGGCGGTGATCGCGAGCGGTGGCGACACGAATATCGTCGGCGCGAACGTGAATGCCGACAAGGTCATTGCGCGCGTGGGTGGGGATCTGAACATCGCCAGCGTGCAGGATACGAGCGAGAGTTCCGCACATCAGCAGAGCACGGGCGGTGGGCTGAGCGTCAGTATGGGGGGCGCATCCGGCAGCCTCAGTTTCTCCCGTGGAAATGCGAGCGGCAACTATGCGGGCGTGGAGGAGCAATCCGGAATCCAGGCGGGCGGCGGTGGGTTTGACGTCGGCGTGATGGGTAACACCGATCTGAAGGGCGCCTACATTGCGAGCACCGCGGATCCGTCAAAGAATCAACTGACGACAGCCACGTTGACGTTCTCCGACATTGAGAACCATTCGGAATACAGCGCCAATAGTTTTGGTGTCGGTGGTGGCGCTACCGTTGGGAATGGCGGTGCGAACGAGCGTACGACGGGCAATAGCTCCGGCAAGAACACAGGTGGGATTTCTCCGATGTTGCCGCAAATGGAGAGCGCTAGCGAGCGTGCGACAACGCGCACGGGCGTAAGCGAAGGCACGATCACGCTGACCGATGAGGCGAAGCAGACGCAGGATCTGGCGAGTTTGAATCGCGATACTGCTGACTTGAATGGGACGGTAACTCGCACGCCTGATTTACAGGACCTGCTCAACGACCAGTCGCGTTTGATGCAAGCGGCGACGGCAGCCGGTGAAGCCGTCGCGCGCGACATCGGAACTTATGCTGATAGGAAAGCCGATGAGGCGAGAAAGCTGGCGGAGAAGACCAACGATCCGGCGTTGAAGGCGCAGTACTTACAGGAAGCGAAAGACTGGTCTGAAGGCGGCGACTACCGCGCAACGATGCACGCGGCAGGTGGCGCGATCGTGGCGGGTCTCGGGGGCGGCAATGCGCTGGGTGGTGCGTTGGGTGCGGGGCTGACGTCAAAGCTTAGCGGGGTACTGAATGAGTTGAGTAACGAAATTAAGAATGCTAGTCCAACAGGCAACGCAGATATCGATCAAGCATTGGCCCAGATTGTGGTCACGGGTATAGGTACTGCGGTAGGTGCTGTGGCGGGAGGGACTTCGGGGGCGGTTACTGGGTTCAATACTGATCGGTTTAATCGGCAGTTGCATCCGGATGAGAAGCAATGGATTAACGACCGGGAATCGGCGTATGCGAAGAAATATGGATTGACGCCCGAGCAGGCGCGAGACGAACTGACAATGCAGGCCAATTTGCAGGTGCAGAGCGGTACGCCAGGCACCTGGAACCAACGCGCGAGTGACTTTCTGAGGCAAGCACATGGCATGTTGCCGGCTGACGGTAACAGCGGGCCCGGGTATATGTTTTTTGCGACACCGGAGCAGAAGGCGAACGTCGATATGTATGCGAAGCACTACGCGAACGGCACTGGTATGAATGTGCCGGTGACCTGTCCTGAAAATTTCGTACCAATCAAATCTAGGGATAATGGCTCCTCAGCTCAGATGAGGAGTTGGCATGAA